>NZ_CP188192.1:0-5244712 GCF_049949215.1 Chryseobacterium sp. R2ACT005 | reverse complement strand
CCCAGTTCGTTTTCCCTCCTTTGGAGTCGGCGCTGAAAAACCATCTGGTCTGCTTCTGACAGTCAGTATAAGTAATCGTGTTAGAAACCGGGTCTTCACCAACCTCTACAGTGGTAACTACTTCTTTTAACGGTTGCCATGTCCCAACCAGAGGAGCTTCCAGAACAGGATCATTGTCATCACTACATCCTGTAGCTGCAAACAAAGACAAACCTGCAAATAGTAATGCTAATTTCTTCATAGATCAATTTTTTCAAGCGCTAAAATTATAATTTTTTTGATTTATATTACTATTTTTTATGAAAAATTATTTCATCGACCTTTATTTATATATATTTTAAAACACTCAGACCTCATTTTCCCTTTATTTAACAAATAATGAATACATGAACCCATTCATTTTATTAAAAAAGTTATTTTTGCAAGAAAAAAAATACAAATGCAGGATATTACGAAAAACAATTTTGATTTTATACGCGTTCTCCTTGCCTTTATTGTCTTTCTCGGACATCTAGGCACTCTCAGTAATTCTCCTGATCTTAAAATTTTTGAGTACAGCCCTATAGAAATTGCCGTTTTCGGTTTCTTTGCAGTCAGCGGATTTCTTATAGCAAGGAGTTATGAAAGGTCTTCAAGCCTTAAAAGTTATTTAAAAAAGAGAATCAGAAGAATTGTTCCCGCTTACTTACTGGTTATTTTTTTATGTGCAATTTTATTAAGTTTGGTAAGTACCTATTCTTTCACCGAATATTTCAGTAATACACAAGTTTACAAATACCTATTCTGGAATTCATTATTTTTAAATTTCAAGGCACCCTGGCTCCCGGGAGTTTTTGGAAATCAGGCAGTAAACGGCGCTCTCTGGACACTGAAAATAGAAATGTGCTACTATTTCGCAGTACCGTTGTTGTTTTTGCTTTTTGGAAAGAATAATAAATACAGAAATATAAGTTTGATTATTTTATACTTTTTGTCACTTATTTATCTAAATTATTTTGAATCATTACATAAAATTTCACTTGCTAAACAGCTTCCCGGAACATTATCCTATTTTATTCCTGGAATGCTGATTTACTTTAATTTTGATAAATTTATCAAACATAAAAATATAATTTTCATCATTGCTCTTGCCACTGTGTGGATTGATTTATATTTAAACATTCAGCTTTTTTCCCCAATGATGATCGGTGTTATCGTAATGTATATTGCCTATTCATTCAAATTCTTAAATAATTTCGGAAAATATGGTGATTTCACATACGGAATTTACATTTTCCACTTCCCAATCATCAGAACTTTCCAGACTTTAGGATTGTTTGAAGATTACAATCCGTTTGTAATGGCTCTGGTATGCATGTTGGTGGTCATTGCTGTAGGGGTAAGCTCATGGCATTTTTATGAAAAAAGATTTTTATAATTTTACAGTCTCAAAAAGCATAAATGAAAGATCTTGTCTCCATCATCACCCCTAGTTATAATTCGGCAGAATTTATTGAGGAAACCATACAGTCCGTTCTTAACCAAACCTACGAAAACTGGGAATGGCTGATCACTGATGACAGGTCTAAAGATAATACTGTTGAGATCATCAGAAAGTACAATGATCCCAGAATAAAACTGCAGGTACTGGAAAAAAACGGAGGTGCAGGAAATGCCAGAAATAACAGTCTGGAAAGAGCACAAGGAAGATATATAGCTTTTCTGGATTCTGATGATTACTGGTATCCCGAATATCTGGAAACAATGACAGATTACATGCAGGAACATAATGCAGAACTGGTGTACTGCAATTATTCCAGATGTGATGAACACACAATGGAACCGATTTTAAAAGATTTTGAAGCTGATAAAATTGTTACTTTTTCGAATTTACTTAAAACCTGCAGACTGGCACCGGTTTCCACCATTTACGATACCAAAAGAGTAGGGAAATTTTTCTTTCCTGTAAAAAGCAAGCGCGAGGATCATGTCATGTGGCTGAATTTATTGAAAGTAATTCCTAAAGGTTATCCTGTACAAAAGACACTGGCAAAATACAGAATGCGCGAAAACAGTGTTTCCAGAAAGAAAAAAAACATCATAAAAGATCAATACCTTGTCTATAAAGATTTCATGGGATTTTCAACATTAAAATCCTTGTACTATACGGCTAACTGGGCGCTGAACGGATTTATGAAATATTCGAAAATTTTCAATTAATGGAGTATTCAAAAGAGTTCAAAGCCGCTCTGAGTGCTTTTTCCGCCAGCGAGAAAGATAAACTTATTTTCAGACTGCTGAGAAAGGATAAATTACTGTCGAAAAAGCTGTATTTCGAACTTATTGATCCGGAAACTACAGATGATAAGAGAGATACAATGGAAGAAATTGTAACGGAAAAGGTTCTTTTAGCCTCAAAATACACCGGAAACGCTCCCTATTTCCTGACGATCATCCGAAAGATAAGTGCAGAGATTACTGAACACATCAAAATTACCACAGATAAATTCGGGGAAGTTTCACTGAATCTTCTTCTTATCAATAAAATCCTGGAAAACAACAGTGACCTCAGCAGACAAAGGTTTGACAATGTTTACAAGCTTTATATTTATATCATCAACAAAGTATTCAAATCTTTGACTCTTATTAAAAAACTGGATGAAGATTACTGGATGGAAATTGATGAATATCTGCGTGACGCCCAAAAGAAGATCTCAGAAAATCATTATCTGCAAAAACTTTGCGTCAACAATGGCCTTGATACCAGCTGGCTGGAATGTGACAGGATTCCTGAAAACATAGATCAGATCATGAAGGAAATGAAAAGCCAGGGATATTTACGATAAAATTTTCTCCAGAATCATTTTGGTAGAATCTGGTTTTCCATCTACAAATTTTTCCGCATTTTGAGACATTTCTGTAAGCTCTTCCTGATTGTCTTCATTCATAAGGAATAAAACAAATTCTGCAGCTGTATATTCGTCTGGAAATGATTTTCCTCCATTTGCAGCGATCAGATCATCGGCTTCCGGATTCTTCTTGTACTGATTTCCAAAGATTACGGGAACGCCAAAAGTTGCCGCTTCCAGAATATTATGAAGTCCGGCATCATGAAACCCTCCACCTACAACAGCTGCATCTGCATAAGAATATAGTTTTGACAATAAGCCAATACTGTCTATAATCAGAACTTTAACGTTGATTAAAGGCTGAGCGTTTTGTATTTGGCTGTATAATAGTGCATCCGGGAATATACTTTTTAAATGTTCTACTCTTTTCAGATCATGTGGTGCTATGATGAGTTTCACCATATTATTTTTACGGGAAACCACTTCTGCTATTTTTTCTTCGGCCTGCCATGAACTCCCGAAAACTAATGCTTTATGATCTCCTTTAAAATTTGCAATAAAATCTACATGGTTGTTTCGTTCACGAAGTTGTTTTACTCTGTCAAATCTTGTATCTCCCGTTACGGAAGACTTTATCAATCCCACACTTTTAGCCAAGGCTAAGGAAAACTGAGTCTGATGAAAAAACCAATCTACATCTTTCTGAAGCTGCTTTACAAACCATTTACCATAGGAAGTAAAAAAGGATTGTCTCTCATAGAACAGAGCGGAAATAACGTATATTTTTGTCCCTTTACTTTTCAGTTCAGCAAGCAGATTATACCAATAATCATATTTAACCGTAAAAAATAGTTCAGTATTAAACTGCGATATAAATTCCCTCACAGTATGTTTTTTATCGAATGGCAAGTAACAAATAACGTCTGCGATGTATTTCTTTTTAATGACATTCTCATATCCTGAGGGAGAGAAAAAAGTCACCAAAATTTTATGCTGAGGGAAATTCTCTTTAAGCTTCTCCAGGACAGGTAATCCCTGCTCGTATTCTCCCAAACTGGCAGCATGCATCCAGATTACTTTATCTGTTTTTGTAAATGCTGATTTTACTTTATCCAAAGACTGCTTTCTTCCTTCAACGCCTTTTTTAGTTTTATCATTAATCAATGCAAAAACCTTCATTCCGAAAGTAAGGAGACTGATAAATATAGTGTATAGAAAAGCCATTTTAATTATTCTTTTATTTCAATTCTATCGTGATCCGCAGGTGGATTGGATATGACTAAAAATTCGATTTCTTTGGTGGATTCATTGGAGATATAATGTTTTGATTCCTGTGCAATAGAAATAGACTCCCCCTGTTTAACCTGGAATTTCTCTTCATTAATATAAAATACAGCTTCTCCTTTCAGAATATAAAAAAACTGCTCTGCTACTCTGTGAAAGTGCAGTTTTTCTGATGTTCCCGCAGGCATTTTTTCCTGCTTCACAGATAAGCCTTTTGTGTTTTTCAGAATCCAGCTGTCACAATGGTTTCCCCAGATATAGTGCTCAGAATTATCTTTAGAATGTATCATTTGAATATATGGGCAATAAAAAGTAGTGCAGGAGTAAATAACACAACGGATAAAAATATTGTGGCAAATGAAATTTTGGGTTTTGCCTGATCATCTGCAGCATATCTGAACATATAGTCCTGAATATTTGTAAAAATGATTGCCAGTACAACAAAAAGTATTCTCAATCCAATTTTCATAATTAAAAACTGAGCATTCATATTCTGATCTGTAATTTCTACAGGGAAATTAGTATCTTCAGGATGTCTTAATCCATAGACGAACAGGGCATATAGCCCAAGAGCTAATACAGGCATCAGAAATGCATATATTTTCCCACCAAATCCATCAGCCTTTCCTTCCATATCAAAATGTACAGGAATTCTCTCTGGCAATGCGCTATAGTTTTTCAGGGTAAATCCCCACAAAAAAGCGACCCATCCAAAATTAAAAATATCAAAAATTATAAAAAGAGTATTTTCCATTTCAAATGAGATTGAATTAGGATTAAATTACACTTTTCAATACTCTCAGCTTGTGAGTATGCTTGTTCATTTCTTTATTGAAAATCCCTGTGGAATCCAATGTATCAATTCTTACTTTCCCGGAAGCATGAATGATCTTTTGATTACCCAGCATAATTCCTACGTGGATAATTTTTCCTTCTGCATTTTCAAAGAATGCAAGGTCTCCGGGCTGTGTTTCCTCTATAAAAGTAAGCGGCTCTCCTACCTCAGCCTGTTGTGAAGCATCTCTTGGAATTTTAATATTGTGAATTTTATATACCAGTTGAGTAAATCCTGAGCAGTCTACCGCAAAAAAGCTTTTGCCTCCCCACAGATAAGGTACATTAAGGAATTCTTTTGCCGTCAGAGCAATACTTTCACGTACATCATGACTTCTTCTTGAAGCAACCACCGGGAACTCCACTTCTGATCCCATAGACAATAGTGTCTTCCCATCATTCATTAAAACGGAAGAAAAATCTTCAGTAACGACAGTCACTTTTCTGCCTGCCAGCTCTTCATCCGTTACCGGTTTCAGCTGTTTGGTATCCATCCATCCTTCATAGCCGTCGTAATGCATTTTTATTTTGGTCCAGTTTTTATCTACTTCCAAAATATCTGCACTTTCTCCAAACAATATTTCCGTAACAATTTCAGCTCTGTCAGAATTCTCTGCACGAACCGGCGCTACTGTAACAATACAAATTCCTTTATTCATTAACTCTCAATTTAAAGATTGAATAATTTAAGATTAAAATACGATCTGTACAATCTTTAACTATTTTACTCTTTGAATATTTTAATTACTTTCTGCGAAGAAAGTTGACTCCATCACGCAAAGGTAAAATAAGATTTTCAAAATCTTCGTCTTTTGCCGCCAAATCATTCAATTCCTGGATAGACTGTGTAGATTTCAGTTTCGGATTTTCTTCAAGCACTTTCCCGTACCACAAAACATTATCAAACAAAATTACTGTTCCGGATTTGGTGTGGGGTTTTATCAATCTAAAATATTCTGCATAATTTTCCTTGTCAGCATCCACAAAAATCAGATCGAAAAACTCATCTGTTTCTTGCAAGAATTCTTTGGCATCCTGAAGTTTAAAATCAATCTGATTGGCATATTCACTGGTCTCAAAATACTTTTTCGGCAAATAGGCAAGATCTTCGTTCACATCCAGCGTTGTAATTTTCCCCTCTTTTGCCAATCCTGATGCAAGGCATAGAGTAGCATATCCTGTGAATGTTCCTATCTCCAAAATACTTTTTGGCTGCAGCATCTGGGAAATAATAGTCAATAACCTTCCCTGCTGGTATCCGGAAATCATATGAGGCTGTGTCGTCTTTTGATAAGTCTCTCTTCTCAGTTTTTTCAGAATTTCGGATTCCGAAGAAGCGTGTGCTTCCAAATATCTGTCCATTTCAGGATTCTTTTCTTCAAAAAAACTCATACAATTTTAATTTAAAACAAATTTAAGGATTTTAAAGCTAGTTTTTAAATTCAACAAGAAGATACAAAAAAGAGAGAAATTAATCCCTCTCTTTTTCTTAGCTATATCTAAATTTTATGTAAAAATCATTATACTGCTATACAATATTGTCTTATACCAGCACAAACCCATCCTGGGCAACACTCTGTTTGTGGGCTAGTACAAAATATCTGTGGATTACATCCTCTAATAGCACCTTGTACAGTTTTCATTTCTACTCTTGAAAGTTTTTTTGAATTTTTCATAATTATTTTGTTTAGTATTAATTTCCTACTCTTTAAGATTTTCGGACACCTCTTTTTTATTTCCTTTTAAAGGGATTTAAATATACGCATTCTTTTGTTAACCAAATAATTATACGCTAATAATTGGTTAGAAATTAAAAAAACACATCATACCGGGAAAACCCCCATATAAAATACCGTGAAAATACGGATGGTATTTTTGTGGTATCCGTTGTAAGTTTGCAATGAGAATAAGGGGTAAAAACACTAAGAGAAACAAGATGATTGCAGGAGAGACACAAACTAACCATGGGAATCACAAAAAAGTTATGCTGAAAGGCAAAACTGATTCTTCTGCAGCAAAAACTAAGAAAGAAATATCCACTTCATTTTTGCTACGAATTATTTCACTCCTGAAAAAGGAAGAATTAATTTGATTAAAAATAGATCCCAGCCACCTTCGGGATTTATTTTTTTTAAGCAGTACTATCTCTTTTCAAACTCCATCAGCTATTCTGCCTGATCATTGGATCAACAATCTAATCCCATTCCGGGACCAATATTTCCCAACTTCAATTCAAAAGGACTTTTCTGAGTTCATCTGACAAATCATCGTTATAAGCATCAATAAAAACAGTCTGGATTATCATTAAGCAGCCTGTTATTCCGGGGTCTTCATATTTCCAATCTTCACATTTCAATATTACAGGTTAAAGTCCTTATAAAAAAACAGGATAAACACTTATTCTTAAGCACTTACATAATTCTACATTTGATCTAAGTTTCTCAACCATGAAACACTCACACGAGGAGGCCCCCGAAAATCCTAAAACAGAGTAGGGATATTTTAAAACAACCACATGAAAACAAAGACTTTATTTTTAATTGGAGCAATAGTGGGACTTGTTATGATATTTTCCCAGCTAAAGCCTCAGGAAATGTCTTTTTATAAAGAAAAAGGCAATTACATTGTAGACAACAATTACATCCTTAAAGATGTCAAAAAAATTTCTGATGAAGACATGAAGAGTTTATTAAAACTACAAAAACTCCATCAGAATAGTTTGGGTACCAATTTTATTATATACAAAATCAACAGGCAGTATATCATCCGCGGATGTTTAATGAAAGCTAATATCGATTGGAAAAAATATGGTGACCTAAGAGCTAAAGTAGATGGCATCCTGAAAAGATACGGAGCCAAAGAACTTGGAACGGATTATTATGCAATTCAAAACAATCAGGTTGCTACTAATGCTGCCCTGCTGAGCCAGAAAGATATTGCTTCTTTAGGTAAACTTACCATAAGAGGTGCTGAAGAATATACGATCTGTCCGCCAACTATGGGAAGAAAGAATCTTACCAATGTGATCACAAAATCTTACAAAGTAAATACAGCTATTGATCCAAGAATCAATGTAAAACTTAATAGTGTGTTGGCTAACTACAAATAACAGTTAAAGGCTGTTTTTGTTCTGAAGACAGCCTTTTCTTAAATCTTTTTGTCATGAAAAAAAAGCTTCAGTTATCCGGAATATTCATTATCATATTGATGGTATTTACCATTGGTATGAAGGGAACGTTTGATGGCTACTACGGTTTTTATTATGAAAACAAAAACTATGATAAACCTCTGGTTTATGTGATATCAGAGAACTTTGCCCAATCAAAACCTATTAATATGTTTACAGCTTATACCGGTTTTGATACTGGATATGGTTTTTATGCACCGAATGTTGCCAGTGATTTTGTAATGAGCTTTGAGCTGAAAGACAAGAATGGAACTCTCCTGGAACAAAAGACCATGCCTTATTTCAAAAGCAAGGAGAGCAGAGTGAGATATACTACTGTCTTTAATATGTTTCTGGATAAAATTTCCGATAAAAACACCTATGACAAAAAATATTATCAGTATCTGGATATTATTATCAGACAGATTGCAGCACATGTGATGAAAGAAAACCCAAAAGCCACCAGCGTTACTACAAAACTTTATCTGTACGACTACCCTACTATTGCAGATTTTAAACAGGGAAAAACGAATGAAAATCTTATTCTTATTGATGAATTCAAACATTAAAGTGATGAAAAAGCTGAATGTACTTTATACCCAACTTGAAAGCTTCTTTTTCAAACAGGACAATCAAACGGAATTCTTAAGCTTCTTCCGTGTTACTATAGGAACTGTTATCCTCTTACAGTTTCTCGCAGTGATCCCGGATTTTGACAAATTATTTTCAAGCAGCAGTATTATTCCACAGGATATTATGAGTGTGTTCACTCCTGACTGGCTGATTACTTTCTCAAAAATCATCACCTTTTTACAGGATTTCGGTATTGAAGAAAGTACAACAATTGTGATGACCAAAATATCATTTATTACCTTGTGCATTTTGATCATTACCGGGTTTTATTCCAGAGGCTCTGCACTTCTTTTACTTATACTTCAAATTGCATTACTCAAAGGAAGTTCTTTCTTTGCATATGGTGCAGACTTTTTCACAAGCATGTCTTTATTTTATCTCATCCTTTTTCCTTCAGACCAACATTTTTCACTCAGGAATTTTATTTTCAGTAGAAAATCACGAGAGATAAATACCACACCGGTAAAAAGATTATTTCAGATTCATATTTCAATTGCTTACTTCTTTTCCGGACTGGATAAAGCTTTAGGTTTCAACTGGTGGAACGGAGAATCTATCTGGAAAGCCATTCATCTGCCCTATTCCAACAGAGATCTGAATTTTGATTTCAGCTGGCTTACAGAACATTCTTATCTCTTAAGTTTCATGGGATGGAGTACCATTATCATCGAGATGTGCTACCCGTTTTTCATCTGGTACAAACCGACTCAGAAGACATGGCTTTTCCTAACAGTTTCTATGCATATAGGAATCGCACTCGTTCTTAATTTATACTACTTTTCAGCTATTATGATCGTATGGAATATCACCAATTTTTATTTTGAGCAAACAGCGAAAAAAGCAGTTCCTTATTCAAAGAAAAAAATATCAGCTCATTATATTCCGAAACAGATTAACTCATAAAAAAAATAAATCCCGAATTGCTTCGGGATTTATTTGTATGTATGGTTGAGTGATTATTTCTTAGGAGCGATATCCATCAGTTTCATAAACTCATCAAGCTTAGGCATAATGATGATTTCCGTTCTTCTGTTTTCGCCTCTACCTGAAACGCTCATGTTCGTTGCTTTCGGGTTGTACTCAGAACGACCTCCAGCTGTAATTCTTGCCGGATCTACTCCAAACTGAGTCTGAAGAACTTTAGCCACAGAAGTACCTCTCAATGCAGAAAGATCCCAGTTGTCTCTCGGAAGATTTGGAGAGTTCAGTGGAGCATTATCTGTATTACCCTCGATCAATACTGAATATTTATCGTAGTCATTGATTACTTTTGCTACTTTACCTAACACTTCCTGAGCAGCAGGCAGAATGTTGTAATCTCCTGTTTTGTATAACATATTATCTGAAAGAGAGATCATTACCACTCCTTTCAATACCTTCACCTGTACATCCTGATCTGATACATTATCTAAAGATCTCTTCAGCTTGTTAGACAATGCCAGGTTCAGGCTGTCATTCTTAGCATTGTTAGAGATCAATTGCTTGATATAAGAATTGGAAGCATTGATTTCTCCTACCAGCTTATCAATATTAGCAGAACTTTTTCCGGTATTGGAAAGACATGCATCAAGTGATGATTTTAAAGCATCATGCTGGCTTTTCAGCAAGTTGTTTTCACCGGACAATGCAGAGTTCTGAGACTTCAAATCCTGAATTTCTCTCTGTCTTTCTCCGATATTTTCAATACACTGCTTATAGTTTGAGCTCAAAGCATCATACTGCTTCTTGCTGACACAAGATGTCATTCCCAGCGCCATTGCAGAAACTGCTACAATTTTTAAAATCTTCATAAATAATCATTTTTAGACTACTCAAAGTTAGGAAAATTCAATTGAATTATATCGGTTATCTTTGCATAAAAGAAATTCTCAACATCTATGTTGGAAAAATCAAGCTTTATCAGTCAATTAAAAAATCTCGTTCACGAACCGGAAAATCATACGTATCTTCTGGCGGTAAGCGGAGGAGCAGATTCTATGGTTCTTGCCTCTTTGTTCGGGGATTTAGGGAACAAAAACCAAGATTCAGAATTCCAGTTTCACGTTGCCCATATCAATTATAAACTTCGTGGTAATGATTCGGATCTGGATCAAAAAACAGTGCAGGATTTTTGTGAGAAAAATCATATAAAATTTCATTTGTATGAAGTTTCGGAAAAGGATCGAAAACCTGAGAATTCTATTCAGCTTTGGGCGAGGGAACTTCGATATACCTTTTTTAAAGAAATTCAGGAAAAGGAAAAACTGGAATTTCTGGTTACCGCTCATCATCTGAATGACCAGCTGGAAACATTCATCATCAATCTTTCCAAAGCTGCTGGCATCAACGGACTCAGTGGAATTCCATCAAATGACAATTATATTCTCAGGCCGCTATTGAATTTTTCAAAAAAAGAAATTTATCAGTTTGCGGAGGAAAATACGATTGAATTCCGGGAAGATTTGTCTAATAAAAAAAATGATTACCTGAGGAATAAGATTAGAAATGAGATTGTTCCGATGCTGATGGAAACCAACGACCATTTTCTGGAAAACTTCAAAAAAAGTTCTTTGTACCTGAACCAAACTAAAGATTTTGTCCAGAAACAGATTCAGGAGATCGAAAATCGTCTTACGGTATTTAACCAAAACAATAAAATCTTATCAAAGGAAAAGCTGGATCAGGAAAGCGACTTCGTAAAATTTGAAATTTTAAAAAAATACGGATTCAACCAGGAGGAAGAAATACCAAAAATTTTTAAAGCCGAAAACAACAGTTCATTTTTTTCAAAAGAATATCAGTTGATTGTCAATCGTGATGAACTGATTTTTATTGACAAAAGCAATGAAAAGGAAATCGAAGAGGAAATTGTACTGATTGATCATTTTGATTTTTCCGAAAACCAAATCAACATCAATCTCGTAGATTACATTGAAAGCATTGATGGAATCAATAAGGGGTTTGAATGGGATTTTGATGCTGACAAACTTCATTTCCCACTACGTTTGAGAAAACAAAAAGAGGGTGACGAGTTGTATCCAACCGGTTTTTCCGGGAAAAAGAAAGTTTCTAAGTTTTTTAGGGACGAAAAATTATCTATTTTAGCGAGGCAAAAAATCTGGATACTGACTGACAGTAATGATTCTGTACTAGGGATCATTCCCTTCAGACAGGATAGAAGATATGCAAAGAATGAGAAGACAAAATGGAGTCTCAAAATTTTTAATGAAATGAACAATGAAATTTAGAAATTGGTTTTTATTAATTCTACTATTTTTAGCGACAGGGATTAATGCGCAGATAAAAAATCCTGTAAAGTTTAAATTCACCATCAACGACCTGGGAAACAATCAGTACGAAGCTGTATTGAATGCTACTATGGAAAGCGGATGGCACATTTACTCAAAAGATTTACCGGAAGATACCGGAATTCCTACTGAGTATAAAGTTACGGGAAAGAATATTGAACTGATTGGGAAGTTTACCGAAGTAGGTAAAAAACATGAAGAGTTTTCTGAAGCTTTTGGCGGAACAATTGTCTTCTACTCCAATTCAGCAGGATTTAAGCAGAAATTTAAATTAAAAGATCCAACAAAACCTGCAGATGTCACGTCTGAAATTACTTATCAGACTTGTGACGACAGAGTTTGTCTTGCTCCCAATACATTAGAATTCAACCAAAAAGTTACCCCAAAAGGGGCAACAGAAGAGGCCGCAACTGAGGAAACAGCGGCTCCTGTAAAAGACTCTGTAAAAATAACTGAAACGGTTACTGAGAATCCTGCCAAAACAGAAGTTGCGATCACAGAAACTTCAAAACTGGATCCTAAGCAGCTGAAAATTGAAACGATAGATTTCAAAAAACCATTAACAGATTGTGGTACTGCTTCTACTAAAGTGGACGAAAATTACTGGACCTATTTATTCCTAGGATTTATTGGCGGTCTGATCGCGTTGCTTACGCCTTGCGTTTTCCCAATGATTCCATTAACAGTTTCATTCTTTACCAAAGGCAGCAAGAACAAAGCGAAAGGAAAAAGAGATGCTCTTATTTATGGGTTTTTCATTCTTCTTATCTTCGTTTTATTAAGTATTCCTTTCCACATTATCGACGGGATTGCAGGAAATATCTTCAACGAGATTTCTACCAGCGTATGGCTGAATATCGCCTTCTTTATTATTTTCATTTTCTTTGCCGGAAGTTTCTTCGGATATTATGATATCACTTTACCAAGTTCTATTGCCAACAAATCTTCTAAAGCGGAAGAAGCAGGAGGACTTATCGGTATTTTCTTCATGGCATTGACATTGGTGATTGTTTCTTTCTCCTGTACAGGACCTATTTTAGGAAGTTTACTAGGAAGTGCGGTAACGGGTTCTACTAACGTTCCGATGTTATTGACATTTGCATTGGCAGGATTTGGTCTTGCCTGGGCAATCATTTTCGGACTATTGGCTTTATTCCCGCAAGCATTACAAAGTCTTCCGAAATCCGGAGGATGGATGAATACGGTAAAGGTAGTTTTAGGTTTTGTAGAATTGGCTTTAGCCTTGAAATTCTTATCTAAAGCAGATCTTGTTTCTAAGACATTCTTCTTAAAAAGAGAACTTTTCATTGCAATCTGGATCATCGTAGCATTAGGATTAGCATTATATTTATTAGGATTCATCAGATTCCCGCATGATGATAAAAAGCCTAAAATATCCATTACAAGAAAGATATTAGGCGCATTGGGAATAGGTTTTGTAATCTATTTAATCCAGGGATTAATACCATCTGACCGTCCAAAACTGCAGTTGTTAAGCGGGATTTTACCTCCACTGAACGTAAGTTATTTCCATGATGAAAAAGATGGAATTTTAGGAATGCATCCGGAACACGACTTCTTCAAAGCAATAGAACTTGCCAAAAAAGAAGATAAACCTATTTTAATTGACTTCACCGGATACGGTTGTGAAAACTGTAGAAAAATGGAGGAGTTTGTATGGAGCGAACCAGATATCTTACCTGTCCTTCAGAACGATGTAGTATTAGCATCTCTGTATGTGGATGACAAAGAAGAGCTTCCGGAGGATCAAAAAACTAAAATTGACCTTGGTGAAGGGCAGATCAAAAAGGTAAAAACAATCGGTGACAGATGGAGTTTATTCCAGCAGGTTAACTTTAACAATAACTCGCAGCCTCACTATGTTTTGATAACTCCGGACGGAAAAGTAATCAATACTCCGGTTTCAGGATATATGCCAAAAGAGGATTTCAAGAAATTCTTGGAATGCGGTGTTAATTACTATAAAAAGAGTAAATAAAACATTTACATATCATTGAAAAACTCACACTTTACCGTGTGAGTTTTTTTTATTTCTAATGACTTGAATAAACATCAAAATAAATTAATTACATTAGAGCAAACTAATACCCAATCAAAAAAAATGAGAAACTTTACGGTTATTCTATCATTATTCTTAACTTCTATTTTGTCCGCCCAGACTGCTCCTTCCATTCAATGGCAAAAATCTATGGGCGGAAGTAATGTAGATATGTTTCATTTTGTTGAGCAAACTTCCGACGGGGGATACATTATTTCAGGTTCTACCTTTTCCAATAATGGAGACCTTACGGGAAATTTTGGCAGCAGGGACGCATGGATTCTTAAGTTGAGTTTCAACGGAAGCATAGAGTGGCAAAAATCATTAGGAGGCAGCCAGGCAGAATTATTCCAGTCTATACGGGAAACTTCCGATGGAGGTTATATTCTCGCGGGAGGATCAACTTCTGTAGATGGCGATCTTACCAACAACAACGGTCTTGAAGATTATTGGATTGTAAAATTAGATTCAGTTGGAAATATAGAATGGCAAAAATCTATGGGTGGAAACGATCGTGATATTGCACAAGATATTTTGCAAACGTCTGACGAGGGATACATTATTGCCGGAACAAGCTATTCTACCGATGGTGATATACTGGGAAGCCATGGAGGTTCAGATATCTGGATCATTAAAACAAATTCCACAGGAAATATACAATGGCAAAAGTCTTTAGGCAGTAGTTCAGCCGAAGAAGTACAATCTATTCAACAAACTTCTGATAATGGATATATTATTGGAGGGACCACCGGAAATATTGCAGATGGAGATGTCACACAGATATATGGAGGAACAGACTATTGGATCGTAAAACTGGATTCGGATGGGAATATACAATGGCAGAAATCTTTAGGTGGAACCGGATTTGATGTTGTCCATTCTATCCAACAGACTTTTGATGGAGGTTATATTGTTGCTGGAGTATACGAAAGGGCAATTCCTCCCTATGCTCTAAATTCTGATTATGGCATCATAAAACTAGCCAGTAATGGAGATATACAGTGGCAAAAATTTTTTGGAGGAAGCAACAGTGAGGTCGCCAACTCTATTCAGCAAACCGCTGATGGGGGATATATTATTGCAGGATTTTCCAATTCTAACAATGGCGACGTGCTAGGAAATCATGGTAACAGTGATTTCTGGATTTTAAAAACAGATAATACCGGAACGCTTCAATGGCAAAAATCTTTAGGCGGAACTGGTAATGAGAGCGCAGGATCTATCCGAAAGACAGTGGATGGTGGATATATTATTATTGGATATTCCAGCTCCAACAATGGAGATGTTTCAGGGAACCACGGAAACATTGACGGGTGGATCGTAAAATTAAGCCCGCAACAATTAGGAATCTCGGAAAGTCAGAAAATGAATCAACCTAACCTCTACCCAAATCCGGCAAAAGATTTCTTTTATGTGGACCATCTTCCAAAAGGAACTGTTATGGACATTATTGATATGTCCGGAAGGAAACTTTTATCCAAAAAAAATAATGAGGAAAAAATAAAAATCAATACTTCTATATTCTCAGAAGGAATCTATATTGTGCAAATAAAAAACAAAGACGGAATCATTTTCTCAAAGAAAATAACCGTCAGCAGATAGTTTATTGATAAAATTCAGTCATTCACCAATAGCATCAATACATTATTTAAGCTTAGAAAAATAATTATTTTTATTATAATCAAATAAATAATAAAACACCAAACGTAGTGTAAAATTAATTATATTTGAATAACTATCACCAATTCAAATACATATGAGATATTATATATTTACTTTTTCATTCCTTACCTATTCATTATTTACAGCTCAGACTGCTCCATCGATAGAATGGGAAAAAGCCTTAGGAGGAACTCAGGGCGAAACCGCGCATTATACCCAGCAAACTTCTGATGGAGGGTACATCATGGCCGGAGATACATCATCAAACGACGGAGATGTTAGTGGAAACCATGGTGAAGGAGATGGATGGGTAGTAAAAATGGATGGCAGTGGAAATATACAATGGCAAAAAGCACTGGGAGGAAGTACTAATGATATAATTCAGTCTATCCGCCAGACTACAGATGGAGGATACATTGCCGCCGGATCTTCTAAATCTACAGACGGAGATACTACTGTAAACCATGGGAATTTTGATTTCTGGGTAGTAAAATTGGATAACTCCGGAAACATACAATGGCAGAAATCTTTAGGAGGAAGCGGTATTGATGAAGCTCAATCTATTCAGCAGACTGCCGAAGGAGGGTATATTGTTGCCGGAACCTCCAGTTCTAATGATGGGGATGTGAGTGGGAATCAGGGAGGACAGGATTATTGGGTTGTAAAATTGGATAGCTCCGGAAATATACAATGGCAGAAGTCATTGGGAGGAAGTGACAGCGATCAGCTGAATTCTGTTCAGCAAACTTTTGACGGAGGATACATTATTGCAGGAACCACCGTATCTATAGATGGTCATATTACTGTAAGCTACGGAAACAACGATTTTTGGGTGGTAAAACTTGATCTTTCCGGAAATATACAATGGGAAAAAACACTGGGTAATATTGGTGATAATTTGGGATATTCTGCACAACAGACTTTCGATGGCGGTTATATTGTGGTGGGTACTTCTTATGACCCCACAAACATTGAAAACGGTCTTCCTGATTATTGGGTAGTAAAACTAAATAATAGCGGAGTTATACAGTGGGATAAATATTTGGGTGGAAGCCTTCATGACAACGCAATAACAATAAGACAAACCCCTGAATGGGAATATATTGTCGGAGGCTGGACAATTTCCAATAACGGACAGGTAACTGGAAATCATGGCGATCTGGACTATTGGATCGTAAAACTGGATACTAATGGAAACCTGAAATGGGAAAAAACTCTGGGAGGTCCAGACACCGAATACTTTAGCTCTATTGAGCTAACCAATGATAATGGATATATTGTTTCAGGAAATACATTTTCTACAAGTGGAGATATTACAGGAAATCATGGGTTAATTGATGCCTGGGTTGTGAAACTAAGCCAGGAACAATTAGGAATCTCAGAAAACCACCCGACAAATAAGCCTAACCTCTACCCTAACCCCTCAAAGGATTTCTTTTATGCGGATCATCTTCCCAAAGAAACAGTTATCAGCATCACGGATATGTCCGGAAGAAAACTTTTCTCTCAAAAATATAACGAAGAAAAAATAAAAATCAATACTGCTACATTCTCAGAAGGAATCTACATTGTGCAGATCAAAAACAAAGACGGAATCATCCTCTCCAAGAAAATAACAGTCAGCAGATAAGTTATTGGTAAATATTTAAGCTTAACAAAATAATTATTTCTTTATCATTGAAAAACTCACACTTTATTGTGCGAGTTTTTTTTATAATCTTCAGACAAAGAGTATCCTGAAAATTCAATAATCAGTAAACCAACAACATCATGATTATCGGTTTAAAAAAAAATAGATTAAAAGAAACAGGAAAGTTTAAAATCGCCATAAAAACAATCAATAAATTCATGAATCTATTAATTATTCATCAAACAAGGCATGTGTTTTGCAAGAATTATATAACAAATACCGCTTAACATTTAAAAACTTTCAATCATGGCAGAAGTAATTGCACAAGAAAAACAAGGCAGCAAACAAAAGAAAAAAATGATCAGAGTAGACATGACTCCTATGGTAGATCTGGGATTCTTACTCATCACGTTCTTCATGTTCACCACTAACTTTACAAAACCTAATGTAATGGATTTAGGATTACCAGCAAAAGATCCAAACCCTGATCCAAAAAACATTAATGCAATTGGCGATAAAAACCAGATTACATTTATCCTTGGAAAAGACAACCGTGTGTTTTATCATCAAAGTAATGCTACAGACTTAACTACAGGAAATCTTAAAGAAACAGATTTCAGTGGAATAAAAATTTCAAAAATTATTTCTGAAGCTTATAAAAATGCACCGGCACCTAAAAACTTCACCGTAATTGTGAAGCCAACAGACGAAGCCAATTATAAGAATTTTGTGGATATGCTGGACAACCTGGCCATTTCCAAAAAAGAACGATATGGCGTAACCGATATCAAGCCTTGGGAAACAAAGATTTACAAGGAATTAACTCAATAAAAGATAAAGGGCATTTTTAAAATGCTCTTTTTTGTTTACATTTGAAAGGAAAATTGATCTGCAGTACGTAAAAGCTGTATTATTTTTAACCTTCTATAATTTTGAAATCATGCTGAACTTTGAAAGAAAAGGAAACGGAAAAGAGGCATTGGTACTTCTTCACGGATTTATGGAAAACCTATCCATCTGGAGCGATATGGAGCATCATCTTTCCAAAGATTTTTCACTGCTCAAAATTGACCTTCCCGGCCACGGACAGTCTGAAATTCTTGCGGAAGTTCACACCATGGAACTGATGGCCGAAGAAGTAAAAAAAGTTTTAGACGATCAGCATGTAGAAAAAGTTCACCTTTTGGGACATTCCATGGGAGGATACACATCTCTTGCTTTTGCAGAAAAATATCCCAACTCTTTAAAAAGCTTAACTTTATTTTTCTCTACTTATTTTCCGGATGATGAAGAGAAAAAACAACAGCGCATCAAAAGCTACAGGATCATTAAGGATGCATTTGCCCATTATGCAAGAGCGGGCATTCCCAATTTATTTAATCCAAATGAAAGGGATATCCTGGAAGGAAAAATTGAAATTGCTCTTGAAACAGCCCTATCTACAAATAATCTGGGGGCTCTTGCCTGTGTGAAAGGCATGGTGGAAAGAACCGACAAAAAACATATCCTGGAAAATCTGGAAGCTAAAATTTTAGTATTAGCCGGCAAGCATGATAACGCAGTGAAAACTGACATGATGATCAAACATCTTCCGGACAGGACAAATATCAAATCTTATATTCTGGACTGCGGACACAACGGACATTGGGAAAAGCCCGGCATCTGTGCTGAAATCATCAATACGGAACTTCTCCACAACCTTCCTAAAAAACTTGTTTTATAACATCAGTTTCCTGATAGATTAAAATCGCCTTTAATAAAAAATCCTGTATATTAGTAGAGGATAATTTTGTCAATGGCTTTATTTTCATTCAAAAAAAAGAAACCACCGGCACCACCGGTTATCGGGCTTACACTTTCAGGCGGAGGAATGCGTGGGATTGCCCATATTGCCGTACTGAAAGCTCTTGAAGAATATAATCTGAAACCGCACATTATCTCCGGAACCAGTGCAGGTTCTATTATTGGTGCTTTTTATTCTTTTGGAAAAACACCGGATGAGATGATGGAAATTGTACGTCAGACCTCTTTTTTTTCCCGATCAGCTTTAAAATTATCAAAAAACGGAATTTTCAGCTCCAATTTTATTCTAAAACTGCTTAAAGATTATTTACCGGAAGACAATTTCAACATTTTAAGAATCCCTATATATGTTGCTGCGACAGAGATGACCCATGGTATTGTGGACTTTTTCTCTGAAGGAGAACTTTTCGGTCCATTACTGGCTTCTTCCAGTGTTCCTTTTATTCTTCCTCCGGTAAGGATAGGTGAGAAAATTTATGTAGATGGCGGTGTTCTGGATAATCTTCCCATTGAACCTATCATGGATAAATGCAACTTCCTTATTGCATCCCATGTGAACTCCATCAGCTACGATCAATTAAACAAAATGAGTCTGATGAAAGAATTTGACAGAATCCTTCACTTAGCCATTGCAAAATCTGTGTATTCTAAGGCAAAATACTGTAATATTTTTTTAGATCCGCCTAAGATGACGAAATACAGCCTTTTCAACAAACGATATATGGATGAAATGTTTCATCAGGTGTATGAATATACCTGTCAGGAACTTGAAGAGAAAGGATTTCGTAAAGTTTTGTGAGTTTGAAAAGTTCCGGAAGTTTATCAGATCAGGGACTTTCTTTTTGCCGGTTACAGGCCTTCCTCTTTTACTTTATTTTTGAAGGTTTCTATAGTTCCGGATAAAGACTCCAAAGACTTTCCTCCGGCGGCATTGATGTGTCCGCCTCCATTGAAATATTTTCTTGAGAATTGGTTTACATCCACATCATCTTTACTTCTGAACGAAATTTTAACAAAATCCTCATATAGATCTTCCATGAAAAATGCAGACATTTTTACGCCTCCAATGCTTAGACCATAGTTTACAAAACCTTCCGTATCTCCTTTCTGGAAGCCCAATTCTTTTAATTCGTTTCGTGTAAGGCTTAAAACTGCTACCGTTCCATCATTCACCACTTCTATTCTCCCCAGAACCAAAGCAAGCAAATGCAGACGGGAAACGGTATTGGTATCCCAGGTATTGGATGTGATCATCGCCGGATCTGCACCATTTTCAATCAGGTTAGCAATAATTCTGTGTGTCGTAGCACTGGTAGAACGAAAACGGAACCCTCCTGTATCAGTCATAATTCCGGTATAAAGACATTCTGCCATATCCTGATTCACCAGTTTCTCATCGTTCATTGCTTCAATGAAATGATAGATCATCTGTGAAGTTGCCGGAATTACGGTATCAGAATAAACAAAATCAAATTTTTCCGGCTGCTGGTGGTGATCAATAAGAATTTTCTTCCCCTGAGCTTTCACCAGCCAATCTCCTAATAATCCAATTCGTGATGGAGAATTAAAATCCAGACAGAAAATAACATCTGCTCCTGCAATCATATCAGATGCCAGCTTTCTTTTATATTCTGCAATAATAACTTTTTTAGACTCCGGCATCCATTTCAGAAATTTCGGAAAATCATTAGGTACAATAACTTCAGCATGAATTCCTTTTGCTTTCAGATAGTGCTTCAATCCCAAACTTGAACCAATAGCATCTCCATCCGGGTTGTAATGGGTAAGGATAACTATTTTGCTCTCTTGCGTAAGTAATGTATTGATATCTAAAAGTTCTGCTGGTGTAAACATCTGGTGTTTATTTTCGTTAAAATTAAAGTTTTCAAAGATAGAGCTTTTATATAAATCATTTAAATATTATTTTTGCACAGAGAAATGGTATTCTTATCAGGGGGTTTGCCATTCTTCAATAAAAAAACATTGCATTTAATTTTAAAAAAAAATAATTAAAGTTTGTAACTTATAAAAATTTATATATCTTTGCAACCTGAAAATTAATAGATTAATTACGATTTAAACATATAGTAATGAGTAAAAGAACATTCCAGCCATCAGAAAGAAAAAAGAGAAACAAACACGGTTTCAGAGAAAGAATGTCTACGCCAAATGGAAGAAGAGTTTTGGCTGCGAGAAGAGCTAAAGGCAGAAAGAGTTTAACTGTAAGTGCTGCACGCGCTAAGAGATAATCTTTTTATTATCATATACAAAACATGCTTGAGAAGTTCCTTTTCAGGCATTTTTTGTTGTTAAAATTTACTAAAATTTAGGCTAGATCAACATCTTTTTCTATTTTTAAAAGTTGAAATATTTTTGTTAGAAACAGTCTTTAAAATTAAATTATGCCACATACAAATATCTCCGGAGACAATATTATAAGTTTACAAAGCGCAAAGATTGCGCAAAAAAACTTCACTGTACTTTCTGATGTAAATCTTAACATTAAAAAAGGTAGATTCTGCTATCTTATCGGAAAAACAGGTTCCGGAAAAAGTTCCCTTCTGAAAACGCTTTACGGACACATTCCATTGGCTTCAGGACACGGAACTGTTGTAGGATTTGACCTGGCAAAGCTAAAACCTTCTGATATCCCCAATCTAAGAAGAAAATTAGGAATTGTATTCCAGGATTTCCAGCTACTGTCTGACAGAACGGTTGAAAAAAACTTAAAATTTGTTCTTGAAGCAACAGGCTGGAATGATAAAGTAAAAATAGAAGACCGCATCAATGAGGTTTTGGAAAGCGTGAACATGAAAAGCAAAAAGCACAAAATGCCACACGAGCTTTCCGGAGGCGAACAGCAGCGTATTGCCATCGCAAGAGCTCTTCTTAACCATCCAGATCTTATCTTGGCGGATGAGCCTACAGGAAACCTGGATCCTGAAACTTCCAACGAAATTATGACACTATTGAAGCAGGTTGCCCTTGAAAATGGCGCTGCCGTAGTAATGGCAACACACGATTACCACATGATTCAAAACTTCCCTGGTGAAGCTATCAGATGTGAAGATGGAAAAGTATCCGTACTGGATACAGCAGAATTGTTTGAGTAAGAATTGAAAATTTAGAAATTAAGAGATTCAGACTATAGAATTCCTGTATGAACTACTCTAATTTCCAGCTCTTTATTTAAAAACATGAAACTCTTTGGTGAGTTCAAGATATTGGTCCGAGTATTGCCTCGGACTTTTTTCTATAATAAAGTCAGATTCATTGATTTCTTTCTCTTGTAATGAAAACTCCAGAATCAACCTTTTAGCTTTTGAATTTTCAATTCCTTTGATATTAATCCTTCTGTGTAAAAACAGATGATTTTCTTTACCTATTGAAATAAAAGCTTCTCCGGCTTCAACAGGAATAATTACGGAAAAAATCCCGTTCTCAGATAATAATCTCGCCGAATTGGCAATTAACTGTCTGAAGTTTAATTCTACAGTCTGGCGGGCAATCTTGTCTTTTTCTGATCCTGATTCTTCAAAATATGGAGGATTGGAAACAACAAGATCAAACTGTTCTTCTGTCTCGAAAGTTTTAAAATCCTGATGCCTGTTTTTTAGCCTTGCATGAAAGGGTGCATTTTCAAAATTAAGCTTAGTAAGCACTGCTGCATCTTCGTTAATATCCAGTCCCAGAAAACAAGCCTGTGGATTTCTTTGCGCCAGCATTAAGGAGATCAGCCCTGTTCCCGTCCCGACTTCCAAAACACTGGAAGCGCCGTGAACATCCGCTAAAGCACCAAGCAGAACACCGTCTGTTCCTACACGGAAGACGTCTTTAGACTGTTCAATTTTAAATTGCTTAAATGTAAAAGGTTTCACTATAAATTGGTAGGCAGTGTAATAATGAATGTAGAACCCTTTCCTACTTCGGATTTCACCGAGATTTCTCCTTTATAATCTTCAATCATCTTTCTTACCATAGATAGCCCCAGCCCCATTCCACTGCTTTTAGATGTAAAATTAGGTTCAAAGATTCTTTCGTACATACTTTCAGGAATTCCTATTCCGTTATCCTGAACAGAAATAATTACCCTTCTCTGATGCTGCTCCACATCTACATTGATGATCAGTTTTCTTTCATCACTTTCTGCCTGTTTAGCATTGGTAACAAGATTGGTTATAATCCTGGAAAGATAAATTCTATCCATATTGATCATAATATTGGTCTTATTGGCATGCATAAAGATACTGTCGTCATTGAAGACACGGAGAATATCTTCAACCTCGGTATTCAGATTGATGACCTCATTATTTTTTTCTGGGAGTTTCGCAAATTCTGAAAAGGCAGAAGCTACCGTTGCAATCAGATCTATCTGATCTACAATTGTTTTACTCATCTGCTTCACCCTTTCTCTGATATTCGGATCTTCCGGATCAAATTTTCTTTCAAAATTCTGAATGGTCAATTTCATCGGTGTCAACGGGTTTTTCACCTCATGAGCAACCTGCTTGGCCATTTCCCTCCAGGCTTCTTCAGAGGCTTTGAATCTAAGTCTTTCTTTCTGGTCCTGGATCTGCAGAATCATTCTGTTATAAGCTCTTGCCAAAGCATTAAGCTCATCATTTTTATAATATCTGATAGGGCGCATTTCATTTTCAAATAATGTAATACGGGTAATCATATCAGAGAATTTCGTAATTGTTTTCGCAAGACTATTGGACGTCACCCAGCTAATCCAGATACTAAACAGAATAAGAAATATATCGACTAAAAGAATATATTTTACATATTGATGAAGAACCTCCAGATAAGCAGATTCATTATGATATAAAGGAATATAGACAATTCCGATCGGTTCCAGCTCATTATTTTTCAACAAAAGATATGAAGAAGTAAGTTTAGCATCTTTAGCAGCATCATAATTGATCATATCTACTCTTGCATCAGTAGACAGAATCTTGTTGATGATTTCGATAGGAATCGTTTTCTGCTCAACTAAAGCTTCATCCTTATTGGAAAGTAAATAGTTTCCTTTCAGATCGTAAATAAAAATGTCATGCTGATTGATATCCGCTATTTCGAAAATTTTATTTCCCAAAACTTCCGGAAGATCTTTTGTTTCAATAAGTGTCTGGCTTACCGCGTAGTCCAGATATCTCATTACAGCATTCGTCTTATCCTGCATATCGATATTACTTTGCTGCAGAGAGTGATTTCTCAGTACAAAATAAGGGACAAGCGACGTAGCTACAACACTTAAAAAACATACCAGCAGGAAACCGAAAAACACACGGTTCCTTAAGCTATATCCTTTATACTTATTAATCGACATTCTACTTTTTAATTAACCTAGCAATATACTTACCAATGATATCAAATTCCAGGTTTACTTTATCACCAATTTTCAAATGTTTCATATTGGTAAATTCCCATGTATAAGGAATAATGGCTACAGAAAACTGAGTATCTTCACTTTTTGCAACTGTAAGACTGATTCCATTTACCGTGATTGACCCCTGAGGTACCGTTACAAAACTTCCGTCTTGATCATATTTCATGGTAATAAAATAGCTTCCGTCCTTATTTTCAATACCCACAACTTCACCGGTTTTATCAACGTGTCCCTGAACGATATGTCCATCCAGTCTTCCGTCCATCTTCATACAGCGCTCCAGATTCACAACGGTTCCCAATTCCCATTTTCCAAGATTGGTTTTTTCCAGTGTTTCGTTGATTGCGGTGACCACATATTGATTGTCTTTTATTTCAACAACTGTAAGGCAACAGCCGTTGTGTGCAAGACTCTGGTCTATTTTTAATTCGTTTGTAAAGGGGCATGTCAAGGTAAAATCTATATTGCTTCCTTTTTCTTCAATCTTCTCAATAACACCAACTGCTTCAATAATTCCTGTGAACATATTATTTTTTGCTAAATTTGTAAATTATAATCTTCAAAGATAATCAAAATGAGCCCAAAAAACCATAAAGTACGAGTAGGAATTTCAATCGGTGATTTCAACGGCATAGGCCCGGAGATCATTATGAAGTCTCTGAAAGACAAAACCATTACGGATTTTTTCACTCCTGTAATTTTTGGTTCGGGAAAATTATTCACTTATCAGAAAAATATTTTTAAGCTGAATCTTAATTTCAACTATATTAATGAGGCTTCGCAGGCTCAGGCAGGGAAACTTAATATGCTTAACCTGACGAAGGAAAACGTTAATGTAGAACTGGGAGTTCCCACGGAAGAGTCTACCAAAATGGCTATTGATTCTTTGGAAGCAGCTACTGAGGCTTTGATGAAAGGAGAGATTGATGTTTTGGTAACTGCTCCTATCAACAAAGATGAAATGGTGAAAATGGGCTTTAAACATGCCGGACATACAGGATATTTTGAAGAGAAATTCAGCAAAAAGGGATTAATGTTCCTTGTAACTGAAGATCTTAAAGTAGCTGTATCCACACACCATATTCCAATTGCACAGGTAGCTGAAAATATTTCCAAAGAAAAAATAAAGAAACAGATCAGAGTTCTGAACCAAACCCTTATAGAAGATTTTTGTATCCAAAAGCCTAAAATTGCCGTATTGGGATTAAATCCTCATGCCGGAGATGGTGGTGTTATTGGAAATGAAGAAATTGAAATCATCAGCCCGGCAATCAAAGAACTTTCGGACAACGGAACACTGGCATTTGGCCCTTTCCCGGCAGACAGCTTCTTCCAGCCAAGCAAATACAAAAATTTCGATGCGGTTTTAGCAATGTATCATGACCAGGGATTAGCTCCTTTCAAAACCTTAGCATATGAAGAAGGTGTGAACTATACAGCAGGACTTCCTTTTATCAGAACTTCTCCGGATCACGGCGTAGCTTATGACATTGCAGGAAAAAATATTGCTGATGAGCAGAGTTTTACGGAAGCAATATTTACAGCTATTAAAATTTTCAAGAACAGAAGTGAATACAGCGAACTTATGAACGACCGCATGCAGCCTAGAAAAATGGTTGTAGACAATGGAATAGACGAGGATCTACCGGATGAAACTGAAGGATAAATCTTTAAAACAAATTTTAAATTAATTTGTTTTAGATTTTATTTGTTATTATAAAAAAAATGCATATTTTTGCACACTCATTTTATGGACAAGTTAAGAAACTATGACGTAAGCTTTTCCGGACTAAAAAACGGAAAACACGGGTTCAAGTTTGAGATAGATAAAACGTTCTTTCAATTATTTGACACTGAGCAGGAATTTACAAATCCTAGAATAGAAGTGAATGTATCACTTGATAAACACACTACTTTTTTAGAATTTGAGATTAAAATTAATGGATTGGTTGAATTGGTTTGTGATATTACAAACGAAGATTTTGACTATCCTATTGAGAATGAAATCAAGATTTTGGTGAATTTCGGGGAAGAATATGATGACAGCAATGAAGATGTTATTACCATTCCTACCGCAGAGCATGCTTTCAATGTAGCACATTTGATTTATGAAAATGTAATGCTTTCTATCCCGATGAAAAAGATTTCACCGAATGTAAGCAATGAAGATCTTGAAATTCTTGACCAGTTCAGTCCGAAAGATATTGAGGAAACAGAAGAGGAAGAACATGAAAACGATCCCAGATGGGATGCTTTAAGAAAGTTAAGAGACAATAATTAAATAGAATAATTTAAATATGATGAGATGATGAATCTCATCGCTCATCAATTAAAAAAGTTATTAGAAAATGGCACATCCAAAGAGAAGACAGTCGTCGACAAGAAGAGATAAGAGAAGAACTCACTACAAAGCTGTAGTTCCTCAATTAGCTAAAGATGCAACAACAGGAGAGCTTCACCTATACCATAGAGCTCACTGGCATGAAGGAAAACTTTACTACAGAGGTAAAGTAGTATTGGAAAAAGAAGTAGCTGCTACTGAAGAAAACTAAGAGTTGCTTTTCATTGAAAAAGCCTCGTTTTAATACAAAAACCGCCCAATTTTGATAAAATTTGGCGGTTTTTTGTTGTTTTTTACGTTTTTTTGGTATCTTTGACCCAAAATCAAATATCAAATTTATGGACATTAAAGACATACAAAATCTTATTAAGTTTGTATCTAAAGCTGAAGTTTCAGAAGTAAAATACAAGACTAAAGATTTCGAAATCACTATTAAAACTCCATTAGCTGGAAGCGACGCTGTGTATGCACAGCCTGCAGTATACCACACTGCGCCACAAGCTGTAGCGGCTCCGGCACCTGTTGCAACTCCTGCTGCTGCTGAGAAAGCTGAAGCTGCATCTGATGACAGCAAGTATGTAACAATCAAGTCTCCTATGATTGGTACTTTCTATAGAAAACCATCTCCTGATAAAGATGTATTTGTAAATGTAGGTGACGAAGTTTCTGTTGGTAAAGTAGTTTGCGTTATTGAAGCAATGAAACTATTCAACCAGATTGAATCTGAAATCAGCGGAAAAATCGTTAAAATCTTAGTTGACGATGCTACTCCTGTAGAATATGACCAACCTTTATTCTTAGTAGATCCATCTTAAGGAATTTTAGATTAAAGATTATAAATTTTAGATGAATCTTTTTCATTTAAAATAATTTAAAATTCAAAATTTATAATTTAAAATTTCGGAGATGTTCAAAAAAATATTAATAGCCAATCGTGGCGAAATTGCAATGCGTATTTTACGTACTTGTAAAGAAATGGGGATCAAAACCGTTGCGGTATACTCTACTGCTGATAAAGACAGTCTTCACGTAAGATTTGCTGATGAAGCGGTATGTATTGGCCCTGCAATGAGTAAAGACTCCTATCTTAAAATCCCTAACATTATTGCAGCTGCGGAAATTACCAATGCTGACGCTATTCACCCAGGGTATGGATTCTTATCTGAAAATGCTAACTTCTCAAGAATCTGTCAAAAGAACGGCATCAAATTTATTGGTGCTTCTCCTGAGCAGATTGAAAAAATGGGAGATAAAGCTAATGCTAAGGCTACCATGAAAGCTGCAGGTGTACCATGTGTACCAGGTTCTGACGGATTGATAGAATCTTACGAACACGCTGTAAAAGTGGCCGAAGAAACAGGATACCCGGTAATGATCAAAGCAACTGCTGGTGGTGGTGGAAAAGGAATGAGAGCTGTTTGGAAAGCTGAAGACCTTAAAGATCACTGGGAGTCTGCCATTCAGGAAGCTGTAGCTGCCTTCGGAAACGGAGGGATGTATATGGAAAAACTGATTGAAGAACCTAGACACATCGAAATTCAGGTTGCCGGTGACCAATTCGGTAAAGCATGCCACCTTTCTGAAAGAGACTGTTCTGTACAGAGAAGAAATCAGAAATTAACTGAAGAAACACCTTCTCCTTTCATGACAGATGAACTTCGTGAGAAAATGGGTGATGCTGCCGTAAAAGCTGCTGAATTCATTGGGTACGAAGGTGTAGGAACTATCGAATTCCTTGTAGACAAACATAGAAATTTCTATTTCATGGAAATGAATACAAGAATCCAGGTAGAGCACCCTATTACTGAACAGGTAATTGATTATGACCTGATCAGAGAACAGATTCTTCTTGCTGCGGGAACTCCTATTTCAGGAATCAATTATTACCCTAAATTACATTCAATTGAGTGTAGAATCAACGCAGAAGATCCTTATGCAGATTTCAGACCATCTCCAGGAAAAATCACAGGATTAAACATCCCTGGCGGACACGGAATCAGAGTAGACACTCACGTCTATTCAGGATACAGCATTCCTTCCAACTATGACTCTATGATTGCTAAGCTTATCACAACGGCTCAAACCCGTGAAGAAGCTATTGCAAAAATGAGACGTGCTCTTGAGGAATTCTATATTGAAGGAGTAAAAACAACTATTCCTTTCCACAGACAACTAATGGATAATGAAGATTATCTTGCAGGAAACTATACGACAAAATTCATGGAAGATTTTGTAATGGATAGAAAATATGATAATCACTAAGATTATTTTAAAATATACAAATGAAACTGCCTCTTTTTGAGGCAGTTTTTATTTCCACCCATCTCATACAGTATCTCAGATTACATATCATAAAAACAATTAAAAGTAATCTATCGTTAATTATTTAATGAAAATTTAATAAAAATAAAATTCTGCCATAAGAAAGATATAAAACCTAAAACAACCTGTCGACAAAGAAAATATTTTTGATCCGACATTATTCCGCCTTAAAATCTACTTTAATTAGACCTCCATACGACACTAGGTATTTGTTCAGGCATATCATTAATATTGTGTAAATTTGTTGAAAACCAAAATATATGTCAACAGCAGAACAAACAAAAAACTCACAGTATTTTATTGACCTTGAAGACAAACATGGAGCACACAATTACCACCCGCTTCCAGTAGTTCTGGATCGTGGAGAAGGTGTTTTCGTTTGGGATGTAGAAGGCAAAAGGTATTATGATTTTCTTTCAGCATATTCTGCTGTGAATCAGGGGCATTCTCACCCTAAAATTGTAGAAGCATTGGTAGAGCAGGCAAAAAAACTGGCTCTAACATCAAGAGCATTCTACAACTCTAAATTGGGAGAATACGAACAAAAAATCACAACTCTTTTCGAGTTTGATAAAGTTTTACCAATGAATTCCGGAGCTGAAGCTGTGGAAACCGCAGTAAAGCTAGCAAGAAAATGGAGTTATGAAGTAAAAGGGATTTCGGAAAACGCAGCAAAAATAATCGTTTGCGAAAATAATTTCCACGGAAGAACGACAACTATCGTTTCTTTCTCTAATGATCCGGATGCTAACCAGAACTACGGACCTTTTACACCAGGATTTATCAAAATTCCTTACAATGATATTGCCGCCTTAGAAGAAGTTTTGAGCAGAGAAGCAGATAATATTGCTGCATTCCTTGTAGAACCTATTCAGGGAGAAGCTGGAGTATATGTTCCGGATGAAAAATTCCTTAAAAATGCTTCTGAACTATGTAAAAAATACAACGTTCTTTTCATTGCAGATGAAGTTCAGACGGGTATTGCAAGAACAGGAAGACTGATTGCCTGTCATCACGAGGATGTACAGCCGGATATCTTAATTTTAGGAAAAGCACTTTCCGGAGGAATGTACCCGGTATCCGCTGTTTTAGCGAATGACAGCATCATGAATGTCATTAAGCCCGGACAACATGGTTCTACATTCGGAGGAAACCCGATTGCCTGTGCGGTAGCCGTAGCAGCATTGGATGTAGTAGCAGATGAAAAATTGTCTGAAAGAGCTGAAGAACTTGGCCAACTGTTCAGATCTGAAATTGAAAAATTGATCGAAAAGTCAGATCTTATTACCAAAGTAAGAGGAAAAGGACTTTTAAATGCTATCCTGATCAACGACACCCCTGACAGTTCTACTGCATGGAACCTTTGCCTGCAACTAAAAGAAAACGGATTACTGGCAAAGCCTACCCATGGTAATATCATCAGATTGGCACCACCATTGGTAATTACTGAAGAGCAATTACTAGATTGTGTAAAGATTATTGAAAAGACTATTCTCGAGTATAAATAAATGGCTCTTTCCCTTGCAATCATCACTTATAATGAAGAAGAAAACATCGTAAGACTTTTAGATTCATTAGTAGATATAGCTGATGAGATTATCATTGTCGATAGCTTTTCAACAGATAAGACAAAAGAAATCTGCACTCAAAAATATCAACAGGTACAATTCTTTGAGAAAAAATTTAACGGGTATGGTGAACAAAAAAACCATGCCCTTAATTTATGTTCTCATGAATGGGTTCTGTTTCTGGATGCTGATGAAGTTCCTGATGAAAATCTGAAAAGATCCATACAGAGAATCGTTTCTTCAGCAAGTACAGAATTCAATGTGTATAAGGCCAGATTTGATAATCATCTAGGCTCCCACCTAATCAAACACGGTGGTTGGGGAAATGTATGCCGTGAAAGGCTTTTCAAAAAAGAATATGCCGCGTATTCACATGACAAGGTTCATGAATTTTTGATTACCTATGAAAAAGTGGGGTTATTGGACGGAAGGCTGAATCATTATACTTACAAAAGTATTCACCACCATGTCTCAAAAATCAATAAATATTCCGATATGATGGCGGAGAAAATGTTTGAAAGAGGAAAAAAAATCAATAGATTTAAAATCATTGTAAGTCCTGTTTTTGAATTTATCAAGGTATTTATTTTCAAATTAGGGTTTCTGGACGGATTCCCTGGATATTACATTGCCAAAACAATGTCCTATTACACCTTTTTGAAATATATTAAATTGCGCGAAAAAGTAAGACTACTGGAAATTGAAAAAAATACGGTAAAATAGCATGATCTTTTATCTTATTCCTGTTTTATTAGCGGTATTTATCGTCATATATTTTCGTCTGTATCTCTTTGCCTTCCCACACAACAGACTGATCATCCTCATGTACCATCAGGTTGAAAAAGAAAGTCATGAAGACCTTACGGTAAGTTTAGAAAACCTTGAACAACAGTTTTCATATCTAAGCCATAAAAAATATACTTCAAAGTTTTTTTCAGAACTCAGTGTTTCTGCGAAAAAAAATATTGTTATCACCTTTGATGACGGCTACAGAAACAATTTTGAATATCTGCCATCTTTACTGGAAAAATATAATCTCAAAGCAACCATTTTTATTCCCACAGGATTTATCGAAAAAGGATATCAAAATTATCCGATGATGACCTTTGATGAAATCAGAAGTCTGGATAAAAAATATTTTGAGATTGCTCTTCACAGTCATGCCCATGAAAACCTGAAAAACATGTCTTTAGATCTTATAGAAAAAGATCTAGAAAAGAATATGCAAATTCTCGATGCCCAAAAGATACCGTATTCAAAGGTTTTAGCGTACCCTTATGGAAAATATCCTAATCAAAAAGAGGAAAAATCTGCTTTTTTTTCTTTTTTGAAAAAAATAGGAATTGATTTTGCAGTAAGAATTGGAAATAGAGTTAATTACTACCCAACACAGCACCCATACGAACTGTGTAGAGTTGATATAAAAGGCAAAGATTCGATCATAAAGTTCAAATTAAAACTTATCTTTGGAAGATTAAAACTATTTTAAAAAACAATTTTAAAGGAGTATTTTGATGTACTCCTCTATCAAACAAATCGTTGTGATGAATATAAGTGGTTTAATCATAACATATAATGAAGAAAAAAATATACAGGCTGTCCTTGAGTCTTTTGATTTCTGTGATGAAATAGTAGTGATAGACTCATTTAGCACGGATAAAACTGTAGAAATTGCAAAGAAATTCCCTAATGTAAAAGTGGTTCAAAATACATTTGAAGACTTTACAAAGCAAAGAAATTTGGCTCTGGATTCTGCAAAAAATGACTGGGTTCTATTTTTGGACGGTGATGAAAGGCTTACACCAGCCTTGAAGCAGGAAATTATAGGTGAGCTGAATAAACCCGGGCAAAAAGATGCCTATTATTTTTACAGGAAATTCTTTTTTGCTCAGAAACCGATTCATTTTTCAGGAACACAGTCTGATAAAAATTTCAGGCTTTTCAGAAAATCGAAGGCCAGATACATGGCAGGGAAAAAGGTACACGAAACTCTGGAAGTCAACGGAACCATTGGGATTTTAAAAAATAAATTACTACATTACTCCGTTTCAGATTATGAATCTTATAGAAAAAAAATGATTCATTACGGAGTTTTAAAGGGGAAAGAACTGGCTGCAAAAGGGAAAAAGTACAATGTTTTAGTGCAATATCTTAAAACAGCTTTTAAATTCTTTAAAGCCTACATAATGAGATTAGGTATTTTAGACGGAAAAGAAGGGTATCAGTTATCTTACCTGCAATCTTTAAGCGTTTTCGAAACCTATGAATCATTAAAAAAAGAGCAAAATTAGTTGAATGAAGATTTGTATCATTAGTTATGATTTTTGGGATTATGATAAGTATATTGTTGAAACATTATGCAAACGGGGTATTGATGCCCATCATATAAAGATCAGTACCGTTACTCATTCCAATTTCAATGAAAGAGCTGTAAATGCTTTAAGCAAAACCTTTTTAAACAAAAATCTTAAGACTGAAAAAAGACAGAAATATGTTCTGGATGCCCTGGAAAAATTAGGACATCAGGATCAGATATTAGTGATGAACCCTGATACATTTGATCTTTCAACCCTTGAAAAAATCCGAAAATATACAGACCGCCTGGTTACCTATCTTTATGACAACCTTGAAAGAGTTCCTGTAGAAGACAAACTCTACCTTTTTGACAAAGTATTTTCCTTTGATTATATAGATGTTAAAAAGCATGGGTTTGAGAAACTGACAAATTATATTTATCTGCCTCACTGCGCAAAAGAAATCCAGCAACCTGAAATGGATCTTTTCTATATCACCTCTTATGATAACAGAAGGGTTTCGCTGATAAAATTACTGGCTAAAAAGCTGATTGAGCAGGGTCTGAAATTCCAGATTATGATTATCGGGAAAAAATCATGGAAACATCAGCTGACGAACATGTTCATGACGGTACCTAAAAACCTCTTTCTGATTTTCAGCATCAAAAAGATCCCCCATAATGATCTTCCTAAGTATTATAAAAATTCAAAAGTGTTGCTTGACCTGATGCGTGAAGGTCAATATGGGCTTAGTTTCAGAGTTTTTGAAGCGATGTCTCTGGAGAAGAAAATCATTACTGATAATGAAGCCATTAAAACCTATGATTTTTACAATCCCAATAATATTTTGATTTTAAACAAAAATATTAGTAATCTTGACAAATCTTTTTTTGAAACACCTTACGAAAAAATTCCTGAGGAAATCTACCACAGATATACTTTGGATAGTTGGGTAAACAAAGTTTTTGAACTTGATACTAAAAACTAGCAAATGGGAATCTTAAAAAAAATAAAAAAACACTTCGAAAGAAAAGAAAAGCTCAAATATCTTCAGTCTAAGGATATAGTCAATATCAATCTGTTTGACGATTCCCAAAAAACAATCCTGTTTGCTTCAAGAGATTTTCCTGCCCATGATAAAGAATCCGGGGCTAACAGACTGAAAGAACTTATATTGATCTACAAAGAATTAGGATACAACTGCATTTTATTTGCTCCACATATTTTTGAAGACGATTCATATGTAAAGTTTTATCAGCAGCATGATGTTATTGTGTATGTAGAGAACAATAAATATAAGAATATCTATGATTTCCTGTCTTCCTTTAAAAAGGTAGATTATATTTGGTTTAATGGGCCTCTTGCCCTGAATCTGTTTTACAAAAAGATGAAGGCTCTTCTCCCTTCTACCCGATTCATTTATGATATGGTGGATATTCATTTTTTAAGGTTTAAAAGAGCGATTGAACTGGAACCAACCCGTATTTCTTTAAAGAAAAATTACAAGCATTTCTTCCGCCTGGAAACGGTTGTTGCACCACAGCTGGACTACATTATTGCCATCTCGGATAAAGAGAAAGAGATTATGAGCCAGTACGCGGATAAAAATAAGATCATTACCATTTCGAACATTCACTATCCTAAAATTGATATTTCAGAAAGGAAGAACTTTAGTGAAAGTAAAGGAATCACCTTCATCGGGTCTATCCATGAACCGAATATTGATGCGGTAAAGTTCCTTTATGAAAAAATAATGCCCATTGTCTGGAAAACAAATCCTGAACTGGAAGTAAGTATCATTGGAAATGTTTCTGAAAAACTGGACCTTAAACTATATCCTAAGTTTAAATTTTTAGGGTTTGTAGAAAGTATTGAAGAGCATTTCATGAATTCTAAAATTATGGTAGCTCCTTTACGGTTTGGAGCTGGGGTAAAAGGAAAAATAGGGCAAGCTTTTGAATACTTTTTCCCGGTGGTTACCACAGACATTGGTGCTGAAGGGATGAAGCTTACCGATAAAAAAAATGTATTGATTGCCAATGATGAAAACAGTTTTGCAGAAGCAATCATTCAGCTGAATACTAATGAAGAACTTTGGAATACATTAAGCCAACATTCTGTGGACAGTCTGAGAGCATTTTCACCGGAAGAAGTAAAAGAAAAACTTAAAACATTATAATCCATGTCATTAAGTGTAAATTACCATGGTTTTTTTGACGGAAATTTTGGAATTTCTGAAGCAACCAGACTGAATGCCTTAGCATTGGAAACAATCGGTATCAAAGTAAACCGGATTAATTATTCCAGCGAAACTTTTGAAAGAATTGATACAGGTTCCGAAACATCATCTTCGATTAATGTTTTCCACATTAACATCAATTTTATTAACAATTTTTTCTCTAAGAATCAGGATCTGAATCTTAAGGATCATTATAACATTATTTACTGGGCCTGGGAATTTCCCGAAGTTTCCGATAAAGTTGTCGAAATATTAAATGTTTTTGATGAGCTTTGGGTTCCAAGTGATTTCTGTGTCAATATATTCACAAAATATACGGGAATTCCGGTCATCAGATTTTCTCACCCGATTCAAAAGATGGCAGAATCTAAGGATTTTGAACTGAGCCAGTATACTATTTCTTCAGATTCAAAGATCTATCTTACGATTTTTGACTCTTTGAGTACGACCATCAGAAAAAACCCGGAAGCGACACTTGAAGCTTTCACAACGGTATTCAAAGAGGATAAAAATAGTGTTCTTATTGTAAAAACACACAATCTTGAAAGAAGCAAAGATGCTCAGAAAGCTTTGGAAGCCTACAATAATATCCCGAACGTGGTTATCATTAATGAACATTTTTCAAAGGAAAAGCTGCATTCTCTGATTCAGCAGTCTGATGTTTTGATTTCTCTTCATGGTTCGGAAGGTTTTGGGCTTACAATGGCAGAAGCCATGGCTTATGGAAAAATTGTAGTCGGAACAGGTTATTCCGGAAACCTTGATTTCATGAATGTAAATAACAGTTTTCTCATTCAGTATGATTTCATCAAAACCTCCAATACAAAAGGATTGATCGACGAAGGTTTAACACTTGCTAAACCAAGTCTGAAAGATGCTGTTGAAAAACTCCAATACATCAAAAACAATTTTGATAGTCTGACCTCAATGAGAGAAAAGGCAAAATCACAAATCGCTGAGAATTTTTCTATCCAGTCTATCGGGGATTTATTCAAAATAAGACTGGGTTTCATTGATGGTTTTGGTAAAAAAGAAAGCAGCGGAGGCAGTGATGTAAATAATGTTTTCTATTTGAGCGAAATTGAAAGATTAAACACCAGAGTCAATTATCTTGAACGTACTCTTTATAATAAAATAAGAAAAAAAGTAAACGCGTTTTTTAAAAAAGGCAGAAAATAATTTTATTTGGTTAATTTTCCGGGCCGTCATCCAATGGACAGGTCTATAGATTAATAATGAAATAATAATCATGTTTCATATGAAAGACAAAATTGCAATAGTAGTCCAAAGATATGGATTGGAGATCAACGGAGGCGCAGAGCTTCACGCAAGATTACTAGCTGAAAAATTATCTGCCATCTATGATATTGAAATTATTACAACCTGTGCTATAGAATTCGAACGTTGGGATAATCATTATCCGGAAGGAATTGAAATCATCAACAACATTAAAGTAAGAAGATTTAAAACTTTAAAAAAAGACTTAAAAAAATTCAATGAGCTAAGTAAAATAGCTCGTAACTTATATAAGTATTATAGCAGAAAACTAAGTGTTCTAAATTTCCCTTATTTGCTTTATAAGAGATTTAAATACAACAAAAAAGATTTTAATTTCAATGAATGGTTAGAAGTACAGGGACCCTATTCCAATGATTTAATTCAATTTATAAAAGACAAAAAAGAAAATTATAAGGCTTTTATTTTCTTCACCTATTTATACCACCCTACCAATATAGGTATAAGAGAAGTTGCTGATAAAAGCATTCTCATTCCTACGGCACACGATGAGCCTCAGTTTTATCTTGATGGCTATTCTCAATTGTTTTCTCTTCCAGAATTCATCATGTATAATACTCAGATTGAAAAGGATTTTGTGGAGAAAGTTTACCCTCAGTCCCGAAAATTAAAATCTGAAATTGCAGGAATTGGTTTCGATGATTATGACGTTACATCAGGCACATTACCGCAGGATCTTTATCAGAACAAATATTTCATTTATATTGGAAGAATTGTTGAAGACAAAGGCTGTGTCATGATGATTGAATATTTTAAAGATTTTAAAGAAAAAAATTCTGAATATCGCGATATAAAGTTAGTTTTGGTAGGTAAAAATTCTCTTGATGAAAAAATAACTCAGGGAGATGATATTATCCTGACAGGATTTGTAGATCATGAGCTTAAAAATGCGTTGCTGGCAAATGCAAGTGCACTTATAATGCCTTCGTTTTATGAAAGTCTGTCATTAATTACATTAGAAGCCATGTTACTGAAAGTTCCTGTCATTGTAAACAAAAACTGTGAAGTACTGTATTCGCATATTGAAAAGAGTGAAACCGGGAAAAGCTTCACAGACAGTAATGAATTTTCCGAGGCTCTGACTTTTTACTTACAGCAAACACAGGAAAATCTGATTTCAGAGGGTAATAAAGCAAAAGATTACGTCTTGAAAAACTATTCATGGGACACTATTATCAACAAATTTAATTCAGCCATCAAATCTTTATAATGAAAAGAAAAATTCTATTCTTTTTCCCTGAAAATCCTTTTTCAAACAGGGCCGGAAATACCACAAGAGCAAAAACGACTCTTACTGTTTTAAAAAATCTGGGTTATAGTATTGATCTGGTGGGGGCTGCTGAGATTTATAAGGGACAAAACGACACTACGGAAATTGATAAAAGTATTGTTGGCAATCTGTTCTTAATCAATCAGAAACCACCGAAAATAAAAACGTCATCAGATTACTGGAAATACAAAATATCAAAATTTTCTAAAAAATCTAATGAGTATAACCACTTATTGACAGATTTTGCAAAGAAAGAATTTACGAATATCTTCAATAAAGAAAAATATAATGCCATCGTCATCAATTATGAGTTCTGGGCCGGATTAATTGATAATGAGACGATGAAAGATACTTTAAAAATCATTGACACTCATGATTGGATTACACTCAATGAATTCTACAAAAACAAATCATTAGATATTGGAAAGCGCTTCAATGAGGAGATAAATAACCTTTCAAAATTTGATAAGGTGATCACCATATCAGAAGATGAACATCTTGTTTTTAAAAGATTTTTAGGAGAAAAGGTAATCAATATTCCTCCTTCTTTCACCCCTCATTTCGAGAAAAATGACACTGATAAAAAGTATGATTTAATTTTTGTGGGGTCTGAAAATATTTTCAATATACAATCAATGCAATGGTTTTTTGATCATGTATATCCATTACTTCCCAAAAACATTCATATGGTAATTATTGGAAGGATATGCAAACACTTCCAAGAACGGGAAGGGGTCAAGTTGGTAGAATTTGCAGAAAATTTAGAAGAATATTACCACCAGTCGAAAATTGCAATTTGCCCGATGCTGGAAGGTACGGGTATCAAAATAAAAGTAATAGAAGCATTATCTTACGGTCTTCCTGTAGTAGGAACCGAAAGAGCTATTGATGGCTTTCCGTCAAAAATTTCAAATGGCTGCTTAGTAACTGACAATCCGGAATTTTTTAGGGATCAGATAATGTCTTTACTACAAAATGAATTTTCTTATCAGGAAATGAAAATACAGGCTGAAGTCTATTTTAAGAATAATTTTTCTGAAGAAAAAGCGATAGAAAAATGGAAAAACATTTTACATTAATGGATGATTTAGCAATTATCATATTGAATTACAATTCTTTTGATGACACCAACAGAGAAGTTAATTCATTATTAAGCGAAGGAATTTCTCAAAAATCTATTTATGTAGTAGATAATAATTCAAAAGACAGGAAAGAAATTGAGAAACTGGGATCTCAAAAACACATACACTATATTTTAAGTGATTATAATGGAGGTTACGCTTTCGGTAATAATCTGGCCATAAAAAAAGCGATAGAAGACGGTAAGAATTATTTTTTATTATTAAATCCGGACATTGAAATATCGCGTAGTACGATCAGCCAGTTATATCAAGATTTAAAAGAGCTTCCAGATATTGGAATAATAGGTCCCCGCATCTGCTACAGAAACATTCGTGACAGAATATTTTCAGACGGCGGACTGCTATTCCCTGAAGAGGGTTTTCAGGGTGGACATACCAATTCTGAAAAGGATAAGAATCATGTAAATGCTCCTCATTATAACTACAACATACAATATGTAGATGGAAGTGCATTAATGTTCAGAAAGGAAATATTAGATGATGTGGGTTTAATGAATACCCGTTTTTTCATGTATTATGAAGAGTCTGAATGGTGTCTGCGCCTCCTTAGGAATAACAAATGGAAGATTGCGGTGAATACCCAATGTGAAGCTTTCAACCTTGCCAGTGATAAAGGCAGTTTTTACGAATATTATATCACCAGAAACCGAATCTGGATGTGCAGATTATACGATGGAAATATAAAATATGTAACCAAAGAACGATGGAAATTCGCAAGGAAAGCACTTAAAAAAGGAAAATTTTCTATGGCGAAAGCATACATTAAAGGTATATTAGACGGTCTTTATTCCAATTTAGAGAAAATAAAAAATGAGTAATAAAAAAAATATTATTAAAGTAGGATATCTTTTATCGTATGACTACTCTTACATCTTTACATCTCTTCAGCATATTTATGAGCATGCAGACTGTATCGTGATAAGCTATGATGCCAATAATAAAACATGGGCGGGAAATGACATCCATATTCCTGAAAATGTTTTCAGTGATATCAAAAAATTGGATATTAAGAATAAAATCATCTTTTATAAAGACACTTTTTTTATTGAAGGTATGCAGCCGATGAATCTGGAGACCAGACAAAGAAATATGATGGCTGAAAAGATGGGGTCTGGCGGATGGCATATCCAGATGGATGGTGATGAATATGCCTATGATTTCAGGGTATTAGCTCAGTTTTTGAAAAGAAATAAATTCTTATTGAAGAACCCAGCTAAAAATCCTTTTAATTTTCAGGTAAACTTCGTTACATTATTCAAACATAATACTGAAGGTTTCTTCGTTATTACACCTTTTGATGAGAAGTGTATGCTTATTACAAACTATCCTAAATATGAATATGCCAGAAATACCAATAAGGGAAGAATTCTCCCATTAGATTTTTATTTAATTCATCAGTCCTGGGCGCGTGAAGAAATGGAAATTTCAGAAAAGATCAATAACTGGGGGCATAAAAATGATTTTGACACTTCAAAATTTTTAAATTCCTGGAAAGAGGTCAATTCTGATAATTACAAAACATTCATAGATTTCCATCCATTATATAAAGGGATCTGGAAAGAACTTTCCTTTTTCCCGGCAAAAAACATTGATGAATTTATTCTGTCCTTTTCTAAGAAATATCCTCAGCAAAAACTCAATCTGAACTTATCTTTCACAAAAAAAATAAAGATGAGAATTAAAAGCCTTTTTTAATTCCTTCAGACCAAAAATATTAAAGGCTAATGTTGTTGTAACACTAGCCTTTTTTATTATTTGATAAAAACATTCTCAAATTTCTCCATGACTGTCCGTGGATTGAAAAGTTCAGAATAACAATCCCAGTTTTTATCAGGATCCGGTTCAAAATTATTCAGAATCTGCAGGATATCTTTTTTATCGCTGTATAAGAACGCTTTATCTCCCAAAATCTCAAGATGTGACTTTTCATCAGATCCGGACCATGTTATAATAGGTTTATTTTTAATGGAAAACTCGCCTACCGCCATTCCAAAACTCTCTCCCTGTCTACGGGCATGCAAAAATGCATTAGAAGTATTAATAAATTTCACTTTTCTTTCAACATCTGTTGTAGGAGGAAGGAAAATAATATTCTTGTAAGACCTGAAAAAGTTTCTCTTTACAAATGCATCGGTTCCCATAAAAACAAAATATATATTTTTATTTTTCAGGGCTGTTTTCTTTACAGCATCCATTACGAAATCTATATCAAAAGTTTCGGTTCCTCCGTATCTTGCAAATACCACAGCATCTTTCGGAATATTCAATTCGGCCCGAAGATCACCTCCTATTTCAGGAAGATCTACGATATGAGGAACAAAAGGAAGCTTTCCATCACTCATGGTTTTTGCCAGCCATTCGGAGACATATGCGTAGACATCACCGTAAGGCTCATTATACTTAAAAACCGCATGAATAACCGTTTTAATAAGATCTTGTGGGGTATCCGTTTCCTTCTCACCAGATTTTATCGCATAAAAAAGATCAGCATTTGATTTCTTAATAAGAGCATCTCTTTCCTTTATATCACTATATCCAACAACATTAAACCTTTTTTTAAAACGCCCAATAGCTTCTTCTGCATTATTCGGACTATTTTGGGGATAAAGAATCATTGATTCATTGCCAAGCATTTCCTCATTATAATAAGCGTAATCAAAAAGGGCATTGGAAGTCCCTCTATAACATAATTGATTTTCGTGGAAAATAATTTTCATTTGTTAGTAAATAAGTTAAATTATTTAGCTTCTATCCTATTCAATGACAGAAACAGGAATACGACAATCTTATTTCTGTAGTTTCTGACACAGATTTCATCTGTAAAGACAAAATGCTCTTTCATTGATAAACTAAACTTATAAGGTACAAAAATACATTTTTAATGATAAGACTGCTTGAAATATTCTTTCAGTTGTTCCTAATGTCAGCGAAAATATTTTACAAATATTCATTTTGGTTTTTCGTAGTATAAAGAAACCGTCTCAGCTTTGAGACGGTTTTTTGTAAAATATTAATATTATCTAGTTAGTATGCGTAGAATTCAATTCCTTCAGAAACATAACCAGAAGGTCTTACACTTGATCTTGAATAATAATGATCTTTCCCATTCCAATATCTGTAAATAGGAACTGTATTAGGCTGTTGAGTAGCAAAAGCATTAAACTCAATTCCCTCATCTACATACCCCTGATAATATCCCGGAGTTTTTGTATAGTAGTGATCTTTCCCATTATAATATCTATAAACAGGAACTGTATTTGGAGCTTTATATAAGAATGCGTTGAACTCTGTTCCTTCATAAGAATAACCACTGTAGCTTCCCGGAGTTTTTGTATAATAATGATCTACTCCGTTGTAATATCTGTATACCGGAATGGTATTGAATTCCATATAAACTTTATTGTCTATCAGATACTGATCTACATAAGCCTTAAGCTGAGCTTTTTTAGCAGCATCTTTCACTAAGTCATAGATAATAACCAATCCGTTGTTTCCGAAATCTACCAAAACAGAATTGCTCGTATTAGAGCTGTTCTGCCAGTTGGAAAAGTTGATTTTTGGATTTGACATATCAAGATTCAGTTCTCCTAATAACCCTTTTGATGGATCTCCTCCTCTTGTTTTAAAGGATAATTTTTTAGAATAGTTCATAGAGGATTCTGAAGTATTCACATCATTGGTTACATCTACATCAAAGATATCTTTCATTCCTACTTTTACTCCAATTCTTGCAGCACGGTCACGGCTCTGGCTTCTTGTTTCCGCCTGGAATAAAACATCAAGTTTTGCTCCTGTATAGATATCAAGTGTTACGTGAGTTCCATAATCCTGTACAATTTGTTGTGGCGTTTTTGTCTGCAGATCCTGAACAAATTCTGGAGTAAGATAGTCTCCCAACATGTCTGCAGTTGCATTGAATCTTACTCTTTTTTGTTTAATGGTAAGGTTATAGCTTCCGTAGATGTATTTTCCTTCAAACTTATTGTTTGTAGTTACTGCAGAGTTAAATCCTACTGAAAGTGTTTTCTTGAATAATGGAATACCGGCAGTAACATTCACTTTGGTTGAAACCATTTTAGAATATGCCTCAGCATTTTCACCATATTCTTCAGTATATTCCTGTGAGAAAGTGTTTTCGCTGATCAATCTGTTTGTCTGCTCCACTTTAAAACGATCAATATCAATCACTTTAAAACCAGCTGCAGTTGCATTGGCATATTCACCGGCAACATTATAACCATGCCCTAAGACATCGTAAATTCCGTCTCCTGCAAATTTGGCTGCTGATAATCGGTGATTAGCTTTTGCCGCCGGGCTTTCAGGTGTTGCCTCGTTGCTCAGTTCTTCCGTTGAACATGAACTCATGAAAAGCATCAGTAAACTACTGAAGCAAAATAAAATTTGTTTTTTCATAGTATTAATTAAAAGTTTCCGGCAAATATAATATTCAACACTGAGTGAAAAAAGGAATCACACAATGATATATATCATTATTTAGTGAATTCAACTATGGTTTAACACACCATTAACAAAGAAACAAACTGTCACTTATTTGTGATTTAACAATAAAAACAAATTATAAAAACCAACTTTATTACATCCATTAGAAGATACAAACATTAATATAATACTTTTCCTTTATGAGCTTAATTTTCATAATATAATCAGTCATACATGATCCTTCATGAATTAAAATCATAATCCGAAATAATAAGATTCAAAGCTTTAAAACAGTATTTCACGAAAATCCGCAGAAATAAATACAAAAATTGGAATTAAAAAAAAGAATACCAGGTCATAAATCACCTCTTAAACGCATAATTTTAAGTAAATTTGCAAAAATTAAAATTGAAATGGAGAAAGTAAGAGTACGTTTTGCTCCAAGTCCTACAGGACCATTACATTTGGGAGGCGTAAGAACCGCATTATATGATTATCTTTTTGCTAAAAACCAGGGAGGAGAATTTGTATTGAGAATTGAAGATACAGATACTGCCAGATATGTGGAAGGAGCTGAAGAATATATTGAAGAAGCTTTGGAATGGTGCGGAATAATCCCGGATGAAAGTCCTAAGAAAGGAGGAAAATTTGCTCCTTACAGACAGTCTGAAAGAAGAGACATCTATGACCGCTATACGGAGCAGATTTTAAAAACAGATTATGCTTATATTGCTTTTGATACTGCAGAAGAACTGGATACCATTCGTGCACAATATGAAGCCAAAGGTGATGTTTTCTCATATGACAATAAAACAAGAAACGGTCTTAGAAACAGCCTGACACTTTCTGAAGAAGAAGTTAAAAAACTACTAGACGAAAAGACTCCGTATGTCGTAAGATTCAAAATGCCTGTTGACAGAGTATTAAATCTTGAGGATATCATTCGTGGAAAATTCTCTGTAAATACAAATACTTTAGATGATAAAGTTTTGGTAAAGAATGACGGAATGCCGACTTATCATTTCGCCAACATCATTGATGACCATGAAATGGAAATCTCTCACGTCATCCGTGGAGAAGAATGGCTGCCATCTTTAGGACTCCACACTTTATTATATGAAGCAATGCAGTGGGAAGCACCACAGTTTGCACACCTTTCTTTAATTTTAAAACCTGAAGGAAAAGGAAAACTAAGTAAAAGAGATGGAGATAAATTTGGATTTCCGGTATTCCCGCTTGACTTCAAAGATCCAGCTACTGGCATAGTTTCCAAAGGATACAGAGAAAACGGTTATCTTCCTGATGCTTTCATCAATATGGTAGCATTATTGGGATGGTCTCCGGCAGATGATAAAGAAATTCTTCCTTTAGAGGAAATGATTAAGGAATTTGACCTTCATAAAGTACATAAAGCGGGAGCAAGATTTAGTAAAGAAAAATCGGAGTGGTTCAACCATCAGTATATTCAGATGAAATCTGACGAAGAGCTTCTTCAGATATTGAAAAACACAGCTATTGATTTTGCAGGAGCTTCTGATGAAAAACTGTTGAAAGTAATTCATCTGATGAAAGAAAGAGCAACTTTCCCTAAAGACATCTATGAAAACGGAAAATTCTTCTTTGAAGCTCCGGTTTCTTATGATGAAAAAGCATCTAAAAAAGCATGGAATGATGAAACATCTGCAATTTTAGCAGAATTGGCATCAGCTTTTGCATCTACAGACTTTACTTCAGAGACATTGAAACATACAATGCATGATTTCGCGGAAAGCAAAGGACTGGGTATGGGTAAAGTAATGATGCCGCTACGTTTGGCTTTAGTAGGAGAATTAAAAGGACCGGACGTTCCGGATATCCTGGAAACCCTTGGTAAAGAGGAAAGTACCTCCAGAATAAGCAATGCTATAAATAATTTTAAATAGAATAACCATAATTTTTCATACATTTGAAAGATTTAATTTACTTCAAGAAATGGAATATTTAAGTTTCGAACTTCCTATCAAAGAATTGATGGATCAATACCAGACGTGTTCTTTAGTAGGAGAAGAAAGTGGTGTTGATGTAAAATTAGCATGCAGCCAGATTGAGGATAAGATTTTAGAAAAGAAAAAAGAAATCTATGGAAATCTTACACCTTGGCAAAGAGTACAACTGTCCCGTCACCCGGATCGTCCTTATACATTGGATTATATCAACGGAATGGCAGACAAAGGCAGTTTCTTAGAACTTCATGGAGATAGAAATTTCGCTGATGATCCGGCAATGATTGGAGGATTGATTACCCTTGATGGTCAAAAAGTAATGATCATAGGGACTCAAAAAGGAAGAACAACTAAAGAAAGACAGTACAGAAGATTTGGGATGCCAAATCCTGAGGGATACAGAAAAGCTTTAAGACTAATGAAGCTTGCTGAAAAATTCAATATTCCTGTGGTAACTTTGGTAGATACACCGGGAGCATATCCAGGATTGGAAGCTGAAGAAAGAGGACAGGGAGAAGCTATTGCAAGAAATATTTTTGAAATGGTTCAGCTGAAAACTCCTATCTTCACTTACATCATTGGAGAAGGTGCCAGTGGTGGTGCATTAGGAATAGGTGTTGGAAATAAAGTATATATGTTGGAAAATACATGGTATACTGTAATTGCACCGGAAAGCTGTTCTTCTATCTTATGGAGAAACTGGGATCACAAGGAAGATGCAGCCAATGCATTGAATCTTACTCCAGCAGATGCCTTAAGAGAAAAGTTCATCGACGGAATCATTGAGGAACCACTTGGTGGAGCTCAGTATGATCAGGAGACTACCTATCTAAACCTGAAAAATTCAATTTTACAAAACATCAAAGCTTTCTCCAAATTTACAGGACAGGAGCTTGAAACCCAGAGACAAGATAAGTTCATTGCGATGGGTCAGTTTAAAGGATAAAAATAAAAAGGTTAAGAATTTCTTCTTAACCTTTTTTACTTTAGCTTTCTTCTATTCTAATCTGCAACATTAAGTGCTATTTCAATATCCTGGCTAATCTTTTTCAAGGCAGAATATTTGGCATCACATACCATTGTTGTCATAACATACTCTCCTTTATCTACCAGAATAAAGTTCTCTCCTTTTGCAGGAACACTCAGATTATAATATTTTTTACCGCTTATCTTTACAATAAGATTGCAGGTAGATCTGTTTTTAATATTGATATAAGCTTCATTTTTGCTAGTATCATTATTAAAAAGATGGGTAAGCATTGCTGCTGTTCTTTTATTTTCTTCACTTGGGCCTGCTTTAGATGCTCCTGTAGAAGTACCGGCACTTTTTGCTGAGCCGGCAGAACCTACCGATGCAAACGTAGTTGTTCTTCTTTCTTCTTTTAAAGCTTCAATAGCAGCAGCTGTGTTATTAGAAACAGGCTTGCCATTCGCTGTATAAGTTTTATTTGCAGCAAGTGCTTTACCGCTGTTTAACTCATTATTCTTAACGATATTTTCAATTTTTTCTTTACTGATTGGTCTAATTGTAGGTTTTGCTTCCGGAGAATTACCTGCCATAATAATATCAATAAGTTTTCTTTTAAAATAATCAGTTCTAGCATGTCCAGGATTCTGCTTCAAAAAGCCTGCAATTACTCTTGCTTCTTTTGAAATCTCAGCTTCCTGCTCTGTATAGATAATTACAGTTTCTTTTTCAACAACAGCTTTAGATTTTGTTTTTTTCTTTTTTTGGGAAAAACCAAGTGAGAAAATGCATATAAATAGAAGGAATAAGATTTTTTTCATTAATCAAATCTTTAAAATAGTATTAAATATATTAATAACGTGAAAAGTCATTTTTTAGTTTATCATTAAAATCATTATCTTTGCACTGCTCTAAATTTAAGCTAAAAATTAATACTAATCTTAAATAAAAAAAATAATAGATATTATGTCTTATACACCAGCTGCTGCAGACGTAGCAAAATTGAGAAACCAAACAGGTGCAGGTATGATGGACTGCAAGAAAGCTCTAGTTGAAGCTGAAGGAGACTTCGAAAAAGCGGTAGATATCCTTAGAAAAAAAGGACAAAAAGTTGCTGCTAACAGAGCTGACAGAGAATCTGCTGAAGGTGCAGTAATCGCAAGAGTAAACGAAGACAACACTTTAGGTGTAGTTATCTCTCTAAACTGCGAAACTGACTTCGTTGCTAAAAATGAAGCTTTCATCGAGCTAGCTTACGAATTAGCTGAGATGGCTATCTTCGCTGCTACTAAAGAAGAGCTTTTAGCTACTGATTTCCACGGAATGACTGTTGCTGAGAAATTAGTAGAGCAAACAGGAGTTATCGGTGAGAAAATCGAAATCGGATCTTTCGAAAGAATCCAGGGAGATTTCTTAGGAGCTTACATCCACGCTGGAAACAAAATCGCTGCAATCTCTTCTCTTTCTGCTAAAGTAGACGGAGCTGACGAAGCTGCTAAAGCTGTTTCTATGCAGGTTGCTGCTATGAACCCAATTGCTTTGGACGAAACAAGAGTTTCTCAGGAGACTATTGATAAAGAATTAGAGATCGAAAGACATAAACTTACTGAAGAAGGTAAGCCTGCTAACATTATCGACAATATCCTTAAAGGTAAAATGCAGAGATTCTACAAAGATAACACTTTGGTACACCAGGATTTCATTAAAGACGGAAGTATCTCAGTTGCTGACTATGTAAAATCTGTAAATGCAGATCTAAAAGTAACAGGATTTGTAAGAGTAAGCCTATAAGCTTATTATCTTCAAAAAAAATATTGAATCCCGGTGAATTTCACCGGGATTTTTTTATTCACAAAACCCTTCAACTACAATATTACACAGACTGATATCGGGCGGAATTAAGCAGAATCTCACCATTGAAGCTGCTGACCGGTAAAGAGCCTCCATTTATAAGCCTTTCTGATAAAAATTGTATTCATCGGAAAATCGAATAAAATAAGTCCTAATAAAGAGATATATTTACATATTATCAGACAGACTGATTTGAAACCGAATTACCAGTTTCATATTCAAGATGGCATTTATTTAAAAATTGGTAATATTTTTTTAACATTTATTTACATTTTATTAAAAGTATTTCATTTTTTATTTTAATTTTGTAGAAATCCTAATTCCATACACATGAAAAGATTTCTACTCAGTTTGGTATTAATTTTTTTTACAATTAATACACTCTTTGCACAAAGGGATACCGAGCATTGGATTGCTCCTTATTATGACAGTGTCGGAGGGTATAACAATATGCTATACCTATCCACTGATTCACCAACTCCCATTGATGTAACCATTTACAATAATAACGCCGTAGTTACTACGGTTACCATCAGTAAAACTAACCCACAAACCTATAAGGTTACTAACAGCCTTATTTCTACAGGTACCTCTACTGATGCATTCAATGTGGGCAATAAAGGACTTTATCTAAAAGCAGCAAAACCTTTCTACTGCAGTTTAAGACTTGCTCAAAGTGTTCACGGGGAAGTAATCACCAGTAAAGGAAGGGCAGGAATTGGAAAAACATTCTTTGTTGCTACTGCTCCCAATACCAATACCAGCAGTATTCAAAACTTTACAGCAGGTGTACTTGCTACTGAAGATAATACCAATGTAACCGTTTCATGGAACCCTACTGCCGGAGTAGTTTTTATCAATGGAACTCCTACTGGTAACACTCAATCTTTTACATTGCAGAAAGGACAATCTTTCATTCTTGCAGGATCCGGAACTCAGTCTGCAAACAAGACAGGCTTTATCGGTGCAAAAATAGTTGCTGACAAACCGATAACACTTACCAACGGAAGCTGTAATGCTAACTTCTCCACTGCCCCTTCAGGAAGTGATCCGGTTCTGGATCAGTCTGTACCTGTTGACAGGCTTGGAAGTACTTTTGCAATGGTAAAAACAAGGTCTACTGCTCCTAACCTAAATATGGAAGGAGGGCTTATTGTTGCCACTGAAGATAATACTGATGTGTTTTTAAATGGAGGTGGTACTTCTGTTGCGACACTTGCTGCCGGAGAATGGTACAGAATAAATGAAACCAGCTATGTGGCTCAAGGTACTTCAGGGCATTCAAATATGTTCATTTCTACTACTAAAAATGTATACCTATACCAATTTATTGGAATTATGGGAAGTGATGCTACGAACGGATTCAACTATATCCCCCCATTGAACTGTTTCCTTCCGAGAAAAATTGATGAAATAGGAAAGATCAATGAAATGCCTATTGGTACAGGAGGAGCCAGTGCTGTTCAGGATATTATTGTAAAATTAAATATTTTAACAGAGACAGGAGCAACAGTAATGGTAAATGATAACCCAGTTGCAGCGACAGACGGCCCCTATCCGGTAGCAGGAAATACTAACTGGGTAACGTATGGGATCACCGGAGTAACAGGAAATATTAAAATTACTTCTACAAAGGCTGTAACAGCAGGTATCAACGGAGGATTTAGTTCCGCAGGATACGGAGGTTACTTTGCCGGATTCTCATCTATCCCTGTAATTGCTAAAAAGACAGGTGAATGTGTACCGGGAATCGTTCTTGAACTTGATGATGGGTATGAAACATACCAATGGTACCGTGACGGAGTAATTATTCCGGGTGCAACTTCTTATACCTATACTCCTACACAATCAGGAAATTATACCGTAAAAGTAACAATGGGAACATGTCCTCCTGTGACAACTCCTATCTATAAAGTACAAACCTGTTTAAAGGAAACAACTCAAGCACTTAATGCTTGTTCTACTAAAATTATTACCCCTGCGTTTACTTCGTCAACACAGACTGTGGTACCGACTACCGTAGTAATTTTAACTCCTCCTACAAAAGGAACAGCAGTGGTTAATCCAAACGGAACAATCACTTATACCCCAAATCCTGGATATTTAGGACCTGATAAAATAGTTTATAAATTCTGTGGAAACTCAGTTGAGTTTACAGATTGTGAGCAGATAACACTAAACCTTACTGTAGTACCATTCATTGTAACGGATACTTCTATTAAGGCATGCTGGTATGATGTAGCTCCATACGCTTATTTTGATCTTACGAAAGCTAAAGTAACAGATTATAATGCCGTTACTAAAAAATACTACCGTACTCTGAATGACCTTACTGCAGGTATCAATGAAATCACAACACCAGATAACTTCCCTTCAACAGGAGGATTTGTATATGTGAAAGTAACAACTGCTGAAGGATGTACAGCAAATGCAAAAATCGAATTAATTGTACTTCCAATCAAAAAATCTCCGATATTGGTAGATCAATATATCTGTATGGATGCTAAAACCAACCTGGATGCTGGTTCCGGATATGACTCTTACCAATGGAGCACAGGCGCTACCACCTCAGGTATCAGAGATATAGGTGTTGGAGAATACACGGTAATACTTGGTAAGAACGGATGTTTCCTTACTCAGACAGTAAAAGTTAAAAAAGTTGAAGATCCGGTAATCCAAACGATTGAGCTCAACAACAATACCGCAACAGTAATTGTAAGCGGAGGTAAAGCACCTTATAAATATGCCGTTGACGGAACTGCTAACTGGCAGGATTCAAATACCTTCACAGGCTTAACAAGAGGACAGCATACTTTCTATGTAAAAGACTTCTATAACTGTACTCCTACTGAGGTAGAAATTACAGTTCCTAATCTATTGAATGCCATTACTCCTAATGGAGATAACGTAAATGACTATATAGATTACAGTGAGCTTGCTTATAAAGAAAACCTAAGTTTTGTAGTATATGACAGATATGGAAATATGGTATTTACCGGAAATAAATTCAACAACTACAGATGGGACGGAAAACACTTTGATAAGAAACTTGGAACAGGAACATATTGGTATCATATCAACTGGACTGAATCCAATAAAGAAAAGACTCCAATAAAATATACAGGTTGGATTCTTGTTAAAAACAGAGAGTAATAATTAGTTAAAACCATAATGGTAAGCCACGATTTCATAATCGTGGCTTTTTTATTACATTTTCAAGCATTTAATACTTTTTATTATTAAATTTGTGATAAATACTACTACTGAATGAAGAAAATTCTATCTTTTTTATTTATATTTTATATTTTCACCTCTGCTTTTGCCCAATTGGACCGAGAGCATTGGTTTGCTCCGATGGTAGACAGGACCGGCGCTCCCAATCCTTATCAGAAACTGTATTTATCCACCAGCAGAACAACTCCTTTTCCTGTAAATATTTATAACAATAATGTTCTCATCGGAACGGTGAACATCAGTAAAAATAATCCACAGAAATTCGATGTACTAAGGAATTATATAATTACCACACAGCAGACGGATTTATTTACCCCTACAACCAAAGGGTTATATCTTAAAGCAGAATTTCCTTTTTATGCCAATTTAAGGCTCTCGGTATTCAACCACGCAGAAATTATCACTTCCAAAGGGATTCCTTCCACGGGAAAAACATTTTACGCAGCCTCCGCTCCTATTACGGTGAGCAACAATATTCTGAACTTCATGACCAGTGTACTGGCAACTGAAGATAACACAACCGTTACCATTTCCGGATACAACCCTGCCGTTCAGTTTTCTAATGGAACAACAGGAGCCACCAACCCGACAATGACTTTCACTTTAAATAAGGGACAGTCTTACATCATTGACGGAATGGGGGATATAGCAGGAAACTTTGATGGTTTCATCGGCTCTAAAATTATTTCAAACAAACCTGTCAATGTTACCAATGGAAATTTTAACGGGCAATATGCAGGAAATTTCCCCTCCAGTTCTGATATTTTAATGGACCAGGCAGTACCTGTCAACAGGCTTGGAAATGAATTTGCCCTTGTAAAAGGTAACGGCCCGCTTGGTTCCAATATGGAAGGCGCTGTTGTTATTGCTACAGAGGACAACACTCAGATCTTTGTCAATAATGAAATACCTCCCGTAGCTACCATTAATGCAGGAAAATACTTCGTTATTCCTGATTCCAAATATATCCTTCAGGGAAACGGACATTATAATTTATATCTAAAAACATCCAAAAATGCTTATGTCTACCAGATTTTAGCCGGAGATTCAAATTCGGGAAATGAAACGGCTACCGGAGGATTCAATTTCATTCCGGCTTTGAACTGCTACCTTCCGAAACAGATTAATGAACTGGGGCTTATCAATGAAAATTTTGTTCATTCCAATGGTAATCCCGGCGGTATTCTGAACATCCCAACAAAACTAAATCTTATAACAGAAAGGGGAGCTATTATTACAGTAAATGGAGCCAATCCTCCTGCGGTAACAGGTCCTTACAATATGACCGGAACTACCAACTGGGTTACTTATGGAATTCCCAATGTGACGGGTACTATTACTGTGGTTTCAAACAAGGCCATTATGGCAGGCATAACTGCCGGAAGTGATGCCGTAGGATATGGAGGTTTTTTCGCCGGTTTTCCTACGCAGCCCGTTATCTTACAATCAGGCGACGGCTGTATTCCTGGTATTGTTCTTACTGTGGATCCACTTATCTATGACACTTATCAATGGTATAGAAACGGCACACTTGTTCCGGGAGCTACGGCATCTTCAATTACCCCTACACTACCCGGAAATTATACCTGTTCTGTAACAATGGGAAGCTGCGCACCTTTAATTACTGAAAAATTTAAGGTTCTGAATTGTACAAAACTCAGCAATGCTTCCTACAATGTATGCACTTCGCAGACTATAACACCTGCCTTCAGTACTTCATCACAAACTCCTGTTCCTGGCACGGTAGCGATTACAACAGCTCCTTCTTTGGGTACTGCTGTGATAAACCCTGTTACAGGAATCATTACTTATACTGTAAATACTCCCGGTACATCCGGAACAGATACATTCACTTATACATTCTGCGGAAATGATCCGGACTTTCCGGATTGTGAAACAATAACAGTTACCATCAATATTCAGGCGCTTACAGTAATGAATACAACATTATTTGCCTGTGATATCAACGGACAGGGAACATTCAATTTGACAACAGCAAATATTACTAATAACTCCCCCGTTACAATTACTTACTATCCTACTCTTCTGGATGCTCAGAATGAAAATGCCGCAGCATTGATCACCAATACTACAGCTTATCCTGCACCTAATGGAACAATCATATATGCTGTTGTAAAGAACAATATTGGATGTAAAAGTATCGCACAGATCACATTGTCTCTTTACAATAAAGCGATTGTCCTGGACAACTACAATGGTATTTTCTGTGATGATAACCTGGACGGAACTGTCACTCTCATCCTTTCCAATGTCACTCCTATTGTACTTAATAATCCTAATTATTTTACCAATGTAAGATATTATGCAAATCTGGCGGATGCTAACGCAGGAAACAATAATACTCTTCCTAACAGCTGGAGTTATATCGCAACAACTACCATTTACATCAGAGTAGATTCTCCGGATGGCTGTGCTTCTGTGATCAAGCCTTTACAGTTCAGTATCGGAGCTAAAGTAACATTAATTACCAAAACTGTTACGGAAAGTGTTTGTGATGATGACCTGGATGGAATAAAAAGTGTGAACCTGGCTCAGTTTATCCCCCAGTTTACTTTAGATCCCAATGTTACTTTCACTTTTCATGCAACCTTGGCGGATGCTCAGAATAATGTGAACATCGTTTCATCACCTGTTAATATTACAAATTCACAAACCTATTATATCCGTTTTGAAAAAAATGGGGTTTGTCCGGAAGTAGGGACTCTTAAAATCAACATTAAAATTCCTAAAAAGTCGGATGTATTACAAGATAAAGCTATTTGTCCGAAAACCACTACCACACTGGATGCAGGACCTGGCTTTGAAAGATACTTGTGGAGCACGGGAGCTACTACCCCTTCCATCACCAATGTTGCCCCTGGAAGTTATTGGGTAGAGCTTACCTTCAATGGCTGTGTTTACAAACAATATGTGAATGTTACAGAATTGCCGCTTCCTATGATTACGTCTATTGAAATTGATGGTACAACGGTAAAAGTCGGAGTAAGTGGTGGTACCCCGCCTTATGAATATTCTTTGGATGGTGTGGTATGGCAGAGTTCCAATGTATTCTACAATGTACCAAGAGGAGCACACAATGTATTTGTAAGAGACTCTAAAATGTGTGAAGAAGTAAAGAAACCATTTGCCATTATTAACCTGATCAACACAATTACTCCGAATGGAGATGGTTATAACGAAGGAATAGACTATTCTGCTTTAATGGCCAATGATAATCTTGTATTCAGGATCTTTGACCGGTACGGTGCGGAAGTCTTCAGAGGAACTCCTGAAAACAGATATACCTGGGACGGAAGAATAGGTGGAAGATATGTCCCTACAGCAACCTATTGGTATTTTATCACCTGGACAGAGTATGGTTCTTCCCTCACTGTAAAATATTCAAGCTGGCTGCTTGTAAAACATAGGTAAAAAAAGAAGCCGGAAGAAAGAAAGCTGAATTTTCAGCGGTGCTTTCTTCCGGCTTCTTTACTTATATACACACTTTTTTAAGGCAACTGTAAATTTCTAACAGTCCTTAACAGTTTAATGTTAAAGTTTAATATAACTTTAACCACTATTCTTCATCTAACTACACAAAATTGTTATATTTCTATGTAATTTTGCGCATTATATGAAGAAACTGTTTACTCTACTGCTATTGGTTTTTCTGGCAAAAATTAATGCTCAAATATATTCCGGAGAGGTATTTCTGAGAGACAACTCTATTTTATATCTCAATCAGGTATATGTCACTAACCTAAATACCCAGAAAACCGTTCTTACGGACTTTAATGGTAATTTTAATATCCCTGCCAATACCGGAGATGTGATCCGGTTTACTTCTATTGTTACGGAAAGAAAAGATATTAAGCTCACGCCTCAATCTATGACACAAAAAAATCTGGTTGAGCTAAAAATTGCGTACTATGAAATTCAGGAAATTGTACTCAGTAGGTTCAAACCTACCGGAAACCTTCGGTATGATGTCAATTCTTTAAGAAAAGAAGACAAAGCACATGCTCTTAAGAAAGTAATCGGGCTTCCGGAACCAAAAGGTGACGGAACTCCTCCTGAACTTCCTGTTGCCGGATTGCGAGATGGCGGGCTTACCTTCAGTCTTGAAAGTATCTATGATATTCTTTCCGGTGAGAGAAAGAAAAAACAGCGTTATCAGGAATACGAAAGAATGAACAGTTCCGTTACACAGATCAAAAACTATCTGGGGAAAGATTATTTCACAAGGTTTAAAATTCCTGAGAATTTAATTGATAATTTCCTTCAATTCGTCTATACTTCTGAAAATATTCAGGCTTATGTATTGGCCGGAAATTTTGAAGCCGTAAAGATTCCTATTGAAAAATATCTGCCAATCTATCAGAAGAGACTTAGAAGTTCACATCTTCAGGAAGTTGTAAGCAGTAATTAAAGAAATAATTCCAATATATAAATAATCCATGTCTTTCACATGGATTATTTTTTTTGAAATAAACAGAAATTCCGTGGTATACCCCTTCCACACTACATCCAATACAGATTATTCAACTTTTATTACATATCATTCTTCAATATTCAAAAATATGTTTAATTTTATCTCACAAACAGGTGTTTAAAAATAAAAACACTTGTATTTCGTTATTCAAATAAAAACTAACCAACCCAAAACGCAAATTAAGAGAGAAGCACCTATTTTTTAACTTAATATTAATTAATGAAACAAGTACTTTTACTTCTTTGCTGTATGTTTTTCTTTACTATGTCTGCTCAAAAAAAAGGGAAAGACTATAGTAATATTCTGAAAAGTAAGAATATCTATGAAATCAATGCCTTCTTAAGAGATGCCCATCCTGATGACCCCAGAAGATCTGTTCTGAAACCAAGGGTAATGGATATGATGAAAGAATACATCAAAAATGCCCATCCGGCCGATCAGAAAGTAAAAGATATGCAGGAAATGCTTGCCATGCTGAGGAGAAGGCCTTCCACGAAGATTACTTTTGATGAAATGAATGCGATCATCAAACAGAAACAAATTGCAAAATACAAAGCCGAATTGGCCGCCAAACAACCTACCGATGTTTATACACCAAGTACCGCCCAGAATACTTATGTTGTAAATACTGCTGCTAATACGGCAATTCCTAATGCTGAAGCTGAGGAATTCAACATGCTTATGGCTGTCTCCCCTGTAGAGCATAAAAACAAAACTGTAAAAATCCTTAACTCTTTATTTGATAATGACCCAAATGCTAAAGAAGCTATAATATTGATTCAAAATAAGTCAGACTGTAATATCATTGTAAGAATGGAAGGCGTAGGCACTACGAAATACAGACTGGCTGTTCCTGCTCATGGTGAAGGTTCAATTGTTATAGAAAAAGGACAGTATCTTTTCACCAGCCTTGTTTGCGGAGCTCAATATGCTTCACAAAAAACAATTGAAAGGGCAATTATGGTCGCTTTAGGAGGCCAATAATTTCGATCAAAAACGAATTATCTCTATGTCTTTTACCCCAAAAAGACAAAGATACTCCATAAATTTTCACTATTTTTGCACTCATTTTATAACTCAATGGGCAAGAATAAATTAGCAAGATTCGCAGAAAACAAAACATTACCAAATGTAATCCAACCAACAAGAGAAGATGCTTTAAACGGTTTCGAACTTAAGGGAAAATGGAGAGAAAACTTCTTTAAAAATGACAATCCAATTGTATTGGAATTAGGTTGTGGAAAAGGAGAATATTCTGTAGGGCTTGCCAAAACATTTCCTGAAAAAAACTTTATCGGAGTTGATATTAAAGGCGCAAGATTTTGGTTTGGTGCTAAAGAAGCTGTAGATAGTAATATGACTAATGTGGCTTTTCTGAGAACACAAATTGAACTTGTAGATTATTTCTTTGCTGAAAATGAGGTAGATGAAATATGGATTACTTTCCCGGATCCACAAATAAAATATAAAAGAACAAAACACAGATTAACACATCCGGACTTTTTAGACCGTTATAAAAAATTCCTGAAGCCAGGAGGTATTATCCACCTGAAAACCGATTCAGAATTTCTGCACGGATATACGCTTGGATATCTGCAGGGAGCAGGCTATGAAATCATTTCTGCTCACCACGATATCTATGGTGCTCCTGAATACGATCCTAATACGGAACATTTGAGAGATATTAAAACGTATTACGAAGAGCTATTCTCAGCGAAAGGAAAAACAATTACATACATTAAATTCCGGATCAGCTGATGAAATAAAAAACCTTGATGAAAAAAAAATTTTTAACGATTTTATTCTTCACATTTCTTATCCCCACTTTTACAGACGCTCAAAAAAGCAGTAAAGACATTCTAAAAAGCACAAATATCAAAGAAATTGAAGAATACCTGAAGAACGCACACCCTGACGATCCTAAAAAAAGTGTGCTCAAACCAAAGCTTATTGCTTTAAAAAATTCTGAATGGACTAAAGGTGCCCGTACAGCCAAACCTATGGAAGCAAGGCCGGTAATTGCGGATATCCCCAAAAGTGCCATGAGAAATCCCAATTCAGACGATGCTGAAGAGTTTAAAAAACTCATTGCTGAAACATCAGCTGAACATAAGGAGAAAACAGTAAAGCTTCTGAATGCAATGTTTAATGAGGATATCAATCGTAATGAGGCTATTCTATTATTCAAAAATAATTCAGACTGCAATATCGTGCTGCGAATAGAGGGAAAAGACTTTTACAACCTTGCTGTTCCTGCGCATGCTGAAAACTTTATTGTACTCAAAAAGGATTCATATGCACTCAGCAGCAATATTTGTGATATGAAATATTCCTCACAGAAAAACATTAAAAAAAGTATATTTGTAACGATAGACAATCCGAAACAAGCCGGGACTGAACTGAAATCTGTCCAAAAAGAACCGGTTCCGGAAAAACCTTCGAAAAAACAAAAATCAAAAAGTAAAATAGGATGAAAAAACTAATAGTTTTTACCGGAATTTCATTGATTCTTACCAGCTGTAATGTAAATTATGGCAGCTATCCCGGAAGAACCTCCTACCCTTACCCTACAAGCAACACTGGTAACAGAGCAAACACGGAAAGTGAATATAATGAGCTTATAAAGACCTATAAACCGGAAACGGCAGACGTTCTTAATGATCTTCTTAACAATGATGATCCGAAAAATCCCAGAACCTCCATTTCGGTAGAAAACAAATCTCCATGCAATATGGTACTTACGGTAAGCGGAAATAATTTCTTCAAGAAAATCCCTATCGGCTCTGGAAAAGTAGGATATACAATGGTTCCTAAAAATCAAAACTACAGATTATCCGGACTTATTTGTAACTCGACCTATCAGTCTACAAAGTTTGTCACAACCTCATATTCTATAAAGCTTTCAAACTAAAATACGACCCACAGATTTCTGTGGGTTTTTATTTTTAATATTCTTTATTCTAAACCAAATAAAAACGTTAAAGTCGTCTGAACAGACTCATTTCATCGCTTTAAAAGCGATCACAAAATCCCGTTATTAAAAGTTTAAACGAAGTAAAATAAAAAATATCTCATTGTAAATCATACACATAAAAACATTTCCATATATTTAGAAATATAATTGCGGTATCCGAAAAGCATATAGAGTAGGAAAAAAGCTAAAGCTAAAACTAAAACCATGAAAAATTTAAAAAAAGTCTCAAGAAGTGAGCTAAGAACCATCAAAGGAGGATACAGAAGTTGTATAGACGGCTGTAATATAGAAATGGGAGAAATGTGCTGCAGCGGCGTATGCAGAATTGGAGTTGTTGTACCAACAACAGATCCTGATTTCCCTGAATTAACGGTATGCCCTAAAAAACCTTAGTTATAAACAAAAAAACGCTGGATTTCGATCCAGCGTTTTTCCTATAGTAAAGAAAATCTTTAATTATTCTGCATCGAAGTCAGCATCTTTATCAGCAGATACTACTTCTCCTTCTTCTTTAGATTTTTCTTTATCAGCTTTTCTTTGAGACTGACCTTCTTTGATAGATTCTGAAACAATGCTCAAGATCATATCTATAGATTTAGAAGCATCATCGTTTCCTGGGATAACGAAATCAACTTTTCTAGGGTCAGAGTTTGTATCAACAATACCGAAAACTGGAATACCTAATTTTTTAGCTTCAGTTACAGCGATGTGTTCTCTCAAGATATCTACAACGAAGATTGCAGAAGGAAGACGAACCATGTCAGAGATAGAACCTAAGTTCTTTTCTAAGTTAGCTCTTTGTCTGTCAACTTGTAATCTTTCTTTTTTAGATAAAGTTTCGAACGTACCGTCTTTTTTCATTTTGTCGATAGCATTCATCTTCTTTACAGCCTTTCTGATAGTAACGAAATTCGTTAACATACCTCCTGGCCATCTTTCTGTAATATAAGGCATATTAAGTTCAGAAGCGTGTTTTGCAACAACTTCTTTCGCTTGCTTCTTAGTAGCTACGAAAAGAACTTTTTTACCTGCAGAAGTTAATTTTTCTAAAGCGCTGCAAGCTTCATCTAATTTAACTGCTGTTTTATGTAAGTCTACAATGTGAATACCGTTTTTCTCCATAAAAATGTATGGAGCCATATTTGGGTTCCACTTTCTAGTCATGTGACCGAAGTGTACGCCAGCCTCTAAAAGGTCTTTTACATTTGCTTTTGCCATGTTTTCTGTTTTTGTTAGTTTACTTTCCGTCTTTTAAACAATCAACAACTTCTTTAGATGGGAGAAGCGTTTGGATGCTAAACGTAACGGGCAATTTTTTTGTTTAGATAAAATAGAACCAAGAACCATGAGCCAAGATCTGAGAGCAAAGTCTTGAATCTTGTGCCTGATATCCTGAATCCCGAAATTAACGTTTTGAGAATTGGAATCTCTTTCTTGCTTTTTTCTGACCTGGCTTCTTTCTTTCCACCATTCTTGCGTCTCTTGTAAGTAAACCAGCTGGTTTCAATGCTAATCTGAATTCAGCGTTGATTTCGCATAAAGCTCTTGAAATACCCAATCTGATAGCCTCTGCCTGACCTGTATTACCACCACCGAATACGTTTACGGTAACGTCATACTGACCAACAGTCTCAGAAAGGATAAACGGTTGGTTCAATTTATAAACCATCACGTCTGTAGAGAAATATTCTTTAGCATCTTTACCGTTTACTGTAATAACACCAGAACCTGGTCTTACATAAACTCTTGCTACAGAAGTTTTTCTTCTTCCGATTTTGTGAACTATAGACATAATTAATTATTTAAATTCGTTAACATTAATTGTTTTAGGCTGTTGAGCTTCATGTTTGTGCTCAGTTCCTTCATATAAATAAAGGTTCTTAAGGATAGCAGATCCTAATCTGTTTTTAGGCAACATACCTTTTACAGACTTCTCTAATACCTTTAAAGAATCTTTCTTTTGAAGTTCAGCCGCAGTCATAGACTTCTGTCCACCAGGGTATCCTGTATGCCAGATATAAGTCTTATCAGCCCACTTGTTTCCGGAAAGTGTAATTTTCCCAGCATTCAAAACGATAACGTTATCACCACAATCTACGTGAGGTGTAAAGTTCGTTTTGTGCTTACCTCTCAAAATCTTTGCAACCGTAGAAGCTAGTCTACCTAACGGCTGTCCTTCAGCGTCTACCACAACCCATTCTTTATTCGCAGTAGCTTTGTTCGCTGAAACAGTTTTGTAACTTAATGTATTCACACGTTTTAGTTAAAGATTAAACATAATTTACCCCTAAAAGGGTGTGCAAAGGTACACATTATTTTTGTAACCCAAAAACATATTTTATTTTATCTATATAATCATGGCTACACCCCCCTATATCAATAGATTTTAACACTATTATAATTTGGCATGCATCTTGTAAAATGTTGTGGCGATGAAAAAAAACGCTCAGAAGATTCTAAAAACACAAGTGATACAGCAAAGAGTTCATTCCCTCAACTCTTTCTTTTATTAAATTTACTTTAAAGATTTCCGTAAAAGACATTAATATAATTACAGTTTCGCTGAAATAATTATATTTGTGTCAATCATATTTCATAATCCATGAGCCACGGAAAACTAAGAGATGATAAAACCTGCCTGAACTGCGGACATCAGGTTGATGAAAGATTTTGCCCACACTGCGGACAGGAAAATATTGAAAGCAGACAGCCCTTTCATTTTCTCTTTACTCATTTCATTGAGGATTTCACCCATTATGACGGGCAGTTCTGGAAAACTATGCAGTATCTGTTTACCCGTCCGGGGACACTTACCAAAGAATATCTGGCTGGTAAAAGACAATTGTATGTTGCTCCTGTAAAGCTGTACATATTCATAAGCTTCATTACATTTTTTCTACCCAACATCTTACCTCACGCCAAAGAAGAAGCAGAAAGACCAAGCCAGATAAAAAAAGAAACAAAGGCAAAAAAACCAAAAGAAATTTCACAAGACATTGTAAAAGATTTACAAAAAGAAGGTGTTCTGTCCCATGAAGTAGCAACAAATACTCAAAAGGTGTTGGATACTTTAAAAACTTTGGATACCCTAAAAATTGAAGATACCCGAGAAAAGACTGAACTTTTTGACCGTACGTTCGATACGAAAGAAGAGTCTATTATGAATGCCTATACAATAAAACAGTATGATTCTATACTTGCAAAGGATAAAACAGGGATATATTCATTAGCGAGACCCCTGGCAGAAAAAGCTTTTTCTTTAAAGGAAGAAGGATACAGCAAACATCAGATCTGGGAAAAATATAAAGACAATTTCATTCATACGATTCCTAAAGCGCTCTTTGTATACCTTCCTATATTTGCATTCTTTTTATGGCTGTTCCATAACAAGAAAAAATGGTGGTACTTTGACCACGGTATATTTACCCTTCACTATTTCTCTTTCCTTTTATTAGGAATATTAGTATTTATAGTAGGAGAAAAGATAGTAAGCTTTCTTCCGGACAATAATATACTTACCCTGTTATATGTTTTAGCCTGTATAGCACTGGCAGTCTATATGACGATCTATTTCTTTGTAGCACATCACAGGGTATATGAAACAAAAAAAAGAATAAGCATACTCAAAGGTTCCTTATTATTTATTATTAACTATATCGGATTACTTCTGATGTTTATGATACTGATGTACTTAAGCTTTATTATGCTTCATTAATTTCTAAGAGATTTATTCCCTCTGAAACTCGCAAATAAATAATACGCAACGAAAACGGTAGAAAATTTCAGGATAGATGGAATTGCCAATTCAAGATTAAAAATTAAAGCTCCTACAAGAACAAGAATTCCCATTCCTATAAAAGACAGTCCTAATTTCTTAGGTAGTGAAAAATTGGGTGTATCCAAATAATAAGCAAGTCCCCAGGCAGAACCAAAGGCAACAGCATAATAAATATCCAGTCCGATATTCTCTGAACTTAAAAAGAAATAGTTGATTAGGAAGCTAATTACGGTTCCTAATCCAAAGTACATCAAAGCTTTTTGCATGTCTGTAAAAATATTCTGCAAAAGTAGAGAATTTAATTTGAGAATGTAAAGATGAGGAGCTTTGAAAGCGAAGTCACTGCAACTTGTTTTAACTCTGTGGTTTCCCAACTTTCAAAGTATCCTGCTCAAAAAGGGGATATATAATTAAATAAACACAAACAATCAATTGATAATCAAAAGAATAAAATCAAACACATGGTTCTTTTTTTATTGTTATATTTGAAAACTTAGAAACTTTCTAGAATTTTTATGGAAACCCAAAAATATACTCCAACCAACAAGGTAAGAATCGTAACTGCTGCCTCATTATTTGATGGGCATGATGCTGCGATCAATATTATGCGTCGTGTTATTCAGGGAACAGGATGCGAAGTGATCCATTTAGGACACGATAAATCAGCAGAGGAAGTTGTAAATACAGCAATCCAGGAAGATGCCAATGCTATTGCATTAACTTCATATCAGGGAGGTCACACAGAATATTTCAAATATATCTACGACCTGTTGAGAGAAAAAAATTCACCACAGATCAAAATTTTTGGCGGTGGTGGCGGTGTAATCCTTCCGGAAGAGATCAAAGATCTGATGTCTTATGGAATAGACAGAATTTATTCTCCGGATGACGGTCGTGAACTTGGTCTTCAGGGAATGATTGATGATCTTGTGCACAGATCAGATTTTGCGACAGGAAAAGATGTAACTGCAGAAGACCTGGATGCCATCAGTTTTGAAAACTCAACAAGCATCGCCAGTATTATCTCTGCTGTTGAAAACTTCTCAGAAGAAAAACCTGAGCTTGTAAAAGCAATTGACGAAAAGTCTAAAGATTTAACCATTCCAATTATTGGTATTACAGGTACCGGAGGAGCTGGTAAGTCTTCTTTAACAGATGAATTGGTAAGACGTTTCTTACGTTCAAATACTGATAAGAAAATTGCCATTATCTCTATTGACCCATCAAAAAAGAAAACCGGAGGGGCTTTATTAGGAGACAGAATCCGTATGAACGCGATCAATGATCCTAGAGTGTATATGCGTTCTATGGCAACGAGAGAAAATAACGTTTCCGTTTCTCCATTCATTCATTCTGCTTTGAATGTACTGAAACTGGCTCATCCTGATGTTATCATCCTTGAAACTTCAGGGATCGGGCAGTCTGGTTCAGAAGTATCAGATTTTGCCGATGTTTCTATGTATGTAATGACTCCTGAATATGGAGCGTCTACACAGCTGGAAAAAATCGACATGTTAGACTATGCGGATCTGGTCGCATTAAATAAATCTGACAAAAGAGGGGCTCTTGATGCTCTTCAGGCGGTAAGAAAACAGTTCCAGAGAAACCACCTTTTATGGGAAAGCCCATTAGAAGACATGCCTGTATATGCTACAAAAGCATCTCAGTTTAATGATCACGGAACAACAGAACTCTACAACAGATTGGTTTCTAAAGTAAACGAAAAGTTTGCTGATTTAAAACTAAATACATTTGTAGAACAGGAAATCACAGACGAAGTAACAATTATTCCTCCAAAAAGAGTTCGTTACCTTTCTGAAATTGTTGAAAACAACAAGCAATACGACATCAATATCGAAAAACAGGCTGAACTGGCCAGAACAATGTATCATATTGAAGGCGTAAAAAAAATAATTTCCAATGAGGTGTTAGAGGCTGAATATCAAAAGGCAGAAAAACATCTTCAACAAGATAATATCGACTTTCTGAAAACCTGGGATGATACTAAAAAAGCTTTCCAGGAAGAATTCTACTCTTATTTTGTAAGAGGAAAAGAGATTAAGGTGGAAACTTCTACAGAATCTTTATCTCATTTGAGAATTCCAAAAATTGCATTACCAAAATACAATGACTGGGGTGATCTGATCCAATGGAAAGGACAGGAAAACCTTCCGGGAAGTTTCCCTTATACAGCAGGAATTTATCCGTTCAAGAGAACCGGTGAGGATCCGACAAGAATGTTTGCTGGAGAAGGAGGTCCCGAAAGAACCAACAGAAGATTCCATTATGTTTCTGCAGAAATGCCTGCAAAACGTTTATCCACAGCATTTGACTCGGTAACTTTATATGGTCAGGATCCTGCTTTACCACCGGATATTTATGGTAAAATCGGAAATGCAGGAGTTTCTATTGCAACATTGGATGATGCTAAAAAACTGTATTCCGGATTTGATCTGGTTAATGCACTGACTTCGGTTTCCATGACGATCAACGGTCCTGCACCGATGCTATTGGCTTTCTTTATGAATGCTGCCATTGATCAGAATGTTGAAAAATATATCAAAGAAAACGGTTTAGAAGCTAAAGTAGAGGCTAAACTTAAGGAGAAATTTGACGATAAAGGTTTAGAAAGACCAAAATATAAAGGCGAACTTCCTCCATCCAATAATGGTTTAGGATTACAGCTTTTAGGATTAACGGGTGATGAAGTAATTCCTGCAAATGTATACGCAGAAATTAAAGCTAAAACGATTGCTACCGTTCGTGGTACCGTTCAGGCTGATATCTTAAAAGAAGACCAGGCTCAGAATACGTGTATCTTCTCTACTGAATTTGCCCTTAGACTCATGGGTGACGTTCAGGAATATTTCATCCGAGAGAAAGTAAGAAACTTCTACTCTGTTTCCATTTCAGGATATCATATTGCTGAAGCAGGAGCAAACCCAGTTTCTCAATTGGCATTCACCCTGGCCAACGGTTTCACTTATGTGGAATATTACTTAAGCCGTGGAATGGACATCAATGATTTTGCACCAAACTTATCTTTCTTCTTCTCCAATGGTATCGACCCTGAGTATTCGGTAATCGGACGTGTGGCAAGAAGAATCTGGGCAAAAGCTATGAAATTAAAATACGGAGCTGACGAAAGAAGCCAGATGCTGAAATATCACATTCAAACTTCAGGACGTTCTCTTCACGCTCAGGAAATTGATTTCAATGACATCAGAACAACTCTTCAGGCGCTTTATGCGATCTATGATAACTGTAATTCACTTCACACCAATGCTTATGATGAGGCGATCACGACTCCTACTGAGCAATCTGTAAGAAGAGCCATGGCAATTCAGTTGATCATCAACAAGGAATTAGGACTGGCTAAAAACGAAAATCCGCTTCAGGGATCATTTATCATTGAAGAATTAACGGATCTTGTGGAAGAAGCTGTATATACAGAATTTGACAGAATTACTGAAAGAGGTGGTGTTCTTGGAGCTATGGAAACAATGTATCAGCGTTCAAAAATCCAGGAAGAATCTATGCATTACGAATGGCTGAAGCACACCGGTGAATATCCGATTATCGGGGTAAATACTTTCTTAGGGAAAGATGGCTCACCAACTGTTTTACCAGGAGAAGTTATCCGTTCTACTGAAGAAGAAAAACAATCACAGATTGAATCTCTACACAACTTCCAGCAAGCGAATGACGACAGATCTGAAGAAGCTCTGAAACAACTTCAGCATGCAGCCATCAACCAGCAAAATTTATTTGAAGTAATGATGGATGCTGTAAAATACTGCTCTCTAGGACAAATTACCAACGCTTTATTTGAAGTGGGTGGTAAATACAGAAGAAATATGTAAACCGTAATTGGGCATACATTTTTTATAAATTAAACCTCAAAGAAATTCTTTGAGGTTTTTTTGTATTTTTAATTTTAAAAACTAATTAACAATGAAAAAGATAACCATGAACATTAATTTTGAGAAAACCCTGCTCTTAATCCTCATTTGTCTTACATCTGCTTTATGGAGCCAGAAACGTACCGAACCATTTACTATAAGCCTTCCCCGCCACAAAGTAGAGAAGAGCTATTATAAAACGATAACACTTATTGATAAAAGAGAAGATACCACTTCTTTAGGAATTGTACAGCAGGGAATGCTGAATGCCAAAGCTAAAGTGATTCCCACCTCCAGTATATCAAGCCAATTTCAAAGTATCCTGAACAGCATCAATGGAGATGATACCGAAGATGGAACAATGGTTCTGTACCTGAAACAATTATATTTTGCGGAGGTTACTGCCAAACTCAGCGAGCATGGCTACTGCTATTTTCAGGGGTTTCTGTTTTCAAAAAACAATGATGGAACTTACTCTTTGATGGATCAGACCGATACAGTAATTGATATCAAAGCAACTGATGTTACCACAAAAACACTTGAAAAAGGAAGCGAAATGCTCGTAGATTTCATCAGTAAAAACGCATCTAAAAAGCCAGAAACAACCAATTCTTATACCATTGAACAAGTAAAGAACTTTGATAATACCGCCAAGCAGTCAATCAGTTTTTACAATTCACCTCAACTGAAAGATGGAGTATATAAAAACTATAACTCTTTAAAGAATCAACAGCCGGACCAAGAAATCGCAAATGTCAAATTCTACGGTAATGCTCCAAAAATTGTAAGAATCTATGAAATGGCAGACGGCAAAGAAAAAGAAATCAAAAAAGACAATATCTATGCTATCGTGTATAAAGGAGAACCATACATCTATCTTTCCATAGAAAACCTTTTTACCAAGGCGGTAAAGAAAGATAATGATTACTATTTTATCGGAAAAATAAGGTCGAATCCCAATGCGGGAAGTATGATGCTGACTGGAGCTGCATTCTTTGGTGCCATTGGTGTTCTGATCATGACCAACCCAGCCTACCCTTTTGAAATGAAAATTGATTACTTCAATGGTGGATTTGTTCCGATCAAAGAAATTCAAAACAAAAATTATTAACCCACAAAATCTCCTTACTTTTGGGAGATTTTTATTTTTAGAATGAAACCAAAAGCTTTATTCAACTGGAGCAGCGGAAAAGATTCTGCTCTTGCCCTTTATAAAACACTACAGGAGGATCAATATGAGATCACTACTCTGCTTACCAGCATTAATCAGGAGTTTCAAAGGATTTCCATGCATGGTGTTCATGTTTCTCTGTTGGAAAAACAGACCGAAAGCCTCGGGATTTCGTTAATTAAAATGGAGCTTCCCAAAGAACCATCAATGGAAGAATATCAGCAAATCATGAGCAAAACAATGGCCGGAATTCAGGCTCAGGGGATTACCCATTCCGTTTTTGGTGATATTTTCCTGGAAGATCTGCGAAAATACAGGGAAGACCAATTAAATGCCATCGGTATGAAGGCTCTATTTCCCCTCTGGAAACAAGATACCTCCAACCTCATCCATGAATTTTTAGAGCTTGGTTTTAAAACCATTGTAACCTGTGTAAACGGAACTTATCTGGATAAAAGCTTTGCAGGACGAATCATTGATCAGAAATTTATAGATGATCTTCCTGAAAATGTAGATCCATGCGGAGAAAACGGTGAGTTTCACACCTTCACTTTTGATGGACCTATTTTCAAAAATCCGGTACACTTTGAAATCGGGGAAACAGTTAAAAAAACTTATCCTAAACCTAAAACCTCTGCTGAAGAAGAAGACGGCGAATATGTTTTCTGGTTTTGTGATCTGCTGTCAAAATAAGCCTGTGGATAAATCTTCACAGGCTTTTCAATAGATTATTGTATTTCAGTAATGATTTCATTCATCAGATCAAATACCTGTCTGATATCGTTTTCACTAGTCATCCAGTTTACAAAAGCAGCTCTTACTCCTTTATGCTGATTATAAAAAGTAGGGGTCATAAAGACTTTTCCTGTATTATTTAGCTTTTCAAGAAATCGTCCTACCGCATCCTGCTTTGCATCATCTTTCAATGTAAAGCAAACTGTGTTCAGTCTTACCGGAGCCAGCAGTTTAAAATCATGACTGTTTTCAATCAGCTGTCCAAACTGTTTCGCCCATGATATATTCTTATCCACAATCTCCTGATACCCCTTTTTACCATAAGCCATAAGAGAGAACCATGCAGGAAGCGCCTTTAATCTTCTTGAGTTTTCAGGAAGGAAATTTAAATAGTTGAAATTATCCAACGGATCTCCCAGATAAGGGGCGTTTGAATTCTGAAAAGTTTCTATCTGTAAAATTTTATATTGCTCTTTAATGAAAAATACGGCACTTTCATAAGGTACATTCAGCCATTTGTGACAATCTACTGTGATACTGTCGGCATATTCCCAACCTTCCACAAGATGATGATGGGTTTCCGAACAAGCTGCAAAACCACCAAAAGCGGCATCGATGTGCCACCAGAAATTGTATTTTTCTTTTAATTTGCTGATCGCTTTGAAATCATCAAAATCCACCGTATTTACTGTTCCTCCACTTGAAATCAATATAAATCGCTCCCCATCAAGCTTTAGAATATTTTCTTCCAGATCCTTGATATGGATTGCTTCACGGTTTCCTTCTTCCGTTTTGATCTTAATAATATTGGCGCTTCCCAGTCCTAATAATGACAATGATTTTATAGAAGAAGAGTGAGGAGTCGCTGTGAGTATCTTTACTGTTCCCGAAATGCCTTCTTTCGCAATATCTCTTCCCTGCTCTTTTCCCAGCCATTGACGGCCCACAGCCAAACAGGTAAAATTAGACATCGTAGCTCCCGATACAAAACCTCCCAGAAAGCTTTCCGGAAGCTGAAGAAGTTTCAGTAAAAGCTGTATGGTTTCCATCTCTATTTTTGCAGAAGCATCTCCCTGCTCTGTTACTGACTGGGGATTCTGATCATAAACCGTTGTCAGCCAATCTCCAGCTATTGAAGCCGGTGTAGCTCCTCCTGTTACAAATCCCCAATATCTCGGTCCTCCTGATCCAACCATGATCGGTTCAAATTTTTCGTTGAAAATCCGCAAAGCCTCTTCTGCTCCTAATCCTGATTCCGGGAGCTCCTGTTTTTCCAATAGAGTATTTAGATTGTTATTGATTACCGATGTTGATCTGTCTTCAATAGAGTTCAGATAATCCGTTCCCTGTTCTTTGATGATATTCAGCAGGTATCCAATGTTTGCTGAATCATTTTTCAAGTGTTCATTCATACTTTGTGATGCATTTCTATATCAAATGTATTAAAATACCCGCTAAAGAATTATTAAATTTAATATTAAATTGATCCAAAGCCCGTCCTAGCACGCAATTTGTATCCCTAAATGCTCCTGGATATTTTAGTATATTTAAGGGTAACAACCATCATATAAAAATACAACACCTGTGATCAAAAATTTAGTATTCCTGACTCTATTCTGTTTTTTATTTTCCTGTACAACAACTGAGGCTCCAAAGGCTTCTCCTGTTGATAAAAAAGCCATTATCGATTCTACTGTTGCGGCTTTTCAGAAAACACTTTTAGAACAACAGATTGATTCTGCTTTCAAAAAGTACCATTTCAATGGAAGTATTGCTGTTTTTAAAGACACCATACCCCTTTACAGAAGAGAAAACGGATATTCTGATTTTAAAAAGAAAACTAAAATTGACAGTAATACCATTTTTGCCATAGGTTCTGTAAGCAAGCAGTTTACCGCTGTTTTGGTATTACTTCAAATGGAACAGGGAAAACTGAACGTGACAGATAAAGTTTCAAAATATTTAAAGGAATTCCAGATCAAAGAATATGAAAATATTACAATTCATCAGCTATTGAACCATACTTCAGGATTAAATATGGTGGGAGGAAAGCTTATGTTTAAAAGCGGTTCTGACTTCTTCTATTCCAACGACGGATTCAATACCCTTGGAAAGATTGTGGAAAAAGTTTCCGGAAGATCATATGCTGAAAACGTTCAGGAACTTTTTCAAAAAGCAGGAATGAACCATTCTTCAACCGGAGATACTTTTAAAGGAAATAACTTTGCCAGTGCTTATCTCGGTACACCTGCTAGATTTCAGGAAGTTCCCAATATGCCGAAAAGATTAGGCGGACAGGAAATAGGAACTCCGGCTGGTGGAATATTATCCACTATTCAGGATCTTCATTCATGGAACAATGCTTTGTATGGTGGGAAAATTTTAAAACCAGAAACGCTGAAGCTATTCATGGCAAAAAGCGCAGAAAGACGTCATGCAATCTTTGGAAAGATGGGCTACGCTTACGGCATCATGCTTAATATTGGCCAACCCAATTCTTATTTCCACAGCGGTTATATAAAAGGTTCCCCTTCATTAAACATCTATTATCCCGACACCAAAACTTCAGTAATCATCCTTTCTAATATTGCCGATGAAGAAAAGGGAAAAGGAGTTATCTTCAGACCTCATATTGAAGTAAAAAAGATTACAGATCATCTTGAGAACACTCTTACGCAGCTCAGATCACAACACTAGTTGAATAACGTGCTATTTATGCGGGTTTAAGGAATTCCTGCATTTTCACTAAATTCTTTTTGTGTTCCATAAAATTGAATACAGCAAAAACAAGTGCCGTCTGCAATATGAAAGGGAAGATCAATGTAATTAAGGTCAGAGCAACTTCAGAATGATTGTGTTCTCTGAAAAACTGATAAGCATAAGTCCCGTTCTTCATTACAATCTGTACCATTGAAGAAGCACAAACAACCAATAATCCTATATTCTGCTGATACATTGTATAAAGGCTTTTTTCCTTGTATTTGAAATCCGCTTTCAGGTATTTCCAGATCTTATAATTAAAAATCAATATCAATACTGATCCAAATAAAAATGATCCGTTAAGCAGTTTAAAAAATATATTATAAACTTCCTGGTTTTGTGCTGTAAAAATCAGCAATAAATTAATTCCTAAAGCCAGCAATCCTATTATTAAAGATTTTCTGAAAAGTCCGGCATATTTTTCCTGTATAATCTTTTTGGCAATCAAAGGGATTGTCGTTGGATAGAATAGCAGATAGTTAACTAATTTAAATTCTCCACTCCAGGATTCTTTTATCTGTAAGAAAGCCTCCTCGAAACTGATATTCTCTTTATACTGAAGATCTGAAATCTGGCTGATCATATGGTCTCTGATTTCTACCAGAATATCCAATGAGAGCTGTTGAGCTACCAGATAATCTGTAATTTTATTTTCCTGTTCCTCCGTTATCATAAATTGAATATGGTTTGTAGGTTTAATAAGTAGCTTTTCATCTCAGTCTCTTTTTCTTCCTGTTGTTTTTTCCCTTTTTCAGTCAGCAGATAATATTTACGGTCTCTTCCGTTGATTTTCTGAATTTCAGAAATAATCATCCCGTCACCCTCCAGTTTGTGCAATAATGGATAAAGTGCTCCTTCCGTCATTTCAAGCTCACCTTCCGTGAGTTCTTTTGCCCTTTGAGTAATCTGATATCCATACATTTTGATTTCTTTTGAAAGAAGCTTCAAAATAATATTCTGCAGGGTACCTTTATAAAGACTATTCTTTTTCATAGAATGATTTATACATTGCAAACATATGCATAATTTTCTTATGTATATAAATTTAATATAAAAACTTTTAATTTGTCTTATGAAAAAAATGTACTTCATAGCCATTTATCCTCCTCAGGAGATTATTGAAGAAATAAAAGCCTTTAAAAGAGATCTGGTAATGAATTATGCCAATTCCAAGGCTTTGAAAAATGAAGCCCATATTACACTATTCCCTCCCTTTTCCAGAGAAATTGAAATGGAGGACGATATTCATATTGCTTTTCAGAAGATCAATACGGAAATCAATCCTTTTGAAGTAGAACTGGATGGCTTTGGAAACTTTCCTAATCCTAAAAATCCTGTACTCTATATTCAGCCAAAAGCAAATATTCATTTAACTGAGCTTTATCATAGGGTAAAAGAGTATTTTAATTTTGTCCCGTATTCTTTTAGCCCGCATATGACTGTAGGCTACAGAGATCTGAGTTGGGAAAATTATCTTAAAGCCTGGGAAAAATATGAAACAAAGGATTACAAAACTAAATTCTTAGTTGATAAAATAATACTTCTCCGCCACGATGGACAATGGGTGCCTATAGCAGAGAAGAAACTGGAAAAATAAACCGGCTGCAGGAGCCGGTTAAGTTCAAATTTATTCTTTTATGATTTTCTGAGAGAGAATCAGATTTTTGTTTTCTTTTACATTCAGCAGATAAGTACCTGCCGGAAAGTTTTTAATATCAATTCTTATCCCGGCATCTTTGAATTCAAATCTGGATGGAATCAATTTTCCGGAAGTATCATAGATTTCTATTTTTACATCTTTTGAAAAATCCTGTTTCCCTTTAATGAAAAATTCACCATCTGTAGGATTCGGATAAATACTGAAACGTCTTTCTTCAGCTTTTACTTCTGAAAGTTTAAGAGTTGATTTACTCAGAGTCCAGGAAACATTGGTAACATGAAGTGTGCTGTGATTATCAACTTTTAAAAGCGGATTATTATCTACGACCGAAAATGTCAAAGTATTATTTCCATTGTTAAGTTGTCCGGGAGTAATGGTAACACTATTTCCTGTAGCCCCCAAAGCTGTTCCATTTAATGTCCAGGTGTTCACCAATGTATTAGGAATAGGAAGAATTTCAGTGACCGTGAAAGTAACATTTGATGTGGCATCTACTGAAGTGTTATTTGCCGGTGTATAGGAATCTACAGGAGACACTAAACTATGGATTTTTTCGATAATTGCTTCTTTGCATACGGAGCAAAACTGCTGGTTAAGATATCTCATCTCACAACTCTGATGCGGACGGAACCAGGTTGGGCTTTCAGCATGAGCATAGACACCTACCCCGTTTAATCCTACCCAATTTTTCCATTTGATCGTCGCAGGATTGGAGTTTTGGGTTTTATTTGCGGATTCCAATGTACCTGAAAACCAATATTCATCAGCTAATTTACCAAAGGAATGTCCTAGCTCATGTACCACAATTTCATTAGAAGAACCATTTAAGGAAGCAAAGGCATAGGTACCTCCACAACCTCCGTATTCCGTAGAATTACCCAATACATAGGTGATATCATAATCCGGGATATTGGCCGCCAAAACCTGCCCTACTTTATTGGTTGTATTACTGTATATACATCTGTGAACTCCAACATCGAAGGTAGAACCAAGATAGTTATTGGGATTGGTTACAGGAATTACGGGTTCAGTAACATCTGTGGCAGTCCCCGGGTGTTTCACTCCTGATTCTGTAGAAATCACTTTTACCGCATAGGCATTAAAGTAATTTTTATATTCTGTATAGGGACTTTTTGTAAAAAGATAGTTGACCGTATTCTGAGCTGATGTTGTGAAAGCAGCCTGCTGTGCAGCGGTAAAGCCGTCTCCTAACACAGCAATCACAACCCGCTTACTGTTGTCTCCGTTCTGTAAAAGAGGAACAGTCTCAAATGACTGGGCAAAACAGCTGCTTCCTATTAAAAGGGATAATAAAACTTTTTTCATAATTATAGTTTTTGTGTGAATAATAGTTGTGCTCCATCATCAGTTGCCTTTTCAATCTTTATAGTCTGAACATTTTCAGAATAGGAAAAACGGGCACTGAATTCCGTGCTTTGAAGGGAAGCTTTATGTCTGGAAATACCTTCTTTTTCATACACTTCCAATTCAGGATTAAAAGGATCTTTTACAAGCTGCTTGGCAACTTCTTTCCCTCCAGACTCTGTCAATGTGATGATAAGATCTCCCTTATCCACTCCATTTCTTTCAAAAGAAGGGGTGTGTTTCAACCTGCCATCTGTAATTTTAGAACTTTGCAGGGTAATTTTTGCATTTCCTGATTGATCTTTATCTGCCTTGAAAAACAAATAAATAATCCTATCGCCTTTTCTTGCCACAGTTTCTGAAAGCGATTGCCTTTTTTGAGTTAATCCATTTTCTTTCTGAAAGCTGCAGAACAGAAAAACAGGAACAATAAGTACATTAAATACATTTTTCATAATCATTTTTGTTTAAAGTTACTAAAGTTTTAAATATGAACGAAAATCATTACAAATACTTTTTTCAGCTTAAAACACAGAAAGTCCTATCTTTGGGGCAATGATTTCAGAGAAAATAATTTTAGGTATTGACCCGGGAACAACTGTGATGGGGTTTGGCATTATCTCCGTAAAAAAAGGAAAAATGGAGATGGTTTCTATCCATGAACTGATCTTAAAGAAATATCCCAATCACGAAACAAAGCTCAAATATATTTTTGAAAGAACGCTGTCTCTTATTGATGAGTTTCATCCTGATGAAGTTGCTCTTGAAGCTCCTTTCTTTGGAAAAAACGTACAGAGTATGCTTAAACTTGGCCGTGCACAGGGAGTTGCTATGGCTGCCAGCCTTTACAGAAATATTCCTATCACCGAATATTCTCCTAAAAAAATCAAAATGGCCATCACCGGAAACGGAAATGCCAGTAAAGAACAGGTGGCAGGGATGCTTCAGAATCTTCTTAATTTAAAAGAATTCCCTACCAAATACCTGGATGCCTCTGACGGGCTTGCCGTTGCTGTATGTCATCATTTTAATTCCGGAACAATAGCAGATACCAAATCATATTCCGGATGGGATAGTTTTTTGAAACAGAATCCTGATAGATTGAAGTAATTTTGATCTTCTCCTTGAAAATTTCAAAAAAGTAAATTTAATCGTCTTAAAAACAGATTTTTACGAAAACACATTCAATTACTTGGTAAAACATAATACTATCTTTTACATTGGTATGATTTTTAGTATTACCTTTGTATAAATTTTCAGTTATGAAAACAAACCAACAAACTATAAATCAAGGGACTCATAAAATAAACTGGTTCCAAAAGTTTCTGATGGTGTGTTCCGGCGGGAACATCCATATCTTAAGAAAGACTCCGAGTGAATGGAATAAATTTTCAGGGATTGGAGGGATTGTACTTTTCACTGCAGTATTTGCCACTTTATCTGCAGGCTACGCGATGTATACAGTTTTTGACAACATTTGGGCAGCTGTAGGATTTGGAATTCTTTGGGGATTGATGATTTTTAATCTTGACCGTTATATCGTTTCTTCCATTAAAAAAACAGGAACATGGTGGAATCAGATTCTGATGGCTATTCCCCGTCTTATCCTAGCCACATTTTTAGGGATTATTATTTCTAAACCATTAGAGCTTAAAATTTTTGAGAAAGAGGTAAATAAACAGTTGAATACCATCATTCAAAGGAATAAAAAGCAGCTTCAGGGTGAAATGAATGGAAGGATTCTTCAACAGAGCGGGCCTTTTGAAACCGAAAAACAGCAGATTTCAGGAAAAATAGCACAGTATCAGAAATCCTATGATTCTGCTTCAGTAGAACTTGAAAAAGAAATCCTGGGAAAACAATCGGGTTTAACCAGTGGAAAAGAGGGTTACGGACCGAATGCTAAACGTAAACAGGAATTAAAAGAGCAACGCAGACAGGATCTTGAGAATTATCAAAAACAAGCTGCTCCCAGACTGGAATATTTAGACAAAGAAATATCCAAGGTATACACGAATCTGGAAACAGAAAGAAAATCTACAGAGACTTTTGAGGACAAATTCAATGGGTTTGCAGCAAGGCTTCAGGCATTGGATGAACTGGGTAAGAATTCAGCGATTATAGGATTGGCAGCAGCTTTTATTATGGGACTGTTCATCTGTCTTGAGATCTCTCCGGTTCTGGTAAAATTAATTTCTCATATAGGACCCTACGACTATCTTTTAGAAAAAACAGAAAATGATTTCAGGTTGTATTCCAAAGAGAAAATTGAAAAAGGAAACGCTCTGACAGATTTCAGAATTGAAGATTTTAAGGATAATCTGAAAAATTAATGATCATCTGCATTGGCTATTGAGCAATTTAAACATTAGAGAAAAAATCTATAAAAAATTAATATTTCATTAATAAAATCTACCTTTCATTAAATTAATGAAAGGTTTTTGTTTTTATAATTGATTATATGTGAAATATTTTCTAATTTTATATTACTTAAAATCTTGTCATCATGAAAAATTTATTTCTTGTATGTACACTGCTGATCTGCGGTGCATTTGCCCCTGCTTTAAAAGCTCAGGCATCAGAACCATTTTTAGGGCAAATAGCCTTTGTACCTTATAATTTTGCACCAAAATACTGGGCAGAATGTAATGGGCAGATCCTGCCTATCGCTCAAAATCAAGCACTTTTTTCATTGTTAGGAACTACTTATGGAGGAAATGGAACAACCACATTTGCTTTACCCGATATGAGGGGAAGAGTTCTTGTTCATAACGGACAGGCTCCTGGAGGGCCAACAAACTACACTATGGGAGAAACCGGTGGAACTGAAAGTGTAACATTATTGATAACACAAATGCCAGCTCACAATCATACTGTAAATGCCGTAACAGCGGAAGGAAATCAAAATTCACCAACAAATAATCTTCCGGCAGACACCAAAATTCTCGATAAAGAATATTCCGACGCAGCGGCCAATACTACGATGAAAAGCACAATGGTAGGAAACACAGGAGGAAGCCAGCCTCATGAAAACAGACCTCCTTTCATCACTCTGAAATGCATTATTGCATTGGCTGGAGTTTATCCATCACAAAATTAACGGTTATGAAAATTCTTTACTTATTATGTCTGCTCGCCGGAAGCTCAACTTTTGCACAGACCATAACGTTTAATGGATGTCCTAATCTGTTTAGCAGCCCGCCGAATACATATACTTTTAACAAAACCGGAGTAGATGCTTTCAACAAAAACATTTATATGACAACTCCTGTTGACGGCGGACAAGATTGTGATGGATTAGGCACCTGTGAATTTAAAATCCAATGGAACAATACCCTTACAAGATGGGAATTTCTTGGTGATGAAGGCAATGGAACTTTTACGACTCCTTATCTGATTTATTATAATTCAACAGGAAACAATTCTGTTCCGATACCACCAGGCAACAGCGTCGGAACTTGGGTTGAAAATACAGCAATGACTAACGGACAATGTGGTGGAAATCTTACTGCAATAAATTCCACCATGACGGGTGACGTACAGACCACAACATTGGGAACTTCAGATCTTTCTAAACATAAAATCCAGATCTTCCCGAACCCTGTGACAGATTTCATTCGTATTTCCGGCATTGATGACGGATTATCTATCCAAATTTATAATATGGACGGACGACTTGTAAAAACTGAAATGTTTGATTCAAAAATTGATGTCTCACAACTTATTCCAGGTGGTTATATATTAAAAATAAATACCAGGAATTTCCAAACTCATCAATTTAAATTCGTGAAAAAATAAACTACTATTTTACAGGAACACATCTTTGAAGCTTTCGGAATTACCGGAAGCTTTTTATTTTTGATGATAAGGAACATTTATTGTATGAACTGTAGCATGCCTTCAAGTGTTGTACATCATTTCATCTATTTCCCGGGTACTGAAATATTGAGGATTATATATCAGTCAGGAGCGGTTTATGACTATTTTAAAGTACCCTCTGATATCATAGAAAAGTTCGGAAAGGCAAAATCTAAAGGACAGTTCCTGAACAAAGTCATAAAGCCCAGATTTAAATATATTAGGATTGAATAAAAAAATGTCCCCATTGAAATGGAGACATTTATATTATTTTAAAATTTGATCAATTTATTTGATGATCAATTTTGAAGTTTTAGAGTCTTTTCCGTTAGAAACCTGAATCATATATACTCCTTTTCCTAACTGCTGATCTACTTTGAAAATACCATTTCCTTCTTCAGTTGCAGACGGGCTTGCTACCAATCTTCCTGCCATATCAGAAATAGAAACTTTCAGGTTTTTACCATTTTTAGCTTTAATGAAGATTTTATCTCCGGTTGCTACCGGGTTAGGATACACTGTCAAATCACTATTATCAGCTTTCACTTCGTTTGTTCCTAAATTAGTAACAAATTTCACTGTATAATCTTCAACCTGTCCGTACATTAATTGTCCACAAGGGGTCATGTTAGGATTCTCATCATCTACAAGAACTCTCATTCTTAATGGAGTATTCAATACCGTTGAAGCTGGAGCTGTAATTGTAGTACTGTAAGTACCTATTTCTGTAGCTGGATCTGCTATAATATTATCAGCAGAAGCTACAAGTTCAGAAGCTTCAAACGTTCCATTATTATTATAGTCAATCCAAACTCTTATTTCATTATTTGAACCTGATACATTTACCTGAAGGTTATGTGTTCCCGTTGATGAAAGTTCAGTTGATGTAGCTTTCAGGCAGCTTGCTCCAGTATAGTCTTCATAAAAATTAGCATTATTATGCCAATATCCAGTAGTTGCATTATTAATACTTCCCAGTTTTACAAGAGTTGGTCCTACAAAATAATCATCTGCTGTAGTAATACCTGCGGGATTACATGTTGCAGCAATAGGCGTTCCAATCGCAGCAGCAGTAGATGGAGCTGTTCCTCCTAATGAAGAACTCAAAGATCCTCTCATTAAAAAGAAGTAAAGAGCAGCCCTGTCATGCTGTCCATTGGTAAACTTAAATGCTGGTGGATTGGTATAATTCATCATGTTATACTGTACTCCCTGATAGTTTGCTCCTGTACAATAATTCATATCATTGTTAGTAGGTGCAGGATCATTCAGTAAGCTTCTTGATCTTTCTGTATCACATACCTGATCATCATCTTTATTACAATCATTATAAGTCATCGCCGGGCAGTAAGTAGTAGAAGTAGTACCTTGTGGCGGTTGAGCGTTAGCATTACCAAATGTATGAAGTAATCCCATACTATGTCCAAATTCGTGAGCCAAAGTAATATCATCCTGTAAAGTAACTACAAAAGATTTCATAAACGATTCGTAGTTATCATCAGAATTTTGAGGCAGACCTGCCCATCCCATAATACCATATGTTCCACCACCATCTACTTTATTCATAATATAAATATTAAAGTAAGATGCCTCAGACCAGTGCGGAGCAATTGATTTAATCTGATCTGTAGTAACACCATTTGTACCACTACGTTTCACCCCATAAGTATCATATCCTGTAAGAGCTCCCCCGTTATATCTGACAATACCTGTAGTAGCATTACAGTTAGGATCCCTTTTAGCCAACACCAATTTAATCGGCATTGTAGCTGCAGTACCAAAGTCTGCGGGAATTCCCTGAGCCCACTGATAAGTACCTGCATACATTTGATTGCAATGATCCAACCACGCCTGAATTTGTGCATCACTCTTATTATAAGTAGTTCCAATAGCAGCTCCTGTAGGTGCTATTACGTGTACTACAACAGGAATTTCATAAACTCCATTTACAATTTTGTATGCACTTCCACCTTTAGCAGTAGTATTTTGATTACTGCTAATAATTTTGTTACGCATATTGCGAACCATTTCATCAATTTCCGCATTCTGTTTCTGGTGTACTCTCTGTTCATTATCAAAGTCACACCATTCTTTTTTTTGCTGTGCTGATATTGAAAGGGATAGTAGCAATGCCCCACAAAGGATAGTTTTCTTCATTACAATAATTTAAAAAAATTAAACAAGTTGAAAATTCATTAATTTCACATATCAATCAACAATATTTATCATCAAAATCAATGTAAAATTTTAAATTTCACTTCAGTTAGTAGAAAAAAGTTCATTATTGTTACATTTTTAAACCAAAATAAAATTAACACCACTTCAAACTACTATTACTTTATTTAAATTTTCCTTAAAAAAATATACAGAATAAAGAGAAATATATAATTTTAAAAACCAAACATATAAAAGCAAATTACTATTAATCAATAAGTTAAAATACAAATGCAAAATAAAAAAACCGCACTAATTGTGCGGTTTTTAATATATAAATTCAATTATAATTTTATAAAGAATAATTCGGAGCCTCCTGTGTAATAATTACATCATGAGGGTGGGATTCTTTCAATCCGCTTCCTGTAATCATTACCAGTTTAGAATCTCTTTGCAGTGCTTCAATATCCTTAGATCCACAGTATCCCATACCGGCTCTTAGACCTCCTGTCAACTGGAAAATTACATCTTCCAATTTTCCTTTATGCGGAACCCTTCCTTCGATTCCTTCCGGAACGAATTTTTTAGCTTCACTCTGGAAATATCTCTCTTTGCCTCCTCTCTTCATAGCAGAAAGACTTCCCATACCTTGGTAAGACTTGAATTTTCTTCCCTGGAAAATAATTTCTTCCCCTGGTGCTTCATCTGTACCCGCTAAAAGAGAACCAAGCATTACTGCTCCTGCTCCACTTGCAATCGCTTTAACGATATCTCCTGAAAGTTTGATTCCACCATCAGCAATTACCGTTACATTTTGTGACTTAGCATATTCGTAAACGTTATAGATCGCAGATAACTGAGGAACCCCTACTCCTGCAACTACTCTTGTTGTACAGATAGAACCCGGGCCTACTCCAACTTTCAGTACGTTAGCTCCAGCTTTAATAAGGTCTTTAGCAGCTTCTGCAGTTACAATATTTCCACCTACAACATCAAGGTTTGGATATGCTTTTCTGATTTCTGAGATTTTATCTAAAACTCCTTTAGAATGACCGTGAGCTGAATCAATTGCTACAATATCAACTCCTGCCTGTACCAAAGCCTCAATTCTTGCCAATGTATCTTCTCCTACTCCTACTCCTGCTCCTACGATAAGACGACCATTCTGGTCTTTATTAGCGTTTGGATATTCCAATTGATTATCAATATCCTTGATGGTGATTAATCCTACAAGTTTATTATCTTTATCTACAATAGGAAGTTTTTCAACTCTGTTTTTAAGAAGGATTTCTTTTGCCTTTTCAAGGTTGGTATCTTTGTCTGAAGTGATCAGATTTTCTTTGGTCATGATCTCTTCCACTTTCATATCAAGGTTTTCCTGATATTTTACATCTCTGTTGGTAATAATTCCGATCAGAACATTATTAGGATCTACCACCGGAAGACCGGAAATCTTATATCTTGACATAAGATCTCTAGCTTCACCTAAAGTATGATCTTTAGATAATGTAACCGGATCTGAGATCATTCCGTTTTCGGAACGCTTTACACGGTTTACCTGAGCTGCCTGCTCATCGATCGTCATGTTTTTGTGGATAAAACCTAATCCTCCAACTCTTGCTAAAGCAATAGCCAGATCAGCTTCAGTAACAGTGTCCATCGCAGCGGAAACTATCGGAACATTCAGCGTGATTTTGTCGGTAAGTCTTGATTTTAATGAAACCTGGTTAGGTAAAACTTCTGAATAAGAAGGGACTAGAAGAACGTCATCGAAAGTGATGGCTGTCTCTACAATTTTGTTATGAATAGACATCTTTACTTTCTTTGCAAAATTAGGTTATTTTAGTGAGATATGAAAATCCTTTTTAATAGTTTAAATAAAATTTAATAATCAATAACTTAAATCGAAAAAACCGTTCTTTTATCAGAACGGTTACGGTACAAAATAATTGAATATGTAGAAACTACTTGTTAAATCTGATTAAACTGGTTGTTAAAAGGCTTACTTGACCTGGTTTTCATTTTCACCTAAATTATTTTTATGGATGTATAATGTATTAGTTTTTCCAGGCTGCGAAAGTTTTGAGATTAGTGCAAGGATTATTTAGCAGAAACTGAATTAATCATTTTTGAAATATCATCAGGAGTAAAGTTCCCTTTCACATCCACAAAAACCATATCCTGGCTATTGGAACCTACAGTGATCAGCATATTTTTAATAGCTTCTCCGTCTTGTTTTACCTTTATATTGACATTATCTCCATCGTGCTTAATGGTAGCCCATTCTTCGTAGTGATTATCACTCAAATATTGGCTATAATCATTCAGCATTTCCTTACTCCCGTTTGTTACGGTAAGAACTTTTATTTTTGAAGCTTTCTTTACCAGGTTGACTGTTTCCTCACTTTCTCCTTCTTCCCTTAACGCTTTCTTAATATACGATTTAGCAAGAGCCATGGGTACATTAATACTTGCAAACCGCGCTCCTTTGAAATCATATTTTGAATTTTGAAAAAAATCGATATTCGGCTTTTCTGATACAATACACGACTGAAGCATACCTATTGTCAGAATAGCGAGAAAAATGTTTTTAAGAGTCTTCATCGTTTAGTTTTTTATTTGATTTGTCTGAAACTTCCTCCTGAAATTTTATCTACTTTGGCATCCAGTTCAGGGTTTCCTCTCAATTTTACTGCTGCTCCAGATGAAACACTTACTTTCAGCTTATCTGTTACCAGTAAGGAAAGACTTGCTCCTGAAGTAGATTCTACCACTGCTGTAGTGATCTTAAGATCATCTGCTTTACAAGAGGCTCCACTGCTGATATCAATTACGGCAGAGGCCGCCTCTCCGGATATACTAACACTTGCGCCACTGGAAGTATCCAATGCAAGCTTTGGCGTTTTAATATCAACATCCAGTACAGATCCTGAGCTTACCTGCACTGCTGTAGCATCTTTTACATTGAATGTTCCTTTAATAATAGAACCAGAATCTGCTTCAATTGCCAAACTGTTTTCTGTAACCGGATTCACAGCTGTAAAGACACTTCCTGATGATGTTTTTATAGCGTTAATACTAGGAGCAGAAACATTGACGTTAAGATTTTTAAATCTCAGGTTCCGAACTCCTTTATTGTCAACATATATTTTTAAAACTCCGTTTTCCACCTTTGTGATCACATATTGAAGCTTATCAGCATCCGCAATAACTTTTACACTTTTTGTATTTTCCTGTTTATAGGTAACATTTACTCCTACGCTGGCATCTATCTTGGAAAATTCACCCACATTTCTGTTATCTCCATTCAGGTAAGACGATGTATTACCCGAAGTAAGATCATTTCTCACGGAAGTTGTTACAGAAGAAGTGGTTGTTTCGCCGGAATTAATAATCTTGTTAACATCAGATAATTTCATTTTTCCATTAAGGATAAAAATAATATTTTCTTCTTTGGAATCAACATTGAACACCAAATTTTCAAGATAGTTATCTTTCTCATCTTCAGCCAGAAATTTCATAGAAGTTCCATCGCTGCTCATAGACATCAGCTCGTTGAAGTTTAATGATTTTAAGGCATCATTTATTCTCGCCGTTTTATCCTCGTTCATTTTTATATTGGCAAGATTCTCATCTTTTAAACGATCTGGGAAGGTAATTTTAGGAATAATTAAAATTTTAAGCCCATCCACATCGTTCAAAATCGGTTTTATTTTTCCGACATAGGCATCATCAACATCAATGGTATTCAATAGCTTGAACATCGGTTTTTTAATATTGATAGAGGTCACTCTACCCTTTTTTTCAAAATCCTGAAAAAGCTTGTCTAATTTCTCAGTCTGTGCAGAATAAGTTGCAAAGCTGCTTAGCATTACGGCTATTATAAAAAATATTTTTTTCATGGGATTGTTCTGATTTTTAGTATTCGCTGTCAAGATTTTCATTTTTTTGAGAAGATGCTACTGTTTTTTTAAACTCAGTTCCTAATTTCATAAAGGAATATTTAGCAACATCTATGGCTTCTTTTTCACTGCTGATTCTTTTGCCGTTTACAATTACATAAGATTCATTGTAAGCTGATGCAGAATCATTTACACTTTTACTGTTTGAGGAATTACTTACGTATCTGGGTCTTGTTTCCTTTTTAAGTCTTCCTCTTTTTGGAAGGATTTCATCCATTACATCTTTTTCCGCTACCTGGTTATCCTGAAAAACAGAATCTTTTTTCACACCGGAAATAGAATCTGTATGATTTATGGCAACCTGTTCCTGGTGATCACTGTTTTCTTCAATGAATCCGGACTTCTGCTTTAAGATTTCATCTTTTACCAGCTTTTCTTTATCCTGCGCATTCTTATTACTGTTATTCAGGAAAAATCCGATACTTAAGACCAGCATTACACTGGCGGCCATCCAGAACCATTTAGGAAAGGAGGGTTTCTTCTTTTCTTGCAATGGAATAACAGGTGTTGCATTCTGTTCAGGCTCCGCACCTTCTGCAGTCTGAAGAAAGTCTTCAAAACTCCAGTCCATTTTTTCTTCCTTAATATCCCGGAAGACTTCGTTGTATTTATCTTGTAATTGATCTTTTTTCATAGCTCATCAGTTGTGAGATTTGTTCTTTTACTTTTTGTCTCGCACGCATCAGGTTTACCCTTACTGCATTTTCCTCCATTTCCAGCATTTCAGAAATTTCAGAAACATCATACTCTTCTACATCTTTCAAGTGGATGACCATCTTCTGTTTTTCGGGGAGCTGATTGATAAATCCTATAATATGTTCCTTAAGGTTATCAACTTCCATACTATAAAGCTCCGAGCGGTGAAGCTGCATATCCGCAAAGCCGATCTTTACATCGTGATGTTTCAGCCGGTTCAGGCATTCGTTCCGGACAGACTTCAGCGCATAGGATTTAAAATTCCCAAATTGCCCCAGCTCATCCCTCTTCTGCCAAAACTTTATCATGAGATCCTGCACTACATCTTCTGCTTCATCACTGCTCATGACAAACCGCTTCGCAAAACGATACATCTCGTCTTTGAGAATAAACACCGTATTCTTGAAAGTTTCTTGGGTCATGAGTTTTGTTTCTTATAGGTAAGACAACTGCCGTTACATATCTATTACATCAAAAATAAAAAAACTTCAAAAAAAATTGAAGTTTTTTATTATAATCGAATTAATACGTATCAAAAATATGTTTCAAAATTGCTTTATCCTCTTCTGTTAAAGGGATTTTTCTCCTCGCCATAGCTCTTTCTGCCACTTCATATACTTTATCCAGCCTGAATCTTTCATCATCTTTCAATCCTCCCCATGAAAAGTTTTCCACAAGATTGGGTGGAAAACCAGGTTTGAATATATTGGATGCTACTCCTATCACCGTTCCGGTATTCAATTGAGTGTTAATTGCTGTTTTGGAATGATCTCCCATGATCAGACCAGCAAACTGTAAGCCCGTATCTTCAAAAGCTTTTGTTCTGTAGTTCCACAGTTTTACATGGCTGTAATTATTTTTAAGATTGGAAGAATTGGTATCAGCACCGAAATTGCACCATTCCCCAATTACAGAGTTTCCAACGAAACCTTCGTGTCCTTTACTGGTGTAGCCAAAAATGATAATATTATTCACTTCTCCTCCCACTTTACAATGTGGACCGATAGTCGTTGCTCCGTATATTTTAGCTCCTAGATTAAACTTAGAGTCTTCTCCAAGAGTAATCGGTCCGCGAAGATGACAACCTTCCATTACTTCAGCATTTTTACCGATATAAATTTTCCCGGTCTTAGTATTTAAAGTAGAGAATTCAATTTCTGCACCTTCTTCAATAAACAGATCTTTTTTATCTCCTAAAAAACCATTGGTTGAAGATAACTCCTGTGAAGTTCTTCCTTTGGTAAGCAGATCAAAGTCAAAATCAATAGCATGATGATTATAGGTAAACAGATCTTTTGGTCTTTTAAAGAAAATAAGATCCTCCTTAATGTCTGTCATTTTTTCAATCTGATTCAGAGAGAAATCTTTCATATTGATTTTAGCGGCGATCAATTCATCTTCATAAACCAACGCTTCTCCCAGTTTAAGATCTTTAATCTGTTGAATTACGGTTTCTGTAGGAATGAAATTCGGAACTAAAAAGAGACTTTCTTTTTCCTCCGGACTTTTAAATTTATCCTGAAGATACGTTTCCGTGAAGTAAGAAATTTCCGTGTTTTCAAGGATTTTCTGCCATCTTTCGGAGAATGTAAGAATTCCGCATCGCATGGCAGCAACGGGGCGGGTAAAGGTAAGCGGAAGAAAATCTTCCCAATATTGTGCGTCTGAAAATACTAACTGCATCATTCAGTTTTTGGTTTAAAGTTTAAAATTCAAGGTTAACAAATTTACAATAAAAAAAGTCTTCCAAAAAATTGGAAGACTTCTATATTTTTAAGTATACAAAAATTACTTAGCGAATTTTTTGTATTTGTTCATGAACTTATCAACTCTACCTGCAGTGTCAACTAGTTTTACTTTACCAGTGTAGAAAGGGTGAGAAGTTGAAGAGATTTCCATTTTGATTAGTGGATACTCTTGTCCTTCGTACTCGATAGTGTCTTTTGTTTCTGCAGTAGACTTGCAAAGAAACACCTCGTCGTTACTCATATCTTTGAAAACAACAAGTCTATAATTTTCTGGGTGGATTCCGTTTTTCATAATACTATTTTTAAAAAAATTAAGTTTGCTTTCGAAATAGTAATGGATATTTCTCTGCTAAATTTTAGGTTGCAAAAATACAACATTTTTTTAAAATTCCAAATACTGAATTCATTTTTTTTTATTGGTAAGAAATTTAAAGTATTTTCGTTAAATTTGGAACTTACTTAAACCTTAATTTCAATGAAATTCAAATTATTACTGGCTTTTTCCTTCTGGATATTACTTGTAGCAGTATCATGTAATAAGGATGATATTACGTTTGACAGCCCTACGCAGCAGCTAGGTTTCTCAAGAGACACGGTATTCTGTGATACGGTATATCATCAGGTACGTTCAGAAACCTATGTAGTAAAAGTATATAATAATGAAGATAAGGATATCATGATCCCAAGAGTAAATCTTGAGAAAGGTGCCGCATCATTATATAGAATCAATGTAGATGGAAAACCTGGATATGATTTTCAAAATGTTCCTTTAAGAAAGAAAGACAGTCTTTATATTTTTGTTGAAATTGCCCCTGAAGCTACCGGACCAGAAGCGATTGCTGAGGACAAAGTTATTTTCACAGGGCCTGCAGGACAGCAGCATGTGACCTTATTTTCTGTAGTTCAGGATGCTGAATTTTTTATTCAGACTCCCGGCAACCCTAATGAAATTACCAATTCCACTACATGGAATAACAATAAAGCAAAGATCATCTACGGGAATCTTACCATCAACCCAAGTGTAACACTGGACATAAATCCTGGAACTAAGGTATACTTCCACAAAAACAGTGGAATGAAAGTTTCTTCGGGAGCTGTTTTAAATATCAATGGAACTCAGGCCGATCAGGTTATTCTTCGTGGAGACAGAAATGATCCTTATTATGATACGATTCCTAAAAACTGGAATTCTATTAAAATGGAAGCAAATTCTACGCTCAAGATGAACCATGCAAGACTTTTCGGAGGAACAAGAGGTTTTGATATGAGACAAACCAATGCTACCATCACCAATTCATTCATTCATACTTTCTTTGAATACGGTATCTATGCGGTAGGTTCTACTGTGAATGCCAATAACCTTGTGATGAACAATTGCGGTTTATCATGTATCGGTATTTTCAGAGGAGGAAAACACAGCTATACTCACGCTACGATTGCCAATTATTCCAGAACAATGAGCTCTTTTGACAGAAGCGGAATTTTTGCAGCCAATGAATGGAAGAATGATGCAGGACAATCAGAACAGGGTGCTTTACAGCTGCTTGATATTAAAAACAGTATCATATATTCTGATAGGGATGATGCTATTCATTTTGAACAGACTCCGGGACAGCAGTTTGAATTCTTACTTCAAAATTCATTAATAAAATATACCAGTGCAACAGGAGCAGGTTTCACTTTTGACAATAATCCAAACGTGATACAAACAACCAAGAATACTGATCCACAGTTTGTCAACTATTTTATGGCTAAAATGAATTTAAGGGTAAAACCAGGTTCTCCAGCTCTTGGAAAAGGAAATGCGGCTGTTGCAGCAACAGTACCTTTCGATATTGTGAATGTATCCAGAACTACAAACCCAACGCTGGGAGCTTATCAATAATGGAAATTACCCAGTTACAACAGCAGGTTGATGAATGGATCAAAACCATTGGCGTAAGATACTTTAATGAGCTTACGAATATGGCGATGCTGACAGAAGAAGTAGGTGAAGTAGCAAGAATCATTGCCAGAAGGTATGGTGAACAAAGCGAAAAGGAAAGCGATAAAACAAAAGATCTTGGCGAAGAACTGGCTGATGTACTTTTTGTAACATTATGCCTGGCTAATCAGACGGGAGTTAATTTACAGGACGCTTTTGACAGAAAAATGAAAATCAAGACTGACCGGGATAAAGACCGGCATCAGAATAATGAAAAATTGAAATAATTATAAATGATGAGTTATGAATTATAGATGAATTTGTAACTCATAATTTTTTTAATATCATGTAGATAATAATGAAGAAGCTAGAAAAATCAAAGTTATCAGGAGGAAAAACAGTACAGATCAGCGGTTCGAAAAGTATTTCGAATCGTTTATTGATTCTGGAAAGTCTGTTTAGCAATATAAAAATCGGAAATCTATCCAATTCTCAGGATACTCGGTTGCTGAAAAAAGCATTATCTGAAAATACAGAAGTGGTAGACATTCACCATGCAGGAACGGCAATGCGCTTTCTTACTTCTTATTATTCTATCCAGGAAGGAAAGACTACTATTCTTACCGGCTCAGGAAGAATGAAAGAAAGACCGATCAAAAATCTGGTAAGTGCCTTGAGGGATCTTGGGGTAGAAATTGAGTATTTGGAGAATGAAGGCTTTCCTCCTTTAAAAATTACAGGAAAAAAGATCACCCAGACTTCTGTGAATGTTCCGGCCAATATTTCCAGCCAGTTTATTACCTCTCTGCTTCTTGTTGCAGGAAAACTTGAAAACGGAATGGAAATTAATCTTGTAGGGAAGGTTACATCTAGGTCTTATATTGAAATGACCCTTGATATTCTGACAAAATTTGGTATCCAAAGCAGTTTTGAAGGAAATTCGATCAAAGTAGAACCTTTCACTCCTGACCATAATGCAGAAGTACATTATGAAGTGGAGAGTGACTGGAGTTCGGCTTCTTACTTCTACTCTATCTGTGCTTTGGGAAGAGAAACCATCCACCTGAAAAGTTTTTACAAAGAGTCAACGCAGGGAGATTCTGCAATTGCCAATATCTATGAGAAGTTCTTCGGAATCAAAACAACATTCTCTGAAGATGAGCATCAACTAACGCTGGAACCTCAGCCAGGTTTTTCTTTTCCGGAAAAAATTATCCTGGATATGAATGACTGTCCTGATATTGCACAAACTCTTTGTGTAACAGCCGCAGCCTTAAAAATACCTTTTGATATTTCCGGATTGGGAACTTTAAGAGTAAAAGAAACCGACAGACTTCTTGCCTTATATAATGAGCTTGAAAAACTGGGCACTGAAACAGAAATTACAGATTTAACGATTAAATCAATCCGTTTTGGAGAGCCACAGGATCATATTTCTATCAAAACGTATCAGGATCACAGAATGGCAATGAGTTTTGCTCCGTTCTGCCTGATTAAAGAACTGAATATTGAAGATGAAGATGTAGTAGAAAAATCTTATCCAATGTTTTGGAAAGATCTTGAAAGTATACTGATTCATTAATTAAACTATAAAGTGTGGTAATTTGAAGATGATTGTTTTTTCGGATTACCACATTTTTAATTAGACTGATAATCATGAAATCCGCCTTTCACTTTTTGATTTTCTTATCTGTGACGAGCTTATCTGCTCAGAATCTGAAAAATTTTTCGGTTCCGAAAGGTTATACCCAAATTGCAGAAGCCAAGGGCGATCTTGACAAAGATGGAAAAGATGAAACTATCCTGATATTTAATACGAATATAAAAGCATCAGACAAGCAAAATCTGGAAGGCACAAATGATTATAAAAGAGTTTTCTATATTCTCAAAAATGAAAATCGAAGTCTGAAAGTATGGAAAGAAAATTCTACTCTCCTTTTTTCAAGCGGATTCGGATTTTATCCTTCTGATAATACTCTTGAAATCAATATAAAAAATAACTGTCTTATTATTGAACAGCAGTTTTTTACCAATTCAAGGCATACCCAGCAATATAAACATACCTTCAGATTTCAGAACGGAGATTTTTATCTGATAGGTTCGCACGATCATTTTGAAGACACCTGTGAATTCAGTTTTACAAATGAAATCAATTTTTCTACAGGGCAAGTAATTGTTGATAGAGAATATTCATCCTGTGATGATGACACCAAAGTACCTGAAAACTCACACAAAGAGTTTTCTCATAAATTCCCGGCTCTTATTAAAATGAATGATTTCCCTATCGGAGACCACAAGTTCAAAGTTCCCGGGTCGAAGGAGGATTTTGTGTTTTAAGATGGAAGATTGAAGCTGGGTGCTGGAGGTTACTGTTAGGCGGTTGATCTATCATAGCTGCTTTACTGTAAATCCATTACTATTTAATTATTATCGATTTCTCTTTTTCCACCATCCATCCCCCAACTTCCTGGCTTTATAGCAACTTAATCATCTCTTAAGATTAAATTAACTCCTCCTATTTTGATATATTCTTATTTTTAAGCTGCATTAAAAAATAAAAAACTATGTTCAAACAAAGCATGAAACGTTTTACAGCCATCACTCTTGGGGTTGTTACTGTGTCGATCTTCTTTTCCTGTTCAAATGACAACATGATGGAAAGAGATAATGAAACTCTTGCAGCCTCTTTAGCAAAAACAAGTAATAAAGCTTCATTATTACCTATTGCCATGAATAGCTGGATGTCTGGTCTTCAGGATAATATTTCAATTTCAAAAATCTCTATTCCCGGGACTCATGATTCCGGTGCACGTGTAGATGCTCCTGTTGTATCAGGTACGGCTAAAACCCAAGACCTCAGCATTGCAGAACAACTGAATGCAGGAGTCCGTTTTCTGGATATCCGTTGCAGACATATTGACAATTCTTTCACCATTCATCACGGTGCGATTTACCAAAATCTGAATTTTGATGATGTGCTTAATGCCTGCTATACGTTCCTTAACAGCCATCCATCAGAAACAATTATCATGTCTGTAAAGGAAGAATATGACGCATCCAACACTACCAGAAGTTTTGAGCAGACCTTTGATTCTTATGTACAGAAAAACCCTTCTAAATGGGATCTTGGGGCAAACATTCCTACATTAGGAGCTGTAAGAGGAAAGATCAAATTGTTGAGAAGGTTTTCTTCAGGAACAACTAAAGGAATCAATGCTTCTCCGTGGGCAGATAATACGACATTTGATATCAACAATTCCGGCGTACAATTAAAAGTTCAGGATTATTATAAGGTTACCAACAATGATGATAAGTGGAATGGAATTTCCAGCCTGCTTAATGAAGCCAAAAATGATACTAACGGAAAGCTTTTCGTGAATTTCACCAGCGGTTATAAACCGGGAATTTTTGGGATTCCAAGTATTCCTACAGTATCCAATACCATTAATCCAAAACTTAAGACCTTCTTCCAGACAAATACTCAGGGTTCATATGGAATAATGCCGATTGACTTTGTAAATGCGGAACTGTCTGAATTAATCGTGAAGACCAATTTCTAATTCATTATTTGTTAGATATATTTATAGGCTGTTTCTTTTTTGAGGCAGCCTTTTTAAATTTTGTTCTTGTTTTATCTCTGGCTTTAAATCAATACACAAAAAAGACCGTTTCGTTTTTTGAAACGGTCTCTCTTTGTAAAAGTAAAAGTATTAAAATCAAAAGTTATTTCTGTATTCCGTAGGCTGCCAATATCTTGTTGAAAATCTCTGTATTTTCAAATAATCCTGTAAATTCTTTAGAGTTCGGGCCGTATGCAAAAACACTTGACGGAATGGAGGTATGATCATTCGTACTGAAGTTTCCGAATATCCATCCATCCTTCAGGCTTCCGTCCAATAGCGTCAAACCACCTGTTTCATGATCTCCCACCACGATTACCAGGGTTTCTTTATTTTCATCAGCAAATTTCATTGCCTTACCAACCACATGATCAAAATCCAGTAATTCTGTAACCAACTGCTCAATATTGTTGCTATGACCTCCTCCATCAGTCTGAGAAGCTTCTATCATCATAAAGAATCCGTTTTTATTATTCTTTAAATCATTTAAGGTAAGATCGAACGCATCGGAAAGCCAGTTTCCTCTTCCGTTGGCTATTCTTTGTGAAGCCAGAGGATCAATCACCAAAGTACGGTTCTTAATTGCAGTAACTGATTTCAAATCTTTATACAAATCGACTTTGGCATCTTTAAATTTCTGTACATTTTCCTGAGACAATCCGTTTGTAGGGCCTCCGATAAGAATTCTCGTTTTTGAAGCTGCGAAATCTTTCAAAATAGGTTCGGAACTATTTCTATTGTCTGAGTGTGCATAGAAATCAGCAGGCGTTGCATCTGTAACATCACCCGTAGAAATCAATCCGGAGACCATTCCTTTCTCAGCGATAATATCAGGAATTTGTGCGAGTGCTTTTCCTATATTGTCAACTCCTACAAAAGTATTTTTAGTTTTCACTCCTGTTGCAAATGCTGTAGAACCCGGTGCTGAATCTGTAATATAGGCATTGGATGAATTGGTTTTGGAAAGTCCTGTAGATTTCATATTGAAAACATTTAACTTTCCTTTGTTGGCTGTAAAGGCAGCATAGTATTGCGGAAGAGAAGTTCCGTCTGGTATAAGAAGGATCACATTCTTTACCTTTTTAACCACTCCGTCTGATGCGTAAGTCGGAGTATAGGTGCTGTATTCTTTTGTATTTTTATAAAAGTTTTTCGGGATAGAGTTCATGAATTTTTTTAGATCCGGAATATGGTCGGTATTGATATAATCTACTCCCATATCCATAAAATTCACCCATGCATTAGGAAAGTCCGGAGCCCCGTAAAAACGCACTGGTTTTTGCTGGGAATGTGCTTTTTCAACAGCAGTTCTAATCCTTGCTGTTTCCTCGTCTCTTGGGATTCCTTTTCCATTCCATTTTACCAATCCGGGAAGATCTGCACTGAACATTCCTACTCTTTTTAACTGGTCTGCAGAATAATTTTTGTCAAGATCTCCATCAAAGTAAAGATAGTCTGGATAGTTTTTAAAATCTGTCGGTTGGGGTCTTCCGCCGGTAATCACAATTTTAATTCCTGAATTTCCCGTGATCTCAGGATATTTTTTTAATGTAGCCACCAAAGCATCCAGTGATGTTTTATAATCCTGCTTAATATCAATCAGCAGCTGGAGTTTCTTGCCGGCATCCGGATAGATATTCCCTTTGTTCAGCTTAATCTGTTTTGAAATATTATCGAGATAAAGGTTTTCCAGTGTTCTGTCTGCAGAAAGTTCTTTTTCGGTATGAGCTACCCAAAGATTTCCTTTTACCAGAAATACATCTGCTTCTATGGAACCAAAGTTGGCATAGTAAGCCTGCCAGAAAGGGATCTCCTGCATGTAATCATTATGTGAATGTGCATTGCCAACATTGTAGTTTAAATAATTCTGTGCCTGATTTTCAGAAAAAACAGCCAGGGCCAGTACAGCCAAAATTTTTGATAGTTTCCGTTTCATAATTTCTGTAAAAAACTATATCATCACAGAAGTTTCTGCAATGATATAGTGGATAATATATAAGATTAAGATGTTACCAGCCTTCATTTTGCTTGATGATTCCATGACTGTTTACGATTTCAGCCTGCGGAACTGCCCAAACATTATGTACAGCTGGATTAAAATTTCTTGCTGCCCAAACCTCCTGTCCGTTAATACCATGCAGAGGCTTGGCATAAGCTGCCTGTGCATCTCCCCAACGTACAAGGTCTCTGTGTCTGTCTGCCCATTCACCTGCCAGCTCACAGCGTCTTTCATGTTTAAGATCTGCCATTGTACATCCGTTTTTCGGAGATAAACCTGCACGTACTCTGATCATATTGATTTCCTGGTCTGCAGATTTCCCCTGCATCAATGCAGCTTCTGCTTTGATAAGGATAACCTCAGCATAACGCATGATCGGAACGGCAAGATCCGTACACGGATAATCTCCGTTGGCACTCACATGACCGCTGTTAAGCTGATATTTGAAAGCATCCATATATTTATTGAACTGATATCCGGTAAGTGAATTGGTAGAAGCATATATTCTTTCTTTCCCGTTAAAGGTAAATTTGTCACCTATTTTCAGGATGGATGCACTTCTTCTAAGATCCCCTGTTTCATATTCGTCATAAAGTTCTTTTGTAGGCTGAAAATATCCCCATCCGTTATATTCGCCCCATCCTTTATTTTCAAGCATTACGCCCGGAAGAATACTTCCCCATGCTGTAAACTTAGGTGTCCCGGGGACAGACCAGATATATTCTGAGCTGTAATTGTTTTCAGCTTTGAAGACGTCAGCAAAATTACCCAGCAAAGCTCTGTTTCCTTTTGTCATCACTTCATTAGCCCAGAATTCTGCATTCTTCCAGTCTTTCATAAACAAGTATACTTTTGCCAAAAGTGCCCATGCTGCAGCTTTATGTGGTCTGCCATAATCTTTTGCAGGAAGTTCTGCCTGAGTAGGTAATAATTCTGCTGCTCTTTTCAGGTCGTTTACAATGTAGGTGTAATTCTCCATCACATTGGCTGCTCTCGGAATCGGGTTTGGATCAGGATCCTTAGAACGGTCGATAATAGGCACTCCCGCTTTTTCATTTCCGTAAGAATAAGAAAGTTCAAAATACATTCTGCTGCTCATGAACAAAGCTTCTCCCAGGTATTTATTTTTAATGGTCTGTGAAGTCTGGATGTTATCAATATTACGGATCACACGGTTGGCCACCCCAATTACATTATATCTTTTGTTCCATTGAGTTTCAAGATCTCCCGCTGCGATGTAATTACTGCTGAAGTTTTTTGCGTTATCCGCTTCGCTCTTTGCTCTTCCGGTTACCATATCATCACTGGCGTTGATAAACCAAAATAGTCCTCTTCCGTAAAATTCACCGTCGAACAAAGGTTTATACATGGCATTAGCACCGGTAATCAGGTCATTTTCCGTTTTCCAGAAACTGGCTTCAGTAGGTGTTCCTTCCGGCTGAACATCCAACTCTCCTGTACATGATAAAAGCATTACGGATATTCCTGATACTAAAAATATTTTATTGAAAAATTTCATTTTTTACTTTTTTGTTAGTTAAAAATTATAACCCGATCTCCACCCCAAAGATGAATGAGCGTGCCTGAGGATATCTTCCGGTATCTACACCATAAGAATTCATTCCTACTTCAGGATCAAATCCTGTATATTTCGTAATCGTAAACAGGTTATTGGAAGTCATATAGATTCTCACCTTATTCACATCCAGCTTGCTGTACAATTCTTTTGGTAATGAGTAACCAATGGTAAGGTTCTTCAGCCTTAGATAAGATCCGTCTTCCACATAGAAATCCGATACTTTGGAATAATTACCGCTTGGGTCTCCGTGTACCAGTCTTGGAATATCGGTGTTCGTATTCTGAGGAGTCCATGCATTCAGGATATCTTTATCCATGTTGTAGTTCTGCCCTGTACCACCCGGGTTCAAAGAAATAAACTTCATCCCGTTGAATATTTTATTTCCGTATACGCCCTGGAAGAATAAGTTCAGATCAAAGTTTTTCCATGTCATGTTGTAAGAAAATCCATAAGAAAACTTAGGGTATGGGCTACCAAGATTAACAAAGTCATTATTATTAAGCACTCCTGTGTTACCTTCTTTCTTCAGGAACTTGATATCACCTGGTTTTGCATTCGGCTGGATAAGGTTTCCGTTGGCATCTTTATAATTGTTGATCTCTTCCTGAGTCTGGAAAATTCCTCCGGTCTTGTAACCATAGAAAGAATAGAGAGGATCACCCACTTTCACGCGGGTTGGTTTCAGCACACCTCTTACTCCATTATCATTGATAAAGATCTCATCCACATTGGCAAGCTGCTTCACCGTGTTTTTTAGTTGACTCATTGTAGCTCCGACAGAGAATGTGAAATCATCAGAAACTACTTTGTTGTAATTGATTCCCAACTCGAATCCTTTATCCTGAAATAATCCTGCATTCACATACTGATTATTATATGTTGCCGTACTTGGTAAGCTTACATTGAAAATCTGATCTTTGGAATTCTTTACGAAATAATCAAACTGTAAAGAAAGGCTGTTGTGAAGGAATGAAGCATCTACCCCAAAGTTAGTCTGCTCAGATTTCCCCCATTTCAGATCCGGGTTCGGACGTGTAGTGGCGTAATAAGCAATATTTTGAGAAGGATCCTGTCCGAAAATCACATTATTATCTCTGGTCATTAATGGATTAACAGCTTGTGGAGAAATCCCTCCAAGGTTACCCAGAATACCATAACTTCCTCTCAGTTTAAGACTGGAAAGCCATGAAATATCTTTCATAAAATTTTCTTTCGAAACTACCCATGCACCGGAAACCGCATAATAGTTAGCAAATCTGTTCTGTTTTGCTACCAGTGAAGAACCATCACGTCTTCCCAATACACTTATGATATACTTTCCTGCATAGTCATAATTTACTCTCGCCAGATAAGAAACCAAAGATTGCTTGAATCTGTAACTGGAAACATCTTTATTGGTATCTGCAGCATTCTGAAGATGTTGGAAAACCTCAGCTTCACTTCTGAAATCATAGGCTTTTGCTACAAAACCATCATCAATTGTTTTCTGGAACGTAAACCCTCCCAGGAAATCAAAATTATGTTTTCCTGCAGCAATTTTATAGGTAAGCAATTGCTCTGCAAGTGCTGTAGATGAGTTATTGGACTGGTACTCTAAATTATTCGTATCAAAAATCTTCCCGACTTCCAATACTCTATAGGTAAAGTTTTTTACATCACCCAGTTTAAAAGTCTGCGAAAAGTTAGAACGGAATTTTAAATCCTTAGCCAACGTAATCTCAGCATATGGATTGATCAAGATCTCATGCGTAGGATTTCTGATACTGATCCTTTTAAGATAAGCTACCGGATTGATCATATCCCCATAACCTCCTGCCACATCAATTGGTAATCCGGAAAAAGCTCCGCTTGGTGTGTATACCGGAACATTCGGTGGATAGTACATTGCAGCCACTAAAGCTCCCGTATAACCATTTTTTGTATCTGCTGTATTGCCGTCAGAGTAATTATAATACATATTTTCTCCAATCGTCAGCCAGTCTTTTACTTTATGTTCAGAATTGACTCTGAAATTATATCGTTTTGCCTGCGTATTCAGTAAGATCCCTTCCAGGTTTCTATGGTTCATTCCCACAAAATATCTGGATTTCTCACTTCCTCCGCTTAGGTTAACATTGTATTCCTGAATAGTTCCTGTTCTGAAAATTTCTTTCATCCAGTCTGTTCTGGTAATTCTTCCGTCCGGATATTGGTTAGGATTAAAAGCAATGGGTAAGCTTCCCAGTTTCCCGGCATTTTCATATGCTTTGTACATTACATCCTGAAATTCCGCTGCATTCAGAGACTCTTTTAGCCTCCATGCCTGGTTCACCCCATATTTTACATCAAAATCTACTGTAAGATTTCCTTTTTTCCCCTTTTTAGTGGTGATCAGGATAACCCCTCCGGAAGATCTTGCTCCATAAATGGCTGCAGAAGCATCTTTAAGTACAGAAATATCCTGTATATCATTTGGGTTAATAGAGGGTGTTCCATTAAAAACTACTCCGTCTACCACATAAAGAGGAGTTTCTCCATTGATTCCTCCCAGACCACGAATATTTACTTTAGGTGAGCCGTTAGGATCTCCACCTTCGTTCACTACAGTTACTCCGGGAGCTTTACCCTGAAGAACCTCTCCTACACCAGACAAAGATCTGGAAGTAAGCTTATCCAGCGAAGCCTCCGAAACAGCACCGGAAACTTTACTTTTTTTCTGTGTTCCGTATCCTACAACAACAATCTCGTCGATGGATTTTTCTTTTAAGCTGTCTTTTTTCTGAGCGAGGAACATCGGTGAAGCTGATATTGCACCAATAAGTAATACCCTTCCCGTTAAATACGTTACTGAGACAGGGATTTTAAATACATTCATGATCTCCTTTTTGATTAGGTGCAAAATTAGATCAGTCCGCTCCCCCGCCCCATTAAGGTTTCCTTATGTTTTTATTAATAAATTTTAGCTTTTTTAAGACACCACCTACCACACGACGTAAGTAAAACACTGTATATCAATTACATAAGTAATTAAAAGTAATCATTTCTCTGATATTGCATGCAGAATTGAGATTAAGTTTGTCTTAAGTTTATTATGAACCGATAGCAATAGATCAGTAAATCATTAAAATTATTTCAGGAATAATAAATAACTGAGTTCATTTTTCTTTTTTTACATTTGCTGAAAATAGATTTTACTTTTGAACACAGACCTTTAAAAACGTCTCACTGGTATCAGAAGAAAAATAAAAACATTAAAAATCATACGAATTCAATGACCATCATTATTACAGGAACCTCATCAGGAATCGGGTTTGCATTGGCCGAATATTTTGGTAAAAAAGGGCATAAAGTATACGGATTAAGCAGAAAGCATACAGAAAGTGAGTATTTCAGATCTATACCCACTGATGTTACCGATAACACAGCCGTTCAGAATGCTATCGCTGAGGTTTTAAAAACAGAATCCAGAATTGATGTTCTGATCAATAATGCTGGAATGGGAATGGTAGGAGCCGTTGAAGATTCTACGAAAGAAGATATTTTAAAATTGTTCAGCCTGAATCTTGCCGGACCTGTACAGATGATGAGCGCTGTTCTTCCGAAAATGCGTGAACACAAATTTGGGAAGATCATCAATGTTTCCAGCATCGGAAGTGAGATGGGTCTGCCTTTCCGCGGATTTTATTCGGCTTCAAAATCTGCGCTGGATAAAGTAACGGAAGCAATGAGGTATGAAGTATACCCTTGGAATATTGAAGTATGTTCACTGCATTTGGGAGATATCAAAACCAATATTGCAGACAACAGAGTTATTGCCCAGGTATCCCAACCTTATAAAAATGTTTTTGATAAAGTATATGCTCTGATGAACTCTCATGTGAACGATGGAACTGAACCTTTGGAAGTTGCAGAATACATTGAAAAACTTTTAGCAAAAAATAAGTGGAAAGCTCATTATTATTTTGGTAAATTCGGGCAGAAAATCGGGGTTCCTTTGAAATGGATTCTTCCACAGGGAACTTATGAGAATTTAATGAAAAAATATAATAAACTGGATAAAAATTAGTTGATTGATAGGGCGCATAGTTATTCTGAACAGAATGCGATGCAGTGAAGAATCTTTTGTACTGAAGATTTCTCAATCCTCTTCACATTCAGAATGATAAATTGAAATTACTTTTAAAAATATTTTTTGTGCTGTTCTGCGTTTTTACACAAGCGCAGAAAAAGCAGTATTGGCTGATTGATACAGAAACCAATGTCAGGAAAAAAGTAAAAGATTCTACTTCCGCAGTAAAGTTTCTGGATTCATTAGCTCAGAATAATTATTTCTTTACCAAACTTAAGGATGTAAAAGTAAAGGGTGACAGCACTGAAATTTTCTTTGACAAAGGCAAGAATTTCAATGAAACCTATGTAAACCTTACTGATTCTCTTGTTCAGAAGCTAAAGATTCAGAAAGATTTTTTCACTAAAAACTTAGATTCCACCAAGAAAAGCATCAACAAAACTTATATTGATGACGGATATTCTTTCAGCAGAATCAAATCCAAATATAAGGGACAGAAAAACGGCTACCCCATCGTAGAACTTGACATTAACAAGAACGATAAAAGAACGATCAATAATTTTGTCGTAAAAGGATATGAAAAAGTTCCTAAAAGATTCATCAAAAATCTTGAAAAGGAATTTAAAGGCAAAAACTACGATGATAAAAATCTTTTGGCCATCAATAAAACATTTCAGAGCCATCCTTTTCTGACTCTTGAACGGCAGCCGCAAACTTTATTTACAAAAGACTCTACAAGTATTTACCTGTTCCTGGAAAAGAAAAAGACCAATACTTTTGACGGAGTAATCGGTTTCGGGAATGACAAAACCTCCAAGTTTACGTTAAACGGAACCATGAATGTAAATTTCAGGAATATGTTCAACGGTTTTGAAACCGTCAATTTATACTGGCAGAGAAACCCGGATAGAGGGCAGACTTTCGATCTTCAGGTGGATATCCCATATCTGTTCAAATCGAATGTCGGGATGAATGCAAAAGTGAATATCTATCGCCAGGATTCTACATTTGCCAATGTAAAATTCCTGCCTGCCTTCTATTACCATATCAACAACCGTAACAAAATAGGTTTAAGGGCAACTTTGGAATCCTCTACCATTATTGACACGCTGTATGTGCAGGGGAAAGATTATAACAAAAAGGGACTCGGAGTATGGTTTGAAATGACAGAGCCTACTGATATTGACCTTTTCCTTTATAAGACAAGGATCAATGCTGGTTACGATTTTTTAACAACCACCTATTCTAAAGACAATATCAAAGCCAACCAAAACCAGTTTTATTTCTTTGGAGAACACAATTACCATATCTCCGGAAACCACTTCCTGAACATTAAGGGAGAAGGTGCCATGATGGATTCTAAAGTAGAGTTCACCACCAACGAATTATACCGTTTCGGGGGCTGGAACTCCATGCGGGGATTCAATGAAAAATCACTGGCAGCCGATTTCTACTATTATGGAAGTCTGGAATACCGGTATCTGATTGGCAGTCAGGCATTCTTCGACATCTTTGGACAATATGGACAGCTTAATAATAAATCACTGAATGTAAGGCCCAAACTCTACAGTGTCGGACTCGGTTTCAATTTCTTCATTCCTATCGGTCTGATGAGCTTTCAGCTGTCTAATGGTAACGAGTTTGGAAATCCTTTTAAGTTTAATGATACCAAAATTCACTGGGGAATCCTGAGCAGGTTTTAAAAAAGAAAAGAAGAAGGAAGCTGGAAGATAGAAGTTATCGGAGTCTTGGTTTCGCAATTTATTTCTTTCATAAGACCGAAGTTTTTTCAAAATTTATTACTAAGGATTGCAAGAAGTTGACAACACCACAGTAACTTCCAGCCTCGCTCTTCCAGCTTCCTACCTTATAGTAATACTTATAGAATAAAACAAAAATTCCCATACAAAGGATATTTTTCATTTTACCTTTCTATTAACTCTTCATGTTAAAAAATATTAAATCGTATTTTTATTTTAATACATCATTAAAGTACAGGTAACAGTGCTCCGCTAAATTTGCCTTCAAAAAAAATGAAGAAGACTCTAGCTACTTTTGCCGTTTTTTTACTTCCTCTATATTTTTCCGCACAGGAAATCAATATTTCCGGAAATGTAAAATCAGAAAACGGCTCTAGTGTTTCCGGTGTAAACATCACTGATAAAAATACAGGAAAGACTGCCACTACAGATGAAAATGGTAATTTTACCATTTCTGCAAACCCGAAAGACATTCTTGAGTTTTTTGCTCCTGATTTTTCTGTTTATACCGTTGAGGTTTCTTCAAAAAAACAGTATTCTGTTGTCTTAAAAAAGCCAAACGAAAAGCAGATTGAAGGGGTTGTCATCACCGCATTAGGTATTGCCAAGAAGAAAGAAAAAATCGGTTATTCTACCCAGGAAGTGGGAACCAAACAGTTTGAAACCATTACAACACCGAGTATTGGTAATTTATTCTCAGGACAGGTTGCCGGTCTGAGTGTTTCCAATCCGACAGGAATGCAGCAGGCACCACAATTTACCTTGAGAGGAAATTCCAATGTAGTTTTTGTGATTGACGGAGTAATTGTAGAAAAGGAAGTTTTTCAGAATTTAGATCCAAACAATATTGAGAATATCAATGTACTGAAAGGTGCCACCGCTTCTGCACTGTATGGTTCAAGAGGCCGTTACGGAGCCGTTTTGATAACAACAAAAACAGCTAAGAAGAAAGGATTCTCTGTAGAGTTTTCTCAGAACACCATGATTACGGCAGGATTTACCAATCTTCCAAAAACCCAAACGGAATACGGAAACGGATCTCATGGAAAGTACGAATTCTGGGACGGAGCCGATGGCGGGGTGAATGACGGGGATATGATCTGGGGACCAAAATTCGTTCCTGGTTTACAAATTGCCCAATGGAACAGCCCGATCAGAGATAAAGTAACAGGACAGGTAGTTCCATGGTATGGAGCAGTGACAGGAACTCAATATGATAATAAATCAAGGTATGAAAGAGTTCCCATTGACTGGAAATACCACGATAACTTAAGCACATTCTTAAAGCCTGCGGTTATCAACAACAATAATTTCGCCATAAGCTATAGAAATAATAAAGATATCTACAGGTTTTCAGGAAACTTCATGAACTACGATGACAGAGTTCCGAATTCTTATCTTCAAAAATATGGGCTCAACTTTTCGTCTGAAAACCATTTGGGGGATAAATTAATCTTTAATACGAAATTCAATTTCAATCAGGCTTTTACGCCTAATGTCCCTAACTACGATTACAACCCAAGCGGACATATGTATACCATTCTGATCTGGATGGGAGGCGACGTAGATGGAAAGGCACTGAAAAATCATATGTGGATTCCCGGACAAGAAGGAAGAGCACAGGCCAACTGGAACTATGCATGGTACAACAACCCATGGTTCGGCGCTGAGTATTATAAAAATCAGAACAGAACGAATATCATCAATGCTCAGACAGGATTAGAATATAAGGCTACTCAGGATCTTTCAGTAAAAGGGAAAATATCCCTCGTGGAAAACCACAGCAAAACGGAAATACTAAGTCCTTATTCTTATTTCAATTACAGTGCGCCAAGAAGTGGAGGATATATTCTGAAAGATAATAAAACATGGAATCTTAACTATGATGTTCTGGCTACTTACAAGAAAAAGATATCTGAAAACTTTGATTTCACAATCAATGCCGGAGGTTCAGCTTTTTATTTCAAAAACAATAACAATGAAAGATCTACGGACGGATTGAGAACTCCTGAAGTATACACATTTGAAAACTCTATCGGAGCGCTTAAAAATTATACCTATCTGAAGGAAAAGTTGATTTATAGTGCTTATTCAACGATTGATATCGGATTGTACAACGCTTTCTTCATCAATATTTCAGGACGTAATGACTGGTCTTCTACCCTTCCTAAGGCCAACAGATCTTACTTCTACCCTTCTGCATCCATCAGTGCTGTTATTTCAAACCTGGTAAAATTACCTGAGTCTATCAATATGTTGAAGCTTTCTGCTTCATGGGCTAAAGTGGCGTATGATTTCCAGCCTTATTCCATCAGAAATTATTATCTGAATAATGAGGGAATTACATTCAACGGAAATCCTACTTCTTATTATCCTACCACGCTGAATGTAGAAAACTCTCTGAAACCTGAACAGACAAAATCTTATGAGCTAGGATTAAGTGCCGGCTTCCTGAACAACAGGATTACTTTAGATGCTACTTATTTCAGAACATTAGATTATAATAACATTCTTGAATTCCCGGCTGCTGAATCATCAGGTTTCACTTCACAATATGTAAACGGAAATGAATATACTACGAAAGGATTTGAAGTTTCGTTAGGTTTAGTTCCCATAAAAACCTCTGATTTCACCTGGAAAACCTTGATCAACTGGAGTACATATGAGCAAAAGCTTACTTCCATTTATGATAATATGCCGAACTACAAAAATATTAAGTTAGGCGAAAGAATGGACAGTTATTATGACTATACATGGCAAAAGTCTCCGGACGGAAAAGTAATTCTTGATGCCAATTCAGGAATGCCGACAAGAGCCAATACCCCAAGTAACCTGGGACATTTCAATCCGGACTGGACTTTTGGTTTCAACAACACGTTTAAATACAAAAAATTCTCTTTAAATATAGGAATTGATGGAAGCATCGGAGGTGTGATGAGGTCGCAGGTTGTTGAGAAGATGTGGTGGGGAGGAAAACATCCTAATTCTGTAGCGTACAGAGATCTTGAATATGCCAATCCGGGAACATATTATTTTGTGCCGGATGGAGTTAATTACAATCCTGCTACCGGTCTTTATACTCCGCACACAAAAGCTATCAGTTTCCAGGACTGGGCACAGAATTATCCATACCAGGCAAGGGTAACGCAGGATGAAAGTGAAGAGTTTGCCAACGTTTTTGACAGAACTTTCATCAAGCTGAGATCTGTAGTATTGGAGTATGATTTTTCTTCGCTGCTTAATCCGAAAGGGATGGTGAAAGGTTTCACTGCCAATATTTCTGCCTACAACTTAGCCATGTGGAAAAAATCGAAGAACCTTTACTCCGATCCGGATTTCCAGATCAGATCAGGTAGAAGTGGAGATATCGCTAATGATATCCAGGATCCGTCCAGCAGATGGTTCGGAATCGGATTTAATCTTAAGTTTTAACTAAAAAGTACGTCAAGACAATGAAAAATAATATAAACAATATAAAAGGGCAAAAGGGTAAAACGGCAAAGTGGCTGATGAGGTCTCTATTTGCGGCAGGACTTCTGACACTGGCTTCATGCGAAACCAGCCTTGATACGATCAATGAGAACCCTAATGACCAGGCAAGCATTGATCCGAAAAACCTTCTTACTTACGTTGAAAAATATACATTTCAGGTAAATGGTGAGAATATGTATGCGTCAAGAATGATGATTGGTACTGATGGTGAGAATTCATACCAGTATATGAAATGGAATGATGCTTCTTTTGAAGTTTACACAAAAGGCCTCTTGAATACAGGAAAAATGATGCAGGAAGCAGAAAAGAGAGGAAATAAAAATTATCTGGCAATCGGAAAATTTTTGAGAGCTTATCATTTCTTCAATATCAGCTTAAAAGTAGGAAGCGCTCCCTATTCTGAAGCTGCTAAGGGTGAATCAGGAATTACACAGCCTAAGTATGACACTCAGGAAGCGATTATGTCCGGAATTTTATCAGAATTAAAAGAAGCCAATGATCTCATTAATACCAATGATAAAATTGAGGGTGACATTGTCTACAACGGAGATGCTTTGAAGTGGAAAAAACTGATCAATTCTTTCCGTCTGAAAATTCTGATCACTTTATCTAAAAAAACTACGATAGGAAGTTATAATATTGCTACAGAATTTGCATCTATTGCAGGAAGCCAGTCTTTAATGACCTCCATTGCAGATAATGGTGAACTTAAGTTTGCTGATGCTGCCGACAGCAGATACACAATGTTTAACAACAGCGGATATGGTTCCAGCTTATATATGGCGGATTATTTCATCAATATGTTCAAAGACAGGCATGATCCACGTTTGTTTACTTTTGCTGCACAGACTACAGGAGCTAAAGAAGCAGGAAAAGCTATTACTGATTATACAGCATATAACGGTGGAAATCCTACTTCTCCATATTCTGACAATGCCGCTCTGATCACGGCTAAGAATATTTCCAAAGTAAACGATCGTTTTTATAAAGATCCTACCAATGAACCTGCTTCTGTATTAAGTTATTCAGAACTTGAGTTTATCCTGGCTGAAGCTGCTGCAAGAGGCTGGATTTCCGGATCTGCAAAAACACATTACGACAATGCAATCAAAGCCAGTTTCAATTTTTATCAGACTTATGTGAAAAATCCGGGACAATATTTCTCAGGATTTGATGTGAATCAATATCTGGCAACGCCTTTAGTAGTTTATAATAATGCTGATCCTCTACAGACACAGTTGGAAAAAATCATGACTCAAAAATACATGACGATGTTTCACCAGGCACAATGGACTTCTTATTATGATTATCTGAGAACCGGATATCCAAACTATCCTTTAAAAGCTGGAGTTGCTGCACCATTTAGATTCAGATATCCACAGTCTGAGTACAACTATAACAGCAGTAATTTAAAATCTGCTTTAGCTGCTCAGTATGGAGGGAATGATAATATTAACTCTAAACCTTGGTGGTTACAATAGAAATCTGATTAATTTTATATAAAACAAAGAAACCGCAGGAAAATCCTATTAACTTGCGGTTTCTTTCTTATTTCGATTGAACATGAACAGAAGAGAATTTTTAGAAAAATCAAGTCTTTTATTAGCCGGATTGGGAACTTCAAGTGTTCTGCATCCTTCCATTTTAAAAGCTTTAGCCATTGATCCGGCTGCCCAGTCTACATTTTATGATGCAGAGCATGTTGTAATCCTGATGCAGGAGAACCGTTCATTTGATCATGCATTCGGTGCTCTCAAAGGAGTGAGAGGTTTTTTAGATAAAAGAGCCTTTGTAAAACAGGATGGGCACTCCGTTTTCTTTCAAAAGAATGATGACGGGAAATATGCATCCCCAGCCCGCCTGGATTTAAGAAATACCAAATCAACCTGGATGAGCTCACTGCCTCATTCATGGGCTGATCAGCAAAAAGCACTGAACAAGGGAAAATACGACCAGTGGCTTCAGGCTAAAGCTTCAGGAAATAAAGATTACAAAAATATTCCGCTGACATTAGGATATTACAACCGTGAAGATCTTCCGTTTTATTATCAGCTGGCAGATGCATTTACCATATTCGACCAATATTTCTGCTCTTCACTTACCGGGACTACTCCAAACAGATTATTTCTATGGTCCGGAACGTTGAGAGCGCAGCAGAACGGAAAGGTAAAGGCTAATGTTGTGAATGAAAATATTGATTATGACAAAGCAAGGCAGGCCAAATGGAAAAGTTTCCCGGAAATTTTAGAACAACAGAATGTTTCGTGGAGAATTTATCAGAATGAAATCAGTCTTCCAAAAGGAATGTCCGGAGAACAGGAAGCATGGTTAAGTAATTTTACCGATAACCCTATTGAATGGTTTTCAAAATTCAACGTTAAATTTTCAAAAGGATATTATCAGAATATTCCTAATATCATAGCGTATCTGAAGCAGGAAATTGAAAAAAATCCTCAACAGAAAGAAAGGCTGGAAACTATGCTCGCTGAAGTTCAGGAAGATCAGGTGAAATACCATCCGGATAATTATTCAAAACTTTCAAAAGAGGAAAAAAACCTTCACGAAAAAGCCTTCACCACCAACTCCAATGATCCTGATTACTGGAAACTGGAAATCGGAAAGGATGAAAACGGAGAAAGGCTGGTTGTTCCTGAAGGTGACGTACTGTTTCAGTTCCGAAAAGATGTGGAAGAGAAGAAACTCCCGCTGGTTTCCTGGCTGGTAGCTCCTGAACATTTCTCAGACCACCCGGGATCACCATGGTATGGCGCGTGGTATATTTCTGAAGTTCTGAATATTCTGACCAAAGATCCTGAAACCTGGAAAAAAACCATATTCATCATCAATTATGATGAAAACGACGGATATTTCGATCATGTACTCCCTTTCGCGCCACCCGTAAATCCAAGCCAGCCTGTTGATATGAACGGCAAAGAAGGCGTGGAATATGTGGATCAATCTCAGGAATACATGAGCAATCCTTCTTTAAAAAATTATGAAAAAATCGAAGGAACCGTTGGATTGGGTTACAGGGTTCCAATGATCATCGCTTCCCCATGGACGAAAGGAGGATTTGTAAATTCCGAAGTATCGGATCACACTTCTGTACTGCAGTTTCTGGAGAAATTTATCATGAAAAAATTCAAAAAGGATGTGCATGTTGACAATATCAGTGACTGGAGAAGAGCGGTATGCGGTGATCTTACGTCTGCCTTCAATTCTTCCAGTGTAAAAGTTCCACAAATAAATTATCTGGATCAGAAAGACTATGCTAAAACCATCAATGCAGCCAAAAACAAACCTGTTCCTGATCTGAAATGGTATTCTGAAAATGAACTTAACGGTAATTTACTTGAAATTCAGGAAAGAGGTCTGAAGCCATCAAATCCGCTTCCGTATCATTTCCATGTCAATTTAGAAGGTGAACAGATAAAAATGTCCAATTTAAAAGAGAATGGCGTTCCGCTTTTGGTGTATGACAGGACTCAATTCGACAGTAAGGATTATTATTTTTCATATGCCTTATATTCAAAGCAGGAATTATCCCATGCTGTACATTCCGGAGCTTATTATTATGAAATTTTCGGTCCCAATGGCTTTTTCAGGAGATTTCAGGGAAGTATTTCACCAGAAATGGAGATAGTTTTAGAGAATATGACCGCAAAAAACCAAGTGGAACTGACTATAAGAAATAACAAAAAGAAAAATTTCTCCATCAATCTGGAAGATTTGTACACAAAAAATAAAAAAACAATTTCTGTACAAAAAACAGAAGAAAAAATAATTATTGATCTTGATAAATTTAAAGGCTGGTATGATTTGAAATTAACGTCAGATGAATGTCTGTGGCATTTTGCCGGAAGAGTAGAAACGGGAAAGGTTTCTGTTTCTGATCCACACTGGGCATAGAAAAACGCTTACAATTTAATAAAAACCTGTACCAAAAACGTACAGGTTTTTTTGAGTTATTCTTTAAATATAATGCATTACATAGTGCAAATAAGCAATAATATAAAAATTATAATATATTTTTTTCACAATGCACTGAATTTTGTTATATTCACTTAACTAATTATTTGCATCATGAAAAAACTAAATTTAACTATTGCAATGTCTGTATTTGCATTGGCTCTATCCGGGAATCTGAGCGCCCAAGACCTCGCTGCAGATAACCATACGGTTACCATTTCTATTCCCGAAGTTGCATTGGTAGATATTGAACCATCTGCCACCAAAAACATTACCCTTGAGTTTACAGCACCTACTGAAGCAGGAAATCCTATCGTTCCAGCAACAGCCAACACTACTTTATGGCTTAATTATTCATCCATTAAATCTGTTGCAGATCCTACCCGTAATATAAGTGTAACCATGAATGCTATCATTCCCGGAGTTGATCTTCAGGTAACAGCAGCAGCAGCTACCGGAGCAGGAGCAGGAACATTGGGAACATCTGCAGGTCTGTTGACTTTAAGCGCTGCCAACCAGACTATCATTTCAGGAATCGGAAGTGCTTATACAGGAAATGGTGCCAACAACGGACACAATCTTACGTACGCAATTGCTGCAGGAAGTGGTCCTGGAGGGGTAGCAGCCTACGCAGATTTACAGGCAACAGCCACTGTAGCAGCTACCGTTACTTATACGATATCCGACAATTAGAATTTAAATAAAATTTTATTCTCTATTCCAAAAACAAGAAGAAGTTGTCATTCAGTTTCTTCCTGTTTTTGTATTACTCATCATTTAACTCCAAACTTTACATAATGATAAAGCGTATTCTTCTGTTGATCACCTTGATTTTGCAGTTTAGCTTTTTACATGCGGGCATTGTGATTCTCAATGGACTTACACATTCTTACAAAATTGAAAACGGAAAGGTTTACAAGGGAAAAGTAGCCATTGAAAACACAAGCAATAATCCTCAGAGTGTAAAATTATTTTTACAGGACTTTGCTTACCAAGCTGACGGAACTATCAATTATTCGGCTTTGCGTACAAATAAACGGACCAATGGAGAATGGATTAAACTCAATACCAACCTGATTACCCTGAAAGGTAAGGAGAAAACTGAAGTTTTTTATGAGATTACAGTTCCCAATCAAAACAGAGATCCCGGAAGCTATTGGAGTGTCATTATTGTAGAACCGGTAGAGGATATAAAGCCCAGCGACAGTAAGGCAGGAGTGAACATCACCTCTGTTATACGTTACGCGATTCAGGTCATTACAGATTTTGAAACAGAAAAGGCCAAACCGGACCTTAAGTTTGAAAGTGTAAAAGTAGAGAAACAGGAGGGAAAGCAAACCGTGAAGATTACTGTAGCCAATAATGGTAATCTTTACTGTAAACCGACAACAGCCATTGAAATTTATAACCGTAAAACAGGTGAAAAAATAGGAACGTATTCAAGTTTAACGATGGGACTGCTGCCTGACACCTCCAAAACATTTTACATCGATATCAGTAAAATACCGCCGGACAAATACAAAGCCGCCATAATAGCTACGGATGAAGAGGAGAATGCATTTGCACTCAATGTGGAATTAGAAGTAAAAAATGATTAGAACTTGGACTATATTTATTATCATATCATTATTCCCGATATTTATTTTTTCTCAACAGCAATCGAACCGATTGTCCAGTAAAAAAGATAGTATATTACCGGGAATGTCAACTTCTATTCCTTTTACATTAGAAAATAATTCGGATGAAAACAGGACTTATGAGATATCAGTTTCCACTTCAAGTCCGTCTATAACACCCATTTTAGCAAAAGGAGAATTTCAGATTGCTGCCCGTGAAATGTCAGCTTATCTGGTTCCTTTGCGTATTGCAACGGAAACGAGCCAGGGAAATTATTCTGTAACATTGAACATTACTGACCGCAATAACGGAATATCCTTTACAAAAACATCAAAAATAACAGTTTCAGGAAATAGAAATATTTCCCTGACTCCTCTGAATTCACCTGAGTTTGTAAGGGCCGGAGAAACGATCCGGGCTTCTTTTCTCTTAAAAAATAATGGTAATATAACAGAGGATATTCATCTTGAAAGTAAAAATGCCATTCTTGACAATAATACTTCATTAGTACTGGAACCCAATGAATCAAAAATCATTACAATACACAAAGTAACAAACCCTGAACTCAGTCAAAATGAATTTCAGAACCTTAATCTTTCGGTATACTCAAAAGGTAATCTTAAGGAAGTTCAAAATGTTTATGTAAGTACTCAGATTATATCCGTAAAACCATCTGAAAAAGATATCTACCACAGACTTCCTGTTGCCGTTTCATTATCTTTTATCGGAATGCAGAATATGGGGGTTTACAATGATGGCTTTCAGGGAGAAATTTATGGGAAAGGGACTCTGGATAAAGACAACAAAAACCAAATCGAATTCCGGGCGGTAACCCACAATCCTGTAGATCTCAATACATTTACCCAATATGAAGAATATTTTGTGAATTATAAACGGGATAAGTTTTTTATTCATCTTGGTGATAAAACGTATTCTTCATCTTATTTAACGGAGTTTGCAAGATATGGCCGCGGGGCAGAAATCCGCTATGATTTTAACAAATTCAGTCTGGGCGGCTTCTATAATCATCCAAGATTTTTCAGAGATATTAAGGATGAATTTAACCTTTATTCCAGTTTCAAAATCTGGAAGGAATCAGAAATTTCGGTCGGATATCTTTACAAAACTCCAAGAAAGGAGGAAATCCGATATGGAGATCTAAGGCTGGATTCGGATGCACATCTTCCTTATGCTAAAGGAAAATTCAAGATATCAAGAAACATTAATGTATCTGGAGAATTGGCCTACAGTACCACAAAAAAAACGGATGGAACAGCTTACATGCTTCAGGCTGATGCTATTTTTGAAAAATTCAACGGAAGTTTAATGTATGTAAAAGCAAGTCCGGAATTTGCAGGATATTTTACGAATACAAATACCTTTAACGGGAACATTAGCTACAAAATTTCCAGAAAGCTCAGTGCTTTTGTCAACTACACACAGGATGTTAAAAATTTCCAGAGAGATACGCTGTTTTTAGCAGCTCCTTACAGACAGTATCTGCAATATGGAGTACAATATAAATACCGCTCCAATGGATCTGTTATCGTTAATAGCGGTTATCAAAAGTATCAGGATCGTTTAGAACCAAAACAGTTTGATTACTATGAACGTTTTTTCAAAGTGAGTATTGATCAGCAGCTCGGGATGTTTCAGGTTAATATTGAAGGACAGTTTGGTAAAACAGACAATTATCTGACAGGTTTCAGCGGGAATTCAAGTTTTTATTCTGCCAATCTTTCATTTCAAAAATTCAGGACCTATTTTAATGTATTCGGAAGCTATGCTATCAGCTCGAGATACCAGCTGCAGAACCAGAAACAGCTCTATTATGGGGCAAGAATTTACAGTCGTTTTTCTGATAAGGCTAGTTTAAGTATTTTTTATCAGAACAATTATATGCCGGAAGAATATTTTAAAGACAGAAATTTATTTGAACTTCTCTTCCACCAGCAGCTGTTTCCCGGAAATGAAATTGATCTTTCCGGCAGATATTCATTGCAGAGGGGAGAAATTGGGGATAAAGATTTTATATTCTCCATGCGTTATACCTGGCGTCCCAATGTTCCGGTACAGAAAACCGCTGAATATATTTCTTTATCCGGAAATATCAGTAATCTTGGAATAAAAAAGACGGAAGGGATAAGACTCATGTTGGGAAGCTACCTTTCAGTTACCGATCAGGAAGGAAATTATTTATTCAAAAATGTGATTCCCGGAAATTATTTTCTGGAAATCGACCGTTCAACAACTGAGATCAATGATATTCCCACATTGGCTATTCCGGCAGCTCTTTCTTTAAGTAATAAGGAAAATATTTTTAATTTCGGATTAACGACAGCGGCTAATGTTCAGGGTCATATTCAGTTTGTAGAAACAGAAGATAAAGATCAGACCGGACTTACTGAACTGCTTGCTAAAAAAGAGAAAAAGAAGAAAGAAAGTATTATTATAGAAGCTACAGGTAAGGATCAGATCTACCGTAAAATATGCTTTATAGGTGAAGATTTTGATTTTACTTACCTCAGACCCGGAGACTGGACCGTTAAAGTCTATCGCAATGGTCTTGATAAACGTTATAAAGTCTCGAACGACAAATTTCAGTTTACGCTTAACCCTTCGGAAACAAAAAAATTAAATATTCATATTGTCAAACAGCAAATAGAAATAAAATACCAGCAGGAATCCTTAAAGGTAGGATATAATGAAATAAAAAAGAAAAAATGATTTTGATCCGTTCCCTATTGTTATTAGTGTTTTTCATCTTCTCGGGCGTATTCTATTCCCAGACTACTGTTACGATGACTTTACCTATCGTAACTTTAATGGATATAGAACCTACAGGAAGTTTTACGCTCAATTTTACAGCTCCTACCGAAGCAGGAAATGCTCTTGGTAATCCAACACCCAATACTTCCAAATGGGTCAACTATACCTCTGCAATTGCACCCGGAGGGCTTACTAGAAAAATTACAGCATCTGTGAATAAAGTTATTGCAGGAGTCAATATAAGATTACAGGCAGCTGCCGCTTCCGGAGCTGGAGGCGGAACATTAGGAACTTCCTCAGGACAGGTTACCCTTACGACGACTCCTGTTACAATTATTAGTGGCATTGGAGGTGCCTACACAGGAAATGGTGCCAACAATGGCCATGCGCTCACTATTTCTCTAACGACCAATACTTATGCTAATTTACATGCACAGGCCAATACAGCAATTGTCATCACCTACACCATCACAGAATAAAATTGAAAAATGAAAGTCTACAGCCACTTTTTCAGGGAAATCCTCTTAAAAAAATATCTATATGTTATTCCTTTAATAATAAGTAGTTATTTGACAGGCCAAACAATAACTGTAGGTGGAAGTAACTGGACAGTAAGCGTACCTTCTATTACCGAAGCAGGGACAAACTATGCCGGAACGTATCAGAGCGCTACTAATTTGATAACATTATCAGGAACACTGCCAGGATCTTTTCTAAATCTGCTCACAAGTGGGGCGGCAAGAATAAGCATGCATCATACTCCTACCACCTGGAACAGCAATCTACACCTTTATGCCAAAAGAAGTGGCGGGACAACCAGTATCAGTGGACTTTGCCTTGGCTGTACTGCAACAATCAATGGTGGGACAACCTATGTAGAAATACCACAAGCTGTAGATACAGCATTCTTTACAATAAATTTTTCGGGAATTTTGGGATTGGGTAATAGTGTTACTTTTTCAGGCATTAATGGACAATTACAAATAAGTGGTGTTTCTGTAATCGTTCCTGCAACAACCTATAACACGCAAATAGTTTTCACAATAGGTCCCAATTAAAAATACTCCAATACTAATCCAGCTAAAGACATAATCAGTCAATTTATATCTAAAAAAGCAATCCTTTTCAAAATCAGAAAAGGATTGTTTTTTTATTGTATTTAAAACTAATTAATGTTTGGCCCACCAAAGAGGAGTCAGTACAGCATCTGCACCACCAAGTAACTGTACAGCCTTATCATATCCAGGCTGATCCGTATTTCTGAAAGTACTTGGATATCTTAATCTCTGAGGGAAATTCTGAATAGAATTCGTCATATAATTCCCTGAACTCAGATTAGGAAGGTTTGCCAATGGAGTTTCGATGGCAGGATTTTCAAAAAACGGCAGTCCAAGCCTTCTCTGATCACTCCAGGACTCTAACGGTAACCAAGGCATATTGGCAATATATTTCTGGGTAATAATCTTTGTCAGTTTATCATTCTTTACCGATCCATTTTTATAAATGGTATTTACAGGATATTTAATGTCTACCGAAACTAAGTTCCCGCTTACAGGATCTTTATATTTCATCGTATGACTTACTCCCGGTTCTGTAATATGACTGTAAGAAACAGAAGTCCCATCACGGTTATAATCTGTTGAAGCAATATATTGACCATAGAATTGTGAAACTCCATTATAAGCAAAACTTTCCTGAATTCCTTTATTATATGCCGCTTCATCACTCATTGGAACAGCCCAGCCTTTCAATGCCGCTTCCGCCAAAAGGAAATAAGTTTCCCAGCTTGCAAAAAATATTCTTGAATTCGTACTTTCCCGGTACTGCTTACCCAAAGCCGGCATACATCCTACTACATTTCTCAAGCCGTTTCTCTGTCCTTTTACCCCCCAATTTCCAATGGTATAGGCATTCCAGGTATTTACTGTATTTATTGTTACTTTAGAGTTATCTTCAAATGTAAGATCTCCATGATTGGTAGTTGCCTGATTGGTATAAGTGGGATATAATGAATAAACCGGGCTTGTAAGATCACCCGGAATATAGAACGTTTTATACGCTCTCGGATCAATTTTATTGGGTAGTCCATCCAACCAATATCCTGCACTAGGATCGTTGGTCATTGTGGTGAACTGTTGATCATACTTTATGCCAACATAGTCAGATGCCTTAACTGCTGTATGTTGAGCTGCAGGTAATTGCTCTGTGGAACTTACTCCTCCTAAACCAATGTATAAATTATTAAGGGTTGCTGACAAGATTTGGGAGTTCCATTCTCTGGACATTACACCTGTTAAGGCATCCCAACCCGATTTTTCAGCCACTTTAAAATTATCTGCACTTGTAGCAATAAACATATTTGAATTGGCAGCTGCTTCAAATTCTGTTTTTGCTTTTGAAGGATCTACTTCAGCAATTCTCATAGCAATTCTCATCCTCATAGAGTTGGCATACTTTACCCATTGCGTCCAATTAAATCCATACACCATATCATGGGCATTAGCATTTGATGGTGCTCCTTGGGTTGTGTCCATTTTTGCGACTGCATCTTTTAATTCTTCTAAAATAAAATAATACACTTCTTTTTCAGAATTAAAAGTAGGATTCGTTCCCTGAAAAGCCTGAATAGGTTGAGGTCCGAAATTATCCGAAAATTCACTCATTAAATAAGCTCTCCAAATTCTGGAAACCTGAATGACATTGTCATAATAAGGTTTTCCTTGCCCGGCCGCCTTTTTTTCATTAGCCAATTGAATAGCCGCATTCGCATTATTCAGCCAATCTGAAACGTATTTCCAATATTCGGAAGTCCAGGAATCGTCGTAAGTTCCACCTGCAATTCCTGTTGATAAATGCTGTCTCGCTGCCGTTTTCCAGTATAGAACAAAAACACGTTCTGCAATATTAGGATCCTGCTGAGCACCAAGAATTGAGTTATTTAAGAAATATTCAGGTTCTGCCTTATTAGCGTCTACGGCAAATGGGTTATTATTGATGTCTTCAAAATCATTGCATGAAGTACATAGTAAACCGATGGTAAAAAATGATAAGATATATTTTTTCATTGAGTCAGTTTTTAATTAAAAGCCTAAAGTAATTGTAAATAAATAAGATCTTGAAGTAGGAAAAGCAAGGTTTTCAAATCCTGTAGCATTAGAATTAATTGCAAATACAGATTCTGGGTCGATTCCTTTTGCTTTACTGTAGATCATCCAGACATTATTGGCCGTAAAAGCAACTTTAGCACTCTGCAAGGCTAATTTTTGGAAAATACTTTTAGGGAAATTATACGTCAGCTGAATATTTCTTAAACGAATATTGGTAGCATCATAAATATTTTGCTCCGTAATTCCTAAATTTCCAGATGTTACAGCTCCCCAATAATCCTGCTGAGTTATTTCTTTGGTATTTGCTGTATAACCGCCATTTCCTTCCACTACGGCATCCAAAATCATATTATCACGTTTTCCTCCGGGCGCAGTGTCTGCAGCAAGTCCATTAGCTTGTAATGCTGCTTGCGTTGCGGAGAAAAATTTACCTCCGATTCTTCCGTCAATTAAAAATGAAAGTCCAATATTTTTATATACAAAGCTGTTGGTAAAGCCAAACAAAGCCCTCGGAGTCTGATCTCCAAGATAATATTGGTCTTGAGTAGCCTGTGGCAATCCATTTTGATCCACAATCAGTTTTCCGTAATGAGGACTAGCGGTATCTTCTACTCTCAAGAATTTCGTTCCATAAATTGCACCATAAGGTTTTCCTACTTCAGCGAAGAAAGCAACGTTATCAAAACCTGATAGAGGATATTTTGAAATATTTCCATCAATTTTATCGATATTACTTTTTAAAGTTGAAAAATTAGCATTTACGTTCCACGCAAAATTTTCCTTCTTAGAAATATCTGTATTCAAAACAAATTCAAATCCTTTATTATGCAGCCCTCCTGAATTAATCATCATTCTTTCATATCCGGATAGCGGGTTTATCGGAATAGCTATAAGCTGATCAGTCGCATTATTATTAAAATAGCTTACATCCAAAGACACTCTGTCAAAAAACTTCATATCTGCACCCACTTCAAAAGTTTTAAGCTTTTCCGCATGCAAATCCGGATTAAAAAGTATTTTATTTCTTGCAAGTACAATATGCCCGTTTGGATCTGTGGAAGCAAGATATGTATTGTATAAGCTTTGAGGAGGTAAAGAGTTCCCTACAACTGCGTAAGCTGCACGAAGTTTAGCAAACGTTAAAACATTCGAAGTTGTACCATTTAATTTCTTCAGCATATCCGTTAAAACTAATGAAGTACTCACAGAAGAATAAAAATAAGACCTGTTATCAATATTCAAAGTAGAAGACCAATCATTTCTTGCTGTAGCATTCAGAAACCAGTATCCATCATAATTAATTTCAGCAGCAGCAAATACTGAATTAATTTTTTTCCACATATCAACTTCAGTTGTAGTAATAGATGCAAGATCACTCGTATTAGACGTGCTGAAAACGTTGGCAAGAATAAGATTTTGAGTGGAAAAATATAATGCCTTATCCCTGCTTTCCATCATCTGCCCATAAACGGAAAGCGATCCGCCCCATTTGCCAATAATATTATCCTTTTTGGCATTAAGACTTATGATATAATTATTCTCATAAAACTTTTCCTGACCGGTAGAGTAAGAATTATTACGGCCAGATCCCGTCCAAACCCTTGCATCCGTATTTAAAGAATAGAAATCTGTTCCTAACCTTACATCTGCGCTCAGCCAATTATTAAATTGATACTTGAGATAACCGTTTAATAAAAACCTATCTTTTTTATCGGCGTTCAATGCATTATAAGCTGTCCAATAGGGGTTAATTCCATTTGAAGTTATCCAGCGCGAAGTAACTTCATTTTGCATCTGCCCCTCACGATAATCTCTTACATCAATATTTTGAGGCATTAAGAGTATTTTCGGATAGTAATTTCCATCACCCTGTCCTCCAGAAGGTCTATTTGTTCCTTTAATACTCATATATTGGGCTTTCACCTCACTAGTCCACCTTTTATTAGCTCCAAAATTAGAATTCATTTTAGCCATGAAATTGAATCTTTCATATTTTGAATTAGGAATCTGGCTATTACTGTTTAAATAATTAGCCGAAGTATACAAGCTTGATCCTTCGCCTAAACTCTCCTGAAAGCTCAGTGTATGCTGTGAATTTGTTCCTGTCTTAAAAAAATTTTTTAAGTTGTCATGAACCGTCATATTGGATCCTTCAAAAGCAGGTCCCCAGGAAGTGGTATTGTCAACCCCAGGAAGATTGGGTAAACCAATACTACCTTGTGCAAAACTATGTTGCAAATCAGGTTTCATAAAAATATTTTCAAAGCCTAAGCTTGTAGAATATGTAATTCCTAATCCTCCCTTTCGTTTACCGGTTTTTGTAGTAATCAAAATAACTCCATTTCCACCTCTGGAACCGTAAAGAGCAGAAGCAGCACCACCTTTTAAAACAGAAAGACTTTCAATGTCATCCGGGTTAATATCACTTAAACCATTTCCCATATCAAGATCCGGATTCCAGAAATCATTATTAAAATCTTTTCCATTCTGCTTAACCTTTGATCCTAAACTATTACTTAATGGAACTCCATCCACCACAATAAGAGGCTGATTATCTCCAGTAAAAGAATTAAACCCCCGCAGATTAATTTTGGAAGAAGAACCTGGCCCAAAACCTCCTTTAATAACTTGTAAACCTGCAACCTTCCCTACTAATGCATTGGTCATGTTATTTTCTTTAGCATCGACAAGGGTTTGGCCTTTCACATCCTGGAAAGAATATCCAAGCGCTTTTTTTTCTTTTTTTACACCATAGGCTGTAACAACTACTTCGTCAATCTTTGACGTTTTAGTTGAGTCACTTTGTGCATACAATCCACCGAAACAGAATAATAAGGATTGGAGCAGCCCAACCTTAAAAATGTTTTTTTTCATAAAAATTAGATTTGGTATATACTTAATAATATCACAGGATATTATAACAAATAAACGTAATTCTTATTAAATTAATACACAATCATTAATTATTTATGTTAAATACATTCATAAAAGCAACTGAATCTTTCTAAAGCTTATGATACTTAAACGATTAAGTAAAATTCCAAATTAGATTGACCAAAACTTAATACCTGGTGGGGCTATTTAGTTGAAAAAAGAGATAAAATAAGATAATGGGTTGTTGAGACTCCTACGAAGTGACAATGGGGGGTATAGATGATAAATGATATTGGATAACAGTAGGGACAATCAATAATGATTGATTGTTTATTTATTACTCATTCTTAATGAGTCCAGGTGTTTTGTTTTGTTTTGCTTTATTTAGTTGGGTATTCGCTGGGTATACAGCAAAAAAAATCCTTTATCATACGATAAAGGATTTTTTAAAAATAAAATAAAAACTGGCGGCGGCCTACTCTCCCGCTTTCGCAGTACCATCGGCGCTGGTGGGCTTAACTTCTGTGTTCGGAATGGGAACAGGTGAGCCCCACCGCTAAAACCACCCTAAAGAAGGTATATAAGGTTGCACGGTATAGATAAAAGGATACAGGTTTTACCTGATTCCCAATAGCTACCATCTGCTACCTGGTTATTTTCGATAAAAACTTTCACAAAGAGGTAACCTTGCTGCACTTCCGTGCGCCATATTAGGCTATAAATCTACGGGTAATTAGTACTACTCGGCTATGACATTACTGTCTTTACACCTGTAGCCTATCAACGTCGTCATCTCCAACGACCCTTAAAAGATGTCTCATCTTGAGGCGAGTTTCGCACTTATATGCTTTCAGTGCTTATCTCTTCCAAACGTAGCTACTCAGCAGTGCACCTGGCGGTACAACTGATACACCAGAGGTTTGTTCAATTCGGTCCTCTCGTACTAGAATCAAGCCCTCTCAAACATCTAACGCCCGCAATAGATAGAGACCGAACTGTCTCACGACGTTCTGAACCCAGCTCGCGTGCCACTTTAATGGGCGAACAGCCCAACCCTTGGGACCTTCTCCAGCCCCAGGATGTGACGAGCCGACATCGAGGTGCCGAACCTCCCCGTCGATGTGAGCTCTTGGGGGAGACTAGCCTGTTATCCCCGGAGTACCTTTTATCCTATGAGCGATGGCCCTTCCATACGGAACCACCGGATCACTATGTCCTGCTTTCGCACCTGATCGACTTGTAGGTCTCACAGTCAAGCACCCTTATGCCATTACACTCTACGCACGGTTACCAAGCGTGCTGAGGGTACCTTTGAAAGCCTCCGTTACTCTTTTGGAGGCGACCACCCCAGTCAAACTACCCACCACGCAATGTCCTTCCATTAAGAAGTTAGGCTCCAAGTAAGTAAAGGGTGGTATTTCAACGTTGGCTCCACCTACACTAGCGTGCAAGCTTCAAAGCCTCCCACCTATCCTACACATTACTTACTCAAAGTCAATACGAAGTTATAGTAAAGGTTCACAGGGTCTTTTCGTCCCATTGCGGGTAATCGGCATCTTCACCGATACTACAATTTCACAGAGCTCATGGTTGAGACAGTGCCCAGATCGTTACACCATTCGTGCAGGTCGGAACTTACCCGACAAGGAATTTCGCTACCTTAGGACCGTTATAGTTACGGCCGCCGTTTACTGGGGCTTCAGTCAATGCCTTCGGTTTAACCCTAAGCACCTTCCTTAACCTTCCAGCACCGGGCAGGTGTCAGACCCTATACTGCATCTTTCGATTTTGCAGAGTCCTGTGTTTTTGATAAACAGTCGCCTGGGCCTCTTTACTGCGGCCACCATTGCTGATGGCGTCTCTTCTCCCGAAGTTACGAGACTATTTTGCCTAGTTCCTTAACCATGATTCACTCTAGCACCTTAGGATTCTCTCCTCGACTACCTGTGTCGGTTTTGGTACGGGTTGCTTCACTTCGGCTTTTCTTGGAAGCACTTTCCCTACAGCAGCTTCGCCCGAAGGCTAGGCCTTGACTATTCCGTCAGTCTCCAGTAAGTACGGCACTCCGTCCCCTTTTTAGTGTGAGCAAGTATGGGAATATTAACCCATTGTCCATCCACTACCCCTTTCGGGTTCGCGTTAGGTCCCGACTAACCCTCAGCTGATTAGCATGGCTGAGGAAACCTTAGTCTTTCGGTGAGCGGGTTTCTCGCCCGCTTTATCGTTACTTATGCCTACATTTTCTTTTCTATCCGCTCCACAATACCTCACAGTACTGCTTCAGCGCAAATAGAATGCTCTCCTACCAGATGTACATAAAGTACAAATCCATAGCTTCGGTAATATGTTTATGCCCGATTATTATCCATGCCGGACCGCTCGACTAGTGAGCTGTTACGCACTCTTTAAATGAATGGCTGCTTCCAAGCCAACATCCTAGCTGTCAATGCAGTCCAACCGCGTTGCTTCAACTTAACATATATTTGGGGACCTTAGCTGTTGGTCTGGGTTCTTTCCCTCTCGGACATGGACCTTAGCACCCATGCCCTCACTGCCGTAGAACATTTATTAGCATTCGGAGTTTGTCAGGAATTGGTAGGCGATGAAACCCCCGCATCCAATCAGTAGCTCTACCTCTAATAAACTTATATACGACGCTGCACCTAAATGCATTTCGGAGAGTACGAGCTATCTCCCAGTTTGATTGGCCTTTCACCCCTACCCACAGGTCATCCGAAGACTTTTCAACGTCAACCGGTTCGGTCCTCCACTCTGTGTTACCAGAGCTTCAACCTGCCCATGGGTAGATCACAAGGTTTCGCGTCTAATCCTACTAACTATACGCCCTATTCAGACTCGCTTTCGCTCCGGCTCCGGTACTTAATACCTTAACCTCGCTAGTAAAATTAACTCGTAGGCTCATTATGCAAAAGGCACGCCGTCACAGCTTAATGCTGCTCCGACCGCTTGTAGGCGTACGGTTTCAGGTTCTATTTCACCCTTCTATTCGAAGTGCTTTTCACCTTTCCTTCACAGTACTTGTTCACTATCGGTCTTTCAGGAGTATTTAGCCTTGGAGGATGGTCCCCCCATATTCAGACAGGATTTCACGTGTCCCGCCCTACTCATTTATCACTCAAATATGCCTTTCATATACGGGGCTATCACCCTCTACGGCCGTTCTTTCCAGAACATTCTATTAAACATATATCAGCTTTTGGGCTAATCCGCTTTCGCTCGCCACTACTTACGGAATCTCTTCGATTTCTTTTCCTCCGGGTACTTAGATGTTTCAGTTCTCCGGGTTTGCTCCTCCTTAGAGGTGACTGGTCTTCAACCAGCCGGGTTGCCCCATTCGGACATCTGCGGATCAATTCGTGTGTGCCAATCCCCGCAGCTTTTCGCAGCTTACCACGTCCTTCGTCGCCTCTGAAAGCCTAGGCATCCGCCATACGCCCTTAACGATTTCTTTCCTAATAATTATATTAGTTCAGTATTTTTTGATAAATTTAATTTATCGATATTTTTATAAACTCGGCACTCGAAAGTGCTCGGTTATCTCTTTGTGATGTCTTTACCGTTAATGTCAATGATCTTAATTTCTTTTTATCCAACTGATGAACAGATATTGTTTTTGGCTCTATCCGTAACTTTTAAATCAGTCTTCTAAAACTGTGGAGAATAAGGGAGTCGAACCCTTGACCTCCTGCGTGCAAGGCAGGCGCTCTAGCCAGCTGAGCTAATTCCCCCTCTAGTTGCTGTTGGCTATTTGCTTCTGGCTTCTGGCATTTTTGCCATAAGCTATAAGCTATTTGCCAGCCGCTTTAATTAGTAGTCTCGGGCAGGCTCGAACTGCCGACCTCTACATTATCAGTGTAGCGCTCTAACCAGCTGAGCTACGAGACTTTATATGAGTTATGGGGATGAGTAAGTAAGTTATACTTTTCCTCTTCTTCATTTCTCAATCTCTTTCCCTATACTAATTTCTAGTGGGTGTTGTATTTTTAATATAACCAACCAAACAAAAAACTAAAGCTTTACTTTGAAGTAAGTGCATGGTACATTTAAGTACCTTTGTTTTTTTATCGTCTTTAGACGCTCTAAAATGAGATGTTCCAGCCGCACCTTCCGGTACGGCTACCTTGTTACGACTTAGCCCTAGTTACCTGTTTTACCCTAGGCAGCTCCTTTTACGGTCACCGACTTCAGGTACCCCAGACTTCCATGGCTTGACGGGCGGTGTGTACAAGGCCCGGGAACGTATTCACCGCGCCATGGCTGATGCGCGATTACTAGCGATTCCAGCTTCATAGAGTCGAGTTGCAGACTCCAATCCGAACTGAGACCAGCTTTCGAGATTTGCATCACGTCACCGTGTAGCTGCCCTCTGTACTGGCCATTGTATTACGTGTGTGGCCCAAGGCGTAAGGGCCGTGATGATTTGACGTCATCCCCACCTTCCTCTCTACTTGCGTAGGCAGTCTCACTAGAGTCCCCAACTTAATGATGGCAACTAGTGACAGGGGTTGCGCTCGTTGCAGGACTTAACCTAACACCTCACGGCACGAGCTGACGACAACCATGCAGCACCTTGAAAAATGTCCGAAGAAAAGTCTATTTCTAAACCTGTCATTTCCCATTTAAGCCTTGGTAAGGTTCCTCGCGTATCATCGAATTAAACCACATAATCCACCGCTTGTGCGGGCCCCCGTCAATTCCTTTGAGTTTCATTCTTGCGAACGTACTCCCCAGGTGGCTAACTTATCACTTTCGCTTAGTCTCTGAACCCGAAAGCCCAAAAACGAGTTAGCATCGTTTACGGCGTGGACTACCAGGGTATCTAATCCTGTTCGCTCCCCACGCTTTCGTCCATCAGCGTCAGTTGTTGCTTAGTAACCTGCCTTCGCAATTGGTGTTCTAAGTAATATCTATGCATTTCACCGCTACACTACTTATTCCAGCTACTTCAACAACACTCAAGACCTGCAGTATCAATGGCAGTTTCACAGTTAAGCTGTGAGATTTCACCACTGACTTACAGATCCGCCTACGGACCCTTTAAACCCAATAAATCCGGATAACGCTTGCACCCTCCGTATTACCGCGGCTGCTGGCACGGAGTTAGCCGGTGCTTATTCGTATAGTACCTTCAGCTACCCTCACGAGGGTAGGTTTATCCCTATACAAAAGAAGTTTACAACCCATAGGGCCGTCGTCCTTCACGCGGGATGGCTGGATCAGGCTCTCACCCATTGTCCAATATTCCTCACTGCTGCCTCCCGTAGGAGTCTGGTCCGTGTCTCAGTACCAGTGTGGGGGATCACCCTCTCAGGCCCCCTAAAGATCGTTGACTTGGTGAGCCGTTACCTCACCAACTATCTAATCTTGCGCGTGCCCATCTCTATCCACCGGAGTTTTCAATTTAAAATGATGCCATTCTAAATATTATGGGGTATTAATCTCCCTTTCGAAAGGCTATCCCCCAGATAAAGGCAGGTTGCACACGTGTTCCGCACCCGTACGCCGCTCTCTCATTTCCGAAGAAACAATACCGCTCGGCTTGCATGTGTTAGGCCTCCCGCTAGCGTTCATCCTGAGCCAGGATCAAACTCTCCATTGTATGTTTGTCTGACTCACTCAAAGTTTTTTTACGCTTTAGTTTTTCCTTACTTGGTTGTTATATTGTATGTCAATGATCTTTATATCTTTCGCTTTATAACGAAACACTCTCTTCTGTCAGTGGTGCTCCGTATTTGCGAGTGCAAAAGTAAAACTTTATTTCTTAATGACCAAATGTTTTGAAAGAAAATTTTAAAGTTTTTTAAGTAACCTTAACCCCTCTCCTAAACCTTAATCATCCTACTCCTGCGCTCCCTTTATTTGGGACTGCAAAGATACAAACTCTTTTTAAACTCGCAACTTTTTTTGATAAAAAAATTAAAGTTTTTTGTCTGCCTCTTTTTGAAGTATCATAATGTCTATGCTTATCTAAAAGCTCTCCTGCGCTACTGTATTACTCTCGTTTTTCAGTGGGGCAAAGATAACAACTTATTGCAACGCAAAACAACTTTATTTAACATAAATTTTACACCATCGTAATATTTAACCCTAATACACTGGAAGGCAGGGAGAAAAATTTTAAACATTTGTTCTCAATTTAAATCTACCAAAAGGAAAACCTGTCATAATACTGTTGCAGGTAATTTTTTAAGGATTTTTTTCTTTGTAAATAGCGCTTAAAAATTCGGCATAGGACTTTTCCAACCCAATAATATCGCCGGATTTAAGATTCAACCCTCCTACTCCTGAGTTATCCGGCTTTACTTTTAAAGATGAAACCTGAAAGTATAAGTTATCATCATTCGCTTTTGACTGAACTTTGATAGTAGAACCCAGAAGTTTCTTGGTTGAAATTGTATAGACTTCCCCCGGAACAATTTTTAATTTTAAAAATGATCTTGGAGAGATAATATAGTCTTTACGATTGATGTTTATTTTCTGATCTTTTTCAGAGGATGCAAATATAAACATCTCGCCATGTTGAGCCGCTAACTTATCTTTAGGCGTATAATATAAAGCAATCTTATAATTGGAAGCGTTGAATGGCTGAGCTGCACCATCTATGTTTTCGAAAGGTTTTAATTCAAAAGTATTGGCACCGATCTCTTTTGCCTTTTTATAGACTAAGGAAAATGTAAGTGCATCATCTTTTGAAAAGCCCTGAACTTCTACTTCTCCTAAATAAACGGCATCAGCAGTGGCGGTTTCTTTTTTATAAAAGAATTTATCCGGGTTATCATTTGTTTTCTCAACTTTAGTCAGATAAACATTCTGTGCATTCCACAGCTGGATACACAATACGGAAAAGATGATTGCAATATTCTTCATATATATATTATTGTTGTGAAAGTGTATCAACACATTCCTCAAGGCTGTTTTCCCAATGTTTGGGTTCTATTTTGTAAGTCTCTTCTATTTTATCCAAAGACATTGTACTTCTTACGGGTCTTTTGGCGGGTGTTGGATACTGTTCGGTTGTTAGTGGATTCAGTTTTACTGAAGATTTTGAAAATTCAGCAATTTTTTTCGCAAATTCAAACCATGTTGTCTCCGGATAGTTTGAGAAGTGAAAGACTCCATAGATTTTACGGTGAGCTTTGATGATATCCATGATAGCTTCCGCCAGATCATTTGCATTGGTTGGCTGTCCAAACTGATCAGCAACAATTCCCAGTTCTTTTTTCTGAGAGAAAAGGTTCAGCATGGTTTTCACAAAATTCTTATTGAACTCTGAGTACAGCCATGAGGTTCTCAGGATAATTGTTTTAGGATTAATTTCCAGAGCAAGTTCTTCACCTTTTCTTTTTGATTCTCCATATACGCCTATCGGATTTGTAAAATCATCTTCCGAGTATGGCAGATTTGTGGTTCCATCAAAAACATAGTCTGTAGAAACATGAATCAGGGTCGTTTTATACTCTACACACGCCTGGGCAAGATGAGCTACCCCATAAGCATTTACTGCAAAAGCTTTTTCTTTTTCTGTTTCAGCCAGATCTACCGCTGTGTATGCTGAAGCATTAATGCAGTAATCAGGTTTGTTATCATAAAAGAAGTCATTCACCTGGTCTTCATTGGTAACATCAAGAGTGGATGAGTCTGTAAATAAGAATTCATATTGATGTTCAAAGTCTGGAGCTATTTTTCTAATGCAGTTTCCCAATTGTCCGTTGCTTCCTATTACTGCTATTTTTTTCATTTATATATTATTAATTTTTAAGTTGGAATCTTCAATAAGAGTTGCTGATTAAGAATTTTTTGCATTTTGGCTTCTTAAAAACTTCACTCTTGGCTGGAAGTCTTTCTGAATCAAATCTACATAAAACTTGTTGAAAATTTCTTTGACATCTTCGGGATGAACTTCAGATTTTCTTGTTTTAACATTGAAATAAATAACAGTTACCCAAAGTACGGCATGGATTGTCTTTTCATCTAAACTTTTCATAAGGATTTCCACTTTTGCCGTTCTATCCTGTACATCGATGGTTTTGCTGCTGATTACTACCTGTGTGTTATATCTTACTTCTTTTAAATAGGCTATTTCATTTTGAATAGCAATCCAGGTACAGCCGGTTTTCTTGGTATATTCTTCATAGGTAAATCCGTAGAATGTTTCCACATGATCTTCTCTGGCATTGAACATATATTCAAGATATTTTACATTATTCAAATGTCCGATCGGATCGCAGTCACTAAATCTAACTTTTACCGTAGTTGATACTTCTTTTTCCATTCCGCAAAAATAAAAAAACCACCTCTAATAGAGATGGTTAGTTTTATAAATCTTTGTTAATTTGCTGAAATTATTGAACTCCAAGTTCTTTCTTTACAGCTGGAGTAGCATCTGGTCCTGCTTTATAAAGGAATGCAGTTGAGTTAGCATCCATAATATAATCATATCCGTTAGCTTTAGCTACTTTTTCTACTGCATCGTTCAGTTTTTTCTCAACTGGACCGAAAGCCAAATCCTGCTTAGCTTGTAGATCTTTTTGAGCTTTGTCCTGCATTTGCTGGATTTCTTCAGCTAATTTTTTCATTTCAGCTTCTCTTGCTGCGTTTTCGTCAGCTGTTTTTTTCGGAGCTTCTGTTTGATATTGCTGATATTTAGTTTGAGCTGCATCAGCTTTTTTCTTAATCTCAGCTTGTTTAGTATCTAAGAATGTTTTAAGATCAGCATCTGCTTTCTTTTTCTCCGGCATAGCGTTAAGAACTCCCATTACATCTAAAGTAGCAATTTTTTGAGCTTTTGCCATACCTACAGATACAACCATCATTACTGCTGCAAATAATACACTTAATTTTTTCATAACTGGTAAATAAATAATTTAATTTGTTTTTAGATTTTAAAATATAGCAAAAGTTAATTTTTAAACTTATTTTTTTCCTTTGCTATTTGTTTTTTCCTTCTTATCTGTTCCTTTCAACAAAACAGACAATACTTTCTCGGTGTAATCATATTTTGACTGAAGGAAAATAACACTAATGTTATTGCTTTTATCAAGAACTATGCCCAATCCATTTTTTTCGGACATTGTTTTGATGGCTCCCCAGATCTGGTCCTGAAAAGGCAAAACAAGGTTTGTTCTCAGTTTTGTAATTTCACCGTTAGCTCCAAAACGTAAGCTAGTAGTCGTTTTAATATTTTTATCGAGGTCTACAACTTCTTTTTCTCTCAGTTTAAGCTGATCACCTATCAATAATACTTTTTCACTTTCAAAAGCAGCTTTTTTTCTTTCATATTCAGATTGAAGACTTTGAAGTTCTGACTCCCAGGTATCGATCTGAGAATTCAATCTTGCTTCAGCTTCTTTATACTGAGGTAATTTATTTAAAATTTCATTAGTATCCACTACTCCTATTTTCTGGGCATTGCTGAATCCAAAAAACAATAGTAATGCGAACGTGAAAATTATTTTAAAGTGCTTCATATTTGTAATTATAATGTTTGGTTCATCAAGAAGTGGTTTCTCCATCCTGACTTGTCACCTGATAATGTTTTATCAAGACCTAGTGCGAAGTCAAATCCGATTAATCCAAATGCTCCCATATAAACTCTTACTCCTATACCTACTGATCTTTTCAATTGGAACGGGCTGTAAGAACTCCATGAATTCCATACGTTACCTCCTTCAGCAAATGTCAATGCATAGATTTTTGCAGTCTGGCTCATTGAGATCGGGTATCTTAATTCTAAAGTAAATCTGTTATAGATTGTACCACCACCTGTCTGAGTAATATCATCTGCCTGACCTCCTTCTGTGCTGGCATTTTCATATCCTCTTAAAGGAATCAATTCTCTACCGTCATATCTACCTCCGAAAAGACCTGTACCTCCCATATAGAATCTTTCAAATGGCGGAGCTCCCAGTTTACTGTTATATCCGTCCATGAATCCCATTTCTGCAGAAGACCTCAAGACCAGTTTTCCAACGATTTCATTGTATACATCTGCCTTGAATTTAATCTTATAGAATTCCATCCACTTATACTTGTCAATAGCTGACATTGTGGAATAATCTTTCTTTTTAAACAATGAGTATGGAGGTGTCAGTTTTGCTGAAAGCTCAATATTGGATCCCATTGTCGGGAAGATTGGGTCGATACCTGCTGAGTTTCTGCTCAATCCTAAGTTCACACTGAAGTTATTGGCAGTACCGTTCGTTTCTGTAGTATTTCCAAACTGGAATGGATAGTTATTGAAATCATACTTCTGGAACTGTAATCCTGTGTACAATGAGAAATAATCATCCGGCCAGTTCAATAGTCTGTTTAAACCAGCTGAAGCGGAGAAGATATTAAGCTTCTGAGCTGCTCCATATTGATCCGTATATCTTACTCTGGAGTTGTTCAAACTTACAGAAAGGGCTGTTGCTCTTGTACCAAATAACCACGGCTCTGTAAATGATACCCCGTAATTTTGGAAATACTGTCCTGCCTGCACCTGAATAGAGAACGTTTGTCCGTCTCCCTGAGGTACTGGTTTGAAGTCTTTAAACTTAAGGAAGTTCTTTAATGAGAAGTTATTAAAAGTTAATCCTAAAGTACCAATGAAGCTGTTACCACCGTAACCTGCCTGCAGCTGTACTTGGGAAGATCCTTTTTCTACAAGCTTCCAGTTAATATCAACAGTGTTGTCCTGCTGGTTTGGCTGGATATCCTGTCCGATCTGCTGAGGGTCAAAGAATGACATCCCTGCTAAATCGAAATATGTTCTTTTAATTTCCGTTTTCTTGAATAGTTCTCCCGGTTTTGTTCTCAGTGCTCTAAGGATAACGTGGTCATGGGTTGTAGTATTCCCCTGCCATGTTACTTTATTCCAGGTAGCCTGCTCACCTTCATTAATTCTAACTTCAAGGTTTACAGCATCTCCTGATACCGATTTTTCAACAGGTGTAACATTGGAGAAAAGGTAACCGTTGTTCATGTAAACAGATTTGATATCTGAATCATCTTCTTTACCTCCATCTTCTCCAACTTTTTTGTTGAATCCTACTGCATCGTAAATATCTCCTTTCTTGTATCCTAATAATCTCTGTAAATATTCTGTAGCGTATACTGTATTCCCTGTGAATGTAACGTCCCCGATGTAATATTTTTTACCCTCATTAAGTTTTACATTGATTTCGTAGTTATTTCTTTTGTTTCTCCACACTGAATCTGAAACAATTTTCGCATCTCTATATCCCAGGGAGTTATAATAATTGATAAGACCTTGCTTATCTTCCTGATATTTATCTTCAATGAATTTTGAGGATTTCAAAATACCACCAATACCAAAACGTTTTTGTTTTGTTTCTTTGAAAGCTTTGTTTCTAAGTTTTCTATCGGTTACATTTTCGTTTCCTTCAAATTCAATATGATCAATCTTAATTCTTTTTCCCTTTTCTACATTAATAGTCCAGTCTACTAAAGCAGGATCTCCTGCGTTTACTTTATCCTGAATACTGATTTTAGCATCTGCAAAACCTTTCTTAATATAGTCTTTAGGGACATTTGTTTTAAGACTAGACACTAAGTTTTGAGTAATCTTAGTTCCTGGTTTAAGGTTGTTATCCTTTGCCAGCTTTTCACTCTTAGATTTACCAATTCCTTTTCCTGCGAATTTCACTTCTCCAAGTTCTTTCAGATCCTGCAGGTGAAATTTCAGAACGATTGTCTGTCCTTCAATGCTTTGAACATAAACTTCCACTTCAGAAAAAGATTGGGTATCCCAAAGTTTTTTAACAGCATTGCTGATTTTCTGTCCCGGAATGTCTACGCTTTCTCCTTTAGTAAGACCTGTAAATCTTAAGATCTGAGCTGGTGTATATTTTTTTACCCCATCTACAACGATGTCTTTAAGTGTATAAGTGCCTGCCTCATTTTCTGCGTGGACAGCATTATTTACTTTTGTGCTGTCTTGTGGAGTTACTTGTCCATAAAAATGTGCAGAAGCAGCAAACATAATGATGGGTAATAGTCTAAACTTCATTTTATCGAGTCTTTCTTTTCTTAAAATTTTATTGGCCTTTTACTTGCTCACCGGTTAAACCATATCTTCTTTCTTTGTTTTGATAATCTACAATACATTGAAAGAAAATATCTTTGGTAAAATCCGGCCACAGAACATTTAAAAACTGTAGTTCTGCATAAGCGATCTGCCAAAGCAGGAAATTACTTATTCTTATTTCACCGCTGGTTCTGATCAGTAAGTCTACAGGAGGAAAATCTTTTGTATAAAGGTAGCTTTCAAATAAACTTTCGTTAATATTTTCTATCTCTACTTTTCCTTCTTTTACATCAGAACTTATATTTTTAACGGCTTCCAGCATTTCATTTTGTGAGCCATAGCTTATAGCTAATACAAGGTTTCCTTTTGTGTTTTCTTTTGTGAGTTCTACCACACGTTCCAACTGCTCTTTTACCAAAGCAGGCAGTTTATCAAGGTTCCCTATCACATGCATTCTCAATCCCTTGCTGAAGATTTCTTCTGCTTCAAGCAGTAATGTTTCTACCAGCAGGTTCATAAGGGTATTTACTTCTTCGGTTGGACGACTCCAATTTTCTGAAGAGAATGTATAAAGTGTTAAGTAAGGGATATTAATCTCATTACAGGCATTAATAGCATTTCTTACTGCATTAATGGCATTTTTGTGACCGAAAGTTCTTTCTTCGCCACGAGATTTTGCCCATCTTCCATTACCATCCATAATGATGGCTACGTGTTTTGGTAAATTCTCAGAATTTATTTTATCTTTAATCAACGACATATTATTCACAATAACATGGAGGCCTTCCGAACGAATACGTGAGCCCTAAGCTAAACGTATTCATCCAATCTTTAGATCTGCCATCTCCAATATTTCTCTTATTAATAAACTCTGTTTCTCTTTCTTTAGAAACCGCATAATAATTTCCTGACTGTAATAATGAACCTCCTGTTGCAGGGTCCAAAATATCAGCATTAAAAGAAGTTTTTACATCTTCGGAAAGGATCTTACTATGATCCAGCTGATCCGTCAATGTATATCTGAATGTAGCTTCTGCAAATATTGCCCAGGAGTGGTTGAATTTATACTTCAAACCTACCCCAAAAGGAATATGCATCGTTACTTTTTTCCCTAATGAATACTCTGTTCTTGTGGTGAAGTCCAATTCATTGATTGGAGCCTGCGCCACCCCATCTGCATCTCTTCTGAAATCATTCACAAGATTTGCTTTAGGAGCATCAAACATTAAAGCACCAACACCTCCGAAGATATAAGGGCTTAGCATGCTGATCTGCTCATTATTTACAGGGAAAAAGTTATACTCAAACATTAAACTCGCCTCATACACATTATTTTTTCCGTATGAGTTTCTATTTCTTCTATAATCTTCTTTCGCAGCTTTATCACTAAACTGAACCTGGTTGTATCCTAAATCCAATCTAACGGTCTGATGCGGGTTAAAATTAAATCTATATAACAAACCTCCATAAAATGGGATGCCCAAATCTGACACTCTGTTTAAATCCAACGGCTTCTGTAAAATATAATTTGTCCTTCCTACATCTCCCACTAGGTTACTCATACCTAGACGAACTCCCAATTCGTTTCTTTGTGCTTTAACACTTACCACTCCAAGGAAGGCAAGGAAGCTAAACAATAATTTTTTATTCATAAAAGAATATGGATTTATGGTTATTTTAAAATTTAATTTTTGCAAATATAAAACATTTTTATATTAATGATAATCTTAATGTTTAGTTAAAAATAAACAAAAAAACATAATTTGTTATAAAGTAAACGGCAAAGTGGCAAAAATATTCTTTTTTTCATAGAATGAAAATACATTAAATATGAAAAAACCCCCATTAAATGAGGGTTTAATGCTTTATTTTTTATTAAATAATACCTGTACTTTATTTCTGATCCTTATCAACAATGGTTCTTTATAATTTTTATCTTCATCAAAATATCCGTAACCATAGCCGTAGCCATAACCGTAACCGTAGCCTTGTTTTGTATTATAATCATTATAAACAAGTCCTAAATTGTCAATCTCATCATTATGATACTTATCCGTGATCATTTTTAGCATGTACTTTTCCGTGTATTCATGGCGCACAACATAAATATTGGCATCAGAATGCTTCATAAGCTCATATGAATCTGCCACTAATCCTACCGGTGGTGAATCTATAATAATGAAATCATATTTTTCTTTCAGTTCTTCTATAAATTTGATATTTCTCTGGCTCATTAAAAGCTCAGAAGGATTTGGCGGGATAGGTCCTGAAGTGGCAACATCCAGATTTGGGATTTTTGTTTTGTTGACAATCTGATCAATTCCCACTTCCCCGGTCAGATAATTTGAAATACCATATTTATTATCAATCTTGAAGTCTCCAAAGATTTTTGGTTTTCTAAGGTCCATTCCCAATAAGATTGTTTTTTTATCACTTAATCCAATTACAGAAGCCAGATTAATGGAGATATAAGTTTTTCCTTCTCCTCCGATGGATGATGTGATTAATATGACCTTCCCTTTTTGATCTTCATTATCCATCAAAAATCTCATATTGGCTCTTATTCCCCTGAAGGCTTCTGATACGGATGATTTTGGCTGCTCCAGAACAGTAAGCATATTTTCATTGTTGTTATTTCCGATAACCCCAAGAAGCGGAATTTTTGTAGCACTTAAAAGGTCTTTAATATTTCGGATCTTGTTGTCAAACACCTCACCAATCAGGATAAATAATAGTGGAAGCAGTAACATTCCAGAAATAATAGCCGTTTTCGCCAATTTAACATTAGGCCCAATTGGTCTTTGTCCTAAATTTTTAGCCGGGTCAATGACCGTTATATCAGACTGATTGGTAGCCATTCTCATCTGGGTATCACTCTGTCTGCCCAAAAGACTGTTATAAGTAGCTTCAATCATGTTATAGCCTCTCTCTGCGTCCAGATATCTTCTTTCTTTTTCAGGATAAGTCGCTAAATCAGAATTAGCACCAGCCATTTCACGGTCTATCTTATTGATTTCTTCATAATATCGGTTATAATAGCTTCTCAAACTATTGGACGACCCCATTCTTGCCTCATCAATAAGCCTGTTGATTTCTCTCATAGGCTCTGATGACGGTTTATAAATAGTGGCCATTTCAGCTTTTTTGATATATAAAGCTTTAAGTTCAGAAACCGTTGCTGTGAAAACACCATCTTCAAAACCTGCCGCATTTGTTCCGATCATTTTATCAAAATTCTGAGACTGAAGTGTGTTCTTGATATTATTCAGAGAGCTGATTTTACTGATGATATCAGCTTTTTTAGCTTCAAGTTCTTTTATTTTTTCGAGAGATTTTTCATCTCTGTCTTTAATATTATAAAGTTTTTCTGAAGTCTTTAAATAATTAAGCACATTTGCGCTTGAATCAAGTTTTTTACGGATATTCCCAAGGTTGTCTTTTAAAAAAATATCCGTATTCTTATTAACGATATTTTTATCAGCAAGTCTTTTTTTCTGCAGTTCTGCAACAGATTTATTCAGGAAATTAACTGTACTATTAAGGTTGTATCCTTTTTTAGTAATAATCATAATAGACCTGATTTCTTTGTCAAAGTCTACTCCTGTAGTAGAAACAATTTCATCTACACTCTGGTTTACAGAGTTCAGATTGATAATAATATTATCCAGCTTAATTTTGGTAGCAACAGGATTTTGAAGCAGCCTGAATCTCAGGTTAGGCGAATTATACCACTCATTAATTTTGATGGTTTTATCTGCTGGTCTGCTATAAGCGTTAATATCCTGGAATCCTTCTACTTCATAGTTATATAAGTTCGTTGATTCTCCTTCTTCAGGCAAAACCACTTCATATGCTCCATTTCCTTTCGGTATCAGTGTAATAGGATAATTGATCTGCTGAAGGTGCTTTTTATCAATCTGAAGAAAAACAGGTGAATCATCTTTGTCCAGGTAAGTAGATTTTATAAGCCCTTTGGTAGAATAGTTTACAAAAAGATCTAATTCTTTTACCAAAAATTCGTTATGAGATCTGGATAAAAGCATTTTCTTCAAATAAAGCCCATCCTGATTTCCTGTATCTCCCCAAATGAAGTTAATAGATTGGTTAGATTGAGTTGGCAGAAACTCCGAAGCTTTACTGGAGGTACTTAATGATAAGTCTGATGCATAAATATTTTGTGCATAATATTTACTGTATACCCACGCTATGGCATAGCCAATGATAAGCATTAATACAAACCAGTACCAGTTTTTAAGAATCCTTTTTAAAAAGTGTTCTAAATCAAATAAGGCAAATGTCCCGGATTTATCTTTCTGAGAATTAGTCTTCTCTGCAGTGTTTACTCTTTCTGGAATCATGGCTAAAGATTTTTAAGGAGTAAATAAATAGATAATGCAGTAGTAATTACAGAAACTCCTGTAGTCAAAGTCTGGATCGGGTCTTTTCCGAATCCATTCAAGCTTTTCGCTCTTGTATTCAGATAGATTTCATCTCCGTTCTGTATATAATAATAAGGAGAGTTCATAAGATCTTCACGGGTAAGATCTATTTTTGCAATTTTGATTCCTTCCGGAAGCTTTCTGTGAATAACGACTTCTCTTTTATCAATAGTTCTGTTCAATCCACCATTAATGGCCAATGCCTCAGTAATGGTAAGGGTGTTTTTGTGGACTACTTTTTCGCCTGAAAGTCCTGTAGTTTCCACATCACCAAGAATATAATATGTAATACCGTCTGTATTCAGTCGTACTTCAGATTTACCTTCCTGGAAATTTTCATTTACTTTATCCTGTATCTCTTTTGTAATATCGTCAAGAGTTCTTCCTTCAGCTTTTACATATCCTATCCCGAACACATTGATATCACCATTGGAGTCCACCTTCAGTCCGTTAAAGTAAAAATTCATATTTCCACCTCTTCCACCTCCGGAATTAGCACTCACTACACCTGCTGCACTACCACCTCCTGATATTGCAGAACTTATTGCCCCTCCGCCGGTAACTCCGCCTGAAGTATTGTAAGAGGAATAAAACTGTGCTGCATCTCCTTTGGGAGTAGTCACAATATTAAGGTTAAGGATGTCGTTTTTAGTAATCCTGTACACGGGAATATTGTACGGGATAAGACCTTCTTCGTTAATGACAAGACTTTCGCTTGGCTGCAAGTACCTCACATCTTTTGTTGTGATACATGAGGTAACTAAAAAAGGGAATATTAAAAATAAATATTTAAAATTCTTCATCATATTTGAATATTGTTTACAAAAGTAATATTTAATTGTTAATTTTTGTTATTTCTTAATCGATATAGCAAATCTGGCAGATAAGCTCCGAAAAAGCCTAATGAAATAATCACCAATAATAACAGATTGACATTAATATGTCTTAAATAATAAGCAACTCCCACAATCATCAAATAGTAAAGAATGATATAAAAAGTAGATCTTCTGTGGGTAAGATTTAGCTTCAACAGCTTATGGTGAATGTGATTTTTATCAGCGTCAAATGGTGATTTCTTATTGTAAAGCCTTATAAATATTACATTTAATGTATCTACGATCGGAAGAATCAGGATCGCTACAGCGACTACAGGAGCAGACTGAAGGTGATATCTTGGTACATCTACCAGGTTTTTATCAATAAAAATATCTATGAAACAAATGGAGGTAAAGGCCAGTAAAAAGCCAAGCAGCATAGATCCGGTATCTCCCATAAATATTTTACGGGTACGGTAGTTAGACAGGTTATAATACAGAAAAGCCAATACAGTCCCGATAATAACAACAGATAATACCACCAGCGGATAATTATATTCTCCCAACCGGTAATAGCTTATTCCAAATAAAGCACTGCAGATTACAGAATAACCGCCTGCCAGTCCGTCTATTCCATCGATCAGGTTGAAAGCATTGATCAGAATAATAAAGGTGGTAATACTGAACAGTACACTTACAAAATACTGCAGTTCATACACACCAAATATCCCAAATAAACTTCTTATTCTAATATCTGACCCAATCACCACCAGTGAAGACACTACAATTTGTGCAACAAGTTTCTTATAAGCCCTCATTACAACAATATCGTCCATTACCCCTACATAAAGCAGGATAATCAATGAAGCAAATAAAAATTTGTAAAGGTCAAAAAGCTCATAGGCAAAAATAGAAGCACAGATTCCAATTGAATAGAAAATAGCAATTCCACCAAGGTTAGGAATTTCTCTAAGATGCGAACTTCTTATCCCAGGCTCATCCATCAGATTCTTCCTTCTTGAGATCTTGACGATGGTAGGAATAGAGAAAAAAGTAATTAAAAAGGCGAATACGAAACCAAGTCCTATTTTTACATAGAAAATAGGTATTCCCGATCCGCTTAAGAACAATTCAAAATTTTTCATTCTTTCTTATTCAGCACTTGTCTCTCTCAATAAAAACTCATCATGTAGAACTTATAAAGAACTTCATCATCATTTTCTATTGCTCGAAACAATAGCACGTACATTTGTGTTTATTAAATTAACTTCCTTATCAATCTTTTCTGTCCTCCAAAAAACAGCAGATAAAAAATTTTTTTCTTCAAAGGCAAAGATAAAAGATAATTCTTACCAAAACGACTATACTTCAATATATCTTGAATTTTTATTTGTCTTTCCTTCATAAAAAGGACCAGCTGCTCAGACATACTATAAAATATTTCTTCTTTTTTCACAAAGGCCAGATAAGCCAGAAATGAATAAACTCCTTCAAAAATCTGGAAGTTTTTTAATTCCTCTTTTTTGTGAGAATACTGAGATTCGGTGAATACATTTTCCACATCAGCCACTGCTTTCAGCATATCAAGTCCTTTTTCCGTATGGGTCTTCGTAATAGAATCTGTACGTTCAAGATATTGATAATGGAAATTTTGGATCTGGGCAATGGCATCACATTCCAGCAAAAGTTGTGGAATCAACTGAATATCTTCAAAATGAACTCCTTTTTTAAATCTTCTTTGGTTAAAAAGTTCTTTTTTGAACAGCTTATTGCATGCAAAATAGCTGATATCCGAGAACACTGAAAAATTATTTTCAAGGGTTATTTTCTCGGGCATGTTTGGAAGCTGAGTCAGTTTTTGGGTAACCTTCCCGGTTTCGTCAACTTTCTGAATATTGCAGATCACCATTTTTGCCTGATGTTTTTCTCCTAAAAGAAACATTTCTTCAAACATTGTTTCGGAAACATAATCATCGCTGTCTACAAAACCTATATAATCTCCGGAAGCTCTGTCAAGCCCAAAATTACGGGCATCACTTAAACCTCCGTTTTCTTTAGTAAAAGCTTTTATTTTTTCCGGATATCTTTGTGCATATCCTTCAATGATTTTTCCAGAATTATCTTTACTTCCATCGTTCACTACAAGAATCTCAATATTAGAGAGGCTCTGGTTCACCAGGGAGTCAAGGCATTTTGTCAGATAATTTTCGACATTGTAAACAGGAACAATAATGGATACTTTTGGGGGAGCATTTGTCATACATTAAATTTTCGTCAGTCTTGCATTCAGCCAGCCTTTTTTAGCTTCATCAAAATCCTTTCTGGAACATGGAATGCAGTTTTCTATATTTTCATCATCGCCAAAATACCACAAATTACTGAAAGTATCACGCTTGAAAGCATATTGTCTGTCATCTATCAAAACATAAAACAGTTCATAATGTCTTTCTTTCGGATGGGAATGCTGAATATTGATTCCTTCAATCAGATACCATAACATTTGTGCTAAAAGCTGGTGGTTCAACTGGTTTTCTGAATAAATATTATAATTAAAAATCCCAACAGATTTCAGATTTTCACTTAATCCGATTTCTTTCATGTAGGCACAGATCTCTCTTCTGTTGAGTCCATTGACCTGTGGATTCATAGAAAAAGGTTCACTGAAGCTTTCCACAGCATCACAATTTACGGTCACCAGATCTGCTTTTCTGAAGAAAGGTTCTGTTTTTTCTGTAGAATTCATCATTTCAGCGAGACGGATAATATCAAACTCTACTTCTTTGATCAGTCTTACAGAATCCATTTCATTCAAATGCTTCTGATATCCTAAATGGTGGTAATTTTTAATAGAGAAATTCTTGGCTCCGAAAATTTTGCCTAGAAAAGTATGTTCATTGATTGTTTCACCCTGTTGAAGGGAAATAATATTACTGATTTGGGTATAATTGATATTTTTCTGATGAAAATTCAAAGCAGAAAATAATGAGAACGCAAAATCATTGGATCCACCCACAATCACCGGAATTGCTCTTTTATAATGACATGCCGACAGTACTTCCTGCAAAATATAATGGGTATCCTGAACAGATCTTCCAGATACCAGATCCCCGAGATCTACAACAGGAATTTCAAAATCCATCTGCGAAAGTTTATAAAACTCGTTCCTCACTGCTGTAAAATCCTGCACTTCTGCATCTCCGCCCACACCTCTGTAATCAGATACAAACAAAAGAACAATACTGTCTTCTCTGATATCTTTTGTAATCCGATTTCCTATCTGCCAGCTTTCTGTTTTGAAATTTCTTGGTGAAATGATAAAGTCTTCGAAATCCATATTTTAATTTGAATGTAATAATTGATTAATTGCTTGATATAACAAACATACAAAAAACATGGGAACTGAGCAGAATGTGGTATGTTTTGTTCATAAAAAAGCCCTCAACATCTTTTAATAGCTTTATATTTTCGCCAACCTTATTTTTCATCAACCTTATAAAAACAAATCCGCCTCACATATTGTATGAGGCGGACTTTTTTATTATAATTCGTATGTTAACTAATTAGCATTTTCCGAATGATTGGCTGATAATTGTTATTCCGCCTATAATAATTGTAACTCTGATTCCTGTTGGAATTCCCCAGGTAGTACATATAGATAAACAAGCCTGACCAGCTGTTCCATTAGGAATACTTAAGGGTATACTGAAACAGTACTTCCCAAAACCTAATGGTAAGTTGATACAAACTTTGTTGTTCTCAACAGTAATTGAGATACACTCTGCTGTTACAAGAAGATAACCTGCACTGGCATTGGCAAGGCTTAAGTCTGTGTCTGCTCCTGATGAACGAAGATTTGCCTGACTGTCTTCGTGTGATCTTTTTGCCGCTTCTAATGCGTGCGAGATAGCTTCTTTGCTAAAATTAAATTCTGACATGATTTGATAGTTTTGTTTTTCTTACTCGTTTGGCTTTTCAGAATCCGCCTCGTTTTTAAAGTGGTTCCTGAACTCCACCGTCTGTAATATTACGATGTAAATCTATAGAATTAAAACACTGAATATCAAAGTATTAGTACTGAATTTTTCATTTGCGTATTTATACTTAAAGCTAAGTAATAAGCGTGTACAGATATTAATTCTCAATACAGAGAAATTTATTTAGTTATTATCTTGTTATAATTTTTGCATTTTTTGAAGTGACTATAAATGAAAAAACACAAGTTAAAAACTCATGTCATCACTTATTATCTTACTTTATAAAAACAGAAAAAGCACAGACCAAAATCTGTGCTTTCATATTTTAATAAAGACTATTTATTTCTTAGCTGCAGGTTTCTTGGCCGCAGGTTTTTTAGCTGTTGTAGCTGCCTTCTTAGTTGTGGCTGCTTTTTTAGCTGCAGGTTTTTTCTTTTCTGCAAAAGCTTTAGGATCCTGATCTGTAATCCATTTTTTAACCTCATCTAAAGAAAGCTCTTTCAACTCATCTGCTTCATATTTTGTATCATCTGCTTTCTTCGGAATTTTGAACATTGCCTTTCCGAATTTGATGAAAGGTCCCCATCTTCCGTTTTCAATGGAAATTTTTTCTTTTTCCCACTGCTGGATATATCGGTTGGCTTCTTTTTCAAGCTTGGCATCAATTAATTCATTGATATCGCTTTGAGAAAGATTTTCAAAGTCATATTTTTTTGGAACATTTACGAAAATAGCTTTGTATTTGATAAATGGCCCGAATCTTCCTGTTCCTTTCGTTACCGGTTCACCTTTATAAGTGGCAATTGGAGCATCAGCAATTTTCTTTTCATTGATGATTTCTTCTGCACGTTTCTGATCTACAGAAAGAGGGTCTTCTCCTTTTGGAATGCTGATATAAGTTTCTCCCCATTTCACGTAAGGTCCAAATCTACCAACCCCTACAGAAACCGGCTGTCCATCAACTTCACTTAAATCGAAAGGCAGTTTGAATAGTTCTAATGCCTCTTCAAAAGTTATGGTAGCAATATTCTGACCTGTCATTAATGAAGCAAAAATTGGTTTCTCTTCATCATCAGTTTCTCCGATCTGGATCATCGCTCCAAATCTTCCGATTCTTGCATGAACATTTTTACCAGTTTTCGGATCTACCCCTAATAGTCTGTCTCCTGTTGCACGGTCTGCATTTTCTTCTACATCTTCGATTCTCGGGTGGAATTTTGAGTAGAAATTCGTCATCATTTCTTTCCATTTCTGGTCACCACTTGCAATTTCGTCAAAACTTTCTTCTACCCTTGCCGTGAAACCGTAGTCAAGAATTTCTCTAAAGTTATCAGTCAGGAAATCATTTACCACTTCACCTATATCTGTGGGTAAGAATTTATTTTTATCACCTCCGAATTTCTCTTCAAGAACTACTTTTTTGATTTTATCCTTGGCTAAAGACATTTTGATCACTTCACGGGTATGCGGCTCGATTTCTCTCTTATCCACATATTCTCTGTTCTGAATCGTCTGAATTGTCGGAGCATAAGTAGATGGTCTTCCAATCCCTAATTCTTCAAGCTTTCTCACCAATCCGGCTTCAGTATATCTTGCACTTGGTCTTGTGAATTTTTCAGTAGCGGTAATAGTTTTATAGTTCAATACCTCTCCTACACTTACTTTTGGCAGTAACTTATCATTGTTTTCCTCATCTTCATCTTCTGTCTTCACAATACCATAAGCTTTCAGGAAACCATCAAATATGATCACCTCTCCCTGTGCTTCAAAATGATGGGGTAATGATGCATTCCCGATTTCGATCACAGTCTTTTCAATTTTCGCATTGGCCATCTGAGAAGCCAGTGTTCTTCTGTATATGAGTTGGTATAGCTTATTCAGCTGTGCATCTCCTATACTTTTCACTCCAAAATCCGTAGGGCGGATTGCTTCGTGAGCTTCCTGTGCGGAAGCAGATTTTGTAGTATAATTTCTTGGAGAAGAATATTCTGCTCCATATTCTGATGTAATTTGTTTTTTAGCTCCTTCAATTGCTTCCTGAGAAAGGTTTACGGAATCTGTTCTCATATAGGTAATGTACCCCTCTTCATACAGCCTTTGTGCCATACGCATGGTATTGGTTACATTATATCCAAGTCTTGAGGAAGCCTCCTGCTGTAATGTGGAGGTTGTAAATGGAGCTGAAGCAGAACGGGTACCCGGCTTGGTTTCAACATTCAGGACTTTAAATTCTGTAGTTTTTGCCTGCTCAAGGAATTTTTCTGCATCTTCTTCTTTTTCGAAGTCTTTTTTCAGTTTGGCAGCTATTTCCTGCTCTGTTTTATTTAAAAAGATTCCGTCAAGTTTAAAACTTGCTTTTGGTTTAAACTCACGAATCTCCTTTTCTCTTTCAACAATTAATCGTACTGCTACAGATTGTACTCTTCCGGCAGATAATCCAGGTTTTACTTTCTTCCATAAAACGGGTGACATTTCAAAACCTACAATTCTGTCCAGCACTCTTCTTGCCTGCTGGGCATTCACTAAGTTCTGATCTATATCTCTCGGATTGTCGATTGCTTTTAGAATGGCGTTTTTGGTAATCTCATGGAAAACAATTCTTTTTCTGTTTTCAGGCTTCAATTTCAACTCATCCGCAAGGTGCCATGCAATAGCCTCTCCTTCGCGGTCCTCATCGGAAGCGAGCCATACCATATCGGCTTTCTTTACTGCAGCCTTTAATTCGGTTACCAATTTCTTCTTGTCTGCGGAAACTTCGTAATCAGGACTGAATGTAGTAAGGTCTATCCCCATTCCTTTTTTAGGAAGATCCCGGATATGTCCGAAACTGGATTTCACTTCAAAATCCTTTCCTAAATATTTTTGAATAGTTTTTGCTTTTGCCGGGGACTCTACGATTACTAAATTTTTCGACATTCTAACTAAAAATTTTTGCAAAAGTAAAGCTTTTTTATTATATACTTTTTGTAAAACGGGTTTAATTTAACAATCCAGATGGTTTATACCCCTTTTCAGCACCCATTTTTTAAAGATTCAAGCCCTTTGTAGTATAGGTTTTAGAGAGTTATATAGTTATCAACATTTTATGATATAGAATTTTTCATCAACCATCATAGATGTAAAAGATATGCTTACCTATAAAAAAGCAGAACAAGGGATCTCATTCCGCTTTTTAAATCCTCATTTCCGGAATTTATCGTTTTATAATTTTGACAACTGCTTCCGAATTATTTATTCTTATCAAATACACTCCTGCATTCAAAGATGACAGGTCCGTCTGATTATTTATAAACTGGCCAGACTTCACAATCTGCCCCAAAGCATTAAAAATCTGAAAAATGATATTCTTTGTTTTCCGAAGCCTTGATATACAAAATATTGGAAACCGGGCTTGGGTATAGAATAATCTTATTGTCTGTCATTTTAAATTCTGCATTAGCAGTACTCAAAGTTGAGCCATTAGAGACTACTGTGATTCTGGAAGCAGGTCCTTCTTCATTGCCGTTTGCGTCATATTCTATTTTTACACATCGGCACCCCACACCAAAATATGGATCATTATTATCATGAAAAACCATCATCCTGTTGGTAGTAGAAGCAGCATCAAAAAGTACATTAACAGGTCTTCCCAAATAATTTGAATTTAAAGCTGCAGTCCATACAGCAGGGTATTGAAAATTGAGAATATTAAAGGTTCCTTGTGATGTCTGATTGGCAATTACACTTCTGAAACCTCTTGATCCGGAATCAGGGTAGTTTCCTAAAGGATATGCAGGATTATTAAAGATATATCCGACGGTGGCATTGGCAGAATTTCTCACTCTGGTTCCTAAGTAATCAGTGGCTATATTATATGATGTAGCTATGTTTTTGTCTTTTTTATACCATGGAGTCTGTCCGAAATCACTCCCCGAAACCAAAGCAACATTCATCAGATCGGGAATTCGCCAGCCTTCCGGGCAGGGATCGAAAGGAGATTTCTCTCCTCCTCTTCCCCATCTGTCAGGAGCCAGGTTTGGTTCTGTTGCCAGCCAGTCAGTTCCGTTAGTATAGTTGGGTGTTGCGCTGTTATAAGGAGCAAACGTACTTGGAATCATATATACCAAAGGATTTTTAACGGAATAAGACAGTATCTTGGAAATCTTTTCTACCGGCTTATCTGTACTCTGCACGCTGGATGCAGCAGCATAAGTATTGTAAGGCACTATATAACTACCGGAAAGATTGTTATAATCAGCCGAAGTAAGTAAAGCATAGGAAACAGTTCCATTTGCAGCAGCAGTTCCTAAAGAAATATTGTAGGAATTTCTGTTATCTGCATTTTGGAATGCAGGAATAGGATCTTTTCTTCCCCATTGATAGTGCAATCCCGTAGAAGCACGTATCTTCAACAGCTCTTCAGCGGTGGGTGCAAGAGGATTTGCAACATTAGGAAAAGCATCTGTTGCCCCAAGATTACGATCCATGAAAGTGGTCTGCAATATCACATCCGCTTTGTTCACATAATTCACATAATTCGCTACTACTTCAGGAGATTCTGTAGTATAGGTGTAAGACTGTATAGGAGAATCCGTAACCCAGATATGCCAACTCCAATATACAGGAGCTGATATACTGCCGTTATGTAGAGTCACCACAGCATTTCCACTCTGATCAGGAGCTATTTCTACCTTTATTTTTGAGTTAGCAATACCCTGCAGTGAAGAAGGCGACGGATTTACTATTGAAATTTTACTGATAAGACCGGTATTCGTAGTCCAGAGAACATTTCCTTTTAAATTATTAAAACTGGAAGGGTTTAATATCTCAGGATTATTCAACAATTGACCTTGTACTGAAAATGCTTTACTCACTGGAATTTCAATGACAGCAGCTGTCCCGCTTTTAACAATCTGGTAGGTATTCGGGTTATCAATCCCTTCTTTATATTCTGTAGCAGCAGGCAGATATTCTGTAGGAAAATCATAATCATTGACGAGATATAAAGGGTCTTTTATACATCTGCATCCGTTCGCATCCGAAGTATACATTACTGACATAGGAAAGTAATAATAACGCCCTTTGATATTAGGATAATTAGCATCCGGAATATCAGGCTGCGTTTTATCCGGAATCATAGAAAGCCCTCTAACGGTAACTGCCGGAGAAGCATCGAACTGCCGGGCCATGGTAGCTGTCCACAATGCAATATGATGCTGATCACTGTACTGTCCCAAATGAGCCCCTCTGATAAGCTGTCCATTTCCGGGAAAGATTCCCATATTGTACCCTCCAACAGCAGAAAGATCAAAACCAAGATTAGGATATACCTTAAATCCTGTCATAAATGCGGGAATTCCGGCATTGGTAGGTTTTATAATATGGTATTTATTGGTCTCAAAAACATTTTTCGCCATATTGGTTTTTACACCGAAAGGTGAAAAGTCTATTCTGATATCATCAATATAGGATCCGGAGGCAAGATTCGCCACCAGCATAGAGGGTATTCGCCATCCGTTGGGACAAGGATCATAAGAAGACTTATCCCGATAAGGTTTTGCTTTGTCATCGGTATTGTAAATAGCTTCTATTTTTCCCTGTGCATTATCAGACCAAAGGTTAAGCTCTGAAAGCCGGTTAGTAGGCAAGGTTGTAGATTTCCCAAACCAATTGACAGGCAGATTGACATTATTATTGTAGTAAGCCTGACCGGAATTGTCCTCTTTATTGACATAGATAAGACTCAGCGGATTTTTTACAGAAAGTCTTAAGTTATTGGTAACCTCTGCTCCGGAAAGTAACACGAATTTCCTAAGATCATCAATACTTACAGCATTGGTCATATTTTTTGCTCCTCTATGTCTGACTCTTCCTATAGATCCCGAAGCTTCATAGAAATCATTCCCTCTGGTAACCAATGGCGGAATTGGATCTTTTCGCCCCCACTGGTAAAGAAGTCCTATACTTTTGTTCCAGTCTGACACGGTGATGGAGCTTGTAAGTGCACCCAAATTCCTGTCCATCCATTTCCAATCTGTATCCGGAATCACTTCAGTTGTGCCATCTGACTTCATCCTTTTAATAGTATTGAAACTTCGATAAGCCGTTCCATTTGTAGGATCATCAGTAACCCAGATATGCCAGCTCCAATAGATTTCTCCATTTACCTTAAAGGCAACCACGGCATTTCCTTTTTTTGTTTTGTTGACAGGAACTTTGATCTTCGCATCCTGACCTGTCCCTGTTATTTCGAGAGCATAATTTACCCCTGATTTTATCAGACCATGAACATCTTCCCACAGTACATCTGCTGTTACAGCTCCTGCCGGAATGCCATTTCCGTTGAGATAGCCGCCTCCTTCCCACATAGCATATGCTTTCTTTACGGGAACCAGCAAGCCTTCACTATTCTGACTAGGGTCAAAGATGTAGCTGTTAGGAGCTTTTTTCCAATCCGGGAGTAATAATTTTGCCCTTTCACGCACCGGTCTGGTGAGTGAGTCTATATTATGAGTACTCAATACCTCATGCTCAACTAAGGGAAGATATCCTCTAACATTACCTTTAGAACAAATTCCCAACGATATCAGGCAGATAGCTGCCGCTAATTTTCCAACTAACCTTTTCATATCTTATGGATTTGAGTGTTATCAAAATACAATTTTTAAGCCCACATCAACAAAAATAGATTTATTTTATAAATAAAAATAACATATTTATATTATGTTGTTAATAACACAATTAAAAACCTTATAAACAGTACAAACCCAAACAATCACTTTATATAAAAAAAGACAGCTAAAAAGCTGCCTTTATATTTTTACTTACAAAATACTATGGAAGGATATGGTTTTTGTAACGTTCTATTGAAAATCGTCCCGCCTTGATATTATTAAAGAGAGAGAAGACAACAAAATTGAAGACAACGAGTGAGATAATAAATGCATAAATCATGTTCTTGGTCCTTGCAGAAACAACATACATGGCATTTGGAATAATGATATATGAGAACCCAATGAATGCTCCTGCAAGCCTCGATGAGAAAATAGGGTTATTTCTAAAGATAAAATACATGCAAATTCCAGCCACAGCATAGTTTCTATGGTATTCATAATAAGGGTACAGCTCTTTCATCTTAGTATCAAAAACAAAAAGAAAGAAAGTCAGGATAGCCATCATTACTTCAGGAATACCAACACCACCGTTCAATCGCTGTACCGTTTCATCCATATATCCGTTGAAGCCTTCTACAAGCGTACTATTCGAGGCCATCCCATCCAAGATCCCCCCAAAACTTCTGTATATTTCAAACGGAGACAGGAAGACAGAGCCAATGATCATAACCAGCATCACTGTTTTGTTCAGTGGAACGCGGGCCAGCCAATACATTGGCAGGAATAAATAACAGACACTATGGATACCTGATCCTATAAATATGAAAAATAAGTAATGCCAGAATTTCCGTTCTTTGATATACCGTATCGCAAAGTAAACGATAAAGGTCCCCAGATTTTGTCTGATCTGTCCACTTTCCCCAATAAAAAAGTTGGGGATAAACATAAAAAGGGTAAAGGTAAATGGATAAAATGTATTGTCTTCTGTATATTCTACTTTAAAGATCATCGCAAAAATAGCAATGACCAGCGTCAACATATAAAAAGGAGCGTTAAAAAAATTGAGGAGTATTTTATTAATCAATGTATACAGCCATTCTACATCCAGATTTTCAGATCCTTCCATATGGAGCATCTTCATAAAGATACTGTAATAGCTTTTGGTATCAGAGTAAATATAAATCCCTTTGTAACTTCCGTAGTCAGGACCTACCTCATTTCTAAGACCGGCAATAAGAATGAAATAAACAGCAAGGAACCAGAACCATTTTTTATCAACTTTTTTTCCATACACCTCCTGAATACTGAAGAACAGCATATAGACAATTGCAATAATATAATATGGATGTAGTAAACTCATGTTAAATCTCTTATGTTTTTTTAAACTGATGATATGCTGCGATAATTCCCGTTAGAACTAAAGGCAGAAAAAGTCTCACCTCCCAAAAAAGGCCCACTAAAGTGATCATAATGAGGTAAGGAATTGAAAAGAAAAAATATTTTCCAAAAATGTTCCTGTTTTCTTCATCAGTACAAAGTCTGTATATAAAGTAAATCACAATGACGGCAAAAATCAATCCCGCAAGATTGAAAGGACTGGAAAAGTTCCTGTTGATGTAAAAGCCTTCTACAAATGTAGTTTCATCCTGAATAAGCAGTGCTCTTAATCCCAGATAAGGAACAAGAAAAGCTATAACCAGAGGTATTATTTTCCAGACCACCTGATAATTTCCTTTTTTCAACTCGGCAATATTGAAAAATATGGCGGCAAAAAAAGCGATATTCAGGCAGGCAGTCTCTCTTACCAATGTGGAGATTCCGATAAGACCAATGAGGATAAAAAAGAAGATATTTTTCCCGGTATCTAAATATTTTAATGTTAAAAATACGCCGGCCAGATAGCAGAAAAGTGCAATAGTATCACAATTTGTCGGTGCATACTGAGTAATTACGATAAAAAAAACAGACAAAAGATGGATAATTCTTCTTGCATTAAGATTGAGCAGAAGACCTGTGGACTTCATTTTAAATACGGCATTTAAGATCAGGGAACATCCAATAAAAAAAACACTATTCATCAGGAAAAGCCCATGATAGAACGGCGTTCCGTTTTTGGACAAAAAATCTTTAAAGAAAGAAAAAGGACCATTGATCAGATCATACATCAGATCTGTCATCTGCACACTCAGGTAATTGGGAATCACCCTGTAGGCGTATACCGAGGAAAATAAGAAGTCGGGAGTTGTTTCTGATGTTTTCAGTCTCGTATAGGAAGATTCAAATCCATAATAAGACATAGCAAACAGCAGAAGCGGAAGTACTATTACAAATAGAAATCCGTTTATTTTTTCATCATTTCTTTTCAACATATCTAAAACAGATTCTTATTTTTTAATAATAATTGTGATTTAAAATACATTTTTTTAAAGGGGAACTTTTGCAAAAGTAGAATATTTTTTCATTCTTCCTAGAATATTTTATTGATTTTCAGACAAAACTTATCTCTAACTATTTTGAACTAATGCTTAAAAAATTAAATTTGCAGACTTGATTCACATGCAATGCATCGTTTTTTTATATTTTTATATTATCTGATTTCCAGAAATAAAATCCTATCTGTACTTACAGCCTTAGGAATTGCTGTTTTATGCTTATTTTTTGCATCAAAGATCAATTTTGAGGAAGATATCAATCAGATCATTCCTAAAAATGAAAAATCTGATCTTACAGCAAAAGTTCTTAAGCAGCTTAATTTTTCGGATAAAATTATTGTTATTATAGAGAATAAATCTGGTGAAGACAGCTTCCAGCTTTCCGAAACGGCAGATACCTTTTTGCAGAAGATAGAGCCTTTACAAAAGTATATAGGTTCTGTTCAGGGCAAAGTGAATGATAATGAGATTTCGGAAACATTTGATTTCGTAAGCCAAAACTTACCCTTATTTCTTAATGAAAATGATTACAGGGAAATAGACCGCAAACTTCAGAAAGACAGCATTGCCAAGCAGGTAGAGAATAATTATATATCACTGGTTTCCCCAACAAGTCTTGTTACTAAGGAATTTATAAAAAAAGATCCTCTAGGACTTACTTTTTTAGGAATTAAAAAATTAAATGCCTTAAACATCAGCAAAGATTTCAAGCTTGAAGACAGTTATATTGTGACCAAAGACGGCAAAAACCTGTTACTTTTTATTGATCCAAAGAATAAAAGTAATGACACGAAAGCCAATGAAGTTTTTGTAGACCAGCTCAACTCAATAAAAGATGGTCTTAATAAACAGTTCAAGGGAAAAACAGAAACCAGTTATTTTGGTTCTCCGGTGATTGCTGTGGCGAATGCTAAACAGATCAAAAAAGACATTCAGAATACAGTAGTTATTTCTATGACAGTACTTCTGGTGCTTCTGATCTATTATTTCCGGAATTTCTTTACGCCTATCATTGTCTTTTTACCAACAGTATTCTCTGTACTTCTAGCCTTACTTGTCCTTTATTTTATTAAAGACAAAATTTCAGCCATTTCATTAAGTGTAGGAGCTATTCTGATCGGAATTACAATAGATTACGCCCTGCATATTCTTACCCATTACAAGCACAACAATAATATTGAAGAGCTTTATAAAGAAATCACCCAGCCTATTATATTGAGCAGTGCGACGACAGCTGTCTCATTCCTGTGTCTGGTTTTTGTACGCTCTGAAGCTTTGAAAGACCTGGGGATTTTCGCTGCTATCACCGTCATTCTCTCTTCAGTTTCAGCCTTGATTATCGTTCCTCAGCTGTATAAGCCCAAAGAAAAAGGAGAAAACCATAACACGAATTTCATCGACAAGATAGGATCTTATCCTTATGAGAAAAACAAACCTTTGATTATAGGGTGTTCTATCATCATTCTTGCCTGCCTTTTCGGATTCAGGCATGTAGGTTTTAATGAAGATATTGGTGATCTTAATTATATTCCAAAAGATCTGAAAATCAGTGAAGCCAAATTACAGAAGCTCTCGGATATTACTTCAAAATCTATTTATACGATCTCTTATGGAAATTCTGAAGAGGAGGCATTAACCCGTAATTCTGAGTTAAGCAGCTTCCTTGAAAAAGAGAAAAAAGAAGGTAAGATATTAAGTTACAATTCTATCGGAAATATTGTTCTTTCAGAAAAAGACCAGCAAAAAAAGATTGAGAAATGGAACAGCTTCTGGAATGATTCTAAGAAAAATCAGACTATTTCTGAACTGATCAGTAATGGAAACAAATTTGGGTTCAATGGTTCAGCTTTTGACACCTTCAATGAAGCTCTGCATAAAAACTATACTGCATTAAGCCTGAAAGACTATGAAAAAGTAAAGGCTCTTCAGATCTCAGAATTCATGAGCAGCGAAAATGGTTTTTACACCGTTTCCAATGTAGTAAAAGTGGATGAAAAGAAAAGAGATGCTTTCATTAAAGATATTGAAAAGAAACATGATGCTCTTGCGATTGACCGCCAGCAGATGAACGAAAATTTCCTCGGCTTGCTGAAGAGAGACTTCAATACGCTGATCAATTATTCTCTTTTAGCAATTGTTCTGACAATTATTGTATTCTTCAGAAATCTTGAACTCACCATTCTTACCATGTTCCCGATTGTTTTAACGGGTGTTGTAACCGCTGGAATTCTTTATTTCTTAGGATTGGAATTAAATATTTTCAGTACCGTAGTCTGTACACTGGTATTTGGAGTTGGGGATGATTTCAGTATTTTCCTGACCCAGGCGATGCAAAAAGAGCATACAACAGGCAAAAATGAATTACCTACCTACAGAACGTCCATTATTCTTGCTGTTTTCACCACCATTCTTTCGATTGGCTCCCTGATCTTTGCAAAACATCCGGCGCTGCACTCTTTAGCATTAGTTGCGCTGATTGGAATGTTCTCCGTGATTATCATCACTTCTACCCTATATCCTTTCTGGTTCAGATTATTCATTACCAACCGGGCAAAGAAAGGTCTGTCGCCTATTACGCTCAGGTTATTTTTACGGGCTATATTTTCATTTTTATATTACGGATTGGGTGGATTGGTATTTTCAGCTTTCGGGAGTTTATTTATTAAAAACTCCAAGGGAAAAACGTTAGATATTATCAAACTGATTCTGGCTAAGTTTTTAACATCAGTACTTTATTTAACACCTTTTGTAAAGAAAAGGGTCATTAAAAATACAGCTGAAGATTTCAGCAAACCGGCGGTTATCATTGCCAATCATACGTCTTTCCTGGATACTCTGGCCATTGCCATGGCTACCCACAAAATCATCTATCTAGTGAATGACTGGGTCTATGAATCTCCTGTTTTTGGAAAACTGGTAAAAGCACTGGGCTTCTATCCGGTTTCCCAGGGAATTGAGAACGGAATGGATAAGCTGAAAGAAAAAATTGCACAGGGATATTCTTTGGTTGTTTTCCCTGAAGCAGAACGTTCTTATACCAATGATGTCAAAAGATTCCATAAAGGAGCATTCTACCTTGCTGAGCAATTTGGTCTGGATGTTCTTCCACTTTACATCCACGGAAATTCCGAAGTATTACCGAAAGGAGATTTCATTATCTATGACGGAAGTATTACCGTAAAAGTAGGCAACAGAATAAGTAAAGACGATATGAGCTTCGGCAAAAACTATTCTGAAAGAACAAAGAAGATCAATGCTTATTTCAGAGAAGAGTTTGCAACACTGAGAGAAGAGATTGAGGATGAGAATTATTTTAAAAAGAAACTGTTCCTGAGCTACCTTTATAAAGACAGTGAAGTGGTAAATGAAGTAAAAGAAGACTTCAACACCAAAAAATCAGTATATTTCGAACTGAATAAGCATATTTCCAATGAAGCCAATATCCTTCACATGGCAGATGACTTCGGACAGAAAGATGTATTATTGACTTTATATCAGGCCAGCCGAAGAATTTTTTCTCTGATACAAAGTGATGAAAAAAGAGCAATTGCTGCGCACAGCTATCTGGTAAAAAGAAGAAAGATACAGTATATAAAAGACCTTTCGGAAGTGTCTAAAAAGATTGATGTTCTTTTGATCTCCCATGATCATTTCAGCTTCAATGAGATTCGGGTTCTTCCCGAGACCATTATTTTTGTCGACACAAAGAATGCTTCGTTTGAAAACGATAATTATACACTGGAATTTAGTTCTGAATCATTAAAAGTATTTAAAACTAAATAATAAATATGAAAAACATATTTTTGTAAACGCTAAAGAAAACTAATGAAGAAAAATATACTTGTCATATATTATTCACAAACCGGACAACTCGAAGATATCGTGAGAAACATAGCCAAACCTTTTGAAGCTAAAAAGGAGGCTTATGATATTACATATTACAACATTCAGCTAAAGGAAGATTTTCCTTTTCCCTGGCCAGGTGATGTTTTTTTCAACACCTTTCCGGAATCTTATTTACAGATTCCTAAAGAAATCCTTCCTCCTTCGGAAGAAATTCTGAACAAAAAGTACGACCTTATTCTTTTCGGATATCAGGTATGGTATCTCACACCATCCATTCCTATTATTTCATTTTTAAAGAGTGGTTATGCACAACGCATCCTTAAAGATGCGCCTGTAGTCACCATCTCCGGAACCAGAAATATGTGGATGCTTTCTCAGGAAAAACTAAAAGTCTACTTAAGAGATTTACAAGCTAAACTTGTAGGGAATATTGCACTGGTAGACAGGCATGACAATTATACGAGTGTTTTGACTATTCTACGATGGCTTACAACGGGGCAGAAAGAAAAATCAGGGATGCTTCCCGCTGCAGGGGTTTCTGATGAAGAAATCACGGGCTCAGTAAAGTATGGCGAGATTATTGAAAGACATTTTAATAATAATGACCTTAATAATTTGCAGCCGGACCTTGTTAAAAACGGGGCCATTGAAATCCGTGCGTTTTTGGTACGGGTAGAAAAGGTAGGAAATAAAATTTTCACCGTATGGTCTAACCTGATTATCAAGAAAAAAGAGAAACGCCCATTGCTGATAAAATTCTTTAAGGTATATTTGATGGCAGCGATATGGATTATCTCACCTGTCGTTTTGGTTTTACACCTGCTTACAACCCCTATATTTTGGTTTAAAAGACAAAAACAAAAAAGATATTTACAAGGAATTAATTTAAAATAGAATGTACGACGTATTTATAACAAAAGCATCAAAATACTTACCCAATGAGCCGGTAGCGAATGATGAAATGGAGACTTATCTTGGGCTTATCAATGATGCGCCATCTAAAGCAAAATCACTTATCCTAAGAAATAATAAAATCACAACAAGATACTACGCTTTAGACAAAGAAGGAAACCCTACGCACTCTAATGCGCAGCTTACTGCAAAAGCAATTGAAGGACTTTTTGATGAGAATTTCAAAAAGGAAGATATGAAATTATTATCCGTAGGAACTACTTCACCAGACCAGATACAGCCTTCTCACGCTTCTATGGTACATGGTGAACTGAACATCGGAAAATCTATTGAGATTAATACTTCAACCGGCCTTTGCAACTCAGGAATGAATGCCCTGAACTATGGATTCCTTTCTGTAAAAGCTGGTGTGCAGGAAAGTGCTGTATGTGCAGGTTCCGAAAGAATGTCTGCATGGATGACTGCTGATAAATTCAACCACGAAGCTGAAAACTTAAAACTACTGGAAGAAAGACCTATCGTTGCTTTCAAAAGAGAGTTTCTGAGATGGATGCTTTCTGACGGAGCAGGTGCTTTCTTGTTGCAAAACAAACCAAGAGAAAACAGTATTTCTTTAAAGGTAGAATTTATTGACTTTTATTCTTATGCTCACGAAATTGAAGCATGTATGTATGCCGGATGTGACAAACTGGAAGACGGAAGCCTGAAATCATGGGCAGACTACCCTTCTGATGAATGGTTGAAGCAATCTATTTTTGCCATCAAACAGGATACTAAAATCCTTGATAAATATATCCTTGTAAAAGGAGCGGAAAGTCTAAGATCTTCTTTTGACAAACATAATTTAGATCCTGAAAAAATCGACCATGTATTAGCTCATATTTCATCAGGATATTTCAAAGACGGACTGAAGGAAGAGTTTGCTAAAAAAGGAATGGATTTCCCGGCAGAAAAATGGTTCTATAATCTTTCTGAGGTTGGAAACATCGGAGCTGGATCTATATTTATTGCCCTTGAGGAACTTATGAATTCCGGGACATTGAAAAAAGGAGAAAAAGTACTTCTTTGTGTTCCTGAAAGTGGAAGATTCGCTTATTCATGTGCTTTACTAACAGTTTGCTAATGGAAAACAGACTGCCCACATCCGATAAAGATTTTGTAGAAAGCCTTATTCCGCAACGGTTTCCTTTTGTAATGGTACATGAGTTATCAGATTATTCTGAAAACCATCTTTTATCCGGTTTTGAGATCAAAGAAGACAATCTTTTCATCCAGGACGGATTGTTTCAGGCTTCCGGGCTTATTGAGCATCAGGCACAGAGTGTTGCTCTTCATACCGGATATAAATATTATCTGCTGGGAAAAGATGCCCCAACCGGGTATATAGGAGCCATCAAATCTTTTGAAGCTGAAATGCTGCCCAAAGTAGGAGACCAACTGAAATCTGAGGTAACCATCCTCAATGAAGTAATGGGAGTAACTCTTGTGGATATTGTTACCAAACTAAACGGTGAAGTGATTGCAAAATCTCAAATGAAAACCGCTGTAAAATAAACTGGAAATGGAAATAAAGGAAGAGAATATCATCAATATACACAACTTTTTACCGCATCGTGAACCGATGCTTATGGCAGACTATATTCTGGAACTGACCAAAGAAAAAGTAGTGACTTCCTTTGAAATAAAAGAAGACAATGTCTTTGTTCACAACAATGAGTTCGTGGAAGCCGGATTAATTGAGAATCTGGCACAAACCTGTTCATCAATTCTTGGACAAAGTTTCTTTGAAAATCCTGAAGCAGATACTAAAGTAATCGGATTCATTACCAATATCAAGAAGATTGAAGTTTTTGCCCTTCCAAAAGTGAATGACAAAATTATTTCCAAGGCATCTCTTATTTCACAGTTTGAGAACATCTGCCATATCTTCTGTGAAACCTTTAATAATGATGAACTATTGATCAGAGCGGAAATCAACCTGTTTATCCAGGAAGTAAAATCGTAAAGATCAATTCAACATAGAATAAAAAAGCTGTACAAAACGTACAGCTTTTTTATTTTTGATCTTATGGCTTGTGAATATTTGTGCAATTCATTGGTGCCATTTGTGTTAAAAATATAGACTTTGGCTAAAGCCAGGTGATTTTTTCTTTTTTGCAAGTGGGCTAAAGCCTACTTCTATTGAATTGATTACAACTGCCTTACAATAAAAAACATTTTTTATTTATTTAAAATTTAAAAAAAACCATCATAATATAATTGAAAACCAATGAAATACAAATTAAAAACATCCTCACAAGATGAATTATTTCACGTGAAACATTTTATAAATCCGTGAAACACTTCTTATTAGGCAAATTAGATCCAAACAAGATAAAATCAGATCTTGCCCATTCGACTCTATAAAAAAAATCACGCTGTTTAGAATCTAAACAGCGCGTCTTTTTATGAAAGTTTTTATAATTATTTTAGATAACAACTTCATAGTCATTTCCACCGCAAATCTGCTCAGCAGGACCAGCAATATCAGTATTGATATCTACATTACGGATTTGACCATTCGTTCCGTTAGCACATGAAATATAAACAGTAATACCTCCTTGTACTTTTTTCAATTGATTTTTTGTAAGTAACTTTAAGTTTCTCATGGTTTAAATTTGTTTTAAATTATTAGTTTTTGTTGTTTAACACAGACAAATATAGATAAAACAATCAAACAACCCATATATTTTCAATAATTAATAAAATTTTATGCATATCCGTAATTAAACATAATGGGTTTCTGTTTTTAGAATCTGCAAAATATTTTCATAAAGCCTCTGTTTCAAAGCAATAGCTCCCTCAGATGTAATATGATTTACATATAATGTATTTTCACTATTTTAGCCACCGATTATAAGAATCAAAAACAGGTGAATATTTTTCATCTGCAATCTAAAAAAATTACAGTATTTAGATGAAAAAACAAGACTTACCTCAAGACGAAAGTAACCTGAAATCCGCCAACATGACTGAAGTTCTGTATGTAACGGATGAGAACGATAATTACACCACAGCAAACAGTACAGGCTGGGATGCCAAGAATGCTGCTCTGGATGAATCTATGGAACTTATTCATGAAAGAATTGAGGAAGCAAAACAAAATGTTGCCAATAATATGGCAAGCCCTATCGCCTATTTTATGGAACTGAATAAAATGGATCTGGGTGTTCTTGCTTCTTACGTAGGATTATGGCAATGGAGGGTAAAAAGACATTTTAAACCCAAGGTATTTAAAACACTAAGCGAAACTGCACTGAAAAAATATGCCGATGCATTCGGAATTTCGGTGGATGAATTAAAAAACTTCAACGGAAAATAAATGAAATAAGGCTATATATGCCTGTTCATTTTCCAATGAAAAGATACAATCAGCAAATGAAATTAAACTTTGAACACCATCAGACTGCGCATTGCGAAAACGGTGTTGCTTCTAATCTACTGCTTAATAAAGGCTTAAAACTAAGTGAGCCTATGATTTTCGGAATTGGTTCCGGACTATTTTTTGTCTATCTCCCTTTTTTAAAGGTGAATTTTGCGCCGGGCTTCAGCTATCGTCCGATGCCGGGTGCTATTTTCAGTAAAGCAGCCAAAAGATTAGGAATTAAAATCAAAAGAGAAAAATTCTCAAACCCTAAAGACGCCCAAAAAGCTCTAGAAAGAAATCTGGAACAAAATATCCCTACAGGACTTCAGGTAGGGGTTTTCAACCTTACCTACTTTCCTGAAGAATATAAATTCCACTTCAATGCCCACAATCTTGTGGTATACGGAAAAGAGGACGGAAAATTCCTTATCAGCGACCCTGTAATGGATTATACAACATCCCTTTCCGAAGCAGAACTGGAAAAAGTAAGATATGCAAAAGGAGCGCTTCCTCCGAAAGGACATATGTACTATCCTATTTATGTTCCGGAAAATGTAAACCTTGAAGAAGCCATTAAAAAAGGAATTAAAGACACCTGCAAAAATATGCTGGCACCGGTACCGCTTATCGGCATAAAAGCCATGAGATGGGTAGCAAAGAGCATCCCGAAGTGGGCCGAAAAGAAGGGAACAAAAGTGACCAACCATTATTTGGGCCAACTGATCAGAATGCAGGAAGAAATCGGGACCGGAGGCGGAGGTTTCAGATTCATCTATGGAGCATTTCTTCAGGAAGCTTCTGTTATTCTTAAAAACGATGAACTCAAGGAATTATCAAAAGAAATCACTTCCATTGGTGACCTGTGGAGAGATTTTGCTGTAGATATTGCGAGAGTTTACAAAAACAGAAACTCAAAAAGCAATATTTATAACGAACTTTCTAAAACGATGCTGCACATTGCAGATTTAGAAGAAGCTTTTTATAAAAAACTGAGAAAAGCGATCTGATATGGCAGAAAATATGATTGAGATCAAAAACTTATATAAGAAATACAAAAATTCTGATGAGTTTTCTGTAAATGATATTTCCCTGAATATCAATAAAGATGAAATTTATGGAATTCTCGGACCTAATGGTGCTGGGAAAACAACGCTGATTTCTATGCTTTCAGGATTGATAAAGCCAACCTCGGGACAATTCACCATCAATGGTTTATCTCCACAAAAAGAGGGTTTTAAAATTAGACAGATTATTGGAATTGTACCTCAGGAATATGCTCTATATCCTACTCTTACCGCTAAAGAAAACCTAATGTTCTTTGGAAGTCTGTATGGTTTGAAGCACAACCAGCTTAAAAAAGTAATTGATGAATCTCTGGAAATTATGGGGCTTTCAAAATTTGCCAATAAACAAGTAGGACAGTTTTCAGGAGGAATGAAACGTCGCTGCAACCTCATCGCAGGAACACTTCACAATCCTAAAGTCTTATTTCTGGATGAACCCACTGTAGGAGTTGATGTTCAGTCTAAAAAAGCAATTATTGACTATCTTTTAGATTTAAATAAACAGGGAACCTGCATTATTTATACTTCCCATCACCTTTCGGAAGCGGAAGAGTTCTGTACAAAAATTGCCATTATCGACCACGGAAAAATTCATGCAGTAGGAACACCTGAAGAATTGGTAAACAGAGTAGCAAGCGCAGAAAACCTTGAAGATGTTTTCATTTCATTAACCGGAAAAGAATTAAGAGATGTTGTTGTATAAATTGTGGAGAAGCTTCATTAAGGAAATCCTTCTGCTGAAAAGAGATATCGGAGGGATTGTCATCATCTTTGTGATGCCATTACTTTTGATTGTAACCATTACCCTTATCCAGGATTCTACCTTTAAAAACCTTGAAGGATCAAAAATTCCGATCATTTTTATTGATCAGGATCAATCTGAAGTTTCAAAAAATATAAAAGCTGAACTGGAAAACAGCAAAACATTCCAGCTGCTGACCAATTTCAATGAAAAGTCTGCTCAGAATGCTGTTTTTTCCGGAGATTATCAGATGGCGATCGTCATTCCTGAAAATTTAACGAAAGATTTAAATTCAAATATTGATTCAAAAGTTCAGACCATTGTAAGTTCTTTCGGACTGGAAGGAGATTCTGCAAAAGTAAAAACAGCTGTCCCAAAGACCAAAGAAATTCATTTGTACTTTGACCCTGCTACCAATGCAGGATTCAAAAACTCAGTGATGAATTCTGTCAACAAAATGGTTTTTGAGATTGAAAATAAAAAGATTTACAAAGCATTTCAGGATCAGCTGGGAACCACGGAAAATCTTGCCGAAAATAAAAACCTGATCAGTTTTAAAGAAATAACTCCCAAGAAAGGAGAAATGGATGTAATGCCGAATTCTGTTCAGCACAACGTTCCTGCATGGACTCTTTTTGCAATATTCTTTATTGTAGTTCCTTTATCCATCAATCTGGTTAAAGAAAAAAGTCAGGGAACAAGTGTAAGAGCAAGAATAAGTCCTACTCCGTATTTTGTACATATTTTAGGTAAAACATTTACCTATCTTATCATCTGTATCATTCAGTTTTTACTGATGGTTGCGGTAGGAATTTATCTTTTCCCTTATATGGATCTTCCTGCATTTGATGTATCCGGAAAAATGTTCCAGCTTGTCACAGTAACGCTGTTTGCGGGACTGGCAGCTATTGGGTTTGGCGTTTTACTGGGTACTATTGCCGATACACAAGAGCAGTCTGCCCCATTCGGAGCGACATCTGTAGTAGTTTTGGCTGCTATCGGAGGAATCTGGGTTCCTGTATTTTTAATGCCGGAATTCATGCAGACCGTTGCTAAATTTTCTCCCATGAACTGGGGACTGAATGCTTACTATGATATTATTTTAAGAAACAGCGGAATTGGAGGAATAGCTAAAGAATTAGCATTCTTATTATTATTTTATATTGCCACCGTAGCTATTTCCATTTTTTACGAAAGAAAACTCCAAAATATTTAATTTATTTTTATGACAAATATTACCAGGAGTTTCCTGACGGCCAAAAAAAACAATAAAAATTCCGGAAGAAAACAAAATGCAGTCTAAAGAAAATATATTAACCTGTACTGAAGAAGTAAGAGTACGATTCAATGAGACAGATCCATTGGGAATTGTCTGGCATGGACACTATATCGTGTATTTTGAAGATGGAAGAGAAGCTTTTGGCCGTGAGCATGGCTTAACCTATCTTGATATTCAGAATGCAGGATATGTGACACCCATTGTAAAAAGTACCTGCGAACATTTTCTTCCTTTAAAATATGGAGAAACCTTCAGAATTGTAACAACGTACGTAAATTCGATATCTGCCAAGCTGATATACAGATATGAAATCTTCAACAAAGAAGACCAATTGGTATGCAGTGGGGAAACAATTCAGGTATTTCTGGACAGTAACGGAAGCTTATGCCTGTACAACCCGGAGTTTTTTCAAAACTGGAAAGATAAAATGGGATTATCATGAGGAAAGAAATTTATATCACAGACTATAATTGTGTAACTCCTTTAGGCTTCAATGTGGATTCCAACTGGAACGCTCTTTTGGAAGGAAAATCAGGAGTTGCTTTACATAAAATCATAGACAATCAGGATGCTTTTTATGCTTCCATGATTGATTCTGAAAAACTGAATGAAGAATTCAACAGATTCTTTGCTCAGAATACCATCGATTTCACAAGACTTGAAAAAATGCTTCTTTTAAGCCTGCTTCCTCTTGTTGAAAAACATACTGTATCAAAAGACACTGCCTTTCTTCTGTCTACCACAAAAGGGAATATCAGCCTGTTAAAAAACCAGTCTGAATTACCTGAAGGCGTTTATTTATCAAAATTAGCGCAGAAAATAGCAGATTTTTTTGGATTTAAAACAAAACCAATCATTGTTTCCAACGCCTGTGTTTCAGGGGTAATGGCAATTTCTGTTGCAAAGAATATGATTCAGGCAGGAAAGTATAAAGATGCCTTTGTCATTGCTGGGGATGAGCTTTCTGAGTTTGTTATTTCAGGATTCAACTCATTTCAGGCTATAGGATCGGGACCTTGTAAGCCTTATGATAAAAACAGAGACGGAATCAATATTGGTGAAGCTGCAGCTGCAGTTTATATAACCAGCAATCCTTCACAAAACGAAAAATTCAGATTTAAAGTTCTGGGAGATTCCGCAATCAATGATGCCAACCATATTTCCGGACCTTCAAGAACCGGGGACGGTTTGTATGCCAGTATCAGCAATGCTATGGATGAAGCGAAGGTTTCTCCGGAACACATCGATTTTATTTCTGCCCACGGAACGGCAACTTTATATAACGACGAAATGGAAGCTATTGCCTTCAACAGAATGGAACTTCAGAATGTTCCTCTCAACAGTATGAAAGGATATTACGGACATTGTTTGGGTGCATCAGGGCTTCTTGAGAGTATTATCTCTATGGAAAGTGCTCTTCACAGGACTTTACTTCCCTCAAAGAATTTTGAAGAAATGGGAGTAACCCAGCCTTTGAATATCATCAAAGAAAATCAATCTGCAGAAATTAAATATATTCTAAAGACAGCTTCTGGTTTTGGAGGGTGTAATGCGGCTGTTGTACTGGAAAAATGTTAAATTGAACGTGATGAAGAAAACGAACACCTGTACCATAGAACATTCAAAGATAACCGTTGACGGAGATCTTATTTTTGAAAATCAAAGCGAAACTTTTCAGGAATTTGCCAAAGAAGCTTATAAAAGTCTGGATATCAGCTATCCAAAATTTCATAAAATGGATAACCTGAGCAAACTGGCTTTTCTTTCCGCCGAAATCATTTTGAAAGACGAAGATCACAGCAGGACGGCCATTGTTTTTGCCAACAGGTCATCCAGCCTGGATACGGATTTCAAATATCAGGAAAGCATCAACGATCAGGATAATTTTTATCCAAGTCCGGCAGTATTTGTGTATACTTTGCCCAACATCTGTGTAGGAGAAATCAGCATTAAGCACAAAATGCAGACTGAAAATGCTTTTTTTGTTCTGGATGAATTTGATGAAAACTTTTTAAACAACTATTCTGAACAAATTCTGCTATCCGGTAAAGCCGACAAAGTACTATGTGGCTGGGTAGAATTGTATCAGGAAAATTACAAAGCTTTTGTATATTTGCTAACCTTATAGAAATGTAACAATATAACAGTGTAATGATGTAATGATCTTCATGATATACTGAAACACTGATAAACAACTTAATTATGGAAAACTTAAAAACAGAATTGAAACACAAAATTATTGAAGTTCTTAATCTTGAAGATGTATCTGTAGAAGAAATCAAAGATACTGATCCGTTGTTCGGAGGAGGATTAGGATTAGATTCTATCGACGCTTTGGAACTGATTGTTCTTCTTGATAAAGACTACGGAATAAAATTAGCTGACCCTAAAAAAGGAAAGGAAATTTTCCAGTCTATTGATACGATGGCTAAATTTATCGAAGACAACAGAACAAAATAAATTAATACAACAGTCTAACAGTATAACAATGTGGTAATGATTAGTGAATTATCAGATTGCCGTATTGTTATGTTATCTTAAACCATGAGTCAAAAAATTGCCATAACAGGAATGGGCGTCATTTCCTCCATCGGAAACAATGTGGAGGAAAATTTTATTTCATTACAAACCGGAAAACACGGAATTTCAGATATCGAAATGTTTGAAACCCGTCATGCCGGAATCATTAAAACGGGTGAAATAAAATTATCCAATGAAGCGCTTGTACAGAAACTTCAGCTTGATGAAGACAATAATGTAACAAGAACTTCTTTACTGGGAATGATTGCTGCTAAAGAAGCTGTAGAAAGTGCAGGAATTTCAGATATCAATAGCTGCAGAACCGGGCTTATCTCTTCTACGAGCGTTGGAGGAATGGATATTACTGAAAAATACTTCTACTCTTACGAAGACTTTCCTGAAAAGCAAAAATATATTGATGCCCACGATGCCGGAAGTTCTTCATTGGCTATTGCAGATTATCTGGAATTAAAAGGTATGGTTTCCACCATCAGTACAGCGTGTTCATCAGCAGCCAATGCAATTATGATGGGTGCTAAGCTGATAAAAAACGGAGTTTTGGACCGTGTCATTGTGGGAGGAACAGATTCACTGTCAAAATTTACTTTGAATGGTTTCAATACCCTGATGATTCTTACGGATTCCTATAACACCCCTTTTGACCACAACAGAAAAGGGCTGAACCTTGGGGAAGCTGCGGCTTTCTTAGTCCTTGAATCTGAAGAAATAGTCAAAAAAGAAAACAAAAAAGTTCTGGCTTATCTTTCCGGATATGGAAATGCCAATGATGCACACCATCAGACCGCATCTTCAGAAAACGGACAGGGAGCATTTTTAGCAATGCAGCAGGCTTTGAAAATCTCAGGATTAGCTAAAGAAAATATAGATTACATCAACGTTCACGGTACGGCGACTCCTAATAATGATTTATCTGAGGGAATTGCTATGATAAGAATCTTCGGCGAAAACCAGGTTCCTGAATTCAGCTCTACAAAAGCATTTACAGGACATACTTTGGCTGCAGCTGCAGGAATTGAAGCGGTATTTTCAATTTTAGCTATGCAAAACAATGTTATCTTCCCGAACCTGAATTTCAAAACAAAAATGGAAGAGTTTGACCTTACTCCTGTTACCGAACTGAAAGAGAAAAATATCAATCATGTGCTTTCTAACTCATTCGGTTTTGGAGGAAACTGTTCTACCTTAATTTTCTCTAAATCATGAGTGCAGTATACATCAACAGTGCATCCTGTATCTCAGTTCAGGACACTTTAAACGGAAATATTCTTCAGAACCTTACTTCTGGGAATTCTTCAAATATCATCAAAGCGATAGAACCTAATTACAAAGAATTCATTCCGCCAGCCATGATCAGAAGAATGTCTAAAACGGTAAAAATGAGTTCCGTAGCCTCGCATTACGCTTTAAAAGAAGCAGGTATCAAACAACCGGATGCCATCATCGTAGGAACCGGAATGGGCTGCTCACAGGATTCAGAGAAGTTTCTGAAAAATGTAATTGATAATCATGAAGAGTTCCTTACGCCTACCTTTTTCATCCAGTCTACACACAATACCGTAGCAGGACAGATTGCTTTGGGATTACAGTGCCATGCTTACAACTTCACGTATGTAAATACTTCTTCTTCACTGGAATTTTCATTGTTGGATGCTCAGCTTCAGATCAATGATGGTGAAGCGGAAAATGTGCTTGTAGGTTCTACAGATGAACAGACAAACAGAACAATGGAGCTTTACTGTTTAAATAATACCATAAAAAAGGAAACTGATCTTCCTGCCGATTATTTGCATTCCACTACCAATGGAGTAGTTTGGGGTGAAGGCGCGAGCTTCTTTGTGATAGGAAAAGATAAGGCTGAAAATTCTTACGCAAAGCTTAAAAACATTCGTATCAGTAATAAAGTAGATTTGGATGAAGTACAGGATTTTATCCGGAATTTCTTAACTCAAAACAATCTTTCTACTCATGATATTGATGCTGTTATCTTAGGATTCAGTGGAGATGCGGATTCTGATATTTATTATACCAAAGCAATGAATCTGTTTCCGGACTCATCTTTGCTTTATTACAAGCATTTGAGCGGAGAATTCAATACAGCCAGCGGTTTTTCAACATTTATGGCCTGTCATATCCTTAAGGAACAGCAGATCCCGGAAATTATGATGATCAATTCTGAGAAAAAGGAAAGTGTAAAAAATATACTTCTTTACAATCACCTGGCAGGAAATGATCACAGCCTGGTATTATTGGAAAAGGCATAATTGTTGAAATTGAAAATTACACGGTGTATTTGTCATTCAGAGAGCGTGGAATCTGAATTAGTCCAGACTCCTACGGAGTGACAATGGTGTACAATAAATATTATGACCATACAACTCATAATAACAAGTTCAACATAAATAAACCACAGCAATGAAACACTATCCATTCATCCTGTTTTATCTCTTCTGTAACGCTTTTATTTATGCGTTCCACGGAGGTTTTTGGGTATATCTGTTTTGTTTTTTTGCTTTTTCTGCGGTGGTAGTCTGGGGTTCTTTTGATATTGAACTGGGATATTTTGTCAACAGTATCACTCATAAGCGTACAAAGATCAAAGAAGTTGCTCTTACTTTTGATGATGGCCCAACTGAATTTACACCAAAATTTTTAGACCTGCTTAAAGAACATCAGGTAAAAGCCACCTTTTTCTGTATTGGAAAACAGGTTGAGAAGTATCCTGAAACATTTCAGAGAATCATTGCAGAAGGTCATACGATCGGAAATCATACCTTATCACATGCCAATTCCACAGGATTTTTATCTGCTTCAAAAATGATTGAAGAAATTGAAAAATGCGACGATGTCATTAAAAACTCGGGAAATATAACAACCCATCTTTACAGACCTCCTTTTGGAGTGACGAATCCCAATATTGCGAAAGCGATTAAAAGAACACATAAAAAAAGTATCGGATGGAATGTCCGGTCCTTAGACACCATCATTGATGATGAAAAGAAAATCTATACCAGAGTGACTAAAAGCTTGAAAAAAGGAAGTATTATCCTCCTTCATGATACTTCGGAAAAGACCTTCCGCGTGCTGGCAGATTTATTAGTATTTTTGAAGGACAAAAAATATTCAACTTTTACGGTTGATACAATTATAAATTCAAATAGAAATGATTAAAAATATTGCTTTAGGAGCATTCTTACTGGTTTCCGGTTTCTTTTTTGCACAAAACGCGGCCATGTCAGGAGCTGAAGCCAAAGCATTTGTGTCGAAAGTATCTTCGGAGACTAAAGAGATCAAAACGTTACAGAGTGATTTTACCCAGACAAAAAAAATGGACTTCCTGGATAAGAGCATTGTTACTTACGGAAGAATGTCCCTGCAGACTCCCAACATGCTGAGCTGGAAATATACAAAACCTTATCAATACAGTATTGTTTTTAAAAGCAACAAGATCTTTATCAATGACCAGGGGAAAAAATCGTCTGTAGATGCCAAGAGCAAAACATTTGAAAAAATCAATAAGCTGATTGTAGGAAGCTCAAACGGAACGATGTTCAATGATCCGGAATTTACCGTAACTTATTTTAAGAATGGAAATTACAATATCGCGAAGTTTATTCCTAAAACATCACAACTGTTGAAATACATCAAACAGATCGAGCTGTATTTTCCAAAGAACCAGTCGACGGTTTCTCAGGTGAATATGACCGAGGCTTCCGGAGATACCACGAATATTGTTTTCAAAAACACCAAGATCAATGCTTCAATTCCTGCGTCAGAGTTTACTTTATAGCCTGATCCTGATTCTGGCTGCTTCCTGTAAAACGTACAAGTTAACAGAAGTAAAACCTGTTTCCTCTTCTGAAAAGATGGTTGAGAATTTATACTTTTCTTCAGGTGAAGATTATGTATACAAATGCCAGATGGACATTTATAAAAACCATGTGAGCGGAATTCTGATCATCAAAAAACTGAATGAAACAACGCACCGTGTCGCTTTAACATCAGATTTCGGGAATAAACTGATTGATTTCGAGGTTTCTTATGATAATTTCAAGTTAAATTATGTACTTCCTGATCTGGATAAAAAAATAGTCATCAATTTTCTAAAAAATGATTTTCAGCAGCTATTGAAAAGACAATATCCTGTGAGCGAAAGTTTTGAGAATGACAATGCTAGAATCTATCTTTCAAAAATTGAGAATAAAAGCTATTATCTATTCTTCAACAAGGAAAATAACTTACTAAAACAAATCATTTACACGAAAAATAATAAGGAAAAAATCGATTTTACTTTTGATGCAAAAAAACCTATCTTCGCGGATAGCTTAAATCTACAGCACAAAGATTTTAAGATCAATATAAAACTATTTCAAATAACCGAAACAGAGTAATTTCCAATAGAAAAATTGTACCCTATTTGAGTTCTTTTCAGATCAGATTGTATTGTACATTTAATCTTAAAAAATAAGATCATGCAAACCATTCTTACAGATTTTTATACATTAACATCCTATGAGAAAGCAGAAGACGGAAAGTTTACTGCTCACATCCATCTTAATAAAGACCACGATATTTTCAAAGGCCATTTCCCTGGAAATCCGGTGACTCCCGGTGTTTGTATGATGCAGATCATTAAAGAACTGACAGAGGAATTTACAGAATCAAAATTGTTTCTGAAAACAGCATCCAATGTAAAATTCATGGCAATTATCAATCCTTTTGAAACACCTGATCTGGTACTTCAACTGGATATTAATGAAAGTGAAGAAGATGTGAAAGTAAAAAATATAACTTCTTTTGGCGAGACTATTGCATTAAAATTGTCTGTAAGCTATAAAAAATTATCGTCATGAATCTTATCTTCTCATTCATAACAGCATTTGTTTTTTTCTTTCAGTCTGACCTTGAAACGCTGAGAAACAGCTATGCTAAAGCCAATGAATCTAGCAGTAATACACAAAACTTCATTGAAACCGCGGAAAAACAATCCGGTTCTGATGCGGTGACTGTAGGATATAAAGCCGCGGCGAAGATTATGGAAGCAAAAGTTGTCAAAAGCAACAGAAAATCGCTGGTTAAAACAGGTGCTACAAGTCTTGAAGCGGTTATCAAAAGTAACCCCAGCAATGCGGAACTTCGTCTGATCAGAATGAGTGTGCAGGAAAACATCCCTAAAATTGTTGGATACCGTGGAAGCCTGAAGGATGATAAAGCATTTCTTCTGAATAATTACAGCAAACAAAATACAGCATTAAAAAGCTACATCAAAAGGTTTGCAATGCAGTCTAAAACCATTACAGAGGCGGAAAGAGCCACTTTAAAATAAAAGAATGTCCCTTACTGAAGTACAAAATGCAATTTCTGAAAAGAAGATATGCGTTTTAATACCTACCTACAATAATGAAAAGACTCTGAACAGGGTTATTGACGGTGTTCTCAACTACACCGGAAGTATTATTGTGGTCAATGACGGTTCCACCGATTCTACCCCTCATATTCTTGCCCAATATCCTCAGATCACGATAATCTCTTTACCGGAGAACAAAGGAAAGGGGAATGCCCTTAAAACAGGTTTTAGAGCGGCAAAGAAATCAGGATATGATTATGCTATCACCATTGATTCGGACGGGCAGCATTATCCGGATGATATTCCTGTATTTGTAGAGGCCCTTCTTCAGGAAAAAGAGGAGGTTCTTCTGATTGGAAACAGAAATATGTCTCAGGATGGTATTCCCAAGAAAAGCAGCTTTGGAAACCGTTTTTCCAATTTCTGGTTTTGGTTTGAAACCGGAATTAAACTGGAAGATACACAATCCGGTTACAGGCTTTATCCTTTGCATAGAATTCCAAAGAAATATTTTACCCCTAAGTTTGAATTTGAAATTGAAATCATTGTAAGAACCGCATGGAGACATGTTCCGGTAAAGAATGTTCCAATCAAGGTTTTGTATGATCCGGCAGAACGGGTTTCACATTTCAGACCTTTCAAAGATTTTACGAGAATCAGTATTCTGAATACAATCCTGGTAACGATCACTTTATTTTATATTATTCCTAGAAATTTTCTGAATAATTTCAAAAAAAAAAGCTTTAAAAAGTTCATTCAGGAAGATGTCTTAGAAAGTGACGGAAGCAACCGTACAAAGGCCTTTTCTATTGCATTGGGAGTCTTTATAGGACTTTCACCGTTCTGGGGTTTTCAGACACTTTTAGTCATCAGTTTATCTGTACTTTTTAAACTCAATAAAGTACTTGCATTTGTGGCCTCCAATGTGAGCCTTCCGCCGTTTATTCCTTTTATTATCGCTGCTTCTCTGTTTCTGGGTGCTCCATTTGTAAGTGGTGACAGCGATATTTTAAACCAGGATTTAAACTTTGAACTGATTAAAAACAATCTGGTACAATATATCATCGGCAGTTTTATCTTAAGCACTACACTTTCTGCTATTGCAGGGATAACTTCTTTTCTGTTTCTGAATAAAGTAAGCCCGGAAAATAATTAAAAAAGCCCGGAACAAAATTCCAGGCTTATGAGAGCAATGATCTCATTGCATTTATTTCAGAATAAACTGTGTAAGATCTTTCAAAAACTGTTCATCCACCTTCCCCTTTGTTTCATAATCCTTTGGAGATGGTTTTCCAGAACCTGCAATGAATAAATGACTTAATGTTGGATAAAATTTAAAAACGGCTGTTTTATCTTTTTTCAATGTTTCTTTCCACAGGTTGAAATCTTTCTCTGTCACCTGATAATCTCTTCCTCCTTGTGCAAAGAACATGGGAGCTTTGATTTTTTTAACCTCTTTAAGCTGATTATAGTCCTTTAAATATTTCCAATACGGAGCAGACTGCCCTAAAGGAAGCTCTGTTGCTGGTGAATTTAAGTTAAATTGGGGTGAATTTAAAAATGCGACCTGTTTTTTCACCTCCTGAACAGCTTCAGCAGGTACTTTAGCTGGATCCATAGAGTGAAGATATTCGTACTGTTCTACTAATAAATCCTGTAGTGGTCTCGCATTTCCAGCCATAAAAACATACTTCGAAACTTGTGCTTTTTCTGCAATTTCAGGCATCATATAAGCTCCCTGGCTGTGTCCCAGAATGATAATCTGATATCCTTTATACTCAGGATTATTTTTAAAATAAAGAGCTGCATTTACGGCATCATTGATGGTTTCCTCTTCTACAGTAGATTTTTCATTCAATGTCTCAGGGTAAGAATAGTTTCTTTTATCATATCGGTAGGAAGCAATGCCGTTGGCTAAAAGGTATTCTGCAATATCTTTAAAGGGTTTGTTTTCTCCAATTGTTTCGTCTCTGTCATTCGCTCCGGAACCATGAACAAAAATAACCAGTTTCTTTTTATCATTCGACGGAGGAACCAGCAGTGTTCCATTCAGTTCAATACCATCGCTTTTTATTTTCAGTGTAGTCTTCTCATCCGGTTTTTCAAATGTTTTGTGAGGAACTAAAAAGAAACCCAGCATTTTATTATTCTCACCAAAAGTAAGCTGAACATCCAGTTTTGTTTTTTCAAATTCGGAATAGTAATAATAGATATTTCCTTCATTATTCACTTCCAGGATATTTTTTAATCCTCCTATCTGTCCCTGAAGCTGTTCTGTGATAGCCTTAAGCTGCTCCACGGGAATCTGTCCTGCTACTGAAGGATCAAAGTAAGAATGTGCTTTTTCTATATTTTTATCTACCAATAAGGTTTTGATAAAAGTATTTCCGATCTCTTTTCTGTCCTGAGAAAATGATAAGAGAGACCATACAGTAAGGAATAGGGTTAAAAGTTTTGTCATATTCAATTATTTATAAACAATATCAGAAAATGCTAATGGCGTCATCATGATGGTGACAAATATCGCAATAATTACCAGGGCCAACTGCGTTATATGATATATTTTTTCTCTTTCGTTTTCGTCAATTTCAAAAGTAAATTTTATCTTATCCGGCCTTCTGATAATCAACCAGATAAAAAGCAGAATAACTAAATTCATAATTACAGGCATTATCAGAAATATTTTATTTCCGTAATTGTCATTCATATTTCCATATCCATGAATGGTTATGATTTCAGGTATTGAGCTGTAAACCGTACACAAATAAACAGAATAACCAATAATGATGACAAAGGGAATGCAAAACAGCAGCTTTATATATTTAGGGATCATTTCAGTTTCTTTAAAGTTTTCTTCAGGTATTTTTCTACATTTTTTCTGTCTGGAACAGTCGTAATCTCTTTCGTCAAAGCTTTTTCAAATTCAATTTTTGCCTTTGAGTATTCTTTTTTGTTAAAATAATATTTTCCTGATTGATAGTAGACCAGCCAAAAATCCGGATTCATAGATTGATAAGAAGAGATAACATCATCTGTTAACAGTGTATTTTTATCGTCGGCAGCCTCATTTATTTCTTTACCGTACATTTTAGACAATTCATAGTTTTGGAATTCTTCAGAATCTGCGAAGGGATCATGTGGAATATTCAGACTTGATTTTGAAAAGTCATCAGGCTGCAATCCTTTTTCTGAAAAGATTTCGTTCAGATCATAACATACAAATTCTCCAAGCTGATAAGGATTTGAAGACACCCAGACCAGTTTTTTCTGAGGTGAAAATATAACGGCATGATGTGCCAAAAGCTGATTGAGTGCTTTTTCATTACCATAGCCTATGTTTTCATCTTTTAAACCGGATCTATTTCTTAAAATGGAAGCCATCTTTTCCGGGGTCATCTTTTTTTCTTCCTGTAAAAGCTCCTGAAGTCTTTCATAACGGTATTCAGAATGGCTTTCTTCAATATGTTTCTGATTTCTTTTATCATCTTTATAGGTGTCAGACTGGAAATGATTGGTGCAAAGAACCCTGCTGGTATTTTGTACTCTGTACACTCCGAAATTTTTAGGTGAAACTTCAATGATGACTGCATTTTTATCCGCAGCACTTCCCACAAGAATGGATTCTGAAACAAAAACTTTCCTTTTTTTAGCAATGGCAATCGCTTCCTCAATATTTTTAGCATATTGCAGAATTTCTCTTGTAACAAGGGAAATAGGCGTTTTTGCTGTTAAAGGAATTTTTGATTTTCCAGCGTTAATAGTTACTGTAATTCCTTCTTTATTCATCCCGGATACCACACCAATCATTCCCGGCCAGCTTACTGACATGTACGGGATTCCTTCTTCCGGCTGAACAAATTCTACCAACTTATTTTTTGCAAAATCATCTCCTACATAAAAATCGAAATTTCTTCCGATCAGCAGATCACCGTCTTCTGTATTTTCATTCCAAACCGCAAGAGAAGTACAGCCTACCATAGCGAGATCCTGCATTGCATGCCCAATATCATGAGCTCCATGCAGGTAAAGATTTCTTAAATATTTTGAAGCAATAAAATTATACTGATCAGATGAATATTGTGATAAACCATACAATTCTGCCTGATAATCTTCTCTTACATTGAGATACATTTTTCTGTTGTACCATTTTAAAAATCCTCTTAACAGCCTCTGCTTAAATTTTGACGGTACAAATCCCTCTACTTTTGAAAAGAAAATTCCTTCCTGTTTCTGCATTAAACTTTGAGTCAATGCTCCATTATTATATCCCAGCTGCAAAGGATTTCCTTTGATATAAAGTTCCCAGAGCTGCTGCTTATTTTTCGTAAGGTAATTTTGGTTATAGCTGAAAGTACTGTCGTTGATACGTGCTACTTTTGGAACTTCCAAAGAATATTGTTTTACATCAGGAATATGATGGATAGATTTTGATATTCCGCAGGAAGTGAGGAAAAAACAAAAAGTAAGGTAAAGAAGAGCTCTTTTATAGGGTGAATATATGGTATTCGTTTTTTTCACTTTAGTTTTTATTAATCATTTGTGTCAACCGCTTATCTATCATTTCTTTTCCTAAGATTTCCGCACACGTATTAAAAGCACCAATGGTAACACCTAAAATCCCGTGCATATTAACAGATTGTCCGGTAAGAAACAGATTGTCGATTTTGGTACGGGGAGAAACCATTGTTTTAAGAGGGTTCTCTGAGCTTTTCATGTATCCATACATATTTCCTTCAAAATTCCCGATATAGTCCCGGTAAGACAAGGGAGAAGAAGTATATATTGTTTTGATAGCATGCCTTAGATTAGGAATTTTCTTCTCCAGAGCATCAAGCATCTTTTCTGTTTTTTCAAGTTTAAATCTTTCATACGCTTCTCCTCTTTCATGTTCATCCGCAACCGTGTTGAATGTATTTTCCCATTCTCTAACCTCATCAAAATCCATATAGGAAATTACGGTAAGACTTTCTGCAAATTCAGGGTAATGTTTTGAGGGTGTAGATGAAAGCATATAGGTTTCCGGCCATAATTCTTTCTGGTAGCGGAATGCATTCCAGACCTGCTCTTCTGATGAATAATGATATCTGTTGTAATTGAAATTTGGAAGACTATGGGGCCTTAAAACCATATAAATACTAAAGCATGATGAAACCGGCTTCCAGCTCAAAACCCTGTTCAGAAAGGATTTCTTAAGTCTTTCCTCTCCGATTAGTTTAATAGTGGAACGAATCTCTATATTTGAAATAAACTGTTTTGCTGAATATTCTTTTCCTTCTTTCGTTTTTACGGATACCAGTACATTATTTTCATTAAAAACAAAGTCCGAAACTTCTGAATGCTTGTGTATTTCCGCTCCATATTCCCGAAGTTTTCTGATCAGAAGTTTAGAGATCTGGCTGCCTCCTTTTACACATTTGTAGGCGCTTTGGATATAAGAATTTACCGTTAAAGCATGTACATAGAAAGGTATATCTTCAGAATCTCCGGCATATAAAAAATTGGAACCCAGTAAAACAGCTTGAAGCCTTTTGTTCTGGGTAACGGATTCAATAAATCTTTTGGTATTAAGATGCAGTATTTCCTCGTTGTAGTTGTCTTTTCCTACCACATGATATCTTGGAAACTGGCTGCAGACATACTGAATCTCTTCACAGTAGTTTTCAAGGTTTACTTTCTCTTCAGGAAAATACTTAGAAAGCTGCTCAACGAAATTCTGATAGCCCTGTGCATGTGGATATTCTATTTCATCTTCTCCAAAACTGATCCTGTCATAGCCATCTTCATCCATCAGCTGAAGCTCCAGATCATCCATAATTTCCAGATAGGAAAAGAAAAGGTTCAGATTCTGCCCCTTGGACAGCCCTCCGAGATAATGGACACCTGTATCAAAAATCAGTTTGTCCCGTGAAAAAGTCTGCAGATTTCCTCCGTATTGATTATTTTTCTCAAGAACACACACTTTCATACCTTCTTTCGCCAAAATAAGAGCCGAAACAAGACCTCCCAATCCGCTGCCGATTACAAGTATGTCATATGCTTTCTTCAAAAGAGAACGTGCTTTTAATAATTAAGAAATAGGGAATTTAAGATATTTAAAGATTACTTTGGTACAGTAAACAAAGAAATTTTATTTGGAAAATACTATTTAATGATCTTAATTCTCAGTAAATCTTAATGGTTTTTAGTTTTTCGTTTGTTTTTACAGGATAAAAATAGAAAAATTAATCAACATCATCCCAAAAATCAAAATAATTAAACCATTGAAGAGGATATTTTTTCACCATGGTTTCAAGATTCTGAACATAAGACTGCAAAAGCCCTTGTGAATCTCGGTTTTTGATATTCTGGGCCACTCTTGCATACAGATGATAATGAAGATTATTTTCTTTCATTACATAGACATAGATCACAGGAACTCCTAATCTTGAGGCGATCATAAAAGGACCCGCCGGAAACTTTGCGCTCTTTCCCAACAATTCTGCCTCCAGATATTTGGATCCTTCAAAATAACGGTCTCCGGTGAAGCAGATCAGCTCATTTTCGGATAGAGCTTTATTGATCTCAAAGATATGCGACATATCTTCTTTTACATAGATGAACTTGATATTACTTTCTTTTACGGCAACGCTCTCCAGATATTCTTTAATCACGGTAACTTCCTGATCTGTGGTCACGAGATTGATCTGGCAGTCGAAGTCGATATCTGCAAAAAAATGCTCTGCAATTTCAAAATTACCGATATGGGCACTGATCAGCACTCCTCCTTTTTTAGCAGCTAAAAGATCTCTGAGATTTTCAATACCGTCAAACTCATAAGTGTATTTGCCTCTGAGCCCGGCAGAAATTGCCGTTTTATCAATCAGAACTTTTCCGAAGGTAAAATAACTTTTAAATATAAAGGCTTTGGATTTCCAGTATCCATAGTTCAGTCTTTTCTGAAAGTAATACCGTATATATTGATTACTCTTCTTCTGAAACAGTGAATAATAGGCTGCTACAAAGTAAAGCACCCCATATGAACTTCTGATTCCGATATTTCTAATACACCAGACGAATATTCTGTATCCGAGTACTGTTCCTTTAGATTTACCTTTCCACTTGTTCATATATAGAATTTAATATAACAGAGAACCAATGTAATAATACCTTTTTTAAAAGTAACCGTTACCGGATCACCTTGATATTATTACATTGGCCCATTTTATAGAATAAAGATTTACTGAATAACTAAGCGTTTTTTTCAGCAATCTTACTTTCAATCGTTGTATAGAAATCATCAAATGTTACCATTTTTTTGAAATCAGCTTCTCCTAATTTCACGCCGAAATTGGATTCGATCACGACTACCATGTCGATATAATCCAGGCTGTCTAAGCCCAGTGTATTTTTAAGGTTGGCATCATTACTGATTTCGTCTCCGTCTACCTCGAATTCGTTTACCAGAAAATCATTAACGATGGCAACAATTTTTTCCCTTTCCATGTTTTTAATCAAATTTTTTTACTATTAGTGCAGAATTGGTTCCCCCAAACCCAAAAGAATTCGACAAAAATACATCAATTTTTTGATTTTTTGTTTTTGCGACCAAATTTATCTTTTGTGCTTCATTATCAGGATTTTCCAGATTAATATTGGGAGCTACAAAATCGTTCTGCATCATCAGAATAGAGTAGATCACTTCACTTGCACCCGCCATCCAGCACTCATGTCCGGTCATAGATTTTGTAGAACTTACAGGAACTTCACTACCGAAAATCTCATAGATTGCTTTTGCCTCGTTGGCATCACCAATGGGAGTAGAAGTCGCATGAGCATTGATATAATCGATGTCTGAAGCTTTTAATCCTGACTGTTTTAATGCTCTGTCCATGGCCAAAGCAGGTCCGTCTACATTGGGTGTTGAAATATGACCTCCGTTTGAAGAAAAACCGTATCCGATAATTTCTGCAATGATTGGAACACCTCTTCTTTGGGCAGATTCTAAGCTTTCAACAATCAGGCTGGCAGCACCTCCGCTTGGAATCAATCCGTCTCTTTCTGCATCGAAAGGTCTGGATGCTTTTGTGGGTTCATCTTCTCTGGCTGAGAAAACTCCCAGTCCGTCAAAGCTCGCCATAGAATATTTGTTGGTTTCCTGAGCACCGCCACAGATAATCATGTCCTGAAAACCATTTTTGATCATCATATAAGCCAGTCCCAATGAATGGGATCCACTTGCGCAGGCTGCACTGATGGTAAGATTAATTCCTTTCAGTTTAAAAATAGTTGAAAGGTTCATTGTCACTGTTGAATTCATTGATTTGAAGATCGCTCCCGACCCCATCAATGTAGTATCTTTCTTTTCCCTGGCAATATCAATAGATTCTACGACTGCCTGGGAAACACTGTCGTTTCCATATAAAATTCCCACTTCATGAGAATTCAGGAACTCTTCATCCAGATTCGCCTGCTTCAATGCATCCATAGTAGCCAGATACGCATATTCGCTTTCTTCTCCCATACTGATACGCTGGCGTCTGTTTAAGAGGTTTTTCAGATCGGGTTTTGGAACAACTCCTGTAAGGCCAGACCTGAAACCAAATTCTTTTCTATCCGGATCTAAAACAATACCGGATTTTCCTTGATATAGGGATTCCCTGACCTCTTCTAAAGACGTCCCGATGCAGGAATAAATTCCCATTCCGGTAATTACAACCCTATTTTCCATGTTATGAATAAATTCCTCCGTTAATATTAATCACTTCTCCTGTAATGTAAGAAGATTTTTTAGATGCTAAAAATGCGACAAGATCCGCCACTTCTTCCGCTTCTCCAAATCTGTTGGCAGGAATCATTGCTTTCAGTTCCTCTTCATTAAAGTCCTGGGTCATATCTGTTTTGATGAAACCCGGAGCAACAGCATTTACGGTAACATTTCTTTTGGCAACTTCCTGAGCAAGAGCTTTTGTAGCACCTATCACAGCTCCTTTTGCTGCAGAGTAATTCGTTTGACCGGCTGTTCCTTTTACACCGGATACCGAAACCATATTGATGATTCTTCCGTATTTGTTACGAAGCAGCTTTTGGATAAAGAAATTAGTTACATTGAAAAATCCATCCAGACTTGTATTGATCACGCTATTCCAGTCTTCTTTCTGCATCCACATAAAAAGGCCATCTCTTGTGATTCCGGCATTATTGACAATAACTTCTACCACTGAATCAGGGTTTCTATCCTGCCATTCTGTTAAAACAGCTTGTGTTTCTTCAGTATTTCCTACATCAAATTTAAGGATTTCTCCGGTAGCACCCAATTCTTCAACTTTAGCCAATGTTTCTTTTGCTGCCACTTCGTTTGAAGCGTAGTTGATAAGGATATGATAGTTTTTCTCTTCAGCCAGTTTTATACAGATTGCTTTCCCGATTCCTCTGGAGCCTCCTGTTACAATTGCACATTTCATGCGTTAGTGTTTATATCGTTTTTAGTTTTTTTAAGTTGAGTGATACGTCTTTCTTTGAAGACAATCCAGAACAGCAAATAGTTACATTCCTTTCAGATATCTCTTTACTTCCTCCAGATACGGATACATTACCATATCATCTGAGAAAGCAGGAATTATTTTTCTGATTTCATCATACAGCTCTTTTGTAGAGGATGAAACTTTATCCTGAAACCCAAGATATTCAACAGCCTGAATAATCGTAATCGCTTCGATTGCTAATACTTCAAAGGCATTTTCAATCACTTTTCTGCAGATCACAGCAGCGTTTGTTCCCATGCTAACGATATCCTGATTATCATTATTGTTTGGAATACTGTGAACATACATAGAATTCGACAGCATCTGGCTCTCCGCCGTTGTAGAAGTTGCCGTAAACTGTACACCCTGCATCCCGAAATTGAAACCTAATTTACCTAAATTTACAAAAGGAGGCAAAATTTCATTGATTTTAGCATTCAGAAGATAGTTCAACTGTCTTTCAGCAAGCATGGTCAGTTTGGTTACCACAATCTTAAGTTTGTCCATTTCCAGAGAGATGTAGTCTCCATGGAAGTTTCCTCCGTGGTAAACATGTTGGTCTTCAACGTTAATGATTGGGTTATCATTGGCAGAATTAATCTCGTTCTCAAGCACCTTTTCTGTATATTCCAACGTATCCAATACCGGACCTAAAATCTGAGGAACACATCTTAAAGAATAATATTCCTGAACTTTTTCCTTGAATACTTTCTCCTGTTCCTCGAAATGAGTATAAAGATGATCTTCTCTTTTTCTGATCAGTTTACTGTCTGCCAGGTGAGCACGCATTCTTTCTGCTACTTTCTGTTGACCGTAATGTTTTTTGGTTCCGTTCAAAGCTTCTGATAAATGATCATCATAAGCCTGAACAATTTCGTTAATCGCACAAGAAAGTCTAAGAGAGATATCTGTAAGCTGATTCGCTTTATAGGCATTCACAATACCGATTCCTGACATTACAGAAGTTCCGTTCATCAAAGCAAGACCTTCACGGATCTCTACTTTTATCGGTTCCAATCCTTCAGTTTCAAAAACCTGTTTTGTAGATTTTCTTTCTCCTTTATAAAAGACTTCTCCTTCTCCTATCAGTACCAAAGCCAGGTGAGCCAGCTGAACAAGGTCGCCGCTTGCTCCTACTCCTCCATGTTCAAATATCAATGGGGTAATATCTCTGTTGATCAGCTCCTGAAGAAGATAGATCACAGACTGATGTACTCCTGAATTCCCTAATGATAAAGTATTCAGTCTTGCCAGCATACATGCCTTCACCTCATCTGTAGGCAAAGGGTTTCCAATTCCTGAAGAATGGCTTCTTATAAGGTTATACTGAAGCTGGTGTGTATCTTCATCACTGATTTTAAACTGAGCCATCGGCCCAAAACCGGTGTTTACACCATATATTACTTTATTTTTTGAAAACTCCTTTAAAAACTGAAAACTCTTATCCACTCTTGATAAAAGTGATTCATCCAGTTCTATTTTTTCATTCTCAATGATAATTTTTTGAAAGTCTTTCAGTTCTAAAAAGTTATTTATTTTCATCAATTAAAAGTAATAGTTGATAATTTTGTAAAATATTAATTATTTGTCACTAATTTTGCGGCAAAGATAAAAGTTATTATTAAAATAAAAAATCAAAGATGAGCAAAGAATTTGTTGACGTTCTTGTAATCGGAGCCGGACCCTCCGGATGCGTGTCTTCTTCCTACTTAAAGAAGAATAATGTCAACGTAAAAGTAGTCGAAAAGACAAAGTTTCCAAGACTGGTTGTCGGAGAAAGCTTAATTCCAAGGGTAATGGACCACTTTGAAGAGGCCGGACTTTTCCCTGCATTAGACAAGATGGGCTTTGAAAAAAAGCTTGGAGCACGTTTTCTTCGCGGCGATGAAGTCTGCATTTTTGATTTCAGCAACAAATTCGGGGAAGGCTGGGACTGGACCTGGCAGGTTCCGAGAGCTGATTTTGATAATACTCTTGCTCAGGAAGTCATTAATAAAGGAATTGATCTTGAATTTGAAACTGAAGTTATTGATATACAATTTGACGGAACAGATTCTGTAACGACGGTAAGAACTAAAGATGGTGAAACGAAAGAAATCCATGCTAAGTTTGTTATTGATTCCAGCGGCTACGGAAGAGTACTGCCCCGTCTGCTTGATTTAGAAAAACCTTCAAAACTGTCTCCTCACTCTGCCATTTTCTCTCATGTAGACGATATCAACAGAGAACCGGGAGAGGAAGGAACTTTGATTTCTTTTGATATTATTGAAACAGAAGTATGGCTTTGGGTAATTCCCTTTTCCAACAGAAATACAAGTTTAGGAATTGTAGGCCCAACGGAATATATCGACAAATTATCTGAGAACGGAGATACAACAGAGGCTTTAAGAAAAGCTATTTCTCTTTCTGATTATTATGTAAAACGTTTTGGGAATGTAGATTTTCTTTTTGAGCCAAAACATCTGAAAGATTATTCCTGTTCGGTAAAAAGTTTATTCGGAGACGGATTTGCTTTAACCGGGAATGCTTCGGAATTCCTTGATCCGGTATTCTCTTCAGGAATGGCTTTTGCTACAGAATCCGGAATGCTGGCCGCCAAACTGGCTTTAAGACAATTAAATGGAGAAAAAATCAACTGGCAGACGGAATACACTGATTATATTTTATATGGTGTGGATGTTTTCACCACCTATGTAAAAGAATGGTATACCGGAAATCTTCAGGAGCTCTTCTTCCACCAACCGGAAAATCCGGATGTCAAGAAAAAAATCTGTGCTGTTTTAGCAGGGTATGTGTGGAATAAAGACAACCCTTTTGTGAGAAAGCACGATACAGTTATTAAAAATCTTGCGAACCTGATCAAATTAGAAAAACAGGAACAGCAAAACCAAGCATAAAAAACGGTCTGAAAATTCAGACCGTTTTTTATTGTTTTATTTTAAAGCACTTTTAATCGCTTTCCCTAATTCTTTTCCTGTTTTTTCATATGCTGCAGATATTCTTCCATATTCCATATGATAGCTAACTTTACTTCCTACCCCTTCAATCTTATCACCTTGGACTTTAGTTAACACTTTAGATGGATTTTCAGTTTCAACAAATATCAGTTCTGAGGATAATTTAGCAGGTTGCATTACAAATCCTGTCCACCCGGCATAAATCCATTTTGTATCTAGGATTAATGTGTACTTTGCTGCAGCACCTTTACTGAATTTTATTTTTTTCGCTTTACCGTTTACTCCTTCAATAAATTTATCTAAAAAAACAGATTCTTTATGCTTTTGCCACTCTTCATCCCATTCTTTCCAGGATTCCTCTCCTTTCTTAGCTAACGTCTCTGTCTTTCTTCTTTCAAGATATTGGGCTTCAGTATAATTATCTGCCTGAAAAAGGGGATTTTCAAATTTAAACTGAACATTTACCTCAGTCTGATCTTTCAGAAAGTCAAAATTCCCGGATTCAATATTAATCTGATTTTGTCCAAATGTTACTACACCAATTACTACAAAGAGTAACAATAATAATTTTTTCATGTTTTTTTTATTAGCTTTATATATTCAAGGGCGCAAAGATATTATAAAAAAGAAATCTTCCACTCTTATATTTAATTTTATCTTAAATCAATAAAAGTGACTGGTTTCCTGCTGTTTGGATTAAAAACTGTTTTAGATAAGATATCAAAGTCAATGATTTCAATTTTCGGACTTACTCTCAATTTTGCACGGAAGTGATCTCTGACTTCATTGACAAAACTATCGTGTTCTTCTTCAGTACTTAGTTTGATAATAATTTCATCAAGCCCGATTTCGTTAGCCTGAATGACGATCTGGTAGCATAAGATAGTATTAAAATCATTCAAAATATCGTTCATTGCCGGCGGATACAAAGTTGTTCCTTTGTATTTGATCATTTGTTGTTTCCTGCCTACCACAGGCCCTAATCTCATTGTACTTCTTCCACACTGGCATGGCTCATAGTGTGCTTTTACAATATCTCCGGTTTTAAATCTTAACAAAGGAATAGCTTCTACCCCTAAAGTGGTGATGGTAAGCTCGCCACTTTCTCCTTCTTTTACAGGGTTTGCGTTATCATCCAGAATTTCTGTAATGATCAGTTCCGGGTGGTGATGCCCTCCAATCTGAAATTCGCACTCTGTAAAAGCGGTACTCATTTCTGTAGAGGCATAGGTTGAAAAAAGTTTTATATTCCACTTTTCCTTGATTTTCTGAGAAAGGATATTATCTGTAAAATCCTGGTTTTTGATACTTTCTCCGATACATACAGCTCCATAGACACTGGAATTTTTATAATCCAATCCATGTTTCTCGGCATAGTCAATCATTTTCAAAAGGAAAGAAGGAACGGTAATCAGATATTTAGGTTTGTATCTGAAAATGGAATCCCATTGCAGTTCAGGAATTCCAGGTCCCATTCTCACTACGCTTGCTCCCATTTTTCTTAACCCCAGAAAATAAGCAAGTCCCGCCATAAACCTTTTGTCTATGGTGGTAATCATCTGAACAACATCCCCTTTTTGAATTCCGGCACAGGCAAAAGAGATCGCTTCGTTATAAGCCAGTCTTTCGAGATCATTATCCGAAAGCCCGAAAGTAACTGGATCTCCCAACGTTCCGGAAGTGGTGCTGTAATCCACAATCTTATCCGGTGTTATGCAGAAAAAATCATGGTTGTACTGCTGCAGATCATTCTTCGTCGTTGTAGGGATTTTATGAAGATCCTCCAAAGTACGGATATCAGCAATATGGATATTATTTTCTCTGAACAGTTTTTGATAAAAAGGTGAATGAGCTTCCAGATACCCCAAAAGTTCATGAAGTTTTTCTTCCTGAAATAGTTTGATTTCCTGAGTCCCTGCTTTCTCGATTGACGGATGAAATTCCAATGATTTTAATTTTTAAAGAGCAAATTTATTTAATTAAAATTAAAAGATTTAAAGATTCAAGTATTAAAAGATTATTTATCTCTGGAAAGTAAAGGATTGTATGTTTGTATTTCCAGCGGTATTTACTGTTGTAACTTTTAAAGTATGAGAACCTGATCCTCTCAGGCACTTGTCATCAAAGGTGTAGATAAAATTATCTTTTACACGGGCAAAGCGAAGCCACTTCCCATCCAGTTCGGCCCGGAATGAAACAATATCTCCCACTTTTGTTGTTCCTTTTAACAATAAAGAACTGTTATTAACCAGTGTTCCTTCACTCCAGCCTGATGAAACAGATGGCTGATTATTGTCTATTAATAATTTTGCGATACCCAATCTATTGAATTTACCTTCTGCCCAGTCATTATTCCATTGTACCTTGACGACATCTTTGTCACTGCCATAATCAAGGAGAATAACGGCTTTATCTTTTTCTGTATTGGTTAATTTTCTATTCGGTTTTATTTTCAAAGTATATTCATCATGAACCGGGATATATGGACTATGCAAAACAATACTATTTGAAACCGCATTGGGATCGCTATCCGGTTTTTCATAGGCATTGAAATTTACTGCATCATATACTGTATTTTTGCTGAAATTAATTTCAGTATTTTCGGTAGAAATTGTTTTTCTTTCATTAGGCATTAGCGTTTTTCCTGTAGAAGATACTTTGTCCGAAGTTTTATTGAACTGAAGTTTTGTTGTTAACCGGCTTGTATTTCCTTTTGTATCTTTCAGGATAATTTCAATCGTATGAACCTCTTCATCCGGGAGATTGATAATCCCTGCCAGATTGGGAAGACTATAATTCTGAAGTTTCATCCCCGGTAAAACTGACAAATGCTGAATTCCCATTTTATCCCTGATGAATTTAGTATAATCTATACAGCCGTTGATATAGCGGGTCTCGTCATAATGTACTTTATCAATTTTAAAACTATAAATCAACTTGCCATCCATCAATAATTCTGCGTTATAAATCCCCAGATTAAACCCTTGATTGGCTTTATCTACGGCTTTAATGGCAAAACTTATTTCCGGTGAATTAACCTGAACGAGATGAGAAGTATAAACATTTCCAGCTTTTTTTACTGCAATTCCGTTCGCGCCAGGTTCGTAGGTACTGAAACGTCGGTCATACCAATACAGTCCGCTGATAATGGGTGCTACAGTATCTGGAATAGCAAAACCGAAAAGCAAGGGATTAAAACATTCTTCTGTTTTGGTATCTCTTATTTCAAAATGTAAATGCGGACCAGCAGAGCCTCCGGTATTTCCACTTAGTGCAATTTGCTGTCCTTTTTCCACCGGAAACTGTCCAGGCTGGAACGTGATATCCTGTTCCCACTTTTCGTCTTTATATTGTCTTTCCTTTACATATTCATCAAGCTTATTGAAGTATTTGTTCAAATGGGCATACACAGTAGTATAGCCATTGGGATGAGTAATGTACACTGCATTTCCAAAACCGTACCGTTCCACTTTTATTCTGCTCACATATCCTTCTGCTGCGGCAACAACCGGCAAATTTTCCTGACTGTTCGTTCTTAAATCAAGTCCCATATGAAAGTGGTTTGTCCTTACAGCACCAAAATTGGCAGCCAGCTGCATGGGAATATTCAAAGGATTCCGGAAATAATTCTGAGGGTAATTATTTTGAGCCTGTACAATGCTCGTGTTGATAAAACAAACAAAAAGCATCAGTTGATAAAAGGTTTTCATACAGCATTTGGGTTTAGAGCTATTTAAATATACGAATTTCCAATCATCATGTCCTTATTTTTGAATTGATATAAGTATTTCTTAACCACAGATTACACGGATTTTCACAGATGTTTATGTTTTTAGATGTAGGCAACTTTTTAGTTTCGGCTAAAGCCACTTCTATTGAATAAATTACATAAAATTTCACATGAAAACAGCCAGAAAAATTCACTTATTGACCATTCACTATTCACTTTTTTCACTTTCTCTATTTATATTTCTGAGATTGAACTTTTTAATAGATGATATCAAAATAAAACATATATTATAAACCGACAAATTTTAGTAAATTTGCAGACTTAATTAATCAACGATATTGAGATATTTACAATGAGCCAATTTAAAGAATACAAAAACCTCAACCTTATTGACGTAGCAGAGAATGTAGCGGAATTTTGGAAACAAAATAAAACTTTCAATAAGAGTGTTGAGATTCGTCAGGGAAATCCTGAGTTTGTTTTTTATGAAGGTCCGCCTTCAGCAAACGGTATGCCTGGAATTCACCACGTAATGGCAAGAGCATTGAAAGATATTTTCTGCCGTTACCAGACTCAAAACGGAAAGCAGGTTTTCCGTAAAGCAGGCTGGGATACGCATGGTCTTCCTGTGGAACTGGGTGTAGAAAAAGAATTAGGAATCACGAAAGAAGATATTGGCAAAAAAATCTCTATTGAAGATTATAACAGAGCTTGCCGTGAAGCAGTAATGCGTTATACCGATGTTTGGAATAACCTTACGGAGAAAATCGGATATTGGGTAGACCTTGATGATCCGTACATCACGTACAAGTCAAAATATATGGAAACCGTTTGGTGGTTATTGAAACAATTATATGACAAAAGCTTGTTGTATAAAGGGTATACGATCCAGCCTTATTCTCCGAAAGCGGGAACAGGACTTTCTTCTCACGAGCTGAATCAGCCCGGGACCTATCGTGATGTTTCAGACACAACGGTTGTCGCTCAGTTTAAAGTAAAAAAAGACTCTTCAGCATTATTCAATGATGTGGACGGAGATGTTCATATCCTTGCATGGACGACAACTCCATGGACATTGCCATCCAATACAGCTCTTACTGTAGGGAGAGATATTGAATATGTTGTAGTTAAAACTTTCAACCAATATACATTTGAACCCGTAACTGTTGTTTTATCAAGAGTTCTTTTACCTAAAGTTTTCGGTAAAAAATATACAGAAGGTACAGATGAAGATTTTGCCAACTATACTTCAGAAACTAAAGTAATTCCTTTCAAGGTTTTAAAAGAGTTTACAGGAGAAAAACTTGTTGACACGAGATATGAGCAATTAGTTCCTTGGTTTACGCCCAACGATAATGCTGAAAATGCATTCAGAGTAATCCTGGGAGATTTCGTAACGACAGAGGACGGTACAGGTGTCGTTCATACAGCGCCTACTTTTGGTGCTGATGATGCGAGAGTTGCTAAAATGGCTCAGCCTGAGATCCCGCCAATGTTGGTGAAGGACGAAAATGACAACCTTGTGCCATTGGTAGATTTACAGGGTAAATTCATCAAAGGTGAAAATGTTCCTGAGGTATTCTCCGGAACCTATATCAAAAACGAATATTACGATGAAGGAACTGCTCCTGAGAAATCATGGGATGTAGAACTTGCGATCCTATTGAAAATAGAGAACAAAGCCTTCAAAGTAGAAAAATATGTTCACTCTTATCCACATTGCTGGAGAACTGACAAACCGGTATTGTATTATCCGCTGGATTCATGGTTTGTGAAAATGACCGCTGTAAAAGACAGATTGGTTAATTTGAACAAAGAAATCAACTGGAAACCAAAAGCTACCGGAGAAGGACGTTTTGCTAACTGGTTGGAAAATGTAAACGACTGGAATCTTTCCCGTTCAAGATATTGGGGTATTCCGTTGCCAATCTGGAGAACAGATGACCTGAAAGAAGAAAAGATCATAGGTTCTGTAGAAGAGTTATACAACGAAATCGAGAAATCAATTGCAGCTGGATTGATGACTGAAAACCCGTTCCAAGGTTTTATCATCGGAAATATGGCTGAGTCTAACTATGAGCTTGTGGATCTTCACAAAAACGTAGTAGACAAAATAGTATTGGTTTCTGACTCAGGAAAAGCAATGAGACGTGAAAGCGACCTGATCGACGTTTGGTTCGATTCAGGGTCTATGCCTTATGCTCAATTGCATTATCCTTTTGAAAATAAAGAATTAATCGACAACAATAAGGCATTCCCTGCTGATTTTATCGCAGAAGGTGTTGACCAGACCCGCGGATGGTTCTATACGCTTCACGCGATCGGAACTGCTGTGTTTGATTCTGTTGCTTATAAAAATGTAATGAGTAACGGTCTTGTTCTGGATAAGAACGGACAGAAGATGTCAAAACGTTTAGGAAATGCTGTAGATCCGTTTGAAACACTTTCTGTATATGGACCGGATGCTACCCGTTGGTATATGATCTCCAATGCAAACCCATGGGAAAACCTGAAGTTTGACATTGAAGGAATTGACGAAGTAAGAAGAAAGTTCTTCGGAACGCTTTACAATACCTATTCATTCTTTGCTTTATATGCGAATGTTGACGGCTTCAACTATTCAGAAAAGGAAGTGGAAAACCGTCCTGAAATTGACAGATGGGTTCTTTCTGAACTGAATCTTCTGATCAAAGAAGTAAAAGCTTTCTATGAAGATTATGAACCCACAAGAGTAGCAAGAGCAATCAGCACTTTTGTAAATGATAACCTGAGTAACTGGTATGTAAGATTATGCAGAAGACGTTTCTGGAAAGGAGAATATTCTGATGACAAGATCTCTGCTTACCAAACATTATACACATGTCTTGAAGTAGTGGCTAAGCTATCTGCTCCTATTGCTCCGTTCTTTATGGACCAATTATACCAGGACCTGAATAAAGTAACAGGTAAAGAGAACTGTGAATCTGTACACTTAACAGACTTCCCGGTAGCTGATGAAAGCTTAATTGATCAGGATCTGGTTGAAAAAACACATCTTGCTCAGAACATTACAAGTATGGTCTTCTCACTGAGAAAGAAAGAAAATGTAAAAGTTCGTCAGCCGTTACAAAAAGTATTGGTTCCTGTATTGGATTCTAAAACAGAAGCGCAAATTCTTGCTGTTGCAGATCTGATCAAACAGGAAGTAAACGTGAAAGAATTACAGTTAATCAATGCTGAAGAAGCATCTCACTTAATTGTAAAACAGATAAAACCCAACTTCAAAGCTCTTGGTCCTAAATTAGGAAAAGACATGAAGGTGGTAGGTGCCGAGATTGCAAATCTTAATACAGAACAGATTGCCGGTCTTGAAAAAGAAGGGAAACTAGATGTTCAGGGATATGAAATCACACTTGATGATGTGGAAATTTCTACAAAAGATATCCCGGGATGGACGGTTACTTCAGATGGTAAAACAACTGTGGCATTAGATTTGACGTTAACCGATGAATTAAAATCTGAAGGTATCGCAAGAGAATTCATCAACAGAATTCAAAACCTGCGAAAAGATAAAGACTTTGAACTGACAGACAAGATTAATATCTCCATTGAAGAAAACTCACCTTTCCTTAATGATATTAAGAAAAATGAAGAATATATTTCTTCTGAAGTCTTGTCAAATAAAATAGAAATTGTATCTTCACTTTCAAATTTTAACGAAATCGAAATAGATGAGGTTAATTTTAAGATAAATGTTGAAAAAAATTAACATGTAGTTATTATATTTCAAATTCCATTTCATAATTTTATTAAAAAAGAGAACGAATATGTCAGACGAAAGAGTTAGATACAGCGATGCTGATTTACAGGAATTTAAGGCAATTATTAAAGAAAAAATAGAAAAAGCAGAAAAGGATCTTCAGCTTATCAGAGAAAGTTTCATCAATGACCAGAATAATGGAACTGATGATACCTCTCCTACTTTCAAAGCTTTTGAGGAAGGAGCAGAAACATTGAGCAAAGAGCAGAACTCTATTTTGGCAGGAAGACAGGAAAAATTCGTGCGTGATCTTAAAAATGCTTTGATCAGAATCGAAAATAAAACGTATGGTGTTTGCAGAGTAACAGGAAAACTGATTCCTAAGGAAAGACTTTTAGCCGTTCCTCATGCTACGCTGAGCATCGAAGCGAAAAACATGCAAAAATAACCGCAAGGTTTGTAAAAAATAATATTGGGTTTATATCGTATTCACGGATACTTTATAAACCTAATTTTTAATGTATACCTATGAGCGAATTATTAATTTTAGGATTTATTATCGCAATAGCATTACTGTTTTTCAATAGAGAATGGATTAAAAACAGATTCTTTTCTGAACCTCAGAAAAACTATACTATTGATGATCAATTCAATTCTGATAAACGCGAGCGGGAAAAAGAGATCGACAGACTTTTAAGCAAAATGGGCAGAAACGGAATCAGTGATTTATCTGAAAAAGATAGAAAACGACTCGACGAATTGTCCAAAATGTAAAAATTAAATATAAGAAATGGAATCTATTATAGTACATCCAAAAAATGCAATGGAGCTTAGCGCACTGAAAAGTGTACTGAAAGAAATGAACATTAAATTTGAAAAAGCTCATGTTAAAAGTTCGTATAACGGACAGAAAGTGGTTAAGAAAGCAAGTGATAATAAAAATATAAAACCTGCTGCAAAACCTTCAAAACCTAAAGGAGAGTAATGAAAAAGATATTAGCGATAACATTTTTAGTGTTGTTGATTGACCAGGCTTCAAAAATTTACATCAAAACTCATTTTGAACTGAATGAAAGTATTCCTGTAGTCAATGGTTTCTTTAACAAAACTTTTGTTGAAAACCCCGGAATGGCTTATGGATTTCATTTTGGCGGAATCATCGGGAAATACTTTCTGGTAATCCTAAGAGTTTTCCTGATTGGAGGAATGGTATATATGTTTAAAAAATGGTTGAAAGACGGAGCATCCAATTATCTTTTGATTCCTATGGCCATCATTTTCGCCGGAGCAATCGGAAATCTTATTGACGGAATGTTTTATGGGATGATCTTCGACACCGGAACAGTGTATGACGCCAGTACTGACCGATGGATTGGGTATGGAGGTATCTCTAAGCTTGTTCCTTTTGGGCAGGGATATTCTACCTTTATGAAAGGCTGTGTAGTGGATATGCTTCATTTCCCGGTAGTAGACTGGTATGTCCCTGAAAGCTGGCCTTTAATAGGAGGAAAACATATTGAGTTCTTCAAATATATTTTCAATGTTGCCGATTCTGCGATCACAGTAGGTGCAGCTTTCCTTCTAATCTTCAGAAAAAAAGCATTTCCAAACGGGCTTGAGTTTTAAAAGATGTATTTTCGGATGAAAAAAATAATCAAAAATATTTTTAAAATTTTCCTGCTTCTTCTGGTTGCAGGAATTATTTTTATTGCCTGGGCAAATTACAGCATAAAAAAGGACAGCGAATCTTTCGTTTCCTATAATATTGCAGATGTACCGGAAGCAAAAACGGGTCTGTTACTGGGAACCGGAAAACTTCTGAGCAACGGAGCCCCGAATGCTTATTTCTACAATAGAATTGAAGCTGCTGCCAACTTATACAAAAGCGGAAAAATACAGTATATTATTGTAAGTGGTGACAACAGTACCAAAGACTATAATGAACCTGAAGATATGCAGCTGGCATTAATGCAGAAAGGAGTTCCACAGGATAAAATCATTTTAGATCATGCCGGATTCAGAACACTGGATTCTGTGGTAAGGGCAAAAGATATTTTCAGCCAGACAAAACTGGTGATTATCTCTCAGAAATTCCACAATGAAAGAGCTGTTTTCCTGGCCAGAAAAAATGGAATGGAAGCCTTTGGTTATAATGCTGCAGATGTAAATAAATACGCAGGTTTAAAGACCAATATGAGAGAGTACGCTGCCAAAGCTAAGGCATACTGGGACCTTCTTTTCGGAGTAGAACCTAAATTTGGTGGGGAGAAAATTGTGATTCCTTAATATTTTTTAACCACAGATTTCACAGATTTTCACGGATGATGCGTAAAGACATATAGATTATTGAAGGGTGATAGGTTTTGGCTAAAGCCAATGGAAGGGTGATTTATCGTTGGCTGGGTTAAAACCCAGCCCTATTGAATTTTAATAACAACATCTTTTATCTTTTATCTTTTATCTTTTATCTTTTATCTTTTATCTTTTATCTTTTATCTTTTATCTTTCGTTATTCCCAACAAACCTCGTAGATTTGTAATTCATTAATTTTTTAATATAAATTTTAAACAAATGTCAAGAATTCTTACCGGCATTCAAGCCACCGGAACACCCCATCTTGGAAACTTATTAGGGGCAATTATTCCTGCTATTGAACTATCCAAGCAGGAAGGAAATGAATCATTTTTATTTATTGCGAATCTTCACACACTTACACAGATTAAAGATGCGCAAACGTTAAGACAAAATACCTACGAGATTGCTGCGGCTTGGCTTGCTTGTGGATTAGATACTGAAAAAACATTTTTCTACAGACAAAGTGATATCGCTGAAACCTGTGAACTTTCTTGGCATTTATCATGTTTTTTTCCTTATCAAAGATTAACATTGGCTCATTCATTCAAGGATAAGGCTGACAGACTTCAGGATGTAAATGCAGGTTTATTTACTTACCCAATTCTGATGGCTGCAGATATTTTACTGTATGATGCAGAGATTGTACCTGTAGGAAAGGACCAGCTTCAGCATTTGGAAATTGCAAGAGATGTAGCTTCCAGGTTTAATAATCAAATGGGAGAAGTGCTTGTATTACCACAGGCAGAACTTCAGCAGGACACGAAATATGTTCCCGGAACTGATGGACGTAAAATGTCTAAATCAATGGGAAATATTATCAATATTTTCTTACCTGAAAAGGAACTGAAAAAACAGGTAATGAGCATTGAATCAGATTCTAAATCTCTGGAGGAACCTAAAGATCCCGAAACGGATAAAACCTTCCAGATCTATGAACTTATTGCAACACCTGAACAAACTGAAGAGCTAAGAGCAAAATATCTTGCCGGAAACTTCGGATACGGACATGCTAAGAAGGAATTACTGGATCTTATTCTGTTACGTTTTGAGAAAGAAAGAGAAACTTTCGCTTATTATATGAACAACCTTGATGAGCTGGAAGCAAAACTACAGCAAGGTGCCGAGAAAACCAGACCTATTGCCCTGGAAACTCTTAAAAGAGTAAGAACAAGCTTAGGATTTTAATACTAAGTTGTAAACATAAGAAAGCCTTTCAAACGAAAGGCTTTTTTTATTATTATGATTTTCTGAATATCATTTTCCGTTATTCTTTGTCAGGATAAAGTAATGCATCTGATCTCCGAATTCATAGACAATATCCCAACCCGGGTATTGTTTTATAATAGTCTTAATGATAGACAATCCTAATCCTGTAGAGGTATGATCTGATCCTTGCTTGTAAAAACGGTTAAAGATCCTTGACTTATCTAAAGGAATGGCTGTACCGCTGTTTTGGAATGTAATCCGGTTATATTCAACAATAATATTTAACGTTCCTTCTTCATTATTATATTTAACCGCATTTTTAAGAAGATTGGACAGCAGAATATCTGCCAGATCCTGGTTAAAATCTGCAACGAATTTTCCTTTCTCTATAATATTGACCTCTACTTTTTTAAATGCGATGAAATCTTCATAATTCTGAACTAACTGAGCAATCATTCCATTAAAGTCAACGTCTGAAGTTTTATTAAACTGACTGTTTTCAATTTTGGAAAGCATTAATAAAGATTTGTTTAAGCCTACCATTCTTCGCAGATCATTTTTAACTTCAGTAAGAAAGGTCATACTCATTTTATCAAGGTCATCATTCTGAATCAGAAGGTCAATTTTGTTAATAACAATAGCCAAAGGAGTCTGAAGTTCGTGGGACGCATTTTCAATAAACTGTTTCTGCTGGTAAAAAACAAGCTCGTTACGTTCAATCATTTCATTGATTTCGACATTCAATTCTTCAAACTCGGTAATTTTATATATCTGCCTTTCCTGTGAAAAAGGGATTCCGAACTGATATTTTTTAAGCTTATCCAAAATCAGGTAGAAAGGTCTCATTGCTTTATTCAACAGATATCCGTTGATAACAACAATGCTTATTACCAAAAGGATATAAAGCACAATTAAAGCAGTCGTAAGGTCGTAGATCAATTCATCCTCTTCTACGGTAGACGTTCTTATGACAAGCCTCTGCTGATTTTTAAACTGATCGATAAAGTCTGCCTCAAGAACTCTGTAAGGCTGGTCTTTATCATCATATTCCATATAATACATCTTATTGTAGAGCCTGCTTTTATTTTGATACTCTTCAGCTTTAATGGGATTAATTTTAAATTCATTAAATCCAAAATCATTATTCTTCAGCAGCTGGGGATTCAGGTAAACAGCTTTGATAATCTGTATTTTCCGGTCCTTCAATCCGTCATCCACATTATCATGTACTTCATCCAGAATGTAGGCATAAAACAACCCTGCCCAAACTGCAATAACAAACAGCAGGATGATGATCAGGTATTTTATGGTATAATATTTTAAAGAGACTTTCATCAGATGAATTTATATCCTATTCCGTATACAGCCTGGAAATCAGCTTCTGCATTAAGTGTTTTTAATTTTTTACGAAGATTTTTAATCTGTGAATAAATAAAATCCAGACTGTCTGCCTGATCGATGTAATCTCCCCAGATAGCTTCTGCCAACGTCGTTTTCTGTAAAGTTTTTTCCGGATGAATCACAAAATAATACAACAGATCGTATTCTTTGCGGTTAAGGATCAACTCCTCATTTCCCACTTTCACTGTTCTGTTCTCCGGATCAATACTTATATTTTTGTATCGGATGATATTTTCACCATCCTGATTTTTTCTTCTGATCACCGACTTGATCCTCGCCATCAGTTCTGCAAGATGAAAAGGTTTGGCAAGATAATCATCAGCCCCTATTTCCAATCCCGTTACCTTGTCATCTACTGAGTCTTTGGCAGAAAGAATGATCACGGGATCTTTCTTGTGCATTTTTTTTATTTCTTTCAGCAGATCTATTCCGTTTCCGTCCGGTAGCATAATATCCAGCAAAATACAGTCGTATTCGTAAGAAATAATTTTCTCCAGCCCATTGCTGTAATTTTCTGCATACTCTACAATGAAATGTTCTGCTTCCAGAAACTTCTGTACCGTATTTTTTAGTTCGGGTTCATCTTCTACTATTAAAATCTTCATACCTCTGGGTGTATATGCTCTGCTGCATGATTAACTAATATCAAATATAGGAAATTATAAGGAGGGAAGCCGGAGATAGAGATACACATCCAAAAGTCTACGAGAATATGATCAATATAAGGGTTATATGATAGATAACCGATAAGATATCTATAAAATGAAAATGCTCTCTGCCCTCTTCCCTCAGGTATTTTTTCATGAATAATCTAATTTGATTTCACGTTACGGCCATCTGCATCGAAAACAAGACATAGACCATTCATCAAATGAATCTTATAAGCATTATATTTTTTTTCAATAGAGTCAATGACACTGCAAGGATGATTCCTTGTGATAAATGAAACTATATTCTTTCTAATCTGAGCAGAAGAAATCTTTCTTCCGTTATTGTTTATTAAATTCCAGTTGACCATAATATTAAAATTTAGTGTTTGCATCGGTTAAGTATTAATCATCAATTCTTTTAAAATTTCCGTTTCTGTCAAATTCAAGCTCCAGTCCGTTGGAAAGTTCTGCTTTATAAGACCATCTTTTCTTTTCGATCTTAATAATGTAAGTGTTCGGGAAATTCTTTGTACTGTAGTTTCTGATCGATACAGGAATGAAACCATACGGAACTTTCTGATGCTTTCCATCCACTTCTTTCCAGTTTCCATTGCTGTCAAACTCTATTTTCATTCCATTGGTCAGATATACTTTATATTCATCTACTCCATAAATTTCTCTGTCTTCGATGGCCGAGGTTACAGGCATTCCTTTAAATTGGGCAGCAAGAAAGTTTTTAGCTGTTTTGGGTAACTGATTAACATTGATTGCTCTGTCCTGTGCAGAAACGAAGCCTCCTATTAATAAAAACATGATCATCAATACTCCTGTGATTTTCTTTACATTTTTCATAACATTTAATTTTTTTATCATTATTATGGAGCAAAGTTGCAAATCAATTTGGGAAAGAATTGGGAAAACTAATCCAGCAAAAAAATAAATGAATTTATGATTTATTCTTAATCGCAGATTTTCGTGGATAATCAAACATCTTTACGTTGATTTCTCAAGTCTATAAAAACAGAAAAGCCACTAAGATAATCTTAGTGGCCTATATTTATACTTTAGACTTTACGGTCTTATATTTTATAAGTATTCTTTAATCTGCTGAAGATGGGTAATGGCTTTTAATCCTTCTTTCCGTTTATCTTCTTTATAAACATCAAAGAAAATGGCATCCATTCCGAAGTCTGTTGCTCCCAGGGCATCAGCAATCCAATCATCACCAATCAGGATACTTTCTTCTTTTCTGGCTTCAGAAAGTCCTAAAGAGTATTCAAAAATCCTGGGATTAGGTTTTCTTACTCCTACAGCATCTGCACTGGTAATCGTTTTAAAATAAGAGGCAATTCCGGACAAGGTACATTTCCTTTCCGTTACCTCCTGAAATCCATTGGAAATAATGTGTAATGTATAATTCTTAGCTTTCAGATATTCCAAAACATCTTCAGCTCCTTCTACCAATTCATTATGACTCACAATATTATCAAGAAAGTGCTCTTCAAAATAAAGGGCAAGTTCTCTATCTTCTACTCCAAAATGTTTAAATGAGTCATAAAAACGGTGTTCTCTCAAATACTCTTTGCCAATAATTCCATCTCTGATCTTTTCCCATAAATCTTCGTTGATATCATGGTAAACAGAATGAAACTCTTCAAAGTCAATATGATACTTTGAAGTAATTTCCTGTTTTTCAAAAAGTTCCCTGATGGTAAGATAGGCATTTCTACGATGATCCCAGAGTGTATTATCCAGGTCAAAAAAAACATGCTGCATTTTCATACAGCACAAAGTTAATCATTTTAATTTTTTAAAATTGGATAATTTTTGCTCTTGCTTTTCACAACTTCAAGGCTTTTAGAAAAATTCAGCAAAAAATCAATAGTTTGTTTCTTAGGTTTCAAAGTTTTCACTTTTAAGGAGTCATTTTTTTTCATAAGCGAAGTATGTTTTCCTTAAAACGTGAAATTTCCCAAAATATTATTTATCTGGTCAATATTATATTATTTTCATCCATGATTTTTCTCAGGTTTATCAGCGCATACCGTACTCTTCCAAGAGTAGTATTAATGCTCATATCTGTATGATCCGCAATTTCCTTGAAACTCAGCCCGTCAAAAAATCTTAGTTTGATTACTTCTTGTTGATTTTGTGGTAAAAACTGCAGCATCCTTAAAAGATCTTCCTGTATCTGATTCGTCACAAGCTGATCTTCAATATTTTCAGAAGGCTCTCTGATCAAATCAAAAATAGAATATTCATCGGTTTCAAAAGTAGTTTCTGAAACCTTTATATTCTTTGCTTTTGATCTGAAATGGTCGATAATTAAATTGTGGGAAATCCTTTTTGCCCAAAGGATAAATTTACCTTCTTCGTTATAACGCCCTTCTTTCAGCATAACAATAATCTTCATAAAGGTGTCCTGAAAGATATCATTCGCTAAATCTTCATCATTAATTTTATAAAAAATGAATGTAAACAGTTCTCTCTGATGTCGATGAATAAGGGTTGACAACGCACCCTCGTCTCCTTTCTGGTAAAGGGAAATTAGTAAACTATCCGATTTTGATTTCATAACTCTTCTCAATATAAATATTTGCAGACAGCCATTCTACCAGATATTTCTTCTGGCCTTTGCTGTATAAACAAAACAGTTCTAGAGTAGAGTCTCTTCTATAGGCGGTAGTACAATTATTATGATGTAAATATAATATTTTTTTAATAACTGTTAACCTATTATTAAATTTTTTAGAGAAAAATCTAAAAAAAATCATTTAAACATGTCATGAATGAATACGGTAGGGATATTTAATGTAAAATTAATATTCAGACCTTTCATCTCTTTTCCGTTCAATCGGGTATCTCCGATAGGAAAAGCATAGCCTCCGGTAAGGTCTAGCATCCCAAATAAGGTGACTCCTATTTTAGGGGCAATGTATTTATTGGTTCCTTCTACCCCTGCTAAAAAATAATACGAGTGATAGAAGTCTACATTTTTTTCAAAATTAAGAAGAACGTCCGCCTGGAGCTTTGGCATGATAGCAAATTTGGAGTCCGAAACTCCCATCAGTGCAGATCCTCCCAATCTGTAAATCACATCGTCATTTTTAAGAAAAAGCAATTTCCCTCCTATTTCACCAAAACTTTGATTCTGATAAGTATACCCCACAGTAATCATTTTATGCATGGTATATTGTGCCTTTGCTAATGTACTTAGCAAAAACAGGGACAGGACAGCAACTACAGTTCTAAAATTCATCATCTTTCTATATTATTAAGGTGTAAAATTAAAAAAAACTGCCTTATCAAGAGATAAAGCAGTTCATTTATTATTCTTTAAGGGGAAAATTAAATTCCGAAAGCGGTTTTAATTTCCTCTACTTTGTCTAGTTTCTCCCAAGTAAAGAACTCAAGCCCTTCCAATGTAAGCTCATTTTTATGTCCTTTATTAAAAGTTTTATCAGCAATATAATGCTCTTTACCCATATGCCCGTAAGAAGCAGTTTCCTGATAAATAGGATTTCTTAATTTTAAGTTCTGCTCAATAGCATAAGGTCTTAAATCGAAAATTGCAGAAACTTTTTTCGCAATCTCTCCATCATGAAGATCTACTTTTGCAGTTCCGTAAGTATTGATATATAAACCACAAGGCTCAGCTACACCAATAGCATAAGAAACCTGCACCAAAACTTCATCAGCAACTCCTGCAGCCACTAAGTTTTTAGCAATATGTCTTGTAGCATAAGCAGCACTTCTGTCTACTTTAGAAGGATCTTTTCCTGAGAAAGCACCTCCTCCGTGAGCTCCTTTACCACCGTAGGTATCAACAATGATTTTTCTACCTGTAAGACCTGTATCCCCGTGAGGTCCTCCGATTACAAATTTCCCTGTAGGATTGATGTGATATTTGATCTGATCGTTGAACAAAGCTTTGATTTCCTCAGTCTGTTGTGCAACAACTCTTGGAACCAGAATGTTTTTAATATCCTCACGGATCTTATTCAGCATTTCCTCTTCAGCTGCAAAATCATCATGCTGAGTAGAAACTACGATAGAATCAATTCTGATTGGTTTATGATCATCAGAATACTCAATAGTTACCTGGCTTTTTGCATCAGGACGAAGATAAGTGATTTCTTTATTTTCTCTTCTGATGGCAGAAAGTTCCTTCAGAATCGTGTGGGCAAGATCCAATGCAAGAGGCATATAGTTAGCCGTTTCATTGGTAGCATACCCGAACATCATTCCCTGATCTCCTGCTCCCTGTGCATTTGCTTTTGCTTCGAAAGACTCGTCATTTACAGCTCTGTCAACTCCCTGGTTGATATCAGGTGACTGCTCATGGATGGCAGAGATCACTCCACAAGAATCTCCATTGAACATATATTCACCTTTTGTATATCCAATTCCGTTGATTACTTCTCTGGCAATAGTCTGCACATCAAGATAAGCATCTGATTTTACTTCCCCTGCCAATACCACCTGTCCGGTAGTTACAAGAGTTTCACATGCTACTTTTGAGTCTTTATCATATGCTAAAAAATGGTCGATTAATGCATCAGAGATTTGATCGGCAATTTTATCCGGATGTCCTTCTGAAACGGATTCAGATGTAAATAAATAAGACATATAATTCTTTTGTTTTTAAAGATTTAAAAAAATTGTATTGAAGAAAAATATGAAATAAAATTGCCCAAAAAAGAATACTGTTTTAGCATATTTTTATAGAGGTTGCAATCAGGTCAAATTTTTCCTCGTAATAAACGTCAGCAAATTTAAGCACTATTTTTGTAATACTCAAAAATTTTGTTTATTAATTATAATTTTATTTAAATTGATGATTTCTATCACTTTAAAGCATTTCCATTACTGAGGCTTAATGCTTACAAATTCTTTTGGACTTTCGTGATAATTCAGCTTAAGTTCTAAAGAAGTTTTGATAGAATGTGACAATTCATCAATTATTTTTTGTTTAAATGTTGGCTTATAATAAATAATACTGATTTCTCGATAAGGGAAAGGTTTCTTGAATCTGAAAACATTTTTCTTCTGTTCTTCTGAAAGCTGACTCAAAGCAAGTTCTGGCAGAATACTGATTCCTCCTACTTTATCTACCATGTGTACCAAGGTCTGGATATTGGAAGCCAGGAAGTCTAAATTTTTAGGCTTCAGGGTATTTTCTTTCAAATGACAGATGTTCTCAAACTGATTTCTAAGACAGTTTCCTTCTTCAAGTAACCATACTTTTTCTACATTCAGATCTTCCGGAATGATGTAAGAATTCTTTTTGTTGGCTTCTGTATTGGAACTGTAAATCATCAGCTCCTCATTGAATAAGAAATCCTGATAAAACTCGTCAGCAGTATCATAAGGAGTTGAGATAATTCCCGCATCCAGTTCTCCTGCTTTTAAAGCTTTAATAATATTATCCGTAGTCATTTCTTTTACATTCATCTGAATCTTTGGATTGTCTTCAAGGAACTTGAAAATTTCCGTAGGCAGAATGAAAGAAGAAACCGTAGGAATAATTCCCAGATTAAGAGTTCCTCCTAAAATATTATTCAAAAGGTTCGCTTTGTTTTTCAGCTCATTGACAGATTCTATAATAACTTTTGCCTGATCAATAATCTGAAGACCTACATCTGTGGTACGAATCGGGTGAGTAGTTCTGTCGAAAACCTTCACATCCAGTTCATCCTCAAATTTCTGTATCATGGCACTTAACGTAGGTTGTGTAATAAAACATGCCTGAGCTGCTTTACCAAAATGTTTATACTTATCAACAGCGATAAGATACTCCAGTTGCTGAATGTTCATTTGATTAATATTATCTATTACAAAGATATAACGTTTTTGTTATTAGCAATTAAAAATTCAAGTAAATTTGATATTCATTACCTTTACACTTCGATTTAGAAAAAGGAAAAAGAATTATTCAAATCTTCAATTATATGGATTCTAAAAAATTAACGTTAAGCAACGGCGCACCTTACTTTGAGCATCAGGATTCACAGACGGTAGGACCAAGAGGCCCGGTATTGCTGCAAGACTTTATTCTTCAGGAAAATCTTGCGCATTTCGTTAGGGAAAGAATTCCTGAAAGGATTGTGCATGCTAAAGGAAGCGGCGCTTATGGAACTTTTACCGTAACCCATGACATCAGCCAGTACACAAAAGCAAAACTGTTCTCAAAAGTAGGAAATTCATGCAGAATGTTTGCCCGTTTTTCTACTGTAGGAGGAGAAAAAGGAAGTGCAGATACAGCAAGAGACCCTAGAGGTTTTGCTTTAAAATTTTATACAGAAGACGGAAACTGGGATCTTGTAGGAAATAATACTCCGGTATTCTTTATTAAGGATGCAAAAAAATTTCCGGACTTTATTCATACTCAAAAAAGACTTCCAAAAACCAATTTAAAAAGCGCCACCATGATGTGGGATTTCTGGAGCTTAAATCCTGAATCGCTTCATCAGGTTCTTATATTAATGTCAGACAGAGGAACGCCTTACGGATATAGACATATGCATGGATTTGGGTCTCATACTTTCTCTATGATTAATGACAATAATGAAAGAGTATGGGTAAAATTCCACTTCAAAACCAAGCAGGGGGTGAAAAACTTCACTGATGAAGAAGCGGTAAAAATGGCCGGGGAAAATCCGGATTTCGCCCAAGAAGACCTTTGCAATGCTATTGAAAACGGAGACTTCCCGAAATGGACCCTGTATATCCAGGTGATGACTGAGGAACAGGCAAAAGACTTCAGATGGAATCCTTTTGATGTAACAAAAGTGTGGTTCCATGATGACTTCCCATTGATTGAGGTAGGAGAAATGGAGCTTAATGAAGTTCCTGTTAATTATTTTGCTCATGTTGAACAATCTACTTTTTCACCAAGCAGCCTGATTAACGGAATTAGTTTCTCACCTGACAAAATGCTGCAGGGAAGACTATTTTCTTATCCTGATGCACACCGTTACAGAGTGGGTGTCAACGCACATCAACTGGAGGTGAACAGATGTCCTTTTGCGATCAATAACTACCAGAGAGATGGCTATATGGCAGATTCAAGCTACTATCAGGATAAACCGAATTACCATCCGAACAGTTTCGATGATATCAAAGCAGATTCTGATTACAAAGGTTTTGAGTATGAATTAGACAGTGCTCATGTAGCCAGTTATAACAGAAATGATAATGACAGCGATCATTATACTCAGCCGGGTCTGCTTTATTCAAAAGCAATGAACACAGAAGACAGAGATCGTCTGATTCAAAATATTATCGGAAGCATGCAAGGCATCAGCGGGCCTAAAAAAGACGAGATTATCAACCGACAATTATGTCACTTTTTCCGTGCTAATATTGAGCTTGGCATGAAAGTAGCTTCTCAGTTAAATGTCAATATTGATGCAAATATGATGAATCATTCCAAATAATCATATTGAATAATAAATTAAAAAAAAGGAAAAAAAATAATATTTTTTCCTTTTTTTTTGTAAAAAATTCATAATTTGCAAAGGATGATATTTTAAAGTGGAAAAATGAGTTACGAGAACATATTATTAAAAAAAGAAGATAAATTATCTATTATTACCATAAACAGACCTGGAAGTTTAAATGCTTTAAATGCAAAAACAATTCAGGAAATCAGTACCGCACTGGATGAGCTTAACGCTGATACTTCCTGCAGGGTAATTATCCTTACCGGAAGTGGAGAAAAATCTTTTGTAGCAGGAGCTGATATCAAGGAGTTCAGCGACTTCGGACAGGAAAAAGCTGAAGAACTTGCAAGAAACGGACAAAATATATTGTTCAATAAAATTGAAAATATGTCTAAACCTGTCATTGCAGCCGTAAACGGTTTTGCATTAGGCGGAGGTTTAGAGCTTGCCATGGCATGCCATATCAGATATGCATCGGAAAACGCCAGATTAGGACTTCCTGAAGTAACTCTTGGATTAATCCCAGGATACGGAGGAACTCAAAGGCTTCCAAAGCTTGTAGGAAAAGGTATTGCCAATGAAATGATCTTCTCTGCCAAAATGATCCCTGCTCAAAAAGCAAAAGAGATCGGCCTGGTCAATGAAGTATACCCTATTGAAGAATTATTAACCAAAACGAAAGAATTAGCAAACACGATTGCCTACAATTCACCAATGGCAATATCCAAGGCTATAAACGCCGTAAATTTATCTGATACAGAGAAAGGTTTTGAAACTGAAATTAAATATTTCGGGCAACTTTTTGAAATGGAAGATAAGAAAGAAGGAGTTACTGCGTTTCTAGAGAAGAGAAAGCCTAACTTTTAAATCTTTCTAAAAGATTTTAATCCAAATTATTTCGAGAAAAAAACAATGCTGCGGTATGAATAAGTTTGATAAAGCTTATCTAAAAATGGCTCAGGAATGGGCAAAACTCTCCTACTGTAAGAGAAAACAGGTGGGAGCTCTTATCGTAAAAGATAGGATGATTATTTCAGATGGTTACAACGGGACTCCTTCGGGATTCGAAAACTGCTGTGAAGATGGAGAAGGGAAAACACACTGGTACGTATTGCATGCTGAAGCGAACGCTATATTAAAGCTGGCCGCTTCTACTCAATCTGCAAAAGGGGCAACGTTATATCTGACGCTGTCTCCCTGTAAAGAATGCAGCAAGCTGATTTTACAGGCAGGAATTGCGAGACTGGTGTATATTAATGAGTATTCGGATGACGATGGAATATCGTTCCTGAGAAACCATAACATTGAAATAGAACAAATATCGGACTGTGAACTAAAAAAATAAGCACAAATGACTTGGGATGAAAAGATCAAAGATTTTGAAATATTTCTTCGTTTCGAAAGAAATTTTTCAGAAAACACTCTCGACGCCTACGTTCGGGACATTAAGAAATTAAAAGATTATGCAAAAGAAGATCTGGCAAACGTCGGCCCAGATTCTATCGGTTACGAAAACCTGCAGGAATACATTTTCAATCTTTCTAAACAGAAATTCAGTGAGAGATCACAAGCAAGATGGATATCTTCCATCAAAGCCTTTTTCAAATTTCTGCTTGAAGATGAATATCGTGAAGACAATCCTGCGGCGTTACTTGAAGGCCCTAAATTGGGATTATACCTCCCTGATACCTTAAGCCTGCCTGATATCAACAAAATTATCACTGCTATTGAAGTCAATACAGATCTTGGAAAAAGAAACCACTGCATCATAGAGGTACTATATGGATGTGGACTTCGTGTTTCTGAACTCATTGATCTGAAGATCTCCAATATCAATTTTAAAGAGCAATACATCAAGGTAAACGGAAAAGGAAACAAAACCCGTTTTGTACCTTTGGCCGACTATACTGCTGATTTGCTTGAAAATTATATCAAAGAGGTACGTTCTAAAGGTAAGATCAATAAGAAATATGAAGACACTCTGTTTTTGAACAGCCGTGGGACATCTATGTCCAGAGTGATTGTATTTCTTATCATTAAAGAACTTACAGATAAAGCAGGGGTTAACAAAAAAATATCTCCACACACCTTCAGACATTCATTTGCTACGCATTTGCTGCAGAACGGAGCAGATCTCCGTTATATTCAGGAAATGCTGGGGCATTCCAGTATTACCACAACGGAAATCTATACGCATCTGAAGACGGAAGAATTAAGGGATGTTATTTTGAGTTATCACCCGAGAAATATTAATATTGCTCAATGAAACTATTGAAATATTGCCCAAGCTGTGGCAAAGAGTCCTTACACTGGGACGGCGAAAAGAAATGGAGCTGTCCGGAATGTGGTTTTACTTTGTATAATAATGTGGCAGGCGCCGTGGCGGTTGTCATCAGATGTGGTAACGAAATTTACCTTACCCGAAGAAACAGAGATCCTAAAAAAGGAAAACTTGATCTTGCCGGAGGATTCGTTGACCCTAAAGAAAGTGCAGAGGAAACCTGTAAAAGAGAACTTTTTGAAGAACTTCAGCTTGATATCGATATTTCTAACCTGAAATACCTTACCAGCCTTCCAAACATCTATCAATACAAAGAAATTGATTACAATACCATCGATCTCTTTTATGAGTATAATGTTTCGGAAAAGTTTGAGGTAAATCTTGAACTCTCAGAGATCTCAGAAGCAGTATGGATTCCTTTACAGGAGCTAGACCTTGAAGATATTGCCTTTGATTCTCAGAAGAGATTTTTTGAGAGCTATTTAAAGAAATAATTTTTGTAATATATTCTCTCGCAGAGTTTGTAGATTAAGCAGATTGTTAGAACACATTCATCTGCCGGTCTGCAAAATCTGCGAGAGTTTTTTATTTTATGATAATCTTAAAATAATATAACAGAAGAATAAAGCATTGAAATATACCTTTCTAGCTTTATTTTTAGACATTAGTAAGTCTTCGTCTTCAGCATTTCTTCAAAATACTGAATCAACAGTGCTCTTTCTGCTTCTGAAAGATTAGCTTCTTTATGATAGACAATATAACCCGGTATTGGCATTGCTTTGCTTTGGATAGTCTGAATAGATTTAGTGATCATATCCTTCTTCAAATCCTTATTATACGTTTCCCAGGTAGAAAAGTTAAGGTGTTCTCTTCCTTCATTTACATGGCTTTTTACAGACCATGATACAGGTGCAATAAAAGCATATTTCGGGTAAACTGTTTCATTGGAATGGCAGTCATAACACGCATTTTTAAGCAGTGTTCTGATTTTTTCAGGCGCTTTCCTTGCATCAACGAAGTTCGCAGCAGAATCAACCGGTTTATTGATTCTATCAATAGGAAAAAACTGGATCAGGGCAAAACCCACCAATATCCAAAATATGATTTTCTTAGCCATTTTCATCTGCTTACTTTGCCGGAGTTAAAACAGCATTACCGGATTTAAATTCTTTTTTCAGCGGTTCCTTCGTTACCGTAGGTGTTACAGGCTGCGGAGTTTCTGATGCTGAAACAGAGGTTGATGTGGGTGCCGGAGTCGGAGAAGTTGATTTAGGACTGTCAAGTGTTCTGGTATCCTTCAGATCCCAGTCTTCTCTTGTTTCCCACAATCCTCTTACGATCACTTTTTTATGGAAGATATAAGCATCTTCAGCAAATATATCGTTAGCGAAATCTGCTTCATCCCAATATTTATTCCCGTTATTATCTACCAGAATTCTTACAATATATTCTGCTGGTCTCAATATATCAAATTTTACCTTGTCTCCTTTTATATATTTCTGATAGGCAATTTTATCTGAAGAATCGATCAGTTGAATCCAATAATTTGCTTCCGGAGCATTGGTAATAGAGAACTCAACACTTCCAAACTGATCTGCTTTAGCAACATCAAAGTCGAAACGCTTTGACTGGCTGTTTTTTGCATAGTACGAAGATACGGTTTCCTTAGGAACAGTAAGTTCATAGCTTTTTCCCATCACAAAATCTGATTGAACATGGATCTGATAAGGATTTGTTTCTGAAATTTTAGCAGTGAACGGTAAAGTTGTTAAACTGTCACCTTTGATCTTTAATGTCCATTTTGAAGGATCAATTTTATCTACAATATAGTTTGATGCTAGCTTTAAATCTGCCTTTGGAGCGATTGAAGTTCCGTCATTATCGCTCACGACATCCATCGTATTCTTCTTATTATATCTGTAAAATAAAGAAACGCTGTAGGCACTATCTTTTTTGGGACCTTTATTATGAGTAAATGTGAGTTTTTCATTCGCTGTCTGCCCCACATCATCTTTTACTGCATCAAACCAGATTCTGACAGAGTCGGATTTTGGGTTATGCATTATTTTGATATCTTTTATTTTCTCATTCAGTGACTGAACTTTTACTTCATCTGGATTTCCTTCAAATGACATTAAAATCCCACCTGCAATTTCTTTCATTTCTGAATATTTCACTGCTTTTCTGGAAGGATATACTTTCAAATTTAATCCTGAAATAGATTTTTCTACATTAATCGGATCTTTCTGGAATCCAACCTTTTCTTTTCCTGGGTCATACATAGAATTTCCATTCTCGTCGTCAAAAGCAATAATTTTATATTTTCCAGGAGTCAGATAATTCAATTCATAATACCCATCTTCATCTACCTTGGTGATATAGTAAGGTTTTTTCTTATAATCCATTGTATCTTTTACCTGATACAATCCTACCACAAGCTTATTTTCCGTTGTTGTTCCCGTTTTCTTTTTAATATCCATTGCATCTTTTACCTCACCACTGATGTAAAGATCATCCAGTTTGTCTCCTGTAGAAAAAGCAAAATTGAAATACCTCAGTATATTCGACTCGTTATTATCTACAATGGAATTTCCGAAATTAAAATTATACGTTGTATTCGCCTGAAGAGTATCAGTCCATTGGATCAGCACAAATTTGTTGGCTATATTCGAAGGAAGAATTCTCGTTATCCCTTTAATAGGTGGTGAAATAATCAGGTTTTTATTGATGTCCTTCAATGTTACATATTCATCAAAATCCAGACGGAGCTCGTGAATATCTTTTTTGACATTAATTCTTGTCGTATCAATGTTTGAACTTAAAAACCTTGGTGCTAAAGTATCTTTAGGCCCTCCGACAGGAGATCCCACTCTTGCACATGAATGTACAAGAAAACAGATAACAAATAATAAAAGAAACCTTTTCATGAAAATGTTTAAGCAAAAATAAACATTATTCTCCAAAAACTTCCTGTCCGGAATTTAAAGTATCTTTATTATCATGCATAACGGTGTGCAACTTCTCCTTCTGTAAAGGAAAATCCTCAAATAATCCGGATAACGCAAGAGCTGTATATACTTTGTTTGAATATTTGTTTCCGATAGCCACGATGGTAACTTTAGATTTTAAAAGGTGGGCAAATACAGAGTTTGTGCCATGCCACCATCCGTTGTGATACGTCAGCTTTTCACCATTATCAAAAATTTTCATCCTGAATCCTAATCCATAATTATTCATTCCTGACTTTTCATTACTGTAAGGAGAGAAAACCATCTCCATGAGTTCCGGTTTCAGGAAATTTTTCGAAAACATTGCTTTTGAAAAATTGTACAAATCTCTTGGAGTAGTATATACATTTTTGTCACCATAAATAAGATCTAATCTGTCTAAAGGATACAGTTTATTTCCCCCATAATAGAATGACTGAGAGGCTGTAGGAATATCTTTTTCCTGGAAAATGTAAGTATTATTCATTTTCAAGGGTGTGAAAACCATTTCTTTCATCGCCTGCGGGAAAGGAGTTTTTGTTACTTTTTCAACCAATAAAGCCAATAGAGCAAAATTGGTATTACAGTACATAAATCCTGTATCAGTATCTCGCGCCAGATCTGGTTTGTACTTGATAATCATATTCAATACATCCTGGTTCGTAATAAACGGTTTTGAAAGTTCAGCCGGTGCAGGCTGTATTTTGGTGATAAAATATTCGTATTTCGGAAGACCGCTTCTTTGATCCAATAAAGTCTGAACGGTAACATTGGGATATGGAAATCCTGGAAAAAACTGAGTAAGGTGATCTGTAAGTTTTATTTTTCCAGCCTCAATCAGCTTCATCATTGCCATTGCCGTTAAAGTCTTTGAAACCGAAGCTACATGCAACGGTGTATTTTTATCAATCGGCATCTGATTGCCTTCTCTTCCAAAGCCTCTATAGTTTTCGTAAAGAATTTCATCTCCTTTAGCAACCAGAATTCCGCCGCTAAGATTGCCTTCTTCCCATATTTTTTTGTAATACTGATCTATATAGCTTACCGTTGTCTGTCTGTTCAGAAGCTCTCCATCACCTTTGACGAAAATACTTCCGAAGTCTACATTTCCATAGTTGGGTAGATTGGTCGTATTTTCTGCTGAAGCTTCTTTGGCTTCAGACTTTTTTTTACAAGAAAATATTGCTAAAAGAACAGTTAGGATAAGTACAAAATTACGCTTCGTCATGAGATTCAAAATGAGCGGCAATTTAATAAAACTCAAAAATAAATAATAAACATGAAAGGGACATTATGAATTATTTAACATAAATGAAGGGAGATATAAAATTTGGAAGGACAAAATCGCGAAAAAGTGAAAGTCAATAAAAAAGCGAATTCACTTTTTGTAAATTCGCCTTTTATCTTTTATTTTTCATTGTTTAACAATGTGAAGCTACAATTTTATCTACAATAAACTGAGCCAACTTTTCTTTGCTCTGGTGTGTCCACCCGGCAATGTGTGGTGTTACAATGGCTTTTTCACATTCAAGAAGATATTTTAAATCTTCATTTTCAGTTTCAATATGCTCGAAAGAAGATTTTTCGTATTCCAAAACATCCAGACAGGTACCTTTTACCTTTCCTGATTTCAACGCTTCTACTAAACTTTTAGTTTTTACATTTTTCCCTCTTGCCGTATTCACAAAATAAAAGTCATTTTTCATTTCCGAAATGAATGTTTCATCTATAAGATAATGCGTTTCTGAAGTCAAAGGAATATGTAAGCTTACAACCTCAGCAGACTGTTTCAGCTCTTCCAGAGAAACCTGTGTTGCATATTCATCCGAAAGGCCGGGAAGTATATCATGGAAGATCACTTTACATCCGAATCCTGAAAGCCTTTTAGCTGTAGCTTTCCCCATATTTCCGTACCCGATAAGCCCTACAGTTTTCCCCAGCAATTCATCTCCTCTGTTTTCTTCACGTTTCCAGATCCCGTTTTTCACTTCCTGAGAGGCAATAAAAAGTCTGTTCATGATCACAAGCAGCATTCCTACCACATGTTCTGCTACGGAATCTCTGTTTCCTTCCGGAGAATTGATCAGTTGGATTCCCAGTTTTTCAGCAACAGGAATATCTATGTTTTCCATTCCGGCTCCTACTCTTGCAATAAACTTCAGGTTCTTACCCTTCTCCAGAAAATTTTGGTCTAAAGGAATACGGCTTCTGATAATAATCCCGTCGTAATTTTCAATTTTATTGCAAACCTCATCATAAGACGATGTAAAATCCTCTTCCAATATAAAATTCTGAGCCAAAAGCTGCTCAGTGATAAGAGGATGATTTTTATCTAAAAGAAGTATTTTCATTTTTATTTAATGATTTTAGAGATAGGAACAGATTCCTAAATGATTACAATTTTATTATATCGCAAAGTTCGCAAATTTCTGAAAAAACAAATGCTTTTAAGCTCGCAAAGGTGTTAGCACTCAGCAAAGTTTAAAAGCATTTTTATTGATAAAGTATGTAAAGTCTACTTTTTGTCTTTTTTTGACTCCTGTGGTTCCTGGAAGAGTTTTTTAAGTTCTACAGATTCCAAAGGTTTCATTCTTCCGGAAAGAATTAATGAAAGTTCTTTTCTACGGAATGCTGCTGCAAATCTTTCTTTTTCTTCTTCCGTTTCAGGAACCATTTCCGGAATAGGAATCGGACGGTTGAATTCATCTACTGCAACGAAAGTATAAATACCAGCATTGGTATGAATTTTCTTCTGATTGATCGGGTCATCCAACCATACATCCACATATACTTCCATGGAGGTAGAAAATGCTCTGGAAACTTTAGATTCCAATACCACTACTCCGCCTTCCGGAATCGGGTGATTGAAAGACACGTGGTTTACAGAAGCTGTTACCACTCTTCTCTCGCAGTGTCTTGCCGCAGAAATAGACGCACAACGGTCCATTTTTGCCAAAAGTTCACCTCCAAAAAGATTTCTTAAAGAATTGGTTTCGTTCGGAAGAACGATATTGGTCATAATGGTCAGAGAGTCTGACGCTTTTTTTATTTTTGCCATCTAGTCTTAGTGTTGTTTGGAACGGCCGGAGCTGGTTTTACTCCTTTTCCGACAGGTTTTGCTAATGAATCTTTTTTCAAAGAATCTGAAACGGATGCTTTTGGGGTATGTACCATCACCTTAATGGTATCTTTTACAATTCTATGGGTAGAGGTTTGTACGGAAACCTTATTGAAAGACTTTTTACCAAAAAGAAGTTCCTGCTGGGTAAAAGCCAGATATAAAATCCCCAAAACCGGAATAATCAAAAGGAAAACCCAGAGAAGAGTTTTTCTGAATTTGAAATCCTTTTCGCGATTAACTGAAGGATTTACCTTTTCTCCGTTATTGATATCTGAAAATCTGATCTCTTCAAGTCCATAAAAGTCCGGACGTCCTGATTCTATTCTTTTTCCTTTGAAATGGGTATGTCCTTCTTCAATGAAAACTGTTCCAAGGTTTTGAATTTCAAGAACCTGTTCGGCCTGAAGTTTCTTCTTCCAAAAATCTGTCTGGATCTTCAGATCACTTCTTGAAGCCTCTAAGGACATCTGTTTCTGTCCTGCAATAAAAGCAGTAAGATCTTCAGCCTGTACTTCGTAGTCTATTGTAAATTCAATCTGACTGGCTGGAGGTAAGATACTCCCGTTTTCGGAATTGATAATTGCCTTAGAATTTTTCAGTGAAAACACCCCAAAGCCTGGAACCGTGGCAGTTCCAAATTGTTTTAAGTATTCTAAAATGTATGCTGAAATATTCATTTGGCAGCAAATTTATAACTTTTTCATGACTTTTTAAGATATTTAACCTATATAAAAAAAGACTGCCGAAACAGTCTTTTGATTATTCTGTATCAAAACTGGAATACAGGTATTTAAACTTCTTTTTTTAAGCTTAACAGTTATAATGAAACATGTAAAAGGGCAGATTTACAAATTCACTTATTTACTTTCCGACCTTCTCATTATTGAATCTTCCAGCTCACTCCAAACATGAAATTCGTTCCTGCCTGTGAAAAATAATACGGCTGTCCTTCATACACAGATCCGTTGTTCACATATTTTTTATTGAACAGGTTATTCACCAACAGTTTTAATGCAATTTCATTATTGGCAATTTTAAACTGATACTGAGCGTTGAAATCTGTCAGGAAATAATCTTTAAGCTGCAGATTTGCATCTTCCGTATTGTCCAGATATTGTTTCCCGACATACTGATTCATTAAAGCAAACTGAAAATTCTTTGTAGGGTTGAATTTCAGACCTACATTGGCAATTACATTTGGAGAGAATGAAATCTGTGTATTTCCAAGGCTTTTAGGAACATCTCCATTTTGAATATTAAAATCCTGGTTTCTGCTCTGGCTTAAGGTTACGTTTCCTGAAACCTCCCACTGTTTGGATAATTTTGCCAAAGCACCAAGCTCCACACCTCTTCTGTAGCTTTTCCCGGAATTGGTTCTGATGAATGCTCCTACATTATTAAGTACACCATTTAATACCAATTGATTCACATAGTACATATAATAGAGATTCGCAGTAAAGGATACAATCCCGAACTGTTTTTCAAAACCAGCTTCAATGTCGTGAAGTTTTTCTGCTTTCACATCGTTATTCGCCATCAAGTCATCTCTGTTCGGTTCCCGGTGTGCATGAGCGTATGACAGGAATACTTTACCACCTTCAATTCTGTAATTTACACCGGCTTTTGGATTAAAAAACAGCCAGTTCTTACTTAAATCTGCACCTTCACCATCACCAGCCATCAGGACTTTAGTATTATAATTGATTTTTCTAAGCTGTAAATCACCAAAAAATTCAAAATTATCTACTCTGAACAAGGCTTTTGCAAAACCGGATACTTCATTCTTTATTGAGCGGCTTCTGTAATACTCACTTTCATCAATCTGAGGAAAAAATACTCCGGTAACATTTCCATAGTGTCTTCCGTAATACTGATTGGCAACAACACCAACATTCAGATCTAAGTTTTCAAACTTTCCGTAAAGCGTTGAAACAACTCCATAAAAATCATTATTCAGCCATTTTTTTCTAATAAAGTCTGAATATTTTATAGTTTGCCCTCCTTCAGTCAAATCAGGTAAATTGTATCTGGAAAAAGGATCTCCCTGCTTGTAGTTTTCGTAATATCCTTTTCCTTTGGTATAGTGAAAAGTAGTTTCAAGATTCCATCGGTCACTGAATTTTTGTTCCCAAAGCAACTGATAGTGGTTCTGTCTATAATTGTCTGTTTCGTTGTCATAGAAACTTACAATATTCTCCCAATTGGCATCATAAATAGCACCTGAAACATTGAATTTAGGATCGGTTTCCCATGTTTTACGGTCAATCCCGTTCCATGCCTGGTAGGTTTTCTCTTTTCCGCCGAAAGCCATTAAACGCAGCTTTGTGTTTCCTTCTTCAAATAAAGCAGTGAAATTATAAGAATGTAAGTTTGATGAAGCTCTGTCGATATATCCGTCAGAATGAATATGTGTATATCTTCCCATTATGGAAAGACGGTTTTTCCAGAACTTACCGGAACCTACTTCAGCCGAATATTTATAGGTATTGAATGAGCCGTAGCTGTCATCTGTTTTAAAATAAAACTTTTCTTCAGGATCTTTAGAAATCACATTGATACTTGCGCCAAAAGCAGAAACACCATTATTGGAAGTTCCCACTCCTCTTTGAATAACAATCTGAGACGCAGAACTTGTTAAATCCGGAACATTCACAAAAAAAGTCCCCTGGCTTTCAGAATCGTTGTACGGAACACCATTCATCATTACATTAATGCCGCTTCCTGAAACTCCACGAATTCTAAAACCGGTATATCCTACTCCATTTCCTGCATCTGAGGTAGAAATAATGGAGGTTTGATTTTTTAAAAGAATAGGAAGATCCTGTCCTAAATTTTTACCGTCTAAATCTTTCTGTACGTTGATGATTTCCTTTGCTACCGGCAGCCTTTTGGTAAAGTTGACGGCTTCAATTTCTCTGATTTTCAGAGAATCCTTATTCTGAGCCTGGATAAAGGCTACAGAGCCTACACTAAGCCCTAAAAAAAATAATCCTTTCATTCTATAAATCTTTGACATTTAATGAATAAAAGGGGATCGATAAGATATTATACAATAAGCGCCTGATGAAGACGCATCCCTAAACAGCATTACCTGTTCCAGGTTCATTGGGTATAATCTCAGCCTGTTAAAGCACCCCTTTATTTCAGCCGCAAAATTACAAAAAATATATGAGATAAAAGAGAATGTAAAATCCGGGTTACGGGTTGCGGGATATTGGGTTATGAGATAATAAAAACATCACGGAAAATAGGAGTTATTGAATGAACCATTCATCATTCATCATTCATCATTTATAATTTTCTAATAGGTTTTATTGTCCGCATCAACATAATAGTAGCTTTTTCCATCTTTCGTGACTTCAAACATCTTCCCCAGTTTCCAGCTAAAGTTTCTTTTGATATTGGCATATTCAAAAGGAATAATGATCTTATTGTTAACGTCAATCACTCCAAATTTATCATTATTGGAAGCAACAATCATGGGATTAGCCACATCATCACCTTCCATAATGTACAGATACTGATATTGAGGATAGATCTGAAACTGCCTGTAATCTGCAGCATTCACAAATTTTGATTTTTCAATAATGCCGTAAAAACCATTCAGAGTATAAGCCTGAAATAGCTGCTGTTTATATTCTTCAAATATACATTTTCCAAAATCGGCTTCTTTGAACTGGTATACTCTCTTCCCAGACTGATCTACCCGGTAAGAAATCATATCTTTTTCTACTGTAGCATATTCTTTTGTTCCGAATTTTCTAACTTTTTCATTAGGAGAATTCAGAAGGTTGCAGTCTTCGTAAAAAAATACAGCAATATGATATTCCGGCTGAATAATAAATTTCCCTTTCTGGTTAACATACCCAAAATGATCACCTTTCTTCTTAGGAATCAAAACCGGAAGATCTTTATTGATTATTACTAAATCAGGATTAGGCTTTTTAGCTGCAGCCCCTTTCTTAACCGCTGTTTTCACGCCTTGCTTCACCGGTATTTTCTTCACAGATTTAGTCTGTGAAAAAACGAAAACTGAAGTAAAAATGCATAAAACATTTAGGATATTTTTCATATTCACCATATGTCTACAAAAATATGACCAAAAATAGATATTATAAAATTCATATTTATAAAGAATCTAAATAATTTCGTTTCTATAAAATATTAAAAATTCGTAATTTTGGGAACATTTTGAATTGTTTGATAATTTTAAAAAACTTTTAAGAAAGTGTAGATTATGCTGACTTTATTCGGTTAATGTTGCATCAAAATGCGAGAACTCAAAATGTCATTAACTGTATTTGTACAGACCGGTAAAGAAGAAGCAGGCCTACCTTTAATGTTGAAAGACCTTCTATTATGAATATTTATAAGGATTACATCAAAGAGATTGAAGAAAGAAAAACCCAAGGGCTTCATCCAAAGCCTATTGATGGTGCTGAATTACTAAGCGAAATCATTACACAGATTAAAGATTCAGGTAATGCTGACCGATCGGATTCTCTTAAATTTTTCATTTACAACACGCTACCCGGAACGACAAGTGCGGCGGGAGTGAAAGCTAAATTTTTAAAAGAAATTATTCTGGGTGAATCCATAGTAGAAGAAATTTCCCCGGCATTTGCCTTTGAATTATTATCTCATATGAAAGGCGGACCTTCTATTGAAGTGCTGCTGGACCTTGCTTTAGGTAACGATCCGGCTATCGCTAAAGAAGCTGCAGCTGTTCTTAAAACACAGGTTTTCCTTTATGAAGCAGACACAACCCGTCTGAAGGAAGCATTCAACAGCGGTAACGAAATCGCAAAAGAAATTCTTGAAAGCTATGCAAAAGCTGAATTCTTTACAAAACTGCCGGAAGTTGCTGAAGAAATCAAAATAGTAACATTTATTGCCGGTGAAGGAGATATCTCTACAGATTTACTTTCTCCGGGTAACCAGGCCCACTCAAGATCAGACCGTGAACTTCATGGTAAATGTATGATCACTCCTGAGGCTCAGGAAGAAATTAAAGCTTTACAGGCACAACATCCTGATGCAAGCGTTATGCTTATCGCTGAAAAAGGAACAATGGGTGTAGGTTCATCAAGAATGTCTGGAGTGAATAACGTTGCTCTTTGGACAGGTAAACAAGCCAGCCCATATGTACCATTCGTAAACATTGCTCCAATTGTAGGAGGAACAAACGGTATTTCTCCGATCTTCCTTACAACAGTAGACGTTACCGGGGGTATTGGTGTTGACCTTAAAAACTGGGTAAAGAAAGTTGATGAAAACGGAAACCCAATTCGTAACGAAAATGGCGACATCGTTCTTGAAGAAGCTTATTCAGTAGCAACAGGAACTGTTTTAACGATTAATACAAAAGAAAAGAAATTATATAACGGCGATAAAGAACTTATCGACCTTACTAAATCTTTCACTCCGCAAAAAATGGAATTCATCAAAGCGGGTGGATCTTACGCTATCGTATTTGGTAAAAAACTACAGACATTTGCAGCTCAGCTTTTAGGAATTGAAGCACCTGCTGTTTTTGCTCCATCAAAAGAAATTTCTCACGAAGGGCAAGGACTTACGGCTGTAGAGAAAATATTCAACAGAAATGCTGTTGGAACTACTCCAGGAAAAGTGTTACACGCAGGTTCAGATGTTCGTGTAGAAGTGAATATCGTTGGATCTCAGGATACAACAGGTCTTATGACTTCTCAGGAACTTGAATCTATGGCTGCAACAGTGATTTCCCCAATCGTTGATGGTGCATACCAGTCAGGATGTCATACGGCTTCTGTTTGGGATAAAAAAGCTCAGGCTAATATTCCGAAACTGATGAAATTCATGAATGAGTTCGGTCTTATTACAGCCCGCGACCCGAAAGGTGAATATCATGCAATGACTGACGTAATCCACAAGGTTCTTAACGACATCACTGTAGATGAGTGGGCCATCATCATTGGTGGTGACTCTCACACAAGAATGTCTAAAGGGGTGGCTTTCGGAGCTGACTCAGGAACAGTTGCTCTTGCATTAGCTACAGGTGAAGCATCTATGCCAATCCCTGAATCTGTGAAAGTAACGTTCAAAGGAAACATGAAAGAACACATGGATTTCCGTGATGTGGTTCATGCAACACAGGCTCAGATGTTGAAGCAGTTTGGAGGAGAAAACGTATTCCAGGGTAGAATCATTGAGGTTCATATTGGTACACTTCCTGCTGACCAGGCATTTACCTTTACAGACTGGACTGCTGAGATGAAGGCAAAAGCTTCTATCAACATTTCTGAAGATAATACTTTAATTGAATCACTGGAAATTGCAAAAGGCAGAATCCAGATCATGATTAATAAAGGTATGGATAACCATAATAAAGTTCTTCAGGGACTAATTGACAAAGCAAACAAGAGAATTGCAGAGATCAGATCAGGAGAAAAACCTGCTTTGACTCCGGATGCAAATGCTAAATATTATGCTGAAGTAGTTGTAGATCTTGATGTAATTGTAGAACCTATGATTGCTGACCCGGATGTAAACAACGACGATGTATCTAAGAGATATACTCACGATACCATCAGAGACCTTTCTTATTATAGAGGTGAGAAAAAAGTAGACCTTGGTTTCGTAGGATCTTGTATGGTTCACAAAGGCGACCTTAAGATTGTTTCTCAAATGCTTAGAAACATTGAAAAACAACAAGGAAAGGTAGAGTTTAATGCTCCTCTTGTAGTAGCAGCACCTACTTACAACATCATTGATGAATTAAAGGCAGAAGGAGACTGGGAATTACTGGAAAAATATTCAGCTTTTGAATTTGATGATAATGCTCCAAAAGGAGAAGCTCGTGTTGAATATAAAAACGTAATGTACCTTGAGCGTCCCGGATGTAACCTTTGTATGGGTAACCAGGAAAAAGCAGCTAAAGGAGATACAGTATTAGCAACTTCTACACGTCTTTTCCAGGGAAGAGTAGTTGAAGATTCTGAACGTAAAAAAGGTGAATCTTTACTTGCTTCAACTCCGGTTGTAGTTCTTTCTGCGATCATTGGAAGAATTCCTAATATTGATGAATACAAAGCTGCCGTTGAGGGTATTGACCTTACCACTTTTGTACCTTCTATTAAAGAATTAACAAGTACAAGCGCTCACTAAGAGATTTACACATACGTCGTAAGACTATTGAAAATTATATAATTGGAAGATTTTGGTCCTTTGGGATTTAAAATCTTCCAATTTTTTGTTTAGAACGTTTCTATTTTAAGATAGTTACGTTTTTTTTTCGATAAAATCCGGAAAATAGATTCTATTTTTTCTTAAATTGAAAGTTATAAAATCTATTGATTTTGGAATCAAAAACAACCCTGTTTATGGATTATAGGAACGTTTTTTGATATATAAAAAAGTGATTTTTCTTTTTCAGACAGTAGAAAAGGAAACATTAAACGGAAAAAGAACAAAACTAAAATACGATATGACTTTTGATATTGATATGATCAAAAAGGTGTACGAGCGTTACCCGGAAAGAATTGCTGCAGCAAGACAAACCGTAGGAAAACCTCTTACCCTTTCAGAAAAAATCCTTTACACCCACCTTTGGGAAGGAAATGCTACACAGGCTTATGAAAGAGGAAACTCTTATGTAGACTTCGCTCCAGACAGAGTAGCAATGCAGGATGCCACTGCACAGATGGCACTTTTACAGTTCATGCAGGCAGGAAAAACTAAAGTTGCCGTTCCTTCCACAGCTCACGCGGATCACCTGATACAGGCAAAAGTAGGAGCTGATAAAGATTTACAGGAAGGAATCAACAAAAACTCTGAGGTATTCAACTTTCTAAGTTCTGTATGTGATAAATACGGAATCGGATTCTGGAAACCGGGAGCAGGTATCATTCACCAGGTTGTACTGGAAAATTATGCCTTCCCTGGAGGGATGATGATTGGTACAGATTCACACACTGTAAATGCAGGAGGACTGGGAATGGTAGCAATAGGTGTTGGCGGTGCTGATGCGGTAGACGTAATGGCAGGAATGGCCTGGGAACTTAAAATGCCTAAACTTATCGGGGTAAAATTAACCGGTAAAATGAGCGGATGGACTTCTGCAAAAGATGTTATCCTGAAAGTAGCAGGAATCCTTACCGTAAAAGGAGGAACCGGATGCATCGTAGAATATTTCGGTGAAGGGGCAGAATCCCTTTCCGCAACAGGTAAAGGTACAATCTGTAACATGGGTGCTGAAATTGGGGCTACAACTTCTACTTTCGGATACGATAATTCTATGAGAAGATATCTTGCTGCTACCGGAAGACAGGATGTAGTGGATGCTGCGGATAAAATTGCTGAGCATTTAACAGGTGATGCAGAAGTTTATGCAAACCCTGAACAATATTTCGACCAGTTAATAGAAATCAACCTTTCTGAACTGACGCCTCACTTAAACGGACCTTTCACTCCGGATCTGGCGACTCCGGTTGCAGAATTCAGAGCTAAAGCTGAAGCTAACGGATGGCCTTTGGAAGTTGAATGGGCACTTATCGGTTCTTGTACCAACTCTTCTTATGAAGATTTATCAAGAGCTGCTTCCATTGTAGAAGATGCCGTATCAAAAGGTGTAAAACCTAAAGCCATCTTAGGAATCAACCCTGGTTCTGAACAGGTAAAATTCACAGCAGAAAGAGACGGATTCTTAGATTCTTTCAGAAAATTTGAAAACGCAAGAATCTTTACCAATGCTTGTGGACCATGTATTGGACAATGGGACAGAGAAGGTGCTGAAAAAGGAGAGAAAAACTCTATTATTCACTCTTTCAACAGAAACTTCGCCAAAAGAGCTGATGGTAACCCAAATACCCATGCATTTGTAGCTTCTCCTGAAATGGTAGCTGCAGTTGCGATCTCAGGCAGACTAGATTTTAACCCGATTACAGATACTTTAACTAACGAAGCAGGTGAGCAGGTAAAACTTGACGAACCTAAAGGCTATGAACTTCCTTCAAAAGGATTTGCGGTAGATGATAATGGATATCAGGCTCCATCTGAAGATGGTTCCAGTGTTGTTGTGAATGTAAGTCCTACTTCAGACAGGCTTCAGTTATTAGAAGCATTCCCGGCTTGGGATGGTAAAAACATTGAAGGAGCTAAGGTATTGATCAAAGCTTTCGGAAAATGTACCACTGACCACATTTCTATGGCCGGACCATGGTTGAAGTACAGAGGTCACTTAGATAATATCTCAAACAACATGTTGATCGGAGCTGTAAATGCTTACAACATGGAAACCAATAAAGTTAAAAATGAATTAACCGGTGAATACGGTGAAGTTCCGGCTGTACAGAGAGCATACAAAGCGGCAGGCGTTCCAACAATCGTTGTAGGAGACCAGAACTACGGTGAAGGTTCTTCAAGAGAGCATGCTGCCATGGAGCCTAGACACCTTGGTGTGAAAGCTGTATTGGTAAAATCATTCGCGAGAATCCATGAAACCAACCTTAAAAAACAAGGTATGCTTGGAATCACTTTCGCTAATGAAGCTGATTATGATAAAATCAAGGAAGATGATACAGTTAACTTCTTAGATCTTGACCAGTTTGCTCCAGGAAAACAGCTGACTTTAGAATTCGTTCATGCTGACGGAACTAAAGATATCATCATGGCAAACCACACTTACAACAATCAGCAGATTGAGTGGTTTAAAGCGGGTTCTGCACTGAACCTGATCAAACAACAGGAAAAATAAAATTAATTGTTAGATTAATTAATATAAAGGCGGCTTCAATTGAAGTCGTCTTTTTTATTTTCATACCAAAAATTCCTGCTAATAAATTCAATAGGAGCGGACTTTAGTCCGCTTTTAAAATTATAAAATACATCTGGCTTTAGCCAAAACTTACAATTTTCTTACTTTAATCTATCCAGAAGATTTGTTCTATAGCTTTCCCCGATAGGAATTTCAAACTCAGGAAGAACAACTTTTTTTGCCCCAATACTTTTGATTTTATCCAAATTGACAATGAAAGATTTATGAATCCGCACAAATTTTTCAGAAAGCTGACTTTCCATTGATTTAAGAGTATCCAGAACAATAAACTCATCATTTTCTGTCCGGATATTGACGTAGTCCTTGATACTTTCTACGTACAAAATCTCATGAAAGCCGATACGATGCCTTTGTCCGGAGGATTTCACAAAGAAATGGGTGCTTTCTTCCTGTGGAAAAGAAAACCGCTCCTGAGCTTTTAATACACTCTTTTGAAACCTTTCAAAGGAGATAGGCTTCAGAAGATAATCCACAACGTTATGTTCATATCCTTCCAACGCATATTCCGAATACGCTGTAGTCAGAATATACTTTTGACCAGGTCCAACAATCTTCATAAAATTGATTCCCGTAAGCTCCGGCATCTGAATATCCAGAAAGATGAGATCCGAATCGTTTTTCTGCAGATATTCTAAAGCCAGAATCGGATTCTCTGTAGAAAAAACCAGTTCAAGAAAAGGAATTTTCTCTACATAATGCTCCAGCAGAGAGATTGCCAGCGGCTCATCATCAACGATAATACATTTTATCTTATTCATGCCGTAAATCAATTTTTAAATCTACAATAAATTCCGTTTCTGAATTTTTGATCTCAAGCTGATGTTTAGGATAAAGGATTTCCAGTCTTTTTTTCACATTCTGAATACCTATTCCAGACACGGTATCTTTCATTTTCTGTGTTTTAAAATTTAAAAGATAAAAATGCAGAATCTTATCATGATCAGAGATTTTCATTTCAAAACCTTTATCACGAAAATCACCATGTTTGAAAGCATTCTCTACAAAAGGAACCAACAGCATCGGTGAAATTTTAAGTTGTGGATGCTGAATATCTTTTTCTATATTCAACAGTTCAGGATTTCTGATTCTAAGCTTTTCCAATGCAATTAAACTGTCAATATATCCAATTTCCTTATCCAGAGAAATCGAGTCTTTTTCTAGATCTTTTGTACTGTATCTCAACAATTGGCCAAGTTCTTCAATGGCAGGAAGTGCTTTATCTGATTTTTGATATACGAGAGAATAGATATTATTCAATGAATTAAAAATAAAATGAGGATTGATCTGGGTTTTCAACGCCTGAAGTTCTGCCTGTTTTTTTTCAATCAAAAGCTGCTTTTTGTCACTTTCGGCAACACCATATTTCTCTAGGATCCACAGGATTCCTGCAATGAAAACAGTCAATGATGCATTGTAGATATTATCCGTCAAATAATATAAAAGTCCGGTATCTTTATTATAATTTCTGAATCCAAGGGTAATAGGAAGCAGCACTTCTTCTATTCCATACCGAATTACACCAAAGCTTAAAATAGAGATCAAAAAAACTAAAACGGCAGAATAAAGTTTCTCCAGATTTAATACTTTCGGAATAATAACCAGATACAAAAGATAAAAAGTAGAGATTTCTGTAATAAAATAAGTAAAGTTCAGCACATACGATTCAAATCCTCTCCGCTCAGGAAAAAAGAAATAGGGTGTAATGTTGTTTCCTATAAAATTGAAACTCCAATAAAAAATCTGAAGCCAGATAATTTGCTTTTTATTCATATTCAAATATAAATCTATACTCCCGCAATTCATCAACCCTTTTCGATAAAAACCTGTTTTTTTCCGACGAAACTATTTTGACATGTATAATCTCAGGCTTCATCTAAATGCTATTTCCAATGGAAGGCTCTTCCTATACTTTTGTTCGAGAAATTCAACATAAACATCATTTAATCTGTCATTACTAACCTATGAAAAAGCACCTTTTATTTATAACCGCCCTTGCTTGTTCTTTTACAACAGCACAAACAAAAGACACTGCTAACGTCAATAAAATTGAGGCAGTAACGATGAATGGCAAAAAAATTCTGGTAGAGCGTAAAGTGGACCGCCTGGTTTATAATGTTCAGAATTCTATGCTTTCACAGGGAAGTTCGGGAACCGAGGTCTTAGCCGGCACTCCTTTATTACAGGTGGATGAAAATAAAGGTCTTCTTTCTATTACCGGAAAAAACGGAGTTTCTGTGATGGTGAATGACAGGATGCTGAATCTTTCCGGATCTGAACTGATTAATTATCTGAGAAATCTTCGCTCTGAAAATATATTGAAAATAGAAGTGATCACCACTCCACCCGCCAAATATGAAGCACAGGGAAATAGCGGAATCATTAATATTGTCCTTAAAAAGAATCAGAATCTTGGATGGAACGGTTATCTGACGACCAGTTATACTCAAAAAACATATGCCGGCTTCAGCAGTGTGGCAGGAGTGAATTATCAGAATGAAAAAATAAAAGCCTCCGTAAAAGTAATGGGCTATGACGGAGATAAAAGATCAGTAGAAAAATATAATATTATTGGCCAAAGTTCTTCTGTCAGCAAGGATGACAGAAGGGATATGAATGACGGGCTCGGTCTGAATGCCAATTTTGATTATTCACTTTCTAAAAATTCCAATATCGGATTGGTATACGATATTACAAAGGGGCATACGAATATGGATATCACTTCAACACAAAGTTACTTTACAGATGGTACGCCTACTTTACAAACAGAGACGGATTCAAAGCATCGTTCTCCTTTTACAACCCAAATGCTTAATCTGTATTTTGACCAGAAATTTGGAGAGCATAAGCTAAGTTTCGGAGCCAATTATTATGGAAATTTACCTGATACGGAAGTTAATTTTACAACAAGAAATGTCACCAGCAACGCAACACAGGTCGTGAGAAATCTTTCTTCGGTAGATTATAAGATCTATTCCGGACAGGCTGACTTAACTTTAAATTTCAAAAAAATTCAGTTAGAAACCGGTACGAAATACAGCCAGTTTTCCAATAATTCGGATATTGGATATTTTAATTTCATCAATGGAAATTATATCACAGATCCTGCGAAGAGCAATCTTTTTGATTATAACGAAAAGAATTATGCAGCTTATATCAGTGCCAGTAAAGATTTTGGTGAAAAATGGTCTGTAAAGGCAGGACTCCGTTATGAATATTCACAAACCAGCGGTTTCTCCCTTACTACACAGTCAAAATCTGAGAATAATTACGGAAAGTTTTTCCCGACAGCTTATTTATCTTATAAAGCCAATGAAAATAATCAGTTCAGCATTAATTATTCCCGAAGAATCAACCGTCCTTATTTCCGGGCTTTAGATCCGTTCCGATGGTATTCCAATCCTAATACATATTATGCCGGAAATCCAAGTCTGCAGCCCTCTTTTAATCATAATATTGAGTTCAATTATATTTTTAAAAGTAAATTTTCTGCGAATCTTTACTACCAGAGAACTACGAATAATTTTGACCAGATTTCATTCCTGAACGGCATTGACCTTACCAGTACCTATGAAAATTATTATAATCAGAACGTATACGGGATCAATTTCAATTACACAGATACGTTTTTCAAAATCTGGGAAAGTAATATCTCAACTTCATTCAGTTATAATGAGACCCAGATTACAAGATTCAATCTGGTTCCTAAAAACGGACAGTCATTTTATTATTCCCTCAACAATACTTTTCAGCTGAATAAGGCGAAAACATTCATGCTGTTTGTCAACTACTGGCAGAATCTGCCTTCACGTGACGGATATATTGCAGCAAAAAACAGAGCAAGCATTGATGCAGGAGTAAAGATGAGTTTTGCGGAAAAGGCTCTTCAGGTCAACCTTTCGGTGAGTGATATTTTCAGGCAGTCTGGTTTTAAGGCAGATATGTATTTCACAGATAATACACAGTCATTCAACAACTATTGGGATGCCAGAAGACTGGCACTCAGCATCACTTACAATTTTGGAAATCAGAAAGTAAAATCTAATAAAAGAGTGGTGGATTTTGAAGAGAAAAACCGTGCTCAATAATTTAATAACAAAAAAAAATAAACCTATGAAAACCTTCATTTATATTCTTCTACTATGCATTCCCACATTCTTTTTTGCTCAAAAGAAGCCTTTGGGCTATTTCAAAAATCCAAAAACCAAAGTCCTTGTTGTAGGGTCTTTCCACTTTGACTATCCTAATCTTGATGCTCATACAACCAATAAGGGAGATCAGATAGATGTTCTTTCACCTAAAACGGCAAAGGAAGTTACTGAACTTGTAGAATATATCAAGAAATTTAAACCTACTAAGATTGCTATTGAAGCCTGGCCAAACTGGAATGCAAACCAAAAACTGAAGGAGTATGGTGAGGGAAAACACAGAGAAGAAAGGGACGAACGCTATCAGCTTGCTATGCGAATCGCCAATGAACTCAAAATCAAAGAACTGTTCAGTATAGATGCAGAATCTATCTGGAATGATCTCCAGACAAAATTTGGGAAAACAGATTCTACATTTTTTAATAACCTCTGCAAAGATTATGATTTTAAAAGTGATGATGCAATTTCCCAACAGTTTATCAGCTTCTTCAAGAGTTCTGAACCTAAGAATTTCAAATCGCTTTTAGACACATTTACCTACATGAATTCAAAAGAAAGTCATCAATACGGATATGGTGCTTATTTAAGCGGAGATTTTAAGCTAAGAGAACACGATGGTGCTGATATGCTTGCCTCGTATTGGTACAGCAGGAATCTGAGAATGTTCCGCAATATTCAAAAAATTCCTCATAATAGCGAAGACCGAATTCTTGTGATAGCCGGAAATGGCCATGCAGCAGTACTAAGACAGCTTTTCTCTTCTTCCGCCGAATATGATTTTATTGAATTTTCTTCACTGAAATAAATAAAATTAGAATAATCACCCTAATAGATAATTCATTCTTTATGGTGTAATAGAATATAAAAAAACAGAGAAGATATCTCTGTTTTTTTATTAAATTTTCTAAGCTTTATTTATTAGAATCTGAATTCAATTCTTGCAAATAAGAACCTTCCACCAATACCATACTGAGAAACCTGTCTTGAATATACAAACTGGTTATCAGCTGTTAATGAATTTATATTCGGGCTTTTAGAAGGCAGTATATTCAATATATTATTGCTCCCGATAGTTGCTGAAATATTTTTATTAAAATCATATCCTACAGATAAATCAGTTATCAAACGATTATTAAGTACGAAGTGCTCTGTACTTCCTGTTACTCCGTCAAAATTAGCATCTAAAACATCGGCATCCGTCACTTTACCGAAGAAAGAATTACGCAGCAGGAAAGTAAATCCGGAAACTCTTAACGTATTGGATAAGGTAGCTTTTACACGTGGTACAGCTTCTTCAAAATATACTCTGTTCGGTTCTGAGAAATAATTATCAATCTGGCTTACTAATTTAGGTGACGCATGGATATCTCCGATTCTTTTGGTCTGATTAAGATTAAGGCCGAAGTTATTCTCCAAAGAAATCCCTGATGAGATTTTTGAATTCTGAGAAATGGTAATATCCAGCCCTTTCGTCTGAGAGTCCACCGCATTGGCAAAAAAATTGGCAGCACTTGCCCTTGCAAGATCAAAAGCGTCCTGAAGAACTGCCTGATCCGAACCTGGGGTAAAATTACCATTAGGGCGGAAGAAAAGATCTGTCAATACTACTCTGTCCTTAATCTTTATTAAATAAGCATCTGCTGTGAAAGTCAGGCTTAATGACGGAATCTTCCATGTAATTCCTGTGCTGTAGGATTGTGAGGTTTCCTGTTTCAATTTTGGAATACCCAATGCCTGTGCTGCTTCAGAATTGTTTCTGAAAGTACCTACCTGTGTAGTTTTTCCCTGTTGAATCAGTGTAGAAGTAGAACTATAATAGATTTGTGCTAAAGATGGTGCTCTAAACCCCGTAGAAACAGCACCTCTCCAGTTTAGATTGGGAGCCAGCTTTACATTGGTTGCCAGCTTATAATTGAATGTAGATCCGAAGTCTGAATAATTCTCATATCGTAAAGCTCCTTCCAGCAGCCATCCGTCAGTAACCTCCAGCTCTGCATCTGCATAAGCCGCAATACTGTTTCTGTTTCCGGAGACTGCATTTTCCGGACTAAACCCTGGGAAAACCTGAGCTCCGGCCGGTCTTGTATTTCCGAAGAAATCGGTTGCTTTTTCATTTTCAGGGGTTTTAGCGGTTACCACACGTCCATAAATATCATAAGAAGCATAAGAATTTTCTTTTCCAACATTTACTTTATAGTTTTCGTGTCTGTATTCACCTCCAAATGCAATGTTCAATCCTTTCAGGACATCATATTTTTTGGAAAAGTCAAGATTGACGGTATTTTGTGAAAACTCAGAGCCTCCGGCATCAAAAGTTCTTGGAGAACTGTCTGTAAGTGATGCATTAAAGGTATTTACCACCCCAAAACTGAAGACGTTTTTCCCGAATGTATTACTGAAGTCCACATTCCAGCCATTCCATTTCCCTTTGACTCCTGCAGCGAGAGAATAATCATTTACGGTTGCTTCAATCTGAGGAAGATATCCGTTGGGAGTCACTGCATTGATGTTTCTTTCAGTATTAGGAAGTCTGTAAAATCCTCCGGCATTTCCAAGGCGGTAGCTGTAACCTCCAAATGAGTAAACCTTCCATTCCTCATTAACAGGAATCTCAGAATTAAAGAAGAGCTGTCCGGATTGCAGCTTAGACTGTCCTGCTCTCAGACTGAAATCTTTTCTCTCTAATCCTCTGTAATTAAGTTCCTGGGAGGTAAAATCTTTACCTAATAATTTTTGAAGGTCCGAAATACTATTTGCTCCCGAAATCTGAGACTGAAAATCCGGTGCAAAATATCCAACCTTACCTGCATATTGTTTAATTGTATTGATAATCTGCTGAGTATTGGAAGTATTGGTAATATTTTTATACAACCCATCAATATTCACTCCATCCTGTAATGCTCTATAGTTAATGGCATTATAGGCATTGAAGATATCTCCTTCTCTTACTCCGGCTCTGGAATAAGGGTCTCGGTATTGGGCAGAACCTGTAACGTTAAAAAATCCGGTCTGTCCAATTTTAGCTCCATAATTAAGGTCTACAGAAATGGTCTGTCCATCCACTCCTCCGGAGAAATTATTGGCAACAGGTGAAGCATATCCACCTAAAAACACCTGTCCGGAAAGCCCTAATCTTTTTTTCAATCCAAGGTTAACGACTCCAGCAATGGCATCAGAACCATATTGGGCAGAAGCTCCATCTCTTAAAACCTCAATTTTTTCTAAAGCAAAAGCTGGAATAGCATTAAGATCGGTTCCCACAGATCCTCTTCCCGGTGTGAGGGTAACATTAATCAATGAAGACTGGTATCTTCTTTTTCCATTGAGTAAAACTAAAACCTGATCCGGACCTAAACCTCTTAAAAGAGCAGGATCTACAAAGTCAGTTCCATCGTTAACCGTGTGAGAAGTGGATGAAAATGAGGGTACAATATAATTTAAGGCCTGGCTGATACTATTAGTCGGGCTCTGTTTTAAAATTTTTGATATATTAATGATGTCTACCGGAACAGGTGTATCTGTCAATGATCTTCCGGAACCTCTTGATCCAAGGATGACTACATCTTCTATTTTCTTAGATTGTAACGTGTCCGTCTGTGCGTAATAAAATGTAGAAATAAGCGCAATAGAAGGAACAAATATTTTTTTCCTGAAATTATGCATGTTGTTTGTTGTTTACTTTTTGTTGTTAAAAATTGTTTTTTGAGCAATACAAATCCCGTATCCCTAAATTTTAAGGTTACATAAATGTTCGAAATGTTTGTATTATTTTTTAGAAATAGAAAAGGCTAGAAGCAACAACACATGCGCATATAGAAATGGCATGAAAACATATGGGAATAATGAAGATTCACTTCATGATCCGAAGAATAAAAGATAACTGATGTAAGGAGATTTCCCTTGTCTTTAAACATTTGAATTTAACTTTAAAACAAAAATTCAAGATGGGGATAATGATAGAATGATAAACATTTTTTCCGGAAGATCCGGCTTATCGATTGCAGCACCTTGCTTGTTTTTGCAGGTTGCTATCCCATCTAGAGATTCTTGATAATTACCCGGCAAAGATATAATTATTTCATAAATAAAAAAATATTTAACCTAAAATTTCGATTTTCAACATTTTAGCGTAACAAATTATCTTTTTCAGCGTCTAACCGGATATCAGTAAAAACATTATGAAAAAAACGATTTTCGCGTTATCCTTATTAAGCTCTGTTTTTGTCTTTTCACAGGAAAAAAACAATAAACCTCAGGAAAAGCAGATTGAAGGTGTAGTCATCACCAAAACTAAAAAAGCAGTTGAACAAAAGGCAGACCGTACTATTTTTGACTTTTCCGAGCAACCTCAGCTGAACAACGGAAACGTATTAGAAGGAATAAAAAAGCTTCCTGGACTGGTATCTACCGACATCGCAGGAATGATGTACCAGGGAAAAATGCTGGAAGTATATCTTAACGGAAGACCTCTGAACATCACATCCAATGAATTGAACTCCTTTCTTGAAGGAATGCCTGCCAATTCTGTAGAAAGAATTGAGGTAATCACTCAACCCGGCGCTGAATTTCCGGCTACATCCGGAGGTGCAATCATGAATATCATCACGAACAAAAATGCCAATAAATATTTAACTGCTACTTATTCCGGGAATTATTCTTTTACGAATTATGATCAATACAGAAGCAGAACGACCAACTCCGTTAATTTAAATGCCAGAAATAAATATTTCGGATGGCAGCTGAATGTTGGTCAAAACTACCGTGAAAGTATGCTGAACGGCCAACAGGATGAGCTTTTAACAAGTCATACCGACAGATACGGACGAGGGTATTTTGCAAAATCAGGATTGACTTTTGATTTAGGACAGGACAGATTATTATTAAACTACGATATTTACCACAATAATAATGACAATTATACTTTAAGTAACGGTCATGGAGATTTACCTTTTCAGAACAATCCAAAGGATTTAAGAGAAGCTTTTTATACATCTTCTGATGTGGCCCATACCAATAGCTTGAGACAGGAAGCTGTTGTAACGTATCAGAAACGTTTTGCTGACAAATCTCAAAAACTGGACTTTCAGTTCGGCTACACAAGATCAGACAGTAAATTCTCTCAGGACAATTATTTTCAGGATGGTATATTTGCTGCAGCTCCCAATCCACCAATTAACAGTGCAATGAGTGGCTTAAAAGATATTCTGAACAATGAATCTGTAATGAATATTGCCAACTTTAAAGTAGATTATGCCCAGCCTATCAAGCTTCTTGATGGTGGAAAGGTAAGCTTTGGAGGATTGTATGAAAAACAGGATTATGATACGGAAAGTTTTGGCTTGACGAATCTTGAATATCAAAGACAAACTGCTTCTACCTATTTGGAGTTTCAGGCTAAACTGAAAAAGTTTGACTTCACATTGGGTTCCCGTGCGGAAAACTATGACATTTCGGGGGTAACAAGATATTTCGATAAAGATGCAAAACTGGTGGAAGCGAATTTGATTCCTTTCAATAAATTTAAGTTTTTCCCGAACGCGAGTGTACAGTATAACATGATGAATCAGGTTTATATTGCTGCGAATTACAACAGAAAAATCAGCTTACCAAGTATTTCTGCCCTGAACCCGAATAACGTAACGTTCTCCGGACCAAGTACGGAAGTTAATGGTAACCCGAATCTACAACCTACTATTTTTGATAATTATGAATTGAAAATTTCGGCTTTTGATTATGCATTTATCGGGTATAGCGTAAGTTCAGCAAACAATCAGGTGGCACAGATCATCCGAAAAGACGGAAGAAAACTCTACAACGAGCAGGTGAATATTTCGAATATGAAAATTCATAACTTCAACGTGGGATTACCGGTTCCTTTTATGATTTTCAGCAAGCCTTTGAGCGAAATCATGAAGTTTGATTTTAATCCTGATAAAATTAACTTCATGTACTTATATGCTGGTTACCAGAAACATGAAATCGACAATCTGAATAATAAAGGATTCTGGATTTTCAATATTATGACTCAGATTCTTCTGCCTAAAGACATCAAAATGACAGCCAATTACAGCTATCTGACTCCAAAGGCAGGATATTTCTATTTCACGGCAGAGAAACCATTCAACAACTCTCTTGATATTACGCTGACGAAGAAGTTTATGAACAACCGTCTGACGCTTTCTGTTTTTGCGAATGATATTTTCAACGGGCAGATGATGCAGGTACGTTCTAATCCACCATCAGGAACTCCGGTAATGATCAGCAGCAAGTATGACACAAGGAATTTCGGATTTTCCATTAACTATAAAATTCCGACAAGAAATAAACTGGCGAAAGAGGATCCAAATATCCTGAACCAGACTAAAAAAGAAGATAACGGCGGCGTAATGCAGCAGGCACAATAATTTTTTGAGATAAAACAAAAGAGGCGGCACCTAAGGTGACCGCCTCTTTTTTGTATGGAATATAGGTTTTGGCTAAAGCCTATGGATGATATTCTAAAAAGTAAAACGGGCTAAAGCCCGTTCCTATTGATATTAAAATGGTGTTATTTGTGAAAACATTAGTGATATTAGTGTTTATATTTAGATCAAAAATCTATCGTCTGAAATCTCCAGCTCAATGTGTCTACCAATGTCAACTGATCGACACTTACCGGAAGATCAGTGATGATTTTTAAGGTCTGAAGAGCCATCATACTTCCTATTATTCCGGGAAGAGCTCCCAATACACCAAGACTGTCACAATCCGGCATATCTTCATCAGAAGGAGGTTCCGGAAATAGATCTCTCAGATTTTTACTTCCATTATGATTGAACACGGCAACCTGTCCTGAGAATCCCAGAATACTTCCGTAAACCAACGTTTTTTTCAATTTTATACAGGTATCATTCACCAGATATCTTGTGGAAAAATTGTCTGACCCGTCTACAATTACATCGTACTGAGAAAGGATGTCTTCAGCGTTATTTTTATTTATTTTTTCTTCAATTCCTGTAAATGTAACCTGATGATTAAGCTTTTCTACAAATGTTTCAGCACTCTTCACTTTGGATAACCCTACGCTGTTTTCAGTATGAATGATCTGTCTGTTCAGATTATGAATTTCAACCTCATCAAAATCTGCAACACCTAAAGTTCCCACTCCTGCAGCAGCCAGATATTGAATAATGGGACTTCCCAAACCTCCTGCTCCTATGACAAGGACTTTTGAAGCCATGAGTTTCTTTTGTCCTTCCAGTCCTATCTCTTCTATAAATATCTGCCGGCTGTACCGTGAAAAATGATCTTCTTTTTTCATACTTTATGATAATTGAACCATTAAGATTCTTTAAGTTTTTAAGGAAAATTAAGCTGAGCTTTGCTTTAAGAAGATATGGCCTTAAAATCTTCGATTTTTCTTAATTTAGTTTCAGCTCTTCAAAGTTCTTAATGGTTTAAAAGTTTAAAATCCACTATAAACGGAATCCCAGTCTTTCATCACAGGATCGTAGCCCGCTTTTTTAATCATGGTTCTGATCTCATCCATGCTTCGTTCGTCACTGGTTTCAAACTGCTCCAGAGATTCTTTATCGACAGCATACCCTCCGGGATTGGTTTTTGAGCCTGCACTCATGGCTGTAGCTCCAAGAGATACAATATTATTTCTAAAGACCTCATTTTCTCTGGTGGAAATGGAAATTTCAAGGTCTTCATTCCAGATTCTGTAGGCACAAATGAGCTGAAGAAGATCTTTGTCTTCCATAATAAAATTAGGTTCAATAATTCCTTCTGCCGGTCTGAGTCTTGGGAATGAAACCGAAAACTTACTTTTCCAATATTGTTTCTGAAGATAATCGATATGTAATGCGTTGAAAAAACTATCAACTCTCCAATCTTCAAGTCCAAGGAGAACTCCTAGCCCAATTTTATGAATTCCCGCCCGTCCTATTCTGTCCGGAGTTTCCAGACGGAAATGGAAATTTGATTTTTTACCTTTCGGATGATATTCTCTGTAAACATCCTGATGATAGGTTTCCTGATATACCAATACGGAATGTACTCCTTCTTCATGAAGCAGTTTATATTCTTCTTCCATTAAAGGTTGAACTTCAATGGAAATATTGGAAAAATGAGGTTTTAACTTTCGGACAGCATTCTGAAAGTAGGGAACTCCCACTATTTTATTGGCTTCACCGCTTACCAGCAGTACATGATTCACACCCATTGATTTCAGAACTGATGCTTCAATCATCAGTTCTGTATCGGAAAGAGTTTTTCTTTTCAGATTATTATCAAGACTGAATCCACAATAGGTACAGATATTCTGACATTCATTACTGAGATAGAGCGGAGCATACAACTGAATGGTTTTTCCGAATCGTTTTTGGGTAAGTGCCTGTGTCATTCCTGCCATCAGTTCCAATTCCTGAGAAGCCGCTGGTGACAGAAGATTCAGGAAATCATCAAGGGTTTTATTCTTTTTCTGAAGACTGGATCTTACATCAGACAGGTTTACTTTTTCAAGCTTACTCCTTACCTCCTCCCATTGATAGCGTTCAAAAATATCTTTAAAGCTTTTCATAATCCTGATTTATTCAAACAAAAACGAAGTAAGCGGACTTGAGGCTTCAGCATGGTTGGCAATGGCTCCCAATCCTGATTCAAAAGCTCTTCTTCCGGCAATCACACCTTCTTTAAAAGCGACAGCCATATTAAGCGGATTTCTTGCAACGGCAATGGCTGTATTTACCAAAACGGCGTCTGCTCCCATTTCCATGGCCTTTGCTGCATCTGATGGCGCACCGATTCCAGCATCTACCACTACAGGAACATTACTCTGGCTGATAATTATTTCCAGAAAGTCCTGGGTTCTTAATCCTTTATTTGTTCCGATAGGTGCTCCCAAAGGCATTACCACAGCTGTTCCGGCATCTTCAAGACGTTTGCATAGAACAGGATCGGCATGAATATAAGGCATCACAATGAATCCCAGCCTGGCAAGTTCTTCGGTTGCATATAATGTTTCAATAGGGTCCGGCAATAAATATTTCGGATCCGGATGAATTTCCAGTTTTACCCAGTTTGTTTCCAGTGCTTCTCTGGCTAATTGTGCGGCTAATACTGCTTCTTTAGCTGTTCTGGCTCCGGAGGTATTAGGCAGAAGATGAACATTGTTTTCTCTTAATGAGTCAAGCAGATCATCTTCACTGGATTGTGCATCAATTCTTTTCAGTGCCATGGTCACCATATCCGTTTCTGATGCGATGACAGATTGTACCATATCTTTCAGACTTCCGAACTTTCCCGTTCCTAAAAACAGTCTTGATTCAAAAGTTCTTCCGGCTATTTCTAATTTCTGATTGTTCATATCATTACTTTGTTTAGTTCTTTAATAATGGTGGGCTGCTTTGTAATAAGTCCTGAAACGGAAACACCATAAATTCCGATTTCTTGTAAGGGTAAAATATCTTTAAGAGTAACACTTCCGATGGCAAATATTTTGGGAATATCTATTGATTTCTCTCTTAATCCATCAATGATATTCTGATACCCTTCAAATCCAAGAACAGGACTCAATTTTTCTTTGGTTATAGTAAACCTCAATGGACCTAAACCTATATAATCACAAGATTCATTAATTCTCTGGATGACATCTGAAAGGGTATTGGCAGTTCCACCAATAATTTTATTTTCTCCCAAAGTCTGTCTGGCTTCTTCAATAGACCGGTCATTCAAACCTAAATGAACTCCGTCAGCATCTATTTCTTTTGCCAGCTGTACATGGTCATTGATGATACAAACCGACTGATATTCTGAACAAAGCTGTTTTGAAATTTCACAAAGATTGATTAATTCATTTTCAGGAGCATTTTTCCATCTTACCTGCAGCCATTTGATCCCATTATCTAAAGCCTTACGGATATGAAGCTCCTGTTCCTGTTTTGTATTTCCCTGTGATATGTATTGTAATTTTTCCATGTTTATAATGAATGCGTTCCCAATAAAGAGGGATTGCTTTTTAAAAATTTTTCAATGTATAATTTCCCCTGTTTACAGGCTGTTTCCATGCTTTCGTCTTTGGCGAGTTCTGCTGTAATTGCTGATGATAAAACACAGCCTGAACCATGTTTAGGAAAATATATTTGATGGTCTTCGACTGGAACTAAAAGAGTTTCTTTTCCGTTTTCAACTAAAATATCCGTTCCTAAATGATCTTGTCTATGCCCTCCTTTGATCAGCAATGAGCATTGATTTGTATCTGGTAAAAGATTGTGTTCCTTTAAAACACTGTATTCATTATAATTAGGGGTTATTAAACACAGTTTATTAATAACCGTTTTTAATTGAGGAAGTGTTTTAAGATCAAAAAAAGTGAATTCGGAAGTGCTTTTCAGAACGGGATCCCAAACTATTTTTACTTCAGGATTGCTAATCTTTACCGTTTTTACAATTTCACCCAGAAATTCTGCATCCTTCACTATTCCGACTTTCACGGCTGAAACCGGATAATTTTCCATCAGTACCTGAATAGCATCAGTCACTTCTTTTACAGGACGCCATTCAAGACTAAGACATTTGGAGGCTGTTTGCAGTGTCAACGCTGTACATACTCCAAGTCCCATCACTTTCGATTGCTCAAAGGTTTTACTATCTGATAACAAGCCTGCTCCACCACTTGGATCAAAGCCTGCAACACTCATGACATAAGGGCGTTCCTGCATTTTTTGAATACTTTTAAAGGTTCTTCACTTTCCCAGATGGCACCTAATAAAGCTGCTCCATCTGCTTCTGTTTTGAAAACTTCCTGAACATTATCCTGATCAATTCCTCCAAGAGCAATTAATTTTACATCCGGATGGTTCCTATGTTTTATTTCATCTTTAATAGTAGAATCCAATCCATATCCTTTTTTGGAGATACTTGGAAAGAACGGGCTTATGAAAGCATATTCCCATTCTTTGTCCAAAGTATTATAGGTTGTGATATCATGTACTGAAGTTGAAATGGTATTTTCTTCTGCAAAAGGTTTATAAGTTTCTTCCTTTCGATCAATCTCTCTGAAATGAAATCTTGAAATGTTATATTCCTTCCCCAGATCGTAATGTGTATGTAGCACCAACTGTGAATGAAACGCTTCATCAATTTGGCTGATCAATTCAATCATTTCATCTCTGTTGATCCATGGTTTACGGATATGAAGCAGATCAAGTCCTTCCTTAAATAGCTGATTAATCACATCAGTTTCGTTCGGAACCATCAATTCAGGAGTGATTACCAGGATCATATATAGATTTCTTTCCCTTTTTCGATAAACTCCTGTGATTTGTCCAGCATTCCTTGTTCTGCAGATTCACGGATTTCCTGAGTAATTTTCATTGAGCAGAATTTTGGTCCGCACATAGAACAGAAATGGGCAATTTTCGCTCCTTCTGCCGGCAATGTTTCATCATGATAAGCTCTCGCAGTCTCTGGATCTAAAGAAAGGTTGAACTGATCTTCCCATCTGAATTCAAATCTGGCTTTACTTAATGCATTGTCCCTGTACTGAGCTCCCGGATGTCCTTTTGCTAAATCTGCTGCGTGTGCCGCCAATTTATAGGTTATTACACCAACTTTTACATCATCTTTGTTTGGAAGTCCTAAATGCTCCTTCGGCGTTACATAACAAAGCATCGCACAGCCAAACCATCCTATCATCGCTGCCCCGATTCCTGAAGTGATGTGATCATAGCCCGGCGCAATGTCAGTTGTCAGAGGACCTAAGGTATAGAATGGAGCTTCATGGCATTCTTCCAGCTGCTTTTCCATATTTTCTTTGATCATATGCATCGGAACGTGGCCAGGCCCTTCAATCATTACCTGTACGTTATGTTTCCATGCAATTTTTGTCAGTTCACCTAAAGTTTCCAGTTCGGCAAACTGAGCGGCATCATTAGCATCTGCAATAGATCCCGGACGAAGACCATCTCCAAGAGAGAAAGCAACATCGTACTTCTTCATAATCTCACAGATCTCCTCAAAATGAGTGTATAAGAAGCTTTCTTTATGATGGAATAAACACCATTTCGCCATAATTGAACCACCTCTGGAAACAATTCCGGTTACTCTTTTTGCTGTTAAATGAATATATCTCAACAAAACTCCTGCGTGGATCGTGAAGTAGGAAACTCCCTGTTCAGCCTGTTCAATCAGAGTGTCTCTGAAGATTTCCCATGTCAGATCTTCCGGAACGCCTTTTACTTTTTCCAGTGCCTGATAGATAGGAACGGTACCAATGGGAACCGGACTGTTTCTGATGATCCATTCTCTTGTTTCATGAATATTTTTCCCGGTTGAAAGATCCATAATGGTATCTGCTCCCCATCGGCAGGCCCATACCGCTTTTTCCACTTCTTCTTCAATACTGGATGAAACGGCACTGTTTCCAATATTAGCATTAATTTTCACCAGAAAGTTTCTTCCGATGATCATCGGTTCACTTTCCGGATGATTGATATTATTGGGAATAATGGCTCTTCCGGCAGCAATTTCGTCTCTTACAAACTCCGGAGTAATTTTGCTTTTGGGAGTATTTGCTCCAAAACTGTGTCCCGGATGCTGAAAAGCCATTTCTTTGGATACGGAATCCAGCTGTTCTATCCTTTGATTTTCTCTGATCGCCACATATTCCATTTCCGGAGTGATGATTCCTTGTTTTGCATAGTAAAGCTGGGTCAATTCTTTTCCCTCTTGCGCTACTTTAGGTTTATGATCGTAAGAAAATCTTAATTCATCAAGACGTGGATCTGCTAAACGGGCTTTTCCGTATTCAGACGTAATTCCGTCCAGGATATTCACATCATTTCTGTCCAGAATCCATTGTTCTCTGATTCTTGGAAGTCCTTTCTGAATGTCAATAACCGCATTTTCATCGGTATAAGGCCCTGAAGTATCGTAGATCGTTACCGGAGCATTATGTTCAAAGCCGCCATTGGTCAATTTGGTTGGGCTAAGCTGTATTTCACGCATTGCTACATTAATAGGGTGTACTGTTCCTTCAACGTAGATTTTCTTTGAGTTCGGAAATGGCGAACATGTAATGGAGTGAGCCATAAGTATTGGTATTAAATATGTGATTAACCGCCCTGAGTGGCAGTAATGATTAAAACTGAATCGTTGTTGTTGAGAATGGTTTCCGCCCAGGCCGACAGGGGAATAATACGGTTATTGAGGGCTACAGCGATGCCTTTTTTCTTTCCGGGCAGCTCAATAGCCAGTAATGCTTCCAGGTTTGCAGGAAGTACATCAAATGTTTTTCGGGTGTGGTTGATTATAAGTTCCATTCCTAATAATTTTAAATATACTTTAGGAATGGCCATTATTGTACAATAGAATGTACAGCAAAAGTCATCTACTTTTCCCTACGCTGGTATGATCCAGATCAGGTTCAAAGGGTAAAGTCTCAGTCTGTTGGTAACAGACACCCCTAAAGTTTGGGACGAAGTTAGACATTTTTTTAGAATGGGCAAAATCTTAAATGAACTCAAAGAAAAAGTCCACCTCAAAATTGAGACGGACTTTTATATTTTTTCTTTGATTGCTTTAGATCCCTTGCTATTCTTCACAAGCTCTCCAGATCGCATCATTCTGCGGAACTGGAGCTATGATTTCAATATTTTCCTTTGTAACAGGATGAATAAACTCCAGCTTTCTTGCGTGAAGATTAATTCCTCCATCCGGGTTAGAACGTGGTGCTCCATATTTCAGGTCTCCTTTAATCGGAATCCCTGTTTTAGACAACTGAGCCCTGATCTGGTGATGTCTTCCGGTTTCAAGGTCTATTTCCAACAACAAATAATTGTCTAATGTTTTGATAACATTATAAGTCAGAATCGCTTCTTTTGCCCCTTCGGTAGCTTTCGGAAAAACAATGGCTTTATTATTTTTTTCATTTTTCTTTAAATAATGTACCAGCCTTTGACTTTGCGGGATCATTTCTTTTCCTACAACCGCCCAATATGTTTTTTTCACTTCACGATTTTTTACCATCTGTGTAAGGCGTGAAAGCGCTTTGGAAGTTTTTGCATAGATCACCAGCCCTGAAGTTGGGCGGTCTATACGATGAACCAAGCCGAGAAAAACATTTCCCGGCTTAGCATCTCTTATTTTTATAAAATTCTTGATAGATTCTAATAGTGATTCATCTCCGGTTTTATCACCCTGTACAAGCTGACCCACCTTTTTATTAATCACCAGAAGATGGTTGTCTTCATATATAATCTGCTCCTTCATGCTTCTTCTCTCTATCTTCTTCTATTGGATAAAGACAGGATAATTCCCGCCAGAAGGCCTACTGTTTTAACGGCTGAAAGCTTTGAACCTTCCGGTATAAATGCTCCTAATACACAGATGGCAGCAGCAGCATACATTGCATAGACAAAGTTCTTATTGGTAAGCAGCGGAGCCTGAATAAAGAAACTCGCACCTATCAAAACATAAAAAACCTTCCTTGAAAGTAAATGGTTGATTTCCGGAGAAAATAAATTAAACCATCCTACAGCAAGGCAAACCAGTGCTGCAATAGATAATATCCCCTGAATAGATTGTTGATTCTGCATGGATTAATAGCTTTCGTTTTCGTTTGGAAATTCTACATTCTTCACATCTTTTACATACTGAGAAACAGCTCCTGTAATTTCTGTGTAAAGATCAAGATACCTTCTTAAGAATTTCGGACTGAAACCTTTGTTCATTCCTACCATATCATGATATACCAAAACCTGTCCGTCACAATCTGCTCCGGCACCGATTCCGATAGTAGGAATAGAAATGCTTTCAGTAACTTTCTTTGCTAATTCAGCAGGAATTTTCTCCAATACAACAGAAAAACAACCTAATTCTTCTAAAAGCTGCGCATCAGCAATCAGTTTTTCAGCTTCTGCCTCTTCTTTAGCTCTTACTTTATAAGTCCCGAATTTATAAATAGACTGTGGTGTTAATCCCAAATGTCCCATTACCGGAATTCCGGCGTTGATAATTTTTTTGATTGATTTGGAAATTTCCTTTCCGCCTTCAATTTTCACGGCATGCGCTCCACCTTCCTTCATCATTCTTACCGCAGATTCCAATGCTTTTTCAGGATTACTCTGATAAGTTCCGAAAGGTAAATCTGCTACCACCAAAGCTCTGTCGGTTCCTCTTACCACGCTTTGAGCATGATAGATCATTTGATCCAGCGTAATAGGCAATGTCGTTTCAAAACCAGCCATTACATTCGCTGCAGAGTCTCCAATTAAAATAGCATCTACTCCACCTGCATCTACCATCTTTGCTGTGGTAAAATCATAGGCTGTAAGCATTGTTATTTTTTCCTTGTCGAATTTCATTTTACGCAAGGTTTCAGTCGTAACTTTTTTAATTTCAGAGTGAACAGACATAATTTATCTATTTTTAAAAGTTAAAAAGTCGGCCTTCAGCCGACTTAAGTTTTTGTATGATTTATAAAACTACGTGACCGAGTTTCATGAGTTTATCGTGATTTAAGATCTTAATATTTCTTCCGTCTACTTCAATCAGGCTATCCTGTTTGAATTCTGAAATCAGACGGATGGCACTTTCTGTAGCAGTACCGATGATATTGGCAATTTCTTCTCTCGTCAATGAGATCTTGATGAACCCTTCAGGATCTACTCCCAGCTTCTGTTCCAAAAGCAGCAGTATTTCAGCCAATCTTTCTCTTACCGTTTTCTGGGCAAGGAAGGTAATGGTATTTGAAGATTCTCCTAATTCGTATGAGATTTTTTGAAGCATTACGAAAGACAGCTGTGGATCTACTTCCAGAAGATACATGAAAATATCTGCTGGTAAGAAAACACATTCAATATCTGTCATTGCTTCTGCTTTGGCCTGGAAATTCTCCCCGCAAAGCAAAGAACGATAGCCGATGATATCCCCTTCTTTGATAAATCTTAAAATTTGATCTTTCCCGAACGCTCCTGATTTCGAAAGTTTGGCAGCCCCTTTTTCCAAAACAAAAACTCCTTTTGGAGTTTCACCATCCTCGAAAATGGTATCGTGTTTCTGAAAACTCAGTTTCTTTTTGCCATTAATGTATTTTTCAAAATCTGCGCTAGAAAGTCTTTCTTTAAATGATTTATCATTAAAAACTCTGGCGAACCTCTCTTCAATTGCTATCTGTTGTTCCTGCGGCATTTTATATGATATTTATCACAAAAATAGAACTTTTTAACGCGATAAACAAAAAAATTTGTTATAATTTTGTAGTTCAATATTTTATGGGGTGAGCGAGAACTGTTTTCATTGTGGTCAAGGGATAGAAAAAGAGAGAATTTTATTTGATGAAAAGACTTTCTGTTGTAATGGATGTAAGTCTGTTTACGAAATTCTAAATTTAAATAATTTAAGCAATTTCTATGAGCTTAATAAAGGAGCGGGAATTCGTCCGAATGATGAAAATTCTACTCAATTTGACTACCTGGATACCCCGGAAATCTTTGAAAAAGTCACTGATTTTTCTGAAGGAAACACCAGTCTTGTCACATTCAAAATCCCAGTAATTCACTGTTCTTCATGTATTTGGTTATTAGAAAGTCTTCATACTTTAAATACCCACATCAAATATTCACAGGTCAACTTTACAAGAAAGACCCTACAGATTTCATTCAACCATAACGATCTGAAATTAAGCGAACTTGCTAAATTTTTAACCAATCTAGGATATAAGCCGGTTATCAGCCTTGAAACTGCTGATAAAAATGAAGATCATCTCGACAAATCTTTATTAGTAAAATTTGCCATTGCTGCCTTTGCTTTTGGTAACGGAATGTTTCTTGCTTTTCCTGAATATATCGGAGGTGAAGATTATTGGATGGAACATTATAAAGGCTTGTTCAGAACCTTGATATTCCTCCTGGCAACACCTGTTGTATTTTACTCAGCTTCAGATTACTATAAATCTGCATGGTATGGTTTAAAAAACAAGATTGTCAACATTGATGTTCCGATTGTCTTAGGAATTTTTGTTCTATACGGAAGAAGTATTTATGAAGTGGTAACAGATTATGGTCCGGGATATTTTGATACCCTTTGTGGCCTTTTATTCTTCATGCTTCTCGGGAAAATTTTCCAAAAAAGAACGTACAATGCTCTTTCTTATGACAGAGATTACAAATCTTTCTATCCGATTGCCGTAACGAAAGTTGATTTCGAAGGAAAACAGGATAATATTTTATTGTCTGAAATAAAAGTTGGTGATAGAATTCTGGTTAGAAATCAGGAAATCATTCCGGTAGATGCTATTCTGATCAACGGAGAAGGAAATATTGACAATAGTTTTATCACAGGGGAAAGCGAAAGTATCAGCAAACAGCCTGGAGATAAAATTTTCGCTGGAGGAAAACAGATTGGATCCTCTTTAGAACTTGAAGTGATTAAAAACGTAGATCAAAGTTATTTAACTCAGCTTTGGAATAAAGAAGCTTTTAAAAAACATGAAACAGGACTTGACACGTTAACAAATAACGTTAGTAAATATTTCACATTCATTATTTTAGGGATTGCTTTAGTCGCAGGAACTTATTGGTATTTTATTGACTTAAATAAAATGTTCCAGGTTATTTCAGCCATTCTGATCATTGCATGCCCTTGTGCTCTTGCATTGTCTGCACCGTTCACTTTCGGACACATTATGAGGATTTTAGGTCGAAATAAGTTTTATGTAAAAGATACTTTAACGATTGAAAAAATCGCGAAGCTTGACACCATTGTCTTTGATAAAACCGGAACGATTACGCACAGAAAAAAATCAAATATCAAATATGAAGGGCCAGAGATCAACGAATTTGATTCCCTGAATATTAAAACATTATTAAAGAATTCCAACCACCCGCTTTCAAAATCTTTGTATGAATTCATCGAAGTAAATGATGATTATTTCCCGGTAGAGAATTTTGTTGAAATTTCAGGAAAAGGATATGAGGCAAGCGTAAGGGGAACTCTTTATAAAATTGGGTCAGCCCGTTATAATAACCAGGAACCTAAAAACCTTGAAACAGCAGTTTATATCAGCAAAAATGGTGAATATTTAGGTAAATTTATCTTTAAGAACGAATACCGTCCGAAGCTGAAAGAACTTTTCACAAAATTAACCAACTACAAAATATTTATCCTGAGTGGAGATAACTCTTCAGAAGAGAACCAGCTTAAAGAGCTTATTCCAAATTACAAAGGAATGGCCTTTAATCAGAATCCGGAAGACAAACTGAATTACATTAAAACTCTTCAGGACCAGCACATGAAAGTAGCCATGCTTGGAGATGGTCTTAATGATGCTGGAGCTTTAAAACAAAGTAATGTAGGAATTGCAATTGCTGATGACACAAACAGTTTTACCCCATCCTCTGATGTAATTATGAACGGTGATAAAGTAGTTACATTAGACAATTACCTGAACGTTTGTAAAGGCTCTATCACCATTGTGAAAATGACATTTATAATCAGTTTTCTATACAATATCGTTGGTTTAAGTTACGCTGTTACAGGACATATGCATCCGCTCTTTGCAGCAATCATCATGCCAATCAGTTCTATCACGGTGGTTACTTTTACTACACTTTCAACCTGGATTTTAGGTCGTAAGTATTTCAAAAAACAGGCTTAAACGCCCTTATTTAGACTGATTTTAAATTAGCTGAAATCGTCATTTCGTGATGAAAGTCATTATTTTTCACTAAATTTGAACCCCGAAAATAGGTTAATTTTGTTGTCCAATGGATATTCTATATTTAATGATCCTCTGCAGTGTTTCTTTGGCTGCGATTTTCTTGGTCGTATTTATAGTGTATGCCCGAAAAGGACAGTTTGAAGATGATGAATCTCCGGCTGTCAGAATCCTTTTTGATGATGAAAAAATCAAAGAAAATGATGAGGCAGGCAACAAAGATAAAGACGAGAAAGAAATAGGAGAAAATAATAAAAATTGAGAAAAATAGTGAATAGTTGATATGGAAACACAGAAGTTTAGTTATGACAATAGTATTGTCCGTGCGTTCCTTTATGCGACCTTAGTTTTCGGTCTTATAGGGTTTACGTTCGGGCTTACGGCGGCATTAATGCTTTTCTACCCTGAATTACCTGAATTCTTTTTCGGGACAGATGACACAACCATTAAGAGTTTGGCATCGGGTAATATTCAAGGTTTAATAAACACTCATGGTGCATTTGGTTTTGGTAGAATCAGAATGCTGCACACCAACACCGTAATCTTTGCATTCGTTTGTAACATTGTTTACACGGGTATTTATTACTCATTACAGAGATTATTAAAAACAAGAATGTACAGTGACACATTGTCTTGGTTACATTTCTGGACTTGGCAGTTTATGATCGTTGCTACGTTCGTTACATTCTTTATGGGGATCAATACCTCTAAAGAATATGCTGAACACGAGTGGCCGATCGACATATTGATCGCATTCTCATGGATCATTTTTGGTATCAATATGTTCCTGACTATTTCAAAGAGAAGAGTGAGACACCTTTATGTAGCGATCTGGTTCTACATTGGTACATGGATTGCGGTAGCAATGCTTCACATCTTCAACAACCTTGAAGTACCTTTATCTTTCACAGGCTGGAAATCTTATTCAGCATATGCAGGGGTAAAAGATGCTATTGTACAGTGGTGGTATGGACACAATGCGGTTGCATTCGTATTGACGACTCCGGTTCTAGGTTTAATGTATTACTTCCTTCCGAAGGCTGCAGACAGACCGGTATTTTCTTATAAACTGTCTATTATTCACTTCTGGTCATTAATTTTCGTATATATCTGGGCTGGTCCTCACCACCTTCAGTATACAGCTCTTCCGGCTTGGGCTCAGGCGGTAGGAACAGGGTTCTCTATCATGCTTATTGCACCATCTTGGGGAGGTATGTTAAATGGTCTTCTTACGTTAAGAGGAGCTTGGGATAAAGTAAGAGAAAATCCTATCCTTAAGTTCTTCGTTGTAGCTGTTACTTGTTATGGTATGGCAACGTTTGAAGGGCCGCTTTTGGCAACTAAAAACATCAACAAAATTGGTCACTTTACAGACTGGGTTATCGGTCACGTACACTTAGGAGCTCTTGGATGGAATGGTTTCATGGCATTCGGGGTTATCTATTATTTGGTACCCATTATGTGGAGAACAAAACTTTGGTCTGTAAAATTAGCTAACTGGCATTTCTGGTTAGGTACTTTAGGAATCATTTTCTATGCAGTTCCAATGTATATTTCAGGATTCACACAAGGATTAATGTGGAAGCAATTCAACCCGGACGGTACATTATTATGGAAAAACTGGTTGGATACAGTAACGGCAATTATTCCTTACTTCAAAATGAGATTCGTAGGAGGTTTATTCTATATCTCAGGATCTATCCTAATGATTGTAAACGTAATTGCTACGGTAAGAAAAGGATCATTCCAGAAAGAAGTTCCTGCTGAAGCTCCTGCATTAGCAAACATCAGCAAGAACAGAAAAGAAGGAGAAGGTACTCACCTTTGGCTGGAAAGAACTCCGGTATTATTAGGTATTTTATCTTTCATCACAATATCTATTGGTAGTTCAATTGAAATCATCCCTACGCTGTCTCTTAAGAAAAGTGTACCTACGATTTCAGCGGTAAAACCATATTCACCACTTGAACTTGAAGGTAGAGATATTTATATCCGTGAAGGATGTAATGCTTGTCACTCTCAGATGATCAGACCGTTCAGAGATGAGATTACAAGGTTCAACGGTAAAAACGGACAATACTCCAAAGCTGGAGAATTTGTATACGACAGACCGTTCCTATGGGGTTCTAAGAGAACAGGACCGGATTTACATAGAGAAGGTGGTAAAAACCCAAGTTCTTGGCACTACAAGCACATGTATAACCCAAGATCTACTTCCGCAGGTTCTATCATGCCTCGTTACCCTTGGTTAATTGCTACTGACTTAGACAGAACTAAGATGGTAGACAAAATGAAGCTGATGAAAAATGTGTTCGATGTACCTTATTCTAAGGCTGAAATTGATTCTGCAGATAAATGGGCAAACAACCAATCAGCAAAAATTGTAAAAGATATCTTCTCAGAAGCAAATGACCTTAAGCAGGCTTATGCTAAGAGACCTCAGGGAGAATTAGAGAAAAAAGAAATTGTAGCTCTTATTTCTTATCTTCAGAGATTAGGAACAGATATTAAAACAACTGAAATCAAAACAGCAAGTAATAACTAAAAAACATTAAAAGGCTCATATTATGATTCCTCAGAACTTTAAAGATATATTATCCAATACAGAAAATGCTGGCTTCTACCAGACACTGGCTCTGATTTTCTTTATGCTGTTCTTCGTTGCTTTGGTAATTTATGTTTTTAGCAGGCCTAAAAAATATTACAAAGAAGAAGAAGAGGCTCCTCTTGGGGATGAAGAAGATGACGATTTTAATTTAAAAAATTAAACTATTTTTTATGAAACAAAGAACACCTGTTGTTATAAACATCTTAATAATAATTGGACTTTTAATAGTTTTTTATTATTTATTTGTACAGAGCTACGCGTTCCTTTCTTCACCTTACTTCTGGGGAACTGTTGTGATCGCTGGTATCCTTGCCTATATCCATGGTGCAATTGGAGATCTGATTGAAAACAACAAATTCAAAAAATTATCTCCGGAGGAAAAAGCAGCTTATTTAGCTGAAAAGAAAGTTCCTTTCTTAAAAAGAATGTATTTGGCTGCATTCAAAAAGCAATCAGAAACTGAAGAAAAAGATATCCTTATTGACCACGGTTTCGATGGAATCATGGAGCTGGATAACCAGTTACCGAAATGGTGGGTAGGTTTATTCTATTTTGGGACTGCTTTTTGTATTGTATATATTGCTGCATACTCTTTCACAGACTTCGCTCACCCGTTAAGCGAATATGAAAAAGAATATAAAGAACAGTTGGCAAGTATTGAAGAATACCAAAAAACCCAGCCTCCTGTAACAATAGAAACAGCAAAATACTCCGCTGATAATATTGCAGAAGGTAAAGAATTATTTAAAACAAACTGTGCATCTTGTCACAAAGAAGACGGTAGTGGAGGTATCGGACCAAACCTTACTGATAACTACTGGATCAACCAGCCTGAGAAGACATTATTTAAAAATGTATTCCATATGGACTGGAATGGTTCTCCTACTAACCCTGCGATGAGAGCATTCGGTAAAAACGGAGAAGTTTCAGGTGCAGAAATTGAAAAGATTGCAGCGTATGTATATCACATCAATCAGGAACAACCACCAGTGACTCCAGCTCAAGGAGGAGCAGCTCCTCAAGGAACTGAAGCACATTGGGAAAAAGAATAATTTAAAAAATTAGAAACATATGAAAAAAACATAATTTGTTATTAGATTAAAATAGTAACGAATTATGTTTTTTCTTTTTTAAAACCTATTACAAATGTCAGACATAGAAGAAATAGAAGTACGCGGCGGACAGGGACAGGTTCTGGACCCTGAAACTTACAGAGATTCTATAGGGACAATGGAGCAATCCGGAAAAAGAAGATGGGTATTCCCAAGAAAGCCTAAAGGGAAATATACCAACTATAGAAACATTGTAAGCTATTTATTATTAATTATTTATTTTTCATTACCATTCATCAAAATCAATGGTAATCCATTATTATTGTTCAATGTCATAGACAGAGAATTTTTCATCTTTGGACAGCCTTTCTATCCACAAGACTTTTTTATCCTTACTTTAGGTGCTATTGCCTCTTTAATCTTTATTATTGTTTTTACGATTGCGTTCGGAAGAATTTTCTGCGGGTGGATTTGCCCTCAGACAATTTTTATGGAATCGATCTTCCGTAAAATAGAATATCTGATTGAAGGTGACAGAAACAAGCAGATGAAGCTGGACAGACAAGAGTGGAACAGTGAAAAGATCTGGAAAAGAAGTTTAAAATGGACTGTTTATATCATTATTTCATTGGTGATCACCCACTTTATGTTCATGTACATCGTAGGATATGAAGAGGTATTTAAAATCATTGGTGAAGGACCATTTGCACATCCTACCAATTTTATCGTAATGATTCTTCTTACTGCTGCATTTTACTTTGTATTTGCATGGTTCAGAGAGCAGGTCTGTACATTGGTATGCCCATATGGAAGACTTCAGGGAGTATTAATTGATAAAGATACGATCAACGTTTTCTATGACTTCAAAAGAGGAGAAAACAGATCAAAATGGAGAAAAGGCGAAGACCGTAAGGCTGCAGGCAAAGGAGATTGTATAGACTGCCACCAATGTGTAGTGGTATGCCCTACCGGGATTGACATCCGAGACGGACAGCAGTTGGAATGTATAAACTGTACAGCATGTATTGATGCCTGTGATGAAGTGATGGAAAAAGTAGGGCTTCCAAAAGGACTGATCCGATATGCTTCTGAAAACGAAATTGAAAAACAGACCCAATTTAAGTTTACAGGAAGAATGAAAGGATTTGCTGTATTCCTATTCCTTCTTGTAGGATTCTTAGGGTACCTTCTGTACAGCCGCGGCGAGATGGAGGCTAAATTCATCAAACCGGCAGGAAGTACATTCTTTGTAAAAGAGGGTAAAATTACCAATACCTATAATTATACTTTCCTTAATAAAACGAACGACAAAAAAATCGTTACCATCAAAGTAATGGAGCCGGCACATGGTGAAATCACGTACAGTGCATCCAGTAAGATCCAGGTAGACCGGGATAAAATTTCTAAAGGGACCATTAATATCAGCTTCCCGGAAGATGAAATGAAACTATCCAAACAGAATATTACCATTGGCGTTTACGATATGAAAGGAAAACTGATTGATTCATATCAGACTTATTTTGAAGGGCCATTCAAACTGCAATTTTAATTAGAAAAAAATGAAGAACTTTAGTTGGGGACACGGTGTTGTAATTGCATTATTTGCATTCATAGTTTTTATATTATCTATGTTATTTCTTTTTCCAAACGGACAGAAGAACTCTGAAATGGTAACAGATAATTATTATGAAGAGGAGTTGAAATATCAGGATGTCATTGATGCCAAGAAAAAAGCAGACGAATTACCGGAAAAACCTGCATACAGCCAGGATCCTAAGGGAATTAAAATTACTTTTCCAAAAGATTACAACAACTCAAATACTACGGTAAAATTTGTTTTAAACAGAACCGACGACCAGAATTTAGATATCAAAAAATCTGTACAGCTTGATGCCAGCCAGTCTTTCATTATCCCTTCACAGGTATTGAAAATGGGTAACTATACACTAAGACTGAGTTGGACAACAAATAAAACAGACTACAGAATGGATTATGATGTGATATGGAAATAGGACTTATTGTATCGGCTATTGCTTTAGGCTTTGCTTCCGGTTTTCACTGTATCGGAATGTGTGGTCCTATTGCCCTGTCGATGGGATTAACCAAAAAGCAGGCAGCCAACTTCTACCTTCAGAACCTTACCTATCAATTCGGGAGAATATTCACCTATTCATTATTGGGTGCACTTCTTGGAATTATCGGGCAAGGATTTGAAATGGCAGGCTTTCAGAAATATCTTACTATTACAGCAGGTGTTCTTCTGATTATCATGGCTGTATTTTCCTTTGGTGGAAAAGATTTTGCCTCAAAGATTCCTTTCCTCTCCAAATTTCTGTATACTGTAAAAATGAATCTGGGAAGACTACTTCAGAAAGCGGACTACCGATCAAGATTTACCACGGGGCTTCTTAATGGCTTTTTACCGTGTGGAATGGTTTACATGGCGCTTACAGCAAGTCTTGCAGGCGGAGGAATATGGCAGGGAGCTTTATATATGGCTTTATTTGGATTGGGAACCCTTCCGTTCATGTTTGCCATTGTTTTGGCTGGAAATCTCATGAATCAGGCATTCAGGGTAAAGGTTTTGAAAGCCGTTCCTGTAATTATGATCATTTTAGGAGGATTATTCATTCTAAGAGGTCTTGAGTTGGGAATTCCATATGTTTCCCCGAAAGCAGAAGCAATGACAATCTCTAAAGATCCAAACGGAGCTGTCAACTGCCATTAATCAGTATTTACAATATACCATGAAGAAAACCATTGCCTTATTTCTGATAAGCCTTTTTATGCTGCAATCCTGCAGTGTCAATTCTGAAATTATCTATCATAAAGATGCAGCTTCCACTTCTGTTACTGATATCGATACGAGAGAGTTCATGTCAGAAATGATGGCCATGACACCGGATTCGTTAAAGCAGAAAGAATTTGGAGAAATGGATAGGCTTCCAACCGCCTGGACAAGTATGTACGATGTTGCCAAAAAGGAAGGCAAATTGAAAACCGAAAATCCGGATTCAATCAGGATCATGAAAAAGATCTTCATGAAGTCTACGAAAGAAGATAACACACTTGCAGGGTTTTCTTTTAAAATGGAACATTTTGCTCCGGAAGATTATCAGGCTTTGAAAAACTTTACAAAAACTGAAAAAATCCCTCTGGATCAAAATATTTACAATAATTGGAACGGAAAAACCCTGACGATTGATACCGAAAACTTTAATCTTAAAAGTATTGAAGAGGCTATTCGCTCCAAAAGCTCAAAGGAAGAAACTGAGAAGATGGCCGGAATGATGATTATGTTTTTCAAAAAGATCGGTACTACTTTAAAGTTTGAAAATCCCATAAAATCAATGACAGGGAAGCATGACTGGATAAAGCAGATCGATGATCATTCAATAAGAATAGAATATGATCTGAAAGCCATTTATGATAAGGATAAAAAACTTAAAAACGCAGATAAAAAGATTATCATCGTTACAGAATAAAGCAAAACCCACCGGATTCCGGTGGGTTTTATTGTATACTAAATTAACTGATTAGTTTAGTTGATTATTTCAAATCTTGCATATTCTGCAATCTTCTTAGGAAGTTTGATTCCTTCCGCTGTCTGGTTATTCTCAAGCAATGCCGCCATAATTCTTGGCAATGCCATTGCAGATCCGTTCAGGGTATGAACCAATTGAGATTTACCATCTCCTTTGTAACGGCATTTCAATCTGTTCGCCTGGAACGTTTCAAAATTAGAAACAGAACTTACTTCCAGCCACATTTCCTGAGCAGCACTCCATACTTCGAAATCATAGGTCATTGCAGATGCAAAACCAGTATCCCCTCCGCAAAGTCTTAATACTCTGAACGGAAGCTCAAGATCTGTAAGGATTTCTTTGATATGCTCTACCATTTCTTCCAAAACAGCATAAGAATTTTCAGGCTTTTCAATTCTTACAATTTCTACTTTTTCAAACTGATGAAGACGGTTCAAGCCTCTTACGTGAGCTCCGTAGCTTCCTGCTTCTCTTCTGTAGCATTGAGAGAATGCCGTATTTTTGATGGGAAGATCTTTCTCATCAAGCAATACATCACGGTAAAGGTTCGTTACAGGAACTTCTGCTGTAGGAATCAGGTACAATTTATCTTCATTGATATAATACATCTGCCCTTCTTTATCAGGTAACTGCCCGGTTCCAAATCCAGATGCTTCATTGACTACGTGAGGAGGATTCACTTCTGTATATCCTTTCTCTACGTTTTTATCTAAGAAATACTGAACCAAAGCTCTCTGTAATCTTGCTCCTTTTCCTAAATAAACAGGGAATCCTGCTCCTGCAATTTTAACCCCTAATTCAAAATCAATAAGATTATATTTTTTTGCAAGTTCCCAGTGAGGAATAGCTCCTTCACCAAGACCTTCTACCGGATGAGATTGAAAAATCATTTCATTATCATCAGCAGAAGCTCCGCTTTTTACCAATTCATTTGGAATGTTTGGAAGCTGGTACAGGACATTCAGTAAGTCGTTTTCCTTAACTTCTAACTGGGACTTCAATTCTGAGCTCGACTCTTTGTATTGTGCTGTTTTAGATTTTGCAGATTCCGCTTCTTCTTTTTTCCCTTCTTTCATCAAAAGCCCGATTTCTTTCGAAATTTTGTTGATTTCCGATAATTGGGAATCTAGTTCAAACTGGATTCTTTTTCTTTCGTCGTCGGCAGCGATAGCCTCGTCTACCAACTCAAGATTTTTGAATTGTCTTTTCTTAAGACCTTCTAAAACGCGTTCTTTATTGTCGCGCAAAAAATTGACTTGTAACATTTTATTTAGATGTTAAATATTAGATGTTTAGCTTATAATAAGCTAACAATTGTACAAATTTAAAAATTATTTTGTGATAGTCACGGTATTTATCGAAGTTGGCGCATCAGCATCTTTTGAAAACACAGGAACTCTGTTATACAAAACTTTTGAAACCTGGAATACCGTTGGTGTATTGCGATACTGAACCTCCAAAGTATCAATCACATTATCACTTACATTAGTACTTTTTGTATATGTAATCTGCATTCTGGAATAGTAAGAATTCCCAGTCCCCGGATTATCAGGGCTTATAGAATCCAGTTTTCTTCTTTTTGCCCCTGCCAGATACTCCATGTAGAACAATGAATCCGTTGTCATTCTTAACGAAATACTTACCGGAGAAATATCTTTTGTTCCAAAAATATCGTTTACAGAAAATCCGGTATAAGATCCGGTTTTTTTATTGTTCAGCAGATCCTGTCCAGCGCTGTTTTTCACATAGATATTAAGTAACTGATCTATTCTCTGCAAAGAATCATCATCACTTTTACAACTTACAAGTGCAAAAACCACAATAAGTATGCCCCAAAAATATTTCATCATAAATACAAAGGTAAAATATTAATCTTTAGGCTGCTTCTTTATTTTTCAAAATATTTCTGATACCACAGTTCAAAAGTAACCAGCTGCCAGATTTTCACCCAGTCATACTCTTGCTTTTGGTGATTCCACCATTCATCAATCACTGCAGCGTTAAAAAAATTTCTCTTTTTTAAGCTATTAAGATTTTCAACAATGAAATCCCTTACTCTTTTTTCATTTTTAATGAAATAATAAACCGGAAAAGAAAATCCTTTCTTAGGCATATTCAAAACTGATTCAGGAAGATATTTTTCAGCTGTTTTACGCAGTAATGGTTTGTTCTGAATTCCATTAAATCTAATATGTTCAGGCAGTGAAGCTACATAATTGATCAAACTGTTGCTCAGGTAAGGATACCGAAATTCCACACTGTATTTCATCGCACTCAGATCATCCCTGAATACATGATGGGAAGACAGAGAATATTTCATATCGTATTCAAAATACCCGGAATAGTTCTTTCTTTCAGAAGCGTGGTATTTTGAGAGCTTTACATCAATTTTAGCATAAATATCTGGTTGGATGAGAGCTTTGGCTTCAAGAGGCATCATACTGATCTGGCTCTGTCTGAAAAAATCAAAAATATCATCCTGGGAGAAGTAGTTTTTTACCCGTTGTGAAAATTTGTCTTTTGTAAAAATAAAAGGTCTTATAAAATTAAAATTCCTCATCAACAGCCATCTATTCAGCTTCAAGGTATGAGAATAGCCGGCAAAGAGCTCATCGGCACCATTTCCGCTTAATACCACTTTTAAATCTTTATCATGTGCATATTTCGCCGCATTGATCAAGACTTCAAAACTGCTGTAAGGTTCTTCAAAATGCTGAATATTTTCTTTAAGATGCTCCAGTGCTTCATCATCATTCACTTCTTTTATTTCATGCAACACACCAAAATGTCTGGCAGCCAGCGATGCATTTTTCACTTCTTCTTCAGAAAACGGGTAGGAGATGGTATATGTATTGATATCAGGATCAAAAGGTTTTGATTTTGAAGCAATTAATGTAGAATCTATTCCACCACTCATCATCAATGCTACGGGAACATCCGCATATAATTGTTCTGATATACTTTCAGAAAGAAGTTCATCTATTTTTCTTACGGCTTCTTCTTCCGAAACACCTTTCACAGAAGGAGAAGGCAGTGTCCAGAATTTTTCTTTGGTAATTTTTTGATCTGCTAAATCAATGGTCATAAAAGAAGCAGGTTCCAGGGATAAAATATCCTGAAAGCAGGTTTCCGGAGCCAATGTCGTTTGAAAAAGAAAATTGGTATATACTCCATTCCAGTTGATTTCAGGTTTTACAAATTCATTTTTCAACAACGCTTTTATTTCCGAAGCCCAAACCAATCCTTCCTCACTTTGATGGTAAAAGAGCGGCTTCATCCCTACTCTGTCTCTTGCCAGTATCAATTTTTTATTGATAAGATCAACAATACAGATCGCAAACATTCCATCCAGCTTTACAAAGGTTGAATTTCCCCATTCCTGATACCCCTTAAGGATAACTTCAGTATCGGAGTTACTTCGGAAAGAATGACCTAAAGCCTCAAGCTCTATTCTTAATTTTTTAAAATTATAAATCTCACCATTAAAAGTAACAATGATCTGCTCATTCTCTGAAAGCATCGGCTGATGGCCTTTTTCAGAAAGATCGATAATGGATAATCTGCGGAAACCCAAGGCAATCTCGGAACTTCTTTCCTGTAAAACCGAAAACTGTTCTTTAATTTTCGGGGTAGAATCATTTCCTGAAAAAGAAATTCCCTGGTCATAATCATACAGCCAGAATCCTTCATCATCCGGTCCACGATGTTTGATCACCTGATTCATTTCCAGAATATTTGTAGAGGAAATACTTTTATGAAATGAATAATAACCGCTGATTCCGCACATAATATGACTTAATAGAATTGTAAAAATAGGAAAATGACTTTGTTTTCTGCACCTTAACAAAATAAATTATTTCTTCAAAAACTTTTCTTTTAAAAGCTGAATTTCCTCTTTTGAGACTATGTAATCTTTCAAACTGAATGTAGTAGAACTATAAAATTTCCGGAACAGCAGGAAGGCTGAAACCAAATATGATGATGTAGTGGCAAGACAAGCGCCCAAAATTCCCCATCTGGGTATTGCAATGAAAGAAAATACCACCGTAACAACCAATCCGACTATTGATTTTACATTGAGAATCTTTAACTCCCTCATTCCTGAGAAGTAATGCCCTACCATATCACTTACAGCAATGGCAAAAATACCCGGAGATAAGAGAAGCATGATTTCTTTGGTATGTCTGAATTCTCTTCCAAAAATAATTTCATAGATCTGTGACGGGATGATAATGATTCCCAGTACAAAACCTATCATCAGAATAAACGTCAGTTTTAAAGAATCCTTGGTTTTCCCTACCGATTCTTTCCTGCTTTTACTATTAACCACATCTGAATATAAAACCACGGCAATACTGCGGGTAATCGTCCATATAGCTTCAGAAAAAGTAACTCCGATAGAAAAGATTCCTACACTGGCAATGCCTTCAAAATATTCCAGGAAATAAAAGGAAAGTCTATAGTTCAGAAATTGAACAAAAGCGCTCAGCTGGGTTTTCCAGCCGTATTCAAACATATTCCTGGCAACATCTTTACTGAATGATATTTCAGAAAGATTGCATTTTTTGATGATCTGAAAAAAGCTGGTTAGAAAAAGAAGTGCCAGACACCCGATTTGTGCAAGAAAGTATACTGAAACATCTTTTTTACCAAACAGGTACACCAATATTCCGATAAAGATAATATGGACAAGTTGCTGTAAAACAGTATAAACATTAAACTTCCTAATATCCTGTGTTCCAATAAACAAACTAATATTGGTAGATAACAGTGAAGAAAAAACGGATATTCCGATAAGATACAAAAGATATTCGCTCTGAATAGAAGCCAGGCTGAATAAAAAAGGAATTAAAAGCCCTGTTAGGAGAGACCATAGATAGGCAAATAATAACACTTTTTCTATTTTAAACCTTGAAGCGAAATAGGAAGCACTGCTTCCTGAAAAGATACTGCTGAAAAAACTCACTGCAGCGGCATTGGCAACCACAATAGAAATGGTTCCCTTTCCTTCGCTGCCCCACATATTCGTAGAATAGATTACCAGTCCGAAACTCAGGATCAGAATAAGAAAACGTGAGACAAAAGTTTTAATAATAGTCAGCTGCATAGCAATTATTTATCAATAGATCTTTTCACAAAATCAACAAAAGACTCTTTTATCGTGCTCCAATTATATTTTTCTTCAAATTCTTTCCGGGCATTGAGAGCATACAAATCATAAAGCTCCGGGTTTCTTATATAATTGAGGATAACTTCTGAAATAGCATCAGTATTGTGTGGATCTACCAAACTGCCAAATGAAAGCGAACCCATATTTTTTCGGATTCCTTTCAAGTTTGAATAGATCACCGGTTTTCCTGCTCCCATAAAGTAAAACAATTTTATCGGCAATGAGTAGTTGTTTTCAAAATTGATTTCCCGAAGGTCAAAACATATATCTGCTGCTGCAAATGCTTCTGTAAACCGTTCAAAAGTCACAGGTTTTCTAAGCTCAACAGTATTAAAAGAATATTTCTTCAGTAATGCTGAAAAATAAAGTTCATCATTTTTTTCAACCGTCGCTCCGATAATCAGAATCTTAATGTGAAGTGTTGGTAATTTTTGCCTGAGCTTATCTACTGCATTGAAAAAATTCTCAATGCCTTTATCTTTAGAAATCTGGCCTGTGTAACAGAGCGTAATTGCATCCGCATCAAGCTGTTTTATACTTTCTTTGATATAAAAAGAATCCGGATAATAAGGAAGAATCATTTGTTTTTTGAAGCCAAAAAAATAGGCCAGCGGAAATTTTTTGGTAGTTTCACCAAATATAAAATGAGTGCTTAAAAACCCTGCATATAACTGAATAAGAGAAAATTTTACTGCCTTAATAATTTTAGTTGGAAAACGGTATTTCTGAAGCATTGACATCGAAGGATACCATTCTGTAACATCATAGATACAGCTTGCATTATATTCTTTTACAAATTTCTTTGAAGCCACCACAGCAAGAGGTTCGGAACAAATGATAGTCTGGGGTTGAAAATTGTCACAAACCTTACGGAATGTTTCCATTTTCTTTTCTATACTTTCTTCCAGAACGGCATAGGATTCTATTTCAATTCCATCAATAGTACCTTTATAATCAGCGTACAAACTGCATATTTTCACTTCATACCCATTATCTCTAAGAGCCTTTGCCTGATGATAAAAAATACGGTCATCATTATAGCTGTGGGATGTCGTTAAAAAAAGTACTTTAGGCATTAGTCTTACTCGAATCTATACAAAGATACATTAAAACAAAAAAGTGAGAAACAGGTTCTCACTTTATGATTATTCAGCTGTATAAGCTTAATAGCGTTTATTTTATAGAACCTGCCCAGCTCTTCTCTAAAGGAAGAAGAAAGTGGCTCAAAAAGTCAAGGTAGGTGTTTTTTGAGAAGTCAAAAACCTGAATATCATTTGAAAGTTCTCCATTTCTCAATTTTGTTTTAAAATCAATCAGCTTTAAAGTCTTCACTTCACCATTTTCTACAAAACTAGCTTTCATTCTGTCGAAAAGCCCTAGTGTATACTCTTCATCAATTTCTCTCATTACCTTCCCTAAAGCATCAATGCTGCATCCTGAAGCCATTTCTTTTTCTTCATCTACACACACCACAATAAACTGATTCTTTTCAATTTTAAATGAAGAAGAAAGTGGTTTTCCATGAGCGGCCCATGTAGCAAGGAAATCAAACAGTTTTTCGGTAATCGCCTTTGCTTCTTTAGTTTCAAAAGGTCTTGAAGCCGGATATATAATGACTCTGTAGTCGTTGGTTTCTACAATATTAGATTCTTCGATTTTCATAATGTAAGTATTTATTTTTCAAGAAATTGCGCAATCACGTTCATTTCTGATTATTGAACAGAATATACTGTAATCGTGATTTCAAATCCTTATTATCTTAAAGACAAAATTACGCAATTTTCTCGAGTTTGAGATCATTGTATTTTTTACTCAACACATAGAGCATCATAATGAAAAGAGGAAAAATAAACGGAAAGAAGAACCTCAGTGCCGCCGACTGCGGAAAGAAAAAGAATTTGATGTACACATTTACGAGGAAAAGTACTGAAATCATTCTTACCCATGCATCTCTGGAACGCCAGAATACTATTGCGATCATGATGCTTACAGACAGAGTTACTTTTTTAAAGTAGATAATCTTGATATAAATAATACTCAGATAGTCTTTTAAGCTTACTTCGATGGGATGTGTGGAAATAATAGGTCTTCTGTCGATAAAAGTATCGTAAAAAACGTCTTTCCAGCCGGGATAATGGTAAAATTTAATGATTGCCAGATACATCAGCAGAAGTACTGTGCCCTGTACAATAAGGGAAACATCAATCTTCTTTTCTCTAAAATAATAAAAGAAGAAAACGGCAATAATATAAGTCAGGGTAAATGTAATATAATCCGGACGTATAAAGGTGATTGCAAACAGAAGCACAAACATCCCCCATTTGCTCCATTTTTTGATCAAACCGATGATAAAGATCAGGATAAACTGAAAAATAAACATATCCGGTGTGGAAACTCTGGACATATACGTCATGGGTGGCAAAAGCATGGATACAACCGTTAGTCCTATTGCAAACCAGTATTTCTTTGGAAACAGGAGTTTTAGAATATAAAATAATAATAACCCTGAAAAAAAGTAAGAAATAAGGCTGGTGAACAGGACTGCCATTGGGGAGGAAAGTCCCAGCTTATAAAAGAGGGTTATTACAAGAATATACCCTACTTTGATTTGAAAATAGGGTAATTGTTCTGTAAAAGATTGTGTATTTTTTACGAAATACTGCCTTGGAATGTCCCACTGCTTTATTCCGATGATATCTGTATAATGGTCTGCAGGAGCTTCTTTTTTGATTTCATCATAAGTGATAATTCTAACTTTATCTGGTGAATTCGGGAATTCTGAAGTATACATACTCCCTAAATAACCCGGCATATCCCAGTCATATACTCTGTTTTGGTAATTCCAGAATGTAAGAGCAGCAAGTATTGAAATGATAAACAAAAAGGAGAGTCTCCATTCTACCTTCATAAGCCTGTATAGGATTACAATTATAAATCTTCTGCTTCAGCAAGAAGTTCAACGATATCTTTTACGGCAACTTCGGTATTTTTATTAAAGTGTTTTACACCATCCGTCATCATGGTATTACAGAAAGGGCATCCTGTAGCAATTACCTTTGGTTCAAAAGATAAAGCTTCTTCTGTTCTTTCAATATTGATGTCTTTCTTTCCTTTTTCAGGTTCTTTAAACATCTGTGCTCCCCCTGCTCCACAGCAAAGTCCGTTGGTTTTGCAACGCTTCATTTCTACAAGCTCTGCATCCAGCTTTTCAAGAAGCATTCTTGGAGCTTCATATTCGTCATTGGCACGTCCCAGGTAACAAGGATCATGGAAAGTTATTTTTTTCCCTTTGAATGCTCCACCTTCTATTTTCAGTCTTCCTTCTTCCATTAAGGTTTTAAGAAACTGAGTATGGTGAACTACGTCAAAGTGGCCGCCTAAGCTTGGATATTCATTTTTCAGGGTATTGAAACAGTGTGGGCAAGCTGTTACGATTTTCTTTACTTCGTAGGCATTCAGCACTTCAATATTCGTAAGGGCCATCATCTGGAAAACGAATTCATTTCCCGCTCTTTTTGCAGGATCTCCGGTACAGCTTTCTTCCTGTCCCAAAACTGCAAATTCTACTCCTATCTTATTTAATATCTTGCAAAATGCTTTTGTAATTTTTTTAGCACGGTCATCAAAGCTTCCCGCACATCCAACCCAAAATAAAACTTCCGGGGCTTTTCCTTCGGCAGCATATTCTGCCATTGTTTTTATATTGAAATCCATTTTTTTTCAATTTGAAAATGTGAGAATTTGGAAATTTGAAATGATGTAGAATGGTATCAATTTCAAATTTTCAAATTGATTAATTATCTAGTTTTCTGATGCCCAGTTCAGACGGTCAGCCTGATTGTACTGCCAAGGAGCTGCGTTGTTTTCCACATTGGTCATCATCAGATTCAGTTCCTGAGGAGCAGCAGACTGTTCCATAACCAGGAATCTTCTCATTTCAAAAATAATGGAAAGTGGATCAAGCAATACCGGACAAGCATCTGTACATGCATTACATGTTGTACAAGCCCAAAGTTCTTCTTTTGTGATATAATCGTTCAGTAGTTTTTTACCGTCATCAACAAATTTTCCGTTGGCATCAATATTTCTTCCTACCTCTTCCAGTCTGTCTCTTGTCTTCATAAGGATCAGTCTCGGAGAAAGCTTTTTACCTGTAATATTAGCCGGACAAACGGAAGTACAACGTCCGCATTCTGTACATGAATAGGCATTGAGCAACTGTACCTGGTTCAGATCAAAGATATCTTCAGCACCGAATTTAGAAGGTACATCAGCTTCAGCTCCTTCAGCTGGTGTCGCATAAGGATCTGCGTTAGGATCCATCATTAATTTGATCTCTTTTGTTACAGACTCAAGATTATTGAATTTTCCTTTTTTATCAAGATTGGCATACCATGTACTTGGAAATGCAAGGATAATATGCAGGTGTTTTGAGTAATAAAGATAGTTCATAAAGAACAGAATTCCCACAAAGTGGAACCACCAGGCTCCTTTTTCTGTGAACATCAAAAATCCGCTATCAAAATTGAAGATTTCCAAAAATGGAACAAATGTCATTTCACTAATCGGGAAGCTTCCGTGTTCAGGAAAAATACCTCTCGCCTGTAAAATAAAATCTGAAGCATTCATCATAAAGAAAGCCATCATCAGAGCGAATTCAATGATCAAAATCCAGTTCGCATCATTTTTCGGCCATCCGAAAAGTTCTTTCATTGTCAATCTTTTCACTCCGTAAAAATTTCTACGAATAAAGAAAATGACAACCCCAATCACTACCAAAAGTGCTAAAACTTCTAGTGTTGCGGTGAAGAAATTATAAAATGTATGTCCGAAAATGCTTGATAAGAAACGATGTGTCCCAAATATTCCATCAACAACGATTTCTATTAATTCGATATTAATAATCACAAAACCAACATATACAAAAAGGTGTAACACTCCTGCAACAGGACGTGCTGTCATTTTACTCTGTCCCATTGCTACACGAGCCATAGTTTCCCAACGTTCTCCTTTTCTGTCGTTTCTATTGATTTCATGACCCAGCCTGATATTTCTATAGATCTTCAGAAGGCTTTTGGTAAACAACCCAAATCCGGCCACTAATAAAATCAGAAAAATAATGTTATCGATGTACTGCATAAGGTGTATTAGTCTTTATTATTTTTACCGAAAACCGAGAAGTTGATATATCTCTTCGGGTTCGCTTTCATATCTTCGATTAATGTATTCAGGTTGGAAGAAGCTGAGTTCAGATTGTTGTAAAGCTGATCATCCTTCATCAGTTTACCTAAACTTCCCTCTCCTTTGTCTATTCCACCAATCACCTGATTCAATTTCCCTACAGTAGCATCCAAATTGGCGATCGTTGCATTCAATTGTTTGGTATCAATGCTCTGAGCCAGATTTCCATATTTATCCAGCGTCACTTTTCCACTCTGCATTGTAAGGCTCGCATCGTCCAATACTTTCTGCAGTTTAGGATCATTATGTCCTACCAGGCTGTTTACACTTCCTGCTGTAGTCTGCAATGCACCTACGGTTTTGTTAAGGTTGGATAATAAAGCTTTTATTTCAGCTCTGTTTTGTGCATCAACAAGCAGATTGGCATTAGCCATTAAAGAGTCTACTCTATGTAGAACGACCTGCAGCTGATCTTTTACCGGGCCTACCTGAGAAGAAAGACTTCCCAATGTTCCCAATTTGAAAGCACCCTTCAGGGTATCTCCGTCTTTTGCAGTCGGGCCACCATACATAAGGTTTACTCTCATTTCTTTGCCGGACATCAATCCTGGTTCAAAGATTTCTAATGATGAATTTTTTGAAAATTCAAATTTGTTATCTACTGTAATTTTTACAACAAAATTAATTTTACCGTCTTTTGAGGTCAGAGGAATAATTTTGTCCACCTGCCCTACTTTCAATCCGTTGATAGAAACTGCCGAAGACTGCGCCAGACCTTCTACATTATCATATTTTGCGTAAAATATATTGTCGGTAGTAAAAAGGCTTTTCCCTTTCATAAACTGAAACAACACCACAAAGCCTACAATAGCCAGAAGTGTGATCACACCAGCTTTTAATTCTTTACTGAACTTCACTTGCTAATTTTTTTCTAATAAGCAAATATAACACATTTTAAATAAATCTTTTCCAATATTGTTCTGCGTTAAATACAAAAAAAAGCGACAAAAAAATTTGTCGCTTTTTATATCATTGAAATGAATTTCTTATTGTTGTTGATTTCCAAGTTTACCCCAGATTTCAATTCTAAAATCTTCAATATCTGCATTGTCCTGAAGACTCTTCATCCAAGCCTGTCCGAACATTCCAGAACTTCTCTGAGTAAGAGACTCTGTGAACTGCTTAAGATCACCAGGTTGTTTGTTGATTGTTTCTGATTTTTTGATCAAAACATAAACTCCTGTTCCTCCTTCAACCGGGTTAGAAAGTTTACCTTTTGCAACACCGAATGCTGCACCGGCAACTTTAGGTTCCATAGCACCAGCTACTGAAGGGTTCAATAGATTTACCTGAGCAGACTGTTTTGGAGCTGCGAATAATTTAGCAATCTGATCTAAGCTAGAAGCTTTTGCTGCTGTAATCTTATCAGAAATTTGTTTTGCAGCCAATTTATTTTTAACTATAACCTCGATCTGATCTCTTACAGATTCCGGATCAGCAAGACCTGCATCTTGTTTTCCGTTTAGATAAACTACAATTTTATCACCTGTTCCATCTACAGTAAATAGTTCAGTATCTCCTTTTGTTCTTTTCTTATCGAAAGCCCAAGTAAGGATTTCTGCGTCTTTTTCAGTTCCTAAGCCCTGAATCTGACCCTCAAATCTTTTTGCTGCTTTTGGATTAGAGAACTGGTAATTTCCTTTTTTAGCAATATTCACGAAATCGTTGAAAGATTTTCCTTGAACCTGCTGAATGAATTTTCTTGATTTTTTGTCTGATTCAGCCTCAGTAGCATCTGAAGGTTTAATTGCTTTCACAAGGTTTGCAACTTTATACCCCATTGATCCTGATTTTTTATCTTCAATATTGATGATATGGTAACCGAACTGTGTTTCTACTACCCCTGTAGCTCCTTTAGGATTGCTTGCAAGGTAAGCAAGAAATTCAGGTACGAAAGGGGTTTCAGGAGTTGTCCATCCTAAGCTACCTCCCTGAGCTGCAGAATTCGGATCGCTGGAAAGCTTAAGAAATTCTGTAAATTTAGCAGGAGCTGCTTTTACAATAGCTCCAATAGAGTCTGCTAATTTTTTAGCCTGCTCTTTGGATCTTGTTACTCCTTCACCTGCAGGACTTCCTTTGAATGCAATAAGGATATGTCTAGATAACGTAGAATCTGAAGCTCTTTTACCTACAAGTTTAGAAACTACATAAACATCCTGCTCTTTGTAAGGACCAAAAGTCTGACCTATTGCTGCTGCAGTGATCTGATCTTTGATCGTTGGAGGTAATTGTGCAGGATTCATATATTGAGGATTGAATGGCGCATCAGAGTTTGCTGCTACAAACATAGAATCGTTCTTCGTATTCTGGAAGTTTTCAGTACCTCCGCTTGCATCTGTACCTCCTGAATATAATTTTGTAATTTCTTTCAAAGTTGCTGCATCATCTGCTGCACTAGGTTTTGATGGGAAATATACAACCCCGATATTTCTGCTTGGTTCAGCTTTGAACATTACAGGGTGCTGCTTGATGTAGTCTGCCAGATCTTGTGTTGTAACATTGATCTTTGTTTTCTGAAGATAAGCAGCATAATCCACTTTCACAAAGTCTATATCTGCAAGCTGATCTCTCTGCTTCATCAATTCTTCTGCTTCTTTCTTACCGGTAGTGATACCTGCTGAAATATTGGTAAACACCTGTCTTGCCATCAGTCTGTACTCAATCGTCTTTTTAGTTTTCAACCATTGATTGTATCCTTCAGGATTGGTGTTTTTTAATGTTTCAATTTCTTTTTTAAGCTCTTGAGTTTTAAAATTACCTTTCTCATCAAAGAACTGTTGATTCTGGGCAAACATCTGATCGTACTGGATTTGGTTCCAGAAATAATCATCAGTCATTTCAAAGCCTAGTTTCTCAAACTGTTGTTTGATAAGTTTAGATTGTACAAGTAACTGCCAAGCCTGCTCTTCAAGACCGCTTTTCGGACGACCTTGTTGATCAGCCTGCTGCTGCAACACGAAAAGCTGATCATTGAACTCTTCGCGGGTGATTTTCTCACCATTTACTTTTCCTAAAACGTCAGGATTCTTACCAAAAACCTTGTCGATACTATCGGGGTTCACCAAGAACGCCAAAAGCGCTAAGGCTATTACTCCCATTAAAAGCCAAGGCTTACTCCTAATCTGTCCTAAAATTGCCATTTTATAAATTATAGTTTTTTATCAGTTTGCGAAAATACACATTTTTAAGAAATTACAGAAGCAGAACTGCTTTATTTTGATTTTTAATGCAAAGATTATCTAAAAAAGGAAATTTTGACCGTATTTTTAAGTAAAAAACAAATGGCATAAGTATTGTGCATTTTTAGAACATTATAATATGCCACACGTTTTCAGAGCATATTATAAAAAATTCCTTTAACGATAAAAAACGAAAATGACAATTTGTCATTCGATTGACTATGACAGAATTTGAAGATATTAGTTTAGAAGAAATGATCAGTGACGGATTTGATATCGTAGCTGAAGAAATCAATCTTTCCGACTTCGCTGAGACTGATAAAAATTCCGAACAAAAAATATTCCCGATACTTCCCGTAAGAAATATGGTTATGTTTCCCAATGTGGTAATTCCTATTACTGCCGGGAGAAAAACCTCAATACAGCTTCTTGAGGAAGCACAGAAGAACGGAGATTTCATTGGAATTGTAAGCCAGAAAAATTCGGATATGGAACAACCTGCCGAAAAAGATATTTATGCTACCGGTACATTGGCAAAGATCATTAAGATCATTAAGCTTCCGGAAGGAAATATTACAGCAATCACAAAAGGTTTCCATAGATTCAAGATTAAAAAGATCGTTGAAAACCAGCCTTATTTCAGGGCAGAAATATCAAAATTAAAAGATACACGTCCTAAAAACCAGGAGGAATACGAAGCATTGCTCGAGAATATCAAGGATCTTGCTTTAAAGATCATTGAACTGGACCCGAACATTCCTAATGCAGCCAACTTTGCGATCAAAAACATCAACAACAATGATGATCTTCTTAATTTCATCTGCACCAATGCCAATTTTTCTTCAATAGCAAAACAAAAGCTTCTCGAAGAGAAAAACCTGATGATAAGAGCTAATCAATGCTACGAAATGATGCATGAAGATTTCAGAAAGCTGGAATTGAGAAACCAGATTCATCAGAAAACATCAAAGGATCTTGACAAGCAGCAGAGAGAATATTTCCTGAATCAGCAGATCAGAACCATTCAGGAAGAATTGGGCGGAGGACCCGAAAGCGATGTTGAAGATCTTCTTGCCAAGGCTAAATCAAAAAAATGGAGCAAGGAAGTAGAGGAGCATTTCCAGAAGGAAATCGGCAGACTGCAACGCCAGAATCCTAATTCTCCGGACTATAATGTACAGAGAAATTATCTGGATTTCTTTACAGACCTGCCTTGGGAAACGTATACAAAAGATATTTTTGATATTGCAAAAGCGGAGAAAGTGCTTGACAAAGCTCACTTTGGGCTGGAAGACATCAAGAAAAGAATTCTTGAACACATGGCTGTTTTAAAATTAAAAAACAACATGAAGTCTCCTATTTTATTACTGGTAGGACCTCCGGGAGTTGGTAAAACCTCTTTAGGGAAGTCTATTGCAGATGCTTTAGGAAGAAAATACGTAAGATTATCTTTAGGCGGCCTTCATGACGAGAGTGAAATCCGCGGACATAGAAAAACGTATATCGGTGCTATGGCAGGAAGAATTTTACAGTCGATCAAAAAATCCGGTACTTCAAACCCGGTAATCGTACTTGATGAGATTGATAAAATCGCGCAGGGTCTTCACGGGGATCCAAGCTCAGCATTGCTAGAAGTTCTTGATCCTGAACAAAATAAATCTTTCTATGATAATTTTCTTGAGATGGGTTATGACCTGTCAAAAGTGATGTTTATTGCTACAGCCAATTCTCTTTCAACGATACAGACTCCTCTTTTAGACAGAACGGAGATCATTCAGATTGCCGGTTATACTTTGGAGGAAAAGATTGAAATTGCGAAAAGACACTTAATCAAGAAACAGCAGGAGGAAAATGGTCTGGATGCAAAATCATTCAAACTTGGAAATCCAGAACTTAAGCATATTATAGAAGCCCACACTTCGGAAAGCGGTGTAAGAACTCTGGAGAAGAGAATTGCTGCCGTTGGAAGATGGGTAGCGCTTCAGACTGCTTTGGCAAAAGAATATGATCCAAAAATTTCTGTTGATAAAGTAGATGAAATTCTTGGAGTTCCAAGACCAAAAAGTTTATCCGAAATTACCGGAGTACCCGGAGTTGTAACAGGTCTTGCCTGGACAAGCGTAGGAGGAGATATTCTTTATATTGAAAGTATTTTAAGCAATGGTAAAGGGGCATTAACGATGACCGGAAACCTTGGGACGGTAATGAAAGAATCTGCTACTATTGCCCTTGAATATATTAAAGCGAAACACGACGAACTGGGAATTCCTCAGGAGGAACTGGACAAGAAAAACATTCACGTACACGTTCCTGAAGGGGCAACTCCTAAAGATGGACCATCTGCAGGTATTGCAATGCTTACATCAATGGTTTCATCTTTCAAAAACAAAAAGATAAGACCTCACCTTGCGATGACCGGAGAAATTACTCTAAGAGGAAAAGTACTTCCTGTAGGAGGAATCAAAGAAAAACTTCTTGCCGCTACAAGAGCCGGAATTAAAGATGTTATCCTTTGTGAAGCCAACAGAAAAGATGTAGAAGAGATCAAAAAAGATTATTTAAAAAATCTGAAGGTACATTACGTCAACAGAATGGAAGAAGTCATTGATATCGCCATTGAAGAATAAAACAATTTATAACATATTAACTTCTCAATAATGAAACACGTTCTGATATTCAGAGCGTGTTTCTGTTTTTATAAACAAATGCATTCTTTTCTTGGCTGCATGGAATAAAATTTGATGTAATAGAAGAAAATTCTGAATGATTGAATAAAAATTTTTAAATTCAGAAGGGTTTTCTTATTTTTATTCCACACTGCAGATTTTTAGATTATGAATTTTCTTAGACTTCCTTTCCTTGTCAAGCTTACACTTGTGGTAATTTCTATCATCGGTCTTGGCTATCTTCTGGCATTAGGACAGACTATTTTAGCTCCGTTTTTCCTTGCATTCCTGATGGCTATGCTGTTTTTACCGGCAGCGACTTTTATGGAAAGAAAGCTAAGATTTCCAAGATCAATGTCCACAATGACCTCCGTGTTCATTATGTTGATTATTTTAGGCGGGATCATTTACTTTTTTACCAATCAGCTATCAGACTTCAGCAAGGATCTTCCTCATCTCAGTGAACAGTTTACAACTGTTTTTAACGGCCTTCAGCATTGGGTTTCCAAAACATTCAATGTAAAAGTTGATGAACAGGTAGACTATATTAACCAGGGATTGAATAAACTGCTGTCTTCTTCAGGCGCTATTTTAGGATTTACTTTTGGGATTTTCTCTACGGGATTCGGTTTTATTATATTTTTCACCCTGTTTTTTATCTTTATTTTAAATTACAGAAGGCTTTTAAATAATTTTATCGTTACCGTCTTCAACGAAAGACATAAATCAAGCGTACAGGAAGCAGTGAATGAGATCCGTATCATGACCAAGAAATATATCTTCGGGCTTTTTCTTCAGGTGATTATCGTATCCATTCTTACTTCCATTCTTCTTACAATTCTAGGAGTGAAATACGCTATTCTTTTAGGAGTTCTTACCGGGTTATTAAATGTTATTCCCTATCTTGGAATTTTTATTTCACTTTTAATTTCCTGTTTTATAGCTTTTGCAACTTCCACTCCTTCAACATGTATTTATGTTGCTTTGGGATATATTGCCATTCATGCTGTAGACGGAAATATTGTGCTGCCATTTGTCGTGGGTTCCAAGGTAAAAATTAATGCTTTATTTTCTTTTATCGGTATTCTTTTAGGAGAGCATCTTTGGGGAATTGCAGGAATGTTCCTGTGTATACCGGCGATTGCTATTATTAAGATTATTTGTGAAAGAGTAGACGATCTTAAACCTTGGGGAAGGTTACTGGGAGAAGAACCAAGACCTCACAAGAAGAAGAAAAGCTACAAGATATCCAAGAATATTACACTGAAAGAAATGGACTGATCGTGAATAATGAGCAATATGCAATGAGTAATAAATAATTACTTTGAAAGCTTAAACTTTGAACTTTAAATAAAAAGACTGCCTTTTTCAAGACAGTCTTTTTTTTATTTTTTATGAAAGAGGACACAAAGGGCTCGTTCCATTTGGGCAAGTGTCTGTACATAGAATATAAGACTGGACGTCCGGGCAGTATCCATAATCCGGAGGTGGCGGCGTTCCTCCAGGGCCACCTAAACAAGGATCTCCTGGTGGAATTTTACATGGACAACCAATTGGTCCTATATCACATTTTCCAACTCCTCCACCCCCTTGGATTTCTCTTAAATCCGTGCGGTTTAATTTTTTAAGATTTTTTAGCATGATCTATTAGTTTTTGTTTGTTCTTCAAAGATATAAAATAAAATTATACAAAAACACCAATTAACGTACATTAACAATTGATTTAATATTTTTTGTTAAATTAATCATAAAATATCCTATTTTTATTTTACATTTGATATCAAATCATCAATCATGAAAATTATAAAATTCATTTTATGCTTACTTTTCGGTCTTATGTTTATTAATGCCGGATTAAACAAGTTTTTTAATTATATGCCTATGGAGAAACCCACTCCTGAGCAAATGAAACTTTTCGCTGCTTTTGGAGAAATCAGCTGGCTGATGCCATTAGTGGGCATCGTAGAAATCATTGGCGGATTATTATTTATTTTTCCAAAGACAAGAGCACTGGGAGCTATTGTTATTTTACCCGTGATGGTAGGAATTGTCACTCATGTTTTCACTATGGATAAATCTCCAATGGGAATGGGCATTGCCGGAGTAATGTTCCTGATCAATCTTTGGATGATTCTTGACAACAAGGAAAAATATAAACATTTAGTTTCATAAGGTTACAGATAATAGGTTGCAGTTCTTATAGTGTTCAAATAAAATTTATTGTTTTTAATCAATTTTAAAAACATACTAAAAACTACAACCTATCATCTTACCTGCCTCCTATACAAAAGCACTAAAGCCTGTAATGGAGCGCCCTACAATCAATGAATTGATTTCTTTTGTTCCTTCATAAGAATAAATAGCTTCTGCATCAGCAACAAATCTGGCTACATCGTACTCCAGCAGAATTCCATTGCCTCCCATCACCTCTCTTGCTCTGGAAACAATATCTCTTGTTCTTAGAGTACAGAAAACTTTAGCTAAAGAAGCATGCTCATCTTTTAAAATTCCTTCATCCTGCATTTCGGACAACCGGAACACCATAGTCTGCATCGCCGTAAGATTGGACAGCATTTCTACCAAATGCCCCTGAATCATCTGGAACGAAGCAATAGGTCTTCCAAACTGTTCTCTTTTTCGGGTATAATCTAAGGCACTTTCATAAGCTCCGCGTGCGCAGCCTGTGGCCATCCATGCCACTCCTGCTCTGGTCATTCTCAGTACTTTTCCTGTATCTTTAAAAGAATTGGCATTCTGCAGACGGTTTTCTTCGGTTACAAGACAGTCTTTTAAAGTAATCAATCCATTCTGGACAATCCTTAAAGCCATTTTCCCTTTGATCTTTTCTACAGAATATCCCGGATTATCTTTTTCTACAATAAACCCTTTCACTTCTCCACTATCCAGATCTCTTGCCCAAATAATTATTATATCGGCAAAAGTGGCATTACCAATCCATTTTTTCTGACCATTCAGAACCCAGCCTTCTGGTGTTTTTTTACAGGTTACCGTAAGTCCGCCAGCAGCACCGGAACCTACTTCCGGCTCGGTAAGCCCGAAAGCTCCTATTTTTTCAAATTTCTGCATCTGTGGAAGCCATTTCTGCTTCTGCTCTTCAGATCCGCAGATATAGATAGAACCCATTGCCAGCCCGGATTGCACTCCAAAAAATGTAGCAATGGAAGCGTCCACTCTTGCCATTTCCATTGCAATAACTCCTTCCATCAGGAAAGGCATTCCCGGACAGCCATAACCTTCATAGGTAACTCCGCAGATATCCAGTTTCTGAAATTTCGGGATCAGTTCAAATGGGAATTCATCTCTGAGCCAGTAATGATTAACCAGAGGTTTTACTTCTTTTTCCATGAATGCTCTTACTTTAAGCTGAATTTCACGTTGTTCAGGAGTAAGGGTATGGTAGATATCATAAAAATCGCCATCAATGGGTGGAAGTTCTTTCTTTTTCTTTTCCGGATCAAGCATTTTCATAAGTCCGGAAAGCTGTTTATCATCCAGTTTTGAGAAATTATGCATCAGTTTGGGTAGATCCACTTTTTGAGAAATGGCACTCAACTGATCAAAATCTATGGATGTGAATAGTCCTATTGCGTTTCTGATTTTGGAAAAGGTATTTGACATAGTGATCGTTTGTAGTTTTGGTTTGTAAAAGATAAGCAAAAATTGCTCCGAAAGCAAGCACCGGAACTGCACCTTGTTTTACAAAACACTTAATTTCAATCAATTAAAACAGAATATTCCGTTTACAAGCTTTTTACTTTTGATTTTCAAGCGTTACAAAAGATCCTGACTGAACTTTGACTCAAGGAAAACAACAAAAAATCAACGCTATGAAAACGACTTACATTAAACTATCTCTATCCGCTGCTCTTTTATTAGGAATTTATTCATGTAAAAAGGGCGAAGTTTCTTCAGCAGACCTTGATGCTTACGCTACAACAGATTCTGCCTCTGCCATTGTTGCAGACAGCATCTCATCTGTTGCTGATATGAAGGTAAAGGACAAACAGTTCATCAAGACAGCAGATGTCAGTATGGAAGTAAAAGATGTATATAATGCAACCATCGCTATTGAAAAATCGGTTCAGGAGCTTGGAGGGTTTGTCACCAATAGCAATCTTCAAAGTAATGTAGTTTCTGAAAATACCTATAATACATCCAATGAAGAAGCAATGCTTGTAAAAAAATATCAGTCGGAAAACAGAATGCAGGTACGTATTCCTACGGAAAAGCTTGGTGAACTATTGACAGCAATCAATACAAACAAGTTATTTCTTAATTCAAGATCCATTAATGCAGAGGATGTGACTGCCAACATCAAATATTCGGAACTGGAAGGAAAAAGAAATCAAAAAACATCTGACAATATCAGCAAGCTGAAAACAAATAAAGATAAAGTAACTCTGGATGATGGGAATATGTCTGAAGGAAATCTTCAAAAGCTGGCGAGTATGAATATGACAGACGATCTGAAATACAGCACTATTGATATTTACATCAAGGAACCTCAGTTACGTATTGCTGAAATTGCTGTGACGAACACTACAAGCATTGATAATAAATATAAATACAATTTCATCTATGATGCAAAAGATGGTTTTGTCTATGGTTTTTATCTGATTCAGAGAATTATAGTAGCTCTTATCAACGTCTGGCCTATTCTATTAATTGCAGCTGCGCTGATCTATTTTCTAAGAAAAAGAAAGATTTCAAAACCTGAACAACCGAAGATTCAACAATAAACAAACTCTACTAACCAATTGGTTATCATCATAATTTTAGATTTTACAACCTCCTGTTTTTGGGAGGTTTTTATTTTTTTTGAAAAAAAACTGTAACGATTGTAATGCCTTCTTTACCTACTGTTTAAAAGAACAGAAAATCAAAAAATTAATAATATGAAAAATTTAGTAAAAATTGGATTCGCAGCTTTATTATCTGTAAGCACGATAACCACAAAAGCACAGAACACAAATAAAAATAATGAAAACAGCCTGCTTTGGGAAGTATCCGGAAACGGCCTTTCTAAACCCTCTTATATTACCGGAACTTTTCATATCTTATGCAGTAAAGATTTTGAAATAAAACCTAAGGTATTAAAAGCTCTTGAAAAATCTGACACCTTTGTTATGGAAATCAATTATACAGATCCTGCTGAAATAATGGCATTACAAAAAATGTTTAAGACAGATAAGAAAATCTCTGAGCAACTTTCTCCTGAAGAAGCTAAGGAACTCAATACGATTCTCGCCAATTATGGGACAGATCTGAAAAGCATAGATTCTTCAAGTCCACAGGCTCTTTATGCACTGCTTTCCACCAAAGCAATCCCATGTCCTCAGAGCGAAGTAAAACTTTACGAAATGGAACTTCTTCAAAAGGCGATCAAAGATAAAAAGAATATTAAGGGTCTGGAAAAAGTAGAAGATCAAATGAAAAGCATCAATGAAGCTTATGATCTGAAAAGCACCATCACACAGCTTAAAATGGGTAAGGAATATGAAATAGTATTCAGACAGATGATCGAAGCTTTTAAAAGTGAAAATGTGCAGTCGCTTTACAGTCTTTTTAAGGATGAAAGATTTATGAATGCTCAACAGGAAAAAGCAATGCTGACCAACAGAAATCAAAACTGGGTAAAGACAATGCCTGAAATGATGAAAAAGGAAAGTTCTTTCTTTGCAGTGGGCGGCTCTCATCTTATGGGGGAAAACGGTATTATTCCTCTTCTTCAGTCAAAAGGCTATACAGTAAAACCTGTGTCTAGTTTATAATACTAACCAAACCATGAAACTATTGTGAGTACTCCAACTGAAACTGCTTTTTTAAAGCTCATTAACCAGCACAAGGGCATTTTATACAAAGCTTCAAGGATCTACGCAGATTCTGTAGAAGACCGGGAAGACCTGCAGCAGGAAATTCTTATCCAGCTTTGGAAATCCTATCAGAATTTCAAAGGGAACAGCGAGTTTTCTACGTGGATGTATCGGGTTGCCATCAATACTGCTATTACCTATTTAAAAAAGGAAAAACAAAGATCCAGTAATCATACAGATGCTCCTGCTCATTTTGAAGTTCAGCAGGAAGATTATAACCCTTCAAAGGACAGGCAGCTGGAAATTTTCTACAGCGCTGTTCAGGAACTGAATTCTTTAGAAAAAGCAGTCATATTTTATTTCATGGAAGGAATGTCACACAAAGAAATTGGAAACAATTTAGGACTCAGCGAAGGCAATGCCCGTGTAAAACTTAACAGAACAAAAGAAAAAATACAACAAATCATAAAAAAATCAGGTTATGAATTTTGATCAATTAAAAGAACAATGGAATAAAGAGGACAGCAATGTCGATATTCCTGACACTATAGAACAACTAAAAGAAAGCAAACACCCCATAGAAAAGATTCAAAAGAGTATGAAAAAGGAATTTCCTGCGCAGGTTCTTTCCATCATACTTATTGGCTTTTTCCCGCTGCTATTTCAATTTCCTTCTTCACAATATACCATTTATTATATATCCTATACTTTATTGGTGGTAGTCTCCTGTTATTATTTATTTGGATTTTATCAATTTTACAAACAAGTCGAACTTTATACTGGAAACACAAGAAACAGCCTGTGGAAGATATATCACGAGCTCAGGTTAAACATGGAGAGATATCAATCTTTTGGTTTTTTATTACTTCCCCATTTTCTGATAACCTTAGGTTTACTTGCATTTAATATGTTGGAGAAAAAGGGTGAATCGTTAGCTGATATTACCCATAAATATCAAATATCACTCATTTTATTAGTATTGATAGGCGTTTTTTCTGTCGTAGTAAGCATTATCTTATGGACAAAATATATTTATGGCCCCAGTGCCAGACAATTGGAAAAGATTCTGAATGAAATGGAAGAATAAGTAAACCACTCTTTATAAACCATAAAAATGAAGTCTCAGAGAATATCTGAGGCTTTGTTCTTTAAAAAATCATTATTTATCATCTTCAAATTTATCTGAGGTTTTATTTTTCCGTAAATTTGCACATCAGAAATAAATCATTATGGATTATGGGCCATTTTCATCCGATACATGATTTTCTGAACGATAAAAATTCTGTAATATGCTATCAAAAATAAATCCAACACAAACTAACAGCTGGAAAGAGCTTGACGAACACTTCGGTGGAAATGACTTTGATCTTAGAACTCTTTTCCAGTATAATCCGAACCGTTTTAATGAGTTTTCCCTGCAAAAGGACAACTATCTTTTTGATTATTCTAAAAACTTAATTGATTCCAGAACGAAGGATCTTTTGTTACAATTGGCCGAAGAAAGCCAGCTAAAAGATGCTATTTCCAGAATGTTCTCCGGTGATAAAATCAATGAAACAGAAGGAAGAGCTGTTCTGCATACGGCATTAAGGGATTTTTCAGACCGTGAAATTCTTGTGGATGGAGAAAATATCAAACCACAGATCAAAAGAGTTCTTGATCATATGAAATCTTTTTCTGAGAAAATTATTTCAGGAGAACATAAAGGTTTCAGTGGAAGAGAGATCACGGATGTCGTAAACATAGGTATTGGAGGATCAGATTTGGGTCCTGTAATGGTTTGTTCGGCTTTAAAGCATTTCAAAACAAGATTAAACGTTCATTTTGTTTCCAATGTGGACGGAAATCATATCGCAGAAGTGGTGAAAAACTTAAATCCTGAAACCACTTTATTTATCATTGCTTCCAAAACCTTTACGACTCAGGAAACAATGACCAATGCAAACTCAGCAAAGGACTGGTTTCTGAAGGCCGGAAAGCAGGAAGACGTAGCAAAGCATTTTGTTGCTTTATCTACTAATATTGAAGAAGTTAAGAAGTTCGGAATCGCAGAGGAAAATATTTTTGAGTTCTGGGACTGGGTAGGCGGAAGATATTCTCTTTGGAGCGCTATTGGATTAAGCATCGTTCTTTCTGTAGGATATGACAACTTCGAGCAGCTTTTAAGAGGGGCTTTTGATACTGACCAGCACTTCCAGACTGCCGATTTCTCTGAAAACGTTCCCGTATTAATGGGACTTCTGGGAATCTGGTACCGTAATTTCTATGCAGCAACCACTTATGCCATCTTGCCTTATTCCCAATATCTGGACAGGTTTGCAGCCTATCTTCAGCAGGGAGATATGGAAAGTAACGGAAAATGTGTGGACAGAAACGGTGAATTTGTAGAATATGAAACAGGACCTATCATCTGGGGAGAGCCTGGAACAAATGGTCAGCACGCATTCTATCAATTGATCCACCAGGGAACAGAATTGATTCCTGCAGACTTTATTGCTTATACAAAGAGTCCGAACAAAGTTTCGGATCATCAGGATAAATTATTAGCTAACTTTTTCGCTCAGACTGAAGCACTTGCCTTCGGAAAACTGGAAGAAGAGGTTGAAGAAGAGCTTAGAAATTCAGGGAAATCTGATGAAGAAATAGACAGACTGATCAATTTCAAAGTCTTCCACGGAAATACACCTACTAACTCTATATTATTCAAAGAATTAACTCCTTTTTCATTAGGTCAGCTGATTGCTTTATATGAACACAAAATTTTCGTTCAGGGAGTAATCTGGAATATTTTCAGCTTTGACCAGTTTGGAGTGGAGTTAGGAAAAGTATTAGCCAACAAAATCCTTCCTGAGCTTGAGAACAATGAAGCAATAAGTACTCACGACAGCTCAACCAACGGATTGATCAATTACTATAAGGAAAACAAATAGTAAGTAAAAAGAAAGTAAAAGTAAATCTATAAAGTAAAAAAGTAAAAATGGCAGAAATTCTTGACGGACTTAAAGTATCCAAGGAAATTAAAGCAGAGATCAAGGTTGAAGTAGAAAAGATTCTCGCAAGCAAAAGAAGAGCACCCCATTTGGTAGCTATTCTTGTAGGAAATAATGGAGCAAGCAAAGCCTATGTAAACTCTAAAGTAAAAGACTGTGAGGAAGTAGGATTTCAATCCAGCTTAATCAAATTTCCTAGTACAGTTGCTGAATCTGAACTATTGGAAAAAATTGACGAGCTTAATAAATCTAAAGCAGTTGACGGATTTATCGTTCAGTTGCCTTTACCAGATCAGATTGATCAGGAAAAAATTATCAACGCAATTGATCCAAGAAAAGACGTGGATGGTTTCCACCCTGAAAACTTTGGAAAAATGGCTCTTGAAATGGATACTTTCTTACCAGCAACTCCTTTCGGTATTTTAACATTATTAGAAAGATATAATATTGAAACTAAAGGGAAAGACTGTGTAATTATCGGAAGAAGTAAAATTGTAGGAAGACCAATGAGTATCCTGATGGGTAGAAAAGATTTCCCTGGAAACTCTACCGTTACCCTTACACACTCCTATACAAAAGACATTGAAGAATATACGAGAAAAGCAGACATCGTAATTACTGCTTTGGGAGATCCTCATTTCTTAAAAGGAGATATGATCAAAGAAGGAGCTGTAATTGTTGACGTAGGTATTACAAGAGTAGATAATGACTCTCCAAAAGGATATTATCTTGCAGGTGACGTAGATTTTGACAGCTGTGCAGCTAAAGCAAGCTGGATTACTCCGGTACCTGGAGGAGTAGGCCCAATGACAAGAGCAATGTTGATGAAAAACACCATCATTGCTTACAAAACTTCGGTCTATAACGACTAATTTTAAAATGAATAAAGAAGAAGATATTTTATTAAAAGAAGGTAAAATGCTCCCTGTAATGGAGCATTTTTACACTTTACAGGGAGAAGGAGCACACACCGGAAAAGCCGCTTATTTTATCAGGCTGGGAGGTTGTGATGTAGGATGTCACTGGTGTGATGTAAAAGAAAGTTGGGATCCGGAACTCCATCCTCTGATGAATACAGTAGAAATTGCAGAAACAGCTGCAAAACATTGTAAAACAATTGTTCTGACGGGTGGTGAACCTCTAATGTGGAACTTGGATATATTGACTTCCAGATTGAAAGAGCTGGGATGTACAGTGCATATCGAAACTTCGGGAGCTTATCCTCTGAGCGGACAGCTGGACTGGATCACCCTTTCGCCAAAGAAAACAGGACTTCCTAAAGAAGAAATCTATCAAAAGGCCCATGAGCTTAAAGTTATCATTTTCAATCAGCATGACTTTACATTTGCACAGGAACAGGCAGCAAAAGTTTCTGAAAACTGCAAGCTTTATCTTCAGAGTGAATGGAGCAAAAGAGATGATATGTATCCTAAGATCACAGATTTCATCCTGGAACATCCGGAATGGCAGGCTTCAGTTCAGACTCACAAATATCTGAATATCCCGTAAAAAAGCTTAAATTAGCTGGGCTTATCCGCTATAATACCGATAGATGCAGAGAATTCGATACTCTAGATACCTGAAATCGATCATTATGTTGCTTGACCTTATGGTTATTGCATCTATCTTCATATTCTTTTTTATAAGCAGAAACGAAAGTTTAAAATACAATAAAGAAACCTGGTATCAGAATATTTTTTCTCTGATTCTGTTGTTTTTGTTCTGGGTGCTTCTGAGCGGTAGGACAAAAATATACAACATTCCTAGAAACCTTACTTATACCTTGTTTCTTGAACGCCTTTTAATCCACTTCCTCTTTTTTATACTTGGCGTACTGCTTATAGGAAAGGTAAGTAACAATGTATTTTTCAATTCGGATATATACTGGCTCTCTCTTTATCTTTTTATTTTCATCTTCCTTGTAAAGTCTTTGATCTATTTTGCAATCAAATACTTACGATCCATTGGAGCCAATTACAGGAATGTGATGTTCTTAGGAGACAGCCACTCCACGGAGATCCTGAAAAATATTTTTACAGACCGTAAAGACTACGGATACAGAATATTTGAATATGAAAATTCTGATATCAATAGTAATGAGCTGGTTACTTTCTGGAAAAAGAACGGGATTCATACTCTGTTTTTATCAATGGAAAACTCTTATGATGAATGGATTCAGAATGAGATTTTCAAATTGGCAGAAGATAATAAGATTCATATTTCACTCATTCCAAGTATCACACAAAGTGATTTTTTCCTGTATGATCTGGGATATATACAAACCCAGCCGGTTCTTAATCAGGCAAGATATCCTTTAGATTATTATTCTAATTTTCTAATGAAAAGGACGTTTGATATTTTGTTTTCTGTTATTATACTGGTTTTTATCTGCTCGTGGGTATTCCCGATCATTGCCGTTTTAATCAAGGCTACTTCCAAAGGCCCGGTATTTTTCCTTCAGAAGAGATACGGTTTTCATGAAGAGGTATTCAATTGTCTTAAATTCAGAACAATGGTTGTAAATGATGAGTCCACAACCAAAACCACCTCAGTAAACGATTCAAGGATTACCAAAGTGGGTAAGTTTTTAAGAAAAACAAGTCTTGATGAGCTTCCGCAATTTATCAATGTACTGAAGGGGGAAATGTCTGTAGTAGGGCCGCGCCCTCATATGCTTTCCGTTGATAATTATTATAAACCAAAAATCGGAAGATACAGCTTAAGAAGTATGGTAAGCCCCGGCATCACAGGATTAGCACAGGTAAATGGATTACGCGGTGACTTCGGAGATGTGGAAGTAGAGATGAAAAAACGGGTTCTGGCCGATACTTTCTATGTAAGAAACTGGAGTTTTGTACTCGATCTTGTGATTACTTTAAAAACCGTTTTTCTGGTTATAGGGGGAGATAAAAATGCAAAATAAAGAACAGGACCAGTTCAATATCGAAATAATTTTAACACAAAACCAGGCTTTAGTCTTATTCTCGACTCTAGCCCAATTAAATAAAAAAGTCTAATTTAGCAGTATGTTAAAAAAGTTTTTCACAGCAGTAGGAGAATACATGATCCTCTTGGGGAAATCCCTGCAGAAACCTCAGAAAATGAAGGTTTTCTGGAAGCTGTTCATGAGAGAAATTAATGATTTGGGAGTAAATTCTTTCGGACTTGTCATCTTCACATCCATATTCGTTGGAGCTGTAGTGGCTATTCAGATGTTCAACAACTTTGATGCTTCTTCTTTTCCTATTCCACCTTCATTTGTAGGATATGCTACAAAAGCAGTTTTGGTTCTGGAATTTGCACCTACCATTATCAGTTTGATTCTGGCAGGAAAAGTAGGCTCATACATTGCTTCCAGTATTGGAACAATGAGGGTTTCCGAGCAGATTGATGCATTGGATATTATGGGAGTAAACTCACCCAATTTTCTGATACTACCTAAAATTATCGCCTGTATGATTTTTAATCCCCTTCTTATTGCTATCAGTATCGTATTTGGTATTGGAGGAGGCTATATAGCCGGGATTTTAACAGGAAACTGGACGGAAAACGACTATATTGTTGGGATTCAGATGTATATGCCGAATTTATTTATTTACTATGCATTTAGCAAGACTATCGTTTTTGCGTTTATCATTGCTACTGTACCGTCTTATTTCGGATACAATGTAAAAGGAGGATCGCTGGAAGTAGGTAGAGCCAGTACACAGGCTGTAGTATGGACAATGGTATTTATTATCATTTCCGAATTAATTTTAACCCAATTAATATTAAGCTGATGATTGAGGTAAAAGATCTTAAGAAAAGTTTTGATGATGTTGAAGTACTTAAGGGAATTTCAACTTCATTTGATAAAGGAAAAGTAAACTTAATCATTGGGCAGAGTGGCTCCGGAAAAACCGTTTTTTTAAAGAGTTTATTGAATGTTTATATGCCCTCTTCAGGAGAAATCTTATTCGACGGCAGAAATGTAAATACCATGAACAGGGAAGAAAAACAGCATCTTCGTTCAGAAATCGGAACCGTATTCCAGGGAAGTGCATTATTTGATTCCTTAACTGTGGAAGAGAATATCATGTTTCCTCTTGATATGTTTACCAATCTTACCTACAGAGAAAAAAAGAAAAGGGTTTTCGAAGTAATAGGACGAGTACATCTTGACAAAGCGGAAAGAAAGTATCCTTCTGAGATCTCAGGAGGAATGCAGAAAAGGGTAGCGATCGCCAGAGCTATTGTCAACAATCCGAAGTATCTATTCTGTGATGAACCCAATTCCGGGCTGGATCCCTATACTTCTAAGATAATTGATGATCTCCTTTACGAGATCACCAAAGAATATAATACGACCACCATCATCAATACTCACGATATGAACTCTGTAATGACGATTGGCGAGAAAATTGTATACCTAAGACTTGGAATCAAAGAATGGGAAGGGAATAAAGACATCCTGATTACCGCAGGCAATAAAAATCTGATTGATTTCGTTTATTCTTCAGAACTGTTTAAAGAGCTGAGAGAATATTTACTTGAGAATAATAAAACGATTGAAACTACAACTACAAAAATAGACGATAATGAAAAAGGTACTTAGTATAGCGTTAATAGGATTTTCAATGTGGGCTTCTGCACAGATTTCACTGGCAGGTAAGGCTAACTTAATCTTTCCTACCGGATCTCCTTCCTGGTCTAATATTAAAGGAACAGTGAATGATGCCATTGACGGAACAGGTAAAAACAATGTAGGTTTCAATGTAGGACTTTCATTAAAAGTGGGTCTTCCTACTTCATTGTTTGTGATGCCGGAAATCTATTATACTCATTTTAAAAATGAGTTTACTACAGAGAACACTACTTTTGATGTTAAAAGCAACCGTATAGACGTTCCGGTTCTTTTAGGATATAACCTTTTGGGGAATATGCTAGGTGTTTTTGTAGGTCCTGTTGGAAGTTTTAACTTAAATAAAGACAACACTTACAACGATTTCAAAGAAAATGCTAAAAATGATTTTACCGTTGGCTACCAGTTTGGGGCACAGCTAGAAATCAAGAAGCTCATTGTAAATGCAAGATATGAAGGCGCTTTCAGTAAAGATGAAAGAAACTTTATCAACAGAGTTTCCGGTTCGGAAATCAGATATGATAACAGACCTAACCTGTTTATGGTAGGTTTAGGATATAAATTCTAATCAGATATCCAAATAACAACTTAAAACCCTCAAATTAAATTTGAGGGTTTTTATTTTGGTCTTCAAGCTCAGCCTGGCGTTTTGCAATGTCTGCAGCCTGTTTTTCAAGCTCTTCTTTGTCTTTCTGCAGTTGTTTGAATTCTTTTTTCTTCTGGTCTGCTTTTATAGCACTTCCTTTACTTAGATAACCTACCATTCCTCCAATGATAAGTCCTATTCCTACTCCTGCCATTATTCCCATAATGTGGGAAATTTTTATTTGTTCTACGGCAAAATCAGTCGTTAAATAGAAAAGTAATGCAGAAACAGCCAAAAGTATAAGTCCGGTAATTGATAAACTCTTCATAATATTGTGTTTAGGTGGTTTAAATAAAAAAGCCTTACCAAATTTACTAAAAATTTAATAAGGCCTTATTCAAGATTAAAATTCTAATTATATTTTTCCTCCCGCAGCCTTATAATATTCCAAAGCTTTTGGAAGATCCTTATTGATATCTGAAATTCTTGTTTCCGGATTTGGGTGGGTAGATAAGAATTCTGGTTGTCTTGCTCCTGTAGATGCCGCTTCCATTCTGTTCCAGAAAGGGATTGCCGCTCTTGGATCATATCCTGCCATAGACATCAGATAAAGCCCCATTTCATCAGCCTCTGACTCCTGACCTCTTCCGTATTTCAATAATGCCACCTGTGAACCGATAGGATATACCTTCTGGAAAACACTGGCCCATTGTGAATTTGAGATTGTTCCTCCCAGAATAGCCCCTCCGTACTGGGCTACCATTGCCTGAGAAATTCTTTCGTTTCCGTGGCCTGCCAGTGCGTGGGAAACCTCATGTCCCAATACTACTGCAAGTCCGTTATCATCTTTTGTAACCGGTAATATTCCGGTATAGACAGCTACTTTACCACCTGGCATACACCAGGCATTCAGTTCGCTGCTTTGCAGAAGATTAAATTCCCAGCTGTAGCTCGCAAGATCTGCTGATCTTCCTATGCTCTGATAATATCTTTCTGCAGCGCTTTTAATTCTGTTTCCTACATTTACCACTCTCTTTGCATCTGCCGTACCGGTAATCACCTTACCTTTAGACAATGTCGTCTTGTATTCCTGTGAAGACATTGTTAAAATTTCCGAGTTGTTGGCCAGCTGTAAAGACGATCTTCCAGTAATCGGGTTTGTAGTACAGGCAACAGCCGACAGAGCAATAGCTCCCATTCCTAATAGATGTGTAACTTTCATAGTTTGAGTGTTAATAATTCAACCTTAACAATTTTTATTCCAAAATATTTCAGAAAGAATATATTTGCATACATTTTGCTGTTTAAATTTAATAATTATCTCATTATGAAAAAGTATATTTCTTTACTGATGATTTTTGGATTCCTGTTCTTATTTCAGAGCTGTGCATCACAAGGCTCATTAGACTCAAAAACAGTGGATACTTTAGTAAGTTCTCAGGAGTTTACTTTCCATGCAGAAAGAGCCAATCCTACGAATTATGACGTTATCAATGTCATGAACTCAATGCCTAATGCTACTGCCACAAGAATACTGAACCTGAACGGAGATTATACCATTGATGTCAGTAAAAATACACTGGAAGTAGTGTTGCCATATTTCGGAAGATTATTCAACCCAACCTATGGAAACACTAGTGAAAATGGCTATAGATTTACTTCTAAAGATTTCACAGTCAATAAAACTCAGAATAAAAAAGGAAAATGGACTTTAAAGTTCAAGCCTAATGATGTAAGGAATGTGGAGGAAGTGAATATTGAAATTTTTAAAAACGGTAAAGCTTTCGTTTCTATGAGAAGTAACGACAGACAGCCGATTTCCTATGACGGATATGTTTCAAAAACTGAGGTAAAACAGGAAAAAGAGAAACCTTAATCCCTGTTTTTGTTCGATAAAAATTTTTCAACAAATAATTTTGCTTCAGTACTCGGATTGGAAACCATCGCTGAAGCATTTTTTTTGTGCATATGATAAGCTTCTTCTACCGCATCACTCTTTTTCATCAGGGATAAAATATATTCCTGAACCCAATATTCAAAGCGTTTCTCTGCCTGTTGAACACGGATTTCTTCAAAACGTCCGCTTTTCTTCTTCAGATCAATAAATTCAAAGATTGTATCATAAACTTCCTGTAATCCTTGGTTATGAAGAGCAGAGCCTAATAAAACCGGAATTTTCCAGCCTTTTTCTTTAGGAGGGATAAAGTCTAAAGCTCTTTTTAATTCCAGCCTTGTATTTTTTGCTTTCTGGAGATTGTCCTGATCTACTTTATTGATGAAAATAAGGTCTACCATTTCCATGATACCGCGTTTTATTCCCTGAAGTTCGTCTCCACCTCCAATGATTTTAAGGAATAAAAAAACATCAGTAATATCAGCAACAAGGACTTCTGACTGCCCTACTCCAACGGTTTCGATCAAAATATAATCGTATCCTGCTGATTCACAGATCATCATCGTTTCAAAAGTAGTATTGGCTACTCCGCCCAGAAAACCTGAGCTTGGGGAAGGACGTATGAACGCATTTTCTTCTTTTGCAAGTTCTTCCATCCTGGTTTTATCCCCTAAAATACTTCCTTTGTTGATCGCAGAACTGGGATCAATCGCCAAAACAGCCACTTTTTTACCCTGTGCAATAACCAACCGGCCGAAGTTTTCTATAAAAGTAGATTTTCCGGCTCCGGGAACGCCTGTTACTCCTACTCTCACAGAGTTTCCGGTAAAAGGCATAATCTTCTTCAGAAGGTCTTCTGCCTGTACCCTGTGTTCTGCTTTTTTACTTTCAACCAATGTAATAGCTTTTGCAATCAGGCGTTTGTTTCCTGACTGTATTCCTTCTATTAGCTCTTCTGTAGAAAATTTCATTGATTCAAAATTAATAATTAAAATGGGAATGATCAATAGCCGGCTCATAATGATGAGACAAAAGATTTAAAAATTGTCTTCATTCCGGATTATCGATTCTTCATGAATTCAATTTTTATTTCTTCTAAATTAAAACTATAACGCCCTGTATCAAAGGCTTAAGGAATTTATTACATTTGTTATATCTCAAAAAGAAGAAACATGAAAAAACTCATCGCTGCGGCTTCGTTTACTGCTATTTTGCTGGTTTCCTGTACGCCAAAAGCTGCTACATCCACTGCTACTGCAGGAACTTCAACGTCTACTGCGGAGCAGATTGCCCAAGGAAAAACAATTTTTGAAAACTCTTGTGGAAGATGTCATAAGTTACCTGATCCTGCTTCACACAATCCTGTACAATGGGTAGGAATCATGAATTCTATGGCTCCAAAGGCAAAACTAACGGATGAACAGCACCAATGGGTTTATGATTATATTGTTTCTGCGAAGAAGTAATCATCAAACAAAAATAGGATATGAAAAAATTCATCTTAACAGGTATTGCAGCATCAGCATTTCTGGTATCCTGCGGACCAAAAAGTGTGGCTGTAACAGGGCCGAAGTATACCTCATCTGAGCAGTTGACCCAAGGAAAAACCATTTTTGAAAATTCCTGTACAAAATGTCATAAGCTGCCAGAACCTGCCAAGCATGACGATAAGGGATGGATCAACACGTTAAGCAGAATGGCTCCAAAGGCTAAACTGACTGATGACCAGCATCAAATGGTGTATGACTATCTGATCTCTGTAAACAAAAAATAAGACTGCCTCAAAATTGTCATTCTGAACGAAATGGAATGGAGTAAAGAATCACTTATTATGATTACTAACAAGACTCTTCCTTCGTCAGAATGACAAAAGTCAAAAACAGATTATTCCGTCTTTTTTATAGTTCTTGTTCTGGTAACCTTTCCTTTAACCAGTTTTTCCCGGTCTTCAAGTATTTCAAGCGCAGCCCTGTTGTAAGCAAATTTTTTAGCTTCTTTCAGCGTTCCTAAAGCCTGTTTATACTCAAAGTTTCTTTCCTGCAGAAGAGACAGGCAATTCAGAATTTCTGACTTGTCAATTCCTTTCAGATTTAAAGCAAATGCTATCAATTTTTCTGCTTCATTATAATCTTCATTATTCAAAAGACATTCAATATAATATTTGGGAGTATTGACATTACCAATGTTACTCTGCATGGCTTCATCAAAGTACTTCTTTGCCGTTTCATAATCCTTCAGTTCTTCGGAATATACTCTTCCCATCAGACAAAGGCTGTCTGCATCTTCAGGTTCATAAGACAGAGCATAGTTCAGAGCATCCATACATTCGGAAAGATTGAATGGAAAATAATCTAATGCTTCAAAATAATATTTACTTTTAGTTAAGGTCATTTTTGTAGTTTTTGAGTTCATTTTTCAAGGCATTCCTTTGTTTTTTGAATGTCCTGTCTTCGTAATTCTTTTTAAAATCTGTTCCTGAAAATGTGCGAACCGGATTTCCACGTTCTATCTGCATCTGAAGAGACCAGGTGTCTTTCAGTTTTCTTTCCAGCTATTGTATATAAACTGCCATTACCTTTTCTTTTAATCTGATAACGGATAGTTTTTTATTTTCCAGCTGTGAACGGGAATCCTGCACAAAAACAGTTTCGTTAGTAGGAATATAAGTGGCACGAACGGCAGTATTTACTTTGTTTACATTTTGTCCTCCACTCCCTTGGCTTCTCGCGGTCTGAAACCGGATATCTTTTTCATTGAAATCAATCATTTTTACATCTTCCAGTTCAAAAATTCCGATAAACCAGTTGCTTCTTTTATGCAGTTTTCTGAAAGTACTTTTTCCTATCCAGCAAACGCTTCCCAGCCAGTTTTTTAAAAACAGGTTTACCTCTTTTCCTTTTAAAAGCAGGGTTACTGATTTTAATGTCAGGTTTTCATCACCGTTTTCACGATGAATGATTTCGTAATCTATTGTATTTTGTTTTGCCTCTTCAAGAAAGGTCTTCAGGACCTTGGCTGCAACCCATTGACATTCTAAAGGTCCTCTTCCTGAAGTGATCTGTATTAATTTTTCCATTTTATGTTGGCATTTTGCTTAATAAAGGGTGTCCAACAGGATCTATTCCCTTTTGTAATAAATCTTTTGCAGCCATTACTGCCCAGCATTTGTCGCTGGAGTGAATATTTCTGTAAAATGAAAGTAAAATATCAGGTTTCACAACGGTAAAACCATTGGCTTCGATGGTTTCAAGATCATCTCTTTCGAAGAAATCAATGGTAATTCTGTGAAACTTATCATTTTCCAATTCTACCGTTTTCTCATACCTACGAAAATTTTCTTCACTCGGCAGATGATCATATCGGGTCCAGACTTTCTGAAATCCTTCCTGCTGAAGAATGATAACGACTTCTGCGACATTTTCTTTCTTTACAAAAACATCAATATCCTTGTGGTCGTGAGCATGCTTGTATTCCATATGTCCTTTTTCTGACATAAAATGCCATGCCCAGCCACCTGAGATAATGATTTTATCTTTTAATATATTCAAAATTTCGAGTCCCCACCGGATTCTGAACTCCGGCCAGACTTCACCGTATCTTTTTATGTTATGTGGTGCTCCCATTTCTTTGTTTTTAAGTTAAAAGCTGAAGGTTTATAGCTGACAGTTCAGTATTTTCAACTGACAACTATAAACAATCAACCAAATTATCTGTCCATTCTCACAATTCTCGGTTGGAATGTTCCAAGGATGTCTACCAGTTCACTCTGTGCATTCATTACTTCATTGATGTCTTTGTAGGCCATTGGTGCTTCTTCTGCGTTTCCACCCATCAGTGTGACATTTTTAAGCTTTAATTCTTTTTTAATATCATGCTGAGTAAAAAGGCTTCTGCATTCTCCCCTTGAATGGGCTCTTCCCGCTCCATGAGATGCTGAGTTCAGGGATTCCGGATTTCCTTTTCCGCGAACGATAAATCCTTTCGCCGTCATGGATCCTGGAATCATTCCAAGCTCATTTTCATTGGCAGGTGTTGCTCCTTTGCGGTGAACAATCACTTCTTTGCCGTTATGGATTTCTTTCCATGCAAAGTTGTGATGATTTTCAATTCTGGCTTTTACTCTTCCACCGACTGCTTTTACCAGCCTTCTGTGAATATCATCATGACAGGCCGAAGCATAATCTCCGGCAAGATTCATTGCCGTCCAGTATTCCAATCCCAGGTGAGTATTAAGATCCAGCCAGGCGAAGTTTTGAGCTTCTTTAGGCAATGGACACTGTTCTGCAGCCACTCTTGAGTAATATTGAGCGATTTCTGCTCCGAGACCTCTTGAGCCACTGTGAGAAAGGATTCCCAGATATTTTCCTTTCGGCAGGCCAATCTGTTCGTCTTCTTCAGTGATTTCTACTTCTCCGAATTCTACAAAGTGATTTCCTCCGCCTGAGGATCCCATCTGTTTGATTGCTTTTCCCTTTAGTCTTCTTAAGATAGGGATCATATCGAATGTATCTCTTTCAAAAATCTCATGATCTATGTGAGATTTGTGCGTTTCATACATTCCGAATCTTGTATGCTCGGCAAGCGCTTTTTCATATTTGTCTCTTGCTCCTTCAAGATATGAAATGGGTGTATCCAGAATACTGAGGCTCATTCTGCATCCTATATCCATTCCTACTCCGTAAGGGATTACTGCATTTTCCACTGCCAGAACTCCTCCTATTGGAAGTCCGTACCCACTGTGGGCATCAGGCATTAATGCTCCCTGAGTAGAAACAGGCAGTTTCAAAGCTGTGTACAACTGATTTTTTGCCTCTTCTGAGATATTGTTACCAAAAATATGAAATGAAGCACGCTGTGAATTCAGCATTCTTTTTTCAGTTTTTTTGGATGAAAGCAGGGTTTCTGCGATTTGTCCGAAAGTGAGATCTTTTTCAAATTCTTCCGGATTCAGCAGGATTTCTTTTAAAAGAGCTTTTACATGGTGAATATTTTTTGTTGCAAAATTTCTTTTCATGACTTCCAATGCTACGTTTACGCTTTGGTTATTTGGATAGCCCAGTTTTAATATATCTTTTCCTTTTAGTTTTAAATTTCCCATTGTTTTTGTTTTAAATAACAGTTGGACTCATAAGTCCTGTAAGCTTTCTGCAATCTCTGTTGCAGACATAGTGCAGGTAATATATTTCCTGCTTTTGATAAGTGGAATATCTTCTCTTTTTCTTCTCCATGGATATGACCTGCCATAAATTTTTTTATGGATAATTCCTACAATTTTATGCTGTCCCAAATAATCTTCCAGCTCTGCACATTCTTTTTCCAATTCAAAGTCTACAGGTTTATAGTGGGTAATCATATTGGGTCTTATACGCAGGATAAATCTCCAGGGTTCAGTAAATTCGTAGTAAGGCACATAAGTCTTCCGGGCAGGACAATATTCTTCCTGTTTTAGAAAATACTGTCTTTCCCTTGGAGTAAGTCCCAGCTTTGGGTCATTCCAGGAATATGAAGAGATCTGTTTGAGCTTCTGTACTGTTTCTACATATATTCTTCGCCCGTATTTTCTTTTCTTTTTCAAAAACTGGCGGCTTTCTGAATACATGTACGTATTAATCTTCTTCAATATTCCTTCAAAGAATTCTCCGTCTTTGGATCTTAATACATCTTCCCTTACCGCAAAGAATCTTACAAATCCTCTTTGATAAGGTTTATCCAAAGGAATCCATGGGGTATTTCGTCTGATATCCCAAAGTTCATCACTACGTTGATATTTTTTTCTTATCTGCTTTTCTACATCTTTTCTAATTGTTCTTTTTCTGCTTCTCATGCTTCTCAGCCGGAAAAATAGAAGGTTATCATTTTCCATTAATTTTCGCTCAACTAAACAGTTAGTTGACTTAATATATATCATTTTTAACGGGAAAAGAAATAGATTCTTCCTCCGTCAGAATGACAAGATGAATGTTATGAACTAATGAGAAAGTTCTGCATATTGAGATTCCTTCTCTTCGTTCGAAATGACACTAAAAAAGATTTCGGGTAAACCTGGGAGTTTGAATATTGCGCAATAAAAAACCCGAAATCTCTACGACTTCGGGTTTTGATATTGTATTGTATTATTATTCTAAGAATGTACCAAACCGCGAAGCCTTACCACCATAAGTGGCAATCCAACTGTAGAATTCTGTTTTGTTTTGAACATTGCTTCGTCGCTTTTTAATTGGTTAAACTTTATTTTCAGGTGCAAATATATAAATTTTTCTGAGAATCAAAATATTTTTTTCACCTAAGGTGAATAATACTGAGAAAAATGGCGTCAATAACCTTTGTCATTCTCTTTGTATCTAGGGTTTCCAGAGTATCAGTGGGTTCGTGATAATTTTTATTTCTGAAAAAAGATGAATCAGTGATCATGAGTGCGGGAAAATCAAAATTCCAATAATTGAGATGATCGGAAAAATCTATTCCTGCTACAAATTTTGGAGCTGAGAAGGTTTCTGTTTTTATCTGCTCTGAACCTTTAAAATTGCTAATAAAGTTTTTTACAAACGGACCTGCCCCACTGAACTTTTTAGCTAAAGTAATAAAATCTCCTTTATCACCGTAAAACCATGAAAGGATCCCTAAAGGAAAGCTCTGTGATCCCTTTTCATCTCTGAAATATCCAATCATTTCTACACTGGCCATCCCATAGACATCGATCTTGTTGTCTTTTAAATATTTTGCATGAACATAGCTTCCCATGTTTTCAGTTCTGAAATAAGGGGGTTCTTCCAATGTGTAGGCTACAAGATCTACTCTGTACTTCAGCTTTTGTCCTTTAAGCATTCTTGCCAACTCCAAAAGAGCTGTAACTCCGGTTGCATTATCATCTGCACCCTGCTGGTCTCCACAAACATCGTAATGAGCTCCTATAATGATTCGTTTCTTGTTTTCAGTTCCAAAAGAAGAGATGACATTCTTATATATTTTTCCATCCACTTTATATTCCTGATAGGCGGTACTGTCACCATAGACATTAAAAGTCTGATGAATATAGTCTGCAACCGCATTCAGCTGGTCTATATTTTTATGGTTTCTAAACTGTGGCGTTTGGGTAAGTACTGTCAAATGCTTTTTAACCAAGGAAGTATCTGCAATGATCTTCGAGCTTTGTATGGATACATTTTTCTTCCCTGAAGCTAACAGGACAACGCCAGCGAGAAGAAATAAGCCTACGAGAAGAAACAGTTTTTTCCTCGTAGGCTTTATTATATTTTTCAGATTCATAGGTTGTGTTTTAATTTCAAGTTGAAATTAAAGCTTTTCTGTTTATTTTTCTAAAAATCTTTCTAAGATTTCCACTGCACATTTGGGAAGGTTGGTTCCAGGTCCGAAAATAAAATCTGCACCGTTGGCATAAAGGAATTCATAGTCCTGCTGAGGAATTACACCTCCTACAACGATAGTGATATCATCCGCACCTAATTTAGATAATTCTTCCACTACCTGCGGAACTAATGTTTTGTGTCCGGCAGCCAATGATGATACTCCTAAAATGTGAATATCATTTTCCACAGCCTGTTTAGCCACTTCTTCCGGTGTCTGAAACAACGGAGCTACATCCACATCAAATCCCATATCGGCAAATGCTGTGGCTACTACTTTTGCTCCTCTGTCATGACCGTCCTGTCCCATTTTGGCAACCATAAGCCTTGGGCGTCGTCCTTCTTCTTCTTCAAATTTCTGAGTCAGATGAAGGGCTTTTTCAAAGTATTCGTTTTTACCGGCATTCATTGCGTATACACCAGAGATTGTTTTAATATTTGCTTTATATCTTCCAAAAGTTTCTTCCATGGCATCGCTCATTTCGCCAAGGGTAACTCTTCTTCTTGCGGCTTCGATACATAATGCCAGAAGGTTTCCTTTTCCAGTTTTTGCGCTTTCACGAATTTCATTCAGGATCTGTTCTACAGCGTCAGTATTTCGTTCTGCTTTAATGGTATTCAGCCTTTCGATTTGCTTTCTGCGAACTTCTGTATTATCAATGTCTAATATTTCTATCTGATCCTGTTTTAATGAGGATTTGAATGAATTCACTCCAATAATGAATTCTTCCCCGCTATCGATCTTCGCTTGTTTTTTGGCTGCAGCTTCTTCAATTCTCATTTTGGGGATTCCGGCTTCGATAGCTTTGGTCATTCCTCCTTCCTGCTCTACCTCATCGATGTACCTCATTGCTTCTTCGATCATTTGCTGAGTAAGGCTTTCCACCAGGTTACTTCCTCCCATCGGATCTACCACATCACATATTCCGCTTTCCTGCTGAAGAATGATCTGCGTATTTCTTGCAATTTTTGCTGAGTAGTCTGTAGGAAGTGCAATGGCTTCATCCAGTGCATTAGTGTGGAGAGACTGTGTTCCTCCTAATGCTGAAGACAATGCTTCAATAGCTGTTCTTGTAATATTATTGAAAGGCTCCTGCTCTGTCAGAGACCATCCTGAAGTTTGGGAGTGGGTTCTTAATGCAAGAGATTTTGGGTTCTGAGGATTAAACTGTTTTAAAAGGGTTGCCCAGATATATCTTGCAGCACGCATTTTAGCAATTTCCATGAAATGATTCATGCCGATTGCCCAGAAGAAAGATAGTCTTGGGGCAAAATCGTCTACATTCATTCCTGCTTTGATCCCTGTTCTTACATATTCAAGACCGTCAGCCAGCGTATACGCCATTTCAAGTACCGGTGTGGCACCCGCTTCCTGCATATGGTATCCTGAAATAGAAATGGAGTTGAATTTTGGAATATTTTGCGAAGTATATTCAAAAATATCTGCGATAATCTTCATGGAAGGTGCCGGCGGATAGATGTAGGTATTTCTTACCATGAACTCCTTCAGAATATCATTTTGAATGGTTCCTGAAAGCAGTTCCTGTTTTACCCCTTGCTCTTCTGCAGCTACGATATAGAAAGACAAAATAGGAAGCACCGCCCCATTCATGGTCATGGATACTGAAATCTGATCCAGCGGAATTTCATTGAAAAGGATTTTCATATCTTCTATAGAGTCAATGGCAACTCCTGCTTTTCCAACGTCTCCTACTACTCTTGAGTGATCAGAATCATATCCTCTGTGCGTTGCCAAGTCAAATGCCACTGAAAGTCCTTTCTGACCTGCGGCAAGATTTCTTCTGTAAAAAGCGTTGGATTCTTCAGCAGTAGAGAACCCTGCATATTGACGAACCGTCCAAGGTTTCTGTACATACATCGTAGAATACGGTCCTCTCAGATAAGGAGCAATTCCTGGAGAAGTCTGCGTTAATGATTCATCTTTTACATCTTTTTTCTCATAAGATGATTTGAGTTCAAGCCCGTCTTTTTCAAAATTATAAATCTCTCTTTCCTGAGGTAATACATTAAAATCCGGTTTTTTCACAGAAATTGTCTTTCGCATTCCAATTATTTTTGTCTCCGTAAAGTTAATTTTTTTGAACGAAACATGAAACTTCTGTTAACGTTCTGTTTTACTTAAATTTAGCAAAAGAAAAAGGCCGGACAAATGCCCGGCCTTTCTTATTGTTATATCGTCTGCTTATTTTTTGATAAGCTTCGTATTGTAAGTGTTTTTGTCATCTTTTATCGTGATCACATACATTCCTTTGATTAATGAAGCAACATTAATTCTCTGTCCATCAATCTGACCTTCCTGAGCTAATCTTCCGTCAGCAGTATAGATTTTGTAATCCGCCTTACCTTTAAGGTTTTTCACTTCTACGAAAGTATCTGCAGGGTTCGGGTAAATTGAAATTTCAGTTGATTTTACATCTTTTGTTTCATTTACAGCAAGGGTTTCTGAAATTTTCACAGAGAAATCTTTGAATGAACCTTGTGAAATAACACCACCTCCCTGTACAGGAACTGACGGGCTACCGCACGGCCCTGTAGCAGCATTAAAGAAAGTATTTGCTACTCTCATTCTTAGGAGTTTGTCTCCAGCATAGGCAGTAGCAGGAACAGTAAATACCATAGTTCCTGTATATTGTCCATTTGCAGGAGGAACAGTAGTCTTAGTCCCTATTTTCTCTGAAGCTTCAAAAACTCCATTTCTGTTAAAGTCAATCCAAACTTCCATTTTGTCATTATAACCTGCTGTGTTACCAACATTGAAATAAGATAGTGTATATTGTGTTCCTTTAACTAAATTAACTTGTTTAGTTACATCTTCAGTAAAATCCTGATATGTACTGAAAATAGCTTTATATGTTAATTGAGAATAAGCCAGGTTAGCTAAGTTTAATTGAGCTAAACCACTGTTAAAGCTAAAGCTTGCAAAGCTATTTCCACCGGTTGTCATTAAACAATAGTCTGAACCAGTTCTTAACCCTTTTGTTTTGAATGCATAAGTAGAAGAGAATGTTCCTGGAACAGTGTTCACTACTGCAGCCACCTGAAACTCATAGTTAGTCTCATCTTCAAGAGAGTTCAACAATACAAAATTAGTAGTGCTGGTAGCATTTGTCCAGTTAGTCTCTCCCAATTTTCTATATTTAACAGCATAGGTAGCACCTGGAACACTATTCCATCCAATAGTAGCAGATGTTTTCAAAATCTCTGTAGCTATTGAGCCTACCCCTGTTGGAGCATCTGTAGTTGAAGTAGGAGCAGTTCCCACTATAATCTTAGGAGACACCGCGTAGAATACATTTCCAATGGCAGAAATTCTCAATTTAATCGGACCTGTTAAACCGGAAGGCATTTGAGCCGTATAGCTTCCCGTATTAGGGGTAGACGCAACAAGTTCCGTCCATGCTGATCCGTTAACAAGATCTGTTGTATATTCAATTTTTACATTAGCTGCATTATAAGGTGCCACATTGGTATTCGCTACATCCCATGAAATTGTATTAGTTGCATTATTGTATAATGTAGTATTATCAATAAGACCATTAAATTTGAAAGGCCCGTCATTGGTAACAGTTACCGTAGTTTCAGCAGATACCAGCATAGGTTTAGCAGCATTCTCATCTCTAACAGTTACTGCATATTTAAGTACTCTTGGAATATAAGAAACAGTTTCCCATTTAGTTTTATCAGTTAAAGATCCTCCCATTACTACAGGAAGACTTGGGAAGTATCTTCTTCCACTTGCTGTACCAAAATAAGATCTTGTTAAAGCTCCCTGAGCATTATATCCCCAACCGCTGTCTCCTGAGATAGAGTTGTAAGAATCCACACTATCATACTGTTCCCATGTATATTTAATAGGATCAGCATCTGTAGCTGAAGCATCCAAATAATATGCTGTTCCTTTTGGAATACTGTAAGCAGGAAGAGCTGAAATTACCGGAGCGGTATTTGTTGTAATATTTTCTGATGTTCCACATCCAGGTTTGCTGTCTAAACTATTAAGAACCTGGTTAATAGAAGAATAATGGAAATAAGCATCCGTAAAATCCTGAACATTATCTCCTGTAATTCCCGCATATCCCATAATAGTTGTTCCTCCTCCTGGTTCAATATTTACTCCTGAACCTTCTGAAACATGCGAGAAAGTATGGTTACCTCCCAGCTGATGTCCCATTTCATGAGCAACATAATCTATATCGAAAGAATCTCCTACCGGGTTTGTATTCTGTGTAAATGCAGATCCCTTTGCTAATGAAGTAGCTGTTGCAGGATCATTACATGTTGTTCCTATCCCTCCTGCATTACCGTTTCCTCCTGCAGCATTAAATACATGCCCCATATCGTAATTAGCATTTCCAACCAGGCTTGTTAAAGTTTGCTGAAGATTTAGATTTAAATTTCCAGTATAAGGGTCTGTTGTGGAATCAGTGAAAATAATATTCGGAAGATCCTGAATAATAAGCTTGATTGCAAAATCTTTCTGGAAAATACCGTTTACACGGGTCATCGTAGCATTCATCTGAGTAACCGTATTGACTGTTCCTCCAGACGGATCAAATTTCTTTGTATATTCTCCTGTAGTAGAAAGAGCTAATCTATACGTTCTGTATTTTGTACTTGCTGGTCTGTTTGTAATTCCTAGATTAGAAAGATTTTTTTTCCCGAAAGCTTCTAAAGACTTTATATCTTTTAAGCTTTTCTCTTCTGTAGTACATTCAAAGCCATGATCAGCATCTGTTCTTTTCGTTTTATAAAAAACTCCATACACCTGTTTGTCTGTAGTAATAGGTTCTATAAACTGGAATTTCCCGTCTTTTATAATCATTGACTGCATTTCAGTAGGTGCAGTACTGAATCTTACATATTTACCCGGATCATCAACCCCTACTCCTATATAAGATCCTAATTGATATCTGTCTGCCATAGATTTTTCCATAACAGGATCACTATATACCGCAAACTTTTCAATCTTTCCTTCCGCTGTAGGAAGAGATACAATAACAGCCTGAGCTCCTTTTCCTGTTTCTACAGCATCTTTTAAAATGTTCCTAAGCGACTGCAAATCAAATCTGTAAGAATACTGAACTTCTACTTCTTTTCTGATTTGTGATGTCCTTTGGGAGGCTGGTTCCCACCTCTGTGCATTAAAGCTGGATAACCCAGCAGCCAATGCACAAACTAGTAAAATTCTCTTTTTCATAATTACTTAATTAATTTAGAATTAATAAACTTTAAATATCCGGCATAAAAATAAGAATTATAAACACAACCACATAAAAAAAACAGTCAATTTTAAATAAAATCAACTGTTTTCTTGCATATTATTCTTTTTCTAGTCTATTTCTTTATTCCCATCTCAAATAAAGCAAATGATATAAGATCTGCATTTTCACTAATTACCTGATCTGTAGCTCTTCCGGCTCCGTGTCCTGCATTCTTTTCAATCCTCAAAAGAATAGGATTTTTACATGCCTGCTTCTCTTGTAGTTCTGCCCCAAATTTGAATGAGTGTGCCGGAACAACTCTGTCATCATGATCACTGGTGATGATCATTGTTGATGGATAGCAAGTTCCTGCTTTTACATTGTGTACGGGAGAATAAGATTTAAGATATTCAAACATTTCTTTACTGTCTTCTGCAGTACCGTAGTCATAAGACCATCCTGCTCCGGCTGTAAATTTATTATACCTCAACATATCCAAAACACCTACTCCCGGGAAGGCTACTCTTGCCAGATCCGGTCTCATTGTCATGGTTGCACCTACCAGCAAACCTCCGTTTGATCTTCCTGAAAGAGCCATGTATTGTTTTGAAGTATATCCTTTGCTCTGAAGATATTCTCCGGCAACGATAAAGTCTTCAAAAACATTTTTCTTTTGTTGTTTTGTTCCGGCATCGTGCCATTTTTTACCATACTCACCGCCACCACGAATGTTTGGAACAGCGTAAATACCTCCATTTTCCATCCAGATCGCGTTTACTACGGAGAATGATGGCTGTAAGCTGATGTTAAAACCTCCATAAGAGTATAAGATCGTAGGGTTTTTACCATCAAGCTTAGTTCCTTTTTTATAGTTGATCATCATAGGAACTTTTGTGCCATCTTTTGAAGTATAGAATACCTGTTCCGAAATATAATCATCCGGATTAAATTTTACCTTAGGTTTTTGATAGACTTCAGATTTCCCTGAATCTACATTGAATTTATAAGTAGTTCCCGGTGTAATATAATTGCTGAAAGAAAAATAAACATCTTTCTCTTTTTCTTTTCCTCCGAATCCTGAGATATTTCCTTTACCCGGCAATGTAATTTCTCTGATCAGTTTTCCAGCCTTATCAAACTGCTTCACCTGATCTATAGCATCAATCATATAGGTTGCAAAGAAATATCCTCCACCTGAAGAGATCCCCAATACATTTTCGGTTTGTGGAATTACGTCTTTCCATGTTGAAGGAGCCGGATTAGCAATGGTAGTTTTTACAAGACGCATATTCGGAGCATCTTTATCTGTAAAAATGAAAAGATCATCACCTTGTGTATCTACAATGCTGGCATTGATATCAAATCCGTTTACAATCTGTACGAAATCTCCTCCTTTTTGAAGGTCTTTGATGTACAATTCATTACCATTCGTAGCATTAGCGGCAGAAATGATCAGGTATCTCTGGTCTTCAGAAACTACGGCCCCCAAATATCTTCTTGGCGTTTTATCTCCTCCGAAGATCAATTTATCTTCAGACTGTTTTGTACCTAATTTATGAAAATATACTTTATGCTTGTCTGTCATACCGGAAAGCACAGTTCCTTCTTTCGGCTTGTCGTAGCTTGAATAATAGAATCCTTCATCTCCCTGCCATGAAATTCCACTGAATTTCACATCCAGTAAAGTCTCATCAATTTGTTTTTTGGTAACAGCATCGATGATGATGATCTTGTTCCAGTCACTTCCTCCTTCAGAAATAGAGTAAGCCGCAAGGTTTCCTTTTTTATTGAATGAAAGATTGGAAAGAGAAGTCGTTCCCTTTTCCGAAAATTTATTAGGATCTAAAAATACTTCTGCAGCATTGGTCTTGTTGTTTGTTCTGTACAAAACAGACTGCGCCTGCAAACCATCATTTTTATAATAATAGGTATAATCTCCCTCTTTGAAAGGTGCTGAAATTTTTTCATAGTTCCAGATTTCCTTCAACTGATTTTTAATTTTATCCCTGAACGGAATTTTAGAAAGATAATTCTGACTGTAAGCTACTTCTTCATCTACCCATTTTTTTGTAGGTTCAGAATCGTTTTCCAGATCTCTGAAAGGATCAGAAACAGCAGTTCCAAAATAGGTATCTGTCTGACTTCCTTTTAATGCTTTAGGGTAATTCATTTTCTGAGAATAAAAAGATGCTGAAAACAACACTCCAGCGGTTAACAATATAGGTTTAAAATTCATACTGATCGGTTTTTCTCAAAAATACGTAAAGTATGTGAAATAAAAAAAGTCCCTTTATATTGGGACTCTTTATTCTTTAGTGGAATATTTTTCAACTATTCATTGGCTCCGAAGCTTTCAAAATAGAAATCGGTAAGATTGGTAACAATCTCATCGGGACTTCCGTTCCAGTAGTATATTTTATCGCCTTCTTTAAGTTCATAAAGATTAAAATTCTGATCGGTTGTTACTGTTTTATCAGCATTTTTGAAGTCCTGAACCGCCTGAATCAAATATTTCTTAAGGTCTTCTGCTTTTATTTTATTGAGATCACCTTTTGGTCCGGAAGTTAATTTTGAGGGAACCAGAAAGCTTACGGAATAAGTTATTTCTGCAATTTTTTGTCCTTCAATATATTCATTCGGGACAACTTTTACATTTTTAATTGTCAGTTTTCCTGTTTTAAAATTCCCAAACATTGCGGTAAAATACTCCTCCGCTTCTTTTTTACATGCTGCAGCCGTTGCCTTAGGGAAAGCAGACAGAAAATTCTCTACACTGCCATCCATCATTTCTTTTGACGTTTCTTTAAAATCTACCTGGTAAGCATTCTGTCCTTCCACTGTTGGTTTTAAGTAATCATTCAGCTTATTCAATGCCGCTTCATCATTATTCACAAAAGTTCCGAAAAATAATTCGAAGGCTTCTTTGGGCTTCTTCACTTCAGTTTGGGCCATAAGGTGCTGCCCTATCATGGTAAGCAGCAGTAAAATAATTTTGTAGTTTTTCATAGTTAATATTTTTATGTTTAGTTATTTGAAAAAACAAAGCCCCTGAAGGATCAGAGGCTTTATTCTTATTTTGTTTTTAATTTTAATAATTTTCTTCTTCCCCCTTCATTTTCTCTGCATTTTCTGCCATGATGACGGCATCAATCATTTCAGAAATATCTCCATTCATGTAAGCATCAAGATTGTACATAGACTTGTTGATTCTATGATCTGTCACTCTTCCCTGAGGGTAATTGTATGTTTTAATTTTTGCAGAACGGTCACCGGTAGAAACCATAGATTTACGTTGTGCAGCAATATCTCCCTGTACTTTCTGCAATTCGATATCGTATAATTTTGTTCTTAGCATCTCCATTGCCAGTTCACGGTTAGCTAACTGAGAACGAGCCTGTTGACATACCACTACCATCCCTGAAGGTTTGTGGGTAAGCTGAACTTTCGTTTCAACTTTGTTTACGTTCTGACCTCCGGCACCTCCTGAACGGGATGTCTGCATTTCAATATCAGCAGGATTCAGTTCAAAATCTACTTCTTCAGCTTCCGGAAGAACAGCAATTGTAATGGCAGAAGTATGTACTCTTCCCTGAGATTCTGTTTCAGGTACACGCTGTACACGGTGAACTCCGGATTCGAATTTCATGATTCCGTAAACGCCTTCTCCTTCCACTTTCATGATCAATTCCTTGTATCCTTTGGCAGCTTCGTTAGAGTCTGTTACTTCATGTCTCCATCCTTTTGTTTTAAAATACATGGTATACATTCTGTACACGTCCTCTACAAAAATAGCGGCTTCATCACCACCTGTTCCGGCACGTAATTCCACAATAACGTTTTTGTCGTCAGCAGGATCTTTAGGGATCAGTAATACCTTCAGCTCTTCTTCCAATCCTGGAAGTTTAGCCTGAGCTTCCAGCTTTTCTTCTTTAGCAAGATCTACCAAATCTCTGTCTGAACCGTCTGCAATAATTTCTTCAGATTCTTCAATACTGTCCAGTGCCCCTTTGTACTGATCGTAAACTCTTACAATTTTTCCCAAATCACTATATTCTTTGTTCAAAGAAGAATATCTTTTTTGGTCTGAAATGACATCAGGCTGTATAATAAGGTCTGCAACCTCATTATATCTTTGTTTTATAGCTTCTAATTTTGGAATTAATGATTTAGACATTGTAGAAATTTTGTGGGTGCAAAGATAAGGATTATTAATTCAAAATTAAAATTACTGAGCATCATAAATTTTTGAGCATTAGGGATAAAGAGGGCTAAACTGTAAAAAGGTGAATTTATCAATTGTATATTAACCTTTCTATGCCATTAAGGTTTGTTTTGATGTTGTTTGGAAAGTCTCCTGTCAACCCAATATAAAATAATTCCTACAGCAATAATTCCTACTCCTATAAGACTTTCTTTAGGATTATGAATAAATGTAAAATAGAGAATATAGATACTGAACAATAGAAAAACGGCTGGAAAAATATGAAAAGCATTTGATTTAAAAATTTTCCTGTCTTTTTTCTTCAGGAAGAATACGGTAGAAATCGCCAGACTTGCAAAAAGCTGTAAAATAAAGGCTGTGTAAACAAAGATTTCTTTAAAACTTCCGGTGAGAATAATAACCACAGCAATAACGGCATGGGCAAAAATAGCTCTTACGGGAATTCCTCTTGCATTACCCGCTGATAACGGTTTCCAGATGTAAGTATGTTTTGCAAAAGCCTGTGTCAATCTTGAACCTACCCATAAATATCCGCTAATTGTTGCAACCAGCTGCAGCGCAATAAAAATATTGACAATCTTTCCAAAGATAGGCCCCAGCATATTGACAGCAGCTTCCCCCATTACGTCTTCTTTTCCTGCCAGCTGACTCACAGGAGCATGTTTCAGCATAATATAATTCACCAAAATATAGCTTATCGTCACGAAAATAGTTCCAATGATCAAAGATTTGGGAAGGTTTTTCTGGACGTCTTTTATTTCTCCTGCGATGTAGGAAGCAGAATTCCAGCCTGTATAAGAATAGGTAACAAACACCAGAGACGTAGCAAAGGCAGGAAGCATAATCTCATTCTGCCAGCTGTCACTGAAATTCAGACTGCTGCCAATCTGTATAGATTCTGAAAGCCCAACTCCCAGAATAACCAGTACAATAATAAAGGCTATCTTGATGAATGTAAAAAAGTTATGAAACCTGCTGGATGTTTTTAAACTGAATGACAATGCCACTGCTACCAGAAAAATAGCGGCAATTGCAAACCCATTTCCAAAAGAATAATTGAATACGGAAAGGTATTTCGACATTGCCAATGCAGCCAGCGCAACCGGAGAGGAAAATCCGATGATGAGTGAAACCCAGCTTATCAGATATCCGAACAGCGGATGATAGGTTTCTTTAAGATAGATAAAATCACCTCCGTTTCCTTTGAAATGTGAGCCTAATTCGGCATAGCAAAAAGCCCCGAATAAGGCGAGAATTCCTCCGATGCTCCATAACAGGAAAATACTGTAGGTATTGGTAATATCTGATAACTGAAATCCCAGGGTTGTAAAAATCCCTGTTCCTATCATATTGGAAACGACGATGGCTGCTGCTGTTTTCCAGCCAATCTGATGTGAGGTAGTACTCATTTAATGATTAAAAATTAAAATTAAGCCTTCCGAAGAAATAATTCCCCAGTGTTCCCATCTGAACTGGCGCATATTTGAATACTCCATAGTATGAATTTTCATAAATCTGGCGATCCGGAAAAACATCAAATACATTGTTGGCCCCTACTGTAAAGTTGATACTTTTTGTGATATCATATCCAATACTGATGTCCGTAACTACTTTTGGGGAGAATTCCTGAACGCCTCCAAATGGATAACCATCTCTTATCACTTTACCAAAATAGGTATTTCTCACGAGAAAATTGAACTTCCCGATTCCATAATTTAATCCAAATGAAGCTTTTGTTTTTGGAGACAGTGTTTCAATGATATTGATCTGATCCGGACCAAAAAACTGATTTTTAGGAGTTCCTAAGTTTTCCGGAAAATGAAAGTCTGTAATTTTAGTTTCTGTATAATTTCCGGCAAGATTCATATTTAATTTTCCGTTACCAAGAATCCAGTCATAAGAAACCACTACATCTACTCCTTTCGTTTCTGTATCAATAGCATTGGCGAAGAACCTTCCGCTTTCCACCTTAAACTGGTCTAGTCTTGGGTCTGTTATATTACTGGTAATCACAATTCTGTCTTTCACTTTAATCCAGTATCCATCTATAGCGACCGTTAAATTGTGTAAAGGTTTCAGGGTAAATCCCGCACTCGCGTTGACAGAAGTTTCCTGTTTGAGTTTATCAAATCCCAGAATTCTGGCGGCTTCGCTATCGTTACTGAATATTCCTTTGGTAACAATCTTTGAGCCTGAAGTAGAAATATCCGCATATGAATTATTGAAATACTGCTGCTGAAGGGAAGGTGCCCTGAATCCTGTTCCAACCGCTGCTCTTACTGCATAATTTTTTACGAACTCATATCGGACGGCAAGCTTTCCATTCAACGTATTTCCGAAATCTGAATAATTTTCAAATCTGGCAGCGGCGTCAATATTTAATTTTTTATCTAAATCATAGGAAACATCCGCATACACAGCAGTTGAGTGTCTGTCTTTTTTCAAGGTATTGTTTGGAGAAAACCCGATAAAAGATTGAGATCCACCCGCACCCAATACTGTTGACCCTTCTGTAGCTACATTTCCATTAATGTCATATTGGGTATAAGAAGCTTCATCCCCTGCTTTGATCTGATATTGTTCAAACCTAAATTCTCCCCCAAAAGCGATATTGAAACGGTTTATATTTTTGGAAACATCAAGATTAACAGTATTCTGCAGAAAACTATGGGCGCCTGCATAAAACCGGGTTGGCGATTTTACCCCGAGAGAAGCATTATTGGTATTGCTTACATTATAATTGAAGGTATTACTTCCGAATGTGTTGCTTAGGTCTAATACCCAATCATTGACATTATATTTTGCACCTACAGCATAAGAAACATCATACACCTGAGATCCAAGAGTTGCCTGAAAGCCGTTCGGATAAATGGATGAAACCACATTTGATGCTTCGCTCGGCAGCCTTCTGAAACCAAAGCCTTTTCCTTCTTTGATACTGAAACCTCCGAAAGAATAGATTTTAAATTGATCGTTAAAAGGATATTCCGCATTGAAAAACAGCTGTCCCTGTCTGATCTGGGCATCTCCGATCTGAAAATTAAAATCATCACGGGTTAACCCATGTTCTTTAATCTTTGCATCATCTGCAGCTCTTGCCGCTTCGGGATCATCAGCAAATGCATAGGCAAAATTATTTCCAAAAATATCCAGATCATGATTTTGAGTTCGTGTTGTTTTTCCTCTGTGGCTTAATTGTAGAGAAAGGTTGATATAACCCTCTTTTTTTCCTAATGAAGTACCATAATTGGCTCCTGCCTGATAGGTATCTCCATCATTTCTCCCAGTCAATCCATACGTAAGACTTGCTGAGGCTCCCGTATTTTTTTTAAGAATAATATTGATCACTCCTGCAATGGCATCAGAACCGTATTGTGCTGCAGCTCCGTCCCTTAACACTTCTATTCTATCAATAGCAATAACAGGAATTGTACTCAGATCTGTTCCTACAGAGCCATTCCCCACGGTATTCTGATAATTGACTAAAGAAGTGGTGTGTCTTCTTTTCCCGTTAAGCAATACGAGAACCTGATCAGGGGCCATTCCTCTTAAGGTTACAGGATCAATATGTTCCGTACCATCAGAAGCAGACTGTCTCACTGCATTAAACGATGGGATAACATAATTCAGAAGATCCTGAGCCGTCATTTGCGGAGAATTCCTTTGAATTTTGTCAATATTGATAACATCTACAGGAACCGGTGTTTCCAGTTTTGTTCTTTTTACATTACGGTTTCCAACGATAACAATATCTTCTATTTGTTTTCCTTTCTCCTCATTCTCCTGAGCAGCAACCAAAATTGCCCCAAGCAATAATACAGCTGTACTTAATTTTTTCATTTTTGTTCTTGCCAATTAATAATTACAGTCTGACGGATTTTTCCGCAGATATACAAGACTTCAAGAAATGGAATTCATATAAGAATATTGACTTCGCTTATCTCCCCCTCAGGGTTGGAATTAGCACCTTTACACTTCTCGAATCGTGCAGGTTGCTAAGGTTTCTTTGGGCCAAATCCCTCCACCTTTCTTGATAAATCTACTGCAAAAGTAGACTATTTTTTTAAATAGACAAAAAAGGCAAATCTGCTACACTGCAAATTTGCCTTTTATTATTTTATAGAACTTGTTTAAAGTTTTATTTTTGAAACATTAAGATTATAATAAGGCGATAAGAGTATTAAGATAAGCTTCGCTTTAAGCTTAAAAATCAGAATGATTCATCTTAACTACACTTTATTTCTTAAATCCTTCTTAATGGTTTTAATATATTCAACAATTTTATAAGTCTAAACAACTTCATAATTTGTTTTTATTTGATTATCATCTTTTGAATGGCAATTCCTGTTTCCGATTTCAACTGCACCAGATAAGTGCCTGCAGGATAACTGACTTTTACTTCATAAGTTCCGTTTTCTTTATTCAGTTTGAATGAATCCAGTTTTTTACCCGTCATATCAAAAATCAAAATTTCTCCGTTTTTTGCTTTATTAAAAATTAATTTCGCCACTCCGTTTTGTATTGGATTATCAGCGATCTGAAGTGATAATTTATTTACAGTATTTGGATCTGTTGTTGACAGTGCACCTCCATAATTCCCGAAAATCCTGAATTCTCCTGGCTGTAAAGTTATCGGAGCCGTGGTAGAGGCGATATTCGAAATACTGTCATCCATGAGATTCTGCCATTGCCCTGTGTAAGGAAAGAAAGGAACAACATTTTTTGCAGATAAATCATAATTGGCCAGTACGACAACATTTTTTATCCCGGTTGTAATAGCCGGATCATAGAGATAAATTCTTGTGATCAATCCGTCCGGATCATTAGTCAGATTATTGGATTCTATACTGTACGTTTTAGTTTTAAAAACCTGATGGGTATTTCTGATCGTGATTATTTTAGCCCATATATCATATACAGCTTTTCTGTTTACGTTGGTATCATAGTTTAAAGTAAATGCAACAGGCTTTTCATCCGTTCTGCACCCGTTATTGATAGTACCGTCAGCACATCTGTTGATACTGAATTCATATCCTAATTCCCCAAACTGCCAGATCATTTTCGGACCTGGAATAGTAAAGAATGTTGCACCGAAAGTTTTCATTCTTTCAAGAGCTGTATTAAGGTTTTTAACGTCATAGCTACCGTTCGCAGCACCATATGCAAGATTTTTAAACATCAATCTTTCTTCATCATGACTTTCTCCGTACCCTACAGCACGCATATTGGTAAACCCATGAAGACTATGGTTCATTCTGTCATAATTACTGTTGTCTTTATATCCCATAGTATTCTGGTTATAAGGCTCCGTTTGTTTATTCCAAAGCATCACTCCTTTTCCCTCCGCTACCCTGTAGTTTGCCCATTGCTGTTCTTCTGCATCCGTTCCCAGATGCTCAAAAATCATGTAAGAATTGGGATCGATTGCCCACTGTCTGTCTGCATAATGTTTCATGATATCCACTCTGTCCTGCTGATAAGCGTTGGTGCATGCTTCATCATTTTCGGAGCAGCTTTGGGTAAATCCTTTTGTTAAATCCCAGCGGAATCCGTCAATGTGATATTCTGTCAGCCATTGTTGAAGACATCTTTCAACGTAATATTGAGTTGAAAGGCTTGTATGATTAAAATCGTTAAATACATTGTATGAATGTTTCGGGACCTGATTGAAATAAGGATTGTTTGGAGCAACATCCCCGTAACCGTCTCCATCAGGATCTACATTCCAAAGCCTTACCAGAGGAGAACGTCCTGTTGCATGGTTAAATGCGACGTCCAGAATAACTGCAATTCCGTTCTGGTGGCAGAGGTCTACAAATTCTTTGAATTTTTCGGGAGTTCCATAAGCTTTGTCCAATGCATAATGGAAAGAAGTATTGTATCCCCATGAAAGGTTTCCGTCAAATTCCATGATGGGAAGTAATTCTATAGCATTGATCTTTAGATTTTTTAAATAAGAAATTTTACTGATCAGAGACTGCCAGTTCTTTTCCTGTGTAAAATCTCTCAATAATAATTCGTAGACCACCAGATCTTCTTTCGCGGGTCTCTGAAAACTGGTTGTCTGCCAGTTATAGGCTGTCTGCCCCGTTTTAAATGTTGAAACTTCAAAACCTTGTCCGGCAGGAAATGCAGGTAAATTCGGATAGGTAGAAGCTGAGATCCACGGATCATCATAAGAAGATAAGATCTGGGGTGAATAAGGGTCTGCCACTTTTCTCAGATCATTCGTTCTGTACTGAAAAGTATAGAGTTGCTGAGGCGTAATCCCATTGAGCTCAATCCAATAAAGATCCGGGTTTGTGGTATCTTTTTTCATTAAATAAGTATCATTCACCGCCCAGTTATTAAAACTTCCAATGACGTGTACAAAGCTTTTGCCAGGCGCATATAACGCAAGTCCTACTTTTGTCTGATCTGTCGGATGATAATTAATCCCCTGTTTAATCCAGTTTGGAATGGCTTCAGAAACTACATTTCTCGGAACCTGTAAAATGAATGTCGCAGTTTTAGAATTAACTCCTTCTGTGGCAACAAGTTCCATGCTGGCATCCTGGGTAACCGTATAACTGTAAGAATAGGATTGTGAAGGAGTTGTTGCAGAGTTGACAACAATTCCGTTTGCTTTTAACTGAAATGTTGCATTATTACTTGTTGTAGCCGTAATATTAATAGAGTTTCCTGCCGGAACAGAAGTCAGACTATTAGCCAGCGGATTGGTAAGATTTAAGCTTAAAGTGCCCACATTTACAAAAATGTCCGGTGAGCTCTGATGAGATCCTGTTTTATCTTTTAATAAAAACCCGAACCTCCCGATTCCTGTTCTTCCGAAAAAAGAAGTCGGGGTAAAAGTAAGTGAGTAGCTGTCTGTAGCAGCATTATAATTTAGTTTATTCAGGTCATTGGAGTTGTTCCAGCTGCCATTGGTAGGACAGTCCTGACTGTTCTGATAATTAGTATCAAAAGACCATGTCCAGATATAAATGGCATTATTAGACACGCCCCATGCCGACTCATCAATCTGATCTCCGGGAACAGTAAGGGTTACGGCATCGGTTTCATTGAATGGATTTGGGCTGATGGAGTAATTGATCTGCCCAAAAACTGCCATTGCAATCAACAGAAAAACAACGGAATAAAGTTTTTTCATTTCTTATTTTTTATCGAATATAGTATAAATTTTTCTTCATAGTGACTATTCTTGTCCATTCTTCATCAAATATTTCAATTTTCCGGGAAAAAATAAAATAAAAAAAGACTCATGAAATTTTCATGAGCCTCCCAATAAAAGTAATTGTAATGAACTATTTTTTGGACGAAAATCTTTGTTATAGAAATTCAGTTAGTCTTTTATAATCTTTTTAGAAACGGATTGTCCATTCTTTAATTTTAATTCTACGATATATAACCCTGAAGGAAGTTCAGTCATATTGATTTGATTATCTGAGAACTGCACATTCATTCTTTGCCCTACCGCATTGATAACGTTCACTTTGTCAATCGCGGAGTCTGATTTAACAGTAAGAATTCCTTTTGTCGGGTTGGGATACATTCCTATTACTACATTATTCAGCTTAATATCTGAAGTACCTAAAGAAGATGTCGGTTTAATACATCTTACTGAAGACCCCTGACCTCTCATTCCTCCAGCTGATGGATTGGCAATAGTGGATCCGATATATAAATATTTCGCTCCTAAACTTGATGTATCTGAACTCCAGAAATATCCTCTTTGTCCTACAAAACTAAAGTCGCCATTACTGGAACTTCTGTTTCCTCCTGCCGGTAATTTAAGATTGCTGCTGTAAGCAGTTGCCGGATTCCCAATACCTTCAGCCCCTACCAAAGCAGTCCAATCTGCCTGAGAAGGCATTTTCCAGTCTGTTCCGATCGCTTTACAAGGATCTACCCCAGCAGATGCATTAACGTCTGCCACTGATGTACCAGCCCATGTATCTGAACTTGCAAAACCTGCCCACCATGCCGGAGATCCTGCAATATACACTCCTCCAGCCGCTGCAATTCCTTCGGGAGTATTGGATGAAGGTGCTTGCGCTGTCTGTGAATTTCTAAGCTGGTGGCCGTCATCCCATCTTCCCCATTGGAAAAGGTCTCCATATGCGTTCGCATCGGCTACTGATGAAGCAACCTGTGTACTTCCCAGATTCTGCTGAAGCCATATTTTTCCGTCAGCACCTCTTACCGTGGAATAGGCAACCTGCTGACCACGATACATAAAACTTACACAACCCACATCTCCTGCATTGGTTCCGGGATCTGTATTGCTGCATGTCTGAGGATTTAACGTCAGAGAAATTCTTTTCACTTTTGTAGTATTGTCAGAATAAGCAAGAACAAGATAATTGTGTGCTTTATCTATAGCAAGATCGTTGTATTTTGCCTCACCATCTGAAACAAAATCACCTCCAAAAGCAACCCAGTTTTGAGAATCATCTAATTTATAAACCGTATTTCTAAGGAAATTGTCATTTTCAAAACGGCTGGCAACGACATACGGTTTCCCGGATTCCGTCACAGCTAAAGCAACATGCTGAACTTTTCCTTCTGAAAAATTAGCATTTCCAACCTGAACCCAAGAGTTGCCGTCAAATTTTTTAACATTCACTTTTTTTCCTCCTCCTGAGTTTGAAACATAGGCTACATAGATCGTATTAGATCCATCCAAAGCAATATCGGCGTTGTACTGTTCTCCTGAAGAAGAAGCATCTGCAGCAGCACCTCCTACCAGACTCCAGTTTTGTGAAGAGTCTGCACCAGTGCTGTTTTGATACACTTTTAAACCTCCGGAAACATTACACGTATACACCATATTATTGGTTCCGATAACCATTTCAGCAAATTCAGCACCTCCTGAAAAGCCGGCATTTCCTACCTGCTCCCAGGTTCCTCCAAAATATCTTTTTACCGTTCCTGAACCATAAGATCCATAAGTGAATATAATATTATCAGAAGAAACTGCAGAAGCCTGATAATTTACAGAACTGTCTGTAGCATTCGGAAGCTGAGACCATAAAGACCCCGTAAACAAACGTACTTCCATTCCGGAATCAGGATAGCCAAGCTGATTGGTATAATAAAGACTGTTTCCGTTAGGACTTATAGACAGTGAACTGTAAGTTGCAGTTCCTGCTGTAACTCCCGCACTTCCACCTAAATATGACCATGAACTCCCGTTAAATTTCTGAACAGAACCTCTGGCTACGGAAACATCATAATATGACAGATAATAATTTCCTGAATTGTCTATAACTAAATTGTTAAAACTACTTCCTCCTGCTGATACATCCTGAATGCCTCCAACATTTTCCCATTGCTGAGCATACAAGCAGCTTCCGGCGATAGTCAGCAACGTTAATCCCGTTCTGATTTTCTGTATTGCAAAATGTAAATCTTTAAACATATAAAATATTATTTTTAATTATTCTAAATTTAATTTAATTTTGCGCAAAAGTACCTCTCATAATTAACCCCGAGTTATCATTTCTGAACTTTTGGTTATCCTGCGAAGGACTTTTATCTTAAGTAGTTGTACCATGGCTGTAAAAATGTGTTGTATGAGGAAATCATCTAAAAGTGGACTTTTGTTCAGATCCGAAGACATCAAAATCATCATGCAGGAAGATCTGTGCCCTGATCAATCCTTCAAATCTCACATGCTGGAAGGGAAGGCAAGTTTTAATCTTCTTTTTCTGCTGAGTGAGGGAATCAATTTGGAAGCTCATGACTGTGGAACCCAATTTTCATTTAAGAAAAACCAATACATTCTTCATTACTCGCCCAAAGAAAATGTCGCTGAACTATGGACGGAAAACCAGGAAGTTCTTAAATATCTCCAGATACAGATCAATTATCAATATGTTTTCAACCTCATCAATCCGGATCTCAACCGTGAGAATGCAGAAATTCTGGAAAACATGACCCATAATAATTTCATCTTCCTTCACAAAGAGACACCACCGGATATGACGGTTGAAATGCATATGATTGTAAAGGAAATTCTGGGATATACCAAGAAAGGAATCATGCAGAAATTATTTGTAGAAGCCAAGATTATTAAACTTCTGATTTTGATTTTTGAACAGTTCAATGAGAAAAATATTTTGGAATCCACTCCAAAAACGCCTGAAATGATCAGGAAATTCATTGATGAAAATTACCACAGAAATATAAAAGCGGAAGAGATCGGAAAGTATATCGGAATGAATCAGAATATGATCAGAAAGGAATTCAAGGCCTACTATCATACAACGATTGCTCATTATATATCGGAACTCCGAATGCTGAAAGCGAGGAAGCTGATTACTGACAAAGAGATTATGATCAAAGAGATCGCTATTGAATGCGGTTATGAATATCTTCAGAACTTTACACGGGCTTTTAAAAAGAAATTTGGAGTATCTCCGGAAAGCCTCAGGAATAATAAATAGAAAAACCGCCTAACGAATTAAGCGGTTTTATATATGTTGTTTTGCTTTGATATTACTTTTTCAGAATTCAGGTGAAAAAGCAATGACAATCAATTAATGATGATGTCCGTGATCGTGAAGGAAAGGTCCGTTTCCTTTAGGCTCGCTATAGATAACTTCTACACCTTCCTGCTCAGAAACAAGCTTTCTTCTGATGTCTTCAGGATCGAAAGGCTTTACTTTTCCGAAATACTCTTTCAAACCTTCAGTTAGCCACATTGGGATTACTAATCCGAAGAACATAAAAATACACCAGAATCCTACTAAGAACATAGTAATGAAGAATATAGTCCAAAGGAACTGGTAAAACGGCCAAAATGCTGATAATATCGTTATCATTCTCTTAAAGATTTTAGGCAAAAATAAAGCTTTTTTCTTTTTTATACAAAAGATCAGCGCTCTATTTTATTATTTATTTTAATTTTAAACTAATTAGTGAGCAAGATTTGCGAAGAAATCGTTGCCTTTATCATCGGAAATGATGAATGCAGGGAAGTCTTTTACTTCAATTTTTCTTACCGCTTCCATTCCTAATTCCGGGAAGTCTACTACATCTACAGACACAATATTGTCTTTGGCAAGAATAGCAGCGGGCCCACCGATAGATCCAAGGTAGAAACCTCCGTATTTATGACAGGCATTGGTAACATCTTTACTTCTGTTTCCTTTTGCCAGCATAATCATACTTCCGCCGTGGCTTTGGAACTCGTCTACATAAACGTCCATTCTACCGGCTGTAGTAGGTCCGAAACTTCCTGAAGCCATTCCTTCCGGAGTTTTTGCAGGTCCTGCATAGTAGATCGGATGGTTTTTGAAATATTCCGGCATTGGTTTTCCGCTGTCGATAATTTCTTTAATTTTTGCGTGTGCAATATCTCTTGCTACAATCAATGTTCCGTTCAGTTTCAATCTTGTTTTGATCGGATATTTGGATAACTCTGCAAGAATTTCCGGCATTGGTTTATTTAGATTAATCTCAACTGCTTCTTCCAGATGTGGAGGGGTATCAGGCAAGAATCTTTTTGGGTCTTGCTCCAACTGCTCAAGGAAAATACCTTCTTTAGTAATTTTTCCTTTGATATTTCTGTCTGCAGAACAGGAAACACCCATTCCTACCGGACAGGATGCAGCATGTCTCGGAAGTCTGATTACTCTTACATCATGGGTAAGGTATTTTCCTCCAAACTGAGCTCCGATTGCACTTTCCTGGCAGATTTTCTGAACTTTTGCTTCCCATTCAAGGTCTCTGAATGCCTGTCCGGCCTCATTTCCTTCTGTTGGAAGATGGTCATAATATTTTGCTGATGCTTTTTTCACTGCAGCAAGGTTGGCTTCTGCTGAAGTTCCTCCAATTACCAGCGCTAAGTGATAAGGCGGGCAGGCAGCTGTTCCAAGATCAGAGATTCTTTCTTTAACGAATTCTTCGAGAGATTTTTCATTCAATAAAGATTTCGTCTTTTGATATAAGAATGTTTTATTAGCTGAACCTCCTCCTTTTGTCAAGAATAAAAATTCGTAGTAATCTCCTTTTTTAGCGTAGATATCAATCTGTGCAGGAAGGTTAGATCCTGAGTTCTTTTCATCAAACATTGTTAAAGGAACCACCTGAGAATATCTTAAGTTTCTTTTCTGATAGGTATTGAAAATTCCTTTGCTCAAATATTCCCCGTCATCTACTCCTGTGTACACATTTTCTCCTTTTTTTCCCATTACGATAGCTGTTCCCGTATCCTGGCATGAAGGAAGAGCTCCTTCCACAGCTACTGCAGCATTTTGCAAAAGGTTGTAAGCAACGAATCTGTCATTATCAGTAGCTTCAGGATCATCAATGATTCTTCTAAGGCTTTCCAGGTGTGAAGAACGAAGCATGAAAGAAACATCTGCCATAGCTTCTTCAGCCAACAATTCCAGTCCTTTCGGATCTACAGTTAAAATTTCTCTGTCACCCAGTTTTTCAACCTTTACATAATCTGATGTAAGCTTCTTGTACACCGTATCATCTTTCTGAATTGGATACGGATCCTGATATCTAAAGTCCATTCAATTTTTGTTTGTGCAAAAATACGTCTCATTAAAAAAATATGAGTAAAATCAGTCATTTAAATTGATATTTATAATGATTATAAATTGCGGGTTTGTGAGTTTATAATTAACTTTATAAAAGCTTAATAAGCAAAGCCAAAACATTATTTCTTTCATTAAAAATCAATAATGTTAAAGATTTTTATGGCTTTTAAATAAACAGATCATACAAATTTCAACCACTATGAATTACAGAATTGAAAAAGACACCATGGGAGAAGTCCAGGTACCTGCGGATAAATTTTGGGGTGCACAGACGGAACGTTCCAGAAATAATTTCAAAATAGGACCTGAAGGTTCAATGCCGCATGAAATCATTAAAGCTTTCGCTTATCTGAAAAAGGCAGCAGCTTATACCAACACTGACCTTGGAGTGCTTCCTGCTGAAAAAAGAGATATGATCGCCAAGGTATGTGATGAAATTCTTGAGGGAAAACTTAATGACCAGTTTCCGTTGGTAATCTGGCAGACGGGTTCCGGAACGCAATCGAACATGAATGTCAATGAAGTAGTTTCAAACAGAGCCCATGTCAATAATGGAGGAACATTGGGTGAAAAATCTGAAATTCACCCAAATGATGATGTGAATAAATCCCAGTCTTCCAATGATACCTATCCTACTGCCATGCACATCGCTGCCTATACAAAAGTAGTGGAGGTAACCATTCCGGCAGTAGAGAAATTAAAAAATACGCTGGCTGAAAAATCTAAAGCCTTTAAAGATGTGGTAAAGATCGGGAGAACCCACCTGATGGATGCTACTCCACTTACTCTGGGACAGGAATTTTCCGGGTATGTGGCTCAATTGGAATTCGGATTGAGAGCTTTAAGAAATACATTACCTCACCTTTCTGAGCTTGCATTAGGTGGAACAGCTGTAGGAACAGGATTGAATACTCCTAACGGCTATGATGTAAAGGTTGCAGAATATATTTCTCAATTTACAAAACATCCTTTCATTACTGCTGAAAATAAATTTGAAGCCCTTGCTGCTCATGATGCAATTGTTGAATCTCACGGAGCTTTAAAACAATTGGCCGTTTCTTTATATAAAATTGCTCAGGATGTAAGATTACTGGCATCAGGGCCACGTTCCGGAATCGGGGAAATTCATATTCCTGAAAATGAACCGGGATCGTCTATCATGCCAGGGAAAGTAAATCCTACTCAGAATGAGGCTTTAACAATGGTTTGCGCTCAGGTTTTAGGAAATGATACGACAATTTCGTTTGCAGGAACTCAGGGAAATTATGAGCTGAATGTTTTCAAACCGGTAATGGCTTATAATTTTCTCCAGTCTGCCCAATTGATCGCTGATGCATGTATTTCTTTCAATGACCATTGTGCTGTAGGAATTGAACCCAACCATGAGAGAATTAAAGAACTTGTAGACAAATCTTTAATGCTTGTTACAGCTTTAAATACTCATATCGGATATGAAAATGCAGCAAAAATTGCTAAAACAGCCCATAAAAATGGTACAACCTTAAAAGAAGAAGCCATCAATCTTGGTTTGTTAACTGCTGAGCAGTTTGATGAGTGGGTAAAACCTGAAGATATGGTAGGAAGTTTAAAATAATGATTCTATAACTGATACAATGCAAAAACTCCGGGAGCTTTTCCCGGAGTTTTTCGTTTTGCTGTCAAAATGTATTTAATCTAATCCAATGGCTAAGCCGAATATCAGCGCTTTATCATTTTTGAAATAACTGTCTTTAAAGAAATTGCTGAAATCTTTTTTCACAAAAAGACTGAAACTGTTATATGAGAATGTAATCTGTGCCCCATATACAAAAGGATTCACCTGATAGTTTCCCCGGTCTCTTGTCTCTCCGTCATTTCCTTTGACAATATTGTTGGTAGACATTTTCACCCCGCCATATACATTGGCTCCTATTTTAAATCCGGTGTAATAACTTCGGTATTGGATGTCCATTCCTGCATTTTTAAGCTTGGAAAAATTATACTGTACACCAAGAGGAACCATAATATACCCGGTTCTCAGCTTACTTTTATCAAGGTTTCCGCTGTACTGAGCCAAAGCCACTCCCTGATCTGCACTTCTTGTAAAAAGCATATTGTTATCTGCTCTTACGGTTCTCCATGAGAATCCTAATCCTGAGGTAATTGCCCACGGGCTTGTTCTGCTAAGCTGATAATTCAGTTTCAGACCAAATTCCAGGTTATTGGCATAGCCTATATTTTTGTCCAGTTCGTTATCCTGAGAACTGTTTGTCAATGTCATAATTCCGTAAGAGAAATACCCTGTAAAACTTCTGCTGGGACGGAATTTTTTCAACAGCTTTTCTTTAAGCTCTTCTTTGGAAGTAACATCAGTATTTAAAAGTGAATATCTTACCTGTTTCTGAATAACGTCATCCAGATCAAATCCAAGTTCTTCAATTCTTTTATCCATTTTCTCAGAATAACGGTCTGCAATCTGGGCTTTCTCTCTGTCAAAATCTGTTTTATCAAGGTTTCTTGCCTGCAAAACAACCAATTCTTCTTCCATCAGCTTCTTTTCTTCCTGAATAATGGTATTGATCTTTGTGGCATATTCTTCTACTTTCTCTTTTACAATAGGGCTTACCTCAGTGTCTTTTTTAGAAGACAGGTTAATATTCAAAGCCTTTTGTGCATGGAATGATGCTGAAATAGAGCATAGCAATCCCATTACGATTAATTTCTTGATCATATTATTAATTTTTAATTTTTTACGGGCAAATTATCTGGCATTCAGGTCAATAGTTGTAGCCACATTACTTCCATCCTTTGTCTTTTCGATAACATCTTTATGCTCTACCGAAAAAAGGAGGGTAGAAGGGTCTACATATTTTTTCTTTTTAACCGGAGTTTTCAAAGAATCAGCTTTTGCTATAAGCTTAGGATTAGAAATCTGAGGAATATCCAGTTTTTTCACTGCGGTTTCTCTGGGAATAAGTTTATTTTGACCTATTGTTACTGCAGAAATCATTTCTTCTTTATCCTGGGGGGATATTATTTTTACTTCCTTTTTATCATTATTCAGAACAGCCAGAGGTGTATTATATTGAGCCGGTTTTTTTATGATTTCATCTGCCTTATTTTCTTCTGCCTTCTTTACTATTTCAGGTTGAATTTCTGAAGGCTGATTGAGAAAAAACAGAACGGTTCCTAAACTCAATGTCAAGACCAGACAGGCAGCCACTAAAACCCAGTTCATCTGTGATTTGGGACGGCTATTGCTGCTGTTTTGAAACTCAATTTCAGACCACAGATCCCGGGAAGGAGTAATCTCTCTTTCTTCAATCTGTTTTTTGATCTGACATTCAAAATTATCTTTAGACGTTTTCATTTTTCACTTTTTTTTGTTGTTGAAAGTAGATCTTTCTTAATTTTTCTTTAGCTCGGAACAGCTGTGTTTTGCTAACAGCAATGGAGATCTGCAAAGTATCAGCAATTTCCTGATGGGAATATCCTTCCAGGACATAAAGATTGAAAACCATTCTGTAGGCGTCGGGAAGCTGATCCAAAAGATCTTGCGCATTAAAATCACAATCAATCTCCGGTTCATGGATGTCTTCATGAAAAGATTGGTTGATCTCATCGAGATAGAATACCGTTTTATGGCTTTTGATAAAATTCAGGCATTCATTCACGACAATTCTTCTTGCCCAGCTGTCCAGGTTCGACTCTCCTCTGAAGCTTTCTATGTGCTTAAAAATTTTACAGAATGCTTTAATGAGACAATCTTCCGCCTGATACAAATCGCTTACATAGCTTTTGCTTACGCTCAGGAATCTCTTTACATTCTGTTCATAGAAAATCTTCTGTGCAGCCGGATCCTGTTTTTTCAGGAGGCTCAACAAATCATTCTTTTTATTTCCGAACAAAAGTTTCATGCTTATGCTGTTTCTATACTAAAGACAATCAAAACAAAAAAAGGTTACAACTTGAAAAAAAATATTTTACTATTTATTGCAATAAGTTGATTTTTTTTGTTCAGAGTTACAAATTTTACCTTCTTTTTTGTTTCAAAAAGGTGAGAAAGATTTTAATTAAAAAACTGAGGTACAATTTTTTACTTAATCTATTCAATGTTTCATTTTTTCCTATATTGGAGATATAATTAATTTAAAACTAAAACCATGAAAAATTTAAAGAAATTAAAAAGAGAGAACCTGAAAACAATTAATGGGGGAAATACGCCACTTTGTAATATGTATCTGATACAATACAACGGATTTTATGCATGTTGCAGCGTACCTACAACCAATCCCTGTGAACTGAAAAAAAGAGAATGTCTGGTGGAAAACGGAATGTGTGATTCGTACAACCCCGGAAATCCAGTATAGTATTGTAAAACAATTGTTAAAGGCAGCCTTAATTTCGAAGCTGCCTTTTTTGTATTTTATCCTGAAAACTCGTCAAGCATATTCCTGGTAGGAACAAAGAAAAGCGTTCCTGTAACCGCTGTACTGAAATCTAAAATTCTGTCATAATTTCCCGGAGGATCACCTATGAACATATTGGTCAGCATTTTTCTGGTTGTTGCGAATGTGCTTGAATAGGCAATAAAATAGGTTCCGAACTCATTAGTAGAAGGATTTCCAAAAGGCATATTATCTCTGACTATTTTCAATTCTTCCCCATCTTCCCCTTCGATATTGGCTAAAGCAATATGTGAATTGGAAGGTTTTACATCATCCGACATTTCAATATCGTTTTCTTTTGATCTCCCGATGACTTTCTCCTGATCTTCTGTTGACAGCCCTTTCCAGGCATCCATATTGTGCAGGTATTTCTGAACAAAAAGGTAACTTCCGCCTTTGTACTGAAGGTCTTCATCTCCGATTTTTGCAAAATAATCACGGTCATCACCATGTGGATTCTCTGTTCCATCCACAAAACCAAGAATGGAACGTGCATCCCAATATTTAAATCCATGAATCTCCAGAATACTTTCTGCCACTGAACTCAATAGTTTGGATATTTCAACAGCCATATCGAAAATCAGGCTTTTATTATCCGCTCTCAAGTGAAAATGAAGGTCTCCAGAAGTGGAAACAGCTGTGTGCTTCACTCCTTTTATTTCTTCAAAATTGATTAATTCTTTTGGCAAAGGTGTAGGAAGATCCAGTTTTCTCCATGCTTCAGCCCCAATTCCCATTACACAGCTTGCCCTGCTGTCTGGAAAACGGTTAAAAACGGAATTATTAAGATTTAATACCAAAGCGCATAGTTCCTGAAAAATATTTTTCAGCTGTGGGCTGTCATTAAGTTTCCAGACCATGAAAATAGTATTGCTGTTCGGATAATCTGTTACATTCTGTGATTCTATCGTATTCATACCTCTATTTTTGTGGTATTAAATATCCGAAACAGAAACCTGATCTGCAAAATATTGTTCCAAATCTTTTAATGTTTCCGGATTGGTCTGAATATCTTTCACCAAAAGGCCTTTGTTTACTACCACAATTCTGTTGCAGACTTCCGTTGTATGGGAAAGATCATGACTGGATATCAGAAAAGTAACACCATCCTGTTTTGATAATTCCTTGATAAGATTTTTAAGTTTGATCTGAGTAGATGGATCGAGATTGGCAAAAGGCTCATCCAAAATAATAATCTCAGGATTTCCAATAATTGCTCCTACAATTCCTACTTTTTTCTGATTTCCTTTTGAAAGGTCACGGACGTATTTCCCTGATTTAAGGATTTCTCCATTGAAAAAATCATGAAAAGGCTTCAGGAATTCATCTACAGATGCTTTGTTCTGCCCTCTCAACTCTCCGATGAAATAAAAATATTCCTCAGGAGTAAGGTATCCAATAAGAAATGTATCGTCAACAAAGGCTGAAACTTTATTTTTCCATGCTTCAGATTCATCGACCTTAATTCCGTCAATACTTACAGAACCTGTTGTAGCCTGAATTAAATCCAGCATCAGGCTGAAAAGAGTTGTTTTTCCTGCTCCGTTGTTTCCTACGAGACCAAATGTTTCCCCGTTTGGAATTTCAAGATGTTCGATATTAAGAACCGTTGCCGTTCCGTATGTTTTAGATAAATTTTGTATGTTGATCATGGCTTAACTTATATTTTTAAACGCATCCAGTGTGCTGTATTTTTCTTTCTTGTAAAGTTTTACGATAATATCGAAGATTTTCTCTCTCAAGAAAAATCCTATAATCCCGATAATTGCAATGCTTATCACTCCTCCGGTAATTCCCCATAAATATTTTGTTAAAGCAAATACACCCATCGGAAGAAGCATTTTAGGAATCAGCAGAAGCATAGCTATCATATTGAAACTCCCTTTCTGTCCTAATCTTTTTTCTTTTGTATTAAGGTCAATCTGAGTTTTATTGAAAGCTCCTGACCACAAGGTAAATTGAGAATTCACACCGATATTATATAATCCTGCTGCAAAAAAGGTAACGTAGACTTCCCAGCCGAAGTATGCATAGCAAAGCGCTATAATGATAGAAATTCCCGTTACAATATTCATCAGCCACCATTTCGCTTTTAAATATTCTTTATATGGAACATTCAGGGTCATCATCAATGGATAATAAGAACTGTCAAAAGCAGGAACTCTCTGGCCAAACAGAAACTGAAAACCTCCTGTTACAAAAAGTCCCATAACCATCATCATTGCCGGTGTTTTGTACATTGAAGAAGTAAACATCAGCAATCCGTAGAACAGAAACATAAAACTGCCCAGTAAAATCCCCTTGGGTACTTTATTGCGTCTCAGCATTTTAATATCATTATTGATAAATGTTCCAATAACTCCATATTTGTTCAGAAAGGCAATATTCTCTGTTTTTCCTACTGTTTTCTTGGCTTCAAGCCCCTGGTCAAGATAAAATTCATTGCGCAGGTACCGGAAACACATCCACCACAGTATTACGAACAACGCAACAGGGATCAGTGCAAAGTAAGGTTTCTCATAGAAACTAAAGAAAACAGACTCAGAATAAGACAGAACAGGAACTATTTTATAATATCCCAACATTCCTATGCCCAAAAAGCATACCCCTATGATCACCGCCAGAGTTTCTTTACCGTTAAAGAAAATATTGATAAAATTATTCAGATAAAGCAATGAAATAACTCCTATAAGCCACACCAACACTCCTAAAATGCTATATCCGTTAAATAAAGCAATCAATGAAAATGTGATAAAGAATAGAGAACTCAGCCAGCTGAATGCGGAAAGAAAGGTTTTGGCCAGCATATAATTGACCAATGTATTCTTCCGGACATTCATGGTAAGAAATGGCTTAATATTCTGGGTTGGAATTTCCTGCCAGAGATATTTAAGAACAAGATCAATAATCCAGGCAACAATCATGAATTTTGAAACCACTTTTACAGGATTCTGATGCATCTCCTCCTGTACATAGAAAAAAGCAATAAAAGCCCCACCTACAAGACAGCCCACGAAATAAAGTATTCCAATAAACCGGAGGATTTTCATGGTCAGATTGATCCCTAAAGATGTACCACGGAAGAAGCTTTTTATTTCAAGCTTAAGGAACTTTAGAAACATATGTTAGTTTTTTACATTAGTAAATATAATGTAAAATATGTTACAAGTTTTTAAAGAAAAATAGATTTATGTAATTATCCAATAAGCTCTTTTGCCTGTGCCAGCGCAGCTTCTGTAATTTTGCTTCCGGAAAGCAGCTGGGCAATTTCGTTCAGCTTTTCTTCGTTGCTCAAAGGAATTATAGTAGATTGTGTTCTGCCGGAAATATCCTGCTTTACCACCTTATAGTTATCATTTCCTTTTGCAGCAACCTGTGCAAGGTGTGAAATAACAATCAATTGCATGTCTTCAGACATTTCTCTCATAAGGTTTCCGATCTCTTCGGCAACTTTCCCTGAAACTCCGGTGTCAATTTCGTCAAGAATAAGGGTTGGAAGCTCATCACTTTCGGCAATAATCTTTTTGACAGCAAGCATTACCCTTGATCTTTCCCCTCCGGAAATAGCGGTCTGAATGGGTTTTAAAGGAAAACCGGAATTGGCCTGAAATAGCAGCTGGATATTTTCTTTTCCAAACTGATTGAACTCATCGGCATCCTGCAGTTCTATATCTACTTTTGCTTTTTCAAGACCTAATTTTTTCAGTAGGCTTTCTGCTTTTTTGATGAAGACAGGAATATTTTTGTGCCTGTTCTTAGAAAGCTTTGCAGCAAGAGTCTGAAGTGTTTTTTCTTTCTGAGAAATATTTTCTTCTGTTGCTTCAATCTGTGCTTCCAGTTCTGAAGCCCCCTTCTGGTCTCCTGCCAGCTGGTTTCTGATTTCAATCAGTTCATTAAGATCTGAAACATTATGCTTAAGAAACAGAGCGTTGATTTTATTATTAAGATCGGTAAGGTATACCAGGTTTTCAGGATTGATTTCAACTCTTTCGGCCGCATGTTCCAGTTCAGAAATAATATCTTTCAGCTCTACAAAAGAGGTTTCCAGCCTTTCATCAAGCTCTGCGAAACTGGTAGAAACTTCCGAAATTTTTGAAAGCTTATGGGTAGCTTCATGAAAGAAAGACAGAATCCCTATTTCTTCCTGATGAAACCTGGACAGGATCTGACCTACGTTTTCGGAAATCATCCCAGCATTTTCCTGAATAGAAAGCTGGTTCTGAACATCTTCATAGTCTACATCATCAAGTTTCAGTTCTTCCAGCTCATTGAGTAAAAATTCTTTATAATCACTTTCTTTATTGGCTTCTGAAAGTTGAGTCTTCAGTTTTTTCAACAGCATTTTCAGGCTTTGAAAGTCAGAAAACTCCTTCTGATACTCTTCAATAATTTTTTTATTCTCAGAAAGTCCGTCGATAATTTTAAACTGATATTCTGAAGTAAAAAGATTGGATGTTTCAAACTGGGAATGAATATCAATCAGCTGTGAGGAAAGTTCTTTAAGAATATCAAGCGTTACCGGCACATCATTGATGAAGGCACGGGATTTCCCTGATGGCAGGATCTCTCTTCTTATAATCGTCTGAAGCTCGTAATCCAGATCATTTTCAATAAAGAATTTCTTAAACTGGTTGTTAAGGGAGAACTCAGTTTCCACCACGCTTTTCTCTTCAGATTTGGCAATGGACTTTACATCTGCTCTTTCTCCTAAAATAAGCCGGAGCGCTCCTAAAATAATTGATTTACCCGCTCCCGTTTCACCGGTAATAACCTGTAAACCATTATTAAGAGATACTTCAAGAGTATCAATCAGGGCAAAGTTTTTAATGTAAATTCTCGAAAGCATTGATAATCCGGGTTATGATCCAACTTGAGTTTGAACTGTAAAAATAAGTTTTTTTTTGATGAGTTGAGAAAATGTTTAGGTATGCTTTCTGTTCTTGACACTTTTTGCTTCTCTAATTTTTTATAAAGCTGTTTCTCAAAAATTTTTAAAGCCTACTATCTTACACCTTCCACTTATTCCACTTATTATCAATGTTTTTTGGCGAAAGAATAATCAATGTCTGTTTAAGATCATTCAGAATCAAACCTCCATTATTTCCGGAATTGAATATATTGAAGATCTCATCACTTTTTGTATCCATGAACAGGTTAAAGAAAAATGCCTGCTGAAATGTGTTCTCATACATTTTCAATTGCATCAGGGCATCAAAGATTACTTTTTTCCCGGCAGTCTGGTCCTGATTGAAAAGATTATCCATTCCGGCTCTGTGGTAAGTATAAATAGTAGAACGCAATTGGTTCCAGTTAGGATTCATAACTTCATTAATCAATATAGAACGGCTTCTTGGCTCATTGATGGTATTCCAGCCTTCATAGTTTCTGTTCTGAGAATTCTGCGCAATCTGCTGTGCTTTTGCGTACCATTGAGATCCACCCATAGACTGGAAACTGTCTGCATCCAGTCCCAAAATAAGGTAAATATAGAAACTAACCACATCCGTAAGATTCTTTCCTGAAAACTGTCTTTCATTAAAAATAAGACTCTCATTTTCAACATATTCAAAACCAAATCTCTGATCCTGAAGATTAATTAACGGGGATTCATAAGTTGTATTGTAAACAGGGCGCATAGCCTGAACAACAATGGATCCTTTGAATCTGTTCCCATCTCTTTCTCCAATAACAACGGAAAAACCACATTTTATTTTTTCAAAATTCTGAAGCTTTTTCCCTGTCCAGCTCGTATTATTGATAAAATCTCTGAGACTTTTCTCCAATGCTTTATATGCCTGCTGGTTACTTCCTCCTACCTGTTGAGAGTTTACCTGAACAGTTGCCAACAGCTCCTGAGAAAAACTTTGGGTATAGATGAAAAACAGAAAAAATAAACTTATAATTTTTTTCATTGTCTATTAAAAATTGAGAACGGAAATTTATTAAAATTATTTTAAAAGTTGAGACTCAACAAAATTGAGAATATCTTTCGCTACATCATCTTTGGATTTCAGGTCGAATTCTTTCTTCTCCGTTTTGGTAAATATCCTTATTTTATTGGTATCATTTTTAAATCCGGCGCCTTCGTCACGCAGAGAGTTTAAAACAATCATATCAAGGTTTTTCTTCTCCAGTTTTCCTTTTGCATTTTCTTCTTCATTTTGGGTTTCCAGTGCAAAACCTACCAAAAACTGGTGTGTTTTCTTTTCGCCCATGGTTTTAAGGATATCCGGATTCTTAACCAGTTCAATGGTCAGGTTATCATCATTTTTCTTGATCTTTTCTTTTGCTACTTCTTTGGGAGCATAATCTGCTACCGCAGCACTTGCAATACCGATGTCTATGCTGTCATAAAATTCAAATACTTTTGCCAGCATTTCTTTTGCTGAAGTTACTTTATGAAGTTCAACATTGGGATCATTAATGGTTTGGAAACTCGGTCCTGAAATCAGAATCACTTTTGCGCCTCTTTTTGAAGCTTCTTCTGCCAGAGAAAATCCCATCTTACCTGATGAATGATTTCCTATGAATCTTACCGGATCTATAGCTTCATACGTAGGGCCTGCAGTAATTAAAACGGTTTTTCCTTCAAGGCTTTTGGAGTGGTTACTGTTTCTAAAATGATTTTCAACTTCACTAAAAATAGTTGCAGGCTCGGCCATTCTTCCCTGCCCGATCAGTCCGCTAGCCAGCTCACCATTTTCAGCAGGAATTACAATATGTCCAAAACTTTCTGCAAGCTCCAGATTCTTCTTTGTGGAAGGATGTATATACATATCAAGGTCCATTGCCGGAGCTATGAAAACCGGGCATTTTGCAGACATATAAGTTGCAATAACCAGATTATCACACATTCCGTGAACCATCTTAGATAGTGTATTGGCTGTACAGGGAGCTACGATCATAACATCTGCCCACAGTGCCATTTCCACATGATTGTTCCATGTTCCGTTATCGCTGTAAAACTCTGAATACACCGGCTTTTTGGATAGTGTAGACAGGCTTAGTTTTGTCACAAAGTGTTCTGCATCAGGAGTCATAATAACCTGTACTTCTGCTCCTTTTTTCACAAAATCCCTTATCAAAAAATGAATTTTGTAGGCTGCAATCCCACCAGAGACGGCGATAAGAATCTTTTTACCGGAAACACTCATTAAGTTCTAATTTTTTTGAAATACTAAAATACTTATTTTTTACCACACAATCTGGCTTTAAAACGATAAAGGTCATAAAAGAACAGATTTCCTTTATGACCTTCATTTATAAGAATACAGAAGATTTATTTTCTTTCTTCTGTTTTTCTGAAATAAACATCTTCGTTTAACCACTCTTCAATAGCAATTGAAGTTGGCTTTGGAAGCTTTTCGTAATGTTTAGAGATCTCAATTTGTTCTCTGTTTTCAAAAACCTCTTCTAATGTAGAATTGTGAACCGCAAATTCATCTAATTTGTTGTGAAGTTCCGTACGGATCTCCGCATTGATCTGCTCTGCTCTCTTTCCCATGATAACAATAGCTTCATAGATTGAACCTACTTTATCTTCAATCTTATCTTTATCGTAAGTAATTGTATTTACTTCTGCTTTTGTATCTTTTACACTCATTTTGAGAAAATTATTTTTATTTTAAGATGGCAAATTTACGAATTATCTTTGAATTTTGAAAGTCGCTGCAGGAGGAGGGGTCTTAAGTGCTGCACTGTCCCTCTGTAACTGCATTGCTTTCTTTTCATTGCTTATCTGATCTTTAACTTGCTGCTCAGTTTTACCCTGATCAGCCAATTTTTCAGCTTCTTTTTTCTGTCTTGCCGTTAAAGCTGCAATTCTTGCATCTGTTTCTTTTTTAACGACAGCAAAGTGTTCTTTTTCCTTTTCCAGTTTTTCTCTAAGATCTATTGCTGCTTTAGAATATTCTGTATTAGGAAGTTCTTTCTCTACCACTCTTGTATAAGTTAATGCACTTTCAATACGTTCAGCTTTAAGATTATAAATTGACTTCATCGCCAGTTCATAACGGGACTTCATGATATAATCATAAATTTTTGAACGAAGTTTTGTACTTGGGAAATCTTCCAGAACGTTTTCAAATGCTACATTCGCTGCTTTATACTCTCCCATTTTGTAGTATTGTCTTCCATTTTCATATGCTTTAAACTCAAGCTTATAAGACAATTCATCAATGAGCTGGCTGATATTTTTAGATCTCTCAGAGTTTGGATAATTGTTCAGGAAGTCCTGAAGTTCATTGATCGCTAATTCTGTACTAGACTGATCTAGGTTGTAATCCATAGATCCTTCATAGTAGCACAATGCAGACATATAAGCTGCTTCTTCGGCTCTCGGATCTTTTGGAAAACTAACTGCAAAATTTTTGAACTGGTGACCTGCCAGCTTATAGCTCTTGTCATAATAGTTGGCATAAGCAGTGTTGAAACCTACGTTAGGGAAATCATCTGTTCCTGCCACAAGATTTGCAAGTCTGTCATAAAGAGCCAATGCATTTTTCCACTTTTTCTTAGCAAAGTTTTCATTAGCTGCTTTCAAGATAAATTCTTTATCAGCACTCCTCATTGCTCTTTCCTGCTGGCTTACACAAGATGAAATCACCGCTACAGCAAAAAGACCTAAAATATATTTTTTCATATAAAAAGTTCAACAGTTTTCGGATTATACAGCCGATTTACTAATTTGCAAAAATATAACTTTTTTGTCAATAGATTTTTTTTTATGAATATTTAACGTAATTTTAGTCTGCAGCGTATCCCAAAATTGCAAAAACACTTAATAAAAGATTCATTCTTACCTTTTTTTCAGCTTCTTTGGTGTAGGTTTCTTCGTTTTTACTCGGAACATACAGCTCATAAAAGTTTTTATTCCTGATGACAAATAAAGTGGATCCAATAATCATGGTAAGGATATCTTCAGGTTTGGGAGTAAAAGTAAAAACACCGGAAGCCACCCCTTTTTTAATTACTTCATCCAGTTTTTTTACGAATAACTGGTAGAAATCAAGCAGTTCGTCTTTCAGATTTTCTGTATGACGGAGTTCCTGGGTTACAAACCCATGGAAATAGTTATACTTGAACAGTTGAGAAACGATATATTTGATCATCTCCCGCATCTGCATTTCCGGTTTCCCATCTTTGATAGTGTCCGCAAATTCTGAAAAATTCTCTCTGGTCTTCAATACCCTGTACTGATAGAGATAAGACATCATTTTCTCTTTAGAACCGAAGTAATAAGAGATCATAGCAACATTAATATTTGCTTTGGAACAGATATCTCTTACAGAAGTTCCCTCATATCCTTTTTTGGCGATGAGCTCTTCTGCAATATCCAATATGTGAATCTGTTTTTCCGTAAATTTTTTTTTCATGAAGTGCACTTTGAGTAAAGTTAAGAAATTTTTAACACATTTATAAACGATCGTTTAATAATTTTAAATTAAATCTGAAAAGCACTATTTTTGGATATGGAATTTTTTGATTTTCACCACCATAAAAAATATATCAGAAACGGAATTTATAATCTGGACATTGAGAGTATTCCGCCTGATTTCCCATATTCCATCGGCATTCACCCAAATGATATTGATATTAATACTATAGAGCAGCAGTTTTCATGGATGATGAGCATGATGTCTGAAAACTGTTTTGCCATTGGTGAATGTGGTTTGGATTCTTTGGTTTCTACAGACCAGAAAATTCAGGAGGAAGTTTTTTTAAGACAGATAAAGATCGCCAATGAGGTAAAAAAGCCCCTGATTATTCATTGTGTAAGAAAATTTTATGAAGTGATTTCTTTTAAAAAGAAGGCCGAACAGCCAATGGTCATCCATGGTTTTAATAAAAAACAACAAATTGCTGAAGATCTTCTGCGCAATAATTTTTACCTGAGTTTTGGAAAAGCTGTTTTGTATAATTTATCTTTGCAGGATATTATAAAAAACACTCCATTAGACAGAATCTTTTTAGAAACTGATAATGAAGAATTTAACATTGAAGAATTGTACATTAAAGTTTCGGAAATAAAAGCTATTTCTCTGGAACAACTGAATGAACAAATTTTAGAAAATTTACACTCAATAAAAAATGGATAAATACTGGCTGGAAAGAACCGAACTTTTGGTAAAGGAAGAGGGATTGGACAGACTGATCAAAGCGAATGTGCTTGTTGTAGGTTTAGGCGGAGTAGGTTCTTTTGCCGCAGAATTTCTGGCGAGAGCCGGAGTAGGAAATATGACCATTGTGGATGGTGATACGGTAGATATTACCAATATCAACAGACAGCTGCCTGCTTTACACTCTACTGTCGGAAAGCATAAGGTAGATGTGGTTGCTGAAAGGCTTCTTGACATCAATCCACAGCTTAATTTAACGAAAATCAATGAATTTCTGAATCCGGAAAGAATGGATGAAGTACTAGATTCCGCAAAATTTGATTATGTTTTAGACTGTATCGACAGTGTTACGCCAAAACTTTCCTTGATTACTGCTGCCAAAAGAAGAAGGATAAAAATCGTAAGTTCAATGGGAGCCGGCGGAAAAACCGACCCAAGCAAAGTATTGGTAAGAGATATCAGCAAAACAGAACACTGCCACCTTGCAAGACAAGTAAGAAAAAGACTGAAAAAAGTAAAAATTGACAAAGGAGTCCGTTGTGTTTTTGCCAATGATATTCAGGATGAAGAAAGTTTGAAAATGACTGACGGAACCAATTATAAAAGATCTTTTTACGGAACAATAAGCTACATGCCTGCCATTTTCGGCCTGTACACCGCTTCAGAAGTGATTAATCATTTATTAAACCAGGATTAAAATATTTTCCCGCCTATTCTGCAGATTTGTAAAAACGATTTCGTAAATTAATCTGAGAAATTTGTGAAAAAAAATAAAAAACAATATTTACACTCCGTAAATGACAAATTCCAAGTATCCCAGAGCGGAAAAGCTCAAAAAAAACACGGAAATCAGTTTGCTTTTTGATAAGGGTAAATGGAGAACCAGTGGAAATCTGAGAATCATTATTCTGAAAGACAAGCCCACCCTTCCAGTAGAAGCATCCAGATTCGGGGTTTCTGTTTCAAAAAGATATTTTAAAAAAGCTGTACACAGAAACCGGATCAAAAGATTGCTGAGAGAATCATACCGTCTGAATAAAGACTTATTTAAACAAGCCTTCGGAGAAAAAACAATGGCCATGCTATTTTGGGCATCCCCTGAAATGCCTCTGAAATTTCAGGATGTGGAAGCACAGTTTATAACGCTTTGTGAAACGCAGAAAAAATAATTTTTTTATTAAAATAAGAGATCTGTGAGGTATTTTATCTCGCAGATTTTTATTTTCCTTTGGACCACACAGATGATTGCGTAGATACTATCTTTTATTCTACAGCAAATCATGAATAACAAAGCTTGAATCCTGTACCTCAAACTTAGAAATTAACACGTCTTAATATCATATACTTTTTGTAATTTTAGGGAAAACAATAAATCTGAAAATTAATATGTTAGATAATATTCCCTATTTTTCTTATATCATTAGTGCATTTATCGGAATTGGACTGGCAGCGGCTACTGGATTTCGGGTATTTCTCCCGATGTTTATCGTAAGTCTTGCGTCTTATTTCAACTGGATTCCCATGAATGAGCATTTTGAGTGGCTTGCGGGTCTTCCTGCGTTGATTACAACAGGAATTGCCACAGTGGCAGAGATCCTTGCCTATTACATTCCTTTTGTTGATCATTTGCTGGATACGGTTTCTATTCCGATGGCGACGGTAGCAGGCTCTATATTATTTGCCAGTCAGTTTGCCGAACTGGGAACATTTCCACAATGGGGGCTGGCATTAATTGCGGGTGGAGGTACAGCGGCCACAATCAGCTCCGGATTTGCAGGAATACGGGCTGCTTCTACGGCAACAACCGGAGGACTGGGAAATTCTGTGGTAGGAACCACGGAAACAGCCGGAGCAGGTCTTATGTCTGTTCTTGCTATGGCAGCGCCGGTAATCGCAGCAATTCTTGCCATAATTATCTTAATTCTTGTTGTTGTTTTTGGGCGGAGAGCCTGGAAAAAATTAAGAGGCAATAAAAGTAATCCCCAGAATTTATAAATAAAAAAAGGTACTGCTTTAAAAACAGTACCTTTTTCCTTTTAATTTTTACTTCTGAAGTCCTTAATATCCTGAATTTTAGATTCAAAATATTCTTTTTTCTCCGGACTCTTTTTGATTAATATTTCAAACGCTTTTATTGCTTTTGTATATAATTTCTGTTCAAAATAAAGATTCGCCAACGTCTCCGTCATCAAATGTGAGATATCATCGTTCTTTTCTTTAACAACATAGGAGCTTTCTTCTTTTAACTGACTGATTCTAGGATTTTTTTCAATGAAGGTTTCAATAGCCTTTTCTTTGATTTCTGATTTATCCTTTTCGATCTCTTCAGTTCTGTCAATCTTTAGCCAGCTTTGCCAGGTATTGATAAAACCGGGAACATTACTGTCTAATTGCGGCTGCGTTGTATTCTTCATAGTAACTTCCTGCATTTGTTCTACAGGTTCTTCTTTACTTTCCTTCTGCTTTTCTTCAACCTTAAGGGTAGAAATATCGGTTCCAAAGAAAGAAACATTCATCACGGGAACTTCTTCTTTTGCAACAGCTTTATCAGTATTCTCTTCGGCCGTTTCCACAGATCCAGATTGATTTTCAGAAACTTCCGAACTTTCTTCTATTGTTGAAAGAGTATCTTCCTGAACAATTTCAGTAGCGGCATCCATCATTTCAGATGGTGTCTCAGCCTCAATTACCTGTTCTGTTTTTTCTGCAGGGGAAATTTCTGCTACCGGAGCTTTTATTTCAGGAGCTGATACTTCTTTTGATTTGCTGATTAATGAATCAGGCATATTGGATTCCACACTCATAGGTTTCCAAGCTGTCTGAACTTTAGGAATATCTTCTTCTTTTTCTTCTGGAATTTCAACTTTAACCTCTTCTTCAGGCAATTGGTTTTCAACAATTTCTTCTTTTACAGGCTCTTCTTTAACTTCCTCAGGCTTGTCCTCACTTGTTGACCAAAAATGAAAATTCTGAGTTTCCGCGAAGCTAATTTCATGCCCCCCAGTTGTTTCAGGCCCTACCTTTTCTTCTTGAGAAACAGGCTTAGCCTCCTTCATTTTTTTCTCAACTTCTTCAATCAGACGTCTCATTTCCTCCTCATGTTTATTGACATGGGGCTGGGAAACTTCAGCTGTTTCAGAAATTTCTTCGTTATTGGCCTGGATTTTAACATCTGGCATGAACGAATCTGTTCCATGGAAGCTTACTTCAGCATCAGATACTTCTACTAATGACTCTTCTTCATTACTATTTGCCTCTTCTTTTTCAGCAGAAATCTGATCTTCGTCGATAATGGTTTCCGGCGTAAAGTTTTCTCCAGCATTCTCTTCTATTTCAGCTCGTATTTCTTGTTGAGCAGGTTCTTCTTCAGAAACAGGTTTAGCTTCGTTATCTGTTGATCCTGTATTTAAAGGCTCTTCTGCTACATTTACAATATCTTCCTCCTGTAATAAAGGAGATACTTCATGGAAACTGATATTTTCTTCGTCGTCAACCTTTTCTTCTTCTTTTTCTGAAGAAATCTGATCTTCATGAATGATTGTTTCCGGTGTAAAGTTTTCTTCTGATTTCTCTGTTTCAGATGGAATCTCTTCTTTTTGTTCGGCAACAGGTTCTGTTACAGTTTCAGTCTTTTGGGTTACCAAAGTTCCTGATTCCAGAGTAGACTCAATATCTATTGTCTCGGAATTTTGCTCATTAAGGAAGTTTTCTTCTCCTTCAAATAAAATTCTGTTTCGTTCACCATTGATATAAATGTGTTTAACCTCCTCTACAGTTGTTAAAATACATGCCGTTTCCTGCTCTTCTGCTGGTTTTTCTACAGAACCCTCCTCTTCTCTTTTGATAGGGAAAGATTTAGTTTTCTGGGCCAATTGAGCAGGTTTTTCAATTGTTTTAGAAGGTTTCTTCTCTTCAGCAACCTCTGGTTTGGCCTCTTGCTTGATCTTTCCGTTGATCAACTGATACAAAATCTTTTTATCAGTAGTATATGCCGCCGTTGTAGAAAGCTCTTTCTGATAATTTTCTTTTTCGTACAGATGGACTCCATACAGGTGAAGCGCCCTGATATTTTGAATATAAGGAAAAGTATGAATCTCTTCTTTCAAAAGACCAAGGTCCTCGGACTGAATATTTTTCGGATTTTTTATTAATTCTAAAACTCTCGGATTCATCTTACCAATTCGCTACAATGTCGTTAAATATCTTATTAATAATTCTATCTGTTACCAGCTTTACCTGCTGGTCTTCGATTTGGCTTAGTGATACATCACTGTTGAAAGCTGCTTCATCGGAATAGGTTCTGTCGAAACTTGCATCCGGATGAATTTTGTTTTCATAATGTACCTTTACTGTAATCGTAAGTTTATTCTGTGCCTGCTGAATCACTCCACCAGAAGGGTTTGTCTGGGTATTGGAACTGATTGTGGTAGGTGTAATGGAATAGTCTGTGATTTCTCCTTCTATCAGGATATCTGGATTTTCTTTGGTTCCTTTCAGAGTTGTTCTCTGAAGGAATCTGTTTTGTATTGCTGTAGAAAACTGTTGGGATAATGCAGGGTTTACAAGGGGTGCATTATTCGGAAATTCATTGATCTGAACGGTTTTTTCATCTGTAAGGGATGATCCCGTAAAACTGTAACATGAATTTAAAACTCCCAGCAATGCAAAAAGCATTACCGTAAGCAATGATTGTTTCAGGCTGATATTTTTAATGTTAAAATTCATTTTTAGATCCAATTTCAGTAATTTCATCATACTCAATTTGTTGAATAGCATCTTCATAGGCAAAATAGTTTGCTGTGTATAAAAATGGCAGGGTAAGAAAAATTCCTATTCCGCAGGCAACAATACCAATCTGTGCTAGAATACTTACTACTAATGAGAAAAGAAAAATTGACAATAGATTCCCTTTGGTCATTACTTTTGAAATATTCCAGGCTTCTTTTATTTCTTTAACTCCTTTAAGACTTATTAATGGAATGATATAAAAACCTTTCAATACGAAGTAATATATCGCAGCAATCAGTAAGAACACGTAAGGAAACACAAAAAGAGCTACTATCGGATTGGGTTGATTACCCTCAGACATTGCCCCCGATACACCCAATACAGCAAATAAAGGAATGTAAAGCAGTAAAACGCCTCCAAAAACAATGAGCTGCAGCATAAAGTAAGGCATGAAGTCTTTAAAATCAAAGATATCTCCGGGACTTGCCGGCTGATTTCTGTTCAGCCGTTGAAGGTATTTATATAAATTACCCATCGCTAATAGTCCGCAGAACGGAATAATCGACATGATAAAGCACACTAAAAATGCTACAAATATATTCCCGAAATCTTTCTTTAAAAGTTCGACCCCCTTATTAATATATTCTCCGAATTTAAAATTGATTGGCTTAGGTTTTAAATTTACTTTCATTATTTATGTTGTGCTAATCTTCCAGGTTATATTGTTTTATTTTTCTGTATAAAGTTCTTTGTGAGATTCCCAATTCATCTGCAGCTCTGTTTCTGCGACCTTTATGCTTCTCCAGCGCCTTGATAATCAAATCTTTCTCATTATTCTGAAGAGAAAGTGACTCCGGTCTGTTTTCTTCCACTTCGATATCCTCGATATCTTCATAGCTGTCATCAGGCGTTGACATAATCGTAGGGGTCTGAACTACCGGTGTATCATTATTATTTTCAAAATAGACTAAAGATCCGGAATTTACCTGTGGCTGAGTTTCAGGAGTATAAATCCTGTTGATCAGGTTTTTCTCATGGCTGCTCAGATCTGCCGTTCCTCTATTCTTAATCAATTCCGAAGTTAAGGATTTTAAATCATTAATATCATTCCTCATATCGAACAGAATTTTATACATGATTTCTCTTTCACTTCCAAAATCATTCTGTTTAGGAGTATTCTGAGTGCTCACTATCATGGGAAGGTGTGTTTCCATCGGAATATACTCGGCAAGTTTCTCAGCAGTGATATTTCTGTTTCTTTCAACAACAGTCATCTGCTCTACTAAGTTTCTTAATTGGCGGATGTTACCCGGGAAGGAATAACTTTCTATATAATGAACAGCGCTCTGCTCCAGTTCCAGCTCCGGCATTCTGTATTTTTCTGCAAAATCTATTGCAAACTTTCTGAATAATAAATGGATATCCCCTTTTCTTTCTCTCAAAGGCGGCATATCAATCTGAACGGTATTCAAACGGTAATACAAATCCTCACGGAACCTTCCGTCATGGATGGCTTTCATCATATTAACGTTGGTAGCTGCCACAATTCTTACGTTCGTTTTCTGAACCTGTGAAGAACCTACTTTCATAAATTCACCACTCTCAAGAACTCTTAAAAGACGAACCTGAGTCTGCAGCGGAAGTTCTCCTACCTCATCTAAAAAGATAGTTCCGCCGTCTGCTACTTCAAAATATCCTTTTCTTGTAGCTGTTGCCCCTGTAAAAGCTCCTTTTTCGTGTCCGAACAATTCAGAATCTATGGTTCCTTCCGGAATTGCACCGCAGTTTACTACAATATAAGGCTGATGTTTTCTTTTGGATTCTGAATGGATAATTTTCGGAATAAATTCTTTTCCCACACCACTTTCTCCTATCACCAGGACAGAAATGTCTGTAGGTGCTACCTGAATAGATTTTTCCAGGGCCCGGTTGAGTGCCGGAAAGTTCCCTATAATTCCGAAACGGTTTTTTATGTTTTGTAGCTCGTTGCTCATAAGTAAATTTTTGATTATTGATTTAATGTTACTCTTCTACAGCTCTTCAATCTGTTTTCTGTAGACTTTGTTAAAATGATGAGTGTAGACATCTTTCATGGTCTTCCCTTCATCATACGTTTGCAGGGCTAACATTTTTAAATCCAAATAATCTTTGTTTCTGATCTTAGAAACTTTACTTTTAAAGTATATGTTCTCGGCAAAGTTGTATTCTTTGCTTTGTCTTTCAAAATTTTCCAGGGCTTTGTCATACCTTCCCAGCTCGAAATAAGTAACTCCCAGCTGGTAATGATCAAACATTCCCTTCACATAACCTCTGGTTGCCAGAAGTCTTTCTATAATTCCCGCTGCTTTTCCTTTCTGGCCTAATGCACTGTAGGACATAGCTCTTACTACATCCAGGCTATAGTCTCCGTTTTGAGATCTTCCTAAGTCTCCGGGATAATATTTTTTTAAAGCATCTAAATCCTGAATTGCCCCTTTATAGTCTCTCAAAAACTGGAACTTGGTCCAACCTCTGTAACCAAGGTGTATTTGGGGGTCTAAGGCAACTGCTTTATCAATTAAAATTTTCCAGGTTACAAAATCTCCGTTTTTAAGATATGGAACGGCTTTTTCCATATAAGCACGGGAGAAATCAGGACACAGTTCAATGGCTTTATCAAAACCCTCCTGAGATTCTGCGAAACCTTGTAAATTTGAAGCCCAGTTGTATAACTCACACGCTTTTTTGCAGTTCTCACCCTCTACTGCATTACAGTTGACCTGTGCAATAGTATTGGTGTAAACGATAAGTAACAAAAAGCTAAGGTAATACCTCTGAAACTTTTCCATTTTCAATTTTATAGGTTAAATACTGATAATAATCTACTTTTAAACCTTTTATCTCTTTCGGCATCCAGCCATTGAGTGGTTTTGTAAACTGCAGCAGTTTATTTTCTAATTCTTCATCCAGTACAGTATCTTTCAGATCCGGGCTCATATGCTGTAATCTGAAGAATCCTGTCTTTCCTTCACAATTTACTAAAAATCTTACGGTAATATAACCGCTGATTTTCTTTTCAGAATATATATTTTCTTTTTTAAGTTTTTCGGTGACCGCAATCTTTTCGCCTTTGTAGCTAAATTCTTTTGAACCCTGATAATACTGAAAGCTGAAATGTCTCCATTTTTCTGGGCCGCATTTTTTAAAATCAGCATTATCCAGTGTTTCATCAAACGTGATGTCTCCTACAGTACCAGAGTATTTTATTACGTTTTCTCTGTCTGGCAAGATACCAGAGCAAAGGAAAGCATTGCAAAAAGATAAACCGCCCTGATCAAAACTTACTATTATTCCGCTGTTCTCCCTAAAAGCGTGCCTTGTGTATTATCGTAGACAAAAACGTTCACAATGTCACCTATTTTCTGACCTTCAAGCTGATCGAAGACACATACTGCATTCTGAGAATTTCTTCCTTTCCATTGGTTTTTGTTTTTCTTGGAAATTCCTTCAATCAGAATCTGGTGTGTTCTTCCCACATAAGATTTCATTCTTTGTTTTGAAAGTTCACCCTGAAGAGCAATAACCTCAGCAAGACGTCTCTGCTTCACATCGGCAGGAATATTATCTTCCATTTTCTTATGAGCCGGAGTTCCTGGTCTTTCTGAGTACGCAAACATATAACCGTAGTCATATTCCACTTCTCTCATCAGGCTTAAGGTATCCTGGTGATCTTCTTCTGACTCATTACAGAATCCAACGATCATATCCTGAGAAAAGGACACATCAGGAACAATTTCTTTCGCTTTTTTAATCAGATCCAGATATTCCTCACGGGTATGCTGTCTGTTCATTGCTTCAAGCATGTTATTGCTTCCGCTTTGTACAGGGAGGTGTACGTATTTACAGATGTTGTCATGCTTTGCCATCATTCTGAACACATCCAGACTCATATCCTGTGGATTTGAAGTAGAGAATCTGATTCTCAGTTCAGGAACGGCTTTAGCTACCAAATCAAGAAGCTGAGCAAAGTCAACTGCTGTTGCTTTCTGCATTTCAGAAGCTTTGGCAAAATCTTTTTTCGGACCTCCTCCATACCAAAGGTAAGAGTCTACATTTTGTCCTAAAAGGGTAATTTCTTTGTATCCGTTGTTAGCAAGATCTTTACATTCATCTATAATTGAGTGTGGATCACGGCTTCGTTCTCTTCCTCTTGTAAAAGGCACTACGCAGAATGTACACATGTTATCACAACCTCTGGTAATGGTAACAAAAGCCGTAACACCGTTTCCGCCCAGACGAACAGGATTGATATCTGCATAAGTTTCTTCTTTGGAAAGGATTACGTTAATTGCATCTCTTCCATCGTCAGTTTCTTTTAAAAGATTAGGTAGATCTCTATAAGCATCCGGACCTACAACAAGGTCAACCAATTGTTCTTCTTCCAGGAATTTGGTTTTTAATCTTTCCGCCATGCAGCCTAAAACGCCCACCGTCATATTCGGTTTTTCTTTTTTCAGGTTTTTGAATTGGGAAAGACGCATTCTTACGGTCTGTTCTGCTTTTTCTCGGATGGAACATGTATTTAAAAGAATCAGGTCTGCTTCTTCTACCTTCGTTGTTGTATTATATCCCTGTTCATTAAGGATGGATGCAACAATTTCAGAGTCAGAGAAATTCATCTGACAGCCATAGCTTTCTAAAAACAGTTTTTTAGAATTCTCCGGTCTTTCAGCAATGGCAAAAGCTTCGCCCTGTTTCGTTTCGTCTATATATTTTTCCTGCACGATAATCAATTTAAAGTTCGCAATTTTAAATTACGAAGAAATAAGTCTGCAAAGATACAAAATATTGTGACAGAATGTCAGGAGATTATCTGTATCTGTTATTATAAAATTTTTGATCTGTTATTCTGTTTCTCTCATCTAATTCTGTCTGAAGATCAAATTGTTGGAAAATAGGCTGCCTGATTTTAGTTCTGATTGGAATATTATTATATGTAGCAGGATTCCATTTTCCTTTCATTCTGGATAGACTATTGATGATATCTTTTTTGTCGAAGTCAGAAAAATCACCTTCAAGATTGAAGTCTTCCATTCCTCCATTTTCATTGACAACAAATGTCACAGAAGCTCTTTTATCTTCATTTTTCTTTATATATTTTTCAAAAATAGATTTAACTTCAAGTCCAAAAGCCTCTATTCCCTTTTTAAAAGTTGGATTTTCCTTTTTGTTTTTGCTTGGATCATCGTAGGAATTAACTAAATAAAAAGGATTTATTTCAATTTTGGTAATTGCTGCAACAAATTTCCCGTTCCCTTTTGCCGGCATCCATCTTTTGAGATGAGGAATAATTTTACGACTGAAATCAAATGCACATTTATTTTTTTGAATTTCTACGGTATCAAAGTCTTTAACATAGCTAATGGTGGAATTTTCGTACACAAGAATCTGTATATTATACCGTTCTTCACTTTTTTCACAAGGCAACAGCTTTTGTTCTTTAACAATCTTTACCATTTCCTTATTTAATTGATTAAATCCGCCAGCATAAAAATCTTGACCACGGGGATATTGATCCAAAACTTCTTTTTGAGCAAAAATCAATTTCACTGTAAAGAAAGCGATGAGCAATAAAATTTTCTTAATCATATATGTATGAGAACTAAAATTAACTTTCATAACAAATTTTGAATCCATTAGAATTCCATTTTTCACACTGGCGGTCATTTCACTTTTACTATTATGATATATTTTAATTCTCAATGAACATTTTATTGTCTTAAATCCATTTATAAAAAGCAAGTTAGAAAATACTTTTTCTTCTATTTATTAATCTATATCTGCTGACATAGAAGAGAAGTTCATCTTAACTTTAATCTGTGAAGCCACAGGCTGCCCGTTACACGATGCAGGAGTCCAGTTTTTCTTTATTCTTCTTACGACATACTGCATGTCATCAAAAAAAACTTCGCTGTTCTGTACTTTAGGCATCCCTTTCACATCCACAACTTTTCCCTTGTCATCAAGCACTAAAGTAAATGTAAAGTCTCCTGTCAGCGCATAGAAATCTGAATTCAGATAAGCATACATATACTTGTTCAGGATGTCTTTGTAAGCTGCAACTCCACCTTCATAAGCAGCCGGTTTAAAATCATTACATTTCACGGCAACCTGCATAAAAGGCTCTTTAATATCTATTTTTAAAAGGTTTTTATTACTTTCTCTTATGAAGGAATCATCCCGTTCTTCCTGATCCTGTGCAAATGAAAAATTCACTGCACATAAAACCAAAAATAAAAATATAGTTCTCATAATTTTATTTCCTAATAATAAACAAAGGTAAATATTTAGCTCATTTATAAAAAAGAAAAACTTCACGCAAAGCATGAAGTTTTATCTGTAGGTTCTGCATCTCAGACAGCCTTTCAATTATTTCTTTTCTTCTTAAAGCAGGCCTTTGATGTGTTTATAATTCGTCTTCACCGTTTCAAAAACCTCATCCATTTTACCGCCAAGCATCAGCTGAGCCATAGACTTGGTCATTCCCATAATCTGATCAAACTCAATTTTAGGAGGAAGAGCCAATGCATTAGGATTGGTAAAAATATTCAAAAGATAAGGTCCGTTGTGATCTAAACATTCTTTGATGGCGCTTTCCACTTCTTCGGGAAGGTGTACATTTTTCCCTGGATATCCCATTGCATGAGCTACCATGGCAAAGTCCGGATTAATCATATCGGTTTCATTATCGGGCATTCCTCCCACTTCCATTTCCAGTTTTACCATTCCAAGAGTCCTGTTATTGAATACAATCAGTTTTACAGGCAATTTATATTGAAAGATAGTCGCCATATCTCCTAATAACATGGATAATCCTCCATCTCCACACATAGCAATAACCTGCTTTTCAGGATGAGCCAAAGCAGCACCAATTGCCATAGGCATTGCATTAGCCATTGAACCATGATTAAATGATCCCAGCATTTTCCTTTCCCCTGTTCCTGTAATAAATCTGGCTCCCCAAACACAACACATTCCGGTATCTACCGTAAAAATAGCATCATGTTTAGCAAGTTTGTCTAGAGTATGTGCCACATATTCCGGCTGAATGGCATTCTCTTTCCCAAAATCTTTCACATACTCCAATTGGTTTTCTTTTACTTTATCGTAAAACGCCAGCTGCTCATTCAGAAAATGAACATCTGTCTTTTCTTGCAGCAATGGCAGCAATGCTTTAATTGTTTCTTTAACATCTCCTGTAAGCCCAAGCTCCAGCTTTGCCCTTCTTCCTAATCTTTCAGGGCTTTCATCGATCTGTACAATTTTATTTTTTACAGGCATGAATTTTTGATACGGAAAATCCGTTCCCAAAAGAATCACGAGGTCTGCTTCATGCATGGCGTGATAAGCCGATGGAAACCCTAGCAATCCAGTAAGTCCCACTTCATTAGGGTTATTCGGCTGGATGGCCATTTTCCCACGAAATGAATATCCTACAGGAGCTTTTAACAGGTTGGACAAAGCTATCACCTCATCACGGGCTTCAGCAGCACCTATTCCACAATATACTGTTACTTTTTTACTATTGTTTATGAGTGTGGATAAGCTTTTTAACTCAGTATCCGAAGGCCTTATAACAGGATTGGTTTTAAAGATTTGAGTGGAAGTAGATCCTTCTTCCGCATCCAGTTCGGAAACATCTCCCGGAAGTCCTATCACAGCAACTCCTTTTTTGGAAATTGCATGTTGAATAGCCGTTTGAACGGTTCTCTGCACCTGCTCCGGACGGGTAATCATCTGATTGTAGTAGCTGCAGTCATCAAAAAGTTTTATTGTATTGGTTTCCTGAAAGTAATCCATTCCCATCTCATCACTGGGAATCGTAGAGGCAATAACCAGCATAGGAACATGAGAGCGGTGTGCTTCATAAACTCCATTGATAAGATGAACGTGTCCCGGGCCGCAACTTCCTGCGCATACCGCCAGGCCATCCAGTTCGGCTTCTGCAGCTGCTGCATAAGCTCCTACTTCTTCGTGCCGCACATGAATCCATTGGATACTGCTTTTTTTAACAGCAACATTCAGATGGTTGAGGCTGTCGCCAGTTACTGCATAAATTCTTTTCACATTGGCATTTTCGAGCATTTCAACAATCTGCTCTGCTATGTTTTTGGCCATAATTACTCTATTTTGGTGGTTATTTTTGGTGAAAAATAGTATTTGACAGGGATAATAATGCCCCTATCTCTATCAAATTTAGCTAATAAAATTGGAACTTTCATCCGATTTCAATGTTAAAAACTTGTAATTTAATTTTGAATTTTCTTTCTACTTACCCCTCAAACAAATTGATTAAAAAACAAAACAGCCACCCAAAAAGGAGGCTGTTTATATCGTATCACTTAAGTTTACATTACTATTTCAATCTGATTTCTCAACAGGTCTTCAAATTCATCTCTTTTACGGATCAAATGTGCTTTTCCGTCTAAGAATAGTACCTCAGCAGGTTTTAATCTTGAATTGAAGTTTGAACTCATTTCAAAACCATAAGCTCCAGCATTGTGGAAAGCAAGGATATCTCCCTCTCTCACTTCATTAAGTTTTCTGTCCCATGCAAAAGTATCCGTTTCGCAGATATTTCCTACTACCGTATAAATTCTTTCAGCACCTTTTGGATTGGATAGATTTTCAATCATATGGTAAGAATCGTAGAACATTGGACGGATCAGGTGGTTGAATCCTGAGTTTACTCCCACGAAAACAGTAGCTGTTGTTTGCTTAATCACATTAGCTTTCACCAATAAATATCCGCTTTTACCAACCAAGAATTTTCCAGGTTCAAACCATAATTCGAATTTTTTTCCTGTAGATTTTGAAAACTCAGAAATCACTTTTTCTACTTTTTTACCTAATGTTCTCACATCAGTTTCTTCTTCACTGTCCTGATAAGGGATTTTGAAGCCACTTCCCATATCCAGATATTTCAGATTCGGGAAATGTTCAGAAAGTTCCAACATAATCTCCAGAGCCTGCAGGAATACATCAGGATCTTTGATCTCACTTCCTGTATGCATGTGAAGACCTTCCACATTCAGGTTTGTACTTTTCATCACTCTTTCGATGTGACGAACCTGGTGAATAGAAATACCGAACTTACTGTCGATATGTCCTGTTGAAATTTTATAGTTACCTCCAGCAAAAATATGCGGGTTGATTCTTACCAAAATAGGATATGAATTTCCGTACTTATTCCCGAATTGCTCAAGAATAGAAATGTTATCAATATTTATATGAACTCCGAAAGTCATTGCTTCTTCTATTTCAGCAAGATCAACACAATTGGGAGTAAACAAAATCTTTTCTTTTGAAAATCCTGCCTTTAACCCAAGTTTTACTTCATTAATGGATACACAATCCAAAGAAGCTCCCAGATTCTTGACATACTTAAGGATATTGATGTTTGTCAACGCCTTCGCTGCATAGAAGAACTTTGTATGTTTTAAAAAAGAAGATGTAAGTTTCTCGTATTGAACTTTGATGGATTCCGCATCATAAACATACACCGGGGTGCCAAACTCATTGGCAATCTTTAATAATTCTTTTGAATTCATAATTTCATTTTAACATAAAAAAAGGCAGATTCTTATAAAAAGAGCCTGCCGCATTGATTATTTTTTATGCAAGACAACTCTTTTAAATATTCCAAACCTTAGAGAACCTTACAGCTCCCTTTTTTCCAGTTTTAATTTGTTTAAAATTTTGCATTGCTTCCATTTATTTTTTGCAAAAATACTATTTATTTTTTATTTTTCGAAAATTGATTTTAAAAGCGCCTTCTTTCAGATCAATTTATAAAGTGTTAATTCCTATATCATTTCGGTAAAGGCAGTGTTTCAAAATCGCTGCGAAGGAGTGCCAGCTGCAGTTCATTATTCAGATCCGTGGAAGATAACGGAAGGTCAATTTTTAATTTAGCCAGCTTACTTAAAGTCTGAATTTGGGTAAACAGTTCATAGAAACCAAATGAAACCACTTTCCCGTTTTCTATAATTAAAAATAATTTTTCCCCCAGTTTTCTTCCTGGTCCCAGCCAAAGTTCATTTCTTTTTCTGAATTCAATTTTCTGTTTCAATACTGAAAAATCTTTAAAATCTTCCTGAGAACCAATAAACTGAACCGCTTTTGTTCCTTGCGTAAATGATCTGAATTTTAAAACCGGTTTTTCGGTTTTATTGAGTGTATTTTTCTCAACTATATATTTATTGTTCCTGAAATACAATCCGAAAGGCAGTACTTCTTTCTTTTTAATATTTTTGGAGTTCAGGATCAGCTTGGCAATAATGTCTGTTCCGGTAAGCTCAAAATTAATCTGCTCAACATCTTTCTGAATCTGTTCCCATTTTTTTGATTTCGAATTGAAAACTTTTTTTGAAAACTTGTTGATATCCTGAACATAATCTGAGAACATAATCCGTCCCGCTTCATCCTGAAAATAGACAAAGCCTTTATCGTTGGGAAGATCCTGAGTAAGCTCTTTGATCTTGTTGATATAGGTTTTTGCATTAGACTCATCATGTTGTTTCTGAATGATCTCATTTTCAGTATCTTTTGAAATCAGAAGTTTGAAAAGTTCTAATGTAGCTCTTGCATCACCTTCAGCCCTGTGATGATTGGTCAAAGGAATTCCCAGAGATTTCACCAGTTTTCCCAGTGAATAACTTACCTCATCAGGAATCAGTTTCTTAGCCAACGGAATTGTATCTAAAGTATTGGTTTTGAAGTCATATCCAAGTCTTTTGAATGACTGGCGAAGCATTCTGTAATCAAAATCAATATTATGGCCTACCAGGGTTGTATTTTGAGTTATTTCGATAACTCTCTTGGCAATTTCATGAAATTTCGGAGCAGTTTTGACCATTTTTGGGGTAATACTGGTCAGTTTCTGTACAAAAGGGGTAATATCTCCTTCAGGGTTTACCAGAGAAATAAACTGGTCAGTAATTTTCTGACCATCATATCTGTAGATGGCGATATCGATAATGCATTCATTTCTATAACCTGCACCATTACTTTCTATATCTATAATTGAATACATTGAATGTGTGTTAACTGCTGTTTTGTCATTTATATTTAAAACCAAAGCTTATTCCCCGATAAAATCTGGTTCTATTTTTTACTGTTATGTAAAGATAACCTGCTAAAATAACAAAAAATATAGCAAAATATAGCAGGTTATCCTTCAAAATTATCTTCTTCTGCCTCCCAGACCAAACATTCCGAGAATAGCTTTTGCTCCTTCTCTCATTAATGTAGAAGTAAAAGTACGGCCGGCTTTACTCTGCAGTACCTGTTCAAACATTCCTGGTTCTTCTTTTACCGGTTTTGTCTTTTGAGTAGGTGCTGGATTTTGTGCTGCCTGTTCCATTCTGTTGGTTAGCATTTCATAAGCCGATTCTCTGTCAATAGGCTGTTCATATTTTGCAACAAGTGCTGATTTTGAAGTCAGATCAGAGATTTCCGGTTCACTCAAAACATCCATCCTTGATTCCGGAGAGATCAGATAAGTGTGTACTAATGGTGTAGGTATTCCTTTTTCATCAAGAGCCGTGACAAATGCTTCTCCAATTCCCAAATTCTGGATCAGGCTGGAAGCATTGTAATATTCTGTGGTAGGGTAATTTTCAACGGCCTTGGAAATTTCTTTTTTATCTTTTGCTGTAAAACCTCTTAATGCATGCTGAATCTTTAATCCTAATTGAGAAAGCACATTTTCAGGGACATCACCAGGAATCTGAGTAATAAAATAGATCCCTACTCCTTTGGAACGGATCAGTTTTACCATTGTTTCAATTTGTGAAAGAAGAGCTTTGGAAGCTTCATCAAAAATCAGGTGTGCTTCATCTATAAATAACACCAGCTTTGGTTTACCACTATCTCCTTCTTCAGGAAACGTCATATAAATTTCTGCAAAAAGCGAAAGCATAAACGTAGAAAAAAGCTGTGGTTTATTCTGAATATCTGATACTCTTAAAATATTGACCACTCCTTTTCCGTCCCTTGTTTCCAATAAATCATGAACATCAAAGCTTAATTCACCGAAGAATCCTGCCGCTCCCTGTTGTTCCAACGCGACAATAGATCTTAAAATTGTTCCAAGAGATGCTGATGCAATGGACCCGTAATTCGCTGCAAGCTCGGCTTTTCCTTGTGCATTATCCGTCACATACTGCAGTACTTTCTTCAAATCATTAAGATCAATCAACGGAAGCCCTTTATCATCACAATATTTGAAGACAATCGACATGATGCTTTGCTGTGTATCGTTAAGTTCAAGGATTTTACTGAGTAAAACGGGCCCGAATTCTGTAACCGTAGCTCTCAGTTTCACTCCTTCTCCTCCAGAAATACTCATCAGTTCCACCGGAAAGCCTTGCGGGTTATAAGGAAGCTGCGTTTTGCCATATCTTTCCTCAATGATAGCATTCATCTGGCCGGCTTCTGCAATCCCGGAGAAATCTCCTTTAATATCAAGAACCAAAGAGGGAATTCCTGCATGGGAAAGCTGTTCTGCAAATACCTGTAATGTTTTTGTCTTTCCTGTTCCCGTAGCACCGGCGATAAGACCATGACGGTTAATTGTTTTCAGGGGAATGGTTACATTAACTTCTGTGACCACTTCACCATCCAGCATTCCTTTTCCTAATATAATATGTTCTCCTTTTGGAGTGTATCTCGTGTTTAGTTCTTCAATAAATTGTGTTTTGTCTGCCATCTGATCGCTTTTTTAACTTATAAATATAAAATTTTTGGAGAATATGTAAAGATATTTTCCAATGAACTTATCTTTATTTCTTTGAAAAATAAATTTGTATCTGCATAAACAAATTTTAAACCATATGTATTAACCTGCGAACAATATATGATTTCTAAAGAGAACATGATAAAAAACAGCATTTGCAAATTCACAGGTTGTAAGGCATTCTTTTTGCTGAAAAAAACAATGTATTAAACATCCGTTTAACAAAGTATTGAAAGAAACTATCAATGGGATTTAACATTTCATTTAGAATTTATCTAATACTTTGTATCTTTAACTCATTAAAAAAAGACCCCAATGAAAATTGAACAAATATATACGGGCTGTCTGGCTCAGGGTGCCTATTATATTGTATCAGAGAATGAAGCAGTCATTATAGATCCTTTAAGGGAAGTAAAACCTTACCTGGATCGTCTGGAAAAAGATAATGTCACTTTAAAATATATTTTTGAAACTCACTTCCATGCAGATTTTGTATCAGGCCATTTGGATTTAAGCAAGAAAACAAGTGCTCCAATTGTATATGGACCTACTGCTACTCCCGAATTTGAAGCAATTATTGCCGAAGACAATCAGATTTTTGAGATCGGAAAAGTAAAAATAAAGGTAATGCACACACCCGGACACACCATGGAAAGCAGCACTTATCTTTTAATAGATGAAAACGGTATTGAAACTGCAATTTTTACAGGTGACACCTTATTTTTAGGAGATGTCGGAAGACCAGATCTTGCACAGAAAGCAACCAATCTTACCCAGGAAGACCTTGCGGGAATTCTATACGACAGTCTTCAGAACAAAATTATGCCTCTGGATGACAGCATTACCGTTTATCCTGCTCACGGGGCAGGTTCTGCCTGCGGAAAAAACATGCAGAAGGAAACGGTAGATATTTTAGGAAACCAAAAGAAGACGAATTATGCGCTTAATCAACCCGATAAAGCCTCTTTCATCAGAGAGGTTCTTGATGGCTTAACAGCACCACCGAAATATTTCGGAATGAATGTCGCATTAAACAAAGGTGGATATGAAAGTCTGGATGTTGTAATGAACAAAGGATTACAACCTGTAGCGCCGGAAGATTTTGAGGCACTGGCTGAAGAAACCGGAGCATTAATTTTAGATACAAGAGGAGCGGCGGACTTCCATAAAGGATTTGTTCCCAACTCTATCAATATAGGATTGAAAGGTGATTTCGCCCCATGGGTAGGAAATCTTATCGTGGATGTAAAACATCCTCTATTACTGGTAGCAGATGAAGGAACCGAGGAAGAAGTAATTACCAGACTAAGCAGAGTAGGTTTTGATAATGTAGTAGGTTATCTGGAAGGAAGTTTTGAAGGCTGGAAAAGTGCAGGTAAGGAAACTGATGAGATCAAAAGAATTACCCCATCTGAGTTTGCTGAACAGTTTACAGAAGATGCAAAAGTAATTGATGTAAGAAAACTGACTGAATATTCTGCAGAGCATATTGACAACGCTTATAACAGGCCACTGGATACGATCAGTGACTGGGCCCGCACTATGGATGATTCAGAACATTTCTTTCTTCACTGTGCAGGCGGATACAGAAGCATGATCGCAGCAAGCATCCTTAACTCACACGGAATCAGAAACTTTACCGAAATAGAAGGAGGTTTTAACGGCATCAAAAAGACGGAAAAATTCCCGACTACAGATTTTGTATGCCAATCTAAAACGTCATAAGATCATGAAGATACAGTTTTTTGGACTTGCTTTAGCAATGGCTTTTACGCTAAGTGCCTGTAAAACATCTCATACCGCTTTCACGCCCAAAGCTAACATCAAAGAAGTAGTCAACAGCTCTGATGTAACATTGGTGGATGTCAGAATTCCGGAACAGTATGCTGCAGGAACGGCAAAAAATGCTGTCAACATACCATTAGCAGAGCTTCAAAGCAATATAGAAACCTTGAAAGGTAAAAAAGTTGTTGTGTTCTGTAATAAAGGAGTTCAGGCAGATCAGGCTATGGAAATTCTGAAGAAAAACGGAGTGGAAGCCTATGATGGTACAAGCTGGAAGAATGTAAAAGCAATCCAGGACGAAACAAACAAAAAAGTAAACTAATAAAACCAAAACTATGTCACAAAAATTTCAGGAAATCATTGATTCCGAAAGGCCTGTACTGATCGATTTTTTCGCAACATGGTGTCAACCTTGTAAAGTACAGTCTTCAGTATTAAATACGGTAAAGGAGAATATTGGCGAAGAAGCAAGAATCATCAAGGTAGATGTAGACCAATATCCTGCATTAGCAGCTCAATATGGAGTCCGTGGAGTTCCTACTCTTGCCATTTTCAAAAAAGGAGAACTATTATGGAAAGAAAGTGGTGTGCATGATGTGAATACACTCACTAATCTTCTCCAGCAATATGCTTAGATAAGGACCAAAATAAAGGCTGAAATTCAAATGAATTTCAGCCTTTATTTTTTATTACAATTGAATAGAGAAACTATCCCGGTCATTTAAAAACTGAAAATGGGTTCTGAAATCTTTCAATTCATCTATATTCAGTTCTGCAGACACAAGATTCCCTTGTTTTTCAGAAATTTCTTTTCCGTCTGCAAAGAAGCAGTGAGAACTTTCCTGATAAAACAAATTGTTTCCATCAGTTCCAATTCTGTTTAAGCCAAATACAAAAGATAAATTTTCAATAGCCCGGGCTTTTAGCAAATGTTCCCATGCTCCTACTCTTTTCTCGGGCCAGTTGGCCACATATAAAATAGCATCGTAGTCATTATTGTTTCTGGCAAAAACAGGAAAACGAAGGTCATAACATACTTGAAGCAGAAATCGTATTCCCTGATACACAACAACTACCCGCTCTTTTCCAGGTGTATATACTTTATCTTCTCCTGAAAAAGAGAACAGATGCCGTTTATCATAAAAAGAAACTTCACCACCCGGCCGTACGAAATACATTCTGTTGTAAAAGTTTCCGTTCTGTTCTACCGGAGCACTTCCACAAAATGCTGCATTTTTATCTTTTGAAAGTTTCTTCAAAAATTCCAGTGATTCATTATTTCTGTCCGAAACTTCAGAAGCGTCCATACAGAAGCCAGTAGAAAACATTTCGGGTAGAAGAAACAGATCCGCTTCCACATTATGAAGCTCATTTTCTATGAGTTTAAAATTCTCAGCTTTATTTTTCCAGATGATATCTAAATTAAGTCCTACAACTTTCATCTTTTATTCTTTTTAAATTATTTCAAATCTGAAGTATAAAAATACGCCTTTTATCATTACAAAAAGAAAACTCTCAGGAGAATTCAACTGCAGAAAAACAGCGTCTCCTTCTCCAATATCAAACAATATTTCATAATAATTTATTAAAGTCTTTCATTTTTATAATACGGATTCTCTTTCGGTTTCATTTTTGATAGAGATATTTTTTATTACTATCCTTAAAAATTTAAAATTTATGAAGAAATTGTTTTTTATGGTGACGATTTTCTTTTTTGGGGCCATGGCTAATGCTCAGGCCTGGACGGGAAAAGGGGATCAGAAAGTACAACTGGGGCTGAGTGCCTGGGGATATGGAACCGGAGTAACGGGAACCTACGACTATGGGCTCAATAAACTTATTTCAGTAGGAGCCGGAATCAACGGCTATTTTGACAATTATAAAAACAACGATAAGGATAATCGTGTTTTTGTTTTCGGGAGACTGAACTTTCATTTACAGGAAGCACTGAACCTTCCCTCAAAATGGGATATCTACCCTGGTGTAGACCTTGGAGTTCTCGGAAGAGACTTCGGAGTTGGCGCTCACATTGGAGCCCGTTATTTCTTCACAGAGAAAATAGGGGTATTTGCAGAAGTAGGTAATAATGGCAGTCTGGGTGTTTCTTTCAATTTATAATCAAATCGTCTTTAAATATGACAAAGCTTCTCGTTTCGGGGAGCTTTTTTATTTGGCATAGTTTTGATAATTGTTACCTTTGCAAATTAAAATCTAAAATTTATTAATGGAAATAGCAATCAAACTTTTTCAGTTCATTCTGAGCATCTCTATACTTGTGCTTCTTCATGAGCTTGGGCATTTTTTACCGGCAATATGGTTCAAGACCAGAGCAGAGAAGTTTTTCCTGTTTTTTGATCCTTACTTCTCCATATTCTCCATGAAGAAAATCAACGGGAAATGGCAGTATAAGTTTTTATCAAAGAACCTGCCGGATTCTGAAGTAATAGAGGTAAACGGAAAGAAGGAAGAAGTTCCTATCGATATATCAAAACTACCGGACAATGACTGGAGAAAACATCCTGAACAAACCAAATACGGAATTGGATGGCTTCCTTTTGGAGGGTATGTAAAAATTGCAGGAATGGTGGATGAAAGTATGGATACTGCCCAAATGAAAAAACCGGCAGAACCATGGGAATTCAGATCGAAACCGGCCTGGCAGAGGCTTATTATTATGTTGGGAGGGGTTACTGTTAACTTTTTCCTTGCATGGTTGATTTACGGATGTCTGTCTTACTTCAATGGAGAAACCTCTTTTGACACTACAAGAGTAGAAGCGCCTATGCACTATACAAAGATTGCGAAAGCAATGGGCTTTGAGGATGGTGATAAGATATTAAAAGTAGATGGCAAAGTTCAAAACAGCTTAGATAAACTTTCTCTGGATATTTTACTGAGTGACCAGATTACTGTTTTAAGGCAGGGTAAAGAAGTGACTTTCGAAACGAATGATGACGGAAAGGCAATGGCATTTAAGGATGACAACCCAAGAGCATTTCTTACGCCAAGATATTCTCCTATAATAGATACTATTATGAACCCAAAAACAGCTGCAGCTGGATTAAAAATAGGTGATCAGATTGTTTCTGTAAACGGACAGAAAATTAGCTTTTATGACGAGCTACAAGCCCTTGTAGGGAAAAATGCAGGAAAGACAATGAATGTAGGGGTACTAAGATCAGGAGCTGTACAACCCCTGAATCTTGAAGTTTCTAAAGAAGGAACACTAGGCATCGGGTCTTATAAGCAATTGGAAAAATATGCCAATACTCAACATTTTACTTTTGCACAATCAATTGGCAGAGGATATACAAGAAGTATTGAGAGTTTAACCTATCAAATCAAACAGTTTAAACTGATTTTCAATAAAAAGGTTCAAGGTTATAAAAAAGTGGGAGGTCCTATCGCGATTGTAAAAAATATGCCGGTAGAGAAATCTAAAGATGGGTCTGTTTCTATCAACTGGACTATGTTTTGGAGCTTTACAGCAATGTTCTCCGTATGGTTGGCGTTCTTAAATCTTATTCCTATTCCCGGACTTGATGGTGGACACGTTATATTTACGTTATACGAAATGATTGTAGGAAAACCGATTCCTCAGAAAGTGCTGGAAAACGCTCAGATGATTGGAGTTATCTTCCTGTTAGGATTAATGTTACTGATTTTCGGTAGCGATATTTTCAAATGGCTTTCAGGAACTTTATAATTTTTTCGAAATTTTTCTTAAAAATATTTGTAGGGTATAAATATTCGTCCTATATTTGCACCACTTAAAACAAAGGACATTCCTCCTTAGCTCAGTTGGTTAGAGCATCTGACTGTTAATCAGAGGGTCGCTGGTTCGAGCCCAGCAGGAGGAGCAAAAAGACTTACAGAAATGTAAGTCTTTTTTTTGTGCTTTCATCTGAAGATATCATTTAAAAAGATAGATATTTGTAACTTACCTTAAGTTTTTATGAACTATTTATCTGTTTTACGGAATATCACCCACCATTTCGGGTATTTTCATGTAACGATTTCCCCAATAATCCGACTATTCTTACTTAAGGAATTATAGAATTTGAGAAATTAACATCTTATAAATACTTCTCTAATAACTTGCATCTAAAAAAATAACAAAATCATTATTGTATTTTATAAATACCTTATTATACCATGAAGAAAACTATTATTTCGTTATTAACAGCATTTTCTATTATAGGGATTTCAGCACAGGAAAAGTCTTATTTTTTATCAGGCCCCTCATTGAGTCCGGATGGCAAGACAGCCTATTTCTCTTATGACGGCGATATCTGGAAAGTAGATTCAAATGGTGGAAACGCTTCAAGAATTACAGCCCTGGATGGAGAAGAAATCAATCCCCGCCTTTCACCGGATGGAAAATGGCTTGCATTCAGTTCTAACCAATATGGAAATTATGATGTGTATGTAATGCCTGCAGAAGGGGGAATGATCAAGCAGTTAACTTTCCACACCGGAAGAGACGAAATGGAAAGCTGGGCATGGGACAGCAAAACCATTTATTTTACTTCCAGCAGAAATAATAATTTCGGCAGTTTTAAAACTACAATTGAAGGAAAAACACCACAAAAGCTTTTCAATAATTATTTTAACAACACCAATGGACTTGTAGAAACACCGGCAGGAGAATATCTTTTCACCAGCTCTTCAGAAAGTGCCCATCAGGTACAACGCAAACGCTATAAAGGAGAAAACAATCCTGATATTTTAGGATACAACCCCAAAAGCAATTCTTTCAAACAGTACACCAACTATGAAGGAAAAGATTTCAACCCAAGTGTAGATAAAAAAGGTATTATTTACTTTATTTCCGATGAGAATAATGGAGAATACAATCTTTATCAACTCGAAAATGGTAAGAAGACTTCTTTAACCCAATTTGACACTTCTATTAAAAAACCTTTTGTTTCAGCAGACGGATCTAAAGTCATTTTTGAAAAAGATTATCAGCTTTATATTTACGATATCGCTTCAAAAAATGCAAAACCTCTGAATGTAAGCCTGAATACTAATAAAACGCTGGAAAAAGAACAAAACTTCAACGTGGAAAATAATATTTCCTATTATGATGTATCTCCGGATGGTAAAAAAATGGCCTTTATAAGCCGCGGTGTTTTATTTGTATCTGATATTGAAGGAAAATTTGCACAACAGGTTTCTGATGGGAAAGAACGTGCCATGGAAGTAAAATGGCTGAAAGACAACCGTACCCTGCTTTACAGTCAGACCTACAATGGATACCAAAACTGGTTTACTATTTCAGCAGACGGAAAAGGCCAGCTCAAACAATTAACAGAAGATTTACGCAATAACCGAAGCATCACGCTTAATAGCGACCTTTCAAAAGCGGTTTATTTAAGCGGTCGTGATGAAGTAAGATTGCTGGATTTAAAAAATTTCAAATTTACAACGATCGTAAAAGACGAAATATGGGCTTTCCAAAACTCAAGACCTTCTTTTTCGCCAAACAATGAATACGTTCTGTTCTCTGCAAAAAGAAACTTTGAACTGGATATTTTCATCTATAACATCAAAAAAGGACAAACCCTAAATCTTACCAATACAGGTGTTTCAGAGGAAGATCCTGTATGGTCTCCAAACGGCAAATACATTTATTTTGCCAGCGACAGGACCAATCCGTCCTATCCTTTAGGCATGCAGAAGTCTAACATTTACCGTATGGCTTTAGACTGGTTTGACGAACCTTTTAAATCTGAAAAATTCGATACTCTCTTTACTGAAGAAAAGAAGGAAACAAAATCTACTGATAAAGCGAAAGATAAAGACAAGAAGGACAAAAAAGAGGACGATAAGGAGAAAAAGGAAGAAAAAGAACCAATAATTAAAGAACTGAAAGTAAATCCTGAAGATACCCTAGACAGAATAGAACTGGTAACCGACCGATATGGATATCAGGATGATCCTGCAGTTTTTGCAGACGAAAAAAAGGAAATTCTATTATTCAATTCTAATCAGGATAATGGGAAAAGACAGTTGTATAAAAAAGTGTTCACAGATTTTGAGCCTGCCAAATCCGAAAAAGTTTTCGATAAAGCAGCGTATTATCTTACCAAAAATGAGAAAAACCTGTTTGCGCTGATAGAAGGTAATATTTATAAAACAACTGTAGCTGCTTTAAAACCTGAGAAAATAAATATTCAATATAGTTTTGATAAAGACCTGGCATCAGAATTTACTCAGATGTTTGCTGAAGCATGGACTGGTGTGGAAGAAAATTTTTATGATGAGAAGTTCCATGGGATTGACTGGAAAGCAAAAAAGGAACAGTATGCCAAATATCTTCCGTATGTACATAACAGAAATGATCTGAGAATTTTATTAAATGATCTTTTAGGAGAGCTTAATTCTTCACACACCGGATTTTCTTCAACCGGAAAAGAAGAAACAATGTACCTGAACTATTTCACTAACGAAACAGGAATTATCTTCAAAAAAGATCAGCCTTACACTGTAGAAAGTATTGTAAGAAAATCTCCGGCTTTCCGCTCAGGAGTTGATATTAAGCCTGGCGACCAGCTGATTTCTGTAAACGGGAAAAAGGTGGATCTAAACGAAAATATCGAAACGTATTTTACAAGCCCCAAAAAACAGGAAGAACTTGTTCTTACTTTTAACCGTGATGGTAAAAATATAACCACCAAAGTACATCCGATTTCTAATGGAGAATTGAAAGGATTGCTTTATGATGATTGGATCTACAACAATCACCAGCGTGTTGATAAGCTTAGCAACAACCGTATTGCCTATTCCTGCATGAAAAATATGTCTACAGATGAGCTGGACCGTTTCCTTCTGGATATGGTAGAACAGGAAAACAGAAAAGACGCTGTAATTCTTGATCTGCGTTACAATACAGGCGGAAATGTTCATGATAAGGTTTTAAATTTCCTTTCTCAGAAGCCTTATTTACAATGGAAATATCGTGAAGGAAAAATGACGACACAGCCTAACTTTGCTCCTTCCGGAAAACCTATTGTACTTCTGATTAATGAAGCTTCACTAAGCGATGCCGAGATGACTGCAGCCGGATTTAAAGCACTAAAACTGGGTAAAATTATTGGCCAGGACACCTATCGCTGGATTATTTTCACTTCAGCTAAAGGTTTGGTAGACGGATCTTCTTACAGACTGCCTTCATGGGGAACGTATACTTTGGACGGACAAAATCTTGAAAAAACGGGCGTGAAACCTGATATCTATGTTAAAAATACCTTTCTGGACCGTCTTCAGGACAATGACCCTCAGCTGGAAAGAGCTGTTCAGGAAATACTTAAGGATTTAAAGAAATAAGAATTAAGAATATTGCTCTTATTTTTTGCACATATTTTGCTTGATAGGATAAATAATTCTATCAAGCAAAATGCCTTACTTATCAAAGATTTATTTAAAAGATAATCATCCACAAGACTTTCCTTTCAATCTGCCTTTTCTACGCAACGGTTTAGATATAAGGCTAAAAAGCAATGTTACCTTTTTCATTGGCGAAAATGGAATTGGAAAATCCACATTGCTTGAAGCCATTGCAGACCAATGTAATTTCAATGTGGCCGGTGGAAGCCGCAATCATCATTATAATTTTCATAAAACAGAGTCTGTACTGTCAGATTATCTTACTCTTTCCTGGCGTAATAAGACTTCTCAAGGCTTTTTCATGAGAGCAGAAAGTTTTTTCAACTTTGCTACCTATATTGATGAAGTGGCGGAAGAAGATCAAAGAGTTCTGGAAGCCTATGGAGGAAAATCTTTGCACCAGCAATCTCACGGTGAAGCTTTTTTATCATTATTCCATAACCATTTCCAGCATGGTATTTATATTCTTGATGAACCGGAATCTGCTTTATCACCACAAAGACAACTTTCTTTGCTATCTATTATTCATAAATTAGAAAAAACAGGAAAGGCTCAGTTTATAATTTCAAGCCATTCACCCATATTAATGAGTTACCCATCTGCTGAAATTTATGCACTTGATGACAAAATTCAAAAAATCCACTATAAAGAAACAGAGCATTATCAGTTAACAAAGAATTTTTTAGAAGCACCGGAGCGGTATTTTCAACATTTATTTGAAGACCTCTAGATCTAAATAAAAATATTCAGAAATATTTCTTATTGAAATTCAATACATTTAGTCAAAAGTCACCCTGAATAAGGAGAAAGACTTGACTGATATTAATATTCCTATTATATTTGCACCACTTAAAACAAAGGACATTCCTCCTTAGCTCAGTTGGTTAGAGCATCTGACTGTTAATCAGAGGGTCGCTGGTTCGAGCCCAGCAGGAGGAGCAAAAAGACTTACAGAAATGTAGGTCTTTTTTTTGTTTATAATTTTAGCGCAGCAGCAAACAGCATCCCGCTAACACAGTATCTCCCTTACTCTATTAATACCCTGATTATTATCCTTTAAGCATTAAAATTTCTCATTTAATTTTAATAATCACATATATAATTTTTCCTACATTTGCCGTTTTATAGGGTATACTAAAAATATTTTATTTTTTTACCTATTTTTTTTAATAAACTGCATACTTTTTGTTTATGCTAATTGCCTGAAGAAACGAATGATGTTAAACAATAACTCCCAAAAACACTATCTTTTATTTTTTTTCCTGATTCTCTCCAGTTCCGTATGTGCTCAAAACCGGGCCAGCGGCAAGATAGTTGACGAAAAAAGCAATAAAGAACTCAATAAAGTTGATATTTTTATCAACAATGATAAGACTCCATCCCTGACGACAACTTCAGGCAGCTTCACTATTCAGTCAGACAGTATTATCCATCAGTTAAAATTTTCCAGAAAAAGTTACACTACAGAAACACTTGACATTACCCCTGAAAATGCTGAAAATATTTTTGTGCAGCTTTCTCAGGCTAAAGTAAGTGATATTCAGGAGATTGTTCTTCAAAGTGGTAAGACTAAATACAAGAATAAAAAAGAAAACCCTGCTTACGCCATTATGCAAAAAGTTTGGGCACAAAAAAGAAACAATGGGTTAGAAAAGTTTGATACCTACTCGTATAAAGAATACGAAAAAACCCAATTTGACCTTAACAACCTGGATAGTGCTTTCATGAAGAAAAAGATTTTCAATAAACTGGATTTCATTTTCGATTATGCTGATTCCACTGCAAGCGGAAGACTTGGACTTCCTGTTTTCCTGAACGAAGCTGTTTATGAAAATTATGGTAAAAACAAACCAGACAAAGACAGCAAAAGAACATTGGTTGCTCAGAAAACTTCGGGATTCCAGGACAATCAGGTAATTACCGTTTCAGCTAAAAATTTATATCGTGATATTAATATCTACGACAATACCTTAAATTATTTTGATATCGGATTCCAAAGCCCTGTGGGAACAGATGGATTCAGTACCTACGACTACAGTCTTATGGATACCATTACTGTTCGTGGTGAGAAAGCCTTTCAGATCAGATATCAGCCTAAAAGAAAAGATATCCTCGCCTTTCAGGGAAATCTTTATATAGATACGGACACCTATGCCGTTTTAGGGGCAACATTAAAGTCAACCCAAAAAATCAATGTCAATTTCGTCAACAGTGTCTATACACAGGTGGAGTATGACAATCCTGATGAAACGACTTTCCTTCCCAAAAAACTGGTTACAGAATTTGAAATGAGCCCTTTTTCAAAAAAGAAAGGATCGAAAAGTATTATAGCCAAAAGGTCGGTAGATTATTCCGAATATGAGTTTAATAAACCTCTTGATCCGAAAGTATTCAAACGCACGGAAGAGGAATATGAAGACAAATTTACCAATAAAGATGATGCCTATTGGACCAAAGCCCGACCTGATACTTTATCCAAAGCAGAACAGGGTGTTTACAGTATGCTTGATCAGCTTCAGCAGACGCCAAAATTCAACCGAATGGTAAAACTGTTCGAAACCCTTGGCTCACGGTATTACAATGCCTTTAAAGGAATAGATATTGGTCCTATTTTCTCTATTTACGGAAGGAATGAAGTGGAGGGAGACAGAATAAGATTAGGAGCAAGAACTTATTTCGGATTGAATGATACCTGGAGGGCTCAGTTTTATACAGCCTATGGTTTCAAAGATCAGCAGTTTAAATATGGAGTGGAGGCAAGATATATGTTCAATAAGCTTAACCGATTTATGATTGGAGCAGGAACCAGCAGAGACATCGTTCAGCTTGGAGGCCAGCTTACATCCGGTGATGGTGTCACCCCACAATCTTCATCTTCCAGTACCTTTTTTGCTAGAGGAGAAAACATTTCTTTGAGTTCTGTAAACAAAACAAGTGTTTTTGCGGCTATTGAACCCTGGAAAAACTTTCAGATAAGAGTGGATGGAGTGATGCAGAGCATTAAATCCGCTATTCCGGAGAAATTCAACCTGATGTATTACAAAGATGGCCGACTAAGGCAAACAGTGAATGACTCACATGTTACCATCAGTTTAATTGCTAAACCGGGCGCTAAATTTTCTCAAACCGGAATTGACCGCTATCAGGCCAGAAACCTGGCACCAACCATTGTTTTAAGATACACCAGAGGTATTGAAGGTTTATTTAATGCCGACTTCAATTATGACAAGCTTCAGTTTATGCTTTATAAGCCGTTTTTGATTGGAAGCATGGGAAAACTGGTAGTAAATTTTGAGGCTGGAAAGAACTTCAGTACAGTTCCTTTAGCATTACAGAATATCATTCCGGCCAACCTTTCATATGGTTTGGTACCGAATACATTCTCTCAGCTTAACTATTATGAATTTGTGACTGATGCTTATACCACGCTTCAACTGGAACATCATTTTAACGGTAAGATCCTTTCTTATATTCCTTTGATTAAAAAGCTGAAATTCAGGGAAGTAGCATTCATCAGAGGAGCCTACGGAACGCTAAGCGATGCTTCTAAGGCAATCAACGTAGAAGGTTTTAGATACTCAGCGCCAAGCGAACATATTTATTATGAATATGGATTCGGAATTGAAAATATAGGAATCGGAAACATTAGAATTTTCAGGGTAGATTTCAACTGGAGAGGAAATTATCTTGACAGGCCGGATATTTCAAAATTCGGTGTTAAAGCAGGATTCCAGGTAGGATTCTAAACAAAATACAATACAAAAACAGGTTCGGCGGCTTCTTTGAAGCCGCCGAACTTTTATTTTCTAACTTATATAAGATATTAAAAGCATTCACAAGGCTCTTCTACATCAAGCAGACAACGCATTTTCTGTTCCTTTGTCAGCCCACACCATGTACTACATGATGTAATAGGTTTTGGCGGGCACCATACAGCACCTCCGTTAATACTCTTCAGATTTTTTTTCGTTAATCTCCTTAAATTTTTCATGATTATATTTAGTTTTATTTTGTTGCCTACTCTCTCTGCTTTTCGGCTTCCGCAACGATTTCTAGTTGATTATAAACAAATATATAATTATTTCACTATTATAGGATATTTTTTAAGTTTTTTTAACTCAATATAAAAGCTGAACCCTGTTTAAAGATTCAGCTCTAAAAAATCTCAAAGAGATCTCATTTAATATCATTCAAAACATTCTGTACAGGGCTGAGAAAGTATACAGTGTGATTTTTGCCATGGTGACCATCTGCACCATTCATCACAGGATTGAAACATAGAAGGGCAGACTGCCGCTACTCTTCCGGTTATTTCTTTTAAATTCTTTTTGCTTAATTTTTTTAGATTTTTCATAGATATTTTGTTTTAATACGTGCCTACTCTTTATGCTTTTCGGTTCTCGCAACTGACTCATAATTGGACAGTTAACAAATATAAAAATATTTCACAAACAATAGAATATCCAGAAAAAATTATTACAGTAGAAATAACAAAAAAGCCCCAGCAAATGCTGAGGCTTTAATTTTTATAAAACGCTTAAAAATTATGCGTTTGGCTCTACAGATACAAAAGATCTGTTGTTTGCTTTCTTTCTGAAAACTACTTTACCATCTACTAATGCAAACAAAGTGTGATCTTTACCGATTCCCACGTTATCACCTGGGTGGTGCTGAGTACCTCTTTGTCTAACAATAATATTTCCGGCAATAGCTGCTTGTCCTCCGAAAATCTTCACACCTAATCTTTTAGAGTGAGACTCTCTACCGTTCTTGGAACTACCGACTCCTTTCTTGTGTGCCATTTTATTACTGGATTATTTATTAAGTGCTTTAAATTGATCGATATTCTTAATGATAGCAGCATCTACTTCTTCATGAGTAAGAATATTCTTTTCTAATTCAACTTTAACTGCTTTACCTAAAGTAATTAAAGTTTCTCTGTTCTCTTTAGACTGAGACAAGTTGTTTTTCTTTAAGTGATAGTTCAATTCATGATCTTCACCAAAGTTAACAGTTGCGTTGTCAGAAAGAACTTCACCTTTCACAGTTTCTTTTTTAGCAGCAGCTTTTTTAGCTCCACCTTCAAAACCAGTAATACCAGTGATTACGATTCTAGTTAAAGATTGTCTGTGACCGTTTTTCACTTTGTAACCTTTTCTTCTTTTCTTTTTGAAAACGATTACTTTATCAGCTTTTACGTGGTCAAGGATCTCTGCTTCTACAGTGATTCCATTTACAGCTGGGGCGCCTACAGTGATTGCTCCGTTTACAGTAAGAAGAACTTTATCGAAAGAAACTTTTCCTCCTTTATCTCCTTTTAAACGGTTTACAAACAACTTCTGGTCTTGCTCAACTTTGTATTGAAGCCCTGCTATTTCTACAATTGCAAACATTGTTTATAAATTTTTAGTTATTTCGAGGTGCAAATATACATATAATTTTCTAAATAGCTTACAATCAAAGTAATGTTTTTTTAATATAAATCCTATTCACTATGTTTTGAATAATTTTTTTTAATAAAGCACTCACACTTAAGAGATAATTTCATACCTTCGTTTTACCAAATTGAATTTATATATGAAAAGAAACTTTAATCTCTGCTTACTAGCAGGTGTCATTGCTGTCACTTCACTGACAGCATGTAGTGATGACCAAATGGACAACAGTGTTCAACCTCAGCAAGAACTTAGTGCAAAAATTGATCAGCCTGGAGATCTTGAAAAAATCTGCTCCTATGTAGACAACAACTGGAGCAACAATTCGGTTTTATTAACCGGTCTACAAAACTCCACAGATACCAATTTTATGAATAGTCAGATGACTAAAATCGCAAGTTTGTGGGGAAGAAGCAATCCTACACTGAGATTTGTGAATGATGCATCCAATTTCAATTCAACGTACAATGCAATTTCCTATTCTACCGGAAAGATCTATTATGGATATGCCATCTATTATGATGCAAAAGCAAAAGGCGGAGATATTGTGAATGCGATGATTCTTGCTCATGAATACGGGCATCAACTGCAGTATATTTTTGGACTTCCTTCTGTAAATGAAAATACAGCCAGACCTAACGAGCTTGAAGCTGATGGCTTTGCAGGATACTACCTGAGAAGACCTAATGGTTATAATAAAACCAGCTTTCCTGAAATTGCAGCAGCTTACGAGTTTGCACAAAGCATCGGAGATTATCAGACCACCAGTCCGGGACACCACGGAACTCCTGCTCAAAGAAGATCAGCAGTGCGTTTAGGATTCCTTTTAGGACAATATGATCTTAATGCATCAAATTTCGATTATAACTTCTTCTATTATTATCAGGGAGTATTAAACGGAACTTATAAGATGGCTAAGAATACAGTAAATCCTGAAATTGACGCATATATGAGTCAATATATTGATGAGCTGAGAAAAATTCAGTCCGGAGAAATTTCCGCAGAAGAGTTTAAACATCTTCAATAAACGAGAACATTCATTTTTAGCATATTTAAGAAAGGAGGCGGACAGTATGTTCCGCCCCTTTTTTGTTTTTAAAATCTTTTATGTTCTATAAAATCAATTTGTTTGTATTTTTGAAAAAATAAAAATCTTCCAAGCAATCTATAATGAACAGAGATCTCTATATTGATTTCGCCAAAGGACTGGCAACACTTTCTATCATCTTTATCCATACCGCTTTCTGGTCTGGACAGTTTTATATTCCCGCAGAAGTAAGAGTCTTCTCGCTTGTTTTTGATGTTGCTCTTTTTTATGCCCTGAGTGGAATCACTTCCGGAGCCAATATTGAAAAAACATTGTACCGGCTATTGAAACTGCAGATTACCTATATGATATTTGTGACTTTCCTGTTCTTTTTAGATTACTTCTTTAAAGTTTTTGGACTGAACTTCTTTTCCATGGAATGGCTTCAAAACTTTTATTCCACATTTGGGTCTAAATACTCGGCCACCAGTATTTCAGCAACTCCTCAATGGGAAAATCTGGGCAACTGGTACCTTCATCAATATACCAATGCTGACACTTTTCCTGTAGTGATGGGAAGCTTCTGGTATCTTAAAGTTTATTATGTTCTCACTGTTTTTGGTGTCCTTATCTTAAGGTTCTTCCCGAAACATATCAATTGGTTCATCGGGCTTTGTATGGGGCTTACTTTATTATTCAATCTTTTCCCGGAATATTATCCAACAGGACAGGTGGGGTATGTAGCTTTTTATCTTGCTGTATTTTTAATTGGTCACAGGATGCGAGGAAAAAAAATTCCAGCCAAAGCAATTCCTATACTATATGCATGTGTTGGGGCAGCTCTTATATGGATGTTCTGGTACTATGGGGGAGAAATTTTCTATAAAATCAACAAAAACAAATTCCCACCAAAAATCCCTTATATCATCTGGACATTATTCTCACTCGTAACATTATTTGTCCTTTATAACCGATTAAAAATCACAAAAGAAAATTTTATCACCCACATCGGGAAGAATGCTATTTTCTTCTACTTTGCACAGGGCATCAGTTCTTCATTGGTGTATTTTCTGGTCGTTCCGTTAAAAGAAAATATGTCATGGTGGATTTTAATGATCATTATTTATGGGATTAATATCGTTTTAGCTTTTGTTATCTCTGCCGGATTAAAAAAAGTAGATATCTGGGGTTGGAATATTTTGGAATTCCTAAGAAGAAAGACCGCCTCTTAAGACTTTAATGATCAAATTGAAATAAAGTAACATTTCTTACCTCAATTTGTTTAAATTTACAGAAATTTTACAACATGTTTAAGTTGAAACTCCCTACCGATCCAAGGTGGGCAAATATTGCAGAAGGAAACATCGGAGAAATTTTAACAGATCATGCCTGGTGTGAGCAAAAAGCAGCTACTAATGCCATAGGCCTGATTACAATGCTTCCGGAATATCCTGAGATTGTAACAGAACTTCTTGCCATTGCACAGGAAGAACTGGATCATTTCAATCAGGTTCATGAGATCATTAAGAAAAGAGGATATACCTTTGGAAGAGCAAGAAAAGATGATTACGTGAATGAACTGGCGAAATTTATCGTTCAGGGAACAAGAGACAACCTCATCGTAGACAAAATGCTTTTTGCTGCTATGATTGAAGCCAGAAGCTGCGAAAGATTTAAGGTTCTTACCGAAAACATCAAAGACGAAGAACTTAAAGTTTTTTACAAAGAACTTATGATTTCTGAAGCTAATCATTATACTACATTCATTGGATTTGCAAGACAGCTTGGAGATCCGGAGAAAGTAAACAAACGTTGGGAAGAATGGCTGGAATATGAAGCTAATATTATTAAATCCTACGGAAACAAAGAAACTATTCACGGTTAAAATAGAAACAGTAAAGAATACACATTGAAGAAGCCAAGCTTTGAAAATATTGCCAATCTATTTCTGAAAAACTTTTTTCAGGGACTCGTTATCATTGGCCCTATCGGGCTTACCATTTTTGTAATCTGGTATATTGTAAGCGCCATTGACAATCTTGTTCCTTCGCTGGCCAAGCAGATTCCAGGGCTTGTATTCGTATCCATTATTCTGTTTACAGCTATTTTAGGATATCTGGGAAATAAATTCGTGGTCGGAAGATTCTTTTTCGATACTATGGACAGTTTACTGGAGAAAACTCCGGGAGTAAAACATATTTACACTCCCACAAAAGACGTGATGTCTTCATTTGTAGGTGATAAGAAAAAATTCAACGATCCTGTATGGGTAAAAACCAATGAAAATCCGGAGATCTGGAGAATTGGTTTTTTAACTCAAAAAGAAATGTCGGACGTTGACAAGCATAATTACGTTGCGGTATATCTTCCCCACTCGTACGCCATCTCGGGCTGGGTAATTGTTACTGAAGAAAAAAACATCAAACCTGTAGTGGGAATGACAGCGGCTTCTGCAATGAAGTTTGCAGTGAGCGGCGGTGTAGCCGGATTCCATTCTGATGAAAACATATTTAAAGCTCCGGAATAATACTTCCCAAGCCTTATTTATACATTGATGAATTTTGAAAATTATTTTCAAACACATTTTCTTTACAAACAATTTAAAACATAATTTAACTCATGAATTTACCGTACGCGGAACCTTTCCGCATTAAAATGGTGGAAGAAATCTATCAATCCACCAGAGAAGAAAGAGAGCAATGGCTTAAAGAAGCTAATTATAACCTTTTCAATTTAAGATCTTCACATGTTTATATTGACCTGCTTACCGATTCAGGAACCGGAGCAATGTCTGATAAACAATGGTCTGCTTTGATGACCGGAGATGAAAGCTACGCAGGATCCCGTTCTTTTGAACAATTACAGAAAACTGTTGAAAAAATTACAGGATTCAAATATTTATTACCTACACACCAGGGAAGAGCCGCTGAAAACGTTCTTTTTTCAGTATTGGTAAAAGAAGGTGATGTAGTTCCGGGAAACTCACATTTTGATACCACAAAAGGACATATCGAGATCAGAAAAGCACATGCCATCGACTGTACAATTGATGAAGCTTTTGACATTAATGACCTTCACCCTTTCAAAGGAAATATCAACCTCGAAAAACTGGAAGAAGTTTATAAAAGCCACCCTAAAGAAAACATCCCTTTCTGCTTAATTACCATTACGTGTAACTCTTCAGGAGGACAGCCCGTATCATTAGAAAACATGAAGGCTGTAAAAGCACTTTCTGACCAATATGGAATCCCCGTATTCTTTGATTCAGCGAGATTTGCTGAGAATGCTTACTTCATCAAAAAAAGAGAAGCAGGACAGGAAAACAGAAGCATCAAAGAAATCTGCAAGGAAATTTTCTCTTACGGAGACGGGATGACAATGAGTTCTAAAAAAGACGGTTTAGTAAATATCGGAGGATTTATTGCTTTGAATAATGAAGAGGTTTTCAGAAAAGCTTCCAACTTTACAATTATTTATGAAGGCTTTATTACTTACGGTGGAATGGCTGGAAGAGATATGGCAGCATTAGCTGTAGGTCTTGATGAAGCTACTGAGTTTGCTTATCTTGAAAGCAGAATTTCTCAGGTTGAATATTTAGGCAATAAGTTGATTGAATATGGAATCCCGGTTCAAAAACCAATCGGAGGACATGCTGTATTCATTGATTCTCTAAACTTCCTTCCCAATGTTTCCCGTGAAGAATATCCGGCACAGACATTAGGTCTTGAAATTTATAAAGAAGCAGGGATCAGAACCGTAGAAATAGGAACACTACTGGCAGACAGAGATCCTGCAACAAGAGAAAACCGTTATCCGAAATTAGAATTGGTACGTCTGGCAATTCCTAGAAGAACCTATACCAATAACCATATGGATTATATTGCTGCCGCTATCAAGAACGTTTATGAAAGACGTGAAGAAATAGCAAAAGGGTACAAGATCACCTGGGAGCCGGAAATCTTAAGACACTTTACTGTTCAGCTTGAAAAAGCTTAATCATAAAACCGGAATTTTTTCCGGTTTTTTTATGCTTTAAAGTTCAAAATCCTCCAATACTAAGACAATATTGTTTTTTATATTCCAAAACACACACTAATAACAAATTCAAAATCAATCAGATACTGCATTTTAAAAATAAATATAAATCAAGCATATTTATTTATTACATACAATATATTATTCTTTTCATTCTATTTTTAAGAAAACAAAATCAAATTAATCCATTTTTTGAAATAGTGAATGTTTTTAATTTTAATTTTGTATCCATCTGATGAAACAGATGTAAAAATACTTGAGAACCAACCTGAAAAATCCGTTATTCCGAAAAAAAATGAAGAAAATTGCTGTCGTGGGTGCCGGTATTTCCGGTTTAAGCATGGCGAATTACTTAGAAAAGCACAAGATTGATTACCACATTTACGAAAGAAGAAAAAAGAAAGATCTGGCAGGTCATGGCTTTCTCATTCCACAGGAAGGGATGGAATACCTTTATCAGATTCTCGATCCTGATCTTCTTCTTCAGCATGGAAATTTTCTAAAAAAATACATACAGTACTCCCATACAGGAAAGATGCTGGCAGAAAAGGAGCTGAACAATGTCTTCGCCATTTCAAGACATTCATTAATTGATCTGCTGGTACAAAACATCTCCCCAGAAAAAATAACCTATGAACAAACGATCATCCCTGATGATAGACGCAATGGAAAATTGAAACTTTCGGATGGCAATGATATTGACGCGGATGTTGCTGTTGTTTCCGATGGCTCCAAAAGCCGTATCAGAAGAAGTCTCTTCAAAAGTGAAACACTGAAAGCGGTAAGAGAAAGTGAAGTAGTCAATATTATTCAGGATAAGGAAATTGCGGATTCTATTGAAAATGACTTTATAAAATTCCATCATGAAGAAGGAGGCCTTACATTTGGAATCCTTAAACTTTCTGCTGATACCATTCTTTGGTATTCACAGTTTGATAATGAGAAATACACGATCAATGAGTGTTCACCAGAGAATCTAAGGAAATATATGCTTGAAGTTTTTCAAAACTGGCATCCTTTAGTCCCGTCAATTATACAGAAATCAGACTATAAAAACGTACATTTATGGTGTGTGTATGAGTTGGAAAAGCTCAATCCGTTTTATAAAGATAATATTGTATTCATAGGAGATGCAGCCCATCCGCTGATTCCTTTTACAAGCCAGGGAGTAACCTCTGCACTAAAAGATTCCTTTACATTAACGAAATATTTAGTTGAAGATAAAAACATAAAGGAAGCCTTCAGAAAATATGAAGAAAAAAGGAAGCCTGAAATTGAAGTTCATATCAACAACGGAAGAACATTGCTCAATCAGTTCCTCTTGCCACTTAGTCAACAATCAGAAAATATTTTACCCATATCTTATAAATAACTATGTTCAGCAATAATGATATCAATTTTGAAGCTTTGAAAAGAAAGGCTTATAACGGAAGATGGGCAACCCTGGAAGAAGGAATCATTCCCCTTACCGCTGCTGATCCGGACTTCAGGACAGCCCCTGAAATAGAACAGGGAATTATTGAATACCTGAAAGACGGCTATCTAAGCTACGGACCGTTTTCTGGTCTTCCGGAATTCAAAAAAAGTGTTGCAGACCATTTCAACAAAGAGAAACACGGAACTTTTTCTCCTGAAAATGTTCTGGCTGTCAACAGTGCTGCTCAGGGAATGTTCCTGATTGCTTCTTATGTTCTGAATCCGGGAGATGAAGCCATTATTCTGGATCCTGTAGATTTTCTTTTCAAAAAATCAGTAGAAACAGCAGGTGGAAAAGTGATGCTTTGTCCTGTAAATACAATAACCGGAGACATTGACTTTGAAAAACTGGTCTCTTTAATTGGTTCCAAAACCAAACTTATCAGCATTTGCAATCCACACAATCCCCTGGGAAGTGTTTATTCTAAAAAAGTATTAATAAAAATAGCAGAGATCGCTTCAGCTCATGATCTTTGGGTGATGAGCGATGAAATCTGGAGTGATATTATTTATGACAACAAAGATTTTCATACCTATTCTTCTGTTTCTGAAAAAGCAAAGAGAAAAAGCTTTACCGTGTATGGGTTTTCAAAATCATTTGGAATAGCAGGATTGAGAATCGGGGCTGTCTTGTGTCATGATCAGGATATCCTTGAGGATTTTACAGAGAAATCCAATTTCAATTCAACGATAGAAGGTGTTTCTACTTTGTCACAGATTGCCGGAAGCGTAGCTTTGGAGAAAGCAAAACCTTGGTATGAGGAATTTTTAGCACATTTACAGAGTAACAGGAATCTTGCGTTTACATTATTAAGCCGCTCAGAAATTCTAAACCCCAATCTCCCTGAGGCTACTTTCGTACTCTTTCCAAAGATTGAAAACGGAATGTCCAGTGATCAATTTGCCCAACATGTTTTAAAACAGGGGAAAGTTGCCATTGTTCCAGGATCAGAAAGATGGTTCGGAAAAAGAGCGGAAGGACATATCAGAATTTGCTTTTCCACCTCACAGGAAATTTTAGAAGAAGGAATTAACAGAATCATTACCAGCTTTTAACATTAAAATTTTTCATTAAATTCAAATAATAAGTTATTATTTTTCTTAAATTAACGCTAATCTCTATTAAATTAAGATATCCATACTAAATATTTAATTTTAGTATGGATTTAAAAATAAATATTGATAATTTTGATTAAATCACCACTCAAAATTATCTATATGAAAATAAAATACATCAGCATTATTTTTCTTGGAGTTTCCACCCTATCCTATGCCCAGCAAATAAAGGATACCCTGAAAGAATCTAAGATAGACGAAGTCGCTATTACCGGAAGCCGTAATAAAAAAAGAACTGTAGTAAATACACCCGTTCCTATTGATATCATCGACATCAAACAGGTAAGCCAGTCAACTGGCCAAGTAGAAATCAACCAGCTTTTACAGTTTTCTGCACCTTCTTTCAATTCCAACAAACAATCAGGGTCTGATGGAGCCGATGCAGTAGATCCTGCCACTTTAAGAGGCTTAGGCCCAGATCAAACCCTACTCTTGTTAAATGGAAAAAGATATCACCAGTCTTCACTGATCAATCTTTTCGGAACTAAAGGAAGAGGAAATACGGGATACGATATGAATACCATTCCCATTGGTGCCATAAAAAGAGTGGAGGTCCTTCGTGACGGAGCTTCAGCTCAATATGGCTCAGATGCTATCGCAGGGGTAATCAATGTTATTTTGAATGATCGTGATAAAGGTTTTGAGGGAAATCTATTCACAGGAATGAACCTTTTTAAAAGTCCCGGAAATAATGATGTCGTTTCTGATCATAAAATAGACGGAACAACCGTTGATTTCAGTGGAAATTTAGGAACTAAAATAGGTTCAAAAGGAGGTTTTGGAAACTTTACAGTAGAGTTTATGAACAAAGATTATGCGATACGAAATGCAAATCCTGATGTGTATACTGCACCAAGGCAGCGTTTCGGGGATGCAAAAGCTCAAAACATTTACTTTTTCGGAAATATTGAGCTTCCTTTATCTGATGGTCTGAAATTCTATTCCCGTCAGGGCTTTTCCCATAGAAACACCAAAGCCTACGCATGGACCAGAACACCGGATGCAGACGGAAATATTCCCGAAGTTTACCCAACAGGATTTAATCCGATTGAAAATACAAGTATTACAGATTTTACGTTTGATAACGGTCTGAAATTTAAGGTTGCTGGCTGGGACGTAGATTTTTATAATGCTTTTGGCAACAACAGATTTACTTACCAGATTGACAATACAATTAATGCTACTCTGGGCATCAAATCACCTACAAGTTTTAATGCCGGAGGACATTCATTATTACAGAATACAACCGGCTTTAATGCAGTGAAACAGTTCAAAGTGCTGGAAGGGCTAAACGTTGCTTTCGGGTCGGAATTCAGGTATGAGAAATTTGATATCATCAAAGGAGAAGAAGCTTCTTTTGCTATGTATGATATCAATGGAAATGTAGTTACAAAAGATACTCCTCAAAATTTATGGGTAACAGTTCCTGGTTCTGATCCTGTACGTTATCGTCCGGGGGGATCACAAGGGTTTCCCGGCTATTCTATTGATTTAGGCAAAAACAGAAATAACTTTGCCGCCTATGTAGACACCGAGTTGGATGTTACAAAAAACTGGATGATAAGTGTTGCCGGAAGATTTGAAAATTATAATGATTTCGGAAGTACCCTGAATGGAAAATTTGCGACAAGATATGCGATCACACCGCAATTCGCTTTTCGTGGTTCCGTTTCCACCGGATTCAGGGCACCTTCTTTGGCTCAGAAATACTACAGCCAGCAGTTTACCAATTTTCAGGGTGGGCAGTTGGTTACGATTCAGCTAGCTTCTAACGATAGTAAAATTGCAAGCAGTCTTGGAATTCCTCAATTGAAGCAGGAAACCTCTGTGAACGGAAGTGCCGGATTTACTTTCAATACAGGAAAATTCACAGCGACAGTGGATGGATATTATATTCAGGTAAAAAACAGAATTGTTCTTACCGGATATTTCGCACAGGCAGACTTACCTGCAGATGTTCAGGCAGATAATCCATTTATTGATCAGGTGCAGTTCTTTTCCAATGCAATAGATACCCGCACAAAAGGGGTTGACCTTATTTTAAGTTATACTGAAAATCTTGGTTCCGGGAAACTGACTGCTACCTTAGCCGGAAACTATAATGATATGGAAATTACCAAAGTGAATACTTCAGAACAGCTGGCAGGAAAAGAAGATATTTACCTGAGTAAGAGAGAAAAAGCTTTTATCCTTGCTTCTGCTCCAAAAACAAAAGTTAATTTAAACCTCAATTATAAGATCAACAAATTCAATGCGAATCTGCAGTTGGTAAGATTTGACAAAGCAACACTAATTGGTTATGATGGTACAGAACAACTATATAATCCCAAAGTAACTACCGATCTTTCTTTTGGTTATGAATTTTGTAAGAATCTGAACCTAACTCTAGGTAGTAAAAATCTATTCAACAGATATCCTACGCTGCAAACCACTCATGTAAGCGATGGAAATACAGAAGGCGGAGGTATTTTTGACCCTGTTCAGATGGGATTTTCCGGAAGACAGGTTTTTGCCAGACTTAACTTTAAGTTTTAACTTAAAATAAAAACTCCTGAAAATTTTCAGGAGTTTTTTTATTTATTTTTTTGAAATCTTATACAATTTACCACTGTCGGTTACCGCATAAAGATTTCCGTCCATTCCATTCAATACATCCCGGAAACGTTCTTTCTGATCTGCAAGAAGACGTTCTTCACCCACTATTTTATTATCTTTCATTACAATTCTGTCAATATGCTCACCACTTAAACATCCGATAATCAGATTTCCTTTCCACTCCTCAATATTTCCTGTATAAAAAGTAATTCCGCTTGGTGAAATCACAGGATCCCAGTAATAGACGGGCTGCTCAGTACCTTCTCTTTGAGTGATTCCCTGTCCTACTTTGTCTCCTGAATACTCAATTCCATACGTCACATCTCCCCATCCGTAATTTTTTCCGGGTTGAATCAGGTTGATCTCATCTCCGCCTCTCGGCCCCATCTCCACATCCCAAAGATTTCCATTAGGATCAATAGCCATTCCCTGCGGATTACGTACACCATAAGCATAAATTTCAGGTTTATAGCCAGATTTTCCGATAAAAGGATTTCCCGGAGCCGGTTTTCCGTCTTTTGTGATTTTTAGAATTTTCCCAAGATAATTATCCGTTTTCTGAGCATACACACGGGTTACTTTATCTGATCTTTCTCCTGTACTGACAAATAAGTTTCCATCTTTATCAAAAGCCAAACGGCTTCCATAGTGCTTATCTCCGTCATAAGAAGGTTCCGCACGGAAAATAACTTTTACTTCTGAGATATTTTTGAGATCTGCAGACAGCTTACCTTTCGCTACAGAAGTTAAATTTCCTTTTCCAAACGGTTCCGAAAAACTGAAATAAATAATACTGTTGGTGGTAAAATCAGGATCAAGAGCTACATCAAGCATTCCACCCTGCCCTTTTGAATCTACTTTTGGAAAGCCTTCTATTTTTGATACCTGCTTTCCATCTGTTGAAACAACATTCATGTAACCTTTCTTGTCTGTGATCAGAAATTTTCCGTCAGGTAAATTGATAATTCCCCACGGTCTTCCCAAATCTTTATTCAATATCTCTACATTATAGGCCGTTGTGCTCTTTACTGCCTTGATTCTTGTCTGCCCTTTAAATGCCGGTTTGTAGTCAGAATTAGGCTTCTCTGTTTCTACACTTCCATCATTTCCGGTCTTCTGAGCATTCGCATGATTTTCTTTGCATGAAGAAAAAATAAGAAAAAAACTCAGTGCCGGGATATAAAATTGATTGATTTTCATAATATTATGATTGGTGATTGTACAATGAATGGAAAAATAATGCCATAAAGTTTGTGTGTCTTATTTTTTATTCTACATTTGTAGAACAAATTACATCATTGTAGAATGAAAGAGATTAAATTAACAGATTCTGAAAAAATTCTCATGGACATTCTTTGGGAGAAGAAAAAGATTTTCATGAAGGATATTCTGGAGGCCTACCCAGATCCTAAGCCTGCTGCAACTACTATTGCAACCTTGCTTAAAAGAATGCAGAACAAAGAACTTGTAGGCTATAAAATGTATGGAAATTCCCGTGAATACTATCCGAAAATAGAAAAAGGGGAATATTTCAAGGAGGAAATGTCATCCATGATTGATCGTTTTTTCAACAGCTCGGTAACACAGTTTGCATCCTTTTTTACATCGAATGCCAAGCTCAGCCAAAAGCAGCTGAAAGAACTCCGCGATATTATAGATGAACAGATAAAAGAATAAATATGACAGCCATTATTCTGAAAATAGTTCTGTGTTCTTCTATTTTCATTGCCGTTTATTATCTCTTCCTGGAAAAAGAAAGAATGTACAGATTCAACAGATGGTATTTGCTAAGCGCCATACTCCTTTCTTATATAATTCCATTGATCAACATTACCATACAAAGACCTGAAGCAGAGACTAAACCACAAATGATCATTGAAGAAACGGCTCAGCAAATGGTCTTTATTCAGCCGGAACAGGAAAGTTTCAACTGGATGAATATTATATGGGCTATTTATGCTGTAATCACACTTTTTCTACTGATAAAAAGCCTTTTCGCTCTTTTAGCTGTCAGAAAAATTCAGGGAGAAAAACAAATTTATGAGGATTACAATATCCTATTAACGAGTGAAAACCTTTCTCCTTTCAGCTTTTGGAATACAATATATATGGGGAAAAGTTATATGGAAAATAATGTCATTGACCAAAGGATTTTCCTGCACGAAAAGACCCATATTGACCAGAAACACAGCATAGATCTAGTAATACTGAATCTTTTAAAGATTTTTACATGGTTCAATCCTGTTCTTTTCTTATACAAAAAAGCAGTGATCACGAATCACGAATTTTTAGCAGATGAAGCGGTTCTGAAAAAGAATTATAATATTAAGGAATACCAAAACCTTATTCTTGAAGAGATTCTTAGCCGCCAAAATCCTCCTCTTACTCATTCATTTAATTTTAATAACACCAAAAAAAGATTTATTATGATGAAAACAAAAAAATCGAAATTCAGTCTGTTAAAGAAAACAGCTGGAATCACAACATTGATCGTCGCTGCAGTATTACTTTCTGAAAGAACTTATGCAGGCAATCCAGCGAATGTTCAGATGCCTGAAAAAATAGCAGAAACTTCTGTTCAGGCTAATAGCCAGAATTCTTACCAGGAATTTAAGGACATATTGGCTAAGTATGCAGATTTGCTGAATCATGGGAAATATGCTGAGTTTTCAAAAAACGTTGCTGAAAGTGATAAAAAAAGGCTGGCAGAACTCTATCCTTTACTTAATGAAAATCAAAAGAATGAACAGAAAATCACTTTCTTTGCGCTTCCTGAATTGAAAAAAAGAATTCCAACAGAGAATGAGCTGAAATCATTCTTAAATAAAAATGAGTATGCAGTCTGGATTGATTCAAAAAAAATTGAAAACAGCATTTTGAAAAACTATAAAAAAACAGATTTTTCAAATGTTTCTATCAGCAAAATTTATCCGAAAGCAAAAACAGCAAAAAATCCTCAGCCTTATCAGGTTAGCTTAATGACCCATCCCTATTTTGCAAAAACTAAAGAAGAGGGAAAATCTTCAATGATGATGGGCTTTAAAAGACAAGAGCTAAAAAAAACTCAGGATACTATAACGCCACGAGAAAACAATATAATGAGCAGCGAAGGTAAAAACACAAACTTACAGGAAGACAAAACCTTTGTGAGTGCTGAATATCCAAATGGGATGAAAGACCTTAGAACAAAAATAGGCAGAACCATGGATCTCAATACTCTGAACTCAGTAAACAGAACAATAAAAGCATTTGCGTATGTTCATATAGACGAAACAGGGAAAACAACCAATGTGACAGCCTCCGGTGACAACGATGTTTTCAATAAGGAATTCCTTAGAACAATGACTGCAATAAGCAACGAAACAGTCTGGAAACCCGCCACAAAAGATGGCAAAGCCATCGCTTCGGTATTAAAAATCCCCGCAACAATGACTTTTACCAAACCTTAATAATAAAAAGCGCTAAAAATTAGCGCTTTTTATTATTTCAATTATTCTTGTTGAGACTGTTAAAATTTTATTATCAAAATATTCATCTTCAAAACATTATCCTGTCTAATAATTTCTTTTGTATTTTTGTTGTATACATTCTTTTCTATGGATTTTAAGCTTCAATCAGAATATAAACCTACCGGAGATCAACCCCAAGCTATTGAAAAACTTACTGAAGGTATAGAGATCGGTGAGAAATATCAAACACTTCTCGGGGTTACAGGCTCCGGAAAAACTTTTACTGTTGCGAATGTTGTAAAAAATGTTCAGCGCCCAACCTTAGTTCTGGCACACAATAAGACTCTTGCGGCACAGCTTTTCATGGAGTTTAAAGAGTTTTTCCCGGAAAATGCCGTGGAATACTTTGTAAGCTACTATGATTACTACCAGCCTGAGGCTTATATTGCCACAACAGGAACTTATATTGAAAAAGACCTGAGCATCAATGAAGAAGTTGAAAAGCTACGTCTTTCTGCAACAGCCAGTCTGCTTTCCGGAAGGAGAGACGTTTTGATTGTGGCATCCGTTTCCTGTATTTATGGTATCGGAAACCCTACAGAATTTCATAAATCTTTAATTTCCATTACTATTGGTGAAAAAGTGACAAGAACAGCACTTCTCCACTCATTAGTCAATGCATTATATTCCAGAACATTAAATGAATTTCAACGAGGAACATTCCGTGTAAAAGGGGATGTAATTGATGTTTTCCCTGCTTATACTGATAATGCGATCAGAATTCAGTTTTTTGGGGATGAAATTGAAAAAATCCAAAGTTTTGACCCAGTTACGGGAAATGTAGAGGATAATTTTGATCAAATACAGATATACCCTGCCAATCTTTTTGTAACATCGAAGGAGACCTTAAATGGTGCCATTAAAGATATTCAGGATGATATGGTAAAACAGGTTGATTTCTTTAGCTCTATTGGAAAACCATTAGAAGCCAAGCGGCTTCAGGAAAGAACCGAACTGGATCTTGAAATGATTAAAGAGCTGGGCTATTGTTCAGGAATTGAGAACTATTCGAGATACCTGGACGGCCGTCTTCCGGGAACAAGACCTTTCTGTCTGATTGATTATTTTCCTAAAGACTTTTTAATGGTTATTGATGAAAGCCACGTAACAGTTCCACAGGTTCATGCTATGTATGGAGGTGACCGAAGCAGAAAAGAAGCACTAGTGGAATATGGTTTCAGACTTCCGGCTGCAATGGATAACAGACCTTTAAAGTTTGAAGAATTTGAAGCCATTCAGAATCAGGTAATCTATGTATCTGCAACTCCTGCAGATTATGAACTTGAGAGAACCGGAGGAGCTTATATAGAGCAGATCATTCGCCCAACTGGACTTCTTGACCCGATTATTGAGGTAAGACCTACTATCAACCAGATTGATGATTTGATGGAGGAAATCCATAAAAGATCTGATGCTGATGAAAGAGTACTGGTAACCACTTTAACGAAGAAAATGGCGGAAGAGCTTACGAAATACTTTATTAAATTCGGAATCAGAACAAGATATATTCACTCTGATGTTGAGACGCTGGAACGTATTCAGATCATGCAGGATCTACGTCTGGGTCTTTTCGATGTGCTAATTGGAGTTAACTTATTACGAGAAGGATTGGATTTACCGGAGGTTTCGTTGGTTGCTATTCTGGATGCTGATAAAGAAGGAATGCTGAGAAGCAGAAGATCAATGATTCAAACCGTGGGACGTGCTGCAAGGAATGTGAACGGAAAAGCGATTATGTATGCTGACAAAATCACCAAATCTATGCAGGCTACCCTGGATGAAACTGAATACCGCCGTGCTAAACAAATACAGTACAACGATGATCATGGCCTGAAGCCAAAAGCATTAAATAAAAAGATTTCTGAAAATCTTGTCGGAAGAAGCAAAGACTTCCCTGATGAAAAATATACTCAAAAAGAGATTCTTCAAAAAGTTGCCGAAACAAAAGCAACCTATGCAAGTGAAGATATAGAGAAAATGATTACGCAGAAGCAGAAAGAAATGGAAGCTGCTGCAAAAAATCTTGACTTTATAAAAGCGGCCAAACTGAGAGATGAAATTACAGCTTTGAAAGCTTAAATAAAACTGTTTTATAAAAAGTTTCGGCGGCATCAAAGATGCCGCCGAAATGCTATTAATGCATATTAATACAACCTTAGCAATGTTGCATACTGTGAAATAAGGTAACTCAAATTTTAACATTGTTTAAATTCCTTATTCAGAGTATCGTTGCACTTATTATCTCTTACCAAGTATAAAACTCACAAATCAAAGAATGAAAAAATATTTTAACTAAGAAAAAGCTAAATCCTAAAAAATAATACGACCGATTTTGTCGCTTTGACAATATATATTTGCACTATTAAACAAAATATGGTTTCCCATATTTGTGATTTAATGATTTTTATATCTTTGTTGCCCAGAAAACTAAATAGCTTTTAAATTTTATACAAATAATGAAAAACAAAGTTATTTCGAGGTTACTCTCTTTGGTAACTATTATGGTCTTGTTATATTCCTGTAGGAATGAGCTGTCGACAGAGCAAGAAGAGACACACAGCAACAGTAGTCAATTCAGACCAACATCTAAAACAATTCGTTTAGAACAAAGTAAACACAAATTAGTTCTTAAAACTGAATTACAAAAAGCACAAACCAATCTCCAAAAGACTAATGTTAATGTATTAGGCAAATCCGTTGATTATGCCAATGGAGTTTCGATTGATACCGACAATGTAACTTACATTGAAGCTGGATCTACTTTCCACACCTATACATTTAATTTAGTTCGAGAAAATACTACTGAGGATGCTCCTATAGAAAATTTAGTATTATCTTCTCTACCGGACGGAACTTATAAGGAACTTTTAGTGACTTACAATTTTACACCACAGGAAAAACTTGACTTGCTTTCAGGAAAAGGAGTGAAAACAGCTGGCAAAACAACAGCGATTGAACTTGCAAAAGGGACTTATGGGGGAGTGATTTCCAATAGAAGTATGGGAGGTGCAGAATCTTGTTCTTATCAAACGGTTGATATGTATTTCTCTTGTTACACAGGAGAACATCACCAAGGTAACGAAAGTAGTTGGGGAAGCTGTAACTGGCAAAACCAAGGAGGTTATCCCTCTCAACACCTTACAGTAGTAGCATTAGTCTGCACAGCAAGTACAGCTTTGGGAGATGATGGCTCATCAGGAGGTGGTGAATTGGGATCCACTACAGGATTAGGAAGTGGACCAGATGAGGGAACTCCTACAATACCAACGCTACCACTTCCAAGAAACACTCCTTGCGGGAAAATAAAGGCTCAAAGGAGAAATGTTGACTTTTATGCTAAAATGAGTTTGCTAGAATCTAATACAGGATTAAAAATGGAAACTGGATTTATACAAAGAAATGATGGTAATTACGAATATAAAGATAATGCTACAGCCACTGAGACAAATAATTCTTTAGGACTTCCTAATGCTAGTTTACCAGAAAATAAAAATATTAAAGGTTACATACATACCCATGTAAACGATTTCACATATTATGATACTACAGAAGGAGCTGATGCTACAAGATTAGGTATAAAAATATTTTCTCCTGCTGATGTACGATACTTTATGGATATGATAAAGAATGCAAAAGATAACTTTAATGATTTAGCAGAAGTTTATGCGATAATGGTTTCAAATTCTGTAAATTATCAAATCCGTTTTACTGGAACCGAATATCAAATAAAAACTTTTACTGATGATGATGTGACGGCTTTAAGACAAGCTTATACTACATTTATGGAAAGTCGGATTGGCAAACAAAAAGAACTAGAATTAGGTTTTCTTCAATTCATTAATGACAGAATGAATTTAAGAGGAGTAAGTTTGTATAGAATGAATACAGACGGAACAAATACAGAAATTAGCCTTAATACTGATAAAACAGATACAACAGAAACAAATTGTCCAAACTAAAAAAAAAATTATGAAATACTTATTTTTTACTTTAATCTTTTTAACTACTTCTTGTAACGCACAAGTAATTTCTTTAGAGGCCGCCGCACAATGTCCAGTAACCTCTAATTGCCCGCAGTATAACTACGCAAAGGATATTAATAACTCTTTAGACAAATATATTAGTACTTGGAAGGGGATTTATAATGGAAAAACTTATGAGTTTCAATTCAAAAAAGGAATATATGAAGAGATAGGCATAAGAAGAGATAAATTAATTGGGAGAATGAAAGTAACTGATTCTAACGGAAATGTTATCTATAATACTTTTAATGAAACTAGTGATATAAAAACCAATTTTGATGGATTAAATTTTCAACCTGATTTAAAAGCATATAGAATGACTTTTGTAGGCAAGAGCGAATTCGCTTGTGGAGAAGAAGGCGTTGTTTATTTAAGAATTAAGCCAGAAACGCCAAATAAAATGAGCATACTTATGTTACAGGATGCTGATATTACATGGGGACAATGCCCGCCTAACTATCAACCCATTATACCTTATAAAACATCAATATCTTTAATAAGACAATAGATTAAGGTTTAAAGCTAAAAAATGATTGGTTTTACCACAGACAGGTAAAACCAATCATTTTTATTTTATAACCAAACTCAAAGAATTGGTTATGCAATGAGGGGTTAGTTCCGCTAAGTTATATCAAATTCAAGTAAATATATATTACCCTATCTTTGATGCCGCCGAAGCTTTATTCTGAGATTGAAATATTTTAATTTTTATAATCCGTTTCTTACTGCTGCTCTGATAGGAGTCAAAAGATCCATCAGACCATTTAATTTGATCTCATAAACTGTTGAAAGCTGCATTCCCAGTTTTCCCTTTGGCATTCCGTTTCTGTTGAACCATTCCAGGTAGCTTACCGGAAGATCTACCAGGACCGTTCCTTCATACTTCCCGAAAGGCATTTTCATGACACAGATTTCTTTTAATATTTCCGGATTGATTCCTTCCACGCTTTTATATAATTAAATTAATTTTTCTTCAAGATCATTCTTATTGGGTAATTCGAGGTCTGGAGGCGTATCTTCGTCTGAAAATTCATTTCTGTACACCTGAACCAGAAGAAGTGTCAGTGAGATCAGAATAGGCCCGAAAATAAGCCCCATGAAGCCAAAAAGATTCATTCCCATGATAATTCCGAATACAGTATTCAAAGGGTGGATATTTTCCAGTTTTTTCAAAAGGGTAAAACGAAGAAGATTATCTGTAAGACCAACCACCACAACACAATAGATTGCTAAGCCGACTCCCTGTACCGTATTTCCTTCAGCAATCATAAAGATACACACCGGAGCATATATAATAGCAGTTCCTACCACAGGAATTACTGAAGCTGCTGCCGTTAATGCAAAAAGGAGTATTGCTCCCGGTGCCCCAAAAATAAGATATCCTATAAGCGCCACGATCCCCTGTCCTACTGCCACAACGGGAATTCCGATAGCATTGGCCATAATCAGTTTTCTCATTTTATCGCCAATCAAAGAAATGTTGGATCTCTTCAATGGTGCGGAAGAAGTCAGAATCTTTTCGAAGAGTCTTGGTCTTTCCAACATAAAATAAAGTATAAAATACATGGACATCACTACGGTAAGCGTATTGAAAGTACCACTGACTGCAGATGTAGAAAACTTCCCTACATTATCTTTCAGTTTTGCCATATTCTCTTTGCTCAGAATATCAAATCCTGTTTTAGAGAAAATATAAGAATGTATTTTATCCAGGAAAATATTGAACTTGGCCATATAAGCCTGCGCATTCCCCAGTTTATCAATAATCAGATCAGCAATAAAATAGATAGGAAGAATAAGAACGATAAGACTCGCAAACATTAATGCAAACGCAGCAAGTGAAGGTTTCCATTTTTTTTCTTCCTGCAGATAAAAGTTATACTTCCTGCAGACTACATAAATGGTGATTGCTCCCAAAACGGAGGGAATAAACAATGCCAGATTAAAACAGATCAACCCTGCCAATACCACAATAATGGCCAGCAACGACATCTGCTTTATCGCAACACTGCTTATTTGTTTGTCCTTATTCATCATGTATTTTATATTTATTTACTGTACATAATTTGTCTTGGTTTTCCTAAGAAAGCACAATACGTAGAGTACATTACAATCATAATAAACGGAGCGGTTAAGATTACCCCAATTCCGCAAAGAATAACCCCTGCAATAGAGATCAGAAACCCTAAGAATCCGGTTAGTAAGAAAATCCCATAATTTTCTTTAGCAATATTGAAAGATTTCCCTAAGGCATCTGTAGCTGAAGCATTTTCAAATAACAGAATTGGATACCCTAATAAAAGGAAAGGATATACAAAAATAATAGGCAGCACACACAATGCAAGAGCAACTGAAGAAATAATCCCCGACAGAAGACTGTAGATCAATATATTTACAAAATTCTGACGGTATCCGATGAATAGATCAGAAAACTCAATAGGACTTTTGGTATTATATTTATTCACCATGTAGATCAATCCTACATACAAAGGAGATAATAAGAGACCGAAAAGACTGGAAGCACCCATATACAAAGGAAGTCCCGGAGCACTCCAATAATTGAAGTCACCTCCTGAAGATTTCATATCTTCTACGATAGAAGCAGAGTCAAATCCAGTAAGCATCTGAATAACAGACCCTCCAACCAGATAAATAATCATTGCTACGATTCCGTAACCGAAAACACCTTTATACATTTCAAAGGCATGAGAAATAATCGACCCCGTATCTCTGTTAGGTACAGAGCCTTGCTGATCAAATTCGTTAAATTCAGACATAGTTTAAATATTTAATGATTTTACCAAATTTAGCTTTTTTTAATAAAAAATCATATCAAACACGAATGAATTTTAACTTTTCTCTGAAAAAACGGTTTTATAAAGTGAATATATCATAGCATTCCAAAACGGGAATGTGAAAAGTCCTCCTATCAAAAACAGAGCAAAACCTAAATACTTAAATAGAAAAGCAACAATTACACAAACCATTATTTCCACAAAATACATTTTAAGGGCTTTAAAGTTCAGAGAAATTGCTTCAAATATCCTTTTATTCGTAAAAAACATGAGCGGCGCTACAAATAGGGTCACTGCAACCCAAACCACCGCCAGTATTACGGTAGAAATTGTAAATCTGTAAATAAAGAACCAGAAAAGAAAATACCCTACATATTTAAAAAAGTTGAGCCCATTGTACCCTGCGAACAGATCCCCGATCACAATATTTTCTTTAAGATCAATTTTCCTGAAGATCTGGAACATCCCAAGATTTAATGGATACAAAAACGCTGTAGTTCCCCAGATGGCCAGTGTAAACATCTGATAATTTTCGGTAGCTGTTATTTCTTCCATTTTTTTCAGATACACCTTAGTGCCTTGCAAAAAAGCTTCCTCCAATTCTTTATTGTAAGAGAAAACGTCATATTTCGCTCCAAAAAGCATAACAGCGGTAAGCAATATTGCAAAAAAGATGATGGAAAACATCAACTGAAAGACCAGTGTTTTATTCCAATAAAAAAAAGCCTGCTTCAATATAAAATCTAGTCCCGGTTTCTGAGGATATTTGTTCTGCATCATAAAAAATTTATGCAAAAGTAAACATCAATAATTATTTTTGCAGAATGTTTTCAATGAATCATCAAAAATTTATGGAAATGGACGAGCTTTCTCTTCAGAAGGTTCCTTATTTTTTCATAATCGACTTTCTCTCGGAGAATGTCGAAATATATCAGCAACATGAAATTGAAAAATCAGGTTTAATTATTGATTTTCAAGAGTTTTCAAACATAAAAGAAACACACACGCTAGATAAAAAAGTACTCTGGAAGTCTTTTCCTGAAACGTTGGAAAGCTTTAAAACCGGCTTTGATAAGGTTCAGAAAAATATTCGTTTGGGAAACTCTTATTTAGTAAACTATACTAGAAAAACGAAAATAGAGACAAATTTAACCTTAAAAGAGATTTTTTATCATTCAAATGCAAAGTATAAAGTTTTTTATAAAGATTTTTTTGTATTTTTTTCTCCTGAAACTTTTGTAAAGATCATTAACGGTAAAATTTTAACCTATCCCATGAAAGGTACTATTGATGCCTCTATTGAAAATGCTGCGGAAATACTAAAAAATGATAAAAAGGAAAAAGCAGAACATTACACTGTAGTAGATCTGCTCAGGAATGATCTGAGCATGGTGGCTGATGATGTAAGTGTGGACCAGTTCCAGCACATTGATTTCATCAAAACCCAGCAAAAGGATCTGTATGCAATGAGTTCTGAAATTTCAGGAATAATAAAACCTGAATTTGATGGAAAAGTAGGAAGTATTATGCAGAAGCTTCTTCCTGCTGGCTCTATTTTAGGAGCTCCCAAGCCTAAAACGCTGGAAATAATTCTGGATGCGGAAGGGTATGAAAGAGGATATTACACGGGCGTTTGCGGCTGGTTTGACGGCGAAAATGTTGACAGCTGTGTGATGATCCGTTTTATAGAAAAAGAAGGAAATCAACTCTATTTCAAAAGCGGAGGCGGTATAACGCATATGAGTAAGTTAGAAGACGAGTATCAGGAAATGAAAAATAAAATCTATGTCCCAATTCATTGAAAGCATTAAAGTAGAAGATCAGGAGATTTTTCTATTAGACTTACACCAGAAACGTGTCAATCAAACATTTTCCCATTTTGGGAAAGAAGACTCTATTGATCTGGCCAAGATCTACAAAAATCTGCAGCATGACGAGGATGGTCTTTTCAAACTAAGAATTTCTTATGATCTCGACAAAAGAGTCAGGACACAGATGATTCCTTATGCTATTCCTGAGATTCAGAATTTCAAGCTGGTAGAAAACAACAGTTTTGATTATTCATTTAAGTTTGAAGACCGTAAAGAGTTGGATAAAATGAAGATGAAATCCAAAGCAGAAGAAATTATCATCGTTAAAAATAATCATATCACTGATACCTCTTTTTCCAACCTTTTATTTTTAAAAGGGAAAGACTGGTTTACTCCCGCTACCTATCTTCTGAACGGGGTACAAAGACAACATCTTTTAAAGCATAAAAAGATCAAAGAAACGGAGATCACTTTACAAAATATAAAGCAATTCACCCATTTCCAGATCATTAATGCATTGAATGATTTTGATGATATGTTCATCTATCCTATCGACAGAATTATCAATCTGCCGGGGAATGAAGAATATCTTGATCTTTAAGATTATTTCATAAATTCAAAGTATGACTTCAGTACATCTGCACTATTCTTCCCGTGAGTATTTACTTCAAGGATTTTTGGCTGTGCGTCAGGTTTGAAGAAATTCTCAAGAACTCTGTCAAGCGTAATTTCATCCTCTACCTTTACGTAGGAGAACCCAAAGTGCTTGGCAAGAGATTCTGCATTTTTACGGTGTTTTGTAGCAATAAACTCGTCTAATGTATTCGGGTTGGCATTTCCGGGACCAGGAATGATTTTAAAGATATTTCCTTCACCATTATTGAAGATCATAATTCTTACGAACGGCGGAATATATTGATTCCAAAGTCCATTGATATCGTAAAAGAAACTTAAATCTCCTGTGATCAGTAAAGTAGGGTTTTCATTTTTAATAGCAAACCCCATTGCCGTAGAAGTAGATCCGTCAATACCGCTGGTTCCTCTGTTACAGTACATTTTTCGCTTTCCAAAATCAAACAGCTGTGCATATCTGATCCCGGAAGAATTACTGAAATGGATGTTATAATTTTCAGGAATCGTCTGTGAAGCCTTATTGAAGAAATAAAAATCTGAGAAATCAATCGTATTTAAAAACTGCTCGTGTTTAGCATCTTTTTTATCCCTTAAAACGTCCCAAAGGTTAAAATAAGGTCTAGGCTCCAGATTGATAAACTTCAACAATTTTGAGAAGAAAACTTCAGGCTTAGCTTCAATTTTTTCTGTCAGTGAGAAATAAGTATCCGGCTGCCATACTTCATCCAGATGCCAGTGCTGCTTAGGACGGGCACTTCTCAGGAACTGTTTTACTTTTTTGGAAACTACATTCTGCCCTACTGTAATCAACAGGTCGGGGGCATAGGTTTTATAGTCTTCTTCTGTAAAATTAAATATATAACGGTCTATATGTTTGAAAAACTTCTCATGATGCAGGTTAGAATTAGCTTCGCTTAAAACAATAACAGAATGGTTTTTCACCAATTGCGTCAATTGATTTTCCAACTCAGGACTGTAATCTCTTGTTCCTACCAACAGCATAATTCTTTGTGAAGTGTGCCATTCTGCAATTAAATTTGAAGGGATTTCATACTCTTTATGCTTGATTGTTTTTTCTACCGTAGGAAAAGTAGGAAGTTCTGATACAAGCTCATACAAAGGCTCCTCCAAAGGAATATTAATATGCACAGGCCCCTGCTTTTCAAAGCAAAGTTCAATGGCTTTTTTAATGATATCGAAATTAATATCTTCTGCATGGTCTTTGCTGTCTTCCAAAAGCTGGAAGTCACCATAAGAATGCTGATGAAAAACATCCTTCTGTCTTATCGTCTGCCCATCGAACAGATCAACATAATCAGTCGGTCGGTCAGCAGTAAGTACCAAAAGTGGAATATTCTGATAAAAAGCTTCAGTAACAGCAGGATAGTAATTTACCACCGCAGATCCGCTGGTACAGGTAATTGCTACCGGCTTCTTTTCGCTTTTCGCCATCCCCATTGCCACAAAAGCAGCACTTCTTTCGTCTACAATACTGTAACAGTTGAAACTATCTACCTCTGAAAAATGAATGGCCAAAGGAGCATTTCTTGACCCCGGAGAAATTACAATATCAGCAATTCCGTACTGTTGAAGAAGATGTGCAAGTATTTGGATACTTCTCTTAGAAGAATATTTTTTCATACAGCAAATTTAACTTATAAATAATGATTTTAAAATCATTTAATTTAAAAAAAATGTAATTTTGCTATTCGTAAATTTCTAAAAATGGATAAAATACCTAGTGTAGACCTGCGTGATTTCCTTTCGGACAACCCGGAACGCAAACAGAAATTTGTAAATGAAATCGGAAAAGCTTATGAAGAAATTGGTTTTGTAGCCTTAAAAGGCCACTTTCTTGATAACAACCTAGTGGATGATTTGTATGGAGAGGTAAAAAACTTTTTTGAACAGCCAGTGGAAACAAAAAAGAAGTATGAGATTCCAGGTATTGGCGGCCAGAGAGGTTATGTAGGATTTGGAAAAGAAACTGCAAAAGGTTTCAAAAGAGGAGACTTAAAAGAATTCTGGCACTTTGGGCAATATTTGTCTGATGATTCAAAATACAGAACTGAGTATCCAGACAATGTAATCGTTGAAGAACTTCCGAAATTCAACGAAGTGGGTAAAGAAGCATTCCAGATGCTTGAGAAAACAGGACAGTATGTTCTAAGAGCTTTAGCATTGCACCTTGGTTTAAATGAATTTTATTTTGATGACAAAATAGCAGAAGGAAATTCTATTTTAAGACCTATTCATTATCCTCCAATTACTGAAGAGCCGGATGATGCTGTAAGAGCTGCTGCTCACGGTGACATTAACCTTATTACTCTTTTAATGGGAGCACAAGGGAAAGGACTTCAGGTTCAGAACCACACCGGAGAATGGATTGATGCCATTGCAGAACCGGATGAACTGATGATTAATGTTGGAGATATGCTTTCAAGACATACCAACAACAAACTGAAATCTACAATCCATAGAGTGGTAAACCCGCCAAGAGAGCTGTGGAGTACTTCAAGATATTCAATTCCTTTCTTTATGCATCCTATCAGTGCAATGTCATTAAATGCACTTGAAAATTGTGTAGACGAAAACAATCCAAAACTATACGAAGATACAACTGCCGGAGAATTCCTGCATGAACGCTTGATCGAATTAGGATTGATTAAAAAATAAATAAAAAGGCTGTCTCAACGTTGAGACAGCCTTTTTTATTCTATTCCTTATTATAAGAAATATACAAACACATTTACATAGCAAATTGATGTTTAATCATTTTGTTCTATCCTGTTATACAATAAAATTCAGGACATGGTGTAGGCTGTGTAAAAGTTCCCCACGGACAGATACAGGTATAAGAATCACCACCACCAGGATTTCCTCCACCTCCCGGATTTCCTCCGTAAGGCACACATTTTCCACCTGAACAGATCTCCCCCGCAGAGCATCCTCCTTCTCCTGGGCCTCCGCCTTCAAAACAATAGGCCGGGAAGTCAACTCCGGCTACAATACTTCTCTTGTCTTCTCTTGAAAGTTTTTTTAGATTTTTCATAGTTTTTGATTTTTAGTATTTCCTACTCTATAAGCTTTTCGGATAACGCTTACTTAAAAATAATATTTATTCCTTTAATAATCAAATATTTAAATAAAATTGAGTTTCTAACAAATTCAAGAGACACTGGTTTCATTAAAATTTATTTTTTTATATACCATATCCTATTTAATTTAAAATATTTTATTTATTTTTACTTTACCTACAAATTTTTAATTAAAAAAATATGAAAAATTTAAAAAAACTACAAAAAGACCAATTAAAAAACATTTCTGGAGGTGCTACTCTTCCTGAAACAGATTTCTGTATGTATTATTGCAGCGGAGTAATTGTTTGCGCTACCTGCAGTGATGATTTCAAATGCCCGGACACAAACAGTGATATGTAAGATTGAAAATCAAAATGTGATAAAATAGAACCGTTTCTTTAGAGAAGCGGTTTTTTATTTCTTTTGAATTAAAATAAGATGGATTTTGGTAAGTTATACATCTTTCTTATATCTAAGTAAGCCTTCAAGTATAATAATCGATTTATAAGCTTAAATTTAAAGTATTCTTAAGTAAGATTTATATATACGATAAAATAGGATTGATGAGGAAATACTTTAACAAATTTCAGAAGCCTTTTCCCGCTATCCATTCATACTCCTCACGCCAGGCTGCCCTGCGCTGCATCCCACTGGCTCTCCCAGGCATGCTGCGGGGTAACCATTACTATCGGGGCTAGGGAGAAAGCTAATTATGAATTATAAGTTATGAATGATGAGTTGTGAGATTCTGGGTATGAACTGTGGGATGAGAAATGAGGAGTTCTAAATCATACTAATATCCCTTTTCCCAATTATGTCATTCCGTAGGAATCCAAGTATTAGAGTCTAAAGGATTCAAAGGATAAACTACAGAATATAAAATGTATTGTATAAACTCCTACGGAGTGGAGTATGTATCAATGATAAACGGTAAATAATCAATGATCTTGGATTACAATAGGGGACAGTCAATCATTATTGATTGCTGATTGCCTATTATTTATGAGTTGGGTATAGGCTTGGGTATAACGCAAAAAAAAATCCTTTATCATAAGATAAAGGATTTTTTAAAAATAAAATAAAAACTGGCGGCGGCCTACTCTCCCGCTTTCGCAGTACCATCGGCGCTGGTGGGCTTAACTTCTGTGTTCGGAATGGGAACAGGTGAGCCCCACCGCTAAAACCACCCTAAAGAAGGTATATAAGGTTGCACGGTATAGATAAAAGGATACAGGTTTTACCTGATTCCCAATAGCTACCATCTGCTACCTGGTTATTTTCGATAAAAACTTTCACAAAGAGGTAACCTTGCTGCACTTCCGTGCGCCATATTAGGCTATAAATCTACGGGTAATTAGTACTACTCGGCTATGACATTACTGTCTTTACACCTGTAGCCTATCAACGTCGTCATCTCCAACGACCCTTAAAAGATGTCTCATCTTGAGGCGAGTTTCGCACTTATATGCTTTCAGTGCTTATCTCTTCCAAACGTAGCTACTCAGCAGTGCACCTGGCGGTACAACTGATACACCAGAGGTTTGTTCAATTCGGTCCTCTCGTACTAGAATCAAGCCCTCTCAAACATCTAACGCCCGCAATAGATAGAGACCGAACTGTCTCACGACGTTCTGAACCCAGCTCGCGTGCCACTTTAATGGGCGAACAGCCCAACCCTTGGGACCTTCTCCAGCCCCAGGATGTGACGAGCCGACATCGAGGTGCCGAACCTCCCCGTCGATGTGAGCTCTTGGGGGAGACTAGCCTGTTATCCCCGGAGTACCTTTTATCCTATGAGCGATGGCCCTTCCATACGGAACCACCGGATCACTATGTCCTGCTTTCGCACCTGATCGACTTGTAGGTCTCACAGTCAAGCACCCTTATGCCATTACACTCTACGCACGGTTACCAAGCGTGCTGAGGGTACCTTTGAAAGCCTCCGTTACTCTTTTGGAGGCGACCACCCCAGTCAAACTACCCACCACGCAATGTCCTTCCATTAAGAAGTTAGGCTCCAAGTAAGTAAAGGGTGGTATTTCAACGTTGGCTCCACCTACACTAGCGTGCAAGCTTCAAAGCCTCCCACCTATCCTACACATTACTTACTCAAAGTCAATACGAAGTTATAGTAAAGGTTCACAGGGTCTTTTCGTCCCATTGCGGGTAATCGGCATCTTCACCGATACTACAATTTCACAGAGCTCATGGTTGAGACAGTGCCCAGATCGTTACACCATTCGTGCAGGTCGGAACTTACCCGACAAGGAATTTCGCTACCTTAGGACCGTTATAGTTACGGCCGCCGTTTACTGGGGCTTCAGTCAATGCCTTCGGTTTAACCCTAAGCACCTTCCTTAACCTTCCAGCACCGGGCAGGTGTCAGACCCTATACTGCATCTTTCGATTTTGCAGAGTCCTGTGTTTTTGATAAACAGTCGCCTGGGCCTCTTTACTGCGGCCACCATTGCTGATGGCGTCTCTTCTCCCGAAGTTACGAGACTATTTTGCCTAGTTCCTTAACCATGATTCACTCTAGCACCTTAGGATTCTCTCCTCGACTACCTGTGTCGGTTTTGGTACGGGTTGCTTCACTTCGGCTTTTCTTGGAAGCACTTTCCCTACAGCAGCTTCGCCCGAAGGCTAGGCCTTGACTATTCCGTCAGTCTCCAGTAAGTACGGCACTCCGTCCCCTTTTTAGTGTGAGCAAGTATGGGAATATTAACCCATTGTCCATCCACTACCCCTTTCGGGTTCGCGTTAGGTCCCGACTAACCCTCAGCTGATTAGCATGGCTGAGGAAACCTTAGTCTTTCGGTGAGCGGGTTTCTCGCCCGCTTTATCGTTACTTATGCCTACATTTTCTTTTCTATCCGCTCCACAATACCTCACAGTACTGCTTCAGCGCAAATAGAATGCTCTCCTACCAGATGTACATAAAGTACAAATCCATAGCTTCGGTAATATGTTTATGCCCGATTATTATCCATGCCGGACCGCTCGACTAGTGAGCTGTTACGCACTCTTTAAATGAATGGCTGCTTCCAAGCCAACATCCTAGCTGTCAATGCAGTCCAACCGCGTTGCTTCAACTTAACATATATTTGGGGACCTTAGCTGTTGGTCTGGGTTCTTTCCCTCTCGGACATGGACCTTAGCACCCATGCCCTCACTGCCGTAGAACATTTATTAGCATTCGGAGTTTGTCAGGAATTGGTAGGCGATGAAACCCCCGCATCCAATCAGTAGCTCTACCTCTAATAAACTTATATACGACGCTGCACCTAAATGCATTTCGGAGAGTACGAGCTATCTCCCAGTTTGATTGGCCTTTCACCCCTACCCACAGGTCATCCGAAGACTTTTCAACGTCAACCGGTTCGGTCCTCCACTCTGTGTTACCAGAGCTTCAACCTGCCCATGGGTAGATCACAAGGTTTCGCGTCTAATCCTACTAACTATACGCCCTATTCAGACTCGCTTTCGCTCCGGCTCCGGTACTTAATACCTTAACCTCGCTAGTAAAATTAACTCGTAGGCTCATTATGCAAAAGGCACGCCGTCACAGCTTAATGCTGCTCCGACCGCTTGTAGGCGTACGGTTTCAGGTTCTATTTCACCCTTCTATTCGAAGTGCTTTTCACCTTTCCTTCACAGTACTTGTTCACTATCGGTCTTTCAGGAGTATTTAGCCTTGGAGGATGGTCCCCCCATATTCAGACAGGATTTCACGTGTCCCGCCCTACTCATTTATCACTCAAATATGCCTTTCATATACGGGGCTATCACCCTCTACGGCCGTTCTTTCCAGAACATTCTATTAAACATATATCAGCTTTTGGGCTAATCCGCTTTCGCTCGCCACTACTTACGGAATCTCTTCGATTTCTTTTCCTCCGGGTACTTAGATGTTTCAGTTCTCCGGGTTTGCTCCTCCTTAGAGGTGACTGGTCTTCAACCAGCCGGGTTGCCCCATTCGGACATCTGCGGATCAATTCGTGTGTGCCAATCCCCGCAGCTTTTCGCAGCTTACCACGTCCTTCGTCGCCTCTGAAAGCCTAGGCATCCGCCATACGCCCTTAACGATTTCTTTCCTAATAATTATATTAGTTCAGTATTTTTTGATAAATTTAATTTATCGATATTTTTATAAACTCGGCACTCGAAAGTGCTCGGTTATCTCTTTGTGATGTCTTTACCGTTAATGTCAATGATCTTAATTTCTTTTTATCCAACTGATGAACAGATATTGTTTTTGGCTCTATCCGTAACTTTTAAATCAGTCTTCTAAAACTGTGGAGAATAAGGGAGTCGAACCCTTGACCTCCTGCGTGCAAGGCAGGCGCTCTAGCCAGCTGAGCTAATTCCCCCTCTAGTTGCTGTTGGCTATTTGCTTCTGGCTTCTGGCATTTTTGCCATAAGCTATAAGCTATTTGCCAGCCGCTTTAATTAGTAGTCTCGGGCAGGCTCGAACTGCCGACCTCTACATTATCAGTGTAGCGCTCTAACCAGCTGAGCTACGAGACTTTATATGAGTTATGGGGATGAGTAAGTAAGTTATACTTTTCCTCTTCTTCATTTCTCAATCTCTTTCCCTATACTAATTTCTAGTGGGTGTTGTATTTTTAATATAACCAACCAAACAAAAAACTAAAGCTTTACTTTGAAGTAAGTGCATGGTACATTTAAGTACCTTTGTTTTTTTATCGTCTTTAGACGCTCTAAAATGAGATGTTCCAGCCGCACCTTCCGGTACGGCTACCTTGTTACGACTTAGCCCTAGTTACCTGTTTTACCCTAGGCAGCTCCTTTTACGGTCACCGACTTCAGGTACCCCAGACTTCCATGGCTTGACGGGCGGTGTGTACAAGGCCCGGGAACGTATTCACCGCGCCATGGCTGATGCGCGATTACTAGCGATTCCAGCTTCATAGAGTCGAGTTGCAGACTCCAATCCGAACTGAGACCAGCTTTCGAGATTTGCATCACGTCACCGTGTAGCTGCCCTCTGTACTGGCCATTGTATTACGTGTGTGGCCCAAGGCGTAAGGGCCGTGATGATTTGACGTCATCCCCACCTTCCTCTCTACTTGCGTAGGCAGTCTCACTAGAGTCCCCAACTTAATGATGGCAACTAGTGACAGGGGTTGCGCTCGTTGCAGGACTTAACCTAACACCTCACGGCACGAGCTGACGACAACCATGCAGCACCTTGAAAAATGTCCGAAGAAAAGTCTATTTCTAAACCTGTCATTTCCCATTTAAGCCTTGGTAAGGTTCCTCGCGTATCATCGAATTAAACCACATAATCCACCGCTTGTGCGGGCCCCCGTCAATTCCTTTGAGTTTCATTCTTGCGAACGTACTCCCCAGGTGGCTAACTTATCACTTTCGCTTAGTCTCTGAATCCGAAAACCCAAAAACGAGTTAGCATCGTTTACGGCGTGGACTACCAGGGTATCTAATCCTGTTCGCTCCCCACGCTTTCGTCCATCAGCGTCAGTTGTTGCTTAGTAACCTGCCTTCGCAATTGGTGTTCTAAGTAATATCTATGCATTTCACCGCTACACTACTTATTCCAGCTACTTCAACAACACTCAAGACCTGCAGTATCAATGGCAGTTTCACAGTTAAGCTGTGAGATTTCACCACTGACTTACAGATCCGCCTACGGACCCTTTAAACCCAATAAATCCGGATAACGCTTGCACCCTCCGTATTACCGCGGCTGCTGGCACGGAGTTAGCCGGTGCTTATTCGTATAGTACCTTCAGCTACCCTCACGAGGGTAGGTTTATCCCTATACAAAAGAAGTTTACAACCCATAGGGCCGTCGTCCTTCACGCGGGATGGCTGGATCAGGCTCTCACCCATTGTCCAATATTCCTCACTGCTGCCTCCCGTAGGAGTCTGGTCCGTGTCTCAGTACCAGTGTGGGGGATCACCCTCTCAGGCCCCCTAAAGATCGTTGACTTGGTGAGCCGTTACCTCACCAACTATCTAATCTTGCGCGTGCCCATCTCTATCCACCGGAGTTTTCAATTTAAAATGATGCCATTCTAAATATTATGGGGTATTAATCTCCCTTTCGAAAGGCTATCCCCCAGATAAAGGCAGGTTGCACACGTGTTCCGCACCCGTACGCCGCTCTCTCATTTCCGAAGAAACAATACCGCTCGGCTTGCATGTGTTAGGCCTCCCGCTAGCGTTCATCCTGAGCCAGGATCAAACTCTCCATTGTATGTTTGTCTGACTCACTCAAAGTTTTTTTACGCTTTAGTTTTTCCTTACTTGGTTGTTATATTGTATGTCAATGATCTTTATATCTTTCGCTTTATAACGAAACACTCTCTTCTGTCAGTGGTGCTCCGTATTTGCGAGTGCAAAAGTAAAACTTTATTTCTTAATGACCAAATGTTTTGAAAGAAAATTTTAAAGTTTTTTAAGTAACCTTAACCCCTCTCCTAAACCTTAATCACCCTACTCCTGCGCTCCCTTTATTTGGGATTGCAAAGATACAAACTCTTTTTAAACTCGCAACTTTTTTTGATAAAAAAATTAAAGTTTTTTGTCTGCCTCTTTTTGAAGTATCATAATGTCTATGCTTATCTAAAAGCTCTCCTGCGCTACCGAACTACTCTCGTTTTTCAGTGGGGCAAAGATAACAACTTATTGCAACGCAAAACAACTTTATTTAACATAAATTTTACACCACCGTAATATTTAACCCTAATACACTGGAACGCAGGGAGAAAAATTTTAAACATTTGTTTGGGATTCCAAGTGGAAGGTTGGAGGGTGGGAGAATTTGAGCGTTTGAGGGTTGGAGCGTGAAAGGGGAATCATGGGTAATGAGTAATGAGTAATGAGTAATGAAAGATACATTCTATTATATATAAGATAAAGGGAAGTTTGGGGGAAAGGTGCAGGGGGAAGCTTTTATAAAACAGGCTCCCTTCGTCTACGCTCAGGATAATAGTGCGTTCTTATGGAATGAGTATTGGGGTAACCACAGATCACACAGATTTGCACAGGTGATGATGTATATTTAGTATAGGGTATTTCATTCGGGGGAAATTCATAATTTATAATTTATAATTCATCATTAACCTCACCCCTAGCCCTGACAGGAATGGGTACCCCGCAGCATGCGTTGGAGAGCAGGTGGATTTGAGAATCGCACAGCCCGGGCGTGAGGAGTATGAATGGATAGCAGGAAATAGCTCCTGAAAAAGATTCGCATTATATACTATATATATGATAAGCCCAGGAAACATGAGCAGTGGAAAGTTTATTAAGAACAACAATGTTGAAAATAGCTCCTTTTTATACTATATATAATAGGTGGGATCAACCCGGATGTCGTAATCAATCGAACAATCTCAATTGTTGATCACGGGTCCCAGTAAAATTGGCCGTTGAGAGTTTTGGAAATTCTTTGCCTTCAAAAAACTTCTTTCTGCCGATCTTAAAGGTTGTATGAATCATTTCAGCGATGTTACCTTCTCCCCTTTGTCTTTCAAAATATCTTTTATCACCAAGCTTCCCACCCCGCATAGAGCGGATAAGATTTAAGACTTTTTGTGCTCTGTCCGGAAAATGGGTTTCTATCCAATTCACAAAAACAGGTTCAACAGTATCATTTAATCTCACCAGGGTATATCCGAATCCTGAAGCACCTGCATCGGAAATCGCTTTTAATATATTCAACGGCTCATCGCTATTGAGTCCGGGAATGACGGGAGCAACCATCACATGTACGGGAATATTGTTTCCGGAGAGAATCTCTACGGCTTTCAATTTATTTTTTGCAGAACTCGTCCTGGGTTCCATCTTTCGTCTCAGTTCTTCGTTGATGGTGGGAATACTTAAAGAAACTGAAACCAGGTTCTGCTCCGCCATGGGTTTTAAAATATCAAGATCTCTTAGTACCATTGCATTTTTTGTCAGAATATTGACAGGATGTCTGTAATCAAGACAAACTTGCAGGAGTTTTCGGGTGATTTCAAATTGCCTTTCGGCGGGCTGGTAGCAGTCTGTATTTCCGGATAGCAGAATTGGGGCTGCTTTATAGCCTCTTTTTTGAAAAAATTTCTCCAGTAATTCGGGAGCGTTTTTCTTTACCATGATCTTTCTTTCAAAGTCAATCCCGGCACTGTATCCCCAATACTCGTGGGTAGGTCTTGCAAAACAGTAAGAGCAGCCATGTTCGCATCCCTGATAAGGATTCATGGAATATTCCATCGGAAGGTCTTCGCTTTTCACCTGATTAACAATTGTTTTGGGAAAAACTTCAGTGAAGGAGGTTTTTACTGTTTCGAAATCTTCATCTTCAGGCTCATAGGTATATCTGTCGAAACGATTAATAACGTTTCGCTGAGCGCCCTGACCTTTTATGAAATTTTCGTTTTGCATTCCTTTGTAAAATTAGAATGGAATTTGTATAAAATAATGAGTTTTAACATTAAAGTTTTCCACAAAAAAATCCAACACTTTCAAAAGCGTTGGATTTAACATAATTAAATATATTTTTTTACTACTTCAGTGCGTAAAATTCCACTCCATGAGTTTCATCTTCTTGATTCTTTTCATCAAAGTGTCTGTGATAATCCGAATAGGAATCACTATATTTTTTATCTTTTTTAGTCAATATTTTCTTGATGCTGATTAAACTTAATACTGCCAAAAGACCAACTCCTCCTGCCAGTAGAACTCCAACTTCTTTTTTCATATTTTCATTGATTTAATATTGTTAGCATTGCAAAAAGTATACCTATTTTATTTTTTTAAATTATAAATTTTGTTAACATTAAACTTTATTTTTAGGAAAATTACAATCCACTATTTTTCTTATATTTAAAGATTGCAATGGTTTAATTATTGTACTTAACAAGAAAAATATTATTATGGAAAATTCAGGGAATTTTGATGCAATGACAACTTTAAGTGAAGTCATGAAAACGCTTTCTGAAAGAGGAATACACAGAGAATTCAGAATGAACGAAAAATGTGAAATGAAGTTTGAAAATTCTGATAAAGTTTATCAGCCTGCAGAACTGGTAATTTTAAAAACATATCGTTTTGAAGGAGACAGCAATCCTGATGACAACGCGGTGCTTTATGTCGTAAAAGATGGTGCCGGAAACCGTGGAATGATTATAGACTCTTACGGGGCGGACAGCAATTATCCCGGTGAAGAGTTTGATAAATTTTTAAGAGATATTCCCATTCTGGAAAGTGACGAATTCAACTTTTAACTGAATCTATACTTATATTAATTTTTTAAACCATTAAGGTTGTTTTAAATTAAAAAAGACATCTGCTTATATGATCATCAATTAATGGGGTCAATCTTAATGGTTTAAGAATTATTCTTCAGATTTTTCCTTCTTCTTGAAAATATTATTCAGAAAGCCTTTCTTTTCTTTTTCTTCTGCTTCCGGTTTGGGAGCTTCTTTTTTATTTTTGATCTCCTGTTTTATTTCTTTTACGGATTGTTTCATTTCTTTCACAGAAGAAACTGCCTCTTTTACCTTTTTTTCTGTCTTTTCTACATTTTTACCAATAAGGGTTTTCTTTAATCCTTGTTCAATTCCTTTCCAGAACAGATTAAAGAAAGATTTTGTTGGATCACGCTCTACATTTTCTACGGTAACAGCCTCGGGGAAATTACCCGAATTTGATTTTAGAAAAACATTGGCAACGGCCGTAAGGAAGCCTTTTTCCTCATGATTATTCTTATTGAGTACGGCAATTTTCAGATCTTTATGTTTAAGATTAAAGGTTCCGTGTAATCCGGCAGGGTTTCCTTTAAAATTAAAGAGCATTTCCTGAATTGTTCCCGCAATAGCTGTCACATGAAGGTAGGGCCTGATAAACGGATTAATACCACTGACTGGAAGATTGGTGGTTTTTCCGGAAATTGCAAAATTATCGTTATTATCAGCAACATCAAAGTTCCAGTTTACGGAAAGTGGTGAGAGGTTCATGAATGAACAATTGATTTTGATGTCTACTTTTGTGGATTTTCCTTTTATTTTAGCAGAATTCAGGTTTCTGACATTCATATTAAAGTTACTGAAGATCAGTTTTCCGGGCCCCATACTTTCTGGAGTATCTTCTTCATATACTAATACTGAGTTTTTAATATCAAGATTATTGATTGTCATCGGAATTTTAATAGAACGCAGCATTTTGGAATACAAAGCTTTTACCTTTGGATCGTCTTTCGGAATTTTGCTTCTGAAAATATTGGCATCTGCCGACTGGATCATGACATGGGAAGCATTTATCATTTTATGATGAGAAAACAGGTCCCAGTTTCCTTCTGCTGTTATTTGCCCGGCTTTTATATCATACAGATCTCTCTCCACAGGAATCATTTTGATAAACTGCGCCCTCGAAACAAGAGGTTTCATTGCAAAATTATTGATCTGAACTTTATTTTTGTTAAGCTTCAGCAGTCCTAAACTCATATTATAGAATTGTGTTTTGTAAGCAAAGTTCCGGGTGGTGAGATAATAATCTTTCACCTTAAAAGATAGTCCCTGCTGATTGGCTTTGGGTGATAACTCAATATTATTTATTGTGGCATTCAAATCATGAAAACTCAATGGCTCTTTTCCGTTATCATAGGTAATATTTGAATTTTTCAAAGACATTTTCCTTACAATAACAGATTGTATAATACCTGGCTCAGAAGTTTTATTTTGCTTCTTCTCCCCTGCTTTGAGCGTTCCGTTTACATTATCAACAAGAACATCTTTGATATCCAGATTGAGTTTTTTATCAACAAATTCCAGCTTATTGATATTAAAAGCAATATGATTTGTTTTTAAATTAACTGTTGTTTTTCCAGCTGGGGAAGAACCTGGTGTCAATACAACGTCCAGAATTTCACCATTTGTAGGCTTCAGGGCAAGACTTCTTATTGCAATATTCTGATGATTAGAATATAGTATATCCCTTCCCGAAAGCAGAAAATCTTTATATCCGATAGGAATGACCTGTTCTGAACTTTCCTTATCAAACTTAAGCTCATTAATATTTAAGTTAAGATTTCCGACAGACAAAAGTGTATTACCATCAGGTTTGTTGACCTGAACTATGGCATTATTTAGTTTTATATTTTTTAAATCAACCTCAAAATTTGATTTTTTTTCATTCTTTTTAGCTTTTATTCCTGTTTTATATACTGTAAAAGCTGGATTTTGAAAATCCGCGTTGGTAAGTGCTACCTTATTTTTAGTTAAAACCACATCTTTGAATTCCATTTTGGGAATGATGCATTCAAATAATTGAGTCTTTTGGGGATAAAACTTTTTAAACTGAGCAAAAGAAAGAAGCGGAGTCAGTCTGAAATTTCCAACTGACATCTGCCTATTACTTGTATTGATACTACTGATAGTAATAGCATACGTTTCATTAGGCCGGAAAAAGAATTTCTCTCCTTTAATGCTGTATCGATCGAAAATTACAGGAAGTTTATTTTCAACAGATTCTTCTGTCATCTGTAAGTTTTCTACAAAAAGATCCAGTTGCTGTACAGACAAAAATTTCTGTTTGGTATGTTTGAAAATGGCAATTTTCCCGTTGCTGATCCTGATATTTTCAAACAAAAACGGGTTTCTCTTTTTTCCTGTTTTACGATCAACAGGTTTTGCGAGAATGACATTCAAATTAGGTTTTGCCAGCAACAGATCAGAGGAGCTTATTCTTTTATTAAAAATAGCATCGTAAATCCCAAAACGGCTTATTTTCAGGGTATCAATAGTTCCCTGCAGTCCAATAACGTCTATGTTTTGAGGATCTTTACTGTTGACAGAAATTCCTGAGGAGAAGATATTTCCTGTTCCTAAATCTACATCCAGGGTTTTGTAGGAAACTTTGTAGTCAGTATTCTTTTTTATATACTCTGGAAGCTGGGTTTTAAGCCATATATTCAGTCCGAAATTCGCAGCCAGAAGAACTCCTGCCAGGATTCCGAAACTTATCAATAGTCTTTTAACCCATTTTCCCATATTTTGTGATTTGGTTTTTATTTTACATCAATCAATTTCTTATTTCAAGATCTATTACATATCCCTCGTGTCCTCTTACATTGATAAAGTTTCCTCCTTCAAATCCCAGGTACTGTCCTTTGATGCCGGAAAGCCTTCCGGTAAATTCAGGTTTTTTATCTAATGTAAATGAAGTAACCTTTTCCGGTTTTTCAAAAGGATAATCGAACATCCATAATTCTTCTCCATCTCTATAGAATTTCTGAAAATCTTCAGGAAAATATTCTCTGATTTTTTGTCTGAAGTCCGCAAGGTCTACTTCCCCTTCAAAATCATCCTGCAGCATTTTTCTCCAATTGGTTTTATCTGCCAGGTGTTCTTTTAAAGCCACTTCTATCATTCCTGCTTCATACCGGTTTTCGGTTCTTGCTATAGGCAATGCAAAAGTTGCTCCCTGATCAATCCATCGTGTTGGAATCTGAGTATTTCTTGTTACTCCTACTTTTACATCTCCGGTATAAGCCAGATAGACGGTGTGCGGCTGAAGCTGAATTTGTTTTTCAACCTCCAGATCTCGTTCGGCAACTCCTAAATGTGCTGTAGAAAGCTCCGGACGGATAATGGTATCACTTGCATAAGGACTTTCAAAAAAGCAGTTTTTGCAGAATCCCATCCTGTAAATAGGCTTGTTTTCCCCACAGTTTACACATTGGAATCCGGTATGCCTGATGCTTAACTCCTTTCCAATCAACTCATTCATATGAACCAGATCTCCTGAAAGATTGAGATAGTATTGGATTGGCTTTGCATCGTAGCTTGTCATCTTTAAAATTTGCCCTTGAAACTGCATATTATATTTATATTACTTTTTTAAGTAAATTTAATGATTATATTTTTCAAAAAGTAAAATTTATATTTTTGTACTCATAAAAAATACAAATGGTTTATCTTGTAACAGGCGGTAGTGGGTTCATCGGATCTCATTTAATTGAACGATTATTAAGAAATGGACATTCTGTCATAAACATTGACAATTTTGATGATTTCTATAATTATCCGGTAAAAATTAAAAATACTTTAGAGTCAATTGGTAAAATTTCGGATTTTGAATACTCAGACAAAGAGACTGATATCCGTCATTTAGTATCACTTGCTCATTCTGACCAATATTCCCTCTATTGGCAGGATATCCGGGATCAGAAAGGTCTTGAAAACATCTTTAAAAACCACCATATCGACATGGTGATTCATCTGGCTGCACTTGCTGGTGTACGTCCTTCCATTGAGCGTCCTTTAGAATATGAGGAAGTCAATGTAAGAGGTACTATGAACCTTTGGGAACTGTGTAAGGATTTTAATATCAAAAAATTTATTTGCGCCTCCTCATCAAGTGTTTATGGAAACAATGAAAAGATTCCTTTTGCAGAAACAGATAATGTAGATAATCCTATTTCTCCTTATGCAGCTACTAAAAAAAGTGGTGAAGTCATAGGACATGTTTACCACAATCTATACCATATAGATATGATCCAGCTTAGGTTCTTCACTGTATATGGGCCAAGACAGAGACCAGATCTCGCAATACACAAGTTTGTAAAGCTTATTTCAAAGGATCAGGAAATTCCATTCTATGGTGATGGAAGTACCGCCAGAGACTATACTTATATAGATGATATTATTGACGGAATTACCAAGTCTATCCTTTACCTGGAAAATAATTCCGGGGTTTATGAGATTCTTAATCTCGGAGAAAACCAGGTGATCACTTTATCCGAGATGGTTTCTACTATAGAAAATGTACTGGGAAAAACTGCCATCAAAAAAATTCTGCCAATGCAGCCGGGAGATGTCACAAAAACAAATGCCGATATTACAAAAGCAAAGGATTTAATAGGGTACAAACCTGCCACAGACTTCCAAAATGGCATAAAAAAATTTGTGGAATGGTTTTTGAGAAAACGACAATAAGTAAATTGCTGACATAGCTGCCATTCAGTTTGTGACAGCCGTTTATAAGAAAAAATTATAAAAAGAATTGAAAATCAAGTATAAAAAAGTTTATTATACAACCTATTTTTATACTTTTGCAAAAAATTAGAAAATTATGTACTGGACATTAGAATTAGCTTCATATCTAAGTGACGCACCTTGGCCAATGACAAAAGCAGAGCTTATTGACTACGCAATCAGAACTGGTGCACCTATGGAGGTAGTAGAAAACCTTCAGGCAATCGAAGACGAAGGAGAGATTTATGAATCTATCGAAGAAGTATGGAGCGACTATCCTACTGACGAAGATTTCCTTTGGAACGAGGACGAATATTAATAAAGCGATAAGCTTTAGGCTGCGTGCTTAGAGCTTTTTTGCCCTTTTTATATATTAATCTACACGATAAGTGTTATTTAAAACGCTTAAAGCATTTTGCATTAAGCATAAAGCAAAAAATTTATGAGTTTTTTAAACAAAGTTCTTAAAGGGTTTTTGGGAGACAAAAAAGCGCAGGACCTAAAAGAAGTAAAAAAAGTTGTAACAAAAATCAAGGCTGTAGAACCTAACATTCAACAATTGTCGGATGATGGTTTGAGACAAAAGACCGCTGAGTTTAAAGAGAATATAAAATCTGCAACCAGCAAGATCACAGCTCAAATAGAACAGATAAAAGAGCAGATAAAAAATTCAACAAATGTTGACGAAAAAGAAGCTCTTTTTTCAAAAATTGAGTCTCTAAAGAAGGAATCATACGAAATTGAAGAGAAAGTTCTTATTCAGGTTCTTCCCGAAGCTTTTGCATTGATCAAAGAAACGGCAAGAAGATGGGCACAGAATGGAGAGATCCGTGTAACGGCAAGTGACTGGGACAGAGAACTGGCTGATGCAGGAAAAGATTTCGTGAGCATTCAGGGAGACACAGCTGTTTGGAAAAACTCATGGGATGCTGCCGGAACTCCAGTAGTTTGGGATATGGTCCACTATGATGTTCAGTTTATCGGAGGGGTTATTCTTCACAGTGGTAAAATTGCCGAGATGGCAACCGGTGAAGGTAAAACTTTGGTAGGAACATTACCTATTTACTTAAATTCACTTCCGGAAAGAGGAGTACACGTTGTAACAGTGAACGACTATCTTGCAAAAAGAGACTCCGCATGGATGGGTCCTCTTTATCAGTTCCATGGAATGTCTATCGACTGTATCGATAACCACCAGCCGAACTCAGACGGAAGAAGAAAAGCATACAACTCAGATATTACTTACGGAACGAACAATGAATTTGGTTTCGATTATCTGAGAGATAACATGGTAACTTCACCTTCAGAATTGGTACAAAGAGAATTGAACTTTGCTATCGTGGATGAAGTTGACTCTGTATTGGTAGATGATGCAAGAACACCATTGATTATTTCCGGTCCGGTTCCTCAGGGAGACAGACAGGAGTTTGATGTTCTTAAACCTTCTATTGACAGAATTGTTGAAGTACAAAAGAAAACCGTTTCTGCTATTTTCAACGAAGCAAAAAAATTAATCGCTGCAGGAAATACAAAAGAAGGTGGATTTAAATTGCTTCAGGCGTACAGAGGTCTTCCAAAAAACAGACAATTAATCAAATTCTTATCGGAAAGCGGAAACAGAGCTTTGCTTCAAAAAGTTGAATCGCAATATATGCAGGACAACAACCGTGACATGCCGATTGTAGATAAAGATCTTTACTTCGTTATCGAGGAGAAAAACAATCAGGTAGACCTTACTGATAAAGGGGTTGAGTATATGTCTCAAGGAAACTCTGACAATAACTTCTTCGTTCTTCCTGATATCGGGACTGAAATTGCTGAAGTAGAAGCTAAAAACCTTTCTAAAGAAGAGGAGTTTGAAGCGAAAGAAAGACTATTTGCGGACTTTGCTGAAAAGTCTGAGCGTGTTCACACAATGAGCCAGCTATTGAAAGCATATACATTATTCGAAAAAGATGACGAGTATGTGGTGATTGATGGTGAAGTAAAAATTGTTGATGAGCAGACAGGGCGTATCATGGAGGGTCGTCGTTATTCAGACGGTCTTCACCAGGCAATTGAAGCGAAAGAGAATGTAAAAATTGAGGCAGCTACTCAAACTTTTGCAACAATCACGCTTCAGAATTATTTCCGTATGTACAATAAACTTGCGGGGATGACTGGTACAGCTGAAACTGAGGCTGGTGAACTTTGGGAAATCTACAAACTAGATGTAGTGGTTATCCCAACAAACCGTCCAATTCTAAGAAATGACAAACAGGATTTAGTTTTCAAAACTAACAGAGAAAAATATAATGCTGTAATTGAAGAAGTAGAAAAATTAACAGAGGCAAAAAGACCTGTACTTGTAGGGACAACTTCTGTTGAAATTTCACAATTGCTTTCAAAAGCACTTCAGTTAAGAAAAATTCCTCACCAGGTATTGAATGCGAAGCTTCACAAGAAAGAAGCTGAGATCGTGGCAGGAGCAGGACAGCCGGGAGTTGTAACTATTGCAACGAACATGGCAGGTCGTGGTACGGATATTAAGCTTTCAAAAGAAGTAAAAGAAGCTGGAGGTTTAGCTATTATCGGTACTGAAAGACACGATTCAAGACGTGTTGACAGACAGTTAAGAGGTAGAGCAGGACGTCAGGGAGATCCGGGAAGTTCGCAGTTCTATGTATCTCTTGAAGATAACCTTATGCGTTTGTTCGGTTCTGAGAGAATCGCTAAAATGATGGACAGAATGGGTCATAAAGAAGGTGAAGTAATTCAGCATTCTATGATCAGCAAATCTATTGAAAGAGCGCAGAAGAAAGTAGAAGAAAACAACTTCGGAACAAGAAAGAGACTTCTTGAGTATGATGACGTAATGAACAAACAACGTGACGTAATCTACAAGAGAAGAAAGAATGCTTTATTCGGAGACCACCTGAAGTATGACATTACGAATATGATTTTCGATGTTTCCAATTCTATCGTTGCGAAAGGAAAAGCTTCAGGAAGTTATAAAGATTTTGAATACGAAATCATTAAAACATTTACAATGGAATCTCCGGTTTCCCAAGATGATTTTAATAATAAAAATGTTCAGGATCTGACGAATATCTTATTCAACGCAGCTCAGGAAGATTACAGAATGAAACTGAATCTATTGAAAGAAAAATCATTCCCAATCATTGAGAATGTATACCAAAATCAAGGTTCAATGTTCAAAATGATCCAGGTTCCTTTCACAGACGGACACAAAACAATGACTATTGTTGCTGATCTTAAAGAAGCTTACGATACACATTGTGAAAGTTTAGTGAACGATTTCGAAAAGAACATCACTTTATCTATCATTGATGAAAACTGGAAACTTCACCTTCGTGAGATGGATGATTTAAGAAGATCTTCACAAGGAGCTGTTTACGAGCAGAAAGATCCATTGGTAATCTATAAGCAGGAATCTTTCCACTTATTCAGCGAAATGATCGACAAACTAAACAAAGAAATTATTTCTTTCTTATACAAAGGAGAAATTCCAGCTTAAGAAAAATTTAATAATATCATCTAAAAACCGCTATGGCATTGGTCATAGCGGTTTTTTGTTATTCAGTATGTAATAATTTTATGATAAATATCAATCTTATTATTTATTTAGAACAGTTAAAAATAATATATTTGCAAAAAATTTGACTTTCATGAAAAATGTACTGATCTGTGCTTCCGCTCTGGGAACAATGCTGGTTTCTGCCCAAAAAAAAGATTCATTAGCCACTAAAAGCATTGATGAAGTAATTATCAATACATACGTCAAGAAAGACAGTGAATACTCCAATAAGATGCCTTTGAAGGCAATAGAGGATCCACAGGTATATTCTTCTATTGACAAAGGAGTATTGGAAAATCAATTGTTATTCACCGTAGATGATGCTTTCAGAAATGTGGCAGGTGCACAGAAAATGTGGAGTGCAACAAACAGAGCCGGAGATGGAGGTATTTATCTTAATTTAAGAGGTTTTGTGGCCGGAAACTCTATCAGAAATGGTATGGTAGCTCCTATTACAACTTCTATGGACGCTATCAATGTGGAGAGAATTGAAGTGTTAAAAGGACCTTCTGCCACATTATTTGGTAGTAACGTGACATCTTATGGAGGTGTTATCAACAGAGTTACCAAAAAACCATTTGAAACTTTTGCAGGCGCCGTTTCTCTGGCAGGAGGAAGCTATAACTATTACAGAGTACAGGCAGATGTAAATGCTCCCCTTACAAAAGATAAAAAATTATTATTCAGATTAAATACAGCTTATACAAACCAGGGAACCTTCCAGAGAACCAATGCAAAGAATTCTTTCTATGCATTTACCCCATCCATTACTTACCGTCCTACGGATAATTTAGAGATCAATGCGGAACTGGAAATGTTTGAAACCAATTCATATCCTGAAACAGCTTTCTTCTTTTATGTTCCGAGTGCGCAGCTTGGTGCAGACAGCATGGATAAACTGGAAAAACTTGGTTATGACTATAAGCAATCTTACACAGGAGAAGGGCTTAAAACTGTTGGTAAAGCAAGAAACTTCTTTGGACAGGTTAACTATAAAATTAATGAGCACATTAAATCCTCTACCAATGTAAGCACTTCATATTCTTACTCAGATGGATTTAACCCATACTTCTATTTTGCTCCGAAAGGAATGGTAACAGGAGTTCCTACAGATACAGAATTGGGAATTGTAAGAGCTGACCAGTCAACTAAAGACAGTAAAAGAACTTATTTCCAGGTTCAGCAGAACTTTAATTTTGATTTCAACATCGGAAGCGTGAGAAACAGAACTGTAGCGGGTTTCGATTATATGAGATTGAATGACAATCAATACTTTATGTTTACCAATTTTGACTGGGTTCCTTTCACAGGTACAGACTATTCTAATATGAATGGACAGACATTGGGGGCAATGTATGATAATCTGAGAAATCAGCCTGATTTTGAGAAAAACAACGCCTATATAAGCAGCGGTAAGAAAGATACCTATAGTGGATATATTTCCAATGTAATTACTCCCGTAACCGGTCTTAATATTCTTACTTCAGTACGATACGAAAGTGTAAATTTTAAAGGAGGACAAACCGGACAGAAACTTACTGATTCATACAGCCAGGGAGCATGGTCACCAAAATTTGGTATCGTTTATCAAATACTCCCTGAGAAATTATCCGTATTCGGAAACTATCAGAACAGTTTTTCAGTAAATGGATATTATACTTCAGATAAGACAGGAAATGTAGCACTTTCAACTCCTGAAAGAGCCAATCAATTTGAAGGAGGTTTCAAAACAAATCTTATCAAAGGAAGAGTTACTACAACTTTAAGCTACTATAATATTCAGGTAAAAAATACGCTCCTAAATACTGGTGAAATGACGGGAACAGGACAGGCTGTACAAAACCAGGCTGGATTATTAAGAAGCCAAGGAGTAGAATTGGAAGCAAATGCTTATCTGATCAAAGGGTTCTCTGTAATCGCCGGAGTAAGCTACAACGATATGAAATATACAGAAGCTGATGAAACGGTTATCGGAAGAAGACCCGCTACAGCATCATCTCCATGGTTGGTTAATTTCAATGCAAGTTATCAGTTCTTAGACGGAAAATTAAAAGGTCTTGGATTCGGAGTTGGAGGAAACTATGCGAGTGATAACAAGATTGTGAACTCTACAACCATGGGTACATTCATCCTTCCAAAATATCTGGTACTGAATGCTAACGCGTTTTATGATACTAAAAAATTCAGAATTGGTGTAAAGGTAGACAACTTTACCAACGAACATTACTGGAGCGGGTATACAACTGCCAATGCTCAGGTACTAGCTAACGTATTAGGAAGCTTCACTTATAAATTTTAAACTGTTAGAGTAAAATTACTCTCCTTATAAACAATGAAAAGAATAACAATAGGAGCTGCATTATTAACATCTATGTTAAGCTTTGCACAGGAAAAAAAAGACACCATCAAATCCAACGATATTGAAGAAGTAGTTGTAAGCGGAAGATATTATCAGAAGTACAAACTGAATGAGGTTTCAGGTTCATTAAGAATCCAGACGCCTATTCTTGAGCTTCCTCAAAATGTACAGTCTGTAAGTTCTCAGGTTCTTGCTGATCAACTTACATTGAACATGTCTGAAGGAATTGTCCGTAACGTAAGTGGGGCAAGAAAAGTGGAGCACTGGGATAATGTATACTCCAATGTTTTCATGAGAGGTGCTAGTATTTCCACTTTTATGAACGGAATGAATGTTTCTTCTACCTGGGGGCCAATCAATCCTGATGCCTCTATCATAGACAGAATAGAGTTTGTAAAAGGTCCAGCCGGATTTATGGGTTCTATGGGAGATCCTGCCGGGTTTTATAATGTTGTAACTAAAAAGCCTACCGGAAAGTTTGCCAACAGTGTACGTTTCACTACGGGAAGTTATAACCTTTTCAGAGGAGAAGCTGATCTGGATGGAGTACTTGTAAAAGACGGTGTTTTAGACTACCGTATTAATTTAATGGGTAGCTCTAATAATTCATGGGTTGAAAATGATAAAACAAGCAAAATTATTGTTGCTCCTTCCATTACTTTCAGACCTACAAAGACCACTACATTCACCGCTCAATACAACTATCAGTATTTAAAATTCAACCAACCCGGAGCTTATCTCATGTCTAACGATGGATATGCTTCTCTGAACGTACATACCAACTTTAATGATCCTAATTTCAAGAAAACAGAAGTAAAAGATCAGAGTTTATTCTTAAGCTTAGACCAGAAACTGTTCAAAGACTGGGTTTGGAGTACACAGTATGCTTATATGGACCTGAATTATGATGGAGGTTCATGGTGGGGAACTTTTGATCCAGCCAATAAAAATGTTTTAAACAGAACATTAAGCAACTGGCAGGCAAAAGGAAAAAATCATATTTTCCAGACGTATGTAAGAGGAAAGCTTAATACAGGAAATATTGTTCATAAAATAATTGCAGGATTTGATTACGGAGACAGAAAATACAAGGCAGATTTTTCATCTTTTACAGGAGGACCTTTTCCAATTGACATTTATAATGTGAATTATGGAGTGGATCCTTCGGAACTTCCTTCTTCTGATTTTTATAGATTAAACAAATCTGCTCCTTTTTATAATGATCAGGGAGTAAAATATACTTCTTATTACGCTCAGGATCAGATTGAAATGTTTAACAATAAGTTAAGATTAACATTAGCAGGAAGATATACAAGTGGAAAAACCTATTCTGCATATCCTAATCTAAGCCCTGGCACTCCTATAGTACCAGATAAAGCAGGTGAATTTACACCAAGAGTAGGAATAAGTTATTCTATTAATGAAAACTTCTCAGCCTACGGTATCTATGACAAAACTTTTGTTCCACAATCCGGAACTGGAATCAATCAAACATTGATTACAGATCCTTTCAGAGGACAGAATATTGAATTCGGATTAAAGAAAGACTGGTTCGGAGGAAAATGGAATTCTACTTTTGCGGTTTATGAGATCAGAAGACAGAATATTCTTGTATCAGGAAATGCAAATGAAAACAATGGCGTTGCATTTCAGGTTGCTACAGGCGAGCAAAGAGCAAGAGGTTTTGAAACTGATATCAAAGGAGAGATCATCAAAGGGCTGAACCTTATTATCAACTATGCTTATACAGATGCAAAGACCATCAAAGACACAGATCCTACAAGAATTGGAATCCAGTCTCCGGGGAATGCAAAAAATGTACAAAATACCTGGGTAAACTATAGATTCGAAAATGGTCTTATGAGAGGGTTCGGAATTTCAGCAGGGTATCAGTATCAGGGAGGAAGACAATCCTGGTTTGGAGTAAATGCCGCGAAAGATCAAAGCCTTCCGGATTATTTTGATACCAACTTCGGGGTTTCTTATGTTGCTAAAAAATTCGATGTCAATCTAATGTTGAATAATGTCCTTAACAAAAAGCTTTACAGCGGTTACAGAGGAGATACCGGCGAATATGCCTGGATTTACAATGCTCCACGTAACTGGAGATTATCAATAGGATATAAATTTTAAAAATCAAAGGTTAGCCCCTCACGGGGTTAACTTTTTGCTATGAGAAAAAAGCATCATCATAAAAAGAAAACTCCTTCAAAAAAACGGTCTGCCAAACTGCATTTGTGGTTTGGTCTATCCGTTGGCATCATTGTATTTATCGTCTCTCTTTCAGGGACTTTATATGTTTTTAAGGATGAAATACAGAACAGCTTACGCAAAGAAGCCATTTATCTGAACAAAGAGGATATCGGCGAAAAGCCTTTACCAATTAACCTTCTTCGTGAAAAAGTATCTCTGGAACTTAATGAAAAGTATCCGATAAGCGCTGTAGAAATTCCTTTGGACAAAACAAAATCCTATCAGTTTGAATACTATGACAAAAGCAAAAAAGGATGGAACTATTTTCAGCAGGTGCGCATCAATAAGCTGGCTTATGTCAATCAGTATACCGGAGAAATCCTTGCGGTATATAATGAAAAATATGATGTATTCAATATTCTGAAATATATCCACTGGGGGCTTCTGCTCAATTCAGAATGGGGGCCATACACTGTAGGAATCCCAACTGTTCTTTTTATTATCATGCTGATTACAGGAATTATTTTATGGTGGCCTAAAAATAAAAATGCCAGAAAAGGACGTTTTTGGTTCAATTGGGAAAATGTAAAAAACTGGAAGCGTAAAAACTATGATCTTCATAATATCCTTGGTTTTTATGCATCATTTATTGCCCTGCTTTTAAGTGTTACAGGGCTTTATTTTGCTTATCCTTATGTAAAAAACACTTTTACTTTTGCATTATCCGGCTCATGGGAACTTCCAAAAGAAAAAGAAAGAAAATCACCGGACTCCCTTACGGTTAAGAATGAAGCTGTTTTTGATCTGGCTGCGGCACAGACAGAAAAACTGTATGCAAAATCATCCAGCTTCAGAATTACTCTGAACGGAAAGAATAAAAAAGGAAAAGAACTGAAAAACCTTCCGGTAACCGTTTACGGACTGGATGGAAGATATAGTGAAAGAAATATCCTGACATTTGACAAATACTCCGGAAAACTACTGGCCAACAAACCTCATCACAAGCTCAATACTGCCGAGAAATATTCCAACGCCAATTATGATATCCATACCGGATCCTATTTCGGAATCATTGGAAAAATCATTTGGTTTATTGCCGGCCTCACATGTACATCACTCCCTGTAACCGGATTCCTGGTTTGGTGGGGAAAAAGAAAGAAAAAAGGAAAGAAAATATAATGAAAAAAGCGCTTTTATCAGCTGCCTGCTTAGGAACTACTACCGTTTTTGCTCAGGTAAAGGATACTCTACAAACTAAAAATGTAGACGAGGTTGTAATGACCGCCTCCAGAAAAAAGGAAAATATAAAGGAGGTTCCAAGCTCTATTACAGTTGTAGGAGAAAAACAAATTCAGTCTCAGCTGACTGTTAACTCAGATATTACAAGCATCCTGCAGTATACCGTTCCCAGTTTAGGAACAAATTCCGGGCAGACTTCCAACACAGGGCAGACGTTAAGAGGGCGTCAGGTTTTGGTTTTGATTGATGGGATTCCACAGTCTACCCCACTTCGTAACGGAGCAAGAGACTTAAGGACTATAGACCCTTCTGCAATCGAAAGAATTGAAGTCATCAAAGGAGCTTCGTCCATCTATGGTAACGGAGCAGATGGAGGGATCATCAATTATATTACGAAAAGAAACAAAACAGATAAAAAAATTTCTGGGGTTTCACAGATCGGTCTTACAGGACAGCCTTACGGTGGCACTTTAGGAGTAAGAGCCAGCCAGCTTTTATCCGGAAAAATCAATAAATTTGACTATACCCTTTCATTAGCCTACGAAAGAACGGGATATACAAAAGATGGAGATGGCATTTTGATCAGCCCTACTTACAGCATTGCCAAGATGGACAACTACAATGGATTGCTGAAAATAGGATATGATATCAATGAGAATCAAAGAATTGAAGCTTCTTATATTGGTTATTCTTCAAAATCAGACCTGAATGTAGGATTGAAAACAGGAAAATACGGCATCACGCCTACCATTGGTGAAGGAATAGGAAAAGGGTTGGAAACCACACCTCAGGGAACTCCGAAAAACCACAATATCAGAGTGAGCTATGATAATAAGAATCTGTTTGCAGGAACTTCTTTAAATATTAATCTTTATTATCAGGATTTTAAAACCGTTTACGGATATAGTGACACATTCTTCAATGGTGGGCAATCCAATGTTATTTCCCATAAAAAGGGGGCAAGAATCAACCTGGATACCCAACTATGGAATTCTCCGAATTCACAGGGAGAAATCATCTACGGAGCTGATATTCTGAATGATGAAACCGTACAAAAACTGGAAGACGGACGTTTCTGGACCCCTAATATGAGCATGACCAATATCGCTCCTTTCGTATTGGCAAAAATTGATCTTTTCAAAAAATTTACCATCAAAGGAGGTCTTCGTTACGAAAACATCAAAGTGAATGTAGATGATTTCAACACGCTTTCTACCCTTAAAAGTGACGGAACTTTCACCAAAAGCATTCCTGTAGCCGGCGGAAAACTGAGCTATAATGCGTTGGTAGGAAATATCGGAGTACGTTATAATATTGAACCTTATATCAACCTTTTCGGAAGTTTTTCTCAAGCCTACTCCATCAATGAGTTAGGCAGAATTTTGAGAACCTCAACTTCTGAAACGATTAATAGCCTGGAAACGAAACCAATTATTGTTAACAATTATGAATTGGGGGCGACAGGACAGCTTTCCAGCTGGCTGAATTATGAACTTACGTCTTATGTGAGTACATCCAAACTAGGAGCATCATTTGTACAGAGCCCGGACAGAGCGCTGATGATTCAGAGATCTCCCGAAATTGTATACGGAGTGGAAGGATTTTTACACTTCACTCCTACAAAATGGATTCAGTTTGGAGGAAGCTACAGCTGGATGGAAGGCATTACTTCTGTAAAAGATGATGGTGATTATTCAGCAAAAATCAATAACAGCAGAATTTCTGCTCCTAAAGTTCTGGCTTATGTACAGGCAAGACCTGTTCCGGCATTATCAGTTGGTTTAGATATGCTTCATTCTTTCCAGCAAAACAGATTCGAGCCTAATGCAAAAACAGGATTATATGCCTATGGAGAAGGATATGTTCCTGAGTATACCGTTTTCAATTTCAAATCAAGCTATGAGGTTAACAACAACTGGAGGGTATCATTAGGAATTGAAAACCTTTTCAATAAAGTATATCAGCCTGCCATTTCATGGTGGACAGCAAGAGACAGTGACTTTACGAATGCTCTTGGATTGAGAGGGACATTTATGATTGAATACAAATTTTAATTAAACTAAATAAAAAGTAAAGCATATCTTTGCTTTACTTTTTACTGCTATATGAAGAAAAATCATCATCATAAAAAGAAACCGGGATTCTTTAAGAAATGGTCTGCCAAACTTCACCTTTGGTTCGGATTGGGAATAGGTTTTCTGATCTTTATTATCTCTATCACCGGAGCCTTGTACGTTTTTAAGGACGAAGTGGAAAACATCACCCGAAAAGATGTTATCTATCATCAGGAGCAAAATATAGAACAGAAACAGGTACTTCCTATCAGAGTAATGGAAAAAGCTGTTGCAGAACAGGTCAAGGAAAAATATCCGATTCACTGGGTAAATGTTCCTATTGACAAAAAGATGTCCTATATGTTCTTCTGGTACGAACATAATACGGATGCCTGGAATTATTTTGATGAATTTCCTATCTATAAACAAGCTTATGTAAACCCATACACCGGGAAAGTACTAAGAGTTTATGATGAAAAAAACGGTTTCTTCAATATCGTAAAAATGATCCACTGGAGCTACCTTTTAAAACAGGATTGGGGAACTTATGTGGTAGGTATTCCCGTTATTATTTTTATCATTATGCTGATCTCCGGGATCATTCTATGGTGGCCTAAGAACAAAGCAGCAAGAAAACAGCGTTTTGCCTTCAAATGGAAAAACATTAAAAGCTGGAAGCGTAAGAACTATGACCTTCATAATGTGCTGGGTTTTTATGCATCTATTTTTGCTTTGATCTTCTCCATTACAGGTCTTTTCTATGCATTTTTTGTCGTTCAGGCGATGATCTATGTCATCTTTTCAGGAGGAGAAACAAAGTACCCGGACTTTTCCCATATCAAGACAAAGGCTCCTATTGAGCTGAGAACAGAAGGTACATTGGATAAAATCATTAATACAGTACAGACAAAATATCCTGATTCCTATGGTTTTGCTATAGATTTAGGCCACCCACATATGGATGATCACGAGCATCCCAACTTTGAGGTCTATGTGAAACATCTTTCTTATTCTTATCATAAAAGCAGCAGCTTAATCTTTGATGAAAACTCTGGAGAATTGCTGCACACTCATGATCCGAAGGACAAAAATTTTGGAGAAAAAGCGGTGAGTGCCAATTATGACATCCACGTAGGTGCTATTTTGGGCCTTCCTACTAAGATTATTGCCTTTATCGTAAGTCTTATCTGTGCTTCTCTTCCGGTTACCGGATTTATGATCTGGTGGGGTAGAAAAAAGAAAAAAACCGTTAAAAACAGCTTAACATATTAAATAAAATCCAGTTAATAATCCATTAATACAATCTTTTTTATAATTTTAGCCCCTAGAATTTAATAATAGAAATGTCATTAATAGATTTATCAAAACAAGTTGCCCTTGGAGTTGACATCGGCGGAACCAATACTAAATTCGGAATCGTAAACCACCGTGGAGAAGTTCTGGATAAAGGAAATCTGAGAACCGATGCTTATGACAAAGTTGAGGATTTCATCGATGCGTTATATGAAAGTGTTCGTCCAATGATGGAAAAATATGGTACTGAAGCACACTTTGACGGAATCGGAGTAGGAGCTCCTAATGCAAACTACTATAAAGGAACCATAGAATTAGCTCCAAACCTTCCATGGAAAGGGGTAATTCCTTTTGCTGAGCTTATGAAAGCAAAATTCGGCCTTCCTTGTACAGTGACCAATGATGCCAATGCTGCAGCCCTGGGGGAAATGCTTTTCGGAGCAGCCAGAGGAATGAAAGATTTCATCATGATTACGTTGGGAACAGGAGTAGGAAGTGGAATTATCGCCAACGGAAGTTTAATCTATGGGCACGATGGGTTTGCCGGAGAGTTGGGTCACACCATTGTAAAGCCAGGCGGAAGAAAACATTGGAGCACAGGATCTGAAGGAAGTCTGGAAGCTTATGCTTCTGCAACCGGTATTACCATTACAGCAAAGAAAATGAGAGCTGAGTTCCCGGAATCTATGCTGAACCAGTATCCTGAAGATGAAATCAATTCTAAAACAGTATATGAATGTGCTATCAAAGAAGACCCAATTGCTATTGAAGTTTTCAGATATACAGGACAGAAGCTGGGTGAGGCAATAGCCAATTTTGTAATGTTCTCTTCCCCTGAAGCTATTCTTCTATTTGGAGGAGTGATCAAAGCGGGAGACTTTATCTTAAAGCCAGCTAAGCTTCATATGGAAAGAAACCTTCTTCCGATTTTCAGAAATAAAGTAAAACTGGTATTCAGTGAACTTGACGAAGCAGATGCTGCCATTCTTGGCGCAAGTGCTTTGGTTTGGGAAAAATAACTGAAATCTTTTTTAATAATATAGAGCATCCTTCTTAGGGTGCTTTTTTTGTGATTATTTGTGAAAACATTGGTGTTATTGGTCTTGGAATTAAAAAACAGAAGACGAAAAAACATCTTACAGATTAACTTTAATTGAAATGCTTCGACTCCGCTCAGCATGACATTGCTAATACTAATATCTTTAAAATAACTTCGAAGATGATCTGTTTGATTTATATCCTATATTTATTCATAAATGGTTTACAAATCATTTGTCACATCTATCACGACAATTTAAGTTTAAGAGGCTAAAATCATATTCAAATGGAAAAGTTTTTCCTATTTTTGATCAGTCTTTTCCGGATCAGGAAAGGATTATAAAACAATATAATTACCAAAAATGGATAACAATAATTTAGAGCAGATTACTTTCGGTGGCGGATGTTTCTGGTGTGTGGAAAGCTGTTTCAATATGCTGAAAGGAGTACAATCCGCTATTTCGGGATATTCAGGAGGACATAAAGATAACCCGACTTATCAGGAAGTTTGTACCGGTGAAACGGGACATGCAGAAGTGGTACAGATCACTTATGATCCTGCTGTTATTTCTTATGAACAATTGATGGATGTATTTTTCTTCCTTCATGATCCTACTCAACTCAACAGACAGGGGAATGATGTAGGAACTCAATACCGTTCTGTGATTTATTATAAAGATGCTGCTGAGAAGGTTAAAGCTGAAGCAGCCATCAAAGTATCTCAGGAATCAGGAAGATGGGCTGGTACTTACGTGACAGAACTGACTCAGTTCGAAAAATTCTGGCCCGCAGAACAATATCATCAGGGATATTACAATGAGAACCCAACACAGCCTTATTGCAGCGCTGTAGTAGGTCCAAAAATCCAGAAGTTCAAAAAACATTATGGAGAATTGGGAATGCTGAACGCAGAGTAAAAAATTGCTTTTTAAATTTTGGCTAAAGCCAGATTGATAATGTATATTGAGTTAAACGGACTAAAGTCCGCTCCTATTGATATCAATAGAATGGCTACAAACCGATATAAAATAACAGAAGCGAGGAGGAAATCTCTTCGCTTCTGTTTACGCAAAAATAATTGTTTATATGAAAAAAACTAATATCCTGGGTTTTGAGCGAAATCTTTTGAAGCATCAAGGGTTGCCTGAGGAATCGGGAAAATTCTTCTGTAGGGCTGAGTAGCTGCTTTTGCAGTTCCCGGCAAATCAAATTTTCCGAACCTGATCATTGCCTTTCTTCTGTACATTTCCCAATACAATTCATATCCTGATTCTTTAAAAAGAGCATCAGCATCCAAAGAAGTAAGTGCAACTCCCGGGGCATTATTCTTCAAAGCATCATTCGTTCTTATTGTTCTTAATTTATTAACATCAGCCAGCGCTCCCGATACGTTCCCGTTTCTGAAAAAGGCCTCTGCTCTCATCATATAGATGGTTCCTAATCTGTATAATGGAACATCCATTCCGCTTGTTCCGTTGTTTCCATAACCAGGATCAAATTCAAACTTGAAATTTCTTACTCCTCTGTTGATCTGAGCCTGTGTAAATACCGCCTCTGAAGGATTATCAAAATTCAGGTCCGGAGTAAAATCTGCGGCAAGTGTTGTATTTTTTTCTGTGAATAGCTTATATACTTTAATTCTTCCATCGGCCGTTAAGTCGAAGTTACCATTGGCAAGAATTTTAGGTCCATATTGCTGACCAACCTGTAATCCCCTGTTGAAGTGAAACCATGGTTTTCCTGTTCCTTCCACTTTACTTGTTGACGGCACACTTACATCGGTTCCGTCATTTCTGAACCATGTTCCGTCTTCATACTGATAGGTTCTCTGGAAACGCGGGTCATCATGATTTCCATTCCATGAATAATAAAATTCCGGAGTAACGCAATTTGCATTGGTTCCCCTGTTATCAGGCGACGGCTTCTGGATTCTTTCCATAGACATATATGCAAGATCATTGTCTGCATTTCTGTTGGAATTCTTTTTCTGAACAATAGTAAAGATCATTTCCTTACTTGTATCATTGTTGATATCAAAATTGTGGAAGTAATTTGATTCTAAACTAAAAAGACCTCCATTAATCAGCATATCAGAATACTTGATGACCATCTCCATATCATTCCCTCCTCCGCTTAAAGCCTGTTCCTTAAAGTTAAAACTACCTGCCGTCTTGTTCTTTAAAACCGCTCTGTTAAGATACATATCAGCCAATAATGCATACGCAGCCTGTTTTGTAAACCTTCCTGCGTGTGTATTCTGGGTTTTAATATCTGCCAGATTTGGAATAAGACCTTCCACTTCAGTGATTAATGCATCAATGGTAGATTCAGCCTTTCTGATCTGTATGGGAGCATTTAAATTATCTGGATCTCTGTACGGAGCCTGTCCATACAAATCGATTGTTGTATACGTGTAAAATGCCAATAACCCTTTTGCTTCAGCCAGAAATAAAGTCTTATTATTGATCGTACTCTTGTTGATACTTCCTATAGCAAACAGAGATTTTGTAATTCCTGAGTTCAGCTGATTCCAGGTGGTTTTTACCACATCATTATTCGCGTCCCAGGTAAATTCGTGCATCGCTCTCCATTTTCCTCCATCTCCCCAGTCACTTCCTCTTGTTGGCAAAATGGCTTCATCGGTAGAATATTCCTGTAAGGCAAACACACTTCCATGGTCTACAAAAGTCCCGTCACCAAGCTGTCCGTAAGCCGCAGCAAGAGATGCTTCAGGGTCTGCATTTTCAGTTCCCATTACCTCATCAATTACTTTTTCATCCAGATTGGTACATCCCACTAAAGACATTACTGCGATGGACAAAACGATTTTATTTAGATTTAAAAATTTAGATTTCATGATTTCTTTTAACTTAAATTAAAATTTAATAGTAGCTCCCAAAATGAAAGTTTTCGCAGACGGATAGGTCGTATAATCAATTCCTAAAGACTGATTTCCCTGCACCTGCTTGTTGGTGTCAACAAGTGGATCGTATCCTGAATAATTGGTAATCGTAAATAGATTCTGTGCACTTACATACAGATTGATACTTTTCAAAAATTTCAATTGATTCATGTCAAAAGTATATCCTAATCTTACGTTGCTTAAGCGAATAAAGTCTGATTTTTCAAGGTATAAAGAAGATAATTGCGGCTGATTGGCAAAGCTTGCTCCTGAGTCATAATATTTCTTCAACACGTTTCTGTCTGAAGCTAAATTGTTGATATTTAAGTCCAAAGCCGTATTATTCACCAAATACCCTCCCGTTTGCCCAATGAAAGAGAATGCAAAATCAAACTTCTTGTATTTCATGTAAGAATTGATCCCGAAAGTAAAATTGGGAATCGCTCCTTCAAAAATCTTTCTGTCATTCGGGTCAATCTTTCCGTCTCCGTTCAGATCTTCATAGATATATTTTCCGTTGGCATCAATCCCTAAATAATTATACATATAGAAAGATCCTGCTTCATATCCGTTTCTGTAGATATTTGCGGTAACGCCTGAAAGCCCTGGTCCGGAAACTTCACCGGAATTAATTCCGGAAACCGGAAGATCTTTCACCACATTATTTACAGTAGCCCCATTGATGTCAAGATTCCATGTAAAGTTTTCGTTTTTAATAATTTCTGAGCCTAAAGAGAATTCAAAACCTTTATTAACGATTTTCCCGTCCGCATTCAGCCAGACAAAATCTGTGGGACTTAATGGAGTGGAAGGAATAAATAATATCGGGTTTTTGGTGGTTTTGTTGTAGTATTCCAATGAACCGTACAGTTTGTTTCTGAACAAGCTGAAATCCAATCCAATATTGGTTTGTGCTACAATTTCCCATTTCAAATTGGGATTGGGTGTTCTTACCACCTGAACTCCATTGATCAGGTTTAAGTTATCATATAAATAGTATCCTGCACTTTGTGATAACAGATAACTTGCTTTTGTAATTTTATTGAGAACTTCCTGATTTCCTGTCTCTCCCCAGCTGCCTCTTAGCTTCAATTCATTGATAAATGAAACATCTTTCAGAAAATTTTCTTTTGAAATGGTCCAGCCTGCAGCCACTGACGGGAAATATCCATATTTATTGTTATCTCCAAAACGCGTGGAACCATCGGCTCTTAACGAAGCTGTTAAGAAATATTTTTTATCAAAATTATAATTTACTCTTCCGAAGTAAGACTGCAGTTCATTTTCCTGAGAAGTTCCCGGCTGTGGAATAAATACGTCTCCGGAATATCCAGGATTAATTTCCGGCGAAATCCCCGCTCCCTGGTTAACAAAGTTTCTTACACCAAGATAAGTAGCAGTAGCTTTAAACTTCTGATAAGAAAAACCTCCTAATACGCTGAAATTATGTCTGTTTAAGGTAAGGTCATACGTTAAATAATGCTCCAAAAGAATATTATAAGAATCCAGATTGGCCTGTGAATAGATTCCTTTTGGACTTCTGTCTGTAATATTCGGGAACATTGTTGTGTTTCTTTCTGACAAGCTTCTGTCCACCCCTAAATTAAATTTATAATTCAATCCCGGTAAAATTCTCAACGTTGCTTCTGTATTCCCCAACACTCTGAAAGTATTCGTCTTATCTTCGTAAACGCTCAATAAATAAAGTGGATTGTAATGGGCGTTCATATTGAAATTGGTATAATTTCCATTTTGGTCATAGACAGAACGCGTAGGATTGGCCATTAAAGCATGAATGATAAGCTGCCCGTCAGACCCTGCATTTCCACCGTTTGGAATTCCCGTTTCTCTGATATCACTGGCGGTAAGATTCAGCTTAACCTTTAATCTCTTGTTATCAAAGAAAGATTCTTCTGCATTCAAACGGGCTGTTGTCCTTTTAAAGCTGCTGTTCAGGACTATACCGTCCTGATCCATGTGAGAAAGGGATGCAAAATAATTCCCTGTTTCTGTAGCCTTTGAGAATGATACGGAATGATTGGATGAGACCGCATTTCTGTAGATTTCATCCTGCCAATCTGTATTTCCGCCATGATCATACGATTTATCAATCCCTGCCGCTCTGTATTCATCGGCAGTCATCAAGTCTAATTTTTTAATCACTGAAGAAAAACCTAAATACGTATCGTACGTAAACATTGGCTCTCCTTTCTTTCCCCTTTTTGTTGTTACCAAAACAACACCGTTTGAACCTCTTGCTCCATAGATTGCAGCGGCAGAAGCATCTTTCAAAACCGTGATGGATTCGATATCACTTGTATTCAAAAAGTTGAGCGGATTCTTTGCAGTTGTATTTCCAAGTCCTACATTCGGACTTTGTGCACTTACCGGATCATTATTCAAAGGAATACCGTCCACAACGAATAATGGTGTACTTCCGCTTCGGATGGAACCAATACCTCTGATGGAAACATTCACTCCTGCTCCGGGTTCACCACTCGACTGAACAATACGGACACCAGCTATTTTTCCCTGCATCAGATTATCCACGGAAATGTTCATTCCTTCTTTGAAATTTTCTGCTTTCAGCTGGCTTACAGCTCCTGTTAAATCAGATTTTTTCTGAGAACCATATCCAACCAGAGTTACCTCTTCAATAGAGGTTGAGCCCTTTTTGGATTCTAATTTTATGGAAACTGAAGTACTGGAGATTTTCACCATCTGTTCTCCATATCCTTCATATGAAATGGATAAAGTCTGCCCAATGCTGCCTGAAATTGAGAAGTTTCCTGATGAATCGGTAGAAACAGTATCTCCGGTTTCTACAACAGTCACTTTCGCGCCTTCTATTGCAGAACCATTCTGATCCGTTACATTTCCGGAAATGGTTTCGTTTACCTGCGAAAACACAGGATAGTCTGAAGTAAATCCTTTAGCATCAGCTTGGTGGGCCACCAAAAAAATTAATGCAATCGGGATTAGCTTTTTAAACTTAAAAAAATTAATTTTGTGGTACATATCAATAAGTAAAGTAATTGCAAGACGTTACATTGCTTATCAAAAAGCCGCTGTTGTTCCCGCAACAGTGGTTTTCTTTTCAGGCAACGGTTAGTTTTTATTTCGGCATACAAAGTAAAAGGATCTGCTACAAATCTATTTTAACATAATATTATCTTAAAGTCAACAAAATATAAATATCTCAAATTGAGAGAATATAAACTTGTTATATATCAAACATTTATGCACCCCTATTTTTTCAACATTCACAGAATTTTAAAAATTACTTAACATAATATATAAATCATCATCAACAAAGAGTCCTTAATTTCGCATATAAAATGTATAGAAATGAAAAAGGCTGTTTTTCTTGGTATTTGTTTATCTTCATTCAACCTTTATTGGTCACAATCTCAGCAATTTGATGAGCTAAAGATCAATGAAATTCAGATTATCGGCTCTCACAATTCTTATAAAAAAGCCATTCTACCTGAAGTATACCATTATTTATCCCAAAAAGATACTCAGAACTCTTTACCGAAGATTCAATATGAACATATTCCTATCCCCGAGCAGCTGGATCTTGGGCTTAGAAATCTGGAGATTGATGTTTATGCAGACAGCAAAGGAGGAAAGTATGCCCATCCGAAAATTCTGGATCTTGTAAAAACCTCCGAGCCTTTTGATCCTGAAGGAAAAATGAAAAAACCGGGTTACAAGATGATTCATATTACAGATATTGATTATCAAACGTGGTATTATACGCTGGAAGAATGTCTGAAGGATTTGAAAAAATGGTCTGACAGGCATCCTCATCACGATCCTGTTTTTATAACACTTGAACCGAAGGATGGAAAAGCGAATCAATTCGGGACAGAGTCGGAGCATTATACCAGTCAGCTTTTTAATGATCTGGATAATGAACTGAAAAAATACCTCGGGAAAGATAAAATTATTACACCAGATGACATCAGAGGTTTCTATAAAACGCTGAACGAAGCTGTTTTAAATAAAAACTGGCCAAAAGTAAAAGATGCCAAGGGAAAGTTTCTTTTTGTCTTAGATAACAATGGAAAAAACAGGGATCTGTACGCAATGGATCATCCTTCATTGAAAGGAAGAATGATTTTCACCAACTCCACTCCCGGAACTCCAGAATCGGCCGTTCTGTTTATGAATGAACCGAAGAAGGACGATGTGATAATCAAAGATCTGGTAAAAAAAGGATATATCATCCGTACCAGAGCCGATGCGGATACGATGGAAGCACGAAGTGAGGATTATTCAAGATTTGAAAAAGCAAAGGAAAGCGGTGCACAAATTATCACTACAGATTATTATTATCCCAGCAAATTATTCAAATCCAACTATAAGGTGAGTTTTGACAACAATACCTACGAAAGAAAAAATCCTATAACGGGAAATTAATCCTGTTTTGCTGCTAGATTTATAATTGAGGAGGCCGTCAGATTGACGGCCTTTTCTTTTGAACGGGAAAATCTATGAAATCGCTAATAGACGACAAGTAATTACAGTTTTGTTATGTTCTGTTTTTTCAAATCTATTTCAAAATGATCTGCCGGATCTCCGTTAGAAAGCAGTGTAAGAATTTTAAAAACAGATTTTAACTGTCTTACCAATACATTCTGTGACTGATTCTCCTGATAGAGTTTTTCCAATATTTGGTACTGCTTCAGCCTTTCTTTGGGAATATCTCTTTTCGCCAGCTCATCTGCTGATTGAAATTTATACAGATCCAGCAACAGATCATCAAAAGACCATTTTGCAAAAGTTTCAGATCTGATTCTCTTTTCTTTGAGCTGATTATTATTTTGGATGAGTAACAGCAGATCTTCACCATTCAGCTTCCCTGCTTTTTCTATAAAGTCTTTTGGCCAGTCATCAGGAATCATTCGCAAACGGACCAATTCTTTTAAATGGAAAAGCATAAAATCATGGTAGGATTTTGTTTTTAAAATGTCTTTATTCCAAAGTATTTTAGTTGTATTACTTTGTAAAGCATCATATTCTTTTTCATATAATGGAAACAATTCATTGAAACGCGGAACTTCATTTAGAACCTCAGTTTGTACTTCCAGTTTGTCAGGAGACTGTATCGTCAGAATTTTATACGCCGGCAGATAGGCGGCCAGTGATGGAACCTGAACATTGACCAAAATATTCTCACCGAATTTTCTGATTCCTGTATCATTAATATGCATATGCCCTGCAAAATGAATCTGTAATCCTGCTTCAGCAAATACCTTTGCCACTTCTTCCTGAGGAACACGCTCCAACTGCCACTTTTTCTCTCCCAACAGGTTTTTAATTTCGTTGGTTGCACCGTCATTGAAATCAATCATTGGGTAATGGGTAAATGCAATCAGGGTTTTGTTGTTTTTCTTTGCTTCACCGGAAAGTCTTCTTATCCATTCTATCAAATGCTGTTTGTTGGTCAGCACATTATTATAGCCAATGCTTGCTCCTTTATAATTAGACGGACTGTGGGAATTTTCATTGATATTTTTAGGAATATAGGTATTTCCGTCAATAGCAATCACCCATACATCTTTCACTGGTTCAACAACATAACTTAAATCCGGAACAGAAAAACCATTTTCCACTTCATATAGCCTTTTGGAATACTCTGCAGCCTCTAATCCTTTTTTGTAAGTATAATTTTTAAAAGTATCATGATCAAAGGGTGTACTCCAGAACAGATCTTCTTTTTTAGGATAGAAACCAAAATCTTTTAATTCATTTAAAATTTCAAAATATCCGGATTCTGCAATATCTTTTGTGATGATCTTATCTGTTGATTTTCCGATACTTTCTTTACTGTAAATCCCCAATGGGTTTCCATTTTGTCCGAGGAAATCATCTTTTCCTTCGTCATTTCGAAACGGCCCAACAGGATCGTGGTTTCCTGTGGTCAGATAAAAATTAATCCCGTATTTCTGGTGATACAGTTCTAAAATTCTATGAAGCCCACGAAGGTTATAAGCCTGTCCATCATCAGAAAAATCTCCGGGCATCGCTACGATTTTAATTCCTTTAGCAGCAATATCATCCAACGCTTTGAGAAAGGCAAAATAGTTCTCATTGAAGATTCTTGTGGAGTGCAGTTGAGAATCCATCGTTCTCAGGATTGTATATTTTCCCGTTTTAGGATTCAGAATTCCTTTAAAATCATGATCTGAAAAACTTCCATATAAATCCTGAAAATGTATGTCAGACAGAAAAGCAATCTGTACAGGTTTCTGCGCCGAGAAAAACGTGCTTATAAACAATAAAACGAAGACTATTTGTTTATCCATCTTAAAAATAAGACGAAATTACAGGAATGAATGGGGAATTGTTTTAATTGAATTTTAAATTATTGTGAAAAAAGGTTATTCTTCTAATTCTGCATTTTGTCCTGCATAATTTTCTAATATTCTTTCAGAAACGTCTCTTAATGTTTTTTCATTTTCAGGGTGCTTTCCAAAACTTGTAAAGAATTCTACATGATTATTACTTTTATTATACCATACTTTTCCTAAGGAATTTGCAACAGTCAGTGTGTCCGGTCTCATAATTTTCTTGAAATACTTAAACATATATTGATTCATTGGAACTATCTCCACTTGAGAGCCTAGAGAACTACTATCTGTTGCCATATACCTATCCTTATCCCAATACATATATGCTTTATCAATAGCAGAAGAACCCCAGCCCGAAGTAAAACCTATAGATTTAGAATTTTTACCATTAGAGAAAACAACACCTCCTGTAACGAGAAATAAAACAAAAGTCATTTCTAAAATACCTAACCCGTTTTTCTTCATAAAATCCTGTAATAAAACTGTTGGTGTTACAGTGATTATTATTTGTTGGATTTTATCAGATAGATCTTTAAAGCTCATAGTAAACGTAGTCCTTCCATCTCCTTCTATGCTTACTCTATTGCAAAAATCGTCAAAATCATCATATCCTATATACTTACTTAAATAATATAAGGCATCATCATCAATATTATAATCTACATTGTTTTGTACTAAATGGGTATAAAATCGACTGTATGTTTTATCATCTCTTGAAAAGTCATACCGTTCTTCAAAAAGTAAACTCAAATATTTTGAAACAGAATTTTTACTCTTACGGGGAAGCTCATTTTTAGCTGTTTCAAACACCGTTTTTATTAAAAATTTTTTCTTTTTACACATAACGTTTCAGGTATTAGTTATTTGCTGTCCAAATTAGACAAAAGCAAGACATCAAAATTGCGGTTTTCCGTAAAAATCAACTACTTAAAACATGTCCATCTGTCTATCACCTGTCTGAGTATTTGAGGTTATATACAAGATATTTGTAAAAGAAATCAGGACAAAAAAAATAAACAGAAAATCAAAACTCTGATTTCAAAAATCGCCAGATAAAACGGAGGAAAACTCCGGGTTGGGAAGCAGATGTTTCTCCTCCGTTTTTGAAGGTTCACTTCCCAAAAAATTTAGAAGCGCTTCAATTTTTTTTAAACGTATAACACTGTCTGCGATCTGCTTCGCAGGGAAGAATACGAATGCTTTAACAATAAATTTTTTGAACCATGTTAGAAATTATATTAATGCTATTCGGTTTAGCATTCTCAACCAATAATACTAATGCAACAACTGCAAATGATAATAACCCAACAACCGTAACAGTTCAAAGCCTGGGAGAAAATCCTGATACAGGAACTGGTGGTGATACGGGAGGGGAAACGGGACAAACTCCTCCACCTCCAAAGAAATAATACTATTAAGCGAAAGAAAATTCTTTCGCTTTTTTTATTAATTTTGATAAAAAACAAGTTGAAAAAACTAATACCATTTTTATTACTATTATTCGTATTGTCCTGCAGAAAGAACAACAATAAGATTAATAGGGAAGATTATGATAAAGCCTACAGCTTTTTAAAAACTTCACAAAAGGATAGCGCCTTTAAATATTTCAATAAAGCGAAAGATGAATTTATTAATCAGGAAAAGCTTTCATATGCCGGAAGTTGTTTAGTCAATATGGCTATTATACAGAATGATTATGGCGACTATTATGGAAGCCAAGAAACAGGTCTTTCTGCAATTAAATATTTAAACGAAAAAGAAGATTCATATGAGCTTTCATCAAATTATAATAGTCTTGGTATAGCTTTTCAAAACCTTAAAGAATATAAAAAAGCCTCGAAATTTTACAGTCTTGCTGCAAAATTTTCACAAGATCCTGTAGATAGTCTTACACATCTAAATAATAAAGCTGTTGCTTTTAGCTATTCAAAAAAGTTTGATTCTGCAAATATCCTTTTCAATAGAATTCTTCATTATCCAAATCTAAAAAAACACCCTTTTCTATATTCAAAAGTGTATGACAATCAAGCCTATTTCAAATTTGTTCAAAATAAAAATTATAACGCCGAAGAAGAGTTATTAAATGGGTTAAAAATTAGAGATAGTATTAAAGATAATGATGGATTAAACGCAAGCTTTTCTCACCTAACAGATTATTTTGAGAATCGTGACGTCGCAAAAGCTCTCTTTTATGCAAAAAAAATGTTCCAAACAGCCTCATTTAACAAGAGTCCTGATGATAAATTAGAAGCCCTCCAAAAAATAATACAATTAGAAAAACCTGAAAATATAAAAGCAACCTTCAGACAATATCAAAATTTGAAGGATAGCATAGACACAGCCAGAAATAAATCTAAAAATCAATTTGCTTTTGAGAGATATGATTCTGAAAAACTGAAAAGACAAAATGCAGAAAAGGAAGTAGAATTACTTTATAAAAATATTGGCATCGGTGCTTTGATCTTAGCTTTAGTTGGAGGCTTTTTTTGGTTTAAAAGAAGAAAAAAAAGACTTCAACAAGAAAAAGAGATCGAGGTAAAAAACACCCAGCTTAAAATGTCGAAAAAAGTTCATGATGTGGTTGCCAATGGGATTTATCAGGTGATGACCAAGATTGAAAACCAAGAAGATTTCGATCGGGATAAAGCCCTAGACGAACTGGAATTTGTGTATGAAAAATCCAGAGATATATCCTACGATAAAACAGCGGAAGAAAAAGAGTTCAGTAAGGTAATTTCAGAACTTATTGCTTCCTTCACTAATGATACCGTAAAAACTTTTACTGCAGGAAATAGCCCCGGGATTTGGGAACCAATTTCTTCTACAGTAAAAGAGGAAATTTATCAAATGCTCCGCGAACTTATGGTGAATATGAAAAAGCACAGCCAAGCCAGCCATGTTGCCGTTAAATTTGAAAAAATAAACAATAGGGTTGAAATTCAATACAAAGACAATGGAGTAGGAATTTCAGGAGATCTTGTGTATAAAAATGGCTTGCGCAATACGGCATCCCGCATTGAAGCGATTAATGGAACCATTACTTTTGATACAAAAATTGAAAAAGGGCTGAAGGTTAATCTTTCATTCCCTGCTTCTTAACTATATCATCATGTTCAAAAAAGTTTTAATCGTTGAAGATCAGGAAATAATGAACCAGGGAATCCTGAATACAATAAAAGAATTAAATATCCCTGATTTCGATTATGTAACGTATTGTGATGAAGCTTTAGGTAGAATCAGAACTGCTTTAGAAAGAGAAAGTCCTTACGAATTGCTTATTGCTGATCTGTCGTTTGACAAAGATCATATTTCCCAGAAACTTCATTCCGGACAGGAACTTATCTTTGAGGCGAAAAAAATTCAGCCTGGTTTAAAAGTCATTGTATTTTCAGTAGAAAAGAAAGCAAAAACAATTGATGATCTTTACAAGATATATAAGGTTGATGGATTTGTAGGCAAGGCAAGACGTGACGGACAAGACCTGAAAAGTTCAATACGGAAAATTTTTAATGGAGAGACGGTAATTCCTCAGGAAATTCTGAATACGATGCGTCATATTTCTTCTGAGTTTGACACCTATGATATTAAATTACTTGAGCTGCTTGCAAAAGGACACAAACAAAGTGAGATAAGCACCTATCTAAAGGAGCACAATATGATGCCCTATGGTATCAGATCAATTGAAAAAAGATTGAATGAGCTTCGCGACAGCCTTGGGGCAAAAAACAATATCGAGATGATTGTAATCTGCAAAGATATTGGCCTAATCTGAGTATTTCCGCTGAAAAGATCTTTTTTTATTCTTTTTACGTGAACCCGTAATCATACAATAACAAATGAATATATTTTTGAGGTCTTAACCTATTTTTTAAAATTAAACCGTATAGCCATGTTCAAAAAAGTTTTAATTGCCGAAGACCATGAAAGCATCAATATTTCCGTCCAGAAAACCCTTAAGGAATTGAATATTCCCCAAGTCGATTATGTGTACTATTGTGATGATGCCATAGGAAAAATTCAGAAAGCATTACGGGAAGAACATCCCTACGACTTATTGATTACAGATCTTTATTATGAGGAAGATCATCATGAGCAGAACCTTAAAGACGGAAAGGATCTCATCAAAAAAGTAAAAGAAATACAGCCTGATTTGAAAGTTATTGTATTTTCTGCGGAACATAAAACGGGAATCATAGAAAATCTTTTTTCAGATTATCAAATTAACGGTTTTGTCCGTAAAGCCAGAAACGATTCAAAAGAATTAAAAAAATCTATTGCAGCAGTATATATAGGCGAAAACTATTTATCTTTTGATTTGAAACAGGATATGAAGAAGTTCAATAGCTATGAGTTTTCTACATTTGACATTACACTTGTTTCCCTCCTATCTAAAGGCGTTTTACAGAAAAACATCCCCGTTCATCTCGAGGAAAGAAATATAAAACCCGCCAGCTTGAGCAGCGTTGAGAAAAGATTAAACAGCCTGAAGGAAGATCTTGAAATAAACAGCAATGAGCAGCTGGTAGCCTTCTGTAAAGATATCGGAATTATATAAAAAACAATTCATTTTACATAAAGCCTTTCAAATTTTTTTGAAAGGCTTTATTATTTTTTGCCCGTTTTACGGAAACCCGTAACGGACCAAAATGTAATGCTCATATTTTTGGGATATTAAATAATAACCCATTATGGAATACAAAGTAATACCATTTGTTGCGACTGCAAATCAACAAAATATGAGTGCAAAAAATATTGCAGAACAATTAGACAATTTAATAAAAGTCCATACCAATGACGGTTGGAACTATGTAAGACTGGAAAGTGTCTCCACTTATATACAACCTGTTGAAGGGTGTTTTGGAAATACAGTAAAACCAGGTTATATGACTTCTTATCAAATGGTAGTTTTCAGCAAAAAAGAAAATGAAAAATCTGTTACTTCTTCTTATTAAAATCTATTGGTGGGGAATTCCTCCGCCAAAAAGAAGAAAATGCATTTTCAGAACCAGCTGTTCCAAATATGTCTACGAAAAAGCATTGAATGAGGGACTTATTTCAGGACTAAAAGCATTCAGATATCGTTTTCAAAACTGCAGATCCGGGGCCTATATCACAGAAAATCCTTACGGAGAAATTCAAATCATTTTACCTAATCAACAAATTCTTAATGAAGAAGAAGTTTCAGAAAGATTTATAAAAAACAAACAGTAATCATGGGAAAATTCGTAATCACTCAAAGAGTCAACAAAGAGTATCAGTTTAATCTGAAAGCCGGAAATGGCGAAATTATTTTAACCAGCGAAGGATATGTTCAGAAAGCATCCTGCCAGAAAGGAATTGAATCCGTTAAAGTTAACTCTCAGGATCTTTCAAGATATGACAGAAGACTTGCAAAAAATGGAAAAGACTATTTCGTGTTAAAAGCAAGAAATGGTGAAATTATCGGAAACAGCCAAATGTACAGTTCAAAATCCGGAATGGAAAACGGTATTGCTTCCGTAAAATCAAATGCTCCGGCAGCAGAAATTGTTGATGAAACCTTAAAAAATTAAAAACTATGGATCTTAAAATTAAACTTGAGCAATTGCATCAGAAAGTAATTGGACTGAAGGAACAGATTGGAACGGAAGAAGCTACAAAAAATGCTTTCGTAATGCCTTTCATACAAATCCTTGGTTATGATATCTTCAATCCCACAGAAGTTGTTCCTGAGCATGTTTGTGATATCGGAACAAAAAAAGGAGAGAAAGTAGATTATGTGATTAAAAATAATGATGAACCTATCTTCATTATTGAATGCAAACATTGGAAGGAAAGTGCTGATGCTCACAATTCGCAGCTTCACAGGTATTATCATGTTTCGAAAACGAGATTCGGTGTTTTGACGAATGGGATCGTTTATAACTTTTATACAGATCTGGAGAAGCCTAATATTATGGATGAAAAACCATTTTTCACTATTAATATTGAAGATCTTAAAGATAGTTCCATTAAAATTCTGGAGAGCTTTACCAAGAAAGATTATAATCTGGAAAGTATTCTTGATTCTGCAGAAGCATTAAAGTACATCAAAGCTATCAGAAAAGAATTCGAAAAAGAGATTGAAAACCCGTCTGATGAATTGGTAAAACTTTTAGTGAACCGTTTCTTCGAAAAGCCTTTAACAGCCAATAGAATGGTTTCCTTCAAAGAATATGCTAAAAAAGCATTGACTACTTCTATTAATGAATCAATCAGTTTCCGGCTGAAATCCGCACTGAGCATTAATGAACAAATTGAAAAAAGAGAAGATGAAGTAAAAACATCATCATCCATCGATGAAAACAATGATTCTAAAATTGTAACAACTGAGGAAGAACTGGAGGGATTTCAAATCGTAAAAGCGATTCTGAGAGAGAAAATTCCGGCCTCAAGAATTGCCTACAGGGATACATTGTCCTATTTCGGGGTTCTATTGGATGATAACAATAGAAAACCACTTTGTAGATTACATTTCAATACAACGAATAAATATTTAGAAACCTTCCATAACGGAAAAGAAGCCGGAGAAAAAGTGTTATTAAATACTTTGGATGAAATCTACAATTATAGGAATCAGCTTCATCAGACATTCGAAAATTATTCATAAAAATAATAACCATGAAAACTTTTTTATTTATTCTGAAAATTCTGCGGTGGATTTTGGGTGTGTTCTGTCTATTGATATCATTAGGTTTATTTATAGAGCAGAGTTTTGCAGCTTCAGTTGTAATGTTGATGTTTTCCATATTTTTAGTTCCCTTAACCGGTGATTTCATTTCAAGTAAAGTAATGAAAATCAATCCTGATGGAACCTATGCAATAGTGAAAGCCATCAACTATTCTCACCTTCATACTATTTTGCCCACCTATGAGCAGAATGTGTTCAATCGCCAAAAACCATTAAGTGATAAACAAAAAATAAGACTTGGAAGAAAAATCTATTATCACACCTTATGTGCTGCTATATCAGATTTTAATCTCACTCAAAATGAAACCCATACATTAAATGAGATTAAAGTATATTTCAACTTATCTGAACAGCAAATGTTGCTTGAAAAAAAAAGAATATCAGAAAAAACCGTGAAAAATTTAATCCAGAATTGCTATGCAGATCATGTATTAACAGATTCTGAAAATCAACAAATCACCAACATTGCCACCTTTCTGCAATTTCCATTGGACAAAACTGAAGCAATCAAAAATAAAATAGCCTTTTCATTATTTAATAGGCTGCTTGAAGAAAAAATATCAGATAACCGTCTTTCCCCAATGGAAGAAACAGAGTTGAAACAGGCCACAAGAAACCTGAAGATTGATCATCAGAGCATTACAACATTTATCTCTGAACGAAAAATTAAGAACTTACAACATGCCAAATTATTATGGAATCTGGATCATGGTATTTTCCCTGTTATTTACAATCCTCCAATAACTTTAACCAGAGATGAGCAATGCTATCTGAATGTTAATGCCAATCTTATTGAAAATAAACTGGTTCATACAGGCTATTCCCGCACAAGTTCCAGCGTTTCTTTTAGAGTGATGAAAGGAGTCAATGCCAGAGTTGGTGGTGGAAGATATCGTTCTGTAAGAGAAAATGTAACACAGATACATCCCGGAAGCTTATTTTTAACAAATTCAAGAATTATTTTCAATGCCGGGGGAAAAAGTTTTCAAATTCCTTTCTACAAACTAATTTCCCACGACATAAGAGGAGGAAATCTCGAATTTGTCATTCAGAATAAAAGCTATTCATTGCGTTTAAACCGAAATGAAGCCGAAATATTTTTACTGGGATTATCAAGTTCTATCAGGCAATATAGAAATTCTAATGATCACTTAAAAATACAGGCCATGAGAGAAATATCTATGAATGAAATTTTTATCTAAGCGCCCAGTCAAAAAAACCAATTAACACTCTAATACTTAACGCATGAAAAAAATAATACTATTCTTCATACTTACTTTCAGTTTATTTCTTTTAAACTCTTGTTTTAAAGCCAATGACAATGTAGGACACGGCGGAAGATGTACAGGTTCTGCCTATTGCACAGCCTGTTCCAACTGCTCAAGATGCGGGCACTGCAGTGGGGGTAGAACATGTGGTGTTTGTGGAGGTGGCTCTTCCGGAAGAAGCTCATCATCAGGCAGATCTAGTAAAAAAAGAAAGTCTGAAAAATACAACCCTTCAGATTCTTATCAATCTTCCAAAACAAAATCCAGTAAGCCACCAAAAGTATTTATTGATGAGGTTAATCTCAATATAAATTCCAACAACAGATACATTGCGGGAATTGAGGCAACAAATATCTACGAGAGACCATCCCTTAAATCTAAGATAATAGCAACCGTGTCTAAAAAGGCTAAATTGATACAACTTTCAAAAGAAGGCTCATGGTACAAAGTACTGATTAAATCGAATGGAAAGACAGGCTATGTTTATTATAAAGATATAAAATAATCAAAAAATGAAACCATTTCTCACTTTCTGTGCGTTATGCTGTTTCGCAGGTATTTTCAAACTTCCTATAGAATATTATACTTTTCTTAGAATTATTATTTCCATTGGAGCTTTATTAGTTTTATACAATACACTCAGCTCTAAACAACATTATTTTAGTATAATATTTCTTATCATTCTCATTCTTTTTAATCCCGTTTTCCCTTTTTATTTATATCGGAAAAGCATTTGGATACCGATTGACGTCATCACAGGAATTTTATTTCTGTTGATCAATTTCGTAGAAAAAACAGAACAGAAAAAGGAAGAAGAAGTTCCTGAAGAAACCACAGAACACTCTATTCCCATCCATCAAAGAACTGTTTCAAGAGACAGAATCATTAATCCTAAAAAACCAAAAGAAGAATAACCATCATGGAAAACAATCATATAACAGAAAATCTCAAAGCTCATTTCTTAAGACTGTACCAAATGGCCATCTGTGATGATGATTTCAGTGCATTAGAATTAAAAATGCTTTACAAATGTGCAGAAGAAAGAGGAATTCCATCTAAAAATCTGGACGAAATTCTCTTAAACCCCATCAACTTAAAATCATTGGTTCCACAGACGATTGAAGAAAAAGTAGATTATCTGTATGATCTCACAGTAATGATATGGGCAGACGGTATGGTTTCTCCCAATGAATATACTGCGATGCAAAAATATGTTCTGATGTTTGGCTTTTTGGAAGAAAATGTAATGCCCATTGTAGATTATCTCATTGAAGCCGTAAAAATCGGAAAGAACAAAAGTGAAATTTTATATGAATTAAAAAACTAAATCATCATGGATACTACCAGCATAAAAAATTTATTTAAACTCAAATCTGTTCCGATAGAATCTCAACCGGAACAGACTCCAAAAAATGAAATCGATTCAACCGATGAATCTTTAGAAGAAAGTCGAAAAAGGACCTACCATGAATCCGGTTACAGAGACAGCTCACGAACCAGTGGGAACCACTCTACTCTATCCATTTGTCTGGATGCTGTTTATTCAAAATTTCAGAATGAAGAAAAGGAAATGGTTGAAAAACAGCAAAAACTGAAAGAATCTTACGTCAACGAACAGAAAAACAGGGAAACAGAGATTAAAGCTTTTACAGTCTCACAGGAAACCAAAGAAGAACAGTTAAAAAACAAAAGCTCAGAAGTTGAGAACCACCAACATACTATTGAAATTTTAAAAGCTGAAATTCTTGATCTTCCCAGGAACCCGGAAAAATACAATGTAAAAGCGACAAGAGGAGCATCCGCAAAATTCTGGATCGGCCTGATTCTTTTGATTCCCATTACTCTATATTTAACAACATTTTATATATCAACTTCTTATTCTGCTTTCTTTAAAAGTTTTGATGCAAAAAGTACAATAATTCAAAGTGTCTTGGATGCCCAGGCTTTCAGCAAAGCGTGGAACGAAGGAGTTATTGAAGGTGCTTTTGTTACCCTGATTCCGTTTGTGTTTCTCGGATTAGGATATTTGATTCACATGTTTTGGGAGAATAAAACGAGAGCCAATTATATCAAACTCGGGTTATTATTTATCGTAACTTTTATTTTCGACTCCATTTTAGCCTATGAAATTGAATCAAAATTATATGAACTCAATAAAACTTTTGAGTCTCCGCCTTTCGATATCAAAATAGCTTTTACTAAAATTCAGTTTTGGGGAATTATTTTCGCAGGTTTCATTGTATACATTATTTGGGGGCTGGTTTTTGATTTTGTCATGAAAGAACACCGTGAAAAAGATAAGATCAAGAACGAACAGGAAATCAGACAGAAAAGGGTTGAATTCTTTCAGGAAAAGATCAGTGTATTGAAAAGAGAGATCGAAGAGATTCTTGCCAGTATCGGAACCATAAAAGAAACCGTGATCAAAACTCGAGGAAGAATCGAAGAGCTTCAAAATATTATTGATGGGGTCATTATTCCGACCAAAGATTACAAATTGTATGCTTCGGAATATGTTCAGGGCTGGGTCACTTTTATTGGTGAAAAAATAGCAGTATCAAGAACAGAAAAACAAACGCTGATTGATGACTGCATCGCCACTTACAATACCAATCTGGAAACCGTGGGAGCTAATTCTGATAATCAAAATTTAGTGTATTTATCATCTTTATAACATCACAGATTATGAAAAAATTACTTTATTTATTAATGATCATTTCTTTGGTTTCTTGCTGCAAAGGCAAAAATGACGGAACAATTACAGGAAATAAGGATTCTATTGTTGTTGACTCAAACAATATCAATGTCAGTATTTTGATTGATTTATCCGACAGAATTGATCCTAACACCAATCCAAATCCTACAATGGAATATTACCAAAGGGACACAGAATATATCAAGGCCATTGAGAAAGGATTTTTAAACCATATTAAATCAAAAAGAATTATCACTTATGACGATCAGATGCAGGTTTTCTTCAACCCGGAGCCTTCAGACCCGAAAATGAATGAGCTTACAAAAGAGCTGAAAGTTTCTTTCAATAAAGATACTCCAAGAAATTATTTTGATTCCGTTGATAAAAAATATTCGGAATTACCTTTAAATATTTATCAATCAGCAATAAAAGACGGCAAATATGTTGGCTCAGATATCTGGGAATTTTTCAAAAACAAAGTGAAAGATTATTGCATAAAAGATGATCGCAGAAATATTCTGTTCATTTTGACCGATGGTTATATGTATCATGAAAATACCAAGTTTGCCGAAAAAAAGAAAAATTCATATAAAACGTCCTATTTAACAACCAAACTTATCAGAACCAATTATTTAACAACCTCTGCTTTTAAAGATAGCATTGAAAAAAATGGCTATGGCTTTGTAAAAGCAAATGAAAATCTGAGTAATGTCGAAGTCTTTGTTTTAGGAATCAATCCGGAAAAAGGTAATCCTTTTGAAGAAGCTGTTATTAAGCAATATTGGGAAAATTGGTTTAAAGAAATGAAAATTAAAAAGTATCAGATCAAATCTGCTGATCTCCCATCCAATCTGGAGCCAATTATATTAAAAGCTATTTCAGGGAAATAAAAAACACACTCCAATATATTTAACTATAAAAAAGCGAAGAATTAAATTTCCTCGCTTTTTTTTATTTTCTTATCATTTCCGTATGTGGAATATCATCTTCAAGATACTTTTTCCCTGTATCTATAAATCCAAATCCACTGTAGAATCTTAAAAGATAATCTTGTGCGGATATTTTGATTTCAGAAGTATGAAAACGATTTTCTATGGTTTCTACAGCATATTGTATCAGCTGTTTCCCAAGACTTTTTCCTCTTGCCTGCTCCGTAGTCAGAACTCTGCCGAAGGAAGTTTCATCATACTTTATTCCTTTATTAAAAACACGGCAGTATGCCAGCACCTGCCCATCTTCTTCAGCCCAGATATGAACCGCTTTCTGGTCATAATTATCCAGATCAGGATAAGGACAGTTCTGTTCAATAACAAAAACATCTATACGTGCTTTCAATACCGAATACAATTCAGGAACGGTGAACTCATCAAACGTTTTGATTTTCCAGACAATATTACTCATCGAAACTTATATTATTATTCGTTAAAAAATCATTGGTCTTTTGTATAAAATCAAGAATGTTGTCTCCGCCTTCTTTCTTTTCTGCTGAAGTAATGTACAGTTCAGGAAGATCTTCCCATGTTTTATGAAGTTCGGTCTTATAATCCTCAACGTTTTTGATAACCACATTCGGTTTTAGCTTATCTGCTTTTGTAAAGACAATTGAAAATGGGATTCCACTTTCTCCGCACCATTGGATAAATTCCAGATCAATTTTCTGTGGAGAGTGTCTTGAATCTACCAAAACAAAAAGGTTCACCAGGTTTCTCCTGTTCAGAATATAGTTGGTGATCAGTTTTTCAAAATCCTTTCGCTGAACTTTTGAAACTTTTGCATATCCATATCCTGGTAAATCGGTAAGGTACCAGTTTTCATTCACCAAAAAATGATTGATCAGCTGAGTTTTTCCCGGAGTCCCCGAAGTTTTAGCCAGATCTTTATGATTCATCATGGCATTGATCAGTGATGATTTTCCTACGTTCGACCTTCCGATAAAAGCATATTCGGGAATATTTGGTTCAGGGCATTCCTGCCATTTTCCACTACTCTTTACAAATTCTGCTGTCTTGATAATCATTTTTGAATGTATTTTAGAAAAATAAACCATTAAGAAAAGCTCTTAATGGTCATTTTATGATGTATTTATTAAACTTTATCTTTTATCCAGTTGTACAGGATTTCATTGAATTCATCCGGCTTTTCCATCATGGCTGCATGGCCGCAATGCTCTATCCAGAATAAATCTGAATTTGGAATAAACTTGTGCATGTCCTCAGCCACTTCTGGAGGAGTCACATTATCCTGTTTTCCCCAGATCAGACACGTAGGTGTCAAAATCTTAGGAAGGTCGTTCAGCATATTGTGTTTGATGGCACTTCTTGCCAGCATTACCGTTTTTATTCCTTTCATTCTGTCATTTACCACCGCAAAAACTTCATCTACAAGATCCTCTGTCGCAATCTTTGGATCATAGAAAACTTCTTCCGTTTTCTTTTTGATATAAGATCGGTCATTTTTCCTTGGAAAACTGTCCCCGAAAGTTCTTTCATATAATCCAGAACTTCCTGTAAGCACAAGATTTTTCACCAAATCAGGTCTTGCCAACGTCAAGATAAGCCCTACATGCCCACCCATTGAGTTTCCCATAATGGTAACCGGGCCTGAAATATGACTTTCTATAAACTTGATAATATATTTTGCGATAGTGGTAAGATTCGTATTGAGTACCGGCAGATCATAGATCGGCAACTGAGGAACATATACTTTGAAGCCTCTTTCCGAAAAAAAATCTACCATTTTATCGAAATTACTCAAACCACCCATTAACCCGTGCAACAGCACTAATGGATGTCCTTCTCCTGCTTCTACATAGGAATATTTCTTTTCTTTTTTTGTACTAAATATCATAAAACGCCTTAATAAAGCCCTGCAAAAATACAAATTAAACCTCAAAAAAATTTTGATTATCCTAATTTAAGATAAAAATAATATAATATTCTCCTTTTTAACTTTTTTTTTCAAACACGCTTTACTATGGCCTAAATAACACTTTTTACAACTGTCTTCATATCAGTATTTTACATTATTGAAATTCAATCTCTAATAAAACTTATTAACATTGAGTCAAAAAGTGGGAAAAAGTGGGAAATTTTGGAAATTATTATATAAATTTGTCCCAAATGAAAAATTTCATTGGAACATATGAGTGCAAAATTGACGACAAAGGCCGCCTAAAAGTTCCTTCATCTTTAATTAAACAGATGGAAAACTTCGAAGACAAGGCATTTGTAGTCAAGAGATCTGTGTTCCAACCCTGTCTGGAAGTCTATCCTATGAATGCATGGGACAAACTGATGGGCAAAATTAATAAACTGAACAGATTCATAAAAAAGAATGCTGATTTCATACGAATGTTTACGGCAGGAGTAAAGACAGTAGAATTGGATAATGCAGGAAGGTTACAGATCTCTAAAGACCTGACGAATTTTGCAAATCTTCAGAAAGATATTGTGATTACCAGCGCGGGAGAGCTCTTCGAAATTTGGGATAAAGAAGCCTACGAAAAGGTAATCTCAACCAACGAAACTGATTTTGCAAGCCTTGCCGAAGATGTGATGGGCTCTTTCGAGGAAGAATAACTGTAGGTTATTAATTGATTATATATTAAATAAAAAACACAATTAAGCATGTATCATAACCCCGTTTTGTTGAAGCAGAGTGTTGATGATTTGGTGACGAATCCTGACGGAATATATGTGGACTGCACCTTTGGAGGCGGAGGCCACTCCAGGGAGATTTTGAGCAGGCTTTCTGATAAAGGGAGATTGTTCAGTTTTGACCAGGATCTGGATGCACTTAAAAATACAATTGATGATCCTAGATTCACATTAGTTAATCAGAATTTCAGATTTCTGGAAAACTCATTACTAATGTATGGAGTTCCTCAGGTAGATGGTGTTTTGGCCGACCTGGGTGTTTCTTCACACCAGTTTGATGAAGCAGACAGGGGTTTCTCTACAAGAAGCAATGCTCCTTTGGACATGAGGATGAACGTAATGCAGAATCTTGATGCTAAAAGAGTGATCAATGAATATGAAGAAAGTGAGCTTGCAGATCTTTTCTATCATTATGGAGAATTAAGAGAAGCAAGAAAACTGGCAAGAGAAATTGTTCACCACAGAAAAACAAAGAGCATAAATACAACTGAGGATTTGAAAAAGCTTTTCAGCTACATTCCGCCTCATAAAGTTAATAAATTTTATGCCCAGCTTTTCCAGGCAATAAGAATTGAAGTTAACCAGGAGCTTGAAGTATTAAAAGAAATGCTGGTTCAGGCTTATAATGTGTTGAAACCGGAAGGAAGACTGGTCGTTATTTCTTACCACTCTTTAGAAGACCGTTTGGTAAAAAGATTCCTGAAAAACGGAATGTTTGAAGGAGAGCCGGCAAGAGATATCTACGGAAATTATAAAAAGGCATTCGAATTGATAAAAAGTAAAGCAATCATTCCTGATGATCAGGAAATCGAAGAAAACTCAAGAGCTAGAAGTGCCAAAATGAGAACAGGAATAAAAGTATAAAATGATTAGTGAATCGTCAATGGTCAATTTTTAATATCATAATATTCATCACTGATGAATAAACCGAATTCACTACAAAGCAAACTGACATTATAAAGTGGCAAAAAGAACAACAAATCGACCCCAGAAAAGACTCACTTTTATAGATATTATAAAAGGAAACTTTCTGAATCGTGATGAGATCAAAATACATTACAAGTATTTTCTCCTGTTGTTTATATTGATGATGGCAATGATTTATACCAACCATCTCGTCAATAAAAAAATTAAAATTGTAAACGCCTTAAAAGAGGAAACAGAAGAATACAAATCGAGAAATGCTTACGCCCAGAGTAAGCTGATCAAAGTAAAAATGGAATCAGAACTGGGGAAAGAAGTTGCCAGGGATTCATTGATGACCCTGGAAAACCACCCTCACAAATTGCTAATAAAACTGGACAGTACAGATGCAAAAGCAAAATGAATACGACAATAAACGTAAGAAAACGTTACGATGGGGCTACCTCTTTGCAGTGGTAGCTTTGTGCGTGTTTGTAATGTTCTTGGCAAGAATTGTTATTCTTCAGAATACCAATGTTCAGGAAATTAAAGACGATTACATTAATAAAAACTATCGTGAAGCTACTTTAAAGGCTGCCCGCGGTAATCTTTTTGCGTCTGACGGCTCTATTCTCGCAACCACAGTGATGCGATATGACATCTTTCTTGACTTCAAAACGATGAAAGATACGGTGTACTCCAACCACATCGAAGCGCTGACAGATTCTCTGAGCAAAATGTTCGGAAAATCCAGAGGAGAATTCAGACAGAAATTTGACGAACAGAAGAAAAAGAAAAACCAGTACTATACTTTGGTAAAAGGACTGGATTTCGATCAATATGACAGAATCCGAAAGTTCCCTATCTTCAAAAAAGGTAAAAATAAAGGAGGATTTATCGTTGACAGAAACTACAAAAGAGAGTTGGCCACTTCAGAAATCGGTGCCGGAACCATCGGTATGGATAACGGAGAGCTTAGATCAGGACTAGAAGGTGCTTTCTCGAAATATTTAACGGGTACCGACGGTAAAAGACTGGAGCAGAGAATTAATTCATCCCAATGGAAACCTATCGACTTCTGGAAAGTTCAGGAACCGGTAGATGGAGAAGATGTATATACAACCCTAGATCTCAGAATTCAAGACATTGCACACTCCGCTCTGGAGAAGCAGTTGATCCATTTTGAAGCAAAACATGGAACTGTGATTGTAATGGAAGTTGAAACCGGAAAGGTACGTGCCCTTGTCAACTTAAGAAGAACAGATTCAGGAGATTATGAAGATTCTTACAACTACGCCCTAAAAGATAATATTGAGCCCGGATCCACTTTTAAAACCATTTCGCTTTTAGCAGCAATGGATGACGGCTTCATTGATGAAAATACAACTGTAAACGTAGGAAACGGTGTCTGGACTTATGCAAAACAGAGAATTTCTGACGGACACGGCGGAGGAACATATGATATCAGTGATGTTTTAGCTAAATCCAGTAATGTAGGAACAGCAAAACTGATCACAAAATATTATGCAGAAAAGCCTCAGATTTTCCTTGACCACCTGAAACGTTGGAAGTTATTTGACAAAATGGATATAGAACTTCCGGGAATCACAAAACCAAAGATCGTAACTCCACAAAATAAAAGATGGAATGCCGCAACGCTGGCTTCTATTTCTTACGGGTATTCTTCCAACATCAACCTTCTGCAGTTGACAACTTTCTACAACGGCGTTGCCAATGGCGGAAAAATGCTTAAACCTTTATTCATTGATAAAATCATGAAAGATGGCAAAGTAATGTACAATGCCAAACCTGAAGTAATGGTAAACAAAATGGCTTCTGAAAAAGCGATTAAAATGATGACCAGTGCTTTAACCAAAGCGGTAGAAAAAGGAACAGGACGAAGCATCTTTACTCCCAACCTTAAAATGGCAGGTAAAACAGGAACTGCAAGATTTGAATACTGGCTGCCTGGCCCTATGAAATACCGCGCATCATTTGCAGGGTTTTATCCGGCAGACGCGCCAAAATACACCTGCTATGTAATGATAAGTGAACCCAATACATCAATAGGATTTTATGGAGGACCCGTTTCAGCACCCGTATTTAAGGAAATTGCAGGTAAAACATTCCTGAAAACTCCTCAGAATATCGAAAAAGAAATGCTTGTAGACAAAAAGGTAAACCTGAGCAAAATGGTTGAACCTAATGTAAAAGTAGCAGTAAATGATAAACAAATGCCTAATGTGGTAGGATTAATTGGTAAAAATGTAATCCCGCAATTGGAAAACTTAGGATACCGTGTCGACTATAAAGGAGTGGGAAGAATTAAAGAACAATTCCCTCTGGAAGGCACAACGATCAGCAAGAACCAGAGAATTTATTTGTCTCTGCAACATTAAGAACAAAGTCCCGCAAGGACCATTTAAAACAAAATAGGGCAAGCCTTATTGATAAAGATGATTATAACAGAATTAGTAAACAGAATCCCAGTACTGGAAATCCACGGTGATAGCAACCGTGAGGTGGCTGAATTGGTGATTGACAGCAGAAAAGTTACAGAAAACTCTCTTTATATTGCTATGAGAGGAACAGTGATGGATGGTCACTCATTCATTGCATCTGCTATTGAAAAAGGTGCTGCAGGAATCGTTTGCGAAGAATTTCCAGAAACATTGGTTGAAAATATAACCTATATTCAGGTGAAAGATTCATCTAAAGCTCTGGGTCATCTTGCTTCCAATTTCTACGGAAATCCTTCTCAGAAACTAAAGCTGATAGGAGTTACCGGAACTAATGGAAAAACATCTGTTTCTACCCTTCTTTTTGATGTTTTCAAAAACCTGGGCTATGACTCTGCTTTGCTTTCCACTGTTGAGATCAGAATCGGTGAAGAAATTATTCCGGCCACCCATACCACTCCTGATGTGATTACCATCAACAGAATTTTAGCAGAAGCGGTAGAAAAAGGATGCGAATTTGCTTTTATGGAAGTAAGCTCACACGGAATTGCCCAAAACAGAATTGAAGGACTACACTTCAAAATAGCAGGCTTCACCAACCTTACTCATGATCATTTAGATTATCATAAAACCTTTGAAGAATATTTAAAAACAAAGAAAAGATTCTTTGACCAGTTAGAAGATACAGCTATTGCCATCACTAATGTAGATGACAAAAATGGGAATGTCATGCTTCAGAATACTAAGGCTTCAAAAAAGTCTTATGCTTTGAAAACCATGGCAGACTATCACGGAAAATTGTTGGAAGTAGATTTCAACGGAATGCTGTTGAACTTCAACGGAAAGGAATTCTGGACAACACTTACCGGGAAGTTCAATGTATACAACTTGCTGCTTGTATTCGGGATTGCTGCTGAACTTGGTTTTGAGCAGGATGAAATTCTTCAGGCGGTCAGCAAATTAAAAAGAGTTTCCGGAAGATTTGAAACCTTCAAATCCGATGGCGGAATTTTCTTTATTGTAGATTATGCACACACTCCGGATGCATTGGAAAACATTCTGGACAGCATTAACGATATCAGAACCAAAAACGAAAGATTAATCACCGTATTCGGCTGTGGAGGAGACAGAGATCACTCCAAAAGACCTGAAATGGGAAATATTGCCTCTAAAAAATCAACATTGGCAATTATCACTTCAGATAATCCGAGAACAGAGGATCCTACCCAGATTATCAAAGAAATTGAAGCAGGCATTGAACCTCAAAACTTCAGCAAGTACACTTCAATCCCAGACAGGAGAGAAGCCATAAAGATGGCGATAAAATTTGCAGAACCTAAAGATATTGTTTTGGTTGCCGGAAAAGGGCACGAAACCTATCAGGAGATAAATGGTGTAAAACATCATTTTGATGACAAAGAAGTAATTAATGAGCTTTGGAAATTAATGAGCAAGTAAATTACAAGCGATAATTGATACATAATAACAACTTTATCATTCATCAATTATCAATGATTATTTATTAACAATTGAAACTATGCTATACTATCTATACGAATATCTAACCAACCATGGAATCCATGTTCCGGGATTAGGATTGTTGAAATACATTTCCTTCCGTGCCGGAATGGCTGTACTATTCTCTCTGATTATTGCTCTTGTCTACGGAAAAAGAGTAATCAATTACCTGAGAACAAAACAAATGGGAGAATTGGTACGTGATCTTGGATTGGATGGTCAAAAACAAAAAGAAGGAACTCCTACCATGGGAGGGCTCATCATCATTTTGGCAACCATCATTCCCGTATTGCTGTTTACAAGAATTACCAATGTATATATTGTTCTGTTGCTGGTTTCAATGTTCTGGATGGGAGCTATTGGTTTCCTAGATGATTATTTAAAGAAAATCAAAAAAAACAAAGACGGCTTAAGTGGTAAATTCAAAATTGTAGGCCAGGTTGGTTTAGGGCTAATTGTCGGAATTACAATGTATTTCCACCCAGACATTACCGTTAAAAGAAAATATGCCGATGCTAAAGTGGTCAACAGAAATAATGTCGAGCAAAACTTTATGCCTACTGAAAAAATTACTGTTTCTACCGTTCCTTTTGCCAAAAACAATGAGTTCGATTATAGCGGAATTTTGTTTTGGATGAATGATAAAGATGCTCATGAGTGGGCATGGATTGTGTTTATTCCTATTGTCATCTTCATTGTAACAGCTGTTTCAAACGGTGCCAACATTACAGATGGAATCGACGGTCTGGCGGCAGGAACAAGTGCCATTATACTACTATCGCTGGCGCTCTTTGCTTATCTTTCCGGGAACATCATTTTTGCAGACTATCTCAATATCATGTTCCTTCCCAATATGGGTGAAACCACCATTTTTGCCGTCGCAATGGTAGGTGCGGTGATCGGATTCTTCTGGTACAACACCTATCCTGCGCAGGTTTTCATGGGAGATACCGGAAGTTTGATGCTGGGAGGAGTAATTGCCGTTTTAGCCATTATTTTAAGAAAAGAATTGCTGATTCCTGTATTATGCGGAATCTTCTTAATTGAAAACCTGTCTGTAATGCTTCAGGTAGTTGTTTTCAAATACAGAAAAAGAAAATACGGGTTGGAATATGCCCAAAACAATAGACTATTCAAAATGTCACCATTACACCACCATTATCAGAAAGAAGGTTTCCACGAAAGTAAAATCGTGAACAGAATGATCATCATTGGGGTAATACTGGCTATTGTATGTCTGATCACATTAAAAATGAGATAAAAACCAATTTAAAAATTAAAAGATTGAAACATTGAAGAATTTTTTAATCGCTAAATCTTTTAATCATTAAATCCAAATAATATGAAAATAGTTGTTTTAGGAGGTGGAGAAAGCGGATGCGGAGCTGCTTATTTGGCTAAAAAGAAAGGTCTGGAAGTATTTCTTTCAGATAAAGGAGCCATTAAGGATAACTATAAGCAGTTTCTTACCGATAATGAAATTGAATTTGAAGAAGGAAACCACGATGAAGAAAGGGTTTTAAACGCTGACTGGATCGTAAAAAGCCCGGGAATTCCGAAAAAGGCGGAGATCATTCATAAAATTCATGAAAAAGGAATCAGACTTTCCTCTGAAATTGAATTTGCTTCTGAATTTACAGATGCAAAGATTATTGCCATTACCGGAAGCAACGGAAAAACAACCACTACTTCCCTAATCTATTATATCTTGAAAAATGACGGATTGAATGTAGGTTTGGGAGGAAATATCGGATATAGCTTTGCCAAGCAGGTGGCAGATGAAAACCATGAATATTATGTATTGGAAGTAAGCTCTTTCCAGTTGGATGATATTCAAAATTTCAGACCTTATATCTCTTTACTGTTGAATCTGTCTCAGGATCACCTGGATCAGTATAACTACAACTATGAAGAATATGCTTTGGCAAAATTCAGAATCACTGAAAATCAGGAAAATGATAATTTCTTCATCTATAACAAGGATGATGAAATGAGCAAAAATCTTCTTGAAAAGCTTGAAATAAAGGCTAAAATGATTCCATTCTCAACAAAAGAAAAGTTATCTGAAGGAGGTTTTGTAAATGAAGATGAGATTGTTGTAAAAATGAAAGACGAATTCTCAATGAAAGTTGATGAATTGTCTCTGTTGGGAAATCACAATGTAGCGAACAGCTTAGCAGCATCTATTGCAGGTAAGATATTAAAAATCAACAATGAAAGCATCAGACATTCATTGATGACATTCCAGGCTGTAGAACACAGATTGGAATTGGTGACTGAAATTGATAGTGTAAAATACATCAACGACAGTAAAGCAACCAATGTGAACGCTACTTATTATGCTCTAGAAAGCATGAAAACACCAACCGTATGGATCGTTGGTGGATTAGATAAAGGAAATGACTATACCGAAATTGAAGATTTGGTCAAAAGAAAAGTAAAGGCAATTGTTTGCCTTGGAGTAGATAACAAGAAGATCATAGATTTCTTTAAAGACAAAAAAGAAGTTATTTATGATACTTCAAGCATGGAAGAAGCCGTGAGGATTTCCAAATCACTGGCTAAGAAAGGCGATACCGTCTTATTATCTCCGTGTTGCGCAAGTTTTGACTTGTTCAAAAGCTATGAAGACAGAGGACGCCAGTTTAAAGAGCAGGTACTAAAGTAAAATGTTTTTTGTACAAAGTACATTATACATCAATACAAAATTATGGACGAACAGAACACAGAAAACAGATTTGAATTTCTAAAGGGCGATAAAGTACTTTGGATGGTCATCCTTGTGATCTCCATTTTCTCTATTTTCCCTGTATACTCTGCAAGTTCAAATCTCGAATACATTGTTAATAACGGGACTACAACGGGTCACGTTATCAAACATATGTTCTTTGTAGTCTTAGGATTAGCAATTATGCGACTGGTAGGAACAATAAAATATGAATATATCGGAAAGCTCAGCAGTATTCTGCTCGGTCTTATGATTGTTCTGCTGATTGTTACCATGTTTACCGGGCAAACCATTGACGGAGCCAGTGCTTCCAGATGGCTGAAAATCCCGGGAACACCAATTTCCTTCCAGCCTTCATCATTTGCCTTTTTAATGCTGATTATCTATCTGTGCAGATATTTAACCAAAAAGATCACAAGAGAAAGACTTCCAATAGAGAATATCATGTATATTTTCGGGCCTATCCTGCTTGTTTTTGTATTGGTAGCAAAAGATAACGGTTCCACGGCATTAATGATTTTAATGGTTTCCGTAGTGGTTCTTGTCATAGGACAGCTTCACTGGAAATACATTGCAGGGTTTATTTCTGCCTCATTTGTAGCTATTGTTTTATTTTTATTAATAGCTCTGAATACGAACATGATTGGCGGAAACCGTGTTCATACATGGATGAGCCGTGTAGAAACATTTACTTCAAGCAAAGCAAAATCAGCCGATGTAGATGATGAAAGTATAAAAGCAAAAAACTATCAGGTAATGCAGGCTAAAGCAGCCATCGTACATGGTGGAATCACCGGAATGGGACCAGGAAAAAGTGCATTGAAACAAATGCTTCCACAGTCTGCCTCCGACTTTATCTTCGCGGTTATTGTAGAAGAATACGGAGTGATTGGAGCCGCTTTTCTCATCTGTTTATATCTGATTATGATGATACGGATCGTGATGATCGCCAGTAAAATGCCTGCTTTTTTCGGATCCTTGCTCGTTCTCAGTCTCGGGGTAATGATTTTTATACAGCTTTCAGTAAACATAGCCGTTGCAGTCAACCTGATCCCGGTAACAGGACAGCCGCTGCCTTTGATAAGTTACGGAGGAACCTCAATGCTGGTAACCTATTTACAGTTAGGTATTATTTTAAATATAAGCTCAAGGATTCAGATTTATGATGAAGAAGGAATGGGCAAAAAACAAAGTGTAGCAGAAATAAACGATATCGCTTAAGATGGACAAAAAATTAAAAATAGTATTATCAGGCGGAGGAACAGGAGGTCATATCTTCCCAGCCATCGCCATTGCTGATGAAATCAAAAAAAGATTTCCTGATGCAGAATTTTTGTTCATTGGTGCCAATGGAAAGATGGAAATGGAAAAAGTTCCACAGGCAGGGTATAAAATTGAGGGAATTGATATCGCAGGAATCGACAGAGGAAATTTGTTATCCAATTTAGACCTGCCATTCAAAATTCTGAAGAGTTTATCAAAGTCTAAAAAGATTATTAAAAACTTTGCTCCTGATTTTGCCGTAGGAACTGGAGGATTTGCCAGCGGACCCGCTCTTTATGAAGCAAGCAAAATGGGAATTCCTATTTTCATACAGGAACAGAATGCTCATGCGGGAGTAACCAATAAAATTTTAAGCAAGAAAGCGAAAGCCGTTTTTACAGCTTATCCAAAAGTGGAAGGTTTTCCGGCAGAAAAAATAAAATTTCTGGGAAATCCGATTCGTGAGAACATTGTTTCAGGAATGCAGGAAACAACCCAGGCAAAAGAAAAAATGGGATTGAATAAAGATAAGCTTACGATTCTGTCTGTAGGTGGTTCTTTAGGCTCCAGAACATTGAATAATGCATGGAAATCTCATTTAAAACAAATGACAGATAAAGATTATCAGCTGATCTGGCAGACAGGAAAGCTTGATTATAAAGATATTGTAAACGAAACAAAAGATACAGACACTCCTAATATTCAGATTCTTGAATTCATCAAAGATATGGAACTGGCTTATTCTGCAGCTGATATCATCGTTTCAAGAGCCGGAGCTATTGCCATTTCAGAGTTAGCCGTAGCACAAAAACCGGTCCTTTTGGTTCCTTTCCCTTTTGCAGCGGAAGACCACCAAACTAAAAATGCCATGAATCTGGTTGAAAAAAATGCAGCAAGAATGGTAAAAGACTCTGAAATGCAGGAAAAATTCTGGAATACATTATCAGAAATCTGCGAAAATGAAAGGGTAAGGAAAGAAATGTCTGACAATCTTAAATATTTTGCCAAGCCAAATGCCGCAAAAGAGATTGTAGATGAGATTTTTAAAGTAATAAAATAATTAAAAGGCTTCGACAAGCTCAGCCTGACACCGTTAAAACTTATTTCATTAACGAGTCATGAATGTTAGTTGATTAAAGCTTTATAATAAAAATATTAGTAATTAAACTCTGAATTGGTTCAAGAGTCATTAAAGATTAAAATATAAATGAACATTTTACAAACATATCAGACTTTTTACTTCGTTGGAATCGGAGGTATCGGAATGAGTGCATTAGCGCGCTATTTCAATGCATCCGGAAAAAAAGTATTGGGTTACGATAAAACCAATACAAAATTGACTCAGAATCTGATGAATGAAGGGATTGATATTGTTTTTGAAGACTTTATTGATGAAAGGATAACTTCTCTTCAGAAAGAAGATACATTGGTCATCTATACTCCGGCTATTAAAACACTTGGAATATTGGATTACTTCAATGAAAATCAATTTGAAGTGTTGAAGCGAGCTAAAGTTTTAGGATTAATCACTGAAAATACAGATTGTATCGCTATTGCGGGAACTCATGGAAAAACAACCACGTCAACCCTTGTAGCTCATTTATGCAAAGAAGCAGATCTGCCTTTCTCATGTTTTTTAGGAGGAATTTCTGAAAACTTTAAATCGAACTTCCTGTACAACGGTTCCAAATATTCTGTGGTAGAGGCGGATGAATATGACAGAAGCTTCCTGAACCTTTCTCCGGATTGGGCAGTTGTAACCTCTACAGATGCAGACCATTTGGATATTTATGGAGATAAAAGTCATATTGAAGAAGGGTTCAGACAGTTTGCGGCTTTAGTGCCTCAGGATAAACAGCTCTTTGTAAGAAAAGGAGTAGAAATTGGCAGAGGACATCAAACGTATGCTGTAAATGAGCCTGCAGACTACTATTCTGACAACCTGAGAATGGATCATGATAAAATTTATTTTGACTTCCATACTCCTACCGAAACAATAAAGGATTTTGTATGGGAAATTCCGGGAATCCATAATGTGGAGAATGCTACTGTAGCACTAGCGATTCTGCATAATTTAGGCGCAGATTTTGATACGCTGAAAAAAGCTATTGCCAACTTTAAAGGAATTAAAAGAAGATATACCAAACATATTTATCAAAACGGTAAAATTTATATTGATGATTATGCTCACCACCCTACAGAAATCAATGCTGTAGTGAGCTCAATCAGAACATTTTACCCTGATAAAAAACTAGTCGTGGTCTTCCAGCCTCACCTTTTCAGCAGAACGAGAGATTTCGCAGATGGATTTGCAGAAAGTTTAAGCAAAGCAGATGAACTTATTCTGCTTGATATTTACCCTGCAAGAGAACTTCAGGAGAATTTTCAAGGAGTTAATTCAAGCTGGCTGCTGGACAAAGTGACATTAGATAAGAAAGAAGTATCGACATTATCCGATGCTTTTGAAAAAATAAAAGAAAAAGATTTTGATATCCTTCTTACCGTAGGTGCAGGAAATATAGATACCCTGTATGATCCTATTTGTGAATGGATACAAAAGATTTGATTATAAACGCAATGCACGCAAAGAAAGAATAAAAATTTGTTCGCACACTCAGCGATAATGATGAAATAACAAATATACCTATAAGAAGAGTAGTAGATTTATTAAAAAACAAATTATAAAAGTTACAGCCTTTGCTGAGTGAAACGCCCTCGCGAACGAAAAAAAAGAAGAGTTAAGTCTCTTTGCGATCATAGCGTTAAAAAATAAAAACACAAAATGTATGACAGAAAATGAAATTTCAGAGATTGCTTTCAATGCTGGAATGAAAATACATCGTACGCTTGGAATTGGACTTTATGAAAATGTATATGAAGAATGTTTAGTTTATGAGCTAAAAAATAGAGGGTTAAATGTAGAAAGTCAAAAAAAATATTGACATTGAATATGAAAAGTTGAAAATTTCTAAAGCGTTCAGAGTAGATTTATTCATTGAAAACAAGGTAATAATTGAAATAAAGGCAGTTCAGGAAATTAATGACTATCATTTTTTCCAGCTTTTAAATTATTTAAGAATAACAGATATAAAACTTGGAATGATTTAAATTTTCATTCAATGTTATTTAAAAATGGTGTAAAACGAGTTGCAAATAAATTATAAAGAAAATAAAATTGCTTTACGTCCTTTAATGGCTAAAGAAAAATATGAAAAATAAATACAGAATATTAAAAATTGCTGTCACTGTAATCATCCTTGGATTGTTACTGAGTTTCTCGTTGAAGAGATTCAGCCACCAACAGATTACAGACAATAAGATTTCTGTAAAAATGAGTGAAAAAACTCCGGTTTATTTTGTTGATGAAAAAGACATCAGGGAGATTGTAAAAAAAGAAAACCCTTCTGGAAAAGTGGGCGACCTTAATATTCCTTCTTTAGAAAAAAGAATCAATTCACTTCCGGCGGTCGACAGTGCTAATGTCTACCTGAACCTGAATGGAAAACTGAATCTGGATATCAAGCAGAGAGTTCCTGTTTTCAGGCTTAATAAAGACGGAAAAGACTTTTACGTAGATGAAAAAGGAGTTGAATTTCCAATTTCAAGAACGTATTCGCATCCATGTATGCTGGTAACCGGAAATGTACAGCCGGATGAATATGAAAAACTGGCAGAGCTGGTAGGAAAGATCGATAAAGATGATTTCAGCAAGAAATATTTTATCGGGATTTCAAAAAGCAAAGAAAGCTACAATCTTCTGACAAGTGAAGGGAATTACCGGGTAGAGATTGGAGATCTGGATAATATTGATTTTAAAGTAAAAGGATTCAAAACCTTCGTGGAAAAATATCTTGTCTACCAGGATCCACAGAAGTACAGTATGATTTCTGTAAAATACCAGAATCAGATTGTTACTACTTTAAACCCTTATTTTAAAGAAAATGACAGTATTTTAAAAGCAGGAAAATTAGAACTGACAAAAGCTCCTGCTCCAATGGCATCAACAAAGAAGACAGAGGCCAGACCAAAAATAGCGGAAGCAAAAAAAACGAGCTCCACGCCGGCAAAACCGAAAGAGAGCGCGAAACCGAAAACACATACAAAAGAAACGAAAAAAACAGAAAAAAAATCAACCGCTAAGGCCCTATCCAAGCCAAAGGCAAAAGTAAAAATAGAATAAGTCCTTTCGGGACATTCAATACACAAATAGGAGATCATCTTTAGAGAAAAAAAGGAAAAAGTAGAAAAAATCAAATCGATATAAAAATGGAAAATCAAGAGTATTCAGTGGGTCTGGACATCGGGACAACAAAGATAGTCGCGATTGTCGGAAGAAGGAATGCACACGGGAAAATAGAAGTTCTCGGTGTAGGAAAAGCTAAAAGTCTTGGTGTTCATAAAGGTATTGTGAATAATATTTCACAGACTATTAATTCAATCAAGGCTGCAGTATCCGAAGCACAGTCCAGTGCTGGTGTTCCTATCCGCAAAGTTACGGTAGGTATTGCAGGAAAACACATTCGTTCTCTGCAGCACTCCGATTATATTATGCGTGAACATCCTGATAAATTTATTACAGACGATGACATTGAAGCATTAAAAGATCAGGTGAAAAAGCTGGTTATGCTTCCTGGAGAAGAAATTATCCACGTACTTCCTCAAGAATATAAAGTGGATTCCGAGGGTGAAATTCAGGAACCCGTTGGAATGCATGGAAAGCGTTTAGAAGCTAACTTCCACGTTGTAGTAGGCCAAATGGGCAGCATCAGAAATATTGCAAGATGCGTTCGTGAAGCCGGACTAGAAATGGAAGCCCTTACTTTAGAGCCATTGGCATCTTCTGAAGCTGTTCTTACAAAAGAAGAAAAAGAAGCTGGTGTCGCTATTGTTGACATTGGTGGTGGTACAACAGATATTGCGATATTTAAAGATAACATCATCCGTCATACCTGTGTGATTCCATACGGAGGCGGAATTATTACCGAAGATATCAAAGAAGGCTGTTCCATCATAGAGAAACATGCAGAACAACTTAAAGTAAAGTTTGGTTCGGCTGTTCCCGAATTAGAAAAAGATAGTACTTTTGTAACCATACCGGGGCTTCACGGCAGACCGGACAAAGAAATTTCTTTAAAAACTTTAGCACAAATCATCAATGCAAGAGTAGAAGAAGTTTTAGAAATGGTCAATACAGAACTGAAAGCTTATGGTGCTTTTGAACAAAAGAAAAAACTTATTGCAGGAATCGTTCTTACAGGTGGTGGTTCAAACTTAAAACATCTTCGTCAGCTGGCCAATTATACCACTGGTTTTGACAGCAGAATAGGTTTTGCGAATGAATATATCGCCAACGATAAAAATCAGTACCTGAAAGGCCCTGAATTTGCTACGTCTATCGGGTTACTGATGGAGAGTTTAAAGATCAGAGACAAAAAGCAGAATGCTGATGAAATCATGGAAGTTGTTGCAGAACAGCCAAAGCCTGAAACCGCTTCAGTACAGACAGAAACTGTTCAGCCGGTTCAGCATGCAACACCCGTTCAGGAGCAGCAGTCTTTTGAAAATGAAAGACAGGAGAACAGAAAGGCGAAATTGACCTTCGGGCAGTCGCTTATGGAAAAAGTAAAAAAATTCTTTGAAGAAGTAGAATAAATTATAAATGGTGAATGATAAGCGATAAACGATCTTTTCCTTATCAATTATCATCAATCAATTATCAATTATAATTATTAAAAGTATAGTTATGGAAAATATAGGTACACAAGGATTTTCATTTGATTTGCCAAAAGGAAATTCATCCATCATAAAAGTAATCGGTGTAGGGGGCGGTGGAAACAACGCTCTGAAGCACATGTACGAGAAAGGAATTCACGGAGTTGATTTCGTGATTTGTAATACAGATGCTCAGACTCTTGATAATAACCCGGTTGCTAATAAAGTTCAGTTAGGAACCACAATCACAGAAGGTCTTGGAGCAGGTGCAGACCCTGAGGTTGGTGAAAAATCGGCAATCGAAAGTATTGAAGATATTAAAGCAGCTATGGGACAAAACACTAAAATGGTGTTTATCACTGCCGGAATGGGCGGTGGTACCGGTACCGGAGCAGCTCCTGTCATTGCTAAAGTAGCAAAAGACATGGGAATTCTTACTGTAGGTATTGTTACCGTTCCTTTCAGTTTTGAAGGTAAAAGAAGACTTGATCAGGCTGAAAATGGTCTTGATAAACTAAAAAATAATGTTGATTCATTAATTGTTATCAACAACGATAAACTAAGACAGCAGTTCGGAAACCTTGGATTCAAGCAGGGATTCTCAAAAGCCGATGAAGTTCTAGCTAATGCAGCCAAAGGTATGGCAGAAGTTATTACAGGTTACTTTGATGTAAACATTGACTTTAGAGATGCTAAATCTGTACTTCAGAATTCAGGTACCGCTTTGATGTCTACAGGAACTGCTTCAGGTGAAAATAAAGCCGAAGAAGCGGTAAGAAAAGCCCTTGATTCTCCATTATTGAATGATAATAAGATTACAGGTGCCAAAAACGTTCTGTTATTGATCAGAAGTGGTGCTGAAGAAGTAACCATGGATGAGATCGGTATCATCATGGACCATATTCAGAAAGAAGCTGGAAACACCGCAGATATTATCTTCGGAGTAGGTGCTGATGAGGAATTGGGAGATGCAGTAAGCGTTCTTGTTATCGCAACAGGATTCTCTAACGACAATAAGAAATTTGCAGGACCTACAGAGAAAATCAGAATCAGTCTTAACGACAGCTTCGATGCTCCGAAAAACTCCCCTTTCAAAACAAGAGAGGAAAGAGAGTCTGCACCTGATACCACCTATGATTCCAGCAGAGCCAATCATTTCAGATTAGATGATGAAGACCACAGCACACAGTTCAAGGTTACATCCATTGAAAAAAAAATGATTCTTGAAGAAGAGCAGGTAAGACCCGAAATAAAATTCTCTGATAAAGAGGAAGATATTATAAACACTCCTGAACAGGCGTGGAAAAACGAAGAAGAAAGTGAGCAGGAATACAGCTTATTTTCTATTGACGAAGAGAATGAAGATCCAAACGACCTGGAAATTCAGTCTTTCTCATTTGATTTTGAAAATAAAAAAGATGAACCGCAGGCAGGAACTCCATTCAGCAGCTCGTTTACAGAAGAAAAGCCTGTTGAATTCAGCTTCTTTGTAAACGAACCTGTGAGAAACGAGCCTAATACCGATTTCGGACAGCCAAAAGCAGAATTTAACAACCCAAGCAATGCTGCTGTAGCTGAACCGGCTCAGAAGATTGAAACCTTCTATCAGAAACAGGAAGAACCAAAAGCAGAAAAAAAAACTGCTTTTGAAAACAAAACAGAAATTGAAGCTCCAAAAACGGAAGAATCAGAATTCACTTTTGTGAATAAAACGATCGACCAGGACAGAGTGATTGAAAGAAGAAATAAATTGAAAGAATTCAACTCACGCTACCAGAGCTTTGACAGCACAAGTGAGTTTGAATCTATTCCTGCTTTCAAAAGAAAAAATATTTCGATCGACGGAACCAATGCTTCAGATCAGAACATCAACACGTATCTGTCTGACAACAACGGATCTATGCAGATCAGAGAAAACAGATTTTTAAATAAAGACGTAGACTAAAATAAGTGTATTAATGTATTGATGAGTCACTCTGTAAAATCATCAATACATTAATCCTTTCACATTAGTACAAATAAGAATAACATGAGTTTAGAAAATATAATAAGCGAAGCTATAAAAACAGCCATGAGAGAAAAAGACAGAGTAGCTCTGGACTCTCTTCGTGCTGTAAAATCTCAGATTCTTCTTTTACAGACAGAAGCAAGAGGCGCTGAAGTTTCCGCAGAGCAGGAAATTGCTATTCTGCAGAGAATGATCAAGCAGCGTAAAGATTCTTTTGAGCAGTTTTCAGCTCAAGGAAGACAGGATCTTGCAGAAGTAGAAGAAGCTCAAATGAAAGTAATTGAGAAGTTTTTACCTAAACAACTTTCTGCTGAAGAACTTGAAACAGAAATTAAAAATATTATTTCTGAAACCGGAGCTGAATCTATTAAAGATTTAGGGAAGGTAATGGGAGCAGCATCAAAAGTATTAGCCGGAAAATCTGACGGAAAAAGTATTTCCGAGATGGCTAAAAAGCTCCTGTCTTAGTTGATAACTAACCGTTGACGGCGATCCATAACCCTTCAACTTATTTTCTATCAACTATTTATATTAGGATATACAACCTTTGCATATCGATTTGATTAAAGAAGCCCGGAACTTTTCAGTTCCGGGCTTCGCTTTCTTTGGATATTAAAGTTTGTTAATCAGTTTTGATTCTAAAACTGGAAAAAGAATTAAGATACTACCATATTTCATAGAGTATTTAAGTGATTGATTGCTTGAGGGAAAGCCTTAAATGTTTTTTTCATGGTCGTTTGTTTTTCAGAATCATTTCAAAATTAATAATAATTTTCCATTATTCCTAGTCTTAATTCACATTTTTTTGAATATTATTACAATATTAATATTTGATTAATTTTATATGACTAATCGATTGATAGTTTTTATATATTGAACAAACGCAAAGAAATGCTTAACTTTGTACAGATAAAAACAAAATATATGTATCCAACAGATTTAGTAATGCCTATGAAGGCAGAGCTTACAGATAAAGGTTTCCAGGACTTGACAACTCCAACTCAGGTAGAAGATGCATTGAAGCAGTCCGGAACTACATTATTGGTAATTAACTCCGTATGTGGTTGTGCAGCAGGTGCTGCAAGACCGGGTGTTGTATACTCTTTGACCGGAGATAAGAAACCTGATCATTTAACAACTGTATTTGCAGGATTTGATACTGAAGCTGTAGCTGAGGCAAGAAAACACCTTGCTCCATTCCCTCCAAGTTCTCCATGTGTAGCTCTTTTCAAAGATGGTGAATTGGTTCACATGCTGGAAAGACACCACATCGAAGGAAACCCTGCAGGAGCTATCGCAGCAAACCTACAGGCTGCATATGATGAGTATTGCTAAGAAACAATAATCTAAATATCAAACCGTTACAAATTTTGTAACGGTTTTTTTATTTAATCACGCAAAAAATTTTCAGAAAATTCAAATATCATTATATTTGTTGGAATGGCAACCAAAGCACTTTTCAATACCGTAGTCAACTGGTTCATCCGTCAGAGGATAGATCAGATACAGAATTTCATGGATCATCCCATTGAGACCCAGAAAGGTATACTCTTTTCCCAGCTGTTTCATGCAGAAGACACGGAATACGGTAAACTGTACGGATTCAATTCTATATCAAGTTATCAGGATTTTAAAAATAAGGTCCCGATCGTTACTTACGAAGAAATGGAACCTTATATTGAAAAAGCAAGGCAGGGTCAGAAAGATATAAGCTGGCCCGGGCTCATTAAACATTTTGCCAAATCGTCGGGAACCACTAACGCCAAGAGCAAATTTATCCCCATTTCTGCAGAAAGCCTGGAATACTGTCACATGAAGGCAGGAAAGGATATGGTTTCCATTTACGCCAATAATCATCCTGAAAATCAGCTTTTTAATTATAAAAATTTACGTTTAGGAGGAAGTTCTGAACTGTATGCTGATTTCAACACAAAATTTGGGGATTTATCCGCTATTTTAATTGATAACCTTCCATTTTGGGTAGAAATAACCACAACCCCAAGCAAGAAAGTCTCATTGATGGGAGAATGGGAAAGCAAACTGAAGGCGATCACCTCTGAAGTAAAAAATGAAGATGTGGGAAGTATCATTGGGGTACCAAGCTGGATGATGGTTCTCCTTCAAAAAGTATTAAAGGAAACCAATATCGGAAGTATTTCAGAACTATGGCCGAATCTGGAGGTGTTTTTTCACGGCGGAATCAGTTTCAAGCCCTACAGGGAGCAATTCAGACAGATCATCGGAAAAAACATCAATTACTACGAAATTTACAATGCTTCTGAAGGCTTCTTCGGGATACAGGACAGATCAGACAGTGATGAGATGCTTCTGATGCTGGATTACGGTATATTTTACGAATTCATTCCCATGGATCAGTTCCATTTTTCAAATCCGAAAGTGGTAAGCCTGGAAGATGTGGAAGTTGGAAAAAATTATGCAATGGTTATTACAACCAATGGCGGCTTATGGAGATATTTGATTGGTGATACTGTTGTCTTTACATCAACCAATCCGTTCAGAATCAAAATAACAGGAAGAACCAAACATTATATCAATGCTTTTGGTGAAGAACTGATGATTACCAATGTAGAATCTGCTCTTTCAAAAGCCTGTGAAGTTACTGGAGCACAAATCACGGATTTTACAGGAGCTCCTGTCTTTATGAAAGGAAACGAAGGAGGTGCCCATGAATGGATTTTTGAATTCAGCCAGCATCCTGATAATCTGGATAACTTTATTGATGCTTTTGATAAGCATTTAAAGACCATCAATTCTGATTATGAAGCGAAGAGATACAACAATATGACCCTTAAAAGGCCTATTGTACACATCGCGAAAACCAATCTTTTCTATCACTGGCTGGAAGCTAAAGGAAAACTTGGCGGGCAAAATAAAGTACCAAGATTAAGCAACGATAGAGAATATATTGAACCTTTGCTGGAAATGAATAAATAAAGATACAGAATATCCATTCTGGTCAATTAATAAAAAAAGCCGTAACTCAATTAGAATTACGGCTTTTTTTTATTTACTTAAGTCTTCTTTTACTTTTTTCGCAGCTTCTTCTACTTTTGAAGCTCCTTTTTTCGCGGCTTCTTTAGCATCTTGTCCTACTTTATTTGCTTCAGTTTTGATATCCTGACCGGCCTTCTGAAGATCCTGTTTCGTTTTATCAGCTGTTGCGTCAATTTTATCTTTAGCCTTTTGAGCTGCATCATCAATCTTATTACCAGCAGCATCTACTTTTGCTTTCACATCTTCTTTTGCATTGTTGATTTTTGCAGTATCAACAGTAGTTGGAGTTTCTGTAACGGTAGTAGTGGTTGTAGTAACTGATCCGTCAGCGTTATCTACCTGCTCTGTTTTCGTTGTTGATTTTGTACATGCTACAGTGAATACTGAGATCACCATTGCTGTAAGGATTTGTTTTTTCATATTGTCTATTTTTTAATGATATAGGCGTTATTGTGTTTTAGAGTCTGGACCCGAAGGCGTTTCTACAGACTTCTTTTTCTTTTCTGCATCTGCTTTTTTCTTTTCCTCTTCCTGTTTTGCTTTATTTTCTTTTTCAAGCTCTGCCTTTAGCTTGCTCTCCTCTTCCTGAAGCTTTTTAGCCTGTTTTACAGAGTCCAGATACTGGGGGGAAGACATTCTTATCTTTCGGGCAATATCTACTGAAACAGCGCCGGTAGAAAAGGAATCAACAGCAATAGTATCATAGTTCCTTTTAACATCCTGTTCCGCAGCGAAACCCGGAGATTCCTTCTTGGAACATGCAGTGAGAAGAATTTTGAAAATAAAAATCGCAGACAGTATATTTTTCATGGAACTAATTTAGCAGAAATTCTGCAATTACAGGATAGTGATCCGATAATTTCACAGACTGATCTACTTTATAGCTTAGAGGAATAATAGATTTTGAACTGAAGATATAATCAATTCTCAAAGGTACTTTATAGTCATGAAAACTGCTTGCGCTTCCCTTTCCTGCTACTAAAAAGGCATCCTGAAGATCTTTTCCCAGATTATAATATTCATAAGAATTGGGAACAGAATTAAAATCTCCGGCTAAAATAACCGGGTAAGGTGATAAGTCTACCATCTTTCTGATTCTTTTTACCTGATCTTCATGGGCCTGAAATGTAGGAGTCATGTGAGACAGCAATGTTGAAACATTTCCAAATCCAAGTGCATCTAACTTCGTAAACATTGACTTATGAAGTCTGAAAGGTTCAAGATACACATTAATAATTCTGACTACCTTTCCATTGATATCAATATCAGCATAGAATGAATTTCCCCTTGCTTTCTCCTCAATCAACTCTGCCTGTCTTACAATTTTATGTTTTGTTTTCAGAATAACAGAAGGATATTTTATAAGATCCCGTTTTATGGCACGGTTAGTATCTTTTTCCTGTACAAGAATAATATCTGCATCCTGTTCTTTAATGTAATTTTTCACTTTATCCCAACCATATTCTCCATATTTTACATTAAATGTCAATACTTTAATATCCCGTATTGTTTTTCCATTCTCTGTTTTTGGCGAAAAGTTGACCCATCGTCTGATGGGATTATAGAAGATAAGTGTACCCAGTGCAAAAGCGATAGCTATTTTTTGTTTTTTGAAAATCCATATCAGTGTAAGAATCAAATGTGCTAAGATCAGATAGGGGAAACCAAGTGATAGCAGGTTAAGATAGCCCAAAAGATTAGGCGGAATCCATGCATTCCCTAATGTGCTTAACAGCAAAACAGCAATAACGATATGTATAAATAGTAATATCTGATTCGACTTCATGAAAAAACGGTCTTGGTACACTTTTCTTTCAACAAAAATCCTACCAAGCAGATAACTTTAACTCTTTTTATGATTATTTGCTTTCCGTGGAAAATTTCACGATGACAGGATAATGATCTGAAATACTTACAGAACGGTCAACTTCATAAGATATTGCCCTTAATGATTTTGAAGAAAAAACATAGTCGATCCTGATTGGAAATTTATAGTCATGAAAACTCGTTGCGCTGCCCTTTCCGGCCAATAAAAATGCATCTTCAAGCCCATCCGATAAATGATAATATTCATAAGAATTAGGAACAGAATTAAAATCGCCCGCCAGAATTACAGGATAAGGAGAATTGTCAATGGCTTCACGAATAAGGGTTACCTGATCCTGATGTTTTTTAAAGGTGGGAATCAGCCTTTTAACAACATCTTTTATTTTTTGTTCATCGGTATCGGTATTTCCATTAAGTCTCACCATATCTTTTTGAAAGCGAAAAGGATTGAGATAGACACCAATGAACCTGTAGGTCCTGCCTTTAATTTCTATATCAGCCAACAAACCAGGAATTCTTACCTCTTCATCTTGTGGATCTATAATCTGCTGTTTTAGGATTTTATGCTTGGTCAGAATTGTTAAGCCGCCTCCGGGATTTGCTTTCTGATAGCCATCAAATTGATATTTAATACCCGCATCCTCCTGTAAAAGAAGAACATCTGCATTTTGAGACTTCAGGTAAGGTTCAAGCTCTTTATTTCCTATTCTGCCAGCTCTGGTATTGAAAGAAACCACTTTTATTTCGGAATTTCCTTTCTTATCAGAATAGTTAACCCAACGTTTTACAGGATTTATAAATGCTAACCCTGCAAACATAAACACAAACGCCCTTTTTTTCCAGCTGAATACCCAGAATATCGTCAGAATGATATAACAGATCATAAGTACCGGAAAACCTAAGGAAAGCAAGTTAAACCATGGGAAAACCTTCGGTGGAACATAAGCATTCAATAAGGTACCCAGCAGTAAAAACAGAATTCCCAGATGCAGGATGAATAATATGAGTCGGAAAACCTTCACAATCTTATTTTAATTGAATCTGTACAAATGCTTTTTCCAAATTACTGCCAGCAGCCATCCTACCAAAGCTCCCCCTACGTGAGCGAGGTGAGCAATGCCACCTCCATTCCCGGAGACACCAAGGAACACAGAAACAACAACAATAACTGGCAGAAGGTATTTTACTTTTATAGGAACCGGAATAAACATGATTCCAATTTTAGAATCCGGATATAGCGTCGCAAATGCCGCTACAACTCCGAAAATAGCTCCGGAAGCCCCAACCATGGGTGTAGCTACAATGTCTTTGAAACTTTCAAGTAATTCTTTTTGTTTAAGAATGGAATCTGCATTCCCTGCAAACCCAACACTGGCACCTGACAAATATGCATTTACATTAAACCCCAGCTGTTCCAATTCACTGGAAAGCTGCTGAACTTCTACAAAATTCCACAAATTGAAAAGGAAAAATGCACCTAAACCACTTGCAAAATATAAAATCAAATACTTTTTATCTCCTAATGTCTGCTCCAGAATGGGTCCAAAGCTAAAGAGCGTCATCATGTTAAATAAAATATGCATGATACTTCCGTGCATGAACATATGGGTAATAACCTGCCATGAATGGAAAAAAGGGGAGAACGGATAAAAGCCCGCGAGATAACCAATCATCTGGTTTCCCATGAAATAAGTAACAATAAATACTATAACATTGATTATAATAATATTCCTTGTAATGGGCGGTATATTGTTAAACATAATTTAAAATTTGTTTTTAAAATCATTAAACGGAACTTCATAATAGCATCTTTTTCCATCCGGCAAAAACTCCGGGAAACCTAGTGCTGTAAAGTCTTTGATAAGCTGTTCCGCATCTTTTTTATAAATAAAGTCAAATCTTGACTTGGACTGCATTTTGTTCCACTGATTATGGTAGTAATGCAAAAATTCTTCTTCTGTTTTGTATTCCAGAATTTCAAAAAGGTTCTCCAGGAATTTCATTGCCTGGGTTTCTTTCAGCCCTTCAGGAAGTGAATCTATTCGAAGTACACTTTCATGAGCAATTTTCATGTCAAACCCTAATTCCGGAAGATATTTTTTGATCGAATTATATTTTGTCTTCTCAATCTCATTCATATGATATTCCAGAGAGAAAAGAAGAGCATGGCTGTTTGTATTTGATTTTCTGGTAGATTTATTCCCTTCAGAGACCAATAATCTGTGCATTCTTCCGAGATCCAGCATCAAGGTCACATCACCTTTATTGAAAAGCCAGTAGCCGTTTGGAAGCCTCATCAGATCTTCGTCAAAATCTTCATCTTCAAATAAATTAATCTTTGAAGGTTCAGCAGTAATATTCTGATGGTACATTTCTGTAAGATTCTGAATTTCTTCTGGATGCACTACATTTTTTTCTTCCAGAAACGGATTATAATCCTTATCTACAATAATCTCCGGCATTTTTACAAAACCACTTCCACCTCCGTTTCCTTTGCTTGGAATCGGTTTATTCATCATTTCATCCAACTCCGGATCTCTGTCGAAATCAAGGCTTGGAGAGACATTATAAATCCCTAACGACCTTTTGATGGTTGAGCGGAGCAAAGCAAAAATAAGATGTTCATCTTCAAATTTCACTTCGGTTTTCTGTGGATGAATATTCACATCAATTTTCTCAGGATCAAGCTCCAGGAAAAGGAAAAATGAGGGTACATATCCGGGCTGAAGCAATCCTTCAAAGGCTTCCTGTACTGCTTTATTGAAGTACGGGCTTCTGAAATACCTTCCGTTCACAAAAAGAAACTGTTCTCCTCTTGCTTTCTTGGCACCTTCAGGCTTAGCAACGAATCCATGAAGTTTACACCAGATAATATCTTCTTTGATAGGAATCAAAAGCGGCTGAAGTTTCCTTCCGAAAACATCTACAATACGCTGCATCTGACTTCCTTTTCTCAACCTGAAAACAGCTTCATCATCATGGAAAAGGGAAAATTCCAGATTTTCATGAGCCAGTGCAACACGCTGAAATTCATCAATTACATGTCTGAATTCAATATTGTTATTTTTCAAAAACTTCCTTCTTGCAGGAACGTTATAGAAAAGATTTTTTACTAAAAAATTTGATCCGTCTGCTGTCTGAACCGGGTCTTGAAACTGGAAAACTCCGCCTTCAATATAAATGTTGGTACCAATGGATGTGTCATTCTGTTTCGTTCTGAGCTCTACTTGTGAAACTGCGGCAATAGAAGCCAGTGCTTCACCCCGGAAGCCTTTTGTAGCAATCTTAAAGATATCTTCTGTTCCTTTGATTTTGGAGGTAGCATGTCTTTCAAATGCCATACGGGCATCTGTTTCGGACATTCCTTTTCCGTCGTCTACCACCTGAATAAGGTTTTTCCCGGCATCTCTGATGATCAATTCAATCTTCGTTGCATCTGCATCAATAGCATTTTCCAAAAGTTCTTTCACGATGGATGCAGGCCGCTGCACCACCTCTCCCGCTGCAATTTGGTTGGCTACATGATCCGGTAAAAGCTGAATAATATCTGACATAAAAACGTAAATCAACTTACAAAAATAGTCAATGGAAACGGGAATTAAAATACCAAAATCGTGATTTAATATTTAATTATCAACATTTTTACTTATTTATCCCCAACCATTTTTTTTAATGTTTGTAATGAAGGGCGTTAGCTCGCTTATTAATCTGATCGGGAAATTTTCATTTTAACACCTTTAAAAAACAGGATAAAAAACAACAGATTTATAGATTTTTAAGACATTTTTAAAGAAAAACACCCCTATTTCATAATAAAATAAGGGCATTTACAGCTAGTTTATACAAAAAATTAATAGTGTGTTTTATATTTTAATCTTCAAAGACAAGCTTTCTTTTCTTCTCTCTTTTAGGAATTCCATGGATTTTATCATAGAGATATGCAAAGAGATTAGGCTTTTTATAAATCCTGCTATATCTATATTTCGTGTTAAAGTGTCGAACATGAATTTTATAAGCATCATACCCGATGACAATCAGAAGACACAGACTGATTACATAGAACACTCTGAATTCCAGATAGTAATAAGTCAATCCTGAGAACACTGCTCCCATGATATAAGCAAGCATAATACTCATCAGAAGTTTTGCCCTGCCTATAAGCTCTCCGTTTTTTCTATATTTTTTCTGTGTAAACATAGATACCAGGATTCCTAAATCGGTGGTTGTTCCGGTAAGGTGGGTCGTTTTCACGGAGAAGTTGGAGATACTTGCCGTAAGACCGTTTTGCAGTCCGGTGGCAAAAAGCATCAATGCTACCAGATATTCTGTTTCCTCTAATGTTTTCTGATAGTAAAACTGCCCGTATATTCCCACAAAAAGGAGACATATAATTTCCAGCGCAATAGGCATAGAATGGGCAAAATATTTACTTTTCTTGTTAAAGTTGATAACGATAAAGTTGGACAGAAAACTTCCGAAGAAGAATAAAAAGATCCATCCCCCTACTACTCCTACCTGCGTCCAGTTTCCTTTACTTATTTCTGCTGCTAAAATAGCGTAGTGTCCCGTTACATTCGATGTAAAAGAGAGAAATATCAATAGGGAAGCTATATTTATAGTACCCGCCGTAAAGGCAGTCAGCGTCCCCAACCTGATATTATCTCCCAGTGTCCTGCTGTTACTATAATTTCTTAACATTTTTTTATTTTTTTATTTGTGTTTTATTTAGACCTCTACAAAGATCTCTGCCAGTCTTCCTCTTTCTGGAAGTCTTTCTCTTACTTCAACGGTAATTTCATGAGATTGCAGTTCTTTGCATTTTTTGATATAAGGAATCAGATCAAACTTGCCTTTTCCCTTACTTTTGATAGATGGAGAATAATAAGCCTCTTCAATATTTTCTGCCTTTACATATTGGTTGAATGTTCTCTGGAAACTTCCTGTAAAAACATCACAAGTAATTTTATTAATCAGGTGGGGATATTTATTACTGATAATTCCATAGGCATCACAGAACTCTTCCGGTCTTATTTTATTAAAAACCGACGTTTTGGTTGTGAATAAAAGATCTCTGATAGAATCTCCGCCATCATACCCGGATGTCAGAAGGATATTATATTGGTTCTGATCTTCTGATGCATCTTTCTCTTTAAGTACTTTTTTCAATATGTTCAATGACTCAAGAGAGTAATCTGTTGCAATTAAAATTGTTTTAGCCATGTTCTTTATTATTTTGTATCGTGTTTATCTTTTTTGATGATACAAAACTAGAACGACCATATTAGAACATCTTTGGAACGGAATTAAAATGTGATTAAAGAGATTAAAATGAGATTAGAAAATTGTTAAGGAGAGTTCATATAGCAAAAAACAAAATCGTAAAAGGACGAAATTGCTCATAGACATTGTTTGTTTCCGGATTGTTCTTCAGGCTGAATAAGATCAGGCTACTCTCCTTTCTGCGTACTATAGAAATTCGGGAAGCGCATCTGTACGGTAGTTCCCTGGTTTTCGTGTGAACTTACGATCAGTTCACCATGATGCATTCTTACGATATTTCTTGCTAACGGAAGCCCAATTCCATAGCCTTCATAGTTGTTCGTATTGGAGGCTCTGAAGAATGGATCGTAGATTTTATTCATCTCTACTTCAGGAATTCCGATACCATTGTCTTTTACAATAATGTAGACATCTGTATTGGTAGCTCCCAGAGATACTTTCACCTGCTGAAAATTAGAATATTTGCAGCCATTACTGACGATATTGGCTACCGCAAGATGGAGCAGCTGTTCATTTCCCTGTACTTTCAGCTTTTTCGGATTATCGGGAAGCATACTGATATCAAGATAAATATTATTTCTGGAATCTATTCTTCTTAGCGTTTCAATAACATCCCAAAGCAGCTGATCTATTCTTACCTTATCCATTTTCTGGATTTTCCCATCGAATCCGGTTTGGGCAATCATTAAGAGAGCTTTAATCTTTATATCCAGCTTTTCAGCTTCATCCAGAATGATTCCAAGAGTTTCTTTGTATTCATCGGCTGTTCTGCTGATGGAAAGAGCAACATCAGCTTCTCCCATAATGGAGGTAAGAGGAGTTCTCAATTCGTGGGAAACATTTCCGATCAGGTGATTCTGAGTTTCAAATGAGGTTTCAATACGGTTGAGCATATCGTTGAAAGTATCTACCAACTCGTTCAGCTCTTTGTTATCAGGCTGAGACTCCAGCCTTAAGTGAAGATTTTCAGAACTTATTTCCTTTACTTTTCCTGTAATTTTTAAGATCGGTCTGAATAAGGTTTTCGACAAATAAAAAGAAAAGATCATACTGAAGAACAAAGAAAGAACGATACAGGTAAGCAGTGTTCTTTTTAAAAAGCCCAGATAATAAATGACATAATGATTTTTAGCTGAAGCAATAGCGATATAATCTTTATTATCATATTTAAAGCTTTGTCCTATATAATAGAATTCTTCATCATTATAATTGGACTCTCCTTCTTTGATAATATTTTTAAAGAAATAAGCAGGAATATGAACTTCCTGAGATATTTTTTTGAAATTGGAATCTCTGGGAACGGCAAAAACATAGTCCTTTTCCATTGGAAGTTCCTCATCATTCAGACTGTTGAGAATATAATTTTCCGGAAGGTCGAGATGATCTTTGCTTTTTTCAATCTGAACAATGGTCGCCGTTCTGATCTTTAGGAGCTCATAAAATCTCTGATGGGAAAAATTCACGATAGAAAAGTATACCAAACCACTGAACAGCAAAATGATGGCTGTAAAAACCAACATCAAAAGCACCATCGTTTTGGTCTGATTTGTAATCACTTTATTAAACATCCATTATGTTTTTTTCAACACATATCCCATTCCTATCACGGTATGAATCAACTTATTATCATCCTGGTTATCCAGTTTTTTTCTTAAATAGTTGACATATACATCTACCACATTAGTTCCCAGTTCGTAGTTTACTCCCCATACTGCATCCAGAATTTCAGCTCTGGAAATTACTTTTTCCGGATTATTCAGGAAATACAGCAGGAGTTTATATTCTGTAGAAGTAAGCGAAATGTCTTCTCCGGCCCGTGTTACTTTCTTGGTATAATCGTTCACCATCAGATCCGAAAACTGAAAAACATCTTCATTATCAGGTTCAGATTCAATAGCTTCCTGCGGACCGTTGTTGTTGCTTCTCCTTAGCAAAGACTTCACGCGTGCTACCAGCTCTATGAATTTAAAAGGCTTTACAAGATAATCATCTCCCCCACTTTCCAATCCGAGAACAATATTTTCAGAAGTTCCCAAAGCAGTTAGAAACAAAATCGGAACGCTCTGATTGGTTTTTCTTATCTCTTTACAGACATCCAGACCATTCATTTCCGGAAGCATAATGTCTAAAATTACCAGATCAAAATCGTTAGCCTGCACCAGTTGTACTCCTGTACGGCCGTCAAAAGCTACAGAAATTTCATATCCATTTTCCTGAAGTCCTTTCTTAATAAAAGAAACTACGCTGGTTTCGTCTTCGATAAGAATAATTTTTTTCATAAATGAAATAAGGAGTTTCACAAAAATAGGGAAATTTTATTGGGATGGGCAAAAAGGGAAAGAAAGCAGAAGACAAATTCAGCGTTCCTTTCAATAATAATTTTCAATGAATTGATTCCCTTATCTATCCAAACTCTATAGAATAATATTACCTTTGCCTTTCATTGAATGACGAAAAAAAATAATTCAGGTTAAATTGCATAGCGTATGAACGACTTTTTAATAGGTATCGGCAAGAGATTAAAGGATATTAGAAAAAAGAATAATTTAACCATCAATGATCTGGCTTTCAAAGCAAATGTGAGTAACGGTCTTGTTTCCAGAATTGAAAACGGAAGGACGATTCCTTCACTTCCTGTCTTATTAGATCTGATTCAGTCTCTTGAGATTGATGCCAGCTATTTTTTTGAAGGGGTTGAAAAAAAATCCAATGCCAAATTCATCTATGTTCCGAAAGAAAGCCAGCAAGTAATAGAAAAAGAGGTAGAAGCTGAAGGATTCAAGTATATGCATATCTTCAGCAAAAGTCTTCATTCTTTGGGATTTGAAGCGGCACTCCTTACCCTTGAACCCAATTCAAAAAGGGAAAAAGTTATTACCGATGCCTGGGAATTCAAATATATCCTGAAAGGAGAAGTGAAATACGTGATTGATAATGAAGAAATCATTTTAAAAGAAGGAGATTCTCTTTATTTCAATGGTAAGTTTCCTCACGTTCCGGTAAGCATCAGCGATGAAAGCTGTGTGATGCTTGTCCTTTATTTTTATACTGCTTAATCGCATTTTTTTAACGCAAAGTTTTTTATTTGACTTTGTCATTCTGACGAAGGAAGAATCCTATTTACATTCAATAGTATAAAATTCTTCATTGCATTGCATTCAGAATGACAATTCTAGAGTAGAATCAATCTCATTGATTCTTTATGAGTGCACGCATCACAAGAACGCTTCATCAGCGACAAAGCCGCAACCTTTGCATCCTTATAAATATACTGTTAGAATCATTAAACTTGCGTTTAAAATAATAATCATTTTACTCATTCTTCTTGAATTTTTGATTTCCAGACAAAACAAAAGTTTACAAATATGCAATTTTTGATTTTCTACTTTCTCCCAAAATGAACGAAATATGAACCAAAACACCCCTATTTCAGATCAATTTCCCATTGAATAACTATAAAGCAATATTTATAAAAAACGTTGTGTGGACAAACTCTATCTCTGTTTTATTCTATTTTAAAAGATCAACTTTAATGGTTTTCAAAGTAAAATAGTCGTAATAAACAGTGTCTATTTGTTAAACAATACTTAATACAGAATATTTATATATATTAAAATTATTAGCTTGATTTGCATAAAAAATTTAATATATGTAAAAATGAAAGCAAATTTAGAGAAATTACTTACCCTTGTTTTTGTCTGTTTCATTGTCTTTGTTTCAGCACAGAAACAGTTAATTATAGGAACTGTTCTGGACGACAGCCAGCCTCTCCCCGGGGCCACAGTCAAAATAAAAGGCTTATCTAAAAATATAGCGACTGATATTGAAGGAAAATTTACCATCAATGATATCAAAGAAGGTCAGTACACGTTACAAATCAGCTACATCGGATATGAATCTACAGACATCAATGTAGATCTGAAGCCAGAACAAACGGTTGATTTGGGAAGCATCAAACTTTCCCAGCCCCGAAAAAACATTGATGAAGTAGTCGTTACCGGAACGCTGAAAAATACGGAAGCAAGAGCGTTGAATCTTCAGAAAAATGCAATCAATATTACCAATGTCATTGCCTCTGACGGAATCGGAAAGCTACCGGACAGAAATGCGGCAGAGACCGTACAGCGTGTACAGGGAGTTTCTATTGAAAGAGACCAGGGCGAAGGAAGATTTGTTTCTCTGAGAGGACTTCCGCCATTCTGGGCTTCTACAACCATCAATGGAAACAGACTTCCTACCGCTGAGGAGGAAACAACATCAAGAGCAACAGCATTCGACTTTTTTCCTACGGAACTGATCTCGTATGTACATGTAAACAAGTCTTTTACCCCAGACATGGAAGCAGACGGAATTGGTGGTGGTGTCAATTTTATCACCAAGACTCCGCCAATGAAAACAGAATTCAAAGCAACTATTGGAAGCGGATATAATGCTAAAGCTGATAAAGGAGTGTATAACCTCGGATTTTTATATGGAGGAAGAACAAAAGATAAAAAATTCGGGTACCTTTTCAATTTTGCCCATTTCATCAGGAACTGGTCTACAGATAACTTTGAAGCGAGAAGAAGTGGTGATGAAGGTGTTTTCAGGCTGGAACTTCGTGATTATAACGGAGTAAGAAAAACAACAGGGATCAATACGGCTTTTGAATATGTATTGTCTCCAAAAACTACTTTCTATTTAAAAGGAATGTATGGTACATTATCGGATGATGAAACCCACTACAAACATAGAATCCGATTTGATAAATTCAGCAGCGCCAACAATACAGCGAGAATAGAGCTTCAGAATATCCACAATTTATTAATTACAGAGCTTACTTCTGTCTCTTTGGGAGCCGTTCATAATTTAAATAAAGGAAAAATCGACTGGGACTTATCTTACTACGACAACAAATTCAAGTATGGAAACATTCCTGATAAACAGAATAATTCTTACTATGTCATCAAGTACACTCAATCTGGTGTAGGCATTAATCCTGATTATATTTCAGATCATGGAAATGGACCAAGAGCTTATTGGAAAGCCGATGGTGGGAAATTAGATTATAAAAACCCAGATGCTTTATTCGGTTTTTACAGTGATCCGAACTTTAAAATGGATGCTTCCCAAATGAGATTTACAGATCTTGAATTTTATAAAGTTTTTGTAGAGGAAAAAGACAAAATCGTAGCAGCATTCAACCACGAAATTAATGCATCTGATAAACTGACCTTAAAATATGGTTTTAAATACAGAGATAAAGAACGTAATGCAAAGTTCTCTGATATTTTCTACAACTGGAACAATGGTACTGCCCCACTTCTGTCTGAGTATTCACAATATATCACAACACAGCCCAATGGACCGAAATATTTAAGTGAAATGAATGCTCATATCGGCAATACTTTTGGACCCGTACTTTCTACAACAGGAATGAACCAGTTCTGGTATCAGAATCAAGGGAATCTAAAGATTAATACGGCTGATTCCGAAGCACTGCAGTACAATAAAGCATTAGGAAGAAATTTTGATGTCTTTGAAAAACATGCAGACGCTTACGGGATGGCAACCTATAAACTGAATGATAAGATCACCATTTTAGGAGGAATCAGATTATCCAATACCAATACTAAGGTAAGAGGATACAGTGTGAATGATAATGTACTTACTCCGGTAGAAAACACCAAAAACTATCTGGCTGTTCTTCCAATGGTTCATTTGAAGTATACATTGAATGATAAAACCAATCTTCGTTTTGCTGCTACAAGAACTTTCTCAAGACCGAACTTTGGAGATCTCACCCCTGGAGGAACTTATATTGAAGCAGACAACGAATTTAAAGGTGGAAACCCCAATCTTAATCCTACCTATTCTTTGAATTTTGATTTGATGGGAGAATATTATTTCTCCAATGTAGGGATTCTGAGTGGCGGTATTTTCTATAAATCGATTACAGATCCTATTTTTCAGGATTCTTTTATCGGAAATTATAACGGAATTACGGGTGTACAATTTACAGCACCTAATAATGGAAAAGCAGCATGGCTTGGAGGTATTGAACTTGGAATTAACAAAAGATTCGACTTCCTTCCAGGGTTTTTACAATACTTCGGAGTACAGCTGAATGCTACATTCATGACCTCTGAAATGGAGAAGCCAAGCGGAAGAACGGTAGCACTGCCCTATCAGGCAAAAGAATTATACAACGCACAGCTTTTCTTTGAGAAAAAAGGATTCAATGCAAGGCTGGCTTACAACTATAAAGGAAAGTATGCTGTAGAATATGCTGAGGAAGATATCAACGATTCTTATTATGGTAAATACAGCAATCTTGATTTCGGAGGGTCTTATCAGTTTACAAAATATCTGACTTTATATGCAGATGTAAACAATATTCTGAACAAACCTCTGATCTATCACTTCGGTAAAAATGAAGACCGCCCTGAACAGGTAGAATATTACGGAGTACGATTCAATCTTGGAGTAAAACTGAACTTCTAAACCATTATCATGGCCAGAACCATCAATAAAAAAACATTAGTTACACTGAAAGCCGCTTTTGCTGCTTTTGGTGTTTACTTCTGCATGTACGGCTTCAGAAAACCTTTTACTGTAGCTTCTTACGAGGGACTTTCCTATTTCGGAGTAGATTATAAGATTCTGATTATTATTGCGCAGGCAGTAGGCTATTTTATTTCAAAATTCATAGGGATCAAATTTATTTCTGAGCTGAAACCACAAAAAAGACTTACTTATCTGTTTGTTTTTATTGCCATTGCAGAGCTTGCCCTGTTAGGATTTGCAGCGGTTCCTGCTCCTTACAATATTATATTTATGTTTATCAACGGGATTCCGTTGGGAATGATCTGGGGAATTGTTTTCTCTTACATCGAAGGGCGAAAAACCACGGAAATCATCGGTCTGTTTTTATGTTCAAGCTTTGTCGTTTCTTCAGGATTTACAAAATCCGCAGGAAAATTTTTAATGGATACGTTCTCCATTTCCGAGTTCTGGATGCCGTTTTCAGCCGGACTTATTTTTATTATTCCATTGATTTTTTTCGGACTGCTTCTTGAAAGAATACCCAAACCTTCAGAAGAAGACATTTTGCTTAAAAACAAAAGACAACCGTTGAACGGTAGGGAAAGAAAAGCACTGATCCAACAGTTTTTTGTCCCCATCATGTGTATTATCTTTTTATATATCAGTTTAACGGTTTTAAGGGATTTCAGAGATAATTTCAACCGTGAGATCTGGGACGGACTGCATTTTACTTTTGACAGTTCCATTTTCACTTTAACGGAAATTCCTATTGCGGTGATGGTCCTTTTGATCTTAAGTTTCATGGTCAAAGTAAAGAACAACAAAAAAGCATTTGCCTACTATCACTATATACTTTTCATAGGAATTCTAACAGTAGGGCTTTCTACTTATCTTTTTCAGCAGGGCTCTTTATCTCCTTTTTTATGGATGACGATTTCCGGTTTCGGAATGTATATCTGTTATATTCCTTTTAACGGAATTTACTTTGACCGGATGATTGCCGCTTTTGAAATCAAAGGAAATGTAGGTTTTCTCATTTATATTGTAGATTCATTCGGGTATCTTGGAAGTGTTCTGATTCTTTTGTATAAAAATTTTGGTTCGGCTCAGACGTCATGGTTAAATTTCTATATCAACTTAAATTACATCATCACCGTTACCGTTTTCATTCTTTCCGTGATTGCTTTTCTGGCTTTCAGAAATAAATCAAAGCCCAAATCAAACTCTAATCAATTCATCAATTTCGATACATCGAAAATTTTATAAATTATAATACAATGACAACAAAATTTGATTTAATCGTTGTAGGAGGTGGAATTTTAGGAACATTCCATGCTTATCATGCGCTGAAGAAAAATCTTAAAGTAGCTTTACTGGAAAGAAATTCTGTTCCTCAGGGAGCCACTGTAAGGAACTTCGGACAGGTAGTACCGTCCGGAATGGATCTGAAATGGCAGAATTTCGGAAGAGAAAGTCTCACCATATACAATGAAATTCATACCCAGGCGGATCTTACCATCAGACAAAACGGATCTGTATATATCGCGTCCAATGATGAAGAGCTTCAGCTGATTGAAGAGCTTTATGAAATCAACAGAAACAATGATTATGAATCTGTTTTATTATCAAAAAATGACTGCGTTAAAAAATATGACGGGCTCCGTTCGGATTATTGTAAAGGAGGTCTGTTTTTCCCTCAGGAACTTTCAGTAGATTCTGCAGATATGATTGTAAAACTTCACAAGCTGCTTCAGGAAAAAATGGGACTGCAGATTTTCTACAATACAACGGTTCTTGAAACCCATGAAGATGATCAGAAATGTACAGCTGTAACTGCAGACAGAATGGAATTCAATGCATCTAAAATCATCATCTGTGGCGGACATGAGTTTAAGACTTTATATCCTAAAGTATTCAATGACAGTGATCTGGAAGTCAGTAAACTTCAGATGCTTCAGACCAAACCGCAGGGGATTTATTCGCTTCAGGGAAATATTCTTACCGGGCTTTCTGTCAGAAGATATGAATCATTCAGCGAATGTCCTTCTTTCCAGAAAATCAAGGCTTTAGAAGACCCGATTTCTTTTGAAAAGAAATACGGAGTTCATATTTTATTCAAACAGGCTCTTGACGGTTCTGTCATCATTGGAGATTCTCATGAGTATGCCGATGCTAAAAATGCGGATGATCTTGGATATGATCTTAATATGGAGATTGATGAATTCATGATTCTTGAGGCTAAAAAAATCATTGATCTTCCCACGTATGATATTCAGAGAAGATGGTTCGGAATTTATTCTCAGTGCAAAACCAAAGATCTTTTTGAACACAGCCCATCTGCCAATATTCATATTGTAACGGGTATCGGAGGGAAAGGAATGACAGGAAGCGGTGGCTTCTCAAAATTTAATATTGAAAAAATTTACGCTTAAAATTTAAATGAAAAATATAGAATTATTGGTTCTGGATATGGCCGGAACAACAATTGATGAGGATAATGTAGTGTACAAAACACTTACCAATGCCGTGAATGATTACGGCTATGTGGTAAGTCTGGAAAAGGTATTATCCAGCTGTGCCGGAATGGAAAAACTGGAAGCTATTACAAGCCTTTTAAAGAAAATTAATGGCAATGAAGAGGACGCTCCCGAAATCTTTGAGAATTTCTCTGATCAGCTCAAAGAGTCTTACAAAAATCTTGAAGTAAAACCCATCACCGGAACGGAAGATTTCCTTCTCAGTATGAAGTCTCAAAACAAAAAGATCGTTTTGAATACAGGATATACATCTGAAATCGCTCATCAGCTTTTGGATAAACTCAACTGGAAAGAAAGTATTCATTTTGATGCTTTAATTACTGCGGATGATGTTTCGGAAAGCCGTCCAAGCCCTGAAATGATTCATCTTGCGATGAAGAAATTCAATATCACTGAAGCACATAAGGTTTTAAAAGCGGGAGATTCTGTTATTGATATTGAAGAGGGTAAAAATGCAGGCTGCGGACTTACGGTAGCCGTTCTTTCCGGAGCTCAGACCCGATCAGAACTTGAAAAAGCATCCCCTGATTATATCCTAAATACAATTTCTGAGGCTGAAAATCTTCTTTAAACACATCTTTTTCAAACTATTTTTTAGTACTTCTTTACACAAATGTTTTCAAGGCAAATCATTGGAAACGTTTGTGTTTTTTACCACCCCGTCAAATTATAAATTTGACACCCCTCCGGAGGAGGGGAATATAGTACGTACAATTGAAGATTTTCGGACGCTGTTGTGAACTTTATATTCTCAAAGTTTGTTACTTAAAATAAACGGGATTTATTCTCTTTTGTGACTTTTGTGGTTAAACATTTCATTCTTTTTCTGGAACTTTTTAATTATCAATAAATTAATTTTCAGTTCACACATGTTTACAAATAGTAAACTAATTTTACAATAGTTTAAAATAAATTACTATTTGTAAACTTTTATATTTTCAAAAACTCTTTTTCCTATGAAAACAAAACTATTCTCAATGGCTGTTGTAATGAGCTGTTTCCTTGGAGCTCAGACCAAAAAAGTACTTTTTATCGGTATTGACGGTTGCCGTGCAGACGTAATGATGTCTACTCCTACTCCCAACATTCAAAATCTTATCAGTCAGTCGATATATTCTGTCGACGGGCTTTGTGCTGCCACTACCTGGAGCGGAAACGGATGGAGTACGATGCTTACCGGTGTATGGCACACCAAGCATAATGTTCAGGACAATAATTTTACAAGCCCCAACTACGTCAATTATCCTGACTTTTTAACAAGAGCTGAAACTTACAATCCTGGTCTGAGAACTATTTCTCTTGCTCATTGGGCACCCATCAACGATAAAATTATCCAAAACGCTGATGTAAAAACCAATCTGGCAACAGATCTTGCAGTGAAAAACGCTGCTGTAACTGCTTTGCAGAATGATAATCCTGATATTCTCTTTGTAGATTTTGACGATGTAGACCACGCAGGACATTCTTACGGGTTCTCTTCCACCGTTCCTCAATATGTATCTTCTATTAAAACAACAGATACTTACATTGGAGAGATTGTTGCAGCGATGAAAAATAGACCCTCTTATAACAATGAAGACTGGCTCGTAGTTCTTACTACAGATCATGGTGCGGTAGACAGCTCTCATGGTGGTGGAAATCTTTCTGAAAGAAATATTTTTACAGTATATTCTAATCCGGGATTTACTCCTCAGCAGATCAGCAAAACCGTTCTGGAATCCAATAAAACATTTAATCAGTTGAATTTTCCAGCGGGAACTTATGCAAAACCATCTAACCAGACACTTTTTAATTTTGGTTCCAATCAGGATTTTACCATTGAATTTTGGGTAAAACCTAATGCAGCCTATTCCAGTGATCCGGTAATGATCAGTAATAAAAACTGGGCTAATGGGAAAAATAAAGGATTTGTTTTCTCAGGATATTCCGGGCAGACATTCAAGATGAATATTGGTGATGGTACCAGCAGAATAGATCTTGTTGGCGGAAAAGTGGAAACCAATAAATGGAAGCATATTGCTGCCACCTTTGACAGAGACGGCCTTGTAACGCTGTATGAAGATGGTGTTCCGGTAACTTTTGCTAAAATGAATACGATCGGAAATATTGATTCCGGGCTTCCTTTAACTTTAAATCAGGATGGAACAAATACTTATGGAATCAATCTGGCGGCTTCTTATAAAGATGTAAGAATCTGGAAATCGGCTCTTCCTAATGATGTGATTGTGAATTGGGCTAATCAGGATATTACGGCTTCACACCCTTATTATTCTCAATTATTAGCCAACTGGAAATGTAATGGAACTTCAGGAAATACATTGACGGATTCAAGCCCAAATGCTAATAATATGGCAGTAACAGGTTCTCCTACTTATAACACCGGTACGGTTAACAATTTTAAAGTGTATGATTATACTTCAACGACAAGAGAAACAGATCATTTCCCTACTGTATTGAACTGGCTTTGTATTCCGGTTCAGTCTTCATGGGGAATTGACGGCGTGAACAGAATTCCGGCATGTTCCAAAGAAGTATTGGCATCAAAAGAGACGAAGGTCATCGCTGATGATTTTAAAGTATATCCCAATCCTGTTTCAACATTCATCGGAATCCAGTACAAGTCTGAGGATAAGGAAATTAAAGTAGAAATCATCGACAGTAAAGGAGCGATTGTTTCAACATCACATTTACAGTCTTCAAGAGAATATTACGATGAAAAAATAAATATCGGAAATCTTCCGGCAGGTGTATATTACATTAAAATCAATGGAAGCAAAAAGTCACTGACCAAGACTTTTATTAAGAAATAAAACAGTAAAGCAATTAGATTTAAATTTTGATATTAGAACAAGGATATTTCTATCCGAGTTCTAATATTTTTTTGTTTATGCAGTGAAGATCAACTCCATTCTGACATCTGCACGGTCGTACTCAGCATGACCGATAGGGGTATGGATAAAGCCCAGCTTTTCGTACAACTTAATAGCCGGAACAAGGATAGAGTTGGTGACTAGAAAAACTTTTTCTGCCTTTAATTTTTTTGCTTTTTCCACTAGAGCATTTCCCAGCAGATAGCCTAATTTTTTTCCCTGAGCTTTAGGACTTACTGCCATCTTTGACAGCTCAAAAGTAAGAGGATGATCTTCCATTTTTACCAATGCGCAGGTTCCTACAACTTCTCCATCCAGCAAAGCAAAGGCTATATGTCCTCCTTTATTTAAAATCTCTTCTTCCGGATGATCCAGCAGTTTATAATCTCCCGCTTCCATTACAAAAAATGTTTTGATCCATTCTTCATTCAAAGCTTTGAAGGCTTCTTTATACTGAGGTTCATATGCTATAATTTTTACTTCATTCTTGATATCATTCATCACTATAAGGTTTATTAAATTCTATTTTTTATCATTTTTCCGAGCTTTTCCAGATCACTTTCCACTCTGTCTGTCCATTCTAATGCATAATTCAGGCGCATACAGTTCTGATACTGATTATATTGTGAAAACATCCTTCCCGGGGCAAAGTTTACTTTCTGGCTGACCGCCAAATCATAAAGATCTTCTGTGCATATTCTCTTATCCAGTTCCAGCCAGAGCATAAAACCGCCTTTGGGTTCTGAGATTTTGGTATTATCCGGAAAATATTCAATCACCGATTTCTGGATCTGAAGGTAGTTGGCGTATAATTTTTTTCTGAACATTCTAAGATGATGATCATAGCGTCCGTGGGCAAGAAAATCTGCAATCACATCTGAAAACAAAGAAGGTCCGCTCACCGTCTGAACCAGTTTTTGGCGAATAATTTTCTCTTTAAATTTTCCAGGTGCTACCCATCCTACTCTAAATCCCGGAGCCAATGTTTTGGAAACCGAGCCTACCCACATCACAATTCCTGCTTCATCATAAAACTTACAAGGCTTTGGCCTTCCTGCTCCGAAATAGATGTTTCCGTAGACATCATCTTCTACCAAAGGAACATTGTGTTCGGTAAGCATTTTAACCAATTCTTTTTTGTTTTCATCCGGCATCTGAAATCCTAGTGGATTATTATAATTTACCACAAAACAACATGCAGACAGCTTTGGAAGCTCTTTCTTTAGAGCATCCATATCCACTCCTGTAATAGGATGCGTAGGAATTTCAACTGCCTTCAGTCCCAATAATTGAATGGCCTGCAGAATTCCGAAATACACAGGGCTTTCCACTGCTACCGAATCTCCCGGTTGCGTCACGGCCATTAAGCAATTATAAACGGCATTCATTGCTCCGGAAGTGATCACCAGATCATCTTCTGTGATTTTCCCCTCCATAACCATTGACCATTTGGCGATTTCACGGCGCAGCACTTCGCTTCCCTGCACGGGTTCGTAGTTGGTTCCGCTGTCACTCTTACTTTTCATCACATCAATCATGCATTTTTTCATCTTAGCTACCGGAAGAAGACTTTTCCCCGGAATTCCAAGAGCAAATTGTGTAACATCTGTCCCTCCGATACTTCCGAACACCTTGTCAATCAAATCCTGAGGGGTATTTTTACCTTCAGAAACCTTCATCTGTGTCACAGAAGGCAGCGCAAGTTTTCGCTGGGAAGTCTGGCTTACATAATATCCATATTTAGGACGTGATTCTACCAGCGAACGGCTTTCGAGTTCCATATACGCCTGTTTTATGGTATTGAGACTTACATTATACAACTTCTGGGCACTTCTCAGCGAAGGCAGCCTGTCTCCAAACTGCAGGGTTTCACTTTTAATCTGCTCTGTGACAGAATTGGCTATTTTAAGGTACAGAACATCTTTTGGCATTGCATTACGGTTTTAAGTAAATGTACAATTTTATCATGGCTTTATTCAAGATTCAGCCAGCTGACCATTCTTCTTATACTGCTTTTCAATTGTTCTGAATCCCTGAAATTAGGGGTACTATTATTTTTAAAATATCTTTCAGCATGGGAAAAGAAATTTCTCTTTTCAGATTCTGTTATTCTGTTTTTATCATAGATTCTGAAAGATATTTCATCCTTTTCATTCACAATAAGACTGGCAAATGCAACGGTCTCATTTTTCTTTTTCGCCAACATAAAAGGAAGTCCGAAATTCGGGTCTACTTTCTTTACTTCTTTCATTTGCAGGAAAATCTTTTTCAGTTCAGGCATGTCCGAAATATATGCTTCGGCATACTGAATCTGCTCCTGAGGTTGAACCATCATTTCCATAAGTACTCTTCTTGTTTAACAAAATTATGGAGTCTTTAAGTTTGGATACAGATACAGAACTATACAATATTCTGGGTACAGATTTATACTCGCAGGAATTTGTGATAACGAAAGAAAAACAGTTCCACAAACAGCATAGAAAATTGATATTATAAGGAACTTCATTTGTAGCAGTTTGTATTCTTAAAACAAATTATGCAATCTCTATTTCATTCTCTAAAATATTGTGATACCAAATGGTTGCTTATCGTTGAGTTGCACAGGATTGCAAATATTTTTATCAATCATTTATTCATATTCTCTATATTTGCAAAAAATTTTAGACAACATGAGCTTCTTTGGAAGTAATATTAAGAAAATACGACAGGTTAAAGGATTAAGCCAAAAGGCCTTTGCAGACTTATTTGATTTAAACAGAGGGGTAATAAGTTCGTATGAGGAAGGACGTGCAGAACCAAAAATAGACACAATACTGAAAGTTGCCAATCATTTTAATCTTAATCTTGATAAATTTCTGACAGAAACCCTGCAGTCAAACCAATTGGGAAGTATTTCAAGCACTGATCAGCTCATACTTTTCCCGGAATTGACTCATCAGAATGATAAGGAAACGCAGGTAACAACGGAAAATAAGAGTCTCAATATATCAATACTGCAAAAAATATTAGCATCCGTTGATTTGATCTATGAATTTACTACTGAAAAGCATTTATTACCACAATATCAATACGGAGATGTTATATTTCTGAATAAAGCAGATCTGACAACAGACTCTATTGATAATCTATTAGTTCACATCAATGGAAACCTTCAACATTCAACTGATAATCAAGTAACAAACAAAAAAAATAAGGAATACTATAAGGTTGTAGGATATGTTTCTACTACTGAAAAGAATATTTTTGACAGCATCTTTGAAAGACTGGAAAGGCTGGAAAATAAAGGATAGCCCGTCAATCATACAGGAAATAAAAAATCCCTATGCATTTGATTGTATAGGGATTTTTATGAGCTATCATATTTTATTTAAAATCGTTTTCTTCAATACCCTTATTATAATACAATTCCACGAGGTTGGCTTCCTGATTTCCACTTTCAGAAACAAAAGTAGATTGAGTGGCATTCCAAAGATCACCGAACTTTTTGTAATCACTTTTTAAAACCTTTGAAAACGTATTCTTTTCTCCATTTTCAACAGTTTCTTCTTTGCTTAGAAAGAATGATTTCACATCATAATATAGATAAGTCACCTTTCCTGTTACATAGGTCGCTTTTATTTTATAATATATCTTATCAGGATTCTCATCAATAAGTTCAATTTTGTACAGTTTAGGATCTATATAGGCTAATTCATTGATGATATATTTCCTGTCAGCTTTATCCCTCCTTCTGCCTGAATGGCTTTTTCAATAATTTCCCGGGCTTTTTTCTCGTTGGTTGTCTGTGAGAATAATTGATGAGAAGCAGTTATCATCGTAACTGCTAAAACGGTATTCAATAATTTCATGGTTGTTTTATTTCTGAAACAAATGTACCAAAAGCAGCCTCAATTTTTTAATTATATAAAATTATTTGTAATCGAAACCGATCTTCATCTTACCAGACATAAAAAATCCCTCCGTAATCAGATTACAGAGGGACTTGTACCCCAGACGGGACTTGAACCCGTACGTCCTTGCGGACACAGGATTTTAAGTCCTGCGTGTCTACCAGTTCCACCACCAGGGCATGGTGTGGGCAAAAAAAAAGATTCGAACTAGCGTTCCAACCTTTTGAATGACTCTGAAGAGTCTTTTCGCATAGTGCGGATGAAGGGACTCGAACCCCCACGCCTCACGGCACCAGATCCTAAGTCTGGCGTGGCTACCAATTACACCACATCCGCTGATTTGCCAATCTGTTTTTACAGATTTCAGCTATATTTCTTACAAATATAAGATTTTTATTTAAAGAACGCTCTCTATTAAAACAAAAAACCCTCCGTAAGATATTACAGAGGGTCTTGTACCCCAGACGGGACTTGAACCCGTACGTCCTTGCGGACACAGGATTTTAAGTCCTGCGTGTCTACCAGTTCCACCACCAGGGCATGGTGTGGAGCGAAAAACGGGATTCGAACCCGCGACCCCAACCTTGGCAAGGTTGTGCTCTACCAGCTGAGCTATTTTCGCATAGTGCGGATGAAGGGACTCGAACCCCCACGCCTCACGGCACCAGATCCTAAGTCTGGCGTGGCTACCAATTACACCACATCCGCTGGTTTTTTTATATTGTAAGTTTTAAAGAGCTTGCTTCGTTTTTGTGAGTGCAAATATAGGGCAATTTCCTTTACCACCAAACTTTTCAAGAAAAAAAATTAAAATTTCTACATTTTTTTTTCACGGCACCTTTTATTACATTTCATTTTCTTACTTTTACATCGTTAATATTTACGATATGGAATTACAAGGAACGGTAAAGAAACTTTTTGATGCTCAAACATTTGCGAGCGGGTTTCAAAAAAGAGAAATGGTTATTTTAACTCAAGAACAGTATCCACAGCCTATAAACATAGAATTTTTATCTGATAAAATCAGTTTATTAGATAACCTTAAAGAAGGAGAAAACGTAAAGGTAGGAATCAACATCAGAGGTAGAGAATGGGTTTCTCCCCAAGGTGAAACTAAATACTTCAACTCTATTACAGGGTGGAGAGTAGAGAAAGTTTCTGAAAATGCTTCAGAACCTACTCAGGCAATGTCTCAGCAATCTGCAACTCCAGTTTCAAACGAAAATCCGTTTGCGGGAGACGATGATGATGATTTACCTTTTTAATTAAAGAAAATAAGATCAAATATAAATCCTGCTTTTTGAAGTGGGATTTTTTTTCTAAGCATGGTTCGATTAGACGAAAACGAGATTTCATTTCCTGACCCTGAGCTGTATGACGGTCATGAAGGAGTGGTTGCTTTTGGAGGCGACTTGTCTGTAGAGCGTATCTGGTTTGCTTATCAACTTGGTATCTTCCCCTGGTACAATCCAGGAGAAGAAATTCTATGGTGGTGTCCGGATCCAAGGTTTGTACTTGACCCGGCAGAATTGAAAGTTTCAAAATCAATGAGAAAGATATTAAACAGAAACGTTTTTACTTTTTCAGAGAACAAAAATTTCAGGGAAGTAATCAGGAACTGTCAAAAGGCAACCCGAAAAGGGCAGTCCGGGACATGGCTTTCTGATGAATTGATGCATTCTTTTATCCAGCTTCATGAATATGGTCTTGCTAAAAGTATTGAAGTGTGGCAAGATGAAGAGCTTGTGGGTGGCTTTTACGGATTGCAGATTGGCAGTGTTTTTTGTGGAGAAAGCATGTTTGCTAAAGTAAGCAATGCTTCCAAAGCAGGATTTATTCATTTTGTAGAGAGTAACAGAAACAATATTGAATTAATTGATTGTCAATCCCATACAGAGCATCTTGAAAGCCTGGGTGCTAAAATGATTCCTAAAAAAGAATTTCTAAAAATCTTACACGAAAATAATGAACGCGGATAAAGAAAAATGGGTTCTTCTGGTTATCCTAAGTATTATCTGGGGATCTTCCTTTATTTTGATCAAAAAATCACTTGAGCATTTTAATCCTTATCAGGTAGGATCTTTAAGGGTTCTTATTGCGGGGATTATTTTACTTCCGATTGCGATTTCCAATTACAAGCTCTTCCCAAAAAAGCATTTAAAATGGTTAATTCTGGCTGCTTTTACAGGGAATTTTATTCCTATGTTTTTGTTTCCAATAGCAGAAACCGAAGTGAGCAGCAGTATTGCGGGAATCATCAACTCTATGATGCCTATTTTCGTCATTATCGTAGGGGCTTTGGTCTGGAAATTCGAAACTACAAAAAAGCAGATTATAGGGACTTTAATAAGTTTTACCGGAGTTTGCATCCTTGCATTCGGAGGGGGTGACAGTGGAGAATTGAAAATGATTCCAATCCTGCTTTTATTATTGGCTACTTTATGTTACGCCATAAGTACAACAACTGTCAAATCAAAGCTTATGGAGGTTTCTTCCACTGTTTTATCAGCTTTTGTATTCTCATTTGTCTTACTATTTCCATCCATTATAGCACTGACCTCCACCGGATTCTTTTCCGAATTCAGTTTTTCGAAAGATAATCTCCTGGGCCTTATGTTTGTGAGTCTCTTATCTATCTTCGGAACGGGTCTTGCGATGACAATGAATTATCGTTTGCTGAAAGTTTCTTCTCCTCTTTTTGCTTCCACGGTTACTTTAATAATGCCAATTGTGGCTATTATCTGGGGAATTTTAGATGGTGAAAAACTGACTTATTTACAATTTATTGGGGCCGGAATCATCATTGGAGGGCTTATATTTTTAAGAACAAATCAAAAAAGATAAAATCATATTATAAATTAAATTATATTTGATCGATTTAACTTATAACTATGAAAAAACTTCTACTTTGTGGCTCAATAGCCTTATTAACACTTTCGTGTTCTTCTGACGATGACACTCCTTTTGACAACAGTGATCCCTCCAATCAAAGTGTAATTCTTCCTACAAAAATGATCAAGGATGGTATTGTAATGAAAATCAATTACAACGGTACTAAAATCATCAGTATGATTAACAACATTAATCATGGGCAAAGAATTGAATTCACTTATACCGATGAGTATGTTACCGGAATCAAAAATTACGAAAACAATGTTCTTGAAAGTACGGTTGAATATGGATATAATAACGGTCGTATGTCTTCAGCGGTTACTAAAGAATATTCTACTACAGGCACAGTACAGAACACGGTTACATTTACTTATGTTTATACAAGCAATACAGAAATCAATGTAAAAAGACAAACAAATTCCGGGGCTGCAGGATCTTCTACAATCAACAGTGTATTTACCTACAACAATGGAAATATGGTAAGCAATGTAGGTTCAGGCACCGGAATCGTAAATGGAAACACCGTTAATTACACAGAAACAGAGACCTACACTTACACGGATAAAAACTATCCTTTTAAAAACGTAAAGGGTTTTGATAAAATCATATTCAATGGAAATGAAAGCAGCGATGGCGTAAGCATGTTGTTTTCAAATATAAAGAACAGCCTAAGCACCTATAAGGGGCAGTTTACCAATACAACAGCTGGTGGAGGAACCGGAACCGGAACGACTTCTCATAAATATACCACTACATTTAATACCGCAGGTTATCCGTCTGTAGAAGACAGACAGTCTCTTGACAGTAATGGAAACCCTCTCACAAGTGCTCCTGATAAATTCATCTACGAATATAACTATCAATAAAAAAACCTGCAGAAATGCAGGTTTTTCTATTATTTTTTAGATTAATCTAGTTCTTTTTCTTCACTTTAGTAGCTTTAACCTTTTTCACTTCATCTTTAATGAAAGGATATTTTTTCTGCATATCCTTAGCTAAAGACGGATCAAGCTCTAATGCTTTCTGAAGTGATTCTGTTCCTTTATCCTGATCTTTCAGGTTGAAAAAACAATTACTCAACTGATAAAACAGCTCAGCTCTGTGATGTTTTTTTATGGCACTATTCAACACCGTTACCGCATCTTCGTACTCTCCTACCAACATTAAAACTTCTGAATAGGCATACCAGTTGTAGAACCTTGTAGGCTCTGCATCCACCAGCTTTTTAAGACATGAAAGGCTTTCTTCAAACTTCCCTGAGTCAATGAAAAGAAACGCTAATCTTTTTTGGTAATCAAGATTGTTTTCATTCAGCTGGGTAGCTTCTTTAGCATAGTGCAATGCTTCAGACATTCCGCCCATTTCTTCGTAAAGATAAGACTGTTCCATCATTGCAAGATAAAACTGAGGGTCTTCTCTCAATGATTTCTGGAATGCATTTAAAGCTAAAATAGGTTGTTTTAATGCCTTATTGCACAATCCGATTTTATAAAAAGTAAATGCTTTTGTGTATTCCAGCTCCAGCATTTCTTCATAAGTATCGATGGCTTTCTGGTATTGTCCCATAGCTTCATAACAGGCTGATTTGTTAGCATATACTCCTACAGAGCTTGAATTGATTGCCAACAAATAATCGTAGCCTCTTATGGCTTCATCATAATTTTTTCTGTTGAAATAGAATTGTCCGTATTCAAACCAGGCAGTTTCAGAATAAGGGAATTCATCTAAATATTCATTAAGAAAGGCTATAGCCTCCTCGCTCTTATTCAGATCACTGAAGCACACCATACAGTTTTCCAGCGAATATTCGTCCGTTGGATCTTCTTTCAGTGCTTTTCTGTAATGTTTAAGGGCGTTAAAAGGATCTCCGAGATTCACATATTCATCCGCAATAAAGTTGTGGAGAAAGTTTTCTTCTTCCTCTAATGTCAAAGCTTTTTTACAAATTTCAATGGATTTTCTGGGATTTCCTAAGCTCGAATAATATTTGGCATAACAAACCAAAAAGTCTGTGTTCTCCATAGAAGCACCTTTCAGCTCATTGATAAGTTCTTTCGCCATATTATACTCTTCCCACTCCAAAAGGATCTCAAGCCTTTTGATCTTGATATCCAATGAATTGGGATGAAGCTTCAGTCCATAATTAACCGCCATATCAGCGTAATTAAAATCACCAAGCTCCAAATAATAAACAATAATGTCTTCCAACTCTTCTGTATCAAAGTAGAATTCGTCATTGTTTTCCATCATTTCCTCGAACTTTTTTACAAGTTCATTTCCAAAATACTCTTCCAATAGTGTCCTCTTTGTCGGCCTGATGTCTGAATTTGCTTACAAACCTCGGCAAACGGTTAGTTAATAATACATCTGAAACTGATATTCAAATATTTATGCAAAGTTGCAACTTTTTTTTGAATTTTCCATTTCATAAATTTCTATTATAAAAATAGTAAAAAAAGAAAACCGATAAAAGGATTGTGGATAAAAAAATGGAAATTGGGGTTAAATTCTTATGACCAGGCGTTTTCCGCTTTGTATCTCAGCATTCCACACGGCTTCGATATTTTTAATATCAACCTCTTCTGTTTCCATTTTAATTTTTCCTTTAACGGCTGCCTGATACATTTCCGGAATAATTTCTGAAAACAGAAGTGCAGATTCTTCTTTTGTCCAGCTGCCCAATCCCGATCCTGAAATCTGAATATCAGTTCCTCTGAGAATCTGTGAAGACAGCTGAACGGTATCTCCGCTCATTCCTCCTATTGTTACCAGTTTTGTTTTATGGGAAAAAGTTCCGTCTCCCTTAAAGGCGGACAATATCATTTCTACGGAATGGCCCCAGATATAATCCAAAATAATATCTATAGGCGTTTCCTGATGAACTTCTTTTATTTTTTGTTTAAAATCATGATCGTCCAGTTTGAGTGAAATTACCTCATCAGCGCCCAACTCAAGTAAAGACTCCAGAGATTTTTCATTTCTACCGGTAACGATAACTCTACCAGCTCCATATATTTTGGCGATCTGAACAGCAATTCTGCCTGTAATTCCTGTTGCTCCATTAATCAGGACCGTATTTCCCAGCTGCAACCCGGCCTTGAATTTCAAAGCCATCGCTGATCCCATAACAGCATTGGGTAGTGCTGCTGCTAACGAAAAATCCAGTTCTTCAGGAATCGGAATGATCATTTTTTTATCTGCTGCGGCTTTTTCGGATACGGTTCCTTTCTTGCTGAAAAAATAGACTTTATTTCCGTTTTCAAGATATCCTGCCCCATCTGTTCCAATAATTGTTGGCTGATACTCCTGATTTTCTGTTGAATAGTGATTCCCTCCCGCTCTGGCTTTATCAAGGTTTTTAATGGAGGCTGCTTTTACTGAAACCAAAATTTCATTTTCCTGTACTTCAGGCTCCGGGAAATCTGCATATTGAGGGATACTTCCTTTTTCAAATACTACTGCTGCTTTCATTCTTTTAATTTTTATACAAAATTATGAGGGATGAATGCTGTGGAACGATAACATTTGTTATGAGATTTGGATTTTGGGAAAGGAAGTTTATAACCCTGATAATAGAATTAAAAACGCAGAGGACGCCAAGAAAAACATAATATTGTTATTATTATTTGTCCGCAAGGGCACTTCGTTCAGCAAACAACAATCAACCTCGCTGAGAGGAACGCCTTTGCGAACATTTCCAACAATGCATATTATTCTTTGCGAACGTTGCGTTAAAAAAGAATATATGACATTTAGAGATTGAAACACAGAGGACGCTAGGATAACATAATATTGTTATTATTATTATTTCGCAAGGGCACTTCGTTCAGCAAACAACAATCAACCTCGCTAAGTGGAACGCCTTTGCGAACATTTCCAACAATGCATACTATTCTTTGCGAACGTTGCGTTAAAAAAGAATATATGACATTTAGAGATTGAAACACAGAGGACGCTAGGATAACATAATATTGTTATTATTATTTGTCCGCAAGGGCACTTCATTCAGCAAATAACAATCAACCTCGCTGAGAGGAACGCCTTTGCGAACATTTCCAACAATGCATATTATTCTTGCGAACGTTGCGTTAAAAAAGAATATATGACATTTAGAGATTGAAACACAGAGGACGCTAGGATAACATAATATTGTTATTATTATTTCGCAAGGGTATTTCGTTCAGCAAACAACAATCAACCTCGCTGAGAGGAACGTCTTTGCGAACATTTCCAACAATGCATATTATTCTTTGCGAACGTTGCGTTAAAAAAGAATATATGACATTTAGAGATTGAAACGCAGAGGACGCTAGGATAACATAATATTGTTATTATTATTTGTTCGCAAGGGTACTTCGTTTAGTAAAGAACCATCATTTCTGAGTAAAACGCCTTTGCGATCGTATTCAACAATACATATTAATCTTTGTGAACGTTGCGTTTAAGATGAGTCTAATTTATGCAGTTTCTTTTTAAGCTTCTGGCTTCCATCTTCCAGCCTATTCCAGCCTCTCCTTTAATATTTTGCTTTTAATCCTGCTGAGATGCACCGTTGTAATGCCTAAATAGGAGGCTATATAATGCTGGGGAACTCTTTTGATAATCTCGGGTTTTTGCTTAACCAGATTCAGATATCGTTGCTGCGGAGTGTCTTTAATGAATGAAAAGAAATGTTTCATATAATCGAATACCCTTTCAAAAAGAGCATCCATAAACAGGTTTCTGAGCTCTGGATTTTCATAGACTTCTTCCAGGAAAGCTTCTACATCAGGTTTTTTGATCTTATATAAAATACAGGGCTCTATGGTCTCAAATGACACCATACTTGGTAAGCCTTTTTTGAAGCTTTCAAGGGAAGAAAACATTGTATTTTCAAGAAAAAACTGGAATGTTACGTCTTTTCCGTCATTATTATACCATGCTCTCACCATCCCTTTTTCAATATAATAGGCATTGTAGGAAACCTCATCTTCTTTTAAAAGTAAGGTTTTGGCGGGAACTTCCATACGTTCGAAGCTGCCCAGGAATTTTCTCCATTTTTCTTTAGGGAAGGGAAACCTTTTTTTGATATGCTCAAACATGCCTGATATAAAAAAGAACGGACAATGTGCCCGTTCTTTTTCTATTTTTTTAGATTAAACTCTTAATTTTAGCAATGATATCATCACCCAACTGATCAGCTTCTTCCTGAGAATGAGCTTCAGTATAAATTCTGATAATCGGCTCTGTGTTGGATTTTCTAAGATGAACCCAGTTGTTTTCAAAATCTATTTTAACACCATCTACAGTAGAAACGTCTTCATTCTGATATTCCTGCTCCATTTTGCTTAAAATAGCATCTACATCAATCTCCGGAGTCAGTTCTATTTTCTTTTTACCCATGAAATAGCTTGGATATCCTGCTCTAAGTTCAGAAACAGTCTTATTTTCTTTAGCTAAATGCGTTAAGAATAGTGCAACTCCTACTAAAGAGTCTCTTCCGTAATGTAAATCAGGATAGATAATTCCTCCATTTCCTTCTCCTCCGATGACAGCATTTTTCTCTTTCATCAAAGTCACTACGTTTACTTCTCCCACAGCACTGGCAAAGTATTCTGAATCATGCGAACGCGCTACATCTCTCAAAGCACGGCTGGAAGAAAGATTGGAAATAGCTGCTCCTTTTTTGTGTTTCAACAGATAATCTGCAACAGCAACCAATGTATACTCTTCACCAAACATTTCTCCCTTTTCATCAATCAGGGCTAATCTGTCTACATCCGGATCTACTACAACTCCTACGTCTGCATTTTCTCTTTTCATCAATTCACAGATGTCTCCCAAATGTTCTTTCAAAGGCTCAGGATTGTGTGGGAAATGCCCTGTAGGCTCACAGTATAATTTGATGGTTTCGCAACCTAGTTTATCCAAAAGCATAGGAATGGCAATACCTCCTGTAGAGTTTACGGCATCCAGGGCTACTTTAAAGTTTTTAGCTTTGATTGCTTCTACATCTACCATTGGTAAATCCAGGATCTGCTGGATATGGATATCAAAAGCATCATCTCTTGTTTCATATTTTCCAAGATCATCCACTTCTGCATAGTTGAAGTCTTCACTCTCTGCTAAAGCGAGTACTTCAGCTCCGTTTTCTCCAGTGATGAATTCTCCTTTTTCGTTTAATAATTTAAGGGCATTCCACTGTTTTGGGTTGTGGGAAGCGGTAAGGATGATTCCTCCGTCTGCATTCAGCTCAGGAACCATTATTTCAACTGTTGGTGTTGTAGAAAGGCCAAGATCTACTACATTAATCCCCAATCCCTGCAATGTAGCAGTAACCAAAGAAGAAACCATCTGACCAGAAATTCTGGCATCTCTTCCGATGATAAGGGTAAGATCTTTTTTGTTTTTATTATTCTGAAGCCAGGTTCCGAATGCGGAAGCGAACTTTACTACATCCAGCGGTGTTAAGTTATCATTTACTTTACCGCCAATGGTTCCGCGAATTCCGGAAATAGATTTTATTAATGACATGATGTTTTTACTTTTATTTTGTTCTTTCTAAATTTTCCAACGCAAAGATACTTAAAAGACCTTTCAACTTATAAAACGGGAATCTTTTTTTGGATTTTATCATAGGTATTTTTCACAACTTTCGGTGGTGCAAAACGATACCCTATATATAACAGTCCATAGAGGTTATTATTTTCTACGGCCTGATTATTTTTCTGATCATAGGCATAGGTCTTAAAATTCATTTTACCTCCGAATAAAAACCGGTCTGTATTATACCCGATGTGAAGCCCGCCCTGCATTCTTATGGTGGCATACTGGGCATTTTCTTTGGTTCCTCCATTCTGAAAATCGCGGTAGCTGGAGAACTTCCCTCCGACCCCAATAGCCAGATAAGGTGAGATATTAACATTCTTACCAATGACCCAATTATAGAAATATCCTATATTTCCGCCGATATTATATTGGGTCTCTTTGCTTTTTATACCATCAATTTTATTTCTGAAAATAGTAAGGTCATAGTCTACAAAAGGAACCCAGCTTCCGCTGCTTTTATACTGCCATTCTCCCTGTGTATAGATACTTCTTGCTGAAAAATTTTTATTGAGAATATAGGAGGTAGATCCACCAAAAGTTTGAACCCTTAAATCCGGAAACTGAATGTATGGATCTCTTCCTTCCTGCCATTCGGGGGACAGGTCTTTCATATTTTCAACATAGAACCCGCTTACATTTTTATAATAAATATTCTGGATAAATCTTCCAGGGAATAATCTGAAACTCAAATCGGTATAAGAGCTCTTTCCTTTCATTTCATCATCATTATTACCCTCTAAAAATCTGGGTGCAAATGATACGGTCGCACTTATAATTCTATAGTCGACTGAAAATGATGTTTTCGTTTTATTGTTGATTGACAGGTCCATTTCGAACGCATTCTTGCCTTCTCCTGCTGAAAAAACATAGTTCTCGATATTAGTATCAAGATTCACACGGATCATTACCTGGTCTGCATAAGACTTGGTATTTGCGGTATCCGACTGTGCTTTTACCTGAAAGACTGATAAAGAAAATAGTACAAGTAATCCTGTCTTTAAAAAATTCAAACCGAATAATTTACGTTAGAAAAATGAAATTACTACATTTTTTTCAATTATCCGATGAACCCAGTATTAAGAACAGCCACAATCTTTATCACAGTTGGTTCTTTTGGAGCTGAATTTCTTAGGGGCAAAATTCTTTTTAAGTACTTTAAATAGAGAGTAACAGGCAAATGCTACAATTAACAAGATAAGTATGTATTGAAAAATTAATGATGAGTCCATTACTTTAAAATCTGATATACTATCATCGACACAAAATATGCCAAACCTGTCATCATGACTACCTGAAAGCCGGTCCATTTCCAGCTTTTGGTTTCTCTGTAGACTACTGCAAGTGTAGAAACACACTGCATTGCAAATGCATAGAAAAGAAGAACTGAGATTCCGGTTGCAAAGCTGAAGACTTTTTCTCCGTTGGGTTTTACATCTCTTCTCATTTTATCAATCACTTTTACTTCCGGAGCATCATCTTCCAAACTGTAAAGGGTAGACATTGTCCCTACGAACACTTCTCTCGCCACAAAACTGGTAAGAATTCCAACTCCCATTTTCCAGTCGTAGCCCAGTGGAGCAATAACAGGCTCTATTCCTTTACCCATTTTGGCAAGGTAAGAATGGTCAAGATGAACGTCTGTTGCTACCAATTCATCTGTTTTCTGGCTTGGTCCGAAATAGCTCAGGAACCAGATGATGACGCTTACAATAAAAATGATTTTTCCTGCTCCTGTAACGAAGTCCCATACTTTCCCTAAAACCATTTTAAAGTCGTAGCCAAAAAGTGGTTTTTTATAGGCCGGAAGGTCCATTACCAGGTATGTTTTTCCTTTACTTTTAATAAATCTTTTTAGGATTGCTGCTGACAATAAAGCGACCAAGAAACCTAGTAGATACATCCCCATCAGAACCAGCGCTTTATATTTTATTCCTAAAAATGATCCTTCTGAGATGATCAGACCGATAATAATACTGTACACCGGAAGTCTTGCAGAACATGTCATAAATGGTGTTACCAATATCGTCAGCAATCTTTCTTTTACATTTTCAATGTTTCTGGTAGATATTACCGCAGGAATAGCGCAGGCCGTTCCCGATACAAGCGGAACAATACTTTTTCCGTTAAGTCCGAAAGGACGAAGTAATCTGTCCATCAGAAATACAACTCTTGCCATATATCCTGAGTCTTCCAACAGATAAAGAAAATACAGCAAAATTCCAATCTGTGGTGCAAAAACGACAATTCCTCCGATTCCCGGAACGATTCCGTTTGAAATCAGCGAATTAATTGGTCCTTCAGGAAGATGTTCGTTTGTAAATGCTGCCAGCCAAGAGAAGGACTCTTCGATCCAGTTCATAGGAAATTCTGCAAGGAAAAAAACGCTTTGGAAAATAATCAGTAAGATCACTAAAAAGACGACATAACCCCAGAATTTATGTACTAAAACTTTATCCAGTCTTTCAGTTAATAATTCTTTGAATTGGGCTTTTTTAGAAATTACATCAGCCAGTATTTTGTCTACGTTCTGATATCTTCTAACGGTTTCCTGAACCTGCAACCTTTTTGGAACCAGGCTTTTAGAATCGGCTTCATTCAGTTGTTCCATTACAGAGCTTATTCTGCCAAGGTCTGTCCCAAGTGAAAGGCTCATCCAGGCTTTGTATTCATTATCGAAACCTTTATGTGCTGCCAGTTTCTGAATAAAATCTCTATGTTCGTTTGGTGTTTCAAAAGAAACCTGATCTGTTTTTACAAACTCATTGTTGTAAACAGCTTCTCTTACTTCCTCAATCCCGATCTGCTCTTTGGCATTGGTCTGGATAATTTTAATGCCTAATGCTTCGGAAAATTTTTGAATATCAATAGTGATTCCTCTTCTTTCTGCCTGATCAATCTGATTGACAATCAGAATCATTGGAATCCCAAGGTCCTGAATCTGCTGAAACAGAAGCAGTCCTCTTTTTAAACTTAATGCTTCAAGAATATAAACAACTCCTGCGTAGTTTTTCTGCTCGTCAATAAGGTATTTGGAAAAAATAGCTTCATCTTCTGAACTCGGGTATACGCTGTAAGAACCTGGAAGATCAATTACTTCCACTTCTTCATTTTTATAAGTATAGTTCCCCGAATGGCTAGCAACGGTAACGCCGGCATAGTTTCCGGTCTTCTGCTTTTTGTTGCAAAGCGTATTGAAAACCGTTGACTTTCCTACATTAGGATTTCCGACTAAAAGTATCTGTTTTTTCTTGTTTTCCTGCATTAATTCAATTCTTCAACAATGATGTAATCTCCTTCTTCCTCACGAAGAGCAATCCGGCTTTTTTCTGCTCCAAACTCCACATACATTGGCCCGTTGAACGGAGCCTGATACAAAATTCTGAAAGTGGTTTCCGGAAGAAGCCCCATTTCAATGATTTTATTGGGCATTTTCAGATGGTCATTATCATACCCCAATATCTTCCCCATTTTGTTTTTAGGGAATCCACTTAATTTATGTAATCCTTTCTCTTTCAAAGCCTAATTTTTAGTCCTGCAAATATACGTTATTTAAATTTAATCTAAATAACGTTTAGGGATAAAAGAAATCAACCCAAACACATTGCTGTATCTGGGTTGATTCAAAATATAATTTAGTTGATATGAAGTCTTATTTTTTCTTCTTGTCAGAAGCTTGTTCTTTTTCTATTGGGTTATCATTGGATCCGAAGAAATCCTTTACCTGTTTTTCCAATCTCTTCATGAAATCTCCTACTGTTCCATCTGTTCCCGGCATAGGTCTGCTCATATTCTCTGCCGTCATATAAGGTCTTGATTCTGCAAACGGATCAGCTTTATATCCTTCGTAGGATTTCAGGAATTTATCTTTGGATGTAGGTGTTATTGTATTGCTCATCATTCCCATCTTAGCATTGATCTTATCTGCATATGACAATTCATCATAATTTTCGATCTTTTTATTTCCGCTCAACTGCCAGGAATAGTTTTTATCAGCGTCTTCAATTTTTACAATCAGGCCTGGAAGTCCTTTAAATTTATAAGGTCCATCCTGAAAAGGGATATCTGAACTGAACCATGCCGTCCATTTTCTTCCTCCGAATTCTGTAGTTGCTTTCTGAGCATTGTATGCACCCACCTTTTCTTTATCAGGTAAAATACTCCACTGCAGTTTCGGCTCGTCATCGTATGAAAATAGGTTTCTGCTGATTCTGTCTACATACTGAACCTTCATGTCCGGATAGCTTTTGATAATTTTATAGGAGAATTTAGGCCATTTTATCAGTTTGGTCATATCCTTGAAAGACTTGGTTTTCTCCATTTCTTCTATCTGAATTTTAATGATAGAATCCTGAGCAGGCATTGTATAATCCTGATAGATTGATTTCTTTGGAGTAATATCAAGGATGGTAATGATCTTATCAAGTTTTGCCGAATCTTTCTTCGGTTTAAAAGTCAGTTCATAAAAGAAACGGTTTGCAGTTTCCTTTGATTCCTGAGCTCCTGCAAACGCAAAAAGAGCAATAAGAAATATAGAGAATAACTTTTTCATTATAACAAGTTTTATATAATTAGTAATCACATGTCTTCTTTTGTTACAGTTTTTTTGAAATTTTATTTTTTAGGAAAAGATTTATCTCCTCCGGATTACGTGGTGATTAAAAAATTATGATTCTCTTAAAACAGTTTCATTTTTAAAACGCTTACCTTTAAGTTTCTAAAAAACAAAATATTATGGACACGTTATCTCAATTAAAATCCGAACTGGAAGGAGAATTCCAAACCACAAAAAAGTTTATTGAATTGTTTCCCGAAGGAAAAAATAACTTCGCTCCCCATGAAAAAAGCATGAAAATGATGCCTCTTGCCACCCATCTCGTAGAAGTTTTTGAATGGCCGAACACTATTTTGAAAACTTCTGAACTGGATTTTGGTAAAGGCGATTACAAACCGACAATTCTTTCTACAAAAGATGATCTTATGAAAAAACTGGAAGAAGATTATCAGGCAGGTAAAGCGGCATTGGAAAATAGTACGGAGGACGATCTGAACCCCAGCTGGACGATTAAAAATGACGGCCATGAACTGGCAAGCTGGAGTAAATACGGAGCGATCCGGCATGCATTAAATCAGATTACGCATCACAGAGCACAATTGGGAGTATATTACAGACTGAACAACATTCCTTTGCCAGGAAGCTATGGGCCTTCAGCAGACCAGCAAAGTTTTTAATTTTAATACATCAGTATATCTCAACAAAAAACCAATCCTGATGGATTGGTTTTTATTTTATTTAAAGTTGAATTTTACAGTAAACATGACTTGGCTAGGGCGGAGTTGATATCTTGTATATGTAATATTTGTGGTATTAATATCATAGGTTTCGAAAACTTTTTTATTCGCGATATTCATCCATTTCAATTCAAAATCAATTTTCTTTTTAGTCCAAGTGAACTGATATGATACATCGTAGAATCCATTATGATATTTTTGACCTGCCGCATTTGTATTTACCTGATCCCAATTGAATCCCACAGTATGACTTTCCATAGGATAGAAGAAAACCCCTAGGTTATGGGTAAATCCTGTTCTGGTAGCATTTGAGTTTAATTCTCCAACACTTGTTTGTTTTGTTCTGGTAAGACTTGCATTATAATCAACGCTCATCCAACTGAAATAGGTATTATTGAATTTAATACCAAATGACTGGCCATTATTTTTATTAGTATAGGATTTATCATTCAAAAATGCATCAGATTCTGTCGTATTGTTGCTATAACTAAGAGATGCGTTTGTTTTAAATTTTGGAAAATATTTTCCAACTTCTACACTATATCCATTACTCAATACATGATTGTCCTGCTCTTTATATTTCATTATGGTATATCCGGCTCCATTGATCTCCGGATTTGAAATTAAGTTTCTCTTTGCATCAGAATATCTGTAATTAACATTGAAGAACAGATTATTCAATGGGTTTCTATATTCTATTCTTGTTCCTGCAGATTTATTGTTATTCTGAGGAATTGGGTTTTTAACATCCATTGCTCTAATTCCCTCAGGTGACGTCATTAAGAATCCTGAATATGCTGTATTTATTTCTCCAAAATTATTATTAATATTAGCATTTACGGATGCTTTCCAAAATGAAGCAAAAGAATATTGTGCAAAAATATTAGGTTCAAACGTTACTTTATTTACCGATTTTGAAACGAGTCTTAATGGATCTTCCGCTTTAATATTGTTTGAGTTTACCGGAAGATTGGCATAGATCATCCATGATTCATTTTTATAATTTATCCCTAAACTTCCGTATGGTGTAGCTATGGTGTAATTTAAATCATTGCTATATGCCTCTGGTTTGGGATCTTTATCAGGATTGGTAGATGGAATTGCTTTCACGTTTGACAAATCTGACATCATACCTGTGCTTTTAAAATTAAATCCAACTTCAGGAGTAAATGTCCATCCTTTAGCAGAAAAACCAATATTGGCAGAGTGATTAGCTTCAAAAGTCTTAAGTCTTAAACTCTGTGTTGCAAATTCTGTATTAGCTACCGGTTCAAATCCAGGGATATCCAAATAAGATGATGGAGAAACTTGCAAAGTCTGTCTGTCCGTTTGGTAGCTTACATAGGATAAAAGATTTACCATTTTTTCTTTCCAAGGAATAATTGTACTTAGTGAGTTCTGGAATGATGTTGTAGGAGATTCAACACCCTCATTAGCATTTCTCAGTATTCCACTTTTCAGATCTGTTCTGTCAACAATTCCCCTGTCTGCATTCCAATATTGAGAGAAACTTGTGGTATTTTTAAAAAATCCTTTTTTTGCATTCTTTGTAAATATTAATTCTCCTTTTGCTTTATCTGTATAAAAATTATTCAGGATTTTTATACTATTGGAAGTTCCTCCAAAATAATCCTTTTGACTATAGGATTCTCTTTCTACAGCATTGTTGGTATAGTTTGCGTTGGCTTTAAGTTCCCACTCCTTTTTCTTATCAATATTGGTAAGATAATTGGCTGATAAATAATGAACATTATTCATCAGATATCTTTTCACTGGAAGATTAGGGGTATCTGCATTTTCTACGTTCAACCAGTCATTTTGTGAAGCATTGATTCTTTTTCCTTCAAATCTATTTCCAAACGCCAGAATATTCCCTTCGTTTTCCACCTGCTCACCCATATTATTGGTTTTATAATTGACTACCCATTGGCTTTTCTGTCCAAAGAACATAGGGGTCAGTTTTACATTCCAAAGCCATGGATCTCCGAATCCTGTTCCTACTTCCCCTCTACCAGTCATGGTTACGGAGTTTTTCAGTTTGATGTTGATGGCTGCCTGATCTGAAGGCACTTTGTCCTGAAGTATTTTTACCGGCTGGTGGTTCTCCAGAACTTCCACTTTCTGTACTGCATCTTTCGGAAGTGAATTGTTGATGGTACCATAACCACCTTCCATAAGATCTTTTCCATTGACATAGAATTTATTAATGGCATTTCCCTGATAAAGAATTGTTCCGTCATTATTGACTTCAATTCCCGGGATTTTTTTCATTACATCTGCCAGGGTTCTGTCATTCTTGCTGTTGAAAGCTTTAAGATCGTAAGAAATGGTATCTCCTCTTGCGGTAATCATTTTTGTTTTCAGCTGTACTTCCTTTATTTCCGTAGCTTCAGACTGCATTTTAAAACTCAGAGTCTGATCGCTGTTGCTGATTTGCTTAGTAAGGGGTTTCTGATTGAACGCTTTCACTTTAAGATCCACATTGGGTTCTGCGGATGTGAAAGTTACTTTATATTCTCCTTTAGAGTTGGTAATTCCGTAAGCCAGAATTGCATCTTTACCTGGTTCTTCTATAGTCACACTGGCACTTGGTATTGCCACCCCATCATCATCAGTAATCTTTCCTGTAACTGTCTTCTGTGCAAAAGTGAGCACCGTAAAGAAAAGCATCAGAAATAAAGAAATATTTTTTTTCATACCTATTATTTGCTCAATTAGTTAATCATTGTAGTTTTTTGTTACACTTTTTTATAAAGATGACTTTTGTTATTAAAAGTTAAATCCTTTATCACTACAAACATAGTTATAATTTTGTTTTTTACAAGTCTCAAAAAACTAATTGTAATTTCTTTTAAATTATTAACAATAATTAACAAAACAATTTTCGCTTTTTTTATGTTTTAACAGAAACATTATAGATAAACTATATCAAAACTCTATTTTAATTTACCTCATAATATTTGTTTTAAAATTTACAATTTTATGATTTGTTAAAAAAAAGAATCTATTGAATATATATTTCATATTAATCAATAATAAAACTATCTCCAAAATCTGGCTTATTTTAGATCATTGATACAATATAGCATCATTTTAATTCTTTTTTTACAACAAAAAGAGGGATCTGATCAATTAATAAAAAAAATAGTATTTTTAACTATTCCAAATAGTAAAATCTGATTTGAATCATAGATTAAAAAAAAAATTAAAGACAAGGATCGTTAACATTTATTTAATAATTTTGTCATATAAATTTACTAAAATGGGAATTATTTTAAAGCCTATAGATATCGTAGATGACATTTCCAAAGAGGAATTCTACGAAAAATATCTGAAGCCAAGAAGGCCCGTTGTCATCAAAAATATGGCAAAAAAGTGGCCAGCTTACCAAAAATGGACGATGGAATACATGAAAGAGGTTGTAGGAGATGTAGAGGTTCCTTTATACGACAGCTCAAAGGCAGATCCTTCTGCTCCCATCAATTCTTCTGCCGCAAAAATGAAATTTGGAGATTATATAGATCTCATTCAGCGGGAACCTACTGATCTGAGAATATTCCTTTTTGACCCCATAAAATTCGCACCGAAACTTTTGGAAGATTATATTTCGCCCAAAGAACTCATGGGAGGGTTTCTTGATAAGTATCCCAATATGTTCTTCGGAGGAAAAGGATCTGAAACATTCCTTCATTTTGATATTGATATGGCGCATATTTTCCATACTCACTTCAACGGAAGAAAACATATTCTTCTTTTCGATTATAAATGGAGAGAAAGACTTTATCAGATACCCTACGCAACCTATGCATTAGAAGACTATGATATTGAAAATCCAGACCTTACAAAGTTTCCAGCACTGGATGGTGTAGAAGGAATTGAATGTTTCCTGGAACATGGAGATACTTTATTCATGCCTACAGGATGGTGGCACTGGATGAAATACCTTGATGGAAGTTTCTCTATTTCTTTAAGAGCATGGGACAAATCATGGGCAGTAAAAGCTCATTCTTTATGGAATCTTACCGTACAACGTAAATTTGACGATGTTATGAAGTCTCAGTTTAAAAGTAAATACATGGACTGGAAAGAAAAGCTTGCTATTGAAAGGGCAGAAATCGCTTTAAAAAGAGGCTTACCAAGATAAATAAAAAGACGTTTCAATTGAAACGTCTTTTTGATTCTATTATAAAAATGTTATTTTTTAATAATTTTATAGCCTTTCTCAGTCTCTTTATCTTTAACCTTTACTATATAATTTCCTGCAGCCAATTCGCTTACATTTACAGTTCCGTTTTCTGAGTTCATCATTTCTTTTTTTACCAGTTTTCCATTAAAATCATAAATATTGATTTCAGATATCTTCGTTTTATTTTTGATATATAACATATCTTTTACCGGATTCGGATAGACAGATGCACGGCTGTTATCTGCTTTTGCATCAGAAACTGACAGATTGTTTGCTGAAATCTGGAAATCATCTATTCCGATAAACCAGATATCATCTGTAGTGGAATAGAAAGCAATGTAGATGGTTTGACCTACATAAGGAGTCAGATCATAAGTGTACTGGTTCCATGAAGTAGGAGGTTTTACTGCAGCCGCTAACGTATTGGTAAGTCCTGCGACGGTGGGCGTTGTTGTTGATATTTTTACATCTACTGTCTCAGCAAGACCAGCCCCTCTGTTTCTTGCCCAGAAAGTAAGCTTATCTGATACTCCGGCGGTTACCACTATAGCAGGACTAATGACATAATCATCATGGGCAGTACTGCCATATTCCAATCCCAGAAAATGAGTTCCGGAATGAGGAGCATTGAATGAGGAATCATAGGAATCCCAGGTTTCCCAGGTTCCGGGATCTCCTCCGTTAATGACTGTCCAGTCGGCAGGCATTGTTGCCGAATCAAAACTTTGAGAATATTGTGCCAGCAAACCTATTGGTACAAAGCACAGCAGCGTTACGAATTGATAAATTTGTTTCATAGTGTTTTATTTTCATACTAATTTAATAAAAAAATAAACAAATTGATGAACAAATGATTATAAAAAACGAAAATAATCCAAACTTTTATAAAAATTTCCTACAACACCCTATAAACAGGATATTGTCTGAAAGTCTTTTCTTCAAAGTAAGGGGAATGTCTGTACACCCAATCCAATTGTGCTTCTCCATCCTCGGAAAGCTTTTTATCGGATAATTTTGCTTTTTCAAAGGCTTCTTTCAGTTTTTTATCTTTTTTCAGCAGTTCAGCTGCGGTATCTTCAAAAATATAAGCAGAATAATATTCTTTCTGAGCTAAAATTCCATCGAAGAAATTCCAGTTGAAAAATGAGTCTAACGCCTCAGGTTCGAGTGTTTCTATGATGTATTTCACACCAGGCTGATTGGTAGAAACCAGGTAATCTCCGGCAGAAAACATCAGATTTTTATTGAATTTGCCTACTGCGGTTTCAAAATGCAGATAGTGACCTTCATAGGGGTTTTTAACTGTTTTAAAATCTTTGATTTTATAGGATTCCACCGCTAAAATACTGTCTTTCCGAATCGGTTTCATCTGAATATTATTTCTTTTAAATTCCTCAATAACGCGGTATTGCGACTGTGGAATCACATAATATTTTGGAATGGTAATATATCCTGTTGGAACCGCAGTAGTAAATAGCTTTATATTCTTTGTAAAAGGTTTGTTTCTATCATAATAAAGCCTTGGCTTGCCGGAAACTTCACTGGGTTTATATTTCCCTTCAAAGCCTTTAAAATCCATGGTAGAAAACCTGGTGGAATCTATTTTCCAACGGATTCCATATTGTTTTCCAGCCTGGTATTGTTTTAAATTTTCAATGCGGAGCTGTTTTATTTTGTGGTACTCTTTATCTAAATTCTGCAGGTTGACCAACATATATTTGTAAGTAGCATCTACTCTTTTGTCATAAGGTTTCAGCATATGGGTTTCAGGAACAGTTCCTAAAGAATTGAAAAGAGAAGAATATCCTGTGGAATATCTTGGAGAGTCTTCAAATGAAGCAAATCCTACTTCAGGAACATCACCATGAATATTGACGTAAGGCGTACTTTCATACCCCAGTTTTTTCATATCCTCAAGATTTTTAGCCTGATAATCGTTATAGAAATAAGCTCCGAGTGTGTTTCCCAAGCGTTCTTTAAAGGTTGAAATATAGGTGAATGTATATTGATAATCTGCTCCGTTGCTGACATGATTATCTATAAAAACATCTGGTTTTAACCATTGATAAATTTCCTGAAAGCTTCTGGCATTTTTAGAATCCGCTTTAATAAAATCTCTGTTCAGGTCATAATTTCTTGCATTTCCTCTGAAGCCATATTGTTCCGGACCATTCTGATTGGCCCTGGAATAAGACCCTCTGTTCAGCATTCCACTCACATTGTATGCGGAAATAGCGGCAATGATAAAATTCTGTGGAGTTTTGATCTTTTGGGTGGCAAGATCTCTCATCAGTATCATAGTTGCATCTATTCCGTCCGGTTCTCCGGGGTGAATACCATTGTTAACGAAGAGAACGGCTTTGTCTTTTCTTAATTTTTCAAGGTCTTTTTCAGCAAAAGGATTATAAACCACCACATAAATAGGTTTTCCGTTATCATCTTCTCCTTTTTTAAGGTACTGAATGGTATTGAAGTTTTTAGCCAGATCCTGATAATAGTTATTCATTTCATCGTAGGTAACAGTTTGGTTGCCATTCCCTTTTTCAAAAGGAGTCTGAAATGATTTTTGGGCAAAAAATAAGGTAGAACTCAGGGTGAATAAAAGATATTTAAGTTTCATTAAAGTCATATTTTCAGACTTTAAAATTAATCATCTTTTATGAATGGGAGAATACGGAAAGTGGCAAAATTGCTTTTAAAAATAAACCCTCATCAGTTTTAAAAACAAGTAAGGGTTATTTAAATTTATTAATTTCTTCCTTTTTCATTTGGGTATAAAGAGGGAAGCGGATCGCTTTGCCAGAATTCTTTAGAATCAATATCCATAATTGATAAAGCTCCGGTATAGGCTGCTCCGGTATCCATATTCCAAATATTAGCTTTGTTGGCCGGTGTTGTAATCCCAATATCAAGAGTGGGTGTATGCCCGATAAATATTTCTTTGTATAAAAGCAGTCTTTTGGGATACAACTCTGAATTCTTTTCCAGTTTTTTATCCATTGCTACGGCTGTTTCCCAAAGGGTTCTGTCCCATCGGTAATTGCTGGAATAAACTTCTTTTTCAGGGCCGTGCATCGAAGCATATCCCGCATGAATAAACAAGCGGCTCTGATTGTCAATATGATAGCTTTTCATTCTTTGAAAGAATTCCAGATGAATATCCAGATCTTCCGGGAGATAATCTGCGTAGCTTTCCACTGTACTTTTTCCGCCATTGAAAAGCCATATATCGGGGCTTTGTCCCAAAGCTAACCAATCTTCACACCAGGCATCATGATTTCCTTTGATGAATATACATTCCTGCTTTTTGGAAAGTTCCATTAAAAATTTAATAATTTCAGAAGATTCGCTCCATCCGTCCACATAATCACCGAGGAAGATAAGCTGATCATCCGTTGTGACTTTAGCTCTCTCAAGAACCTGTTGTAATGCTTTAAATCCTCCGTGAATGTCTCCTATTACTAATGTTCTTTTCATTTTACTTCGAAATATATTTTGCATCTACAAAATCTGTCAGCCAAACTCCATTTGCAGACTGGTAGAAAGATAATCCTTCCTGATGCATGGTTCCGGTTCTGATGGTAAGAATTACGGGTTTACCGTGTCTCATCCCGACCTTTGCAGCCGTCTCTTTATCAGCACTTAAGTGTACATGCTGGCGGGTTCTTTTTTCAATTCCTTTTTCTAAAATGGAAGTGATATTGGCTTCTGCAGTTCCGTGATAAAGAAATTCAGGGGGTTGTTTGGTTTCCAAAGCCAGATCTATATCAATAGAATGACCCTGATTTGCTCTGATCTTGGTTTTATCTTCGTTAAAAGCAAAACGCTTTTTGTTATTGGTTTCTACAACCTCATCCAATTCTTCGGGAGTAAAAAACATTCTCTTTTTAGCAGATTTTGCTCTCAGCTCATCTATATCTGCCCACCCGTTTTCATCCAGCTTAATTGCTATACTTTCTGGCTGATGACGTAGAATCAGGCTTAAAAATTTACTTATTTTTTTCTTTTCTATTTCGTTCATGGTTTGTGTTTAATTCATTAATTTTTGGTTTAGCTTCTCACATAATGCTTCAATATCATCCTTTCTCACCAGCTCTGCAATCCATTCTTCCGGAATACTTCCATATCCATAATAAATTCCGGCAATTCCTCCAGTGATAGCTCCTGTTGTATCTGTGTCTTCGCCCAGGTTTACCGCTTTCAAAACTGCTTCTGAGTAGCTTTCTGAGTTAAAAAAACACCATAGAGAAGCTTCCAGACTGTGAAGGACATATCCGCCACTTTTGATTTCATCTTCGGGATATCCGGAAATATTATTTTTTAAAATTCTATTAAAAAGTTCAATTTCTTTTGGGTTAAAACCCTGTTCTTCTGCATATTCCAAGGCTGTCTTTTGTGTATAAATATAAGCTTCTTTTTTGCCCTTTCCTTTCAATAGCTGGATGGCAAAAATAACATATATAAAACAGACAAAAACAGACCGGAAATGACCGTGAGTTATTGCTGAGACTTCTTTTACCGTAAGATAGAGTTTCTGTATGTTATCTTCATTTTCAAGATAAAAAGCAAGAGGAAGAATTCTCATCAGAGAGCCATTTCCGTTGTCCTCTTCAAAAATATTTCCTGAAAATCTGGCACTTTCACCTTTAATTAATCTCGCCAAGGCATGTCTTGTTGTTCCTCCTATATCGAAAAGTCTTCCGTGGGCAGTCCAGTGACCATATTTGTTCCATTTTACAAAGCTTTGCCCGATCTTTTCCAGATCATATCCCTTGGTAAGTTCATCAGCAAGACAAAGTGTGAGAGAGCTGTCATCACTCCAGGTTCCTTTGGGTTGATTCCAGGACATGTATTCCAGCATTTTTGTTACTGGAAAACGTTTTAAATCTTCTCTTTTTTTAAATTCTACAGGAACACCAAGAGCATCTCCAATACAAACGCCCATGATTCCTGCTTTTACTTTATTTTCCATCAGGCAAGATTTACCAGTTTATCAAATAAGAGCTTCATTCCCTGGGTTGCTGTTTCTTTCATTACAACCGCTCTCTGTCCGTATCCAAATCCTGTTTCATTAGGGTTGATTACGATTAAAAGACAATCATCTTTGATATCATGAATCAGTCCGGCAGCCGGATACACCTGTAAAGACGTTCCAATTACCAGTAAAATATCTGATTCTTTTACGATTTCTCTTGCGGTCTGATACAAAGGGACATCTTCTCCGAACCAAACGATAAAAGGTCTTAATTGAGCCCCATCTTCTGCTTTGTCACCAATATTGATATCCTCTTTTTGTTCGTAAATCAGATTTTTATTGTTGCATGAGCATGATTTGAACAATTCTCCGTGAATATGAAGGATATCGATAGAGCCTGCTCTTTCGTGAAGATCATCAATATTCTGGGTAATGATCTGAACATCGAAATGTTTTTCCAGTTCTGCCAATAATTGATGCGCTTCGTTAGGCTGTACTTCATGCAACTGACGTCTTCTCTGGTTATAAAACTCCAGCACTAAAGCTCTGTCTTTTCTCCATCCTTCCGGACTTGCCACATCTGTTACATTATGATTTTCCCAAAGACCGTCCCCGTCTCTGAAGGTTTTTATTCCGCTCTCGGCACTGATTCCTGCTCCGCTTAATATGGTTAGTTTTTTCATTGGTTTACTCTAATAGTTTTTTGTAAATCATTTCATTTTCATCATCAAAGCACACAAAAATAACTTTCTCAATGACATCTGACTTAAATTTTCTGACCTCATCTACAGCAATCTTTCCTGCCAGTTCTTTTGGAAATTTATATACTCCCGTACTGATATTAGGAAAAGCTATGGTCTTTACTCCTAGACTTTCTGCTAATTGTAAAGAATTGCGATAACAGCTTGCCAGAAGTTTTGATTCTTTTTCCTCATTTCCATTCCAAACCGGACCAACTGTATGAATAACATATTTTGCAGGGAAATTTCCCGCATTTGTTACTACAGCTTCACCAGTATTACATTTACCTTGTCTGTTTCTGATCGCTCTGCATTCTTCCAAGATCTGTGGCCCTCCTGCTCGATGAATAGCTCCATCCACTCCGCCTCCACCAAGTAAGGATGAATTGGCAGCATTGACAATCGCATCAGCATGGATCTTTGTGAGGTCTCCTTTTATTAATTCAATTTTCATGGAATTTATTTAAATGGTTGTCTAGAAATGTGTATCTCTGCTTCTATCTCTCTATTTTTCAATTCATAGTGTAAAGCTGAAGCCCATTCATCTGCTCTTTCAACCTTTGGTCCTAATGTTATTTTCTCTATACTTTTTGATATTTCTGAGAGCTCTATATATACCCTAGGGACTATAAAAGTTTTATCTATAGTTTTATCGAAACCAACCCCTTTTTGTACTAATCTTACTTCATTCTCATACTGATATTCAATACCTTTAAATAGAAAAGCAATTTCAAATAACAGTTCTTCAATGTCAATTTGTATTTTAATTTCTTCATCCTTAGTATTAAATTCGTCAAGCACATTTTTAAGATCATTACAATACTTATTGAGTCTTCTTATTTTTACTCCAGAAGTTTTTTCATCTGCAACAATAAATTTAGTATCTTTCCAATAAGCTACTTTATAAAATTTAATATCAAATTCGCTTTCTTCTAATTTATCTATTCCTAACTTTTCCTGAACTTGTTCTATTAAAGTTTTCACATTCATTGTTATAGCACATCCTTTTGCTTCATCTTTTCCTTCTTTTCCATACATTCTCCACATAGCTAAATCATTGTGCTTACTTTCAGAAACAAAACTTCCTATAAATGGTTTTTGAACAAAAATTTCATCAACTGGATTTTCTTTTTTACCAAATGGCGATTGATAATTTAGAAAGCTAAAAAGTTCTCTACCTTCAGAAGTATCATTTAAAAATGCTCCTTCTGATAATCTAAATTTACTGGATTCGAAAACCAATAATTTCGCAACAGAAAGGCTTGTAAAATGTGTAATACAATTATCTTTGTATTCCAAAATTTCTTTTATTTTAGATACTATATCTTGTATCTTTTCATAGTCTTCATTTGCTAAAATTTTATTAACTTTTTCTATCCTCGTTTTAGCAAATTCATATAAAGAGTCCTCTTCTTTTTTAAGCTCTAAATATTTTTTTAATAATTCCTTTGCATCACTATATTTTTCTTGTTTATATAATAAATTACCATAATTGAAGTATGGTTTTTCGTACAGAGGGTCTATTTCTAAAGCTTTTTTATAGCTTTCTTCTGCTTGCGAAAAATTATTATTACTTTTATATGAATTTCCTAAATTATTGTAAGCATCTATTTCATTATTATATCTTTTTAAATACTTATTATAATAATCAATAGCCTTTTCATAATTTTTTTTACGATGGTAAGCTATCCCTAATCCAAAAATTGCGTCATAGAAATCATTATTTAAAGAAAAGGCCTTTTCATACATTTCAACTGCATTTTCAAATTCTTTTCTTTGAAGATAGATATTACCCAATCCATAATATGAGTAAAAATATTTATCATCTTTTTTGATAGCTATTTTATAATGCTTTTCAGCGGCAACATCTTTGTTTATTTTCTTATAAAGATTTCCGAGCATATGGTTAGTATATAAATGATTACTATCTATATTTAGGGCTTTATTATAAAATTTTTCTCCTTCTTCAAATGAATTCTGATTTGTGTAAATATCTCCTAATGAAGAATATGAAAGTATAAAATTTGGATCTAATTCAATTGCTTTATTATAATATTCTATAGCAGTAGAAAGATCATCCATTGTTTCATAATAAATACCTAGGTAATAAGATGCCTCTTGATTCTCTTTTAAAGCAAGACTTTTCTTTGCATATTTTTCAAAACCATTCTTATCAAGATAAAACATTGCTTTGCTTTTTTCAGCGTATAGTTTATAGTCTTTCTCTTCATTTAGGAGTCTATCAGGCAATAATTTTATCACTTCCTGAAATTTTTCATCATCATTTAGTTCTATTACATTTTTAATAAGATCCTGTTTATCTTTCGTATTCATGCTTTTTTTGTTTTTATAAGTTTTATTAGGTTATTTAACATTACCTCAATAAATATAATCTTTTATATATTTTTTTTAAATCTGTTTAAAATCTTTTGAATACGGAGAATATGATCCATAAACGACATCAAATTCTACATCGATATTTTCTACCTTAAATTTCTCATCAATCTGATCCAGGCATGTAATAACAAGATTCTTTTTAACCGGAAATACATACGCTGCATCCAGTTTCAAGGCATAATTCAACAGGTTATAATCTATTTCTCCTGTTCTTAACTCCTTCTGATATTCATTAAATGTACAGGTTTCTTCTTCATTATTTTTCAGATCCATTTCTTTTTCATTGCTCATCCAGCCGTTTCCGTGACGGGTTCCATAGCTTCTGGTGACATAATACATTTCAATGTCTTCAATTTTTAAAAGCTTACAGATTTCGTATGCATTTTTTGAAGTGGTATGAGCATAGGTCACATTGGGGAAAACGCCATGATCCATATCGAGTAAAATACCCTGGCTGCCTTCAAAAATAAGGTGTCTGAACGAAGCCAGCCAAGTATAATCATTTATTTTCCAATCAATCCTGTCAATAGCTTTTAAAAAAGGATGTAAAAGCTCATTAACTTCTTTTTCATCTGCAAAACCATAATAATAGGCGATCCCTTTCAGTTTTTCCAATAACATCTCTCTGGGCGCAATCAGGTCTATGGCAAACAGTTTATAAGGACTTTCGTGTCTTTTCATGGTTGCTCCTACTCCTTTTCCACAGGTTCCGTGTTCCAGATTTCTTGCATTGGTTCTGTTCTGCCATACATCAAAAGGAGTGGTAACCTTTGCCAATGGATGAATATGCAGCTCAATATTTCCGTTCTTTGTTTTTAATTCTTCTCTCTCATAGAGTAGAAAAACCGGATAAATAGTGCAGTGTTCTGTAAAGTAAGAAGGCAATCCGCGAAGAGAACCGCTTGCAAAGCTTGAATGCACATGTTTTCTTTCATCAATCATCACGGTATGAGCAGCCTGTTGCCCTCCTGAAAACCGGATTACAACAGCCTCCGTATTCTGAGAAGCCAGAAAATCTGCAGTGATCCCTTTTCCTTCATCACCAAAACCAAGTCCTATTATTATTTGCGCCTTTTTCATGTCCTTTTATTTTTTGAAAGTCTTTGCCATCTTCATTTGTTTTTTTATAATTTTCTGATGGCAATTACCTTATTCTAAAGCATTTGAAATTGATCCAATCCTTCTGTTCCTGTAGTTCCCAAGGTTTTATTTTTAAATGTATCGCAGATGATTCCTTTAATAACATTCGGAATTTCTCTGTGATCTTCTATGGAAATACAATTTTGTCCTAATAATTCTCTCCATCCTCTGTCTGCTCTCAGTGCCTGATCTGAATGTAAAACACTGATATGGTATACTTCGTACTTCTTCTTTACTTCTTCCAGCAATTCAATATGAGTATAGGTTTGCTGTCCTTTTCCCATAATTTCTCTGATGGCGGAAGCAGGAAGTGTTTTTAGACAAGGTTCATCTCCAACGGTAAACAGCAATCCTTTTTGTTTTCTTTTTTCAAAGGCATCTGTTCTGGTATGGAACGCTGCGAAATACCACGCTAATAGATAGCTTTCTCCGGCATTTCCGCCGCCGCCAGACTCAATATAAGTACGGGTAAGCCACATATCCAGTTCTGCATCCCCGGACTCAAACTGTCCCACCTGAAGCGGATAGCCATCGCATTCATGGTCTCCGATTCCAAGAAATAATAATGCCGGATCCGGAACGCCTCCCTGAATAATTCCTCCCATCAGTTTAGGCAATCCATCTCTGATCAGCTCATGAGGAATATGTCCCATACTTCCTGTAACATCCAGTCCTAAAATAATCGGAACTGAGTTGGGGTGAACTTCAGAGTCTCTGGATTCTCTGAAAGAAATTCCGTGAGGATTCATTGATTCGTGAGCCATTCTTTTGGCATTCTGGGTAAAAATTTCACCTGCGGATTTTGTTCCGTACCCTGCTTTTCTTGCTCTGTCATAACGAGCGTCTAAATCGTATCTTGTACTTCCCATGACTATAGTGTTTTTCCAAATAAATATTCAAATCTCTTCTGGGTTACTTCAAGCTGAATATTAAGGTTTCTGATTGTTAATGATAATTCCATGTCTTTCTGAACGAATGATTCGGGATTGAAATCCGCGAATGTCAGACTGTTCCTGTCTAGAGGACTGATATCTATAAGCCCTTCCTGTTCGCGCTCGAGTCTTTTGATTTTTAATTCGATATCTTCAACTCTGCGTCTGTAAATCAATTCGGAATCTGCTCCGATGATCTTTGCACGGTCTTCTCTGATCTGATCATTATTTCTTTGTAATGATTCGATAAATCTGGGTTTTAATTCATCTTCCATGATCAAATATTTTTATTTGTGTTAATATTACGCTAATTAAACAAGACATAGCAATGCCATTTTTTAAGAATGTTTATTCTTTAGAATACATGATATCCGTTCTTAAAACATACTTCAGTCCACTAATCAAGGTCTTTCCTTCATGTCTCAGAGGATGATGAAAAATCAGTGCTGTTCCTTTCTTCGGAGCCACGGTAAACAGGCTTTCGAATTCTGTTTCTCCTCCTTCAAAATCATCATTCAGATACATCATAAAGGTGTAAAAACTTTTCTCTTTTTCATTTCTGATATAACTTCCATCCCTGTGCATTTTAAACTGCTGTCCGGGAGCATATCTATAGACCCTAAGCATTTCATTAAAGTTAAGAATCTGATATCCATCGTGTTCCTGAGGCAGAAATCCGGTTGCCTTTTTAAACAGATCTTCAGCCATTGCTTTATCAAAAATCATCAGTCGGTCATTATTTCTGACTCCTTTATTCATCTGCTGACGTCCAAATACATTGATTTTTGCTTCTTCAAAAACTTTTTCCTGCGAAAGACTGATATACTGATCACATTCTGTTTCGGTCAGAAAATCTTCAATCAGAAATATCTGTGGGTGTAATTCTGTTTTTTCCATGATTCCTATTTTGTGTTGGTGTTGTGTTTTAGTTTCTTAATTGATCTCTTACTTCCATTAAAGCAAATCCTAAGAGATTTTCTCCGTTCCATAATAAAGGATTTTCTGCTCTGCTGTCTGTTTCCAGCATTCCGATTCCCCAGATTCTGTCATAAGGACTCGCTTCCACAAGAATTTTATCTCCGGTTGACAAAAGAAAGTCTTTAAATTTCTGATTTTGAGAAAACTTCAAAAGATTTCCCTGAGTTACAATTTCATATTTATAATCATCCCAAAGTTTTGGATCAAAGTTTTTTACTTTTCGGCCTAAAGCTTTTGCCTGGTTAGGAGTAGCTGTCTTTAAGATTTCTTCTTCCGTTTCAGGATCATTAAATAACCTTGCTTTTCCGGCCATCATATAGTGCTCTGCCGTTTTATAAATGATCCCGTTTTCTTCAAATTTTCCGGGAAACCATTGGCTGAAACATGATTTGGTTACCATATCTTTTGCCGTATGTCCCCAGAAAAAGAGAAATTTTATCCTTTCTTTCTTCTGAAACCGTTCTGTAATATTTTGTATGGTGTATTTCATGATTGCGTTATTTCTACACAAATTTAAAATATTATCAGTCTTTGCACCAAATTTATTTGTGTTAATTTTACGCTAATACACATAACCTACTGACTTTCAATTACAAAAATTTATTCTATAAAACACGGATAACGCTTATTTTTATCACAAATGCCCCTAATCTTTAATTGATTTAGGCTAAACCTGATAGAATTTGATCATAAAAAAAACGGGCTAAAGCCCGTTCCTATTGAATGTATTTTGAGTGATCTTTCTTATATAATTCTTTTTTTTCTCCTATGCATTTGTGACCATTAGTGTAAACTAATTTGTGAAATTTGTGTTTAAAACTATTTAATTTCAAAATAAAAACCCTGTTCTTCAAGCTCTTTATATTTTTCTTTATTGAAAGTAAAAAGCTTTCCAGGTCTGCCGCTTCCTTCTTTTTTAACATTATTCGTTTCGTTCAACAGTCCGTAACTCATGATTTTCTTACGGAAATTTCTTCTGTCGATTTCCTGTCCTACAATGGTTTTATAAAGATTTTCAAGGTCTGAAAAAGGAAATTCTTCATTGAGAAGATTGAAACCGATCGGCTGATATTGAATTTTTGTACGAAGTCTCTTTAAGGCAGTCTCAATGATTGTTTTGTGATCAAAAGCAACTGAAGGAAGTTTATTAATACTAAACCATTGTGCGTCTTCAGCATCAGAATCTGCAAACAATTCATGGTAAGATGGGTTCACAAGACCCAGATATGCTACAGAAACTACTCTGTTTCTCGGATCGCGACCCAGATTACCAAATGTGTAGAGTTGTTCCAGAAAATCGGGTTTTATGCCTGCTTCTTCATAGAGTTCTCTTTTTACGGCGTCATCTACGCTTTCATCATCAAGAACAAGTCCTCCCGGAAGAGCCCATCCACCTTTAAAAGGTTCAATATTTCTTTTAATCAGAAGGATCTGAAGATCTTTTTTATCAAAATATCCGAAAATAACGGCATCTACAGCCACTTTTATATCCTGTAATTTTTTTGGAGACTCCATAAATTAATTTGCGTTACGAATACACAAAGTTACGATTTATGCTCAAATTAAAAAATAATTTCGGTTACAATAAAAGTTCCTATCTTTAAGTTATCATTCTAACCATCTTAAAACTAAATCATTATGAAAAATGTATTAACAATTCTTTTTATTGCGTTTTTATTAACAGCATGTGAGAAAGGAAAAACTACTGCTGCTAATACTACTGACAAAGCCGATTCTACTTCGACCTCTGAATGGAAACCTGTAGATTCTGCAACAGCTATGAAAGCCTGGATGGAGTATTCTACTCCTGGAGAAATGCACAAAATGCTGGCCAAATCTGATGGAACCTGGACTGGAGAAACAACAATGTGGATGGAAAACGGAGCAAAACCTATGATGAGTAAATCCGAGGCAACCAATAAAATGATGTATGGTGGACGTTATCAGATCACTAATCACAAAGGTGACTTTATGGGAATGCCTTTTGAAGGGATGAGTATTGTAGGATATGACAACTCAAAGAAGAAGTTTGTCAGTACATGGATAGATAATATGGGAACGGGAATCATGCATGGAGAAGGAGAATGGAATGCATCCACAAAATCAGTTGAGTTTAAAGGAAAAATGACTGACCCCTCAAGACCAGGAAAAGATTGTGATTTCAGAGAAGTTTTCACATTTGTAGATGATAACAATCAAAAACTGGAAATGTACGGCCCTGATTCCAAAACAGGCAAAGAGTACAAAACCATGGAAATAAAATATACCCGTAAAAAATAAATCAGGAAATAAAAAAACCGCTTCTTCTGAAGCGGTTTTATTTTATAATGAATTAATCATTTAGTTTTAATACAGCCATGAATGCCGATTGCGGTACTTCTACTCTACCAATCTGTTTCATTTTCTTCTTACCTTCTTTCTGCTTTTCCAATAGCTTACGTTTTCTGGAAATATCTCCACCATAACATTTTGCGGTAACGTCTTTTCTTAAGGCTTTAATGGTTTCTCTAGCAATTACTTTGGCTCCCAATGCTGCCTGAACTGCAATATCAAACTGCTGTCTAGGAATCAGTTCACGAAGCTTTTCACACATTCTTTTACCAATGTAATAAGCATTAGAATCGTGAATCAATGAAGACAGTGCGTCTACCATGTCACCATTGATCAGGATATCCATTTTCACCAATTTAGAAGAACGCATTCCGATTGGGGAATAATCAAATGATGCATATCCTTTTGAAATAGATTTCAGACGATCGTAAAAGTCAAAAACAACTTCAGCCAAAGGCATATTGAATGTTAATTCCACCCTGTCAGCTGTTAAATAACTTTGGTTTACAATTTCCCCTCTTTTCTCGATACAAAGCGTCATTACTGCACCCACAAAATCCGATTTGGTAATAATAGAAGCTTTTATATAAGGCTCTTCAACTCTGTCTAAAAGATTGGGATCAATCATTTCAGATGGGTTGTTGATTAACATTGCCGTTTCAGGATCTTTTTTAGAATATCCGTGATATGAAACGTTGGGAACTGTAGTAATTACATTCATATTAAATTCTCTTTCGAGACGTTCCTGCACGATTTCCATATGAAGCATTCCCAAGAATCCGCAACGGAAACCAAAACCTAGTGCTGCAGAACTTTCAGGTTCAAACACCAAAGAAGCATCATTCAGTCTTAATTTTTCTAATGAGAATCTCAATTCTTCAAAATCTTCAGATTCAATAGGATAAATTCCTGCAAAAACCATTGGTTTTACTTCCTCAAAACCGTCGATTGCAGCAGCAGCAGGATTCACAAAAGAGGTAATGGTATCACCCACTTTCACTTCTCTTGCATCTTTAATCCCGGAAATAATATACCCTACATCACCACATTCAATTGTTTTTTTAGGAACCTGTTTTAGTTTTAAAGTTCCCACTTCATCAGCACCATATTCTTTTCCAGTCGCGAAAAATTTTATCTTTTCGTTTTTAGAAATACTTCCGTTTACTACTTTGAAATACGCTTCAATTCCTCTGAAAGGATTGTAAACAGAATCAAAAATTAGTGCCTGTAACGGAGCATTGGGATCTCCAACCGGAGCAGGAATTCTGTTGACAATCTGCTCAAGCAAATCATGAACCCCCTCACCTGTTTTTCCAGAAACTCTAAGAACATCTTCATATTTGCAACCTAAAAGGCCCATAATTTCGTCGGTTACTTCTTCAGGGTTTGCTGACGGAAGATCTATTTTATTAAGAATTGGAATAATTTCTAAATCATTTTCCAATGCCAGATATAGATTACTGATGGTTTGTGCCTGGATACTCTGTGCAGCATCAACAATAAGAAGTGCTCCTTCACAGGCAGCAATAGAACGGGATACTTCATAAGAAAAGTCAACGTGTCCCGGTGTATCAATAAGGTTTAGAATATATTTTTCTCCTTTATACTCATAATCCATCTGGATGGCGTGCGACTTGATTGTAATCCCACGTTCTTTCTCCAAATCCATATCATCAAGCGTCTGAGACTGTAGTTCTCTTTGGGTAACGGTATTCGTATACTCCAATAGACGGTCTGCCAGGGTACTTTTACCGTGGTCGATATGAGCGATTATGCAAAAATTTCGTATGTTTTTCATTTAAGAATCTTGTAATTTGCAAAGATAAGAAAATGCAAGAGAATTTTTCATTCTAATTCTTTCTTTTAACTGAAACACAGATAACAATAAGAAGAGAAGCTCAATTTTTCCCTTTTTTCGATATTATTTGGTTTTACCAAAGTCTTCCGGCAACAGGTAATTTCCTGTAAAAGGATCAAGATAAACTTTGGGGCCTAAAGTATTCTTTTTTTTATTTGAGAGACTAACATCTATGACCGCGCCAAAAACACCTCCCACCAAACCACCTGCAGCAACTCCAATGGTGACACCACTTGCAGTTGTTTCAGGAAATAGTTCTGCTTTTGTTACTTCAATAAAAACACCGTTCTCATCTTTAAAAATCTCAGTGTAACCAACAGGAATATTTTTATATGCTATCCCTTTATACACAAAAGCGTAAAAACGTCTTATCCCCGTTTTCTCCTCTCCTTTTACTGCTTTTGTCACCACTCCTTTATCATTAGCCTGCAAAGTAAATCCGGGTTCAGGATTATGGGTAAAGAAACTGTAATAATCTTTGTACACCCCTTCTTTCAATTCGTTTGCGTTCAGGATGCTAAGTTTTTCTTTTAATAGAGAGCCATAGCTAGGAAGATCACTTTCCGAAACACTAAATTCCCATGGTTCTCCTTTATAAGATTCTTTAAACAGATCAGTAAGAATTAAAGTCGCTTTTCTGGAAAGGCTTTGGGCTAAATAGGGCGTTATACGTGATGAAACTGTTGCTATTGTATCTTTTCTGTCAATAAAATGATATCCATCTTCTTTCTTAATAAATGTACTTGCTCTTAATTCAAGCTTTCCGATAGAGTATTTTTCTTTTTTGTCTTCTGAGATATTCAACCTTTCCAGCAAAAGAACCATGTCATTATTTCCTCTTACCGGATTGTATTTATAAAACCAATCTGTTATGTCTTTGCCGGCATTATTTTCGAAAATAATTTTCACCTCGTCTTTATGATACATGACCATTCCGACTTCCTGATTTGCTCTTTGATCTATCACCGTAAAACTTTTAATAGAGTTTTTATTATCTTTAATAGATTTTGAAAGATCAATTGTTTCTATTTTCTGTCCCAATAATACCATCGAAAATAATAAAAAGAAAAGTGTTTTTTTCATATGTGAACTTTCTGGTAAAAGTAATTTTTTTTGTTGTAAAAATTAAACGGCTCTCACAGAAAGATCTGTAAGAGCCGTCCAACATTAAAAAAATAAACTATTATGGGTTTTGTCTAGGCCCCGAAGCATTATTGTTTCCATGAGGTTTTCTTTCATCCATTTTATCCTTCATCATTTTCTCGGATTGAAACAACTTCAGAACTTTCTGGCAGGGAATTACCTGCTGCATTTTTTCTGCATATCTTTTTCTGTTATCTAACAGTTTTTGTCCTACTTCAAAGCTTTGCTGCAATTTGGCCTTTGCTTCTTCATCCGTTAGAGTTTCAGGATCAAAGCTTGAATTAAACTGACTTTTGATTTGCTTTTGGCTATCCAGATATTCGTTATACAATTGTGTAAATTCGGCTTTATCACCTGGATCGACATTCAGATTATCCATAATCATATTGTTCCTGAATTTTTTCAGGAGCTCTTTTCTCTCTTCCGGAGAAAGATTATTGATGACTTCCTTCCTTTCCTTAGGGTCCATCTTTTTCCAGTCGTAATCAGTCCTTTGGGCATTTAATCCAAAGCCATAAATAATCAAAAACGTCAATAATATCTTTTTCATTTTCTTTTAATTATAAATATCCAAATAAACGTCCTGAGTCGAATTACTTGCTAGCTCTGCAATTTCAGAGTTAGAAAACGAGTCCAGATATTCATTCATTTGTGTTTCTACTTTTTTATTCACGGTTTTCACCGGTTTGGGTGTCTCGATTGTTTTTTCAGTTTCGCTTACATTTTTAGAAGCATAAACATTGTTACTCTTTTGATTTCCAACTGTTTGATTGTTATTTTCAACAGAAGTTAAATCAGATTTTAAAGTTTCGTAAGCAAGCTCGCCCTCTGTTTTTGGTTCTTTGGTATTGGCTGTATATGTTGTTTCAGAATTCAATCCTTTTTGTGTAGAATCATTATCTGAATTAAAAACATAAGTTGCTCCAAAAATCAAAGCCAGTGATGCCGCTGCAGCATACATCCAGTTCAGCTTAAAGACAGGTGCTTTTTTACTTGTCTTTATATCATTCATAACGTTCTCCTGAATATTTTCAAACATATTATCAGGAATTGTGTAAATGTTTTTACGCTCTAATTTTTCTATGTCGAACTCTTTCATCTTTGTTGGGTCAAAAAATTATCTTTCGTAATTTTCTTTAATATAATCTTCTATTTTTTGTTTGGCATAATGATAATTTGTTTTCAATGTTCCTACCGACATATCTACAATTTTCGATATTTCTTCGTAGGGTAAATCATCATAATACCGCATCATAAATACCAGTTTCTGCTTTTCGGGCAGGCTTTGTATGGCGTTCTGCAGCAAAAGCTGTATTTCTTCGGCATCTCCTTCCGTATTATCAGCTACAAGATTCTGCATGTGATACTCCGGATCTTCATCAGTTTTCTGCATCTTCTTCATTTTATTCACCTGCTGCAATGCTTCGTTGGTTGCAATTCTATACAACCAGGTATACAACTGGCTATCATTTTTGAACTGATGAAAATTTTGATAAGCTTTAATAAAAGCTTCCTGCAAAGTATCCTGTGCAAGATCTCCGTCCACAATAATTCTTCTTATATGCCAGTACAATCTGCTTTGATAGGCATCCATCAAGGCCCGGACACCTTTATCCTGGGTCCGTGGATTCTGCATCAACGAAATAATTTCCGCGTCCTTAATCTTCATGAGATGCCTTACATTGTTTTGGATTACAAAAATAACTGAAAGTTAAATTAAAACTTCAATTTTCAATTTAAATATTTAAAATAATATGAGACACTTACGCAATAAACGTGCCTATATTGAAGTGTGGGATTTCTGAGGACATCTTCCTTTTCCGGCTCAGCTTAAAATCTTATATTTGTTATATGCAAATTGTAATCATCGGTTCCGGAAATGTTGCCTATCATATGGCAAAAGCTTTCACTTTGAAAAGTATTCCCCTGGCCCAGATTTTTGGCAGGAACGAAAAAGAATTAAGTAAAATTTCAGAAGAATTAAATATTCCGTATTCCACAGATCATCTGGAAGAGGCAGATCTTTATATCGTCTGTGTCAGTGATAATTCTGTAGAAGAAGTTTCAAAGATCATTACCAAAAAAGATTGTCTGGTTGCCCATACATCGGGATCACTTCCAAAAGAAATCCTGTTCGGTGAATACAGGAAAGCAAGCTTCTACCCTTTGCAGACTTTTTCAAAATCAAAAGAACTGGAGTATGAAAAAATACCATTCTTCGTAGAAGCAGAAAATGAGGGAGACCAGAAGATATTGATTGATCTCGCTTCACAGATTTCAGAGAAAGTAATGGAAAGCAGCCACGAAAAAAGAAAATATATTCATTTAACGGCTGTTTTCGCCTGTAATTTTGTGAATCATCTTTTTTCAAGGGCTAAAGAAATTTCGGATTCTCAGGATATTCCGTTTGATTATTTTTTACCGCTGATTGATGAAACGGTTCAGAAAATTTATGAAATTGAACCCAAACAGGCACAGACTGGCCCTGCAGTGAGAAATGATGTAAGAATTTTACAGCTGCATGAACAGTTATTAAAAGACGAAAGTCTTAAAATTTATAAAACAATGAATCATTCTATTCAGAAAATGTATGAGTTATAAAGAGAAATTAAAAGATATTAAGGCATTTGTATTTGATGTTGACGGCGTTTTCACAGACGGAAGTGTTTATCTTCTTCCCGGAGGAAATATGTGCAGAGTAATGAATGTTCTGGACGGATATGCAGTAGTGAAAGCATTAAAAAACAATTATTTGATTGGAGTGATTACCGGTGGAAATGATGAAATGGTAAAACACAGAATCAATTACCTGGGTATCCAGGATTACTATCCGAAATCCCACAACAAAATAGATGATTTTGAAGATTTTAAGAAAAAACACAATCTTAAAAATGAAGAAATCCTGACTATGGGTGATGATCTTCCGGATATTCATATTATGGAAAGTTCGGCTATTGCGGCATGTCCTGAAAATGCAGTTCCTGAAGTAAAAGGAATCTCCGATTATATTTCCCCGAAAAAAGGAGGAACCGGAGCAGTACGTGATGTGATTGAACAGGTGATGAAGGTTCAGGGAAACTGGCATGACGATAATACTCAATCTGTATAATTACCGGTATGAAATTACTTTTAGCCTCTCAATCGCCAAGAAGAAAGGAGCTTCTTTCCAACCTGGGTTTTGAATTTGAAGTTGTAAAAATAGACTGTGAAGAAATTCTTCCGGAACATATAAAAATAGAAGAAGCTGCAGCTTACCTATCTGATTTAAAAGCAGATGCTTTCAGACACTTGGAAGCAGATGAAGTTCTGCTGACCGCTGATACTGTTGTAGCCATTGACAATCAGATTCTTGGGAAACCAAAAGATGAAGCTGATGCTTACAAAATGCTTCAGAGCCTTTCCGGAAAAACTCACCAGGTATATACAGGAATCACCATCAAAACTGCAGATAAATCCATTACAGAAACTGATGTTGCTGACGTTACAGTTGATGAGCTCTCCGATGAGGAAATAAACTATTACGTTCAAAACTATAAGCCTTTTGATAAAGCGGGCAGCTATGGTATTCAGGAATGGCTGGGAATGGCAAAGATCACCAGCCTTACAGGAAGTTTTTATACCATTATGGGACTTCCTACCCATCTTGTTTATAAAATATTGAAAGAAACCTCCCTGATTTAAGAAATTATTGAAGTTTCGAATATCAGTTAAAGAAGAAATAAAATATTTCCACAAGAAATATAAATATTATTCATTATAAAATTTTATTATTTTTACAAAATCATCAAATTGCTGATAATAAAAAGCAGATTAGCAAGTTATAATTGAATAATGAAAAAGAATATATTATTCCTTTTAGTGATATGCCTTGTTGCTTCCTGTGCTACCAAAACAAAAAAGCCGGAGCAGCGATCAAAACTATTGAAAGGATTTTCCACATATTACAACACTCTTTTTAATGCGAAAGATGCGTTAAACAGTGAGTTTACAACCAGAGATAAGGGACATAAAGACAATTTTTATGCTCCTTATATACCTATTCTTACCTATGAAGAACAACCTTTGGGAAGTGATCTTGGACAATCAGAGGCTTTTGCCGAAAATTCCATGAAAATGGCTGAAGTAGCCAACAAACCTTCAGGAAGAGGAAATTCCGGAGTGCCGAATATCCCTGGCGGACCTCAGGGAAATACCCCTGAAAGGCCTGAAGGAGAACAAGGTAAAGGTGCTACTACACTTGAAATTGCGGAAGCAAAAGCTTTAAAAGCGATTAATAAATATTCTGTGACCAGAAACGGCGAAGAGAAAAACAAGCAGATTTTCGATGCCTATATGATTCTTGCCCAAGCGAGAATTTATAGAGGTAAATCTCTGGAAGCGCTGGATGCTCTTAATTATGTGTTCACCCACATGAAAGATGATAAAAGAATTGCGCTGGCAAGAATTTATCAGGGGCTTGCCTATGACCAAATCAAAGATTATCACAGAGCTCATGAAACTTTTGCTAAACTGAAAGGAGAAGACATTAATAAAAGCTATGCAAAACTGCTGAGCATCTATTACTCTGAATCTCTGCTGGATGCAGGTAAAAAGGAAGAGGCAGCAAAAGAGCTTGATGAAGCTTTTGAACTGAACAGCAACAGAAAACTAAAGAGTAGAATTGCTTATCTGAGAGGCCAGGTTTTAGAAAATCTAAACCAGAATGATAAAGCAAGAGAAAGCTATACCGCAGCATATAAATATGCCAATGATTTTGAATTTGAAGTAAAATCTCAGATTGCCATTGCTAAAACTTTTAATGGTAAAGGTGACTATGCCGGAGCCAAAAACTATCTGGAAGGAATCAGTAAAAAAGGTACTTATGGTTCCAGAAAAAATGAATTTTATTATGCTTTAGGCTTAATGGCCAACAAAGCAGGAAAAAAAGAAGAAGCCCAGCAATTCTTCAGAAAATCACTGTTTGAAAAGGTGTCTGACCCTCAGATCCGTGGATTGGCTTATTACGAAATAGGAAAAAGCTATCTTGACAAGAATGATTACATCGGGGCCGGAAGCTATTATGATTCTGCGCTTGCCGTAATGACGTATGAGCCATCAAAAATCCTTTTAAAAGATCAGTCTGCCTACATCAAAAAGATCTCAAGGAATTATTATCTGATCAAAAAGAATGACAGTATTCTTTCACTGGCAAAGATGGATGAAGGCCAGAAAACAGACTATTTCACAAAATATATAGCAAAATTAAAGATTAAAGAAGAAAAAGAGGAACAGGAAAGAAGACGCGCAGAAAGGAACAAAGGATTTGATACCGGAGATTATAGCGCTAATTCTATTTTTGCCAACAGCTCCAATGCTTTTGAGGATTTCGGAGTGACTACCAAAGGATTTTACTTCGGAAATACCGGTACTGTAAGCAAAGGAACATCCACCTTTAAACAAGTTTGGGGAGATCGTGCTCTTGCTGATAACTGGCGTTTTTCCAAGAAAATGGCTTCCATTGAAGATATGAAGAATGAAGCGTTGGGGGTAACTTCAGCACCTAATCCTAGACGTTTTGAACCTTCTTACTATATTGAGCAGATCCCAACAGATCAGGGTAAATTATCCCAATTGAAAAAGGACAGAGATACCGCTTCATTAGGTCTGGGAATCATGTATCAGAATTATTTTACCAACACTCCCCTGGCGACAAAAACGCTGTATGATCTTGTAGATGTAAAACCGGAAGAAAAGGTAATGCTACAGGCATTGTATGAGATTTTTGCCATGAATTATGAGAAAAATCCACAGGCATCTGAAAAAGCGAAACAAATTCTGTTGGCGGATTATCCTTACACTTCTTATGCTGAATTTGCCAGAAATCCTAAAAACAAATCGTTCGTAAAATCAACGGAGGAAGTTGAAAATGAATATAAAAAAGCATATGCCTTATTTGAATCAGAAAAATTTTTGGAAAGTAAGGAGGTTATAGATCAGACTCTTCAAAAATTTCCTAAAGATGCACTAGTTCCTAAACTGTACCTGCTCAATGCATTCAATGCAGGAAAATCCAGTGGAAAGGAAGTAATGATTCTGCAGCTTGAACAGATTGCCCTGAATTATTCTAAAACTCCTGAAGGGATAAGAGCTAAAGAAATGCTGATTTATCTGAAAAGCGACCTCAGCTTCCAGGCAACGGATAATAAAGGAAATGCTGTCCCTCAACAACCCGCAGGAGCACCTGTACAACCTAATGCCCAGAACACCGGTATTCCGCAAATGAACAATGGAAAAGTACAAAAGCTGGAAAATATCAGTACAAAAACTCTGAATATGGGAAATCCTGACCAGCAGCAGCAAAAAAATAAAAAATCAACAGAAACCAAACCAGGGTCAAAGGCACCGCCAAGACCTCAATAAAATAAAAAAGCGAAGATCTACTCTTCGCTTTTTTTTGCAGTTATTTATTATTTGAACTAATAATCTTACGGGTTCTTCTTCTTTACTCCATGGAAATCTTTGAGATAGAAAGGCTCAAAATAAGCCATATCTTCAAATTCTTTATTTCCTATTTTTTCCAATGTCTTTTTGATAAGATATTTCGCAGAAGGATACACATTCTCGTTAAAAACAGCATCAGGAAGATTCAGAATCTCTTTTGCTTTCTTGGCACCATCACCTACAAACAATACTTTTTTATCTCTGAATTCTTCAAAAGAAGTTTCGTCCAAAATCTTGGCTTCAGTCTCAGATAATTCTTTTCCCGTATTTCCATCATAAACGGCCGTATACACCTCCATTCTCCTCGCGTCAATCAAAGGCACTATAAAATCATAGTTATTGCCTAAAAAAGGCTCTATCATGCTTTCAAGGGAGTTTATAGCAATCAATGGAACTTTAAGACCATAGCAGAATCCTTTTGCAGAGGCTGCACCAATCCTCAAGCCTGTGTAAGATCCGGGACCTTTCCCCAAAGAAACGGCTTCGATATCTTTAAGAGCAATTCCAGCCCCTTCCAACGCCCATTCTACATAGGTATGAAGGCTTTCAGATTGTTTATAATTTTCAGAAACTTCTTCACATACACACAGCAGTTTTTCATTGTCTGATACTGCTACTGAACAGTTTTTGGAAGATGTTTCCAGATATAGAATTTTCATTTTTTTGTTTTAAGCTAAACAGCAAAATTGCTTTTAATATTCTGCAAATTTAGTCCATTATTTTGACTATTTTCTATAAATCGTTCTCGGTTCTGCCTGAGCACTCGGGTAGATTGTCATGTCTGAAACGGTAACATGTTTCGGAGCATTCACACAATAAGCAATGGCATCCGCAATATCTTCAGCTTTCAAAGCATCATAGCCTGCATACACTGTTGAAGCTTTTTCACTGTCACCTTTAAATCTTACCAAAGAGAAATCGGTTTCTACAGCTCCCGGCTGAATATTGGTTACTTTGATCCCAAATTCCGTAAGCTCCAGTCTCATTCCTTCTGAAATAACGTCTACAGCTTTCTTCGTTGCACAGTACACTACTCCATTCGCATAGGTTTGCCTTGCCGCTACAGAACTTATATTTATTATATGACCTAAATTTTTAGTTTTCATAATCGGGATGATCATTTTAGAAACATAGAGTAGTCCCTTTACATTCCCGTCAATCATAGAATCCCAGTCATCAGTCTTTCCGGCAGAAAGAGGGTCCAACCCATGAGCATTTCCTGCATTATTGATCAGAACATCAATCTCTTTCCAGTTTTCCGGAAGCGAATCAATGGCTGCTTCCACTTCTTTAAGACTCCTTACATCAAACAATAAACTAAATATTTCGGTATACTGAGATAGCTCTGATTTTACAGCTTCCAGTACTTCACTTCTTCTTCCACAGATGATGATTCTGTTTCCTTGTTTTGCAAGAAGTTCTGCAGTGGCTTTACCTATACCGGAAGTTGCTCCGGTGATTAATATTGTCTTCATAAAATTGCTTATTAACGATATGAATGGAATACTTTACCTGGAGTATGATATTATTCCTTTCATACATTGTTATTGATTTATTAATTTGCATCCAATGCCTGAAAAGCATCAGCTATGTGGTCAACTTTTAAGTTTCTGTTTTCATCAGGAAGAACGGAGATAATATCAAATCTGACTTCGTTATCTTTATTAAATTCTTCGAGATAATGATTGGCTGCAGAAACAATTGATTTTATTTTTGCTTTGGTTACAGCTTCCTGAGGGAGCATAAATGCATCAGTAGATCTTGCTTTCACTTCCACTATGATAATCAGATCATCTTTTTCAGCAATAATATCAATCTCCGCTTTTTGAAAACGGTAATTTCTCACAAGGATTTTGCAGCCTTTTTTCTGAAGATAACCGGCGGCCATATCTTCTGCTATTTTTCCAAAATCGTTGTGATCAGCCATATTTTGTATTTAAGAGTTTGAAGATAGGAGAGTCGTCTTTTTAAAATTCGAGCTTTACTTTAGTTCCAACCTTCATTTTAAGATTACCACCAATTAAAAGTGGCCGGTTATCTTTAATGTGTCCATTCGGGAAAGCAAATACTACAGGGAATTTATATTTTGAAATTCTCTCCGAGATCAGTTTATAGGCAAATTTATCAAAGCTTTCTTCATAGCTTTTATTTTCCTTTTCGTCTCCCATATTAGTCATCCCGCCAACGATAAGTCCTTTGATCTTACTGAAGACTCCTGCCAGCTCCAGACTCATAATCATGCGATCCAGGGCATAGAAATTTTCTCCGATATCTTCAATAAACAAGATTTTATCTTTAAAGTCAAAAGAATATTTTGTTCCTAAAAGGGCATAGATAAGGGCTAAATTTCCTCCAACCAAGTCTCCTTCAATATTCCCTTCTTTATTGAATTGATTTGATTCAAGGGTGTATTTTGGAGTTTTTCCTTTGAGGATATCAAAGATCAGATCATAGCTTTCATCAGTAACGCCGAAACTTGATGTTTTAATGGTCTGCCCATGAATGGATGCAAAGCCTTTCTTTAACAGATAGCTTTGTATAACCGTATTATCAGAATACCCGATATACCATTTTGGATTTTCTGTAAAACCCTTCATTTTTAGGTGCTGAATCAGGTGCTGACAGCCATAGCCTCCTCTGGAAGCCCATACCGCTCTGATTTCTGTATCATTTAGAGCCCAGTTGATATCTTTTATTCTTTCCTGTTCTGTTCCGGCATAATTATATCCGTTTGAAAATCTGGTGTAAAGATGTTCCCCGAGAATGGGGTCAAAACCTCTACTTTTAATCATTTCTATTCCCTTTTCCATTTGAGAGGCATCTACCGCTCCTGCAGGGGAAATAACAGCTATTTTGTCACCTTTTTTAAGGGACTTTGGAAAGATCATTTTTTTCATTCTGTTTTTTGATATTTTACTTCTTTCTTTTCTGCTTCCTCCAGTTGTCTTTCAAACTGATTGAACTTTTTGAAACTTTGCAGGAAGATAAAGAAACTGAAGATAATAAGAATACAGCCGACAACTCTTCTGATTTGGTTGGCCAGCTTTTGTGTTAATTTATCGTGAAATTGCTTGGCAAGAAATATTTTAGCAAGATCTATTGAAAGGTAAGTGGCCAGTACGATCCCTATGTATAAAATAAAACTGCTGGTGTCCGGATATTGATTCCTCACAGAAATTACCGTTACCAGCCAGAAAAGGATGACTCCTACATTTAAAAGATTAAAGAAAAAACCATTGAAAAATGTTTTAATATAATTTTGGCCAATAATCTTCTCTTCACCAGGCATATGCATCTTGGTTTTGGTAACCAGCATCACAATCCCATAAATAAAAATAAGAATGGAAGTGATCCTGTAGAAGCCCGGATGTTTATCAATTAAAGCTACAATATCTGTACTGGCATAATACGCCGCTACAATACATAATAAATCTGCAGTGATAACTCCAAGATCCAATGATAAGGCATGTTTTGGGCCTCTGGAAAAGCTGGTTTCTATTAACAGGAAAAATATAGGTCCTATAAAAACCAAGCTCAGCATGAATCCTAATATGACCGCCGATAGTACAAGTTCTAGCATTTAATGTGTTTTAAAATGAAAAAAATTCATTTCGTTTTATACAAAGTTATACTTTATGATTTAATTATTCAATAAAGTTGTGATATATCAAGTGGATTTTAAGGAGAGTTTAATGTAAATTTTTTAAGAAAATAGGAGAGGAGGGTATATTCAAAAGTTTTTTGCTTCAAAAAATAAAAGGCTGAATGTTCATGAACATTCAGCCTCTTTATAATTTTATCTGGAGTCTTATTTTAAGACCTATTTCTTACTTCACAATCTGGAAGTCAAGCTGCTTCTGAATCAGATTAGCTTTTACCACTTTGATCTGAACTTCATCTCCCAACTGATACTTGTTTCCGTGTCTTATTCCGTATACCGCATGGGATTTTGCATCATACATATATGAGTCGTCTACAAGGTCTCTAAGTTTGATCAGTCCCTCCGCTCCGTTTTCAGGAATTTCAACCCAGAAACCGAATTCTGCCACTCCGGAAATAACCCCTCTGAAAGTTTCTCCCAGGTGTTTTTCCATGAATTTCACCTGCATAAACTTGATAGAGTCTCTTTCCGCATCTGCAGCCAGTCTTTCCATGGCACTGCAGTGTTTTGCTTTATCTTCAAGTTCCCCTCTGTTTGGAGATTTTCCTCCGTCCAGATAATGCTGAAGAAGACGGTGTGCAAGCAAATCCGGATAACGACGGATAGGAGAGGTAAAGTGACTGTAATACTCAAAACCTAAGCCATAGTGGCCAATAGGTTCAGTAGAATACACCGCTTTGCTCATACTTCTCATTGCAAGTGTTTCAATCATGTTTTCTTCTCCTTTTCCTTTCACATCATGAAGAAGTTTATTTAAAGATGCGGCAACCTTTTTGGTATTGGCCAGATCCATTTTGTATCCGAAAGTAGCAACGAAGTCTCTTAACGATTCTAATTTTGCAGGATCCGGATCATCATGAACCCTGTAAATAAATGTATTGTTGGTGATTTCACCTTTTCTGCTCAGAGAAACATATTCAGATACTTTTTTATTGGCTAAAAGCATGAATTCTTCAATCAGGTGATTCGAGTCTTTGCTTATTTTAAAGTAAACTCCAATCGGTTCATTATTTTCATCAAGATTGAATCTTACTTCACTTCTGTCAAAAGTAATAGCACCTCTTCTTATACGTTCATTACGCATAATCTTTGCCAGCTTATCAAGAGTATTGATCTCTTCTGCCAGGTCTCCCTGCCCGCTTTCGATACGTTCCTGAGCATCTTCATAAGTAAATCTTCTGTCTGAATGGATTACCGTTCTTCCAAACCACTGTTTCTGAATTTCAGCCTCGTCATTCAGTTCAAAAACTGCTGAAAAAGTATATTTATCTTCGTTAGGACGAAGGGAACAAACATCATTACTCAAAACTTCCGGCAGCATCGGAACAACTCTGTCAACAAGATATACTGAAGTAGCTCTCTTATATGCTTCATCATCAAGAATAGTTCCCGGAACTACATAATGAGATACATCAGCAATATGAACACCAATTTCCCAGTTGCCATTTTCCAGTTTTCTTATGGATAAGGCATCATCAAAATCTTTCGCATCCTTAGGGTCAATCGTAAATGTACAGATGTTACGCATATCCCAACGCTTTGCAGCTTCTTCATCAGTAATACTTCTGTCTATTTTATCGGCATCGGCCTCAACTTCCTGTGGAAATTCGTAAGGCAAGCCATATTCTGCAAGAATAGAGTGGATCTCTGTTTCGTGTTCTCCCGGAGCACCCAGCACCTTGATAATTTCTCCTTCAGGGTTTTTATCTCCAGGTCTCCATTCAGTCATTTTTACGATGACCTTATCTCCATCTTCAGCATTGTTGAACTTTGCTTTTGAAATAAAGATGTCTGTATTGATTGATTTTTTATCGCAAACAACGAAGCCGAAATCTTTATGAGCCACCTTCTGAAATGTTCCTACAAATTCAGTTCTGGTACGTTCCAAAACCTCCAGAACGGAACCTTCCAATTTCTTTCCTTTATAATGATAAGTTATAATAAGAACCTTATCTCCCTGCAGAGCATCCTTCACATTTTTGGCGTGAATGAAGACATCATCTTCCAATCCTTCCACATTTACGTAAGCATTTCCACTTTGGTTGAAGTCAATAATTCCAGTAAGCGTTCCTGCAATTTTCAGGTTCACTATATATTTTCCTTTTTCTACTTCTTTGATCTTTTCAGATCCCTGAAGTTTGTGCAGTGCCTGGATGACAAGTTCTCTTTGTCTTGGATTTTTATAATCTATTCCATCAGCGATCTGCTTATAATTATAAATTTTTGATGAATTCGCATTCATAAAACGGAGGATCAATCTTCCGATCTCCATCATTTTTAAATCATTTTTATGACTTATATATTTTCTTTTTTTTGGCATTTTTAATTTTCTTTTAATTATTTTGGTCTTACTTAAAATAAAACCTTTCTATAAATCTTCCCCGTTCATTCCTTATAAAGGTTATTCAATTTCATCATTAGATTCTTTCCGTACATCATCAGAAATTATCTTTCAGTTTACTTAGAACGGGAGCTTTAGTTTTGTATAAATTTAATACAATTCTTGAGAAGAAAAGAGAAAAACCTTCTATTAAATATGTTTCAAATATAAGAAAGGCTTTAGAGAATAATAGAATGTAATTCTATTGGACACTGCAAATATACGAATAAAAAATAAATAAGGCTTGTAATGTAATTTACAAGCCTTAGTATATTTAGCAAACTGCAATTTTATCAACTCTGTTCTGGTGTCTTCCACCTTCGAAATCTGTTGAAAGAAATTTATCTACAATCTCAATCGCCAGTTCCTTTGATATAAATCTCGCAGGCATTGAAATCATATTGGCATCATTATGCTGTCTTGCCAGCGTTGCAATCTCCGGCATCCAGCAAAGAGCGCATCTTATTTTCTGGTGTTTGTTTGCAGTGATCTGAACTCCGTTTCCGCTTCCACAGATAAGAATTCCAAGCTCATTTTCTCCGTTTTCCACAGAGGTTGCAGCAGGGTGTACAAAGTCCGGATAATCCACACTGTTTGTGGAAAACGTTCCAAAATCCTGAACTTCAAATCGTTCTGAAAGATACTTCTTAACAATCTCCTTATATTCATAGCCTGCATGGTCCGCTGCAATAGCAATTTTTCTTTTCATAATACTCTTATTAAGCTTTATTAGATTTTATTTCCTTACAAAGGTAAGAATAATAACAATTCGTGTTAGTAAACCCTGAGTTAATTGTTAAGAGGTATGTTAATAACTGTGGAAAACTTTTCTCAACTTTCTATTTTTAAAGATCAATTTATTTCGTAATAGAAATTCTTTCCGCAAATTTTTACCACAACTTTCCAGATGTTTTCTTCAGCTATCCCCAGATTTTTCCATAATAAAATAACTAATAATGACTTGATCTCAAAGTTACCAACATTTGTTAATAAGTATGTGAAATAGCTGGTTTACAAGGATTTATATTGTGAGTTAAATATGAATTGAATAAAAGTTGAATGTTATCAATTTTTAGCCTAAAACTTATCCCCGAAACTAACAACACTCAACAACAACTACATTATTCTTTTTTTATAAAGAGAAAAAATTGTTGATTAGTGGGTGATTGGGTTCGGGGAAAGTTTTTGAAAACTTTTATTTTAATCAATCTGTTGAAAAAGTTTAAAACCTTACATTTGTGAAACGAAAATTCAATGAGTTTTATGAATTTGTCTCCGCTGGATTTGCGGAAATGCAACCCGGGATCTGGCCAGCGAGACTTCATAGAACTTTGACAAAAATAAATCTGCTTATGAAAACAATCAATGATTTCAATTTTAAAGATAAGAAAGCTCTGGTAAGAGTGGACTTCAATGTTCCTCAGGACGATCAGCTGAAGGTGACAGACAATACAAGAATTGTTGCTGTAAAACCAACAGTGGAAAAGATCCTTAATGATGGTGGTTCTGTCATCTTAATCACACACCTTGGAAGACCAAAGGGAGAAGTGAAAGATGAATTTTCTCTTAAACATATTCTTGGCGAAGTTTCTGCTGTTCTTGGACAGGAGGTAAAGTTTGTTGATGAATGTATCGGAGAAAAAGCGGAACTGGCTGCTGCAGATCTGAAACCAGGGGAGATCTTATTATTGGAAAATGTACGTTTTCATAATGAAGAAGAAAAAGGAGATGCAGGTTTTGCTGAGAAACTTTCTAAACTAGGAGATGCTTATGTAAACGATGCATTCGGGACTGCGCATAGAGCTCATGCTTCTACAGCAGTAATCGCTCAATATTTTCCTTCAACTAAATATTTCGGTTTATTAATGGCTAATGAACTTAAAGCTATTGATAAAGTATTAAAGAGTGGTGAGAGACCTGTTACAGCCATCCTTGGTGGTTCTAAAGTTTCAACTAAAATCACCATTATAGAAAATATACTCCCTGCTGTTGACAATCTGATCATCGGTGGAGGGATGGCATTTACATTTATTAAGGCTCTTGGGGGAAAAATTGGTAATTCTTTAGTAGAAGAAGATAAGCTTCCTTTAGCTCTTGAGATTTTAGGCAAAGCAAAAGAACATAAAGTAAAAGTATATCTTCCTTCTGATGCTATTATCGCTGAAAGTTTTAGTAATGATGTGGAAAGAAAAGAAGCTGATATCTATGCAATCCCTGAAGGATGGATGGGTCTTGATGCAGGTCATAAATCAAGAGATCAGTTTAATGATGTATTGTTAAATTCGAGAACTATTCTTTGGAATGGACCGATTGGAGTTTTTGAAATGTCAAATTTTGCTGGTGGAACTGTTGCCTTGGGTGAGAGTATTGCTGAAGCTACCAGATTAGGAGCTTTCTCTTTAGTTGGAGGAGGAGACAGTGTTGCTTTTGTTAAGCAATTCGGATATGCGGATCAGGTAAGTTATGTTTCTACCGGTGGTGGTGCAATGCTTGAAAGTCTTGAAGGACTTGAGTTACCAGGTGTAGCTGCAATCAACAATTAAATAAAAATTAAAGATATTTTTAGAGCCTGCTAATTATATTAGCAGGCTTTTTTTCTTTCTGAATTTATAAAAAATTCCTTTATTGATCGAACCTTTCATGGTATTTTAGATATAACCTGTAGTTATATTGATTTGACTTGAATTCGCTTTCAGTCACTTAGGTATTTAATAAATAGTGTGCTTAGTTTTTCTTTTTAAAAGTGGGGATTAGAAAGAATGTGTTCTTGTTTTCATAACCAGATTTTTGTGATAAATCAGCTATAATTTTTGATATGAATTTGTGCTTTTTTGAGAGATTATAATATTTTTTTTTATTAATTATCATGTTGTATTTTACAAACATTAGATTGATAAAATGACGTGATGTGACATAAAATTCCTGAAAGCTAAGAGTATTTTCTGAAAACAATTTTTTGCCGAAGAATCTGTGATTGTTTAAATTGGATCTTGGAGTTTCATTGAACCTTTAAACTCTATAATAATTTAGGTAATTATATACAACTTTGCATTAATCCTGCTATATTACTATTGTGACGCTGTCATTCTGGATGTAACGTAGTGAAATGAGGAATCTAAGCTTTACATGAGATTTTTCCTTCATCAGAAATCGATGATTCGTCCATAGTCAATGACAATGGTGTAAAATTCAATTGTCGCCATAATTTACATATGTATGTGACTTGTTAGTATTTTTTTGAATTTAAAGAGCAAGTTTTATATGTTTAAGCTTTATTTTTATCTGAATTTTATTTTTTTATTTCACATATTAGTGATAGTGTTATAATGTATTGTATATCAGTTTTTAAACTATTTTTATTGTTAAATTATATGCTGTTTTTACTTTAAAGGGTAGTTAAAAATTAGAAATTATTTATTCAATACTATAAAATGAAGGATGAACTCAGTTTTCAAGAAAAATAATTTCAAGAATTTTTTTGAAATCTATTTGCTAACTTTTTTCTGCAACCAGTAATTTTTTTTGGTACTTTTTATTTTATCAGAATTTTCAACTTCATTATTTTTTTGAACTTTAAATTAGCCTAAAGAAATTTCTTTGAAAATTTTTTATGTGAAAGATAGAATAGAGTAGAGGAGCTTCACGTTCCAGGTTTTAAATTTCCTTTTCCGATTGAATACAAAATTTTTTTGGCTAAACAAATTTTAGATCTTTAATTTGATCAGAAAATAAAATTTCTAAGAATCTTAATTTTTCTCATAAAGTCCCAAAAAATAGACCTTTATAATCCCCTTTAAAATCTAAAAACTAAATTTTCCAGAGTATTTACATCTTGAGTAATTTTGAGTCGAAATTTATACCCTTTTTGTCAGGATTTAGTTTCTAATATCCGTTTTTTCTATTTTTTTGGATCAACTTTGTTCAGAAACTGGAAAGTAGATAAATGATTAGAGCAATACTTTAACTGAATCAAGAATAAGAGTTCTTGATTTTTCTTTTTTAATTGAAATGGAGTAGGGGAGTATTTATTATAAAAATTATAAGGATCTTAAATTTTTAAGTTTCCTTTTTCTAAATGATTTTAGTTAAAAAATGAAAACTCAGGAGAAAAAATCCTGAGTTTTTATTTTTTAAGCCTTGAAATGCTAAAATCCGACCTTCAGAAATGGGTCAAAAATCCACTTTCTATCTTTTTTCGATAATGTATATCAAACTTGAAAATTCGTTGGAAAATAATGCTTTTACGTTTGAAACTGTTCCGTAGACTACTGCTTTTACCCAAAATAGGGGTGATTTTTTGTATTTTTCGCTCAACATTGAGATGTAATAGGAGTCTAGTACTAAAGGTTTTATTTTTCTCATTTTCCAGTCTGGTTTTTTTGAAATCAGATTTTCCATTCCAACTTTTGAAAAATGATAAATGTGTCTGGGTACATCATAGGCGGCCCAATACTCTTTATAATGTTTTGCATCATATGAAGTAGGGTTGGGAACAGCAATAATCAGAATTCCTTTTTCTTTTAATTTCCCGTGAAATGCACTAAGCATTTCATCCTGGTTCTCGATATGTTCAAACACATGCCATAGGGTAATAGCATCTAAGCTGTTTTCTTCAATTGCATTGATATTATCTAATATAGAAGCTTTCGTTATTTTTCCTTCTGCTACTTTTCTTGCATCTGCATCTGGTTCAAAACCGAAAGTTTCAAAATCATTTTCTATAAATTTAACAAACTCTCCGGCACCGCATCCATAATCAAGAACTTTTGATCCTTTTTTTATTCTGTCTACCAATACATTTTTCTTGTATTGAAGATTAAAAGACTGAAGGAATTTATAAAGCTTTTCTTTCAGTCTTCCGGAATCCTGATGATGAGAAATGTAATCTTCACTTTCATAATATCTGGAAATATCGGATGGAATAGGAGTGGTCTTGAAGACTCCTTTTGTTTCTGTCTCTTTAATTTCAAAAATTTCCTGTGAAAGAAAATGATCTTTTATTTTCATTGAAATCGTTATCTTTTATATTGTAAAAAAAATTAAGATATCCAGAGCTTGATGTATGCTCACAAATACCTTAATTTTTGCTTTATTATTTTTTATGTTTCACGTGAAACATATCTTTTTTAACGTCCTAAATAGACTAGTAAAACGTTGATATCGGCTGGAGAAACTCCACTTATTCTTCCTGCCTGGGCAATAGTCTTTGGACGTACGTTAGACATCTTCTGTTTTGCTTCTGCAGAAAGACTGGAAAGTTTTGTATAATCAAAATTCTCAGGAATTTTAATATTTTCCAGACGGTTTAGTTTGGCTACATTTTCTTTTTCTTTCTCAATATATCCTTTATATTTAATATTGATCTCAGCCTGTTCTCTTACTTCATTGTTGTATTGGCTTGAAACTTCTTTAATGAAATCAATTTCATCCAGTTTTCCTAATGTCATATGAGGTCTGGTAAGAATTTGTGCTGCTCTGTATGCCTGATCTACCGGATTGCTTTCTATAGATTCAAGAACAGGGTTGATGATACCAGGTTTTAAAGAAGTTTCGCGAAGGAATTCTTCAAGTGCTTGGCTTTCAGATACTTTTGTTTCCATCCTTCTTAATCTTTCTTCTTTTGCCAATCCTAGGTGGTAAGCTTTTTCAGTTAATCTGATATCTGCATTATCTTGTCTCAAAAGAAGCCTGTATTCGGCACGTGAAGTGAACATTCTGTAAGGCTCTTCAGTTCCTTTTGTGATAAGATCATCTATTAAGACTCCGATATAAGCTTCATCTCTGTTTAGAATGAAGTCGCCTTTTTCATGAACTTTATTGTGAGCATTGATGCCGGCGATTAATCCTTGGCCTGCTGCTTCTTCATATCCTGTTGTTCCGTTGATCTGTCCTGCAAAATATAAATTATCAATTAATTTTGTTTCCAGGGTATGTTTTAGTTGGGTAGGAGGGAAGTAGTCATATTCAATTGCATAACCTGGGCGGAACACTTTTACGTTTTCAAATCCAGGAATATGTTTCATTGCTTTGATCTGTACATCCTCAGGGAGAGAAGAACTGAATCCGTTTACGTAGATCTCTACAGTTTTCCATCCTTCCGGTTCTACGAATAGCTGGTGTCTGTTTCTTTCTGCAAAACGGTTGATCTTATCTTCAATACTTGGGCAGTATCTTGGACCTAAACTTTGAATTGTACCATTGAACATTGGGCTTCTGTCAAAACCTTCTCTCAAAATATCGTGTACTGTTTCGTTCGTATATACGATATGGCAGCTTAATTGTTTTGTCAATTTTGGGGTGTCAAGATAGCTAAACTTTTGAGGATTTTCATCTCCTTTTTGTTCTTCCATTTTTGAGTAATCCAAACTTCTTCCATCTACTCTTGGTGGAGTACCGGTTTTCATTCTTCCTGCTTCAAATCCTAAAGTGACCAATTGTTCTGTAATTCCAAATGCTCTTGGTTCACCCATTCTTCCTCCGCCTAATTGTTTATCTCCAACGTGAATTAAACCATTAAGAAAAGTTCCGTTAGTAAGAACTACCGATTTTGCTTTAATCTCAATTCCTAAAGAAGTAACTACTCCGGTTACTTTATTATTTTCAACAATCAGTTGTTTCACCATATCCTGAAAGAAATCAAGATTGGGTGTATTCTCTAATGCTAAGCGCCATTCTTCAGCAAAAAGCATTCTGTCGTTTTGGGTTCTCGGAGACCACATCGCAGGACCTTTTGAAAGATTCAGCATTTTGAATTGTATAGCAGATTTGTCTGCTACAATTCCGGAATATCCTCCCATTGCATCAATCTCTCTTACGATCTGTCCTTTTGCGATTCCGCCCATTGCCGGGTTGCAACTCATCTGTCCGATGGTCTGCATATTCATTGTAACGAGTAGTGTTTTTGAACCGAGGTTAGCAGCGGCTGCTGCTGCTTCACAACCTGCATGTCCGGCACCTACTACTATTACATCATATATTTCTGAAATCATTTTTATCTCGCTTGTTTTAAGCTTTAAACCTTATCTTTATAACCAATGTTTCACGTGAAACATTTTTGAAGAATACACTCTAGGTAAAGTTATATTATTACTAGAATTGAGTACTTTAGGTATGGGACTTTAAGTGATTGTTCAATTTTAAAACTTTAAATCCACGTATTTGGCCAAGTACAAATCTTCCATTCTCCGCATCTCTTTTTCTTCCTCTTCCGTCTTGTCTTTATAGCCTATAAGGTGTAAAATACCATGGGCTAAAACTCTTCTTAATTCTTCTTCATAATCTCGGGATAGGGTAGAGGCGTTATCAGAAATGCGCTGCAAAGATACGAAAATCTCAGCGCTTATTGTCTTGCCTTTTACATAATCAAAAGTGATGATATCTGTATAATAATCATGCTGCAAATAATCCTGATTAATCTTAAGAAGATATTCGTCATCACAGAAAATGTAATTGATTTCTCCTGGCTTTTTTCCTTCTGAAAGAATAAGATCTTCCAGCCATTTTTTGTAATCTGTACTTACCGACTCTGGTAAGCTTTCGTAAAAGAACTGTATCATTTTTTTTAAAACCAGTGTCCTAAAATGACACTGAATATACCTTTTTGGTTGTTTTTAAGTGAATGGCTGAAGTTAACTTTTATCTGCCCGAAAGGAGATTTGTAACCTGCCGTAATTCCCAGGGAACTATAATTTACTTTAACTGCGTCTTCAAACTTAATATCATTTGATAAGTTAGCAAAGCTGAAGTTTCCACTGATGAAATAGTTTTTGTTAAATTTAAACTGAACATCGTTTGAAGCTAATATCACATTATTAGTATAAAGCTGGGCAAAATAAAATCCTCCAAAACTTTTAAAATTCATTAGATTCTGCTCAAAAATTCCACCCAATCTGTACTGGTAGTAGGCAGGAAGATTTTCACCAATAGTAACCCCTCCAAAAACGTTCAGACGGTAAGTAAATTGTTTACCCAGAGGAATATTGATTTTAAGATCTGCTTTGATCTGAATTATTCTTTTATCAACCTCAGATTTTAAAAGATCCACTACCTTTCCTTCTGCAGCAAAATAAATTCCTTTGGTAGGAAACTCTTTATCATCCTGCGTATCGGTTTTTATGAAGATGTAAGGGTTCAGAAAACGGCTGTAACGCCTGTTGTCTCCATTGCTGTTTTCCGCTTTGAAATAATCATGGCTGATACCACCTCCAATAGCAAATTTATCCTTCCATATAGACTGTATATAGGCTTCATTTCTTAACCATTCCCATCGGTCCACAACATAATTATCAACATTTTTTATATCGAAACTCATTCCTGATGAATAAAGACCAAATCCAGGAATGTATCCGTTATCTATAAAATAGTTCATATAATATCTCACGCGGTCTCCCACAACAACATCCAGGGAAAGGTTTGAATTTTTAAATAAAAGCCTCTTTGCTGAATAATTCAAAAGGAGCCCAGTTTTGAAAACTTCATCATAATGCAACCCGAATTTTATAAAATGGCGGGTGTCATCTTCAGTGACATAAAGCTTTAAGTAGTTGGCATCATTTTCCTGAACGATATCATAATTGATAAAACGATAATTATTTGTCGCCACCAATTTATCCACCATTTTATTGATGCTTCCATAAGTCTGTAAAGAGGGTAGACGAAGTCCCATTTTCCCCAGAGTGTAGTTTTTACCATATATTTTACTTCCTTCAATAGAAATGCTATCTATCTTGTATACGTTGGAATATATAGGGTTTATGCGTTGTCTGAGGCGGTCAAAAGGGCGCTTTGGTAATTGATCTAGTACTTGTGAATATTTGAGCCCTTCTACATATCCGCTGTCCAGAATTTTCTTCTTATCGTCATAGCTTGTTGCAGACATGCCCTTCAGGTTGGGTTTGATATTGATGTCTGTATATTTATACTGTTTTCTTGTATCTTTCTTTATTCCGAAATCGATTACCTGGTTCAGGATGGATATAATATTGTTTAAATCCTCTCTTTTTGAAAGATCCTGATTAAGATCCACTCCAATCACGATATCGATTCCTTTGTCCTTTAAAGGCTTTGAAGGATAGTTTACAGTCATGGCCCCGTCAATATAAATGCTGTCGCCAATTTTAACAGGATCCATTAAAGAAGGAAAAGCAGAACTCGCCATAATAGATTGTACGAGATCTCCTTTTTCAAAGATCTGCATATTGCCGCTTTCCAGATTGGTTGCAACACACATGAATGGAATGGGCATTTTGGAAAAGTCCTCAATATTGGAAACATTTTTAAAAAGTTCTTTCAGGAGATAAACATTTCTTTGGCCAGTACTGATAGAAGAGGGAAGTGTGATTTTTCCGTTTTTGAGCGGAATGGATAAAAGATATTTGTCTACAGATTTGTTAAAAAAGCTGGTTTCCTGTCTGGATTTTGGATCCATAATTAAAGAATAGAAATCCGTATCCATGACAATTTTTTCTATTTCTTTTCCGGAGTAACCTGCGGCATACAAACCACCTACAATGGCTCCCATACTTGTTCCGGAAACATAGTCCACCTTCACTCCCAATGAATCTAATACTTTAAGAACTCCTACATGTGAAAACCCCTTGGCTCCGCCACCGGCCAGCGACAGTCCTATCCTTGGATTTTTAGGAATCACCAAATCTTTTTTTACCTGAGAATGGATCAATAACAGTTGGAATATGGAAAGCAGAATCAGGAGTTTTCTCATAGTTAATCTTTTATATAAATCCGTTTCACCCGAGGTGAAATGGAGGTTAATACTTCATAAGTTATCGTTTTGCAGTAGCCTGCGAATTCTTTTAAACTTGGTTTGGAATTGAAAACAGTTACAGTATCGCCTTCTTTTACATTTGGAATATTATCTACATTAATCATCATCATATCCATACAGAGGTTTCCAACAATTGGTGCCAGGACTTTGTTGATACCTACATTTCCTACCTGATTTCCTATCAATCTCGGAATACCATCTGCATATCCAACGGGTATAGTAGCAATTCTGGTAAGATGATCAGCTTTATACTTCCTGCTGTAGCCTACAGATTCTCCGTTTTCAACCATTGATATCTGTGAAATTACGGTTTTAAAACTTACAACAGACTGCAGTTGCTTTTGAATTTCATTATCCGGTGACTCTCCAAGCATTCCAATACCGATTCTTACCATATCAAACTGATAATTGGTATAGCTTGTTATTCCGGATGAATTCAGAATATGACGAAGCGGAGCGTATTCTAATTTTTCTATCAGGTAACTGGAATTCTTTTCAAAAACTTCCAGCTGCTTCAAAGTAAATTCTTTTTCTTCAGGCATATCAGAAGATGATAAATGGCTGAACATGCTCTGAACTTTCAGATTTTTTTGGCTTAAGGTTTCGCTTAACTGATCCAGTTCAAAATCTTTAAAACCAAGACGGTGCATTCCGGTTTCCAGTTTAATATGGATAGGATATTTTTTATCATACCCTGATTTCTGAACGGCTTCATAGAATAATTCCAACACTCTGAAGCTGTAAATTTCAGGTTCCAGATTATATTCTATGATCGTCTGATAGCTGTGCTGCTCAGGATTCATAACAATGATAGGAGTTGTGATTCCTTTTTTACGAAGTTCAACCCCTTCATCCACATAGGCTACCCCCAGATAATCTATGTGATGATGCTGAAGAAATTCTGATACTTCATAACTTCCCAGGCCATAAGCATTGGCTTTTACCATTGCCATCATTTTAGTTCCCGGTTTCAGCAATGATTTATGATAGTTGATATTGTGAAGAATAGCATTAAGATTTACTTCCAGTACCGTATCATGTTTTCTAAGCTCAAGAATATCTTTAAGCTTTTCAATCTCAAATTTTCTGGCTCCTTTTAACAGGATAATCTGATTTTCTATTTCAGTAAGATGCTTACTTTCAATTAGCTCCTTAGTGTCAATAAAAGTATATGTTTTAGCTTTAAATAATTCACTGAACTTTGATATTTCATCACCGATTAAGAAAACAGAATCAAAATGCTGTTCATTCACCAGCTCAGAAACTTCCTCATATAATTCTTTTGCGTTGGTACTCACCCCTACGATGTCAGTTAACACCAGGGATTTTTTAGACTTATTATATTCATTCAAAAATTGCAGGGCAGTCTTCAATGAATCAAGATCAAGATTAAAAGAATCATTGATGACAATATTGCCTTTAATTCCTTCGATCGCTTCAAGCCTCATTTCAACGGCTTTTAAAAGGTTGATTTTTTCAACGATCTTTTTATTTTCGATATTCAGTTCCTTAAGAACTGTGATAAGCGCCATAGCGTTGGTTAATGTAGCTTCGTCTCTCTGATGAGCAGGAAAACTGATTTCTTCGCCAAAATAATCAACAATAATGTTGTCATCCTTGGAAATATTGCTTTTGATGAAAACCTGGTTCTCTTTTTTAAAACCGTAAGAAATTAATTTTTTATCAGAATAGGATTTTTTAATTTTTTGTTCAACCAAAGTATTGTCACCATTATAAATGATTACTTCAGAATTTTTAAAAAGACTGATCTTTTCATCAATGAGTTGCTCTTCAGAAGAAAAATTGGCAGCATGAGCTGTCCCGATGTGGGTGAGCAGCCCGATTTGAGGATGGAACATATTTTCAAGTTTATCCATCTCATGTGGTTTTGAAATTCCAACTTCAAAAATTCCCAGCTTATACGAACTGTTGATCTGAAGAAGAGACAGCGGAAGACCAATCTGAGAATTAAAACTTTTAGGACTTTTTACAGTAGGAAATTCATTCCAGAGGCATTGATATAACCACTCTTTTAAAATAGTCTTACCATTACTTCCCGTGATTCCGATAGATTGTAAATGAGAATTTTCGAAATGATATTTTGCTAATTTTTGAAGAAACTCCACGGAATTTTCAACAATAAGCCAGGTTATATTTTCAAACTCCGGATAATGATGTTCAGAAATAATAACATTGATTCCCCTGCCTACTGCAGAATCTATAAATTTTTCGCCGGAATTTTTATGGGTATTGATCGCAATAAAAGCTGTATTTTTAGTAGAATAAATAATCCTGCTGTCATACGCTATATTTTTGATCATTAAATTACTGTCTCCAATGATCTGTGCATTGGTGATTTCTGCAATGTGTTGTACTGTATAGTTCATTGGTGCCCTTTCTGCTTTATTTTTTGAACGAAACAGCAGAAGTAAAACTTCAAGAAAGTAAGAAACTGATAATTTATACTGATTCTTTTTTCCAGATTTTACTCTATTGCTTTCCCGTTTTTATTTTTTATTGAGTGAATATTTTTTATGGGTGTATTCAATCCCTTATTTTCTTTTTAAAAGTACTTCGTCAATAAATACACGGCGGCTTACTGCTTCATAGCTTTCAGTTTCTCCCAATTCTACCAGATTATCTCCCTGGGAAGTTCTCATAGAATAGTTGGCGAGATTACCTGTTCTCTTACAAATAGCATGCACCTTTGTGACATACTCGGCAGTAGCCATCAAATTGGGCATTGGCCCGAACGGACGGCCCAAAAAGTCCATATCCAATCCTGCAATGACCACTCTGATCCCGCTATTGGCAAGCTGGTTGGCAACATCAACAATACTTTCATCAAAAAACTGAGCTTCATCAATGGCTACTACATCACAATTGGAAGCCAACAGAAGAATTTCATTAGGATTTTCTACTGATGTACTGCGGATTTTATTCTGATTATGAGATACTACATCCTCTTCAGAATATCGTATATCCATTTTTGGTTTAAAAATTTCCACATTCTGTCCTGCCATTTCCGCTCTTCGCAATCTGCGGATCAGTTCCTCGGTTTTACCCGAAAACATAGAGCCACAAATCACTTCCATCCAACCACTTTGTTTGGAATGATTAATTGTATTTTCTAAAAACATTTGTTAAATTAGCCGTATATTTTTAACATCAAAAGTAAGCAATTTTAATAAGAATCTTATTATGCAGAATATCCAAGATTTAAAGGAAAAGATTTTTTTTGAGTCCATGAATATCATTGATAATCTGGACAAAATAAGCAACGTAGACGAATTACTTTCCAAGCAAGATCTTGTAGATGAGCTTGCTAACAGGATTTCTTTTTTGAAACTGCTGGAAAAGAATATTGAATATTTTGTTACAGATCATCCGGAGCAGTCTCCGAACAATGAGTACATCTCTTTTGCTTCCGGAGAAACGGAACATTATGATAAAGGAAATGAAGTAACAGAAGAGGAAGCTATTTTCAATAATGAGCTGAACGAAATTGATGAGAATGAAATTTTCTCAACCGGTTCTGAAGAAGAGGAAGCTGCTTTCAATAATCAGCTGAATGAAATTGTTGAAAATGAATTCCATGAAAATATTGTGAGCTTTGTGGAAGAAGGTTACGAAGAAAAAACACCGGAAAACACTCAGGAACAGGCTTTTGGTCATGAAACTTTAGAAGAGGAAGCCGTTTTCAATAATCAGTTGAACGAAATTGATGAAAATGAAATTTCAGAAGAGCAGAGAGCCGTTCTGAGCTTTGTAGATGAAGAAAAAATTCTTGCTGATTCTACACCAGATTCTGATGAAGATCTCAATGAAGACCTGTTTCATGATGAAGTGACTGAGGAAGAAGCCATTTTCAACAACCAGCTGAATGAAATGGATGAGCAGGAAGAGGAAAACATTGAGCAAGAATCAAAAAAAGAAACTGATTTTGCCGGGGTAAACGATGCTAAAGTTCCTGTGACAGAGATTATTCCAAGTATTTTTGATACAGAAACTCTGGAAGATGAAATACTTATCGAAGAAAACGAAGAGCAGTTTGTTGCTTCAAATGTTTCTATTGAACAGGGTGAATTGGCCACAGAAACTTCGAATGTGGAAAATATACTGAGCGAGATAAAAAATGATCATTCAGTAGAAGAGACAAAAGAGGAAAGCATCCTTGCTGAAGTCTATGACAGAAGAAAAATCGTTGAAATCGATAAACCTTCTGCCGAAGAAACAGAAAAACATCCTTCTGATGAAAGCTTTGAAAATTTAGAAGTGTATCACCAGGAGAAAAAAATAAAATTAGCCAATATCAAAGGAATGAAGGCTGTTCAGTCACTTTTTGATGACGATCCTTTGGAAAGAGAATTTCCTAACGAAAAAGAACATGTGGCAGAGAAAGAAGATAGCGGAAGTATTCTGAAGTCTAATATTCCTACCAACTTTATGGAAGCAGACAAACAGAAACCGGAATTTAAACTGGATCTGAATGACAGAATTGCTTTTTCAAAAATGCTCTTTGAAGGAAGTCAGACAGATCTGAATGATACGGTATTTCAGCTGAACCAGTTCAAAACATTGGAAGAAGCCAAAGAATATCTTAGTGATCTGTATTACGAAAGAAAATGGAATAAAGTGGATGAATATGCTCAGAGACTTTGGATATTGGTGGAAAATAAATTCTTATAATTTTGAGCGGAATCTTATATTTTGTTCCCACACCTGTTGGGAATCTGGAAGATATGACTTTCAGGGCGGTAAATGTCCTTAAAGAAGTTGATTATATTTTATGTGAAGACACCAGAACTTCCGGAATACTTTTAAAACATTTTGAAATCTCAAAGCCTTTAAAATCTTATCATTTACATAATGAACACCAGGCAACGGAGAAAGTAATTACAGACCTTAAAAACGGTCAGAATATCGCTATTATTACCGATGCGGGAACTCCCGGTATTTCGGATCCGGGATATTTGCTGGCAAAAGCAGGAGCAGACAATAATATTGATATGATCTGCCTTCCCGGAGCAACAGCTCTCATTCCCGCACTTGTAGTTTCAGGACTTCCCAATAATGAATTTTTATTTGCAGGTTTTTTACCACAGAAAAAAGGCAGACAGACAAAGCTTAAGCAGCTTGCTGAAGAAAAAAAGACCATCGTTCTTTACGAAAGTCCACATAAAATCAATACAACGCTGGAGCAGATAAAAGAATTCTTCGGAGAGGAAACTAAAGTAAGCTTAAGTCGTGAGATCTCTAAAAAATTTGAGGAAACCAAACGGGGAACAATCAATGAATTAATTGAATTTTCCAAGAGTAAAACATTAAAAGGAGAGATCGTTCTTATTGTCAACAATTCTATTTAATTTTTCTTGAAAAAATTAGTCTTTGTATTATGTTCTGTAGTCTGTGCTGCACAGACCAATCAATATATGAAAGTGATCCTGTCAAAAAAGACAGGGAAGGAGGTGACTTCCTATTCAGACGGATATGGAACGGTTTACGATTCGGGTTCTAAAAAGCAGGGAATCATAGACTCTTTAGGAACCATTACCTTTGAATCTCCTTACAGAGGAGGAATTTTACATATTTTTAAAAACAGATTTATTCTTTATTCTGAAGATGGCAATAATAGAAAATCGGCCATTATTAACGAAAAAGGGGAGGAATTCATTGCTTTGGATGATCAGGAATTCAATACACCCTGGTGGAGCAAAGACCGTATTATTTCTTCGAAACAGGATAAAGAAGCCGTCTATGATTATAATGGGAAAGAAATTATTCCTTATGCTGAAAAAATCCGTTTTTCGGGAAAGAACAGATTCTTTGTTTTAAAAGATAAAAAATGGTTTCTATATGACCTTGACGGAAAACAGCTCAGCAGCCGCGAATTTAAAGAAGATTACAGCTTTGAAGATGGCAAAGCACTGATCATTAATGAAGAAAATGAGAGTGAAATCATAGGAAATAACGGTCAGACCCTGCATAAATTTTCAAAACAGGTGGTAGATATCAATGCATATCCTTATCTGATTACTAAAAATAAAAGTACAGGAAAATATGGTTTGATAGATGCAGAAGAAAATACAATTGCAGAGGAAATCTTTAATGATATCACACCGGAATACTTTGGCAGAAAAGAATATATCTACCTTATAAAAAATGGAAAAACAACGGTATTCAATAAAAAAGATAAGAAGCTGTATTCCCAGACTTTTAAATATGTAAATCCTTTATTGAGTAATTTCTTCAGTGTTTATAACGATAAAGTAAAAAAATCCGGAATTGTTGATCTGGAAGGGAATATTATTTTTCCTCTGGAATACGATTTTATCAAGGCTTTTAGCATTTCCGGAAAAGATTTTATCTACCTTAAAAAAGGAACTGAAGAACAATTCATGGATAAGGATCTTAAAAATATTGTTGGAGAAGGAGTACAGATTTTAGGCTTTTATCCGGAGAATCTTATTATTGGAAAACAGGATCGTTACTATAGGTTTTCTGTGAAGGATGGCTCCATGGCAGAGCTGAAGAATATCAGTGAAATCAGAAATGAAGACGTTGAATATTTTAATCCGCTTAATCAGTATTCAAAACCATTGGTATGTAAAAATACAGGCAATTTATATGGTATTCTGGATGGGAAAGGAACGGAAATTGTTCCCTTTATTTACGAAGATATCATCACATTCGGGAATGCTGAGAACGAAATTGTGGTAAAGAAAGAAGGAAAATTCGGAGTTTCAAACTTTCAGAATGAGCCTTTGAAGGAGATTATTTATGATAAATATTTCTGGCAGAAAGAAGTACTGAAGCTGGATAGAAGCAAAAAAACAGACTTTATTTATTTCACGAGATTTAAAAATAATCCTGTTCAGCTTTGATAAAAATCTAAATAATTATCAAAATAATCCAGTATTTTAACAATTTAAATGGGTTGAATAACAATTTATAATATCTTTGCAAACCGTTTAATTCCGGATAGGAATTGTAAAAATTATAAGTGTCAGCTGTCACAAGCTGAATGAGTTAAAAGAAAATAATTATCAATAGATATGAAAATATTAGAAGGAAAAGTAGCACTAATTACCGGAGCTACAAGAGGAATCGGTAAAGGTATCGCTGAAATGTTTGCTCAGCAAGGGGCAAAAGTAGCATTTACCTACGCTGGCTCTGTAGACAAAGCAAAAGAATTAGAAGCAGCTTTAAGTTCTGTAACCCAAATTAAGGGATATCAGTCTGACGCATCAGATTATGATGCTGCCCAGAAATTGGTGGAAGATGTGATGGCAGAGTTCGGGCAGATTGATATTTTAATAAACAATGCAGGGATTACAAAAGATAACCTGTTATTGAGAATGTCCAAAGAAGATTGGGATAAAGTAATCAAAGTAAATTTAGATTCAGTTTTTAATCTTACCAAAGCGGTAATCAAGCCGATGATGAAGGCCAGATCTGGATCTATCATCAATATGACTTCTGTAGTAGGAGTGAAAGGAAATGCCGGACAAGCCAACTATGCAGCTTCTAAAGCAGGTGTAATAGGATTCACAAAATCTGTGGCACTGGAATTAGGATCAAGAAATATCAGATGTAATGCTATTGCTCCAGGATTTATTGAAACTGAAATGACAGCCGTTCTGGATGAAAAAACGGTTCAGGGATGGAGAGAAGAAATTCCAATGAAAAGAGGAGGACAACCTGCAGATATCGCAAATGCATGTGTATTCCTGGGCAGCGAAATGTCAGCTTACATTACCGGACAAACGTTAAATGTTGACGGTGGAATGTTAACTTAGAAAATGAAAAAAGTACAGAATATAGTATTATTCTTGTCGATTTTAATAGGCGTCGGTCTGGCATACATTAGTTTTTTTAATGTATATCAGACCGATGATTATTTCTGGTCCTATACAACCAGAAAAGCAGGATTGCTGCAAAGTTTTATAGATACCTATACAACATGGGGCGGAAGGTATTTCGGGTATTCAATTAATATGTTTAATCCAGTCTTTTACGACAGCAATACGATTCTCCCGAAAATATATCCTGTTTTCTTACTACTTTCCTTTATTGGAATTTCAGCATTAAATTTTAAAGAATATTTCAACTATTCTCTGAAAGAATCCCTCAAAAAAGGATTTCTTCTGTTTTTCTTTTATACAGTGCTTCTTGTAAGCTTACCAGAACATTACTTCTGGATCACAGGTTCCAATGTCTATTTCGTTCCTGTTATTTTATCCGGGATCTTACTTTATTTTTTCAAAAAATATCAGGATACAAAACAGAAAATATGGTTTTACCTTTCTGTTTTGTTTATCATCATTCTGATGGGTTCTAATGAAATTCTGGCATTGATTCTTGAAGGCCTCCTGTTAGTATCTTATTATCAGAAACGGAATAAAGAAAGCCTGTTTCTGGTGCTGTTAGGAACCGTTTTTTTGCTAGCATGTTTTCTTGCACCAGGAAATTTCAACAGAATGGGAGAGGTAGAAAGAGGAATTGTAAAATGGCTGAAAAGAATTGCTCTTTTTGGTGCAGATACAATCTATGTAGGATTAAAAGTTATTGCAGTACTTCCATTATTTATTAAAGTTTTTGAAGAAGAACTCAAAAAGATCACTGCCCAGATTACATTGAAAAAAGCAGTTCTATTTTGGTCTGTTTCATTGATTCCCTTGTTATTTACGAGCTATATTCTCACCTCTATTGCAAGACAGTTTGAAAGTATACTCTTTTATTTTTTACTTACTTTTTCTCTGTTAGTGTATTTTAAATTTGAAAAAATTAAAAAATTCTGGTGGATTTCTCTGTTCATTATTTTTCTTCCTGAACTTAAAATTTTCCCGGAAAAATATGATTATTTTAATATTGATTTTAATGGTGAAAATATTGTGATGGAACTTGTGACTACAGATTTGAAAGAATATGAGAGAGAAATGAATGAAAGAGTAGATATCATCAAAAACTCTCCTCAAGACTCTGTTGTAGTAGATAAAATAAAAGAGGTTCCGAGAATTTTATATATCGATGAAATGGCTTCAGAAAAAGAACAGGAAACCTATGTAAATGATCAGCTCCAAAAATACTTTAACAAAAAATATATCAGAACAAAAGAATAAAATAAAGGCTTTAGAATTATTATCTAAAGCCTTTATTATGTTTTTATTTTTAGTCTTTAAAAACCTGATTTTCCTGTTCCTGAACACGGATAAAAGTGGTTCTCTTGGAAAGCTCTTTAAGTTTTGAAGCGCCTACATAAGTACAGGTAGACCGTACACCTCCTAAAATATCTTTTACGGTGTCTGCTACAGGACCTTTATACGCGGCTTTCACTGTTTTGCCTTCAGAGGAACGGTATTCTGCTACACCTCCGGAATGCTTATCCATTGCAGTTTTGGAACTCATCCCATAGAAAAGGCGGTATTTTTTTCCATTTTCTTCAATCATTTCTCCACCGCTTTCATCATGACCGGCAAACATTCCACCCAGCATTACGAAATCTGCGCCGCCTCCAAAAGCTTTTGAAACATCGCCGGGAACTTTACATCCGCCATCAGCGATGATATGTCCGCCTAAACCGTGGGCAGCATCAGCACATTCAATAATAGCAGAAAGCTGAGGATATCCTACTCCTGTTTTTACTCTGGTAGTACAAACTGATCCAGGGCCAATTCCTACCTTTATGATATCGGCACCTACAAGAAGCAGCTCTTCTACCATTTCTCCGGTAACGACATTTCCAGCGATAATGATTTTATCCGGAAAACTAGCTCTTGCCTTCTTCACAAATCCAACGAAATGTTCAGAATAACCATTGGCTACATCAATGCAGAGAAATTCAATTTTTGGATGCTTTTCAAGGATTAGTCTTATTTTTTCTTCATCGACTTTTCCTGTTCCTGTGCTTAAGGCAATATATTGATAAATACTTTCAGGCTGGCTCTGCAGAAACTGATCCCATTGCTCGGGGGTGTAATGTTTGTGAACAGCTGTGATAATTTTTTCTTTTGCCAGCTCTACAGCCATTTCAAAAGTTCCTACGGTATCCATATTGGCCGCAATTACCGGAACACCTGTCCATTTTTTCTTAGTATGCTTAAAGGTAAACTCTCTTTGTAAATCAACTTCTGACCTGGATTTTAAAGTAGAACGCTTAGGGCGGAACATTACATCCTTGAACCCCAGTTTTATGTCATATTCTATACGCATTTTGTAATTATTTGTCAGAATAAAGGTAGTGAATAATCTGAAATAGTGTATTTTTGAAATAATGGATTTTCCTGTAACATTTCATATTTTCGGCAAAACAATTCTTGCGCATCCACTTTTTGAGGCTGGAGGTATGTTTTTGGGTATGAGATATTATTTTTATTTGAAACGTAAGTCCAAAGAAAAACTTTCTTTCAACACCTCAGCTGCAGTTTTAATAGGGGCTACTGCTGGTGCTCTGATAGGTTCCAAGCTGATTGGTAATCTTGAAAACCCTTATACCTTATTTGAGAATTTTACGATCAAAAAGTTCTGGTCAAACAATACCATTGTCGGAGGCCTGGCCTTTGGATTATTGGGAGTAGAGCTGGCAAAGAAGATAGTGCACCATAAAGAAAGCACAGGAGATCTTATTGTTTTTCCTCTGATATTTGCTATTATTATAGGTAGAATAGGGTGTTTTCTCACTGGTATTTATGAAGAAACATATGGCATCCCTACTGATTCTGTTTTTGGAATGCATTTAGGAGACCAATACCTCAGGCATCCAGTTGCTTTGTATGAAATAGCTTTTTTAATTCTTCTGTGGATGGGGTTAAAATATATTCAAAATCATAAGAAATACCCTTCCGGTTTTATTTTTCAGCTGTTTATGGTCAGCTATTTTACGTTTAGATTCTTTTTAGATTTTATAAAACCAAGGGCAGAGATCATGGGAAATATGGGTACAATTCAAATGGTCTGTATTTGCGTAATTATTTACTACATTTATAAAATCAAAAATACCAAGCCCTTATATTTAAAATATTCAAGATGAAAACTTTAACTATTTTAGAAGTCGGCAATCTGGCAGGTTTAGTCGTAATTATCGTTGGTGCAATTATTTTGGTTGCACTGGTTATTTCCCTTATTGTCACTGTTATAACAAAACTTATTTACGAAAGAAAGGGAGACCGGAAATTTACCAAGAAACAATTTATTCAGACAATGCTTATATCCCTTCTGATCTGTGGATTGATCAGTGGTTATATTTGCGGAGGACTTTAAAAATTTTGCTATGCCAGTAAGAAATTATACCTATTACGATTATACAATCAGTCTTTGCCCGGAATGTCTTAAAAGGGTGGGCGCCAAGATCATTATTGAGGATGAAACTGTTTTTATGACCAAAAGATGCCCTGATCATGGTTTTTTTAAAACAAAAATAGCTTCAGATGTGCATTATTATAAAAACATCAGAAACTATAATAAAGCTTCTGAAATACCTTTACATTTCGGAACCGATGTAGAATATGGCTGCCCTTATGATTGTGGACTATGCGTAGATCATGAACAGCATAGCTGTCTTTCTATTGTAGAAGTTACAGATCGTTGTAATCTGACTTGTCCCACATGTTATGCGATGTCCTCTCCACATTATGGAAGTCATAGGAGTCTGGAGGAAATAGAGGCTATGTTTAATGTTATTGTAAAAAATGAAGGAGAACCGGATGTAGTGCAAATCAGTGGAGGAGAACCTACAATTCATCCGGAGTTTTTCAAAATCATGGATATTGCCAAGTCAAAACCAATCAAACATCTGATGCTGAATACCAACGGAATCAGAATTGCCAATGATCCGGGATTTGCTGAAAGATTGGCAACTTATGCCCCGGAGTTTGAAATATATCTTCAGTTTGATTCATTTAAACCTGAAGTACTGCAAGATTTCAGAGGAAAGGATCTTACTGCAGTCAGAATGAAAGCACTGGAAAAACTTAATGAGCTTAATCTTTCTACTACATTGGTTATTGTCCTTCAAAAAGACAAAAATATTGATGAAATAGGAAAAATTATAGAATTTGCCTTGAAGCAGAAATGTGTTAGAGGAATTACCTTCCAACCCGTTGAAATTGCTGGAAGAAACAGGGAAGATTCTGTCTATGAAAAGATTACTCTAACTGAGGTAAGACAGGAAATAATCAATCAGTTTCCGCTATTAAATTCTGATGATATTATTCCGGTACCATGTAATCCGGATGCTCTGGCTATGGGGTATATTTTAAAACTTCAGGACGAAACGATTCCTTTAACCAGATATATCAATCCTGCAGATCTTCTGAATAATGAATCAAGAAATACTATTGTTTACGAACAGGATAAGGGATTACATATGCAACTGCTGGATATATTCAGTACGGGGATTTCTGTAGATAGAGTTCAGCCCAAGGTAAATCAGTTACTATGTTGTCTACCCGAAGTTTGTGCGCCGGATCTTGACTATGATAACCTGTTTAGAATAATCATTATGAATTTTATGGATGCACATGATTTTGATGTAAGAGCAGTGAAAAAATCATGCGTACACATTGTCAATAAAGACCTGAAGTTAATACCCTTTGAAACAATGAATCTTTTCTATAGAGATGAAAAAAAGGCTTATCTTGAAGAACTCAGAAAAGAAGATAAAGTATTATTTTGAACAGTATAAAAAATAAAGCGTGAAATTAATTTCACGCTTTTATTATCTTTAATTTCCGGGTTTATTTTACTTCTTTAACGCTTTCAAAAGTCATCACTTCTTCCAGTGTTTTCATGTATTCGTATGCCGTAAGGTCAAACTTTACCGGAACAATGGAAATATATCCGTTAGCCAAAGCTGTCTCATCAGCATCTTCGGAATCATCCATATTGTTAAAATAACCGGTCAGCCAGTAATATTTTTTACCGTGCGGGTTTATTCTTTCATCAAAGCTTTCTTCCCATTTTGCGTGAGCCTGTTTACACACTTTTACGCCTTTTATTTCTTCAGCCGGAAGTTTAGGAATATTCACATTCAGTACAATACCTTTTGGCATTGGGTTTTCCAGGGTTCTTCTTACGATATTCTGGATAAATTCTTTAGCCTGGGTAAAATCAGCTTCCCAGCTGAAATCCAGTAATGAGAATCCGATCGCAGGAATTCCTTCTACACCTGCTTCTACAGCAGCGGACATTGTTCCCGAATAGATCACATTAATAGAAGAATTTGCTCCGTGATTGATTCCTGAAACTACAATATCAGGTCTTCTTTTCAGAATTTTATCAAGAGCCATTTTTACGCAGTCTACAGGAGTTCCGCTGCATGAAAAATCAGTCTGCGGACCATCCAGAGTAACTTCTTCGTAGCTTAGCGTAGAATTAATGGTAATAGCGTGGCCTTTTCCACTTTGAGGAGAGTTGGGGGCTACAACAACTACTTCTCCGATTTCATTCATAAAACTGATAAGATTTCTGATACCAGGAGCTGTAATTCCATCATCATTAGTAACCAGAATAAGTGGTCTTTCCATAAATTATCTTTAATATTTTTTATTCAAATAGAGTGAATTTGTTCATTTAAGAATTGAACAAATAGATTTTCAACACATCAAATGTAGGTAAAAATAAGACGTGATAAAACAGCTGTTTTATTATTAATTGTTGTGAATTCAGAATAGAGATTGCCCTATTTTAATTAAAAAATGAGGATGTGAGCAGGAAAAAAGAAAAGTTTAAAGTTTAGAAAATAAATTAAGAATGAAGAAAAATTAATACATTGATTTGATCTCACATTCTCAAATATTAATTCTTGTTTCATTAATGGCCTCAGTACTTTACAGGTGCTTTTCAGATGAAGTATAAGATTCTTTCTGAAAAAGCACCTGCTAAGCCTGATGGTTGCTCAATTTAAGTGGTTGTACAAAATAATAAACTAATCAAGAGGTTTTCTGCCTGTAATGATGTTATAAAGAATAACAATAATGGCAATGACCAGCAGAATGTGAATCAAATAACCCGTGCTGATGCCTGGGACTATTCCTAACATTCCTAAAAGCCAAACAACGATGCAGATAACTGCAATTAACCATAATAAACTTCTCATGACTTTACATTTTAAAGTTATTTGGTTAAATATCAGCATATTTTATGCCTTTATGGATGAAAATTGATTTTTGTGGTATCTGTTTTTAATTTCCAATGAGAAATACATGTTGCGGCCATTCCCTGAAAATGGAACGATAATTATTTCATTTTGGAGCTAAACTGCCTGATAATAGGAAATGGCTAACACTGTTATTATTATTTGCAGATCTATTTAATAAAAATGTTCAAAACTATCTGATAATTGCAAATAAGGTATTAAATTTGATCATTTGTAACAGTACCAAACTTACTGCTACTAATTATTATACTTATTTTAAAAAAATTAATAAATAAAGACAGTTTATGTGGAAAAATTTCAAACTGAATAAATTTTTACTTCTTATTCCATTAACCAGTCTAATGTTTTGTTTCAACTCGCCAAAGAATGACGATGAAAAGATGCAGACGATTATGGTGAGCGTAAAAAACACACTTTCTTATCTGCATTATAGCCCCAAGTCTATCAATGATGCCTATTCGAAGGACGTTTATAAGCATTATTTCGAATTGGTAGATCCTGCGAAAAGATATTTCCTGCAATCTGACATGGATGAATTCAATAAGCATGAGACAAAGCTTGACGATTATATCAGCCAGGGTGACCTTACATTCTATAAGCTTACGATTGACAGACTATACCAGAGAGTGGATGAGATCGATAAAATAACACAGGATATTTTCAATAAGCCAATCAATCTTCAGGAAGATGAAACGCTTACTCTTGAGCCGAAACTCAAAAAGGTACCTTCCAACAAGCAGGAACAGTATAATGAGTGGAAAAAATTTATCAAGTACAATATCCTTCAGGAAGTAGAGTCGATGAACAGCAAAGAAGAAGCTCAGAAAGAAAAGAAAGACTCTGTTCAGAAATACAAGCTGAAAGACACGATCAAGTTTAAGCCTCTTACTCAGGATGAAAAGATCAAAAAAGCGACTGATGAAGTAAAAGATCTTGTAAAAGATACCTTTACCCGATTCAAAAAGAGAAAGAAAATGGATTGGTTTACCGTGTATATGAATGCCTATACAGAAGTATTTGATCCACATACCAACTATTATTCTCCAAAGGATAAAGAAGATTTTGATACTCAGTTTACCGGAAAAGTAATCGGTATCGGAGCATTGATTCAGGAGAAAAAAGGAAATCTTTACTTAGGAGCTCTTACCATTGGTGCACCGGCATGGAAGTCTAAGCAGCTTTCTGAGGGTGATAAAATTCTGAAAGTAAGGTCTAAACCGAAAGACGATGCTGTAAACGTAGTAGGAATGCTTTCTGATGAAGCTGTAAGACTGATCAGAGGAGAGAAAGGAACTCCGGTAACATTAACGGTTCAGAAAAAAGACGGTACCATCAAAGACGTAACAATGATTCGTGAAGAAGTAGCTATTGAAGACACTTTTGCAAGAAGTATTGTAGTGAACACTCCAAACGGAAAGAAATATGGTTTCATCAACCTTCCAAGCTTTAACGCTGATTTTGAAAATGCTAAAGGAAGAAATGCTTCTGATGATATTAAAAATGAGATCATTAAACTGAAAGAACAGAATATCCAGGGAATTATTCTTGACCTTAGAAATAATGGAGGAGGTTCTTTAACTGAAGTAGGGGATATTATGGGTCTTTTCATGGAAGCTGGACCTTACGTTCAGGTGAAAGACGGAAACGGGAAAATACAGACTCTTAAGAATAAAAATGAAACTCCTATCTGGACAGGTCCATTGGTGATTATGCAAAACGAGCTTTCTGCTTCGGCTTCAGAAATCCTTGCAGGAGTAATGCAGGATTATGGAAGAGCAATGATTATCGGATCTCCACAGTCTTTCGGGAAAGGAACCGTTCAGACTTTTGTTGATCTGAACAGATTCCTGAACACAGAAGATGATTTCGGATCTTTAAAACTGACTATCCAGAAATTCTACAGAATTACCGGAGAATCTACACAGAGAAAAGGTATCGTTTCTGATATCCAGATGAAAGACTTCTTTACCTATGCTGAAGTAGGAGAGCGATATGATGATTATGCATTGGCATGGGATAAAATTCCGCCTACGAAATTCCAGAAGCTTAACTATTTCAACATTCAGGCGCTGGAAAAAGCAAGTGCAGGCAGAATGGCTAAAAACAGCAATTATCAGTTGTTATTAGAGTCTGCCCAGTGGAGAGAACAATTGGACAAAGAAGAAAATATCACTTTGAATATCACTAAGTTCAATGAACTGATGAAGAACAGAAAATCTCAGATTGAAAAGTTCAAAGCTTTAACTAAATTTGAGAACGGACTTCAGTTCATGATGTATCCAAGTGAAGTTGAAAGAGAGAAAAAAGACGAAGCTTTCAAAAAGAAATCTGAAATGTGGATCAAAAATCTGAAAAAAGATCTTTATCTGCAGGAAGCAATGAATATTGTATCAGATATGGGAGCGAAATCCTAAACATAAAAAACCCGCTAATGAAAATTAGCGGGTTTTTTTATTGAGTAAAAAGGCTTACTTTATTTCTACACATCCCACTCTTCCTCCTGCATTTCCAGTAGGCTGAGTATGGAAATCATCTGCGGCAGCATGTACAATAAGACCTTTGCCGATGATGTTTTTAGACTCATCAGTACAGCCCAGACACCATTTGTCTGTCTTGAAAGTCAGTGTTGCCGTTCCGCTCTCATCAGCAACCAGATTTCCTATATCTCCCATATGGAAATGTTCAGCACCCCATTTACCGTGATCATTTTTGGAAGGATTCCAGTGACCACCAGTAGAGGTTCCGTCTGCAGCAGAACAATCTCCTTTTTCATGAATGTGTACTGCATGGATTCCGGGAGTAAGGTTTGTTACATTCAGTTTCATGATCACGTCATTTCCCTGCTGGGTAAACTTTGCCGTTCCTCCTGTTTGTGTTCCGCTTTTGGCATTTACAGAATACATTTTTGTTGTTCCGCATGAAGCTGCTAAAAATGCAAATCCTGCCAATAATGCTAATGTTTGTACTTTCATTTTTTAAATGATTTAAAGTGATTTTATCCCTAAAATTATAAAAGATTTTCCAAAGCGCTTTATGATTCCAGTCTTTTTTTCAAAAGATACGGCGCAGTACAGCCGAAATCCAATAGGTTTTGGCCTCAGATTCTGCTGCTTTGTCAAGAATATTGCTTGCTTTAAAAAGAGATGAAAAAAGCTTATTTTTAACGGAGAAAGTAATTAATCTCTAACATCAAAAGAAGGAAGAAATAGAAAAAATGATTATTCTATATACATTTATCAGCGAAGAAAAACACCAGTCTCTTCTTGACCGGTATCTGCCTGTTTTTTCTGATGATATGAAAAGAGATATTCTGAGATACAGAAGATGGCAGGATGCACAGCTTTCTTTGCTGGGGAAGTTACTTTTACGGCATGGATTAAGAACTTTTTATAATATTCCGGAGGTGGAAATAGGTATTCTTCCCAACAAAAAGCCTTATTTGAAAGGACATAACCTTCATTTTAATATATCGCATTCCAAGGACCTTGTTGCCTGTGTCATTGCAGAATATCCTTTGGGAATAGATGTAGAATACAATGATCCGAAGGTCAGTTACCGGGATTTTATATTTCAGATGACTCCTAATGAGATTCAGGAAATTCAGGATGGCATGGATAAAATGAAAGGATTCTTCATCTATTGGACGAGAAAAGAAGCTGCTATAAAAGCACATGGAGGTGGGATGATGCTTCCCTTAGATTCTTTTGAAGTAACTAATGGGGAGTGTGTTATTGAAGATGAGAAGTTCTTTATAAAAGAGATTTTTATTCACAAAGACTATCATAGCTATATGGCTTCTTCAGATCCAAAAATTAAAAATGTAGTCCCTCTTTTCAAACATTTTGAAGGAGATATCCTATAGCAAAAGTGAGTTCTTTATCTTTATTATAGCAATAAAAGACAACAGAATTCTGCCCCGGAAAAATATCTTTGTAAACTAACAACCTTGAATTGGAAGAATATAAAAAACGAATTGTAAAAACAATTCAATACATTGATAATCATATTGATTCGGATTTGTCTCTGGAGAAAGTTTCAGAGATAAGCGCTTATTCGCCTTTTCATTTCCACAGAATATTTAAGCTTGTCACCGGAGAGACTCTTCAGAGCTATATTATCAGGAAGAAAATAGAAAAAAGTGCCCTTCATCTGGCAATGCATAAAAATATGGAGATCAAAGAGATCTACTGGAATCTTGGATTTTCAAACCACTCAGCTTTCTGTAAAACATTCAAAAAATATTATGGTGTGCCCCCTACAGAATTCCGCAGGTCAGCTCCTGAAAAATTTCACAAGATTTTACAAACACATAGCAAGAACGGACAAATTGATACGGTTTTCAGCCAATACATTTGCAATATTGAAAACCTGTTAAATTGGACCAACATGAATTTAAAAATCGAAGTAAAAGAAATGCCGGAAATGAATCTGGCGTCTGTAATGAGCCTTGGAATTGCAAATGTGGAATCTTCTTTCAACGTATTAATAGATTGGGCGATAAAGAAGAATCTTTTTCCGCGGGAAAATGTGAAAATGATCGCTGTATATCATGACAGCTGTAAGATTACCCCTCTTGACAAAGTAAGAATTCATGCCTGTATGCTCCTGGATGAAAAGCTGAAGCAGCAGGAGGGCGAAGTATTTGCCGAAACTTTGGATGCGGGCAAATACATTGTAGGAAGTGGCGAAGTTACTTTGGATGACTTCGAACAATGCTGGGTTTCTTTGTTTTTATGGATGAATGAAAACAATTATACCACCAGAAGAACCTTTCCTTACGAAATCTATCACTCCAACTTTAAAGAACATCTGGAAGGAAAAATGCTCGTTGATTTTTGTATTCCGATTCATTAATTTCCCATTCGGTAACAAAAGAATGCCTTTCGGTAACAATTTTTTTACAGGAAGGCATTTCTCATACTATTTTTGACCCAGAAAACAATAAAAATGAAAACGCAAGGACAAAACATACTGCTTCTTATTTTCCTGATCGCTTCCATAATGGGATATTCGCAGGTGAAGATCTCAGGAAAAGTTTCCTTTAAAAACAAAGGGGTAAGTGAAGTAAACGTCACTCTGAAAGATACCTATGACGGGACAACCACAGATGGCCAAGGTAATTTTTCTTTTGAAACTTCAGAAAAAGGAGAGCATAAAATAACATTTACCCATCCGAAATATGAGAATATAGAAAGAACAGTTTCTATTGAAAATCAGGAAATTTCTTTGATTGTTGACCTTAAAGAACAGATCAGTGAGATTGATGCGGTAGTAGTTTCTGCAGGATCCATTGAAGCAAGTGATAAGAAAAGAGCAACAGCACTGCTTTCTCCAATAGATATTTACACCACAGCAGGAGCTGACGGGCAGATTTCTTCAGCTTTAACCTACCTTCCGGGAGTGCAGAAAGTAGGTGGAACAGAAGGTCTTTTTATCAGAGGTGGTACAGGAACGGAATCTAAAATTTTTATGGATGGAAGTCTTATCAATAATTATTTTTCAAATTCTGTTCCGGGAATTGCAGGAAGAGATCAGTTCAATACTTCACTTTTCAAAGGGAATATATTTTCAAGCGGCGGATATTCTGCATTATACGGACAGGCTCTTTCAGGAGCTTTGATGCTGGAAAGTGTTGATCTTCCGGATGAAAGTTCTTACAGCTTAGGTGTTTCACCTATTTTCCTGAGTGCCGGATTTCAGAAGCTTGGAGACAATAAAAACTATTCCTACGGCGCTACAGCAGGATATTCTATTTTAAGTCTGATGCAGAAAGTCTTTAATTTTAATACAGATTTTGTTGAAGCACCACAGGGTCTTAACGGAGATCTGAATTTCAGATTTAAAACAAAATCAGGGGGCTTTTTCAAATATTATGGGATGTTTAATTCCAATAAAATGGGAGTGAGATCGGAAAGTCTTGAACCCGGATATGATTTCAGTCTGGTAAAGCTTAACGGTAAAAATACATTTCATAATCTTTCCTTTAAACAGAAATTTGGAAAATACCTTTTGAATGTAGGAGGTTCTTACTCTTACAACAGATCTGATCTTCATTTTTCTACAGAAACCAATGATATTGAATCCAACAGAAGCCAGCTTCTTACAGACGGAAATTATTTGAACTTCAAAGCAGTTATTGAAAGAAAGATCAACAAAATCAGCGCTCTGAGAGGAGGATTTGAGTTGAATAATACGGATGAAAACCTGAACTTTGAAGCGGTACAGAAGCGTTATAAAGATTTAATTTCTTCCGCTTTTGTGGAAACAGATCTTGGATTCAGTAATGCATTGTCAGCGAAAATAGGAGTAAGAGCAGAACACTCTTCTTTTTTAGGGAAGAATAATATTGCCCCTCGTTTTGCCATTGCTTACCGCCTGGCAAAAGACTGGACCACTTCCTTAGCGTATGGTCTCTTTTATCAGAATCCGGAAAGTAAATATATCAATGGTCCTGCAAATCTTGGTTTCCAGAAGTCTCAGCATTATATTTTTCAGGTTCAGAGAGCTTCGGAAGGAAGAACATTACGTTTTGAAGCTTTTTATAAAAAATATGACCAATTGATTAAAACATTTAATGTTAATCAGGATAAAGAACAGAATCAGCAGACTCAATCCGCATTAAACAACAGTGGATACGGATATGCAAAAGGAGTAGAATTTTTCTGGAGAGACAATAAAAAAACATTTGAGAATATTGATTATTGGATCAGCTACTCATACCTGAATTCTAAAAGAGATTTTCTTAATTATCCGGTAAGCCTGCAGCCAAGTTTTGCCGCGGAACACACCCTTTCTGCAGTGGCAAAAAGATTTATTCCGGAATGGAAGCTTGGAGTAAACTTATCGTATACCTATGCCAAAGGACGTCCTTATTATGATATTGCCTCTACGTTTGAGAATGGGAAAGCAATTAATTATACCAGAAATGAAGGGAGATTAAAAGATTATAATGCTTTGAATTTCAGTATCAATTATCTACCCAATATCGGTAAAAAAGATGCGAAAGCTTTTCCGGTGTTCGTATTGAGTGTCAGCAATATTTTAGGATCAAAGAATGTATATGGCTATAATTTCTCTGCAGACGGATCCAGAAGTTCTGCAATCGTTCCACCAGTCAATACTTTTGTGTTCATTGGAGCATTTATAAGTTTCGGAATAGACAAAACGGATGATGCCATCAATAATAATTTATAAAAAACATACCTTAGGGCAAACAAATAGACTAACTTTTAAAATTTGATATCATGAAAAAACACCTTTTAAGCTTTGCTTTAGCTTTTGTGAGCTTAACAGCTTTTGCACAGGCAGATTACGACAAAATAATGACTGAAAAAATCGGAAGAATTGAAGTCTGTAAAACATCGGAAGATTTCCAGACTCTGGCCAATGATTTCCAGAGGATAGGAAGTAAAGAAAGCACAAAATGGCTTCCGGCGTACTATTCGGCATTTTCTTATATCCAGAAAGGAAGAACCTTGATGAGAGACGGAAAAATGCAGGAACTGGATGCTATTGCAGATCAGGCCGAGAAACAACTGTCAATGGCACAGAATCTTGCCGGAGCAGATAATGCAGAAATTCACTTGCTGAGAAAAATGTCCTACTCACTGAGAATGATGGTAAATCCGGCACAGCGTTATATGACAGACGGAGCCAGAGCTGCTGAAGAACTTAATATTGCAGAAAAATTAGAGCCTGCAAATCCAAGAATTGCTCTTATCAAAGCAGAAGACGTTTATTTTACTCCTGAGCAGTACGGAGGGAGCAAAACCAAAGGACTGGAAATGTTCAAAGATGCACAGGCAAAATTTAAGACCTACAAACCTAAAACGGCATTAGATCCTAACTGGGGAAGAGGTGAAGCTGATTATTTTCTAAGCCTTCCGGTAGAAAAAGCGAAATAATACATTCTTTGCTTTACTTATAAATTAACCTTCATTCGTGAAGGTTTTTTTATACCATTCAGGGATGAAAATCAGCCCTTCGGTAAGAATTAATTTTTGATACCTTTAATAAAAACTAATTTTGAGTCAAGAAAACAGATCATGAAACGGAAATACTTTACCATATTACTTTGGACGTCATTAGGAACCACATTATTTTTCTTTTTGTTTTTTAATGATGAAAAGACTTTGAATTCTTTTCTGATCACGCTGCTTCTTTCAACCATGTATTCCTTTGTACTGGGGTTTGGAAACGGATTTATCAATGAATTTCTCAACAGAAAATTCCCATGGTCGGAAGCTACCCGAACGAGAGCGGTTTTAAGTATTGTTTCCATTATCATCGGGAACTTTATTCTGGTCTATTTCTGTAATTATATGAACTATGTGGTGATTCAGAAAACGGCTACCATACAAGAGTTTTTTTCTTCAAAGTATGGGGTAACGAATTGGTTTATGATCAATATTGCTCTTTTGATCTCTGCCTTTCTTCATGCTAAAAGCTTTATGGAAGAGCTGAAAAAGACTTCCAGAAAAGAAGTAGTAGAGCAGAAACTAATCGCGAAATCAGCAAACGCTCAGTTTGAAAGTTTAAAAAATCAGCTGGATCCTCATTTCCTTTTCAATTCTCTGAATGTTTTAAGCTCACTGATTGATGAGAATCCGCGCCAGGCTCAGAAGTTTACCGCTTCAATGTCAAAGATTTACCGTTATGTACTTGAACAGAAAGATAAAGAGCTTGTAACGGTGGAAGATGAAATAGAATTTGCCAGAACATATTGTGACCTTTTGAAAACAAGATTTGAAGACAGTGTAGATTTTACTTTTGAAGTTGCCCGGGAAGATTACCAGAAATATGTTGTTCCGCTGTCTTTACAGCTGCTGCTGGAAAACTGTATCAAACATAATTTCGCTACATCATCAAAACCTTTGGTGATAAGAATTTTTTCAGCGGGAAATATACTTTGTATTGAAAATAACTTACAGGTAAGAGAGCAGATCAAAGAAAGTTCGGGAATTGGTCTTGCTAATATTGTACAGCGTTATTCTCTGCTTACCGATCGGAATGTCTTCATAGAAAAGTCAGAGGATCATTTTAAAGTAAAACTTCCGATGCTTTTGAATAAACCGCAAGTTTCCAGTGCAAAACCTGAAGATGATTCTGCTGCGTACAAGCGTGCACAGAAGAGAGTAAAAGAAATGAAAAGCTTTTATATGAATCTTATTTCTTACTGCACTGTATGTTCCTTTTTAATCTTTATCAATCTTTACACCAGCAGCAGAAATCAGTGGTTTTGGTTTCCGGTGCTGGGATGGGGAATTGGGGTTGCTTCCCATGCCTTTCAGGTGTTTGGAGTAGGAGAATCATGGCAGGAAAAGAAGATTCGTGAAATTATGAACAAACAAAAAAAATAAAACGATGGAAAGATTTGACGAAAATGATATTGAATACCAACGTGCCAGAAGAGAGGTAGAACGGTTACGTGGATTTTACGGACATTTATTCGCTTATATTGCAGTGAATGCCATGATCGTTGTCTATAACTGTATGAACCTGAAACCTGGTGAAAGTTATTTTCAGTTTAAAAACTTTTTTACAGCCACTTTCTGGGGAATAGGACTTGCAGCACACGCTGTTACGGTTTTTTTACCCCGTATTAATTTTATCAGGAAATGGGAAGATCATAAGATTAAAGAACTGATGGATAAGCAGAAAAATCATTAAAGGAATTTCCTTTTTTACTCAAACACTTTTAATTTTAAAAACTCATTAAAGATGAACACTTTGTCAACGCTATTCTACATTTCAATGGCCGCCTGGTTTCTTACAGAATTTCTTTACAAAAACATGTTGAAATCCGGTAAAGAAGATCAAAAGAACAAAGATAAATCAACCTTGAATATTCTATGGCTTGCCATTCCTTTTTCTATAATGAGTTCGATATTCATATCTTATAACACTCATTTTACGATTGCTGCAGGAAGCTGGATTCTTTATCTGGGAGAACTCCTCATTCTTACCGGAATTATTTTCAGATATATGATCATCAGATCTCTGGGAAAATATTTTACCGTAGATATTACCATCAGACAGGATCATAAAATCAAAAAAGAAGGATTTTATAAATATCTGAGACATCCTTCTTATGCCTTTTCCCTGCTAACCTCTCTTGGCCTTGGTTTATATTTGAATAACTGGCTGTCTTTAGTCTTTGCTTTTGTACCTCCGTTTTTAGCCTTCGCCTACAGGATTAAGATCGAAGAACAGGCTTTGGTAGAGCAGTTCGGTGATGAATATCTTGAATACAGAAAAAGTACAAAGAAGCTGATCCCGTTTATCTATTAATTACCCGTTTTTACGATTCGGATAGCATAATCTACCATTCGGTAATATAAAATTGATTTGACCCCTTTTCCTGAACTACCTTTGATTCAAGAAAAAAACAAATTAACCTTTTAAAACAAAACATTATGGAAATTTTACCAAATAAAGAGACTATTGCTTACAGAAAAGCATCCAGAAGAGTGAAAGAATTAAAAGAATTTTATGGAAATCTTACTTCTTATTGTATTGTTATTCCATTTCTGGCAATACTGAATCTTATGACCGCTCCCGGATATCTGTGGTTTTTATGGCCGGCGCTGGGCTGGGGAATAGGAATTGCGTTTCATGCAATAAATGTATTCGGAATTGGAAAAAGCTGGGAAGAAAGAAAGATAAAAGAACTGATGGAGAAAGAGGAAAAAGGAAAAATAAAAACATTCTAACAATAATCATAACTAAAAACTTACACGATCATGAATTACGAAACTGCAAGCACAAGAACGAACAACATCAGAAAATTCTATAAAAGCATTTTTATATTTGCAATCTTTGCTGCTCTTATCATTCCGGATGATATTTTTGGCGAAAAGATGATTAATTTTCGATTGTTTGACCGATATACTATCCTTGGGATCTGGGGATTTATTATTCTCATTAAAGCCGTAAAACTGTTTCTTTTTGATTCTGAATTGGAAAGAAATATGATTGAAAAAGAGCTTGAGAAGGAGAAAAAGCCAATAAAATATTAAAATATGCCCGCTTTTATCTAACTTTATTTCCTAAAATCTAAAAACCAAAATTAAAGCTCAATGATCAAAACTGTCATTATAGAAGATGAAAAACCTGCTTCAAGGAAATTAGAACGTATGCTGAGTAATTTTCCTGAAATAGAGATCGTTGCGAAAATAGAATCAGTAGAAGAAGGAGTTGCCTGGTTTTCTGAAAACGAACATCCGCAGCTGATCTTTTCGGATATTGTTTTGGGTGACGGACTGTCCTTTGATATCTTTGAAAAAATTCCAACGAAAGGATTCATCATCTATACCACGGCTTTTGATCAGTATACACTGAAAGCTTTTAAGTTGAACAGTATTGATTATCTTTTAAAACCTATTCTTGATGAAGATCTGGAAGGCGCAGTAGAGAAGTTTAAATCCTTTATTCCTGCCAATGACACGAATGGTTCCCAGGATATCAAACAGCTGATCAGAAAAGAGAAATCTACACTGTCCAGAGTTCTGGTAAAAATCGGGTATAACCTTAAAATTATCCAGACTCAGGAAATAAGCTGTTTTTTCAGTGAGAATAAAATCGTCTATCTTCAGACAGAAGACCGTATCTATCCATCAGATTTTACGCTTGATGAGTTGGAAGATGTTCTGGATGAGAAAAAGTTTTTCAGAGTAAACAGACAGTTTATTGTAAGCTCAGATTATATTAAAAATATCCATACATCACCTTATTATAAAGTGGATATGGAGTTTCAGCCTGAAGAAGAAATTACAGTAAGCAGAGACCGCGTCAAAGACTTCAAAGATTGGCTGGTTAGTTGATAAAAAAGGAAGAAATTTCCTCATTATACAAAAACAAACACCATGGATCTTATATTATTGATTTTTAAACTGTTCCTTTCCCTCTTTTATGCCTGAAAACAGGAATTGTCAGGAGTTATAAAAGTTACTGGCAGATTGTACAAACTGGTGAAAGGCTTCCGTGACTTCTTTCTTATGCTTATGAGCAAGAGGAAACGGAACCATATGGGAATACTCATACGGGAAATCTTTGATTTCTACTTCTACATTAATGTTCCTGTAGCCTCCACGTAAAGTATTCAACGCTTCTATTGGAGGGGCAACACTATCTTTTTCCAGGACATACGCTTTTATCTGGGACTGAATTTCATGAATTCTTTCTTCTCTTTCCCTTTGAAAATAATTGTAGCGAAGCATTTTTTTGAACCAGCTTTCCTGCGGATGAAGTTCTTCATTCTGATAATGTTTCAAACGGGTATCTGATTTAAAATCAGAACTCAGTAGCTCTGTGAAGACAGACTGCATTTTAATAGTAGCCTGAGTATCCATGATGTATTTGGATATCGGAAACATCCTGTCAATAGTCATTCCTCCACAAAAACAGAAAACTTTAGACCGGGTAAAGTAATGGTTCGGATCTGCCATTTTAATGATCATTGAAAGAAAAGATCCAATAGAATATCCAAATAAATCCAGATCTGCTTCCGGGGAAATCCCTTTTATTTTATTGTTTTTAATCTCTTTTACTACTTCAGTAATATCAGAATAAGTCTGCAGGCCGGACCAGAATATTCTTTGAGGATGTGCTTCCAGCCTTGAGCTTATCGCAGCATTCACATAGGAGAAATTCATATTTTCCGGATATTTTTTCCTCCTGAAACGAACCACTTCCATCATGTGATGGCGGTCACTCCAGATAGGTTCTGCACGATCCATATGAAAAGCAATAGGAAACAGAATAACGGCTTTCTGTGTTCTCTGGGCCAGTTCATATGCCCATGGCAGATATTTGTCCCATTTTTTTTCATTCAGGCCATGAAAGAAGAAAATACAACCTTTGGCAGTTTCTATATCCGTTCTCTTCATGATATAATATGTAAACCTTTTATTGCATTCAATATCGAAATCCTTGATGTCTACAGCGGGCTGGCCATAAAAAAGATACCCCTTTTCACTGATTTCCAGTAATTGCTGGTGGGTGATGCAATGTTGATGTTCCGAACCATAAAGCAGATCAGAAACCTTCGATTCAAAAGGAACAGCCTCAATAGTTACATTTAATTCCTTTATTTCAACCCTGTCTTTTCCGGAATCAAAATGACTTTTCAAAACTTCATACAATTCATAATATTCCATAGTACGACAATTGAAGGGTTCATATTTAGAACTATCAATTTAGAGAATTATTGCTGTAATATGTTGATTTTTAAGAGTTAAATGTATTCTAGGCATAGGAGAAAAAATAAACCCCGGAACAGTCTTATTCCGGGGCAGTAGATATATAAATTGATAAGGATGTTTACTCTTTTGCTTCCTCTTTTTTTCCGTTTTCCTGGATGGTAGCAGCTGTAAAGATGATCATGACAATGCACAAGATAAGATCTGCTTTTTCAGGGTGAAAGATTTCCTGGTAGATATTGTAGCCTACAAGTATTGAGACAAAAAAGATAAGAGCATTGTTAGCGGATGCATATTGGTTTTTAATTGTTGTTTTCATAATGATGTTTTTTATTGTTATTTATCCAGTAAGTATGACAATTCAAAATACGTTACAACAATTTTCAAAATAATAATCAATAATTACATAACTATCTGTAATCAATCCTGTTAGATTCGGTATCTTCAAGCTGTTTAAGGATAGATTCCGGAATTTCATCGCTGTCAATGGGAAAGCTGATAGAGTCGGAAATAAAGTTTTTTCTGTCTGCTTTTCTGAAGATTTCAAACAAGGCTATCGGCTCCTGATTGAAACTGATACAGGTACTTATAAAGTGTATTTCGTGGAGTTTATAGTCAGGATTCTTAAGTTTTTCTTTAATATCTTTAATTCTTGAAATAAAATGCCGCTGGCGGATAAAAGTATTGCTGTTCATAATGATAAAAACATAGTCGGAATAAGCTGTTACCTTACCAAAATACTTATGCTGGTCACCACCGCTTCTTTCAATAAAATATTCTCCGGTGGTTTCTGATTTATAAATCTCCATTGCAGAGCGCCATATACGGTCTTCTTTTGCCATTAAAGGATTCTCAGGAAGATTTCTGTTATAAGAGTACCAGCAGCCTACCAGGCGATCCAGAAGAGCGGTATTCAGATTTACATTATTCATCTCAATCCTGAGATCATTAAAATTGAAAGACTCTGTAGTGGAATTGATGAAGTCTATATAATTGGAGTAACCCAGAACTTTGACAATTAGACTCAGTTTTGCAAGGTTCGGTCTGCTCAGAACAGCATTTTCATTCTGCCTGAATTTTTTCAGTTTATTGATAATCAGGTGTTCATACAGGTAATTAGTCCCCAGAAGATCTGGTTCTTTTTTAATTTCTTTCTCTGAATGATCATTGATAATGAGCTCATTCAGTTCTGCGCTGATGTAGGACCATTCGGTTTTGGTAACGTCTTCCCAATGGTTTTTCTTTAAAAAATGGCGGCTTAAGAAATTCATCAGTTTTTCAAGATGCAGTATATCTTCCTTTTTCATCTGTTTATTTTTTATGGTCAGATTCGTTTTAGTTTTATAAGACTAATTTAAGATTTTTATCAAACCAAAAAAGACTTTTGAGAGATTTTTATATTTTAAAATCCATTGATATTTGAATAGAAAACAAAATTTAAAACAATGGAAACAAGAATGTTATTAAAAGATGAATCCCTCTGGAACCGGATACAGGGATTTTCGCTGGATGCTCCCGGCGTTGCTTTCCCTTTTTCAAAAAAACTGGCAAAAGAAGAAAGCTGGAGCCTTGATTTTGCAAAAAAAGCGATAGAAGAATATAAAAAGTTTGTCTATCTCTGCTGTATTCTTCCCAACGGGGCCTCTCCCAGCGAAATAGTGGATAAAGTATGGCATCTGCATCTGATCTACACCCAGAATTATTGGGAAGAATTCTGTCCGAATATTTTAAAAAGACCGCTTCACCATCATCCTTCTAAAGGAGGAAACACAGAAAGAGTGAAGCATGAGAATTGGTTTGAAGATACGATGTCCGACTACAGGAACATATTTCAGCAGGAAGCACCCGAAGAAATATGGAAAGGGAAAAAGAAAGAATCTAAAGTAAGACGCTGGATGAAAAAGATGGCCTTTTTTTCTCCAATTTTTATTTTATTGCTGCTGTTTTCCTGTACAGAAGGAGGAGGCTTCACCGGATTGTTGGTCACGGCAGTGATTTTTGCCATTATTTTTATTTTGGGAACAATAACCTCAATCATAGGTGATGCTGAAATTTCCGATCCTAATAGAAAGGATAAGCAAAGCAATGATGGAGGAGGAGGTGGAAGCTGCGGAGGATCGAGCTGCAGCGGAGGAGGTGGTTGTGGCGGAGGCTGCGGTGGTTGTGGGGGATGTGGAGGATAAAAAATAATCAATATGAAAAAACTAACCATTCACTCAGTTCCTGTTGGAGTAAGCTTTATGTGGCTTATGACAGCATGTCAGACATTGAATCCCATTATTCTTAAAGGGCCGGACTTTCTGAAGTTTTATCTCATTCTGGTTCTCGGATTCTATGCTTCATTTTTTATTTTAAACTCCTTGAGAGAAACCATTTCGGAGACTACATTTTATTTTACAGGCTTCATTTTTTTACTGGGAATTATAAAACTGGTAAGAGGAATCATGCTGGGAAAGCCCGTTGGATTTCTCGTTATGATTTTAATCCTGGAATGTATTGTGGCAGTGTTTCTTATCATGAGCCACATTAACAAGAAAACAAAGTAATTGTTTCATAAAAACAAACCCGAAACAGAACTGTTCCGGGCTTTATAATAAGGTATAGAGATCAAATCTCTTATTTTTTTTCTTTTATGGGCTGGTAGCCATATTTTCTAACCATAATGGAAGTGATCACCACTAAAATAAGGCTGATTCCGATATTTGAATTCTCAGGATGTACAATTGCCTGATAAAGATTGTAACCGAAAACCGCAGATACAACTGAGATCAGGATATTGTTTACATAAGCATACTGGTTTTTTGTAGTTGTTTTCATAGTAATTTTTTATTGTTATTTACTCAGTAAGTAAGACAACTTAAAAAACGTTACAGAAAACTTTAAAATTATTTCTTCAAAAAAAAACTTATATATTCTCAACCCTGAACTCATCATCCTTTACGCAATCACACCGCTTCCGATAAGTTCATCATCAATATACCATGCAGCAAACTGTCCTTCCGCAATGGCAGACTGAAGTTCATCAAACTCAATATATAATGCATTTTCAAACTGATACAGAGTTGCTTTCTGCAAAGCCTGTCTGTATCGGAATCTGGCCATTACTTCCATAGATTCTCCACTCTGAAGTTTCATATCCTTACGTACCCAGTGCAGTTCAGAATTATCTATTTTCAATGCTTTTTTGTGAAGACCAGGGAAATGGCTTCCTTCTCCCACGAAAATGATATTGTTTTCCATCTCTCTGGAGATAATAAAACAGCTTTCCTTGTGCCCGCCTATTCCAAGGCCCCGGCTTTGTCCGATGGTGAAAAACTGGGCTCCCTGATGTTTCCCGATTACTTTTCCGTCAGACTTTTTATAGTTGATTTTTCTGGATAAAAACTCAAGTTCTTCTTCTTTAGAAGCGAATTCTGGTTTTTCTTCCGAAAATAAAGGTGAATCTTTGAAAATTTCTACAATTTCCCCTTCATTGGGTTTCAATTGCTGCTGTAAAAACTGTGGAAGGCTCACTTTCCCGATAAAACACAATCCCTGAGAATCCTTTTTATCTGCTGTTACCAACCCGATCTCCTTTGCGATTTCTCTTACCTGAGGTTTTGTAAGTTCTCCGATAGGGAACAACGCTTTTGAAAGTTGATCCTGGCTTAGCTGGCAAAGGAAATAAGACTGATCTTTATTGTTGTCTTTTCCGGCAAGAAGGTGGAAAATTTCTTTTCCGTTTTCGTCAAAAGTAGAGTTTACTCTTGCATAATGTCCGGTTGCCACCTTATCTGCCCCCAATGACATTGCGGTCTTCATGAAAACATCGAATTTTACTTCTCTGTTACATAATACATCCGGGTTGGGAGTTCTTCCTTTTTCATATTCTGCAAACATATAATCAACGATACGTTCCTTGTAAAGTTCACTCATGTCTATCACCTGGAAAGGAATTCCAAGCTTTTGTGCCACCATAAGGGCATCATTACTGTCCTCAATCCAGGGACATTCATCTTCCAGAGTTACGGAAGCATCGTTCCAGTTTCTCATAAACAAAGCCACCACTTCATGGCCTTGCTGTTGCAGCAAATACGCTGTAACACTAGAATCTACACCTCCGGAGAGGCCTACTACTATTTTCATTGTATTTCAATTTTACGAAACTCTTAACGGGAGTTCTTAGTTTGATGCGGCAAAAATACAACTAAATAAATTCGTAAAAAAACCATAATTTTAAACATTGATAAAAACGATATTAATCGTATTTGCCTTTATACCGTACTATAACAAGTAATGGGAGTATACAATATCATCAAAACAAAATATATCTACATATGAAAAAAATTATTATTTCAATGATGCTGATCATCTCGGGGTCAGCGTTTTCCCAGGTTTCAGTAGGAACTCCGGTGCAGGAAAACAGCAAATGGACTTTTGGAGGGGGAATCGGATTAGGATTTGGGAGTAATAGTGCTTTTAATCTGTCTGCTTCACCAAGAGTAGGTTACAGGCTTACGGATGATCTTGAGGCAGGTGTTGTGGGAAGTGTATCCTGGCAGACTTCCAATTCTTATAAATCTACCATGTTTGGGGTAGGGCCATTTGTCAATTACTATTTTGCCAGATCATTTTATGTGGGAGCAAACTATCAGCATTATTTTGTTGACTATAAAGATAAATACTATGATTATAAATACAATACAGAAGAAAATGCATTGTATCTTGGAGGAGGATATATGCAAAGAATCGGGAATAATTCTTTTATGCAGATTGGATTGATGTATAATGTACTCTGGAAGCAGAATTCCAGTGTGTTTTCAAGCGGTCTGATCCCGAATATCGGTTTTGTAGTAGGGCTTTAATGCCTGGTTTATCAATAGGAACGGGCTTTAGCCCGTTTAATCAAAGAACAAAATTCATTCGGCTTCAGCCAAGCCTCATAATGTTAAGCCACAAAGATATTTGGAGTTCAATACAATACTCAATATAATTGGTTTTAACGTAAAACTTATAAAACGAAAAGCCCCGGAAAATTTCCCGGGGCTTTTCTATTTGAAATTAAATTATTTATTCAAATTATGATTGAGAAGACTTCTCAGCAGCTGATTTTTTCGCTTTCTGCGTTTTTCCAATCAGTCCGTCTTTAGCATCATTAAGGTCAAGAACTACGGTTTCTCCTTCATTCAATTGCTTGTTTACCAACATTTCTGCCAATAAGTCTTCAATATATTTCTGGATTGCTCGTTTCAATGGTCTTGCACCGAAATCTTTATCCCATCCTTTTTCAGAAATGAAGTTTTTAGCATCTTCAGTTAAGTCAACTTTATATCCTAATTTTTCAAGTCTGCCATACAATTTGTTCAATTCAATATCAATAATCTTCTTGATATCATCCTGAACAAGAGAGTTGAAGATCACAATGTCATCAATTCTGTTTAAGAATTCAGGAGCAAATGCTTTCTTAAGAGCACTTTCAATGGTACTTCTCGCTCTTGTATCTGAGCTTGTCTTTTTAGCTGAAGTTCCGAATCCTACACCATCTCCAAAGTCTTTAAGATCTCTGGTTCCGATATTGGAAGTAAGAATGATAATCGTATTTCTGAAGTCGATTTTTCTCCCTAAGCTGTCTGTAACGTGACCTTCATCAAGGATCTGTAACAGAATATTGAATACATCCGGGTGAGCTTTTTCAATCTCATCCAAAAGAACCACAGCATAAGGTTTTCTTCTTACCGCTTCAGTCAGCTGACCACCTTCTTCATATCCTACGTATCCCGGAGGCGCACCCACCAATCTTGAAACTGCGAATTTCTCCATGTATTCACTCATGTCAATTCTGATCAAAGATTCGTCGGATTCAAACAGTTCTCTCGCCATTACTTTAGCCAGCTCGGTTTTACCAACCCCGGTTGTTCCAAGGAAAATAAATGTACCGATAGGACGGTTTGGATCTTTAAGACCAGCTCTGTTTCTTTGAATTGCTTTCACAACTTTTTTCACAGCATCTTCCTGACCGATTACTTTTCCGTTCAGTTTTTCATCCATCTGGGCAAGCTTATCAAGCTCGTTCTTGCCAACTTTCGTTACAGGAACTCCACTCATCATAGAAACCACTTCCGCTACACTTTCCTCACTCACGGTTTCTTTTTTCTCTTTTACATCTTTATCCCATTTTTCCTGAGCAGCATTCAGTTCCATCTGAAGTCTTTCCTCTTCATCTTTAAGCTTTCTTGCCTCAAGATAATCCTGAGCTTTTACAGCTTTCTGCTTCAGTTCTTTGATATCTTCAATTTTCTTTTCAAAATCAATGATCTCTGTAGGAACTTTCATGTTCTTGATGTAAACTCTTGACCCAGCTTCGTCCATTGCATCAATCGCTTTGTCCGGTAAGAAACGGTCTGTAATATATCTTGCTGTCAGATTGACACAGGCATTAATTGCTTCAGGCGTATAAATTACATTGTGGTGTTCTTCATACTTATCCTTAATCTGGTTCAGAATCTGAATGGTTTCATCAATAGAAGTAGGCTCCACCATTACTTTCTGGAATCTTCTTTCTAAAGCACCGTCTTTTTCAATATACTGACGATATTCATCCAGAGTCGTAGCCCCGATGCATTGAATTTCGCCTCTTGCCAAAGCTGGTTTGAACATATTGGAAGCATCTAAACTTCCTGTAGAACTTCCCGCTCCTACAATCGTATGAAGCTCATCAATAAATAAGATGACATCTCTGTTTTTTTCCAGTTCCGTCATGATGGCCTTCATTCTTTCTTCAAACTGACCACGGTATTTAGTTCCGGCAACTAAACTTGCCAGATCTAAAGTGATCACACGTTTTCCGTAAAGAACTCTTGACACTTTTTTCTGTTGAATCCTTAATGCTAAACCTTCAGCAATGGCAGATTTACCAACTCCCGGCTCTCCAATAAGAAGAGGGTTGTTTTTCTTTCTACGGGATAAGATCTGAGAAACTCTCTCAATTTCTTTTTCACGGCCGATTACCGGGTCTAGCTTTCCATCCCTGGCCAAAGAAGTAAGGTCTCTACCAAAGTTATCCAATGTAGGTGTTTTACTTTTTGCAGAACCTAGATTTCCTGTAGGCTTTCTCATTTGCTCAAATTCTTCTCTTTCATCATCGTCATCATAAGCACTCATCTGTGGAGACTGGCCTGAATTTTTAAGCATAGTCTGGTATTCTCTTGAAACTCCCTCATAGTCTATGTCATAAGCTCCCAGGATATTTGAAGTAGGATCCTCATATTTATAAAGAATACCTAAAAGCAGGTGAACGGTATTAATTTCATTGCTTTTATATTGACGGCATTCTAGCTCTGCACGTTTAATGGCATGGTCTGCCATCTTGGTGAAAGAAATATTGGTAACCTCTTCAGAAATAGGATTTAGACTTGCTGTATTTAAAGTTTCAATTTTTCTTCTGATTTGTGTTAAATCCGCATTAAGGTTTTGAAGGATTTCTTTTGCAGAGTTTTCCGTTTTTATAATACCTAAAAGTAGATGTTCTGTATTAAGAAATTCACTTTTCAGCCTTTTAGCTTCGCTTTTGCTTTGTTTGAACACCTGGCTCAAACCTTGTGAAAACTTATAATCCATAATATATCTCATTAGAACAAAGGCAACATTACCTTTTATTCATTATCTAAATTACAAATATTTTACCAAAAATCAATTAATGACTTTATGGCAGAAAAAATTTTATTATCTTATTGAAAATGATTAAGTTTGTTATCCTTAAATTTCCCCCATGGATACTCAAATTACCACCTACATCGGCTATTCTGCATCTCTTTTTATCGTATTGAGTTTCATACTGAAAGATGTAAGAAAAATTAGGGTAGTCAATATGATCGGCTGTATTTGTTTTGTCATTTATGGTATCTTCAATGGAATGCTTTGGCCGGTTATCATTCCAAACGGGCTCATTTGTTTCATTCAGATCTATTATTTAATATTAGACAAGAAAAATTGATGAAGAAAAAAATACTAGTATCTGCCTTTAGCAGTTTGTATACCGATCAGCGAATAGAAAAGGTATGCAAAACCCTTTTTGACAACGGATATCCCCTTGAATTGATCGGAAACGATTGGGAAGGAAATGAGACAATGCAACGTCCTTATCCTTTTTCAAGAATAGGACTGACGTCAAAAAGCCTAAAGACAGCTTATTTTGAGTTCAACTGGAAATTATACCATGAGCTTAAGAAAAAAGCAGACAAAGATACTATCCTTCATGCCAATGATATTGATGCGCTTCTGCCAAATTATCTCATTGCCAAAAAACTCAATATTCCATTGGTCTTTGACAGCCATGAAATTTTCACGGAAATGCCATCAGTACAAAACAGGTTTTCACAAAAATTCTGGAGAGTGCTGGAAAGAAAGCTGGTTCCTCATTTGAAATTTATGATGACAGAAAGTGAAAGCTATGCTGAGTGGTTTCACGAAAAATATAAGGTAAACCCGGTAGTTGTCAGAAATATCCCGAGAAAAATTCTTTCTGCCCCTGAAATTCCTGAAAACCATCCTAAAATTATTCTGTATCAGGGAGCGATTAATCAATCCAGAGGAATTGAAAAAATGATTGCCGCCATGCATCATATTAAAGATGCTGTTCTGAAAATTGCTGGTGACGGACCGAAGAAAAAAGAATATGAAGAACTTGTCATTCAGGAAAAACTGCAGGACAAAGTCTTTTTCCTGGGTAAACTGAAACCGGAAAATCTCAGAGAAATTACAAAAACAGCAGATGTAGGATTTAGTCTTGAAGAGAATAACGGAGTTAGTTATTATTATTCACTTCCCAATAAAGTTTGTGACTATATCCAGTCCAGAGTGCCGCTTGTTATGATTAATTTTCCGGAAATGCAGCGTATAAAAAATCAGTTTAATGTAGGAGAGATCATTACAGATCATCAGCCTGAAACGATTGAAAAAGCAATTAATCTGGTTCTTGAAAGAGGAAGACTGTACTATCAGAGCGAATTGAACAAAGCTGCAGATGTATTTTGCTGGGAGAACGAAGAAACAAAAATTCTTCAGCTTTTTGAAAAAGCATCCCGGTAATAAATTTTACAAAATTGGTTATCTTTGCAAAAGAAATTTGATTAAAAATGACCATTAAAGAAAAACAGCAGGAAATAATAGACGAATTCGCTTTTCTGGACGATTGGGAGCAAAAGTACGAGTACATCATTGATCTTGGAAAAGAACTGAAAGGCCTGCCGGAAGAAAGAAAGACAGAAGAAAATCTGATTAAAGGCTGCCAGAGTAAAGTTTGGATTGATGCCGAATTTAAAGATGGGAAACTTTTCTTTAATGCAGATTCTGACGGTATTTTACCCAAAGGAATCGTTTCTCTTTTAGTAAGTATTTATAGTGGGCATTCCACTCAGGAAATTCTGGATTCTGATTTTGATTTTATTGCAGAAATAGGGTTACAGGAATTTCTTTCGCCATCCAGAGCCAACGGATTGATGGCAATGACTAAACAGATCAAGTTTTATGCAGTTGCTTATCAACTGAAATCATAGCCGTGACAAAAATTTTAGCATATCGTTTTTCCGCATTCGGAGATGTTGCGATGACCGTACCTGTTTTCAGAGAATTTCTGGAGCAGAACCCCGGTGTGGAAATTATTATGGTGTCCAGGAAGAATTTCGAAGCGTTGTTTGCGGGAGTTCCTAATGTAACTTTTAAAGGAATTGATCTTGATGACTATAAAGGTCTCTTTGGATTGAGGAAACTGAGCAATGAACTGATCCGGGAGTTTAATCCTGACTGTATTGCCAATCTTCACGATGTAATCCGGACCAAGGTTTTAGACAGGATATATAGAAGAAAAGGACTTAAAGTTTTCAAAATAGATAAGGGTAAAGAGGAGAAAGAACACCTTATAGATGTCTGGAATCTTGAGAAAGTGCAGCTGAGGAAAACCGTGGAACGTTATGCTGATGTATTCCGTAAAATGGGATTCAAAGTTGAGCTTTCACATCAGCTCAGACCTACTTCGGAGCATCAATCAGGAATTGGTTTTGCCCCTTTTGCCCAACACAAAGGAAAGATGCTTCCTCTGGAAAAATCCTATGAACTGGTCAGAATTCTGGCTCAGAAACATACGGTGTACTTCTTTGGTGGAGGTAAAAAAGAAACCGAAACCCTTGACAGATGGGAAAGTGAGATTCCCAATACCAAAAATCTTTCCAGAAAATTAAACCTTACCGAAGAACTCAATCATATTGCCGGGCTGGAACTGATGATATCCATGGATTCTGCGAATATGCATCTTGCGAGTCTTGTAGGAACAAGATGTGTTTCTATTTGGGGTGCTACTCATCCCTATGCAGGATTTTTAGGATTCGGGCAGAGTGAAGAAGATGTTGTTCAGGTAAAAGATCTCACCTGCAGGCCATGTTCTGTTTTTGGAGATAAAGAATGTTACAGAGGAGACTGGGCTTGTCTTGAGGAATTCAATATTCAGAAAGTGATAGATAGGGTTAATTTTTAAAAATAATCTTTACCATCTCTTCGGCTTTAGTATGATCCGAATGTGTTTTTTCTAAGATTTGCTTTCTTTTTTCAGTATCATCAAAATCTTTTTCGGCAGAGCTGATAATCTGTTGGCGAATTTCAGCCATATCAGCCCCATACAGGCATAAATCCTTCAAAGCAGGGTCATCTGTAATGTTTCCATTAATAATCACAAAACGACTATTGTAAAGGGTGTTGAAAACCTTCACCTTGGTTCCTGAATTCTGGTAAGAAATCAGAATGTTGGCATGGGCATTTTCCAGGAGATGGTGAAGGTTTTCTGTCGTCAGGATAGGAGTGAGGGTGATATTTTCAACCGCTGACATCCTTTTTTTAATATCTTCATTGGCACGATCGGAGGCTACAATCAGTTTATACTGTGGAAGAGTTTTAAATAAATCAATAGTCTCAATCAGTGCTTTTTTATTATCAGCAGTAGTGAGGTCTCCATGGAAAAGAAAATAATTTCCTTTTTTATCCAGTTGCTTTACCGATTGATTACCATGGAAAATATGGATCAATTGTGCATTTCCCGAATAAATATTCACTTCATTATATTCCTTTTCAGACAGGCAGAATACAGTTTCAAACTTCTTTAAAAGCTTTTCCTGGTATCCTCTATATTTTAAAGATTCAATGCTGTAAACAATCTTTTTGAGGATGTTTTTTTCTGATAATGAAAGTCCTTTATAATACGCTGTTTCGTTGTTGTGGTGGCGAAGATACAGTTTATGACGACTGTCTTTCAGAAACCTGATAATATGTGTTGTCTGCAGGCCTTCAAACAATATAGGAGCTTTGATCTTTTCCAGATTTTTAAGGAGAGCTTCAGAATCTCTTATTGCGGCCGCGAAAGGCGTTTTTGAGAAATAAAGAAGAAAATTCTTTTTCTTTTCATAAAAAAATACGCTTTCTGTGATTCCTTCTATTTCCGGATCAATCGTTGCAGGAATTTTGTCTACAAAACAATGAAGGTGAATTTTTATCCCCAGATCAGATAAAGCTTTGATCTTGTAATACACATCAATGATGCCGCCATAAGAAGGAGGGTAGGGATAGTTGAATGATATGATATGGAGTTCCTTCACGTCAAGCAAATTCAAATGCAGGCAAAGGTAAATAAATATAAGGAAAAGTGGCGAGGAAACTCTTAAAATAGCTTAGGTATAAAAATAAAAAATCTCCCAATTTCTTGAGAGATTTTTGTGGGCCCTGAGGGATTCGAACCCCCGACCCTCTGGGTGTAAACCAGATGCTCTGAACCAACTGAGCTAAGAGCCCTGAAATTTTTTGAAAGGCTTCAGTATCCTTTTTGTGGGCCCTGAGGGATTCGAACCCCCGACCCTCTGGGTGTAAACCAGATGCTCTGAACCAACTGAGCTAAGAGCCCCTATAACTTGTTTCCTCGTTTAGAGTGGTGCAAATATACGACTTATTCGGAAATCTCCAAATTTTTTTCTAAAAAATCTCCCACAACAAAGTTACTTCCCCCGATAAAAATCATTTCTTCATTTGTACATTGTTCTTTTGCAGCAAGATACGCTTCCTGTACAGAATCAAAAATTTTATAAAAAATTTTCGCCTCCTGAAGCAGATTTTCATAATCTTCTGGATGTCTTCCCCTGTTGACAGATGGTTTTGCAAAATAGAACTCAGAATTTCCAGGAAGTAATTTCATCACATCATCTATTTTTTTGTCATTCACAAACCCCAAAATGACATGCTTGTGACGGTCAATTGAATTTAATTGCGAAAAAACATATTCCAAACCTGCCTGGTTGTGTCCCGTATCACAAATTGTAAGCGGATTTTTTGAAAACTCAAACCAACGGCCAATGAATCCTGTGTTCTGATGAACATGGAGCAGTCCGTTTTCAAGATCTTTGTAGGAAATAGGAACCTCCAGTTTTCTTAATTCCTCTACCACAGCCAATACAACTCTGATATTTTTCTTCTGATAATTTCCTTTCAAATCAGATTCAAGGTTTGTATTAATAAGAGTAGCGTCTATAAACGGTGCATTTTCTTTAATAGCTTTCTCTCGGATGATATTTTTGACTGTTTCATTCTCATCACCTGAAATAATCGGGATATTACTTTTAATAATTCCCGCTTTCTCAGTGGCAATTTCTTCAATGGTATCTCCCAAAATATTCTGATGATCCAGCTGAACATTCGTAATTGCAGAGATCAGTGGTTTAATAATGTTTGTTGAATCCAGTCTTCCTCCCAATCCAACTTCAATAATGGCAAAATCTACCTGTTGCTGATAAAAATATTCAAAAGCCATGATAGTGGTAAATTCAAAGAAAGAAGGGCGGATATCTTCCGGAAGAGCCCTTAGCTTTTGAATAAACTCAAAGACAAATTTTTTATTACAGTTTTTTCCGTTAACCTTGATGCGTTCTGTAAAGTCTATCAGGTGAGGAGAATTGTATAATCCGGTTTTATAACCAGCTTCCTGGAGAACGGATGCCAGCATATTGCTTGAAGAACCTTTTCCGTTGGTACCTCCAATGTGAATGCACCTGATCTTATCCTGAGGATTTCCAAAGAAAGCACAAAGTTTTGTAATATTGTCAAGTCCGGGTTTATAAGCCTTCTGTCCATCTATCTGATAGTTGGGCATCTGCACGAAAAGCCAGTCAATAGCTTCCTGATATTGTTCATTTGTCATGGTACAAAATTCCCAAAAGTTTTTTTAAAAAAAAATATAATTTTTCAATCTGTAACTTTTTTATATTTAATTCGTCTAATATTGAAAAATCTTAATATGAAATCGCTGTGATTTACAAATTACAATGCTGATGAAGATGACACGATTCCATATGCCATTAAAAACAAATAAACATATACATATGAAAAAAGTTTGGATCATCGTTTTTGGATTAGGTTATCTGGGTTTAAGCGCTCAGAAGAAATGGTCCTTAAAAGAATGTGTAAGCTATGCAGTGGAGCATAATCTTCAGGTTATCCAAAATCAGTATACCAAAGAAAACCAAGAATACAACCTTAAAGCGGCCAAAAAAGACTATTTGCCTTCCGTATCAGGGAGTGTTACAAGTGGGGTGAGTTTCGGACAGGGATCATTAGGAGCAGGAAGCTATAGAAACGATAGATTCAATAACAGTGTTGGTGTAGGTGCCGATATTTTGGTCTATAATAATGGGAGATTGGAGAAGAATGTTAGAAAACTCCAGTTTGATGTAGAAGCCAGCCAGTATGATATTGAAGCCATCAAAAATGATATCTCGGTACAAATTGCACAACAATATTTAACCGCCTTATTGAACAAAGAAATTGTTAAGATTTCTCAAAGCGCTGTAGAAAACGCTAAAAAACAACATGACAGAGCAAAGATAACTACTCAGGTTGGGACTACCGCACAGACTGTTTTAGCGGAAGCAGATGCAGCATGGGCGAGAGAAAAACAAAATCTTAAGACAGCGGAGGTTAACGTAGGAAGAGCTCTGTTTGCGATCGCTCAGCTTTTGCAACTTTCAGATTACAAAGATTTTGATGTGGAAAATGTAGATATTCCTGAAACATTAGAGTCGCAGTTGGTAACCGCTGATGAGGTTCTTACAAAAGCTTATGATGTACAGCCCCAGATAAAAGCTGCAGAAAGCAGGATAAGATCTGCCGAAGCACAAACTGAGGTAAGTAAAACGGCATTCTGGCCTACATTAACAGCGAGTGCCGGTCTTAATACTTTCTATAACAGACAATTTAATGTTCCTCCGGGACTTGTACAGGGAACTTTTTTTGAACAATATAAAGATCAGTTTGGACAAAATGTAGGGCTGTCACTTAATATTCCTATCTTCAATAAGGGGAAAACGAAATTACAGGTTGAGCAGTCCAAATTAAATGAAAGTGTTAGCAAAATTACCCTTGAACAGCAGAAACAAACGGTAAGACAAAATATACAGAAAGCTCAGTTTGATGCGGATGCCAATTATGAAAACTATCTGGCAGCTGTGGAAGCTGAAAAAAGTTCCAAACTTGCTCTTGATTTTGCTGACAAAAGTTATGCTGCAGGAAGATCTACCATCTATGACGTAAACGTGGCAAGAAATAATTATGCAAATGCACAGGGATCAGTAGCGCAGGCAAAATATAATTATCTTTTTAGTCTTAAACTATTGAATTTCTATGCCGGAATTCCATTAAGTTTGTAAAATGTCTATCCAATCATTAGAAAAATATTTACCTCAAAATACACTCAAATATTTAAGGGTATGGTTTTCAGATTACTATATCCACATAAAAGTTACAAGAAACAGGAATTCAAAACTGGGAGATTACAGAAAACTTCCGGACAATTCGCATGAAATAACGGTAAACTCTACGCTTACCCCGCAGCTTTTTTTCTTTGTATTGACCCATGAGCTCGCGCACCTGATTGCGTTTGAAAAATACGGAAGAAGAATCTCTCCTCACGGTAACGAATGGAAAGAAACTTTCAGAAATATGCTTCTCGAAAGCCTTGAAATTTATGATGAAGAACTAAAGCCTATCATTGTAAAATTTTCAAAATCCCCAAAGGCCAATTTCATGGCCAGCCCGGATCTGGTAAGATATTTTCATACTGAGAAACAAGATGATACTCTTCATTTTATTGAACAACTTCAGAAGGGTGAATTTTTTATATACCGCAACGAAAAGTATTTATTAGAAGGTCTAGTTAAAAAAAACTATCTTTGTAAGAACCTGGCTACTGGAAGGAAGTATTCTTTCAAGCCTTTAGCGAGGGTAGAAAAATGTAGCTAAGAATGTTAAAATCAGATAGATACTGCGTTATAATGGCGGGAGGAATCGGAAGCCGGTTCTGGCCCATGAGCACGCAGAAATTTCCAAAACAGTTTCAGGATATTTTAGGAACCGGACGCACTATGATTCAGCAGACCTATGACAGAATCAGCAAGGTAATTCCTAAAGAGCAAATATTCGTGATTACGAATAAAGAGTATGTGGCTCTTTCCCATCAGCAGCTTCCGGAGATTCCTGAAGAAAACATTGTGGGTGAACCGCTTATGAAAAATACAGCTGCATGTAACCTGTATATGGCCAACAAGATTGCTGAGATCAATCCGGATGCAACAATGATTGTGCTTCCGGCGGATCATCTGATCCTTAAAGAGGATGTATTTTTGGAAAAAGTGGAGCTGGCATTTGAGGTGGCTTCAAAACATGATTATCTGGTAACATTAGGGATTACTCCAACAAGACCTGATACAGGCTACGGCTACATTCAATTTGTAGAAAAGAAAGGTTCTGATTATTTTAAAGTCAAAACATTCACAGAAAAACCGATCCTTGAAATTGCCCAAAGCTTCTTAGAGAGTGGTGATTTCCTTTGGAATGCGGGTATTTTTATATGGAACGTAAAAAGTATTCACCATGCTTTTGATCTTTATCTTCCTGAGATGATGCAGCATTTTATGGCTTGTGAATACAATTCAGAAAAGGAAAACAGCTGTATTGAAACCATTTATCCAAAAGTTCAGAAAATCTCAATTGATAACGGAATTTTAGAAAAAGCAAAAAATGTATATGTGATTCCATCAGATTTGGGATGGAGCGATCTGGGAACATGGACATCTGTTTACGAAAATACAGATAAAGATAAAGACGGAAATGCTGTGAAATTAAAGCATTTGCTTTCTTATAATTCAAAAGGAAACATTATCCGGTTGAGAAATAATAATAAGGCGGTAATCATTGACGGCCTTGAAAACTATATTGTTGTAGATACCGATAAAGCACTTCTTATCTGCCCGCGAGATAATGATCAGCTTATAAAGGATTATGTCCTTGACTTAAAAAACTTTAAGAAAGGAGATAAGTTTATGTAATATTTGGTATATTTTCTGCTGATTTTTAAATTATGAGTAAAGCTGCAACCCGAATTACAATTCTTACATTTTTACTTTTGGGAATCTTAGGATTTTCTCAGGAGAAGAAAAAATTTTCAAGCATCCCGAATATTTTACAGCAGATCAACCCAAGCAATAGGGTAGACTCGTGGATTTTGGTATATAACAGCTATGGAAAAGGGGAGGAAATAAAGGTTTCGGGTAAACTGGATTATACCCCTCAGTTCTCCGGATTTAATCTTTTCCCTAGTGAAGACAGCTTTTATTATATTGCTTATTCAGAAGGAGGTAAAATTAATTATGTTGCCGATGTTGAGGGACTTAAGAAGTTTGTAGACCGGATTGATAATGCTCAGGAAGCTGCTGTAATGCTGGCTGCCGAAGGATATATGGTAGATGAAGAGTTCAAGGATCTTGCGGGTAACTATCATGAAGATAAATCAAACTATTATCTTGATCTTGGAAAACTGACCTCAAAGGAGTGCCCTTACCAGAAAACACATTATACGGTGACTGTAAATAAATCAACAGGCGCTGTAAGTAATGTGAAGGACAATGGAACCTATATTGAGCTTTACAATAAAAAATGTGCTAATAACCCGAGACTTTTAAAAATCGAAAAAAAAGAAGAACCAAAGAAAGATGAGCCTAAAAAAACACCCAAGCGCAGATAATACCTATGAAACGGAACGATTAATACTTCGTCCGATGTCCTGTGAAGACAGTGATTTTGTCTTTGAGCTTTACAACAGACCCAAATTTATTCAACATATCGGCAACCGTAATGTCAATAGCATAGAAGATGCCGAAAATTATATCCTGAACAGATTTGCTCCACAGATTGAAAGACTGGGATTTGGGAACTATCTTTTAGTAACTAAAGAAGGGAATGAAAAAGTAGGAGCAGTAGGAATCTTTGAAAGAGAAGGTCTGGATATTGTAGATATAGGATATTCTCTACTGGAAGAGTTTGAAGGCAAAGGATATGCTTTTGAAGCGGCTCAGAAGGTCAAATCCATTGGGATGGATGATTTTGGACTGTTAAAAATATCGGCTATCATTTCAAAAGATAACGTTTCTTCCCAAAAACTGATCGAAAAATTGGGACTAAGATTTAAAAATTTTGTAACTCTTCCCGGAGAAACAGAAGAATTAAACTATTACGAAACAGAATAATAAATACATAAAAATTTATTTTCACAAATAACACAGATACATAATTGTGTTATTTGTGAAAATAGTTGTGATGTCTGTGTTTCAAAAGAGAAATTATCCCTCCAGAATCTGCTCAGCAGCAGTCTTTGAAGTCACTTTTTCAATGACTCTTGTGCAGATACCATTTTCATCAAAAATAAAAGTGGTTCTTACAATTCCCATATAGGTTTTTCCAAATGTTTTTTTCTCCTGCCATACCCCGAATTTTTCAATGATATTACGGTTTTCATCCGCAATCAGATCATAAGGAAAGGCAAATTTGCTGTGAAAATTCTTTTGTTTTTTTACAGAATCACCGCTTATTCCCAATAATTGAAATCCCGCTTTTTTAAGCTTAGTATAGTTATCACTCAGGTTGCAGGCTTCCACCGTACACGTTGGCGTATTCGCTTGTGGATAAAAGAAAACCACTAGTTTTTTTCCAATTAATTTTGATGAGGCTACTGTTTCTCCGTCTTGGTTGAGTTCTTCAAATTCAGGTAATTTATCTCCAACTTTCAGCATAATGATTTAATTTTGTTCAAATTTAAGGGTTACATGACAAAAAAACAAAGAGCTGAGCTCGTTCAGATAGAACTGGAGAAATTATATCCTACAACGCCTATCCCGTTAGATCACACCGATCCGTATACATTGATGGTTGCCGTAGCACTTTCTGCACAAACCACAGATAAAAAAGTAAACCAGGTTACCCCTGATCTTTTTGCAGTAGCAGGAACACCGCAAAGAATGGCCAAGTTGGAAGAATTTGAAATCAAAGAATTAATCAAAGAAATAGGATTATCCAATACGAAAGCCAAAAACCTGAAAAAAATGGCTGAACTTCTATTGGAAAGGCACAACGGTATTGTTCCCCAGACTTATGAAGAACTGGAAGCACTTCCGGGAGTAGGACACAAAACGGCTTCAGTAGTAATGAGCCAGGGATTCGGGTTTCCCGCTTTTCCTGTAGATACACACATTCATCGTCTGATGACACAATGGAAACTTACTTCAGGAAAAAATGTAGTAGAAACTGAACGAGATGCCAAGAGTTTATTCCCTGAAGAAGTATGGAATAAGCTTCATCTTCAGATCATTTTTTATGGAAGAGAATATTCTCCGGCAAGAGGAAAGGGAGAGAAGGATTTTATTACGAAAATGATGTTTGAGAAATAACTCATTGATTTTAGCGCTATGCTCGCAAGGATTTTATAAAAAATTACGTTGAAATAGCTCGCAAAGGCACTTCGTTTAGCAAAGGCAATATTTTCCTAGCTGAGTGAAACGTCCTTGTGAACGAAAAAGAAAACGCAACAATTACTTAGTGATTGTTGCGTTATTTTAATTTTTATTGATGGATTAAATGTCCAATAACCTTCTGTGATAATTAATCTGCCCCAAATGATAATCCAGATGAGCAATAAGATGGATCAGAAAATAATCTGTAGTCATGGAATTTTCAAAAACAACCAGTGGATATTCTTTTTTCAGATCATCATCTGATAATTGTGGAAGCACGGAATCTATCATGGCTGCTGTAGCTTCAATTTTTTCAATAAGTTCGGCTCTTGGAATATCTTTTAAAGAAAATTCCAGGTCGCGGTGTCTGACATATCCTGTATTTCCAAGATGTGTTCCAATAAAATGGTTGAGATTTCCAACCAGATGAAGGACCAAATTGCCAGCAGAATTGGCTATACTTTTATCAATTTTCCAAAGATTTTCTTCATGTTGATAGGCTTCTATCTCTGATTTTAGTTTGTTTAAATCTCTGTTGTAAAGAGATCTAAGGCTTTCTGTGATCATATCAATTTTGTTGTATTGTCGTTTTAAAATATCCTCTGAAGTGTTTATAAACCAAACTATCAACTCTGCATTTATAATCTATGAAACCATAAATACTATCGTTTTTCTTGAATTTATCGGTGTTTAGAACCAATTTTTGTCCCAAAACGTTTGACTTTATGAATTTTTTTTCACCTTTTAATGTTTTAGGGTCAATATCTTTTATATAAAATTGGTTGTTGAAAACCTTTACCAGAACCCCATTCCCAAAGTATCCATTATTATTGTTCAGTAGAATATTTAAAGTATCATTTTGATATTGTGCTTTACACTTATAATCTTCAAAAAGGAATGATCCTTTAAGCAAACCGTCAAAATAAAACGCTTTCTGGACAATATAAGCTGTTCTTGTTTTGCTTTCAACAATTTCACTGTTATATAGCTTCAGCTCCGGAAATTTTGAGAGAAGCTGAATAGTATCATAGCTTGGTAGATTTTTATCTACTGTGAATTTTTCAAAATTTTGCTCCTTTTGACAGCTTAAAACAGTCAATAAAATACCTGTGAAAAACAAAAATAGTCTCATAAAGAAACTATTTTTGTTTTTGGGCCCAAAGCTCCATTTTTCTGTTCAGAACATCTAAAGGAAGACATCCCTGGCTTAATACTTCATCATGGAAGCTGGCCAGATTGAATTTATTTCCAAGTTCTTTCTGATACTTTTCTCTCAGCTCGCGGATTCTTAAAGAACCTATTTTATAGCCTAAAGCCTGTCCCGGCATAGCCATATATCTTTCCACTTCTGCTACAGCAGCTCCTTCATCGTAAGAAATATTGCTTAAGAAATATTTAATAGCTTCTTCTCTTGACATTTTTCCCGTATGAAGTCCTGTGTCTACTACAAGTCGTACAGCTCTCAGCATCTGGTCGCTCAGATATCCCATTTTCTGGTAAGGATCCGTATATAAACCGAACTCAGGACCTAGTGTTTCACAATAATGTGCCCATCCTTCACCATACGCTCCAAACCATCCGAATCTCATGAATTTTGGAAGTTTTGTGTTTTCCTGTTGAAGAGAAACCTGGTAATGATGTCCTGGAATTGCTTCATGAAGGAAAAGAGACTCCATTCCTGAAGTAACATTGAATTTCGTAGGATCTGGAAGCGGAACATAAAATATACCCGCTCTCTTCCCGTCAGGAGTTCCCGGAATGTATTCTGCACTGGCACTGGCCTCTCTGAATTTTTCCGTCTGTCTGATTTCAAACTTTGTTTTTGGAGTTACATTGAACATCGTTTTCAGTTTCGGAGTAATCTTCGTCAGAATACCGTTGAAGGCATTTAAAACTTCTTTAGACGTTTTATAAGGCATTGCCTTTGGATCTGTTTTCACAAAAGTAATAAACTCTTCCAGGCTTCCGGTAAAACCTACCTGCTGCTTTACTTTTTCCATTTCTGCACGAAGCATAGCTACCTGCTGCAGACCAATTTTATTGATCTCATCAGGAGATTTCTTCGTGGTTGTCCAGCTTTTTACATAATAGCTGTAAATTTCATTGCCATTGGGAAGACTGTTGTATCCGTCTGTATTTCTAGCTTTTGGAAGATAATCCTTTTCTAAAAATACTCCCATTTTAGCATAAGCCGGAATAATTTTTTTCGTGATTGCCTCTTTATAAAGTGCTGAAAATTTATCTTTCTGATCCTGCGTGAAGTTTTTCGGGAAATTTTTAACCGGTCCGTAGAAAATATTTTTTTCCATATCAGACGTTGTGATTTCCTCGGCTTTCATCTGAGGAATCATTTTGGCAACCAGTTTTTTAGGAAGTACCACCTTATTGTTGATTCCCTCACGGAAGTTGTCTGCTGCGGCATCCATCCATTCCGGGAATTTTTCCATTCTTTTCAGCCAGTCGCTGTAATCCTTTTCAGTTTTGAAAGGCTGACTGCCCTGTCCGCTCCCATACAACGGAAAAGTAAGTGGTAGACCTCCGAATTGGGTAAATGGAATATATTCCGGATGATAGGCATAGGCCTCAATTTTATCTTTTAAAGTATAATCCAGTACATCATACACCACTTTATCTTCATCAGACAAGGATTTGTAATCTACATGCTCCAGTTGTTTCTGTACAGAATTGTAGAAAGCGATTTCTCCTGAGATAAAATCTTTATCAATATTAATAGGAAGCTGGTCGTTGTATCTCGTATCTCCCTGAGATGTAGCATCTAAAGGGTATAGCTTAAGATATTGCTCATAATAGTTGGAAGCAATAGAATCCAGGTTGCTGGGGGTTACTTTGGTAAGAGGAGAGTCCGTTTTTTTGCATGAAGCAAGCCCGATTATCAATCCTAAGCCAAGAATACCTTTTGATAAAATGTTTTTCATTTTCAGAATCTTTATGAAAACAAAAGTAAGTATTATTGGGATATTCAGACTTATGGTATGAGTTGATTTTAAAAAATTATTTTCAAAATCCTTTCAACTTTGAATCAATTTTTTATCTTTGTCTAAAACGTTTAACAATCATATTATTACAGTTCTTTTTTAAGAAAAAATGAAAGGGATTTTAAAAATTTACCATCCGGAGGAGACGCTAAAATACAATATCAGAAATACTTATTGTAAGGCGGTTTACAGCAACCAACAACATTTTTTAGAGGTTGAAGTTATTACGGATGACAGTTTGGATCACGTAGACGATGATTCACTACAGTACAACTTTCCGCAGCTTTCACTTGAAGTTTTTGATTTTCCTATCGAATCAGCGGAAATAGAAGGGAAAATTATCACAATCAATGACTCTGATGAAGAAACCTACACAGAAGTAGACCTTTTCGATGACGAAGATGCCTATATCTATGACAATGAGCTTCTCTTCGAAAGGAATGAAGAAGGAGAGCTTCAGGTCATCTGGAAGGGTACCATTGATGATTTCTACACCGGATCAGATACACCTATTCCTTTTAGATTAAAATGCGAATTCAAGCAGGATGATATTGAGGTAGACGAGGATTAACGATCGTCTTCATCCTTTTTTAATACCGGATTTCTTTTCAAATTTATTTTTGGAAAGAAATTTGCTATTGGTAAATCATAACAAATTTTAAGTTGTTTTTAAGCAATTTTTAAGAGTTCAATTCATAATATTCTACTACATTTGTCGTTGAAATTTAATAAAATTTACATTTAATGCTGTTAACGGAACTTTCTCAGATTTTATTTGCACAAATCGCTACCCCTGCAGTTGCTGCAGACAACTTAGAGTTCTCATTCTGGAAAATTATGTTCCACGGAGGAGCGTTCGCTAAAATAGTGATGGTCACGGTATTGCTGTTGGGAATATTTTCTCTGTATCTGTTTTTTGAAAGATTTTTCTTTATCAAAAGACTGACTTCAAAAACGGATTCCAACTTCATGAATAATATTGAAGACTTTATTAAAGCAGGAAAAATAGAGGCTGCTGCAGATTACTGCAAAACACAAAACTCTCCGGAAGGAAGAATTTTAGAAAAAGGAATTTCAAGATTAGGACGTCCTGTTTCTGATATCGTGAGTGCTATGGAAGCGCAGGCCCAGGTAGAGGTTGCTAATATGGAGAAAAATCTGAATCTTTTGGCTGTAGTACCAAGTATTGCACCAATGTTAGGTCTTTTGGGTACCGTAATCGGGATGATTATCGCTTTCTTTAATTTATCCCATGCCACAGGATCTTTCTCTCCGAAAACACTTTCAGAAGGTATTTATACCGCTTTGGGACAGACTGCGGTAGGTTTGGCAGTAGCAATTCCTGCAAACTTCTGCTATAACATCCTTTTGACAAGGATTGATAAATTTGTACTGAAGGCTCAGAATATGTCAGGAGAATTTTTAGACCTTATCAATAAACCTTTATAAATCTTTCTTACGATGAAAATTCAGAGAAGAAATAAAGCAAATCCGGAATTCAGTTTAGCAGCGATGACAGACGTTATCCTGTTGATGCTGATTTTCTTTATGATCACATCTTCTGCCGCCAATCAAAGTGCTATTGATGTGAATCTGCCGAAAGCCGGAGCTGTTGACGATAATATACCCAATCCTTTGACGGTAAGCATTAAGCCGGACGGTTCATTCTTTGTAGATGACAATCCTGCCAATAAAGGAGAATTGGAGAAGATTATTGTAGATAAATTGACTGGTCAGACCAATCAATCGTTCACAATCAGAGCTGACGAAAACACGCTGCATAAGGATGTTGTTTTTGTGATGGAAATTGCTGAAAAACATAAGTTTAATATTGCGATTGCAACAGTTAAAGATAAATAATAAATCCGGATCTCCGGAAATTACCTGTTAAGATGAGAAGCTATACAGCAAATAGAAACGAAGAAAACAAAGATAGGATAAAGAGCGCTTTGCTTTCTGTTCTTATCTGGGCTGCTATTTTGCTTTTTGTTTTTTTATATAAATTGAAACCTGAACTGGACAAAGATCCTGAAGTGATTACTACTATGCTGGTCAACTTCGGGGACAACAGAAATGGGAAAGGAATTGAAGAACCTGCTGAACAGCCGGGAAGTCTTGCTGCAGCAACAGAAGAAGTAACACCTGAACCCGCAGAAACACCTGTCCCGGAAACAAAAACTGTTGTAAAGCCGGAACCAACTTCTGAGCCAAAGAAAGCAGACGTTAAGGAGAAAGTTATCACAGGAAACAATTCAAAAGCAACAGTTCCTAAAAAAGAGGAATCAAAAAAAGCAGTAAAAAAGGAAGCAACAAGTACCAGCGCGTCTAAAAATACTAAGAAATCCGGGGCTGCAACAGCCAATTCAAAGACCGGAAATGGAGATGGAAAAGGAAATGCCGCTATTGGAAACCTGATTAAAGGAAGAGGAACAAAAGCCGGAAGCCAGGGAACGGGCGAGGGTATAGGAAACGCAGGAGATCCTTTAGGTGGTGACGGAAATGGAGACAGTAAAGTAGGAATCGACAGAAAGCTGGTTGGATATATTCCCGGGACAATGGGCAGAGGGGGAGTACAACCCTCTCACAGCTGTACAGCAAGTGGATCAATTACCGTTGCCTACACCGTAGATAAAGCAGGAAATGTGGTGTCTGCAAGAAGATTGGGAGGTGTTTCAGATCCTTGTGTATCATCTACATCAGTAGCCTGGGTAAAGAAATATGTAAAAGCAGAGAAAGCCAGTACTTCTTCCACCGGAACTTATAAAATTACATTCTAAAAATACAAAAGCACTTTATTCAAGTGCTTTTTTTAATTCGTTGATTCTGTTAATTATCGGAAGTGCAAAAATACCACTGGTCTGAAGATACAGCTCGTAGAATGTTTTTGCCTTATCCTGAAAATCTTTGTTCTGCTCGTGTCTGCTGTTAAAGTAGAAAAGATTCCCTAGCATCTCATAATAATCTTTGTGATCTCTTTCCTGTCTTTCATTGACAATGGCAATCATTTCTTCCTTCGTTTTAGAAGAAATTTCTGTGAAGCTCATCTTGAAAATGTCTCTCATCAAAGTATCAAAATCCAGTTCTTTCTGCATTAAACTTTCTTCAGGTTTATCGAGAATAAGTTTTTCCAGTGCCTGGGTTAACTGGCGGATGAGTCTTAAGGTAAATTCTTTATCGGTAATCATATGATAGTTTAAAGTTTAGAGTTTAATGTTTTTAAAGGAGTGGGGTAGGTTAAGCAAAGAACAGATAAGCCAATGCAATTGCAGTGATGACACCCACCAAATCGGCCAGAAGCATAGCAATTACCGTATATCTTGTATTCTTAACAGCTACAGCGCCAAAATAGACTGCGATCACGTAAAAAGTAGTATCTGAGCTTCCCTGAAGTACCGCGGCTAATTTCCCCTGGAAGCTGTCGGCTCCGAACGTTGCCATTGTATCTACCATCATTCCTCTGGCTCCAGAACCTGATAAGGGCTTGATTAGCGCTGTCGGAAGCCCGTCCACAAATCTCGGATCCATATTGGCTATATTGGCAACCCATTTCATTCCGTCAATGATAACATCAAAAACACCGGAAGTTCGTAACAATGAAATAGCAATCAGCATCCCAACCAGATAAGGAATAATCTTAACGCAGGTAGTAAACCCTTCTTTCGCTCCTTCAATAAAGGCATCAAAAACATTTATTTTCTTGTAAACGGCTCCAAGCACAATAGCAAGGAATATGAACAGGATTAAACCATTGCTTAAGACTTTACTGAAGTCATCCAATTGATCTTTACTCAGCTGTACAAGGTATACGACCAATAAAGCGATAACTGCCGAAATTCCGCCTACATAAGCAATAACTACAGGGCGAAGCAGATTGATCTTCTGATAGAGAGAAACAATAATCATTGCAGCCAAAGTAGCCGTAAAAGTAGCAATCATACATGGAAGAAAGATATCAGTAGGTGTCTTTGAGCCCATAGATGCTCTGATAGCAATAATGGATACGGGAATCAAAGTCATACCTCCGGCATGGAGACACAGAAACATAATCTGTGAATTACTGGCTGTATCTTTATTTGGATTTAAAGACTGGAGGCTTTCCATGGCTTTTAGTCCAAAAGGAGTCGCCGCATTATCCAGTCCAAGAAGATTGGCACTGAAATTCATCAGCATATGTCCGAATGCGGGATGATTTTTAGGGATATCAGGAAACAGCTTTGAGAAAAATGGCTGAATCAGACGGCTTAGCAGGTTGATTCCTCCTGCTTTTTCAGCAATACTCATGAATCCCATGAATAAGGTCATGATCCCGATAAGGCCAAGGCAGATCTTCACCGCTGTTTCAGATGTTCCGATGACTCCATCAGCTTCCTGAACACGATAAACATTTACATTTTGTTTTAAAGAATCTGTTTTATAGTGAATTCTGCTGTCTGCAAAATCATTTTTTTTCATCAGGCTGTCTCTTACAACAGGGGAGAGGCTGTTCATCGGTTGTGATGCAATCTTCACTGTATCACCTCCTTTTCCTACCACCATATCATTGAAAATGGTTTTGTAGTGACCTGACGAAACGTATTTTATACTGGCAATGGCAATGGCAATGATAATAAAAGCCGACCAAATTCTGCTGAGAACCATTTGATTGATTTAATTGTTTAAACTTATCAAAAATACTTTAAACCACAAAAATAACTAAAGTCTTTTGTTATTCTGGAGTGAGAGAACTAATGATGGTTAACTGATTTCAAATTATTTTGACGCAATGTTCGCAAGTTTCTAATGAAGATAAATATGATTTTTTGTTCGCAAAGACGTTAACACTAAGCAAATAACCACAATCAGGAAATATTGCTGAATGAAATACCCTTGCGGACAAAAAATATACGTTAAGTTTTTAGATTTCCCTTGCGATCCTTAGCGTTTAAAATAAAATGAATTATTTACTCTTCCAAATAGACAAGGTGCCCTTCAAAATCATCATCCAGATTTTTCAGAACTTTGGCATCATCCATTTTTTTGACTAATGCATCCACAAAAAAACTTTTTTCAAAAAACTGGCGGTGAATTCCTGGTAAAAGCTCCATAAAATAATCCATTCCGATTTTGTTATTGTGGAGATCCATTTTTGTTTCCAAAGGTTCATTCGGGAATAGCTCTTCATGCATGTCTGTTATTCTTTTGCAGAAATCAAGCGCTTTCTCAGGGGAAGAAATTTTACAGCAGTACATCATAATGAAGCTGCACCAAAGAGCATGTCTGAAAGCATTTCCAATTCCATTATTGGAAGCCGTATCAGGGAATCTTTTCTGAGCGATGGTAAATGCCTTTACAGTGGCATGAAAGCTCAACAGGGCAAAAAGAGGATGAGGAAGGATAAGTGATAAAAGACGGATAATCTTTTTAAAACTCATGCTTCTGATGGTATTGAAAAATATCTTAAAAGTCCTCATAAATAAAAATCTCTCCCTAATTAGAGAGAGACTGTATTGTTTTTGTTACAGATACTATGCTTTTACAGCTAATAAATTAACTGTTTTTGCAACAGTATCCTGAATTTCAGTTCTTTTTACAATGAAATCTACAAATCCTTTTTCCTGTAAGAATTCTGATGTCTGGAATCCTTCCGGTAAGTCTCTACCAATTGTTTCACGGATTACTCTTGGTCCTGCGAAACCGATCAGTGCTCCCGGCTCTGCCATAATGATATCAGCGGTCATTGCGAAAGAAGCTGTAATTCCTCCGAATGTAGGGTCACAAAGATAAGCGATGTATAAAAGCCCTGCTTCAGAAAGCTGAGCCAACTTAGCCTGAACTTTTGCCAGCTGCATCAAAGAGTAAGTGGCTTCCTGCATTCTTGCTCCTCCGGACTGACAGATAATCATATACGGAAGTTTGTGCTTGATACAGTAATCTACTGCTCTTCTGATCTTTTCTCCCATTACAGAACCCAAAGATCCACCGATGAAAGCAAAATCCATACAAGAAACTACCATTTCAGTTCCTTTTACGGTTCCTACAGCATTTCTGATAGAATCAGTAAGCTTGGTCTTTGCTTTTACTTCTTTCAAACGGTCTTTGTAAGGCTTTGTATCTTTGAAGTTTAAGATATCAATACTTTCAACATTGGCATCCAGTTCGGTAAATTTACCACCGTCAAAAAGGATGTCAAAAAATTCCGCACTTCCTATTCTTACATGGAATCCGTCTTCAGGAGAAACATAGTTATTTCTCTTTAGTTCATCATGTTCCACAACTTTTCCGGATGGAGTCTGATGCCACAGGCCTTTGGGAACGTCCTTTTTTTCATCAGTAGAAGTGGTAATGTTTTTTGCTTTTCTTTTAAACCAGTCGAATGCCATTTTTGCTTGTATTAATGTATAAATGTAAAATGTACCAATGTAAATGTATTTCTTATGAATACTTTTTACATCGGTACAAATGTACAGTTCTTATTTTAAAGTATTTACGTTATTTAAATCTTCAAATGCTTTCACCAATCTTGTAGAGAATGTATCCTCACCTTTTCTTACCCAAACTCTTGGGTCATAGAATTTCTTGTTAGGTTTTTCTTCTCCTTCAGGGTTTCCGATTTGAGTTCTTAAATAATCAATATTGTTTACCATATAATCTCTAACGCCTTCTGTATATGCAAACTGAAGGTCAGTATCGATATTCATTTTGATTACTCCGTAGTCGATAGCTTCTCTGATTTCCTCTAAAGTAGATCCTGAACCTCCGTGGAATACAAAGTTGATAGGTTTAGCAGCCGTTCCGAATTTCTCCTGAACATATTTCTGAGAATTGTCAAGGATTTTCGGTGTAAGAACTACATTTCCTGGCTTGTAAACTCCGTGTACGTTACCGAAAGCAGCAGCAATGGTAAAGTTGTCAGAAATAGCTTTTAGTTTTTCATAAGTGTAAGCTATATCTTCAGGCTGAGTGTATAATTTAGAGTTATCAACGTCTGAGTTGTCAACACCATCTTCTTCTCCACCAGTCACTCCGATTTCTACTTCAAGAGTCATCTGAAGTTTAGCCATTCTTTCGAAATACTGAGCTGAAATCTCAAGGTTTTCTTCTAAAGGTTCTTCAGAAAGGTCTAACATGTGAGAAGAGTAAAGAGATTTTCCTGTCTGCTTGAAGAATTCTTCGTTAGCATCCATCAACCCATCGATCCAAGGAAGTAATTTCTTTGCACAGTGGTCTGTGTGTAGAATTACTGTTGCTCCGTAAGCTTCTGCAAGAGTGTGAATATGTTTTGCTCCAGCGATTGCTCCTAAGATTGCAGCTCTTTGTCCGTCATTGTTTAATCCTTTCCCTGCGTTGAATGCAGCTCCACCATTTGAAAACTGAATAATTACAGGAGAGTTCAATTTCGCTGCAGTTTCCATCACAGCATTAATGTTGCTTGATCCAATTACGTTTACTGCAGGCAATGCAAATTTGTTTTCTTTAGCATACTGAAAGATATCAGTAACTAACTGACCTGTGGCAACTCCTGCCGGAAAAATTCTGCTCATGTTTTACTTTTTATTATAAATTTATTAGGTGTTTTAATTTCGTGTAAAGGTAATCATTTTTAAGAAATTACTAATTTCTTTTATCTCTTCCCCAAAGTAACTTCTGACGGATCGTTTCATAGAAACTTAAACTGTTGGGCTGTACCAGAAGAAGCTGGAATGCGGCCTTTTTGATGATAATTTCCTTATCGGTTTCTATATGGATCAGTCGGGAGTCCAGAGAAAGGGAATACTGAGGTACACGGCTTTCCACCCTGAATTTTATTTCTACTTTGTCATTTACCACTAAAGGTCTCACATTCAGATTATGAGGAGCGATAGGGGTAATGACGAAATTTTCGTTGTTTGGAGAAATGATAGGCCCGCCACAGCTCAAAGAGTAAGCGGTAGAACCCGTAGGAGTAGAGATGATAACACCATCACCCCAGAAGACATTCAAAAATTCATCATTGATGTAAGAATCTACGGTAATCATTGATGTGGTTTCTTTTCTTGAAACAGTAACGTCGTTCAAAGCATAAGGGAAAGATCCCTCAAGTTTTGGAGAAACAACTTCAATTACGGAGCGGCGACTTGTTTTTACATCTCCTTTTAATATGGAATCAAGCTCTTTAAAGGCTTCTTCCTTAGTGAAAAAGGCTAAAAATCCAAGTCTTCCGGTATTAACTCCTACAACAGGAATTTCAAGATCTTCAATGAAGGTTAAAGAATTTACAATCGTTCCGTCTCCACCAAAAGTGAAAAACAGATCAACTTCCTTATCCAGAAGATCCTGCTTACAGTTGAAGGTTTCGAAAATTTTTGAGAACTGAAGTGCTTCAGCCATTTCATCATACAGAACAGATTTTACATCTCTGGCTTCAAGTTCAGAGATAAACTTGCTTAAATATAAAAAAGTATCAAGATCTTTTTTCTGAGAATATATGGCTGCCTTCATGTTATATTTCTATGAATTTTTGTAAAAAACCAAATCGGTCTTTAAACAGATCGGATTTCTCATCAGAATAGTATTTTTCAACAATTCTGTAGTCGTACCGGTCAAAAGTTGAGTCTATCGAGGCTAGGTTTTCATTGCTGATCTTTATTGTGATTTGGACCACTTCTTCAGACATAAAGCTTATAAACCCTCCATAAAACTTCGAGTTGTTGCTTTCTACGATATTGGTAATTTCCGTCATAGAATATTTTCTGGCAGGAGTTTCTACCGTAAGAATAGCACCTGTTTCTGAAAATAAAGGATAACGGGAAAGGTCTTGAAAAACATCTTCACAGGTAATATACCCCAGATACTTTTCATTTTTATTAATCACCGGGATCACATTGCTGGTGAAGGTGTAAAACAGACGGATACTGTCCATAATATTGCTGTCCTCCAGGATAGCGAACCGTTCAATCTGATGTTCAAGATCCTTCAGAGTCCCGCCATCTTCTTCATACAGAAAGTCCATTGCAAGAGCTCCGTAGAAATGGTGGGATTTTTTGATGAAAATATGGGAATATCCAAAATCCTCCAACATATTTCTGGCTGACTCTATGGAGTCAGACAGGCTAAAACATGGAAAGTCTTTTGAGATATAGTCCTTGATAAACATTGTGCTAATTTATAAAAAATTAAATGAAACTTTTTCTGAAAACCCGACTTTTTTTAAGCTGAAACAAAAAAAATGACATCAAAATTTGTTTGTAAGGAAAAAAAAAGTACCTTTGTCGCCTTTCATTTTTACTTTTTATTAGATTTATTTCAAACTGCACTGTCTACTAAGGACATATGCAGTTTTTTTATTTTAACGCTTTTGCAAATTCCCACATTACAATTCCGGCACATACACTTACATTCAGAGAATGCTTTGTTCCAAGCTGTGGAATTTCTAAAAATACATCAACATTTGGAAGTACTTCATCACTGATTCCTTCTACCTCGTTTCCTAAAATCAATGCATATTTTTTCGAGTTGTCAATCGTAAAATCAGTAATCAGCTGGCTGCCGGTAGTCTGCTCAATTCCGATGATTTCGTACCCTTTGCTTTTCAGATCAGAAATCGCCGTATTGGTTTCTGCCTTATGAGACCAGTCTACACTTTCTGTTGCTCCCAATGCCGCTTTATGGATCTCACGGTGGGGTGGTTGTGGTGTAATTCCACAAAGGATTATTTTTTCAATTAAAAAGGCATCTGCCGTTCTGAAAGCAGCACCTACATTGTGCATACTTCTGATATTATCTAAAATGATGACCAACGGAATTTTTTCAACCTTCTTAAATGTTTCTACATCTATTCTGTTAAGTTCTTCCAGTTTTAGTTTCTGTACCAATTGTATTATTTTGTTGAGATTAATTTTCCGTCTTTATAGACCTCTGTTTTTTCTATGCTTCCGTCTTCACGGTAATGAACCCTGTTGCCATTTCTCTTGTCGTTGGCAAGTTCAGTTTCACGCTGTAATTTTCCTGATGGATAAAATACTTTCCATTTTCCGGTTGCAAGGCCGTTGTCATACTGGCCAATGTCTTTCACTGATTTTCCGTCTTCATGGAAGGTTTTGCTTTCACCCTGTAATTTATTGAATTTATAATTTGAAATTTCAGTTATTTTGCCGGCTGGAGAATAAAAAGTAGCCGTAAGACTGTTATCATAAATATTCTTTTCTCCGTTTCTGAAAGCCTCTTTGGAAGTAAGTACTCCGTTCTTATCAAAATAGGACCATTCTTTTACTTTAAATCCTTTTTTATACTCTCCTTTAGACTGCATTTTTCCGTTGTCATAATAAAAAACAGCCTCTCCGTCCAGCTTTCCTTTTTCCCATTCTACTGTATTTTTTACCTGCCCGTTGTCATAAAATTCTTTACAGGATCCTTCCTGTAACCCGTTTTTATATCCACATGGTTTCTGTGCCATAATCATGGCAGACGTGGAAAAAAACAATAGAAACATGTACTTCATAGCTATTTTTATTTCAAAAATAGTAAAATACTTATATTTGACTCAAAAATATACTATGAAAAAATTATTCACATTATTCATATTGATGTGGGGATTTATGTATCTGGGAGCACAAAATACATATTATCCTCAAGCTTTTTTTGATAAAAAACTAGCCAGAGACATGCTGGGATTCGGGAATTCTACGATTGAAGGCGTTGCTTCCACAAAACAAAAAAACAATTGGGGCATCAAACCATTGCTTGGAGAAAAACATTATGCACCCAAAGGAACAGTTATCATGCTTTTTCCTGTCACTCCTTATTTTGAGGAATTTTATGACATGAGAAGGAAGTATGAAAACAAAAAAACAACGGTGTACATGTCTGAAGAAGCTTTTAAATACAGAGTGGAAGCTTTAACGGATGATCACGGCAGGTTTAAATTCGAAAAACTGAAACCTGGTAAATATTATCTTGAAACGATCGTAAATTTTACAGCGACGGCAAGCTATCAGCAGCAGACAGGAACTTCAAATGCTTATAACGGGTATGGAGCTTATCTGTATTCAACCCCCATATACAGTACGTTTTTCTATGGATACTCGGCTGCCAACAGGGAAAGCAAGTTTGTAGAAATAAAACAGGACGGCGAACTCAAAGAAATCAAGCTTTAAAAGCTTGATTTTTTATTTTCTGTTCATAATCTGATGTACATTCTTCTCAATATTCTGGGCTAAGGTCTCCATTGGAATATCATTTTCATCATTATTGAAAGGATCTTCAATTTCTTCTGCAATAAGCTCAAGACTCATTAAAACATAATATACAAAAACGGTAAGAGGAACCATGAAAAGACCAATAGTGATCACATAAGCAATAGGCAGAGCGAAAACGTACAGAATAATAAATTTCTTGATAAAAGAAGAATATGAATAAGGGATCGGAGTGTTTTTGATTCTCTCACAGCCTCCGCATACATCAAGAAATCCTGAAAGCTGAGTGTCTAAATACAGCATTTCAATTTCTGAAATTTTACCTTCTTTTTTTAATAAGTTCAATTTATGGGTGAGCAGGATGACAATTTCACTTGGGCCATGGTTTTTTAATGAACTTTCTATTTCAGAATAATCTTCATCCAAAGCCAGCCTTGTAGATTCTTTAGAAAGATGTTTGGCTAAAAAGTGAGGGAAATATTTTAAATATCTTGCAATCTGTTCAGCATCCTGACGGTTGTCACCAAGAATAATATTGATTTTTATAGCGAAATTTCTGGTATCATTGACCAATTTCCCCCAAAGCTTCCGGCCCTCCCACCATCTGTCATAAGCCGTATTGGTCCTGAAAACCAATAAAAGCGAGAGTACGAAACCTAACAGCGAGTGAATCATCCCCACATTACTGATTCCTGATTTTGAGGTAAGGTGCAGATATTCCACTTCCAGATACTGAATTCCCCAGGAATACACCCCTATAAGAAGCATGCTTGGAAAAAGAATCTTCAGCGTATCACTTTTGTGTAAACTGAAAAGGATTTTAAGGAAATGTTTGGTATTGTAGGCTCTCATAAATTCACTTGTTACCACAAATATAAATTTTTCATCTGAGCTCTGCTAATAAAGTAAAGAAGCCTGAAGCTGGAAGAGGGAAGTTATTGAAGCCGAAGAAGAGGTCTAAGTTTCCATAAAAAGATTTTATGGAATGAGGTATAGATGTTTGTAGACAAATCTTAACTTCCAGCATCTCTCTTCCAGCTTCCTGTTCTTTTAATCTTAATTTTCTCAGGTTTCAAAAAAACACTATTTTTATTTCGCATTAAATACAAAATACATGATCCTCGAAAACGTAGATATTGTAAATGATATCAGTAAAGAAGATTTTCAGAAGAATTATTTTAAAAAGCAGAAACCTCTTTTAATTAAGAATTTTGCCAGTCGATGGGATGCTTTTGACAAATGGAATCTGGCTTACATCCGTGAAAAAGCGGGAGATCAGGAAGTGCCGCTGTATGACAATAAACCTGCGGATGCTGCGAAAAGCTCTGATGCTCCGGTAGCCCGGATGAAAATGAAAGAATATATTGATACTATAAAAAGTAAACCTTCAGATCTGCGTATCTTTTTCTATATCATCACAGACAGACTTCCTGAGCTGCTGAAAAACTTTACGTATCCGGATTTGGGGATGAAGTTTTTTAAAAGACTTCCAACGTTATTCTTCGGGGGAAGTGATGCTCATGTTTTAATGCATTATGATGTGGATTTGGGTGATTTTATGCATATCCATTTTGAAGGAAAGAAAAGAATTCTTTTGTTTGATCAGAAGCAGTCACCATTTTTATATAAAGTTCCTTTATCTGTTCATACCGTTTATGAGCTGGATTATGAAAACCCTGATTATGAAAAGTTTCCGGCTTTACAATATGCCAAAGGGTACGAAATTTTTATGGAGCATGGTGATGCACTCTTTATTCCGGGAGCTTTCTGGCACTTCAACAGATATCTGGAGCCTGGTTTTTCACTTTCTTTGAGAGCGCTTCCCAATAAACCGAATGTCTTTGCCAATATGCTGTATCATGTTTTCATTATGAGATATACGGATAAACTCATGAGAAAACTTTTCAAAGCCAAATGGGTGGGCTATAAACAAAAATGGGCTTACAGAAAGAGTTCGGAAGCCCTGGAAAAACATCTAAAGTCGGGAAAATAGACAGTATACCTTAGATTATTTTAACGCAGGGAACGCAAACTTTTATTTGCTGATAAGGGTTCGCAAAGGCGTTTCACTCAGCGAAGAAAGCTTTCGGTTGCTAAATGAAATGTCTTCGAACGAAAATAAAAGGAGTCAATATCAATTTTCTTTGCCTCTTAGCGTTAAATTTTGGATTAATTTTATTTATTGATAAGACCGAAGATTGTGGCATCTACGAATTTTCCTTTTTCAAAAAAATAATCTTTCAAGATTCCTTCTTTACTGAAATTTAATGAAGACAGTAGCTTTTCAGAAGAAATATTGGAGGGATCAATGAAAGCATCCACCCGGTGAAGTCTCATGGATTCAAATCCGTAAGTCAGAATAGGGAGAATAGCCTCTTTCATATAAGATTGCTGCCAGAATTTAGGATTGAGCTCATAACCAATTTCAGCTCTAAAGTGTTCCCTGTACCAATTATGATAGCCGCAGGTACCAATGACTTTTCCATTGGATTTCAGCTCCAAAGCCCATCTGAAACCTTTCCCTTTTTCGAATTCATTGTTAAAATGCTGAATAATGCGTCGGGAGTCTTCTTCTGTTTTGAAGGTATCCAGATCATAATATTCCATAACTTCATCCAGAGAAAAATACTCGAACAGGTCTTGGATATCATCGAAAGTAAGCTGACGTAAAATAAGCCTTTCAGTCTCTAAAACAGGAAATTCCATGAATGATGTGATTTGATGGTGAAAATACAATTAATTACTGATAAAGAAAAGTGGGGAAGATTAACCTCTAAACAATTCTCTTACCCTGAATTTATTTTTCTAAATTTGGGGCTCATTTTTTACTATGGCAAAAGCAGCGAAGAAAGAAACTCCGTTAATGACGCAGTACAATACCATCAAGGGTAAATATCCTGATGCGCTATTATTATTCAGGGTTGGGGATTTTTATGAAACTTTTGGGCAGGATGCTGTCAGAACTTCTCAGATTCTGGGAATTGTCCTTACCAAAAGAGCCAATGGCGATGGGCATATAGAGCTGGCAGGATTTCCGCATCACTCTGTAGATTCTTATCTTCCAAAATTGGTAAGAGCAGGGATGAGGGTGGCGATCTGCGATCAGCTGGAAGATCCTAAAATGGTGAAAGGGATTGTAAAAAGAGGGGTAACTGAATTGGTTACACCCGGTGTTACCTTCAATGATCAGGTCTTAAATTCAAAAAAGAATAATTTCCTGCTTTCTCTACACAAAGAAAAAGAGAAATATGGAATCGCTTTAGTGGATATTTCTACAGGAGAATTTCTGGTAAGTGAAGGAAACCTGGAAAAGCTGCTTCATATTGTCAATACTTTTGACCCAAGTGAGATTATTTACCAGAGAAGTGTACAGATTCCGGATCAGATTAAGAATAAAAGTGTCTTTAAACTGGAAGACTGGGCGTTCCAATATAATTTTGCCTACGAGAAATTAACGAATCATTTTAAAACCAATTCTTTAAAAGGGTTTGGAGTAGAAAACCTTCCACTAGCTATTACTGCAGCAGGAGCTATTTTTGCCTATCTGGTAGAAGATACCCACCACAATCTGCTGGCCCATATTACAAAACTTCAGATCATTCCACAGGAAGATTATCTGATGATGGATAATTTTACCCTGAGAAACCTTGAAATTGTTTATCCCAGCAATCCACAGGGAAAATCGCTGCTGGATATCATTGATAAAACCTCTACTCCGATGGGAGGAAGGCTTTTGAGAAGAAGAATCATTCTTCCTTTAAAATCAGTGGATGAGATTATGAGAAGGCTTTCTCTGATTGATTTCTTAAACGAAAATGATCATCTGAAATATGAAATCTGCCAGCTGCTGAGATCGATTTCTGACTTAGACCGATTGATGGGAAAACTGGCTGCAGAGAAAATTTCACCTAAAGAGTTGGGATATCTTCGCCAAAGTTTAATTAATATCCATAAAATCAAAGCATTACTGCATCCTCATGCGGATGTGCTGGCGTGGCTGGAACCTTTGTTTGATCTTGAAGAATTGATTAAGTTCCTGCAGAATCATCTTAATGAAGAACTTCCGGTAAGTATTGCCAAAGGAAATATCATTAAAGAAGGGGTTTCTGAAGAGCTTGACAGATTGAGAAATCTACAGAATAAAGGACGCGGATTCCTGGACGAAATGTGCCAGAGAGAAATTGAGAGAACAGGTATTACAAGCCTTAAAATTGATTTTAATAATGTTTTCGGATACTATATTGAAGTTCGAAATACTCATAAAGATAAAGTTCCGGATGATTGGGTAAGAAAGCAGACTCTGGTGAATGCTGAAAGATACATTACCGAAGAATTAAAGGAATACGAAAGCCAGATCCTGGGTGCCGAAGAAAAAATAGGGGTTCTGGAAACTTCACTGTACAGAAATTTATGTGCAGAAACAATGGTTTATATTGATCAGATCCAGGGGAACTCCAATATTATTGCACAGCTTGATGTGGCTGCCGGACTATCTGAACTGGCTGTTTCTGAGAGCTATACTAAGCCTGTTTTAAATGATGGCTATGCTATCGATTTAAAAGAAGCCAGACACCCGATCATTGAGAATGCACTTCCTCTGGGTGAAAAGTATATTCCGAATGATATCTTTCTGGATAAAGATTCCCAGCAGATCATTATGGTGACAGGACCGAACATGGCCGGTAAATCTGCAATTCTGCGCCAGACGGCTATTGTTTGTCTTTTGGCTCAGATTGGAAGTTTTGTGCCTGCAAAACATGCTGAAATAGGAATGCTGGATAAGATCTTTACAAGGGTAGGAGCTACAGACAATATCTCTGCAGGTGAATCAACTTTCATGGTAGAAATGAATGAAGCCGCCAATATTCTGAACAATATTTCAGAGCGAAGCCTGATTTTGCTTGATGAAATCGGTCGTGGAACTTCCACTTATGACGGGGTTTCTATTGCATGGGCGATTGCTGAATACCTTCATCAGCATCCAACGCAATCCAAGACTTTATTTGCCACGCACTATCATGAGCTGAATGAAATGACAGTCAATTTCGAAAGAGTGAAAAACTTTCACGTTTCTATTCAGGAAAATAAAGGAAACATCATTTTCCTGAGAAAACTGATTCCTGGTGGAAGCGAACACAGTTTCGGTATCCATGTGGCAAAACTGGCCGGAATGCCCGCCAAAGTGGTCAACAGAGCCAATGAAATTCTTAAAACACTTGAGGCGAGCAGAACTCAGGGAGGAGGAGGTACTTCTGAAAGTATCAAAAGAGTGACTGAGGAAAATATGCAGCTTTCCTTCTTCCAGCTGGATGATCCTGTTCTGGAAAATATCCGTGAGGAACTTACAAAAATAGATATCAATACATTGACACCTATTGAAGCTTTAATGAAGCTGAATGCGATAAAAAAAATGATTGGAGGTTAATCCAATCATTTTTTTTTAATGATGTTAAAGTTTAGTTTTAATTAGCAGCAATAGCCGTCTTTACCCCTCGGTCCGATAATAAGGAAATGGCTTACTCCTCTTAGTTTACATAGACCTTCTGCACATGCAGCTGCACCTCCGTTGATTTCTTTGGGCTCAGCTTTGGTGAGCCTTCTTTTAAGGTTTGAATTTTTCATATCCGCCTTGTTTAAATATTATCAATCTGGTTAACAGCAAAATCCATCCTGCATGCCAGGCACTCCTGAGCGTTCTTCTCCGGTGTGAGGATCTGTGCAGCTTATTACTCTTGGGCAGATGGGTCTGTTGGCTCCGCCACTGATTTCTTTAAGCTCATTTTTACTAAGCTTTCTTTTTTGATTTTTTGAATTTTTCATAATAATTTGAATTTGGTGAAAGCTAATTTACAAGTTATTTTATTATGTTCAAAATATTGTAAGTCAAATTGTTAACTTTTTTTGACGCAAATATCATTTCATAAAAAAGATTGAGGAAACCCCTCAATCTTTTTTTATTTAACAAAGTTTTTTGCTATTAACAGCATCTTCCTTTGGTGTCACATGAGCCTATAGTCATTTCACCGTCAATATTGCAGAAACAAGTTCCCGGGCAAAGGGGGCCGCTACCTCCATTGATTTGTTTCAATTCACTTTTTGTCAATTTTCTTTTTTGAATGTTTGATTTTTTCATGATAATTTTAGTTTTGATTTGATTTCTTGAAATTTTTTTGATTAGCAACAGAATCCGTCTTTTCCTACAAGACCCGGAACCATTTCTCCCGAATCAGGATGTGTACAGAACCCTCGAAGGCATCTTGGAGGAAGTGCTCCACCATTAATTTCTTTTAGTTCGCTTTTGGAAAGCTTTCTCTTTTGAGTTTTTGATTTTTTCATGGTAATTTAGTTTTTGATTCTACTCAAATATACAAAATCATCTGTATAATTCTATAGCTTGTGAAAAAAATTAACACCTCTGTGTCTAAAAATAAAAAAGAGCGCCTTAAGCGCTCTGTGTTTTATAAATGATTGTATTCGTAAGTATTAACATCCGTGGAACCTGAAGGTGTATTTCCTGTTTTCTCGTAATAGCTTCGAATTTCTTTTGTAGGGTAACCACTGGCATTGTATTCAAAATTGGATTTGAATATTGTCCATTCAGTTCCGGTTCCATTATTGTAACTGACGATGTGATTGTAGCTTAATGTATTGTGAGCAGATCCGCTTTCATCTTCATTATCAATGATTTTTAGGTATCCGGTAATATTTTTTAAAGGAGCATTTTTTGTATCATATACCACTGTTTTTAAGGTAGAAGTTGCTGTTTCAGTAGTATTATTTTGAGTTCTTGAAAGAGTACCAGTCCAGCTGCTCATCGATCCATCAGCATTCAAGACAGCATTTCTTGTTTCGGTTCTTGTTGATGCTGAAGTAGACGCAGTGTATACTATTTTCACATTGTTATTCGCTTGATAAGTATAGTTGGATTCTGAGTTCCATTGTCCACCGAAATCAATACCGTTAATTGTTTTCTTTGATAATCTGCCATTTCCGTCGTAGGTAAATTTCGTAGTAAGAGAGGTATTTGAACCACTGACTACAGACTGGGAAATAAGATCACCTGAATAAATAAATGTAGTTACACTTCCTTCGGTAAGATTTTTGATCTGGGAAATTTTTGACCCGTTATAAGAAAACGTTAAAACATCTCCGTCCATCGTCATTTTTGTTACCAAAACCGGACTGTTATCATCGTTGTTCCCGTTGTTGTTGGATGAATCATCATCATTGTTGCTGCTGGAGCATGATGCCAAAAAGAATATTGGCAGAAGCAAATAAGTTTTTTTCATGGTTTTAATTTTTTAAGGCTGTAAAAGTATTAAAAAATGTATCCATGATAAAAATAAATTGTTCATTTGTATATAATTTATGAAATAGGTAAAATTTATTTTTTTGTACATTGTTGAATTGTAGTATTTTATAATTTTAATATGAAGAATTTAATAAAGATATTGGCTGTATTTATATTTTGTACGGTTTTTAAAGCTCAGCAGACTGAAGTTTCTGTGATAAAATATGAAGATCTGGAAAAGCGGATTCAGCAGGAAAAAGACAAATTATTGGTTGTCAATTTCTGGTCAACAACCTGTGGGCCATGCGTAAAAGAGCTTCCTCACTTTATGGAAGTGAATGCTGAGTTTTCTGATAATCAGAAATTTAAAATGATTTTGGTTTCACTGGACAGGCTGGCAGATAAAGAAAGAGTATTGAAATTTATTAAAAATAAAAACCTTACTGCTGAGGTTCTCTTACTGGATGATATCAAAAGAATGAATACCTGGATCCCCAAGTTTGAAAAAGACTGGGATGGGAATATTCCTGTAACGCTGTTCTATAAAAATGGAGTGAAAGTTCATTTCAATGACGGTGAAATGAGCAAAGAAGACCTTGGGAAAACAATTAAAGAAAATCTACAATAAATAATCGATTATGAAAAACCTGAAAATTTTAATGACCGCATTCATCGTTGGGCTTGGATTACTGAGCTTTACAACGACAGATCATGATAAAAACAAAATTCAGAAAGAGAATATTTCTTCAAAAGGCTATGAAGTAGGAGATGAAGCTACTGATTTTAAGCTTAAAAATATTGATGGCAAAATGGTTTCTTTAAGCGATTTTAAGAGTGCAAAAGGATTCATTGTTGTATTTACATGCAATAACTGCCCATACGCCAAGAAATATGAAGACAGAATTATTGAGCTGGATAAAAAATATAAAGCTCAGGGTTACCCGGTAATCGCGATTAATCCTAACGATCCTAATGTACAGCCTGAAGACGGCTTCCAGCAGATGATTGAAAGAGCAAAGCAAAAAAGTTTTACTTTCCCATATCTGGTAGATGAAGGGCAGAAAATTTATCCACAGTACGGAGCGACAAAGACTCCTCATGTTTTTGTACTGAAGAAAGAAAACGGAAAGAATATCGTGAAATATATTGGTGCTATCGACAATAATTATGATAACCCGAATGATGTATCCGAATATTATGCTCAGGATGCCGTAAATGCTCTGATAAAAGGAGAACCGGTAAAAATGACTAAAACGGTAGCTATCGGATGTACAATTAAAATAAAGAAATAATATATTTGCTCACATAAAAATAAAATCGGTGTTCCTTGAATACCGATTTTTTATGCCTAATCCCTTTTGAAATGAAATTACAATTCAGCCTTAAATATCTCCTTCTGACCCTATTTATTTTTCTTGTAGAAGTATTGATTGCCACTAAACTGAGCGGTATTTTCTTCGTAAGAGCTTATCTCGGGGATGTTATTGTGGTGATGCTTCTTTATACTTTCGCAAAGAGTTTTGTAAAAGTAAATAATGAGAAACTGATTCTTGGGATCCTTATTTTTTCATTTTTGATAGAATTTGCACAGTATTTCCATATTGCAGAAAAATTAGGCTTCCGTCCTGGAAACCTGATGTATATTGTTATCGGAAATTCTTTTTCATGGATTGACAACCTTTGCTATGCCATAGGCTGCCTTTTGCTTTATCTTTTCATAAGAATGAAAAAAAGTGAAAATTTAACATCAACTTCTAATCCCTAATCTCTGCAACCTGACATCTATTACCTGTTATCTCCCAAAACTATCATATTTATCCTCTGCATATTTTGTAAAACGGTTCAATAAAGCAACATTTTCCTTTTCCATTGGAGAAAGATCATTGTCTACATTGCTGGAAACCGGGATGTACCAGTCTGTTTGTTCGAAGAAATTTCTGTAAGTTTCTTTTTTGAAAGAGTAACCATGTCTTGCAAATACGGAATTTTTAATGATCTCAAGATCAAGTTTTCTTAAGTTTTTAAGATCTTTTTCTGTCAGTTTCTGCTTGGAGGCATTCAGTTTGAATATGGCTTCTGAAGCGATACGGTTCTTAGACGTTTTATAGCTTTCTGTCTTTCCGGTTTCTTCATCTTTGTACTTTTCTGTAAATTCTTTGGGATTGGACCAGTCTACCAGATCAGAATCCTTATCAAGCATAAAGTTGGGATTATAAACAAACTCTTTTTTAGTGAGCTTAAGTGTTTTTGAAGGCGCTTTAACTGTTGTTTTATCGAAGGCATTCCATTTTCCGGTTAAGCTGTCACCTTTTAGTTTTACTTCAAACCTTCCGTCTGTTTTGTCATTTCCCGGTTCATCCAGGACAAAAGAGGTAGATGTTTCATTGAAAACACCTCTGAACGGGCGTTGGTTGCCATTTACAATACTTTGTCCGTAAACGCTGTCCTTTGTAATTCGGTTGATCTTTAAAGAAATTCTTTTATAATTGTTGACATCATATTCCGAACCATCTGTCTCGTCAACTACCTTTTCCATTCCGGCAAATTCACCTGTGTAAATTCCGTAATATTCTTGATGAACTTCAGGTACTACTACGACAGAGTCCTTTTTGGCGGTCAGAGAATCTTTCCCCGATTCATTGGTCTTTCCCTCTTTTTTACAGCTTGCCAAAGAAACGGCCAGTAAAGAAATAAGAGTGTAATTTACAATTTTCATATATGTTTTTTTGTGATTAAATATTCAATAATAAGGATATTGGGAATCCAGCCCAGCCAGGCAATGATCTGATAGACATCCATTGGATTGGGATGAAATAAATATACAATAATTACTTTCCACATTCTCAGAGTAATGGCAGATAATGTAAAAGCAAAACTCCGCCACATCCATTGCTTGTGCTCTTTGAACCTTTTCTGTCTTGCCAGTTGATATGCTTTATATGTTGAAAACCACCATGAAAAGCCCAAAATAATAAAAGAAACCTTTGATAAAAGCCCTCCATTTGCAAAGAGTCCCATATAGATTCCAGAAGGGGCAGCGAAAATCAGAATGAGAAAAATATACACTTTTCCCATATTCCGATGGAAGTTTTTTAATCCAAAATTCAGTCTGAGAATAGCCAGAAATCCTGAAAGAAGGACAAAAATGCTTGTATAAACGTGAGTATAAAAAAATGTAAGATATTCAGGTTTGTCTATAACTTCCGTCTGTTTGATCATCAGAAAACTGACTTCAGGATTAAAAGGAATGTATTCTAAGGTGATCTTCAGCATCAGCCAAAAGAAATACCCGAATCCTATGATGAGAAGGATTTTAAAGAAAACTGCAGTATTTCTTTTGGCTGATAACATGCTAATTATTCAAAATTTACAGTGAAAGGAAATCTATAGGGAACTGATACTGGTTTTCCATCACGTTCCCCGGGGATCCATTTTGTTTTCATTGATTTCAAGACTCTTTTAACCTCTTTGTTAAGATCTTGATTATTTCCTGTTACAACAATCTGTTCTATTTCGCCTTGGGTATTGATAATGAATTGTGCATTGGCTAGCGCTTTTTCATTTTTAGAACTTGTTATTCTATTTGTTTTAATTTCCTTGGTAACATCCTGTACAAACACTTGGATTCCTCTCGGATATTGTGCATGTTTTCGTTCTGAAGTTTTTTCTTTAAAAATGCCATGTTCGGGAAGAGTATATTTCTGTGAGAAGGCAAGACCAAGCCCAAGACATAAAATAAATGCAAATATTTTTTTCATGTATTTCGTTTATTAAGGTTAGGATTAGTTTTTTAAATACTTAGACCCATCGGCATGGTAAATTTGGTTTTAACCGGTTGTCCGTTTATAGTACCAGACTTCCATTTTTTCTTTAATTTCTTCATAATACGATCCATTTCTTTATTCAAAATAGGACTATTGCCAGTTGTAGAAATTGAGCTAATACTTCCATCAGTATTAACATCAAAAGTCGTTACAGATTTAAATGTTCCAGGAGAGTTCGAAAATTTAGAAATATCCATTTCACTGCTTATATACTTTCTTATGGCTGCCATTCCACCTGGAAATTCCGGAGCAATAGATATAGTATCATCTACCTTATGCTCATCTTTATTTATCTCTGACGAAGGAGATGGTGATTGCTGCTCTTCTTTTTGTGTTGTTTGGGAAAAGGCAAACTGAGCTCCTAACAGTAAAACCAGTATTGATATTTTTTTCATGGTTTATTTTGTATTCTGGTTATTTATTTTCAAAGAAATCGATAACGAGTTCATTGAACAATTCAGGTTTTTCTTCAGGAACATAATGGCTTGTATTCGGAATAATAGCCAGTTGCCCTTGCGGAATAGATTCCGCTATTTTTACCGTATGTTCTGTTTTTATAAGATCTTTATCTCCAGCAATAATCAATGACGGACACTGAATTTTTTTCAGATCTTCATATTGCCAGTTTGGATATTTAAGGTCAAGATTCAAAAGGTCTATGAAAACATCATTTTTATGGTCTTTATTCTCTTTAGTAAGGCTGGCGAGCATTTCTTTCATAGATTTAAACTCATCATCTTTGACTCCTTTAGGGAAAATATTGGCTCCGGAACAGGCAATTTTATCTACCAGTTGAGGGTATTTCATAGCCATGGATAAAGCAAGAATTCCGCCGTCACTCCAGCCCAGAATCTTTGTTTTTTTGATGTTCAGTTTCTCTAAAAACTGCTTAAGGTCCTCTGTCTGAATATCAAAGGTAAGTTCTTTCGTTTTGTCATAAGTAGATTTTCCACGCTCACGGCAATCTACAATGATAACTTTGTACTTTTTAGCAAAAGTATCCTTTTGGTTCATAAAAGCACTGATGGATTGTCCATTCCCATGAAGCATAAGCAATGGTTCTCCTTCTCCATAGATTTCGTAATATAATTTAATACCATTGACCTCCATAAATTTTCCATCCGGCATGGAACCTATAATGCCCTGACCCTTTATCAGCAATGATTTATGGCCACTGAATGGCTTGTAATCTGAAGATCCAACCGTAAAATGCTTTACATGGGTTATTTTCTGAGAATGGATTCCTTCAAACCAGGCATTTGATGCAGTAATATCGTTCTCAAAACCTGAATTTTCTAAAGGAATTTCAAGCCATTTTTTTGACTTTCCATCATTGACTTCCAACTTGAAATCGTCAAAATAAAAATCTCCATTGTCTTGTGCAAAAGCTCCGATATTGATTGTTTTCGCATTGGTATTGATGATTCCTTTGATTTCATATGTTTTCCATTCATTAGTGACTTTGATTCCATAATATTGATTCTCAAAAAAACCGGTAGAACGGTCTTTATTGTCTATTCTGCACCATAGGCCGCAGTTGGAATTATTATCTTTATTGTCTTTTCGGATTTTTGCCGTTACCCGGAAATTCCAATTTTGTTTATTCTCTATATTTAGGGCTTGTGTAAATGCGGTCCAGCTAGAAACAATAGATCTTTCCTGGCTATTTCCTAAGAACAGCCAGAACAGAAGAAGGAATACGAAATTTTTTTTCATGTATTTAGTTTTTAGTAAAAATAGTGTTTTTTACAAATTATTGAGATCCTGTGCAATAAGCCATCCTTCACTCCAGCATGCCTGGAAATTGAAACCGCCAGTCACTGCATCTATATTCAAAACTTCTCCGGCAATATAGAAATTAGGAAGTAATTTTGAAGACATGTTTTTAAAGTTAATTTCCTTTAAATCAACACCTCCAGCCGTCACGAACTCATCTTTAAAAGTAGATTTTCCGGTTACCTGAAACTTCTTTTGACAAAGATTTTCCAGAATCTTCTGCATTTCCTTTCCGGAAATATTAGCAACCTGTTTGTTCAGGTCAACCTTTGAAATGTCTAAAATCTTCTGCCAGAATCGGTTGGTAATATCAAAAATCTTCGATTGTCCGATGGTCTTTTTAGGATTACTTTGTTTAAAACTATGGAAGATTTCCTCAGCCTCATCCATTTCTATGGAAACAAAATTAACTTCAATTTCAAAGTTATATTTAAGTTTTGCCAGACTTATAGCTTCCCATGCGGAGATTTTCAGAACAGCAGGTCCGGAAAGTCCCCAGTGAGTAATAAGCAGCGGCCCGCTCTCGTCGGTTTTCAGCTTTGGAATGGAGATTCCTGCATTTTCAAAGCTTGTTCCCGGAAGATCTTTAAGCAATTCATCTTTAATATTAAATGTAAAAAGGGAAGGGACGAGGTCTACAATTTTATGACCCAGATTTTCAACCATTTTTAGAGATTTTGGTGAGCTTCCGGTAGTATATACGATATAATCGGCTTCAAAATCCCCCGAATTGGTCTTTACGATATATTTTTCATCCTGCTTTTCAATCTCTTTTACCGTACATTTTGTTTTTACAGAGACATTTTTCTTTTGGGTTTCGTTCAGAAAAGTATTGATGATCGTCTGAGAAGAATTACTTTCAGGGAAAGTTCTGTTGTCATTCTCAATTTTCAACGGAACATTACGCTGGTCAAACCATTCCATCGTGTCTCCAGGCTGAAATTTGCTGAAAACACTTAATAGTTCTTTATTTCCACGAGGATAAAATCGAACAAGTTCTCTGGGATCAAAGCATGCGTGAGTCACATTGCAACGCCCACCTCCGGAAATTTTAACCTTCTGAAGGACATCCGAGTTCTGTTCTAAAATCGTAATTGTATATTTCTTTTCGTCAAGATTGGATGCGCAGAAAAAGCCCGCAGCACCGCCTCCGATAATAATGATCTGTTTCATGTATATGTAATCCTATGCGGAAGATTATTTTTTCAAAAGTACAATTTTTATAAACCATCTTATTTGAGTATTTTTGAAGATTATAATTTTAACGAGACCAAAAATGATTTTCTACCATAAATTTGAAGTGCGATGGAGCGATCTTGATGCCAATAAGCACTTAGCCAATTCATCATATGTACAGTATTGTGCGCAAGCCAGAATGGCTTTTATGACTAAAGAGAAAATGGGAGTTACCCAGCTAAGCAGATGGGGAATTGGTCCTGTTATCCTGCACGAAAGATATTCTTTCTTCAAAGAAATATATGCAGATCAGATTGTTATTGTAAGTGTGGAAATAGATGGTTGTGCAGAAGATTCTTCCATTTATCGTTTCGTACACAAATTCTATACACCAGATGGAATGCACTGCGCCACTGCAGAAGCTACAGGAGTATGGATTGATATGATGCTTAGAAAAATGACCACTCCGCCGGATGATGTAGTGGAAGCAATGAATAAATATAAAAGCCCGGAAACGGTTGTATTATCGAAAGAAGATTTCAAAAAATTTCCTTTCCATCCACACAATATCGACCCGGCAGAATTGATTAAATAATTCAAAGTTTAAAATTCAAGGTTCAAGGTTTAGAGTTGAGAAGCAATTTTAAATCATTCATACTTTTTACATTGGACATTAATAAAAAAAAATCATGTTTGAAGATAAATCACAGGAGCTGACGCCCATTTCAAAATTAGGAGAATTCGGTCTTATTAAGCATTTGACAGAGCATTTTCCGTTATCCAATGAATCTTCGGAGCTTGGAGTAGGAGATGATGCAGCGGTTATCAATCCTGATAACAAAAAAGTAGTTCTTACCACAGATGTACTTGCGGAAGGAGTACACTTCAATCTTGGGTATGTACCGTTGAAGCATTTAGGTTATAAAGCGGTGGTAGTAAACCTTAGCGATATTGCAGCAATGAATGCAACTCCTACACAGATATTGGTTTCTCTTGCGGTTTCCAACCGTTTTCCGGTGGAAGCTTTAGAAGAAATCTATTCCGGAATTCAGGCTGCTTGCGGAAGATACAAGGTTGATCTGATTGGAGGAGATACTACAAGTTCCAATTCGGGGCTGGTGATGAGTATTACCGCTGTAGGAATTGAAAATGAGGAAAATATCGTAAAAAGAAGCGGAGCAAAACCTAATGATCTTCTTGTGGTAACCGGAGATTTAGGGGGTGCCTACATGGGATTACAGATTCTGGAAAGAGAACATGCTGTGTATCTTGCAGATCCGAACATGCAGCCGGAAATGGAAGGCTACGACTATATACTGGAAAGACAGCTGAAACCTGAAGCAAGAACAGACGTTAAAACGATTTTGGAAGAACTGGATATAAAGCCAACTTCTATGATTGATATTTCAGACGGCCTGGCTTCCGAAATCCTTCACCTTTCAGATCAGTCAAAAGTAGGATTCAGATTGTATGAAGAAAAAGTACCACTGGACAACCTTACGATCTCTACCGCGGATGAAATGAATTTGAATCCGGTAATGACCGCTTTAAGCGGTGGTGAAGATTATGAACTTTTATTTACGATTTCGCCAGATGATTTTGATAAAATTAAAAATCACCCGGATTTTACCATTATAGGCCATGCCGTAGAAAAAGAAGAAGGAAACTTTATGGTGGCGAGAGGATCTAACCAGTTGGTAGCACTTACTGCTCAGGGTTGGGATGCTTTTTTAAACCAATAAAATGTATACGTTTACCGTACTACCGGTTTTAGTTATTATTGCATTCATAATAGTGACTCTTTATAAACATTACATTAAAAAACAGGATCAGAATCTGAAAGAATCGCTCTTTTTTGTTTTTTTCTTCGTAACAGTCTGGAGTTTGATTTATTATTTTGTTTTTAGCTAAAAATAGACTGATGATTATAAATATCAGTCTGATAAAATTGAAAAATTATATTTAATTTTAAATATTGTAAGAGAACCGCAGCACTTTTTTTGCTGTGGTTTTTGTTTATAGTTAATTACTTTACAATATAGTGATGATTACACCCGAAAAAGAAATCCCGGTTCACCATCTGACTTCCGAAGAATTTCAGATGAGTACTCTGAGCGCAGCAGGCCCGGAGAATTTTCATGATGTTCACCGGCATAATTTTTTTGAAATTATCTGGTTCAGGGAAGTGTATGAAAACAGCTGTTTGGAACTGGATTTTGAAAGCTATAAACTTGAAAACAATCAGATCTGTATCATTGCTCCGGGACAGGCATTCAACATGAAGCTGGAAGGAGAGGAGGGATACGCAATGGCGATAAGCAGGGAGATTTTCAACGAAGCCTGTGATATAGAATCGGTACTTACAGGAGGTGAGCTACCCTTTTTTTTAAATCCGGAAAATGAAAAAACCTGCAGTACAATTATATCATTGATTGAGCAGGAATATAAAGCCACATCAAGAACAGAACTCTTAAAGGCATATCTGAAAGCATTTTGTATCATTATTGGAGAACAAATTCATACTCAGGAACCTTTATTGAATGACCGTCAACGGATTCAGGAACTGGTGGGTCTTATTGAGAAGTATTATATAGTGCATAAAGAAACAAGTTTCTATGCGGCTCAATTAAAGATAAGTACACATCATCTTAATGATATTGTACGCCTTTTGAGAGGAACGACAGTCAAAAAAATGATTTCCCAGCGTCTTATCCTGGAAGCCAAAAGAGAACTTAGCTTTGGAGCGCTCACAGTAAAGGAAATTGCTTTTAAACTCGGTTTTAACGATGCTTCATATTTTTCAAGGTTTTTTAAGAAACATACTAGCCAAAATCCTGACAGTTTTAAGAATAATGAAAAAAGATAATCCTCAATATTTACTGTAATGGTGGGCTTAAAGTAATATTTTTCATTTATTGTTGTATTTAAATCTTCAGTTTGTCCTATACTTCCTTCAGTTCTTTTATTGAAATATGGTGCTTTTTACAGCAACTTTGCAGCTGAAAAACCGCCTGTGAAGGCTTATGTATTTATGAAGAAGAATTTGAATATTGTAGTGTTTATTTTAGCACTGCTCAACACACTGGAGTCGCTAAGTATAGATCTTTATCTTCCCGCTTTCCCAAGTATGGCTAAAATCTTTAATACCGATATCGGACATATCCAGATATCCATTTCGGTGTTCTTTGCCGGGTTTGCTTTTGGACAACTGTTATGGGGGCCTTTATCTGACAAAAAAGGGAGAAAACCCATGCTGTATTGCGGGCTTTTACTTTTTATTATAGGAGCTACGGCCATCTATTTTACCTCAGATATTTATGTTTTATGGGCAATGCGTTTTCTGCAGGCGTTCGGAGGAAGTGCCGGAATTGTTATTGGTAGAGCGATCATTATTGATCTTTATGATAAACAAAAATCGGTAACAATCTTTTCCCAGCAGTCTCAGATCAGTGGTATCGCTCCTATTGTGGCTCCGCTATTGGGAAGTGTTTTCCTTAAATTCTGGGGCTGGAACAGCTCTTTTGCCTTTTTATGCATCATGGGACTGATCACATTTTTCATGGTATACAAATATGTACCGGAAACCAACAGCAGAATCAATCTTCCTGATGAGGAGCTGGTGAATGAAAAAGGATTAAAAGACCAGCTGAAAATGATCATTTCCAACAAAGATTTTATCAACAGTACAATGGTGGGAAGTATTGCTTTTGCATCCCTTATTATTTACATTTCAAATGCGCCTTTTCTATTCATGGAGATCCATGGGTTTTCGAGCAGTACATTTAGTTTTATATTTGCTTTTAATTCCCTGGCATTGATCACTGCGGCCTATATTACCCCAAAGCTGATCAAAAGAATAAGCAACTCAGCACTGTTATTTACGGCTACCATTGTATTACTGATGGTATGTTCGCTTCATATTCTGATTGCCGCTGAAAACGTTTCTGTAGCCCTGGAAATTGCAATGCTTTATCTGTCATTACTGGCTATCGGTATCTTATTTCCTATTACATCCGCCCATGCGCTGTCTCCATTTAAAGAAGGAAGAGGAACAGCGGCGGCTTTACTTGGATTCATGCAGTTGATGGTTACATTCTTAATATCAGCATTACTGGGTTTTTTAGAAGCAGATTCTATCATTCCAATGGTGGTAACACGCTCTGCAATGGCATTGATTGCAGTATGGTTCGGGTATCGTATTTTTAAAACTCAAAAAAGAGAAAGCTTAAATACCAGTTCTAGTCCGGAAACTCATCCTCTTATTTGATCCTGTTGTCATACTATCCGGACACTTAATCAAGTAATTTTTGTGAAAAATAACCAAAGGGTTCTCTTTGCATAAAATTTAAAATATGAAAAGAACCCTTTCGACAGTTTTATGCTGTTTATTGCCATTAGGATATTGGGTAAATGCACAATCCGGGCTCTCTGCGGAGCTAAAAACAGAATATATTCCGGGCTCAAACTATATCCGCCCTGAAGACAGTACAAAGACAAATTCTAAAAGTGATTTTAAAAGAATAGATCTTAACCTGAGTATTCCTTTATCTGTAAAAAAAGATACCGACGGAAAAGTAAGATCATGGTCGATGTTATTGAGCGGATCTTATGCGAAGATGACGCATAAAAATTATGAAACTCAATTATTTCCGGATGAGATGCTGAATGCACAGGTCGGAATACAGCATATGAGACCTTTAGGCAAAAAGTGGAGTATGATGATGACGGCATCCGTGGGAGTGTATACAGACCTTGAAAGAGTTAATTTTGATGACGTACTGGGACAGGGAGGTATATTGTTTATCAGACATTTCAATCCCAACCTTTCTCTGGGTGGAGGGCCTGTGCTTACCACTGCATTCGGAGTTCCCATGATTTTACCATGGATCTATTTTGACTGGAAGACCAACGGGAAAATTAAATTCAATATCAATTTCCCACAAGGGATGGAAGCCGGTTATCTGTTTTCAGATAAATTTGCTTTAAAAGCTGTTGTAGATCTTAACGGGATGACGGCAGAGAGAAATGTAGGCGGAAAATCTATACTTTTGGGTTATCAGCAAATCACTGCAGGACTCAGACCGGAATTAAAAATCAATGACAATCTTACATTGCGTCTCACGGGTGGAACAGCAATACTGAGAAGTTTCAACGAAAATGACCGAAAGATCAAAAGTATTTTCAGAGACAAAAAAGTAGCAGATCCAAGGTTTGCAAGTACATTCTACGCTGCCGTATCACTGCGCTGGAATCTGCCATAAAAAAGCCGGAAGCGGGGAATTTGATAACTCCCAGCTTCCAGCTTCTCTCTTCCACTACTTACTTATTAATTTCTTATACACCACCTGATTAAGCAACTCTTCTTTACGGGTACGGGAAATAGGAAGCTCAATTTTATTAATGAAAAGACGTCCTCCCGAGATCATATCAATATGGGTAATATTGATGAGGTAAGATTTATGAATCCTGAAAAAATGATCTGAAGGAAGAGATTCCTCAATCGCCTTCATCGTCTGGTGAATAGTCAGTGATTTGTCTTTAAAATGAAGTCTGGTGTAATTCTGCATACTTTCAATATATAAAATATCTACCCAGGAAACCTTAATAAAGGAGTCGGACTGTCTCACATACAGAAAAGGATCATCCAGAGGGGTATTCTTTTTTAGTTTTTCACTGATGATAAACTGCTGCTGGGCCTTATTTACAGCCTGATAAAAACGGTTAAAGGCAATGGGTTTTAAAAGATAATCCACTACCTGTAAACGGAATCCCTCCAAAGCATATTCAGAATAGGCTGTGGTAAGAATACACAAAGGCGGATTTTCCAGCTGTTCCAGAAATTCAAGACCAGTAAGATAGGGCATGTTGATATCCAGAAAAAGAAGATCTATTTGGTTTTCCTTTACTTTGGTGTCTGCTTCCAGTGCTGTAGCGCACGTATCTTCAACGGATAAAAAATCAATTTGACCGGCCAGTTCTTTAAGATGGAATCTTGCAAGAGGTTCATCATCTATAATCAGGCATTTCATTTTAGGAATATTAGAGTTCATGATGGTCAGATAAAGTGAGAATTAAAGTTATTTTGAAGATATGATGATCTGATTCAATTTTTAAATCATGAGAATCAGGATACTGCAGCTTTAAACGTTTTTTTACATTTTGAAGACCAATTCCGCCCGCTCCGTCTTTCTTTTTATGGGTTGCCATATCGGAATAGGGATTTTCAACATAGAAATAGAGGTTATTATCTTTTTCTTTACAGGAGATTTTCACATACCCTTTATGCCCGGGAAGTCTGCAGACATATTTAAAGGCATTTTCAATAAAAGGAACCAGCAGTAAAGGAGCAATAAATGTTTTCCTGTTATCAATTTCCCAGGAAGCCTTTACCCCAAGCTCATTTCCCCATCTTAATTTTTCTACCTCCACAAGATTCTGAAGGTATTCTATCTCTTTATACAAAGGAACCAAAGGCTGGTTACAATGATACAGCTGATACCGTAGAATATCTGAAAATTTCATCAGTAAAAAATCTGCAAGCTGCGTGTCCGTTTTCATCAGAATATGAATGTGGTTCAGAATATTGAATACCACATGCGGATTGATCTGATCCTGTAGAAGTTTGAGCTGGTTTTCAAGATGAGCCTGCTGAAGGAGAATATGGTCACGTTCTATTCTTCCGTGTTCTTTATAAAATTTTATGCCACATGCCACTCCGGTAATAAGAAAGGAGGCTGGTAAAGACATATAAAAGCCCTGCCATACAATAGGCAGCTGATCTGGAAAACTCTGTGGAAGAGGGTTTTTTGGAGTGACTTCAAGATAAGTAAAAATAACAGCGAAGATCAGGCTCAATATGAAAATAACAATGACTGCCTGTATCAGAAACTGGTTCATCTTTTTTTCCCGTAAGGCTTTTGATAGAAGCTTATTGGTTAAAAAATGGGTGAATGTAAAAGAAGAAGCTGTAATGATAATAGCTTGAATAACAGCAAGATATTTTTCTGTAGAAATCTGAATATTACACCACAATACAATAGCAAGAGTAAGCCAGAATATAAAAGTAAATACGTATTCTTTGAAAACAAAAGATTTTGTCATAGAACTGGAAATAGGTTGATAAAAAAATAGAAACTGCAGGGAAACAGTTTCTAATGGTAAAGATAATTTAAGTTTTTTAGAACAGGAAATAACCTATTCCAAGGGAAAAACTATGAGGTTTGGATTTAAACTCTTTACTGATGCTTGAAAGACCTGTTTCATACCTGAGATCTACCGTGAAGTTTTTATAATCTACCCCGATACCTCCCGTAATTCCAATATTGGATTTGTCGAATTTTTTAAAACCTTCCTGCAAAGCCTCAGAAGAAGATAAATTATTATTAAAGGCATAGCTGTAAACACCTCCGGCAAATGCTCTTACATTAAAATCATTGGTTTTGATGAATTTATACCCTACCACTACAGGAATATCAATAGCGTTCCATGAAAGTTTGGAAGAGCTTCCGTCTTGGGATTGGTATGATGTTTTTCTTTTGTTGAACAGAGCCTCTCCCTGCACATATAGTCTTCCGATATCCATTCTTGTCATTACTCCTGCCTGATAACCGAATCCGTACTTCCCTTCTAAGGAAGAAGATTCCGTTGAGGTTTTTGTAAAATTTGCTCCTCCCTTTACTCCGATGTGAAAAGCCGGGGTCTGCTGTGCTTTCGTTTCTATGGTGCAGGAAATGCACAATAATAGTGAGCTCAGCGCTAAAAATTGCTGCTTCATAAATTAAGTGTTGTTAAAAATCTGTTGCAAAACAACAATTATGAAGTATGGGATGAAATTTTATTTGATGAATGGTAAAGATACTTTGACAAGAATCTGTTTTAGGGTGAAAAATAAAACCGAAAGTATCTCTACTTCCGGTTTGCTATTACTAATATGGTTGTTCTTCACAGATCGAAGGTGGATTACATCCGCCGCCGCCAGGATTTCCGCCGCCTCCTACAAAGATGCATTGTCCCGGATTTCCGTCTTCATACATTTCACATGCATACCCCCAGGCACATTGACAGTCGTCCTGACAATTATAAGAATTGCCTCCCATGTGGCAGCCATCTATTCCGCTGCCCAGAATTGTAGTTAAGTCCTTTCTCAAAAGCTTTTTCATTGTTTTCATGATTAATTTGGTATTAAATGTTATTGTTTAAAATTGTACATCCTTGTAAATATAATAAAATTGTCTTAATGGATTGTAAATGAATTGCATGCAGATGCATTATATGAAGAAAGCCACTACAGGAGTGGCTTTATTATGATAGATAGAAAGTTTTGTCTTAGAAACTGAAATCCTTTTGATACAGCATATATTCTTTTTTGAAAAGAGGAATTGTTCCTTCATATCTGAGAGGAGCTATTCCAAAACCATAAAACATATCAGCCTGAATTTTGCCTTTTACGGAGATCACGCCTTTTCTTTCAGGAATGAATGTGAGCCCTAAAGATGAAAGGGCAGAAGCTCTTCCTCTCAATCCGGAATTAGCAATTGGAATAGAAATAAACATCAGTCCTACTGCTCCTTTAGCCTCTACGCCTGCTTCAGCAGACAGGTTTCCTTCAGCACCGGTGATAACGAGATCTGACTTCTTTTTCAGATTGATATTGAGTGCCGGGGTTTTGCTTACCAGAAAGTTGGCATTTCCTTCAAGATCCAAAAGCTGTCCCTGTACTTTTCCTGCCGCTTCTACACCCAGAAAAGGTCCGGCAGAAAGGGTAGGACTTAAAATAAGTCCTGTAGGTCCCAACACAATAGGAACAATAGGAATATTCAGGTAATCTGTAGTACTTGCTGTATACCCTAAGCTTCCTACAATACTCGCAGAACTTTTAAGCTGGATGTCATCCATGATAAGATTGACATAAAAATCAGCTAAATGTCCCCATGAGAATGTGATATTATAATCAATTTTTGGAGTAAATCCACCTTTTACGTTCACGCTGGATGTTCCTGCTGAAGATAAAGGAAAAGAAAAAGTTTTATCAAAATTAAAACGGTTGAAGGCAACTATCTTTTGATTTTGGAGATTCTTTGCTTCAATAGAAAGTATTTTACGATTAATTTCCTGGGAAACCAAGCCTTCTACGGGAACATAATTCACCATTTTCCCATTGATGCTTACAGGTGCTTTATCTGAAGGATCATACACTCCGCTTAACGTTCCGCTATAGATAAATTCTTCAAGCTTTGCGCTGGAGGCTTGTACAGTAAACTGATTATTGGCCTTAGAAACAGAGCTTACTTTTGAAAGGATTGTGCTCACCTGGTCACCTTCTACTTTTGTACCAACAATAACGGTTCCTGCCGAAATACTATCCGTTTGCGGAGTTGTACGGCTAAATGTAATTTCCCTGTCATTGTGAATGGAAATCGCATTGACAGATTCATCATTCAGAATGATAACATTTCTCTGTAAAGTAAGATTTCCTAATGTTTTCATAGGAAATGACTCTGCGGGCTTTTCAACAGGAGCTTCCACCGGATCTTCCTGAGAACAAGACGTTAAAAGAAACAAACAGAAAATAGGAAAAAGAAGAGAAAAATAAAATTTTCTGTTGATTTTGAAGAAATTAGATTTCCTTTTCATAAGCAGTGATTTTAAGTTTTCTCTAATTTAAGTGAATTATTTAAAGATTACAAAAGAATCATATTAAATTACTGTCAATAACATAATGGTTTTCAATGGAATTTATATTTTAATTCCTCATAATATATTCCTAAAAAGGCAAAGAAAAACCCGCTCTTATGGGAGCGGGTTACTTATATTATTTTTTAAAAGTCAACGCCAAAGGAATAGAAACATTTGATGACACTGGTTTTCCTTTGTCTTCTGCCGGTTTCCACTTGCCTTTATCTTTCATCCGGTAAAAAGCGGCTTCAATAAATGCATTTACATCTTCATTATTTCCTTTTACATTAGGATTCAGAGCATTTCCTTTAGAATCAACAACAAAAGTTATTGTTGATTTGTATGTTTCTGAAGAAAAGTTTAAAAAATCAAGATCCACAGCTTCATATAATAATTTTTGAAAGGCTGCTTTGCCTTTATCATATTCAGCTTCTTTAGTGACTTTTGCTTTTGTCGGAGGATCTGCAGCAATCATTTTCTGATCTTCAAGAGAGGCTTTATCTAAAGCATCCTGGTAAGCCGCTATTTTATCTTCCGTCAAAAGCCATTCTTTTTTCGTTCTTAAATCATTAGGCTTAGGATATTTCTTATACAGAGCCGTTTTCTTTCTTTCATAGCGTGAATCTGCCCTTTGAAAGTCAGAAATCTGGGCACTGCCGAAAATAAAAGTGAAAATGAATGCTGATGCTAAGACCTTTTTCATGATTTATTAAGCTTTTACAATATTAATAATTACTTCAGTCGCTTTTTCCATACTTTCCAAAGCTACATACTCATAGGGTCCGTGGAAGTTGATTCCTCCTGCGAAAATATTCGGACATGGAAGTCCCATGTAAGAAAGCTGAGCACCGTCTGTTCCTCCTCTGATTGCCTTGATCTTAGGTTCAATACCAGCTTCAGTCATTGCTTTTGCAGCAAGATCTACAATGTGCATTTTACCTTCAAACTGCTGCTTCATGTTTCTGTATTGTTCCTTGATCTCCACCTCAGCAGTTCCTTCACCATGCTTTTGATTGAATTCCGCGATTTTTCCTTCCATGAATTTCTTTCTGGTTTCAAATTTATCTGCATCATGATCACGGATAATGTACTGAAGTTTAGCTTCAGAGATATCAGCGGTAATATCCATTAAATGATAGAATCCGTCAAAACCTTTTGTTGTTGAAGGTGTTTCATTAGCCGGAAGTGTCTGAGCAAATTCAGCCGCTAAAAGAGCTGCATTGATCATTTTTCCGTAAGCATAACCCGGGTGAACGCTCAATCCATGAATTTTTACCACAGCTCCGGCAGCGTTAAAGTTCTCATATTCAAGTTCTCCAACTTCTCCACCGTCCATTGTATACGCCCATTCAGCACCGAATTTAGCGACATCAAATTTATGTGCTCCTCTTCCGATTTCTTCATCAGGAGTAAATCCTATAGCAATTCTTCCGTGTTTGATTTCCGGATGAGCCATAAGATACTCGGCAGCCGTTACAATCTCTGCACAACCCGCTTTATCATCAGCACCAAGAAGAGTAGTTCCGTCAGTAGTAATTAACGTCTGGCCGATATACTTTTTTAAACTTTCAAATCTTGCAGGAGATAATGTGAATCCTGTCGTCTGGTTCAAAAGAAGATCATTTCCATCATAATTTTCCCAAACCTGAGGTTTTACATTTTCTCCACTGAAGTCCGGTGAAGTATCATAGTGTGAAATAAATCCGATCGTAGGTCTGTCATCATTTTCAAGGTTAGAAGGAACATATCCCATAATATATCCATGCTCATCAATTGAAACATTTTCCAGGCCGATAGTTTTCAGCTCTTCAGTAATGTAATTGGCAATATCCCACTGGCGGGGAGTAGAAGGTGTAGTTTCACTTTCTGCATCGCTGGTTGAATATATTTTTACATAGCTAAGAAAACGGTTCAGTAATTTCTCTTTCCACAATGGGTTGAATTCTATTGTACTCATCAGATATCATAAATTTTAACAAAGTTAGCAAATTTGATGCTGAGAATACGTTATTTGCGATTTAATATCAGTTATCGAAATTATAAATCAGATATAAAACTTTGAAAATCAAAATAGTGTTAGCTTTGTATGTACAGTATACTAAGTAGTTTAGTTTTATTATATTTGAGAAAATCAAAAAGTAACAATGTTTCTTACCGAATGTCCTAGAGATGCCATGCAGGGATGGGGAGAATTTATCCCTACCGATAAAAAAATAGATTATATCAACTCCTTGATGGATGTTGGCTTTGATGTATTGGATTGTCTGAGTTTTGTTTCTCCGAAAGCAATTCCGCAGATGGCTGATTCTGATGAGGTGGCCGAAAATATTGACAAATCACGTTCCAAAACGAAGGTTTCAGCAATTATCGGTAATTATAGAGGTGCTGAAAAAGCATTGAAACACCAATCTGTTGATATTCTTGGTTTTCCGTTTTCTATTTCCGAAACTTTTCAGCACAGAAATACCAATAAAAATCAGGAAGAAGCTTTTGATGAAATCATTAAAATGCTTGATCTGGTAAAAAGTGAAGGCAAGCAGCTTAACATCTATTTCTCCATGGCTTTCGGAAATCCATATGGGGAAATGTGGAAATGGGAAGATGTTGACCATTGGGCACAACGTTTTTCTGATATCGGAGTGAAAGATATTTTATTATCAGATACAACAGGGGTGGCAACACCGGAAACTATTGCCCTTTTGTTTGAAAAAATACCTTCAAAATATCCTGAAATCAACTTCGGAGGACATTTTCATAACCGTTATGAAGATTCTTATTCAAAATTAAAAGCGGCTTATGATAAAGGCTGCAGAAGATTTGACAGTGCCATCAAGGGAATCGGAGGATGTCCTATGGCTAAAGATGATCTTGTTGGGAATATGCCTACTGAACAGGTGATTAACTTTATGAGCATTGAAAAAGCAGAACATAAACTGAATCTCCTGAATTTTGAAAGTTCCTATAATAAAGCGAAGGATATTTTTCATTTTTAAGAAGAATAAATTATAAATTTCACAGATCTAACAATTTAAATAGATCTTAGGATGGTTAAGAGTTAAATTTGTCATTCCGTAGGAATCCAGATTGTTTTTTTAATAACGGAATTAAGATTCCTACGGAATGAAAAAAATACGGCTGAACTATCTGTCTTCTTAATGTGTTCAAATATAATGGATTGTGTCCATGATCATATTTAGTATTAATTCCAAAATCAACAAAATGACTCCAATAATCTCCCCATCCGATTTAAAAAATATTCCAACAGAAAATCTCGTCATTCTTGACGCAAGAACAGGAAAAGAGGTAAAGCAGAGTTATCTTGAAAAACATGTAAAAGGAGCTCGATTCATAGATCTGGATAAAGATCTGGCTGAGATAGGGGAAGATGCTGCTTTTGGCGGGAGACATCCGCTTCCTTCCGTAGAAAAATTTGCAGAAACACTTTCAAACCTTGGAATTGCAGAAAATTCTCATATCATTGTGTATGATGATAAAAATGCCTCAAATGCTGCTGCAAGAGCCTGGTGGATGTTAAGATCTTTCGGTTTTGAAAAAGTTCAGGCTCTTGATGGCGGAATGCAGGCCGCTGAAAAAAACGGACTGGAATTTTCTTCTGGAGAGGAAGCATTTGAGAAAGCTTCTCTAATCAAAAAAGAACATTGGTTTCTTCCTGTTTCGAGTTTGGAAGTTGTTGAAAATGAGTTGAAAAACAATTCTTCTACGGTTATTGATGTAAGAGATGCCTATCGTTATAAAGGGGAATCTGAACCCATTGACCTGGTTGCGGGGCATATTCCCGGAGCGATCAATATTCCTTTTTCTGAAAATCTTGATGAAAACGGAAACTTTCTGAACCCGGAAGTGTTAAAAGAAAAATATAAGCAGTTATTAGAGAATAAACCTGAGCATCTGATCATTCATTGTGGATCAGGAGTTACAGCCTGTCATACTATTTTGGCGCTGGACTATGCAGGTTTCCCAATGCCGGATCTGTATGTAGGTTCATGGAGTGAGTGGAGCAGAAGAGATGGAAAGGAAATAGCAAAAGAAATTTAAAAATAAAAACCCCGAAAAGTAATTCTTTCGGGGTTTTATATTGTTTAAGAGTAGTTAAAGCATTCCCAGCTCAAACTTCGCCTCTTCACTCATCATATCCTTGTTCCAGCTTGGTTCGAAGGTAAGCTCTAAATCTACACTTTTTACGTTTTCTACTTCAGCCACTTTATCTTTTACCTCCTGAGGAAGTGTTTCTGCAACAGGGCAGTTGGGAGTAGTAAGGGTCATTATAATTTTTACGTCAGCATCATCGGAGATCTGAACATCGTAAATGAGTCCTAATTCGTAAATATCTACCGGAATTTCGGGGTCATATACGGTTTTCAGTACACCAATGATTTCCTCACCAATGTCAGCAATTTGATCGTCTGTAAATTTCATTTTTTAATCTAGATTGATATTCCTTTTCAACAAATCTTCCTGACGCATGCGCCGGAAAATATTCGCCAAAGTTAAGACATCTTTTTCACAATAGTCTACAATTCTCTGCAAGTCTTTTTCTATGTAGTAAATTGATGAAACCATTGAGCCGTCAATATCATCTTTTGGAGTAGGAATTCCAAAGACATGGGCCAGTAATTCAAGGGATACAAAACTTTTATAATCTCCAAACTTCCATAGTTCCATCGTATCGATGTGAGGAACCTCCCAGGGTTTCTTTCCAAACATCTGAAACGGAGCAGGAGGCAGTATCCCGTTGATAAGATATCGTCTGGCAATCCATGGGAAATCAAATTCTTTTCCATTATGAGCACAGAGAATGACATTGTAAAGCCTTGGGCTGTTGAAGATTTCGCCAAATTCTTTAAGCATTTTTTTTTCATCGTGTCCGGAAAAGCTTTTTATTTTAAGGGTTTCATTCTTTTCAAGCATTCCGATGCTGATACAGATAATTTTTCCAAACTCGGCCATAATACCGGCTCTGTCATAAAACTCTTCTGCAGAGATTTCTTCTTTTCTCTGAAACCGGGTTTTCTTGTCCCATAGATATTGCTCAGTTTCGGATAAGTCGTCCCAGGACCCCGCCTGTGGAACGGTCTCAATATCAAGGAATAAAACTCTTTCTAAAGGGATGTTCTGTATCATATGTATTTTTATTGGGTGTCTATCCTACCTGCATCCCATTTTTTGTGGGCAGCGAAGGGGCTAAAAGAGTGACATCTTGTTTGTCTTCACCATATAATCCCAAGACCAGACACTCACTGAAGAAGTTGGCAATCTGTTTTTTAGGGAAATTAACTACCGCTAAGATCTGCTTTCCAACAAGTTCCTCTTTTTTGTAAAGAGAGGTAATTTGTGCAGATGATTTTCTGATTCCTAAGTCTCCAAAGTCTATTTCCAGCTGGTAAGACGGGTTTCTTGCCTTTTCAAAATCATTTACTGAAAGGATAGTTCCGCATCTGATGTCTATTTTTTCAAAATCTGCCCAGGTGATGTCTGGTTTTACTGTCATGGTAATTCGTTGATTAAATGTTCTACTTCTGTTTTCTGTTCTGCATATTTTTGTTGTAGTTCTGAGCCTTCACCCATTCTTTTATAATATTCCAACGCTTTCCCCCCGAAGAATTTTTTATGAAAATCTGAAACCTCAGGAATTTGTGGAAAAACTTTGTGAAAAAGCATTTCATAATAGGCCTGAAATTCTCTCTCATTTTTGTCTTCAATGACCTGTCCGGGAGCTTTCTGCCTTACATGGAGCATTTCGTGCGCCACCATATTAAGGACAAGGTTCAGGTCAAAATCAAATAAATTTCTAGGGATCATTACGGTTTGCGGCCCGCCCAGACCTCCTTCTGCTGTAAGAAGCATTGAAGTGGGAGAAAGTTCTGCCCTGAATCCAAATCCTGCAAAGTTCTCATGTTCAAGATCAAAGGAATGGATTAGATATTTTGCAGCGTCCAAAATCTGGTTATGCTCTTTGTAAGCCTCAAGGTGTAAATTGATCTGCTCGAAATTCATCTGAAATATGTTTTAAACAAATGTATTAAAATATTGAGAATACTATACTTGATTAATATAAAATAATCTTTTTATACGTCAAGTTTTGTCGCTTCTGCCATATATATTTGCTTTTAGGAATGTTTCAATAAAATACACAATTAAACATGATTATATGGAAAATATTTTAGATGAATTTAACGATTTTGACGAAGAAAGCAAACGAATACTTCGAGGAAGCCGTATCATACAATTTGCAGAACTTGAAAAAGGAATTTATGGAAACGATAAAGACCCTTTTGAAGGAATACGAACAGCTCAAACGTTTGATGAAATCTCTAATGAGTATGCACTAAGCACCCCTTTTGGAAAAAATAGTGCTTTTTATAAGCCTACAATTGAAGATTATGATGCTTTGTCTCAGGATTTTTATACAGGGGGGATTAACTATGAACTTCTTGCAAAAGATTTAAAAGAAAAACTAGGACTTATAAAAAGTTTTTTATTTGAACCAGAAAAATATTTGTTGGAAGACAAAACCATTTATTCAGGTTCTTCCTCATTTAATACTCCTGTATTCAACAGTATTAAAAACAATAAACCTTTTTTATACAAAAAGAATGATAAAGAAATTCAGGCTACTTTCGATTTATCCAAATTGAATACCAGAAAGAATTTATTGAGTAATTCTTTCAATTTTGGAATTTATTTTGACAATTATAAAATAACTTATAATCTTAACTTTATCTATAAAGATGGAGAAGATAAGAAGTTTTCTGATGCACAAACAGATGCAACTGAAAGTCCCTATGATTTCAAATTGAATGACGAATACATTGCAATAAAACTTTATACTGGGAATGCAGAAATCTTCATTGAATTTTTACGAATTATAAAAGGTAATTCGCAAGCTGAGCAAATGAAAAATGATATTATTCGATATTATAAACATTTTTTTGCAACCGCTAAAAGCAACCCTGATATTATTGATGCCTTATATGAAAATATTCCTGATTTTGTTTTGGAAGCTCTTACCGATGAAATGCTTTGGAAGGATTTTGTTTCTCTTTCTGGAAAAGGTATTGATACATCTGGTACTAATGAGAATATTTCAATTATTAATCTGCTGAAAGGTGTAAAAAATGCAAATTTGTGGTATAATCAAATCAATAAAAATCCAGAACCCGTTCGTGAATTATTTGAAAAATTCAGCAATAAGCATATTGAAGAGTTAATTACATCTTTTTCAAGAATGGGTTTAAAAAACTGGACAAATAAAGAACTTGAACAAGCATGGAAATTTGATATTGATTATGAAGAATATAAGCCTTCTGACGGTGTTAATGATCCATTTATAAGATATACTGGCTTTGCTTATTATCTGGAAAAAGAAAAAAAGTATAGGGTAGGTACTGCATTATTTGCACATGACCAAGATTCTTTTCCAATGTATTATGATGAAGACGAAATTGGAAATAAAATTGAATCCCCTTTTAGCCCTATGAAGGTGGTAGTTGAAGAGGGTAAAGAATTATATATTCCTTGTTTTGTTGCTGAGTATTTTACTAATAAAAAAATAGACGAAGAGTTTTGGATAATCCTGAATAATATAGCTGCTGGGCTATTACCCGAATTTGGAGCAGGAATTGCGAGAGGGGCTGCTATTTTATCAAGAATTTTAAGCGATAGGAAAATAAAAACAGTAGAAGAACTTATAGAATTCTTAGGAAAAGTAGATCAAAATGTAATGGCGGAAGATTTGGGAAAAGTAGGAATACAGGCACTTTTCAGAGGAACGACAAGAAGTCTAAATGGAGAACTCTTTACGGGAAATATTAACTCAATAGAATATGGAGCTTCAACTTCTACAGACCCGATAAGAGCTGTTATTTTTGGAGTGGAATCCTCATCTAAGCCAGGGACAAAAGGAGTTCTGCAAATTTATGTGCCAAAAGATTTAAGAGGTTTAAATTTACAAGCTCCTAATAGAAGAATGGGTATAGAATTAGAAATAATCATAAACACTTCTCCAGAAAATTTATCTAATTTTACTATTAAGGAAATTCCTATTGAAGAGGCAAGAAAATTAGTAAATAAACTGTATGGTGTTGACATACCAACTAGTATTTCGAATCAAGATTATAGTTTAGAACTATTACGCGAAACAAGAACACTTACACCAAAAGAAGCACTAGAATTTTATAGAAAGGCAATAAAAGTAACATCTAAAAAATAAAAAATGGATACCCAATTAAAAAAAATTTATGAAAGACTATTTGAAAATAGATTTTTTGATAACAAAATATATCTATCTACTCTTGATTTATTATCCAATAATGATATTAAAAAACAAGTTTTAGAACCAATAGACCGGGAGCGATATATATATGTATATAATGTCCATAATGATAATGAAATTATATTAGGTACAAAGTATGACGTAGTATTTGATAAAAAAGATCCAAAAAATTATCAAAAGATAATTTGCGAAATAGATTACGTTTCAATTAAAAAAAATGATAATATCGGGATAATTCCTAAAGGCTACGGAGGCGTTGTTCGCTTAAAATTTAAAGATAAAGTTCCTGAAATTACTAAAGTTCTTAAACAAGACGAAAATGAAAAATATGATAAAGCTAAACATAGCTTTTTATATTTTACTACACAAGAAGTAATGAATAAAATCTTGGAAGAATTAGAAAAATCAGAAAATGTTTAAAATTAGAAACTGTTCAGAAATGAGCGGTTTTTATTAAAATACTCCCCTGAAAATTTATCTAATTTTCGCTGTAAAGGAGATTTCCATAGAGGATGCAAGGAAATTAGTTAATGAATTATACAGAATTTGATATTCCTAAAACAATTACAAGTAACTCTATTCCTAACAGTAATATGTTATTAGAAGAGACTAAAAAATTAACACCTAAAGAAGCACAAGAATTCTATAAAAAGATTATTAGATTTAAAAAATAAAATTTATGAATATATTAACTAATGAAGTGTTTGAAAAGCTAAATGAAAACAAGTTAGTTTTTAATCCCTTCCTTTTTTCGCACAGAGTACATTCAGAATCAGATATTAAATATTATGATTTACCTACAATAAATAAAGAAAAGCAACTTTATTTGGATAATAATAGAAGTGATTTTGATTTTATTATTGGAACAAAATTTAATATAGCTTTTAGAAGAAAGGATGTCAAAGGCTATCAAAAAATTGATGCGGAATTAGATTTTGTTTCTTTAAAAAAGGAGATAATATCGGTGTTATCCCAAAAGGATATGGGGGTATTGTTCGTTTAACATTCACAGATAAAGTTCCTGAAATAACAAAATTACTCGTTCAAAATGAAAATGAAAAGTATGATGATTCAAGAAATGATATAATTTATTTTACTACACAAGAAATAATGGATAAAATATTAGAAGAATTGGAAAAAGTATAGAATACTCAAAATATAGAAAAGACTGTTTCAAAAGATAGTCTCTTTATTTCTTAAAGTATATCTTCAATAAGATCATATATAGAACAGACATTTTAAACCACCTATTGGGTGGTTTTTTTATTGTTGGAAAAAAAACACTAAAATATTTTTATACGTCATGTTCTGTCGCTTCTGGGGGTGATCTTTGCTTCAAGAAAAACACAGGAAATGAAACTAGACTTAAAAACTATTGGTGGACATCTTTTGCCGGAAACCACGTAAAAAAATAAGGCTAAAACCTGAAGATATTCTACTAAAAAGAGCTTCAGATCTCAACCTATTTTAACCTACACAAAATTACACAAAATGAACGAAATGGAAAATAGTACTACAGGCGCACCTGTAGAAAATACCCCATCACAAACTCTTTTCAGATTTGTAAGTCTAAGAAGCCCGGAGTTATCAGATGATACCAAACAAGATAAGAGATTTATTGTTATTCCTCAGGATCTGAAAAATGATAATGCTTTTTATGTTCCGGTTGTTAATGGAACCGGAACGAAACAAAAATTACTGCAAACATGTGCTGCTAATTATGTTAATAACCCTGAACGTATTTCAACAGACCCAAACAGCTCAAATAGTTTAGAAGGTTTCAAAAGAACTTATAAGGCCTATTATGCATTTGGAACCTGGTTAGCAAAAAATAAAAATACCTGCTCGTATAACGAAGTTGTTGCGAAAAAAGCGTTGTTAACTGATTCACAGGCTGCTCCTGTAGCGCCACCTATGATTAGTTTATGGAATAATCTAATTTATCAGGTGGTAACCCAAAAGGATTTTTACGTCAAAGAAGTTGTCATGCAACAGCTTCTGGCTCATCATATTCTTTCTGTATCCAATGAAGAAGAAATGAAAACAGCATTGGGTGCAAGAGTGGTTCTGCCCAAAGAACTGATGATGGAAAATGAATCTATTACCCCATTACAAATTGCTTCAAGAATTGCTTCTGAAGGACCGAAAGAAACTTTCCCAACAGAAGAAATGAAAAGTCAGCAGTTAATTTCTGCTGCAAAGATTAAACTTGAAAGGTATGAAGCCTTAAAGAAAAACCTTTCGGCTGTTGAAAGATCGTATAAAGCAGAATATCAAAAAGGTTACACAGCAAAAGAAGAAGTTTACCGGAATGAAGTTACTTCAATTCTTGAAGAATATAAAAGAGAACTGGCAGCGAATAAAGAGAACTATTGCCAGGTAAGGAATCCAGAGGTAAAATATGATCCGGCAGATCCTTGTCAACAAATTCCGAGTATTCCTGAACCGATATTACCAAAGTTTAACTTTCAGTTCAGACCTGAAATAGAAGCTGACTCTTTATTAAGAGCAATAAAACCCGAAAATTTAGATGCACTGCTTGATATTCTGGGATATAATTTTCAGGCAACCCCAAATAATGAGAGGTCTGCAGAGCTGAGCTCCCTGGATCTTGCAGAATTTTTAGAAGGAAGGAGTACTTTTTCGGAGATTGATTCTTTATTGAAAAATGCAGTTGAAAGATCTAATACTATTATTGTTGAAAATACCAATACTGATCGTGAAGCCTATACCAGTATTGGAGGAGTTCTGATTCCTTTGGCAAGAACAGTGGCAGTACCTTTTACTTATCAGATTTGTCCAAAATATGTTCATCAGGGATTTACCTTTGATATAGCACTTACAGTTCCGGATTCATCATGGGAAGTGAGCAATATCTCTTATGATTTAGCTCCGGGTAATGGTTCTGCAAATATCAGTAGTAACTATTATGTGAAATCCAGATCTGGAAATACAATCTTTCTCAATGACCTTTGTATGCCTGGGTTGGATTTTAATACAATACAGGATGCTTCTTTAAGTGCTAAAATTATGTTTACCAATGGAAAGCTTGCTAATATTTACGTCAGTAAATTACAAGCCAGAAGTTGCTTTTCTGATAATTTTTTACTTGAGGTAGATGGAGAAGACCCCGTAGATACTGAAGATGAAAATAACTTTATTCCATCAGGATTCGGATTTAAACAAATTGGTATTGCAGACTATTTGAAAGTGGAGCAGACTACTCATGCTTATGTTGAGGGTGAAGTAGCCCATATTGAGAATATTATGGCCAGAGAATATCGTGAGAAATCCACCAGAAGATTAAGAAGAAGTGAAAATACGACAACTACTTCTTCTGATACTGAAAGAGAGCAGCTTACTGATACCACAACAGCTACCCGTTTTGAAATGCAGAATGAGATCGCTAAAATGATGCAGGAAGCATCAGACAGCAATACTCAGTTTGGAATAAATGCAAGTTACAAAACAGGAGACGCAAATATCAATACGAGTTTAGGATTAGGCAATGCCAGTCATAGTTCCAGAGATGAGAGCACCAGGCAAGCCATTACTCAGGCCCAGGATATTACCGCGAGAGCTATGGACAGGATTGTCACAAAAGTTCACGAAGAAAGAATCGAGAAAATTATTGAAGAGTTTGAAGAAAATAACTCTCATGGCTTTGATAACAAAAAAGGTGATAAACATGTAGTAGGTGTTTACAGATGGGTAGATAAACTGATGAAGAATCAGATTTACGATTATGGGAAACGTATGATGTTTGAATTTATGATTCCTGAGCCTGCAAAGCTGCATTTGCTGGGAATGGCAAAAAGTAAATTTGTAAAGCCTGAAGATCCCAGGACTTCTGATGCAATGCCAATGAAGGATTATACAGCATTGGAAAATGACGCGGTTTTTAAATATTGGGCAGGAAAATATAATATTACTGCAGACAAAAGATTAGAGCCTGTCATTTATATTTCAAATGCATTTTCTGATAAAAACATTGGAGTTGATAATGAGTATGGAGTGGGAAGGTGGACCGGTGTGTACCATAATAATGATTTTAAAATTCCTGAAAATTATGAAGCTATTTATGTAAAAGGCTCTTTAAGAGCTGGTGCAGGTGCTATGAATGATGGACTGGGAATGAATTCCAGACATACTGTATATATTTGTGGAAAAGAAGCCGGCACTGCAGTAGATATGCCTTTGGATTCCATACGAGATAAAATTACAGTTTCTTTTGTTTCATGGGATATGAAGGGAGTCACCGGTTCGCTTGTTGCGACATGCCAATTGACCCAGGAAGCCAAAAGAGAATGGCAGCAGGAGACGTTCAGGGCTATTATTGATGCTTACGAAGTGGCTGTAATCGAATATAATAATGCTGTTTCTGAGGAAGAAAATAAAGGTACTGCCATTAAAGATTCAAATCCAAATTTTTACAGGCAGATTGAAAATACAATCCTACGGAAAAACTGTATTTCCTATATGGCAGACAGGGCTTCAGACTCTGTTCATGGCTATGGCTTGTCAGGATTGACACAAGGAAATTCATTTACTGATTATGAAACAAAGCTTTCTAAGAATCTTGACCAATACTCTGCTTTTGTAAAATTCATGGAGCAGGCATTTGAATGGGAAAATCTATCCTATTATCTGTACCCTTATTATTGGGGGAATAAACAAAACTGGTCAGATTTATATAAAGCAGAGAATACAGATCCTGTTTTTAAGGCATTTTTACAAAGTGGTATGGCCAGAGTGGTTGCCACTGTACGTCCTGGTTTTGAGGCCGCTGTACAATTCTATCTGGCAACTGGAAAGATCTGGAATGGTGGAGAGGTTCCTGTAATTGGAGATGAACTTTATTTATCAATTGTGGATGAAATGAAGCAGCCTAAAGGGGAAAAACATGGAAAAGCATGGATCACCAGACTTCCTACTACTTTAAATATTCTTCAGGCAGAAAGTATTGGACTGAGAGTCGCTCACGCATTGCCATTTACTACCGAGAATCCAGATGATTTTGAAGTGCCTTCCGAAGTAATTACTGAAGACAGATTCAATTTCGAACCTAATAATAACCTTCTTGGAGTAGAATCACTGGAAGGGCAGAAAGTTATTTCAGGAGACTGGAAATAAAATAGTCATTAACCTTAAAAATTAAAAAAAATGCCAATTATAGGAAAAATTATACGTGTCAATGAATTGCCTCCCATTGGAGAAAGAGAAACCAATGCTATTTATCAGGTAGCAGCACCAGGTTCTCTATCATACACAGATTATGCTGTTGACGAAAACGGAGATTTAAAGACCCATGCCGTTGTTGACGGAACCATTCCCCTGGAATTAGATGATAATCATGTCAGTATTTCAAATGCTGATCTTTTGGCAGAAGGAATAGCAAGCCAGGCTCAATATAATCTTAATACAAGAGAGAAATTAGCTAAGAAATTAGAAATTCCATTGACAGACGGAAATGCACAGGATTATCCTAAAATTATAGGATTGAATGATAACGGGAATGTTGCCAAACTTCCTGCGGGTGATTTGGGAAAAAATATGATGAATGCAAACCTGTCAAACAGCGCTGCAAGAAGTCATACTCTTAATGCCTCATTTTCGATCAATACTTTAGGGAATCCCTATGTATTATCTGGGCTGCCTAATAAGAATTCTGATATTGCTAATTTTCAAAAAGTTGTAGTCCAAAATACCAGCGGCTTAAACGCTGTGGTAGATAATAAAAATTTACTGTTGGAAATGCCCAATCAAATGACAGAAGTTGAAAGGTCATTATGGAAAACGAAAATGAATGGAGGCTGGAGTACTGATACCATGAGTGTGGCTGTTATATCACCACCAATTGTGGATAAAGCAGACCGTCCATTCTGGATCAATCTAAAGGGAGCAAATCTAAACCTTCCATCCATCAGCTTTAAAGTCGAATTATGTACTCAGGATAGTGTTTCAGCTGATACAGCTACTGTTGCTGCTGCTATCCCCGGTTCACAGGTCCAGCTGTATACCAATGGTATTGACCTGACCTTCTATTATAACTTTAAGGATATTCCGACAGGAGAATATAAAATCAGATTGTGGAATGGAGTAGCCTGGTATTTAACAAGTTTTACCATCCGTGTGGTAACTCAGATACAGCGTATTCCTCTCAATAACATTGTTTGGGAACAAAAAATATACAATAATGCGGTATCACCCGCAATTACACAAGCAGGAGCTGCAGTAAGCTACAGTTCCGATAGCAATGTAAAGGCTCTTGCCGATGATTCTACTTTTATCGCTGCAAGAAAGACGAATCAACTGATTGGAGCAGATGAAGATTTTTACATGAGTGTTGAAATTACAGGTAAAACTGCAACAATTAACGGACCTAACGGTTTTGGAACGATGACTCATTTTGTAGGATTAGTAAATGCTGCCAGTGGAGTAGACCTACTAAATCAAACAGTTGCGAATGTAAGGCTGGTTCAGTCTTACTGGTATCCTATGGGAAAAATATTTCCCGATAATTCAGCTGAATCAGTAACTACTGCGGAGCCTACTTATGCCCTTAATGCAACATTTATAAGACGAGGTGGAAGCTGGACAGTCATTGTCAATTTCAATAACAAGACGGTTACCTATACCAAAACAGGCTATACAGGCCCGGTTGCCTTTGGAATGTACAACATGAATACCATGGGGAATACAGGGGTAAGTGCCAATATCGTTGAACTGTATAAATTATAACCTTTATTAAGCTTTGAGCTTAAAGCAATAAAAAGGCAGAGCCTGAAAATTCTGCCTTTCAATCAAATAGTGTCTATAAACTTAGCCACGAATTATTTAACCAAGCAAAATTTTAAAACAATGAAAGAAAAATTATTAATCCCTGAAGAGGTACAGCAACTTTTAAAAGAAATCAATACGACAAATCTAAACCTGGGGGAAATTCAAATCTCTGAACATCCTCTGCTCTCAACTTTTAACAGATTTATCAGGATCAATAAAATGGTGGTAGATACAGAGCTTCCAAGAATCTATCTCTTTTACCAGCAGGTTTTAAGAGATAAAGAAACGAATGAAATTGAACCTTCAAACCTCCCGACTCCTGAATGGCTGATTGGGGAAGAAGAATGGTCAAGCCTTAGAGATGAAAACTTTAACAGGATATTGGTTCCTCTAGTAGATGAAGAAACCCAGAACCCTGTTCTGGATGAGGACGGACATCCCAAAACATCTATTGTCAAAGTGAATACCCATCATTACATGCTTTGGCTTGTGAAGAACAATAAAATAGGTTTTCTGGATCTTCTGAAAAGCTATTTACAGGAATTTGCTGAGATGAAAAGCAATGAGCTGAACAGGCTTTCTTAATACATTGATTATTTAAACGATCATTTCACTGGCAGGGTCTTAAAGCCCTGCCTTTATTCACCTTAAAAAATCACAAAATGAGTTTAGAAATTTTAAATAATCCTCTGTTGAGGAACATCAAGGATTTCTTTCCGGAGAAGAGTAGTCCTGATCCTTTTGAGACTATTTTTCCGGTGCAGGAATCTCCTCCGGAATTAAAGCAAAAAACGTCAAGGCAAATTGCCAATACTTATTACGGTGGGAAACCCGTTGTAGACGGTAATGGATTTCAGATCTATTCGGATGATCCTGTATTTGGAGGAAATATCGACGAAGTTGTTGTCTATAAAAGCAGATTCAGACAGACTATAGCCGGAATTGATGTTGTTCTTTTTGCCAGTAAAAACGGAGCATTTCTTTTGCAGCGTTATATGGAAGCTTTACCGAATAGTAATGAACTGATTCTTTTTTTAGAAATTGATGACCGTTACAATCATAATACAGTAATGCGTGCAGTAGCGGGAGCAGGACTTACGAATAAAAAGGATATGCCTTTTGCAGACATTCTCAGTTTTACAAGAAAACATGAAGTAACCGTTACACCAAAATCACTCAGAAACCTTATTGAAAAAGGGATTTACAGAAATAAAGTTGATTTTATAAGCTGGTTTCTGGGGCTTAAAGATAAAAGTATCGGAGAAATATTCAGTTTTTTTAAGCAGGAAGCATTAGAAGGAGCGTCAGTGTTTTTTACAAAAGGTATTGCCGAAAATATTGTCAAACTAAGAATTTCAGAGAACGGATGGAATCCCAATCCGAAAGAAGGAGAATATAATCCCACTTTTATTCCGGAGGTCTTTTATAAAGAGATCAAAGATTTCTATGAACATAAAGCATCCCAGAACCCTTATGAAAATCTTGCGGGCCAGAAAAAAATCAATGCTAAAATTGTAAAATCTTTTTTTGAAAGCATCAATGAGGTAAAGGATGGTTTTAATAGTCTGCTGAATAACGCTGAAACTTTATTTCCCACTTTTATCTATAAAAGAATTAATAAATCTCTGACCTTCTTTTTCAACCAGATCGATAAGCTGGAGAAGTTTATTGCAGACCCACTCACCGGAATGCAGCATATTGTGTACAGAAACTATCAGATTGCCAATGCCTTTCTTTGTGGAATCTATAACAGTCTGGTTGATATTATTGCCGGAATTTTCTCCATCATAGGCTTTATCTTCAAAGCAGTCGCTGCCATGGATAAAGTGAATGACAGGAAAGTGGAATATGGGGAAATGTTCCTGGAACTGATGGAAGACCTGCTGGAAGGTATTCTGACTTTTAATTATGTGGAGTTCTTTAAGGAATGCATTACGTTTCAGCTAAAAACCATCGTCCGTCTGGTAAAATGGGTAGAAAAAAATCTTCCTAAGATCACACTGGAAAAAGCGGCCTATTATTACGGGTATATCATTGGGATTATCATTGATATTATTGTGGAAACACTTCTTACAAGTGGAACTGCAGCAGTCGCCAGGCTGGCCAAATCCGTAGAAAGTTTTATCCTGAACCCTTTGGAAAAGATTACCAAAGCGATTACAGCATCAGAGAATGCTCTCAACAGGATTATAGAATTTATTCGAATGATTCTCCGGGAATTTAAAAAGGGATCAAAAGAAATTTTTTCTAAATTAGAAAAGATTTTAAATGAGGTCTTTGGTTTTGGCGAAGAGGTTGCTGATTACGGCTTATCTCCTAAACAGAAGATGGCGAAGGATAAGCAGAGGAGGACTCAGGAGAAGATTAATCAGAAAAATAAAGTTTTCCCTGATATTGTAAAAGGAGGTGATCCTACTAAAAATTTCGCTGAGAATGCAGGAATAAAAATAGAAATATTTGTAAGTGAAACTAAAATTTTTGGGCAGTCTACAGATTATACATGTGCCGCTACTTCTTTGAGAATGACATTACATGACAAAGATATTTTATTATTAGAAGATGAATTGGCAAGAGCTTTAAAAACCGATGCTAATGGAGCTTCAATTTTAGATATTCCTGAGGCTTTATATTTTAAAAGATTGGAAGATCAGGTAACAGCTATTGCTGAAAAAGACATCAAGTTTTCAAAGTTATTAGAAAAACTAGAAGATGGAGATAAAGCAATTGTAAGTTTAAGGACAGATGAGTTTAAAGGCCATGCTGTAGTATTGGAAAAAGTGGAAGATGGAAAGGTATTTTTACGTGACCCTTTACCTATGAAACAAGGAGCTTCTTATTCTATGAATATAGAAGACTTTGAGAAGATATTTAATGACAAAGCAGTAATTATAAAAAAATAAAGTGATGACAGAACAAGGAAATATACAATACAATACAAAAGGAGAGAAACCTTTAAAGGGGTATCAGATAGTTAGAGTGAGAAATATCTCCCACTCAAAAGAAGTATTAGATAATTTTAAGAATGCGGTTCTAACAATCTTAAAAAACAAGAATTTAAGTGATGAAGACCCTAAATGGGAGGAGTTATTACCACAAGGTATAGTAAACAAGATAAAACAATTGGATGATAATGATAAAAAATATGATGAATTATTAAAAAGTGTAAATATGTCTGTTTATAAATTCCAAAAAATAAAAGATTGGGAATGGTATAGCTCCTTAGAAACAGAAAAAGGATTTGATATTATTGTTAAAGGTAAGTTTAATGCTGGACAATTCATCAATTTCATTCATTGTCAAAATGTCCCTTTAGATGATATCAGGGTTATAGATGCAGATAAGCTGGAAGTTTATGAGTTAAAAACAATTAAAGATTATACTTCTTATAAGGTCTTAAAATAAGATAACTTAATATTTATAAACAGAACCATTCTTGAATTATAGTAGAGAATGGTTTTCAACCATAAAACCTCTAACTGCAAAGATAAAATGATAACAGAATCAGGCAACATACAATATAATATTAGGGGAGAAAAACCTTTAAAAGGATATCAGATTGTTAGAGTGAGAAATATAGCTCATTCAAAAGAAGTATTAGAGAATTTTAAGAATGCAGTTTTAACAATTATAAAAAACAAGAATTTAAGTGATGAGGATCCTAAGTGGGAGCAACTACTACCTAAGGGAATTGTAAACAAGCTCAAACAATTAAGTGACGATGACTACAAATATGATGAACTTTTATATAGAGTTCATTCAAGTGTTGATAATTTTCTTGATAAAGATATCAGAAGATGGGAATGGTATAGCTCTTTAGAAACAGAAAAAGGATTTGATATTATTGTAAAAGGTAAATTTAATGCATGGCAATTCATTAGCTTTATCCATTGTCAAAATGTTCCTTTAGATAATATTAGAATCATAGATTCAGATAAGCAAGAAATTTATGAGCTAAAAACAATAAAAGACTATACAACATATAAAACCCTTAAATAGGACTTTTACTGCTTAAAGCCACTTCATATTATGAAGTGGTTTCTCTTTAGTTAATAAAGATTTTAAATGAGGTCTTTGGTTTTGGCGAAGAGGTTGCGGATTATGATTTGTCTCCTGCGGAGAAAACAGTGAAGGATAAGCAGAAGAAGCGTGAGATAAATAAACTTAATGATGCAAAAAAAGCACAAATAAGGAATGATAAATTTAACTCAAAAGCAGATCCTGTTTTAGATTTATTAGGAAATGCATCAAGATCACATCCTGAAAGATTAAAAGATATTATAGCTGATTTAAAAAATAAAAGTGTAGAGATCATTTATAGATCAGATGAAGCATTAGGATATTCCCCTGGATTAAGAGAAGGAATACCGGGACAAATTATAATTCATGAGAATGCGTCTATTTCTGCTTGGGAGCATGAATATATACATTTTTTAAATGATGAAGAAAGAGGCTTCTTGGGTATGAAATCATTGTATGATTCAAATTATAGGGTATTAACTGAAGTAAATGCATATACGAAAGAAATAGAATTTGTAAAATCTTTAGGTAAAAATAATGATAAAATAATAAAACAGTTAAAACAAAATTTCTTTGAAGAGTTTAAATATATTATTGAAAACTTTGGAGATATTACGAGTACAGATTTAATAGATAGGATAAAAAACTTTAAAAATTTATAAAAATGGGACATATTTTACCACTCAATTCAACTATAGAAAAAATGAGTGATGCTGAACTACAAAAAAACTTTGCAAAGAAACCAGTGATTTTTGGCAAGCAAAATTACTATCCCGTATTTGCAAAGAGAATAGATAAATTCAAAGATTTTCTTTTTTCAGAATTAATTGATGTTAATAATATTGATGATTTTGTGATGGGAGGTGTAACTACTTCATGGTTAATCGCTATTGCAATATTAGACTACTCTGATAACGAACTTTATAAAGCAGAAATGGTTACGTTAATTAAACAAAATTGGGATGATGGAAATTTTAAAAATTTCCTGAACTATATTAAAAATGAAGAACAGTTTATAAGATATTTTAAATAATTAAAATCGCTTCTTAGGAGGCGGTCTCATTTTTTTAATACTTAGTCCTTAAAAAGACTGACTAAAATCATTAAACCAGACATCCTAATGAAACTCAAAAAGGTATCTTCAAAAGACAAAGTTTAAACAGTTTCAATTTAAAATAAATTATGAAAAAAATATTAATACTATTTATTTTACTGTCAATTAAAGGCTATTCAGCAAAAATAAATTTTAAAGACCCTAACTTTAAAAGTAAACTTTTACTTGAAAATGTAGCCAAGGATATCAATGGAAAATATATCATTATTGATCAGAATAACGATAAAGAAATAGACGAAAATGAGTGCGAAAAAATATTTTATTTAGATATTTCCAATTCAAAAATTAAAAATTTAGATGGAATTAAAAATTTCAAAAATTTAATCTATTTGAATTGTACTAATAATTCTATTTATCAAATTGATGAGTTGAACGATTTGGAAAACCTGACTGATTTAGAAATAGAAAATAATTCTATTGAAATATTTAGTTTAAATAATAAACAGAAACTGAAATCAATAATGGCAGAGAAATCTGGTATTAAAAATGTAAAATTAGAAAATTGTCTGTCGTTGGAAATAGTTTTATTTGCCAATAATCAAATTGAGAATATAGAAATTTCTTTCTCTCCACTTTTAAAAGCAATTTCTGTTGAAAATAATAAAATTAAAAAGATAGAATTAACTAATTTTCCGGTTGTACAAGATGCTTTTTTACACAACAATGAATTGAGAGAAGTGAATGTCTCAAATTGTTATTATCTGCAATCATTAGATATTGAAAATAACAAGGTAGAAAAGATAATTTTTGAAAATAATTTTAAGCTCAAATCTATACTTGCTGCTAACAATCAATTAAGAGATTTAAATATTACAGAATTGTCAGCATTGGAAGACTTAGATTTAGATTCAAATATGATATCTTCACTCGATGCAATAAAAAATACACGATTAAAAAATATTTATTTAGATGAAAATAAATTAAAATCACCTCAGTAAATGTTGATGGGATTAGTTTTTATAATAATCCTTTGAAATCTATATGTATTGACCCAAAGATGAAAAAGAAAATAATTTCCAGTTTAAAAGAAAATGACATAAAAGATTGTGAGATTATTACTACGTGCAATTTTAAAACTGAAGAACCTAATGAATATGAGGTTTTTAGAACGACCATAAAATCTAAATCTAAATAAACATATTTATTTATCTACAACACAAAAATTACAAAAACCCCGCTCACCTTTAAAAGCGAGTGGGGTTTTAAACTAAAAATTAAGGATGTTCATTTCTTGCTCTGATGACCAGATTGACTAAATCTGAGCCGCCACTTGCAAAATTATCGCTTGGGTTGTGGGCACTTTGAGTAGCCACAGCATACGGAGAGCCGTCCCAATATCCCCAGAAAGGGCCTCCGCTTTGTCCAGGCCATATATCTGCTTTATGGCTCATGCTTTCGTTGTCATCAGCACTCCAGAAATCTCCATCCAGTGCGATACCTGTTTGGTATGTTGGTCTTTGAGTTCCTGTAAGGTCTCCCGGATATCCAGCGTGAGTCCAGTAAGCGCCTCCATCCCATGAGTCAGAGTAGGATTTTGAACCTAGCCATCCTGTGCTGTTTCCGATAGGTCTGTCTAATACAATGACAACATAATCGTATTGTATTTCTGTTGAATCAATAGATGGACCTGCTACTTTATACTTGTAATATGTTAATGTACCCCAGGCTGTTCCGTAAGGAGCACTGCCGTTATAATACATTGGAGTGAACTTCAGCCATCCCGTTGTGTTATTAGGCTGCCAGTCAACAATATGAGAACAGGTAAGAAGGTGTCTTGGTCCTATCATTACACCACTTCCTGATCCTAAAGAACTTTCTACCCTGCCGACACATCTCCATGGATAGGCTGTAGAATTATATACTTTTCTTTGATCTGCTCCGAAAATTGTTCTTGTATTTTCCGGAGTCAGGAAAGAATCTCTGTCAATGAATTTTGGTTTACGGTCTCTTTTCGGTTCAAGCTTTGGATTGTATTCAAAATCAGCATGGGTAGGGTAGAAATGATCAGTTTCCAGAGATCGGATCTCAGCTGTTTTTTCATCCATAGGCATTCCTATTGTTTTCATTCCTTTCGGAAAAGTTCTTCCGTTAAGGGTTTCCATAGCTGGAAGCTGGCTGGATAATTTTTCAATTGCTGACGGTTTTTCAGTTGATTTTGCTTTAACAGTTCTAAGTCTTAAAACTTCTTCTGCTGTCATTGGGTTGTTGTTTTCAATTTTAGACATGATTATTATTTTTAATCTAGTGTATTCCTACTCTTTTGATGGCTTTTCGGATTCCGCCGGTAAAGGTTATTGGTTAAGTGAATATTTTTTGTGAAAATTCTGCAGTGATGCTTTCTGTCTGGTTGATCTGGGCTGCTCCCATAGCCGCCAATGCAATAGCAACCTGCTTATCAAGCGTTTTTCTGACAATACTCCCATTGGTAGCACGTAAAATCTTGCAGAAATGATAGGTGAAATATCCTCGTATCTGTCCGCTGATACTCCCTTCCATAGATACCTGATTGTCTTTTGCAGCTGCCCATAACGTATGATTCATTCCGGCAACAGGGATAAGTGCTTTAGTAAGAACAGTTGATTTTTTTGAATTCTTAGACGATTCCATTTCACTGGCATAAGTCAGATAAAATTCATCTTCAAGCATGGGCGGAATATAACGGGCGGTTTCGTTCAGAAAATCTGCTTCCAGTCCCAGATCCATTTTTCGGGTTCCTGTTCCGGAATAGCAGCAGTCGAAAATGACTTCCATATTGACTCCGGCTTTCAGCTTACTGAGAACTGTTTTAAAATCATCATCACGAATGACTCCGTTATTGGCATAATCGTGTGGGCAAATGGCTTCATCCAAACCGTCCAGTTCCAGATCTGATCCTATATTAGCCACTCTGGTCCCGTGTCCCGAATAATAAAAAACAAGAGAATCTCCTTTTACACTTGTGCTGATCATGGATTTCAGATAGTTTAATATATTCGCTCGTGTTGCATTTTGATTGGTCAGAATTTTAATCTTTGCCGGACTAAAACCACAGATCACCAATGTATTTGCCATATCTCTTGCGTCATTCACACAACCATTAAGATCCGGTCCTCCGTAACCGACAGGTGCATAATCATTAATACCTACGATAAGTGCTTTTTTCATTGTATTAGTTTTAAAAATATTCCCTACTCTGTTTCGGCTTTTCGGGTTCTGCCTTTCTGTGTTTTTTCTATGACAAAATTCCATCATTCTGAAGGACAAAAACAGAGGATAAAACCGTATTTTGAAAAAGGAAAAACACCTTTTTGACTGTATATGAGTGTGTTATGAATTAAAAATCCGGCAGCTTGAAAAGCTGCCGGATTCGTAAAAAGAATGTAAAGATGTTTATTTTATAGGATAAGAAATAAGTTTAAAATGAGACTATTCAATCAACACAGATCATGTTTCAAGGCAAAAAGGACTAGGCCTGCTCTGTTTTTGATATCCAGTTTTACAAAAACAGAATCTCTGTAACCATCTATTGTTTTCGGACTCAGGCACATCTTGTCAGCAATTTCTTTGTAGGTAAGCTCACTGCACGCCCATTTTATAAATTCTCTCTCTCTGTCTTTAAGCTCGGAAAGCAGGGATGCATTTTTCATTTCCTCTGTTTTTACTTTCAATAATTTCTGAGCTACAAAATCAGTATAAAAACTACCTTTCTCGAATACAGTGTCTATGGCCTGAAAGAGAATAGCAGGCTGCATGTCTTTCAGTAAATATCCTTTAGCACCTGCCTTCAGCATTCTGATAAGAACTTTTTCATCATCATCCATGGTCAGGGCAATGACTTTGATGTCAGGATAATGCTCCGTAAGCCATTCTGTAGTTTCTATACCGTTTTTATAAGGCATATTAACATCCATCAGTACTACGGCGGGTAATTCAGAAGCTTTTTCCACATCTGCAATAAATTCTTCTCCGTTGGGATGATTCATAATTACCCGATATTGAGTGTTTTCTGTGATCATATTTTCCAAAGCTTTGGAAATTAAGGTATGATCATCAACGATCGCTATGGGGATAGTTTTCATAATAAATTTTTGTGATAGGTTATCAAAGTTTGTGTTCCTTTATTCAATTCTGAGTGTATAGACAGTTCGGCATGAATCAGTTTTGCTCTCAGTTCCATGTTTTTTAATCCTGAGCCATCCTGAATAATGTTTGTATCAAAGCCTCTTCCGTTGTCGGAGATACTGATGTGTAATTTTTCACAGTCATCTTCTATCTGTACGGAAACATTTTTGGCCTTGGAATGTTTTAGAATATTGTTAATACTTTCCTGGACAATCCTGAAAAGGATCAGACCATGTTTAGGGGAAATATCAATATCCTGCTTTTGAGTGATAAATTCTATTTTTAATAATTTCAATTTTTTGATCCGCTGAACTTCTCTTTCAATGGATTCTGCCAGTCCGAAATGAATGATCTGTTCGGTAATTAATGTTTTAGACAGGTTTCTTATATCCTGTATACATTCGCCCAATAGTTCATTGAGCTCAATCAGATCTTCTTTTTCGTTGTTTTTTAATTTGGTAATCAGTTGGTTTTGCCGCAGCCGGACCACAGAAAGTTTTTGTCCCAGATCATCGTGTAATTCCTGTCCGATATAATTCAAGGTCTGTTCCTTCATTTCTACCTGTGAAGTGGCCAGCTCTTTTTCAAACCGCAAATCTTTTTCTTTTTGCTCTATCAGCAAGGTTGTCTTTTTCTTAATGAAAACAGCATAAATGAAGATCATTGTCAAAACAACGATGAATAAAGTAATCGTAAAGATGATGACCAAATTATTCTCTTCCATATCTGAAAAGGATTTATCTTATTTTTTCTTGTTTGTTCCAAATTAAGCCCAATATGAGTATACCGTTACTGATCAGATTCAGCATAAATAAAATGAAGAAATAAATAGTCTCCGAAACAGTAGTCCTGAAAAAGAGTATCGGAATACTTCCAATAAAAAAGATCAGTAAAGCCACTGATATCCAGAATGGTAAATAGCTCTTTATTTCCAGTATCTTATCAGAATTAAAGGTTTGGTACAGGAACAAAATAATTGAAAATAACAACAGAAGAATATCTACATACAGCATATTAAAAGAAAAATGATGAAGCAGATTGTCTTCCGTAGAAAACATTACAGCAATATTGAGGACGAAAAGAGCCAGGATGATAGTCTGTATCTTTTTGAGCAGCGGAACATATAATAACTGGTGATAATAAAATAAATACAAAAAGAATACGATCATTAAAAACCCAATTACATAAAATATGTCCGTAGGCAGGTTTGTCAGGTCGTAGTAGAAATAACAGAAAATATCAATCAGGGAAAACAACAGATATCCAATAATAAAAAATAAGTTCTCCTTTCCGGTTTTTCTATGTTTTATGACCATTAAAAGCATCACTATGATGGATAGGATTATCGATATCTGTTTCCCTGTTTCAATATTCCAGTTCATAATTTTGTGTTTTTAAGGCATGGTTCCTGACAGGGTTTTTGGAGGTGGTGCCAGATTGGTCATATTCATAGATTCTATAGAAGGGACGTCTGTATTTTCCTCGGTGGACGCCGATCTGGCCATCGCATTGTCACCTTTTCTTTTTTGGGATGTAGGAACTAAAAATATGGTTTGATAGCCTGCATATTCAGGTTTTGCCATTTTGTTTTTAGGATGATTCACAGGATATTTTCCCATATAGATCCTGATTCCCGGATTTTTTAATTTTTGTTTTTTGGCATTTTCTTTTACGTATTTAATATAGCCTTCCATATCTTCCAGTGAAAACCAGTACCATCGGGAATCAGGTTCACCGTTTCTGTATTTCATGAGAATTTCATGATTGGTTCTCGTGTATTCATCAAAAAGGACCCGGCCTTCACGATAGCTGATCAGTTTCTTTTTATAACTGTTACTAACGGGTTCTTTAGGAGGTTCAGAGCAGCGGGTGCAGCTTAACAAACAGAGCGTTAGAATAAATGCTGCACAAAGCAAACTTAAAGTCTTAGTAAAAAAGGAAGTTTTCATTTTTATGGTTTTTAATTTTATGGAACAAAATTAGCTAACGGCACAACTATAAAAAAGAGGGAAAACACTGTTTTTATCCTTTACTAAATTTACGGCTTTTTAATATTCAGTTGAATATGAATTGTTGATTTGTTTTTATTTTAAAAAAAATATTAATTATGATTATTAAAATAACAATATCTGTTTGGTTCCGAAACTAAGTATAAAAAACAGGACCGGGAAGAGATTTCCGGTCCTGTCAAACAAGATTAAGTGTAAAATTTAGCCTTTAAAGGCAAAAAGGATAATTCAAAATGTGTTCAGATTTTTATTGATCTTAATCTATGTTTAGGGGAATTGATAGTAATGGTACTTTATTTTTATAAGCCATTATAGCTGTTTTACTTCGGTGAAAAAGAGATTCTATAAGGTTGTATTTGTAGGGAACCATAGTCAGAAGATCCGGGTTTGTGAGTCTGATTTCCTCCTCAATAGCTTTGATAACTTCTATGGATTGAGTCATTTTAAAACTATATTTAATATCATCCAGATCATATCCGGAATTCAGGTCAATATCATGAATAACCTCGGCAAAATCTTCCAGCCTTTCACTTACATTGAATACCTCAATCTCAGCATTAAACTTATTAATGAAATAATAAATATCATTCATTGCTGTCCAGGTCATGCTTTTGTGGGTATCATAAGCAAAAAGAATTTTCCTGATCCCTGTATATTCTATATGAGAAGGAACAATGAGTATCGGTTTTTTGAGCCGGTGGATAGCTCTTGTTACACTGTTACCCAAAAGCTTTTGTTCAAGCGTTCTTTCTGCCATTCCCATCACAATAAAATCACATTCGTGGAGCTGTATGCACTTTTCAAGCTCTTCAATAAAATTGCCGGAAGCCAGATGATATCCGGTTTCTATAGCATAAAGCGCCGCAAGTTCGGCTGCCTTGTCGTCCAGCTTTTTCTGATTTTTAAGCGTTTGAGCATAGAAGAAATCAGCTGAAGCCTGTGCGTTCAAAGCATGAATAGATACGGTTTGAAGATTAAAAAGTATAATCCTGTATTTATTTTCTTTAGCCATAGATGCTGCATAATGAGTAGCATTTTCAGCTTCGTGGGAAAAATTTGTGCAGACAATTATTGTTTTCATTGTTCCGGATTTAATACTGCAAAACTATGGTATACAGGATTTCACCTATGGTAAAAATAAGGTGACATTGCATAAAATGATGATGAACTGTCTTTTTCAGGTGATGAACCGTCACATCCATTTGAACGCTGCTATTTTACGTTTCAGGTACGGTTTTGGCGGTCTCGTCTAAAATAGAAGATATTCGTCTAAAATCTATTTCTATATTTACATTCATAAAATCCCGGATATGAATAGGATTTCTACCATCAGAAAAAATATAGTAAGAAATAAGAAGATTCTTTCTACCATGAAGAGAAGGCTCGTGATCTGGGCAGTAGCAGTAGTTACTTTCTGTGTTTTTTCCTATCTTATTGATCCTTTTGATCCCGTTTGGAAAGAATATTTGAACGCTCCGCTGAGGATGATTCTGGAAGATGCCTCATGGATTGTCTTTTTTTCTATCATCATCTCAGAGGTAAGTATATTTATAGACAGAACACTCAATAAGCTGCTTCCCTGGAGTAACAGAACCGTGAAGCGGTTGCTCATCCAGTGTTTGATTCAGATCGTGGGAAGTGTCATGATTGTGATCATTATTAATGCCATTGTAGACTGTACCTCAGTGACATTACCCGAAATGGATTCCCGCAAAGAATACACGCTGTTGGGACAATGGATCGCAACTAATATTGTAATATCGTTGATTATCAGTGCTTTTAATACCGTGGATTATTTACTTGAAAACTGGAAAAAAACTGCCGTAGAAGCTGCTCAGCATAAACTTAGGGCATCAAAACACAAGCAGGCTGCTATGGCGGCAGAGCTTCAGGCTCTTAAGCTTCAGATAGACCCTCATTTTATTTTCAACAACTTAAGTGTACTGTCAGAACTCATCCTTGAAGATCAGCAGTTAGGGTATGAATATTCAGAGAAGTTTGCAAGAGTATACAGATATCTGTTGGTCAATTCCAAAAAAGATATTATTGCAGTAGAAGAGGAGCTCAAATTTTTAGAATCCTACATCTTTCTGATTGAAAAAAGAATTGGCGAAGGTGTTGTTTTTAAAATAGATATTCAGGAAGAATACAGGTCCAGATTTACCCTTCCCCTGTCTTTACAATTGCTGGTTGAAAATGCCATTAAGCATAATCAAACTTCTAAATTAAATCCTCTGGAAATTCACGTTTATACAAATTCTGAAGGAGAATTGATAGTCTCCAATACATTTCTGCCTTTGATCAATAAGCCGGATTCCTCAGGAGTAGGACTCACCAATATTATTGCACGGTACGAAATCCTGGGATATCCTAAGCCTGTAATTGAAAAAACGGAAGATAAATTTATTGTAAAACTCCCATTGATATGAAGATTAATAAAGTTTTAATCGTTGAAGACGAAAGACCCAATGCTGACAGATTAAAAAGACTGTTGTTGAAGTTAAGACCCCATATCGAAATCCTGTCTGTAGAAGACTCGATAACCTCAACGGTACACTGGCTGGAAAATAATGTCGTTCCGGATGTCATCATGATGGATGTACGCCTTGCAGATGGGCTTAGCTTTGAAATATTCAACAAGCATGAAATTAAAAGTGCAGTTATATTCACTACAGCATACGATGAATATGCAGTACAGGCATTTAAATACAACAGTGTGGATTATCTTTTGAAACCCATTGAAGAAGAAGAGCTGGATGCTGCTTTAAAACGTTATGAAACCTTTATGGAAGCCGTTCCGGTAGTAGGAACAGCTATTGAAGGATTATTGAATTATATTCAGCCGAAAGATTACCGAAAGCGCTTTCTCATAGCCCACAGAGATGGATATAAAACCGTTTTGGCAGAAGATATCCTATACATTTACACTGAATTGGGAATCAGCAAAGCGATGTTGAATACAGGGGGGGTAGAGAATGTTCCGCAAACGCTGGAAGAACTTGAGAAACAGTTAGATCCCAAATTCTTTTTCCGGGCCAACAGACAATTTATCATTCACATCAATTCAGTAAAGCAAATCTTTAATCATTTTAATGGAAAGCTAAAACTGGAACTGAGAAAACAGCCCGATATGGAAGTGATTGTAAGCCGTGAAAAAGCCTCTATTTTCAAATCCTGGATGGATTATTAATCTCATAAAAACAAAAAAAGACTACTTTATCTAAAAGCAGTCTTTTTTTTGTTTCAGTCTTATTTTACCCAGAAAAGCTTTTTTTTATCAGATTTATAAGAGAAAACAGCTGTTTTCCCTTCATTTTTACTATCATACGTTTCACCTGCGATTAATGACACTTCACCCAATTTCTAAGTGAATATCCTTATTATATGAAGTTATTTTGCTCCTGTAAAATTTAAAAACTCATGTTATGAATTACAGAAAAGGATATCTGGTACTCTCACTTACAGCTGCAGCAATACTGTCCTCGTGCGGTTCAGGGAATGGCCAGGAAAATGCCCGGCAGATGCAGCAGGCATTGCCTACAGATTTTATTCAGGTGAAGACCGGAGATGCCGATGTGTCTATAGGATATCCGGGAAGCATAGAAGGGCAGGACAATGTAGATATTAAAGCACAGGTAACAGGTTATCTGGAAGCAGTATATATCAAAGAAGGACAATATGTAAGTAAAGGACAGACCCTTTTCAGAATAAATCCTTCAGTATATAATGAGCAGGTAAATACCAATGAAGCTGCTCTGAAATCAGCTATAGCAGCACAGGAGACAGCAAGACTTGAAGTTGAAAAACTAAAACCTCTTGTCGAAGGAAAAGTAGTTTCTGATATGCAGTTGAAAACAGCTCAGGCAAGCTATAAAGCCGCTTCAGCACAAGTAGCACAGGCGCAGTCTTCTTTAGGATCATCAAAAATCAATGCCAATTTTACCTACATCAAAGCTCCCGTGAGCGGATATATAGGAAGAATTCCAAATAGAGTAGGAAACCTTATCAGTCCGTCAGATGCTTCTCCTTTGACAACGCTTTCAAGCATAAACAGTGTGAATGTATACTTCTCAATGAATGAAGCTGATTTTATCGCGCATAGTAAAGCTTCGGTATCAGGAAATAATGCAGAAGATGTAGAACTGATCCTTGCAGATGGTTCCATCTATTCTCTTAAAGGAAAATTGGAAAATGCCAGCGGAAACTTCGATAGAAATACAGGAAGTATTCAGATGAAAGCTGTTTTTCAAAATCCCGATAAATTATTGAGAGCCGGAGGAACAGCAAGAGTAATGATTCACAATGCACTGAATGGGGTGATCAAACTTCCGAAAACATCTGTAAAAGATATTCAGGACAGGTTCTTTGTCTATAAACTGAATGGTAAGGATAAAGTGAAAATGACCCAGATTACCGTTTCTGGAAGCACATCTCAGGATTACTTTATCAAAGAAGGCGTGAATGCAGGAGACAAGATTGCCATCAACAGAATTGATGCTCTTACAGACGGCGCACAGGTTGTTGCGACAACAGTTCCTTTGAAATAGTTGTATAACCATTCTTAGAAAATTCAAAAAATGTTAAAAAAGATAATAGACCGTCCGGTACTGGCGACGGTAATATCCCTTATCATTGTTATTTTAGGGATCATAGGATTAAACCAGCTGGCAGTGACCAGATTCCCGGATATTTCTCCACCTACCATTACTGTTTCAGGATCGTATCCGGGAGGAAACAGTGAAACAGTGATCCGTTCCGTGGTAACTCCACTGGAAGAACAGATTAATGGAGTGGAAGATATGGAGTATATGAAGTCCAGTGCAAGTAATGACGGCACATTTTCAATCTCCATCATATTCAAACAAGGGGTGAATGCAGATCAGGCTGCTGTAAATGTCCAAAACAGGGTACAGCAGGCCACTCCGATACTTCCTCAGGAGGTGGTGAGAATGGGACTTACTACATCCAAGCAGCAGAACAGTATGGTATTGATTTTCAATATTTATACTGAAGATAATAAACAATATGATGAAACCTTCCTTCAGAACTACGCGAATATTAATCTTATCCCTCAGGTCAAAAGGGTAAAAGGAGTAGGGCAGGCCATGGTGTTTGGGTTGAAGGATTATTCCATGAGAATATGGCTTAACCCTCAGAAAATGTCATCTTACGGACTTGAGCCGGCAGATGTTTCCAGAGCGATTGCTGACCACAGTTTGGAGTCAGCTCCGGGTAAATTGGGAGAAGAATCTGATGCGGCTTTAGAATATGTCATCCGATATAAAGGGAAAAAGAACAAGCCGGAGCAATATGAGAATATCAGTGTTAAAAATACCGGAAGTCAGGTAATCAGGCTTAAAGATGTGTCCCGTGTAGAATTCGGAGCGATTTCAAATACGGGAGATAACCTTTCCAATGGGAAAAATGCGGTTACTGTAGCGATTATGCAGACCACAGGATCCAATGCCAATCAGATTGAAATAGGAGTAAACAAAGCCCTTGATCAGTTGTCAAAATCATTCCCTCCAGGTATTAAATATACAAAGGTAATGAGTACCAAAGAGAGATTGGATGAGGCTACAGGACAGGTGAAGTCTACCTTGATAGAAGCATTTATACTGGTATTTATTGTAGTATTTATCTTTTTACAGGATTTCAGATCTACTATTATTCCGGCAGTGGCAGTTCCGGTAGCGATTATCGGTACCTTCTTCTTCCTTCTGGTCTTAGGATTTACCATCAACGTACTGACGCTTTTTGCCCTTGTACTGGCCATCGGTATTGTCGTCGATGATGCGATTGTAGTAGTGGAAGCCGTCCACAGTAATATGGAAGGAACTAACCTTTCAGGAAGAGAGGCTACTCACAAAGCGATGAGTGAGATTACAGGAGCTGTTATTTCTATTACGCTGGTAATGTCTGCAGTATTTATTCCTATTGGGTTTATGTCCGGTTCAGCAGGATTATTCTATAAGCAGTTTGCCTATACATTGGCTATAGCGATCATTATTTCTGCGGTTAATGCATTGACTTTAACTCCTGCTTTATGTGCTGTATTTTTGAAGAATAACCACTCGGGAGAAGGTAAAAAACCAAAAGGATTCGGGCAAAGATTTGCAGTAGCATTCAATGCCGGATTTAATAATATGACCAACCGTTATGCAAAAGGAGTTCGATTCTTAATTGGACGTAAATGGATTGCAGGAGGGTTAATAGTAGCGGTTATCGGTGTCGCAGGATGGCTGATGTCAAGCACTCCTAAAAGTTTTGTACCGATGGAAGATGACGGATTCTTTATGTACACCTTAAGTATGCCGCCAGGGACAGCATTGACTAAAACTACGGAAGTTTCCAACAAAATCAATGAAATTTTAAAAGGAGTAGATGCCGTTCAGGAAAATACTTCCATTACAGGATACAACCTGCTTAGTAACAGTGCGGGGCCAGCTTACGCCATGGGATTTGTTAAACTGAAACCCAAAAAAGAAAGAGGTGAAGTTCAGGATATCCAGGAGGTTGTTGATATGGCTAATGCAAAATTGGGAGTGATCAAAGAAGGAAGTGTGATGACCTTCAGAATGCCTCCGGTAGAAGGATACGGAATGACGAATGATGCAGAGATCGTACTTCAGGACCGTATGGGAAGAGATCCTCAGGTTCTTAAGGCCAAAGCGGATGAATTAATTGGTCAGCTGATGAAGGTCCCGGAAGTAGCATTTGCCTACACGATGTTCAGGGCAGATTATCCTCAGATGGAGCTTGAAGTGAATGAAGATAAAGCAAAACAGCTGGGAGTAAGCATTTCAAACCTGTTAGGAACCGTTCAGACGTATTTCTCAGGAGATCAGTCTCAGAACTTCTCAAGATTCGGGAAATTTTACAGAGTGAATATTAAGGCAGACGGTGTTTTCAGAATGGATGAGCAGGCCTTCAATGATATTTTCGTGAAAAATGAAAAAGGAGATATGGTGCCGGTGAATACACTGATCACTTTGAAAAAAGTCTATGGTCCGGAATCTGTTCAGCGTTATAACCTTTACAACTCATTAAATATCAACGTATCTCCAAAACTGGGAGTAAGTAACGGAGAATTGATGGGGAAACTGGAGCAGACCTTAAGCAAATTGCCTTCTGACTACAGCTATGAATGGACAGGATTGAGCCTTGAAGAGAAATCTGCAGGAAATCAGACGATTGCCATCTTCGGATTATGTTTGCTTTTCGTATACCTGCTATTGGCAGCTCAGTATGAAAGTTATATCCTTCCTCTGGCAGTAATGCTTTCTATCCCAACGGGAATTGTAGGAGCGTTCCTGGGAATAAAAGCGATCGGACTGGATAACAATATTTATGTACAGGTAGGATTGATTATGCTTATTGGATTATTAGCCAAAAATGCCATTCTTATTGTTGAATTTGCTATCCAAAGGAGAAAATCGGGGCTTTCGATCCTGGATTCTGCACTGGAAGGAGCGAAGGCGAGATTACGTCCGATTATCATGACCTCGTTAGCCTTTATTGTAGGAATGGTTCCACTGATGATTTCTTCAGGAGGAATGGCTTCAGGAAACAAATCAATCAGTACAAGTGCAGCAATGGGAATGCTGAGTGGAGTGGTTTTGGGAGTTTTTGTAATTCCTGTACTCTACATGTTCTTCCAGTATCTGGATGAGAAATTCTCTGCCAAAAAGAAGTACAATACGATAGAAAATCAATTGACAAATGAGAATATTTAATATAAAAAACTTCCTTATTTCAGGCGCAATGGCATCACTGCTGATGTCTTGTGCCGTAGGGAAAAAATATACAAGAACAGACCTTCAGGTTCCGGAAACGTACAAAGAATCTGTGCAGGTAACAGGAGATACGGTGGTTCTTCCATGGAAAACTTTTTTCAAAGATCCTAAATTGATAGGCTTAATAGATAAAGCACTTTCAAGAAATAACGAAGTAAACGTAGCCCTGAAAAATATCGAACAGCTGGATCTGATCTATAAACAAGCCAAGCTGGGGCTGATGCCGACATTGGATTTAACCGCTGGGGCGAACAGAAGCTGGGCGTCCAAAAATACTCTTAACGGCTCTCTTAATGAACAGTTTGTTGGAACAAAGTATATGGATGATTTCAGTGCTGCCCTAAGGCTTTCCTGGGAAATAGACATCTGGGGAAAAGCTAAAATGCAGAAAGAATCTGCCGCCGCTGAGTATTTTGGACAGAAAGAAAACTTAAATGCCATCAAAAGCAGGATCGTAGTTCAGGTTGCGCAGGCTTACTATAATCTCATAAGTCTGGATGAACAGCTGAAAATAGCCGGGCAGAACATTGAACTCAGTGACAATACTCTTACAATGATGAATCTGCAGTTTAAAGCAGGACAGATTAATTCATTGGCAGTTCAGCAGTCAGAAGCCCAAAAGAAAACAGCTGAGCTACTGATCCCTTTGGCAAAACAGAATATTTCTATTCAGGAAAATGCACTGAGCATTCTTTGTGGAGAATATCCCACCAGAATAGAAAGAGAAGGAAATCTTAAAACAATGATTCCGGAAAATAGATTGTCTGAAGGATTACCAGCCCAGCTGCTGAGCCGCAGACCGGATCTGAAAATGGCAGAATTTAACGTAATTAGCCTGAATTCCAAAACCGGACTGGCAAAAGCAGCCATGTACCCAAGTATCAGCCTGAGCCCGCAGATAGGAGTGAACTCAAATAAGTTCAGCTCATGGTTTGATATTCCCGGATCTATTACCAAAACAATTGCAGCAAATCTGGCAGCCCCGATTTTTCAGAAAAAACAATTGAAAACAGCTTACGAAACTGCATTGATTGAACAGGAAAAAGCAGCCATCAACTTTAAACAATCTGTAATGACTGCTGTGGGAGAAGTTTCCGATGCTATGGCCAAGTCTAAAGGTTCTTCAGAAAGATTGCAGCTTTTAGAACAGAGAACAGCCATTCTGGATAAAGGAATCAATGATGCCCTGAAACTGTATAAAAGCGGGATGGCAACCTATCTTGAAGTCATTACAGCTCAGAACAATAAACTTCAGAATGACCTGGAAGCCATTAATGTAACCCTTGAAAGATTAAATGCAGAAGTAGACCTGTACAGATCGCTTGGAGGAGGAGTACAATAACATGTAAATAATAGATATTAAATTAAAAGGAAGCTGCATCTTATAGCTTCCTTTTTTTTGTTATTTCTAAAGGTAAATACAATTTAATTGAGCATAAGGTCCGGAATTTGCACAGGAGTGATGAAATTTTACACTCATTAAATCAGTGATTTATGAAAAATTTTATCTTTTTTTCAAAAATAGATGCAAGATTTTTGAAAAGTAGGATTTATATAGATGAGTACTCGAAAATAATTAATGTTTAACGAAAAAAGTAATGCAATGAAAAGATTGACAGTACCCCGATTTTTTATAACAGTTTTAATGGTTTTAGTAGGATTTACTTTATCCTCTTGTAATGATAATGATGGTCCGGACATACCTCCTGTAAAAATGGAAGACTTAAAAGGAAACTACAAAGGTAAGCTGGTTATTGTGCAGGGAAATAGCAAAAGAGAAGGAATAAAAGAATTTAAAGTAAAAAAAGATACAATCTCGTTTGCTGAATTTCCAATAGAAGAAATTGTAAAAACTGTGGTGAAAAATCCTGCAAAAGCAGAAACCGCATTGAAATCAATGGGAAAAGTGAAGTATGACCTTAAGTATGCTGCAGTAATTAATACTGCGAATAATGTGATAGAACTTACATTTGCTCCTAAGGCTATGGAACTTCAGATCCCTGTAGACGGAGTGAATAAAAAGACCGTTGTAGAATTTGTAGCGAAACAAAAAGGATATTATGTAGGATTGGACCAGACGCTGAGGTATGCTGTAACAGCAGAAAAAATTACAGTAGATGGTACATTGATTACCCCTTATGAGGTGATTGATTATAATTTTCCATTCTGTATAAAAAATTAATTAATAGATATTATCATCAATGGATTGCGCTTTATTATTAAGATGCAATCTATTTTTGCTTGACAGTTTTATAACATCCCAGTGGATACGGAGGCAGCAGTATATGGAAGAAAGTAAAGAACAGATTTTGGTAAAGCACCTTCTGAAGAAGGAGGAGGCTGCCTGGAAAGAGCTTTTTGGAGCTTATTCCGGAAATCTGGCTTATGTCTGCTCCCGTTATGTAGCTGAAAAAGAAGATGTTCATGATATACTTCAGAACAGTTTTATCAAAATGTTCCGTTCGATAGAATCTTTTGAATACAGAGGAAGTGGGTCTTTGAAAGCCTGGATGACCCGTATTGCTGTCAATGAATCTTTGAAACATATCAAACAGAAAGGAGATTTTAATTCTGCGGTGGAAGTGGATGATCTTCCGGATATTCCTAATGAAGAAGAACCGGACTTTGAAGAGGTTCCGCGTGATGATATTATGATGATGATAAGAGCGCTTCCTGAAGGGTACAGAACTGTTTTTAACCTGTTTGTATTTGAGAAAAAAAGCCATAAGGAGATTGCCGGACTGCTGGGAATTGCAGAAAATTCTTCTGCATCTCAGTTTCACCGTGCAAAAGGACTGCTTGTTCAGAAAATAAAAGAATTTAAAATGTCAAAAAAAGCACAATATGAATAATGAATGGCTAAATAACCTGCGAAGCAGAATGGATGACCATGAAGAGGACGTTCCGGAAGGATTGTGGGATGACATCAAAGATGAACTATTTTCCGGGGAAGAAAACAGCAGTATTCCCGGGTTTATCCCAGAAATTCATGAAGGAGGAAAAAACAAGAAAGAGAAGGGAACCGGTGCAGGAAAAAAAACGTTATTCTATCGTCTCGGAGGTATTGCAGCTGCCATTGCACTGCTCTTTTTACTGACGAAACTCCTGCCACAGAATGACACAGGTAAAACCCTGTCTCAGAAACCGGCAGATGTGAAAAAAGAAAAGGAAAAGAATTCTTTAAAACCTCTGGAAACTGAACATCTCTCAAGTGATGAAGTGAAATCCGGAACAGTGCCTTTTTTAGCTGAAAAAATATCAAAAGCAGGTGGTCCGGAGAAAAAGTCAGGACAGAAATATTTTAATACTGAAGAAAAAAATGAAGTAGGGAATATTCAGGATATTCATGAAATCATCAAACTTCCAGCTGTAATGGAGCCTTTTCATCAGGAGAGTAAGATCGCTCAGAAAGTATCTCATACCGATGATACAGTAAAAGAACCGGCCATAGAGAAGACCCCTGATGAGGTTCTTTTCAAACAGGAAGAATTAAAAGAAGTGTATGCAGAGAATACAAAACATACCACCAAAAAATCCCGTGACAAAAAGTCGTGGATGCTGAGTATGCTTACAGGAAATGTTGCTTCCAACTCTGCAGAACAGCAGTTTCCGGGATATGCTTCCATCACTGGAAAAGCAATGAATGTTGAGCAGGTCTGGAGTACTTCTGAATATCATGATGATCCTCTGACAGCTATATTTCTGGCAAATCAAAGTCAGCCGGTTGAAGCAAGAATCAGACATAAGGTGCCTGTTACATTTGGATTGTCTCTTTACTACAATTTAGGAAAAAGATGGGGAATAGGAACAGGACTGAATTATACGAAACTTTCTTCTGAATTGCATTCAGGAACGGAGAACAATTATATTAAAGGAGATCAGACGGTTCATTATATAGGAATTCCGGTGCAGGTCAATTATAATATCATTCAGAAAGGGAGGTTTACAGGATATGTTACAGGCGGAGCGCTTATTGAAAAACCTATAGCAGGAAATATCACAACAACTTATGTGGTGAATGATGAAATAAAGGAATCCTCAAAAGAGCGTGTGGAACCAAAACCTTTTCAGTTTTCGGTTAACACTGCGGTAGGATTTCAGCTGAAGGTCATAGACAAAGTCGGAATTTATGCTGAACCGGGAATAGGATATCATTTTAAGGAAGAAAATGCTCCTAATACCATTTATAAAGAGAAACCATTTCATTTTAACATGAAATTCGGGATCAGAGTGCTGCTGGATTAATGTTGGGGATTTTAAAACAAAACCAAACTTAATTATTATATATGAAAACAAAACTAATTTTTTTAGTGTTTTTACTATTCAGCATTCTGGATATAAAAGCACAGTGTACCCCTACCATTACCAGTCCGAGACTTGGACAGAAATATCCGGGAACAATTTTGTTCTGCGATGTGGAAGATGAAATAATTTCTACCACACAGACCTATGGAAGCTATCAGTGGTACAAACAGGAATGGACCTGGCAGACACCCAACAACAACCCTTGGGTGGGCATTCAGGGAGCTACATCGCAGCAGTTAACCGTTAGTGGTAATGACCAGCTGAATTATTTTAAAGTAGTCGTTACAGATGGGGATTGTACAGCAGAAAGCCCGGCAGTATTTGCTGATGGATTTGTATATGGTCTTCCGGCTATGATGACAACTTATACTCCCGGAACCTATCAGGAAAATATGGGAACCGTGAATGTATGTAATGGAGCATCTGTACAATTTGATAATATATTTCCTGTTGTATATGGCAAACATACCTGGTTCAGATGTGTACCAAGCAGTAATCCTGCGTTGCCGGGAGATCCCTGCATCATTCCTGGAGTGATAGGAGATACATATGTTGCGACAAGTTCCGGAAAATATGGCTTTTATGCCTGTACAGAATATTGCCCGGATCAATGCCAGATGCTGGATCCGTTTGCCTTTGTGGAAGTGAATTTCGGAAATTGGGATTTCTGCACCAATCTGGGAACAGGAGAGGTGAAGACTAAAGATAATAATCTGAAAATCTATCCCAATCCTACAGCGCAGCATCTTTATATCGGAAAAGAATCAGACAAAATCTATAAGGAAGTTACCATTATAGACATGTCCGGAAAACTTGTTCTAAAGAAAAATGACCACAGGTATAATCAGGCGATTGATGTAAGTCAGCTCGTGCCAGGAAACTATATCATTGTTTCTAAAAGCGCAGATGGAAAAGAATATAAAAATAGATTTATAAAGAAATAAGATTACATAGTCTGAATGTGTTAAAATTTTGATTGTGGGAAGGAAGATTGGATGTCAGAGGAGGGATGTTTCTTGTATTGAAGAAGAACTAGAGTAATTTATTTTAATACTTTACGCTCAATAGATAAAATTTCATCCTTGTTAATCTAATGACGTCATAATTACCCCCCCCAAAAAAGGAATTCTCTCTTTCCGGCATCCGGCTTCCTGACTCACATTTGGCATTTTATCCGGAATTCAGATGAAATAATCTCTTTCGTTAGTTTTTAATAATGGTTGGATCGGTACAATTTTTTGTGCCGATTTTTTTATTTTGAGTTTTTCTTAATATCTTTTTAAATATCCCTTTCTGACTAGAATATCATTCATGTAAACATCAGATTTTCAAAATAGTATATTCATTATTTTTACTTCAAAAACACACCATGCTGATCAAAATTTATGGAAGTGCCATTCATGGAGTGGCTGCACAGACAATAACAATTGAAGTGAATGTAGATACCGGTGGAGTAGGATACCATCTGGTGGGTCTTCCTGATAATGCGATTAAAGAAAGCAGTTATAGAATCTCTGCCGCACTGAAAAATGTAGGATATAAAATTCCCGGAAAGAAAATCACCATCAATATGGCTCCGGCGGATCTCAGAAAAGAAGGTTCTGCCTATGATCTGAGTATTGCCATTGGTATTTTAGCGGCTTCAGATCAGATTTTGGCTGAGGAAATTGAACATTATGTTATTATGGGCGAGCTTTCTCTCGACGGAAGCCTGCAGCCCATCAAAGGTGTTTTGCCCATCGCTATTCAGGCAAGAGAAGAAGGCTTTCAAGGAATTATTCTCCCCAAACAAAATGCCAGAGAAGCCTCCATTGTCAATGATCTTGACGTATATGGGGTAGAAAATATCAGAGAAGTTATTGATTTCTTTAATGAAGGAAAACCGCTTGAAAAAATGATATTGGACACCAGAAAAGAGTTTCATGAGAGAATCAACGATTTTCCTTTTGATTTCTCCGAAGTTAAAGGTCAGGAAACAGCCAAAAGAGCGATGGAAGTCGCAGCTGCAGGCGGACATAATATCATTTTGATCGGTCCGCCAGGAAGCGGAAAGACCATGCTGGCTAAAAGGATTCCCAGTATTTTACCTCCATTGACCCTGAAAGAAGCTTTAGAAACAACAAAAATTCATTCCGTAGCCGGAAAAATAGGAACTGAAGCATCATTGATGACCGTTCGTCCCTTCAGATCTCCGCATCATACTATTTCTGATGTTGCTTTGGTAGGAGGTGGAAGTTATCCGCAGCCCGGAGAGATTTCCCTGGCTCATAACGGAGTGTTATTTCTGGATGAAATGCCCGAATTTAAGAGAACCGTGCTGGAAGTGATGAGGCAGCCTTTGGAAGATCGTGAAGTAACAATTTCAAGAGCACGGTTTACAGTAAACTATCCGGCAAGCTTCATGTTGGTAGCCTCTATGAATCCCAGCCCAAGCGGCTTCTTTCCCGATGATCCTAATAATACCTCATCTGCTTATGAAATGCAGCGCTATATGAATAAACTTTCAGGGCCGCTTCTGGATAGGATTGATATTCATATTGAAGTTCAGAAGGTAGAGTTTGAACAGCTTTCCGAAAAAAGAAAAGGAGAAATGAGCGAAAACATCCGGGAACGTGTCCTGAAAGCAAGAGATATTCAGAATAAAAGATATCAAAGCCTCAATATCAGCAGTAATGCTCAAATAGGGCCTAAGGAAATTGAAGCCTTTTGTGAGTTGGATGAAACTTCTTTCGGTCTCATCAAATTGGCAATGGAGAAACTAAATCTTTCGGCAAGAGCATATGACAGAATACTGAAAGTCGCCAGAACAGTTGCTGACCTTGAAGGATCAGAGAATATCCTGTCTCATCATATTTCTGAAGCCATACAATACAGAAGCCTTGATCGTGAATTTTGGAATGGTTAGTTTTATATTTAATTGATTTTAAAATAAATATAAAAGATATTTTCATAAGTTTAATTCGACTCTCTGGAATAAACATAGTAATTATGTAACGCATAGGTTAAAATATTATGTTAAATTTGATTGCCAAATTATTAAAAATATTACATTATGGAAATCAAATTTTTAAACACTGAATAAAAACTTACCTCTCGTTTCTGAAGAATATATAATCTGTTTTTCTTCTTTCCGATTCAATAAATAACGTTTGAACGCTGTTTACGGTTCTGCTCTCTGAGTGGATCGCTTAAGGCTTTATGTCATTCAGTTTTTTAAACTATTAAGCAAACACATTTAGTAAATAAGCTGTGGTTATGCCTTATGTCTGGTTGTTTCCTTATTTCATAGAGTCTAAAATCAACTTAGAATAGGGCCGAAGCCATTAATTACAAATTTTTAAACCAAATCAAATTATTATTATGTCAAACACAATTCCCTCATTAGAAACCTTATCAATAGGTACAGCTGTATTACTGTCGCCTGAAGACAGAGAAAAATTGTTAAACGGATTCAATAAAACCGGCTGGGACTATCATCATGAAGAAACATTAGAGTCTCTTTTCCGAAAACAGGCACTCCTTCATCCCGATAAAACAGCCGTTGTTTATCAGGATCAGGAGATCACGTATCGTGATTTAGATGAGAAAAGTAATCAGATTGCCAATCTGTTATTGAGCTATGGAATCAAAGAAGGTAAGTATGTTCCTGTCTGGCTGGACCGTTCTTTAGAATGGGTTGCTGCTGTTCTTGGCGTGATCAAAACTGGAGCAGCATATGTTCCTATAGATCCTGCTTATCCTGCTAAAAGAGTAGAATTTATTCTTTCGGATACCGCCACTGATATTATTATAACCAATCAAAATCTTGAAAACCTTTTATCCGAAACTGAAAGAACAAAAGTATTTGATCTGAGCAGCATGGAGAATCTTAATCATCTACCTTCTGAGTATCCGGAAATTATAATTCACCAGAATAGTCTGGCATATACAATTTATACTTCAGGCTCTACCGGAAAACCGAAAGGGGTAATGGTAAGTCATCAGGCTATACAGCACCTGGTAACCTGGCACAATCATCATTTTCACGTGGATCACAGTTCAAAACTGACCCTCGTAGCAGGATTGGCATTTGATATATCTGTATGGGAAACCTGGTCTGCCCTTACTTCCGGTGCAACTCTTTTTATTGCAGTTAATGAAGACAGAACAGACACTCATGCATTGGTAGATTACTATAGGAGAAATCAGATTACACACGGTTTTGTGCCTTCTGTTTTAGCGCCGGGTGTAGTTAATTACTCTCGGAATTATAATGATCTGAAGTTGAAATATCTCTTTACCGGAGGTGAAAAACTGAAGCCTGTACTTACTACAGAATTAAGCTACGAACTGATAGACTATTACGGACCTACGGAATGTACCGTATTTGCAACATTTAAAAAAGTGAAAGATATCAATGGAAAATATGTCTCTTCAATAGGGAAACCCATTGCTAATGCAAAAGCCTATATTTTAGGTGAAAATAGAGAGTTATTACCAATAGGAGCTGTGGGAGAACTGTGTATTGGAGGAAATATTTTAGCAGATGGATATCTTAATAATAAAGAACTTACAGACTCCAAATTCATTCCCAACCCATTCAATGAAAAAGAAAAGCTTTATCGTACAGGAGATCTGGCCAAATGGAAACCGGACGGTGATATTGAATTTCTTGGGAGAATAGATAATCAGGTGAAAATTCGTGGATTCCGGGTTGAACTTGGAGAAATAGAACGCACGCTGGTTCAGCAGAAAGATATCAGAGAAGCCGTGGTCATTAGCAAAGATACGGAAGGAAGCACCAAATATCTGATTGCTTTTATTGTATTAAAGCCTGATGCGGCAAAAGATGTTTCGTCAGTCCGAAATACTTTGAAAGAAGAACTTCCGGGTTATATGATTCCTGCCCAGATTATTTTTATAGATAAAATTCCGTTGACGGCAAATGGAAAAACAGATACTCAGGCTTTAAAAGATCTGGCAGATAAAGAAGCGAAAGAACTTATTTCATTTGAGCCGCCAACCAATGAGACAGAACGGATTATTGTTGATATCTGGTCTTCAGCACTGGAAAGGCCTGTTATTAATATTACAGATAATTTCTTTGATATCGGTGGAAACTCTCTGTTAGTAGCAACAGTTGCTGTGGCATTGCAAAGAAAGCTGGATATAAAAGTGTATCTGCGGGATATTTATCAGTTTCCGGTGTTGCAGGAGCTGTCGGAAGTTCTTATAGCAAGATCCAAAGCAACAAGAGAGGCTGTTCCCATGGAAGATGTAGAACCTTATGTTGAATTGCAGAAAGATGTTTATCTCGCTCCCGGAACTGTTTTTGCGGGTGGATTTGATCCTAAGCAGGTGGAAAATCCAACGACCATATTTTTAACGGGAGTTACAGGATTTGTAGGAATTCATCTTTTGCAGGAGCTTCTGGATACTACAAATGCTGATATTTACTGCCTTGTAAGAGCTCAGGATCAATTTCATGCGATGGAAAAGATAGAGAGGTGTTTTAAACAATATAAAATTCCTCAGAAAGAAGAGCAGAAATCGAGAATTATTCCGGTCCTCGGAGATCTGGCATTGCCGGCTTTGGGACTGTCAGAAGAAATATTCTCAAAACTGGCAAAACAGACCGATCTGATTTACCATTCCGGAAGTTCCGTAAACTTCATTGAGCCTTATTCTTACATGAAAGCTCCAAATGTAGAAGGGTTAAGAGAGATCATCAAATTGGCCGGAGCAGAAAGGACCAAATGTCTTGCTTTGTTATCCACCATTTCGGTATACAGCTGGGGACATGTGTTTACAGGAAAAACGGTGATGCTGGAGTCTGATGATATTGAACAGAATTTAATGTCTGTAAGCAAAGACATTGGTTATGTGAGAAGCAAGTGGGTAATGGAGGCAGTAGCAGATCTGGCTGCAAAAGAAGGGCTTCCATTGATTACTTATCGTCTTGGATATGCAATGTGCCACAGTGAAACAGGAGCAAGCGCTTCCTATCAATGGTGGTCCGGATTGGTGAAAAACTGTATAGAATTCAAATCTTATCCTGCATTGACTGAACTTAGGGAAGGTCTTATCACAGTAGATTATATGACGAAATCTATGGCTCATATCACAAAAAATAAAGAGGCAATAGGTAAGAAATTCAACCTGATTGCCCGCCCGGAAACCAATCTTACGCTGGAAGGATTCTTCGGACTCATGAAAAAGTATTATCCTTTCACCCTGAAAGATCTTCCTTATAAAGAATGGCGAAAACAATGGGAAGATGACAGTAAAAATCGGTTGTATCCACTGACAAGCCTTTTCAGGGACAATATGCATGAAGGGCTATCCACCGTAGAGCTTTATCAGAATACTTATGTATGGGATTGTTCCAATGTGATTCAGTTTCTGGAGGGTTCAGATATTCAGGAACCGGTATTTGATAAAAAAATACTGGATTCCTATTTAAAATATCTGGGAATTCCGGTTGAATAGTATTTAATAATTGAAAAAGCCCAAACAGATTCTGCTTGGGCTTTATAATGCTTATTCTTGTTTTACTACAATTTAAAAATCAGACATTCATATCGTCTGACCTTTTCTTTATTTGAAGATTAATTGATGGTTACTTTAATTACATTCTGAACAGCAGGAACAGGATACTGGGTTCCTACTTTGGAAATGATCTTACTTTCAATTTGTGGTGTTCCTCCAAATAATGCCTGATGATTTCCAGCTCCAGGATATTGGTCAATACCTGTTCCGGAATCAAATAATGAGGTTTTTGAACTGATGTCTCCCTTGGTGTTGGCATCAATGCTTTGTTCATTGGCATAGAACCAGTCATTGGAGAAACCAAACATTGTTGCATAGGCAATTTTATCACCCGGTTCAGCATTGAAATTTGTTGTTACCTTACTTCCCGGTGCTACAGGAGCATTCCCGGCAACATATACACCTTTTACATTGGGTAAAGATTTTAAACTGTTTTGAAGTTTGGCTACATTTCCAAACTGGGCAATGTCTTTCAGTCCCATTCCGTTATCTGTTTTACCCAATTCATACATTGGATTTTTATCACCACGGTAAACAACAATCAATGCAGGAGAAAGCCCTGTCATAATTCCGGTATTGGCATTCAGTTGAGTCATCATTTTACTGATATTCCCCATTTGAGCAATATCTGTGATTTCAGGATTTGATAAAGCATTAGGAGTAAAGAACGGGGCACTGTTCAGCAGCTGAGAACCATTGTAGTTGGAAACAGCCCATACTCCGGGAGAAAAAGGAGTCTCGTTGGCAGTTCCGCCAGATGTATTGGTAATGGTGAGGGTAAATTCCGAAGTTACATCATTGTAAGCCAGACTGAGCTTCATAAGCTGTGAAGTGTTTACATTAGGAACCTGCATGATGGGTTTACTTTCAACCTGTCCTGTGGTATCATCTTTAGTTCCGTTATCCCATAGCCGTACGCTTGAAGAAACATCTCCGGTAATTGCATTTCCATTGGTGTCAAACAGTTTGATACCCGGCTGTTGGGAGGCAAAAAACCAGTCTTTTGAAGCTCCATACATTGTAGCAAACATTAACGCTTGTGTTTTTCCTGCGCTGAATGTAACAGAAACAGATTGTCCGGGCGAAATAATAGGAGCAGTTCCCATTCCCTGAAAACTTCCGCTTTCTACAAAATCTTTAGGCGTTACCACATTTTCAAAGGTAATTGTTCTTTGAAAAGCCATGTCCGTCATCATGTCGTCATTTGAATCACTGCATGAAGAAAGGGTGAGTGCCGCTAGAGTGGCCGCTGCTAAAACTGATGTTCTGAAAATAAACTTGTTCATAAAAGTAATTTTTTATAGTTATAAATGGTATTTGTAACTATAGTCGGCTACTTTTTGAGATCCTGACAAAAAATATTTTCTTAATTCAATTTTTTTTCAATGTATAGTTTCTGAGAATGAAAAGTAGGGTAAATTATATTCCTTTTTTTCCATCCAGAATCATCTGAATCATTTTTATCTTCCTGTTTTCTCTTGTTTCCGGTTTTTTGGCTTCTTCAATCCAGCGGATGTATTCTTTTTTGTGCGTGTAGCTCATTTTGTCAAACAGACTTTTTGCGTCCGGATTCTCATTAAAGACAGAGACGATATCATCGGCAATTTCAACGATCCTCTCTTCTTTGTCCTCAGTAAGAGAAACGGAAACCTCATCCCCGAAAGTTTTCCCAAGCTGCTTCCTGATCTCCTGTGTAAGGCCTAAAATATGACAGTCTGATTTCATTTTGGCAAGGCTTCCACGATATTCAACATTGTCATCAAATATAGCTTTAATCTTTACCAGCCCTTTTTTATTAAACAGTTCTTCTGTAGAAAAAGGAAACTCTACAAACGCAGCGTTCATCTCTCCGTTTTGCTGAATAATAGCTGAAAATTTGATCATTTGAGGATTCATGATGAAAGATTTTAATAATCAAAAATAAAAAAAACCGTGAAAGTAAATTTCACGGTTTCAAAAATAAATCAAATAAGATTATTATTTTTTAGCTTTCTTAGGCATTGTTGTAGTACCTGAGTTTTTAGTTTTTGTATCAGCTGGAGTGTTTTCACCTCTTACAAGCTTCAATTCATCTACTAATCTTCTTGCACCAGCAAACTTATCAATTGTCCAAAGAACGAAACGAACGTCTACGTTGATTGTTTTCTGCCATTCCTGTTCGAATACGATATCACCGCTTAATGCTTCACTGTTACCGTCGAAAGCAATACCGATAAGGTTTCCGTCTCCATCAATTACCGGAGAACCAGAGTTACCACCTGTAATATCATTGTTAGAAAGGAAGTTTACAGGCATATACCCTGCTGCATCAGCATACTGACCGAAATCTTTAAGGTTGTAAAGGTCAATTACTCTTTGAGGAAGATCAAACTCTTCATCTCCTTTCTTGTATTTTCCAACAAGACCAGTCATATCTGTGTAATAGTTATCCGTAATACCAAAATAGTTTCTGTCATTTCTGATAGGTAATTTATCTACAGTACCGTAAGTTAATCTCATGGTAGAGTTAGCATCCGGGTAGAATTTTTTCTCAGGCATAGCCTTCATTAATCCAGCTAAGAATAGACGGTTCTTTTTAGCAAAATTATCATCTACTTTCACAAATCTCTCATTGCTCATTTTTTGATCAGCAACAATACCGTTAGCGGCTTTCCAAAGCGGATCAGCATCAAGTTTCAATGCATCCGGGTTCAATAGGAAGTTTGTGGCAGAAGCCTTGTTGGCAAAGATTGAAGAATAAGCTAAATTAGAAGCTGTTTTAGCATCCAATCCTAAAATAGTAGCAGAAGCAACCTCAGGATTTTTAACTCTTGTCTGGTAAAGCCCTGCCATAGATGCAAGCATTTCACCTTCTAAAGATGGATTGAAGTTTTCATAAGCCGCTTTGATAGCCGCTTCAGTTTTAGCTTTCATTGCCAGTCTTCCCTGCATATCCTGAGCTGCATAAGTCTTCAGTACAGAGCCTACCTGCAAAGCAAGAGAAATATATTTCGCATTTCTTGAGAACTGAGAAGCATAATTTCTTTCAACATTTCTTTCAGAAACTTGCTTGTAATACATTCCAATATCTTCTAAAATACCATCATAATCTTCATTTCCAGGCATCATAGACCATTTTTTGAAGACCTCCTCGGTTTTTTGTTTGTCAGTGATTGTTCCGTTTTTCTCTACAGCATCAATAGTTCCCTGTCTGTTTTTCCAGTAGTTAGCTACAGAAGCATATTGAGAAGCATAGTTAAGCTGAGTTGCTTTATCCTTATCCATGTACTTTTTCATTACATCCATGGCAAGTTTAGAAGCTTCAACCCAAGCCGGATAATCTTTAGTTACCATTTGCTGAATTCCGTAAGAAGTCAGGTAACGGTTTGTTCTTCCAGGGTAACCTAGGATCATTGAGAAATCACCAGGTTTAATTCCCTTAAGAGAAACCGGAAGGAAATGTTTAGGCTTTAAAGGAGTATTGCTTGGAGAATATTCAGCAGGATTTCCTGCAGCATCAGCATATACTCTGAAAACAGTGAAGTCTGCTGTATGTCTTGGCCATTCCCAGTTATCTGTATCTCCCCCGAATTTCCCTAATGAGGAAGGAGGAGCACCTACTAATCTGATGTCTTTATAATCCTGATATACGAAATAGTAGAATTCATTTCCATTAAAAAAATCTCTTACCACTACAGTATATTTTCCGTTCTCAGAGTTTTCTGTTTGAATTGCTTTTGTTTCAGCATCAATAACAGCTTTTCTCTCTGCTCCGGTCATATTGTTGTTTAGTTTAGAAGTGATTCTCTGCGTAGCATCATCCATTCTCACTAAAAATCTTACATAAAGATCCTTTGCATTGAATTCGTCTTTCTGTTTCATAGCCCAGAAACCGTTCTTCAAATAATCTTTTTCTGGTGTAGAAGCCGCAGCAACAGCACCGTAACCACAGTGGTGGTTTGTAAATATAAGTCCTTTATCCGAAACAATCTCACCTGTACAGAAACCACCGAAACTTACGATAGCATCTTTTAAACTTGAATTGTTTACAGAATAAATTTCTTCAGGCGTAAGGTGTAGACCCTCTTTTTGCATATCAACACCGTTAAGTCTTTTGATGAGCATTAGCAGCCACATCCCCTCATCCGCCCTCATCTGAGCAAAGCCCAGTAAGAAAGTGAATAGTAGAAATAGTCTTTTCATTTTATAAAATAATTTTTGTGTCGCTAATTTACTAATTTTTACGAGATTCTGTCCCGGATTGGTATGAAAATGGGATGATAATCCGCATGAAAAAGATACTCTCATCAATTTTTGCAGTTTTATTTTTAGGACTTGTTTTAAATTGTTCCTCAGTGCCGGATAAAAATCCTTCCCTTCAAAGGCAGTGGATGTTGATTTCTTTTGATGGTTTTTCAAAAGAACAGTTGATTGCTAATAAAGCTGAAATGAATCTGACAGCCAGTATGGTTGACAATAAAATTCAAGGGAATGCCTATATGGGATGTAACCAGATGTCTTTTGTTTCTGAATTTAAAAAAGGAGGAAAAGTAAAGATTTCAAATGGAGTAAGTACCATGAAAGCCTGTCAGGATATGAATCTTGAAGCCTCTTTTCAGAAAAAAATTGAAACGATGACTAAGTATTCTATTGAAGGACATTTTCTTACCTTGTTCGATGATCAAGGAAATACAATGAAATTTGTAGCTGCTGATTGGGATTAATAATACCCATATCATAATATAAAAGTCCGCCTTGCAGCGGACTTCTTTGTTTGAAAAATCTAGTTTGGTTATCAGCTTTTTGCGGTTATTAGTTTTTGGGAATTGTTTTTTTTATGTCTTCCAGGGTTGCTGTGTTAGGCAGCCCGGTAACTGTCATTTTTGTGTTCCTAGAATTTATAGTATTGTGAGATGCCTGTCTGTTTGGGATTGTTTTTTTTAGGTCTTCAAGACTTGCTGTATTAGGAAGAAGTTTTCCTGAATTATCTGCAGCTGCTTTGGGCTTGGAATCCTGTTTTTTTACTTCAAGTCCTTGATCAGTAACAAGACCTGAGTTTACAGTTTTCTTTTCATTGTTTTCCTTAGCTTCCTGCATTAGTTTTGCCTGTTGTTCCTGTGCCTGTTTTACAATCAGTGTTTGATCTTCCTCTATCGGAGCCGCTTTTTTATTTTCCTGAGCATAGATAATACTGCTTAAAAATAATAATGGGATAATATATGCTATTTTCATGACGGTTTATTTTATGTTGACTAATACTTGAATTTTTCCAATCTCTTTTTGGTCATAATCCTGAAGTGCTTTTCCGATTACCTGTCCTATTTTCACCTTTTTGATATCTGCTTTCATTGCAACACCTGTTTTAGATGAAGTTACCAAAAGGTCTCCTCTTTTTATTTTCCCATTCTCAAGACATACTTTGGTAGGAATTACCCCAATGACGCCCATGGGGGCTTTATTGGAAATATCAGTGTCAATATGTTCCTCCGTAAGAAGTACACCGGGTTTGGTAGCATATACTCCTGCCACAAGGCTAGAATAAGGTGTTGAAGATTTTTCAACGGTTCTGTCTGCACTGGTTGAGATGACTAGAATATCACCGGGTTCGTACTGAGAAATGTTTCCATTGACATCAAAGACCTCTGCAACGTCAGCACCGCTGCTTTGAGTTCCTCCATTAAAGAATCCCCGTCCGGTATTGTCAATACGAGCCACATTTACAGCACTGGGATTGCCGGATCTGAATACAGCAATAGAACCGGCACTTCGGGTTTCTGCTGTAAGAGGAGGATTGGTATTGGAGGTGTTATAATTAACGAACCTTGCGGCGCGGCCTGTTCCAAAATTAGGAATCCATGCATAAATAGCACTTCCTGTGCCGTCTGCTGTGGTTTCTACACCATCCCCTGTGTTGGATGCATTAGCTGTTATACCGTTACCATTACCATCTGCAATGGCAATTAAAGCGGGTCCGTTTCCTGCAGGATTGGAAGCATGGAATAATCCGCCGAAACCTCCGGTTCCTGAAGATATCCCATAGATACCCGCTGTTCCGAAATTGGCAAATTGAGAGTTAACTTCTCCTCTCACTGCCGCTGAAGTTCCTGTGGTTCGGTCTACTTTAAAATTTCCTGCAATACCGTTTCCTACAGTGGTTACGGTTATAACATCGCTGGTATTATTCTCATTGAAGATGTTAAACCTTCCGGCTCTTCCGGTAGCAAATGTAGGAACCCATGCATAGAGAGCATTTCCAGCGCCATCAATGTTGGTTTCAATTCCGTTTCCGTCTTTGCCTGCATTGGCGGTGATCGCATTTCCGTTCCCGTCGGTAAGGGCAATTAATGAAGCTCCGTTTCCTGCAGGGTTTGATGCATAAAATAAGCCGGCACGTCCTCCCGTACCGGAAGAAATCCCAAAAATAGCGGCGGCACCAAAGTTTCCGAAAATCGTGTTTACTTCCCCTCTTACTGCAGCACCAACACTATTGGTGTTGTCAACCAGAAAAGAGGCTGCATTTCCCTGGGTGTTGTCCGGAATGTTTCCATTTCCATTGGTTTCTACCTCGAAAGTATTTCCTGTAGTATTCGTTTGGTTAAAATTTTCAAATCTTCCGGCACGACCTGTACTGTTATTTAAGCCCACCTGTCCGTAAACACCGATACCGGTTCCGGATGTATTGGTAGCTACAAAACCTCTCACCCCATATCCACCTCCGTCATTACGTCCTACTACTGCTCCGGCAATATCACTGGTTGTTCTACCCACTACCGCTTCACCGCCGCCGTTGTTGTCTCCTACAACACCCGCAGATGTCTGTGCAGAAGTTATTCCTTGTACCCCAAATCCTGCTCCGGTAGAACTTCTTACTCCAGCTCCGTTTCCTGAGGTCGTAACATTTACAACGGTACCATTTCCTACGCTGGATGCATTAAGAGCAACATTATTATTCGCATTATTGAAGATTGAAATACTCGCAGGGATTCCGTTATTACTGGTAGCAGTAAGACCGGTTCCTGTATTGCTGTTGGCATAAACCCCGGTTCCGGCAGCACTGGCATTACCATATACGCCTAGTCCATTTGGGGTCACGCCATATACTCCCCATCCGCTTCCGGCCTGGCTTCCATATACACCCACGCCTAATCCTCCGGTTCCGTTATTGATACCACGAACTGCTGAAGAAAATCCTCCCGGAGATGTATTGGTAACAACTCCTCTTACTGCTGCAATATTTGACGTAGTTGTATTGTTGTTACCCTCTAAAGATGTTCCATCACCATCATTGGTTAATGAAAATAAGGTTGTGGCATTATTGACTGTATTAGTATAGGGAATAGCGAAGCTTCCGCCTCCGCCACCTGCAGATTTGGCATACATAGCATAGGGAACACTCAGCAGCTGGCTCGTTCCTACTATCGTGTAGCTGGTTCCTCCGGCAGGGTCAGTTTCTGTTTTTAAATAATAGCTTCCTGTGGGCCAGTCGATAGTGGCAAATGTTCCTGTAAGCACAGTTCCTGTTCCTATTTCAAGGCTGATAAGCCCATTGGCATTGGTATTTCCGGTGAGCCTTTCTGAATAGACTGCAGCGCCGGCAGGAGATCCCTGCAATATACTTACTTTCACGGCTATACCTTGATTGACTAAGAGTTGTCCGGAACCGTTTCTCATGACAGCTTGGTAGCTCATTTTTTCCGGAGCCTGAGAAAGTCCCATAAAGAAACCAGTCAGGGTCCAGAACAGTAATAATATTTTTTTCATGGCATTTTATTTTTTGATGATTTTAAATGTTTTAATGTTTTCTCCATTTTGAGTGATCCTGATGATATACATCGCAGAAGGAAGTGAGGAGAAATTAAGCTCAGATTTTGATTGTGAAATCTTATCTTTTTTTACCAGCTTACCTTGGGCATCAAATAACTGATACTCTGATCCTTTAAAATTATTTGAGGTAAAATCTAAATACAGATAATCTCTGAAAGGATTGGGGTAGAGCAAAATGCCTGTGAGTTCAGAAGAAGTTTCAAGGGAAGTAAGAGTGATAATTTCGTAAGGCTGTTGTACGCCTTCGAGAACCTGTCCTGTTCCTTTTTCGAGGTAGGTCATCTGGCCTACACTGTAAGAAACAAAACCATTAGCTGCTGAAGCATCCAGTCCGGTTGCCAAAACTGCAGATTGTGCGTGCAGTATGGAGATGGAAAAGACAGACAGAATAATACAATAAATAGATATTCTTTCCATGGATAACAGTTTTGGTGATTAATAGATGTGTTTTTTCTGGGGGAATTTGGGAAGACTAAATTACCACCTATCTTAATCAAATGACAGGAAAATAGACCAACGACAGAAATAATCGACCAATGGCATTTTGTGAATTATGATGGAATGTTTGTTGGGCTTTTTTTAAGGATGAAAAAAAGAAAGATTATCCTTATAAGTTCTGCCGATAGGAAGTTTGATATGATGGGCAAGTTCTATCTCATGACAGCTTTTTCCACGGATAAGGTGACGTGGTACCGCGTAGCTTCTGTGAATTCTGACAAAAGAATCAAAAAAATTTTTTTGCAGGAGGTTTCCCAGAGAATTTAAAATACAGTGATTTTTTTCAAGAGTGATAATTCTGGTGTAATCTTTCAGAGCTTCCAGATATAGAATGTCTTTCATTTTAATCTGAAAAATATGTCCTCCTTCTTTTATTTTGATGCAGTTTTCTCCTACCATGGCATCATAGCATTCACATTTTTCTTTCACTTCAAAAAAATCAAAAAGCTTCTCCATAGAATAATGAAAGCGTTCTGCGGTAAGGGGTTTGGTGATAAAATCTAAAGTACTGATCTCAAAAGCTCCGGCAGCCAGCTCAGGATGGGAACTTACAAAAATACAGGCAGGGATCTTATGGGCCAGCCTCCGGAATTCAAGTCCGTTCATACCCCGCAAATTAGTCTCGATAATCAGAAGATCAGCAGGAATGTCAAGATAGGGAATTGCCTTTTCTGCAGAATCAAAAGAGGCGACAATTTCAATGTTTTGATATTGTCTGATATAATGCTGAAGAACCAGTCTGTCCAGTTCATCATCATCAATAATCATACATCTAATATGGGTAATCATGATATTCCGGAGATTAGTTTTTGATTTAAATATTTAAAAATCAGAAAATTATTACATAAAGTTATTGATTTTTTATAAAACTTTTACTGGCAAACTTAAATTTATATTAAAATATGTTATTAAATAAAAATTGATTTTGTTTTTTTTCTGAAAAATATTAACTTGTAAAAATCATAAACATAGATAGAACTTAATGTTAGAAAAGAAAGAACATAACTATGAGAAAGCGGTCTTAGTGGGTGTTATTACCCAAAATCAAGACGAAGAAAAACTGACAGAGTATTTAGATGAACTTGAGTTTTTAGCTTTCACAGCCGGAGCAACCGTACAAAAGCGTTTTACCCAAAAACTGACTCAGCCGGATTCCAAAACCTTTATCGGAAGTGGAAAAGCAATTGAGATAAAAGAATATGTAAAAGAAAACGAGATAGGAACTGTAATTTTCGATGACGAACTTTCTCCTTCACAGCTTAAAAATCTGGAAAGAGATATGGAGGTTAAGATTTTGGACCGTACCAATCTTATTCTTGATATTTTTGCCCAGAGAGCTCAGACTTCTTATGCGAGAACTCAGGTGGAACTAGCACAATATCAATATCTTTTGCCACGATTGACGAGAATGTGGACTCACCTTGAGCGTCAAAAAGGGGGAATTGGAATGAGAGGTCCCGGAGAAACGGAAATTGAAACTGACCGTCGTATTATCCGTGACAGAATTACTTTGCTGAAGGAGAAGCTGAAGACAATCGACAAACAGATGGCAACTCAGCGTAATAACCGTGGGAAAGTAGTTCGTGCAGCTTTGGTAGGATATACCAACGTTGGAAAATCTACTTTGATGAATTCTATTTCAAAATCTGAGGTTTTTGCAGAAAATAAACTATTTGCCACGCTGGATACCACAGTAAGAAAAGTGGTGATCGGAAACTTACCATTCCTGCTTACGGATACGGTAGGATTTATCAGAAAATTACCTACTCAGCTGGTAGAATCATTCAAGTCTACTCTGGATGAGGTTCGTGAAGCTGATCTTTTGATTCATGTAGTGGATATTTCGCACGAGAGTTTTGAGGATCATATAGAATCTGTAAATCATATTCTGATGGAAATCAATGCTCATCAGAAACCAATGATTATGATTTTCAATAAGATTGACGATTTCAGCTATGAGAAAAAGGATGAAGACGATCTTACCCCTTCAACCCGTAAAAATATTTCGCTGGAAGAGTGGAAGAAAACATGGATGGGGAAATCAAAATATCCAACGGTATTCATTTCTGCTTTAACGAAGGAAAACTTTCCGGAAATGAAGAAAATGATTTACGATGAGGTGATGAAAATCCATATTTCCAGATTTCCTTACAACGATTTCCTTTTCGAATATTTCGATAACGACGAGGAAGAAGAAAGAAACAATTAATGAAATATCACTTTTTCCTTTTATTCATCATGTGTTCGGTTTTTGGTTTCAGCCAGAAATCAAAACTTGATTTAAAAGCTGTTGAGAAAAGTCTTAAAAATTCTGATTCTCCTTACAATTATGAGAAGCTTATTTTTAAATATAAAGGATATCCAAAATCTTTGGACAGCATAGAGTCACAATATCTTTACTATGGAAGAAATTTCAGAAAAGATAAAGTAAGTACGTCAGACGATAGCTTTAAAAATCTTGCTGAAGCCTTTAAGCAGAACAATTTTGCAGACTGTATCAAGCAGGGAAAAACCTTGTATGATAAAGATCCTACGAACCTGGATATTTTGCTGATCCTTCTCAGAGCATATGATTCTGTGAAGGATGGCAGCAATTTTATGCATCATCTGAATCAGTTTCGTTCGCTTACGGAAGGAATAAAAGTTTCAGGAGACGGAAAATCGGAAAAAACAGCCTATATCGTCAATTCTGTAGGAGATGAATATATTCTGCTGAATATTCTGAATATAGGAAAGGATTATACAAGAAGCTCAAAACCTGCTAAGGATGGCATGTTTGATGTTTGGGAAAAAGAGGGGCAGCAGCTCTATATTAAAATACTCTATTTGGAACTCACCAATTAATCATAAAATAAAAAACACTTAGTGGAATTATATTATTCATTTTCAGCATTAATCGTATTAGCATCAATATTCGCCTATCTCAATTACAGGTTTTTAAAACTTCCAAGTACCATCGGAATTATGGTGATCGCCATTGTGGTGTCTATTTTTCTGGTAATGTTTGGAGAAACAGTACTTCCGAGAACTTTCGGACATCTTCACAACCTTATGAACGGTATCGACTTTACAGAGGTGTTGATGGGAGCAATGCTTAATTTCCTACTCTTTGCAGGAGGAATTCATATTAATATTAATGATCTGAAAGAACAGTTCAGACCTGTAGTGATATTTTCCACAGTGGGAGTTGTGATTTCTACTTTTGTGGTAGGATTTGGAATGTTTTATCTGCTTCCGTATGTAGGTGTTAAGCTTCCTTTTATCTACTGTCTTGTTTTTGGTGCTCTGATTTCACCTACCGATCCGGTAGCAGTTCTGAGTGTACTGAAACAGGCGAATGTCTCAAAATCACTGGAAACAAAAGTAGCCGGAGAGTCTCTCTTCAATGACGGTATGGCGGTTGTGGTCTTTACAGTGATTTTACAGCTGGCAGTCGGGAAAGAAGTGGATCTGAGTGTTGAAACTATCGGATTGCTTTTGCTTAAAGAAGCCGGAGGAGGGCTTTTACTTGGGGTTCTGTTAGGATGGGTTACTTCAAGATTGATGCGTGAAGTGGATGACTATATTATTTCCGTATTAGTAACGCTTTCTGTAGTGATGGGAGGTTATCTTATTGCAAGACAAATGCATATTTCAGGGCCGCTGACTATGGTGGCAGCTGGATTGTTTATGGGGAACTTCAACAGAAGTTTTAAAATGAAATCGGTTACTCAGGATTATCTGATCAAATTCTGGGAATTGATTGATGAAATTCTGAATGCCGTATTATTCCTGTTCATCGGATTTGAACTCTTGATGATAAAAGATCTGAGGCATTTTATGATTCCTGGATTCCTGGCAATTATCGTAGTGCTGCTTGCAAGATTTATTTCTATCTGGGGTCCTACGAAGTTTACCTCTTTAAGAAGAAGTTTCAGCCCGCAGACCGTAAAAGTTCTGGTTTGGGGAGGAATCAGGGGTGGAGTTTCCATTGCGTTGGCAATGTCTATTCCTAAAAGTGAATACAGTGAGATTATTTTAAGTATTACGTACTGTGTAGTAGTCTTTTCGATCATCGTTCAGGGGCTTACCATTGCCAAGGTAGCCAACCCCAATAAGATTGCAAAAGAAGAGGAAGAGCAGGAGAATATTGCCTTAGAAGAAAAAGCTTAAAAACGCTTATACTATGAGCATTGTTAAAGAAATACAGGAAGCACTGGCTGTTCTATCCATTCCTGAAAAGGCAGAATTCTTTCCAAAGTTTTTCAAAACCGGAAAAGGAGAATACGGTGAAGGCGATTTATTTCTGGGCGTAAAAGTTCCGGATCAGCGTTCTGTTGCCAAAGAATATTATCCGAAAATAAATTTGGAAGAACTCAGTACATTAATCTCTTCCAAATACCATGAACATAGGCTGACAGCGCTTTTTATGCTGATTTCAAAGTTTGAAAAAACAAAAGACAAAGCTGTAAAAGAAGAAGTGGTTGCATTTTATCTTAATCATCTTTCTCATGTCAACAATTGGGATCTGGTAGATTCAAGCTGTTATAAGATTTTGGGCAGATATGCTTTTGAAAATCAGAAAGAAAACCTTCTTAGAGAACTTTCTGAGTCTGAAGAAATGTGGCACAAAAGAGTAGCTGTTGTCGGGACGATGCATTATATAAAAAAGGGATCATTTGATCTTACTAAGGAGTTCGTAACCAGAAACCTGAAGCATCCTCACGATCTGATGCATAAAGCAAACGGATGGCTGTTACGCGAAATGGGAAATAAGAATGAAGGAGAATTGATCAGCTATCTGAATTTGCATTACAGAGAAATGCCGAGAACCTGTCTTCGGTATGCTATTGAAAAGCTGGATGAAGATCTTCGCCAGGATTATCTGAAAGGGCGTATTTAAAAAGAATAAAATCAATAGTAGTGTAGTTTCCTGTCCTGAAAAAGTACCGGAAAACAGCTATTTATGCTCAAAAAATTAAAGATTGTAAGGATTTAAGGTCAGAATTGAGTAATTTTGTGCCTTTAAACCCAATCATGAAAAATTTTCTCAGATTATTTCTTCTATTTGTACCTTTATTATTCCTGACAAGCTGTTTTGATATTCTTGATAAGGTGAATGTGAAGGCTGACGGAACGGGAGAGTATACAATTATATTGAATGCCAGCAAAAGCAAGACAAGACTGGCATCCATCTCAAAAATGGAAACCATTAACGGGAAAAAGGTTCCCAAAAAGACTGACATTGAAAATAAAATTAATGAAGCAGCAAAAATTTTTAAAGGAACTCCCGGAATCAGCAACGTAAAAACATCCATGGATTTTGATAATTATATTGTCAAACTGAGCTGTAATTTCAAAAAGATTGAAAACATTAATACCGGTCTGGAAAAACTTAAAGCTCAGAATATATTGGGCAAAATGGTTCCAACACAAGTGTACAGTCAAAATCTTGAGAAAAAGACATTCGCAAGAAATAAGGTCAATACCTTCAAAGAAGATTACAACAAAATGAGCAAGACGGATAAGGAAGTTTTTAACAATGCCAGATATACTTCCATTATGCAGTTCGAAAGTACAGTGAAATCACAAACGAACAATACGTATGTGCTTTCTCCCAATAAAAAAGCACTCAAACTGGAAGCTGATATTCTGGATCTGATTCTTCAGAAAAAACAAATACAAAACACAATTCTTTTTCAATAAATTTCTAAACTATAGTCATGAAATCTATCTTATTAAAAACACAAAAAATTATTTTTGTACTCTTTGGTTTTACACTGGTTTTTGCCCAAAATAGTATGAAAATCCCTACTGATGCTGTATTTTATATGGAAGTCAACGGGAAAGAGCTTAACAACAAAATCAACTGGAATAAACTGAATCCTTTGCTGCACGAATTAAGCAAAAAGAACAAAGAAAACCTTTCGTGGACAGATTATTCCAAGACCGGGATCAAATATGATGCTGTTCAATACCATTATGCAAGCTTTAATGATTCTATTAGGGCATACAATACTCATTTTATTATTGATAATAAGGAGAAATTTCAGGAATTTATTAATTCTGTCAAGAAAAAAGGACAGGAGGTTTCTAATAAAAAGAACTATTCTTACGTAGACATCAATGATGATGTTTTTGTTGCCTGGAACGGAAACCGTGCAGTTCTTAGGATGATAAGCTATACCCAACCTTATAAAGATCTTTGGTCAGAAGAAGCTGTTACAGACAGCACTGCTGTTGCCGTTGACAGCGTTTACGCAGAAACGGGAGATACTGCTTATACTGATGAGCCGGAAAAACCTTTTGATTATAAAGAAGAAATTAAAACCCTTAAAGACGATATTAAGTATCTGAAGGAAAGCATTAAAGATAACAACAACGAGATCGCAAGAATTCAGAAAGATATCAAATACCTGCAGAAACACCATAAATATCCTGAAGAGAAGGAGAGTACTGAAAATGAAGGAGAAGTGCCTGCTGATGCTTATGCTTACGATGAAGAAGAGGATATCGCTTACAAAAAAGAACAGGATTCTATCCGCAGAGAAAACTTTAAGGTCGTTAAAAAGAATGCTGAAGATCATTTTGACCAATACTTCAGTTCAAATCTGGAAATTGAAGTTCCTAAAGAAATGCTGGCATTCAGAGATGCCAATTCTGATGTTTTTGTTTATACAGACTATGGAAGAATCGTGAATGAAGGAATTTATGGCAAGATGACGAAGTTCTACAGTTATGGGCAGTTTTTTAAAAATATGTATAATTCCAACTATTCTTACAATCTGTATTTTGATAAAGATAAAGTAAGACTCGTTAATAATTATCAGCACAAAAATGCTGACATTCAAAAGAATATTTCTGCTATTTATAAAGGAAAGAAAAATAAAAAACTACTGGAACTGATCAATGAAAAAAGTGTTGGTTACTATGCTATGAACGTGAATGGAGCCAAATGTTTTGATATGATGTACAGCCTGCTTCAGGATTCCGGAGAAAACGAGTACAAAAAGGAAATGGAGCTGATCATGGAAACGATGAAAATTGTTCTGGATGAAGAGGCTATTACCAAAATAGCACCAGGAAACGGAATCTTTGTTTTGAATGAACTGAAATCTAAAAAAGTAGAGTACACTGATTATGAATATGATGCTGATTTCAACGAAAAAGAAGTAAAGAAGACTAAAGATATCGCTGTTCCTAACTTTACTTTTGCCTTTGCAACGGAGAATGAAGGCTATTGGAACCGTATTTTTGATGTAATGACTACCAATAAAAAATTGGCTAAGAGATTCTCAAAAAAAGGAAATCTTTACACCTTTAAAGAAGAAAAGAACGGAGGATATATAGATCAGTTGTTCTTCACGGTAAAAGATGGTGTTGTTTATCTAATGAGCTCGGCGGACAATATTTTACCTGTAAATCAGTCTGATATTTCCAGAAAATGGGCGAAAGATTCGGCTAAATATCCATTATCAGGAAGATTGGATATCCAAAAACTTTTGACAGGTTTAGACAAAGAGTTCAAAAGTCCTAAAGAGAGAAAAGCGCTGGACGCGATCAGAAAAAATGTAGGTGAAATGTATTATAAGACAGAAGTGAAAGGAGAGAGTATCCAGACAGAAATGAATTATAATATTAAAGATTCTTCAGAAAACAGCTTAATGTATTTCTTTGATGTATTCGATCAGGTTTTTAAAACAAGAGAAACAGAAGAGAAACCACAAATTTTATAGATGAATAAAAAGAAGATTATTGTCCCGTTAGTTTTATTGCTGGCTATTGCAGTATATTTTGTGTTTTTTTATAAAAATAAGAACCTCAGATATATTCCTGAAAATGCAGATGCCGTAGTTTTAATTGATATAAAGAAAGTAACGGGACAATACCTCTTCAGCCTGGCAACGCATCCCTCCCATTGGTCCGGAAGCAAAGCCAAGGGCAAGAGTTCAGGTTCTTTGAAAGACTCAGGAATCAGAATTCCGGATTTTCTACAGATCTTCCATCTTAAAGACACAAAGTTCTCAGAATGGTACAGTATTTTAGAACTGAAAGATTCTCAAAAATTCATCACCTTTTTAAAGAAACAAAACTTTGTAGATAAAGGGAATAATCGTTTTCAGAAGGATCAGCTATTTATTATGATCAATGGAAGCCATTGTGTTGCAGGGACTTCGGATCTGGCTTTTGAAAAGATTCAGAAAAATATTCTTAAGACTTCTTCAAATCCTGTTTTGGATGCAGATCAGTTTATCCATAATACGGCCGGGAGCATTTCTTTCATCTCAGGAAAGAAAATTCAAAACTTTTCTATTGAATTACATGATGATGAAATTGAAATAAAAAACAATTCCAATCCTGAAATTCTTAATGCTGTTGCCTCCAAACTTCAGAACAGGAATCACTTTCTGGAGTTAGAATTAGACAAAGAAAACATCAGAAATTTTAGCCGTTTCTTCAATAAAAGTATAGCTGATTCCTCACAGGCTATTTACTTTAAAGCAACAGCGGATCTTGAACAGGTCAATGATACAATTATCAGTTATGAATATGATGACAATTTCAATGAAGTTGAAAAAAAGACCTTTCAAAAAATTACCCAACCGAATTATAAGCTTGATATTAAAAGTGATGATCCCCAAAAAACATGGAAGTATTTCCAATCTAAAAAGTGGGTCAACAGTGAAAATCAATTTACCGCAATTCCTTTCCAACCCAATAAAATCAGTCAAAATAATGATGATGTTGCCATACAATCAACCCGAAAACCAATAACATTATCACCACGTTTACAAGAAAATTATATTTTCATCAGAAACAATGCTTTATTGTATTCTTCTTTGAAAACGCTTGGTAATACTGAAAAAAGAATCATTTCAGATATAGATTATGTGTTGTATGGGAATAGGTCAAAGGATTATTGGGTGAAAATAAAAGCAAAAAACGGAGAATTACCCTTAATTTTACGGTGGTAAGCATAAAACCGAATAAAATTATCTATTAATGGCTCCATCAGACATCGCGTTACTTAAAACCTTTACTCATTATTTTTTGCATCTTGTTTTTCCGATCTTTATTGCTTTGATTTTTTATCGTAAAAACTGGAAAAAGGCTTATTTTATTCTCTTGGCTACCATGCTGGTAGATCTGGACCATCTTTTTGCCAATCCGATTTTTGATCCATCGCGGGAAAGTATAGGTTTTCACTTCTTACATTCATATTATGCCATTGCGGTGTATTTTTTGCTGCTGTTTTTTAAAGGAAATATCAGAACTATAGGAATTGGGCTGTTGTTTCATATGTTCACAGATTATCAGGACTTTAACTTCTGGCCTCATTAAAATATTATTAATATTTTCTTTTGATATTGAAAATTTCATAGATTTTTTGTATTTTGTAGTCACTTATGAAACCTAAAGAATTCTTACATTATACCTATATTTTTCCTCTCCTTGCGGTAGGGTACTACTTTTTCGGACTGATGGGATCGGGTGTTCTTTATGATATTCTTGCGGGTGTTTTACTGATCGGAAGTGTATTGTCAGCAGTACACCATGCTGAAGTAGTAGCTCATAAAGTAGGGGAGCCTTTCGGAACCATTATTCTGGCTCTTTGTATCACCATTATTGAAGTCGCGCTGATCATCTCGCTGATGGTGGCCGGCGGAGATCAGGCGATCACGCTGGCCAGAGATACGGTTTTTGCCGCTGTAATGCTTATTCTTAACGGAATTCTGGGAATATGTATTCTTGTAGGCGGCGTTAAATATCATGAGCAGTTCTTTGCAAGAACCTCAGCAACTACCTATCTGGTAAGTATTGTTTCAATCCTGATACTTACCCTCGTCCTTCCCAATTTTACTTCAAGTGTCAACGGACCTTTCTATAACGAAGCACAGCTTATTTTTATATCTATTGCATGTCTTGTCATCTATGGAGTATTCCTGATGGTGCAGACTGTGCGCCACAGAAGCTATTTCATTGTTCCTGATGAGCATCCGGAAGAACATTATATTCCGTCACTGACAAAAACGCTTATCAGTTTTGGTTTTTTGGTGGTTTGCCTTGTTATTGTAGTGCTTATGGCAAAAGGATTATCTGATACAATAGAAGGGATGGTACAAAGTCTTGGAGCACCAAAATCCCTTGTTGGAGTCATTATTGCAGCCGTTGTACTTCTTCCTGAAGGAGTTGCCGCAATTAGAGCAGCAAGAGCCAATCAAATACAATCCAGCCTGAATCTTGCGCTGGGTTCTGCATTGGCAAGTATCGGCCTGACTATTCCTGCTGTTTCTGCAGTATGTATCATGTATGATATTCCACTGGTATTAGGGTTAGACAAAAAGGATATTATCCTGCTTTCTTTATCCGTATTTATCGTAATGCTTTCATTAAGCCGTGGAAAAACAAATGTTCTGTACGGAACTGTTCTACTGGTGAATCTCGCAGCCTATATCTTTACAGTAATTGTTCCTTAAAAAAACAAGTTTATTATTTGAAATAAATCTTGGGTTTCGTGCTTCATGTCACGCTTTCCGATCCCCTGTACCACATTATAGCCTTCTCGCCAGCTCCATTTTAAAAGCCATGAGTTTGGCTATGTTTTCGGATTTGTAGATTGCCATATCTGCGTTTTCTCCAACAAAATTTTCTTCAATAGTCGTACGCCAAAGCAAAAGCCATCTGTCAAAATGCTTCTGCTCCATTGCCTGTATTTCATTGATAGGGAAATGTACACCCATTGGATTTCCTTTATACGTCATTTGTCCAAAAAGGATAGACTCCCAAAAAGAATACATCTTGGGAAGATGTTTGTCCCAATCTACTTTAGCGATATCATTAAAGAAAAAGCTTATGGTTTCATCTTTAACGACTTTGCTGTAAAATTTATTGACTAGGTCTTCAATATCTTCTCGTGATTCAAGCTTTTTCATAGCCCAAAGTTAGTGTAAATCATATAAAAAATTACAGTCTCTAAATTGATAAATTTCATATAAACAGCATTTTAGAGTAAAATACAGGATAATCAGATGGGAAATTGGGAAAATTAAAATTTGATTAATTCGCAAAAAAACAGATTAAAAGAGTTTGTTTTTTGTAAATTTAAGTATTAAACGCTAAAAAAATTATTAAAATGATTAAAAAAATTAATTCTTTTAGGTTTCTCTTATTGATGCTTTCGGTGTCATGTTCAAGAGATGAAGTGAATACTATTAATAATGATTCAGAAAAGGTGAATTCTGCTGATGTAAAGAAAGTACAGTTGACAGAGGCTGAGATGCTGCAGAAAGGCTGGAAAATTGTAGATGAGTTTAAATTGTCAGATAATAACAGTCTGAGTGTAAACAGTCCGGCTAATGAAGAGCGTGAAATCCCTTTCAAGCCTAAACATTTGAAAGATATGGGATATGATATCGGTTTTTCCGGAGAAAGAACAAAGTTGAAAAATGTTTTTGCTTACGCTGGCCAGATCCCGGATGGAATTATCTTTAATCCTGATCTTTCTGTAGATGGAGATACCCGGAATACAGCTCCTAATCCTAATGTTTCCATTGTTTTAGGAACTCCTGAGGTAACGATAAAAACCGACGGAATAGATTTGCCGGATAATGCTTATACTACGGAAGCTATTAATAATGGAGATCGTGAAAGCGAAATTACGGTATCCTATTCTTACAAAAAGGGATATTCTACCTCCTGGAAACGTACTGTTTCAGGATCATTTGAAGTAGCTGCATCTGTATCTGTTGATATTCCGTTGGTTGCAAAAGCTTCAGCAAGCACTAAAGTTGTTGTAGGAGGAGATACAACGGAAGGCACAGAAAATTCTGAAGAAATTACAGAAACCAGTACTTACAAGGCTATTGTCCCGGCACACTCTAAAAAGACCATTTCTATCCTCACGAAGCTAAAAGGATCTTCTGTAGAATACTTTGTTCCCATGAAATTGAATGGAAGATTGCAGGCTAACTTTCCTTCTCCAGTCAATGGCCATTATTATTGGGCTTTTCCTATTGAAAACTTCCCTAATTTTCTTTCTAATATACATGGAGAGTCAGGGACTGTGAAATCGGTCAGCAATGTAAGCGTTACGGTCCTGGAATCACCTGCACAAACTATATAAAGCCACTTTGATCAATATAATATAAACAGCAGAAATTCAAAACTTTCTGCTGTTTTTGTGTGTGTTGTTTTGAATACAAACATCATAAAATCCTGTGGAAAAATAATCTGTTATCTGAATGATGAATGTTAAAGAAATGATGGCTAAAAAACATAACTTTGTTTTTTTAATATTATAAAAACAAAAGGGAAGAGCTGATCAACCGGCTTATTTGCAGAGAGAAATCATTATATAACACAATCAAAATGATTAAAAAATGACAGGAGGATTCAGAAAAAAGATCCGTCAGAAAAATGCGGAGAACAGTGGTTTTGGAACCAATGCATCCGGAAGATTTATCAATAAAGACGGCCTCCCGAATGTTCAGAGAAGAGGCGTGAATGTTTTTAACAGGTTAAGCTGGTATCATACCATGCTGAATCTTTCATCATTCCGCTTTATTTCCTATTTGGTTGTTGCTTATATTCTGATCAATCTTCTTTTTGCTATGATCTATTACCTGATTGGTGTGGAACATCTTACAGGAATTGATAAAAGTGATCCGCTGAATGAATTTATCGACGTTTTTTTCTTCAGTTCCCAGACCTTCACAACAGTTGGATATGGAAGAATTGCTCCGGTGGGATTTTTGGCCAGCCTTGTGGCTACTTTTGAGGCTTTTTTGGGATTGCTTACCTTTGCTATTGCAACAGGGCTTTTTTACGGAAGATTTTCAAGACCAAGAGCATATCTCAGGTTTTCTGATATAGCTGTGATTGCTCCTTTTCAGGAATCTTCGGCCCTGATGTTCAGGCTGGCTCCTTATAAAAACAATGCGCTGACAGATGCAGATGTGATTCTTTCTGCAGCTATTGAAGTCATAGAAAATGGAGTTGCTAAAAGTAATTTTTACAGACTCAATACTCAGATGAGTAAGATCAATACGCTAGCCTTAAACTGGACTGTGGTACATAAAATTGATGAAAACTCTCCGTTTTACGGCTTTTCTGAAGATGATTTTAAAAATACGGATATTGAACTTATTGTACAGGTACGTGCATTTGATGAAGTGTTTTCAAACACCGTAGTGCAGAGATCTTCATATACTACCGGGGAAATTGTTTACGGGGCTAAATTTGTTCCGATGTATTATCCAAGCAAAGAAAGCCTTACGACGGTTCTTGATCTTGATAAAATAAATGAGTATAAGAAAGAGGATCTTCCGGATTTTGTAAGAAATAATGAATAAATGAATTTAGATTTTTATAAAAAACAAGCGATACAAAAGCAGAAAGAACACAAGAAATTTCTGGACGGATTAAAGAAAAAACCGCCCAAAAACCTCGATTATATTGTACAGGAGACCCATGATGAAGTTTTTGATGAAATAGATTGTTTACAATGTGCCAATTGCTGCAAAACAACCGGCCCTTTGTACACGGAAAAGGATATAGAGCGTATTTCCAAACATCTTCGTATGAAGTCTGCTGATTTTGAATCTAAGTTCTTAAGAGTGGATGAAGATAATGATAAGGTATTGCAGAATCTTCCCTGCCATTTCCTGAACAATGATAATACCTGTTCTATTTACGAAGTAAGACCTAAAGCATGCCGCGAATATCCGCATACAGACCGTAAGAAGATCTACCAGATTAATAATCTGATGCTGAAAAATACGGTTATCTGCCCGGCCGCGTTTGAATTCGTGGAAAAAATGATGAAGAATATAGCGAAGTAGATTTCAAGGATGGAAGCAGGATGATGGGAGAGGGAAGCTGTTACACCAAAGAATTGATGTTTCAACTGCGATAAACTTCAAGCTTCAAGCTTCGATCCTCCAGCCAAATTATTATAATAATTTTTGCAAATTCCTCTTAAATAATTATAAAGTACGTTAAATAAGCTTATTACATATAATTTTATAAATGATGCTTCGTTTAAGTTAAACAATCATTTAAATATTACATTATGAAAAAGTTATTTTTAACGGCAGCGTTTACATTAGTCGGAGTAATCGCAGTATCAGCACAATCAACACCACAAAAGCCGGCGGATACTTCTACTAATAATCCAACGACAACTCAAACCCAACAACCGAATACACAGACTACAAGTCCTTCGGATCCAAAGACTCAACAGGAAAAGACACCTGCAACTACAATGGAAACTGCTCCTGCAACTGACCCAACTGTAAGTACAACACCTACAGATGCAACGAAACCTGCAGATGCACCTAAGGAAGAAAAGAAAGACAAAAAGAAGAAAAAGTAAAAGTACTTTAGCAAACACTAGTCGGAATCCTGAAATCTTGTATTTCAGGATTTTTTTTGATCAATTTCCTCTACCCTGAATAGAAGAATCTTAGTAATCAGATCCAGCGGAAGATCTTCATGAATTGGAAATTGCACAGCACCTTTAGAGAATTTATATTTTCTCTCTTTAAAATCTGTTTCAAAATTATGGATACCTTCAGCGCCTGGATAGAATCCGATATGCTTTTTATATCCCGCAAAATAAATCAAAGGTTTTCCTTTGTACCTGAAAGCAGGCATCTGATATCCAATATACTCTTCCAGACCAGGAACCAGTGAATGGATGGCTTGTTGTAGTTCAAGCAGTTTTTCCTGTACTTCTATGGGGAACAGAAGAATGTATTCATCAATATTTTTAAAAGCGTTTTTCATGATATAAAAATAAAAAAAAAGCACTGCATATAGCAGCGCTTTCTCCTTTCACTTTTTACTTTTTTCCCATTATCCCGGGAACAGGCTATATCAAAAAAGGTCGGGAATTTTTCCCAACCTTTGTTTTTCTGTTACACAACTCCTTGAGCCAACATTGCTTCTGCTACCTTTACGAAGCCGGCAATATTTGCACCTTTCACGTAGTTTACATAACCGTCTTCATCTTTCCCGTAGTCTCTACAAGCTTTATGGATACCAATCATAATTTCCTTTAATCTTGCATCAACTTCTTCAGAAGTCCAGTTAAGACGGATAGAGTTCTGAGTCATTTCTAATCCTGATGTAGCAACACCTCCAGCATTGGAAGCTTTACCAGGAGAGAATAATACTTTATTATCTAAGAAATAGTTGATGGCGTCTAGTGTAGAAGGCATGTTAGCTGCTTCAGTTACACAAACACATCCGTTTTCAACTAATTTTCTTGCATCATCTAAATCTAATTCGTTTTGAGTTGCAGAAGGGAAAGCAACATCACACTTCACATCCCAAGGACGTTTTCCAGCATGGAATTCAGCAGAAGGATATTTTTTAGCATAATCTTCAGCTCTGTTGTTCCCTGAAGATCTAAGCTCTAATAAATAATCAATCTTTTCTCCACTGATACCGTCTTTATCATAGATGTACCCATCTGGTCCAGAGATTGTTACTACTTTAGCGCCTAGTTCAGTTGCTTTTTTGATCACTCCCCAAGCTACGTTTCCGAAACCTGATACTGTTACTGTTTTACCCTGGAAATCCTGTCCGATAGTCTTAAGCATCTGCTCAGCGAAGTATACTACACCGTATCCTGTAGCTTCAGGACGAATCAATGAACCTCCGTAAGCAAGACCTTTTCCTGTAAGAACTCCTGTAAACTCGTTTCTGATTTTCTTGTACTGTCCGAATAAATATCCGATTTCTCTTGCTCCAACACCGATATCTCCTGCAGGTACGTCTGTTTCAGGACCGATGTGTTTGCACAATTCTGTCATGAAAGCCTGGCAGAAACGCATCACTTCCATATCAGATTTTCCTTGTGGATCGAAATCTGAACCTCCTTTACCACCTCCCATTGGAAGAGTTGTTAAAGAGTTTTTGAATACTTGTTCGAAAGCTAAGAACTTAAGAACTGATAAGTTTACAGTAGGGTGGAAACGAATTCCTCCTTTGTATGGTCCAATAGCAGAGTTCATTTGAATTCTGAAACCTCTGTTAACCTGAATTTCTCCTTTGTCATCAACCCATGGAACTCTGAAAATAATAATTCTTTCAGCTTCAGCCATTCTTTCAAGCAGCTTCATTCCGGTATATTCTTTTTTAGTAGCAATGAATGGAATTACAGTTACGGCAACTTCTTTTACAGCCTGTAAGAATTCCGGTTCGTTAGGATTTTTTGCTTCAATTTTTGCAATAAACTCTTGGATTTTCTGGTCAATATTATATTGTTCCATATATTAAGGTTGAATATTATTGTCAACAAATTTAATTTTTTTTTCAAGATTCACAACACTGTATTTCAACATTGTTAAAAATTAAATAATAATGTTTCGTAATATTATTAAATTGATAATTTGTGTTCAAATTTTATTAAAAATGAAATGTTATGTGTGAAATAATGCAATATTAAGAAATCATTAAATCTTAAATTGCGATGAATTGCCTCCCGGAAAATGATTTTACTTTCCCTAAAAGTTCCAATTCCAAAATTATTGGTAAAATTTTGTAGGGAGGAATATTAATTTTCTGTGACAGATCATCCAGAGAAATCTGTGGTTGGTCTTTAATAGATTGATATATTAAATATTGATTGTCAGACAATTGTATTGTGGTCTCACTATAAGGAAATAACTCTTCGATTTTTTCTTTGGGACCATTAAACCCGAGCATGCTTATAAGATCTTTTATAGTAGAAATGGCTGTCGCTTTATTATGGAAAATCAGCTGATTACATCCCTGACTGCAGAGGTCTGTAATTTTTCCGGGAAGGGCAAAGACATCACGGTTATAATCATTGGCAAAAGCAGCAGTGCTTACAGATCCTCCTCCAAAACCAGTTTCCACCACAATGGTTGCGGGAGACATTCCTGCTACAATTCTATTCCTCTGGATGAAGTTTTCACGGTCTGGTTTTTGGGAAGAGCTGAACTCTGTGATTAATGTACCTCCTTCCTCCAAAATTTTCTCTGAAAGTTTTCTGTTTTTTGATGGATATAAATATTGGAAACCATGTGCAAGAACTGCTACAGTGGGTTTTCGATGAAGAATAGACTGTTCATGAACCTCTTTGTCAACTCCAAGAGCGAGCCCGCTTACTGATGTATATCTTGAAGATTGGGTTGCTTCAAAAAAGTCTTCAATAAATTTTTGACCATAGCCAGTCATATTCCGGGTTCCTACAATACTTACTTTTGACAGTGTATCATCAATCTTTCCTTTCTGATAAAGAATAGCCGGTGCATCATTACATTCATTAAGCAGTAAAGGAGTTTCACGAAGATACTTCAGCCTGATCTGAATATTATTCTTTTCGCAAAAATTTATTTCTTCTTCTGCGAATTCCAAATGGTTGTTATTCCCAATATCTGAAACTGTTTTTTGTCCTATGCCTTCCAGCTTTTTATATTCTTTCTTTGCTCTTTTCCATGCTTCCTGAGCACTTCCAAAAGTATGGACAAGTTTATGAAAATGAATATCACCTATCTGGCTGCATTCGCGAAGGGCGATTGCATAAAAGTATTCTTCGGAAATCATGTGTGTTTTTTTCAAATGTAGTGAAATTAAGTTTTTATCTTTTCCTTAATTCATCCAAATGATCCCAGATATCATCTCTTTTTTTATATGGAAGCTCCATAAAATCTTCCGGATGGTTTTCCTTGTATTCCTGCCACAATTTATCATCCTTTTCGCTATAATAATTCGGAAATTCCCAAATGAACTTTTTCTTCTTTTCCCCAACATTTTTAAAAGCAAACGCAATAATACTTCCGACTACTGCTCCGGAAAGATGGGCCTGCCATGAAATTTTACTCGGTTCCTGCATGTTATAAAACAGCTCTTCAGGCAGCATTCCCCAGATTAAACTTCCATAATAAAGTACAACAAGCATTGAAATGGTAAGAAGTTTTGTATTCCATTTAAATACCCCGCTGAAAAAAAGGAAGAAGGCAAGAACATAGACTACACCACTGGCTCCGATGGTACAAGTGTACATATATTCGCCAGAGAAAATGTCAATAGGAGGAAGAAGCCATACTAAAAGCCCTGTTGCCAGCCAGCCGATAATAAAAACTTTATTTGCTACGATTGGGTAAAACTGATAGAGCAAAAACATAAGTGCCGCTATCGGAATAGAATTTCCTATAATATGATCGATGTTTCCATGCAAAAGAGGAGAAGTAACTATACCCAGCAGCCCTTCAGGCAAAAGCGGTATAATCGCTCCAAAACAGCTTTGAAAAAAGCCCTGCATTTGTAAAAAATACCCAAACCACATCGCAGAAAGCATCAGCAATGGGTAGATAATCGCTCTTTTGGAAATTGCATTTTTAAACATGAGGATTTTACGTCAAATCAAAAGCCAATCATAAATTTCGGAAAATTTGTCGATGAATCAATTTCTACTTCCCTGATTTTAAGACAAAAGGTGTCAAATTTATTTTTTAAACTTATTATTTTGGCATTGATTTTATAGAGATATGTTATTGTTAGGTATTAAACTTTATGAATTAGGATTCTTTAAAGCTGAATTTACCTTTAAAAAAAATTATATTAATACTTTTGCATTGAAAATTATTTGAGTAATGAAGAAGTTTTTATTGATTCTTTCCTTTTTTATGGGGATTTATGCAAGTGCACAAGAAGAATTGAAGAAAGATTCTGTTGTGGTAGACACAGTAAAATACTGGTCAGTTTTAGGAAAAAACACTTTAATGATCAATCAGGCAGCCTTTTCAAACTGGGTAGGAGGTGGAGCCAATAACGTGGGATGGCTTGCTGGTATCAATTATAACATAACTTATGAAAAAGACAAAGATCTTTGGGAGAATATTGTTATCCTAGGCTATGGACAAAATGATACGAAGGGGCTTGGAATAAGAAAGACTCAGGATGTTATTAATGTTTCTACAAATTACGGGAGGAAGTTTTCAAAAAGCTGGTATTTCTCTGGTGGAGTAGGGCTGCAGTCCCAGTTTGCCGCAGGGTATGAAGATGGGAATAACCCTGAAGCAAAGAAAATATCGAATTTTATGGCACCAGGTTACGTGAATGTCGGTATGGGTATCACCTACAGACCTAATGACGATCTTACGGTTACTTTACGTCCTGTCAATGCCAGGTGGACTTTTGTATTGGATAAAGATCTTCAGACCGCAGGAAGTTATGGTTTGAAAAGTGATGGTGATTCTTCTTTATTGCAGTTCGGTTTCCTGGGAACGGCAATTTATAAGCTGAAAATAATGGAAGATATTTATTTAACGAATACTGCTTCGGTCTTCTCGAATTACCTTGACCGTCCGGACAGATTGGTTCTCGCTTACGGTGCGCTGTTAAACCTTAAAGTAAACAAATATATTTCCTCCAATGTGACGGTTGATTTGCTGTATGATCACAACCAAATCGAAAAAACTCAGCTGAAACAAACCCTTGGAATCGGCTTCGCTTATACCATTGATAATGGTGTGAAACGTTCTGACCGTAAGGACAGTCAATGGTGGATTAAAAAATAATATAACTATATCAATTCTAATATAAAAACACTTCAGAAATGAGGTGTTTTTTTGTTTTTTAAATACTGTCATTTTAAGTTGACTTAAGTTTGGGGTGCAATATAGTGTTGTTTAAATGATTTGTTTTCATTGTATTACAGGCGAAAAATCAACTATGTTAAATTCATTTTAAAGTGAATTTTATTTAGGCGTAGATTATTATTTATACATTTGTAATAAATCATTATTATGAAAAAACTTTTATTGATCAGTTCCATTTCTTTTGGAGCGATAGCTTTGGCGCAGGAAACTAAAACAGAGGCTCCGGCAGCAGATACCGTTAAAGCCTGGTTTATTCAGGGACAAAATACATTAATGCTTAACCAGGCTGCCTTTTCAAACTGGGTAGGAGGTGGAGCCAACAACGTAGGATGGCTTGCTGGTGTTAATTATAACCTAACTTATGAGAAAGGGAAAGATCTTTGGGAAAATATCATTATTCTGGGTTACGGACAGAATAATACCCAGGGTACAGGTGTGCGAAAAACTCAGGATGTTATCAATCTTTCTACAAACTATGGTAGAAAATTTGCTGAAAGCTGGTATTTCTCAGGAGGAGCCGGCCTTCAGACTCAGTTTGCTCCGGGATATGAAGATGGAAACAACCCTGATGCTAAAAAGATTTCCAATTTCATGGCTCCGGGATATCTGAATGTGGGCGCGGGGGTTACCTATCGTCCTAATGATAATTTGACCGTAACATTACGTCCTGCTAACGCGAGATGGACTTTTGTTTTAGATAAGGATCTCCAGACTGCCGGAACGTATGGCCTTAAAAATGATGGTGATTCATCACTTTTCCAGTTCGGTTTCCTCGGTACAGCCATTTATAAGATCAAAATCATGGAGAATATTAATCTGACCAATACAGCGTCTGTATTTTCAAATTATCTGGATCATCCGGATAGATTGGTACTGGCTTATGGAGCGGTCTTAAATATGAAGATTAATAAATATATTTCATCCAATATTACCCTGGATCTGCTGTATGACCATAACCAGATCTGGAAAACACAGCTGAAGCAGACATTGGGCGTAGGTTTGGCTTACAATTTTGATAATGGTAAGAAACGTTCAGATAATAAGGATAACCAAGGCTGGCTAAAGAAATAAATAAGATAAGATACCCGTAAGAAATAAAAAAAGCACTTCAAAAAGAAGTGCTTTTTCGTATCAATATATATAAGTCTTAGAATTCTATATCTACTCCTAGTTTCTCTGCCAATAGCTTTGAAATTTTCTCTTTTAGAGGCTCTATATCAATATTTTGCATGGCATCATTTGCGAAAGCATATAAAAGTAATGCCTGAGCTTCTTTTTTAGAGATTCCTCTTGCTCTCAGGTAGAATAGGGCATCTTCATTCAGCTGACCTACTGTACATCCGTGAGAACATTTTACATCATCTGCAAAGATCTCCAACTGAGGTTTTGTATCAATGCTTGCTCCTTCACTTAGCAACACGTTATTGTTTTGCTGATAAGCGTTTGTTTTCTGAGCAATTTTATCTACAAAAACTTTTCCGTTGAAAACTCCGTGGGCATTGCCATCGAAGATTCCTTTATAGTTCTGATAGCTTTCACAGTTCGGGAAGTTATGGTGAACTGCCGTGTGGTGGTCTACCAACTGATCTTTCCCGATGATTGTGATTCCGTTCATGAATGAATTGATGTTTGATCCATTATGAATAAAATCAAGGTTGTTTCTTACCAGTTTACCTCCGAAAGAGAACGTGTTTACAGTGGTTAAGCTGTCTTTTTCCTGTCTTGCGAACGTACTGTCAATAAGATAGGTTGTGTTGTTGTCATTCTGAAGCTTGTGCCAGTCAGCTTTTGCATTGGGATATGTAAAGATTTCCGTTACAGAGTTTGTCAATACATAGGCGCTGTCAAAATTATGATGGCTTTCAATTACTTCTACTTTGGCTCCTTCTTCTACGATCAAAAGGTTTCTTGTATTGTAGAACGTATTCTCTTCCTGATTCTGAGAAATATAAAAAACGTGGATTGGTTTTTCAATCACTACATTTTTAGGAACTTTCAAAAAGAAACCGTATTTGCAGTAAGCAAGATTTAAGTTTGTAAAAGCTTGATCTTTAGAAGCAATAGTGTTGAAGTATTTTTCAAAAACCTCTTTATGCTTCTCATCATTTAATGCATAGTTGAATGAAAGGAATTCTACATTTTCAATAGAAACTTTTGAAAGTTCTTTATGAAGTTTACCGTTTACAAAAACAATCCAATCAAAGTTTTCTTCTCCAAGGTGCAGTTCATCAAACTGCTCTTTGGTGATATTGTGGCTCTCCTTCGGGAAGAAGTTGTAGCTTTTTTCCGTGATTTCCTTTAGATTGGTATATTTATATTCTTCGTCTTTTTTTGTCGGAAAACCAACATTTTGAAACCTTTGAAGAGCTGCTTTTCTACTGTCATCCAGAAATCTGTGACGAAGACTCTCCAAAAATTCATTATGGTTCTCTATAATTTGTTCTTTTAATGCCATTACTGGTATATCTGTGGTTTGCACCATTTTTTCTTTTTTTATTAACTAAAATATTGTTATTCCGAGGAATAGGGAACCCAATTTTTAATAGTAGAGATTCTTATTTTTACAGGGTTTATGAATAACTGCGAAAATTATAATCTCTGAAATAATATATTTTCTTCTTAGTTAAGAAGCCAGTCGTAACCTTTTGCTTCAAGTTCTAATGCTAAAGATTTGTCACCGGTCTTGATGATTTTTCCATCTGCTAAAACATGAACGAAGTCAGGTTGAATATAATTAAGCAATCTCTGATAGTGCGTAATCAAAAGAACTGCATTTCCTTCATTTTTAAAGTGATTTACCCCATCTGCAACGATTCTCAAAGCATCAATATCCAATCCGGAATCAGTTTCATCAAGAATAGCCAATTTAGGATTAAGCATCATCATCTGGAAGATCTCATTTCTTTTCTTTTCACCTCCTGAGAATCCCTCGTTTAATGATCTTGAAAGGAAATCTTTCTTGATACCCAGTTTTTCGGATTTTTCACGGATTAATGCAAGCATTTCTTTTGCCGGCATTTCTTCCAGTCCGTTTGCTTTTCTTGTTTCGTTCAAAGCAGCTTTGATAAAGTTTGTCACAGAAACTCCCGGAATTTCCACTGGATACTGGAAAGAAAGGAAAATTCCTTTGTGAGCTCTATCTTCAGGAGCATCTTCAACGATATCTTCTCCCTGGAAAAGAATTTCTCCACCAGTCACTTCGTAATCTTCTTTACCAGCGATTACAGAAGAAAGGGTAGATTTCCCAGCTCCGTTCGGCCCCATGATCGCGTGAACTTCGCCTGGCTTTATTTCAAGATTAATACCTTTTAATATTTCTGCGCCATCTTCAATTTTGGCGTGAAGGTTTTTAATTTCTAACATTTTATTTGCTTAAACAAATTATTTTTGAATTCTATATACTAAACTTTCAGGTTGACCAGGGACATCATTCAGTGTCCCGATTTGTATCATACCTGCCTTTTCCAATACTTTAACAGAAGCTATATTACTGGGACGGACAATGGCGAATATTTCTTCTTTACTGTCTTCGTTTAACCCAAAATCTATAGCTTTCTTTGTGAATTCTGTGGCGTATCCTTTCCCCCATGCCTCGGAAGCAAAACGATAGCCTAAATTCAATTTTTCTTCTTCTCCGTAGAGTTTATAGCTCAATCCTCCAAAACCTATTATATTTTCTGGATCATCCTTTTCAACAATCACCCAGCCTCCAAAACTGTACTTTTCCCAATGATCAAGCATTCTTGTAAATGTGCTTTCTGCTTTTTCAAAACTCATTGGTCCGCTTGGATTATGAATATTGGTTTGAGGATCATGATTAATTTCAAAGAATCTTTCAAAATCTTCTTTTGTAGGTTTTCTTAAAATTAATCTTTCTGTAGCTATCATATTTTCTTATCCTACTGAACCTTCTAATGAAATTTCAAGTAATTTCTGTGCTTCAATAGCAAATTCCATTGGAAGCTTGTTCAAAACTTCTTTACTGAAACCATTCACGATCAAAGCAATTGCTCTTTCCGTATCAATACCTCTTTGGTTACAGTAGAAAATCTGATCTTCCCCGATTTTTGAAGTCGTTGCCTCGTGCTCTAACTGTGCAGTAGGATCTTTGATTTCAATATATGGGAAAGTGTGAGCTCCACATTCATTACCCATCAATAAAGAGTCACATTGAGAGAAGTTTCTTGCTCCTTTTGCTGAAGGCATTACTTTCACCTGTCCTCTGTATGAGTTTTGAGATTTTCCTGCAGAAATACCCTTGGAAATAATCGTTGATCTGGTATTCTTTCCAATGTGGATCATTTTCGTTCCTGTATCTGCATACTGGTGGTTGTTGGTTACCGCAATAGAGTAGAACTCTCCAATAGAATTATCTCCTTTCAGAATACAAGAAGGATATTTCCATGTTACTGCTGAACCTGTTTCTACCTGAGTCCAGGAGATTTTTGCATTTCTTTCGCAAAGTCCTCTCTTCGTTACAAAGTTGAATACCCCTCCTTTACCTTCTTCATTACCAGGATACCAGTTCTGAACTGTAGAATATTTGATCTCCGCTCCGTCCAAAGCGATCAGTTCCACTACCGCAGCGTGAAGCTGGTTTTCATCTCTTGATGGTGCTGTACACCCTTCAAGATAAGAAACGTAACTTCCCTCATCAGCTATAAGAAGTGTTCTTTCAAACTGTCCTGTTCCTGCCTGGTTGATACGGAAATAAGTGGAAAGCTCCATTGGGCATTTTACGCCTTTGGGAATATAACAGAAACTTCCGTCAGAGAAAACTGCGGAATTCAATGCTGCGTAGAAATTATCTCCTCTCGGAACTACTTTTCCAAGATGTTTTCTTACTAAATCAGGGTGGTTTTTAATGGCCTCAGAGATTGAACAGAAAATAATTCCTTTCTCTGCCAATGTATCCTGGAAAGTAGTTTTCACAGAAATTGAGTCCATTACGATATCTACGGCAACTCCTGAAAGTCTTTTTTGCTCTTCGATATTGATCCCTAATTTTGCAAAAGTTGCTAATAATTCAGGATCTACTTCGTCAAGACTTGCCAGTTCCGGCTTTACTTTAGGTGCAGCATAGTAACGGATTGCTTGAAAATCCGGTTTCTCATACTTGATATTCGCCCAGTTAGGCTCTACCATTTTCAACCAGATTTTGAAAGATTCCAGTCGCCATTCAGTCATCCATTCCGGCTCTTCTTTTTTAGCAGAGATCGCACGGATGATATCCTCATTTAAACCGATCGGGAAATCTTCATAATCAATCTTCGTTTCCCAACCGAATTCATATTTTTTATTTTCTAGATCGACCCTTAAATCGTCTTCTGTATATTTACTCATTATTATTTTTTAGATTTCAGATGGTAGATTTCAGCATTCAGAATGGCTCTGATATCTGTTATCTAGTATCTAATGTCTTTTCTCTAAAGACTAAATGATTCTCCACATCCACATGTTCTGGATGCATTCGGGTTGTTAAAAACAAACCCTTTTCCGTTCAATCCTCCTGAATACTCAAGAGTTGTTCCTGCCAAATAAAGGATGGATTTTTTATCTATAATAATTTTGATGTTATTATCTTCAAAAATCTGATCTGTGTCTGTTTTTTGGTTATCAAACTTTAAAACATACTCTAAACCAGAGCATCCGCCGCTTTTCACCCCTACTCTTATATAATCTTCAGCAGGGTTAAAGCCATCTTCAGTCATCAACTGGATAGCTTTCTCCTTTGCATAGTCTGATACTTTTATCATTGTATTTATTTAGAATGATTTAATGATGCAAAAATACGAACTAATTTCCGCAATCTCAAATCGAAGATATCTATTTTAATGATTCTTATATTAATAGCGATTTTGAAAAGCATGATTTATGTTAAAATTAGATAAATTTCTTATCGTGATACGGAAGATTCTGTTTCTGATTTTAACCTTGAATCATATTTCCTATCTATAAATAAAATTGGTAATGGGAAAAAAAATAATAATTTTTTTTGTATTGTTTTTCACCGCACTGTCTTATGGACAGACCACCAGATATGTTTATGAAACGCTGGTAAACCCAGATTCTATCAATCTGGTAAGTATGAAAAGTGAAAGAACTTTTCTGGATATTAAGGAAGGACGATCCTTATTTATCAGTGAAAATAAATTGATAAGAGACTCTCTTTTTACTGCTCTGAGATCAGAAATGAAAGAAAATAAAAAAGAGGAAAAAGAATTTTCAAAACAAGAAGGAAGAAAACATTTTGAACCTACTTTTTTTGAATATTTTATTACAAAGAGTATTCCGGACCAAAAAGTGTATTATTATGAAAAGGCAGCTGGAAAACAAATTTATTATCAGGAAGACAGACCTGTAAAATGGGAAGTGACCAATGTGGTTGAAAAACAAAATGGATATTCAGCCCAAAAAGCAGTTGCAGAATTTGGAGGAAGAGTATGGACAGGATGGTTCACAAAAGATATTCCTTTGTCGGACGGACCTTATAAGTTCTCAGGATTGCCAGGACTGATTGTAAAACTGGAAGATGACAAAGGAGACTATAAATTTGATCTTGTTAAAAAGATTATCGTTAAAAATGCTTTTAAAGAACAGATAAATGCTGATGCCAAGCAAAGTACAAGAGTTAATTTTCATGGTGATAAAGCGGCCCTGGAACTTGAATTTAGTAAAAACAGAAATGCTATGGCGGGAAATAACGGTGGCGGAAATATGAATTTCGGCGGCGGAAGGCACGGCGGTGGTATGAATGGAGGAGGAATGAAAGGTGGCGGGATGCATAGAGGTGGAATGGGTGGTGAAAACCAGAGTTCTTCTATGTCACAAGGCTCATCGGTAGATGTTCCTTCCTTTACGGGCACAGCCCAGAACCCAATTGAATTAAAATAAAGAAAATATAAATGAAAAAATTAGGTATTATCGCATTGGCACTCTTCATACAGAATGTTTCTGCACAGACAAACAGGTTTGTGTATCAGGTGACTATGAAGCCTGATGCCGAAAATAAAACGGATATTAAGACAGAAAATGCTTACCTGGATATTTCTCCGGAAAAGTCTGTGTTTTATTCGGAAAACAGGATTAAAAGAGATTCCATCATGCAAAAAGCATTTCAGGGCGGAGGCGGAAGAGGAAGTATCAACAGAGATCAGATGGAAGGCTTGAGAACTAATATCAATTATTCCATAGAAAAAGATAAAACAAACCAAAAGACGTATTTTAAAGACAGAATTGGCCGTGATCTCTATTCGTATGAAGAAGACAGACCATTAAATTGGAAAATTGAATCAGAAACAAGAAAAATAGGTGAATATAAAGTTCAGAAGGCCGAAACTGATTTTGGAGGCAGAAAATGGACAGCATGGTTTACAACAGATCTTCCTTATCAGGATGGACCTTACAAGTTTGGAGGACTTCCGGGGTTGATTGTAAAAGTAGAAGATGATAAAGGAGATTATTCTTTTGATTTAATGAAAAACTACAAAATCACGGAATTTCCTACTTTGAATCAGTTTGGAAATACTTTGAAAGTAAAAAGATCAGATTATTTAAAACAACAGCAAAAATTTAAGACTGATCCTATGTCATTTATGAACCAAAGTTCCGGAGGTATAGCATCTCCAATGAGAGTCGGTGGCGGTGGAAGAGGTCCTGGAGGCGGTGGTGGAAATCAGAATCCTGCCGATATGAGAAAAAGAATGGAAGAAAGGGTAAAAGAAGAAGCTAAGAAAAATTCTAATCCTATAGAATTGCAATAAATAAAAAAGCGGCCTTAAAGTAAGACCGCTTTTTATTTTGTATAGTCTGAATAATTCTGATAAATTATTTTAATAATTGGTTGAAAGTATCTCCTTGTCTGATATCTCCTGTGTTGTAGCCTTTCATAAACCATTCTTTACGCTGTGCAGATGATCCGTGAGTAAAGCTTTCCTGATTGACATATCCCTGACCTCTTTTCTGAATGTTGTCATCTCCAACGGCTTCTGCAGCATCTATGGCAGCCTCAATGTCTCCAGGTTCCAGTATATGTTTGCTGTCATTTGTCTTTTTAGCCCAAACTCCGGCATAGAAATCAGCCTGTAATTCTGTAGCCACAGATACTCTGTTCATCTGTTCTTCAGAATATCTTCCACTTCTTCTTAACGCATCTACTTTTTGAGTGGTTCCCAACAGTGTCTGAACATGATGTCCTACTTCGTGGGCAAGAACATAAGCTACCGTAAATTCTGTTACTTTAGCTCCGAATTTTTGCTGAAGCTCACCGAAAAAACTCATGTCCATATATACTTTCTGATCAGCCGGGCAATAGAAAGGTCCCATGGCAGATTGCGCTGTACCACATGCTGAAGAAGTTGTATTTTCGAAAAGAACAATACCCGGATCGGTATAGGTCATTCCGTTTTCAGTGAAAATCTGATTCCAGGTCTGGCTATTCCATGCATCCATCATTTTGACCATTTCCCCAATTTGTTTTTCACCGGCTGTAAGTTCTCTTTGCTCACTGGAATTTCCGGAAGACTGCATACTGCCGGAATTCAAAATACCGGATGGGTCACCTCCCAAAAAGAATACAATGGCTGCTATAATTAAAGTTCCGAGTCCTCCGCCTACAATCATACCACCATTTCCTCCTCCGGAACCACGGCGGTCATCAACGTTTCCGCCTCTGTCGTCTGTCCATTTCATAGTAATAAATTTATTCGTTAATTTAAATATTTTACGCCAAACTTTATGCTAAAAATATTTAGATATTTATCTGTTAAGTTGTTTCGTTTTTAGCCAGTAGGAGGTAGATTGATATGCTGATACGGCATCATCCACCAGTTTTTGGTCTGGATCTTTTAATAATTTTTCGTCGTAATACAGCTTAAAAGCTGGGGCCAGATCGCTTTTTTCCAATTCCAAAGAATATTGTTTTACCTTTTTTACCGGAGAAATAATGGTAAGACGCCCGTCTTTTATAAATCCAAGATCCTGATATGTTGCTACATAAGCTTTAGGTTGGAATTCTTTTTTGAAGACATCCTGTCCAAGAAATTTAGACTGATAACTGAAATTCAAAAGTCCCAAAACGGTTGGCATTACGTCTATCTGAGACATTAATCCATCAAACTTTTGAGGCTGAACAAACCCTTCTGAAAAGATCATCGCAGGAATTCTGTATTTATCCATCGGAAGTTCCGTTTTCCCGGCACTCGATGCACAGTGGTCTGCAATGATAACAAAAACAGTATTTTTATACCAGTCTTGTTTCTTAGCCATATCAAAGAATAATTTAAGAGAGTAGTCGGTATATTTTACACCGCCTTCACGAGATTTTGCTGTTCCCGGAATATCTATTCTTCCGTCAGGATAAGTAAAAGGTCTGTGATTGGAAACCGTCATCCAGTGATTGAAAAATGGTTTCCCTGATTTTGCTTCAGTATTCATCACCTGAATCGCTTTTTTTGCCATATCTTCATCAGCAACTCCCCAAACATTGGCAAAAGTGATTTCTTCAGGTTTAAAATTATTTCGGTCTACAATTCCGTAGCCATTTCCACTAAAGAAATCCTGCATATTATCAAAATAGCTGTATCCGCCATATAAAAACTTAACATCATAGCCTTTAGATTTGAATACATTCCCGGTTGTAAATTTGTTTTTATTATCATCTCTTTTGATGATACTTTCTCCCGCTGTCGGTGGAATACACAATGTTAAAGCTTCCAGACCGCGTACTGTTCTGTTTCCGGTAGCATAAAGATTGGTAAACATCAATGACTTCTCTGCAAGGCTGTCAAGGAAAGGAGTAATTTTTTGTGTGTTGCCGTAATGTTCCATGAAATCTGCGGAAAGACTTTCAATAGAAATCAATACAACGTTTTTCTTCATTTCAGGTTGCTCAGCAACAATATTTCTTGATAATGTCTGCTGTGGATACTGACTTAGAAAATTCTTTTCGGCCTGCTGTTGATTGATCTGTGAATAAAACTGGAAGTAATCCAGCTCATTATGAGTAAAAGCCCAGTAGAACTTTGGAAGTCCGTTGGCCTCAATTTCGTCTGCAAAAACATTGTCTGACCTCATTTGCATCAGAGACGGGATCGCCAGTGCACTAAGGGCGCAAAGTACCATGAAACTCCCCAGAAGAACCATTTTTTGTTTAAAATCCGGAAGCTCCAGCAGCTCATCTTTTGTTTTCTTATAAATGAACCATGTGATGGTAAGTGTAACGATCATTATCCCTGAAAATAACGGAACGACAGGATAGCTTTCCATGATATTTCCAATAACTTCATTGGTATATATCAGATAATCTACTGCAATAAAGTTATACCGAACTCCGAATTCATTGTAAAAGAAGTATTCACTTACTCCATTGAAAATAATCAGAAGAACATATAATAATAATGTAATGAAATATAGAGTGTTACGAATCTTTGTTCTTTGGGTCGGAAGGAAAAGCATCAATCCGAAGAAAAGGGTTTTTATTCCAACAAAAACAAGTGCTACCTCCATGATAGAACCTCCATATTGCTTGAAAATATTGTTAGGAACAAGCCATATATAAAGGAAGAATAAGACCATTGCGCCCAAAATAATGTAGCCGTAAGGTTTTTTATATTTTGAATTGGAAAGGAAGAGAAAATAAAGCGCGAGAACAGAACTGGCAAGAACGAATACAAAAATATCATTCACCAAGCCTATTAACAAGACTTTTACGACCTCGAAAAACCCAAAGCTAGCTGTGGTAATAGGGTGAAAAAAGAATACTGTTCTTATTATCAATGAAATAATAAGATAGAAAACTCCTAAATATAGGAACGGTTTTATTTTTCTTAAAAACATGTATTTACTGTCTTTATTAGTTTTCACAAAGATAGTTTTTGTATAGAACTTTTGATAGAAAAAAACAAAAACATCCTGTTTATTAGTAAGATTTGTGATTTAAAATACCCAATAAAAAAGGACTATTAAAAATAGTCCCAATATATTGTTAAGGTAATCTGAGGTTAAGAGTGTCCGAAACCGATATTTCCTTTTTTGTCAGATAATTTCTTTTTGAAATCAATCATTCTTAAAGCGGTAACAGCTGCTTCTACACCTTTGTTTCCAAGATCACCACCGCTTCTTGCGATAGACTGCTCTTTGGTATCATCTGTCAATACGCAGAAAATAGTAGGGGTGTCAGTCATAATGTTACAGTCTTTGATTCCCTGTGCTACTGCAGAACACACATAGTCAAAATGAGGTGTTTCCCCACGGATCACACACCCGATAGAAATTACTGCATCATATTTTCTTTCTTTGCAAAGCTGCATGCTTGCATAGTTGAGTTCAAAGGCTCCCGGAACAGGGAAAAGTTTGATGTTTTCAGGTTTTACCCCTTCTTTTTCAAGAATTTCCAAAGCTGCATCACGAAGATTGTACGTTACAAAATCATTCCACTCAGAAAAAACAATGCCGATAGAAAAATCTTCGGCATTAGTTATATGAAGTGGCTTGTAATCGGAAAGATTAACTGTTGCCATTTTTTAGTAATATTTAGTCATTTCAATATAAGAATCAGACATTCCGTTGTCGTAGTCCTGATATTTCTCATCAATTGCAGAGAAGTATTTTTTAGCTTCTGCATTTTTCTTTAATCCTAAAGCAACGATACCTGCTTTTCTTGTGAAATAGTATGCTGTATACGGATCATCAGAAGCGGTTGCTGCTTTGTCTAATAAAGCTAAAGCTTCATCGTTTTTGTTAAGACCTGATTTTGCATCTGCCATAGCTCCGAATTTCATTGCTACTAAAGTTTTGTTGTCAGATGAAAACTGGTCTAAAAGATCATAAGCTTCCTGGAATTTTCCTTCTTTGAACTTCAATAAACCTGCATTATAAGATGAAAGTTTACCGATTTTAGTAGAAGAATATTCGTTATATGTACCTACAAAACCTGGGTTAGCTGCAGATTTTCCACCCAAAGCATCTTTATCCTTACCTTCAGTAAGACTTTTTTGAGCAGAAAGGAAACTTTTCACAGCTTCAGCGTTCTTTGGAGCAACTATAAATTGCTTGTAAGCGAAGAATCCTAACACTGCTAAAATTAATGCTCCAAATACAAAACCTAGAGGTTTTGAATATTTTTCAACAAATCTTTCAGTGTTTAAAGCTTCTCTGTCAAGGTCTTTAAAGAACTCAACCGTTTCTTTACCTTCTTGCTCGTTCTGAGCACTCTTTCCCAATTTTGCCATAAGTTTTTAAAAATTGAAATGCAAATTTAATTGTTTCTGAGAGATTTACAAAATACTTTCTGAGTATTATTGATGAAATTTTGTGAATTGCTAATCGGGAATGATGAATTTATTAAAAAAAGATGCTTCGACAGGCTCAGCATGACACTTCTAATACTACTTGTTCTAATCTTACAGTAAATTATTAGCGTTGTCATGCTGAGCGGAGTCGAAGCATATATCTTAATCTTGTTAGGATCAATCTTAATATCCTAAAACATGATACACTTCTGCACCAAATTTTTTCAATTTTTCATCACCATTCAAATCTTTTAAGCCAATAAGGAAACTGAATTGGGAAACAGTTGCGCCCTGTTTTTCTACCAATTTAGCTGCTGCTTCAGTAGTTCCTCCGGTTGCTAAAAGATCATCATGAATCAAAATTTTTTGTCCTGGCTTTATTTGTCCTTCACGGGTTTCAATAATAGCACTTCCATATTCCAGATCATATTTTTCTGAAATGACAGGAGGAGGTAGTTTTCCTGCTTTTCTGATCAGAATGAACGGAACTTCCAATGCTACGGCAATAGCGATTCCAAACAAATAACCACGGCTTTCGATTCCGCAGACTGCATCTATTTTTCCTTTACTGAAGGCTGCAAGATCTGCAATCACATCTTCATAAAGTTTCGGATCTAAAAAAATGGGTGAAATATCCTTAAACTGTATTCCAGGAATCGGAAAATCAGGAATATTTTCAATTGTTTCTTCTAGTTTTTTGATCAGTTCTGCTGAAGCCATTTATTAATTGATTTTATAGCTGGAAATTTTCCAGTCACCGTTTACATTTTTAAGCCCGAAAGTTACTTTCAATGAAGTTGTCTTACCGCTTTTATCTGTTACATCATAGGTAGCATTTACGCTTGCACTGTTGGCTGTAGTACCACTTGTTGTAATATTCTTTACGCTTACATTTTTCACAGCTCCAAAACCTGAATTAGGATTAGAGAAAGATTCATAGCTTCCCCAGTTTGGATTGCTCGATGTATCGTAAGCCGCTTTTAAGTTCTGTGAACTTACGCTGTTCAAAAATTTGCTTACTGTATTTTTAGGATCAGCAGTCGGCTGTTTTGGCGTAGCTGGTGCCGTTGGAGTAGCAGTAGCAGGATCTGTAGGGGTTCCAGTAGTTGCTGTTGGATTGTTTGGATCAATAACTGCGCTTGGCTGTTCTGTTACGGCTGTTGTATCAGTTTTAGGAATGGCAGGAACTTTCAGAGCTGCTGCATTCACATCAAGACCGATTTTTGACATTTTGAAAGTTTTCGCAGTTGTTTTTACAGAAACTGTGATGTCGATTTTGTTATCTACCACTTTTGCTGCCGGAATAGAGGAGAACTTCAAGTTGAATCCTTTAAAGTTATTATCCTGCATCAGGTTTTTAGCGGTAGCAAGTCTTACTCCGTTACTGAATACTTCAAGGGTTGCTTCCAGACCTGCTCCTGTGAAAGATACCGGGTTTCCTGCTGCATCTACAAGTCTTGGTACAATTTGAATGGCAGTAGGAGCTCCGGAACCGTCATCGCCTGTAGGTCTTGTAATAAGGCTTAATGATCCTGCTTTTACGTCATTAGGATCGCTTTCTTTGGCTTTATCATCTCCGAAGATGTTCATTTCTCCGAGTGATGGCGGGGCAGTACTGGCCCATTCTATTCCGTTTTTCTGCGCAACTTCGTCTGCAAGGGACATAATTTCAGGAACTTTTTTTCCATTGATCAGTTTTCCAAGGGCTTTTAGCTCGTTTATATCACCATCAGCTTCTACGCCAAATGTTTTAAGGATATAAAGAGCCTCATTAAACTTAATCTGTTTAATGGTAGGTAAACTGGAAGTCATATCATTGATACTTGACTGCAGTGTTTTAGTATTCGTAGCATCTACATGATCTTTCTTACATGCTGTAAAAAGCAACAGACTGAAAACAAGTAGAAAAGAAAACTTTTTCATTTTTATTTGGTTTGTTGCAAATTTAATAAAACCTTTATTAATACTGGATTTTATTTTTTACTTTATGTTTTTTGCTTATTTATTATTTTTTTCCGGAAATGGATGCTGTTCTTTTAATTTTAGAATTCAATTGAGATATTTAGTACTCCGGAACAGAGTTTTCATTATTTTTTATTGGTTTGTTCTTTTAGATCGCCTTTGAAAAAGCTGCTGAAAATAGTCTGCATATTAGGAAATGACGAATCCTGCCAGTAGGATGTTTTGTAATTACTGTTGTCTTTATCAAACTTCACTTTCTCAATATCATTGTCATTGCTGAAATTAAGTTCTGTTGGATAAAAATTAGTATAAAGTGTTATCTGATTGTAATTGGGTTCACTTTTATGTTTCAATTTTACAAAAACAAGTTCATTATATTCCAGGAAATCTTTCAGGGTTTTTTCAGATCCTTTTTCAAAAGACATGTTTAAAATTGTTTTTATATCGTAAAATCTATATCCAAAGAATGAAAATTCTTTATCCTGAAGGGCTGCACCAGTAATCTCTATTTGATCTTTATGTTCACCCTTCAACTCTTTAACGGTATTTCTTTTTGTTTTATATTCTTCCGGGTTTCCAACATTTTTAAGTTTGGGCAGTTCCAGAGAATTGCTATAATCCCATTTTGAAGTTTCTTTTTTCTCATTTTTAGATTCTGCCAGCCTGAAAATTCTGTACTGTTCTACATTGGTACTTTTTAGTTTTTTGGATTTATTATCAAAAATGTAGGTTACAATTCCGTCTGCATAACTATTCAGTTTATTGTTCACCGTTACATAAGCATTAAAATTTCCTTTGATGAAAATGTATTTGGCAGGCTTATTATTTTTAATAACAACTGTTTCAATTTCTTTCACCTGGTCATTGATTTTAATGACTGGCTGATCAAAATCGGAATAGGATAGGGTGGCAACCGGAAAATTATTATAAACCAGCTGAAACTTTTCTTGGGCAGGTGACAGCGATTGCTTGTCAATCTTACCATCAATATCAGAGTAGGCGAGTATGCTTCCGTCTTTGCCAAATACGGAAACTCTGGGAAGAGGATTATTATTTTTTTCAGAAACAAATGTAATAACCTGTGCATTTGTGAATACGGAGATCAAAATGAACAGAAGGTAAACAAAGTGAATTTTTTTCATTGCAGTATTTTGTTTTTGGCGTTAATAGTAAAAACAGACTTCTATATAGAGACGAGAAAAACAGAAAATGGTTGCCTGAAAATTCTTATTGACGTCACTGCATAAAAAAAGACTGATCGTTAAACAATCAGTCTTTTATAATTTTATTTTGTTACAAGTCCTTAGAAAGGATACTCATAAATTTCGGATTCGTGTAAGAATGGGTTTCCTGTAGGAATCAACTTCAGTTTAGATAAAGCTGAAAGAACAGTAAACATAAATAATCCAGCTACGAATAGAACTGCTCCCAGGATTAACAAGAATACTTCAGGAGTGTTCCAGTATGGTCCTACCGTTCCCGGCATTACCATGTTGAAGTAATCTAAAAGGTGTCCTAAGATAACTACTACTGCCATTGTGGTAACTACTTTGTAGTTTCTCTTGATGCTGCTGCTTACTAATACCAATAGTGGTAATAAGAAGTTTACAATCAGCATTGGTAAAAACGTTGTACCATAGTGCTGGAATCTACCGAAGAAGTAGTTAACCTCTTCCGGAACGTTTGCATACCAGTAAAGCATGAACTGAGCGAACCATGTATATGTCCAAAGCATACTTGTAGCGAAAAGGAAAACTCCTAAATCGTGTAAGTGGTTGTCATTGAACTGTGGTAAGAAACCATTTTTCTTAAGATAAACACTTAATAAGATGATTACAGCAATACCACTTGAAAGGCAGCTAACCATTGAATACCAGATATACATTGTAGAATACCAGTGAGGGTCAATAGACATCAACCAGTCCCAAGCCCAAGCTGCAGAAGCAAATCCGAAGAATACGATATAACCTACCGCCCATCTGTAAAGGAATTGATACTCAACTTTAGATTTAGTCTCATCTACTTTTTTAGACTGAGCTTTCAGTTTCCAAGCAAAGAAAGAAGCACCAATCACATAGATTAAAGTTCTTATTGCATAGAAAGGAATATTTAAGAATCTTTTCTTTTCAAATAGGATCACGTCAAAATGAGCAGACTCTGGATTTGTCAATTCAGGGTCCATCCAGTGGAATAAATGACCATTATGAGTGATGTTTAAGATCATCAGGATAACCAGGATTGCACCACCGTAAGGAATATAAGAAGCAATAGCCTCCATTACTCTTGTGATGATAATTGGCCATCCTGCGTGAGCTGCGTGCTGAATACAGTAGAAGAACAGTACAGCGCAACTTACTCCAAAGAAAAAGACTGCTACAAAGTGCAGCGATGCTAATGGCTGGTTGTGAACCTGAAGCTCAGCATGCTCTAAATGAGCTGCGTGATCCTGTGGTCCAACCATTTCACTTGAGTGTGTAGGAGCATCATGACCAGAAGCATGAACAGCTTCCATCATTTGTTCTATTTTCTCAGTAGAAATTCCTTTGTTCATAAAGAAACCAATACCGAAAAGAACTAAACCTACAACAAGAAGTATTATAGAAGTTGATTTTAATTTTGGTGAAAAACTATACATTTCTTTTCTTATTTTTTAGTTTCGGTAGTCGTTTCAGTTGTTGCTGGTGCCGCCGCTGTAGCTGCTCCTTTTTTGAAAGCACTCATCACATACAATGCTACTCTCCATCTGTCTCCTGCGTTCAGTTGTCCCGCATAAGATCCCATGGCATTTCTACCGTTTGTTAATACATAATGAACAGATCCTACAGTAATTTCTCTGTCTGCATAGTTGGGTACTCCGGAGAATGCCCCACTTTGTACGATAGGTCCTTGTCCATCACCTCCTGTTCCGTGACATGCCGCACAAGTGTGATCAAACAAGATTTTTCCTCTTTCAATATCCTTTGCTGCATTAGCTGGATTTAGAGGAGATACTGTAAGTTTTTTAGAAGCATCATACCCAGCGTTGTACTCGTCAACATTTTTAGGTAGTAAGCTTTCTTCAAAAACGCCATCTTTATTTTGAGAAACAGATCCTTCTACTGGAGCAAGACCTGTTGCGCCACTATTTTTAACAAAAGCAGGAATTTCATTTTCATGATCTGAATAAGCATCCTGTGCTTTCATCAATGGATCATAAGCTACCGGAAAATACATATCCGGGAAATATACCAGCGGAGTATTGTCCTTTGGTCCACAAGAGTTAAGTAAAACCGTTGTTAAACCTAAAACCGCTGTAATTTTTAATACATTCTTTTTCATTTTAAGCGTCTTTAACAGTTATTTCTTCAACTCCAGTTTCAATAAGCAACTGTTTTACAGATTCTACATCTTCAGTTACAAATTCCATCATGAATTTATCATCAGTAGTTCTCGGGTCTGGGTTCTGAGCAGGAGCTCCCGGATACATTTTGTTTCTAACCAAGAAAGTTAAAGACATCATGTGAGCAGCACAGAATACCATTAATTCAAACATTGGAACTACGAATGCCGGCATGTTGTGTGCCCAGTCAAAAGCTGGTTTACCACCGATATTCTGTGGCCAGTCATGATTCATCACATACCAAGTTACAGTAGCACCGATAGTAACACCGTAAAGAGCATATAAGAATGCGGCATCAGAAATTCTGGTTTTCTTTAACCCTAAAGCCTTGTCTAGTCCGTGAACCGGAAACGGAGTATACACTTCGTTTATAGCGATTCCTTTATCGTTGAATGCCTTAACGCCGTTCATTAAATCGTCGTCGTCAGCATAAAGTCCGTATACAATTTTAGTGGTGCTCATCTCCTTCTTTTGCTTTATAAGTTTCACCTGAAATTTTCAGAATCGATTTTAATTCAGCCTGTGCAATTACAGGGAATGTTCTTGCGTATAATAAGAACAAAACAGAGAAGAATCCGATAGTTCCTAAATATACACCCACATCAATGATCGTTGGCTTAAACATTGTCCATGATCCTGGTAAGTAGTCTCTTGAAAGGTTGATAACGATGATATCAAAACGCTCAAACCACATACCGATGTTGATGATTAATGCAACAATGAATGTCCAGATAATGTTCGTTCTCGCTCTTTTGAACCAGAAAGAAGCAGGAATCACAAGGTTACAGATGATCAATGACCAGAATGCCCACCAGTAAGGTCCTACAGCAGCACCTGGAGAAAGATATGTAAAATCTTCAAATCTAGATCCTGAGTACCATCCGATGAAATATTCAGTAGCATAAGCTACAGTTACCATACCACCTGTAAGAACGATTACGATGTTCATAATTTCGATATGATACATTGTAATATAGTCTTCTAAGTGACAAACTTTTCTTGCAATTAACAATAGTGTTTGTACCATTGCAAATCCTGAGAAAATCGCACCAGCTACGAAATAAGGAGGGTAGATTGTTGAGTGCCATCCTTTAATAACTGAAGTTGCGAAGTCAAAAGATACGGTAGTGTGTACTGAGAATACAAGTGGAGTTGCCAAACCTGCAAGAACCAAAGAAAGTTCTTCGAATCTTTGCCAGTGTTTTGCTTTACCACCCCAACCGAATGCTAGGAATGTATAAATTTTCTTCGTCCAAGGAGTTTTAGCTCTATCTCTGATCATTGCAAAGTCAGGGATAAGTCCCATGAACCAGAATACAGTTGATACTGAGAAATACGTCGAGATCGCAAATACGTCCCAAAGTAGAGGAGAGTTGAAGTTCCCCCAAAGAGAACCGAATTGGTTTGGTAAAGGGAATACCCAGTATCCAACCCAAACTCTACCCATGTGGATTACAGGGAAGATTGCTGCCTGTACAACCGCAAAGATCGTCATCGCCTCTGCAGATCTGTTTACAGACATTCTCCATCTCTGTCTAAATAATAATAATACTGCGGAGATTAGGGTCCCGGCGTGACCGATACCTACCCACCATACGAAGTTGGTAATATCCCAACCCCAGTTAATAGTTCTGTTAAGCCCCCATGCTCCAATACCTGTCCCGATAGTGTAAGCGATACAGCCGAATCCATAGAGGAATAGAACTAGTGCAGCATATAATGAGATCCACCATAATTTACCTGCTCTTTCTTCGATAGGTCGTGCGATATCTTCTGTAATATCGTGATAAGTTTTGTGACCAATAATTAGAGGTTCCCTTATCGGAGCTTCGTAATGTCCTGACATTTTTTACCTATTTATTATTTAAACTTTAATTTTCTACTCTGTTTCTTACTTTAGTATGATAGAACACGTTTGGTTTTGTGCCGATCTCCTCTAGTAAATAATATCTTCTGTTAGATGCATATTGCTCTCTAATTGCAGAATCTTTATCATTCATGTCTCCAAATGTCATTGCTCCGGTAGAACAAGCTTTAGAACAAGCAGTCTGGAATTCTCCATCCTTCACTTTTCTTCCCTCTTTCTTAGCCTCAAGAATAGTATTCTGAGTCATTTGGATACACATTGAACATTTCTCCATTACCCCTCTAGTTCTTACAACTACATCCGGGTTAAGTACCATTCTTCCTAAATCGTTGTTCATGTTGAAATCGAACTTGTCATTTAGGTTATAAGTAAACCAGTTGAAACGTCTTACTTTGTACGGACAGTTGTTTGCACAATATCTTGTACCGATACATCTGTTGTAAGCCATATGGTTTTGACCTTGCTTACCGTGTGAAGTAGCCGCTACCGGACATACAGTTTCACATGGAGCGTGGTTACAGTGCTGACACATTACAGGTTGGAAGATTACATCCGGGTTGTCTGCAGGGTGGTTTAATGCACCTCCGTCTCCGAACGCAGTACCATACAATTCTGGTACAGCCATTCCTTCTTTCAATCCTTCGTATACTTCTACCTTTTGTCTTGATGAATAGTAACGGTCAATTCTTAACCAGTACATATCTCTTGACATTCTTACTTCTTCTTTCCCTACTACAGGAACGTTGTTCTCTGCCTGACAAGCAATAATACATGCTCCACAACCAGTACAAGAGTTCAAGTCGATAGATAAGTTGAAGTGAGGTCCATCCGTATCATCGAAAGCATCCCAAAGGTCGATTTTTCTCGCTGGAAGTGCTCCACTGATCGTGTGGTATTCCAAAGGCTTATTCCATCCCTTGTGCTCATCATCAAAAGCAACGTTAATGAATTCAGCTAAAGGAACTTCCTTAGCGATTTCATAACGACCCATTAATGTATTTTGAAGCTGAATACCTGCAAATTCGTGGTCTTCTCCTGTCTTCTCTATTTTAACACCTGAAAGAGCAAGGTTAGAACCATCAAATAAAGGATAAGCGTTTACCCCTGTATCTGCAGTTGCTCCTGAGTTTTTCTTACCATAACCAAGTGCAAGACCTACAGATCCTTCAGCTTGTCCTGGCTGTACAAATACAGGAACGTTTTCTATTTTAACTCCGTTTACAGTAAGGTTTACAATAGAACCATCTAACTGCATTCTTGCATTAAGATCGTTGTCAATTGCAAACTTCTCTGCGTCTTTAGGAGAAATTGTAAGGTAGTTATCCCAAGACATTCTTGTAATTGGGTCAGGTAATTCTTGCAACCAAGGGTTGTTCGACTGAGTACCATCTCCCATTGAAGTCTTAGTGTATAATACTAATTCTAATTCAGAAGCTTTAAAGTTTCCTAGTTCAGCAATAGCCTGTGCAGCATTTCCTCCTGCATAAGATAAAGTTGTTGTGTTTGTAGAAGCATTGATACCGTTGTACAATGCTTTGTTGAAAGAAGTACTACCTAAAAGTGAAGCTGAGCTTGCTTTTAAATAATCGTAGTAATTGTTTGCGGCATTGTTTTTACCATTCTTCCAAACCAATAGAGACTCTTCAATCTGTCTTGATTTGTAGATTTTCTGGATGGTAGGCTGCATCAATGAATATACCCCTGTCTGTGGTTCGATATCTCCCCAAGACTCTAGCCAGTTAGCTACAGGAATTACAGCTTTCGCTGCTTTGTACATTTCATTTTTCTTATCTGCTACTGCAACTACATAAGGAACTTTTGATAAAGATTTTTTGAAATCTTCTCCTTTTGGATGAGAGTAGATAGGGTCTACGTTGTTTGTAACTAATACACCAACTTGTCCACCGTTTACCCATCCAAGGAATTCCTGGTATCTTGCACCGTTAAATTCTTTCAGTAAGTTTGCTTTACCTGTGAAAGCTACTGAACCTAATTTCTGGTTGATTAAGTGTGCTAAAACCTGTGCTCCTTTAGAACCGTCAGCAAAAACAACAGCTTTGCTTCCTTTTGCTTTCAATTCGTTAGCAATTTCAGTTGCAGTCTTATCAGAAGTACCAGCACCTACGATTGCATTGTAAACTTCAACTAATGTTTTATTTACAGCACTTGGTTTTAATCTGTATCTTGAGTCAGCATTAGCACCAGTTAATGACAGGTTAGATTCCACCTGGATGTGTCTCAACATGCTTGTTCCCGGTTTTCTAGCTGCTGCATAAGAAGTTTCTAAGCTTGAAGCGTTATAGTCTCCTAAGAAATCAGCCTGGAAAGCAACTACCAATTCAGAACCTTTAAGGTCATAAACAGGCAATGCTCTTTGTCCGAATACTTCCTGAGCTGCATCTAATCCTGCAGAGTAAGGGAAAGCATCATAAGTTACTAATTCAGCTGTAGGATATTTAGCTTTGAATTCAGCGAATAACTTTTTGAAAGTTGGTGAAGCAAAAGAGTGTGATAAAACCACAATCTTTTTGCCAGACGCTTTAGCTTCTTCTAAACCTTTAATAACGAAGCTGTCTACTTTATCGAAAGTTTCGTCTTTACCGTCTAGTTTAGGCTGCTTTACTTTATCATTATCATAAAGAGAAAGTACACTTGCCTGAGCTCTTGCGTTAGTTTTACCTAAATCGCCACCAGCTGGATTTGGTTCAATTTTGATGGGTCTACCTTCACGGGTTTTTACTAAAACACTAGCAAAGTCGAAACCGTCAAAATATGTTGAAGCGTAATAATTAGGGACTCCCGGAATAATATCATGCGGCTTTACCACATAAGGAATCGTTTTGATTACCGGAGCTTCGCAGGCAGCTAAAGTAACTGCTGCTGTAGAGAATCCTAGCAATTTAAGGAAATCTCTTCTTGAAGTACTTGATCCGTTTTTCTCAGCATCTCCAAGGAAATCTTCTACCGGAATTTCTTCCTGAAACTCTTTAAGAGCCAGCTTACCATTTAAAGCTGGGTCTTTAAGTTCATGAATACTTCTGAATTGTATTTTGTTTGAAGCCATTTATACTTCTAATTTTTTAGTTATTAATAATGACATTTACCACACTCAAGACCTCCAATTGCATCTACAGTGATCTTACCTCCATCTTGTGGATATTGTTTTTTCAACTTGTCATGTAGATTTTTGAAGTACTCTTTATTATAACCGTTGTTCATATCAACTTCAGTCGTTCTGTGGCACTCGATACACCATCCCATAGTAAAGTCGTTAGCCATTTGAACAACATTCATTGTATCAATTTTACCGTGACAAGCTTTACATACAACATCAATTTTGTTGTTAGGATTCTTTTTGTTGAAAGAATTGATGATTGCTTGCTCTCCAGCAATTACGTGCTGAGAGTGGTTGAAGTAAACGAAGTCTGGCATGTTGTGGATTCTTGTCCATTCAACCGGTTGTGTTTTTCCTGTGTACTGTTGTTTTGCAGGATCCCAACCTGTTGCAGCATAGATCTTCTGGATTTCTCCGTCATAGAATGCCTTATCTTTTCCTGGCTCCATGTAGTGATCTGCGTTGTATTCAGAAATTGTTCTGTGACAGTTCATACAAACGTTCATAGAAGGAATTTCAGATACTTTTCCGTATTTAGCACTAGAGTGACATAGCTGACAGTCAATTTTTTGCTCTCCAGCGTGAATTTTGTGAGAGAAGTAGATAGGCTGCTCAGGTTTGTAACCTTTGTAAACCCCAATCCACATCAACCAGTTCCATACTCCATAAGCAGCTAAAATAGCAAGAATTGCTAATAAACCTTTACCAATGTAGTGGAACTTCTCATACATTTCACTGAAAGAACGAACTCTTGTTTCGTTAAGCCCAGCTAAATCTTCAGATTGACCCAGTTTTACCAATTGTCTTAGTTTTACCAAGATCCAAACCAGTAAACCTGCGATCGCTAAAAGTGAAATGATAACAACGTTTGTAGTAGTTTTGTCTGCAGGTGCTGCCGCAGCGGCGTCAGTTGCAGGAGTTGCTTCCGGCTTTTTCTCTTCCGGAGCAGGAGGATTAGTCGTGAATGCTAAAATGTCGTCAATATCCTTATCTGTAAGATTTGGAAAGACCTGCATTTCAGTCTTATTAAACTTTTCAAAAATCTCATTGGCGTATTTATCCCCAGAAGCTCTCAGAGCTTTGTTGTCTTTGATCCACTTGTGAAGCCAATCTTTGTCTACACCACCTTCTGTCTTTACTCGTTCTACAACCCCCTTTAATGGTGGTCCAACAACTTGTTTGTCCAGCGCGTGACATGCAGTACAATTCGCTTTGAAAAGTTTCTCTCCGTTTTTAGGATCGCCGTCTTGCCCGTAAAATGAAGCACTGGTTGATAGCAATAAGCCTATTGCGATCAACGTTTTTTTATAATGCTTTCTCCAACTAATCATTTAAATTATCTTATGTTAGTAAATTATTGAACATTCAATCAATTCGGCAAAAATAATATTTTTAACAGGAATTTAACGGTATATCTAAAAGGGAAAATATCATTTACGTTTAATTTGTATTGATTCTAAATAACCTGTTTGGTATAGTTTTTTAATTTGTATAAATTTGCGAAAACAAGTTTAAATGAAAAATTTGATTAAAATATTTTCGATATTATCCCTATTTGGGTTTTATAGTATTGAAGCCCAGCAAGTTGTTAAAAAAGATACTCTTTCGGGTACGGAACTTGTTATGACAATGGATTCCAAAATAAATGCAGCTTTGGAAGGAATTGAAGGAAAATGTGCTAAAGTTACTCCCGCAAATTATCCTAAAGATTCCGGTTCCAATGATATTGGAGTTTCTACAGGGATCAATACAAAACCTCCCAAAATCTTTGTGCCGAGCAGAGAACTTACGAATGCTGAAATTTGTAAGAAAAATCCTAGAATTTTAGGTTTTAAAATTCAGATTACTACTGTGAAAAGTAACGAAGAAGCCAATGAAGTAAAGTCTTATTTCAGAAAAAGATTCCCTAACCTTAAAGTGGAAACGGATGCTTCTTTAAGACCTAACTACAAGATTTTGGCAGGAAGTTATTTCACAAAACAAAGTGCAGCTGGAGATCTTTCAAGAATCAGAGAATATTTCAAATCTGCGGTAGCTGTACAGTACAGAATTTTCTGTGCAGAAGCAAAATAGCAATGAATTTATTTCAACATAAAAACAAAAAAGCTGAGAAATTTTCTCAGCTTTTTTTATTGGTAATAAGTTTCCATAAACCAGAAAAATTCAGCCATTCGAAATAAATTGTTGGCCAGTAGATACACAAACAATAAGATCACAGTTAATGTTAAGACTGACATTACTTTACGGGACAATCTGTAGGCATAAAAAAGCCACCCCAAAAGAAGTGGATACACGAAAACAAAATGACCTCCATAAATGGATGAAGTGTGAAGTCCGAATCTCATAACACAATGAATCACAATGTCAACGAAAAAAGAAATGGCGATAACCTGAACCCATTTGTTTTTGAAATTTTTAAAATAACTCCAAATAATCAGGGTCAATAATATGGTTATAAAAAAGTAAGGAAAAGCAGAAGAATAAAGGTCTATATAAAGTCCTTTAAAGTCGAATCCCTTCATATTGTGTTTATCCGAAATAATAAATCCAGGGAAAAGAATATTGCCTCCGAAAAAGAAGGAGAGAATCATGTCCCAAGTGGGCATTGATTCTACATTAGAGAATTTTTCGTATTGCTGGTTGGTTTTGGAAAATATATTCTGATATTTAAAATCAATTCTATTCAAATATAGCAGTACAAAACAAATTACTGCAACTGTTATCCTAAACACTGCATTTCCGAATTTTTTCCAGTCTCTTAAAAGATTTTTTTCAAAAAGGAGGGGAATGAAAACTTTTATAAAATTGGTAATAGTAAGCCCGCCGATGGTAATTCCGGCAAGCGAAAGAGCAATTGCAGGTGTTTTTTCTTCTTTTCTGATTTTTATTGCTGCGTAATAATTGTATAATGAAAGTAAAAACAAGGTGTAGGTGAAATTTTCCGGAGTAAAGGACAATATGATATTGGTTGAAAAAACTCCAAAAAACAAAATGATTAATACACTTAACCATAGCGGGAGACAGATAATGTTTTTTAAATATTTAAAAACCTGAACAATGTTTAAGCTGATAATAATATTGCTGAGCCAAGCCAGGGTAAGCCTGAAGTTGGTGTCCATTTTTCCGCCTGAAATGAATAATGAGAATTCTCTTACCCAATTGAAAAAATAATAGGATAGAGGATGTCTTTCAAAGCTTCCTCCCGTCATAAGGATAGATTTGTTATCAAAACTGAAATAAGCATCCCATGGAATTCTGCTGTCAAAAATAATTCTGTAATGAAGGGCAATATAGGAGCCTAAAATTCCATAACAGATCATAAAAAATAGAAAAACTGCCAGCTCGGTATAAGTGGAAGGGAAAATAAGTTTAAAGAAATTGATGATTTTTGTTTTGATAAAAGACACGTGTCAGATTTTTTGCAAAAGTAAAATAAAAAAACCACCAAAGCTGGTGGTTATGTAAAGATTGTATAAACGTTGTTATTGTTTTATTCGTTGTTATTGTTTTATTACCTTTTCTGTTTTCGATGTTCCATCAGAAAAATCTACTTTTAATAAATAGATTCCTTTCGGAAGCGAAGAAATATCTAATCTTTCAGAAGTATTATTAAGTAGAGATTTTCCGCTCGCATCAATTACAGTTGCAGATTTGATTTTTTTATCTGTTTTGATGTTGATTTCTCCTCTTGTTGGGTTTGGATAAATGGAAATACCGCTGTTTTTTGTTTTTGAAGTTTCAGATGTACCAAGAGTTCCATTAGCAACAACCTGTACATCATCTACTGAAACAGCATCAGCATCAGTTGCCATATACTGGAATCTTATTTTTACATTCGCCTGTCCTATGTATGTACTAAGGTTTTTTTGTACAGTAACCGTGTTATAAAAATCAGTATCTATATTACCATCACCGTCATCAGTAAAGCCGGGTTCGCTATCTTCATTCCAAAGAGTAATCCAGTTAGTTCCCCCATCTATTGATATCTGTGCCAGAAGATTTCCTTTGTTCAGGCTTATCATATAGCCCCAGCCAACTTTTACTTTGAAGCTTAGGGTTGGACTTGTTGCTCCAGCTAAACTGAATGAAGGGCTTGTAAGGTATGCTGTGTTAGAGCCAGCAATCCAGTCAATAGTAGCAGAATTATTTCCGGCAATAGTAAATCTCGTTTTGAGTTCAATAGAAGATGCTGAAGTTCCGGAAAAAACAGAACTTGTTAAATCCCATGCTCTTGATGCGTTTGTATTAGTTTTAGTCCATCCTGTTGGAGGAAATGTCGCTCCTTCGAAACTTTCCGAAAGTAATGTCTGGGCATTGCTGTAAAAGCATGATGCCAATGCTAAAGAAAGTACAAATTTTTTCATATTAAAGATTTTTATAAATGTAGTAAAAATATTTAATATGATGATAATATGATAATTAGATGTGCTATTTGTTATTGAAATTTTATGAGCTGCATGAAAGTGTTGAACATCCTGCAGTGTCATCATAGCCGAATGGTCTTTTGACGGAGAACTCAGGGTATAATTCCTGATAAGGAAATTCTAAAGCTTTGGTGAGTTTTTCCAGCATTTCTTTTTTGCCGTTACTGATCTCTTCAATGCATTCGTAAAGAAGATAATTTCTCAGGATGAATTTTGGGTTTGTTTTTTTCATCATCGCTAATGAAGCTTCTTTTGATATAGAATTTAAACCTAATCTTCCTTCATAACTTTTAATGAAATTGCTAAGTTTTTCCAGCATTTCTTCATTTAAAGAGATATAAGAAACCTCTTTAAAATGTCCTTTGATATCAGTATCCGGAGTTATTTTTTCCAGTTGACTGAAAAACAGGGTGTAGTCTAGCTGAAGTTCCTGCATTAATCCCTGCCAATTGGTGAAAAAATCCTCATCTTCTTTTTGTAGCTGATCCAGTCCGAATTTTTTACAAAGCATCTGATCATGAGCCTCCCAGAAATACGTTCCAAAATTATTTAAGGTGTCTTCTAAAAACTTTTCATCTTTAATTAAAGGATGGAGTGCATTCGCAAGCTGCCAAAGATTCCATTGGGCAATCTGTCCCTGTTTTCCGAATGCATATCTTCTTCCCGGAAGGTCTGTGGTATTGGGGGTGAAATTCAAATCATATTCATCCATCATGGAGTAAGGTCCATAATCGATGGTTAATCCCAGAGCAGACATATTATCTGTATTCATCACTCCATGTACAAATCCCACTCTGAACCATTCAACCATTAAATCTGCGGTCCGGGTACAGATATTTTGAAAGAAATCTCTGTATTTCTGACTGTCTGATGATGTGATTTCCGGATAATAATTTTCAATGGTGAAATCGGTAAGTTCCTGCAGACTGTTGTATTCTCTTTGAGCAGACATCAGTTCAAAATGTCCGAAGCGCAAGAAGCTTTCAGCAGTTCTGATGACCACTGCGCCTTTTTCAAGCTGAGGATTTCCATTGTACATAATATCGCGCATTACATCTTCGCCCGTAAAAGCCAGGCTGAATGCTCTTGTCGTTGGAACTCCTAAATGATGCATGGCCTCACTCATCAGATATTCCCGTACAGAAGATCTCAATACGGCCCTTCCATCAGCATGTCTGGAATAGGGGGTTGCTCCGGCACCTTTCCATTGGATCTCTGTTTTTTTTCCAGCTTCATTTGTGATTTCACCCGCAAGTATCGCTCTTCCGTCTCCGAGTTGTCCTGCCCAGTTTCCAAACTGATGTCCTGCATAAGCTGTAGCATAGGTTTTAACGTTTTCCGGAAGGTTATTTCCAACCAGAAAGTCAAGATCTTTATCTTCAAATTTTCCTAGTCCTATTTCTTTGGACAGAACTTCATTAAAAGCGATTAATTCAGGTTGACCAAAACCAGCAGGTTTGATGGTAGCAAATAAAACCTTTGGGGTATTTCTCTGCATAGGGTTGTTTGAAAAGTCACCTGGAAAAGTCTCGATAAAAGGTTGTCTGATACGTTCGATATTCATCCTTCAAAGGTATTAATTATAAAAGAAAAGACCTTCCAAATTATTGAAAGGTCTTATGTATTTCTAAAAGAGAATTTATTTATTGAAATCTACTTCATCATTGGAATGAAGATTTTCATTGATGTTGTCCTCTTTCTTTTCTGTTGGTTTTTTAGGCGTAGGGTCTGCCGGTCTTGGATTTTTGATCTCATCGATCGTCTGAAGGCTTCCATCGTCTCCATAGCCTCCGCTTAATCCTTTAAGGTTTGAACAGCCGTCTTTCCAATCGGAAGGTTTAACAAACTTATCATCAGGAGTAACTCCTAAGCTTTTATCTGCCCATACTTTCTTCATGAAAATTGCCCAGATCGGCAATGCCATTTTTGCCCCTTGACCTTCACCGGTTCCAAAGAAGTGAGTTGCTCTGTCTTCCCATCCAACCCATGCTCCGGTTGCTAATTTTGGTGTGATCCCCATAAACCATCCGTCAGAGTTGTTCTGAGTTGTTCCTGTTTTAGCGGCAATTTCTACTGCTTTTGAAATTCCTCTTCTTCCCAGCTCCCCGGAAGCGGTTCCGTACTGTGCAACACCTTTCATCAGTTCAATCATGGTGTAAGCATACATTGGGTTCATGACCTCTTTTGGTTCTACATTTACTTCCTTGATTACTCTACCGTTGGCATCTTCAATTCTCCAGATCATTTCCGGTTTATTGTGATTACCATAGTTGGCGAAAGTACTGTAAGCACCTAGCATTTCATAAATAGTAATGTCTGATGAACCTAAAGCGATTGTATTGTTTCTTGGAATATCTTCTGTTACGCCCAGATCTCTTGCGGTCTGGATAACAGCATCTACTCCTGTCATTTCAATTAATCTTGCAGCAACAGGGTTTTGAGAGTGCGCTAATGCATCTTTTAAAGTAAGCATTCCTCCTCTTCCCGGCACATGCCATCCGTTATGATCATACGTTCCGTTAGAAACAGCTGAACAAGGAGTCATTCCTAGTTTCATGATAGCAGTTGCATACACGAAAGGTTTGAAGGTAGATCCTACCTGTCTCTTACCCTGCTTGATGTGGTCATATTGGAAGTGCTGCCAGTCGATACCTCCTACCCATGCTTTGATCTCTCCGGTTCCAGGAACCATAGACATCAGACCTGCCTGTGCAATTTGTTTGTGGTATCTGATAGAATCCCAAGGAGACATTTCAACTTCTTCTTCTCCGCTCCATGTGAATCTTGAAGTTTTGATTGGTTTCTTGAATTCCATCATAATGGAGTCTTCCGGCATTCCGTCAGCTTTTAACAGCTTATATCGCCCGGTTCTTTTCATAGCCTGAAGCATCACATCTTTGATCTGTTTGTCATTAAGATAGTAGAAAGGTCTGTTTTTTCTACCTCTTTGTTCTGCATCAAATCTTTTCTGAAGATCCGTTAAGTGTTCTTTGATTGCTTCTTCTGCATACTTCTGCATCTTAGAATCAAGCGTAACATATATTTTTAAACCGTCTTTGTAAAGGTTAAGTTTTTTGCCGGTTTCTTTTTCATGAGTTTCAAGATATTTATCAATCTCTTTTCTCAGATAGAATTTGTAATAAGCCGAATATCCGTCAGTGATACTTTTAATAGGGTGAAAGTCTACTTCAATAGGAGTATTGGCTGCTTTTTCATAGGTGGCAGCATCAATATATCCGGTTTTCTGCATTTGATCCAATACAACATTCCTTCTTTCTTTTGCCTTTTCAGGGTATCTGTAAGGATTGTTTTTTCTTGGATTTTCAAGCATTGCTACAAATGTTGCAGCTTCAGGTAGTGTAAGTTCCGAAGTCTTTTTGTTAAAATAAACTCTGGAAGCCATTTCAATACCGTTAGCGTTGAAAAGGAAATCAAATTTATTGAAATAAAGAGTAACAATCTCTTCTTTGGTATATCTTTTCTCAAGGCTTACCGCTACTACCCATTCTTTTAATTTCTGGAATGCTCTTTCAACTTTATTTTGAGAAGCATTTCCTGTGAAAAGAAGTTTTGCCAGCTGTTGAGTGATTGTAGAACCACCACCACGGCCACCACCATATGCCACGGCTCTTGCGATAGAATATAAGTCGATTCCTGAGTGTTCTTTGAAACGCTCATCTTCTTTAGCCTGAAGGGCATAAATAAGGTAAGGAGGAAGATCCTTATAAACGATAGGCTGTGTTTTTTCCTTTTCGAATTTACCCAGCATAACTCCGTCTGAAGAAATGATTTCTGAAGCGACAAAGATATCAGGATTTTCAAGTTCTTTTACATCAGGCATTTCCCCAAGAAATCCTTGAGAAACTGCAAAGAAAAGTCCTGAAATTCCCAAAACTACCGCAACGAGTCCAATCCAAATAAATGAGACCCATTTTTTCCAGGAGGTATCTTTCTTTTTTTTAGGAGGCAGAGGAAATGTTTTCCCCTTATTTCCTGCATTTTTTTTGTTTTCTTCCATTTATGGTTACGGTTTAGCCGTTTCTATTTTTACCCCAATATCCTCAATTCCTGAAAGGTTGTCATTTCTCATCGCCTGGGTCAGACCGATTTCATATTTTCCCTTTCCCGGAAACTGATAATTCAGTTTATACTGAAACAAAGTTTCCTTTGTATCACCAAAGCCTGTACCAAGCCATTCTCCATTAGGTTTTGCCAGCACATAATTCAAGGTGTCAGTTTCCTTTTTTTTGTTCTGGAGATTGGTGAAATTGACAATGAATCTTATATTGCTGTAAGGATAACTATTGTTGTTTCTTACGACAAATATAATATTTTTAGGATTCTGCGGATCTGAAATTTCAAGATTAAATTTTTGCTCATTTTTCTTATTCCATTTGTTATCAACGGAATTCATGATGACATCTCCTCCTGATGAAGAGTTACAGCTAAAGAAAAGGATAAGGGAAAATAATCCTAAAATTTTATGCATTATTATCTTTTTTTGGAGGATATTTCTTTTTAAATTTCTTCTTGTTCGGGCTGTTTTGTGGCTTGTTTTCAGCATCAGAATTACCCTCTACTTTTTCCACGGGCGCTTTTTGCTGTGGATGTTGTTTTTGAGGTCTGGGCTGATTTCCAGATTGAGCATTAGGGTTTTCAGATCTTTCAGGTCTATCTTGTCTCTCCGGTCTGTTTCTTTTTTGACCTTGTGGCTGTCCTTGTTGTCCCTGTTGATTATTGCTGTGCTTGTTCTGGTTGTTTCTGTTCCTGTTTCCTCTGTTTTTCTTTTCAAAACGATCCACACTGTTTTCCTGGATCAAATCAATATTTTGAGTAGAAGCTTCCGGTTGTTTCAAGTCTTCCAGAGGAAGAATTTTTTCTCCTCTTTTATTTTTTGAAATCAGTTTTTTAACAAGATCAATATCGAAATCATACCATGCAATGGAACTGTCTACGTAAGCAAACCACATTTTCTTTTTGAAAACATCAATTTTGATACAAAATGCTTTTCCTTTCTCTGTTTCTAAAGTGGTTGAAGAAGAAGGGAAGTTGCTTAATGCATCCAAATAGCTGTCAAGCTCATAATTAAGGCAGCATTTAAGCTTACCACATTGTCCAGCCAGCTTTTGAGGATTAATGCTCAATTGCTGATATCTTGCTACATTGGTATTTACCGATCTAAAATCTGTAAGCCATGTAGAGCAGCAAAGTTCACGTCCGCAAGATCCAATTCCACCTACTTTTGCCGCTTCCTGTCTGAAACCGATCTGTTTCATATCGATCTTAGTACGGAATGCACCGGCATAATCTTTAATTAACTGTCTGAAATCCACTCGGTTTTCAGCAGTGTAATAAAAGGTTATTTTTGAAGAGTCACCCTGGTATTCCACATCGGTAACTTTCATTTCGAGGCCTATTCTCTGAGCAATTTTTCTTGCTTCAAGCTTTACACCGTCTTCTTTTTTTCTTGCTTCCTGCCATACCTCAAGATCTTTTTGGTTGGCCTGTCTGTATATTTTGAGTGCCAATTCTTCTGAAAACTTTTTCTTTTTCATCTGAATCTTTACTAATTCTCCCGTAAGGCTTACAACGCCTACATCGTGTCCCGGACTTGATTCTACTGTAATTACGCTACCAATATGTAAAGGAATATTATTTACATTTTTATAAAACGATTTCCTGTCATTTTTAAATCTAACTTCTACAAAATCACACCTGTTAGGTGCCGGATTGTTGATGTCAGATAGCCAGTCAAAAACACTTAATTTATAACTATTCCCGCAGGTATTTACACTTTCACAGCCATTTGCGGTTTTCTTAGGGCCGCAAGAATGTGCAGAATCGCCGGATGTTTTACATCCACAACTCATATTACTATTATTTATAATCTGCAAATTTATGTATTTTTATCTTTATGCAATTCTAAAATACTTAAATAACCTTAATTCGGAACAAAACATTGATGTATTTTAAGTGAGAACGATAGCTGGAGCCCGAAATAAGCCTGTTATAACGGAAATAGTTGGATCTGAGTTTTTTTTAACTTTAACATTTATTATCATTTGATTCCCTGTTCCGAACTTTTGAGGTAAGATATCTTAAAAGTTAAACATTTGTTTAATATTAAACGATGAAATAGAGATTGTTTTAAAATATTTTTAAATGCTTAATAATGAAAAATTTGGCTTTTGTTTATTTGAAGGTATTATTTTAAACATAGTTTTCTTTTAGGATATTGTTTAAAATATTAGCAAATATTAACAGACGTATTCAAAATAATTTTATATTTGGCTTATATAATAATAGTCTATGAAAAAAATATTAGTATCAACTGCTTTATTGGCGGGAGTTCTATCTTACGCAGGAGGCTTCAGAGTTTCCCTGCAAGGGGTAAAACAATTGGCAATGGCGCATACTAGTGCTCATGCCGAAGACGCGAGTGTGACATTCTTTAACCCTGCGGGTATGTCATTTATCCCTTCCAAACTGAGTGTAGTGGCAGGAGGGTTTGGTGCAAGTAATAAAGTTACTTTTCAAAACTTCAATACTTTACAAAGTGCAGAAACAGATAACCCTATAGGGACTCCTTTCTACGCGGCGATTACTTATAGACCAATAGAGAAACTTACCGTAGGTCTTAGTGTTACAACACCTTTTGGAAGTACAATAAAATGGCCTGAAAACTGGGAAGGTAAAGAATTGGTTCAGAAAATGGAACTGAAAAGTTTCTACTTCCAGCCAATGGTCTCTGTAAAACTGGCTCCTTGGGTATCTTTTGGTGCCAGCTACATTTACGCAAGAGGAAAAGTAGATTGGGATAAAGCGGTAACGCAATTCGACGGGAAGGTGAATATTAATGATGAAAATGCAACCGGACATGGATACGGATTTGGTTTCTATTTCAGACCTGATCCGAAACTGGACATAAGTATTGCCTACCGTTCAGCAATAGATATGAAAGCTAAGAGCGGAACGGCTACATTCCAGTTTCCATCACAATCTGTTTATACGCAGCTGAAGCTGAATGCAGCAGGACAAGATGGTTTCTCGGCGATTCTTCCATTGGTTGAAGAATATACAATTGGTTTAACCTATAAAGTGACACCAAAATGGCAGGTTTCTGCAGACTTTAACTATCATGGATGGGAAAGATACAGCAAACTTACTTTAGATTTCGAGAATGCTCCTATTGGGAACAATCCATCGGATCCTACTATTCTTACCAATCCTAAGAACTTCAGAAATTCCAAAACATTCAGATTGGGAACTCAATATGCGTTCACTAATATGATCTATGGACGTTTGGGAGCGTATTATGATGAAGCTCCTTATACAACTGACAACTTTATCCCGGAAACACCTTCATATGATACGTATGTAGTTACAGGTGGAGTAGGCTTTAAGCTGAAACAATTCGGAATTGATGTTGCAGGAGGATATGCAATGCCTCAGTATAGAAAGGTAAACAATGTTAATATAGGGCTTAACGGACAGTCAAAAGCAACAGCTTTCTACTTTGGTCTAGGTTTCTCTTATAATCCATTTTAATTTTAGAAGACTATGAAAAAAATTATAATATCGACAATTGCAGTTTCTGCACTTCTTTTTACAGTAACAAGCTGTAATACGGATTTCGATACGGATGTGAAAGATATCCCGGTAACAAAAGGAGACGCAGACTTTTCAAAATATATATCGTTAGGAAACTCCCTTACTTCAGGATATCGTGATGGTGCATTGTACAGCAGTGGCCAAAATGAATCTTATCCAAGCATCATTGCCGCACAGATGAAACTTGCAGGCGGCGGAGACTTTAAACAACCTTTGATGCCTAATGATATAGGAGGATTCAATAATCTTCCTGGTTTTCCTGGAAAATTGACTCTTCAGGTTGTTAATGGATCTTTAGCTCCTGTGCCAAGTGGGGCAGCAGCAGCATTGGATATGTTATCCGGAGGAGGTACTTATAATAATATGGGTGTGCCGGGTGCGAAATCATTCCACTTAGTAGCTCCTGGATATGGTAGCCAAGCTGGTCTTGCAACAGGAACAGCTAATCCTTATTTTGTAAGATTTGCTTCTTCTGCTACAACAAGTGTGCTGGCTGATGCTATGGCTCAGAAAGCTACTTTCTTCTCTCTTTGGATAGGAAATAATGATGTATTGTCATATGCTACCAATGGAGGAACAAACTCTCAGACTGTAGGAGGAGTTACAACGTATTCAATTGCTACGGTTCAGACAGGAAATACAAATCCTACCACTTATAAATCAAATGATATCTCTGATCCTGCACTTCTTGCCGGATCTATTAAGGCGGTTTTAGATGGTCTTAAAAGTGTAGGAACAACAAAAGGAGTTATTGCTAATATTCCTTCTGTTACTTCAGTTCCTTTCTTTACTACGGTGCCTTATAACCCTTTGACACCTGCGCTTTTAGGTTCAAATCTTACAACTCTTAATACGAGTTTATACGGTCCTTTGAAGCAAGCACTTACTGCTTTTGGTGCTGGAGATAGAATTAATTTACTTTCTGCAACAGGCCCAAATCCTGTTTTAATTAAGGATGTTGCTTTGACGGATTTATCTGCTCAGCTTACAGCGGCACTTACCCCTTCTTTAGGATTGCCTACAGCTACTGCTTTTGGACAAATCTTTGGCCAGGCAAGACAGGCGACAGCAGATGATTATATTTTGCTTACTACAAGTTCTGTAATCGGAAGTACGGCGCCAATGGTTCCGTCTCCGGTAAATATATATGGAATTTCTTATCCGTTACAAAACCAACATGTATTAACAAAAACAGAAGCTGGTTATGTGAAAACAGCCACAACGGCATATAATGCTTCTATAAAAGGGCTTGCTGATTCTTATGGGCTTGCATTTGTAGATGCTAATGCGAAGATGCTTGAACTGAATTCACAGTCAGGAATTGTATTTGACGGAGTAAAGTATACTGCGACATTTGTTAGGGGAGGAGCTTTCTCTCTAGATGGAGTTCACCTTACAGGTCGTGGATATGGTATTGTTGCTAATGAATTTATCAAGTCTATCAATGCGAAATACAAATCTACACTTCCACAGGTAGATCCGAACAAATATTCAGGAGTTAAATTCCCTTAATAATTGATAAAATAAAAACTTAGAAACCACAGGAGTAAATCTTGTGGTTTTTTTTTAAATTTGCAAAATCTTTTAAAAAGTAAAAATGGCCGATCAGTTAAGTTATCTATTTTGTACAAGAACCAGCAGGGACTTGGCAGAGAAAATTGCCCAGAATTATGGGAAAGAATTAGGGAAAATCAACTTTCAGGAGTTCAGCGACGGGGAATTTGAGCCTGTTTTGGACGAATCTGTAAGAGGAGGAAGAGTTTTCCTGATTGGATCTACATTCCCTCCTGCAGACAATCTTTTGGAACTTCTTCTAATGATTGATGCAGCGAAAAGAGCTTCTGCAAAGAGCATTACCGTTGTAATTCCTTACTTCGGACTTGCCAGACAGGACAGAAAAGACAAACCAAGAGCGCCGATCGGTGCGAAGTTAGTTGCAAACCTTCTTACAGCAGCAGGAGCAACAAGAATAATGACAATGGATCTTCACGCGGATCAGATTCAGGGATTCTTCGAAATTCCGGTAGATCATTTATATGCTTCAAGTATTTTTGTAGATTATATCAGATCTTTGAATCTTGATAATCTTACTATTGCTTCTCCGGATATGGGAGGTGCGAAAAGAGCTAAAAACTATGCAGGTCACTTAGGTGCTGAAGTAGTAATTGCTTATAAGGAAAGAAAAAAAGCGAATGTTGTAGAAGAAATGTTCCTTATTGGTGATGTTACAGGTAAAAACGTAATCCTTATTGATGATATGATTGATACTGCTGGGACACTTTGTAAAGCAGCAGATATCTTAATTGAAAAGGGAGCAAAAACAGTAAGAGCTATGGCAACTCACGGAGTGCTTTCAGGAAAGGCTTATGATAATATTGAGAGCTCAAAATTATTGGAAGTTATTGTAACTGACTCAATTCCTGTTAAAAATAATTTGTCATCTAAAATAAAAGTGCTATCTTGCGCCCCATTATTTGCAGATGTTATGACCATGGTTCATGAGCATAAATCAATTAGCAGCAAGTTTGTTATTTAATTGATTTTAAACAGATTGCAAATTAAATAAGAATAATTTTTTAAATTTATTATAAATGAAATCTATTACAATTCAAGGTACAAAAAGAGAAAACGTGGGCAAAAAGTCTACAAAAGCTTTACGTGATGCTGAATTAGTTCCTTGTGTTGTTTATGGAGGTGAAGCCCCTTTAAACTTCTCTGCTGAAGAGAAAGCTTTTAAAGGATTAGTATACACTCCTGAAGCACACACGGTATCTATTGAGGTTGACGGAAAAACAATTCCAGCTGTTCTTCAGGACATTCAGTTTCACCCAATTACTGACAAAATTCTTCACGTAGACTTCTACCAACTATCTGACGATAAGCCAGTAGTTATGGAGGTTCCTGTAAGAATTACTGGACGTTCAAAAGGTGTTATAGCTGGTGGTGTTTTACGTCAGTCTTTCAGAAAACTAAAAGTAAAAGCTATCCCTGCTAACCTACCTGACGAAATCGTTGTAGATGTTACTCCATTAAGAATTGGTAACAAACTTTACATCGGTGGTATCAAAACAGAAGGATATTCTTTCATGCACCCAGACAATGCAGTAGTAGTTGCTGTTAAGATGTCTAGAAATGCAATGAAAGGAGGTGCAGCAGCAATGGATGATGAAGATGAAGAAGAAGTTGCAACTGAAGAAGGGGCAGCTCCAGCAGAAGAAACTGCAGCAGAATAAGAATTGCTTATTTAAACAATATAGACCCGTCATTTTTTTGACGGGTTTTTTTGTGTGCAGTGTCAAAAGAAATAAGAGGATTACAAATGACCTTAGTTCATCGTTTTATCAGCTTTCTTCACTGTATACTATCGAATATTTCTATCAACTGACAACTATCAGCTCTCGGCCTCATGCTTCCTTTCGGAAAAAAAGCCGTAAATTTGAAGTGTTCTAAATAAGGACGTCTTAATTTAAAAAATAAATAAATGTTTGACATTCAGGAAATAAGAAGCCAGTTTTCTATATTGGACAGAGAAGTGAATGGTAAACCATTGGTTTACCTGGATAATGCAGCTACATCTCAAAAGCCAAATTCGGTTTTGGAAGTCTGTCACGCATATTATACAGAACTTAATGCCAATGTTCACAGAGGAATTCATACCCTAAGCCAGCTGGCAACGGAAGAAATGGAGCTTTCAAGAAGAAAGATTCAGAAATTCATCAATGCTGAACATGATTTTGAAGTGATTTTTACAAAAGGAACAACAGAAGGGTTGAACCTCATCGCTTATATTTTGACACAGAAACTGCAGAAAGATGATGAAATTATTATTTCTTATCTGGAGCATCATTCTAATATTGTTCCATGGCAGATGCTTTGTGAAAGAACCGGAGCAAAACTTCGTGTAATTCCAATTGATGAAAACGGAATTCTTCAGATGGATCACTTTGACCAGTTTTTAAGTGAAAAAACAAAGGTTGTTTCTGTAAACCAGGTTTCCAATGCATTGGGAATTGTGAACCCTATTGAAGAAATTATTGCAAAGACAAGAAAGAATACAGACGCTTATGTTGTGATTGACGGTGCCCAGTCTGCTCCGCATTTCAATATTGACGTACAGAAGCTGGATTGTGATTTCTTTGTGTTTTCAGGTCATAAAATGTATGCTCCCATGGGAACGGGTATTTTGTATGGGAAACGTGAAATATTAGAAGCTTTGCCGCCATTCCATGGAGGAGGGGAGATGATTGCAACATGTTCTTTTGAAGGAACTACTTATGCGGGTCTTCCATTTAAATATGAAGCGGGAACACCTAATGTAGGTGGAAATATCGCTTTAGGAGCTGCTGTTGATTTTATGAACAGAATAGGTCATGCCAATATTCAGAATCATGAAAATGCTTTATTGGAATATGCCCAGAAACAGCTTTTGGAAATAGAAGGAATTAAAATATATGGAGAAAAAGCAAAGAGAATCGGTGTTGTTTCCTTTAATCTTGAAGGGGTGGGGATAGCCTCTGATGTAGGAATGATCCTTGATAAAATGGGAATTGCTGTAAGAACAGGACATCATTGTACACAGCCAATCATGAATTTCTTTAATATTGCAGGAACGGTAAGAGCCAGTTTTGCGGTTTATAATACTTTCGAGGAAATTGATATTCTGGTAGAAGGAGTGAAGAAAGCACAACGAATGTTGAGCTAATTAATTCTTATCATATAAATTAAAAAGCAGCTGTTGAGCTGCTTTTTTTATTAGTCCATCGGAACACAGTAGCACCTGCCATCAATAATAACCTGATAATATCCAATGGCGCATTCAAGGCAGATTTCTCCTCCTGCCATAATGCTTTTCAATTTTTCTTTGTTTAGTTTTTTCATATGATGTGATTTAAAGGTTAAATATAAAGGTATAAATAATAGATAAATATTCTGATTCTTTTTAAAATTTATGTAATGTATTGATTTTATATATAATTGAATTTTGTAAAATATAATTCGTTAATTTTATATAAACATCAAATATTTTATTATGAAAAAATTATTTATTCTATTTTTATCCATTTGTGGAATATGTAATGCTCAAGTCTATTCTGAAGACTTCAACGGTAATGCTTTGCCGGCCGGATGGACAGTAGAAAATCCGGATACAGCTTTTAATTGGAATGTAGGGGTACAAAATGGCTTCGCAGGCTTTCCTGATGGAGCAGCTTTTTTTGATGATGATGATGCAGGGCCAACCGGAATTAATACGAATGCCAGACTGATTTCTCCTGTAATTAACCTTACCGGAGTTGTAAACCCAAAGCTGTCGTTTAATTATGCTAATAAAATTTATGATCTTGACTCAACGTTGAAAGTGGAAGCTTTCAATGGGACATCCTGGGTTCAGGTTTTTACCTCTTCGGGTGATGCAGGTGTTTGGGATATTGATTTTAATACCTTATCCTATATACTGACGTCTTATGCTTCGGCGGCAAATATCGATTTAACACCCTATGTGAATGCGGCTTTTAAGTTAAGGTTTGTTTATGATGACGTCGGAGACTATTCTTTTGGTGTGGTGGTGGATAATTTGACTATAACAAACGGGACCGTTTTGGCAGCTTCGGAGGTTTCTCACTCAGATAATATAGAAATATATCCAAATCCGGTAGGGGATAATATTCATCTTAAACTTGATTCCCGAAATAAAGTAGAAAAAGTTAGTGTTGTGGATATGTCCGGAAAACTTATAAAAACGTTTGATAGAGAATCCGACACCTATGATCTATCAGATCTGTCTAAAGGTACTTATATTATCATGATCACAAATAATAATAACGAAGTTCTGAAGAAGAAGATTGTCAAAAAATAGCCTTAGAATCAAATAGTAAACTTAATCATACAAAAAAACCTTATAGAATATCCTATAAGGTTTTGTGTATTTTTAAAAGAAATAATCTTATAAATTCGGTTTCCAGTCAACGACTGCTCTGATGAATGCTTCAGCATTTTCAACAGGAACATTCGGTAGAATACCATGGCCTAAGTTGGCGATGTATCTGTCTTTTCCGAAACGGTTGATCATTTCATTCACCATTTTCTTGATCGTCTCAGGAGTGGAGTGAAGTCTTGCAGGATCAAAGTTACCCTGTAAAGTCATCGTGTGATTTGTCAGTGTTCTTGCAAATTCCGGTTTAATAGTCCAGTCTACACCAAGAGCAGAAGCTTTAGACATGGTCATCTCTTCCAATGCGAACCAACATCCTTTTCCAAATACAACCACATGGGTAAGCGGGCTTAATGCTTCAACAATCTGATTGATATACTGCCAGGAGAATTCCTGATAATCTGTAGGAGAAAGCATTCCTCCCCATGAATCAAAAACCTGTACTGCAGAAACTCCTTTTTCTACTTTTCTCTTTAAATAAGCAATCGTTGTATCTGTAATTTTTTGCAGTAATAAATGGGCAGCTTCAGGCTGTTGGAAGCAGAAAGATTTTGCAATATCAAATGCTTTACTTCCTTTTCCTTCTACACAATAACAAAGGATTGTCCATGGAGAACCTGCAAAACCGATCAATGGGATCTCATTGTCCAGTTTCTGTAAAGTAAGTTCAATAGCATCAAAAACGTATCCTAAAGTATCATTCACGTCCGGAGTTTCAATATTCTGAACCTGTTCCATTGTTCTGATTGGAGTATCCAGCCAAGGACCAACAGATTCTTTCATTTTGAAATCAATTCCCATTGCCTGTGGCACTACCAGGATATCAGAAAACAGAATCGCTGCATCCAAAGGAAATCTGCGGATAGGCTGTAATGTAATCTCAGCCGCAAGTTCAGGGGTCTGACATCTTGTAAAGAAATCGTACTGGTCTCTCAAAGCAATGAATTCCGGCAGATATCTTCCAGCCTGCCTCATCATCCAGACAGGAGGTCTTTCAACGGTTTCTCCGCGAAGTGCTTTTAAATATAGGTCGTTTTTTATCATAATCTATTTTAAACTAATATTACCGGCAATATTTCGGTAACAAATATTCTAAATTCTACTTCTGATTTCTCTTCTTATCAGTTCAAAGATGGAAGTCAGTGTATTTTCTTCAGAAGTAAAAATTTCTTCCTGTGTATAATTTTTCAACTCACCGGAAGTGGTTTCACCAATCGAAAAAAGCTTCATGCCTTCCAGAGAATTTCGCCTTGCAAAACTACGAACTCCGCTCGGACTAAAAAATACTGCAGCATGATATTTTTCATTTATTAAAGGATGAGTTTCCTCAGTATTGTATATCGTAACTTTTTTGTACTTAATGTTTTGTAAAGGAAGTTCTTTGTCCAGGACATTTATGGCAAGATTGCCACAGAAATGAAGAAACTGCTCATGCTGGCATTTTCCGATAATAAATTTGGAAAGAGTATCTGCATTTTTCAAAACCTTAAATGTTCCGAAGCCGTGTTTCCTTAATTCCCTCTTCGTTTTTTCGCCAACACAATAGATCTTGTTGTAGTTTTTGGCTGTAAAATCCTCATTAGGCTTAAATCTGTTTTTAAAAAATGAAATGACTCCATTAACACTTGTAAAGATCAATGAGTAATTTTTCAGATCAAAAGGACTGATCATAATCGGTTTGGTCTTAATTACCTCAACACAGTCAGCCAAAATATCCTCTCCTAATTCTTTGGATATAATCGTCTGGTCTATATTTTTGGTAAATAAGATTTTCATGTCTGTAAAATTAAGAAGATGAAAAAGATGAGCTAAAGGAATTTATAATCTGAAATATCAGATCTGGCTTTTGATTTCTGCCATTAATTCTTTTCCTCCGTTTTCAAGAACAACTTTTGCAAACTTTTCTCCAAAATTTTCTGTTGGAGTATATACAAAGTTTTCATCCACAGCAATGCAGTTTTTTCCATCCAAAGAGCAAAGAGCGGCCTTGAATCGGATTTGATCCCCGATGATTTCAGCAAAAGCTCCGATAGGGGCAGTACAGCCGCCTTCCAAAGTGCTTAAGAAGTTTCTTTCAATCTCTACGCAGATTTGGGTAGGGTTGTGGTTGATCTGACGTACAATCTCATTGATCTCATGCTTTTCGGTATGTCCTGCAACGGAAATTACACCTTGTGAGGGAGCAGGAATCATTAATGGAAGCATCTCGTAATCAATTTCCATTTTCATTCTTTTGATTCCGGCTAAAGATAGAATAGTCGCATCAAAGTTCCCGTCTTCCAGTTTTTGGAGTCTGGTTTGAATATTTCCGCGGATATCCGAAAAATCAGTAGTCGGATAATTTCTAAGCCAGAAGGCTCTTCTTCTCAAACTGCTGGTTGCCAGTTTAAGCTCATGGAATTCTTTATTCCTTGCAAATTCTTTTCTGATCAGAATGTCCTGAGGAAAATCTCTTTCCAGGTAAGCAATCATCTCAATATTTTGAGGCAATTGGGTAGGAACGTCTTTTAATGAATGTACGGCAATATCAATTTCGTCATTCAATAAGGCAATATCAAGGTCTCTTGTGAAAACCCCGGTGATTCCTAAAGAATATAAAGGTTGATTGAGGTTCTTATCGCCAGAAGAAACGATAGGAACAATCTCCGTTAAATAATTGTTGTTCTGAAGGTGCCTTGCAACCTCTCTAGCCTGCCAAAGTGCAAGTGCGGAATTTCTCGTTCCGATTCTAATGCTTTTCATTGAATTCGTTGTTTGGTTGTTCAACTAATATTTCGTGCATTAATTTACTAATTTCTTCGGCTTTTAAAGGGTTGTCGATGATATATTTTGCAAAACGGTTGGTGATTTTCTGGATCATTTTGTCAGAAAGTTCCATGTCCGTGATGTTTATGTATTTATTTTTTTTATAAAAATTATGCATTTCATTGCGTTCCATGTTCTTTAAAACGGCTTTGAAATGGTGGATATTCGGTGCCAGTTTTCTCTTTTTCTCCCATTCAATAAAGTCTTTCATCAGTTCCTTGATGATTTTTTCAGCTTTCGGGATTTCTCTTTCACGCTGTTGAATCGTTTCCTGGATCTGTTTTGAAAGCTCATCCACGTCAATCAATGTTACATTCTCATTTTCGGTAACATTCTTTTCAACGTTATGCGGAATAGAAAGATCAATGACCAGTGTTTCTTTTCCGTTCGGGAAATGGGACTGGTTAACAATAGGATGTTTGGCTCCTGTTGCCACAATAAGAATATCTGTGTTTTTTAATTCCTTGTCAAAATCAGAATAATCAACATGAGGAATATTGTATTTCTGGGAAATCTTTTCAGCTTTCTCCTGAGTTCTGTTGGCAATTTTAATTTTCGGCTGAAAGACATGCTTTACCAGATTTTCAACAGTGTTCTGTCCAATCTCACCTACTCCCAACAGAAGGATATTTTTTTCTGCAATTCTTTTCTGGCTGTTTAAAATATAATGAACCGCCGCATAAGAAACAGAAGCTGCACCATTGGAAATACCGGTTTCATTTTTTATTCTTTTCGAAATCTGAATAGCTGCATTGATGGCTCTTTCAAGATAAGGATTAGAATTTTGCCTCTCTTTTTTGAAGCGGCTGTATGCTTTTTTGATTTGACCAATAATTTCAAAATCTCCGATAATCTGACTTTCAAGACCGGCAGCAACTCTGAAAAGATGGATCAGAGCTTCTTCCTTGGTGAGAATATTGGCAAACTGAAGGAAATCCGTAAGATGTACTCCAATGGTTTTACAATACTCTTCAGCAACTAAAAGATAATTGGGAGACGTGGTATAAATTTCGGTCCTGTTACAGGTGGAAACTACAAATGCATCCCCAAGATCTTCCTGGTGGACCCTGGAAACAAAGTTTTTGATGTTTTCATCAAAGAATGCAAACTTTCCTCTCGTTTCTACGTCGGCTTTCTCGTAGCTTATAGAAAGCACGGCAAAATTTGACGTTCGATGAATGTTGGAATACTGTAACATAAGCAGTCGCAAATTTACGCTTTTTTTAATTAATCACTCTCAGATAGTGTATATGATAATTATCGTAAAAAACTATAAGATGGTAAAGATAAAAGAGGAGAATGGCAAAAAGAGAATTTGCTTCTGTTAGGGTGATTTTCTTTAAGTTTTATTATTGGTTATTTTCATTTGTTAATTTTTTTAAGAGACATATGGGATTTTAAATGTAATGCAGTGGTGCTTAGAAGTCCGTTTGCTTGTTGTGAGCCTGCCTTTTATCCTTCGTTGATTTCGCTTTTTCACCCTTTTAATAACCCATTAATTTTAGTTTAACTCAAAGTCTGTAAACATCTAAACTGAAAGTTAATAAAGAATTGTAAATTTTAATAAAACTTTAACCAAATTAAGTTGGTGGGAAATTTCTTTAGTAGTCTTAAATTTATATCTTTGTAAACTTAAAATCAGAAGAAAAATATGAGTTTATTTGATATGTTTACGCAAGAAATTGCGATAGACCTGGGAACGGCTAATACCCTAATTATCCATAATAATAAAATTGTTATAGATCAACCGTCAATTGTTGCAATTGAACGTTCTACGGGTAAACCCATTGCTGTAGGGGAACAGGCTAAGCATATGCAAGGTAAAACTCACGAGGATATCAAGACAATCCGTCCTTTGAAGGATGGGGTTATTGCTGATTTTCACGCTTCTGAACACATGATCAAGGAATTTATCAAAAAAATTCCTGGAATCAAAGGTAAATTCATACAACCTGCATTACGAATTGTAATCTGTATCCCTTCTGGTATCACTGAAGTTGAAAAAAGAGCAGTAAGAGACTCTGCTCAGAAAGTAAACGCAAAAGAAGTAAGGCTGATCTATGAACCAATGGCAGCTGCAATTGGGGTGGGAATAGACGTGCAGAAACCTGAAGGAAACATGATCATCGATATAGGTGGAGGTACAACAGAAATTGCTGTAGTAGCTTTAGGAGGTATCGTATGTGATAAATCTGTGAAAATTGCAGGAGATGTATTTACCAATGATATTGCTTATTATCTGAGAACTCACCATAACCTTTATATCGGAGAAAGAACCGCTGAAAGAATCAAAATTGAAGTAGGTTCTGCAGTAGAAGATCTTGATGTAGACATCGAAGATATCCCGGTACAAGGAAGAGACCTTATTACAGGTAAGCCTAAAGAAATTATGGTTGGATATAAAGAGATTGCACGTGCATTAGACAAATCGATTATCAGAATCGAAGATGCGGTAATGGAAACTCTTTCTCTTACACCACCGGAACTGGCAGCTGATATTTACAAAACAGGTATTTATCTTGCTGGCGGAGGAGCGTTATTAAGAGGTCTTGCGGACAGAATCCACAAAAAAACAGGTCTTCCTGTATTTGTTGCGGAAGATCCGTTGAGAGCTGTAGTTCGCGGAACAGGTATTGCCCTTAAGAATATGGATAAGTTCAATTTCTTAATTAAATAATTTTAACTTTTTACGACTTTATATCTGAATGGGATTTTTGCTGAGATTATTTTCGAAGAATACTCTTTTCGTCTTCTTTATATTTCTGCAAATTATTGCTCTGGTTTTGATATTCTCCAGAAATGCCATGCAGAAATCCTGGCTAGCGGGGCAGACTGCCGCGTTCAATTCCTGGGTTTCCGGATATATTGATGAAGGAGTTTCTTATCTGAAGCTGAAACAGATCAACGAAGATCTTGTGGTTCAGAATAAAGCCCTTATGACTGAACTCTACGGAAAAGACGGATCGAAAAATCCTGTTTTCAAAAGAGTTCACGATACCATTGGTGGTGGGCAGATTTATACTTTTGTTGATGGGGAAATTGTTTTCAACAGTATCAACAGAAGGAATAACTATTTTACAATCAACCGTGGCCGTAGAGATGGAGTCTTTCCTCAGATGGGAGTAATGGCGCCAAGAGGTATTGCGGGAATTGTAATTAATTCTACAGACAGTTATGCATTAGTTCAGTCGGTCTTAAGTGTCAACAAGATCAGAATTAATGCATCACTCAAAAACTCAGGATATTTCGGTACTTTAACATGGAATGGTGATAATTCCAGAGTGATGCATCTTGCGGATATTCCAAAATATGTTGCATTAAAAGTAGGAGATACTGTTGTTACAGACGGTAAATCTGCAATCTTCCCTAAGGGAGTAACAATTGGTACTATTGCAGGATATTCTGTAGATAATAAAACCGGCTTCTGGGATATCTCCGTTGAGCTGAGTGAAAAAATGGGAGCGTTGAACAAAGTATATGTAGTGAAGAATCTTAAGAAAGCAGAAGTGCAGAAGATTCAGGACACTATGCAGGCTGTAATAAAAAAAGAAAATGATTAGCAGGACTTTATTTACTGATATATTGATCATGATTTTTCTTGTGGCATTACAGATATTTGTATTGAACAGGATTACGCTTTTCGGGAAATATACTCCGGTATTATATCCTGTATTTGTCATGTTTTATCCTTTTTTCAGGAATAAATTTCAGTTTCTGGCACTGAGCTTTTTAATAGGACTGTCTATTGACGGCTTTCTTTATTCGTGGGGAATCAATGCATTTGCAACAACGCTGATTGCTTATTTCAGAACGTTGATCTTCAGGACTTCTACTGATACATCTACGGATTTTTTCTCTTTTCAGTCCCTTCAGTGGGCACAGTTTTTACTGTTTTTATTTTCCAGTATTTTCCTGCATCAGCTTTTGGTACAGTATATAGAATTCTTTAAGTTTAGCAGATTTTTCGAAATATTATTTAATGTGTTGGTAACTAGTGTAATTTCATTTATATTTATAGTCATCTACGCATTAATATTTAAAATCAAACAAAAAGTTTGAACACACGTTATTTTAAAATTTTTTCCATCCTCGTTGTTATCGCCCTTATTTTTGTGGCGAGGCTTGCCTATTTACAGTTATTTACGGACCGTTATGCATTGAATGCAGCGAATACCTCCATCAAAACCGAATATGTTATTCCACAACGTGGAGTCATTTTTGACAGGAATGGTAAAATCATGGTGGGAAACCAGCCTGCTTATGAAGTTTCTTTTACACAGGCTTTAATGCGTCCGGATTTTGATACTCTCGGATTCTGTAATCTTATGAAGATCTCCAAGGGGGATTTTATCAAAAGAATTGATGTAATTAAAAAGGAAAAATATTATTCCAAACTGACTCCGATGACTTTTCTGAAGGATCTGAGCAGAGAGGATATAGCAAGAGTACAGGAAATTATTTTTAAATATCCCGCCTTCACTATTGTACAAAGACCTCAGCGTCAATATGAAGTTTCCACTTCTGGTAACCTTCTGGGATATACCAGTGAAGTAAATGAACGTGAAATAAAAAAAGACTCTGCATATTATTTACCGGGAGATTTTATCGGGAAAACAGGAGTTGAAAAATCCTACGAAAAAGAACTTCGTGGAGTAAAAGGAGTGAAATATATCCAAAAAGATATCAGGCTCCGAAATATTGGGTCTTATAAAAACGGATCTTTGGACAAGGATGTAATTACAGGTAAAGATATTACGTTAACTATTGATTATGATCTTCAGAGAACTGCTGAAGAAATGCTTGTAAACAAACACGGTGCAATTGTAGCTATAGATCCTAATAATGGAGAAGTACTGGTAGCTGCTACCGGACCGGATATTGATCCTAATCTTTTCACAGGACCTTACAAATCTAAAAATTTATATGCTCTGTCAAAAGATACGCTTTACGAAAATAAGCCGACTTTTGACCGTTCTTTACAGGCAGGTTATCCTCCGGGATCAACGTTCAAATTGTTGACTGCTCTGGCTGCCATGCAGATGGGAGTAATGGATGAAAAGACTATCTTCCCTTGTGGTGGTGGTTTTTTCTATAAAGGAAAAAGAATTAAAGGCCATGGTGGAGCAGATCCGCTTATTCCTTCAATTCAGGTTTCCAGTAACTGTTTTTTTACCTATGCATTTATTGCAATCATCAAAAAATATCCGGGAAATCCTTCAAAAGGGGTTGATGAATGGAAAAAAATCATGAGCAGCTTTGGAGTAGGAGAGTTTTTGAATAATGATTTTGCTGTGGGTGCAAAAGGAAGAATACCTTCAGGAGACTTTTATGAGAAAAGGTTTAAAGCCATCATGAAAGCAAGTGGTTCCAAGAGAACTGATTTTAAAAACTGGGACGAGATGTCAACCGGTGCTATCTATAATGGGATGGGGCAGGGTGATGTTTTGGTAACTCCTATTCAGTTAGCAAACTATGTAGCTGCTATTGCCAATAAGGGATGGTATTACACGCCTCATATTGTAAAAGGAATTGACGGAAAGTCAAATCCTGATCCAAGATTTAAGGTTAAGCATAAGACTTTAGTTGATCCAAAACATTTTGAACCTGTTTTAAAAGGTATGGAAGCTGTGGTTTTGAGAGGAACAGCAAGAGGGTTGAAATCCAATGACTTTACACAATTGGCCAAAACAGGTACAGCGCAGGTTCCTCAGGGAAAGGATAATTCAATCTTTGTACTGATTGCTCCTGCTGATAAACCAAAAATTGTGGTGGTTGCAGTAATGGAGCATGCCGGATTCGGTGCTACATGGGCAGGACCGGCCTGTACGGTAATTGCTGAAAAATATATCACGGGTGATTTGAAAAGAGAAAATCTTTATAAAAAAATGATCACCTCGAGTTTCATGCCGGAGTATAAGAGGCAGTGGATTGCAGATTTGAAACGTAAAGGCTTATACGTTGATCCTAAACCAGATTCAATCAAACAAAAAAAAATAAAAGACAGTCTGGAGCTGGTGAAACAGCAAAAAGCCAAGCTGCAAAAGAAAATAGAAGAGGAAACTAAAAAGAATAACACTGCTAAAAAAATTGTCAAGCAATGAAATGGACTGAAGGAATAGATAAATTAGGCCTTGGGCTGTATTTCCTGCTTTGTGTTTTTGCCATTGCAAATATTTACAGTGTTGACCAGAAACTTGGGGAAAAGCAATTGGTCTTTTTCTGTATTTCTTTATTTGTAGGACTTATGATATTTTTCAGCAGAAGTAAGTTCTTTGAAAATATGGCAGGGATTATTTACATTGGCGGAGTCTTATTGCTTATCGGACTTTTTCCCTTTGGAAAAGAAATTCTGGGACAGAAGAACTGGTATAAATTCGGAAGTTTTACCATGCAGCCTGTAGAATTTGCGAAGATAGGGACGGCGCTGATGCTTGCCAACTATGTTTCCGGACCTGATTTTAATCTTAAAAACCGGAAGTCTTTATTGACTACCTTAGCTATTATTGGCGTTCCGGCGGTTGTTGTTCTTGCTATTCCGGATGTAGGCTCCATGCTTGTATTTATTGCATTTTTCATTGCCTTATACAGAGAAGGGCTGAGTGGTCTTTTGTTTGGAATAGGATTCCTTTTTGCCGGAGTTTTTCTGATTTCATTGGCTGTTCCTCCTATTTATGTTGCCATAGCTGTTCTGGTGATTGCCGGTATTCTGATAGCGATGAATTATCATAGAATGTCCTGGGATGTAATTTCTATTTCGGGAATTTCAGGATCTATTCTTTTACTGTGCGGGCTGGCTTTCGCTTCTCCTTATATTTTAGAAAAACTTCCTAAACACCAGAGAGAAAGAATTGATGTTCTCTATAAAGGTGAAAAGGCATTCAGAGATACTTCAGGATACAATTTATTATATTCCAAAACGGCTATCGGATCCGGTGGGCTTTGGGGGAAAGGATACCGTGAAGGATCAGTTACCCAGGGGAAATTTGTACCCGAGCAGGAAACGGATTATATCTTTTGTACAGTAGGAGAAGAATGGGGCTTTTTAGGAAGTGCGATTCTTATCTTATGCTACATGATCTATATTGGAAGGATATATTATCTCGCAGAAAGGCAGAAATCTACTTTTAACCGTGTCTTCGGATATTGTTTTGCCTCTATTCTTCTGATGCACTTTTCAATCAATTTAGGAATGGTTATGGGGCTTTTCCCTACGGTTGGGATTCCACTTCCGTATTTCAGTTATGGAGGAAGTTCTCTATTGGCATTCTCTATGATGACTTTTATTTTCTTTAAACTTAATTATTCGGATAAAAACAGCTTGGTGTAACGGTCTTTAAGATCAAAAAGCCAACGGCTAAAAGCTGAAATTTTTATTCTTATTTAAAATCTGCCCTGAGGTGGAATATATTGTCATTGATAAATCATACAAATATGAAAGAAGCTTATTTCCTGGATCAGGATTTTGAAAACACAGACTTTTCTCAATTAGAAAAAGGCGAGTACGAAAACTGCACTTTCCGAAACTGTAATCTTGAGTATGCAAACCTTTCCGGATTCAGCTTTACAGATTGTGAATTTATGGAGTGTAACCTCAGCATGGCAAAGATTGTGAGGACAGCTTTTCATGATGTGATTTTCAAAGAATGTAAAATGTTTGGACTCCAGTTTAATGATTGTAATGCATTCGGATTATCTTTTACATTTGATGGATGTGCTTTAAATAATTCTGTTTTCTATCAGACATCCATTAAGAAAACGGTTTTCAAAAATTCCAGGTTAATTGAAGTAGACTTCACAGAATGTGATGCTTCAAATGCTGTCTTTAGTAATTGCGATCTGTCGGGCGCTGTTTTCGAGACTGCAAACCTTGAAAAAGCAGATTTCAGGACCATCGGTCAACTATTCAATAGATCCGGCTTTAAACAGGCTTAAAAAGGCCAAATTCTCGCTTCCTGAAATATATGGACTCTTGTATAAGCTGGATATTGAAATTGATAAGAACAACTGATTTCTGAACTGTTAGCTTAGCGCTTCAATTCATAGATACAAAATGTAATATTGAATTAATAGGAGTGGGTTTTAGCCCGCTTTTTTCTTTAGGAATATTCCTCCTTGGTTTTAGCTGAAACTTAGTCAAAATTCAAGCATATAAAAAAGCCATCAGAATTCTGATGGCTTCATTATTTAAATCAATTATTTATAAAATTAAAAATTTGCTGGTGTAGCGGGAGTAATTGCTGCTAAGTTATTGTAAGCTTCTCCTTCTTCGTTGATCACTCTTTTGGCGAATCTGAACTTAGGTCCCCAATAAGAATCATTCAGTGAAGAAATCATTACTCCTTTTGATGTTGCTGCGTGGATAAACTTAATCTCTCCCTCTTCAGTAACACTTTCTACAATACCTACGTGAGAAATTCTTCTTCCGTGAGAAAAGAAAATCAAATCTCCTTTCTGTAGTTCTCCTTTTTCAATTCTTTCTCCTTCCTGAGCCTGAGATGCTGCTACTCTAGGTAAGCTAAGACCTGCTGCTGCTCCGAATACAGAAAGAACAAAAGCTGAACAATCTATACCGTTTCTTGTAGTCCCTCCATATCTGTAAGGAGTTCCAAGGTATGTTTCAGCTTCTTCAAGGATACCGTCAATGGTTTTATTATGTTTGATTGCTTTTGCAATCTCAGAATTCTTAACTGCTTTTTTAGCACTAGCGATAGATGCAGCCTTTTCAGCCAGGAAAGAGTCGATAAGTTTCTGCTTATCCTGCTCCATTCTTTTGTTATCTATAGAAGCTAGTTTGGCATCTGTTTTGTATTCTTTTGTGTAAGTTGCTGGTTTTGAAACCACATAATTTGTAGCACACGATTGCAATGAAACTGTAGTAACTAAAGCAACTAAATAAAACAAAACTCTTTTCTTCATATATATTTGATTATCCGTGTTAAAAAGGAATATTTATTTTCAAAAGCAATACAAAAGTAGAGATTCCGAATAAAAGACCCCTGATATGATAATTGTCAGGATCTTATTTTAACACATTTTAACATATGATTTGCATATGTTAAAGAAAAATAAACCGCAACAGCCTATTTTTGGCAAGTGTGCGGTTTTTTTTATTAAGATTCTTTAACAAACGATATCGAATTTCTTCTATATATCAGGTTTTATAATGTAAAGCTTTCATTTTCATGACTGTTAATAAAACAAAAAAAATTCCCCGGAAAACCGAGGAATTTAAACTAATATGAAACTTTACAGGACGTTATTTTGTAAACAACATTTCTCTGTATTTTGTCATCGGCCAAAGCTCATCGTCTACCATCATTTCAAGATCATCAGAAGCTTCTCTGATGACATCAAATAAAGGAATTACTTTGGTGCAGTAAGATTCTGCCTGCTTTTGGCTATTTGCTACAGCTTTCGCTGCTTCTCTCGCTTTAATAAGATCTTCAACACCAAGTTTAATCTTGGAAACGTTTTCAGAGATATTCGTAATTAAACTCATTTGCTCTTTTGCCAATGTTTTGAATTCTTTATCTTCAAAAATATCTTTTAGACCTTTTACGTTTTCAATTAATCTGTTCTGATATTTTAAAGCAGAAGGGATGATGTGATTTCTTGCGATATCACTTAAAACTCTTGCTTCAATATCAATTACAGTAGAATATTTCTCTAATTTGATTTCGTTTCTTGCTTCAACCTCTCTGTGAGTAAATACTCCAATCTCTTCGTAAAGGGCAACGAACTTTTTATCCATTTCCTGTTTAAGTGCTTCAGGAGTGGTTTTTAAGTTGTTTAAACCTCTTTTCTTAGCTTCTTTTGCCCAGTCATCAGAATATCCGTCACCTTCAAACATAATGCTCTTACACTGCTTGATGTACTCTCTCAATACATTGAAGATTGCTTCGTCTTTTTTAAGACCAGTTTCAATAAGAGCATCCACTTCTTTTTTGAAGTCTAATAATTGTTTTGCAGCAATCGTGTTCATTACTGTCATAGACTCTGCACAGTTAGCAGAAGATCCTACTGCTCTGATTTCAAATTTATTTCCGGTAAATGCAAACGGAGAAGTCCTGTTTCTGTCTGTATTATCTAACAGGATTTCAGGAATTTTTCCAACTACATTTAATTTAAGATCTGTTTTTTCGTCCGGAGAAAGTTTTCCTTCTGTTACTTTTTCCAGTTCTTCCAGTACTCTGAACAGCTGGCTTCCGATGAATACGGAAATAATTGCTGGCGGAGCTTCGTTGGCACCTAGTCTGTGGTCATTGCTGGCAGATGCAATACTTGCTCTTAAAAGGTCAGCGTATTCATAAACTGCTTTGATTGTGTTGACGAAGAATGTTAGGAACTGTAAGTTTTTCTTTGGGTTTTTCCCAGGGCTTAATAAGTTTTCTCCAGTGTCAGTTGCTAAAGACCAGTTGTTGTGTTTACCACTTCCGTTTACGCCTGCAAATGGCTTTTCATGGAATAAAATATGGAAATGATGCTTGTGAGCAATTCTTGCCATGATGTCCATCAATAGGGAGTTGTGATCTACAGCAACGTTTACTTCTTCAAACATTGGAGCCAGCTCAAATTGGTTGGGAGCTACCTCGTTGTGTCTTGTCGTTACAGGGATACCCAATTTCATACACTCTATTTCCAACTCTTTCATGAAATTCATTACTCTTGTAGGGATAGAACCGAAATAGTGGTCGTCTAGCTGCTGTCCTTTTGCCGGAGAATGTCCAAGCAATGTTTTACCTGTTAATACAAGGTCCGGACGGGATTGATATAATGCTGAATCTACAAGGAAATATTCCTGTTCCCAGCCTAAAGTAGGAGTTACCTTTGTTACGTTTTTGTCAAAATACTGCATTACGTTAGTGGCAGCTTCGTCTACAGCATTTAAAGCTCTTAAAAGAGGGGCTTTGTAATCTAAGGTTTCTCCTGTATAAGAAATAAAGATAGATGGGATACATAATGTAGTTCCCATGATGAAAGCAGGAGATGTAGGATCCCAAGCGGTATATCCTCTTGCTTCAAAAGTATTTCTGATACCTCCGTTAGGGAATGATGAAGCATCTGGTTCCTGTTGAATCAATAGGTTTCCACTGAATCTTTCAATAGCTCTTCCTCCTTCAATAGGGGTAAAGAAAGAGTCATGTTTTTCTGCCGTCGTTCCTGTTAAGGGCTGAAACCAGTGGGTATAGTGCGTTACACCTTTGCTCATCGCCCAGTCTTTCATTGCTACAGCTACCTGATCAGCGATATGTCTCTGGATTTTAGTTCCTTTTTTTACCGCATCCATAATAGAATTGAATGCTTCTTTTGTTAAATATTCTCTCATGGTCTCTTCTGAGAAAACATTTGTACAGAATAATTCTGACAATTTTGCAGGAACCTCAACAGAGTTATCTTTTCTGAAGTCCTTAAATGGTAGGGTTTCTAGTGCTTTGAATCTTAAGGTTGACATGTTTGAGTGATTTTTTACAGGGCAAATTTACAAAAAAAATGAATCGAAATCATTTTAACCCTAAAATTTTTAGGGGTGTTTTGAAATTTTATATAATTCAAACGCTTGTTTGGGTGTTTTTGGCAGGGTGGTTTCCTGGTTTGTTGGTAAAAGTTAACATTCGCAGGCTTGAAAAATTAAAGATATTAACTTTAACTGCACAAAAAAGAAGATACAATCCAAAGAGAATCATGGAATTGTATAGCATTAAAATTACAATTATTTTAAACTAACTCTTGATTTTTTTCTGAAAATAAATAAAAAATCGGATGATCAATATAAAATGAGTACAGAAAAGGACTAAAATGACACCACAATAAGTATCAGACAAAATAATAGGACGAGTTAAAAAAACCGCCTATCTATAGGTTTTAAACAACTTATTAAAAGATAGTTAAAATAAGTTGAGTGGAGATTTTGTATATTTGTGTGAAATTTATTTTATGACAAATTCTAGAGCAAGAGAAACAACGGAGGCTATTGAAAGACTATACATTTCTATGAGACACTTATTTTATAGAGGGTTTTTCAAGCCAGGAGGAGTTTCAGGAGAAAGCATCAGAAGCTTGCTGAAGACAATCAACCCAGAGATTTATGGTACCATGAATATTCCAAGCAAATTGGAACTTGACGGGTTGATGTATGTTTTAGACAGACTTCCGGAAGGGATTGAAGAATGTGCTTTTATTCATCTTACATCAGATGAAGGGTTTGATAAAGGAAGTTTCGAACCTATTGTTCCAAAGAAAAGAAGAAGAAACTGTTATAGAATAGACGAACACCAGATGAATATCGAAGTTCTTTTGGGACGTTCCGAAATTTATGACATACTTACCCACCTGACATTCCTGTTTATAGAAGCTGATAAAATCCGTAACCTGGCATTCATTCAGGATGAAAACTGGAAGCCGACCCGTGCCTTTAAGATTATCGAAGAGGTGGTGAAAGGAGAAAAGAAATTCAGTAGAAAAGAAAAAGAGGTGGCACTTATTCATCTTTCTTCTTTAATAGGACGATCTTTTGATGAAACGTTAAATGCTTACAATACTTTCGGTGATGATCATAATCCTGACCGTTTATTCAAAATCATCTACAACTTAGGAAAAGTAAGTCTTGAAGATGCCAAAAGTAGCCGAGAAAGAGAAATTCATTTTAGTGCTATATTAAAGGAAAGAGTAGGGCACCACTATTTTGGTGAGAAATGGGCGAATAAAGTGAAAGAGGTTTTGTTTGAGAATGATCTTCATATGAGACCTTTGCATATTATTTCTGCCAATATGCATTCCGTGAAAAATATGCTGTATGCCAATAATATCCTTAAAAAGAAGCAGCATCATGAGATCGACTATAAACTATACGAAGACATCTCCAACAAAAAAGAACTTCGTGATAAAGTATCAAAGTATGCTTTGGAGGAAGGGATGATCCATATTGCTGATAAAAGCGGAAGTAATATAGATGTTCAGATTATAGATCTGAGCAAGACGGATCTGAAGAATACGCCATTTGCAGACAGTAAGTTTACAGGAGATGATGTGATCATGGTCTTCGATTATGCTTTCGGAGAGCAGGCTTTTGAGGTAATGGATGAACTTTTAAGACCTTTTGAGCATAAAGGGGAAATCTATATGATGAAAGTGAAATCTGTTTCTATTATGGGTAAAGCAGGAATTCTTACAGGAGAAAAAGGAGATATTATGATTCCTACTTCTCATATCTTTGAAGGAACTGCAGACAACTATCCATTTGAGAATGCATTGAAGCTGGAAGATTTCAAAGATGATGAATTAAAAGCTTTTGAAGGTCCGATGATTACTGTTTTAGGAACTTCACTGCAAAACAGAGATATCTTATCCTACTTTATGAATACTTCATGGAAAGCGATTGGGCTTGAAATGGAAGGAGCACATTATCAGAAAGCAATTCAGGTAGCTTCAAAGATCAGACATCATATTTCACCGGATCTGTTTGTAATGTATGCTTATTACGCTTCTGATAATCCATTGGAAACAGGAAGTACATTATCTTCAGGAGGACTAGGACTTACAGGAGTAAAACCAACCTATCTGATCACTTTAAGAATTCTTGAAAAGATTCTAAGAAGTGGAAAGAAAGAAGTTTCTGCTAAGAAATAATTGTAATTTAAAATTATAATATTAACCTCAGATGTATTTTGCATTTGAGGTTTTTTGTAGAGCCTTGACAAGGCTCTATTGGAAAAAATTCTTACATTGTGTACTTTCAAAAAACAAAAGATAGCAGCTTATGAGTTCAGTATCACAATTGTCAAAAAGATTCAGAGAAGTACTGCTGGATGGTCTCTGGATTGCCAATACCAATTTTAAAGACCAGCTTTCAGATGTTACCTGGGAACAGGCGGTGAAGAAGATTGATTTTTTAAATACCATTGCTATGCTCACTTTTCACATTGATTATTATATTGCAGGCATCGTCAATGTTTTTGAAGGAGGTGATCTCGAGATCAAAGATAAATTCAGTTTTGATCTTCCTCCCATAGAATCTCAGGAGCAATGGGAAGGATTGTTAAATAAACTTTGGATAGATTCTGAAAAGTTTGCAGCATTACTCGAACAGATGCCTGAATCTAAGCTTGATGAGGTATTTGTTGATGAAAAGTACGGGACTTACCGAAGAAATATTGACGGAATGATTGAACATAGCTATTATCATCTGGGACAGATTACTTTAATTAAAAAACTTTTGAAAAACTAATAAGAGATTCGCGGAGATACTTCCAAAGCAGTGCACCTTGTCAAGATTTTAAACCTTGACAAGGTGCACTGCAAATAAAGCTCAAAAAAAATTTAACAATTCAGAGTGAAATCCATCTAAAACCATAACAAACAGAATAAAATCTCAAAATAACTCCTATTTGAGATTCTTATTAAATTACATACCTTTAAAAAAAATAAAATTTTAAATGAGAAAATCGGCTGCAATCATTTTTGCGTTTATCATTTCACAATTTCAGGCTCAGCAAGGAGCTTATTATCAGCAGGCTGCGAAGTACAAGATGGATATTGATGTTAATGCTGAAAAATTTACCTATCAGGGAAAACAGACTTTAGAATACACCAACAATTCACCGGATGAGCTGAATGTAGTGTATTTCCATCTATATTGGAATGCCTTCAAACCTAATTCCATGATGGATCAGAGAGTGGCTTCCCAAGGCAAAAATGGTGACGGAAGGTTGCAGAAAGATGGTATTTCCAGGCTGGCTTCCATTCCAAAAGATCAGGAAGGTGCTCAGAATATCCACTGGATTAAACAAAATGGGAAAGATCTGAAATTTGAAGTTCAGGAAACCATTATGAAAGTATATCTGGCAGAACCTATCAAACCGAATTCTACAACTACTTTTACGATGGACTGGGATTCTGTGATTCCTCAGCAGATCAGAAGAAGCGGAAGAAACAACAGGGAAGGAGTAGATATGACCATGACACAATGGTATCCGAAAATTGCAGAGTACGATTATGACGGCTGGGCAACTTTTGATTATCTGGGAAGAGAGTTCCATGCCCCATTCTCAGATTTTGATGTTACTATTAAAATCAACAAAGATTATGTTGTAGGAGCAGGAGGAATCCTTGAAAATCCGACAGAAGTAAAAGGCTATGATGCCAATGCTAAAATAAAAACTGAAAAAGACAAGAAAGCAACCTGGAAATGGACAGCGAAAAACATTCTTGATTTTGCCTGGAGTGCAGACAGAGATTATTCTGTAGAAAGCTTCAATGTTCCGGAAGGACCAAAAGTATATCTGGTATATCAGAAAAATGATAAAACAAAAGCATGGGGCGAATCACAGCCTTATATTACCAAATATTTCCAGATCATGAATACTCACTTTGGAAAATATGTATACCCAACATATGCATTTATCCAGGGAGGAGATGGCGGAATGGAATACGGAATGTGTACCATGATTTTAGGGGAAGCCAAAAGCGTTAAAGATCTAATGGGTTTAATGGCTCACGAAGGATCCCATTCGTGGTATCAGCAAATGCTTGCCACTAACGAATCTGTACGTCCGTGGATGGATGAAGGTTTCACGAGCTATGCAGAAGGTTACACGATGTATCAGTTGTTCCCTGAAGACCTTCCGAATCCTTTTGCTAAAACACTTGATGCTTACAGAAACTTTATTAAAAAAGGAATCGAAGAACCTGCGGTTTGGCTGGGAGATCATCATGATAATGGTACAGCTTATACATATGCATCTTATGTAAAAGGTGAGTTATACCTGGTACAGCTCGGATACATTATGGGAGAGCAGAATCTTGCAGAAACCTTAAAGCAATACTATGATCAGTGGAGCATGAAGCATCCTTCAGACAGAGATTTCCTTCACATTGCACAGAAAGTTTCCGGGATGGATCTGAAATGGTTTCATAATTACTGGATCAATACTACAAAGACCATTGATTATGGAATAAAGGATGTAAAATATGATGCAAAATCTACAACCATTACCTTAATCAACAATGGTCAGGTTCCAATGCCAATTGATTTTGGCGTAATGACAACGGACAAAAAAGTTGTTACTTACCAGATTCCGTTGAATATGACTCATACATGGAAACAGAAGGACATTTATGGGGATCTTAAAACAATGCCTTACTGGCCTTGGACTCAGAAAGAATACACCCTTACCATTCCTTATACAAAATCTCAATTATCTGTTCTTGGAATTGATTTAAGCCAGAGAATTGCTGATGTGAATATGGAGAATAATTTTGTAGAAGTAAAATAATTACAAAATAATACTATAAACGGCGCGGAAATTTTATTTCCGCGCCGTTTATTTTAAAGTAAAGATGAGCTGGTAAATGATGATATGAATATATTTTTAAGATAGACTTAATTTATAAGAGATCCGGGGCTAGTTTTTATAAAAATGATTAAATTTAATCCCTCAAAATCAAGCAGGAATTTCAATTATAAATCATGAATTTCTTCTGAAAAATATATCAATGAATTCAATCGTAATAAACGTAGGAAACAGCAATATCAGATTTGGTCTTTTCAATGGTGATAATTGTGATATTTCGTGGGTCATCAATACAAAACCTTACAGAACAGCAGATGAGCTTTACGTACAGATACTGATGCTTTATCAAACCTATAAAATTGAGCCAACAGAAATCGATAAAGTAATTATCGGGTCAGTAGTACCTCAGCTTACCAAGGTAATGAGCTCCGGGATCAAAAAGATTCACGGAACTACTCCTGTAATTGTTGATAGGTCAACTCCTTCAGGAGTTCAGGCGAAATCTAAGCAGATGGGAACAGATATCTATGCAAATCTTGTGGCAGCACATAATCTGTACCCGAACAGGAAAAAAATTGTCATAGATTTCGGAACGGCTCTTACAGCCAGTTGTGTAACAGAAACAGGGGAGACACTGGGAGTTATTATTGCTCCGGGAATTGTAACCTCCCTAAATTCATTGATCAATCAGACTGCACAGCTTCCGGATATAGAACTGAAAAAGCCAAAATCTGTTTTGGGATTAGATACGGTAACCTGTATGCAAAGCGGAATGGTATATGGTTTCCTTGGAATGGTAGAAGGTTTTGTGAACCGTATCAACGAGGAGGTAAATGACGATTGTTTCGTAGTAGCAACAGGAGGTGTTTCCCATATCTATAAACCGCTGACAGATAAGATTCATGTGATGGACAGGCTTCATACATTGAAAGGTCTTTATTTCCTTGGGAAAGATTTATAAATTAAAAGATTATGGCCGGGTTGAACTCAAGTCTTATCTTACACCTAACTTTAACCTTAATACAATGGAAAAATTTCCTATCATAGAAACCGAAAGACTGATTCTCTCACAGCTGGAAGAAAAGGATGTCCCTTTTATTGTTGAATATCTTCAGCATAGGATTTTTTCTGATCTTACCTCGAATATTCCTTATCCTTATATTGAAAATGATGCCAGATCGTGGCTGAAAATGTCAAAAGAAGCTTTTGATAATCAAACAGGATATACTTTTGCTATCCGGAATAAAGAAGGACACATCATAGGCGCTATTGGGCTGCATGACAGGGATGATGATAAAGCAGAGCTGGGATACTGGATAGGCATGTCTTACTGGAATAAAGGGTTTGTAACAGAAGCAGCAGGAGCAATTGTAGATTTTGGGTTTAATGACCTGGGTTTTCATAAAATATTTGCGACCCATTTTCTTCACAACCCGGCATCCGGAAGAATAATGGAAAAAATAGGGATGGAACAGGAGGCTGTTTTAAAACAGGAAATAAAGAAAGACGGAGCGTACTTTGATATAGTGAGATATTCTATTTTTAAAGACTGATTATGAGGAATATGAATACATTCCTGAGTATATAAAAATAAAAGGCAGAGGAAATTTTAATTTTCTCTGCCTTTTTTATACTATTATTATTTTTTGAACTATTGGGCGAGGGCTAAAGTCCGCCAAAACCCGGGTCAAATTCCTTCAATAGAAAGGTTTATCTTTTACTTTTAAAAAAATCTTTAACAATAGAAGAACATTCTGCTTCCATAATTCCTGTAATAATTCCTGTTTTCGGATGCAGAGAAAGATGTTTGTTGATAAACCCTCTTTGTTCATCCCTTGCACCAATCACTACTTTTGAAATCTGAGACCAGGAAAGTGCTCCTGAGCACATCACACATGGTTCCATGGTTACATACAGCGTACAGTCTTTTAAATACTTTCCTCCAAGGAAATTTGCTGCTGAGGTGATAGCCTGCATTTCTGCATGAGCGGTAACATCATTCAGGGTTTCGGTAAGATTGTGGGCTCTTGCGATAATCCGGTTATTGGAAACCACAACACACCCGATAGGAACCTCATCTTTTTCCAAAGCGGCTTCTGCTTCCTGCAGGGCCATTTTCATATAATATTCGTCAGTAAACATTTAATCGGTTATCGTTAAAGTTAAAGGGAGTTTAAAACGATAAGTGGTAGGATCACCTTTCAGCATTGCCGGAGAAAACTTTTCTGCAAGAGAATATAATGCAATCTCTGCCTGTCTGTTGAAGGTGAAATTATCACCCTGTGCATGAACATTGCTGACAGTACCATCTTTTTCTACAATAAAATCAACATCTGTTTTTATCATTTTTTCTACAGAATACACTCCGTCAACATATAGCAGATTGGCTACTTCCTGTCTCAAAGAATTAAGTCCTCCGGGATAATCTGCAATCTTTTCTGCATCAGAAAATTTTTCAGAGGTGAATGTAGGATTTTTGATGGTTTGGAGGTCTTCCAGATTTCTTACTTTTAATAAAGCTCCGATTAAGGCATTGTTTTCAATGCTGTCCATTTTTTTCATGAAAAAGAGAAAATCTCCTTTTATGGCCACTTTTTTATCCGTATTGGATTCAGCATCAAACTTTTTTTTGAACTCTTTATTCAGCATATTTCTGTGCTGGTTGTAATAGCTCTTTACAAGCCTGAATTCTTCTTTCTGCTGCGCCAGAAAAAAGGTGGAGATAAAGCAGCTGATGCCAACAAATAAAGTTTTCAATAAGGGTATATTTATGTAAATATAACAAAAAATATGAAATATATTTTTTATAATCAGCTTTCAAGATAACGGTTCAAAGATTCCTGCAAATGATTACGGATGTCATCAACTAAACCTTTAGGTTCCAAAACCGTTACTTCTTTTCCATAAGAAAGAATCTCTTGCATAAAGTCATAAGTAGGATGGAGGAAGAACTCAAAATAAATCTCTTCCGGATTTTCTTTAGTCTCTTTCTGAGATTGATGAAGAGGGAAGCTTCTGATATATTCTCCCTGATGGCGGCTGCATTTCAATACAATATTCTGTGGTTTCTGCTCCGTCAGATTCATTACTCCGAATGCATTTTTGAAATGCTCTCTGAAATTATATTTGTACTTCTCTCTAAACTGATTTTTTGCTACGTCAAGATAGTTGATTCTATCAAGCCCGAAAGATTTCAACGCTTTATCTTTTGTATCGATGGCAATAAGATACCACCGGTCTTTGGATTCTTTTAAGGCTAAAGGATGAACTTTTCTTGAGGTCATCAGTTTGTTTTTGTAATTGTAATGTTCAAAACTTACAACCCTTTTATTTCGGATGGCGAAGAACAGGTCATAGAAATGCTCCACACCAGTGGGTTTGCGGCTTTCAAAAAAGATGAAATCTGAAAAATCAGGATGAAGATTCAGGGCGTTGCTTACCTGGAAAGATTCCAGTAATTTTTGGTTGTATTCATCCACTTCCATGATCGGGCGGCTTTCAATATAGTATCGGTTGTCCCCTTTTTTCTTGTTGTGAATGGAAAGATTAAAAAGATTGGAAATCTCCCGGATATCCCTCTGAAGAGTACGGATAGAGTAGCTCTTGATCTCAGCATCCTGGAATTCAAAAGAGTTTAGAAGATAGTCCTCCAGCTGAGAATAGGTAGCTGGAGAACTTTCTAATCTTTTAATAATTAAGGCATATCTTGTCAGATAAAAATCTTTCTTCATTTCTTTTTTTTATGTTGCAGCAGAACTGCGTTTCATGGTAACGTTTTATAAGACAAATATATGCGGTTAATACGACAAAACGTGTCGTGTTTTAATTTTCTTTTAATGTATCTTTTTTAAGAATATTTGTTTTGGTCTTCAATAGCAGCTACGGTAATATACAAAGGGAACCCTTCTTCGAAACTATTTTTTAGATGATTATAAAAAAGCTGGAAATAATATAAGTTTTTATCTCTTACATTTTCCCGAATATTATAGTGATACAATTCTCCTAAGAATTCTTTGATATCTTCATAAAAAATAGAACGATTCGTAATAGAATCAAAGTGCTCATTTTTGTAAGCTTTCAGATATTCCATAGGATTTTTGGTATGTTCTTGCGGTACTTTTTTCATGGTTTTCAGAACATTTCTAATTTTATTCTCTAATGCATCAACAACAAACCCCCATGTTTTTGGTTCATAATAAAGGTCTTTCTTTCCGAAATCTTCTCCTAACAGTTCTTCAAAAACTTCTTTTTTAAAATCAAAATCATTCCATTCAAGGTTTTCTTTATAGTCCTGAGTACGTACATCAAAACCTATATAGGTTCCATCTGGGTTATATAATCCGGTCTTTTTTACATCTTTCAGGGAAACTATTATTTTGTCTACTTTTTCTTCTTTCATAATAATTAGTTATTTGTGATATATTACTTTTAGTTCTTCTAATTTATTAATGTCTCCTAAAAGATCATTGAATTCATTCATACTAGTTTTCAACTCAATCTTGTCAAAGCCTTTTTCTTTTGCCCATTTGTAAGGTGTAATTTGTTTTACAGCTTCTATGATGTTATCCTTTGTAATGGGTTTTCCCTGCATTGCTTTTTTAAAACGGGTTAAATTTACAGATTCTCCTCCATATGCAGCATATGCTGAGTTTTTTTGGTAAAGACCATAGATTCCGTCAAATTCCTTTCCCATGTCAATCTGTAATGAGACAAAACCATCATCATACATTGTTTTTCCCAGACTTATGTCTGAAAGGTCAGCTTTATTGGCCTGTAAAGTAGCATTTAGAGCGGGAGGGACAAAAAAATCACCTGAATACAGGTCCTTACCATTATCCTTTACTACATATACATCACATAAAAACTGATCTTCTTTTATTTGATCATGTACGGTCCAGTTTTTCTTGTAATGTAGTGTCGGATTTAGTTCGTGAAGTTCATAGAAATATCCTTCTCCGTTTTTCTTTTTAATTAACTTCCCTACATATATATCTCCTGGTGTTATCTGGGAATGTAAAATTCTTGTTCTTTCGGAAGCTTGTTTTGCAAAAAAGAAATTTTCCATGGCCGCCTGCCCCTCATTTTTATAAACTACTACAGCTTTATCCATAAATTCCTTTGCAGCAGATTTACTGCCTGAAAAAATTTCGACTCCTTTAAAGAAAATTGTAACATCTGTTATTGATTCCTTTATTCCTTGTAAATAAAATAATAATTTCCGTCCTCCTTGTACTGCATAAAGCGCTGGAATAGCAGGAGGAATCACACTAAGTAGTCCAATAGAAAGTGGTTGATAGGTTTTTTTTGTTCCTTTTATAACCCTTACTCCATCTATTGTTGCTTCATAGGGCTCCAAATTAATTTTCTTTGCATTCATAGAAGCCCTGAGCTCTTGTGACAATCCTTTTACATTAATGAAATCGGTTGCTAAACGTACCCACATTGCATAATGGATGTATTTTGTAATTACAGGATGGTCTTTTCTAAATTCTTTAAACAAAGTAGCTCCAAAGCCTGCATCTATTATTACGCCGGTTGCAGAATAAGCCACACCAATTGTACTTCCTGCTTCTACTGCTGCCATAATTTCTCCTACACCAAGAAGACAGAAGGCTAGTTGTAGAGTAACTTCTGCGGCAAGTATATTGGTTTCCCATGTTTCTTCATTATATAAGAGATAGACAAAACAAGCCGGTAGCAGATAGATTTCACCTTTTTTCAGTTTATATTTTTCAATATCTTCTACAGGGGTAATGCTTATGATATCAAGAGGATTGCAGGAAATAGGTTTCTGTAAGTCCTCTGTTGTCATTTGCGATAGAAAAGGAGCAGCAAGGCTCATTTTTCCGATTTTTACAAAAAGATTGAGATCTGTAGTGAATTTTAATTTGTTATGCCTTGTATCAAATTCTTCAATATTATGAGCCCCAAAAGTTCTGTTATCAAATAAAATTTGTCTGCCAAACTCAAGGGAATCAGCATATTTTTTGTTCATTTCTCCCTTCTTAATGTAAGTCATATAAACCCCTGTGATAATAGTGCATACTTGAGAAAATGCTTGAAATTTTAAGTTATTAAGCAAATGAAAAAGCTTTCCGTCTTGTTCTAAACAGATTATAATATCAAAAAGCTCCTGCTTGTTGGAACAGGTTTTAAATAATGCAGCAACAATGTCTCCATTGGAAATTCCTCCTGAAATACTAAATCTCGGGAAAGCAGACTCTTCTTCACAATACATTTCGATGTATTTTTTCCGGGTTTCCATATCCAAACTGAAAAAAGGAGTATCAATGAACCATTTGAACATACTTCCTCCTGCGGTAAGATTTTGTTCTACGAAGGAATTTATATCTTCAATATTTGTAATTCGTCCATCTTTCAGCTCACCCATATTCTTTTTATAATCTTTCAGCTGGGCAATGAGTTGTTTTAGGTCTTTTAAAGAGATATCTTTATTATCATTTAGGTGAACCCAAAAATAATTATAGGGGTCGGCTTTAGAAATGATCCACTCATTGTAGGCATGCTTTTCTTCCGCTCTCATTTTGGCTATGGTTCTGTTTACTTCCTGTAAAGCTTTTATAGTGCCCTGCTCTTTTAAGTTTACCTTGTTTTTCAAAACCTGGCTGGGGATGGCAAATTTTGACTTTTGCTTAGTATTTTGCTCACTTATAATAAATTTATAATCAGATATTGCATCATCAATAGCAGTTGAAATTTCATCATGAGAAAAAGAAAATCCTTGTTGTCTGTCGTTAATGATATTATTGATTACATATTCTTTAAACGTTACATTATCCTTGAATCCTTTATAGTTAAAAACTTGTTGAGAGCTTAGTAATTTGTTGTAATCTTTTGATCTTCCGGTTATTGTAATGTATAGCTCATTTTTACTTCCCAGTAAATAAAATATTAATAGATCAGCATCAGTATGATTTTTTAGAAACTTTGGATCATTATATTCATCAACTAATTTATTAATGTCCCCATAAGCTAAAAATTTGTGATAATAGGTAGATCCGTTTTCATCCAGAAGGCTGTGTTTATTTTCAGGAGAAAGTCCTAGACCACTTATTTTGGTTATTTTGGGCATCTTTAATGAAGGGATGTCATGAGTTCCTAATGCTTTTATTGATTTCATTTTATAAGTGTTAATTGTTAAAGAGAAATGACGGCTTTTGCCGCCATTTCAGTTGAATAATTTAATCTAAGGTGCTTGTTTCCTTATCTCCATGCTGTAATTGTGCTTCTTCATCTAAACTGAAACTTGTTTCAAACTCCAGTTCTGCTGGGTTTTCGCAATTCTTAGGATCATTTTCCGGGAAAATCGGTAAAGGCTGCTTCACGGGAAGTCCTGTAGATTTATCCTGAAGAATCGTCAGTGTAGTAGGGATTCTGGTAATCCAGTATTTACCTTGAGGCTCACCGGTTGGCTGTCTCATTTCATCTACGATACTCATGTACATTGGATCTCCGATTACAGGTACAGATCCTCCGTTCCAGATCAATCCTGTTTCAAGGAAGAACTGAATGGCTGCTTCGAAACCTGGTTTTACAGTAACGATAATTCTTGCCATACCTGCCTGTAGGAAGCTTCTGAATAGAGGATCCATACTTTCGCTCAGGTAGAACTCCTGCCAGCTCTTACGGTTAGCCCAATAGTAAGGATAGAAGGTATAATCCATAATTTCCCATTCAAATGCCTGTTCCATAAACTTGGCAAGTGCGGTATATCTATCCAGATTATCACTCAGGTATACCTGGAAATTATCCATTGTTGTTTTCTCATCAGCACCATTTGTTAATTCCTGACCTAATGTAGACAGATAATCCTGTAATAAATAGGCAATACAATTGTGCTTTAATACATCATGTTCCATATAACGGTAGAAAGTATCCTGTCTTTCTTTAAGCTGTGCTTCTTTTTCTTTCTGCTCAGCATCCAATCTTGCCTGATCTTCCTGGAATTTTGTATAAGCAGCTTCATAGGCTTTAATAATTTCATTGAAGCTTTCTGTTTTCCAGTTATTGATAAAAGCATCACTCAATTCACAATTTACTACTACTTTGATGGTATAACTTCTAACATTGTGTCCCTTTACCTGGAAAGATATATTACCTGTTATATTGAAACCAGATGATCCATCATCAAAATTAAGATCTCCACCACGTTCAGAACGGCCTATCATATCTCCTTTTAAGTTGGAGAACATTACTTCAGAATAACGTGATCCTGACCATCCGCCCCCTCTGTTTCTTGTTGATCTGCAGGCGAAGCTTGCATTTTTTCCGGCATAGTTGTCCGGAATGGTAAATTGTGTATGATCAACTCCAAAATCGTCATCTGTCTGAGGAACGCTGGAAGCAGTATGAATAACTTGTTTGGTTGCTTCCGGGAAAGCTTCTAAATTCACTCCATACTCTTGAGCCCAATGTTGGATCTGTACAATAGTTGCAGATTTTGGATCTTGCATTAACCACGGTTCTGGTGCTTTTCTCGGATCTACAGGAGCTTTAAGAACCTGAGCTTTAGCAACAGTAAGAGCCAAACGGTGTAATCTTGAAGGCTCAGGAACCATAAACTCAAACATAGTACGCTTACCATAGTTGTAGATCTGGTTCTTCATTTTCTTGTCAATCCATCTGTAAACTCCTGTAATGTGTTTAGGTTGAGCAGCTTCAGCGTTGTCGGTATTAGTTACTTTTCCTCTGTTATCATATTCATGAACATTGGTTTCTGTATACTCTTTGATGATTTTCTGTACCCTTTCTTCCGAAATTTTAGTCAGAACTCTTTCCATTGCTCTTTCCGTAATTTCCTGAGATTTCATCATGGCCTGTCTTGTGCTGTCATGCTGAGCTGTGTTATTGGCATAGTCTGCTCCGATTTCAAACTTCATGGCACTGTCATTTCCATAGCTGAATCTTGTGTAGGCAGAAATACTTTGCTGCTTCTCAATTTCTTTGGCAACTTCGGTCTGCATATCAGTTCTCGAAGTCTTTGAGGTGTCTGACATCTTCTCTGTTTCCTGGGATTTAGATGTAGTATCCGTAATTTCTGAATATTCTCTGGAAACGGAAGACTTATGTCTCAATTCGCTTGCCATAACATTCTCAATATTGGAAACTTCTCCAGGAACATAAGCATGAACACTTTGTACTACTTTCATATAATCTGCAACCCCAAGTCTTTTTATCCCAAAGTTTTTACGTTTCTGGATCGTTACCGGTTCAGATGTTCCCGGGTTTTCGACGGCCGCACGCTTCAAGGTTAGCATTCCGGTAAGGTTTAGATCTTCTTTTGGGTATTGAATGGCAATATCTCCATAGGCCTGGCTTCCGTTATCAAAAATGATTTCTATTTTGAAACTAAAGCTGCTTCTGAACTTGTTTACCAAACATGCCGGTAAAGTAATTTTATTGTCTACCACAGGAATATTGCTGTAATTTTCTTCAAAAGTTCCGGCAGCATCTGTTGTGGCAGTGATCTTAGCGTTGGCAACACTCCACGAAACATCTTCAACCTCAAAAGAAAAATTAACAAATCCTCTGCTTCCGGATACATTGAAAGAACTGTGTGCATATAAACTATATGCCATTGGAGTTCTGGAAGTATTTTGAATAAGAGGAACTGAAGCTCCACCGATATTTGCATACTGCTGTTCCGGAAGAGGGCTGTTTTGCAGAGCGGTTTCCATGGAAGACGTAATATTGCTTTTTACAACCAGTAAGGCATCAGCATAGCTTTGGATTTCATCATCAAGAACAATGGTCTGAGCGCCAATTTTCAAAGTGTCATGTGAAAGGATCTGAAGGCCTTCTGTATCTTCTGCCAGAGAAACTAATCCCATTGTGGATTCACCGAAAAGCTCAACAAAAAGGTCAAAAGATTCCGGAGAAAGCTTTGCCTGCAAATCTTCTAGATTGATTTCATTTTTGTACGTAAATACGAAAGGAGCCACTTCATATTCCTTTAAGCTGCTATAAAGACGTTCTTTTTCTTCTTCAGACATATCCGGAGTGATTTTGCTGTCTACTTCAGCCAGCTTCTTGTCATAAAGTTCTAAACGCTCTTTGTTTTCTTCCATATATCTGGAATACTCATCCTGGTATGTCTGATGTCTGGATTTATGGAATTTTTTCTGAAGTTTTTCCAGTTCGGAATTCAGAGTGCTTAAAGATTCTTTTCTATGGATAGCTTTGCTGGCAACCAATGAAGCTCTGGCTTCAGATTCCAGTCTTTGAATAGTTTTTGCACCCAGAACCGGTTCAGATGCCTTATTAGCTGTTGTAGAAAATGAAAGGGTCTCAGTATCTTCTGAAAATAAGATGGCTGGTAGTATTATTTTTCCATCCATTGCTTTTTCTAATGGATTTTCTCCATTAATCTTGATAATTTCCTGATCGGTAAGATCCTGATTGCTGGCAAATCCAAGCTGGATAGCCATTAAAATGTGGCTGATTGATTCTTTAATGTAGAAATCTCCTTGGGTAACGATTTGATAGATATAGTTATTCCAAAGTAGGGAAAACGTTGCAATTCCTTCTGTGTTAAGCTGTCTATTGGTGTTAACAAGACTTTTGTAATATTCTGTAACAAAAGCCCAGTCATTGCTGTCTAGTGTCGCCTTTTTAGAAAGCTTTCTTCCGACTACTAGAAGGTCTTTAAATGCTCCTTCCTCAATTTTCTTTTCGCTTTCAAATCCAGCATTGTTAAATTCACCAGCAGCTCTTTTCATTGCTGAAAACTTCAGTGTTTTGGCTGGTCTTCCTACGACTGCTGTATCAAAAACACCCGTTACTCCCTTGGGTCTGTGGATAAATCCCAGGTTTTTGTCTTTGGTTTCTGTTAATTGTGGGTTTCTCAGACTTACAAATCTGAAAAGTGATTGTGATGCATTATTAGTTGTATTCATAGTATCTGTGTCTTTATAATTGATAATTCCTTCTCCTACTAAGGATTTTGCGACGGTAAATGCTGATTTCTTATCTGTTGACATTTTGTTTATTTTTTTGTGTATTCAAGAGTTAGAGTAAATGAATTAATAAGAGAATAATTATAATCTGGAACATTTAATAGTTCAATTATAGCTCGTTCTCTTTCGATGGTGATGTAAGCTTTTGTACGCCACTGATTTCCGGCAAATGCTGCCTTTACATCATCCCATTCTGTAAACATTTCATTGGAAATAATGGTTTCAAGATCTGGGAATTCAGTTTTCAAATCAATTTCACCTGTTCTTGGAATCTGATCCAGATACAGGGTTTTCTTGTAAACAGGTTTACCATTGATCCAGTTTCCGCCTGTTAGTTCCTCTTTGGTACTGTAAGAATGTTGCTTATCTGCATACTGTTTCTGGATATAATCATTTTTCTCAGCATTGTCCCCAAAATAAGTTTTAGAGCTTAATCCCCTAGGATTTGCTGCTTCATGTTCTATAAGTACAGGTTCATCCAAGTTCGGACTTGCAAAAATTCCTTTTACTCCTCCTCCGTTTGTTTGTCTTAAAGCTGCACCTACGTCACTCAACATCAAACGAGAGCCATGACCATATGCGAAAACACCACTTTCTTTACTTACAGAAACACTAGAGGCATTGGTTCCATCTAAGTTACCGGAAGACATCATAGCAGCTTCAGGAAATAAGGCGAGGATATTTTTTACGCCATCAATTTCGTTCGTTCTATAAATAATTCTTTCTTCCGGATCTTCGTCTGTAAACTGTATATTGCCTGTCATAGGAGCTCCGGTCTCCGTTCCTGTTAATGGAATGAAATCGGTAAAATCTGATAAGTTTTTATATCCAAATACATTACCGGCATTCATAACAGCTACTTTTGTATAAGTATTGTCGGCCAAAGGAGTTCTCTTTGCAGAAACCACGGCATCAAAATCTAACGTTCTGGCGGCAAAGTCTCCACCAATTAAAGGCGTAACAAAATCATGACGTCTTGCTACCGGATTTGATTCAATAACCAATTTATTGAATGTTGAGCCTCCCAATGGGGCATTACAGCCAATAACAACATTGTTGTCACCCCAAACACCCATGGCATGAGTGGTAGAAGCAGCATTATACCCAATAAATGTATTGGAACCCCACGCCCCTGAAGTAGTAACTTTTCCGTAATTCTGACCGGCATAAGCTCCGATAAATGTATTTTGAACCCCATGAGTAAGCCAGTATCCTGCTCCAACACCCAGAGTGGTATTGTACTTGCCATCAATATTTTTAACCCCTGCTTCATCTCCAACATAGGTACATCCGAGAGCCGATGTGGAGTTTTTACCGGCTTCGGTTCCCACCATTACATTATAGCTTCCGGTCGTTAAAAGCGAACCGCTATTGACGCCAACAAGAGTATTCCAGTCTCCGGTTGTTAAATTTGCACCTGCAAAACCTCCGATAGCAATATCACTTAGCCCGGTTGTTAGCTTTGGCAGAGTATTGTATCCGATTCCGATTCCATATGTTCCGGTATGATCTGTATTCATATTTCCGAACCATAAAGAGTAAGTTGTAGGACTGAAATTTATTTCACCTGCTCTGCCTTCGCCCGGTTGGAAAATAATAGGTTTGGTTGTTCCGTTGCCTCTGTCAATTACATTTTGTAAATTATCATTCCCGCTAAAAGTTGGTTTATCAGAAAGATCATTATAACTGCCTGTTACAGCTACTTTTTTCAGAGTGACTTTTTCCTGTCCTTCCTGAGATAAGGTCACACTTCCATCTGAATTGGTAGTCGGGGTGATACTGAATTCCGAAAGATTGATATGAAAGGCTGATCCATCATTCTGGGTAATGGTAATGATGTTTTGAGAGGCATCATATGCTGCATTCTCAATACTGATATCACGGGTTGCCAAACTGCTTAAGTCTACTGATTTACTTTGCTGCACTCCATTCTCTCCCGTATAAAATACCGTTAAGATATTTCCATTCAGCTGTGGAGCCTGAATAGCAGTTTGAGTTTCGATTTTATTTTTCCAAAGCTCAACATTTTGTGGGCTTAGATTGGAAGCATCTGAATCTGCTTTTTGAGACAGATCATAGTCTAACTTATCTGCTGGAATTTTTTCATCTTTGTGCCAATAAGAGTTTTGCCATTCCCAGAATTCTTCTTGCACCGGAATGTCTCCGTTTTCGAAATACTTTTTTAATTCTTCTTTTGTTTTCATTTTTTGTTTTGATTGATAAGTTTAAACAATTGCTTTTTTGAGAAAGTATTGCTGGAATTACATCATTATTCTGTGAACCTGTCCAGAATAGTTGCTGTTGCCGGAATACCTGCTTCGGTAATATCCAATCCCACGGGTTTTGCAACGGTCTGAAGAGAGGAAATAGCAAATGCATTTTTTCCTACAAACTTTACCGAATTGGGAATGTCTAAAAATGTTATAGGACTTCCTGATAATTGAAATGCTCCGTCTTCAATAGTTTCAATGCCATTCTCCAATACAAGTTTTGATACACTGGCAACCCCACTTGCGAAAGCATATGATTCTACGATCTTACAAGATCCGGGAATGGTCAAAGTCCCTTTCAGATATTGTGCATTGAATGCCCTTGTTCTTATTCTTTCCAGAGATTTTGGAAATACAATTTTTGATATACGTTTGATGGGCATTGAAAAGGAAAAACCTCCAATGATTTTGACTCCTTCGGGAAAAACTATTGTAGATTCTGTACCGGTAATCTCTGTATTATCTGTGGGAGAGTAAGAGAAATCGTCGTAAATTATTAAATCCAATGAGGAGTTGTTTAGCCTTTCACTCTTATGCCAATAGGCATCCTGCCATTCCCAAAAATCTTCTTGCTTTGGGATATCTCCATTCTCGAAATAGAGTTTCAATTCTTCTTTTGTTTTCATTTGTTTAAGGTTTAATTGATAAGTTGTCCTCCGGTTACTGTAACTTCAGGATCAAAAGAATACATGTGATACTTTGTGTTTTCTCCTAATATTACTTCTGTCAGTTTGTTGCCTGAAAATGCTCCCGACTCAATATTGAGAACACTGTTGGGGATTTGTACCGCCATAAGAAGGTTGTTTCCGAATGCATACTCTCTGATTTCTGTAACACCATCAGGTAGGGTTACGGAAGTAAGTTTATTAGAGCTGAATAAGGATTTTTCAATAATTTTAAGATTCTGGGAAATGATAAGGTCTGTAAGTTCATTGCCCGCAAATGCACCATAGCCAATCACGGATAGATTTTCAGGAAGCCGGAGGGAGGTTATTTTGTTGCCCGCAAATGCCAGGTTCTGAATTTCAGTGACACTGTCAGGGATGGTAATGGAAGTAATTTGTGAACCTGAAAAAGCATTCTCACCAATACTTATAATTCCTTCTGGTATTTGTATCTCTGTTATTATGGCGCCCATTGTAAAATAATTAGGGATTCTTAAAGCTCCGGATGGTATGATTACTTTTCTTTTTAAAAAAAAGCCCATTGAAGCATTTTTATCTTTATCCATGTCAGCATAAATGATATTGTATGTACCATTTTCAAGTCCCGAGACTTTTCTCATGTCGATTTTCTCGTCTTTATGCCAATAAGAGTTTTGCCATTCCCAGAATTCTTCTTGCACTGGAATGTCTCCGTTTTCGAAATATTTTTTTAATTCTTCTTTTGTTTTCATAAAACGATGTGTGATTTGTTGGTTAATAAATTGATTGTTATATTCTGTTTTTGGTGAAACAGACTCCGCTTTTATACTATATTTTCAGACATAGTTCTGGCTGTCCAGCATTTTGTGAATGGTGAATTCAAAGATGTTGAGAATGTTTAATGAGATTGCTGTGCGCGTATTAATGAGAATTAAAAGTAGTGCTGGACAGCGTCAGAACTTGTCGTGTTTTATTTTATTTAAAAAGTATCTTCTTCAAGTATACCTTCTTCAAAATCTTCTCTGAAGAAGTTTTCAATAGTGTTGAGATAGTTTTCATAATCTATCTCAGCATTTTCGATATCGCTCCATTCTATGGTATAGAGATCTTCATCGAAGAGTATATCTGTTTTATGATCTGGTGTTTCCATGTTTTGTGTTCTAATGTGTTGGTTATATTTTGAACATATTTCAGGCTGTTCAGCATAAGTGGATGTTGAATTCAAAGGCTTTTTAAAAGTTTTTATGGATTGTTATTTTGTGTCTTTCTGATACTCCAAAGGTAGTGGGGCGAAACGACAAAACTTGACGTGTTTAAAAAATATTTTCTAATTTTTAAATATAATCTTCAAAGCTTATATTGGGCCGTTATAAGGTTCAAAGCTTATATTTTGTTTTTGATGAGTTTTTGAACAATCTGATTCAAAGTTTCTCTGTTGTCATCAATATAACTCAGCCCGGCCTGTATCAGATTTTCAATATTAGACCTTCTTACGTTATCCATTGCAGGAGAAGCGTTTTTCAGTGAAGGATTCAGACGGTAATAGTTTTTCTGATTTCTCAAACCAAGGGTCTGAAACATCTGTTCCAGCTGATAATCTACTGTTTCTGCATTGGCAGACATTAAAATATCAATAATTGGGCTTACCCAGCCAATTTTTCCCGATTTTTGAAGCCTTTTAAAAGAATAAGGTCTGGCTTCAATTCCTGTTCCGATAGAAACAATAATCATATCATTTACACCCGGTTGGTTGGCTTTCTGATGGTTTTTTAAAACCTCTGCAAAAGGAATTTTTCTTGCTTCTGCATAAGCACAAAGGGCAGGATTATTGGCAAACATCCCTCCATCAATCAGGCTGAAGATCTGTCCATACATAGATTTGATCTGCACCGGACTAAAATAGGTAGGAGCAGCCGAAGTCGCCCTACAGATATCTTTTACATAGAAGTTATCTGTGCTGAGGTTGGCTTTCCATGAGTTGAAAAGCTTTGCCCTTCTGTTCTCAATATCATAACTTGTTATTAAACATGGTTTTATTAATTCTTTTAGTTCTAAATTTCCAAAAAAGTCATTTAAATTCCTTTCAAGTGATTCCTGTGGAATTTTTTCATTCAATAATCCGAATGGATTAACCAGTTTTTCCCAAAAGGAAACCTGGAAGATATCGCCGCCCTTTTCCGCATATAATTCTAGTCCTTTCTGAATAGAATATTTTGCTTTTCGGGTTTCGTCGGGACATAGAATAATAGAAGCAATCAGACCTCCGGTACTGCTGCCTGCCACCAGATCAAAATAATCTCCAAGCTTTGCTGTGGGTTTATCATAATACTGGAGCTGTTCTTCTATGTAGCGCAGAATAATACAGGTGATGATTCCTCGTATTCCGCCCCCGTCCAAAGAAAGAATGGTTGTCTTTTTCATGTTATTTTTTTCATTTTTTTAAGAAACATTTAGCAGCTTTAGACAAGTAAAACCAATAGATTTCCGAAAAATATCTATTGGTTTCAGCTTATTATAAGGATTGCTTTTTTTGTGTTTTCTTATAAAGCAAATATAGACGGAGGAAGCGACAGAACTTGTCGTATTATAAATAATTTTAATTAATTTTATCAAAAAAGAGGACTTTAAACCAGAGAGTTATGATGCCTGTGTTTTTTAAATTTTAAATCAATAAGAATTAAAAAACAACATAATTCTGCTTATCTCTAGGCATCTTCAAGAGCGTTCTCCAGCTGGTTTTTACAGGACCTTTTTTAGAGGGAATATTCTTTTTTTCGAAATGGGGAAGATCCTTGAAGGTTTTCCAGTTTCCACCCCAGTCCCAGCCATGGCGGGCAAAGATTTTCACACACTCATACCAATCAGCAACTTTATCATTATCCCAGTCTTTTGCCGTATCCCAGCTTGCCGTTTTTCCGCCAATTATCAGGCAGATATCTACGGCCAGACCATAATTGTGGATGCTTTGTCCTGCCTTAGCATTGGTCACTTTTTTTCCTGAGGTAATTCTTCCGATCGCATAAAGCTTTTCCTGCTCTTCAAAAGATCTTAATCCCTGAGTGATTCGTATCTTGGCTTTTCCGGTAAGTGCTTCATCACATTCTTGTATAATCTGCTTTACTTCATCTCTTACCATTGGGTGAAGCTTCTGAATTCGTTCTAAGGTTACTTTGTCCATATTTCTTATTTTGTTATAGGACAAAGGTATAGCGCGGAAGCGACGGAACTTGACGTGTTTTATTTAAATTTCTATAACATTTTACCTGGAGTAAAAAAGATTACGGTCATCTTTTAAGTATAAAAAAATAAGAAAAAATTGTTTTTAAATTTTTAAAAATCAAATAGAATTAGTAAATATGGTGCATAAAAAACACAATTTCAAATGCATACCATCTTACCCTTTTTACTTGCTATGGTAGCGGCTATTGTATTACTCAATATGTGGGCTGCCAGATTAAAAATTGCTTATCCTATTTTACTTGTTGTATTTGGGCTTTTTGTTTCTTTTATACCCGGTTTGCCGGTTGTAAAGATCAATCCGGATCTTATATTTTTTATTTTTTTACCTCCTTTATTATTTGAAGCAGCATGGTCTATTTCTTTTAAAGAGATGAAAAGATGGTGGCGTATTATCGGGAGTTTTGCTTTTCTGGTTGTTTTTTTTACAGCATTGGCGGTAGCTGTAACAGCTAATTATTTTATTCCGGGATTTACTATTGCTTTAGGATTTCTGCTGGGTGGAATAGTGTCTCCTCCTGATGCGGTAAGTACAGGTGCCATTATGAAATTTGTAAAAATACCAACTACTACATCCGCTATTCTGGAAGGAGAAAGTTTGCTGAATGATGCGTCCTCATTGATTATATTCCGTTTTGCTTTGATTGCTGTAGGAACCGGACAATTTGTATGGCAGGAAGCTTCCTTAGACTTTTTATGGATGATTATAGGAGGGGCGGGAATTGGTTTGCTGCTGGCCTGGATTTTTGTTCAGGCTCATAAACGTCTTCCTACAGAACCTTCATCTGATATTGCACTCACACTTATTGAACCTTATCTCATGTATTGGGTGGCCGAGCAGTTTCACTGTTCCGGAGTTTTAGCAGTTGTCTGTGGAGGTCTCTATATGTCAGCTAAAAGGATGATATTTTTAAACAGCAGCAGTCGTATAAGAGGATATAGTGTGTGGGAAAGTTTTGTATTTATCCTGAATGGTATTGTATTCTTAATTATAGGACTGGAGCTTCCCGAAATCGTGGGTGGATTACGGTCAGAAGGAATTCCTTTGAAAATTGCTATCCAATATGGCGTTTTAATAACAGCCATTCTGATTGCTGCCAGAATAATAAGTGCATACGCTGCAATGCTGACCACTTTGATTTTTCGGCCAAGTGTGGCACCGCGGGCATCTTCTGCAAAAAGGCGGTTTTTGATGCCTCTTATGCTTGGATGGACAGGTATGAGAGGAGTTGTTTCATTAGCTGCTGCATTGGCAATTCCTATCACTCTTGAAAACGGACTTCCATTCCCCAACAGAAACCTTATCCTGTTTATTACTTTTGTTGTAATCTTGCTTACATTACTGGTACAGGGCCTTACACTGCCGTATATTATCAAATATGGGCATGTGTTTGATGACTTTACTGATGAAGAAAAAGATAAACAGGTCAGGGAAGAAATAAAACATAAGCTGAAGCAGCACATCTATCATTTTCTTAAAAGTAAACATGAAAACGAACTGAACAGTCATGCCGGATTAGAACGGATGCTGAAACACTGGGAAGAAAAAATAGAGGTCAATGATACCGAATGGATGAATGAAAAAACAAAAGATATCTTTTTTGAGATGCTGGAAAGCCAGAGACAGTTTCTTGCAGAACTCAATAAAGATGTTTCTATTGATGAAAGTATTATTCGTCATCAGCTTTATCAGATTGATCTTGAAGAAGAGCGGTTAAAAATGATTTAATCTGTACGATGGTTATTGAATAATAATGTTTTTGAAAACAAAATTAAAGCACTAATACGACAAAACATGTCGTATTTAAAAATTTTATCCATTTGTTTTTCAGGTTGTTAAATATGATGTTAATTATAGTGTAAAAAATTATTTTATTCTTTAAAAGCTCTAATTTTGTATAGATATTTACTATACAATTGTCATGTACGCTCTGGTAGACTGTAACAATTTTTTTGTTTCCTGTGAAAGGACTTTAGATCCTGATCTTGAGGGCAAACCCGTTGTGGTTCTTTCCAACAACGACGGGTGTGTTGTATCCAGAAGTAAAGAAGCAAAAGATCTGGGAATTCCTATGGCAGCTCCGGCATTCAAATACAAGGAGCTTTTTCAAAAACATGATGTGAAAAGTTTTTCTGCAAAATTTGAATTGTATAATTATAAAAGCCAGCAGGTGATCAATATTGCCAAGTCCTATGTTCTTGATTATGAAGTCTACAGTATTGATGAGCTTTTTCTTGATTTAACAGGATTTAAATATATCGATATGTATGAATATTGTTCTAAAATCAAAAAAGAAATTGATGAGAAAGAAAATATTCCTGTAAGTATCGGAATTGCTCCCACTAAGACTTTATGCAAAGTTGCGAACAGAATCGTAAAAGAATTTCCGGATAATTTTAATGGAGTTTATATTATGGATACTCCTGAAAAAATTGAAAAGGCACTGAAGTGGCTTAATATCGGAGACGTGTGGGGAATCGGAAGAAGGCTGGCCGTCAAAATGAATGACTGTGGTGTCCATAAAGCCTGGGATCTTCTTCAGAAACCTGAAATATGGGTCCGGAAGATTATGGGAATTCATGGAGTAAGGATGATCAATGAACTGAAGGGAATTCGTCAGCTGGAACTGGACGCTCCTTCTCCTAAAAAATCTATTGCTGTTACCCGAAGCTTTATGCAGATGCTTACGAAAAAAGAAGAAGTAAGAGAAAGGGTAGAAACTTTTGGAATGTACTGTTCAGAAAGACTAAGAAAGCAGAATACCTGTTGTAAAATGATTACTGTTTTTGTACAGACCAACCGCTTTAGGAAAGATCTTCCTGAATACAGAAATGCAATGACCCGGATTCTTTCCAATCCTACGAATTCATCAATCTTATTAGGAAGAGTGGTGAATGAACTTTTTGAAGCCATTTACAGAGACGGGTTTCATTATAAAAGAGCAGGAGTGATGGTGAACGATTTTGTCCCCGAAGATCAGAGACAAATAAGTCTTTTTGAAGAAGACATACAAAACCAGCATCTTCCCGTGATGAAAGCTATGGATGCTATGAATAGAAAATATGGGAAGGATAAAGTCCGTCTTGGAAGCATGAGTGGTGAAAACACCTTTGGACGTGCAAAGCTGTCTCCGGAATATGAAGCTTTCCTGAAAAATAATACACTGCCGGAAGCCAACTTCAGGTTTCATTAAAACTATTCCTGGTTCAAAAATTCTGTTTATTTTAGATACTACAGCTTTAGGATTGCAAAAAGGAAATATCGTTATCTATATTTCAACATATCACTATTCTAAAAGCAATCATTATGACATCATTATTGAAGAACTCGGGACAGGTAAAATATTGAAATCCGGAGAAAAAATATCCTATAACGAACTTATTCATGACCTTCAGTCTTTTTTCTAATGACGCCTCACAATAATATTTTTCTTTAAAAAGTAGAAATTATTTAAAAATTTCTCATAAAACAGAGTGATGGTTTTATTTTAAATAGTAAAATTCCGTATTTTGATAATGTGAAATAAACGTTTACTTGTCTTGTTTTCAGTGTTTTATGTGTTTGTGGTTTAAAAGCGGCTATTGTAGGTGATGTGCTTTTACATTTATCTTTGACCGAGAATTGTACACGTTTTAAAACCACAAATTAAATGAAGAATCTAAGTATTTGGATGAAGGGAATACTGATTTCCTTGTGCTTTACCATAAGTCATTCAAAAGCACAAGTTGGTATTAATACCTCAAACCCTCAAACCGCTTTTCATGTGGATGGGGCAAAAGATAATCCCCTATCCGGAGTTCCTTCCAACACACAGGCAGCTAATGATGTTGTCATAACTTCTACAGGAGAAATAGGAATTGGAACATTATCTCCTGCTGTTAAGATAGATACACGGTCTGCAGCTAACACAGATAATTCAATCGGAATAGGAGAGACCAGTCAGCCAGCTTCATCAGCAGGTGGAGGCGCTGTAAGATATAATCCGCTGAATGGCGGAAAAATGCAGTACTCAGATGGCATTGTATGGCAGGATCTTATTTCTTCTCCCACCAAAGCTTTCGTGGTAGCCAATCTTCAGGCAGCGAATTTTGCCGTTAAAATTCCTTATCAGGTTTCTACAGGCATTGCCGGATGGACAGAAATTTCTGATCCTACAGCAAACTTTACTCCCGGAACAGGTGTTTTTACAGCGCCAAGAACCGGAGTATATCTTGTTTCTTTTACCTATGATTTTGTGAGAATCCCTATAGTCTCAGGCTATTTTTCGGAAGCGAGATATGTAGTGAACGGAAACAGTACTGTTAAAAAATGCGTGAAATCTTTCTCCAATATTTCAAAACAGGCACAGGTTGCAGGTTCTTGTGTGGCCGGAGTTCAACTGAATAAAGGCGATACACTTCAGCCCTATATCTACCAGTCTGTTTATAATGGTAATCTAAGCCTTAGAACAGATCTAACTTCTGCAAGCAATGATTATGGCTTTGTAAATCTTTCTATTTTAGAACAATAACACACTTGATATGAGAAAAAAATTAATACTGGCTTTATTTATTGGTTACGGCATGTGGATGCAGGCTCAGGTAGGAATCAATATGTCTGCCCCGGAAGGAGCGGTACACATAGATGGACAGAAAAACACAAACGCTTCAATACCTTCCAGTTATTATGATGATGTAGTTATTACTCCCGCCGGAAATGTAGGAGCAGGAACAAAATCCCCAAAAACAAGACTGGACCTTAGATCAAATGAACGTTTAAATGCAATAGGAATTGGAGGAACTTCACAGTCTGCTTCTGCCGCTAAGGCCGGAGCGCTGAGGTATAACTCAGGAACACAGGATCTGAGCTATTCTAACGGAACCTCATGGATCACACTGGCCCATAAAACGTCCAATGATTTTGTAGATGCAGAAAACCCTTCGGTACAAAGCTTTGCTGACGGAATACAGGCTCCTGTTACCAACTGGACTAAAAAGACGGATGTGAATAGCAGCTTTAATGCTGGGACAGGAACCTTTATAGCCTCAAAAACAGGAGTGTACATTGTATCCTTTACCTTTTCGCTGGCCTCCGGAAGTATTGCAAATGATTCAAGGTATGAGACTTTGATTCAGACCAATTCAACATCTTCCACCACCAATAAAGTGTTCAAATGTGTAGGAAGTTACCCCGGAACCAATAGCATTGGAAACCGTGTTGCGGGAAACTGTTCAGGAATTTTTAACCTGAACCAGGGGGACAATATTACGGTAAGCCTGAATCAGAAACTGGGAAGTTCAAAAACTTTGGATACTGATGCTACACTTACTTCTTTAAGTATTTTCGGATTATAAAAAGACAGATGATGAAAAAAAATTGTTTACTGATTGTAATGACTTTAAGCTTCCACTGTGTATTTTCACAGGTTGGAATCAATACTACAAATCCACAGGGTATTCTGCATATTGACGGACAAAAAGATAATCCTGTTTCAGGATCGACATTTACTCCGGCTCAGCAGAGTAATGATATTCTTGTGAGCAGCGCCGGAAAAATAGGAGCGGGAACGCTCATCCCGGTCGCGAAAGTTGACGCCAGGAATTCCGGAAATGGAGCCATTGGCTTTGGAACTTCTTCACTCACTGCACTTGCAGCCGATGAAGGAGCCGTACGTTATAACAGCGGAGTGGAATATTCTAATGGAAATGAATGGCTTCCTTTGCTCACAGCACAGCCCACAAATAATAAAGTAATCGTTATTGCAGCCAAAACCAACAATAATGTAAAGCTGGCAACTCCGTCTATTCCAACAATAACTGCAGGTTTACAAAACAGGGCAAGTAATTATCTTGTAGACTGGAGTAAAACTTTTGAAAGTAATTCCGGTACCAATTTCAATGCTGCTACTGGTATCTTTACCGCACCCCGCAACGGAATTTATGTAGCTTCTTTCACAACAGATCTTGCCCCATTAGCAATTAATTATACTACGGATCCTTTAAATCCTATTCAGATAGAAGCGATCTGGCAGCTTTATGATAATACAACGGGATTAGCCGTCACCAATATTGTAAATACGGTAAAATGTGTCAATACCATGTCCTCAAACAGTGTAGGAAATATTGATGCAGGAAGTAACTGTACCGCCTCATTTTACATGACAGCAGGGCAGAGACTGATGCCTTACATCTGGTTTAATTTAAATAACTCAATCGTTGCCAATTTTTCATTAAATAATACCGGCGGCTATAATAATCTTACAATAGCGGAACAGTAATCAGGAGATTTCATCCAGTGTTTTGATAAACGCAGACGGATGCAGCCCTGTGATCTTCTTAAATTCAAGAGAAAAAGCGCTGTGAGAAGAATAACCCGTGATTTCAGAAAGGTGATTAATCTTGTACTTTCTGTACTGCGGTTCGTTTTTTAGTTGGTTGACAATGTAATTGATTCTCAGGTGATTAATGTATTGGTTGAAATTAAATTTCTTATGTTTTTTAATAACTGCAGAAAGATATTTTGTATTGATATTCAGTGTGTTTGCAAGATTATAACGAGAAATGTTCTTGTTGTTAAACTCAAGACTTTCCTCAAATATTTTTAGTCCGTGTAATATGTTTTCCTCTACTTCAGGCGAAATTTTTATTTCTGTCGGAGTAGGGGAGTTTTTTGTCTGAATATCCTCAGATACTTCCTGGGGATCTTCTTCATAAACAACTGGAGAAATACCTTCTTTGTAAATTTTGGCAACAGCTTCTTTATGCTTTTTACGAAGACGGATAGTATTGAAAATAACAGCTCCTAAAATAATTATTAAAGCAAGGCAGGCTATGATAAGCCCTTTTGAAGTAGAGTGACTTTCATTGAGCTGCTGATGAAAATTTTCTTCTTTTTTGGATAATGTGTTATTGACGGCCATTGCTTTGTTGTAAGCAATGCTGTCTTTTAATTTAAGATTTTCAATTTTATATTTCTCCGTGTTGGAATCGTCGTGAAGCAAAGCATAAGCTTCTTCAAGATTTTTAGTAATCTCAATCTTTTTTTCATTGAAACCATACTGATCTGCAATTGCCAGAGATTTCTTATAATAAAGCACCGCACTGTCCGGCTTATTTTGTCCTGAAAACAAAAATCCGATATCATTAAGGATGTTTGCCCGGAGATAATAATTGTTTTCTCCCACCAAAGAAAGCGCCTGTCTGAAATAATATTTTGCGTCCTTAAATTTCTTTACTTCAGATAAATTATACCCCATATTGGTATAAGCGGAGATCAAAAGTTCATTTCGCCTGGTTACATTTTTAAGCTTCTGAAATTCCTGAATGGCACTTTTAGAGTAATACTCTTTCTCTTTATACTGATTCCTATTAAGAAGGATCAAAAAAGAATTAAAGATCATCCCTTTCATCTCATGTCCTTCTTCCGTATTATTGTGTTTTACTTCAGAGAGGGCATTTCGAAGACTTGTGGAAGACTCTTTGAGTAGCCCAAGCTTTGCATATTGAGTTCCCTGCATTCTGTATGCAAGTGCTTTCCCAATATTATAATTGCTTTTGGTAGATATTTTAAGGGCCTTATCTGCAAAATCAAGACTTTTCTCAGCATCAGATTGTAAATAGCTGTTGAAGGATTTCAAATAATAGGCTTTTGCAAGAAATTCAGGGAGATTTTTTTTCTGTGCTGAATCTATAATCCTATTCAAAACGATTTCCGAACTGTCCGGATTCTTGGATGACAGAGTACGGGCATATTTGTACTGTCCCTCAAAATCAAATGCCTGAGGGAATGCAGAAATCGAAATAATAAGGAAGAAAAAGAAAATAATTTTTTTCTTCATTGTGTTTTATTTTTTTTGGTATTTCCAGTTACGGCTTTTACCCTCCGCTATCCACTCCAAAGACTGTTCCAATCTTTTATTCCGGGTTGCTTCGGTTTTTGCTTCTGTTACCCACGCAATATATTCTTTTCTGAAGGATGGTGAAGCCTTTTCAAAAATATAAGAGGCTTTTGAATGAGCATGTAATGCGGACTGAAAATAATCAGGAACTTCCATTTCTGTTTTGGAGGGCGGGGCTTTCTTCATAGTAACACCCATATCCGTAAGTTCCATGGCTTCTTTAATTGCTTTTTTCAGCTGAGGTTTGGAAGGAAGATCTTCAATTCCTGTTACTTTTCCTAAGCTGAACATTGAGCTTCTTTCAGCTGTTGTTTCTATCTCCTTTAATGTTTTCATCTCCTGATGCAGCCAGAATCCGAGACTGCAGTATTGCTTGAAAGCGGTAATGGAACAAAGAATTTTACCTTTATACATGAACGTAGGAAACTTCCATTTGATTGCTTCTTCTGCATCGGGGCAGACTTCGTGAATCGTTTCACGGAGATAACGTAAGATAGGTTTTGCAAAATCCGGAGATTTTTCAATGTATTCATCAACTTTTACGCTGTGTTTATCCATAGTGTTTATTGGAATAATTGTACAATTTCGTTCACAAAGAATTTTACCTGATCGGGTCTTCCTCTGTCATTTTTAGGGTTGTTGGAGTAGCTCCCTGTTTTTACAATAACGATATTGTGCTCTGGAACCATAATAATATACTGTCCCTGTAATCCCAGGAAATAATAATGTTTGATGGGGCTGTCATGATTGATCCACAGTCCCATTCCATAAATGCCTTCAGACTTTTCAGTCGGAGTTCTCATCTGTTCAATGAAGTCAGCGTTAAGAATCTGCTGATCCCCGGCTTTTCCATCATTCAGAAACAGCTGTCCCAGCTTAGCAAAATCTCTTGCATTGGAGTGAATGCAGCAATACGTTTTTTCCATACCATAATCGTCTGTACTCCATTTCGCATTCTGTTCCATTCCCAAAGGAATCCAGAATTTTTCTGATAAATAGCTCGCTAATGGTTGGGTCAGAGCTTTCCGGAGGGCAAAACCAAGAAGTTGGGTAGAACCGCTTTGATATTCGAATCTTGTTCCCGGTTCTTCTTTAAATTTTCTTGAGAATACAGCTTTTACAAGGCTTTTTCCATAATAAGCTTTGGCATTGGGAAGAAACGGATTATTGTAATTTTCATCCCAGTCCAGCCCGGATTCCATTTGAGCGAGGTTTTTAAGGGTAACCTCATTTCCGAATGGTTTATTTTTAAATTCCGGATAGAAATCAGAGAACTTTTCATCAATAGTATGAATAATACCTTCTTCCAACGCTTTTCCCAACAACATGACAGTCACTGCTTTTGCCATCGAAAAAGAATTGGTTTGTGAAAGCTGGTTATAACCATCCCAATATTGCTCATGAAGAATTTTTCCATTTCGTATCACAACAAAAGCTGCTGTTCTGGAGCGTTTTAAATTTTCAACTAAATATTTAGGTAAATCTTTTTTGTTGTAATCCGGATCTTCTTCCCATAGCTCAGGTTCCTCTGTGGCAATAGGGTTGCTCGGGAAAAGATTTCCGTCATCAATATATGCACTTGATTTTCCTTTAAGATAAGTTTTTGAAATACCACTAAATAAATAATCATATCCCAGAAAATAAGCCGCTGCAGCACCAGCTACCGCTCCACCTATCATATACTTTAGTATTCTCATTTTTTCATGAATGGGTCTCTAACAAATTTAGAATAATTTGGCTATAAAAATTAAAATGAATCATCAAATAAGTTATTTTTGTTCTTATTGATGAAAACTATGACCAGAAAACTTATTGTATTGGGGTACTTCCTATTTTCAATCATGGGAATGGCCCAGATGTATAAACCGATAGATACCGCAGATTATGTACAGAGGAAAGCATTTTTAATGAGTTTTGAAGGAAATAATGAAGCGACTGTGAAGAAATTAAAATCTCAGTATTCTGGGAAAACAGGCTCTGAATTATCCAAAATCTATAAAGAATTCGGAACAGACTTTCAAAAGCAGGTGAAGAATAAGAATTTTATCTTTAAATCGGAATTTGAAACCAGCATACAGTCTATGATTCAACGTTTTAAAAAGAATAATCCTAAAATTCCTCAGGACCTGAAAATTCTAATCGCAAAAGATAATACTCCCAATGCTTACTGTCTTGCTGACGGAACTTTTGTTATCAATATGGGGCTTTACAGCTGGCTTAATAATGAAGAGCAAATTGCAGCTGTGATCTCCCATGAACTGGGTCATAAAATAGAAGAACATTCCCTGAAAACCTTTTTAAAAATTATCGAACAGGATAAATTGGATAAAGTATTGGTTGAGAATATAAAATCAACTACCACCAGCCGAACTCAGAGCCAGAATCAGAAAGCTTTCGATATCTTTAAAAATACAGTGTATAAAAAAGGGGTGGAAAAAAGACAAAGCGAAATGCAGGCGGATTCTTTGGGTTATGTTATTTTTAAAAACAGTGATTTTAAGAAGTCTGAATTTGTAAATGCACTTCAAAGACTGCAGGATTTTGATACTATTTCGCCAAGAGAGCTGAAAATGGAAACGTATAAAAAGCTTTTTAATCTTCCAAAGCAGGCCTTTAATGAAAAGTGGATGAAGAAGGAAGATTTTTCCCTGTACAATTATAATTTCTACAAAGAAAAGCTGAACAAGGATTCCCTCGCATCGCACCCTGAAGTGTCCAGAAGAATTGAGATGCTTAAAAAAACATTTGCTGAACTTAAAAGTTCAATTGCTCCGGAAAAACCTTCAGATCTGTTTGTAACATTAAAGAAAACAGCAAGAATGGAAATTTTGCCCAACTATTTCCACTCAGAAGATTATGGGCAGGGAATTTATGCTGCCATGCAGTTTCTGCAGGATGAAGAGGAAGAAAAATATTATAAAAGCTGGCTGGGAAGATGTTTTTCCAAGATATATGAAGCGAGAAAAAGCTATAATCTGAACCGGTATCTGGATAGGATAGAACCTAAAAATCAAAGTGAAAGCTATCAGCAGTTCCTGAACTTTATGTGGAACTTAAGTTTGGAGGAAATTAAAAATATTGCAGACTTTTACCAGACCAATGAAAAGATAGTGAAAGCAAACTGATCTTGATATAAGTATTGGAGATATCAATAGGAATGAACTTTAGCCTGTTTTTAAAATAATAGAAAATTTCACTGGCTTTAGCCAAAACTTAAAAATAAGAACCCTGATGACTCATAAGGGTTCTTATTTTATACTAGTAATTTAATTTCTCCAAACGGATCTTATTGAATTTTTCTTTTTCGTTATACTCCCGAAGAAGGATATACCCCTCTTTTCCTACATAGGGTGTTACTGCATAATTGTCTTTTTCGGAAATAGGAATGATCTCCTGTTTGAATTTTCCGTCAATAATGGTATTGATGAATAAATTCCATCTTTTCTGCTTTGTTACTTCATCTTTCTGATAGTCGCGGTAGAAAAATACCACGTCTTTTCCACCGTTGAGGTATTGTGAAAAGAGATAATCACTGTTTACCCATTTAGATTTTTCTTTTTCAAAGACCTGTACATTTTTTACTTTGAAATCTTTATCTGTGTATATGTAAACAAGGTCTGTTGTTTTGGGAGCATTATATTGTCCGGCAGGTTTATATTTTTCGGATAAAATACCTACACTTCCATCGTTCATGAAGTACATGTCTTTGGTCTGAAGCATGTAACCACTTTCTACCATACCATTTCTATTGAGTTTTGGAAGGAAAGCTGAGATATTCGGCTCATAATTGATTGTTTTGGTATCTGCAGTAAAGTTTTTTTTGTCTACCAGCATTCTTGCAAATCCTACTGACTCAGAATCATCATAGTTTCTTCCCAGCAGAACTACTTTATCATCGAAATTTTTATCATTATCAATCTTTCTGTAATTGGAGTAGAAGGATTCAATATTGTCTATAGTATCATCAGACAATCCGGTTACCGGCTTGTTGGATGTTTCTTTTCCGGTTTTCATATCAAGAACCAGGAGACTGAATGATTTTTGCTTTTCATTCACTTTCTTCATGATGCAGTACATATAATTTTCATCTCTTTCCAGAACAGATAAAGTAGAATAAATTTTCTTGCTTCCGTCAGTATTGTATTTATATCTCCAAACCTCCTTTTTGTTTTCATCAAATCTCATGAGGCTGTTGTTATTTTCATACTTTCCGTAATCTTTATACTCCACGGCAAAGTAACCGCCTTCTTTCAGCTCACCTACGGCAGAAACGTAATTGTATCCTTTATCTTTTTTCTCATCACGATTTTCCTTACGCTGTTCTTTCCAGCTCTTCGGTTCGTTGATTTCTTTGAAAGTACCGTTTTCCAGATAGTCATAATAGATTTTTCTGGTAATAGAATTTGTTTTAGGGTCAATCACCATAGAAACCGGAGTAAATACTTCTCGGCTTTTTACCAGAGAATAATCCATCATTGAGGGCTTTAAGATAATCTGCCCTTTAAAATCAACATATCCTAAATAAGAGGCAGCAGTGATATCACCTTCAAACTCTTTATTGGCAACAGGGTTGAGGTTTTTGTCCAGAATTACATATTCAAATTTTTTGGTCTTATCACCGGATTTTCCGTAAGAATATAGAGAAACATAACCGTAAAGATTGTCTTTATCATCGAATAAAGCATTCATTCCCACGTGATCCCCAGCGGCAAGTGTTGTCAGATCCTGGGTTTGGGAAAATGCAAATGTCTGGATCAGTCCAAACACTATGAGTGTTATTTTTTTCATGGTTAAAATTTGAGGGATAAAAATAATAAATTAACCCATATGTTGATAAAAATAAAAAAGCCCTGAGAACAGGGCTTTTTTTATTATAATTGAGAAAGTAAATTTCTGAAGTTCGTTTTTTCATCAATGATTCGTCTCAAATCTGAAACAGGAACTCTTTCCTGCTGCATCGTATCTCTGTCTCTTATGGTTACTGTATGATCAGTAAGAGAGTCGTGGTCAATAGTGATACAGTATGGAGTACCGATAGCATCCTGTCTTCTGTAACGCTTTCCGATGGCATCTTTTTCTTCGTAGAACAGATTGAAATCATATTTCAGATCGTTGAAGATATTTTCTGCATACTCTGCTAAACCGTCTTTCTTCATCAAAGGAAGGATGGCTGCTTTAATTGGTGCCAATGCCGGAGGTAAAGATAAAACTGTTCTTTCTGAACCATCTTCCAATACTTCATCTTTTAAGCAGTGAGAGAATATAGAAAGGAATAATCTGTCTAAACCTACTGAAGTTTCCACTACATAAGGAACATAGTTTTCGTTTCTTTCAGGATCAAAGAACTGAAGCTTTCTTCCTGAGAATGTTTCATGTGCCTTTAAGTCGAAATCTGTTCTTGAGTGAATCCCTTCCAGTTCTTTAAACCCGAATGGGAAGTTAAATTCAATATCAGCAGCAGCATTTGCATAGTGAGCCAATTTCTCATGATCATGGAATCTGTAATTATCATTTCCTAGACCTAGAGCCAAGTGCCAGTTCAGACGTTTCTGCTTCCACTTCTCATAGAACTCAAGTTCTGTTCCCGGAGCAACGAAGAACTGCATTTCCATCTGTTCGAATTCACGCATTCTGAAGATAAACTGTCTTGCAACAATCTCGTTTCTGAATGCCTTACCAATCTGCGCAATACCGAAAGGAAGTTTATGACGTGACGTTTTTTGTACGTTTAAGAAGTTAACGAAAATACCCTGAGCCGTTTCCGGTCTAAGGTAAAGATCCATTGCACTGTCTGCAGAAGCTCCCAGCTTTGTTCCGAACATCAGGTTGAACTGTCTTACTTCTGTCCAGTTTTTAGAACCGGTATCAGGATCTGCAATTTCAAGCTCTTCAATTAAAGATTTTACATCAGCAAGATCTTCATTTTCCAGAGATTTCGCCAGTCTTGAAAGAATAGCTTCTCTCTTTGCTCTGTATTCCAGAATTTTTGGATTCGTGGCAACAAACTGATCTTTATCAAAAGCATCCCCGAATCTTTTCGCCGCTTTTTCAATTTCTTTGTTCTCTTTGTCTTCAATTTTAGCGCAGTAGTCTTCCACCAAAACGTCTGCTCTGAAACGTTTCTTAGAATCTTTATTATCAATCAATGGATCGTTGAAAGCGTCTACGTGGCCTGATGCTTTCCATGTGGTTGGGTGCATCAAAATCGCCGAGTCAATACCCACAATATTCTCGTTAAGCTGTACCATAGCTTTCCACCAGTATTGTTTGATATTATTTTTTAGTTCGGCCCCGTTCTGTCCATAATCATACACAGCGGATAAACCATCATAGATCTCACTCGATGGGAAAATAAAACCATATTCTTTAGCGTGAGAAATCACTTTCTTGAAAACATCTTCTTGCTTTGCCATAATTTTTACATCTGATGTGCAAAAATAATGTTTTTTATTGGGAAAATATTAATACCTGTAAGATCCTACATTAGAGATTGTCATTAAGAAGCATCCTCCCACGCCAATGATAAATAAAACACCAGCCAAAATAAACAGTAATATCTTTGCTATTCTGTATTTTTTTAAGGGCACGAAAAGAATTGTAGCAATCGTTATTATAACAGCGATCACGATCAATTTTACAAAAAAACCAAAATAATCTGTCATTTTTTTAAATTAAGGTAAAACCTTTTACTAATATAAGCCTTTTATTTGAAGTTTGATAAAGGAGCCGGGCACCTGCTTTTGCTACTCGCTTTTTCTGGTTTTAGGCGGCGGCGAAGCCGCCGCCTAAAACCAGAAAAGAGCTCAAACATACCGCTCAATCAGGGCTAAATCGGTCGAAAATTTCTACTTTTGCACCATGTTAGAAATTCTTTATCGAGACGAGCATATTATTGCCATCAACAAACCCAGCGGATTATTGGTTCATAAATCTTTCTATGCGGGAGAAGCAGATACTTATGCTATTCAGGAGTTGAAGAAACAGATTGGACAAAAAGTGTATCCTGTACACCGGTTAGACCGAAAAACGTCAGGTGTTCTGTTGTTTACTTTAGATAAAGATACTCTTAGAATCATGAGCGAACAGTTTGCATCACGCGAAGTGGAGAAGAAATATCTGGCAATTCTTCGGGGTTGGGCAAAAGAAGAAGAAACAATTGATTATGATTTAGTTAATGAAAATGAAGTCACACAAAATGCCGTTACATACTATCGCCGTCTGCAGACTTCAGAAATAGATTTGCCTTTTTTAAAACATCAGACTTCGAGATATTGTTTGGTAGAAGCAATTCCTGAAACAGGAAGATTTCATCAGTTGAGAAAACATTTTAAACATATTCTGCATCCTATTTTAGGTTGCAGAAAACATGGCTGCAATAAACAAAATAAGTTGTGGCTTCAAACATTTGAGATCAACAAAATGACGCTTCACGCCCATCAACTGATTTTTAATCATCCTGTTTCTAACGAAAGAATTACAGTAAATGCTACTATAGATGAAGAGTTCAAAAGAGTAGGGGATATTCTGAAATTTGATCTGAGTTCCTATTCTTAAGTTATTTGTGAATATTTTTTAACGGAATGTTTACTAAGAGTGTATTTAAATGGATACTTTTCGACCGCTGAGGGACTTCGTTCAGCAAAAGCTAATAGCGCATACTTCGCTTAGTGAACATCTTTGCGAACCGAAATGTTTTCAGGATAGTCGAAGTATTTTGCGATCATAGCGTTAAAATATCTTACTCATTTTGAGAGTACACAGATTGTTTTCCGGCTTATAGATCTTATATATCAAACATTTTGATAAAATATCATAGGTTAACCGAACATTAATTTTAAAATGAGTATTTTTGTAAAACTTTTTTTCAATGTACAAATCGCTCATTCGTCCCATTCTTTTTAAATTTGATCCTGAAGATGTTCATCACTTTACATTTTCAATGCTTAAGAATTTTGGATTTTTTACCAAACTATTTTTTCCAAAACCTATTGAAGACAAACGTCTGGAAAGAGAAGTTTTCGGATTAAAATTTAAAAATCCTGTTGGATTGGCTGCTGGTTTTGATAAAAATGCAGTGTTGTTCAACGAATTGGGAGACTTAGGTTTCGGATTTGTAGAAATTGGAACGGTAACACCAAGGGCACAGGCCGGAAATCCAAGAAAAAGATTATTCCGTTTGATAGAAGATGGAGGAATCATCAACAGAATGGGATTCAACAATGATGGTCTTGAAGCAGCGATTGAAAAACTGAAATCCAATAAAGGAAAAGTAATTATCGGGGGAAACATCGGAAAAAATACAGATACAAGCCCGGAAAACTATACTCAGGATTATCTGGACTGTTTTGAAGGTCTTCATCCTCATGTAGACTACTTTGTACTCAACGTAAGCTGTCCGAATGTAGGAAGCCACGCCAAACTTGAAGATGTAGAATATCTGAGAGAGCTGATCACAGAAGTGAAGAAAATAAACCAGTCAAAATCTGTGCAGAAACCCATCTTACTTAAAATTGCTCCGGATCTTAACAACAATCAATTAGACGAAATCATTGAACTGATTGCGGAAACAAAGATTGATGGTATTGTAGTTTCCAATACTTCAGTGAACAGAGAAGGTTTGAAAACCTCTCCGGAAGTTTTAGAACAGATAGGAAACGGAGGATTAAGCGGAAAACCTATCCGTGAAAGAAGTACAAAAATGATTAAATATCTTTCTGATAAAAGTAACAGAACATTCCCAATCATTGGAGTAGGTGGAATACATTCTGCAAAAGATGCTATGGAGAAGCTGGATGCAGGAGCTACACTGGTTCAGCTGTACACCGGATTTATTTATGAAGGCCCGGAACTGATCAACGAAATCAATCAGGAACTTCTGAAAAGAGCAAGCCGATTACCAAGATAAAAATAGAAAGAGAGTTTAGATAACTCTCTTTTTTATTTTGACTTTATGACTGATGCATTTTCTAAATCTATGGTAAGAGTATAAGCAGGCGCTGTATCAGATTTACCTATTTTATATTGTATCGTTTTTCTGTCCTTGGACTTAGTTTTGGTAACGTCATAAATATTATCCAGACAACTTTCTATCAGAAATTCCTCATAATTTTTATAATTCCAGTCTTTTGTGAAGTAAAGAACCCGGTATCCTTTTTCGCCTTCGCTGGCACCACATCTTCCACATGCATTAAGATTCGAAGAATGTTCGAAATACAGCAATACCCGGTTCCTGTTTTCTCCCGATGTATAGGAAATCAGTTCATTTCCTCCATATTGATTGATAAAGTCGAATGTATTGATTTTTTTATTATTAGGTAAGATCAGATAGTTGTTGTAGCGGTAAATCATATCATTACTGGTAAAAAGTCTGGCAGGATAAGTTTTTTTATCCAGATAAATATTTCCCTGAATTATATTTTCTTTAGTTTCGTTCTGATTAAAGCTAATATATTCTTTGGGAGTCAGTAACTGTGCTATTTCATTTGTTTTTTCTACCGTTTGTGGTGACGTGATCTTTTCTTTAAATATTTTGGAATTTATTTTTTGCTGAGCACCAAAGTTATATAATGAGAGTTTACCATAATCATAAACCCCCGTTAGCGGAATTTTCTTCTGATACTTATCGTAATAATACCATCCGTCTACAAAATACTGGTAGAGACTGCAATCTGCAATTCCTGCGAAATGAAGCTGCATAGTAATGGAAACTCCTGCAATTTCTCCTTTGAAAATCTGTGAAGAATCGGTTACTTTCTTTAATTCAACTTTTTGGCAGAGAAAAAATGAGAGGGTTAAAGAAAATAATAAAATAAATATTTTTTTCATGGCGGGTAGTCACTAGTTTTTTAGAGGAAGAAATGGGTGATGGTGTAGATAATAAGCCCGACCAGGCCGCCAACCAGTGTTCCGTTGACCCGGATAAACTGTAGGTCTTTTCCCACTTCCAGTTCCAATTTTTCACTAAGCTCTTTTCCCTGCCAGTTTCCAACAGTTGTACTGATGAGGTTCCCGAATTGGTGGGTGTTTTTCAGAATATATTTATAGGCCGTTACCCGAACCCAATGGTCAATTTTGTTCTGAAGGTTTTCATCTGTCTTTAAATTCTGTGCAAACTCATTCAGGTTTTTAGAAAGATAGTTTTTCAATGCAGAATACTCTTCCTGAAGCTCTTTCATCAGTGTTTTTTTGATAGAAACCCAGATGTCATTGGAATACTCATCCAGTTTATCATTTTTCAGGAGTCCGTTTTTGATGGTTTTAAATTCCTCATCCCATTTCGGATCTTCTTTCAGATCAATGGAGAATTCATGAATTTTCTGTGTAATCAATCCTCTTACTTCATGCTGAGGATCTTCTTCTATTTCTTTAAAAAAATCAGAAAGTCCGTCGGTAATTTTATCCGCAATTTTATTATCTACAAAAGATGGAATGAATGAATAACTGCCTTTTTTTACACGTTCCTGGATCATTTCATCATTTTCAATGATATATTCTTTGATTTGTTTTGAAAGATTGGTGATGATTCTCTGATGATCATTTTTTTCCAGAATATACCCTATCCCGTTTCCAACTACTTTATTAAGTTTGATATCGTCTGTCATTTCAGACACCTTTTTGCTGATAAACTGGCTTACTGTGGAGTTATCCAGTTTATTGAGAATATCAAGAACAATATCTGAAAGATTTCTAATCAAAATTTCCTGACTTTTTTCCTTTGCCAGCCATTCTCCGACAAAATTGGAAACTTTAAGCTTTTGGATGTAAGGACGTATATTCTGAGGAGAAAGAAAGTTCCCCACTACAAAACTCCCAAGGTTGTCTCCAAGTCTTTGTTTACTGTTTTCAATCAGATTGGTATGAGGGATCGGAAGCCCGAGCGGATGGCGGAATAATGCGGTTACAGCAAACCAGTCAGCAAGAGCTCCTACCATAGCAGCCTCAGCAAAGGCCCGCACATAACCGATCCAATGAGAGTTATTAGACTTCTGTAAAATAGTGGTAACAATGAAAATAACAGCCATCAGAACGAATAATCCTGTAGCAAATGCTTTATATTTTCTCAGTTGTTTTCTTTTTGCTTCGTCATTCATATTCTCAAATTTACTAAATTTGGTTATGAAACCGTTTAATCTTGATAAAAGCTTTTAAACCTCAAAGCTTTTGGGGTTAAAGAATGAAATTTACGATGAAATTTTTAGTTTCAATCACCTTATTATTTTTTCTGCAGTCTTGTACGCAGAAATATGAACCTATTAAAACCTCTTCTATGGAAAATACAGAAGCAAAAAACAATCCATACTATTCCAGAACTGATACTGCAAAACTTAATATTTCCAACGAAGAATGGAAAAAAATCCTTGCACCGGATTTATATGCAATTGCCAGGGAAGCAGCAACAGAAAGAGCTTTTACAGGAAAATATAACGAATTTGATGAGATAGGAGAATATTATTGTGCCGTTTGTGGAAATCACCTGTTCCGTTCTACATCAAAATTTTCCAGCAGCTGCGGCTGGCCAAGTTTTTTTGAAGCGGATAAAGAAGGAGTCTATTATATAAGAGATCAGTCTTATGGAATGGATCGGGTAGAAGTGCTTTGTAAAAGATGCGATTCCCATCTGGGACACGTTTTCGATGACGGTCCAAAACCTACAGGATTAAGATACTGTATGAATTCCGTAAGCCTTGAGTTTGTAGCTGATTCTAAGAAGTAAACATGAAATGAAAGAACCGGAGTTGTTTGAGGAACGTAAACTTGTATGGCTGGCGCTTTCTGATTTATATCTGGATACAGAACTTCAGGAATGGCAATTTCAGTATATGACCGGAATTTTTCTTAAAAGTCCTTTTAGTTTTGAAAAGATTAAAAAGATAGATCAATATGAAATTTTTCCCATTCTTTTTTCTAATCTGCTGAATCCGGCTGGCGAATGGGCTGGCTTTGAAGAAAAAAGATTAGTTAAAAATATTATGAACTGGATGGAATCCCGAAGTGAGCTGGATATTCTTGCTATCAAATGTATTTATCCAATATATGAACAGGTAAATAGAGATTATTGGAAAAGACTTGAAGAAATCTATAATCAGATAGGTTTCTGACTTTCCAATGGAAGGAAACCTTGAGTGTTTATGAGCCTTGATGTATTTCGAATTCTCAAAAATGAGTGCTTTAATTCAAAGAATCAGGACGTTAAAGTTTCTTAAATAGCGTTAAACTTTTTAGAGTTATAACCCCTTGGTAATTATGTTTTTATAATTTTGCCCCACTAATTTGGATTTATATAGTATTGAATGAAAGGATTTTATAGCGTATTAGGCCTTGTTTACATGGTGACGACTTCATTCTACATTTCCCCAAGACTAGCGGCGAAAAGTGAGAATGTAAAAACAACGAAAACTGAAAAAGTAGCTGAAACGAAATCTGAGAAGAGCACAACAGCCGTATCTTCATCAGAAGCATTATACCAATCTATTGCATTTGACCCTGAACACGAATTGAATTATGAAGTGTTCTCAAAAGCATTGACGGGTTATGAAAATTTAAAAAAAGCAGGATTGCTTACCCAAGACTCGCATTTATTGACTATCTGCGATTTTTCTATGTCTTCTAACACAAAAAGACTTTGGATCATTGACCTGGAAGACAAGAAAGTTCTGTTCAACTCTTTAGTGGCACACGGAAAAAATACAGGCGAAGAATTTGCGACGAATTTTTCTAACAGGGAAAGTTCGCTGCAGAGCAGCATGGGATTTTATATCACGGATGCAACCTATCAGGGGGACAACGGATATTCTCTGAAGTTATTGGGAATGGATAAGGGTTTTAATGATGCTGCATACAGAAGAGCAATTGTAATGCATGGTGCGGATTATGTAAGTGATGCATTTGCGGCAATGCACAAAAGAATCGGAAGAAGCTGGGGATGCCCTGCCGTCCCAAGAGAGCTGACACAATCTATAATCAATACGATTAAAGGAAAAAACTGTCTGTTCATCTATTATCCTGATCAGAATTATCTTTCTTCCTCAGAATGGTTGAAAGCGTAAAGATAAAAAGCAGTCAGTTTTTGACTGCTTTTTTATTTTTTGGAGGAAACTGTTACAGTAAATACACTCCCTTTTGAAACTTCAGAATCGATCGTCAATTTGCCTTCGTGTATTTCTACAATCCTTTTTACAATGGAAAGACCGATACCGTTTCCTTTTTCGAAATTCTTATTGGAACCCCGGTAAAACAAATCAAAAATTTTCAAAAGATCCTTTTCTGAAATACCAATCCCATGATCAACAAAACGGATTTTTATATGGTCCGAGTTGGTCTCTATTTCAATATGGCAGCTTTTGTCTCCTGAATATTTACAGGCATTCTCTATTAAGTTCGAAAAAGCAACCTGCAGCAGGTAAGGATTACCATGAAAATCATAATTGTTTTCATCATCATCTGACGTATTACCCATATAATTGATCCCGATTTTGTAACCGGCATTTTTCTGCAGCAATGCAAGCTTGGCTTCTGCCAAAATCTCATCCAGACGCAGATTGGTAAAACTGATCTGTGATACATCATAGCTGGCCCTGGCAAAATCTAACAAAGCAGAAGACAGCTCCGAAGCATCATTTGCATCTTGCAGGGCATTGTCAATAGAAAGCTTATAGTCATCCAACGTTACATTCAGTTCCTTGGCAAGCTCCAGCTCTGCAATTAAGGTGGAAAGAGGAGTCCGGAATTCATGGGAAATAGTGGTAACGAATTGTTTATGATTATTAAAAGATTTTTCCAGCCTGTTGAAGGTGGAATTAAACGTTTCAGTCAGTTCATAAATCTCATCTTTTGCTTTGGGAATATCCAGCCGTTTATTCAGATTATGCTCTGAAATATCGCGGATCTGGAAGATAATATCCTTTAAAGGCTTAAGGGTATAGTATGAAAAAAGAAATCCTATAATAAAAATGATGACAATGGAGCTGATATAAATGATGATGATATCTTTTTTAAACTCAGAAATATGGGCTTTTCCTGTGACATCTACTGCACTTCCAATGATATAATATTTTTCTCCGTTTGATTGAAACTGAATGGCAATATACTGACGGTCGCCCTGCTGCCAGAATATTCTGTTTTTATTGGATCTGATAATTTTATCCAGATATTTTTCATTGCTTTTGAGAGGAGGAACATCTGTGAAAGTAAGCTCTTTTTTACTGTTATAAACACTGATGTCTGCCTCATTCAGCAACTTTTGGTTACGCTGGTGAAGCTCACGGATTTTTTCATCATTGATTCTGACATCGAAGATAAATTCTGACCTCCAGATCACCTTATATCCTAAACGGTCGTTAAACTCATCCTCCCTGTTCTTTTCAGATACAAAATAGAGAACATAAGCAAACAAAAATAAAATGCCTGCGGTAAGGATAGAATAAATAAGTGCTGTTCTGGTTGCTATTTTCATAATTGTGAAGCGAAAATAAATCCTACTCCGGGTTTGGTGTGAATCAGTTTATGATCAAAATTTTTATCAATCTTTTTCCGTAAATAAGCAATGTAGACATCAATATAATTGGTTCCGGTGTCAAAATGATTTCCCCATACATTTTCTGCAATTTCTTCACGGGTAAGAATTCTTTCGGCATTGTTTACCAGAAATACCAGGAGTTTAAATTCTTTGGGAGTGAGTTCTATTTCTGTTCTGTTTCTGAAAACTCTGTTGAACTTTTTATCAATCTTCAGGTCATGATATTCAAGATCGGTCAGATATGCTTCTTTATTTCTGGCTGATCTTCTTTGCAGAATAGCTTTGATTCTTACGTAAAGTTCCCTGATTTCAAAAGGTTTTACCATATAATCATCCGCTCCGGCGTCAAATCCTTCAATTTTTTCATCAATCGTGCCCAGAGCGGTGAGCATAATGATGGGAAGATCAGGGTATTTCTCTTTGATCAGTTTGCATAGATCAATACCGCTCATTTTTGGCAGCATAATATCTGTAATCGCCAGATCGAAAGATATTTTATTCAGCAGGACAATAGCATCTTCTGCATCTTCCGAAATATACACCTGATATTCCTGGCTCTCCAGTCCTCTTTTCAAAAGACTTGAAACACGCGAATTATCTTCTACAATTAAAATTTTCATAAAGAAATACTATGGGATATATACCTTGGTTTTCAAATGTTTTTTGATTTTAAAAGCTTGATTTTAATCTGTCCCCAAAGCACTGTACAAAGGTATTTCATATTTTTCTTTTATCAGAAAACATTAACCCTTTTAATAGTTTTCTATAAGGTTTCTAATAGATTTCTAATACCTGTCCAGACATTCCCGATCTAATTTTGTCCCGTTGAAATCAACAAAAAGATAAGAATAGAAAAATATGAAGACTACCTCTTTCAAAACTGCAATTGCTTTGTTTTCCTTAGTGGGACTCGTGGGAAAATTAGAAGCTCAGAAAAAAAATGACTTTAATAACCCCGGATTGACCCATTACTTCAATGAAGAACACTCACGATATATTTCTCTTAGCGGATATGCAGAATTGTGGGCCAGATATACACAGCTTAATCCCGGAAGCCTTGTCAATAATGAGGCAAAATCGGATTTGTCTGACCTTTCTCTTCGAAGAGTTCGTGTAAAAATGACTTATAAGCCCACCGAAAAGCTGATGTTTGTTTTGCAGGGAGGAACCACCAATGTGAATGTAAATGCTAAAGGAAGTAATTACTTTGACCTTCTGGATGCTTATGCTGAATATGCTTTTAATGATAAGATTGCTTTTGGTGCAGGACGTTCCACATGGCGCGGCCTTTCAAGATTTACCACAGGACCTCTGAATACGCTGTTATACGATTTGCCGGCTTATGCAACATCCAATGCGGGGACTACGGATTATACAGTAAGGGAATTAAGTGCCTATATTAAAGGGCAGCTTGGAAGATTTGACTACCGTTTGGTGGTAGCCGATCCTTATACCATGGCAACTTCAGATCCGAAACTGAATGTAGCTTCATTCAGTAAAAATTCTCTGGGAAAAGACTTCTCCGGGTATTTCAGATATGCTTTTTTAGATAAAGAGAATATTTCTACACCTTTTAATTCCGGAACCTATGTAGGAAAAAAGAATGTATTGAGTCTGGGAGCTGGTTTTGATTACATTCACAATGCATTATGGCATCTGGATGCAGGTAAAAATACAGTGAATGATGATATGAAAAGCTTTGCGGTAGATTTATTTTATGATGCACCGCTGAACAAAGAAAAAGGAACGTCAATAAGCGCATATGGAATGGCGATGCACAACGACTATGGGCCCAATTATATCCGGTACGTAGGAACCAACAATCCTGCAACTTCTGTAGATGTTACACAAGCGAGTCTGAATGGGGCAGGAAATGCAATGCCTGTTATCGGAACCGGAAATACGTATTATGTGCAATTGGGAGGCACACTTCCTTATCTTGATAAAGAAAAGAAAAACCTGCAGCTTCAGCCTGCTGTAGGAATGCAGCTGTCTGACCTGAAAGGACTTCATGATAATGCCGTGATTTATGATGCCGGAATCTCCCTGCTGATGAACGGAATGTCTTCCCGGTTAACCTTTGACGCCCAGAACAGACCGGTTTATACCAATGAACCTTCAAACAATGCCGTAGTTTCTGACCGGAAATGGCAGTTTGTCCTTAAATACAGAATAGATTTTAATTAAAATAAATGACAATGGAAAGAAGAAAATTTTTATTCCGCTCAGTCCAGGCTTCTGCCCTGCTGCTGGTTTCAGGAAATATGTTTGCCTCTGCTTTACCCATGTTTAACCCTATAAAAAAGAAAAAAATGTACTCCCATTATTTGTTGTTCTGGCTTAGAAAAGATCTTTCGAAGTCTGAAGTAAAAGAATTTGAAAATTTTTTTGAAGGTCTTAAAAAGCTTCCTTATCAGAAGAATATCCGTTATGGAAAGCCTGCCGCTTCCACCCCGAGAAGTGTTTTAGACAGCACATTTACTTATAATGCTTCTATGGAATTTGATACTCTGGAGGAGCTTGAAGCGTATGGAAAGCTTCCCGAACATCTGGCTTTGGTTCAGAAATATAAACCCTTTTTTGAAAGAATGCTGGTTTACGATACTGTTTATAATTAAAAATAAAAAATTAAATTTATAATGAAAAATATCATGAAAGGCTTAAGCCTTATTTTAGTAGTAAGTACTGTAGGATTTATGAATGCACAACACAAAAACCATAAAAATGTAAGTGTCACTGCGGAAACCTCCACTGAGTTTATTCCTGCCATAAGACTAATCAACCATCCTGACGGATCATGTGCTTTTGAGAAAGGAAAAATACCTACTCTGAAACACATGAATACCACTACATTCTGGATGAGTAATAAAACGGAGGAGTGGGAAAAAAATGCACATCCGGCACCCAGAAGACAATACGTGATTACCATCAAAGGAAATATAAGATTTAAAGTAACAGATGGTTCCACTTTTATAATTAAACCTGGCGTGGTTCTTCTGGCTGAAGACCTTAAAGGAACCGGTCACAGCTGGGATATGGTGAAAAGCAAGGAGTGGGAAAGACTTTATATTCCGATTGCTGAAAATGCCGATGATTTTTTTATCCCGGATGCCCAATAATTACAAGTCATTTTCTTTTTGGGAAAATATATAATTCGTTATGTTTTGAAGCAGTCAGTTTTGGCTGCTTTTTAAGATTAAAATTAGCTATAAAATAAAAAAATCCCTGCATGATTTTCACACAGGGATTTTTATTATTATTTAATCAAATTAACTGAATTTCTTAAATACTACGGTGGCATTATGACCTCCAAACCCAAAGGCATTACTTAAAGCATAGGTAATATCTTTTTCTTTTGCTTCTCCAAAGACAATATTGATATCCTGCGGAATATTCTCATCAATGCTGTGAAGATTGATCGTTGGCGGAATAATTCCGTTTTGAATAGCTTTAATGGAAAGAATGGCCTCTACAGCTCCCGCAGCTCCCAACAGGTGGCCTGTCATGGATTTTGTGGCACTGATATCCAGGTTTTTACTTCCTTTAAATAATTTATTAATTCCATTGAGCTCAACAAGATCCCCAAGTGGAGTAGATGTAGCATGAGGATTAATATAATCAATATCATCTGTGTTGATTCCAGCTTCATGAAGTGCCAGTTGCATAGCTTTAATTGCGCCCACTCCATCCGGATGAGGTGCTGTCATATGATAAGCATCCGCTGTCATGGCTGCACCTACCAGTTCTGCATATATTTTTGCTCCCCTTGCTTTAGCGTGTTCATACTCTTCAAGAATCAATGTTCCCGAACCTTCACCCATTACGAAACCGTCTCTCTCTGCATCGTAAGGACGACTGGCTGTCGCAAAATCATCATTTCTTGTAGACATGGCTTTCATAATGGAAAATCCACCGATAGACGCCGGAGAAATGGCAGCCTCAGAACCACCGCTAACGATCACCTTAGCTTTTCCAAGACGGATATAGTTGAAAGCATCCATCAACGCCGTATTTCCTGTTGCACATGCTGAAACTGTTGTGTAATTAATTCCCTGCAAGCCATATTTCATAGAAATCATTCCTGATGCCATATTGGCGATGAATTTCGGAACAAAGAAAGGGTTGAATCTTGGTGTTCCGTCACCGGCTGCAAAATTCATGACCTCGCTTTCGAAAGTCCACATTCCGCCTTGTCCGGTTCCCCAGATAACGCCTACATCAAATGGATCCATGTTTTCCAGTTCAAGTCCGGAATCTTTCAGTGCCTCCGCTGTGGAGTACATAGCATATTGTGAAAATAAATCACTTCTTTTGATTTCGTTGTGTGTTAAATGGAGTTTTGGATCAAAATTTTTAACCTCACATGCGAAATGTACTTTAAATTTTTCTGTGTCAAAATGGGTGATTGTATTTGCTCCACTCACTCCGTTGATACTGTTTTGCCAAAATTCTTCGACATTATTTCCCAAAGGCGTCACCGCGCCAAGACCTGTAATGACAACTCTTTTCATACTTAGTTATTGATTTTGAATAAATTCGAGGTTCCTCTTGCGATTAATCGTGTTTTGTCTGCATTCCATATTTCGCATTGAGCGTTTACGAATTGCTTACCTCTTTTAATGATTTTAGTTTCAGCTACAATATTATCATTTTCTTTTGCAGTTGAAAAATAATCTATGACATTATTTATAGTGGTAATGAAAGAATTTTCATTTAAAGAAAACATGGTGGCACCAATGATATCATCTACAATTGCTGCGGTAACTCCACCGTGAAGATTTCCTATAGGGTTCAGCCACTCCGGTCTTACTGTATATTGAAATTCCAGTTGGCCTTCTTCAACAGAAAGAACAATAGGGTTGAGCCATTTCATAAAAGGAGATGGTGACTGATCAAATTCTTTTCCGATGAATTGCTGTAATTGTGCTAATCTATCCATACTTTCAACTTTTATTTCTCTAAAATCATGGTTACTCCCTGTCCACGTGCGGCACAAATGGATATAAAACCTTTTCCACTGCCTTTTTCATCAAGTAATTTTGCCAGGGTTGCAATAATTCTTCCGCCTGTTGCTGCAAAAGGATGGGCTGCAGCAAGGCTTCCTCCCTTTACATTCAGCTTACTTCTGTCAATCTTACCAAGTGCCTTTTCCAATCCGAATTTTTTGGCAAGCTCTTCATTTTCCCAGATTTTTATGGTAGCTAAAACCTGTGCGGCAAATGCTTCATGGATTTCATAGTAATCGAAATCTGAGAGGTTCATACCTGCTTTTTTCAGCATTCTTTCTGCAGCAAAAACGGGTGCCAGAAGTAAATCCTGTTTATTTTCAACATATTCTATTCCTGCCAGTTCTGAAAAAGTAATATATGCTAAAACAGGAAGGTTGTTGGCTTTTGCCCATTCTTCACTGGCCAGTAAAACTGCCGAAGCACCATCGGTAAATGGCGTTGAATTTCCCGCTGTTAAAGTTCCGTTTTGCTTATCAAAAGCAGGTTTTAGCTGTGATAATTTTTCAATACTGCTGTCACGGCGCATATTATTATCTTTATCTAATCCGAAGGCAGGCGTAATCATATCATCAAAGAATCCTTCGTCATAGGCTTTTGCCATATTCTGATGACTTTTTAAAGCCAGTTCGTCCTGTTCTTCTCTCGATATTTTGTAGTATTTAGCAGTGATTTCTGTATGTTCTCCCATTACCAGACCTGTTTTGGGCTCCTGTCCTTTGTAAGGAATAGGCATCCAGTCTTTCAGTTTCGGGCTTAAAAGCTGCTTTATTTTTCCAAATGCTGATTTTTCTTTATTGGCTTTTAAGAGTGCTTTTCTTAATCTGGGAGAAGATTCAAACGGGATGTTGCTCATAGCTTCCACTCCGCATGCAATACCACATTCTATCTGGCCTAGCGCAATTTTATTTCCTATATATATAGCTGCTTCAATGCCCGTGTCACATGCCTGTTGAAGATCACATGCAGGAGTTGCCGGATCAAGAGTAGTATTCATCACGGTTTCTCTGATGAGGTTGCTTTCGGAAATATGCTTAATCACTGCACCGCCGGCAACTTCTCCAAGTCTTTTTCCTTTAAGGTGATAACGATCTATCAATCCGTTCAGAGAAGCGAGCAGCAGATCCTGGTTTCCCTGTTCCGAATAAGCTGTATTCATTCTGGCGAAAGGAATTCTGTTGTATCCTACAATTGCCACTTTTTTTGTTTCCATATTTGTATAATTTATGATGGAAGAATATTGAGTTCATGATCAATCATGTAGGTGATTTTATCCAAAGCATGATTTAGAAAACTTTGATCACCCATTGTTTTTGAGAGCAGAATCCCACCTTCAATAAGCATGATAAATAAGGACGCATATTGCTCAGCATTTACTTTTTTATCAATTTCACCCTTCTGCTGTCCCTCCAGAATAGCGGCTGATATTTTGGCCATCCACTGTTCAAAAGATTTTTTAACCTGGTTTTTTAAAGCAGGGAAAGAGTCATCAGCTTCTGTTGCCGCATTCATGATGGGACAGCCTCCGTTTGAGAAAACAAACTTCCAGTTTTTCCGGTAAAAATCTACAAAAGCATGAAGCTTATCCAGGGATTTAGGATATTCATCACTAAAAGAGCGGCTGAGGGTTTTGCCCAGCAATCCGGCATTGTATTTATAGACTTCAATGGCTACTTCATCTTTATTTTCAAAATTTCCGTAAATACTTCCTTTCGTTAATCCGGTTGCCTGAGTAATGTCGGACAGCGATGTGGAAATGTAACCCTTTGTATTAAAAAGAGTTGCTGTTTTCTCGATGATATGCTGTTTTGTTTTTTCGGCCTTCGACATTATAAATGGTTAAATACTATACAAATATACAAAAATATACCACTCGGTATATTTTATTTTAAAATTTACGGATACAGATCTTGTGTGTCTTTAAGTTTTGGCTAAAGCCAATAGAATTGTTTTAAAATAAAAAACGGGCTAAAGCCCGTTCCTATTGATGTTGAAATTAAGATTCTTAATTTTCCAAAGTAGCATTCAATGTAATTTCAAAGTTGAATGCTGCACTTACAGGGCAACCTTCTTCAGCAATCTTAGCAAATTTCTGGAATTCTTCTTCTGAGATTCCCGGAACTTTAGCAGTTAAAGTCAGTTCAGATTTTGTAATCTTTCCAATATTTGGATCAAGAGTAATTACAGAAGTTGTTTTTAGCTCTTCAGGATTGTACCCTGCCTGTGAAAGCTCTGCATCTAATTTCATGGTGAAACATCCAGCATGAGCTGCTGCCAGCAATTCTTCAGGGTTCGTTCCTACACCATCCGCAAAACGGCTGTTGAAAGAATATTGAGTCTGGTTTAAAGTCGTACTTTGAGTAGTTAAGTGTCCTTTTCCTTCTTTGATGGTACCGTTCCAAACGGCTGTTGCGTTACGTCTCATAATGTTTTGTTTTTGTATTTAATGTTGTTTGATTTTGATATTACAAAGGTATGTCGGTGATAGGGAGTATTCAATAGATAAAAAGACTTAAATATTGTACTTTTTTCCCGACGAGTAATTTTTTTTAAAATTGGAAGGAGTATTGCCTGTTTTATTGGTAAAAAGGCGGTTGAAATAGGCCGGATCTTCATATCCAAGATCGTAGGCGATTTCTTTAACAGGTTTATCGGTGTAGAATAGTAACCTTTTTGCTTCTAATAAAATTCTGTTGATGATGAACTGATTGGGAGAATCCAGATTTAAATTTTTAAATTTATGGGTTAAGGTCTTTGGGGCAATGTGAAGCAGGTCTGCATAATCTGCTACATTATGTTTTTCTCTGAAATGTATTTCCAGATGTCTGCTGAAGTCTCTGAAAATACCAAGTTCACTGCCTGGTATTCTGAGTGTTTCATTATCTAAATTCTGTTTTTCCCATTTTCGGGTAGCCCGGATGATAATCTGTTTTACATAGGTTCTGATCATTTCCTCAGCAGACGAATCTTTCCATTCAAGTTCATCCTGAATATTCTGAAACAGATCTTTTATAAGAGTCGCTTCGGAAGGATCAAGCTCTACGAAAGGAATCTCAAATACATTATGAAAGAGAAGTCCATCGCATGCTACTTCCTTATCATGGATCTGAATGCAATAAAAATCACGGTTGTAGAAAAGCAGAATAGATTCATCTTTTCCTTTTTGTATGCTTAGATGTTGGTTCGTCAAAAAAAACAGTGAAGGTTTCTTTGTTTTGTAATGATTAAAATCTACCGTAAGTTCGTATCCTGAGGGAATAAAAAATACTTTGATATCGGTTCTGAAATGGTTTCCGTTAAAATTTTCCAGATTTTCTTCTGAAAATATTTCCAGTCCGAGTCTTTTATAGTGATCTTCAAAAATAAGCTGTTGCGGCATACTTTAACTTTAGTTTAAAGATACAAAAAAGCATGATTTGAGCTGTATTAAATTAATGATACCCAAATTTCTGATGTAAGCCATATGGAATTGGAATAAAATAAATGGGAAATATGTTTTTACATTAGATATTATTTTATCATTTTTACAAAGATTTGTATCCCGACCTTTATTATTAACCCTTTTTTTCACAACTGCCTGTATGAGCGAATTAGAAAATATTCTGAGAGAAATAACTCCACTATCTCCTGAGGACAGTTTTCTTGTGTTTGACAGGATTAAAGCATCATTTGATTTTCCATACCATTATCATCCGGAAATTGAAATCAACTTTATCTACAAAGGAAAAGGATACCGGAGAATGATTGGAGATCACACCGGAGAAATAGGAAACATTGAGCTGGTTTTAGTAGGACCCAATTTACCACATTGCTGGGCCAATTACAGATGCAAAAACAGGAAAACCCACGAAATCACAATACAATTTAATCAGGATTTCTTTCAACAGTCACTGATGGAGAAAAATATTCTGAAACCCATCAACAATCTGATGAAAGATTCCATCAAAGGAATTCTTTTTTCCACGGAAACGGCTGAGAAACTAAAAGATTCGTTTCTCAATCTGTCAAAGATGAACAGCTTTGAATCATTCATAGAAATTATGAAAATTCTGAATGAACTGGCAGTTGCAGAAAACAAAACGCTCTTGTCATCATATAGTATTGAGCTTGAAACTTTTGCAGATAATGATAAAATGAAGGTCGTTCATGATTTTGTACATAAGAATTTTGAAAATAAAATAACTCTGGACAATGCAGCCTCATTGGTGAATATGAGCAATGTAACGTTCAACAGGTTTATTAAAAAAAGAACCGGAAAGACTTTCATTAATTATCTGAATGAAATAAGAATCAGCTATGCCGCACGGTGGCTGATGGAAAAGAATCTTACTGTTTTTGAAATCGCTTTTGAAGCAGGGTTTAATAATATTGCCAACTTCAATAAGGTATTTAAGTCCATAAAAAAGACAACTCCTACTGAATTTAAAGAACAATTCAAAGGGGTGAAAAAAATCGAATAATACTCATTTAAAATTCATTTTTTCTGTATCATCAGTTCAAAATAAAACACAAAACCGGGTAGTTATATCCGGTTTTATTTTGATAAAAAACTAAGATAAATCCTCTTTTTTTTGATAGAAATTAATAAGGTGTATTTTGTTGATATATAAAGGTTTAATGGCTTTTAAATAAAATTGCTGAAAAAATAATATCGTTTTATGATAAAATAGTATTATATCAGACTGGTTACAAAATTTAGATTTGTGAATGTGAATTAAATCTTAACAAAACTTTAAATAATTTAATACATAAACGGCAATTTTTTGCTAAGAAAACAATAATTTTTTTTGTATTGAAAAATAAAGCAATGTAATTGATTCTCAATTAAATCTAACGAATCTATACCTTATGAGAAAAGCAGTTATACCTGTTCTGTTCGTTTTTTCACTTTCTGCGAATGCACAGGAGAAAAAATCGGCCGACACTACGAAGACAAACAGTATTGAGGAGGTCGTAGTCACCTCTTTGGGGATAAAAAGGCAGGCCCGCTCTTTGACGTATTCCAGTCAGCAGATTGGTGGAGATGAGCTTACAGAAGTGAAAACTCCCAATCTATTAAATTCAATCAATGGAAAAGTATCCAACGTACAGATCAACAGAACTAATGGTGTAGGAAGCTCGGTAAGGGTGATTATGAGAGGAAATAAGTCTGTCAACAATGCACAGCCATTATATGTAATTGATGGTATTCCTATTATCAATGGAACAGGAAAATCAGCGGATATCGGTCAGTATTCCAATATGCCGGATCCGGGAGATGTACTGAGTTCTATCAACCCTGATGATATTGAAAGCATCAACTTCCTGAAAGGAGCTTCGGCTTCTGCATTATACGGTTCAGCTGGAGGGAATGGTGCTATTTTGATTACGACTAAAAAAGGACGTGCAGGGAAAAGTTCAATTACTTACAGCTCCAGCCTTACAGTTGACAGAGCTTACAGCCTTCCAAAGCTGCAACATAGTTATTTATCTTATGATCCATCTGTATCTGGATCACAACCAGGACAGGCTGTAGACAGCTGGGGAGCAAAGGGATCCTCAAAGGACTATCTTAAAGATTTTCTGCAGACAGGAACGACATGGGTAAACAGCCTTTCTTTTCAGTCAGGAAATGAGAGATCAACAAGCTATTTCTCCATTGGTAATACAACGAATAAAGGAGTGGTTCCGATGTCTTATTTTGATCAGTACAATGTTTCTTTCAGGAATTCAAGTAAGTTTTTGGATGATAAACTGACATTAGACGCTAACTTTATTGGTTCATTACAGGAAAGTAAGAACAGACAGACTCCCGGAGCTTCTTTTTCTCCTTTGACGAGTTTGTACTGGTTACCGAGAGGAGTAGATTTTGATCAATATGGAGCTGATAATTATTCTTATTTAGATAAAACAAGATTTTTGCCGGCTCAGAACTGGTGGGAAGTAAATCCAGACGGAAGTTTCAAAGGAAATCCGGTAACGCAGAATCCTTACTGGATCTTAAACAGAAACCCTGTTACAGTTAGCAATAAAAATACATACGGAGCTCTATCATTGTCTTACCAGATCAATCCTTGGTTAACAGCGAGAGTAAGAGGAAACTATAGCTGGAATATTTCAGATAGCCAGCGTGATATTGCAGCCTTTTCAGCACCAAGTTTACTGGCTAATGGTACTAATGGTAGAATGCTTAAAAATACGTATGAAAATTCTTCTACTTACGGCGATGTTTTGTTAATAGGTAGTCCTAAAATAAGTGAGTCAATCTCTTTAGATTTTACAGTAGGAGGAAGTATCAATACAACAAGAAATAAAATAGGACAAATTGATAATGCTTATCTGGCAAATCCTAACCTTTTCACTTTGAATAACCTTCAGTGGAATGTAAACAGATCGCCAGGAGATGGGTATCATAATATCTATACGAACATGAAAAAACAGGTACAGTCCGTTTTTGCGAGTGCTTCCGTTGGGTATAAAAATATGTTCTATGTAGATATGACCTTCAGAAACGACTGGGATTCTACTTTGGCATTAACAGGAAGAACAGGCTTTGACTACGAATCTGTAGGTGCTAACGCTATCCTATCTTCTATCTTTAAACTTCCGGAAGTGATTAATTTCTGGAAGGTAAGAGGGTCTTATGCAACTGTTGGTTTGGGATTACCTACCAATATTACTAATGCAATGGTTGAATATAGCAAAGGGTATGTATATGGAGTAGACGCAGGAACAATTGTGTATCCTAAAAGTTCTTTTGCTACAGGTTCTGGTTTTGAAGCATTGCTTCCAAAGCCAGAACTTAACAAAACTTTTGAAGCTGGGACAGAGTTAAGATTGTTGAATAACAAATTAAATTTTGATATTACTTATTATAACTCCAATACCAGTAACCAGTTGTTGGAAACTACAATTCCGTCCTATTTAGGAGGACTGGCACCTGGATCATATTATATCAATGCAGGGAAAATCCGAAATACAGGTTTTGAATCTTCATTATCGTATAAAATATTTGGTTCAGAGAAATTTGGATGGACAACTACATTGAATGCATCAGCTAATAAGAATAAGATTGTTGAATTATTTCCTACAAGTATAAGTGTTTCTCAGGAGCTTACTTTCCCATTGACTGGTGGAGGTGATTATACAAAACTTAAACTGGGAGGATCTTTTGGAGATCTTTATGGAATCAAGTTTAAAAGAGATGATCAGGGACGTATTCTTGTGAATGAAAAAGGCGTTCCTTTAGCAGAGGGTATTCCTTCTTATCTAGGAAATCCTAACCCTAAATTTATTATGGGATTCAATAACTCATTTAATATTGGTAAATTGGGAATATCATTCCTTATTGATGGTAAATTTGGAGGTAAAGTTCTTTCTCTTACAGAAAAAGCGAATGATATATATGGGGTAAGCCAGTCGACTGCTGACGCAAGAGACGCAGGAGGTGTATCTATTCCAAATGCAGTCTATGCACCTGGGACACCTAATGCAGGACAAGCTTATACTGGATTGACGAATGCAAAAGATTATTATAAAGCAGTAGGAACAACCGAAGGATTTGGAAAAGGAGTTGATGAAGCTTATCTGTATAGTGCTACAACAATACGTCTACGTCAGGCATCTGTTTCATATATGTTTGATGTCAACTCAAAATATTTGAAAAATGCAACGGTAAGCTTAGTAGGAACCAATTTATTTTTCTTCTATAAAAAAGCACCATTTGATCCGGAACAGGTATCAGGAAATACGCCTGGTGGAGTGGGAGTAGACTCATTCGGTCTGCCGGTTACCAGATCTATCGGATTATCATTAAAAGCTAACTTCTAACTTTTACAATTACGAAAATGAAAATTAATACTATTAAAACATTGGTATTTGGAGCAGCAGTGCTGTTTTCCGCATCAGGATGTACCAATGACTTTGATCAATATAACCAGGAAAAGCTGGGAGGCCCTGAAAATTTTTACGCAGATTTTATCGCCGTTGTTAATCCTATGAAATCTATCCAGAGAGGGCTTCAGGCAGATTATCAGCTGTATCCTAACTTAAGTGCAGATATGTACAGCGGAATGTTCAGTACAGCAACACCATTCAACGGAGGGGTAAATAACCTTACTTATTCTATGATGGACGGGTGGAACAACAGGATTATTGCCAGACAACAGGATATCTTTAACTATTCTATCATTATTGATAATGCCGCCAAAAACAATTATCAAGGAGTTGATTTTACAGGAACATTTGCTGTTAAGAAAATTCTTAAAGTGATTACAGCAGCTAGAGTATCAGATAATCACGGTCCGGTAGTTTACAGTAAATATGAAAAACCGAATCCTAACGGAGTTACTGATTTTGATTCCCAACAGGATGCCTACAATTATTTTATCGCTGACCTTAGTACTGCTATTACAGACTTGCAGAAAGTAATGGCAATGCCGGCGACAAAGAACGTAGAAGATAAAACATCATTGAAAAATGCAGATTTAGTGTATGGAGGAAATATGGCTCAGTGGGCAAAACTGGCAAATTCATTAAAGCTGAGGTTAGCAATGAGAATAAGCTATGCTGATCCTGCAAAATCAAAACAATATGCAGAAGAGGCTTTGGCTTCATCTGCAGGGTTGATTACTGATAACGCAGACAATGCTTTGATCAGTGTAGGACAATCAGAATTGAGCTTCATCATTTATTCATGGGGAGATTGTTTAATAGGTGCACCTTTGATGGCTTATATGAACGGATATAACGATCCAAGACTTCCGGCATATGCTATTCCGGCATCAGATGCTGGTTTACAAGGAAAATATATAGGAATACGCCAGGGGATTGATTTACTAAATGGTAAATCAACGTACGGAGGATTCTCACAACCACAGGCAAAATCTGCCAACGGAGATTATTTTTCCGGTACAGATGGTAAAATGAAATTATTCACTGCTGCAGAAACATGGTTCCTGAAAGCTGAAGCTGCTTTGAGAGGATATGCAGGAGCAGGAGATATTCAAACCAACTATACTACCGGAGTTCAGCAGTCTTTCGGAGAATGGGGAAAAAGTGCCAATGTTGCCAGTTATCTTGCTGATACAACTTCTACAGAAGCACCTTATCTTGATCCGAAAAATGCAGACAATAACGTACCTGTTGGAAATCCTCAGTTAAGTACTATCACGATTGCATGGAATAACGGAGATACCAACGAAAGAAAATTAGAAAGAATCATTACTCAAAAATGGCTTTCTCTTTATCCAAACGGACCGGAAGCGTGGGCTGAGCAGAGAAGAACTGGATATCCGATTCTCTTCAAAGTAAGAAAAAATGACAGTGGTGGAGCGATCAGTACAGAAGCCATGATTAGAAGAATTCCTTTTACTATTGATACCAAAACTTCACTCTATAATTACCAGCAGGCTTCACAGATGCTCAACGGACCTGATACCGGAGGTACTAAGCTATGGTGGGATAAGAAATAAAAAATATTCAGAATCACTCATTAATAAAGAGACATCTCAACATCAGATTTTTATTTGACACATTCATTGAGGCGGGAGAATAGAGTAGAATCTCCAAAAAAATTATAGTTTCGTTTTTTTTAGCCTGAATGAATCTTTGAGATGTTCTCTTTTATTTAGAATCTTATTTTTAAATATGGGAAAAAACAACTCCGGAACCCGTCGGATACAGCCAATTCTTTGGATTTCCACATTGTACTTTGCAATGGGTGTACCCTTTGTAACTATTAATGCGGTTTCAGGAATCATGTATAAAGATATGGGAGTTTCGGATTCACAGATCACATTCTGGACAGCCCTTATCCTGTTTTCCTGGACGTTAAAGCCGCTTTGGAGCCCGTTCCTGGAGATCTATAAAACAAAAAAATTCTTTGTTGTTTCTACTCAGTTTGCCATAGGAATTCTGTTTGCATTAGTAGCGTTAAGTCTGCCGATGCATGATTTTTTCAAATACAGTATTGCACTTTTTGCTGTAATAGCATTTTGTGGAGCTACCCATGATGTGGTAGCAGACGGAACGTATATTGGCTTTCTTACCAATAAAGAGCAGGCAAAATATATAGGTTGGCAGGGCGCTTTTTATAATCTGGCGAAGATTATCAGCAGTGGAGCACTCGTTTATTTTGCAGGTATTTTAGAAAAAACAAAAGGCGTTACCAATGCCTGGATGATCATTATGGTGATCTATGCATTACTGTTTTTTGTATTGGCTATCTACCACTATTTCATTCTGCCAAAAGAAAATAAAGAAGAACTGAAAGATGAGAAAACAGCCGGAAATGTTCGTAAAGAACTGTTGGAAGTGATTACCTCTTTCTTTACCAAAAAGAAGATTCTGTGGTGTATACTCTTTATCATTCTATATCGTTTTGCAGAAGGATTTGCAATCAAAATTGCTCCATTATTTTTTAAAGCTCCAAGAACTTCAGGAGGATTGGGGTTATCCACTTCAGACATCGGACTTGTCTATGGAACTTATGGTTCCGGGGCATTCATTTTAGGTTCTGTTCTGGCGGGATATTTTATTTCAGCCCGCGGACTGAAAAAATCTTTGATCTGGTTATGTTGTGCATTTAATATTCCATTTGTGGTATATGCTTTATTAGCGCATTATCAGCCTTCAGATCTATTGCCTGTGGGAATTGCTGTGGTGGTAGAATATTTCGGCTATGGATTTGGTTTTGTAGGATTAATGCTCTACATGATGCAGCAGATTGCTCCAGGAAAACACAAAACGGCCCATTACGCATTTGCAACAGGAATTATGAATCTTGGCGTAATGATTCCCGGAATGTTCAGTGGGATGATCAGTGACTGGATTGGATACAAAATGTTCTTTATCTGGGTCCTGATTGCTACGATTCCTGCATTCTTGGCCACTTTATTCGTTCCTTTCCCTTATCCGGAAAATCAGAAAGAACAACAAATCAATTAATAATAATTTAAAAATAAAAAGTAAAAAATACTTTATGACAGCTCAATCAGTAATGATCCCCTGGCAGGATCGCCCGGAAGGTTGCAATGATATCATGTGGAGGTTTTCCGAAAACCCGATCATTAACAGATACGCGATACCAACATCCAACAGTATATTCAACAGCGCAGTAATTCCTTTTGAGGATGGATTTGCAGGGGTATTCCGTTGTGATAACAAAGCAGTACAGATGAATATTTTTGCCGGTTTCAGTAAGGATGGAATCAATTGGGATATCAATCATGACCCTATTGAAATGCAGGCAGGAAATACAGATATGATCGAATCCGATTACAAATACGATCCCCGCGTAACCTTCATTGAAGACCGCTACTGGATTACATGGTGCAACGGTTACAATGGTCCTACCATCGGAATTGGATATACTTTTGATTTTAAAGAATTTTTTCAGTGTGAAAATGCCTTTCTTCCCTTCAACAGAAACGGCGTTTTATTCCCTGAAAAAATCAATGGTAAATATGCCATGTTGAGCCGTCCTAGTGATAACGGACATACGCCTTTCGGTGATATTTATATCAGCTACAGCCCTGATATGAAGTACTGGGGAGAGCACCGTTGCGTGATGAAAGTAACTCCTTTTGAAGACAGTGCATGGCAGTGTACAAAAATAGGAGGGGGGCCGGTTCCTATCAAAACAGAAGAAGGATGGCTGCTTTTCTATCATGGAGTGATCAATACCTGCAGAGGATTCAGGTATTCTATGGGAGCAGCTTTGCTTGATCTTGAAGATCCTACAAAAGTATTGTACAGAACGAAGCCTTATCTGTTGGCTCCGGCTGAATTGTATGAACTGACAGGAGATGTACCGAATGTGGTTTTCCCTTGTGCAGCCCTTACAGAAGGTGACAAAGTAACAGTATATTATGGTGCTGCTGATACCGTAGTTGCGATTGCCTTTGGATATATCTCAGAAATCATTGATTTTATGAAAAAGAATTCAATTTAATACAGTAATATAAAGTTTAGGAAAATAGGTTAATCATCTTAATTTTCCCGTTTTCTGGGAATTTTATAATGGTTTTCCTATTTTTAAACAAAAAAATCTCCGATACCTCTCTTATCATGAAAAAAGAACTGATTATCTGCTTTTTTATAGCCCTGTTTTCTGTAGCCAGTGCCCAGCAAAATAAAAATGATGTTTTATCCTGGGTAGACCCTTTCATAGGCACAGGAGGACATGGCCATACGTTTCCGGGGGCAACTACGCCTTTCGGGATGATACAGCTGAGTCCGGATCAGAATACAAAAAGTGGCGACTGGGACTGGTGTTCCGGATATCACTACAGCAGTAAAACGATTATGGGATTCAGTCATAACCATTTGAGCGGAACAGGATGGGCAGATCTTGGAGATATTCTGGTAATGCCTACTGTGGGACAGGTAAAAATGGTTCCGGGATCTGAGGAAAACCCTGAAACAGGTTACCGTTCAAAATTTACGCATGATAAAGAAGTGGCATCTCCGGGATATTATTCCGTAATGCTGGACAGCTATGGAATTAAAGCAGAACTTACTGCTTCCCCGAGAGTCGGATTTCATAAATATACTTTCCCGAAAAGTGATGAGTCCAATATCATTATTGATCCTACTAACAAAATCTTCGGAAATATCTACCACACTTTGGTGAGTGTAGAAGGTAATAATAAAATCAAAGGGTACTGTTACAGCAATGGCTGGGGAGGTAAACGATTTGCATACTTCGTCATGGAGTTTTCCAAACCGTTTAAGTCTTACGGCGTTTATGCTGACGGAAAAATCAAAAATGATGAAAAAATTGCCCTTGCCAAGGATGCTAAAGCCTTTGTAAGATTCTCTACAGAAGATCAGGAAAGTATTGAAGTAAAAGTATCACTGTCTCCGGTGAGTACAGAAAATGCACAGGAAAATTTCGATACTGAAGCAAAAAATATTGACTTTGCAAAAGCGAAGGAAACAGCTCAAAAGACATGGAGAGATTTGATCGGCAGATTCCAGGTGACTGGAGGTACAGACAGCCAGAGAAAAATTTTCTACACAGGCGTTTACCACACATTCATTGCACCAAATCTTTATATGGATGCCAATGGAGATTATGTGGCCGCTCAGGAAAACATGAATACAAAATGGTTCACGAATTACAGTACCTATTCCTACTGGGATGGATTCAGAGCAACTCACCCGCTGTTGACCATTATGGATCAGAAACACACAAAAGAATTTGCCAATTCCCTGATCAGCAGATATACAGATCGTAAAGACCACATGCCAATCTGGGAACTTTGCGGATATGATAACTTCTGTATGTTAGGGTATCACAGTGCTTCGGTAATTTGGGATGCTATTTCCAAAGGTGTTCCGGGTATTGACGCGGAAAAAGCATTTGCTGCTATGAAAGATGCTTCTTTAACAGATAAAATGAGCAGCAGTGATGGTGGCGGAGGTCTTAATGATTATATCAAGTTAGGCTACACCCCATCAGAAAACGGTGCTTCAGTTTCTGCAACACTGGAATATTCATATGATGACTGGTGTATTCAGCAGCTTGCAGAAAAACTAGGGAAGAAAGAGGAATCAGAAGTATATAAAAAACGTTCTATGAACTTCCTGAACACTTTCAATAAAGAAAACAATCACTTCTGGCCAAGACAAAAAGACGGGAAATTCTTAGCAGATTTTACTCTTAACGACTGGAAAAAACTGCAGCCACACTGGGTTTCCGGAAATATCTGGGCTTACGATTTCTTTGTTCCTCATCAGATTGATGAAATGATGAACCTGTATGGAGGGAAAAAAGGATTTGAAGAAAAACTGGATAAAACCTTTACAGAAGCCCTTCATATGGAAGGAGAACAGCATGTTGATATCTCAGGATTTATCGGATCTCTAGGATTTGGTGATGAGCCGGGACATCATGTTCCGTACCTGTACAATTATGCAGGAAGCCCTTACAAGACTCAGAAAATGGTGAAATTTATCCGTGACAATATGTACGCGGCAAAACCGGACGGAATCGTCAATAACGAAGATTGCGGGCAAATGTCAGCATGGTATATCTTCTCATCATTAGGATTCTATCCTGTGACACCGGGGAAACCTGTTTATGCTATCGGAGCACCACAGTTCCCAAAAGCTTCTTTACAATTGGAGAACGGAAAAACGTTCACCGTGATTGCAGACAAAATATCTGACAAGAATATCTATGTTCAGAAAATGTTCCTGAACGGAAAAGAATACAAAAGCTGGGAATTGAATCACAGTGATATTATGAACGGTGGTGAGCTTAGATTTGTAATGGGCAGCAAACCGGTAAAATAAGACTAATAAAAATAAACGAAACAAAGTATCAATGGAAAGGAGAAATTTTATTAAAACAAGTGCACTGGCAGGAGCCGGATTGCTGTTTACTCAGAATGTTTTTGCAAAAAATTTAGTATTGGACGATTTTCCTGTTGTCCGCGTTCCTAAAGAAAAAAGACATTTTACCAGCGAATCCGTAGAAAATGCTATTGCTGCTTTTAAAAAGAAAGTTAAAAACAAAGAACTCAGCTGGCTCTTTGAAAACAGCTTTCCCAATACATTAGATACTACTGTTTTCTATAGTGAAACCAACGGAACGCCTGATACGTACGTAATCACAGGGGATATTGATGCTATGTGGCTTCGTGACAGTTCTGCACAGGTTTTCCCCTACCTGCAGTTCTCCAAAAAAGATGAAAAGCTGCACAAGCTGATCTCAGGAGTGATTCATAAGCAGACTACTTTTATCCTGAAAGATCCTTATGCAAATGCTTTCTACAACGATGACCAAAAGATCAGTAAATGGAAAGAATATGACCATACCGATATGAAGCCGGGAACCCATGAAAGAAAATGGGAAATTGATTCTCTTTGTTATCCTATCCGTCTGGCCTACCACTTCTGGAAAACAACAGGAGATACAAAACCTTTCGATGCCAACTGGCTGAAAGGAATAAAACTTACTTTGCAGACCTTTACAGAACAGCAGAGAAAAAATGATCTGGGACCTTACAAATTTGAGCGTACAACAGCATGGGCAACAGATGGAGTTCCTATGGGTGGATATGGTTATCCAACGAAACCTGTAGGATTGATCAGTTCTATGTTCCGTCCAAGTGATGATGCTACCATCTACGGATTCCTGATTCCATCTAACCTATTTGCAGTAGTAAGCTTACGCCAGGCTGCGGAAATGGTTTCTCAGATTAAAAATGAAAAAACACTGGCTCAACAACTGAACAGCCTTGCTGATGAAGTAGATGCAGCCATCAAAAAATACGGAATTTACAATCATCCTGAATTTGGAAAAATCTATGCTTTTGAAGTGAATGGCTTTGGAAGCTACAATCTGATGGATGATGCGAACTGTCCAAGCTTGCTGGGACTGCCTTATCTGGATGCGGTGAAAGCTGATGATCCTGTGTATTTGAATACAAGAAAATTTGTGTGGTCAGAAAATAACCCGTTCTTCTTCAAAGGAAAGCTGGCAGAAGGAATAGGAGGTCCACATATCGGATTGGATATGATCTGGCCAATGAGTATCATAATGAAGGCACTCACTACCAATGACAAAAGTGAGATCAGATGGTGTATAGATACCTTACAGAAAACGCACGGAGGAACAGGCTTTATGCATGAATCCTTCCATAAAGACGATGCTAAAAAGTTCACCAGAGAATGGTTTGCATGGGCAAATACGCTATTCGGTGAATTGTTATGGAAAACCTTTAACGAAAACCCGGAGCTACTGACATAGCCCTTCCTTTTATATGGTGTATTCATTTGAGATTCCTTCCTGAAAAAGAAGGTGTCAGGGGAATGCTATATAAAATTCAGACACCAAAAACACCTTAAAAAAATTATACAATGAAAAAAAAATCCATCTTTACCGCACTGATTGCCATGATGCTTCAGTCTGGTTCTCTGATTAATGCACAACAGCTTAGTCCTACCGGAATATGCTATGTAGAAGTGAATAACAACAACCTCCTGAATGCAGGAGCGTACAAACTGCAGACATCGAACAGCTATCTGTTTAATGTGGTAAATATTTTTGCGGCCAATATTAATTATGATACCAGCCGTGGAAGAGCTTATCTGTATTCCAATAATAACGTTACCAAGGTTCTTACCAATGCAGATACCTACATAAAGCCACTTCAGCAAAAAGGAATGAAAGTAGTACTGACGATTTTGGGAAATCACCAGGGAGCGGGAATCTGTAATTTCCCTACCCGTGAAGCAGCAAAAGACTTTGCATTACAACTTGCCAATACAGTGAATACCTATGGTCTTGATGGAATTGATTTTGATGATGAATACTCAGAATACGGAAACAATGGGACAGGGCAGCCTAATGACAGTTCTTTCGTAATGCTTGTTCAAGAGCTCAGAGCCTTATTACCGAATAAAATTATTTCGTTCTATTATTATGGTCCTGCCGCTTCAAGACTTTCCTGGAATGGTGCCAGAGTAGGAGACAATGTCAATTACAGTTGGAATGCCATGTACGGAACATTCTCTGTCCCAAATGTACCTCCTCTTACCAAAGCACAAATCTCTCCGGCAGCCGTATGGATGGGGAATACTTCCAATTCTACAACCACCAGTCTGGCCACCCAAACCAAAAATGGCGGATACGGAGTATTCATGTGGTATGATTTACATGGAACTAATGAAACGTCACAACTTTCAGCAGGAACTCAGACGTTGTACGGAGAGCCAACTGTTTTAAGCGGTACTTTACAGTCATGGACACAAGGGGCAAATTGTGATGCGCCTATTGGGTTGTACACAAGCAATCTTACAGGAACAAGTGCAAAACTGAATTGGTCAGCCGTAGGGACCAATACCTATGATATTGATTATAAACCGGCTTCTTCAACAACTTGGACGAATGCTGTATCAGCAACAGGCTCCACTTCTGTAACCATTTCCGGATTAACAGCCAATACTGAATATGACTGGAGAATCAGAACGAATTGCAGTGTGAAAAGTGCCTATATGTTTGCTCCAAGATTTACAAGCACTTCAGGAACGACTCCTACAGGTTCTTACGCATTATCTTTAGATGGAAGCACGGAATCAGGAGCGGCCGGAAGTATGAACCTGAGCGGTTCTGCATTATCTTTTGAAGGCTGGATCAAACCTTCGTCATTTAAATCAGCATCTCCATATATTTCTTCTATCATGGGAACAGAAGTAAGCGACAGCAATTCTGCATTCTTACGATTAGGAGATGCCAGTCTGGCAAATAATAAACTCCAGTTTGTTGTAAGTATTAATAATGTACAGCAAAAACTGGCCTCTGCAACAGCTTTGAATGCCAATACCTGGTATCATGTGGCGGCTACCTATGATGGTGCCAACATGAAATTGTATATCAACGGTGTTCTGGATGCAACTAAAGCACAAACCGGAAATGTGAATTCAACAGGAGCATTCAATATAGGATATTTATATAATACATCAAGAAACTTCAATGGAAAAATTGATGAGGTAAGAGTATGGAAACGTGCATTAAGCCAAACGGAAATCAGTCAGAATATGTGTAATGTAACAGTTCCGGCTACATCATTGGCTGCCTACTGGAAGTTTAACGAAGGCAGTGGTTCTACTGTTCAGGATACTTCAGGAAATGGCGTGACTTTAACATTGACAGGTGTTGATGCTTCCAATTGGGGAACAGATCTGCCATGTACAACAGGAACTTCATTATTAGCAAGAAATGCTTCGATCCAAAAGGCAGTAAATGCAGGACAGATAAACATTAAAAATCAGATAAAATTATATCCTAATCCGGTAAGCAAGTCTTCATCACTTACAGTGTCTGTTCCGGATGAATACAGCAAAGGAAAATTAACGGTTTATGATTTTAATGGAAGAATCGTAGATACGAAATCACTGAACTCCGGAGACAATCAGTATGAATTGACCAGACTTTCGGCAGGAAACTATATTCTTCAGTTTGAGTCTCATGATGGAAGCTTAAAACAATCCGAAAAACTAATTGTAAAATAATAACCACAGTCATTGGGCTTCGGCCCAATGATTTTTCTACTACAAAATTGATATACTATGAGAAAAAAATCCTTTTTTATTCCCTTGATGGCCTTAATGCTTCAGGCTGCTCCATTACTCAAGGCACAGCAGCTAGATCCTTTAGGAATCTGCTATGTGGAGGTGAACAACAATAATATGCTGAACGCAGGTTCCTATACTTTGCAGAATACCAACAGACAGCTTTTTGACGTTGCTATTATTTTTGCAGCGAATATCAATTATGATGTTTCTAAAAACAGAGCTTATATTTCAAACAATAATAACGTCACTAAAGTCCTTAATGATGTCACTACCTATGTAAAACCTTTACAGCAAAAAGGAATAAAAGTATTACTGGATCTTTTAGGAAATCACCAGGGAGCAGGAATTTCTAATTTTCCAAACCGTGAAGCGGCTAAAGATTTTGCGTTACAGGTTGCTCATACTGTCTATACTTATGGCTTGGATGGAGTAGACCTTGATGATGAATATGCAGGATACGGAAATAACGGAACGGGGCAGCCTAATAACAGTTCTTTTGTCATGCTTCTGCAGGAATTAAAAGCAGCAATGCCGGATAAACTGATTACATTCTACTACTATGGCCCGGCTACAACCAGACAAACTTATAATGGAGATTTAGCAGGAAACTATATTGATTACACATGGAATGCGATGTACAGTACATACAATGCGCCTGTTGTTCCTCCTCTTAATAAATCCAAAATTTCAGCTGCTGCAACATGGATTCAAAACTCGAATCCAAGCTCAACTTCTGCCACTACACTGGCAAGCTTAGCAACCAGCACAAAAAATGATCAATATGGGGTATTCATGTGGTATGATCTGGCAGGAACTAATGTAGCCAGCTACCTGAGTACAGGCTCCAATATTCTCTATAATGAAAATACACTTTTAAGTGGTCAGTTGTATTCATGGTCTCAGGGACAAACATGTGATCCGCCATTAGGACTCGATGTTTCAAACGTGACAGGAACTTCAGCAAAACTGAACTGGACTTCCAATGCTTCCCAGTCTTATAATATTGATTACAAACCGGCCAATTCTACAGTATGGACGAATGTAGCCAATAATTACTCAGGAAATAATATTGTCATCAATAACCTTACCCTGAATACCAATTACGATTGGAGAATACAGTTCAACTGCTCACCGACATTAACAAGTACTTATATTTTTGCACCAAGGTTTAACTCCGGAAGTGGCTGTACTACGCCATCAGGATTAACTTCCGGAAGTTTCCTTGGTAATACTGCTCAGCTATCCTGGGATGCAGGAAATGCAACTTCATATACACTGCAATATAAAACTGCAGCAGCTACAACATGGTCTGAAATTCCGAATATTACAACCAATTCTTACGCACTTCAAAATCTTACCCCAAATACAAGTTATGTATGGAAAGTACAGGCGGGATGTGCCGGAGGAACTACAAGTACTTTTTCAGGAGAAGGATCATTCAACAGTGGCTTTGCACCTGTTACAAGTCCCGGAGCAAGATCTCTTTCTTTCAACGGAAGCACGCACTATCTTAATGCAGGACAGTTTAACCTGAGCGGAAATGCGATGACATTTGAAGGATGGGTAAAAGTAAATGCTTTCAAAACAGGATTCCCTTATATTTCATCAGTAATGGGAGTGGAAGTAGGGGATAATAACTCGGCAATGCTTAGATTCGGAGACGGAAATCTGGCGAATAACAAACTTCAGTTTATCCTGAGCTTCGGTTCATCACAGGTAAAATTGAATACAAATACAGCATTTAATACCAATACATGGTATCATATAGCAGCCACTTATGATGGGGCAGCAATGAAAATTTATGTCAACGGAAACCTTGATGCAAGCTTTGCGGTGACAGGTAACTTTACAGCAAACGGAATTCTGTATTTGGGAAGAAACTATGACAATTCCCGTACAATCAACGGATTCCTTGATGAATTCAGAGTGTGGAAAAAAGCGTTGACTCCTCAGGAAATATTGAGCAACAGCTGTAATGTTCCTGCCAATTCCACTGGCCTTGAAGCTAATTGGAAAATGGATGAAGGAAGTGGTTTAGGTGCATTGGATGCTACGGCAAACACTCATTTTGCAGCCCTGATCAATATGACAGATGCCAACTGGAGAACAGACGTTGCCTGTGCTTCATCTCTTGCCGTGAAAGATATTGAATCGGTAAAAGAGAACAGTACAGTCTATCCAAATCCTGTGAAAAGAGGAAATGATATTCACTTTGCCATCAGCGACAACTCTGCAAGTGAAGTGGCATTGTATGATGTTTCAGGAAAATTATTCAAAAAACAGAGCATTAATCAAAATAATAATGCTGTGAATACGCAGGATTTAATCAGTGGTACTTATATTTACAAGATTACATCCGCAAACAGTAAAGTACTATCAACCGGTAAAATTATTGTAAAGTAAGATTCAGATAATGATATAGTTATCAGGATTATAAATATAAAGTCTGAAATACAAAGCAGACAGACATGATATGTATTCCTGTTTGTCTGTTTTTTCAGTCACAGGATGGCTTGAATTAAAAATAAATAATAATGCAGAATATGGTAGGAATAGATATCGGAGGGTCACACATTACGCTGGCTCAGGTAGATCCGGGAAAACGTGAAATCATTTCATCAACCTATGTAAGAGAACATGTAGATGCTTTTGATAAAAAGGAAGTTATTTTTTCAGCATGGGTTTCGGCCATTGAAAAAGTAGCTCACAATCTGGTAAAGGAAGACCTTTTAATTGGTATCGCAATGCCGGGACCTTTCGATTATGAAAACGGAATATCACTGATGCAGCAGGGAAAATTTATTGATATCTATCAGGTCAATATTAAAGAAGAGCTGGCAAAAAGACTGGATATTTCTCAGGAACAGATTCATTTTGTAAATGACGCGGCGGCCTTCATGGAAGGGGAAGTATTCGGAGGTTGTGCTCAGGGATTCGGTAGTGCTTTTGGAGTGACTCTCGGTACAGGATTGGGAACGACATTCTTTAATGGAGAATTTGCTTCCGATGAAGACTTGTGGGATTCTCCTTTCAGAGATTCTATCTGTGAAGACTATCTGGCAACACGCTGGTTTGTGAATCATTATAAAGAACTGACCGGAAAAGAAATCTCAGGAACCAAAGAGTTGTTGGATAAGTCTGCAGAAATACAGACCAGAATGTTTGATGAATATGCAGACTCTTTTTCAGAATTTATAGTGAAATATGTAGATCGTTACAAACCGGAAGTTTTAGTTATAGGAGGGAATATTGCCAAGGCTTATCCTTATTTTGAGCAAAGATTTATTCAGAATTTAACAAAGAATAATATTAACTTGCAGGTTAAAATTTCTGCTATATTTGAAGATGCGGCCATTCTTGGAGCTGCCAGCTATGCATTAAAAAAGCTTATATAAATTAACAAACGAAAAGATACAATGAAGTTTATATTTTCTACTTGCTTACTGTTATTACAGGCCTGGGCTTTAGGTCAGAATGTATCTCCCGTAGATTATGTGAATCCTTTGATGGGAACACAATCCAAACCCTCATTATCCAACGGAAATACCTATCCGGCAGTCGGACTTCCATGGGGAATGAATATCTGGATACCACAGACCGGTAAAATGGGCGATGGATGGGCATATACCTACGATGCAGATAAAATAAAAGGATTCAAACAAACCCACCAGCCATCTCCCTGGATGAATGATTATGGCGCATTTGCCATCATGCCGGGAGTAGGAAAAGTGAAATTTAAAGAAGACGACAGAGCGAGCTGGTTCAGCCATAAAGCTGAGGTTACTACGCCTTATTTCTATAGTGTTTACTTAGCTGATATTAATGTTACAACAGAATTTACCCCTACAGAAAGAGCCTCTTATTTTAAATTTGATTTTCCAAAGACAGACAGTGCTTATGTAGTGGTTGATGCACTGAACAAAGGATCTTATATTAAGATTTTACCGAAGGAAAGAAAAATTCTGGGTTATACGACAAGATATTCTACCGGGAAATATGAAAATTTTAAAAACTATTTTGTCATTCAGTTTGATAAAGATTTTGAACTGACAAAAACATGGAAAGACGATAAACTGGTGAATGATCAGTTAGAAATTACCAGTGATCATACAGGTGCCGTAGTAGGGTTTAAGCTTAAAAATAAAGAGACGGTTTATGCAAAAGTAGCCTCTTCATTCATCAGCTTTGAACAGGCAGAACTGAATTTGAGAAGAGAAATCGGGACCAAAAATTTTGAACAGGTAAAAACGGATGCTAAAAATATCTGGAACAAAACATTAGGGAAAATAGACGTAAAAGGAGGGACGGATCAGCAGATGAGAACCTTTTATTCTTCTTTATACAGGACTTTATTCTTCCCACAAAAGTTATATGAAATAGATGCTCAGAACAAAATAAAACACTGGAGCCCTTACAATGGTAAAATTGCAGACGGAAGAATGTTTGCAGGAACCGGTTTCTGGGATACTTTCCGTGCTTTATATCCTTTCCTGAATCTTGTTTATCCAGGTATCAATGTAGAAATGCAGGAAGGATTGGCCAATGCTTACAAAGAAGGCGGTTTCTTACCAGAGTGGAGCAGTCCGGGATATTCTGATATTATGATTGGAAACAATTCTGCGTCTGTAGTGGCAGATGCTTACATTAAAGGACTTCGCGGATATGATACGGAAGCCCTTTGGCAGGCTGTAAAACACGGCGCCAATAATGCAGGTCCTATCGAAGCTGTGGGTCGTGCAGGAGTAGAATATTACAACACTTTGGGCTATGTACCTTACGATGTGAAAATCAATGAAAATGCTGCAAGAACACTGGAATATGCTTATGATGACTTTTCAATTTATCAGCTAGGAAAAGCACTTGGAAAACCGGCTTCAGAAATTGATATTTATAAGAAAAGAGCTTATAATTATAAAAATGTCTTTGACAAAGAAACAGGCTTAATGCGTGGTAAAAACAAAGATGGTAACTTCCAGAAACCTTTCAATCCTTTCAAATGGGGAGATGCTTTTACAGAAGGGAACAGCTGGCATTACACATGGTCTGTCTTCCAGGATATCGACGGTCTGGCAGAACTGATGGGTGGAAAGAAGAAATTCGAAGCCAAATTAGATGAGGTATTCTCATTACCACCGGTTTTTGATGACAGCTATTATGGAGGCGTGATTCACGAGATCAGAGAAATGCAGATTATGAATATGGGGCAGTATGCCCACGGAAACCAGCCGATTCAGCATATGATCTATCTGTACAATTATGCAGGAGCACCTTACAAAACGCAATATTGGGCAAGACAGGTGATGAATAAATTGTATCATGCCACTCCGGATGGATATTGCGGAGATGAAGACAACGGACAGACTTCTGCCTGGTATATTTTCTCAGCTCTAGGTTTTTATCCGGTGACGCCGGCTACAGATCAATATGTGTTGGGAGCACCATTGTTTAAAGAAGCAACCATTCATCTTGAAAATGGTAAGAAAATTGAAATAAAAGCTCCGGAAAATAATTCCGAAAATTTATATGTAAAATCTTTGAATGTAAATCAGCAGCCTTACTCCAAAAACTGGCTTAGCCATAAAGAACTGATGAAGGGCGCTGTGTTAGACTTTAAAATGGATAGCAAACCTAATAAAGAAAGAGGTTCTCAGGAAAAAGATTTTCCATATTCAATGTCAAAAGAAGAATCAAATAAATAATTTTTAATTTAGAAATACAAGCTGTATGAGTACAGAAAAAAAAGAAATATTCGACAGAGTAGAAAGCATGCTGCAGACACAAGGTTTCAATATCGCAGCAAAAGATGATACAAGACCATGGGGAGGTTTCTTTGTGATTGATGAAACACAGGCGCAGGATTTTGCCAACCAGTATTTCGATGGTATTGATGTAGACAACCTGAGAATAGGAGGGAAGCTAAGCCCGAAAATTCTTATCGTTGCTCCGGAAGCAAGATTAAGCTGGCAGTACCACCACAGAAGAGCCGAAATCTGGCAGGTAGTGGAAGGAACTGTAGGAATCAAAAGAAGCAATACCGATGAAGAAGGAGCGTTGGGAGAATATGGTCCAAAAGATCAGGTGAAACTTCAGCAGGGAGAAAGACACAGATTGATAGGTCTTGCAGGCTGGGGAATTGTAGCCGAAATCTGGCAGCATACCGATGCATCCAATCCTTCAGATGAGGATGATATCGTAAGGGTACAGGATGATTTTGGAAGATAAATAGAAAAATCCGCTTCATTGAAGCGGATTTTTTTATTGAGTAAGGAAGCTTGAGGCTGGAAGAGGGGAGTTACTGGAGGTTTTCATAACTTTTGGATTTTCTCCGCTATTAGTGGCAAATTTTACCTGCTTATGATAAAAATTAAACCTTATAGATTTCTGAAACCTATAAGGTTTTTGTGTATTCAGATTTTATCCTCAATAAGATAATTTTTACTTGGTTATAGACACTTCCAGCTTCATTCTTCCAGCCTCCAGCCTTTAAAACGTTGTCTATTATTAAGAGTTTACCAGTAGTTTATCCCATATAAGAACTTTATAGGCTAATAGCACTTCCAGCATCAGTCTTCCAGCTTCCAGCTTTTAAAACGTTACATCCAGCCCCACATAGACGTTTGCCTTCATAATGGGTGCATATACCATTCCTCCGTCAAAATGATTCCCGAAAGGATTTTTAAAATCAACAATCGCATTTTTCTGATAATAAGAAGTAAGGTTTTCACCACCTACATAAGCTCTGATCTTTTTATTGAAATTTCTTGAGATCTGAGCATTAAGAACGGCATACGATTCCGAATAGGTTGGTAGCTGAAATTCGGCCGGATTGCTTGAAGTATCAGGAAGTCTCTGTTTTCCAACCCAGTTTAAAGTCGTATCAAAACTCCAGAATCCTCCGTTATTATTTTTATTGGTAGAATATGCTAAATTCACAAATCCTCGGTGCTTAGCCATGAAAGGAACTTCTCTTCTTCCTCCGATATAATCTGCCTGTACATCATAATATTTATAAGCAAGCCTCACATCAAAGTTTTTGAAAGGGGTGAAGTCCCACTGGGTTTGGAATGAATTGGCAAATGATTTTCCTTCCAGATTATAGAATGTCAGCTGCTGAGGAGATTTGTCAAGATCCACCAATACCTGATCCTGGAAATCTGTTCTGAAGAAATCGGCAATGATGCTGGATTTTCTTCCGAATAATTTGAATTCCTGCTGTAAACTTGCCCCATAGTTCCAGGCAATTTCAGGTTTTAATCCATAAATATTTCCTCCGTTGGATAAAATATTGATTGCTCTGTTCGATGCAAAATACTGCTGGCTTTCCGCAAATACATTAGCTGTTCTGAATCCTCTTCCCGCAGAAAGTCTTAAAATAGTCTGAGGCGTAAAATCATACTTGAAATTTAGCCTTGGCGTAAACTGAGTTCCTGCCAGATTGTGAAAATCCACTCTGGTTCCTGCTACTAATGTATATTTTAATCCCGTTAAGGTATATTCAGCAAAAATACCCGGTACAATTTCATTTCTTTTCAGATCGTTCAATAAATACGTTTCCTTATAACCGTCATATAAGAAACTTGCTCCGGCTTTATACTTATGGTTGGTATTTCCAATAATACTTTCAAAGATTAAATTGGAATAATACGTATGCTGCTGCCCTGCATAATTTCTCAGTCCGAAGAAACTATCCTGCTGATGATACACATATTGGTTCATCCATCCGATACTTTGGTAAGGTTTTCCTTTAAAAACATATCCTGTCTTATTCCAAACCTGAAACCTTGAAATATCAATTCCTACTCCATAAAAAGGCTGTTTGTCCTGAGCCAGTTTTTTATCAAAACCAACCTGTCCTGCCGTTCTTTCATCACGGATAAAGTTAATTCCGAAGTGAGATCCGAATCCTGACTTTTCAAGGTCGTTATAATTCAACAAATACGCGGCATTGATCTGGGTTCCTTTTGGTCTGTCCAGAAAACCGTCATCATTCATATCCGTGTTCCCGAAAGTTCCGTTTCCGTGAAGAAGGAAAGTTTGTGACCATTTATCGTTGATGGGAGAGACGTTGGTAATATTCACTTCAGCTCTTCCATTAAAATCAGAAAAAAGGTTCAGTGACGTCTCAGGAGTCTTCGCATTCTTCAAAAGTTCAGTATTGATCTGTCCTGTGATGCTTTCATAACCATTTGTTACAGTACTTCCTCCCTTAGTAAGCTGAATACTTTCAATCCATCTTCCCGGAATAAAATTTAAACCATAAGCAGAAGCCAGACCTCTGATTTCGGGTAACTGTTCCTTCGTTAAGCTCGTATATTTCTGATCCAGACCAAGCATTTTCAGCTGTTTTGTTCCGGTAACGGCATTGCTGAAAGAAACATCTACAGTTGCATTGGTTTCGAAACTTTCGGAAAGATTACAGCAGGCTGCCTTTAAAAGTTCCTTTTTATCGATATTAAAAACAAGACCAGCTTCTTTCTTGCTTAAAGAAGTTGCTGCCTTAGAGCCTGTTACCACTACACCGGCAATGTTTTTTTCATGTTGGGAATGATCCTCTTTAGCTGATGAGGTTCCGTTCTCTTTATGATCTTCATGCTTTGTAGCTTCTTCATAATGTACTTTTGGATTAGGTTCACCAAAAGTAAAATCTCTGTCATACAGACAACATCCCGGAAGACCATTGTAAACAGCATCTGAAGCCTTATACTTTTCATTATCATGGCCAGCATCAGCAATAGCTTTTAAAATTTTATCTGATGAGGTTTTTGACGGGTCAAAATTTAAAGTAACCGTTTGTTTTTCTGCATTCCATTCTGCAACACTGGCTCCGGCATCTTTTGATGCTTTTTCAATTCTGGCTTTACATGAAGCACAGTTTCCTCTCACATAGAATTCATTTTCTTTTTTAGCGGAAACAGAAGCATCTTCGTGATGATCAAGGTGTGTTTCTGCCTGAGAAGGCTGCAGGTTTCTGTCATAATGACAACATCCCGGAAGTCCTTCATAGGTTGTATCAGACGCTTTGAATTTCTCATTATCATGACCCGCTTCTGCTACCTTTTTCAGGATGTCTTCGGAAGGTATTTTGTCTGTTTCTAATGTTAATATCTGAAGATCAATAGAGTAAACTGCTGTTTTTGCGCCGGCTTTTTTCGCGGCACTTTCAATTCTTGTTTTGCACATTTCGCAGTTCCCTTTTGCCTTGAACTGATTTTTTGAAAGTGTTTGAGCAGATATAAATTGTGTAAATAGGAATAATGCACCAAGTATTAACCTGGAAATAGATAATTTCATTTTATTTAAAAGTTTAAATTAATTAAAAAACAGCTCACTACATGACATAATGAACCCTTGATATTTAATTAACCTATTTTAGGCGGCTGCCAGATTTCTTTTAAACGGTCTGAAATATATGGATCTGAATATTGAAACTGAGGATTCTTATTCGCTTTGTAATAAGATAGTTCCAAACGTAGATTTTTTGAGAAAGGAGTTTCAATAAAAGTATAGCATGCCACACATGATGAACAGCAGTCATCATTACATGATTTTGTTTTGTCATGTTGGCTGTCTTTTTTTGAAGAATGATTTTTACAGCAGTCCATTTTCTTGGAAGATTCTGCTTTACAACATGTTTCCTGCATTCCTTGCGCATAGAAGGCATCCTTGGGAATCAAAAAGACTCCCAGGCAAAATACTATTGCAAGTAGATGAAACAGCTTCATATCTGCAAAAATAAGAAATTTATGGCAAAGGATCACCAACTTTTAGAGAACAGCTGTGCCAAGGTTCTCCGTGTGCCGGGTTTAGCTTTGGTTTTTCTCCCATCGCCAGATTCTGTGCCGCAGGTGCAGGAGCAGTCTGAACTACATTTTGTGCCGATTGAGGAGCTTGTGCAGGTTTACTGTTTAAAGGCTGTCCTACCGGGATGTCACATCGGTGCCCGGGCTGTCCGTGTGGAGGATTCATCCCCGGAGCTGTTTTTGCCTGTTTTCCGTTGTTGTCAAGAGTGATTTTTCCTGGTGATACTACATTAGGATCAATCTGGACGATATTATTTCCGTTTGCATTTATATTTTGTGAGGTCGCCGCTGTTGCAGGTTTACTGTTCAGGGGCTGGCCTACCGGAATGTCGCATCGGTGGCCAGGTTGTCCGTGTGGAGGATTCATCCCTGGGGCGGTAGCCATTGGAGCAGGAGTGGAGGCAGATGAAATACCTGCCTGGTCCATTAATGTTGTTTTGGAGGTTGTATTAAGAGCAACGCTGGGTTGCCCGGCATTGGATTCTTCTTTTAAATAAGTGGCTTTCTCATCCTTTTTACAAGAGGCAGCTAATAGTGATACGGCGATCAAACCTATAAATGTATTCTTCATATCCATGGGTATGAAACAAAATTAGCAAAACATTTTCAATTGTTTTGCTAATTTTATACTTATAATTTGATTTTTGGATTAATTTTTTACCAAAAGTCTAAATCCTTCTCCGTGAACGTTGATAATTTCCAATCCTTCGTCATCTTTTAATAACTTACGAAGTTTTGCAATATATACGTCCATACTTCTTGCTGTAAAATAATTTTCCTTTTTCCAGATCTTTCTTAAAGCAAGATCTCTAGGCATGAAATCGTTTCTGTGAATACAAAGAAGCTTCAATAATTCATTTTCTTTAGGAGAAAGTTTGTATTCTTTATCACCTACTTTCAATTGTCTCAGCATAGAGTCAAAGAAAATATTGCTGATTTTAAACTGCTCCTGCTCCTCATTTTCCAATGTAGAGCTTCTCTGTAAAATAGCCTTGATTTTATATAAAAGAAGCTCAGTATCAAAAGGTTTTGTGATATAGTCATCAGCTCCCAACTGGTATCCTTTCAAAATATCTTCCCTCATATTTCTTGCTGTAAGAAATATAATCGGTGTATTTTTATCAATCTTTTTTACATCTTCGGCCAATGAAAACCCGTCTTTTTTAGGCATCATTACGTCAAATATGCAGATGTCGAATTCATTTTCTGTAAATTCTTTAAGTCCCTGCTCCCCATCAGTGGCAAGTGTTACTTCAAAATTATTGATTGTCAAATAATCTTTAAGCACCGCCCCAAAACTCTGATCGTCCTCTACTAATAATATTCTGTTGCTCATAATTTTTAATAATTAATAATTAACAATTAAGAATGAACTTCCTCACTCTATCTTCTATATTTTGATATTTGGTTTAATTTTTCGTCAATGATGATTTATCATTCATCAATGATCATTTTATATATTTTATCCCATTGGGAGTTTTATCGTGAACGTACTTCCATCTCCCTTATTAGAGTCTACGATAATCTGTCCTTTGTGCAGTTCTACAATTTTCTTCACATAGGAAAGACCCAATCCCTGTCCTTTCACGTTGTGAATATTTCCGGTTTCTTCCCTGAAGAATTTTTCGAAAATTTTGGTTTTATTTTGGGTATCCATTCCCATTCCTTTATCGGAAATTTCAATGATATACCAGTGTCCTTCATTTCTTGTTTCCACATGTATTTCCGGCGCTTCAGGAGAATATTTATTGGCATTATCCAGTAAGTTGACCAGCATATTTGAAATATGGAACTCGTCTATTTTAAAATTATAATGGGTGGCATTGAATTTCTGGGTAAGAGAACCGTTCCTTTGCTTCACAATCAGATTGAAAGATTCTGTTGTCCTTTTGATCAATTCCCTTACATTGGTTTCTTTTAAAAACAGCTCTACTTCATTTCGTTCAAGTTTAGACATATTAAGCACGTTTTCAACCTGCTTTTTCATCCTTAAGTTCTCCTGCTTGATCAGTTCTGAATAATATTTTACCTTATCCGGATTGGTGGCAATTTTGTCATTAGCCAAAGAATCCGTTGCTACAGAAATGGTTGCCAATGGTGTTTTGAACTCATGGGACATGTTGTTGATGAAGTCTGTTTTTACTTCAGCAAGCTTTTTCTGTCTCATCATATAATTGATGGAAATAATGTAAATCCCAAGAATGGTAAGCAGAGAAAGAAATGTTCCTAAAAGCATCGGCCAGTTGTTCATCGCCAGAGAGTATTCTTTCTTAGGAAAAACCAATGCGAGACTGTACAATGTGTTTTTTTTGTCTGCAAAAAGAGGAAAGCTGTAGATATTACTGTCTTTTTTCTCTTTGTAGGCTTTATTCACGATGCTTGTAAGCTTGTTGTTGCGGTCAAGAACTCCATATCCGAACTTGGCAGATATTCCTCTTATTTTAAGTTCTTTCGCAATGACGGAATCAAGTGTTTTCGGATCCACTCTTTTTGTGATAGGGAGGTTATTTCCATATACTTTCACAAATTCTTTCATAGAGTAATCTCCGGTTTCAATCTCCTGATTGATATCCGTGGTAAGAAGTTCACGGTTGGTGGTATCTCTTTTTATTTTATAGGCTGCTTCGTCTGTATATAAGGTTGTGAGTTTAATAGAATCCCCTTTTTGAGAAATCGGCAGCTGTGTTTTTTCAATAATGTTTTTAGAATAAATAATCTGTCTTTGAGTTCCAGAGTCTTCTACCTGCTGAATTGTAGTTAGAGACGGCTGTTTACTATTGGCAAGAATATTTTTTCTGAAATCCTTATAATCCTCATTCAGATATTTGTCTGCTTCGATCTCTTCAATACTTTTTGAAGTACTTTCCAAAACTGCATACACTTTATTTGAAAAATCCTGTTCCAGTACACCGTAATAGCCTTTCAACCAATAAAATTGGAGCGTCACAAAGACAATCAGCGAGATCGTCATAAACACTGAAATTATTGGGATGAATTTGTTATTCATTATTTAATTATATATGTTTTGGAAAAATGAATGTTAAAATTAATTGTTTTAAGACTACATAAACAAAAAACGAGCCAAATAATTGTTTTTTTTTTCTTAAAAGAGTGTTTTTTAACAATTATTTATGAATTATCCTTTACTTGTCATATGAAAAGTCCCTTTCAATAAATAAAGTGTTAACTTTATTAAAAATAAAAATATATGGAATCTAATATCATTTTCAACAAAGATTTTGATGCTGCCAGTACGTATGTCATGAAAATTTATAAAGCTGATGTATCAACGGTATGGGATCATTTCACCCAATCCGAATTATTGGATCAATGGTGGGGACCTAAACCCTGGAGATGTGAAACGGTAAAACAGGATTTCAGAGAAGGGGGAATCTGGATGTATGCGATGGTAGGGCCAAACGGTGAGAAAGGACCTATGTATGCTCAGTCTCAGTATGGCGAAATTACAGAACGCAGAAGCCTTGACTGGATGAGTGCTTTTTGTGATGAAAAAGGAAATATTAATGAAGATTTTCCAAGATCAAAATGGCTGCTCGGCTTTACAGGAGTGGAAGAGGGTACTAAAGTGACCATCAATATCCACTACCATTCTCAGGAAGTTATGAAAAAGATCTTGGAAATGGGATTTGAAGAAGGATTTAAAATGGGATTGACACAATTGGAAGAACTGATTGGCTCATAAATAATTGGGCATCTGAAAAAAAAGGAAATGAAAGATGTTGCGGATACATTTATAATATAAAAGCAGGATGCTCATTCAGACATCCTGCTTTTTTATTAAATCAATTCTTCTTCCTGAAAGTAATGAATAATCGCCTTTTTCATAAGCAAGCTTTGCTCATTAGGTCTTAACTCAGGCAGATCTTCTATTTTTTCAAAGTGTGGCCAGCCATCTTCGTAATGTGAAAATTTGTAATATCCAAAAGGTTCCATCAATCTGCAAACTGCGATATGAAGGATATTTAATTTATCGTCTTTTGTATATTTCTGTTGGCCGCTTCCCAATTCCTGAAGTCCAATTAAAAATAATATCGTTTCAATCGGTGGATTTTTTTCAGTCTGGAAGTTGTCTTCAAAAAACTGTTCTATTTTTTTCCAATATTCAGATTCGTTCATATGATTATAACTGTCATTTTTTATCATGACAATGTATTTTATAAATTATTATTTTCTTTGTTTCTAAGATCTTCTTCTTCTCTTGCTTTTTTCAGAAGGTACTGTAGGTTTTCCTCTTGTTTGGCTTTAAAATCTTCTCTTTTTTCTATTCTTGTAATTTTCTGTTTTTGTATTAAATAATAGCAATTGAAATAAAAACTAATAATAACATATACTCTGTATTTGAAAATTAATTAAGAGAATGTAAAAGCTATTTTTCATTTATTTTCAAAAGAAAAGCATACTCTAAAGCATCTTCTTTCAATGATTCAAACCTTCCGCTGGCGCCTCCATGTCCGGAGCTCATGTCAGTTTTAAAAACTAAGATGTTATCGTTTGTTTTAAGTTCTCTCAGTTTTGCAGTCCATTTTGCAGGCTCCCAATACTGTACCTGAGAATCATGGAATCCTGTAGTGATCAGCATATGAGGATAATCTTTAGCTTCTACATTGTCATAAGGAGAATAGTCTTTCATATAATGATAATACTCCTCGTCATTTGGATTTCCCCATTCATCATATTCCCCGGTAGTCAAAGGAATCGTGTCATCCAGCATTGTGGAAACAACATCTACGAAAGGGACCTGTGCTACAATTCCGTTGAATAACTGAGGCTCATAATTGACCACAGCGCCTACCAGCAGCCCTCCGGCACTTCCTCCCATCGCGTACATATGTCTCGATGATGTATAATTTTCTTTGATTAAATGTTTTCCTGCATCAATAAAATCGAAAAAAGTATTTTTCTTGAATAACATTTTTCCATCTTCATACCATTCTCTTCCCAGGTATTCTCCGCCACGGATGTGGGCAATAGCATAAATGAAACCTCTGTCCAGAATAGACAATCTTACATTTGAAAAGCTGGCATCAACGGTGTGCCCATAACTTCCATATCCATACAGAAGAAGTGGAGTGTCAGCGGATTTTTTGGTGTCTTTGTGGTATACTAAAGAAATTGGAACTTTTACTTCCCCATCTCTGGAGTCTGCCCATATTCTTTCTGAAATATAATTTTCAGGGAAAAATTTCCCACCCAATACTTCCTGTTGTTTCAGGAGCTTGGTGGTTTTGTCCTTCATATTGTACTCGTAAGTGGAGCTTGGCTGTGTAAGAGATGTATAGCCATAACGAAGAATTTCAGTGTCAAATTCAAGGTTAATCCCAATATAGGCTGTATATGTTGGATCAGAAAAAGGTAAATAATAAGACTCCTGGGTCTTCTCATCAATAATTTTGATCTGAAGCAAACCTCTCTCTCTTTCCTCAAGTACCAGATAATCTTTGAAAATTTCAAAACCTTCCAGTAAAACTTCCGCACGGTGTGGAATAACATCCACCCAGTTTTCCATACTGCAGTTGTCAATCTTTGCTTTTACAATTTTGAAGTTAATTGCATCATCAGCATTAGTGATAATATAGAATTCATCTTCATAATGCTCTACAGAATATTCGAGATCATCTATTCTGGGCTGTATTGTTATCCATTCTGCAAATACGTTGTCAGAAGGAATAAAGCGGTGCTCATCAGAGATAGTACTTGAACTAGCGATGAAAATATACTGTAAAGATTTTGTTTTAAATACATTGACATCAAAAGTGTCATCTTCTTCGTGGAAGATCAGAACATCATCAGCAGAATCAGTTCCTAACTGATGTCTGTATACCTGGAAAGCACGGAGGCTCTTATCTTTTCTAATGTAGAAAACATGTTGATTATCATTCGCCCAAACTGCTTTTCCTGTTGTATTTGGAATAGAATCCGGCAGAATTTCCCCGGTTTTTAAATTTTTAAAATTAAGCGTATAAATTCTTCTTCCTACATCATCTGAAGAAAAAGAAGCCAGTTCATTACCGGGGCTCACGGCTACACTTCCTACTTCAAAAAATTCTTTGCCTTCTGCCAGAACGTTCACGTCAAGTACAATTTCCTCCTCGTTGTCAAGACTTTTATGCTTTCTGCAGAAAATAGGATATTCCTTGCCTTCTTCATAACGTACAATATACCAGTATTCATTAAAGAAATAGGGTAGAGATTCGTCATCCTTTTTATAACGGGCTTTCATCTCTTCAAAAAGCTCTTCCTGAAGAACTTCCGTATCTTTCATGATGAATTCTTCGTAGGCATTTTCCTCTTCAATATATTTGATGACTTCAGGGTTTTCCCTTTCATTCAGCCAAAAGTAATTATCGGTCCTTCTATCGCCGTGGGTTTCTAATATTTTTTCTATTTTTTTTGCCTGTGGAGCTTTCATCCGGATATTTTAATTTTTTATTGAGCAGAGTTTGTCTTTATGCTTTTCTTCTGAAAGTAAGCAATTTATGCAGACGTCTCATTCAATGTTAATTTTCGTTCAAATTTAGGTAAAAAAAAACCATCTTTCCTTTATTGAAAAGATGGTTCATGGTATTTTTATAATTAAAGACTATTTATGAAGTGCTTTAATGTACTTTTCAAGGGCCATTGTCATGGAAGGAGTTTCCTTCGTAGGTGCCATTAAATCTACTGTTAATCCAGCTTCTTCTGCGGCAGCCAAAGTCGTGTTTCCGAAAACACCAATCTTGGTTTCATCCTGTTTGAAGCCAGGGAAGTTTTGTTGTAGCGATTTGATTCCTTGCGGACTAAAGAAGATCAACATGTCATAATCTTTAATGTTGATATCTGTAAGGTCGCTGCATACGGTACGGTACATGATTGCTCTTGTCCAGTCTGCATTAGATGCATCCATGGTTTTCACAATATCCGGACTCAAAACATCTGAAGATGGCAGCAGATATTTTTCAGTTGGGAATTTTTTGAAAAGAGGAAGCAGATCTGAGAAGTTTTTCTCCCCAAAGCTGATTTTTCTTTTTCTGTACACAATATGCTTTTGAAGGTAGTTGGCAATTGCTTCCGACTGGCAGATATATCTCATTGTATCCGGAACGGCAAAACGAAGTTCTTCCGCAAGTCTGAAGTAATGGTCAATCGCATTTTTACTGGTAAAAATAATACCGGTATACTGCGTCAGATCTATTTTCTGTGTTCTGAGCTCTTTATTGTCAACCCCTTCAACGTGGATAAATGGACGGAAATCAATCTTTATTTTTTCCTTCTTTGCTATATCCAAATATGGAGAAGACTCACTAGGCGCTGGTTGAGAAACCAATATAGACTTTATTCTCATCATTGACATTTATTAAAAAAATAACAACTTCCAAAGCAATAATAATGGTGCGATTTGGAGGGTGCAAATATACAAAAATTTATAATACCATTTTTCAGGAAGAATCTTGTTCTTGTGAAATAAGTAGAAAAAAACTTTGAAAATGAATACAAAAGAAAAGAAACACAAATAATACAAAAATATTTTATTTCTGTCTATAGGGAAGTAATAATGGGCTACACAAAGAATTATTAGCAAAAATGTAAGAATGAAATAAAATTTTGTGGAGGTAAAATAAAAAACAGTCCATTTTTTTCCGTCTCCTATACTTTGATAAAATAAAAAACCTAATGTTGATTTTATTAAATAAAAAAACAGCACCACCAGCAAAGTATACCCGAATTTATTAAGCTGATACCCAAAAAGCTGAAGATCGGCAATATATTTCGGTACAATAGGAATATACTGTGAGATCAAAACAGATAAGGTGAGCGTCGTCACACATGAAGTGATAATCCAGCTGGGAAGGTTGTTGCTTGCATCAAAATACTTTTGAAGCAGAAAATCTTTGAGACTGGCATCCCTTTCTATGACGTTCATCATAAAAACATATAAAAATATACAGCCCACGAGGATAAAGATTACCCAGTCGTTATTTTCAGGTATTCTTACATGATTGATGAAGTGTTGTGATGATGGCAAAATTTAAGTTTTTATTATTTATTATTTAACTTCTGATAGCACAATCCGGCACAGAATTTCCTGTCACCTGTTTCATGTATCCGCAGTTAAAATATTTGCTCTCATCGATTTTACGTATTGTTCAGATCTGTTAAATAAAAGTTTCTGTTTCATCCGCTTAATCCCTGAGAAATATTTTTGCAAAATTATAGATTATTTTGTATAAAATAAAAAGGTTAAATAAACTATCTTTGCAAACTGAAATGAAAAAACTCGTTATTATCCCCACATACAACGAAAAGGAAAATATTGAAAATATTATTTCCGCGGTTTTTGCATTGGAGGACGACTTTCATATCTTAGTTGTAGATGATACTTCCCCGGATGGAACAGCCGAGGTTGTAAAAGAAATGCAGAAGAAACATCCGCATTATTTGCATCTTTCAATAAGACATGTAAAAGACGGGTTGGGAAAGGCATATATTCATGGATTTAAATGGGCTATTGAAAATAAATATGATTATATTTTTGAGATGGATGCCGATTTTTCTCATAATCCTAGTGATCTGCCGAAATTGTTTGAAGCATGCAGAAATGCAGACATGGCCATAGGTTCCCGCTACTCAAAAGGAGTGAATGTGGTCAACTGGCCCATGGGAAGAGTACTGCTTTCTTATTTTGCATCAAAGTATGTAAGATTTGTATTGGGACTTCCTATTCATGATACTACAGCAGGATTTGTCTGTTTTTCAAGAAATGTATTGGAAGAAATAGGATTGGATACTGTAAGACTGAAAGGTTACGGGTTTCAGATAGAAATGAAATTCAGAGCCTTTAAAAAAGGGTTCAGAATTGTAGAAGTTCCTATTATATTTACCAACAGAATTTTAGGAGAAAGCAAAATGAACGGTGGAATTATCCATGAGGCCGTTTTTGGAGTGTTAAATCTAAAGTGGAAATCAATCATCAATAGACTGTGAAACAAAGCATGAACAATTCTTTTCAGACGGAGGAATATGTATATGCGAAGTTCCATCAGACTATTAAATAAAAAATATAAAAATAAACTGATGAAAAAGCTGATCTTTATTTTCGTTTTGCTGGGCATGTTTTCGTGCAGCGATTATATTGATAAGCCTAAAAATCTGATCGATAAAGGCGTAATGGCAGAAATCATTGCAGATCTTGCGATCAATGATCAGGCGATCTTTGTATATCCTGACAAAAATATGGAAGCCGGTACAAGAGCTGTCCTGAAGTCACATAAAGTAAAATCTGACGACTTTGTAGAAAGCTTCAAATATTATGTGATCAAAGAAGAAATGGATGGGATTACCAATGATGCACAGGAAATACTGCTGAAAAAAGATCCCAAAGCAGATAAATACGTAAAGGATAAACTGAAACAAAACGGGGCTGTAATACCTTTGGTAAGGTAAAACGGTACTGAAGTTTCTAACCTATAAGAAATCACTGATAACAAGGTGAATTAAAAAAGTAGAGAGATGAAATTTTTTAATATAGAAAAAACCTCTGAAGGAAAAGCAAGAGCAGGGGAAATTACCACAGATCACGGGAAGATTCAAACTCCCATTTTTATGCCTGTGGGAACTGTTGCAAGTGTGAAAACAGTTCATCAGAGAGAATTAAAAGAAGACATTAAGGCTCAGATTATTCTGGGAAATACTTACCACCTTTATCTTCGTCCGGGAATGGAGACGATGCAGGATGCAGGTGGTTTACATAAATTCATGAACTGGGATCTTCCTATTCTTACTGATTCAGGAGGCTTTCAGGTATTTTCACTGGCGAGTAACAGAAAAATGACTGAAGAAGGTGCGAGATTCAAATCTCATATCGACGGAAGTTACCATATGTTCTCCCCAGAAAGATCAATGGAGATTCAAAGACAGATAGGAGCCGATATTTTCATGGCTTTTGACGAATGTACTCCTTATCCTTGCGATTATAACCAGGCAAAATCATCTATGGAGCTTACCCATCGCTGGCTGAAAAGATGTATTGAATGGACTAATGATAATCCTGAATTATACGGATACAAACAAAGACTTTTCCCTATTGTTCAGGGATCTACCTATTCCGACCTTAGAAAAATCTCTGCAGAAGTAATTTCTGAAGCAGGAGCCGAAGGAAATGCCATTGGAGGACTTTCTGTAGGAGAGCCTGAAGAAGAAATGTACAGAATCACTGATGAAGTGACAGACATTCTTCCAAAAGAAAAACCAAGATATCTGATGGGAGTAGGAACTCCATGGAATATCCTTGAATCTATCGGATTGGGAATTGATATGATGGATTGTGTAATGCCAACAAGAAATGCAAGAAATGCAATGCTTTTCACATGGCAGGGGGTGATGAACCTGAAAAATGAAAAATGGAAGCGTGATTTTTCGCCTTTAGACGAATTTGGGACCAGTTTTGTAGATCGTGAATATTCAAAAGCGTATCTTCGCCACCTGTTTGTATCTAAAGAATATCTGGCAAAGCAGATTGCTTCGATTCATAATCTTGCCTTCTATCTTGATTTAGTAAAAGTAGCCAGAGAACATATTATTGCAGGAGATTTCTACGAATGGAAAAACTCCGTAGTACCGGTTCTTAGACAAAGACTGTAAGAGAATATGCTTAAAATTGTAGACAGATATATCATTAAAAAATACCTTGGAACTTTTAGTTTTATGTTGGTATTATTGTCTATAGTCGTATTGGTAATTGATGTTCAGCAGAAGATTCCAAGAATAGAAAATGCCAAGGCCATTGATCCGAAACTGGATCTGACCTATTTTCTTATCCACTTTTATCCCTTCTGGATTATCAATCTTGTGGTTACCTTCCTTTCCATTCTGGTGTTTATTTCGGTGATTTATTTTACCTCCAGGATGGCGAATAATACTGAAATTGTTGCTATTATTAGTAGTGGGGCCAGTTTTCACAGGTTTTCCAAACCTTATCTGGTAACTTCCATTTTTATTGGATTGATTGCCCTTGTGGTATACCATATGGTTCTTCCATGGGCCAATATCAAGAAAAATGAACTGGAAGCGTATACCTATAATGCGGCCAATAAAGAAAAGATTTTAGGAACTGCTCCAGCTTCCTCACAGCTGAGCAAAACAGAATATATTTTTGTTGATTCCTGGAACAAAAGAGAAAAAAGAGGTTCTAGTTTTGTCTATCAGAAATATGATAAAGACAGAAAAATGACTTACGAGCTTAAAGCAAGCGAAGTGTATTGGGATAAAGCCAAAAAGCAGTTTGTTTTAAATAATTATCTGGAAAAAACAATCAATAAAGACAATACCGAAAAACTCGGCAACGGGATAGAATTAAGGAAAAACTACGGTCACTCACCGGAAGAGCTTTTCCCTAACGAGCTTTTGGGACAAAATAAAACCACTCCGGAACTTTTAAAGTTTATTGAAAGAGAAAAGGCAAGAGGAAACAGTAACCTGAATTCTTATCTGAATGAGCTTCATCAAAGAACATCAATGCCTGTTTCTATTATTATTCTGACATTCCTGGCACTTTCCCTGTCTTCACAAAAGAAAAGAGGAGGATTGGGGATTAACCTGGCAATAGGGATCTCATTGGCCTTTATTTTTGTGTTTTCATTTGAAGCCCTGAAAGTGGTTTCTGAAAATAAAAGTTTGTCTCCAGCTGTAGCAATGTGGCTGCCTAATATGGTGTTTTTGCCGCTTACCCTTTATCTGTATATCAAAAGAGCCAATCAGTAAAGTAGTTTTATTTCCTTGTGATAAAAGGAACGTATTCCGTCTTCCAGTTCAATCCAGAGTTCACCCTTTTCGTCTGCATTTCGGATGATGCCATTTTGTCGCTCTTTTTCAATTTCAAAGACAGAGATCAGGTCTTTTCTGAAAAGGTTTGCATTGAATTCATCCAGAATTTCCTGATCAGAAGGAATGTTTTTCAGTTTCTCAGACAAATATTCATGAAGATTTAATGAAACTTCTTCCAGGTCAAATTGCATGCCTGTCTGCGTCAGGAGGGATCCTGCATTGGATATTTGATCAAATTCGTCCTGAAGGATATTAATTCCTGCTCCGATGATGAAATAATTATTTTGATTAATTTTTTTCTTTTCTATTAAAATTCCAACGATTTTTTTACCTTTAAGGATAATATCATTCGGCCATTTGATTTTTACCTCAGAGTCAGACAATTTGGCAAGGAAATCCCGGATAATCATTGCGGTATAATAATTGAACATAAAGTCGGAACAAAGGATGTTCTGAATATTCACTGCCAGCGTATAAGCCAGGTTTTTTCCGGCAGTCTGAGTCCAAACATTTCCATACTGACCACGGCCTTTAGTTTGATTAAAAGTATGAAGCCCTATAAAATTTGAATCTCCGTAAAGTAAAAACTTTGCTATTTCGTCATTAGTAGAAGAACATTCTTTCAGATAGAAGAGTTGGCTCATTTAAGAAAACTTTAAGACATTAAGAGGGTAAAAGTAAGGTTAAAGTAAAGAAAAAACAATAAATTTGCAGATTATAGTAATTTTTTAATGAATAAAACAGCAGAAAAACAAGCGTTAATAGATAAAATCGTTGAAGCTATCCAGGATGTAAAAGGAGAAGATATTATGATCTTCGATCTTTCCAACATCGAAAACTCCGTAGCAGAAACGTTCGTGATATGTAGTGGAAACTCAAATACACAGGTGGCTGCATTGGCAGGAAGTGTCGAGAAGAAAGTAAGAAACGAACTGCAGGACAGACCTTGGCACGTAGAAGGTACTGAAAATGCAATGTGGGTATTGGTAGATTACGTTTCAGTGGTGGTTCATATATTCCAAAAAGATGTACGTGAGTACTACGATATAGAAGAGCTTTGGGGTGACGCAGTCATTACCAAAATTGAAAATGAATAATAAAAATTTTAAAAAGTCTAAATGAATAATAAAGGATTCAACTGGTTCTTTCCAATTGCAATCATAGCTCTGTTGCTATTTTTTGGCTCCAATTTCCTTGGAGGTGATGCAGCAAAATCTATTGATGAAGATGGTTTCTTTAGAGAAATGCAGGCAGGGAAAGTTCAGAATATAATTATATACAAAGACATAGAGAAAGCTGATGTTTTCCTAACAAAAGAAGCAAAATCAGCAATGGTTTCCAAAGCTGGTAAAGAAAACAACCCTCTTTCTGCCTTCGAAATGGCTCCTAAAGCAGATTTTTCTGTGAAATACGGAGACCTTCAACTTTTCCTTCAGAAATTTGAACAGGTCAAAGCCAGCAATCCGGTTATTAAAACAACTAAAGATTACGGAACAGGGAAAAGCGCACTAATGGATATTTTAGTTCCTGCGCTGGTTTGGATTTCCATTCTGGGGTTATTCTACTTCCTTCTTTTCAGAAAGATGGGCGGAGGCGGAGGTCCTGGCGGACAAATCTTCTCTATCGGTAAATCTAAAGCGAAGCTTTTTGACGAAAAAGAAAGAATTCAGGTAACATTTAAAGATGTTGCAGGATTGGAAGGAGCTAAAGAAGAAGTTCAGGAAGTTGTAGATTTCTTGAAGAACTCTGAAAAATATACAAAACTGGGAGGTAAAATTCCTAAAGGAGTTCTTTTAGTAGGCCCTCCGGGAACCGGTAAAACATTATTGGCAAAAGCCGTTGCAGGTGAAGCTAAAGTTCCGTTCTTCTCACTTTCTGGTTCAGACTTCGTTGAAATGTTTGTTGGGGTAGGAGCTTCCAGAGTAAGAGACCTTTTTGCTCAGGCTAAAGCAAAATCTCCGGCGATCATCTTTATTGATGAGATTGATGCTATCGGACGTGCAAGAGGAAAAAATAACTTCTCTGGCGGAAACGATGAAAGAGAAAATACATTGAACCAGCTTCTTACCGAAATGGACGGTTTCGGAACAGATGTCAATGTTATTGTAATGGCGGCTACCAACAGAGCGGATATTCTTGATAAAGCATTAATGAGAGCAGGTCGTTTTGACCGTTCTATCTATGTAGATCTTCCGGAACTTCACGAAAGAAGACAGATTTTCGATGTTCACTTGAAAAAAATCAAGCTTGATGATAATGTAGATAGAGATTTCTTAGCAAAACAAACTCCTGGATTCAGTGGGGCAGATATTGCTAATGTTTGTAATGAAGCAGCATTAATCGCAGCGAGATATAACCATACTTCTGTTACAAAACAGGACTTCCTGGATGCGGTAGACAGAATTATCGGTGGACTTGAGAAGAAAAATATGGCCATCAAGCCATCTGAAAAGAGAAGAGTTGCTTATCATGAAGCAGGTCACGCTACAATCTCCTGGTTGGTAGAACATGCATCACCACTTTTAAAAGTAACGATTGTTCCAAGAGGTCGTTCTTTAGGGGCAGCATGGTATCTTCCGGAAGAAAGACAGCTTACCACTACTGAGCAGATGTTGGACGAAATGTGTGCAACATTGGGAGGTAGAGCTGCAGAGCAGGTGATCTTCAATAATATCTCTACAGGAGCACTTTCTGATCTGGAAACAGTAACGAAGAGAGCTCAGGCAATGGTGACAATCTATGGATTAAGCCCGAACATTGGTAATATTTCTTATTATGACAGTTCAGGACAGTCTGAATACTCATTCGGAAAGCCTTATTCTGAAGAAACGGCTACCAAAATTGATGCAGAGATCAAATTGATTATCGAAAATCAGTACGAAAGAGCTGTAAGAATTCTTGAAGAAAATAAAGATAAACTGGATGCTCTGGCAAATAAGCTGTTAGAAAAAGAAGTGATCTTCCGTGAAGACTTAGAAGATATCTTCGGAAAAAGAGCATGGGATCCTGAATTGACAGAGAAACCTGTTACCAATACTATTCCTGAAAAAGATCAGCCGGTAGTAGTGGAAACACCTCAGATCAAAGAAAAAGAAGAAGAAAGCGAAATACAGGCTCCAGAAAGCCCAACACAGCTTTAAGACTCTTAAAAATAAATATTACAAAAACCTGACAACCTCGAAAATTGTCAGGTTTTTTCATATTTAAGGAGATATTTTGGACACTATTGTAATTTATTTTCTATTTTTGTATAAAGTTGACTAAAAATAGATTAAGTTGAATTTATTCAAGAGGATTGTAAGCAAACTTACCAACCAGCCTGAAGAAGAGGACAAACAGAGCCTGGAGAAACTTGGGGATTCGCTGAAAAATGCGGATCTTGACTATAAGTTTGCGCAATTATTTACGCATTCGGGGGGATTTTTTAATTATTGTGCAGATGAAGCGGAGGCTCTACAAACTTTAAATCAAATTATCAAAATAGAAGGTATCCACAACCTTTTCTGTTGGGATAAAGAACTTCAGAACTTTTTGAACGTTGTGAGGTCTGCCTATACTTCAGAACTGCAGCCGTCTAATGATGCTGCATTCATCACATGTGAATACCTGATCGCCTATGATGGCAGGATCATGCTTTCGCATAATAATATTCTTCATTATCATTCTTCAAGACTTCCCGATAGAATTATCATCATTGCCAATGTTTCTCAGATTGTAAACAACCTGAATGATGCTATGGGGAAAATAAAAAGAAACGGAAATATCAAGAACCTTACTTCCATCAGCGGAAGCCAGTCTAAAATGGACAGTTCTTCCAATTCCAATACAAAGCTGTTTTTATTGCTGCTTGAAGATTAAGCAACCACTTCTAAATTTTAAATTTTGGACAAAAATCTCATTCAAAGAACCGTATCAGGTATAGTCTATGTAGCCGTTATTATACTTTGTTCGACTCCGCTGGGAGCGCAATTGCTGAACAGCATTGCTCCTGGTCTTATCAAACAACAGTATCTTTTTTATGGCTTAATGAGTCTGCTGCTGATGGTGGGGACGTGGGAATGTGTTAAAATCATGAAATTTGGAAACGGATATGAAAAATGGGTGGTATATCCATTAGTCATTTTTATATTCTATATTTTTTCCAAAAGATATTTCAACCACGATTTCTTTTTTGATTTCAGGCTCAGTGAAATACTGGCACTGGCGCTTATTGGGATTGCTGTGGTTACTTTATTCAAATTTCCCAGCGAATTATACTTCGACAGCGGGAAACTTATTTTTACCGTTATCTACGTAGCGCTCCCATTCAGTTTTGCATTGGGACTGCCAAAGTTCTCCAGCTATAGTGATGCTTTCTCTTTGGAGATCCTGTTTTTATTTATTCTCATCTGGAGTAGTGATACCTTTGCCTATCTGGTAGGGAAGTTCTTCGGTAAACATAAAATGGCACCTAAAATTTCCCCTAAGAAAACATGGGAAGGATATGCAGGTGGCGTAGTGTTAACATTGGTTTTATCCTACTTTATTGAACATTATCAACCTGAACTGAGGGGAAACTGGATGGTCGTAGGATTTTTGGTTGCTGCCTTTGCTCCGCTAGGGGATCTGGTGGAAAGCCAATTGAAAAGAAATTTCGGTGTGAAAGACAGTGGAAACATCATTCCAGGACATGGAGGAGTTTTAGATAGATTAGATAGTTTTATTATCTGCGTTCCTGTCGTATATTTGTACTTTATTTTAGAAAAATTTATTTAGTCTCATGAAATTACATAGAGAATCAAAAGGAACAATTACCGTTGCGACCATACTTTTTATTATTTTGGGCGTATTAGCAATTTATTTCCTTAAAATATGGTCCCTGTTGATCATTATGCCTTTGTTGGTTATTTACAGTTTAGTTTTCTGGTTCTTCAGAGTTCCGGATCGTAATATCCTTGATCACAAAGAAAACGTGATAGCTCCGGTGGACGGAAAAGTGGTAATGATCAAAGAAGTGGATGAGGATGAATTTATAAAAGGAAAAGCCATTCAGGTTTCTATTTTTATGTCCCCGCTGAATGTTCACATCTGTAGATATCCGGTTTCGGGTGAAGTGATTTACAAAAAGTACCACCCGGGAAAATATCTGGTAGCATGGCATGAAAAGTCTTCTACAGAGAACGAAAGAACTACTATGGCCGTACAAACTATGACCAATCATAAAGTTGTCTTCAGACAAATTGCCGGGTATGTAGCTAGAAGGATTGTTTTCTACTGTAATGAAGGCGATAAAGCAAAAGCCGGGCATGAGTTCGGATTTATTAAATTCGGATCCAGAATGGATGTATTCCTGCCTTTGGATACTGAGATTATCTGTAAGATCGGAGATATTACAAAAGGAGGTTTGGATGTGATTGCCAAGCTGAAGGAAAATTAAAATTCTTATCAAATATAAAAAAAGAGAGTCATTCAGGCTCTCTTTTTTGTTTGATATGCATTGTATTTTTTTTGAGTTTAACTACGCATGAGTGATATTGAGTATTGAGGCGTTAAGGCTTATTTGTACAGATCAATAATTTTGCAGCTATACAACACAGGTTGTTTATGCTTTTATGCCCATAGAGAAAGACTGAATATGACTTACGATTTTTAATGTTGGTTTCTTATTATTAATTTATTAATTAGGTTGGCTGATTGGCTTAATCAGATTTTTACTAAATTAGAATAGAAAACACGAATCATATTTATCAAGACATTGCAGACAGATACTTTGTCAGTTATTATGTTGCTTAAAAGTTATTAACATTGGGAAATTTATGCTTTCCGTAGTACAGATGCCAATTTGAGCTTGTGAAAACATAAAAAATAACAGGATGATTTATAAGTTTTTCGTTAAAAGGATCAACGATGAAGCAGAGAAGACGAATGATAGTTTTGAAAGCAGTTATCTAAATCTTATTAACCAGTATCTGCTTTTACTGTTTTTCATATTTCTATTTTATTCCATTTTTATTATCACTTTTTTTGGAGATATGCTGATCTCATTAGTTCTTACGGTTATTACTTTTTTCTGGCTGTTTTTTCTGGCTGTAAAAGGAAAGACAAAGCGATTTTAAAAAAAATTGAACCCTTTTATTATCGGGATATTTGTATTACTTACTTACTTACTTTCATAGTAAATTTCTTTAATATCTATACTTACAAAAGCGCAGGTGTAGAATACTTTTATTTTTTGTCTTCTGTTTGCTGTGCTATTTTTTTATTACTTTAATGATTTGTATCAACTTTATTATATATCTGTATTTTGATTTTGATTTTCTGCCTAAAAGTAAATTTTTAGAAAAAGAAGATTTAAAACAATAAAATCGTTGAATATTTTATTTTCTATCGCTTCTTTTTTGATGGACATTGTTTCTATTGCACAAAAAGATAAACTTATTAACGGCTTGATTACGGACAGAAAAGTAAAGGATTCTATCATCAAAGATCTGATGAAATCAAATACAGAACTCATGAAGCATCACATCTCTCAGAAGAAAATATCCGTGAGATTTTGAGTCTTGCAAAAAATAATTCGCCTGTTTTTTTGAAAAATTCCAACTGTTTTTTTCTCATTTTATTCCGGAGATTGTAAAAATCAATTCCAATCTGATTCATTCTGAATTGTATTTCTGTGCTTTGATGAAGCTTGATTTTAATACGAAAAAGATTGCCCAATGCACTAATAATAGAAGAAAGCAAAAAATACAGAATACGAAAAAAACTCAATATTCCTTCCGATATCAATATCAATAGCTTTCTTCTTAAAATGTAAGCAAATATTCCGATTTTTAATACTAATACGTAGTCTTAAACAGTGCTTGATGGTGTTTGTTGTTTTTTTTAAGTAAAAATATTGTAATGAATATACGGCCGGGATTACTAATCAACAATTCCATTCTTATGATGAAAAGTCTGTTTTAAAAATTCTCAGACATCAGCAAAAAAATAAGTCTACCAACCTTCAGTTCAGCAACTATTTAAGATAATTCGAAATAGAATTGCCCGGTGGGGGGTAAAAAATATGAATGACATAAATATGATAGAATTGTATATTTTTCAAAAAAGTAAAAATAAAACTTTATAGAATAGTTCAGCTTCTTATTTATGTTATTTATGGGTTTTATTCGTTGAAAGTTATATGTATTTGTGAGTTTTACTACGTGTGCGTAATATTACGTATGATGAGTTAATATAAAAATTGTTTGTTGATGATATTTTTGTTCCAGTTAAATGACTTATTTACATCTTATGCATTAAACAATTATAACTTATATAATGATGGACACAAAATTTATTTTGCCTCCAATTAAGATCCTGCTTATAGCACTGGTCTTTGCTTTCGGAAACTATTATTCGCAAGGTACCAATGGTGCTGTAGGGATTAATACCACAATACCTAATGCCAATTCTGTATTGGATGTCGTTTCAGGTAATAATAACAAAGGAATATTTATTCCCCGTTTAACTGAGGCCCAGCGAAATGCAATTGTAATCAACACATCTCAGGATGATGGGTTGACGGTTTACAATACAACAGAAGACTGCCTTAATTACTGGAGCCTTGCTGATAATGAATGGAAAAGTGTCTGCGGGCAGATGGGAAAATCTGTTTTTACGGTAGACTGTTCAACTTCCAAAGCAATGGGAAGCTATGTGAAAGGTAAAGATCTTACAAGTTCCAATTATCTGAGCATTGCGGTTAATGTAACAAAAATTGGAAATTATACAATTACCGGAACTACTTCAAACGGATATAATTTTTACGGAACCGGGGTGTTTCTTAATACAGGAACACAAACGGTACAGGTCCCGGGCCAGGGTAATCCTCAGAATATCCAGACCGATAATATTGCAATTGATGCCAATGGTACCGAAGTGACATGTACCCCAGCGGTCTCTATTACTGTTCTGAGCCCTTCAGGAACGTATACCATGAGTTGTGGAAGTGCAACCGTAAACGGAGTGTACAAAGTGGGAACAGCTCTTACGTCTTCCAATACAATCACTTTGCCTGTAAATGTTTCATCGTTAGGAAGTTATGTTATTACCACGAATACGGTAGATGGTATCTCTTTCAGTGGCTCTGGAACATTTACCGCTACGGGAAATCAGAATATTACCTTAAACGGATCGGGAACTCCATCTTCTACATCCGTGAAAACAATGGCTATTACTTCTGACAGCCAGGGAGGCGTGCCTACAACGTGTTCTGTAAATGTAATCGTGGTAATATCTGGTAAAAAAATTATAGGTATTGGGGTGTATGGGGGTACATATGGATATCATATGGAATCCAGTGCATCGAGTGCTATGTATAATGCTGCTGAAAATTTTGGAACATTGAATACTAGCACTGTAAAATATGATAATACAACAGCGACTTATACAAATTATTCTTCAGATCCTTCGGATGCCAATTTCAGCGCATGGCTGGCTGCCAAACCGGATATTGTAATCATTGGATATTATATGAACTGGAGTGTTAATAAAGCGAGAGCTATGGCAGATTACCTAAACAATAAAGGTACATGTATTTTAATGCAGCAAGATCCTACCAATGTGGCTACTTTTTTCCAGACATTCTATGGTGATAACAGTATTACTTTTAATTCTACATTTGGAGGGGGAAGTATTTATCAGTTGAGTTCTGTTAATGATGCTGTTTTAAATGGTCCTTTTGGAGATATTAGAGGAAAGAATTGGGGAGAAGATAATGGTGGTGGTTCATATATAACGAATGCCCCATTAGGCAGCATAACAACATATTCAACAGCTGTTCCAATTACTTCAAATAATACAAATGTTGGTGTATCAAGTTTTAGAGATAATACGCATAATTTTATTTTCATAGGTGACGGAGGGTTTACTTCTAATCCCAATAATACTGCTGGCGCAGCTGGTAATGGAAGTCAGACTATATGTCCTTTTGCTGTTGATGCCGCAGGAAAACCAATTGCCCGTACAGGTTATGGTAATGGTGGAAACGGGACGCCTGCTGGCGGATACACTGTTTACAACTCTATACTGTTTGCCAATGCTTTGGCCTGGGCAATTCAACAGGCAGAATTCAACGGAATAAACACACAATGATGAAGTTTTTAAAGAAGGCTCCGGTACGATTATTCGTACCGGAGTTTTTTATTTTATATATCTTTTAATTTCTTCTGTCAGATTGATGATAAATTCTACAGAAAGATCTTTTCCATATTAATAAGAAGGATCTTGAACTTCTTTTTACCGCCCTAGATCAGTTCAGGATAATCCAGCTTATCTCCATGATGAAAGCTGATATAGTGTTTTTTATATCTTTTGCTGTAATAAAAATAACACAGCATTTTCCTTTTTATATTTGATAAATGGAAGCCCAAAACTGAATGTTTCTGAAATATTCTCGGTATCTGAAGCCAGAATCTTATTACGCAAAAATAAAAGAGTACTTCTTTCAGGCTCTGCAACTTCCTCAATTTTTTACATCAGCATCCAAGATTTCCAGTACTCTTTTCAAGGAAACTTCTCCCTTTTGAACGTTAGAAATAGAAGTTGATAAACTTTTTGCTGGAGGTAAAATCTTGAAGAGCATTCCTAAAAATACAAGGAAGTCTGCCGGAGAAATGCTTTGTTCAACGATAATTTGTTTTTCACCATACCAGGCAATGATCAGGATGGTATAAAGCCTAAAAATTCGCTCATTGGGGAAGCTAATTCCTTCTTTTTACCTAAACTGACAGAGCTTTAAATCCATTTGTTCATAGAATGCATGAATCTGTTATTCATGATTTTTCCCTATTAAATATTTTCCCAGCTCATTTTGTGATTTGTGAGAATCTTTTTTAAGGCTTTTTCCGATCAGTGCAATCATTGTTCTCATTACAGGGAGAACCAGTAAAGAGAAAAGAGTCATTTCCGGGCTTAGGAAAAATAAGGTAGCCAGGGGGGCTGATCAACATAAAAGGGTTGACCAATTCAATTAAGTTTCCCCAAATATTTCCTTCTACTTCTTCTACATCATTAGATATATGGGATATCATAAATTCAGTCGGATGCATCAGGAAATATAAAAGCTGGAAGAAAAATTCTTCCGATCATGACTGATCATTCAGTTTCCCTCTCTCTTTTATTTGATATGTATTGTGTTTTTTGAGTTTAATTACGCGTGAGTAATATTGAGTATATAGCTATTAAAGCTTATTTGTACAGATCAATAATTTTGCAGCTACATAAACACGGGTTATTCATGCTTTTATGCTTATACATCAAATGATTGAATATGACTTATAATTTTCAGCGTTGTTTTTTTATTATTGATCAGGTTTGTTGAATAAACTAATCAGATTCTTACTAAATTAGAATGGAAAAACACGAATCATATTCTTTTATCGCTGAAATTACGGACAGCTATTTTGTTTGGTCAGTTATTATGTTGTTTAAAAGCTATTAAGATTGGGAAATTTATGCTTTCAGTAGCACGAATGCCAACTTGAGCTTGTGAAAACATAAAAAACAACACGATGATTTATAAGTTTTTCTTTAAGATGATCAACGATGAAGCGGAGAAAATGAATGATGATTTTGATAGCAATTATCTAAATCTTATCAATCGGTATCTGCTTTTATTGTTCTTCATATTTCTGTTTTACTCCATTTTTATCATTACTTTTTTCGGGGATATGTTGATTTCAATATTTCTTACCGTTATTACCTTTTTCTGGCTGTTTTTAATGACTGTAAAAGGAAAGACGAAGCGATTTAAAAAAAAATTGAACCCTTTTATTATCGGGATATTTGTATTACTTACTTTCATAGTAAATTTCTTTAATATCTATACTTACAAAAGCGCAGGTGTAGAATACTTTTATTTTTGTCTTCTGTTTGCTGTGCCATTTTTTTTTAACTATAAAAAAAATTCTTATTCTATTTTTTTTATTACTTTAATGATTTGTATCAACTTTATTATATGTCTGTATTTTGATTTTGATTTTCTGCCTAAAAGTAAATTTTTAGAAAAAGAAGATTTTAAAACAATAAAATCGTTGAATATTTTATTTTCTATCGCTTCTTTTTTGATGGACATTGTTTTTATTGCACAAAAAGATAAACTTATTAACGGCTTGATTACGGACAGAAAAGTAAAGGATTCTACCATCAAAGATCTGATGAAATCAAATACAGAACTCATGAAGCATCAGATGCTTATCAATCATCTCTCAGAAGAAAATATCCGTGAGATTTTGAGTCTTGCAGAAAATAATTCGCCTGTTTTTTTTGAAAAATTCCAACTGTTTTTTCCTCATTTTATTCCGGAGATTGTAAAAATCAATTCCAATCTGATTCATTCTGAATTGTATTTCTGTGCTTTGATGAAGCTTGATTTTAATACGAAAAAGATTGCCCAATGCACTAATAATAGTATTCGTGCAGTAGAAAGCAAAAAATACAGAATACGAAAAAAACTCAATATTCCTTCCGATATCAATATCAATAGCTTTCTTATTAATATTTAAACAGAGTTCCGATTTATTTCCTCATAAGTTGTTTCAGAAAGAATATTATATAGAAGAAGATAAAGGATTTCTTATGTAAATATTGAAAAAAATAATATGATGTCTATCTGTAAAAGTCCTGCACTGCTATTCTTCTTAAAAAATCTTGAAGGGTGTGAATGAAAGATAATAGGATCAAATGTAATAAGCTTAAAGCATTTCATTGTGCTATTGAGATTCTGAAATTTAACTATTTTTTTAGATCAATAGTCAATAACGTCTTTTTGAGATGGAAATTTTGTTTTTGAAAATTCTCATCTATCAGAGAATAATAACCTTACCAATCTTCGGTTTAGGACTTATTTGCTTAATAACCATTTTAATATTAACTGGCTAGGCTGGAGATTTTTTTTGCATAAATATTTTAGTTATTTGCACTTATTACTTTCTTAATTCAGATTTTGGTGATATACAAGGAGAGTGTTTTTATTCTCAGTCTACGCAAATAGCATGATTTAAAATACTGATAATTAATGAATTGTGTGAATTTTAAGTGTTTTTTTTACTCAAGCGTATATGTGAGTATGTTATTATTGCTGATCATCAGATATACTTTCTATTTTTGGATCAAGCAAATGAATATCATTTATATTATAATTCAAGGGTAAACCTCTTCAAAATAAGTTTATACATCATTACATTAAATAGAAAGTCATTTTTTACTGCGAAACTTGTTCGGTTACGAAGTTTAAAATAAAAAACAGATATATACTCCTGTAAATATAATTAATTTCAAAACATAATTAACATGAAAAAAACAGTATTAGCTATTACTTTGTTTCCTGCATTTGTTTTAGGACAAGTCGGAATTAATACACAAAATCCCAAGGCAATTTTCCATATAGATGGAAGCAAAGATAATCCCTCTTCAGGAACTCTTTCAGCTCTGCAACAAAAAAATGATGTTGTGGTTACTTCCGCAGGACAAATAGGAATAGGAACTATTTTACCAGAAGCCTCATCCGTTTTGGATATGTCTACAATAAACGATAAAGGTTTTATTACCCCTAAAATATCTCTTACAAGTAATACGGATCAAACAACTATTACTTCTCCTGCTACAGGCCTTATGGCCTACAATACAGGAGCGGGGGCTTTGTCTTACAAAGGGTACGTTTTTTGGAATGGATCCGAATGGAGGACATTGGATGGTAAATCTTTAAAATCTGGAACCATAGGCTCCCTTACCTGCAACAATGTTACCCTCACTCCCAATAGTTATACTGCTGGAAACGCATACAGTGGAACTATGGAAGTCCCTTATACAGGTGGAAATGGGGGAGTATATCCAAGTCAAACAATAGGTCCTGTCAATGGACTTACAGCAACAATTTCTGATGGGAATTTTACAAATGGTTCAGGAACACTCATATATTCTGTAACAGGAACTCCCACTGTTACCAGTCCAACAACAACAACTTTTAACCTATCTATTGGGGGACAAACATGCAGTGCTACTGTTGGAGCTTCAGATGCTATAACTTTAGGAGAGCTTGTGTACTACCGAGCTGAAGTTTCTGCATCAGGAGCAGGTTGGTTATCTGACATGCTTGCGGCAAATGGTAGTACTTCTCTTCCAACTCTTGGAAATAAGATTCAGCTTGATGCATATTTCTCTGGTGATTCTAATGGTGGGAATGGATCAGTAACTATGTATCCACGTATTGTAAATATAACATCAACTCCTATAAAAATCTGGTTTAGTGCACTTTCAACAGTTGACAGGTTTAACGCTGGAAACTATTTATTGGCTGCAAAACCTTCTTCAGGAACAAATAAAAGTTATGTTGAATTAGATAACGGAATTTACTATGGAGTAGGATTTAATGATATGTATACAGACCCTACATCTACACCTGGAAGAACCTCAGGTTCTGGAAATAATGCCAATCAAGAAGTAGAAACAGTGGATATTGCTTTTGATGATAAATGGTACAGAGTATATTATTTCCCAACAGTTGATAATAAAAATACCACTGGTACTTCGGATAATACTAGAGTTATCTATTTATCTATTCAAAGATTATATTAGAATTTTCATAGGTATAGTTGATGAAATTTATATACTGCTTACACAGATGTAATAGAAATAAGGATACCTGTCTCCTTCTTGCTGTGATGTCACAGGAAACTAATTAGCGTACAGGTTATGGTAATGGTGGAAATGGAACATCTGCCGGCGGATATACTGTTTACAACTCTATACTGTTTGCGAATGCTTTGGCATGGGATATTAAACAGGCAGAATTCAGCGGAATAAACACACAATGATAAAAGTTTTTTAAAGAGGGCTCCGGTACGATGATTCGTGCCGGAGTTTTTTATTTTATATGCTTTTTAATCTCTTCTGTAAGGTTTAATATGAATTCTACCGGGAGATCTTCTTCAGTGTCAATTAAGAGGATTTTAAACTTCTTTCTGCCATCCAGAATCAACTCTGGATAATCCAATTTGTCACCGTGGTAAAAGCTGATATAATGTTTCCTGTATTTTTTGCTGTAATAAAAATAACACAGCATTTTCTTTTTGTATTTGATAAACGGAAGCCCAAAACTGAATGTTTCTGTAATATTTTCCGGATCTGAAGCTAAAATAGAATCACGTAAAAATAAAAGAGTACTTCTTTCAGGCTCTTCGATTCTGTAGAAATACTCTTGTATAGGGTTCATTTTAATTGAATTAAAATATTAGTCGAAATTTTGAAGCTCAACAAGCTTGTTATACATTCCTTTTTTAGCGATCAGGTCATGATGTGTTCCTTGCTCTACAATATCGCCTTTTTCCATCACTACGATCCAGTCTGCTTTCTGAATGGTTGAAAGACGGTGGGCGATTACCAGAGAAGTTCTGTTTTCCATCATTTTCTCCAGTGCATCCTGTACAAATCTTTCAGATTCTGTGTCCAGCGCAGAGGTTGCTTCATCCAGAATCATAATTGGAGGGTTTTTCAATACTGCTCTCGCAATAGAAACTCTTTGCTTTTGACCTCCGGAAAGCTTACCGCCATCATCTCCGATATTGGAATCATATCCTTCAGGAAGTGTTGTGATAAATGCATCTGCATTGGCAATTTTTGCGGCAGCAATCACCTCTTCTCTTGTCGCATCAGGTTTACCCATCAGGATATTATTATAAACGGAATCATTAAATAATACAGATTCCTGGGTTACCATACCCAGAAGCTTGCGGTATTCATCTAATTTTAAATGTTTAATATTGGTGCCGTCAATCATGATCTCTCCTTCAGAAACATCATAGAATCTTGCTAAAAGATTGGCAATGGTTGTTTTACCACTTCCACTTTGCCCTACAAGAGCTACTGTTTTCCCTTTTGGAATTGAAAGTGAGAAGTTTTTAAGAATCGTATGGTCTTTATCGTAGAAAAAGCCAATATTATTAAACTCGATAGAATGATTTAATGTTGAAATGGAAACGGGATTTGCTATTTCATCAATTTTCACATCAGCATCCAGAATTGCTAAAACTCTTTCAAGAGAAGCTTCTCCTTTCTGTACATTCGAAATTGACTGAGACAAACTTTTCACAGGAGGTAAAATCTGGAAGAAAATTCCCAGGAAAACCAAGAAATCTGCAGGGGAAATACTTTGTTCTACAATGATTTGTTTTCCCCCATACCAAGCGATAATTAAGAACGTAACCGAACCTAAAAATTCGCTCATCGGAGATGCAAGTTCCTTTTTTCTACCTAATCTTATAGAGCTGTTGATCCATTTCTGCATTGACTGCATAAAACGGTTGTCCATTATTTTTTCTGCACTGAAAATCTTAATCACCTTTGTAGATTTCAATGTTTCATCTACGATTGAGAAAATAGTTCCCATTTCATTTTGGGCTTCGTGAGAGTCTTTTTTCAGGCTTTTTCCTATTAAAGCAATCATAGTTCCCATTACAGGCAATACCAGAAGGGAGAAAAGAGTCATCTCTGTACTTAAAAAGAAAAGAGTCACCAATGTGCTTATCAGCATAAAAGGTGCATTGATCAATTCTACTAAACTTCCTAAAATATTACCTTCAACTTCACCTACGTCATTTGACATACGGGACATCAGATCTCCTTTTCTGCTTTCTGTAAAAAAGGAAACAGGTAAAGAAAGAATCTTTCTGTACATCGCTCCACGAAGGTCCTGGGTAACCCCTACACGATAATTGATCAGTAAAAACGAACCTAAATATCTGAAAAGGTTTCTCAGTAAAAACATAAAGGCCGTTATCACACAAAGCCAGGCCAAAACATTAAGTGCTCCGTGCTCAGTTACTAAACTCTGAACATAATAATTGGCATACTCTTTTGCGTAAGAGAAAAAATCTAAAATCTCTCCCGAATAAACAGGTGGTTTGCTGTATTTTTTAGCCTCTATGGTTCCGAAAAGCATTCCCAAAACCGGTAGAATAGTTCCTAAGGAAGCAATCTGAAAAACAGAATACATAAGGTTGAAAAACAAGCTTCCGTAGATGTATTTTTGGTGAGGTCTTGCGAACTTCAGTATTTTAATATATTGGTTCATTCAATGAAAAAATTGGATAGCAAAATTACGTAAAATTAAAAGATAAGACGTCCTTAATCCTGTTTTACTTTAATGGATAAGTTTCAAAAAATGTCTTTTTGTTACAACTCCGTGTTATTAAGCTTTGTTTTTTGAATAAATTAAACCTGATTATGACATAAAAATAAAAGATAAAAAGGTCTTGCTGCTTCATAAAAAAAACCGCTGAAACAGCGGTTTTGATATAATGATTTAATTAAAAATTCACCTGGTCATTATACTTTGGAGCAAAATTTTTAGGATTCAATTTATCCAGAGTTTTTCCAAAGTTATTGATGATCTGCGTCATATTATCAAAATCTACGATGTTGATGTCATCATTTTCGTGGTGATAATGAGATGCTTTCGTCATATCTACTGTAGAGAATGAATGGGCAATGATTTTCTTTTTTACAAAGCTTACATTGTCTGAACGGTAGAACAGCTGTTGTTTTGCATATGGATCTGCATTGAGTTTTAATCCGTTTACCGCATTTTTATTGAACAGTTCATCAAGGTCAGAGAACCCGTCTCCTGTCATATATAATGCATTTTTTCCCCACTGAGATTCTGTGGCTACCATTTCAAAATTGAAAAGTGCTGTCAGCTTATTATAAATATGATCCAGATTGGTGTCAGTTGAGATAGCTCTTGAACCCAGCATTCCTTTCTCCTCTCCATTAAATGCCATGAAAACCATAGAGAATTCAGGCTTTTTGTTTTTAAAATAATCGGCAATACCTACCAGAGTCGTAATTCCGCTGGCATCATCATCGGCTCCGTTATAAATGTTGTCACCACTTTTATCACTGGTTCCAATATGATCAAAATGCCCTGAGAATCCAAGATACTGATCTGTTTTTCCTTTTTTGACACCACAGACATTGTATGCTGTTTTCCCATTATAATCAAATGGTACCAGGTAAGATTTTCCGGTACAGTATTCCAGATTATTTTCTTTGAAGAGTTTAGCAATGTAGTTGGCTGCATTTTCATTTTCCTGAGTTCCGATTTCACGGCCTTTCATTTCATCTGAAGCGAGAGTGGAAAGGATTGTTTTTACCCTTTCTTTAGAAACCTCCTGGGAAAAAGTGAATATGGAGAATAGTGATAAAGTAAGATACGTTAGCTTTTTCATTGTCTTTTATTAAAAGTTATATGATCTGTCGTGGTTTTGATCAAAAAGTTGCAATCAATTTACATAAATTATAAGAATATGGGGCAAATAAAAAACAGCTCCTAAAAAGAAGCTGTTCTCACTCAAAAAATCGTTGTAAGGCTATCGAAGTCTGTCTACAGATTTTACGAGCCTCTCATCTTTACGGATGTAAATGTTTGCAATAAGCAGACAAATTACCGCAATCAATGGGAAAATCGGCTCAATACCCTTCTCAGGAAAATGAATTCCTCCGGATAAGTTTAGTAACCAGTACGCCAATACACCAATCAACAAAACGTTTATAATGATGCTGATAGTATTCAGCAAAATTTGTCTTTTTCTGTTTTTGAAACTAAAAATACTTAATGCTCCAATGATTACAAGCACGATACTGCCCATATTAAGTAAAGGAATACTGTCGGAAATGACAACATCCTGTCCTGTTATAAAAAGGAAAACAGCAGCTAAAACTGCCAATAACGTCCATATAGTTTGTATTCTCTGTAGCATTGAATATTAAATTCTTGGCAAAAATAACATAAATTTTGCACAATTCAAAAATAAGTGTAGATTTGCATTATACAATGTACTTGAAAACCAAAGTCACCGGACTTACTTTTCTTACTCACAATTAATTACATTTTTACATAAATATGTTTAACATAGAAACGTTAAGGTCAAAATCCGTAACGGAACTGACTAAAATCTTAAAAGATTTGGGCGTTAAAGTTGCAAGAACCAGCAATGAAAATGACAAGATCTTTGCTATTCTTGACTTTCAGGCTTCTAACCCTAAAGTTGCAAAAGATTATTTCAACGCCACAGAAACCACCAGTGTAACTACTGAAGAGGCCCCAGCAGATAAACCTGTTAAAGCCCCGGCAAGAAAAGCTGTTCCGAAGAAACCAGCAGCCAAGCCAAAAACAAATACAAACACAAATACAAAAGCTCCGGCAGAAGAACCTAAAGCAGAAGAAAAAGTAGAAGAAAAGGTACCCGCTTCTGAAGAAGTAAAACCGGAAGAACCCAAAGCTGAAGTAGCTGCAATAACAGAGGAATCTGCAGCAAGCGCCCAGGCTAAAAAGAAAAGAAAAAGAGTTTCTACCAATGCAGGTAATGCAGAAGTATCTCAGGAAAAAACAGAAGCTCCAAAAAACACAGAATCTCAAGAGCCTGCTCAGGCTGAAGAAAAGCCTAACAATCCTCAACAACAGGCTAACAGACCTCAAAAAGGACACAACCATCCACAGAATAGTGGAAACCAACATAAAAATCAAAACCAGAACCAACAACACCAGCAGCACCAAAACCAAAATCAGAATCAAAACAGACATTCTGAAAAGGCAGAGGAGCAGCACGACCATAAAAAAGAATTCAATTTCGATGGATTGGTAAGCATTGAAGGTGTTTTGGAAATTTTACCGGATAACTACGGATTTTTACGTTCATCAGACTTCAGCTATATCTCTTCTCCAGATGATGTGTATGTATCTACAGCACAGATCAGAAATTATGGTTTAAAAACCGGAGATACCGTTAAAGGAATTGTAAGACTTCCAAAAGAAGGTGAAAAATATTTTTCATTATTAAAACCTACAGAAGTTAACGGACGTGACCTTGCATTCATTAAGGACCGTGTTGCTTTTGAATATCTTACTCCGCTTTTCCCGGAAGAAAAATTCAATTTAGCAGGAAGCGGATCTACCATTTCTACCAGAATTGTAGATTTATTTGCACCTATTGGAAAAGGTCAGAGAGCAATGATCGTTGCACAGCCTAAAACAGGTAAGACGATGTTGCTTAAAGATATTGCTAATTCTATTGCAGCCAACCACCCGGAAGTATACATGATGGTTCTTTTGATTGATGAGCGTCCGGAAGAGGTTACTGATATGGAAAGAAGTGTAAATGCAGAAGTTATTGCCTCTACATTTGACGAAGCAGCTGAAAAACATGTGAAAGTAGCTAACCTTGTTCTTGCGAAAGCACAGAGAATGGTTGAGTGTGGACACGATGTAGTAATCTTACTGGATTCTATTACAAGATTGGCAAGAGCATACAACACAGTTACTCCTGCATCAGGTAAGGTTCTTTCCGGTGGGGTAGACGCCAATGCACTTCACAAGCCGAAAAGATTCTTTGGAGCAGCAAGAAAAATCGAAGGAGGAGGATCTCTGACGATCATTGCAACCGCATTGATTGATACAGGATCTAAAATGGATGAAGTAATCTTTGAAGAATTCAAAGGTACTGGTAACATGGAGCTTCAGCTAGACAGAAAAATTGCTAACAGAAGAATTTATCCTGCTATTGACTTAATTTCTTCCAGTACCCGTAGAGATGATCTGCTTCTGGATGAAGTAACTTCTCAGAGAATGTGGATCTTCAGAAAATACCTTTCTGAAATGAATCCTGTAGAAGCTATGGAATTTGTAAATAAGAACATCAAAGGAACTCTCAACAATGAAGAATTCCTGATGTCTATGAATAAATAAATTTAATTTAATATTGTTAAATGAAAAGCACGGATCATTTGGTTCGTGCTTTTTGTTGGTTGTAAATAAAAAAAATTAAAACTTAATTCATTCTAAATCAATGTATCAATGTTAAAGATTTATTAAAGTAATCTTCAATCCTTGATAATACCTTAAATATTGGCTAATTTTGGAATATAACATTAAAAATAAAGATTATGTCATTTGAATTACCAAAACTAGGATATGCATATGATGCATTAGAGCCAACTATTGATGCAAGAACTATGGAAATCCACCATACAAAACACCACCAGGCATATATTGACAATTTAAATAAAGCAATTGAAGGAACTGAACTAGCAGGAAAAACTATTGAAGAAATCTGCCAGACAGGAACTGACAAACCAGCAGTAAGAAATAATGGAGGAGGACACTTCAACCACTCTTTATTCTGGGAAATTTTAACGCCAGGAGGAAGCAAAGAGCCTGTAGGAAATGTAAAAGCTGCTATCGAAAACTACGGAGGTCTTGAAAAATTCAAAACTGATTTTTCTGATGCTGCTAAAACAAGATTTGGTTCAGGATGGGCTTGGTTAGTAAAAAATGCTGACGGTTCTGTATCTGTTTCTTCTACACCAAACCAGGACAACCCATTAATGCCTGTAGCAGACGTTAAAGGAACTCCGGTTTTAGGATTAGATGTTTGGGAGCACGCTTATTATTTAAACTACCAAAACAGAAGACCTGACTATGTTTCTGCATTCTTTGAAGTAGTAAACTGGGATAAAGTAGAAGAATTATTCAATAAATAATTTTCAGCTATTATAAAAATGAAAAGGTTCAGAACAATTCTGAACCTTTTTTATTGAGTAGTATTTAAAATTTATCTTATGGTATCGCTTCCGGATAATCCATTCAATCTTAGCTTATACTTCCAGTTTACATACACAAAGACCTGATATAACTTATATTCAAACTTGATTCCGTACTTTTCCTGCGGATCATAATCTATTCCGGATTCTATGATATTTCTGTATCTCCCGGAATTATAATAACTGTTCCATTCGTTCACCAGAAATGTATTTTTTGTCTTCAGATATGATTCTGTATACTGGCTGATGGGCTTGGCAACAGCGTTCAAAAAATAATCAAATTGCGTATCAATAACCGTGAGATCCCATTCTCCGTCTTCGTTTTTAGAAGGCTTCATTTCATGTTGTTCTTTATCTTTCTTTGGTGTTTCCTGAGAAAAACAGCTGTAAGGTATCAATGCGATCAATACCAATAAAATAATATTTTTCATGATGAAGGTATTTATATAAAAAAAGCACTCCAATAAGAGTGCCTAACTTTTTTATGGTTCTTTCTGGAGAACTACAAATGCCGGGAAGTGATCACTGTAACCTCCTGTGAACTGGTCTCCATTCCAGGATCTGAAAGGATAGCCTTTATAATTTCCTTCTTTATTAACTAAATAAGACGGTGCGAAAATTTCTGTTTTGTACACAGAATATTCTTTAGTTACCTGATCTGAAATTACATTTTTAGAAACAATAATCTGGTCAAACAGGTTCGGTGCATCCTGATAGGCGAGAGATGCCACTCCTTTCTTATATAAAGGATACATCAGATTAAGGTATGGTGTTTCTTCACTTAAATCTTTAGGTGCTGCCTGAGCTTTCAGGTGGTTTTTTAAACTCGGGCTTACAGGATCGTCATTAAAGTCACCCATTGCAAAAAGCTTCGTTGTTGGGTCTGCAGCTCTTATACTGTCCATCTGCTGTTTCAATAAAGCGGCTGCAGCATTTCTTTTAGGTAGAGAAATCGCTTCACCTCCTCTTCTTGAAGGCCAGTGGTTCATAAAGAATGCCACTTTTTCATTATCTAAAAACCCTGTTACAACAAGAATATCTCTTGTATATTCTCTTCTTCCGTTGTCACCGTATATTTTCAGTTCTTTTTTTAATGAATTGGTAGGAGTGAATCTTCTTTTCTGATAAATCAATGCAACATCAATTCCTCTGTAGTCATAAGAGTTGTAATGAATAATCCCGTAATCATATTTCTTTAAAGCGGGTTCGTTGATCAGATCCTGGATGACCTGTCTGTTTTCAACCTCAATTAATCCCACTACTGCAGGAGCTGTTTTGGTATACTGTGCTCCCATTTCAGAAATTACTTTGGCTTCATTGGCCAATTTTGCTTTATAAATTTTAGTCCCGTAGTTTTTTGCACTTTTTGGGGTAAATTCTTCAGAACCACCTTGTTCTCTTACTACCTTTTTACCAATTAAAGCACCGTCACTCCATGGTCCGTCATATTTTTCAGCTTCCAGAAGTTTGATAGAATCCATAGGAATACTTCTGTGAAAAGCAGGATTTTTAATGTCCTTGGTTCCATCAATATAATCCGCTGAACGGATAGTGTCCCACAGGTTTTCTACATTTAAAAAACCTACAGTAGCTACTTTTCTCAGTTTTCCTTGTTGCTGTGAAAATGCCATGACCGAAATAATGATGGCAAACAGACTCGAAAATCTCTTCATCTTCTTTGAGTTATTATTAATACTATTTAATTTACAAATTTACTTTTTTTAATTCACTACGTTTTAAATATTTGTAAATTTAAAAGCAATTATCTCAGAATCATTTATATAATGATTCTTAAAAGCTTGCAGTATTAAGGAAAAATATTGTTAAAAAAGTTGTGAATTACAAAATTTGATTAAATTTGTGCCCCCAACTTTTAAACTGTTGAAAATTAACAAGAAAAGTATTTAAAAAAATAAATATACTCATGATTAAAAAACTATCATTGATCTCTTTATTTACTTTGCTGCCTGCGTCATATTATTATGCGCAGACAACAGTGTTTGCGTATCTTAAGGATGCGGAAGGAAAGCCTGTTGAGCAAGCAAGTGTAGATTTAAAAGGAGCAGGAAATGATGCAAAGGCAGACAAGATCGGTTATTTCCAATTTACTGACTTGATGCCGGGACATTATCAAATTATGGTTACAAAGCCGAATTTTGAAACTAAAATTTTTGAATTTGACGTAACTAATAATGAGAAGAGAAAAGATCTTGGAGTAATTACTCTTTATTCTGCATTGAATGGTGCAGATCAGGGTTTAGCTATTGTGGAGGATTCAGGAGAAAGTGATGGTGGCGGCGCACAGCAAACCGCAACTGTAGGATTATTACAGTCTTCTCAGGATGTCTTCAATAGAATTGCAAGTTTCGATTTAGGACCATACTGGTTCCGCCCAAGAGGAATTGATAGCAGAACAGGTGAGAATATGATCAACGGGATTTCTATGGCCGCTGCAGATAATGGAGATGTAGACTTCAGTACCTGGGGAGGATTGAACGAAATCACCCGTTACCCGGAAATTGCAGCTAATCATGCCCCTTCCGAATATGCTTTCGGAGGAACTACCGGAGTATTTTATAAGAATACCAAAGCCAGCGAGTACAGAAAAGGAAGTCAGCTGACGTACTCTCTGACCAACAGAAACTATACCAACAGATTATCTTACAGATTCTCTTCCGGAATGAATAAGAACGGATGGGCCTTTACTGGAATGATCGCAAGAAGATGGGCACAGGAAGGGATTCAGGATGGTACTGCTTATGATGCATACAGTGGATATATTGGTATTGAGAAGAAATTCAGTGACAGTCATACCATGACTTTAAATGCTATAGGTTCCAAATATGAGAGAAGCTCTTCAAGCCCAAGTACTCAGGAAGTTTATGATTTCAGAGGAGTTCATTACAATTCTTACTGGGGATGGCAGAATGGAGATAAAAGGAATGAGAGAGTGAAAAGAGGTTTCCAGCCAATGATCCAGTTACAGGATTTCTGGAAAATAAATAAAAACTCTCAGTTATGGACCTCTGTTTCTTACCAGTTCGGTAAAGAATACAGTTCAAGATTGGACTGGTATAGAGCCAATAACCCGTCTCCAACTTATTACCGTAATTTACCAAGCTATTGGTTAAACTATACAAATCCGTCTCCGGAGCAGGCTGCTAACATTGGAATTACAAGAGACTGGTGGACTAATGATGATCAGTCGCACACACAGATCAATTGGGATAATCTTTATAATGCCAATAGAAACGTACAATACAATGCGTTACTTGGAGGAAGAAGAGCGGCTTATTACCTTGTAGATGATGTAAAAGATGATAAAGTATGGAATGTATCTACACATTATACCTATAACTTCACCGATACTTCCCGTTTTATCTTAAACTTATCTTATCAGAATTACAGATCTGAACAGTACAGAGAAGTGAATGACCTTTTAGGTGCTGATTTTGCTCTGAATATGGACCCATTTGCGTCCAATACGACTGCTGGAAGTGTTTGGGGGAAATTTAATACAAGAGAAAGCGATACTGATGTTGCCAAAAGAGAAGGTGATAAAATCGGGTACAGCTATATTTTCAGAAGACAGGAATTTAAAATAAATCCTGCATTTAAATTCTCCACAGGGAAATTTGATGTTTTTATTTCCGGACTGTTCGGATATACAACGAACAGCAGAGAAGGTTTATTCCAACATTATCTGTATGAGTCTTCTTATGGAAAAGGAGCAGACCAAAACTTCTGGAATGCAGGGGTTAAAGGTCAGGTTACCTATAAAATCAACGGTAGAAACTTTTTGGTTTATAACGGAGCTTACTTTTCACAGTCTCCTTTCTTAAATGATATTTATTTTAATACAAGAGTAAGTGGTGTTACAACTCCGGGGATCAAGAATGTTGTTGTTGATGCAAACGATTTGAGCTATGTAATTTCTACTCCGATTCTAAAACTGAGATTGACAGGTTACCTTGTTAACACTCAAAACGAAACAAGTGTACAAAGATACTTTGCACAAGGAGTTAAGTTGACTACTTTGACCGAAAGCGGAGATCAGACTCCGGTACAGGATGGTGCTTTCATTACACAGGTATTGGCAGGAGCCAATAAGAGAAATATGGGTATTGAGCTTGGAGCACAGGTGAAAGTTACTCCTACTTTGACAGCCAGCGGATTATTAAGTGTAGGACAATATACTTATACTAATAATCCTACCGTTTATTTTGCATCTGATGCGGTTGGAACATTCAGAGAACTTGACGGAAACGGAAATATTGTATCAAGATCTTATACCAATATGGGAGAGGCTACCCTTAAAAACTACAGACAAGGAGGAACGCCTCAGGAGGCATACACTTTAGGTCTTCGTTACAGCAGCCCTAAGTATTGGTGGGTAGGAGCTACATGGAACTATTTCGGACATTCATTCCTGGATCCGTCTCCGGTAACCAGAACAGAAAGATTCTATACAAATCCTAACACACCTGGAGTACCTTATGATAACGTAACAGAGGAAGAGCTTGCAAGAATTCTTACTCCAACAAAATTACCTTCAGCGTTCTTCTTCAATGTGAATGCAGGTAAATCATGGATGATTGGTAAGTATTATGTGTTAGTGTCTGCATCTGTAAATAACATCCTTAATAACAGAAACTTTATTACAGGTGGATTTGAGCAGACGAGAAACGTTAACTATACTGACTATGCTAATGATTATGACAGCGGAAACATGGTATTCGCTCCTAAATATTGGTATAACCAGGGTAGATCTTATTTTGTTAACCTTCAATTCAGATTCTAAAAAATTAAAATTAAAAATCGAAAACAATGAAAAATATATATTTTAAAGCGGCGATCTTTACGGCCATTTCAATGCTGGCAATCTCGTCTTGTGTAAAAACTGATGATTATGATGTGCCGGAAATCAAATGTAGTAACAAATTTGCAGCAGCTAATCATCAGTTATCTGAGATTACAGCCATAGCAAAAGCAAAACCCGTTGAAGCTGATATCATTAAAGAAGATTTCATCGTAGAAGCTTACGTTTCTTCAAGTGATGAATCCGGAAATCTTTACAAAATGATGTTTCTTCAGGATAAGCCTGAAAACCCAACTCAAGGTATTGAGATTGATATCGACGGTAGCAATCAGTATCTTGATTTCCCAGTAGGGGCTTTAGTAAGAATCAACCTGAAAGGATTGATCGTTCAGGGGGTTAATGGAAACATTAAAGTAGGTTCTTATGATCCTAACTATCCTATCGGTAGAATCAACCCAAATAAAGTTTCTAATTACATGGCAAGAGTTTGCGACGGACAGAAGCCTGTAGTAGCTGCAATGAAACCATTAGAGTTCAACTTTATCTCAGATGCTCTGAAAAATGGTGCGCACGTTAATCAGCTTGTAAAAATAAAAAACGTTCAGTTTGAAGAGCCTGAATTAACAAAGAACTTTGCCGACGAATCAGCTACAGGGGATCGTTATATTACGGATAAAAAAGCAGGCAGATTAGATCTTCGTTTCAGTAACTTTTCAACTTTTGGGAAATCTCCAATCTCTCCTAAATATGAAAAAAGTGGTGATATCGTTCTTGTTTTAAGCCGTTTTACAAGCTCAAGTAACACGACGGTTTTCACAGATCAGGCTTATATAAGGGATCTTAATGATATTAACTTCCCGAACGCCAGATTCACACCAGGGGAGCCGGAACTTCCATCTGCTAATGCGGTAAATCTTTTCCCAAGCTCTGATTTTGAAAACTGGACATCTTTCTTATCAAGTTTAAATAGCTTTGGGCTTATGCCTTATGCGTCTCAAGGTATTGGTTTGGGGTATAACGGTACAAATTCCCTTAAGATTAAAGGTACACCTGCCAATAATGACTATGTATTTACAGCGAATGCTGCGTCAGGAATACCAGCGGCTCCGAAGAGAATTACAATGTATATCAAAGGGATCGCATCCGGAAAATCACTTTCTTTCAATGTATATAGAGCAACACCGCTTGCTCCTAATACGTCTGCTTTCTATACTTTCAATTTAGGAACATTCTCTACCGGTGCTACTTTAAGTCCGGAAAGTACGAATTCATATACAGGATCTATCAATACGAACGGACAATGGAGACTGATCGAGCTTACCCTTACAGGTCTTACCGATCTTAACACTACTTCTGGAAAAACTATGTTTGCCCTCAAAACCGGAAAAGACGGAGTATATGATCTTCAGATTGACAACATCAAAGTTGAGTAATGCATTAGGATAGAATATAGTTCTGATATACTTTATAAAACACGGGCAGCTCGTAAGAGCTGCCCGTGTTTTATTTTAATATTTTTTTCAAATCAAAAAAACAGAGAATTTTATATTTTTAAACTAGGAAATTATATTTAAGATGGAATACTTCATTTATGCCTTGAATCATACCTATACCGATGAGTCTCATACGGACACCAAATTTCTGGGCTTCTCAAATAGCCTTGAGGATTTGGAGAAGCTAAAAGCAAAAGCCGTTCTGATGTCTGGATTCAGAGATTATCCGGATTGTTTTGTTACAGATTGTTATATTATGGATAAAATACATTGGAATAATGGCTTTGAGAAGGTAATTGGTGAAATAGAAATAGGACGTGATTATATAGAAAAAGGTGATGAGATAGATGAGAACTGTATTTCAGTCAAACAATTAGGTTTAAGTACTGTTTTCAGTGTCAGTCATTCCTATACCATCCATACTTTTTTAGATGATGAAAGATATATCGGAGTATTTTCAACCTTAGAAAAGGTAGAGAAAGCTATTGAAGAACTCAAAAATAAACCAGGTTTTAAAGATCATCAGGATGATTTTATTATCTGTGAACTGGATCTTGCAACACTTTTATGGAGCAGCGGATTTGGTAGCTGTTAAAAAACAAAAACCACCGCATTAGCAATGGTTTTATTATTTTCGTTTACTTAACCGTAATTGTTGGATCCCAGTAAAAGTAACCGTACAGAATCTGTTTGTTACTGTCATTAGGGTCTAAAATGTAAAGTCCAAACTGCACATAGAAGTTCTCTTTACCTGTAGCTTTTACTTTAGAGTCAATACTGGCAAAAGTGATATCAGCAGCTGCAGCAGGAAGACCATTTTGAGAATTCAAATTTGGTACTGCAGCCTGTTTTCTTTCAACGGAATTGTATATAAAGCTGTTGAAGACCTGATCTCCGGACCAGTATTTAATATTGTAGATGATTACAGCATCATCGGAATTCTGATAGATTGATGTTCCTCTGAATGAGACTGTATCTCCGGCTCTTGCACTGAAGTTCAGATCAGCAGAACCCTGCCCTGAAATAGCGTTGGCATTGGAAACAATCATATGCTGGCTGTTATGATCTATTCCTGTAGGATTATTAGGGTCTTTACTTGGGTTTTTATAAGTATCTCTTACATAATCCGTGTCGATAACAATCAGGACATCTATTTCCTGACTCGATGATTTAAGTGTTACGTCGTCCATGATATTTGGTTTTAGTTTGGTGTTTCTTACTCATTTGGCTTTTCAGATTCTGCCCCGTGATTTAAGTGATTCCGGCTTCACGTTGTTGTGGTTGTAATTACTATACAAATGTACATTACTGAAATTGAATACATTATGGTACAAATGCTGAAATTAGCGATTAGGTATTTGTACTTAATTAATCTCTTTTATGTGACTTGTTTGGATTTAAACAAAAAAAAATACCCTGAAAAGTTTTACTTTCCAGGGTACCCATTTTATAATGGTTAAATCTAATTCACGTTAAAAAGAAACCTCGTTCACTTCTTTTCCTCTTTGAAAGTTCATCGTTTTCTGGCTGCCTTTATAGGCGATATTCACCAGATTGATCTGTTTAGGAAAAGCGCTTAAAAGGATCGTATTTTTAATCTTTAAGGTATTGATATCTGAAACGCCTCCGGTTTCAAAATATACCCATACAGTTTCTCCACTGACCTGACTTCCTGTGAAGGTTATCGTTTTAGGAGCTCCATTGACAAACACATCAAAATTATTGTTCACATATTTTTTTACCTCTGCTTCAAATCCAGCCGTGTTGGGGTTGATCTTGATCGCATCAGAGATGTGGCTTGTATTCATTTTTGTGGTAAACTTCAATGTCTTGCTTCCATCAACATAATCCACTTTGGTCATTGAAGAGAAAAAGTCTACATACATAAAACTCATTAACACAAAAAATGTTAAAATTCCTGATATATATAAAAGTTTTTTCATCTTAATTAATAGATTTACAATCATAGTTGTTTGTTATAAGTCACAAATAATATGCCAATTAAAAATTTACATTCACAGAATATTTATCATAAAAGGCTTTAATATGTGCTACGGCCTCGTCAGCGGTATCTACCACACGATAAAGATCCAAATCATCTTCAGCAATCATTCCTTCTTTCAGCAAGGTTGCTTTGAACCAATCTAATAATCCTCCCCAGAATTCACTGCCTACCAGAACAATTGGAAATTTTCCTATTTTGTTGGTTTGAATAAGAGTCATTGCTTCAGTAAGCTCATCCAATGTCCCGAAACCGCCTGGCATTACTACAAACCCCTGAGAATATTTTACAAACATTACTTTTCTCACGAAAAAGTAATCAAAATTCATAGAATAGGATTTATTGATGTAAGGATTAAAATGCTGTTCAAAAGGAAGATCAATATTCAATCCGATAGATTTTCCTTTGGCGTTGAAAGCTCCTTTGTTTCCTGCTTCCATAACACCCGGACCACCTCCTGTGATGATTCCGAAACCTATTTTGGTAATCTTTTCCGCAATATCGACAGCCATTTCGTAATATTTGTTCTCCGGCTTCAGTCGGGCAGAACCAAATATAGAAACACATGGACCAATCTTGGCCAGTTTCTCATAACCGTCTACAAATTCAGCCATGACCTTGAAGACCATCCAGCTGTCTTTAGCGATTGTTTCGTCCCAGGTTTTTTGTCTGAAACTGTTATGTAGTTTTGTTTCGTTAACGTCAAGTTCCGGATTTATTAAACTTTCATCCCTAATTCCATCAATTTCCATTGCAAAATTTTATTTAAAGTGTTTTTCGGCTTCTATTACAGATGAAGGTCTTCCGACATCGATAAGAATACTGTTGTGTACAAAACCGTGTATATGCTCGGTCTGCATCAGGTCCAGATATTCTTCCATAACAGAAAATTTGCCTGTTCTTTTTATTTTTTCGAAGATCTTAGGATTGATACAATGAATTCCGCTGAAAGCAAGAGCTTTAAAGCCTTTGTTGAATTCCGCCAGCCTTTGTTCACCAGTTTGTACGTTTAGCCAGCCTCTCAAAACCATATCATCATTGAAAAGGAGTTTTCTTGAGCTTTCCCTGTCGGAAACCGCTAAAGTAGCAAAATCTTTTATCTTTTTGTGGTATTCCACCAACGCATTGACATTCAGGTCGGTGAGAATATCCGCATTCATGATTAAAAAATCTTCTCCGTGATCAAGAAATTTTCTCGCAAAAATCAAGCCACCCCCTGTTTCAAGAAGTTCGTTGGTTTCATCAGAGATTTCAATCCTGCATCCGAAATTATTGTTTTTATTTAAGAAATCAACAATCTGATCTCCAAAATGATGAATATTGATCACAAAATCCTTTATTCCGAAACTTTTCAGGTAAGTGATATTTCTTTCCAGAAGCGGAATTTCGTTTACTTTTGCCAACGCTTTCGGATGGTGATCTGTAAACGGTTTAAGTCTGGTCCCTTTTCCTGCTGCGAAAATTAGAGCTTTCATTTTTTTATAATTGATAAATGATAGTTGATGAATGATAAAACTTTTATAATTAATAAATGATCATTAAAATAACAGTGAAAAAATAATCATTTATCAATCATCGCTTATCTTTTATGAATTCAGTTGTGGTTGTTCATCATGGTGAAGGGTTATCTCAGTTCCTTCAGGATATTTTTCCCGGATAAATTCAGCGATTTTTATAGCAGAATATACCGATCTGTGCTGTCCGCCCGTACACCCGAAGTTAATCTGCAGATGTTCAAATCCTCTTTCAAGATAGTTGTCAATATTGATAGAAACAAGGGATTTTACCAGTTCTAAAAACTTTGGCATGTCCGTTTTTGTTTCCAGGTATTCCTGAACTCCGATATCATTTCCGGTCTGAATTTTATATTCTTCAATTCTTCCGGGATTTAAAATTCCACGGCAGTCAAAAGCGAAACCTCCGCCATTTCCTGAATTGTCTTTAGGAATTCCCCCTTTCTTGTATGAAAAACTGTGTATCTCGATGTGTAGCATATTCTTTTTTAATTTTTTAAACCATTAAGGTTTATTTAGTTTTTAAGGTAAGTTAAGATTTTGATAAATCAAAATTTAGTCAGGAAGTTCTTTAAAAAAATCATTAATAAAGGGTTTCATTGACTTGGTAATATTGTTCGTAAAAAAGTTAATAAGAAGACCTTGTGGCTTTTTAAGAACTTTCATGTAAGTGAGTAGTTGTGCCTTATGTATTGGTAAAACTTCTTCTACAGCTTTTAACTCTTTAATAATTGTATCATTGACGAGGAGATCTACAACAAGCTTTGTTTCAACTTCTATCCCTTCATAATTGATGGGGAAATACAGCTGCTGTTTAGCATCATAACCATTTTTAATAAGCTCAATTTTTAAACATTCTTCATAGACACTTTCAAGGAGACCAGGACCAAGAGCCTTATGGACTTTAATAGCAAAGCCTGTAATTTCATATGACAGTTGGGTAATTTCTTTTTTGGTCATAACCTTAATATTCTTAATGACTTAAAGCTTTCTTAATGGTTTAAATTTATAATTTCCTCAATTTTTTGCTTTGCTCTGTCTGATGTCAGCTGCTGAATTACTTTTTCCAGTTCCGGGTAGTTTTTCATTTGCTCCCATGAGTTAGCAAATTGTGTAATATTCTGAATTCCTTTTTCAAGGCTGGCTATAAAATGCTGCTTTCTCTGAATCAAACCACGGAATCCATAAGCTCCCAAAACCTGCAGAAATCTCATCATCTGAATAGGCATCACCGCATCTTTTAGTTGAATTCTTGTTTCAGGATTTTCAAACTGCTGAATATAAAATTCCAGCATTTCCTGTTTGAAGTCTTCGGTGAAGTTGGCTTTGGCCTGAAAAAGAAAAGAGATGACGTCGTACATTAAAGGACCTTTCATTGCAGACTGGTAATCGATGAAAGAAACTTCATTCTTCTCATTTACCATGATATTTCTTGCCTGGAAGTCTCGGATCATGATTCCTTTAGGCTCAATGTTTTCAATGAGTAAAGCAATCTTTTTGAATTCCTTTAAAAGTGTTGATTTGTTGTATTCAAGCTCAAGGACATCTGCTGCAAAGTTTTTAAAATAATAAAGATCATGAATCACAGGAAGTTCATCATAACTTTCGTATTCAAAGGTTTTTGAAAAATCAATTTTCCCCAGTGTCTGTGTCTGCATTTGGAAAAGCCTTTCTAATGTCTGCTGTACCAAAGATCTTACAATAGAAGATTGCTGTTCTTTGGTAATGATCTCCGAAAGGGTGTGCTGTCCCAAAAATTCCTGGATGTACATTTTTCTGTCATCAGAAACAGCAAGAATAGAAGGGGTGTTGAGTTTCAAATTTGAAAATACCTCGGAATAGTAAAGAAAACTTTCATTTTCCTGGATATTTTCATTGTAGGTGATGATGTATTTTTCAGTGCCGGCAGTGGCCAGGAAATTTACCCTCGCAGAGCCGCTTTGAGCTAATGTGACGAATTCGGAAGATTTTTTACCCAAATGGTTTTCAAAAAATCGTTTTGCGTTTTCAGAAGTCATAATATGGAAACAAATATACTAAATTAACATGAGTTGGGAATTATAGTTTAAAGAATTGAGAATGTGAAAGGAAGAGACCGCTATAATGAAGGAATAAAAGAAGAGTTGAATATTTATTTTACTGAATGTTTTAAAGAAAATTTTTCAGTATTATACACACAATCGTAGGATTTGATTGGTGTTTTTTAAGTTTCTTGATTCAAATTCAGGATATTACAGGCTAATTTTTATCTTTGCAGAATGCTGAAAGACTTTAAACCTGTTTTAGGTATTTTATTGCGTTTCATTATTATTTACCTGGTACTGCTTTTTGCTTATCAGTTCTATCTGAATAGCGGTAAAGATTCCGGGTTGGATTCTTTTTCAAGAATAATTGCCAATCAGGTGGCTGCCCTGCAGAATACCATAGGGTATCCTACGGAACTTTATGATGATGTAAAGAATGAGCAGGTTTGGTTTTATGTAAAACAACGGTATGAGACGAGAATGGTGGAAGGCTGTAATGCTGTTTCTGTTATCATTCTGTTTGTTTCTTTCGTTTTTGCTTTTTATAAAGGAATGAAAACCTTTGTCTTTGTTGGGGCAGGGTTGATTATCCTGTACATCATGAATCTTCTGAGAATTGTAGGATTGAATATCGTCATGACTGATCATAAGGAATACGGTAAAATGTTCCATGATTTTATTTTTCCTGCCATTATTTATGGAACTGTTGTTGTGCTTTGGCTGGTCTGGATTAAATTTTTTGCTTTAAAACATGAAAATTCTTAGTTGGCTTCTTGTTATCACAGGAATCTGTGGATTGATTGGGGTAAGGGTTCTGGAGAATACTCTTTTTTATGATCCTTTCCTTGATTACTTTCATGAAGCAAATAAAAATATTGAATTCCCTGCATTTGAATGGGGAAGACTGATTGGGGGACATTTATTTAGATTTGTTTTAAATCTTTTGTTTTCTTGTCTGATTATTTATGGTTTCTTTAAAAACAAACAATGGACATTGCAGGGTGCCGTAATGATGGTTATTGTGTTTATGATCTCTCTTCCGATTTACCTGTACTGTATTCATGATAAATTCGAAATTGGATATCTTTTTTCTTTTTATATGAGAAGATTTGTGATCCAGCCATTGATTATACTGCTGATTGTCCCGATGTTTTATTACAGAAAACAGATGATGAAAGAGGGTAGATAAGTGAATTTATCTATTCTATGGTATGTTTATCTACACTCGTTACATTTTCAGGAGTCCATTCTACCCGTTTGATAAAATCTTTTTCGCGGACAGGACAGTCTTTAATCTGGCATACCGGGCATGAAATCGGTTTGCAATCATCCATATGGAAATTGAACTCAATACTGCGTTTCATGTTTTTGGCAAGAAGGATAATTACCTTTTCCATTTCGCTATGAGCATCACGAAGGTCATAATACCAGGGAAGTGTAATATGGGCATCAATATGCAGTGAAGAACCGAATTGCTGTATTTTCATATTGTGTACATCAATCCATTCTATTTGTCTGTTTCCTTCAAGAATTCTGATGACCTGATTCAATATTTCAGGATCCTGCTCATCCATAATACCACTTAAAGATTTTCGGACGATTTTATAGCCTACAAAGATGATATAAAGCCCAAAGCTTAATGCTACTGCAGAATCAAGCCAATAAATTTTGGTGAAGTAAACAATAATTAAACTGACAACTACTCCAAGAGTGGTAATGGTATCGGACTGAAGGTGTTTTCCAGATGAGACAAGCACCAGAGAGTTTTCTCTTTCTCCTTTTTTTATAGAAATATATCCCAATAGATAATTGATAATTGCCGTGGCAGCAATAATCCATATCCCAAGATCTATTTTGCTCAGAGTTTTTCCTACAATAAGGCTGTGAACTCCCTCGTAGATAATCATAACGCCGGCAATAGCAATAAGAGCTCCTTCAATACCGGAAGTTACAAATTCTACTTTTCCGTGACCGTATGGATGGTCCTCATCCTTAGGCTTGGCTGCAAGATGAAGGGAATAAAGTCCCATGAATGCACTGATGACATTGACAATACTTTCCATGGCGTCGGAAAATACAGCATCGGAATTGGTGAGTTTCCAGGCAATAATCTTTCCGATAAAAAGGATAACTCCAAACACAGCAATAAGTTTTTGGAATCCTATTTTCTCTTTGTGGGTATTTTTCTGGGTATTCATATAGAGTTTGATAAAAAAAAGAATCTCAATTTTGAGACTCTTTTTTATTTTGTTAGTTTATACTAAGTTGTTTGCTACAAGGTATTCTGCAATTTGTACAGCGTTTGTTGCTGCTCCTTTCCTCAGATTGTCAGCTACGATCCAGAGGTTGAGTGTTTTGGGCTGTGACAGATCTCTTCTGATCCTTCCTACGAAGACTTCATCTTTTCCTTCCGAATATAAAGGCATCGGGTAGTGGTTGTTTTTCACATCATCCATTACAATTACACCAGGAGTTTCGGATAAAATTTTTCTTACTTCATCCAGTTCAAATTCATTTTCGAATTCAATATTTACACTTTCAGAATGTCCTCCCTGAACCGGAACTCTTACAGCGGTTGCTGTCAAATTGAAGGTATCATCCCCTAAGATCTTCTTAGGTTCTTTCATCAGTTTGATCTCTTCTTTCGTGTAGTCATCATCAGAAAATACATCACAGTGTGGCAATGCATTTTTGAATATCTGATAAGGATAAACTTTTTCGATAGAATCATCTCCGCTGATTTCACCGTTTAATTGGTCTACAGCAGCTTTCCCTGTTCCTGTTACAGATTGGTAGGTAGAAACAATTACTCTTTTTAAATCATATTTTTTGTTCAAAGGTCCTAGAACCATTACCAGTTGAATGGTAGAACAGTTTGGATTTGCAATGATTTTGTCTTCTTTTGTTAAAACATCAGCATTGATTTCAGGAACGACCAGTTTTTTATCAGGGTCCATTCTCCATGCTGAAGAATTATCAATTACTGTGATTCCTGCTTCTGCAAATAAAGGAGCGAATTCAAGAGAGGTAGAACCACCCGCAGAGAAGATTGCAATATCCGGTTTGGCAGCTATAGCGTCCTTCATGCTTACGATGGTAAATTCCTTCTGTTTATACTTCACCTTCTTGCCTACAGATCTTTCGGATGCTACCGGGATTAATTCTGTTACAGGGAAGTTTCTCTCCTCCAAAACTTTAAGCATAACTTGTCCAACCATTCCTGTTGAACCTACTACAGCTACTTTCATTGATTTAATTAAAAATTTAAGATTAAACTATTTATAAATTATAACACATATAATTTCTTTATCTTTTTTAAGCCCCAAAGACTCTTAGCCAAGGGAACGCGAATGCAAATAAACCTGCTGCAATCAGCCCCATAAACACTACTCCTAAAGAAATAGTATCATTGGATTTTACTTTTTTGTTGACAATAGTCATCAAAACTGCTGCAATTAACATCGAGAACGGATGCTCCACAAATGTTTGTCTGCTGTAAGGATCTTTCATTAATGTCCCTGCATCTAAAGCAGCTTTGAAGCCTGGGGAAAATATGAATAACAAGCATATTCCTAATAAAAACTGAACGTGGAAGAAAATCATTGTGAAGAGCGTCGTCTTCTTCAAAAATTTGTTCACTTTTCCACTGAAGCCAAACATGGTAGCTAAAAGTGCAATGATAAATAATGCAACTAAAAGAAGCTCTAAATAACCGAATCCTTTGTGTGCACTAAGAAAAATCTTGTAAAAATCCATAATCCTATTTTTTTGTACACAAAGATAACAAAAATCCCGGCTCAAAGCCGGGATTGATATTTATAAAATCTAATATTGTGATATTATTAGAAGTTGAATGATAATGTTGTAGATATAGTTCTTTCAAATTTTGAATGAATTCTGTTGAAGCGATGAGACATAATTATAAAAGACCATTTATTTAAGGTTGATGGGTTATAATTGTCATTGAATTACTTTCAAACTTCTTCCCTTATTCAGTAAATACTAATTTTTTTCTTTAAAAGTAGACTATTGGCGACCAATAAAAGGATTAGACACTATTTGGTGTATTGTTAATAAAATGTAATGCGTTTTATTCGGAAATAAATGTATATTTGATTTACAAAGTCTAAAATAACTATGAAAAAGAAAAAAATTATCAAATTAGAGATTAACAAAGAAGACATCCTTAATCTATCACACGATGAATCCCAGAAAATTTTAGGAGGAGGAGGAACGGTAATTACTGTAGATCTTAGTCAGTGTCCGGGAAATGTATGTGATGAGACAGAGCGTTGCAACACAAATGAATGTACAGATGAAGATTGTACATATGGGGGTTGTACAATGAATGAAACAGATGATATGGCTTGTATCACTGATGTTACAAGAGACTGTGACAGAACTTTTGATTTCACTTGTGAAAGAACGTAATTAAATACTAGTTAAGGTATGAAAAAAAGAATTGTTAAACTGGAAATTAATAAAGAGGATATTCTTAACCTCTCACAGAGCGAATCTCGAGAAATTATTGGAGGTGGAGATACTTTAACGTACGATAATGGTGATACGTGCCAACAACTAACATTGCCAGATGACTGTAATCGCACAGAAGAAGGCTGTCAGGGGTACACAGAAGGCCTGGATAGTTGTGATGGCGCTTGTGGAGTGAGTGACGATAGAAACTGTTATACAGGAGATGTATTTCAATGTAATGGAACTAGAACCTAAAATATGAACTAAATTTTAAAATATGAAAAAGAAAAAAATCATCAAATTAGAGATTAACAAAGAAGATATTCTTAATTTATCTGAAAAAGAGGCTTATGGAATTGTGGGGGGTGGTCTGAATACAGAAGATCAATGTCCTGAATCTCAGAATGTGCGTTGCACTGTTGGTTGTATTGAACCCACCTATGATTGTTGGGATAATACGGTTCAAGATACAGAAATGTGTAACTTAAGTGCTGGAGGGAATTGTGAATCCGGATGGTGTCAGGATACAGGTTTTCAAGGAGATTGTATAAGAACCTAACTAGAAGCAACTATTTTGAGACATGAGAAAGAAAAAAATTATTAAGTTAGAAATTAATAAGGAAGATATTCTGGATCTATCACAAGATGAATCTCAAAAAATTATGGGAGGAGGCGGAGCCTTGATTACCGTAGACCTTAGCCAATGTCCCGGAAATGCATGTGATCAATAACACCAATGACTGCACAGACGAAGATTGCACCTATGGTGGCTGTACAATGAACGATATAGATGATATGGCCTGCATTACAGATATCACAATGGATTGCTTTACACAAGACGGATCCGGAATGTGTGATGACAGGACATAATATTTAATTATTTACGGTTAAAATAAACGCGGATAGCTTTTTATCTTTATGGAAAAGTTATCCGTGTTTATATTTGTATAAAAGATGAATTAATTTTATGGTGGAGAATTTGATAAAAGAAATAACAAATATAAAAAGTAAAATAGATCAATTATATCTGCATAAGCAATCATATCTTCCCGGAGTATTACACGAGCTAGGAGGTATTTGTCTTTTTTATTTTTATTATGGAAAAATTTTTAATGATCCTATAAGTTCAGACAAAGGAAATATATTAGTTGATCATATTTTGGAAGGTATTAAAGATAGTATAAAATATAAAAATTATAGATTCAGTACAGGAGCTTCAGGTTTGGGCTGGTTATTAAAATTTCTTCATAAAGAAGATTTTATTGATTTTGAAGTAGAAGACGCATTGTCCGATTTGGACGAATATATTTATCATTATGCAATTGAAGAAATAAATAAGGATAATTATGATTTTTTACATGGGGCTATTGGAGCATTATACTATTTTACGGAAGGTGCTAATACTACAAACGGATATATAGAAGATATAACTTCCAAATTGGCTTCTGGTACTAAAACTACAATATATAATAAACCTTATTGGGCTTCTTTTAATGTAAGCGAAGGTAAAAGATATGATGAGACACTCAATTTCGGACTTTCACATGGGCAGCCGGCTATAGTATCTGTTTTAGCGAAGGTTTATGAGTTGAATTCCAGTAGTGAATTAAAGATATTGCTGAACGATGCAACCTCTGCAATGCTGGATTTTAAATTTAAAACAAAGAAAAATTCTCTTTTTCCTACGATGACATCTGCGGTTGAAGATATAGAAAAAAATATGAGCAGGGGTGCCCGGCTGGGATGGTGTTATGGAGATTTAGGAATGGGTATTTCATTGTGGGATGTTGGGCAAATGATTCAAAATGAAGATTTTAAGAAGGTAGCTTTAGATTGTATTAATTTTTCGGCATCTAAAAGAGATCTTAATCTCAATAGTATTAAAGATGCTGCAGTTTGTCATGGAGCAGCAGGTGTAATGCATATTTTTAATAAGTTTTCTTATCTTAATGGAGAAGCGGATTATTCTGAAGCAATAGAATATTGGAAGAATATAACTATCGAAATGATTCATTCTGAAGAAGAAAAATATGCAAGTGGGCATTGTGCATGGCATAATGAGCGAGGGTATTATAACGATTTTGGGTTTTTACAAGGGCTTAGTGGTGTCGGGTTATCTTTACTTTCTTTAATAGATACTGATATTAAATGGGGCAATGTGTTATTAATGTAAATTCTTTAATTATGTCAACAACAATGTACGAGAGTAATTTTTATGCGGTAAGGAAACCTCTTCTGTCTTTAAAAAATCTTTTTGAATTTTATAAATTTTCTGAAACTAATGATGATAAAGAGATTCTGAATTATCTTATTAAAGAATTTTCTGAAAACTATCAATTAAATGAGGCATTATATCTGGCATCTGATGTTCTATATAATGAGACCCTGAAATATGCTGCAACGCCCGAGAACTTCTCAGATAAGGACAAGAAAAAATTGCTTCATTCTTTAGCTAAATATTATATAAGGTCAGCAAGTCGCTGCACACCATTTGGTTTATTTGCTAATTTTAGCCAAGGTACCTATAAAGAACAGGGAGAAGGTAAAGAAATATCAGGTTCATTACAATATTTCCCACGTTTAGACATGGAGGTGCAATATCAAATAGGAGATTATATTTCGAAACTTGAAGGCGTACAGGAGTTCTTAACCTACAGAGTAAACAATAGCTTATATAAAGCAGGAGGAACATACAGGTATGTGGAATACAGATTAAAAAAAATGAATCTCACCCATCATCTTGTATCGTTGGAACCTGATGAAGTATTGTCTTATATTATTAAGATCTCCCGATCTGGTATAAGTTATACTTTATTGGTTGAGAAATTATTAAATAAATATGATGTTTCAAAAGAAGAATTGGCTAACTATATTAGTGAGTTAATTCTTAATAAAGTTTTAACAAGTAATCTGGATATCAATATTTCAGGGAAAGATTATTTTGATATCCTGTTAGAGTTTCTGAAAAACCTACATGAAAATCGGATCAACGATAAAATCTCAAAAATCAGAAATCTTTTACTAAAAGTAAAAGATTTATTGCTTCAGGTTAACAGCAGTCGGTCAAACATAGAACTGTATAAACAAATCCATGAACATGTTACTACTGTATTGCCCGGAATACCAGAAAAGAATTTGATACAACTTGATGTTATAGATTTAAAAGATGATCAGACTTTTACTATTGATACAAAGAAAGAATTAAAAGGTTTAATCAATATTGTTTCTAAATTTTCTACACCTCCTTCTCAAAATTCCTGGTTTGAAGTTTTTAAAAGAGCATTCAAAGAACGTTATGAAGATAGAAAGGTTAAATTAGCAGAGGTTTTAGATGGAGAATTGGGGATTGGTTACAAGAGTGCCAAAAGCACGAGGGATTTTTATGATAATGGAAAAAAAAATGATAATAATAAACTGACAACTTTTGTTTTACACAAATACCATGAATATTTAAAACATAATAAAGATCAGATTACTATTAATACAACTGATATAAAAACTCATTTCAATGATGCTGTACCAGCTGATCTCCCACATATTAATTTTTTCTTAAAAATCTATCCCCGCAAGGATGAGAATCTCATTCACATTGCATCTCTATCAAGTTCTTTAGGAAATAATCTTATGGGACGTTTTTGCTCTTCACATGATAATGTTTATAATAACCTAAGTACATTAATTCATGAACATGAAGAACTGGACAAAAATTATATCTATGCTGAGATTATTCATTTACCACAAGCAAGATCTGGGAATGTAATTGCAAGGCCTCATTTTGGAGAGTATGAAATTCCTTATCTGTCTAATTCTGTACTTCCTGAAAAACAAAAAATTAATGTAGATGATCTTTACATTCAGGTGATAAATAATGAACTGTTTTTATTTTCTGAAAAACTAAAAAAGCCTATTAAACCTCGTTTATCCAACGCTCATAACTTTAGTAAGAATGGTCTTCCTATCTATCATTTTTTATGTGATATGCAATATCAGAGTAATCCCTATATTAAAGTATGGGATTGGGGAATCATAGACTCTGTTGAAGAGTCTTTTCCAAGAGTGATGTACGGGAATTATGTATTGGAGCCTAAAAAGTGGATTATAAGAAATGAAAAATTTATAGGATTAAAAAAATGTAAAAATCTCATTGATTTCAATAATAAATTTGAGGTAATCAGAAAAGGATTAAGTATTCATGATTTAGTTATCTTTAAGGAAGGAGATAATACAATTTGCCTGGATATATCAACTTCCTTAGGTATGGATATGCTGTGGAAAATTATTGATAAGAAAGATAAGTATATCACTTTATATGAGAGTTTATGGGAACAGACGAATGAACACGCAAGCACTGTTTATCATAAAGAAATTATAGTACCTTTTATAAATAAGGATAAAAAGTATCCCACTATAAGAACTTCTGTGGAAAGGAGACTGAATAATAAAGATGCTTACAATGACAATGTGTTTATTCCAGGGTCTCATTGGGTTTATCTTAAAATTTATGTGGATTTTAAGTTCATCAATAAAATACTTCTCCAGCTTGCGGGTTGTATTGAAAGTAAATTTGTTAAAAAAGGAATTGTTGAAAAATGGTTTTTTATAAGATATTCAGATCCCAAGCAGCATTTGAGATTACGCTTGTATGTAAATGATTTAGAGTTTCTTTCTTTAATAATGAAAGCTTGTAATAGTATATTGACACCGTTGGTTAGAAAGGGGTATGTATCTAATATTGTTCAGGATACATATGCCAGAGAGTTAGGAAGATATGGAGGTAAAAATATTATTGATTCTGAAACTCTGTTTTATTATGATTCATCATTGATATGCAAAATATATAAATGGAAGAATAATATAAGCTATCAGGATCTGTTTTTAGTAGGCTATTATCTGACAGAGCACTATCTTAATCTTTCTGATCTCAATGACGAGGTCAGGTTACATTTTCTGGAAAAACAATTTAATTACTATGCAAAAGAGTTCGAGTACACGAAAGATAAGATGATGAGAAATACCTTACATGAAGAGCAGAGAAGGATTAAGGATATTGTAATTGCTGAAAAACTCAGCGCAGATGTAATAAAGCTTATTAACCAATCCAATTTAAAACAGGTTATTGACCAGGTTAAAAAAAATGTTGAAAATGACTATTTAAATGTTTTGTCCAGCTATATTCACATGAGTATGAATCGGTTATTTACAGAAAAGCAACGCTTTAATGAATTTAAAATTTATTTTTTCTTATTAAAAAAATATCAGTCGATTAAAGCACGGAAATCTGTTGAAGTATAAGTTTATTATTTAAATCATTGTGAAAAAATTCCCTTTTTATCGCCAGCCCGACGCTAAGGATTGTGGTCCAACATGCTTACGTATTATTAGTAAATATTATGGTAAGTTGGTTGACTTACAGTATATAAGAATGCTTTCCGAAACAACAAGAATAGGGAGCAGTTTATTAAATTTAAGTAATGCTGCGGAAAAGATTGGATTTAAAACGAATGGTGTAAAAATAAATTTTGATCTTCTTTCAAGGGCTATCCCTTTACCCTGTGTTGTTCATTGGGATAAAAAACATTTTGTAGTAGTATATGAAATTAAGAAGAAATCGAGAGATTATTTGATCTATGTATCTGATCCAGCTCATGGACTTGTCACCTATAAGAAAGATGAATTTATAAAACACTGGATCGGAAATAATGCCGATGAAACCTTAAAAGAGGGTATTGCTTTGGTTGTAGAAACTACTCCAGCCTTTTATAATAAAGAATGGGATGATGAAAAAAAACTTAATCTAAGATTTCTTAGCCGCTATGCAATTAAATATAAATCACTAATTATTCAGTTGGCGGTAGGTCTGCTTGCAGGAAGTTTGCTTTCTCTGATCCTTCCTTTTCTTACGCAAAGCATTGTGGATGTAGGGATTCAGAATAAAGATATTAATTTTATTTACCTCGTACTGATTGCTCAGTTTATGTTGTATCTCGGAAGGATGGGAATTGATGTTGTCAGAAGCTGGATTTTACTCCATCTGAGTACGCGAATTAATATTTCATTAGTTTCAGATTTTTTTATTAAACTAATGAAATTGCCTATCAGTTTTTTCGATACCCGAATGACAGGAGATATTATGCAGAGGATTGGAGATCACTCAAGAATAGAGCAGTTGCTTACAGGTTCAGCATTGAGTACATTGTTTTCCATTGTTAATTTTTTTGTTTACAGTATTATTTTATTGTTTTATGATTATAGATTGTTTCTAGTATTTTTAGTGGGGGCTACATTTTATTCGATGTGGATTCTTTTTTTCCTAAAAAAGCGAAAAGATCTGGATTATAAAAATTTCTCTCAAGTATCTCAGACCCAAAGTAAGGTAATTGAGTTGATTAATGGTATGCAGGAAATTAAAATGCAAAATGCCGAAAAGAAAAAGAGATGGGCCTGGGAGTCATTACAGGTAAAAATATTTAGGTTAAGAATAGAGAGTCTTGCTTTGGATCAGTGGCAGTCTATTGGTGGTGGATTTATCAATCAGATAAAAGATATGATTATTAGTTTTCTTTCAGCAAAATTGGTCATTGACGGTAATATTACATTGGGAATGATGATGTCTATACAGTACATCATAGGTCAGTTAAATGGCCCGATAGGACAGGTTATAGGCTTTATTAAGCAATTACAGGATGCCAGTATTTCATTAGAAAGACTTAATGAAATCCATGAGAAAGATGAAGAAGAAACTGCGGGATCCCAATATATTCCGGAAATATCTGGAGGAGATCTGCTTGTACATAATCTAAGTTTTAGATATACAGGATCAAATCAGAATATTTTTGAGAATCTGAATCTGGTAATTCCCTATCAGAAAACAACAGCAATCGTTGGTGTTAGTGGTAGTGGTAAGACCACCCTGATTAAGTTATTATTGAAGTTTTATGAGCCTACAAAAGGAGAGGTTAAGCTTGGAAATCAAAACTTTAAAAATATTTCTCCGGTAATGTGGCGGGATCATGTGGGTGTTGTTATGCAGGACGGTTACATTTTTAATGATACGATTGCAGATAATATTGCAGTAGGGGATGATGATATTGATAAATCCAGATTAAGACATGCGGTGCATGTTGCCAATATTAAAGAATTTATAGAAGGTCTTCCATTGACTTATAATACTAAGATCGGTAATGAGGGTATGGGTATAAGCGGTGGTCAGAAACAGCGCTTATTTATTGCGCGGGCTGTCTATAAATCTCCGGAATATATATTCTTTGATGAAGCGACCAGTGCTTTAGATGCAAATAATGAAAGAACGATAATTGATAATCTTGAACAATTTTTTAAAGGTCGTACAGCTGTCATTGTTGCGCACCGCTTATCAACAGTGAAACATGCAGATAAAATTATTGTTCTTGATCAGGGGAAAGTTATAGAAGAAGGTACTCATATGGAATTGGTTGGTTTAAAAGGGGCTTACTATCAACTTGTTAAAAATCAATTGGAGCTTGGAAACTAGCACACATGCTTATTTTTTAATAGTAAATTAAAAGATATTTTCCTCCCGTACTACTTCGAAATCTCTCCCTTCAATTTGTATCATTTGTGATTGAAGATAATTATAAATTTTTCTAATATTCTCATTATTGTACTCGCCTTCTATACAGTCTGTCCAGATTTTAATGAAAGTTTTATCCGGATAATCTTGCCATAAGTTGGTCCTTCTGTAATTAGGATCATTTAGGATCAGATCTGTTTTTACATCAATAAATAATTCATAGCTCATAAACCAGGAATAGGTATGTAAAGCATTCTTCAAAAAGCTCATGTAATTATAGGCATAGAGCTTTGAAGATTCATTATGCATCAGATAATTGTAATTAACTGAAAGCGAATAAGTTTTTAATATGATAGCATCTCTGTTATGTTGAATATTCCTGAAAGGTGTATTCATAAACTTTTGAGCAATGATGATCAAATCATCAACTGCGTTATTTTTTTTATATAATATCTTTCCGATACTAAAAAGCCTGGCTTCGAATTTCATATTGCGTACATAGTCCTGCTGCATTCTTTTCTTTACAGAGTCAATACTTTCAGCGAAGTATGAAATTTTATTTTTTATGCCTTTCAGTGTTGTTTTTTGTGTATGATCAAATATAATTCTGATATCAATGTCTGAATTTTCATTTTGCAATCCCAATGCATGACTACCGGTTAAGACAATTCCAATTACATAGTCTTTGGATTTCCAATGTTTGATAAATTCGGTAAGAGCTATATCCATATTTATTTTTTATAAATATAAAAAATAAAACCCGCCATTGGCGGGTTTTTATGTTAATATATTAAGATATTAGAACTTAAATGCAATAGATGCTGACCATGTAATTCCAGCTCCAAAATACACTTGGTTTGAAGGATCTATACCTTTATAAAGAGTGTTTTGATATGCATCAAATTGTTGCTGTGCAGTTGCAGATGAATTATCTTTAAAGTCAGATAGTTGTTTTGTATGAACAGAAGTTCTGGCATCAGAAATGTAATATTTGTCAAATAAGTTATATACATTAACTCCAAATACAAAACTTTGCTTTTGATCTTTTAATTTTAAAGTATATGATGTACCTACATCGAAAAGACTAAAGCTAGGATACTTTAATGCTCCTTTTTTTGCAGCATCAGTTACTTCTCCATTTGGTCCTACTAAATAATCCTGATTAAAGCTTACTCCTCCGTAGTATTTATCAGCATAAGTCCATGTACCATACACCGAAAGATTTTTTACAGGGTTTACAGTTACTCCAACAGAAGCTGTTGTTTGAGCGGCATCTGAAACTTTTACTTTATCTAATGCAAAAGTTCTTCTATTGCTTTGTCCGGCCGCTAACTGTACAGGTTGGTCATTTTCATCAAAAATCTCACCAGTTGCATTACCTTTATATTTCCAGTCACCAATAGATAGCATACCATTAACAGTAATATAATTAGTGATTTTATAAGCGCCTTCAAATTCCACTCCCATATGAACCTCTTGTATACCATCCATATTAGCATAAGGACGGGACACTGGTTTTCCATTAACATCGGTTAAGTTAGGAAGGTTTGTAAATCTTTGAAATCTGTCTTTCCATGAAGTATAATAAAGATTCACATTCATAGTGAGTTTGGAGCTTCTATAACCATATCCTAGTTCTCCACTCATCACCTTCTCATTGGTTAGATTAGGGTTAAGATTTTGGTTATTACTTGGATAGACTCCATAGTTGTTAGGTTGTCTTTCGTAGTATCCAATATTACCGAAAACATTATGATTCTCATTAATATTGTAGTTTACTCCCCCTTTTGCATTATATCCGAACAGATATTTGAAACCTGTTTTAGTATTTTGGATTTGTCCGTTTTTAACCGTTACACCATCAACAATCCAGTTATCAATTCTTTGGAAACCTTGTTCTGAAGCCGATCCTTGAATATAAGCAGAGAATTTTTCTGTAGAATACTCTAATTGTCCAAAGAAACCTCCCCACAATACTTCTCCATCAAAGTTTCTATATGCGTATTGGGTATCACCTTTAGTAGCTTTAGCAAATGGATTAGCAGAAGGAACAGCATTGAACGAATCTCTTACAATATACCCACCAGGATAATTTAAATTTCCTTTTTCCTGGTAACCTGAGGCTCCTAAGAAATCAGTTACATATCCCGGGTGATATCCATAATAATATCTTCCATCAAAACCAACTGAAAAATTCCAATTATCATTGATTTTGTGTTGGAAATTAGTCAAGATCCCATACCAGTTATGTGAGTTTACACTAGCTCTTCTGGTAAGTCCATTATTAGATGTATTAAGTCCAATTTCTCCATTAGTAGCAGTTTTATTTGCCCCAAAATCCGGAACAGATCCACCTTGATTCCATTTTACGATATCATCCCATCGGATAATTCCATTAGCATCTCTTAATGGGGAATTGTCTGCATAATTGGTATTTTTACCATTGATTGAACCAAGCATTCCAGTTCCACCACCTCTACCCCAAGAACCATACAATACTGTAGATAACTTGGATTTTGAGTTCATATTCCAGTCCCAGTTTAACATGGCAACAGGTTTACTATACCAGTTTCTGTTTGTTGAAAACTCTTGTCCATTAAGATATCCCCAGTTTGGGTTGTATCTTCTGTTAGGGTTTCCGTCTTTACCATATTTTAGAAAAGCAGATATAGGAGACTGAAAGTTTTGCTCATGCCATTGTGGAGCTCCGGTAAAAGTAAACTGAAGTTCATGAGTTTCACTAGGTTTGTAACCTAAAGCGAAATAATAATTATAAGCTTCTCCTTTACCTCCGTCAATATAACCGTTAGTAGAGGTTCTGCTCATTAAAAATGATGTAGACCAGCCATTCTGGTTTTTACCAGTATTATAAGAAAATAAAGTTTTTAAAAACCCATTATTACCTACCCCAAGAGTTACGTTACCACCTTGTTTTGCATCAGCAGCTTTTGTAAGCATATTAATAGTTCCTCCTACAGAAGCAATTGCCAATTTAGATGCCCCAAGCCCTCTTTGCATCTGCATAAATGTAGTTACGTCGCTTAGCCCTTGCCAGTTAGACCAATATACTGTACCTCCTTCCATATCGTTAACAGGCATACCGTTAACCATTACAGCCGTATTTTTAGTATCAAATCCTCTAATTCTTAGTGATCCATCACCAAGCCCACCACCACCTCTTGTTACATACACAGAAGGAGTAGTTTTTAAAATCTCTGGAAATTCCTGGTTACCCAGTCTTTCTACAATCTGTGCAGATTTAATGGTAGAAACAGCAACAGGTGTTTTTCTATCTTTAGCGATATCCGTAACACCTCTTAAGATTACCTCGTCAATATCTTTGGACTTAGTCTGCACCGTGTCCTGAACTTGTTGAGCGTAATAAACACTAGCTGTAGATAATGTAATAACCGCAGTTAGTATCGATTTGTTGATTAATTTCATAATCGTTAGTAATAGTTAGATTTAATTTTCTGCAAAATTCGCAAAATAAAATTTAACTATTATTAACTCAATGTTAATTTTTAATCAGTCTTAATAATGTTAATGTGTTAAAAATCAGTATTATGGCTAAAAATTGAATTTTTATATGAAAAAAGTCATGTTATTGAATTTCTAACAAAGTGGGGGTGTTTTTGTTAAAAATTCAACGCTATTTCACTGCTTTGAGACTCAAATCTATATTCTCAGCAGAGTGTGTAAGGGCTCCTACAGAAATAAATGTTACCCCTGTTGAAGCAATTTCTTTAAGCATATCACGGGTAATTCCGCCTGAAGCTTCAGACTCACATGAGCCGTTGATCATTTTTACCGCCTGCTTCATGGTATTTACATCCATATTATCAAGCATGATTCTGTCAACCTTTGCATTGATGGCTTCGCGAACTTCTTCAAGGTTTCTTGTTTCAACCTCTATTTTTAACTTTTTTTTGTTCTTTTTAACGTAATCCTTGGCCATTGCCACTGCATTGGTGATGCTTCCATTGTAGTCGATATGGTTGTCTTTCAGCATAATCATGTCATAAAGACCATATCTGTGATTGGTTCCTCCACCTATGGCAACCGCCCATTTTTCACACATTCTGAAGTTAGGAGTTGTTTTTCTTGTATCTAAAAGTTTGGTTTTTGTACCTACCAATCTTGAGTCCCAGTCATGGGTAAGCGTAGCAATACCGCTCATTCTCTGCATACAGTTAAGAACGAATCTTTCAGTGGAAAGAATAGATCTTGCACTTCCTGTTACCATAAGTGCTACATCTCCAAATTTACAAGGAGCACCGTCTTTAATGAAAACTTCCACTTTCAGATTTTTGTCAAAAGTCTTGAAAATGATTTCTGCCAGCTCAACACCTGCAAGAATACAGTTCTGTTTTACTAAAAGCTTAGCACTTTGCACAAGATCCTTTGGAATGGTAGACAAGGTAGAGTGGTCTCCATCCTGAATATCTTCTTCAAGAGCGTTTTTTATAAATGTCTTTAATGCTTTATCTGTTACGTATGCTGGTCTTTTCATTTTGTGATGCTTTTAGGCTAAATCTTTATTATAGAATGCCCCTTTATTCTCCGTCATTTCCATAGACTGGGTAATGATGAGGTAGGCAACGGTTGTTAAGTTTCTTAATTCTGATAATTGAGGAGAAAGGATAGAGTAGTGGTAAATTTCATCCACGGCAGCAGCAATTTCCTGATGTTTCTGGAGTGCCATATTCAGACGTTTGTTACTTCTTACAATACCTACCAGGTCGCTCATCATTTCCTGAAGCTGCTTTCTGAGATAGCTTACGATTACCATTTCGTCCATGATTTTCATTCCTTCTTCATTCCATTCCGGAACGGCTTTCAGATCATCAAAGTTGAAACTATTTTCATTCAGAAGTTCTACGGTTTTCATGGCAGCATTGTGCCCGAAAACCAAGCCTTCAAGTAATGAATTGGAAGCAAGTCTGTTGGCTCCGTGAAGTCCTGAGTTGGTACATTCACCCACAGCAAAAAGATTTCTGATGGAGGACTGTCCGTCTCTGTCAACTTCAATACCTCCCATTAAATAGTGGCAGGCCGGTACAACGGGAATTAATTGAGTGAAGGGATCAATTCCTTCGTCTCTGCATTTTTTATAAATATTAGGGAAATGTTCTAAGAATTTTTCATGGTTCATTTCCTTGCAGTCTAAACCCACAAATTCGTCTCCGGTAATTTTCATTTCGGCGTCGATGGCTCTTGCAACGATATCTCTGGATGCTAGTTCTTCACGTTCATCATACTTATGCATGAATTTTTCGCCCCTTTTGGTTCTTAATTTCGCTCCGTCTCCACGAACTGCTTCCGAAATTAGAAACAACATTCCGTCCATTTTGCTGTACAGAGCTGTTGGGTGAAACTGATAATACTGCATATTGGAAACCTTTCCTTTCGCGCGGGCTACAAAAGCAATTCCGTCTCCTGTAGCAATGGTGGGGTTGGTAGTGTTTTTATAAACATGTCCTGCACCTCCTGTTGCAACCAGTGTTATTTTAGAAGTAATTTTTTTGATGGTCTTGGACTTTTCATCCAGAATATATGCTCCATAGCAATGAATATCTCCTTCGTTGAGTTCTTTTCCGGGAACATGGTGTTGTGTAATGATATCAATTACATAATGATGGTCAAGAATTTCAATATTTGGGCTGTTATTGGCTGTTTCCAGCAAAGCTCTTTCAATTTCAAAACCTGTAATATCTTTGTGGTGTACGATTCTGTTTTCAGTATGGCCTCCTTCTCTTCCTAAAGCGAATTTGCCGTTCTTCATGTCAAATTGGGCCCCCCATTCTACAATTTCTTTAAATCTTTTTGGAGCTTCCGTAACGACCATTTCTACGACATCGCGTTTGTTCTCACCGTCTCCGGCGCGCATAGTGTCTTCAATATGTTTGCTGAAATTATCATTTTTAGAATCTGTAACTACGGCCAGACCGCCTTGTGCATATTTGGTATTGCTTTCGTCTTCGTCAGATTTGGTTACGATAATGATTTTGGCATCAGGGAGCTGTTCAGAAACTTTAATGGCATAGGAAAGTCCGGAAATGCCGGAACCGATTACTAATACATCCGCTTTTATCATATGCTTGCTTTAGGTACAATCGTTTTAGAACGATTAAATAAATTTAAACAATTTTTCGTTTGGTTTCCTTACTTTTTTCATGTGCTGAAAATGGTCTTCTTCAGAACGGTAGCCTAAAGCGAGGGTAACGGTTACTTTTTCTGTTTCGGGATTGATATTCAGAATTTCTTCTATAAGATCCTGGCGGAAACCTTCCATAGGGCAGGAGTCTATATTTTCAATAGCGGCGGCATACATAAGATTGGCCAAAACTATATAGGATTGTTTTTCTGCCCAGTTGAAGATTTCATCCTCTGTTTTCTGGGTGATGTGCTGATTTATACTGTTTTTGAAAGGATCCAGTTTTTCAACAGGAGTATCTCTTACTTCAGAAATATGATTAAAATATCCCCGGATATAGTTCTCTTCAATAATTTTCTTTGAAATAATAACGATAAGATGAGAACAGGTGGAAATCTGAGAAGGATTATAGAAAGCCGGAATCAGTTTCTGCTTCATTTCTTCACTCTCAACAATCACAATTTTATAGGGCTGAAGTCCCAGAGAACTGGCAGACAGCTTTCCTGACTCAAGAATATTGTGAAGGGTTTCCTGAGGAATAATCTGATGATTGAATTTTTTTACAGAATATCTTCTGCTTAAAGCTTCCAAATAATTCATAGGACAAATTTAAGAATTGAATATGAATAAAGAGTCTTTAAAATGAAATATCTCCGCTCTGTTAATACAAAAAATCACCCTGGCTGGCAGGGTGATTCTTTTGATGTGATGGAAAGTGTAATTATTCTCTGTTTTTTACAACAATCCAACCTGAGAATTTTATCGGAGTACTGTTTTTATTATTTTCATTCCATGAAACAGAATACCAGTAATTTCCTGTAGGAACTTTTTTACTTCCATTAGTGGTGCCTGCCCATTTGTAGCCATTGGTTTTATCAGCCTGGAACATTTTGTAGCCATATCTGTCGAAGATGCCTATTTCCAGATTCTGTTTATTGGCAAGTGCAGAATAATCAACAAAATCATTAATACCGTCATCATTAGGAGTGATCACGTTGATCAGATTAGGTACTGTAATATTAACTTCAACAGGAGCACAATTATAACCGTCTCTTACGAATATTGTAGCCTCACCTCTGGCAATATTGGTAAAGATATTGGAATCCTGCCAGTTGATATTATCCATAGAATACTGGTAAGGTGGAGTTCCGCCATTGGCATAGACTGTCACTGTGCTTCCTGAAATATCTACAGTAGTAACAACGGGATTATCGGAAGGATATACTGTCACTTTTTGTGTTGCAATACAATCTCCGGTTTTAAGTTTTACCCAATAAGTACCTACTCCCACATTTTTGATAGATTGAGTGGTCGCTCCCGTGCTCCATTCATAGCTTTTGAAACCAGCTCCTGCATCTAATGTGGTTGTATTTTCTATACAGATAGTCTGATCAAGTAAAGTTCTTGAGAAAACTGGAGGGATGACCGTTAAAGTAACTTTAGCAATTGAATAACATCCGTTTGCGCCAAATACTTTAATATAAATGACTCCGTTCGGAGCAATGTATGCCGCCGGAGTAGAGATTGCATTAGTTCCACTGATTGCATCTGTTAATGATGGGTAATATTCTTTTGTAAGTCCGCCTTGGGAAACGATGGCTCCTGTAAGATTAAAAGAGGCCATAGATGGATTGGTTTCTATAAAGCAGGATTTTATTTCGGTATCGTTGACAACCACAACAGGGTAAATGTTCAGCGTAACTTTAGCTGTACTTACACAACCCTGGGGAGTTGTTACCCTTACATATAGTGTAGCTGGTGCGGAAGCATAAGCTGAAGGGTTTGTGATTTTGTTGGTGTCATTATTAAGGTCATATAATGTAGGATAGAATTCCTTTGTAACTCCGGCAACAGTTGTTACAGCAGCAGAATTAAGATCAAAGGTCGCTGTTCCGGCATTGTTGTTATTGCATCCGGAAAGGGTAGCGTCAGTTGCTGCAAAAGGAGTAGGATTAAGCTGAATAACACCGTCACCATTATCACAAAGAGTGGAAGTAGGGTCTTTTATAACAACCTTGATGGTGGTATTTCCTGAATATTGGAAACTTGCAGGATTGGCAATAGGTGTAGAGCTTCCCAATACATAATAACTGAAAAGATAGTTTCCGGGATTATTCACAAATTGAGAGTTGAAAGAAGTAAGATCCACGACACCATTTCCGGTAGCGGGATTTGTACATACAAAAGGAGTTACCGTATTGCTTAAAATAGGAACTTTATCTACGAATACTTTAACATCTTTAATAGAATGTCTTGCGCTGGCACCTCCGGTTGCTGCAGAGAAACCGAAATATCCTTGTGACATTCCTACTGCACCTCCGGAAGGAGCAAAAGACTGATCTACGATAAGTACACCGTTGATTCTTACTTTGATAATCCAGTTTGTTGGGTTGGTAAGGTCTGTTTCTCCGTTTACTTCAACATGTCTGTAAGTATCTCCTACAAACGGTTGAGTAGCGATAAGATCAGGAGAATGGTAGGTACTTCCAGGAGTGGTGTTGAATTCAATATTGTTACCAGCTGTATTATTGGTGCCATAAAGAATGTGAACTTTACTCATCTGACCTTCCGTAGTGTTATTGAAAATATCAAAACCAACCATTAGCCCTGAAGCATTCGCCGGGATACCAAGTCCTCCTCCTGAAACGAATCCTGTGGGTGGATTGGCAAGATACCAGAAGGTAAAGCCATCTCCTTTTCCAAACTGAGTAGTTCCATTTCCGTCAATTCTGAAATCAAATTCCACTTTCCATTTATCACAATAGCTCAGGGTGATAGGTGTGGATAATTTTACAGCTCCATATCTGCTGGTCTGATCGGTTGTAAGCCTTACAAAGTCTCCGCTTACTACAGCATCAGAGACAAGGTCCCAGCCTGTTGTATTTACGGGGTTTCCGGTAAGTTGGTAGGTTTGCGAAAATAGGCTTCCCGGCAAGCATAATAAGATAGTCAGTACAAAAATGAGTATATCTTTTTTCATAGTGGATGGATTGTGATGTTATACTTTTTCTTAGAAATAAAATTGTTTTTTTAATGTTTGAATTGATCATAAAACAATATCTGATCCCAATCTCTGATTAAACAGGTCTTGTTTTAATACCGAAACTACCCCAAATGAGGTAGTTTCTGATAGTAAAATTTATTCTCTGTTTTTTACCAATACCCAGCCTGAGTATTTAGTTTCAGTATTGTCTTTATTGTTTTCGTTCCATGAGATGGTGTACCAGTAAGTACCTGTAAGAACTTTTTTACCGGAAGCAGTTCCATCCCAAGTGAAGTTTCTCATCTTTCCGGCTTCATACAATTTATTGCCATATCTGTCGTAGACGATAAATACTAAGTTTTTTTTGTAAGCGAGTGCAGAGTAGTCTATGAAATCGTTTACGTTATCACCGTTCGGAGTGATGGCATTAATCAGGTTTGGTACAGTGATCTGAACTTCAACAGGAGTACAGTTATAGAAGTCTTTTACATATACTCTTACTTCTCCTCTTGCCAGTCCGGTGAATATGTTGCTGGTCTGCCAGTTGACTCCATCCAGAGAGAATTGATACTGAGGTTTTCCTCCTGCTACATTTACGGTGATCGTGTTGTTGTCAATATCAATGCTGGAAATCACAGGATTTGCAGATGCATTTATTTTTACAATCTGTGTCGTGATACAGTTGCCTGTTTTAAGCTTTACCCAATAAACACCTACTCCCAGGTCTTTAACAGATGAGGTGGTTTCTCCAGTGCTCCATTCATAGCCATCAAATCCAGGACCTGCATCCAGATCTGTTTTTTCACCAATACAAATGGTTTTGTCTTTCAGAACAGAAGAAGGAACAGGTGGTAGTACAATAAGGTTGATTTTAGCAATATTAAAACATCCGTTGGCATCTGTTACTTTTGCGTAAACGGCAGTACTTGTGGATAAGTACTGAAGAGGGTTCATGATTTCATTGGTTCCGTCTAAAGCATTAGCAATGGAGGTGTAGTATTTTTTTGTCACTCCAGAAGTTAATGTAGTAACATCAGCAGTGGTCAGATTAAAAATAGCACTGGTAATATTGTTTTCAATAAAACATGATCTGAGTGTGGCTTCTTTCACAGGTGTGTCAGGATAAAATGCCAGCGTGATTTTTGCCGAACCTGTGCATCCCTGAGGAGTTGTAACTTTTACATACACGTCTCCCGGAGCAGATATATAGTTGCCGGGATTTTGAATCTCATTAGTATCTGCGTTGAGATCTGCTAACGTTTTATAATATTTTTTAACCGCTCCCGGAACACCTGTTACATTTGCTGTATTCAGGTTGAAAGCGGCCGTTCCGGCTTTGTTATTATTACATACAGTAATGGTTTTATCCTCAGCTTTAAAAGGAGCGAGAACGAGTAAGATTTTACCATCCGGATTATCACAGAGCAGTCCTGCATTATCTTTAATAACAACCGTAACTGTTGTATTTGTATTGAATTGGTAGTTGGCGGGGTTGGCAATAGGGGTAGAACTTCCCAGTGGATAATACGTAAATGTATAATTTGAAGTATTGTTGACGAATTGCGAATTGAAAGATGTCAGGTTTACAGAGCCATATCCGGTAGTCGGATTAGGGCAGAAAGACTGAGTAGCCGAGTTTTGTAAAATAGGAACTTTATCAGTATAAATTTTTACATTTTTAATAGAATGTCTTGATCTTGCACCTCCTGTGGAAGCTGAAAATCCAAAATATCCTACAGTCATTGCGGCAGCCGTTCCGGAAGGAGCAAAAGACTGATTACAGATTACATTGCCGTCTATTGTTATTTTTAATATCCAGCTTGTAGGATTCGCTGGATCTACCTGTGCCGTTACTTCAACATGCTTAAAGGTGGTTCCCTGAAAAGGTTGGGTTGTATTCAGATCTGGTGAATGGAAGGAGCTTCCCGCAACATTAAAGAACTCAACATTATTCGTATCACTTGTATTTTGAACTTGTCCATAAGCAACGTGAACCTTGCTCATTGTAGCAGTTGTAGTATTGTTATAAGTGTCAAAACCTACAACAAGGCCTACTGCATTTTGAGATACCCCCAGACCGGATCCCAATACGCTGGCGACAGGTGGATTGGCCAGATACCAGAAGGCAATTCCATCTCCGTTAGAGGTTTGGTTGGAATCCATTCTGAAATCAAATTCCACTCTCCATTTGTCACAATATTTTAAATTGATAGGGTCATTCAGTCTGATAGAACCGGATTGGTTGTTGGTATCCGGGGTAAGCTGAATAAAATCTGTGTTTACCTGAGTAGGGGAAACCATCGTCCATCCAGTAGTAGTCACTGGGTTTCCAATAAGCTGATAAGTCTGGGCAAAGGACTTCCCGGCTATACAAAGTAAAAAAACAGATAAATACAATAATAGATTTTTATTCATTTAAATGGGACTTTGATTAATGTGTAAAGATATTAAATCCCGATCAAACAATATGTATTTAATGTTAATTTTGTTAAAAAATTTAATTATTTTTTAATAAATCTTGTTTCTTCTGATGAAATGGTAAATATGAGGCTGGGGCTTTAGAATAGTTTTAATTAAGATTAAAATAGAGAATTATTATCAAGATTTTCGAAATAAGTGTCAATTTCGAGATCGGAAGAATTGGCTGCTGCAACCGCTAATTTGTCGCAAAGTTCGTTTTCAAAGTGTCCTGCATGGCCTTTTACCCAATGCATTTTAGGGGTGTGTTTATTGTATAGCTCAACAAATTTTTTCCAGAGGTCGGGGTTTTTTACATTCTTCCAGCCTCGCTTGATCCATCCGGCAATCCAGTTTTGGTTGATTGCATCAGATACATATTTACTGTCAGTATATACATGGATCTCATTTTCTGTAGATTTCAGCTTTTCCAATGCAGTGATGACTGCCAGAAGTTCCATTCTGTTATTGGTGGTTTTCCGAAACCCTTTGGAAAATGTTTTCTGATAATTTTTTTCAGGAACGCGCATGAGAATTCCATATCCGCCTTTTCCCGGATTTCCGCTGCAAGCCCCGTCGGTATAAATTTCGATTCTCAAATCTGTTTTTTAAAAAATTGAATTATGAATTGTGAATTTAAACTGAATTAGGTTTAAGCCTTCACTTAAAAAGGAAAATCGTCATCATCATCAAAGTCATTCATTGATGAGCCGGAAAGTTTTGAGCTGTCCGGAAGGTCAAATGCTGCCCCTGGCTGAATAGTCGTTTTGATCTTGTCAAAGCCGCTTGGTTCTCCAAAGTTGGAAGGATATCCTCCTCCGGCTCCATCCATTGCTGCTTCGATATCACCAAATTTTGCAAAATGTTTTAAGAAAGATAGTCGGACGTCTGCCGTAGCACCATTCCTGTGCTTTGCTATAATCAGTTCGGCCTGGTTTTCAGTAGAAGTTTCCTGTCCTTCTTCATCATTATCCCAAACGGTAATTTTATAATATTCCGGTCTGAAGATGAAAGATACGATATCGGCATCCTGCTCAATCGCTCCGGATTCCCTAAGGTCAGAAAGCTGAGGTCTTTTCCCCGGACGCGCTTCCACACTTCTTGAAAGCTGGGAAAGAGCAATCACCGGAACGTTAAGTTCTTTTGCAATCGCTTTTAATGAACGTGAAATCATGGAGATCTCCTGTTCACGGTTTCCAACTCCTTTTCCACCGCTGCTTCCTGCTGTCATCAGCTGAAGGTAGTCGACCATGATAATTCTTACACCATGCTGCATGACAAGTCTTCGGCATTTTGCACGGAAGTCGAATATGGAAAGGGAAGGGGTTTCGTCAATATATAAAGGAGCATTTTCCAACTCAGATACATTGGAGAATAGTCTCTGCCATTCTTCATCATCCAGAGTTCCTTTTCTTAATTTCTCAGAAGAAATTCTTGTTTCGGAAGCAATCATTCTGGTGATCAGCTGTACTGATGCCATCTCGAGAGAGAAAAGAGCCATAGGAACTTTGTGTCCTACTGCAATATTTCTTGCCATGGAAAGAAGGAATGCCGTTTTTCCCATCGCGGGACGTGCAGCAATAATGATAAGGTCAGAATTCTGCCACCCACCGGTTTCCTTATCTACGTCTCGGAATCCTGAAGGAACCCCTGAAAGGCCTTCTTTATCTTTTAAAGATTTAATCGTGTCAATAGCCTGTTTTACTAACGAATTGGCAGTATCGAATCCCTTTTTGATCGTTCCGTTGGTAATCTCAAAGAAAGACTGTTCAGCTTTATCCAGAAGTTCAAAAACGTCGGTTGACTCTTTGTATGAGGAATCAATGACATTGGCAGAAACATTGATAAGGCTTCTTAAAATATATTTTTCAAGAATCACACGTACATGGTATTCAATATGGGCAGATGAACTTACTCCCATTGTCAGGTCAATAATGTAGTGATCACCACCTGCCTGGCTTAGCTTATCTTCTTTTTTTAATTCCTGAATAATGGTCATTAAGTCTACCGGATGGTTGCCTTCATAAAGCTTTAAGATGATAGAAAAGATGACCTGATGTCTCGGATCATAGAATACTTCTGAAGTGAGAAGGTCAATAGAATGGTCAAGCCCTTTTTTGTCAATCAAAAAAGTTCCGATAACAAGTCTTTCGAAATCCACTGCATTGGGAGGCATTTTTCCATCCGCAATAGACAATTCTTTTGCAAAGTTTCCGTGTGTCAGGGATGATAAAGTTTCTTTCTGCGCCATGGTGCAAAGATAGTTTATTTAAAAAATAATAAAAAAATAGTATTCAACAAATTATTAGCAGTCTTTCGGAAAATGCTGTAAACAGGAGGTTGATCTTGTTGATAAAAAAATCACCTCAGACTGAGGTGATTTTTTCAAAAAGATTAAGTATCGCTTATTCTTTATTTTTTACCAATACCCATCCTGAATATTTGGTTTCTGTATTGTCTTTATTGTTTTCGTTCCATGAGATCGTGTACCAGTAAGTTCCTGTCAGGATTTTCTTACCGAAAGCAGTTCCGTCCCAAGTGAAATTTCTCATTTTGTTGGCTTCATGAAGTTTGTTTCCATATCTGTCATACACAACGAAGATAAGATTTTTCTTGTACGCCAGTGCAGAGTAATCAATCACATCATTTACGTTGTCTCCGTTTGGAGTGATAGCGTTAATAAGGTTAGGAACAGTAACCGTTACCTGAACAGGAGTACAATTATAAGTGTCTTTTACATACACTGTATTTTCACCTCTTGGAAGTCCTGTGAATGTATTAGAATCCTGCCAGTTGATACCATCTACTGAGAATTTATATGGAGGAACTCCACCTGTAGCAGTAACGGTGATGTTATTATTTGATATTTCTATCCCAGAAATCACCGGCTGAAGGCTTGCATGTACACGTACTTCCTGAAGCGTGAAGCATTTTCCAGTCTGAAGTTTTACAAAGTAAACTCCTACGCCTACGTTATTGATAGATTGTGAAGTTTCTCCGGTGCTCCATTCGTAGCTGTCGAATCCAGGCCCTGCATCCAGAGTGGTTTTGGCTTCCGCACAAATCGTTTTATCTTTTAATACCGCTGATTTTACCGGAGGTAATACTACCAGTTCTATTTTAGCAATTGAATAACATTGTTTATCATTGTCTACTCTTACATATACCGTTTTGCTTTCTGAAAGATAATTAAATGGCATTGTAATAGGGTTGATCTGGGCTTTGGCATCAGCTACCGAGGTATAATACTTAATGATAGTTCCTGTAGGGGTTGGTACAGGTACTCCGATATCTGCTTTGGAAAGATCAAATGTTGAACGGGTAACATCATTATCAATATAACAATTTTGAAGTACTGCATCTTTTAATACCACTGTAGGGTAGAATAATAGTCTGATGGTAGTGGTTGCTTTACACCCGAAAGTAGAAATTACTTTTGCGTATATAGTTGCTTCCGGAGAGATATAGTTGGCAGGATCCGTAATTTCGTTGATTTCCGCATTCATATCATCAACCGTAGTATAATACTTAATAGTTGCTCCGCTTCCTCCGAATATATTGGCTGTTGTCAAATTATATTTGGCAGTACCGGCTCCATTGTTATTACAAGAATATAAAGTAGCAGTATTGGCTGAGATGCCTACATTCACAAACTTAAATTTCCCGGTTATAAAACATCCGTTGATGGGATTGGTTGGGTTGTTCGGGTCTTTATATACCACTCTGTAATAGTAGGTTGTTGTTCCATCTACAGTTGCTATGGTAAGAGGGTTTTCTCCTGTAAGGGCATCGTTGGTAGTTTTATGGTAAGTAACCTTGAAATTAGGGCTGTTACCGTTTACAATAGCAGCAGAAAGTGTTGTAAAGTCAAACTGGCTAGGTAATGCACAAACCATTACCTGGTTAGGATCGTTAGGAGTAGCTCCTGGAATTCCCGGAGGAATGAATGGGTTAGGTGAAAGAACAGGATCATTAAATGCAGAACTTAAGCTCGCAGTACCTGACCATTCCATAGAAAAACCATTAACGGATCTACTGAAGTTATCAATGACTAAATAATAGGTTTGTCCTACTAATACATCCATATAAGGACTCCATTTACCATTGTTCATACTGGCTGTAGTGCCAGGAGGATTGGTAGGGAATACAGCAGGTGGAGCAAGAGTAAGATCCAGACCTGTATCTCCCGGAGTACCGCTATAGTTACATCTTATAGGCTGTATGAAGACGTGATCTGCATTCTGTAAAGAAGCACAGCCGTTTGCTGTTGGTCCATAAACTGCAAAATCATAATCATCACCTTGATCGTTAGGCTTTATTTTAAATGCAAGTGTACCTGGTGTAGATACAGTGAAAGTGTACCAAACGGTATATCTTTCATTGGTGCTAAGGCATCCTCCGTTTGCATTAAGAATTTCTATAATATTTCCAGGTCCTGAAGGAGTGTAAGAAATATCAGAGTTACCACAGATGGGAATTGCCGTGATACAATCTGACTGTGAGTAGACTATTTGTGTTATCAATAAAATAAAAAGAAGTAGTATTTTTTTCATTGTTGAAACGATTTTTGTTAAACAAAATTGGGATCAATTAATTTTATCATGATTTGTTAAAAGAAAAAGCCGCCAAAGCGGCTTTCTCGTATTGTATTAGTTTTATTCTCTGTTTTTTACAACAATCCAACCTGAAAACTTAAATGGAGTATTCTTCTTGTCATTCTCATTCCATGTTACAGAATACCAGTATGTACCTGTCGGAATCTTCTTCCCTGCAATGGTTCCGTCCCATTTGTATCCATTGGATTTATCTCCCTGGTGGATTTTTGTTCCGTATCTGTCAAAGATACTCAATACAAGGTTTTGTTTGTCTGCAATTGCAGAATAATCTACAACATCGTTCACACCATCTCCGTTCGGTGTAATCATATTGATCAGGTTAGGAACCACTATTGTAACTTCAATAGGCTCACAGTCATAAGCGTCTTTTACATATACTTTATAGGTGCCTCTTGCCACATTAGAGAATGTATTGGAGGTCTGCCATATGATTTTATCCATAGAATACTGGTAATCCGGAGTTCCTCCTATAACATTGATCGTTAATGTAGTGTTAGAAACATCAATATTTGTTACAACCGGCTGATCAGCAGGATATACTGTTACTGTTTGAGTAGTGATACATTCCCCTGTTTTTAATTTTACCCAGTAGATTCCTACTCCTACATCTTTTATAGACTGAGTTGTAGCTCCCGTGCTCCACTCATAGCTTTTGAATCCAGGCCCGGCATCTAAAGTTGTTGTGTCTTCTATACAGATGATTTTGTCTTTCAGAACACTGGATGTTACCGGAGGGATAACTGTTAAACCGATTTTTACAACTACAAAACATCCTCTGGTATCAGATACTCTTACGTATACCAAACCGTTTGGTGCAATATAATTAGCATTTAAAATCTCGTTGGTTGCATCTATTGCATCTGTCAATGAAGGGAAATATTTTTTCGTGATACCTGCCTGTGGCGTGATTACAGCGGCGTTATCAAGGTTGAATAAAGCGGTAGAAGGATTTGCTTCAATAAAGCATGATCTTAATTCTGCATCTTTTGCAATGATTGCCGGATAGAACTTAAGGGTAATTTCTGCAATATCGGTACATCCGAATACAGAAGTTACTTTTACATATATTTTACCCTCTGCCGAAACAAACTGATAGATATTGGTGATCTCATTAATTGAGTTATTCAGATCATATAAAGTATAATAATATTTTTTTGTAGCCGTAGGATCTGCAAAAACAGCTGCTGTTGTAAGGTCATAAGTTGCCGTACCCGCATTGTTGTTGTTACAGCTTGTTAAAGTAACGCTTGTTGCCTTGATCGTACCATCTTTAAATTTAAATTTACCAGTCTGTCTACATTTATTAATAGGACTGTCCGGATTAGTAGGATCGGTATAGTTGATACTATAGAAATAAACACCTACAGGAGTAACTGTTTGAGGGCCAATAAGAGGATTGTTACCTGTTAATGCATCATTTTGGCTTGTATGATAGCTAATACTGAAGTTCGGGTTACCGTTCAGAATTCCTGCTGTTAATGAAGAGAAATCAAAAGTTGCAGGATTTGCACACACCACTACTTCTCTAGGGTCTGTAGGGTTTGCTCCTGGAATTCCTGGTGGAATGAACGGATGAGGCTGTATATTCGGATCTGTAAATGGAGAAGATAAAGTAGCTGTCCCACCCCATGATAATTTGAATCCGTTAGCGGTCTCTCTGTGGTTATTTACAATTAAATAGTACGTCTGGCCAGGTAATACATCAAGGTATTTCACCCATTTGTCTCCTGATGCATCTTCACTAAGGTCAGTAGCGGTCATGTTAAGACCTGTGTTTCCAGCCTGTCCTGAATAAGAACAGCGGATTGGAGTTCCAAGGCTGCCACATGATTTGTTAGGACCATATACACCGAAGTCATAATCATCGGTCTGATCGTTAGGAATGATTTCGAAAGTTAAGGTTCCGGCTGTAGCTACCGTAAACGAGTACCATACAGAGTACTTTTCATCGGAAGTTAAACATCCGCCCAGGTCTTCCGGAATGTCTCCATGTCCGCCCGGAGTATATGAAATATCTGAGTTACCACAGACCGCCATTGCAGTAGTACAGTCTGATTGGGCAAATAAAAGATGTGAAAATATAATTGAGAAAACAAGTAATGCTTTTTTCATAAGAGATGATTTTAAAAACAAATAGTAAAATTGTTTAATTACTAAAAAAATGCGGTGCTTTATCGGATACAAAAATGTTTCTGCGAACTATTAAAGTTTTGTGTATCAAAATAAAAACTGACCGCCCAATTTACTCAGGAGATCATGTGTTTTCTTACTGTTAATTTGTTCCGATCAGCTGTCTTCCCCAGTTTGGTGAACCGGATGAAGCGTTTGATGTTTCGAATTCTTTGACTGCTTTATGATAAAATTTGATAGCTTCTGTCTTATTGCCTTGCTTTTCAGCCATTTCAGCTTTTAAGAAAGAAAGTCTTGGATTGTTCTTTACAGTTGTTTCCGCTTTTGTCATAAAGCTTGTAGCGGTCTTTAGTTCCTTTTGAGGATCTGCAGCTGTTTTTATCCTGATTTTCTGAAAATGGATAAGACCAAGAAGAATATTTACTTCTCCATTATTCTTCTCAGAAGCAAGAGCCTGCATAGCCAGTTTTCTTGCAGTTTCGTTAGATTCTCCAAGAGGACTGTTCGGGCTGTTCTTTAAAAGAAAATTTGTTTTAAGATACAATGCTGCAGCGGCATAATAATTAGCCTGCCATTTTTCTGAAGTTTTAGCCTCTGAAAACTTAGAAAAAAGAGTATCATAGTCGTTTTCTGTTTTTGCATTATTCAGCTGCAAAACAGATTGCTGTAAGGTTTGATCTGAAAAAAATTGGGCATTCATCAGCGAACCTGTGACGAAAAAACTCAAAATTAGTAAAAGTTTATACATAGGGGGATATTTTATAGAGCAAATATAAAAAATTATTAACGTTAAATTAAAGATTTTGAGATATATTTAAAGAAAGTAATATATTGATTTTTAATATTGTATTTTATTTTTTAAGTGAAATTATACAGAGATCGTAAAGATTTTAATGATTTCACTGAATATTTGGGATTTAATCCTTTGAATGATTTTGAAAAAACACCTATAAAAGTAAAATCAGAATAGAAAACGTTCTATTCTGATTTTAAGTATTTCGGATTACGGTTTTTACCGTATAGGATTTGAAATGGATTGATAAATAATAAGTTAATATTGCATTTTTCTTAGTTTAGGATTGGTGCTTCCCACAAGTAAAGCAACAAGAACAGTCATGCATCCTCCAAATACTACAGAGCGTACAACCCCCAGTAATTTAGCCATAACACCACTTTCAAACTGTCCCATTTCATTGCTGGACATAATGAAGATTGAATTTACACTGAGAACACGTCCTCTTATATGGTCTGGTGTCTTTAACTGTACAATGGTACCCCGGATGACCACAGAAATTCCATCAAGCATTCCACTCATCACAAGGAACATGAAAGACAGCCAATACAATTTGGATAAACCAAACCCAATAATACAAAGCCCAAATCCGGTGACAACAACAAGTAGTATTTTCCCCTGATTTTTTCGAAGAGGAACAATGGATAAAATAGTAATGATACACATTGAACCGATATCAGATGCTGCATTCAACAATCCGAAACCTTCAGCCCCTGAATTTAAAATATCAGTAGCAAATACCGGGATCATGGCCACTGCACCCCCAAAAAGTACAGCAAACATATCAAGACACAGTGCTCCCAGAATCTCTTTGGTTTTAAAAATATAAGAAATTCCTTCACGCATACTCTCCACCACATTTACAGTTTCCTTTTTGTACTCCGAATACTGTTTGTGAAGTTGCCAGAAAAACAGTGAAGCAACAAATATTAATGCTAAAATAGCAACCAACGTCCATTTTACGCCTATAAAGCCAATAAGAATACCACCTACCGCATGTCCACACACAGAAGATATAAGGAAAGTAGCCTGGTTCAGAGTAACAGCGTTGGGAAGGTTTTCTTTCTTTACAATTTTAGGAATCATGGAAGGTACAATAGGACCTATGAACGCTCTTGCTATTCCGGTAAAAAAGATGACCCCATAAATATAATAGGTAATCTGATGACCGGTGAAATGCATCTCCACATCAAAAAAGGCAGGAATCAGCAGAAGCCCGATCAGGAAAATATATGTATAATTACAGATGAGAAGCAGTCTCTTTTTCTCATTCATATCAATAACGTGCCCGGCATACAGCGCACAGCTTACAGCAGGAATTACCTCCGATAGCCCGATAAGACCTATTGAAAAAGGATCTTTTGTTAATTGATATACCCACCATCCTAATAAAGTGGCCAGCATTCTGAAAGCTAAAACAATAAAAAATCTCCCGGTAAGAAGATTTCTGAACTCAACATTTTGTAATGTTTGTAACGGGGTAAAGGAAATCATGAACAAAAATAGCCCTAAAAATCTATTTAGGACTATTCATATGTTGATTTTTAAAAGATATATTAAATATATCCTGAAAGATAAAATCTATTTTAGTCTGCTCTTGAAGAACTGATTACGATGGCAGCAACACCCGCAGCCCCAATAATAGTAGCTCCGGCAGCAATTCTTGCCTTTCTTCTGTCTTTTACAGCCGCTACATTTGATTTCGGGATCACTACTTCTGTACTGTCTTTTTTACCCGCTGTACCTACAAGATTGTCACCAACAACGTTTCTGAATAAGATGGTTTGTTTAGGAGAACCGTCTCTCATAGTTACTTTGTATACCTTTCCGGCTTCAAGATTAGAGTAATTGTTTTTTGAAATATCTTCGCTGTATTTTGTAGTAGCACAAGATGTAATAACAAATAAAGATGTTAGTAAAGACGATTTCAACAGTACAGATGCTTTCATTATTTTCTTTTAGTTTTTCAAATTTATAATTTTTTTTGAATATACGTTTTTGGAATTGAAAAAATATGATTAATTTTTGTAAATTTCTAAGAGATCTGCAATGTTTCTGTCATTAGCCAATCTCGGAGTCTTATTTTGGCCACCCAGTTTCCCCTGAGATTTGGCATATTCCTGAAAGGCATTCTTTTTTAAGGTGGTGATATGCAGCTTCTGTAAAATATTCCCGGAAATAAGATCATCATAATACGTATTTCTTGCCCTTAATTGCAAATCCAGTTCATCTCTGAATGTATCTAAATTCTCCGGTTCCTTTTCAAATTCGATCAGCCATTCATGATAAGGAAGTCCTTCGCCAGGATTTACCTGTGGGGCAAGATGGAATTCTGTAATCTGTGCCGGATGTTTTTCAAGAGTAGCTTTCATCGCTTCTTCAACTTCAAAAGCAATCACGTGTTCCCCAAATGCCGAAGTGAAATGTTTGGTCCTGCCACTTACTAGAACTCTGTAAGGATCTTTGCTGATAAACCGCACAACATCTCCGATAGAATACGCCCAAAGTCCGGAATTGGTTGTAAGAATTAAGGCATAATCTTTATGAAGTTCAATTTCTTTTAATGTTAATCTTCTTGCTCCTGGCTTACCATATTCTTCCAAAGGAATAAATTCATAGAAAATTCCATGATGGGTCAATAGCAGAAGACCTTCTTTTGTATAATCATCCTGGAAAGCAAAAAAGCCTTCAGAAGCAGGAAATGTCTGAATAATATCTACTTTTCCACCCAGCAGATCTTCCATTTTATCGCGGTATGGTTCGTAATTGACCCCTCCTGTAACGATAAGCTGTAGGTTTGGGAAAAGCTGTTTGATTTTTTTGCCGTGTCTTTCTGTTAACTTTTCAAAATACATGATCAGCCATGGCGGAATTCCTGAGATCAGGGTCATGTTTTCATGTTCCGTTTCTTCAATGATTTTATCTACTTTGGCTTCCCAGTCTTCCATGATATTGGTTTCCCAGCTTGGCAGACGGTTTTTTTGCAGATAATTAGGAATATGGTGCGCTACAATACCGGATAATCTTCCTGTTTTTATTCCAAAAACTTCCTCCAGTTCAGGACTTCCCTGCAGAAAAATCATTTTTCCGTTCACAAAGTCGGCATTATTCTTTTTACTGATGTAATGAAATAAGGCACTTTGTGCACCGGCAATCTGAAGCGGCATTCCTTCTTTGGAAATAGGAATATATTTTGATCCGGAAGTTGTTCCCGAAGTTTTAGCAAAATATTCAGGGGTTTCTGTCCATAAAATATTGGCCTGTCCTTTTTTTACCCGTTCTATATAAGGTTTAAGATCTTCATAATCTGCTACAGGAACTCTGTCTTGAAAATCTTTCACCGAATGGATGTTTTCAAAATCATGTTCCCTGCCAAAAAGTGTTTTTTGAGCCGTACTGACTAGAGAAAGTAATAAGTCCTCCTGATTTTTCTCTGCATTTTTTTTGAATTCCTCCGCTTTTTGAACATGTTTCTTTGCCCAGATCAGCGCTGCATTTTTCTTGAAGAAGTTTAACATGGGTCAAATTTATAAATAAGTAGAGAATATGGAGTCATTTTTTACGAAGCTTCACATAAAAAAACCGATAGAACTAGTTCCACCGGCTTTTCGAAATTTGATTATGAAAATAACAACTATATGTTAATGTTATGCTTATTTGTTCACCTTATACCTTTTATCAGGAGTACCATCTTTTTTCAGGTGCTTGTTTTCTTTATATCTCTTATCAGGAGTGCCGTCTTTTTTCATTTTGGCAGCCGGTTGTGAAGGCTTCGCAGCTTTTGCATCCATTGCTGGTTTTGCAGCTTTTACTTCTGCAGGTTTAGCGGCTTTCACTGTAGTTTTTACAGGTGGATGAGCCTGAGTGCTTGTAGCGGGAGCAGTCTGCTGAGCAGTTGCAAGTCCTAATCCAAGGATCAATGACATTGCGGATAATAATTTTTTCATAAGAATATTATTGTTTGTTTTTGTTGAATAAAGATATACAAAAAGCAGGCTAGAAAATTTGGATTTTCAACCTTAACTAAAGTTTATTACTGCTTAAAAAAAAATTAAAACAATTCATTTACAATAGAAAAGCCTGTCTTCAGATGAAAACAGGCTTGCAATAATATATAAATAGACAGGAGGTTAGCGCGTACAGTTGGCTGTCCACGTTTTACCGTCCTTTGCGTATAGGATTTTTAACGTATTGTTGTCAATTCTGATATAAGAGGTTGCTGTAGAACCAATCATAACAAGAGTGTGATCTCCTTCCTGATTAAACTCTATTCCGTTAAGATCCGGAATGCTGTTTGAGAAACCGAAATTATACTTGGTACCGCTGGCAATCTTCGTTACAAAAACACTTCCGTTATCTGTGCTTACATTAGTAGATCCGCCATCGTTATAAGAAATACTTCCTTTGTATGTTCCTGCAAAGAACTCATTGTTTACTGGATCATCATCCTTGCTGCACGACGAAAACGATAATGCTGTGAATACCAGCAGCATCATAACTCCTAAGATTTTAATTGCTTTTTTCATAATACTTAAATGTTTGGTTAGGCTTAAAAACCCAAACACTATGCCATGAGGGAATAATTGGTTTTTTTTAACGGGTTATTAAATAAATTTGTAAAAAATTAAGATTTATTAGGCTAAGTCATTCATTTTAAATCCGAAAGTCAGCTGGTTTTTTAATGGAAGAAAAAAATATCCGTACCTTTGTATATCATAAACGGTTTCGGAAAACTCCCGAAATCGCTTTTGTCGTTTATATCAATACTATTTATGCAATTAAAATCCATCAAAGAAAAGTTTCTTCCAGATCTGATGCAGAAAGAGTTCGGGAAAGAAATTTTCACCCAGTTAGAAAACAGCCAGCATATTGCCGTAAAGGGAAGTGCGGGATCTTCAGTTTCTATTTTTGTGGCTGAACTTTTTTTAGTTCAAAAGAAAAATATTCTTTATCTGGTAGATGATAAAGAGGATGCATTGTATGCCAATACTGAAATGGAAGATCTTATTGGCAAAGATATGGTGTTGTATTTTCCAGCCACCCATCTTGAGCCTTATCAGGTAGAAAAAACACAAAATGCCAATCTGGTTCTAAGAACTGAAGTTTTAAATAAAATCAATTCAGGGAGATCTCCGAAAGTTATTGTAGCTTATGCCGGAGCTTTGTCTGAAAAGGTTTTGAAAAAAGAAGATTTTAAAGCCATCTCTCATCATATAAAAGTAGGTGACCAGCTGGACTTCGATTTTGTAGACGAATTGCTCACCCACTACCATTTTCAGCAGGCCGATTTTGTTTCAGAACCGGGAGAATTTTCTGTAAGAGGGGGAATTGTAGATGTATTTTCTTATTCATACGAAAAGCCGTATAGGATTACATTCTTTGGGAATGAAGTGGAAAGCATTAAAACTTTTGATATCGAAACCCAGCTTTCTATAGATAAAGTAAAGGATTTTCAATTGGTTTCCAATATGAATTTCTCTGTGACAGGAAGCAGAGTGTCATTGTTGCAGCTGTTGCCAAACGAAAGTTTTGTAGTTTCTAAAAATGGAATGATAGGAATGCAGAAGATCAGAACGTTCTATGAGAAGTCCCTGGAAAAATATGATACTTTAAGTAAAGATATTGCTCACAGAACTCCTCAGGAACTTTTTATTTCTGATCAGGAGTTTTTATTCGATTATAAAAAATTCAGAACAGTTGATTTTGGTGGGGCAGTAATTGAAGGATTGAAGGAAATTACTGAAGTCAAAATGGAGCAGCTCCCTCAGCCGTCTTTCCATAAAAACTTTGAACTGCTGATTGAAGATATCGAAGAAAAACAGAACAGCGGATTTGATACGTGGATTTCCTTTTCAACAGAAAAACAGAAAGAAAGACTGGAATCTATTTTTGAAGAGCTTGAGCATGAACTTCCTTTTAAGAGCTTTAAATCTGAGCTGCATGAGGGATTTGTAGACAACGGCCACAAGCTTCTTGTTTATACGGACCACCAGATCTTTGACCGTTATCAGAGATATAAGGCGAAGAATACTTTTGCGAAATCGGAACAGCTTACCCTGAAAGATCTGATGTCTTTGAAAATAGGTGACTATATTGCCCATATTGACCACGGGATCGGAAAATTTATGGGGCTGGTAAAAGTAAATAATGATGGTAAGATTCAGGAATGTTTTAAACTGACTTATAAAAACGGAGACTTATTATATGTAAGTATTCACTCTTTGCATAAGATTTCGAAATACAATGGACCGGATGGAAGAGAGATTGTGCTGAGCAAACTTGGTTCTCCAACCTGGAAATCTTTGAAACAAAAAACAAAAGCGAAGGTAAAGCAAATTGCTTTTGATCTTATTCAATTATACGCACAGCGAAAGACGGCAAAAGGTTTTGCTTATACACCGGATTCTTATCTTCAGAATGAACTGGAGGCCAGCTTTATCTACGAGGATACTCCGGATCAGGAAAAAGCAACCGTAGATGTAAAGAAAGATATGGAGGCTGATACGGTTATGGACAGGCTGGTTTGCGGTGATGTAGGTTTCGGTAAAACGGAAGTTGCAATCCGTGCAGCATTTAAGGCGGCCACAGACGGTAAACAGGTTGCAATATTAGTTCCCACAACTATTCTTGCTTTTCAGCACTACAGGAGTTTTAAAGAAAGACTTAAAGATTTTCCTGTAAATGTTGGCTATATAAACCGATTCAGAACAGCGAAGCAAAAATCAGAAACCTTAGATGCTTTAAAGAATGGAAAAGTAGATATTATCATTGGAACCCACCAGTTGGTAAGCAGTTCTGTGAAGTTTAAAGATCTGGGCCTGCTGATTATTGATGAAGAACATAAGTTTGGAGTTTCAGTAAAGGATAAGTTGAAAACACTTAAAAGTAATGTTGATACGCTTACCCTTACAGCGACTCCTATTCCAAGGACTTTACAGTTTTCATTAATGGCGGCAAGGGATTTATCTGTCATCAAAACACCACCACCTAACAGACAGCCTGTAGATACGCAATTGATCGGATTCAATGAAGAGATTCTTCGTGATGCCGTTTCTTATGAGCTTCAGAGGGATGGTCAGGTTTATTTCATTAATAACAGAATAGAAAACCTTAAAGATATTGCCGGACTTATTCAGAGGCTGGTTCCGGATGCAAGAGTGATCACAGGACATGGACAGATGGAAGGAAAGCAGCTGGAGAAGAATGTTCTGGATTTTATGGAAGGAAAATATGATGTTCTAGTGTCCACGACAATTGTAGAAAGTGGTGTGGATGTCCCGAATGCCAATACCATTTTCATCAATGATGCACAGCGGTTTGGAATGGCAGATCTGCATCAGATGAGAGGAAGGGTAGGACGTAGTAACAGAAAGGCATTCTGCTATCTGATCACACCACCTTATGATATGATGACTTCCGATGCCAGAAAACGTCTGGAAGCCATTGAGCAGTTTTCTGATCTGGGAAGTGGTTTCCAGATTGCAATGAAAGACCTTGAAATCCGTGGTGCCGGTGACCTTTTGGGTGCTGAACAAAGTGGTTTCATCAATGAAATGGGGTTTGAAACATATCAGAAACTAATGCAGGAAGCGCTGGAAGAACTGAAAGATGATGCTGACTTTGAAAGTCTGTTTGAAAACGAGGAAGACAGACAAAAGCTCTTCAAATCTGTAAAAGATGTCAATATCGATACTGACCTGGAATTGATGTTACCTGATTTCTATATTTCCAATACCGAAGAAAGATTACTGCTATACCAGAAAATTGCTGAAATTAATAATGAAGTTGATCTTCATCAGTTTGAACTTGAACTGATTGACCGTTTTGGAGCATTGCCGAAAGAAGCCGTCAATCTATTGAAAAGCGTTTCTCTGAAATGGTTAGCCGCAGATATAGGTTTTGAGAAGATTGTTATGAAAAATGGAGTATTCTTAGGATACTTCCCGGGGAATCCTCAGGATAAATTCTACCAGACAGATAGATTCAGACATATTATTAATTATTTAACCCGAAATCCTGCCGAAGCCCAGCTTAAAGAGAAGTCCGGAAAAGAAGGTAATCAGCTGATGATGAGGAAGGAAAAGGTGAAAAATGTGGATGAAGTTAATATATTGTTAAAAGCTATTATTGAACATAATTAAATTATAGGTTTTGTTTTTTGTAAACAAATTTGTAAAAAATGTGAAAAGCGTATAAAATCTTAAATTTTATACGCTTTTTTGTGATTGTTATCATGTTTTTTCTGAGTAATATTCCTTGAGAGGGGAATTAAGCCTGTTTTGAAGGGTCTGATATCACTTTGTTATGACTAAAAATATTCTGTAGATTCCCGTACAGTAAGGGTTTGAGACCTTACTAGATTTTTTTTAAACATAAAAAGTGGAGTTATGTAGAAATAATTCTACTTTTATGTGTGATTAATTCTATGTTGTAATGTGTTTATTTCTATAGGTTTATGGATGTATAACTGGGATTTTTAGGACTTCATTGTGTACCTTTGCAGTCCTTATTATGAAAAAAATTATATATTGCTGCGCAGCTGGACTTCTATCACTCTGCGCTAATGCGCAGGTGGGAATAGGTACTGCAAAACCTAAATCTGTTCTTGATGTGAATGGAAAAACCACCTTAAGAAAAGAACTTAGAGTAGGCGGAACTTCAACTCAGGCTGGAGATGCCGGGTTAAATGGCCAGGTTTTGGTTTCTCAGGGTGAGGGCTTGCCTCCCGTGTGGAAGTCTTTGAACATTTCCTTTATGGAAGAGGGACAGTATAAGTTGATCAACTCTTATCTGTCGTCAGATCAAACAGGTATTATCTCACTTACCAATGGTATTGCTGGTGATGGTATTTACAAAAACAGTGTTGGAGATAATATTACTGATGCTGCTAAAGGAACGTGGAAAAAGATTGATGGACTTACAAATACCTTTACAATCAAAAATGGAAAAAATAGGCTTACCTATCAGTTCCAGACAGGAATCGAAATAAAAGCACCTACATCTACGACGATAGAAAGTGTAAGATTTACCTGTGGTGTTTTCAGAAACGGAACTTTGGTAGCGGTACGTCCGGATAGAGTTGCATCTAATAACAACAGCGGAAAAAATGGTCTTCAGGACTATATCTTTACCCTTAATTATACCGAACAGAATGTTCCCGTTGGAGCTCATACGATTGAGATTGCATGCAGAAAGATTGATACTTCAAATTCTACCTCACAATTTGCCATCGGACGCAATGTACAGGCTTCAAATGGAGCCTCCAGTGCATTTACTTTGGAATCTACAATGAAAATGGACGTTATTGAATACGTGAGCTATAAAACGAACTAATGATGAAAAAACTATTATCAACCCTATTTCTGACCATAGGACTTTTGGGGTCGGCTCAGGTAGGAATAAAAACAGATACTCCAAAAGCAACTCTTGATGTAAACGGAGATTTGAACTTCAGAAATAAAATTGCAGTCCTTAATGCTACTGATAATTCAATTTCTCAGGGAAATAACGACCAATTACTGGTTTCTCAGGGAGAAGGCTATGCCCCAATCTGGAAATCACTTCGTATTCCTGAATATGAGCCTAATAAATTTTATCTGATCTACAACAACTCTTTTTCAGATAAAGTAGGGATTTCATTTACTTCTTCTGATGATTCTTCGGTAGGTTTGGCCTCAAGAGGAGGAACTTTTACCAAAGGAAAAGAGATCAGCAGTCTTACTAATTTTAAAAAAATCAACAATCTTTCACAGGTAATCAGTGTATTCAGTACTCAGAGTAAAGCTTACTTTCAGTTTGAAACGGTTGTACAGGCAGACTTCGGAGGTGCTGGGACTACAGATACCTCAATAGATTATGCCTGTGGGATTTTTGTAGACAATAAACTGGTGAATCTGAGACAGAGAAACTTAAAAGCAATCAGTACTTCATATCCTTTCCTTACCCATACTCAGATTGGTATTGTAGATAATCTTGCGAAAGGAGATCATACAGTAGATGTTGCCTGTACAAGATTGGGTTCTTATGGAGCGGGGAGCAATACCCTTACGATAGGAACCAATGTATACTCTAATATTAATGGCTTTATTTCACAGTCATCCCTTAAAGTAGATGTATATGAAGTTCCAGAAGTGTTTAACACCATTATAAACTAAAGCGGATTATGAAAAAAATATTATTTGTAACATCACTTCTGTTAACTGTTGCAGCTACGGCCCAAGTGGGTATTAATACTCCTAATCCGACTAATATGCTGGATGTAAACGGAGACCTGAATGTTGGAAAAGAATTAAGAACAGGAGGTACAGATGTACTGAGAGGATCTGCCGGAGCAGCAGGTGATATATTTCACAATAACGCAGACCTGACTACAAACGACTGGAAGGCAATAAAAATTGCAGACGGACAAGGAAGTATGTCTGTTTTTTCAATCAATACGGTTGCTGATAAAACAGGAGTTACTTTTGTTGCACCCAATGGGGCTACTACGCCTTATAGCGATGGGGATGCTTTAGCTGGGAACTGGACTGTGCTTCCCGGAGCCGTAGATACATTTTCTGTAACAAATATGGTAAATAAAGCTACATTTTCTTTTCAGACTACTGTTCAAAAAACAGGAACAAGCTCAGCAAGTTTTGCCTGCGGTATTTTTATAGATAACAAACTCAGAGCGGTAAGAACAGATGTTTTATTAGGAGACAGTGGTGCTTACAAGATTTTTAATCTTAATGCTACTCTTACGAATCTGACTCCTAAAAACCAATATAGCGCTAAAGTGGCTTGCATCAAAAGAGCAATCTCAGGAACAACTCTTGGAATAGGAAGAGCTGTTGATGCTACTTATCTTAATAGTGATATGTCACAATCTGTTTTGACAACATCTATACTACAGCCCTATTAATTTTTATGATCATACAATAATTAGAAATCTAAAAACGTTATGTTTTTAGATTTTTTTTGTTTATTAACTCTATTTCTTGTGAATTTGTCCATATAAATTGAAGTGTATTATCGAAAATTGAATTATATTTGGGCAAGCTAAAAAAATTCTATATGGTAAAAAACTATTTTTTAAAAATATTTGCCGGTATTGCTTTTCTTGGGCTGCTGGCAGCATGTACTACTACCTCAGATCCCATAGAATCTATCCCGAATCCGGATGATGGACCGCCGCCTAAAAAGGTTTTAGCAAAGGTGAGTGCTAATAATATTTCCCAGGAAGAATATGTTACGGCAGCAGTAACCGGAGATTTACAGACTACGGTTTCTAAGGATGAATCTGCTCCGGGTGCTTTTTATACGGGAACGGTAACGTATACCAACAAGAATATCACAAAAATTAAATATGTAAGTTCAGCAGCATCCAGTCTTGTTTATGAATTTAATATTGTTCCTGATGCTACAGGTAAAAAGATTTACAACGCCACTTCTACTACAACAGGTGCCACTCCATCAGTTTCTGTTATAAGTGACTATACTTTTACTTATAATCCAACGACGAATAAACTTACTAAGATTCTTGAGAAGAGAAAAGAAGGGGGAATCAGCGCTTATAACAAATTTATAGATTATAGTTTTGTATATACCGGAGATAATGTTATTCAGGTAGTTTCTTCCAAAGGATTATTAGATATCAATGGAAACCCGAATATGGGTACTGCAGTAGTAAGCAAGTACAGCTTTCAGAACTATGATGCTCAGAAAAGCCCTTACTCTACACTTTCACCGGTTTATTTTATAACACGAAGTCTGATAAATCCAGCTCAATTCTATAAAATTTCTCCGAATAATCCTACTTCAATGTTTATAGAATTACCTGCACCAGCGGCTCCGGTAAATACAGCTCAGAGCTATTCTTATGATAATCAAGGGTATGTGGTTGTAGAGAAAAACCAGAATGTTACTTTTACCTATAAAAATTTATAGGAGAGAGATAATTAATAATCTTACCAGAATATAAAATAATCATATAATTTTTAGGCAAAAAAAATTATATTTGTCAAAAAAATAATCAATTACAAGGAAATGAAGCAAATTTTCTATTTTATTTTACTCATTGCAGGGTTCTCCTCGGTACATTCGTGCAAGGACATGCTGGATGAGGATGGAAATCCATTATTGGATCTTAATAATACAGGGGGATTAAGCGGTCCCAGAGCATTATACAGAGAAATTACAGATAAAGATACTATCGCAGAATATCAGTACAGCGGACTTCTTGTGACTAAAGTACTTACAGACAGTGCTTCAGTTACTAATATTATGTACAGTGGTGATAAAATCAGCCAGATTAATTTCAATGGCTTTTTGGATCTTGACGGAAACGGAAAACTAGATAAGGATAGTGTATCATACACTCAATTATTCACTTACGCAAATAACAATAAGCTGCAGACGATTTCTGAAAACCGTTCTATTTTCAGAAGACCTCCGCCTGTACCACCGGCAACTACTCCAGGTCCACAGACATTACTGAAAAAAGAGAAGAGCCTTTACAATATTAAATATAGTACTGCTACAGGGAAGCTGGATTCTATCATTATGAGGAATGGTCCGGATGTAGCAGGAGTGCCGCTTGCTTTCACAGATTACTCTAAAACGGCTTACACATATGTAGGCGATAACGTATCTAAAGTAACAAGAAACTATGGAACAATGACAGGAGGAGCATTCGGTGCTGTTACAGGAAAATATAGCTATGAATACTATGCATATGATGATCAGGTGAGCCCGTTCACATTATTGCCACACGTATATAAGATTTCAAGACTATTATCTACAGTAATCAATGATAAAGAAAGTCTTATTCTATCTCCAAACAACCCTAAGAGATGGTCGGTGACAGATCTTTCGCCACCTATTCCAACTCCAATTGTAAAGAGTACCAATTACGTTTATGATCCTCAGACTTATATGACAAAAGGATACGGCGTTAATTATATCTACAAACCACAATAGAAGACTTTTTTAACAATATTGAAACTCAATCTTTCCTAAGATTGAGTTTTTTATTTTTTATCCCTTAATTTTGCAAAAAATTTCTGATGAAATATTTAATTGTCGGGCTTGGTAACAAAGGCTCAGAATATGAAAATACACGACACAATATAGGCTTTAAAGTAGCTGAAAAAATAGCTGAAACTCTTGAGGTATCATTCAATACCTCTAACTTTGGCTGGATGGCAGAAGGAAAACATAAAGGCAGAAAAGTTTTTATCCTTAAACCAGATACGTATATGAATCTTTCTGGAAATGCGGTGAAATACTGGATGCAGAAAGAAAATATTCCTTTGGAAAATGTACTGATTGTTACTGATGATCTTGCTTTACCTTTCGGAACATTAAGGTTGAAAGGGAAAGGCTCTGATGCTGGCCACAACGGACTCAAAAATATTAATGAAGTATTGCAGACCCAAAATTACGCAAGGCTTCGTTTCGGAATCTCTGCTGACTTCTCTGCAGGACGACAGGTAGATTATGTATTAGGAACCTGGAATGAAGAAGAGACAGCAAAGCTTACTGAGAGAATTGAAACTTTTTCAAAAGCGAGCCTTTCTTTCGTATTTGCAGGATTGAATAATACGATGTCTGCATTTAACGGGAAATAATAGAAAGACAGAAAGTAAGAGAGTATAGGAGCAGGTAATAAGGAGTAGACTTTTATTGCATGACAAAAAATAAATGCCACCGGATTCCGATGGCATTTTCTGTAAATTATAATTGAAATTTAATGAGTTTATCTTTTATAACCAACTTACTGCACCCGTTTCAACATCATAATTGGCACCAACAATTTTAATTTTTTCTTCTTCTTCAAGTTTTTTAAGTGTTGAGCTTTGCTTACGGATGTCTTCAATAGCGCTTTTTACGTTTTGCTGATTAAGCCTTTCCAGAAGAGAACTGTTTTTTGATGAACGCTCTTCATTTTCTTCAATGATGTCATTGATGATAGGGTTGAAATGATTGATCAGGTGGTTAAGATTATCCATTCCCAATCCTTCAATCTGTGCAGCATCAAGACCTCCTTTCAAAGCACCGCATTTTGTGTGGCCTAAAACTACAATAAGTTTAGAACCGGCAACGTTGCAGCCAAATTCCATCGATCCAAGAATGTCCTGATTAACAAAATTACCGGCAATTCTGATACTGAAAACGTCTCCTAATCCCTGGTCAAAGATAAGCTCCGCAGAAGTACGGCTGTCTATACAGCTTAGGACTACAGCAAAAGGCCACTGTCCTTCACGGGTAGCATTCACTTGCTCAAGAAGGTCTCTGTTTGCTTTAAGATTGTTTACAAATCTTTGATTTCCTTCTTTTAAGAATTCTAATGCTTTCTCTGGAGTGATAGTAGACTGTGTTTCGTATGTATGTGCTTTCATATTTTTATTGTTTTCGAATTTAAAGTTAAAAAAATTAATTATAAATGGAGATTACATGGCTCTTTTGTGAGTAACCAGAATATGGGAATCTTCACTTCTTTCGTAATCTCTGTATGAAGTTTTAAAGCCTAAAAGTTCTACGTTGATATCCTGTTCCTTTGCACGGATATTGGCAAAATCCTGAATCATTTCCAGTACATCTGTTGCGATGTATGAAGTGCTTCTGGCATCAATGATAACCGTTGAACTTGGTTTTATATTTTTAAGTGTTTTTTTGATAGCAGCTTTATTTAAAAATGAAACTTCTTCAGCTAGTTTTATGTTGATTCCATCTGCATCATCCAGCCTTTCTCTGCTCAAATAATAAGCTCTTTTCATATTCCCCTGAAGGATATAGAAAACAGAGATAGTAAGACCAATTCCGACTCCTTTTAATAAATCTGTTGCTACAACAGCTACCACCGTTGCTACAAACGGAATAAACTGGAATTTTCCTAAATGCCAGAAATGCTTGAATGTAGCCGGCTTTGCCAATTTATATCCCACTAAAATTAATACCGCAGCCAATGTAGCTAATGGAATTAAATTTAAAATAACAGGAATAGAAAGTACACAGATCAATAAGAATATTCCGTGAATAATGGCTGAGATTTTAGAAGTTGCTCCGGCGTTAGCGTTGGCAGAACTTCTTACGACAACAGACGTCATTGGAAGACCACCGATAAATGAGCTGATAAGATTCCCGATTCCCTGAGCCTTAAGCTCAAGATTGGTATCTGTAATTCTTCTCTGTTGGTCTAATCGGTCTGATGCTTCAATACAAAGTAACGTCTCAATTGAGGCTACAATAGCAATTGTTGCACCTACAATCCATACTTTAGGATTTGTGAAACCATTAAAATCCGGAGTGGTAATCAGGTTCTTGAAATCATCAAAAGACTGAGGAACAGGCAAAGAAACCAAATGCTGGGTTTCGATAGCAAGAGAACTTCCGGACATCTTGAAGAGTTGATTCAGAAGAATACTTACAATTACTGCAACCAAAGCTCCCGGAAGCATTTTCAGTCTCTTCAGAACGTGGATTTTATCCCATGCGATAAGAACTGCCACTGAAATCAAAGTAATAACAATAGCCCCAGGGTGTATAGCCTCAAATAATTCTGTAAAATATCCGAAGTTTAAACCATTATCAAAAATAGATTCATGACCTTCATAATCTTTATCAAATCCTAAAGCATGCGGAATCTGTTTTAAAATAATAATGATTCCTATGGCAGCAAGCATTCCTTCAATAACGTTGTTGGGAAAGTAGTTGGAAATACTTCCGGCTCTTACAAACCCTAAAATCAATTGAATAAGTCCTGCAATAATCCCTGCACAAAGGAAAAGCTCAAATGCGCCAAGATCTGTTATAGCTGTTAAAACAATTGCCGTTAAACCTGCTGCAGGCCCGGAAACTGAAATATTAGAATTACTGATTGTTCCTACTACCAGGCCGCCTATAATACCGGAAATAATACCGGATAATGGGGGAGCACCTGATGCTAAAGCAATTCCTAAACACAACGGAAGTGCTACTAAAAATACCACGAGTCCTGAAGGAAAATTCTCCTTGATTCCTCCTATTAATGATGTCTTTTTCATAATGTGAAGCTGTAAAGTATAACCGGCTTATTTTTTTTTAAATAAGTCAATTACAAAAAGTTGAGAAAAAATAATTTTTAAAGTACATGTGTATCCGATATCAAAAAATGATATGGAAATAGTATCAAAAAAATCTAACTGTAGGAGTTACGCTTCCGGAGGGGGAGAAAATATAGTAAGTAAAGGTGAAAGATGAAAAGAATCATCTATCAGTACAAAAGAAACGCCCTGAAAATCAGGTTCGGAAAACTTCAGATAGTCGAAAACGTCCAAAGGTTTCGGAATGGTTTTTTCGTAAACAATAAATGAGGACGGATGAGAATGTGGTTCTTCTTCGTTGATTATTATATTCGTTCTTGCAATATCCCAGCCCGCTACCGCAGCAATGCCTGGCAGCGCCGTAAAATTCAGAAAAAACGTTAATACAATAATACTCCAGAATTTCATTTTACATTCTTTTTTAGAAAAACTACTTAGTCTTTCTGCTCATTACCCAATCTGAACTTGTAAGATTGTAGATCTTTTGGATGTCTTTTAAGGTTTTCTCAAAATCAATCTCCAGATCAATGATCTTACCTGTTCTAAGGTCAAATACCCAGCCGTGTACAATAGGTTGTTCCTCTAAAATATACCTTTCCTGTACGCAGGCCATTTTGATCACGTTGATGCACTGCTCCTGAACATTAAGTTCAACAAGTCTGTCATAACGCTTGTTTTCGTCTTCAATAGAATCCAGCTCTACCTGATGTAATCTGTAAACGTCACGGATGTTTCTCAGCCAGGGATTCAACAATCCCAGATCCTGAGGAGTCATCGCTGCTTTTACACCACCACAGTTGTAATGTCCGCACACAATAATGTGTTTCACTTTCAGATGTTCTACAGCATATTGAATAACGGCTGTGGAACTCATATCTAAAGTATTGACTATATTAGCAATGTTTCTGTGAACAAATACTTCGCCCGGCTTTGCTCCCATCAATTCTTCTGCGGTGGCTCTGCTGTCTGAACATCCGATATAAAGAAATTCAGGATGCTGAGTTTTTGCAAGTTCCTTAAAGAAATTCGGGTCTTCAGCTATTTTGGATTCTACCCATTTTTTGTTGTTTTCGAAAATAACCTCGTACGATTGTGACATAATTTTAAATTTTTAAAAGTTTATAATTATTTATTTCGTTTAAATTATTTCCAAAATCAATAGACTAAATCAATAATTATGCAAAAATATACTTTTTGTTAAAAAGTAAATCACTTTTAACAAAGTTTAATATTAAAATATGCTTAAAATCATGTCTAATATTCCGATATACTTTGCTTTACAGCCATCAGGCTCTATAGGGTAATCCAAACGTTTAAAACCAGGATAAAATTACGAAGTATAAATTAAAAATTGAGATTTGTGAATTAAAATATTCTTAATTTATTTGTCTCATCACATGTTGCTTCACAAGAGTTCATTAAAAAGCTGTCATATGTGTCAAAAAATGAATAATTTAACACCTTGATTAATCTATCCATTTGATGTCTGATCTTGGTCTGCAATCTTTATCATCACTATTTTATTGGGCAGGAATTTTTATTGCCTTTTTTTCATCTTTTCTGATTTTGGGAAAATCCAAGAAGGTGACCGCAGATTATGTGTTGGCAATATGGTTTATGATCATAGGAATTCATCTTATTTTCTTTGTTTTATTTCGTACAGAAGGATATTTGCGTTTCCCTTCTCTCATTGGTTTCGAGATTCCCTTTCCTTTTATGCATGGGCCAATGCTGTATTTGTACATTTTGTATGTCACCAGCCAAAATTCAGGCAAAAAGATCTGGCTGCTGCATTGGATTCCGGTTTTGATGATCTATTTCTCTTTGTTTCAGTTTTTGCTGCTCCCTCCGCAAGAGAGAGTAGAGGTATATCAGAATAAAGGAAAAGGGTATGAAACATTGAGCCAGGTGATTAAATTTCTTATGATTCTCTCGGGAATTCTGTATGTAGGATTAAGTTTTCTTGCAGTAAGAAAATATAAGAAAGCAATTTCCAATCAATATTCAAATACTGAGAAAATCAATCTGAACTGGGCATATTATCTGATTATCGGTATTGCGCTGATTTGGATTGCCGTTATGATCAGGAATAATATCCTTATTTTTTCAATGGTTGTTTTGTTTATTATGGTTGCTGCTTATTTCGGGATCAGCCGGGTGGGCATTCTGGATTATTCAGTGGTAAAAACTGAAGGCGCTACGGAAAATAGTACAGTTGAAAACAGTCCTGAAGTTCCAAAATATGAGAAAACCTTTGCCGGAAAAGAAGCAATACAGGATATCTATAATAAGCTGGTGATTCAGATGGAGAAGGAAAAATTGTATACAGATCCTGAATTGAACCTGAACTATGTTGCAAAACTTTTGGATGTTCATCCGAATATACTTTCCCAAACCATTAATTTTGTTGAAAACAGAAACTTTTATGACTATATCAACCGTCAGCGGATTGAAGAATTTAAGAGAATAGCAGTGTTACCTGAAAATGGAAAGTTTACGATTCTTTCACTGGCATTTGAGAGTGGATTTAACTCAAAAACCTCTTTTAACCGGAATTTTAAGAAATATATGAACTGCTCACCAAGAGAGTTTTTAAAAAGCCAGAGTATTACTATGGAATAACTTATTTATTAATTCGTTTTAGTGTAAGTTGTTCTTTTTGAGTTATTTAAATATTTGTTCCACCTTTCATTTTGGAACAGATGAAGCGTTTATAATCCTCATTTTTACAAAAAAATTGAATCAGACTTTTATGAAAAAATTACTATTTGTAATCATGTGTGTGCTGGCATTGCTTATTGGCGCTTATCCTCTTATGTATGCTTTTGTGGAGCAGAAACATACTTTTTTAGGTTCCAAATCTCCTGTAGTGCTTCATAATATCATCTGGAAAACAGCATTTTTTGCCCATATTATTTTCGGAGGACTGGCGCTTTTTATGGGTTGGCGTCAGTTTGGCAGCTCATTCAGGAATAAATATATCAAGATTCATAGGAAACTTGGAAGTATCTATGTCATTGCAGTGGTCATAAGTTCTGTTTCAGCTGTTTATATGGGTTTTTATGCCAATGGCGGACTGATCTCCGCAATAGGATTTATCAGTTTAGGATGTATCTGGCTGATGACAACTCTTATAGCAGTTGGGCAGATAAGAAAAGGGAATGTTGTGATGCATCAACAGTTCATGATTTACAGTTATGCCTGTACTTTTGCTGCCGTGACACTGAGATTGTGGTATCCTTTGTTAACCAATATTACCGGTGATCCTGAAAACTCTTATACTGCTGTTGCCTGGCTGTGCTGGGTTCCTAATTTATTGACTGCCTATTTTATCAATAAAAGAATAGCTGTGATATAGATTTCCCTTCATAAGAGAGATTATATTCTACTCCGGCAACTTTCCATACTCCATACTTTTCATCTCTAAGTTTAAATATTTATTTCCTTCATTTTTATAATGCTGAGGAGGCTCAAGACCCATGTATTTCATAATCAGAGGATAGATATAAGTCGTTTGGGTCTGTTTAGTTTCATGTCCGGTAATTCTATATGCTGCAGGAACTTTATCACCAAACCATACAAAAAACGGAACCTGTGTAGATTCTTTAGAGTCTATATGCAGTAATTTGTCACCCTGTATTTTAAGCCCATGATCTGAAGCGTAGATGACTACAGAATTGGTGTTTTTCAATGTGCGGAAAATGTTATTGAAGACATAATCTGTATATTTTATGGAGCTGTCATAGCAGTTTAGGTTCTCAGAGTTCCAGTTGGGAGGAAGTCTGTTGCATGGATTGGGGTGGCTTCCCATGATGTGGAGAACTACAAATTTATCCTCTTTTTTCTGAATGACCTTCTCCAGTTCAGGGACAATCACTTCATCGTATCCGTTTACCCATTTTTTATTTTTAGACATTGAAGCAATGGCTGTTATTCCTCTTGCGCTTGCCTGTGTGCTGAGCCAGAAAGAATTGTATCCGGTTTGGTTGGCCAGATTGATGATATTGTAGGATAGCTTGTCATAACGGTACCTGAATTCATCAGGATGAATGCTGGACAGCATTAAAGGCACACTCAGGTTGGTAATTCCTGCAGGAGAAACTGCATTGTCAAAAACCATCATGTTTTCAGCCTGCTGATCTGTATAGGGTGTTGTTTTTTTATGATAGCCATACAATGACATGTTTTGCTTTCTTTCGGATTCTCCAATAATAAAAATTACATTTTCAATCCCTGGCTGTATTTTTTTAATATTGAAAACAGGAACATTCTTTTTTATTTCATTGATATCTCTCTGGATATTCAATGCTGTATTGAAATCGGATAAATGGTAGTATACATTCTTTATCATTTTTCCTCCCCCTTTATTGCTTACATATGTGTGTTTAAGATGATATCCAAACGGTAGAATAAGCCACAGTAATGCAATGATGATAAACTTAGCATCAAAACGGACAACATTTTTTTTAAGGTAGTTCACAGAATATAGTAACATTCCCAGAAAAATCAAAAACAAAATACCCGGAAGGATAAACATGTAAGACATGCTCATTGCTTCATCTGGATTAGATTCAAGAATACTGATGGCCATTCCTACATTAAATCCGGAATGATAGATAAGGAAGCACGATGCTGATATTAGAAAATTAATGCTTAATAATAAGCACAGAATAACAGCAACGACTGAAGTATATTTATTTTTTAAAAGAAGCGCATTGAATACAAGGAAAGAACAAAACATAATTCCATATTCAAAAATACTCCGGATGCTTTCCAGCTTCTCTGCCCCGAATAAATTATCAAAAATATAAGGGAAAGAAAGAAGAAAACCTGTGAGATAGATTAAAATAAGAAAAATCGGAATTATTTTTTTGAGCATGGTTGTATATATGTTTTCGGGGTTGTTAAGATCATTTTTTATAATCTTTCTTAAGAGTCTTCCGGGTGAGAGCCTGCTGAATATCAGAATCGTGTGTTGCTTGAGAAGAATTAATATCAGTTAATAATTCTTAGGGATTACAGATATTATATCAAGTCAAAAAAGAATCTTTTGAAAGATAAATTGCTACAGTTGTACGGAGCGTTGTTTCTGTCCGTTTAGATTTTCAATGATTGTAGAAAACGTAACTATAGAGCTGATATTGCAGATAAAGAATGGGAATAATGAGGGTGTGTTTTTTTCATCAAAAAATATATTTTTTTAATTAATAATAAGCCTGGGTTGTGTTTTTAATATTAAGCGATTTTTTCAGAACAAGGAGCATTGAAGAATTGATGCCATCGGGATTTTCAAACCGAATAATCATATCGTTATTTCATAACTAAACAATGCCCTTTTTACAAATGTACACGAAATTACCGATAAATGCAAGTAGAATTTTTACTATAAATGGCTGGAATTATTGCACTTTACGGTTGATATAATCCATTGTAGCATTAGGAGTAGGGATGATTTTTGCCGGGTTTCCTATGACAACAGAATTGGACGGAACGTCAAAGTTGACATAAGAATTAGGAACAATCAATACATTATTTCCGATAGTAACAGCTCCTACAATAACGGCATTGGTACCTATCCATACTTCATCACCAATGATTGGAGAACCTTCATTTTTTCCACGGTTTTGCTGGCCGATGGTCACTCCCTGTGCAATATTACAGTTCTTTCCAATGACTGTTTTCGGGTTGATAACAAGACTTCCCCAGTGCCCCAGATAAAAACCTTCCCCGATCTGGGTTTCAGGATAAATCTGAAATCCATATTTGATCTGATAATGTCTTAATACAATCCTCCAGAAAGTATTCAAAAGAGGATTCTTCTGATACTTCTGAGCCTTTCTCAAAATGTAAACAAAATGAAGATTGGGATTGATGCATTTTTTCCAGATCTGAAATGTTGAAAGCCACTTTCCGCTTTCCCGGTAAAAGTCTTTTTGAATGATAGAATAATCAGCCATTGTTAATGTTTTTATACTTCATCAATTATTTTCTGAAGATGTTCCACAGATTTTTCCAGTACAAACGGCAGCTCTGTTGCTGAGATCTGTTTTTTGTATTCTTCAGTTATATTTTTATCGGTAAGAAACTTTTTCATTCCTTCATAAATTCCCTCTTCGGAATTTGCAGTAATATTGCCCAGTTTTCCGTCCTGAAGGAGATCTCTGATACCGGAAATATCCGTTGCAGAAATAGGTTTGTTGAGAATAAGTGCTTCTGCTATGATGGTTGGAAATCCTTCATGCCTTGACGACATAATATAGAAATCCGCCTTTTTCATATATGGGTACGGATTACTGCTGAAGCCCAGCATTTTTGCAGTATCCTGAAGTCCCAGTGTATTGAGCAGATCCTGGGTTTTTTCAAAATCATAGCCGTCACCAATGATCAAAAGCTGATGCTTTAATCCTTCATCGATCAGTTTTTTATGAACATTCAGCAATCTGTCATACCCTTTCTGAGGATATACGGTTCCCACTGTTACAAAAGTAGGAAGATCATTGTCGAAAGGATAATCATTGATCTCAATATCTGCCTTTCTTAAGGTATCATTCTTATCAATTGGATTAAAAATCTTGATCACAGAAGCCTTTTCAGCCTCATTTTTGGCCAAATTATGCATTCCTTCCTGCAGCTTGTTGGAAATCACAAGGATTCTGTCAAACTTAAAAAACTGTCTGATGACTTCAGGAGTGTATTCTTTCAAATTGAAAATGTCATTTTGTACCCAGATGATTTTTTTGGAATCCTTTTGAGGACTTGACAGTATTTCCTGATGCATTGCATGGATGGCAGCAATCTCTACATCGTATTTTTTATTTTTTAAAATAAATTTATAAAGAAGAGAAGGAAACCAAAGAAACATTTTCTGATAAAGAACCCTGTACGCTTTCACAGGAATATCCTGCGGCCTGTTAGTCGTTATCATTTCTCCTTTTGTTAAATAGTATAAAGTCACCCATGACGGAACCTCTTTAATATATAACCCTGAATAGAGGTTGACCAGAAGATCTACTTCATATTTATCGGAAGGAAGATTTTTTAAAAAGTTGATTAATACTTTTTCTGCACCGCCATGACGTAATGAACCTATACGAATGAGGAGTTTTTTCTTTTTCAATTTGTTTCTTTTATGATTTTACAAGATTAAATTTATTTAATTTTTCTTGCTTTTTTATACTTGTGAGGAAGATTTTCTTTGATATAGGCATCCAGTTTTTTTCTGTCCTTCTCCAATTCACGGGGATATTCCGGATTGTTTTTAAGGACAATATCACCATAATCTTCAATGGTACACAGAAACTGTGCCGGGTTTCCGATAAAAACAGTGTTGTCTGGCATAGACTGTGACAACACAGAGTTGGCTCCCAGAATACAGTTGTTGCCAATCTGTACATCCTGCATGATTACAGCATTGAGACCAATTGTACAGTTGTTTCCAATCTTTATTCTTCCAAGAATTCTGGCATCTTCATATCCGGGAAGTCTTCTCAGCAGGGTAGTAGTTCCGCCGTGGTTTACAAATCTTACGTCTCCGGCAATATTCACATTGTCACCAATTTCGATAAGGTAAGGTTCGGTTCCAAAATACACTTTATCAGGCATATTAAAGTTTTTTCCTACCTTCATACCTCTATATTTAGCCACTTCAAGACTGCCTCTATTCAAAAAAGAATGATAGAGAGCGTCTATTTTTAATAGGATTCTGAATATAAAAATCATCACAAGTGTAAAGTTGTTTTCGTTACTTTTGCAAAGAAAGAGAATTTATTAATATGATGAAAATTTCAAAAATAGAATATTATCTGCCTCAGCAGGTATTAACTAACGAGGGGCTTGAAAAATTGTTCCCCGAATGGAGTTCCGAACGCATCAAGGAGAAAGTAGGTATTTCTCAACGTCATATTTCTTCAGACAACGAAACGGTGCTGGATATGGCTGTACAATCTTCAGAGAAAATCTTCGAAAATTATGACCGGAACAAAGTAGATTTTATTTTGTTCTGTACCCAAAGTCCGGAGTATTTTCTACCTACAACGGCCTGTATTTTGCAGGACAGATTGGGTCTTAGAAAAAATATCGGAGCGATAGACTTTAATCTTGGCTGTTCAGGGTTTGTGTATGGGCTGGCTTTTGCGAAAGGATTGATTGCTGCAGGAATTGCAAAGAGCATTCTTTTGGTTACTTCAGAAACCTACACCAAACATATTCATGCTGATGATAAAGGAAACCGAAGTATATTCGGGGACGCTTCCGCTTCCGTAATTGTTGAAAAAGCAGAGGGCAATGATTATCAGTTCTGTCTGGGAACAGACGGGAGTGGTGCTGAAAATCTTATCGTGAAGAAAGGGGCTTTCAAAAAAGACTTTGAACTGAATCCTGAGCATGAATTCAGTCCTGAAAATATTTATATGAATGGCCCTGAGATTTTTAATTTTACCATTGAAAATATTCCGGGATTGGTAAAAGAAACCCTTGACGTAAACGGAATGACAATGGATGATATTGACCATTTTGTTTTTCACCAGGCCAATTCTTTTATGCTGAATTATTTAAGAAAGAAAACAAAAATACCGGCTGAAAAGTTCTATATTGATATGGAAAAAACCGGAAACACCGTTTCTGCAACCATTCCTATTGCCCTTAAAAATATGATGGATAAAGGAATGCTGAAGGAAGGAGATAAAGTTTTAATGGCAGGATTTGGCGTAGGATATTCATGGGGAGCCACCATTATGGAAATTTAAGAAAACAAACATTTAAAATTATAGAATATGAAAACATCCGTTTTTTTAGAAAAACTACAGGAAGAATTGGAGGAAGATGAAACATTGACCACTGAAACGAATTTAAAATCTTTGGAAAGCTATGATTCTATCAGTTTACTTTCTGTTATTGCGTTTGTAGACGAAAATTTCAGTAAGAAAATTGATACCAAGCACTTTAAAGATATCGAAACTGTTTCAGATCTGATGAATGTTATAGGAAAAGAAAATTTTGAAGATTAATGGATGCTTTCTCATTAAAAAATAAAATTATCCTCATTACAGGCGCTTCTTCCGGGATCGGGAGAAGTTGTTCTGTAGAATGCAGCAAAAGCGGCGCAGATCTGATTCTTGTGGGAAGAAACCAGGATGAACTGATGAAAACCGTTTCTCTGCTGAATTCTGAAACAAAAGTTGAGATCATTGCCGAAGACATTACCCAATCTGATAACCTTGAAGGAATCATTGCAGATAAAGTTTCAGCTTTAGGCAAAATTTCAGGATTTATACACTGTGCCGGTATAGAAAAAACACTGCCGTTAAAAAAGCACAATCCTCAGCTGTACCACGATATATTTGCAGTAAATGTGATTGCCGGACTTGAAATTGCTAAAATCCTGTCTTTAAAAAAGTATAAAGATGAGACTTCCAGTTTTGTATTTATTTCTTCCGTTGCGGGAATGGTAGGAGAGGCTGGGAAAGCTGCTTATTCTGCAAGTAAGGGAGCCGTGATTTCCGGAGCCCGTTCGTTGGCAATGGAACTTTCCAGAAGTAATATCCGTGTCAACAGCATCAGCCCTGCGATGGTGAATACCCCGATTCTGGAAAAAATGTTTGAGGATATTGGTGAAGAAGCTTCATCAGAAATCATAAAAAAGCATCCGCTGGGAATAGGTGATCCTAAAGATGTAGCGAATGCTTGTATTTTTCTATTGTCCGATGCTTCAAGATGGGTCACAGGGACCAACCTTGTTATTGACGGAGGATATTCCGCACAGTAACTTATTTTTTGTACAGCGTTTCTATAATATTTTCTACACTGTCAAATATTTTCTTATTGTCGAACTGACTTTCAATATTTTTAAGATTTTCTCTGATATGGAGAACAATGCCGGGATCTGTAAAGAATGTCTTCATTGCCGAATACATTTCATCAACCTCATAGCTGATGAGATACCCTGTTTCCCGGTCTTTGATCATCAGCCCTACATCACCTACATTTGTCGCAATAATAGGCTTCTGAAGGATTAATGCTTCAGCAATTACCAAAGGCCATGCTTCAGATTCGGAAGGAAGGATAAAGTAGTCCGCCTTTTTAATGTATGGATAAGGATTCATCTGATTTCCGGCTAAAATAAATGTCTTTTCAACATTGTTTTTTGCGACCTGAGCCTTAAGGTTCTTCATTTCGTCACCATCACCAATGATAATGATGCTGTGATGAAATCCTTCGTTGATAAGCCTTGTATGTGCTTCTATAAGCTTATGATATCCTTTTCTTGAATGAAGCCTTCCAATAGAAGCGAAAACAGGTCCTTCAGGGAACGTATCAAGCTTTTCTTCGGCCTTACGTTTTATTTCTTCGATAGGAATAGGATTGATAATAACACTCTCAGCCGGATAACTGAGATCCGGATAATACTGATGCATCATATCCTTTATTTTGTGAGAGCAATACACCATATGATCAAACTGAGGAAAACTCTTTAAAATATCAGGAACCAAAGGTTGAAATTTAGGAACATTGATTTCAGAGTGAAACCATCCGATTTTTTTTGAATTCGTATGGGTAGAACTGAGAATAGCATCATAATCCCTGTAATCCATCCCTATTTCTATATCAAAAGTATCATTGATAAGCCGGTCTGCAATCGCTGGGTTGTTTTTCAGTTTACGAAGCTTTAACCTTCTTTTGACAAGCTGAACTTTCTGTAAGAGAGTGTTGTCGGAAAAATCCTCTTTTCCATCGGTAAGATATATTTTTCTGATATGTTTCGGAAGTTCATCACGCAACTTGCCCTGGTTAAGGGTAAGGCATACCGTCATTTCAAATTTGTCAGGATCCAGGTTGTTGAGAAGTCCCAACAGTACTTTTTCTACACCTCCCATTTCCATGGAGCGGTGTCTGAACAAAATTTTTATTTTTTTTTCTAACATTATCCGAAGATTGATTGTAAAGTAATTGTTATTTTTTTCTTGATACGGAAAGGAAGTTTATGCTGATATTGCAGCAGACTAAATATTTCATCTACACCCGGATAATGATCAGGAATTTTCTGGCCATTGATGGTGGTAAGTCCTCTGCGTTTCATGGTATTGAAAATCACCTGAGCAAAATACTCATGGGATTTCTTTTTATTGTCATTCTGGGAAATTCCCCCTTGATGAGTTCTGTAAAGGTAGTTGGTGTCATTAATGAACTGAACTTTTCCTTTTTCATACATTTTAAGGTAGAGATCCTGATCTTCCCCGATTTTCAAATCCGGATTCATTTTTTCTGTCTGTTCATATACTGCCTTTCTGAAGGTTACAAAATGAGCGATCTGAATAGGGAAATTAAAAAAATAAGGATCACCGTTCGGTACCTGCATTGCAGATCTGAACGGAGAAATTGGTTTCAGATTCTGATCACAGGTCATAAACCTGGAATAGGTAAGGACTGTGTTTTTTTTAGCCTGAAAGATCTCCATACATTTTTGAATGGCTGTTGGGTTTATAGCATCATCAGGATCTAAAAATCCACAGATTTCCCCTTCTGCCAGCTCAATCAGTTTACTTTTTGTTACACCTACACCGGAATTTTTTTCATTTTCAAAAAATTTAAACCTTTTATCACTTGAAATCATTTCCCGGATCATTTTCTTCTCGCTTTCAGAGGAGGCGTCATCCAGAATGATGGCTTCCCAGTCTGTATACGTCTGCTGAAGGATGCTTTCAAAACAGTCTTTGAAAAAATGAGCGTTATTATAATGGGCTATAAGGATAGAAAACTTCATGAATGTTCCTTAAATATTAATTCCTGATGATTGATTACGGTTGTATTGGGAGGAACATCTTTGTAAATTGTACATCCTGCTCCAATAATACAGTTGTCTCCGATAGTTACCCCTTTTAGGATGGTAACATTGCTTCCGAGCCAGCAGTTGCTTCCGATTTTGATGGGAGCTGTGGTGAACTCAGCGTGAGACAGTTTAAAATCCGGATGAGTCTGATACGCATGGTTGTGGTCATACAGTTTTACATTTTCTCCGAATAATGTATTATCCCCTATTGAAATACTGTCCAGACAGTTGATGGAACAGAAGTTATTCATGAAAAAATTGTTTCCGATTTCTAAAGTGGCATTCTGCTGCACAAGAACATGTACATAATTTCTGAAACTGACCCCATTACCAATTGTCACTTTCTTTACATTTTCATGCAGAATAAAATGATCACTGATCCCAAGCTTTATCCCCTTGAAAGAAACATGAGGATGTTTTTTGAGAAGAGAAATCTGGCTTTTCCGTTGAAGTTTTGCTAAAATTTCATAAAGCATACCTAAATTTATTTTCACATTTGTAGCCTACAAATATAATTTGTTTTACATAATTATAATAATAAATCTTATTTTTGTGCCTTAAAATTAACACTTTATAGTAATAAAAACAGTACTCCGTGTTGAGTTTGCTGTGTTTTGATAAAGTAAAGCATTTTGCGGTTCTGTGAAGATAAGTCAGATTACATTTACCAGGTTTATTGCCGCTATGGCAATTGTCATTTCCCATTTCAATAAAGATCTGTTTTTATATAAGATAGATTACATTTCCAATCTTTTTTTGAGAGCGAATGTCGGGGTAAGCTATTTCTTTATCCTTTCAGGGTTTATTATGATCATTGCTTATCATAAAAAGGATAAGATTGATTATCTGGAGTTTTATAAAAACAGATTTGCCAGGATCTATCCGCTTTATATGCTGGGACTTCTGCTGTATTTCATGACGAAATATGAAATGTTTGATTGGTATAAGCTGGTTTTATATGGATTAGGCATTCAGAGCTGGATACCCGGAGAAGCCATGATTCTGAATTTTCCGGGATGGTCTATCTCTGTAGAGTTTTTCTTTTACCTGATTTTCCCGTTTTTATATAATTATTTTTACGCGAAAAAAAATAAAATGATCTGGGTATTTGCTATTGGACTGTGGCTGATTACTCAGGTGTTTTCAAACCTTTATCCGGTATATGGAGCGTATGAAGGGCCACATACGAAAAGTCATGAATTCCTTTATTATTTCCCTTTCTGGCATCTTAATGAATTTCTGATCGGAAATCTTGCGGGAATATTTTTCGTGAGAAATTATAAGCAAAAAAATTACGATCGTCAGGTGATTGCCGTCTTTTTACTGATCCTTGTGTCGCTGATGTTTGTTCCGCTTTTTTATCACAACGGTTTGATGGCTTTACTTTTTGTACCTGCAATTCTCCTTATTTCGGCGAATAACGGAAGAATAAGTAAGCTCTTTTCATTAAAGCCTCTGGAATATCTTGGAGAAATAAGTTATGGTATATATATCACACATATTCCTGTTCTTTATCTTGTCCGGGAGTTTTTAAAATGGCAGGAATACACGTTTAGTATTGATCTTGTATTTGTGATTTACATTATTGTTATGCTGTTCAGTTCTGCAGTTTTTTATCAGTGTATTGAAAAACCAATGCGTGATCTTTTAAGGAAGATACATTTTTCCAAACAATAAAATTAAAGTACTGTTTTTAAACTAGACACTTAGTTTAATTATACTATTAGAACAAATCGTTCCTAAAATTAATATTATAGAGCCCTGAACGTATACTTTTATAATCCGTAAGCAGATACTTCGTTATCATTCCCCATTTTTTGAAAAGAGGAGCATTGGCAATTTGGAAACTTCTGTAGACTCTTTTGATATGAAGCTTCATATCATCGGGAATGGTATTTTCATTTTCTGCCCAATGGTTGACTTCCTTCCACAAGATAACTCTTGTTGAGGCCGGTTTAACTTGTCTGGAATCTATTTTGGTAATTCTGTTGTTTTCGTGAACCCCTCTTACCGCTACTGCCTTATCAAGAATTCCCGGATATAAATTCAGATAGTAGGAGAGTCTGAAAAGGAATTCAGTGTCCTGATGGAGCTTTAAATGAGTTTTAAAGAAATACTCCATATTTCTCAAAGAACTTTTACGGATAGTCAATGCATCAATGCTGAAAAGCCCGAAAGTTCCTATCATGTTAAGCTGTCCCGGAAATACATCTCTTGGAGGATGTTTCTTGTAAACTGTAGTCAGGCGGTCCCCAAAGACCTTGTAATATTGTTCTTTTGCTTTCTCCGAATAATAGTGAACCCCGATTGCACCATAAACTCCGTCAACATCTTTATTGGAAAACAGTTCTTTTTCTGCATCAAAACGGTTGGGAAGGTAGTAATCATCCGCATCCAGGAAAGCAATAAAATCTCCTTCCGCTTTTTCCAGTCCTAAATTTCTGCTGGCACCGGCTCCATGATTGCCTTTGTCAGGATGCTGAAAAAGCTTTACTCTATCATGTTTTTCAGCGAGTTCCTTACAGACCTGCAATGCATTGTCCGGAGACTTGTCCTCTACCAATACCACTTCATATACCTCTTCGAACTGAAGCGCAGAATCTACAGCCTGTGAAACATATTTTTCGGCATTGTAAACGGGAATAATTACTGAAATTTTCATTTGTATCGTATTATGCTTTTAATTTAATTTTTAAATAATTGGTTACTCTTTTCTCAACAAAATAATACAGAAGTGATGCCACTATAATGACCATGGCAATCTTAAATAGAAAAAAGGGAAAGCTGAGGTAGCCTTCAACTTTAAATCTTTTTAAAGCAATTTCTACAAAAGGATGCGACAGATACAGTGAATAGGAAATGTCTCCCAGAAAAATAAAGGCTTTGTTTCCTTTAAACTGAAATACATAATCAAAAGTTAAGAAAGAAAAGACAAACAGGGAAATAATGGCCAGCTTTATCATATCATTATCTATAGGGATAATGCTAAGCAGCACCAATATAAATAATGCGATTCCAGTTACAGAAAGTAACGCTGCCCAAATCTTTGAAATTGTAAATCTGTTCAGTAGAAGCGAAAAAAGAATTCCTACAACAAAATATAGGTTCAGGGAATGGGTTACCATTCGTAAATACGGGTTTTCAAAATAGATAAAATATCCCAGAATTGAAGTAAGGATAAAAAAACCTGCAATGAAGTAATATCTTTTTTCTTTAAAGAATAATGAAAGTCCAAATATGAGATAAAAGAACATTTCAAAATTTAAGGACCAGCCCAAGAAAAGGACCGGAAATTCTTTCTTTGTGGGAAGAAATAATAATGAATGGATAAGCTCATAAAGTCCTGCTCCATGAAAATAGAGGAAAAAACTGCCTCCGGGTATCATCGCAGCAAAGGTCAAAAGATAATACAGCGGAACAATTCTGATCACCCTTCTTTTGTAAAATAAAGTGATCTGCTGAAAAGAATCTTTACTGAAATTTATTTTTTGAGTGGTGAAAGCCATGATAAACCCACTGATAATAAAAAATACGGGAACACCGATACTTCCTTTTTTAAAGAGAATATCGCCAAGATCCAGCCTGGGCAGGTTTATTGTTTCACGGAAATGAAAGCAGCATACCAATAAGGCTGAAATCCCTCTTAATATCTGGAGGTTGTTAAGCTTCATGACTGGAAGAATCTTATTTTTTAAATATCTTTTTCAAAATAAGGCCCATCACAAACGGTACTCTGGCAATGTTATGCTGAAGCGTCTTGAATCCGTCTATGGTAAATTTGGTATCTTCTGTCATTCCGTATTCTGAAAAATCTACTTCAGGAACAGCTTTATGTTTAAAAGTGACATTCATTAAGTTATATTGATGGATAACCTGGATATACATCTCTTTACTGTCTTCCACAGAAAAATTCGGGTAATGACGATAGCTGTTGTGAGCTCTTTCCTTTAGCATCGTTTTGAAGTTGTCTACACTTTCCGCTAAGCTTACAAACGGGTTTACTACAGCGTTATAAACATTTACTACCGCTTTACGGTCTGGCAGCATGGTAAGCTGATATCCTCTTCTTAAATCTATTACCAGATCATGAACCGGTTTGAAATGTTCCTGAACTGTTTTTATATAATCCTGATGAAGCATGTCATCATTATCCAGCTCGCTGGTGATCACAAATTTTGTATCAGGAGTGAAAAACTGAGGAATTATTTCTACAGCTTTCGTTTTCATAACATCAAAATCTTCTACAAATACCGCTTTGAAAGTTGGGTATTCTGTTTCAATTTCTTTAATGATTTTTCTAAACTTATCAGATGTATTGGTGTCGAAAAAGGTAAGCCAGACGTAGTTTTGGTTGGTCTGATTTTTATAAGAAGGAAGCACGTAAGTTCTGAATAACTTGAACCGGTCATCCAGCCATTCTTCAGTAAGCGGTTTATATCCTGAACGTGTTTCGTTCCAGCCTTTTGTAGGAACATTGAATCTTGTCATTATTACGTGTACAAATTGACTCATCTAAATAAATTTATTTAAAGTTATATAATTTACAAGGGTTTCTGCTGTATATCTGTTTGGCAGTACCCACTCATTTGTGTAGTTTTTATGGAAATATAGTTGTCCGAAGTTTATTATACTTCAAATTTAGCCATCTACTTTTTTTCTGAAAAGCTTGTAATAAAATCTTTTGAAAGAAAGATATTTTGCGACTACGGCCAGGGGAATCATTTTTTGAAATTCGCGTCTTTGCTGTATAAGCTGAGTGGTACGAACGTCTATGATATGGTAAGCCAGTTTGTCGTGTACCTCTTCACCATAAAGTTTTTTTAAGGTTGGTAGAATTTTAAGGCGCTGCTTCATGATTTTGATCGGATCGGCAGACATATTATCGTTGACGTCTTTTCGGTAATGGGCAAGAGCTTCATTGATCAAAAGGGCATCAGGATGATCCTTGGTGATATAAATCCACATTACCCAGTCTTCACAGCTGGTAAGGGTAGTGTCAAAAAGAAAACCTTCCAGAAGTTTTTTGCCTATCAAGGCACAGTGTATCGGGATAGAAAATTTAAGATCCCAATCGTATACAATTCCATCAAAGGTCAGGAAACTCTGCTCAACATTTTTATAGCCAGGAAGATGGGTTTGGTTTCTGTAGATGGTGTACTGACTTACAATCAACGGATATTCTTTGTCTCCGGAAAGGCTTTTGGAAAACTTTTCACGGTGTATCAGATCATCCGAATCCAAAAACTGTATGTAATCTCCGGTAACAATTTCCAGTGCTGCATTTCTTGCAGAAGACAGACCTCCGTTTTCTTTATAAAGATACTTAAAACGGCTGTCCTTTTTTACCCATTTATCAGCTACTTCATCAGTATTATCAGGCGATCCGTCATTGACAATGATACATTCCCAATTTTCATAAGTCTGATCCATTATAGACTGCAGACATTCATCTAAAAACTGAGCCTGTTTGTAGCAGGGGACAATTACGGATATTTTGGGATTCATTTTCATTTTTTATTCAATAGGTTTAATGTGTTTTTTATTCTTCAGTTGGTCATAAAAACCACTACTTTTTAATTGCTTTTTCTTGGCCTGAATAATATCTGAAGCTTTCTGGTCGAAGGTACAAAAATTATTTTTTCCGGTACAGAATGGGATCTTTCGGGAGCGGCCATGTATTGTCTTTTATAAATAAGATGAATAGAGTTTCCTAAGGTATTCATCAGGAGACAGACCCTCGAAAAAATCTTCTGTAAGGCTGTTGAACTCTATATTATAAAAGGAACCTTCGTTCACAGTTTCATAATCTGCATTTTTTGCAAGATGATTCTCCAGCTGAGATAAAATCTCCGGTAACGAGTACTGGTAAGGGTAAGCAAGATTGACGATCTCATTGTTGAGGTCCTGCATATACTTCCCGATAAATGATGCAATATCATCCGTACCAATCAGAATTCTTCTTGCATTGCTGTAAATGGTAAGCTTATTTTCCGATAGGATTGAATTTTTAAGAAAGTTGATCAGTGTATTGGGATTTCCTCCACGGCCTACAGCATTTCCTACCCTGAAAATAATAAAGCTGAAGCAATGCTCTGCAATTATTTTTTCAATAGCAAGTTTATGCACTACATAAGGGCTGTCGGTTTTACTGGGATCATAAATACTGCATGTGGAAAAATAGATCAGCTTCTTATCCGGATTTTGGCTAATAACTGATTTCAGAAGGGATATTTCTCTTTCAAATTCAGCAGGATTCTTTTCCAGTGAATTGGAAACCCCTGATGCAAAAAAAATAACATCCTCTTTATCATAAAGTTTTACGGCATTTGCCAGAATTCCACTACCAATAATCATATGCTTCTTTTCTAATTAAGATGTTAGTTTTAAATCTTTTAAGAACATCAATAGATTTAAAGTTTTTTAAAGATTTTAAAAAGTCCAAGTGTATTCCCCAATTTTGCCCATCTTGAATTTTTTACATGATTCAATTGGTTGAGGGCCTGGTCATATTTCTTTTTCGGAACATAGCTCTGAATAAAAAGATCTTCAATACTTATGTTTCTTCTTTCTGCCATTTTGATCATAGCAACCCAGTGCCAGAATAATGCTTTTTCTGCATTTTTGGTCGTAGAGATCCCACTGTCATGGATTCTGTATAAGTATAAATCTTCATCAATATATTTAACAGGGGCTGTTTCGCACATTTTCATGTACCAGTCTTTATCTTCAGCAATTTTTAAGAAAGAATCAATGCCGGACGTCTGCTCGTAAATCTTCTTTTTGAATGTGACGAAATGTGAAATCTCTGCATTGAAGTTAAAGTAAGACTGATCCAGTTCTGTGATTTGTTTGGCTTTATGAACAGACAGGGGATTAAGATTTTCATCACAACGGACAAAATTTGAATATACCAGGCCTGCTTCCGGATATTCGGAATGTGTTTTTAAAACAATTTCCAGAGCATGAGGAGCCAAAGCGTCATCTGGGTCTAAAAAACCGCATATTTCTGCTTCAGCAAGACCTATTAATCTCTTTTTTGTATAGCCAATTCCTCTGTTTTGGTCATTCTGGTGTATTTTAAACCGGGAATCGTCACCTATGATTTTTTTTATAACTTCTAGAGAGTTATCGGTAGAGCCGTCATCCAGAATTACAGCTTCCCAATCCGTTTCAGTCTGCGCAACTAAGCTTTGGCAGCATTGTTCAAAAAAATGGCCATTGTTATAATTGGCAATAAGTATACTGAATTTACTCATTTCGACTGTGTTTATTCAAGATTTTTTTTAATGCATTCAGATATCCGAAACCATATTTTCTGTCCGGTTCCAGAATATTTCCTTCTGCCCATTCGTTCCAGGATTTAACAATTAAAAACTGTTCAGGATAATCTTTTTTATCCTCAAGATATGTTGCGGCTTTTTCAACCTGCTGTTCAAATATTTTCGGAGAATTATTAGCAAGTATAATGCCTCTGTATCCACTTCTTGGAGTATTGTCCCAATTAGGCAGGATACATGGATAGGTAGGAACGTTGCTTTCTTCAAACTTTAAGTCATTGACTACCGCCTGGGCGTCCTGAATTCTGACTTTAGGCTGTTCTTTTTTCTTAATTCCGATTAATCCTTTTATTCTGTTTTTATAATATTGAGAATGGGAGATGTATTCTTTTTTGTCAATATGAGGTAGCCATGCTTTCTGAAAGGCATTGGAAATCTTACTGTCATATCCCATAGATTTAAAATCAAGATCATCACGAAGTTTATTGGATGCCATGACATATAAGCCATCAAATCCGTTTTCTTTTGCGAGCTCTCTGAATCTGGAAATATAATGAGGATCTCCGTCATTCAAATGGTTGGGATCGTAGATAATCAAAAGAGGTTTATTGTCCACTTTTATATACCTCTCGTCCTTGAAGAAAGGAAGAAGGTATTCGAAATGGGCAATTAAGTCCTGTTCATTAGGGTAAACCTGTTGGGCCAGAATTTTTTCTGATAATCCGTGCCATATGCCTGACCATGTTTCATTGGCCCAGCAGAAGCAGAAAGGGAAATCCGGTTTTCCTGATTTCAGCACATCGTTGGCAACACGTTCCAACAGTTGTTTGCCATTACCAAACCAGTAATGATAGTAGATAAATCCGTGTACTCCATAATCTTTTGCCATCTGAGCCTGCTGTTCTCTTACTTCTGGAACCCGCAGATCATAATATCCCAAATCTCCAGGGTATATAGGCTGTTCATGTCCTTCAAATAAAGGTTGGGCTTTTCCTACATTCGTCCATTCTGTAAAACCTTTTCCCCACCATTCGTCATTTTCAGGGACAGGATGGTATTGAGGGAGGTAGAATGCAAGGGGCTTTATTTTTTTCATCATTAACTTATTTCGTTCGATAGAGGATCTTATTTTTTAATACAATAAAAATAGGAGGAATCAATAATTTGAGCAGCTTTCTTCCTTTTTTTTCTTGAGGTTTTTCTGTTTTTGGGGCAGGCTTGCCATAAGTTTCCACATATTTTGGACTGGAATAACAGATGGAAAGAAATAATTCATAGTTTTGATTCATTTTTGCAGTATCTCTCATCATACTGCTGTCATGAAGTCTTATAAGCGTTTTTGTATTGCCTTCATAGCCAATATGCTGAAATTTAAAATCATTCAAAACACATCTGAGATTAAATTCCCAATCTTCTAAAGACTTTAAACGCTCATCAAAGAAACCAATTGTTTTGAAAATATCTTTATGATATAACGGAGCAGATATTACAAAAGGGTTTTTAATCTTAAAAAGCTGCTTAATATCAATAGTATCATCAAAATTTAAGTATACTTCCGGAAGAAAATTATTTCTTCCAAAAATCCTTTTATAGTTGACTCCTTCTGAGCTTTCAAAATATCGATATCCGGAAATAATGATGTCAATATTTTGATTAAAAAATCTAGAATGAGCTTCTAATTTTTTATTTTCTATTATATCATCACAATCAAGGAAAAGCAGCCATTCTCCATTGGCCGTTTTTATTCCTGCATTTCTGGCAGACGATAAACCACCATTATCTTTATAGAGATAGTGAAAACGGCTGTCTGTTTCCAGCCATTTTTTTGCAATATTTTCTGTGTTATCCGGTGATCCATCATTCACAATGATGCATTCCCAATCCTGAAACGTCTGTTCTAACACAGATTGTAGGCATTCATCAAGAAAATGAGCCTGATTATAACATGGGACGATTATTGAAATTTTTGGATTCATTTTTAAATCATTTTATTTAAAAATTTATACAACGGAACCGGAATTTTATACTGTATTGCAATACTTAATCTTTTTACATTGAAAGGGTATTTCTTGTAGGCTTCAGTGTATTGTGAAGGCAGTTTTTCTCCAGAAAAATAATATTTCTGTGTGATACCATTTATTTTATTTTTTAGATCACCTTCTTTATCAAACATCATTTGAAGCATCACGTTTTCAATTTCAATTCTGTGTGCTTTTATTTTTGAAATATTTTCCTGGTGTAATCTGTAATATGCCAGTTTTTCAGGGATGTAACCAATTAAATACTTTTCATTTATTTTTAACCAGCGATAATAATCTTCAGCAATAAACATTGAATCATATTCGCCGGTTTCAATAATTGCTTCTGTTCTTATCAATGTAGTCAGACCTGCAATTCTGTTATTTTTTATCAGTTCTTTTCTGAAAATATAGGGATCAACTTCTCCTAATGCATCATAATCTGCTATGTCTTCTCCAATACGGCTGTTTTCATCTATTATATTGGTATTGGTATGAATCATGGCATATTCTTTTCCTAAAGATTCAATTTTAGCAACAGTCTTTTCTAAGAACTCAGGATGCAGGTAATCATCTGCTGAAATGATTTTTATATATTTTCCTTTTGCAAGCTTAATACATTCATTCAACATTGTTGCCAGACCTGTGTTTTTGGTATGGAAGTTTTTTTCTGCAGAATAACTATTATCATTTAACCAACGCTCAAAAACTTCAACGGAATTATCAGGCGAGACATCATCACCCAGAATAAGCTGAATGTTTTTATAGGTTTGATTTTTTACGCTATCTAAATTCTCCTTGATATATTGGGAATGATTATAGGCTGTGACAATAACTGTAACTAAAGGCTGTTCCATATTAATACTCATTTAAGGCATTAATGATGTTTATCACTTCATGCTCTTCTAACACAGAAGATATAGGTAAGCTCAGTACTTCCTCATGTATCAGTTCACTGATAGGAAAAGAAAGTTCATTCATTTCTTTGTAAGCTTCCTGTTGATGGGGAGGAATAGGGTAGTGAATGATAGTCTGAATACCTTTTTCTGTTAAATAGGTTTGAAGTAGATCACGGTTTTCTGTTCTTATGACAAAAACATGCCATACATGCTCTTTTTCATCTGAAGGGTTTTCAGGAAGTATGATTTTGGAATTTTTTATTCCTTCGATAAATAATTTTGCAATTCTTCTTCTTGCTTCATTTTCATCTTCAATATATTTCAGTTTAACATCTAAAACAGCTGCCTGAAGTTCATCTAATCTGGAATTTAATCCTTTGTAAATATTAATATATTTTTGGTTTGAGCCATAATTTCCTAAAGCACGGATCGTTTCGGATAATTGTTTGTCATTTGTTGTGACTGCTCCTGCGTCTCCCAGAGCTCCCAGATTTTTTCCGGGATAAAAACTGAACCCTGCGGCGTCTCCAAGATTTCCTGATTTAATGTTATTCCATTCGGCACCTATTGCCTGGGCATTGTCTTCTACAATTTTTAATTTATATTTTTCAGCAATACTTTTCAGTTTTTCTGAGAAAACAATTCTGCCCTGAAGATGAACTATTAAAATGGCTTTTGTCTTATCAGTAATCTTTTCTTCTATTTTTGAAATATCAATATTGTAAGTATTAAGCTCGGGTTCTACTAAAACGGGAACTAATCCATTGTCTGACAAAGCCAGAATGGAAGCAATATAGGTATTGGAAGGGACAATTACTTCGTCACCGGGTTTCATATAACCCAGTTCGATATAAGCCCGAAAAATAAGACGAAGCGCATCCAGTCCGTTTGCTACCCCTATTGCATATTCTGAACCAATATAACCGGCTAAATTGGTTTCAAAATTTTTAATTTCGTTTCCTAATAAATACCATCCGCTTCTGAACACTTCCAGAAGTTTGTTTTCTATTTCCTGTTGGTATTTCAAATTTACTTTTTGAAGATCTAAAAACTTAATCATTTCTTTTTATTTTGAACATGCCACATATATTTCAGCGCAATGGTGAGGGAATTTTTTTCCTAATTTATAAAACCCATCTATCATAGCTTCATTCCAATTATTTTCAATTTGCCCATTTGAAACAGGTTTAAAGAAAATGCCGCCCTCATCCACTATTTTATAACCGGCCTTTGTAATGTCATCTTTTAAAGTATCCAAATCATATACTCTGTAATGTCCTAATTCATGGTCTCTTTGATTCAATTCATATTCGCTGTTTAATAATCCCATCTCTACTGCGGCTAATCTGTGGATAGACTTTGCGTTAGGCACTGAAATTAAAAATACACCACTATCGGATAACCAGGAAGATATAATTTTTAAAACTTCAACAGGATTTTCAATATGTTCGAGGACATGGCTCATTATTATAGTATCAAACTTTTTATCTGTTTTAAACTCTTCAAAATAGGAGTTATGTTTTGTAATATTTGGATAATCAGGAATTTGATTTAATAAATCTTGAGAGCCTTCAACCAAATCCAAAGATGAAAAGTCATTAATCAGATATTTGGTCATATGTCCTAAGGCAGGTCCTAATTCCAAAGCAGATTCTCCTTTAAAATAAGGTTTTAAACTTAAGTAATTCAATTCTGTTAACTTAAAATCAAAATCAAGAAAAGAGCTGTTATAGAATTGTGCCGAATCCTGCACTTTATTTTTATAATTTTCCATTTGTAATTTTATCTATTTTTAAATCGAGAACAGTATTTATAATTATGTCTGGCTGATAGGGGAGTAAACTTTCTTTACTTAGAAAACCGGAAAGTACGGCGGCTGTTTTCATCCCTAATAATTTGCCTGTTTGAATATCTTTTCCTGTATCTCCAATAAACCAGTCTTCAGGAGTTATCTGAACTGCATTTTTAATTAAATCATGTTTTTCCTGTTGCTGTTGGGTTACTAAAACTTTCGTGAAAATATTTTCCCAACCGAATGATTTTACCTGTTCCAGAGCAATGCTTTCAGACTGACGGGCTGTAACAACAAACAGGGTATAGTTTTTAGACAGGTTTGTGAGTAAGTCTACTATTCCTTCAAAAGGAGTATCTAATTTCAACCATTTTTCTAATTCAATTTCCGACATCCATTTTTTCTCAAAATCGCTGTATTGCTCGCTGGAATAATTAAATTTAGAAAGTAGAATTTCTTTATGACTTTTTTTACCCCGCTTTAAAGTCCAATATTCATCAAAAGACAATTCCGAAGTGGGAACTAATGACTGAAACAAGTGGTATAGCCTAGGCCGGGAATCAATTAAAGTACCATCAAGGTCAAAAAAAATATTCATATTATTTTTTATTTTTTTTCATGTACTCAAACTCTTCTTTTAGCCCTTCTTCAAGAGAGGTTTCTTTTTGTAGCAAAAATTCATTCATTTTTGAACTGTCAAATACAAAGTCTCTTCCTTTTTTTTCAGCAGGTATTTTTTCTATTGTTACGTCTTTGTTAGAAATGAGTTTTATTGTATTTACCAAATCATTGATAGAAATAGAACGATTTCCGACTAAGTTTATAACTCCTATATCTTTTAGTTGAATAGAATCTACAATAGCTTTAACGATATCTTTAATATAAATAAAAGAGCGCAATTCTTCTCCTGTGCCCCAGATCTGAATTGGCTTTTCTGCTAAAATATTATGTATTGTTGCAGGAATTATTTTCTGATAAGCCTCTTCTCCCGGACCGTATACATGGCCTATCCTTAAAATTTGAACGGATTTATTATGCTCTTTTCCCCAACTTTCCACCATCTTTTCTGAATATAGCTTAGAATGGCCGTACAATGAAGCCGGTTTTTCTAAAGTACTCTCAGAAATAATGTTCTCATTATCATAGACATCGAGTGTACTAAGGTAAATGAATTTTTTTATATGAGGTAAAGTAGCACTTAATAGTTTATCTGTGTTAAATATATTTGAATTGGATAATTGAATATTATTGGCTTCACTTCCTTTTTTGGGGGTGAAAGCTCCTGCATGAATTATTGTTTCAATATACTGAAACCCATTTTTAAAAAAAAAATCGCTTTCGAACTGATAGTTGTTGTGTAACAAATATCTACATTCTGATATAGGTTGAGAAGTTAGACACACAACATTATCCCTACCGTATTTTTCAATCAATAGCGGAAGTAAATGTTTTCCTATAAATCCCGAAGCTCCCGTTAAAAGTAACATTTATAAATTTTTTATTCGTTGCTGTATCTGAATATCGGTCATTAATTTGGGGTGAGTGTCCATCCCCCTTAGCCACATTAGCCCATCCTGTAATGGATTTATTTTTTTACTTAATTGGGGAAATTCATTATATAAAGCAATGTCTTTAAATATTTCAGGCATGTTTAATCCTGCTTCGGTAAAAAATAATACCGTTGTAAAGAATCTTGAAATATTGATTTCTGTAGGATTAGGTACTCCATTTTTGTCATAAGCCATATCTACCCCGAAAATGCCATGAGGCTTATCCGAAACTGCCTTTATGGTAGCTATTGATATTCTGTCTATTTCAGGATCTGAGTAGGTCTGGCCTACTTTTGTAACACCTGTAACCCCGGAAACAGTTCTGTTTCCATGAGTCCATCCTTTTCTTAATCTTGTCTGAGCGACTACCAATTCGCCTTCATGCCAAATGGAGAGCCATGTTACCGTGTCTGGAGTAAGCATTTCTGCTGCGACAAAGTCTCCCCATCCGTTATATCGGTCAATCCACCCTTTGGCAAACGAAAAATCATTAGTAGGCAGGGCGCCTTTACCTCCTCCTCCAATAGATGAAGCTCTTAGCCATATGTTTCCATCCTTATCTCCTAAATCTGAAAACGCTTTTTTTAGATCTTCTTCATTATTGATCATGATGTTTTCTGGAACTGTTACACCGGCTTCCCTGCATTTTAAATAGGTTTTATATTTATGAACACAGGTGTCTATTACTTCATGCGATGGCATAAACGTTTTAGTGCCGGTAGAATGAATGTCTTCTCTGATTATGGAGGCATGATAAATCTCCAGATCATTTTGAAAATGTATTAAATCAGGTTTTTCCTGATTCAGTATTTGTAATAATGACGCTTTATAATCTGGCTGATTGGCATAAGGTATATAGGATACTTCATGTGCATTGGAGAGTATCAGATCTGTAGGCTCACTGCCCATCCCAATTATTCTCTCCTTTTTCGAGCTTAGAAGAAGTGAGTTGATGACTCCTTCAGAGGGAGCGCCGCCTGCACCGGCAATTAATATTTTAATCATTCTATGAGTTTTTGAAATTCGTGGTAATCCCTTATATAATCGTCTTCAGTATATGGCAGAGATGCTAAACATAAAAGCACTGCATTATGTGAAAACTTGATATCTCTCCATACCAATTTGGGGATGTATATACCTTTAGATGGGTTATTCAGAACAAAACTTTCTTTATGTCCATCTTTATTTTCTGTGTTAAATTCTATAATACCTGAAACAGCGAATATTAATTGTTCAAGATTTTTATGAGCATGACCTCCTCTTATTACATCCTGAGGTGTATAATAAGTCCAGTATACACGCTTAATTTCAAAAGGTATATTTTTTAAATTTTCAGCGACTGTAATGAAGCCTAATGAAGAATCACCTATTTTTTCTAAATCAAAATATTGAACTTTTTCCATTAAATAATTTATTTTACGATGTAATTAAAATCAGGTCTGATAATTCCGGGTAATACATTGATATTTTTACCCATTTTTACATTTTCAACTTCAAAACCTATTATTTCGTTGGCTACAAAAAGAGGGATTCTTTGATCTTCTCCAAACATGAGTTTGAAATAATAATTACCCGTATTGAGTAAGTGTGGTGGGATTTCGAATTCTACAACATATTCTTTTTTCTGAGAATCATTTTGAGTAGTAATGGGAGCCCCTGTATGGAAAACTACCGCTTCTTCATATGTTCTCAGCTCAAAAGTTGTATCAATATTGATATTTTCTTTGAAATTATAAAATCTAAGCAGGATTTTAATCCCTGATTCTATATCTAAAAACTGTCCTTTTGTAGGTTTAACAGAAAATTCTAATATTTTGATATTTTCATTTCCTAAAGCTGTTTCCAACGGCCCTTCATGAAGGTAAATTGATTGCTTCTCAGAGCTTTTCTGATATTCTGCAATGGTATCTAAAATACCTCCGCTATATGTTAACTGCCCTTGGTGAAGTAAAATTCCGGATGAACAAAGCTCTTTTATTGCAGTCATATTATGGCTTACAAATAAGATGGTTCTTCCTTCTCCTTTGGTGACATCATTCATCTTTCCAAGGCATTTTTTCTGAAAGTCTGCATCACCCACTGCTAAAACCTCGTCAACGATTAAAATCTCAGATTCTAAGTGAGCTGCTACAGCAAACGCAAGGCGAACATACATTCCCGAAGAATATCTTTTAACAGGAGTATCAATATATCTCTCAACACCAGAAAAATCTACAATTTCATCAAATTTTCTCTTGATTTCTTTCCTTGTCATTCCTAAAATAGCACCATTGAGAAAAACATTTTCCCGTCCTGTCATTTCAGGATGAAATCCTGTTCCTACTTCCAATAGAGAAGCAATTCTTCCATTGGTATAAATCTTACCTGTCGTAGGTTTTGTAACTTTACTTAAAACCTTTAACAGCGTTGATTTTCCTGCACCGTTTCTTCCGATAATTCCTACAGCATCTCCTTTTTCGATTTCAAAATCGATATCACGGAGAGACCATACATATTCAGAGTCTCCCTTGGTTGTTCTGTCATTGGTTTCTCCAATTTTCAAATAAGGATCTTCCTTTCCTCTTATTTTATACCAGAACCTGTTGAGATCATGAGACAGTGTTCCTGTACCGACTTGTCCCAGACGGTATTGTTTAGATATGTTTTCTGCTTTTAAAGCTAGCATGTTTTTTTAATTTAAATTTTTAAACAGGAAATAATTACACCGTATCCATAAAGGTTTTTTCAACTTTATTGAATACAACAATTCCTACCATCAAAAGGATAAGAATAATAATAGTACTAATTCCCAGCATAGCGGGAGAAAAGTCTCCAACACCGATCCAAGCGTATTTAAAACATTCAAAAATACCGGTTAAGGGGTTGTAATATGCTAATTTTTTGAAGAATCCTGGTAATGAGGAGGCAGGATATATTACTGGAGTTGCATACATATACAAGCTTACCCCAAAACCTAATAGCATTGCCAAATCTTTATATTTCGTAGTGAGTGAAGAAAATATCATTCCAACACCTAATGCAAAAAGAGCCATCAGGAATATAAGAAAAGGGGTTGTAAGAATCCAGATGTTAGGATGGGCTTCTCCTTTATAGTAATAATAAGCCCACGCAAGGATGAATAGAATAAACTGTACTCCAAACCTCATAAGGTTAGATATGACGATTGACAATGGGGTAACCAGTCTTGGAAAATATACTTTTCCGAAAATTCCGGCATTTCCTGTAAAAGTGGAGGATGTAGCCAGTAAAGAGGCAGAAAAATAATTCCAAAGAGTAACGCCGGCCAGATAAAAAAGAAGAGGTGGGGCTCCATCTGTTGGGAGTTTCGCAATTCTTCCAAAAATAACCAGATATACGATGGTTGTTAGAATGGGATTGATAAAAAACCATATAGGTCCTAAAATAGTCTGCTTAAAACTGGATATAAAATCTCTCTTTACAAACATATAGACAAGATCTTTGTATTTCCAGACTTCTTTTAGCTTCAAGTCAAATAACGAATGATTTGCACCAATCGTCTCAGTCCACTTCTGTTGTGGTTCATTCATCTGTGTAAGTTTTTGCAAATTTATAATAATTAATTCTTACCATATCTTTTCGTTTATAAATTTTCATGATAAATAAAACTAAAAATCAACAACTAATATATTGATAATTGATGGTATGAACAAAAACTATTGGCCATAAAGCCAATAGTCTATGATTTTTATAAATTATTTTTGTTATTTCCCGATAAGTTGTTTCAGATATTCACCATAGCCGCTTTTGCCATATTTTACCGCAGTTTCAAGCAGTTTTTCTTCATTAATGAATTTATTCCTGAACGCTATTTCTTCAATACAGCCGATTTTAAACCCTTGTCTTTTTTCTATAACACTTACAAATTCTGAAGCGTCATGAAGAGAGTCAAAAGTTCCGGTGTCCAGCCATGCAGTACCTCTGTCAAGAACTGCAACCTCAAGCTTTTCATTTTTTAAATAGACGTTGTTGATATCAGTAATTTCCAACTCGCCTCTTGCAGAAGGCTTGATGTTTTTAGCAATTTCTACCACATCGTTATCATAAAAATAAAGACCCGGTACTGCATAATTTGACTTAGGATTTATAGGTTTTTCTTCAATAGAAACTGCCTTTAAATCTTTATCAAATTCTACAACCCCATATCTTTCGGGGTCAGCAACGTGATAAGCAAAAACAACTCCTCCATTCGGGTTGGTTTTATTTTTCAGTAAAGTTCCCATTTCAGAACCGTAGAAAATATTATCACCTAATACCAGTGCAGCAGAATCATTGCCAATAAACTGGTCCCCCAAAATAAATGCCTGCGCTAAACCATCAGGGCTTGGCTGTACAACATATTCTATATTACAGCCAATTTGAGAACCATCTCCCAAAAGTTTGATAAACCCGGCCTGGTCGTGTGGGGTAGTAATGATTAGGATATCCTTGATTCCGGCTAAAAGAAGTGTGGAAAGCGGATAATAGATCATTGGTTTGTCATAAACAGGCATCAGCTGCTTGCTTACGGCAATGGTTAGAGGGTAAAGCCTTGTTCCGGAACCTCCGGCTAATATTATTCCTTTCATTTGGTGGTGCGTATTACGCTTATTTCTTTTGTGTTATAAATTGATTTTATTTTGCTATTTCTGGATTGTCCCTTCAATAGCTAAGACCTTTAGCTGTATTGTTTGTTGTAGTAATCCTGATAATTTCCGGAAGTTACATTTTCAAGCCATTCTTTATTTTCAAGATACCAGTCAATCGTTTTTCCCAGCCCTTCTTCAAAAGTTACCGAAGGTTTCCAGCCTAAGTCCTTATTTAGTTTCGTGGCATCAATAGCATAGCGCTTGTCATGGCCAGGTCTGTCCTTTACAAAAGTGATCAGTTTTTCAGAATAGCCTTCCGGTTTTTCTAGTTTAGCATCCATTTGCTTGATCAGTTCTTTTACAAGATCAATATTCTGCCACTCATTGAATCCTCCGATATTGTAAGTCTCACCAGTTTTTGCTTCCATAAAAATTTGATGAATTGCTTTGGCGTGATCAATTACAAATAACCAGTCTCTCGTATATTTTCCATCACCATAAATAGGAAGAGGTCTTTCGTTGATAATATTTGAGATGCAAAGAGGAATAAGTTTTTCCGGAAAATGATTGGGTCCATAATTGTTTGAACAATTAGAAACGATGAACGGCATTCCGTAAGTATTTCCATAAGCTCTTACCAAATGATCAGATGCTGCTTTTGAAGCAGAATACGGAGATTGTGGGTCGTATGGAGTTGTTTCTAAAAAGAATCCTGTTTCACCCAAACTTCCATATACTTCATCAGTGGAAATATGGTAGAAAAGGTTGGTTCTTTTTTCATCCGGGAATCTGCCATGAGTATGATCTGGGTTTAGTGTCCAGAATTCTTTACAAAGATTCAGAAGATTGGCTGTTCCGTTTACATTGGTATTGATAAATGCCATTGGATCAGTAATACTTCTGTCTACATGACTTTCTGCCGCCAAATGTACTACAGCATCGGGATTATATTTTTCAAAAACCTTTCTGAGTTCTTCCGGGTTTGTGATGTCTGCTTTTTCGAAAACGTAATTGGGTTCATTTTCAATGTCCTTTAAGTTTTCAAGATTTCCGGCGTAGGTGAGGGCATCAAGATTGATGATCTTTGTATCCGGATTGTTTTTTACAAATTCTCTTACAACATGGGAGCCGATGAATCCGGCACCTCCTGTAATGATAATGTTTTTCATTTATTTATTTTGAGATGGTCTTTCTTCCTATACTTTTATAATGAAATCCGTTTTGTTCAGGGATTTCCAATGGATACATATTTCTGCCGTCAAAAATGGCTTTGTTTTTCATTTTTTTAGCCATAAGCTCAAAATTAGGATTTTTAAACTCCGGCCATTCGGTGGCGATAAATAACGCATCAACGCCTTCCAATGCGTCATACATTCCTTTGGCATATTGTATTTTGCTGCCAAGGAGTTTCTGAACATTGCTTTCGGCAACGGCGTCATAAGCTATAATCTCTGCGCCCTTTTCTAATAAAAGAGCAATGTTGTCTAAAGATGAAGCCTCTCTGATATCATCTGTATTTGCTTTGAAGGCAAGTCCCCACATGGCAATTTTCTTTCCTTTTATAGTACCATCGAAATACTTTTCGATTTCAGACACTAAAATTATTTTTTGTGTGGTGTTTACATTTTCAGTAGCTTCCAGGATCTGGAAATTAAAATCTTCCTGTTTCCCGGATTTGATAAGAGCTTTTACATCTTTAGGAAAACAGCTTCCTCCATATCCGATTCCCGGGAATAAGAATCTATGCCCAATTCTGTCATCACTACCCATTCCCAGTCTTACTTTATCTACATCTGCACCTACTTTTTCGCAGTAGTTTGCAATTTCGTTCATAAAGGTAATTTTTACGGCTAAAAATGAATTCGCAGCATATTTTGTAAGCTCTGATGATTTCTCATCCATAAAGATGATTGGAATTCCCGTATTGGTAAAAGGCTGGTAGATTTTAGACATGATGTCTTTTGCTTTTTCTGAGCTTGCACCTACAACTACTCTTGAGGGATTCATAGAGTCTTCAACGGCAAAACCTTCTCTTAAAAATTCAGGATTTGAAACTACATCAAAAGGGAGGTTTGTTTTGGAAGCGATTGTTTCTCTTACCCTGTCAGCTGTTCCTACGGGAACAGTACTTTTATTGACAACAACTTTGTATTCTGTCATCATCTCACCAATGTTGTTGGCTACCTGAAGTACATAAGATAAATCTGCAGAACCGTCTTCTCCCGGAGGAGTTGGTAATGCCAGATATATGACTTCGCTTTTGTCTAAGGCTTCTTTAAGATCGGTGGTGAAAAATAATCTTTCAGACTGAATGTTTCTTAAAAACATCTCTTCAAGGTTCGGCTCATAGATGGGAACAATGCCGTTTTTCAAACCTTCTACTTTTTTTTCATCAATATCAACACAGTATACTGAATTGCCAAGTTCTGCCAGAGTAGTTCCTGTAACTAGCCCCACATAACCTGTTCCTACAATCGTTATATTCAAAATGTTTGTTTTTAAATTCTAAAGACAAAAGTAATAAAAATCCTGTGACATATTCTTTTAATTTATTGTAAATGAATCTGGCGCTATTTGCTTGATACTTAAGATAATTTTGTGTTTTTGGAAAAAATGCGTATATTTGCAATGGATTTACGGGAAAAAATGGGAAGGCTTCGGAAGAAAGCCTTTTTTCGTACTGTAAATCAAGATAAAATTATATGGAGTTTAGAAAAAGAATTGACGAATTGTTAAATGAATTCCTTGAGACCAGAAAAGATCTGTTTCTTATTGATCTTAAAATTTCTGCAGGGGATGATATTACAGTGATTTTAGATGGTGATAACGGAGTTTCGCTGCAGGACTGCCTTGATGCAAGCCGTGCAATAGAATTCAATATGGATCGTGAAGAGCATGACTTCAGTCTTCAGGTGATGTCTGCGGGATTGAGCGAACCATTATCCACACCAAGACAGTTCGGTAAAAACATTGGAAGAGAGATTGAGGTAATGCTGGAAGATTCTTCCAAAATAGAAGGAGAATTGTCAAAAGTAGATGATGAAAAGATCACGCTTACTTTGCGTTACCGTAAGCCGAAAGATATCGGAAAAGGAAAAGTAGATGTAGAAGAGGAGAAGGAGATTCCTTACTCCGAAATCAAGAAAGCATTAGTAGTAATTAAATTTTAAAAAGAAAAAAGAATAGATGGATAATATAGCGTTGATTGAATCCTTTGGTGATTTTAAAGACGAAAAGGGGATCAGTAAAATTGATCTTATGGCAATTATTGAAGATTCACTGAAGACTCTTTTGAGAAAAAGATTTGATTCGGATGATCATTTTGATGTGATTGTAAACCCAGATAAAGGAGATTTTCAGATATTTTTAAATAAAACAATTGTAGAGGACGAAATGTCTGAAGATGATGATTTGGAAATTGAAATTTCTGAAGCAAAGAAGATTGATCCTACCTTTGAAGTAGGTGAGGACTTTACAATGGAAATTCCTGTTGCACAGTTGGGAAGAAGAAATATTCTTACCCTTAAGCAGATTCTGGCTACAAAACTTCAGGAGCACAATAATGCAATGCTGTACGAGCAGTTTAGAGATAAAATTGGAGAAATAGTTGTAGGAGAAATCCACCATATCCGTCACAAGCACGTGATTTTGCTGGATGATGAAGGAAATGAATTTATTTTACCAAAAGAAAACCAGATCCCATCCGATTTCTTTAAAAAGGGTGAGAATATCAGAGCTATTGTTGAAACAGTAGACTTTAAAGGTTCTAAACCACAGATTATTATTTCCAGAACTGCACCTAAATTCCTTGAGAAATTATTAGAGCTGGAAATTCCTGAGATCCAGGACGGAACAATTATGCTGAAAAAGGTAGTAAGAATTCCTGGTGAAAAGGCGAAGATTGCAGTAGATGCTTATGATGACAGAATTGATCCGGTAGGTGCCTGTGTAGGTGTTAAAGGATCCAGAATTCATGGGGTTGTAAGAGAGTTGAGAAATGAGAACATCGATGTTATTCAGTGGTCTAAAAACCCTGAAATTTTGGTGAAGAGAGCTTTAGGAAACGTTACTGTCAATAAAATTGACATCAATGAGGATCAAAACTATGCATTAGTATATACTCCTGTTGAAGAGATTTCTAAAGTAATTGGAAAACAAGGACAGAATATTAGACTGGCTTCTTGGTTGTCAGGATATGAAATTGATGTATACAGAGAGTCCAGCGAGGATGACGATGTTGAATTGAGAGAATTTAATGACGATATCGAGCAGTGGATTTTGGATGAGTTTAAGAAAGTAGGACTTACAACTGCAAAATCAGTATTAGATAAAGAAACTGAAAGTCTTTTAAATATGGTAGACCTTGAAGAAGAAACAATCGAAGAGGTAAAACGTATTTTGAGAGAAGAATTTGAAGATTAAGATTTAAATAAATTTTAATAAACAGTAAAAAGGAAATACTTTAATTTTAAAAATTAAAAAACAGTAAATAATATAGATGCCAAAAATTAGATTAAATAAAGCGGTTAAGGAATTCAACATTTCGATGTCCAGATTAGTAGAGTTTTTACAATCAAAGGGTATTGAAGTTGAAAGCAATCCTAACGCTCAATTGGAAGAATCGGCATATTCTGCATTGGAGGCTGAGTTTGCTAAAGACGGCGAACAACGAAAGGCTTCCCATGAGGTGGTGATCACTAAAGTTCCGGAAGAAAAACTGGAAATTGAAGAGAAGAAAACCCCTGAAGTGATAAGAGCTAAAGCAAATAAACCAGAAACTAGAATTTTAGGTAAAATAGATCTAGAACCTAAGAAGCCTGAAGTTGAGGAAGCTCCTGCAGCTCCTGTGGCTCCTGTTGCAACACCGGTTGAAGAAAAGAAAGAAGAAATCGTGAAAGAAGAACAGCCGGAAGTAAAAGCAGCTCCTGAAAAACAGGAATTCAAAGTTTTGGATAAGATTGATTTGTCTCAAATAGAATCTAGAAACAGACCTGTGAAAAAAGACAAGCCAAAAATGGAGGAGAAAAAAGAAGAAGTGAAACCTGTGGAAACAGTAAAAGAAACTCCAAAACCAGCTGTTGTGGAGGAGAAAAAAGTGGAAACTCCAAAAGCGGCTGAGGCTGAACCTGAATCTCAGGAGCCTCAGAAAATTGAGACAGTATATCAGAAACTTGACGGTCCTAAGATCGTTGGGGAAAAGATCGACTTGACTCAATTTGCACCAAAACCAGGTTCTGGAGCAAAAAAGAAAAGAAAGAGAATTGAAAAACCTGGTGGCCAAAACAATCAACAAGGTCAGGGGAATAATCAAAACTCAGGAAATAACAACAATCAAGGTGGTCAAGGCCAAGGTGGAAACCGTCCGCATAACAACAATGGTGGACAGGGTGGCCAAGGTGGAAACCGTCAGGGGCAAGGTGGCCAAGGAAACCGTCCACAAGGTCAAGGTGGTCAAGGAGGAAACCGTTTTGGAAACAACCAAGGTGGAGGAAACCGTCCTCAAGGTCAAGGTGGTGGTGGCTTCAAGAAAGGAGGCCAGAACAATAGACCTGGACAAAGAGTTATGCCAGTTGAGCTGACTGACGAGCAAGTTAAGAACCAGATCAAAGAAACACTAGAAAAACTTACTAATAAAGGAGGTAAATCTAAATCTGCAAAACACAGAAAAGACAAAAGAACTTTCCGTAGAGAGCAGGATGAGCGTCAGCAGGAGCTTGAGGCACAAGACAGAACTCTTAAAGTAACAGAATTCATCACTGTAGGTGAATTGGCAAGTTTGATGAACGTTTCTCCAACTGAAGTAATTTCTGCTTGTTTCTCACTAGGTGTAATGGTTACCATGAACCAAAGACTTGAAGCTGATACTTTATTATTGGTAGCAGATGAGTTTGGTTATAAAATTGAATTCTCGGATGCTGACCTTGAAGAAAGTGACAGCGAAGATGAAATCGACAGTGAAGAAAGCTTAGTATCAAGAGCGCCAGTAGTTACTGTAATGGGACACGTTGACCACGGTAAAACTTCATTATTGGATTATGTTAGAAAAACTAACGTAATTGCAGGTGAATCTGGAGGTATTACCCAGCACATTGGTGCTTATAACGTGAAACTGGAAAACGGTCAGAGAATTACATTCTTAGATACTCCTGGTCACGAAGCCTTTACAGCAATGAGAGCGAGAGGTGCACAAATCACGGATATTGCAATTATTGTAATTGCTGCTGATGATGATGTAATGCCACAAACGAAAGAAGCAATTGCTCACGCCCAGGCTGCACAGGTGCCAATGATTATTGCAATCAATAAAGTTGATAAGCCAAATGCAAACCCTGATAATATTCGTCAACAGCTTTCAGGCTTAAACCCTCCGGTTTTAGTTGAAGAATGGGGTGGGAATGTTCAGGCGCAGGAAATTTCAGCTAAGTTTGGTAATAATGTAGACGTATTATTGGAAAAAGTTTTATTACAGGCTGAAATGCTTGAACTAAAAGCGAATCCTGACCGTTCTGCAAATGGTGTTGTTATTGAAGCATCTTTAGATAAAGGTAGAGGATATGTTGCTACCATGTTAGTACAAACCGGAACATTAAGAGTAGGAGATTATGTAGTAGCTGGTAAAAATCATGGTAAAGTAAAGGCGTTACTTGATGAAAGAGGTAAAAACCTTAATGAAGCTGGACCTTCAATTCCTGCAACAATCTTAGGTTTAGATGGAGCACCTACAGCTGGTGATAAATTCCGTGTATATGCTGACGAAAGTGAAGGTAAGGCTATTGCCAACAAGAGAGAACAGCTTCAGAGAGAACTTTCTATCAGAACGAAAAAACATACAACGCTTGAAGAATTAGGTAGACGTATTGCTTTAGGAGAATTCAAAGAATTGAATATTATTCTTAAAGGTGACGTGGATGGTTCTGTGGAAGCACTTTCTGATCAGTTACAAAGATTGTCAACAGAGGAAATCAGCGTAAAAATTCTTCACTCAGGTGTAGGACAGATTACGGAATCTGATATCAATTTAGCAGCAGCATCAGATGCGATTATCATTGGATTTAATGTAAGAGCAGGTGCTAATGCCAAAGAGCTTGCAGACCGTGAGGAAATTGAAATCAGAACATACTCTGTAATCTATAAAGCAATAGATGAGGTAAAAGAAGCAATGGAAGGAATGCTTTCTCCGGAAATTCAGGAGCAGGTAATTGGTAATGTTGAAATCCGTGAGGTATTCAAGATTTCTAAGGTTGGTTCAATTGCCGGATGTATGGTTCTTACCGGAAAAGTTACAAGACAATCGAAAGTACGTTTATTAAGAGACGGTATTGTTAAATTTGACGGTGAACTTGAAAGCTTGAAGCGTTTCAAAGACGATGTTAAAGAAGTCACAAAAGGCTACGAATGTGGTCTGAACCTGAAAGGTTATAATGATATCGAAATCGGAGATATTCTTGAAGTTTACGAAGAAGTAGCTGTTAAGAAGAAACTGAAATAAATATATCCTAAATATGTGAAAACCACTTTTTTATAAAGTGGTTTTTTTATTTTTTATACTCAATTAATTTATAATGATTCTAAATAATTTTTTTTGAATTACTAATAATTTGTTAAAATGAATTTGGTCTGTAAAAAAATTATTTTTTATTGAATAAAAACCATCTATTATTATTGAATCCTATTTAATTTGCGTTATTTTTAAATAAAATATTAAAAAAAACCACTGTTTAAACAGTGGTTTAATTTGTGGATGTTAATATTTATTAACATATTTGCCCATTAAATATATTAAAATTTGTTAATATGAATGTTAAATTACGTGTATTGAGTGCTGGTGCGCTGTTTTTCTTTGGAGGAATGGTTATTGCGCAGCAGACAACAACTAAGAAAAAGGACACGGTAAAAAAAGAAACATCAATTGATGAAGTAGTTTTGCTAGGTTACTCAAAAAGTATCACAAAACCTAAGTCAACTGTTGCTTCTAATACTGTTGGGGAGGTATTCTTCGAGAACAGACCAAATGTCAATATGTTAACTTCCTTACAGGGGTCAGCGCCGGGGGTAATCATGAACGGTGGTTCTGGTAGCCCGGGTTCTGCTAAGTTTAGCTTATTGATTCGTGGTACCAGTTCTATTAATGGTAACACAGATGCCTTAATCGTTATTGATGATATTCCATCAAATGCTTCAGAATATAGAAACTTGAACCCTAATGATATAGAGTCAACGACTATTTTGAAGGATGCTGCAGCAACTGCCGTGTACGGTAACCGTGGTGCTAACGGGGTTGTAGTTATCAGAACAAAAAGAGGTAAATATAACAGTGGATTTAAGCTTTCCTATACGGGAATGACAGGGATGTCTCTAAGACCGCTTGATAAATATAATCTTGCCAATACTGAACAGTATATGGGGATTATGAAATTATACGGATTATCTGATACTAACTCGGAATATCTAAAGGCTAAAGATGCTTTAGCTAAAGGAATTAATACAAATTGGAAAGACTACTTCTTTAAGCCAGAGATGTTCCAGTCTCATGATGTTGCACTTTCTACAGGAGGAGCAAACGTATCTTCATATAACTCATTTGGTTATATGGAGCAAGGAGGAGCAGTACCAACTACTGATTTCAAGAGATTTACTGTTAGGTCAAACATTCAGGCTAAATCAAAAGATAATAAGTTAAACGTTAACTCACAAATTGCTCTTGCTTTCTCAAGAAGAAACGAATTATTAGAAGAAACAAATACCGGTATCAGAAATAACTCTGTACAAAACCCACTTTTAGGGGTTCTTCAAGGGTTACCATATTTATCTCCAACTAAATATGCTAACGGACAAGAGTTGTTTAATAGTATTGGTACTAATTTCAATAATGGTAACAACATCTATGTACTGCAAAATCTACTAACAAGAGGAAACCTTCCAAACATGGTAGATCAGATATCGATCGGTGCAAACTTGGGTGCTTCTTATAATATTACTAAGAACTTTACCATTAGTAATAAACTAGGTATCGATTACAGACAAGGTGATAGAATCTCTGGTAGAGCTCCTTGGGCATATCTGGCGTTAGCAACACAAGGAACAGCTAAATATACAGGTAACGAAGATCAAACAACAACAAGAGACTTAACTATTAACAACGTAATCTCTGCATTATATAGTGGGAAATTGGGTGAACACTCTGTGGATGCTTCCGTGAACATGGAATATAATAAAGTAAATTATAGATCTACAACGAGAAGACAAAACGGATTGGACCCAAGAACTTATGTGCCAGGTTCAGGTACAGGATATGTGCCGTTTGATAACACTGCAACATCTCCTTATATCCCTTCAGTAAGTGCTTCAAGAGTTACAGCAGGAACGGTAGCTGTTTTTGGAACTGTTAACTATGATTATGCTGGAAGATTTGGTTTCAGTGGTACATTAAGAAGAGATGCATCTTACCGATTTGTTGGAGAAAACAGATGGGCAACGTATTGGTCTGTAGCAGGTAGATGGAATATTGACAAAGAGAGCTTCATGGAAGGATCTACATTCAATAGTCTTAAGCTGAGAGCTTCTTATGGAACAAACGGTAACCAGAATATTCTTGCAGCTACTCCAGGTTCAAACCCTTTATTAACAGCTAGCCAGATTGTAAGAGACTTATATACTTCTCCTACAGGATATGGTAATGCTCTTGGATTAGGTTTTGCTTATGGAAACCCGTTAGTACAATGGGAAGATGTTGCTCAGGCGAATATCGGGTTAGACTTCACTTTACTTAATAATAAACTAGAAGGTACTCTTGATGTGTACCAGAAGAAAACAACAAATCTATTCAGTACAATCCCAGTTTCTGGTGTATCAGGTTCTTATAGCGTATCTGGTAACAATGGATCAATGACTAATAAAGGTATTGAACTTGGATTGCGTTATAATGTTATAAAAACTAACGATCTTACCTTAAGTGTATTTGCTAATGGTTCTTATAACAACAATAAAGTTAATGACTATACGATTTTCGGAGATCCGGAACCAGGTACAACCGTTAACATGGCAGGGCATACTCTAAGTGAGTGGTATGTATATAAATATGCCGGAGTTAATAAAAGTAATGGTAATTTATTATTCTACAGTAAAGACGGTGGAGTTACAGAGGCTCCAAAAGTTGAAGATGCACAATTCCTTGATGTAAGTCCTATTCCTAAGTATGCAGGAAGTTTTGGTTTTGAAACAAATTATAAAGGATTCTTCGTTGATGGATTATTCACTTTCCAAAAAGGAGTTAAGAAATTTGATAATGCACTTTATTGGTTAGCTAACCCTGAAGGACTAGGGTCTAGTGCTGTTGGATCTTCAAACATGTCAACAGACTTATTAAATGCATGGACTCCTCAGAATTCAAATTCTGATACTCCAAGCTTAAGAGCTACCAACTGGGGATATACAGCAGACTCAGACTACTTTATTAAAGATGCTTCATTCCTAAAAATTAGATCTTTTACAATAGGATATCAGCTTAAAAAAGAGCAGTTACAGAATCTGCCAATTACAGGACTTAGAATTTATGTACAAGGAGAAAACCTTTATACATGGACAAAATGGAGAGGTTTCGATCCTGAACCAATTACAGGATCTAATTTAAGTGTATACCCTAACCCAAGAATGTATACAGTAGGGGTGAAAATTGATTTCTAAAAAATTATTAAAATGAAAAAAGTATTTTATATATTATCGTTTTTCTTAGTGCTGACGTCATGTAACGATGCACTAGAAATTGTCCAGGATGGAGAGATTAATGATGCAAATGTTGCTTTTCAGTCGGTGGATGATATGCAGAAGTTTCTTAATGGAAGTGTTTATCCGGCTGTAAACCCAACGAATGAGATCTTTTTTACTTCACTATTCACGGACGAAATTGGATATGGCCCAAGCAGTGTAAGTACATCAGATATTTTAACACACAGATTTGTACTTAATTCTACAACAAGCCAACCGTCAGGTATTTGGGTAAGTAATTATAACATTATCAATAAAGTGAATATCCTTTTGAAAGGAAGTACTCTGATTAATTACAACTCATTATCTGATGCTAATAAAGCATTATATACTGGTATATTAGTAAATGCAAGGGCTATAAGAGCTTATGCTTATCTTACTTTGGAATCATACTTCTCTACGAATATGAAGGATCCTAATGCTTTGGGTGTAATGCTTAGTACTGAACCAGCAGATATTTTTACTACGAAATTACCAAGAGTGAAAAACTCTGAAGTTTTTGCTTTGATTGAATCAGATTTGGAATATGCACTTACAAATTTTAACTCAAGCGTAGTATCTACAGGTGTTTCTGCTCAACATTACTTCGATAAAAAAGCATCAATTAATGCGATTGCAGCGAGATATTATAACTACAAAGGTGATGATGTTAATGCAAAAGCTAATGCTACAGCAGCTATCACAACTAGTGGTTTAGCGCTGTCTAGTGGTAATGGGACTGCATATACGAATATGTGGAAAGATGCTACTGCTGCTAATGGTGGTAGAGGGGAGATTTTATGGTCATTATACAGACCTAACAGTTCTACTGGTTCTTGGTCAAATATTGCCGGATTATGGACTACAAATACAACTGATATTAACGGATCTGTGAATTTTGATATGAGTAGAAAATTATTCTCACTCCTTAATCAGTTGCCAGGTGGAGATATTAGATTTGATGTATTTGTTGATCCGTCAAGTAAGTTTGATCAGCTTTATCCTAACGGACCAAACGCTAGAGAAGACGATGTTATCGTTATAGATAAATACCCGGGTAAACTTGCTCCTCTTGCAAGTTCTACAATGGCTTTAAGGAATGATATTAAAATGTTCAGATTGTCAGAAATGTATCTGATTTTAGCTGAAGTTGCTGTGCATGAAGGAGATTTAGTAACCGCTGCATCTCGTGTTAGAGCAATCAGAGGAACAAGATCAAAACAGTCATTAGCTGCTACAATTACTTATACATCTCCTCAGCAAGCATATGCAGATATTCTTTTAGAAAGAAGAAGAGAGCTATGTTTTGAAGGTCATCGTTATTTGGACTTAAAAAGAATGGGGGTAGCTGCTGGCGTTGGAGTAGACAGAGATGTTTATGATGATGACAATAAGACTATGCCTCTTACATTGCCTGCTAGTGATTATAGATTTACATTACCTATTCCATTGGATGAAATTAATGCAAATCCTAATGTTCAACAAAACCCAGGCTATTAATATAATAATATAAAAATTTATGAAAAAAATTGCATTCCTAATATTGGCCTCCTTCGTCTTCTTCTTCAACAGTTGTAAGGACGAAGCCCAGACTTATGATGGCGATCCATATTTACATTTCAATAAAGGAGTAAGAAGCGAAGCGGTTGTAAAAATGGGAACAGGTTCTACTACAGTTGATATTGACTTTGGAACTATTCAAACATTGTCTTCATCAGCACAAGTAAAACTTATTGTAGATAAAAATGTTTCAACAGCTGTAGAAGGTACAGATTTCCAAATTGTAAATCCTACTGTAACAGTTGATGCAGGTAAGGCAGATGGTAAATTTCAGGTGAAACTTCTTGAAGGAGGAGCTACAGTTGCACCTAAAGTAATTGTATTTAAACTACAATCTTCATCAATTCCTAATACATCTTTTGATCAGACTTATACTTTGACGTATACTAAAGCTTGTCCGTCTTCTGCATTTGTTGGAAATGGACAGTTCAAAAACAATGTATCTTCATGGAAAGAAGACCCTACTGCAGTTTATACTATTCAGGATTTAGGAGTTACAGCTGGTGTTGGTACATTTAAAGTTATCGGATTTATGGATAATGGTGCTGATATGATTTTGAAGTATAATCCTGATACTTATGCTGTTACTACACCTGAGCAGAGCCTTGGTTCTAATTCTAATGGTGGTGTTAACTACATTAAAGATGCTGCTGATGGAACTAAATCATCATTCAATGCATGTACAAGAGTATTGAAACTTCGTGTTAACTTTTTTGTTAAAAATCCTGCTACTGGTGCTTCACTAGGAAGTTTTGGAGATTATGATGAAGAATTTACAGGTCAATAAGTAAAATATTATATACTTATATAAATTAACCCCACATTTATTGTGGGGTTTTTTATGTCCTTTTATTTCTTATTTTTGCTGTACAATAATGAATAATGAAGTACATCCTTTTCATACTCTTCTCTTTAAGTTTTGTAGCCAGGGCTCAGGTCGTTAATAAAGCTGGGGCCAAGCCTCAGCCTAAAAAAGAAGATACTCTTGTGATAGATTCCGGGAAAAAAGATTCCCTGAAAATTTTCAAGCCTACTATTAATGATTACCAGTATCAGACTCAGTTTTCTGAAAAGAAAGTTTTTGATACGGTAATGACTTTTGATAAAACCTATATCTTTTCACAACAAAATAATAAAGATAATTTCGGAAGAGTACAAACTGCCAATATAGGGTCGGGATTCAATCCTCTGGTATTTGAAGTGAATGATGAGCAGAATCTTTCCTTACTGCCATCCAATAAATCTTATATGATTATTGGAGCAAATGATGTGAAATACTATGATGTAAAAACACCTACCGCTACATTTGTATACCATAATGCAATGCGAAACGGGGCGGCGCTAACCTCTACTTACACCCAGAATATTGGGAAAAGATTCAATTTTGCTCTTGAATATATGGGACTTCGTTCTCAGGGACTTTACAGAAACTCATTAGCGGCAAATAACAATACCTTATTTTCAGGTCATTATACTTCAAAAAGTGGAAACTATGAAATTTTCGCTCACTATCTTCACCAGAATGTAAACAATCAGGAAAGTGGAGGTATTACAGAAGATAACCTGTTTATGAATGGTGACAGTAATTACAGCAACAGACAAAATGCTCAGGTAAACCTGGCATCAAGCAGCTCACAGTTTTCTTACAGAAGATACTACCTGAGTCATCAGTTCACCCCATTCAATTCCGGGAAATTTCCATTCAGTATAAGACATATTATTTCTCATCAGGGGAATAAATATTACTATAATCAAACAGCTTTGGAGCCTTATTGGTATGATGCTCCTACTGAGTTGGTTAACGGCTTTCCACTCACCACAAAAAAATATTCTGAAAACTTCAGCAATACAGTTAGCTTGATTTTTAATAATGAAAAATTCAAACTGGATGCTGGTGTGCGTTATCAGATGATCAAATTGGGAATAAGAGATGTTGTTGCCCTTAACGGCGTTCCTTTTCCTGGTGAGCTTAAAGAAAACAGAATCGGAGCTGTAGGGAATCTACAGGTAAAACTTTGGGATAAAATTCAATTGAACTCATTCCTTGAATTTTCAAACGGAAGCCAGTTTAAAAGCTACCTGAAAACAACCAATAATCTGAAGTTTGAACCTATTAAAGATTATTTCGTTAACGCTAAAGTAAATTTCCAAAGTGCCTATCCATCATTCAATTACTTATTGAATACTTCTGTTTACAATAATTTCAATTATTATCTTGAAAATGCAAAGAACCAGTCTGTAATGGAAGTGGGGGGAAGTATCAATTTGAAATGGTTTAAAACAGAGATTTTTGCCAATTATTTCAGAATAGATAACTATACTTATTTTGACAGCAATGGAAGCCCGAAACAAAGTGATAATTCTGTGAATATCTCTCAGATTGGAGGTGATGCTACATTCAGTTTCAACAAATTCCATCTGAATACCAGAGTGCATTTCCAAAATACTTTAACGAATAAAGAATTGCTTCCTATGCCAAGCTTTATTGGTAGAGCTAATTTCTTTTATCAGACACAAGCATTCAAAAAAGCAGCGGAAATTCAGGCAGGTATTAAAGTTTATTACTTCTCTAAATTTGCTTCAAGAGATTATTTCCCTGTTCTTAATGAATATATCCTTCCGAGAGCAGATTCATTTTCAATTGGAGGGCAGCCTATTGCCGATATCTATATCAATATGAAGGTGAAAAAAATGTTCTTTTTCATAGAAGGTCAGCAGATAGGAACTGTTATTTCCAATAACAAAGCATATGCATTTCCACATTATCCGGTATATGATTTCAGATTGAACATCGGAATTGTGTGGTATTTGTTCAACTAAAAACTGTACAGGTTGAAAACAATAAATAAAATATCATTCAACGATATAGAAAGCATTCCTCAATTGGTAAAAGATTTTTTAAATCAGAAAATTGAGGGTTTTGAAAATAATACATTTTCTTTAGATCATTTTAAACAACAGATTCATCTGAAAAAAGACTCTTTTTCATTAAGGAAGAGAGAAATTTTATCAGAGGTATTTGAAGGCCAGCTTTCAAGTCTTTCCCTTTCTTCAAAACAGAAGGAAAATCTTGAAAATCTTAAACTGCCCAATACATTTACTATTACAACGGGACATCAGCTGAACCTGTTTTCGGGACCTGTTTTCTTTGTTTATAAAATTCTGCAGACCATAAAGACATGTACCTATCTGAAAGAAAATTTTCCGGATTTTAATTTTGTTCCGGTATATTGGATGGCTTCAGAAGATCATGATTTTGCTGAGATCAATCATTTTAAAACCGAGAATAATTATTATGAGACCAATGAGAAATCCGGTGGTCCGGTAGGAAGAATTGAGGTCAGCGATATCTATTTTATTTCTGAATTTGAAAAAGAATTCAAAGATTCCATTTTTGGAACCGAGCTGATCTTAATGATGAAGGAAGCTTATAAGACAGGAAACACTTTAACGGAAGCAATTAAGATTCTTGTCAACCGTCTCTTTTCAGAATTCGGACTTTTGATTCTGGATGGAGATTCTAAAGAACTTAAAAATCAGATGAAGGAGATCTTTAAAGATGAACTTCTTCATTTCAGTTTACAGAAAACATCTAAAAGTAAAGTAGATTTTCTGACGGAAAAATACGGGAAAGTTCAGGTAAATCCTCGTGAAATAAACCTTTTCTATCTTTCTGAAACCAGAGACAGAATTGAATTTAACGGACAGAAATACATTATCGTAGATAAAACGATTCAGTTTACAGAAGAAGAAATACTTGCTGAATTGGAAAATCATCCGGAAAAATTTAGTCCCAATGCTTTAATGCGTCCCGTGTATCAGGAAAATGTATTGCCGAATCTGGCTTATATTGGAGGAAATGCTGAAATTATGTACTGGCTGGAACTTAAAGATTATTTTTCAAAAATTACTATTCCGTTCCCTATACTGATTCCAAGAAATTCGATGCTCTTCCTGAAAGAAAAAACATTAGGGAAAATTGAGAAACTGGATCTTAAAATAGAAGACTTTTTCCAGAATTTTACCATACTCACCAATCATAAAATTTTAAAAGACAATCCGATTTTACAATTACTCAACGAGAAAGAGGAGTTGCTGATCAGCAGTTTTTCAGCGTTGAGAACTTCGGCAGAAACCACTGAGAAGTCATTTGGAAATATGGTGAAGGCAGAAGAAGTGAGACAATTGAAGTCTTTCAAAAGAATGAAAAAACGTCTGCTCCATGCTGAGAAAATAAAACAAAATGAGTTGCTGGAAAGACTTGAAAATCTGTTTTTAGATGTTCATCCAGCTAAAACATGGCAGGAGAGAGTCTATAATTTTAGTGTATTCTTTTCAGATTATGGTTATTCGTGGCTTGAAAATTGTTTGGAAGAAATGGTGGTTCAAGATTCCAAATTAATAATTGTTGCCATTTAATTTTAAAGAAGTATTTTTGTAAATTATAATTATCGAATATGATAAAGAGGTTTTTTATTCTATCCAGTTTATGTATGGTTTTGGGAGTTTCAGCCCAGAAATCACATACGGTTGTGCAAGGTGATAATCCTTACAACATTGCCAAAAAGTATGGAATGACTGTAGATGAATTGCTGAAGCTAAACCCAAAACATAAAGATGGCAAGCTGGCTATCGGAGATGTTTTAACTATAAAATCAGAGAAAGCAGCCACTCCGGTTGTCACAAAAACAGCTCCAGTAGAAAAAGTAACTTCAAATACAAGTACTTCTTCCATGGGTAAAATTGTTTTGCAGCCAAAGCAAACGATCTATGGCATCACAAAACAATACAGAATTTCTGAAACTGATTTGAGAAAACTGAATCCTGACCTGGATTCCCACATGAAAATCGGAGATGAAATCACCTTACCTCTTGCCAGCATTAAAAAATATGGTGGTACACAACAACAGACTGTAACAGCAGAAAAGCCTGTGGAGAAACCTGTAGAAAAAGTAGTAACAACTACAGTACCTGCAGCCGTAGAAGGAGAGTCCTATGTAATCCAGTCTAAAGATAATTATTACAGAATTACAAAACAATTTGGAATCAGCCAGCAGGATCTTTTTGCTTTAAATCCAGGATTGGAAGAAAAAGGACTTAAACCTGGTGAAACCATTAAAATAAAAACATCCAATAATAACACACATACTGATAGTGTTGCTGAGCCCGCAAATCCAAAAGCAAAAATGGATTCTGGGAACGAAAAATCAACTACCTCTACCAATGTTGTTGCAGGAGATGATTATGTAACCTATACCGTTCAGCAGGGAGATACTGTATTTTCCATCGTGAATAAATTCGGTGTTTCTATAGATGAGCTTATTGCTCTTAACCCGGACCTTTCTCATGGGTTGAAAACCGGAATGGTTTTAAAGATCAAAAAACAGGATGCAGCATATAGTAAGAAAAATGGTGATGCCCTTAGTGTGATCCTAATGCTTCCATTCGGGTACAGCACAAACGAAACGCAGTACAGAGCAATGGCACTTGACTTTTTAACAGGAGCTAAGCTTGCTATTGAAAGGAATGCCAGAGGAGGACAGAAACTGGATGTCAAAATAGTAGATTCTGGAAATGAAGCATCATTCAAAAATTCTTTGACACAGATTAACCCTGATAATACAGATCTTATTATCGGACCTTTCTTTAAATCTAATGTAATTGATGTTCTTGATTTTACAAAAAATCAGAAAATCCCGATTGTAGCACCATTTGCCAACACTCCGGAATTATATAACTATAATAATCTTATTATCGTTGAAACCAACAATCAGACGTATGCTGATAAGATTGTAGAAGAAGTAAAAGGAATTTATTCTGACCAGAAAATATATGTAGTGGCAGATACCAAAAAAGAAAATGCCAATTACATCAAAGCTGGGCTTGAAAAAGCTGTGAAAAATCCTAATATCATTATTGTCAACTCTCCGGCGGATATTCAGCCTGATCAGAATATGATGACAGGTCAGTCTGCACCGGTTATTGCTATTCTTGCTAATGATGATAATGCAGCAGGAGATGCTTTTGCCAACAGAATTATTGCTATTTCTAAGGAAGTACAGGGCGTGAAAGCGTTCAGTATGTTCTATTCTCCAACTTTTGAGAAAAAAGTTGATGAGCTGAGCCAGGCTAGTTTGGTCTATCTGATGGATAGAAAGATTAATACAGACGGTACCTTTGAAAAAGAAATACTGGCTGCTTACAAAAGCAAATACTGTAAAACTCCACCAAAATATGCTATCGTAGGTTTTGATGTTGTCAATGACATGTTAACCAGAGAAAATAAAAAAGGTGAGATCTTTAAACAGATGAATAAAGTTCAGACTCAGCTTGCTACAAAATTTGAGTTTGTAAAATCTAAAGCTAACGGTGCTTATGTAAACACGGGTTACAGAGTAATCAGACTGGTACCTTAACATGATTTATTGCTCTTTAAAAGAATATTGTTAACATTATAGTTATATTTGCATAATATTTAATTTAATACATGAAAGCACTTGTATTTCCAGGGCAGGGTTCTCAGTTCGTAGGAATGGGAAAAGAATTGTATGATTCTAGAAAAGATATTAAAGATCTGATGGAATCTGCCAATGAAATTTTAGGTTTCGACATTCTTTCCATTATGTTTAACGGAACGGACGCGGATCTTAAAAAAACAGAGGTTACCCAGCCTTCAATATTTATACATTCAGTAGCAGCATTAAAAGCCGTAAACGGTCTTGGTGCTGAAATGGTTGCAGGACACTCTTTAGGAGAGTTTTCAGCATTGGTTGCCAACGGAGTTCTATCCTTTGATGACGGTTTGAAATTAGTTTCCGAAAGAGCAAAAGCTATGCAGGCTGCTTGTGATGCCAATCCAAGTTCTATGGCTGCTATTTTAGGATTAGATGATGCTAAGGTTGAAGAAATCTGTGCGCAAATCAGTGGAATTGTTGTTCCTGCAAATTATAACTGCCCGGGACAATTGGTGATCTCAGGAGAAACACCAGCAGTAGAAGAAGCTTGTGCAAAACTGAAAGAAGCAGGTGCTAAAAGAGCATTGTTACTACCAGTAAATGGAGCTTTCCATTCACCATTGATGCAGCCTGCACAAGAAAGACTGGCAGCAGCTATCGAAAAAACAAAATTCAGAAAAGCAACTATTCCTGTATATCAGAATATCACTACAACAGCGGTAACGAATCCTGACGAAATCAAACAAAACCTGATCGATCAGCTTACCGGTCCTGTAAAATGGACGCAGTCTGTTCAGAATATGATTAAAGATGGGGCATCCAACTTCGTAGAAGTAGGACCAGGAAAAACCCTTCAGGGATTGATCAAGAAAATTGACGGATCAGTAGATGCTGCTTCTGCAATCTAACTAAAAATATATGAACGCGATATTTTCACCGGGCAAGCTTATGCTTACTTCAGAATATTTCGCAATCGACGGAGCTCTTGTCTTAGCGGTACCTACCAAGCTGGGACAAGAGTTTTTCTTTGAAGAAAAAGAAGATGAGAGGTCACTTATTCTTTGGGAGGCTTATCATCAAAACAAATTATGGTTGAAGGCGGTCATTGATTATAAAAACTGGCAGGTCTTAGAAACCAATATTCCATCAAGCGCTGAATTTATTGTCAAAACATTAAAGAATGTTCAGCAGCTTTCTAATACTAAATTCAAATTCAATCTTACTTACCACTTAAAAACTAATCTTCAGTTTCCTGCAGACTATGGGCTTGGTAGCAGTTCTACTTTGATGAACAATCTTGCAGAATGGGCTGAGATTGATCCTTTTCATCTTAATGCAATTAGTTTAGGAGGAAGCGGATATGATATTGCAGTGGCAAAAGAAAAATCTGCAGTTCTATTCCAAAGCAAACCTGAGATTAAATATGAGAAGGTAAATTTCAATCCTTCATTTAAAAATGAGCTGATTTTTATTCATTTAAATCAGAAGCAGGATAGCAGAGAAGGGATCAACTTTTATAAATCAAAAAAGAAGTCTCCTGAATTGATTGAAGAATTTTCAAATATCACAAAAAAAATAATGTTATGCAGTGAATTGGAAAAATTTTCCGAATTAATGATGATTCATGAGCGTAAAATTGCTGATTTTCTTGAAATATCCACAGTTAAAGAAAAAATATTCTCAGATTGCCCTTCTTTTGTCAAAAGTTTAGGCGCATGGGGGGGAGATTTTGTAATGAGTGCCAAATTTGGGGACTACAAGAACTATTTTTGGGAGAAAGGTTTTACAACTATTTTTGAATGGGAAAATATAATTTATTTATAATCAAACCATTACGATCCTGTTTTTTTATTTGTCATTCTGACTTATATCAGTATATTTAAACCACCTTTAACAAATAATTAATATTATTTTTGTTGAAGTCAATAAAGAAATAGAAAATATAAGTAAAATGAAAAACACTAAAATCATCCAGGATTTAGAGAAATTGGGGATTAAAGGAAACTATGAAGTAGTGTATAATCCTTCTTATGAAGAATTATACCAGGCTGAAGTTTCTTCTGAAAATCAGGGATTTGAGAAAGCTGAACTTACGGAATCTGGCGCGGTGTCAGTAAAAACAGGAATTTTCACAGGTCGTTCACCTAAAGACAGATATATTGTTCAGGATGATGTTACAAGAGATACAATTTTCTGGGATGGTAAAGTAAACTTACCTACTACTGCAGAAATTTTCGGTTCTTGTAAAGAACTAGTGCTGAACCAGCTTGCTGAATCTAAAAACATTTATGTAGTAGATACATTCTGCGGAACGAATGCAGATACGAGACTTAAAGTAAGATTTATCGTTGAAGTAGCATGGCAGGCGCATTTTGTTACTAATATGTTTATCCGCCCTTCTCACTATGAGCTTGAAAACTTTGGAGAGCCTGATTTCACAGTAATCAATGGTTCTAAAACAATAAACCCTAACTGGGAAGCTCAAGGATTGAATTCTGAAAACTTCATCATGTTCAACCTTACTGAAAAACTACAGATCATTGGAGGTACATGGTACGGAGGTGAAATGAAAAAAGGGATGTTCGCCATGATGAACTATTACCTTCCATTAAAAGGTATGGCTTCAATGCACTGTTCTGCTAACGTAGGAGAAAAAGGTGATGTAGCTTTATTCTTTGGTCTTTCAGGAACAGGAAAAACGACTCTGTCTGCAGATCCGAAAAGATATCTTATTGGTGATGACGAGCATGGTTGGGATAACAACGGAGTATTTAACTATGAAGGTGGATGCTACGCTAAAGTTATCGACTTATCTGAAGAAAAAGAACCGGATATCTTTGCTGCCATCAAAAGAGATGCACTTCTTGAAAACGTTGTTGTGAACAATGGAGTAGCAGATTACACAGACGGATCAATCACTGAGAATACAAGAGTTTCTTATCCAATTTATCATATCAACAAAATTGTATTGCCTTCTAAAGCAGGACATGCTAAGAAGATTGTTTATCTTTCAGCAGATGCATTCGGAGTACTTCCTCCGGTTTCCATCTTGAATGAAGATCAGGCTCAATACCACTTCCTTTGCGGTTATACATCAAAACTAGCTGGAACGGAAAGAGGAATTACAGAACCTCAACCATCTTTCTCACCTGCATTTGGTGAAGCATTCCTTACATTACACCCAACAATGTATTCTAAAACATTGATCGGTAAAATGAAGGAACACGGTGCTAAAGCTTATTTGGTAAATACAGGTTGGAATGGTACGGGAAAGAGAATTTCTCTGAAAGATACAAGAGCAATCATTGATGCAATCATTGACGGATCTATCGATAACGCTCCTAAAACTCAGGTTCCAATCATGAATCTTGAGATTCCTACTGAATTGCCAAACGTTTCTACAGGTATTTTAGATCCTAGAGATACCTATGAAAGCGCTTCAGAATGGGAAGAAAAGGCAAAAGATCTTGCTTCAAGATATATCAAAAACTTTGAGCAGTATTGTGATACTGAAGAAGGTAAGAAATTAGTTGCTTCAGGACCTCAATTACAGGAACAGACTATCTAATAGTTCTCTATAACATAAGGAAAAGCCTCATCATTGATGAGGCTTTTTTATTTCTAATTTTTCGCAGATATTATTTGAAAATTACTTTAAGCTTAATATAGCCAATCTATATCCATCCATTCCAAAGCCAGATAAAACTGCATCCGTATTAGCAGCTGTCACAGACTTCTGTCTGAATTCCTCTCTTTTATAGATGTTGCTGATATGAACTTCTACTTTTGGTTTTCTGATATTTTTTAGACAATCAGCAATCGCATAGGAATAATGGGTGAATGCTCCCGGATTAATTACTACTGCATCAAAATCATCTTCCTGAAGCCTGTTGATAAGCTCTCCTTCAATATTTGACTGATAATATTGTATTTCATGAGACTGAAACTCGGATTTTAAAATTTCCAAATAGCTTTCCATGGAAACATTTCCATAAATTTCCGGTTCTCGGGTGCCCAAAAGATTGAGATTAGGCCCATTTATAATCAAAACTTTCATACTATAAAATTAAAAACTTTTTTTAATTAAATGCTCAAAATTTCCGCACAAATTAACGTTCGTTCAATTGTATTATTAATAATGATATTTATCATGTTTGATAAAATGGTAATGATTGCAACTCCTTACAGTAATGGGTTTTATTAAAATCTTATGTTAATTTTTGAAAATTTATCATGAAAAATAATAAGTCTACTTGTTTTGTAGACTAAAAGTTTTTAGCTTTGCAACCATATTTCGATCGGCTTATAAAGAAAGATGGAGGGAACTGACCCTGTGAAATCTTGACAACCTACCCATTGGGCAAGGTGTTACGTTCAGCCTTTTAAGGAAAAATAAGCATTTGGTTTATCGTATTTATCGATGCCCTTTGCTGACTTTTCTGCAAAGGACAAAATTTTAATATATGATAAATGAAATTGATTATGATTAGCAAAAATTTATTCGCTTCTAAAACTTGGATACCTCCGGTTGCTGCATTTTTTCTGGGAGTAACCAGTGTACATGCACAGAGTTCTAAGCCGGAAAAGGACAGTCTTCATGAAAAAGAAATTGACGAAGTTGTAGTCGTAGCCTATGGAAAAGCAAAAAGAAACAGCTATACCGGTTCCGTTGCTACCATTTCCAGCGATAAGATCAACAACAGACCTGTAACCAATATTACCAAGGCATTGGAAGGGCAGGTTGCCGGGATTCAGACTACCAGCTCATCAGGGCAGCCGGGAGCTGTTTCTACCATCCGAATCAGAGGAGTTGGTTCAATAAGTGCTTCCAGTGATCCGTTATATGTAGTAGATGGAATCCCTTTTGACGGAAATATTAACTCCATCAGTCCAAGTGATATTGAATCCATCAGTGTTTTGAAAGATGCCACTGCGAGTGCGTTGTATGGATCAAGAGGAGCAAACGGGATTATCATCATTACCACAAAATCAGGTAAAAAAGGAGAAGCTAGAGTTAATTTTAATATCAGCCAGGGATTCTCCGGAAGAGCCGTAAAAGATTACGAACAGGTAAATACAGATCAATACTTTCAATTATATTGGGAAGCCTTGAGAAACGGATATCAGTCCGGAAAAGTGTCTTCTCAACAGGCTGCACAGATGGCAACAGATAATCTTGTCTCTACACTTGGGATCAATCCATATGGAACAGGATATCCAAAACCGGTGGGAACCGATGGGAAATTATTACCCGGAGCATCACCACTTTGGAATGACGACTGGAGGGATATTTTGCAGAGAGTTGCTTCAAGAAATCAGGTAGATCTTGATATCAGCGGAGGAAGTGATAAGAGCAATTATTTCTTTTCATTGGGCTATCTTGATGATAAGGGAATGGCTATTGAATCAGGATATAAAAGATACAATACCAGGTTAAAGATCAATTCTGAAGTAAAAAAATGGCTGAATGTCGGGGTAAACTTAAGCTATACAAACAGTATTCAGCAGGCACCCACTTCTTCAGATTCCAATTCAAGTAATATCATCAATGCGGCAAGATTTATTCCTTCATTCTATCCTTATTATGAAAGAAATGATGACGGAACTTACATTTTGGGTGCTGATGGAAACCCGATTTATGATTTTGGAAAATACAGACCTACAAGTGCCCTTCAGAATCAGAATGCGGCCGCAACCCTGCCATTAGACAAAAACGAAAATAAAGAAGATAACTTTTCAGGGAAAGGATTCATGGAATTTACTTTCTTACCGGAATTGAAATTCAAGACAAGCTTTTCTGTTGATCTGGTGAATTACAACGGACATTATTATTCAAATCCATTGCTGGGACAAGGCGCTGAGATTGGAGGTTCAGTAACGAAAACCAATACCAGAACACTTTCTTATACAACCAGTAATATTCTGACATACGATAGGAAATTTGGAAAACACCATGTAAATGCTTTAGCAGGACATGAATTCTATAAATATGACTATCAGACGATTTCCGGAACAAGAAGCCAGTTTTCTCTCCCTTATTATTATGAACCGGATGCTGCTTCTTTACTGGGAAGCTTCAGTGGGAACAGTAATAAATTGAGCTTATTGAGTTTCCTTGGAAAAGTAGAGTATGACTACAATAATACTTATTTCCTGTCTGCATCAGGAAGAGCAGACAGTTCTTCAAGATTTGCGAAGGATAACAGATGGGGGAGATTCTGGTCAGTGGGTGGTTCGTGGAAAATTTCAAATGAAGAATTCGTAAAAAGCCTGAATGTCTTTAACCAATTGACATTGCGTGCCAGCTATGGAGGACAAGGAAATGATAAATTACTTCGGCCAAACGGGCAACCGCTTTATTATGCATATCAGGAATTGTACAGATTTATCAGTCTTGGTGGAGAACCGGGAACAACACTTGAAAAAACATCTACCAATAATGTGAAGTGGGAAACGAACCTTAATTTAAATGTAGGATTGGAATTCGCTATTCTGAATAACAGAGTTAAAGGAAATATTGAATACTTCAAAAGAAAAAGCCAGGATCTTCTGTTTAATATGCCGGTTGCGCCGTCGTTGGGAATCAGCGATTATCCGGCGAATATCGGAACTATTCAAAATACAGGATTTGAATTTTCATTATTCACAACCCCCATTAAGAATGATAATTTCCAATGGAATGTAGATGTAAACCTAAGTACCTTAAACAATAAAGTTACCAAGTTGCCTGGCGGTTCCCTTGTGGTGGGAAGTAAATTATTAACGGTAGGGGGCTCTGTGTATGATTTCTTTATCCCTGAATGGGGCGGGGTAGATCCAAGCAATGGAAAACCATTGTGGAAAACGGTTTCTACAGATGCGAGCGGAAATTCAGTAGAAGGAACTACCTCAGAATATTCAAAAGCAACAAAACTCTTGCAGGGTTCTGCTTTGCCTAAACTGACCGGAGGAATCAGTACCAGCATTACCTACAAAAATTTTGATTTTTCAGGATTGCTGACATTCAAAATCGGTGGGAAGATTCTGGATACCGATTATACTTCCATCATGCATAACGGAAGTTCCGGCGGACGTGTATGGAGCGCAGAAATGCTGAACAGATGGACCCCTGAAAATCCTTATACAGATGTTCCTGGATTAAGTACAACAACGAATAACTGGACCTCAACATCTTCAAGATTCTTATACTCCGGAACGTATGCGAGGCTTAAAAATGTAAGTTTAGGTTATACACTTCCTGAGGATTATTTTGAGAAAATAGGACTTAAAAAGTTCAGAATTTATATTCAGGCAGAGAATCTTTTAACCTTCTATAAACATAAGGGAATGGATCCTGAACAGGCTTTGGATGGAACCACCTATTACAGATACCCTGCAATGAGAACAATCACTTTTGGTCTTCAGACAACACTATAACGTTTAAAATTGAAACAATGAAAAAATTAAAATATCTATCGTTTGCACTTATCGGATTTTTAGCGTTGACAAGCTGTGAAAGCGATCTGGACACTGCTCCGACTGATCAGGCTAACAGTGTGGAAGTTTTCAAAACTGCTGAAAGTGCAGAAACTGTAGTAAACGGTACCTGGGCAAAATTTAATAACGATGGAACTACCTATGCTAATATTGGATATTCCACTGTTTTAAGAGCCAGTGATGCAATGGGAAGCGATGTAGCTGTATTAACCAATAAGTATGGATTTGCTTCTACTTACGCTTTTACAGAAATGGTAAACAGTACGGCTTCTCGTCCGTTATTTATCTGGACCATGTTGTATTCTACCATCAATAATATGAATAATGTTATTACAAGAATTGACGGGACAGAAGGAAGTCAGGAGAAAAAAAATCAGGTGAAAGGACAGGCAAAAGCATTACGTGCTTTCTGTTATCTGAATCTGGCGAGCTTCTATCAGTTCAGTTATTTGAAAGACAAGTCAGCGTTGACGGCTCCCATTTATACTGAACCTTCTACAACCAGTACGGTAGGAAAGAAAAGAGCAAGTCTTGAAGAAATTTATACTTTGATTAAAAGTGATCTTACAGATGCTGACAACCTGTTGAAAACCTATACAAGAAATAATAAAGATAAGATTAATCGTGCTGTAGTCAACGGACTTCTTGCCAGAACTTATCTGAATACCGGTGAATGGAGCAAGGCTTCAGCATCTGCGAAAATTGCAAGAGAAGGATTCCCATTGATGGCACCGGAAAAATACAAAGATGGCTTTAATGATATCAACAATGCAGAATGGATCTGGGGACACGGACAGACACAGGAACAGTCTGATGCAAGTTATGCCTTCCACTATCTGGATGTATCTTCATCAGGAAGTTATTATTACAGCTTTATGGCGGATCCTTACTTTAAAGATCTTTTTGATGGCAATGATATCAGATCCCAACTATTTTCATGGGACGGGCAGAAAGGAAGAGAAGGATTACTGAGGTATGCTAAGTTTAAATTTAAGCCAACTCTTATTGCAGACATTGTTTACATGAGAGCTGCAGAAATGTATCTGATAGAAGCTGAAGCTGAAGCCAGAAACGGAAATGTGACTCAGGCAGTAGCTGTTTTGAACCAGTTGAAATCTGCCAGAAATGCCAATATTTATAGTGGTTCATTATCACAGAATGAGGTTGTAGCAGCAGTTCTGATCGAAAGAAGAAAAGAATTATTCGGAGAAGGTTTCTCCCTTTCAGATATTATCAGAACACAGGGAACAGTAGTAAGAAAACCATTTGTAGATGCTGATGGTAAACCGATAAAAGTTCAGATTACTACACCAGAAGGAACAGTGAAAACTGTAGATGGTAAAGGGCATTCTGTTCTTGATTTTCCAGATAAATCTGCTTTCACTCCAAATAGCAATTATTATTTATTCAGTATTCCACAGAGAGAATCTGAAAATAACCCAAATTTATAAGATATAGTCCATAGTTTATAATTAGATTGATTTTTTGGCCACTGCGATTGCGGTGGTTTTTTTAATAAAAAACCCGTTGCTAAAAAAGCAACGGGTTTATTTTGAATTATTTAAGGATTACTTATATTCTGGACTTTGTAATAATCGTACTTTTCCCTAGAAATCTTAAAAGAGATGCGATTTTATATAAATCATAATCTATTATCTCTCGCTTTCCATCTAAAACTTTTTGCAAAAATTCCCAATCTTCAATTAAGCTTCCCATTGTTAATTCTTTGGGATTCTTATATGGGTCATATAATTCTTCATCAGTAATATTCCAATACAAGTCACTGTCAAACGCAAAAGAAGTTGAATCATTTAATTTATCTAACTGATTAATTAAAGCCTCAATAAGTTTTCTAATATCTGTTTTTTTTAATTCTTTTTTTTTATTTTCCATTGAGTTATTAAATAATTGGTTAATCTCCCGCTCTTCGAAGTCTCTCGACTTTGAAACATTATAAAAATATTGTTTTTAATTGACTCATATACCCACAAAGGGAGTTTAAAAATAACCCGAATTTATAAGATATAGTCCATAATTAGATTGATTTTTTAAGCCACTTCTTTTTTTATTGAAAACTGTAAGAATGACATTTATTCACAATATCTAGAATAGGAATCTAAAAACTTTAATCCATCAAATTTATTGGTAATACTAATTTAAGGTATCATTTCTTTCCTTGATGATATTACAGTATAACTGCATATGAAAAACAAAATCAGAATAGGAACTTTCCTATTCTGATTTAAATATATTAAACTAATCAACCTTTTTCGGGACTAGATAATAAGTTATAACTCGTAGATTACAAATTTATAGTACATTCTATTCAACCAGTAAAAGCTTGATAAGTAAAAAAATAAACAAAGCTACAGGAAACCAGAGGATAAAACCTGTGAGCACGTAAGCTATTTTATATTCAAAGTCATTAAATTTTATGGTATCCAATCTTTTTTTTCTGATAAAGGTAAAAAAGGGTATTGTTAATATAATGAAAAAGGCATATTTCACCAATTTATTATTCGTTGAAAATCCCAGAACATTAGAAATTTTATTGATTATAATAAATACAAAATCTACACTTTGAGGGATTAAAAAAAAAGTATAGAGGATTGTATATAAAATAAAAATGAGAATGCTATTCATATAAGCATCGCTATCAGTTTTATTTCGCTTTTTTAAAAACTGATAGATCATAAAAGGTATAAATAAAAAGTATTTCATTTAGTGTGCAAAATTAAGCTTTTGGTTATTAATTAATGCCCTTCCCGGATAAATCTGCTTTCACACCCAACAGCAATTATTATTTATTCAGTATTCCACAGAGGGAGTTTGAGAATAATCCGAATTTATGATATTTAGTCCATAATTAGATTGATTTCTTGAGCCACTGCTTTTTGCGGTGGTTTTTTTAATGATTTTTATTTAATAAAAATCCCCCGATTTTCGGGGGATTGATTTAAATAATAGTTTTGTTTTGCTAGCACATGTAAAACATTGCTATTTATTTTTGTATAAATTCATCCGGAAATTGCAACCTATACGTAGGTAAAATGAATTCATATAGTTTTGCTTCAACCTGGGCATATTTCTCCTTATCAGTAACGCTTTCATTGCATGGGAAATTCTCAATATTTTTATCCTTATTAAAACTGATTGTTGAGCTTGATAAGAGTTCGTTATTATCAGCAAATATACAATTGCGTAAATTTTTAGGTTTAAGCTTTAAATATAAATCATAAATGTCTTGAAGATTTTGTTGTGTCAGGTTTACCTTGACTGTTTTTGTTTTATAGCTTCCATCAGGATATAATTGTTTTACTTGATAAATTGCAGTTTTACTATCATAAGATTTAATTTCATCAATGACTTTATTATAATACAAAATATCCTTGTAGAATAAATGAAGTTTATCTTTTTTTTGGGTGAAACAACTTTGTGTACTTAAGATAAGTAAAACTAAAGTGATTATTTTATAATTTTTCATATGACATTTATTTTGTATAAAACATAAATCGGTTGAATACTGGCATAAGCTTATTATATGCGTTGTCAACTATACTTCGGGAGATTTGGTCTAAATTATTATATAGTCTACTAATAACGGATGGTCTCCAGTAAAAGCCGCTGTTTAATCTTTCTGTCGGTGTTACAAGATTTTTGTCTGCATATAAGTGCTCTAATTTAGCCATCCCTAAATGTTCGCTGCTATCTGATTTTAGCTGCACATCAAGCAATCCTATTTTTTGAGAATATGCATGCCCTGTCTCATGTACCATCGTTGCTGCTAAAAGCTTTTTGTTTTGTGCTGTTATAGGTGCGTATACAATATCAGATTTACCCGTCCAGAAATTTTTTGGGGTGGTATATGCATAAACTTTACTTCCATCCCCAGGATATATATATCCATCAAATCCCCCATATCCTAAGGTGTCCTTTCCTACTCCAAATTGATCCATTTCTGATAATGTAAAGTTTTTGCTTCGCATAATATCTATATCATTCTGCATGGTATCACGACTAATATTTATATCATATGTTTGAGTATCATTACTTTTAATCTCTGAAGAAACGGTTTTATAGTTAGTCTTATTATATCCTTGAGCATAATAATTTACGGTATAACTTACAGCAGCTACAGCTCCACCAATTACAGCCCCTGTTGCTAATCCTTTTAAGAAATTATCCCCGTTAATTAATGAAGTAACACCACCTGTTCCTGCACCTGCCAGAGCTCCATTTCCAACCGTTCCCCAGAAACCACTGGCGCTGAATATTTCTCCGGCTCCAGCCGAGACAGCTCCGGTAAGAGCGCCTATTAAAAGTGCTTTTGCAAAACCTCCTAAAGACCAGTTATTATTAAATGTTGCTTGTAATGCATATACGCCTACACTTATTGCTGCTCCAATAATTGCACCTGATATTACTGTAGCCCATAAATAACCTAATCCCACACCAATAAGGAAAGGAAGTACTTCTCCACTTGGATCATTATACATCAAAGGGTTATTAAGCGCATATCCGTATTTATTATAAATTTGGGTGTTGTAAGGATCCTGGATATTTTCATCCGCGTTCAGGAATCTTCTTAATAACGGATCATATAATCTACCATTCATGTGAATGATGCCTACTTCTCCAAAATGTTCATGGCTAGTGTAACCGCGATCAATAATGAGATCCTTCGACAAGCTCAGGATGACATCTTTGTCTGTAATAACAGCGCCATTTCCGATTTGAAGATGAGTGAAATTACCCCAGGCGTCAAAATGTCTCTGTTCCAATTTGTTTCCAGCTTCATCACTGATAGCTAAAATACTTCCGATATAATCTTTATGCAAAAATTTATAAGAACCGATGCTCTCTGCGAAGTTCTTTAAATATACAATATTTGATTCATATGGTGTTCCACCAATATAAAGAATATGCTTTTCCTTTCCGGTTGCATTATCTTTTACCACTTCAAAGCTCCCGTTCTCGCTATAAAACTTAGTGAACTTACCATCACCATCGACACTGAAATTGCCTCCATAGGTGACTCTCTGTCTCATTGAAGTTAAGCCATACTGGAAGGCTGCATCTCCTTTCATTCCATCAATGAACACAGGGTCATTGTTCTCATTATAGGTAATGCTTTGGATCAGATCATTATTATAATTCTGTTCTCCAGCGGCATTTAATGTCATTTCGGTTGGCTGGTAGATCTTTGCAGAATTTTCAAACTTAATTGTCCCTACCTGATCGTTTTGTGTAATTCTTCCTTTGATGTCGTAAACATTTCTGTTAGATTGAGGTTTAACTCCCGTAACAGGATTGGTCCAGTTTACCAAACGGTTATTTTCATCATAATCAAAAGATTCATTAATGTTAAAATCTCCTCCTGTTGTTCTACTCTTGAGTTCATTTTTGATCGCATCAAATGAATACGAAAGTTGCAGGATACCCGGCTTCACCGCTGATGAATGGTTGACATTGGTTAAGAAGCCATTTAAATCGTAAGTATTGTTAATATCTGCTGCACCAAGCTTTGATTTCAACATTTGTCCTTTGGCATTGGTTTCTTTAAGTTCCCAAAGGGCTTTGCCTGTAACTTTATCCTTTATCAGATACAACTCACCACTCCAGGCGCTGTACACATTCTCAATCTGAACTTTAGTAAAGGCACCAGAAGAATAGAGTTGCTTTTCATAAGAGGTTACTCTTGCTTTATCGTCATAAGTAATTCCTTTTTGGATAAAATATTTTCCATTACTGCTTTCGGATGAAGATAAAAGTCTTCCTTGTGGATCATAAGAAACACTGAAACTATATGATTGTCCTTTAGATGTTCCCGATTTGGAAATAAGCCTTCCTTTATTATCGTATGAATACGAAATCAGTTTATTGGTCGCCTGTCCTCCGTCTGTTGTTGAAATCTCCTTCTGCGAGATGAGTTGACCTAAGTTATTATAGGTGAATTCTTTTGTCCCTTTTGGACTGATTGTTTTTTTCGGCTGTCCAAGTCCATCGTATTCATATTTGTAAATGCCATTGGAAGGATCGTTAAATTCTGATTTTCTACCCCAGGAGTCGTACTTAGTGGTCACAATATTTTCAGCATATTGTGCCTTTATCTGTTCTCCTGCAGCATTGTAAGTAAATTGAATTGTTCCACCTTTGTCCGTGGAAGAACTTACATTACCTAAGGCATCGGTAGTTTTTGACGTTGTTCTTTGATATCCATTTAGTTCTTTTACAGTTGTAGCGAAACCTGAAACAGATGTTTCCATTTGCTTACCACTAAATGAAGTGGCTGTTATTTTAGCAGGAAAAAGCGTGTCATCATAAGCAATGGTATTAAATTGACTTGGACTCTGCCCGTCAAAGTAAGGCTCAGACTCTTTTATTTTTCTACCCAGCACATCATACCCGGTCTCCTGAGATACAAATTGTCCCTGTCCAAATGCCTTCGTAGAGACTTTATATTCCTGTCCCAGCTTATTGGTATATTTTTTTGAAATATCTCCATCCGGATTATACTGTGTAACAGTAATATTAGAATTGTTATCTCTATTATATTGATAGGTTGTTGTGCCTCCAAGATTGGTTTTAGAGGTTGATAATTTTCCCCACGTATCATAGGTATTAACAAGCGTATTTCCTAAAGCATCAGTTTGTTTTTTTATCTGTCCCCAATCGTTATATTCAATACCTATTTCTAATCCTAAATGATCTGTTTTCTTTACAACAAATCTTCCCTTAGGGTCATACAGGGTTCCGTTTGTCTGGGTTTGGGAATCCACACTATTACTGATTATCTTTTGGGTAATATTTCCGAAATCATCATAATTGTATGTTTCAAGTAAATACCCTGTATTGTCCCGATTCCAGGTTTTTAAGGTTTTTAACAAATTGTTTTCATACGTGTATTCTTCTTTGGAAAATTTTGTATCACCATATGCCTGTGACTTTTCTGTCTTGTTTTTTGGACGTCCTACAAAATAATCAGAACCTATTCCTGATATGTTATGTATATAGTCAAAATCAGAAGTGGTCACAGCATAACCATTGTTTACATTGCTCACTGTCTGTTTCGGAAGATAGTAATCTCCATAAATAATAGAACTGTTTATAATTGTTCCAGTAAGGAAATCTTTTGTTTTAGTACTTTTTGGGACAGTAACTGTAACAACCTTTGGTTTATCAGTATCAGAAACGGGTGTACTTACCACCTGTCCGTCTAATAATTTATAAGTATCATATAGGGTAGATTTAAAGCTCAATAGCTGAGCGTTGTTCTCAGAAATATCTGTTGGGAAAATGTTGTTTTCATTGGTAGTTCTGATGCTCCATTCTTTTACAGGGGCACCATCAAAAACAGGATCAATCTCTACTCCAGACCAGTTTTTAGTGTTTTCAAATCCATCAGCGTACCATGAGCTGCGGGCAGACTGATGATATCCCATCATCCCTTTGCCCTGTAAATGTCCTGTCATTCCTCTGTATCGGAAATCCTGCTTTCTGCCTTCTTGCCTAAGTTGTGATACTGCATAGGACTGATCTGCTCTGCTTAATGAAAAATAAGGGTAATATTCTTTTTTTACTTTTTGATAAAAATTAGGAAGAGCTGGATCATTTGGAATCACCTCCTGATAGTCTGCTGATGTAACGATGCCTCCTTGCGTAATAGATTGTATTTGGGCTAATCTTCCAATAGGTGAAGGAGATTTAAGTTTATGCATCCTTTCTTTCCAGAATAATAGTACATCATAATAGTTGTTGTTGACTTTTACCTGTGAGGTGATGGGAGAGAATAAAGCAAATTCACTGGAACTGGTAACATAATTATATCCTCCATAATTATAACTGGTATAAAAATCTGGGCTTTCATTTGCCATAGCTCCATTAGCAGTATAAGCAGCAATAGTATAGCCATAATATCTTTTAAGTATTAATCCGCTCGAATTTACTACACCCGCTTTATTAAAAGAGTTGATGTGTACAATATCTGATTTTCCGTCCCTATTAATATCTGAAGTAGTGTAAAAATTCCTGTAAATATTAAACGTAGGATAATTACTATTTTGAAAGTCATCTGGCTTTCTGTATTTCAAAAAATCTGTTTTTAAGACATTGGAAAATCCTTTTCCCGTACCCATATAAAACCTCCAGTTATCTTTTTCTTTGTTATCTGTTGTTGGGATCGTAAAGTCAGGGTTTCCATCACCGTTAAAGTCTCCAAACAAAACAGGAAATTCAGGTGCTTTTGTTTCTGCTAAATTACCTGTGAATCTAATTTTCTTCAGATACTGATTAGGAGCTGTTTTTATAAATTCAAATACAGTATAAGCGGTATTGGAAACATCAATAATATCTACTTTCCTGTCCCCATTTATATCGAGATATTTCTGATTTGTGTAAAAACTTTCAGATTGCCCTCTTTCCAGGGAATAATTAGAAACAGTATTGTTTGGGTTTTTCAAGTCTATGATAAATTTATCAGTAAACCCATTGGCCGCACCGGAGCTTGTTAAATTAAGGAAAACATCAGACACCCCATCTCCGTCAATATCACCTTCATTCAAGGTGGCATCACATACTGTACATACTGTTGGAGATATTACTTTTTCAAATACTTTAACAAAAGTATTGCTTCTGAATATATAGCCTTCTACTTTGCCGCCTTCATATTGGACGATCCCATTGCCATTATAAATTTGTCCTTCTTCATCAAGCAATGTATTAACAACTTTTGCTTCTGTATTAAAGGTTTTACCTGTAGAAATATCAGTAAAGGTATTGTTGAGTCCTCCAAGCTTTACAATACCGTTGTTCATGGCAAAATCCAAATATCCGTCACCATTAAAATCTCCTGTCAGCTTCACGTTTTCAAAGCTATCTACATTATTATCTGAAAACTCTAAAACAGGCTGGGTAGGAGCTGGATAAGTAAAAGCTACCGGATTAGCTGCACTGTTGTCTGTATTATACTCAGTTATCTTATCAACTGATTGATAATTTGTTCCATTTTTAATATAATCAATTCCATATTTTTTAAACTGGCTACCATTGTAACTTACCTTAATTTCGGACAAAAGTTTATTTTGAGCATATTTTAATCCCTGTACATATGATTGTTCGATCAAGTCCCTGTCTATATAAGTAAATTCAATGCTGTTATAATGAGGTTTATTTAATGTTTCATTTCCTCCCCATGTTATAGTGGATATTCTGGACACACCACCATTTATCCCTCCGGAACCAAGTGGTGTATATTCATAGCTGTATGTGATGAAGTTCCCTTGAGTATCTTTCCATTTTGTGATATTATACTCCAGTGCTGGGGTTGTATCTGCCATAAATCCTGATGAAAATGTTTTTTCATATTTAGCTTGAGATCCATTTTCAAAAGTCACTTCCCAATAGTTGGGTCCTGAAATGTTTAAACTATTTCCAACAGATTTAATTTTTAGGTTAGAGTATTTTTCCGTCACATATTCAGCGCCATCCTTACCATATTCTCCTGATTTTAATATCAATCGCTGTCCATTAAAGCTATAATAATCAGAATAATCCAATTGTATTCCTTTTATTTCTCTATCCTTCTCAATATTTTTACCAACTCTGGAGATAGAGGTAATCCCTGAAATATTCCAACCATATCCTGCTATTCCATTGGAGGAACCGCTGGTATACATCAAATTAATTTGTGGAGCAACGCTTTTCACCCCGGGAGGCAAAGCAATAGGTAAAGTAAATTGCAATTGCCCGGCTCCGTTAACCTCAATATTCCCCTTGGTATCATGAAAACTCTTTCCATCCGGAGCTGTCGTTCCCGATGGATTAGTTGCTCCTGCATTTGAATCGGTAGGACCACCGCCCGGATTCTCCGTTGCTGGACCAATTTTAGCTACGAATGGATTTGATGAGCTGGAAGACGCTCGAAATCCTGGTGCCAGCACCACTGTTTGTGGATCCTGAACCGTTCTAGAGGTGTTTTCTGCCTGATATAATATGGTCTGTGAAAAGCCCATTACTGACCATAATGACAGTATGAATGATGAAAATAATTGTATTTTCTTATCGTAAAGCTTCATTATTCTTATCGTTTGGTGATGTTTTTACTGAAAATTCTGCCGTCTTTTAGCGTGAAGCGCACAACATATACTCCCCAGTCATAACTTGTCATATTAATTTTAACCTGACGGTTTAAGTCCGGGATATTCTGTTGCTGGAATTTCCAATGAACTGTACTGTGTTGATATAATGAAACGGATTCTATTAATCCATCTACTTCCTCTGTCCAGTCTATGGTAAGATAGTCATTGACAGGAACCGGGTATAGGCGTATTTGTTTCAGGAATGCTTTTTCATCAATAACAGGAGCTTGTCTGGTAACAGCTGCTACTTTTGACTCTTTTGAAACGATCTCTTCAGCCTTTTTACCCGCCGCGTCGATTCCTCTGTATCTCTGGTTTCCGGCTTCATCATATTTAAAATAAACTTCGGTTTGGGAAAAGCCGAAGAATCCTATCATCAATGATGATAGTGAGAGTATTTTTCTTTTCATTTGTGGTTATTTTTGTGTTGATAAAAGTTGTTGAACCTGTTGTTCCAGTTTTTCAATTTTTGAAGATTGATATTTTAAAACCTCATTTTCATTCTGAAGCTGTTTAAGCTGCTCTGACTGTTGCTTTATTTGTTTATTTTGGTCAATTGAATAAAGAGTTAATTCTTCAATTTTCTCAAGAAGTTTGGAGTTCATTTCAGCAACGTTAATTCCATTTTTGATTACCTCCTCAGCAGTTGGGATATTAGGTAAATGTCCTTTTTCGATAATATGTTTTTCAACATCCTCTAAAGATCTCAATGTGTATTCTTTTTTAAAAACATAATCAGCCCATACATTGGCTTTCACTTCAATTTCTTTCGCATGGATTTTACCATCGAATTTGGCAATTCCATTGTTGAGAAATTTGATCCATATTCCTCGGTAAGCATCCTGAAATCCTACGAAGGAATTACCGTCATTATTATTGTTTGGCTGGGCGATAATAATGTTATGAGTCTGTCCCAGATTTCTTAAAACCGTATCTCCTGTAGTACCTCCGTAGCAACCATTACATCCAGATTTGGCAATCTGAAATGTGCCATATGAATTGGCAACTTCCATCATAACATCATCTTTATCATATATCCTTAATAAAGCAGCAGTATTTGTGTCAGGATCATTATTATTACCAATTTTTACTTTTCCTTCACTTGATTGTATTAGAAGTTTGCTCCAGTTTCCCCATTGAGTACTTGTAAATAAACCATTTCTATAAAAAATACCCCCATCATTAAAATTAAGCTGATGACGTTTGTTCCCTGAATTATCAAACCATGGAGCAATTGTTAACATACCTGAATAGTTTCCAATTCCTGGAACCCCCACTGCATCTCTGGATTTAAATTCTGCCTTTACTATATTACTATAGGCAGAGGGCAAATCATTGATAGTTCTAGTATCGTGAACTGTTAGACCTACTGCATTTTGTGCGAATGTAAATGATGACACTAACAGTGCAATCGAAAATAATTGTGTTTTCATAATTATTAATTAATTTTTTTTTTTGTAAAACTATAAATGGAATGCGACAAACGATGTTGTATTTAATATTTTTTTTGCAAATTTATTAAAAATTATGACTTAATATTGTTTTGTTTGGATTGTATTAGTATTTTTTAATAGATAATGTTTTGTTTTATACTGTTTTTAGTGAATATTTGTTTTATTGTTATTTTTGTTGTAATAATTGTTCAAATGGTGCATTTTATTAATATAAAGTCAATAAATCAAAAAAAATAAGACAAGAAAATATATTTTTTCCGAGTAAGTTCTAGAATAGTAGATTTCCATTTTAGAAAAAATCTCTACCTTTGTCACAATGAACCTCTTAAGATGGATACTTGCATTTTATTTCATGGCGCTATCATTAATGCCATGTGAAGACACGTCCCATCCGCTGAATTCAGGAAATAATAAGATCTCATTAAGCATTCACGGAGTTCATTCTACAGAGAAAGGAGATATCTGTTCTCCCTTGTGTGTGTGCAGCTGTTGTCAGATGACAGTTTCAGCATTTAAAATGGATCCTTTATTAGAAATTCCGGAGCAGATTCCTGCTTACTTTTCAAAGAAGATCTTATTCCACAAAAACGACTTTGCTTACCAGATTTACGATCCTATCTGGCAGCCTCCTAAAATTTAATTTTTATTGACTTTTAGAAAGCGATGCTTTCTAATGCTTAATCGTGCTTGAAACTTTGCAATACCATTGCAGAGGTTTTCAGGATATTTTTGCTGCAGTATTTTATACTGTTTGCATTCACTTTTCAATAAAAATTACATATAAATCGTGTTAGATAAAATCATAAAATTCAGTATTAAAAATAAGGTGATTATTGGCTTGATGACCCTGGTACTGATCATCTGGGGAACATGGAGTGCCACCAGATTGCCAATAGATGCTGTACCGGATATTACCAACAACCAAGTGCAGATCATTACCGTATGTCCCACTTTGGCAGGACAGGAAGTTGAACAGCTGGTTACCTTTCCCATTGAACAGAGTATTGCCAATGTTCCCGATATTCAGGAGACAAGAAGTATTTCAAGATTCGGACTCTCTGTGATTACAGTGGTGTTCAAAGAAAATGTAGATGTGTATTTTGCAAGACAGCTCATTAATGAACAACTGAAAAACGCAGTGGAAGAAATTCCAAAAGGAGTAGGAACTCCCGAGCTGGCTCCCGTAAGTACAGGTCTTGGAGAAGTATATCAGTATATTCTTCACCCTAAAAAAGGAAGCGAAAAGAAATATAATGCCAAAGAACTCCGAACCATGCAGGACTGGATCGTCCGAAGACAACTGAACGGAACTCCCGGAGTTGCTGAGATCAACAGTTTCGGAGGTGAATTAAAACAATATGAAGTGGCTATTGATCCCAATCGTTTAAAAGCAATGGGAACAAGCATCACTGAAATATTTACAGCGCTTGAAAAAAACAATCAAAATACAGGAGGAGCTTATATTGATAAAAAGCCCAACGCCTATTTCATCCGTGGAATTGGATTGGTAACTTCTCTTGAAGATATTAAAAATATTGCGGTTAAAAATGAGACCGGAAGCGTTCCTATCTTCATAAAAGATGTAGCTGATGTTCGTTTGGGAAGTGCTGTTCGTTACGGAGCATTAACGTATAATGGAAAAGTTGATGCTGTAGGTGGAGTAGTCATGATGCTAAAAGGTGCCAACAGTAATGAAGTGGTCAGCAATATAAAAGCAAAAATTCCGACTATACAGAAATCTCTTCCGGATGATGTTATTATAGAACCATTTCTGGACAGAACAGACCTTGTAGACAGAGCGATCAATACCGTACAGAAAAACCTCATCGAAGGAGCTTTGATCGTTATTTTCGTGCTTGTAGTTTTCTTGGGCAATTTAAGAGCCGGGCTTATCGTAGCTTCGGCCATTCCGCTTTCCTTGTTATTTGCATTAGGAATGATGAATGTTTTCGGGGTAAGTGCCAACCTGATGAGTCTTGGAGCGATAGATTTCGGATTGATTGTAGATGGTGCGGTTATCATTGTAGAAGCCACATTACACCATTTGGGAGTAAGGAAATCTGTCCGCGCATTAACGCAGTCTGAAATGGATGAAGAAGTATTCCTTTCCGCATCAAAGATCAGAAGCAGTGCTGCATTCGGGGAAATCATCATTCTTATTGTATACATCCCGATTCTTACATTGGCTGGTGTAGAAGGAAAAATGTTTACCCCAATGGCAAAAACAGTAGGATTTGCTATTCTGGGAGCCCTGATCTTATCCTTGACCTACATTCCAATGATGAGCGCTTTGTTTTTATCCAAGAAAATTTCCCATAAAGAAACATTCTCTGATAAAATGATGAACAGCCTGCAAAAGGTATATCAGCCATTATTACAGAAAGCGATAAAAGTAAAATATATCATCGTTTCAGCAACCGCTGTCGTTTTTCTTCTCTCAGCATTTATCTTCAAAAATATGGGAGGTGAATTTATCCCGCAGCTGCAGGAAGGTGATTTTGCATTTCACTGTATTTTACCACAGGGAAGCTCATTGAGCCAGAGTATAGAAACCTCTATGCAGGCATCAAGAATTATCAAGCAGTTTGATGAGGTGAAAATGGTTGTCGGTAAAACTGGTTCTGCTGAGGTTCCTACAGACCCGATGCCTCCCGAAGCTACAGATATGATCGTGGTATTAAAACCGCAGAGCGAATGGAAAACTAAGAAATCCTACAACGAACTGGCGGATGAGATCAGTGAAAAGCTTGAAACAATTCCCGGAGTGTTCTTTGAGAAAAATCAGCCTATTCAGATGCGTTTCAATGAACTGATGACCGGAATCAGGCAGGATGTTGCCGTAAAAATTTTCGGAGAAAACCTGGATTCCTTAGCAGTATATGCAGATAAAGTAGGAAAAATCATTCAGACAGTAGACGGAGCTACAGCCCCGCAGATTGAAAGAGTGAGTGGGCTTCCACAGATTAACGTGCAGTATGACAGAACAAGAATTGCTAATTATGGATTAAATATCGAAGATGTCAACAATGCAGTAAGTACAGCCTTTGCAGGAAAAGCTGCCGGACAGGTTTTTGAAAATGAAAGACGTTTTGATCTGGTAGTCCGTCTGGACAGTCTTCACAGAACTGATATTTCAGATGTGAACAACCTGATGATCACCTCCAGTACAGGAGCTCAGATTCCATTATCGCAGGTAGCGAATATCAGTTACAAACTTGGGCCTGCACAGATCAGCCGTGAGCAGGGAAAACGTAGAATTGTTATTGGATTCAATGTAAAAGGCCGTGATGTGGAAAGTGTGGTGAAAGATATTCAGGCAAAACTGGATAAAGTGAAACTTCCTTCAGGATATTACTTTACGTATGGCGGACAGTTTGAAAACCTGCAGGAAGCAAGCAAACGTCTGATGATCGCTGTTCCGGTATCGTTACTTTTGATTTTTATGCTGTTGTATTTTACTTTCCGCTCATTTAAACAGGCAGCATTGATTTTTACAGCGATTCCTATGAGTGCTATTGGAGGTGTATTTGCACTTTTAATAAGAGATATGCCATTCAGTATCAGTGCCGGGATCGGATTTATTGCACTTTTTGGAGTGGCAGTACTGAACGGAATTGTTTTGATAGGAACATTCAACCAGTTAGAAAAAGAGGGTGAAACAGATATTCTGAAAAGAGTATTTGAAGGAACAAAAACCAGATTAAGACCGGTATTAATGACCGCAACAGTGGCATCATTAGGATTTCTACCAATGGCTATTTCCACCGGAGCGGGAGCTGAAGTACAGAAACCGTTGGCAACGGTGGTGATTGGTGGTCTTGTAACAGCTACTTTCCTTACGTTATTCGTTTTGCCGATGCTGTATATCATTTTTAACACGAAAATTTTGAAAAGAAAAAATAAAAATACAGGAATGTTTACAGCGGTTCTTGTTTTAGGATTTATGATGCTGGGACAGACTTTTAAAGCACAGTCCAGACCTATTTCTGTAGAACAGGCAGTAGAGCAGGCAGTGAGTAATAATTTAACCCTGCAGTCAAAAGACTTAAGTATTAAGTCTGCTGAAGCTTTAAGGGCAACCGCGAAAGAACTCCCGAAATTAAGCCTTGAAGCTCAGCTTGGACAGTATAACAGTCCAAAGTTTGACCAGTCGTTTGCAATCTCACAAAGTATTCCTTTTCCAACACTTTTTAAAGCAAGAAAAGACTTAATCAATGAGAATATTAAAAGCAAACAGATTGATAAGGAAATTACAGCGAATGAACTAGTAAAACAGGTGCGTACTTACTATTATCAGATTGAATATTTACAGTATAATAAAGCTCAGCTGACGAGTCTGGACAAATATTATGAGGAATTTATCAGAATTGCAACCGTAAGATTCAAAGCGGGTGATATCAAAAAGATAGAAATCAGTACTGCAGAAACCCAAAAAGGAGAAATTGATCTGCTGCTCAGACAAAATGAAGTCTTTCTGAATAATGCCTATAAGAATTTAAAGGCCCTTATGAATACGTCAGAAGATCTTAAAGTTCCGTTTAACAAAGATTATGTTCCTTTAAAAGCAGAAAATGTACTCGACAGTGCAGTGGTAGCCAACAATCCGTCTGTAAGAGCCTTTTACCAGGAAATGGAAATTGCTGAGAAAAATAAGAAAGTTGAAAAATCTCTTGGACTCCCTGATTTCAGCTTAGGATATACCAACCAGTCTTTGATTGGTCTTCATACCATCAACGGGCAGGAGAATTTTTATAACTCAGGGAAACGTTTTCAGTCGGCAACGGTAGGAGTGGCTATTCCTTTGACCTTTGGAGCGACAAAAGCTAGGATTCAGGCTCTGGAATATGACAGACAGGTTGCAGAAACCAATGCGAAAATGCGGCAGAAACAACTTTCCGCACAGTTGGACAATGCGTTCAGTCAATACCAGCAGGATATTCAGCAGTATGATTATTACATAAGTCAGGCACTGCCAAATGCTGAGAAAATTGTAAAAGCGGCCCAGTTAGGTTATAAAACAGGAGAGATCTCCTATGTTGAATATCTTTTTGCCCTGCAGACGGCTACAAACATTCAGCTGAAATATCTGGAATCTATCCAGCAGGTGAATCAATCTGTAGTAACTATTAATTCAATTATTAATAAATAATATAAAAGCGCTGAAATACAGTATCAGACAAAATACATTCTTAGATATGAAACTCAAATATAATATCATACCCCTTATCCTGATTTCACTATTACTGACAAGTTGTGGAAAAAAAGAAGCTTCAGAAGAAAAAGCTCCTGAGAAAACAGAACAGAAAGAACAGGCACATGAAGAAGCTCCACAAACTATAGCCTCACTCACGGAAGAACAGATGAGGTCTGTAGGAGTGGCTTTGGGAACCGTAGAAATGAAAGAGCTGACATCAACGATAAAAGCCAACGGTTTGCTGAGTGTACCGAACAGTAATAAAGCAACCATCACTTCCCTGTACGGAGGAATTATCAAAACCATCAATATCCAGGTAGGAAGTATCGTGAAAAAAGGACAAGTCATTGCAACCATTGCCAACCCGGAATATATCCAGCTTCAGGAAGATTATCTGACTACCAACAGCAGAATAACCTATGCAGAACAGGAATACAGAAGACAAAGAGAGCTTTTTGATAATGATGCAGGAGCCAAGAAGAACCTTCAGAGTGCCGATGCAGAACTGAAAACCTTAAGAACAAAAAGAGCTTCCCTGTTGAAACAGCTTCAGATGATGGGAATAAGCCCTGGAAAAGTAAACAATGGAAATATGAAATCCGGTCTGGTGATCACAGCTCCTATCAGTGGAACGATCAGCAGTATTACAGCACAGATCGGAAGCTATGTAGATATCTCTTCTCCCGTAGCTACAGTGATTGATAACGGCTCCATCCATCTCGATCTTCAGGTGTTTGAAAAAGACCTTCCTAAAATGAGAGTGGGGCAGATTGTTCATTTTAAACTGACCAACAATCCGGAAACCGAATATGATGCAAGAATTTACAGCATAGGATCTTCTTTTGAAAATGAAAGTAAAACTATTTCCATGCATTGCGAAGTGATCGGAAACAAATCCGGACTGATTGACGGGATGAATATCACCGGAATTGTAAGCCTTGATAAAAGTACTACTCCTGCCGTTCCCACAGAAGCCATTGTAGAAGCAGACGGTAAATATTATGTGTTTGTGCAGACTGATAAAAAGGGGGAGGAAGAACATGAAGAAAACGGCAAACCACATCCGAAAACCTTAAACTTTGAAAAAATAGAAATAGTGAAAGGAACATCTGATATGGGATATACCGCGATAACCCCGGTGGGGAATATTCCTGACAATGCAAAAATAGTAGTGAAAGGAGCATTTTTCGTGAATGCCAAACTGGTGAATTCAGGAGAGCACGAACATTAATGAAAGTAGCCGGAACCAGTAAAATATCGATTTTTATCCTTAAATTAGAGCTGTTTACGTAATTTTTTATTGAATAAAAACGGTTGAAAGAAACTAAAGATAACCTCACCGAATTTTAATAAATAACCCAATTATGTTATTAAACAAAAAAATATCAGTCTGGTATTTCATCCGTGAAATAAAAAGCCAAATCCTGTTCATCGGAATCTTTGCCATCGCTATTGGCCTTTTGGACGAACTGTCATGGTTTCGCAAGATCTCACTGCCGTTGAATATTCCTGCTTTGCTGGGAACGGCTGTATCATTGCTGTTGGCATTCCGTACTTCCCAGTCCTATGAAAGATGGTGGGAAGCCAGAACTGTTTGGGGGGCAATTGTTAACGATTCCCGGACTTTTGTAAGGTTGATTATTCAGTTTATGCCGGTGGGAAATGACAAAATAATAAAAGATTTTGCCGAAAGACAAATTATCTGGACGTATGCACTTGGGGAATCTTTGAGAAAACTGCCGTTTTCTGAAAAAGTTCAGCAATATTTGGATCAGCATCAGATCAAAGGAACCAATATTCCCAATGCAATTCTGGACGAACACTCCAGACAGCTGAAAGAAATTGCCGCTTCCAAAGGATTGACTGATTTTCAGCAGATGCAGCTGAACGATATCATCACAAGGCTCTGCGACAGTATGGGGAAATGTGAAAGACTGAAGAATACGGTTTTCCCACGTTCTTACAGTGTTTTAGTTCATATTTTAATCTATGTTTTTGCGGCCATTCTTCCCTTTGGACTTGATGATTCACAGCTGTTGGTAGAAATTGCCATTACTTTTCTGGTTCCGGTGACATTCATTGCTATTGAAAAAACATCTATCATCATGCAGGATCCGTTTGAAAATGGCCCTGTAGACACTCCGATGACTTCCCTGGCGCAGACCATAGAAATCAATATCAGACAGATGATCGGTGAGCAGAATGTTCCCCCTAAAAAAGAAAATACATCCTATTATGAAATGTAATTAAACCATACACCATATGGAAAGCACACCAACACAAACAGCTTCTGCAGGAAGCAGACATAAAAAGAACCTCCTGATCGTACTCTGCCTTAGCGGAACCTATCTCATTGCTGAGGTAATAGGAGGAATTGTTACCAACAGTCTCGCATTATTGGCTGATGCAGCCCATATGCTGACAGACGTTGTAGGATTGTTACTGGCATTTATTGCCATCAAAATAGGAGAAAGAAAAGCAGATCCTTCCAGAACATATGGTTATTATCGAACAGAGATACTGGCAGCCGTAATCAATGCGGTGGTTTTACTGGCTATTTCGATCTATGTTTTATTTGAAGCTTACAAGCGGTTTCAAGATCCGCCGGAAGTACAAAGTAAATCCATGCTGATTGTAGCAGGAATCGGATTAATCGTCAATATTGTCGGAATGATGATTCTGAGAAAAGACTCAGAAAGCAGCTTAAATATGAAAGGCGCGTATTTTGAAGTACTTTCAGACATGCTGACCTCTGTAGGAGTGATGGTAGCAGGAGTGATTATGCTCACAACAGGCTGGTACTACGCCGATCCGTTGATCTCAGCCGCAATTGGATTACTGATCTTCCCAAGAACATGGAGACTGTTGAAAGAAGCCATTAATGTGTTGCTTGAAGGAACTCCTAAAGAAGTGGATATTCATGAACTTCGTAAATCTCTGGAAAAGACTCCTGGGGTGAAAAATATTCATGACCTGCATGTATGGTCACTGACATCAAGCGTCAATGCTATGAGTGCTCATGTGGTAAAAGAAGAAGCATATTCTCAGAATCAATTGTTAAAAATATTGACGGATACTACTGTGAATAACTTTAAAATCAGTCATACCACTTTTCAGATAGAGGAGGAGGCTATGAAGAAAATGAAGTCCATCTGTAAAAAATTAAAAACTTACAATGAAAAAAGATATAGAACACAAACTCATTGATAAAAATACCAAACCTACCAGTATGAGGATTTTGGTATATGATTTTTTGAGCTCTCAGGAAGCGGCTTTATCCCTTTCTGAAATAGAAAATTATTTTGACAATGCTGACAGGATTACCATCTACAGAACATTGAAAACCTTTGAAGAAAAAGGAATTGTTCACAGCATTCAGGAAAATACAACCACAAAATACAAATTATGTGAAGACGATTGCGATGAAAAGACACATAAAGACTGGCACCTGCATTTCTATTGTAAAATATGCAAACAAACCACCTGCAAAGAAGATATTTCCTTTCCTGAAAACATACAGACCAGTTTCAGGATTGATGAAATACGACTCTTTGCCAAAGGAATCTGCGAAAACTGTCTTGAAAGTTTGCAATAGCATTGCATCAGTCTCATCTTTACATTTGTATAAAAATATTCAGTTATGGAAAAATGCTGTAGTACAACCCCGGAAAAGCCCGATACAAAAGGGCACAAACATAACCATGCAGAAGGAGATGGACATGACCACGATGGTCATGATCATTCTCACGATTCCGGAGATCAGACGGTCTTTCAGATGTTTCTTCCTTCCATTATATCCTTTGCGATCTTATTATTGGGAATTACCTTTGATAACTATATAAAACCCTTATGGTTTACTGGCTGGGTACGTTTGGTATGGTTCCTTGCGGCTTATATTCCCGTAGGATTCCCTGTATTGAAAGATGCCTATAAAAGTATCATCAAAGGAGATGTGTTTTCAGAATTCTTTCTGATGAGCATTGCAACCATTGGGGCTTTTGTCATTGGAGAATACCCGGAAGGAGTAGCGGTAATGCTCTTTTATGCCGTAGGAGAAGTATTTCAGTCTATGGCAGTGACCAGAGCCAAAGGAAATATAAAAGCGCTATTGGATCAGCGTCCTGATGAGGTAACGGTGATGGAAAATAATCAGCCTAAAACAATGAAAGCTAAAGAAGCTAAAATTGGAGATATTATTCAGCTGAAACCCGGTGAAAAACTGGCGCTGGACGGAGAACTGCTTTCAGATTCCGCTTCATTCAACACAGCGGCCTTAACAGGAGAAAGTAAACCTGATACTAAAAATAAAGGCGAAGTCGTTCTTGCCGGAATGATAAACATGAACAGTATTGCTTTGGTTAAAGTAAATACGGCCTATGAAGACAGTAAATTGAGTAAAATTCTGGAACTGGTTCAGAATGCCACAGCGCAGAAAGCTCCTACCGAATTATTCATCAGAAAATTTGCTAAAGTATATACCCCTATTGTAGTATTTCTTGCCATAGGAATCTCTTTACTGCCCTATTTCTTTGTGAGCGATTATCAATTCAGAGACTGGCTGTACAGAGCATTGATTTTCCTTGTAATTTCTTGTCCTTGTGCATTGGTAATCTCTATTCCGTTAGGGTATTTCGGAGGAATCGGAGCCGCAAGCCGAAACGGAATTTTATTCAAAGGAAGTAATTTCCTGGACAGCATTGCAGAGATTCAGAATGTCGTGATGGATAAAACAGGAACGATGACAGAAGGTGTATTCAAAGTTCAGGAGGTAAGCATGAGCCCTGAATTTAACAAAGAAGAAATCCTTCAGATGGTCAATGCTCTCGAAAGTAAAAGTACCCATCCGGTAGCAACAGCTATTCACAATTATGTAGGAGATATCAATCACGCCATTCCTTTAGAAAATGTAGAAGAAATTGCCGGTCATGGACTGAAAGCAACTGTTAACGGTAAAGAACTTCTGGTAGGGAATTTTAAGCTGATGGATAAATTCAGTATCAGTTACGATATCAACCACTCCAGTATTGTGTACACTGTGATCGCAGTAGCTTATGACAAAAAGTTTGCAGGGTATATCACGATTGCAGACAGTATAAAAGAAGATGCTAAAGAAACCGTAGACAATCTGCATAAAATGAATGTAAAAGTTACGATGCTGAGCGGTGATAAAGGAACCGTGGTGAAATATGTAGCAGATCAGTTGGGAATTGACAATGCATTTGGAGATCTGCTGCCTGAAGATAAAGTAAATAAGGTTAAAGAAATTAAAGCCAGAAAACAAACCGTAGCTTTCGTAGGGGACGGAGTGAATGATGCACCTGTAGTTGCTTTAAGTGATGTGGGAATTGCGATGGGAGGATTGGGAAGTGATGCCACTATTGAAACAGCTGATGTCGTGATTCAGGATGATAAACCTAGTAAAATTCCAATGGCGATCAACATCGGGAAACAAACGAAAAAGATCGTTAGGCAGAATATCATTCTTGCCTTCGCGGTAAAAGCAGTTGTTCTTATCCTTGGAGCAGGAGGGTTGGCAACCATGTGGGAAGCTGTTTTTGCAGATGTGGGAGTCGCATTGCTGGCAATTTTAAATGCAGTGAGAATTCAGAGGATGAAATTTTAAAAAGCAAATAATAAGCACAACTAAATTATATTCAATAAAGGCTCTGCTGAATTTCAGCAGGGCTTTTGTTTTAAATTATACATCATACCAGCCATTCCATTGAGATCCATATTATGCACTAGAGACTCCTGCGGAGTGACAAAGAGACTGCCTTCGCTTTCCGTATAAACTATGACTGACAATTACAACTAGTATAAAATGATACCCATAGTTTGTCATTCTGTAAGAATCTAATGATCAGTCTCATTATTATCAGTTTTAAATTTTATTGCAGATAAAATCTTCGCGCCTTAAAACAGCAAGTATTTTAAAAAAAAACTTGCGTCTTTGCGTTTCCAACATCACATCAAAACTTAATTTAGAAAGGTAATAGGTTTTTTGTTGGATAAACGCAAAGGTGCAAAGAAGATAAAAATTGTGTTGTTTTTAAGGGCGCAAGAAAATCAAAGATTTTCAGCTAGTTTACTTCTTAATTGAATGTCTTATTCAATAACATTAAGTATTCGGAAACATTTTTAGCGCCTTTATTATTTCAACAAAATAAAAAAGCTCTGCCAAAAACATCAGCAAAGCTTTTATCAACAAGATTAAATTGAATATAAAGAACTAAATTTTAGTTTAGGTCTAAAGTTTCAATCAAAGTTCGGGATAATATTATATCGGTGACAGGCACAGTTTTGTAATTTTTATGGGTAACAGTAAACAACCATAATGACATTCATCATAAATCTATTATAAAACAATTTTGAAGTAGTATATTTGTAACAGAGAACTAAAACATTGAGGTTATTCATTTCCATATTCATCATTTTTACCGTTGCAGTACGTCCCGTTTTGCCATTGGTAAACTATGCTGTGAACTATGATTATATTGTGAAAAACCTTTGTGAGAACAGAAACGTACCCCAATCAACATGTAAGGGAAAATGCTACGTGGAAAAAGAACTGTCAAAAACAGAAAAACAGTCCAATAGCTCCCAAACAATAAAGATTGCAGGATTAGATGTTTTTATTTCTCATGATATCCTTTCTTTTTCTTCTCTTTTGAATTCGGAATCTCTTTCTGAAATTCCTGATTCAAGCTATTTTAATTCTCACTCTTCAGAATACTTTTCAAGGATATTCCATCCTCCGTTGGCTTAATTTCTATTATAAACTATATTTTTAGTTGATGAAATAGAAGTGCTTAAAACTTTTATTAATAAGTCATTAAAGATATATTCTACAATTAAAATGAATAATTGTAAGCTGTTAGAATACACTATTTCTTTTTGAAGAATTCTGTGTTTTTTCAGACTTATGCATTGTGCCATAATTTTATTTAACATTATTAATTTCAATTTAACATTAAAATGAAATCTCTCATTATTATGACTGCCCTGCTGTCCATATCAATACTGTCGTGTGCCAAGGAAACGCCTCAGGTAAAGCATGCAAGCCATATGGACTCTTCAGGAAAGAAAATAGAAAATGTACTGGTCGTAAATGAAGAAGATCCGATCTGTCACATGAAGACTGCCGGATCTCTTAAAGATACAGCAGTATATAAAAATAAAACGTATGGTTTTTGCAGTGTTTACTGCAAGGATGAATTCAAAAAAAGCCCTGAGAAATATGCCCAAAAATAAAAAAACCAATAATAAAAGTAAGGTAATCATACCGATCGCATTATTTGCATTGCTTTTTCTGGGAATAGGGATAGGAATGGGGTATTTTAAAAAGAACCTTTATACCGTGATGAAAGTTCCCGATTTTGAACTGACGGATCAGAACAGCAAAAAAATCACCAATAAAGATATGTTGGGTAAGGTATATCTTGTAGAGTTTTTCTTCAGCAAATGTCCTACAATATGTCCGGTGATGAATACCAATATGAAGGCTATTCAGAACCAGGTCAATGATCCCAACTTCGGCATCATTTCCATCAGCATTGATCCGGAAAATGATACCCCTGAAGCTTTAAAAGAACATGCTAAAAGAATAGGGGAGACATCTCCCAACTGGCATTTCCTGACAGGAGACCGTACATACATTGGTGATCTTGCTGATAAATTTAATATCTACGTAGGTGACAAGGAAGATGAAGGAGAAAGCCTGAACCACAGCGGAATGATTGCCCTGGTAGATCAGAATGGAAATATCAGATGCAGATATAACAAAGAAAATATGCCGATTCTGTATTATTCAGGATTAAATTATGGAGATCCGGAAGGTAAAACACCTCTGCTGACGGGAAAGTATCACCCTGACAGAGAAATCCTGATTGAGGATATTAAGAAATTATTGAAATAAGGGAGATGGGAGCGCGAAGCTGGAAGCTGGAAGCTGGAAGTTCTTCCAGACGGTAAAGCTGTAGCGGTTTTTAGATAGCTATAGAAGTAAATAGAAGTTGAAGGATTTATACTTAATGCCAATTACTTCCAGCCTCCATCTCCCATCTTCCAGCTTAGCAAAAAAACATTGTTCAACCATAAACAAAAACGTTATGAAGATTTTGAAAATAGCTGCTGTAACTGCAGTTTTCGCGGCCCAGTTTACACTGGCTCAGTTTAAGCAGACACCTCTGCCATACGCTTATAATGCTCTGGAAGGAAATATTGATGCCCAGACTATGGAAATTCATTATTCAAAACATGCGGCAGCGTATGTAGCTAACCTGAATAAAGCAATTACAGGAACTCCACAGGAAAAGGAAACGTTGTTTCAGATTCTTTCCAATGTTTCAAAACTGCCTGCTGCAGTAAGAAATAATGCGGGAGGACATTATAACCACGAACTGTTCTGGACTGTTCTGACCCCTCAAAAAAATACACAGCCTTCTGCAAAATTAGCAAAAGCCATCACTGAAACTTTCGGAAGTATAGATGCTTTTAAAGAAAAAATGGCTAAAGCCGGAGCGGATCGTTTCGGTTCAGGATGGGCCTGGCTTTCTGTAGGAAAAGATGGAAAATTGTTTGTTTCCTCTACTCCTAACCAGGACAACCCTTTGATGGATGTGGTAGAAGAAAAAGGAACTCCTATTTTCGGAATTGATGTCTGGGAACATGCTTATTATTTAAAATATCAGAACAAAAGAGCAGATTATCTTACCGCTATCTGGAACGTGACGAACTGGAAAGAGATCAGCAGAAGATATGACGAAGCTTTAAGTAAGAAATAGTCTGATGAAATTATTTTACAGCATACTTTTTACTTTATATATGGTGCTAAGACCTTTGGTGCCAGTGGTAGAGTATGCTGTAAATTATGATTATATCATTAAAGTTCTCTGTGTGAATAAATCCAGGCCAGAAATTCACTGCAATGGAAAGTGTTACTTGAGCAAAGAGCTGGCAAAAGCCAATAACGAGACAGAGTCTACTCCTTTCAATAAAATAAAAAACTCAGGACAGAAAATTCTTGATATATATATATTGCCTGAGATAACAGAGGTTATCATTACTGGAAAAATTATACTTTCCAATTTCAACTTTATCTATGAAACAGCATATTCTTTTCTGTTTCTGACTCACATTTTCAAACCACCGGTTTTTTAAGTTAAACCATCACTATTCAACCACAAAAGTCACAAAGCTTACATCAATTAAAAATCAAAGATTTAAAAAAGTGTAAGTGTTCTTATTGTGCATAAAATCTATCACTTAAAAACTTAAGTGTAGGACTTTTGTGCCTTTTGTGGTAAAAAAGAATGTTTTCACATTACATAATTAGTATTCAACTTAAAAAATCAACAATGAAAATCTATAAATTTTTATCACTATTCTTTATTGCCTTTACTTTATTCTCTTTTGCAGCCTGCGAAAGCAGCAGGGATGACGAAAATCCACAGGATACCACACCCGGAAAACTTCAGATCAAATTTGAAAACGGATTTAATAATGTAGGAGATGTTGTTTTAAATCAGACGGTTCAGACTTCTTCTCAGGGACAAAAACACAATTTTTCGGCTTTAAAATATGTCATCAGTAACATATCACTGATAGACGAAAATGGAAATGAATTTAAATACAATGAAAACAATCCTGATAAAGGCGCTTTCATAGTAGATCAGGTGGATGCGGTAGCCGGAATTATATACCTGAATCTGGATGGTATTCCGAAAAACAATTATAAGAAAATAAAATTCGGATTGGGAATCAGCCAGAAAGCCTACTTACTGGGACAAGACGGGCAAGCGGAATTCTGGACAAAAGCCAAGCAGAAAGGGCTGACGTGGTCATGGGCTGCCGGGTATATTTTTGTGAAACTGGAAGGGAAATATGGAAATGATGCCCCTTCAAAGGAATTTATGAATCATACAGGAAATATGGGAAATGTTACCGCTAATGAACAGGCTGACCTATACCGTGAAATCACATTGAATCTTCCGACAACAGCAAGAGTGACGGGACAAATTCGTCCTTCTGTCCATATTCTTGCGGATCTGAATCAGTTTTTGAGTGGAGATAAAGCGCTTACCCTTACTACAACTAATGATATGTTGATGGGCTCAAACCAGCATTTGGTAGACGTTACCAATAACCTTACCAAAATGTTTAAAGTAGACCACGTTCACAATGATTAATTTTCTTATTAAAAGGATGTTGGTTCTGCTTGTATTGATTATGAGCTGTATTTCCTGTTCTGATGAGGTGATTCAGCCACTGGAAAAAGATGAAGCATACAATCTGCAGTTTCCTTCTTATTTTCCGGAAATGACTTTCGATAAATCAATCACTCCGGTAACCAAAAACGGAGTAGAGTTGGGTCGAAAATTATTCTATGAAGGAAGACTTTCCCGAAACAATACCATTTCATGCGGCTTCTGTCATATTCAGGAAAACGCATTCACCCATCACGGACATACTGTAAGTCATGGCGTAGATGACAGAATAGGAATCAGAAATGCGCCGCCCATTCAGAACATGGCTTTTTTAAAAAGATATATGTGGGACGGAGTGATTCATAACCTCAATGAACAACCGATAAGCCCTATTACAGATGTCAATGAGATGGACAGTTCTATACCGGAAGCCATTTCAAAAATAAAAGATGATCAGAAATATAAAAAACTTTTCAGGGAAGCGTACGGAGATGAAACCATTACCGGAGAAAGAATTCTAAAAGCACTGTCACAGTTTATGGCTTCTTTAATTTCTGCAGATTCAAAATATGACAGGTTCAGGCAGGGAAAAGAGCAGTTTACTTCTACAGAATCTCAGGGAATGGCTTTGTTCGGACAGAAATGCGCCTCTTGCCATAGCGGAGAATTATTTACCGATGAGAGTTTTAGAAATACAGGAATGTATTATAACACGGAATTCAAAGATGCAGGACGTTACAGAGTTACTCTTAATCAGGTAGACTGGATGAAATTCCGTGTTCCAAGTTTGAGAAACGTAGAATATACAGCACCTTATATGCATGACGGAAGGTTTTACACATTAGATGCTGTACTCAATTTCTATTCAGATCAGGTAGAAGATAATGCCAATCTGGATCCACAGCTGAAACAGAATGGTCATACAGGAATAGCCATGAATAGTCAGGAAAAACAGTCGATTATTGCTTTCCTGAAAACATTATCAGACAAAAGTTTTATATCCAACCCAAAATTTGCAGAATAAATTATAGAAAACATGAAGAAGATTATCGTAATATTAAGTTTGATTTTGTTTGGCCAGTATCAAGCGAAGACTATTAAAGACAGTATTTATATTGCTCCGGACAGCTTCAGTAGATTTGATTTTGATGATGACTGTGATGCATGTGGCTGTGCTGCCGGTAACGGATCTTCAGGCTTTGAATCTTTATTGAATCCACAGTTTATCGGAATCAAATACTTTGCACAGCATTACAAAGCAAAAGAAAATTTATTTGTAAAAGATCTTACACAGGATCAGTATTTTAATACCTTACAGCTATGGGGAAAAATTCCATTGACTAAAAAACTAAGTGTATATGCAAGTCTGCCATTTCATTTTCATGAAAAAAGGACTATGCAGGGAGATATCAAAATCAACGGAATCGGAGATCTGAACCTGATGGGAATCTATCAGCTAATGAGCTCTAAAGATAATTTCCATCACGTGAGCGGAGGTTTGGGCGTGAAAATTCCTTTGGGAAAGTTTGATGAAAAAGGAGCATCCGGAGTCAATCCGAGTTTTCAGTTGGGAACCGGAAGCTGGGATTATCAGGCGGCTTTGAATTATAAATTTCAGAAGAATAAAATAGCTGTATTGGTCAATACAGACTATACGATTAAAACAGAGAATAAGAAAAATTACCGTTTTGGAAACCAGTGGAACTACGCTGCAACAGGATTTTATCAGGTTGCAGGAAATGAAAAATCTATCTTTTCTGTAAAAACCGGAGTGCAGGGAGAAGTGTATGCTCAGAATAAACAATTTGATGAAGCGCTACCGAATACTGCCGGAAGTGCATTGTATGGGAAGATTGGGTTTGAAGCCTCTTATAAAAAACTGAGCCTGGGAAGTGAACTCATGCTTCCTATGTATACCCATTTGGCTGGTGGTGATATTGAAGCAAAATCCAGATTTAGTATTTTCCTGAATATCGGAATTTAAATAAAACCCCTTTTTAATCATGTTAAAGCTCCTTCGGGAGCTTTAATTGTTTATGAATCATGATTTTAATTGGGGGTTAGGAATAATTTTTTATCTTTGCCGAAATTTGGTGAGCCATAAAAAGCTCTTAAAAGGGAATCCGGTGAAAATCCGGAACAGACCCGCTGCTGTAAGCTCCGCACCAAGATTTTTGAAGAATATATCCACTGTTTTTTAATGGGAAGGATTTCAAAAATGGAGTAAGTCAGAAGACCTGCCAGAAAATAATCGTTTGACGCTTTCGTGGAATAAAGCTTAGGACATCAATGATTCTGTGCAGTGACAGCTGTGCTTTGTCGTTGTATTCTTATATCCATTAGCGTCTTCATTATCCTAAATGAGCTAATGGCGGCAAAACTAATTACTTCTGCAATTCATAAAGCTGTTTTCACAATACTGGTGTTAACATCTCACCTTTTGTCTTCTCAAACCAAGAAAAAAGACAGTGTTCAGGAAGAATCAATCAAAGGGATCAACCTTTACAAGAAAAACTTCAAAGAAATTCTTCCGGCACAAACTCTGCAGGGCGAGCAGCTGGAAAGACTGAACAGTCATTCTGTAGCAGATGCTCTTCGGTATTTTTCCGGTGTTCAGATCAAAGACTATGGAGGGATTGGCGGATTGAAAACCATTAATGTCCGAAGCCTTGGAAGTCAGCATGTAGGCGTTTTCTATGATGGAATTCAACTGGGAAATGCACAGAACGGACTGGTAGATCTGGGAAGATATTCTTTGGATGATCTGGAAGAAATATCATTGTATAACGGGCAGAAAAGCGAGATTTTTCAGCCGGCAAAAGATTTCGGTTCTTCGGGATCTATCTATTTACAGCCTAAAACACCCGTATTTAAAGGAATAAAGAAAACCAATCTTGTGATAAGAGCAAAAAGTGCCTCCATAGACCTTTTTAATCCGTCATTCCGATTGGAACAGAAAATTTCAGACAGAACTTCTGCCAGCTTCAGTGGAGAATTTCTGCAGAGTGATGGGATTTACAGATTTCGGTATGCCAAGAAATATCCTGATGGACAGCAGGCTTATGATACGATTGCAAAGAGACAGGACTCAGATATCAAAGCGAAACGTTTTGAAACTTCGTTAAACGGAACTTTAAATAACGGAAGCTGGAATGTAAGAGGCTATGGTTATATTTCAGACCGTGGAACGCCGGCTCCTATTGTGAATGGCCGTTTTGGAGGAAGGGGAGCAAGACTTTCTGATGAAAATTATTTCGTGCAGGCCAATCTTCGGAAAAAACTGTTTCCCAGATTTGAAACTCAGCTGAAAGCAAAGTTTGCCTACGATTACACTCATTTTATGGATACTGTTCGCTCGCAGTCTATTATTCATACCGATAACACCTATATCCAACGAGAGCTCTATCTTTCCTCATCCAATATCTATTCTATCACATCCAATTGGGATGTCAGTCTGAGCGGGGATTTTCAGTACAATAATCTGGATGCCAATCTGGATAACTTTTCTTATCCTACACGTTACACTACATTGGTTGCATTGGCAACAACGTATCAGTGGAACAGATTCAAGATCCTGGGCAGCCTTTTAGGAACTTTTACTTTTGAAGAAGTAAGAAAAAATAAAAGACCCGGAGACAGCAGAGAATGGACCCCCGCTGTATTTATGAGCTACCAGCCTGAAATAATTCCTGAACTTACTTTAAGAGCTTTCTATAAAAGGATTTTCCGACTGCCAACCTTCAATGATCTGTATTACACTAATATCGGAAATACTTACCTGAAGCCGGAATTTACCAATCAGTATGATGTAGGATTTACGTATCAGAAGAATTATAAAAACCGATTCTTTACATCCTTTTATGCTAAAGTAGACGGTTATTACAACAAAGTACAGGATAAGATTGTTGCAGCCCCTAACGGAAGTATGTTCCGCTGGCTGATGATGAACCTTGGACGGGTTGAAATCATAGGTGCTGACGTGAATGTTCAGGCAGAAATGCAGTTAGGAAAAGTAAAACTGAGACCCTTGCTTTCCTACACTTACCAAAGCGCAAGAGATATGACAGATCCGGAGGATACATTCTACCGAAATCAGATTCCTTACACACCATGGCATAGTGGCTCCTTCACCCTGATGGCGGACTATAAAGACTGGAGTTTCAATTACAGTGCGATGTATGTAGGAGAAAGGTATGATGTGAACCAGGACAACATTCAATACAATTATGTACAACCCTGGTATACCCATGATCTGTCTGTTCAGAGAAAATTCAACTGGGCGAATCATCAATTTAAAGTAAGCCTTGAGATGAATAATATTTTCAACCAATATTATGATGTAGTGATCAATTATCCGATGCCGGGAAGAAACTTTAAACTTATTCTAAATTTTACCTTATGAGAAAACTAAACTTTTATTTTTTATTTCTTGTCTTAGCTTTTCTTAGTTCATGCCGTACGGATGATATTATTGTCCGCCAGGAAGTGGTAGAGGGACTTCCATCAGAAAATACAGCAATCAAAGGTTTCTACATGCTGAATGAAGGAAATATGGGAAGCAACAAATGTACCTTGGATTTTTTTGATTATACCAAAGGAACCTATTACAGGAACATCTACGCGGAGATTAATCCGAATGTTGTGAAAGAGCTGGGAGATGTTGGAAATGATATTAAGATTTACGGAAGCAAGCTGTATATTGTTGTCAATGTTTCCAACAAGATTGAAGTGCTGGATGCCAAAACAGCCAAACGTATTACTTCTATTCCATTACAGAACTGCCGTTATTTAACCTTTAAAGGAGGGAAAGCTTATGCCAGCAGCTATGCAGGTCCGGTAGCGGTTAATCCAAAAGCACCCAAAGGAAAAGTTGTGGAAATTGATACAGTTTCTCTTTCCATCCAGCGTGAAGTGGTAGTAGGGTATCAACCGGAAGAAATGGAAATTGTAGGGAATAAATTATTTGTGGCCAATTCCGGAGGATACAAAGCTCCTGATTACGACAATACCGTTTCTGTAATAGACCTGAACACTTTTACTGAAATCCAAAAATTAAATGTTGCGATTAATCTTCACCACATTAAAAAAGATAATTACGGTGATCTGTACGTGAGTTCAAGAGGAGATTATTATAACGTTCCTTCCAGCCTATACCTTATAGATGCAACAACTGGAATTGTTAAAAAAGATTTCCATCTCGCAGTGAGCGAAATGACAATCGTTAATGATAAACTCTATTTCTACGGAAACGAATTCAATTACAACACGCACAGCTATAAAAAGAGCTTTGGGATCATTGATGTAAAAACAGAACAAATTATTGCCAACAGTATTTTTGACAAAGAATACGAAACTGCGATTAAAACACCTTACGGAATTGCTGTAAACCCAATCACAGAAGATATCTATATGACAGATGCCAGAAATTATGTTTCTATGGGATTTGTCTATTGCTTTGATAAAAACGGACATTTTAAATGGAAAACAGAAGGCGGAAATATCCCTGCCCACTTTACCTTTTTATACAAATAACCAAACTTTAAGAAATGAAGAGAAATACCTTTACTTATTTAAAAATCGGAGTTTTATCATGTTTCCTGGCAGGTGTAATAGCCTGTAAGCACGATGATGAAGAGGAGTTTACCTTTAACGGTCTTGATGATTCTTATTCCATTGAACGTTTAAAGGTTTTGAGTATTCCAACCAATGCTTCAGGATCGGTTACGTGGAGTATCAATGATTCTATTATCTCTCAAAATTCAGAACTTGAATTTATCAGCCCAACAGCAGATGCTTATCCGCTGACTTTAAAAATTAATAACAAAGGAAACGAACAGGTTTATCATTCTAAAATCATTGTTACCAAAGAGAAAACACCTTACAGTAAATATATTGCTAAAGTATTGGAATTCCGTCCTGCTGTAGGACAGTTCATGAATGAAATTCCGGAATATATGCCTGGAAATACCACTGCAAATATGCTTCAGAAAGCAAACGAATCGTTGGTGGGAGGTAATTCTACCATGATCAGTCTGGGCGGATATGGCGGATATGTGGTTTTCGGTTTTGATCATACCATTCCGAATTTGAACGGAAGAGATTTTAAAGTGTTAGGAAATGCATTCTTTGGAAATGATGCCAGTGATCAGCGTTCAGGATCATGTGAGCCGGGAATTATTATGGTAGCCTACGACAGAAACAAAAACGGAAAACCTGATAATGATGAATGGTATGAAATTGCAGGCAGCGAATATTTTAAAAACGCAACCGTAAAAGAGTACAGTATAACGTACCATAAACCTGATGAAAATAAAACACCTGTAGCCGGAACCGAATTCTGGCAGACCGATGTAGAATATATCAAGTGGAATGATAATCTGGGGAATCAAGGTTTTAAAACAAAAAATACGTTCCATGCACAAAGCTATTATCCTTTATGGTTTACCGATAGTTCTTACGGCTTTTCGGGAACAAGACTGGCAAACAATTTTTACGATCAGAATGGTGACGGATCGTATTGGGTAGGAAAGTCATATGATTTCGGATACGCTGATAATGCTCCGAATAATGACGAAGCTTCCAATATTGATATTTCATGGGCTGTAGACAGAAACGGAAAATATGTAAAACTTCCTGGGGTAGATTTTATGAAAATATACACAGGGGTCAATCAGGAAGCTGGCTGGCTGGGAGAAGTTTCTACAGAAGTGGCAGGGGCCTACGATTTACATTTCAAATAATAATTCAATCTATTTAAATTAATAAAAAATGAAAAAGTTTTACCTTTTTATGATGCTTTTTCTGTTTGCATGTCTATCAAATGCACAGATAAAAGTTCAGGGCGTACCCAGAAATGATATTTCGGGGATCAGCAAGCTTAATACCACCACAATCAGTTTTTCTGATATTCAGTATTGGGTAGGATCAGGAGCTAACCAAGCTGCTTTTGTAGTGCAGTGGAACGACAGTAAAAACCCTGACGCTATGGTTTGGGGATTCAAATGGGACGGAAATGCTACAGGTGAAGATATGCTTAAAGCTATTGCTAAGGCAGATCACAGACTTTACACATTGCTGTATCAGGGAACACAATTTGGGTCAGCAGTAGGAGGAATAGGTTTTGACATAAACGGTCAAGGTACCAATGCACTGATCAAAAGCGGAAATGCCACTTATCCGTTATATCCGGTGAATGGTTTCGTTAATACAACAGCTTATGATTTTGACAGCTATACTATCGTAGATGCTGCCAACGATCACTGGCAGTCCGGATGGACGGTTAACGGGTATTGGTCTTATTGGGTAAAAAACCCTGCAGATGCTGATTTCGGATATTCCAGCGTAGGAGCTTCTTCACGTGTATTGGAAAACGGCTCATGGGATGTCTGGAATTTTAACGTAGGCTTTAATTCTACCCCAATTTCATCTACGCTTACCCCTGTTTCGCCTTATGTAGCATCCAATAACTTTACCAACGGATATTTCATGGTGAACGAAGAATGGTTTGGTCATACCAACGGTTCTGTGAACTTTATTGACAATAACGGTCAGATCAATTACCGTGTGTACAGTAATGCAAACAACAACCAGGCTTTCGGTGCAACTACACAATATGGAACCATCTATGGAGACAAATTCTATTTTGTATCAAAACAGGCTGCCGATGGAGGAGATACTCAATATACTCCGGGAGGAAGACTTGTTGTAGCTAATGCACAGACTATGCAGAAAATTGCTGGGTTTAATAACATTGGAGGCGGTGATGGAAGGTCATTTGTAGGAGTAAATGAGCACAAAGGATATATTGGTACTTCTACCGGAATTGTTCTTTTCAACATTGATAATTTACAGGTAGGTTCTTTAATTGCCGGAACTGGCGGCAGCGGACAGATTGGAAATATGATCCGTACTTCACAATATGTATTTGCAGTGAAGCAAGGAGTAGGAATTTTAGTAATTAATCCTAATACAGATACGGTAGTGAGTACCATTGCAGGAGGTTTCTATTCAGTTGCTCAGGCTAAAGACGGAAGTGTATGGGGAATTCAGGATCAGAAGCTGATCAGCATCAATCCCACTACTTTTGCCACACAGGTTTACAATATCCCAACAACGAAATATATTGGAGACTGGGGAGCATGGAATGCTGGTAAATTTTCAGCAAGTAATAAAGAAAATGCCTTATATTGGATCAATTCAATCAGCAGCTGGAGCTCAGGAACACAGATTGTAAGATTTGACGTTACAACGAAAACATTTAACGAAAACTTTGCCGCAATTCCAGGGCAGACAGGACAATTTAAGCAGATTCCTTACGGTGCAGCTCTTCGTGTAAATCCTGTTACCGGTGAACTTGTTCTGAACACAACAGAAAGCGGATACGGTGCACACTATCAGAAAAACTGGATCCATACTTATAATATGACCGGAGCTCTTATCAGTACAAAAACTTTGAATGATTACTATTGGTTCCCGGCATTAACGGTATTTACCAATAACTCAGCTCCTGTTGTGAGTAACGTTTTACCTTCACAGGTTACAGTAGGAAATACTACTGCGATTGATTTGAAATCAATAGTTTCTGATGCAGACAATATGACTGTTTCGGTTGTAAAATCTATCAAATCAAACAGTAATCCTACAGCAGTTTCTGCAGTAATTAATGATAATGATGAGCTGGTTTTAACACCACTTGTTGCAGGTACATCTGATATCGTGATCAGGTTTAACTCAAATGGTAAGTTAGTAGAAAAAACACTTACAGTAAACAGTACAACTTCAACTTTAGCAACTGCTGAGGTGAAGAAACTTGAATTTGGTATTTATCCGAATCCGGTTACTGATATTCTTATCATCAAAACACAGGAGAAAATCCAGAATGTTTCTATGTATGATGCTTCAGGAAGAATGGTTAATGCGCAGCTGAACAACGGACAAATCAATGTAAGCGCGCTTCCAAAAGGTATTTATATTTTGAAAGCCATTACAGATAAAGCGGTATATCAGCAAAAAGTAATTAAAAACTAATACTATTTTAGATAGCAAATCTTGTTAATATAACCCTAGCCAGTTTTGGTCAGGGTTTATTTATGAAGTGATAGAGATTTTTTTATCATGAAAAATAGTAACACATTATTCCTAATAAAAAACCCGGCAAGCTTGAAAAGCCTGCCGGGTTTGATCTGTTGTGGATCTTTTATTTGATGATTACCTTTTTAGAGTAGGTTTTTCCTTCTTTCGTAGTAAGGTTCATGATGTATACTCCTTGTGGCTGCTTTGTTTCAAATGTATTTGATGTTAGCTTGGAACGGAATACTTCTTTTCCTGAAGTATTGGTAAGACTAACCTCCGAACCTTGTGTAGAAATATTTTTGTCAAGAGTAAACTGTCCATTCTGACTGTGAGCCATGAAATTGATGAACGGATCTTTGTACTGATATCCATAGTATACTCTAAGCTCACCACCAATATTTAGTAATCCTGAATTCACATTGATTTTGATACGGTCAAAAGGAATGTTCATGGTAAGTTCAATCTCTCCTTTGCTTGGGTCTCCAGCTCCAAGGTTGAGCAGGCTGGTACTAAGATTTTGGCGATCGTTGTTGGAAACATCTCCATTGAATGTCTCAATTGATACACCTCCCAATACCTGAGCAGATAGTGGAGTACCATTTGAACCAATTCCAATGACAAGCTTATTGGTGTTATTGGCGATATTGGTCGTTGGGAAGATCAATGTCTGTTCCGTTCTCGCCAAAAGGCCTACTGAAACCTGGATAGTAGAGTAGTCAGTTTCGTTACTTCCTACTGCATTTTGAGGATTCAATACTCCGCAGCCTAAGCATACTCCCAATACCTGATTGGTTTGGCTGCTTACATAGGTTTTCACAATCTGTGCAAAAGACATTGTGCTTGTTAAAAATAGGAATGATGCCAAAACTGCAGCTTTCATGGTGCGTTGGCCAGGTAATAAATAAGTTTTCATATGTAGAAAAATTTTGGGTTTTAGTTTCGTGTAAATTTATAAATAAAATGATTATGTTGCTTATTTTATTTCATATTTATGTGATTTGTTAATAATTTATTGATATTTATAATTATGAATTTATTTTTACTTAATAATTTGTTTTTGTATTTCGCTGAAAATGAATGCAAAAAAATACGGTAGCTTAAAAGTCTACCGCATGTATTATATCGCTTATTTTATTATTTAATTAAAATTTTTCTGGAATATGTTTTTCCTTTTTTAGTCTGCACATTCATTATATAAACTCCTTCAGGCTGTCTTGGTTCAAAAGTGTTTGACTGTAATGTAGAACGAAATACTTCTTTACCAGAAGTGTTGAATAATATGACTTCTGAGCCTTCTACCGGAACATTTCCTCCAAGTGTAACCTGTCCGTTTTGACTGTGAGCCATAATGCTGATCAATGGATCCTGATAAGCATAATAAATTCGGAATCCGCCGCCAAGACTCAGTACACCTCCCGTTAAGCCTATTCTTATTCCGTCATAAGGTTTTGCCGGCTTGAATTCTACTGTTCCTCTGTTTGGTATTGCTCCCAGTTTAAGAAGACTTACATCTATCGTTCTGCGGTCCTCATTAGAAGTGCCTCCATTCATAGTTTCAAGAGTTACTCCACTTAATAACTGTACAGATAATGGAATGTTGTCTGTACCAATTCCTACAACCAGTCTTGTGTCTGATCTTAGGTCAGGAAAAATCAGTGTTTGTTGAATTCCACCCAACAAAGCTGTTCCCAATACCATTGTTGAATAGTCATCTTCGTTATACCCAACTGCATTCAAAGGATTCTCAATATGACATCCCAGGCAGGCTACACCAAATACACCTGAGCTTTGCGCGTGTGCATAAATTCTGTTTTGTGCAAAAGATAATGTGCTGGTTGAAAATAGAAATAAAGCCATTAATCCTGCCTTAAAAGAGAATCGGTTTCCCAGAAGTAAATTAATTTTCATGTTATTTATTTTTATTGTGAATAGTTTTAGCCAAATTTAAGGATTAATAGACCAAGTAAAAAATAATATTTCCATTATTGGTGATGTTTTTAATGAAATTTAATATGGTCTTGTTATCGGATGACAAAGACTATTGATTCTTTGGATTGTATAAGAGGAAGATGCAAAAATTGAAGAGCATCTTTTGTTGATATTGTTGGGTATAATTCAATGGAGGATTCCCAAAATGATAGGGTAGTGTGGTAATTTAGGAGATCCGGTGATTAAATAAGTAAGATACTGCCGGGTAAAGATGGTCTGAATGTATGTATAAAACAAAAAAAGGACTTTCGAAAAAATCCTTTTGTAGCCCGTAGGGGAATCGAACCCCTCTTACCAGAATGAAAATCTGAGGTCCTAACCGATAGACGAACGGGCCCTCTATCTTCCATTACCGAAATAATGTGTTAGTTTTTGTTTTTATAAGTATCAACTCTTAATCTTGTAGCCCGTAGGGGAATCGAACCCCTCTTACCAGAATGAAAATCTGAGGTCCTAACCGATAGACGAACGGGCCGGTTAGATTTATTTTATATATAGCTTTTTCTACTGTGATCTTTATAAAACCACCGTTATTACAGTGGTTTTATAAGATGTAAGTAGCCCGTAGGGGAATCGAACCCCTCTTACCAGAATGAAAATCTGAGGTCCTAACCGATAGACGAACGGGCCAGCTATATTTTTACGCTAATTTATTAACGTGCTTTGTCAATTTGCTTTTCAAGTTAGCCGCTTTGTTCTTGTGGATAATATTTTTCTTAGCTAATTTATCCAATAAAGCGATAACTTTTGGCAGTTGTTCTGTAGCAGCAGCTTTGTTCTCTTCATTTCTTAAAGCTTTTAAAGCTGTTCTAGCAGTCTTGTGGTAATATCTGTTACGAAGTCTTCTAGTTTCGTTTTGTCTGATTCTCTTTAGTGCTGATTTATGATTTGCCATATCGTTTAAATGTGAGTGCAAAACTATAAACTTTTTTTAAAACTACCAAATTTATTTTCAAAAATTTTAATTTTCTTCTGAAAGGTACTTTCTTAGTTTATTTATTGCTTGTTCTATTTTTAAATTTTCTTGTTCTTTTTCTAATTTTTTGATCGTATTTCCCAGCATGATCAATGCATTGTTCCATTCTCCAGTGGTGTTGGTGAAAGTGAGTCCATCAATTGTTACTTCAAAAGCAACCCTCTCTCCAGTCCTGTAAAGTCTGAAACTGATTTTATCATCTCTGCCTGTAATCCCGTCTTCATTGATTTGTAAATCGTAACTTTTTGGGTTAGAGTGGATTTTCTTAAAAAGCAATTTCGCTTCTTGTATTTTTAAATCCGGCATGATATAAAATTTGGTAGCCTGTAGTGAACTACAAACAATGATTTATAAATAATATTTTTCATCAATGCGACCATATTTGTGCGACCAATTATGGTTAAATTTTTGCAAATATAATGCTTTTGTGACATATAACATAAATGGAATGAATTTTTACGATAAAAGTAAAAGCCATATATTATAATGATATTAATTTTCAGGTTGTTAGAATATTGCAATTCCTAATAAATTTTGCCAGAACATTGTAAAAATCTGGAGAATATTAATTTTAAAAAGAGTTCTCAGAAAATATTCAAGCTGGTTTTGAAAGTAAAATACAGTATAAAATAAGCCATAAAAAAACCTTTAACGGATTCGTTAAAGGTTGATAAGTTTGTAGCCTATAGGGGAATCGAACCCCTGTTGCAAGAATGAAAATCTTGAGTCCTGACCACTAGACGAATAGGCCAAATTTTGAGGTTGCAAAAGTAATCATTAACTTTTTAACTTCAAAATTATTTTTTTTAATTATTTATAGACTTTCTGTATCACTGTGTTTTTGATACCTTTAGCTTCAAGCTCCTTTTGAAGTTTTGCTGCATCTTCCAACGTGTATACTTTTCCATAAGTGTAATAAAAAACGCCATTGTCTTTCTCTCTTTCCACATCTTTCAGGTTCTGAAGAATGTAAGAATTTCCATTCAGTTTATCACCCGAATATACTTCTATGGTGTAGTATCCCATATTAATCCTTTGATTAGGCATAAATCCTACTGCAAAAGCATTTCTAAAACCTGCATCCTTGGCTGTTTTAAGATTAATATCTTTTACAGAGGCCATATTGGTTACAGCATAGTAATACTTGTACTGTCCGTTTTCTTTAAGAGTAAGAATATAGTTCAGGCCTTTCAGAGCCGGATCATTTTCATTGTATTTCGTAGGAGAACTCATGAGTAGAATTCTGAAATCATTTTTCAAAGGAATTTCTGCAGGTTTTTCAGGCTCTGGTTTTCTGACTGCAATAGAACCTCCCGATTTTCTGTCAACTGCTTTTTTATAATCAATAATAGCATTGTAAATACTTTCTGCAATTTCAGTCTGCCCCTTATCCGAAGCAATATAATGGCTTTCCTCAGGATGGTTGATGAAACCTGTTTCTATCAGTACAGATGGCATGGCATTCATACGGAGAACGTGAAGGTTCTTTTGGAAAACACCTCTTGAGGAACGCTTGTCTTTATTTACAAAGTTATCCTCTACCAATCCTCCCAAAAGAAGACTGGACTCCAGATATTTGTTCTGCTGAAGTTTTAAGGCAATTAATGACTCCGGAGAGTCAGGATTATAAGATCCGAAGGTCTGCTTATCTTTTTCATCCAGGAAGATCACGTCATTTTCCCTTTTGGCTACCTCAAGATTTTCGTTATTCTGGTTAGGTCCCTGTACATATGTTTCTGTACCATAAGCTGTAGGTCTTTGGGAGGAATTACAGTGGATAGATACAAAAAGATCTGCTTTGCTCCTGTTGGCCAGATTGGTTCTGTCAGATAGAGAAGGATACTCGTCAATTTTACGGGTATATATAACTTTGAAATCTCTGCTTTTCTCTAACATTGAGCCTACTTTTAACGTAATGGCAAGTGTAATGTCTTTTTCAGCGACTCTTCCAATATCGGAATAGGTCCTGTTGGCCCCATGATCACTTCCTCCGTGTCCCGCATCCAGAACGATAGTAAACTTCTTCTGAGAGAAAATAAAGTTGCTGGTCAGGATAAGGAGAAATGATAAAATTATTTTAAAATTTTGTTTGTGCATCTTACAGTTATAAAAATTATATTAATTTTGGGCCTTAATTATATATAATAAAATTGGCCAAAACCGTCCTCAAAAATATATTACAAATTTTAATTATCCTAATTTTTAACAATTTTTTAGCACAGAAAACTCCTGAAAAATTGCCTAAAAATGCGGTTAATGATACTATTTCCAAAAAGGATACCATAGTTGTAAAAAAAGAAACTTTGGATGATGTTCTTCGCACAAAAGCTGATGATCAGAGAAGAGATGTCCCTAAAAAGATGACTTTTCTGAACAAAAATGCGCAGGTGAAGTATCAGGATATGCAGATTGATGCAGACTATATTTCCATAGATGATAATAAAAACCTGATCTACGCCAGAGGAAAACAAGATTCTTTAGGAAAAATTATTGAACCTGTAATTACAACACAGGCCGGGAAAAAATACGAAACCAACGAATTCAGCTATAACACAAAAACCAAACAGGCAATTGCTTTCAATGCAAGAACAGAAGAAAGTGAAGGGGTAATTATAGCGCAGAAGACCAAAAAATATAACGACTCCGTATTCGCGATGAGAAAAGCGGATTATACCACGGATGATTATTTCATTAAGAAAAAAGATACCGCCGCGGATTATTTTATGAGAGCTTACAATATTAAGCTGATTAAAACCAAAACCAAATCCCAGATCGTTACCGGGCCTATCCAGATGTTTATTGAGCAGGTTCCTACACCTCTTTACCTTCCTTTTGCTATTTTACCGTTTTCAGATAAAAGGGCAGCGGGTATCCTGATTCCGAGTTTCGGGGAAAGGGAAGATGTAGGGTTTTTCCTTAATGGAATAGGGTATTACCAGCCAATTGGGGAACACTTTGACGTGAAGATTCTTGCTGATATTTATACCAAAGGAAGCTGGAATTTACGGCCTCAGGTAAATTATCAGAAGAAGTACCGTTATTCCGGAAACTTTACAGCGGATGTTGGAACCATGGTAAGAGGTATTAAAGGTTTAGATGATTATACAAAGAACAGTACTTATAGAATAAACTGGACACACTCCCAGGATTCTAAAGCCAATCCTTTTCTTACATTCAGTGCTTCTGTGGATATCGTAAGTACAAAGTTTTATAATAATCCTCTTAACAACAACTATATTTTCAACCAGAATGTATTGAATACCCAGCAGAACTCTACGGTAACCCTTACCAAAAGATTTCTGAAACTTCCGGCAACAATTACAGGAACGGCTTCTTATTCACAAAACTTTGCAACGGGATTGGCAGACCTTCGTCTTCCACAGATGAACGTAGCGATTAACCAGTTTTATCTGTTTAAATCAAGAACAGGAATAAGACAGGGACTTCTTGAAAATATTACAGTGAATACAGGTTTCAACCTTACCAATTTCGTTAATACTCAGGAGAACGAACTGTTTAAAAAAGAAATGTGGGACAAAATGCAGACAGGTCTTAAAAACAATATTGCATTGGCTACCAATACCACGGTGGCAAAATATTTCACTTTCAGTTTAAGTGCGAATATCGACAATGCATTGACTACAAAAACATTGAACAGATTCTATGATCCGGTAAAGAATGTAACAGTAGATGAGATCAATAAGAACTTTACAGGATATTCTACATTCTCTACTTCTGCCAGTCTTCAGACCACCCTTTTCGGGATGATGAAATTTAAAAAAGGATCTGCAGTAGAAGCAGTAAGACATATGATGACTCCAAGTGTAAGCTTCACCTATTCTCCGGATTTTTCAAGTCCTAATTTCGGATATTATAAAAATTATTACAATGCAACTGGAGCGTTGACTCCTTATTCTATTTTCGAAAAAGGGATCATAGGAAGCCCGTCAAGTGGAATGCAGGGTGCTTTAGGTTTCAATATCGGTAACAATATCGAGATGAAAGTAAAGTCTAAGAGTGATTCCACAGGAGTGAAAAAAATCAAGATATTTGAATCTTTAAACCTTTCAGGAAGCTATAATTTCGCTGCTAATGACCACCCTTGGTCTGTATTCTCAATCAACGGACAGTCTTCATTCTTCAATAATAAACTTACGGTAAATACCAGTCTTGCGCTGGAGCCTTATAAAATAGATTTCTCTTCTGGTCAGGATTCAGGGGTAAGAACAGAACAGTTCGGGCACTTCAGTGTACAGGGATTCAATGTTCAGTTATCTTATCCTTTAAGCAGTGAGATTTTTGGGGAGAAAACAGATTATGCTAAAAAATATTCTTCAAAAGGAGAGATCCGGAATGAAAATTATTATTTTGATGATGATCATTACGCCCATTTTGATCAGGCATGGACTTTAAACATCAGTGCCAATTATGCCTACTCAAAAGGACTGAGCAGATTTGCCAACAAAATTGCGTCCATAGGATTAGACGGGAGCCTTAAGTTGACTCCTTTCTGGAATATTACAGGAAGTACGCATTATGACATGGTAACAAAAGAATTGGCGTATACAAGAATTGGTTTCTCAAGAGATCAGCGAAGTTTTACCATCAATTTCAACTGGGTGCCTTTCGGACAGTATAAAGTGTATGACTTCTTTATTGGTATAAAAGCCAATATCTTAAGTGACGCACTGAAGTACAAAGACAGAAGCTTTACCCAGCCTAATGCACCTTTCTAATATCAGATTGGCATTTGAGAATATAAATTTTATATTTGCAATCAAAATAAACTCTAATGAAATCACTGCTGACAGGATTTTCTTACTGGCAAAAGTGATGGCATATGACCTTAGAAAAAAATAAATATCCGCTATGAAACAAATAATCAACACAGTTAATGCACCTGCAGCTATCGGTCCTTATTCACAAGCTAATATGGCAAACGGAGTTTTGTATATCTCCGGACAGATTCCTGTAGATCCTGCAACTGGTAAATTGGTAGAAGGAATTGAAAAAGAAACACACCAGGTAATGAAAAACCTTGAGGCAATTCTTACTGAAGCCGGAATGACTTTCAAAAACGTTGTAAAAGCTACCATCTTCCTTAAGAGCATGGATGATTTTGCTGTAATGAATGATATCTATGCTTCTTACTTAGATTCAGAAAGCTATCCTGCCCGTGAAACAGTACAGGTTTCTTGCCTGCCTAAAAATGTGGATATCGAAATTTCTATGATTGCACATCAGGATTAATGAATTTTATAAGAAATACAATTGCGGTTCTGGTAGGTCTTGGCATTGCAGGGCTTATTATTACTCTTGGTATAAGGGTTTTTCCGCAATGGGTTACTTTTGAGGCTTTTGCTCCGTTTGAGCACTGGCAGAGGTTTCTTTTCAGTATGAAAGATGATCAGGCGTTTTTTGGCTTCCTGTTGTTTATTTCCGGATTGGGAACTACTATTGGGGGCGTTGCAACAGCCATCATCGTTAAATATGCTAAAGTAGCTTATGCTATTCTGATCGGTTTTATTATGCTCTTTATTGCTATGCTGGATGTGATTATATTTCCTTACCATCCTACATTTTATAAGATCTCTATTTTCCTTACTTTTTTTCCGTTTTCCTGGATTGGAGGTAAGATTGTAGAAGTTATTTATGAGCGGAACAAGCAGAAAAGAATTGCTGAAAAAATGAATAAGCCTAAATAAATAATAAAAAACGCTGCAGATCTCTGCAGCGTTTTTTTGTTGATATGAAAAACTAATTTTGTCTTCTGATTAAGGCATTTTGAATCCTCTCTGGTAATTTCTTCCGTAGTCGTCCATATATTTTATTTGTATAGTTCCTGTGAACTTATTCAATAAACTTTCCACATCTTTCTGTGAATTTACAGGTTTACCATTGATTTCTGTAATGATATAACCGTCTACAATTCCTGCTTTGGCCATTTCGCTTCCTTCTAAAACGTTTTTAGCAATCACTCCGCTAGTTAAGCCGTAATATGCTTTCGTTCTTTCGTCAATGCTTTGGAATTCAGCTCCGATTTTTTCAGTTACGCTAAGATCTGCTTTTGTTCTCGTGGAAGTACCTCCTTTCTGGTCTCTAAGCGTTACAGTAGCCGTACCGTCTTTACCATTTCTGGAATAGGTTACCTGAACTTTATCACCAGGACGCTTGCTTCCGATTGACATTGAAAGATCAGCAAAGTCTGTGATATCGTAGTTGTCTACTTTGGTAATAATATCTCCTTTTTTCAATCCTGCATCTTCAGCACCACTATTGTCACCAAATCCTGTAATATAAATTCCTGAACCTACTTTCAGACTCGTTTTAAACTGTTTGTTGTATGAAGTTACCAATTGGTCATTGGAAAGGTCCAGAGACTGAACGCCCAGGAATCCTCTCTGTACAATTCCGAATTTCTTGATATCCTCAACAATTTTTCTGGCTAAGTTAGAAGGAACAGCAAATCCGTATCCCTGATAATATCCTGTAGTAGACTGGATCGCAGAGTTGATTCCGATAAGCTCCCCGTTAGTATTCACCAAAGCTCCTCCTGAGTTACCCGGGTTGATTGCAGCATCCGTTTGAATGAAACTCTCAATAGGATTAGTTGCTTTTCCCTGGCCTCCTAAAATTCCGATACCTCTTCCTTTTGCAGAAACAATACCTGCTGTTACCGTAGAATTTAATCCAAGTGGATTTCCTACTGCAAGTACCCATTGCCCTACATCAATATTATCAGAATTTGCAAAATTTAAGTAAGGAAGACCTTTTTCTTCAATCTTTAGTAGTGAGATATCCGTATTTGGGTCAGTTCCTACCAGAGTTGCGATATATGATTTTTTATTGCTTAATACTACTTCCAGCTTATTGGCACCTGCTACCACGTGATTATTGGAGATGATGTACCCATCTGGAGAGATGATGACACCTGAACCCATTCCTGATGGCATATTGTCCGGGGTCTGTTGCTGCTTCTGTCTCTGCTGGCCCTGGCCTCTTCCCCCGAAAGGGTCTCCGAAGAAAAAGTCGAACAAGTCTTGTTCTGAAGCTCTGCTTGCTGTTCTGCTTTGGTAATTTTTGATGGTAACTACAGCCGGAACGGTTGTTTTGGCTGCCTTTACAAAATCGTCGCCTACTGCCCCCGTATTCATTCCTGCGAATGAGGTGTTAGGTGCTGACGTTGTGAAGTAAGATTGATCTCCATTGTTGGAGCTGTGTCCTAAATATTGTATGGCTCCAACGGTAGTAGCTCCGGAAATAACTCCTACTACTGCAAATGGTAATAGTTTTTTTAAAGTACTCTTCATTGTATATCTTTCTTGTTTATTAATTATTTCTATTTTATGTTTTTGAGTAAACAAATTTAATGTTAAATAAGTAAGCAATTAGTATGCTATGTTTCAATTTTAACTAAAATTTAACGGCTATTATGTCATTTTATGTCTTATGTCATAATTGTTAATGTCAAGGTTAACAAAACTTAAAAAAATATTAAAGAAAAAATGTCAGTTTGTAGGGTGTAAAATACATTCTGTTTTCCATTATTTATTACTAATTATTCAATGCTGGCCACTCATTATTCATTACCTGTGATTTGTGTCATAAAGATACTTAATTCAAAAATGATTATCTTTGCAAAAATTTTATTCTCACTTAAAACGTTTATAGCATGCAACTGTATAACACCTTAAGCGCAGAAGAAAGAGCTCAACTTATTGATGAAGCCGGTAAAGACCGTCTTACTTTGTCTTTCTATGCGTATGCCAAAATTGAAGACCCCAAAAAATTTCGCGACGAATTATTTATAGCCTGGAATGCCCTTGATGCCCTTGGCCGTATTTATGTAGCAAAAGAAGGAATTAATGCTCAGATGAGTGTTCCTGCAGATCAGTTTGAGGCTTTTCGAAATACGCTTGAAGTTTATGATTTTATGAAAGGAATCCGTTTGAACGTCGCTGTTGATCAGGATAACTATTCTTTTTTAAAATTGACAATTAAGGTTAGAAATAAAATTGTTGCTGACGGTTTGAACGACGAAACTTTTGATGTTACCAATAAAGGAGTTCACTTAAAAGCACAGGAGTTCAATAATTTACTTGAAGATCCGAATACAATCGTTGTAGACTTCAGAAATCACTATGAAAGTGAAGTAGGACACTTTGAAGGAGCTATTACTCCGGATGTGGAAAACTTCAGAGAAAGCTTACCGATTATCAATGAACAGCTACAGGATTTTAAAGAAGATAAAAACCTTTTGATGTACTGTACCGGAGGTATCCGTTGTGAAAAAGCAAGTGCTTACTTCAAACATCAGGGCTTTAAAAATGTCTACCAATTGGAAGGAGGAATCATTGAGTATACCCGCCAGATTAAAGAAGAAGGAATAGAGAGTAAATTTATCGGTAAAAATTTTGTATTTGACCACCGTTTAGGGGAAAGAATTACAGATGATATTATTTCACAGTGCCACCAGTGTGGAAAACCTTGTGATAACCATACCAACTGTGCTAATGATGCATGCCACCTTCTGTTTATCCAGTGTGATGAGTGTAAAGCAATAATGGAGAACTGCTGTTCTACAGAATGTCTGGATACTATACATCTGTCTTGGGACGAACAGGTGAAGCTAAGAAAAGGATTACAGGTCGGAAATAAAGTATTCAGAAAAGGGAAGTCTGATGCCTTGAAATTTAAAAATTCAGGTGATTTATCAGATAAACCTTTAGCAAAAGCTGAAACAAAGAATATACGCCAAAAAATTGCGGTTAAAAAAGAACTGATTGGAAAGGCAGAGCATTATTTCTCAAAATCAAAAATTGCACAGTTCTTAATTGAACATAAAGACTTGTCAGTTGGAGATAAAGTATTAATTTCAGGCCCAACAACTGGAGAACAGGAAATTACTATTACTGAAATTTATGCAAATGGAGGTCCTTGTGAAACAGCAAAAATTGGAGATCAGATCACTTTCGAACTTCCATTCAGAGTTCGTTTATCTGATAAACTGTACAGAATTGTGCAAAACGCATAGTCAGGAATAAACGATAAAGCTGTGAAAGTTTGTCCGGTAAAAATTATTTCAGTTCTAAAACTTAATAATTATGCTAAAAGCTGAGCTTAGAAAAAAATATACCCAAAAAAGAAAAGCCTTGTCTCCTGATGAGGCTTTCTTGTTATCTGGAAAAATTTTTGAAAATTTTATTGATCACTTCAATCCTCAGGAAGGTGAAAAAGTACATGTTTTCATCCCAATTCCTGCAAGAAAAGAAATTGATACCCAAATCTTCATTCAGTATTTTTTAGCGAAGAATATACATGTTTACGTTCCTAAAATTGTGGGTGATAGGCTTATTAGTATTGAAATCTTTGAAAATACTGTTTTTGAAACCAACAGCTGGGGTATTTCGGAGCCTGTTTCTAATGAAGATTCAGGTGAAAATAATTTTCAATATGTGATTGCACCATTGCTGTACTGTGACAGAAAAGGAAATAGAGTAGGATATGGGAAAGGTTTTTATGATGGATTATTCCAGGATATATCAGCAGATACCAAAAAAATCGGAGTCAATTATTTTGACCCCGATGAATATGTGGATGATGTCTGGGAAAATGATATTCCTGTAGACTATTTAGTTACTCCTACTGAAGTACTGTCTTTCTTAATCGGTGGGGAATAGAAATCTAAAAAGTAGAATTTAAACTCCTTTTTGAGCTTGGAAGTAGACAGCAGTATATATTGTGCATTTTTTTCAAAGCTTCCCAGAGATCTGTTTTTATTATCAAAATATTCCACATTAAACTTGGCATAGTCCAGAGTGTCTTTTTTATAGAATTCTTTATAAACATTCAGGTTGCTCACCTTTGCTGTTTTTACTTTCATGCTATCCAGTTCTTTCAGTAATCTTTTAAATGTCAAAGAATCCGGTTTATGGAAATAACTTTCCATTTGTGAATAAATAACGGTATCTATTTCTGTATTTCTGTTTCCGGATAGATAAAGAGTAGAAAGGTCAAAAAGTTCCTGAACTTTCTGTTTGGTAATAGAATTGATCGCCTGCATGCTGTCCATCTGTACTGCAGGATAACTCTTTTCATTGTTGCTGTTTCGTAGCTTATCGAGGTCGCTTACCTCTGAGGTTTTATTATTACAAGCAATAAATAATGTCAGAAGTACGGTGAAAATTAAAAAATTACTTATTCTTTTCATTTGTGGTAGCAATTTTAAATTTGATGGATACAATTTTACCTTTGTTATCCTTTTTCATTTCTATTACATTCAGATTTTTCAGTGAAGTTGTAGGAGTAGTGACCAGAGTGATGTATTTCTGTTTATCCAGTCTTTCTATTCCATAGGTGTCATTGTCATATACCTGATAAATTACAGCATTGCTGCTGATCAGGTTTTCCAGCTGATTTCTTTTCTGCTTGATAAGGGCAACCTGTTCATCCGGATTTCCTCCTTTGATGTCTTTTATCGAGAAATAGTACACGGCCATCTTGTAATCGTCCGGCTTTAGTTCTATTTTTTCCTCTTCAGGTGCATTCTCAAGGTTTCTGTTGACTTCCAGAGGCTCGTAGAAAGGAGCGCTGATACGCATTTTTAAATTTTTATCCTTAGTAGAATAATAAAAGCACTCACCAGGTTTTATTTTATACATCAATGGAGATTCGTTTTCCTTCACCACCATTATTTCTAAAGTGTTGATTACAGAAACTCCTCTGTCTTTATCGATAAAACAATATTTATAAGTTTTCGAAAAAAGAACATCTTTAAATCCCAAAAGACCGGTGATCGTAATTAAAACGGAAGTAACGAATGCCCAGGCGTTCTTTTTGAAGAAATTTTTCTTAGGTGGAACGGATGAAATTTCAATTTTCTGAGCGGTATTGTTATTTTGATTAACTTGCTGGTTATCAGTGTTTGATTTTTGTAAATCAATGTTTTCTTGGGTGGTGTTTTCGGTTTTTCTAGGCTGAAATTCAGTTTTTGGAATATCAGGAGCTGTAGAAACTGTTTTTTCAAGTTCACTAAGATCTTCTTCTTCAGAATTTTCATTTTCCTGTAGCAATTCACCCGCAAAAAGATGCAGCTTTTTGAATTCATACCAAGAGTCGTAACCTGCATAAATACTCAATAAATTGAGCATGTCTATCCTTGGTAATTTAGTAACCGGTGAACTTTTGAAATAGGTGTAAAATGACTTTTCACTGATGTTCCCTTTCGCTTTTTTACGCAGGTCTTCCTGAAAATATATAATATCAATACCCTTCCACTTGGATATATCATCCTGCGAAGGGGTATGTTCTTTTAAGTATTGACCCTGAACATCCTTTTTTAGCTGCTCAAAGTGTAATAGATCTAAATCTGTCAATTTTTCAAAAAATAATTAAATTGTTGATTATCAGCTATGTTTTTTTGTAAAACTATTTTACAAAGGTATTACAATTATTTTTCATAAACAAATTTCCTAACTGCTATACCTTTGTCTTGTTCAAATAACAGAACAGAAGAAAATTTTATAAAACAATATTAACAAAATTAAATTTAATTTATTATGAAAAAGTCATTATTCGTAGCTGCTATCGCTGCAATCTCTCTAGTTGCTTGTAAAAAAACTGAAGCTACTTCTACTGAAGGAACAACTGATTCTGCTGCTGCTACTGTAGCTGATTCTGCTGCTGTAGTTTCTGACTCTGCTGCTAAAGTTGTTGATTCTGCTGCAACTACTGCTGTAGAAGCTACTAAAGATGCTGCTGCTGCTACAACTGCTGCTGGTGCTGAAGTTGCTAAAGATGCTGCTAAAGGAGCTGGAGAAGCTGCTAAAGGAGCTGCTGATGCGGCTAAAGGTGCTGCTGACGCTGCTAAAGATGCTGCAAAAGACGCTGCTAAGAAATAATTCTAGCATACGCTTAACAATAAAAGAACCGTTTCACTCAGTGAGACGGTTTTTTTATGCTTAGTCATTGCCGAGCCCAAGGCGAAGCAACCCCATTGAAAATAAAGCCCAGCTTTATCAGACGGTATTTATCCTTTTTTTTGTTTTAAAGATTCATAGCAGGTAATAGCTACTGCATTACTCAGATTTAAAGAATCAATACTTCCGGCCATAGGAATCAGCGTGTTTTTTCCTTTTCCAATCCAGAAATCACTCAATCCGGAATGTTCAGTACCGAATAATACGGCAGAACGCTGTCTGAAATCTCTCTTATAAAGGTCTTCAGCACTTTCATCCATAAGGGTAGTGTAAATATTGAAGCTGTTTTTTTGCAGAAATTCCAATGTTTCTTCATTTTCAGCCTGATATACTTCCATTCCAAAAAGACAGCCCACACTGGATCTGATCACATTAGGATTGTAGAAATCAGTTTTCCCATCAGCAACAATCAGTGCATCTACTCCAAACGCTTCACAACTTCTTAAAATAGCGCCAAGGTTTCCCGGTTTTTCTACTCCTTCAACAATAATTACCGTAGAATTTTCTTTAGGAACAAATGATGAAAGAGGAGTTTCCTTTGCCTGGTAGATCCCGATAATTCCTTCAGAACTTCCTCTGTAAGCTATTTTTTCATATACTTTTTCACTTACATGATGGATTTTTCCCTCTGGAAGGCTTCCTTTAAAGATATTTTCACAGATAAAGAATTCCAGTGGTTCAAAATGATACTGCATAGCTCTTTCATTTTCCTGCTGGCCCTCTACTACAAAAACTTTTGATTTTTTACGAAACCTGTTGTCAGTAAGGAGCTTAGTGACATTTTTTATTTTTTCGTTTTGAAAACTTTCTATCAACATTCCGCAAAATTATGCAAAATTTATGATTGAACTTCTCTGGTTTTGATAAAAAGGTTTTTCCACGTGATCTCAAAGGGGAGTTTATTTTTTCTTTTTGCATAAATAACAATGACCGTTATAGCAACAATGGAAACTAATTTATATAGATTTCCATAAAAATTACCGGAAACATTTTCCGAAACAGTAAAGATTTCCCAGTACAGATTCATCAGGAAATGCAGAAATATAGCTGTCCATAGATTATATTCGGATTCAAAATACACCCAGGCAAAGAATAAAGACCCAAGAAATGTAATCGCGAATATTTCCATAAGCTCTGTTATATTCTGGCTCTGGTATAAATGTACCTGTGCAAACAGTAAAGATCCGAATAAGGCTGATGATAAAAAACCAAGTCTGGTAAACCGGTATATTGTGCCTATAAGAAAAGCCCGGAATATGATTTCTTCAAAAAATGCTGAAGATAATGTATTGATAAACAAGGTTTCAAAATATATTTTATTAACTGCTTTAAAGTGAATCATATATCCAATAAGCATGGGAAGAGTTCCTGTAAAAGCTAATGTAAATCCTTTGAAAATAGGTTTGTTTAAAGAAAGAAGATCCAAAATATTTCTTTTGGGTAACATAATTTTTAAAGTGATGATCAAAGGAATTAAAGTTATCAGATAAGCGGTTACATGTGCTACGGCTTTGCTATGGCTTAGGTTTTTTGAAAATGTCTGAATGCTTTTAAAAAAGAAAGTATCAAAGAAATAATAGGCTGTAAATCCCAGAATAAAGATTAAAAAGAAGCGGATATTCTTACTCATGTTAGTTAAATTTTGAGCAAAAATGTGGTTTTAAATCTATGCATTCAAACTAATGTGATGAATAGCAAAGAATAGTGACGAATGACAAAATTTATGGATTCTGCTGCTGTAGCTGAGGAATAATTGAAGGAATAAAACTTCTTGAAACCGGGATTTCAAAATCAATTTCCGGGAGAATTAATTTATATCCCTGAGCATTTCCTTTAAGATTTTTGACCTTTGTAAGATTGACAATATAAGAACGGTGGCATTTTTTGACAGAACCGTTTTCGATTTGTTGTAGAGCACTGGATAAACTGATTCTGACCAACACTTTTTTTAAAATATTATTCTCTAAAAAATAAAACGTACAATAGTTTTCCATTGACTGAACGCATAGAAAATTGCTTTCGCTGATGATAAGTTCTATATTCTGTGCGGATATTTTCAATAAATTTTGCTGTAATTCCGGAATAGAAACCGGAAGGTGTTGAGAAATATTCCGGGCTGTATTTTCGTGAAGATTCTTTAAATAGATATACCGCGATAAAATATATATGATAGAAATTGGAATGCCAACGGCCAGAGAATAAAGGAACATATAAAAATAATTGCCCAAATCAAGTTTTACATGGCTCAGAAATAATGAATTGTAAAAGTAGGATAGAATTGATCCAACGAATAGAATGAAAATTATTTTTAAAAGCTCTGCACCCATATTCCAGTTGCTGAAACGGGAAGTCATAAGATTGGCGATAAAAAATGTTGTTCCAAAAATAATGCAATAGGGGAAAAGTAGTAAAAACTTATAGGGATGCAGAAAGTTTTCTGTACCAAAAGGCTGAAAAATAATCAGAAACAGGTATACAGAAACTCCTGCTCCCAAAGAAGAAACGAAAATTTCTTTGAAGGATTCGGATTTTGGGTAAGGATATGATGCAAACGAAAACATATCATTTAGCTTTCTGATGGTTCAATAAGGTTACTATTGTCTATAAGACTTTGAGGCAGATCTTTTTTATTTTTAATTCCTAATGACTTCAGCTTTTGAGTTTGAATCACAAGGTTGTCATTTCCGGTATGAAGCTGTTTGTAAGCATCATTGTATACATTTTTAGCCTGATCTAGGTTTCTGCCTACTTTTTCCAGATTATCCACAAAACCTACAAATTTATCATAAAGTCTGGCTCCGCGTTCTGCAATTTCTACGGAATTTCGGTTTTGATATTCACGTTTCCAAAGATCAGCAATCAGTTTAAGGGAAGTGATCAGGTTACTTGGATTAAGCAAAAGAATTCTTCTTTCATAAGCATAGTTCCAAAGGTTCTGATCTGCCTGCATGGCTGCAATATAAGCGGGTTCACTAGGAATAAACATCATCACGAAATCCAGTGATTTTCCGTAATCATCATATGCTTTCTGGCTTAGCTGTGTGATATGGTTTTTGATAGATCCAAGGTGTTGGCTAAGTTTTATAGCGTAAACATCAGCGTCGGTTTCATCTACCAATTCTGTAAAAGCAGTTAAAGATACTTTAGAATCAATGATGACATTTCTTTCATCCGGATATTTTACAACGGCATCAGGACGCATTTTCTTTCCTGAGAATTCTGAGAATAAAGCTTTATTGTCTTCATCCCGTAATTCATGTTCCAGAAAATATTCTCTTCCTTTTACCAATCCAGATTTTTCAAGGATACTTTCTAGGATCATTTCGCCCCAATTTCCCTGGGTCTTACTTTCCCCTTTCAGTGCACGGGTCAGTTTTTTGGCATCTTCGGAAATTTGCTGGTTCAGTTCTGCCAGTTCTTTCACTTTTTCGGCAAGAGAGAAGCGTTCTTTATTTTCCTTTTCATAGGCTTCGTTGACTTTATTTTTTAAATCAGCAATTTTTTCCTGAAAAGGTTCCAGAATGTTTTTTAAGTTATTTTGATTTAAAGTGGTAAACTTTTCTGTCTTTTCTTCTAAAATTTTATTGGCAAGGTTTTCAAACTGAAGTTTGGAGTCTTCCTGGATCTTAATAATTTCTTCTTTCTGGGTATCAAGCGATTGTTGAAGACCTTCATTTTTTGCAGAAAGTTCAGAATTTTTAGCAAAAAGAGTCTGCTTTTCAAGAATGTGGGTTTCTATCTGAGAATTCTGTCTCTGATTGATTTGTTTTAATTCCTGGAACTGAATGTTTAAAGAAGAATATTCGGCGGAGATTTTAGAAAACTCATTTTTCAGGTCATCAAGAAGATCCTGCTGCAGCATATTGGCTTCTTTCTCTTTGCTGATATTCTGATGAAGTTCTTGAATCTTAAGGTTTGAATTTTCAAGATCAGACTGCGTTTTTATAGATAAAGTATTCAGCGAGTCATAAGAACTTCTTGAAACCATTGACGATTTCAGTGCAAAATATAATATAACCGCGCCAAGTATACCACCGGCAATCAACCCAATAATTAAGTATATCATCTCCATCTTCCAAAATTATGAAAAAAGGCCGGAAGCTGTATGGACAATAATAGTTGTTTGTTCTACTATTTTTAATGAGAAATAAAATGATTAGCTCTTGTTTGATAGATGTTCATTACTTCACTCTTCTTTCTTCCCGCTTTCTTTCTTAATAAGAATACCTATATTTATAGGAAATTTCAGAGAATTATGAATATTTTGTTGGTAGAAGATGATCAAAGAATCAGCAATTTCCTGATTAAAGGCCTTTCTGAGGCTGGGTACAATCTCACTCTTGCAGATTCCGGGGAAAAAGCGCGTGAATTTCTTCATACCTATGATTTTGATCTTATTTTAATGGACATCATGCTTCCCGGATTGGATGGGATGCAGCTTACACAAATTATTAGATTTAAAGGAAACTATACTCCGATTCTTGTTTTAAGTGCATTGAACAGCCCGGATGATAAGATCAAAATGCTGGACATGGGCGCTGATGATTATTTATCAAAACCTTTTCATTTCGAAGAACTGATTTCAAGAATTAAAGCTTTAACCAGAAGGAATAAACTAAGCTATCAGAAAGAAGATCAATATTTGTCATGCGGAAATATCGTCATTGATACAGATCTTCACAAAGTAACGCAGAACGATAAGGAAATAGAATTTTCGCCTACAGAATACAAGCTTTTTACTTTCCTGATGGAGAATAAAAATAAGGTGCTGAGCAGAACCCAGATTTTACATAAGGTATGGGGAATTGATTTTGATAATACAACGAATGTGGTAGATGTTTATATTTCCTATGTCCGTAACAAGATTGATGAAACAGAACAAAAAATTATTCATACAGTAAAAGGAACAGGATATTTGATCAAAGACTGAAAATGACGCTCAGAAACAGATTTACCCTTATTTCAAGCCTTTCATTTGGCATTGTTTCTATCATTACATCTGCGGTGATATTTTTTGCCTATTATGACAGTACTAAAATTTTTTATTTTGAAAAGCTTAGAAATACAGCTCTTATTTCTGCCATTTATTATCTTGAAAAAGATGAGCTGCCAAAAGATAGACATGCCCAAATAAAAAAAGAATACAATCATCTTATCCAGAATAACAGGGTGGCGGTCTACAATCAGAATAACGAAGTTACTTTTGGCCATAATGTGAACGATAAGAATATAAAGCTTTCCGATTTGCAGGCTGTACGGAATAATAAAGGAGTACAGTTTATGTCTGATAATCAATTCTACTATGGGATTTTTTATCCGGACAATCAGGGAGACTTTGTTGTTTTTGTAAAATCATCAAACGATTCTTTTCAATCACAGATATTGAGACTTGCCATTATTATGCTTTCTGTATTGGTTATTGGTTTGCTGGCGATTTATTTTCTGAGCCGGTATCTTTCAAAAGTGGTTTATAAACCTATTTCCAATGTTGTAGAGCGTATCAATAAAGTAGATTATAATAATATTTCTACGGCAATTACTTCTATGAATACCAATGATGAGATTGAAGATCTTATAAAATCATATAATAAACTATTTGGTAGAATTTCTGAAAATGTTCTCTTACAGCAGAACTTTATCAATTACGTTTCTCACGAATTTAAAACTCCTTTGGCTGCAATCTCCGGAAATCTGGAAGTCTTTGCCCAAAAAGACAGAACTCCGGAAGAGTATAGAGAAGTAGCGAAAGAATCATTGGAAAACGTATACGAGATTGAAAATATTCTCAACAATCTTTTGCTGATGTCCGGAATGACCAAACTTGAAGCCTCTCATCAACAAATGAGAGTGGATGAACTGATCTGGAAAATCTACGAGAAATTAGAATCGAAAGCAAAAGAAAACAATTCATCCATTAAAATACAGCTTCAGGTCGCAAAACCTGCTTTGCTGGAATTTCCGGGAAACGAAACTCTACTATATTTAGCACTGTATAATATCGTTGAAAATGCAATCAAGTATTCCTATGATAAACCGGTAGTGGTTGTATTATCAGAGAAAAATAATCAGTTATATATTGAGGTAAGAGATGAAGGGAGAGGAATTCCGTCAGATGATCTTATGAAAATAGCTGAGACCTTCTACAGAGGTAGAAATGTAGATGCTGTAAAAGGCAGCGGAATTGGTTTATCGCTTTCAAAAAGTATTTTTGATCATCATCATATTATCATGAAAATTGATTCTAGGGTCAATGTGGGAACCAATGTTCTTCTGGAATTTCCTGCCCATTCGTAATCGTGTTATTTGTGAAAAGATTTGTGTTTTTTGTGTTTTAAAAAAGTTCTAATCAAACTCTAATGTTGAACTAACCGTATTTTAATTCTGTTTAAAATTCCCTCTAATATTAGACAAATAGCTTTGTAGTCTTAAAATAAGAGACCCTTGAAGAAGCTATTTTTTACACTATTTTATATTCCCTGTTTCAGTTTCTTTTCTGCACAGATTTCAGACACTATGAAAATCAGCAGAAAGGAGGCTGAAACTATTTTTCTGACTAAAAACCTTGACCTTATTGCACAGAAACTTGAAATTTCACAAGCCGAGGCAAGAGCTGTCCAGGCTAAATACTGGCCTAATCCTACATTGAGTATCAGTGAGGTGAATTTATGGAGAACCTATGACATCGAAGAGCAGCCTGCGCTTATCAGAAACTGGGGAAAAAGTACCCAGATTTCGGCCGAGATCGAACAGGTGATTCAGACGGCAGGGAAAAGAAGAAAAAATATTGAACTTCAGAAAATAGAAGTGGAAGGAGAGAAGTATGAACTGCAGGAAGTGTTGCGTGAACTTAAAAAGACACTCAGAAATACGATTACTGAAATTCTTTATAATCAGGAACAGCAAAAGATCTATCAGGGACAGATTTCTTCTATTGAGAAATTAACAAAATCCTATAACAATCAATTAACTCTTGGGAATATCAGTAAAGCTGAATATGTCCGTCTGAAAGCACAGGAAATTGAATTCAAGAAAAAACTGATTTCATTAAAACAGGAAATCGAAGAACAGCAGGTAGAACTGAAAGCCTTATTGATGCTGCCGTCTCAATCTTATTTGATTATATCGGATTCTTTTGTTATGCCTGAAAAACAATTTTCAGAACTGGAAGTGACTCAATGGATGGAAAAGGCAAAAGAAAATCGTCCAGATATCATGATCGCGAAAAATAAAGAGAAACATGCTGCCAAAAATCTCGAAATTCAAAATGCTATGAAAACGCCGGATGTTGCTGTTTCTATAGGATACGACCGTGGAGGAAATATCATGAAAGACTTTATAGGATTGGGTGTTTCTATGGATCTTCCCATTTTCGACCGTAACAAAGGAAATATTCAGGAAGCTAAACTTGAGATTGAGAAAAGCAAACTGGAGATCCGTAAGAATATGCTGAGATCAGAGAATGAAATTGTCTCTGTTTTCAGAAACTATATCAGAACACAGCAGGTTTCAGAAGAGATCGATAACAATTATGAATCCACATTGGATGGATTACTGGTAAGCCACGAGAAAAATTTCAGACTAAGAAATATCAGCATGTTGGAGTATATGGACTTTCTGGATACCTACATAGGGAATAAAATGATCATACTGGATACCAAAAAAGAGCTTAATCAATACTACGAAAACCTACAGTATGTTGTAGGACAAGACTTATAAGATATGAATAAAAATATTACCAAATACATTGCTGCGGCTTACCTGTCTACCCTCATTATTTTTACAGGCTGTGCCGGAAAAGAAGAAAGTAAAAAAGCTGAAAAAGGTTACTGCATCAGTAATGAGCTTAAAAAAGATATTAAACTCGTTAAAGCAGAAATGCTTTCTATAGAAGAAAGTATCACGCTCACCGGAGAAGTGGAGAGTAACTCGGATAAAACGGTACCTTTTGTAAGTCTCGTAGACGGAGTCGTGATAGATACCTATTTTTCCCTTGGAGATTATGTGAAAAAAGGACAAACTCTGGCCAGTATAAAAAGTACAGCTGTCAACGAAATGCAGGATGATACCCAAACCTTACAGGCTCAGCTTGCAGTAGCGAAAAGAAAGCTGTCTTCTGTAGAGGCCATGTATAAAGATGATATTGCTTCTCAGAAAGATTTACAGGAAGCAAAATCGGAAGTGGCCATCTTACAATCCAATATTTCCAAGACACAGAAAAACATGCAGCTTTATTCCGCAGGAGGAAATACCATTCAGATAAAAGCGCCTGCGGATGGATATGTTATTTCAAAGAATATTTCCAAAGGAATGCCGGTTACAGCAGGAGGAGACCAGCTTTTTACGATTTCCAATCTGGATAAAGTGTGGGTAATGGCCAACGTGTATGCAACCAATATGAGACATGTTTATGTAGGTCAGCCGGTAGTGGTAAAGACTCTTGCTTATCCGGACGACAGTTTCTCCGGAAAGATTGATAATATCTCTCAGGTTTTCAATGAAAATGAAAGAGTACTCAAGGCTAAAATCATTATGGATAATAATGGAATGAAGCTAAGACCGGGAATGTCTGCAGATGTTGTGTTACCAGTGAATTCACAAAACAAAAGTGCATTGGCTATTCCTGCGAAAGCCTTAATCTTTGATAACAACCAAAGCTATGTCGTGGTTTACAAAAAAGACTGTGAGCTAGAAATAAGGCCGGTGACGGAGATTGCTTCCAATAGCCAGTATATCTATGTAGAAGGCAATTTAAAACCAGGTGAAAATGTTATTGCTTCCAACGGACTGCTGATTTATGAAAACCTGAAAAACCAATTAAATAATTCCACAAAGTAATGCGAAAATTTGTACAGAATATTGTTTCCTTCTCTTTAAAAAACTCATTGATTGTTCTTTTGGGAACTTTTCTTTTGCTGGCCGGAGGAATCTATTCCTATATGCATACTCCTATTGAAGCATTTCCGGATGTTACCAATACCAGAGTAAGAGTTATTACCCAGTGGCCTGGAAGAAGTGCTGAAGAAATAGAAAAATTTGTCACACTTCCTATTTCCAAAGAAATGAATGCAATTCCGAACAAAACTTCGGTGCGTTCTATTTCCTTATTTGGATTGTCTGTGGTGACGGTTATTTTTGATGATCATGTCAATGATTTTTATGCCCAGCAATATGCTTCCAATAAACTCGGAAATGTAGAGCTTCCCACTGGAGCAGAATACAGTATTGAACCTCCCTCTGGTGCTACAGGTGAAATTTACAGATATATTATCAAAAGCAAACTTCCGATCAAAGAAGTGACAGCCATTCAGGACTGGGTGGTGGAAAGAGAGTTGCTGGCAGTTCCCGGTGTAGCTGATGTGGTAAGCTTTGGTGGAGAAGAAAAAACATATGAAATAAAAATTAATCCTACGGAATTACACAATTATGACCTTTCCCCCCTGGATGTGTATGAAGCGGTTTCGAAGAGTAATATTAATGTAGGAGGAGATGTAGTGGCAAAAGGAGATCAGGCTTATGTAGTGAGGGGGATTGGTCTTTTGGAGAAAAAAGAAGATATTGAGAATATTCAGATCGAAGTAAAAGGATCTACGCCCATTCTGGTAAAGCATGTGGCTGAAGTGAAAATTTCAGCAAAGCCAAGATTAGGTCAGGTAGGATATAACAAAGAAAATGATGTCGTAGAAGGAATTGTGATCATGCTTAGAGGTGAAAACCCAAGTGAAGTTATTGCAAGACTGAAAGACAGGATAGAAGAACTGAATGGGGGAGAACTTCCCGGTGATGTTCAGATTGTTCCGATCATTGACCGTACAGAATTGGTAAATACGACAGTTCATACCGTTTCCAAAAACCTTATTGAAGGAGTTATTCTGGTTTCTATCATTGTATTTATATTCCTTTACAACTGGAGAACAACCTTTATTGTAGCATCAGTAATTCCTTTGGCTTTCTTATTTGCCATTATTATGTTGAAAATTCAGGGATTGCCTGCCAACCTGATTTCTATGGGAGCTTTGGATTTCGGACTTCTGCTGGAAGGAACGCTCGTCATTGTTGAACATGTCTTTGTTGCTCTCGAACTTAAAGCTAAGAAGATAGGACTGAAGAGGTTTAATAAAATTTCAAAATTGGGTATTATTAAGAAAAGTGCAGGAAGTGTAGCAAGTTATATTTTCTTCGCCCTATTGATTCTTATTGTTGCTCTGATGCCGATCTTCTCTTTCCAGAAAGTGGAAGGAAAAATGTTCTCTCCATTAGCATTTACATTGGGATATGCATTATTGGGATCATTGATCTTAAGCTTGACTTATGTTCCGGCAATGTGTAAGCTTTTGCTGACGAAAAATATTGAAGAGAAAGAAAACTTTATCTCAAGATTCTTCAGAGTGAATATCTATAGAATTTACGAATTCAGCGACCGTTATAAAAAAGGATTCATCATTGGATTTGTTGCTTTACTTGCTGTCTGTGGATGGAGATTCTCCAATTATGGATCTGAATTTTTACCCAAGCTGAATGAAGGCGCAATCTATGTAAGAGCAACGCTTCCAAACAGTGTCAATCTGGATGAATCGGTACGGCTAACGAAAGAGATGAAAGGAATTCTTATGAAATATGATGAAGTGAAATTTGTCATGACCCAAACAGGCCGCCCGAACGATGGTACTGATCCCACAGGTTTCTTTAATATCGAATTTAATATTCAGCTAAAACCGGAGAATGAATGGAAGAAAAAAATATCCAAAGAAGAACTTCTTGAAGAAATGAGAGTTTCCCTTGAAAAATATCCGGGAATCAATTTCGGATTCAGCCAGCCTATTCAGGATAATGTGGAAGAATATGTGGCAGGAGTAAAAGCTCCGCTGGTCATTAAGATTTTCGGGAATGATCTTTTTGAACTTGAAAATTATGCCAATAAAGTTGCTAACTCCATCAGGACAGTTCCGGGAATATCTGATGTCAATGTTTTTAAAAATATCGGACTTCCGGAATTGAGAATACAGCTTCATGATTCCAAAATGGCAAAATATGGAGTTTCCACAGCAGATGCGCAGGCCGTGATTGAAATGACAATCGGAGGACAGGCCGCTACCAAGTTTTATGAAGAAGAAAGAATGTTTGACGTAATGCTTAGGTTTGAAAAAGATTACAGGGATACGCCGGAAAAAATGGGAAATATTCTCATCCCGACTCAGGATAATAAGAAAGTACCGTTGAAAGAAATTGCAACAATTGATTATCATACCGGACCGTCATTTATTTACCGTGAAGGAAACAGCAGATATATCGGAGTTGGATTCAATATTGAAGGTCGTGACCTTGGAAGTACCATTAAAGAAGCCAAAGCTAAAGTAGCTAAAGAAGTAAAACTTCCGAAAAATCATAAAATGACCTGGGCAGGAGAATTTGAAAGCAAAGAAAGAGCAGCAAAACAGCTGGCAATGGTAGTACCGATTTCTTTAGTTCTTATTCTGATGTTATTGTATTTCAACTTTGGGAACGTAAAAGATACGCTGATCTCTTCCATTACACTGGCATTTGCATTTATAGGAGGATTTTTATCCCTTTGGTTTACGGGAACCATCTTCGGAATTTCAGCGGGAATTGGTTTTATCATTCTTTTCGGAGTAGCAACCATAGATGGTATCGTTCTGATCGGCGTGATGAAAGAAAATCTGCAAAACAGGTTGTCTCTCAAAGAATCTATCGCAGAGGGAGTGAAAAGCAGAATCCGTCCGGTAGTAATGATCGCTCTGATGGGATCTATGGGACTTCTTCCGGCAGCAATGTCAAACGGGATGGGTTCCGAAATTCAGAAACCTTTAGCCATTATGATTGTTGGAGGACTGATTGTCTGTATGCTGCTGTCATTTACAATACTGCCAATTATTTTCCATTATGCCTATCGTAAAAAGCATAAGGAAGCAATATAGTTTCTTTTATTTTGTTCATTATGAGGCCGGGATCCGTGAGGAAGATCCCGGCCTTTTTTATGAGTTTTTTGTAGATTCTAAAATTTCAATATTTTTTACTACATCACTGCTTTCACATTTTTTAAATTCTTTTAAAAGGGAAGGAGTGAGGATCTTCGGGTTCAGGATTTGTGTAGCGACTTTAGCCGCCGCATAATCTACAATGCCGATCACAGATTCTCTTAAGAAATTCGGAGTGTTGGATGCAATGACTGCCGTTGCCCAGGAAGTATCTCTTGCTTTGGAAATGGCAAAATCAAGTACAGCATTATCTTTCCCATTGGATAGTTTATCAATAAGATCTACAGGATAACAGATTTTGTTTAAAGAGTCCTGAACATTCTGATTAATGGAAGCAATGACATTATTAATATTTTCAAAATCTTTTTTCAAAGGATTTATCTTCCGGTAAGGCATTATGGAAGCTGCAGAAATACCAAGATCCAGATTGATGTGTGCATTCATTCCCAAAAATATATGCTGTAGAATCAACAGGTTTTTATTCTTGCTGGCTTCAAAGGCAATATACCATGAGTTGGTACATTTTTCTCCTTTGCTGTAGCTTTCCCATGCCTGAAGATATCTCTGTGCAAAAGCAAGGTCCAGTAATGTCATTCTGGGGTTATCTTCAAATTTTTTCTGTTGAATACCTTTCAGAACCTGTGCGGTCATGATTCGGTAGGTACAGGCGAAATATCCTGCAGGGCTATTATTTTCCTTGCACCAGATAATGATTTTATCCAGCTTTTTAAGAACTTCCTCAATAGTTTTCATGGTGAGTTTTGTTTATTTAAAGATATTAAAAAAGTGAGCCGGAAAGCTCACTTTATGTATTATTCATCAGATTATGGAGTGATTATAATCGGATCCGGAAAAGGTTCAAGAACCAGTGGTTTGCACATTGCTGCCGGTTGACAGGTTCCTCCCATGCATATAAAATTCGTCATTGTGGTGGTGCCGTCAGGACATCTGATCATGCCTTCACCGTGGCATCCTCCGGGACATTCTGCCGGATAAAGAGTTCCTCCAAATACATCTTTCAAATCTGTTCTTAAAAGTTTTGTTAAGTTCTTTTTCATGGTTTAATTTTTTTTGTTTAGTAAATTAATTTATTCTTAACACTCTTATAATTAAATAAGTAGGGTTAAAAATATTAAACTAAAATAGTAAATTAATCTATGATAATTGAATTAATTTATGATAAATGTTAAAATGAAGGTTAGATTTTTTTAAATACCCAATAAGTTTAAAATAGAAGAATGTCAATTAGATTTGAAATCTAGCTATGAATAGTATTGTGATGTTATTTCTGTTTATTTGTGCTTTGTTTTTGCCTCCAGTTTAGGCAAGTCTTTTTTATATTGTTCAGGATCCCATGTCATTTGCCAATTCTTTACATACTCAGCCAATGGAGGAAGTCCAACATCTGCGCGTCTTTTATCTACATTGTCAGGATCTTCCAGTGGGGATACATAATGTATTTGTGTTTCAGGATCACGTCCGATCTGGCTGCCATAAATTTGTCTTTTACCTTGTCTCAGGGCCACCCTGTCTTCGAGAAGGGCCAGACTGCTGCTTTGTGCTTTACCATTTTTTACAGCATCTCTCATCATGGGTAAATATTTTTCCTGTGTTGCCTGATCTGCATGTTGGATAACAAGAAATAATGTAACGCTTCCTTGTCCGCCCACAACATCAGGACCCAGCCAGCCATATTTATCAAGAATAGCTTTTACCTCAATAAGATTTAATGAATCTTTTTTATTGATAAGTCGCCAGTGCTTGTCCATTTCTTTTGAACTCCCACCGTATTTTTTTTCAATGCTATCGATTTGTTTTCTGTACTTTTGGTCTTCATTATAAATGTCACCAAGCTTTGCGACCAAGGGTTTATTCAAATTTGCTTCTGCTTTCTCCTGATTCTGTTTGATTTTTTTGATGAGAGGCTTCCATCGTTTATCACTATGTAAAGAGCTAAGGTCTGTATCCGTTGTTATATGGTTATAATTACTGAATTTTACTGCAATCCTGTCAAGTTGGGAAAATGCACTGTCTGGCCCAGATGCCATTGCCCAAGAGCATGCTGCATTATACCTGTCATTTAGAGATGCTTTCCAGCCGTTAGATTTAAAAGCTTCTGAATAGTTGCTGGCAGAGTTTTTGAAATCCTTGGCATGGTAAAGTGATTCAGCCGTTTTTACTTTATCGGTGTATTCTTTGGGAACTGTTTGCCCGAAGAGTAGTTTTGTTGATGCTAAAAACAGCAAAACGAATAGTCTTATTTTCATGGTTATTATTTTTTTGAGTTTGGTGATATCTGGTTCTGTTGGAAGAAGTATTGAAATAGTTATTTTTTTCCACTCATCTTTAATGATTTTTACATCCTCACTTTCTTTTTTGCTAAAGCCTTTCTTTTTCTTAGTGTGCGATGTTTTTCTTTTGAATAATCAGTCTTTTTACAAAAATGTGAATTTAAATTTAATTCTTCAAGATTTTCAATGTGCTTTTTAAGATAATATCACGGGTTTTCTTTTGAAACTTCATCATGATGTTTAAGATACAATGGTAGAGCAGCAGATCCATACCAAGGAAAGATTTCATAACTGAAAACTCCAGCCTGAACTGCAGGGTCTGTTTTTACCCATTCCTCAGCTTCTTCCTTTGACTTGGTGTTGAAGATAAACATACCACGGTAGTTTTCTTTATTCTTTTCAAGGAAAGGACCGGCAACTACAATTTTGCCCTCATCTGCCAGTTTCCCGATATTGGCCATATGACCTTTCATGAGTTCGCTCATTTTGGCTTTGTCTTCAATTTTAGTATCGCCAGTTGTCAGCATGACAATCGTATAAGGTTTCATCCCGTATTTATCAGCTCCCAGTGATGTGGCCAATTCCTGATTGTACTTAAGTTTTTCTGCTTTCTTTTCCTGTGCAAAAGATAATGCTGATATGAGGAGGCATGCAGTTAGTAATGTTCTTGATTTCATCTTGTTTTATTTTGATAAATATAATAAAAACCTTAAAGATTTCTGAGAGCTGAATTTCAAAAATGATATGATACAAAAAAACCTCGATGGTTACGAGGTTATATCTAATAGTTCTGATGAAGTTATATTAATCTTTTATTCTTAAAAACTCTTTAGCCAGTTCAATCATCTTAGGATCGCCTGTGTATTTACCATGTTCATCAGAAAGCTTTACTGTTGGAATCCATTCTTTGTTAGGAGCCTGTACACCGATGAGCTTCATCACGATGTTCATTGGTTTCAATCCAACATCATTCGTAAGGTTGGTCCCAATTCCGAATGAGATACCAATTTTCCCTCTGCAGTAATTGGTGATTTCCTCTACTTTTTCAAGATTTAATGCATCTGAAAAAATAATGTATTTAAACATAGGATTAATGCCATTTCTTTGATAATGGGCGATGGTTTTATCTGCAAATTCTAATGCATCCCCGCTGTCGTGGCGTACACCGTCAAAAAGTTTTGCGAATTTTTTGTCAAACTGCTGGAAGAAAACGTCTGTGGTATATGTATCAGACAAGGCAACTCCAAGATCACCTCTGTAAACATCTACCCAATGTTCCAAGGCCATTTCATTGGCCATTTTGAATCCATATTCAGCAGCATGGAACATAAACCATTCATGGGCATGGGTTCCGATGGGTTTTACACCATACTTCATAGCAAAATGAACATTTGAACTTCCGATGAAAGTTGATTCTCTTTTTTGAGTCAATGCTTCCATCACCAGGTTCTGTACCTTATAAGAATGTCTTCTTCTTGTTCCAAATTCGGCAAAGGTTACTCCAAGTCTGCCTAATGAGTCTGCTTTTTCTATCGTTTTGCTCATCACCACTTCATTGGAGTCTCTTTCCATATGGTTCATTTCATAATGCAGCTCACTGATCAAGGCCAATAAAGGAACTTCCCAGAGAATTGTTCTGTACCAAAGCCCTTCTACAACAACGGAAAGGTCTCCTCCTTCCTGATGTATTTTCACTTCGGAAGGATCATAATGGTATCCTTCCAGGAAATCCAGATAAGGAAGATCAATATAGGGACATGTTCTTGCCATGAACTTTTTCTCGTCTTTCGTAAGTTTCAGTTCAGCCATTTTATTAACGGCTTCCCTTAACGCAACATCAAATCCTTCCGGAAAGTGGTGTTTCCCCCTGTTGATAAATTCATATTTTACAATAGAACTAGGGAATAGCTTTACCACTGCATTCTGCATGGTTATTTTATAAAAGTCATTATCTAGGATAGAGTTCAGTCTTACGTCGTTCATAATATGTGTAATTTTAACGCAAATATAAAAATAAAAAATAAAATCGCCTAAATGTAAGGCGATTTTTTTGAAATATTTCAATACATTTTATGGAGTTATTTTCCAAGATAAGAATTGTACATCCAAACTTCTTTCTCCTGTTCAGTAATATAATCGCTCATTTGCGAATTGGTACCTTCATCTCCTGCTTCATCCGTAATATCTAAAATTTCTCTCTGCAGATCAATGACTACTTTGAAAGAACTTAGAATCTGCTCAACACTTTTGATGCCATCAGTTACTTCTTTGCTTTCTTTAATGGTTGACACCTTTAGATAATCTGAGTAATTGTGTGCAGGAGTAGCTCCCAATGTCAGGATTCTTTCTGCAATTTCATCAATCTTTAAAACAAGACTGTTGTACAGTTCCTCAAATTTTGGATGAAGGGTAAAAAACTGTTCTCCTTTGATGTTCCAGTGAGAACCTCTTGTATTCTGATAGAATACAGAATAATTAGCTAACAGTACATTTAATTTTTCTGAGATTTTTTTACAATCGGCTTCTTTAAGGCCAATGATACTAGCATTTTTCATATGTATATATTTATTTTTTTAAGATTAGATACAATCACCGGTTTCAGTTGAGTATACCGTAAGATCCATTAAGGTGATAGATGTGTTTATCATTTTGTATAGTCCAAATTTACGAAATATCATGCCGAACTCCCTTGAATATTAATAGATGATAACTATACGAAAGTTTTTTAAAATAGTTTGGATACATCAGATGAGGTGTTCCGGTTTTTGTTTTAAATGAAGAATTGTGATGGTTATCTTTATAATATAAATTTCATAATTATTTAATACTCATTTTTTCAGCTGAGAAATTTATATTTTCTGTTCCTTTTCCTTATGTATATTATGGTTCTCTGATTGTCATGGAGAAACATGTTCAATTTCTGATGTAAGTATTTGATTTTAATTTTTATATAAGTGTTTGCAGATTAAAAAAATATTACTATTTTTGCACCCTAAAATAAAAAGCAATTAAATGCCTACTATTCAACAATTAGTAAGAAAAGGAAGAGCCACGCTTGCCAAGAAGAGCAAATCGGCTGCCCTTGATTCTTGTCCACAAAGACGTGGTGTATGTACGAGAGTATATACAACTACACCTAAGAAACCTAACTCTGCACTTAGAAAAGTAGCAAGGGTAAGACTTTCTAACGGTAAAGAAGTGAATGCCTATATCCCGGGCGAAGGACATAATCTACAGGAGCACTCGATAGTATTGGTTAGAGGCGGAAGGGTGAAAGACCTACCGGGAGTACGTTACCACATCGTAAGAGGTGCATTAGACACAGCTGGTGTAAATGGAAGAACTCAGAGAAGATCTAAGTACGGAGCTAAGAGACCTAAACCAGGACAAGCAGCTGCTGCTCCTGCAAAAGGAAAGAAAAAATAATCATTAAATAAGGTACAAAAGCAATGAGAAAGACAAAAGCGAAAAAAAGACCGTTGTTACCAGATCCGAAATTTAATGATCAATTGGTAACGAGATTCGTAAACAACTTAATGCTTGACGGTAAGAAGTCAATCGCATTCAAAATTTTCTATGATGCATTAGAGATCGTAGAAACTAAAAAAGGAGATAACGAAAAAACTGCACTTGAAATCTGGAAAGATGCACTTACAAATGTAATGCCTCACGTAGAAGTACGTTCTAGAAGAGTAGGTGGAGCTAACTTCCAAATCCCTATGCCAATCAGAGCTGATAGAAAAATTTCTATGGCAATGAAATGGTTAATCAAATATTCTAAAGCTAGAAATGATAAGTCTATGGCTTTGAAATTAGCTAATGAAGTTGTAGCAGCTTCTAGAGAAGAAGGTGCAGCTTTCAAAAAGAAATCTGATACTCACAAAATGGCGGAAGCTAACAAGGCTTTCTCACACTTCAAATTCTAATCTGAAATGGGAAGAGATCTTAAATTTACAAGAAATATTGGTATTGCCGCTCACATTGATGCTGGTAAGACAACCACTACAGAAAGAATTCTATTCTATACAGGGGTTAACCACAAAATTGGTGAAGTTCACGATGGTGCTTCTACAATGGACTGGATGGAGCAGGAAGCAGAAAGAGGTATTACTATTACTTCTGCAGCTACCACTTGTTCTTGGAACTTTCCAACGGATCAAGGAAAAGCTTTACCTGAAACTAAGCCTTACCACTTCAACATCATTGATACACCGGGACACGTTGACTTCACTGTAGAAGTAAACAGATCTTTAAGAGTATTGGATGGATTGGTATTCTTATTCTCTGCAGTAGATGGAGTAGAGCCTCAGTCTGAAACAAACTGGAGACTTGCTGACAACTACAAAGTTGCGAGAATGGGATTCGTAAACAAAATGGACAGACAAGGTGCTGACTTCCTTAACGTGGTAAATCAGGTTAAAGAAATGCTAGGATCTAACGCAGTTCCAATCGTTTTACCAATCGGTGCTGAAGAAGACTTCAAAGGTGTAGTTGATTTAATTAAAAACAGAGCGATCATCTGGGATGAAGCAGGACAAGGAGCTACTTTCGAAGTAGTGCCAATTCCTGAAGACATGAAAGCTGAAGTTCTAGAATATAGAGAGAAATTAGTAGAAGCTGTTGCTGACTACGATGAGACTTTGATGGAGAAATTCTTCGAAGATCCAGATTCAATCTCTGAAGACGAAATCAACGAAGCTCTTAGAAAAGCTACTATCGATTTATCTATTATCCCAATGACTTGTGGTTCTTCATTCAAGAATAAAGGAGTACAGTTTATGTTGGATGCGGTATGTAAATACCTTCCTTCTCCATTGGATAAAGATGATATCAAAGGTACTGATCCAAGAACTGACGCTGAAATCACAAGAAAACCATCTGTAGATGAGCCTTTCTCTGCATTAGCATTTAAGATTGCTACTGACCCGTTTGTGGGAAGACTAGCATTCTTCAGAGCATACTCTGGAAGACTGGATGCAGGTTCTTATATCTTGAACACTCGTTCAGGTGATAAAGAAAGAATCTCTAGAATCTATCAGATGCACGCTAACAAGCAAAACCCAGTAGAATATATTGAAGCTGGTGATATTGGTGCAGCGGTAGGATTCAAATCTATCAAAACTGGTGATACTATGTGTGACGAGAAAAACCCAATCGTTCTTGAATCGATGGTTTTCCCTGATCCGGTAATTGGTATCGCTGTTGAGCCTAAAACTAAAGCTGACCAGGATAAAATGGGTAACGCTTTAGCTAAATTGGCTGAAGAAGATCCTACGTTTACGGTTAGAACTGACGAAGCTTCTGGACAAACGATTATCTCTGGTATGGGTGAGCTTCACTTAGATATCATTGTTGACCGTATGAAGAGAGAATTCAAAGTTGAAGTTAACCAAGGACAGCCTCAGGTAGAATACAAAGAAAACTTAACAAAAGTTGCTCAACACAGAGAAGTTTACAAAAAACAATCTGGTGGTAAAGGTAAATTTGCTGATATTGTATTTGAATTAGGACCTGCTGAAGAAGGTAAAATTGGTTTAGAATTCATCAATGAGATCAAAGGTGGTAACGTTCCTAGAGAATTTGTTCCTGCAATTGAAAAAGGCTTTAAAGCTGCAATGAAGAACGGTCCTTTGGCTGGTTTCGAAGTTGAAGGTATTAAAGTTGTTCTTAAAGATGGATCTTTCCACGCGGTGGATTCTGATGCTCTTTCATTTGAAATGGCTGCTAAATTAGGATTTAAAGAAGCGGGACGTGCTGCTAAGCCAGTAATTATGGAGCCTATTATGAAACTGGAAGTTGTAACTCCGGAAGAATATATGGGTAACATCATTGGTGACCTTAACAAAAGAAGAGGTACAATCAGTGGTCAGGAAGAGAAAAACGGTGCTGTTGTAATCAAGGGTTCTGTTCCACTTTCTGAAATGTTTGGATATGTTACTACTCTAAGAACACTTTCATCAGGAAGAGCTACTTCTTCTATGGAATTAGAGAAGTACCAAGCTACTCCACAAAACGTTGCTGAAGAAATCATAGCTAAAGCAAAAGGTTAATTTTTAAATTAAAGAAATGTCACAAAGAATCAGAATAAAACTAAAATCTTACGATTACAACTTGGTAGACAAGTCTGCTGAGAAAATCGTAAAAACGGTAAAGGCTACTGGTGCTGTTGTAAACGGTCCAATTCCATTACCAACGAATAAGAGAATCTTCACAGTGTTGAGATCTCCGCACGTAAACAAAAAAGCAAGAGAGCAGTTCCAATTATCAGCTCACAAGAGGCTAATGGATATCTACTCTTCTTCTTCTAAAACTGTTGATGCTCTAATGAAATTAGAACTTCCTTCAGGTGTAGACGTTGAAATTAAAGTGTGATAAATGCATACTTTGCAATGATTATACAAACCGTTCCTTTTTAGGAGCGGTTTTTTTTGATATGATCTGAAAAGCATATTGGATACATTATCAAATCTGTTTTTTTTGAATTATACTTTCTATACTCATAAAAAGTGTTAAGGAGATTAACCTTAACGATGGAGTAGTTCTGTTTAGGGATTTTAAAGAGTCCCTTCGAAGGATTAATGATCTGATATTAATAGTTCTTTTTCAGGTGACATATGTCACTCTTGTTTATTTATTTAGAATTAATAAAAATAATAATTTTGCCAAAAATTATCAGATGAATAAAGTAGTATCCTTTTCTCTGCTGCTATTGGGTGGAGTTCTGGCCAATGCGCAGAAAGTAAATGATTCAGTTAAACACAAGAAAATTGAAGAAGTAGAACTGTTTGGTGAAAAAAAGAAACAACCACAAGGGTTGGACGCAATTACCAGATTGCCATTGAAAACCAGAGATCAGATTCAAAGTATTTCTGTGATTTCCCATAAAGCAATTGAAGAATTAGGAGCGCTTACAGTCACTGATGTTGCGAAAAACGTTCCGGGGGTAACCCTATTTTCAAGCTATGGCGGAGGAAACGAAAGTATGTCAATCAGAGGATATCGTGGAGTTCCTGTACTGAAAAACGGAGTTCAGCTGGATTCAGATTTCCGTACCGCAGGGATGATCACTGATATGCAGGGTGTAGAAAGTATTCAGGTTATCAAAGGATCTGCTGCTATTGGTCAGGGAATAGGAAATGGTTTGGGATCTGCAGGAGGTGTGATTAATGTTGTAACAAAAAGACCTCAGTTTATTGATCAGACTAATGTAGGATTCCGTTATGGAAGCTGGGATTTTTACAGACCTACAGTAGACTTCCAAAGAGTATTGGATCCTCAGGGAAAAGTAGCTTTGAGGTTCAATGGAGCGTACCAAAATAATAATTCATTCAGAAGCCATGTACAGGGAGAAAGGATTTATGTAAACCCATCTGTCGCTTTCCGTCCGGATGATAAAACATTAATCAATGTGGAAATGGATTATCTTCATGATAAAAGAACACCGGACAGAGGAACAATAAACCTTGCTCCAGGAACTATTGAAGCATTATATCACATGCCAAAAGGAAAGTTTTTAGGATATACATCTGATTATTCAAAAACTGAAGCCTACAACTTTGCGACTACAATCGTACGTAACATTACGGACAAATTAAAAGTGAGAGCAGCTTTCGTGAATTCCGTAAGTAATACAGATTCTGAAGCTTCATCCGTGTCATTGCCTGCTGGTGAAACCAACTACAATATCAGACAGCGTACTATAGGAAAATCACAGGGAGAAGATATCAACAAAGTATTACAGTTAGACTTCATTGGAGAGCAGATAAAGACAGGATTTATTAAACACACATTCCAGGTTGGTTTTGACTGGAGAGAAACAGAAACCTCTTCTACAACCTTTGAAGCATACAAAAACTCAATTGCACCCGGGAATTTAATTACTGCACGTAATACAAAAATCGGAAATACAACCTATGCGGCTAATCCACTTGATATTGTTGACGTAGTGAACGGAAATATCCCGAACCAACTTCCGGTAAATGTCATTTATAAAAATCTGGGAAGATCAAACGCAGTATTGACACCAAGTATCGGTGCAATGGCTCAGGATGTGATGACGATTGGAAAATATGTAAAAGCTCATTTGGGACTTCGTTACAGCAGGCTCAATGGTTCTGCCAATGAATCTGTAGATACATGGAACCCTAATTTCGGATTGATTGTTTCTCCACTTCCAAATGTTAATGTATTTGGATCATATACTACAACCACATCTTTAAGATCTTCTAATAATTTCCTTTTAGATGGTGGAAGAGTAGGCCCGTCAATGACTAAACAATGGGAAGCTGGTATTAAATCAGATTGGTTTAATGAGCGTTTAAGATTTAATGTAACGGTATTTGATATTAAAACAGATCATCTTTCTTTCACTATTCTTGACGAAAATTATAACCCTGTTGTGATTGACAAACAAACTATGTATGGTCTTGCAGGAAACCTTAGAAGAAAAGGAGTGGAAGTAGAATTGATTGGACGAATTCTGCCAAACCTTCAGGTAATGTCCGGGTGGGCATATCTGGATGCTCAGTATCAGGACAGCCCAGCTTACATGAACGGATCTGCACCAATGAACGCTCCTAAGCATACTGCAAACGGATGGCTGAATTATAAATTCAATAAAGGTACTTTATCAGGACTTGATGTAGGGGCGGGAATTTATTATGTAGGAAAAAGACCGGTTGACGAATGGACTCAGAAAACATTTACAGCAGGTCACCTGAACAGTGTGAAGCCTGGAGACAAACCTTTCGATATGCCGGAATATACTACCGTAGATGCCCAGGCAGGATATACCCTGAAAAATGGAATGGGAATAAGAGTATTCTTTAATAACATTTTTGATAGCGTAGGATACAGCTCTTATTTCAGAGGAGGGTACATCGATCAGATTCAGCCTAGAAACTTTGCTGTACAGGTAAACTATAAATTCTAATCAACAAAATTATTCATTATGAAAAGTATCAAAACTATATTCTTAGCATTGGCTCTTGGCGCAGCAGCTGTGTCATGTTCCGGAGACAAAAAGAAAGGAATAGATTATAACCAGTTTAAAACAGAAGTGAAACTTACTCCTGAACAGGAAAAGAGCTTTAACGAGATCACTGCAAAATATCAGCAGCTTCAGGAGCAGAATTTTCAGGCAGCAAAAGCTCAGGGTGGTAATATGGACCGCGTAGCTTTAGGAATAAAGAATGAAGAACTGAGAGCGCAGCAGTCTATTGAAATGGCTACCGTTTTAGATGGTCCTCAGATGGAAAAGTTCAATAAGTTTGTAGATGAAAATTCCAGAAAAAGACCAAGATATGACAATGTATTGTTAGAAAGAATCAAAACGGAAGCACAGCTTTCCGAAGAAGAGTTCAAAGTAGTAAATGCTGCGAATGATGCCTTTGAAAAAGCATTCAATGATGCGCACGATGTATATCATGGGAACAACGATCTGGCTAAAGAATACTGGGAGAAATTTGATGCCCAGAGAAAAGCTGCTATTCAGAAAGCACTAAGTCCTGAGCACTATACGAAGTTTGAAACAATCGTAAAAGAAGTTCAGTTCAAAGGAAGAAAATAAACGACATTGATACCAGTGAGGGCTGGAAGCAGGAAGAAGGAGATGGATATGATATTGGGCTAAAAGTTCTTACTACTTTTAAGAAAACGTATTCAATTTGGTGAATGTAGATTAAAGTTTGGTCAGTAATCTTTTAGACTAAATAACTTCCATCAAAAGCTTCATGCTTCCTTTCCCGAATTTGTATTAACTTTTTTTAATTTATTCATATCAATTTTAATTTAAAACATTAAGACGGTACAACTGTCTTAATGTTTTTGCTGTTAAATAATGAGAGTATTACTTAAAAGCCTTTACAGGAAAAGAAGAAAAAACGAATCGGTTACAAAATACCTGATGTGGATCATTCATCTCTGGCTGGGACTTTTATCAAGCAGTATTGTTTTTATCATGTGTCTTACCGGATGCCTCTATGCATTCAAAAATCAGATTACCGATTTTAGCAACAGAGATAAAGTTTACATAAGTCCGGGTTCAGAAAAAGCGATGAATCTTGATCTGATCCAGGTGGAATTATTAAAACATAGTAAAGAACTTACTTCTCTGATGATTCCCGATGATAAAGGGAAAAGTTATGTGGTCGGTTACCGTGAAAATAATTTGGATAAAAGTACTTACTACAACCAATATACAGGAGAAGTTCTTGGACAGCCCAATGTTGACTCCGGTAGATTCTTTGAAGTTGTTCTGGATCTTCATAGAAATCTGATGATGGGAAATGTAGGAAGACAGATTGTAGGAGCTTCAGTTCTTATGTTCTGTATTCTGCTGATTTCAGGATTTATTCTTTGGCTCCCGAAGAAACTGAAGTTTTTGAAACAGGGACTCACTGTCATGTTCAAAGCAAAATTTCAAAGGGTCAATTATGATCTGCACAATACACTGGGGTTTTATACATTTCTCATGCTTTTCTTTATTGCAGTTACCGGATTGTATGTGACGTATCCGTGGGTAAAGAATACTCTCATCATAAGCCTGGGAGGATCGTCAATAGATAATATTTCAAAAGAAAAAGACAGTGGAGATGATGCTTTCGGGGGACTTCTGGAAGATATGCTTCAGAAACAGGACGAAAAGAAAAAGCTGAAAGACGCTACTTCCGCTTCTGTGGATAAGATTTTAAAGCTGGCAGACCGTCATCTTCCTTACAATGCTGTTACAAGTATAGAGCTCCCCAATAAAGAAAATCCGCGGTATGTTGTTATCAAAACCAACAGAGAAAACTTCCTTGGAATGATGTTCCCGGACGAAGTAACATTTGATAAAACGGGAGTTTTCAAAACAAAAGAACTGTTTTCTGACAAACCTTTGAACAAACAGTTTACATCTTTAGCAAAACCTTTACATACGGGAGAAATCATGGGATTGCCAAGTATTATTCTCTACTTTATAGTTTCTCTTATCGGTTGTTCGCTGCCGGTGACAGGGTTTATGATCTGGTGGCATAGATTCAGAAAAATGAAATAAAAACAACCCAAAATATTTAGATACCTCATATTCTTAGCCTTTTCATGATTTCGGATTAATTTTTATAAATTTAGTATATAAAAACAGAAGCAATGAGTCATAAAGGTCATCATTTTTTTGAACAATTTTCAAACTGGGCTGTAAAATTTACCGGAAGTCCATCTGCTTTTATCGGGGCCTTCCTTATCGTAGTAATATGGGCTGTTACAGGTCCTTTTTTTAACTATTCAGAAACCTGGCAGCTGGTAATCAATACCGGAACTACAATCATTACCTTTCTGATGGTTTTCCTCATTCAGAAAGCCCAGAATAAAGATTCAAAAGCCATACAGATCAAACTGAACGAAATTATAGCCGCTCACGAAAAGGCAAGCAACAGAATTGTAGATATTGAAGATCTTACGGAAGCAGAACTTGACCAGCTTCATCTTTATTACGAGAACCTGGCTCAGTTTGCTAAGGAAGATACTGATATTCATATGTCTCATTCTATTGATGCCGCAAAGAGAAATCAGAACTATAAACACGATTTTTTCAGAGAGAAGCATGAAGAATGGCTACAGAAGCAAGAACAAAAAAAGGAATCTAAATGATTCCTTTTTTTGTCTGATAAATAATAAGCTTGTCTTGAACTCCATCTAAAATATATAATCTTCATTTTATACAAACTTCTATACATTCTCTTTAGAATCATCGTTTCATAAAATAGCTGAAATAACTACAGCTTCCCATCAGGCTTTTAGCAGCTTCGGTCTCAGAATACTGAGTTTTTAACTGAGCAAAATAGGTTCTGTACTTCTGATTTTTAAGATTGTCCATTTCCTTTTGGCGGGCGTCTTCTTTTTCGGACCACTTCGGATCAGAATAATCAAAATCTTTTGGAGCCTTTGCTTCGTACTGATAATATTTACCCTGTTCGGCACTTGCCATCTGGAATAAGATTCTTGCTTTTTCTTCTTTATTGTTGGAAAGCTTAAGTGCCTTTTGATAATAGTTGATCGACAGATCAAAATTATCAGGTTCAATATAAGAAGTGTCAAGGAAGTTCTTATAATAATACTTGTAAGGATTCTTTCTGTCTGTATTCCAGAAGTCATATTTGCCTCCGTTGCTGTTGTCAATATCCATTACGAACAACTCACGGTAATATCCTAAAATAGAGGTGTTGTACAATAGATTTCCGATAAGCTGGTTAGCTTTTGTGGCTTTTTCATCCGTTCCGTTTCCTATCTTTTTAAGCTGAATCAATACATCAGCTAATTCAAGTTTGTCCATGTTGGTTTTAATGAAAGGAAAATCAGTATAGCTCTCAGCTTTCATACTTTCTGCATCAGGACTTCCAAAGCTTTCCCAAACATTATGCCCGAATACAAGATTTGATATATTTTTAAATCCATCATACTCTGCAGAAGCATATTGTTTTGGAGTAATCGTTTGGCCATTCTTTTCTGTCCATTCGTAATTCTGTCTTGGAATACCGGCAAAGCTTTTTGCTTTTTCATAATAAGACTTCGCCTTTTCAAAATCGGCAAGCCTCATAGCTCTGTCCCCGTAAATGGTATTGAAGAAAGCATCAATATTACCTACGCTATCCATATTTTTAGCAATGATTTGCTGCTCAAACTGAGTTTTATTTGGCTTTCTGTAAAACTCTTCCACACTCTTCACAAGACCAGAGTTAGGATTGTATTGAAGATCCGAAAGCTTATTGTTCATCAGGAATGATTTTCCGTCTTCTCCCTGAAGGAAATAACGGTTTGCCATAACATCCTTTAGGAAATCTGCAGTAGAAGGTACTTCACCATAATAATCGAAATTATCTGTAGTGGCTGTGTCTTTCTCTACCTTTTTCTCCACGAAATATTCAGCATAATCTTTCATCAAATGATCTTCATAGGTTGCGTCAATCCTTGGCTGGGAAACAATGTCATTCAGAACTTTCATTCGTTTGATCTCTTCCAGATATTCAGGATTCGTTGTTTTAATATCTTCCAGGATTTCTGTACTTCCTTTGTAATCTTTTTTCAGGAATTTAAGATAAGCATCTGCGATCTGCCAATATTCATCCTTAGACTTCTCTTTCGTTTTGTCAGTGAATTTTTGAAGGTCGTCAAGATAGTCTTTCATCTTATCGTCATATCCATAGCCGGAAGTGGTGTAGAATGGAATTCTGTTTGGATTGTCCAGCAATTCGTCATCGCTTTGATCCGTTTTCTTTCCATCAGCAGATTCTTTAGATTTTGAACCTCCGAACAGGTTTTTAAAAAACCTTACAATTTTTTGCCAGAAAGAAATCTTCTCCTCCTTTACTTCAGTTGTAGGAGTGGCTTTAGCATCTTTTGAAGAAGTATTGTTGTCAGCTTTTCCTCTTTGTATATACGGACTATTGGCAGCGTCTGAAGTGTAATAATAAGTAGGGAGATAACTTCTTTCCAGTTCATTGATGCTTCTTGCGGCCATTACCTTCAGGATCTCAGAATCAGGATTGATCTCATACATCTTTTCCATGGTAGGAATCGGATTGTTGAAGTCTTCATACCCTAAAAGGAAATAAGCCATATTCTTTTCTTCATTAGTATTGGCTCTTTTCATAATATTGCTGAAAGATGCCGTATCAGAAAGTTTCATAGAAACAAATGCAGATTCCTTGCGGTCTTTGCTGTTCATGAATACCTGAAAGAAATTCCAGTTGGCATCGCTGTTCATTTCCAATCCTCTCTGTGCTCCTGCCAATTGGTCCAGAGACATGAAGTAAACTGTTCCTTTCAGTTTGATTGGAGCAACGTAGGTTTTGAAAGCCTGCATTGCGGAATCATAGTTTCTGGTATAATGATTCAGACGCACCAGCTGGTATCCGTAGCGTTGTTTGATCTCAGGGTTTCTTGCCGCATTGTACAAAGACGTTAACGCAGCAATGGTTTTATTATAATCAAGAGCTGTGGCATTTTTCCTGTTGGCATCTCTGTCATAATAAAATGAATTATCACTTTCAACATAATTGATGCTCATATAAGGTTCCAGATACTTGGCTTCAATCAAATAATCAAGACCTTCCTTATATTTTTGGTAGAATCCTGTTCCTAGCTTTTGTAGAAGTGGATTTGCTGGGCTTCCATTCTTTAAGGCATTCAGGTCGTTCATACTCATCTTATATACCAGATTCTGAGTTTCGGTATAGCTAAGCTGATTGTTAAAGAACTTTTTCCATGTTTCAATATTATCATCAGGAATCAATGATGGATTGTATCCTCCGTAGAACCTGCTCGAATAGTTGTGCAGAAAGGGAAGGTATGCTTTATCCTTAATAATGCTTTGCGTAAAAAGGTTGAAGTAATCATAATCAGGATCTGACCATGCACAGGCGTCAGACTTTGTATAGAAAAGTGATACAACCGCAAGTGAAAGAATATACTTTTTCATAGGGTTTGTGGTGTTTTTTTAATTTTGTGTAATAGTTTATGGTTTGGTCTTGACAGGGAGGTGTCTCTATCTCTGAGAGATTAAAATTTCCGATCTGACACAAATTTACTATCTAATTGATAATAAATAATATTAAAATGCGGGATTTTTTTCTGTAAAAAAGAGATAACCTCTTCAAGCTGTTCTTCAGAGATTTCTTCTGCCTTTATTTTGAAGCCTTTGTTTAAATAACTTCCAAAATAGAATCCGTCCTTCAAAACCTGAATTTCATGATCGGATATCTTTTTGAAATTTGAATTTTCAAGATCTCTTTTGGATAAAGCATTGATCAGTTTATGTTTACCTAAATGATTGGTGACAATTCCCCAGGAATAGATAGGAAGGGCTACTTCAATTTTTTTGATAGGGTAATCTTCCATTTTTGAAAGATAGCTTTTTAGGATGTTGATGTCCAGAATCGAGTTCTTGTCAGAATTTTCCAGTGGTGATGAAGTGGAGTAGCACATCAGATATACTTTTTCTACAGGAGGAATTCCGGTCTGCTTTTTATCTTTTACCTGGTGAAGACGAAGCGTGCAGGTAATTTCCTTTCCGGAGATCTTTTTGAGTTCTTTCAGAAATTTAAAATAATCATTTCGTGTTCCGGCTGTCCAGTCACAGTCGATCTGAATTTCATTATTGGTTTTCAGGTGATACTCTTCCGTTTTTTTTAGAATCAAAAGATGAATACTTTCCGCTAGAAACCTGACCTCTTCTGTGGAAATACCCAATAAAGTCTGATTGGTAATGAAAACGGTGGGAACAATCTGTTTATCCGTCTGAAAACTCTTGTCTTTTGTAATAACAGCTACCGGCTGGAATTTTCCGTTCACTTTATCTACATCAAAAAATCTGGTGTACAAGTAAGGAACGGTTGCCTGATCTAATGTTTTCTTTTCTTCGTGATCCAGTTTCAGATGGGTTTTCCAGTAATAGAATGTGTAAGGATAATTTTCTTTCTTATTGCATGATACTACAAGAAAGAGAAGAAATACGAATAGAATTTTAAAATGTCTCATTGATACAAATCACTCTTGAAGCCACAATTCATTGTAGCTATATGTTTCTTCAAAAATAAAGATATTTAAACAAAGTATAAACCGTAAAATCCCGGTGATTAATCTGATGGGATTGCTTTTCACAACAAGAAAGCCGCCCCGGATGGAGCGACTCTCTCTATATACTATTTTACTACTTGTAAAGTTCACTTTCACACTTACAGGTTTCTTTATCGATACTCTCCCTGGAAGAACAGCATCCGTCAAGATGTAGAATATTTCCCCTTTCATCGGTAAGATAAATCTTGTCTTTGTCGAATTTCACCAAAAATGTCTCGTCATATTCTTTGAAAACTACTTTCATGACTTTATTTGGAGCATATTTTCCGGCATTGATTTCCTCTGTTGTTTCTTTTCCGTCTGCCTGATTCACCTGAACATATCCAAAATGAACATCACCATTTGCTTTTATATCCAGATAATAGTGGGGAGTACCGGTGCCGCTGTATCCTTTCATGATATCAAAACTTCTGTGTCCGGTAAAAGGAAGCTTTACTTGCTGAGCCAATGTAAAAATACTGATACACAGAATGAGTAAACTGAAAATCTTTTTCATTCTTTTTTTTCCAAAAGTAAATATATTTAAGTAAAATATTCTCCGTAAAAACCCGGTTATTGGTGGGGTTTTCACCCTATTTTAAATTCTTTTAATCATTCTCTTTCTTAGGAAGAACGACGTCACAAAAAACCACTTCAAAAGAAGTGGCTTTTCTGTAATTTAGTTAAATTCAGATTAAAAAACGGTTGCTGCAAGCTGAATCCTTGCATACTTGTTAGACGGATTCCACATCGCCATCATGGATACAGGAAGACTGTAGTGATCTGTGATCTTAACCACTTTCCCTGCTTTCACCCCTACATTTACAATATCGAAGCTGTTTTTGCCATTACCATATAAAAAGGTTTTGTCATTAAGGGCAAATCCGGCTCCTACAAAAGCATCCAGGTTTACTTTCTGACCACTGATGACAGGATAACTTGCCTGAACATACGTAGAATATCTGTTTTTCTTATAACTTCCGTCAGCTTCCAAAATGACTTCTCCTGCATTGGCTCCTCCATACAGCATAATGTCAGCTTCAATATTGATTGGAAAAGAAGGACCAAAAGTATAATTTGTTCTTAAATCAATAATATGGGCGGTTCTTCTCTGTGAATAGCTGAAGATATCATCAGCAGCCACTGCAGTGTTGATATTTCTGGAGTTGTAAAGATCCCATAATCCAATATAAAAACGTCCGTCAGAATACTGAACATAGTAGTTGATCTCCTTATAATGGGTATTGTCCTTATCATCTGCTAATGCAGAAGCACCCCAAATTCCCACTTTCCATTTCTTCTCCGCATCCAGGGCATATGAAAGATTTCCCATCACAACAGGCTTGTCTGTAATAATAAGCCCTCTCCATAAGTGATTGTTCTGAATGTTGGCCGTAAAATCAAGTCTCCCTTCTTTGGTTTCCTTGGTTTCACTATTTTCCTGTGAAAATAACCTTCCTGTGCCCATAGCAAGAAGAAAGATTCCCTTTAAGATTTTTTTCATCATTTGTTTATTTTAAAAATCCATATATAACTGCTGCGATAACAGCCCCTGTAATTGGGCCTATAACAGGAATCCAGGCATATCCCCAATCACTGCTCCCTTTTACAGGTAAGATGGCATGCATGATTCTTGGGGCAAGGTCTCTTGCTGGGTTTATGGCATATCCTGTTGTTCCTCCTAGCGATAAACCAATTGCCCACACCACAAACGTAACAGGAATGGCCCCAATAGAGCCTAGTCCAACTTTAGCGGTTGGATCTGCCTGTAAAGAAATGCTGGGGCCTGCAAAATAAAAAACACAGAATACCAGTACAAATGTTCCGATAATTTCACTAATCAGGTTAGAGGATGTTTTTCTGATAGCCGGACCAGTACTGAAGCAGGCTAGTTTAGCTCCTTCATCTTCCGTGATCGCAAAATGATCTTTGTGGAACAACCACACCAAAAATGCACCCAGCATTCCTCCAATCATTTGAGCTGCGATATAAGACGGAACGAGATCCCAGGAAAATTTTCCTGCAATGGCCAGTCCAATGGTTACAGCTGGATTCAGATGGGCACCACTTATTGGCCCTGCAACGGTTACTCCCACAAAAACGGCCAATGCCCATGCGGTAGTAATAACGATCCACCCGGAATTATTTCCTTTCGTATCTTTTAAGACAACATTGGCTACAACGCCGTTGCCTAACAATATAAGAAGCATCGTCCCGATAACTTCTGCGATAAATGGGGTCATATAAGTTTTTTTTGTGAGTGAATTAATCTTCTATCCAGCTTTGAGCGCTTTTTACAGCTTTCTTCCAGAAGTGGGTCATTTTATCCACTTGTTCTCTGTCCAGTTGAGGGTAGAAGTCCTTGTCTACAATCCATTGCTCCTGGATTTCGTCTATACTTTTCCAGTATCCTACTGCAAGACCGGCAAGATAGGCTGCGCCTAGTGCTGTAGTTTCCAAGGTTTTTGGACGTGTTATTTTAACCGCGAATAAATCAGACTGTATCTGCATCAAAAGATCACTCGCTGATGCGCCTCCGTCTACTCTTAGCTCAAGACTCTCTCTTCCTGAATCAGCTTCCATAGCTTTTACAATTTCATAAACCTGAAATGCAATTCCTTCCAATGTAGCTCTTGCGATATGGGCATCGGTAGTACCACGGGTGATTCCTACAATCGTTCCGCGGGCATATTGATCCCAATAAGGAGCGCCAAGACCCGTTAATGCAGGAACGAAATATACACCGCCATTATCTTCTACTGAAGCAGCCAGTTCGTTCACCTGATCTGAAGAATGAATGATTTTAAGACCGTCTCTTAACCATTGAATGGCTGCACCTCCTACAAATACACTTCCTTCTAATGCATAGTTCACTTCTCCATTGATTTTCCAGGCTACTGTTGTAAGAAGATTGTTTTTAGAAGAAACCGCTTCAGTTCCTGTATTCATTAATAAGAAACAGCCTGTTCCGTACGTGTTTTTTACCATTCCCGGAATGGTACACATCTGCCCAAATAAAGCAGCCTGCTGATCACCCGCAATTCCGGCAATCGGAATTTTAGTAGAGAACAGAGTAGTGGCCGTTTCACCATATACTTCACTGCTTTGTTTTACTTCAGGAAGAATAGCTTTCGGAATGTTGAATAATTCTAATAAATCATTATCCCATTCTAGAGTATGAATATTCAGAAGCATTGTTCTGCTGGCATTGGAAACGTCCGTGATAAACATTTTTCCGCGGGTAAGTTTCCAGACAAGCCAGGTATCAACGGTTCCGAAACATAATTTTCCTTCTTCAGCCTTTTGTCTTGCTCCTTCTGTATTATCGAGAATCCATTTTAGTTTAGTCGCTGAAAAGTAAGCATCCAGAACAAGTCCTGTTTTTTCTTTGACCATTTCTGCATGCCCTTGTTCTTTCAGTTCATCACAGTATTTTGAGGTTCTGCGGTCCTGCCATACAATAGCATTGTAGATGGGGTCACCGGTTTCTTTATCCCATACAATGGTTGTTTCACGTTGATTTGTAATACCGATAGCGGCAACTTCCAGACCGGAGATTCCGGCTTTTGCTATAACTTCTGCTGCTACGGAGATCTGTGAAGACCATATTTCATTCGGATCGTGCTCTACCCAGCCCGGGGTAGGAAATATCTGTTCGAAATCTTTTTGCGATACATATTTGATTTCTCCACTGTGGTTGAAGAGAATCGCTCTGGAGGAAGTTGTCCCCTGGTCTAGAGCGAGAATTAGTTTTTCATTCATGTATATAATGCTAATTTAGGTTGATAACTTTAGGTGAATAAGGTGTTAATAAATACCCTCTTGCTAATTCAATAAATTCATTTTCCTGCTGCTGGGCCCATTCTTCAGAATATCCTTTTTCCTCAGCAATAATTCTTGCTATGTTATGAGCACTGTCTATAGCGGCTCTTGCGTCAAGGAACAGTAAACGAACTCTTCTTGCCAGGATGTCCTCAATAGTTTCTGCCATCTCCGTTCTTACAGCCCATACGATTTCTGCGACAGTAAAAGGATGATCTGGGTGAATCTTTTGAGCATATCGGGGATTGCTTTCCTGCAGTGCTTTTATAGAAGGAATATCAGATCCGTAAACGTACAGGTGATTCGTTCTGTCTACCTGTTCTGGTTTCACATTTCCATGGATGGAAAGATGTTCGGTTTTAGATGGGCTATTTCCCAACTTGTGAACTTTCATTGCTTCATCTACGGTATCTTCTGCCATTTTACGGTAGGTAGTCCATTTTCCTCCGATGATAGAAACCAATCCTGTTTCTGAAGTAATAACTTTATGGCTTCGGGAAACTTCTTTTGTGCTTTTGCTTCCGTCTTTAGGAGCGGCAAGAGGACGAAGTCCGGCGAAAACTGATTTTACGTCTTCACGAGTCGGTTTTTTAGCTAAATATTGTCTGGCAGTATTTAAAACAAAGCTAATTTCTTCTTCCAGTGCGCGGGGTTCAAAGCTTTCATCTTTTAAAAGAGTGTCTGTAGTTCCTACTAAGGCTCTGTCATGCCATGGAACGACAAATAAAACCCTGCCGTCTGAAGTTTTAGGAATCATGATCGCATCATCACTTTTCAGGAAGGACTTATCTAATACAAGGTGAATTCCCTGGCTTGGTACTACAAGTTTACCATGCTTAGGATTGTTCATATTAAGGATGTCATTCGTAAAGACACCAGTTGCGTTGATGACCACCTTACCATGAATCTGATATTGCTGCTTAGAAAACTGGTCTTCTGCAACGACACCAATTACTTTATCGGAAGCATCTTTTAGAAGATTAATAACTTTTACATAATTGACTGCACTTCCGCCTTTTTCAATGATGGTTTGGGTAAGGTTAATCGCAAGTCTGGCATCGTCAAATTGTCCGTCCTGGTAAACAACCCCACTCATCAAGTGCTTTTGTTCAATAGTTGGAAGCTTTTCAACGGTTTTTGATTTACTTATGTATTTCGTTTTACCCAAACTCAGTTTTCCGGCAAGGAAATCATAAATGGACAGTCCTATTTTATAGTATATTCCTCCCCACCATGTGTAATTTGGAATAATGAAAGACTGATTTTTTACGATATGTGCTGCATTTTTTGCTAAAAGTCCTCTTTCCTTTAATGCTTCTTTTACCAATCCGACATCTCCCTGGGCAAGATATCTTACTCCGCCGTGTACCAATTTGGTACTTCTGCTGGATGTTGCTTTTGCAAAATCATGAGATTCAATCAATAAAGTTTTGAATCCCCTGCTTACTGCGTCTAATGCTGAACCTAAACCACTGGCTCCTCCTCCTATGACAATAAAGTCCCATTCTTTTACATTGGTTAACTTACTTAGTTCTTCGTTTCGTTTCATAAATGTTTCGTTTATGTTTCGTTTTCAAATATATAAATTAAAAATGAAAGCAAAAAGAAAATAAACGAAATTTTAAAAAGTGAAAAAAAAACGGTATTTTTGATGAAACGAATAAAATGGAAAAGCTAATACCAAGACACGATGAAATATTGAAAGAGCTTGATGAAAAAGGACATGTTCTTGTTCAGGATCTGTGTGAAAAACTCAATGTTTCTTCAGTTACGATCCGAAAGGATTTGAACTATCTCGAAAGTCTGGGGCTTCTTTTCAGAAATCATGGAGGGGCAAGTAAGCAGATGAGGTATGCTTATGAAAAAAATGTTGTAGAGAAAGAAAGTATCAATGTAGAGGCGAAGCAGGCTATTGCAAGAGCGGCTTTGTTGTTGATTCAGGAAAACGACTGTATTATTTTAGCATCCGGAACAACCATGCATTATCTTGCCAGGATGCTGATGAATTTTGGTCCGCTTACGGTACTCACATCTTCTTTGAGAGTGGCAATTGAACTTTGCAATAATCCTAATATTAATATTATACAGCTGGGGGGTGAAGTACGAAAAAGCTCTACTTCTATAGTGGGTTCTATTTCCGAAGGCATTCTTAAACAGTTTTCATGTAATAAACTCTTTCTTGGAGTTGATGGTATTGATCCGGAATTCGGAATCAGTACTTCCAATGCTGCAGAAGCCCATCTGAACCAGATTATGATGGAGTGCGCAGATCAAACTGTAATTCTTGCGGATTCTTCCAAACTGAATAAGAAAGGATTTGGTAAGATTGCCGCTTTGGATCAGGTGGATTATCTGATTACTGATAATGGTATTTCCGCGGAAGACAGGGCTGGGCTGGAAGAAGTTGGGGTGACAGTTGTTGCTCAATAAGGTCTTCATTTTAATTTCTTTTTTTTTTAATCAAAATAAATCTTTGAGAAAGTTGTTCTAATTTTTTTCAAAATTACCTAATCGATTAAAAATCAAAATATTTTACTCGAAATATTTGTCAGTTATAAAATTATTCATAAATTTGCACACTCATTTTAGGAGCGTAGTATGCCTATATCAAAAGTAGAAATTACTTCAGACTTCCAAAAAATGGGGATAAATAAAGGATAAATTTTATTATAATATAAACAATGTCAGGTATTATTGGTAAAAAAATCGGTATGACGTCTTTGTTTAACGAAGAAGGAAAAAACATTCCTTGTACGGTTATTCAGGCTGGTCCATGCTCGGTTTTACAGGTCAGAACCATAGAAAAAGACGGTTATAAAGCTGTTCAATTAGGTTTCGATGACAAGAGTGAGAAGAACGTTGGTAAAGCGTTAGCTGGCCATTTTAAAAAGGCTGGTTCTGCTCCTAAAGCTAAATTAGTAGAATTCTACAGAGAATTCGTTGATGAAGTAAAAGTAGGAGAAGAAGTAAAAGTTGATCTATTCACAGAAGGTGAATATGTTGACGTAACAGGAACTTCAAAAGGTAAAGGCTTCCAGGGTGTTGTTAAAAGACACGGATTTGGAGGTGTAATGCAGGCAACTCATGGTCAGCACAACAGACTTAGAGCTCCAGGTTCTATCGGTGCTGGTTCAGACCCTTCAAGAGTATTCAAAGGGATGAGAATGGCTGGAAGAATGGGAGGTGAGCAGGTAACTGTTCAAAACCTTCAAGTGTTAAAAGTTGATCAAGAACAAAATCTTTTAGTAGTAAAAGGTGCTGTTCCGGGAGCTAAAAATTCTTATGTAATTATCAGAAAATGGAACTAGTAGTATTAAATACATCAGGAAAAGAGACCGGAAGAAAAGTAACTCTAGACGAAACAGTATTCGGAATTGAGCCAAATCAGCACGCGGTTTACTTAGAAGTTAAACAGTACCTTGCTGCACAAAGACAAGGAACTCATAAAGCAAAAGAAAGAAGCGAAATTACTGCTTCTACTAAAAAGCTTAAGAAGCAAAAAGGATCAGGATCTGCTAGATATGGTGATATTAAATCTCCAACTTTCAGAGGTGGAGGTAGAGTATTCGGACCTAAGCCAAGAGACTACAGATTCAAATTGAACAAAGCTCTTAAGAGATTAGCTAAGAAATCTGTTTTATCTCAGAAAATGAGAGACAACAGCATTAAAGTTTTAGAAGATTTGAGCTTTGGTGCTCCTAAGACTAAAGATTTCATCAATGTATTAAATGCATTGGAACTTAACGGTAAAAAATCTTTATTCGTTCTTCCTGAAGCTAACAAGAATGTGTATTTATCTTCAAGAAACTTGCCTAAAACTAAAGTAATGAACTTCAACGAGATCAGTTCTTACGATTTAGTAAATGCAGGTGAGATTATTTTCTTCGAAGGTGCAGTTGAAAAATTCCAGGAAAATTTAAAGAAATAAGTCATGTCTATTATTATTAAACCAGTTATTTCAGAAAAGGCTAATTACCTTACAGATTTAAGAGGTTCTTATTCTTTCTTAGTTGAACCTAAGGCGAATAAAATCCAGATTAAAAAAGCTGTTGAAGCAGCTTACGGTGTAAAAGTAGCAGACGTTAACACAATGATTTATGCTCCGAAGGTTTCTTCAAAGTACACTAAAAAAGGTCTTCAAGTAGGAAAGACAAACAAATTGAAAAAAGCGGTAATCAAACTTGCTGAAGGTGAGGTTATCGATATTTTTGCTGTAAATTAATTATTAATTATAAATAATAGTAATGTCTGTTAGAAAATTAAAACCTATCACCCCGGGACAGAGATTCAGAATTGTAAACAATTTTGAAGAAATTACTACCAACAAACCAGAGAAATCTCTAACAGTTGGTATTAGTAAGTCAGGTGGACGTAACCAAACTGGTAAAATGACCATGCGTTACACCGGAGGTGGACACAAAAAGAAATACAGAATTATTGACTTCAAAAGAAACAAAGCAAACGTTGAAGCAACTGTAAAAACTGTAGAGTATGATCCAAACAGAACTGCATTTATCGCTTTATTAGAGTATGCTGATGGGGAGAAGAGATATATCATCGCTCCAAACGGTATCAAAGTTGATCAGAAGGTAGTATCAGGAGAAAGCGTTGAACCAAACGTAGGTAACGCAATGAAATTGAAAAACATTCCATTGGGTACTGTAATCTCTTGTGTTGAAATGAAACCTGGACAAGGTGCTATTTTAGCAAGAAGTGCTGGTTCTTCAGCTCAATTAACTTCTAGAGATGGTAAATATGCAATCATCAAGTTGCCTTCAGGAGAATCAAGAATGATCCTTACTGAATGTATGGCAATGATTGGTTCAGTTTCCAACTCAGATCACCAATTAACTGTATCAGGTAAGGCTGGTAGAAGCAGATGGTTAGGTAGAAGACCTAGAACAAGAGCTGTTGTAATGAACCCTGTAGATCACCCAATGGGAGGTGGTGAAGGACGTTCTTCAGGAGGTCACCCAAGATCTAGAAACGGTATGCCTGCTAAAGGGTACAAAACCAGAAAGAAAAATAAAGCGTCTAACCGTCATATCATATCTAAACGTAAATAATTATGGCAAGATCACTTAAAAAAGGACCATTCATTCATCATACTTTAGATAAGAAGGTTCAGACAAATATAGAGTCTGGTAAGAAGACAGTTATCAAAACTTGGTCTAGAGCATCAATGATCTCTCCAGACTTCGTAGGACAAACTATTGCAGTACACAACGGGAAATCTTTTATTCCTGTTTATGTTACAGAAAACATGGTTGGTCACAAGCTAGGCGAATTTTCTCCAACAAGATCTTTCAGAGGTCATGGTGGTAACAAAAACAAAGGAAGCAGATAATCATGGGATCAAGAAAAAGAGAAAGTGCATTAGCACGTAAATTGACAAACCAAGATGTAGTAAAAGCAATACACAATGATTGCCCATCTTCTCCAAGAAAAATGAGATTAGTAGCTGATATCATTAGAGGAGAACAGGTAGACAAAGCTTTATACATTCTAAAATATTCTAAAAAAGACGCATCTAACAAGTTAGAAAAAGTATTGCTTTCTGCAATGGCTAACTGGCAAACTAAAAACGAAGGTGCTGATATTGAAGAAGCTAATCTTATCGTTAAAGAAATTTTTGTAGACAGTGCAAGACAATTGAAGAGACTAAGACCAGCTCCACAAGGTAGAGGGTATAGAATCAGAAAAAGATCAAACCACATTACATTAATCTTAGGTAAAAAAGAAAATTAATCAAGGTATGGGACAGAAGACAAATCCAATTGGTAATAGATTAGGTATCATCAGAGGTTGGGATTCTAACTGGTTTGGTGGAAAAGATTATGGAGACAGAATCGCTGAAGACTACAAAATCAGAAGATACCTTGAGGCTAGATTATCTAAAGGTGGTATTTCAAAAATTTATATTGAAAGAACACTAAAATTAGTAACAGTTACAATTACTACTGCTAGACCGGGACTTATCATCGGTAAAGGAGGTCAGGAAGTTGATAAATTGAAAGAAGAATTGAAGAAACTTACTGGTAAGGATATTCAAATCAACATTTTCGAAATCAAAAGACCTGAATTAGATGCTGTATTAGTTGCTGATAGTATTTCTAAGCAAATTGAAAACAGAATTTCTTACAGAAGAGCTGTTAAAATGGCAATGGCAAGTACTATGAGAATGGGTGCTGAAGGTATCAAAGTTCAAATCTCTGGTAGATTGAACGGAGCTGAAATGGCAAGATCAGAATCTTTCAAAGACGGAAGAATTCCATTGTCAACTTTCAGAGCTGATATTGATTACCACTGGGCAGAAGCTCACACTACTTACGGTAGACTAGGTGTAAAAGTTTGGATCATGAAAGGTGAAGTTTACGGTAAAAGAGAACTTTCTCCATTAGTGGGACAACAGAAAAAAGGAGGTCAGTCAGACAGAGGAAACAGAGGTGGAGACAGAGACAACAGAAGACCTAGAAAAAACAACAACAATAACAATAATAATTAAAATTTTAGATTAGAAATTTTGAATTTTAAATTACCGTTACTTTTTTAAAATTAAAAAAAATCTAAAATCTAAAATCTAAAATCTAAAATTTAGAAATTATGTTACAACCAAAAAGAACCAAATTCCGTAGAGTTCACAAGATGAAGATGAAGGGGAATGCCCAGAGAGGTAGTCAACTTGCTTACGGAACTTTTGGGATCAAAGCAACGGAAGGAGCTTGGATCACTGCAAGACAGATTGAAGCAGCTCGTATTGCTGCGACAAGATATATGAAGAGAGAAGGTCAACTATGGATCAAAATCTTCCCAGATAAGCCAATTACTAAGAAACCAGCGGAAGTACGTATGGGTAAAGGTAAGGGTGCTGTTGAATATTGGGTAGCTGTAGTAAAACCAGGTAAAATTATGTTCGAAATCGGAGGGGTACCTTACGAAATCGCTAAGGAAGCTTTAAGGCTTGCTGCACAAAAATTACCAGTAGTTACTAGATTCATCGTTGCTAACGATTTTGTTAAACCTCTATAATCTTTGAATACAATGAAAAATGCTGATATTAAAAATTTAAGCGCGGGTGATATTCAAGCTCAATTAACTGAAGCAAAAGCTCAATATTCTAAATTGAAATTAGCTCATGCCATCAGCCCAATTGAAAACCCGATTCAAATCAGAGATTTGAGAAAAACAATCGCAAGACTAAACACTGAGTTAACTAACAAACAATAATTTCATTTTACAATGGATAGAAATTTAAGAAAAGAAAGAATCGGAGTGGTTTCCAGCAATAAAATGGAAAAAACTATTGTTGTTAGTGAAACTACAAGAGTAAAGCACCCGATGTACGGTAAATTCGTTTTGAAAACGAAAAAATATACTGCACACGACGAGAACAACGAATGCACAGAAGGTGATACAGTTTTGATCCAAGAAACTAGACCTATGAGCAAGAGCAAGAGATGGAGATTAGTAAGAATCATTGAAAAAGCTAAGTAATAATGTTACAAACAGAATCAAGATTAAAAGTTGCTGATAACACAGGTGCTAAAGAAGTACTAGTTATTAGAGTTCTGGGAGGAACCAGAAGAAGATATGCTTCAGTTGGTGATAAAATCGTTGTTACTATCAAGGATTCTACACCATCAGGAAATGCTAAAAAAGGTCAGGTATCTAAAGCTGTAGTAGTAAGAACTAAAAAAGCAGTAAGAAGAAAAGATGGTTCATACATCAAATTCGACGACAATGCTTGTGTATTACTAAACGCAGCGGGAGAAATGAGAGGAACGCGTGTTTTCGGACCAGTTGCTCGTGAGTTGAGAGACAAAGAATATATGAAAATCATTTCATTAGCTCCTGAAGTACTTTAATTTTAAAAATTTTTAAAAGAAATGTCAAAGTTAAAAATAAAAAGAGGAGATAACGTAATCATTACTACTGGTAAGAAAGATATCAAAGGTAAGACTGGTGAAGTTATTGAAGTGATTAAGAAAGAAGGAAAAGACCCTAGAGTAATCGTTGCAGGACTTAACATCGTTAAAAAACACGTTAAGCCTTCAGCTTCAAATCCTCAAGGAGGAATTACTGAAAAGGAAGCTTCTATTCATATCTCAAACGTAGCTTTAGTTGGTAAAGACGGAAAAGCTATCAAAATCGGTTACAAAATCGAAGGAGATAAGAAAGTGAGAGTTAACAAAAAAACGGGTGAAACTTTATAATTTGAATTAACATGGAATTTATAGCAAGACCCAAAAAAATATACAAAGAGCAAATTGTTCCTGCAATGATGGAAGAATTTGGGTACAAGTCTATCATGCAAGTACCTAGATTAGAGAAAATCGTTATATCGCAAGGTTTAGGAGATGCTACTGCAGATAAGAAAATTATTGATTATGCTGTAGAAGAACTAACAAACATTACAGGACAGAAAGCTGTAGGTACAATCTCTAAGAAAGATGAAGCTGCATTCAAACTAAGAAAAGGAATGCCTGTAGGAGCGAAAGTAACATTGAGAGCTCACAGAATGTATGAGTTCTTAGACAGACTTACTGCTTCTGCTTTACCACGTATCAGAGATTTCTCTGGTATCAAAGCAGACGGGTTCGATGGTAGAGGTAACTACAACTTAGGTATTACTGAGCAAATTATCTTCCCTGAAATCGTAATTGACAAAGTGAAAAAAATCCAAGGGATGGACATCACTTTCGTAACTACTGCGAAAACAGATAAAGAAGCTAAAGCATTATTAACTCACTTCGGTTTACCATTTAAAAAGAACTAAGAAATGGCTAAAGAATCAATGAAAGCGCGTGAGCGCAAAAGAGAAGCACTAGTTGCTAAATACGCTGCTAAAAGACAAGCTCTTAAAGAAGCTGGTGATTACGAAGGACTTCAAAAATTGCCTAAAAATGCTTCTCCTGTAAGATTGCACAACAGATGTAAACTAACAGGTAGACCAAGAGGGTACATGAGAACGTTTGGTATTTCCAGAGTAACTTTCAGAGAAATGGCAAACAACGGTCTTATCCCAGGTGTAAGAAAAGCTAGTTGGTAATAATTACTAATTAAAAATCGGGACAATTAAGTTGTCAGGATACTAAAGAACAATAATATCAGACCGAAGTTCTCTGAAGTCTGATATTTTTCTCTTCAAGTCTTTTCAATACTGATTGTCTTTAACCAATAATTTATAAAAGAAAAATGGTAACAGATCCAATTTCAGATTTCCTAACAAGAGTAAGGAACGCACAAAGCGCAGGCCACAAAGTGGTGGAAATTCCTGCATCGAAAATCAAAAAGGAGATTACTAAGATCCTATTTGATCAAGGGTATATCTTAAACTTCAAGTTTGAAGATAACGCTGTTCAAGGAGTGATCAAAATCGCTTTAAAGTACGATAAGCAAACTAACAAACCTGCTATTAAGTCTATTCAAAGAGCTTCAAGACCAGGTTTGAGACAGTACAAAGGTTCTACTGAACTTCCAAGAGTACTAAACGGTTTGGGTATTTCTATCATCTCTACTTCTAAAGGAGTAATGACTGACAAGAAAGCTAGAGAAGAGAAAGTAGGCGGTGAAGTAATCTGCTATGTTTATTAATTTTTAATCAGAGGAAAATGTCAAGAATTGGTAAAGCAATTATAACAATTCCAGCTGGAGTTACAGTCACTGAAAACAACGGTGTAGTAACTGTAAAAGGAGCAAAAGGAGAACTTTCTCAGGAGCTTACGGCAGGAATTACTTTAGAACAAAAAGATGGTGAGCTTAATGTAAACAGACCATCTGATTCTAAACAACACAAAGCGCTTCACGGTTTATACAGAGCGTTGATCGCCAACATGATTGTAGGTGTATCAGAAGGTTTCGAAAAGAAACTAGAACTAGTAGGGGTAGGATACAGAGCTTCTCACGCAGGTCAAAAACTTGAGTTAGCTTTAGGATTCTCTCACGGTATCGTATTAGAACTTCCAAGTGAAGTAAAAGTTGATACATTGACTGAAAAAGGTAAAAACCCAATTATTACTTTAGCGTCTCACGACAAACAACTTCTAGGAATGGTTACTGCAAAGATCCGTTCTTTCAGAAAGCCTGAGCCATACAAAGGAAAAGGTGTAAGATTCGTAGGAGAAATTGTTAGACGTAAAGCTGGTAAATCTGCTTAATAAATTATAAGTATTATGGCATTAAGTAAATTAGAAAAAAGAATAAGAATCAAAAGAAGAGTAAGAGGGAAAATCTCTGGATCTTCTGAATTGCCAAGATTATCTGTATATAAAAGTAATAAGGAAATTTACGCTCAGTTAATCGACGATAAAAATGGTAAAACTTTAGCATCAGCTTCTTCTAGAGAAAAAGGTGTAGACGCTAAAGGTACTAAGACTGAAATTTCTGCTGCTGTTGGTAAAGCTATCGCTGCTAAAGCGATCGCTGCAGGAATCGAAAGTATTGTATTTGACAGAAACGGTTTCGTATATCACGGTAGAGTAAAAGCTCTAGCTGATGGTGCGAGAGAAGGTGGACTTAAATTCTAATCATTAAATTTCGGAAAATATGTTAGGACTAGATAATATAGAAAGAGTAAAACCGGGAGGATTAGAATTAAAAGATCGTCTCGTAGCTGTTAACAGAGTAACAAAAGTAACTAAAGGGGGTAGAGCTTTCGGATTTTCTGCTATTGTTGTAGTAGGTAATGAAGAAGGTATTATCGGTTTTGGTTTAGGAAAATCTAAAGAGGTTGCTTCTGCAATTGCTAAAGCAGTTGAAGATGCTAAGAAAAATCTTGTGAAAGTTCCTGTAATGAACCATACTATTCCTCACCAAACTACTGCTAGATACGGTGGTGCAGATATCTTCTTAAGACCTGCTTCTCACGGTACAGGACTTATTGCCGGTGGTGCAGTAAGAGCGGTATTGGAATCTGCTGGTATTCACGATATCCTTTCAAAATCTAAAGGATCTTCTAACCCTCACAACGTGGTGAAAGCTACTTTCAAAGCGTTATTGGATATCAGAAGACCTGAAGAGATCGCAAGAATGAGAGGAATTTCTCTAAGTAAAGTGTTTAACGGTTAATATTAAAACAATGGCAACAATTAAAGTAAAGCAAGTAAGAAGCGCTATTGGTAGAACAAAAACCCAAAAGAGAACGCTTGAAGCATTAGGATTAAAAAAACTTCACCAAGTTGTAGAACATGAAGCTACTCCTTCTATCTTAGGAATGGTAGCTGCAGTAAGCCACTTACTTGAAGTTCAAAAATAATTTTATAAAAGAGAATTAAAATGAATTTAAACAATATACAACCTGCTGCAGGATCTACTTTCAACTCAAAAAGAATTGGTAGAGGTCAAGGTAGTGGAAAAGGAGGTACTTCAACAAAAGGACACAAAGGTCAGAAAGCTAGAGCTGGTTATTCTCAGAAAATCGGTTTCGAAGGTGGACAGATGCCTTTACAAAGAAGACTACCTAAATTCGGATTCAAAAACGTAAATAGAAAAGAGTTTAGAGGAATTAACCTTGATACTATTCAAACTTTAATCGAGAACAAATCCATCACTGGAGATATCACGAAAGAAGTTTTAGTAGAAAACGGGATAGTTTCTAAAAACGAATTAGTGAAAATTATGGGTAGAGGAGAATTGAAATCTGCGGTTTCAATCTCTGCTGACAAATTCACTAAGTCTGCTGAAGAGCTTATTGCTAAAGCAGGTGGAAAAGCAATTACCTTATAATACTTACTAATGAAAGAATTTATACAAACACTTAAAAATATATGGAGCCTAAAGGAGTTAAGAGATAAAATTCTCTTTACGTTAGGTATTATCCTTGTGTATAGATTCGCATCTTATATCTCACTTCCTGCAATTAACCTTGCAGAGGTGGGAGATCTCTTAGAGCATTATAAAAATCAAGGCGGTAACAAGCAAGGAGCAGGTCTCCTTGGCTTGCTTTCGTCGTTTACGGGGGGAGCTTTCAGCCACGCTTCCGTAATGGCGTTGGGTATCATGCCTTATATTTCTGCTTCTATTATTGTTCAGTTGATGGGAATGGCTATTCCTTATCTTCAGAAGCTTCAGAAAGATGGAGAGTCAGGTAGAAATACATTGAACCAAATTACAAGATGGTTAACAATTGGAGTTTGTCTGGTACAGGCACCTTCTTATTTAACTTCTATTACTCAATTATTCTTACCGTATGCTCAGTTCCAATCTGCATATTTTGTAGAGCCAAATTCTATCATGTTCTGGTTGCCAAGTATTGTTATCTTGGTTGCTGGTTCAGTATTCGCAATGTGGTTAGGTGAAAAGATTACCGACAAAGGAATCGGAAATGGTATTTCCATCCTTATTATGGTGGGAATCCTTTCAAGATTACCTGAAGCATTCGTACAGGAGATGGCCGTGCAGAACGGAAAAGGAGGAATGGGATCTATCATGATCCTTATTGAAGTATTATTCTGGATGGTAGTTGTTCTTTTAGCCGTGATTTTATCTGTGGCTGTTAGAAAAATTCCAATTCAGTATGTAAGCAGAGCTCAAGCAAGAGGAGGTGTAAACAAAAATCTTATGCAGGGCGCAAGACAATGGATTCCGTTGAAAGTAAATGCTGCTGGTGTAATGCCGATTATCTTTGCTCAGGCATTGATGTTCGTACCAGGATTATTAACAAAATTCGATGAGTCCAACACTTTTCTTGCAGGTTTCAAGAATGTTTTTAGCTGGCAGTACAATGTATTGTTTGCGCTATTAATTATTATCTTCTCGTTTTTCTATACTGCAATTACAATTCCGGTGAACCAAATGGCTGATGATTTGAAGAGAAATGGAGGTTTAGTACCGAAAGTAAGACCAGGGAAAGAGACAGCAGATTACTTAGATGATATTTTATCAAAAATTACCTTGCCAGGTGCAATTTTTTTATCTATCTTTGCAGTCCTTCCGGCAATTGTGCATGGAAGCTTTGTTCAGACAGATGCGTTTGCCCTATTTTTCGGGGGAACGTCACTATTAATTATGGTAGGTGTAATTTTAGATACTGTTCAACAGATTAATACATATCTGCTGAATCATCATTATGATGGCTTAATGCAGTCTAAACTGTCTAGAACGACTGGATATTAATTTATGGCAAAACAAAAACATATTGAACAAGACGGCGTTATAACGGAAGCACTTTCGAACGCTCAGTTCCGTGTAGAACTTGAAAATGGGCATATTCTTATCGCTCATATTTCAGGTAAAATGCGAATGCACTATATTAAACTTTTACCTGGTGATAAGGTAAAACTAGAAATGTCTCCCTACGATTTAACAAAAGGGAGGATCACATTTAGATATTAAAACAATTAGCCAAATGGAATACACTTTCCATTTGGCATTTGTAAAAAATAAATACTATCAAAATGAAAGTAAGAGCATCAATTAAAAAAAGAAGCGCTGATTGCAAAATCGTACGCAGAAAAGGTGTACTATTCGTAATCAACAAGAAGAACCCAAAATTTAAACAAAGACAAGGCTAACATTAAATTATGGCGAGAATTGCAGGTATTGATTTACCAAAAAACAAAAGAGGTGTTATCGGTTTAACTTACATCTATGGAGTAGGAAGAAATACTTCTTCCGAAATCCTTAAAGCTGCCGGTATCAGCGAAGACAAGAAAGTCAACGAATGGAATGACGATGAATTGGCTGCAATCAGAACATATATCTCTGAAAACGTTAAAGTTGAAGGAGAATTAAGATCTGAAGTGCAATTGAACATCAAGAGATTGATGGACATAGGATGCCAACGAGGAATACGTCACAGACTAGGATTACCTTTAAGAGGCCAGAGAACGAAAAACAACTCTAGAACCCGTAAAGGAAAGAGAAAAACAGTTGCTAACAAGAAAAAGGCAAGTAAATAATCGTTAGGAATTATGGCAAAACAAAGTAAAGTAGTTAAAAAAAGAAAAGTAAAAGTTGAAGCTATTGGTGAAGCACATATTCAAGCTTCTTTCAATAACATCATCATTTCTTTAACAAATAAAAGTGGAGAGGTTATCTCTTGGGCATCTGCCGGTAAAATGGGATTCAGAGGTTCTAAAAAGAACACTCCTTTTGCTGCTCAAATGGCAGCTGAAAATTGCTCTGCTGTAGCTCATGAAGCTGGATTAAGAAGAGTAAAGGTGTTTGTGAAAGGTCCAGGTGCAGGTAGAGAATCTGCAATCAGATCTATTCACAATTCAGGAATTGAAGTTAGCGAAATCATTGATGTGACTCCAATGCCGCACAATGGATGTAGACCACCAAAAAGAAGAAGAGTTTAATTTTTAGAATTTACCCATTATGGCAAGATATATTGGACCTAAAACTAAGATTGCTAGAAAGTTTGGTGCTGCAATCTACGGAGATGATAAAAACTTCGAAAAAAGAAAAAACCAACCGCCAGGACAACACGGTCCTAACAAAAGAAGAGGTGCTAAAAAATCAGAATATGCAGTTCAGTTAGCTGAAAAACAAAAAGCTAAATATACTTACGGTATTTTAGAAAGACAGTTTGCTAACTTATTTGAAAAAGCACACAGAAGCAAAGGAGTAACAGGGGAAGTTCTATTACAACTTTGTGAATCAAGATTGGATAACGTAGTGTACAGATTAGGTTTTGCTAAAACTAGATCTGGTGCAAGACAATTAGTTTCTCACAGACACATCACTGTGAACGGAGAAATTCTTAATATCCCTTCTTACTTGGTAAAAGCTGGTGATGTAATCACTGTAAGAGAAAAGTCTAAGTCTCTTGAGGTTGTTACCAATGCATTGGCTTCTAAGTCAAACTATGAGTGGTTACAATTCAACGATGAGAAGAAAGAAGGTACTTTCATTTCTGCTCCTGAAAGAATCCAGATTCCGGAGGACATTAAGGAGAACCTTATCGTGGAACTTTACTCTAAATAATTTTTTAATCAAATTTTTGCTCAACCCAATAATATGGCAATTTTACAATTCATAAAACCCGATAAAGTAATTTTACTTAACTCTGATGAATTTAAAGGTCAATTCGAATTCAGACCTTTAGAACCAGGTTTCGGGCTTACAATCGGTAATGCTTTGAGAAGAGTGTTGCTTTCTTCTCTGGAAGGATACGCTATTTCATCTATCAAAATAGAAGGTGTAGAGCACGAATTTTCAACTATTCCAGGAGTAATCGAAGATGTTACCGAAATTATTCTTAACCTTAAGCAGGTAAGATTAAAAGCTGCAGCAGAAGGCCAGGCTAACGAGCAGGTTGTTGCTAAAGTTTCAGGTCAGACGGTTATTACTGCTGGTGATTTAGGAAAGTCTGTCAATGGATTTGAGGTTTTAAACCCAGATTTAGTGATTTGCAACCTAAACAGTGATGTAACTTTCGAAATTACTTTCAATATTGAAAAAGGCAGAGGGTATGTGCCTTCTGAACAAAATAAGTCAAACAATGCTCCTGTAGGAACTATTGCTATCGACTCTATTTTTACGCCGATCAAGAAAGTACAATATAGCATTGAAAATTATCGTGTAGAGCAAAAAACAGACTACGAAAAACTTGTATTAGATATAGAAACTGATGGGTCTATCAGCCCTCAAAATGCTTTAACAGAAGCTTCTAAGATATTAATTTATCACTTCATGCTATTCTCTGATGAGAGAATCACGCTTGAAACTGAAGCTGTAAAAGCGTCTATCCAGTACGATGAAGAAACACTTCACACAAGACAACTTCTTAAGTCTAAATTAGCAGATATGGATCTTTCTGTAAGAGCCCTTAACTGTCTAAAAGCAGCTGAAGTAGAAACTCTTGGAGAATTAGTTTCTTACAGTAAGTCTGATTTGATGAAATTCAGAAATTTTGGTAAAAAATCTTTGACAGAACTAGAAGAATTAGTGCATTCAAAAGGTCTTAACTTCGGTTTCGACGTTGCAAAATATAAGTTAGACGCTGATAAATAATTAATAATGAGACACGGTAAAAAATTCAATCACTTAGGAAGAACAGCTTCTCACAGAAGTGCTTTACTTTCTAATATGGCTTGTTCTCTAATTGAGCATAAAAGAATCAACACTACTGTAGCTAAAGCTAAAGCTTTAAGAGTATATGTTGAGCCTCTATTAACAAAAGCAAAAGAAGATACTACACACAACAGAAGAATAGTATTCTCTTATCTTCAAAATAAATTTGCGGTTGCTGAATTATTCAGAACTGTAGCTCCTAAAATCGCTGAAAGAAACGGTGGTTATACAAGAATCATTAAGACAGGTTTCAGACCAGGTGATGCTGCTGATATGGCTCTTATCGAATTAGTAGATTTCAACGAGCTTTACAACCCTAATGCTGAAGAGAAAAAAGCTACAAGAAGAAGCAGAAGATCAACTGCTACTACAAAAAAAGCTGAAGCAGTAGTTGCTGATGCTCCTGTAGTAGAAGAAAAAGTAGAAGAAGCTAAAGCTGATACTACTGAAGAAAAAACTGAAGAATAATATTCATTCAGATATATAAAAAAAACCATCCGGATTCCGGATGGTTTTTTTATTTTCTTTACTTAGAATAATTTGAGCAATCATATTCTTGTTGATGAAAACGGAAGCTCAAAAAGATATAAAATGTATAAAAATAAAATGTCCCTCTATATTGAGGGGCATTGCTATTTTAGATCTTTGTTCTTTTCAATTCAATAAGATTATTACCCTGTTCAAGGTGAAGGCTGTCTCCTTTTACCCTTGCTGTCATATCATCTTTCTTGTAAATTGTTTCACCACCTTTGGTTTCTGTCTTAGGTAATGTAAATGTTTTCTTGTTGCTGGTAATGGCTACTGTACTTTCTTTCGGATCGTTTTTGAATACTACTTTCACTAATGTTCCGTCTGTAGCTTTATAAACAAAATCTGTTTTTTCAATTTTCTGCCCGTTTACATCTACTGTAGAAGAACTTTGTGTTAACGAATCTATTTTTCCATTGTTATCTGTAACTACAGTTGTTGAGCTGTCTGTTTTGATAACACTTTTATTTCCACTCTCATTTTTTTTGCAGCCAATAGCTGTTAATGTAAGTACAGCACCTAGTGCTAAAAGACTTTTTTTCATGATTATATTATTTGATATTCAATATGATTTTTATATTTTAATTTTACAAAAATCATGCCTTACAATATGAGAAATTTTAGTCATTATTTATACATAATTCTTTTCTTTTTATCCTTTAATACTATGTTTTCACAAAAAGGAAATTTTGAAATTAGGGATGGACATTTCATCTTAAATGGGAAACCGTTCACAGTGTATTCCGGGGAGATGCACTATCCCAGGGTTCCGTCAGAATACTGGAAGCACCGGCTGGAGATGATGAAAGCAATGGGTTTGAATACGGTTACCACTTATGTTTTTTGGAATTATCATGAAGAGGCTCCAGGAAAATGGAATTTTTCGGGTGAAAAAGATTTGAAGAAGTTTATAAAAACAGCACAAGAAGTCGGTTTGTATGTTATTATTCGACCGGGACCCTACGTTTGTGCGGAATGGGAATTTGGTGGATATCCTTGGTGGCTGCAAAAAAATAAAGACCTTGAGATAAGAAGAGATAATAAAGCTTTTCTCGAAGAATGCCGGAAATATATTAATCAGCTGGCAAAACAAATAGTACCCATGCAGATCAATAATGGTGGTCCGGTGATTATGGTGCAGGCCGAAAATGAATTTGGTTCCTATGTTGCCCAAAGAAAAGATATTCCTCTCGAAGAGCATAGAAAATACAGCCACAAGATAAAAGAAATGCTTTTGAACAGCGGAGTTTCGGTTCCGTTATTTACTTCAGATGGAAGCTCACTTTTTAAAGGCGGTTCTATTGAAGGAGCGATACCAACTGCAAACGGGGAAGGTGATATTGATATTTTAAAGAAAAGCATCAATGAATATAATGGAGGGCAAGGTCCTTACATGGTTGCCGAATACTACCCCGGATGGCTTGATCATTGGGCAGAACCTTTTGTTAAGGTTTCTACAGAAGAAGTGGTAAAGCAAACAGAGCTGTATATAAAAAATGGAATTTCTTTTAATTATTATATGATTCATGGCGGAACCAACTTTGGATTTACCAGCGGTGCAAATTACGATAGGGATCATGATATCCAGCCGGATCTTACAAGCTATGATTATGATGCTCCCATCAGTGAAGCAGGATGGGCTACTCCAAAATATAATGCGCTGAGAGAAGTTTTCCAAAAAATACATCAGAATAAGCTTCCTGATGTTCCAAAGCCAATGAAAGTCATCACTATTCCCACTATTAAATTTTCAAAAATAAATTACCTCTTTGATCTTACTGATCGTCAGAAACCTGTTGTGAGTGATAAACCGCTTACATTTGAAGATTTGAATATCGGAAACGGATATGTTCTCTACAGAAGAAAATTTGATAATGATACGAAAGGAAAATTAGAGATAAAAGGATTACGTGATTATGCCAACATATACATCAATGGCAGATGGAAAGGAGAATTGAACAGGGTGAACAAAAAATATGATCTTGATATTGAAATTAAACCAGGAGACCGATTGGAAATTCTGGTTGAAAATATGGGTAGGATCAATTATGGAGCGGAGATTGTCCATAATTTAAAAGGCATTATCAGTCCAGTAAAAATCAACGGAACTGAAGTCTCCGGAAACTGGGAAATGCTTCCAATGCCTTTCGATACTTTTCCCAAACATACTTTTAAACAAAAAGAGATTGCAGCTCACTCACCCGTAATTCAGGAAGCTGAATTTACACTTGATGAGACAGGAGATACTTTTCTTGACATGAGAAATTTTGGAAAAGGAATTGTTTTTATCAACGGAAAAAATGCAGGAAGATACTGGAGTAAAGTAGGGCCGCAGCTGACTCTTTACATTCCTGGAGTTTGGTTGAAGAAAGGCAGAAATCTGATTCAAATCTTCGAACAAATTGAATTTCATAATACAGTAAGCAGCATTGATCATCCTATACTTGATTGTCTTGTGGAATAATTCTCTGTTTTAAAGGTTTTATTACGATTTTGTGACTTGTGTTTTAATTTATTATGAAATAGTTATATTAATATTGGTTTTTAAATGAGAAATTGATTAAATTTAATAGAGCTAAAAAAACTTAACCATAATTACAAACTCCAAAATCAATATTACACAAAGGTGTAATTGATTTCAATTTGTTTTCTGTTGAAATTTGCTACAAAGAAACAAAGTCATGAGCATTTCCATCGCCATAGTAGAGGACGAAAAAAACTACAACAATGCGTTGAAGAAAGTCATCAATTACCAACAGGATATGAAGGTAATTGCTCAGTTTTTTGATGGAAATGATGCCATGCAAAACCTCCCCGCTATTTCCCCGGACGTAGTGATGATGGATATCCAGTTACAAGATATGCTGGGAATTGAAATCATAGAAAAACTGCGAAAAGACATGCCCAATACACAATTTATCATGTGTACCAGCTTTGATGATGATGAGAAGATTTTTAATTCTTTAAAAGCTGGTGCGATGGGCTATCTTGTAAAAGGAGAAAGTATGGATAAAATCCTTTCTTCAATCCGTGATGTATATCAGGGTGGAGCTCCTATGAGTTTTTCCATTGCCCGAAGAGTTCTCAGACATTTTGAACGAAAACTTCCCGAAATTAAAGGCTTCGATGAACTTACAGTGCGTGAAAAAGAAATTCTTGACCTTCTTTCGGAGGGACTTCTTTATAAAGAGATCGCAGACAAAAAATGTATCAGCATTGATACGGTAAAAAAACATGTCGGAAATATCTACAGAAAACTTCACGTAAACAATAAAGTGGAGGCTATTAATAAATTTAACCAATCAAAAAACTAAGAAATTATGGAAAATTTCAATGCAACAAGTCAAGAAGTTCTTGATGATAATTTATCTTACAGAGAAGGCCCTATCGGTAATAAACTTGATCAGTTAGTTGATGGGGAGGAAATGCTTCCCATTAGCTGTATTCTGGCAGAAAGTTTTATTGATAGTGCTAAAAAGGGAGTTTTGGCATTTATGCAAAATCAGGATGTGAATTTTAATCTTGGAGGTATTTATGCTGTAAAACATTCACTCCTGAAAGATATTTGCGAGATTATGAATGAAATTAAAGCGACCTATTTAACATTTACTTTTGTACAGATAGATCCTCAGGATTCAAGGATAAGACTCACACCGTATTCTGAAAACAGAGTGATCTATATGGTGGCCTCTTTACAAACGCAGGATAAAAATACTATTGATGGGAATAATTATCTCCTCATTAATTCCAATCAGGATCTTACACTTAAAGATCTGAAAATCTCCAATGAGAGTTTAAAAGAGCTTATTGATTTTTATCTTGAGAATGGACATCGGGTGTTAACTGATTATCTGGGGCGAAACAATACTTTTTATATCAGTTATCATATCGTTGACCTGATAGATACCTTGTCAAAAGATACTAATGATACATTTATTATCAATCTTTGTGAAATCAGTGATGTAAAGAAAGTAATTTTTGAAAATAATCTTGGAGATAGATTTCGAGAAGATCAATATAAAAAACACTTTGAAACACACGAAAAACAAATGACACTTGTTTTTAGTACAGAAAAAGGATATTACGATATGGGTTCATTATATCCATAAAATGGTAATTCAAATAATATACATTATGGTACTCTTGGCAGCTACTGTAAAGTCTATAGTTTTAGCTGGAAAGAAAGGTCTTTCCAGCCAAAACTATTTTGCGATATTTTTGTTTTTGTCACTTTGTCTGGAGCTGTATGGACATTATAAAATACTTAATAAAGAATTTGACTTTGCTTATCTGTTTAATTATTATAGCATTTTTTTGATTATATTTTTTGGCATCTACTATGCTAAAATTTTCCCTAAGAAACTCAGCGTATTTTTCCAGTATGTTCTGATGGCCATACTTGTCTATATTATTCTGTTTGTAAAGTTTTATAGTGATAATTATGAAAATAGATTAGGAATATTAGTGTGTTTTTATTTTATCATTAATGTGCTGGTTTGGTTTTATATAAGATTAAAAACCTTTGAAGAAATAAAAATTCTGGATGATCCGCATTTCTGGGTTTCCTGTGGATTGCTTTTTTGGAGTATTTTCTTTATTTTCAGGTCTATTCCAATGTTTTTTCTTCGAGACAATGATCCGGGTCTTCTGCAAATTTTAAAGGTTATGCAGTATTGTGTTAATATCATTATGTATGGAATGTTCTATATCGCTTTGAGAAAATTTGAAAATAAAAACACAATATGAAGCAATTACCGGATACAATAAGATTGGCTTATATTATGGCTGTTATTTTGTTAATAACTTTTGTCATCTTTATTGTTTTAATAGTTGTTCTGTATAATAAAAGACAGCTTTTTTTTATTCAACAGCAGCAGCTCAAAGAAGCCGAACACCAAAACCAGCTCCTTCAGAAAGAACTCGAAAAACAAAAAATTCTGGAACAGGAGCGGGAACGTATTTCCCACGATATGCATGATGATCTCGGAGCAGGGATTTCTGCATTGAAACTTCAGGCAGAGTTTTTAAAACAGAAAGCAGAAGATGGTGATCTGCAAAGTGATATTGATGAACTTCTGAAAACTTCTGAAGAAATGAATATCTCTATGAGAGAAATGCTTTGGAGTCTGAATTCAGGGAATGACACACTAGGCAGTTTTATTGATTATGCAATACTGTATACCGGAAATTTTTTAAAGAAAACAAAAATAGTATTGCATTCAGAATGTAATGATATCATTGCTGAAACCCCTGTTTCCACAGAAATGAGGCGTAATCTTTTCCTCTGTTTAAAAGAAGCGGTGAATAATGTATACAAGCACAGCCATGCAGATGTATTGAAACTTTCATTTTCACAGGAAAAAAATTGCTTTTCAATGAAAATTTCAGATAATGGAACTGGAATTCCGGATGATCAGCCAAAAGGAAATGGCCTCCGGAATATGAAAAGAAGAATGAATGAATTATCCGGTGAATGTAATATTTTACCTGAAAACCCTGGAACATGTCTGGTTTTTAAAATAAGTGTATGAAAATTACCCCTTTGTGTAATTGATTGGTGTGTTTTTTAGAGGGAAATTTGATACATAAAAACCAAAAGCCATGAAAACTCTTATTAATGACAGTATTGGAGATTTAGAAGCTGCTTTAAAAAACAACAGTGATCTTCAGGAGAAATTTAAAAATAATCCTATAGAGGCTATAAGGGATGTGGAAATTAGAAATCCCAGAGGAACAGATTTTTGGATTTATAGAATTATAGTGATTATGCTCGGGTTAGCAGTGATTGCCATCATTGCAGGGCTTATTCTTATTTCCGCATGGAGTAACGGACAGCCCAAAGACAATCAACTGGTGACAATCTTTGCTACCATTTCATCAGGAGCCATAGGCGCCTTAGCGGGTCTTCTATCTCCTACACCGAGAAAATAAACAACTTAAAAAACTAGACATTATGAAAACTATAACATTGAATATTACAGTAACGGGTGGAGCTTCAATTTTAGGAATTATTTATAAAATTTTTAAAAAAGGAAACACAGTTCCTCTTTTTGAAAAAACAGAAAATGGAACTTTTTCTGAGGAATTTGAATTGAATGAAGATGCAGAATATGATCTTTATATAATTGGATCGAATCCTTTATCAGCGGAAAGAAATACAAGAATAAAAATCGATGGAGATATTACGCTTAGTGAAGATTCTGATTTAAATCCTGCAAATAGAAAAGGGAATGGGTATTTGTTAACGTATCATTTTAAAGTAAATAATAAAAAAGGATCATGAAAACACTTATATATAAATTAGGGATTATTCTATTTCTTTTTAATGCATTATTGGTTTGTGCCCAAAATGGAGGTTTTGCAAAAAAAGATTTAAAATCAGAAAGTTTTTATAATAAAATTGAAGAAACAAAATCAGGAAACTGGAAAGATGTATTGACTGATTATATGCAGGCTTCTTTTAAAGGATTAACAAGTGAAAACAAATCTTTTCAATTTAAAGCAAACATTTTTTCATTGAGATCAAAAGTTGATAGTACTTTATTAATTGACTATAACTATACAAGTAAACGAGAAACCTTTTATAGGAATTTTCAGATACAAATAGGACTGAACCTTGATAATGATTATAAATTTAAGGGATTTAATTATGGCTTTGATTGGGCAATCATTAATAAAAGAGATACAACCATAGCCAGTTTAGCCAGAGAAGAGTATGAATCCGGTAAATATTTTGCCAAGCTAAGTTCCGCTTTAATTTTTGCTTTACAAAAATATAGAAACGTAGCAACTTCTGAAAACTACCAAAAAATTGAGAAATTAGCAAAAGCTTCTATTGAAAAACAATATTACCTGCCCATAGATAATCTGCCGGAGGATTTTAAAAAGATATTGCTGGAAGAGCAAGATGGAGTAGAAGCTAAACAATTTTTAGATACTTTTCAAAATGAATTGGGAAGAGTAAAAAGGAGACCTTTATTAACTGTAGGATTTCATAGTAATTTTCAAAAGGATTCTAAGTTTTTAGACGAGTTTGATGCCAATTTGGTGTATCTGCAAGGTTTGAAATCTAAGAAGGGAAGCAAATTGGAAATAGACTTCCGAAATCAGTTTAAAGCAAAAGACAGTATCACGACATCGGTTATAAAAAGAAAAGAATTTTCATCACAGTTAGGATTGAATATTTCGATTTGGGAAACTAAAGAGAGATCTATCGTGGAACTTAAACCTAATTTTGAATATAAAAGAATTGTTTCAGGAATAATGACAGATGAAAAAAATGACCAGTTCTTAGCCAATGCAGATTTAAGAATAAGAATTTTAAAAAACCTTTGGGTTCCGTTGATTTTAAAATATGATATTAAAAACAATAATCTTTTTGGTTTCTTAAATATCAGTTTCAATTTTGATGCAATGAAAAAAGAATAGTATAATAATTACATAATGAAAACTCATCTTTACAATTTTAAAAGGTGAGTTTTTTTTTATCATTCTTTCCCTATTTTAAATCGGCAATTCTTCACAAATAAATTGTGGAATTATCATAATATAAATTAACTAAAATTTAACTTGGATTTATATCAAAAAAATCCCTCGAAATACCCCTAAAAGTTAAATTTTGATTAAATTTGTCTAAACTAAAAAAAATAAAAAATGAGTGCAATTTCTTATATAGAAGCAAGACAGATTTTAGATTCCAGAGGTAACCCTACCATTGAAGTAGATGTATTTACAGAAAGCGGGGCAATGGGCCGTGCTGCTGTACCTTCAGGAGCATCTACAGGAGAACACGAAGCGGTAGAATTACGTGACGGTGGTTCAGAATATCAAGGGAAAGGAGTTCTGAAAGCTGTTGAAAATGTAAAAGAAGTAATTGCAGAGAATTTAGTTGGACAGCCGGTTTTCGAACAAAACTATATCGATCAGATTATGATTGATCTTGACGGAACGGCTAACAAAGGAAATCTTGGTGCTAATGCTATTCTTGGTGTTTCTTTGGCCGTAGCAAGAGCTGCCGCTGCAGAATTAGGAATGCCACTTTATAAATATGTAGGTGGAGTGAATGCAAACACGCTTCCTGTTCCAATGATGAATGTAATAAATGGTGGATCTCACTCAGATGCTCCTATCGCATTCCAGGAATTTATGATCATGCCGGTAAAAGCGGATTCTTTCTCTCATGCATTGAGAAAAGGAACTGAAATTTTCCACAATCTGAAATCTATTCTTCATTCAAGAGGTTTATCTACTGCGGTAGGTGACGAAGGTGGTTTTGCTCCTACTTTCAAAGGAACTGAAGATGCTTTGGATACCTTGCTTCAGGCAATTGAAAAAGCAGGCTATAAGCCAGGGGACGACATTATGTTAGCACTTGACTGTGCGGCTTCTGAATTCTACAAAGACGGAATTTATGATTACAGAAAATTCCAGACTCAGGACGCAGCTCAGTTTTCAAGCAGCGAGCAGGTTTCTTACTTAGCTGAACTGGCTGCAAAATACCCAATCATTTCCATTGAAGACGGTATGCAGGAAAATGACTGGGAGGGTTGGAAAATGTTAACTGATAAAATAGGTGACAGAGTACAGCTTGTAGGTGATGATCTATTTGTAACCAACGTAGAAAGACTATCCAGAGGAGTAAAAGAAAATATTGCGAACTCTATCCTTGTAAAAGTAAACCAAATCGGTTCTCTTTCTGAAACAATGGCTGCTGTACAAATGGCTCAGAACAACAAGTTCACTTCAGTAATGTCTCACAGATCAGGAGAAACTGAAGATTCTACAATTGCTGATTTAGCGGTAGCAATGAACTGTGGACAGATCAAAACAGGTTCAGCTTCAAGATCAGACAGAATGGCTAAATACAATCAATTATTGAGAATTGAAGAAGCTTTAGGTGAAACTGCAATTTTCCCAGGATTGGAAGCTTTTAAAATCAAAAGATAATTAATCGAATTTATAAATAACGGCAAGCGAAATTTTTAGTTTGCCGTATTTTATGGAAAGTGGTATATTTAAAAAAAATAAATAAATAATGTCAGACAACAAAGTAATATTGAATTACGACGGTAATTCATATGAATATCCTATCGTGGATAGCACTATCGGAGACAGAGGGATTGATATTTCAAAATTAAGAGACCAGACAGGTTTGATCACTCTGGATTTAGGTTACAAAAATACAGGAGCTACTATTAGCGACATCACTTACTTAGACGGAGATAAAGGAGAATTGTTCTACAGAGGTTATCCAATCGAGCAGATTGCTGAGAAATCTAACTTCACAGAAGTAATGTATCTTTTATTACATGGAGAATTACCTACTCAGGATCAGTTTACTTCATTCGACAACAATATTAAAAAATATAACTTCATCGCAGACGAAATGAAAAAAATCATTGATGTTTTTCCTCGTTCTGCTCACCCTATGGGAGTTTTATCTTCTATGACTTCTGCTTTAACAGCTTTCAACCCGAAAGCCGTTAACGTAAACTCTAAAGAAGAAATGGATCATGCTGCTGAGCTGATGATCGCTAAGTTCTCTCACCTTTGTGCTTGGACTTACAGAAAAACTCAAGGTTTACCATTAAACCACGGTGATAACAACCTAAACTATGTAGAGAACTTCTACAAAATGGCATTCAGATTACCAAACGCTGATTTCGAAATCGATCCGGTAGTTGTAAATGCTTTAGATAAATTATTAATCCTTCACGCAGACCACGAACAAAACTGTTCTACTTCTACAGTAAGAATGGTAGGTTCTGCTCACACAGGTCTTTTCGCTTCTATCTCTGCTGGGGTATCTGCACTTTGGGGACCACTTCACGGTGGAGCTAACCAGGCGGTAATCGAAATGCTTGAACTTATTGAAAAAGATGGTGGTGACGTATCTAAATATGTTGCTAAAGCTAAAGATAAGGGTGATAGCTTCCGTCTAATGGGATTCGGACACAGAGTTTACAAAAACTTCGACCCAAGAGCGAAAATCATCAAGAAAGCTGCTGACGATATCCTTACTGCACTTGGTATTCAGGATAAAGCTCTTGACATTGCAATGCAGTTAGAAAGAGTAGCACTTGAAGATGAGTACTTCATTGAAAGAAAACTATATCCAAACGTAGATTTCTATTCAGGAATCATCTACAGAGCGTTAGGAATTCCTACAGAGATGTTTACAGTAATGTTTGCATTAGGAAGACTTCCAGGATGGATTTCTCAGTGGAAAGAAATGAGATTGAAAGGAGACCCAATCGGAAGACCAAGACAGGTTTACCAAGGTGCTCAGGAAAGAAACTACATTGACATCGCAAGCAGATAATATTTGCTTATACCATAAAAGAATCCCAAAGCAAACTTTGGGATTCTTTTTTTACAACTTATCCAGTAATAGCTAACGCCATAATAAGATGGTCTTTCAACCGGAAATGAAAATTCAGCACTACCGGACTACCACTGAAAGAGCCGGAAATTTTGATTCTTAAAACAGTTGTATTATCCTTCTCCGAAAAATCTTTTACTTCAAACAAGGTTTTGTATTCATGATTAGATTTTTCATTCCATTGCTTTATTTCCTCTTTTCCCGTGTATATTTTTCCTTCATCAAATACGGATGCCTGTTCAGAAAAACAATTGGAAAAAGTTGTACTGTCAAAGAGCTTCTGTGCCTTTAAAAATTCCTGTAAAATGTTAGGTAAGTTCATATTGTTATTTTTAAATGATTAAACTGTAGGAATAGTACCACCATCTATTACATATTCGGTTCCTGTTAAATATTGTGCCCGTGGAGAAACTAAAAAACCAACAAATTCTGCAATATCTTCTGGCTGGGCAGGCTTACCGATCGGAATTCCACCCAACGCATCCATGACACTTTGAGTTGCCTCTTCTATTGAAGTTTCTGAACTTTTAGCAATACGCTCCATCATTCGGATGGCAGATGAAGTCATGATCCAGCCTGGAGAAACAGTAAGTACACGGACTCCCTTCGGGGAAACTTCTTTTGATAAACCTTTGCTGTAATTGATCAGTCCGGCCTTGGCAGCAGCATAGGGTAATGTGGAATCAAATAAAGGCAGTCTTCCCTGAATGGACGCAATATGAATGATCACACCTTCCCTTCGTTCCAACATTTGCGGAAGAAATCCTCTGTCTAAACGAACGGGTGCCAACAAATTGGTCTGAATTGTATTTTCCCAGTCTTCATCATTCAGAACAGAGAAGCCGCCACCAGGCGTTTCTGAGCCACCCAATGTATTAATTAAAATATCAAGCTTACCAAAAGTAGATAACACTTCTCTTACCAGTTTTTCCGTGTCTTTTGCCTTACTCAGATCTCCTGAAATAAAATGAAGCTGATTATTCATCTCTTCAGACTGATTTCTTGCAGTAATAATTACAGTGGCACCGGCGGTTAGTAATCTTTCAGCAATAGCTTTTCCGGTTCCTTTTGTTCCACCCGTTACCAAAGCAATCTTACCTGATAATTCATTGTTGAAATTAAATGATTCTGTCATGATTTCTTTTTTGTACAAATTTCAGGAGTATGACAGGCTCTTACAAGTACGGTCTTACGAATCACATAGGGATAAATTAATCCCCTATTGTGATTTCACCTCATTGTGTTACATTTGTTTTATGTACGAAAGAAAAATCCCACCCAATCTGAACTGCGGGCTTGATCTGATTGCTGAGGTGCTCTATGGCAAATGGAAAATCCGTTTACTATGGTTTATTAATGAAGGATTTCAAAGACCCAGTGAATTGCAGCGGAAAATTCCAGATGCTTCCCGCAGAGTATTGAATGTTCAGTTAAAAGAACTGGAAGAGCATGAACTTGTCACAAAGAAGATTTATCCCGTTGTACCTCCAAAAGTAGAATACAGGCTTACAGAATTTGGACAGACATTGATTCCGGTTATTGCCACACTAGGGAAATGGGGGGATGACCATGATGAGCGCTTACGGACACTGATCCTGAAAAGGCTGGAAAAAGAATCCTAAAAAAGAGAAAGATATTTTTAATTTTTACAAAATATAATATAATAAATTGATTAAATTTACTACTGTAAAAAATTAATACCCAATGACTTTTGGAGAACAGATGTTATTTTTCTTCAGCGCAGTAGGAGCATTCAACGGACTTCTGCTGGGCTTCTATCTGCTGTTTGTTAAAAAACTGAAATACCCTCCGGATTTTTTCCTTGGAATTCTTCTCTTAATGCTAAGCTCAAGAGTAATGATTTCTGTATGCTTTTATTTTTATCCTGATTTACCCAGAATTATCGCGCATTTAGGGCTGTCAGCCTTATTTTTTACAGGACCGGCTTTATATTATTATGTGAAATCTTCCTTCCAGCAGGATCAGTTTGATTGGAAGGACTGTCAGAAATGGTTTGGGATATTAACCCTTATTTTAGGAATTGTTGGTCTATTGTATCTGGTGTTTCCCATAACGTGGGATAACTATTTTGGTACTTTTATCTATACCGTTTGGTCTGTATTTATATTTCTTACAGTCTATCAGTATTATATTTTGCTTAAGCAGCACCCTAAAAGTCCGAATAACTTTGTACTTCCGATTCTGGTCAGCAATGTGATTATATTTCTTAGCTATCAGCTGCTTTCAACGGGCTGGGTACAGATATACTGTGCAGGAGGAAGTCTCGTGTTTTCATTTGTGCTGTATGCCAATTTTTTGATTTTATTTAACAAGAAATATCAGCAGCTTCCGGTAAAAGAAACAGAAAAGTATTCCAATAAAAAGATTTCTGGAGAACAAGTGGATAGTTTTGTATCAAGATTAGAGAGATTAATGGATACGGAAGAACTCTATAAAAATCCGAATTTAAAATTGAGCGACCTGTCTTCAAGAATGAATATGTCTACTCATCAGCTGTCCCAATTGTTGAATGATAATTTGGGGAAAAGTTTTTCTACCTGTATCAATGAATACAGGATTAATGAAGCCTGTGAAAAAATAGAAAACGGGTCTTATTTAAAAATTGAGGAGATCGGGTATGAAGTAGGATTTAATTCCAAGTCCACTTTCTTTTCAACCTTCAAGAAAATTAAAAATACAACTCCTCTTTTGTATAAACAATCTCAAACCCTTGCTGAACCTAGGTTTCAGAGTTCAAATTTATAATTCAGTACTGCGGAATTTCAATTTCAAAACCGCTTTTTTACAACAAGCTGATACTTTTGATTTCATAAAATTTAAAATCTATGATAATCAAATTGTGGCTCTTGTTATTCATGCTATTTTTCTCGATTTTTGGAAAAGCACAGGAAATTGTAAAAAGAAAAGTTCCGGACTCTCTGGCTCAGGCAAAATCTTCCACCACGACTATTTCAGAAATCATTCTTCAATCCGCTCCACGAAAGATGAAATTGAGTGATGGAAACCTCGTTGTTTCTGTTGCCGGAAACAGAGACTTTAAAACGTCTATACATCTTCTTGATGTTTTAAGAAAAACACCTGGTGTAACAGTGGATCAGGAAGACGGAATTTTTATTGGCGGAAGAATTGCTCCGGCTGTTCTTATTGATGGAAAACCTGTTGTGATGAGTAATCAGGAACTGCAGGCTTATTTGCGGTCTTTATCCCCGGATATGGTAGAATCTGTAGAAGTGAATACCAATCCGTCTTCAAAATATGATGCCGAATTTAAAGGGATTATTGATATTAAATTAAAAAAGAATACCGGACTCGGCTGGAAAGCAAGCTATAATGGTAATGTGTATATTAATAAATTCAACTACAGGGAGAATGCATTCAATACATCTTATCATACGGGGAAAGTGACATACAGTCTTCAGGCAGGTTATAATGAAGGTATTTCAACCTATCGTTATCAGGCTTTGCAGCGGCTGGCAAATACAAATATGATGAGCACCCATACCTATCAGGAAGATTTTGGAAAGATGTACAATATTCAGACGGGAGTTGATTTCAGACTGAATGATAAAAACAGACTGGGGATCAATCTGAGAGGTAATTTCAGGAATAATGACCGTTCACGAAACGGATCACTTTTTACTACCGATAAAAATGAAACCCAGACAATATTGAATACCGCCAGTGAAAGTCCTACCCGTTATTCACAAAATAATTATGGAATTACCACCGATTATTCTTTTCAAAATAGAGGTTTTAAATTCGGTTTTTTAGGAAACTATCTTTCAGTTAAAAATAAACAGAATGATGATTTTATCAATAGAGATCAGACCACAGCAAATCTTCTGTCTTACTGGAAGTCTGACTTGATTAATAAAATTACTATCTATACTGCCCAGATAGATGTTTCGCAGAAAATTGATCATGCAGATGTTGAAGCGGGAGTTAAATATATCAATTCAGACACCCAAAACAATATCAGGTATGATACACTGTCTGCCGGAAACCATTTTGTCTTTGATCCTGCAAGAAGTAATGTGTTTTTATATAAAGAAAAAATATGGGCAGGTTATCTGGCATACAGACAGAAAATAGGAAGCTTACAGATCAATGCAGGCCTGAGATTTGAAAATACAAACAGTATTTCCAATGCAGTTACTGTGGATTCCGTTGTTGCAAGAAACTATCTGAAATGGCTGCCATCATTAAGTGCAAATTATACTTTTAACAAGTCCAGCGAACTTTCCCTTTCTTACAGCAGGAAAATAACAAGACCGGTCTTCTCTCAGCTCAATCCGTTCCGGTTTTATTTTAGTCCGCTAAATTACTGGATAGGAAACCCTTATCTGCTTCCTTCTTTTACAAGCCAGATCAAAGCAACCTACCGTTATAAAAACTGGATCACAAGCTTTACCGTTGGAAAAGAAAAAGATGTGATGACACGTTATCCCCTGTACAATCCGGAAACGAATGTATTAGAATATCTGGGAACAAATCTTCCTTACCGGAACTTTGCTGTCCTGGAAACCAGCTTTCCAGTCAGAATCACAAAATGGTGGAATGTTACCAGTCAGATCACAGGATATTATAATGATGAATTCAGACCTTATCTGGATGAGGTCTTTGCATTGAAAATCTACAATTATGAAGTGAGGCTCAATCAGGTATTTTCCCTTCCAAAAGGATTTACTGTGAATGTATTTGCTAATTATGAATCTAAAACGGGGAACAGTCTTTACATTATCAAACCAAGGTATACCATAGATGTATCGGTTCAAAAGTCATGGTTTGATAATAAACTGAACACTAAAATCGGGTTTAATAATCTCCTTGATTCTTATGACCAACGATTAGAATTTCGTCATAAACAGATCATGGATAATCGTTTTACCCATTGGTGGGATAGCAGCAGATTGGTATTTTCACTCAGTTATACTATGGGAAGTTCAAAATATCAGGTAAAAGAAACCCAGAGAACAGAAGAAGAAAACAGAGCGAGATAAGAAAGCCTGCTTGAAAAAGCAGGCTTTCGTTTTTATTATGGACATTGGCATCTGTCACAAGTCCAGATATAACATTTTCCTGTATCATCCCACTCACAGCATCTTCTGCCTGTTGAGATTGGCGCACCTCCCATTACGGATTTCTGTTGTTCTCTTCCTAATTTTTGTGCGTTTTTCAGCACCGGATTGTTCTTGTTCATAACTTTGATTTTTGGTGTTAATAGTTAAGTTTTATGAGATATAATTTCGCGAAAATTATATCACTAATATAGGAAATTAAATAATAGAATTATCTGTTTTTTTGTTCTTATGTAGATGGAAAATAGTAAGTTGTAGATGTTTTTGGAGCTATTCACTACAGTTGGCTGTGCAGACAAGGTAATTTTGTTGAAGGGTGTTGATTTTGGAGATCAAATTTAATACATAAAATAATCCAAAAGTTTTATAGGTAGAGACCTTTACTTATATTTGTAGTATTGCATAAATCTTTATGAGACTAAACATTAAAAACGAAACGGGTAGGCTGAAGTCAGTAGTTCTAGGCCAGCCTAATTCACTGGGGGCAGTTCCTACACTAGAAGAAAGTTATGACGCAAAGTCATATTACTCAATCGAACACAATATTTATCCTAAAGAAGAGGATATTATCAATGAAATGAACGCTTTTGAAGCGGTTTTAAAAAAGTATGACGTTGAAGTACTGCGTCCAAGTATCATCAAAGATTACAACCAGGTCTTCTCAAGAGATGTAGCCTTTGTGATTGATGACAAGATGATCATTTCCAATGTGATTGCAGACAGAGCAGACGAGCAGGAAGCATACAAAAGCGTTTTTGAGAAAGTAGCATGGAGAAAGATTATCAACCTTCCGGAAACAGCACATATTGAAGGAGGAGATGTTATCGTATGGAATGATTTTATTTTTATCGGAACCTGCTTCAGCGAAGATTACAGAAACTATAAGACGGCAAGAACAAATGAGTATGCCATTGAAATCTTAAAAGAATATTTTCCAAAGAAAAGAATCATCGACCTGGAGCTGAAGAAAAATGATAAAGTTCCGTTTGAAGGAATTCTGCATCTGGATTGTACATTTAATCCGGTAGGAGAAGACAAATGTATCATTTATAAAAACGGATTCGTGGACGAAAGCGACTACCGCTTGATTATCGACATTTTCGGAGAAGAAAACTGCTTCCATATCAATGATGAAGAAATGTTTGAAATGTTCCCGAATATTTTCTCTATTGCTCCTGATATAGTAGTTTCAGACAAAGCATTCACCAGAATGAATGACCATTTGAGAAACGTGTGGAGGATGACCGTTGAAGAAATTCCTTACAGAGAAATCTCTAAAATGGGTGGTTTGTTGAGATGCTCCACAATGCCGCTTGTGAGAGAATAATCAGGTAGGAGAGTTTTAGGGTTTGAGAGCTGGAGCGTTGATGGGTGATAATGTTTTTCTTATTTCAAATAAATACTAATATATGTCAACGATTAGATTTCATCAGGACTTAAAAGTTTATCAAAAATCATTTGAAAACGCACAACTGATTTATGAGCTCTCAAAATCTTTTCCAAAAGAAGAACTTTATTCTCTTACAGACCAGATAAGGAGATCATCACGATCTGTAACGGCAAATATTAGTGAAGCCTGGGGGAAAAGGAAATATGAAAAATCCTTCATCGCTAAGCTTACAGATTCGGAGGGAGAAGCAAGAGAAACCTAAACATGGCTTCAATTTGCTTTTGCCTGCAATTATATGAATGAAGTGCAATATAACAATTTGCACAACCACTATAACCAAATAATAGGAATGTTAATTAGTATGATGAACCAGTCAGAAAAATGGTGTTCATTTTCTCCGATGAATAGAGAAGAAAAGGACTTGTGAACCGTTGTAAGACTCTCAAACTCTCATACACTAACACCCTCAAACTTATAAAAAATGCAGACAACAGATACAGTATTAATGATAGAACCGATTGCATTCGGTTACAACGCTGAGACAGCGAAAAACAATTACTTTCAGGTAGAGCAGACAGGTTCTGATATCCAGTCGAAAGCTTTGGCAGAGTTCAACACCTTTGTCGGAAAGCTGAGAGGAAAAGGAATCAATGTGATCACCATAAAAGATACATTGGATCCACATACTCCGGATTCTATTTTCCCGAATAACTGGGTGAGTTTCCATAAAGACGGGAAAGTGGTTTTATATCCGATGTTCGCTTCCAACAGAAGAGTAGAAAGAAGAGAAGATATTATTGAAAGCATCAAAGATCAGGGCTTTGAAGTTGCTGAAATTGATGACTGGTCTTTTCCTGAAACTCAGGGGCATTTCCTGGAAGGAACGGGAAGTATGATTTTCGATCACGATAATAAAATTGCTTACGGTTCCGTTTCTTTGAGGCTGGATGAAAAACTGTTCAGAGAATTCTGTGCAAAATTCGGATTCACTCCGGTTGTTTTCCATTCATTCCAGACGGTAGGAACAGAGAGACTTCCTATCTATCACACTAATGTAATGATGTGTGTGGCAGATAAGTTTGTCGTAATCTGCCTGGACTGTATTGATGATGAGCTGGAAAGAGAAAAAGTAGTTGAAACTATTAAAGGTTCCGGAAAAGAAATCATCGAAATTTCAGAAGAGCAGATGCAGCAATTTGCAGGAAATATGCTTCAGGTTCAGAACAAAAATGGTGAGAAATTTCTGGTGATGAGCCAGACTGCTTATCAATCTTTAGCTGCAGATCAGGTAGCCGCTATTGAAAAATACTGCGAAATTATCTATTCTGACCTGAATACCATTGAAGTAAATGGAGGAGGAAGCGCAAGATGTATGCTTGCTGAGGTTTTTCTTCCAAAAAAATAATATATTTACGAAAAAATTAATTGAACCCATTATCAAGTAAAGGTTTACATATTCTTCTGACTTTGGAAACAGAGTCAGAAGATTTGTTATTAGACAGCAAAGGTTTTCTCACATTTACAGAAGAGATTCTGAAAACCAAAGAGGTAGAAATTGTAGGAGTAACCAATCATATTTTTGAGAATGATAGTTTTACTTCTGCAGTGATCCTTAAAGAGTCTCACCTTTGTATCCACACGTGGCCGGAATTTAAACAGCTTACTTTCGATGTTTTCCTTTGTAATTATACACAGGACAATACCACAAAAGTAGAGCAGATTGCAGATGAAGTGGTTCAGTATTTTAAAGCTAATACCATTCAAAAACACAAAATTTACAGATAACAATGCACTATGTCTGCCCAGCATGCGAATCAGAAAATAAATTAGATCTCACCTTTCCTGTTGAAGAATATGTTTGTCAAACCTGTTCTCATCTCATTGATGTAGCCGGAAATAAGAATATCAAACATTTGAAGGTACCGACGGAAAACGTTGTTTTAGACGTCGGACAGAAAGGAAAAATTGAAGGTGTAGAATATACCGTCGTAGCAATTGTGGTCAAAAGATATGGCAACAATATTTTCTGGCGCGAATATTATCTAAAAGACAGCAAAGGAAATGATGCTTTCCTGAGTGAGAGTGATGGGCATTGGGTTTTTATAATCTCAATGCACCCTGACGATTTTAAAAGTAAAAATTCGAAATTACCAACCTATGCCGGACGAACGTATCGCTGGTACGAAAATACGCCATGCAGTATTGAGGCTGCAGCCGGTTTTTTTGATGAACATCTGGATTTCAGTATTGCCACTTACAAAGAATATGTCAACGGAACACGTATGATCTCTCAGGAGAAGAGCAGCAAAAAAAGTCGGTATTTTTACGGAGTTCACATTTCAAAATATGATGTTAAAAGAGCTTTTAAAATAGCTCATATGCCCTACTATACAGGAGTAGGAATCGTTCAGCCTTATTACTTTGATATCAAACAGGCTATAAACATTTTTTGTATAGCAGCATTGTTGATATGCCTGTTTCAGCTGTATGTCTATACATCAAGAACTAACGAAACCGTTTTTGCGCAGACCATCAACTTTACAGATGTACGGGATAAAGAAATGGTGAGCAGCAGTTTTACCCTTTCAGGAGGTTCGGCACCATTAAAGGTAAATGCATTTTCAGGGGTTGATAATTCCTGGGCAAATATTCAGCTGAGTCTTGTGAATGAAAAAACCAATGAAATTATCTATACCTCCAAAGATATCGAACAGTATCATGGTTACGAAGATGGGGAAAGCTGGTCAGAAGGAAGTCAGTCCGAAGATTTTAATCTTTGTGGAGTAAGTTCCGGGCAGTATCACTTTCTTATTTCTGCAGAGAAGGATGGCTCTTTACCTGCCTTTTCCGGTCTTATGTCTCCGGATTCAAAGGTAACGTTATCACGGGATAAATCAGGAACTATAGAGATTACTAACCTGTTGAGCGGGCAAACCACATCTTTTACAGATGGAAAGATACTGGAAAAAGATACTTCGGAAGTGGCCAGACTTACTAAAACGTCTTTCGGGACTCAAAAGCTGGACTCCCTGATTAATGCTGAAGCGCCTAAACTCACTACAGATCCCATTTCAAGCAATACCTATGTACAGCTCAAAGCAACCTGGCTTCCCGTTTCATTCTGGAACTTCGGATTTATTATATTCATAATGGCCGCTTTGTTTGTAGCGATGTGGATAGGAAAGCATTTCTTTAATGTGAATAAATGGAAGAACAGTTCAAACTCACCTTATTCTGCATCATGATGACTAATATTTTAAACTATATAAGACAAAACTGGATACTCTGCCTGATTGGGAGCTTTTTCCTCACATGGTTCGTATATCTTACTTATCAGGGAAATCAGGTCTGCGACTGTGCCAAGACGGAAACATACCGCGATGGAACCACAAGAAGTCATTCCAGAGTAGGATTCTACAGATACTATCACAAATAAAAATATAAAACTATGGACAACATCAATTTATTACCAATATTCAACTCGGTTCTTTACTCATTCTTAGGAATCGCTATTTTGCTGGTGTGTTATTTCATTATTGAAAAACTTACTCCGGAAAAAACATGGCATGAGATCGCTCAGAACAAAAATATAGCACTGGCTATTGTCTTCGGAGCATTTATCATAGGAATTTCAATGATTATAAGCGCCGCAATTCATGGATAAGAAGAGGATTCCTCTTGAGCTGCTTTTATTGTTTTCAGTATTCGTCATTGCTACATGTGGATTGATTTATGAATTGGTGGCCGGAGCCCTGGCGAGCTATCTTTTAGGAGACTCTGTAAAGCAGTTTTCTTTCATTATCGGGGTGTATCTCTTTTCAATGGGAGTAGGTTCCTATTTTGCGAAATTCATCAAAGGAAATCTGATCGATAAATTTATTGAGATTGAGATTCTGGTTGGAATCGTGGGGGGAATCAGCTCTGTGGTGCTCTTTACTTTGTTTAATACACTGGCACATTTTGAGAGTGTTCTCTATCTCTTTGTCTTCTTCACAGGATGCCTCGTTGGAGTGGAAATTCCGCTTTTGATGAATATTCTGAAAGACAGGGTGCAGTTTAAAGACTTAGTTTCAAATGTCTTTGCATTCGATTATATCGGAGCTTTGCTGGCATCCATTCTATTTCCATTGGTTTTGATTCCGAAACTGGGAATTGTAAAAACCCCTTTGTTTTTCGGACTCATTAATATTTCGATTGCTATATTCCTGTGTTATTATCTTAAAAGGGAATTGTCAAAGCCGCTTTCATTAAAAGTAAAATCAATTTTAGCATTCATTATATTAGTAGGACTTTTTATTTTTTCTGATACTATTTTGTCTTATTCTGAAGAAAAATTATATGGTGAAAATGTGGTTTATACCAAAAGTTCTCCCTACCAAAGGATTGTTCTCACCAGAAATACTCACGAATTCCGTCTGTATTTAAATAATAACTTACAGTTTTCTTCCACCGATGAATACCGTTATCATGAAGCTTTAGTGCATCCGGCGATGTCTATGGCAAAAAACATTGATAACGTTCTGATTCTTGGAGGAGGTGATGGTTTTGCAGCAAGAGAAGTATTAAAATACAATGACGTTAAAAAAATAACGCTTGTAGATCTGGATGGAGAAATGACACAGTTTTTTAAGACCAATGAAACCATGCGAAAGCTGAATCAAAGTTCTTTTTCCAATCCTAAAGTAGAAGTAATCAATAAAGATGCCTACATTTGGGTAAAAGAGAACAAAAAAAAGTTTGATGTCATCATCATAGACTTTCCGGATCCCTCCAATTACAGCTTAGGGAAACTCTATTCCCTGCAGTTTTATAAAGAACTGGAGAAACTGACGACTTTGGACACTAAAATTGTAGTTCAGACCACTTCTCCATATTTTGCTCCCAAATCATTCTGGTGTATAGAAAAAACGATCAATCAGATTTTTCCTTTCACAGCGGCGTATCATACTTATGTTCCGTCTTTTGGAGAATGGGGATTTTCTATGGCTTCGTTTGAACCTGTCAACAACAGAATCTACAGAAAGCTTCCCGGTTTAAAATTTTATGATTACAACTTTTCACAGATGTCTTATTTCAGTAAAGATATGAAAGTGAAAGAAGTAGAAGTTAACCGTCTGGATAACCAGATACTAGTTCGTTATTTCGATGAAGAGTGGGGGAAAGTACAGTAGAAAGGATTTTCTTAAAACTATATTTTTAGGTAGCCTTATGCTTCCCTTTTTGCAATATTGCGGAAAGAAGGTGAAGTCACTGCTCCTGAGGATTACGGGTACTAATCATGTTCTCGGACATCGGCTGTGGGCAAAAGATTTTCCACAGTTTTCAGAAGTTATCCACACCAAATATCTTATTGTGGGTGGTGGAATTTCCGGACTTTCGGCATGCCGGTTTTTTAATCTGAATAACGAAAATGATTACCTTCTCCTGGAAATGGAAAATCATCTCGGTGGAAACTCTTCCAACGGACAGAATTCATTTTCAAAATTTCCTTTAGGTGCTCACTATTTACCATTACCAAACAAAGAGAATACAGAAATCATCGAGTTCCTGAAAGAATGTGGAATCTGTCTGGGAACGGAAGAGAACGGAGAGCCCATTCTTGATGAATACCAAATGACTTTTCCACAACAGGAAAGACTGTTTTATAAAAACTCCTGGCAGAATGATATTGTTCCCCAAAGAGGAATTTCAACAGAAACCCGGCAGGAACTTAACCGCTTTTTCAAGCTGATGGATGAGTTTCGTGTAAAGAAAGATGCACAGGGGAAATATTGGTTCGCTATCCCGGTACATGATTCAAGCAGAAAAGATGAGGCTGTAAACCTTGAAAAGCTCATTTTCAAAGACTGGCTCAAAGAAAATAATTATCACTCCGAAGAACTTCTTTGGCTTCTGGATTATTCCTGCAGAGACGATTTCGGATTAGGGATAGAGTATGTTTCAGCATGGGCGGGAATTCATTATTTCGCTGGAAGAAAGAATAACTGGAGTACTCAATATAAAGATCAGGTTTTCACATGGCCGGAAGGCAATGCAAGGCTTGCAAAACATTTCTCAAAATATACTGAAGGAAAACAGATGTCCGGTAATCTTGTCTTTGATGTAACGCTCAATGGTAAAGTTGAGGTCCTGAGTTTTGACAATACCCAGAAAAAAACAAAAAAAATCATTGCTGATAAAGTGCTGTTTGCATCACCACAGTTTGTAAACGAAAGAATTTTCAATCATCAAAAAGCGGCTTCTTTCAACTATGTCCCCTGGCTTTTAACAACAATTACCCTGAGGAATGAATTCGGAGGAGATGAAGAACTGGCCTGGGATAATGTAATCTATGGATCTTCTGGATTGGGTTATATCTTTGATCAGCATCAGAATCTTAACCAGATTATGGGTGAAAAGGTAATTACCCATTACAAAAGTTTTTCAACCGGGGACTGCAGAAAAGCAAGAAAAAAATTGTATGCCATGAAAGACGCCGAACTGAAAGATTTAGTTTTAAATGATCTGAAGAAAGCACACCCTCTGATAGAAGACTTTGTTCTGGAAATGCAGTTTCATAAAATAGGGCATGCGATGATTGCGCCGGTTCCCAACCAGATTTTTGGAGAAGAAACCAGAACAGCAAAAGAACCTATTGAAGATAAAATTTTCTTTGCCCATTCCGATCTTTCAGGAATATCTATTTTTGAAGAAGCCTTTTATCAGGGAATCCGGACTGCAGAAAAAATGATATAAAATTACTATATGAAACAACCCTGGATACATAATGCCAAAACAGACTGGTGGTTTATTTTATCACCACCTTTCCTGGTATTGCTGATTATTTTTCTTTTTCAGCAACAGATTCAGGGGCTGGAAAATCAGTATTCTTTTTACACATGGCTCTTTCTGATTGTTTTTGTGGATGTAGCCCACGTCTATTCTACCTTGTTCAAGACCTATTTTGTAAAAGGTGAGATCCAGAAAAATAAATTACTTTATCTCGGAATTCCTGCTATAAGCTGGATTTTGGGTGTTATTCTGTTTCAATTCGGGAATCTGACCTTCTGGTCGGTATTGGCTTTGGTTGCAGTTTTCCATTTTATACGCCAGCAATACGGGTTTATGAGAATCTATGCGCGTTTTGAACCGAATAACTGGAGCAAAAAAATAGATGAGGTAGCTGTTTATTCCGCAACAATCTATCCCATGTTATATTGGTTCATGACACCACGTGCCTTTACATGGTTTGTCAATAATGAGTTTGACTGGCTTAAAAATCTCCCGGATTATACTCATTTAATCACAGTCATATATTTTACAATTCTGATTATTTGGATTGCTAAAACTGTTTTTGAAGCTCTTAAAACCAAAAGAATTAATATCCCCAAAACTGCATTGATTACCGGAACTTTCCTTTCCTGGTATTTCGGAATCGTGTACTTCAACAATGATCTTCTTTTTACTTTTCTGAATGTGATTTCCCACGGGATTCCTTATATCGCATTGATTTATATCCGGGAAATAAAGCAAAAGGAAAATAGTACGTTGAATGGAATGCAGATTTTTAAATCTTTTTCCGGAGTATTTTTATTTATAGGAGTTCTTTTGGGATTTGCCTTTGTTGAAGAATTTTTGTGGGAAACGCTGGTCTGGAACGAGCATTTTTCCATGAATTTGATGATCTCGGAGAAATGGTTTCAGTTTCTGGTTCCATTATTAGTCGTGCCTCAGCTTACTCATTATCTCCTGGACGGCTTTATTTGGAGAAAACCAAAAAAAGTTAGCTAACTTTGCGGTAATCTTTAAAATCTAAAAATGAGACAATATTTTCTGTTATTAGCAATTTTTCTCGGAATCATTGCAGGAGCACAGCAGAAGACTTTCTGTAATCCTATCAATATTGATTATGGTTATACTCCTTTCGAAGTTTTTTCTAAACAGGGAAAACACCGTGCTACGGCAGATCCGGTGATTGTTAATTTTAAGAATAAACTGTTTCTTTTTTCTACGAATCAGGAAGGATATTGGTATAGTGACGATATGCTGGACTGGAAGTTTGTAAAAAGGAAATTTCTCAGAGACAATAAATACACTCATGATCTTAATGCTCCGGCAGTTTGGGCGATGAAAGACACTTTGTACGTTTATGGTTCTACCTGGGAGCAGGATTTTCCGATCTGGAAAAGTACAAATCCTACCAAAGATGATTGGAAAATTGCTGTAGATACCTTAAAAGTAGGAGCGTGGGATCCGGCATTCCACTATGATGAAGATAAAAATAAACTCTATCTGTACTGGGGTTCAAGTAATGAATGGCCATTGCTGGGAACAGAAGTGAAAGTGAAAAACCTTCAGTCTGAAGGTTTTGTAAAACCGATTATTAAATTAAAACCAGAAGACCACGGCTGGGAACGTTTCGGGGAATACAATGATAATGTTTTTCTTCAGCCTTTTGTGGAAGGAGCATGGATGACAAAGCACAACGGAAAATATTATATGCAGTATGGTGCTCCGGCAACAGAATTCAGCGGATATTCTGATGGAGTATACGTAAGCAAAAATCCTTTGGAAGGCTTCGAATACCAACAGCATAATCCGTTTTCCTATAAACCGGGAGGTTTTGCCAGAGGAGCGGGTCACGGAGCTACTTTTGAAGACAATTATAAAAACTGGTGGCACATTTCAACCATCTTTATCTCCACTAAAAATAATTTTGAAAGAAGACTGGGAATTTGGCCGGCAGGTTTTGATAAAGATGATGTAATGTACTGTAATACAGCTTATGGTGATTATCCCACATACCTTCCGCAATATGCACAGGGAAAAGATTTTACAAAAGGTCTTTTTGCCGGATGGATGCTGTTGAATTATAATAAACCGGTTCAGGTTTCATCTACTTTAGGTGGATATCAGCCGAATAATGCTGTAGATGAAGATATCAAAACCTATTGGAGTGCCAAGACCGGAAATTCTGGAGAATGGTTCCAGACAGATCTTGGTGAGGTCTCTGCTATCAATGCCATTCAGATCAATTATGCTGACCAGGATGCAGAGTTTATGGGGAAAACCTTAGGAAAAATGCACCAGTACAAGATCTATGGATCCAATGACGGCAAGAAGTGGAGTGTAATTGTAGATAAAAGCAAAAATACAAAAGATGTTCCTCACGATTATGTAGAACTGGAGCAGCCTGCAAAAGCCCGTTTCCTTAAAATGGAAAATCTGAAAATGCCTACAGGGAAATTTGCACTGAGCGGTTTCAGGGTATTTGGAAAAGGAGCAGGGAAACAGCCTTCAAAAGTTGAGGGATTTGTACCTTTAAGAGCTGATCCCAAGAAATATGGTGAAAGAAGAAGTATCTGGATGAAGTGGCAGCAGAATCCTGATGCAGACGGCTATGTAATCTATTTCGGGAAGTCTCCTGATAAATTGTATGGAAGCATTATGGTATACGGAAAGAATGAATATTTCTTTACAGGAGCAGACAGAACTGATGCTTATTATTTCCAGATTGAAGCTTTCAATGCCAATGGGGTTTCAGAAAGAACAGCCGTTGCAAAATCTGAATAAATACCATTAATAGATAAAAGAATAGCACGTTTTGAAGTATCAGAACGTGTTATTTTTTTGATAGTCTTTTAAGAAAAGCTTCAATTTTATTGATAAGAAATTCATCATTAGGCTGTTTATCCCAATCCAGATGTCCACCATTGAATGGATAAGACTCATGGATAACATGATTTTTATTTAAAACTGAATCTAAGATTTTTTCCTGAGTAGAAGGTATGACATGATCTGAATTTCCATAATAAGATAAGGTAGGAGGGGAGTTTTCTCTTATCCATTTTACAGGACTTGCAAAATCTATTCGTGTTGTGCCCTTTTTCGGTACAGCGGGATCTACAAGCCTTTTTTCAACAAAAGAATATTCCTGATAATTTCTGAAACCCGGATCTGATAGATCTGCAGGACCAACAATATTAATTACAGCTTTTACTTTTTTGTCAATATCGAATTGATAGGCATATAACATAGACAAATGCCCGCCGGCACTGTTTCCTAATAAAATCAGGTTGGGGTGGTAACCCAGTTTATTTTTTAGCAACTCAGTCACTTTTCTAATATCCTCAGCCTGATTCGGAAGTCCAAATTGAGTTGCTGAAGCCAGTCTATAATTCATGTTGACGAAAATATGATCAGGAAATCTCTGCATCAGAGAAAGTGTGAAGAAAGTCAATTGTGACTTATTTCCACTGCGCCAGCCTCCACCATGGATAATGATGAAGACTTCTTTTTTGGTATTTGTTTTTTTGTTTGGAATATAAAGATCCATGACCTGCTTATCGCTATTCCCATAATGAATATTTTCTTCTTTATCAAAGCTGGCATTTTTACCCAATTCTATCTTTTTTTCCTTGCAGCCAATCCATAGAAAAAGCAGGATTAAGCAAACCGAAATAATATGTATATCTTTTTTCATAGCAATTAAATATAAAAAATCCGCTGAAAAGAATCAGCGGATACTGTAAGAATAATTAATTGAATATGAAGAAAGATAGTTCTTTATCTTGTTCTGCTTTTGATAGCATCTGATGCACCTTCGATGTCTCGTACTTTTTTCACTTTCTGGTTTCCGAAATTGTAGGTAAGGCTTACCATCACATTTCTGTTGTAACGGTTTTGGTGGATGTAATTATAATTTCCATTCTCCTGGAAGTCTTCAATTTTAACGATATTGGTATTAAGAATATCATTGGCATTAACTGCGAAGGTCCACTCGTTCCACACTTTCTTGATGCTGAGGTCTAAACTCATTAAACTTTTCAGTAATCCAAGTTCGATCTGCTGCTTGTCTACGAAGAAATAATTAACTCCAAAGAACCATGTTTTCTTTTTATCAAGACGGATTGTGTTGTTGGTCTGGATCAAAAGACTGGTAGAATTAGTCTTGTTGGTGTATACAATATCTTCGCCCTTCTGATTCCTAAATCGATCTCCCGTAGTAGGATCCATATCAAGGCTTCCATTGTTGATATTATGCTGAACTCCAATATTGAAGTTGGTGGTCCAGTATTGTTTGAAGAATGATTTCTGAACCCCTACCATTGCAGACATTTCCTGTTTATTTCCGAAATTGGTTCTTATATATCTCAATACAGGATTGGGACCCACCGTACCATCAGGAGATACCGGATATCCCTGCAGCGGAACCTGAGTGATGGCATCCTGAATATAAGAATGGTTTAAAATCAGGAAGTATGAGTTTTTAAACATATAAGTTAATTCCTGATTGTAAGTAGATGAAGCCTTTACAAAAGGGTTGTTCTGAGTATAATTATCATCTGTCAGAATGTTTCTTACCGGATTGATTTCCCAGAAGCTCGGTCTTCTCATTCTGCTTGAAAAGGAATAAGAAATATTGTTTTTATCATTGATTGCATAGTTGAAGCTCAAATAGGGAAGAAGGTTGTTATAATTTCTTTCAATCCTTTTAAGTTCTTCTGTAGGAGCATTGTCTGAAGTTCCCAAGCTGTTTGTAATTTCATATCTCGCTCCGATTTTTCCGGAAATTTTATCAGATAATTTCTTTTCTATCGTCAGATAAGCACCATAAATATTTTCATCATAGATGAAGTGGTTTGGTCTTGAATCCGGAGCTTCTATGGGATTAAAAGAATACGTAATGTTTTTAGAATCGTTGTCTGTTTTGGTTTTGTTATAATTTCCCCCTATTGAAATAGTCAGATCATTTTTAAATTTCTGATTATAATCTACCATTCCGGAGAAGTTATTAATAATCTGTGGAAGATCCTGGAATAACTGTGTAGTCATTTTTCCAACTCCCATATTCGCATCAGACATATGTGTTCTGTTGTCTGTAAACTGGAATCTTTTGTAATTAAGATAAGCCGCATTTACATTAAGCTTACTGCCTAAGGAATCGGTCTTTAATTCATAATTTAAATTCACGGAATTGTTGTAAGATCTTGCATCTTCTTTATTCTTGGACCATGTATATTTTGTTCCGTTTTCTGTCTTAATGGTATTGAAAAGATTTACGGTAGAATTATAACTTTTATTAGCCCATGTGTTCCATGATAAAGCCAGGTTGCTTTTATCGTTCAGCTGATAGTCAATATTCAGATAACCTCCGATATTTTTGTTCGGATCATCAATATCTCCCGTAGATTCGTTAGATGTTTTAGCAGTTCCGTTTCTTAAAGTGTAGGTTTGTGCCTCTATATTTTCACCACCGCTTAGGTTGGCGCTCACTCCCAGTTTACCTTTTCGATAGTTGGCAGAGAAACTGGCCTGGCTTCCGTTGTATTTACCGGTTGTATTAGACATTCTCATATTTCCGTTGAGACCGTCACTCATTTTTTTCTTTAAAACGATATTGATGATCCCATCCGATGATTCTACCTGATACTCACTGCCAGGAACAGTAATCACTTCAATTTTCTGGATGTTTTCTGCCGGAGTATTTTTCAGGAACTGAGCCAGCGACTCAGAGTCCATATTGCTTTTTCTTCCGTTGATATAGATCAGAGCATTATTTTTCCCTGCGATTTTTAATGTTTTATCATCTGTGGAAGACAATAGAGGAGTTTGTTTCAGAAGGTCAAAAGTGGTATTTCCTTTAGCTACTGGTGATGCTGCCACATCATATACAAAACGGTCACTTTGCTTTTTGAAAACCTGTTTTGTAATGGTAACTCCTTCTATATTTTTTGTTTTTGCCGTATCAGATTTCTTCTCCTGGGCAAATGCACAAGTACCGAATACGATAGCCATTGACAAAATTATACGTTTCATGTTTGTTTTTATTTAAGAGTGGATTTGTGATATAAGTTGTGCAGATTAGGTTCTTGATTTTACAGCATCATTAGCTGATTTCATTTCCCTTGCCTTTTTCAGTTTCTGATTTCCGAAATTATAAGTTACCCCGATGCTCATGAGCCTTGGATAGTTGAAGTTGGTTATATTGTTATATTTTCCGTTTGGCTGTACTCCTTTAACGCTGTAAAAGCTTTGGTTAAATAAATCGCTTACTTCCGCTACAATGGTCCAGTCGCCTGCAATTTTTTTCAGACTAAGATCAAAGCTTTGTCTTGCTCCTATCATACCTCCTTCCATAGCGGTCTGGCTTGCAAAGAAGTAGTTAACTCCTAAGAACCAGTCTTTTTTAGATGAAAGTCTGATAATATTATTGATCGTTGCAGACATATTGTAGTTTTTTACATCAATGATATAAGGATCCAGTGACTCGGATTCGTACTGACCTAGCTGAGACGTTGGATCTTCCCATACTCCACCTTTGTAGGTAACATAACCCAAATTAACAGAATAGTTAGTTGTCCATATATCTTTGAACCATGACTTGTTCATTCCCAGCGTAAGAGCGAGCTCTCTGTTTTTACCGTAATTGGTTCTTATATACCTTAGGAATCTAGTTGTTCGCATGATCATATTTCCGCCTGGACCATAGACTATATTTCCATTTTTATCCCTTTCTGGAGTTGTTAAAGTCCCTTGTAACGGAAGCATGTCAGAAGCAGATGCATCTTCTACCATATTAAAGCTAAGATTGGCATAAAATGCATTTTTGTACATATAGTTCAGCTCCTGATTATAAAATTTTGAAGCAAGAACAAATGGATTGTTCTGTGTATAATTTGTAGGAGTGAAATACGTTCTGGACGGATTGAGTTCCCAGAATCTTGGTCTTCGGATTCTGCTTGAGAAAGTATAGCTCAGATTGTGATCAGAATTGATGGCATAATTTAAATTCAGATAAGGTAAAAGATTGTTGTAATTTCTTTCAAACCCTGTTTTTTCCAGAATTTCTCCGGTACTTCTTGTCATTTCATATCGGGCTCCTATTTTTCCGGATATTTTCTCAGTCAGTTTACGTTCATAGTTCAGGTAAATACCTAAAATATTTTCTTTATAAATGAAGTGATTGGTTTGTTTAGGATCTATCACAAAATCACTACCTATTAATTTGTCTTGTTTGGTATCATTATCAGTGTTCGTATGATTGTAGCTGATTCCCATTAACCATGTTGCGCCTTTAGCCGTTTTTTTCAGGTAGTCGATATTTGCTGCATAGTTGTTAATGATCTGAGGTACTGATTGATGAAGTGCAGAATATTTGTTGATGGTATCATTAGTTAAAGGAAAACTTTCATTAAAACTTACTTTATCTCTGTTGAACCATAAGTAAGAAATGTTTGAGGTAAGTCTGCTTCCCAGAGAATCGGTTTTCATTTCATAATTTAAATTGAAAGAATGATTTCTCGTTTGTGCATCTTCATTATTGACCGTTCTGTTATTTAAAACCCCATTTTGCCAGTTGGTAATATCCAGTACAGAATTGAAACTTTTATTATATCTCATGTTGTAGGAGAAACCAAGACTATGCTTTTTATTGATCTCATAATCAACATTAAACCCTCCGCCAAAATTTTTATTGGGATCATCATTAAATCCAAATGATTCATTTTTGAATGTAGGATCTCCGTTAGAGAGCGTATATCTTTGTCTGTCTGTCCAGCTTCCCGTTCTGAAGTTTGAGTTACCGGACCACTTTCCTTGTCTGAAGTTAAAAGAAGCTCCTGCATTTGGGTTGTTGTAATAAGCCTGCTCATTCTGCATTTTCAACGTTCCGTTGTAACCGTTGTTCTTGCTTTTTTTCATTACAATATTGATTACGCCTTCTTTGGATTCAACCTGAAATTCACTTCCCGGAACTGTAATCACTTCAATTTTCTGGATATCCTCTGATGGAGTAGATTTCAGCATTTCAATCAATGCCTCAGAATCCATATTTGTTTTCTTATTGTTGATGTAGATCACCGCATCATTTTTTCCCAAAATCTTCAGTGTTTTTCCATCAATGCTGGAAATCATTGGAGTTTGTTTTAAAAGATTAAAGGTGTTGGTTCCCTTAGCAATAGATGAAGAAGCTACATCGTAAACTAAACGGTCTCCTTGTTTTTTGAAAACCTGCTTCTTGATATTCACTGCATCAATAGCATTTACTTTCAAACTGTCTTTTTTCTGCTGGGCAGTTACAAGTCCACCGAAAAATAGTGCTGCAATAAGAATTTGAGTTTTCATGATATTATTTTTTAATTAATAGCTTGTATGGTTTGTTATTTTACATTACAAAGATATATAATAAATTTAGTATCATGCAATGCAAAGTACTTGAAATGTTTTTAAACTTTATTTAAGTATTTGATTATCAGTAACTAAAATTTTATATCAATTTTGAGTTTCAATGTTTTTATTACTTAATTAGACAATTTGAAGTTCATTTTTGTTACATGACAATATGAAATTGATGGAAATTTTAAAAAAAATTTAATGAGAAATCAGAAAAGATAATAATGATTGTATTTTATTATTAATTTAGTAAAAACTAAAAATTAATACCATATGCGAAAATTTTATCTCTTATTATTGTTGTTTGTGTTGATGTTTTCATGTAAAAATGAAACTTTCTCAGAAATAGAGGACGACACAACAAACCCTCCATCCAATTATAATTTTGGGAATACGGCGCAAAAGAATTTCCAGGGTGTAGTTCTTGATACGAACGGGCTTCCGGTATCAGGAGCAACGATTACAATCGGAACAAGTACAGTTACAACCAATCTTAAAGGTTTCTTTACATTTAAAAATGCTTCGGTAAAAGAAAATTTTGCCCATATAAAAGTGACAAAATCCGGCTATGTAAATGCATCGAGGGTTTTGGTACCTACCAACGGAATCAATAGGGTGAATATCATGATGATTCCCGCAACAACGACATCTACAATTACCACGGGTTCTACCTCTACAGTTTCATTACCAAACGGAACAAAAGTAAAATTTGACGGAAGTTTCAAAGATGCAAACGGAAATGCCTATTCAGGAAATGTGAGTGTTGGGGTCTTTCATTTAGCACCATCCAATCAATATCTTAATGAATTAATGCCTGGATCATTTTTGGCAACCAATTCAGGAGGTAATGCCAGAATAATGGAAACATTTGGAATGCTGCATGTACAGTTGACAGGAACTGCGGGACAAAACCTTCAGCTTGCAAACGGACATACCGCAGAAATAACTGTTCCTGTGGATGCCACACAAACTTCCAGTTCACCGGCCACAATTCCATTATGGTCTTATAATGAAGATACAGGAATGTGGAAAGAAGAAGGTTCTGCTACAAAGATTGGAAATGCTTATGTAGGAATAGTAAGTCATTTTTCCTGGTGGAATTATGATGCACAGTTTGAACAGGCAACCATGAAAGTAACTGTAAAAAACTCTGCAGGGCAGGTTTTACCTAATACCAAGGTAGCTTTAAAGAGAAGCTCTCAAACGTATGAGACTTACGGAATGACGGATAATGTAGGGGTGGTTTCCGGAATTGTTCCGGCAGGTGAAACTCTTAGTTTAAAAGTTTATGATGTCTGTAATAATGTAATTTATACATCGAACGTAGGCCCTTTTCCAACAGGGGTTATAACGACTATTTCTGATATTGTTGTAAACCCTTCTACATCTACCAGCTATACCATTCAGGGAGTTCTGAAAACATGTGCCAATGCCAATGTGAGTGATGGTTATGTGGAATTGAAACCAACAGTAAGTACAAATTATTTCCAGTATATGTCAGTCCCGGTAGATAATAACGGAGGTTTTATATTCAATACGTATTCATGTACAGCAAATCCACAGTTTAGGTATGAAGGATTTGATAACGTTAATTTTCTGAGTACTAATGAAGTTACTTTCACTGCCACATCTACTACTATGAATTTGGGGAATATCATGGCTTGTAATTCTGTGAATGAATTTGTTAGTTATAAAATTGATAATCAGTCTATTATTAATTTGTCAGGATCGTTCAATGCGCAATGGACAGGTCTTACTTCTACATCACCTAATCTGCCAGCCAAACAATTAAGAATAATCTCAACAAATCCAATTGGGCCAACTTTCTTTATGACTCAAAACAATATGACAGGAATTACTGCAAGTTTTACCAATAACTATATGTTTGAGTTTTCGGGGGGATCCATTACATCAAATAATGGGAATTTGGTTGTTGATATAACTGCTTTTGGAGCTTTGGGAGACTACATTGATTTTACAGTTAACGGAACTTTTACAGATAATTCCGGTAATCATACCTTTACAGCAACAGGACATGTAAAACGGGATATGTAATACTATTCAAAATAAAAAGGACCGAAAAGGTCCTTTTTTTATGCAGTATATTTATCATTTATTCTCTGTCGAATCGGGCTAGCTTTTTGTCTACCCAAACCGTTGCAAAAGGGAAGAATGCAGATAATAGGGCAAAAACAAAATCTTCATCATCCCAATTATAAATTTTTCTTGCAGGAAGGCAGAGTAAAAGGTAAAGCGTAAAAAATAATCCGTGTAAACTGCCAATAACACTGATGAAGATAATGGAATACAAATTTTCATCATATCGGATCCAAATCATCGCAACACAGTACAGTAAAAGACATGAAACAGCTTCTGCAACACAAATCTGTTTAAACCATTTGATGATTTTTTCCTGAGAATATTTTGAGAAAAATTTTTCGATGAAGTCCATTTCTTGAGTTATGAGGTGAGAGTTAAAAGGTAAGAGTCTTTCTCTGGCTTTTAGTTTTTAGCCTCTCATTTTCTGATTTGCAAAATTACTTATAAAAACTGCTACCATCCAAATATTCAAAAACTTCGGGAGGTAACATCGGCCTTACATTTTTGCCGTCTTTAATCATATTACGGATTTCAGTGGCAGAAAGTTCTATGACCGGCGCCTTGATCAGAGAAATATTTTCATGCTGTAAATAGTCAGAATCTGCTTTTTCGCCTTCAAATACTCTTGGATAAACTATGATATGATGATTTTTGATCAGAACATCAGAATTTTTCCACTTGTGAAGACTCTTCAGATTATCTTCTCCCATAATCAGGCTGAAAGAATATTCAGGATACTTCTCATGGAGGTAAGTAAGGGTATCGATCGTATAACTTGGTATCGGAAGAGAAAATTCTACATTAGAAGCTCTCATATTCGGATAATGCTTTACCGCAAGCTGTACCATATCGAGTCTGTTATGATCTTTCAGTAAAGACTTTTTGTCTTTAAACGGATTTTGTGGGCTCACTACAAACCAAAGCTCATCCATATCAGAATTTTCCAGAATATAATTCGCCAGAATAAGATGTCCGATATGAATAGGATTGAATGATCCGAAAAATAAACCGATTTTTTTCATTGTTACAAGGAGTTAGGTTGCAGGAATTAGGTCTTAGGGAGTTTGAAGTTTTGTAATTACTGCATTCAGCATTTTTGATATTTCGGATGTTTTTTCGATTAAAATTTGAAAATTTTCAGGATTCAAATAATTTAAATTTTTTGAAATAATCAATTGGGTTTCCAATTCAGCACTGCTGCCTCTTGCAATTTTCAAAAACTGAATATAGTCACTAGTAGATCTTCTGGAGTGACCTTCAGTAATATTAGATGGAATTGAAATTGAGGATCTGCGGATCTGACTTGTAAGCCCATACAGTTCTTCTTTTGGAAAAGCTGTCGTTACTGTATAGATTTCTGTAATGAGATCTACAGATTTTTGCCAGACGATTAATTCCTTATAATTTCCCATATGCATTTCCCTATTCCCTTATTGCTAAATCTTAATCCCTATTCTCAATCCCTAAACTTCACATCCTTAATATTTAGATAATGAGTGACGTTGCCTTTCCAGTGGTTTTCTTCAAGGGTAAAAGCAAGGTCGAAATTTTTATTTTTAAAATCTTCAACAAATGGTCCTAGTTTGAATCCTACACACTCAATATTTCGTCCTGTGGATTCCTGCTTGATATAAAACTTCAGGTGGTTATTATCTTTCCCCATTGTTTTTACATAACCAGCAAGTTTCTGATCCGTCAATGTAAAAATAGGTTTCATATTGTGAGGTCCAAATGGAGCCAGTTTTCTGTGGAAATTGATAAACTCTCTGTTGATTTCATCAATTGTAATTTCAGTATCAATGGCAATGGAAGGTTCTTTTTGATGGTCTTTGATTTTTTCAGAAACAATTTTTTCAAACCTTTCCTTGAAAGCATCAAACTTGTCTTTTTCCATAGAAAGTCCGGCAGCTGCGTGATGGCCTCCAAACTTAAGGAAATATTCCGAACACATATCAAGAGCTTCATGCACATCAAAATCAGAAACAGATCTCGCAGAAGCTACCATTTCCCCATTGTTACCATCAGTAAATACCAGTGTGGGTTTATAATAAGTTTCAATAAGCCTGGAAGCTACAATACCAATCACTCCTTTATTCCATTCAGGATGATAAACGATTGTTGTATGTTTTGTTTCTTGCTGAGACTCTATAATTTGGTTTAATGCAGAAAGAGTGGAATTCATATCCAGTTCTCTTCGTTCATCGTTAAGGTTCATGATATCACTCACAATCTGATTGGCATGTTTCAGATTGTCGGAAACCATAAGTTCTACGGCCGCCTTGCCATGAGAGATCCTTCCGGCTGCATTAATTTTAGGAGCTATTTCAAAAACAATATTGGAAATTTCAAAATGAGAAAGTTTATCCTCAGGAATCAACAGTCTTAGTCCCAGATTTCTGGTCTTTCTAAGAATTTTTAGTCCCATTTTAGCCAGTACTCTGTTTTCTCCTGTCATGGAAACAATATCAGCTGCAATAGAAATGGCCAGAAGATCAGTCAGTTCAAATAATTCTGCTTCCGGTAATTTATAAATTGTATTTAATCCCTGGCAAAGTTTAAAGCCAACACCGCATCCTGAAAGTTCTTTGAAGGGATATCGGCAGTCATTTCTTTTAGGGTCAAGTACAGCCGCAGCATCAGGAATTTCTTCACCCGGAAGGTGATGGTCGCAGATAATAAAATCTATATCCAGGTTACTGGCATAGCTGATCATATCAAGCGCTTTTATTCCACAATCCAGAGCGATGATTAATGAAAAACCATTTTCTTTGGCAAAATCAATTCCTTCAGTAGAAATTCCATATCCTTCAGAATTTCTGTCCGGAATATAATAGTCTAAATATTTTTTCTCAACAATTTTGCTGAGATAAAGGTACATCAAAGCAACTGCAGTGGTTCCATCCACATCATAGTCACCATATACCAATATTTTTTCGCCATTTTCAATAGCCGTTGCAATACGCTCTACAGCTTTTTGCATATCTGCCATTAAAAACGGATTATGTATATCGTTAAAGTTCGGTTTGAAGAATTCTCTGGCCTTTTGATAGTTGTCAATCCCTCTTAAAACGAGGATTTTAGATTCAAAAGTACCAAAACCAAGTGACGAACTTAGTCTGTCCACAACTTCTTCATCGGGTTCAGGCTTATAAATCCATTTTTGACTCATTTCACAAAAATAAGGAAAAAAGTTCTAAAAGCCTCTTTAAAAATCAGCAAATTAGATTTTAAAAATGAGCAGGATATCGCTTAATAAAACTCATACTTGTTGATGAAAATAAGAGTAGAATCTATCTTTCCATTCTTTTCTGAAACCATCTTTACGGGAACATTGTACTCATCCAAATCAAATTTTTCCAATGTCTTTTCATTGTTATCCTGAGTAAAGCTATCATCAAAAATCAGTGTTTTTCCAAAGTATTTTCTTTTCTGGTTAAATTTATATTCAGTATTTGCTGTTTCAATAAGAGTGAATTTATTTTCAGGATATTCCACTGTTGTCTGAGTTAAATTCTTTTCCTCGTCATATTCTTTTGTGGTTTTTTTATTGTCTTTATACTCAATGAAATAAGAATTGTTATAATAAATTTCACCTTGATCAAAAACAGTCTTTGATATTAACTGATTTGAGTTATTAAATTGATATATAATATAATTATAATCCGAAGGCTGATCCTTAGACAATGCTTTTACTAATTTTTTATTAAAATCATATTCAAAAATATAGGAACTTTTATTCTTTTTATTATTCAGTTTCAGAATATTTTTATCCTTGTCGAAATCTTCGGTCCTTCGTAAGTCTTCAATATATTTCCAGTGGTTTTCATTGTTGCCCGTGATGGCTATTCCGGTGCTGTTCACAAGGATTATATTTCCTGCAGAATCATAGTGATATTCATTTAAACTTGCTCCGATATTGGAGTGCAGAATAAGGGTTTTAACCGGCTGGTTTTTATCATTGTAAATATTTCTTTCAATAATAGTCAGGTATTTTCCATTCCAGTTTTCACTTACATATTGTCGATAATATTTATAAATCAAATTTCCATTTTTATCATATTCTAAAATATTAAGGTATTCTCCATTACTTTTTTGCTCAAGCCTTTTTAAATTTTTGGGGTAAGTTGATGATGTGAAGTTGACATTAAAGGGTAGATTATAAGTAGTAGAGGTCATCATTACATCTTCATAATCAGGCATATTATATCTTGTTTTTTCCTGCCCTGTGAATAGAGAAAAGAAGAATATAGTAAAAAGGTAAATGGTTTTCATTTTTCTTTTAAAATTAAAAAAATTGAGATTACTCTTTTAATTTAATAATTGTTTAAAAAAAGGCTATCTTCGTGCTCCAAATTTTAAATGATTATGAAAAAAATTACTCTATGCCTTATCTTATTAGGGGCTATGCATTCTATCAATGCACAAAAAATCAACCTCGGGAAAGCTGCCGGAATGGTTTCAAATGGTGCAAAAGCATTGACATTTACGAACGAAGATGCGGTTAAATTATCCAAAGAATCAGTAGACTGGATGGATAAAAATAATGCCGTAGCAGGACCTAAAGATCCGTATACCGTGAGACTGAACAAATTGTTTGGAAAACACAAATCTCAGGACGGTCTGAATTTGAATTATAAAGTTTATAAAGTAAAAGATATCAATGCATTTGCCTGTGCAGACGGAAGCGTACGTGTGTTCTCTTCTCTGATGGATATCATGACAGACAATGAATTGCTTGCCGTTATCGGGCATGAAATAGGGCACGTGAAAAATCAGGATACAAAAGATGCAATGAAATCTGCTTATCTGAAAGCAGCGGCATTAGATGCAGCATCATCAGCTTCTTCTGCAGTAGCTACTCTTAATGAGAGCCAGGTAGGAAAGATGGCTAATGCATTTTTGGATGCTTCGCACAGTAAGAAACAGGAATCAGAAGCAGATACCTACTCATACGACTTTATGAAAGCTAATAAATATGATGTTGTGGGAGCTTATACGGCTTTCAAAAAATTAGCGCTGCTTTCAGAAGGAAGTACACAAAGTAATTTTGAGAAAATGTTCAATTCTCATCCTGACAGTAATAAAAGGGCAGAGTCTATTAAAAAGAGAGCAGAAAAAGACGGGATGTGGAAAGACCCGGGAACGGTGACTTTGCCTACTGCAAAACTTACGAAATAATTGATTATATATTTCTAACAAAAAACCTCAAAGCACTGCCTTGAGGTTTTTTTATATAAATTTTAATGTTGTTCGATTAAGAATACATTTTTTCTCTTAATTCTTTTACCTTTTTATCAGCAAGGTATTCGTCATAAGTCATTTCTCTGTCGATGATTCCGTTAGGAGTCAGTTCAATGATTCTGTTACAGACTGTTGAAAGCATTTCGTGGTCATGAGATGCCAGTAAAAGATTTCCTTTGAAGTTAGATAAAGAGTTGTTCAAAGTGGTAATACTTTCAAGGTCTAAGTGGTTGGTAGGTTCATCTAATAAAAGAACGTTTGCTTTCTGAAGCATCATTCTGCTGAACATACATCTCATTTTTTCACCTCCTGAAAGTACTTTACAAGATTTTAAAGCTTCATCACCTGAGAAAAGCATTCTTCCAAGGAATCCTCTCATGAATTCTTCGTGACGCTCTTCATCATTTTTAGTGAATTGTCTCAACCAATCAACCAAGCTGATATCTTCCTGGAAGAATTTAGTGTTGTCTAAAGGCATTTGAGATTGGTTTGTTGTAACTCCCCAAGCAACAGTTCCTTTGTCTGCCTCAATATTTCCTGCTAAAATTTCGAAAAATTCTGTGATAGCTAAAGAGTTTTTTGAAAGAATAGCAACTTTGTCCCCTTTTTTAAGGTTTAAATCGATGTTTGAGAATAATAATTCTCCGTCTTTTGTTTTTTCAAGACCTTTTACATCTAAAATCTGATCTCCCACTTCTCTTTCCATTTCGAAAATAATAGCTGGATATCTTCTTGAAGATGGTTTAATATCGTCAATGTTTAATTTGTCGATCATTTTCTTTCTTGCTGTAGCCTGCTTTGCTTTAGCAACGTTTGAGCTGAATCTGGCAATGAAGTCCTGAAGTTCTTTTTTCTTCTCCTCAGCTTTCTTATTGGCTTGAGCTCTCTGTCTTGTTGCCAATTGAGAAGCCTGATACCAGAACGAGTAGTTACCTGTGTAAAGGTTAAGTTTAGCATAATCCAAGTCACCGATGTGCGTACAAACCGTATCTAAGAAGTGACGGTCGTGAGATACAACGATTACTGTATTTTCATAATCTGCAAGGAAATCTTCCAGCCATGAGATGGTATCAATGTCAAGGTCATTGGTAGGTTCATCCAGAATCAACACATCCGGATTTCCGAAAAGAGCCTGAGCCAAAAGAACCTTCACTTTGTCTTTGTTCTCAAGTTCGCTCATCACCTGCCAATGCATATCATCTTTTACTCCAACGTTTGAAAGCATTGTCTGTGCATCAGATTCTGCAGTCCAACCTCCCATTTCATCATAGATTACACCTAGTTCACCAGCTTTTATTCCGTCTTCATCAGAGAAATCTTCTTTTGCGTATAACGCATCCATTTCCTCTTTTATCTCAAATAATTTCTTGTTACCTCTCAAAACTGCTTCAAGAACAGTATACTGATCATAAGCAAAGTGATCCTGCTCCAAAACTGACATTCTTTTCCCTGGTTCCAGAGATACATGTCCTGTTGTAGGATCCTGCTTTCCTGTTAATATTTTAAGGAATGTAGACTTTCCCGCACCGTTTGCTCCGATGATCCCGTAGCAGTTTCCTTTGGTAAACATAATATTTACCTCGTCAAAAAGAACTCTTTTCCCGAATTGTAAAGATAAGTTAGATACTGTTAACATATAGTTTTGTAAATTTGGCGCAAAAATACGAAAAGAATTTGGGTATATTGTAATAATATAATAGTCAAGTTTTTAATTGTATGGTATTTTTTATATATTTCATTAACGAAATTTTAAAATGATGAAGATTGAGAAAACAGTTAGTATATTAAATAGAAGAGCCCGTTTTGAATATGAAATTCTTGAAGAATATGAAGCAGGAATGGTTTTGACGGGTACCGAAATAAAATCTTTACGTTCATCCAAAGCATCTATCACAGAATCCTTCTGTCAGTTTATTGATGGGGAATTGTACATCATTAATATGATGATTGATGAGTATAAATTGGGAACTTTTTACAATCATAAAACAAAAAGGGAACGGAAATTGCTCTTGCACAAAAAAGAATTACAAAAACTTGAAAAAAAGTTAAAGGATGCTGGGAACACCATAATACCTTTAAAATTATATATCACTGACCGAGGTAAAGCAAAGGTTCTGATAGCGCTGGGTAGAGGGAAAAAACTTTTCGATAAAAGAGAGGCGATAAAAGATAGAGAAAACAAACGGAACCTGGACAGAATATTAAAGAAAAGTTAAAAATCATTTGAAAAACTTTGTATATAAAGAAAAATTATATTTATTTTGCATTATCAATTATTTAATCATTTAATTCTATGAAAAATCTAAAATTAGGAATTTCAGCATTGGCGCTTACTGTTGCCTCTACTGTTTTCGCACAGACTACCAACAATCCGTGGTTAATCGGAGTTGGTGCTCATGCAGAAAACCACGTAGCAGCGAGAGGTACTTTCAGTAATACGTTCTCTGCTAACAATTTGACAAAGAACATGTTCAATGTGAACAACTTCTCTATTACACCTCCATTATCTAAGTTAACAGTTGCTAGAAATGTTGGTAAAGGTTTAGTAATTGACTGGCAGACTTCTGTTGGGAATGTTGAAAACAAAAGATTCAACATGGGGAAAGAATTTTTCCTAATGACAGGTCTTGGTTTCCAGGCTCACGCTGCAGGTCTTTTATGGAACGAAGAATCTTGGTTTGATCCATATTTAAGAGTTGGTGCTAACTACTTAAGACATGACTATACTGCTCTTACTTTCCCAAGAACTTCTGTTGACGCTAATGGTAATCCAATCGAAAACATTACTAACGGAAAAGACGGTAATGAGAATGGTAAAGCTAACCACTTTACTGTAGCTACAGGTGCTGGTGCTAACTTCTGGGTAACTAAGAACTTCGGTCTTGGTGTTCAAGGAGATTATGTATCAACTCCAGGTGACAATTCTACAGTGGCTAACTTCTGGCAAGCTTCTGCTTCTATCTTATTCAGATTCGGAAACAGAGATAGAGATAAGGATGGTATCCTAGATAAAGATGATCTTTGTCCAGATACTCCAGGTCTACCAGAATTCCAGGGATGTCCTGATACTGACGGTGACGGAGTTCCAGATAAAGACGATCAATGTCCAGAAGTGGCAGGTCCAGTTGAAAACAACGGATGCCCTTGGCCAGATACTGACGGTGATGGTGTAATCGACAAAGATGACGCTTGTCCTACAGTAGCAGGTCCTGCTGAAAACAATGGTTGTCCTTGGCCAGATACAGACGGTGACGGTATCTTAGATAAAGATGATGCTTGTCCTACTGTTCCAGGTCTTCCTGAATACAACGGATGTCCTAAGCCTAAGAAACAAACTGCTATTGAAACTACAGAAGCTCTTAAAGGTATCTTCTTTGATTTCAACAAAGCTACTATCAGACCAGAATCTAGCGCTAAGTTAGATAACGCTGCTAAGATCATCAAAACTGACGGTGGTAACTACCTAGTTGAAGGTCAAACTGATGCTAAAGGTGCTGCTGAGTATAACTTGAAACTTTCTAGACAAAGAGCTGCTTCAGTAGTTGCTGCTTTAGAAGCTAGAGGTGTTGATGTGAATTCTCTTAAGTCAATCGGTGTTGGTGAAACTAAAGCTACAGTTTCTGAAAAAGCTTCTGATGCTGAAAGACAAGCTGATAGAAAAGTTATCGTAACTGCTATCGAAGATGCTAACGAGTGGAACGCAATCAAGAAAAAAGATTACGAAGATGCTCCTGTGAAAAAAGCTACTAAAAAAGCTACTAAAAAAGCTCCAGCTAAGAAAAAAGCTGTTGCTAAAAAGAAAAAATAATTAATTTTTCTAAATAATGAATACCTCCAAATTTTTTGGAGGTATTTTTTTTTTGTTGACTTTTGAGTAATTTTGTTGGAAATTTAAAAATTAAAATGGGAAGAGCATTTGAATATAGAAAAGCTTCTAAAATGGCCAGATGGGATAAAATGGCCAAAACATTCTCTAAAATAGGTAAAGACATCGCATTAGCTGTAAAAGCTGGTGGAACAGATCCGGAAGCGAATCCGGCCTTGAGAAGATGTATCCAGAATGCGAAAGGGGCAAACATGCCTAAGGACAACGTAGAACGTGCGATTAAGAAAGCAAGCGGTGCCGATGCAGAGAACTATGAAGAAATTACGTATGAAGGATACGGGCAAGGTGGTGTTGCTTTTTTTGTAGAATGTACTACAAACAATACAACAAGGACTGTAGCGAACGTGAGAGCTATTTTTAACAAGTTTGATGGTAACCTCGGGAAAAATGGTGAATTGGCATTTATTTTCGATAGAAAAGGAATTTTCACGCTTGATTTGGCTCAGATCAAAATGGATTGGGATGATTTTGAAATGGAAATGATTGATGGCGGAGCAGAAGATGTAGAAAAAGATGAAGAAGAAGTAATGATCACAACTGCTTTTGAAGATTTCGGTTCTTTATCTCACAAATTAGATGAGCTTGGTATTGAAGCGAAGAGTGCAGAACTTCAAAGAATTCCAAACAATACAAAAGAAGTAAATGCAGAACAGTTCAAAGCTAACATGAAAATGCTTGAGCGTTTCGAAGAGGATGATGACGTTCAAAACGTTTACCACAATATGGAAATCACAGAAGAGCTGATGGACTCTTTATAAAAAATAATATAGCATTCATATACAGTTAACGTTCAATTAGTTTCTTTGTATAAAACTATGAAAAGAAACGTTGAATTAGTTGTTATATCGGATGTTCATTTGGGAACTTATGGATGTAAGGCTAAAGAATTGTTGAGATATCTCAATTCTATCCAGCCTAAAACTTTAGTTTTGAACGGTGATATTATTGATATCTGGCAGTTTAAAAAGTCTTACTTCCCTAAACCTCATTTGAAAGTAATCAGAAAGATTCTTTCATTGGCAACCAAGAACACAGATGTCTATTACATCACGGGTAATCATGATGAAATGTTTCGAAAGTTCACAGATTTTGAACTTGGAAAACTTAAAGTCTGCAATAAAATCTGCCTGAATATTGATCAGAAAAAGACCTGGATATTTCACGGTGATGTTTTCGATGCATCCGTCCAGCACTCAAAATGGATCGCCAAACTTGGCGGAAAAGGCTACGACCTCCTGATTATTATCAATAATGTTGTAAATTGGTTCTTAGAAAAAATGGGTAAAGAGAAATATTCATTTTCGAAAAAGATCAAAAACAATGTGAAAAAAGCGGTAAAATATATTGGTGATTTTGAACTTACAGCTTCTGAGCTGGCTATTGACAATAATTATGATTATGTAGTTTGCGGACACATCCACCAGCCACAGATCCGTGAGGTTGTTAATAAAAAAGGATCCTGTACTTATTTGAATTCCGGGGATTGGATTGAAAATCTCTCTGCCTTGGAATACAATAATAAAGAATGGTCAATTTTTTATTATGACGAGCATAAACATTTGCTGAAAGATGATGAAGTAGAAGAAATTCAGGAAATGGATAATTCTGCTCTTTTAAAAATTGTAACCAACTTTTCCTAAATGAAGATTTTGTACGCATTCCAGGGTACTGGAAACGGTCACATTGCCAGAGCACAGGAAATTATTCCTATTCTCAAAAAATATGCATCCGTTGATACGTTGATCAGTGGACACCAATCGCAATTAAAGGCTGATTTTGACATTAATTTCCAATATAAGGGTATTTCCCTCCTTTATAACAAAACAGGCGGTTTATCCTACCGAAAAACGTTTACAGAAAATAAATTCCTTGAAGCGGCCAAAACAATACGAGAATTGGAGCTCTCACAATATGATTTAATAATTAATGATTATGAACCTTTAACGGGCTGGGCTTCCAAATTGAAAAAGCTTCCGATGATAGAACTGAGCCATCAGGCTTCTATGAGTTTTCCGGAAACACCAAAGCCAAAGAAAAAGGATTTTCTGGGAGAAATGATTTTAAAATACTATGTTCCCAGTGAAAGGAAAATAGGATTTCATTTTGAAAACTATCATCCTCAGATCAAAAAGCCTGTGATCAGAAGAAAAATAAGAAACCTTAATCCTTATAAACAGGGATATTATCTTGTATATCTTCCAAGTTTTGCAGATGAAAATATCATCAAGGTTTTAAGAAAAATTCCTGTAGAATGGAAAGTATTTTCAAAATACAGCAAAGTACAGGTTAAAGTAAAAAATGTGGAAGTATTTCCTATTGATGAAATGCAATACCTGAAGTATTTTGAAGGCTGTGACGGAATTTTGTGCAACGCAGGTTTTGAATCTCCTGCAGAAGCATTGTTTATGGATAAAAAACTATTTGTGATTCCTATCCACAATCAGTATGAACAGGAATGTAATGCATGTGCCCTTGACAAAATGGGAATACCCAATTCCAAGGTTTTAAATCTTCAGGAAATTATGGAATGGGTAGCTTCTGATCATCATCTAAAAGTAGATTACCCGGATGATATTGAAGATATTCTGCTCAATGAGGTTTTAATTCTTTAAAAAAATATCGTCCACATCACTCATTCTCATCATCACAGATCTTGCATAGGAACAGTGTGGATATACTTTCCAGTTGTTTTCTCGGGCAAATTTGATGGCTTCTTCTACTAAGAATTTTCCCATTCCTCGGCCTTCAAATTCGGGATGTACCAATACAAAAGAGATAATGAATTTATGATCTTCAGGGAAAATAGTATAGGTAAGCCTGCCTACTTCTTTTATTTCGTTATTGAGGGTAAGAACTCCGCCGTTTCCGGATTTATTGTTTTCAAATTTCATAATGCTGAACTTTACGATTAAAGATACAAAAATTGCACCGACCTTGCTGGTATGGGTAATAAGTAATGAATTCCGCAGTCAAATTCTCAATATTTTTAAATTGACAATTCACTTGCGGAGCAACCTGCACTATTGGCCTGATTAATTATCTTTTCCCGTGTAGTAGTTATAATCTTTAATAATCACATTGATAAACTGTCTTTCCGTCATTTTAGAAGTGTCTATTTCCAGTTTCAGAATACTTTTAATTTTCTCAGACAGCTTACTGATGATCTGGCGGTCATCTACTTTCAACGCTTTGGTATAATTATCTTTGATGATTCTCATATCATTATCGCTCAAAGCAATGACTTGTGGAAAAGAAGGAATGTAATCTTGGTGGATATTCTCCAGGATTGTATGCGAGATATTGATATTGTTTTTCAGAGAAATGACAGCGGTTCCCGAAGCAATATCTCCCAAACGCTGGTTGTTTTTAGAAACTATCATAGAGATAAGTCCTATAACTCCGGCAAATGAAACATCAACAATTCTGAAAACCCAACGGATCATATAATCGGCGAAACTGGCCTGATAGCCGTCAATCTTTACCACTTTGATTTTCATCAGCCTTTTGCCGGGTGTCTGGCCTTCCATTAAGCTTTCCAATACAAGCGGATAAATGTAAATAGGAAAAGTAAGGATAAGATATACAGCTCTTATAGACCATTCATCAAGGCCGTTTAATAAATATCCTAAGTCAAAAATATTGAAGAACAAATATAGGATAATCACCACATAAGCGATCCTGATCAGAAGATCAATAATGAAGGCAAGCATCCTTTCTCCTACGCTTGCAATATTAAAATTAATATTTACATTTTGTGAGGTATTTATCGCAATTTGAGACATATTTTTTATTATTTTAGCCTTAACAATTATGAGAGAAGTTTATTTCATTAAACAAAATAAAGAAAAATGGTTGGGAATAGAACAGGTTATTCAAGGGAAAATTAAAAAAAATCCTGATGACCTGTCTTCATTGTATATTAACCTGATCAATGATCTTTCTTTTGCCCAGACCTATTATCCGAAAAGTAACACTACTGTTTACCTGAACCATCTGTCTGCCCAGATTTTTCAGAAGATCTATAAAACAAAAAGGGTAGAGGAGAACAGGCTGGTTTACTTTTTCAAAACTGAAGTTCCGTTGCTGATGTATCAGTACAGGAGATATCTGATGTATGCTTTTCTCTTTTTCATTTTATTTACTTCAATAGGAGTACTTTCTGCCATTTATGATAAAGATTTTGTAAATATTATTCTGGGCGAAAGTTACGTAAATGAAACCATTGAAAATATTAAGCATAATAATGCGGTAGGAGTTTATCAGAGTGGCAGTACATGGGGAAGTACCATCGGGATTATTTTTAATAATATCCAGGTAGGAGCGAAACTGTATATTTACGGAATTGCAGGCGGAGTGGGAACATTATTCGCATTGCTTTCCAATAGTGTGATGCTGGGTGCTTTCCAGTATTTTTTCTATGATTACGGAGCATTGAAAGAGAGTGCAAGAGGAATATGGCTTCATGGAGTTTTTGAGATCTTTGCCATGGTGGTAGAAGCGATGTGTGGCCTGATTCTGGGTGCATCTATTTTATTTCCGAGAACGTTTTCAAGGTTTAACTCTTTTAAAAAAGGATTTAAAGATTCATTTAAAATATTTTTAAGTACTGTTCCTTTCACAATTTGTGCAGGAATTATAGAAGGTTATGTTACAAGACATGCTTTGAAAATGCCTTTGTTTCTGAACCTGATCATTATTTTTGGCTCACTGGCAATTATAGGATTCTACTATTTTGTATATCCGTCTGTTGTCTATAAAAAAACTAATAAACACATCCATGATACAATTATATAAAAAAAGAGATTTTGGAAACTTTATCAGCGATAGTTTTAATTTCTTCAAAATATACGGGAAGAATTATTTTAAGAACTATATTCTGATCAATGGCTTGCTTTTGATCTTAATGGTAACCGTTGCAATCTTCGGGTATAAAGAACTCTTTTCGCAGGTATTCGCATCCAACCTTGGGGGAGAAACATCTTATTTTGAACAGTATTTTTCGGATAATGCCGGTATGCTGATTACAGTAGGATTACTGACTTTTCTGCTTTTCATGGTCCTGATGATTGTCAATTACCTGTATCCTGTTTTCTATTTAAAAAGAATTGCAGAAGGTGCAGAAAAGATAAAAGCAGATGAAATTCTGAGTGATTTTAAAAGCAATGCAGGGAGAATAGCTAAGCTGTGCCTTGGAATGATTTTTATTGTCACTCCGATGGTATTGTTTGTCGTAGGATTTTCTTATATCCTCATTTTTATTATTATCGGACTGTTTTTGATACTGCTGCTTTACCCAACGATATTTAATTTCACTACATTTCTGATGTATGATTATTTTAATTCGGACAGAGGATTCTGGGGAAGTTTGAGCTATGCTTTACGGTCACAGTTTTCTTACCCGAATGGCAGTGAGAAATCTCCGTTCTGGAAATATTGGGGATCTGCGTTTGTGATGTTTATTATTATTTACATGATAACATCTGTATTTACATTTATTCCGATGATATTCTTTTACGGATCGCTTCTTACGTCTGCACCGGACGGAAATTTTGAGCAGAACCCTTTTACCGGAACTGCCGGAATTTTGTTTTTTGTATTCTATGGAGTTTCAATGCTGATTTCATTTTTTCTTTCAAACCTGATGTATGTGAATGCTGGATTGATGTATTATGACAGCAGAACAGATTTTCACCAGAAAGTAGAACTTGCAGAAATAGACACAATTGGAATCAATGAATAAAATTTTCCTTTTCTTACTCCTTTTTTTCTCTCTTGGGCTGCTTCAGGCTCAGGACGATAATCCTGATGATGATCTGGTAGATTCATTATATACAACCGGGCATTACAGAAATATGCTGCGTGCAGATTCTGTGCTGATGAAAAACCCAGTGTCAGAAAATGAGGTTCATCCGAAAACATTTAAAGAAAATATTCCGTCAAGATATAAAGGACGTGAATTTGATTATTCAGTATCAAAACCAAGAGAATCTTTCTTTCAAAAACTGATGCGGAAGCTCAATCAGATTATACAGGGGATTTTTGGCGAAACAACATTGACTAAGTCGGGGGAATTTACAACTGTTCTTATCCGTCTGTTTGCGATTATCCTTGTAGGTTTTCTGCTTTATTTCATCATTAAATATCTGATGGGGAAAGATGGGAATTTTATTTTTGGCAAAAAGAATAAGAAACTGGATATCAACGTTCAGGAACTCCATGAGAATATCCATGAAATCAATTTCCCTGAAAGTATCGCGAAATTTGAGATGGCGGGAGATTATCGGTCAGCAGTTCGTTACCAATTCCTGTTTGTTCTTAAAAAACTGAGTGATAAAAAGCTGATCAACTGGAATCCGGAAAAAACCAATAAAGATTATGCCGCAGAGTTGAAAGCTCCCCATCTTAAAAACGATTTCTCTAATCTTTCTTATATCTTTGATTATGTCTGGTACGGAGAATTCAGTATTGAAGAAGAAAGCTATCAGAAATTTAAAAATCAGTATCAGGCATTTAAACCTTAACAATAGTAACCATGAATAAAACTTTCAAAACATATGCTGTAATTTTCGTCATTGTGATGATTGTTCTGGCATTGCTTGAAGTTAACAAAAAAGAAACGACAGACTGGCGAAAGAATTTTGACATCAATGAGAAGTCTCCGTTCGGACTATTTGTTTTTAATAATGAAGCTAAAGATCTGTTTAAAAATAATCTGAAGAAGATTGAACAAATTCCCTACGAATACTACAGTCAGCATAAAAAGGATCCTCACAATATTATTGTTATTGAAAATAATATTGACAAAGAGTCCTGGAATAAAATCCTGACTCAGGTATCTGAAGGTTCGGATGCATTTTTACTGGTGGTTCGGATGCCGAAAGAAATTTCAGACAGTATCGGGTATTATGATTCCGAAATCTCCTTTGAAGAGGAAAATGTGCTGAAACTTACAGACAAAAAATATCAGAATGATTTTGTTAAGCTGGATAAATTTCCGTCAGGAAGAGGATTTTCATTCATTAAACCTAAAGTTGAAGTCCTGGGGAAAACTGTGGAAAAAAAGAATAACGATCAGGCTAACTTTATCAAAGTGAAATTTGGAAAAGGATATATTTACGCTCATACTGAACCTCTTTTTCTGACCAATTATTATCTTCTGAAACCTGGGAACGTAAAATATGCACAGGATGTGTTTTCATATCTGCCGGATAGAGAAACCATTTGGTTTGTATCCAACAAAAGTTCAGCATCACGCTTCTTCATGAGATTTGTATTGTCAAATCCGGCTTTAAAGTATGCCTGGTGGGTGCTTTTGGGTGGACTTGTCCTTTTTATTTTCTTTAATGCGAAAAGAAAACAGAGAATAGTACCGGTAACAGAGCCACTAAGGAATACTTCTCTGGATTTTGTGAAAAGTATTGGAAATCTGTATCTTCAGGAAGGTGATTTTCATGATATGATGGCCAAGAAGGCACAGTATTTTCTGAACAAAGTGAGGATGGATCTGTTGATAGATACCCAGAATTTAGATGAAGAATTTGCAAAAAAATTACAGCTGAAAACCGGGAAAACCATGGAGATGATCAATGAAGCGATAACGCTTGTAAAAAAAGCTCAGGACCCTTACGCCAGCGTAATGAAGGAAGACCTTACAAGGATCAATAAGCTCCTTGATGAAATATTTAAATAATACAACAATATAATGATGTAACAAGTACCAATGCTAATAATGACTTTTCCAGGAAGAGATTTGATTATTACATTGACAGCCATTGTTAGATCGGCAAATTAAAATTTATTATGGAAAACTTTGATAACCCTAATATAGAAAACCAAAGCTCTATAGACCTTAATAAGCAGGAAGAGCAGTTTCAGTCGAGAATAGATATGATCGAACTTCGTGCAAGCCTGGAGAAAGTAAAATCTGAGATCGGAAAAGTAATTGTAGGGCAGGAGAGGATGATTGAACATCTTTTGGCAGCGTTACTTTCAAACGGTCATGTTTTGATTGAAGGAGTTCCGGGAGTAGCGAAGACAATCACCGCAAAATTATTAGCCAAAACCATTGACGTAGGTTTCAGCAGAATTCAGTTTACTCCGGATCTTATGCCTTCCGATATCTTGGGGACATCCATATTCAATGTGAAAAATTCAGAATTTGAATTTAAAAAAGGACCTATCTTCTCCAACTTCATCCTGATTGATGAGATCAACAGATCGCCGGCAAAAACGCAGTCTGCATTATTTGAAGTAATGGAAGAAAGACAGATCACCATGGATGGTACCCGTTATATTTTGGAAGAACCTTTTCTTGTTATTGCTACACAAAACCCTATAGAACATGAGGGAACGTACAGACTTCCGGAGGCTCAGTTAGACCGTTTTTTATTCAAAATCAATGTAGGGTATCCTACTCTTGAGCAGGAAATCGCGATCATTAAAAATCAGCACGAAAGTAAAAAAGAAGATAAAACAGAAGGCGTAAACCGCGTGATCACAGCTGGACAGCTGAAAAATTACCAGAATCTGGTAAAAGGAATCATTGTGGAAAGTCAGCTGATGGAATATATTGCTAAGATTATCATCAATACAAGAGAAAACCAATTCTTATATCTGGGAGCTTCACCGAGAGCTTCATTAGCACTTCTTACAGCATCAAAAGCATTTGCAGCGCTGAGAGGAAGAGATTTTGTGACTCCTGAAGATATCAAAGAGGCAAGCTATGCTGTTTTAAGACACAGAGTCATCGTATCTCCGGAAAGAGAAATGGAAGGTCTTACTGCAGATGAAATTATCCGCCAGATTTTAGAAGGAATAGAGATTCCGAGATAGGTTATTAGATAATAGGTGGCAGGGCAATAATCCCTAATCCCTTTTTTCTAAATCCTAATCCCTATACCCTAACCAATGAAAAACTTATACATCAATACACGTTTCTTTTTTGCACTCATCGGAGTGGGGATTCTGTATGTCCTGGCATTTTTCTTTCCGGTGCTGATGTGGGCAGCCCATATTGCACTCCTGATTTGTTTTCTTGCAGCAATAGTAGATTTTCTATTGCTTTTTAATCAAAAGAATGCATTACAGGTTCAAAGGATTCTGCCGGAAAAACTTTCCAACGGAGATGAGAACTTTGTAAAAATTGACATCAAAAATAATTATAGCTTTACCATATCCACTAAGATTATTGATGAAATTCCTTTTCAGTTTCAGAAAAGAGATTTTTTGATTGAAAAACAGATTTCTTCAGGTGCGAATACATTCTTTCAATATTCATTAGAACCTAAGGAAAGAGGAGAATATCATTTCGGAGGTTTGAATATTTACGCATCTTCACCATTAGGTTTAATTTCAAAAAGATTTATTTTTCAGAAGGATGCTATGCTTCCTGCTTATCCATCCTTTATTCATCTCAGAAAATATGAGCTGATGGCCATTCAAAGTGAATTTTTATTAGGTGGAATCAAAAGAGTCAGAAAGCTGGGACACACGATGGAATTTGAGCAGATCAAAGAATATGTTCCCGGAGATGATATCAGAACGATCAACTGGAAAGCGACGTCGAAGACGAACCGTTTGATGGTAAACCAGTTTCAGGATGAAAAATCACAGCGTATTTTTATGCTGATTGATAAAGGAAGAACCATGAAAATGCCTTTCAACGGACTAAGTTTACTGGATTATTCCATTAATGCAACGATGGCATTGTCTCATATTATTTTGAGAAAGGGAGACAGAGCCGGTATGATGACCTTTTCCAAGAAAGCTGAAAATAAAATTGCAGCCGATAATAAATCCGGGCAGCTGAAAAAAATCTCTGAAGCGCTTTATAATATTAAAACAGATTTCTTTGAAAGTGATTTCAACCGCCTGTATCAGGATGTAAAATATTCTATCAATCAAAGAAGCTTAATTCTGCTTTTTACCAACTTTGAAACATTGGACGGACTGAACCGACAGCTGAAATATCTACGTGGAATCGCAAAAAACCATTTGCTGGTAGTTGTATTCTTCAAAAATTCAGAATTGCAGACGCTGATCAACAAAAATCCTGAAAATATGCAGGAAATCTATGATGAGATCATTGCTGAAAAATTTGAATTTGAAAAGAAACTGATCATTCAGGAACTCCGCAAATATGGAATCTATACTGTATATACACTTCCGGAAAATTTGAATATCGATGTTATCAATAAATATCTGGAGATAAAAGCGAGAGGAATTTTATAACTTTGCAGAAGCAATAAGCAATAAATAATGAAAATTACACTTAACAGAATAAACGACGATTTTTTATTTGAATGTACAAATGCTCAGGGAAATTCTATTCTTCTGGATAATACTTCCCAGCCGGGAGCAAAAGGCGTTTCTCCAATGGAAAGTGTGCTGATGGCAGTAGCAGGCTGCAGCGGAATTGATGTGGTTTCTATTTTAAAGAAGCAGCGTCAGAACATTACAGACTTCCAGGCAGAGGTAGAAGGAGAGAGAGTACAAGTAGATGATGCAAAACCTTTCAAGGCTATTAAGGTGAAATTTCTTTTAGAAGGTGAAATTGATCCTAAAAAAGCGTTGAAGGCAGCAGAACTTTCTTTTGAAAAATACTGTTCCGTATCAAAAACGTTAGAACCGAATGTAGAAATCGGATATGAAGTCTATGTAAACGGAGAAAAAATTTAATCTCTTATTTAAAAATAGAAAAAGCCGGATGACTCATCCGGCTTTTTTATTATTTATTACTCATTGCTGATTAAAAGGTAAGTCTTGGTTTTATCAGTTTCGCCACAGTGGCAGTCCATCCTGTCTGGTGAGAAGCCCCTACACCACGGCCGTTATCGCCATGAAAATATTCAAAGAAGGTGATATAATCTCTGAAATGCTCATCGTAATTGAATTTTGGATTGCCTCCGTTGAAAGCCCTTTGCCCATGTTCATCCTTTAAAAATATTGAACAGAGCCTTTTGCTGATATTCTGAGCGACTTCATCAAGATTTCTTTTATCGCCGCTTCCTGTTGGAAATTCTACCTTAAGACTGTTTCCATAATAATAATGAAAACGCTGCAGGCTTTCAACAATCAGGAAATTGATAGGAAACCAGATCGGCCCACGCCAGTTGCTGTTTCCACCAAACATTCGGCTGTCACTTTCTGCAGGAGTATAGTATACCATATTTTCGGCTCCATGCACAGAGAATACAAAAGGATTTTCTTCATATACTTTAGACATAGCACGGATTCCGTAAGAGCTTAGAAATTCTTTTTCATCAAGCATTCTTGTAAGAACCTTTGTTAATCTGTTTTTACGTAAAATACTCATCAGATGTTTTCTGCCTTGTCCCTCCTCATCCCAATGAGAAACGAGCTTGGTGAGTTCCGGTTTATTTTTTAGGATCCATTCCATTCTGGTTTTGAAATTAGGCATCTTTTCCAACAGCCTGTGATCCACAATTTCTACTGCGAATAAAGGAATTAAGCCGACAATACTTCTTAATTTCAAAGAAACACTGTCTCCGTTTCCAAGCTGCAATACATCATAGAAGAATCCGTCTTCTTCATTCCACAAGCCTTTTGTTCCTTCACCCAGGTTTTCCATAGCTTCAGCGATATAAAGATAATGTTCAAAAAACTTGATCGCCATATCCTCATATACCTGATAATATTGGGCAAGTTCCATCGCAATACGCATCATATTCAATGCATACATCGCCATCCAGCTTGTTCCGTCTGCCTGTTCAAGATGCTGACCGTCCTTTAGTTCCATATTGCGGTCAAAAGCACCAATATTATCGAGACCAAGGAAGCCGCCTCCGAAAATATTTTTACCATTTTTATCCTTTCTGTTGACCCACCATGTAAAATTCAGCAACAACTTCTGAAAGACTTTTTCTAAAAATAATAAATCCGGCTTTCCATTGTTTTTTTCATCAATCTTAAAAACACGGAAGCAAGACCAGGCATGTACAGGCGGGTTCACATCGCTCATGTTCCATTCATAAGCAGGAAGCTGTCCGTTAGGATGCATGTACCATTCTTTGGTAAGTAATAAAAGCTGTCCTTTGGCGAATTCCGCATCTATAATGGAGAAAGGGACGCAGTGAAATGCCAGATCCCACGTAGCATACCATGGATACTCCCATTTATCAGGCATGGAAATGATATCCTTATTATGAAGATGATTCCATTCTGTATTTCTTACATATTCGTTGAAATTTCTTGGAGCCTCAAAATTGGGATCTCCTTTCAACCATTTTCCGATATTGTAATGATAGAACTGTTTATTCCAAAGAAGCCCTGCAAAAGCCTGTCGCTGAACATTTCTTTCATCTTCATTTACTGTATCATTCTGAATATCGTTATAAAACTCTTCAGCTTCAGCTTGACGGATATTGAAAATATGATCAAAACTGTCAAAAGGTTCATCCATTTCGTCAGGAGACAACCTGAACTCAAAAACTTTTGATTCCCCAGCATCAATAATTTCATCAATAAGAAAAGAAGCTTTTGTTCCTCTTTTTTCTGGATTTACAGTATCTCCCTGATGAATAATAAAATTATTAATTCCATCTTTGAAATAAGTATTCTCTGCTTTGGGAGCTCCGTAAAGTTTGGAAGTATTGGTTTCATTATCACAAAATACACTCTGTGCATTTGAGTTTCGGGAATATAGCTTTTTGATCGAAATACTGTCATGACCAATATTAATACTTCCGTCATGAGACGCATTGACCTCTCCTTTATAAGTATTGTATCCCCATTTCCAGTTGTTTCTGAACCAGATTGTGGGAGCTACCAGAATAGGAGCCTCATGCTGGCTTCGATTACAAACGGTGACTCTGGCTAAGATATCGTTGTGATCGGCTTTACAGTATTCAATGAAAATATCAAAATATTCATCGTTATCAAAAATTCCGGTATCGAAAATCTCATATTCCGGTTCCTTTTTGCTTCGTTTTCCATTTTCTGTAATAAGATCATCGTAAGGAAATTCATTAATCGGATATTTATACACCATTTTCATATAGCTGTGGGTAGGTGTATTGTCCAGGTAATAAAAGATTTCTTTGATGTCTTCACCATGATTTCCCTGAGGGTTACTCAATCCGAAGAATCGTTCTTTTACCATTTTATCTTTCTTGTTCCAGAATGAAAAAGCAAAACAAAAAAGTTGCTTTACATCAGAAATTCCGGCGATGCCTTCTTCTCCCCAGCGGTAAGCATAGCTTTCAGCATTATTATGATTGGTAAAATCCCAGGCATTCCCGTTTGAGCTGTAATCTTCACGTACATTTCCCCACTGTCGGTTGCTTACATAAGGTCCCCAGTTTTTCCATTTAGTATCTTGTAATCTTTCTTTTTCGGCGGTCATATCTCATCATTTTTCCATACGAAGTTAGTTTTTTTGAAAAATAATTCCAATTTTTTTCATCTGAACAATTATTAATATAGTTTTGAAATACTTGTATTTAAGGGCTTTTTTAAATATTAAAATAATTTTTTTTTGAAATTAAAAGAAAAGAACTATCTTTGCACCATTCGTTCATTCAAATATTGAAAATGTTATCAAGAAAGGTTGAGGGATTAGACCCTATGAAACCTTAGCAACCCTTTGCGCAAGCAAAGAAGGTGCTACGTTCTACCAAAGTATTTTGGACAGATAACTTACTGAAGTTCTTTTCAGCCATTTCCTGTGGCATTTTCAATTGTATTTGTATTAAAATATAATAGAATTGAAAACAGAACTAAACTATATAAATCTTTCGTATCAAACCAATTCCCAAAAGGAATACCATATCCCGTTAAGCTATCAGCTTTTTGGGAAAGATCTGTTTACAGCACCCATTGTTTTAATCAATCATGCACTTACCGGAAACTCAGATGTATCCGGAGAAAAAGGTTGGTGGAAACAATTGGTAGGAGAAAATCAGATTGTTGATACCAATCAATATACGGTTCTGTGTTTCAATATACCCGGAAACGGTTATGACAATTTTTTAATTGAAGACTATGAAGATTTCACGCCTTCAGATATCGCTGCGATATTTCTAAAAGGGCTTGAAGCTTTACATATCAAAAATCTATACGCCATTATTGGAGGCTCTCTGGGAGGAGGAATTGCCTGGGAAATGCTTGCCAAGCAGCCGGATCTTGCAGAAATATTTATTCCTATTGCCTGTGATTACAGAACACATGACTGGCTTCATGCACAATGTCTGGTTCAGAAATTTTTATTGAATGATAAAGAAGAACCACTACAGAAAGCAAGAATTCATGCCATGCTGTGTTATAGAACACCACAGTCGCTCAATGACAGATTTCAAAACCAATATAACCAGGACAAACAATGTCTGGAATCAGAAGATTGGTTGGTTTATCATGGTAATGCACTAAACGAAAGATTTAGTTTAAAAGCGTACAAACTGATGAATCATCTCTTGATGAATATTAATGCTGATGAACGATCACTGGATAAAATACAGGCACGAATGCACATGATCTCCGTAGATACAGACTTATTCTTTCCTGCTTCTGAAATCCGAATGTGTTTTGAAAACTTAAAAAAGAAAAATAAGAATGTTTCTTATCACGAGATCCAATCTATACACGGGCATGATGCCTTCCTAATGGAATATCAACAATTAAATAATATCATTAAAAACATTTTACAGAAGTAATGAAAAATGCTAACGAAATAAAATTTTTGAAGAACAGATCAATCATCAAATTTGAAGGAGAAGATTTCCTGGGAGAAATCGGGATTGACGGACGAATTTTTAAAGCGCTTACCTTAGCGCGTATCAGTGTAGGAGTAATTTCCCAACAGGCCATAGAAAACGGAATTTCTATCTTGGTTCAGGAAATTGATGCAGAAAAAGCAGTTGCTTGTCTTATTGATGAGTTTGAAGCAGAAAGAAAATCTGGAAAAGTTTCTCAGATCTATAGTATTAATAATGTTTCTGTGATCGGTTTTGTAGCAGAAGATTTCAATAAAGTATTTGCTGAGCTGGCAAGAAACAATGTTTTCCCATTACTTTTGAATCAGGTTGCGGGAGAAAACAGAGTCAACATCGTAGTAACTTCTTCACAGGATGAAAAAACCAGAAATATCATCGAGTCTGAAATTTTCAAAAAGCCAAAAACCGTTCATCTGGCGATCATCGGACACGGGAATGTAGGAAAAACTCTGATACAACAGGTATTGGAATCTTCAGAAGAAATAAAAAGACGTAAAAAAATAGATCTTAAAGTTGTTGCAGTGGCCAATTCAAAGAAAATAGCTTTCAACAAAAAAGGATTTGATGCGAATTGGAGCGATGAGGTTTTGACTGCAGAACATCCTTCGAGTGTTCAGGAGCTGATTAATTTCTCCAACGAAAACCAGCTGGAGAACCTTATCGTTGTTGATAACACGGCAAGTAAGGATTTTGTGAAAAACTATCATGCTTTGGCAGAAAACGGATTTGATCTGGTTTCTTCAAACAAGATTTTTAATACCCTTCCGATTGAAGAATACAGAAAACTAAGATATACGTTGAATAAAAACAACAGACGTTATCTGTATGAAACCAATGTGGGGGCAGGTTTACCATTAATTGATACGATTAAATTATTACACCTTTCAGGAGAAAATATCACAAGAATCAAAGGAGTATTCTCCGGAACATTAAGCTATGTTTTCAACAATTTTTCTTTAAGAGACGATAAATTTTCAACCATCATCAATGAAGCTTTGGAAAAAGGATACACAGAACCGGATCCAAGAGAAGACCTATCGGGAAATGACGTAGCAAGAAAATTATTGATTCTGGCGAGAGAATTAGACTTAATCAATGAATTCGGAGATATCAATATTCAAAATCTGGTTCCGGAAAGTCTGCTTGAGGTTTCAAAATCAGAATTCCTTTCAAGACTTGAAGAACTGGACGAAGAGTATCAGAAAATAAAAGAAAATCAGGCGCCTGGGCATGTATTGAGATATGTAGGTGATTTGCATGGTGATCTGCAGAAAGATAAAGGTGAGTTAGATGTAAAATTGATTTCTGTTCCGGCAACTTCAGCTTTAGGACAATTAAAAGGTTCAGATTCAATCTTTGAAATTTACACAGAAAGCTATGGTGAAAATCCTATTGTTATCATGGGAGCAGGAGCAGGAGCACAAGTAACAGCCAGAGGAGTATTCGGAGATATTCTAAGAGTAAGTGAAACTAAATAATATTTAATCTAACATCTATCAATTTGGCAGTGTAACCATAACGACAATTGTCATTCTGAGCATAGCGAAGAATCTGATGGTTACAATGTAAAATTGATCAATTAAAACTATATGGAAAATTTTGAAACATCAGCAATAAGAACCCAGACTGAAAGAAGTCAGTTTGACGAGCATTCTACACCATTATACCTTACTTCCAGTTTTATATTTCAGGATGCGGAAGATATGAGAGCAAGCTTTGCAGAAGAAAAACCAAAGAATTTATACAGCCGTTTCTCTAATCCAAACGTAACAGAATTTACAGATAAGATTGCTAAGATGGAAGGTGCAGAAGCAGGATATGCCTTTGCTACAGGAATGGCTGCCATCTATTCTACATTTGCTGCATTATTGAATGCCGGAGATCATATCGTGAGCTGCCAGTCAGTTTTCGGATCTACGCATACTTTATTTACGAAGTATTTCCCGAAATGGAATATTGAAACTTCTTATTTCAAAGCAGGAGATGCTGAGAATGTTGAACAATATATCAAGCCCAATACAAAGATCTTATATCTTGAAACTCCTACCAATCCGGCTATTGAAATTCTGGATCTTGAGTTTTTCGGACAGATTGCGAAAAAGCACAACCTTATTTTTATTGTAGATAACTGCTTTGCAACACCTTATCTTCAGCAGCCGATCAAATATGGTGCAGATATTGTTGTACATTCAGCGACGAAATTGATTGACGGACAGGGAAGAGTATTAGGAGGAATAGCAGTAGGAAAAGAAGACCTGATCAGAGAAATTTATCTTTTCGCAAGAAATACAGGACCTGCATTATCTCCTTTTAATGCCTGGGTATTATCAAAAAGTTTAGAAACATTGGCGATCCGTGTAGAAAAGCACTGTGAGAATGCATTGAAAGTAGCTGAGTTTTTAGAAAGTCATCCGAACGTAGAATTAGTAAAATATCCATTTCTGAAATCCCATCCAAGTTATGAAGTCGCTAAAAAGCAAATGAAGCTTGGAGGAAATATCGTAGCATTTGAAATAAAGGGAGGGATAGAAGGCGGAAGAAACTTTTTAGATAAGATACAAATGTGTTCGCTGTCTGCTAATTTAGGTGATACAAGAACGATCGTTACCCACCCGGCATCTACAACCCATTCTAAATTATCCGATGAGGAAAGAAATGAAGTAGGTATTACGGCAGGATTGGTTCGCTGTTCGGTAGGTTTGGAAAATGTAGAAGATATCATAGCAGATCTGAAACAGGCTTTAGATTAGTTAATCGTTGACAGTTTATAAAAAACCAAATGAATAGAGAATACACAGAATTAGCAATTTGGATGGAGGGAAGAAAGTTGGTTAATCTAACTTATATCCTGACTGCCAACTTTCCTAAAGAAGAATTATTGGCTTTAACAGGTCAGATAAGAAAAATGGTAACTTCAGTTTCGTTCAATATAACGGAAGGAAGTAGAAGGCTGAATCCCGAAGATACTTTACCGTTTCTGCAGATTGCCGGGAAATCTCTTTATAAACTGGAAACTCAATTCCATTTGGCTTCAGACCAACAATATATTTCTAAAGAAGATTTTAAAATAATCAATCAAAAAATCCTCTTATGCAAAAAACTGGTCAGCGGATTTATAAACTGTTACAAATTGATAGAAAATGAAAAATAATATACAAGACGCTCAGCTTTCAGCACTCAATGCCCAACTTCAGAAGAGAATTCTGGTTCTTGACGGAGCTATGGGAACAATGCTTCAGAGATACAAGTTTGAAGAAGATGACTATCGTGGAGAGCGTTTCAAGGATTGGGAGCATCCGGTAAAAGGAAATAATGACCTTCTTTCTCTCACACAGCCTCAGGCGATTGAAGAAGTTCACAAGAAATACCTGGAAGCAGGGGCTGATATCATTGAAACCAATACATTCTCGGGAACTACCATAGCGATGGCAGATTATCACATGGAAGAGCTGGTATACGAACTGAACTATGAGTCCGCAAAAATTGCAAGAAAAGCCTGTGACGAATATACCGCGAAAAACCCGGACAAACCGAGATTCGTAGCAGGATCTATCGGGCCAACAAACAGAACGGCAAGTTTAAGTCCAGACGTTAATGATCCCGGATACAGAGCCATCACTTTTGAAGAATTGAGAGTAGCTTACAGGCAGCAGTGTGAAGCTTTGCTGGACGGAGGTTCAGATATTCTTTTGGTAGAAACCATCTTTGATACCCTGAATGCAAAAGCAGCTTTGTTTGCCATTGATGAACTACAGGATGAAAGAGGAATAAAAATTCCGATCATGGTGTCAGGAACCATTACCGATGCTTCAGGAAGAACACTGAGCGGGCAAACAGCAGAAGCTTTTCTGATCTCCGTTTCCCACCTGAATTTATTAAGTGTAGGTTTCAACTGTGCATTGGGAGCAGATCAGCTGACGCCTTATCTTGAAACTCTGGCCCATAATTCAGAATTCTATATTTCAGCATACCCGAATGCTGGTTTACCGAATGCTTTTGGAAAATATGACGAAACTCCTGAAGATATGGCAAGACAAATTAAAGAATATGTAGAAAAAGGACTGATCAATATTATCGGTGGCTGCTGCGGAACCACTCCTGAGCATATAAAAGCGATTGCAGATTTGGTAGAACAATATCAGCCAAGGAAATTGAAGGAATTTGTATGATTTGATAGATTTTTTTAATTAAAATCAAGAATGAAGGCTAATTATAAATAGTAACTTTATGTAAACCACAAAGTTAAATATAATGAAAAAGCCAATTTACTTAAAAGATTCGGAGGATATCAGATTATTTAATGAGCTGAGAAAGAAAGTAAACCAAAGAGTAGAAACTATTTCTGAGAACAGGGATATCTACATTCAGATCAAAGCGGTTATTCTGCCACTGGTCTATATTGGGTTATATTTTCTTGCTGTTTTGAATGCTGAAAAACATTGGATGTATATTCTGAGCTTTGTTTTAATGGGAATTTCTCTGGTTTTGATTTATTTAAACCTAATTCATGAGGCAGCCCATAACAACATATATAAAAGTAAAAGACTGAACGGGCTGGTTCTTCACATTTTTGATTTTATAGGAGCCAACTCCTATATCTGGAAAAAAAGACATATCGCGAGCCATCACGCATATCCCAATGTAGATGGATGGGACACGGATATCGAGCAGAGCGGATTGCTGCTAATCGTACCGTGGATCAAAGCAAAAGGAGTACAGAAGTATCAGGATAAGTTTTTCTTTTTAGTATATCCACTCTATTTGTTCAATTGGATGTTTATAAGAGACTTCAGAGACTTCTTTGACAAAGAAAGAGTGATTTTAAAGACCCAGGGGAGAATACCGGTTATGGAGAAAGTAAAAATGATAAGCTATAAGCTGTTCTATTTCTTTTATCAGATTGTGGTTCCTGTGATGTTCTTTAAAGTATCAATAGGGTTGGCTTTAGGAGCGTGGTTTTTACAGGTAATTTCAGCAAGTATTTTTGCATTGTTTGTTTTACTGCCTTTGCATCCGCTTCCTGATAATGCCTTTCCAAAATTAAATAAAGAAAATGGTCTGCCATTTAGCTGGCTTCGTCATCAGTTTGAAGTGACCAATGATTTAAAAGAAAATAACTGGCTGGTAAGAAATATGTTGGGGAATTTTAATTTCCATGTAGCACATCATCTGTTTCCGAACTACAGTTATATGTATTACAACGAGATCACAGAGGAGATTGAAGAATTTGCCAGAGAATATGATCTTGCATATAAAAGATTTCCATTGTTGACTGCTTTAAGCAAGCATAGGGATTTATTGAGACAGAATGCCAATAATGCCTACTATATTTTAGAAGAATAAAATGAAATATTTAAGATTATCAGGCCTCGAGCCTCTTATCATAACACCGGAGAGCAATTTCATCAATGTTGGTGAAAGGACTAACGTTGCCGGTTCCAAAAAGTTTTTAAGACTGATCAAAGAGGAGAAATTCTCCGAAGCATTAGATATTGCCCGCCATCAGGTAGAAGGAGGTGCCCAGATTCTGGATGTCAACTTTGATGATGGATTGATTGATGGAAAAGCATCCATGATCAAATTCCTGAACTTAATTGCCTCCGAACCGGATATCGCAAGAATCCCAATCATGGTAGATTCTTCCAAGTGGGAAATCCTTGAAGCAGGTCTTCAGGTAGCTCAGGGAAAATGTGTGGTAAATTCTATCAGTTTGAAAGAAGGTGAGGAAGAATTTATCAAACATGCCAAAGCTATTAAAAGATATGGTGCAGCAGTTATTGTTATGGCATTTGATGAGGTAGGGCAGGCTGACAGTTTTGAACGAAGAATTGAAATTTCAAAACGTTCTTATGATATTCTTGTCAATCAACTTGGTTTTCCGGCAGAAGACATCATTTTTGATTTAAATATCTTTCCGGTGGCAACAGGAATGGATGAGCACAGAAGAAATGCCATCGACTTTATTGAAGCTACACGTTGGGTAAGACAAAATCTTCCTTATGCATCCGTGAGTGGGGGAGTGAGTAATGTTTCCTTCTCTTTCCGTGGAAATGATACTGTGAGAGAAGCAATGCACTCTGTTTTTCTTTATCACGCCATCCAGGCAGGAATGAACATTGGTATTGTAAACCCGGCGATGCTGGAAGTTTATGATGAAATCAATAAAGAATTACTGGAGCTTGTAGAAGATGTAATCCTGGATAAAAGAGAAGATGCTACAGAAAGACTTCTTGACTATTCAGAAAAACACAAATCAGTCAAAAAAGAAAAGACCGAAGACTTAGAATGGAGAAACAATCCATTACAGGAAAGAATTACCTATGCATTGGTAAAAGGGATCGACCGTTTTATTGAAGAAGATGTAGAAGAAGCAAGACAGTCAGCTGCAAGACCACTTCATGTAATCGAAATTAATCTGATGACCGGAATGGGAGTAGTAGGAGATTTATTCGGAAGCGGGAAAATGTTCTTACCTCAGGTCGTAAAGTCTGCAAGGGTAATGAAAAAAGCGGTGGCTTATCTGCAACCTTTCATTGAAGCTGAAAAAGACGGAGCAAAACCTGCCAACGGAAAGATCTTAATGGCAACAGTAAAAGGGGACGTTCATGATATCGGTAAAAATATTGTGAGTGTCGTTTTGGGTTGTAACAACTATGAAATCGTTGACCTTGGAGTAATGGTTCCGGCTGAAAAAATTATTCAGACAGCTATTGCAGAAAAAGTAGACGTTATAGGATTAAGCGGATTGATTACCCCTAGCTTGGATGAAATGGTGTATATCGCCTCAGAATTAGAAAGACAAAATTTAGATTTTCCTTTATTAATAGGTGGTGCTACAACTTCAAAGGCACATACTGCAGTGAAAATTGATTTAAAATATAAAAATGCAGTTGTTCACGTGAATGATGCATCAAGAGCCGTGAACGTAGTAAGCTCATTATTGGGTGACAGAAATAAAGAATATGTTTCAGATTTAAAGAATGACTATTCCGACTTCAGAGAAAAGTTTCTGAACAGACAGGTGGATAAAGATTATGTATCCATCCAGGAAGCAAGAGAGAATCATTTTAAAATTGATTGGGAGAATGAAGAGATTTTCACTCCGAATACGATAGGAATAAAAGTTATCGAAAATCAGGATTTGAGGGAACTTCTTCCCTTCATCGACTGGTCACCGTTTTTCAGAAGCTGGGATCTTCACGGGAAATACCCGAATATCCTGGAAGATGAGGTGGTAGGAGCTCAGGCGAAAGAATTATTCAAAGATGCTCAGGTGATTCTAAAGAGAATTCTGGATGAAAAGCTTTTAACAGCAAAAGCCATTTTCGGGATCTTTAAAGCCAATTCCAATGAATCTGATGATATCTTGATTTTTGATGAAAATAACAATGAACAGGCGAAGTTTTTAACCTTAAGACAGCAGGCTCAAAGATCAAAAGGAAAAGATTATCTGGCGCTCAGTGATTTCATCGCTCCTCAAAGCTCAGGAAAAACAGATTATGTGGGAGCATTCTGTGTAACTACTGGATTTGGTACCGATGAATTGTCCAGTGAATACGAAAAAGCCAATGATGATTACAATTCCATTATGGTAAAAGCCCTGGCAGACCGTTTTGCAGAAGCTTATGCTGAATTCTTACACAAAAAAGTAAGAACAGAATACTGGGGATATGCCAATCAGGAAAGCTTAAGCAATGAAGAATTGATTGCCGAAAAATACAAAGGAATCCGTCCGGCACCGGGATATCCGGCTTGCCCAGACCACCTGGAAAAGAAAACAATCTGGGATCTTTTAAAAGTAGAAGAAAACACAGGTGTTTTCCTTACAGAAAGCCTGGCGATGTTCCCGACAGCATCCGTTTCCGGGTATTATTTCGGAAGCCCGCATGCCAAATACTTCGGATTAGGAAAAATTACAGAAGACCAGCTTAAAGATTATGCAGCAAGAAGAGGTTGTAGCATTCAGGAAGCGAAAAAATGGTTGTCGCCAAATTTAGCAGATTAACATTGACATGAAGATAACAGAACACATTAAAAACGCAAATGGAAAAACTTTATTCTCCTTAGAAGTTGTTCCGCCTCAAAAGGGAATAGGTATTGAAGACTTATATACCAATATAGACCCGTTGATGGAATTCAAACCGCCTTTCATTGATGTTACAACATCCAGAGAAGAATATATCTATTTAGACAAAGGAAATGGCCTCATGGAACGCCGCATTACAAGAATGCGTCCGGGAACGCTGGGAATTTGCGCCGCTATTCAGCATAAATATAATGTAGATACAGTACCACATCTTCTTTGCGGAGGATTTACGAAAGAAGAGACAGAATATCTGTTGGTAGATTGTATGTATCTTGGAATTGATAATGTAATGGCCTTAAGAGGAGATGCCATGAAAGGACACCAGTATTTTGAGCCTACTCAGGGAGGGCATGCAAGTGCCATGGATCTTGTGAATCAAATTAATAATCTGGGAAGAGGAAAATACCTTCATAACGAAGAACAGGCATGTGGTGAATTGAATAAATTCTGCATCGGTGTTGCCGGATATCCGGAAAAACATATGGAGGCACCTTCCATGAATTATGATCTGAAGTGGCTGAAACAAAAAGTAGATGCCGGAGCAGATTATATTGTTACCCAAATGTTCTTTGACAATAAAAAGTATATAGAATTCGTTCAGAAAGCAAGGGAAATTGGAATTACAGTTCCGATTATTCCGGGAATAAAACCCATTGCCACAAAAAAACATTTGAAAATCCTGCCGCAGGTATTCAAAATAGATCTTCCTGAAGAGCTGATCAATGAAGTTGAAAATGCAAAAAACAATGAAGCAGTGAAGCAGATCGGAGTAGAATGGGCGATTGCCCAATGCAAAGAATTGCTGGATTTTGGAGTTCCTGTTCTGCACTTTTACTCAATGGGGAAGAGTGATAATATCAAAAAAGTAGCCGGTGAGCTATTCTAATAAAAGTACCAAAATGAAGGAACCCCTGTGAGTTTTCACAGGGGTTTATTTTTTACTGATTTAAGAACTTAACCAGTTTGATGAGGTCTTCTTCTTTATTTACTTTAATGTTATTAGATTTTGCAAATTTTTCAATATCATCTTTTTTCGCTGGGAAAGCATTTGCTATATCTTTTATTTTCTTTGGTTTTTTAATATATCCTGATTCTGTTTTGATATAATAAACAGGATCTAATATATTAAAGACTGCTGGTCTGTCCATATCATAAGAGTTCTTTGCAGGAACTGCATTCTTAAACTGAGATTTCACTTTTTTATAAAGTGCATTTTTACCACCTACCAATTCAAAGAAATATCCTTTTAAATCATCACCAGTATCAAGTTTTACCAATACTTCTTTTGTTCTGGTAAATTCAATTCTGGTAAAAGGGCTGTCCGGAACCAAAGAATAAGTTTCTTCATCCTTCTTGAACTCAACTTCATCAAAGTAAGTGTTATAACGTGCTACAGCACTCTCAAATCTGTCAGCAACAATAAATTTAGCTGCAGAAAATGTTTTATCATAGTAAGGAGTACCCTGTATATCATCATAGTTGATTCCTTTTCCACTTGAATCTCCATTTTGATAAAAAGTATGATTCAGTAAACGTGATCCATCATAGCTCAATGTAGTCATCTGCTGAGCAGAAAAAGGAATAGAAGATATTAGTAAGATACTTATAATGATTTTTCTCATTGTATATGGTTTTATTTAGTTTATTAAAAATTTACTTTCAAAAATACAACTATTCTACTAAATTAAATGAAAAGAAATAATTGATCTTAATTATAAATAGGGGTGCCTCTCAAACTCCTTATTCCTGTCAAACAGATACCGGTAGGTAGCCAGCTTTCGCGTTACTGTGGTATCCAGAGTTTCAGCAATCTTAATCATTTTAGGATTAAAATCACCAATCCACTGTAGTTCTGTAATCTTAAAATCTGTATGTTTTCTCAAATGTTGAGTTCCTTCCCAAATCATATATCCGTCAATACCTTTCTTTTGCCATTCCGGAACTACACCAAAAACAAGCCCCACCATTTTCTCATTTTTCTTAAATCGTTTAAAAAATAAGAACTTGAGTTTTTCAAAAATTCCGAACTTTCCATTCAAATATTTAGCCCACTGGTTAAGGTCAGGAATATTGATCCACATCGCAATCGGTTTCTCATTTTCATATACAAACCAGGAGATATGCTCATTGATAATGGGTTTCATCGTATTGAACATTTTCAGAACCTTTGCTTCTTCCAAATGTTTTCCTTCTCCATGAGATGCCCATGCTTTATTATAAACCTCAGTAAAATCTTTTGCAAATTTCACCAGATTATTCTTTTTCATAGGCTGAGCTGAAATGGCAGGATTTCTTCTGTTTTTTTCATGGGCAATCGTGAAGATTCGCGAAACTTCAGCAAAAACAGGTCTGGTAAAACAAAGCTGCTCAAAATAGATCTGAAATCCATAATTTTCAAAAAGATCTTTGTAGTAAGGGAAGTTGTAATTCATTCCAAACAAAGGCTCAGCAAAACCATCAATCAAAAGCCCCCAGAATTTATCCCGCTCCCCAAAATTGATCGGACCATCCATAGCTTCCATTCCTTTTTTCTGAAGCCAGTTTTTACAATGGTCAAAAATAAAATTGGCGGTATTCTGATCATTGATACAGTCAAAAAAACCAATTCCTCCCGTAGGTTGCTTTTGCTCATAACAATGGTTAATGAAAACAGCTACTTTACCAACCGTTTTGTGATTCTTTTTAAACAAAAATCTCTTACATTCGCCGTTTTGAAAGAATTTATTCTTTTCAGGCTCAAAAATTTCCTCAATATACTTATCTAAAGGGCGGATATAATTTTTGTCACGTTGATAAAGTTGTGCCGGGAATTCCAGAAATTCCCTTTTATGGAGTCGGTTTTGTACTTCTTCGACAATAATCATAGGCTTTTTAATCAGAAATGGCTATAAAAGATAATGTTTTTCACTTTATTTGAAATAGAGAAATAGATATTATCCGTATTTTTGCTGCAAATTAAATAAAAATGGTTGATTTTACTGATAACGACGATGATATTTTCACTGGAAAAGAACATACGCCTATAAGGAAAGATGCTTTTGATAAATCGCCACAGGAAAAAATAGAAAAAATTACTGAGCTTTTTGGCGAGATTATGGAAACATTAGGAATGGACATGACAGATGATTCTCTGAAAGATTCTCCAAGACGTGTTGCCAAAATGTATGTGAATGAGATTTTCGGAGGACTTCTTCCTGAAAACAAACCAGGGATTTCCACTTTCTCCAATAAATACAAATACCGCCAGATGCTGGTGGAAAAAGATATCACCGTATATTCTTTCTGCGAACATCACTTTTTACCCATCATAGGAAGAGCCCATGTTGCTTATATTTCCAATGGGGAAGTAATCGGCCTTTCAAAAATAAACAGAATTGTTGATTACTATGCGAAAAGACCACAGGTTCAGGAAAGACTTACCATGCAGATTGTAGATGCTTTAAAAGAAGCTTTGGGGACAAAAGATGTTGCGTGTATCATTGATGCAAAGCACCTTTGTGTCAATTGCCGAGGAATAAAAGACACGGCAAGTTCTACCATTACTGCAGAATTGAGTGGTATTTTCAGAACAAACCCTATTACAAGACAGGAATTCTTACATTACGTAGGAAGCCATGCAAAATTGGATTATTAATCAATGAACTACCAAATTCTTAAAAATATTATTGATGCCGAACTTCAGAGATTTCAGAATATCCCTGAAGAAGAATGGTCATACAGAAGCTCTCAAGAAAAATGGTCTAAAAAAGAAATTATAGGCCATCTTTGTGACAGTGCTTTAACAAATATCCGTAGATTTGTTGTTACTCAATATAAAGAGAACGAGAATATCGTATATGATCAGAATATCTGGGTAAAAGCTCAGAACTATCAGAATGTTCCTACTTCGGATCTTATTGATCTGTGGAAGTCTTTGAACTACCAGATTGTTCATGTAGTTGAAAATATTCCCGATGAAGCATTACAGAGAACTTGTGATACAACCAAAATAGAACCTCAGGTTTTTACATTGGAGTTTATTATTAATGATTATGTAGACCATCTGCAGCATCATTTAAAAGCGATTTAATTATGATAAAATTTAAAAAAGTTTCACATAAGATTTTTATCACAACAATTATTTGTTGTGACAAAAGTAATTTTTAACTAATTTTTGAATCTTTAAAATCATTAAATCTTTTAACTTAAAAATAAATGCAATTAAAAATATATAACTCCCTTACAGCGGAAAAAGAAATATTCAAACCTATTTTAGAAGGAAATGTCGGAATGTATGTCTGCGGACCTACAGTATACAGCAATGTGCATTTAGGAAATGTAAGAACTTTCCTTTCCTTCGATTTTATATACCGTACCTTGACGCATTTGGGGTATAAAGTAAGATATGTAAGAAATATTACGGATGCTGGACACCTTACTGATGATGGGAATGTAGATAATGACAGATTCGTAAAGCAAACCAGACTTGAAAAACTAGAGCCTATGGAAATTGTACAGAAATATACGGTAGATTTCCATAAAGTATTGGATATGTTCAATCTTTTGCCACCCAATATCGAACCTACTGCTACAGGACATATTGTGGAGCAGATCGAATTGACTCAAAAACTTATTGAAAAAGGATTTGCCTACGAAAGCAACGGTTCAGTATACTTCGATGTATTAGAATACAACAAAAGAGGATTGAACTATGGCGAACTTTCAAAACGTAATATAGAAGAACTTTTTGCCAATACCAGAGACCTTGATGGCCAGGGAGAAAAGAAAAACCCACAGGATTTTGCTTTGTGGAAAAAAGCATCTCCAGCTCATATTATGAGATGGAATTCCCCTTGGGGAGAAGGCTTCCCGGGATGGCACCTTGAATGTACTGCAATGAGTACGAAATATTTAGGTGAAACATTTGATATCCATGGAGGAGGGATGGACCTTAAATTCCCTCACCACGAATGTGAAATTGCACAAGGAAAAGCTTGTAATGGTACAGCTCCGGTAAACTACTGGATGCATGCCAATATGTTGACGATGAATTCTCAGCGCATGAGCAAATCCACTGGAAACTATATCCTTCCGATGCAGCTGGTTACAGGAGATAATGACTTCTTTGAAAAACCTTTCCACCCTTCAATTGTACGTTTCTGCTTCCTGCAGGCACACTACAGAAGTGTTCTGGATATTTCAAACGATGCAATGATAGCCAGCGAAAAAGGATTTATCAGGCTAATGGAAGCGGTGAAAGTATTGAACTCAATCACCCCTGATGATACCAAACAATCCGGTTTCAGCCTGAAAGAATGGAAAGATAAAGCATATGAAGCTTTGACTGATGATTTCAATTCACCAATCCTGATTGCTCACCTGTTTGAAGCTGTGAAATACATCTTTGCCTTGAACGATGGTAAAGAAACAATTTCAACTGCAGATCTAGAAGATTTAAAGTCAACATTGAATGCCTTTATCTTTGACGTTCTGGGATTACAGACCGTAGAAGAAAATAACAATGAAAAACTTGATCAAACTTTAAAAGTTTTAATTGAACTGAGAAATCAGGCAAGAAAATCCAAGAATTTTGACCTTTCAGATCAGATCAGAGACAAACTGCTTGCAGAAGGAATCGAATTAAAAGACGGAAGAGATGGAACATCATACGTTCTGAACTAAAAATATAACTTTATTTTATAAAACATTCCGTAGGAGTCCCACATTTAGGATTCTTACGGAATGTTTTTTTTGGAACCATCTCGGAAAATATATCTTATCCATTATTATATATGATCTTTTTCAGGAGCTATTTCCTGCTATCCATTCATACTCCTCGCGCCCGGGCTTTCCCACATCCAATCCCATCCCTCTCAAAGGCATGCTGCGGGGTACCCATTCCTATCAGGGCTAGGGGTGAGGTTAATGATGAATTATGAATTATAAATTATGAATTCCCCCGAATGAAATACCCTATACTAAATATACATCATCATCTGTGCAAATCTGTGTGATCTGTGGTTACCCCAATACTCATTCCATAAGAACGCACTATAATCCTGAGCGTAGACGAAGGGAGCCTGTTTTATAAAAGCTTCCCCCTGCACCTTTCCCCCAAACTTCCCTTTATCTTATATATAATAGAATGTATCTTTCATTACTCATTACCCATGATTCCCCTTTCACGCTCAAACCCTCAACCCCTCAAATTCTCCCACCCTCCAACCTTCCACTTGGAATCCCAAACAAATGTTTAAAATTTTTCTCCCTGCGTTCCAGTGTATTAGGGTTAAATATTACGGTGGTGTAAAATTTATGTTAAATAAAGTTGTTTTGCGTTGCAATAAGTTGTTATCTTTGCCCCACTGAAAAACGAGAGTAGTTCGGTAGCGCAGGAGAGCTTTTAGATAAGCATAGACATTATGATACTTCAAAAAGAGGCAGACAAAAAACTTTAATTTTTTTATCAAAAAAAGTTGCGAGTTTAAAAAGAGTTTGTATCTTTGCAATCCCAAATAAAGGGAGCGCAGGAGTAGGGTGATTAAGGTTTAGGAGAGGGATTAAGGTTACTTAAAAAACTTTAAAATTTTCTTTCAAAACATTTGGTCATTAAGAAATAAAGTTTTACTTTTGCACTCGCAAATACGGAGCGCCACTGACAGAAGAGAGTGTTTCGTTATAAAGCGAAAGATATAAAGATCATTGACATACAATATAACAACCAAGTAAGGAAAAACTAAAGCGTAAAAAAACTTTGAGTGAGTCAGACAAACATACAATGGAGAGTTTGATCCTGGCTCAGGATGAACGCTAGCGGGAGGCCTAACACATGCAAGCCGAGCGGTATTGTTTCTTCGGAAATGAGAGAGCGGCGTACGGGTGCGGAACACGTGTGCAACCTGCCTTTATCTGGGGGATAGCCTTTCGAAAGGGAGATTAATACCCCATAATATTTAGAATGGCATCATTTTAAATTGAAAACTCCGGTGGATAGAGATGGGCACGCGCAAGATTAGATAGTTGGTGAGGTAACGGCTCACCAAGTCAACGATCTTTAGGGGGCCTGAGAGGGTGATCCCCCACACTGGTACTGAGACACGGACCAGACTCCTACGGGAGGCAGCAGTGAGGAATATTGGACAATGGGTGAGAGCCTGATCCAGCCATCCCGCGTGAAGGACGACGGCCCTATGGGTTGTAAACTTCTTTTGTATAGGGATAAACCTACCCTCGTGAGGGTAGCTGAAGGTACTATACGAATAAGCACCGGCTAACTCCGTGCCAGCAGCCGCGGTAATACGGAGGGTGCAAGCGTTATCCGGATTTATTGGGTTTAAAGGGTCCGTAGGCGGATCTGTAAGTCAGTGGTGAAATCTCACAGCTTAACTGTGAAACTGCCATTGATACTGCAGGTCTTGAGTGTTGTTGAAGTAGCTGGAATAAGTAGTGTAGCGGTGAAATGCATAGATATTACTTAGAACACCAATTGCGAAGGCAGGTTACTAAGCAACAACTGACGCTGATGGACGAAAGCGTGGGGAGCGAACAGGATTAGATACCCTGGTAGTCCACGCCGTAAACGATGCTAACTCGTTTTTGGGTTTTCGGATTCAGAGACTAAGCGAAAGTGATAAGTTAGCCACCTGGGGAGTACGTTCGCAAGAATGAAACTCAAAGGAATTGACGGGGGCCCGCACAAGCGGTGGATTATGTGGTTTAATTCGATGATACGCGAGGAACCTTACCAAGGCTTAAATGGGAAATGACAGGTTTAGAAATAGACTTTTCTTCGGACATTTTTCAAGGTGCTGCATGGTTGTCGTCAGCTCGTGCCGTGAGGTGTTAGGTTAAGTCCTGCAACGAGCGCAACCCCTGTCACTAGTTGCCATCATTAAGTTGGGGACTCTAGTGAGACTGCCTACGCAAGTAGAGAGGAAGGTGGGGATGACGTCAAATCATCACGGCCCTTACGCCTTGGGCCACACACGTAATACAATGGCCAGTACAGAGGGCAGCTACACGGTGACGTGATGCAAATCTCGAAAGCTGGTCTCAGTTCGGATTGGAGTCTGCAACTCGACTCTATGAAGCTGGAATCGCTAGTAATCGCGCATCAGCCATGGCGCGGTGAATACGTTCCCGGGCCTTGTACACACCGCCCGTCAAGCCATGGAAGTCTGGGGTACCTGAAGTCGGTGACCGTAAAAGGAGCTGCCTAGGGTAAAACAGGTAACTAGGGCTAAGTCGTAACAAGGTAGCCGTACCGGAAGGTGCGGCTGGAACATCTCATTTTAGAGCGTCTAAAGACGATAAAAAAACAAAGGTACTTAAATGTACCATGCACTTACTTCAAAGTAAAGCTTTAGTTTTTTGTTTGGTTGGTTATATTAAAAATACAACACCCACTAGAAATTAGTATAGGGAAAGAGATTGAGAAATGAAGAAGAGGAAAAGTATAACTTACTTACTCATCCCCATAACTCATATAAAGTCTCGTAGCTCAGCTGGTTAGAGCGCTACACTGATAATGTAGAGGTCGGCAGTTCGAGCCTGCCCGAGACTACTAATTAAAGCGGCTGGCAAATAGCTTATAGCTTATGGCAAAAATGCCAGAAGCCAGAAGCAAATAGCCAACAGCAACTAGAGGGGGAATTAGCTCAGCTGGCTAGAGCGCCTGCCTTGCACGCAGGAGGTCAAGGGTTCGACTCCCTTATTCTCCACAGTTTTAGAAGACTGATTTAAAAGTTACGGATAGAGCCAAAAACAATATCTGTTCATCAGTTGGATAAAAAGAAATTAAGATCATTGACATTAACGGTAAAGACATCACAAAGAGATAACCGAGCACTTTCGAGTGCCGAGTTTATAAAAATATCGATAAATTAAATTTATCAAAAAATACTGAACTAATATAATTATTAGGAAAGAAATCGTTAAGGGCGTATGGCGGATGCCTAGGCTTTCAGAGGCGACGAAGGACGTGGTAAGCTGCGAAAAGCTGCGGGGATTGGCACACACGAATTGATCCGCAGATGTCCGAATGGGGCAACCCGGCTGGTTGAAGACCAGTCACCTCTAAGGAGGAGCAAACCCGGAGAACTGAAACATCTAAGTACCCGGAGGAAAAGAAATCGAAGAGATTCCGTAAGTAGTGGCGAGCGAAAGCGGATTAGCCCAAAAGCTGATATATGTTTAATAGAATGTTCTGGAAAGAACGGCCGTAGAGGGTGATAGCCCCGTATATGAAAGGCATATTTGAGTGATAAATGAGTAGGGCGGGACACGTGAAATCCTGTCTGAATATGGGGGGACCATCCTCCAAGGCTAAATACTCCTGAAAGACCGATAGTGAACAAGTACTGTGAAGGAAAGGTGAAAAGCACTTCGAATAGAAGGGTGAAATAGAACCTGAAACCGTACGCCTACAAGCGGTCGGAGCAGCATTAAGCTGTGACGGCGTGCCTTTTGCATAATGAGCCTACGAGTTAATTTTACTAGCGAGGTTAAGGTATTAAGTACCGGAGCCGGAGCGAAAGCGAGTCTGAATAGGGCGTATAGTTAGTAGGATTAGACGCGAAACCTTGTGATCTACCCATGGGCAGGTTGAAGCTCTGGTAACACAGAGTGGAGGACCGAACCGGTTGACGTTGAAAAGTCTTCGGATGACCTGTGGGTAGGGGTGAAAGGCCAATCAAACTGGGAGATAGCTCGTACTCTCCGAAATGCATTTAGGTGCAGCGTCGTATATAAGTTTATTAGAGGTAGAGCTACTGATTGGATGCGGGGGTTTCATCGCCTACCAATTCCTGACAAACTCCGAATGCTAATAAATGTTCTACGGCAGTGAGGGCATGGGTGCTAAGGTCCATGTCCGAGAGGGAAAGAACCCAGACCAACAGCTAAGGTCCCCAAATATATGTTAAGTTGAAGCAACGCGGTTGGACTGCATTGACAGCTAGGATGTTGGCTTGGAAGCAGCCATTCATTTAAAGAGTGCGTAACAGCTCACTAGTCGAGCGGTCCGGCATGGATAATAATCGGGCATAAACATATTACCGAAGCTATGGATTTGTACTTTATGTACATCTGGTAGGAGAGCATTCTATTTGCGCTGAAGCAGTACTGTGAGGTATTGTGGAGCGGATAGAAAAGAAAATGTAGGCATAAGTAACGATAAAGCGGGCGAGAAACCCGCTCACCGAAAGACTAAGGTTTCCTCAGCCATGCTAATCAGCTGAGGGTTAGTCGGGACCTAACGCGAACCCGAAAGGGGTAGTGGATGGACAATGGGTTAATATTCCCATACTTGCTCACACTAAAAAGGGGACGGAGTGCCGTACTTACTGGAGACTGACGGAATAGTCAAGGCCTAGCCTTCGGGCGAAGCTGCTGTAGGGAAAGTGCTTCCAAGAAAAGCCGAAGTGAAGCAACCCGTACCAAAACCGACACAGGTAGTCGAGGAGAGAATCCTAAGGTGCTAGAGTGAATCATGGTTAAGGAACTAGGCAAAATAGTCTCGTAACTTCGGGAGAAGAGACGCCATCAGCAATGGTGGCCGCAGTAAAGAGGCCCAGGCGACTGTTTATCAAAAACACAGGACTCTGCAAAATCGAAAGATGCAGTATAGGGTCTGACACCTGCCCGGTGCTGGAAGGTTAAGGAAGGTGCTTAGGGTTAAACCGAAGGCATTGACTGAAGCCCCAGTAAACGGCGGCCGTAACTATAACGGTCCTAAGGTAGCGAAATTCCTTGTCGGGTAAGTTCCGACCTGCACGAATGGTGTAACGATCTGGGCACTGTCTCAACCATGAGCTCTGTGAAATTGTAGTATCGGTGAAGATGCCGATTACCCGCAATGGGACGAAAAGACCCTGTGAACCTTTACTATAACTTCGTATTGACTTTGAGTAAGTAATGTGTAGGATAGGTGGGAGGCTTTGAAGCTTGCACGCTAGTGTAGGTGGAGCCAACGTTGAAATACCACCCTTTACTTACTTGGAGCCTAACTTCTTAATGGAAGGACATTGCGTGGTGGGTAGTTTGACTGGGGTGGTCGCCTCCAAAAGAGTAACGGAGGCTTTCAAAGGTACCCTCAGCACGCTTGGTAACCGTGCGTAGAGTGTAATGGCATAAGGGTGCTTGACTGTGAGACCTACAAGTCGATCAGGTGCGAAAGCAGGACATAGTGATCCGGTGGTTCCGTATGGAAGGGCCATCGCTCATAGGATAAAAGGTACTCCGGGGATAACAGGCTAGTCTCCCCCAAGAGCTCACATCGACGGGGAGGTTCGGCACCTCGATGTCGGCTCGTCACATCCTGGGGCTGGAGAAGGTCCCAAGGGTTGGGCTGTTCGCCCATTAAAGTGGCACGCGAGCTGGGTTCAGAACGTCGTGAGACAGTTCGGTCTCTATCTATTGCGGGCGTTAGATGTTTGAGAGGGCTTGATTCTAGTACGAGAGGACCGAATTGAACAAACCTCTGGTGTATCAGTTGTACCGCCAGGTGCACTGCTGAGTAGCTACGTTTGGAAGAGATAAGCACTGAAAGCATATAAGTGCGAAACTCGCCTCAAGATGAGACATCTTTTAAGGGTCGTTGGAGATGACGACGTTGATAGGCTACAGGTGTAAAGACAGTAATGTCATAGCCGAGTAGTACTAATTACCCGTAGATTTATAGCCTAATATGGCGCACGAAAGTGCAGCAAGGTTACCTCTTTGTGAAAGTTTTTATCGAAAATAACCAGGTAGCAGATGGTAGCTATTGGGAATCAGGTAAAACCTGTATCCTTTTATCTATACCGTGCAACCTTATATACCTTCTTTAGGGTGGTTTTAGCGGTGGGGCTCACCTGTTCCCATTCCGAACACAGAAGTTAAGCCCACCAGCGCCGATGGTACTGCGAAAGCGGGAGAGTAGGCCGCCGCCAGTTTTTATTTTATTTTTAAAAAATCCTTTATCATAAGATAAAGGATTTTTTTTTGCTGTATACCCAGCCAAGCACAACCCTAAAAGATAAGTAATGAGCAATAGGTATACATCATTGATACATATTCCACTCCGTAGGAGTCTATACAATACCTTTTAAATTTTATAATTAAGTAGATCTAAGATTATCAATTTATCAATCACTTAAATATTAAAACATCTATAGTATTCCTTTGAACTCTTAAGATTCTAATAAATAAGACTTGATTCCTAAGGAATGACATAATTGGGAAAAGGGATATTAGTATGATTTATAACTTATCACTCATCACTCCATAGTTCATACGCAGAACCCAGAATCCAGAATCCAGAATCCAGAATTATTCATCCTTTACAGAACTTATATAAATCTTTGCCTGTATTTTGTACATAGTATAAAGTTAAAGTGCTGTATTGCTTGTACACTCTAGAATCTATATAATCTACTTTCAATTAATTTCATGTTTGAATCTTAGAACCAAATAAATTTATAGTTTGATACATTTCTGGTATGTAAATTATATTCCATAAAATTTTTGTCCGCTTTGAGGTACTTGATTAGAAGTATATTACTATGATAAATATCCCATATAAATGCAATTGCTTTTGGAGATTTATGTATTAGAATTAAATCTTATGTATAGAATTTAATGATATTCATTTCTAAATACTTATTGTGGATAACTATAAATTGTAATTAATTATCTGAATAACATATATATACGGGAATAGTTATCCACTTTGTATATTTTTATGTTAAATAAAGTTGTTTTGCGTTGCAATAAGTTGTTATCTTTGCCCCACTGAAAAACGAGAGTAATACAGTAGCGCAGGAGAGCTTTTAGATAAGCATAGACATTATGATACTTCAACAAGAGGCAGACAAAAAACTTTAATTTTTTTTATCAAAAAAAAGTTGCGAGTTTAAAAAGAGTTTGTATCTTTGCAATCCCAAATAAAGGGAGCGCAGGAGTAGGGTGATTAAGGTTTAGGAGAGGGATTAAGGTTACTTAAAAAACTTTAAAATTTTCTTTCAAAACATTTGGTCATTAAGAAATAAAGTTTTACTTTTGCACTCGCAAATACGGAGCGCCACTGACAGAAGAGAGTGTTTCGTTACAAAGCGAAAGATATAAAGATCATTGACATACAATATAACAACCAAGTAAGGAAAAACTAAAGCGTAAAAAAACTTTGAGTGAGTCAGACAAACATACAATGGAGAGTTTGATCCTGGCTCAGGATGAACGCTAGCGGGAGGCCTAACACATGCAAGCCGAGCGGTATTGTTTCTTCGGAAATGAGAGAGCGGCGTACGGGTGCGGAACACGTGTGCAACCTGCCTTTATCTGGGGGATAGCCTTTCGAAAGGGAGATTAATACCCCATAATATTTAGAATGGCATCATTTTAAATTGAAAACTCCGGTGGATAGAGATGGGCACGCGCAAGATTAGATAGTTGGTGAGGTAACGGCTCACCAAGTCAACGATCTTTAGGGGGCCTGAGAGGGTGATCCCCCACACTGGTACTGAGACACGGACCAGACTCCTACGGGAGGCAGCAGTGAGGAATATTGGACAATGGGTGAGAGCCTGATCCAGCCATCCCGCGTGAAGGACGACGGCCCTATGGGTTGTAAACTTCTTTTGTATAGGGATAAACCTACCCTCGTGAGGGTAGCTGAAGGTACTATACGAATAAGCACCGGCTAACTCCGTGCCAGCAGCCGCGGTAATACGGAGGGTGCAAGCGTTATCCGGATTTATTGGGTTTAAAGGGTCCGTAGGCGGATCTGTAAGTCAGTGGTGAAATCTCACAGCTTAACTGTGAAACTGCCATTGATACTGCAGGTCTTGAGTGTTGTTGAAGTAGCTGGAATAAGTAGTGTAGCGGTGAAATGCATAGATATTACTTAGAACACCAATTGCGAAGGCAGGTTACTAAGCAACAACTGACGCTGATGGACGAAAGCGTGGGGAGCGAACAGGATTAGATACCCTGGTAGTCCACGCCGTAAACGATGCTAACTCGTTTTTGGGTTTTCGGATTCAGAGACTAAGCGAAAGTGATAAGTTAGCCACCTGGGGAGTACGTTCGCAAGAATGAAACTCAAAGGAATTGACGGGGGCCCGCACAAGCGGTGGATTATGTGGTTTAATTCGATGATACGCGAGGAACCTTACCAAGGCTTAAATGGGAAATGACAGGTTTAGAAATAGACTTTTCTTCGGACATTTTTCAAGGTGCTGCATGGTTGTCGTCAGCTCGTGCCGTGAGGTGTTAGGTTAAGTCCTGCAACGAGCGCAACCCCTGTCACTAGTTGCCATCATTAAGTTGGGGACTCTAGTGAGACTGCCTACGCAAGTAGAGAGGAAGGTGGGGATGACGTCAAATCATCACGGCCCTTACGCCTTGGGCCACACACGTAATACAATGGCCAGTACAGAGGGCAGCTACACGGTGACGTGATGCAAATCTCGAAAGCTGGTCTCAGTTCGGATTGGAGTCTGCAACTCGACTCTATGAAGCTGGAATCGCTAGTAATCGCGCATCAGCCATGGCGCGGTGAATACGTTCCCGGGCCTTGTACACACCGCCCGTCAAGCCATGGAAGTCTGGGGTACCTGAAGTCGGTGACCGTAAAAGGAGCTGCCTAGGGTAAAACAGGTAACTAGGGCTAAGTCGTAACAAGGTAGCCGTACCGGAAGGTGCGGCTGGAACATCTCATTTTAGAGCGTCTAAAGACGATAAAAAAACAAAGGTACTTAAATGTACCATGCACTTACTTCAAAGTAAAGCTTTAGTTTTTTGTTTGGTTGGTTATATTAAAAATACAACACCCACTAGAAATTAGTATAGGGAAAGAGATTGAGAAATGAAGAAGAGGAAAAGTATAACTTACTTACTCATCCCCATAACTCATATAAAGTCTCGTAGCTCAGCTGGTTAGAGCGCTACACTGATAATGTAGAGGTCGGCAGTTCGAGCCTGCCCGAGACTACTAATTAAAGCGGCTGGCAAATAGCTTATAGCTTATGGCAAAAATGCCAGAAGCCAGAAGCAAATAGCCAACAGCAACTAGAGGGGGAATTAGCTCAGCTGGCTAGAGCGCCTGCCTTGCACGCAGGAGGTCAAGGGTTCGACTCCCTTATTCTCCACAGTTTTAGAAGACTGATTTAAAAGTTACGGATAGAGCCAAAAACAATATCTGTTCATCAGTTGGATAAAAAGAAATTAAGATCATTGACATTAACGGTAAAGACATCACAAAGAGATAACCGAGCACTTTCGAGTGCCGAGTTTATAAAAATATCGATAAATTAAATTTATCAAAAAATACTGAACTAATATAATTATTAGGAAAGAAATCGTTAAGGGCGTATGGCGGATGCCTAGGCTTTCAGAGGCGACGAAGGACGTGGTAAGCTGCGAAAAGCTGCGGGGATTGGCACACACGAATTGATCCGCAGATGTCCGAATGGGGCAACCCGGCTGGTTGAAGACCAGTCACCTCTAAGGAGGAGCAAACCCGGAGAACTGAAACATCTAAGTACCCGGAGGAAAAGAAATCGAAGAGATTCCGTAAGTAGTGGCGAGCGAAAGCGGATTAGCCCAAAAGCTGATATATGTTTAATAGAATGTTCTGGAAAGAACGGCCGTAGAGGGTGATAGCCCCGTATATGAAAGGCATATTTGAGTGATAAATGAGTAGGGCGGGACACGTGAAATCCTGTCTGAATATGGGGGGACCATCCTCCAAGGCTAAATACTCCTGAAAGACCGATAGTGAACAAGTACTGTGAAGGAAAGGTGAAAAGCACTTCGAATAGAAGGGTGAAATAGAACCTGAAACCGTACGCCTACAAGCGGTCGGAGCAGCATTAAGCTGTGACGGCGTGCCTTTTGCATAATGAGCCTACGAGTTAATTTTACTAGCGAGGTTAAGGTATTAAGTACCGGAGCCGGAGCGAAAGCGAGTCTGAATAGGGCGTATAGTTAGTAGGATTAGACGCGAAACCTTGTGATCTACCCATGGGCAGGTTGAAGCTCTGGTAACACAGAGTGGAGGACCGAACCGGTTGACGTTGAAAAGTCTTCGGATGACCTGTGGGTAGGGGTGAAAGGCCAATCAAACTGGGAGATAGCTCGTACTCTCCGAAATGCATTTAGGTGCAGCGTCGTATATAAGTTTATTAGAGGTAGAGCTACTGATTGGATGCGGGGGTTTCATCGCCTACCAATTCCTGACAAACTCCGAATGCTAATAAATGTTCTACGGCAGTGAGGGCATGGGTGCTAAGGTCCATGTCCGAGAGGGAAAGAACCCAGACCAACAGCTAAGGTCCCCAAATATATGTTAAGTTGAAGCAACGCGGTTGGACTGCATTGACAGCTAGGATGTTGGCTTGGAAGCAGCCATTCATTTAAAGAGTGCGTAACAGCTCACTAGTCGAGCGGTCCGGCATGGATAATAATCGGGCATAAACATATTACCGAAGCTATGGATTTGTACTTTATGTACATCTGGTAGGAGAGCATTCTATTTGCGCTGAAGCAGTACTGTGAGGTATTGTGGAGCGGATAGAAAAGAAAATGTAGGCATAAGTAACGATAAAGCGGGCGAGAAACCCGCTCACCGAAAGACTAAGGTTTCCTCAGCCATGCTAATCAGCTGAGGGTTAGTCGGGACCTAACGCGAACCCGAAAGGGGTAGTGGATGGACAATGGGTTAATATTCCCATACTTGCTCACACTAAAAAGGGGACGGAGTGCCGTACTTACTGGAGACTGACGGAATAGTCAAGGCCTAGCCTTCGGGCGAAGCTGCTGTAGGGAAAGTGCTTCCAAGAAAAGCCGAAGTGAAGCAACCCGTACCAAAACCGACACAGGTAGTCGAGGAGAGAATCCTAAGGTGCTAGAGTGAATCATGGTTAAGGAACTAGGCAAAATAGTCTCGTAACTTCGGGAGAAGAGACGCCATCAGCAATGGTGGCCGCAGTAAAGAGGCCCAGGCGACTGTTTATCAAAAACACAGGACTCTGCAAAATCGAAAGATGCAGTATAGGGTCTGACACCTGCCCGGTGCTGGAAGGTTAAGGAAGGTGCTTAGGGTTAAACCGAAGGCATTGACTGAAGCCCCAGTAAACGGCGGCCGTAACTATAACGGTCCTAAGGTAGCGAAATTCCTTGTCGGGTAAGTTCCGACCTGCACGAATGGTGTAACGATCTGGGCACTGTCTCAACCATGAGCTCTGTGAAATTGTAGTATCGGTGAAGATGCCGATTACCCGCAATGGGACGAAAAGACCCTGTGAACCTTTACTATAACTTCGTATTGACTTTGAGTAAGTAATGTGTAGGATAGGTGGGAGGCTTTGAAGCTTGCACGCTAGTGTAGGTGGAGCCAACGTTGAAATACCACCCTTTACTTACTTGGAGCCTAACTTCTTAATGGAAGGACATTGCGTGGTGGGTAGTTTGACTGGGGTGGTCGCCTCCAAAAGAGTAACGGAGGCTTTCAAAGGTACCCTCAGCACGCTTGGTAACCGTGCGTAGAGTGTAATGGCATAAGGGTGCTTGACTGTGAGACCTACAAGTCGATCAGGTGCGAAAGCAGGACATAGTGATCCGGTGGTTCCGTATGGAAGGGCCATCGCTCATAGGATAAAAGGTACTCCGGGGATAACAGGCTAGTCTCCCCCAAGAGCTCACATCGACGGGGAGGTTCGGCACCTCGATGTCGGCTCGTCACATCCTGGGGCTGGAGAAGGTCCCAAGGGTTGGGCTGTTCGCCCATTAAAGTGGCACGCGAGCTGGGTTCAGAACGTCGTGAGACAGTTCGGTCTCTATCTATTGCGGGCGTTAGATGTTTGAGAGGGCTTGATTCTAGTACGAGAGGACCGAATTGAACAAACCTCTGGTGTATCAGTTGTACCGCCAGGTGCACTGCTGAGTAGCTACGTTTGGAAGAGATAAGCACTGAAAGCATATAAGTGCGAAACTCGCCTCAAGATGAGACATCTTTTAAGGGTCGTTGGAGATGACGACGTTGATAGGCTACAGGTGTAAAGACAGTAATGTCATAGCCGAGTAGTACTAATTACCCGTAGATTTATAGCCTAATATGGCGCACGAAAGTGCAGCAAGGTTACCTCTTTGTGAAAGTTTTTATCGAAAATAACCAGGTAGCAGATGGTAGCTATTGGGAATCAGGTAAAACCTGTATCCTTTTATCTATACCGTGCAACCTTATATACCTTCTTTAGGGTGGTTTTAGCGGTGGGGCTCACCTGTTCCCATTCCGAACACAGAAGTTAAGCCCACCAGCGCCGATGGTACTGCGAAAGCGGGAGAGTAGGCCGCCGCCAGTTTTTATTTTATTTTTAAAAAATCCTTTATCTTATGATAAAGGATTTTTTTTTGCGTTATACCCAAGCCTATACCCAACTCATAAATAATAGGCAATCAGCAATCAATAATGATTGACTGTCCCCTATTGTAATCCAAGATCATTGATTATTTACCGTTTATCATTGATACATACTCCACTCCGTAGGAGTTTATACAATACATTTTATATTCTGTAGTTTATCCTTTGAATCCTTTAGACTCTAATACTTGGATTCCTACGGAATGACATAATTGGGAAAAGGGATATTAGTATGATTTAGAACTTATCACTTCTCACCTCACTGATCTTACTCCTCACTTATCTGTTATAGTGCATTTAAACTATTACAGTCACCTATCAAACTGATTAAACAGGAAGAAGAAATGACTGATAACAGCTGTGTATTCATTAATTTATCATCAACTTTATTCAAATATCCGGGATTTTTGTTTTTTAACTTGAAAATTGTGTAATTTAGTAATATCAAAATGATTACGAATCTAAAAATATATAATATGAAAAAACATTTATTCCCTCTATTTTTACTGTTATTTGGTGTGAATGCACAAGCACAGCAAGATTTCTTTGCGATTGCAGGAAAAGAGACCCAGAGTATTACTTTCAATGATTTTCGCACAATTGATGCAGCTAATGGAACTTCCGGAGAGAAAGTTTTTACTGCCGATTCTTCAACAAAAGTTTTTTCGCAGACTAGAAGAGGTATTGTAGCTGAAGATAAAAACTCTTACAGTAATTCTCAAGCCATAACTCTGGCTGCCCTGGCCTATGATTCTTCGAATAATAATCTGGTGTATATGCCTATGTTTTCGTCTAATATCTATGTTTTAAATCCACAGACTAAAGAGATTACGTTGGTAGAAAATACTGTTGCAAGAGTATCATCATGTGATATCAATTCTCATATTACAAGAATGGCAACAGGGTATAATGGGAGTATTTATGCTGTGAATAATGCCGGAACACAGTTTCTGGAAATTAGTAAAAAAAGTGGACAATATGTAGTAAATGATCTTGGGATTATCAAGGATGATTCGTCTAACGGTAGAAATTCATTTACAGCTATGGAAACTGGTTTTGGTGGAGATATGATTGCTGATGCAGATAATAACTTCTATGTTTTTGCAGCTTCAGGAAATGTTTTCAAGGTGCTGACAAAAGATTTAAAAGCTAAATTTGTGGGTAAAATCACCGGAATTCCGGATAATTATTCTGTAAATGGATCCGCTGTAAATGCTCAGGGTAAAGTGGTAATTGCAAGTGCTAAAGGAGCTTCCTTGTATGAAGTAGATCTTGCAACTTTACAGGCAAAGCAGCTTCCTGGAGAACAAGGGCTGCATATTTATGATTTGGCAAGTAAATATTTTGTGAATGATAAAACTTCCAGTATCAATGCTGTGGCAGCTAATCTGGATATTTATCCGACAAAGGTAGATGAGCATTATATCAACGTTCATGCTGATAAGAATATAAAAGGTAATATTAAACTGAATATCTTTGATATGTCAGGTAAAAATGTGATGACTCAGGATCTTTCTGTAAAAGATGCTTCGCTGGATGAGAAAGTATATCTTAAAGGATTGGTGAGTGGAGCTTATATTGTAAATATTACTGATGAATCCGGAAAAGCAATATTCAATAAGAAGATTCTCGTAACAAGATAATTACAAAATATAATTAAGAAGGACCTTCTCAAATCAATTTGAGAAGGTTTTTTTAATGATTATTTGATATTCAATAAGTTTTATTTTTCGATATTAAAATGTATTTTTATAAAAAAATATAGATGAAACTATACTTTAATGTAGGATATATTGTAAAAGCTGGAGAAAATTTGCAGTTGGTAATTGGTGAAGAAGGAGCTGCAGTACATATCCATACTATGTTTTATGCTGAGAATGGTTTGTGGAAATGTGAAGTTGACAATTTCTCAAAATCTATTTCTTACCAATACCTGGTAGTCAATGAAAAAGGTAATGTATTAAGAGAGGAATTTGTTTCGCATCATCTTAATTTTCCCCATAATTATAAGGAGTTTATAGTTTTTGACGAATGGAATAACAAAAATTTTCCTGAAAACTATTTAAACAACAAAATCCTTTACAACAAGCTGCATGATTTTGTTCCCGAAAAAATAACGGTTTTAAAAAAACATACTCATTTATTCAGAATAGAAGCACCTATTTATAATCCGGATTGGAGAATTGTACTCTTTGGAAGCACTGCATCCTTAGGAAGCTGGAGTTATGAAAAAGTTATTCCCCTGCATCAGACAGATTTCGGAATGTGGGAAGCTTCTGTAGAAATTCCGGAAGATGAATTTATCCAATTCAAATATTGCATTTATGATACCAAAGAGAACAGAGTCATTGATGTAGAAACAGGAGAGAACAGATTTACGGTAGCTAATCTATTAAGTGATGTTCTGCAGATTGTTTCCAATCATTATTTTAGATTCAAAGGATATCAGATGTATCATGATGCCGGAGTTGCTGTTCCTGTATTTTCTTTGAGAAGTGAAGACGGTTTCGGTGTAGGAGAATTTGCGGATATTAAAAAATTAGCAGATTGGGCAAAAGAAACGAATCTTGGTATTATTCAGATTCTTCCAATCAATGATACAACAGCAAATTATTCCTGGACGGATTCTTATCCTTATGCAGCAGTATCTGTCTATGCTCTGCATCCACAATATATCTCTATAGAAAAGCTTGATTATTCTTTACCGAAAGAATTAGTTGATTCGTATTTAACTGAAAAAGAGAAGTTAAATGCTTTGGACCTGATTGATTATGAAAAAATGATCGAAGGTAAATGGAAATATCTTACTGCTGTTTTCTATGCAGAGAAAGATAAAATCTACAAAGACAGAAACTTCAAAAAATTCATCAAGGATAATGAATATTGGTTGGTTCCCTATTCTGCATTCTGCGTATTGAGGGACAAATATAAGACACCCAATTTCAACGAGTGGAAAACCCATAAAAAATATATTGCAGGAAAAATTTTACAGTTTTTCACAACAAAAAATAAAGATTATGATATCTCAATGCTTCATGCCTGGGTACAGTATCAATTGCATGTACAGCTGAAGGATGCTGTTGACTATGCCCATAACCTGGGAATTTCGTTGAAGGGAGATCTTCCGATTGGAATTTACAGATATTCCGTAGAAGCCTGGACAGAGCCGGAATTATTCGGGATGGATTTTCAGGCAGGTGCTCCACCTGATCAGTTTACAGAACTTGGACAGAACTGGGAATTCCCGACTTACAATTGGGAAGCTATGAAAGCAGATGATTACCGATGGTGGAAAAACAGGTTCAAAGCGCTGGAACAGTATTTTGATGCGATGAGAATTGACCACATTCTTGGTTTCTTCAGAATATGGAGAATGCCTGTTTCTGCGGTACAAGGAATTTTAGGGTACTTTTATCCGGCTGTTCCTATAGTTGCGGAAGAATTTAAAGCCTGGCAGATTCCGTTTAATTTTGATAGGTATTGTAAGCCTTTTATCAACAATCAGATTTTATGGGACTATTTTGGAAAAGATAGTGGGAAAGCTCTTGAATTTATGGACCGCAATGCAGACGGAACCTATATATTCAAAGAAGAATTTGATTCCCAGAGAAAACTGGTTAATTTCTTTAAGAAGAAATCATATGGCCCGCTTGAGGAACAATTGATTTCTCTGTGTGCCAATGTTTTGTTTTTAACAGAAGAGAGAAACGGGAAAACAGTTTATCACCCAAGGTTCAATGTGTACAATACAGAATCTTACAAACATCTTCCTGAACTGGAGCAGAAAAGTATTTATGATCTGTATCACGATTATTTCTTCAGAAGACAGGATCATCTTTGGTCTGAAAAAGCAATGGAAAAACTTCCCGTTATCCTGAATGCCACTAAAATGCTGATTTGCGGTGAAGATCTGGGAATGGTTCCTGCATGTGTACCGGTTGTAATGGACGAATTAGCTATCATTGCTTTGAAGGTACAGAGAATGCCTTCTGAAAATATTCCTTTCTATAATCCTAAGAATGCAAGCTATATGAATGTAGTGACAGCATCTTCACACGACAGCTCAACCTTGAGACAGTGGTGGAAAGAAGATCCTGCTCTTACACAAAAATATTTCAACCAGCAGCTGATACAGTATGGTAAAGCCCCTGCAGATTTGAACCCTCATCTTGCTGAGATCATTATGAAGCAGCATTTATATAATGATGCTATGCTGGCTATTTTCCCGATTCAGGAATTTCTGGCAACAGATGCAGAACTCGCTAATAAAAATATTGATAATGAAAGAATCAACAATCCTGCGGTTTTCCCACATTATTGGCGTTACAGAATGCATATAAAACTGGAAGACCTTAAAAAGAAAGAATCTTTCAATGATAAGATTGCTTTTTGGATAAAAGACAGTGGTAGATTGTAAATTTAACACCTGATTATCAATTGGTTAAAAATAATTTAAAAGAAGTTTGATCTTACGATTTAACTTTTTTTTTTATTTGTATCAAAAAGATAGAATTAAGATATTCTGCTATATATTAACCAATTAACGACTATAGAGATGAAAAAAATATTTTTAGGATTAGCTTTTGGGTTAGGCGTTTTGACGTCAGCTCAGCAGTATCCGAACAATGGTTGGGGTGATGATGGTTATTATCAGAATGGAGATGGCTATTACAGCGATGAAGATGACAGAAATTATTTCCCTGACGATTATTATTACAATTATCCTCAGGACTATTATCCAAGTGATTATTATCAAAGCTATTATAACGACTACAGAGGAAGTATTATTAATATCGACTGGAACGGATTTTTCGTACAGAACAGATTAAGCCGCTGGCAGGTAGATCAGATCATGAGACTTAATAATCTGTATGCAAGTTTTACAGCTTGGAATAATTTCTACCGATATAACCCGGACAGATGGTATTATGATAGATTTTATGCTATGGAAAGAATATTAGGACCAAGAGTATTTGTTGTTTTCCAAAATAACTATTACAGAGGTTCCAGTCCGGTTGTATATTTCCAGAATTACAGAAGATCATACTATGTACCGAGATATACTGTAATGCCAAGATATAGAAATGTCAATATCAATATTTATAGAGTAGACAGATCAAGATTTCGTAGAATGGATAACCCTACTTTTGATATTGTCAGAAGAGACAACAGAGGTGGTAATGGTTTCAGAAATACGAGAACCTCAGAAAATTCAGGTTTCCGTGATAATAACGGAGGTTTCAGAACTAATAACAGCGGAGGATTCAGAGGAAATTCTGATAATGGAGGAACCCGAGGAAATACTGACAACAATGGAGGTTTCAGAACTAATAACAGTGGAGGAACCCGAGGAAATGCTGATAATAATGGAGGATTCAGAAGTAATAATGGAAGCGGTTTCAGAGGAAACAGTGAAGTGAGAAGAGAAGCTCCTAAAAGAGAAGATAATGGCGGATTCAGAGGAAATAATGGAGGAGGCTCCAGACAAAAATCTGAAAGTTCTAACCGTGGTAATGGAGGCTTTAGAGGCAGCTTAGTAAAGAATTAATTTTCATATATTATATTTAAGTGGTGTGAAGGGCAGGTTTTTATAATCTGTCCTTTTTTTTGTTTATTTATTGATTTATTTTTATTAAAATTTAACATTATTTATGAATTTGTTAATTTAACTTCTGTTTTAATTAATAATCAAAAAGGTATAATAACAACATAACAATTAATTAAATTTTAAAAAGATGAAAAAATTAGTTTTAGCAATAGCATTTATCGGAATGGGAAGTTTTGCAATGGCACAACAGACTACAACTCCACAAGACAGACAGGCAAGAGCTGTGGAAATGAAACAGAAAATGGAGCAGAAACAGCAGGAACGCCTTGCAGAAATGAAAAAAGACCTTAATCTGAACGAGTCTCAGGTAGCGCAGATAAAGGACCTTCAGGACAAAAGAAATGCTGAAAGAAAAGCTGAGTTTGAGAAAAATAAAGGAGACAGACAAGCTAAAATGCAGGAAATGATGGCCAAGAAAGCACAGATGGATGCTGACATGAAAAAAATTCTAAACCCTGAGCAATATGATAAATGGCAGGCTGACAGAAAAGCAAAAGCAGAAAAAATGAAGATGGCAATGAAAGAAAGAAAAATGATGAAAAAGCCGATGAATACTGGAACAGCTGATGTAAAATAGCAGCCTGTAATTTTAGTTTTTTAATGTGATAAGGATGGATGTTTTTCCATCCTTTTTGTATTAATTTTCTTTAAAACCTTTGATTTCGGGCTTTTATTCCTTATTTTTGACTATAAATTTAATACTTATGGTTAGCGAAAAAATTGCAAAATTAATTAACGAACAAATTGCCCACGAACAATACGCCGCTCAATATTATCTTTCAATGTCTGCATGGTTTTCTGGAAAAGATCTGGATGGAATTGCCAACTATTTCAGAGTACAGAGTAAAGAAGAATTAATGCACGCAGATAAAATGTTTGATTATTTGAATGATGTAGGCGGGGAAATTATCATCGGAGAAATTCCAAAACCTCCACATGAGTTCGAAAATGCTACAGATATTTTTGAGAAAGCATTGGCACATGAGAAAATAGTAACTAAAAGTATTTTCAATATTGTAAAAAATGCAAACGATGAAGGAGATTTTGCAACAACGTCATTCCTGCAGTGGTTTATCAACGAACAGGTAGAAGAAGAAGCCAGCGCTTCTCAGTACGTAACGAAAATCAAAATGGTATGCGATAATCCATCAGCACTATACCTTTTTGACCAGGAATTGTCTCAGAGAGTATTTGTTCCTGCTACAACAGCTTAAGACTAAAACTTCTCAAAATATAAAACCGCTATCCGATAGAATAGCGGTTTTTATTTTTTTTATCTGAATAGGAAAATTTAAAGATAAATAATCTGAGTTTTAAGAACCTTTTTCCCCAGACGTTCAAGAATATTCTTATAACCTTCTACCTGTGCCTCGTCTTTGGTTTTCTGTTCACCTGTTTTAAAATCAACAATGATATAACCTTCCTCACCTTTTAAAATACGGTCAGGCCTGAAGATATGACTTTCCCCGTTTTCAGAGATCATAATATCTTTCTCATTGATCACTTCCCATTTTTCATCAAAGAATTCTGCATAAGTCTTCACGATCTCCTCTAATGTAAGCTGTATTTCATTTTTTTCCTCCAGTGTAATCTGGCCTTCCAGCGCATAGCCTTCCAGCACCTTTGATATATCTTTTTCAGTATTGATTTTTGATAAAAGCTCATGAACAAATAGCCCGATCCTTACCTTTTCATTTCGTACCTGATAGTTTTTAGACGGTGTCGCAATCTTGATAGATGTACTTTTTTCATTAACATTCTTAAGATCCTGAATATTCTGCGTTTTAAAAAATGAACTTTTATCTTTCGAGTATTTTTTCAACAGTTCAGGATTCACTTCATACACATCAAACTCATCAGACTGTTCAGTATTTTTTGTTTGAAGGAATTCAAGAAGCTCGAGATTATTAGAGGTCTTATTGGCTTTCTGAAGATAGAAAAACAGCTGCTCAACGGGTCTGGTAGTTGCAACATACTGCAGACATAGCCTGTCAATCATGTTTTTATAAGCATTTTTACTGTTAAAAAACAGGATTTCCTCATCATAAACTTCCAGGTTCTTATTAAACTGATTGATGTTCACAGATTTTAAAGCTTCATTTTCATTCGTATCAAACCAGTTGGTAAATTCATTATCCCGGTTTTTGTTCATCATAGGAATAAAAACAATAGGGAACTCCAGCCCTTTGGACTTGTGGATGGTCATGATCTGAATGGCATCAATGTTTTCCGAAGCCTGAATGGTGTAAGAAGAAGCTTCTTCATCCCAATATTTCAAAAATTCCTTCGTACTGGCACCCGCATTCTGGGTGAAGTTGAAAAGCATTTCCAGGAAATTCAGTAAAAAGTCGGTTTCTTTGTTTTCAACAGAAAATTCGTTGATGTAATATTCTATAAAGTTATATAGATTAAACCTTGGAAAATTATCCTGCTTAAGCTGCAGTGAATATTTCTCCTTAATAAACTGAAGTATTTCTTCATGACCTTCAATGTCCAGAATTTCTTTCATTTCTGAAGTGAAATCCGGCATATGAATTTTTCCCAATGTATTCAGATGATACATCATCATAATCAGGCAATGTTTATTCTTAGGATTAAGTTCCCATCGCAGAAATTCAATCACAGCCTTTAAAGTATTGGAAAGTTCCAGTGTAAGACCTTTATCGGAAATCGTTTTAATATTCGTTTCCTCACCGCGATATTTAACTTTTAAATTTCCCAGCTTTTGAGAGTAGCTGAAAATATCAAAATTTCCACGACAAAGAATAGTGATATCAGAAAACTTAAAGCCATTGTCCAGGCATTCCTGGATGTCTTTCCGCATTCTTTCTGAAGTATCATTGTAGAACTCTTCATTCGTAAGATTGTCGATCAGGTTCACCTTTACACGCCCGTCAAACTTTGATTTTGGACTTTGCTCGGCATCTTCTCCGAAAATATTCTTATGTTCTTCCAAAAGTCCTTCAGAATGGAAACGGTACAGCTCATTGTTGAACTGTACAATATTTCTGGCACTTCTCCAGTTGTCCTTTAACACAAGAAGATCAGCTTCCTTAGGTGAGAATTCTTTCTTGTTGATAATATCCAGCATCAGTTTACTCTCTCCACCACGGAATCTGTAAATACTCTGCTTGGGATCACCCACTAAAGTAAATGAAGTATATTCCGTAGAAACACTGTGATCTCTCAGCGGAACAAAATTTTGCCACTGCAGTTCTGATGTATCCTGAAACTCATCAAAGAAATAATGCTGAAACTGTGATCCTACCTTTTCATAAATAAAAGCAGAAGGTTCGTTTTTAAGATTTTCATTGATCAGAATATTAAATTTAGAAAGAAGAACAAGATCATTTTCCTCTTCAATTTTTTGAAGTTCATCCTGAATATCCTTATTTACCTTTAAGGGAAGAAGAGCCGACAAAACTTTTTCTTTCTTCTGGGTTTCAATGTACAGAAGGATAAGTTTCATTCTGTTATCAAGAAGTGAGTCAAGAATCTCAAAAATCTCAGACTCTTTATGCTTTGACTTGGAAGATGCTCCCTTTCTGTAATTATTGATGACAGACTCTTCCTGAGTAGTAGGAAAAGGAAATCCGGTTCTTTTCTGTTGGTAAAAATCTATGACTTTAGTAAAGAAGCCTCCAATTCCGTTTTTACCCTGAGCAAAATCTTCAATATCAATATTTCTGGATTTGAATAATTCAATAGAACTGGCTGCAAGTTCTGCAGACTGTTTTTTGTTGAGAACAATTTCTTTACGAAGTGTATTTTTTATATTCTCGTAGCTGGCATCGTCAAAACTCTTATTGCTTTTCAGATGTTCATAGTGAATATCCTTTACAAATTCTTTTGCCGAATCATAAAGGTTTTTGTTAAGATTAATTCTTTCATTGTTTTCAAGACTATAATCTACATAGTCCATGAAAGAATTGGAGATCGTTTCATTCTCCCCAATCTGGTCCAGCATCTTATCAACGGCTTCTATCAAAAAGGGTTCAGCTTCAATTTCAAGATTAAAATTTTTAGCCAGTCCCAATTCATAAGAAAAGCTTCTTACCAGCCTTGAATTAAAACGGTCAATAGTTCCGATATTCAATGTGGAATAATTGTGGAGAACGTAATCCAGCAGTTTCTTAGAACGGTGATGCAGCTCATCAATCGTAATTTTTAGTCCCTGTTCTTCAAATGCTTTCTGGATATTTTTCAGATCTGTATTCTCTGCATACTCTTTAGCGGAAAAATTTCCTAACCATGATAAAATTCTTTCCTTCATCTCGTTCGCGGCCTTATTCGTAAAGGTCAGAGCGAGAATATTCCTTATCGACTGTTGTTGATTAGGATAGCGGAGACAGATCATCAATAGCCTTTGTACCAGAGCATATGTTTTCCCAGATCCGGCAGAAGCATTGATGACTGTGTAAGAATTTTGCATTGTAAAGAGAGAATTGAGACTGCAAGTTAGCTAAAATTTAAAAGAAACTTTAACAATTTAATCAGGCTATTTAACAGTTTAGAAGGCAAAAATCAAAAAGAAATATTAAAACGCGTTAACTGTGGTTAAACTTATGGTATACATTAAAAATAATTTTAGCTTTGCTCTATAAAAAACAGCCAGTGAAACTCAAACTATTCTTTTTTCTATCCTTTATTTTTTTTATCCATACCCATGCCCAAAGTTATATATTTGGAAGAATTACATCTGAAAATGGTGCTGAAATGGAAGATGTGAATGTAATCAATATCCGTACTGATGAAATCGTAGTTTCCAACAGAGACGGTCATTTTATGATTTCCGGAAGACAAGGGGATGAATTACGTTTTATCAAAGCAGGATATGAAAGACTCATGAGGAAAGTTTCTCAGGAAAATATACAATCTCCTATGAATATAAGCCTTGTTCGCCAAACCATTCAGATTCCTGAAGTGGAAGTGAAACAGGGGCTTACCGGCAATCTTAAAATAGATTCAAAGCTCTACAACAAGCCTAAAAAGGTTGAAAAGCTACTCAAAGATATGGACCAATATATGGCTAAGAAATCTGACCCGAGAATATTGGCAGCCAAGCCGGGGGAATTTGTACAGCCAAAAGGGCAGGGATTCTCTATAGGAAAAGTGAAAAACAAATGGGATGACGTAGATTTGATGAAATACATCAGAGCGAGTCTCGGAGATGATTATTTTACCAATCTTAAGATCGAAAAACCTCTGATAGACCATTTTATTTATTATGTTTTTGCAGGTGGTTTTGAGAGAAAAAAAATACTGAAGTATGGATTTTGTAGTGATGCAGATCTGAACAGGTTCCAACGTTTTGTTCTGACAAGAATTTCATCCTACCGTGCTCCACAAACTCAAAGATAGATGAAAATAAAATGTATCGGAAAGATTCTGTTTCTTGCGCTTTTTTGTATTACTTCGGGATTATGGGCGCAGCAAAAGATATCAGGAAAAGTGATCACGGGGAACGAACTGGATTTAACACCTGTACTCATTGTCAATATTTCACAAGGTAAAAGTATGTTAAGTGATATGTCCGGGACATTTGAGATTGAAGCAAAAGAAAATGATGAGATCAGATTTGTTAAAGAAGGATACTACCGTGTTGATAAAAAGATTACCAGCGAAGAAATGAATTCTCCATTGAATATTATTCTCAAAAGAATGGAGATCCAGATTCCTGAAGTGAAAATTACCTATAAGCCTACAGGAAATTTAGCGAAAGATAATCAGCATCTGAATGAATCCAGAAAACTTCAGTCGTTAAAATCAGATATGGAGGAGTATATGAAAAGTCCGCTTAATCAGCCTTTACCGAATAATACCATTTCAAAAACTTTTACAGGACATGATTATAATGCAGGGCAGGTAAACCTGTTTGGTGTATTTAATGCTGTATCAGGTTTGGTGAAGAAGGTAACAAAACCTAAAATTACCAAAGCGAATTACAATGAAACTCAGGATTTCCTTAAAAGAGTAAAAAATCAGGTCAACCTGAATTTTCTGAAAAAATACGGAATGGATGAGGAACAGATAGATACCTTTCTCCTGTATGCAGAAAAAACACGTTCACTGGCAAAGAGATACAGGAAGGATTTTCAGATAAGTGTTGTAGAGTATGAGCTTAAAACAGCATTCGCGGAATACAGCAAAACGAATAAATTAGAAGGAACTAAAGAATAATAAAAGTTGGGGTATATGACTGAAAATATTGAAACATTTGGGCTGAGAAAATTTCTTCTTTTCCTTATGCTTCTGTGCAGTACTTTTATTTTTTCTCAGCAGACCGTAACAGGACGGGTAGTGGATGATAATGGAGAAAACTTAAGTAAAGTGATTGTTATCAACATGTCTTCCGACAAAAAGGTATATTCTGATTCAGAAGGGGTGTTCTCTATAGAAGCCAATCCGAATGATGAACTGAGATTTGTAAAAGAAGATTTCAACAGAACATCCAGAAAAGTTCTTACCAATGGTGTTAATTCTCCGCTGTTTATTACTCTTTATCAGATTCCGAGAGATGTAGGAGAGGTGAAGATTGTAAAAAAACTAACGGGAGATCTGGAAACAGATTCACGGATTGTGGCAAAAGTAGATAAAGGAGAACAGGTGAGAGATGCAGTAGGGCTTCCACAGCCGGTTGGAAAAATGAGAGAAAAACCAGCCGAAGTGAAGAGTGTTCTTTTGCCGATACTTTTAGGAAATCTGAATGTTCAGGGAGTTTATGATCTGATAAGTGGTAAAGCGAGAAGACAGAAAAGACAATATAGATATGATGATCTTCAGGAACATATTGCCTGGGTTCGGGACAGGATAGATGATGATTATTTTGTAAAAGCCGGAATCCCCGCTGACAGAATTTCAGAATTTATTCAGTTTTCATTTTTAGCAAAACCTCAGGTACGAACCTATGTGAAAGCAAAAAATCTTTCAGGCGTAATGCTGAGGTTAGAAGAAACAGTACCTCTTTTTATCGTAAGACTGAAAGAAAATCAAAAGTAGTTGAAGAGAGAAATATCTAGCTATGCTGAATAAGTTGTATTTTCAATCTTTATCTTTGAAATGTTAAAAAAATCTTAAAATATTGGAATGGTAATTGATACAATCTTCAGTGTAACAACAACCCAAATTCACAAGTTTTATGAATAAAAACATTTTTGCAGTAGCTATAGCCGCGCTGGGTTTCATAATCGGGCTCGGATTTTTAGGAAACGCCATTAAAAACAGAAACAAATCTGAAAATACAATTTCCGTAACAGGTCTCGGTACAAAACAGTTTACGTCAGACCTGATCACCTGGTCCGGAAGTTTTTCTAAAAATAATGCTGATCTGAAATCGGCTTATGATGAGTTGGCGACAGACAGAAAAGTAATCAATGACTATCTGCTTTCAAAAGGTATACAGCAGAAGGAGATTGTATTTTCTTCCGTAGATATCCAAAAACAGTTCAGAAGTTATAATGATACCAATGGAAATTACGTACAGGGAGAATTCTCCGGTTATAACCTTACCCAAAAAGTTTCCATTGAAAGTAAAGAAGTAGGAAAAATAGAAAACCTATCCAGAAATATTACGGAAATTATCAATCGCGGAATTGAATTCACCTCTTCTTCACCAGCCTACTTTTATACTAAACTGGCTACCGTGAAACAGGAAATGATTGCCAGTGCAACAAAAGATGCCAAAGAACGTGCTGAAAAAATTGCTGAGAACTCTGGAAGCGGTCTGGGAAATCTGAAGAAAGCAACAATGGGAGTAATCCAGATTACAGCCCCCAATTCTAATGAAGACTATTCCTATGGAGGAACTTTCAATACTTCTTCCAAAGAAAAAGAAGCCAGTATCACCATAAAACTTGAGTACGAAGTAAACTAAAAACTCTATAAAACCACAAAAGTCACAAAAGCATTTATTTTTAAACACTTTGGTGGACGTAGGGAAGTTTAAAACGATGCCTCAGGAAAGCCTACCTAAGATGAAAATCAAAGATTTTCAAAAAACTTAAGTGTACTTATTATGTATAAATTTAGCTCTACCATTAAAACTTTTGTGGTTAAAAAAAACAATAAACGCCGGAAAACAATTCCGGCGTTTTATATTTTTAGTGATAAATAATATTGTAAATTTCTTTTTTTGCTTCCTCCACATTTTCAGGAGTGTAATTAGCAAGCAGCCATAAATTCAAAGATTTTTTCCCTTCTCCATAACTTGGCTGAATATGAGTATCGTCAATCAAACTGAAATTATTTCTCTGATAAAAAGAATAACGTCTTGCAGCATCTTCACTCAAATCTGCAGGTTCAATTTCTAAAATAACCCCCGGATAGTTTTCTGAGATATGATTGATGATATGAGAACCCAGTTTCTTACTTCTGAATGCTTCAAATACTTCAAGATGCTCTACAAAAACAAAAGTGCTAAGCTCCCACAAGATGAGGTAGCCAATAGCTTCAGACTCATGGACGACAGACATGAACTTTACATAAGGGTTTGAAAATAAACCCTCAAACTGTTCTTTATCCCTTTGTTCGTCTACAGGGAAAGTAGTAGTATAAGAAGCATAGATTTCCTGAATTCTATGATCTTCAGCAGAAGTGATCGGTAAAAATTCCATAATTTATAAATCAAAGACACTAGGTCTTCTGGTGATGAAAATATCTTTAATCCAAAGTGTGAATGCCAATCCCAGATAGATCAGAAAGAAAAAACCGACTGTGGCAAAAGTCGAGTAAATGAAGAAGATTCTCAATTTAGATACAGGAATTCCCAGTTTGGCCCCTGTTCTTGTCAGTACACCAAACCATTCTCTTTCCATTTTATGACGGATATTACTCAGCATTTCCAGATTGTTATTTAAAAGTTTAAATCCAATACTGCAAGTTAAGGAATTTTTTTGATAAGGTTTTTGTATGATGTTATCTATAAAGAGAATTATTCTTTTAAAAGTTTAAATCCAATGCCACAGGCTAAACAATTTTTTGCTTCACAATAGTTTTTATGATGATAGATCAGGCTTTGGCTTTCGAGTGCATTGGTAATGTTTAGTCCAAGCTTTTGCCACCCATTAATGATCGTATTTTTTTCAGCAGAAACAGTTTTGTACAGTTCAATAATTTCATCTGCAATCTCTTCCCGATGGTATTTGTGATAAGTATACTTTAAGGGAAGAACAGTATTTAAAATCAGAAGATCAATGAAATCCTTGCTCAGTGTTTTAGGCTGTACTTTTGAAATATTTCCGAAATTAAAATGAAAATCCCAGTATTCAGAGGCTTTTATAGCTTTAAAGATAGTATACAGCTGATCCGCATTTCTGGCTTCCATAATCTTTGAATATAGATTCTGATGTTTGTAGAGGTCTGCCATCTGAGACCATCGGATTGTAGGGAAATTGGGTGGTCTTAACCGTAAAAACTTAGGATGAAACTTCAGATCTGAAATCGAAAATTTGGCTTTAATGAAATCAAATTCCCTTTTCCATATTTTCATCTGTCCATCCTGCGGATTCTCTAGCCATCCCGATATTCCGAAAAATAAAGCTTCAAGCTGAAGAGGATTCTGGCGGATTTTATTAATAACACTGTAATCCACACTTTCGGCAATCTGCCGGAAAATATGAGCATTTACTTTTAATCCAAATGAATAGGCGAAACTGTGAAACAATACGGCTTCAAAATTATTTTTATACTGAATTAAATTCTGCTCAAGTTCCAGGGATTTCTCATCCAGCTTTTTCAGAATATTCTCTTCGTGGAAGTTCAGCGGTATTTTTTTTGGATTAAAGATATTTTCACAGGGAATAAATTCATTTCCATTAATGAGTTTTTCATATTTCTGGATGATATTTTCATCGATATGATTTTTCAGCTCCAGAGTTGGAACATGTTTTCCGGTAAGTTCTTTAATTTCTATGTCATGCTGAAGTACAACATGCAGAATGATGTTCTGATAATTGGGATCTTGAGAATGATTGTGGAAAATCCAGTCTGAAGAACGAACATGCAGTTCTATATTTCCTGCGAGAAGTAAGCCGCTGATTTTGATTTTAGCATCCAGAAAATCAGGGCCGGCATTTTTATTCCATTTTCCGAAATGGATGATTTCAACGGAATTTCCTTCAATATCCTTGAAGTCAAAATTTTTGAAAACCTTATAGTTCCAAAGATATTGAAGTAGTTTTTCCGTCATAAGTGTGACGATAAATATAATAGAAATATTATACTTTCGTCAGCTCCTTATTAAAGTTTTCTATAGTCGTTCTATACATTTTCTCATAGATAGGAAGAATGTTTTTCAAATCGAATTTTATAGCCTGATCTTTCGCGTTTTGCTTCATTTTGGTTAAAAGTTCATCATTGCTCAACAGCTTGATGGTGTAGTTGCTCATGGCCTCCACATTTCCGATTTCAGCAAGATATCCTGTTTCTCCCTGAATATTCACCTCAGGAATTCCTCCTGCATTGGAACTGATTACCGGAGTATAAGCGGCCATTGCTTCCAAAGCAGCCAGACCGAAACTTTCCTGTTCGGAAGGAAGAAGAAATACGTCTGAAAGCTGTAAGATTTTATACAAATCATTTACCTTTCCTAAAAGACGGATTTTGGAAATAAGATCTGGGTTTTCTTCTAAAAACTGATTGACTTTTTCCATATCGGGACCTTCACCAATGATGATCAGTTTGGATTTTACCTTTTTCTCCACATTCTTAAAGATCTGAAGTACCTCATCCACACGCTTTACAGGACGAAGGTTGGATACATGGATCAGGATCTTTTCATCAGGATTGGCAAATTGTGTTCTCTGACACTCAGAGCAGTCATCAAATTCAGAATTGTCAATAAAATTGGTAATCACCTGAATTTCCTTTTTGATGTTGAAAAACTGAAGGGTATCTTTTTTCAGACTTTCAGAAACCGAGGTAATAGCATCTGATTGGTTGATTGAAAATTCTACAGCATGCTTATAACTCGGGTGCTGGCCTACAAGCGTAATATCTGTACCGTGCAGGGTAGTTACCAGTGGAATATCATTATTGTCTTCCTGAAGCATTTGCTTTGCTGTAAAAGCCGCATACGCATACGGAATGGCATAATGTGCATGAAGAAGATCCAGTTTATATAGATTAACAACCCTGTAGATCATCGAGCTTAGCGCAATATCATAAGGCTGATACTGGAACAGCGGATAGGTTTGAACATTTACCCTGTGGAAGAAAATATTCGGGTTGGTAATGTCTAATCTTGCAGGAAGTGCAGAACTGATGAAATGCACTTCATATCCTTTATTGGCAAGAGACATTCCTAATTCTGTTGCTACAATTCCGCTTCCTCCGTATGTTGGATAGCAAAGTATGCCTATTTTCATTAGATTATTGTTGTTTTGATGTTGTATTATTTACTGAGGTAACCACATTAAGATCAATACCCATTCCTGGTTTCAGCTGATCATTAACCAGTACAGGAAGTTTTCCCCATATTTTTGTTTTTCCGTTTAAAGCATCAGCTGCGGCATTCATTGAATCATCATTGTTTTCATAAGAAACCAGAACTGTTGAAACTTTTGAAAGGTCAATATCCTTTAATGCGTATGCACTTCCGAATACATTCAGAATTACATTTTGATTTTTGGTAAGCTCAGAAAGAACCTGCTTAGATTCTGCTGAAACTTTATAAGATTTGTAAGCTGTTGAATTATCTTTATGGAATCCGACAATGACCGTTGATCCTGCTGGAATCGTATTTATTTCTCCTGCTTTTTTGATGATTACGTTATTACCTAATCTGCTGGCGAAAGTCTGGTAAGGGGCTTCTTCCAAAGGGACATAGTAAATCTGCTTTCCTGTAAGAGGAAGTAATTTCTTTTCATCCTTTAATAAAGTCAGTGCATTGGAATAAAGATTCTGTACCAGCTGGATATGAGAATTGTTATTTAAATCAGCATTGATGTTTTCCGGATTTTTTGGAGTGTATTGAGTAAGGCCAAGGAAATACTTAGTCAATAAGATTTTTTTTACACTTTCTTCTACTCTGGACTGAGGAATTTCTCCTTTATCAATAGCTTTTTGAATCAGTTTTTTACCTTCAGAAACACCTTGTGAGAAAAGCATAATATCATTTCCAGCTTTAAAAGCCATAGCATCCAGTTCTCCCGGCTTGTATTTATTCGCTACAGCACCCATATTTAATGCATCGGTAATGATTAAACCTTTATAACCCAGCTTATCTTTAAGCAATCCGGTAATGATGTTTTTAGAAACAGAAGCAGGGATTCCTTTTCCTGATTCTAAGCTTGGAACATATAAATGGGCAACCATTACTCCTCCGATTCCTTTATTCATCAACGCTTTGAACGGCGCCAGTTCTATGGTGTTAAGCCTTTCCATTGAGTGGGAAACCACTGGAAGGTCAAGGTGTGAGTCTGTGCTGGTATCTCCGTGTCCGGGGAAATGTTTAATCGCTGCTAAGATATTGTTGTCCTGAAGACCATTAGAATAGGATAGGGCAGAACTGATTACATTATTCACTTCAGAACCAAAACTTCTGTTCCCAATGATAGGGTTATTAGGGTTGGTGTTAACATCCACTACAGGAGCAAAATCCCAGTTGATTCCCATTCTGTGACAATCCTCAGCAATTTTTAAAGCCATCTGATACACAAGGTTTTTATCCTGGATAGCACCCAATGTCATGGCCCATGGAAATTTGTGAGCAGTTGCTATTCTCTGATACAGTCCCCATTCTGCGTCCATACCAATCATCAAAGGAACTTTAGATTTTTGCTGAAATTCATTGACCAGATTGATTTCTCTTGCAGCATCGTCCTGCATTAAGATCAGACCGCCTATTTTATCATTGGCAACAATGTTTCTTACCTGGCTGATATAGTCTTCTCCTTTATTGGTGTAAAGTGCCACAATAAAAAGCTGTCCTAGTTTTTCATCCTGAGAAAGATTTTTATAAGTTTTGTCAACCCATTGCTGAGCCTTTTTCAAATCTTCCTTAGAAGCATTTTTAGGCTGATATTGGGCGTTCACCTTAGGACTTATCAATGCGACAATAAAGAGTGAAGTATATAATAATTTCTTCATGACTTTTTGAATAAGAACAAAAATACAATTAAAAAAATGAGGAAAACAAAGTTTTTGAGATTTTTGGTATATGATTTGAATACGCAATATAAATAATAACTAAACTTTAATAAGAAATGAAAAAAATACTTCTCTTTTTATTCCTGGGTGCTGTTGGATTTACAGCTTACAGTTGTGATAATAGTGATGATACTGTAGTACAGGGAACAGATTATGACACGATAAACCAGTCATTTGATATAAGTCCTAGTTTTACTAAGGTGGATGATAATCTGTACAGATGGACTGATGATTTCAACAGCCCATTAGTACAATCCGATATGGTCCTTATTTATATGCAGGTTGGAACTGACGGAGGTTCTCCTATCTGGAAACTTCTTCCATATACCCGTTATGTAGGTAATGCGAATAATGATGCTGTAGATTATATTTATGAATTCAGTAAACTTGCTGCTACCATTAATATTAATTCTACTGCTGCGTTTAGTTTAACGGCTAATCCGTCATATTATCAGAATAAAAATTTCAGAGTACTTATTCTTCCTGCTAATGGAACGGGTACTGGTGGAGCAAAAGCAGCTAAAGGTAATGTAGTAGATTACAACGATTACAAGAGTGTAATTAAATATTACAATATTGACGAGTCTAAAATCAAGACTAAATAATTTAGAATATCTTTTCAGTTTTTTATAATTAAAAAAGCTCCGGGAGAAATCTCGGGGCTTTTGATTTGTTAATGACTGATTATAAATGATTTTATAAGATGCTGTAATTTGGGCATTATTAGATAGTATAGAAGAAAGTCAGGTGTTGCTAAATTAAAGCCCTATTTGAGTGTTTTCCGTGTGAAATTTGTGGTCTGAATAATGACAGTTTCCCAAGGTAGTAAGGTAAAATAAAAAAGCTTCAGAAATTCTGAAGCTTTTGTTTTATTTAGTTATCATTGTCATCCAGAAGATGTCCAAAGAAATCTTTTTTTGTTTGCAGATATCCTTTGCTCATTTCGTTCGCAGGAATCTGTAGCGGTACTCTTGAATTAAGGTGAATGTTGCTGTCTACAACATATCTTACCTTTTCAGGATTGTTGGTCAGAAGGTTGATATCTTTTACTTCCAGCAGATTCAGGATTTCAATGGCTACGCCAAAATTTCTGTCGTCTGCGGGTAGTCCCAGTTCAAGATTGGCCTGTACGGTGTCCAAACCTTTTTCCTGTAAGGAATATGCCTTCAGCTTGTTGATGATCCCGATGTTCCTTCCTTCCTGGCGAAGGTAGATGATAATTCCACCGTTTTCATGGATATATTTCATTGCAGCATCCAATTGTTGGCCGCATTCACATTTTTTTGAATGGAAAACTTCTCCGGTAATACATTCTGAATGGAAACGAACATTGACAGGCTTTGAAAAATCTGTATTTTCAGCCACGATGGCCATATGAGGCATCCAGTCGTTTTCGTTTTCGGAGAAAGCTATCATTCGGAAAGTACCGTGTTCTGTGGGAACATTGGCTTCCGCCTGAATTTTAATCATTGATAGTTGTTCAATTAGTTTTTAACTTCCTGGCAAAGCATCTTCAATAACAGAGATATTGGTTTTTAAACGAACCAGATATCTGTTGAGAACTTCATCGTCATCTCTGTCAAGATTTTGTCTTAGCTTTTGAATTTTTTTGTATGATTTTTCAAAGCTTTTAAGGGCTCTGCTTTTACCGGCAGAATTACTGGCATCAATAGCATATAAATAATTCTGAAGGCTGTATTTCAAACTGGTAACCTCATCGTTCAACCCATTGTTTTTAAACTTGGGAAAAGTGGAGATCATATTTGAAATTTCAGAAGCATTTACATTTTCTTTAATATTGATATTAAAATTCTTCTTTGAGCCTCTGTCGGAATCAGAACCTTTGGTATCACTATAAAAATTATTCGACAACGGTGAAAGATTTAGCTTTTCCGTTGCGCAGGAAGATGTTAATATGATAAGTACTCCAAGAAAAATTAGTCGTTTCATTTCTGTTGCCCTTTTTGATAAAGGATTGGGTTAAGACTTTCATCGTTATACATTTTCATTTGTTTGTATACTTTCATCTTAACGTTACCGTTCTCAATATCAGCAAGCAACTGATTAATAGAAGTTGACAGGTCCTCTTTCTGAGTAAGCAGAACATCCAGTTTAGCCTGGCAGTTGTTTCTGTGTTCTTCAGAAGCAGATTCTCTATTCGCTTCTAACGACATATGATAAACCTTTAATGCAAGAATTGATAATCTGTCTACTGCCCAAGCGGGAGTTTCTGTATTTATTTTTGCTTCAGATTTAGGAGTTATATTTTCAAACTTAGTAAGGAACCAGCCGTCAATATATTCTACCAGATCAGTTCTTTTCTGATTGGAAGCGTCTATTGTTCTCTTGAGTTGAAGAGCTTCAGCCGGATCAATATTTTCATCTCTAATTATATCTTCCAGATGCCATTGAACGGTATCAATCCAGTTCTTTGCATACAAAATCCGTTCCAAAGTATCTTTTTCGAACGGGTTATTAATTAGAGTGTTAACGTCATCAGACACGTGATAGTCTTCAATAGCTTGATTGAAGACTTTCCATGCAGTCTCAGTAAATTTCATTAATTCTAAGGAATTTTAGTTGCTTGGAGAATTATTATCGTTCGAAGTTGTTTTTTTTTCAGAACCTGGCTTATCTTCTTCTTTTACCGCATCTTTAAATTCTTTGATTCCTGAACCTACTCCTCTCATTAATTCCGGAATTTTCTTTCCTCCAAAAAGTAATACTAAAAGTATTGCTACGATAAGGATGTGTTGCCAAGATAAGGCAAGTATTGTTAGTGTATTCATCTCTTAAAATTTTTGCAAAGTTACACTTTTTTTAATATGAAATCCAACCTAATGGGTCAACTGGTGTACTTCCATTCCATACTTGAAAATCAAGAGTATAAGCGCCATCAAAATCCTGGGCTATAGTACCTATTGCAGTTCCTGATGAAACCTGCTGTCCTTTGGAAACGTTTGCATTGGATAAGTTGGAATAAATAGTAAAATACCCTCCATGTTTGATAATAACGGTCTTGGTACCATCACTGCTTGCTACAACCGAAGATACAGTTCCCGGGAATACAGATTTAGCACGTGTACCTGAAGGCACAGAAATTTTAATACCGGTATTGTCTTCAGAGATATTTTTGAAAACCGGGTGCTGCTGTCTTCCGAAACGGTGGGTGATTTGTCCGGCTCTGTCTGCAGGATAACCAAGTCTTCCTCTATTGTCTGCAAAGCTGTTTCCGGTAGCGGTAGAAACTCCGTAGCTTGTCATTGCCTTCGTTTCAGCAGCTTTTTTCTCTTCTTCTTTTCTCTTCGTAAGGGCAGCTTCTGCGGCTCTTGCAGCTGTTAATTTATCAGCAGCTTCTTTAGCTCTTACATTGGCTTCATCTGAAGCTTTTTTAGCAGCTATTCTTCTGGACTCATCTCTTGCATTGGCTTCTGCCTTGGCAGCATCTTCACTACGCTTTCTTTCTTCTTCAGCTCTTTTTGCCGCCAGATCTGCAGCTCTTTTAGCTTCAGCTTCAGCAAGTCTTCTTTCTCTTTCAAGGGCTTCAGCTCTTGCTTTGGCTTCCGCTTCAATTCTTGCTTTTTCTCTTTCGGCAGCTATTTTTGCCAAACGTATTTTTTCTGCTTCTGCTTTTCTTCTTGCTTCTTCCTCTGCTTTAGCAATTCTGATTTCTTCAGCAATAATAGCTCTGATCTGTCCTTCCAATGCTTTGGACTGAACTTGCTTCTGCTTAAGTTCAGCAGTCAGTTTGGATTCGTTTTTCTTAAAATCAGTTACCAGCTGCTCTTTCTGAGCTCTTTCAGCATTGATTGTCGCCAAATCCTTCTGTTGGTTTACCAGAAGGTTTGCTTTCTCTTTTACAGAGTTTTGTCTTTGTGCAATTGTTTTCTTGATCAGGTTGGCAGCATTGGTAATTTCAGCTGCTTTTTTATCCTGATAATCTGAGTATTGTTTCAGGTACTGTACTCTACGTATACCTTCTCCTAGATTTTTGGCAGAAAGAATAAAAGTTACTTTGTTCTGTACACCTTTATTTTTATAAGCATTCACCAAAACCTCAGCATAGTTTTTTCTCAATACAGCCAGTTCTTTGTTCTGACGATTGATTTCCAGCTGACGTAAATAGATATCATCCTCAATGAATCTTTTTTCTTTCTGAGTATTATTATATACCTTCTCTCTTAAAACCAATTTTTGGTTCACATTGGAAAGATAAGCTACAGAAAGCTTAGATTCACTTCTGGTTTTGGCTAAATCGGAATTTATTTGTGCAATTTGTTTTTTAAGTTCGGCATTCTGCTTCTGCAGCTGTTCTTTGTTCTGCTGTCCCTGGTGCAGTCCAAACATCAAAACACCTATTAAAAAGCTAAATTTTTTAATCATTTAATCTCAATTTTCTTATAACTGGATGGTACAGAATAAGGTGTTTCCATCCTCGAAAAGTCAAATTTCGTATTTTCCATTAAGATCTGACTAGATTTTGAGCCTTTTATAATTATTTTAACATTTTTTGGAAGACGGATTCCTTCATATTCATTCCAGTCACTATAAGAAACATCAAGTTCGTCTGAAGACAGAATATCTTTTAAATTGACGGATAATAAATCGTAATTAGTGTCGTATTGAAGTGCAATTTTATATTCCCTGTTTTTTTCATCTGTCGTAATTTTCTGATTGATGTTAGAAACCATTTTGAAGCCTTGTGCATTTTGTGTCAGATCAAATTGTCTGTCATTTATTTTGACAAAAGTTCTTCCTAACAGGATTTTCTCCAAAGATTTATAATCAATGAAATTAACGTTCAGTAAATTATTAAGATAATCAAAGTCGGAATCTATATAGGTTTTGTTGATCTTATCCTGGCCTTTTATTCCTTCAGGAGTCGCAATACCTCTGGCCGCATTGATGAATAAAGCTCTGAGATTCATCCATACCTTTTTGTCATTTTCAATATAGACAGTAGCATCCAGGGTAGGGACATAGCTTCCCGTTTCTACCCGAACTTTGCTGTCAATCTTGATCTGCTCAAATTTGGGTGGAATCAATACATGTTCGAAAAAAGTGAGTTTGTCTCTCACCGGTTGGTTTACATCTTTTGGATTTCCATTGTCTTTATCCACTGTTGTAGTAATACTGTCCCGTGTCTGATCTGTATCATTTTGAACTTTGGTACGGGTCTTACAGGATGATAAGACAAGAAGCAATAAAAGAAGGGGAATCCAGTTTTTCATGTATTTATCTTTAATTAAAAATACGGTGCAATATTAACGCCAAACCACACAAAACATGTTGTGTGGCTTGATGATATCTTGTTTAAGTTAAATAATTTCTATTCTTTTATTTAGATAGAAAATCTAACACGGAATAGTCTCCCAAAGAAATTTCTCTGGCCACTCCGAAATATTGTGCAGAGTTACCGATCATAGAATTGGAAAGATTTCCGTGATTGATTCTGGTGTTTTCCTGAATCAGGGAGTTTTCAATATTAGAATTAACAACCGTTGTATTGTTTCCTAATGAAACTCCAGGTCCTACTTTTGAATTGGAGATTTTTACATTTTCACCAATGAAGCACGGCTGAATAATCAAAGAATTTTCAATCACAGCAGAGGCAGGGTGCTTCATCATTTCCTCTCTTTCATACTCAAGGATTTTGCTGTTGGTTTCTACAGTGGCATTTTTGTTACCACAGTCCATCCAGTCGTTTACTTTTCCAAGGGTAAATTTGGCTCCTTTAGATCTAAGGTTTTCAAGGGCTGTTGTCAATTGATATTCACCTCCGTTTTTAATATCATTGTCCATGATATAGTTGATCTCTTCCATCAGCTTTTCAGCACTGTTGAAATAATAAATACCAATGATGGCAAGATCTGAAACATAAACAGTCGGTTTTTCAACAAAATCTGTAATGAAACCGTAATTGTCTAATTTTACAACTCCGAAAGCAGATGGATCTTCTACACTTTTTACCCAGATCACTCCATCAGAATTTTTGTCTAATTGGAAGTCTGCACGGAAAAGGGTATCTGCAAAAGCAATAACGATATCTCCCTGCATAGATTGCTCAGCACATTTGATTGCATGAGCAGTACCAAGAGGATCGTTCTGATAATATATGCTTCCTTTTGCTCCTAGCTTTTCAGCAATCTGAATAAGGGATCTTTCGATCTCAGGGCCAAAATCTCCGATGATAAAAGCTACCTCTTCAATATTTTCTCCTGCAACTTTAGCAATATCTTCCACCAATCTCTGTACGATAGGTTTTCCTGCAATAGGAATAAGCGGTTTTGGAACTGTCAGTGTATGGGGACGTAATCTGGAACCACGTCCAGCCATAGGAACAATAATTTTCATAAATTATATAAAAAATTTTTTATAGTTATTTTAATAATTTGGTTAAAGATAATAATTAAAACCTTTGTTGGTATATGATTTATATCTTTTTAATATTTGAATAGGTTTGTTTACTATCAAAATAAAGACCAAAGTTTAATTTTTTCTGATTCTCGATAAAATCAAGTCTTTTTCGGAATAAATCAAAATTCCGGTGAAGATCAGAAACAGGGCATTACTTGTTAGAATATTATAATTAAGATATTTTACAATGATAAAACTAAAGATCGCAAGTAATATAAGGAAGAAGGACATTTTCTTCATTCTGTAAGGAATAGGATAATATTTCTGCCCCAGAAGATAAGATACAATCATCATAATAACATAGGCTCCAAACGTAGCCCACGCAGAACCGATCATGCTGTGATAATAAGTTAAGGCTAAAAGATTAAGGGCAATGTTTATTCCTGCTCCAAGCCATGAAATAACAGTTCCTACACTGGTCCTGTCCGTTACTTTATACCAGGTGGAAAAGTTATAATATATTCCGAAGCAGAGATTGGCAATAACAATAATCGGGATAATGTCTATAGCGATCCAATAAGATTTGTTGGGAATGAAAACTTCTTTCAGCCAGGATATATTGGCGATAATTCCTAACGCTACGGCACAGGCAAAAAAGGAAAAGTATTCTGCTACTTTGGCATAGGTCTTTTTGGCATCACCTTTATCCATTTGTTTAAAAAAGAAAGGTTCAATACCCATTCGGTATGCTGTGACAAACAAGGTCATCAGTACAGCCAGTTTATAGCAGCCACCATAAGCACCGGCTTCTTCGTCTGAAATATGATTTCTCTGGATAGATTTATCGAAATTTTCATTGACCATAAAAGCCAGACCTGCCAGCATGAGCGGAAAGGAATATTTGATCATACGCCCGAACAAAGAGGTCACAAACTGAAATCTTACTTTTAATATAATAGGAAGGAGTAATAAAACTCCTAAAGCGCTTCCTGCCAAATTACTGAAGAACGGATAATCTACATTTTGGTCCAACCCAAAACTTTTGGATATGTTTTCCGGAATCCAGAAGAATAATGCTGCTGTAAAAACAGCCTGAAATATAGCCTGAACAACTCTTACAGCAGAGTATTTGATGGGTTTATTATGAAAACGCAGCCATGCAAACGGAATCACCAATAAATTATCAAAAAACGCAATCAAAGCAAACCATCTGATGTATTCAGGATTATCATGATACCCTAAATAATCTGCAATAGGCTGATTGAGCAAATAGCACAATGCAAGAAAAACCGTGGACGTTGAAAACAAAAACCAGAATGAAGTATTGAACGTCCTTTTTTCATTACCCTCTTCAGCTGAAAAACGGAAATATGCCGTTTCAAAACCGAAAGAAAGAATGATATTAACAAAAGAAATCCACGCATAAAGCTGGGTGAAAATCGCAAAACCTTCATTGGGAATTTTATAAATCAAAAGTGGATTCAGGATGAATAAAATAATTCTGGGTGCTATAGCCCCCGCTCCATAGATGATTGTCTGCCCTAATAGTTTCTTATACAAAGTCGAAATTTTTTACAAATGTAAAACTTTAAGTATTCGTTTGGTGATTTTGGGGTGAATTAAAACATAAAATCTTAATTTTACGGGGAAATAAATTGAAATGAAAGTTCTTATAAAAAACGCAAATATCGTCAACGAAGGAAAAGTCTTTGAAAGCGATATCCTAATAGAAAATGACTTAATTTCCAGGATAGCTGCTGATATTTCTGAAGAAGCAGATCAGATCATTGATGGTTCAGGAAAGTATCTTCTTCCTGGAGTAATCGATGATCAAGTACATTTCCGTGATCCGGGACTTACTCATAAAGGAGATATTGAAAGTGAATCAAAGGCGGCGATTGCCGGTGGAGTTACCAGCTTTATCGATCAGCCCAATACAGTACCTAATGCTGTTACCCAGGAACTGTTAGCAGATAAATATGAGATTGCTTCCCAAAAAGCTTATGCTAACTATGGTTTTATGATGGGAGGAACCAACGATAATCTGGAGGAGGTTTTGAAAACAAATCCAAGAAATGTTCCGGGAATCAAATTATTCTTAGGCTCATCTACAGGAAATATGCTGGTGGATAATCCGGAAACACTGGAAAATATTTTCAGCAATACCCAAATGCTGATTGCTGTTCACTGTGAAGATGAAGCTACGATCAGAGCCAATACTCAAAAATATATGGATGAGTATGGTGAAGATATTCCTGTAAAATTTCATCATTTGATCAGAAGCGAAGAAGCATGTTATATATCTTCTTCCAAAGCTATTGAACTTGCCGAAAAAACAGGAGCAAGACTTCATGTTTTTCATCTTTCGACAGCAAAGGAAATGAAACTTTTCAGAAATGATATTCCTTTAAAAGATAAAAAGATCACTGCTGAGGTGTGTGTTCACCATCTGACTTTTACCAATGAGGATTATGAAACAAAAGGCGGACTTATCAAATGGAATCCGGCTGTAAAAACTCAAAAGGATAAAGATGCCCTTTGGGAAGCATTGTTAGATGACAGAATTGATGTTATCGCTACAGATCACGCTCCACATACTGCAGAAGAAAAAAATAATGTATATACAAAATGTCCTTCAGGAGCACCTTTGGTACAACATTCATTAGTTGTGATGCTGGAAAACTATAAAAACGGTAAAATATCCCTTGAGAAAATCGTTGAAAAGATGTCTCACAATCCTGCCATCCTTTTTAAAGTTGAAAAAAGAGGTTTTGTGAAGGAAGGATATAAAGCAGATTTGGTTTTAGTTGATTTAAATGAAAACTGGACGGTTTCTAAAGATAATTTACTGTACAAATGCGGCTGGAGTCCTTTGGAAGGAATGAACTTCCACTCGAAGGTTACCCACACTTTTGTCAATGGGCACCTGGTATATGATAATGGTACAATTGCTGAGGAAAAGTTCGGAGAAAGATTGCTTTTTGAAGCTAGAGATTAACAAGATATAATCGATGAATATAGTCTCAGATTAACTTGGGATTGTCAAGATAATTCAATAGGAGCGGGCTTTAGCCCGCTCTTTTATTTTAAATCTTCCATTGGCTTTAGCCAAAACTTGTTCTTAGCTCTCGCAGATCTGCGAGAATATATTTTTTACTTTTTCGCCTTACTGCCCATATAAAATGTCAGCTTCCCACCATTCATAATCTCAGAATGCTTCAGCGTAAAATTCTTTATCTCTTTTCCATTCAGAAGAACCTTTTGAACATATACATTTTTCGGACTTTGATTAATAGCTTCAATTTCAAAAGTTTTTCCGTTTTCCAGATTCAGCAGAGCGTTATCAATCGCAGGACTTCCAATAGAATAATCTTCTGAACCGGGCACTACAGGATAGAAACCTAATGAACTTAAAATATACCAGGCACTCATTTGTCCCGCGTCATCATTTCCGCCCAACCCATCCGGTGTAGCTTTATACTGCATTTCCAAAATACGGCGGATCTGTGCCTGTGCTTTCCATGGCTGTCCTGCCCAGTTATAAAAATAAACAACATGGTGAGCGGGTTCGTTTCCGTGAACATATCCGCCAATGATTCCTTCTCTTGTAATGTCTTCAGTGTCTGCGAAAAACTCATCAGGTAGATGCATCGTGAATAGTTCATCCAGCTTTGAGGCAAATTTTTTCTTTCCACCCATCATGGTAATCAGTTCATCAGGATTTTGTGGAACAAAGAAACTGTAGTTCCATGAATTTCCTTCAATAAAGCCCTGTCCATGAGTGCTTAACACATCAAAATCTTTTTTAAAGCTTCCATCTGCCAGACGCGGACGCATAAATCCTATTGTTTTGTCAAAATTATTTTTCCAGTTTTCAGATCGCTTGATAAACTGATTGTAAATTTCTGTTTTGTTTAAATGTTTTGCCAATTGAGCAATAGCCCAGTCATCATAAGCATATTCCAGTGTATTGGAAACTGAAGTTCCGCTTTTCTCAGCCGGAATATATCCAAGATCGATATATTGGCCGATTCCTTCATAATTTCTTTTGTTAGCCGTTTCTATACATGCTTTTAATGCTTCTTCAGGATCTCCTTCATAATTTCCTTTAATAATAGCATCTGCCACTACACTTACACTGTGATAACCACTCATACACCAGTTGTCATTGGCATAATGCGACCAGATGGGCAGCATTTTCATAGAAAACTGGTTATAATGAGCCATCATAGATTTTACCATATCACTATTCCGTTTGGGCTGAATAATATTAAAGAATGGATGAAGAGTACGGTAAGTATCCCATAAAGAGAAGGTCGTATAATTGGTAAAGCCGTCTGCTTTATGAACGTTCTGATCCAGACCTTTATATTCTCCGTTAACATCCATGTAAGTCGTTGGATTGATAAAGGTGTGATACATCGCGGTATAAAAATTCGTTTTTTCCATATCAGAACCTTTAATGACAATTTTGTTCAACTCTTTGTTCCAGCTGCTTTGAGCCTGAGTCTTAACCTGATCGAAATTCATACCTCCGGCTTCTTTTTCCAGGTTTTCCAAAGCGTTGGTTTGACTTACAGGAGAAATGGCAAGCTTTACTTCAATAGCTTCATTATCATTAGTGTCAAAATCGAAAAACATCTTCAGGTTCTTTCCCGCAATCTCAGGGAAATTCTGATTTTGGTCAAATTTTCTCCAAAACCCTTTATAAACCTGCTTCTCATCGTAGTTTTTCTGACCATAAGATTTAAAAGGTTTTGAAAACTTCATCGCAAAATAAACCGTTCTTGTTCTTGCCCAGCCATTGGTCTGGCGATATCCGGTGATGGTATTTCCGTTTTCTACACGCACGTATGTCCATACATTTTTTCCATCATAATTGTAAATGCCAGCCATCAGATCCAGAATAATATGAGACTGATCAGACTTTGGGAAAGTATAGCGGTGGATTCCAACTCTTGGAGTCGCTGTAAGCTCTGCCAGAATATTGTGATCATCCAGTTTTACTTTGTAATATCCAGCTTCAGCTGTTTCGTTTTGGTGAGAAAATCTGCTTCTATAGCCGCTTTCAGGATTGGAAGCTGTTCCGGGATTCAACTGCAGTTTTCCTACAGTAGGCATTATCAGGAAATCTCCGAGATCAGAATGTCCCGTTCCGCTGAAGTGGGTGGAACTGAAACCTACAATGGTTTTATCTTCATAGCGGTAGCCTGCGCAGTATTTATAAACCTCGCCATTATATTTTCCGTTAAGTTCATAAGATATAGTATCTGTTTCAGGGCTTAGCTGTACCGCGCCAAAGGGAACTGTAGCTCCGGGATAAGTATGGCCCATTTTTTCAGTGCCGATCAGCGGATTGACGTATTGTGTTAATTTTTCAAATTTTTGGGCATGAAAGCTTGCACTTAAAAATAATAGAGAAAGAAAAACAATGGGTCTGTGATTTTTCATTAATGACAATTTTTCAAAGTTTAAAATTAATTAAAATCATCATTTGCTATTGTGTTTTAAATAAATTCAGGTACTATTTATTCTTTTTCAGAAAAACGAAAACCTATTCCATGCAGGTTTTCTATTAAAACATTCCGTTCTTCGGCAAGCACCTTTCGCAACCGGGAAATAAATACATCGAGGCTGCGCCCCATAAAATAGTCATCATCACCCCAGATTGCCTTCAGAATATCCTGCCTTTTGACAACCAGATTCTTGTGACAGATAAAATACAAAAGCAGATCAGATTCTCTTTGGGTAAGAGTAATGCTGTTTTCTATGCCTTGCAGCGTATAGTTTTTGGGATCAAAATCATACTTTCCTACTTTATACTTTAGAGGGGAAGTATCTGTTTTCTTGGTGCGTTTCAGGAAAACTTCAATTTTCAGCATCAGTTCTTCAATACTGAATGGCTTTACCAGATAATCATCGGCACCTATTTTAAGACCTTTTATTCTGTCTTCTTTTAACGCTTTTGCAGAAATGAAAATAATAGGGATCTCAGAATTTTTACTGCGGATATGTTCGGCTATTTCAAATCCGTTCATGCCGGGCATCATAATATCCAGCAGGCAAATATCAAAATTCTGATTGTTAAATGCTTCCAATGCTGATTCACCATCCGAGTAACAGCTGATGTCATAATAACTCTCAAGACTGTCTTCCACCAGGAAAGCTATTGTTTTGTCATCTTCGGCATATAAAATTTTAGATTTCTCCATACTTACACATGATTATTTGAAAACGGAAAAAACAGGGTAGTAGTAATTCCTTTATCTTCATTATTCTCAACAGAAATTTTCCAGTGATGCTGTTGAACGACTTTCTTTACATAAAATAATCCCAAACCAAAACCATTCACTTCTTCACTTCTTTTGGTATGTACCCTATAAAATTTTTCAAAAATATGAGGAATATTTTTAGCGGGAATCCCCATTCCGTTGTCTTTAAACTTTAAATATAAGCCTTTTGAATCTTTATAAGCTGAAATTTTAATCACTGGCTTTGTTTCACAATACTTGATGGAATTATCCAATAGGTTATAAATAATGTTGGTAAAGTGGAATTCATCGGCCATTACTGAAGTGCTGTTTTCAATATCAATTTCGATGCTGAGGTCTTTATTTTTGTACTCTATACTATCTGCAATCTCCTGAATAAAGGGAAGCAATAGAATTTTTTGGGGCTTTAATGACAGTCCTGCGGCATCGTTTTTAGCAATATTCAGTATTTTCTCAATATGATTGTTAAGCTTATGACTTTGGTTGATAATGATGGATGTATAGGTCTGCAATTTGGAATTGTCCTGCACCAGATTCTGCTTATTGAGTGCCTCTGAAGCTAAAAGTATCGAAGATAGAGGCGTTTTAAACTCGTGAGTCATATTATTGATGAAGTCACGCTGCAACTCCGAAAATTTCTTCTGCTGAATAATGGTATAAATAGAATATACATACACCAGAAGAATGATAATAAGGGCAAATGTAAGAAGATACCAGAACCTTAATGAACTGATCAGATAAGTTGTTTTATCAGGAAAACGTATCGAAAAATAATAAATCAGATTTTTGTGCTTTGGAAAGTTGATCACTTTATTACTGGGACTTTCCTGGTGTGACGTCATGTACTTTCCGTACACCATTTTGTCACTGTGACAGTTGTATAAGGCATAAACATAATCTGTATTGATCTGGAAACGGGTAAATTCTGTCTTCAGATAATACTCCAGCACTACAGGATGAAATTCATTGTTAATATTTACCACATAATAGTCATTCGCAATATTCTGTACAGGGTTTTCAGTATAGGACGTCTTTCCTCCGGAGAGTTTTTCCGCAACTTCCATTAAGGCAATATTGACCTTCTGATTAAATTTTTTATCTTCAAGATTATAAGCCTGGCGGGTCCACATCAGCTGTGCTATTAAAATTCCGATAATAGCAATAAATCCCAGCGTTATTATAATATTGAGTCTTTTTATTTTCATTTCCTGAAACAATATTATCCAAAATTATCTATTTATCTTTTATTATTAACAACTCGTTAACAAATGTTTGACAGCGGTTAACAAGTTGTAATCACGGTCTGCTTTACATTTGCTATATCGAAATAAAATAATATTAAAATTTATACTCATGAAAAAACTAAAAATTACAGCTCTTTTGGCAGTGTTGGCATTCTCTCCTTTTTATGCTAATGTACTTACTGCAGACGCTCCATCCATTGTAAAAATGGTAGCTGATGCTATTAAATGGAAATCAGAATCTATAGACGTAGGAAATATTCCTCAGGGGAAACCAAAATTGATCAGATTTGAATTTACCAATACAAGTTCAAAACCAATCATTATTCAGAATGTAGCGCCTTCATGCGGATGTACTACAGCTGATTATACAAAAACTCCTATCCAGCCAGGAAAAAAAGGATTTGTAGAAGCGAGCTATAACGCAGCGGCAGCAGGTCCGTTTATGAAGACTGTAAACGTTACTACAAGTGACAGCAAAACTCCTAAGACACTTTCTTTCAAAGGAGTGGTAGCTTCTTAATATATCGTTTTAACAAATAATAAATAGCCTGATAACAATTATCAGGCTATTTTCTTTTTAAATATTTGATTAGTTTTTAAAATAATCTAAAGAATAATTATTTGTAGCATTATTTCTCAATCTATTTTAAAGGATTGCATTTTAATATTTATTATTTTTAAGAAAAAATATTTTATGAGTCTATATACACAACCTATGCTGCGCGAAGGTGCACTAAAAGATAAAGTAGCAATTGTAACAGGAGGCGGAAGCGGTCTTGGAAAAGCAATGACTAAATACTTTCTTGAACTGGGCGCCAAAGTAGTGATTACTTCCAGAAATCTGGAAAAATTACAAACTACAGCTAAGGAACTGGAAGATGAAACAGGAGGTAAAGTACTTTGTGTAGCGTGTGATGTAAGAAACTGGGATGAAGTGGAAGCGATGAAAGAAGCTACCCTGAAAGAATTCGGAAAGATTGATATCTTATTGAATAACGCTGCCGGAAATTTTATCTCTCCAACAGAAAAACTGACTCACTCGGCTTTTGATTCTATTCTGGATATTGTTTTAAAAGGAACAAAAAACTGTACTCTTTCTGTAGGAAAGCATTGGATAGATTCTAAAACTCCGGGAACTGTATTAAATATCGTAACAACTTACGCATGGACAGGTTCTGCCTATGTAGTACCATCTGCCTGTGCAAAAGCAGGAGTCTTGGCGATGACCCGATCACTGGCTGTAGAATGGGCAAAATACGGAATTCGTTTCAATGCTATTGCGCCGGGACCTTTCCCTACAAAAGGAGCTTGGGACAGGCTTCTTCCGGGAGATCTTCAGGAGAAATTCGATATGAAGAAAAAAGTTCCGTTGAGAAGAGTAGGAGAACACCAGGAGCTTGCCAATCTTGCTGCTTATCTGGTTTCTGATTATTCAGCGTATATGAATGGTGAGGTAGTAACCATTGATGGAGGAGAATGGCTTCAGGGAGCCGGAGAATTTAATATGCTTGAAGAAATTCCTCGTGAAATGTGGGATGCTTTAGAAGCCATGATTAAAGCAAAAAAATCAAATTAAATTAAACTTATATTAAAAAAGCTCCCGGATGTGTAACAATTCCGGGAGTTTTTTTTACCTATACAGTAAAATAATATTTTTCATATGAATTTTAAACTTCCAACCCTCGTTTCCACCGTTGCAGTTATCCTGTTTTCAGGCTCTGTACATGCGCAGGAAACCCCAAAATATGATTATGTAGAGGCATTTAAGCCGTTTTTCTATCCGCAGACAGGTACAGCAACACGTTCTGCAAGCGGACAGCCGGGACATGCTTATTGGCAGAATTCAGCAGATTATCATTTGAATGTCAGCCTGAATGAAGATAAAAAAGAGATTACCGGTACAGCGCAGATTACCTATACCAACAACAGCCCGGATAAATTAGGTTTTCTTTGGCTGCAGCTGGATCAGAATCTGTTTGCAAAAGATTCCAGAGGAAACGGTGTAGTTCCGCTTTCGGGAAGCAGAAACGGAGCTCATGGTGAAGAATTTAATGGCGGATATAAAATTAAATCCGTAAAGCTTGACGGAAAAAGAGAGGTGAAATATACCATTACCGATACCAGAATGCAGATTGATCTTCCAAAGGAACTGAAAGCCAATGGAGGAGTTGCCAAAATAGAAATTGAATATTCTTTTGTCTCTCCCGAATATGGTTCAGACAGAATGGGAATACAGGACACCAAAAACGGTAAAATATTTACTATGGCACAATGGTACCCGAGAATGTGTGTGTATGATGATGTCATGGGCTGGAATACGCTTCCATATCTTGGAGCTTCGGAGTTTTATTTGGAATATGGGAACATTACAGCCAATATTACGGTTCCTGCCAATCATTACGTAGTAGCATCCGGAGAACTTCTGAATGAGAAAGAAGTCTACAGCAAAGAAGAGATCAACAGATGGAACGAGGCAAGAAACAGTGATAAAACGGTGATGATTCATCCTGAATCTGAAATCGGTAAAAATAAATCTTCCGGTACAAAAACATGGAAATTTAAAATAACACAGACCAGAGATTTTGCCTGGGCTTCTTCTGCCGGATTTATTTTAGATGCTGCAAAAATCAATCTGCCTAGTGGAAAAAAATCATTGGCTATTTCTGCTTATCCGGCAGAAAGTGCTGGTGAAAAAGCTTGGGGAAGATCTACAGAATATACAAAGGCTGCCATAGAACATTATTCAAAAAAATGGTATGAATACACATATCCGGCAGCTACCAATGTAGCAGGAAATGAAGGCGGAATGGAATACCCGGGAATTGTATTCTGTCATATGGATTCCAAAGGAGAAGATCTTTGGGGTGTTACAGATCACGAGTTCGGGCACAACTGGTTTCCTATGATCGTAGGCTCTAATGAAAGGCTGTTTGCATGGATGGATGAAGGATTCAATACATTCATTAATGGACTTTCAACTGAAGCTTTCAATAAAGGAGAGTATTATAATAAACCGAATCTGGCAAGATCAGGAATGTATCTGCTGACGGACAGCCTGGAGCCTGTAATGGTAGGACCGGACAATATGAAAGAAAGAAGTATCGGTGCTTTGGCTTATTATAAGCCGGGAACAGGATTGGATGTTTTAAGAGAAACTATTCTCGGACCTGAAAAGTTTGATAAAGCATTCAGAACATATATAGACCGTTGGGCTTTTAAACATCCTACACCATGGGATTTCTTCCACACTATGGAAAATGTTTCCGGAGAAGAACTGAACTGGTTCTGGAGAGGGTGGTTCTTTAATAAATGGAAAATTGATCAGGCCGTTAAAAATGTAAAATATATCAATGGTGACTTTAAGAACGGAGTTCAGATCACTGTTGAAAATCTTGGGCAAATGCCAATGCCTACCACGGTACAGTTAAAATTCAAAGATGGAACTGCGCAAACAGTGAAAATTCCTGTTGAGGTTTGGAAAAGAAATACAGAATGGACATTCAAAGTAGATTCTACAAAAGAAATAAATGAGGTGAAGCTGGATCCGAATTCAGTAGTGCCTGATGTCAATCTGGAAAACAACAGCAAAAAACCTGCATAGAATGTTTTGCTGATAAATATCGATGAATCTATATGTCACAAAAGCCTGAGCTTACCATCGTAAGTTCAGGCTTTTATTTTTTTAGGGTGTTTTTCCCGGGTAAGTAGAGGTGTTCTCCTGCAATGTTTGAGTGGTCTGCAATATAATTTTGTCCTACAATATTAATCAAAAACAAAAACAACATGGAAACATTAAAATCGGTGCTTGAAGCAAGCCACGCCAAAAAAACAAAAAATGAGTTAATTGACCTTTTGTCAGGAGTTGAAAAAGTTCTTACTCCGGCAGTCTATGAAAAAGTATCAGGAATTGAGATTTCAGAATTAAACACATTGACCAACAAAGAATTGCTGAATATTGTTGAAGATTTCAAAAAGAATTACGATGCTAAGTGGGAAAAATCCTTTTCCGGAGTTTCTTCAGAAATCATGAAGCTTATTGCGGGTAAAATGGCTGCTGATGAAGAGATTTTCAGAACTTCAGACGCTGCCAGTGCAGATTTTGCAGCAGAATTGGGAAGTATTGACTTTGCGACCATCATTGGCGGTCCTTTGGATGCTTGTGTAAAAGCGCAGTCTAATGCTTCTATTGCCACCGTTAATTTCATCAATGAAGTAGGTTTTGAGCTTACGGATCCTAACAACCCGAATAGTGCGAAAAAACTGAGAATGGCGGAATTCAAATACACGAAAAACATTCCCAACCCGGATTTTGATCCAGATAAGCCGGTAGATAATACCAATCCTAAAACAATTCCAGATCCGGTAGAACTTACCGTTCCTTTTATCGCATTACTGAATGTTCCAAGTTTCAGAATTGAAACGTGTGAAGTAGACTTTAATGTTAAACTTAATTCTACTTACACGAAGGACGTAAGCGACGAATTCGGTATTAATGCAGGAGTATCCGGAGGATGGGGACCTGTAAAATTCAAAGTGGATGTATCTTACAAAAGAACTTCCAGTACAGGAATCAAGGTTGAAAAAGAATATTCTCTTGGGGTAAAAGTACGTGCAACCAATGACGAAATGCCTGCCGGACTTGAAAAAGTGCTTGGGCTTCTTTCACAATAATTTATTTTACGAAAGATGATAAAACTATCAGATTACCTGGATTATCTCAACAACGAGATAATTCAGGCTCGTAAAAAGGCAGACGAAAATGCTGTTCTTATTGCAAAAGAATATGCCCGTCATGAATATCTTAAATATTTTAAGGTTCCACGATATGCCCTGCCCAGTGTAAAGATGGATATTCCGATCAAAATTACAGATATAGATTCAGCTCCCAAATATAATTTTAAACTGAATCAGGATCAGTTCGTTACAGAACTGAATGAGAGAATTCGCCTGGTGAACAAGGAGAAAAGGATGAATATTCCTCAAATTACCATAAAACAGATTCAGACCGAAGAGTTCAAAACACTGTTCAGTAAACTGGAAAAAAATGATCAGAAATTTGGGAAGCTTCCTGCTAATGAAGTTCTTAAGCTGGATCTCAGACACAAAGTACAGCTTCTTAATTCCGGAATCTTTCGGCCTCAAGATGGCACAACAGAAGACGAAACTGATGAATTGAAAGAGATTTTTTCAAAGATTCTGCTGAATAAATATACGCTGGTGAATGCAAAACTGAACAACATCTACATAGATCCCAATACCAGCGCTGCGGAAGATAAAGATAAACTATTCATCAACCTTCATGTGGAAATGGAGGAAGAAGGAATCAGGATTGTGTCCTACAAAGATAAAGACGGTAATGAAATAGAACAGATAACTTTTGAGTAATGCAGGAACTTATTCACTTTACGGTACAGAAAATTAAGGAGCTTCTGGAACATTTCAATGATGTTCAGGCTTTGTATCTGTCAAAATCATTTGACTTTGATGCCCGGTTTGACGTATTCCTTAATGAGGTTCTTGAATATTTCCGTACCAAAGGAAACACCAGCCACGAATCTGAAGTGTTGAAGATTATGAATATGATTTCTACCGTTAAAAGAGGTTTTAATCCTATTAAAATGGAGAAAATAGCGACTGGAAGACGAGAGCTTCTCGGAGGATTTTCATTCAACGGAATGGAAAGTATGTATGATATTCTGATGGAAATATATACTAAGGAAAATAAAAAGCTTGACGATGCAGAAGAACTTATCTCAGGAATCATTGTCTCATTATATCAGAACGGTATTCTGGATGATGAAAAGCTGAAAGAAATGAATTCTATTCCCAAAATTGAACGCTTCTGGACTTCATTGGTTGAGCAGAATACAGCAATATCGGGAATTAATAAAAAGCTCAGACTGACCATTATTCCCGAGGATATTTTTCTTATTCTGGAAAAGGTATTTCTGAAATTAATTTAAAAACATCATTATGAAAACCGGAAGATATATCGTTTTGCTGCAGGATCAACAGAAAACTGCACTCAAGAAAATAGAGAAAGAGCTTGAAGTGAATATTACTTCTTCAGAGTTTCTCTCCAAAGAAAACCGTTCCTATGAAATCATTGATCAGGATAACGGAGTGCTTTACAAAAACCTGGGAGTTCTTGTGGTGGAAAATATGGATGAAGATCAGTTGAAAAGTGCTGTAAAAAATGAATCAAATCCTATTATTTATTACGAAAAGGAAAGAGAATTTTTTCCTGCAGATGAATTACAGTTGATTAATGAACTTAAAAAACAATCTGCCGGACTCGCAGAAAAAATTTCAGAACTTGAAAAATATATTACCGGCAAACCTTTACCTCAACAATCATTTGTTGAAATGGAGTGGGGATTAAAAGCTATTGGGCTGGGAAATGCCAACTATACAGGAAAAGGTATTGATGTCTGCATTCTGGATACCGGACTTGAAACTTCCCATCCTGATTTCTCCTCTGAAGAAATTGAAGGTAAATCTTTCATAGACGGTGAAGACTGGAACCGGGATCCCAACGGACATGGTACTCATTGCGCAGGAGTAGCAACAGGAAATATCAGAAGTGATAATGGAAACCGTTATGGAATTGCCAGAGGCTGCAATCTGAAAATTGCAAAAGTACTCGCGGATAATGGAAGAGGTACTACCAGCAGTGTAATAGACGCTATAGACTGGGCGATTACGAAAAAAATCAGAATATTATCTCTTTCGCTGGCATCCCCGGTGAAATTGGATGACCAACCTTCTGTTTTATTTGAAACCATCGGAGAACGGGCGCTGGAGAATGGCTGTCTTATTATAGCGGCCGCAGGAAATGACAGCAGCAGGCCACAGATTCCGCAACCCGTTTCAATGCCGGCTAATTCAAAATCAATTATGGCTGTTGGAGCTATTGACAGTCAAATGAAGATCGCCAGATTTTCAAACGCAGGAATCAATCCTTCCACAGGAGGAAATATCAATGTCTGTGCTCCCGGAGTAGATATTGTAAGTGCCTATCCTAAAAACGCAAAGAACAAAAATAATTTGTATTACAGCATGAGTGGTACAAGCATGGCAGCGCCGTATGTTTCCGGACTTGCTGCTTTGTACATGGAACAGTTTCCGGATAAATCAGCAAAAGAGATCTGGGAACTGATTGAAAAAAAAGCAAGGCCTATTGAAGGCATAAAATACAGAGATATTGGAAACGGTTTAATACAGGTATACTTATGATCACTTATCTCGCAGTTTTAAAGAAAGATATAAATTTTAAAAAGCTTGAAGTTCTTCTCAAAAGTAAAAGCATAAAACTGGCCTCTCATTATAAAACCATAGGCGTTGTAAAGCTTGAAAGCCCGTTACCGGTTTCGGAGTCCGGATTTCAGGAATATTTTATATCTATAGAAGAAGAAAAAGATAATTTAACAATATAATCACATCAATAAAGCTTTTCTGTCGCGGAGAAGTTTTATTTTTGTCTCTTACTGATAAAATAATATATGAATTTCAGATTTTCAATGGTGTTTCTGATGTTTTTTGCATTAGGATTTTCACAGGACCTTACCGTAATGAGTTTTAATATCAGACTGAATGTAGAGTCTGATAAAGACAATGCCTGGCCAAAAAGAAAGCAGGATGTTGCAGATTTGCTGACCTATTATCATCCTGATTATTTCGGAGTACAGGAAGCGCTTCCGGAACAGATGAAAGATATTAAAACAGGATTAAAAAACTATAATTATATAGGAGTAGGAAGAGATGATGGCAAAGAAAAAGGAGAATTTTCCGCTATTTTTTATGATACGAACAAACTTGAAGTTGTAAAATCAGGAACGTTCTGGTTATCTGAAACTCCGGAAAAACCCTCAAAAGGCTGGGATGCTGCATTGAACAGAATCTGTACCTATGCTGTATTTAAAGATAAACAATCAAAGAAAGAATTCCTGGCGATGAATCTTCATTTCGATCATGTAGGAAATGTAGCAAGGGTAAAATCTTCCGAACTTATCCTGAAAAAAATAAAAGAACTGAATCCAAAAAATCTTCCGGTGGCCCTAAGCGGAGACTTTAACCTGACAGATGATTCAGAACCCATTAAAATTCTTTCACAGAATATGAAAGACACTTTCTACCATTCTGAAACCAAACATTACGGTCCGGTAGGAACTTTTACTGGCTTCAACGTCAATGAAGTTCCAAAAGACAGAATTGATTATATTTTTACACAAGGTTTCAAAATAAGATCTCACCGACACATCAATGACAGAAGAGAAAATCTTTTGTATCCATCAGACCATTTTCCGGTGATTGTGAACCTTTCCCTATAAAAAATCAGTTGGTTGGAAAATCGACTTCAAATCCAATTCCTCTCAGGGATTGGATTTTTATTTGAGGATCACTGTTGAAATATTTACGGAGTCTGCTGATGAATACATCAAGACTTCTCCCGGTAAAGTAATCATTCGTTTCCCAGAGATTATCCAGAATATTATCTCTTGTAATGATAGTACGGTTATGCTTCAGAAGATACAGCAGCAATTCCTGTTCACGTATGGTCAGCCGGTTGTTTCCGTTAGGATGTGACAATAGAAGTTTGGTAGTATCCAGTGAAAATGCTCCGATTTTTATCTGACTTTCCGTAACGGCCGGAAGTGTTCTCTTTAAAATATTTTTAATTCGCAGAACAAGTTCTTCAGGATCGCAGGGTTTGGGGATATAATCGTCAGCACCTATTTTTAATCCGGTAAGGCGGTCTATTTTTTGATTTTTAGCCGTTAAAAATAACAATGGAAAATTACTTTTTTCCTTGATGATCATTTTAGCCAGCGAGAAACCGTCTATATTGGGCATCATCACATCCAGAATTCCTATCTGAAAAGGAAAATCAGTCTGAAGTAAGGGGACTACATCTTCAGGATTCTGAAACCAGCTGACTTCAAAATCTTCCAATTCAAGATATTGCTTAAGAATCATTCCGAAATCCGGATCGTCTTCTGCCAGAAGAATTTTAGTTTTCATAAGGAATTGATATTTTAAAAGTACTGCCCAAATTAATCTGGCTGGATACCTCTGTTTTGCCGCTATAATTGGCAATAATTTTCTTCACGAAATAAAGTCCCAGTCCAAGCCCTTTACTATTATGAATATTGTTATTCTGTATTCTGTAGAATTTTTCAAAAATGTTATTCAGCTCTTTTGCTTCCATGCCGTGACCGTTATCAGAAACTTCAATTTCTAATTGTTGAGAACTGTTACGGATATTTATTTTCACAACAGATGCTCCATATTTGACACTGTTTTCACAAAGATTTTTAATGACTGTTTCCATCAGGTTTTTATCATAGGGAAGCTTTTGTGAAACTGAATTTTCAAGTTTAAAATCAATATCAGAATAAGTAACCGCAAGATCCTGAATGAAAAAATCCCAGTCTTCAGGCTGTATGGCTGTCATCTCATCCGGTATTTCATTCTTATGAAGCTGGAACATCAGGCTTTCAAGCCGGGAAATCTGCCTGTCGATAAGAGGAAGTGTTTCAGGATTCCATTCTTTTTTTAATGCTTTTGAAGCTATTTTTAAAGTAGCGATCGGAGTTTTAAACTCATGTGAAATGTTATCCACAATGGTGTGGAGAACTTCTACCTGCTTTTGCTGCTGAATCAGATTTCTGATCGTGAAGATATAGAGCAGAAGGACTCCGGAAAGAAGTATAGCACAGCAAATAATCAGTAAAGTAAGCTCTTTGAAAACAATACTCTTTATATTTTTAATCTCAAAATCTGTCTGGGTTTTGACAAGAAAAGTATTTCTTTTTTCAACCTGACCTTTATCCGAATCATCTCTTTTGGTGGTTGAAGTTTCCCAACTTCCGTTACTTGCAATACGCGGCTTTTTAAGCTTATCCTGTGTCTCAAAAATAACAATAGGTTCTGTAATTATTTTTGTGCTGTCTGGCAGATGAACAATTGAAAGATACCGGATTCTTGCAGAAATCTCATATCCGTCTTTCTGGTAGCGGCTGTCAATATAATGGATCAGTCTTTCTCTGGCAAACTTTCTGTTTTCTATAAAATAATTCAGAAAATCCTTTTTATTGATCTCCTTATTATGATATTGTATAATGATTTCCTGAAGGGAGTCGTCATTTTTCTCTTTAGCTTCCTGAATGTCTTCCAGACTGTCTGTATAATTGGTAAGCCCGTCATTCACGGATCTGTAGATGTCCCTCTCTTTTACCTGATAGGTTTTATACATAAAGTAAACCTGTATTCCCAGTAAAAGGAGGAACAGGGCGGCAAAAACCGGAATCAGAATTTTACTCTTGGCTATCATTGAAACAAAGATAAAACTTTAACATTTTACTGAAATAGTATTTTTATCATTAACCTTTTATTAACCTGATGGTTAATGTGTTTTTGGTAATTTTAGAAAATTAATGACCATTTAATGAAAAAGACACTCATTCTTCTTATTCTTATGCTTGGGATGCAGATTAATGCGCAAACCCACCGCTTTATATATGAACTTCAATACAGATTTGAACCCAATGGTACAAGTTATGATAAAGAAGAAATGGTGCTGGATATCAATACGGAGGAAGTGAAATTTTATGAATTAGAATTTTTAGTAAGCGATTCCCTGAATATTCTTCACGGGGGAATTTCTTCTCAACATACCAGCCAGTCCGGACAAACCATTATCCGAAAAAGAAATTCCAATAAAAATAAAAACTTTGTTCAGATCATGATGATGCCTTATTATTATGTTTTTGAAACGGAGGATAATATCCAGTGGAAAATAGAGGCTGATACTAAAAAGATCAATAACTATAATTTACAAAGAGCAACTGCTGTGTTTGGAGGAAGAAACTGGACCGCGTGGTTTACGCCGGATATCAACATTCCTGAAGGACCCTATAAATTCAGAGGATTGCCGGGACTGGTTCTCTATGTGGAAGATGATAAGAAAGATTTTATATATTCTTTCTCCCGAAATAAAAATCTGCCAAAAACATACGATACAAAAAGCTTTCTTGAAAAACATTATTCACTGAATCCTATTGCCATTGACTTAAAGAAATGGGTAAAACTGAATCTGGAGTTTTACAATGATCCATATGCCAGAATGAGAACCGAATTTCAGCCGGACTGGAATGTCCGCATTAATGGGCAGCAAATCAAAAGCAAAGAAGAGTTTGCAGGTTTGACTAAACAAACGCAGATAGACATCAAAAAATATTATAATCCGATTGAACTGGATAAAGCCATTCCTTATCCATAAAAAATATACTCTATTGATTTTAAAACCTGAATTTGCGAATTCAGGTTTTGTTATTTTAAAGAAAAGACATTAACCTATCATTAACCCATCGTTAACCGAAATTCTCCCTTTCATTACAGATTTTTGTAGCCATAAAACAGAACAATGTTTTTGTTAGGATAAAAAATAGCCATGTATAAAATTCTTTTTTTTCTGTGTTTTCCGGTTTTGATTCTCGCCCAAAAACAAAAAGTTGGAGGAGCAGTTATGAATACTGAAAATGAAAAGCTTTCGTCGGTAAAAGTTGAGCTGTATAATTCTCAAAACATATTAATTAAAGAATTAAAAACTGATGAAAACGGAAAATTTATACTGGAGGGAATAGCAGAACAGGAGGTAAAACTGGTTGTTAAAAACCAGGGATACTCTTTATTTGAGAAAAAACTTGATCTGACAAAACTTGAACCTCTGAATATTATCCTTAAAAAAGAATCTCAGGAAATAGAAGGAGTGGTAATGACCAAGCGTAAGCCTTTGGTGAAAAGAAAAGTAGACCGTCTGGAATTTAATGTTGAAAACAGTAATATTTCATCACTCAATGCCTGGGAAATTCTAAAAAATACACCGAGTGTCACCGTAAATAATGAGGTGCTCGGAGTAAAGGGAAGCACCGGAATTTTGGTGACTATTAATGATAAAAAGGTAATGCTGACGGGAGATGAGCTGAAGAACCTTCTGGAAAATACACAGGGAGATGAAGTGAAGTCTGTAGAAGTGATTACTAATCCACCTGCGAAATATGAAGCTTCAGGAAGTGCAGTTCTCAATATCGTCCTGAAAAAGAATAAAATTGAAGGCTACCGGGGAATTCTCTCATCCAAATATGTACAGACACAATATGGGAAAGGCGTTTTTGGCCTTTCCCAATATTATAAAAAAGATAAACTTTCCATTATGGGCAGCTATTATAGAGGGCTGGGAACGTACTACCGGGAAGGAACAGACTATGTGAACTATCCGGAAAGCCAAACCCGATGGGTCAGTACGATGAACAGGAAGGATAAAAACTATAACCAGAATACCCTGAATTTTAATGTGGAGTATGAATTGGACAGCTTGACCAATGCAAGCCTTAACTATTCAGGGTATTTTTCTCCAAAATCCTTCGGAACCTACAATGTTCCTACACTGATCTATAATAATCAGGATATCGTAGAATCTAATTATATCACGATCAACGATCACCGCTCACGTTCCATTAATAACTCTGTAAGTTTTCAGATAGACCGGAAGCTGAATAAGAAAAGCAGTCTTTCGTGGATCAATTATTTTACCGGAAACAACGCCGATAAATACCAGAATGTAATCACCAGTCTGAACTTTGCAGGCCAGCCTCCAAAAGAAGATAATTTCCTTACAAAGAATAAAGCGGATGTTCAGCTGTATTCCACACAATTCGATTATCAGTGGAAAAATGATAAACTGGAGCTGGAATCCGGAGCAAAATATAGTTTTGTAAAGACGAACAGTCAACTTGATTTCTCTGATAATGAAAATGGAGTACTGCAATACCGGCCGGAAAAGAGCAGTATCTTTGATTATAAAGAACATAATTTTGCCCTGTATTCTTCACTAGCCTATAATATTGGAAAATGGACTTTCAAAGGAGGGCTTCGTGCAGAAATGACAGATCTCGAAGGCGTGGTCTCTGAACCTTATGAATTGAATAAAAGCAATTACTGGAAATTCTTCCCCACTTTTTACGCACAATATACCACAGAAAATAAACAGGAATTCGGCTTCTCTTATGGGAAAAGGATCAGCAGACCTTCCTATTCATGGTTGAATCCTGCGAAATCTTATTACAATCTGTTTTCATACTATCAGGGAGATCCGAAGTTAAAAGCAACGATCACCCATAATCTCAATCTTACCTATTCATGGAAAGACTGGAATCTGGATCTGTATTACCGAAAAGAAATGTATCCGTCTATGGAAATTTCATATCAGGAACCCAGTACCAACAGTCTCATTTATTACTTTACGAATATTGAAAAAGGAGAAGCTTTCGGATTGAGTCTGTACAAAAACTTTCAGGTCAAACCATGGTGGAATATCATTATGTCTGAAAATCTTGAACACAATGAAAATTATTTCAAAGGTACAGACGGATTGCTGTATAAAAATAAAGTCTGGAACTGGGTCTCCAATATTTCAACAAGTTTTACCCTCGATAAAAACAACGATTGGAAGATGGAAATGGGACACCGTTACTATTCTCCCGGAATACAAGGGACTTTTAGAATTTCTGCGGCGTGGTCGGCATATTTTGTGATGAACAGAAAGTTCCTGAATAAAAAGCTGGAAGCAAGTCTTATATTCACTGATATTTTCAGAACAACAGGTCAGAAAGTCAGTACAAAATACGCGAATCAGGATAATTATTTCCTCGATTATACGGATGCTCAAGGCATCTCCTTTTCACTGAAATTCAACTTTGGAAATCAGTCTGTGAAAAATGCAAAAACAATAAAGAAAACTGCCGAACAAGATAGACTGTAGAATAATATGATATAAACATCATTACAATAAGATATTATTATAAAAGAAATAACCTACTGATGTTACATTTTTGCTATTTTTGACACCTATCTTTAAAAAGGTCATTATGAAGAAAATTTTTTCCGGAATGCTGATGGTCATTTCCTTACTGCAATTGTCTGCACAGGAACTCTATATGCCGAGGAATATCAAAAAAGCATATGAAAAAGGGACCCGCGATATCTCCGGAGCACCAGGTAAAAACTATTGGCAGAATAAAGGAGCCTACAATGTGGATGTGAGGGTGGACGCCAATACAAAAATAGTTTCCGGAAAAGAAACAATTCTCTATACAAATAATAGCCCGGATAGCCTGAATGAACTGGCCATACGTTTTGTGAATAACCTTCATAAACCGCAGTCGCCAAGATCAGGATTTGTGTCTAAAGATTTTCTATCTTCAGGGCTTAAGATCAAATCTTTCATTGTAAACGGTGAAAAATATGATGTCAACAGTGACGATTGGAGTACCGTTGAAAAAGTAAAATTAAAAACAGCTTTAAAATCTAAATCAAAAGCTGAAGTAAAAATTGAATGGGAATATCCGCTTTCAGTACAGAGTGGAAGAGAAGGACAGATAGATCCTGAAACATTCTATGTAGCCTATTCTTTTCCAAGAATTTCCGTGTATGATGATTATAACGGATGGGATATGCTTCCACACTCAGACAGACAGGAGTTTTATAACGACTTCAACGACTATAGTTTTGCCATCACCGCACCCAAGAATTTTGTAGTCTGGGCAACAGGAGATTTCCTGAATCCGGAAGCCGTACTTCAGCCGGAATATTTAAAAAGATACAAAGCTTCATTAAAAAGCGATAAAGTAATGCACATTGCGACAGAGCAGGAAATGAAGTCTGGTAAAGTAACCAAACCGAATAAATGGAATGTCTGGAAGTTTAAAGCCAGTCACATCACAGATTTCTGTTTTGCAATGAGCAACCATTATGTGTGGGATGCAGCAAGTGTTCAGTTGAAATCAAAAAGAGCAAGTGTTCAGGCAGGATATAAAAATGGGGCAAAAGATTTTGAGCACTATGTAGACTGGATGCGTTATAATCTTGATTGGTTCTCTAAAAACTGGCCGGGAGTAGAATATCCTTATAACGTAATGACTGCTATTCAAGGTTATGCAGATATGGAATATCCTATGATGATCAACGATACCAGTATTCCTGATGATCTTAAGGATGCAAGGCTGACAGCAGATCACGAAATTGCTCATACCTATTTCCCTTTTTATATGGGAATCAACGAAACAAGATATGCCTTTATGGACGAAGGATGGGCGACCACATTGGAATACCTTATAGGAATTGATGAAAACGGAGAAGCTGCAGCTAAGGAATTTTATAAAAATTTCCGTGTTAAAAAATGGATCAATGACCCATCTTCAGAACAGGATCAGCCGGTGATTACGATGAGTACGCAGGTAAGTGGAGCGGGATATGGAAACAATTCCTATGTGAAAGCATCATTATCTTATCTGGCTCTGAAAGATTATTTAGGAGATGAGCTGTTCAAAAAGGCATTACATCATTATATGGACAACTGGAATGGAAAGCATCCGGTTCCTTGGGATTATTTCAACTCTATGAATACAGGTTCAGGGAAAAATCTGAACTGGTTCTTCCAGAATTGGTTTTATACCAATAATTATATTGATTTAAAAGTAGCGGAAGCCTCTCAAATGAATGATATGCTCACCATAAACGTTACCAACGTAGGTGGATTTGCTATTCCATTTGATGCAATATTGTCTTATGAGGACGAAACCACAGAGAAGCTTCATTTCTCACCCTCTATTTGGGAAAAAAATCAAAAGATGACCGATCTTGTAATCCCCATTAAGAAGAAAGTAAAATCTGTACAGCTTGATGGAGATCTGTTTATGGACTATACACCGGACGACAACCGTAAAAACTTATAAAGTAAAAGCCTTCAGACTCTGAAGGCTTTTGTATTCTAAAAGTAAGCAGTTAATCTTAATCCTAATGTAATATAACTGATTTTTCTTTAGCAATCAGGTTGTTAAGTTCCTGATCCAACTCATCACCTTCCTTAATTTCATCGCTGAAATGATAACGGATGGTGGAATTGATCATATTGTAATCCGTATAAAAAGTAAGACCGAGTCCAGGATTGAATTTATAGGTCATAGAGACTCCCGTATTCCAGCGGAAAGCAGGTTTAGGTTTGTATCTGGCTATCTGAAGTTCATGATTAGGAGCATCTATATTATCTCCTTTTACAAATACTTGTCCACTGGCAGTTGCAGCATATCCTCCGGTTGCTTTCAGCATAAGCTGCCATTTATCCGAAAACTCATGGGAATAATAAGGTCCGATACCCGCAGACAGAAAGCCCATGGATTGGGTTTTGATTTCATGGTCTCCAAAATCCTGTCCGTCATCAAAGGTGATTCTTTGAGATTTAATAGGAAAGCTGCTGAAGGTTACATCTGCACCTACACCCCATTTTTTTAAAAAGAAATAAGCGCCTTCCAATCCACCTTCAAACCCGATTTGTTTTTTGTCATCCAGTTCAGATTCCTTCAGGAAGTTTGTTGTCCCGAGTACTGTACCCATTTTCAAAGCAAGAAAAGAAGAATAATCATTTCCCTGTATTCTTGATAAGATGCTTACATTAGCATGTCCTGATGGAAAAGAATTATTTTTGGATCCGTCCGGACGTTCAACTTTTGTAGTATATTTAATAGAATTGACTAAAATAGCCATGATGACTAAACTTGTACCATAAAATAAAGTTGCTCTTCCAATATTATTCCGGCCCTTTACGCCTGCCGGTTTTAATCCGTAAACAGTTGTAGCCGGAGCGTACTGAAGATAATCATCAAATTTGACTTTGAAGTTAGGAAGATATCGGTTTCTTACCTCGCGGATATTCTCCTTTTCTCCCCATGTAGCAGCCGCAGCTGTAAAAAGAAGGGCAGGAGCCACTGATTTTTTTTACCCATTCCTTTTTGAAAAAAGGTGTCTTCTCCTGAATGGCATAGCCGGAATTAATTAATGTAAGATCTTCCCTGAGATTTCGGGATTGGAGAGTATCCTGTGCCTTAATACAGGATAAGTGCAATAGTATTCCTAATGCTAGTTTTTCATCGTAGTGGTGCTGAAATTTAAGTCACGTAAAAATATTAAAAAATCTATCTCAAAAATTGAGATAGACTATTTTAATGTTTTTATAATATTTAAACTATGGAGTTGATTATCTTAAACCAGATCTTGGTCCGGATGCTGCTACTACAGCCTGCATTCTTGTTTTTTGATTAGCAGAGAACATTACCATAGATTTGTCGTCTACATAATCCATATAGTTCATAAACATCTGAGAGCGGCTTACTCCTCCACAAATTCTGTTTAAAGGATAAGTAGGATTTCCGTAATTAGGGCCAGGAGATGTAGGAGTGTCATTAGAGTAATCTGTTTGGCAGCCTGTATCGGATGATCCCCAAAGGTGTGGTAGATTTAGGTAGTGTCCTACTTCATGAGTTACTGTTCTTCCTAAGTTGAACGGAGCGGAAGCACCGGTTTTTCCTATATACTGATAACCTATTACAAGACCGTCATACCATTGTCCTGCATTTTCCGGGTAATAAGCATATCCTAAAGTTCCTGGTTGGTTATTTTCGTCAAGTATTGAATTCACAACCCATATATTCATGTTTTTAGTCACATCAGTAGCATCAATACCACCTGTGCTTGCCTTTTTCATTTGTTCAAGATCAGATCTCCAGCCTGTTTTTGTACTTTGTTTACGGTTGGTAGCAACTAATTTGAATCGGATTTTTACATCTCCTGCCGCTGAAGGCTGAAATGCCGAAGGAATTTTATTGATGTCAGAATTGGTAGCACCATAATCAGCATTCAGTACAGCAATTTGTTCAGCGATTCTTGCATCGGAAACATTTTGAGCGGAAGTGTTGTAAATTACATTAAAAACCACCGGAATCTCAACAGTTCCATCTGCAAGAACTTTTCCCAATTTAAGGTTTTCAGTAAATTTTTCAGTACTGAACTCAATGTCAGCCATTTTTTGTTTTAGCGCAGGATTTTTCAGAAGCATTGCCTGTCTTATTCCTTCTGAAGGACAGCTTCTTTTAAGAGCACTTGGAGCGGAGGTTTCCTGATCCAGGGGCGTTTCATTTTGATTACTTAAGTTGTCAGTGTTACATGCCGACATAAAGCCCAGAACCAGGGCTCCGAATAAGAATTTTTTCATATCGTTATAATATAATTTGGTTGAGGTTGTGAAATTATATTATTTGAAATTGATATGCAAATTATTTTGTAAAATACTTAACAAATACCTATTCAATGGTTGTTTTAGTTGCGTTTATTGTAACTTAATTTGGTTTTTATTGAATTTTAATTAATTTAATTAATTTGTTTTATATTTCACGCTTAAGTGTGTTTTTTAAGTGTAAATAATTTTATATTCTATATAATTTGTAGGATATTATTCTTTAAAAACTTACCATGGAAATATCTTAAAAAACATAATTAAAGCTATATGTTTCTTCCATTATTATTTTTTTTACTGAATTATTTGTTTTTAAAGAAATAACTTAAGCTTATTTCAGGCTTTTCATGTGAGTAAATTGCCTGAGCTACTACATAGAATCGTATTTCTGAATTTTAATCTAGAAGATGGGTACAAAAAAATCTATCCCATTTTGTGGGATAGATTTTAAAATATAAGTAAAAAAGATGTTTTAATTAATATACTCTCAACCCGGATCTTGCTCCTGAAGAGGCCACTACAGACTGCATTCTTGTTTTTTGCCCTGATGAGAACATGAACATAGCTGCGTCATCTACATAATCCATATAGTTCATAAACATTACAGATCTTTGTACACCGCTGCAAGTATTGTATAGAGGATAAGAAGGCTTTCCGTAATTTGCTGTAGTTTGTGTAGGAGTATCACTTACCTGGTCATTTCCGCAATTAGCATCTCCCCAGATGTGTCTTAAGTTTAAATAATGTCCTACTTCATGGGTTGCTGTTCTTCCCAGGTTGAAAGGCGAAGATGCACCGGTTTTTCCAAAATATGGAGCAGCAATTACAACACCGTCATTCCAGAGACCTGCAGATTCAGGGAAAGTTGCATATCCGAGAATTGTACGTCCCTGACTGGTCATTTTGCCTACCACCCATAAATTTAAATAATTAGTAGGATTAGTTGCGTCAATTCCTCCTTTAGAGGCTTTTTTCATATCATCATTGGTAGCCCAGCTGGTTTTTGAAGTAGATTTTCTAACAGTATTCACCAGTCTGAATTTTACTTTCGTGTCACCAGAACTTACAGTTTGGAATTCGGTTGGAATTTTGCTTGCATCACTGTTGGTGCCGGAATAATCAGCATTTAATACTGCAATTTGCTCAGCAATTCTTGCGTCAGAAACGTTTTCAGTTGTAGTTTTGTAGATGACATTCACTACAACTGGAATTTCTACAGTACCATCAGCTAGAACTTTTCCAAACTTTATATCATTGGCGAATTTTTCTGTATTGGTTTCTAATGCTGCAAATCTTTGCTGAAGTTCAGGACTTTTTTTCAAGGCTTCCTGTCTGATTTCCTCAGAAGCACAGCCTCTTTGAGCAAAGCCTGCTGTAGTTACTCCTTCGTCAGTTGTGTTTTCATTTTGATTGGTAATGTTGTCATTGTTACATGCAGACATTACACTGAGCATAAGAGCTCCAAATAATAGTTTTTTCATATCAAAAATCATTTAGGTTGAGGATGTGAAAATATATTATTTAAAATTGATATACAAATATTTTTTTAATTTATTTATGAAATCAATATGTATTGCTATGTTTTATTAATTTTAATTTACAATTATACTGAATGTTTTAAATTTTAATTAATCTAGGGTGGTTTATTAGCGCGTTTTATGGTTTTGTGGTTTTTTTAAGAATAAATTTCGCTTAAATTTATTTTTTTAAGAATTTTATCGTGATTAAAGTTTAGTTTGCAAAGCCATTTTTAATAGCGAAAACAGCGAGCCCAACACGGGTTTTCAAATCCAGCTTTTCACAAAGCTGATCGCGGTAGCTTTCTACTGTTCTTGGGCTGCAGCACATTCTGTCTGCAATTTCCTTATAGCTGAGTTCTGTTACAGTGTACTTTAGAAATTCTTTTTCTCTGTCAGAAATTCTTACGGCAATTTCAGTTTCTGATTCTTTATTAAGATTAGAGAAAATAATTTTTGATGCCCAGTCCGGATAAAAGAAGCCATCACTGTTCAATCGGGTAAGAGCTGTTTCCAGATCTCTTGGGTGTGTGTTTTTTAGTAGATAACCTTTTGCACCGCTTTTGATCATTTTAATCACGCTGTTGTCATCTCCCTGCATACTAAGCGCCATGATTTTAATACCGGGGTGATTTTTTGTAAGCCAGGCAGCGGTTTCAAAACCATCCATAATCGGCATACTGATGTCTAGAAGAATAATATCAGGAATTGAATTGCCTTCTTCAAGTTTTTGGATGAGGTCTTTTCCGTTTTCGCATACATAGATTACTTCAAATTCATTGAAATTTCCAATAATCCCTTCCAGAGCCTTGGCTATAAGTATATGATCGTCAACAATTACAATAGATTTCTTCATGACTGTTTTTTTAAGATAATATTGAGTTGGGTTCCCGTATTTTCATGGCTTTCCATGTGAAAACTGGCTCCTATGATTTCTGCTCTGTTTTTCATATTGGTAAGACCTATTCCGTTGGATTTAATCTGCGAAGTATCAAATCCTGTTCCGTCATCACGAATATTAAGTTCCCAAAGGATATCTTCAGAGGTATTAAGGGTGATAAAAATATTTTTACAACCGGAATGTTTTATACTATTCTGAATAAACTCCTGGGTGATTCTGAGCAATACATTTTTATGAACAAAGCCTAAGTCCAGCTGCTTAAAATTATGTTCAAAGCTTACATGACACTTTTTGAAAGAATTGGTATTGTCTACCTCCTCCTGTATCAAAGTTACAATTTCCTTCTGGTTGATGTTGTCATCAGTCAGTGTTTTTGACAAACTTCTAAGATCTTGCAATGACTGGTTGATGATCTGAGATACCTGATCAATTCTTTCGTTTGCTTCAGGAACCTTATTTTCATAAAGCATCTGCTGTACATAGAGACTTACCAGTGTCAGTTTTTGACCGATGTTGTCATGCAGTTCCCGACCGATCTGCTGCATGGTGGCTTGTTGGATCTCCAGTTGGGTTGACAAAAGCTCTCTCTGATGAAGTTCATTTTTCATCTCGATTTCATTCAGATATTCTCTTTTTCGCTGTCTGTAACTTCGGATATAGATTAATACAGCTGTTACAAACATCACAAAGAGTATGTTGAATAGAATAATAACTATTAAGAGTTCTGTTTTCCCCATATAAATGAACTTGCAAATAAGATATACATCACTGAAACTGAGATCAGGAAATAACTGAAATAGATATCCCAAATTTCCTTGTATTTTACCAGAAGTGATAAAAATGCCATGAAGGGTAATGTTCCTATATATGATAGCGTAATTCCAAGATTAATATAAAACATTTTGTTTTTATTGAAATTGAGAATCTCTTGTGAAGTAATTTGTTTGTAATACTCCATGATTACCAAAAGCATCAAAATAAGACAGCCAAAAGTATAGTTGAAAGCAAATACAATTTTACTTTTGGAAAAATATAATTCATTGGGAATAAATGAAAGCAGATATAAAATGGATATTATCCAAAATAGCTTGGGCTTTCCTAAAGATTTCGCAGCATATAGCCAGTAAAAAAATATAAACTGGATTGGCATTAAAAGATAGTTATAGTACTGAGCTTTGGTAAAATGAACAAAACTTCCCCACTTGCCATAAGCTTCCCCAAGAAAAATAAATACCAGATAAAACACAAAAAGTTTCCAATGTTGTTCTTTTAAACGGTTATAATGGAAAATTGCTATGACTGCAGCAAGTCCTTCAGCCCAAAGCAGACTTTTTTGTGCAAATTCCTGGAATTCTGTCATACAGTTCTAAATATGATATATTTACAATTAATAAGACTGACCGATAGGAGCTTTTGGCGGGACAAGTATTCCGTTATTTTCTCCAAGACTGGTATCATCATCTTCTCCCGTGACTTTGTTGGATTTGTTGGCTAATGCAAAAGATTTTCCTTCTGTACTTTGAAAAGGATTGAAATCATAATCAATAAGTTCTCCTGTTTCATCGGCTTTTTTTAATGTTGGGACCATTACTAGAGTGTGCCTTCCTGCGTATTCTATCGGAACAGGGTGTGATTCCATAATAGACCAGTTTTCCTGTTTCGGATAAGTAGCATAATAAAATCTGATCCCTAAATCTTCCGTAGATGTAGCTGGGTTTGCTTTGGCGGCTTCAGCTTCAATATTGGCAATAAAACTTTTTAATTTCGGAAGGTCAAACCAAATGGAATGAGCGTCATCTATTCCTAATGCGGTATTAATAGCATTGAGATGATTTTGACGGTAATTGTCAATCAGAGCCTGGATAAGACTATTTGACATTGTTCCAGGTTGTAGCGGATTATTTGATTCTGTATTCATAGCTTAGCAGTATTTTACGGATGAAATTCAATTAATATGCAAATCTCGGAAAAAATATGCTAGAAAATGTATTCGCGAATAGGGAATTATACTGTTATTTTTACCGTGTTTTTACGGATTGTATGTGAAGTATAATAGTTTTGGGAAAAAGAAAAGCCAGATTGATCCCATAAAAAAACGGAGAAGATCTCCGTTTATATTAAATACATCCGTAATGTTTTGGATCCCTGCAGATTAACCCTGCTGTGCAACATAGGCCGATAGGGCAGTTCCAGTACTCATCACATGATATCATTGATGGAAGTACTCCGCCTTCAATTTTCTTTAATTCGTTTCTTTTTAGCTTTTTCATACTGATTTTGGTATTAGTTATTGATTTGTAAGCTAAATATAGTATTATTTCACTTAACAAGGATAAAAAAAGATGTTGAATTATTAGCCAGAAAAAATTTATTAAGAAGAATCCCAAAGACTTTTTATATCAAAAGTGTGGACTATTCCTGCATTTTAAAGTCGCGGATGTTAATTAATTGTAGCGTTTTGTCATTGATCTTCAGTTCTATTCGGGAGGTTACCGTCCAATAGGCTACAAACCATATAGAAACCTTGTCATCATTTTTTAATTTTTGAATGGTTTTCTGGGCATATTTTAAATAATTTGCTGTCATTTCTTTGGCCTGAATATCGCTTATCCCGTCATTATTCCTTTTGATATTATTAAGTATATATTGTTGTATTAATTGGTCACTGGCTGCAATCACCTTGGCTTTGCTGTGTTTGAAGTCTTTTTCCCAGTCAGCTTCAAACAAAAGTTTTCCAATAACATTATATTCTTTTGAAAGTCCTGTTATCTCTTTTTCAGCTCCTTCCTGTGACGGAAGAATGAAGGAATCTGTTCTTTTCAGTTGTCCATTGCTGTTGAAGTATTGATTAGCTGTAGCAATTTTTTTATTATGAAGATATTCACTGTCTGTATCTTTTGCAAATGAATATTCTATTGTTAAATCTTTATTATTGAAAAGAATCAGTTTTGAATCATCAGAATAGTAAAAATCATATCCTTTCCTGTTCTTGGTGAAGTAGGCATATTGCAGATAATATTGTCTGTTACTTTCTGCATTCTGAAGCACTTCTTTGGTAATTGCAGATGGATCAACTCCTTTTCTGATCCATTCCTGTCTTATGATCTCGTGCTTTATGATATTTACACTATCCAGTTTTCTTTTTGAATAATAGAATCTGCCTTCATGAACAATATCATGGTTATGTTTTATTGCATCAAGATATTCTGTACGCATATTCTGGTAATCGGTGAGTGAAAATGGAGATGTCAGTTTATTCTGAGCGTTGACCAGAAGTGAGATCAAGAAAAATGATAAGGTGATTAATTTTATATACATCAGCAAAAAAAATAGTTTTTAAAAGTAGAGAAAAAAAATAAGTGCTGCAGATTTCTCTACAGCACTTATCCACAAAAATAATGTATATGAAAAAAACTATTTTATTGTTCAGTAGGTCTGAAAACCAAACCTGTTTCTACAAAATAATCCAGTGTGATTCTGTCTCCGTCATTTACTTTTCCGGCAAGAATCTCTTTAGACAATTTGTTCAGAACCTCCTGCTGAATCACTCTTTTCAATGGTCTTGCCCCGAAAGCAGGATCATAGCCTTTATTCATCAGATAATCTACAGCATCCTGAGTGAACGTCATAATGATGTTTCGTTTCGATAACATTTCATTAAATCCTCTCAACTGATACTGAACGATTTTTCCGATTTCTTTTTTTCTTAAAGGCTGGAACAGTACAATTTCATCAATTCTGTTCAGGAATTCCGGACGCAGGGTTTGTTTTAAAAGATCAAAAACTTCATCTTTTGTTTTGGCCACAATTTCATCCTGATTTTCTTCCGTAAGATTTTCAAAATTCTCCTGAATAAGGTGTGAGCCTAAATTCGAGGTCATAATGATGATTGAATTTTTGAAATTTACCACACGTCCCTTATTGTCTGTCAGACGTCCGTCGTCCAAAACCTGAAGCAGGGTATTGAAAACATCCGGATGGGCTTTTTCGATCTCGTCCAAAAGCACTACAGAATAGGGTCTTCTTCTTACCGCTTCAGTCAATTGTCCGCCTTCGTCATATCCTACATATCCCGGAGGTGCTCCTACCAATCTTGAAACACTGTGACGCTCCTGATATTCACTCATATCAATTCTCGTCATATTGTTTTCATCATCGAATAAGAATTCTGCCAATGCTTTTGCAAGCTCGGTCTTACCAACTCCGGTTGTTCCCAGGAATAAGAATGAACCAATAGGTTTCTTATCATCGCTTAATCCGGCTCTGTTTCTTCTGATAGCATCTGCAACCGCCTGAATGGCTTCGTCTTGTCCTACCACTCTGTGGTGGAGTTCAGATTCCAGGTTTAATAATTTATCTCTTTCGGATTGTAATAATTTAGTTACAGGAATACCTGTCCATTTGCCAATCACTTCAGAGATATTTTCTGCAGTAACTTCTTCTTTGATCAGTTCATTCTGATGGTTTTGCATTTCAAGCTCCATTTTGGTAAATTCTTCCTCTTTTTCACGAAGTTTTCCGTATTGGATTTCCGCTACTTTGGCATAATCTCCGGCTCTGGAAGCTCTTTCTGCTTCATGTTTCAGAGATTCAATATCTTTTTTGATCTGGGTAAGATCTTCACTTTTCTGTTTTTCTTTCAGCCATTTGGCATTGATCTCATTTCTTTGTTCAGAAATTTTTGCAATATCCTCCTTCAGGTGATCAATTTTTGTCTGATTTCCTTCTCTTGAAATGGCTGCTAATTCAATTTCCAGCTGCATTAATTTTCTGTCCAGAACGTCCAGTTCTTCCGGCTTGGAATTGATTTCCATTCTCAGTTTGGCAGAAGCTTCATCAATAAGGTCGATCGCTTTATCAGGTAAGAAACGGTCTGAAATATATCTCTGAGACATTTCCACAGCAGCAATAATTGCCTCATCTTTGATTCTTACCTTATGGTGAGCCTCATATTTATCTTTAATACCACGAAGGATGGAAATAGCAGATTCAGTATCCGGTTCTTCCACCATTACTTTCTGGAAACGTCTTTCCAGCGCTTTATCTTTTTCAAAATACTTTTGGTACTCATTCAAAGTAGTTGCTCCAATTGCTCTCAATTCACCTCTTGCCAAAGCAGGTTTTAGAATGTTGGCAGCATCCATTGCTCCTTCACCACCACCGGCTCCTACTAAAGTATGGATCTCATCAATGAAAAGAATAATCTGTCCGTCAGATTTGATAACCTCATTCACCACAGATTTCAAACGCTCTTCAAACTCACCTTTGTATTTGGCTCCGGCGATCAAAGCTCCCATATCCAATGAGAATAATGTTTTATCCATCAGATTTTCAGGAACGTCACCGTTGATAATTCTGTGGGCAATTCCTTCGGCAATAGCTGTTTTACCTACACCCGGCTCCCCGATAAGGATTGGGTTGTTTTTTGTTCTTCTGGAAAGGATCTGTAAAACCCTTCTGATTTCTTCATCACGCCCGATTACAGGGTCCAGTTTTCCTTCTGCCGCTAACTCGTTGAAGTTTTTAGCATATTTATTTAAGGACTGGTATGTTTCTTCTGAGCTAGCAGAAGTTGCTTTACTTCCTTTTCTTAATTCTTTGATAGCACCTTCCAGCAGATTTTTGGTTACACCCATATCTTTCAGCATCTTGGATACTTCAGAGCTGGTCTCCAAAAGAGATAGCCATAAATGTTCAATCGTTACATATTCGTCACCCATTTTCTTAGCGATATTGGGTGCATCCAGCAATACTTTGTTGGCAGATTGTGAAAGGTAAATGTTTCCTCCCTGTACTTTTGGAAGTTTTTCTAAATTTTCACGGTTACGCTCTCTTACTAAATTGGCATCTGCTTCAGATTTTTTAAGTAAGAAAGGCGATATATTTTCATCTACCTGGAAGATTCCTTCAAGGAGATGTTGAGGTTCAATACTTTGGTTGCCCAATTCCATAGCAGTCTGTTGTGCTGCCTGGATGGCTTCCTGTGATTTTACTGTATATTGGTTCAAGTTCATATTTTATATATTTTTGGTAATGATTTGTTCAAAGTTTAGTTTTTTAAAAAACATCAAGAAACCAAATTTTAAGGCTCAGTTTCTTAATGTCATCAATTATTTAATCATTTATTCGATGACTATATCGCAAAAACTGTTCAATTATTAAATTTACAAAAAAATAAGACAAATTTTCCGGATATTGTATTTTTAACGGAAAATTAACTTGACAAAATTTCCGATTTCGTAATTATTTCTTTGAAATTCATGAACAAATAGTCAGAATCAGGTAAAATAGCCAATCAATGAAACTGAAGTTGAAGAGCCTTGTGCTTTTTGTGATCAAAAAAGGAGCAGTTTAAATCAGAATAATTACTTTTGCATTTTACCAGATGGAACTAAAAGAAAAACAGAGAAAAATATTAGACGTAGCAGTAGAACTTTTCAAAGAGAAAGGGTATATGGGGAGCTCGGTAAGAGACCTGGCTACGAAGCTCAATATCAAAGCAGCATCGCTGTACGCACATATCCGTTCAAAGGAAGAAATTCTGGAATGGATTTGTTTTGGTATTGCTCAGGAGTTTTTCGATGAGCTTCAGGAAGTAAAAAATACAGATATTACTCCAAGAGAAAAACTAAATCTGTTATTGGATAAGCATCTGTCTGTTGTTCTTAAAAACCGTGATGTCACTCATATTTATTCTAATGAATGGAGACATCTGGAAGAAAAGCTTTCCGAGTTTGTAGAGTTAAGAAAAAATTATCAGCAGGAAGTTGAAAAACTCATTTCTGAGATCTACAGTGCAGAAAATTGGGAACTGAAATCACCATCATTTACAACAAGATTTATTCTTCATACTTTAAACAATTCTTATTTCTGGTTCAAAAGAAGCAGTGATTCTACTGATGAAATCACTGAAGAAATCAGGGAGAAAATCCTTTTTGGATTACTTGGAAACCAGAAAATATAGTCTTTCGCAAGTAGAAATCATTAGTACATTTTACACTGTACTTTTTACAAGAAAAGAAATCCCACGTCAATTTCCTTATTTAGAATCATTCAAAATATGACAAAAGTCATAAAAATTTTGCCAGCTTATAAAATCTTTTTAAATTTACACCTAACAAATGTTAGTTAGTTTTATGGATTTTTCAGTTGAATATCTGGAGCTGGGTCAGTTGAGACAGCTTCAATCCGACCGGTTGATGAGTTTGATCAGCTATTTGGGGGAGAAGTCGGAATTTTATAAAAAGAAATTTGATGAATTACAAATATCTCCGCAGGATATAAGGTCGATTGAAGATATCAGGAAACTTCCTATTACTTACAAACAGGATTTAAGAGATAACTACCCATTTGGTTTATTTACCGTTCCTAAAAATGAGCTTCAGCGTATTCACTGCTCAAGCGGAACTACAGGAAAACCAACAGTGGTAGGATATACCAAAGAAGATGTGGACCTTTTCAGTGAAGTCGTGGCAAGATCTTTACATGCTGCAGGAGCGAAACCGGGAATGCAGCTGCACAACGCTTATGGGTATGGAATTTTCACAGGAGGATTAGGGCTTCATTACGGAGCAGAGAAACTGGGGATGAGTGTTCTTCCTATTTCGGGAGGAATGACGGCGAGACAGGTAGATCTGATTGTAGATTTTAAGCCGGAAGTGATTTGCTGCTCTCCATCATATGCTTTGACTATTGCAGATGAATTTGCCAGAAGAGGAATTTCTGCAGATGAAATCAGTCTTCAATATGCTGTGTTAGGCTCAGAACCATGGACGGAAATTATCAGAGGCCACATTGAAGAAAAATTAGGGGTTCATGCAACCAATATTTATGGGTTGAGCGAAATTATCGGCCCGGGAGTTTCAATGGAGGATTTCGAGGAAAAAGGAGGTTCTTATATCTGGGAAGATCATTTTTACCCAGAAATTTTAGATCCGGTTACCAAACAGCCCGTTCCTTTCGGAGAAGAAGGGGTGTTGGTGATTACAACGTTAACGAAAAAAGCAATGCCGCTTCTTCGTTACTGGACCAATGATATCACAAGCCTTTACTATGATGAAAATGCCAAAAGAGCGATGGTGAAAATGAAACCCATTGTAGGAAGAGCAGATGATATGCTGATTGTAAGAGGTGTAAATGTCTATCCAAGCCAGATTGAAGAGGCTTTCTCTTATGTGGAAGGGGTAGTGCCCAATTATTATCTAACGCCTATCGAAAAGGAACATATGTGTATCGCTTTGGATATTGATGTTGAAATAGACGATGAGCTGGTAAAGACTCAGAAAATAGAAGCAAATACCGATGATTATTTTAATTTTGTCGGGAACTTTGGAAAAAACATAGAAAACGAAATAAAAAAACGGGTAGGAATCACAACGAAAGTGAAAGTTCATGCCCAGGACAGCCTGCCAAAGTGCGAAGGTGGAAAAATTAATAGAATACTTAAAAAATAATGAATTCATTTTATAAACTTAAAACAGTTAAAGTTCAGAAAGACACTTCCGAAGCAGTCAGTGTGGCGGTAGAAATCCCTGAAGAACTGAAAGATAAATTCAGGTTCAAACAAGGACAGTATCTGAATTTCCGAATGATGATCAACGGAAATGAAGAAAGACGTTCTTACTCTATCTGTAATGCTCCGAGCGAGAAAAGCAATACGCTGGAAGTATTGGTAAAGCTGCTTGAAGGCGGAAAAGTATCAGGCTATTTCAATGAGCATCTTCACATGGATGAAATCCTGGAAGTAATGCCTCCGATGGGTGGTTTTAATACCTCTTATCATCCTACAAACGTAAAAACTTACGTTGGTTTGGCTGCAGGGAGCGGAATTACCCCTGTTTTATCCAATATTAAAGAAAGCCTTTATCAGGAACCCAATAGTACTGCTTACCTGTTTTACAGCAACAGAAGTATGAATCATATTTTAAGGAAAGCGGAAATTGACAGACTGGTTGAACATTTCAATGGCAGACTGAAGGTGGTTTACCTGGTAAGCCGTGAAAAACATGAAGATCCTGTTTTTGAAGGAAGAATTTCTTCCGAGAAATTAGAACAGTTATTTGAAAGATACACAGATATTGATGTAAGAGAAGCTACCTATTTCATTTGCGGACCTGCAGAAATGATCAAAGGGATTGCAGACTACCTGAAAAAAGATAAGAAAGTACCTGCTATCCAGGTATTATTTGAATATTTCACTGCTCCTGATGAAGAAAATACGGAGGAAATGAGTGATGAATTCAAGGCCATTGCCAATATTGAAAGCATGGTAACGGTAATTATTGATGATGATGAATATTCGTTCCACCTTAATTCTAAAAAAGAAAGTATCTTAGATAAAGCATTGAAAGACAGTCTTCCTGTACCTTTTGCATGTAAAGGAGGAGTGTGCTGTACGTGTAAAGCGGAAGTTTTGGAAGGAGAAGTTTTCATGGAGAAAAACTACGCGCTTACCGAAGAAGAAGTAGCCAGAGGCTTCGTTCTTACCTGTCAATGTCACCCGACAACGAATGTGGTGATGCTTAATTATGATGTTTAATTTTTTGTAAAATGTAAAACGTATAATGTAAAACGTATATCGAAAATACATTGTACAACCAACATTTTACTTTAGTACAAAAAACAAAAAAATGGACTTAGAAAAATTTGTACAATATGTACATGACGAAAATAAAGTAGAACCAAAAGATGTAATGCCTGATGATTACAGAAAATTATTGGTTCGTCAGATTTCACAGCACGCCCATTCTGAAATTGTAGGAATGCTGCCGGAAGCCAACTGGATCTCCAGAGCTCCTTCATTGAGAAGAAAAATGGCTCTTTTAGCAAAAGTTCAGGATGAGGCAGGCCACGGTTTATACCTTTATTCTGCAACAGAAACGTTAGGAAACGGAACTATCAGAGCTGATAGAGACGCTACTTATGATGATATGCTGGAAGGAAAAGCAAAGTACTCAAGTATCTTTAATTATCCAACGCTAAGCTGGGCGGATATCGGTGCAATCGGCTGGCTGGTAGATGGTGCAGCCATTATGAATCAGGTAATGCTGATGGGGAATTCTTATGGTCCTTATTCCAGAGCGATGGTGAAAATCTGTAAAGAAGAATCTTTCCACCAAAGACAGGGATATGAGATTCTAATGGCGCTTTGTCGTGGTACCAAACAACAGAAAGAAATGGCTCAGGCTTCATTAAACCGTTTCTGGTGGCCGGCTCTAATGATGTTCGGACCTAATGATGACAGCTCGCCAAACTCTAAGATCTCTATGAATTACAGAGTAAAAAGAGAAAGTAATGATAACCTTCGTCAGAGATTTATCGACGTTACTGTTTCTCAGGCTGAATTCTTAGGATTGACTGTTCCGGATAAAGACCTGAAATGGAATGAAGAAAGACAACATTATGATTTCGGGGAACTTCCTTGGGATGAATTTATGGAAATCTTAAAAGGAAACGGACCTTGCAATAAAAAGCGTATCGAAACCAAGAGAAAAGCGCAAAGAGAAAACTCTTGGGTAAAGGAAGCAGCGGTAGCTTTTGCAGAGAAACAACAAAAAGAAGTAATATAATAATGTAACAATATACCAATGTAGAAATGTAACAATCATTGTCATGCTGAGCTTGTCGAAGCATCTCATTGTTAAACTGGTACATTGATACATTGTTAAATTAATTTGACTATGGCAAATTTAGATATGTGGGAAGTGTTTATTCAAACTAAACCGGGATTATCTCACAAACACGTTGGAATTGTACAGGCACCAACAGCAGAAATGGCTTTGCAGAATGCAAGAGACGTTTATACAAGAAGAAAAGAAGGAACTTCTGTTTGGGTAGTTCCAAGCAAATATATTGTGACTTCGGAAGGTGTGGATAAAGAAGCATTCTTCGATCCGGCTGATGACAAGCTATACCGTCACCCGACGTTCTATGATATTCCAAACGATGTAAAAAATATGTAATCAATAAAGATTGTAAGATGTGAGAGATCAGATACCAGACTTTTGTCAATCTGAAATTTAACGTCTGAAATCTGAAATTTACTAAACAATGAACCCATTATATAATTATTTATTAAAACTCGCAGACGACAGTTTCATTATGGGACAGCGTTTGTCTGCATGGTGTGGTGAAGGTCCTTATTTGGAGGAAGATATTGCATTGACAAACATTGCGCTGGATGAACTAGGACAGGCTAATAACTTTTATGTTTATGCTTCAAGAGTAATAGACAATGGTAAAAGTGAAGACGATTTAGCCTTTTTAAGATACGAACACGAATATGTAAATGCACACTGGATGGAACTTCCAAACGAAGATTATGCTCAGACCATTCTGAAAGTGTACGTTTTTTCAGTGTATCAGAAACTGATGTACGAGGCATTGTCAAACTCTGCAGATGAAGAACTTTCGGCTATTGCTCAGAAATCATTAAAAGAAGTAAGATATCATTATACTCATGCTGCATCCTGGATGAAAATCTTCGCACAGGGAACAGAAGAAAGTAAATTCCGTGTCGTAAAAGCAATTGAAGATATCTGGGAATATACAAAAGGTCTTTTTGCCAAAACAGAAGGTGAAGATGATCTTATTGCTTTAAACATCGTTCCGAATGCAGATGCTCTTTACGAAGAATTTCTTGTCATTACGAAGAAAGATTTTGCTGATTTCGGTTTAGAATATCCTGAAAACCCCTTCATGCAGCCTAAATCAAGAACAGGATATCATACAGAATATTTCGGATTTATTCTTTGTGAGCTTCAGTATATGCAGAGAGCGTATCCTGGATGTACCTGGTAATAAGTCATGAAGAAGATGCTTCTGGGGATATTAGCTTTTTTTCTTGCAGCATATGTGATAGTATGTGTTGGAATCTATTTCTATCAGGAGAAAATTATTTTTTATCCTGAAAAATTACCAGAAAACTATACATTTAAATTTGAGGGTGATTTTGAAGAAATAACAATCAAAACACAGGATAATAAGCATTTGAACTCTGTTCTGTTTAAAGCTCAAAACCCAAAAGGAGTCATCTTTTATCTTCACGGAAATGGAGGATCAATAAATGGCTGGGGAGAAGTAGCACAGTTATATCGCAGTATGAATTATGATACGTTTATGCTTGATTATCGGGGCTACGGAAAAAGTGAAGATAAAATTAATAGTAAAGATCAGCTTTTCTCGGATGTTGAAAGTGCTTACAAAGAGCTTTTGAAAAAATATCCGGAGAACAAAATTATTATTTTAGGATATTCTGTAGGAACAGGGCTGGCTGCAAAATTAGCATCAATGCATAACGCAAGATTATTGATTTTACAGGCACCTTATTATAGTATAGAGGATGAAATGAGTCAGAAATTCTCATTTCTTCCGAAATTTCTACTGAAATATAATTTTGAAACTGGTGAATATTTAAAAAACGTTGAGTCGCCGGTAGTTATTTTTCATGGTGATAAAGATGAGGTTATTAATTATAAAGCATCTTTAAAACTTAAAGATAATTTCAAAAAAGATGACAGCTTGATTATATTAAAGAATCAGTCTCACAACGGAATAACAGATAATTTGGATTATCAGAACAGAATGAAACTAATTCTTGATTCTGATAAAAAATAAAATATGAATCAGCTTTTAGATTTATTAAAAACAATTCCCGATCCGGAAATTCCGGTTATTGATATTGTAGAATTAGGAATTGTAAGAGATGCACAGGTCACAGGTGACAATACATGTGAAGTAATCATTACGCCTACTTATTCTGCCTGTCCTGCTATGTTTACCATTGAGGAAGATATTATCAAAATGATGAAAGAAAACGGCTGGGATGCAAAAGTAGTGACCAAGATGTTTCCGATCTGGACAACAGATTGGTTAACGGATGAAGCGAGGGAAAAACTCCGTGTCTACGGAATCACACCTCCTGAAAAGGGAGCAGACGAACATCACATCGGGAAACCGAAAAAATGTCCGCGCTGTGGTTCTGAGCATACCAAACAGATTAGCAGATTTGGGTCTACCTTATGTAAGGCATCTTATCAATGCTTAGACTGTCTGGAGCCATTTGATTATTTTAAGTGTCATTGATGAGTAATCAACCAATCTGCATAAACTTTACGGCTATGCAAAGCATAACGAAGGATTTGTTAGATTGTCAAATTATTAGACTGTTACATTGATTTATATTGTTAAATTAGTGCGTTGTTAAATAATAAATTAATAAAAACTATGTATACACAACTTGATATTGAAACGCATTTTGACGGGAAGCTTAAAATCGCATATCTTAATCAACCGGAAACAATGAACGCCCTTACCAAGCCGGCTTTATCAGATCTTAGAGATTTTGTTAAAGAATGCAGTGAAGACGAAACGGTAAGATGTGTTGCTATTTCCGGAAGAGGAAGAGCGTTTTGCTCAGGTCAGAATCTGGATGAAGCTTTTGTGGTAGGAAAAGAACACCATGATCATGACATCATTAGAAAAATTGTGGTAGACTATTATAACCCTTTAGTGTTAGAAGTTACCCGTTGCAAAAAACCGGTTATCGCTTTAGTAAACGGTCCTGCAGTAGGAGCTGGAGCAATGTTGGCTTTAATCTCTGACTTCGTTTTAGCGAATGAGAAAGCATATTTTGCTCAGGCATTTTCAAACATCGGTTTAATTCCTGATACAGGAGGAACGTACTTCTTACCGAAACTTTTAGGTAGACAATTAGCCAATTATTTAGCATTTACAGGTAAAAAATTATCTGCAGAAGAATCTAAAACTCATGGTCTTGTCGCTGAAGTTTTCACTGAAGAAGAATTCGTTCCAAAATCTATGGAAATCCTTGAAAGAATGGCGAATATGCCTACAGCTGCTCTTAAGCTTACTAAAAAAGCTTTTGCCAATTCTTATACCAATACTTTGAAAGAACAGCTTGAGCTGGAAGGAGATCTTCAGCAGGAAGCTGCAGGCACAGAAGACTTCATTGAAGGAGTAAATGCCTTTTTACAGAAAAGAAAACCTAATTATAAAGGAAGATAAATTTCGTATTAATGTATTCATGTAAAGTGTATTAATGATTTTTAAAACGATTTACATGAATACATTTTACATTAATACATTGTACAAATAAAAATGAATATTGGAATTATTGGGGCAGGAACCATGGGTGTAGGAATTGCTCAGGTGGCTGCAACAGCAGGCTGCAAAGTAGTTTTATTCGACGCTAATGCTCCGCAAATTGATAAAGCGCTTTCTGGTTTAGAAAAGACCCTTCAAAAGCTGGCTGAGAAAGATAAAATCTCTCAGGAAAAAGCAGCAGAAATCAGAAACAATATCGTAAAAGGTGAGGCACTGCAGGATTTAAAAGATTCTGATTTGGTGATTGAAGCGATTATTGAAAACAAAGACATTAAAACCAAAGTGTTTACAGAACTTGAAAACTATGTTTCAGAAAGCTGTATACTCAGTTCCAATACCTCATCTATTTCTATCACCTCTCTTGGTGCAGAACTAAAGAAACCGGAGCGTTTCATCGGAATTCACTTTTTCAATCCGGCTCCGTTGATGCCTTTAGTGGAAGTTATTCCATCCTTATTAACAGAAAATACATTAGCAGAAAAAATATACAACCTCATGAAAGAATGGGGGAAGACTCCTGTTATTGCCAAAGATATTCCCGGATTTATCGTCAACAGAATTGCCAGACCTTACTATGGGGAAGGGCTTAGAATTGTTGAAGAAAACATCGCAACACCGGAACAGGTGGATGATGCAATGAAAACGCTTGGGAACTTCAAAATGGGACCTTTTGAATTGATGGATCTTATCGGAGTTGATGTAAACTTTGCCGTAACAACAACGGTCTATAAAGATTATTTCTACGATCCGAAATATAAACCATCATTACTTCAGCAAAGAATGTCTGAAGCAAAACTTCATGGCAGAAAAACAGGAAAAGGTTTCTACGATTATAGCGAAGGAGCAGAAAAACCTCTTGCTCAGAAAGATGAGGCTTTATATCAGCAAATCTTTTTAAGAATCATTTCCATGCTGATCAATGAAGCAGTTGAGGCCAAAAGATTAGGCGTTGCCAATGACGAAGATATTGAACTGGCAATGCAGAAGGGAGTAAACTATCCAAAAGGATTATTAGGCTGGGGCAAAGAAATCGGATATGCAAAAATCTCTGAAACCTTACAGAACCTTTACGAAGAATATCAGGAAGAGAGATACAGGCAAAGTCCTTTGCTGAGAAAACTATAAAGATAAATTACCTTTTATGAGCAGATCTAGGAAAAAAACACCTATAACAGGAATTACAACTGCTGTGACAGAAAAGGAAAATAAAAGAGACGCTAATCGGAAACTGAGAAGATTAAACAAAATCAAAATTCACAAAAGAGATTATGATTTGTTTCTATTAAGAGAGATATCCAATGTCTGGGGATTCGATAAAGATGGTAAACGTTATTTAAAAGATGCCAGCAAAAGATGTTTAATGAAGTAAAAAGAAAATATAATTATTTTCATGAATATTGAAGAATTCAGAGCAGAGCTGAATACAAGGCTTTTAATTGAGAAACAGTATTTAACTCAGGAAGCCTCCTCTGTAAATGCTGAGGAAAGGCTTGAGCTGTTAGGAAAGTTTAATGAAAAATATAAGGAGCTGATTAAAAGATTAGCTATTGAAAATGGAATTGATTTAAGCGAATCATATCCCTCTGAAGATTCATCAGACTCAGAAAATCTTACATATGAGCAAATCATTCTGGGTAAAACAATGAATGTTTATGACAGATTATCGGATGAGCTGTATGAAGAAATAACAAACATATAATAGAAATGAATCCAAGACAAGTAGCAGATTATATGTTCAATCAGGATTATTTTTCCCAGTGGATGAATATTAAGATGATTGAAGTAAAAGAAAATTACTGTTTAATAGAAATGCCCATCAAGAAAGATATGATTAATGGGCTTAAAACAGTTCATGGCGGGGTTACCTTTGCTTTTGCAGACTCTGCGCTGGCATTTTCATCCAACAATACCGGAAATGCTGCTGTAGCACTGAACTGTATCATCAATTTTACCAAAGCGGGAAAAGAAGGTGATGTCTTCAGAGCAGAAAGTGTGTTGGTGAATGACACGAGAAAAACAGCCGTTTATGACATTCAGATTACCAATCAAAATCAGGAGCTGATTGCAAAATTTGTAGGAACGGTCTACAAAATCGGGAAGAAAGTAACTGATTTATAAAAACTAAAACCAGACATCAAATTAAACAAAATGAGAAAAATAATTGCATTGTTTTTCGGGATTTCAACCCTTTTGATCAATGCTCAGCAGAAAGTAAATGAAACTTTGAAAAAAGAACTTGATGACATCATGAAAGTGGATCAGGGATACAGAATGCTTTTTGATACCGAGATAACGCCGGAGAAAAAAGAACAGCTGCTGAAAGATCTGAATATTGACAAGGAAGAGTTCAAAAAGAAAAACTGGCAGCTGGTGGCAGAACATGATAGCCTGAATATAAAGAAAATTGAAAGTATTATTGCTCAATATGGTTATCCCGGAAAAACACTGGTTGGAGAACCTACGAATCAGGCAGCTTGGTATGTAATTCAGCATTCAACCAAAATTGGAAAATATCTGCCTCTCATTAAGGAAGCTGGGAAAAAGAAAGAAATTCCATTCACATGGGTTGCCATGATGGAAGATAGATATCTGATGCAGGAGGACAAAGAACAGATTTATGGAACGCAGGGAAAAGGCGAAATGACAAAAGATAAAGACGGAAAACAAATCTTTGTCAATTTTGTATGGCCTGTAAAGGATCTTAAAAATGTAAATAAAAGAAGAAAAGAAGCAGGGTTTGATTCCACCTTTGAAGAAAGCGTCCAAAGAATGTATGGGAAGGACTTCAAATATGAACCCTATACTTTAAAACAGGTTTTAGAATTAAGAAATAAAAACAAATAAATAAAAAAGATAGCGTATAATTTTCAAATTATCCATTATCCTATTTTCAAAGTAAAATTATGAACAACGTATACATCATAGACTATGTCAGAACTCCCATCTCAAAACTGCAGGGGGGATTATCAGAAGTGAGAGCAGATGATCTGGCAGCTATTGTGATCAAAGAAGTGGTTGCTAGAAATCCTGAAGTTCCTGTGGAGGAAATTGAAGACGTTATTTTCGGATGTGCCAATCAGGCGGGAGAAGATAACAGAAACGTTGCAAGAATGGGACTTTTACTGGCTGGTCTTCCTTATAAAATCGGAGGAGAGACTGTTAACAGACTGTGTGCTTCCGGAATGTCTGCTGTAGCAAATGCATTCCGTTCCATTGCTGCAGGAGAAGGAGAAATTTATATTGCAGGAGGAGTTGAGCATATGACGCGTTCTCCTTATGTGATGTCAAAACCAAGTGCTGCTTTCGGAAGAGACAGCCAGATGTTTGATACCACTTTCGGATGGCGTTTCATCAACCCTAAAATGAAAGAATTGTACGGGGTTGACGGAATGGGAGACACTGCTGAAAACTTAGCCGATATCCACCAGATCAGCAGAGAAGATCAGGATAAATTTGCCCTTTGGTCTCAGCAGAAAGCGACAAAAGCTCAGGAAAGCGGCAGACTGGCAGAAGAAATTGTAAAAGTTGAAATTCCACAGAGAAAAGGGGATTCTGTTGTTTTCGAAAAAGATGAATTTATCAAGCCGACGTCTTCTATGGAAGGGCTTGCAAAACTTCGTCCGGCTTTCAGAAAAGAAGGAACGGTAACTGCAGGAAACGCATCAGGGATGAATGACGGTGCTGCAGCTTTAATTTTAGCAAGCGAAGAAGCCGTTAAAAAATATGGTTTAAAACCAAAAGCAAAAATTCTGGGATCTTCCGTAGCAGGTGTTGAACCAAGAATTATGGGGATTGGTCCTGTAGAGGCAGCTCAAAAAGTATTGAAAAGATTAAATCTTTCTCTTGAAGATATGGATATCATCGAGCTCAACGAAGCATTTGCTGCACAGGCGCTGGCTGTAACCAGAAGCTTAGGATTGAAAGATGATGATTCAAGAATAAACCCGAACGGAGGTGCTATTGCGATTGGCCACCCACTGGGAGTTTCCGGAGCCAGAATTGTAGGTTCTGCCGCAATAGAGCTTCAGAAGCAGGATAAAAAATATGCTTTGTGTACCCTTTGTATCGGTGTCGGACAGGGATATGCAATGGTAATCGAAAAAGTGTAATCAATTAAAAAAGATAAAAGATATAGAGTCAGGAAAAATGTCTGACATCTGAAATCTACTATCTGATCTTTAACAAATATGAACATCTACTCATACCATGGGATTCGTCCCATTATAAAACCATCTGCTTACATTCATCCGCAGGCAGTCATTATCGGGAACGTAGAAATAGGAGAAGAAGTATATATTGGTCCCAATGCGGTGATCCGTGGCGACTGGGGAAAAATTATCATTAAAGATGGAGCCAACGTACAGGAAAATTGTACCCTTCATGTTTTCCCGAATATAGAAACAATTTTAGAAGAGTCTGCCCATATCGGACATGGAGCAATTATTCATTCTGGTCACATTGGAAAAAATTGTCTGATTGGAATGAATTCCGTTGTGATGGACAAAGCCTATATCGGTGATGAGAGTATCGTGGGAGCATTGGCTTTTGTACCGGCTAATTTCAGATGTGAACCAAGGAAACTGATCGTTGGAAGCCCTGCAAAAATTATCCGTGACGTTTCCGACGAAATGATACACTGGAAAACAGAAGGAACAAAACTTTATCAGGAGTTGGCAAGAGAAGGAAAAGAAGCTATTCTGCCTTGTGAGCCTTTTACTGAATATGTTCAGCAGATTCCAACGAAAATTGTGGATTACAGTATTTGGGATGATATCAAATAATAGTATACAAGAAAACCTGTTAGGTTTAAATTAATACCAGATTTAAAATGATTAATACAGAAAATTTTGAATTTGAAGGTACATATCACATTTTCTCTCATGTAAATGGGATTGAAGTTATTTTTCGTGAACCATCAAATTATCAATTTTTTCTGGAAAAGATAGAAAAATATATTCTTCCGGTCACTGATATTTATGCTTATTGTCTATTACCTAATCATTTTCATTTGTTGTTAAGATTTAAGAATTTTGATGATGTGAATAGTGAAAATGAGTATCAGTTTTTAATGAAGCATTTTGGTAATTTATTGAATGCTTATGCTAAAGCTTACAACAAAAAATATAATAGAAAAGGAGCTCTTTTTCTGAATGCGGTAAAACGAAAGAAAATATCTGATGAAAAGTATTTATTGAAAGTTTTCCATTACATCCATAACAATCCGATTAATCACGGATTTGTAAATAAAATTGATCAATGGAAGCATTCTTCATATAATTCATATGTAAATCCTGAAAAAGAAAGTAAATTGAATAGAAAGGAAATCATGCAGTATTTTGATTCGCTAGAAGTTTTTAGAAATTATCATAAGTCGACTATTGAATATGATTTTTTAAATTTTGAATAATTGCTAATAATCAAACCTAACGGGTTTTTAAAACCCGTTAGGTTTAAAAAAATTAAATATGATTAAAAAAATTGCACTGGTATGCAGCATGATGTTGGCGATGAATGGTGTGGTATCAGCACAGGCTGTTACTACAAAACCGCTTACAATCGGAGAAGTGAGGACGATCAAGTCCAAAACGTTAAATGAAGACAGAACGTTGAATATTTATCTTCCACAAGGCTATGATAAAACAAAATCATACCCGGTGATCTATCTGTTGGATGGAAGTATGAATGAAGATTTTATTCACGTAACAGGATTAGTACAATTCTTTAATCAGATGTATTCCATGCCGGAAACCATTGTGGTGGGAGTTGCTAATGTAGACAGAAAAAGAGATTTTACTTTTCATACAGATTTAAAAGACTTGCAGAAAGACTATCCTACAACAGGACATTCTGATAAGTTTATAGCATTCCTTGAAAAAGAATTAAAACCTTATGTGGAAAGTCAGTTCAAAACTACAGACAAATACCTTTTCGGTCAATCTTTAGGAGGACTTTTGGCCACAGAAATCCTTTTGAAAAAACCGGAAATGTTCAACAACTACTTTATCATTAGCCCAAGTTTGTGGTGGGATGACGAAAGCCTTTTAAAACAAGCTCCACAATTACTTTCAAAATCTCCGGATACTCAAAAGTTTGTCTATGTGTCTGTAGGGAAAGGAGAGCATCCGGTGATGATAAAAGATGCTGAAGCTTTCTACGATGTTTTGAAAAAAGCAGGAAAGAAAAACTGGACATTAGAATATAAAATGATGGAAACAGACAATCATGCAACTATTCTTCACAGAAGTTTATATGAAGGATTGGTGAAAATGTTTCCTTATCAGGAACCGAAATAAATAATAAATCTAATAATATGACAATGTAAGCTGTAATAGTCACACTTGTCATGCTGAGCGTAGTCGAAGCATCTCACTGGTAAACTATTACACCATTACATTGATAAATTAAATATTTTATGGAAAAGTTAAAAAACTATATCTACGGACAATGGGTAGAAGGTACCGGAAACGGAATGCCTTTGTACAATGCCGTTACAGGAGAACAGGTAGCTGTTTCCGACACAGAAGGGCTTAATTTTGAACAGGCTCTTGACTATGGAAGAACAGTAGGATATAAAAACCTTTCTTCAATGACTTTCTACGACCGTGGTGAAATGTTGAAAAAAGTAGCACTTTACCTGCTGGAAAGAAAGAAAAAATATTACGACTTATCATATAAAACAGGCGCTACCCATGTAGATTCATGGGTGGATATTGAAGGAGGTTTCGGAACTTTCTTTACCTATTCCGGATTGGCAAAAAGAATGCTTCCCAATACATCATTTTGGGTAGATGGAGATACTCAGAAAATTTCAGCTAACGGAACTTTCTTGGGAACTCATATTTTAACGCCTAGTGAAGGTGTTTCTGTACAAATCAATGCCTATAACTTTCCGGTATGGGGAATGCTGGAAAAGCTTTCTACTTCATTATTGGCAGGTGTTCCTTCTATTGTGAAGCCATCTCCTTTCGGATCTTATCTTACCAATGCGGTATTTCAGGATATGATTGAAAGTGGAGTATTACCTGAAGGTGCCGTGCAATTAGTCTGTGGAGAACCAGGGAATATTCTGGATTATGTACAGGATGGAGACTCTGTATTATTCACAGGTTCAGCCCACACGGGTAGAAAATTGAAATCAATGCCTTCTATCGCTGGTAATGCTGTTCGTTTCAACATGGAAGCAGATTCATTGAACTGTTCAATTCTTGGATTGGAAGCAAAACCGGGAACTCCGGAATTTGACTTATTCATCAAAGAGGTTCGTAACGAAATGACTACAAAAGCAGGACAGAAATGTACGGCAATCAGAAGGATTATCGTTCCTGAACACTTAATCGGTGACGTTCAGAATGCTTTGTCTAAAGCTTTGGATCAGACTAAAATCGGAAACCCATTAAGCAGAGAAACTAAAATGGGATCTTTGGTGGGAAGACAGCAGTACGAAGAAGTTCTGAGAAAAGTAAATATTTTAAAATCAGAAACAGAACTTGTCTATGACGGAAAACACGAGCTGGTAGATGCTGATTATGAAAACGGTGCATTTATGAGCCCGAAACTATTCCTGAACGACAAGCCTTTTGAAAAAAATATCTCTCACGATGTAGAAGCTTTCGGGCCGGTATCTACATTAATGCCGTATAAAGATGCTGAAGAAGCAGCGGCACTGGCAAAAAGAGGAAAAGGAAGTTTGGTAGGTTCAATCATTTCTCATGACGAGAATTTTATCGCAGAAACCTCTTGGAAAATGGCTTCCCAACACGGAAGAATCTTTGTGCTGAACAGGGATAACGCCAAAGAAAATACAGGCCACGGTTCTCCACTTCCTACATTAATGCACGGAGGTCCTGGTAGAGCTGGAGGTGGTGAGGAAATGGGCGGACTAAGCGGTCTTCATTTCTTCTTACAGAAAACAGCTATTCAGGGATCACCGGATGTACTGAAAGCAATTACCAAGATCTACCAGCAGGGAGCAGAGAAAAAATTCTCAGACAAACATCCTTTCCAAAAGTATTTTGAAGAAGTGGAAGTAGGAGATTCTTTGGAAACCGCAGGAAGAACTGTTACCGATGCAGATATCGTCAACTTCTCCAATGTTTCATGGGATCATTTCTATGCCCATACTGATGCAACGAGTTTATCAGGAACCATCTTTGATAAAACTGTAGCTCACGGATATTTCATTCTTTCAGCAGCAGCAGGATTGTTTGTTTCAGGTAAAAAAGGACCTGTTATTGCCAATTACGGATTAGAAGAATGTAGTTTCTTCAAACCTGTATATGCTGGAGATACGATCACTGTTTATTTAACAGCAAAAGAAAAAATCAACAGAGGAGTAAAAGGCAGAAACATTCCTTCCGGTGTTGTAAAATGGCTGGTTGAAGTGGTGAACCAAAGAGATGAGGTGGTTTGTGTAGCAACAATTTTGACATTGGTTGCAAAACAATCTCCTTTCATTGATCTGAATGTGAAAAATGTTCAGAAAATGTTGAATGGATTAACGGAAAGCACTCCTGCGCTTTGGGGAAAAATGTCTCCACAGCAGATGATAGAACATCTTGAACAGGCTCTTCTGGTAAGTTTTGGTGAACCTGAAGCAGAGAAGTGTTTTACTCCCGAAGAACATCTTGAAAAATGGCAGGATTCCCTGTATAACCACAGAGCAATGCCAAAAGAATTTACGGCTCCGTTCCTTCCGAAGGATGGCTCACTTCTGGAACCAACACACAGAAATCTGGAAGCCGCAAAACAATCATTCATGGATAACCTGAAGAAATTTGTGATCTATTACAAAGAAAATCCACAGGCAGAACACATGAATTATGTATTCGGAAAACTGAATAAAGAAATGTGGGAACTGATGCACAAAAAGCATTTTACGCACCACTTCCAGCAGTTTGGATTGATTTAATTCAGGAAAATATAAATTTAAAATCCCTTTCAGTAATTGAAAGGGATTTTTATTTCAAATATGACCGGAAATATATAAATTCAGGAATATTTTTTTAATCATGAAACCTTTAAACATTTCTCTTGTCTTTTGTTCTTTTTTACTTTTACTCTTTTTTTCCTGTTCTGGAAATCCGAAACCTGATAAAAAAGGTTATTTTTCTGAAGAAAAATTTGTTGATAGCCTGAATGTTGGACGGAAGGGTAAAACCAAAGTCGAGATTGAAAAATTCCGGCATGTCAAGAATGGTGATGTGTTTGTTACCTTGAATTTTTATGATCTAAAAGATATCTGGGTGGAAACTAAAGGTTCAATATTTCATACCTGGGAATTAAAGAACAGTTTTAAATTTATCAAAGATGGAGTAACCGGTTTAGATGTTCAGATAAGTGACTTTAATAATGATGGCTTCAATGATATGACTTACCAAAGCGGAATAGCTGGAAGAGGAGGGAATATTGTAATGACCTTATTTTTATATGAACCGAAAAATAAAGATTTTATCCACATCAAAAATTCAGATAATTATCCAAACCTAAGTTTTAATTCAAAACTAAATTGTATCAATTCTGTAATTTTAACAGGCTCTACCACAACCGCATTTCTAAAAATTAAAAAAGATTCTCTGGATGAATTTGCACGAGTAGATGTTTCTGATAAAATAGTGGTGGAAGAAAAAGATTCTACAGGCAAGTTTAAAATTATTGAAGAAAAACTATTCAAAGGAAAGGATGATGATTTTTATAAAATTTTTAGAAACTACAAGCCTTTAGAATATTGACAGGCTTATTTTATATAGAAGAGGATGTTCATTATTTCAGTTAGTTATATTTTTTTGCTTAAAAATACCTAACTTTAATAGGCGAAATCCGAAAAGCATATAGAGTAGGAGATAACATCAAAACTGAACACTATGAAAAACTTAAAAAAACTTTCAAGACATGAGTTGAGATCTCTTAAAGGATCCGGGCCAAACTGGTCTTGTGTCCTTAATCCTTGTCCTCCCGGAAGCTGCTGCCTTCCTGGAAGATGGCCTGATATTGCCAGAGCATGTTATATATGTGCCGATTCTTAGATTTTTTAATTTAAAACAATACATAAAGCTGCAATTCCTCTTGATTTGCGGCTTTATTTTATAATCTTTTGTTAAAACATCTTTCCTGTTTGATGCACTTAGATTTATTCATTACTTTCAAACCTGAAATCAATTCATAAAATAAAAAATAATGAACGAAAACTGGATACAAAAATGGGAAGAAGTGAAAAATATTCTGGTTTGTCCTACAGATCTGGAAGCGTATTTTACTTCTGATGAAATTCTGGGAAAGAAATTAGAGACGATGGAAATTGGAAATGTTTCTCTTCCTTCCGGAAAAGTGGTGGTAAGAGATCCTTTGGTTTCTTTAAATGCAAATCAATCACCTTATTTTATTCAGACTCCGAAGGGGAATTTTCCTGTGACTATTGCCGTGGTAAAATCTGAAGATTGGGGGGCCAGGTATGCTGTTGTAAAGGTTGAATTTACCAAAGAAAAGCCTGTTATTTACAGAGAAGCATTAGTCGGGATTGAAGAATTGGAGGGGGTAACCGAAGATGATTTTTTTGGTTTCGGAGTAGATGCAGGTTTGGGGTGTATTACGGATAAAGAAGTACTTCCTTTTGTAGATAAATTTGTAGATGGAATAGCTGTCGATAATGTTTATGATGATTATTTCGCTGAGCTTTTCTCACAAAGCTATAAAGAACATCCCAATAATCAGAGGGAAGCAGGTGACTGGATCAATTGGACGGTTCCGGGTACCAGTTATCAGATTCCGATGTTTGCAAGTGGTTTTGGCGATGGTAGCTATCCTGTTTACTTTGCTTATGATGACAATGAAGAAATCTGTGGTTTATACATTCAGTTTATTGATATTGAATTGGCTTTAAGTGATGAAGATGAAGATGAAGATGAAGATGAGAGTGAACCTGACAATTTTATTTTTCTTAAAAACTAAATATGAATAAAACTTTTGCAGACCACATCATTGAATTCAATGAAAACCTTAGTTATAAAGGAAGCCTTCCTGAAGGTTTTGAAGTCTTGAATCCCTATCTGGGTAATCCTGAAACATTAATGGTGATGCAAAAGTTTTATCACAAGTATTATAATGATTCCACTCAGCGAAAATTTATGATCGGAATCAATCCCAGCCGTCATGGAGCAGGGGTAACCGGAGTTCCGTTTACCGATACCAAAAGACTTGAAAGTATTTGTGGAATAAAAATGAAATCAGCCCATACCCATGAAGTTTCTTCTGTTTTCATGTATGATATGATTGAAGAGTATGGAGGTGTAGATCTTTTTTACAAAGACATTTATATCAATTCTCCATTTCCGCTGGCTATCGTGAGAAAAACAAAAAACGGATGGCTTAATGCCAATTACTATGATGATAAAAAGCTGTTTGAAGCTGTAAAAGACTTTATGATCGAATCTTTGAAGAAACATATCAGTCTTAATCTCGATACATCAGAGGTATTTGTTCTGGGTAAAAAAAATGCTGACTTTATTTTAAAACTAAACAAAGAAGCAAAACTGTTTGATACCATGACTGTTCTGGAACATCCCAGATACATTCAGCAGTATAAATCGAAAGAAAAACAGCTGTATATAGACAAGTATATTCTGGCATTGAAAAAACAAAACCCTTAAAAATATTAAGGGTTTTGTCATTCATGAATTAGAATCTTTATGGGATATGGAACTATATAAAATTTCCTGAATTTAGTTTTTAATAACTTTGGTTGATTCTGTTGCTGTTTTGATAATATAAACTCCTTTTGGAAGCTCTGAAATATTGATTTCATTATTTCCCTTCTGAGTTTGTACTGTTTTCAGCGTTTTACCATCCAGACTGTAGATTTTAGCTTCACTGGCTTTTTCTGTTGTGATAGAAATAGGCCCGTTGGTTGGGTTAGGATAAACAGTCAAGTCTTTTTTAATGCTTTTAGCTTCCGAAGTACCCAATACCAGATTGCTGTCTTTTACCCAGGTGAAAGCATCAATGGCTACATATCGGTATAACCCGTTCGCAGTGATCTGCAGCTCATCAATCACAATGTTTGAGTAATTTTGTCCATTTAAATTAGTTAGGTCAATCAGGGTGTATCCGTTCGTACTCCCTAAACTTGTCGCAAATCCGCTGGTTTTTGTTTGGGTAAATTTTGTGACTCCGCTTAGTTTTCCGGTTACAGTTAGTGTTCCTGCTACATTGAGATCGAGGTTCAACGCAGAAAGATACATCCAGAATCGGTTTACTTTAAATAAATTAGAAGTTGTTTTAATACTGAAAGAGGGAGGAGACTGGGTATCGTTGGAATTGTCAATGTATCTGTTGTCATTAGCTGTTCCATTCCAGCCTGTACCTGGGTAATTTCCTTGAATATCGAAAACACTTACATGTGAAATGATATTGAAAATGACTCCATTGTCGGTGAAGCTTGTACTTCCGTGCGATTCCGTTTCAAATTGTTCTGTACTGGTCTGCCCGAATGTGATAATTGAAATGAGCAGACTACAAATTGTTAAAAAAGTAGTGCTTTTCATGATTTTTTTTGTTTTAAATATTAGGTTATTGTGAATATTAATCTCTTGGAGGGTAAATGCCTTCAACGCAGATGATATAATTTAAACCCAGATAAGGAGGCATATTATTCACCGGTAAATTTTGTCCTATAAAGGCAATGCTTTGTCCGTTAATCACGGTATCAGGATTAGAATCATTTACAAAGCTGGATACCACGTTGAAATCTCTTCCCACCTGTGTTCCTGAGATCGCAATAGATGATGTAGCAGTAGGTGTTGATGAGTTGGCATTCTTATTAGCTACTTTCAATTGGAATCCACCTGCGATGCTAGGAAGATTTGAGGTTAAAAGAGTATTCTGTGTAGTACCGGATACCACTCCCAAAGGATAGAACTGGTTGGCGTTTACATTTCCTGCTCCTAAGGCCATACGCCCTTTTAAGTTAGGTAATGCAAAAGTACTGATACCATCTCCTCCGTAAGTTGTTCCTAAAATAGAGAATAAGGCCGAATTTCTTGAAATGCTTATTAAGCTTCCGTCGCAAAACATCCAGCCTCTAGGTGCGAAATTTCCTGCAAATAATTTTACAATTCCAATGTACTCTTCCATAATAATGATATTTAGTTTTAAATTTCTTACTCTGTTATGGGCTTTTCAGATTCCGCCTTTGGTTATTATTCTAAGCCAAAGGAACGATTAATAAGAAGGGAGTGCTAGAGTAGAAAATACCAAATTATAGATTCCGTATTTCTACGTAAAGGGAATCTTATAAATGGTATATCTATAATAGAAATTATTATCTTTAAGTTTCTCTGAAAGAGCTGTATTTCGTATTTTTGTAAGAATCCAATAAAAATAAAAATGAGCGAATTTGTAGCATCAGAAATTAAAAATAATATTGCTGAGATCAGTTTCGGAACACCCAAAAGCAATTCTCTTCCGGGAGCTATTTTAGAAAAACTGGCAGAAACCATTCTTGAAGAGGGAGCGAAAGATGAGGTGAAAGCTATTTTAGTAAAAAGTGCAGGTGAAAAAGCTTTCTGCGCAGGAGCAAGTTTTGATGAGCTTTTAGCTATTGAAGAACTGGAAGCTTCCACACAATTCTTTGGTGGTTTTGCAAAAGTGTTGAATGCTATGAGAAACTGCGGAAAAATCGTAGTAGTAAGAGTTCAGGGAAAAACAACTGGCGGAGGAGTTGGAATTGCTTGTGGAGCAGATTATTGTTTTGCAACGAAAGATTCGGCTTTAGCACTTACTGAGATCAATCTTGGAATAGGACCTTTTGTAATAGGACCTTATGTAGAGAGAAAGATCGGAAAGTCACAATTCTCTGCGATGGCTATTGATGCAGACTTCAGATCTGCTGAATGGGCTGAGCAGCATAATGTCTATCATTCCGTATCAGATTCTATTCAGGAGATGGATGAGAAACTGGAGAATTTTTTACAGACTTTAGCGTCAAGAAGCAGTGAAGCTTTAGCATTAATTAAAAAAGTATCATGGGAGGGAACAGACCACTTCAACGAATTGATGCCGGCAAGAATTCATATGAGCGCAAGTCTTATCCTGGAAGATTCAGCCAAGAAAAATATTCAGTCTATTAAAGAAAAGTTGAGAGCGAAATAAATTTCTTCTTGATTAAAAAAAATAATAAGATTCTAATCTATACATGATCCGGCGAAACATTTGTTTCGCCGGATTTTTTTATGTCTTTTGTATTTCAATATTGCATTATTCAAAAGTTATTCTTTAGTATTTGTAGAATTGATTTGGTTTAATTATTTGGGTGTTTTAATGCTCTTTTGTTAATTAAATCGTTGTTTTGGTTTCTATTTGATGTGTTTTTAACTTATTTTACGATATTTTCTTCTTTTTAATAAACTTATTTAACTCAATTTTAACATATTTTTTTAATAAATAGTCAAATTTTGATTAAAATTTTAAATTGATTAAATTTAATTAATTAAAATATCATTTTCTTTACGTTTTCAATAGTTTTTATTGTATATATTTGCTTTCATGCTGTTAAAATATGTTAAATATGAAAATGAAATTAATATTGAGTACTGCTGTGCTGTTCTTTGTAGGAGGACATCTGGTGGAGGCTCAAAAAACAAAACGTGACACAATACCGCAGGATACTAAGATTGATGAGATCGTTGTGGTAGCTTATGGAAGCCAGAAAAGGGAAACTATGGTAGGTTCCAATACCGAAGTAAAAGCTAAACAATTTGCAGACCGGCCCATAACGAGTATCGGACAAGCTTTAGACGGAGCGAGTGCCGGGGTTAAAGTAAGTACCGGTACAGGACAGCCGGGAAGTTCGCCAAGTATTCAAATCCGTGGAATAGGTTCTTATGGTATTACAACAAATCCTTTATATGTAGTAGATGGGACCATATATACCGGTTCTCTTGCTGCTATCAATCCCAATGATATTGCTTCATTCAATATCCTGAAAGATGCTGCCTCTACCTCGTTGTATGGTTCTGCAGCCGCCAATGGAGTTGTTTTGATCACCACAAAATCAGGTAGAAAAGGAAAAGATGCTTTCAACTTTAGTATGAGTACCGGAGCGGTAGGAAGATCAATTCCGGAATATGACAGAATAAATGTTTATCAGTATTATCCGCTTATCTGGGAAGCTATCAGAAATGGGAGATTTGCATCTAATCCGGGATTAGGGCTCGCAGATGCTAATAATTATGCTTCGATAGTTTTGGTTACTGGAAATGCACAATATGGACCGGGTGTTCTAAAAACGAATGTATTTAATGTTGACCCTCATCAATTAGTTATTAATGGTGTTTTAAATCCTGATGCTAAACTTAAATATACAGATTTAGACTGGCAAAAACCTTTGATGAATACAGGTTTCAGACAGAATTATGAATTGAATTACAGTGGAGGAAGTAATACAACGACGTACTTTTCTTCAGTAGGATATACCAATGAAACAGGATATCTTATCAAATCAGATTTTGAAAGATTTACAGCAAGATTGAAAGTAGATTCACAGGTTAAAAGCTGGTTGAAATTAGGAACAAGTATCAGTGGAGTATCTTCTAATGGAAACAATTCCGTGGAAGGTGTGGATAATAATTCCGCTTATATCAACCCATACAGATGGACAAGAACGATGGGGCCTATTTATAGCCCTTATGCTCATGATCCCAATACATTTGCAACCCTTTATGATAGTGCAGGGAACATAGTATATGATCCGGGAAGTGCCAGAGGTGCAGATGCTGCAGCGGGAAGAAACGTTATTCAGGAAACGCTTTTAAATAAGGATCTTTCTAAAAACTATTATATCATTTCCAGAGCCTATGCTGAAATCAAAGTAGATCCGTATCTTACTTTATCTACCAATGTAGGATACGACATCAGAAATAACAGAAGAAGTACCTATGGAAATAAAATTATCGGAGATGCTGCTCCGGGAGGTTCAGCAGAGAAGTATAGCTTTACGGAGCAGACTTTTACCTGGAATCAACTCTTAAACTATAAAAGAAAATTCAACGATCATAATTTTGAATTCCTTTTAGGACATGAAAGCTATAAATTCATGTATGAATATCTGTACGGATATAAAAAAGGCCAGATTGTTGACGATAATGATGAGTTGATCAACTTTGTAACGCCTGCAACACTTACTTCCCGTACAGACAATTATAGAAAAGAAGGGGTGTTTTCAAGATTGAATTATGATTACAAATCAAAATATTTACTTTCAGGATCTATCCGTTGGGATGGCTCATCCAGATTTGCCAAAGATGTAAGATGGGATTCATTCTGGTCTGTTGGTGCAGGATGGAGATTAAAAGGAGAAGAGTTTTTAAGTAATTCTAACCTTATCAGTGAACTGAAATTGAGAGGTTCATATGGTGAAGTTGGAAACGACAGAACAGACAGTTATTATATGTACAAAAGTACTTATACCTTAGGATATAATAATGCTCAGGAACCTGGAATCTTATTTGGTTTCTTAGCAGATCCTACCATAACATGGGAAGCTAATAAGCAAACTGATGTAGGGATTGATTTTGGCTTTTTAAATAACAGAATTACAGGATCTGTAGAATACTATAACAGAGTTACTGAAGATTTGATCTTCCCCGTTCCTCTTCCAGTTTCTGCAGGTGTTCCGGATAATACGATCAGTAGAAATGTGGGAACAATGTATAACCGTGGATTTGAATTCAGTATTAATGCGGACGTTATTAAAACTCAAAATTTCACATGGAATATCAATGCGAATGCATCAACACTGAAAAACCAGGTTACAGAACTTACTGATGGGATCACGGAAATCATCAATGGAACGAAGAAAGTTTCTGTAGGACACTCAATATATGATTATTGGTTAAGACAGTGGTATGGAGTAGATCCGGCGGATGGTTCACCTTTATTTCTGGTTGCTGATGCGTTTGCTAATACAACAGCTGCTGATATCAGAACCGTGAACGGTCAAAAAGTGACGACCAATTTTAACAAAGCAAAGTATGATTATTCCGGGACCGCAATTCCTGATTTGTTTGGAAGTTTTGGAACAGCGATTACTTATAAGCAGTGGTCATTGTCAGCAATGTTTACTTATCAGTTAGGCGGAAAAACCTATGACTCCAACTATGCCGCACTAATGTCTGCTTACTCACAAGGAGGGGCTTTAAGTACAGATATTCTGGATAGATGGACTACTCCGGGGCAGATCACAGATGTACCTGCATTGAACTCGTCAACATATACAAGTTCAAATGCCGGTAATTCATCAAGATGGCTGGTGAGCTCAGATTTTATAACATTCAGACAGGCTACATTAAGTTATAGCTTTGCTCCGGAAACTTTATCTCAACTTGGAGTATCAGGATTAAGAATTCTTGTTTCTGGTGAAAATTTATGGAGTAAAACAGCCAGAAAAGGATTGGAACCAGCTCAGGCAGCCAACGGTACTGCATCAAACAGATATACTCCGGCGAGAGTGGTAACTATAGGATTTAATGTGTCATTTTAAATAATTAAGTAATGAAAAATATCAAAAAACAATATATAAAATGGGCTGTTGTCCTTTCAGTCTTTACAGGAATGGTTTCGTGTGAGAGCGATTATCTTGAAACAGATCCTACGACTGCAGCCTCTGAAGAGGCGGCTTATTCAAGTGCAGCTAACCTTATGGCGATTGTCAATGGGATGCATAGAGATATGTATTCAAGACAAAATGATAGCCAGGGACAAAATGGTCAGGGAGGTATTATGATTATGATGGATGCCTTGGCTGATGATCTTGTATTTCCATCTACAGGAAACGGCTGGTATGTATCAACAGTAAGATGGCAGGACCAGGTGAATGAAAGTGGATCCAATGATTTTTATCCTTACCAGTTTTACTATGCGTTGATCAGAAATGCAAATTTAGTTATTGCGAATGGTCCTTCAGTTCCTGCACCAACTGCCGCAGATGCTGCTACTATTAAAACAGCAATTGGTGAAGCATATGCCTTCAGAGCTTTCTGTTATTACATGTTGGTTCAGATTTATGGTAAGAGATATGTACCGGGTGCTAATAATACACAGCTTGGAGTTCCAGTCAGACTAGTGGCGAATGAAATACCTTTAGCAAGGAATACAGTTGAAGAGGTGTATACCCAGATCAACAAAGATCTTAATGAAGCAGCGACGAGACTTGCAGGAGTTACCAGAGCTACAAAATCACATTTCAATGACAAAGTGGTTTTAGGATTAAGAGCTAGAATTGCATTGACACAAGGGAATTACGCTGCTGCTATAACGGCTGCTCAGTCGGCTCGTGCAGGGTTTCCATTGATGGATAATGCTACTTATACTGCCGGCTTTAATAATTTGGCAGGTGTTGGTGAGTGGATGTGGGGAGCTACAATCATAGCAGATCAAGGAGATACATTTTCAAATTTTGGGGCGTATATGTCAAGAAACTTTAATTCAACCAATATTCGTCAGGCTCCAAAAGCGATTAATAGTAAATTATTCCTGTCATTCCCATCTACAGATATTAGGACTAAGAATTTTGATCCAACAGGAGCACATACTGGACTAAGTTTACCTTCAACATACTCTAAATTCCCATACACAGGACAGAAGTTTCTTGCGGCAAGTCAGGCAGACAGTAGAGTAGATGTTCCTTATATGAGAGCTGCAGAAATGTATCTTATTGAAGCGGAAGCTTTGGCTAGATCTGGAGACGAAGCTGGTTCTAAAGCTGTTTTCAATATATTTGCGAAAAACAGAAACATTTCTTACACGGGAGCCACTACAACAGGGGCTGCATATATCACTGAAATTCTTGACAGCAGAAGGCTGGAATTCTGGGGTGAAGGGTTCAGGTTCTTAGATCTTAAGAGATTGAATCTTGGTTTGGATAGAACAGGAGCGAACCATTCTTCTGTAGTTACCAATAACGTAATGACCGTTGCTAATACAGACCTACGTTGGGAATTCCTGATTCCAAGAACTGAGATTAATGCCAATCCATTGATTGTTCAAAACCCACTATAAAAACAACAAATTTTAATATATTCTGAGAACCTCGCTTTTGGCGGGGTTTTCTTTTTGTTAAAACGAAAATCAGTTGCTGCAGAGCAATTACAATTTTCTGATAGAAAGGGCTGTTTTGCTGTACTTTAAATAAATGACAACGGCTTTTGTTCCGGTCTTATATTGAGAATAATATTCAGGGTTCACCAGGATTCCCAAAAGTGAACAGCCACCCAGGATGGCAGGCATTATGCGGGTTAGTTTTCTTTGCTCTTCTTCAATTTTTTTTACTTCCTCATCACTCAGAGGGATATTTTCCTCCAATTGTACCTGCGGACAGTCTATTGGTATTTCTGACATAGTAAGTCAATTAAATTATATTTTCTTAAAGTTAAGAATTGCCGAAATGGGATATGAAAAAAGATTAATAAAATTTAAAATAATTAATTGGCAGATTCAAAATAAATTATAACTTTGTAATTCAAAGTTCTTTTTATGGAAGCAAAAAACTATCACGAAGACTTATCTCATATCCGTTCCATGATGGAGCGGTCTTCCAGATTCATTTCTTTAAGTGGGTTATCCGGAGTTGTTGCCGGATTAACGGCAATTATTGGGGCTATATATGTGTATTTTGTTTTTCAGAGGGAAGGAATCAGCTATTTTGATGGAGACAGAAATATTCTCGGTCCGGCGTTAGTGAAAGAGCTTGTGCTGATTGGCATCATAATTCTGATTGTTGCCATCCTCAGTGGTTATATTTTTACCGTCAATAAAAGCAAAAAGAAAGGCTTGAAGATCTGGGATGCTACTACAAAACGACTTTTGATTACCTTTGCAGTTCCCTTAGTGGCAGGAGGGATTTTTTGTCTGGCTCTTCTTTATCATCACCTTTTTGTTTTCATAGCTCCGGCTACGCTGATCTTTTATGGATTGGCTCTGGTGGCTGCAGAAAGATATACCTTAACGGATGTGAAATATCTGGGATATTTTGAGATCATTTTAGGTCTTATTTCTTTATTTATTCTAGGCTGGGGATTAGTATTCTGGGCAATTGGTTTTGGAGTTTTGCATATTGTGTATGGATTGATTATGCATAAGAAGTATAAATAATAAGTGAATAGTTTTTTCAAATATCTACTGATAATTTTTTCTGTAATTGGAGGAGTATTTTTGATTGGTTCTATTGTAACGGTTTTAATGATTGGCTGTGCCTTTGGGAGTTTTGATAAAAGTTATTCGGTATCTGAATTAAAGGATGAATATTATTCAAAAGAAACTGAAATTAAAGATCTGATAAATTATTATAACAAAATCAAACCTAAAAATTATTCTGTAGATATAGAATTTAAAAATGATAAAATATTTGAAAGATTAAGGATAACATCTAAAGATTCGTCCAATGTGATTTATCAAGACTGGAATCTGAATTCTAATGTTTTATTTACAGAAAAGTTTAAAGATTTAACAGGGTGGAATAAAAGCCAGGTTGCAGTTTTAAAAAATAAATTAGATAAAGCAAACTGTATTTCTGTAGAAGATGAGAACCTTTAAAAATAGGTTTTAAAAGGAGTGGCTTGGGAATGTTTTCTTTTAATGTTTTTCAAGAAATAAATACTGACCGAAGTAAATATAATGACGGTTGTGAATATATATTGGTAAACAGAGATATAGCTTTTCAATATGGAGGAGGAGCGGTTGGAGGTCAATGTTTTCCGGATAAAAATTAAAAATTATGATCAAAATAAATCAACTCAATAAAGAATTCGAAAGCCGTGTAAGACTGGGCATCATGTCCGTTCTTATGGTCAACGACTGGGTTGATTTTTCAGAAATGAAGGCTTTATTGGAAATTACAGATGGAAATCTTGCCAGTCACAGTAATGCATTGGAAAAAGCAGGCTATATTGAAGTAAAAAAAGAATTTGTCGGGAAGAAGCCCAAAACCTCTTATCGTGTTACACAGAGTGGAAGACAGGCATTTACCGAACATTTGGATGTTCTTGAAAAATTATTGGGACGATAGTCCTATATTTTTTTGAAAATTAACTTTGAATTACAAAGTACTTTATAATTTAAACTTTAAATAAAATGATAACACAAAAACAAAAAACAGTCACAATCTATGCCTTGCCATTGGTTTTATTGTGTATTCCATTGCTGGGGAATCTATTTTCTAAAGAAGTAAACTGGTCAGCTTCAGATTTTCTGATAGCAGGAGCATTACTCTTTACAACAGCTTTTTTGATCAACATGGTCAGAAATAAAATTAAAAAACAAAGTAAGAAAGTCCTGATCAGTATTTTCATTTTGCTGGCTCTTGCGTTGATCTGGATCGAGCTTGCTGTAGGCATTTTTGGAAGTCCGTTTGCCGGAAATTAATTGGTTGGATTACTTATTTAAAAAAATGATGAAAGATTCAGAAATAATAAATCAAAAAATGGTAAAAGGCCAGGAAATTCTATACCTCGGGAAGTCTCTGTTTGCAGTGTTTGTGGTGTTGGGGAGCATGTGTCTTATTGGATACCTGACAACAAAGATGGAAGAATTTGCAATAGGAGGATATATGCTGCTAATTTTTGGAACATATTTGAACTTACTGGCAATACTAGGACTGTTGATCTATGGCTTAGTATACAGATCAAGATTGAATGAATGTCTGAAAGCTATTGGAATTCTTTTGATCAATATACCCATTGCAATTCTTTATACAGCCATAGGACTTAATAGTCTGCATTAAATAAATATACTATGAAAAAAATACGCGTTCAGTTTTTGCTTTTTGTGTACGACAAAACTCAAAAATTATACAGAAAATACTTTAAAAAGAAAAAAAGACAATGGCAGTTCAATGAAAAACAGCTGCTGGAATTTCAGGAAGATTCTCTGGGGAGAAAACTTGGTGAATTTTACAGAAAACATGGGTTTTCAATGATTCCCAAAATGGAAAACCACGATGTACACCACCTGATAACCGGTTGTGGAACCAACTTCGAGGATGAAATTGCCATGCAGTATCTGCTCTTAGGAAATGGTAAATTCAATGCACATCTTTTGGCAGCAATCGTATTAGGAACAATTATTCTGCCTGAATATGTGAAAATTTATATCAAAGCCTATAAAAAGGGACAAAATATGCGTGCTTTCTATCACTGGGATTTTGAGGGGTTGTTGAGCCAGAAGTATGAACATGTAATGGATTTTATTCAACAGAAAGAAACCGTTGTTCTTCATTAAAACGAATGACCATGAAGAAAATAAAATTCAGTCCGTTTGGGAAAAGATCATTCATCATTTCTTTTCTGCTGGGAACACTTCTACTGGCTGCATTTTGGTTGATAAGAGCAGAGTTTTTTATTGAGCTGGGCTTTTATTATGTATTGGTTACCGCTGTGATTAATATGTTTATTCTTCTGCATGAGCTTATTATCTATCTTACCGATATTTCAGATCAGAAAGCATCTGGCAATTCAGTTTTACTTTTACTTGTCAATATTCCGATAACAGTCTTGTATCTCTATATATTGACGCAGTTTAGCTGGCTCGATGAGGTTCTCAAAATCTAACTCTTTTAATCTTTTAATTTTTCAATCTTTAAATATCATGAAAACACATCACTATATATTTCTTACCGCCATCCTGTTTGTCATTGTCTTCTACGATCAGGATATGGGACTGAACCTTGGAATTCTGGGAATCATTTATGCCGTATTAACCCTGTTTAAGACTCCGGAGAAAAATAAAACAAGAACCCTGTATATTCTTTTTGCAACAAGCATTTTATCCAGTATTGCATTTGCGTGGTATGGAGATTTCCCTTCCTTTATTGCGGTGGTCAGTTCGCTGCTTTTGCTGGGATATAAATCAAAGAACAGAAGGCTGAAAATTCTCTTTTTGATTCCGGTTTTTATTGTGAATTGCTGCACTTCATTCTGCCGTTTTTTCAGTTTTGATGAATGGCTTCCCAAAAAGAATGTTCCCGGATTGTGGCAAAAGACATTCGCTTTCATTGTCATTCCGCTGGTGCTGGTTTCCGTTTTCTTTGGAATTTATTCCGCTGGAAGTGATCATTTTGCTGCCCTTTTCACAGATTATGAACTGGATATTAATCTGTGGCAGGTATTCTGTCTCTTTGTATTGGGCTTTTTTATTGCCTTCAATTACTGGAACTACGCTGTGGAAAAACTCATCTACAAAAACAACCACTTTTTGGATAATGAGTTTCAAAAAGATTCCCGGATACCGAAGGCTACCTATTCTTTTCTTGATCTCAGTGCCGAAAGAATGAGTGGAGTCATCTCTTTTGTTCTGCTGAATATTTTACTGATCTTCTTTATTATTACTTACAATTACGAACAGTTTTATGAAACAGTAAAAACACCCGTTCAGCTTTCAGAAGAAACCCATGAAAGGGTGAATGCCGTCATCATATCTATCATAATGGCTATTCTGGTTATCATGTTTTATTTTAAATCAGGATTTAATTTTGATCCGAAAGCAGGATTATTGAAAATCTTAGCCAAAATCTGGATTTTCCTCAATGTTATCCTTGTCGTGTCAGCCGCTGTTAAAAATTATGAGTACATCGTGAATTATGCATTCACTTATAAAAGACTGGGCGTTTTTGCTTTCCTGCTTTTATCAATAGTGGGTCTTGCTTTGACCTTTATTAAAATTCAAAAGAAGAAAAGAAACATATTCCTTGTCAACACAATGGTTTGGTATTTTTATGGAACCATTTTAGTATGCAGTTGCTTCAATTGGGGAGGCTTTATTACTTCCCAGAACATGCAAAGAAAAGATTTTGCAGTCAACTACCATTTAACTTCTATCAATTTCAGCGAAAAAGCCCTGTTGAGGTATGCAGAAGAAAAAAATGATCAGAAACTTAAAAAGACCTTGCAGGCGAAAGTGAAAAAAGAAACCTCCAAAACATTCCTTTCACAGATTATTTACTATCAAACCATTCAATAGCCGATCATGAAAAAGCTCGTTGCCTCTTCAAGGTTTAAAATCAATATGCTGCTGATATTGATGACTGTATTCTGTTTCAGTCTCTCTGCCTTCAGATATTATATAAGTGATACAAAGGTGTTTTTGTTTCTCAACTGGAATCTTTTTCTGGCATGGATTCCTTTATTACTAAGCTCTTTTATCCTTGCTTTTAATATCAAAAGTAAAATATCACTGATCTTTATTATTGTCGTCTGGATTTTGTTCTTCCCCAATTCACCCTATATTCTCACAGACCTCTTTCATCTGAGGGCGAGAAATTCAATACCGGTATGGTATGATCTGATTGTCATTCTTTCCTATGCGTGGACGGGTCTGATATGTGGTTTTATAAGTCTTAATGATATTGAAAAAAGCCTTTCTGCGTATGGTAAGAGAAGCAGTATCAATGGAGTGATTATATTCTTTCTTTTCATGAGCAGTTTTGGAGTTTATCTGGGAAGATTTCTGAGATGGAACAGCTGGGATGTGCTCAATAATCCTTTTGGTCTGTTCTCTGATATTATAGTACGGTTTATTTATCCGCTGGAATATACCAAGACATGGGGTGTCACTGTTTTGATGGGAATTATGCTCAATTTTATGTATTTTACATTTAAATGGGTTGAAACAAATAACGAAAGAGAATTGAAGCCGGAAAATAATTTAGTAGAGTAGGATTGGAACAGTTTTAGCATTTAATAGAGTTCACCAGAATGATATGTTGGTACATTCTTAAACTTAATTATTATGAAAAAAAGCTTATTGTTGATTCCATTGATTATTATTTCATGTAAAAAAGAACCTGCCGTGACAGCAGTTCAGGACAAGGATTCTACAATTGTAACAGAAATGCCGGATTCCGTTGTAAAAGCAGATTCTGCAGCATTGAGAAAAAGAGATTCAATTATTAACAATGCTCCCGCTACCAAAGAAGTTTTGCGTAAAGGCGTAATGAGAACTGAAAAAGAAGGGCAGATCATAAGAACTGCAGATGCTACCCAGCTTCCTTTTACATTGGGAGAAGAATTTAAAAAAGATGATCAGGAATTGGTTTTAAAACTGACGCATTACGACCGCCCGAATATCAAAGCAAAAATTTCAACCAAAGAGAAAGATTTCAATATCCGTTTCAATCAGATCAAACTTCCTAATGGAGACTACGATGGACCTTTCGGAAGAGAAATCACTTATGATACTCCGGGAAAAGGCGAAGTATGGCTGATTATCGGGAAAAGTAATATGGCTTCCGGAAATACCAAGGGAAATTTTACCATAAATGTGGAGTAAGACCAAATCAATTTGGTACAATTTCTGCAAACTAAACTCTGAAGTTTAAAAATTTAAAATTATGAAAAATATAGTTCTAACAGCAATGGCCGCTTCAGCTGTACTCGTAAGTTGCGGAACCGTACAGTCGCTGGTTCAGAATACATTTCCCTACACAACGAATGTTTTAATTTCTACAGGTGTTCCTGCAGATAAAGAAGTTTCTTCCACTGCAACAGCTACCAATGTACAGACATGGTTTGGAGGAAATAACAATGCAAAGATTAAAGACGTAAGAATTTCAGATGCTAAAATTTCTGTGGCTTCCCCTTCAGGAGGAAATCTGAGTGCATTCAAAACGGTTAAAATATATGTTTCATCCAACGGAACAGGAGAAAGATTGATTGCTTCACGCTCCAATATATCAACCAACTCTTCCAGCTTAAATTTGGATCTGAATGATACAGGATTTCTGGATGAAATTGTAAAAAGCTCAGGATTGACAGTAAGAACAGTCTATGAACTGAAGAATCAAACCTCTTCAGACATGAACATTAAAGTAGCCCTGAATTTCAGCAGCGTTCCTGCGAAATAACCGGATAAAAATTGATAATAAAAACCCTCTTTCAGTATTCTGAAAGAGGGTTTAATGTGAAGTAAAATGTATAAAAAATGTTATTATAGTTTTGTGAATTTCTCAACAACCCTTCTTTGGCCTTCATTAATATTGATGATATATTGACCCATTGGCAGTTGTGAAATATCAATTTTTTCATTAGGCAAAACAGCACTTTTGATCACTGTACGCCCCTGAAGATTGATGATTTCAAAATCCAGCTTTTTGTTTTCTGTACTTTGAATAGCAATAGTACTGCTGGATGGATTAGGGTAGATTTTAACCTCCAGCGGAGACAATGTTTTTACAGGGGTAGCAAATTTACTTTCCAATTGCAGTATCGCATTTTTTACATTAGGAAGAGGTCCGATTTTCTGACCGGTTACAGTTCCTCCCTGAGGAATTCCTGTAGAAATCAAGAGGTTTTTCATCGCAGAGGGTGTTAGGTTCTGACCTGTAGTCTGACGATAGAAAGACTGAATTAAAATAGCTGCAGAAGATACTACAGGTGTTGCAGAACTTGTCCCGCTAAAATAATTATAAGTCCTGTTGTTATCATTATCATATTTGGCATAAGAACCATAGCCTGCAGCAAGAACACTGCTTCCCCAGCCCTGAACATCCACTCTGTTTCCATAAGTACTGAAGCTTAATTTTGAATGGGTGGTATTGGGAGACCCTGCTCCTACAATGATAGCACCGCTATTTCCTCTGGCAAGATAAGTTGCATAAAACGGATCATCCAGATTCTGATTTCCGTTACCTGCAGCGGCAATGATAATAATTCCTGAATCGGTAGCTGCTTTCGTAAGATCCCAGATTACTTTGTCATACTCTGCAGGACAATACTGGCCGTCTTTTCCTCCTGTCTGCATTTCATATAAAATAATGTCGCCTGACTGGGAAGCATTAATAGATCTGCTTACGGCAGATGCTCTGTTGTATCCCACAGTGGTCCATTCCATATATCCTTTTATTTCAGAAGTACTGTAGGCAGCACCCGTAAGCCCGATGTTATCTTTTATTGAACCTAAAATACTCACCACTGCAGTTCCGTGGTCACGGTAGTTATTATTAGCTAATCCTGCATTCGGAGAATATCCCGGTTCAAGCTGTATAGAGTTTTGGTTGGTAAGCATCTCATGAGTTTTGTAAAAACCATATTCAACATCCCTTACACGAATATTCTGTCCGGTAATTCCTCTTGACCAAGCATATTTTGCATTGATTCCCGGATTGTCATTCAGGTAAGTCTGAATACTTTCCAGATCAGGTGTGGCTACAAAAGCATTTACCAAAGGAGGTTCAATAGGAGCCGCACTCATCACAGATACATATTCTATTTCAGGGAATCTTTCAAGACTGTGAATGATTTTTTGAATAGTTTCTTCGTTTTGAAGAGGCAGATCAGCCTTATAAATTCTTTTCAGCTTTTCTACAGATTCTGAGGAGTTTCCAATTGCTTTGCTGCTTCTGGCCATTTCATCAAGTTTGCGGTCTGTAAAATCCAGATCGTACTTAAATGAAATGTTATTTTCTCTTGAAAATCTCTCCAGTTCAGCATTTCTGCTGAATGCAGTTTTTTCTGAATTGATGCCTTTTGAAAAGCATACATAGATGATTGAATTTTGATCCTGATTAAGTTTGGGCTGGCTTTCCTGACCAAAAGACAGGGAAGAGCAGAACGCAAACAATGCGAAAAGGTTGATTTTTGTTTTCATACGATTTTGTTAAATGGTTGTAAATCAGTTTTGATTTATCCCAAAAATAATAATAAAATAAAAACAAATCACATTTTTGTGAATTTATTTTTTGTTTTTTTATTTCTCCTTTGTATAAAGACTCTTATCAATTTTTTATGATAAACTTCACCGCTTTTGAAACCTGTGGGGTTGGGAAAATAGACCTTCTATGATTACAAAAAACCATCCAGGATCACTGAATGGTTGTGTTGAGGTATGTAGGTATAATTTTTAAAAATCATCAAACCAGTTTAATGTGTTCTTATGGTAAATTACTTTCTGCTTATTCATGATCCGGTACTGAATACCCATACTGTCCTGATTGACATTGATGAGTTTTGCTTTCTGGATCGGCAGGCTTTTATCATCTAAATAAGTCTCATTAGAAGACCATACTATTTTTTCTATAATGCTTGAATAAGGAATTCTTGAGATTTGTTTTTCAAAGATTCCTTCTTTCTTGTAAATCGTAATAAGCGGTTTGTAAAGTGCTCCCGGACGTCCTCTTTCCATTCTGTAAGTATCATTCAGCTGAATTCGCTGGTCACAGCCTATAGTTGAAAAATAATGGAGGATGCCAAAAAAGGGAATCATCATAGGTAAAATGCTGAGAACGATTCCTGAGATTAAAAGACCAAAATATACTTTAATCACTTTTTTATTCCAAAACCTGATAATGATAAAAATGGTCATCAACAGCCAGAGCCAGTTAATGATTTTATCAACGTAATATCCGGCGAAGCTATAGTTGTTCAGGCTTAATACTATTCCAAACTGGAAAATTAAAGTCACTGCAAGATAAGCAATGACTATATTTTTGTTACTCATTTCTGTCATTTAACCTTTGGTAACCGAATCCATTACGATCGTGACAGGTCCGTCGTTGACCAGGGAAACCTTCATGTCCGCTCCGAAGATTCCACTTTCCGTCTTTAATCCGGATTGCGCTATTTCTTCTTTAAAATAATCAAAAAGAGGTATAGCTTTATCAGGTTTTGCTGCTTTTATGAAAGACGGGCGATTGCCTTTTTTGTAATCTGTAATCAATGTAAATTGGCTGATACAAAGGATTTCTCCTGAAATATCTTTGACAGAAAGATTAAGTTTACCCTCTTCATCTCCAAAGATTCTTAGGTTTAAAACCTTCTGTACAAGCCAGTCTGCATCTGTTTTTTCATCATTTTCATCCACACCTACCAGCAGCATTAATCCTTTTCCTATTTCACCAACAATTTTTCCGTCTACTTTTACACTGGCTTCAGAGACTCTCTGTATAACGATCTTCATTTTGTATTCTAATAATAAACATTTAAAGTTTTGCTTGGAGCATCATAGTTGGAAGGGTAGGTTTTAGGCGGCAGAGATGTTTTAGCTCCAGCTTCTGGCTGCCCCGTACTTAAGATCCATCTTGTGTTGTCCTGCGGGCAGATAATAGCGATATTATCCTTTACCTCAAGGGTTGTATTATTATCAGGACATATGTGAGGAGCATTTCTGTCGTATACCTTAAATCCATTTGCAGTTCGGACAATAATCAGTCCTCTTGTTCCGGACTGCTGTTCATTCACATAAATCCAGCCGTTAATATTGTTCAAAGCATAGTAGGCAGGCAGGTTTAGATTAAGGGATACATTAATGGGAGTATTGGGGAAACAGTTCACAGTATCTTCTCTGCTTCCACAAGAGATTATGATTAAGTTGCTGAAAATCAATATACTGAAAATGGATAAGATTGAAAAAGTTTTTTTCATTTCAATTTAAATTTTTATATATTTGTAAAAATAAAACGATTACAACACGAAAACATTGTCCGGCAAATGTCGGATTATTTTTTTATACTAAAACTAAATTTTGAAAATTATGGCAAGCTATGTAACTAAGGAGGGCCTAGAGAAAATGAAAGCTGAGCTGGAACAGTTGGAAACTGTAGAGAGACCAAAAATCACTCAGCAGATCGCGGAAGCAAGGGACAAAGGTGATTTGTCAGAAAATGCAGAGTACGATGCAGCTAAAGAGGCTCAGGGGATGCTTGAAATGAGAATTTCTAAGCTGAAAGACGTTATCTCTACTTCTAAAATTATAGACGAAAGCCAATTAGATACTTCAAAAGTTTCCATCTTAACAACAGTGAAACTTAAAAATAATGCTACCAAGCAAGAGCAGGTATTTACATTGGTACCGGATAACGAAAGTGACCTGAAGACAGGAAGAATTTCTGTAAACACTCCTATTGCAAAAGGTCTGTTGGGAAAAGCTGTTGGCGAAACTGCCGAAATTACTTTACCAAACGGAAACAAACTGTCTTTTGAAGTATTAGACATTTCTTTATAGTCTGATACAGTTTCTAAACTTCTAATATCTACCCCTAACTTCTGATAAAATGAGCACTATATTCACAAAGATCATCAATGGCGAGATTCCCTCCTATAAGATTGCAGAAAATGAAAACTTTATTGCGTTCTTAGATGCAATGCCTTTGGTGAAAGGACATACTTTAGTAGTTCCGAAAAAAGAAGTGGATTTGATTTTTGATCTTGAAAGTGAAGAATACAAAAACCTTTGGGGATTTGCCCAAGAGGTAGCCAAGAAGATCAAAACTGCAATTCCATGTGTAAGAGTAGGAGTAGCGGTGGTAGGACTTGAAGTTCCTCATGCACACATCCATCTGATTCCTTTAAACAAGGTGGAAGACATGAATTTTAGAAATGAAAGATTAAAATTAACGAACGAAGAATATACAGAGATTCAACACTCAATTATTAATTCTTAACAATCAGAAAATCGTAAAAAAGTAATTTTTTACGATTTTCTTTAACATATACATATTATTATATCATATGAACTCAAACCAATGTTCTTTCTGTGGCAGAAAAAGAAATGAAGTACAGATGCTGATTTCTGGCCAGAATGGTTTTATTTGTGAAAATTGTATAGAGCAGGCGCACGCTATTGTAAAAGATGGTGCATCCAAAACAGGATATTCACCTGCCGACAGTATGGCTGAACTTAAAAAGCCAAAAGAGATCAAAGAATTTCTTGATCAGTATGTGATCGGGCAGGATCAGGCAAAAAAACAGCTTTCTATTGCTGTATATAATCATTATAAGAGATTACTCCACGCTCAGGACGAAAACAGAGAAGTGGAACTTGAAAAGTCAAATATCATCATGATAGGGGAAACGGGAACAGGTAAAACTCTTTTGGCAAAAACTATCGCCAGAGAACTGAATGTTCCTTTCTGTATTGTAGATGCCACTATTTTAACGGAAGCAGGATATGTAGGAGAGGATGTTGAAAGTATTCTGTCCAGACTTCTGATGGTCGCAGATTATGATGTGGAAAAAGCAGAAAAAGGAATTGTCTTCATCGATGAGATTGATAAGATCGCAAGAAAATCAGACAACCCGAGTATTACAAGAGACGTTTCCGGAGAAGGAGTACAGCAGGGATTATTGAAACTGCTGGAAGGAAGTATTGTCAATGTTCCGCCGCAGGGAGGTAGAAAACATCCGGATCAGAAATATATCCAGGTCAATACTCAGAACATCCTGTTTATTGCTGGTGGCGCTTTTGACGGAATTAAAGAGATTATTGAAAGAAGAATGAACAAGCAGGCAATAGGGTTCAGTTCTGAGAAAATCAATAAAACCGGTGAAGACGAATATATATTAACAAATATTAATGCAATTGATCTTCGTACTTTCGGATTAATTCCGGAACTTTTAGGAAGATTTCCAATCATCACTTACCTCGATAAACTCACGAAAGAGACCTTGGTAAGAATTATGAAAGAGCCAAAAAATTCAATTGTGAATCAATTTGTGGAACTTTTTAAGATGGATGGTACAGATTTGGTAATAACAGATGGTGCAATTGAAAGAATCGTAGAGGAAACTATTGAAAAAGGATTAGGCGCAAGAGGGTTGAGAGGTACTACCGAAAAAGTTCTAGAAGACTATATGTTTTCAATAGGAGAGGACAAAGAGATCACCTTGACGGAAGATAATGTTTTGATTAATAGATAAAATATTTTTTTTTTAAGAAAAATAATAATACCTTTGCGGGTGAAGATTGTATTAACACACAAATAATTTATACAATGAGAAAAAGTTTATTTGCTATAGGTCTTTTAGCAATTAGTTACTCTGTTCAGGCGCAGATACTATGTCATGTTGACACTAATGCTAATATGTATGTGAGCGAAGGCACCCTAGTTTATAGCGGTGGAGGTGTACAGACAAAAGGTAATGGTCTTTTGGACGTACATGGAAATATCATGGTTGTAGGATCTGCTACGGATAATTTTAAGACAATTGATGATGGCGGTGCTGATAAGACTGACGGTGGAAATATCATCTTAAGACTTAATACCCCTGGTTCTTTTGCTACTTCCACGTATGGTCAGTTGTACATTGACGGATTATCCCAATCCAACATTTCAGGTATTGTTACCAAAGAATACAGAACTACAAGTAACGGTACCGGTAATTATTTCCAGCAAGTTGCTTTGCCTTTCTCTGGTAAAGCTTACAATTCATTATCTACTGAAGTTGGTAAAACTTTCAATACCGGAAGATATGACAATCCAATTCTTAAGTGGGATAATGCGAATGCTGTTTCTATTACCACGTTGAATCTAGCTCCTACCTCAACTACTTGGGATGCTTCAGGTTATTATATGCTAAAGGTTAAAAATAATGACTGGAATCCAAGCGCTCCTGCATCAGGAACCGTATTCAATATTAACGGGAAACCATATGCGCCATATGCGGGTGCTGTAACATTACAGAACGCAGGGAAGTCTAATGTGGGAGCCTCTAATGTTGTGTTCGGAACTAACGGTAATGCTCTAAACCAATACAATGAGAAGTACAACACTTATCTTGATGATAGTTTTGAGTTTACTACGAATGCATGGTCTGGAACATTCGGCCAAAATTTTTACCAATTCGGAAACCCTTTCCTTACCAATTTAGATTTAGCTAACATTGGATATACTGAAAGTGTTACAGGATCTGATGGAAATGCTGTGAAAAATATCTGGGGTATTGAATATGACCCAGGTACAATTGTGACTCTTCCAAGTGGTTCTACTTATGCTACATCTGCTAAGGTAGTTACTTTCTTACCTACAGGTGACGGAGTAGCTCCAGCTATTGGTGACGTAGATTTACTTGTAATCAAACCTATGCAGTCATTTAAAATAAAGTTAAGAGACAATACGGCTCAGACTTTAAATTTTAATACACTGAGAAGATTCAAATCTACTGCAAGAACAGCAGGTATCAATTATGATGTAACAGCAGCTAGAATGGCTGGCACTGGCAAGAATATAACCAATACTGTAAAACAGCTTGGTGTAATCGGTCTTGATGCTAATGGAAAAGAACTTTCCAGAACATACTATGTTGTTTCTCCATCATTAACGACAGGGCACCAGATTTCTGCCGCAACTTCAGTTCAGTCTTCAGCGGGTAAAAATATCATCGGTACTTTTGAAGAATCTTTGAATGGTGGGTATGATAATAATTATACTAACTATTGGTTATATATTAACGAAGCTAATGAGAGTAACTTCCAGGGGAAAAATGTTAAGTTAGTTAACTACTATCTGGATCAGGTGAAATCTTATAAATTCGAGATCAGAGAAAATGCAGTGCTAATCCCAGCTGGTGCACACCAGTTATCTTCAGGACTTGGGTTCTATTATAAAGCCGAAAACGGAAACTTAATAGAAGCTAAACAAGGAGATGTTATAGCGGTGACAAATGAAGAAGCTAATTTGTATTATGGAGAACCAAGTAATATTACTTTAGCAGTAGATAAAAACAATACTACTGCATCAAGAACACTTGTAGTGTATGATCCATCTATTACAAATTACATTGTAAGATTTGATCCAAAATGGAAAAAAGCAGATATTCAAGTTTATGATATGAGCGGTAAACTAGTAATCTCTAAAAAAGCGGTTGATGCATCCAGAGATTTTGTAATCGAGCTTGATGGCTCAGTTAAAAATTCATATGTTGTAAAAATCGTTTCTGATAAGGGAGAAACTGTTAACACTAAAATCTTAAAATAAACCACATGAAAACTATTAATAAACTAGTATTAGCTCTTTTTCTTTTTGCTATAACTTTAGCAAATGCAGCCCCACCACAACCACAACCAGCTCCAACAGGAAGTGGAAATGGAGGAAATGGTACCGGAGCACCAGCGCCTATTGATATGTACGTATATATACTTGGTATTGTAGCAATTGTATTTATTGTTTACTTTACAAAAAAGTACAAAAGCGTAAAAGCATAAAATTTTATTAAAATAATATTAAACTCTCTGATTAATCAGAGAGTTTTTTTATTTTTACTCTATGAAAAAGATTTATACGCTATCTGCGGTTTTGGCTGCATTTGCTCTGCAGGCTCAATTTACAGTTACCATTCAGACTCCGGCAGACTTTAAAGATCAGGACGCTATTCTATATACATTAAACGGTTCGAAAGATATTATTGTTACCAAAGAACAAAGTAAGAATAGTACGTGGACTTTTAAATACCCAAGCAGTTATATGGGAATGATGAAAGTCTATTTCCCGGGCTCTAATAATACAGTAAGCTTTATTTCTGAAAATAAAAATGTCAACTTTAAACTGGATATCCAGAATAATAAAGTTAAAGATGTTACCTATCTGGATGAAGCGAACAACCTGATGAGTAAGCAGCAGGAAGGCTCACAAAAGAAAGAGCTTATTTTGCCGGCTTTAGCACAGATTAAAGAATATTATAAAGATAATACAGACTTTGGAAAAGCACTGAAAACAGAGATCGACAGACTTTCCGGTACTTCCAGCTCTATTGATGCCGCTCAACATCCATTTATTACCTATTATAACACGAATTACAGTAAATTTATTTCCCCTTCACAAGATGCCACCAAAAAAGTAGATCAGGAGGAAATAATCAACTTTCTGGACAAGTCAAATGATATGCTGGAGACTTCCTCACTACTAAGACCAGTGTTAGTATCTTATCTGAACTCCGGAGGAAATACCAATGTTGCTGCTTCTGTTGATAAACTCTTAGACCGATTAAAAGTGGAAACTCCAAGAGGGCAGACTGTTTTATCAGAACTGATCGATATTTTTGATGTGTATGAGATGGATGAGTACAAGAGCAAATATTTGTCACTTGCCAAAAATCTTAAGTGTACCATCACTGACAGACTTGCATCTACACTGAAATCGAATGCCAATATTGAAATGGGAGCTGCTTTCCCTAACTATAAGTTCCAGTCACCAGTAAATACTACTGCGAAGTCATTATATGATATAAAGGCTGATAAAAAGGTTATTGTGTTTTGGTCATCCACATGCTCACACTGTGAAAGTGAACTTCCGAAACTTCTGGAAAAATATAATGATCTGAAATCAAAAAATATTCAGGTTGTAGGGTTTTCTTTAGATGTTGACAAAAATTCTTATACTAAAAAGATTGCTGCATTTCCTTGGGTGAATGACTCCGAATTGAGAGGATGGAACAGCAGTTACACGGATATGTACAATATTCATGCAACTCCGACGTATTTTATTTTAGATGCTAACAATAAGATTATCAACAAACCAGATCATGTTGGTGATGTTTTGGAATATTTTAAGTTAAAATAATTTTGGAGGTAAAGAAATATTTTCTATATTTGCACCACCAAAAAGGCGAGGTAGCTCAGTTGGTTAGAGCGCAGGATTCATAACCCTGAGGTCACGGGTTCAATTCCCGTCTTCGCTACAATAATAAACCGCAATACATTGATTATCAATGGTTGCGGTTTTTAATTTGTACGGTAAATGTACGGTAAGTTATTTTAAGCCATTTATATTTCCTTTTAGAAATGTTGAAGTTAAAAGAATTTTATAAAATTATTTGATAATTAATATTCTCCTAGGATTCCCAAATCTTTAAGATACTATCCTTTATTTTTTAACCCCATAAAAATTTCTCCATTTCGTTTTTAGCCTTTTCTTAAAAAATAACCCTTTGGTGTTATTTCATAAAATTGATATTAAGTGTAGTTTTGAAAGAAAAATAAACCATGAAAAAACTCTTATTAATTTTAGGATTATTATTCTACTCACTCTTTTACTCTCAAAATTGCTCTGCTTTTTCTGAAGGATGTTGGAATCTTGTGTCATCATCAAACGGAGTTGAATTGTATGTTACACATAAATTTGCAAAAATACCATCATCTAGTAATTTAAACTTAATAGTGTATTCTAAAATTGTTAACACTAATGAAAGTAAGGTCGAATCGATAGCAGCAGAAACACCATTTATTGAAATCAATTATTACCCGATTGCAGGTCTTGCTTTTAACCCCACGAATTCCAGCACCTAGCAGCTTAAATCCAAAACAAACTGTATTGTATCAAGAGATATTTACAACAAACTTTCCAGAAATAAAGTATGTGAAATTTGCTAAAATTGCTTTTAGATTAAACCCATAATAATCTGTTAATATGTAATACAAAAAAACCTCAATTTGAGGCTTTTTATTTGTTATCTGTTAAATGATGCTTTTGTTCTAGGAATTTGGTTACATTCCTTTTGTCTACTACAACATTATTATTACAATCATATTTGAGGATTGTTTTTTTTAAAAATTTTCCATAAGCGTTAGATTCGCTAGGCTCCCAATAGACTTGAGTTATACAATCATCTAACAGACTCTTAACAGAGCTATATTTTTTTTCTGCAAATTTATCCTGTAATTGATTTTTTAAATAAAAATCAAATGCTTCATTTATAATTGCATTTAATTTAACCCCTCTTTCTACCGAAGTAGTAAATAACCTTTCATGAATTTCGGGTGAAGTTCTGACATTGAAAACACCTTTATATTCTTTTTTGATAGGCATTTCATTCTCTTCACACATTTTAATATAATCTTCAACCGCAGTGATAAAATTTTTGGCGAATTCTTCTGCGTTCTCAGCTTCATACATAACAAGACCATTTACTCCTATTAGTTTACCAAAAAACATTGTAGTTTCTTGATCGAACTCTACTGTTCCCTTGATGTCTTTATGTTCAAGCATAGTTCTTTAAATTAAGTTATTGTTTTCTAATTCTTCTATTACTGCTTTTATTTGATAGTGTTTTAAAATATCTGGATTATGTGGTTTATGTAACATTATTACACTTTCAATAGTTTTATTCAAAAATGATACCGCACTTCCAGATGTCCCACCTTTATTATTTTCTTCATATCCTAAAAATATTAATAAAGACTTTAGTTCCGAGTATTCAAAATCTTTCGGTTTTGATTTTAATCTAGCGATAAGTTTATCTTTTTTCGACATCTCATTTTTAATACTTATACAAATGTAACTATTTTTTAGTTACAAAAAAATAAATATATTTGTAAAAAAATTATGATTAGATTATTAACATTATATAGATCACACATTTCTGCTTCTGTGACATTTATCTTAATATCATTTTTTTTCAATTTATCGACTACTTTTTATACTACAGCAGATAATTATAGTAATGAAAGCCTAATAGCTCTAAAACAAAAAAGATTAAATTATTTGGACTCCGTAGATTTTAACTTAGAAAAGAATAATTCCTTACTGCAAAAAATGGTTTCTTTCAAGACAAAATCGGATAGTTTAAGAGAGGCTTCTGAGAAAAGAGGAATAATTGTACTGAAATCTTTGAACTCTTATTTAAATAATAATTACCCCAAAGATTCATTAAAATATTTTTTAAATAAAGTCAATGAAATTAAGGGCGATCTTCCATTTGAAATCGGTATTCTAAAAGCTTATAATGATATCGATCTTAGAGAAAGAAAATCTCAATACACGGCACAATTGAATTTACTTTTATCAGAATACGAAATTGTAAAAGATTTGAGCTTATATTATAAGAAAAAACTAAAGAGAAATAATGCAACGGATAAAAAAATGGAATCTTTTATAATTGACCAAACAGCTTATGATAATTATATAAAAGATTCCCTTTATATCATAAAATTTGATGAATCTGTTCAAAAAAAATATAAAATAGAATTTAAAAATTATGAAAATTTAATTGATGAATATGGGTGGAAGGCAAAATTATATACATTTCTGTGGATCTTTTGCGCTTGTATAACTTTGATTTTATTGATAGTCTCATTTTTCTTGAAATTCTTCAAACAATAATATTTAAAGTCATATAAATTAGACAAAGTACTTTAAAAAAATTACATTAACCGTATTCATAACACCTTATTAATTGTGATATGTTTTCAAATTAATTCCATTCTGGTTCAAACCATAACTCTTAAACTTATAACGCATAAATACCGAAGGAATATCCTCATGTGTTGATATTATTATTTGGTTTGATGAAAATTCATTTCTTAACAATTCAGTAAATCCTACAATATTTATTTCATCCATTGTTTGGACAGGATCATCTATTAATAAAATACTGTTTTTAGAATATTTTTTATGAAGTGCTAATGTAAATGAAATTATCAAAGCTGATAGCTGACCTGAACTCATCGAAAAAACAGCATCAAAAGTTTTTGCTGGATTAGTCTGGAATCTTATACCATCCTTATCAGAGAATATAAATAAACCCAATCCCCCTTGTAAATCCTGTAAAATCCTACCAGAATAAATGTGAAATATAACTTCTATATCTTTAATTACTTTTCGCTGATATGCTTTCAAGGAATTTTTATAAATACTTTCAATTCGATTTAGATTAGATGCTAAAGATGTAGCATTTATAAATTTATCTTTTTTATTTTTGAGTTCCGTTTTTTTTCCGACTAGATATTCATTTTGTAAAAGTGAATATTTATATTTTAAATAATTTTCTTTTTGCTCCACTTGTTCAGTAGTTAAAGAATTTAAAATGCCAAAATTATTTTCAAAATACTGAGCGAAAACCTCATTAAAATATGGTTGTATTTCATTAATATCTAATTCACGCTTTAAAAGCTGAAGATCTGAAACAATTTTTTCTATATCTATTAAACTTTCAGTTGATGGAACCTTATTAAGTAATTCGGTATAGTTAAAACCAATTCTTTCAAGATTGATTTTACTACTATTTAAGAAAGCTTCATTCTGTAATAACAATTTATCTATAAAGTTTATATCTAAGTTTTTTTCAAGAGCCCTATTATTCAAATAATTAATAATTGGTATAACAGTTTCCTCTTTAAATTTATTAAATCTTTCATCAAAAAGTAAGCTTTTATCTGAAGCTAAATTTTCAAGCTGTTCAGATTCGAAATTAATATTAGTTAAAAGTTCATCGATATTACCCCAATCGTAACCACATAGAAAACAAATACCAGATATTTCCGATTCTTCTTTTAGTTCTATAATTCTATGGATGAGCTTTTCTCTAGTTTCCTTTATTCCAGAGTAAATACTTTCTAACTTATCTAATTCATTTAAAGAATTTTTTAAAACCTCTAGTTCAGATTCATAGGACTCTATTATTTTAACATCCGAAAAACCTAATTCTTCAAATGTGATTTCTAGAAGATTTCTTTTTATATCATCAATTGAAATATTTGAAAGGAGATGAATAATTTTACTTTCTTTATCATAATCTGCTTTTTGTAATCTTAAAGAATCTTTAGAGGAAATAAAATAGTAATAAGTAAAGAATTGATTTAACCTTTCCTCATCAGAGATTAGCATTTCAATGAGTTCATTATTTCGATAGGTACTAAATGTATGCTTGTTTTCTATTAATTTCTTTATTTTAGGAATGATACCTTCGGAAGAAAATAGGTCTTGATAAGTGATTGTTGTATAATCAAATTCTACATTATCCCAAATCAATTCCCAATCATTAAAAAGTTTTATGTATTCTGTGTTTTTAAACTCACTTTTTAAAAATTCTTCTGTATCATTTACTAGAATTTCCAAATCAGCAATTTTTTTTTCTTCAACAGTATTGCATAACTCGCTTATTTTCCGTTTAACAAGACTTATTTTATTAATTCTATCTTCAAACTCAGCAACATTAAATAAATGAGAGATATTACTTTTACGGACTTTATCTTGAGATTTCAGTAAAAATAGACTTTCTTCTTGCTCAATGTAATTTAAGAACTGAAAATTTTCCTTATAATTTTCACCAACTAATGGTTCTAAAAATTTCTTTTCATTATCAATTAATGACCTCTCATCAGAATCAAAAGTTTCTTTTTGATAAAGTTTATATATGTCAAAGTTTACTGTATTTGTAATGTCGGCCTGGGCAACATATCTTTCTAAAATATATTCGACATCATCTTTAGTAAAACTTATTGTAATAGATATATCTCCATTTGCGAACTCATATAAAAACGGATGCTCGGCAAAACTTTCTCTTCCATCAATAACTTTTTCTTTTAAATCAATAAATCGTCTAATACTACCAATAAAGAGTAGTTCTATAGCATCATAAATTGAGGTTTTACCAAATCCATTTGGTCCGTCGAATACGATTAAATCATAATCACTAAAATTCAAATCAATTTTTTCAAAAATTTTAAAATTTTGTATTCGTAGTTTATTAATTTTCATTTTCTTTACCATTTAATAGGTTAAAAATTAAGTCATTGTCAATTTCCAAGATTTCCTCTGAGGATTTTTGAAAAAAAATATTTTCTAACAAACTATTAATTTCTTTATGGTTTCCTACGTCAACTTTTTGCTTATTCTCCTCAATTAAAACAGATAACCCATTAGACCTACTTATATTTAATCTTATTATTGGTATTTTTTGTGCAATCCTATAAATAAGTGATTCCCAGTTATTGTTATTAATTTGATTTTTATGTATTTCATACACCTTATCAATTAATAGGTTTTGATCAAGAAACTCCTTTAATGTAATATTTTCTGTATTTAAAATTTCGTTTAATTTTTGAACCTCTGCATCTTTATATAATAGAACTTGTTTTTTAAATAAATATGGATCTTCTTCAACTTTTAAAACTAGTTTATGAAATTTTTCATTAATCTCATCAACCTTATGTAATATCAGTAAATTTGCATTTTTATCAAACCATTCATTATTCAGAATACCTCTACATTGTTCAAAATAATCTGATTGCTTGTCAATTACTGTCGTTAGATTTTCTTCTTCAGTGACTAACCAATAAGATTTTTTTGCTGAATCCTTAAACGAATATAATAAGCCAAATTCCAATGGGGTACTTAATAATTCTAATTGAAGAAGTAAATTATTAATTATCGTTATCATTTAATTTTAGTTTTGCTTGTTCACGGTTTATAAGTGCTACATTTTTCCAAGTAGTTATTTTATTGTGTAAATCTCCACTAGTAATATTTATTATTTTACCAGCCGTTTCTTCAATAGAATCTACTTGACAGTGGCTTGTAATCAAAAAGTCACTATTAAAAGGTACTTCAATTAATTTGCTCGATGCAGTTTCAATAATATTTCTGCAAAGTTTTTTCTTGTTTATTTCAGCATCAGGTTCATTTATTGTAGATGGGTAATAAATTTTTTTTTCACCATCTTTCCAGCCTACTTTACTGTCTGTTAAGTTACTATCTCTAATCTCACAAAGGGTATATAAAAAAGCTATTTTAAAATCGTCATCATTTACGGTATATCTTTTATATTCATCTAAATCGGAATATTTTATTTCTTTGTGAGGAGTAATTTTTTGGATTAAATTTTCAAATTCAGTTTCAGTTAGACTATTTATATAAATTAAATAATTAGATAATTTTTCTTTTTGAATTTCAACTAAATCGTCTTCAAATTCTAAGCAAAATTCTTGATAATATGTATTTACATCTAGTCTTAATCTTTTGAAGTAAAATACTTTATCAAATAGCAAGTCTTCAAAATTACAAGCTATTTTATCTTTAAAATTATTCAAAGGAATCGTAAAATAATAAGCGCCCTCATTAATTAAAAGACCATCCCTAGAATGATTGCAAGCATGAATAGCTAGAATTTGAGAAGTAATTATTTCTTCTAATACACTACTCAAATAGAAAATATAATCATGATTCCCAATAAACTCACTTTTGTTTAATTTGATTAGGCAAGATTTAACTTCTTCTAATATTAAACTTTGAATATCCTTAATATTACAATATGGATTTCCAGAATAAATATATAGTTTTAAATTTGGATGTAAAGTTTCTATTTCTGTAAGGTCTTTCTCATTTTGGTTTGCTAAATGAAAATAGGCATTATCTTCACAAGGGTATTGAGTTTTTCTTTGTTCAAGTTTTGTGAAAGCTTTATCGTATGTTGAATATAAGTTACATTTTAAAGCTTTTACTTGATGAAGAGAAATTGGAATAATATTATCATTTTCATCATACCTAACGATAGCAAAATCTTCCAACGAGTCTAATTGAACGTGCAAATTTTCAATATTATCCTTTTCACTTATTAATTTTAAAACGTGAAACAGTGCGACTTTGCCTTGATAAATAAAGCCATTCCAAATATCTGCAGCAGAATGAATATCAGAAGGGTCAATTAATTGAGTCATAAATGGTTATTAAAAAGTTGTAAATTAATGAAAATCTACAACTTTAAATTATGGTAAACCATAAACGTACCTAAAAATTCAAATTTTAATTTGATTATTTTATTTATAATTTATTTGATAGGTTTTTATATCCAAAAATTTATTTTTTGCATTTAATTTATTTTTACTCTTGTGTTTTGAAACAATAGTAGATAAAATCTCGCCTTTTATAATTTATTTGAAAATCATATTTTAATAGAAAGAAACCTCTTCTAATGCTTTAAGGATTAATTCGTATTATTTGTGAGTTAATTCTTTATTCCGTTATTAGATTTTTATTAAAGTTTAATTCCAGATGTAAACATTTTATTTTCTGTGTTGTAAAATTCAAGGACATCATTATTCAAAATAAAATATTCTCCCTGGCTTACATCTTGTTTGTAGTTATATCTTATCCCATTTTTAGAACTTACTTTTTCAACTTCGTTATTGGAATGTTTTAAAACAGGAGATCATTGTTTTCCCTGTATTCGCTTTCTTACCGACTTTTTTTGATTGATCTATTGATGTACGATCGAAACCCTTCGCAGAATAAAGCCCGTAATGAATGAACTATACTACTTTGGATTTTATGTACATTACTTTAAATGGAGCTAATCTGAAGTACCATAATAAAAAAAAGCCGTTTTACAATCTGCAAAACGGCTTTATTTTTTTATCTAAGTTCTTTATCAGACCTGATATCCAAGCAGCTTTCTGATTTGATAGAAGAATCTTTCAATCAATCGAAGATCTTGTGTTACGATCTCTGCACTGCCTCTAAGTTCTTTATCGAATGTAAGCGTTTTGTTGTAACTTGTTTTTAATCCTTTTGGCAAAATAACATCTACATAATAATTTCCTTTATCATCAGGAATAAGAGAGATATTCTGTACTTTTCCTTCGATGATACCATATTCCTGGAATCGATAGTTATCTAGTTTAATCAATACTTTTTCGCCCGGAATGATCTTTCCTGAGTTTACGGTAGGAACAGACATTCTGCCTACCAACTGCTCTTTATTTTTAGGAAGAATAGAAAGAATAGGTTCACCCGATTTTACAAACTGATTTTCACCAAAAAACTGCTGGAAACTGGCAACACCATCTGTAGATGATATAACAAGATAATTCAGTTCCCATTGTTTCAATGATTTTCTCAGTTGCTCAAGAAGCTGTAAAGTTTGTGAAGAGTATGTAATTCTGTCTTTTTCTGTGTTAATGGCCGTTCCGCTTTTAGTTTTATTAAGATTGGAAACCCCTTCATCCATTTGTGATATGGAGATTTTAAGATTTTCAAGATTTTGCTGGGCCTGAAGATATTTGATCTTTTCATTTTCAAGTTCCATAGCAGAAATAACTCCTTGATTGAAAAGTTCCTGAGACCTGTTGAAGTTTTTCTTAGTCAGATCATATTTTATTGATTCCAGGTTTTTCTGTTGTTTTAAGGTAGCAATTCGTATGCGGTATTCAGAAATACTCTGATTGGCTGCCAGGTTTTCCGGAGCATAAGGCTGTAATCTTGTAAAAAGGGCTTCATCCTGAAATGCTTTTGCAAAACTATTGTATTCACCCTGTAATTCTCCCAATTTGAACCTTGAAGCCTGAGCAAGAGGGAAGCTATATAAATTATCAGGAGTAATGGAATCTACCAGTTTTTTCAACTCTAAAATATCCTTATAGTTGGCTGCTGACTGCATTACCATCAGAACATCATTCTTTTTAACTTGCTGATGGTCTTTTATGAATATTTTTTCAATTTTGGAACTTGTCCTTGCTTCAATCTTCTCTGGAGGATTCTGCGAAGTTACAATAATAGGAGCCGGTACAAATTCCGGATATTTTATGATGTAACTCATCAAGAGAATCAGCAGGAGAATAATAAATATAACAGTATTTCCCCAGCGTATCATCCAATGCGGGGGCTGGGTAAGAATATCCTGTACGCTTTCTGAGCGGAGTTCAATATTGTCTAAAACGTCTTCTTTCATTTTTCTAAGATAAAATTTCCCCCAATATTTCAGGGGGAATATAATTTAACCAAATGGGCAATTCCCGTCATACCACGATGGTGGTGAAGTATCTGCATCCGGTGGACATGCAATGTGATGGAGATGGCATGGCATCCAGCTGCCAAGACACCAGGAACCACAGCAATTGTTGTCCGGAATAACTACACCTCCGCTGACAAATGTCAGTTCTTTTCTCGAAAGTTTTTTTAGATTTTTCATGATTAAAATTAGTTTTTGTTTTCCTACTCTATAAGCTTTTCGGTTCCGCTATATTTTGGCTAGCTTCCTAATTCAAGCTGGTTTCTTACAAGTCTGTAATATTCTCCCCTCAAATCTACAAGATCTGCATGGCTGCCTTCTTCTACAACTTTCCCCTGATCCAGCACAATGATTTTATCCGCATGTCTTACCGTGGAAAGTCTGTGGGCAATAACCACTGCTGTTTTCCCTTTGAAAAATTGTTCAAGGTTTTCCATAATTACTTTCTCATTATTGGCATCCAATGCTGATGTTGCTTCATCAAATAATATATATTCAGGAGATTTATAAACGGCTCTTGCAATGAAGAGTCTCTGTTTCTGACCGCCGCTGACCCCAACACCTTCATTTCCTATTTTCGTATTGTAACTTAACGGAAGGCTTTCAATGAATTCCTTGATATTGGCTATTTCTACAGCACGTCTCAGTTTTTGTTTGTCAATATGATCTTCACCTACAGCAATGTTATTGGCAATAGTATCGTTGAATACATAGCCTTCCTGCATTACCACTCCGCAATGATCTCTCCAGTATCTCGGGGAGATATTCTTCATATTGGTGCTTCCGATTCTGATTTCACCCTGGTCAGGATCATAAAACTTCATTAACAGCTTCAACAGGGTTGTTTTTCCACTTCCACTGGCTCCCACAATAGCTGTAGTCTGCTGATAAGGGATCGTAAGACTTAAATTTTCAAAAACCGGAGCATCAGAACCAATATAACGGAATGACATATCTTTGATCTCGATGTCTTTCTTTGGAACATCTGTAACATACTGCTCATTTTTATCCTCCTCATCATCTTTATCATGAATTTCCCCTAATCTTTCAAGGGAAATCTTAGCATCCTGAGTCTGCTTGATAAAGTCGATAAGCTGAAGAAGAGGGCTGTTCAACTGTCCGATAATATATTGTACAGAAAGCATCATCCCTAAAGTAAGATTTCCGCTCAAAACCAGCTTTGCAGAAAGGAAACTTACCAGTATATCCTTCATCTGGTTGATAAAATTTCCTCCAACAGACTGCCATTGTTCTAATGAAAGTGATTTTATTCTGATTTTAAACAGTTTTACCTGAAGAAATTCCCAGTCCCATCGTTTCTGTTTTTCTGCATTATGCATTTTAATCTCCTGCATACCGTTGATAAGCTCAATCACTTTACTTTGTTCCTGAGAGACCTGAGAGAATCTTTTGTAATCAAGCTCCTTTCTCTTTTTCAGGAAAAAACTGATCCAGCCAATGTACAATATCGCTCCAACAAGATAAACAATGAATAATCTGTAATCATAAAACAGTAAAACAATACTGAAGATGATAAGGTTTACCAGTGAGAACAGGGTGTTTAACGATGAACTTGTAAGCAGCTGCTCGATTCTGTGGTGGTCATTTATTCTCTGCATGATATCTCCGGTCATTCTCGTATCAAAGAAACTTATCGGAAGTCTCATAAGCTTGATAAAGAAATCGGAGATGATGGAAATATTAATTCTCGCCGAAAGATGGAGAAGAATCCAGCTTCGTATGGTTTCAATTCCCATTCTTCCAAGAAATAGCATAATCTGTGCAAGTAAAACGACATAGATAAAATTAATATCCTGGTTCTGGATTCCAACGTCTACAATACTTTGGGTAAGAAACGGGAATATCAGGGATAATAAACTTCCTCCCAGAAGCCCTATGGCCAGCTGGATTACAAGTCTTTTATATTTAAGGAGATACTTGGAAAGAAACGTAAAGCTGGCTTTACTTTCTTCAGCGTCAAATTCTGTCTGAAAAAATGCTGGTGTTGTTTCAAGAATCAGAACAATTCCTTCTTCTGTATTTTCGTTTGCATTTTCTCCGATCCAGGATTTGATAAACTCTTCTCTTGTATACGTAATAAGTCCATAACTGGGATCTGAAATATATACTTTATTATTTTTGTCAATCTTGTATACAACCACAAAATGGTTTTTATTCCAGTGTGCTATACAAGGAAAAGAAACCTCTTCTGTAAGGGTATTGAAATCTATCTGGACTCCCATAGACCGGAATCCGAGGTTTTCTGCCGCATCGCTTAGCCCAAGAAGGCTGCTTCCTTCACGTGTTGTTTCGGAAAGGCTGCGAATCTGCTGCAGAGATATACTTTTACCATAATACTTACTTACGATCCTGAGACATGTAGGACCGCAGTCTTTGGTATCTGGTTGCTTATAAAAAGGAAACTTTTTTTTCAAAACTACTACTCATTATAAAATGCCGTCAGCGGATGACGACATTTACTTTAATTCAATTATAATTCAATGAAATGGTAAACCGGAAATAGTCCCATTTGTCACTGTTTTTCTGCTCTTTTACACCTTATCAGATGTTATTTTTGTTTTTCCTAAGATAGTGAAATTTTCAGATGAATGATATTTATTTACTAAATCTCATCATCTTCTATTAATTCATCAATAAAGAATAAAATATCTTCACGATCATACTTGTCAGGGAATTGATATCCGTTGATGATAAAAATCGGGGTGAAGTTTAATCCTGCGTTACTGTTTTCGATAGACATCTCTACTAGTGGATTCAGGTTTTCCGATGTTACATTTCCTCCGGAAAGAGCATTGATTTTACTTTCGTCCTTAGTTTCAAACCATTCTTCTACAGCATGTAGGAACTCTTTTTCAGGCTTGTTATGGTAGATATGAGTTAAGTCTGAAATAAGCTGTGTGTATTTTTCAGGAGCTCTTTCGGGACTGTAATTGAATCTCATCTGTAAAGAGATCGTATCAGGGTATTTTTCCAAAAGGCCTTCTGCCAGTTTATGAGCATCCTTACAGAAACCGCAATATGGATTGGATACGATAGAAATACGAAGTTTCGCATCTCTTTTTCCGACAGCAAAAGTTTCGGTATTCTGGAATTCGATTTTTGGATTCTGCTCCATCTGGTTTTTGAACAGCTCATAATTTCTTTTGAATCTAAGGTTTTTCGCATTAGATTTTTGTAGCGCTTCTTTTTGTTCAAGAAGAGTATTGAAATAAATAACGGCAGAGAATACCAGAGCCCATAAAATGACTGTCAATAAAAGTGTTCCCACACTGAAAGACATATTCTCGAAAAATAAACTGCTTACTACTATTTGTGCTGCAAGAATTGAAATAATCAAAAGACATACTCTACAAAACGTTTTTTCTACAAAAGCCTGAATGTATAGAGAATACCCTATTGCAAGGATAGAAACAAAGGTGAATCCTTTTACAATATAAGCTGTAGCCGGTAAAAATAATCCCAGCACGGTAAGTCCTGCAAAATAGATCAGGGAAAAGTCTGCAAATTTTAACCCTAAAATACTGGTCTTATCCTGCTTAATAATTTTATCACATGAGTTGACTGTCTGGCTGGCAGCAGCACCTCCACCACATATACTTCCGATTACGGTAGATGTATTCCCGAATTTCTGATTGAAGATTTCAAGTGAAATATATACACCAGCCAGAGAGAGAAGATTGAATAAGGCTTCATAAATGGTTTGGCTTATAAATGAATAAGCGAGAACAGCTGCAAAAATTAAATAAAGTACCGGCTTGAAATTGAAGGCCAGTTTATTTTCTGCATTTTCGGTCTTTTCAAATAACAGGACAAAATCAGTTGATTTGGTATAAAGTTCTTCTTTACCGAAGGTTTTTGCTTTTTCTGAGTATACTGAATAATTGCTTCCTGACTTTTTTACAAGAGAAAATGAATTTTCAACAATAGCAATAAATTCTTCCGGAAGTTCGTCCCAATATTCTTTGTCTAGTTCATAAGCATCATTTTTCACCCCCATAAAGTTAAGCGTGTCACTGAAAGCCAATGCAGATGGATAATTGGGATGTGAATTGAACTGGAAAATGAATTCCTGTTTATCGAGTTTTAGGTGGTTAATTAGTTTGTCAAAAATCATATTAATATTTTTATCTAAAATACACAGATGTTTTAAATATACAAAAATTTTTTTCTTTTATTAGTGAGATATAAACGGCTATTGGTAGATTAGATTTGACTTTCAATATTTTATTTCACAAAATATGGGTTCCAAATTTAGGATATTCTAAAAAAATTATATGATTTTATTGCTGCTTAGTGTAGAATTTATTCATAGTATTATTAGATAAAGCAGGAGTTTTGGCTTAGAATACGAAATTTTTCAAATGAATTGGTTTTAAGACGTAAGATGCGGTTTCGCAGGCGGTTGTTTAAAAGTTTTCAGGGTTATAGTTTACATTCAATTTCATGCGGAAAGCAATGGAATAAATTGGAATAATAAAGGCTATTATTTTTGATCAAAATCTTGACATTTTTACGATATAAATAGTAGAAATATATATAAAATACGGTGGATAACTCCTTTTTTTTAAATGACGAAAAAAGGGTAAAAACCGAATGTTTTTTATTTAAACAAATGTTTGATTCTATGGTGATTTAATAGGCTGTACGGGTTTAAACGATGTTTTTCATATCGAATACTGGTGTTGATTGCGATTTGTCAGAATGCGGTGTAAACTCAAAAAAACTTAAAAAATCATAAAGTTTTCATAAAGTTTTAAAAAAGGATGTAAATGTTTTTGTATTTATAAAATATGTCGTACTTTTACATCGCCTTGAATGAGGGAACAAGTCAAGGTAATAAATTTTTTTTCATCATTTGTGTTTTTAGAATCGTATCGCCTGATACGATTCTTTTTTTTATTTATTTTTCATAGTTTAAGAGAAGATCTATAAAGTAAGAATAGGTGACAGAACCTTCCTGCTGATTGCTTTTCAGGAAGAGATTATTGGTGTATCCAAAAAAATCATCCAGCCAGCCCTGATGACTGAGTACAAAATTCTTCTCATACATACGGTCTCTTTTCATTGCAGAAGAATATTGATGTAGAACATTCTTGACAAACTCCGGATCTTCCTCCACAATGAACCTTAAAAGGCTTTTTAAAGTGAAAAACTCAGTGCTGTATCTCAACTCAGGATTACTGGAATGAATACCTATTAAATACCCCACAAAATTAGCCTCCTGTTCTCTGGCAAAACCCAGCTGATGGGAACTTTCATGCGCCGTTGTAAAGGGAATAAATGTGGAAGGTAATTCAGCGTTATATTGAGCTTCAGCAGTAAAGGGATTGTAATATCCCAAAATACCTGTAAAACTCATTATATTTTTGAATAAACTGGGTTTGATATCCAAAATCTGAGTCGCCCTTTTATTTGAAATATAAGAAGGTAATTTTGCCTGTTGATGCAGAATTTCCTGTTGTATAGAATTAAGGTTTGTAATGATAAATACTCCTTTGCTGTCTTCCCGGACATATTGCCTGGTCAGCTTACATTTTTCAAGGTAAGAGAGAGCCAGTTTTTTAGCCTTTTCCACATCAGGTTCTTTCTGGCTTGAAAGCTTCTTGATGATAGGAGTCTGGAAATACAGCATTCCCCAAAAGATCTGATAGATAAAATAAAAAATATTGATGATGATCAGAGTTCTGAGCATAGAATCATGTCTTCGCTGCTTTCTGAATAGCATGATGCAATAATACAAAAGGAAAGTACCTAATATGATATAAATAAGGTCTCCTGTAGAAAATGGAATCCAGCTGAACAATGCCTGATGGGTTCCTTTTTGAAGTTCAAAAAAGCTTTCAAAAAACGAGATCATCACTCTGGATTTTGAGCAAACATAAAACAAAAGAAATTGGGCAAGTAATACACCTGCCCAAAACCTTTTCTTTTTATATATTGTTTTCGTTATATTAATGACCATTGCCTTTAGATACTTTATCAAGATCAATGCCCTGGGCTTTTAGAATCCCACTCACACGGATCGCATAGAATGCAAGATAAGCAAAACAAATAACCCCTACGATATAACTGAAATGAATATTCGTAATATCTGCAATATATCCCTGTATAATGCTTACAATACCTCCACCCATAATCATCATAATAAGTAATCCTGATCCTTGATTGGTATGTTTTCCAAGTCCATTAATGGCAAGAGCAAAAATACATGGCCATAAAGTAGAACAGAAAAGACCTACACTTGTAAATGCATAGACAGATACCATTCCTGTAGTGAACATCCCTATTAGTAAAGCTGCAATCCCTGCCAAAGAGAAGATCAAAAGCATTCTTGCGGGATTTCCTTTACTTAAGATATCACAGATAATCATCGCAATAATAATGAATCCATATACATAGAATGGAGACAGGTCATGTTTTGCAATAGCATTTACAAGTAAAAATACACCAAATGCAAGATAAGGAGCTAAGAACCTTAAGATTTTTTTGAATCCGGCATTCACATCAAATGCTTCTACAGCACCTGTCCAACGGCCGATCATCAATGATGCCCAGTATAAAGAGATGTAAGGGGCCACATCTTTTGTTTCAAAGCCTAAGTTTTTTTCCATATAAGCCGGAAGATTACTGGCTGTGGAAACTTCTACCCCTACATACACGAAGATCGCGATCATTCCCATTACCAATTGAGGATATTGAAATGCTGACTTTCTGTGCTCACCCGGAGTTGAATCATCTGTGTTTTCAGTATTCGTTGGAGTTACAGCAGGAAGAGAAGAGAATTTAAGCATTAAAGCCACAAGAGCAAAAGCAGCTCCTAATATCAGATAGGGAGTTTTTACACTTTCTATACTGGCTTCCGTATTGCCTGCGCTTGCAGAACCAAAAATAGCAAATGCAACAATAAGCGGTCCTATTGTAGTTCCTAAGTTATTGATTCCCCCAGCCATTGTCAATCTCTGTGATCCTGTTTCTGTAGGACCTACTTCAATAGCAAGCGGATTGGCAACAATCTGCTGAAGAGAGAAGCCTAAACCTACAATAAATAATCCGGAGATCATTAAAGGGAAAGAATGCATATTGGCAGCCGGGTAAAACAACAGGGTTCCCATTGCTGAAATAAGGAGCCCCACAATAAGGCCGTTTTTATACCCGATTTTATTGATCAAATCCTGTTTCAGACTCTTTGATATGATCATATAAATTAAAGAACCTACAGTATACGCTACATAAAAGCATATCTGTACCAGCATACTTTCAGTTTGAGATAGATTGAAGGCTTTTTGAAAAACGGGGATCAGAATATCATTACTGGCTGCTACAAATCCCCAAAAGAAGAATACAGTAACCAATGGAATGAATTGGGCCCAATTGGTTTGTTTAGAATAATTTGACATATTTATTATAGATTTCACAAACAAATATAACTATTTCCTTTCAACGGAATACCTGATTAAAGTTTTTTTTATTTCTTCGTAAGCCTCTGCCTTTAAGTCTTTTGGCGAATTGGTAGGCTCAATGATACCATTGAAATACACCTTTACTCTTCCAGGATAGCCTTTTGAGTTTTCAAAAGGGAACATTTCCTTGAGTCCGATAAAGGTATAAACCGCGATAGGAGAGTTATGTTTCGAGGACAGCATAAATGCTCCGTCCTTAAAGTCATCCAGGATTATAGAAGTGTCGTCCGGTACGCCGCCTTCAGGAAAAATGGCAATACTGTTGCCTTCTTCCATCTTTTCAGCACATCTTCGGTATACATCCGCACGGCTTTTTGCGCTCGTTCTGTCTACCATTACACATATCCTTTTATAAATGGTTCCGAAAATAGGAATCTTTACCAGTTCTTTCTTCCCTACAAAACATATCGGATGGTTTGGAAACATAATGCAGGTAAGCATAATATCCATGATGGATGTATGATTGGAGATAAAAACATAAGGAATACTTTTGTCTTTTTCCTGTTCCGAAAGTTTAATGAGATCATACCGGAAACCCATTCCGTAAAACATTCCGAAACACCAGATCCTGACAAGTTTATAGCCGTATTTATAATGCTTTTTGTTAAAGGATAAAATATAGACAGGGATTCCAATAATAACTGTCAGGAAAAATGCTAACAGCAACAGCCAGAATCTCCAGAGATAATTTAAAATTTTTGTCACAGCCTAACCGTTAAAAATTACTTTCTTTTTTATCGAATAATTCAGAATGGAAACCAGCAATATTGCTGCAATTTTGCTGATCATTTCCGGGCTCAAGGTATAAAAAAATAAATTGATATTATCTTTAAATATGAAACTGTAAAAGACCTGGAAAAAACCTAGGCTGAGTAACGTTGAAAAGAAAGAAACCACCATAAAATAAACAAACTCTTTTTTCTTTGAGTGTTTTCCTCTTTCAAATACAAACCAGATACTCAGGAAATAATTGGTAATAATCCCGCAGCTCGTAGAAAAAATGTTGCTTAAAGGATAATGTATACCATGGAAGTTGATTTCTTTTGCAAAGAAATGCGGAAGATAGGTACTGAAAATCTTAAAGCTGCCTATTTCTACAATCGCACTCAGTCCTCCTGCAATGATGAAGAACAGAACCTGTTTCTGGCGTAAGAGTATTTCTTTCATGTCATGAATATAAAAACTAAATATATAAATACATATTGTATAAGACTGAAATGATTTATATCTCAGAATATAAAGGCTTTACTGTATCCCGGCTGTTAATAGCCGTTTTAGAATGCCAATAATGTCAAAGCTTCACAATATGAGTATGCAAATGTATAACTATATGTTAAACACTGAAAAAAGTTGTTAAAATATTTTTTTTAATTAAAATTATTTCTAATTTTAATATTCAGAATGATGTAATAATGACCTGATAATAAATTCATTTTCAACTTCTTGTGTTGATGGTTTTTTCTATCTTGTAGTGCACGATTAAGAGCATATACCCCTACATTTTATGACCCAATTATTAATAATATTTGTATGAAAAGTCAAAACAAATACAGAAAATTCCAGCTTCAACAGAAAAATATTGAAGCTCTTGAGAAAGAAAATTCCCGCTTCAAAAGAGTGTATTCAGAATATGAAAATATGTCAGATGAATTATGGAATCTTGAAAACTCCAAAGGAGAACCAGTGCCTGATGATTTTATCAATGCAATGGTATTACAGACTTCCTATCTGGAAGATGAAATAGAAGATTGGCTATTGCAGTTCAACGAAAAAAAGACACAGATTAAACATTAATGATTTTAGACAGCTTCCAGGTTGTTTATAAACGCTAATTGAAGATAAATTCATAATTTAGCACCCTTAAATTAAAATCTAAAATATGGTTGCTATTGTAGATAGTGGTTCTACTAAATCGGATTGGGTAATACTTGATGACTTTAAGAAAGTTTTTCTGAAAACAGAAACAATCGGTTTCAATCCGAATTTTATCAACAGAGAACTTATCGCTCCTGAGATACAGAAAAATAGCAATCTGGTATCGGTTAAAAATTCAATTACCAAAGTCTTTTTTTATGGTTCCGGATGTGGTGTCAAAAAAAACTGCGAAACCATAGAGGAAGAGCTGAAGAAGGTTTTTGTAAAAGCAGAATTTATTGTGAAGGAAGATCTGATGGCTGCAGCCTATGCAGCATACAGCGGAAAACCTGCTATCGTGTGCATTCTTGGCACAGGATCAAATTCTTGTTATTTCGACGGTGAAAATGTAAAGATAGAATTACCCTCATTAGGATTTATTATTGGAGATGAAGGAAGTGGCAGTGCTATAGGAAAACAATTGCTGCGCAGATATTTCATGAAAAAACTGCCTTCAGACCTTCGTGCCGAATTTGAAGCCAACTATCTGCTTACCGTAGAGGATGCATTGCAAAATATGTATCATACGACAAGACCAAATGCTTATTTGGCAGACTTTACCAAATTTGTGATCGAAAGAAAAGATCATCCTTATTTCAGGGATATGGTTTTTGAAGAAATGAAAAACTTCTTTGAATACCAGGTAATACCCTATGAAGAAGCTAAAGACGTTGAAATCAATTTTATCGGATCTATCGCTTATTATTATGAAAATATACTACGTTCTGTAGCTACAGAACTTAATTTAAATGTGGGACATGTTGTGCAGAAACCAATAGAAAGCTTAGTAGATTACCACATTAAATATATACTTTAACAAAAAACAAAATTTTATGTCAAGTAACAACAATCGTGACGAAAAGAACTTCAGCCAGGCCGCGCTGGATTATCATAAAGCAGAACCCAAAGGAAAAATTGAAGTAATCCCATCAAAGCCACACTCTTCTCAAAGAGACTTGTCATTGGCTTATTCTCCGGGAGTAGCTGTTCCTTGTATGGAAATTCATGATAAGCCTGAAACTGTGTATGATTATACAGGAAAGGGAAACCTGGTAGCAGTAATTTCTAACGGTACTGCCGTACTTGGACTGGGAGATATCGGTGCTGAAGCTTCAAAGCCGGTAATGGAAGGGAAAGGACTTTTGTTCAAGATCTTTGCAGATATCAACGTTTTTGATATTGAGATTGATGAAAAAGATCCGGATAAATTTATTGAAATCGTAAAAGGTATCGCTCCTACTTTCGGAGGGATTAACCTGGAAGATATTAAAGCTCCTGAAGCTTTTTATATAGAACAAAGACTGAAAGAGGAGTTAAATATTCCTTTGATGCACGATGACCAGCACGGAACTGCAATTATCTCTGCAGCTGCATTGATCAACTCTTTGCAGATTGCGAATAAAGATATTGATAAAGTGAAAATGGTGGTGAATGGAGCAGGTGCGGCAGCTATTGCATGTACCAAGCTTTATATTTCATTAGGATTGAAAAAAGAAAATGTCCTGATGTGTGACAGTAAGGGGGTTATCAACCATAAAAGAGAAAACCTTACCCCTGAAAAACTAGATTTCATCGCTCAGACAGATATTGAAACATTAGAAGATGCTGTAAAAGGCTCTGATGTTTTTGTCGGATTATCAAAAGGAAACGTAATGACTCCGGAAATGCTGTTGAGCATGAACGAAAATCCTATCGTATTCGCTTTAGCTAACCCTGATCCTGAAATTGCTTATGATCTTGCTATTGAAACTCGTAAAGATGTAATCCTGGCAACAGGAAGAAGTGATTATCCTAACCAGGTAAACAATGTATTAGGATTCCCTTATATCTTCCGTGGAGCATTGGATGTACAGTCTACAGGAATTAATGAAGAAATGAAACTGGCTGCCGTACACGCAATTGCTGATTTAGCAAAAGAACCGGTACCGGAAGCTGTAATTTTAGCATACAATGTTCAGAACCTGCAGTTCGGAAGAGACTACTTCATTCCAAAGCCGTTCGATAACAGACTGATCACAAAAGTATCAAGTGCCGTAGCGAAAGCAGCGATCGAAAGTGGTGTTGCCAGAAAAACCATTACGGATTTTGAAGAATATGAGCACCAGCTTTTAGACAGAATGGGAAGAGATGAGAGATTGGTAAGAATGATGCAGAGCCGTGCTAAATCCAATCCGAAAAGAATCACCCTTGGAAATGCTGAAGAATATAACGTATTGAAGGCAGCTCAAATCCTTTATGAAGAAGGAATTGCTTTTCCAAGTCTTCTGGGAGATAAAAAATATATCAAGGAGCAGATGGAGCGTTACGGGATTACGCTGGATGTTCCAATCATTGATCCAAGTGATGACGATCAGAAAGAAAACAGAAAAAAATACAGAGAAACCCTTTGGAAACTTCGTCAGAGAAAAGGAATGAACGAGTACAAAGCGAAGAGATATGTGCGTCAGAGAGATTATTTCGGACCTCTTATGCTGAAACATGGTGATACTGATGGTCTTATCGTAGGATTCTCTAAAAACTATACTTCAGTTTTACGTCCTGTTTTAGAAGTTATTGAAAAAGATAAAGGAGTAGACAAAGTAGCGGCAATGATGATGATCCTGTCTGAAAAGAAACCTATTTTCTTCGCAGATACTTCTATCAACCAGAATCCTACTTCTGAAGATCTTGTAAATATTGCTAAAATGGCAGAGTTTACAGTAAAATCTTTTGCTATAGAACCAAGAATTGCGATGCTTGGGTTTGAAAACTTTGCTGCTATTTCTGAAACTTCCAAGAAAGTGGCTAAAGCAGTGAGCATCCTTCATGAGAAATACCCTAAAATGATTGTAGATGGTGAGATTCAGCCGGATTTTGCAATGAATGCAGATCACCTGAGCGATTATCCATTCTCAAAATTAGGAACAACACCAGCGAATACCTTCATCTTCCCTAACCTGGAAAGTGCTAATCTTTCTTATAAAATTATAAGAGGGATGAAAGTAGCGCAGGTTATAGGACCTATCTTAATGGGATTAAAGCAGCCGGTGCACGTTCTTCAAATGCGTTCAAGCGTAGACGAAATTGTAAACCTTGCTACGATTGCTGTTCTTGATGCTCAAAGGAGAGAAAAGAAATCAATCTAAAAATTAAATCGTAATTAGTAATCACTAACCTCTAATTAGATTTTCTTATTAAAAAATGACACTTTAAACCGTGTTGAGATAATAAAAGACTCCATATTTTGGAGTCTTTTGCTTTTATGTTAATTCATTGAATTCTTATTTGAAAATTAAGTTAAAAATCATTCGCACGTTAAATGAAAACATTAATTAGTTTAAATTGCTATATTTGGGAGTTTTAAAAATTAATAATGATATTTTCTTTACAAGGTAACGTTCAAGAACTTACGCCTACCTACGCGGTCATCAATGTACAAGGAGTTGGTTACTACGTGGGAATCAGTTTGATGACCTCACAGATGCTGGTTTTGAATCAGCAGACTTTCTTATTTATCCAGCAGATCATCCGCGAAGATGCTCATCTTCTCTTTGGATTTAACACACGTTCAGAAAAAGAAATGTTCAATCTGTTAATAAGCGTTAATGGAGTGGGTGCTGTTTCAGCATTGATTCTGCTGTCAACATTAAGCCTTGATGAGATCGCTTCTGCAATACTTTCCGGAAACAGCGCGCTGATTCAAAAAGCAAAAGGAATCGGTGCAAAAACTGCTGAAAGAATTATCGTAGATCTTAAAGATAAAGTACAGAAATACAGTGATCCAAACGCGAACATTTCTGTGATGGTAGATAATAAAATTAAGGAAGAATCGTTATCTGCATTAGAAGTTTTAGGGATTCCTAAACGTGCAAGCGAGAAGATTGCGGATAGAATTATAAAACAAAATCCAAGTATCTCGGTAGAAGAATTGGTTAAACAAATCTTAAAAAACATTTAACATTTGGTGGCGAATAGTAAGCATCTTAACATATTTTTGTTCCTGTCGTTCCTGTTTATGTCTGTCAGCACTTTTGCGCAGGTACAAAAAGACACGGCGATTATACGAAAACAATATGAAGTGGCCGACCCTACGAGGTACGAAGCCTATTACGATATAAAAACCGGGATGTACTATGTGTATCCTAAAATTGGAAATACCATAACGGGTCCTCCTACAGCAATGTCTCCGCAAGAGTATAAAGAATATATGCTTGCAACCCAGACTAAGGCCTATTACAAGGAAAAATCTGATAAATATAACCTTCTTTTCAGAAGAGACAGATCAGATGCAAGGAAGAAGGGGCTTATCCCTTCATTGTTGATTAATAACAGGCTTTTTGAAACTATTTTCGGAGGTAATAAAATTGAAATCATCCCTTCAGGGTATGCATCTCTGGATTTTGCCGGACTTTACCAAAAAATAGATAACCCGATGATCCTGCCACAAAACAGGACAAGTTTCACCTTTGATATTGATCAGAGAATTCAGCTGGGATTATTGGGTAAAGTAGGAGAAAACCTTCAGCTAAAGGCTAATTATGATACCCAGAGTGGTTTTGCTTTTGAAAACAGAATGAACCTTGTTTGGCAGGCAAAAGGAAGCTGGAAAGATCTTCAAAGCAAAGGTCTTGGAAATGTGGATAAACCCAACGAAGGAGGAGAAGATAAAATCATCAAAAGAGTTGAATTTGGTAACGTAAATATGCCGCTTTCAACCAGTTTGATCCGTGGTTCACAATCACTGTTCGGGGTGAAAACAGAATTTCAGTTAGGAAAAACATTTGGAACCGTTGTCCTTTCCCAACAACAGGGTGAAGCCCGTAATATTGTAGTACAGGGTGGTGGTGTTATGAATAATTTTAAAGTCAACGCTATTGACTATGAGGAAAACCAGCACTACTTTTTAGGACATTATTTCCTGAACAAGTATGATGATGCCTTACTTAATTATCCACAGATCAACTCAACGATCAATATTACCAGATTGGAAGTTTGGGTATTGGATCAGGGAAACAGTAACCTGGCTTATCAGAAAAGTATAATCGGGATCAGAGACCTTGGAGAAGGTCCTGGCGGAGTTACTTTACCGGATAACTCTCTGAATGGTTTATATGATGCTGTATCCACAGTAGCCGGAAGCAGAGAAGCAGGAAAAAACTATGGTACTCTTTTTCAGGGACAAGTGCTTGGGGCAGATCCTATTCCCTATGATAATGGAGAACAGTTCATATACAATACAAAAGCAAGAAAGCTGAATAGTAATGAGTTTACCTTTCAGCCGCAACTAGGATATATATCACTAAATCAAAAGCTTAATGATCAGCAGCTTTTAGCAGTTTCATACTCTTTTACCGTTAACGGAAGTAATAAAGTATACAAAGTAGGGGAATTTTCTGAAGAAAGTCCTGTATTGGTTACTAAAGTATTGAGAGTAAACAATAAAGTGAATACTCAGTCTCCGATGTGGGACCTGATGATGAAGAATATCTATTCAATAGATGCAGGACAGGTAGCACAAGATGGATTTATTCTTAATGCATATTACAGAGACCCAAAAACGGGAGGTAAGGTAAACTATCTTCCGGATACTCCTGTAAAAGATCAGAACTTACTGAAATTATTTAACTGGGATCGTCTTAATATGAATGGAGACATTCAGAATAATAAAGACGGAAGCAAAGGAGATGGTATTTTTGACTTTGTCAACGGGATTACCATCAGACCGGAAACCGGAAGAGTAATCTTCACGAAAGTACAGCCTTTTGGTAACTATATGCAAAAGGTTTTAGGAGGAACTTTTAATCCTCAATACGTTTTCCAGGATCTTTATACCAAGCAAAAACAAGAAGCGCTCTCCAGTAACCTTGCACAGAGGTATACATTGGAAGGTCGTTATAAAGGAGTTCAGGGACAGGGTATTTCGTTAGGCGCAGTAAACGTTCCTCAGGGATCAGTAAAAGTTGCCGCAAACGGAGTACAGCTTACAGAAGGAGTAGACTATACAGTAGACTATATGCTTGGGACCGTTACTATCATTAATGAAAATGTAAAACAGTCCGGACAGGCGATCAATATCTCGTTAGAAAATCAATTAACATTTAATACCCAAAGAAAAAGATTCTTAGGACTAAATTTAGAAAGAAGATTCAGTGAGAACTTTATCTTGGGAGGGACCGTGATCAATTATTCAGAGTCTCCACTTACCCAAAAAGTAAACTTCGGACAGGAAGCGGTAAATAATACCATGGCAGGGATCAATTTGATGTACAATAATCAGGCTCCTTATCTGACAAGACTTACCAATAAACTTCCAATGGTAAAAACCGAAGCTCCATCTAACTTAAACTTTAAGATGGAAGCGGCATATTTGATTCCTGGATTAAATAAGGGAACCAATAACCAATCTTATATTGACGATTTTGAACAGACAACTTCCAAGATATCATTAAAAGAACCGGCAGCATGGAGCTTAGCTTCAAAACCCGAAAAAAATAAATTGCCACCATTTAACACAATACCTGGCAATGATGACTTAACAAGCGGATATGGAAGAGGATTATTAACATGGTATAATATTGACCCTAGATTCTGGGGTGTTGGTGGAAAAGCTCCTTCAGGAATTACGCCGCAGTCTGTATCCAACCACGCGTCCAGAAGAGTACAATATTCCGAGATTTATAACAACAGAGATTTCGTAGCGGGAGAACAAACTTTCACCAATACATTCGATATCTCTTATTTCCCTAAAGAAAAAGGGCCTTACAACGTAAATCCGGTAACAGAACAGGCACAAAGCAGATGGGCGGGGATCATGAGATCAATCAGTGTTCCGAACTTTGTTACTTCAAACATCGAATACGTTGAATTCTGGATGATGGATCCCTATGCAGATGGTAAAACATTGGGTACTGATCCAAAACTTTTACTTCACTTAGGAAACGTTTCCGAAGATGTTCTGAAGGATGGAAAAATGCAGTATGAAAATGGGCTTCCAACTCCTGGAACACCATCTTCTACTACGAATTCAAACTGGGGAACGCAGCCAAAACAACCACCAATCTTATATGCATTCTCTACGGAAGGAGATGACAGAAGAGTGCAGGATGCTGGATATGATGGTCTTACTTCTGATCAGGAAGCAATGAGATTCGGAAATACTTTTGTAAACCCGGTAACCAATATTGCTGACCCAGCAGTGGATGACTTCGTATTCTATCTTTCTGATAAATTTACCGGAAGCCAGGCTGCTTCAGTTGTGGAGAGATACAAATATTTCAGAAACCCGGAAGGAAACTCAGAAGCAAACTCACTGAACGTAGCTTCACAAACTCCGGATGCCGAAGATATCAATAAAGATTACAACCTTGATCAGACTGAAAACTATAACCAATATGTTGTAAAGCTTGACCAACCAAGCTTGTCACTTGGGTCGAATAATATTGTAGATGTTAAAACAGTAAAAGCAAGCTTCCAGAACGGGCAGTCTGCAGATGTGAAATGGTACTTGTTCAGAATTCCTGTTGCTAATTATGATAAAGCTGAAGGAACTGCAGATCCATCTGTATTAAATAATGTAAGATTTGCAAGATTAATGCTTGCTGGATTTGACCAAACCTCTACTTTAAGATTCGGAACAATGGATCTTGTAAGATCAGACTGGAGAAAGTATACTAGTAACATTGCCAGCACAAATATCCCAGGTTCAGACGAAGGAGTGGGTACTGTGACAGATCCAAATTTTGAAGTAGGTAGTGTAAATATTGAAGAAAATGCACTGAACCAGCCTCCATATGTATTGCCTCCGGGAATTGACAGACAGGTATTAAGTGGTAATGCCGGAGCTCAAAGACAAAATGAAGCTTCACTTTACATGAAAGTAACTGATCTTAAAACAGAAGCAAGGGGAGTATTCAAAAATACTACACTGGATATGAGAAGATACAAAAAGTTGAAGCTATTTGTACATGCTCATGATCCTCTGAACAGAGTAATAGGAATGGATGAGAAAACCAAATTCTTTATCCGTTTCGGAAGTGATGCTACTGATAACTATTACGAGTATGAATCGTCTTTAAACATGACTCCTACTACGGCAACTGCTCCTATGGAAATCTGGCCGTTGGAAAATGAAGTCAATCTTGATGTTCAGAATTTTGTAGATGCTAAAATAAGAAGAGACAAATCAGGAGTTCCTATTACAAATAGAACAATGGATCCAACCTATCAGGAACCATTCAAGAATATTTACATCAAAGGGAGACCAAGCTTAGGAAACATTACTACCATTATGATTGGAGTAAGGAATGCTGATGCAAGAGGGGGAGCTGGAATAACAAGAGTTTTATGGGTAAACGAAATCCGTCTTTCTGAAATTGAGAATGACGGAGGATATGCAGGAAATGCCAGCTTAAACTTTAATATGGGAGATTTGGCAACAGTTAATGCCAATGCATCCTATACATCTGTTGGTTTCGGAAATATAGATTCAAAACCTGCGGAAAGAACGCAGTCTACCCAATCAGCATTCAGTATTAATACCGCTATCAATGTAGATAAATTCCTTCCTGAAAAAACAGGGGTGAAAATTCCTTTAAACTATTCTTACTCACAGACTATTGAAGATCCAAAATATAACCCTCTGGATACCGATGTAGAGTTCAGTAAGGCACCAAACAGGGAGCAATTGAAAAAAGTAGCGAGAACCTATACTCAGCAGAGAAGTATAGGAGTCGTGAATATGCACAAGGAAAGAGTAAATCCAAATAAAAAGCCTAAGTTTTATGACATCGAAAACGTTTCGGTAACGGCTGTTTATAATGATGACTACTTCAGAGATATTTATACCAAGAGAAATTACAGACAATACCTGAGAGGATATGTTGATTATAACTACACATTTAAACCATGGGTAATCAAACCTTTCAATAAAATGATCAGTGATACGGCAAAGTCTACGAAGTATTTAAGATGGGTGAAAGAATTCAATTTTAATCCAATTCCTACGAGAATATCTTTCAGAACTGAAATCGACAGAAATTACAATGAACTTGAGTTCAGAAATGTAGAAGCAATTCTTAATGGGGATATGAATAGTAATTTTGATGCGATCAGAAACAGAAACTTCTTCTTCGGATGGCAATATGGGTTAGGATTCAATTTCACGAAATCATTAAAACTGGAAATCAATTCAGCAACCAGAACGCTTAATGATAATCTGGATGTAAATTCAATGGATAACAAATCGATCTTCGGGAATGTATTCAGAGCCGGAAGACCAGTATTGTATAACCACAGAGCACAGCTGAACTATAAACTACCATTCCAGTATCTGCCTTATCTTGATTTCATTGATGCAGAAGTAGGATATGGATTTACCTATAACTGGGCGGCGAGATCTACTTCATTGACTGGATTTGTAGATCCTAATACGAACCAGACTGCAAGTTTAGGATCTGTTGGTCAGAATACCAATGTTATTCAGGCAACAGCTTCAGCAGATCTTCCGAAGTTCTTTGGCCAGTTTAATTATTTCAAAAATATAAATGCCAAGCTTCAGAAGCGCAGACAAGAAATGGACTCTCTGAACAATGTGTATACCAAACAGTGGGAAAAGAACAGATATAGATATAAGAAATATAAATTTAAAAATAAGCTTACTCCACTTCAAAGTGCAGCATTCTTCCTTACTTCTTTCAAACAGTTGAACGTAAGTTATAATGAAACAAATGGAACAGTGCTTCCGGGATTAATATCAGCTCCAAACTGGTATGGATCTGGACAGACACTGGGAGGACCAACTCTAGGATTCCTTTTAGGATCGCAGGCGGATATCAGAAGAACAGTAATGGAAAACGGATGGGTGAGTGATTCCAATTATATGACAGATCCATATGTAAGAATGTCCACCAAAGAATTGAGAGCAGACTTGCAGATGATGCCGATGAACGATTTAAGAGTGGATCTTAATGTGCTACATACCTTTAATAGTAACTTCTCACACACAGGATTTAACTATACCAATAATAATGGAGTTTCAGATCCTGACTTTACATTTGCCAGTGAAATGATAACCTATTCCAACTCTGCAGTACTTCTTAACACATCATTTAAAGATGGCCAGGCTGTTTATCAGGCGATCAGAGAAAATGCAAGAGCACTTTCACAACAGTTAGGCGGCCCGGGAGCGGTATTAGACAACAATGGATTTGCGAAGCATTATAGTATTGGAAATGCCTATGTATTGATCCCAGCCTTTAGAGCAGCTATGGAAGGAAAATCTGCAACACCAATGACCAATCCTAAAAAAGCAGGATTCCCGTTACCAAACTGGAGAATTACGTATTCAGGATTAAAAAATATTCCTATAATCAGTGGACAGTTCACCAAGTTTGATATTTTACATGGTTATACAGCGACATATACAGCAACAGGTATCCAAAGCAATGTAGATTATCATGGTAACCCGGATGGATACTACCAGACAGTAGATAATGCAGGAAATGTAATCAAAAACGATGGTGACAAGATCAATCCGTATACATTTGCACAGGTAGGATATGTAGAATCTTTCTCACCGCTTATTGGGATAGATGTTACCATGAGAAACAATATGCAGTTCGGGATACAGTACAACAAAACAAGAATGATGGTATTGGGACTGGTAAACCAAACGCTTACTGAAGATGCCAATACAGAATATGTAGTAAGACTTGGATATATTGTTAGAAATTTCAGATTGGGAACAGCCAATATCAGAGGAAGAGGAACAAGAGGAAAAGGAAGTGACCTTAACATCAGAGGAGATATTTCATTAAGAGACAGCAAGACTTCCATTATGAATATTCTGTTGAATGATGCTCAGGTAACAGGAGGACAAAGACTGATGAACATCAAACTTTCCGCAGACTATAACGTTTCCGAAAACCTGAACCTGAGAGTATTCTATGAACAGATGACCTCAAAGTATAAGATCTCCACAGCATTCCCGCTGTCTACAGTGAGAGCAGGTATTTCTGCCACATTTACATTCGGAGATTCCGGAGGCGGATTCTAAAAATGATATAAACTTAAAAGTCCTTCAGTTTTGAAGGACTTTTTTTATATCCAATATTTGAAGCTACTATATTTTTGAATACATTTGTACAAAATAAAAATTAAAAAATGAACACACCATCAGAATTAAAGTACACCAAAGATCACGAATGGATCAAGATTGAAGGTAACGTTGCTACAATCGGTATTACAGACTTCGCTCAGGGAGAACTTGGAGACATCGTATATGTAGACATAGATACTGTAGATGATGACCTTAATGGAGGAGATGTTTTCGGAAGTGTAGAAGCGGTAAAAACTGTTTCAGATCTATTCTTACCTATCGCTGGAAAGGTTATTGAGTTCAATTCAGAATTGGAATCTCAGCCTGAACTGTTGAATACAGATCCTTATGGAGACGGATGGATTATCAAATTGGAAATTGCTGATGGGGCAGATCAGTCTGAGTTACTTTCTGCAGATGATTACAAAGCTATCATTGGATAAGATTTCAAAAATATTTAGTAAGATATTGCCCATTTATTGGGCATTTCTTACTTATATGCTTCTCAAACCCGGAGAAGAGAACCATGAATATTGGTTTATGTTCAGTGGGATTGACAAAATTTTACATCTAAGTATATTCGCAGCCTTAGGTTTTTCTTTCATTGCTGCATTTCCCAAAATAAAATTCTCATACTTTTTTCAGATCATTCTTATCTATGCATTCCTTACCGAAATTCTGCAGGAAGAAATGGGACTAGGCAGATCTATGGAAACATTGGATATCGTAGCAGATACCATAGGATGTCTATTGGGATACTATATATATAAGATATTAATCAAACGCTTCTTTTAACTTTACTCTTAGAAAAGAGCAGCACTCCTTTCCAAACTTTTTCCCCTATACAGGAACAGTAAGGTTTTCTCAAACTCTTACCCCTTCCAACTATCAAACTTAATCAGGAGCTATTTCCTGCTATCCATTCATACTCCTCGCGCCCGGGCTGTGCGATTCTCAAATCCGCCTGCTCTCCAACGCATGCTGCGGGGTACCCATTCCTATCAGGGCTAGGGGTGAGGTTAATGATGAATTATAAATTATAAATTATGAATTCCCCCGAATGAAATACCCTATACTAAATATACATCATCATCTGTGCAAATCTTCGTGATCTGTGGTTACCCCAATACTCATTCCATAAGAACGCACTATTATCCTGAGCGTAGACGAAGGGAGCCTGTTTTATAAAAGCTTCCCCCTGCACCTTTCCCCCAAACTTCCCTTTATCTTATATATAATAGAATGTATCTTTCATTACTCATTACTCATTACTCATTACTCATTACTCATTACCCATGATTCCCCTTTCACGCTCCAACCCTCAACCCCTCAAATTCTCCCACCCTCCAACCTTCCACTTGGAATCCCAAACAAATGTTTAAAATTTTTCTCCCTGCGTTCCAGTGTATTAGGGTTAAATATTACGGTGGTGTAAAATTTATGTTAAATAAAGTTGTTTTGCGTTGCAATAAGTTGTTATCTTTGCCCCACTGAAAAACGAGAGTAATACAGTAGCGCAGGAGAACTTTTAGATAAGCATAGACATTATGATACTTCAACAAGAGGCAGACAAAAAACTTTAATTTTTTTTATCAAAAAAAAGTTGCGAGTTTAAAAAGAGTTTGTATCTTTGCAGTCCCAAATAAAGGGAGCGCAGGAGTAGGGTGATTAAGGTTTAGGAGAGGGATTAAGGTTACTTAAAAAACTTTAAAATTTTCTTTCAAAACATTTGGTCATTAAGAAATAAAGTTTTACTTTTGCACTCGCAAATACGGAGCACCACTGACAGAAGAGAGTGTTTCGTTATAAAGCGAAAGATATAAAGATCATTGACATACAATATAACAACCAAGTAAGGAAAAACTAAAGCGTAAAAAAACTTTGAGTGAGTCAGACAAACATACAATGGAGAGTTTGATCCTGGCTCAGGATGAACGCTAGCGGGAGGCCTAACACATGCAAGCCGAGCGGTATTGTTTCTTCGGAAATGAGAGAGCGGCGTACGGGTGCGGAACACGTGTGCAACCTGCCTTTATCTGGGGGATAGCCTTTCGAAAGGGAGATTAATACCCCATAATATTTAGAATGGCATCATTTTAAATTGAAAACTCCGGTGGATAGAGATGGGCACGCGCAAGATTAGATAGTTGGTGAGGTAACGGCTCACCAAGTCAACGATCTTTAGGGGGCCTGAGAGGGTGATCCCCCACACTGGTACTGAGACACGGACCAGACTCCTACGGGAGGCAGCAGTGAGGAATATTGGACAATGGGTGAGAGCCTGATCCAGCCATCCCGCGTGAAGGACGACGGCCCTATGGGTTGTAAACTTCTTTTGTATAGGGATAAACCTACCCTCGTGAGGGTAGCTGAAGGTACTATACGAATAAGCACCGGCTAACTCCGTGCCAGCAGCCGCGGTAATACGGAGGGTGCAAGCGTTATCCGGATTTATTGGGTTTAAAGGGTCCGTAGGCGGATCTGTAAGTCAGTGGTGAAATCTCACAGCTTAACTGTGAAACTGCCATTGATACTGCAGGTCTTGAGTGTTGTTGAAGTAGCTGGAATAAGTAGTGTAGCGGTGAAATGCATAGATATTACTTAGAACACCAATTGCGAAGGCAGGTTACTAAGCAACAACTGACGCTGATGGACGAAAGCGTGGGGAGCGAACAGGATTAGATACCCTGGTAGTCCACGCCGTAAACGATGCTAACTCGTTTTTGGGTTTTCGGATTCAGAGACTAAGCGAAAGTGATAAGTTAGCCACCTGGGGAGTACGTTCGCAAGAATGAAACTCAAAGGAATTGACGGGGGCCCGCACAAGCGGTGGATTATGTGGTTTAATTCGATGATACGCGAGGAACCTTACCAAGGCTTAAATGGGAAATGACAGGTTTAGAAATAGACTTTTCTTCGGACATTTTTCAAGGTGCTGCATGGTTGTCGTCAGCTCGTGCCGTGAGGTGTTAGGTTAAGTCCTGCAACGAGCGCAACCCCTGTCACTAGTTGCCATCATTAAGTTGGGGACTCTAGTGAGACTGCCTACGCAAGTAGAGAGGAAGGTGGGGATGACGTCAAATCATCACGGCCCTTACGCCTTGGGCCACACACGTAATACAATGGCCAGTACAGAGGGCAGCTACACGGTGACGTGATGCAAATCTCGAAAGCTGGTCTCAGTTCGGATTGGAGTCTGCAACTCGACTCTATGAAGCTGGAATCGCTAGTAATCGCGCATCAGCCATGGCGCGGTGAATACGTTCCCGGGCCTTGTACACACCGCCCGTCAAGCCATGGAAGTCTGGGGTACCTGAAGTCGGTGACCGTAAAAGGAGCTGCCTAGGGTAAAACAGGTAACTAGGGCTAAGTCGTAACAAGGTAGCCGTACCGGAAGGTGCGGCTGGAACATCTCATTTTAGAGCGTCTAAAGACGATAAAAAAACAAAGGTACTTAAATGTACCATGCACTTACTTCAAAGTAAAGCTTTAGTTTTTTGTTTGGTTGGTTATATTAAAAATACAACACCCACTAGAAATTAGTATAGGGAAAGAGATTGAGAAATGAAGAAGAGGAAAAGTATAACTTACTTACTCATCCCCATAACTCATATAAAGTCTCGTAGCTCAGCTGGTTAGAGCGCTACACTGATAATGTAGAGGTCGGCAGTTCGAGCCTGCCCGAGACTACTAATTAAAGCGGCTGGCAAATAGCTTATAGCTTATGGCAAAAATGCCAGAAGCCAGAAGCAAATAGCCAACAGCAACTAGAGGGGGAATTAGCTCAGCTGGCTAGAGCGCCTGCCTTGCACGCAGGAGGTCAAGGGTTCGACTCCCTTATTCTCCACAGTTTTAGAAGACTGATTTAAAAGTTACGGATAGAGCCAAAAACAATATCTGTTCATCAGTTGGATAAAAAGAAATTAAGATCATTGACATTAACGGTAAAGACATCACAAAGAGATAACCGAGCACTTTCGAGTGCCGAGTTTATAAAAATATCGATAAATTAAATTTATCAAAAAATACTGAACTAATATAATTATTAGGAAAGAAATCGTTAAGGGCGTATGGCGGATGCCTAGGCTTTCAGAGGCGACGAAGGACGTGGTAAGCTGCGAAAAGCTGCGGGGATTGGCACACACGAATTGATCCGCAGATGTCCGAATGGGGCAACCCGGCTGGTTGAAGACCAGTCACCTCTAAGGAGGAGCAAACCCGGAGAACTGAAACATCTAAGTACCCGGAGGAAAAGAAATCGAAGAGATTCCGTAAGTAGTGGCGAGCGAAAGCGGATTAGCCCAAAAGCTGATATATGTTTAATAGAATGTTCTGGAAAGAACGGCCGTAGAGGGTGATAGCCCCGTATATGAAAGGCATATTTGAGTGATAAATGAGTAGGGCGGGACACGTGAAATCCTGTCTGAATATGGGGGGACCATCCTCCAAGGCTAAATACTCCTGAAAGACCGATAGTGAACAAGTACTGTGAAGGAAAGGTGAAAAGCACTTCGAATAGAAGGGTGAAATAGAACCTGAAACCGTACGCCTACAAGCGGTCGGAGCAGCATTAAGCTGTGACGGCGTGCCTTTTGCATAATGAGCCTACGAGTTAATTTTACTAGCGAGGTTAAGGTATTAAGTACCGGAGCCGGAGCGAAAGCGAGTCTGAATAGGGCGTATAGTTAGTAGGATTAGACGCGAAACCTTGTGATCTACCCATGGGCAGGTTGAAGCTCTGGTAACACAGAGTGGAGGACCGAACCGGTTGACGTTGAAAAGTCTTCGGATGACCTGTGGGTAGGGGTGAAAGGCCAATCAAACTGGGAGATAGCTCGTACTCTCCGAAATGCATTTAGGTGCAGCGTCGTATATAAGTTTATTAGAGGTAGAGCTACTGATTGGATGCGGGGGTTTCATCGCCTACCAATTCCTGACAAACTCCGAATGCTAATAAATGTTCTACGGCAGTGAGGGCATGGGTGCTAAGGTCCATGTCCGAGAGGGAAAGAACCCAGACCAACAGCTAAGGTCCCCAAATATATGTTAAGTTGAAGCAACGCGGTTGGACTGCATTGACAGCTAGGATGTTGGCTTGGAAGCAGCCATTCATTTAAAGAGTGCGTAACAGCTCACTAGTCGAGCGGTCCGGCATGGATAATAATCGGGCATAAACATATTACCGAAGCTATGGATTTGTACTTTATGTACATCTGGTAGGAGAGCATTCTATTTGCGCTGAAGCAGTACTGTGAGGTATTGTGGAGCGGATAGAAAAGAAAATGTAGGCATAAGTAACGATAAAGCGGGCGAGAAACCCGCTCACCGAAAGACTAAGGTTTCCTCAGCCATGCTAATCAGCTGAGGGTTAGTCGGGACCTAACGCGAACCCGAAAGGGGTAGTGGATGGACAATGGGTTAATATTCCCATACTTGCTCACACTAAAAAGGGGACGGAGTGCCGTACTTACTGGAGACTGACGGAATAGTCAAGGCCTAGCCTTCGGGCGAAGCTGCTGTAGGGAAAGTGCTTCCAAGAAAAGCCGAAGTGAAGCAACCCGTACCAAAACCGACACAGGTAGTCGAGGAGAGAATCCTAAGGTGCTAGAGTGAATCATGGTTAAGGAACTAGGCAAAATAGTCTCGTAACTTCGGGAGAAGAGACGCCATCAGCAATGGTGGCCGCAGTAAAGAGGCCCAGGCGACTGTTTATCAAAAACACAGGACTCTGCAAAATCGAAAGATGCAGTATAGGGTCTGACACCTGCCCGGTGCTGGAAGGTTAAGGAAGGTGCTTAGGGTTAAACCGAAGGCATTGACTGAAGCCCCAGTAAACGGCGGCCGTAACTATAACGGTCCTAAGGTAGCGAAATTCCTTGTCGGGTAAGTTCCGACCTGCACGAATGGTGTAACGATCTGGGCACTGTCTCAACCATGAGCTCTGTGAAATTGTAGTATCGGTGAAGATGCCGATTACCCGCAATGGGACGAAAAGACCCTGTGAACCTTTACTATAACTTCGTATTGACTTTGAGTAAGTAATGTGTAGGATAGGTGGGAGGCTTTGAAGCTTGCACGCTAGTGTAGGTGGAGCCAACGTTGAAATACCACCCTTTACTTACTTGGAGCCTAACTTCTTAATGGAAGGACATTGCGTGGTGGGTAGTTTGACTGGGGTGGTCGCCTCCAAAAGAGTAACGGAGGCTTTCAAAGGTACCCTCAGCACGCTTGGTAACCGTGCGTAGAGTGTAATGGCATAAGGGTGCTTGACTGTGAGACCTACAAGTCGATCAGGTGCGAAAGCAGGACATAGTGATCCGGTGGTTCCGTATGGAAGGGCCATCGCTCATAGGATAAAAGGTACTCCGGGGATAACAGGCTAGTCTCCCCCAAGAGCTCACATCGACGGGGAGGTTCGGCACCTCGATGTCGGCTCGTCACATCCTGGGGCTGGAGAAGGTCCCAAGGGTTGGGCTGTTCGCCCATTAAAGTGGCACGCGAGCTGGGTTCAGAACGTCGTGAGACAGTTCGGTCTCTATCTATTGCGGGCGTTAGATGTTTGAGAGGGCTTGATTCTAGTACGAGAGGACCGAATTGAACAAACCTCTGGTGTATCAGTTGTACCGCCAGGTGCACTGCTGAGTAGCTACGTTTGGAAGAGATAAGCACTGAAAGCATATAAGTGCGAAACTCGCCTCAAGATGAGACATCTTTTAAGGGTCGTTGGAGATGACGACGTTGATAGGCTACAGGTGTAAAGACAGTAATGTCATAGCCGAGTAGTACTAATTACCCGTAGATTTATAGCCTAATATGGCGCACGAAAGTGCAGCAAGGTTACCTCTTTGTGAAAGTTTTTATCGAAAATAACCAGGTAGCAGATGGTAGCTATTGGGAATCAGGTAAAACCTGTATCCTTTTATCTATACCGTGCAACCTTATATACCTTCTTTAGGGTGGTTTTAGCGGTGGGGCTCACCTGTTCCCATTCCGAACACAGAAGTTAAGCCCACCAGCGCCGATGGTACTGCGAAAGCGGGAGAGTAGGCCGCCGCCAGTTTTTATTTTATTTTTAAAAAATCCTTTATCTTATGATAAAGGATTTTTTTTTGCGTTATACCCAAGCCTATACCCAACTCATAAATAATAGGCAATCAGCAATCAATAATGATTGACTGTCCCCTATTGTAATCCAAGATCATTGATTATTTACCGTTTATCATTGATACATACTCCACTCCGTAGGAGTCTATACAATACCTTTTAAATTTTATAATTAAGTAGATCTAAGATTATCAATTTATCAATCACTTAAATATTAAAACATCTATAGTATTCCTTTGAACTCTTAAGATTCTAATAAATAAGCCTTGATTCCTACGGAATGACATAATTGGGAAAAGGGATATTAGTATGATTTATAACTTATCACTCATCACTCCATAGTTCATACGCAGAGCCCAGAGTCGCACAACTCATCATTCATAACTTATAATTCATAATTAGACTCCTTCTCCTAGCCCCGATAGTAATGGTTACCCCGCAGCATGCCTGGGAGACCCAGTGGGATGCAGCGCAGGGCAGCCTGGCGCGAGGAGTATGAATGGATAGCGGGAGAAGGCTTCTGAAATTTGTTAAAGTATTTCCTCATCAATCCTATTTTATCGTATATATAAATCTTACTTAAGAATACTTTAAATTGAAGATGAAAAAATTCTTATTAAATTTCACTAGATATTGAAAAAATAGTATATTAGAAAAGCGTAATCCGAAAAGCTATAATAGAGTAGGAATTATCAAAAACTAAATAACTATGAAAAATCTGGTAAAGATTTCTAGAGAGAGTTTAAAATCACTTAAAGGAAGCGGTGGCCCTGGTTGCCCGGATGATCCGGCATTTGGAATGTGTTATCCTCCGGGATGGCCTAATGGAATCTGTTTGAGCAAATATCAATGCTGTATGAGGCTGGGCGGGCCTATAGAATTTTGTAAAGAAGAATATGGAAACTAATATTCCTATAATTTAAAGATATAAATAAAAACACGGCTATCTCAAACTGAAATAGCCGTGTTTATTTTATAAATATATTGAGATCAGACTTGAATTACTCCTAAGTTGAATTTCTCAGTAATGGGAGCGTGATTAGCCGCTTCGATTCCCATAGAAATCCATTTTCTTGTATCTGCAGGGTTGATGATGGCATCTGTCCATAATCTTGCTGCTGCATAGGTAGATTCGGTTTGCTTCTGATATCTTTTTGAAATTGTATCCAGAATTTCGTTGTGCTCTTCTTCGGTAATTTCTTTTCCTTGTTTCTTTAATGTAGATTCCTGGATCTGAGCAAGTACTTTTGCAGCCTGTGTACCTCCCATTACAGCCAGATCAGCCCAAGGCCATGCAACGATGAGTCTAGGATCGTAAGCTTTACCACACATAGCGTAGTTTCCTGCTCCATAAGAATTCCCTGTAATGATGGTAAATTTAGGAACTACAGAATTGGAAACAGCGTTTACCATTTTGGCTCCGTCTTTAATGATACCTCCATGTTCAGATTTCGAGCCTACCATAAATCCGGTAACATCCTGTAAGAAGATTAAAGGTATTTTTCTTTGATTACAGTTAGCAATGAATCGTGTAGCCTTATCTGCAGAATCTGAGTAGATCACTCCACCAAACTGCATTTCTCCTTTACCGCTCTTAACAAGCTTTCTTTGATTGGCTACAATACCTACAGACCAGCCATCAACTCTGGCTGTTGCGCAGATAATACTTTTACCGTAATCAGGTTTATATTCTTCGTATTCGGAGTTGTCTACAATACATTTAATAATTTCGTAAGTATCGTATTGCTCAGCTCTTGAAACCGGCATAATTCCGAAGATATTTTCAGGATTTTCTTTAGGTGGGAAGCTTTCTATTCTGTCAAAACCTGCTTTTTCAGTAGTTCCGATAGACTTCATGATGTTTTTGATTCTGTTCAAAGCATCTTTATCATCTTTAGCTTTATAATCTGTCACTCCTGAAATAGAGCAGTGAGTAGTAGCACCGCCCAATGTTTCATTGTCAATACTTTCTCCGATAGCGGCCTTTACCAGGTAGCTTCCGGCAAGGAAAATAGAGCCTGTTTTATCTACAATCATGGCTTCATCACTCATAATAGGAAGATAAGCTCCTCCGGCTACACAACTTCCCATTACGGCAGAGATCTGGATGATTCCCATAGAACTCATTTTAGCATTATTTCTGAAAATTCTCCCAAAATGTTCTTTATCCGGGAAGATCTCATCCTGCATAGGCAGATAAACACCTGCAGAATCTACCAGATAGATGATTGGAAGTTTGTTTTCCATAGCAATTTCCTGTGCTCTCAGGTTTTTCTTTCCTGTGATAGGAAACCATGCACCGGCTTTTACAGAAGCGTCATTGGCAACGATGATACATTGTCTTCCGGAAACGTAGCCAATCACCACTACAACCCCGCCGCTAGGACATCCTCCATGCTCCTTATACATTTCGTATCCTGCAAATGCTCCTATTTCTATGGAATCTGAATCTTTATCGAGAAGATAATCTACTCTTTCTCTTGCTGTCATTTTTCCTTCATCACGAAGCTTTTGAAGCCTCTTCTCACCACCACCTTTTTTGATCTCAGTGAGTAAGCGATTTATTTCAGATAATTTTAATCTGTTTTGATCTTCTCGTTTATTGAATTCAATGTCCATAAAATTTTTAATTTTTTACGCTTAAAGATACTATTTTTATGAGGAATACAAATAGGAAGTAAAACAGTTGTTTAATACTTTGGTTTCTAGTAAATTGTGAAATTTTTAACTAAAAAATATTTTTAAATAATTTATATTTTTTCTAACTTTACAGTAGAGTAACAGAGGTGATATTCTCTGCAAAATACTCTAAGTTCCTAGTTTATTTTTTTAATAGTTTATTATTTGAAGGCCCTGAAAGTTTAACAAATTTTCAGGGTTTTTTTTATTGCTGTTTGTGCGATAGCTAGTAATACTTTCTATATTCTACAATATTCAGGTCGATAAGATGATTCTTGGTTTTTTTATATTTTTTAGCAGGAATAAAGCCTAATTTTTCCGGAATTTTTCTGCTTGCTATATTTTCTTCATCTACAGGATATAAAATATACTTGAAAGTGAAATTCTTTTCCAGGAATTCTATGAGGGCTGTTATGATTTCAGTTCCCAATCCTTTTCCCTGAGAACTTTTTTTTAACCAAAGGCCAAGCTCAACAGATTCTTCTGTTATATTATGGATACCGCAACATCCTGTAAAATCACCATCAGAGTCCAGGGCAGCCATTACCAGATCTGTGTTTTGCGACAGAGTTCTTTTGGATTCATTAACGAAGGTAATTATATCCTGTCTGTTACCTTGTGGATTAAAAGGCATGTATCTGGTAACATCATTTGTAAAATGTTCTAAAATATCATCTATATATAAGTCTTTAACAGGCTTCAAGGTTAGACGTTTTGTTTTGATTTCAATATTTGGACTTAATATCATATTGTAATTTTGATCTTTTTATTAAATGAATAGAAAAGGTGCTGTATTAGGTAAAAAACTATTAAAAACTTTATTTATCATCTTTTTATTAATGTAAATTTATATTTTTTTATAAGATTTATAAAAGCGTATTTGTAAATTTGCACGTTAAAAATTCTAAGGAGATAGGTTATGCATAAATTGGCGCTTTTCAGGTTACACTTAATTGTATTTTTGTGGGGATTCACCGCAATTTTGGGAAAATTGATTCATGCCAATGCACAGATTCTGGTATTTTACAGAATGCTCTTTGCTTCTATTTTTCTTTTTGTATTCATCAGAGTTTTTAAAAAGGACAGTATAAAAGTTTCCAGGAAAATATTTTTTCAGCTGGCAGCAATAGGTTTTGCTATGGCGCTTCATTGGTATTGCTTTTTTTATTCTATTAAAGTCTCCAATGTTTCTATTGCATTAAGCTGTCTTTCCTTATCTACACTTTTTGCCTCTATCCTGGAGCCTATTATTTTTAAAAGAAAAATTGATATCTCTGAAGTCATTATGGGAACAGTCATTGTTGCCTGTATACTATTGATCTTTAAAACGGAATTTCATTTTAAAGAAGGTATTATTTATGGAATCTTTTGTGCTGTATTCGGGACTATTTTTTCTGTTTTTAATGGTAAAATGTTTGGTAAAACGAGCTCAGGAAACATTATTTTTTATGAAATTTTCTGTGGTTGGTTCATTTTAATGATATTTTATTTGCTTTCCGGGCAAATTTTTCAGATGAATGAAATAAACTACCGGGATTTGGCGTTAATATGCTTGTTAGCTAGTGTTTTCACTGCTTTTCCTATGTTAGAATCGGTGAATTTAATGAAGTATATATCACCTTTCACTTTAATTTTAACAGTTAATTTAGAACCTGTCTACGGAATTATACTAGCTTTTTTTATCTTTGGGGAATCAGAACATATGAGCCCTATATTTTATATTGCTTCAGGAGTTATGATACTGGCTATCATTGTCAATGGATTAATTAAAGCCAGAAAAACTAAAAACTTAAACTAAGCATCAAATTTATATGATGAAAAAATATCTTTTACTTGCATTTTCACTGCTGTTTGGGCTGTCTCAATCTCAGATTATCAGGAAATATTCCAATGAATTCTTAAATATCGGAGCCGGAGCAAGAGGTCTTGCAATGGGTGGGGCAGTAATTACCAATCAGGATGATGTATATTCTCCTATGTGGAACCCTGCAGGTTTGATGTCAGTTGAAAGAGACTGGCAGGGTGCAGCCATGCACGCAGAATACTTTGAGTCTATCGCAAAATACGACTATCTGGCATATGCGAAAGTACTTGAAGAAGGTGTTTTTGGTGTTTCAGTGGTAAGACTTGGGGTAGACAATATTCTGAATACTACCCAAATGATTGACTCAGAAGGGAATATTGATTATGATAAAATTACTAAATTCTCTCAATCCGATTACGCTGCTATCCTTTCTTATGCCTTCAGACCCGGAGGAAATCCAAAATTGGATGTTGGGGTAAATGCTAAAATTGTCTACCGTAACGTAGGTAAATTTGCAAGTGGTTATGGTTTTGGTTTTGATGTGGGTGCTATTTATAAAGCAGATAACGGATGGAAGTTTGGAGGTATGGTAAGAGATATTACTACTACCGTAAACTTCTGGAGTATCAATCAGAAAGAACTTTCAACCGTTGTTAACGGAGAAGAATTCAACCCGGCACCGAAAGATAAACTGGAACTTACAATGCCTAAGCTGAATGTAGGTGCCAGTAAATTATTTGAAATCAATAGCAGTGTATATGTATTGCCAGAAGCAGGGATAAATGTGGATTTTGCTAAAACCGCTTCATTAATTTCCACAGATTTTGCAAGTATCAGCCCTTATGCCGGAGCTGAACTAGGGTATCAGAAAATGATTTTTGTGAGATTGGGGATCAACAGATTCCAGTCGATTACAGATATAGAAGATCTTAAGAGAAAAGTTTCTTTCCAGCCAAGTGCAGGTCTTGGAATAAGATACAGAGGGCTTACACTGGATTATGCGATTACAAATTCGGGGATAGGTGGATCTAACTTCTATTCCAATTTCTTCTCATTGAAACTGGATATGGGAGCATTCAGAAACGATTAAAATTATAGAAAATGAAAAAGTTATCAATATTGATGTTGGCAGTAAGTTCAACAATGGTTTTTGCACAAAAAGTTTCAGACTACAAATATGTTTCAGTTCCTGAAAAATTTGAAACATTTAAGGAAGATTATGGTTTAAAAAACTTTTTCATCAAAGCTTTGGCAGGGAAAAAGTATATAGTACTTCCGGTAATTAAAGATAACTGGCCTGCAGAAGCTAAAAGTAATTTCTGTAATGTGGTGAATGCTGATGTTATTAATGATAAAAATTTATTTAAAAATAAAGTAATAGTACAGTTTAAGGATTGTAATAATAATTTAATACAGGAATCAAAAGGAGGGTCAAAAATCAAAGAATATGAAGAAGGATTACAGGATGCAATAAAAGAAGCTTTAATAAAAATCCCGCTTTCAAATCCTGTTGCATTCTTACCCGCATCCACCAATGGTCAGAATACATCTCCTGAACCTGCCGTATCTGTTGCATCTACGACTACTCCTGAAGCGAATAGCTACTCCAATGGGAAACTTGATCTTCAAAAAATACAGATTGATCCTAATCAGTTTATTTTGGCTAAATCTGGCAGTTCTGTGCCATTTGCAGCTTTTAAAACCACTTCTAAGAACTCAGTTTTCATTGTAAAGCTGGCTGATGGAAATACTACCATTGGATATTTTGAAAATGGGGGTATTGTGATAGATATTCCACAGGCTGACGGAAGATATTCCAAAGAAGTTTTTATGGCAAAATAATCTGAAAATAATAAAATAATAAACATAAAAGGCTCTTAAAAAAGAGCCTTTTATAATATATATGCTGATGTGTTTTTCATTTTTTCGAAAGTTTGAAAAGGTTTGTGTTTGGGCTTTCTACAAAAAACATATACTATACAAATACGAGAGATAAGTCATCATCTATAATGGTAATGAAAATGTAGAAAAATTTATAAAAAGAGAAAAAATTTCATAATATTATCGTTGTTAGTTGATAATACTAATTTATGAAAAAAATATATATAATACCATTTTTAAATAAAATATTTATTTATTTCTGTTTTTCATTGTAGTATTTCTGTTGTATTCAATAAAATATTGGGCTTTTGTCCCTTTTTGATGAAATAGGAAATGATGGTGAAATGCTATGAAAACTGCCTTTTAGTTGTGAAAATTTAACTGTCTGTACCAGAGTTTATCAATTGGCATTAAAAAACTCCCAAATTACTTTAGCTTTATTTTTCCCTAAAATCTCTTCCAGAGTTTCCAGATTAGCTTCTTTGATACGTTTTACAGACTTCAGTTTAGACAGAAGTAGTTCAATAGTTTTTTCTCCAACACCGGAAATTTCTTCCAGTTCAGATTTAATAGTAGAATTTTTCCTTCTGGTTCTGTGATGCTTTACCCCAAATCGGTGAGCTTCATCACGTACACGCTGTAGAATTTTTAAAGTCTCGGATTTTTTATCCAGATATAAAGGAATAGGGTCTTCAGGAAAGAAAATCTCTTCCAGTCTTTTGGCAATACCTACAATGGTAATCTTTCCGTAAAGTCCCAACAATCTCAGGCTCTTTACTGCAGAAGACAGCTGCCCTTTTCCTCCGTCTATCAGAATCAGCTGGGGAAGATCTTCACCTTCATCAAGCATCCTTTTGTAACGGCGGTAGATCACTTCTTCCATAGTCGCAAAATCGTTAGGCCCTTCCACTGTTTTAGGATGGAAAATTCTGTAATCTGCTTTACTCGGTCTGCCGTCTTTGAAAACAACACATGCTGAGACAGGATTCGTTCCCTGAATATTTGAGTTATCAAAACCTTCAATATGTCTCGGCTCAACCGGCATTCTGAGAAGTTTCTGCATTTCAGCCATGATTCTGTTGGTATGCCTTTCAGGATCTACAATCTGAACCTGTTTCAGTTTTTCCAGACGATATTCTTTAGCATTCTTTTCAGAAAGCTCTACAATTCTTTTTTTATCTCCAACCTTAGGAACAATCAGTTTTACATTAGGAATTTCTACAGACAAATGAAATGGTAGCAGTACTTCTTTGGAATCAGAAGAAAACTTCTGACGGATCTCGATCAATGCTTCTTCCATAATATCTTCATCTGTTTCTTCAAGGATTTTTTTGATCTCAGTAGTAAAACTCTGAATGATATTTCCATTTCTGATTTTAAAGAAATTGACATATGCTGCCGTTTCATCACTGGTCATTCCGAAGACATCTACATCATCAATATTAGGGTTAACTATCGTATTCTTAGCCTGGTAATCTTCCAGGATATCCAGTCTTTCCTTAATGATCTGAGCCTGTTCAAACTGAAGGTTGGAAGCCAGTTTCATCATTTGATTGACCAGATAATCTTTAGCTTTGCGGAAATCCCCTTTGATTATTCCACGGATGGCATCTATCTTTTCATCATATTCTTCCTTACTTTCAAGATCTTCACACGGGCCTTCACAGTTTTTGATATGATATTCAAGGCAGACTTTATATTTTCCTTCCGAAATCTTAGCTGGAGAAAGATTCAGATTGCAGGTTCTGAGCTTGTAAATATGCTTGATGGTATCCAGTAAGATCTTTGCAGGACGCACTTTTGCATAAGGACCATAATATTCGGATCCATCTTTAATTACATTTCTGGTCAGAAAAATTCTTGGGAAATCTTCATTCTTGATGCATATCCACGGATAGGTTTTGTCATCTTTCAGCATGACATTATAAAACGGCTTATGTTCCTTGATCAGATTATTCTCCAATAAAAGTGCATCATACTCACTGTTTACAATTGTCGTTTCCAATCGTTGGATTTTACCGACCATTATTTTGATCCTGTATCCGGAAAGGTTTTTGTTGAAATAGGAGAGAACCCTCTTTTTAAGATTTTTAGCTTTCCCCACATACAAAAGCTGTTCATTTTTATCATAATAACGATAAACGCCGGGTTCGGATGGTAAGGTTTTGAGCTGTAGTTCTAAAGAAGGATTCATATAACAAAATTAAGGAAACTTTCCCTATTTAAAAAAGAAAACCTGCAGATGGATCTACAGGTTTTTTATAAGGTCAAATTATTTTATCCGTTTGTTATTGCAGTATATTCACTTATAAGAAAACTGAAGTAATCCCATTCCACTGAGTTTTTAGGATACTTTTTCATAAAGTCCTGATTGTCTCCAAAAAGGAAATCATAATTGTCTTCGAAATCATCTTTGTGAAGCCACATCACTTTATCTCCTTTCTTTACATAATAAGATTTGATAACCCCGCCTCCAAGTTGTGGAGAGCCCATTACAGAAAAACCTGTTGTTTCTTTAGCCCTGGGATCGTGATATACTGAAATAATATCATCAAAACCAGGATTGATTACCTGCATCAGGAATTCCTTATCATCTTTTTTGTTCTTTAAGGAAACAGTCTGGTTTACAAAATAAATTCTGTCGTTGTTGGTGTTTTTAGTCAGCTTCTTAGTGCCAAAATTTCTGATGTTTCCCATATATTTGGCCACTTTAGCAATCTTTTCTGCATTGCTCGGATATACATACATCTCGTTGATCTGATCAGCATTAAATGTAGTATTCTTTTTTGTTACACTGTCTTTGATAGCTACTTCGTAGATCTGCCCTTTTTTGGTTTCAATCTTATTACAGAAACCTTTGTATGTAGTTCCGTCTTTTAAGATAATTGTAGAAGTTTTCTTAGGCGATGGAGCATTAAAACCTTCATTGAAAAGGTAAGTTTCCATTTTTTTGATGTCCTCTTTAGAATATTTTACTTTCTGGGCGAAAGCTGTTGTGCTTGCTACACATAAAGCAAGGAGTAGAGTTTTCAGTCTCATGTATTATTGTTTTTAATTTCGGGGCTAAAAATAGTAAAATAATTCCCTTGTTTATATAAAAATATAGAAGATTGAAATTTAGCTTTTCCAATTATTGTTAAATGCGTAATTTTAAGAAAATTTTTTAGAAATGATATACGGAGTAGATGTTTTTACTTTCCATGATGTTCTGGAAATCTGTAAAAAGCCAAATAAAGCCAAGCTTAATAAAGCCGCAAAAGAACAAATCTTAAAATCACAGAAAAACGTACAGAAAATAGTAGAGTCTGACAGATGTGTGTATGGAATCAATACCGGGTTCGGACCCTTATGTGATACTAAAATATCAGCAGACGAAACAGCTCAGTTACAATATAATCTGATCATCTCCCATGCAGTAGGAGTAGGAAAACCGATTGACAAAGAACTTTCCAAGATCATGATGATTGCTAAAGTTCATGCCCTTTCAAAAGGATTTTCAGGAGTTTCTCTTGAAGTTATTGAAAGAATGATTCTGATGCTGGAAAAAGATATCATCCCGGTGGTTCCTGAACAGGGATCTGTAGGAGCTTCGGGAGACCTTGCTCCTTTAGCCCATCTGGTGCTGCCATTGCTTGGTTTAGGACAGGTTTGGGAAGGAGATCAGGTTTCTGAGACCATGGAAGTGCTGAATAAACATGATCTTGAAGCATTGGCTTTAGGACCAAAAGAAGGATTAGGACTGATCAACGGGACACAGTTTATCCTTGCCCATGCGATCAAAGGACTTGAAAAATTCGAATACTTATTAGATCTTGCAGATATGACTGCTGCAATGAGTATTGAAGCATACAGAGGTTCTGCGAGCCCATTTAAAAAAGAGCTTCACGAGATCAGACCTTTTGAAGGCAGTAAAAAAGTAGCGGCAAGAATGCTTAAATTCTTAAAAGGATCAGAAAATATGAAAGCTCACGAAGATTGTGAGAGAGTTCAGGATCCTTATTCCATGAGATGTGTACCACAGGTTCACGGAGCCAGCAGAAATGCTTTTGAGCACCTTAGAAGTATGGCGGAAACAGAGTTGAATTCCGTAACAGACAACCCGATTGTATTAAGTGCCGAAGAATCTATTTCAGGCGGAAACTTCCACGGACAGCTGATGGCTCTTCCTTTAGACTATGCTACACTGGCGGCTGCAGAATTAGGAAATATTTCTGACAGAAGAAGTTATTTATTATTAGAAGGAAAATACGGTCTTCCAAGATTATTGACGGAAAGCTCAGGATTAAACTCAGGATTTATGATTCCTCAGTATACTTCAGCTGCTTTGGTTACAGAAAATAAAACATTATGTTTCCCGGCATCGGCAGACTCTATTCCTACAAGTTTAGGCCAGGAGGATCATGTTTCTATGGGAAGTATCTCAGGAAGAAAATTCAATCAGGTTCTTGGAAATCTTGTGAACATTTTGTCTGTTGAGCTCATGTTTGCTGCTCAGGGACTTGAATTCAGAAGACCGGCGAAATGCTCTAAAGTAATTGAAGAAAACTTTACGATTCTTCGTTCCAAAGTTGCCAAACTGGAAGACGACAGACTGATCGGTAAAGATATGCTGGCCATTGCAGAGCTCATCAATGAGAGAAAGTTTATTGTTGATGTAAAATAAGAAATGAGAAAGGGGATTATTTTATGTTTCTTTTTGCTGGGAATAAATGCTTTTTCTCAGTCAAATGAAGCAAAATTGAAAGAACTGATCACTTTAACAAGATCAGATAAGATGTTGTCTATAGCTTTTCAACAGTTTATGGATCATTATAACAATAGGTATAAAGATCTACCGGATAGTTTCTGGGATGAGTTTAAAAAAGACATGTCATCGGAGAAAATTTTTGCGTTGTACATTCCTGTCTATAAAAAGTATTTTACTGATTCGGACGTTGATGAGCTTATTAAATTTTATAAAACTCCGGCAGGTCAGAAAATGATTGAAAATATGCCCAACTTAATGAATGATTCAATGAAAATTGGAAGTGATTATGCACAAGCATTAGATAAAAGGGTTAATGATAAATTGAATAAACATTATAATTTTCAAAATCCACCTCCACCAGCTCCATAAAAATAAAAGCTTCCGAAAGGGAGCTTTTTGTTTTCACAACTTCAATTTTTAAATCAAATAGACATGAATGTACTTAGAACAGACTCTACCAATCCAGACTTTCAAAAATTAGTAAAATCTCTTGACGTTACATTAGCAGAACATAATGGTGAGGAAGATGATTTTTTTGCTCAGTTTAATAAAATTGATACGATTAAAAACTGTATTGTAGTTTATATTGATGCTATTCCGGCAGCTTGCGGGGCATTCAAACCATTTTCCGAAGATACAGTAGAAATAAAAAGAATGTTTACCGATCCGGAATTCAGAAAAAAAGGACTAGGCTCAGCCATTGTAAAAGAGCTTGAAAACTGGGCAGCAGAATTGAATTTTGAAAAAGCCGTTTTAGAAACGTCCCAGGATCTTAAAAGTGCTATTTCAGTGTATGAAAAAAACGGTTTTTACAGAATACCCAACTACGGACAATACATTGGAATAGAGCAAAGTGTCTGCTACGAGAAAGAATTGTAATTTAATATTCATGTAATGGTAAATTCATTTTTTTTCAGTTTTTAATTCCCGTCAAAGTGTTATATTGTGGAACCAACCAAAATTATAACATATGAAAAAAACTGTATTCCTACTGGCAATATTTTTTGCCTTACACTCGTGTTCCAGAGAAGAACTTCAGAACGAAAATGTAAAAACAGAAATGGCTCAGAAAGATCCACTGACGGCAAAACAGATCAATGAACGGATCAATCAGGCTATTAAAACGGATGGTGCTTTCAATTGGAAGAATGAATCCGATCATTTCGTATGGAGTGCTATTTTCCGTGGGAACAAAATGGTATCCATAGGTTTTGGAGCTTCTAAGGATGACTTTGACAGAAGTAAATCCCCAAACAACAGTGAAATGGAAAAGGAGGTCCTTTCTGTCATCAAAAAATATGAAGGAAAAGAGGAAAGAAATTTCCTTCTTCTTTCAGATCAATATCTTAATCAGATGGATGTTGTGATTGAAAAAGAAGAAACCATTACTGCTCTTCGACAAATGAAAAACATCCGATACGTAGAGCCGGCAGATTATCATTATTTTGAATTTGAGGCTCAATATAATGCAGCTGCAAAATCCTCTGGAAGCGGTTCATCAGGATGTGGTTTTTCATCATCAACATTAAGTACAGCAGACTACACATCTACAACACCAAGCGCAAAAATTCCTTGGGCTTTCACAAAACACAACATTCCTGAAGCATGGAGCTACAGTACAGGAGCAGGTGTTACCATCGGACTTATTGATACAGGGGTTTCTCCGGAACAGACTTTACTGGGAGGAAGCTTTAATAATGGTGCTTCTTCAGGAAGAACAATCAGCAAAGTGGGAGTGTATAACTCAGATGGATCCGGAGATCAGTGCGGACACGGAACAAAAATGGCTTCCGTAATGACAGCCCCAAGAAATAATGCAGGACTGCCGGTAGGAGTAGCTTACAATGCCAATCTGATCGCTTACAGAGCCGCAGAAAATGTTGTTTTGGAAACATCCAGCGAGCAGACTGCTGTAAAAACGGCTTTTACAGAATTGGGTAATAACACCAGTGTAAAAATCATTTCAATGTCTATGGGACATATTTTCTCTGTCGGGAAAATTGAAGATGGTGTTAAATATGCTTATTCTAAAGGAAAACTTATTTTTTGTGCCGGAGGAACTTCTACCAGCTTTACCAGTTTTGTGGGGGTGATTTTCCCTGCATCAATGTCGGAAACTCAGGCGATAACAGGGGTAAAAGAGAATACATCCAATCAGAAATGCGATGTTTGCCACTCCGGAAGCCAGATTGATTTTACCTTTCAGATGGAGAGATCTTCAGGAAATACGGTTCCTGTATTGAGCTATTACAACGGGCAGGCAGACTATGTAGGTGGTTCTTCAGTAGCCACAGCAGCTACAGCAGGAATCGCAGCATTAGTTTGGGCTAAAAATCCATCATGGACAAGAGATCAGGTACTTAATAAAATGAGACAGGCTGCTACTTACTATCCAAATGTTAATTCAAGCTATGGCTACGGAAACATCAATGTATTAAAAGCAGTACAGTAAATAATACTACCTTTATAAAAGAAAAGGAAATATCTCAGCTGAGGTATTTCCTTTTTTATTTTTAATATCCGATTATGATTATCCAATCCTTACACTCGTCATACTCAGCGAGCCTCCGATAAGCTCATCGTTGAATAAAGTAAGCTCTTCAGACTGATCTTTAAGCCCCAAAGTATATAATAAAGGAAGATAATGATCAGGGGTAGGAACAGCATACTGTAAGAAAGTTCCTTGTTTCTGATAATCAATAATATTTTGAAAATTACCGTCAAGAAGCCAGTTGTTGGTTTTTTCTCTGGCTTCTATTGCCCAGTCCCAGCCGGCACCTACTGTATTAATATTTTTCCAGTCGATAAGGCGGAGGTTATGAACGATATTTCCGCTTCCGATGATCAGAATACCTTTTTCACGAAGCTTATTGAGTCTTTTCGCAAGATCATAATGATACTGCGGAGGCTTTGTATGATCAATACTCAGCTGAATCACAGGAATATCTGCATCAGGATACATATGCTTAATGACGGACCATGCACCATGATCCAGTCCCCAGCTGTGATCCTCTTCCACATCAACAGGGAGAAGGAGCTCTGCTGTTTCCTTTGCTAATTCCGGACTTCCCGGGGCAGGATACTGCACATCAAAAAGAGCTTTTGGAAACCCATAAAAGTCATGGATGGTTTTCGGCATATCCATAGCGGTTACAAAAGTTCCGGCTGTATACCAATGAGCAGAAATACAAAGAATTGCATTAGGTGTTGGAATTTCTGAGGCAGCTTTTCTGAAACCCTGCACAAATTGATTCTCTTCAATGGCATTCATTGGTGAGCCGTGTCCAAGAAATAAAACAGGCATTCTCTGTGTGCTTTTAAAACCGTCGCTTATGTTTTGAAGATCATTGAGGTTCATAAATATTGAAGATTATAAAAAAATAAAAGGTTCAAGGCTTTTAGAAAAATCCCTGAACCTTTTATAATATATGTTATTTATTAAGCCTGTTTTACAAACTGTAATTCACCAGCTACTTTTACATCATCACTTACCATTACACCTCCTGCTTCAAGAGTTGCATTCCAGTTTAATCCGAAGTCTTTTCTGCTGATTTTTCCTTCAAAAGAGAAACCTGCTTTTGTATTTCCCCATGGGTCTACATTGATTCCTCCGAAATCTACGTCAAGATCTACAGGTTTTGTAATTCCGTTGATGGTAAGATTTCCAACGATAGAATTGTTTAATGCCTGAGATTCAAAAGTGATTGTAGGATGTACTTCAGCGTTGAAGAACTCTGCAGACTTTAAGTGATTGTCTCTGTCTGTATTGTTTGTGAATACAGAATCTGTTTGAATTGTAGCTGTAGTTTTTGCATTTGCAAAGAACTCATCTTCAGATTCAATTTCAGCGGTGAAGGTTCTGAAGCTTCCTTTTACATTAGAGATCATCATGTGTTTTACTTTGAAAGTAATTTCACTATGCGTAGGGTCTAAGATCCATTTTGTTGCCATTGTATTTTGTATTTTTTGTTTGTTATAATGATGCAAATTTAGGATAGGATACCTATACAAGTCATTGATATAGGATAAGAAATGCATTTTTCTACATCAATAGTCAATTTTGCTTCGCAAGTGAATGGTGAATGACTATAGCTGTCTCAAAATTTAAAAATTGACAAGCGGAGCGGATTGACAATTTACGATTGACGCATTTTATATCAATAGTCAATTTTGCTTCGCAAGTGAATGGTGAATGGCTATAGCTGTCCCAAAGTTTAAAAATTGACAAGCGGAGCGTATTGACAATTCACGATTGACCTATTTTAATACCTATAAAAATTCTACTATTAAGTTAAGAAATAATTTCTTTGAAAGCATGAATTCTAATTTATGAATGTTTTAATTTAACATTTCTTAACGGATGATTTTTATTTCTTATTTTTGATGGATTCAATTTTATACAATGAAATTACATAATTTTTCTTTATTGATGCTGGTTTTAGGCAGTTCAGCATTTGCCCAGACCCAGAAATTTACTATGGCAGAGGCTGTAAATGGGATGAGAACAAACCTTGCAGTGAAAAATATTTCCCAGTTTTCATGGGCTGCAGACGGAAAATCATACATCCAGGCAGTGAAAGGTGGTTATTTGATTACAGATTTGAAAACCAACAAGCAGGATACTCTGATCTCGTTGAACCAACTGAATAGAAACTTATCCAATGATAAACTGAAGGCAGTTCCTGCAATCAAATTTACAGGAAATTCCAATGGATATTTTACAACAGGCGGTAAAATGTCATGGATTGAAAAATCAGGAAATGACTGGAAAGTAAAAAGTACAGCTGCTGTAGATCAGGATGCCGCGAATGTGAAAATGTTTGGTGACGGCCAGACTTTTGCCTTCACAGCAAAGAATAATTTATTTGTAAACAGAAATGGAAAAACCATTGCTGTAACCAATGAAACCAATGAAAATATTATCAGCGGGCAAGCTGTTCATAGAAATGAGTTCGGAATTGATACAGGAATTTTTCCTGCTCCCAATTCTGAGAGTGTAGCATTTTATAAAATGGATCAAAGTATGGTTGCTGATTACCCAATCATTGACTGGTCTGTAACGCCAGCTGTGAATCACAATATCAAATACCCAATGGCTGGTCAGACTTCTCATCAGGTAACATTAGGTGTTTTCAATATTAAAACTCAAGCTACGACTTTCTTAAAAGTTGAGGGAGAAAAAGATCAATATTTAACAGCCGTTACATGGAGTCCGGATTCAAAGTATATTTTCGTAGGAGTTCTGAACAGAGGTCAGAATCATATGAAAATGAATCAGTATGATGCTGCAACCGGAGAACTGGTAAAAACATTATTTGAAGAAACAGACAGCAAATATGTCGAGCCGCAGCATCCACTTACTTTCTTCCCGAATTCCAATACAGACTTTATCTGGCAGAGTCAGAGAACAGGATACAATCATTTGTTCCACTATAGTTTAGAAAAAGGACTGGTAGCACAAATCACAAAAGGTGATTGGCTGGTAACGGATATCTTAGGATTCAATGAAAAGAAAAAGGAAATCTATTTCACTTCCACAAAAGAAACTCCTTTAGAAAGACATTTATATAGAATCAACTGGACTAATTTCAAAATGCAGAGACTGGACAGTGCAGAAGGGATGCATGCCGGAACTTTGAGCAATGATGGAAATTATCTGTATGATGCTTACAGCAATGCCAATTCACCAAGAGTTGCCAATATTATCAATACTTCTAATTTAAAAGCTACCAATATCCTTACTTCTGAAAATCCATTAAAGAATTATCAGAGACCGGAAATTAAAAATGTAGAGCTAAAAGCAGATGACGGAACTCCTTTGTATGGGAAAATCATCCTTCCAACAAATTTTGATCCGAATAAAAAATATCCTGCCATTGTTTATCTGTATAACGGACCGCACTTACAGTTGATCACAAACAGCTTCCCGGCTTCCGGAAACCTTTGGTATGAATATATGGCTCAGAACGGATATATTATTTTCACCATGGACGGAAGAGGTTCTTCCAATCGTGGAATGAAGTTTGAGCAGGCTGTATTCAGAAACCTGGGAACTACAGAAATGAACGACCAGATGAAGGGAGTAGAGTACTTAAAGTCTCTTCCTTATGTAAACGGAGATAAAATGGGAATCCATGGATGGAGTTTTGGAGGATTTATGACAACAAGCTTCATGCTTCGTAAGCCGGATGTATTCAAAGTAGGAGTAGCTGGAGGACCGGTAATCGACTGGAGCATGTATGAGATCATGTACGGAGAAAGATATATGGATACTCCACAGGAAAATCCACAGGGATATGCAGCTGCTAATCTTTTGGATAAAGTTCAGAATCTGAAAGGAAAACTACTGATGATTCACGGGGCACAGGATGATGTAGTAGTATGGCAGCATTCTATAAAATTCATCAAATCTGCTGTTGATAACGGAGTTCAGTTAGATTACTTTACATATCCGGGGCATCCGCATAATGTGATCGGGAAAGACAGAGTTCATCTGATGCAGAAGATTACAGATTATTTTGATTTATATCTGAAGAAATAATAAAAAAATCCAGTCCAGTTTTAGGCTGGATTTTTTTGAACATTACCTTAACATTATTGTATTATGCTTAATTGAGATTGCTTCGCTTTGCTCGCAATGACAATGTTGTGTTATTGGTGGAAAATTAGTGTTATTTGTGTTTGAAAAAACAACAACTTTTCGATCTTACCAAACATCAATGTTTTTGATTTTTCATAGTGGTATTTTTGTATCACTAAAATCAACAATATGGAATTAGGAATAGGTATGTTTGGTGATCTGGCATTTGACCAGTCAACCGGAAAATATAGAGATGCAGGAATTAAGATCCGTGAAATATTGGATCAGGTAAAATTGATGGATGAGGTGGGAATTGATGTTTTTGCAATGGGAGAACATCACCGTCCGGATTATGCTGTTTCCTCACCGGAAATAGTATTGGCAGCTGCAGCAAGCATTACAAAAAATATAAAACTAGCCAGTGGAGTTACTGTTTTGAGTTCTTCGGAGCCGGTAAAAGTATATGAAGACTTTTCAACACTGGATCTGATTTCAGACGGAAGAGCCGAAATATTTGTGGGCAGGGGAAGTTTCATTGAGTCATTTCCGTTGTATGGCTATTCTTTGGATGACTATGAACAGCTATTTGATGAAAAGTTAGAATTATTATTGAAAATCAATTCTGAGGAAAATGTAAGCTGGTCTGGGAAACTTCGTGCTCCCATGAATAATCAAACCGTGTATCCAAGAGCAAAGAATGATGGAAAACTTTCAATCTGGAGAGCTGTTGGAGGAACTCCGCAGTCTGTTTTAAGTGCAGCACAATTGGGAATGCCTTTAGTGGTAGCCATTATTGGAGGAATGCCGATTCAGTTTAGAAATCTGATCGAATTCTATAAGCAGGAATACCAGAAAGCGGGACATGATGTTTCAAAAATGCAGATTGCCGTTCATTCACATACTTTTGTGAGTGATGATCAAAAAGCAGTGGACGGGTATTTCCATAATTATAAATCTCAGATGGATAGAATAGGGGCTTCCAGAGGTTGGGCCCCTTACACAAAAGCACAGTATGATGGCGGAAGAAGCAAAGACGGCGCTTTATTTATCGGAAGCCCGGCAGAAGTAGCAGACAAAATTGCTTATATGAAAGAGATTTTCGGAATTACAAGATTTATCGGACATATGGATGTGGGAGATCCTGCTCATGAGGTGATGATGAAGTCTATTGAATTGTTTGGGAATGAAGTGAAGCCTGTTATACAAGGATTATAACAAGGAAGTTTAGAGATATAAAAAAAGGAGACCAGAAAAGGTCTCCTTTTTATTTTGTCTTATATTGCAAAGACTCTTATTTTTTAAATATAATAAACTGTTAATCATTTATTAACATCGTAATCTTTTAAACTTCATTTCTTTACAGTGATGAAACAAAACGATAGCTATTAATGATTGACCTGTCTATAATCCGTATGATACAAACTTTGTATTGTACTGGTGACAAACTGTTTATTCTCACAGCCAGTTTGTTCAAAAGGTTGTTTGGATATTCTAAAATCCATTGCTATTCAGGATATCGTTCTTATTATCCCTTTCTGATGGTTTCATTTCTCAATATTCTGGATGCTCTGTTGATCCAGTTATTCCAAAATCTAAACAAAAAACCATGCTTTTAAACAATATTCTATTTTTTTCAGTGGATCCGGATCTCAGTACAGGTCTTGTCATTATTTTCATCCTGTGTCTTGTAGCGGTAGTGGCTTTTGAGTTTGTAAACGGTTTTCATGACACCGCCAATGCTGTGGCTACTGTAATTTATACCAAAGCTCTTAAGCCCGTTATCGCAATCCCTTGGTCAGGCTTTTGGAACTTTCTGGGAGTTTTTACAGGGGGAATTGCTGTTGCGATGGGAATCTTAAAATTGGTACCTATGGATACGCTCATAACGCTGCCAATTGCTGTGGGAGCCTCTTTGGTTCTTGCTGTTCTACTGGCTTCGATCATCTGGAATCTGGGAACCTGGTATTTTGGAATACCATGCTCCAGTTCTCATACCCTGATTGGTGCTTTAATTGGTGCCGGCTTAGGATTTACCTGGTATTATGGCGGAGGAGTGAACTGGCATAAAGCAGAAGAAATTGGGATGTCACTTATTTTATCCCCTATAGTAGGATTTTGTTTAGCTGTTTTGCTGATGTGGTTTTTTAAATATGTAATCCGTTATAAAACGCTTTTTCATATTCCAACCGGAGCTAATGACAAACCTCCTTTGGTGATCAGAGCCATTTTAATAACAACCTGTACTTTAGTAAGCTTTTTTCACGGAAGTAATGACGGACAAAAAGGTGTAGGACTTTTTATGCTGATCCTGATTGCTTTCATGCCTGCCCAATTTGCAGTTAATCATGATATTCCTAATGATAAGATTATTTCTATCCTGAACACAACGGAACGTACATTACAGGCAACAGCTGCCCGGAATACTCGAAATACAGCAGAATTTAAGACATTGAATCTGGCTGTTGAAAATGTAAAAGAACATCTGATCCATAAGAATGAAAAAGACAAAGCCGCTACTTATAAATTCCGGAAACAGATAGACAACCTTGTTGATTCTCTGAAAAAGCTGAATGAAAATAAAACCATAGCTATTGACGAATCCAACAGAGCAATACTTACCAGCCAGATTTCTGAACTTAAAAAATTAACCGAATTTGCTCCCCTATGGGTGATTATTATTATCTCAGTATCTCTCGGGCTGGGAACTACGATAGGCTGGAAGAGAATTGCTGTAACTATTGGTGAGAAAATAGGAAATGAACATTTGAACTATGCTCAGGGTGCATCCAGCGAAATTGTTGCCGCATCTACTATCGGTATAAGTACATTGCTGGGATTACCGGTAAGTACCACGCATGTTTTGTCAAGTGGTATAGCAGGGTCTATGGTCGCTTCCGGTGGTAAAAGTAACCTTAATCCGGCTACATTAAAAAGTATCGGTCTTGCCTGGGTACTTACTTTACCGGTTTCTATTGTATTATCTTTACTGTTATTTATATGTTTCCATCTGTTTATTTAGTGGCAGATTTTTAGTTCAGTGATTATTATTAAAACCGAAAAAAAATGAAACAAATATTAGTTGCCTCAGACTTTTCCAATAACGCAGGTAATGCGCTGTTGTATGCTCTCTCCCTCGCCAAAACTTTAAAGATGAAAGTAACGGTACTGAATGCCATTCATCCTACGGAAGGCATCAACAATAGTACATACAACGCCATTTTTATTGAAGATTACTATGCAAGAAAAAGATCCGCTCTGAAAGAATGGACAGATACTTTCTGTAATAATGACGTATATAAAGACATTCCGGTAAAAACCGTTTGTGATGTTGGCTTTTTAAGAAATGTTATTACCAAATACATAGAATATAATGATGTATCGTTTTTAGTAATGGGAATGACGGGAGCTACGGGCATTAAGGGAATTATAGGAAGCAATGCCAGTTTAGCCATTAGCAAAATGCGGATTCCAACATTAATAGTTCCTGCGGAAAGTATACTTCATCCAACACCTGTTATCACGCTGGCTGCAGATTATAAAACCACAAAACTATCCGTAAGGGATGTAAAGGCATTGAACCAGATCCTTAAAGTTTCCGATCCTAAAAAATTGGAAATACTTCATATTTCAGACAAAGATACAGCTGCAAGAGCCATAGAAAATGGTGAAAAAAAATTAAAAGATCAGCTTTCTTCTGTGGAAATCACCTTTCATTACGTTGAGGATGATAAACCATCAAGCGGAATTATTGATTTCATAGAAACCAATAAAACAGATATTTTATGTCTTGTAAAACACAATCATAATATTATTTACCGATTATTTTCCGGTAGTACTGTAGACGAGATCCTGAACAAATCTGTAAAGGCTGTATTGATTCTTCATGCATAAATGTTCAAGCCAGCCTTAGTTTAATTTCTTTTGAGGTTTAAAGATTAATTATATAATCTCAATCAGACTTCCTCTTTCCTCGTCTTTAATGATATTGAGAGCTGTAGGAATTTTCTCTTTCAGCTCTTCAACGTGCGAAATAATTCCTACAATCCTGTTTTCTTTCATCAGATTGGTGAGGGTTTCAAATACAATATTCACAGATTCGGTATCCTGAGTTCCAAAGCCTTCATCAATAAAGAAGAAATTTTTATCTGCCTGTGCATTGGCCTGAACGCTTTCTGCCAGTGCCAGAGCCAGACTTAAAGAGACCTGAAATGCCTGCCCTCCCGACAGCGTTTTTACGCTTCTGCTTTTCCCTTCGTTGAGGTAATCGATGATCTCGAAATCATTATTTTCATTAAGCTGCAGACTCAGTTGGTTTCTGGTCATTCTGTGGAAACGCACATTCGCATGATCACAAAGTTGTCTCAGATAAATAGATGAAACATATTGTACAAAACCTGCTCCTTTAAACAGGTTCATCATTATTTTTAAATTCTCTGAACGTTTCTGAAGTTTTGCCAGTTCTTTCAAAAGGTCTTCTTTTTTTACGAATTCTTTTTCCAGTCGGTCTATTTCTGCAGTTTTTGTTACTACAGAATCACTTATTTTTTTCTGTTCACTTTGCGCTTCACCGAACTGTTGCTCAGCCAGAGAAAACTGTTCATTATCGAATGACAGTCCCTTCAGTTTTAATTCCAGTTCTCCGATGAATTTCTTTAAAGCTTCAAAATCAACTTTAAAGTTCTGAACTTTTGTTCTCACCAGTTGAATATTGATTTCCTGAAGTAAAATATTTTCAACCTCTCTGAACTCTGTAAAATTTTGAGCTGCCAAAGCTTTGACGATAGCTTCTTCATTACCGGAAATTTCCTTCTCGAGTTCTGTGATCTGTTTTTCAGATTGGTTGACAATGGCTTTTTGCTCTGCCAGTTTCGGAGAGAGAATCTTTTCCTGCTGTAATGCCTTTTGGTAATTTTCTTCGGTTTCCCTGTTAGATTGTACCAACTTTTGATAAGTGTCTTCAATCTCAGCTTTTTCCTTTTGAGCATACCTATTCCAGTCAAGAATTTTAAGCCCGGAACGGCTGATATTGATCTGCTCCTGTTTTGAAACTTCTTCCAAACGGAAAGCCTCGAGGGCACTCTTATACTTTTCCAGCGTTTTGGTTTCTTTTTCCAGATTTTCTCTTTCCAAAGCAGTGTTTCGCTCCGTTTCCTCAACCTTTTTTTCTAAAGTAAATGAGTCTGAACGTTTTTTATCAAACTCTTCTTCCTGATCCGGGGAAAAAGGCTTCCATGAGAAATTCAGAATATGATTTTCAATATCTTTCTGAATCTGCAGGATAATTTTCTGTTCTGAAAAAAGCTGTTCCTCAAAGATTTTTTTTCGGTCCAGAATTTTATCAATTTCTGCTTCCTGCTTTTGAAGACCAGCTGTTTCCTGTTCTACGGATGTTATTTTCTCCTGAATTTCCTGCAGTTCAGCATTCACATCATGAAATTCCACAATATGCGGATGTTCCTTAGAACCACAAAGAGGACAGTTTTCCCCATCATGAAGCTCACTGGCAAAACGGGAAAGCTCTTTTTGTATTTTGAGATGATCCAGTTTCTGAGAAAGTTCCTTTTTCTTAGTTTCTAAGGCTTCTTTTCTGATTCTGAAGTCTTCTTTATAATTTTCGTTGTAAGCAAAAGGTTTTAATTCTTCTGCAATTTCTCCGATCTGTTTTTGATATTTCTCAATCTTTTCGGTTTGTTCCTGAAGTGATTTTTTTAAATTTTTTTGTTGAATAAACCAATTTCCCACTTCAGATAACAATGCGGAATCCACTTTTTGTTCCTTCAATAGTTTCACATGTGAAGAAAGTTCATCAATCTTCTTTTGAATCTTCTCCTTATTGAGATCTACTTCTTTTACTTTTTCGGAACCTTTCTGGGTTCTTTCATTCAGAATTTTGATTTCCTCAGTAAACTTCAGAACCTGAAGGATAAGGTTCATATCATTTTCCTGAATTTTGGACTGTTCCAAAGCTTTGAACTGCGGCTCAAGAATGGAAAGTTGTTCTTTTATAACGATAAAGGCCTTTTCAGTTTCCTGCCATGCTTTAATTTGTTCTTCTCTCTCGTTCCGCTTCTCCGAAATCTCTTTTGAAAGCTTATTTTTCTCAATAATCAATGGATTGAAGAGTCTGAAAATACGGTCATATAATTCCGCTTGCGCTTCCAGCGCATCCATCTGAGGTTTCTCTTCAGAGAGTCTGCTGAATTTTTCCTTATTCTGCTGTAAACTGTCAAAATCGCTTTTTAAGTTTTTCAGCTGTTGATAAGTGTTGGAAATCTTTTCCAGTTTTTCATTGGATTCCGAAAGTAGTTTCTGTTCTTCAGTCAGCTGTTCTTTCTGAACTTTGATCTTCTCTTCATTGATTTCTTCAAAACCTTTTAACTGACCTTCAAGCTGATCCAGTTCAGATCTGTTTTTTACATGAAGTGCAGAAACATTGTTCTGAAGGTCAAATTTTTGAAGATTGAAGATCTCCTTCATCATATTTGTTCTTTCTGCAGCACCCAGTTCAAGGAATTCTTTGAACTGTCCCTGCGGAATAATGATGGTTCGCTTAAAATTGGAATAGCTTAACCCAATGATTATTTCTGCATTAGAGTGATCCAGAGGAATCCATTTGCCATTACTATTTTCATAGAAAGTAACTGCATTAGGCTTTACTTCTTCAAATTTTTTGGAATTTCTCTTAAAGTCACGGGTAGCACGGAAAAGCTTATTCTCATAATTTATAAAATCAAATTCTATATAAGAGCTGTTTGATTTTAAATTCATCATGTTATAAGCTCTTTTATCACGCATGTTCAGACGTTCCGTTTCTCCGTACAAGACAAATGAAATGGCTTCAAGAACCGATGATTTTCCAGAACCCACCGCCCCGAAAATACCAAAAAGTCCCGCTTCAGTAAGGTTTCTGAAATCAATGGTCTGGCGCTCCTGGTACGAGTAAAGTCCTTCGATAGTTAGTTGAACAGGGATCATGGCTTATGCATTTAAAATTTCGTTAAACAAATTCATCAGTTCTTCATTGGCTTCCTGCCCGCCGTTTTTGGATTTAAAATAATCTTTAAATAATATATCAATATTCTGATTTAAATTGATTTCGTGGCTCTGCTCTTCATCAAGCTCCCGGTTTTTGACTTTTGGAATAAGGTGAACGATCCCGTTATGAGACTGATAAATTAATCTTCTTTCATCAGCTGTTAAAAATGTCTCACTCTCAAGGGTAAGTTCTATAAATGTATTGGGATTTTCTTCCAGCCATTGAACGGTATCTTCGATGGAAGTAAATGTTTTTCTGACTAAAATTCTTCCGCTTTTCAGTACTTTTTTCTCGTAAGACACTGTTTTTCCCGGCTCTGTATCAATAATGGAAACATACTTTTTCTGCCCGGCTTCACTGAAGCTGTAACAAAGGGGAGAAGATGAATAAATAACGGGTTTTTCTTTTGTACCGATATTCTGAAACCCATGGAGATGGCCAAGTGCTGTATACTGGATCTGCTCAGGAATACTGTCCGAAAAAATCAGATCTGCATTTCCGATTTTAATAGGTTTTTCTCCTTCCGGTTCTTCCAGAATTTCTGCACCTCTTTTATTTATATATAAATGAGCGGTCAGAATATTGACTCCGGAATCATCACAAAACTGATCTGCAAGGTTTTTCCATGTTTCTGAAAGTACTTTATTAATTTCTTCCTCTTTATTTTCACCAAAATATTCCTTTAGCCGGATTTCATTTGCGAAAGGAGTATGAAGAATTCTTACAGGAAAATCTATTCCTCCGATTTTTAATTCTATAAAACCTGCCTTAGAATTTGAAACTTTGAAATATTCTGTACTAAAAAGTGTAATCTCGGCTTTAGGATGTCCTATTAAAATAATTCCGCATTCACGAGCCAGAGGATCTGGGGCATTGATTAGGCTGGGAGAATCATGATTTCCGGAAATAGCAATCACAGGACGTTTTCCATTTAAAGATAAACGTTTCAGGGTTTTATAAAAAAGCTCAATGGCTTCTACACCTGGATTAAAATTATCAAAAAGGTCACCGGCAACAAGAATAAGATCTGCGTGTTCCTCATCGGCAATGCCTATAATCTCTTCCATTACCAGGATTTGCTCTTCCATCCGTGAAAAGCGGTCCAGTCTTTTTCCCAAATGCCAGTCGGCGGTATGCAGAATTTTCATAAATTTATTATTGTTTAAAGTAAGTTGAGTAATAAACCATTTTTATAGTTGATTATCAGATTCTTTTGCTTTGAAGTCTTCCCGGATTTGCTTTAAACGTGTTTTCCTTTCTGCTTCTGCATTTTGTATTTTCCGTTTTTTCTGATCAATTTGCTTTTTATTTTTTTTCCTGTTTGCTTCGTTGTTTTTGCTCATATTGGTTGGTAACGAATAATTTTTATGGGTAAGAAATAGCTTCATCAAAAATACTAAAGATTAAGAGTTTAAACAATTTTAGTGGCCAGGTCTGATAAAATGTTTTAATTTTACTGCGTTATGGAAGAAAAATCAAAAGATCCTTTACATGGAAAAAGGCTTGATGCTATTCTTGAAGAACTGGTAGAGTATTACAAAGGATTTGAGAAATTGGGTGAGCAGATCAATATTAAATGTTTTACAGATAACCCAAGCATCAACTCTTCTCTGAAGTTTCTAAGGAAAACACCGTGGGCAAGAACAAAAGTGGAAAGTCTGTATCTTTTTATGCTGAGACAGAAAAAAAGAGATGAGACCAGAAAAAAATAAAGGCTGGAAGTTATTGAAGCTATTATGGAATTAATATAAAGTAAAAGGGAGATATATTTTCTTTATGCCTTTCATAGTTTCCTTCTTCCATCTCCTGGCTTCCAGGCTCATTGAATCATTTCAAAAAATAGTATATTTGTAACATTAATCGTGAAACGAAATCACGAAAAAAAGAAAAAATATGACAATTGAAAACAATCACGTTGTAGCTGTACGTTACATCCTTCACACTATCGAAGCGGACGGAACTAAAGTTCTTGTAGAAGAAACAACAGCAGAAAATCCACTTACATTTTTGTACGGTGTAGGAATGATGATTCCAAAGTTTGAAGAAAATATCTTAGGTTTAAAAGCTGGTGATAAAGCTGCTTTTGTTATTCAGCCTGAAGAAGCTTATGGTGAAAGACAGCCAGACGCTATCGCTCAATTGCCGATTGAGATGTTTAAAGAATCAGGAACTCCACCTATCGGAGCTATTTTACCTTTGTCTGATAACCAAGGGAATAATTTCCAGGCTTTTGTGGTAGAAGTAACACCAGAAGCTGTAGTAGCAGACCTTAACCACCCAATGGCAGGAAAAGTGTTAGATTTCGACGTAGAAATTTTGAACACACGTCCGGCAACTGAAGAGGAATTATCTCATGGTCATGCTCACGGAATTGACGGAAACGAAGCTCACTAAAAAATAATATAAATGTCCGGTTTTTTCGGACATTTTATGAATATTTATCCAATATTTTTTGGATAAAAGATAAAAAAATCCCCACAAAACTATCTGTGGGGATTTTTATTATTGGTGCGTAATATTGGGGATTCTATACGCAAAGAATTATTCTACATTAAATTGTTACCAACAAATCAGGCTCTATCACTCATCCAAAAATTCTCCTGAAACATAATACCAGCGTTCGTGCATTTTCTGAAAAAGCGAAAACTCATGATGAAGCTGTGGATGTCCGTTCTGGTCTGTATAATAAGCCTTAAACTCTACCTGGTTTAAAGCGGGAGTACGGATAATTTCCAGTTTTGTCCATTGGTTGATTTCTCCCCATTCCTGAAGATCTTTCTTATTGTGGTATTTTCTTTTTCCCGGAAGGGTAGTCTCCATCAGATATTCACCATTCGGGATGGCAAAAGCAGAGAACCTTGAACGCATCAGAGCTTCGGCAGTAGGAGCATGTTTTTCTCCGGTATGATAAGGCTTGCAGCATTCTTCGTATGATTTTCCTGAACAGCAGGGACAGTCCATATAGTGTATTTTAAATGTTGAACTGCAAAAATAATGAATATCAATAGAAATGAATTATAAATAAAAAGAAGCACTCTTAAAGAATGCTTCCCGTTATCTTTTACTGATTGTCTTCGTCAATTTTAGTATCTACAAAGCTGTAATTTTCAGTGGCTATATCCAGAGCCTGCTCTTTTGAATTAAATTTTACATGGGATGGATCTAAAACCTTGTATGTGTAAATATCCGTTTTCCCTGAGTTAAAATGAAGTTCATGAAATTCTCCTTTTTCAATCCACCATTGCCCTCTTTCGATAACTTGTCTGACGTCGCAATTCTGGATAGCGGTGAAAATAAGCATAAAAGTGCCGTCTGCTTTTCTTTCCATTACCCAGCGCTTTTCCATACCTTCTACCTGCTGGTCTTTCTCGCTTCCTTTCCACAGACCCACAAGTTGGGGATCTATTTTATTGGCTTGTGGTTTTGCATGGCCTTTTTGAGCATACATTGCCTCAAAGACAACTAATAATGTTGCCGTAATGATTTTTTTCATGGTTATTTAAAAAATAATGTGAGAGGAACCCTGCTGTTTACTGTTATTCCCATAGTTTTGGCAGGAACCCATTTTGTTTTTTTTATAAATTTTTTTATTTCGTTGATAAAGTAGGATGAGTACTTATAATTTTTTTTATTTTGGAAGGTAAGATCAATATCTATATCTGAGACTGTTCCGTTTTTGTGTAGGGTAAATTTCGCAGAAATAGAAGAATAAAAGTCTTTGTCTTGCCGGTATTCAAATTCATCGGGATAGTGCACATTTTTCCAAAAGTCTTTTTCATAATCTTTAAAAAAGTCTCCGTAAGATTTGCTGCCCGGATACCTTGAAATGGTATCACATTCTTCAAAATCATAGACTTTGTCAATGTTTTTTTTAACATATTGTACGTCTGCGATATGTCTCAAAGAATCGATGAACTTTGGGCCAAACTTTCTGTCAATTTCCTTTGACATTACATCTTCATAACAATTTTGCAGCTCCAAAGGAACCGTGCAGTAGTACAGGGCACTTCCAACATCGATATTCTTTTGTTTCAAAAGAACATCCATTTCAGCATTGCTTCTGTAGCTTTCTACCATTCCGAAGTAATGAAAATAAACAAGCTTGCCTTTTTTAATGTCTGCATGTGCTCTTGCGGTTTCAGCAATACATTGTGAATCCAGATACTTTCTCTCTTCTTTAATGTATTCCTCTAATTCCTTAGAGATTGTTGTATCAGATTGTTTTTGAAATAAAGATTCTGACCTGCTTTCAAATCCTTTGTTTTTTAATGAAAAGCAAGTCAGAATGATTAATGAGGACAATACTTTTATACCTGTATTGAGTATCATAGATTATTTTATAAATCCTCTGTTTCTTAATAATGGTTTGATATCCGGATCGTGTCCTGTAAAGTCTCTGAATGCCTGATTCAGATCCACAGAATTTCCTACGGAAAGAATATATTTTCTGAATCGGTCACCGTTCTCTCTGGTTAACCCACCGTTTTTACTGATCCATTCCCATGCATCATTATCCAACGTTTCAGACCATAAATAAGCATAGTATCCTGCAGAATATCCACCTCCCCAGATGTGTGCAAAATAAGGAGTGTGGTATCTTGGCGGAACCGTTGCCAAATTGAATCCATGGCTGGCTAAAGACTGCTTTTCAAAATCTAAAACAGGAATAAACTGGCTGTCGTTGCTTACTGTATGCCAATCCATATCAAGTTCAGCAGCAGAAACCAATTCAGTAGTCATGTATCCCTGATTAAAAGTAGATGCCTTTTTGATTTTGTCTACCAAAGCCTGTGGAATAGGTTGCTTAGTCTCATAATGTACAGCATAATTTTTCAGAACCACAGGATCTAAAGCCCAGTGCTCATTGATCTGAGAAGGGAATTCTACAAAGTCTCTTGGTACATTTGTTCCTGAAAGAGAAGGGTATTTCTGGCTTGCAAACATTCCGTGAATAGAGTGACCAAATTCATGGAAGATCGTTGAAACATCATCATAACTGATTAATGAAGGTTTTCCCGGAGCCGGTTTCTGATAGTTATAACAGTTAACGATTACAGGTTTTGTTCCTAATAAATAAGACTGTTCAACAAAGTTACTCATCCATGCACCACCGTTTTTAGAATCTCTTGTATAGAAATCCAGATAGTAGATGGCGATAGATTTTCCATCATGATCAAAAACTTCGTAGGTTACTACATCAGGGTGATAAACCGGAAGATCTGTTCTCTTTTTGAAAGTCAGTCCGTAGAATTTTTCAGCGGCGAAGAAAACACCTTTTTCAAGAACCGTTGTGATTTCAAAGTAAGGTTTTATTTCACTTTCATCAAGATCAAACTTAGCTTTTCTTACCTGTTCAGCATAGAAATTCCAATCCCAAGGCTCTACTTTGAAACCTCCTTTTTGCTGATCAATAAGATCCTGGATATCTTTTGCTTCACGTCTTGCTGTTTCCACTGCGGGAGTAGCAATCTGGTTCATCAAATTAGTAGCAGCTTCAGGTGTTTTTGCCATCTGGTCCTGAAGTTTCCATTCAGCAAAGTTTTTCTTGCCTAAAATCTGAGCTTTTTTCAATCTCAGTTTAGCAAGTTTTTCAATTGTTGATCTTGTATCGTTAGCATCTCCTTTTTCAGCTCTAGTCCATGAAGCTTTGAACAGCTTTTCTCTGGTAGTTCTGTTTTTTAAATTTTGTAAAAGGGGCTGCTGTGTTGTATTTTGTAAAGCCAGAAGATATTTTCCAGGCTGTCCTGCCGTTTTTGCATCAGCTGCTGCCGCTGCAATTTCATCAGCAGAAAGTCCGTCCAGTTCTTTTGCATCAGAGAAAAATACACCTCCCTGCTTTCTTGCTTCCAATAATTTATTAGAATATTGTGTAGAAAGAGAAGCCAGTTCCTGATTGAGCTGTTTTAGCTTTTCTTTATCAGCCGCAGAAAGATTTGCTCCTGCAATTTCAAAATTCTGCTTATAATACTGTACCAGTCTTTTACTTTCAGAATCTAGACCGTCTTCTTTGATGGACTGTATTCTTTTATAAAGATTTTCATTCAGGTACAGTTTATCAGAATGGGCTGCAAAAATAGGTGCATATTCTTCGTCTAAAGCCTGCAAAGTAGGGTTTGTATTTGCACCTGTAAGATTTGAGAATACAATTTGTGCTCTTCTCAATACTTCACCACTTTTTTCCAATGCAACGATTGTATTTTCAAAAGTAGGAGCAGCCGGATTGTTGGCGATTTTTACAATTTCAGCTTCATGCTGCTTCAAACCATATTCAAAAGCAGGTTTGAAGTGCTCATTTTTGATTTTGTCAAACTCCGGAGCTTCGTATTGAAGCTTGCTTTTCTTCATAAAAGGATTAGAAGATAAAGAGGGATCAGGTGCGGGTAGCTCCTGTTGAATATCGGTCTGTTTCATTGTAGTACAAGATTGATTGAACGCCAAGGCAGAAATTAATAATACCGATGAAATATTCTTCATAAATATAGTTGTTATTAAAGCATAAAGATATTAAAAACTTGTATCATAGGATCAATTTTGGCAGAGGTATTTACTGAAGCCGTTTTGTGAGTGATTTTAAAATGAATACGTTAGGCATTGCAGGGCACATCAAGTTCTTTCTGAAAAATCTGGATTGTAGGTAATTGCAGTATTTTTAAATGTAATGTAATATTTTTTATAAATTAGTTGTTATTTAATTAAAGAAATCAACAAAAATAATCGACAAAAGAAATAAGCATGAAAACAAAGACTTTATTTATTTTTTCAGCCTTAGCGGCATTAGCCTCATTAGCCTCATGTAATGATAAACATGAGAACAGAAACAGAGATAGAGATGGTGACAGAAGTAACTGGGTAGAGAAAGTCGTGAACAAAGAAAGCGGTCCGATACAGCATAAAGAATTTAACGGAGATTTTGATGAAATTCAGGTTTCCCAGGCTATAGAAGCTGAAATCATAAAATCTGAAACAGAAAAAGTAGAAATCTCAGCACCTCAAAGTATCATCAATGAAATTCTTGTAGATAATGATGGCGGAAAGCTGCACATTCATTATAAACCTGGTATCAGAGTGATGAATATCAGCAAAGTGACTGCTAAAATTTATACAAAAGACTTTAATAAACTTCTTGCTGATTCAGCTGCAAGAATTATCATAAAAGATAAATTTACCCAGGAGAAAACAGATGTTGAAGCATCAAGTGCAGGCAGTATTTCCGGAGATCTGGAAGCTAACGATATGGATATTAACATAAGCAGCAGCAGCAGCTATGATGGTAAAATATGGGCTGTTAACCTTGATATTGAAGCTTCATCAGGGTCTACGCTTGATATTTCCGGAAAAGCGAAAAAAGCAGATATCAGTGCATCTTCAGGCAGTAGTGTTTCGGCTAAAGGAGTTATCGCTGATGATGTAGAAGCAGATGCATCAAGTGGGGCAAGTGTTCATATCAGTGCTGTCGCCAGTGTGAAAGCAGGTGCTTCATCCGGTGGAAGTGTGGATATTTCTAAAAAAGGCGAGCTTAAGAATGTGATCAAAGATGAAAGCAGCGGTGGCAGCGTAAACATCCAATAAACTAATCCTGGGATTCATCCTCATCTTCTTCATCGGTGGATGAGGATCCTTCCCAATTTTTATTATCAAAATTAAGATTGTCGTAAGCTAATAATTCCTCCTCTCGCTGGAGGATTTCTTTTGTAGTAAACAGCGTAATGTCATCATCATTTTCCTTCATTTTGGCAAGTTTTCTGATGGATGCCTTATCAATAGCCATAAACCTTTGCCCCATACGTCTCGCTGCATATTTTCTCATTCCTGTTTCATGAAGTACATCAACGGCCATATCAACGGCTGTTCCTAATGTTTCACGGTAAATATGATTGACTCCACTGTTAAGATATTCATAGGCGTCAATTCTGTTTTTTGCCCGCACAAAAATTTTAACACTAGGATAATGCTCACGGACAAGTTCTGCAATGAATTTATTATCATCCGGATCATCCAGACATAAAACCAAAATTTCAGCATCTTCAATTCCGGCAGCCCGCAAAATGGGTATTCTGGTAGCGTCACCATAATATACTTTAAAACCATAACTTCTGAGCAGTTTTACACGATCAGAATCACGGTCCAAAACAGTAGCTGATATTTTATTAGCCTTTAAAAGACGTCCCACAGTACTTCCGAAATGTCCAAAACCTACAATGATAATTTTCTTTTGAATTATATCATTGTCGAGAATGTTGTAATCATTTTCTTCTTCGGGAATTTCTTTAATGAATTTCGGAGTAATAAACTTGTCATTAATGATCAAAAGAATGGGAGTAATACACATGGTAATTGCAGTAACAGCCATCATTTGAGCGTTCATTTCAGGACCTAACAGATAAAGATCCGAGGCATAATTGAGGAGTACAAATGCAAATTCTCCCACCTGGGATAGTGCAAATGCATAAAAGAAACTTTGAGGAGTATCTATCCTGAAAAACTTTCCGATAGTGTATAAAACAACAAATTTTACAGCCAGCACAGTAAATACAGTACTGAAGATAAATAAAGGGTCTTTTTGGATAATATTAAAGTTAATGGTTGATCCAACGCTAACGAAGAAAACGGCTAACAGCAGTCCTTTGAAAGGATTGATCTGCGCTTCCAGCTCATGACGAAACTCACTGTTGGCAAGCATTACCCCGGCAAGGAAAGCACCCAATGCGGGAGAAAGTCCGATGACAACCATCAATTCGGAAACACCAATAACCAGGAACAGGGATGAGGCAGTCAGCAGTTCTGTCATTCCCGATTTTGAAACATAGCGTAAAAAAGGAACAAAGACATATCTGCCCAATAAAATAAGCAGAGCTACTCCAAAAATTACAGTACTGGCCTGCAGCCACTCCGGCAGCTTTTGGATCAGAATCTGAATTTCATTATCATGATGCTTGGCTTTATAATTAGCTACAAGAGGGAGTATTGCCAGAATAGGAATCACAGAAATATCCTGAAAAAGTAAGGTAGAGAATGAGGCTTCTCCAGCTGTGGTCTTGAGATTGTTTTTTTCCTGTAAAGTCTGCAGAACAATTGCCGTAGAAGATAATGCAAAACACATGGCAATGGTAATTGCTTTATCTACTCTCCAGCCTACACTGATGAACACTAAAAAAAGCAATAAAATAGTAAGTGCCATCTGAGAAAGTCCCAGTCCCATTATTTTCTTTCGCATCTCCCAGAATTTCCGGGGCTCAAGTTCCAAACCTACCAGGAATAAAAGCATAATGACTCCAAATTCGCTGGCATGCATGATGTCATCCACATTTTTTCCTGTAAGCCTGAGTACATATGGACCGATAATGATTCCTCCTAAAATATAACCGATTACAGAACTCAACCCTAATTTCCTGGCCAATGGAACCATGATAATGGCTACACCCAGGAAAATTAATGTGTTCATCGCTAAGCTGGATTCCATAAATTATTGATTGAGGAGTTCTGTAAATTCTTTTTTATGCAGGATAATTTCTTTTTTAGACAGCTTATTGGCTTCGTATACGATCTTGATATGTTTGATATCTGCTTTGAAAACTTTTAAGGAAACAATGAGTCCGCTGATCAACTCATCGATTGTATATTGATAAGTGCCGGTTTTGCTGAAAGATCTTTCTTTTCCCCCGGTGGTTATCAGAATATAGACTTCTTTTCCTTCCAGAGGATTGTGTTCGCCTTCTTTAAGCCAGTCTCTGTCGAAAACTTCATCAATCCATAATCTGAGAAGAGGAGGCATTCCAAACCATATTAAAGGAAACTGGAAGACAAAGCGTTCATAATTTTTAAGGCGTTTTCTTTCTCTGAAGGCTGCAATATGAAAATCAGGATATTCTTCATAAAGATCTCTTAGGGTATAATGCTGGTGGCGAACGTAGAAATTGATGAGCTCTACATTCGAATTGGAGTGCTCCAGATAAGGGTGTGCAAATACTACCAGCGTCTTCTTCATAATCCTGTTTTCAGTAAATATAGCGAAAAAATATTAAATAAAAGATAGTTTTTATGTGGTTTTGTTAATTTTTTAATATGAAAAAAACAATTTAACATTAAGAAAAGGTAAAGAATTGATGATATTTTCGGTTTTTAAATAAAAAATCAGGTCGTGATGACCTGATCTGTTTATATATTTTGAAAATGATTGACTGATTTACCATCCGCCGGATGCACCACCGCCTCCGAAACTTCCGCCACCGCCGAAGCCTCCAAATCCGCCGCCACCGCCGCCGGAACTTCCACCACCAAATCCGCCACCTCCAAAACTGCCAGGGAATGGGAAGAAACCACCTGGATAATTTCTGCGTCCTTTTCTTGTAATGATCACATCATCGTCATCGTCATTATTTCCACCACGTCCGCCTCCTCTGTTACCGAAAAGTATAGCAATAATGATGAAAATAATAAAAGCGATAATAAGAACTTTAAAAGCGCTTCCATTACCGGAAGGAGCCGTTGTTGCTACAGGTTTGAATTTGCCCTGAACAGCCTCCATAATGGCTGAGGTTCCTCCATTGATCCCTTCATACCAAAGGCCCTTTTTGAAGTTGGGCGTAACAATATAATCTAAGATCTGTCCTGCTACTGATGCGGTAAGGTATTGTTCTACGGCACGTCCCTGTTGGATAGACATTGTTCTGTCTTCTGTTGCAATAAGGAAAACGACGCCGTTATCTACTCCTTTTTTTCCGATTTTCCATTTCTGCCCAAACATGGTTGCCAGAAAGTTGACATCTTCTCCTTTGGTAGAGCGTATGATCACTACTTCAATTTCCGTTGAGGTAGTATCTGCAAACTTGATCAGCTTATTATTCAGGGCATCTTTTTCCTGTTGAGAAAGCAGATTGGCTTCATCAAAAACAGGATAAAGAACGGCCGGTTTTTCAGGAATAGTGTATTGTGCTGATACAAAAGTGTAAAAGCAAAGCAATAAAAATGAAAATACTATTTTAAGAGAACGTAATTTCATTTGAGAGTTGGTTTGGATTTTCTCCTTCAACAGGAAAATATTTTTTGAGTTCAAGTCCTGTTTCCAAGATGGCACTTTTCAGAGCCTGGTAATAATGTCCTTTGGCAAATTCAGCAGTAATATAGTCGTGAAGATGGTCCCAGTAAGACTGTTTTACCTTTTCATGGATTCCGATATCTCCAATGATGGTCAGATATTTTTGTTCGAAATTGACATGGAAAAGAACAGCATTCCTTTCAGCGGTTTTGTCCATATCGAGTTTTTTGAAAACCTCAAATGCTGTTTTAGCATCCCGATTATCTGTATTGGAATCAATATGTACCCTGATCTCTCCTGTAGAATGATCTTCCGCAGACTGAATCGCTTCCACTAGGGAAGCGATCTGTTGATTTGTTAGGAAATTACCCATTATTTATTTGAATACTTCAGGGGCTTTCTGAGCTCCTGCTTCAGCTTTGAAATAAGGTTTTTCTTTAAAGTTGGTGAAATTCGCCAAAATATTATTTGGGAAAGTCTTGATAGAAGTGTTGTAATCCTGTGCAGCTTCATTGTAATAAACAGTTTCTGTTCTGATGCTGTTTTCAATAGCGGTATATTCTCTTTGGAAGTTGATATACTGCTGGTCTGCTTTTAAGTTAGGATAGGACTCTACTACAGCCATCAATCGGCTCAATGCTCCGGATAGCTCACCTTGTGCTGCCTGAAATTTAGCAATATCAGCCTCAGTCATGTTTGTAGGATCAATGTTGATAGAAGTAGCTTTAGAACGTGCTTCTACAACCTGCGTTAAAGTTTCCTGTTCAAATTTTGAATACGATTTTACCGTTCTTTCCAGGTTAGGAATAAGGTTCGCTCTTTTCTGATACACAGTTTCTACGTTTGACCATTTTGTGTTGACCGTCTGTTCTTTGGTTACGAAATTATTATATCCGCTTTTTCCCCAAAAGAATAGAACAGCAACAATGATAAGGAGGGCGATACCAATTGTTCCAGCGCCCAGACATCCTTTATTTTTCATAGTTTATTTTTTTAAATTTTTTGTGCTAACCAAATATACAAATTATGTGCTAATTTTGTAAAAAAATATTTGAATGACAACAATAGTGGTGGCAATGGGAGAGAAAAATGAAATTGGTTTTGATAATCAGTTGCTTTGGCATCTTCCTAAAGATTTAAAACATTTTAAAGATATTACTTCAGGGCATCCGATTATAATGGGAAGAAAAACATATGAAAGTATTGGGAAACCTCTTCCGAACCGTACCAATATTGTTGTGTCAAGAAAGAAAGACTGGTTTGAGGAAGGAATCCTTATTGTAGGAAGTATAAAGGAAGCATTGAAGTTTGCTAAAAAGATTGATGAAGAAGTTTTCGTTATTGGTGGTGGAAATATCTATGAACAGACTATGGAGGTTGTAGACAGGCTTGAAGTTACTTTGGTGAAGGCAGATCTTGAAGCTGATACATTCTTTCCGAAGATAGATCCGAAGATTTGGAAAAAAACAAACGAAATCTGTCATGAGAAAGATGAAAAGAATAGCTATGATTTCTGTTTCCAGACGTTTGAAAAAATAAAAAAAGAAGCATAAATGAATCGTGAATTTTTGCTTCGCACAGTGAATCGTGAATTTTCACATTTACAAAAATTAACAAGCGCAGCGAATTGACCATTCACAATTGACTTTTTGAACTTTAAGCCTTAAATTTATTATCTTTGCACTTCTAAAATTTAATAATGAATAAATACATAAAAATTGCAATAGCAGCAGTTCTTATCCTGGCAGGACTTTATCTGATGATTTTCACAAGAAATCTTGGATGGGGTATTGTTGTTTTTCTTTTAGCGGCATCCCCGATCTTATTATTCTTTAAAAATGAATATATCCTGTTGGCATTCTGGCAACTGAGAAAACAGAATATGGAAAAAGCCGGCGAGTGGCTGTCAAAAATAACTGATTATAAAGGACAGCTTCATAAAACTCAATATGGATATTTTCACTATTTATTAGGATTAACACAAGCTCAGGATCACCCTGCAAAAGTAGAGCCTTTCATGAAGAAAGCTTTGGAATATGGTTTGAATATGAAACATGACAGGGCAATGGCTACTTTAAATCTTGCAGCAGCCGCTATTTCTAAAGGAAGAAAGCAGGAAGGGCAGAAGCTATTGGAAGAAGCTAAAAGATTAGATAGTGCTGGAATGATGACTGATCAGATCAAAATGATGAAAGATCAGCTGAAAATGCCAACCATGCAGAAGCATATGCACAACCCTAATATGAGAAATAGAGGGAAATTCTTCTAGCTAGAAAATATAAAAATAAAAAGCACCTGTTTCAGGTGCTTTTTTTATGGATAAAAATATGTTTTACATTTCCGAATTCTGATCATAACCATAAAATTTAGGCATTTGCCAATGATATTTTACAGCAAAAGTTCGGATCACAACAATCAGGATAATGGTGAAAACCTGTATAAAAGTATAGGAGAGTGGAGTATACTTGGTCATCAGCAGAAATGCTGCTCCTCCCACGATACATGCGGTAGCATAAATCTCCTTTCTGAAAATCAATGGTATCCTGTTGAGCAATATATCCCGGATAATCCCTCCGAAACAACCTGTTATGGTTCCTAATGCAATACAGATCATAGGATGTATACCTGCATTTAAACCTTTCTGAACTCCGATAATGGTAAATAACCCAAGACCAAAGCTGTCGAAAATAAATAAAGTTACTTTAAAGTTTTTCTCAAGAGATTTGAATATCATGGAGAAAATACTGGTCACCAGGATAAGGGTACACATCAGGATATCATGCATCCAGAATACAGGAATATCAAGCAAAAGATCTCTTACAGTTCCGCCTCCCACAGAAGTTACAAATGCAATAATAAGCACTCCGAACGGATCAAGCCGTTTCTGCATGGCTGCAAAACTTCCAGACATGGAAAAAGCAATGGTCCCCAGGACTTCTATAGCAAAATTGAACTGTTCGTGCATATCTATTATAAATGGTAAATGATAATTGATGAATGATTTTTTGCTTAAGCAAATTCTTGGCCATTGTATCAATTATCATTTATCGCTTATCAAATATTGTTGTGTTTATTTCTCCACTCTTACCGAATCCGGAACCATCAGCTCATATTCGCCGCCGTGGGTGATAATTTCCCTTACGATGCTGCTGCTGATGAAAGATTTTCCTGAGGAGGTCAGTAAGAATACAGTTTCCAGTTTTTTGTGGGCTAATGTTCTGTTGGTATGAGCAATTGCTTTTTCAAACTCAAAATCGGCAGGATTTCTTAACCCTCTTATAATGTATTGAGCATTTTTTTCAAAACAGTAGTCTACCGTTAACCCTTCAAACGAATCTACTTCCACATTGGGAAATTCTGCTACGGAGTTCTGGATAAATTCCATTCTTTTTTCAAGAGGGAACATGTATTTCTTCTGAGAATTCTGCCCTATGGCAATGATTAATTTATCAAATAATGGGGCCGCTCTTTCTATAATATCGTAATGTCCTAGTGTAATCGGGTCAAATGACCCTGGGAAAACAGCAATTTTCATGTTGTACGAGTTATGATTTTGATTAGTGAATTATCTGCTATAGACTTTAAATTAGCTTCTAGCATTTAATTTCTAACTTTTTTATTTATTTAAAGCTTTTTCAACTTCATTTCCGCAAAGATCCATAATGGAAATTCCATAGTGTCTTGCCTGTTGTGGGAGAATACTTGCAGGAGAGAATCCCGGATTGGTATTCATTTCAAGCATATAAGGAATTCCATTCATTAAAATATATTCGCTTCTTGAGAAACCACTCATTCCTAATGAATTGTATGCTCTTTTAGCGATTTCTTCCACTCTTTTTGTGGTTTCATCATCAATTCTTGCTGGTGTAATTTCTTCAGAAGCACCTTCATATTTTGCTTCATAATCGAAAAACTCGTTGGTAGGAACAATTTCTGTAATTCCCAGAACAATGGTTTCTCCTTTAAAATCAATAACTCCTACAGAAACTTCCATTCCATCCAGGAAACTTTCAATCAGGATTTCATTATCTTCTTTGAATGCGATTTCAGTAGCGGCAATCAGTTCAGATTTTTCTTTTACTTTAGTGATTCCCAGAGAAGATCCGGACTGGTTAGGTTTTACAAATAGCGGTAGATTCAATTCTGATACAATCTTATCTACATTGATTTCTTCACCTTTTCTTAAATAGATGCTTTTCGCGGAAGAAACTCCATACTTTGATAATACGGCAAGAGTATCTTTCTTATTGAATGTAAGAGCACTCTGGTAAAAATCACATCCGGTATATTTTTGATCTATTGCATCCCAGTATGCCTGAAGAATTCCGTTTTCTCCCGGAGTCCCGTGGATGATATTGAAGCAGGCATCAAATTTTAAGGTTTCCCCATTATCTAAAGTTACAGAAAAATCACCTCTGTTGATCTCGTATTTTTTATCATTTTCTCCTAAAAAATACCATTCATCTTTAAGGACTACTACCTTATATACATCATAGAGATTTCTGTCTAAAGAATCATAAATCAATTGTCCGCTTTTTAAAGAAACGACATATTCATCAGAATAGCCTCCCATTACTACGGCAACACTTTTTTTGTTCATAATCATATAGTATCAATTAAGGCAAATTTAAACATTTTATGCAATGCAATATGGGAAATCCGCAAATTTTAAGATCAAAAATGAATTGTGTTAAATAAAAAGTCCATTCTAAAATTATTAGCTATATTTGCGGTTATAATTAAAGTATTTTTAAGTATGCTTAAATCACTTTTCAATTGGAAAGTTTTACTGAATTTAGTAATAGCCATCGGTGTTTTTGCAGGGTTGGTATGGCTCACATTTCGCTGGTTGGAACACCATACAAATCATGGTCAGGAAATACCTGTTCCTAATATTGTAAATAAATCTATACATGACGCTGTTAAAATTTTAGATGATACAGGATTGGAATATGAAGTAGACAGTGCCAACTATAATCCTAAATTCAGACCATTCCAGGTTCTTCAGGTTTATCCTGCACCGGGTTCCCGTGTAAAGGACGGAAGAACAGTACACCTTACAGTAAACCCGAGAACATGGGCTCCGATTGCCGTTCCGGATGTTATCAATAAATATTCAGGGCTTGCATTCCAGAGACTGGATCAGGTGGGTCTTAAGATTGGAGATACCATTTATGAACCGAGTATTCAGAAGGATGCCCTTTTAAGAATTTTATATAAAGGAAATGCGGTAAATCCGGGTGCTCGTTTACCTAGATTCTCCATTATTGATGTAGTAGTAGGTTCAGGACCTATGAGAAATATTTCCATTCCAAATGTAGTAGGACTTACGGTAAAAGAAGCGAGAGCTGTCATTACCAAAAGTATGTTTGAAGTTGGACTGGTAGAGCATGAAGATGGAAGCAAAGACGAATCGGATATTATTTATTATCAGGATCCTGCTTCAGGAGATGTTCGTGATCAGGGAATGCAGATTGACCTTTGGGCCAGTAAGAAAACTCCGGCAGAGCTAAGAGCGAAAATAGAGCAGCTGAATTCTATTTACCGTATGAAGGTAGATACTTCACTTCCTCCGGTACGATATGAAGAAGTACATAATGAACCAAGTTATGATGCTCCTGTAGTGCCTGCTCCGGTACCTAGAAGAGAAACTCCAAAGCCTGAAGTGCCAAAAAATGAGACCCCTAAGACACAGACAACGACTTCTAAACCTGCCACTTCAGCAACTGAGAAGCCTAAAATTTCTACTGCTGCTCCTGCTACAGGACATACAGCTAAACCGGCTGCTTCAACAACGACACAACAGCCTGCTCAAAAGCCGAAAGCTAAGAAGGTAGTCGTAGAATAAAATCAGATTAATATCAAAAATACAGGCTTCAACTGCAAAATGTTGAGGCCTTTTGTGTAAAAAAAATAAAACAATGTCAGAAGATAACGACGATTTTTTAGATGAAGAATTATTAGATTCCAACAGTATTGAAAACATCGATATTGACGAGGAAAATAAAGGATTGTATGAACATCTTAATATCACTGTTGACAGTAAACAGGAACCATTAAGAATTGATAAGTTCCTTTTGATCCACAGGCAGAATTCTTCAAGGAATAAAATTTCACAGACCTGCAGAGCCGGAAACGTTGTGGTGAACGGAGCTCCTGTAAAACAGAATTACCGTGTGAAACCGGGAGATCAGATTTCGGTGCTGCTTACCCATCCTCCGAGAGAGAATGTCATTGTTCCGCAGGATATCCCTGTAAATATCATTTATGAAGATGATGACCTTGTGGTAGTGGATAAGGAAGCAGGAATGGTTGTACACCCGGGATTCGGAAACTGGGACGGAACATTGGTGAATGCGCTGGCTTTCCATTTTGAAAAGAATGGAGCAAAGTCTGATCTTGACAGAGTAGGGCTTGTTCACAGGATTGATAAAGATACCTCCGGACTGCTGGTGATCGCCAAGAATGAGTATGCATTGAGCTTTCTGGCAAAACAATTCTTCAACAGAACTACCAAAAGACTGTACTGGGCTTTTGTATGGGGGAACCCTCAGGATGAAGAAGGTACAATCAGAGGCCATATCGGAAGACATCCTAAAAACAGAATGCAGATGTCTGTCTATGAAGATGGCAGCCATGGAAAACACGCAGTAACCCATTATAAAGTCCTTGAAAGATTCAAATACATGACATGGGTAGAATGTAAGCTTGAAACGGGAAGAACCCATCAGATCAGGGCGCATTTCAAACATATCGGGCATACTTTGTTTAATGACGAAAGATATGAAGGACATACGCCTCTAAGAGGGATAAATCTCCCAAAATATAAGCAATTCATTAAAAATGTTTTTGAAATTTTGCCAAGACATGCCCTTCATGCCCATACCCTCGGATTTATACACCCAACGACTAAAAAGGAATTATATTTTGAGAGCCCAATGCCCAAAGATATGGCGGATGCCGTAAAAAAATGGAGAAATTATTTAGAAAACTAAAAATATATTGAGAATTTTTTTATATTTGTTGAATTGAAATCAAGATTTGTTATGAGAAAACTATATGCTATCGTATGTTTAGCTCTTTTGTCAAATGCATACAAAGCACAAGAATCACTACCATACTATCAGCAATATCTTTTGGATGGTGAGTTCCTGTTCAACCCAGCTCAATACGGAAAAACAGATTACGTACAGCTCAACGCCAATTATCAACAACAATTTTCAAAGTTCAACAATTCTCCGAATGTTCAGTCAATCGGGATTAATGCGAATATCTTTGATAGAGTAGGTGCTGGAATTTCTGTGTTCAGAGATAGCAACGGACCTATTTCTGCAGGAGGGATTACAGCTGGTGCTTCATATTTTATTCCTCTAAGTAGTGAAGGAGACAGAAAAGACCAGTTCTCTTTCGGTACAAGTGTTAACTTCTATAACATGAACTTTGATTATTCTAAAATTAATACTGAAGAAGGAGGCGACCCGTTATTGAGAGGTGAAGAAAGTAATATCTTCATGGTGTATGCAAACTTCGGTTTGGCTGCTACCTATAGAGGGCTGTTCGGGGGTGTTTCCGTAAATGATATTGCATTAAGTAATGATGCTTCTATCGTAAACAACTACGAGCCTTCTCCAATTAAATTCTTCTTAAACTTAGGATATAACTGGAACATTGCTGATAATATTACAATAGCACCATCAGCATTAATCAACCTTAATACAAACTCAACGAGAATGATAGACTGGAACCTTATGGCTACATTCTCTAATGATATCAACGCATTCTCTTTCGGGGTAAGCTACAGAACGGTTCAGAACAGATTTGACAATCAGAACCTGAGTATCTCTCCAATTGTAAAAGTGAGATTCAACAAATTCATGATCGGAGCAACTTATAACCTTGGAATATCTGATATCCAAAGCTATGGTGGAAACAGCTTCATGATTGGTCTGGGTTATAACTTTGACAACTTTATTAATGCTAGAGGATTTAGATACTAATTAATTTAATTTAAATAAATTTGAGCTCTGAAAAATTTCAGAGCTTTTTTTATGATATATATTCACATTCCGTTCTGTAAACAAAAATGCAGTTATTGTAACTTTCATTTTTCAACATCCCTGAATTTCAAGGATGAAATGCTTCGTGCAATGAAAACCGAAATGCTGCTCAGAAAAGATGAATTACAGAACAGAACGCTGAAATCCCTTTATTTTGGCGGAGGAACACCCTCTATTCTATCCGTAGATGAAATCAATTCCTTAATTGATGAAGCGTTACGGTATTTCAGTTTTGAAAAAGATATTGAAATTACTCTGGAAGCCAATCCGGATGATCTGGATAAAAGTTTTTTAAAACAATTAGCCGGAACACCAGTGAACAGACTGTCTATTGGTACTCAAAGTTTTTTTGAAGAAGATTTAAAATTAATGAACAGGGCCCATACTGCTTCCGAGGCAGAAGGTTCTATCAAACGGGCACAGGATTTTGGCTTTGAAAACCTGAGTATTGATTTGATCTACGGTTCACCAACCTCCAATCTTGAGATCTGGAAAGAAAACCTGAATAAAACAATTGCATTGGAAGTTCCTCATATTTCGTCTTATGCTTTGACAGTAGAGCCCAAAACAGCTTTGGAAAACTGGATTTTAAAAGGAAAGGTGAAAAGTCCAAAAGAAGAAGAACAGAACAGAGAATTCTATTATCTGTCTGACTTTTTAAAAGATAATGGCTTTGAACATTATGAAGTTTCCAATTTTGCCAAGCCAGGATTCTACTCCCGTCACAATTCTTCCTATTGGAAATATCAGGAATATCTGGGAATAGGACCTTCGGCACATTCTTATAACGGATTTGATGTCAGAAGCTGGAATGTGGCTAATAACCAGCAATACATTAGAAAGCTTAATGATAATAAACTGTTGGCCAAAGAAGAAGAAATTCTTTCTAAGGAAGATCAGTTCAATGAAATGATCATGATTGGCCTGCGTACGATCTGGGGTGTAGATCTTAGGAGTTTAAAAAATAAATTTTCAGATAGATTACTGGAACATTTTCAGACAGAAATCAAAACGAAAATAGAAGAAGGTATTTTAATTATTGAGAATGACCATTTAAAAATCCCTGAGAAACATTGGTTTATGGCAGACGGAATTGCCTCAGATTTGTTTATCGTATAGAATGAAAGATGCTTCGACTTTGCTCAGCATGACAGATCTAAAATATAATCTAACATCAAAATTTTTTAATTAAGTAGTATATTATACTATGCAACATAAATTCATTAATTTTGTATAAAATTTCAGTTCATTTGAAAACTAAAAAACAAGATTATTCACATCTTTCACCAAGCCAGCCTATCGGAATTTTCGACAGTGGGGTGGGAGGCCTTACCGTTGCCAAAGAAATCAAAAGACTTCTGCCTAATGAAGATCTTATTTACTTTGGAGATACAAAGCATCTTCCTTACGGAGAAAAATCCAAGGAAGCAATCATTGAATATTCTACAAAGATCACCAATTTTTTGCTGCAGCAGAACTGTAAAGCGATTGTAATTGCCTGTAATACGGCAACAGCTAATGCTTTAAATGAAGTGATGCAGTCTGTTGCAGGAAAAGTTCCTGTTATAGACGTTATCAATCCCGTAGCAGAAAAAGTATCTTATGAAATCCACAATAATGTAGGAGTTATTGCGACCAAAGCTACTGTGAATTCCGGACTTTACAAAAAGAGTATCCGAAAGCATAATAAATGGATCAAAGTGGATGAATTGGCAACGCCATTGCTGGTTCCTGCTATTGAAGAAGGATTTAAAAACCATCCGATCACTCATGCAATTATTTATAATTATTTAAGTAATAGTAAATTAAAGAATATTGAAACACTTATTTTGGGCTGTACCCATTATCCTCTTTTAATTGATGAAATCAAACAGTATTACGGAAACAGAGTCCGTGTTATTGACTCTCCGAATATTGTAGCGAACCATCTGAAGATTATTTTGGATAAGTACAACCTTTTAAATGATAATAACCCCAAACCGAATTATCACTTCTACCTTTCCGATCTTACCAAGAATTTTGAAAAGATCTCAAAGAAGTTCTTTGGGAAAACAATAGATTTAGAATTGAAAGTATTATAAATTAAAGCCTGCCTCATATTGAAGCAGGCTTTTTTAGTATATATTGGTAAAGAAAATTAAGCCTCTACAATTACCTTTTCAGCTTTCAGTCTGGTTTTTGGATTAAACTTAGGCTGATTGGTGTCTGTTTCATCTCTTTCCCCGATAGCGACTGCGAGCAATGTTTCGTATTTTTCATTATTCAGGATAGCATCATATCCTTCGGGTTCAATTCCTTCCATTGGAGTTGAGTCGATTTCCATATCGGCACAGGCAGAAAGCAAGACACCTAGTGATAAGTAAACCTGGTGTTTAAGCCAGGATTTAATTCCATCTTCTCCTTTAGACTTTACAAAGTTATTGTAATAAGCAACAGATCCTTCCGGAAGGACACCTTCGATCTGCTTTTCAAAATCTTCCGGATTTTTAAGAGCCTGGAAAACGATTATATGGCTGCTGTCCAGAATTTTTTCCTTATTAAAATAGGATTTGTCTGCCAGTTGTTTCTTGATTTCAGGATTTTTTATAAAGATAAAATTCCATGGCTGGCTGTTAATAGATGAAGGACTGAGATGTAAAATCTCTTGTAAAGTAGCGATCTGTTCTTCACTGATTTTTCCCTGTGGGTTATACTTTTTTACAGTATACCTGTTTTTCATTTTGTCTAAAAAGTTCATAATTTTATACTATCATTTTTATAGTTACAAAATTAATTTAAGTTTATTAACTTTGCAATAACGGTAAAAAAGGATAGTATAAAAATGTATACAATAGATGATAAAGCATACCCATGCTGCACCAGTGTAACCATGAGGTTTATAGGCGGAAAATGGAAGGCTGTGATTTTATTTCACCTGATAGATGGTGCTAAAAGATATAATGAACTAAGAAAAATAATTCCTACCATTACGGAAAGGACATTGAGTCTTCAGCTTAAGCAGCTGGAGGAAGATGATATTATTGACAGAAAAGTGTTTACAGAAAAACCTCCGTTAATGGTTGAATATACCTTAACGGATTTTGGAAGGACTCTTCTTCCCGTATTGGAAGCAATTACAGACTGGGGAAAAACAGCTCCGGAAAGGTCAAAAAAAATAATCAGGAATTAAAGTTCCTGATTATCTTCTTTATTCGGTTCAAAAAAACTGAAACTCACGTTTCCGTATTTTCGGGTATCTATTAGGTTGGGATGTTCTAGCTTCATACGGCTTTGGTGCTCCACGATGAGAACTCCGTTTTCTTTCAGGTATTTATTGTTTAAGACCAGAGAAATCAATTCATAATACTTCTTTTCTTCCATTTCAAAAGGAGCATCAGAGAAAACAATCTCAAAAGATTTTTTATTTCTGAATTTTTTAAGCCAGTCAAATACATCACCTCTCTGTACATTGATCTGAAGTGCCATGTCAAGCTCAGAAGCGGTAGTGTTGATAAATGCCGTATGCTTTGGATTCATTTCTACAGAGGTAACACTTTGGCATCCTCTGGAAGCAAATTCAAAGGTAATAGAGCCAATTCCTGCAAAAAGATCAAGCACGGAGATCGACTGCATATCGTATTTGTTTTCCAGAATGCTGAATAAAGCCTCTTTCGCAAAATCGGTGGTAGGCCTTACATCAAAGTTTTTAGGGGCGGCAATTTTTTTGGCTTTCCATTTGCCTGATATTATTCTGAACATATTGTTGTTAGGGTTTAGGTAATAGATTATAGGTGGCAGGTGGTTGTTTGGGCTCTAACCCTATTCCCTGCGGCCTGCAACCTAGTTAAGTATAAAATTCTTGTTTGGAATATTGTCAAAAACAATTTTCAGATTTTTAACAAATTTCTGAAGTTCGGAAATGAATGTTTCATTTTCCGTAGTTTCTCCATAAGCATAAAAGCTGGTTTCATTGATTCCAAAACCTATCTTACTCAATGTAAACATAATGAAGTAAAGGAAATCTACTTCTGAGTTGACATCAAGATTATTATAAAGGATTATTTTTTTATTGTCAATCGCAAAAAACTCACATTGGTTATGATAAAGATTGATGTGAATTTCCTTGTTGGTTTTATTATTAATTGAACTTAGAAACTTTTCTCCGGAGAAATTAAAATGAACCGGTATCGCAAGCTCTTTTATTTTTTTATAATAATTTTTCGGGAAAGTATAATAAAACTGGATATTGAATTTTTTGTTGATAGAAAGCATCAGCTCTTCCTTCTCTCTATCGGCAGGAGCGTTGAAGGCAATCAGATCAAATCCAGCCTCGTGCTCAGAAAAACCTTCAGGCATCAGAGTAAAATGATTAAATGCTGAAATCACCTGGATCTCATCATAGCGCTGCTTAATAAGAACTTCGTCCAGCTTTTGCTCAATAAGATTGGCTGGGGTCTCTTCAGTAACGAAATAAGATTTTTCCTCCAGAATGTTTTTGTTTTTAACAATCTGGCAGATCAATCCGTCTTTGGTAAAAAGTAAATTAAGTACGTTCATATTTCAATTGATGCAAATTTAGTGAAATTCTACCATTACCGCACCCGATTGATGGTGAAGTATTTCCTTATTATAAAAATCAATATTGACCTGGCTTTCCAATACATCCCAAACCATCCTCTGCAAAGTCCCGTCACCAATGCCATGAACAATTTCCAGTCTCTTCAGGTTGTTCTTTCTGCAAAACCCGATCACTTCAATCAGTTTTTCCTTTTGGATAAACAATCTTTCAAAGCTGTCATAGTCATTGGGATTCTTTACCAAATTATGAAAATGAAGGTCTAAAACCAAATGATTTTTCTGATGTTTCTTAGAAATGATTTTTTTAGGTTCTGCTTTTCTTATTACTCTGATATTTTCATAAAGATCAGAATCCTTAGGAACCAGTTTTTCTTTAGGATATTGGTGGGTAAAGCCATATTCATCTTTAAAAACGACAATATTTCCCTTCACGGAAGTTACCACTCCGCTTAAATCTTCATCTACTACCGAAACCTTGTCGCCGATTTTCATATTTTAAGACTTGTCTGAATCAATTATTGTACAAAGGTAGAAAGTAAAATGTATGAAATCAAACTCCTCTACACTTAAACACTCAAACTCTCGGTCCAAGTTCAATAATTTCCAGATCTTTGATTTCCTCACCGTCTACCACAAAGCGCATCATCGTCCTTACTTTATGCCAGCCCTGTTTTCCACAGGCACCGGGATTAAGGTGCAGCAGGTTGTTTTTCTCATCATACATCGCTTTCAAAATATGCGAATGTCCCGAGATAAATAATTTAGGCGCTTTTTCTGCTATTTCTTTTTTAGTAAGTGGAGTATATTTTCCGGGATAACCTCCGATATGAATCATCAAAACCTCCAGCTTTTCACAAAAGAAACGGTTGACCTCCGGAAATTCAGCCTGGATTTTAGCATCATCAATGTTGCCGTAGACTCCTTTCAGAGGTTTTATCTTTTCCAGCTGCTCAATGACGTCAAGATTTCCAAAATCTCCACAATGCCATATTTCGTCAGCCTGAGAAGCGTATTCCAGAATCCGGTCATCAATATATGAGTGAGAGTCGGAAAGGAGAAGGATCTTTGTCATTATCTAAGGGTTCTTTCTGTAATATTTTCGTGGTATTTATCTTTGAATATCGCTACACGTTCAGGATTCAGTTCTCCGTCATGATTGATTACTCTTTCTTTTAATAACCATTTTACCAGCTTTTCCATTCCTTTTTTAGAATTCATAAAATTGGCAATTTTGGCTATATCTGTTGATTCTACTTTTGTTTTTTCAGGCAGAAAATTCAGGATAAAATAATCATCACTTACATAGCTTGGAGTTTCATTGTCCATATATCGGTAAAGAAGAATCTCTTCATCATTCTTCATAGAAAAAAATGAATACTGGGCCACATTAATTTTTTCAGCTTTCAGAATCTGTTTTCCATCTAATAAAACTTTATCATCTTTGATGGTGACGTTCTGAGAAAAATATAAATTACAGCTTATCATCAGGAAGAAGAAAGCCAATAATCTGTTTACTGCCATTTTTTTGATTTTTTTAAGACTGCAAATATAAGAAGCTTTAATAAACTTATCAGATCTGATTCCTTTCAGAGAATAATGTAGGATATCAGTCAATAATATTTTTTGTTCTTCGGATAGAATCCAGTTTCTTTTCTATATCCGCACTGAAAACCTTTTTTAGTTTCAGTTGATTTTCCGTAAGCTTTGAAATAACAAAAGTACCGGTCATATTCGTATTGGAAGGAAATACTAAAGTTACTGTAGAATCTGAGGCTTTTTTCCAGCTCCCGATGTAACGGTCTGGTTTTTCATTTTTAGTAACCGGTTCTTCCAGAGTATCATATCTTAATGTAGATTTAATCAGGTTTCCTGTGACTTTTCCATTTTTCTGAAATCTGATTCCTTCTCTTCTTGCCTCAAAACCCTCCTGCTTTTCGTAGGTATAAATATAAGTATCCATTTTACTGAGATTCCAGGTTTGTAAAAGTAAAGGATTGGAAGTTCTGTCCTGGGCTTTGATACCACTGACTGCGAAAAGAGAGAAAATACAGATACAAATAGTCTTTTTCATGAATACAACGGGTTTATCAGTAAAATATGTAAACTTTTAACCATGCTAAAATTAGCATCACTTAATATTTAGTAAATTTGGGAAAATTAAAATAAACAATGAAACAGAAACTTTCTTTTTTCATTTTTCTTTTGACCGTAGGACTGGCCAATGCGCAGGTTGAAGAAAAAAAACTGGACGAGCTGATCCAAAATACCCTGAAAACCTTTGATGTGCCTGGAATGTCCGTGGGAATTGTAAAAGATGGAAAAATGATTTATTCCAAAGGTTTTGGAGTACGTTCTCTTACGACCAAACAGCCTATGGATGATAATACATTGGTGGGAATTGCTTCCAATTCTAAAGGTTTTACATGTACAGCATTAGCAATCTTAGCAGATGAAGGAAAACTGAACTGGGATGATAAAGTTTCAAAATATATTCCTGAGTTTCAAATGTACGATCCATACGTTTCTCAAAATGTAACGATAAAAGATCTTATCACTCACAGAGCCGGATTGGGCCTTGGACAGGGAGATCTTATGTTTTTTCCGGAAGGAGGGAACTTAACGGTGAATGACATTGTTCATAATGTGAGATACCTGAAACCTGAGAATCCTTTCAGAACAAAATTAGATTACAATAACATCATGTTTATTGTTGCCGGAGAAGTAATTCACAGAGTTTCAGGATTAAGCTGGGCAGAATTTATCGAACAGAGAATTATGAAACCTGTAGGGATGACTTCAAGCTTTGGGAGCTATAACAGAGCAAAGTCTGTAACGAATAAAATTGATGCACATGCTCCTGTAGACGGAAAAGCAATTGCCGTTCCCCACGACTGGAACGAAACAGCAAATGCCGCAGGGGGAATTATGAGTAATATTAAGGATATGACGATCTGGGCAGAATGTCTGCTAAATAATTTCACCACTAAAGACGGGAAAAAATTAGTTTCAGATAAAAATGTTCAGCAGCTTTGGAATCTTCAGATCCCTGATAGAGTTGCTGCAAAAAATCCATACGATACAAGCTTCTACGGATATGGTTTAGGGTGGTTTCTAAGCGATGTTAAAGGGCATAAGCAGATACAGCATACCGGTGGGTTAATTGGAACGGTTACCCAATTCACTTTGATTCCGGATATGAAGCTGGGAATTGTTGTATTGACGAACCAACAATCCGGCGCTGCTTTCAATACGATTACCAATACGGTAAAGGATTCTTATCTTGGTGTAGCAGACAGAAACTGGCTGAAAACATATGGTGACAGAATGTCTAAGATGGAAGCAGATTTTAATAAACAAAAGAAAGATGCTTTTGTAAAATCAGAAACATTTAAAAAAGAGAAATCTCTTCAGCCAAAAGCAGAGCAGTTTACAGGAACTTATAATGACGTATGGTTTGGTGATGTGGAAATTGCACAACAGGGAAATACTTACAGAATTTCATGTAAAAACTCTCCAAGATTAAAAGGAGAATTGCTTCCTTATTCTAACAATTCTTTTATTATCAAATGGGATGACAGAAGCTATGATGCAGATGCTTATATTATTTTCAGTTATGACGAAAACGGAAAGGCAGAATCTGCAAAATTAAAGGCGATTTCTGATGTGACAGATTTCAGTTTTGATTTTGATGATCTGGATTTGAAGAAGAAATAATAATATCGAAAAAATATTCAATAGAAACGGGCTTTAGCCCGTTTTTTCATTTTTACAACGATAATAGCTTTAGCCGAAACTTAACCACCCCGTCAAAAAATAAATTTTTTGCCACCCCTCCAGAGGAGGGGAATGTGAAGTCTGTAAAAGGAATGGTAGTTTACTGTACAAGATTCAGATCCTGATTTGCTAAAGTAAGCTCTGTATTAAGGTGTTGTTTTTCAAAGAAATTTTTTAGTTCAAGAAGTCTTTTCTTATTGTCATAATGAATGCTTGAATTCAGTTTCCTTTGACACAATGAGCAAGCTCTTGCAAGGTGATAATCTGTTTCTGTAAGTGAGTTGGTTCCATTCATCACACAGTTGGCATTCAGGCAGTGGCTGATTCCGAACATATGTCCGATCTCGTGGGAACTGATTTTTATTAATCTTAAAAAACTTTCATTGAAATTGGAATCGGTTAAATGACCATTTGCAAATCTATACATAGAGGTTACTCCTACACCTTCTTCATAAGATGCAAGTCCGAAAACGTAGTTCCATTCTGGTTTTGGAAAAAGATCTTTCTCTGTAATTCCCATCAGTACTACAGCATCTTTAGGTTTTCTTTTGATCAGAATGCTGTCCAGTACATAACCTGCCAGAACTTGTTCGTGTCCTTCCTTTGAAATTCTTTTGACTTTTTCAGGAAAGATCGTATTGGGTAAAACGGGAAGGATTTTTATTTCCAGCTGGAAATATATTTTTAAATATTCTTTGGTGAGTGCTATTTCTCTTTTCTGAAGTTCATCAAAAGTTCCGATGGGTTGAAGATAAATCGTGTTTTTTCCAGGTTCAGGTTTTATTTTTTTTACTTTCTGAAAATCTTCAAATGTCTGGAAATGCTCATGATGGTTATACCGCCAGCTTCCGGGTTTTGGAGAAGCCGGGAGTTTTATATCATTCAGTGCAGTCTATTCAAAATAAGATTTCTTCTGTTTCTGACATGAAAAAAGAAAGATGAATAGAGCCGCATAAAAAAAGAGAGATGTAACGTTATATTTTCCCTGGTTCATAAAAGAACAGCAGTTTCTTTTTGGCACCGTCAAATTCTGACCACGATTCACAGTCTACTTCAAAACCAGCGACTCCGCATGTGGGAAAATGAAAAATATCTTCAGAAATGGAATTGGCAAAATTTGAAATTCCATTATTGTGAGAGAAAAAAGCAACTGAATTCAGGGTGTCATCCAGGTCATAAATTACAGATTCAAAACTTCTTTCCGAAGGATTGTACAATTTTTCATCAGTAGAACAGTTAAGTTGATAAGCCTGATTAAAAATTTTACACGTATTCAGTGCACGTACTGCGGGGCTTGACACAAAGTGATCGATGGAAATATTATTATTTTTAAGGAATCTGGACATGTGCATAGCGTCTGTCAAACCTTTGTCTGCCAATGGTCTGTCAAAGTCCTCCGTTTCCTCCGGCCAGTCGCTTTTTGCATGTCTTACGAGGATGAGTTTCTTCATATAATTGTTTTTTGGAAGATTAAAATTATAAAAAAAATAATGGAATAAAACATGATTTATATAAAAAAACTGCGTTATGAATAAAATCAGTAAATTTTACTAAATTTGCAGACTTATGGGACAAATCCTTGCAATTGACTACGGAAAGGCTCGTTGTGGTATCGCTGCAACAGATGATATGCAGATTATAGCCAGTGGGCTGGAGACTGTAGAGAACCGTTTTTTAATGGAATTTTTGAAAAAATATTTCAATGAAAATAAGGTAGATGAAGTGGTAATTGGGCTTCCCATAGATTTGAAAGGAAACGTTTCGGAAATCGAAACTGATATTTTAAAATTCATTGAAGAATTTAAAAAAGAATTTTCGGATATTGCGGTCCATCGTTTTGATGAAAGGTTTACTTCCAAAATGGCTTCGTTTTTTATTTCTCAAAGTGGAAAAAACAAAAAAAAGAGGCAGGAAAAAGGATTAATAGATAAAGTAAGTGCAACCATCATATTGCAGAATTTTTTAGAACAAAAATTAAGATGATTTTACCGATAAGAGCTTTTGGGGATCCTGTTTTGAGAAAAGTGGGAAAAGATATAGACAAAGATTATCCCGAATTACAGGAATTGATAGATAACATGTTTGAAACGATGTACAGCGCAAATGGCATAGGTCTTGCAGCGCCTCAGATCGGTTTGGATATCCGTGTATTTATAATAGATGTGACTCCTCTTGCTGAAGATGAGGATTATGAAGATATTAAAGATGAGTTGGCAGAGTTCAAAAAAGTATTCATCAATGCCAGAATTCTTGAAGAATCAGGTGAAGAATGGAAGTTTAATGAAGGCTGTCTTTCTATTCCGGATATAAGAGAAGATGTAAAAAGAAAAGGGACAATCGTTATTGAATATTATGACGAAAATTTTGTGAAACATACAGAAACTTTTTCCGATATTAGAGCCCGCGTAATTCAGCATGAATATGACCACATTGAAGGGGTACTGTTTACTGATCACCTGAGTGCTCTGAAAAAGAAACTGGTAAAAGGTAAACTGACAAAAATCTCTCAGGGTGACGTAAGCATTGGTTACAAAATGAGATTTCCAAAATAATTTAAACAAGGATAAAAGAAATAATATAAAGCAAAAAGCTTAGAGCTGATTGCAGAATTTACAAAAAATAAAATTATGCTGTTAGAAAAAATAATTTCAATTTCTGGAAAGCCAGGACTTTACAAATTAGTTTCTCAATTAAGAAACGGATTCATCATTGAAGATGTTACCACTAAGAAAAAAGTAAGTATTGGAAACTCAAGCCAGGTAAGTTTGTTGGATAATATTGCCATGTTTACATTTGAAAAAGAAGTTCCTTTGTTCGAAGTTTTTGAAAATATTGCTAAAAACAATGATTATAAAGAAACAATTTCTCACAAATCTTCTGATGCAGATTTAAAAGAATTTATGGTGTCTTCTTTACCTAACTATGATACAGAAAGAGTATATGCTTCTGATATCAAGAAATTGGCTCAGTGGTACAATGTTCTTCATAAAGCGGGATATATTACTCCTGAAAGTTTTGTAAAGGCAGAGCCTGAAACTTTGGATGGAGAGCCTGCAGAAGAATTAAACATTGAAAAAGAAGCTAAAAAAGCTCCAAAAGCAGAAAAACCTGCTGCACCAAAAGTAAAAGCTACTTCAGCTGCAAAATCAGCTCCAAAAAGTACGCACAGAAAACAAGGATAATTCATTCAATTTGAATTAAAAATACAAAGTCTTGTCAGGAAATTTCTGACAAGACTTTTTGTTTTTTATGAGGTAGCAGATGACAGATAATAGGGATTAGTGAGTTTTCTGCTAAGTTCAAATTTCGTCTGTATCTTTAAACATTAAACCCTAAACCTGTAACCTCTTGCATTCCATATCCACAAACTCTTAACTTTCACTCCAAACCACTACCACAGACCCAAAATATCCCTTACATTTGTACAAGATTGAATTTTTCATTACTTATGAATACGAAACAGGAGAAACTAGAGGCCTTTGGAAGATTACTGGATATCATGGATGATCTTCGTGAGAAATGTCCGTGGGACCAGAAACAGACTTTAGAGTCGCTTCGTCATCTTACCCTTGAAGAAACCTATGAACTTTCAGATGCTATCTTACAGAATGATCTGCAGGAAATAAAAAAAGAGCTGGGAGATGTTCTGCTTCACCTGGTTTTTTATGCTAAAATTGGTTCAGAAAAAGAAAGTTTTGATATAGCAGATGTGATCAATTCCCTTAATGAAAAGCTGATTTTCCGCCATCCTCATATCTATGGAGATATTGAAGTGAAAGATGAGGAAGAGGTGAAACAGAACTGGGAAAAATTAAAACTAAAAGAAGGAAATAAATCTATTTTGGGTGGAGTACCGAAAAGTTTGCCGAGTTTGGTAAAAGCCTACAGAATCCAGGATAAGGTAAAAGGAATCGGTTTTGAATTCCATGATGCCGAAGATGCCTGGAAAAAAGTAGATGAAGAGATTCAGGAGTTTCATGCTGAGACTGATCTCTATAAAAAGGAACAGGAACTTGGGGATGTATTTTTCTCACTGATCAATTATGCAAGAATTTCAGGAATTAATCCCGATTCTGCTTTGGAAAGAACCAATCTTAAGTTTATTTCAAGATTTCAAAAAATGGAAGGACTTGCTGAGGAACAGGATTTAAAATTGGCAGATATGTCTCTGGAAGAAATGGATGTTCTGTGGGAAAAGGCAAAAAAGCTTTCATAGCCCTTTATTGGAACAATTAATGCTTCTTACATTCAATTAAAAAAATAAAAATAAATATGTTACGTTTTCTTATTTTACCTGCTTTGCTTCTATTGAGCTGTAATCCAAAAGCTCAGAATTCTCCCACTAACGAGGATGAATTGAAAGTCCAGTTTTCCCTACCTAAGAAGTTGAAGGAAGTCTCCGGAATTGCTTTATCAAAAGATAAGAAGACCATTTGGGTGATAGAAGACAGAGGGAATAAAAATGCAGTATACGGCATCAATGATAAAGGTGAAATGTTGGCAAAAGTGCCTGTAGAAAATACAGAAAATACAGATTGGGAAGACATTATATCAGATGCTCAGGGAAATATTTATATCGGAGATTTTGGTAACAATGATAATAACCGTACCGATCTTGCTATTTTAAAAACTGATCTTACCAGCAGTACACAGACAACAACAAAAGTTGTTCAAACCACAAAATTCCATTATCAGGGTCAAACGGAATTTCCACCAAAAAAATCAAACCTGTTGTACGATTGTGAAGCTTTTGTAGAAATGGATGGTAACTTCTACTTATTCACAAAAAACAGAAGTAAGGGTTTTGACGGAACTTTCCTTGTATTCCAGGTGCCCAATAAAGAAGGTGATTTTGAAGCAAAATTAATCGGAAAACTAAAACTTCAGGGTGGTTATAATGATGCAGCCATTACTTCAGCTACGATCAACAGTACAAAAGATAAAATTGTATTGCTTACGCATAAAAATGTACACGTTCTTACAGGCTTTACGGCCAACGATTTCAGTGGTGCAAAAATTCAGAAAATTCCATTGAATCATCATTCCCAGAAAGAAGCCATTGTTTTTCTTGATGATAAAACAGTTATGATTGCAGACGAGAAAGGGAAAAATGAAGGGGGGAATGTATATACGTTTTCTTTAAACTAAATTTTATATTTTTATAATAAATATACTAACTAATTAACCATGAAAAAATTGTTTTACATTTCACTTGCATTAAGCCTGCTCTCATGCAGCAGCAGTGATGATACCCCAGCGGATACTCCACCGCCGCCTCCGGTTATACAGACTGAAAAAGCTTATGTTAATGGGGTAGATGGTATCGGAACACCTAATCCTAAAGAATTTTATGAATTTACTTATGAAAATGGAAATTTAACGAATGTTAAAGGAAGGTTTTATAAAATATTTATGCAAATGGAGGATATGTTTTTTGCCGATAAGATTACTACACTGTCTTACAGTAATAATAAAGTAATCTTAAGTGAATTGGAAGGAGCAAATTTTCAAGGCTATCAGGAATATCGTTTTACCATGGATAATAACAGGCCTGTAAAACAGGAACATTATTATGTAAATAATGTAACCGGCCCTGGTTCTGTAGCTGACACCAAAACCTATACTTATGAACAGGATAAATTAAAAAAGATTTATTGGAAATTTGAAGGTCCTGGTGGTTATGAATATTTCACAACCTATTATTATAGCAATAATAACCTTACTAAAAGTGAGGTCATAGAAAAAATAAGTGGAATAGATAATAAGTTAACTACGATTACATATTCTGATTTTGATAACGCTGCAAATCCATTTAAAAAACTTTATCTGCTGAATAATGAGTTGTATGAGAAAAGCTTATCTGCTAATAATTTCAGAAAAAAAGTATCTGTCACGGAAAATTTAAATCCGGCTAATGGCAATATTCCTCCAAAGACAACAACAAAAATATGGAACTATAAATACGATGCTAACGGACAGGTATTATTATTCTTTCCAATACTATAAAAAATCAAATAAAACCCCACAGAGAAATCTGTGGGGTTTTTGAATATATGAATGTATTGAAGTGATTGACATTTTTACATCTTATGGAGTAAGGTAAGAGATATGGATATTTCCACTTGATAGCCTAAAATCCTGAGTATATCGGCAGCGTATTCTGAAGGTTTCTCCTGTATTGAAAAAGTTAATGGATGAAAGATTATGGTTCAATCCTGTAGTGCGTTCTCCATGGCCTGTAGATATGCCTGCAAGCGTTATAAGTGCCGGCGAAACCTTTTGGATATAAGAATTTGCTGTTCCTGCAGTTTGTCCTGACGGATTTAGATTAAGATCATAGGTTGCATAAGGAACAATATTATAAAACCCGGGTTTTACCACTGTGAAAAGTCCTGTTGCTGAGTTATAAGTTAAATAAGCTGTATCAATCTTATTACTCACATTGAAGACGTAGGTTTGTGAATAACTTTCATGAATGGTGATTGGAGTAGAGTGTGTTCCTGTATAACTGCCGCTGGATGGGCTGATATCTGTTTTGTTCCCTACATACACAACTTTTAAGAAATTTTCAGATTCAATTGTTTTCCATACCGGAGTATTTCCGGCTTCGTTTGACATTAGGACCTCACCTTTGTTTCCTGAATTACCTTTAGTTCTGTCATCGCCGCCTATATTCAGGTCTTTAACGATCTGTAGTGAACCATTGACATGTAAAGTATGTTGAGGTGTTGATGTTTTAATCCCTATCTGTGCATTTAAATGTATAAACAGGGTAAATAATGCCATATACAATAGCTTCTTTTTCATCATTTGTCGATTTTTTTATTGCTACAAATATAAAATGTTTTTAAAATGTCTGTTTTTTAAAGAATTGATAAACATATAAAGCTATGTGTGGTGTTGACCTATATAGCTGAAAATATGGCTTTTATTTAAAAGCCATATTGGTTTTATTAATGAAAAATGTAAGCTGAAAATTAGGATTATTAAATTTAATTAAAATTGGATTTTTTTTGAATATTCAACTGTAATTAGTTTTAATAGGTTTTAAAGAATGTTTTGTATCTGTCTTAAAATTGTAATACTGATGATGAAAATTTGATTATTTAAAATTTCATTCCTACCCCTGCGGAAAGTCTTCCACCATCCGAACCATAGAAATAATTCAGTCTTGCAGACATCATTTCTACAATACTCAGCCATACACCGGCACCGGCAGATTGGTGCCATTTTCTGGAATTTTCACTGTCATTCCATACACGGCCGATATCATATCCGATAAGAATTCCCATATTCGCAGGAATAATATTGTTTCTTACTCTCCCAAAATCCCATCGTATCTCTGAATTATTGGTAAAATATGATCTTCCTGAGAATCTTTCGTTTCTGAAAGCCCTCATCCCATTGTTACCTCCAATTGCAGCGGCCTGATAGAATTCAAAATTGTTATTATTGATCCACATTACGTTACTGGAATTGGCAAAAACAAATTTTCCTTTCTTATCAATTCTATGATCAATGGCAAGCTTTCCTTTTACAGTCAGGAAGTTTTTATTAAAGTCGGAAAGAGTTGCTTTCCAATCGGCATTAAGCATAAATTCCAGTCCAAGAGTAGGGAATGCTGTATTATCTGCATTTTTATAGCCAAATGTATAATTGGCTCCTACAAACTGTTGGCTGTTAAATACACCTGGTCTTACGTCCGGTGACTGGTTGATGAAGCGGTCAGCCTTTCTCTGGACTTTATTATCTTCAAAGGTTAATTGAAACTGATGACTCAGATTCATCCAGCTTTTCTGAGAGATAGAAGGTGCAAAGTTGAATTTTGAAATTCTGGCTCTGTTGTATTCTCTTTCCGTATCTTCCTTATCATATTCACTTTCATTGGAAAGGCCAAAGAAATTTTGAGAAAACCTTGGAGTCGTATAAAATGCATCCAGATTGAAATCCCAACCTGAGATAGCCTTTTTAAATACTCCTTTATAGGTAAGGCTGAATCCTGCAGTAGCAGTATAAAAATTAGCTTTTAAGCTGTGTCTTTGGGTATAAGGATCACGGATGAAGTTATTGACTGTATAATTGGCCAGAACGCCTAGAATGACACCGTCATCCGGGTTATAGTCAAGGTTTGGATATCCTGCAAAGGAATTGTATTTCGGGTGTTTATAATTATAGCTGTTGATGTCATAATCATCAGTGATGTTTTTGGTTGCATTGCCAGCGTTATAAGTATTCTTCTGAGATTTAAAATCATAAATCTTCACTTTTCTTCCATCAGCAACATTATAAGTATCATGATTATATCCACCAATCAGCCGGATGTTCATTTTAGGGTTTCCGGTTCCTGCCACTTCATAGATATCATCATCTTCAAGTCCGTAGATCCACAATTCTTTTGTTTTTGAATCATGATAGGTCTTTTCAAAAACCAGCTCATTCTGATCTTTGTTCTTGCCCAGTTTATATTGCTGTACAAGTACTGAATGTCCGTTTTTGGTGATGACAAACTTATCAGGATTTACAGTTCCTGCCAGAGATACTTTTTTCTGTAATACATCATAATACTGAGCAGCGTAGCTCTGAAGTTTTGTTTTTCTTACTTTCAGCTTTCTCTGAATTTCAGCAATGGTATTGTCCTGTACCTCTTTCGGAAGATTATGGAAAGCATCATCAATATCTACATCAGTAAGATGTTCCTGAATATATTTTGCCTGAGTCTCCCATTCTGTCTGATCAGCTCCTTTTAAAAAGACCAGATCCATCGGGTAGGGTTCCATAGCAAGCCACTTGACACTGCTGATATCTTCTGTAAAGGTTTTCATATGGCGAATTGCCGGAACATTCATAATAAGCTTAAATGCAGCTCCGTCATATTTGCTGAATGCCTGATCTCTGTCTTTAGGGATAGGTTTATACACTACTTTGTCACCCGCTTCATATTCTGCCCATTTCCACTGATCCGAGTGTCTGTCCCAGTCACCGATAAGCATGTCAAATAATCTGGCTCTGATATAGGATTCTCTGTCAACAGAATATTTATTGCTTTTGCTGAGGTTCTTCAATACATCATCCGTGGAAACAATATCTTTTGCATTACCGAGATAAGCCAATGTTTTAGGGTCAGAAGAAAAACGTTCTTCAATCATGTACATTTCATCTCCATAATTCTCGTTATATCTCCCCAAAGCTTGTTGTTTAGGAATATAATAGAGTTTTGGATTACTGTGCAAAATATTCAGTTTCTCTGACATATTTCCAATCGTAAACGGAGTAAACGGGTGGTTGGTCGTATAAAAATCCAACAAGAATTTTTCAGGGAAAGTATCAGTAAGTTCTTCACCTAACGTACTTTTTGTGAAAGCCATATTATTAAGAAAACGGATGGCACTCTTTTTCACTCCACGCATCACAAATTCCTGTCCGTCCGCTGATTTCAGTCGTAAGCTGTTGGACTGGTTTCCTCCACCTTCTCTGAAAGGGATATATCCGCCGTTTAATTCTGAAAGATTGGCTGTTGGAGCTTCAATCGGAATTCCGTAATAATATCTGTAATGGTCTCCCCAAAGCCATCGGTAAAATTTTCTTTTTTGAGTAAGCTGTACCGGGTAGATGGTTGAGGAAAATGTCTGCGGAAAAGAATTGGGAAAGTTATTGACAAATACATCCGGCTTGGAAATTACTGAAATATGAGTCAGTTTTTGAAGTTGCGCATCTTTCGTAGAAAAATACTCAACATCTGTACTTTCATCTTTTCTGAAATTTAAAACAGCAAAACCACTTCCTCCGTAAGAAAAATCAGTTTTCTCTATAATGGTAGACGGGTCTGTTTTGGAACCTGCACCACTGATGATCTGTCTTAGATTTCCATCTTCGTGATATTGCAGGTTATGATCATGTCCGGAAACGAAAATAATATTTTCCTTGTCCTGAACAATACTTTTTAATCTGTTAGCCAGATCTGCATAATGCTGGTTATTGATATCTTCCGGGCTTGCTCCGGAGGAACTCCTTAGTATATTGACTACACTTGCCACTACAGGAACCGGAACTTTACTTTTGAAAGGATAAAGATGGGATTTTGCAGAATTAAAACCTGCATGGGTCCCACTGCTTATAATGGGGTGGTGTAAAGCAACAATGATTTTTTTACCCTGATTTTTAATGATCAGATCTTTAAATTCTGTAAAAAAATCCTCGCGGGTTTTGATATTACAGTTTTTATTGATTCCCGGGTAATTGTCCCAGTTGGCAATAACCCATTCTGTATCAACAGCTATGAGCTTAATGTCTTTAGAAACGTTGATATCATCAATAGGACATCCGTTTTTAGGCAGAAAAGCTTTTTTGTCGTCGAGGTATTTTTTTACCAGTCCTTCCTGAGCGTTCAATCCTTCCAGTCCGTTATACCAATCGTGATTTCCGGGAATTACCAATGTTTTACCTTTGAAATTCTTCGTTATGGCAAGCTGATTTTCCAGTTTATCTTTAGCTGAGGCATACTCTTTATCTGTTTCTTTAGGCATCCCGTTAGGATAGATATTATCTCCCAAAAAGATCAGCATAGAGTTACTGTCGGCAGAATCCAGTTTGCTTTTCAGTAAACTCAGTGTTTTTTGTGCCTGAGGTTCATCTGCGTTTCCTGCATCTCCAATCAGAAAAAGTTTAAAATCATTTTCAGATTTTATCTCAGAATCTTTTACTTCAAATAAGTTTTTGCCCTTTTGTACGTTATATGTAGCACAGGAATAAAGGGCTCCTGCGGACATTACAGTTCGAAGAACAATAGAAGTATTTTTTAAATGAGTTTTAAAGGATAAATTCATAAATTTACATTAACAAAATTTCAGGAATGAGCATTCTACAAAAAGCTAAAAATTATGTTGAAATCTTATTCAAAGATAAGTTATCTTCAGTATATTTTTATCATAATTTTATCCATACTGCCTATACGGTCAATAAGGCTGAGGAAATCATGAAAAATACTCCTGTCTCTCAAGAGGATCAGGAGAAAGTACTCGTAGCATTATGGTTTCATGATACCGGGTATATAGAATGTGCCCTGAACCATGAAGAGAGGAGTGTGGAAGTAATGAAAGCCTTTTTACAGGAGGAAAATTATCCGGAAAATTATATCGCGGATGTTGAAAAACTGATTCTGGCTACGAAAATACATTATGAACCTCAGAATTTACTGGAAAAAATTGTAAAAGATGCGGATTTCAGTCATTTTGCAGGTCATGATTATAACGATATTTCTGATGCTTTGAGAAAAGAATGGGAGCTGACGAATGTAAGATGTTTCTCTAATGAAGAATGGAATGCCGGAAATCTGGATATGCTGAAAAATAAGCATACTTTTTATACGGATTATGCTAAAGAAAACTGGGAGCCTCTGAAAAAGAAGAACATTAAAAAGATCGAAAAGAAGCTGGAAAAAGAAGAAGAGAAAAAAGAGGAAAAAAAGGAAAATTCAGAAGGTAAAAAGGATAAAGAAAAATCTGACAGAAGTGTAGATACATTGTTCAGAGTAACGCTTAACAACCATACAAGACTGAGCGACATTGCAGACAGCAAAGCCAATATCCTTTTATCTGTAAATGCCGTGATTATTTCGGTTTGTCTTTCTGTACTGGTTCCCAAGCTGGATACCCCGAAGAATGCCCATCTGATCCTTCCAAGTTTCATTCTGCTGCTATCTAGTGTGCTAACGATTGTTTTTGCGATATTATCTACCAAGCCCAATGTTACCAAAACAACCTTCACTGCTAATGATATTGCCAACAGAAAAGTAAATCTGCTTTTCTTTGGAAATTTTCACCAAATGCTATTTGATGATTACCATAATGCGATGAAAGATCTGATCAAAGACAGAGATTATATTTATGATTCTATGGTAAAAGATCTGTATTATCTTGGAAAGGTACTTGATCGGAAATATAAGCTTTTATCTATCACTTATAAGGTCTTTATGGCAGGGATTATAATTTCCGTGCTGTCTTTTGGATTTGCTTTTCTTAGTCTTTAATTAAACAATAAACACACAAATGATAGTAAGACAGCGAACAAATTGGCTGAAAATGTTATTTATATGGAGAGGCTCTGTATTAAAGAAAATTGTTGTTCAGCTTAGCATTATCACGCTGTTTTCCCTGGCTATCTATATTTTCAAAGGAAGAATCTTTGATTATAAAGTACATCTGAATCCTACGATTTTTACATTGATAGGGCTGGCTCTTGCTATATTTATGGGGTTCTGTAATTCTGCGAGCTATGATCGTTTCTGGGAAGGGCGGAAGCTTTGGGGACTTCTTGTTATTGAAACCAGATCTTTGACGAGACAGATTTTATCGTTAGTGAACGATTCTTCTCCCGAAGCTAAAGAAGAAAAAGAGAAAATCATTAAGCTTATCTCTGCATTTTCCTGGTCGCTGAATTTTCAACTGAGAGATAAATCCGGAACAGAACATCTTGAAAGGCTTCTTTCTCCTGAAGAACTGGAAGAGGTGAAGGATAAAAAATTTATTCCAAGTATTATTCTGGGATTTATTGCAGACTGGCTGAACGAACAGAATAAAAAAGGAAATATTGATACCATTGTAATGACTGCCATGGATCATCAGTTGAATCAGTTTTCTAATATTTCCGGTGGTTGTGAGAGAATTTACAATACTCCGTTACCCTTTGCTTACAGTGTTCTTCTGCATCGTACTGTATATCTGTACTGCTTCTGGCTTCCTTTCGGACTGGTAGATTCCCTGGGGTGGATGATGCCTATGATTGTTCTGTTAATCAGTTATACCTTTATTGCTCTTGATGCCATTATTCAGGAGATTGGTGAGCCTTTTGGTGAGGAAGAGAATGACCTTGCGCTGAACAGTATCTGCCGTACGATTGAATTTTCTATTTTTGAACAGGCGGGAATTCCTCAAGGTGAATTGAAGAAGCCGGATACTTACTTTATAGATTAAATAACTTCTATTCCTGTGGAAGTGTAAAAGAAACTCTCAGTGCCAGCAATCCTGTAATTCCCTGAAGATCTTCAACCCTTAAGAATTCTATATCATTTTGTAGTACTCCTTTCTTCTGGAGTTTGGAAATGTAGTCGAGGTATTCTTTCTGATTTTCCATTCCGAAATAGACGATGGTGATCTTTCCAGGAGCGGTGATGCGTTCTGAAGAATCTTTCACATGGGCTTTATCCAAGCGTTTTTTGATAATTTCGTAATAGGAATTGTAAGCTCCGTCTACATCAAAACGTTTTTCATCCATTCTGAAACGGATGTCTATTTTTTCATTATAGACAAAGATCAGTGAGGCGATATCCAGCTGTACGGGAAGATATTTTTTGAATGAGTGAAATTCAAGTTCCATTTTACAGATGGTTTTCAGCTGCCAGTATCTCAGTTTGTGAACAACTTTTGAAGTATAATGAAGCTCAGGTGCGATGGTGGTGCCAATGTAAAGGTTATGCTCTACACCATCAGACTTAAATCTTTCATAGTAGTGTGGGAAAATTTCCTGTGCTTTTATCTGAGTTTCGTCCAGCATATCTGCCAGTTTACGGTTCACCAGAGTGATAGAATCATCCAGATTTTTTCTGTGGTGATAAAAAAGGTCAGTTGGTGTAAAGATGTGTGAAAAATAGTCCTTGATCTTCGCCTTTATTTCCCTTGAGGTTCTTATTTCCAGCTTCCCTTGTAAAAAAGGATGAATTTCTTCCCTTAATAATCGTTGAAAGCGTTGTTCTGTATCAGCTTTGATCTCATTGTTGAGTTCATTTTCAAATACATCCAGTGCCAGCAAAAATTTTTCTGAATCGGAATTGGTGAGTATAAAAATCTCATTTAGCCATTCGATCTGCTGATTAAGATCCTGAAGCATCAGGTTATAACGCTTTTCCGAAGAAGAACGGATATCCGAAACACCAAACAGCGGAGTAAGGTTTTTGAAAGCAATCTGCTTTAAGGTATATATTTTCTTACCGAGCGATGCGGTGAAATATTTTTCGGCTTCATTTCTGAATTTCCACACCACACTGTCGTGGATGGTTGTATATTCACGCTGGATAATAGCTTCTATCTGATAGTTTTTCTCAAAGTAGAATCTGTTCAGAGAGAAAAGAACCATATCAGTGAAAAACTCCAGTTTTTTAAGTTTTAAACCATTAAAACTTCCGGCAATAGGAGAGGTAAACTCCATAATCGCTAGGAGTTCACCGTCTTTCATGATAGGAATTACCATGAAACTGTTGACATTATTGTCCTTTAAAATACTGAAGGAAGGGAGTTGTTTTACACTTTCCTCCAGGTTGTTTACATTGGAAACAACTACAGGTTTTGAATTATGATTTAAATTATTAAATGTACTCTTACGGGTATCTTCGTCAAAAGCATTAATCCAGAAATCCAGAATATGATTTGTAAGAAGACTCTCATAAATTGGGAGTTTATCCAGTTTCTGTTCTTTTTTATTAAAAGTCATCAGCCCGAAACTCAATTCCGAAACATCAAAATAGGATTTGAAAATTTCAGTCAGATTTTCATTAGGATTCAAATTTTCAGGATCAATCTCTATCATGCTTGATTTCAGATCAGAAAGTGCCACTTCCGAGGTACAGTCTACTAATGAAATGATAGTGAAACCTTTTAATATCCATGATTCTGAAGGGAAATACTTTTTCCACAACTTAAAATCATCCAGGTTTTCCAAAAGCATATCCAGCACATCATCAGATGGGATTTTAGCATCTTCTGTGGGGATAATTTCGGTAAAATCTGAATTGACCGTAATCTTATAATGTTTCATGATTCCCTGTTTATTAGGAATATCATAATAGAACGGAATAGTGCTTTTAATATCTTTTTTGAAGTAGCTCTGAAGAATCAGGCAGCAGCAGAATACATAGAACTCATTGTCTGTAATGTTTCTGAGCTCTATTTCAAAGTCTTGTCCGGCATCTTTAAGAATATCTTTAAACCTTTCGGTATAATTGAATGTGATATTGGAAAGAGGAATACTCGCTGCTTTTATTTCATTTCTGGTAAGACCTGTTGGGAAAAGATCTGCAAGAAGCAGTCTGATGAGGTCTTCATGCTGTTCGAGAAAAGCGGTGTCCTGAAAACCTTCTCTAAGCTCTTTATAATTTCTTGTGCTCTCGATCAATGATTCTGCATAGTTGACTCTATACTCTAATCTGTCATTATACCGGATATGTTCCAGAACATCCAAATATTTTTTGAATGATATATAAACCTGAAAAGGAGAGTCTTTTTTATAGAGATTAGCCAAGAGCTGAAATTTAAAGTAAAGTTATGAAAAAAACACTATTTACAAATGTGTTTTGAATGGGTATAAATGATGATTCCCTTCTTTTTTGTTTAGGTTTCTGTAAATGTTTTTATTTTAGTCATTTAGAAAGCGCAGATAGATGTTTTTTTAGAATTTGAAAAAAGTTGTCCTAATTATTCAGGACAACTTTAGTATTTAAAAATATATGAATATTAGAATTTAATATTATATCCGATTATAAACTGTGTTCCAAAAATGCTGAAATGTTGGGCATCATAGCTGGACTGCTGATATCTTCCGTTGAAGGTAACGGTATTATAAACTTCATCATACGCTGTATTTGCCGGTAGATTCCGCAGTTCCCATTTAGGCAGAACATTAAAGACATTCAGAATACCGAAGTTAATGGTATTTTTGCTGTTGATATTGTAGTTGATGGTAATATCTGTAGTAATTCTTGGCCTGAATCTCAGATAGGATTGTGATTCGGCATTAGGATCATTCCAGGCCAGATTAGCTCCCGGCATACCGCTGTTCGCATAAGTAGCTTTTCCAAACAAAGTATTGTTGAGTGATATATTCCATTTTTGAATGGTATAATCTATACCGAGAACAGCTTTTAAAGCTGGTCTGGAAGTGGTGGTTAATGCTTCCTCGGTTCTGTTAAAAGGAGCAGAGAGGTTAAGCCCGTTCAGCTTGTCTGAATTCTCCGTTATTTTAGAATGATTCATATTCAGGGCAAGATTAAAGGCAAGTTTGCCTTTGGCCAGATCTATATTTCTATAATTGGCAACAAGGTCCAGACCTATAGTTCTTGTGTCTACACCATTGATGAAAAAACTTGCGGCGTTCACATTGGTAATTCCTATATTGTTTAAAGGATCTAAAATTGTAGTTTTATCACTCATTCTGGAACTTAGTAAGATTCTGTCATACACATTGATCAAATATCCGTCGATGGTAATAGAAAAATTTTTATTGGGCTGGATTCCAAGTCCTAAGGTGAAATTAAGGGATTTTTCAGCATCTAAATTGGGGATTCCTACTGCTTTAGCTTCTTTACCTACATTATTAAACAGACCCTCTGTAACGATATTACCGTTAGCAAAAACATTCTGAATAGTAGAAAGATACACCTGTTGAAGAGTAGGAGCGCGAAACCCTGTAGAAACAGATCCTCTGGCGATCAGTTTTTTTCCCATGATGTTTTGTCTTGCACTGAGTTTCCAAACCAATGAGTTTCCAAAATCGCTGTAATTTTCAAAACGCGCCGTGGCATTAAATGTTGTGGCCTCGGAAATATCAAAGGCTGCATCTGCATAGACGCCAATATTATACCTTGAAAAAATTCCGGAATTTTCTGGTGATGATCCCGGAAAAGAAATGGATCCTGTTTGATAATAGGAAGCAGGATCTCCAGCGTAGATTTCATATTCCTCTTTTCTTGCTTCAGAACCGAATGCCAATGCAATATGTTCTGATAATCTTTTGGAAACATCAATATTCCCGATAATATTATTAAATCTGAAACCACCGGGCCTAAAATTAATAGGACTGGATGCTCCTAATGCTGCATTAAAGGTATTTCCTACTGTATATAAAATTTTATTTCCCCCAAAAGTTGCGCTCAGGTCTATATTACATTCACTTTCTGTTTTGGTTTTGTATCCCAGAGTGGCTCCGTAATCGGTAAGGTCTCCAATAAATGTAGGCGTAAAGCCGTCGGGTGAATTCAGAACATTGGCGGGATTTACCCAATAAGGTGTTCTGTGATTGGCAAAACTGCTTACCTTTTTGGTGGCAAATGAGGCATTTGCATACAGGCTGGAGCGGTCAGATACCGGTATGGAAGTATTTATCAAAAAACTTATGCTGTTCTTTTTGGGGTATGCATTTTTATTTTGAGCATCAGGATATTTGGCTAAATAAGCATCCACATCACTTTGACTGGCTCCAAATGTTTGTGCATCCCAGTAAGCATTTACCTTTCCGTTTCTGTAGGCATAATCATTATTCTGGAGATTGGTGGAAAATGTAAGAAAGCCTCCGTTCTTAAATGTAGATCCAGTGATCAAATTAAAATTTTGAGAAAAGCCGTCTCCTTTTGAGTACAGCCCCAGATTTGCACTGGCTTCTGTAAAGTTTATTTTATCTTTTAATATGATATTGATAACTCCGGCAATTGCATCAGAACCATATTGGGCAGAAGCTCCGTCTCTCAGGATTTCTATTTTTTTGATGGCAATAGACGGAATAGATGATAAATCAGCTCCCGTTTCTCCTTTTCCAATTGTATTCTGAGTGAAGATGAGAGAAGACTGATTCTTTCTTTTTCCATTAATCAAAACTAATGTTCTTGATGATCCCATATTCCTGATTTCAAAAGGATCCAGCAATGAAGTAGCATCCTGCACTGCGGCGCTGGTAGAATTAAAGGATGGAATCCTGTACTGTAGTGCTTGTCCTACAGAACTATGGCCGGACGATTGAATGATAGCTGCATCTATATTATCAATAGGTAGAGGAGTGGAGATGCTCGATCTTGGAGCAGTTCTGGTGCCGACCATCACTATTTCGTCCAGCTTTTTCGCGGTTACTGAATCTTTTTCCTGTGCTTGTGCCAAGCCTATTGAGCATAATAGAAACGCGGCAGCGGCATTGTTGTTGATCTTCATCATTTCAAGTTTAATTGTGTTTTGTTGTAAATTCAAAACAAATGTATTGATTATGGTATTGTTTTTTATGTTTTATTTTAACTTTTTTTAATACGATATTTTTATTAAAATTCAATAATTGGCATTTTATTTTAAATATAAATGAAATAACAATATATAATTGATAATTTTTATATTGTTAGTGTTCATTGCTTAATTTTTTTTACAATGTATAGCATAGTAATTTTTTGAAATATATTGAAATAGTTAATGTATTGGATAGTTAAATGCATGTTTTGTATACAATAAAGATATAGGTACCAAATAAATAAAACCTTCCAGAGCCAGCTGGAAGGTTTTATATTGATTCCTTATGATGTTGTTTACAATCTGAACATATTCGCAAAGAAATCAGGGAAGATTCCCAGAATGATAATCAAAGCAATGACTACTGTAATGACGTCGTAAGTAAGGGTTACCTCTTCTCATAATTTATATTACCGATTAATAAACGTTATAGCTTTTTGAATAAGAGCATCATCTCCTTTACGGATTGACTGTAAGGTTGGTTTGACCTGAATATCAATAGAAATACCTGTTCTCTGGGTACCTTTTCCATTCGGGTAATATATTCCCAATCCACTTATAGCGGTCATTATTCCGCCTGGAAGAGGTATCTCACAAAGATCTCCGTCTGTGCCGGCTGTTTGTGAACCAATTACAGCAGATTTGGGAGCTGTTCGTAAAGCCATCGTAAGAAATTCTGATGCACTTTGTGTGATTTCATCCACTAAAATAGCTATTTTACCTTTGTAATAATTGCTGTTTGCTTTTCCAATTTTTGCTTTTCCGCTCATCTCAAATTTTCCCAGATGCTGCAATGATGTTGCTGTAAATTTTGCAAATTCTTTGGAGGTAGGAAAAAAATAATCAGAAATTATGGAGGTTGAAAATTCTTTAGGATAGCATCGGAGATCAATGATAATTCCTTTTTTATTCATAAATTTTTTCATGACCGTCTGGATCTCATCTTTCGTGGTAGCAGCAGCATAAATATAACCGATATTCTGATCAAATTCTTTATAAATAGGAAGTTCATCCTTGGTATGGACTAGCTTTGGAATATAGTTTTTTAAAACACTGTCCCAATTCTTTCCTATGATGTCTTTGTAGGGGAAAAAGTAATCGATACTTCTGAACTGTGATACTTCAGATATCCCCAGTTTTTTCCAAGCTGATACAGATTATTGATTTGTTGGTTATTGAGACTGTCTATTCTGAACTGAGAAGCCAGAAAGAATTCATCATGTGATTGGGAGAGATTCTGGGAGGATAAGTCTCCAACATTTTTTCCATCTATATAAAGTTTAAAACTGTCAAACCAGACTTTTCCTTTCCCTTTTAGGAATCCTCCAATTATAATTTTATCTGTGTCTTTAGGAATTACCACGTTGATTGTATATTTTTTCCAATCTGCTGTCCCTTGAATGTTTTCTGTTTTTACGTTTTTAGATTCAAGTTGAATTTCTTATTGATCTTCAAAAGTTATAAACAAGCCTGCAGAGTTTTCCACATTTTCTGTTTTGATATAGCCTGCCAGCGTTACTTCTTTTCCTCGGTAGCTGTTGACAAGAATGTATGCGATTCCTCCTGTACGTTCTGTCGTGTCAGATTGAACGCTTACAGATTTTTCCCTGAATGAGATAGGATTGATTCTGTTTTTACCTTGTTGTTTCCCCTGCTGAACCAGCCGTCAGGTAACGGATTATTTCCTGTTCTTGATTCAAATCCGAAATTATAATCTTTACTATTTTGAGAGTAACCGCTGATTGATAATAGCGCAAAAAATATGATGCAAAAAATGTTTTTCATATTCAATTAAAAGAGGGAGGATAAATTTGACAGAGGTAAAAGTTAAAAGTATGCGGAGTTTCCTGGTTTTGTTTTTTCAAATATAAGTTTTTGTTTTTATCCGGATATGACCACTGTTTTATAATAAAAAAGCACAACTGAATAGCTGTGCTTTTTTATATTGTATAATTCAGATTTTATAATCCGAACATTCTTGCAAATAGATCCGGGAAAACCCCAAGGATAATAATTAAAACAATTATTATTACTGCAATGATATTGTAAGTAAGGGTTACTTTTTCTGATGATTTGAATGTAGATTCTTTAAAGAAGAACATTGCGATGATCAGCCTTAAATAGTAGGCAATAGACAGGGCAGAACCCAATACTGCTACCAATACTAAGAAAGCTGCACCGTTCATAGCCTGGGAGAATAAAGCAAATTTACCCATAAACCCAGCTGTTAACGGAACCCCTGCCATTGAAAGCATAGAGATTGCTGCTGCTGTTGCTAATAAAGGTTCTGTTTTCGCCAATCCTTTGAATGCTCCGAAAGAAGTTTCTCTTTTTAATTTCTCTACCCAGATCAGACACATGAAAACTCCTACTGTAGATAAAGAATAAGCAAATAAATAGAATGCTAAGTTATAAGTAGAAAGGCTTGTCATTCCGAAGAATACCAATCCGATATATCCTGCATGAGATACTGAAGAGTAAGCCAGCATTCTTTTTGCATTCGTCTGAGCAAGACCCATAACGTTTGCCAAGAGTAAGGTAATGATTAAGAATACTCCTAAAACGTTGATCCATTCGTGAGTAACTCCGGTGAAACCAAGCGTCATCAGTCTGAATAATGCAAAGAATCCGGAGATCTTTACCACACTTGCCATGAAAGCTGTAATCAATGAAGGAGAGCCTGCATATACATCAGGACTCCACATGTGGAAAGGTGCTAAAGCTACTTTAAAGGCCAATGCACAAAGAATCAGTAATACTCCTAGGATAAACATTACATTCCCTGAATTAGCTACTCCAAAATCATGAATCTTGTACAGATCAAAACTTCCTGCACTTCCATAGATGAACGCAATCCCGAACAGTAAGAAACCTGTTGCAAATGCACCCATAAGGAAATATTTAATAGAAGCTTCATTGGATCTAAGATCAGTTTTGTTAGCTCCAGCCATTACATATAATGGAATAGAAAGGATCTCAATTCCTAAGAACATCGTTACCAGGTTCTGGTATCCGAAAAGGATGATCCCTCCACATAATGCAAATAGCATCAATGCATATAATTCTGACTGGTGGTTTCTGTGGTTGCTGAACGCAAAACCTCCCAGAAAGAATAATAATAATGTTGTTACGATTGATATTTTAGTGAATAATGCAGTATTGCCACTGTACTCATACATATGCTTGTAATGGTCGAAGAACGAACATTCCGGCATAAAACTTACGTACAATGCGATGATTAATCCCAAAATCCCAATGTATCTTGCGAATTTTCCTTGTTCAAAAACTCCTGAAAATAACGCAATAACTGCTGTTAGGAAAACAATAATTAAAACACTCATAATATAGATTTGAGGTGCGAGATCTGAAGTTTAAAGTTTAAGGTTTCGAGTTTAAAGTTCCGGGTTCAAAAGTTCCCATCCCTAATCTCTTCGTCTTTTATCTTTATGCTCTCTAATCTCTTAATTTTTTAATTTTTAAATCTTTTAATTTTTTAGTTAGCCATCGCCATGTAGATAAACTTCACTGAACTACTCACCATGTCGATTACCGGTTGTGGGAAAATACCTAGTAAGATCACAAAAACCGCTAAACTTGCCAATACAGAAAATTCTACTCCTGACAAATCTTTTGCTGTACTTAAAACGGCTTCATCTCCTTCTCCAAACATTGCCTTTCCGTAGAATCTCAATAAATACACCGCACAAAGAATTACCGTAAGACCAGCAATTACTGCTGCTGTCCCATTAAAATCATAAACAGATTTCAACAAAATAAATTCTCCAATGAATCCATTAGTTAATGGAACTCCCATTGAACCTAATATAATGATCAAGAACAATACAGCAAACTTAGGCGCTACTTTAGCTAAACCACCCATTTGTCTGATGTCTCTTGATTTAAATCTCTTGTATAAAATATCACAACAGTAGAATAATCCTACCACGTTGATACCGTGAGCGAAAGTCTGTACCAATGCTCCTTCAGCTCCTTCTACATTGAAAGTTCCTCTTAGTGTAACTACTGCAGAAGCGAAGATCCCTGCCACCATCAATCCTACGTGAGAGAAAGATGAATATGCAATGATTCTCTTCATGTCCGTCTGGATAATAGCAATCAATGCTCCGTGAACAATACCTACAATTGCAAGAATGATCACAATCTGCCCTGAAATTCCTGCTATCGGAAGCGGAGTGATTGGAAGTAAATAACGCAATACACCATATACTGCCATTTTAAGCATGATCCCTGATAACAACATTGATCCTTGAGTAGGAGAGTAGGTATAGGTATCAGGCTGCCATGTATGGAAAGGGAATACCGGTAATTTCACTGCAAATGCAAAGAAAATAAACCAGAATACCACAGTCTGTTGTACTTCGTTCAGTTGTGCATTGTATAGATCTGTTAAAGCGAATGATGCTGAGTGGTTGTACACATAGATCAATCCGGCTAACATAAATAATGACCCAACGAATGTATATACGAAGAATTTCGTAGTGAATTCGAACCTCTTATTCTCTTGTCCCCAAAGTCCGGCAATGAACCAAATTGGAATCAAAGTTACTTCCCAGAAAATGTAGAACAGCAATCCGTCTAAAGAAGTGAACACTCCTACAAGCCCGAACTGCATCAGCAGAATCAATCCGTAGAATGTATTTCTGTAGTTTACATTTTCGTTGAAAGATGATAAAATAATAATTGGAGCCAGAATGTTGGTCAATAATAAAAGAAGCATACTCATCCCATCGATACCGAAGTGAAGAGAACTCTTCATAAATTGTGACCAAGGATAATTGATCTCATGCTGCAATACACTATCTACCGTCGGAGTAAAATCGAAATCCGAAAGTATATAAAATGTAAGAAGCATTTGTACCAATGCAATTCCCAGTGCCAAATATTTGCTGGAATTACTCTTCCACGCAAAAACTAATCCCGAACCTACTAGAGGTAATAGTAATAATGTTAATAATAAACAAGACATTATTATTGTAATAAAAAGTTAACAATTAATATAATTCCCACAGCTAAAGACATGATAAGAATATACGTCTCTACATTTCCGTTTTGAACACGCTTCATAGCTTTTCCGCTGTCTTCAGCACCATCACCTACAAAGTTTACAAAACGGTCTAAGATACCCTTATCAAACATCTTTCCTCCGCGTCCTAATCCTTCAACAGTTTTTACAATCAATGCGTTGTAAAGTTCGTCAACGTATAATTTTTTAGCAGAAAGCTTTTCCCATCCGGTATAGCTTTCTTCTGCAACAGCCATTTTTTTCTTCTTCACGTAGGTGTTTCTAACGATAAACCATACAGAGAAGAACATAAGGATTGTTGCTGCTAATAAGATCATTTCAGTATTGAAATCTACTCCTGAAAGAGTAGCTTCCATCTGGCTGTAGCTTTGTTCCGTAAGAACTGGCTTTAACCATTCCATCAGTTTGGCATAATGTCCGTGACCGATGAAGTGTGGCAGATTGATGAAACCTCCGATTACAGAAAGAATAGCCAATACGATCAATGGTAATGTCATATTTGACGGGCTTTCATGTAAGTGGTGTTTCTGCTCTTCAGTACCTCTGAATTCTCCGTGGAATGTCAAATAATACAGTCTGAACATATACGTTGCAGTCATTGCCGCTAATGCAAATAATATTACCCAGTAAACAGGGTTTTTAGCGAAAGCTGCGACTAAAATTTCGTCTTTAGAGATCATCCCTGATAGTAAAGGGAAACCTGAGATGGCTAATGTTCCGATAAGGAATGTAGCGTGGGTAAGAGGAATATATTTTTTAAGACCTCCCATGAAACGCATATCCTGTTCGTTGCTCATTGCATGGATTACAGAACCTGCACCCAGGAATAATAAAGCCTTAAAGAATGCGTGTGTCATTACGTGGAACATCGCTGTTGTATACGCTCCAAGACCTAAAGCAATGAACATAAACCCAAGCTGTGAAACGGTAGAGTAAGCTAATACTTTTTTGATGTCGTTCTGACGAAGTGCATAGAATCCTGCCAAAGCAGCCGTTAAGAATCCGATGAATAAAATTCCTCCCTGTACTGTAGGTGCCAAAGTAAATAAGAAGTTTGATCTTACTACCAAATAGATCCCTGCCGTTACCATCGTTGCCGCGTGGATCAACGCTGATACAGGAGTAGGTCCGGCCATCGCATCCGGTAACCATGTATATAATGGAACCTGAGCAGATTTACCGGTAGCACCGATGAATAAACTCGCTGTGATAAAGATAATCACTGTTCCGTCCAATTCAAATTTTGAAGCGTTTTCTGCTACAGAAAGATAATCTACAGCATTGGTCTGAGAAGCAATCATGAAAATACCGATCAATAACGCAAGGTCACCAATTCTGTTCATAATGAAAGCTTTTCTTGCTGCTTTACCGTATTCTTCGTTAGTGTACCAGAATCCGATCAACAGGTAAGAACAAAGACCTACACCTTCCCATCCGATGAATAAGATAAGGTAGTTGCTTCCCATTACCAAAAGTAACATGGAGAAGATGAAAAGGTTCAGATAAGTAAAGAACTTATAGAATCCTTTGTCATGACTCATATATCCGATAGAGTATAAGTGGATCAGTGAACCGATACCCGTAATGATCATCACCATCATTAAAGAAAGCTGATCAATCTGGAATCCAAAATTGATTTGAACTCCATTGACTCTAAACCATTCAAAAGCTTTTACGATTACAGGCTGGCTTTCAGAATTGAAATTCATAAAAAGACTTACAGCGATACAGAATGATCCGAAAACCATTGCCGTAGCCAAAGATCCAACCAATATTTTTGGAAGATTTTTCCCGAATAAACCGTTAATAAGAAACCCTAAAAGTGGTAAAAGTACTATTGCATATACTAGATTCTCCATTCTTATCCTCTTAATTTATTAAATATACTCACATCTACAGAACGGGTATTTCTATACAGCATAGCAATAATTGCCAGACCTACTGCTACTTCAGCAGCAGCCACAACCATAATGAAGAAAACTAAAAGCTGTCCGTCGCCGTTGCCTTTATACGCTGAAAAAGCTGCCAATAAAAGGTTTACAGAATTCAGCATAAGCTCTACACAGCCCAGAATCACAATAGCATTTTTTCTAAGCAATACTCCCATTACTCCCAAACAGAACAATACTGATGAAAGAATGATGAAGTAGTCCAAAGGGATGCTTTGTATAAATGTATTTACTTCTCCCATAATTTTATAAATCTTTTTTACCGATTAATACCGCGCCTACAATACCTGCCAAAATTAGGATGGAAGCAAGCTCAAACGGTAAAACATATTCATTAAACAAAAGTCTACCCAGATTTTTTGTAAGACCAATACCTCTGTCTACATTTTCAACAACAATGTGTTTGTCCTGTACACCTCTGAAAACTCCTAGTACACCTACTAAAAGAATACCTGCTGTAAAAACTCCAACAAACTTTAAAGTATTGTTCTTCTTACTTTCGTCTCCTTTATTAAGATTAAGCATCATCAGGATGTAAAGGAAAAGTACCATGATGGCACCTGCGTACACTATAATCTGGATAATTGCCAGGAACTGTGCATTTAAAAGAATGTACATTCCTGCAATTGAAAACATTGTAACAATCAATGACAAAATAGCATAGAGAGGATTTCTTGCAAATACAAAATAAACTGCACTTGCCACTGCTAAAAACGCCACCAAGAAAAATAAAAACTGATCCATTATTTTACCGCATTTTTTTGTTTCTCGGATTGTCTTGTCGTGATATCAATCCTTTCATTTATTTTTTCAACTAGTTTATCTTTTCCGTAAATGAAAGAACCTCTGTTCGTTTCCACATCTACTAGTCTATCAGTAAGATAGATGGCAGATTTAGGACAGGCTTCTTCACACATTCCGCAGAAAATACATCTTAGCATATTAATTTCATATACTGAAGCGTACTTTTCTTCTCTGTAAAGACCTTTTTCCTCTTTTGTTCTTTCAGCAGCAGTCATCGTAATGGCTTCTGCAGGACAAGCTACCGCACAAAGTCCGCAAGCTGTACATCTTTCTCTGCCTTCTTCGTCTCTTTTCAGAACGTGCTGGCCTCTCCAGATGGTTGTTCTTGGCTTCTGTACTTCCGGATACGAATATACTGCGGGAGCACCCTTTATCACGGTTCTTACAGCATGCTTAAATGTAATCCCCATCCCTGTAAAGATAGCAGGAAGGTAGATTTTTTCAGCAAGGGTCATTTCTTTATTGGAAACAACTTTTGATCTGTTTGTAAGTTTCATTTAATTATAGATATTAGATGTTAGACACCAGATTTTAGACTAATCTTGTCTGTTATCTTAATTATTTAATATTGATGATTGAATATGATAGGCTAAAGATAAAGCTTTGATTTCATTATCAAATTTTCAAATCAGCTCATTTTCAAATTTTCTTAGTTTGCAAATGCTAAAATTACAGCTCCTGTAATTAATAGGTTTACCAATGCCATTGGAATTAATGTTTTCCATCCCAAGTGCATTAACTGGTCGTATCTGAATCTTGGAAGTGTCCATCTGATCCACATGAAGATCAGAATTCCGATTACAGTCTTCGTTAAGAATGCTACGATACTTAAGATTCCTGCAGTGTTCTCACCCCAGTTCTGAGTTACCCATTCAATACCAGGATAGTTGTAACCTCCGAAGAAAAGAACTACCATAAATGCATTAGAAATAAACATGTTCACATATTCTCCGAACATATATAAACCTAATTTCATGGAAGAATATTCTGTAGAGTATCCTGTTACCAATTCAGATTCACACTCAGGTAAATCGAATGGGTGTCTGTTGGTTTCAGCCAATGCTGCTACAAAGAAAACAAGGAAAGCGATCGGCTGGTAGAAAATATTCCAGTTCAACCCGGAAACCCAAGGAATTACACCCCATAATTTCCCAGTAGTCTGGCTTTCTGTAATTTCTTTTAAGTCTAAACTTCCTGTCATCATAATGATAGAAAGAAGTGCTAATCCCATTGCCAATTCGTAAGAAATCATCTGAGAAGAAGCACGGATAGCACCTAGTAATGAATATTTGTTGTTTGAAGCCCAACCTCCGATCATAATTCCGTAAACCCCAATTGAAGCCATTCCGATGATGAAAAGTACACCAACATCAATGTTAGCTACCTGAAGATCAAAAGAAGTACCTGCAATATTTAAACTTTTACCCCAAGGAATAACAGCTCCTGTAATCAATGAAATAAACATTACCAAAGCAGGTCCTAATACGAAAAGGAATCTTTCTGCATTGGCCGGCGTAAAGTCTTCTTTGAAGAAAAACTTTCCACCATCAGCAAGAGGCTGCAGTAATCCGAAAGGTCCGGCTCTGTTGGGACCAATTCTATCCTGCATGATAGAGGCTACTTTTCTTTCTGCCCAGGTAGAGTAGGCTGCAATCGTCAGTGATAGCAGGAAAAGTGCTAGTACAAGTATAAGTTTAAATGTAAGTAAATCCATTTTTTATTTTAAATGTTTGAAGATGGGAGCTGGAAGCTGGAAGTTTATCACCTCGCGGCATCAACTCTTCATCACATTACCAAATTTTTTTATATTTTTTAAAACGATTGAAGTTAAAAGTGGATTGTAGGTTTATTATTAAAACTTCCAGCTTCCGGCTTTTAGATCCAACTATTTTATTTTTCGTCTTTTTCACTGATTTCTTTAGCCATAGGATTGTCTAAAACTCTTAGCTCATCCTTAGGTTTTTCGTAGTGGTTCAATGAAATTACAGAGTGTCTGTCGATATGTCTAGGACCTTCGATGTTCCAGTCTGATAATGCTTTTCTTTCGAAACGGCATGTATCACAGATGAATTCTTCCACTTCACCCCATTGGTCTTTTCTTGCAGTTACTCTTACGATTTCGTCACCTTTCATCCATACTACAGCTTTTCCTGAACACTTATCACATTTACAAGAAGCGTTCATTGGTTTTGTAAACCATACTCTGCTTGCAAAACGAGCTGTTCTGTCTGTTAATGCTCCTACCGGACAAACGTCGATAACATTTCCGATGAAGTCATTGTCTAAAGCTTTATTTAAATAGGTTGAAATTTCAGCGTGATCTCCTCTGAAAAGAATACCGTGTTCTCTTGTTTCTGTAAGCTGGTTTGCTGTCAATACACATCTTGCACAAAGAATACAACGGTTCATATTCAATTTGATGTTCGGTCCAAGATCATCAGCTTCGTAAGTATTTCTTTCAAATTCTGTTCTTGTACTGTCTACACCATGCTCATATCCTAAGTCCTGAAGATGACATTCTCCTGCCTGGTCACAGATAGGGCAGTCCAGCGGGTGGTTTACCAATAAGAACTCGGTAACCGCTTTTCTTCCTTCCTGAGCTTTCTCAGAAGTAAGGTTTTTTACTTCCATCCCATCCATTACATTTGTTCTGCAGCTTGCTACCAATTTCGGCATAGGACGAGGATCTGCTTCAGACCCTTTAGAAACTTCTACAAGACATGTTCTACATCTCCCTCCACTGGTCTCTAGCTTGCTGTAGTAGCACATAGCGGGAGGTACAGATTTTCCACCGATTTGTCTTGCTGCTTCCAGAATGGAAGTACCAGGCATCACTTCAGTAGTCTGTCCGTCTATAGTTATTTTGAATTTTTTAACTTCTTCGCTCATATGATATGCTTTAAGCTTTATGCGTTAAGCAATAGGCTTTGTTATTTATATTTCTTAGTATTAAATGTATATCCAATTCCTCCTAGAACCTGTCCGAAAACAAAGTCCTGGCGTGCTTTATCAGGTTTGTTATTCAATGTAGTTTTAATATCCCACATATTAATATAACCTGCTTTTCCTTCTAGTCTCAGCATCCAGTTTTTCCAGAAAACTAAGTTAAGACTGGATCTGATATCGGTTCCCATACCTGCAACGTGAAAACGGTCACTTCTTTCATTTCCAAAAAGTTTTACATTACTTTTCGGAAACATAAATCCGATTCCAGCTCCATAAGACCATACTAAATCTATATTCTTCTTATGAACAAGGTTTTTGTATTTCTCAAGACCTAAGTTTTCATAATTAAGTCCATCTGTATGTTCGAAAGTAAGGAACTTCTCATCTGCAAGATTTACCTGTCCGTTTTGAACCATTGCTGCATATTCAGGATCTGAAATATGTCCTTTGAAGCCCACAGTCTGGTTTTGGTCCATTACATATTTCATATGGTCTATCCCAAGTACCAGCGCTAAATTGTCTTTAATAAAATATCCTATTCTGAAATTATACTGTGTTACAGTAAACCAGCTTGGATCAAAATAGACAATTCCAAATTTTGTAGGTCTGTCTTGTGCCCTTACATTATTCAGTTGAAAATCGTATCCGTTTCCGGTAAAATGAATATCAGAATTGCTATAAGCCGCTCTGTTCCATCCATAAAATACGAAAACCTGACCTTTTTTGCTTAATGGTAATGGCTTTTCTTTTTTTTCAGCTTTAATCTGCTGTTTCTCACTCGCTACATATGACAAATCCTCTTCAACGGATCTGTTATAACTTGCAGTATCTGTTTTCTTATTCTGTGCAAATACAAAATTCGACATCATTAAGCCGACAACCAATAATTTTTTCATTTTACCTATGCATTCTTTTCAACAGCCGGAATAGGATCTGCATAATGTGCCAATCCATAATTTTGTGTCTGAGACAATTCTGGGTTTTTCACATGCCACTCAAATTCATCTCTGAAATGACGGATTGCTGCTGCAACCGGCCAAGCTGCTGCATCACCCAATGGGCAAATCGTGTTTCCTTCGATTTTTCTCTGGATATCCCAAAGCAGATCGATATCCTCCATCTTTCCTTCTCCTTTCTCGATTTTCTTTAAAATCTTGTACATCCATCCCGTTCCTTCACGGCAAGGAGTACATTGTCCGCAGCTTTCGTGATTGTAGAATCTTGCCAAAGTCATAGTATGATCTACAATACACTGGTCTTCATCCAAAACGATGAAACCTCCTGAACCCATCATAGTTCCGGTAGCGAAACCACCATCTGCCAATGATTCATAGTTCATATATCTTGGCTCTCCATTCACTGTTCTCAGCAATAAATTAGCGGGAACGATTGGAACAGAACTTCCTCCGGGAATACAAGCCTTTAATTTTTTTCCGTTTTTAATACCGCCGCAATATTCATCAGAATAGATGAATTCTTCTACGGTAATAGTCATATCGATTTCGTATACCCCCGGTTTGTTGATGTTTCCACAAGCAGAAATTAATTTCGTACCTGTAGATCTTCCCACCCCGATTTTAGCATACTCAGCACCTGTTATATCAATGATTGGAACAATTGCTGCGATAGATTCAACGTTATTTACTACTGTTGGTCTTTCCCAAAGTCCTTTTACAGCCGGGAATGGCGGTTTTAATCTTGGGTTACCTCTTTTTCCTTCAAGGGACTCAAGCAATGCAGTTTCTTCACCACAGATGTATGCTCCACCACCTCTCTGAACATAAATTTCACAATCGAAACCTGTTCCCAGGATGTTTTTACCTAAAAATCCTGCTGCTTTGGCTTCTTCAATAGCTTCTTCAAGGATATCAGGAATCCATGAATATTCTCCACGGATGTAGATATAAGAAACATTAGAACCTAAACAGTAAGAAGAAATTAGCATTCCCTCGATCAATAAATGAGGAAGGAACTCCATCAGGTATCTATCCTTGAATGTTCCAGGCTCAGATTCATCCGCATTGACAACAAGGTGTCTTGGAACGCCTTCAGGCTTTGCCAAAAAGCTCCATTTCATCCCAGTTGGGAATCCTGCTCCACCACGACCTCTTAATCCTGAAGCTTTTACTTCTTCAAGAATTTCGTCAGGAGTCATTTTCAAGGCTTTTTCAGCTGCTGTATAACCTCCCTGTTTACGGTACGTTTCAAAGTAGCGAATACCTTCTATATGTGCGTCTTTAAGTAAAAGTTTTTTACTCATTGTTTATTATGCTTTTAGCTATTGGTTTGTGGCCGTTAGCTTTTTATAATTATTTTAAAAATTAACTGATTTTAAATCCGGGATTCAAAATCTTTATTAGTCTAAAGCAAGTTGTCCCTGTCTGCAAAGTTCAAGGATTTCGTCTACTTTCTCTATTGTTAAATTTTCATGAAAGAATTTTCCTAACTGCAGCATTGGTGCATATCCGCATGCTCCAAGACATTCAGCAGGCTTTAATGTAAACATGCCGTCTTCAGTAGTTTCTCCATCCTTAATATTCAGTTTTGTTCTGATATGGTCAAGGATTTTTTCACTTCCACAAACCATACAAGGCCCTGTTCTGCAAACTTCCAAAACATATTTACCTACCGGCTTCATATTAAACATGGTATAGAAAGTAGCCACCTCATATACTTCAATCGGCTGGATACTTAATAGTTCGGCAACATAATCCATCACAGGAACATCTAACCATCCTCCGAATTCTTTCTGTGCTAAGTGAAGTACAGGAAGAAGAGCTGATTTTTGTCTTCCTTCAGGATATCTTGCGATAATTTTATTTACCTGTGCTAAACTTTCCGGTTTAAAAGCTATTGTTTCGCTCATTTTTGAAATTTTAGATTTTAGATTTTAAATTCTAAATGAATAACGGTCTAAAATCAATTTATAATTTATAATTCAAAATTTATAATTCCAGTTATGCGTCTAATTCTCCCGCAATAATATTCATACTACACATCGTTACAATGGCATCTGAAATTACAGAACCTGTAATCATTTCAGGGTATGCCTGATAGTAGATGAAACATGGTCTTCTGAAGTGAAGTCTGTAAGGGCTTCTTCCTCCATCACTTACAAGATAAAATCCTAATTCTCCGTTTCCACCTTCTACAGCGTGGTAAACTTCTCCTTTCGGTACATCAGTTTCTCCCATTACAATTTTAAAATGGTAGATCAATGCTTCCATTTTCTGATATACATCTGCCTTTTCAGGAAGATAGAAGTCAGGAACATCCGCGTGGAATGGTCCTTCCGGAAGATTTTCGTATGCTTGTTTGATAATTTTTAATGATTCCCAGATTTCCTGTTGACGAACCATGAAACGGTCGTAAGTATCTCCTGAAGTTCCTACAGGAATAATGAAGTCGAAATCTTCATAGGAAGAATAAGGCTGTGCAACTCTTACATCATAATCTACTCCTGCTGCACGTAAATTTGGACCTGTGAAACCATAGCTTAATGCTCTTTCGGCAGAAATAGCTCCTGTACCGATGGTTCTGTCCATAAAAATTCTGTTTCTTTCTAATAAAGTACCGAATTCTTTGAATCTTGCCGGGAAAGTCTTTAAGAAATCCTGCAATAACTCATGAAACTTAGGCGTGAAATCTCTTTCAAAACCTCCGATTCTTCCCATATTGGTTGTCATCCTTGCTCCGCAGATCTGCTCGTACATATCATAAATACGCTCTCTTTCGATGAACATGTAAGTAAGCCCTGTAATCGCTCCTGAGTCCATTCCGGTTACTCCGTTACAGATCAGGTGGTCACCGATTCTTGCTAATTCCATTAAGATAACACGCATATAGTCTACACGTTTTGGAACTTCAACGCCAATCAGTTTTTCTACTGTCATGTGCCAACCTAAGTTGTTGATGGGTGCAGAACAGTAATTCATACGGTCAGTAAGGGTAGTGATCTGAGAGTAGTTTCTTCTTTCAGAAATTTTCTCAAATGCTCTGTGGATGTATCCTACCGTTTGCTCAGCGTGAAGAATTCTCTCCCCGTCCATCGTTAAGATATTCTGGAAAATCCCGTGAGTAGCAGGGTGGGTAGGTCCTAAATTGAGGGTATACAATTGTCCGTCAATCTGTTCCTTACTTTCGTACTGGTTTAGTATATTAGATAATGAGTTATCTTTCATAATATATAATTGATAAATTGATAAAGGATAATTGATAATGAATCAACCATCAGTAATCATTTATATTTTTTATCTTCCGAACATATTATCGTCCTTATCGGTTCTCGTACCGTCTTCAAGGCGATATTCTTTCAACATTGGGTGGTATCCAAGATCTTCCATATTCAAAATAGGTCTAAGATCCGGGTGTCCTTTAAATTTAATCCCATAGAAATCATACGTTTCTCTTTCCATCCAGTTAGCTCCGGCATAGAGCTCAGTAAGAGAATCTACTTCGATATTTTCTCTGGACATGAATATTTTCAGACGTAATCTGAAATTGGCCATCATATTATGCAAATGGTATACAACGCCTATTTCCTTTTCAGGGAATTCAGGGTAATGAATACCACAGATATCCGTAAGGAAATTAAATTCCAAAGACGAATCTTTAAGGTAGTGAATGATTTTCTTACTATCTTCTTTCTTCACTTCAATCGTCAGCATTCCGTAAGGTTCTGAGCTTGAAATGACAGATTCCGGAAATTCTCTTGTGATTGCTTCTAATACAAATTCGTTCGTCATTTCCGTTTAGTTGCTTATGTTGTAAGAATCTAATAATTTCTGATATTCAGGCATGTCTCTTCTTCTGATGCTTTCGCTTTCTGCAAGAGCCTGTACCTGCATTACTCCTTCAATGATCTGTTCAGGTCTTGGAGGACATCCAGGAACATAAACATCCACCGGAATAATCTTATCGATCCCCTGAAGTACAGAATATGTATCAAAAATACCACCGCTGGAAGCACAAGCTCCAACTGCTACTACCCATTTCGGCTCTGCCATCTGAGTATAAACTTCTTTCAGGACTGGTCCTAATTTCTTTGATATAGTTCCACAAACCATCAGCATATCTGCTTGTCTTGGAGAGAAAGAGTTTCTTTCCATACCAAATCTTGACGCATCATACGTTGGGTTTAGGGTAGCCATAAACTCAATACCGCAACAAGAGGTAGCAAAAGGTAACGGCCAAAGTGAAAACTTTCTTGCCATCCCGATTACACTGCTCAGTTTTGTTGCGAAAAACCCTTCTCCTTCATATCCTTCGGGAGCAGGTGCATCTGTTCTTATTACTGGTTTTTTATCTGACATTTTTAGTAAATATTTAAAGATTAAAATATTTAAAGATTAAAAAATAAGACCTTCACAATCTTTAAATTACTTAAATAAATTCAATCTTTTAATGTTAAAATTTATTTATCCCAATCCAGCGCACCGCGTTTCCAAACATAGAAAAACGCTACGAAGAATATCGCAACGAACGTAAGTACAGCAAGGAATCCCTCCATGCCGAATTCTCTAAAGTTTACTGCGTAAGGATAAAAGAATACGATTTCAATATCGAATAGTACGAACAATACCGCGGTCAGGAAGTACTTGATAGAAAACGGTGTTCTAGCATTTCCTTCTGCAGGAACTCCACATTCCCAGCTTTGGTTTTTTACAGAGTTTCCTTTTTTCTGCTGTGGTCCCAAGAAATGTGCCCCAAGCAAAGAAACAGCTACAAATCCTACTGCTACACCAGCCTGGATAAGGATTGGAATATAACTTTCAGGTAAATTCATTTTTGCATTATTATCTCAATTTGCAAATTTAGCGAATAAACAAGAAAGCATGAAATTTATCAGCTTAAATGTCGGATGAAAATGAGTTAAATCGGTAATTTAGAATCAATAAAAATTAGCTTTTAGTGATTGTTTTTCTTAATGTGTTTTTCCCCTTTTTTTGTAGCAGCTCCCCAAAAATATAGCTCATCCTATGTATTGGAGATATTTTAACTGAATGAAATGCAGATTTAATAAAAATTGGCTTTATATTTTATTTCTTCATTTTTCTTAGAACAGAATATGCCATAAAAGAGATGTATCCAAAAAGAATACTGGCAAAAAGGATATTGATGACGGTATTCGTCCTATCATCCTGCGATTGAAAAAAGATGTTATAACTGATAAATCCGGCAATTAAAATAGCGAAAATGATAAGTTGTGGTTTCATAAAGTTCAAAGTTTAGAGTTTAAAATACTTTTTACATTCTATAAATACAGTATCACTTATTCACTTCCATCGAATAGGTTCTTCTTCTCTTATGATTTACCGGATTATAATCCTGCCATAGGAGCTGCACACTTTTATTTTCTTCAAGTTCAGGATTAGTTTCTGCGAAATTGATTCCCATACTGGTAAATCGTACAAAAATTTCTTTGAAGATAATTGCCGTTACGCCACGTCTTTGATATTCAGGGTGAATCCCGATAAGGTAAAAATTGGCTCTGTCATTCTTTTTGCCTGCTTGTAGGAAATGCCACCATCCGAAAGGAAATAATTTTCCTTTTGACTTTTGTAAAGCTTTAGAATAAGAAGGCATCGTAATGGCGAAAGAAACCAGCTGCTGATTTTCATCCACCACGCAGATCACATAATTTTTATCAATGAACGGGAAATATTTCTCTTTGTATGTTTTGATCTGTTCATCAGAAATTGGAGTATAAGTAGAAAGATGCTTATAAGTTTCATCCAGCAGCTTAAACATAGGTTCTACATACGGGAGGATTTCTTCCTTTGATTTGAATTTAAGAACGCTGAGTTTGTATTTCTGAGCAATCAGTCCACTGAATTTTTCTACTTTTTCAGGAAGTATTTTCGGGAAATTCATCTCATATTCTACCCATTCTTTTTCTTTGGTTAATCCAAGATTTTCAAGATGTTTAGGGTAATAGGCATGATTGTAAATTCCAATCATTGTTGCCAGTTTATCAAATCCCATTGTCAGCATACCGGCTTTGTCAAGATTGGTGAACCCCATAGGCCCTTCAATCTTATTGATGTTATGTTCTTTGGCATAATCAATAGCAGTCTGAATCAATGCTTTAGAAACCTCAATGTCATCGATGAAATCTATCCAGCCAAAGCGTACTTTTTTGATGTCTAATTCTTTTTCCTCCTTGTGGTTTATAATTACTGCGATTCTTCCCACTACTTTACTGTCTTTTACAGCCAGAAATTGCTTGGATTCGGAATAGAGGAATGCCGGATTTTCATTTGCATCCCATATTTTTATTTCGTCTTTGATAAAGGATGGAACATAGTACGGATTATTTTTGTACAGATCCATCGGAAATTTTACGAATTGCTTGAGTTGACCGGCTGTTTTTACTTCAATAATTGAAACCTTAGACATAACTTTTGATGGTAATTTAAGGACAAATATAAATAATAATATCTTATACTTTGGCACAGTTTTTACATCATTATGGATAAAAATTAAACACAAAATCTATATAAAATGGCGGGTTATTATATCATTATTGGTATTTCAATGTTGGTGAGCTGGTGGGTTTCTTCCAGGTTGAAATCAAAATTTGAATATTATTCCAATGTGCACCTTCGAAACGGCCTTTCGGGGAAAGAAGTAGCGGAAAAAATGTTGAGGGATAACGGGATCAATGATGTTCAGGTAATATCTGTTCCCGGGCAGTTGACGGACCACTATAATCCGGCTGATAAAACAGTGAACCTTTCTGAAGGGGTTTATATGCAGAGAAACGCAGCCGCAGCCGCAGTAGCAGCTCATGAATGCGGACACGCAGTACAGCATGCCGTAGGATACTCTATGTTGAATTTACGTTCAAAACTGGTTCCTATTGTTAATATAAGTTCCAATCTGATGCAATTTGTCCTTATAGCGGGTATTGCGGTAATGGCAGCATCAAGAACGATGGAAAATCCCAATGGAAATACAACAGTTCTTGCCATTGGAGTTGCTATGTTTGCTGTGACAACACTTTTTGCTTTTGTAACACTTCCTGTGGAGTATGACGCAAGTAACAGAGCTATGAAATGGCTTAAAGATACAGGAACTGTAACTGCAGAGGAATTTGTAGGAGTGCAGGACAGCCTGAAATGGGCAGCAAGAACTTATGTGGTAGCAGCCTTAGGATCTCTGGCACAACTTCTTTACTGGGGATCATTACTTCTTGGTGGAAGAAGGGATTAATTATTAAATTCAAATGAAACATATTGCATCTCGGAGAGTTTTTCCGAGATGTTTTCTTTTTGTGCAAGCTTCAGTGAGGCAGTAAGAATACAGTTTTCGTTGGCATCAAAATTCAAAACCTTGGCATCAAATTTTGAAAGCAGAGTGAATATTGTATTCTGCTGATTAAAATTAAACTGAATCTCTATTTCCGTTTCCAGTTCACGGGTAATGATTTGAGCTTCTTCCAATGTAATCTTTGCAGATTCCTTATAAGCTTTTACCAATCCCGAAACCCCTAGTTTGGTTCCTCCATAATAACGGACTACAATTACGAGAATATTGGTGACCTCATTTGCCAGCAGCTGATTGTAAATAGGTAATCCGGCACTTCCGGAAGGCTCGCCATCATCATTGGCACGGTAATTTTCACCATTTAATCCCATTCTGAAAGCATAACAGTGGTGAGTAGCTTTCGGATGTTCTTCCCTTATTTTTTCCAGCGCATTCTTTAATTCCTTTTCATTGGTTACCGGGAACGCAAATCCTATAAACTTGCTTCCTTTTTCCTTTAAAAGAGTATTTTCTATGGGTTTTTCTATGGTTTTGTATTCAAACGTCATTGTGTATTCCGGCTTTAATTATGCAAAAATATTAAATGCTTTAGTATTCTGCATCATGATCATAAATTAAGCCGTCAGAATTTGACGGCTTATATATTTTTGAATGTAAAATTATACTGTTACATCACATCTCCACAAAGGTCCATTGGAATCAGACACATATAGCTTGTTGGACCGCAAAAATCCTGAGGGCATTTGTCTCTGCATCTTGTAGGTTGTCCATTAGGGAGTATACATGTTACAAAAATCCCTCCTTTAATGGTTTTCATACTGGCTCTGGATACTTTTTTCAGGTTATTCATGATAATAGTTTTGTTGGATTAATTGATATAATTTAACAATATTAGCATTGGAATGTTCCATCTGCCCAAGGCGGTGGGCAGCTCATACTTGAAGGCGTTGCACAGCAATGCTGTAATGAAGGCGGATAGAATGAGCAGCATTCAGGAGCGTTTCCTCCGTTTATTTTCTTTAAACTCTGTCTTGAAACTTTTTTTAAATTTTTCATAGTAATTTTTTTGTGTAACTAATGTAAAGAAATTATTTCATTCAGTGGTGATAAAGTGCTTTTATTTTAGTCTGAAGAAAGAAACTGTATTGTCTCTGAAATTTTCAATTGCAGTGGGTGTATGATTGAATTCAGGTGCTTTTGTCCCGTTTTCAAGGTTCAGATTTTCATTTTTGATGACAATGGCTTCGTCCCAAAGACCAGCATTGATGAACTGCTGTAGCGTAAAATGGCCCCCTTCAATAATCACAGACTGTATCTGTTCTTTATACAATGCTTCCATAAGTTCAGGCAGGAAATTATTCCTGTTGATTTTAATAAATTGAATAGATCCTTCGATGCCTTCTTTTACTGAATTTAAAACCAATGTCCTTGCTTCATTATTATAAATGTTGAAATTGGACGGAACTTTTAAATCAAAATCGATCAGAATTCTTACCGGGTTTGTTCCTTCTGCATTCCTTACAGTAAGACTTGGGTTGTCATTTAAGGCAGTTTGGGTGCCTACCAGAATAGCATGTTCGTCAGCTCTTAACTTATGGACAAACTGATTCACCAAGGTGTTGGAAACAGCTGTTGGTTTAAAGTCTTTATCCAAAAAGCCATCACCGGATTCTGCCCACTTTAAGATAATGTAAGGTCTTTTCTTTTCATGGTAAGTGAAAAACCTTTTATTAAGTTCAATACATTCTTGTTCAAGAATTCCTGAAACGGCTTCAATTCCAGCATCCAGGATGATTTTCTTTCCTTTACCATTGACTTTATCATGAGAATCCATCGCACCAATAACCACTTTTTTAAATCCTAATTCTTTAATCTTTAAAGCACAAGGTGGAGTTTTTCCGTAGTGTGCACAGGGCTCCAGGGATACATAGATGGTAGATTCCGGAATAAGATCTTTATTTTTAACAGAGTTGATGGCGTTGATCTCAGCATGGTTTTCTCCAGCTTTATGATGGTAGCCTTCACCAATGATCTCTCCGTTGTGTACGATTACACTTCCTACAAGAGGGTTGGGGTAGGTGTTGCCAAGAGCTTTCTGAGCCAGCTCAATACATCTTTTGATATACAGTTCGTCGTTGTTCATATTTATAAAAAGAAAAAGCGAAGACAAATTGCTTTGCTCCGCCTTTATTTATTTTGTTATCTGTTAATCTCCGCTGATGATGCTGTGGAGATTCTGCTTTAATGTTTCCAGATGAGCTTTTTTCTCATCAATGGTGTTGTAAGTATCTCTTAAAAGAGGATTTTCCCTTGATGGTTTGTTGAAGAAAGAAAGGTTGTTTTCCAGTTTTACAATTTCACCTTCAAGATCAGAAATCTGGTTTTTGATCTTTCTTGCTTTGTCAGTAAGCTGGTTTTCAGATAGACCTTCTTCTTTCAGTTCAAGTTCGTTGATTTTGTTTATTTTCAATTTCTCTCTTAATGCCTTGTTGAATTCAGAGTTGATTGAAATTTTATCTCTCGGAACTTTACCGATGTTGTTCCATGATGTTTTGATCTGCTCAATTTTTTCGATACTGCCTTCTTCATTGGAAACCAATTTCAATTCATCAAGAAGTACTTTTTTGTTTTTATAATTTTCTTTCCAGTTGTCGGTGGAAGTATTGCTTTTCTCTCTGTAGTTATTAAAGAACGCATTACATGCATCACGGAATTCATCCCAGATTTTGTTGGTCATGCTCTTTGGAACGTGGCCTACTTTTTTCCAGTCTTCCTGCAGTTTTTTGAATAATGGAACTGAAATATCCCATTCTTCATTGTTCATATTGTCCTGTGCCGTCTGGATCAGTTTTAATTTCTCTTCAAGATTCGCTTGCTGTGAACCTTTCAACGATTTGTAATAGTTATTTTTCGTTGTATTAAAACCTCTCAGTGTTGTTTTGAAATCATTCCAGTTTTGATTGGATAATTTTCTTGGAACGCTTCCGGTTTTTAAGAATTCAGAACGCAGATCTTCAACTCTTTTGATGGCATTTTGCCAGTAGTTGTGATTAGGAGTTTCTGATGGCTCAGACAGTTTCTTGATTTCAGCAATGATTTCGTTTTTCTTTTCAAGATTTACGGTCTGTTCCTTTTCAATAGAAGCAGAAAGCTCAGATTTTCTCTCGTGAATTTTGTTGGAAATTTCTTTGAATTCTTCCCATGTTTTTTCACGGAATTCCTCTGCAACAGGTTCAGCTTCTTCCTTCCAAAGCTTATGAAGATACTGAAGTTCATTTAAAGCCTTTTGGATCACCGGTTCATTTTCCAGCTCTTTGGCACGGGCAATAATATGTTCTCTCTTTTCCAGATTGTGGCTGTATTCCTGCTCCAGAAATTCTTTATTCAGATCCAGCATCTGATAAAATTGATTCAGGTGGTGGAAGTAGTTGTTGTTAAGAATTTTGAATTCAGATTTTGCAACCTGTCCGGCTTTTGACCATTCTTCTTTAATTTCACGGATGGATTTGAAAAGATTGATTCCCGGTTCAGAACTGGTATATAGATTTTTAAGTCTTTCGATAATGCTTTGACGGTGTTCAAGGTTTTTCTTCTGCTCTTCTTCCTGTCCTTTCTGGAAGCTGTCATGTTTTTCCCTGAAAATATTAACCAATGCAGAATATTTATTCTGAGAAGGATGCTCATAGCTGAAGTTTTCAGCAGGATTTCCGGCTTCTACATATTCGTGCTTTTTATCCTCCACTTCATCATGGATATAGTGACTTGCTTTTTCCCTCAACAGATTGAATCTTTTGAAATTCTCACCGGCGTTGGGAGTGTTGATGATTTTTTCCATTTCCTTTAAAGCATCAGTCAGGGAAATTTCTACCTCTTCATGTTCTTCCAGGTGCTCTGCATCCTCTTCATGTCGGTTTGCATCATGAGAAACTGTGTTTTCTGATGTTTCCTGAGATACTTCGTTAGGATTGTTCTTTTCTTCGTTTTCAGAAAGATTGTTTTCTGTAGTCATAGCAAATCTTTTATGTGAGTGGCGTTTATATCCTTTAAATATAGCTTTAAGGCCAATTAAAGCACTAATTTATGTTATTTTTTTTGAAAATTCCAAATTTCCCAAGCTTTTTCTGCTTGCTGTTCAAGCATATAATATCCATTCACTGTCTTTGCTCCTTTTTCAGAGGCATTGATGATGAATTGAGTGTAGTTTGGATTGTAAATCAGATCGATGATCAGGTGTTCAGAAGAAAGCCCGTCAAAAGGAAAATTCAGGCAGTCTTTAACGTTCGGGAAAGTGCCTACCGGGGTACACTGAATGATTATTTTGTGTTCCGCAACGGTTTCTTTATCAAGGTTTTCAAAATTGATTTCCGTCCTTCTGGAAATAATTACAGAAGGAATATTTTGTTTATCTAAAGCATATTTTACAGCTTTTGCAGCACCGCCGTTTCCTAAGATCAGTGCTTTGTCCTGTGAAGGGGTTTTGTGTAAAAGAAGAGTTTTTTCAAATCCGTAAGCATCCGTATTATAGCCTGTTTTTTTGCCATCCTGGATAAGAACACAGTTTACGGCACCTATTTTCTCCGCTTCATCGCTTAATTCATCAAGATAATCAATGATTTTTTCTTTGTAGGGAATGGTAACATTGAATCCTAAAAGGTCCGGAGAAGCAAAAAGGTTTTCCACTTCATTGATTTCGTTAAGATCAAAAATATCATAGGAGAAGTTCTTTAGCATGAGCTTTTGGAACTTATTTTCGAAGAATTTTTTAGAAAAAGAATAGGAAATATTTTTTCCTATCAATCCTAATTTTTTATTGGAATCCATATATCAAAAATAAAAAAAAGACCGGATAAATCCGGCCTTGGTTTGAAATATTTTTTAAGAATTAATCTACGATAAATTTAGTAGAGAAATTATCTGTTTTCAGGATGTAAGTTCCTTTTACAGCACCTTTAAGGTTAATTTTATTTGAATGTTTGAAAGGATTAACGATTGTTTCAATTAATTTTCCGGAAAGGTCATAGATATCGGCTTTTGAAATTTTGCTAAGATTTTCTCCTTTTACAAATAATTCATTGTTTTTTACCGGGTTAGGGTAGATAGTGAATTCTGATTTGTTTTTTTGAGTTTCAGCAGTTCCTAATGTACCGAAACATGCCCAGCTAAGGTCATCCAGAGCAACTCTGTTGGAAGTAGAAGAATTGGTCAGCTTAATGACAACATTTCCGCTTACGTTAATATTGTTAATGGTAGTTGTAGTGACAACAGTACTGTAAGGAATAGTTCCTACATTAACATCGTTTACAAAAACATTGAAATATCCTGCACTTCCTGAGAATTTTAACTGTGTTGTTAAAGTTAAATTCTGGATTCCGCTTGAAAGTGTTGAACTTGTTAAAGTACCGTTTCTGATGGTGATGGCCTTGTTGTTGATTGTTTGGTCAACTCTTGCGTCTGTAGCAGTCCATGAAATTCCGTTGTTCGTCCAGTTGGCTGTCAGATAAGTATTCGCTGCACCAGTGATCATTTCAAAATCTTCTGTTCCACAGCTTCCACCTCCTGCAGGCGTGTCAAGAGTAGTTTCTATAGCTGTTGTACTTTGTGGAGATGAGTTTGCGAAAGCATCTTTAGCAATTACATAGAAAGTATATTGAGTAAGTGGAGCTAATCCTGATACAATCGTAGATGTTGTTGTACCGGAAACCGTAGCTTTTAATGTACCGTTTGCATAAATCTGGTAAGTAGTTACTCCTACATTATCCGTAGCGGCTGTCCAGCTTACAGCGATAGAGTTTGAAGTAGGATTGTTGGCTACAAGGTTGGTTGCTGCTGTAGGAGCCTGGTTGTCAATTACTGGAGATCCCCAGATTTGAGAAACATATTCAGGGTGATCAATGAAAGGGTTTCTGTTTCCCTGATAAGTATAAGAAGCATTGTTTCTTGCAATTTCTTCTGCAGATACAGGATCTATTGCATTCCATATTAAATACTGATTGAGTGCCCAAGGCTGCAGTCCCGGGAATGGTGTGTTGCCAAGCATATCACCGGAAGTGAAATTGGAAAGTTTGTCTTCGTATCTTGTCACAAAATAAAGGAACATTCTGGCAATATCTCCTTTGAAAGCATCAATAGGCTCAAATACAGTACCTGAGTATCCTGGTGATACGGAGGTGCCTAATTTTGATCCGTTTTTAGAGGTAAAAGAAGTATTTCCTACGATTCCGAAAGGGTAGTTGGATCTCATTCCATTTACTTTTCCATCGGTAGCACGGATAAAATGAATATCAGCTACCATGGGAGAAGCACTGTTGAATAAACTCTGAGGAATAACGTGCTCCCTGTTGTAACAGTCACCTTCATTAGAATATCCGGCAGATCCGCATTGATTGGTTCCCAGAATGAAATTATACTGATCCGCTCCATTGGGGTTTTCAGAATAAATATCCAGAATTGTTCCGTCATTTTCATAAAAATAATCACGGTCAGTAGTAGCATAGCCAGTCCATAAACCACCATAACCATGGTCTACATGTCCATCGCTGATAATGTTCATAAGAGCTGTTTTCAGAGCTGCACCTGTTAATCCGTTAGCATTTGTATAATATCCTGCCGGAGCCTGTGCTAAAGCGCTGATAAATGTCAGACTTAATAGAAAAAAAGATAAAATTCGTTTCATTTATTTAAAATTGGGGCGTAAAGGTACGAAAAAATGAAACCGAAGTATATTAACTTAATGTAATATATACACTTAGTAGATTAGTTTTTAGTAATATATTCTTTGCTGATTTTTGAGAAAAACCATGAAATAGTGATTCCGAACAAGGAAGCTGTAAGGGCTACAATAAGATAGTTTTTTCCTACAATTTTTACCGGGAATGGCAGAACTTCATTAGCTCGGAAGAATCCTGTGTAAAGCTGGAAGTAGCAAAGTGCTGTTCCAAGAATCAATCCGGTAATGACCCCCGAAACAACAATCAGGAGACCGGTGTAGAAATAGGTTAATCTCAAATGGCTTAAAGGAAAGCCCAGTGAAATAAGTGATTTTGCCTGTTCTTTTTTATCAAGCTGAAGGATAATGATTGCTCCGGCAAGATTAAAGGTGGTAATGAAGATAACCAGGGCAAAAATCAGGTAGATAAAAAGTTTTTCGGTGTTGATCATTTTCCAGAAAGCAGCATTTTCTTCTTCCTTGGTTTTGATCTCAATATTTTTGCCGAGAGAAGAAAGCAGGCTTTGTTTTACAGCATCTGCATTTTCCGGATTTTTTAGTTTAATGACAATCTGGTATGCTGACTTTTTGGGAAGGTTAAGTAACTCTTCCGCAAGCTCAATAGGAGAGATAATATAATTGTCCAGCTGATCTTTTCCAGGGAAAACACCGGTTACTGAAATATCTCTTTTATTATAGATGTCTTCTTCTTTATTGATAATCCCTGTTCCCGGTTTGGGCATAAAGACTGTCGCATAATGGTTGGAAGAATCCACAGGAATTGAAAGTCTGTTATCCAGACTGTTTTCCATCAATACTTCATTGGAATATTTGAAGCTCGGATAAGTTCCGTAGAAAACATCTTTATTGATAGGGTTTACTTTGATGTAAGCAGAATCAACGCCTCTTAAATAAGCAATATCTCCTTTTCCGTTGAAGCTGATGTATACTTTTTCTTCAATAACACGGGAGAAGCTGCTCACTTCTTTATGGGTGCCTAATACTTTATTCACGGTATCCAGATTCTTAATAGTTTTTCCGGAAACGCTTTTTAAAGTAAGGTCAGCATGAAGATTGGAAATAAGGTCTTTATTCAGATCCTCAAGACCTGAAAAAACAGAAATAATGACGAACATTGCAGTCACAGCAACCGTCATGGCACCCACAGACAGCCACGTAATAAACGTAACCGCGGTACTGCCTTTTTTAGCCAAAAGGTATCTGGATGCTATGTAAAATGCAATATTCTTCAAGATTTATAAAACAGGATTGTCGCCTTCGCCTCTTAATTCTCTTTCCAGTTTTTCAACATCATCCAGAGCGGTGTCAAGGTAGAAGTTAAGCTGGGGAATGATACGTACCTGTTTTGACATTTTCTGTCCGATGAAGTTTCTGTATTGAGCTTTGTTTTCTTCAATCTCCTTCATCACAGCGGTACGGAATTCCTGTGGGAAAATGCTTAAATAAATCTTAGCAATTCCCAAGTCAGCAGTTACTTTTACATCTGAAACAGATACTAAAATACTCTGTTTGCTTTCTGAAGCCTGTTTGCGGAAAAGCTCTGCGAAGTCTTCCTGAATAATCTGTGCTACTTTTCTTTGTCTGTTACTTTCCATAATTTCTGCAAATTTAGTACTTTTGTTTGAATTGATACTTTGAAATTCAACTGGAGTATCAAATTTACGATTTAATTATATTTATTAGTATTTATGAAGCTAGAACATATTGGTATTGCCGTAAAGTCTTTAGGAGTTTCTGATGAGCTTTTTGCCAAATTATTGGGAAAAGAATCTTATAAAAAAGAATCCGTAGAAAGAGAAGGGGTTGTAACTTCTTTCTATGAAACAGGAGAAAGTAAAATTGAGCTGTTGGAAGCCAGTAATCCTGAAAGTCCGATCTCAAAATTTATCGATAAAAAGGGAGAAGGCATCCATCATCTGGCATTTGGGGTTGAAAATATCCTGGAAGAAGTGAAAAGACTGAAAAAAGAAGGATTTCAGTTTATCTCCGAAGAACCTAAAGAAGGTGCTGATAATAAATTAGTTGTCTTCCTGCATCCAAAGTCTACAAACGGTGTACTGGTAGAACTTTGCCAAGAAAAGCAATAAAAAATTTTGTAGTGAAAGAAATTTTACTATTTTTGCAAACACAAAATTTAACCAAGTTTTGAGGTCCTATAGCTCAGTTGGTTAGAGCACCTGACTCATAATCAGGTGGTCCCTGGTTCGAGCCCAGGTGGGACCACTTTCTAAATCAAGCACTTACAGAAATGTAGGTGCTTTTTTTATTTTTACAATATTCAAATTTATTTTTTCAGAGAATGGCCTCTATTTGTTTTATAAAAGCGGAATAAGTGATCATAAATCACCATTTCAAATAGTCTTTGATGGGAAATAAACAACCGGTTAATGTGCATATGAAAAATGCTTTTCAAGAAATTTTTTAGTTTTATTTCTAATAGATTATCTTTTTCCAATTTTGAAAGATCTTCAAACTTTAATGCAATTTCAGTGATATTACTTTTTATTAAATCTCTGATTTCTTCATATTCCTCAGAAGTAATAAATTCAAAGTATTGAGGATAAAACTCATTATACTTTTTCTTTAACTGATTATTTAAGTTCTTATCTGCATGGAATTCCGACTTGAAAGCATTTTCAGAACGCTGTGCAAACTCTGTTTTCTTTTCAAGAGATAAGTTGAATGCTGATAAAATATGATCTATATAAAATAAAGAAGTAATAATCTTTTCTTCATCACTGTATTCCTGGAAGTTTAAAATCAATTGACTGCTTTTAAAAAAGAGGTATTCCGCGTATTCTATCGTGTTTTCACCATAGCGTTCAAGTTCTCTTGAGTAGGTATCCATAATGACAGAAGAGACTTCTCCTGATTCCAGATAGTCCTTAAATAATGAATTAATCATTTCTAAGATCATACTAGGGTCAGTTATAGGCTTAAGATTTAATCTTATCCTCAGGTGAGGTTTAGGATCGTTATATCGTATAAAAAACCATTTCTCAATAAGGTTTTGAATTTGTAATTGCTCTATTAATGGTTCTATAACTTCCTGTAAAATACTATCTGAAGTTTTGATCCCTGTGTAAACTTTGAAATAGAGCCACTCACTTCCCGGATGAAATTTTCTGGTTACCATCTTATTTATAGGTCTTTATATAGAGAGAAAACGAATTGATGAATATAATCTGACTGATCATTATACAGAAACTCCTCAATAAAAATTTGTTTTTCATTTTTTACGGATGATAAAAACATTCGAATTAAATCATAATTTTTTAAATTGACAGCAAGTGTATGATCTCCTTTTACCCACTGTATCCATTCTGGTATTTGTTTTAATTTTCTCCATTCTTCAATCTTTTGAAGCAGAAGATCATTTTCATCAGATTGAACCAATGACTCCAAATACTGAATATGTTCAGGATCAATTTTCCATCGTGCTTTAGACAGAATGATGTTTTGATATTCAACTCTTGGCAGAAAATCATAGATCTGGGATAAACCGCCCCAGTTAAATGATAAATAAGATTTTACATTCTGATTATTATAATCGCATAAAAAATGATAGACAGGCAAAGAGTTGTTTGAATAATTATGGGCATTCGTAAGATGAGGAATAACTTCTTTGTTGTACTTCTTTGACCTTAGAAATAGTTGGCCGTTCTTTATGGACAGATACAAATCTTCTACAAGAATCTGATTGTCCTTTTCTAATGCAGAACTTGCCAGATAAGGAATTTCATGTTCTCTCAGCGAAGGTCTTCTGATCACATTTCCAATTCTGGATTCGGGTAAGTGTACAATTTCTGCTAGAATTTTGTCTGGATTAAGATCCTGTTCTTTTTCAGCAATGGTTTTAACCAAATCTTTTACGGATGATTTTTCTGAACAGAATCTGCCCAGTAATTTTCCGGCATTTCCACCTGCAGATTTTATAGATAATTTTTCCTGCTGGTTTTCTGAAATGATTTCAGTCATAACGGATAATGTATCTGGCAGTTGATCCCATTGTTCCTCAAAACCATTAAAATCATCATCAGTTAAATGTATTACATGATCTTTATTCCAATAGGCTTTTTGTAATTTCTGATTAAGAATGATTTGTACCGGATTAAGATTTACCTGAATTTCTTTTTTCTGATTAGAAGACGGCAGTATTAAATCTTCAAGATAGGGATGAACTCCTTTGGCCTGAGTATCCTGTATATAGCCAATTCCTATTTCCGGATCTAAAGCATAAGACAAAGTAACTTCTTGATTTTCAAATCTTTCATAAAAAGCTTTTTTGAATTTTTCTAAAGTAGTTTCTTTGGAAGGAATGGCAATTTTATTCAGAAAAGAGATTCCTTTTTTCAGTTCTTTTTTCCATTGATAAGATAAGTTTGTTTCCTCTTCAAAATAAAGATCTGTCTGAAAAAGATATTTTTTTTCATATTGAACATTCAGTTTTTTGATGAGTTTTTCAATTTCAGAATAAGAGGCTGCTGTATTTCCAAAATGTAAATCAAGTTCACTTACCTTGTTTCTGAGGGCTGCCAAAATCTCTTTTTCCTGATGGGCACCAACCCTGTTTAAAATGGAAAGTATTACTTCCAGAAAATCACCTCCTGAAACGGTAGGATTAAGTTCACTTACCAGAACCTGATTTTCGATAAGTTCATTAATAAATTCCCGTGCTTCTTCAAAAGATATTTCTTCCTGAACAAGAGGAATGGCAAGCTGGTCAATTGTTTTACCTGTTTCTGAAAATTGTAGGATAAGTTCTAATGCCTCGGAAATCGGAGCGGAAGAAATGATGTAATCTCTTTTTCCTCCTTTATTTTCATATTCTACAAAGCGGATTTTATTTCCAACTTTATGAATACTGTTATTAGGAAAAAAAGAAATATTGTTTTTAACGTACGGAACGGAAAGAAGCTGTTCTGATAGCGCCACTAAAAAATGCATATCCAGCTTTGTGTCTCTTACTTTTGTATATTCTGAGAATACCGGAAATAGGGTTTCTTTTTCAAATTTTCCTGTACTTATTCCTGAGAATAGCCCAAATGGGGTACAGCGGGTACTTGTACGGTTATAATATTTTAGCAATGAGCTTTTTGTTCTTTTGTGTAGGGTTTGATAACCCAGTAACCCATTGTCAGTATACTTTTCTATCTCCTGATACAAAGAAAGAGAAGCTAAATAAATGGCTTCTCTGAAAATAGTATTACTGTAATATTTTTCTAAATTTCCGCGGGTTTTATTTTCACCGGAAAAATTATTCTGAAAATCTCTGTATGAAAAAAGCGGTAATCTGACAGCAAAACGGTCAAAAAACTGAAAAGGAAAGCGTGGCATTAATTAAGGGAAATAGGGATTTCTATAAAGCTGTTGTTGTAAAATTTTATTTCCAGAGCAGCAGCAGCATCTTTAATAGTTTCTTCACTTACCTCTTTTCCTGTTCCATAATTGATCTGCATAAGAGGATTTTTTAACGCTCCTAATACTAAAACCAGTTTACTTCCTTTTTCCATTTTTTTACTTACAAATTCATTATTAGTAACAGTTATATTTGTCTCTTTGTTCTCACGCAGCAATTTTCTTTTTTCTGAACTTTTTGCATAGCTTGCTCTTCCATAATAGGTAGATAAAAGAAAATATTTGCCTTCTGTATTTTGCTCATACAGCTTCATGTATACATCAACATCTTTTTTATTGACGGATAATTTCAGATTACCTACAAAATTTCCTGTAAATTCAACAGGTTTTTCAAATGGCTCTGAGGAAAATACAATGGCATCTGAACTGTAAATTTTACTATCCAGTACGTTATCTTTCTGCTTAAAAAGCTCATCTGCATTAGTCCGGTCTTTAAAATCTACTGTTAACGGTGTGAAGCTTTTGTCTTTATCTTTTTCTAAAGAAAGCTGATGATGGGTACTGATATAGAATTTTAATTTATTTTTATCAAAATCATCAATGCTGGAAGTACTTTTCCATTCATTGGTTCCCATTACCTGATAATTAATTTTATCCTTAAGAAAAGATGGTTTTCGTTTCCCCTTCAGAATATAATCAAACCATTCCATTGTTATATTTCCGATATCCATATTGGCCGCAGAATCAATTGTATATCCTTTTAGGTTATTTTTAATATAACCCTGGGCTCCTGAATGATCATAAGGTCCAATAATCAAATAATGATTGGCGTTTTTGTTATATTTATAATGATTTCTGAAATAGTATAACGCTCCCAGCTGATCAGAATCATAATATCCTGTAATGGTTAGAACCGGAATATTGATGTGGGAATAGTCATTTTGGTAAGGAATCATTTTCTGCCAATAGCTATCAAATGACGGATGCTTTAACCAGCGTTGAAATATTATATTTTTTTTGCCGGCAATAGAATCTAGCTTGTTAAATGCCTCACCGCCTTCATACCATTTTTTAAAAATAGAATTCCAATGATCTTCATCTTTGAAGCCTGCATCAAGCATTTTATTATTGGTAACATAGTTAATCCAACGAAGAGAATAAGAGGAAAAGATGTTATTATTCATAGGGAAATCTACTACGCCAATTCCTACAGAGGCCTGCGGAATAATAGTTTTTAGAGCCGGATGCATATTTTTAGCGGCTGCCCATTGGCTGAATCCCAGATAACTGCCTCCAATCATTCCTACTTTGCCATTGCTCCAGGGTTGTTTTATAATCCAGTCAATGACCTTATTAATATCTTCCTGCTCATGTTCAAAAGGTTCTATGGCAGCATTGCTCGTATATTTTCCTCTGGGATAAATGTAAACAGAGTGATAGCCATAGCTTGTGTGTACTTTTTGATCATTGACATCCTCTGCATCAGGATAGATGGAATTGACCAGGATGGTAGATTCAGGATTGGTTATTTTTTTATTTAAAACAACTCTTATACTGATTTCATTATTGATTAATAAGCTGTCTTTCACCTCGAAGTTCCTGAAGTCGAGTTCTTTTAAATAATTTTTAGCGATATCAAATGTAGGTCCTGTTACATATGAGTTATAACTTCTGCACAGCAGTAAAGCTTTTTTCAGATCCACGCTGTCTTTATTCTCAAAATCATTTTTAAGGGCAGCCAGAATCTCTTTTTTTGTTTTCTCGGTATCACCATTGAAATAGCGGGGAAGTATGATCTGTGTTTTTGTCGGCAGACTTTCATATTTTTTCAGGAATTCTTCTTTATATTTTTCCTGAAAATCTTTCTGAGCATTTTTATTTTTCTGAGCATTGATGTAAATTTCATACTGTGTTCCCATTGCATTAGAAATAATGGGATTACTTTTTCTGTAAACACTGCGTACTGAATCCAGCTGGCTTAGAGCAATATCATAGTTTTTTGCGGCCATACTTGCCCTGAAAAGATTATCATATTTTACTGCCTTGTCTTTTTCTTTATAATTCTTTTGTATTTCAGAATTTAAATGAGAAATTAAAGGCTGCAGTTTCTCAATATTGTATTCATTAAAATGCTTGATACTTATTTTCTGAGAAAAAGTAATATTAAATGTAAGAAAAAAAGTTAGGGCTAATAGGTACTTCATAAAAATAAAAAATCAGTAATTTTTTTCAAAATTACTGATAAAATGTTGAAATGTTTAATGGTTTTTTATTGTCATATCCAGAGTATCATCTATTGTTCTGTCTACCACAGTATCGTTATCCCCATTCAAAAGCATTTGATCGCCTCCTCCAGAGCTTACCCCTCCTCTTATTTTAGACATTTGAACTTTGTTTAAGGATAATTTTTTTTCTGTTTTTTTAATTTTTTTCACAGCTAAAGTAATTTTAAAATTTCTAAATAAATTGAAGTACAAAGTAAATTCTATTCCTGTAAATAAAGAATTTAAATTTATCGAAATTGATAAATTTCGATAAATTTAAATTGTAAAGCGTTGTATTTTAATGTTTTGTGATCTATTTTTAATTGAGGGCTTTTATGTAATAAGAAGGAAGTGTTCCTGTTATTTTTTTGAAGGCATTTGTGAAAGATTCAGCATTATTGTAGCCAATATCATCAGCAATAGCAGCAATGGTATGCTTTCTTATTTTTTCGTTAGATTTTAGTTCTTCAACAATATAGTTGATCCTAAGCTCGTTCAGATATTGGGAAAAGTTTTTGCCTTTTAATTCATTGACCAGCTTGGAGAGATAATCCCTGTTTGTATCAAATTCTTTTGCAAGAGAGTCTAATGTAATATTTTTATTGAGAAAGCTATTAGTCTTTTCAAACTGTTCTATTTTATCAATGAGTATTTTAAATTTCGGATTGGAAGAAGGGTCACTTTTCGGTGCTTTTTCCTTTCTTTCAACGATAGTGGAAGGATTATCCGTAATAGGAGTTTCATTCTTTTTTTCTTCTTCCGGTAGAGGGGTAGCCAAAGGTTTTTCTGATAATACTTTTGCCTGCTTTTCGTATTCTTTTATTTTCTTTCTGTTTTTTCTGATTACCAATATGAAAACTAAAGTAATGAGCATCAGAGACGCTATCAGCCATGCATTCTGATGGTTCAGTTTTTCAATTACACCTACCTTTTCTTTCATAAGCAGGGGAGTATCATACTTTTTCAGAATCTCTTTTGAAAGATTTTTGCGGTTTACAGCAATTATACTGTCGCTATGGATCAGATTATCAATGTATTTTAGTTGGTTTTTTAAATCGCCTTTCTTTTTATAATAATCGATCAGAATTTCATATCCATCTCTTTTTATGGGCTCAAAGCTTTTGAAAGTAAAAGAAATAGAATCTGCCTTTTTAAAAAATTCTATAGCTTGGTTTTCACTTCGGGTTGAGTGTTTTATTTTCCCCAGATAGTAATATAAAACCCCGAGATTGGTATAATCTTTATTATTTATCAATCCTTTTTCTACTTCCAGCAGGATTTTATAAGACGGCGGATAATCTTTTACATAAAAGAGGCTGATCCCTTTTATCATAAGCAGATAGCTATAGTTAGAGTAATTATTGTACTTCTTACATTCTGCCAGCCCCAGATCTGCAAATTCAATACTTTTTTTATAGTCCTTACATTTAGTATAAATATTAGCCAGAGAAAAAATAGAAGCAATGTAGTTTTTCGCATCTACATTGTTGGTTCTTGTTTTATCTTTCTCGTACTCATAGTATTTCAAAAAAAGAGGGAGGGCTTCCTGATATTCTTCTGTAGCTGTTTTTAGGATGGCAATGAGCTTGTTTATATAAAAAAACTGTTCTTTATTTTCAGCCCTGTTGTACTTAATAGCTATAGTATACTCATCTAAAGCTTCTTTGTATTTCCCTTCATTGTTGAATAAGATTCCTTTTAATATATGAGATTTGGCTGGGTAATCGTAGTTATTTACGTTTTTTGATGCAGAGATGAGTGAATCTGCAAATGGATGCCCATTTTCATTCTTCAGATTTTTTACCCGGGCAATATTATAATATCCATCAAACAGGATGTCTTTGTTGTTTTCCTTCTTTCCTTTTAACAGAATATAATTGGCTAAAAGCTCAGCTTTATCATTATCAATCTGGAATACTTTATTGTAAGCATCATCAATATACTTATAACTTTTATTTTTTAACGAGTCTGGAATGTGTAATCCTTTTATGCTTTGAGAAAAGAAAAAAAAAGGAAAAACAGTTAAAATAATTAAATGAAACTTCTTCATATCTCTAAATACACTGCAAATTTATGAATTATCATTGAATTCTTACGATACATCTCTAAGTGTTTGTACATCAGTTGAATAATAACTTTGAAGAATACTGAATTTGTAAATTTTTGGAAAGGGATATACCGGTATTGATCAATCTTGGATTGCTAATCTTGTAGACTTTAGGTATAATCATGATGTTTGCATCAGAAATATTGAAAGTAAATGAGAAAAATATTGATAGGTGTGGGTGTTCTGCTTCCGTTGTTTGGTTTCTCTCAAGAGAAGAAAGATTCTATTAAAACAGTTATAGAAAAACAAATTGCAGAAATAAAAGTGAATGGTAAAAAACCTTTTTTTGAACAAAAGGATGACCGTTTCGTTTTTAATGTTGAAAACAGCGATTTAGTTGTAGGCAATCACATATCTGAAGTTCTTTCTCAAACTCCATTGTTAAAAGTAGATGATAATAAAATAACCCTTTTAGGAACCAATGCATCTGTTTACATCAATGACAGAAAATCAATTCTGAAAGGAAAAGACTTAATACAATATCTAAATGCGATGCCGGCTTCTAATCTGGTAAAGATAGAGCTGATTACCAACCCTTCTTCAAAATATGATCTGGAAGATGCAATGATTATTAATCTGAAGCTGAAGAAACTGGAAACAGACGGACTTAAGGGAAGTTTTACCATTACAGATAAACAAAACAGAAAAAACAGCCAGCAGGCGAACATTGCTTTAAATTATCATAAAAACAGATTTTCAAATAATACCATGTTGTTTTTTGAAAATAATAATGATCTGCAAAGAAACAGCATTGATAACTATAGCTCAAAAACCAGCAGAAATCAGATTACAGGAAATACGCTGATAAAAGAAACCAACTTTGGAGGAAATACAGGGTTTGATTATGAGCTTAATGAGAAAAGCAGCATAGGAGGTATTTTGGAATACTACCACAAAACACCCGAATCCTCTCTGGAAAACGGAAATATATATAATGATAACACAGGAGGAATTTTTGAAAACAGAACGGTAAATACACAAAATGATAAGCTGAATCTTTTCGGAGGAAATGTTTATTACAGCTTTAATGATGATAAAAAATCCAAGCGGCTGGATATCAACTTTGATTATTACACCCATCACAGAGACAATACGACGGAGTTTTTCAATTTGACCAACCCGTATTCAAACTTAATATATAATGATTATCAGAAAGACAATTACACAGTAAGAGTAGATTATTCCAAAACTTTCGAAAAACTGAAAATAAGTCTTGAAGTGGGAGGGAAGCTTAATTGGCTTTCTACGGATAATCCTTATACCTATTATAATGAAGACGGTACATTGAATACCCTGTTTTCTAATAATTTCATTTATCATGAAAATATCAACGCATTATATACCAATGTTAAGAAAAAACTCTTTTCTGTGTTGGACGTCAACTTAGGGCTGCGTTATGAAAATACAAACATCAGTGCAAAACAAAATAAGGTTAGCGAGAACTTCTCCAGAAGTTATAATAATATTGTGCCCAGCATCAATTTTTCTTATATGATTAATAAGAACAACAGAGTTTCTCTGGGATACAGAACCGCGTTGTGGAGACCTTATGTAGATGATTTGAATCCTTTTATCTATAAAAATAATGAAACCTGGTGGGAAACCGGGAATCAGGATCTGAATGTAGCAAAGATGTATTTGTTTAATGCCAGCTACAGTATAAAAAGAACCTGGGTGTTTGTAAGCAATTTCGGAATTGTAAAAAATCCTATTCTTCCTTATACAGAGATTGCGAATAATATTTCTGTTACGAGACCTAAAAACTTTGAAGGCAATGTAAAACGTTTTTATGTAGGGCTGAATTACAACAAACCGTTATTTGAGAACAAATGGATGTTCAATCTTTCAACAGGAATGTATTATATCAATAATGCAGATATCTATGATACCCATCCTAGTTCATGGTATAATAACTCTTCTGTTACCATCAGTGGAAACAATCTTTGGAATAAAGGCTGGAACATCAGCTGCAACTTTGGTTACACCTCTCCATATACACTGGTTAATAAGAAGAACGGTTATTTTATCAATAATCAGATTGAGGTTTCAAAGAATTATAAAGATTTCAAATTCAAGCTTTCTGTAAAAGACCTGCTGAATCTTTCAAACTCCCGTAATACATTATATAATAACGACGGGTATATTGAAACCTTTTCACAATCCAATTTAAGATCCATATCACTCAGCATATCCAAGACATTTGGAAAAAACAAAGTAAAAAAGGTGAATACCGGAGATATAGACAAAGGAAGAACCCAAAATGAGAATCCCCGACTATAATCCTGCAATTTTTACTAAAAACTAATAACACCAAAGGATAAAAACTATAACCATGAAAAACAAAAAGCTTGAGGAATTATCCAAAAGGATAACTCAGGGCAAGATCAAAAAATTACAGAAATATGAAGTTCTCACGATATACGCTGGAAAGAAGAGTATTATAGAAGAGTGCTATGATGGGCCAAACTGTTATGCGTATTGTGGACCGGCGCCGGTGTGTTCAGAGAACAGCTGCTGGATGTATTCATAAAATTCTGTAGACCTCTTTTGAGGATTGAAGCTGTTCAAAAAAACTAATAACACCAAAGGATAAAAATTAATAACCATGAAAAACAAAAAACTTGTGGAGTTATCCAAAAAGATAACCCTAGGTAAGATCAAAAAATTAGAAAAACACGAAATTCTCACGATTTACGCAGGAAAGAAGGTATCATAGGTGATTGCGTTGGAGATGCTAATTGCCATTGCTATTGGACTAACTGCTCGCTGAATGATTCCCATTGTGCAATTTTTGAATAACAGATTGTAATAAAAAGTCGAAAAGATATACAATAACCCAATATAGCCGTAAAGCTTTCTATTAAAGAATAATATGTTCTGTAATGCCTTGTGGAATAAAATCTTTTCAGCAAAACGATTAACCATGAAAATTTATTGTGATGAAAAACAAAAAACTGTTTGAATTGTCTAAAAAAATCACTGAGAACAAAATCCCAGGAATGAAAAGAGAATCAGTAGAAGTTATTAAGGGGGGAATACAAAAAGAGATAATATCAGACTGTGCATGTTTCGGAGCAAATGCATGTTGGGGTTATGGAACCAGCCCATGTGCATTAAACAGCTGTTGGGCTTATTTTGACCAATAACTCGTCTATATAGGCTTGATTAATTTTTAATAGAGCTAAGATTCGTAATAAACATAAAAAACTTACTTCTATGAAAAACAAAAAGCTTGAAATGATTTCCAAAAAAATCACAAAGGTCAAAATGGAAAAACTGCAGAAAGAGGACCTTGTATTTATTACCGGTGGTTTGCTCGCTTACCATTGTAGCCAATGTACCTGTAGTTACTGCAGGCCAGATTTGCAGATAGATCCTAATTGCTGGAGCTTTTCATAAAGAAATTCGCGTTCTGTATAGCCCTGTGTGGAATTAAAACTGTTCAGGGAAATTACTAACTATGAAAATTTATTATCATGAAAAACAAAAAATTGTTTGAATTGTCTAAAAAAATTACTGAAAACAAGATACAGGGAATGAACGAAAATTCAGTAAAGACAATCAAAGGTGGTAAACTGCCTTTAGAACTTGCTGCAGACTGCTCAAGCCAAAACAGCTGCTGGGGATTTGGAGGTACAGCTATTTGCAGTGGTAACAGCTGCTGGAGCTATAACTAATACTCTCTGATTCCATCAATCATGTTCTGCAGGGTCTTGTGTGGAATTAAAACTTTACAAGAAAAAAAATTAACCTAAGATTTATTGTGATGAAAAACAAAAAATTGTTTGAATTGTCTAAAAAAATCACTGAAAACAAGCTACAGGAAATGAGCGAAAATTCGGTAAAGACAATCAAAGGAGGTAAGTTACCTTTAGAACTAGCGGCAAGTTGTACAAGCCAGAATGACTGCTGGGGATTTGGAGGTACACAGACTTGCAGTGGTAACGAATGTTGGAGTTACAACTAAAGTAAAAAGTAGAGTAGCATTCGTGCTACTCTATTTAATGTTAAAATAAAATAATTATGAAATACAAATTATCAAGATATATCCATACCATAGAAAACGAGGAGATTTTAGATGATCATATCATTCTTTTTTCTACCCGTTCCGGAACATCCATTGAAGTGAAAAAAGGATTATATGAAAAAATATGTAATCTTGAAACCACTGAAATTCCTGAAGAGATTTTTATCAACCTGATAAAAAATGAGTTTTACGTACCCGAGTTTGAAGATGAGTTGAGAGAAATCCTGTCAGATAACATCATGTCTGTAGACCATCAGGATCTGAAAACACTTTCTTATGTGATCCAGCCTTCCGGAAACTGCCAGTTAGGATGTCACTATTGTGGCCAGCTACATACCAACAAAAGTATGTCAAAAGAAGTTTTAGACCTTACGTATGACAGAATCATCACCAAAATGGAAAGTCTTTCCAGCGATCTTGAACATTTAAGCATTACCTGGTATGGAGGAGAGCCGTTAACAGGGCTTTCGGCGATCTCTAATTTATCTACCCGCTTAATTAGCCTGTGCGAAGAAAAAAACATCCAATATTCTTCAAAAATCATTACTAATGCATTAAGCCTTAAATATTCTCTGTTTGAAAAACTGGTAAAAAATTATAGAGTTACAGAATATCAGATCACCGTTGACGGAACTCAGGAATTCCATGATAAGAGAAGATATCTTAAGAATGGTTCCAACAGTTTTGATATCATTATTAAAAATATCAAAGAAATTGTTAATTCCGAATTGTATCAAAAAGAAGCCAGCTTCAATATCAGATGTAATGTAGATAAAGAAAACAGCTACAATGTGATAGATTTTATTGATTATCTGGAAGCAGAAGGAATTTTGGAGCACGTAAGTTTCTATCTGGCTCCTATTCACGACTGGGGTGATAACAAAGCTACTATTAAAGGAGTTTCTAAAGAAGAATTCGCAGAGCTTGAAATAGAAGTTTATATGAAGCTTTTACAGTCAAAAGCTAAATTTAAAACCCAGATTATCCCTGAAAGAGTTACCAAACCATGCATGGTGGTTAGCCAGACTTCGGAAGTATTTGATGCCTTCGGAAACGTTTCTACATGTTGGGAAATTCCGTACACTCCAAAATATGACAACTCTGAGTTTTATGCCGGAAACATTGTGAAAGATAAAGATGTAGACAGCAAAAATGTTGTGATGAGAAACTGGTTTAATGAAATACCGGATAACAACTCATGGTGCAAAAGCTGCAAATTCCTTCCGTTGTGTGGTGGAGCGTGTCCGAAAAACTGGTATGATAATATCCCGGCGTGTCCTTCTTTCAAATTTAATATTGACGACAGAATTCTTCTTCAGAGATATATTAATGAACAAGCTGTGCTTTCTTAATCGATGATGTATGGAAACAATAATTTTAGACAAAATAAAAACAGTAGAATTCCGGGAATATGAGGTGAAAAAGCCAAGACATATTTTCGAAAATCTGATTGAGGAATTTAAAAAAGGCGTTCCGGAAGATATCCAGGCAGGGTTGTTTTACTATATGAATTTGTCTGAAAAATCACTTTCTGCTTTTCGTGCAGGGAATATTACCTTAGGAAATTATCTGTATTCAAAAATGCAAAGTATGAATAATTATTTCATAGAGCCTATTCATCAGGGAATGATAAGCTTAGACTATGCTTTGCTTGCGTATAAAAACTACGTGGAAAATGATTTTGAACTGGCAGAGGAAAATATTGACAGGGCTATTGAAAGTGCTTTAATTCAGAGTAATACGTTTCCTTATTTTGCCATAATTATTGGAGAACAGTCACTTAATAAAATCAGAATTTTTGCCCGTACTCAAAATGAAGAGCGCTACAAGGCAGAAGTCCTGAAGATACTGGCTTTTTTCATGGGCAATAAACATGAAAATGAGAGGTACAAAAATCTGGCTGAAAATCTTCCGCTTATTGATAAGCAGGGGATGTTAAAACATATCATTAATAACTCTTATATCGCCATTCTTAAATCTTTGCAGGATGAGAAAAAAACAAGGCTGATATTTCAGCAGATCTTTAATGAATTATTAAAGCAAAATGAATTTTCCGGTGATCAGGAAAATTTACTGATAGCCATGCGCTGTATTGATAAAATTGAAGATGAAGATTTTTTAGAGTATCTGAACGAGAATTTTTCTCATGTTAAAAGTTCTCCGCAAAAATTAGTAAAAATTATAATAGAAAATTATTTAGATAAAACATCCAATAACGGGCAATTAGTAGAAGATGAAGAATTTACTAAAAAGCTGAAAACATTAGGCATAACAATTTAACTTATTATTGTGTTCAACAAATTTCCCTTTTATTCCCAAATAGAACAGATGGATTGCGGTCCGGTTTGCCTTAAGATTATTCTAAAATATTACGGCAAAGATTGTGACCTTGTATATATGAGAAACCTTACTGAAGTTACCCGATCCGGGGTGACCCTGGCAGATATTAATGATGCTGGGAAGAAGCTGTATTTTCATACAACTCCTTTTAAGATTCCTTTGTCTACACTGAACGAGGATGTTCATTTACCATGCATTTTACATTGGGAGCAGGAGCATTTTGTTGTACTCTATAAAATCAAAAATAATTTTTATTATATCTCGGATCCCAAATATGGCAGGCTAAAGCTTAAAAAAGAGCAGTTTGTAAAACTTTGGATTTCTTCTGCAGATAACGAAGGGATCGGACTGCAATTAATTCCGACAGAAGAGTTTGTAGAGTTTAAACCTCCTTTTGAACAGCAGGATTTAAAAATTTTCAAAAGCTATATTCGCTCAGTTTTAGAAAAACAAAATTTCAAAATTGGGCTGCTTATTTTTTTAATTACCATAAGTTCTGTTATTTCATACATCTTTCCTCAGCTGATCCAGAAGATGTTTGATGAAGGAATGAAGTCGAAAGAAGGAAAAGTGATTATTGGAATTTTTGGATTTCAGATGCTGTTGTATGGCGGGCAGATACTCATCAATATTCTTCAGAATTTTGTGGGGGTACACTTTAGCTCACAGGTAAGCATTAAAATGCTGAATGACTTGCTGCAGAAAACAGTCAGACTTCCGGTCTCTTTTTTCGAAAACAGATTATATACAGATTTATTACAGAAAATAGAAGAACAGTCTAAAATAGAACAGTTATTAACCAGACAACTGTTATCCAATATTTTATCAGTTTTTTTACTGATCGTATTAGTCATAAGGCTTTTGATATACAACCAGTATATCGCATTGGGATTTCTGGGAATTGCAGTTTTTTCCACTGTATGGATTTACCTGTTTCATAATAAGAGAAGGATCATAGACTATTATGCCTTTAAATTAAATTCAGAAAGCAAAAACCATCTTGTGGAGATGATTACCGGGATGGTCTCTGTTAAAATCAGTAATGCGCATATTTCAAGAATATCAAAGTGGGAAGAGCTGCAGAAAAAAATATACAGGACCAAAGTAAAAAGTCTTATCCTGGATATTTATCAAACCAATGTTACCAGCATTATTAAGCAGTTATTTATATTTTCAACCACCTTTTTCTGCGTATATTGGGTGTCACTTGGGAAAATGACCGTTGGTGAGATGCTGAGTATAGGATATATTATAGGCATTGCTTCCGCCCCCATAGAAAACCTGGTCGCTTTTTTCCGCTCGTTTCAGGATTCAAGTTTAGTATATAAAAGAGTTCAGGAAATTTTACAGCAAACCGATGAAAACCTGAATTTAAAAGACGGAGATCAGGCTCTGCTGGGTAAGGATATCAGTTTAAATAATCTATGGTTCAAGTATCCGGGAGGGCATCAGCCTTATGTTTTAAAGAATATTAATTTTAAAATCCCTAATGGGAAAGTTCTTGCCATAGTAGGAGAAAGCGGAAGTGGTAAAACAACAATGTCTAAGCTGCTTCTGGGATTTTACCCCTGTTCAGACGGAAATCTGAATATCGGGGAAGAAGAGCTGTTTCAGATCAATCATGATTGGTGGAGAAGCAATTGTGGGGTTGTGCTTCAGGATTCATACATATTCAGCGGAACCATAAGAGAAAATATTGCCATGCAGGAAGACGCAGATGAAAAACAATTGATCAGTGCCTGCCAATTAGCCAATATCTATGAAATGATTCAAAGTCTTCCTCTGGGATTTGATACCAAAATAGGAGCCGCAGGAGATGATTTAAGCGGCGGGCAGAAACAACGTATTCTTATTGCAAGAGCGGTATATAAAAATCCGGATTTTATTTTCTTTGATGAAGCTACTTCTGCACTGGATGCAGAAAATGAAAAAATTATACATGATAATTTGCAGGAATTTTTCAAAGGAAGAACCGTTGTTATCATTGCACACCGTTTATCCACAGTGAAAAGTGCAGACAATATTATCGTTTTGAAAAAAGGTGAAGTTGTAGAGCAGGGTAACCATCAGGAATTGGTATCCAGAAAAGGAGAATATTTTAATCTGGTCAAAAACCAGCTGGAATTGGGAGAATAACAGAAAAATTAGAGACCTTAAATAATATATTTGATGAAGACAAAGTTTCTTCTATGGAACTTGTTGAAAAAAAGGAAGCCGGAAAGGTTTCCTTTTTTATGTATTTCCTTTTTCGTATCTTGAACAGATGCAAGAGGATGTAAGAAAAGATTTTTTGCCGTTAGTCTCTAAGCCATGGTGGTTCATGACCTGGTTAACCAGAACATTGGCTGTACTTTTATTATTGGTGATGTTTTTAGTGTTATTAGTATTACCGGTTATTATTTGTAAAAATATTGTAATGCTTGTTGTAGTATCAATATTGTACTATCCGGCCTTAGGTTTTGGTTTATATCGTTTTATTCTTTATCAGAAGACGGTCACAAAAAGAGTAGTTAAAAGGATTGTGGTTGATGATAAAGGAGTTCATTATGAAAGAAAAAATGGAACGACAGATCATATTCTTTACCATAATCTGGAAAAATATCACCTTGCCAATGAATATGATGTAGATCTTAGCCCCCGAAATAAAATTTATGTATTAAAAGTAAAACACAATGGCTCTGTAACAGAGGTAGATTTTGATGGAGTGGATGCAGGTTACAGCTGCTATATTGTAAATCTCAGAGCTTTGCGGAGAAGATATATTCAGGGAATCGTTTACTTCAGACCGGATCTGCGCATCAATCCTTCAGTTTATACTACATATAATATTAATCCAGTAGATTTTACATTCGATAAAAAAAAGTATGGGACAGCGTTTGCGAAGACTTTAGCTGTATTGATCCTGTTAGGTTCAATATTGGGATGTATTATGCTGGGACTGGTTAAATGGCTTTCTAAAGATCAGACTTATTTACATTAAACATCATTTGGCAAAAATTTCATAGTCGATTAAATTTATTTTCACATCTCAAAATCTTATGCTTATATTTATTTTTCTTTTAAATTTTGTTATTCGATAACAGAGACTTGATTTAAAATTAATTGAAAAGCAATGGTGGAAAATTTTATTTATTATTTAGGACTGGTCCTTGTCATTATTGGGGCCATTATGCTGGCCAATCGGTTGAAAGTAGCCTATCCTATCCTACTGGTTATTGCCGGACTTCTTATTAGTTTTATCCCTGGATTACCAGTGTTGAAAATAGATCCTGAACTGATTTTTATTATTTTCCTGCCTCCGCTTTTATACGAAGCAGCCTTTGCCGTATCCTGGAAGGAAATATGGAAAATGAGGCGGATCATTACCAGTTTTGCATTCATTGTAGTTTTCCTTACAGCAATCACTGTTGCTTTTGTAGCGAACTCATATATTCCCGGCTTTTCACTGGCATTAGGTTTTGTGTTGGGTGGAATAGTATCACCACCGGATGCGGTAAGTGCCGGAGCCATTTTAAAATTTGTAAAAGTTCCTAAAAATCTATCTACTGTTCTCGAGGGTGAAAGTTTGTTCAATGATGCCTCCTCACTGATCATCTTCAGGTTTGCAATGTTGGCGGTGGCTACAGGGCAGTTTATATGGCAGGATGCAGCCATTAGCTTTGGATGGATGGTTTTCGGAGGGTTGGGAATAGGAGTTGTATTGGCTTTTGTATTCCTTGAAATTGAAAAGATATTCCCTACTGATGTCAATATGGATGCTATACTAAGTCTGGTTGCTCCCTATGTGATGTACATTGCTGCAGAAGAAGTTCACTCTTCAGGAGTACTGGCAGTAGTAAGTGGTGGATTATTTCTTTCCGTAAGAAGACATGAGATTTTCAGAACTTCACAATCCAGATTAAGAGGTTCCAATGTCTGGGAAAGTTTTGTATTTCTGATCAACGGAATTGTATTCTTACTCATAGGACTGGATCTGCCGGAAATTATGGTAGGTTTAAACAAAGAAGGAATAAGTCTGTCTGATGCTGTCGGTTACGGATTGTTGATTACAGCGGTACTGATTATTGTGCGTTTTCTTTCTTCTTTTGGTGCCGTTTTCGTAACATTGATTATGAGGAATTTTATTAATGTAGCCGATAGAAACCCCGGAATGAAAGCTCCATTATTGATGGGCTGGACGGGAATGCGCGGGGTAGTTTCTCTTGCAGCAGCATTATCTATTCCTGTGGTGATGGAAAACGGACAGCCTTTCCCACATCGTGATCTTATTCTCTTCATTACTTTCATTGTAATTCTTGCCACTTTGATTATTCAGGGACTTACCTTACCTGCTTTAATCAAAAAACTCAATTTATCTGATGCCGGAGGAGGATATTTGTCTGAGGAAGAATCTGAACATTTCTTAAGAAGGGAAATACGCAAGGTAGCCTTCAGGTATCTTGATGAAAATTATAAAGAAAGAAGAAGCGAAAATGAATATTTTAGCAAACTGATGGACCGCTGGGAACAGGAAGACAAAGAAGACTCTATTCATAAGCTGTCTGAAGAAGCAAAAGCAATCTATTTTGAAACCTTGGAACAGCAAAGAATCTGGCTTCGGGAAGAAAACAGACGCAACCCGAATATTGACGAAGAATATATAAGACATTATCTAACAAGACTGGACCTTGAAGAAGAAAGGCTCAGAATGTAAAAAATAAGGGAATGAATTTAAAAAAGCAGCTCGGGCAGTTTCCCGATGAAAAAAGAAAAGAATATTTCAATACACTTCCCAATTATCTTAATGGGAGGTTTCAGAATATATTGACAACACCTTCCTTATTAGAAGGAGAAAGCATGACCAAAGTACTTTTCCACACCCTATGTAAAGTGGAAAATACTTCACCCAAAACTGCACTTCCATTTGTAGTAACGGATCTAGAGAACCTTCAACCTGAAGAAAATGTTTTGATATGGTTCGGGCACAGTTCCTATTTCATACAGGTAGATGGTAAAAAATTTCTGATAGATCCTGTTTTCAGTGGAAATGCTTCCCCAATGCCGGGTTCCATAAAAGCTTTTCAGGGAGCTGATTATTACAAGCCGGAACATATGCCGGATATTGACTTTCTGCTTATTTCCCATGACCATTGGGATCATCTCGATTATACAACCGTTCAGGATTTAAAAGATAAAGTAGGAAAAGTCATTTGTGGTTTGGGTACGGGCCAGCATTTTGAATACTGGGGCTGGAGTTTTGACAAAATCATCGAAAAAAACTGGTGGGAAAGCATAGACATTGCAGAAGGTTTCAGAATCACGCTCACTCCGGCAAGACACTTTTCCGGAAGATTGCTGAACCGTAATATTTCACTCTGGACTTCTTTTGTTTTAAAAACACCTACGAAAAAATTGTTTTTGGGTGGTGACAGCGGTTATGGAAATCATTTTACAGAAATTGGAGACAAATACGGACCGTTTGATCTGGCCATCATGGAAAACGGACAGTACAACGAAAAGTGGCCGTATATTCACACGTTGCCGGATCAGCTTATCACAGAAATTAAAGAATTGAAAGCTAAAAACTTCATTCCTGTCCATAATTCCAAATTCAAGCTGGCACAGCACATTTGGTATGAACCTTTGGAACTGGCCTCAAAACATGCAGAAGAAAATAATATACCGATTACGCTTCCTATGATCGGAGAAAAAGTAAATTTAGATCAGTTGGGAACAATCTCCTGGAAAAAATGGTGGGAAGATTATATGTAATATTCTTTCTCATTTTAAAATAAGAAACCTGCCCATTACTGAGCAGGTTTCTTCCTTCTTATCAAAAAAATAATCACTACAAAGGCTCCTTATGGTTGACCTTAGTATGAATAATATCGTAAAATACAGATGGATTAGCTACATCTGGGGTAATTCTGTACGTAAATGTAGTTTCATTCAGAAGCAGAATATCCACAACACGGGTAAAAGTAGGCGTGGTAAGCGTTCTCTTCTTCCCATCCGGAGAAATAGACCATGTACCTTCAGATCTCAATACATCATTTAATCCGAAAATTTTAAAAGTTCCGTTAGCTTTGAAGTAAGAATATCCTACATATCCGGCAACACTGGCATCATTTAATGCAACATTATTTCCGCTTTTATCCTTAGCACCAGTCGTTTCCCATGGTGTGGAAGCTAATGTAAGCTGTCCATTAGTTGGTTCTGCATGAGAAGTTCTCGTATGGATGATGTCATAATATACAGACGGATCGCTGGAGTTAGGACGGATTCTGTACGTAAATTCATTTCTGTTTAAAACAAGAATTTCAACATCACGGGTGAAAATAGTCGTCCCATCCGGGTTCAATGCGGCAATAGTTCTTGTCTTTCCCTGTGCATCTACAGACCATGTTCCCATTGATCTCAGCACATCCGTAAGATTGTAAATAGCAAACTTTCCGTTTGCTTTGAAATAAGCAAAACCTACATATCCGGCAACACTGGCATCTGTAAGTGCTACACTATTTCCACTTTTATCCTTAGCTCCGGTAGTTTCCCATGGAGTAGATGATAGTACCTGTGAGGGAGTCTGCTGTTCAATAATAATCTCATTATCATCACTTGAACATGCAGTGAAAGATGCTGATAACAGCACAGCTGCAGACAGATAACATAATTTTTTCAGTGTATTCATAAGGGTATTTTTTAAGTCTTTGCAAACTTATTCCTAATAAATATCAAAACTTTGTACAAAATATCTCTTTTGTTGTAGAAAACATAACAGATCAGGAAATAGAATGAAAGAAAGTGGTATTCACATGTATTTCTATTTAATAATCTCCATATTGATGTCAAAATAGGACTTTTGAATCGGCATAATTTCCCTCTTTTGGAGGGGTGGCGAAAATTCAAAGAATTTTGACGGGGTGGTTTTAATATCCCGAATAAAAATATATTTCTTACCATAAAAATTCATCAAAAATTCTATTTTTGAGTATGAGTAACAGAAACCGCGGAAAAAATACGGGCGATGATCCCCTGTTCGGTTCAGAGAAGCAGATCAGTAAACTGAAATTGGCTGTTGAGGATATGCGGTATCTTCTCACCAGAGAGTACCCGGAAAAAGCAGCTTCTGAACTGGTTGGAAACAGATATAGATTGAAAACCCGTCAGATACAAGCTTTGCGGGGAGCTTCAGCATCAGATTTACAACTTTACAACAGAAGGTTGAAACACGTGGAAGCTTTAGATTTAAAAGGAAAAACGGTTTACCTTGACGGTTTTAATGTCCTGATCCTGCTGGAAAGTCTGCTTTCCGAAGCTTATATTTTCGAAGGACTGGATGGCTGCATCCGTGATCTTTCCGGTGTTCATGGAACCTATAAAAGAGTTAATCAAACCCTGAGAGCAGTGGAATTGGTGGCTGCTTTTCACCGAAAAAATAAGATTCAGAAACTGGTATGGATTTTTGACAAACCGGTTTCCAACAGCGGAAGAATAAAACAGATTATTCTTGAATTTGCAGAACAGCATCAGCTCAATTGGGAAGGTGATCTGCAGTACAATCCCGATAAATTCCTGGCGGAAAGTTCAGAAATCGTTATTTCTTCAGATGCCTGGATTCTGGATCACTGTAAAGAATGGTTTAATTTGATTGGATATTTGATCACAGAAGAAAGCCTTTCTGTTAATCTCATCAAAACGAAGTAAATATGAATCTGTTTCAACCTTATATTTCTCTGTTTTCAGAAACATGGAAAAGCAAGTATAAAGCTATTTTAGCAGAAGAATATCTGGAAACTCTGGAGAAAAATATTCATAAGTTTAAGGAAAATATTTTAGAACTTCACCGCCCTTATTTTAATGAAGAAATAATCATTGACAGAAAAGAAAGCTTTGAAAAATTCATTGATATTCTTGAAAGTAATGATGCAGATGAGGTGAAAACAAAACTTCTGGAAGCAATTTCGTTTGAACATTGGCTGAATATTTTAGGCCAAAGATTAACCTCCGCAAGCATCCGCGATGAAAGTGCGATCCCACCTTTAAAAACAATCCTGATCAATGCTTGTCAGGAATCTTTCAATAGTGAAATTACCATTGCACAGAGAGCCTGGGAAAAACATATCGGAAGAATGGATGATGATTTCTGGGGCGAAATCAAAGGAAACAATCAGCAGAAACAGGAGAAAGTAATGATGAAAATTCATGATATCCTTGACAACAGAACCTGGTGGAATGTTTTTTTTCATTACAAACATAAACTGGTTTTTGAAATCAGGGAAAAAGAAGGCCACGGCATCCGTTGGAGCCATGGAGGAACAAAATTAATTGGGTTTCTCGAAAAATTTATCAATGAATAAATACAGCATAAACATCTGTGTCATCTGCGAAATCTGTGGAAAAATAAAAACTATTTTTCATCCTCTTTTAACTGCGTAAAAACATTGCGCATTATACTTCTAGTTTTGCAGATATAAAACGGAAGCTATGAACAAATCAGATCAACAATTTTCAGCCGAAGAATGGGAAACATGTCTCAAGGTTTTGAATGCTCTGAAGGAAGATCCTTTCATGAACCCTGATAACAAAATATTTTCAGGACTGATTACTAAGATTCATAAGAACGCCAAAAAACAAAGCCGTTATGAAAACTACTCTGAGATGAAGTTTCATGATCTGGCTGTAAATTCCAATTCTGTATTGATGCAGAAGGCTTTGGCGGGAATTTCTGCTTATTATGATAATGAAAAAGAAGAAATACAGCTCACAAAACTTCAGATTCCGAAAAACTGCTACTGCTGTAACCAGAGCTATCAGTATGCACACTCTTTTTATTCCAGATTATGCCCTGTTTGTGCCACAGAAAACTATGAAAAACGTTTTGAAACGGCAGATCTTACAGGAAGAAACGTAATTCTGACAGGAGGAAGAGTGAAGGTAGGTTTTGCCACCGCATTGAAGATGTTGAGAAATGGGGCCAATTTGGTTTTGACAACCCGTTTTCCGGCACTGGCACTGGAATTGATGCAGCAGGAGGCAGATTATGACAACTGGAAAGACAGACTCTGGATCTATGGTCTGGATTTAAGAAATCTGAAGGCGATTCAGGATTTTATAGACTTCTATAAATTTAATTTTGATACACTGGATATTCTGATCAATAATGCAGCTCAAACCATAAAATATCCTGATGAATACTATCTTCCGATTATAAAACGTGAGAAAGAAAAACTGATAGAATTTAAAGATATTCAAACCCTGATTCCTAATCAGACAGAAATTTCAAGTGAAACAGCAAAACTGGAATATGCTCATAATGAAGAAACTCAGATTGCGCTTACCCGTTTTGGACAACCGGTGGATAACAGAGAAAAAACCAGCTGGAATTCTACTTTGGAGGAAGTTTCTATGTATGAACTGGTAGAGGTAAACCTCATCAATCATATAGCTCCTTATTTTCTGATCAAAGAGCTGAAGCCAATGATGAAAAACTCTGCGTTTAAAGAGAAATTTATCATTAATGTTACTTCATCAGAAGGAATTTTCAGCTACGAGAATAAAACGGTTTTTCACCCGCATACCAATATGACAAAAGCAGCTTTGAATATGATGACTCTGACGTCTGCAAAAGAATTTGAAAACGATCAGATCTATATGAGTGCCGTAGACGTAGGATGGATTTCTACAGGAGCTAAGGAAAGTCTTAGAAAGAAACAGTTTGAGATGGGATACATTCCGCCGCTGGATTCAGTGGATGGTGCAGCGAGAATTCTGCATCCTGTCATAGAAGGAATAAAAGGAAATTACCTGAGTGGAGTTTTATTGAAAAATTATAAAGTTAATCCCTGGTAAAATCCATACGGAGATAATAGTAATAATGGAAAAATACATTTTGCTAAAATGAGTTGCAGGTTCGATTCCTGCTTATCTCCCAACTATTGAAACGGTAGCTCAACGGAGGAGTGTTGGCCGTCCACGTAAGAGGTTGCGGGTTCAATTCCCGTCCGTTTCACAAGAGTACACAGTTCACAAGGAGAAGCTGTACTCCCAAAGTAAATTGGAGATAATAGTTTAAATGGAAAAATAATTCCTGCACAGAATGGTTGCGTGTTCGAATCACGCTTATCTCCCTAAGAAAATAGTGTGTAATAAAAATTAAAAACAATGAACATATACATTGATATTGGCATTAATCTGACCAATAAACAGTTCTATAATGAACACGAAGAAATTATCAACCGAGCGTTGAACCATGGTGTAGAACATATGATTCTTACAGGAGCCAGCGTAAGAGGAAGCAAAGAATCTGCTGAGATTGCAGAAGAATATATGGAAATTCTATTTTCGACAGCGGGAATTCATCCTCACGATGCCAAATCGTTTAACGGCGAAAGTATCGGGGAACTCAGGAAATTATTAAAACAGGATCATGTGATTTCAGTAGGAGAGTGCGGATTGGATTTTGACCGTGATTTCTCTCCGAGACCCATTCAGGAAAAATGTTACAAAGCCCAGCTGGAACTCGCTATAGAAGTGAATAAACCCCTTTTTCTTCATGAAAGATCAGCGTTTAAAAGATTTAATGAGATCACAGATGAATATCTTTCCCAATTACCTGAAGCTGTTGTACATTGCTTTACGGGGACATTGGATGAAGCGAAGCTCTATCTGGATAAAGGATTTTATTTAGGATTCACAGGCGCAGTCAGTGATGAAAAAAGATTTAAACACCTGGAAAATGTTATAAAATATGTTCCTCTCGACAGGATGATGATTGAGACAGATGCTCCTTTTATGCTTCCGAAAAATATGCCCAGAATGCAGAACAGACGAAATGAACCCTCTTTTTTACCTTATGTAGCACAAACGATTGCCCATCTGAAGAAGATAAGCATTTCCGAAGTCGCAGACGAGACCACAGAAACGGCCAGAAATTTTTTCAGACTATAAAAAAGAGCTCTACTGATAAAGTAAAGCTCTTTTTTTATAAGCAGAATAGTCTTTTCTTACAAACTCTTTATTGCTGATTCCAAAGCCAGTTCCATCATTGGATTCAAAGCTTTTTCTCTTTCGTCAGCAGAGATTTTTTCGTGTGTCGGAATGATATCCGTTACTGTAAGAATAGTCGCTGCATTTTTTCCTAAGTGTTGAGCATTGGCAAATAAACCGAAGGCTTCCATTTCTACTGCAGGACAGTTATATTTTGTAGCAATTTCCGGAGTCGCAGGATCTTTTCTGTAGAAAATATCACTACTGTGGATATTGATTGCTTTAGCATTTAAAGATAAATCTTTAGCTGTTTCATTGATGGTAGTAAAGATATTCCCCTGGTGAGAAAGGATTTCATCTTCAATTCCCCATGCATATTTGGCATAAGTACTTTCGCTGGCTGCTTTATCAATATTTAAAATATCAAAAAGTTTAAGATCTGTATTGTAAGCACCACAAGTCCCGATTCTGATGATCGTATCTACTTCATATTCTGTATACAGCTCAAAAGAATAGATTCCGATACTTGGGAAACCCATTCCACTGGCTCCTACAGTGATCTCTTTGCCTTTATAAAGACCTGTATAATAAAAAATTCCTCTGGTTTTGCTTACCAGTTTAGCATTTTCTAAATAATTTTCAGCAATATACTGTGCACGAAGCGGATCCCCCGGCTGCAATACTACTTTAGCAATTTCTCCTTTTTTTGCACTGATGTGAATACTCATAATGTTATTTTGAATGAGCAAAGATAATAACTTTTAGATTGTCTCCATGATTACGATAATGGAAACAATGAAGCCATCTTATATCAACAGAATATATAAGATGTTATCAATAAATACCTTAAATAATATTATATATGGAGTCTTTTATATAATTCAAAACGTAATCTGGTAAATACAAAGCAATAAAAGAATAATACGGAGCAGGTGTGGTGAAATCAGTCAGGCTAGTTTTGCAGTGATAAAACAATAAAATTTTTAGAAATGAAAATAGAGCATATTGCCATTTGGGTTAAAGATCTTGAAAAATCCAGAGCATTTTACCAGAAATATTTCGGAGCCGTTTCCAATGAAAAATACCATAATCCTATCAAAAATTTTCAGTCTTACTTTTTAAGCTTTGAGAATGGCTGCCGTCTTGAAATCATGAACAGGCCGGATATTAAAGAAAGCAAAAAATCTTATGAAGCTCAACAGTATGGAATCATTCATCTTGCATTCTCTGTGGATAGTAAACAAAAAGTAGATGAACTTACAGAAACATTGAGAAAAGATGGATATGAAGTAGCCGGAGAACCTCGTACCACCGGAGATGGATATTATGAAAGCATAATCCTTGACCCGGAAAAAAATATCATTGAAATCGTAGCCTAACCCGTCATTGCGAGGAGCTTCAGCGACGAAGCAATCTCATATAGGTTGGAAAACGCAAAGGCAAAAGATTTTATTTCCGATAAAATTCAATACTAAGAATTGTAATTCTAATAAAGCAAATCACTGCGAAGTATCTATGCTGAAAATCTCAGATTTTCTTGCGCATTAAAACAGCATAACATTTATCATCTTTTGCGCCTTTGCGTTTTCCCACCCTTTAATTCCATATTTAACACGAATCTTCTCCTCAAAAATTTTATTCTCAACGAAATAATTTTATTTTTGTTAGATCATGGAAACCAAGTCACCGTTTTTAGACACGATCTTTTTGCTTCGTAAGGAAGAATGTATTACGCTTTTCTCGAGCTTACAGCAAATTTCCCCTCAGGAAGAGGTGGAAGCAGGAGATTATTTTGAAACAGAATTTGAAAAAGAAAGACTGGAGTTTCTATCCGGCCAACTTACTTGTAACAAGGAAACTGCCGTCTGGGCGGCAAAAATTCTCTATCACAGCGCACAGCTTTATCTGATCAGAGAAAATACAGAGAAAAATATTGAAAATCTTATTCCCGCATTTAAAGGAAGTCTGGACGTTTCTTCTATCTTATCCGCAGACTTATCACTGAGGTTTCTACCACAGGTCATTGTTGCTTTAAACTCTGTAGATCCGGAAGATCCTTTGATTGCCATGCTGGAAGATATTCTGACACAGTTTCACTATTCAGGAATAGGGTACGATCTCGATCTTAAAAATGTAAATTGGAAGGAAGAATTGAAGGACAAAACTTACAGAAAATTATATCTGGAAAGAATTGTTGAGAAAAAAGATTATAAACTGGCGGAAATTCCGTTCATTAATAAACTAATAACTGCCGAATTCGGAATATACAAAGATGCATTCTGGCGGGAACTAAAAACGATAACCGAAGACCACAATGAAAACGTATGAGAAAGTATTTGAATTTTTAACTGACCCCACAAAAGAAACCTTCCTGAAGTGCCGTGAACTGGTGATCAATGATCCTGAATATGATCCTTATTCCGAAGATATTGAAAACATCCAGAATTTACTCAATGAAGGAAAATTTGAAGAGGTTATACCATATGTAAATGTCAATATTCTATTAAGTCCGAGAGCACATATTTATAAATGTTTTGCGTACAAGGAACTGGGCGATGAAAAAGGAAAGAATATTGAAATGACAATCGCTCAGATTATTTTTGAATGTCTTGAAAAAACAGGAGACGGAACTAAAGATTCTCCCTATATTATTACAAGAATTTCGGATGAAAGAGATTTGATCAGACATCATCTCAATAAACAGGATGTATCACAAAATCTGGTCAAGGATGGAGATAAGATCATGGATGTGCTAACACTCGATGATGGAACTCTATTATACTTTGACATCAAAGATCCTTATCAGAGACTTGCTTTTTCATTCAGTAAAAGAAATGAACAGGCGGAAAGTAAAGATGAAGAGAAACCTCAAAAGAAAAAATGGTGGAAATTTTAATTTTTTAAATCAATGAATCAGAATATAAATCAACTCAATACAGTTCTTAACTACGTAAAAGAAACTTTTGTAGGCAAAAATGATGTCGTAGATCTGTTGGGAATATGCCTTTTGGCAAGAGAAAATGCCTTTTTGTACGGTCCTCCGGGAACAGCAAAATCAGCTATTGTCAGAACATTGGCAAAAACAGTGAAAGACGGCAAAAACTTTGAATATTTATTAACCCGCTTTACAGAACCAAACGAAATCTTCGGTCCTTTTGATATCAGAAAACTGAAAGAAGGAGAACTTCTAACCAATACAGAAGGAATGATGCCAGAAGCTTCCATGGTCTTCCTGGATGAGATTTTTAATGCGAACTCTGCTATTCTGAATTCCCTTTTGATGGCACTTAACGAGAAGATTTTTAAAAGAGGAAAAGAAACAAAACACTTACCTGCACTGATGTTTGTAGGAGCAAGTAACGTTCTTCCTGAAGATGAAGCATTGAACGCATTATTTGACCGTTTTCTGGTAAGAATTAATGTAGATTATGTAAATCCTGAACTATTACAACAGGTACTTTTAGCCGGAAGAAAACTGGAAAACCAAGAAGAAACTGAAGTTCCCGAGATTCATGCCGATGAGATCAGGCAGCTCCAGAGCCTATGCTGGACAATAGACCTTAAACCCATTTATGAAGTATATCTGAATACCATTATGAGTCTTCGGAATACAGGAATTGCTATTTCAGACCGTAGAGCCGTAAAGCTTCAGAACCTGATTGCCGCAAGTGCCCTGATCTGCGGAAGAAAAGAAGCAGTGCTTTCTGACCTTTGGGTGTTGAAGCATATCTGGGATACAGAAGAACAGATTGAAATTCTGGAAGGAATTATCAACAGAACCATAGAAAAAGACGAGCACCCAGATTCCCATCCACAGGCTATGCACAACAAAACACCCAATCCTGAGGAAGTGATGAAAGATGTGACAATTCTTGTAGAAAAATGGAATGGCGGAATGCTGAGCTTTGAAGAACAGAATGTAATAAAAGATAAACTGAGATATCTGCAGACCCGTTGCGACTGGATCAGAAATCCGGAACAGAAACAGTATATCCAGCAAGAAATTGAAAGCTTATGGCAGAAAATCCTTCAAAGCGTTTAAAAGAATTCTGGGCAGAACTTCCCCGTGCTGATGAAGACTTTCTGGGCTCTATCAGAGACTGGAAAAATGTTCAGATCGCAGTGGATGAAGAAACAATCTGGCTGAAAGGCTTTACTGACGAACAGGTAGAAGCTCCGGAAATACAACAGTTACCGGACTTTATCCTGTATGAACTTCGGGAGGGTCTTTTATTCAGGAAAGAGGCTTTGGTTCCAAGTAAAAAAATGAGGACAGCATTGCTTTGGATACCTATAGACAAGGCATTGCAGCTTACTTTTCCACCTTCCAATCAAAACTATTTTGGAATTCATGAACAGGTTCAGGTAAGAGTAAAAGAAAGCAATGAAGAGCAGCCGGTGATTGCTTTACTGAGTAATATTACTGATATTAAAGAAAGTATCGCTGCATTACCTAAGTTTAAACTGGAAAAAATAAAATGGACTATTTTGGGAGATAAAGCCCTGTTTATAGGGATTCCATTATTAAGCTTTCCCGGAAAAACATATTGGGCAAAAGACAGGCATTTATTGCCGGCCGGGTTGGATTTTGAATTTAAAAACCTAAGCACACTTTTACAGCAGAAATATAATAAAGATCTGGAAGGATGGTTACTTTGGGATGAAAATGGAAATTACCTTTTAATAAAAGAAATAGATTTCCGCCCATTGTCCGTAAGCTCATTCCGTCTTACAGAAAAATCAAAAGAATGGAATTAAAGGCCTATTTCCAGTCCTACGAAAATTACTTTTGGGAATGGAAAACTGATGAAGATGTTCCTGGTGATTCCGGGTATCATGACAACAATCTCCTCTCGGTACCGGGAGTGGGAGCGATAGCATACAGGCCCTATGTGATGGAGATTCTCAAAGAACTTCAGCCACAGGGATGGCCTCCGTTTGGAGCCCTGCTTATGGTTTTATATGCGATGCAGGACGGTTATATTGATTTTGCCGGCCCTTTGAGACGTACCGCTGAGTTTTACAGCATTGGAAATTTTGATTTCAATGCAGAAAAAGAAATTCAATTTCTTGAAAAAATACAATCACTTCCTAATGTTTATAAGCAGAAGCAAAACAGAATTGTATTGCTGCAGACTTTATTCAGCAATGGCCACAACAGAATATCTTCAGTAAATGCTGAAGCAAATATAAGAATCTATTATAAGCGGCCGCATGAGCTTGTTTCCAGTGCAGAAAAACAACATGCCGGTCCATCTGTTTTAAACAAAGATTTAAGCGCATTGAATCTGAACGAAAAATTTCCTACAGTACAATCCATCATTGATGCGATGAAGGGACTGGTTGAAGAACCTGAACTGGATGATGAGGTCATAAAAGAAGAAACAACGACGGATACGGATAAAGATTTTATCAAAGAATTAATTGAAGAACCAAAGACATTTCAGGTAGGAAGTCTCATCAAAAGAATATGGAGTGGTCTGAAAATTCCGATGCGCCACCTTTCTCCCGGAGAACAGCCTATCGGAGGAATTTCTGATATGACCAACAAAGGTGATTTTCACAGGATGCTTCTTTCTGAGTTTGCCAATGAAGATGATATATTCATGAATCGGGTAGCCAATAATGAAGCTCTTTACATTCAAAGAGAGATTCCGCCTGAAGAAAATATTTTTGAAAGAATTATCCTGATAGATACTTCCCTCAGAAACTGGGGAACTCCAAAAGTTTTGGCTTTTGCCTCTGCAATAGCTGTTATCAAACATCCGAAAGCCCATTCTGAATGTAAAGTTTTTGCTTTAGGACAGGCAGGAGTTCCAATTGCGCTTAACAAAGTGGAAGAAGTGGTGGAAAACCTCAATCAGGTAAGTCCGGTTTTGGAAGTGTCAGAAGCATTGGAAAGTTTTTTTAACCAGGAACATACTGAAAAAGATATTGAAGTTTTCTTCATTACCCATCAGGAGAATATGGAGGATGAAAAAGTTCAGCGGGTAGTTCTTCAGAATAGAGACAGACTAAAGTTTCTGGTGACTACAACATCAGATGGGGAAATTAATTTTTATAAACATCATAAAGGAGCCAGAAAACATATTCAGAAAATAAAACTTCCATTGCAGGAACTATGGGCCAATCCGCCACAGCAAAAACGGTCTGTTCAGAACTTCAATGGAAAGAAAACCGATCTTCCACAAAATTATCCGATTTTATTCCCAACCCCTGTTAATAAGATCGCTAAGTTTTTATATGAAGGAGAATTTTTTATTTTGAGTTCAAAAAAGCAATTATTGAAGACTTATCTTTCTGATAATTATTACGACAAACATTCCTATGATTACTATAAAACACATCATGGCTGTGAAGTGTTGTTTGATAACATTTCCATAAAACCAAAAGGACAGTTTGCCCTTGCAAAAGACAAACAGCAGCACTTTATTCTGTGCCAGTATCAGTCTGATCAAAAATTAATATCAAAGCTTAATCTGAATACAAGAGAATATTCTGAGCAGAATCTTACAGGAATGAATATTCCGGAGTCCTACAAACTGATTTATTTTGGGCGGAGTTTTTATCTGCATCACCCGGACAATTCTACCCACTATAAAATAAACAGAGATGGAAATATTTCTGTGGAACCTATTACCGGAAAAGATAAAGAATTTGAAAAAAATAATATAAAGGCCGAAGCGGAAGTTGCCAAACTGAAGGGAAGCGGATTGAAGATTATCAATAATTTCAACAAAATAGGAATCAATCAATATGAAAATCTGGTTATTTCCGGACATGAATTGTACAGTGCTTCAGAAAACACACTGGATTTTTCCAAAAATAAGTATGAGATTAAAATTTTTGCTGAGCAGAATAAAAATAAATTTACATTCCCCGACGGAAGTGAAATTATTACAGATTCACGGGGAATGCTGACTTTCCGGAGCAGCAATAAGAGTATTGAAGAATTTTTCCTTCCTTCCACATCTCATGGATTCCTCTCTTTGGCAACCTATACTGAATTTGGCGGATCAGAATATTATCTTCCGGAACATGCCCTGTTGAAAGTAAGAACAATGGACGATATGTGCGACAGGTTTTTGAAACCGTTTATAGAACAGATTTTGGATTATGGAGCTTAGAATAAAACCTTTCCCGAAAAATAATTATCCCAAAACGGGGCTTTTGATCAGAGGCTCTTCACCTGTGGTATGGCTTCAGGAAATGGAAATGCTTGGAATTAATGTAAACCAGATAAGATCTTATGCAATTCCTGCGGACAATCCCAATGTACTGTATGGTTGTTTCCTTGTTTTTACTGACAATGCTCCGCAGGAAATAGGCAGAAATGCTTACTTTCAGTGTGTAGATAACAGGCTTTTCATTCCTGAAAATACTACTTTTTATCCCAAAATAAATCCGGAAGACTGGGCGCAGCTTGATTCCCGTTTTCTGATTATGCATCCCGAATTCGGCCTGGTAAAACTATCTGAGGAAATCGACTGGATTTCATTAATTCAACAGCCCGGTATTATAGACGAAAGCATCAGAAAACCACTGAACGGAGTTTCAATTCCTCAAAAAATAGAAAGCTATACCGTTGAAATTGATGACGAAAAAGTGATGGAAGCATTACAGCCAAAGCAAACCGAAGAAGAATGGATGAATAACCTTCCGTTTGACCTTAAAAAAGTAATGGCCGGGAATAAAAAAGAAATAGAAAAATACTTACAATACATTGAAAAATATCCTGAAAGAGCAGTAGATCTAGGCGTTTCTCTGGATGTTATGGGAACTTCCAGAGGAGATGGCTTTGGCAAATTTACCTGGCTGGAAGGATTATTTGGCGGAGGTTCCGGAGGTAAAACCGACAGTGCAAGAACAAGAAATTTACGCAGAATTTTCTGGGCAGTAATTATCGTGGCTATCGTCTTAAAGATTGCGTTGCCTTCAGATAAAAATAATCCCGATCAGGAAGAAAATACAGCCTCTTCCGGAAAAATTGCAAACAACGCTGTAAAAGCACCTTCTGATATGATTGCTTTCCAGTCCGGAATTTCGGAAATTGATCTGAAGATAGATTCTATATATCATCAGGAGAGAAAAGAATTGTCCAAAGAACTTATTCATGCCGGGATCATAGAATCCAAAACAAAAGAAGACAAGGAGAATTATAAAAAAGCTGGCGGAAGAGAGGTCAGTGAAATAGGAAGAGACATTGGAAAGCTTGTGAATAAAGAAAAACAAAGCAGAGATTCTCTTAAAACCATTTATACCCAAAAGATTACAAAACATCTTGAACAAAATACAGAAAAACTGAAACGTAAAATTTCAGATTCTCTAAAACAGTATACCAAAGGAAAACCTGTAAACGGAGAAGTCGTAAAATTCCTTCTGAAAAAGAGAAAAGCTTTGATGGCTGATTCCTTGGGAAAACTTTACGGTACATTTGATATTGTAGACCCTTCTTCTGCTTCCATTGACAAATCAAAAGTGAAAGCAGTGGGAACGGAAGGAACGCCATTGGAGAATAAAGCCCCGGTTTCAGATATTATGTATATGGTGATCCTGATGATTGCAGGAGTAGGATTGTATTTGTTTTTATTTAAAAATAAATCATTAAATCTTGGTGGTGATAACGTACCTGTATGGGTAAAATTTATTTTAATAGCAATCCTTGTGGTGATGCTGGTGTACTTATTTTATCCATTAGTAAAAATGTTTGGCTACAATTGGTTTGTATGGGTTCTCGTAATCTGTGTGATGCTGCTCCTTTATCGATTGTTCAGAGATGATAAAACCATTTTAAAATCCGATGATGATGAATAAACAGAAATTTATAGACAAATTTATGGCAGCATTCCTATTGCTGGCTATATTTAAGGTCATCGGAATCGTTGCCCAGTTATTTCATGAAAGCTTTTGGAGTGTAGTCGGAACATTGGCTATTTTCTTAATTGTAGCCGTTATTATCCTTCTCGTGATCACTTCTTTAAAAGATAAAGAACAAAACAGCAGAAATTCAGCAGGAAGAAAAGGCGGAGGAAGCAGCAGTTTCTATTTGGAAAATTCACTTTTTGACAGAATACGAAGCAAATACGAAGAACTCGCTGAAAAATATATTGCTGAAAACGATTATAAAAAAGCAGCCAGAGTCTATATGAATCTGCTGCAGGATAATTACAGAGGTGCAAAAACACTGGAAAATGGTGGATTCTACAATGAAGCAGCCGTAGTTTATCTTAAAAAGCTGAACAACAAATCCGATGCTGCAACCTGCTATGAAAAAGCAAAGCAATACAAAAAAGCCATTGACCTCTATAAAGAAATGGAGCAGAAAGAAAAAGTAGGCGATCTCTATAAAGAAATCAATGATCTTAAAAATGCCCACAACTATTATCAGATGGTTGCAGATGACTATACCGTCAATAATCAAATGGTGAAAGCTTCTTTGGTATACCGCAAAAAAATGGAGAAAACGGAAGAAGCACAAAAAGTACTGCTGAAAGGTTGGGAAGAAGATAAAGATGCATTCAATTGTTTGAATAACTACTTTGCCAATATTTTTGATGTTAAAAAACTGGAATCTGAAATTCAGCATTTATATCAGAAAACTCCGGCCCACAAAAAGATCACTTATCTGGAGGCTCTGAAATATGAATTCAAAAAAGATCCCAAATTGCATACAGCAACCAGAAACATAGCCTATGAAATAATTGCAGAGAAAGTAGCCACGCGTTCAGAAATTGTCAATGAACTGAAATTCTTTAATCCTGATGATGAAGTGATTCTGAAAGATATTTCAAGATTCAAGACAGGAAGAAATAAAATGTTTAGAAATTAAAGAAAAGATATAGAAGTCGCTTCATCAAATCAATTTTAATTTATCTCTCCTAGTTCCTTTAAAATAATCATTTAAAGGAATAAAAACTTTGCGTTTAAATAGATATCAACCCCTGGTTTTATTCCCCATCCTTGTGACAATTACAAAATAATACCAAAAAAGATTTATCTTTGCCCCAGAAAATTATGACAATACAAAGAGCACATATCAATGCAGAACTATGCGAAAGTCCTTCTATAAAAGGGTTATTCGGGTATGATGAGATGATATGGAATGAGGCGAAATGTGCTGACTTTGGAAATTATTTACTGTAAACTTGTAAAAAATTAATCAAAATACAACAGAAACGCTTCGGAAAACCGAGGCGTTTTTTGTTTTTTAGGTCAGAAATTATTTAGAATGAAAAAAAATAACTATAAACATGAAAAATTTTTAATAAACAATGAAACTTTAATACGATAAAATAGAGTGATAAGCAACCCGGTGAGAGACAGTCATTTAGGTAATTAAGATATCTGCAAAATATTGCGGACAGAAATTCTCTATTCTGAAAATTAAGTATAATCAATTGATTATCAATAATTTAAACCAAAAATTTATTTGCAGATTCCAAAAAATCATATTTACTTTGCAACCGAAAATTGAAAGCAACAGGTTTTCAGGATTCAATTAAAAATAATTTAAAACAAACAAAATAAAATGAAACAGTTACACAACATATTCAATCAATATTCAAGACTATTCGGACAGGATCCGGCAGGTGTTGCATGTATTCTTGAAAGTAGAATTGTGGATAAAAGGTGCTTATATACGTGGGTCAGCTAATGATCTCTTACGTTAAAATATATGAAGCGCCTCCCGAAAAGAGGCGCTTTTTTTTATGGTTTCTTTAGCTTATTTGGTAAAGCGCCGGTCTGTGGAATCGGAGAACAGGGTTCGATCCCCGGAGATACCCAAAATATAAAATCCCATGGCTCAAATGGTTAGAGCATCGACCTGATACGTCGAAGGTTGAAGGTTCGATTCCTTCTGGGATTACAAAAATGTGATTTGTGAAATTAAAAATTGACAAGCGAAGCGAATTGAAAATTGACTATTCACAAAATTAAAACAATCTCATAGCTCAAATGGTTAGAGCACCGGTCTTTTAAACCGGGGGTTGAAAGTTCAAATCTTTCTGGGATTACTATAACGGTTCCGTAGCTCAACCGGATAGAGCATGGGTTTTCTAAACCCAGGGTTAGAGGTTCGAAATACAAAGTATTCGTGAATGCCATAAAGTAAAGTATGAAATTCATGAACAATCCTCTCGGAATCACAAAAAGGTCTATTGAGGTAATGGCTAACCTGCCCGACTGTCTCTTGGGCACTGCGAGTTCAATTCTCGCATAGACCGCAAAGATTCATAAAAGATTTCGGTTCCGACTGTCTCTCGGAAAAGAATTTTAAAGTGAATCTGCAAAACTGGAAAGATAACGGTGGTTGTTTACCCGTCTTGGACGCGGGAGGTCGCAAGTTCGAATCTTGCTTTCCAGACAATTTGTTCCATTAGCATAGTGGTAAGTGCATTCGGCTTTCTACCGAACGACAAGGGTTCGATCCCCTTATGGAATACAAATGATTTCGTAGCTCAAGTGGTTAGAGTATCGGTCTGATACACCGAAGGTTGAAGGTTCGAGTCCTTCCGGAATTACAATGATTTTGTAGCTCAATGGTAGAGCACCGGCCTGTTAAACCGGAAGTTGAAAGTTCGAATCTTTCCAAAATCGCAGGTAACTAATTGTTAATTGTTTCAGGAGAAAAAGTAAAAGTTTGTCGAGAGCAGAAGATCTTTACGCCAAACACAGAAAATACTGACAAACTTTTTCTGATCTCTCCAAAGACAGTTAGAATTGAAGATATCATTTATAAATTTTTAGGTAAAATAAAGTTTGTCGAGCGCAGAAGTTCTTATATCAAACAAATTAAGACAGACTTTATTTTTTAATCTGATGGTTCGCCGAAGTGGAAGAGTCGGGGCGGTCTGCAAAACCGTTGTGTAAACTGAGTGGGTTTGAATCCCATAACCATCTCAATAAACTAAAATGAGATTAGTTCAGGAGAAAAAATAAAAGTTTGTCGAGCATAGACGATCTTATGTCAAACAAAAAAATAATGACAAACTTTATTTACTCCACAAAGAATTAATTACTCATGAAATCCGGAAGTACGCCGAAGTTGGAGAGTCGGGGCAGACTGTAAATCTGTTGCTTCATTGCTGAGTAGGTCCGAATCCTACTACTTCCACCAACCACTGATAATGTAATGGCAGCATGCAGGAAATGTACTCTTGTTGTTTAGGTTCGATTCCTGGTCAGTGGGGTTAAGCTCTATTCGTCTAACGGTGAGGACGCCTGCCTTTCGAGCAGAAAATAAGGGTTCGATTCCCTTATAGAGTACTGGATGTGAATAGCTGGTCAATATTGAATCGATATAATACCATGAAAGTTCAGATTTTTTTTAAAAATTGGCCAGTTACCATTCACACAAAAAATGAAGAAAAGAGAAAAGGTCTGTCAAGAGCAGAAGATCTTTAGTCAATAAAAATAGACAGCCTTTTACTTTTTAAAAAAACAAAATACATTAGGAAATGAGAAAGGTTTGTCAGGCGCAGAAGATCTTTACAAATACTAGCAGGCATAATTTATAAACAGACAGAGCTTTCTCAAACCTAAAATAATATGATAAGCAATGAATAGTGAGCAATAAGTAATAAGCTGTACAAAAATTACTCATTATATATAAATGCCGCGGGAATGGTGGAATGGCAGACACTCTTGACTTAGGATCAAGCTTTTGGGGGTTCGAATCCCTCTTCCCGTACCAAACATAAATACTAAATAATGCTATAATCTGAAAATTACTCATTATTTATTAAATCCGGAAGAGTGGTGTAGAAGGTCTGCACGTTAGTCTGAAAAACTAGAGGTACAGGTTCAATTCCTGTCTGTTCCACAAAAACATGAATGATAAGTAATGAGCAATGAGTAATCATTGATACCTGACTGGTTTCTGGCATTACTCATTACCAATTACTTATTACTCATTAATTTAAATACTGATTCATAGTGTAATAGGCAGCACACAAGATTTTGATTCTTGGAGTTTAGGTTCGAGTCCTAATGAATTAACAACGTTTACTCTGATAGTGTAATGGCAGCATCTCAGTCTCCAAAACTGATGGTATCGGTTCGAGTCCGGTTCGGAGTGCAAAAAATAGAAATTAGAAACTAGAAGTTAGAAATTATAACAGCTAGTGATCATTTATCAATTATCAACAATCATTTATGAATTAAAACATGTAGAAAAAATGGAAACGCAACAACAAACATGGCAGAATATGAACGGAAAATTTTTCCACAACTCTATCACACAGCTGGTAGAAGAAGCCATCATCCGCGAACAGGCAAACGGACACCGTCTGAAAGTATGTGTAGGATCAGACTCTCATGTGTACGGAGATGCCATCAGTTATGCTACGGCAGTAGTATTTATTCGTGAAGGAAAAGGAGCGTTTACCTTTATCAGAAAAGAAAGAGAAATACAGAATATCAGTATCAAGGAGCGAATGCTGAATGAGGTCAACAAATCCGTTGAAATTGCATACGCGATCTGTTCTGTGTTGGATACTTATGGTGTGGAAATGGAGGTACACGCAGACATTAATACCGACCCCGATTTTAAATCCAATGTCGCATTAAAAGATGCCATGGGATACATTCTGGGAATGGGATATGTGTTTAAAGCGAAACCTTTTGCCTTCGCAAGTTCCAATTGTGCTGATATGATGGTGTAATAAAGCTGGAAGCAGGATGATTGTAGCAGGAAGTTTAATAGTATGAATATTAACTTTCCGCATCTGGCTTCCAACTTTTATCCAAAAAAATAAATAATAGAATCTTAAAAAATTAGAAATCATGTATTTTTTAATTCAGGCTAATGTGTATTTAGATCCGGATCACTATAAAATTTTTGATGCACTGGAAGAATTGAACATTGATTATGATGTAATTAATATCACGCCAACTGCAAAGAAAATAGACTTTGATATAGAGAGAAAAGATGTTTTTGTATACGGTTCGGTAACTATTGCAAGATTGGCGAAACAAAATACAGACTGGTTTCCCGGTTCTTTTTATGGAGGTAATCACCTATATGAGGTGTATTCAAAATATTATGGCGAAAATCTCCTTAATTATAATGTTACTGTTCATAAAATTTCTGAGCAGCTGAATTGGAAAAAAGATGAGATGAAATTCATTAAACCTTATAATGAAGCGAAGATTTTTACAGGAAAAGTATTCTCAGAAACAGAATGGAAAGATTTTGTATTTGAAGCACTGGAAAGTCAAACTAATAGAATTACAGCAGATTCTTTGATACAGGTTTCCGAGGCAAAGCGGACGATAAAAGAAGCAAGACTTTGGATTGTTGGCGGACAGATTATCGATGGAGGTTATTATAAATTTAATGATAATGCTCCTTTTGAAGAAAAAGTCTCAGAAGATGGGTTCACTTTCGTTGATGATATGATTGGGCTTTTTAATCTTGAAGAAGCCTTTGTTATGGATATCTGCTTAACGGATGAAGGCTGGAAAATAGTTGAAATAAATTGTATCAACAGTTCAGGATTTTATCCAAACACCAATGTAAAAAGTGTTATAAAAGCTTTGAATATTTATTTTTCAAATTAAAAAATAAAACAATGGAAATGACAAAAAGATTATTATTTCTGGATGATATAAGATATCCGGTTGAGGCGTATCATTATACCAAACAGGATATTTTCCTCAGAAGTGACTGGCATATCATTCGGAATTACGAACAGTTTGTCAACAGGATTTTGGAAAAAGGACTTCCGGAAATGATTTCTTTTGACCATGACTTGGCAGATGAACACTATTTGGAGCCGGATTCTCAGGAATTTGTCGAAAAAACAGGATATGACTGCGCCAAATGGCTGATAGAATACTGTATGGATAATTATCTTGATCTTCCAAAATTCTATTGTCATTCTATGAATCCTGTAGGAAAGGAAAATATTCTTAGCCTTTTAAAAAACTTTAAAAAACTGTAATGGACATTTTTAGATATATTCAAGATATAAAAACTCATCTGAAACTCACATTTGATGACGTGGATAGATGGTTTAAAAAAGATAAAAAAACGTTGAATTATCAACCTTCAAACGGAGGTTGGACGATTCAACAGATTTTAGAACATATTTATCTTACGAATTTTTACTTGCTAATCCTTATTGAAAAAGGTTTCAAGAAAGCAATGAAAAATTCTTTGAATCTTGACCTTGGATCTGAAATTAAAAACTACAGTTTCAATAAGGAAAACTTTGACAGGGTAGGTGAACATGGCGCTTTTGAATGGATAAGACCGGAACATATGGAACCGAAAGGAGAAATGAATCTGGATGAAATCAGAAACCTGATTACTCAGCAATATCTTCAGTGTTTACAATATCTGGAAGTAATGGAAAATGGTGAAGGTTTCTTGTATAAAACAACAATGACGGTGAATGAACTAGAGAAAATTAATGTATATGAATATATTTATTTTCTGTCACTTCATGCCCAAAGGCACATTACCCAGATGAAAAAAAACGAATTAGAAACGATTAAAAACTAAAACAAAATGATTTTCAAAACATATAACTCTATAGAAAATGCTTACCAGGCCCGCGTGATCGAACAGATCAGAATGCAGGGTTTTGGGGATGAGGTTTTCATAGTACAGGAAAAAGTTCACGGAGCTAATTTCTCTTTCTTTACCGATGGAAAGGAAATTAAAATTGCGAAGAGAACTGCTTTCATCGAAAAAGATGAGAAATTTTTCAATGCACATCAGATGTTGGAACGCTATAAAAAAAATGTAATAGAAGTGTTTCAAAAAGTGAAAACGATTTACCCGGATGTAGAAACTGTAGTGATCTACGGTGAATTGTTCGGTGGCGGCTACAAACATAATGAAGTGGAACCCGTAAAAGATGCTGTGAAGGTACAGAAAGGCATTGAATATGCTCCTCACAACGAATTTTACGCTTTCGATATCAAGTTGAATGGAATTACCTATTTGGATACAGACGTTGTCAATCAGATTTTTGAGGAGACAGGATTTTTCTATGCTAAAATCTTGTTCCAGGGAACTCTTGAGGACGCTTTGAAATTCCCCAATGTTTTCAATTCAAAAATTCCAGCTTGGCTGGGACTTCCTGAATTGGAGAACAATATGTGTGAAGGTACCATTGTAAAAACTTTGAAAACCAAATACTTTGGAAACGGTGCAAGAATTATTCTGAAAAATAAGAATGAAAAGTGGGTCGAAAAGTCTAAAATGGTTAAAAAAGAAGGTAAAACTGTTCAGAAACAGGTTCATTTCAGTGATAAAGCTCAGGAGATCTGGGAAGAAATCCAAAAATATGCTACAGTCAACAGATTAAATAATGTGGTAAGCAAAATCGGCGAATTCCAACCTAAAATGATAGGGAAGGTAATTGGTCTTTTTTCACAGGATATTTTAGAGGATTTCCAAAAAGACTTTCCAGCAGCTTTCACAGCTATTGAAAAAGACGAGCAGAAAAAGATCAATAAAAAATTGAATTCTTTAGCAATTGATTTTATAAAAGAAGAGTTGATGACTCTTAAAGTGTAGTTTCGGTAATTTTTTACCGAAACTTTTTTATGTGTAAACTTAACCATCAAAATAAGATAAATATCAAAAATCTTTGATTTTCATTAAGCAGCTAGTTTATTATTCCGATAGGAATCTCGATAGATAAAAATAGAGGTTAGATTCTTTCAGAATGACAGCTGTTATGAATATTTTTTATGGTTCAAAAAAAGAAAAAACTATGTTACAGGCAGAAATAAAAAGTCTTTTAAAAGAAGACATCAGTATATTGATCAAAGTCCCTAACTCAGGAAAGCATTATTTGTGTGATTGTGGTGAAGCAAGTTTATTGACGGTGAAAGAAGTACAGTCTATATCAGCCATCTTCATCAGTCATACCCATATTGATCACTTTTCAAATTTTGACCGGGTTTTCAGGCATCAGATCGGAAGTGGAGAAAAAGTGGTGATCTGTGGACCAAAAAATATTCATCAGCAGGTTGAGGCAAGGTTAAAATCTTACACCTGGAATTTGATTGATGAAAAGGCAATTGCATATGAAATTCGTGAGATTGTTTCAAAAGATGAAATTAATATCTACGCCCTTCATCCGCCAAATTGGAATCTGGAACTAATTAATACCCAAAATTTCCTTTTTGAAGACGAATATGTAAACGTTGATTTTGCTATTCTGGATCACAAAACAGATTCCATCGCTTATTTGTTTAAAGAAAAAGATTCGGTAAGTTTTAATGAAAATATTTCCGGCTTTAGAAAGGGAAAGTGGATCAGCGAGTTGAAGACCGCTTTTGAAAATAATGATGGAGACAAAGAAATTGAAATTGAAGGAACTGTTTATAACGCAGCAGATCTCTTTCATTTGTTAACCCGAAATACCGGATACAAGCTTGGTGTCATCATGGATCATGCGGCAGAAGAAAACAATTACGAAAAAATAAGAACTGTATTTGGAGGAGCAGATCTCGTGTATATTGAAAGCTTTTATAAAGATACAGATCAGGAATTTGCAAAGATCAATTACCATAGTTTTGCTTCTGCATCAGGAAAAATAATGAATGAATGCCAGGTGAGAGATGCAGTCCCGATTCACTTTTCAAGAAGATATACGGAGCGTGATCAGGAAGAAATTGAAACAGCTTTTTATAAAGCATTTCGTAAGAATTAATTAAAAATATTTATTAAACAAAAACTATAAAATCCACAGATTGCATATACGTGTAGTTGCCATTCTGACGAAGGAAGAATCTCTTTCAAACTGAAGATAGATTATTCACTTTTCCACAGACTCTCAGACTGTATTTGGAATGACAGTGGGAATGTTGTAGTTAAAAACAATTAAAAAAAAATGAAACCCAATATATTTTTTACAGCTGACCATCATTTTGGTCATGAAAATATTATAAAATTTTCAGAAAGACCTTTTGAATCTCTGGATCATATGAATGAAGAACTCATTAAAAGATGGAACAAAAAAATTCAACCCGGTGATACAGTCTACCATTTAGGAGATATGAGCCTTGGGAAACCAGATTTTACAAAAGAGATTTTAGATAGATTGAATGGTAATATCCATCTCATCAAAGGTAATCACGAAGGTGCTGCTCTCACATATCCCAAGCGTTTTGCTTCCATCAGAGATTATCACGAACTGAAAATTGATGAAGCAGATAACAGCAACGGAAAACAGAAAATCATTCTTTTCCACTATGCTATGCGTACCTGGAATGGCTCGCACCGCGGTGTCTGGCAGTTATATGGCCATTCACACGGGACATTGCCGGATGATGAGATGGCACTCAGCTTTGACGTAGGAGTAGACTGCCACGATTTTTACCCGGTTTCCTACGAGGAAGTCAAAGAATTGATGAAAAGGAAAAAGTGGACACCACCATTTGCTCCAAGAAATTAATTACAAGTAATAAGTAATGATTTGATGGAAGGAAAAATGAAAATAATATTTCATTGCGTATTGAACAGCCTTCATCATACATTTTACTTTTTGCATTGTACATTTTACAATAACATGAAAACAACCAATGAGATCATAATTATTGATCTGGAAGCTACGTGCTGGGAAAACGACAGAATTCCCATCGGGCAGAAAGTCGATATTATAGAAATAGGGATTTGCAAATTAAACTTAACATCAAAAGCAATTTCCCAAAAACAAAGCATTTATGTAATTCCTGAAAGATCAGAAATCAACAGATTCTGTACAAAACTGACCGGAATTACTCCTCAATTGATAGAAGAAAAAGGAATTTATTTTGAAGAAGCCTGCGAAATGATCAGAGATCAATACCGTTCTGCGCCACTTATATGGGCAGGATACGGAAACTTTGATGGAGAACAGATCATAGAACAGTGTGACTGGCTTGGAATAACAAACCCTTTTTCAGAAAACTATATGAATGTGATGCATGAATTCAGAAGACATTTCAGACTGCACAAACAAATAGGGCTTAAAAGAGCCTTGAGCTATCTGAATATGGACTTTGAAGGCACCCATCACAGTGGAGCAGATGATGCTTACAATACAGCCAGAATTTTAAGTAAGATTCTGTAAATAATTAGGATGGATGACTGAAGCTGGGAGCTGGAAGTAAATCACATGCTGTAAAACTTCCCTCTTCCATCCTTTAACAATTAAATTTTAAACAAGTGAAAACAACAGAAAATATATTAATAGTAGATCTTGAAGCAACATGTTGGGAAAACTACCCGCCAAGAGGTCAGGAAAGCGAGATCATCGAAATCGGAGTATGCATCATGAATGCAAAGACCGGTAAGATCTCCAAAAATGAAGGGATTTTAATAAAGCCCCAATACTCAAAAGTAAGTCCGTTCTGTACGGAACTTACTACTCTTACCCAAAATATGCTGGATGATGAAGGAGTCATGCTGGATGATGCATTCGATATTCTGAGAGCAGAATATGATTCAGAAGAACTTACATGGGCGAGCTACGGAAACTACGATCTTAATATGCTTCAGAACCAGGCAAGAAGGTTCTATACAGATTATCCTATGAGTGATGACCATATCAATGTGAAAACATTATTCGGACAAACTCATCCTACTATCAGAAAAAGTGTTGGGATGAACAGGGCTTTGGGTGAATTGGGTATGACTTTAGAAGGTACACACCACAGGGGAGTGGATGATGCCAAAAACATTGCAAAGATTCTGCATTGGTGTCTGAAGAATTATTAAATAATCTGAAATAATAATAGATCAATTTAAAAATGAAGACTGTCTCAAAGCATGAGACAGTCTTTTTTATTTTGTAAGTGTATAAAATTTAATGAATTACAACCCGGATTTTGATATTTTAAATAAAATTAACGTATCTGTACAATATAATGGTTTCATCACAAGGTATTATAAATTCTAAAATTAAGACACTAAACAATGTGTAAATATCAAAGTAGAGAGTCTTTAGACACTTTTTTATTAATATATCTTTAAACAGGGAATTGTTTTTATGTTGTCAAAGTGATGGTATCAGTTGTTTTATTAACTTAATATTTTGTTAAAAAATTCACTTTAATGGGATAATTTACTGTCTACCAGTCATTTTTTTATATTTTAGCTGATAAGAATGAATTTATGCTTATTGATGGTGTTTTTGAGATAAAAAAATTAAACTATAAAATAAAGGAAATTACTCCTTTTCTTAAAAAGCTTACACCAAAAGGTAAAAAAGAAGTTGCTGCTCTTTTAAAAAAATATAATAATAAAAAACTGAGCCGCAATACAATTTGTGTATTGGCTTCTTTGATTTGCTGCAAAGCGGGAAATGAGTACAATGACAAATCCGGATATGTTGTAATACCGGCTTATTTTGTCGACGAATTCTTTGAAAATCACCTTCTTGAAAATACCTCTTTTTTGAACAATTTATTCAATTCTTATCGTTGTGTTTATCATAATGGCCTGTTTAAAATTTTATATAAGAGACTTTGTTTTTCAGATTCTTTTTTTTCAATGAAAAGCAATGAAATTTTATCAAGTGCTGTATATCAATATAATACCAAGGAAGGAATGGCGTTTCCGGGTGTTTGGATGAAGTTGAATTCATCTTCTCTGCAGATGCATTATTTATTCCTCTCTTTGGGACTGTTTAATAAATACGAAACACTCTCTGGTACGGCTTTTGAAGCCTTATTAAACAATACAGTTTCGGATGATTTTAAGAAACAGAGATTAGAAATATCAATCGGTAAAAAGGTCAGTTTTGAATGGACAATAGTAAAGATATTTACAGAAAAGTTTTTAAAACTTATCAACCTGATTACCAATCGAAATATCGCTTTCAGAAAACTGCTGATCCCCATTCTTTCAGCTGTTGAGAAATCAGTTTTTAATGTTAAAAGCTCTCCAATTTTTGTTATGAACTGGTAAAGCAGAACCAGACCAAGACAATTATCGGACTGCTGGAAGAATGGAAAAAATGAATAACCTGAAACAAATTTATACATCAAATTAGAAGCGCATGAAAGAAAGACTTTATGAGATCCTTAATGAGGAAAAGATACATGAGATTATCCCTTTTCTAAAAGAACTTAGCATTGAAGAAAGGAAAACCCTGGTGCCCTCTATAAAGAAAATGGACAGGGAAATCAGTAAAATTGTAATGACTAAAAACTCCTACCACACGGCAGGATCTGTAAGCCAACATTCCATTATTGATATTGCTTCATTTGTCTGTATGGATAAAAAGAATTTCGGTAAAAACTACTGGAGTCTTTTCCGTAATGCAGAACAGACCGAACAGATTCTGGAGTGGGGCTGCCCAGAATGGTTTTCAGACTTTATCAATGAATCCGTAGAAGCTGAATTTACAGCGTTTAACTATAAAGATATTTTAGGATGGACAGAAAAAGGCTACGTACAGCCCAAACCGGAATTGCTGGGACATCATCTGAGTAATTATCCGGCTGAATTGGACCGTCATCCCGAAACCCTTAATACCCACTTTTGGTACTTATGTGAATATCCTTCCAAATCTTTACCTTTCCGTAAAGAATGGTTTCCTATCGTTCAGAAACTGATCACAGAAAAAAAGATTGAAAGAAAAAGATTTTTAAAAGAATGCCTTCTGGCTTCCAACAGAAATTTTAATAAAAATGTCACGGGCTGGTTTATGGATGCATTTACATCATTAAAACCAACTGAAGAAGAACTTTCTGAGCTGCAGGATGAATTGCTTGCAGGGTTGGCCTCCTCACAGTCAAAAGCTGTGAATACCATATTATCACATTTGAAAAAAATTGTGGGAGTTCCTGATTTTAAGAATGATGAGTTTTCCCATTACCTTCCGAATCTGCTGAGCTCAGAAGTAAAAACAGTGGTTGTTTCCAGTCTGGTACTGACCGAAAAAATATTTCAGAGAAAGAAAATAGATCCTGAAATGCTGGGAATGGCTCTAAGTACAGCATTTGTCAGCAAAGATGATGGCGTACAGTCAAAAGCTGCGAAAATTATCCTTAAATATATTCCGGCTTCAGAAAATATGATAGAAGCTCTTGCACATTATTCGGATAATATACTGACTAATGTACGTCCTCTTCTTATAAAATATATTGAAGAAACACAACCGGAGCTGGAGGCAATAGCTTCAGAAAAACTATCCCTGACTCCAGAAGAAAATGCGGTGAAAGTACTTGAGAACTTTGAAGACCTGATGTTTTATCTTCCTGTGGCCATGGATGATCCGTACAGTCATCATTGTGATATTGCTTTGGCTGGATTTATCCGCTTTGCCGGTGATGTAAATGCTGAGTCTGTGAAATTAATAGAACCTGTATTTTTGAAAGCCTGTAAAACAATTGCGAAATGGGAAGTTCCCTATCTGAATGTTTTACTATGCAATGCTATTATCAACTATGGTTTGGATTTACTGGAAAAATATCCGATTCAGCTTAAAAACCTGGAAAAAATTTACCATAAAACCAAAGATGAGGAAGCCGAAAGAGAATCTTACTCCAATTATCAGAAAAAATTGGGACCGATTGAAAATGTAGGAGCAGATTGCCCCGCCAGAATCGCGTTTAAAGAGCTTGCTATTTATGCGTATGAAAAAATAAAGTCAGGAGATAAAATCCCGCTATTGTTCCCGGTTACCCATGCTCCATGCTGGATTTCCCCTGTTACACTGGTGGAAAGATTAGAGAGCTATCAGAATAATAATATCGTACCTCATCATCTTGATATTCAGCTGGCATTGCAGCGTTGTGCTTTAGACAATACTTCAGAAGCTGTGATAGAAGTTGAAAAAAGATTAAAGGGAGAATATAAAGAACTGTTACTTTTCTTCTTTGGCAAAAATGCCAGACCGGAAGGAAAATTTGAACACCCTTCATGGTGGATGACTGCGGGAATTACCCGTTCGCCGGAAATTGTGTTTGAAGAATTCAGCAGTTTCGGATATGATGATATTCCTGTAGAATTCTTTTCAGGGACTTACAAATGGAAAACCATTGATAATAAGAAAAACTCATACTATCCTGTAGAGCTGAAAATTGTTCTTCCCAAATATCATCTTGTAAAAAGGAAAGCCCCTTTATTCGTGGAATATTTCATTGCCGAACAGAAAGAACTTACCGAAATCCCTGCATTGATGCTGTGTTTTCCGAACACTCCGGCAAATGCTTTGGCAAAAGTAATCAAGCACTGCCTTTTCTTTTCAGGAATTGCCGAAGTTTATGAAAGAAGCCTGGTTTTGAATACTGCGAATGCGCTTTATCAGATCAAAAAACCTTTGGATGAAATCGGGTATTTGTTCTTAGGAACTATTTTCCTGGACAGCGATAAAACGATCCGTGGTACAGCAGCTGAAATTTGGCTGGAACACGTTTCTTCCCAAACGATGGATAATGCATGGTTAGGAAGAGTAATCGGTCTCCATGAAAAGCTGGAATGGGCTCCTGTTAAAAGATTGACAGATCTTATACAGCATCATATGCTGAATGTAAGTAAGAACCATAATATTGCTCTGGAAGAATTGATTTCCAATATATTGCTTCAAATGGAAACGCCGGTTACCAATCTGAAAAAGATTCTGGAAATCTACCATGAAGTATTGGCTTTGAATCACTCAGAAGCCCATAAGGAGATAATCGGGAAACTGGATAGCTGGAAAGAAAATTCAAGTCTGAAAAAAATCTGCAGTCTTCTTCTGAAAAAATAGATTATGGAGGGTACGCTTATTTACAACTACTCAGGAACATCCTCTTTAGTAAGGAAAGATGCGCTTGAAGAACTTTTTCTCGCTAAGTACAGTGAAGTACATAAAAATACCAGTGCTCCATGTTTTTTCTGGGGGAATGTCAGGCAGCCTTTTATTTTAGCACGCTGCCTGATTGCACTTTCCAATATTGTGAAATCCAGTTTTAATCTGTCTCCGTTTCAGATGGGACTTCTCAAAGATCCAATAGTAACAGCCGGAAATCAAAGATTACGCTTTGAGGGTTTTTCTCACTGTGCCGGAGTCTACGCAAGAGTTGATATACTGCCTGATGGTTTGGAAGGAGAATTTCTGGAAAACGGAACTACAAATGTAGATTTTAACCAGCCTATGATAACAGCCCTGGGAAGTATCCGCCCAAATGAAAAAATTATGCTTTCCGTAGGTGAAAAAGAAGTGGCTCTGTATAAAGAAGAAGAAAAAGTAACAGAAAGAAAAGTCCCTTTGCCATCAAAATGGATTAAAGGACTGGGAACGGTTCAGGTTTATTTATCAGAATCTGAAAAACGATATGCTTTTAATAAAATCCAGACACAGCAGCTGTTCCGGGGAATGCCGAAAGGAACTATAAAGTCCGATTATTATCTGATTGTGAGAGGAAATAAACCCTTTTTTTCTCCGGTAAAATCTGCAGATGCTATTTGTATAGGCGGGCTTCACAGGCTTCGTCTTTTAGAGCCTCTGCTTCCTTATATTGATTCTATGCAGGTTTTTCCACATTCTAATATGCAGTCTACAACATGGCAGCTTTATATGGGACATATCAGATTCTGCTTTTCTTTGTCAAGAGAGTGCTGGAGAGGTTTCTCAGGAGAAGGTGCTGTATTGGAAAGCCTGATTTCTGAAGTCTCTGATGAGTGGATTGATGCTTTGGATAAGTATGCCTATGCCAATCAATCTTTTAATCCTGCCATGCTTGCTCTGAAGGAAAATCTGAGTTTCAGTAAAGCTGATAATGTTACAGGAAGACTTGCTGCAATGGGATTACTGGGCTATGACCTTGATGATCAAGAATTTTTCTACCGCAGACTTCCTTTTAAATTGAGCCGTATTATTGGCCTCAACCCCCGTATAAAAAATGCCGAAAAGTTGATAGAATGCGGAAAGATAGAAATTTTAAATAGCAACAAAGAAAGAACAGAAGCCAGAGTAGAAGGAACCGGTGTGCACCATACAGTAATCATTGAACAAGAAAAAGAACGCTGTACCTGCGAATGGTTCAGTAAGTATCAGGGAGAAAGAGGTCCCTGTAAACACGTGTTGGCAGTGAAGAAACTGGTAAACAGTTAAAAACTTCTCCTATCTGATTTTATTATCTTGTCGACAGTAGCAGGGACACAAAAATTTTGTATCCCCTCATAACTTTGATTTCTTGTGCCTGTGCGTTATTTCAGTAGCTGACAGGTATTTTTATCTCAATCTTTTACCTCAATCTTTTACCTGTCTCATCCATTCCTCATAACTAAGTACACCCAATTCCGGTTTGCTTTCTCCCTCAAGAATAGAGATAAATTCAAGCTGGTTTCCATCCGGATCATTAAAATAAACAGCAACAGCCGGCATCCACGCAAATACCATTGGTTCAGCACTTCCATTTTTTAGGAAATTGTAGGGCTTTAGATCTTTATTTTCTAAAAACTCCACTGAATAGTTTAAAATATCTTCCTTACTGCTGGAAAAGGCAAAATGTCTGGTCTGAAGATTCTCCTTCTGCTCCCACAATCCCAACATAAATTCTTTCCCTTCTCCAACCCATAAAAAAGCAATAGGTCTTGTTTCATCTCTATGAGCCAGTTTCAATCCTAATACTTTTGTATAAAACTGTATTGCATTTTCCAGATTGCTCACCTGAACATGAGTTTCATATATTCCCTTAATCATAGCTTAATTTTAATGACAAAGCTAGAAAACCCTTTCTGAAAAACAGATCAGAGATGATTTCTTTAATGAAAATGAATGATAGAAGGATTTTATAATTAAGGATTAGGGATTAGGGATTAGGGATTAGGGATTAGGTTGTTGGTAAATATCACTATCTGTTTTCAAAATCAATTCAATAGAGGTGGGCTTTAGCCCGCCTTACAAGCAACTCATTCATCCAGCTTCAGCCAAAATTTAAAAATCTGCATGAATTTTTTAAAAATATTCAATGTATTAGATCTAATCCCCAATTAAAGAAAAAAAACAAAGAAAAATTTTCTACGCAAAAAGGTTGCGCAATACTGTTTTTACTTTGCATCAGAAATCAGAGAGGAAGTACCAATCTTTCCAATGTTTAACCAAAAACAGTAACCATGAAATTTAATTTTTTAAAAAAAGAAACTAAAGTAGTATTGAACTACGAAGGTGAAAAAGCATATGTGATGACACCTGCCGAAGAATTGTATAGTGCTGTTGTTACAACAGGACTTTCGGATACCAACTATGAAAAAGGAAATGACAGATTGAAAAGAATCCAGTCTCTGATCAAAAAAAATGATCCCGAATTTGTAGCTAAACTGGCGGTGTATGTAAGAAAAGATATGTATCTCCGTTCCATTCCATTGGTATTGACTACCGAATTGGCAAAGCAGGTTTCCGGTACGGATCTGGTAAGCAGAACAGTAGATAAAGTAGTAAAGAGAGCAGATGAAATCACAGAATTACTGGCATACTATCAACTTGCGAATAAAAGAACAGATACTAAAAAATTGAACAAACTGTCAAAACAGATTCAAAAAGGTCTGGTGATGTCATTCAATAAATTCGATGAATATCAGTTTGCAAAATACAACAGAAAAGCAGAAGTAACCCTGAAAGACGCGCTCTTCCTGGTTCACCCGAAAGCTAAAGATGAAAATCAGCAGTCGGTTTTCAACAAAATTGCTAATAATACGCTGGAAACTCCTTATACATGGGAAGTTGAACTTTCCGTTTTGGGTCAGACGAAATTTGCAAGTGATACAGAAAGAAAGTTGGCTTTCAAAAACAAATGGGAAGAACTGATCTTCAGTAATAAATTAGGTTATATGGCAACCATGAGAAACCTGAGGAATATCCTGGAAGCCGAAGTATCGTCTGATGCAATGAATAAAGTCTGCAGATATCTTTCTGATGAAAAAGCCGTATCCAATTCAAAACAGCTTCCGTTCCGATTTCTGGCAGCTTACAGAGAATTAAAAACAATAGATTCTCCTTATCTGTCTTCAGTATTGGAAGCTTTAGAAGCTGCCCTTGTGGTAAGTGCTAAAAACATCAAAGGTTTTGGTTTTGATACCTCAGTAGTAATTGCAGCCGATGTTTCAGGTTCTATGCAGAAAGCGGTTTCCGGCAAAAGTAAAATATTACTGTATGATATCGGTTTGCTGATGTCTATGATCTTGCAGTCACAGTGTAAAAACGTGGTAACAGGTATCTTTGGTGACCGTTGGGTAAGAGTTCCAATGCCGAAAAACGGTATCTTAAGGAATGTAGATGCATTCTACAAGCGGGAAGGTGAAGCAGGATATTCTACCAATGGATATCTGGTCATCGAAGATCTGATCAAAAGAAAAGAACAGGTAGATAAAGTAATGCTTTTTACCGATACTCAGATGTGGAACAGCACTGGAAACAGAAACTCTTTTGAAGATCTTTGGAACAGATATAAAGCGATCACTCCTCATGCAAAACTGTATATTTTTGACCTGGCAGGTTATGGTCAGCAGCCTCTTGATGTCAGAAAGAATGATGTATACCTTATTGCAGGTTGGTCAGACAAAGTTTTCGATGTACTGAATGCTTTGGAAGACAAGAAATCTGCAGTGAAAATGATTCAAGAAGTAGTGCTGTAACAGGCACTGCTTTTGAATAAAACTGATAACCACGAAAACAATCAATATATTCAGGAGCTTAATCCCGCTTTCCACTATATCTTTTTCGCCAAAGCTTTTTTCAAGCCATTTAGAAAAAGGATGCCGTTGCAATCGGGGCTAGAGATAATCCAAAAAAATCATAATTTCTTAACGAAGATAATTCTTGGAAAAAAAATATTAACGAAGGAGAGAAAATTTCAAAACTAATGATAAGTATAGAAATATGACCTGGGAAATGGAGGCGTTAAAAAAAATAAGCTATACGAACGTTAAAAAAAATCTATTGTTTGAAGCGCGACACAGAAATTGAAACGAAGAAGTAATATTGCATTCGCGCAAGTTTTAGAATTTTTAGAGAGTGTAGATTATTTTTAGCCGGAATTTCCAAGTCTTGAATTTTTGGTTCTTTTGCTTCAAGGCGAAACGAACAAATGTTTAAATGAAAAGAAACTACGTAAAAAGATTGCGTACATGTAATATAATTTTGCAGTGTTAATACTATCGGTGCCGTTAGAAAGACCTCCTTCGATTCCAAAAACAGACAGAGTCTTTCATATGATTGCCCGCTAGCTAACCAATGCCGTCGATAAGAGTTTCATCGTCAACTTCCAATTGAACATCATTTACTCTTATTATTAATTTGCTTGGTTTTTTAATAAAAAAATAAGTGCGTAAAAAGAATGCGCGCTAGCCATATACATTTGCAAAAGATAAAACGAATAATCATGATTCATCATAAACCAAATCTAAAAGGAACACTGTATTGAGGTTAATACTCAATACTTATGAAAAAAATAAAAAAAGTAAGAAAGAAATTCGGATTCAATGAATATGGATTGACTGACTTTCCGAAGAAAATTTCCGGAACACAGATCTCAAGAATCTTGTACGGGAATGAAATGGGTTGTTCATACTGTTTCCCACACGGTTATGAAGTGGTGAATGCAAAGTATACAAAGTTCCAGAGAAACTGGAAGAAATATAGAAAAACTCAATGGAAAAATTAAAATCAGGTGCCGTTTTGGAATCATACTTCGAGTTAAGTCTTCAGATGTAGGTTCAATTCCTGCCATACCTGTTGTAAACGGAATGTAGCTCAAAAGATAGAGCAGAAGAAAAAGAAAAGATTCCGCCGTTTTGCCCTGATTATATAAAAGAGTGCCGTAGAGAATACTTACTTCGGTATAAGTTGGTTCGACTCCAGAATGTAAATGATCTTGTATCAGTCTTTTTGAACCTGGCTTCTTTTATTTAAATCACACTCATAAAAAAATAATAATAAAAAGGGCGAAATTTCCAGCGATGACAGCTATGGAAATGTGACATAGGAAACGGAGGCGTTAAAAAAATAAACTCTGCGAACGTTAAGAAAATTCTATTGTTTGAAGCGCGACACAGTAAAGGAAACGAAGAACTAATGGTAAATTCGCGCAAGTTTAGAATTTTTAGAGAGTAGAGATTATTTTTAGCCGGAGTTTCCAGGTCTTGAACTTTTGGTTCTTTTGCTTCAAGGCAAAACGAACAAAATTTAAATAAAAAATAAGTGCGTAAATAGAATGCGCAGTGACAATATAATTTTGTAAAAGAAAACGAATAACTATGAATAAACATAGAAAGTAAGTGTCGTAAAACAGAGTTACTTCTTTAGGGGCGGTAATACAGGTTCGAATCCTATTCTGCAATCGCAGATAGTAGAAATGGTAACACCCCGTATAAGGCTCTGTTTGATTTGATTACCTAACTAAAATAAAAATCAAGTGTCGTCTTAGAATCATACTTCGAGATTGAATAAACATTGGGTCGCAGGTTCGAATCCTGCCTTTTCCCTCGAAAAGGAGAGGTAGCTCAGCAGGTAGAGCAAATGCACGGAAGATTCTGAAAATATTACCTTGATTTACATAAAAGAGTGCCGTAGAAAAGGCCTACTTCGGTTTAATTTGGTTCGACTCCAGAAGGTCATGAAAGTGATCTTGTACAAGTCTTTTCGAATCTTGCCTCTTTTTATTTTAAAACAAACAAGTGCCGTAGAAAAATGCTACTTCGCTCATCACGACGGGGTCACGGGTTCGAGTCCCGTCTCTTCCACAGAAAAAAACACGATGTACATAGGAAGAGTAGCTCAGTTGGTTAGAGCACGACTGCATTATTCGGTTGTTGCCTTGTTTTCATAAATCAGAAGCCGGAAGTGGGACGTTGAAAGATCTCTTTGTATATAATTTTCTATAAAGTCAGATCGATTTTCAGACTTTATCCTCTTTCTTCTCCCCACTTCCAGCTTCTTTATAGTACGATTATGAAGTGTCGTTAGGAAAAAATTCATCGTAACGCAATTAAGGGAGGAATAGCGAAGCCGGTCACTCCGGCAAGGTTATCCGGTTCGACTCCGGCAAACGAAAGCCCGGTTTTTTCCTTATCATTACCTTTAAAAAATGCCGGTAAATTATTTACCGGCACTTTTCATTGTATCAAGCTCTTCTTCAAACATGAGTTTCCATTTTGAAAGAGTAGTTCTGCTTATCTTATATTTTCTCGACATATAGCTTGTTGAATGACCATGCTTTTTCTGATACTGAAGCAGTTTTAACATAGTCTGCCTGTCATAGGTTTTAAGTTTTTGATTTTCTCTGGACTGCTTGAACAGCTTTTCATTGAACTTCAGAACATCCTCACTGGTGTTGAGTTTTTCAAGAAGTTCTTTGATTTTTGGGTCTTTCAGCTTTTCAGGATATTCCATCCTAAGCATATCCTGATAAATTTTTTTGTAATTGGGGCGCATGTCTTATCTGTTTATCCGTTTACATTATCGCTCTTCTGAAGCCATCTGTGAAGAGTGCTTTTCGGAATAGAATATTCTTTAATGACTTCATTTTGGGTCATTTCACCGGAAAGAATTCTTTTCATAATAAAATCTTTGATTTCCTGAGTGTAAATGTTTTTCCTGAAATAAGGCGTTTTTTCGGACTTCTGCTGGTTTTTGTTGATGGCAGAAGGAGGTGCATATAAAATTAAGTGTGAGCTGTAAAGTCTGAAAAAATCATATTCCAATAATTTGCTCCATCTTAGAAGAAGATCCGTATCCATCGATTTGCTGTCATACATTACCTCGATTGCTCCTTCATCTTTACCTAAAAATTTACATATCCTTTCTATTGTTATTTCATTTTCATCTACCCTTTCCTTAATAAACTTTCCAATATGGATTTCTTTATATAACATTTTATTGAATATTATTCTTTTGTTTAAACTTATGTATCAAAAAAACGAAAATAGGTTTTATATATTATCTTATGTGTTGGGAAATGATTCACTTCAGTTTGAAATTGTTAAGAAATAGAAATTATGATGTAAGAATGTTAAATTGCGTTTAATAAGATGATGAGTCTTAAAAAACGGATCTGTAACTTACCAAATAACTTAAAAACAGGTGGGTAGGAGTCACCTTAATGTACTTGGGATATATTCTTTATTTTCAATGGGTTTTCTCTTCTTCTCCTTCAAACTTCTCTTCCTGCCATTTGTGTAAATAATATATGACCTATTAAGGTTTTTATACAATTCTATGAGTTGAAGCTGTAGATAAATTGATATACAGCTTTTTACGCGTTGAATTCTTTAATTAGTACCAAATAATCGCTTATTCGGTTTCAAATGTAAACAAAAATAAGATGTAAAAAGAGATAGGAATGTAAAAATCATACTTTATATGCTTATTTTAATTAAAATTAACATATTATAAGAACTAATGTGTGAATTGCTTATAAGTGATAAGCTTCACCATATAAAAATGATAAAAAGAAAAATTGTATACCATGGGGACAGTCCATACCTTTGCAAATCAATGAAAAATATTATAAGCTTATTCGACTTTTCGAAGAAAATAAATTATAAAAATGAACTGCTGGCCGGTTTTACGGTAGCGATGACGATGATTCCTGAATCTCTTTCATTTGCTATCCTTGCCGGTTTGTCTCCGCTTACAGGGCTTTACGCCGCTTTTATGATGGGACTGGTAACAGCTGTTTTGGGAGGAAGGCCGGGAATGGTTTCCGGTGGAGCTGGTGCAACCATCGTTGTATTGATTGCTCTCATACAATCTCATGGCATAGAATATCTTTTTGCTACCGTAGCACTGGCCGGAATACTTCAAATGCTGGTAGGTGTCTTTAAATTAGGGAAATTTGTGAGATTGATTCCACAACCGGTTATGTATGGATTCCTGAACGGATTGGCCATTATTATCTTTATGGCGCAGGTGGAACAGTTCAAAACGACAGACAGCAGCGGAGCTGTAAACTGGCTGCAGGGAATGGCTCTGTATATAATGGCTGGTTTAACTGTCTTGACGATCGCCGTAGTCTACTTTTTTCCAAAGATAACGAAAGCAGTTCCTGCCTCTCTTGTAGCTATTATTATTGTCTTTGCTGTAGTTCTTGGATTTGACATTCCAACCAAAACAGTAGCAGATATTGCTCATATCAGTGGAAACCTTCCTGGTTTTCACATTCCGCAGATTCCTTTTTCTCTGGAAACTTTACAAATTATTTTTCCATATGCTTTAATTATGGCCGGAGTAGGTCTTATCGAATCTCTTCTGACATTATCCATGGTGGATGAAATCACAAATACAAAAGGAAGTGCAAATAAAGAATCCGTAGCACAGGGATTAGCCAATATTACCAACGGTTTCTTTGGTGGAATGGGTGGTTGTGCAATGGTAGCGCAGACTTTGGTAAATCTTAATGCAGGTTCAAGAGCGAGATTGTCAGGAATAATAGCATCGCTTCTTATTTTAATAATCATTTTGTGTGGAGCACCTGTCATTGAAAAAATTCCCATGGCTGCTTTGGTAGGAGTTATGATGATGGTGGCGATCAGTACTTTTCAATGGGTATCGATCAGGATTGTTAATAAAATGCCGAAATCAGATATTTTTGTTGGGGTTACTGTAGCTTTAATTACTGTGATTTTACATAACCTGGCTTTAGCTGTTTTAATTGGTGTTATCATCTCAGCATTGGTTTTTGCCTGGGATAATGCCAAAAGAATCAGGGCAAGAAAGCATGTAGATGAAAACGGAGTGAAATACTACGAAATATATGGACCTTTGTTTTTTGGTTCAGTGACAGCATTTACAGATAAGTTTGATCCAATGAATGATCCGGAGCAAGTGATTGTTGATTTTAAAGAAAGCCGTATTGTGGATATGAGTGCGATAGAAGCCTTAGGCAAGCTGTCTAACCGTTATAAAGAACAAAATAAAACATTACACTTAAGGCATCTCAGTGAAGACTGCCGGAAAATATTGAAAAATGCCGAAGCAGTAGTTGAAGTTAATATCCAGGAAGATCCAACTTATAAGGTGATGCCGGAAAAATAAGACAGGAGTCAATAGTGAATTTTGCTTCGCAAGTTAATAGTGGATTTTTGTAGAGCAGAAAAATTGACAAGTGCAGCGGGTTGACGATTGGCTTTTCACAACAAAATTGCCCCATAAACCAAACAAGGACTGTAAGAAAAAATCTACAGTCCTTGCTTGTTTAGGTGATTAATGTATTCGCGATAAAATCAGGCACTAAAGCATAGTGCGACAATCTCATGCTGATAGAAGCTCTTCCGCTCGTCAATGTTCTCAGATCAGAAATATATCCGAAAGTTGAAGCTAACGGAACTTCTGCTGCAAAAATCTTTCTTCCTGATTTTTCATCAATAGAAGTGATAATTCCTCTTCTTCTGTTGATATCTGCAGTAACAGCACCCGTGTATTCCTCAATACTTTGAATCTCCACCTGCATGATAGGCTCCATCAGTTTGGGATTACATCCTTTTGCTGCCGCTTTGAATCCTTCTCTTGCGGCAATTTCAAAATCAAATGCAGCAGAATCCTGAGCGTGGAAAGAACCATCCAGAAGAGTGACCTTCATGTTTTCCAGAGGATATCCCTTTAAAGGTCCGTTTTCCATAGCTTCTCTGAATCCTTTTTCAACAGAAGGAATAAATTCAGTGGGAATAACTCCTCCTTTGATCATATTGATAAATTCCAATCCATGTTCATAATCATTTCCTGGTCCAATTTCAAAGCTGATATCAGCAAACTGACCACTTCCTCCGTTTTGTTTGGAAAGCTTTTCTCTGTGAACTTTGGTTTCCGTTAAGATCTCACGGTAAGAAACTTTAGGTTTTCCCCTATTAATTTCAATACCATGATTCAGACGGATTTTCTCCAAAGTGACTTCAAGATGAAGTTCACCCAATCCACTCAATAAAGTTTCCCCGGTCTGAGGGTCTCTTTCTACCACCAGGGAAGGATCTTCTTCCTGGATTTTTGCCAGTACCAAACCGAAAGATTTCTCATCACCATTGGTTTTCGGTTCAATAGCTACCCTTATAACAGGAGTCGGAATTGTAATCGCTTCCAATAATATCGGTTTATCCGAAGAAGATAAAGAATCTCCGGTTTTGGCATCCTTTATTCCTGTTAAAGCAACAATATCTCCCGCTTTAGCTTCTTCCAACGATAACGTTTTATCCGACAGCATTTGTAAGATTCTTGAAATCCTGAAGGTTTCACCCGTTCTTACATTCAATAAAGTATCCCCTGATTTTATCGTTCCGGAATATACACGAAGCATAGCCAGCCTTCCCATATGTTTATCAATCAATACTTTGAAAACAAGCCCTGAAAAAGCAGCAGCTTCATTTCTTTCCAATGTTATCATTTCCTGTGTGTGAGGGTCTTTTCCCTGTAGGTCAGCAAGCTGATCAGGAGCCGGAAGATAAGTTACGACAGCGTCAAGTAGAGGCTGGATTCCTTTATTTTTAAAAGCAGAACCACATAAAACAGGAACAGCCGATCCGGATCTGCAGACTCTTTGTATAGCTTCCGAAATCATTTCAACGGTGATGTTTTGTTCATTATCCATAAAGATTTCAAAGAAAGTCTCATCGTATTCTGCAAGCGTTTCCAGTAAGGTTGTTCTGTACTCATCTGCCTCAGCAATAGAATTGTCAGGGATTTCTTTTTCCACAATGGTTTCTCCGTTTTCATCGGCCCAGTATAAAGCTTTCATTTTGACAAGATCTATAACGCCTTCAAAATGTACTTCAGCTCCAATCGGAATCTGAAGAGCCATAGGAACAGCATTCAGTTTGTTTCTTATATCATTGAGAACCGCAAAAAAGTCTGCCCCAACTCTGTCCATTTTATTGATGAAACAAACTTTGGAGATTCCGTGTTTTTCTGCCTGAAACCAAACATTCTCAGTTTGTGGCTGAACACCGGAAGAGGCACAGAAAACGGCGACAACGCTATCCAGAACCCTTAGAGAACGTTCCACTTCCACCGCAAAATCAATGTGTCCCGGAGTGTCAATAAGGTTGATATTGTACACATTATTATCTTTTTTCCATTGGGTAGAAATTGCAGCAGAAGAAATCGTAATCCCTCTGTTTCTTTCCTGAATGTCTTTATCCATGGTGGTATTTCCATCATCTACATTACCGATTTTATGAATGAGTCCTGTGTAATAAAGAATTCGTTCCGATAAAGTTGTTTTTCCCGCATCTACATGTGCTATGACCCCTATATTTCGTGTGTTGTATTTCATTTTGTTTGATTTAAGTTGTTGATTTTTAGATCTGTATTTTGAAAAGGGTCTGAAAAAAATGAGCACAAAATACACTCCGGTCTCATAAAGCCGGTAAAACATTTTTTGTATTTTGTATCAAAGAGAAATTTTCAGAGATCTTAACAAATAACAGAAGTTTTTTTGAATTGTTAAAGTCTGAAAATAGGGCTGCAAAAAAGACCTATCCGAATAGATAGGTCTTCAATATATTTTTGGGTATAAAAGATCTATAGAACTATTCAGATAAATATTCAGTGCTGCCAAAGAACACAGCTCTGACAGGATTGCTTAACGTTATAATATTTATCATTTTTGTTGACATTGTTGATTGTTAATCGGTTGCGAAATTATAATTTTTTTTTGATTTCCAAAGAATTTTTGAAAATATTTTTTTGTGGATTGATATTAAACACTTCGTCAATCATCTTCTGTGAATCTGTCAAAATTGTGAAATTTCATAAAAATATCTTAAAACAGATATCGAACGTAATGCTTTTATGATAAATATTTTATCTTTGGGAAGAATAGTATTATAAACACTTGTTGATGATTAAAAAAATTTAAATCTTTTTCAAGAAGCTAATAAAAACTTTTAACTTAAAACCTATTGAAAACAGATATCGACATCCATAAACACTGTCATTTTTCCTTTGACCTGTGGCTCACTTTAATAAAATCTCATCCTGAATTTAAAACAAAAAGAGTTGAGCTGTTCTCCTCATTTTTCAATGTAGAAAAACCGATGAATGAAGTTGCGAAAACCGTAAAATATTATGATGATCTTTGCAATACCATTAATGAAGTGACAGGAGGGAATATAGACACTTTTGAGATTTATTTGATGATTCTTGGTTCTCTGGATGTAGATGTAAAACTTTTGACTAAAGAAAAGCTTAATGAGTTTTATAGCAAAAGTGAAGAATTGTTTCTGGAATACAGGCCGGTTGTGATTTTTGAAAATATTCACAATTTTTTTGAGAATATCAAAAATCAGGGAAAGACTATTAATATTCTGAGCAACACAGGGTTCATCAAGGGAAAAACCATGAGGAAATTTCTAATCCATGAAAACCTGGATCAGTACATAGATTTTCATATCTATTCTGATGAAATTAACTGTTCCAAACCGAATCCGCTAATTTTCCAGGAAGTGAAAAATAATATCAAGGATCAGGATTTGCCGCTGCATCAGATCCTGCATATCGGAGACAATCCGGTAGCAGATTATCAGGGAGCAAAAGACTTCGGTTTCAGTGCACACTTACTTAAACACTAAAAATAAACATGAATAAAAGATACAGCTTACACCACATTCATTCAGCGGATGAGTTTACTTTCTCACCTGCAGAATACAGCTATTTCAAGTATGGCGATAAGTCGTATGCTGAAAAATTTGCAAAAGAATTATTTGACGGATTTATTTCTGAAAATGAGGAGCTTTTTAATACTGATAAAGAGATTGTAGTGCTGCCAAGCCCATATATGGCGATTCCTACAGCTTCCAACTTTTTATGCTTTTACTTTAAAAAACATCTGGATTTTTATCTGTTTCAGAAAGGAAAGAAGTCGAGTATTTTATCTAAGATCAATCGTAATCACACTTATATTACAGATTATGGGAATCTGAATTTTGAAGATCGGAAAAATCTGATCGCAAATGATACTTATTATATTGATAAGGATTTTTTGAGAGGAAAACTTTGTATTTTTATAGACGATATAAAAATCACGGGAAGCCATGAATATACAGTCAACAGAATTCTGAATGAATATAGTGTAGAAGCAGACTTTATGTTCATGTATTACGCTGAACTGATGAATTTTGACCTTGATCCTAAAATTGAAAACTTTTTCAATTACTATGCCGTTAAAAGTGTAAAACATGTTGCAGAAGTGATGAACAAAGAAAGTTTTCAGTTCAATACAAGGATTGTAAAATATATTTTAGGCCTGGATTCAAGTAATTTTGATTATCTTACGTCTAAAGTAAAAAAAGAACAGATGGATCTGCTTTTGGAGCTGGCTATCAGCAACAATTATCATTTAATAAAAGAATACGAAAATAACATCAATACTTTAACACAAACGGAATTATATTATGGCTATTAACTTACAAAAAGGACAAAGAGAAAATATTAACGCACCTAAATTTACTGTAGGTTTAGGATGGGATATCAATAATACTTCTACAGGAACAGGATTCGACCTTGATGCATCTTTATTTTTGCTGGGGGACGACAAAAAATTAGTTTCAGATAACCACTTTATTTTCTATAACAACCTTGAGTCTCCGGACAAATCTGTAATTCACACAGGAGATAATCTTACAGGAGAAGGGTCAGGTGATGATGAGCAGATCAAAATTGATCTTACGAAAATTGATGATGCGATCAAAGAAATTACAGTAGTGGTAACCATTCACGAAGCAGATTCAAGGAAACAAAATTTTGGACAGGTAAGAAATTCTTTCATCAGAATTTTCAATACCGATACGAATGAAGAGATCTTAAAATATGAATTAGACGAAGATTTCTCAATCGAAACCGCTGTAGAATTCGGAAGAATCTACAACAGAAACGGAGAATGGAAATTTGAGGCTGTAGGTGCAGGACAAAGAGATGGCCTTGACAAATTTGTATCAATTTATCAGAAGTAATCATGGACAATCAGGAAAATCAACCCATAGATCCACTAGGATCAATAGAACCCCTTAAAACCTTTGAACCTACTCCAATGGTTCCGCCAACACCAGCTCAGCCTGTTCAAAATGCAGCACCGGCAGTTCTTGTAGACAGAGAAGGAAATGTAAATCTGACGCAGCTGCAGTCAGAAGAACGTCAGAAATATGAAGTTCTTGCGAACTCTATTGATGAAGCCAACCCTGGTTCCATCGTGAATTTTGGGGCGGAACTTCAGAAAACATTAACCAATCAGAGTGACAGCTTCTTAGGAAACGTAAGAAGATCCAATTCAGGAGAAGTAGGAGGGCTTATCAATGATCTTTTGGTAGAGCTTAATTATGTAGATGTAGAAGAGCTTAACGGAAATAAAGTGAAAAGTTTCCTAAGTAAATTACCATTCATGAAAAAGGTAATAACTCAGGTAGAGAACTTGTTTACAAAATATGATAAGATCATCAATAATATTGAGCAGATCTCTTATAAAGTAAACGCAGGAATCATTACTTCCACAAAAGATAATGCTGTACTTCAGACTATCTTTGAAAGCAATGTGAATTCAATAAAACAGATTGAAGATCTTGTGATTGCAGGAAATCTAAGAATGGAAAGAGCTGCAGTAGAACTTGCTCAGATGGAAACTGCCCCTCAGAATTTTCAGGATTATCAGATTGCAGATAAAAGAGATTTTATCGCACGATTAGACAGAAGAATGGCTGATCTTAAGGTGGTGCGTGTGATCATGATGCAGTCGCTTCCACAGATCAGACTGGTACAGAATAACAACGTTTCTATTGCTGAAAAAGCACAGACTATTCTTACCACTACACTTCCGGTTTGGAAAAATCAGCTTTCACTTGCTGTGGCGATGTACAGACAGCAGCAGAATATTGAGATCCAACAGAAAGTGTCTTCTACTACAGAAGAGATCTTAAGAAAGAATGCGGAACGTCTTGGACAGAATTCTGTGAATGTTGCCAGAGCGAACGAGCAGACTATCGTATCTGTGGAAACATTGAAAGAAACAACATCAATGCTTATCAATACATTGAATGAAGTGAAACAAATCCAGAAACAGGGAGCAGATAACAGAAGAAAACTGGATCAGGATCTTCAGACATTGGAGCATGAGCTTAAAGCTAATGTCAGAGGTTAATTTATAGAGTACTAAGGTGGGGGATGATGCAGCAACCATATTGTCGCAAAGCAAAAGAAGATTAACAAAGCTTAAGCTTCTTGCTAATTTTTTTGAACATATTGATATCATATCAATCTATATCAAAACAGATATTATCCACAATCTGTTTCAGGAAAATACAGCTTTAGATTACAATAAACTGGAACTTTTTCACCTGCAGTATACAGACAGCCTCATAGAGCTTCTGACTAAAATTAAAAAGCAGAAGGAAAATGATATGCTGGCGGTCATTAATGAAATTAACATCAACAGTAAATATATTTCAGGTTTTGAAGAAAGAAGGGTAGACAGCTTTCAGACCGACAGGAAAATGTACAGCGGTGTATTTTCCCAGCATCTGAAAGCTTTGTATAAAGATCTTACGGAAGATAGTTTTACGGCCAATTGGGATAATGTATTATACTTTCATAAAAAATATGCTCAGGAATTTTATAGAGCGGAAGCAGATGAAACACTGCTGAAATCCGATTCATTTCTCGCATATCAGTATAAAGATTACTCCATTGAAAGAAAACTGTTGGGAAGGCTTAATATACAAGGGTTTAAAGTCCGTTTTGTATGTGGTTACCTCATAGGAACCCATGATTATGAACTTTTCAAAATCTTTCAGTCTGATGATTATTTTATTTTCAGTGTAGACGAAAAGAAATTGTATCTTTTTGACAAAGAACTGGACAAGCTGGATATTTCTGAAAATCAATCTAATCAGAGTTCCATTATTGATCAGTTGAGAAGTAAAAATGAACAGTTGGAACATAGTATGAACGAAAGAAAACGTACTTTACCGGCAGAAGTGGAAGGTGTTTTGAAAGACTATATCAAAAACCTGGAAAATATAGATATTATGAGCAAAATATTTGATTTTGACGAAGAAACAAATATTCTGCGGGCAATGCTTAATTTGAATTTAAATAATAACTAAGACGAAATTTGAAAAGCAAAGAAGATTCGCTTTTTTGCAAAATGTAAATAACAACTAAACATAAAAAGATGGCTATCAACTTACAAAAAGGTCAGAGAATTAACCTTAAAAAAGAAAATGGAGCTGAGCTTTCCCAAGCTTGTGTAGGAATCAACTGGGGAGCAATTGAAAAGAAAGGATTTTTTGGAACTAAAAAAGAAGCAGTAGACTTAGACGGAAGCTGTATTTTATATGATTCAAACAAAAACGTTACTGAAGTAATCTATTTTGGAAATCTTAAATCTAGAAACGGATCTGTAAAACACAGCGGAGATGATCTTACCGGTGACGTAAACGGAGATGACGGATTGGATAACGAGGTGATCACAGTAGATTTCAGCCAGCTGGAGCCGAATGTAGAGCATGTGGCTATGGTACTGAACAGCTACAGAGGCCAGGACTTCGGAACAATTCCTTTTGCTTCTATCCGTATTTATGAAGGAACACCTACCAATGTGAGAGAAGTGTTTGCAAAATATGATATTGCAAATGATGCTTCTTTCAACGGACATGTTGCCATGGTAATGGGTGTTTTCTATAAGAGAAACGGAGAATGGAAATTCAACGCTATCGGAGATCCTACAGCAGACAAAAAGCTGGAGCAGACGATCCAGACGGTACAGATGAATTATCTATAATCAATTGTAAATCAAAAGATAAATAAAATAGCAATATTTGTACTCTGTACATCTATTGCTTTTATCATATAATAACATAACTCACGTGGAACATCAAAGTATTTTAGAACTGCACCCAGGTCTGGTGTGGGGATTTGCAATAACAGTCGTTATCATGCTGCTCCTGGACTTAGGGGTATTTAATAAAAAAAGTCATGAAGTCTCTTCCAAAGAAGCTACCATATGGTCTATCGTGTGGATTTCGCTTTCAATGGTTTTTTCAGGAGTGGTGTATTGGGTATTCAATACCGATGGAAGCCCTGAAAGCCATGCTTTGGCAATAGAGAAATTTACACAATATCAGGCCGCCTATTGGATTGAAAAAGCCTTGTCTGTGGATAATTTATTTGTATTTATCCTTGTTTTCGGTTTCTTTAAAGTTCCGAAATACCTTCATCACAAGGTTCTTTTCTGGGGAATCATCGGTGCATTGATCTTCAGGGCTATATTCATTTTTGCAGGAGTAGGATTGATCAATCTGACTTATCTTCCTGAAATGAATATTTTTGGTAAAGCTGTACAAATCAATATCGTTATGGCACTGTTCGGGTTGTTTCTTGTATACGCTGGTATCAAATCATGGGGCGACGGTGGCGACGATGACGATGAAGATTACAGCAATACAGCAGGAGCAAGACTGATCAAGAGTTTCTGGAAAGTTTCTGACAACTATGACGGAGATAAATTCTTTACCATTCAGAATGGAATCAAAATGGCAACTCCTCTTTTAGTGGTAGTAGGGGTTATCGAATTTACTGACGTTCTTTTCGCGGTAGACTCTATTCCGGCTATTTTTGCGATTTCTAATGACCCTTTCATCCTTTATACATCGAATATCTTTGCGATTTTAGGATTAAGATCATTATATTTCCTGTTAGCGAACTTTATCCACATGTTCAGCAAACTTCCTTATGGATTGGCGATTATCCTTTCCTTCATTGGAGTTAAAATGCTTATTGCACCATGGATTCATATTCCGTCTCCGGTTTCTTTAGGAATTGTAGGAGGAGTATTGGTGATCTCTGTTCTTTTATCCATCATCTTCCCTGAAAAAGAAGAAGAGAAAAAAGAAGAATTAGAAGAAAAATAATTTTATTTAAAATATATAAAAAGCCTCCGGAATTCAATTCTGGAGGCTTTTTTGTTGGAAGAACGCAAAGTCGCAAAGAAGATAAAAATTATGCTGCTTTTTAAGACGCAGGAAAATCAAAGATTTTCAGCAAGGATAATTACTTATATTAATTATTCGCATTATTCAAAGCCATATTATTAGCGGTATTCAATTTTATCGAAGATAAAATCTTTGCGCCTTGACACATTCTTATAAAAACTTTAGCGCTTTTGCGTTTCCAACGAAATAAAAGAAATATTTTAAAAATAATAATAGACAGACTAGTCTGTCTATTATTTTTTTCATACATTTGTTCCAGAAAAGAAAAGCATATGAAATCCCCAAGAGAAAGAATTATAGAAACCACATTTCAATTGTTCGCAAGACAAGGCTATAATTCTACCGGAATCAATCAGATTATTTCAGAAGCAGAAGTTGCCAAGGCAAGCTTTTATCAGTATTTTAAATCCAAAGAAGACCTGTGTGTAGAATTTCTGAAGGTAAGACATGAATATTGGTTCAATGAACTCCATAACTTCTTAGCAAAAGAACAAGATTCAAAATCTAAAACTACCAAAGCTTTCGATTTTCTGGTCTATATGAATGAAAAGGAAAACTTTCGGGGATGCAGTTTTCTGAATATTTTATCAGAAATCCCAATGGATAATATTAAAATTCTGAGTGTCATTCAGTCCCATAAAGCTGATCTCAGAAACTATTTTTCAGAATTGATAGATGATGATGAACTATCCGACCATGTTTATATGCTTTTTGAGAGCAGTATCATAGAAAGCCAGCTTTTCAAATCCAATGAATTAATTGAAAAATCAAAAAAAATAGTCACCAATTTAATACAATAAATCATGGAACAAAAACACCCGCTTCCACCTTTCACTCTTGAAACGGCATTGGAAAAAATTCAATTGGCTGAAGATGCCTGGAACAGTCAGAATCCTGAAAAAGTTTCTAAAGCATACACCAGCAACAGCGAATGGAGAAATAGAGATACCTTTGTGAATGGTAGAGAAGAGATTGTAGCATTTCTTCAAAAGAAATGGGATAAAGAACTTCATTATAAGCTTAAAAAAGAATATTGGGCACACACGGATAATCGCATTGCGGTTCGCTTTGAATATGAATATCAGACCAAAGATGGAAACTGGTTCAGGGCGTATGGAAACGAGAACTGGGAGTTTGATGAAAATGGGCTGATGGCGAAAAGATATGCAAGTATCAATGATTTAGCTATTAACGAAGAAGATCGAAAGTTCAGATAAAATAATAAGAAATTATCTCAAAACTCAAATTATTTGGTTTTTGTCATTCTGACGAAGGAAGAATCTTAATGATAAACAATGATGTGAGATTCTTCACTACATTTCATTTCGTTCAGAATGACACTTCCAAGAAATGCTCTTTTTTAGATAAAATCTTTGTTTTGCATTCAAAAATTTATAACTCATCATTTATAATTCATCATTATTTTAACTGTTTTTCCCATGCAGCAGTTTGTTAATCTTTCTTCGCGTTTGCAAAGAAATTTTATAAGCCTCATCACGCAGTTTCTGTATTTTCCCTACAGGCTGGAAGAACATTTTACTTTCAAAAGGATTGAATGAAAGAAGCTCATTCGTGCAATTGCGTGAATCCAATAAGGAATCTTGGTTGATTCTGACTTCACCAATTTTAATAAATGGAGAATTTTTCCATTCAACATTCAGTTTGTTGACCGGTTGATCTTTTAAATCATAACAAATCTGTATCATAACATCTGCAGTGAAATCATGAGTTTGAAGATAGTTTGTCAAAGAATCCTTGATCTTCTGCTTCCTGCCTGTATTTTTATCAACGGATTGAGGACTTAACTTTATTTTAATGATCTGATCTCCCAGTCGGTAAGCTCCTACAGAATAATAATCAAAGGACAGGATAAAATCATTTCTTTTCCCAATAAGCATAAGCATATTACGAAGCATATCGCCTGTCAATAAAGAGGGCAGTGTTTTGATCAGCTGAACAAACATAGAAAATAAACTGCTCCATTGCTTCATATAAATCCGATTAATTGCTGTAAACAATTTCAGAAAAGTAGAAACAGAACTGACAGGGAACAAAGGAAAATTCACCAATGGATAATTGGCAAGTAATCCACTGTTCTCATCCTTGATCTGCACAGCAAAGCCATACGCAGGAATATCTTTTTTTGAATTCTTAATTTTCAACTGAGCATTGGAAAATCGTATAGTCAGATCGAATTTTTCCTTATCAAAAAAAGGATGCAGTGATTCCGGGATATCAGGTTCAATCCAGAACGTTCCCTTTGCTACGGCATATGTTTTAGCATGGGCGTTTCGGGTTGCATAATTGACGTCACTGATGGAAGAGGACTGCTCAACAAAATCAGCAATTGTTTTTTTATTGATTTCAAGAAGCTTTTTTTCCTCCTCATTCAGTTCATCAAACTTCTTATTATATTTTAATGGATTTGGCATTTAGTTTTTAAAATCCAATTATAACGCCAAGTTTCGAAATCTGTGTTAAGTAAGTATTACAATTATTTGAATTTTGTTGAAAAGATGCTTTTAAATAAAGAAATGTAAGGCAATATGATTGCTGAATTTCGATCAATATACTATTTAACTTGTTGATTATTAGTATAAAATTGTTTTAAATAAGAATAAATTAAAACGTATTGTTTGATGTGGAAATACTCAGGATTTTTAATCTTCCATCCTCATGCTTCCCTCTTCCAAGCCTAAAAAAGCATTATCTTTGTAAAAAATTATAATATGGGAGTAGCAGATATGTTATTTAAACGTAAAAAAGAATTGGCAGAAAAGAACCTGAAAGAGGGTAAAGAATATATGGAAGAGTATGGTAAGAGAGAAAGCGTTGTGCAATTACCAAGCGGCTTACAGTATGAGATCATTACAGAAGGAGACGGTCCAAAACCAGGTCCTAAATCTACTGTAAAATGTCACTATCACGGAACCACTATTTCCGGTAAAGTATTCGATAGCTCAGTAAAAAGGGATACACCTGCATCTTTCCCTTTAAACAGAGTGATTTCAGGGTGGACAGAGGCACTTCAGCTGATGCCGGTTGGAAGCAAATGGAGACTGATCATTCCACCGCATTTAGCTTATGGAGATCAGGAGATCAGCAAAGAAATCGGACCAAACAGTACGCTTGTTTTTGAAGTTGAATTACTGGATATTAAATAATCCTTCTTAAAAATAGATTAAAAATTTACCTGATTTCAGGTAAATTTTTTTATTTGTGTTATATTCGTATAGATGAATTGTGAAAATGAAGAAATTTATTTTACAATGCGTCAGGCAACACAAAAATATGACTGAATGAAAAAACTCTTCTACCTTATTGCTATGGTTAGCTTACTGGTGTCGTGTGTTTCCAAAAAGAACCAGGCAATCCAGCAGAATATTCTTACCCTTAAGGACAGCTACTGTAAGGCACCTTTTAAATACAATTACAATAATAAGCTTCCGTCTTATAATTCGGATTCTATTCTAACTGCCAATAAAGAACTCAGCGGAATGTTTACCGATCAGAGTGTGTTAATTTTAAATGCATTGGGAAACCTTGATGATGTACACAAAATCATCGAACTTAAAAAAGATTCTTCCCTCACCTCACAGGTGAAAATATTGCAGCTTAAAACCAAAATCAACAGCAGAATTACCATTGCTTTAACAGAGCTGGATGCAGTAGCTGCAGAATTTGACTGTGAAGGAGAAAGAGTGGCTCAGATTGGAAGCTATGTAGATAATCTGAATGCCTCCAGAAATAATAAACTGATTTTATATTCTATCATTGCCGGAGCAGCTTCATCCATTGCGGGTGGAATTGTAAAAAGTGACGGCTGGGATAATGCAATTGGTATCGGAGGAGGTATTTTAGGAGCAGGGTTTGGTTTGGCAACCCTTAATCCCAAGGGAAAAAAAGTAGAATTTATCCACCAGAGAAATCTTTTGAGGGATATATGGAAAGAAAAACTGGAATCCCCAAACTTCCCGCCTTTCATTTGGTATATGTATACTGAGAAAAAATTTTCCAACAAAGAAGAATACTCTATCATAGGAAATATGAAGTTGAGATGGCTTCATTATCAGTTTGATGATGTAAAAGAAGCTGCAGATAAGTCTGTGATCTTCAGCGATGGAGGATTTTACAGAGCAGATGATCTCAATAACCGCGCTGCCATGCTCAATCAGATGCAGTCAGCCACCCGTACCATCAATCAGAATATCAATTATCTGCTGCTTGATCTGGATAAATTAATTCTTTAAGAAAAAATTAACTGTAATGAAATTTGTTACATTTGAAAAAATGTTTACCTTTGCAATGTAATTACAATGAACAATACAAGATTTGCTACGGCAATACATATCATGACATTATTGGCGAAGAGCCCTCAGGAGTGGCTTACTTCCGAGTGGATCGCCGGTAGTATCAATGTGAATCCGGTGATTATCCGAAAGGAGATCAGCGTATTAAGAGAAGCAGGTCTGATGATTAGCAGACAAGGGAAAGAAGGAGGAAGTCAGCTTGGCAAAAATGCGGAATTGATCACCATTTCGGAGATCTATAAAGCAGTAAAAAATACAGAAGTATTAGGTAAAAAAAATCAGAATCCTAATCCGGCCTGCAGTGTTGGAAAGGAAATTAACGTTCATTTAAATACATTATTTGAAGAAACAGATCATTTGGTAGTAAAGTTTTTAGGAGACAAGTCATTACAGGAATTCGCTGACCAGTTCGAGTAAAAATTTTTTAACCTTAAATGTAACAAAATTTATTACAGTTTAATTTAAAAATAAACATTATGAAAAAAGTAGCAGTAATCGGTGCAACAGGATTTGTAGGCGCACACGTAGTAGCAGAATTAGCAGACAGAGGATATGCTGTAGAAGCATTGGTAAGAGATGCATCTAAGGTAAAATCACAGGCAAATGTAACAGCAAAAAGCGTTGATGTAAACAATGTAGATGAATTGGCTGAAGCATTAAAAGGAAGCGACGCTGTCATCAGTACCTTCAACGCAGGATGGACGAATCCTAATCTTTATAACGATTTTTTGAATGGTTCTGAGAATATTCAAAAAGCAGTAGAACAGTCCGGGGTAAAAAGACTTATCGTAGTAGGGGGAGCAGGTAGCCTTTATACTCCGGATAATATACAAATCGTAGACACCCCTGATTTTCCGGATGCTTACAAGCCAGGTGCTACAGCAGCAAGAGATTATCTGAACAAAATCAAAGAAAACAACACGCTGGATTGGACATTCTTCAGCCCTGCAGTAGAAATGAACCAGGCAAATGTAGGAGAAAGAACAGGAAAATACAGAACATCATTAGAAACTCCGGTATTTGATGAAAACGGAAGAAGCCGTCTGTCTGTAGAAGATGTAGCCGTAGTTTTGGTAGATGAACTGGAACAGAACAACCATATCAGAGAACGTTTTACAGCTGCATACTAATACATAAAAGAACAGAAATGATACAAAAGAAATTATTGTCGATATTATCGCTATTGGGATTTATCAGCATATTTGCCGGAAACCTTAAAGTAAAAGTATATAATCCGGGAACCAAAGCTATTTTCCCGATTACTTCCACCATTATTTATGGAGATAAAGATGCCATACTTGTTGATGCTCAATTTCAGAAACAATATGCAGAGCAGCTTGTGAAAGAAATAAAAGCAACAGGAAAGAACCTGAAAACAGTTTTTATCTCTCACAGCGACCCTGATTTTTATTTCGGGTTGGATGTCATCAAAAAAGCTTTTCCTAATGCAAAGATTATCTCAACAGCTCAGACAGCCTATTTGATATCAGCTTCAAAAGATGATAAAATGGGAGTATGGAAACCACAGTTGAAAGCAGATGCTCCATCAGAAATTATTGTTCCTGAAGCAGCTGTTTCAATTCCTGATCTTGAAGGAAACAAAATTGAAATCAGACAAAACCCGGAAGATCCGGCACATAGTTTTCTTTGGATTCCTTCCATCAAAACCATTGCGGGTGGTATTTCGGTTTCCGTAGGCTCACACCTTTGGATGGCAGATACACAAAATGTGAAAGCAATTGATCAATGGATAGGACAGATTGATGCAATGAAAGCATTGAAGCCGGAGCAGGTTGTTCCTTCTCATTTTGCAGAACTTTCTACCACTCCAAAATCTCTTGATTTTGTGAAAAGCTATTTGGAAAACTATAAACAAGCAGTCACTGAAAACAAAACATCTTCTGCTGTTGTAGATTTTATGGTTAAAAAATATCCTGATCTTCATGGAAAAGATGAGCTGGAAATGGGAGCAAAAGTTTTCTTTGGCGAAATGGCTTGGGATCTGAAATCACCTTATCCGGCAATCAGGAATAAAGTGGAAGTTGATTTTGGAGCGGTGAAATTCCTTCTTGATTTTAAAGATAACAAAACAATGACGTTTACAGGAACAGCCGGAAGTTCAAAAAACAGTACAGATACTGTAGAATATACGGCTGTAGAAGTAGCGAAGAATGTTTTTATGGTGTATTGGCATGAGCCACATCTTGGCTTCAACGTAACCCATATTCAGGATTATAATCAAAATATAGTGTATTCAAATATTGCAGGTCCTGATGGTACATTTACCCATCCGAAAGGAACGCTTAAGATTTTGAAGTAATGATAAGAATCAAAAGTACATGTAAATTTTACATGTACTTTTTGTTATATTTGATTAGCAGAAAACCTTCTTTAAAAAGAGAAGAGAATCTGTAATTTATTTTTAAAATCAAATAATAACCAATGAAATTAATTAAAATTCTGCCTTTTCTGTTATTGCTGTTTTTATTCAGCTGTGGTAAACTGGCAACAACATTCGAAGATAAAAAATCTGTTGACGAAGTTCTTAAGTTTTACGGAGGTTATGTTGAAACGATGAAAGGAGTACAAACGCTGAATGGAAAATCCGGTGATTTTTTTGAAGTGGAGATTAAAGACAGTAAACTGATCAATAGCCAGCCTCAAAGAGCTGTATCCAATGCTGCCAATATTGCATTTATAGTTTTTCAGAATCAAAAACCTGGAGAATATGATGTTATTAAAACAAAATTACTTTTATCAGACGGAGCCAGTTTTACAAAATCATTCACTCGAAAAGAACTGCAGGAAGTAAAAGATATATACCCGGAAATTGATAAGATCAATTCATTTTTGATTAATAAAGATGATAAAGGAATTCTTGAAATGTTTGAGCCAAAATTTAAGCCTAAAAAAGAAGTAGTCAAAGAAACGATTTCAAGAATGGATTCTGAATTAGGCCCGATTACAGAAATACAGTTTCAGGGATTTGAATTTCTGGATAATCCCAATCTGGGACAGATGATCTTAATAAGAGAAGTAAGCAAAAGAGATAAGGTTTTCCCGTTTATCAATGTAGCATTTGACAGAAAGACTAAAAAAATGCTGAACATTGAATTTCCATAAAGAATAAAATACGCATAACGTATCCGGAACCTGGGTAATATCAAAATAAAAAAGGCTGTTCATACTGAGCAGCCTTTCTTTTTATAGATTCATAAACAATTTCGGATTAATCGGAGTATTGTTTTTGTGGACTTCATAATGAAGATGAGGACCTGTAGAACGTCCTGAATTTCCGGATTTAGCAATTACCTGACCTACCTTTACTTTATCATTTACTTTAGATACAAGCTGTGATAAGTGTCCGTAGAGTGTAGCCAATCCGTTTCCGTGAGAAACAATCACACAGTTTCCATAGCCCCCTCTCTGTCCGGAAAAAATAATTGTTCCGGCAGCGGCAGCTCTTACATCAGAACCATAGGCAACGGCAATGTCCAGTCCTTTGTGGAACTGCATCTGGTCAGCTTCTGCAGGCGGGTTGTTTTTTTCAGCAACAGTTTTAGTTGTTGTAGTTCCTGCCACAGCTTTTGTTGTAGAAGGAGCTGATGCTGACGCTACAGGAGCTGCTTTTGGAGTAACCATTACTTTTACTTCCCTTTTATTTCCATAGCTGTCTGTAAGTTCTATAATTTTCTCAACAGGTTCAGCTTTTACTTCAGGCTTTGGAGCTGCAGCTACTGCCGGTTTTGCTTCCGTTGCAGCACTTGTTTTTACCGACGCAAAAACAGTTTTGAATGGAATCGGATTTTTTCTCACTCCAAAATTAGAGGAAATATACCCGTCTGTAGGCATACCCAACGGAACCTGCATCAGCTTTTTCTGAAGATCCATCAGATATTGGCTGTATCGGTTTGCCTGTTTGGAAAGATAAATAGAATTTGAAATACTGTCCTGGTTGAGCATCATCAGTTTTTCGTTGGTAATGTCTTTGGACTTCAGGAAAGAGTTGAGTTGAGCCACTGTCTGATCTACGAGCGTAAGATCAGTTTTCATTTTTAGATAATCTACACTGTCTTTTTCAGTGTTTATTTTTACAAGATTGACTTCGTAGGTTTTGTCATCTCTTTCAGAAAAGAGCTTCGCAATGAAGACACCTTGTGCAAAAACTACTAGTAAAAGTCCTCCCAGGAGAATGTTTACGTTCTTCTTGCTGCTTAGAAATTTTTTCATATTTCTTCTCTTAATAAATTTAAAACGGTTTTGAAGCTGCAAATTTAATTAAAAATAAGCTTTGTGGGTTATTTTTAATTAAAATTCAGTTTTTTCTGTATTTAACGGTTAATTAGCTGTTTAATTGTGTTGAAGTGTTAATTTTTTCAGAAAATGGCGTTTATCATAGTTTCAAAGCCTTTGTTACGTCTTTGTTTTAATATCTTTGCAGTTCACATTCCAATTATGGCTAAAAAGAAAATTATTTCAGAATCTTCGAATCCAAAAAAGAATAAAAAGGATATTTCTGTAGGAGTTGTAGGGAGCGGAAGTTTTGCAACCGCTATCGTAAAAATGCTTGTTGAAAACTGTAAGGTTGTACACTGGTGTGTAAGAAGTGAATTTGTAAAAGGAGCCATTGAGCTTCGCGGACATAACCCGACTTATCTTACAGCGGCCCACTTTAATCTGAAAAGCTTAAAATTAACAACAGATATCAATGAACTGGTTTCTGCCTGTGACGTTATTGTGCTGGCAACTCCGTCCATCTACCTGTCTGATACACTGGATAAGATGACCTGTGATTATTCAGATAAGATCTTTATCTCTGCAATTAAAGGGATTATTCCTAAAGTAAATGATGTGGTAGCGCATTATCTGCGTGATGAATTTAAAATCGGGTTCAGAAATCAGGCGGTTATTGCAGGGCCTTGTCATGCAGAAGAGGTAGCGATGGAAAGACTTTCTTATCTTACCATTGCGACAGTAGAAGATGAAACGGCTGAAAAACTTGAAGGTATTTTCAGTTCAGATTTTATCAAAGTACAAACAAGTAAAGATATTTTAGGAAATGAATACAGTGCGATTCTTAAAAATATTTTTGCAATCGGAGCAGGAATCGCAAGTGGTTTAGGATATGGAGATAACTTCACGGCTGTTTTTGTTTCAAATGCAATCCGTGAAATGGAAACATTCCTGGAAGCCATCTATGAAGCACCAAGAGATGTGAATGAAAGTGCTTATCTGGGTGACCTTCTGGTGACTGCTTATTCACTTTTCTCAAGAAACAGAAACCTGGGGAATCTTATCGGAAAAGGATATACCGTGAGATCTGCCATTCAGTCTATGAATATGGTGGCGGAAGGATACTATGCAGCAGATTCTATTTATAAAACAGCAAAACAGAAAAATCTTAAACTTCCAATTATAGATACTGTTTACGCTATTCTTTATGAAGGTAAAAATGCTGAAAAACAGTTTAAAAAACTGACTGCAAAATTGAATTAAAATAACAAGGCTATTGCTAAAACCTTGTTTGTAACATAAAATGAACAAAAAAACTTAAGTATTTCAATGCTTAAGTTTTTTTGTTCATTTTGATGATCCAAGAGATTATAATGATCTGATATTATCAATCATTTCAATGATGTTTTATTGAAATTTTCCATAGCTTTTTGTTGCGTACTCAAGAAGTGTTTTTGCTGTAAAAAATAACGTGTTAAAATCGCTAAACGCGGTCCAGTTTTTAAAACTTTTCACGAAATTTGAAGTAAAATTTTAAATTATGTCACAATCGCTTACAAGCAGAACACCGAAACCTAAATATGACGTTGTACTGATAGGCGGCGGAATCATGAGCGCCACTTTAGCAACGCTGCTTCATGAATTTGATCCAAATCTTGAAATTGCAATCTTTGAAAGACTCGGAAGATTTGCCAAAGAAAGTACAGCAGCATGGAACAACGCCGGAACAGGGCACTCCGCATTTTGTGAGCTAAATTATACCCCTGAAAAACCAGACGGGTCTATTGATATCTCCAAAGCAGAGAGCATTGCAGAACAGTTTGAAATTTCAAAACAATTCTGGGCCTATCTGCTCACCAAAGGCTATATTCATGAGCCTAAAGAATTTATCAATTCCTGCCCGCATATGAGTCTGGTATTCGGAGAAAAAGATGCTGAATATCTTAAAAAACGCCACGATAAAATGGCCGAATCTGTTCTTTTCTCAGGAATGGAATTTTCTAAAGATCATGAGAAACTGAGAGAGTGGATTCCTTTGGTAATGAGCAAAAGAAATCAGTCTGAAGTAATGGCTGCAACGAAGATGGATATGGGGACGGATGTGAACTTCGGAACACTGACAAGAAAAATGGGAAGACATCTTCTGGAAGATTCTAATGTTGAGGTTTTCTTATACCACGAAGTGAAAGATATTGATGCCAGAGAAGACGGAAAGTGGGAAATGAAGGTGAAAGACAGAATCAACAGCCACAAACAGGAAGTGGTGGCAGACTTTGTTTTCATTGGTGCCGGAGGGTATGCACTTCCGTTATTAGACAGTTCAGATATTAAAGAAAGTGAAGGTTACGGAGGTTTCCCGGTTTCCGGACAGTGGCTGGTAAGCCATAACCAGGAATTGGTGGAAAAGCACCAGGCTAAAGTATATACGCAGGCTACAGTAGATGCTCCTCCAATGTCTGTTCCACACCTTGATCTTAGAATTATTGATGGTAAGAAAGCTCTTCTTTTCGGACCTTTTGCAGGGTTCTCCACCAAATTCCTGAGAGAAGGAAGCTATCTTGACCTTCCTGAAAGTGTAAACACCAAAAATCTGAAATCCCTTTTTGGAGCATGGTGGCATAATATTCCTCTGACGAAATACCTTATCCAGCAAGTTGCCATGACGAAATCTCAAAGAATGCAGCATTTAAGAGAATTTGTTAAGGATGCCAAAGAAGATGACTGGGAATTGAAAGTAGCAGGTCAGAGGGTTCAGGTCATCAAAAAAGATGAAAAAGAAGGGGGAAAACTGGAATTCGGAACTGAAGTGGTTGTGAATAAGAGCGGGACCATTGCTTCTCTGCTGGGAGCTTCACCAGGCGCGTCTACAGCAGTATATGCCATGTTGAATGTACTGGAAAAATGTTTCCCGGAAAAATTACATGGCGAATGGAAAGGAAAACTGCTTGAAATGGTTCCTTCTTATGGACAAAAACTGGCTGAAAATCCTGAACTGACCAATGAGGTGAGAAATTATACAAAAGAAAAATTAGAATTAGAATATTAACATCAGTGATGAACAATGGGAGTAGACACTGCTACCCATTGTTCATCACTCATTATTTATAAAAGGTGGAAGAAGTAATTGTAAAACCTGTTATTGCAAAGGAAATCCTGGAATCTCTTAAGGCAAAAACGGAAGAGGAGAAACAGGTGATTGTACATTGTTGTTTTCCGGCATCACCGTTTTTAGGAAACCTGATCAGAATCTGGCACTCGACCTATCTTTTTGACAACCAGTCTGAGCATAGAAGCAAATTGATTCATGCGGAAAATATTTCAATTTCTCCCTATTGGACAGCGGTTCCTTTTATGAAAGATTTTTGGTTTACGTTGATATTTTCCGGGCTTCCGAAAGATTGTAAAAGTTTTGATTTAAAAGAAGTAATTCCTGAAGAAGGCGGCTTTTTTGTAGAATCAATCAAAAGAAATTCTTCCGATGTGTATCGGGTAAAAATCTCAGAATCCTAATAAAGATGAAAATAAGGGAAGAAAAACTGAAACAGATTATTCATTGGGCTGAAAACAATCCCGATATCCGTGCTGTTCTTCTGACCAGTTCATTGGTAAACCCTTATGCTCCCGTAGATGATTTAAGTGATCTGGATGTAGAACTTGTTTTTGAAAACAGGGCATCTTATGAATCCGGAAATGAATGGATCAGGCTTTTTGGTGAACCTATTTCTATGATTGAAGAAGCTGACAGTGTTTTTGAGGGAAAACATGCCATGAAAATGGTTTTGTATAAAGACCATGTGAAGGTTGATTTTAAGCTGTATCAGGTGTCAGAATTTAGTAAAGAAATCAATGAAGAAAATCTTCCCGAAGATTGGGATGTAGGGTATAAAGTTTTACTGGATAAAGATAATCTGACTAAAAACCTGAAACCTCCAACCTATCAGTCTGTCATGATCCATAAGCCTACGGAAAAAGAATTTCAACAGCTGTTCAATGATTTCTGGTGGGATACAACTTATGTGGCAAAATGCCTTAAACGCGGTGATATTTTTTATGCCAAATTTATGTCTGAAAATGTCCTGCGTACTGATTATCTTGTTCCTTTGATTGAATGGTATATTGCCGCGAATCATAACTGGAATAATATTACGACCAATAAGCATGGAAGACTTTTCAAACAATATTTATCCCCGGAATTATGGAATAAAGTGGAAGCTACATTCTCAGGAAATGATATTGAAGAAAACTGGAAAGCTTTGCTTGCCTGTGCCGATCTGGTATATGAACTGGGAACTTCTCTGGCAGAAAAACTTCATTTTATCTATCCGGTAAAACTGGAAGATGATATCCGCAATTATTTTACAGAAATACAATCAATGCCCTGATTTCAGGCAAATTCATTTTGTTTGATGAGGTTTTCAATACAGTATTCTGCAATGGCAGTAATGGTTACAAACGGATTGACACCAATGGTTCCGGGAATTAGTGATCCATCCAGAACATACAGGTTTTCATGATTTTTTAATTTTCCATATTCGTTGGTAGCTTCACCAAGAACACATCCTCCAAGCGGATGATAACAGATATCAGCTCCAAAACCATTATTGAAAAGCAGGTGGCTTCTCGTTCCGCCATTGGCTTTATTCATTTTCCGGATAAAATATTGGGCATTTTCTTTCATTTTGACGGTATTGCTTTCGTCCCAGTTCAAAGTCAGGGATTGGCTGGCTTTATTGTATGCAACTTCTCCTTTTTTATCGACTCTGTTGATGAGCAGATATAAAGCGGTAGCAACATCCATTCCCATCGGTAAAGGGGCAATTTCTGTGAAAAACGGATGTTCCGGATCCTCCCAGTTGTCAATTCCACCTACCGGAATAGTAGATTGCTTGGCTCCTGTACCGCCAGACAAAGGTTGTACCCAGTTTCTTCCGGTCATAAAATTCCCATTGTTACCCCATTTTTTTCCGACCTTTTCATGGAGGGGGAAATTATTTTCTGCATGAGATTGTAACAGAAGCTGTAAAGTTCCCATTGTTCCTGCAGAAAGAATCAGCTTTTTACAGTGGAAAACTTTTTCAGCAGCCAGTATACCTGATGTATCAATCTGGCGGACATTTAATGTATAGCTTTTATCATCATTAAGTTGTATCGTTTGGACATGATGAAGGTCGAGGATTTCCAAATTGCCGGTTTCCAGTGCTTTTCTGAGATAGGTTTTATCCAAACTGTTTTTCCCATAATTGTTGCCATAGATCACTTCGGTATTAAGAGCAGAACGGGGAACTTCATTCCGGAACTCCTTTTCCATATACTTAAAATCATACACATTCGGAACTCTCATGGTTTTAAAACCCGCTTTATGAGCCTCTTCTTCACCTACCCGTGTGAATTTATAATATGGGCAGTCTTTCAGAAACTGTTCATCAATCACATTTACTTTGAGTTCTTCCCGTACCAGAGGAAAATAATGATTGTAAAACCTTTCAGGATCAAGATCAGGAAAAACTTCTTTGAAATAACTTTCTTTGGGAGTAACAGCCATTCCGCCATTCACCAGAGAACCTCCGCCAACGCCTCTTCCTACCCAGATATTGATATGTTCAAAATCCAGACGGTCCAATATCCCGGTAAAAGGAGTCAGAGAAAAAATATTCATGAAAGGGGCAATGCTTTTCTTTTTCAGCCAGGCCGAACTTTTCCCGGGTTTCAGCAGATTGGAAAACGGAATTCTTGCTTTCTCCCAGTTAAGACCCATTTCAAGCATCACTACTTTTTTCCCGGCTTCACAAAGACGTAATGCAGATACAGCTCCTCCGTACCCGCTGCCAATGATCACAATAGGAACATCAGTATTTTCTTTTATCTGGCTGTTTTTTCTTTCCGCAGCCCGGAACAATTCAGATTGAAGAAAATAGAAACCTGATATAGCCAATGCACTGGTCCTGATGAAATTTTTTCTGTCCATGAGCTTTGCTTTCCAAAAAGTATGCTAGATCAGCTGGTGCTTATTTTATTTAAAACAGATTATGTTTTTTTATCAGAATTTTAACTTTTGTTGTTCCGAAAATTCATAGTTTTGGTTATAATTTTACATACATGAAAAAATATATAGTACTCTTTTTACTCCTTCCATTATGGGCTTTTTCTCAGAAAACAGTTTCAAAGGAAGAGAAAGATGTTCAGAAATTTCAGAAAGAACTCAATGCTGAATATCTGAATCCCAAAGAGACTCCATTAAGGGGAGATAACTTTAAAAACTTTAAAGGTCACCCTTTCTTTCCTTTTGATGCTAAATACAGAGTAACCGCAAAATTTGTTAAATCAAAAGATACTAAACCCTTTGAACTTCCTACTTCTTCAGGAAAAACAAAGACGTATCAGGAATATGGAAAAGCTATATTTATGCTGGATGATAAACCCTATACGGTTACCTTATATCAAAGCCTGGCTTTAATCAAGCAAGATAAATATAAAGACTATCTTTTTCTTCCGTTTCGTGATGCTACCAATGAAAAAGAAACCTATGGAGGAGGAAAATATATGGATTTAAAGATACCGAAAGGAAATACGATTGTGCTTGATTTCAATCAGTCCTATCATCCTTTTTGTGCCTATAATGCTTACGATTACAATTGCCCTGTTGTTCCTGAGGAGAATAAACTTCCTGTGGAAATCCGTGCGGGAGTAATGTATGAAGATATTTACCATCATTAAGACTATGATACATTTAGAATTCTTTAAACCAGAAGATCTTTCCGGAGTCAGTTATGCTTTGGATGAAAACCAGATGCAATTTACTGCGACAGCTCAACAGGCTTTGCAAAGTATCAACGAACGGGATGATGACGACGCATTTCCGATAACGATATTTGAAAATGAGCTGCCTGTCGGGTTTTTTGTACTTGATTTCGGGAAAGATAAATTTGAACTTACCGATGATAAAACATCAGTTTTACTGCGTTCTTTATCTGTAAATCCTCAGATGCAGGGGAAAGGAATAGGAAAAATGGCTATGCTGGAAGTAGGAAATTTTGTAAAAACCCACTTTGGAGATTGTAACGAAATTGTACTGGCAGTAAATCAGAAAAATGATTCCGCATACCATATTTATCTTCAGTCAGGATATATTTTTGACGGTAAAACCAGAATAGGAAGAAGCGGTCCTCAATATCTGATGTACAAAAAACTTTAATAAAATTTTAAAATCATAATTTTTTATCTGCTGATATCTTTCCATAACTTTGAGTAACATCAAATTACAAAACATGGAAATATCACTTCAAAATCAGGTAGCTGTGGTTACAGGTGCCTCCAGCGGAATAGGTTCAGGAATTGCAAAATCATTAGCTGCAGCAGGAGCGACAATCATTGTCAACCATTCTTCGGAAAGATCTGCAGAAGAAGCCAAAGCTGTTTTGAAAGAAATCACTGATGCCGGAGGAAAAGGAATAACCTATGCATGTGATGTATCCAAAGAAGATCAGGTGGTCAAAATGTTTCAGCATGTTGTTTCTGAATTTCAAACTGTAGATATTCTGGTGAATAATGCGGGTATTCAAAAAGATGCGAAATTCACCGAAATGACCATCGATCAATGGAATGCTGTCATAGGGGTCAATCTTACGGGACAGTTTCTATGTGCCAGAGAAGCCATTAAAGAGTTTCTAAGGCGGGGAATAGACCCTTCACGTTCCATTGCATGTGGGAAGATTATTCATATCAGTTCTGTGCATGAAATTATTCCATGGGCCGGGCATGCCAATTATGCATCCAGTAAAGGAGCCATCAGAATGTTGATGCAAACTCTTGCTCAGGAATATGGTGCAGATAAAATCAGGGTCAATTCTATTTGCCCGGGAGCTATTCAGACGCCTATTAATCAAAATGCCTGGAATACTCCTGAAGCACTGAATTCTCTTCTTACCCTTATTCCTTATAACAGAATCGGACAGCCTCAGGATATTGGAAATTTAGCCGCTTTTCTGGCCAGTGATCTTGCTGATTATATTACCGGAACCAGCATCTTCGTTGATGGTGGCATGACTACGTTTGAGAGTTTTTCTACAGGAGGTTAAGAAGTTCAAGGTTTAAAGTTTATAGTTTTGGGGTTGTTCTCATAGCTTCAAACGAGATCAGATATGACTCATTGCTTATTATTCATTACTCATAATTATCGCTTATGTCAGAAAAACAGAGAATTTCAGATATTTCATGGAAAAAATGGGGTCCTTATGTAAGTAATCGGGAATGGGGGCTTGTTCGTGAAGATTACAGTGAAAACGGAGATGCCTGGAATTATACCAGTCATGATACTGCGGAAGCCAAAACATACCGTTGGGGTGAGGAAGGCATATGCGGAATCTGTGATGACCTTCAGAAGCTTGTATTCTCTGTCGGATTCTGGAATAAAAAAGATAAAATGGTGAAAGAACGGTTCTTTGGATTGACCAACGGACAGGGAAATCATGGTGAAGATGTAAAGGAATATTTTTATTACCTGGATTCTACACCTACCCATTCTTATATGAAAATGCTGTATAAATATCCCCATACTATTTTTCCCTATGAAGATCTCATAAAAACAAATGCTTCAAGAAGTAAGGATGAAACGGAATATGAATTGATTGATACCGGAATTTTTGATAACAATGAATACTTTGACATTTTTATTGAATATGCAAAAGAAAGTCAGAATGATATTCTTGTCAGACTAACGGTTGTCAACAAATCTGAAAAAGAAGCATCCCTTGTAATATTGCCTACGGTTTGGTTCAGAAACACCTGGAAGTGGGGCTATGATGACTATCAACCCAAATTGTATGCTGAAGATGCAGACCGTATTAAAGTAAATCATCAGGATATTGACATCAAAAATGTATATGCAAAACAATCTTTAAAAACCCTGTTTTGTAATAATGAAACCAATAATGAAAGACTTTACCAGTCGCAAAATGAATTTAAGTTCTGCAAAGACGGGATCAATAATTTTGTAATGACAGGTAACTCTCAATCTGTGAACCCGAAGAATGTAGGAACCAAAGCTTCTTTTTTTATTGATGAAGATTTCAAAGCTGGGGAATCCAGAATATTTGAATTCAGAATATCGGATAAGGACTTACGAGAGCCGTTCGGTGATTTTGATACTGTTTTTAATCAAAGACAGAAAGAAGCAGATGAATTTTATGCTGAAATCCAGAAAGGAATTGCTTCGGAAGATGAGAGGCTGGTACAAAGACAGGCTTTTGCAGGGATGCTGTGGAATAAAATGTTTTACCACTACAATGTTGAAAAATGGCTGAAAGGTGATCCTGCTGAAATGCCTCCTCCACAGTCGCGGAAAAAAATAAGAAATTACGACTGGAAGCATCTTAATAACGAACATATTATTTCCATGCCGGATAAATGGGAATATCCGTGGTATGCCACCTGGGATCTGGCATTTCATACCATCAGCTTTTCCTTGATAGATCCTGATTTTGCAAAGCATCAGCTGAAACTTTTCCTGTTTGAATGGTATATGCATCCAAACGGACAGCTTCCCGCCTACGAATGGAACTTGAGTGATGTGAATCCTCCGGTACATGCCTGGGCCGTTTTCAGAGTATTTAAAATTGATGAATATTTAAATAACAAACCTGACCTGGAATTTCTGGAAAGTGCTTTTCAGAAACTGTTAATGAACTTTACATGGTGGGTCAATAAAAAGGATACCAATGGCAATAACATATTTGAAGGAGGTTTCTTAGGACTTGATAATATTGGGGTTTTCGATCGGAATGCTGTTTTGCCAAACGGAGAGCAGCTGGAACAGTCGGACGGGACGAGCTGGATGGCCATGTTTGCCCTGAATATGATGCGGATTGCTTTGGAACTGGCTCTTTACAATAATGTGTATGAAGAAATGGCGATGAAGTTTTTTGAACATTTCCTGGCGATTGCCAATTCACTGGATAATATGGGTGAGGAAGAATTCAGTTTGTGGGATGAACAAGATGAATTTTTCTATGATGCCATAGCTTCTAATGACGGAACGCATATGTATTTAAGATTAAGAACCATCGTAGGATTGATTCCGATGTTTGCCGTTGAGGTCATCGATGATGAAATGATTGAAAACCTGCCTAATTTTAAGAAAAGAATGAAATGGGTACTGGAAAATAAACCGGAACTGGCTTCTCTGGTTTCAAGGTGGGAAGTCAAAGGCCAGGATTCCAAACACCTTTTGTCTTTGCTTCGCGGACACCGTTTGAAAAGATTATTAAACAGAATGCTGAATCCGGATGAATTTTTAAGTGATTATGGAGTAAGAGCGTTATCAAAAGAGTATGAAAATAATCCTTATACTTTGACACTGAATGAAACGGATTATAATGTGAAATATACTCCCGCAGAAAGTGACAGCGGTCTTTTTGGGGGAAACAGCAACTGGCGCGGTCCGGTATGGTTTCCTATTAATTTTTTGATTATCGATAGTCTTCAGCGCTTTTTCTTCTACTATAGTCCTGATTTTTTAGTGGAATATCCTACAGGGAGTGGAAACTATTTAAACCTTGATCAGATAGCGGATGCTTTAAACAAACGGCTTGCAAAGATTTTTTTAAAGGATGAAAATGGGAAAAGACCTGTCCACGGGCAGTATGAAAGATTTCAGACGGATCCGGACTTTAAAGATTATATCCTGTTCTACAAATATTTTCATGGGGACAACGGACGTGGAGTAGGAGCTTCCCACCAGACAGGCTGGACGGGACTTATTGCCAAGATCTTACAGCCAAGATTCTCCAAAAAAGAAATTGCCGAATCTGAAACTGAAATGCCTGGAGATATTGAAAAAACAAAAGAATCATAAAACAATACTACCCATCAGAAATCGGCCTATTCAAATATCTGCTGGATAATTTCCAATGAGGCAGGTGTTTTGAAGTCTGTGATATGATAATGATAATATATCAGAAGGCTGTCCAGAAAATCTTTTCTTAATGAAGAATGGATTTTTGTAGCATATAGATTTTCAGCACAAAGTGCTTCTTTCCATAATGTGGAAATTTCTTCATTGAATTGCTGATGACAGATTCCTAAGGAAAAAGTTCCGGTTTCCGGATCTAAAAACTTACCGTCACCCAACAGTGGAGCAACTCCCTGAATTTTTAAAACAGCCAGTAAAAAGAGCAGATGTGCCTGATAATTCCTGTTCGTCAGTTCATTGATAAAATGATTTATGCCGGTATAGATAGGAATATTTTTATCCTCATATTTAAGGATATGACTCAGGAAATCTGAAATAAAGAAAATAACGGTATTGACTTTTATATCCGTATAAATATCATTATTTTTTACCAGTTCAAACTTTGAAACAGTTGGTATGCCATTGCCACGGAGCGGTTGTATTGAAAAATTCAGATGGCTCAGGGGCAGCAGCAGAGCTTTCTTTTTGTTCTTTTTAGCATAAATTCCTTTCAGAAAATAGCTTTGAAAACCCTCTTCTTCAGTAAAACAATGCAATACAGCATCATTTTCTCCATATTTTATAAACGAAAGTAAAAAACCGTTTTGTGAATTCATTAATTAATTGACTACTCCTATTTTGGCTGTAGCTTTATCTGACCCATCTTCATTGGTCATCAGGACAAAGTACATTCCTGAGGCTACTCTTACCCCTTTCTGATTATTAAGATCCCATTCATAATAACCTCCTCTTGCTACTGCAGAGTGTACAACATTTCCTGCTGCATCTACAATTCTTATATTCGTTTTTTCTGCAAGACCCTTAAGGGTAACTTTTCCTTTAAAATTAGAATATACAACAGGGTTAGGATATACTACAACATCACCGAAATTGGAAGTTACATCAGCAACATCACCCTGATATGTTACAATACCATTATATGTTACAAAATATACTTTCCCGGTTTTCTTATCAACTTTTATATCTGTAACACTGTTTGTAGGAAGAGGTGAATTTTCTTTAGTAAAATGTTTTATTGTTTTCTGGCCGTCAGCAGAAAGGTAATATACACCACCACCATCAATGGAAACCCATTTGTAATTTCCTTCGTCTACTGCGATCTGAAGAATAGCTGATTCCCTGAAAAGCTCTTCACCCAGCCCGTTTTGTTCTATGACTATAGGTTCTACTTCCGGCTGTGGATTTTTTATCTCAGATGCAGCATTAGGCATAATCCTTAAACCTCCGTCTGTACCGATCCATGCATCTCCGGACTTATCAAATGCTACAGATAAGATTCCTCCTGAACTATTAAATCCATTAGAAGAACCCAGAATATAATCTGTATCATCGGAAAGGTTGGTTGCATTTTTATAGTCATATACCCAAAAGTTATTAGATCTCGGCAGCGGAGTCCACAGCATATTTTCATGGAAAACGGCCTTTTGTATACCATCACTGGCAAGAACTATTTTCTTGATGATAAAATCATCAGCGGCTTTATCATAGATTCCCATGGAAGGGTTTCCGTCATTAAATCCGAAGGAAACAAAAAGATTGTTCTGAGTATCTGTAGTCAATCCTACCGGACGTCTGTAGTAAGGCTGTGCACCGAGATTATAATACTTTACCAGATCAAAATCTTTGCTTGTGGCATTATATTTCATTCTATACACTCCATTATCCAACATTGTATAGTTAGTAAAGAGAACTTCATTACTGTTATAAGGACTTATAATAGCATCCAATACGTTGACAAAGACTGGACGATTTGGATTACTTTTATTGAAAAAAGAAGGATAAATCCAATCCGTACCGTTGAAATAATAAAATCCCGGTTCTTGTGGAATAATGGACGGGTGGTTGTAATTATTTGCTCTGGCACCAGAGGAAACCAGAAGCTGATTATTATCGAAAAGATTAATATTATAGGCAAAATTGTAGTAAGGGCCTGATGGTTTGAAAGTATTATTACTTTCATCCTTGATCCCTGATAATAAGGTTCCTCCAAAAATTTTTCCACCAGCTGTTATTGCAGTGTTGCATTCTTCTCCAAGGCTTACCGCATTTTGTGATACCCCGTTTATTCCGTAGGTATACACTCTGTTGTCAGTAACTATAATATTATTAGATGTAACAACGATATCACGAATATTATCAAAGTTCGTAGGAAGCTGAGTCGGAGTGCCGTTGTTGTAAAAATAGGCCGCTGTAGCTGATGAATATACAAGCTCAGATTCTGAATCTATATGCTTGAATGCTCCGGGAGCTTCCGTTGTCCATGTAGAATATACCGGGAAGGTAGTATTCAACTGATGGCTCTTCAATCCTGTATTGGTTACAGAATATACTTTATTCCCGAATATGGTTGCTTCATTACTTGCTTCATACACCCCGCCAGTCAGGAAAAACGCAGAATCTCCGAATTCTTTATTATTCAGATTAAATATGGAAAGTCCATAGCCTACAGAAATGACAGCCTGATTTCCGGTAATGGAAATATGATTGATTTTTTTATTTCCGTTATAGCCGGTAGCAATAGGAATATCAACAATATATTTGATTTCCTGTGGAGTGATAACATCCATGGAGCCGTTTTCATACCCAATAAGTCCTGTTTTAGTCTGTGGGTTGTAATCGAAGGCTGTTATTCCAATATTATGAAGGCCATTGGCCTTGGACAACTTCGTAATTTCTCCTGTTGATATTGTATAATAGAATATTCCGTTTTCTGTAGCTGCAATGATTTTCCCATTGTCTTCTTTCATAGCTAAGACTTTGTTATAGGAAAATACATCAGCCCATTTTTTCGATGAAATGACCTGCGCTTTTGTAAACTGCAGGGATGCTAAAATACCAAGAGAAATTATAGAGAGTTTTTTCATATTATGCGGTTATGCTGCTGTCTATTGCCTGATTGTTCCAGGAAATATGCTGTACGTTTTTGTTTGTATCAAAATAAAAATCTATTCTACCCAAAAGAAGACCTGCCCATCCTACCTGATTGACAAGTACGTTTTTGCCCTGTCTGTTGGTATAAGATTGAGGTTCCGGTAAAAATGTATGAGTATGGCCGCCCAGGATAATATCAATATTCTCTGTATTGGCCGCTAAAATTTTATCACTTATTTTATTCGGTTCATCTTTATAATCATAACCGATGTGTGAAAGACAAATTACCAGGTCACATTTCTGCTCTTTTTTCAGATAATTTGAATAATGCTGTGCTACGTCAATGGGATTGGAATAAACGGTTTCTCCGTACTGTTTTTTACCTACAAGGCCGTCCAGTTGAATTCCCACTCCGAAAATTCCTACTTTAATTCCATTCTTGTTGAATATCTTATACGGAGAAGTTTTCCCGTCAAGAATCGTATTTTTAAAATCATAATTGGAACAGATAAAAGGAAACTTCGCATTGGGAAGTACTTTTAAAAATCCATCAAGACCATTATCAAAATCATGATTTCCCATAGTAGAGGCATCATATTTCATCATTGACATTAATTTAAACTCCAGTTCTCCTCCGAAGAAATTGAAATAAGGAGTTCCCTGGAAAATATCTCCTGAATCAAGAAGCAGTACATTGCTTTCCTGATTTCTGATCTGCTGAATTAAGTTTGCCCTTCTTGCAAAACCTCCCTGGTTAGGATTTCTTGTATAGCTTGCATCGAAAGGTTCTATTCTGCTATGCTGGTCATTGGTATGAAGGATCGTCAGTTTATTTGCGGATTTTAAGTCAAGAATTTTCAACTCTTCCGCCATCATCATATTGGGAGCTAAAGCCATTGCCAAAGATCCGCCTCCTATTGCTTTTAAAAAACTTTTTCTATCCATTACTTCTTCCCGATAAAATTTAAACGAACATCTGAATTTACTACCACTTCAGGAGTCTTCTTAAAATAATCGATAAACAGATCTCTCATTTTAATTCCTGTTGAGATTGATTCTCCTTTTGCAAAGAATTTCATGTTGTCTCCTCCCAGTGCAAGATAGTCTGAAGTAGCAATATAATAGTCTTTAGCCGGATCTACTGCTTTTCCGTTGATCAGGGATTTGATTACCTGTCCGTTATTGGTCTCAATATATAAATGAGAAACAGGATTGTTGACCTGCGTTTTTGCATAATACTCAAAAAGTCCCTGTAAATCGGCTCCTTTCATTTTCACAATAACTACCTCATTTTCGAAAGGCATTACTTCAAATACATTTTTAAGTAAAATATCACCCTTTCCGATAGTGGTACGGATTCCTCCGATATTGATCAATGCAGCATCTACATTCTGCTTAAGATGAGTTTTTATCCATTCATTACCTCCTTCAAACGTATAGTCAGCTAAAAGATTGCCCAGATTGCTGTTGTCGCCCTGCTTTGTAAGATCCGCATTCGTGTGGGAGATCTTCTGGTTCATTTCTTTATCCAGTTTTTGCTTATAAGGCTCAATAAATTTTGCAAACTCCTCATCATTTTTTAGCTCATTATTAATAGAAATATTTTTCTGGGTCTTTACATCCGCAAGTTGCAGCGTAGAAGCTGTTTTGCATGCTGTAAGGGCTGCCAGGGCAATTCCTATTAACAAGAATTTATTTTTCATAATATCTTTTAGTATATGCAAATATAACTATATGTATAATAAAACATTATTATTTATTACAAATTCTTACTGTAAATGATTAAATTTGGCAAAAATAATTCTAACAGATGAGCATTTTAAAAGGAGTAGGTGTTGCATTGGTAACACCCTTTAATGAAGATTTATCCGTTGACTTCGACAGTTTAACAAAACTGGTTGAATACAATATCGAAAACGGAACCAATTATTTGGTAGTATTGGGTACTACGGCAGAAGCCGCAACGCTTTCTGCAGAGGAGAAGAAACAGGTAATTGAGCATATCATTAAGGTGAATAATAAACGTCTTCCTTTAGTTTTGGGAATTGGCGGCAACGATACTCTTGACGTTAAGAAACAGATTGAAGAAGCAGATCTTTCTGCATTTGAAGCAGTACTTTCAGTATCTCCTTATTACAATAAACCGAACCAGGAAGGTCTTTATCAGCATTATAAAGCTTTAGCTTCCACAGGGAAGAATATTATTATTTATAATGTTCCTTCAAGAACCGGTCAGAACGTAGAAGCAGATACTACCCTTCGTCTTGCAAAGGAATTTCCTAATTTATTCCTGATTAAGGAGGCTTCACCTAATATTTTACAGTATTTTGATATTCTGAGAAAGAAACCTGAAGGCTTTTCATTGGTTTCCGGAGATGATGAATATACATTGCCTGTAACATTAGCAGGAGGAGATGGTGTGATTTCCGTTATCGGGCAGGCATATCCTAAAGAATTCTCTACCATGGTACAGCTAGCTTTTGAAGGGAAAGTGAAAGAAGCTTACGCAATTCACAATAAGCTGGTAGATATTACCCGTTTGATTTTTGCAGAAGGTAACCCTTGCGGTATTAAAGTAATTCTTGCAGAAAAAGGAATCATTAAAAACTATCTGAGACTTCCTTTGGTAAAAGCATCAGAAGGTCTTCATGCAAAAATTAAAGCTGAAATGGCAAACATTTAATAATGAATTGAATTTTAATATCACTTTAAAATTCAGCATTTCATTATTGAAAAACATAAAGGGTGAAAAGTTTAGGCTTTTCACTTTTTTTAATCATAATAATACAATAAATCATGAAATTAAGACAGGCAACAGCCGTGGATGTCCCTTTAATTCAAGATCTGGCACGAAGATCGTGGGAAAATGCCTATGCAGACATTCTTTCAAAAGAACAGATGGAATTTATGCTTTCCGAAATGTATTCTGAAACAGAAATTCTGAACCACCTTCAGAATCCTCATTACCATTATTATCTCATTCAGGATGAAAATAATGACTCTTACGAAGGTTTTATCGGATATGAACATCATTATGAAGATAAAACAACCAAGCTGCACCGTATTTATCTTGTTCCGGAGAGTAAGGGTAAAGGATTCGGCAAAAAAGCACTTCAGTTTCTGCATGAAAAAGTTTCTGAAAACGGAAATGAAAGAGTTATTTTGAATGTGAATAAAAATAATGCTGCCCGAAACTTCTATGAGTCTCAAGGATACAGGGTTTATGGGGAAGGTATTTTCGATATAGGGAACGGATTTGTAATGGATGATTACATGATGGAATTTCTAATTCACTTATCATTGACTTAAAATTTTGTAACTTTATCCTGTAATTCTATAACAAGTGACTTCTTATTTTGAATGATCTTTGCTTCAGAACCAAATCACTTATAACAATACATTCATATGCTTGGTTTTGAGCTGACACAGCTTTTTATCAGTATATTTTTTTCATCCTTAGTGTTTAAATTCCTGTATTCTTAAATACAGGAGTTTTTGCGTCTATTTGGTAAAAATAAAAAAATTGAATCTATTTCACTTTTAAATGAAATAAATTATTATATTTACTAAATAAAACATGCTTATATATACTAGGATGAAAATGTATGTTAAATTTGATTTCAATGCCCTTTGCAAGAAGGTATTGGACGAAAAACTTAAAGAACACGGGCTGAAGTACAGGTTGCTGAACTTCGGTGAAGTGGAATTTTATGAGCCCCTTACACAAGAACAACACAGTCTTTTTAAGAAAAATCTTGAAGATTATGGTATAGAAATCATAGAAAGTCAAAAGACTGCGTTGGTACAGAAAATAAAAGATGCTATCGTAGAACTGGTCTTTTCTGATGAGATTATACCGGTAAAAGCATCCATATATATTGCTGAAAAACTGAATCACAGCTATGGTTATCTTTCCAACCTATTTTCCGAAGTTGCTTATACATCTATTGAGAATTTTATTATTCTGCAAAAGATAGAGCACGCGAAAGCCCTGATCATAAGAAATAAACAAAGCCTTACAGAAATAGCCCATAAGCTGAATTACTCCAGTGTGGCGCATTTGAGCACCCAGTTTAAAAATACAACGGGAATCACTCCCTCCCAGTTTCAAAAGATTATTGGAAAACGAAGAAGAGCTCAAAGCACGGTAATAAACCCTAAAATGCAGTATGAATAAAGAATTTCTGAACGTAATAGTAGCAGATAACGATGAAAACACCTTGATTTTTTTTAAAAATATTTTGAAAGAGTTGAAAATCTCTATAAAAGTTCAATGCTTCTGTAACGGAAAAGATATGATGTTATATCTGAATAATGATGATGCCGTAGTTCCGGAAATTGTTTTCATAAACTACACCATCCCTGGAAAAGACAGCTTGGAATGCCTGGAAGAAATTGGAGCGAATTCAAAATTCAATAATATGGTAACGACCATTTTTTCTGAACCTATTTCGGAAAATGAAATTGAAGATATTTTTGTAAAAGGGGCCAATATTTTCATGAAAAAACCTGAGTCTTTTGAGAGTCTTAAAAAAGTACTTACAGAAATTATTACAATCAATTGGCAGTATCACACTTCAGGATTGAATAAAGATCATTTTATTCTAAAAGTATGATGAATAAAGGGATTATTAATTTTGTATTAAGGAAATATTAATCGTATTTGATGCATACTATTCACAAATAAGTGAAAATTTTATAACTAATACTTAAAATAATATAAAAAGGATCTGAATTAATATACTGACATTTGTAAAAGTAATCTGAGACACAAATTTCATTATATAGTAGAAGATACAGATGAATGAGAATAATTGTTTCTAAAAACAAAAATTATATAAATCACGATGTTAGTTAACAAAATGGATTATACTAATTTTCCAATTTTAAAGCATAGAAGATCTTTAAACAAAACGGTACAATCATGAAAACTCAAAAGTAGTTGGAGGTATTTTTATTCGTTTCATTCCCTCATCTCCAGCGAAACTCAGTTAGTTTTTATAATAAGCAAGTTGGAAAAAAATAATTCATTTTGTTTTTCATAATTTATTTTAATAGTTAAGGTTTTAGCTTATCTAAATATATATTGTTATATAGATATTTTCACATCACACCACACCACATCACAAAATATTAAGCCTTAACTATTAAATAAATTTTTGAATATATCAAAAGTAATTTCTTCTAAATAACAGTTTTATAAGGGGGCCGCAGGAAGTATTTTCTGCGGTTTTTTTATGAAATTTTACTCCACTTGTTTTTTCCTTTGTAGTATCTGATATAATAGTTTTTAATGATCAGATTATCAGGTCTGGACAGCATCGGATCCGCTTCCAGAATTTTTTCTACCGTATTTTTTGTTGTTTTAATGATCGCCGAATCATTAATCAGGTCCAATCTCTTAAAATCTACCACACCACTTTGCTGGGTACCCAGAATATCTCCCGGACCACGAAGCTGCATATCCACTTCAGAAATTTTAAAGCCGTCATTGGTTTCAGTCATTGTCTTAATACGCGTTCTGCTTTCCTTCGACAATTTGTCTGATGTCATCAGGATACAGTAACTCTGTTCAGCACCTCTTCCTACACGCCCTCTTAATTGATGAAGCTGTGAAAGCCCGAATCTTTCTGAACTTTCAATAACCATTACGGAAGCATTAGGGACATTTACTCCAACTTCAATTACTGTAGTTGCCACCATAATTTCAGCTTTTCCCGAAGCAAAATAAGCCATTGCCGCGTCTTTTTCGTCCGGTTTCATTTTCCCATGAAGCATGGTCACGTTGTATTCTGAGAAATAATCCATGACATGTTCCAACCCTTCCACCAGATTTTTGTAATCTAAGGTTTCAGATTCTTCAATAAGCGGATATACAAAATAGACCTGCCGCCCTTTCTTAATCTCATCTTTACAGAAATTATAAACATATAGTCTGTCTTTTTCACGTCTGTGAGCCGTAATGATAGGTTTTCTTCCTACAGGCATTTCATCAATCACAGAAACATCCAGATCTGAGTAAAAACTCATCGCAAGTGTTCTCGGAATAGGAGTAGCGGTCATCACCAGAATATGAGGCGGAATTTTGTTTTTGGCCCAAAGTTTAGCACGCTGAGCAACTCCAAACCTATGCTGCTCATCAATAATTGCTAATCCCAGATTTTTGAATTTAACCTTATCTTCTAAAACAGCATGGGTTCCTACCAGAATTGAAAGTGTACCATTTTCCAGTTCTTCATGGATAATTCTCCTTTCTGCTGCTTTGGCAGAACCGGTCAGAATACGGATGTTGATTCCGGTTTTTTCTAATAGTTCCTTGATACCATTATAATGCTGCTGGGCAAGAATTTCTGTTGGAGCCATCAAGCAACTCTGAAAACCATTGTCCATAGCAATAAGCATGGTTAGCAATGCCACCATCGTTTTCCCTGATCCTACATCACCCTGTAAAAGCCTGTTCATCTGAATCGGCCTTTTCATATCAATACGGATTTCCTTTAATACCCTTTTCTGTGCATTGGTAAGCTCAAAAGGAAGGTGGTTTTCGTAGAAATCGTTAAAATGATCCCCAATAATTGGGAAAGGGTTGCCATGAGCCTGTGTTTTATGGTGAAGCTTTTTTAAGCCATATCCTAATTGAAAAAAGAATGATTCTTCAAATTTCAACCTGTAATCTGCCTTATCAAAATGCTCTTTATCTTTCGGAAAATGAACATTCAGAAAAGCATGCTGCCTGGACATGAATTTAAAGGTTTTCATGAGGTATTCCGGAAAATTCTCTTCAATAAGACCAGGAATTTCTTTGCAGATATTTTTCAATGCATTCTGAAAAAATCTTTGACTTAATCCTCTTTTAGTTAGTTTTTCTGAACTCGGATAAATAGGTTTAAGTCTTGTATCTCCTTCTTTACTTTCTTCAGCTTCTATTTCCGGATGCGGCATAGAAAACTGGCGGTTGAAAACATTGATTTTCCCAAAAATATAAACCTCCTTATTAATAGGAAGCTGTTCTTTCAACCATTTTGAATACTGGAACCATACCAGATCCATGCTGCCTGTTTCATCATTGAATTTCGCAGATAATCTTTTAGTCTTCCCAGTCTGGATTTCCTGAACATGAGTGATTCTTCCCCTCAATTGTATTTCCTGGCTGCTTTCTTCCCGAAGCTGAGAAACGGTATAAATTTTACTTTTATCCAGATAGCGGATAGGGTAGAAGTTCAGCATATCTTCAACAGTAGTCAGGCCCAATACACTTTTAATAAGTTTGGCTCTTTCCGGACCTATGCCTTTTACGTATTCTATGGAGGTTTCGAGATTCATTTTTCAGATTTCAGGATGCGGGTTTTTGAATTTTTTGATCCTTATTTTTTGACAAAAGAAATAAAGGTTCGAATTTCGGTAAAATTAAAAAGACTTCCAAAAAATTGGAAGTCTGTATGGTGAATTTTTAAAATTAAATCCGAAAATCCGGATCTCTATATTAATCTTTGATTTTAGATTTAAATTTTTTCTGGTAATCTTCCCATTGTTCTCTGGTTTTAATCTTTTTGAATAAATCTTTTGAGATCAGTTCCAGATAGGGTTCCAGTTCTTTGGCAGATAATTCTCCCTGAAGAATGGTGATAGGATCTCCATGCTCATCCAGAAATACGGTGCTTGGAACAGCACCTACATTCATATACTGTGTAAACTCATGCAGTGAATTTTTTCCTTTTCTGTGCTCGGTATTAGGGTTTGAAAATGTTCTTCCGAAGGTATCAATACTCTTTTTTTCTTCTGCATTAAACTTTACAGGATAATAATTCTCGTTCAGATTCTGGGCAATCACAGGATGTCCGTAAGTTTTTTTGTCCATGATTTTACATGGGCCGCACCAGTCTGCATAAAAATCAATCAGTATTTTTTTAGGATTTTCCTTTTGGGCTTTTAAAGCTTCCTCAATGGTCATCCACTTTACCTGGGCAAAACTGAAATTTAATAAAAGTAAGAGAATTATGCTTAAAAATTTCTTCATATTGTGATATTTAGGTAAAAATAAGCATAATTACTTATTCTTTTTATTTTACATCCTGCATTAATTTTTTCACGTACGGAGATATCAAAATTAATACCACTCCGGCAATTATCGCATATAATCCTAATTGTTTATATCCATCAGTATAAGTGATCAATTCATCATAGTTGGTGGAACCTTCTTTTGCCGTAGCAAGACTGGCTCCGATAATCCCTGCAACATACTGTCCATACGCAGAAGCAAGAAACCACATTCCCATCATCATCCCCTGCAGATTCTTGGTAGACAGTTTGGTCATAATAGATAATCCGATAGGAGAGAGGCATAGTTCACCAAGAGTAATGATTAATAATGCCAGGGTAAAGAAATTCAATGAAGTAATTCCCTGAAGGTCTGCGAACAATCGGGTAGCAAATAGGGCATAATATCCTAATCCCAGGAAAATGAATCCTAATCCGAATTTAATAATGGTATTAGGTTCAATTTTTTTCTTATTCAGCCAGATCCAAAGAAGTCCGATAATTGGAGCAAGGAAAATAATAAAGAAAGCTCCTCCAGAGTTATTCACACCATTAGGGTCTAATCCGAAAAGATCCTTGTTCAGATTCTTAGCTGCAAAAATACTTAAAGAGCCTCCACTTTGTTCGTAAATTCCCCAGAATATGATGGAGAAAATAATGAAAACCAGAGCTGCCCATAACTTTTTACGTTCTGAAGCTGTTACTTTGGACATTTCATAGAATAGATAAATTAAGGTTAATGGCCCAATGGTCCACATGAAATAATCTGTATATTCTGTCTGAGCAACCATGATCATAATAATGGGTACAAAAACCAGTGACAATACATATACTCCGTATTCTTTCCATTTTGGTATAGGAGCTGTTTTTTCTTCTGCCAAAGGATGTCCCGGCTGTAGACCAATAGTGCCTAATGTTCTTTGTGTAAATACAAAATTAATTAAACTTATCACCATTACGATCGAAGCCAGTCCGAAAGCAATATGCCATCTCATTTCTTCTGCAATAATATTACTTAGGAATTCTCCTTTACCAATGGCAATACACAAATAACCACCTAATAATGCCCCAAGATTAATTCCTGCATAGAAAAGCGAAAAGCCTGCATCAGCCCTTGAATCATTAGGTTTATAAAGTTGTCCCACCATGGATGAAATATTAGGTTTAAAGAAACCTGTACCCACTACGGTGAATGCTATTCCGAGGAAAAAGAATTTATGAGGATCTGTAGCAAGAATTAAACTTCCTACAATCATCAGGAGACCTCCCCAGAAGAGGGATTTTCTGAATCCTAAAATTTTATCGGCAAAAAGACCTCCTATAAAAGTAAAGGCATATACGAAAGCCTGAGTGGCGCCATATTGAAGGTTGGCTTCCTTTTCATGGAAATTAAGCTGTGAGATCATAAAGAAGACCAGCATTCCACGCATTCCGTAGAAACAGAAACGTTCCCACATTTCAGAGAAAAAAAGGCTCCAGATCTGTCTGGGATATTTTCCTTTGAAATCTTGTATTTCATCTAAAGTTAAGCTCATAATGATATATGATTAAGTTCTAATTAAGGGTTTTTATCTTTCTGATCCAGTTCAAAACGGATTCTGTCCTGGTCAATAATTTGTTTTAATTCTTCTTCTTTTGGGAGGTACAGCAGGTATTTGCTGGCGAATAAATTGTTTTTATCATTTTGAGTGAAAGAAATAGGTCATGGATTCAGCCCAATTCGTGACGCACTGCGTCACATATTTCCATCGTACGAAAATAAAAAAAACCTCTGACTTAGCAGAGGTTTTATTCATATTTTGTTAATACACTTAGTTTACACCGTGCATCATTTTCTTTAAGATAGGTGAAATTAAACCTAGAATTACAGAAGCAATACCACAAAGTACTACGAATACCATGAAGAATTCAAATAAGTTGTGAATCTCAAATCCTACAAAAGTAGGGTTGTGTAATGGTAACTGAGCTTTATCAAAAGCAGCTACCTGATCTGCAGTTAAGGTTACTTTCTTATCTAAGACATCCTGTAGGTTAACTCCTATTTCCTGTGCTTTTGTAAACTTATCACCTGTTGCAGGGATAAGAGCTCCTAATGAACCTGCCAAAGCGTATCCTGCAGCATTAGAGATAAAGAAAACACCATATAATAATGAGGCAAATCTTTTTGGAGCCAGTTTACCAACCAATGATAAACCAATCGGAGAAAGACAAAGCTCACCACAAGTCTGGATGAAATAGAGTAGCATTAACCATTTGATTGCTAATAATCCTGAGTTTCCAAGATCTTTTACATTGTGTGCAATGATAAAATAAGAAAGAGCGATTAATGCCAATCCCATTGCCTGTTTGAATGGAGATACCGGTTCTTTTCCTTTTGCTCTTAGCTTATCCCAACACAAACTGAAAGGAACAGCTAATAGAACTACGAAAATTCCGTTAAAGATCTGAACCATTGAAGGTGGCATATTCCAACCGAAAATGTTTCTGTCTGTTTGGTTATCTGCGATAAATGTTAAAGAAGAACCTGCCTGTTCGAATGCAGCCCAGAAGAAAATAATAAAGAATGATACGATATAGATTACCCAGATTCTCTGTCTTTCAATTTTGTTTTCAGCAGAACTCATGATCAGGAATGCTAAGGAAATACCGGCTGCATAGATGAATGGATAAATAATTCCTTTGATCAATTGACCCATTTCTACTGCTTTAAAGCCAAATTCTCCTACAAGAAGATATCGGAAAGCAAAGAATAAAATCACAAATATAATTCCAGTAATACCTAAAGACATTCCTGAGAATTTAGCAGTCTGCGTTTCTCCTTCTTCAAAGTCTGCACTTGTATTGTTTTTAGGCAATCCTCCGATAGGTCTTCCTTCAGGGGTTACTACATATTTATTTTTAAGGATAAAGAATGTTATTGTTCCGATTATCATTGCAATAGAAGCAGCTAAGAATCCCCATTTGAAAGCAAAGATATCTCTTACTCCAGTCGCAGCATCTTTTACGTCTCCTACGTATGGACAGATAAACTGACCTAAGAATGCTCCAATGTTGATCCCCATATAGAAAATAGTGAAAGCTGAATCCAGTTTAGACTTTTCCTGTTTTGGATAAAGACTTCCTACCATTGAGGAAATGTTCGGTTTGAAGAATCCGTTACCAAAAATAATAACGAATAAAGCTAACCACATGATCATTTTGGAACTACCCAGATCTGCGGAAAAGGTAGAGGCACTGATGAATAATAGAAACTGGCCAATAGCCATTAAAGATCCACCAATAATGATTGCAAATCTGTTTCCGATATACTTATCAGCAATAAACCCTCCTAAAAGAGGTGTTAAATAACATAAAGCTAGAAATCCACCATAGATGATCGCCGCATCAGCTTCTTTTATTAATAAGGAATTTACCATGAAGAGCGTCAAAAGTGCTCTCATCCCATAAAAGTTGAAACGCTCCCACATTTCTGTTCCGAAAAGAACCCATAATCCTTTAGGATGCCTGGAATTCTTATTCTCTACAAATTCATCCGGTTTCGGACTCAATGCTTCAATATTATCCATTTCTATTGTTAATTTTTGTTAAGACTGACAAATATAGTTTATTTTGGGTTTTTGGCAAGGTTTTAATTTTATTTTTAAATAAAAAAGCTGCGGAATAGTTCCGCAGCTTGCTAATCGTTATAATATCAAGGATTAATGTCCTTTTTCTTTCATAATTTTGTTCAGTCTTTTTAACATAGAAAGACCTAAAAGTGTAGCAAATATTAACAAACCGAAGTTGACAAGGAAGTAATTCGTCTTGTTTTCGTAATTATACCATGTACTTGCCAGGATTCCTGAAAGCTTATTTCCCACAGAGTTGGCAAGGAAGAATCCTCCCATCATCAATGCGGTGATCCTTGCAGGGGAAAGTTTTGAAACAAATGAAAGTCCCATTGGAGACAAACATAATTCCCCGATGGTAATTACTCCATAGCTGGCAACAAGCCATAGAGGAGATACTTTTACAGCTCCGTTATCTCCGGCCATTACTGCTAAAACCATTACCAGACAGGAAAGTCCTGAAATAAATAATCCTAAAACAATCTTGGTAGGAGTCAGGGGTTCTTTTCCTTTTCTTCTCAATAATGCCCAGAATCCAACAATTACAGGAGTCAATGCAATAACCCAGAACGGATTGATAGACTGGAATAATTCTGTATTGTACAGGTATACTTTATTCTCAGGGTTTTTCTCGAGGGCAGCACGCTGTTCAGGGGATATGTTTTTAAAATAAACATCTTTACCCGTCTCCTTTCTAGTCTCTCCTTTGTCATCCTTTTGAGATCTGAACTGATTGTCATATACCGGAGTTTCTTTGTTCTCATAGCTCTTACCTTCCACCATATAAATTCCCTCCAATGGTTTTTCAAGAGAAGCAGGAACACTTCTGTCTGTATAATAATTCGCCCATCTCGTTAAAGCTGTACCATTCTGTTTGAAAACAGCCCAGAAGAACATACTGATCAGGAATACAGAAAGTAATGCTCCGATAGATGCTTTTTCGTCAGGTTTAGCTTTAAAATAAAGGGATGCATAGAAATAGATTACAGGTACACATGCAAAAATAAAGGCATCTGTACTGTCACTTCCAAAAATATTGTTAGGAATAAACCAACCTATTGCTCCGGCAATAATAGCAGGAACAAATACTTTAAGCATAATTTCCGAAAGCTTGGTATCTCCTTCCTGTACGGGTTTCATCTGTGCAGCATGGATATAATGCTTTCTTCCGATGGTAAAAATCACCATACCAATAAGCATTCCCACTCCGGCAGTAATGAAAGCCTCACCCCAGCCAAATTTATTACGCATAAATGCTGCAATAATGTTACAGATAAATGCTCCAATATTGATTCCCATATAGAAAATATTATATCCGGAGTCTTTATTAGCTTTATAAGGTTCCTCAGAATAAAGGTTTCCTAATAGTGTTGAGATAGTAGGTTTAAAGAAACCATTTCCAATAATAATTAATGCTAGTGAAGCATAAAACAGAGGCAAATCTTTAAACACACCCATTCCTATATATCCGGCAGCCATTAAAAAGCCTCCCAGATAAATAGATTTAATATATCCTAAAACTCTGTCTGCCAGGAATCCACCAATGAAAGGAGTCAGATAAGTTAAGGCAATATAAGTTCCGAAAATATCATCAGCAGTTTTGTCAGGCAGTCCAAGGCCCCCTTTCATACCGGTAGGCTCAATAACATACAGCACAAAGATTCCAAGAATCAGGTAATACCCGAAACGTTCCCACATCTCCGTAAAAAAGAGGAAGGGCAGGCCTTTAGGATGTTTAGTCTTCATATATTCAATTTTCAAATTTCCCAAAAATAAGTTTTTAATTTTAATTGATAAAATAAATAATACTTGCCTAAATGATTAATGAAATAAATATAAAACCATTTTGGTTGAAACAATAATTTTTTTAAATTGACAGGATTAAACTATGAAAAAGCTATTATTTTTATTACTGGGAACATTTACTTGTTTTTCACAAAGTAACAGATTTATATATGAAGTAACTTCCAAGAAGGATTCTACCTCTGAAAATAGAATTAAAGAAAATTTTAATCTTGACACTACGTCCGATAATATAGCCTACTACAATAGATTATATTACGTCAATGATTCATTGTTCGCAACTAAAAATCAATACGGATATAAAGGGTATAAGTTGACTTCATTTCTGATTAAAAAAAATAATAGCAATGAATATCAGAACTATGAATACATTGGAGATGTGAATTTTTATAAAATCAATGAAAAGGTGGGACAGAATTGGAAAATTTCAGATAGTACCAAAGCGTTTGGAGGTTATAAGGTTCAAAAAGCAACTACTCAATTTGGAGGAAGAAGCTGGATAGCATGGTTTTCCAAAGATATCCCCATTCCTTACGGACCTTATAAATTTAATGGACTGCCCGGACTTATTATGGAGTTGTATGATGTTAAAAAAGACTATTACTTCAAAGTCATTAAAAGTGAAAAAATTACAGAGGATTATAAACGGGTTTCATTGGACAATTCTATTTCCAGAGCAATTTCTGTTAATCAGGCTAAGCTGGATCAATTGAAATTAGAACTGTATGACAACCCTTTTAAATATATAATGAATGGAAGGCTTGCTTTAACTGAAGGAAAAAAATTAGAACTTGAAGACGGCACCATTCTCACCAAAGAACAGTTGAAACCTGCTGAAGCTAACGAAAGAAAAAAAATAAAGGCTTTTAATAATCCAATAGAGTTGGATAAGGCTGTAAAATATCCATAACAAAAAACCCTTTCAAAAGTTTGAAAGGGTTTTTTGTTATAAGTAACATGTTGATTATAAATTATTCAGAATAAAATCCGTCATTTTCTGATACAACTGTGGTCTTGTCTGTCCACCATAAATTCCGTGGTTTTTATCAGGATAAGCCATGAAATCAAATTGTTTTTTATTTTGAATCAAAGCTTCAGAAAACTCCATAGAGTTCTGGAAGTGAACATTGTCATCAGCAGTTCCATGAATCAGAAGGAATTTACCTTTTAACAGATTTGCATATTCTGTAGGAGAATTTTTATCATATCCATCAGGGTTTTCCTGAGGAGTTCTCATAAATCTTTCCGTGTATACAGAGTCGTAATATCTCCAGTTGGTTACCGGTGCTACGGCAATTCCCATTTTGAAAACATCTGCACCTTTGGTCATTGCTAAGCTGGTCATATAACCACCGAAGCTCCATCCGAACATTCCGATTCTGCTTTTATCAACATAAGATTGGCTTCCAAACCACTTTGCCGCCGTGATCTGATCTTCAATCTCATATTTCCCTAAATTCATATAGGTTACTTTCTTATATTTCGCTCCCTTGTAACCCGTTCCACGACCGTCTACACAAGCTACAATATAGCCTTTTTGTACAAGGTGGTTGAACCACATTGCATTTCCATTATCCCATGAATTGGCAACCTGCTGAGATCCCGGTCCGGAATACTGGAACATAAATAAAGGATACTTTTTATTAGGATCAAAGTTTTTAGGCTTCATGATCCATGCATTCATCTGATCGCCTACAGCATTTGGAATGGTGATGAACTCTTTTTCAACAAAATTATCCGTTTTTAATTTCTGTAATTGATCATTGTTGTTCTGAAGTTCTTTTACCATTTTTCCGTTCCCGTCTTTTAAAACATAAGTGTAAGGTTTTGCTGCTGTAGAAGAGGTTTCAATGAAGTAATTATAGTTTTTGCTGAAATTGGCAGAGTTGTTTCCTTCTGCATTGGAGATCAGCTGAGATTTTCCGTTTTCAATATTTACTTTGGAAACAATCTTATTGATACTTCCTTTCTCGGTAGTCTGAACGTAAATTTCTTTCGATTTTGGATTGAATCCATAATAATCAGTTACCTCCCAGTTTCCTTTTGTGATTTGTTTTTTAAGCTTACCATCTTTGTCATACCAGTAAAGGTGGCGGTTTCCATCTCTTTCAGAAGCCCAAAGGAAAGAATCATCCTCAAGGAACTCCAGAGTAGGGCTGTCTGTATCAATCCATTTATCATCAGTTTCAGTAAATAATTTCTGAACTGCCCCTGTTTTGGTATTTACTTTTAAAATATCTGAAGCATTCTGAATTCTCTCAGAAGTAATTAAAACAATTTCATCCGGTTTTGCAGTCTGAAATACATTCGGGATGTAATAATTCTTGAAAGAACCTAAGTTCAGCTGCATTGTTTTTCCATTGTCGAGACGATACAGCTGTGCGGAAACTACAGAGTTTTTCTCACCTGCTTTTGGATATTTATAACGCATTTCAGCTGGATACAGGCTTTTTCCGTAGATAGGAATATAGATTTCCGGTACTTGCCCTTCGTCAGATTTTACAAATACAATGGCATCAGAATTCTTGGTCCATTCATACTGTCTTGCATGTCCGAATTCCTCTTCATAAACCCAATCTGCCAAACCATTCAGTATGGAATTCTTTTTACCGTCAGTAGTAATCTGTGTGATTTTTCCTGAAGCAAGGTCCTGATAGAATAAATTATTATCAGAAATAAAGGCCACTTTTGTCGCATCAGGTGAAAATGTAGGCTCCTGAACTGTTTTTCCCTCATTCAGGCTGGTTACTTTTCCGGATTTTAAATCTTTTACATCAAATTTTCCAAGGAAAGAATGTCTGTAAATAGGCTGGCTGCCTACCTGTAAAAGGATTTTAGACTCATCATCAGAAAAAATATAGCTTTCAAACTTTCCGTCTACAAGATTTCCTTCTTTCTGTGACGTTTTATAAGAATATTTTGCAATTCCTGATGGTTCAATCACAAGATAATTTTCACCGTTTTTCATGGATGTGATTCCTGCGATCCCTTTTCCACGGTAATATCCTGAATATATTTTATCTAAAGTAATTTCCTGTGCTGACACATTTTGGAATACAGCAGCAACAGTAAGAGTTAATAGGAGCTTTTTCATTTCTAATTTTAATGATTCCAAATTTAATAATTCTTACTTATATAACCATATAAAATACAAAATCAAGATATCAAGTCCTGATTCTATATTTTAATTAAGCTTCATGCATCGTCCCGGATATTCTGTTTCTGGAGGATAATGTCCTTCAGGAGCACAGAAAGAACTTCCATTTACTTCCTTTAATTGTAGTCTTGAAATTTTCAGGGTTAAATATTTTTAGTTTTCAGCTTTAAAATAATAATAAATATTCAGAAATGAAATTTTTAAAAAAGGCAATTTGGCAAAAAAATTGAATATATAATAACTATAAATCAAATCAAATGATAATTATGGAAACGAATGCATATAACCAGAAACTGAACCGTTATGTATTAAACGACCAGATTGTTTATACAGGTTTTTCCAGTTTTAATGACGCCGAAGAATGCGCACATAAAAAAGGAGGAAAATTGGTAGAAGTAGTGTTTAGAGACGGAAATGATAATCCCGAAATTACTGATGAAGCAGGGTTGATAGAGAAAAAAATGCATTACCATGTGTATGCAGGCGATGAATACAAATTTATTCATTCCTCCGATCCGGGATTCAGAAAATATGCGGATGAATTGCAAAAAATTAAAGCAAGACAACAGCAATCACCACCCGATGAAAGATATTTTGCCAATTTTGAAATTGAAAATGCGGAAGATCCGATCATTGTAATCAAAAATGATCATTTTGAATCGGTAACATCGAGAGAGCGTTCAAAGTATTTGAAACATGCCTGTGTTTATGAATTAGGGGTATCCCTGCCAAAATCTTAAAAAAATCTGATCATGAGCAAGACTAAATATTCAGAAAAAGCTCAGGACAAAGTAGGAAAAGTGATGCACGAATTTAAAGAAGGAAAACTGAAATCTTCTTCCGGAAAGAAAGTGACAAGCAGAAAGCAAGCCGTAGCTATCGGGATTTCTGAAGCGAAAGAAAAGGGTCTTAAAGTGCCTGCAAAGAAGAATAGTAAATAAACCTATAAAGAAATGCCCGGAAATTTTTCCGGGCATTTTATGAGATGTAAAACTGAGAATTCGTATTTTCTCTATTTCGTTTCATTATAAAGCACTCTGTAATATTCATCTGCCATCCTGTCGCTGTTGAAATGATCTTTCACATCATTCATTGCATTGTGCTGTATTTTTCTCCATTCATCAGGACGATCGTAATAGGTTGGGAGAATTTCATTTTCAAGGATTTCATATAATTTGTTTAAATCATAGTTGTCCTGTTCATAGATGCTCATATTCAGATAATCTGCTTTCGGAACAACGAAAGAGTTTTCTCTGTGTCTGGCAAATTCCGGGATCCAGCCGTCATCAGTGGATAAATTCACTGAGCCGTTCATGGCTGCTGTCATACCGGAAGTTCCTGAAGCTTCCCTTGGAACTCTGGGATTATTAAGCCATAGATCCGAACCTTGTTTTAAAGATTTGCTTAAAGAAAGTTCATATCCCGTAAGAACAGCTATACTTTTATGATTTTTACTTTCCTCCACCAAAGTATTGAATGTGGAAATGGCGGAATAGTCCATTGGATAAGGTTTTCCTGCCCAGATGATTTGTACCGGATATTTCGGGTTGTTCAGAAGCCTATAGAATCTTTCTTTATCATGTAAAAGAAGTTCTGCTCTTTTATAGCCTGCAAATCTTCTTGCCCAGACAATGGTAAAGATATTAGGGTTGAATAAATTTCCTGTTTGATCTGCAACAATACTGAACAGCTTTTTCTTTAAATACTTTTTACGGTAGTCAAAAACAGTTGCATCATTTTCGTCTTTGGCGTTGTATAAAGGTTTATCAGACCAATATTTAAATTCCTGTGCGTTAGTGATAGACGTAATTTCACAGATGTCAGAATATTTATTCCACATGGCTCTGGAAACCACACCATGAAGCTGGGAAACTCCGTTGGCAATTCTGGCCATCCTCAATGCACAAAGGGAATGATTGAAACGGTCATCATTGGAGCCTTCAATCTTTTTTACTTCTTCCATGCTGTAACCGGAGAAATAGGACATATCATAACATAATCTGAAACTATGTTTTTCATTTCCTGCCTCTTCAGGTGTATGGGTCGTGAAAACCAGTTTTTCCTTAACTTTACTGAGGTCTCCGTTATATTTTTTCAACAGGTAAAAGGCTGCCGGAAGTCCGTGAGCTTCATTAAGATGGTAAACATCTCTTTCAATATTCAGTTTATCCAATAGCTTGGCCCCTCCTTTTCCTAATAAAATATATTGGGCAAGCTTGGTAGATTCATTGGCATCATATAATTTGTGACAGATCGTTTTGGAAACGTGGTCATTTTCCGGAACATCTGTGGACAGAAAAAACATAGGTGCCGTATTGAACGTTTCAGGATCAAGGTACCATACTTTTACCCAAACCGGAGCACTGTGGATTTCGATTTGAAATTTTATTCCGGTATCTTCCAGAAAGCTGTACATTTTTCTCGTCCATACAGGCTGTAAAGTCTGATCATGATTTCTCGCCTGGTCATAATAACCAAACTTCCAAAGAATACCGATTCCTATAAGGTCCTGCTTAAGGTTATAGGCACTTCTCATATGAGATCCTGCCAGAAAGCCAAGTCCTCCCGAATATATTTTAAGTACTTGCTCAAGAGCAAATTCCATCGAAAAATAGGCGGTTTTTTTTGAATATTGAGGATTGATATTGTAGGGTATTCTGAAATTCCTAAAATCCATAAATGTGCGTTTGTGTTAGAAAAAGACAAAGGTATTAATTATGAAAATAAACTTTACATTAATTAACAGATAAATTAATTTTAAAACGAAGTGTTGAATTGTTTTTTTACTTACCTTTAAGTGTGTAAAATTTTGATTATCAAAAACTTTTAACGATGAAAGCCCATGGCAGCATGTGTTCTTAATTAAATAAAAAAATCACACATGAAAAAGACGTTTTCTGAGGAAGATCTGATAAAGAATCTGAGTTTATATTATCTGAACAGGCATTTGAAAAAAAAGCCCATAGAGAAGTATCACCGTACCATAGACGAATCTCCGCTTCATGACCGTGAAAAATACAGAAAGAAATCCGAGATTCTGCTTCTCAATTCTTTTATGCATCACTTCCCCGAAGTGAAATTTGAAAACCTTACCTGTGAGAGCCCAGACTTTATCGCAAAGTTAAACGACAAAAAAATTGGAATAGAACTGACTGAAGTAATCAATCATCTGGAAATGAAAAAAGTGGAAAGTACTTTGAATAAAATGTTCCGTCAGGCAGAAATATTATTAGAACAGGAAGACACTACGAAATATCGTGGTGTTTATTTTTTAGAATTCCACCAGGAAACTAAATTTGATCATCTTGAAGCACAGCAGGAAAATATTATTAATATCTATAAAAGCATCAAGAAAAATAAAGCCGTGGGTTGTGTGAAAAGCATAAGAAAATCTTTTCACCGGAGAAATGTCTTTATCACTCATGAATATAACATGAACCTTTTTGATGAACTCTGCTCGGAAAAAATCCTGGAACTCATTGAAAAGAAAAATGAAAAATTTCCTTACTACGATACCTCAGTGGATGAATGCTGGCTGGTAATTGTTTCAGATATGAATTCAATTGCTTCAAGATATACCTTTATCCAGGATAAAGAACATTTGACGGAAGTAAAGAGTCCTTTCCATAAGATATTCCATCTCGAAAATCTGTGCGGGAATATTACAAGTATAAAATAAAATTTTGTTTATTTATACATTGGTTATTTCGTGCTTTAATTTGAAATTGTATGAACTATTTTAAATTATTTGCTGTTTTAATTTGAAATAGTTTAAAATTATTTAGATTTTATTGTTTGTAATTAAAATATGGGTATATTTGGTGTACGTTGAATATCAATACGATGTATAACTAATGAACCATAAAAACATGTAATCTATGAGAAAACTTTTACTTTTCTTACTTCTGTGCATCTCTCATACTTATTATTCTCAGGCAGATTGTGCCACTGCATTGTCCGTCTGCGGAAACTCAAATATCACTTACAGTCCTACAGGATATGGTAATATAAAAGAATTGGTCAACTCGGGAAGTTGTATAGACTTTACCGGAGAGCATAATTCCATTTGGTATAAAATTACGATTGCTACTGGAGGTACCCTTACTTTTGATCTTGTTCCGAATAATCCGGATGCCGATTATGACTGGGCAATTTTTGGCCCTAATGTAACCTGTGGAAGCTTAGGCTCACCAATACGTTGTAATGCTGCAACAGTTATCGGGCCCGGTCCTGCTACAGGATTAAATATGACAAGTACTCTTTTAAGTGCTGCCGGAGGTTCTCTGACTCCTTATTGCAGATATATGGATGTTTTACCAGGGCAAACGTATTATTTGTTTATTGACAACTGGGTAAGCAGCACCAGTTCTACAACTGCTCCGTTTTCTTTGACATGGGGCGGAACTGCCACACTGGCTTCACCGTTTACAGATCCTAATATCCAGACGCAGCCGTTTAACCCTCCTGGAATTCCGGCGGCCAATCCTGCCGATCCAAGAGAAGTGGTAATATGCTCAAGTACAGCTCTGTTTGATTTTTCTACATTGTCTGCAGGAATTCTTAATGGAAATCAAAACTTTAATGTAAGTTATCATCTGAGTCAGAATGATGCTTTAACAGGGAATAATCCTATCACAGCTCCAATCACAGTAAATACAACTACTGTTTACTATTACAGTATCAATTATACCGATCCAACCAATGCCACCAATCCGCTTAATAAATGTAAACAGGTTGGGACATTTAAATTCAAAGACGGTTCTATTACAGTTAAGAATGTAACATTAACCGAATGTAACAATAATAATGCGGGTACAGCTTTATTTGATTTAACCACAGCAGATGTTATTGGAAACCCGAATGTCACTAAGAAATATTATCACACGATGGCGGATCTCAATGCCGGTATCAATGAAATTACAACTCCCATGGCATTTGTATCTGCAGAAGGGGTTGTTTATGTAAAAGTCATCTCTGAATTTGGCTGTACGGCAGTTGCGCAGATCACATTGAAGTTTTATCCGGTAGTTGTTGTGAATGAAGTGACATTAAGATCATGTTTCATCGAAGGCAATCCTTCCACAGCATCTTTCAATCTTGTAAATGCTTCGGTAACGGGTCAGACGAATCCTACAAAAAAATACTATCCTTCAATGACGGATGCTGTCAATCAGACTAATGAGATTTTGAATGCTAATAATTATATTGCTCCAAATGGATTTGTATATGTAAGAGTTTCCAATGCTCAGGGATGTTATGCAGTAGCCAGAATTACCTTAGTCGTTATTGCGCCGGTATATTCTGCTACTCTTAAAGATGTAACTATTTGTGCAGAAGATCAGACCACGCTGGATGCGGGTGCAGGATTCAAAAGCTACGAATGGAGCACAGGAGCCACTACTCAAACGATCAAAGCAGGAATTGGAGTATATTGGGTAAAACTTAAAACCGGAGAATGTATTGCTACACAAACAGTAAAAGTACTTCCTTCCGAGCAGCCGGTTGTTTCCGGAATTGATATTTCTAATAATACAATTACGGTGTCCGTAACAGGAGGAAATCCGGCATATAAATATTCAATAGACAATATCATCTGGCAGGATTCCAATGTTTTTAATAATCTTTCAAGAGGAGATCATAAAGTATACGTAAAAGACGCTTACGATTGTGATCCCATAGAAATAGGAGTGGTTGTACCAAATTTGGTTAACGTGATAACCCCGAATGCAGATGGCGTGAATGATGTGATTGATTATTCAGCATTAGGCAGCAAGCAAAACCTGATCATGAATATTTTTGACCGCTATGGAAACAAAATCTTTCAGGCAGATAAATCAAATGGCTATAAATGGGATGGTACACAGGGCGGAAGAAGAGTGCCTACCGGAACTTACTGGTATTCTATTACATGGAATGAAAATGATAAAAATAATACAGCAATCAAATTTACAGGTTGGGTATTGGTGAAAAACAGGGAATAACAATAAATATAAAGCATAGATAAAACCACTTCAAACGAAGTGGTTTTTATTTTTAAAAGTATTTAAATTAGTTATCAAAATAGAAAAAAATGAAAGACCTGTTTGTAAAACGTTTTGAATATTATAAATCCCTGGGAGATAAAACATTTGGTCAGCTTACTGATGAACAGATGTTCTGGCAGTATAATAATGAAAGTAATTCTATTGCTGTCATTGTGAAACATATTGCAGGAAATATGCTTTCAAGATGGACTAATTTTCTGACTGAAGATGGAGAAAAATCCTGGCGTAATCGTGATGGAGAATTTGTCAATACATTTACGACTAAAGAGCAGGTACTGGATTTTTGGGAAAAAGGCTGGGAATGTTTTTTTGATGCTCTAGAAAAGATAAATGATGATAATATGTATTCAACAACTTATATCAGAGGGGAAGCTCACCCTGTTATTGATGCTGTTCTCCGCCAGCTGGCTCACTATCCTTATCATATCGGCCAGATTGTTTATATCGCTAAGATGATAAAAAATGAAGATTGGAATACACTGACTATTGCCAGAAACCGTTCTCAGGAATTTAATACAGAAATGAAAGGCAAGTTTTTAAATAATGAACCGGATGCCAATTCGTCACCCGTCTGCTTTCAAAACAGCCATGAAGTAAGGGATGAATATAAACAATAGATTGAATCAATCTTGGATTCTTATTAAAATTACTATCTTTGCACCCATAAAATTCAGGAGTAACAAATGTCTACTTTTCATAGAACTGCCGCGTTTCATACACTTGGCTGCAAATTAAACTTTGCAGAAACATCTACTATTGCCCGTCAATTAACAGATGCTGGTTATGATAAGGTAAGTTTTGATGATAAAGCGAATGTATATGTTATCAATACATGTTCCGTGACAGAAAATGCTGACCGTGAGTGTAAAATGCACGTAAAAAGAGCAATGAAAGCCAATCCGGAAGGACTGGTAGTTATTGTTGGATGCTATGCACAATTGAAACCTGAAGAAATTTCACAAATTGAAGGGGTTGATCTTGTTTTAGGAGCAAAAGAAAAATTCAATATTCTTAGCTACCTTGATGATTTAGAGAAATCCGAAAGTGAAGGAATAGTTCACTCATGTGAAATTGAAGAAACAGACTTCTTTATCGGAAGTTATTCTATTGGTGACAGAACCAGGGCTTTCCTGAAAGTACAGGATGGCTGTGACTATAAATGTACCTATTGTACGATCCCGTTAGCAAGAGGAATTTCACGTTCTGATACTATCGAAAATGTTCTCAGAAATGCCACAGAAATTGCTGCAAAAGACATCAAAGAAATTGTTCTTACAGGGGTGAATATCGGTGATTATGGTAAAGGTGAATTCGGAAATAAAAGACACGAGCATACTTTCCTTGATCTTATTTCAGAACTGGATAAGGTAGAAGGGATTGAAAGAATCCGTATATCTTCTATTGAACCCAACCTTCTGAAAGATGAAAGTATTGAGCTGGTTTCTAAAAGTAAAAGCTTTGTTCCTCATTTTCATATCCCATTACAGTCCGGAAGCGATGATCTCTTGAAAAAGATGAAACGCCGTTACCTGACAAAACTGTATAATGACAGAGTAAACAAGATCCGCGAGGTAATGCCTGATGCGGCTATTGGTGTAGATGTTATTGTAGGATTTCCGGGAGAAACAGAGGAGATATTTATGGAAACCTATAATTTCCTTAATGAGCTTCCTATCACTTACCTTCACGTATTTACCTATTCTGAAAGAGAAAATACGGAAGCCGCTGCAATGGAAGGTGTTGTTCCGGTAGCTGAAAGAAAAAAACGTAATAAAATGCTTAGAATTTTATCTGAAAAGAAGAAAATGGCATTTTATCAGACACAACTTGGAAAATCGCTTCCTGTTCTTTGGGAGCACGAAAATAAAGACGGGAAAATGTTTGGCTTCACAGAAAACTATGTCAGAGTCCAGAAAGACTTTGACCCTGCCTCAGTAAACAAAATCGAATTTCTAAATTTAGAAAAAATCCTGTCAGATGGCACGGTTTCAGTGCAATCTTCCTACCAAAATTTTTTAGCAAAAGCATAGGCTCTTTGCAAAATTTCCACTAAATTTATTTTTAAACTTTAAATACTACATTCATGAGAGATAAGTTTTTATCTTGGGGAATTGTATTAGTAGCTGCTATATGGATTATAGCACTGCTGATCAGAGCGCATTATTGGATACCAACACTGTTATCCGCAATTTATGCATTAGGTGTATACAATGCTTACCAATCGAAACATGCTATTTTGAGGAACTTTCCCGTATTGGGATACTTCAGGTATTTTTTCGAGAGTATTTCACCTGAAATGCAGCAATATTTTATTGAAAGGGAGACAGATGGGAAGCCGTTTCCAAGAAATCAGCGTTCTGCAGTATACAGACGTGCAAAAAATTTAAGTGATACCGTAGCTTTCGGTACACAGCTGGAAGTTAATCACAGAAAATATGAAGGGATCAAGCATTCTATTTATGCAAAATCACCGTCAGAAGAGCTTCCGAGAGTATGGGTAGGAGGAGAACAATGTACACAGCCTTACCACGCCTCATTATTTAATATCTCAGCCATGAGTTTCGGAGCATTGAGTGACAGAGCTCAGATCTCCCTGAACAGAGGGGCCAAAAAAGGAAATTTTTATCACAATACAGGAGAAGGAGGAATTTCACCCCACCATATGGAAGGAGGTGACCTATGCTGGCAGATCGGAACAGGATACTTTGGATGTCGTGATGAAGAAGGAAAGTTCAATCCGGAGCTTTTTGAAAAATATGCGACACTTCCTAATGTTAAAATGGTGGAAATTAAATTATCACAAGGGGCAAAACCAGGACATGGAGGAGTTCTTCCCGGTGTAAAAAATACTCCGGAAATTGCAGCGATTCGTCACGTAACACCAGGAATGACCGTTATTTCACCACCATCACACACCTCATTCTCTGATGCAGCCGGATTGCTGAGGTTTGTACAGCAGCTGAGAGAACTTTCAGGAGGAAAACCTGTAGGATTTAAACTTTGTATAGGAGATACCAAAGAATTTGAAGATATCTGCGTGCAAATGAATGTTCTGAAAATTTATCCGGACTTTATTACCATTGACGGAGCGGAAGGAGGAACTGGAGCTGCTCCGCCAGAATTCTCGGATGGAGTAGGTATGCCATTGGAACCAGCTTTGATATTTGTCAACAGAACACTTAATAACTATAATGTAAGACACAAACTAAGAGTGATTGCCAGCGGAAAAGTTCTTACCAGTCTGGATATCCTGAGAGCAATTTCGATGGGTGCGGATATGTGTAACAATGCAAGAGGATTTATGTTCTCTCTGGGATGTATTCAGGCGTTGAGATGTAATACAAACAACTGTCCTACAGGAGTTGCTACCCAGGATAAAATGCTTATTAAAGGGCTTGATGTGACGGATAAGGCAGAAAGAGTATATCATTTCCATAAAAACACGCTTCATACCTGCAATGAGCTGATTGCCGCAGCAGGAAGAAGTTCTTACGAAGAAGTAGATGCTACCATGTTTATGAGAGGAGATGAATTTGACCACCTTGCAGATCTTTATTTCCCTGATATCTTAGGAAATGTGAAGCAGAAGGCAAGATGATCGTAAAATATTACATAAAAAAACACCGCTATTGAGACGGTGTTTTTTATTATGTGATTACTTTTATTGTTGTTGTTCTGGTGTTTGTTTCTCACCACTTGGTCTGTCCTCCCTTCCATAAATCTGAAAGTTGAATACAAAAGATTTATTTCTGTAAGAAGTATTCAAGTACGGATAATGGGGGTTTCTGGCAAAAGCAGCTCTTGAAGGAACGATAATCACTCCCTGTAAGTTATAAGGAGCCTCACTAGAAGGATTATTGAATGCTTTGAACTTTTGTAAAGCTTCTCTGAAACCAGGGATTTGATAATAACTTGCTTTTTTTGCAGCGTCAGGGGTAGTAACAGGGTCTAATATTGATTTCTTTGTGTAATAAAACATAGGGTCAATAACAGGGATACCAGTTCCGTCAATGGTATTTAAAAAAGCAGCTTTTGCTTGAAATGAAGTATTTCCATCAGAATTAACGGCCAGATAAGAGTAAACTCTTCCCATGATTTTGATGATATCTGTACTTTCAATGGTTTTTCCATCAGCTGGTGAAGGCTGGGCTCCACTTCTCATGATATAAATAGTTCCGGAAGGAAGTGTTATAGGAGACAACTCAGATAGTTTCTTTTCGTTATCATCCGCAGTATCCGTAGAACTGAAAGTTTTTATATTACCCTGCGCATCCAGATAATTCTCATCCATGAATTTCTTAATGGCTTGATCATCATAGGTGTTTTGCGTAGCAATATCTTCCGGTTCTACATAGGGTGACGTATCATCATCTTTCTTACAAGCAGAAAAACACAAAGATCCTGCAAGGATATATAAAAATATTTTTTTCATTTCAAAAAACTTTAATTACTTTACAAATAATATAACGGCAAAAGTATAAAAAATTATGAGAATAGATAAATTTTTATGGAGCATTCGTTTTTATAAGACGAGAAATATTGCAGCAGAGGAGATTAAAAAGAATAGAGTTTCTATAGGAACGTCTTCCGTAAAGTCATCTAAAGAGGTAAAAGAAGGAGATACTATTAAAATCCGTAAGAATCAGATTGATTATAAAATAAAGGTAATTCAGCTTCCTAAAAGCAGAATAGGGGCTAAATTGGTGCCTCTCCATATCCAGGATGTGACGGATAAAGAACAATATGAACTGTTGAAACTTCGTAAGATGTCACAGGACTACTACAGAAATAAAGGAGAAGGAAGACCTACGAAGAAAGATAGAAGGGAGATGGATGACTATGTGGGAAATGATGTTGATTCTGATTTTACAGACTGGGATGATTTCTTTGGAGAGACAGATAATGGAGAGGAAAACGAAGATTAACATAAAAAATAAAAAAGCTCTAGAGATAGAGCTTTTCTATTATTTCGTTGACAATGTCTTCCGGTTCTCTGGAATCTGTACCCACAGTAAATTGTGCTTTACTGTAAAACTGATTTCTTTCAAATAAATGTTTAGCGATGAATTCCGGGAGGTCTTCATCAGATATATTGGCAATCAGCGGTCTTTTTTCTTTCTGTTTTGAAAGCCTTTCAACCAATGTGCCCACAGAACTTCTTAAGAAAACACTTTTAGAGTTATGATTGATGATCTCCATATTATTGTAATACACAGGAGTCCCTCCGCCAAGACTTAAAACTACATTTTCTTCCGAAGCCAATATCTCTTCCAGGGCCTCTCTTTCCAGCTTTCTAAAGTAAATCTCACCCTTCTTTTCAAAAATTTCCGGAATGGTTAATTTATTTCTTCTGGAAATCTCTTTATCGAGATCAATCAGTTTAAAATCGATTTTTTCGCTTAATATTTTGGAAATGTGAGATTTGCCACTCCCCATGTATCCAATCAATGAAATTACCATGAATTTTTTTTAAACAAATTTGCGAAAAAGTTTTGAGATAAAGAAAAAAGTCATATCTTTGCACCACTTAAAACAAGGGACATTACTTAAATGAAAACTTGATGAGTAAGTGACCGACTCGGTAGCTCAGCTGGTAGAGCAATACACTTTTAATGTATGGGTCCTGGGTTCGAATCCCAGCCGGGTCACAAGCAATAAAAATTACTGAACTTGTAATTTTATTGCCTGCGTGGTGAAATTGGTAGACACGCCATCTTGAGGGGGTGGTTTCCTAAGGATGTGCTGGTTCGAGTCCAGTCGCAGGCACTGCAAAGAAAAAATTATAATTAATATTGAAATTTATTTCATTTTAATTGTGGCCGACTCGGTAGCTCAGCTGGTAGAGCAATACACTTTTAATGTATGGGTCCTGGGTTCGAATCCCAGCCGGGTCACAAGTTTACTGAAAAGTAAATTTTTTTCATATTAATATTTTGTGATTTGGTGTTTCAAAGGCTTCCTTCAGGAGGCCTTTGATTTTTTTGTATTCAATCTAATGATCATAAAATATGAGTGATATTAATATAATTGATGAGGAATTAGCATGGATGATAGTTGCCGGATTATTGTCCGCAGCAGTATTCTTTTTAATCTTTTTATATCATGTTATTGTTGCTTACATCAAATCCAATAAAGAGAAAATAAAATTTAAAGATACCAGATCATATGGTTATATCATAGGAGGAGGAGCTGTGATGGGCTTTGAATTCTTTTGTTTACTATTGCTTTTAATCAAAAATAATAGTGTTCAAGAGATTGTAACTCTATTGTTTGCAGTGGTGTTATTCCTCTCTCCTGTAATGATTGGGTTGATTGGTTTTTATTACAATAGATCAAAAAAACTCTGACGTTGCCATCAGAGTTTATATCTTATAAAAAATATGCGTTCTTGTATAATATTAATCTAAATGCATATTGTCAATTAATCTTACACCATCCACAACTACTACAATAAAGGCTCTGAATTTTCTGTCTTTATAGAAGAAGTCAGTTTCCTGCAGAGTGTTTTCATCGGCAATCAGGAAGTATTCCAGCTTCATTCCCTGTTGGTTGTCGAAAATATCTGTTACCCTTTCCTTTATTTCCGGTATTGTAACGGTTCTGAACCAGTCATTTACTTTTTTTAAAGTCTCATAAATGACTTTAGAAGCTTCTTTTCGGTCTTCATGAAGTCTCTGGTTTCTTGAGCTTAATGCCAATCCGTTTTCTGCTCTGTAGATGGGAACTCCTGATATTTTAACGGGAAGATGCTTTTTATCTACCATCTTTTTAATAATAGCAAGTTGCTGGAAGTCCTTTTCTCCAAAATAAGCATTGTCAGGCTGTATCTGTCTGAAAAGCTCTTCTACAACAGTTCCTACACCATCAAAATGTCCCGGTCTGGATTTTCCTTCCATCTCATTTTCCAATCCATCGAAATCATAACGCTGGCTTTCAGTTTTTTCAGGGTAGATATCTGCTACCTCAGGGATGTAAACGGCATCTACAAGACCTGAAGTTTGAAGAATAAGAATATCTCTGTTAACATCCCTTGGGTATTTTTCAAGATCTTCAGAATTGTTGAACTGGGTTGGATTTACAAAAATTGAAGAAATAACAAGGTCATTTTCTTTTCTTGCCTCTTCATACAGAGAAAGATGGCCTTTATGTAAAGCGCCCATAGTAGGTGCAAAGCCAATTCTTTTCCCCATTTCTTTCTGTCTTTCAATAAAATCCTGAAGGACTTTCCTGTTTTTTATAACTTCCATAGTTTATTTTAATGCTATTTCAAAAATACTAAAAATATCGTATAATAATATGCACTTTTAATAATTTGGAAAAGGGAATTTTCGTAAAAAAATGTTAATTAAAATAATGTTGGATGTTTTTTTGTAATTTTGCACATTAAAGCATTTTTACAAAAATTAGATAGAAAGTTTATGCCGAATCAAAAAATACTGTACATTACTACAGAGATGTATCCATATCAGGAAGATACCAATATGGCTGCAGTGGTAAACAAAATGGCACTTAAGATGCACCAAGAAGGCAATGATGTAAGAGTTTTTATGCCAAGATTTGGACAAATAAGTGAGAGAAAATTCCAACTTCATGAGGTGATCCGTCTTTCAGGAATGAATATTATTATCAATGACCTGGACCAGCCTCTTATCATTAAAGTAGCGTCTCTTCCGGGGGAAAGACTTCAAGTTTACTTTATTGATAACGAAGAATACTTCAAAAGAAAACAATACTATTTTGACGATGAAGGAACTCCTTTCGAAGACAATGACGAAAGAGCTATTTTCTTTGCCAGAGGAGTTATTGAAACCATTAAGAAATTAAATTGGGTACCTGATGTAATTCATTTGAATGGATGGATGGCTTCTTTTGTTCCAATTTATCTTAAAACTTATTACGAATCAGATACTTATTTCAAAGACGCAAAAATTGTACTTTCTCTTTACAATGAGAAAGATGCAGACCTGGATAAAAAGATCGACGAAAAACTACAGTTTGATAATATTTCAGGATTAAAAGCGTTAGATAACCCAACAATTAAAAGTTTTGTTATCGAAAGTATGAACTATGTAAATGCTGTTGTGAAAGGTGACGAGTTTCTGGATGAAGACCTGGATAAGGCTTTCAATGAAACCTCTACTGAGAAGTCGGAATATCTTGACATAGATTCTATAAATCAACTTTATTAAAAACACATTTTTAATGACTCATAATCTTAAAAGGACCTTCGCCATGCTTTTATTGGCGATTTTCGGAAGTACAATCCTTTATAACTGTGAACCGGATCCAGATTCTCTTGGTGAACAGTTGTTCAATGATGATGCAGCACAGGGTAATGAAATTGCATATCCAGTTATCGCATACAATTATAGCAACAATGATTCAATTAGAAGTGATGCTGCCAGATTAATCAGCGGAGTGAATGAATCAGGTGCGGCTTCATATGTTGGTGTTCTTGGAGCTTTTACTGAAAGCCAGTTTGGAATGCAGAGAGCATCTTACGTTACTCAGCTGAGAATGCCGGTAGATAATTATGATTTTAATGGTGCCAATCCAAAAGTAGACTCTGTTGTTCTTGTAGTGAGACCACCAGCGAATACTGCAGCGAATACCTATTTCTTTGAAAGCGATTCATTAAAAACAAATACATTTGAGAAAAGTGATTTTCCAGTAGATGGAGTGGCTACAGCTGTTTCAATTGAGAAGAAAACTTACCCTGTTCGTAAATACGGTAAAATAGGCGGTGGTTCAAAATCAATGAAAATCAATGTACACGAAGTGACTACGTTCTTAGATTCAAATGATGATAAGTTCAAACGTTCCAATGCGGGTACGAGTATAAGCACTGGTGAGTTATTAGGATCAGGAGTGTTTGATGGTAACATTAACTCCCTGTCTATTACTAAAAAATCTGACAACTCAGTTGTATTTACAGGAAACCTGGGATTCAGAATGAAGCTTAGCAATACAAACTTTTTCCAGACTCATATTCTTGATAAAAAAGGAAAACCTGAGCTTCAGGATGCTGCTAACTTTATCAGATACTTCAAAGGAATAAAGATTTCTGTGGACGAAACGGATAAATATCTTTACCAGTTCTCTCCGAATGACCTGCAGCTTATTATGTATTATAAATATGATAAAACAGAAAACGGAACAACAACAAGACCACAAACAAATCTTGTTTTCAACCTAGGAGGTTCTAATGCTCATATCGGACTGTATGAATACAACAACGCCGGAACTCCTGTCGCTAATGCTTTAGCGGCAAGCAACTCTAACGAAGGTGATGAAAAGCTTTATATTCAGGGAATGGGTGGTCCTTCTGTAGTTATGAAAATTAAGGATGAGACAATTGCAGACCTTAAGAAGATCTATGTTGAAAAGAAAGCAGGTATTTTAAGTGCTAAGATAAGAGTATATGTAGATCCTTTAAGCTGGAAGAATACGAACTCAACAGAAGATCGTAAGTTTACACTTTTAACGAATCCATTGGTTAGCAATACGATTGATTTCTCAAAACTAGCATATACATCAGATTTATCAACAGGACTTGGTTTATACAATTACAACAAGGATAAAGGATACTATGATTTTATAGTAACAAAAACAATCAAGGATCTTGTTGAAGGAAAAACAGAAACAGTTGGGCAAGAACAAGTACCAATAGTTAATAAACCATTATTGATTGGTGCAGGAACATTTGCAGCAAATGCTACAGGAACCCTTTTAGGAGTTCGTAATACAACTAGAGCATTTGATATGAACAGAGTTATTTTGACAGGTATAGATAAAACGAATACCAATCCAAAAAGAATCCAGCTGATGGTGACTTACGCTACAAAAAAATAAATACAATAAATACAAAATACACTAGACAAAATATAATATGTGCGGAATAGTAGGATATACAGGTTTTCAAGACGCTTACGAAATTGTAATTAATGGTCTTAGAAGATTAGAATATAGAGGGTATGACAGTGCCGGAATTGTTTTAGAAAGTCCAGGTAACAAGCTGGAAGTAGAAAAAACAAAAGGTAAAGTTGAGGATTTGGTGAATATTTCGAAAGAATTAAAAGGGAAGTTTAAAATTGGAATGGGACATACCCGTTGGGCAACCCACGGAGTTCCAAGCGACAGAAACTCCCATCCGCACTTGTCAAACAATGGAAAAATAGCAGTTGTACATAATGGTATTATCGAAAACTATGATACCATTAAAACAATGCTTACGGAAAAAGGGTTTACTTTCAAATCAGAAACTGATACAGAAGTATTGGTAAACCTTTTCCAGTATTTTATGGATATTAATCCTGAAACTGATTTCCCGACTGCAGTAAGATATGCATTGAATGAAGTATATGGAGCGTATGCAATTACTGTACTTCACGAAGATTATCCGGGAGTATTGGTAGTGGGAAGATTAGGTTCTCCTCTGGCAATTGGAATCGGAGATAAAGAATACTTTATTGCATCCGATGCTTCTCCTTTCGTAGAATTTACGAAAGAAGCTATTTATCTTGAAGAAGGACATATGGCAACAATCTCTCTTGAAAATGGAGTAGATATCAGAACCATCAATGAAAACTCTAAAATTGAGCCGGAAATTCAGGAGCTTAAGATGAGCCTGGAGCAGATCGAAAAAGGTGGATACGAGCATTTCATGCTTAAAGAAATCTTTGAACAGCCTAAATCTGTACACGATACAATGAGGGGAAGACTTCTTTTAGATGAAGGAGTTATCAAAATGGCTGGTATCTGGGATCATGTGGAGAGATTCAAAAATGCCAACAGAATCATCATTATTGCTTGTGGAACTTCATGGCATGCAGGTCTTATCGGAGAATATCTGATAGAAGAATATGCAAGAATTCCTGTTGAAGTAGAATATGCATCAGAATTCAGATATAGAAATCCAATCATTACTGATAAAGATGTGGTGATCGCAATTTCTCAGTCCGGAGAAACAGCTGATACGATGGCTGCTTTAAAACTGGCAAAAGAAAAAGGTGCATTTATATATGGTATATGTAATGTTGTAGATTCTTCAATTGCAAGAATTACAGATGCTGGTTCATATACACATGCCGGTCCTGAAATTGGGGTTGCTTCTACAAAAGCATTTACTGCACAGCTTACTATTCTTACTTTAATTGCATTTAAATTAGGAAAACACAACGGAAACTTAGGAAACGCTGAATTTATGAGCTTAATTGCTGAGCTTGATGCCATTCCTAAGAAAATCGAAGAAGTGCTGAATACGACCCACGAGCTGACTCAAAATATTGCAAAAGACTTTGTGAAAGCTACAAACTTCCTTTATTTAGGAAGAGGATACAATTATCCGGCTGCCCTTGAGGGAGCATTAAAATTAAAAGAAATTTCTTACATCCATGCAGAAGGATACCCAGCTGCAGAAATGAAGCACGGTCCAATTGCCCTGATCGATGAAAATATGCCAATTGTAATTATAGCACCTAAAAAAGGTCACTATGATAAGATTGTAAGTAATGTTCAGGAGATTAAAGCGAGAAAAGGTAAAATTATCGCTGTAGTAAATAAAGGAGACCGCCAGGTGAGTGAAATGGCAGATTATGTTATTGAAATCCCTGAAACTTCAGAATGTTTCTCACCAATCGTTGCTTCCGTACCTCTGCAACTGCTTGCTTATTATATTGCAGTATATAGAGGGGCAAACGTAGATCAACCGAGAAACCTTGCAAAATCTGTTACCGTGGAATAAAAAGTTGTTGTAAATAAAATAAATTTAGATTTCTTCCGTTATTTCAAAAAAAATCTTAAAAGTTTCTTAAAAAAATTATATATTTACGGCTTAATTATAAAAATTAACATGAAAAGGATATTTCTTTTATTATTGTCTGCGTCGGTAGCATCGGTATCTTGTTCAGGTGGTGGCAGCTCTTCTGTGGGGAAGCCAGGAACAAAAGGAGAATTGATACCAAGAGAAAAAACTAAATCATTTGTTGCGGAAAGACCATACGGAATGGTCGCAATTCCTGCAGGTTCATTTGTTGCTGGTTTAGCAGACCAGGATCCAACAAATACTCCTGAAAAAGCAGCATTGAAGACAGTTACTGTTTCTTCTTTCTTCATGGATGAAGCAGAAACTACCAACTCGGAGTACAGAGTATTTATCAACTATGTAAGAGACTCTATTGCGAGAACTTTACTTGCCGAAGCTGCCGGAGAAGGTGGTGATGAAGGCGGACGTAAAGGAGCTGCAATAGGAGATTACGCATATCTTGCTAAAAAAGAAGAAAATTTAACACCTTATCAAGAATATATGGAGGGCCAGGGTGGCCGGGAAGACGGAAGTTATGATGCCAGCAAAAGGTTAGATTGGAAAATTCCTTTGCACTGGAGCACAACAAAATATCCGGATGTAGAATATGCAGAAGTTTTAGAATCTCTGTATCTGCCTTCTTCTTCCAGAATTGGAAACGAAAGAATTTTAGATGTAAGCAAGCTTAAATATACTTACCGTTGGGGAGATATGGATGCCGCTGTTGCAGATAACGAAAGAGGAGCTAATTACCTGAAAAGCGAAAGTATCGCGATCTATCCTGATACTACAGTTTGGGTAAAAGATTTCCACTTTGCTTACAATGAGCCATTGTTTGAACAGTATTTCTGGCACAAGGCTTACAAAGACTATCCTGTTGTTGGGGTAACCTGGGATCAGGCAAGGGCTTATTGTAACTTCAGATCTAAATTGAAATCTGATTACAACGAAAGTTTAAAAAGAAAAAAACAAAAACCATTAGTGTTCCGTCTTCCAACAGAGACTGAATGGGAATATGCTGCAAGAGGGGGAATGCAAAATGCTACTTACCCTTGGGGTGGTCCATATTTAATGGATGACAGAGGTTGTTACCTTGCTAACTTCAAACCGAAGAGAGGTAACTACATGGAAGATGAGAAAAAAGGTACTTATACATATACAGCTCCAGTTAAGAAATTTAAGAAAAATGGGTTTGGGTTATTTGATATGGCTGGAAACGTTTCTGAGTGGACATTATCTTCGTTTAACAATTCATCAGCTGGATTCACTTCTACATTAAATCCTTCTACTAAGGATAAAAAAGATACGAAGAAATCTGTAAGAGGTGGATCTTGGAAAGATATAGGATATGCACTAATGACAGGTGCTAGAGATTGGGAAAGAAAAGATTCCGCAAGAAGCTATATCGGATTTAGAACTGTACAGGATATTCCTGAAGCAGCTGTTAAGCCAAGAAGAGTTAACAGAAATTAATCAGACAATTTTTCAATAACAATTTTATTTAACATTAAAAAAACTAACTCAATATGTTTAAGACTAAAGATGCTTGGATGAATTTCTTTTATTCATTCGGTGCTGCAATTGTAATTCTTGGAGCTTGGCTTAAAATTACTCACATTACCTTGGGACCAATTAACGGTAACATCGCTCTTACCGTGGGACTTATTACTGAGGCGATTATCTTTATCATTTTTGCATTTGACCCTCCAAAATCTGAAGAGTCTTATGCTTGGGAAAATGTTTATCCTGAATTATTAGATAAGCATGCTAACCCAAATCCATTACACTCTAATGTATCTTCTAGAAATAACAATGCTGCAGCTCAATTTGCTGAATTAGAAAATTCTCTTTCTACCAAATTGGACAAAATGCTTGAGGATGCTAGATTAGATGTTCAATTATTTGAAAGATTAAGAACAGGAATTGATAAATTTTCAAACTCTGTTGATCAGATCAATCAAACTGTTGACGTATCTGCTTCTACTCATAAATATAATGACCAATTAAATAAAGCTGCTCAGCATATGGAAAGCATGAACGCTCTTTATGCAATGCAACTTGAAAGCGGTAAAAAACAATCAGAATTTGCTAACAAATATGTAGCAGATATGCAGAAATCTGCAGAACACTCTGAGAAATTCAATCAAGAGCTACAAGGTTTAACTTCTAATCTTAATAACTTAAATAGAGTTTATGGTGGTATGTTAACTGCTATGAAGTCTTAATTCCTAACCATTTCTAAATTTAACTATTTAATCAAAAAAACAAAGAAAAGAGAATGGCACAAGGAAAACAGACCCCTCGTCAGAAGATGATCAACCTGATGTATTTGGTGTTCATCGCGATGATGGCCCTAAATATTGATGCAGAAATCATCAGATCATACTATGACTCTACCAGAGCATTGAATGAAACAAGAACTTTAACAGAAAAAAAGAACGAGAAGATCTTTGAAAGAACGTTGGAAGCTAAGGCTCAGCAAGTTCCGGATACCTACGCACAGCCTTGGGCTCAGTACAAAGTATTGAAAACTAAAATTGATGCGTTGGTGAAATCTGCTCAGGATGTTAAAGATTTGTTGAAAAAACAATCTGAGTTTCACGATAAAGATAAGGACGGAAAAGATATTGACGTAAGTGAAAACTTTGCCGCACTTAACAACAACGAAGCAACTACTGAATATTTCTTCAAAGAAGGAGATGAAAACACTCCATCGAAGAATGCATTAGATCTGAAAGCTAAAATTGATGACGTAAGAAACTATATCAATTCTACTTTTGGAAGCAATGCCCAGTTACAGGATTTAGTAGCAAGAGCTAACAAGTCTCTTATTGCGGAATATCCTAAAGGAACATCTCCAAATGAAAAGACTTGGTTCCAGAATAAGTTTTACCATCAGCCATTAATCGCTGCAATATCTAACTTGGAGATTATCCAAAATGATGCCAGAAACGTACAGTCTGATGCATTGGCACTATTACTTCAGGAAAAAGTAGATGCGAATATTAAATTCTCAAGCTATGAACCTATTGTTTCAGGTCCGGTTGATATCCAGGCAGGAAAACAGGCTGAAGTAAAAGTAATGTTAGGGACTTATTCTAACAGCAATAAAATCAGCATCTCTGGTGTAAGCAGAGTTGAAAATGGTAAAGGTATTACACAAATTTCAGGTTCTGGAATTGGTGAACATAAATTAGGCGGTACAATTACATTAACAGACGCTTCAGGTAAACCACAAAGTTTCCCTTGGACACATACTTATAATGTAATCGCAGGACCTAGAGAAGTAAAACTTGAAAAAGGACTATTGCTTTCTGCCGATAAAATGAATGTAATGTATAGAGGACTTGAGAACCCTGTTTCAGGATCAATCTTAGGTGCTGACAATTCTAAACTTTCATTATCTGCTGCAGGAGCTACTGTGAAAGGTAAAGGTCCGGGTAAATGGGATGTAACTCCTACTACAGGAAATGTAGTGAAGTTAACATTATCAGGAACAGATCCATATGGTAAAACAGTTTCTCAGGTATTTGAATACAGAATTAAGAATATTCCTAGACCTCAGGGTCAGATCAGAGGTAAAGCTGTAAACTTCATGCCGGCAGGTTCTATACCTAACCAGATTGTAGCAGCTACTTTACCTGACTTTGACTTCCCTGTTTCGTTTACTGTAAATAGCTTCATTATTAAGCTTCCAGGAAAAGCAGGTACTCTGATTCAAGGTAGTTCACTATCAGGAGCAGAAGGAATGCTTAGAAACCTTAGACCTGGTGATGTAGTTCAGATTTATGATATTCAGGCTACAGCTACAGGATTGGGTAACCAGAGACTTAAGGAAATTTCACCTGTAATTATTAATGTACAATAAGGTTAATTTGTAAAATCATATTATGAAAAAATATATTAGCACCCTTTTAGTTTTAGTTTCGGGATTCGCATTTTCCCAAACTATTCTGAATGCTGCTTCTCCCGAAGAATTCAGACAAATGAGATCTGAATCTATGAGAAAAGCAGGGGATACTGTTATCAGCAATAAAGTAAAGCCTCTTGAATATGGTTTCGTTGATGACAAAGATATTTACAAGAGTATGTTTGTTTGGGAAATCATTGATATGAATGATAAGATCAACCAGCCATTCTATTATGACAATCCGGATGGTCTTCTTTCAAGCTCTACAAGATCTTTATATCAATTATTACTTGATGGAGCTCTTAAAGGTGACATTAAGGAAGTGTATGATGACGAAAACTTTGTGACAAGACTTTCACCTGAAGCCATTCAGAAAAGATTGGAAAGTATAAGACTTGACGAAGAAGCTATTGATATTCTTAACTCTGGAAGAACACTTACAGAAGACGAGAAAAAAAGATTAACAGATATCATCAGAACTACAACTGATAAAGTAAAAGTTCTTAAAGTGATGGGTATGTGGTTCATCGATAAGAGAGACGGTCAAATGAAATACAGACCTCTAGGTATCGCAGCTATGGGACCAGATCCTACATCTGTTGGAAGAATTGGTCCTGACGGTCAGCCTTTAGCTGGTGCCGATGAATTGATCGACTTATTCTGGATCTATTATCCAAGCGCTCGTGATATTTTAGCAAACAATTATGTTTTCAATAGAAAAAATTCTTCTGCCGATCTATCTTTTGATGATATCATCAATGCAAGAAGATTCTCTTCTATTATCTATAAGTCTTCAAGCGGCTTAGGAGATGGTACTATCAAAGACTATATTCCTAAAAATGCTGATGAACAGCTGGAAGAAAGCGATAGAATCAAATCGCAGATTCTTGACATGGAAAATGATATGTGGAATTACTAGATTTCACTTGATATTTATAGAAAACCTGAGTATTTTTACTCAGGTTTTTTTTATTATGAAATCGCCCTTTGCTTATTGCTAATCAATAATCAATGATATAGGCGGTTATATATGACCTTTAAATAAATGAAATTTCTCATATGAAAAATGTAGATTATATTATTGTAGGAGACGGATATGCAGGACTTTTTCTGGCTCATCAGCTAATTAAGAACAATAAGTCCTTTGTGATCTTTTCTGAAGGAAGAAAAAGTGCTTCACAGATTTCAGCCGGAATTATCAATCCTGTTGTTCTTAAAAAATTTACCACATTCTGGAAAGCACAGGAACAAATAGACTTCCTTAAAATTAGTCTGAAAGAAATAGAATCTTATACCGGAGAAAACTATCTGATCAATGCTCCCATTCACAGAATTTTTCATGATGAGAATGAACAGAATCTTTGGTTGAAAAAATCAGGGAATGAAGAATTATCAGCTTTTCTTGATAGAAATTTTGATCGCTTAAATGGGGTAAAAAACGATTTTCAGACGGGAAAGGTGAATCAGTCTGCCAGGCTTAATGTTAATGGTTTTTTTAGTGGTCTATTCAGTTATTTGGAAAAAAATGATCATTTAGTAAAAGAAAGATTCGATTATACTCAATTGAACCCTTCTGAATTGGTTTATAAAGATTTTTCTTTCAAGAATATCATTTTCTGTGAAGGAATGGGAGTGAAAGATAATCCATACTTTTCTGAGATAGCAGTGATTCCCAACAAAGGACATCATATAAAAGTAAAACTTTCCCAACCGATTCAGGAAAATATCACCATTAAAAAGAAACATTTCTTATTTCCAACCGGAAACGGACTGTATTTTTATGGTGGAACTTACGATAGAGATCAGCTTCATCATCATATTGATGACTCAGCGGTCACTCAATTGGTCAATGGGCTTTCTGAATTTTATCCCTATGATTTTGAAGTGGAAGAAGTACATTTTGGCTTCCGTCCTACTGTAAAAGACAGAAGACCAATCATTGGAAGACATGAAACATTGCATAACCTGTATGTTTTTAATGGAATGGGTGCTCGTGGTATTCTGAATGGATGCTATTTTTCACGGGATCTGTTCCATTTTATTGAACAGGGTACCCCATTGCACGAAGAAGTTTCTTCAAAGAGGTTTCAATAGTATATCTTAGTGTAAAGATTCAAAACTGTAGAATATATGGACGAAAATATATTAGGTATCATTGCCGGTTTTCTTACTTCTGTTTCGATGATTCCGCAGCTTGTAAAGGTGATCAGAGAAAAGAATGTAGAAGATATTTCTCTGGTCATGCTTCTTGTTCTTATTTCAGGACTTTCGCTGTGGGTCTGGTACGGGATAAAAAAAGATGAAATGCCTATTATTTTATCCAATGGATTTGCTGTTCTGGTCAATATCAGCCTTCTGATCTGCTATTTTATTTACAACAAGAAATAGAGTCTAACACATAAAAAAGACGCCTCAGAAATGAAGCGTCTTTTTTTTATTTAAGTGAAATACGATTATTGAAGAACAAATTTGGCTAAAGGAGCCATTCTTGCCTTGTTTAAAGTAAGAGTATTTCCATTTACAGAGTAATTATCCGCAGCAAGGATAGCTTTTGTAAACTGGTTTTCAATATCCAGATCTTCACAAGCCATCATAGTAGACATTCCCTGATTGAATTTTATTCTCATGAGTTCAGGTTTGATCTCGAAAGTTCCTCCTAATCCGTTACATCCGGCGTGGCCTTCATATCTCATTCCATTCATATCAAGTTTGAAATAAGGATTGTTTTTAGGATTTTTAAGATCAATCGGTTTCCCGTTAAGCTCTGTCAGTTTCCATGTTTTTCCAGTAATATCAGGAGTCGCTTTTTGTGCGTTTTGTGTTTTACATGAAACAACAAGAAATGTTGCAATAACAAGTGCCGATAAATAGTAATATAAACTTTTCATAATGCTTATTTTTTTAAGATGAATGCTATTCCTTATGCTAATACGATGCCATTTTTGCGGGGCCAGACTCTTTTTTTGCCTGTTTAAGATGGAACAGGACCATGTCTACATTCTTTTTAAGAAAAGTTATATTTCCCTTAATATCAGAATATTGATACTCTTCATTGGAGGCTGTGTACTCAGGTAAAGCATCACTTTTTTTAAGGTCAAAAGTTTTACCGTTTAAATGTATAGTTGCGGTATTTTTAGTGTTGTTGATCGTTACTTCTATCTTTTCTCCATAGCTGTCAACATACACATCTTTGAAAATTTCGTCTGTGTTTTCGGGTGCAGCAGCGGTAATGGTTTCAGCTTCTTTTCCTGGATGTTTACACGCTGTTAGGGAAAGAATGGTCAATCCCAGAAGGATTGGTGGTAATAATTTTTTCATAGTGATAAGTGATTTTAAAGTGTTTCATGAATTATGATGTTAATGCCTTATAAATTTACAAATATTTTTAATAAATATGTGTTAAATTTTCATAAACTAACAGAGAGTTAAGATTTTGTCTGATTTAACTCACTGTTTTTTGAAACATTATTCACGAAATAGAAAGTAATAGTTATTGTAGGAAATTGAGGATCATCGTTGTTAATTCGGGAATTTTAAAGGACTTATTTTCAATAGTATAATGTATTTTTTTTTCATTTTTCATTTGTTGTGTAAATTTTCGGCAAAAATAATTCAAAAAGAAGAGAGTAACAATAAGTAAATGTTAATAATTAGTAATCATGATAAAGTTTAGGTTTGATTATGGAAATTTTTAAAATAGAGTTCCAGGCCATTAAAATGTTCAAAAAAGTAACAACTTAAAAATTAAAATTTCCTTAATTCAAAAAAAATGGCTTGATTTTTGAAAATTGAAACTTGCACAGATGAGATGTCAGAATTGCTCGAATTACCCTTGAATAAAGAAATGTTTAATGTTTATTATATTTTTAGATTCAGGTAATTTAAAGGATAGTTAAATTTTGTTAATCCATGATGATAATATCATAATCTGGGTGTACATTTGCCACTTCAAAATGAGAAACTTTATAGTATACTTTTTAACTGGTCTTTTTCTGCTCTTTGTAGTAGAAAGTAGGCTCGACGTTAAAACGCTTCGAAATGACTATTCCGGTCATGTTTCTCATCATATACCGAAAAGAGCCAACCGTCTTAACCAGACTTTTGAAAAACTCTCTGTTCAGCAGATGGCTGATACTGTAGACAACTCCACATTAGAACTTGCTGAAAATGATTTCCAGTTATCTGACGTATGGCAGGCTATTGTTGTTTTTGCAGGAGTTTTCAGCCTGGTTTATATTTTTGGATTAAAAAGCGATAAACGGTTTAGACCGGATATTCATGGCTTTGTTTTTGGTCTTACAGCCAAAAGATTCATTCTGATCCGTTCTATTAGAATTTAAAATTTTCTCAATCTATTCTTTTTCTGCCTGATTTCAGGTAGAAATACTTTGCGTTGTGTATGCTGGTAATCATCACATCGTACCTCTTTTATTACCGTTTTATTTCTATCAAAACATTAACGATTTATATAAACTCTAGAATTATGATAAAGAGAGTTGCTTCGGGAATTGCGCTGAGTGTCCTTCTGTTGGCGGTTGGCTGCAATAAGAAAAAAGAAGAAAAAGAAGAAGTTACCGTATTTCCGGTGACGTCCCCTGTAGTAATGGATACTGTAATCAACAAAGAATATGTTGCTCAGATTCAATCCGTAAAAAACATTGAAGTAAGAGCTCAGGAAAAAGGTTTCCTGGAAAAAATCTTTGTAGATGAAGGACAATACGTGCAGGCGGGACAGACATTATTCCGAATCATGCCTAAACTGTATCAGGCAGAATTATTAAAAGCAAAAGCAGAGGTAGAACAAGCTTCTATCGAACTGAAAAATGCAAGTACATTAGCAGGAAACAATATTGTTTCTAAAAATGAAAAAGCAATGGCAAAAGCCAAGCTGGATGCTGCCAATGCAGAAATGAAACTGGCTCAGATCCATCTTTCATTTACTGATATCAAAGCGCCGTTCTCTGGTGTTATCAACAGAATTCCTTTGAAACTGGGAAGCCTGGTAGATGAAGGTGATTTGTTGACTTCATTGTCAGATAACACAAGTATCTATACTTATTTTAACGTTTCTGAGCCGGAATATTTAAGTTATCAGACCCACGCTGCAGACAGAGGAAGCAATCAGGTATCCCTGATCACAGCGAACGGAGAAACCTATTCGCAGAAAGGAGAGATCCAGACTATTGAAGGAGAATTTGACAATGAAACAGGTAATATTGCTTTCCGAGCCAAGTTCCCCAATCCTGATAAGCTTTTGAGAAATGGAGAAACAGGAAAGATCCGGATGACAATGCCTGTTCACAATGCATTAATTATCCCACAGAAAGCTACTTATGAGATTCAGGATCAGAAATACGTATTTGTTATTGATAAAAACGGAGTCGCTAAATCCCGAAATATCAAAATTGCTTATGAACTTCCGGATCTTTATGTAGTAGGTTCAGGAATATCAAAAGGAGATCAGATCCTTTTGGAAGGAGTTCAGAAAGTGAAGGATGATCAAAAGGTGAAAACAAAATTCCAGGATCCTAAGAAAGTTCTTCAATCATTGAAATTAAAAGCAGAGTAGTGGTCTCTAAAATGAAGTAGTATGTTTAAGAAATTCATTCGCAGACCAGTTCTGTCTATAGTAATCTCATTGATTATTGTATTTATGGGGATATTGTCATTGGTAAAACTTCCTGTGACGCAGTTCCCATCCATTTCTCCGCCTAAAGTAAATATTACCGCAGAATATCCCGGAGCTAACAACGAATTGTTGATTAAATCTGTAGTTATCCCATTAGAAAGAGGGTTAAACGGAGTTCCAGGTATGAAATATATGACCTCGGATGCCGGAAATGACGGGGAAGCTTCCATTCAGCTTGTATTTGATCTGGGGACAGATCCCAACGTAGCTGCGGTAAATGTTCAGAACCGTGTATCTTCAGTAGTGAACAAACTGCCGCCTCTCGTAGTACGTGAAGGGGTAAAGATCACTCGTGAGGAACCTAACATGTTGATGTATATTAACCTGTACAGTGATGATCCTAAAGCTGACCAAAAATTCCTTTTCAACTATGCAGATATCAATGTAATGTCTGAATTGAGAAGGGTAAGCGGTGTTGGTTTTGCCGATATCCTGGGAACCCGTGAATATGCAATGCGTATCTGGCTTAAACCTGATCGATTAACGGCTTATAATATTTCAGCTGATGAAGTAATGGAATCTCTGAATGAGCAGAGTTTGGAAGCTTCTCCGGGTAAAACGGGAGAAAGTTCCGGAAAACGCTCTCAGTCATTCGAATATATATTAAAATATTCGGGTCGTTTCAACAACGAAAAAGATTATGGAAACATTATTCTAAAAGCAAAGCCGGACGGTGAGTCTGTAAGACTGAAAGATGTTGCGGATATAGAATTCGGAAGTTCCATGTATGATATTTATTCCACATTGAACGGAAAACCATCTGCGGCAATTACAGTAAAACAATCCTACGGATCTAATGCAAGCGACGTTATCAAAAACGTAAAAGCATTGATGAAGGATCTTGAAAAAAATAACTTCCCTAAAGGCATGCATTATGACATCAGTTATGATGTTTCCAGATTCCTGGATGCCTCTATGGAAAAAGTAATTCATACTTTGTTTGAAGCCTTTATTTTGGTTGCTATTGTGGTATTCCTATTCCTTGGAGACTGGCGTTCAACTTTGATTCCGGCACTGGCAGTTCCTGTTTCATTGGTAGGAACATTTGCGGTGATGTCCGCTTTTGGAATTACCCTGAATATGATTTCGCTCTTTGCCCTGGTAATGGCGATCGGGGTTGTAGTAGATGATGCGATTGTGGTAATTGAAGCGGTTCACGCCAAGATGGAAGAAAAACATCTTTCTCCATTGAAGGCAACAGAAGAAGCAATGCACGAGATCAGTGGAGCAATTATCGCAATTACGCTGGTAATGGCATCTGTATTTATTCCGATTGCATTTATGTCGGGACCGGTTGGAGTATTCTACCGTCAGTTCTCTATTACAATGGCCTCATCCATTATTTTATCAGGAGTTGTAGCACTTACTTTAACACCGGCTTTGTGTGCGTTGATCTTAAGAAATAACCACGGAAAACCTAAAAAGAAAACTCCGGTTACCATATTCCTTGATAAGTTCAATAATGTATTTACAAAAGGAGCTGGAAGATATGAGAAGATGCTGAATAAAACAGTGACGAAGAAAACAATTACATTACCGTTACTGTTAGCATTTTGTGCCTGTACATATTTCCTCAGCAACTCTTTGCCATCTGGATTTATTCCGGCTGAAGACCAGGGAATGATCTATGCAATTATTCAGACTCCACCGGGATCTACGTTGGAAAGAACCAATCAGATTGCCAAAGAACTTCTTAGAGAATCTGAAGATATTGACGGTGTACAGTCTGTTTCTTCTCTTGCAGGATATGAAATTTTGACTGAAGGTACCGGATCCAACTCCGGAACCTGTCTGATCAACCTTAAAAGCTGGGAGGACCGTAAAGAATCTGCTGCAGAAATCATTGAAAAGCTGGAAGAAAAAGCCAAGAATATTCCGGGAGCCAATATTGAATTCTTCCAACCACCTTCCGTTCCGGGATATGGAGCTGCCGGAGGGTTTGAACTTCGTTTGCTGGATAAAGCAGGAAGTGGAGATTATCATAAAATGGAGCAGGTGAGTAATGACTTTGTGAAAGAACTGAAGAAACGTCCGGAACTTGGATCGGCATTTACATTCTATTCCGCGAGTTTCCCACAATATATGCTTAAGATTGATAATGATCTTGCAGAACAAAAAGGGGTGACCATTGAAAAGGCGATGGATAACTTATCTACATTGATCGGGTCCAATTATGAGACGAGTTTCATCCGTTTCGACAGACCTTATAAGGTAATTGTTCAGGCAGGACCTCAATACCGTGCTTTACCAACGGATCTGTTGAAGCTTTATGTTAAAAATGATAAAGATCAGATGGTTCCTTATTCAGACTTCATGAGATTGGAAAAAGTATACGGACTGTCTGAGATTACACGACATAATATGTATAACTCTGCAGAGGTGAGTGGAACTCCGGCACCTGGATACAGTAGCGGACAGGCGATTAAGGCTATTCAGGAAGTGGCAGATAAAACACTTCCAAGAGGTTTTGGTATCGACTGGGCAGGTATTTCCAAAGATGAAGTAAGCCGTGGAAATGAAGCGGTATTTATCTTCCTGGTATGTTTAGGATTCGTATATCTGATTCTTTCTGCACAATATGAGAGTTTCATCCTTCCACTTCCGGTAATTTTATCTCTTCCGGTAGGTATTTTCGGAGCATTTTTATGCTTGAAACTTTTAGGATTGGAAAATAACATTTATGCACAGGTGGCCATGGTCATGTTGATTGGGCTTTTGGGTAAAAACGCTGTGTTGATTGTCGAGTTTGCTGTACAGAAGAAGGCAGAAGAGGGAATTCCTGTAGCAAAAGCTGCTATTGAAGGAGCTGCCATTCGTTTCCGTCCGATCCTGATGACATCATTTGCATTCGTTGCCGGATTGATTCCATTGGTTATTGCAACAGGTCCGGGAGCAATCGGTAACAGGACAATTGGTACTGCAGCGGCAGGAGGAATGTTGATCGGAACTATTTTCGGATTGATGATTATCCCAGGATTATATTACATCTTCGGAACTATTGCAGATAAGTCCAGATTGGCAAAATATGAAGAAGAAAATCCTTTAACAGAACAAACCGAACCTTATGAACATGATGGAAAATTTGAAGACTAAAAATATAATCACAGCCATTGCCTTATCACTTGTTCTTGCAAGTTGTAAGGCGCCAATGGCGACTGTCATAAAAGACGAGGTAAAAGAAAATATTCCTCAGAATTTTAATCAGGAAGAGCAGCAGGATGCAAATAACAATAGCGGAACAACTCCCTGGAGACAGTTCTTTACAGATCCAAACCTGGTAACCCTGATTGAAACAGCTTTAAAAAATAATCAGGAACTATTAATTACTCTTCAGGAAATTGAAATTGCTAAAAGTGGTGTTTTAGCTAAAAAAGGTAGGCTTACCCCAACTGTTTCCGCAGGAATAGGTGCTGGTCTGAAAAAAGCCGGTCGTTATACCAGTGAAGGAGCCGGTGATGCTACTACAGAAATTGAACCTGGAAAGGAAATGCCGGATCCGCTGGGAAATTTTGAAGCGGGATTAAATGCAAGCTGGGAGATTGATATCTGGAAAAAACTCAGAACCGAAAAAGAATCTGCAGTGGCCCACTATCTTTCTACGGTGGAAGGCAAAAACTTTGTCCTGTCTAATCTTATTGAAGAAGTTGCTGATAATTACTATGAATTGCTGGCTCTTGATAATCAATTAGATATTATACAGCAGTACATCAAGCTTCAGCAAAGAGCATTGGAAATTTCCAAAATTCAGAAGGAAGCTGCTGCAGCAACGGAACTGGCGGTGAAGAAATTTGAAGCGGAATTGGCGAAATCCAAAGCTGCAGAATATACAATCCGTCAGCAGATCACTGAGAAGGAAAATCAAATCAATGCTTTGCTGGGAAGATATCCACAGCCGATCGTGAGAACAAAGGAAAACTTTATGTCTACGATTCCTCCAACGGTTTATACGGGAATTCCATCACAATTGCTGGCAAACCGACCTGATATCAAGCAGGCAGAATTGGAATTAAAGGCTTCAAAGCTGGATGTAGAAGCTGCAAGAAAAGAATTTTACCCTTCTTTGGAAATTTCTGCGACACTAGGATTAGAGGCTTTCAAACCTTCCTATCTTGTTAAATTACCTGAATCCATTGCTTACAATCTGGCAGGTGAATTGGCAGGACCGCTTATTAATAAAAGTGCGATAAAAGCTAATTTTCAGACAGCAGATGCAAAACAGGTTCAGGCGTTGTACGAATATGACAAAACCATTTTGAACGCTTATCTGGATGTTGCCAATCTGATGTCGAAAGTTAAAAATATAGATCAGTATTATCAATTGAAATCTCAGGAGACCAAAGCCCTGGATCAGTCTATTGATATTGCCAATCAGTTGTTCCGTAATTCCAGAGCAGATTATCTTGAAGTTCTTCTGAACCAAAGAGATGCGCTGGATGCTAAAATGGAACTTATTGAGGCAAAACAGAAACAGCTCAGCACAGTAGTTGACATCTATAAAAGTTTAGGTGGAGGCTGGAAATAAAACATCATAATTCTATCAATAAACAGTTAATGTTTTTTGGAAGGGTCAATTCTTTTGAGTTGGCCCTTTTTTATGTTTTATGCGACAAGTTTTGTCGTTATCCGGAGATAATTTTGCATCAGGATAAGGTAAATATCAATATAAATAAAGAGGATTTAACAATAAATAGTATGATTTACCACATACCACATAAAAGTGATTTTTATATCTTAAAAAGTGTTAAATTCGCACAGTTTTAATAAACTAATTACTAACTCAGAAAACAACATTGGAATGAAAAAATTCTATATCGGTGCATTCACCTTGTGCACGGCCTTGGGTATCTCTGCCCAGGAAGTAGTGTGGCAGAAAGACATCAAATCCTCTACCCAGGATTTTCTAAGCCAGGTTACCACAACCATTGATCAGCAATATCTTATTACGGGAAGCTCTATACAGTCAGGAAGCGGGAAGCTGGAGGCTGGAAGTACACAGAACAACGGTTACGATTTTCACCTTGTAAAGTTGAACCAGCAGGGAAATGAAGTCTGGGAGAAATACTTCTCAGGATCCAACCATGATTATTTATCAGCTACCGTTACCACACAGGATGGTGGATTTCTATTAGCCGGAACATCTTATTCAGGAAAAGGATTAGATAAAAAAGAGGACTCCAGAGGAGGTTCAGATATCTGGCTGATCAGAATCAATGAATTTGGAGATGAACTATGGCAGAAAACGTTAGGAAGCACTTCTGATGAAGAAGCAAGATCTGTTATCCAAACTACCGACTTAGGATTCTTTGTGGCCGGAAATGTACAAAATGCTGCAAAAGGTTATGGTTCCAAAGACGTTTGGATCACGAAACTGGATAAAGACGGAAAAGAATTATCCCAATTAATCTTAGGTGGAAAAGGCTTAGATGAAGTGGAGAAGATGATTCCAACGAAAGACGGAGGAGCATTATTGGGAATTTATTCAAGAAGTTCATCCGTTAAAACAAATAATCAGCAATCAAGTACCAACACTAATACTCCGTCTGATAGAACTGCAGCCTCAAAACAAAGCGACAACTTCGGTGAAGGAGACTACTGGATTGTCAAACTAGACAAAAACGGAAAAGTAGAATGGGAAAAGAACTTCGGAGGTAAAGGCGATGATCATATCAGAACGCTGGCATTAACATCAACTGGCTTTATCATCGGTGGAGAATCCAGATCAGAGAGATCAGGAAATAAAACTGTAGGGATTGAAGAAGGTACAGACCTTTGGCTGATTTCTTTAAATGAAAGAGGTGATGAACAGTGGCAGAAATCCTACAATTTCAAAAACCGTGATATCCTAATGAGTATGAGTGTTCTTCATTCAGCAGATGACAAATCATCCAAAGGAATTTTATTAGGAGGATATACTCAGGCTGAAGGAAGAATTCAGACTGATGATGAAACTTTTTGGATGCTCTACTTGGATCAAAATGGTAATGAGCAATGGAGAAAACATGTCAAAGGAGAATCCAGCAAGAAAGAAGAGAGATTATCTGATTTGAAACTGAACAGAGACGGTTCAATTGTATTAGCTGGAACCAGCGCAGAAGAGCTGGGTAAAGAAAACTGGAAGATAGTGAAGCTGGGAGACAAACAGGTTGATCAGCTGATTGAGAAATACGACATCAAAATCTATCCCAACCCTGTTTCAGATTATGCTTATGTAGAAATCGGCTTTGATTTTAAAGATGCTGATATTCTGTTGTATGATATGAGTGGAAGACAATTACAAAGTATAAAAACCAAGAACAGAGTGACTAAGATCAACACCCAGGCTTTGGTTCAGGGAGCTTATCTGGTGACTATAAAAACTGATACTAATAAAACGGCGAATGCCAAATTAATCAAGAAATAAAACTAATGAAAAAATACCAAATTATTTGCCTCTTGCTATTTTGCAGTTGGCTGTATTCACAGAATCAAATGAAAGATTCTTATTTAGGATTTACTCCAAAAACACCTGATATAAGCTCGCTAGGAAAATATATTGATAAACCAATATCCTTATCTAGTGGTTCGGTAAATGTTTCAGTTCCTATTTTTACTTTACCTATTAATAGTAATATATCAATTCCTATTAACTTACAATATAATACGCAAGGAATAAAAGTAAGTGAAGTGGCAAGTTCTGTAGGACAAGGATGGAATTTATCATCAATAGGAACTATTTCCAGAAGTATTAGAGGAAAAAGAGATAATTATAATGATTCTCCATTTTATCTGCAGTCTATTGCGAGTGCTAAAAACAGCCTGATGAACAATTCAACAGGTGTATATACTGATGTCTGGCTGGATCAAAATGCTGAAAATGTTGATTTGGAACCAGATGAATTTAATGTTTCATTATTCAATATGAATTTTAAATTCTTTTATGACTTCTCCTCCAATAAGTTTGTGTCAACCCCTTTAAATAACATCAAGATTATTCCTACTTTAAATAGTTATGGGAACATTGTTGATTTTAAAATTATTGATGGGGCTGGTAACACCTACTTTTTTGGTAAATCAGATGATAATGACAACAGATTTGAGGTTATTGAAGAGGTCTCAAGTGCAAGTATTAGCAATGACAGTGCCTTTTCAAGTGGTACAGATCCTCAATTTGGCACATGGTTACTGGTGAAAATTACTACCAATGATAATAAGACCATTAGATTTTATTATGATGGTAATACTATTTCAGTTAATGATTTAACAAAACAGGATGTATACCTGACCTCTCAATATAAATATTTTGCTAACAATTTTGATTTTTTTAACGGAAAATATGATGTGGTTTCCTGGGCAGGGGGCAATCCTATAGTGATAGGGAATAAATATCCGATATCTTCTGAGATTGCAAAAACTAAAGATGGGAAAGTATATAATGTTTACAGCTCTCCTGGATTATTAGATAAGCTTATAAGCCGAATTGCTTATGAAAATACAGAGATAGAATTTATTAAATCTACAATAGCCCGAAAGGACTACAATGCTTATTCATTGGAGAAAATAAAAATTAAAAATAATAACAATGTAATTAAAACCTATCAACTAAATCAGGGATATTTCAATGCGGAATTTCCAACTCCAATGAATGATTTTTCAAGAATTAAAAATTATATTTTCACACCCAATTTTGACCGGGCTATTCCTAGACTAAAACTGAATGGGGTATCTGAATATGATAAAAACAATCAGTTAATAAGTAAACATAACTTTGAATATTTTCCAGGTGAACTTCCTAGCCGTCTTAGTTTTGCACAGGATTTCTTTGGTTATTACAATGGTCATACTGAAAATACTGAACTTATTCCAAATATCAATTTTAAGTATGCGAATAGTGTAAAATCAGCAGGTACAGCGGAAAGAGCAGTAAAACAGGAATATACAAAAATTGGTATGTTGAAGAAAATTACCTATCCTACAGGGGGGTCTACAGAATTTGATTATGAAAACCATACTTATCAAGGGATTAATGATATTAATGAAGTAGTGATTGGAAATTTATTTTCAATGGAGACGAAATATGTGTTTTTCGCCAGTGAACAAGCCGCGGATCCTAATACTGGAGAACAACTTCCTCCTGAAATGAATTATGAAATGAACTGGGAGTTTGAAGAAGATACCTCTGTTGATTTAAATACACAAATTGAGCAGGTTTTTGATGAAAATAATGGAGCCAATAATTCATACAATATAATCATATACAGAAAAGTAAATGGAAATTGGCAAATCTTTACTTTAATGAGCCATACCATTGATAAAACAGTAATGTTTCCTAAAGGAGAATATCTTTTGACTGCCCATCGAGATGTACTTACTGTAAATGAAGGAGGTATGTTTGATAGCGCAGGAGGCTTTACGTTAATGATGTCTTTTCTAGGCCCAGTAAAGAATAATCAACAACCAAACAATAATCCTGAAACGATACAAAATGCAGGAGGGTTAAGAATAAAATCTATCGTTCAGAAAGAAAATAACATAGAGCTTTTACGAACAGAATATTCTTACAATGAAACGGTTGGTGGAAAAGTATATTCTACAGGGATACTACACGGTTATCCATTATTAGTAACTGAAAACTTTTATGAGGGAATCAATAAATTTTACGGAGTCATTGATTATCCGTTTAGAAACTCATCGGGAAGCAATATAGTGTATGGACAGGTGACTGAAACATCTGTTGACAATGTAAATAATAAAAAAATAAAGAAAGAGTACTTTTTTGAGAATAACGCTCCTTTGGAAGCTACAGATATGGCTACTATAGATCATAGAACAAGAACACCATACATGGGATGGAAACTGGGAAATCTTAAAAAGACCTTATCTTATAAACAAAATGATAATGGCAACTATACGTTAGTTCAAAAGGATACTATTATTTATGACCGAAAGAATTTAGTACTAAGCGAAAATTTTGGAGTTAGAATTGAACCTAGAAACAGAATCCTGTTATCAACATTTGGAGGACAAAGCCCAGATGATTATATCTACAAGACGGATTATAGGTATGAATACTATCCCTTATTCTCTGACTTTAGTTTTGAAAGTAAAAAGCAGGTCACAGAATTAATAGAAGATAAAGAACTTATTACATCAATAGACAACACGTATTCAAATCCTCATTACCAATTATCCAATAAAAAAACAAGCTTTCCAGATAACTCTTCAAGCGATATAAGTTATGTGTATGCATCTGAAAAGGGAAATCAATTAATGATATCAAAAAATATGGTTGAAATTCCTTTAGAGATGGTAAGCAGTAAAACAATGGGTACAACAAATAAGACTCTGTTAAAAACAGAGACTATTTATCCGTTAAATCAATCTGAAGCCAACCAGAAAACATCAGGATTGATTTTACCCATTTCTGTGTTATCTTATGATCTTAAAACCCAAACTACAGTAACTACGGAAGTGAACTTTGACAAATATGATTCAAAAGGACACCTGCAACAATTCACCACTAAAAACGGTATTTCAACAGTAATTATCTGGGGCTATAACCAAACCCAGCCTATTGTGAAAATAGAAGGAACCAAATTAACAGATATTCAGCAGTCCTTAATTGATCCTATTGTAACAGCTTCCAATACAGATGCTTCAGCTGCTTCTGGTAATGATGAAACCTCGCTTTTATCTGTATTAAATACATTCAGAAATAGTCTGCCAGATTATCAGATTACCACTTATACCTATGATCCATTAATTGGAATAAGAAGTATCACCCCACCCTCAGGAATCAGAGAAAACTATGTTTATGATTCTGCAGGCAGGCTTCAGAAAATAGTAAATGTAAATGGACAGACCGTAAAGGAAATGAAGTATAATTATAAAAACTAAACACGATGAAAAAATTGATAATACCAATAGGAGCTTTACTCTTATCCAATTTAATATATGCCCAACTTACCCCACTTCCTAACACAGAAAATTATATTCAAACCAAAACTTACCTTGATTATAATGGTACTTCGGCTACAAAATCCTCAGAAACCGTCCAGTACTTTGACGGGTTGGGAAGATCAAAACAAATAGTCAATGTAAAAGCCTCTCCATTAGGACGGGATATTGTTACTCCTATTAAATATGATCAGTTTGGAAGGCAGGTTCAGGACTATCTTCCTATTCCCCAGGCAGGAACACTGAACGGAGCCATTACTCCTGATCCCTTATCAAATGTGGGCAGTACACCTTATGGCTTAGAGAAAATTTATTCGCAGAAGATTCTGGAAAATTCGCCATTAGATCGTGTTTTAGGACAAAAGCAGGTAGGTACTGCGTGGGACAACAAACCTGTACAATTTGGATATGCAGTCAATGCAGATGGTGATGTTAAAAAGTATACAGCCACTTTTAACTATACCACTTTTACCTCCAGTCTGACATTATCAGGCTCTTATGGAACGGGACAATTATATAAAAATACAGTTACCGACGAAGATGGAAACCAAACCATAGAGTTTAAAAATGGCAAGGGACAGTTACTGTTAGTTAGAAAAGTAATTGGTGCTACAGAAAATGCAGATACTTACTATGTTTACAATGATTATGATCAGTTAGCCTTTGTGATCCCTCCCAAAGCTTCCGTAGCAACAGATCCCAATACTGTGCTTAATGATTTGTGTTATCAATATAAGTATGATGGGAGAAACCGCCTGGTAGAAAAGAAAATTCCGGGCAAGGGCTGGGAGTTTATGATCTATGACAAACAGGACAGACTTGTAGGAACTCAGGATGCAGAATTAAGAGCAAAAAGGCAATGGCTGTATACCAAGTATGATCAGTTTGGAAGAGTTGCTGTGACGGGACTCGCTACTGGAGGAGAAAGAAACGCAGAACAGCAATTGGCTAATGATTCAGGAAATATGCTAAGAACTACTTCATCTGTATTCAATAGACAGGGAATGGATGTTTTTTATGATCCGGCCATTTCTTATCCTCACGCTTCTAAATGGGTAGCTTTATTATCTGTAAATTATTACGACTCTTATCCTGCATACAGTTTCAATCCTGCATTCCCTTCCGCTATTCAGGGAGAGCCTGTACTTTCTGGCTTACCTACAGCCGATGGAAGAAGCACCAAAGGACTTCCTGTCATGAGTTTTGTAAAGAATATTGAAGATGATAACTGGACAAAGAACTACACGTATTATGATACCAAAGGAAGAGCTATTGGAAGCCACTCCATCAATCATTTGGGAGGATACACCAAAACAGAATCACAACTTGACTTCACCGGAACACCAAAACAAACCAAAACCTTTCACAAAAGACTGAACGCTGATACAGAGAAAGTAATTACCGAAACTTTTGAATACGACAATGGGAACAGATTATTAGTACATAAACATCAGATAGATAGTTATCCTGTAGAAATTCTGGCACAAAATGAGTATAATGAATTATCTCAGCTGAAAAACAAAAAGGTCGGGAACAATCTCCAAAGTATTGATTATACATACAATATCAGAGGATGGCTTACCAAAATTAACGATCCGGCAGCTTTGAATGGAAAACTATTTGGATATGAAATTAAATACAACAATCCTACTTATGGTACATTAGCCTCTGGAAAATACAATGGAAATATCGCTGAGATAGACTGGATATCTTCAGGAGATGGAATTCTAAGACGATATTCTTATCAATATGATACTTTGAACAGACTGAAAAACGGGATTTACTCTGAACCAAATGCTTCGATTCCCCAAAATAATTATTATAACGAGTCATTGAGCTACGATCTGAACGGAAACATAACTTCCTTACAGAGAAACAGAAATGCTGCAAATATCGAAGTACAGTTGATGGACAACCTTAGCTATTCCTACACAGGAAACAGGCTTGATACTGTTACTGATAGTTCTGGGAATTATTTTGGGTATCCTGATACTTCTGGAAATCCCATGCATTATGATACCAATGGAAATATGACTGATCATGTAGATAAAGGAATGTTACAGATTGATTACAATTATCTTAATTTGCCCAACTATATTAAATTCTCCCAATATGTTGTTTCCAGAAAAGGACAAATTAGCTACGTTAACACCAATTATATTTACAGGGCAGACGGTACAAAGCTTCACAAGAAGTATAATTATTTTACACCACGTACTAATGTAGGAGCAGTGACACTTAATGATTATTTGGATGGATTTCAGTACACCAACACAGATTCTGTTGTACAACCTGATGGTAATTTTACCATGGCTTTGCAGTTTTTCCCTACTGCAGAAGGATATTACGATTTTGTAACAAATAAGTATATTTACCAATATAAAGATCAGGTAGGAAATATCAGATTGGCATTCTTTAAAGATAGTAGTGGAAATGTAGCAATTGATAGAACTACAGACTACTACCCCTTTGGGTTAGAATTTGGTGGGGACTTAAATATTAGTGGTTCCATGTCACCTAATTATACATATACCTCGCAAGGACAGGAAAAGCAATTGGAAACAGGATGGATTTCTTATAGATGGCGAAATTACGATCCGGCAATGGGCAGATTTTTTAGTATAGATCCTTTGGCAGAGAAGTTTACTCATAATAGTACCTATGCATTTCAGGAAAACATGATAGGGATGGGTATTGAGTTGGAAGGATTAGAATTGCTTAAAAATAATTCAGGATATTTTGCTATTCGTGGAAATGAAATGATTGTAAAACAAGCCCCGGCTTCACAGAGAGACAGTTTTGGAAGGCCATCTTTCTCAGCGGCGGATATTGGTTTATCAACAAACGGATATAATCCTACAGTGCCAAGAATAAGTTCCAGTGAAACAGGGTTGAAGCTAAATTCTTATAACTATAATGGAACGAAACCTGAAGGAGCAACAATGGAAAGTGCTGAATCAGAAAGTATGGGTGAACAGAAAGTTAAAACTACAGATTCAAATAAATTAGCTGAAGCTAAAGAGAAATTGGCTACCGTAGCAGATGGTGTAAAGGAATTAATGAATAATGCCTTTATGGCTATGGATATACCTTCTGCTATTAAAAGTACAGATAATTATGTTCAAGCAGCTAAAGATATAAAATCTGTTGAGTTTAATGCAACACAAATGGATCTTGCTATTGACTATGTTAATTCAAGTAAAATAAAAATGAATCAACAAACAAAAAATGATGTTATAAATTATGTTTATGACGGGACACTACCTAATAAAGGATTAATGCAAAATTCATCAATTATTCAAAATGGTAATTCAATTTTAAGAGCAAACTACGCCCCTATTAGACCAACTGCAGAGCAGGTGAAAAATATGTTGAATAATAAACAAAAACAAATTGAAAATAATTTAAAAAATATACCTCAATAATGAAGACAATTAAATTAATATTTTTATTATCAATACTATTCAGTTCTAATTGTTGTGTAAATCAAAAGCAAAAAGAGGATGAGCAAATAAAAAATGTAATATCAAACTTTTGGAAAGCTGTTAAAGAAAATGATGAGAAAGTCTATTTAAGTTTAATTGAAGATAGTGAATCTGAATATAGATTAGCCATGTTAAATCAATTACATTATTTGAATAGAAATTATAATAAACTCAATTATCAAAATGCCTTGTTAAATAAAATAGAAATAAAGGAAACAAATGAATCTGGAACACTTCAAAAGGTAGTTAAATATGAATTTATAAAACAAAATTCTACTGTTGAGCCATTAAGCGTTAAATTATTTTTTTATAAACCAATAGGTTATAAAAAAATATTTAATGTTCAAATCTTAGGAAATTTACCTGAATGGGAAAAATAGAGATTAAAAATATTTCACAATAATGAAAATATTTATATTAATAGTATTATTTAATATTAGCAGTTGTATAAATCAAAAACAGAAAGATGAAGTGCAAATAAAGAATACAATAAGAAACTATTATTTTAAACAAGACACTTCTAAGATGAAGTTTGAAGTACGATTCTGATAAAGAGGCTTTATATAAGTATGATGATGTAGATAAGAGGTTTCAAAAAATAATGTGTTTGGGATCAGAGAACTTTAAATCTCAGGAAAAAATAAAGCTAGGAATATTTGATGAATTTAATATACTAAGAGAAAGTCCTAAAAATTTTGTAGCTTCTTCACCATATGGGAAATACCCTTCACATCATAAAGTAATTAATTCCATTGAAATACTCCAAAAAAACAAAGAAGACATTAATTTTAAGAATTAATTATCAAGATGAGTTTGAATGGAAATATTTTGGGATACTAATTCTAACAGATTATAAGTATGAAAATTTAGAAGATGACGAATGATAATGAAATCATGAATTCAGAATCAATATATGATTCTCCGCTGGCGTGAACGTCAGCGTTCGTGAATAAAATAAAAAACTACTGCTTTTGCAGTGGTTTTATTCTTTTCCCATGAGCGTTATACCTCAAGCTTCTTATCTGTCAGGTAATTTTTCATCCATTTAATATTCGGTAAAATATTCCTGTGATACCTTTTAAAATGTCGGGAACTAGTTTATAAACTGTCTCCAGCCACTTCAGAAATGCCTTCAACTACTATAGTAAGCCTCTTCATATACATCATTAATTTGCTATAACCATTTTGTAAACTATCTTCGGACACTTTAAAATGGCCTTCAAACACTATTATAAGTATCTCGAGACACTTGGTCAAGTGCCGGGACCCATTCTGTAAACTGTCTCGAGCCCCTTCGGAACAGCCTCGAACTACTTCCTTAACGGTCTCCAGCCACTTTGATAAGTGGGTAAAGGTACTCATAGAACGGTCTGGAGACCGTTAAGGAACACCCTATACCCCCTTATATAACTGGGCGTACCCCTTTACTCAAGGGGATGGAGGGGGTTAGTGAAGGGGGTAGAAGGATATTAAGTACTGATAATCTCATTTTTCAATACACGAGTTTTAGGAAATAAAACAAATGTATCAGAATATTTTAATTCCCTAACTTTGTAGTTCTCAATAACAAACAAAACTATGTCAATCACCAACGAAGATCAGATGATCGGAATGCAAAAAGTAAGTGAAGCCGTTGCCTATACGCTGAAGAAGATGATGGAGTATGCTGAACCAGGCATGACCACAAAAGATCTTGATGAGTACGGAGCCAAAATACTGGAAGGGTTCGGAGCAAAGTCAGCACCTTATCTGACCTATGGATTTCCAGGCTGGACGTGCATCAGCGTGGATAATGAATTCTGCCACGGTATTCCGACTGATCAGAGGATTTTGAAAGAAGGCGATCTGATTAATATTGATGTTTCTGCCGAACTGGACGGGTATTGGGCTGATAACGGAGGCTCTTTTGTGATCGGTAAAGATATTAACGGACATCAAAAGCTGGTGGAAGCATCTAAAGATATTTTGAGAAAAGCCATTGATAATATAAAAGGCGGAGTAAAAATCGCAGACATAGGGCATTTAATGGAGACAGAAGCAAAGAAAAGAGGCCTTAAAGTCATTAAGAACCTTGGCGGCCATGGAGTAGGCAGAAGTTTACATGAACAGCCTGATGAATTATTGAACTACAAAAACCGTTATGACACCAGACGTTTTAAGAAAAACTCTGTGGTGGCAATTGAAACATTTATTTCCACTGACTCCAACCTTGCGGTAGAATTAAAAGATGGATGGACAATGGTAGGCAACAAAGGCGGTTATATGGCTCAGCACGAACATACCATTGTAATCACCGATGGAAAACCGATCATTTTAACCGAAATGAATGAAATCCTGAATTAAAAGAAACCGCAACGGTGCGAAAGCAATTATAATCATATTTTAAGGCACAAGAATGTTATTGTAATTCCCCTGCTGAAAATCTTTGATTTTCTTGCGCCTTAAAATATGGTCAAGATAAGAAACCTTTGCGCCCTTGCGTTAAAAACAAACTAATAACGTTACTAAAATAACCAAGCTTCATCCAATCAACTTGTTAATTCCTTCTTAGCTCTCTTATATTCAGGATCAATAATTAAAAACTTTGCGTTTATAATAAAATTTATTTTTAAAAAAGTTGATTGACAGGACTAAAGTCTTTTAAAATTCCTTCATAATCTGCTGTAAACCCATGTTCCATTGTCCCTTCAATACGATATGTTTCCACATCTGTAATTCCCGTATAACTTCTGAAAACATCTTTGAGATAATCAGAAATATAATCCGGAGCTCCCTCAGTATTTCTTCCGCCGGAAGCAATAGCCAGATATACTTTTTTACCTTTAAACTGTCCCACGCGATTCCATTGTTCATCAAAAACATAAGTCACTCCCGCCCGGATCAGCTGATCCAGCCATGCCTTCAAGGGTGTTGAAATTCCCAGATTAAACATAGGAGTTCCAATGACAATGATATCTGCTTGACGCACTTCATCCACAGTCGCATTGGCATAGGAAAGAAGCTTTTTGCTTTGTTCATCATATAATGCAGGATGTTTATAAAACTCATGAATTGACACTTCATCTGCATATGGTGGTACATCTTTAATCAAATTTCGTACAATGACTTTATTGATAGTATGCTGTTGTAAAAGCTTTTCCAGAATGAGGGAACTCAATCTGTTGCTATAAGATAAATCTCCTCTCGCGCTGGAGATAATGTGCAGAATATTCTTCATATTTTTATTCTTATGACGATCTGACTTTCATAATGGGGACAGGTTGATGTACTTTTTATCAGTTTAAAATTTTAAAAGCAGTATTCATGAGATTCTGTGAATGAAAAAGCCCGGTTTTAACTTGTTAAACAGTAAATACTTTGCTATATTTATGGGATCAAACCACACCACAAAACTGATCTGCTATGAAAAAAATTCTTTTAATCCTTCTGGGAATCGTTGTCATTCTGGCCGCTGTAGTATTGATTAAAACTTATACTTATCCGTTTAAGAAAAATGATATCGGAGCAGGTGAGGGATGGAAGCCTGTAAAAAATGATTCTGCAATCATGAGACTTTCCGGAGGAATAAAAGTTCCAACCGTTTCTACAGGAAGTTTAGGTGAATTCAATTATGCACCGTTTGATCAGTTCAAAACTTATTTAAAAACATCTTATCCATTAGTCTATCAGAACACAGAAAATGTTGAAGTAAACCAATATGGGTTAGTATTCAGACTCAAAGGAAGCAATCCTGCTTTGGAACCTATTTTATTTCTTTCCCATATGGACGTTGTTCCTCCGGGAGATACCGATATAAAGAATAATGAAGAAAATATATTCCGTCCGGATGATAAACCGGCAGAACCTGTTGCAAAAGTGGCGGAAGACTGGGATTTTGCCCCTTTTTCCGGAACCGTAGCCAACGGAAGAATCTATGGAAGAGGAGCAATAGACATGAAAGGAATGCTATTTTCCTTGATGGAATCCATGAATTCTATGATTAAAAATAAGCAGATTCCACAACGCGATATCTATCTCGCTTTTGGTTTTGATGAAGAAGTTGGCGGACAGAAAGGAGCGATTCAGATTGCTGATTATTTCAAGAAAAAAGGGTTGAAGTTCGATGCCGTTTATGACGAAGGCGGATTGATTATGAGAAAAGGAAACGTCGCAGGAATAGATACAGACGTGGCTGTCGTAGGATGTGCTGAAAAAGGCTTTCTTTCTGCAAAAATCAAAGTAAAAGGATTGGGTGGACATTCATCAATGCCTCCAATGGAAAGTGCCATCGGGAAGGCGGCTGTTATTATGCAGCGTTTGGAAGATGACCAGATGAAACCTGTTATCACACCATTAATCAAAGAATTTTTTAATAATATAGGAGGTGAAATGCCTTTTACAACAAGAATGGCACTGGCCAATCAATGGCTTTTAAAACCTGTTTTGATTTCACAGCTCACCAAAAATAATACAACCAATGCATTGGTAAGAACAACCACAGCCCTGACAATGATGAAAGGAAGTGACGGTACCAATGTACTTTCTCCTGAAGTTGAATTTGTCGTTAATTTCAGATTGCTTCCCGGAAATTCAGTGAAGGATGTACGGGATCATATTGCTAAAGCAACTAAAGGTTTCGATGTGGAGGTGGAAGAAATTGACAATACAAGAGAAGCTTCTGCGATTTCTCCAACTAATACGAAAGCTTTTAAAATGATAGAAGCGGGTGTAAAAGAAATTCATCCCGGAGCGATTGTCACTCCATACCTTACCATGGCAGGAACCGATGCCGGAAAATATGAGATTGTGAGCAAAAATGTATACAGATTCATGCCGATCAAGATCAACAGTGCGGAACAGCAAAGTATCCATAGCACCAATGAATACCTCAGTATCGAAAACTATCTGAAAATGATTCATTACTTTGAGTTTGTGATGAAGAATTATGATAAGTAGATATCAATGGTGAATGGTCAATTCGCTGCGCTTGTGAATTTTAATTCGTGTAAATTAACTTTAACACAAAGTTTGCTAAGATATTTTAATGTTTAAAAACAATCGCAAAGGCGTTTCACTCAGCAATGATAAAGCAGCTATCCTAGCTGAACGAAGTGTCTTTGCGAACAAAATATAAAACGTTACTCAACAAACCTTGCGAACCTTAGCGTTAATAATGATTCACCATTGACTTTGCGAAGCAAAAATTGACTATTGACTTAATAATCTTTCAAATCTTTTCACAAAAAATATATTGCGTCAAGTTTTGTCGCATTACGGGTATAGCTTTGTCATATCAAAATTACAGAGCTATGGAATTGCCATTTTACTTAAACTTTAACGACTTTGAACGTAATTATTATGATAACCTTGAAAAATGGTTTGAAGAATATCATAATACCAGCGAAACAGACTATCTGAATGCCCTTGCGGAACTTTACAGTCCATATGTCTATTACAATTTTGGAGATGATAGGTTAAAGCCGGATGCTTCCATTGAAGTCAAAGACTGCTTTTTTCCTTATCATGAAAAAATCGGGATTTCTTTCTGCATTGATTGTGAAAACGGAACTTTACCAGCCAATGGGATGAATCAGGTTTTTGAATTTAAAAATATTTCCATGATGGAATATGCCCAGCATATTCTGGATAAGATCAATAAGTTTTGTTCAAAAAATGCCCAAACTCTGGACGGTACCAAAAATATTCAGGATTATATCAATAACTACACTATTATTACATCCATGGAAGGAGTAGGGTATTGTATCAGCTACAACCGTCATCAGAAAGCAATTCCTTTTTTAAAAGCTTATCTTCCGTATTATGGTCAGACAGTTAATATGGCAGTATACAGAGATTTTCTTTTCTCTGTTGTGCAGATTGCAGAATTCATAGATCAGAAACTGAAGACAGTACATGCTTTTAAACAAACTATTTATGCCCGGTCAAGAGCTGAAGCCAAATTCAATGTACAATTGAGCCGCCAGTTTCTGACTTTGTGCAACTAAGATTTTACACCAAACATTCATACTTAATTATATTGCAGGGAAACTTATGTTTCAAACAAAAATCCCGGTCAGTGATGACTGGGATTTTGTTGTATATAATGTGTAAAATTATTTTTTGCTATCTCTTTCTGTAAGGAATATTCCAGATCAGGTCTGCAGCCAGATAATGAACCCCTCCATGATGAATGCTTCTGCTGTCTCTGATCAGGTCATCCATATATCCTATATCTACGGTAAAAGGCGAATTAGGGATTGTAAACATATAGTACGCTGCAATACGCATTTCACGATACCCGAAAGAACCCCATTGAGAATCAGGTTCATTGAGATGGCTGATGGAAAACAGGGCTTCTGCACTCAATGCCAGCTTTTGATTGTTTTTAGGAGATAAATTATAGGTTAATTGGCTCTTGATACGGGTTCTGAACTGAAAATCTTCCTCTACTTTATGAAAGTCTGCATCAAAAAATTTCCTGAATTCCTGCCGCACTGTATTTTTTAGTTTCCATTTCTTTCCAAGGTCAAAAGTGTATGCATATCTTCCGTAAATTCTGAATTCCTGTTCCGTATTTTCTTTATCATAAGGAGCGGTGCTTTCATATTGAGGCTGCCGGCGGTAGCTGATTGCATAGCTGTACTGCTGATGAGGTGCAAAAGAATGATACACTTCGTGATTTAAGACAATAATAGCCTGTTTTGAAAATAAACTATGATTATCTGGACTGCTTTTTCTTCCGATGGCAATATAACTCAACGCCTGTTTCTTTCCCAGAGAATCCAGCTGTCGTTTCACTCCAAAGGCACCCCAGAATGCATTATTGGTATCTCCTAATCCCGGCGGGCTGATCTGTGCTTTGACGGATGCTCCTAGACATCCTAATAAAAATAATCCTGCAAAAATTTTCTTTGTGCTCAACATGATGGATAGCTGCTTTACTGTTAATTTTAAATGACTGCGAAACCATGAGATGAAAAAGAATACCATTGAAACGCAGAGAGAATACTTCGTGATCGCAAAATTATAAGCTTTGTTCATAGAATGTTTATTCAAAATCTTTTAATACTGTTTAAAAACATGACAAAATAAACACCTGATTTAGGATAGAATTGGGAATAAAACCTTCAAATTTTTTTTTGCATAAAATTGGCTGTGGATAAAATGTTGATAACTTGTGGAGAAAATCTATAGCCCATACCAAAATCGCCGCAATATTCAATATTGCGGCGATTTAAAAATTATGGAACTTATTTTTATGATCCTATCCTGCTTTACACATAGCATCCCAGGTAGTCCAGAAATGAGCATTGATTGCTCCGATAGGAGGATTGGTGCTGTCAGCAACAATACCTACCATGGAAGCACAGTTGGAATTACAGCCTATCTCATTATGGCTTCCGTTTTGAGGCGGAATCTGACGCCATGTGCCGGTAGATCCACTTAGTAATTCTACCTTAATCTCAAAGATCCCTGAAAGATTAGGAGTCTGAATTTGCTTGGTCGGATTTTCACTGGAAATGGTATCGCTCCAATTTCCTTGCGAAAATGTTACCCGCCATGTAGATATCATTCTGGCAGTGTCGTTTTGAGGGGAAAGATATACCCAAAACTGTGCTCCGTTTCCAAGTACGAGTTGACCGGAAGAATTTGCATTTACACTTGTTGATGTCATATTGATTTGGTTTTTAGTTGATTAGATTGTAATTCAAAGTAACGAAGAACCAGACAGATGTTCTATAGTGTAAATTACCAATTATGGTCTTAGGTATAAATACTTATGGAGTAGAGAATGGAATATGAACCAAGAATTCTGACCAAAAAATAAGCCTGTGCTAATGAAGCACAGGCTTTAATTTTCTTGCAGAGAGGAAGGGATTCGAACCCTCGATACAGTTACCCGTATACTACCTTTCCAGGGTAGCTCCTTCAACCACTCGGACACCTCTCTTTTTGAGATTGCAAAAATAGTGTAATTTCTTTAATATCCAAATTATTCCTGCAATTAATCCGTAATTTCTCCACAAAGGCTTCTGGTGAAATTATCAGCAAAGCTTCCGGAATAGCTTGGGTTATCAATAAGGTGCATTGCTTTGGTAATAGCCGTTTCCGCGGTCATATCTCTTCCGCTGATTGCTCCGATTCTGGAGAAAATATTGCTGTTCTCATACTTTCCGAATGAGATACCTCCTGAAATACATTGGCTTACCACTACGATTTCCGTTCCGTTATTTCTGATTTCCTGAAGCGTTTCCTGAGTTTTTGCACTGCTGAAAATGGTTCCTGAACCGAAAACCTGAAGAATAAGAACCTTCATTTTAGGGATTTCTCTGAAATGACTCAGGTGCATTCCCGGAAAAATTCTCCAGAATAAAATATCTTCGGAAATATGTTCATCCACATGAAATTCTACTTTCGGGTCACAACGGAATAAATTGTCTTTAATAATATTCAGGTGAACTCCGGATTGTCCCAGAATAGGGTAATTCGGGCTTGCATAGGCATCAAAATACTCAGCAGAATATTTCAACGTTCTGTTTCCTCTTAATAGTTTGTACTCAAAATAAATGGCAACCTCCTGAATAACCGCTTCATCGTTCTCGTAAAGACTGGCATAATAAAGACTGGTCAGAAGATTTTCCTTGGCATCTGTCCTCAGGTCACCAATAGGAAGCTGAGAACCGGTCATAATTACAGGTTTTCTTAACCCTTTTAGCATGAAACTTAATGCAGATGCTGTATAAGACATAGTATCTGTTCCATGAAGAATCAGGAAACCATCGTAGTTGTTATAATTTTTGTGAATATAATTAGCAATCACTCTCCATTCTTCGGGTCCCATATCCGATGAGTCCAGTGGTTTGGCGAAAGGATGAACGAAGACTTCGCATTCCATGAGCCTCATTTCGGGCATCTTTTCAAATATATTACCAAAATCAAAGGCACGGAGACTTCCGGTTTCATAATCTTTTTCCATTCCGATGGTTCCACCGGTATAGATAAGCAGGACTTTTCGCTTCATGTACTATTTTTAATTAAGAATTGGAGCCCGATTAGGGTTCATAGGTCAAAATTACGTTAATTTGCAAAGATTTGAAAATGAATGAAACGCTTAGATCAAAATTTTATAAAAATAAGATGGCAATCGTAGGCGTTACATTGGGCTATTGGAAAAAATAACTAAATGCAGATGAGTGATTTATCGCAGACTTATGAATATTTAAAACAGTTTTTAACCGAAGAAAGACTGGCAAAAATTGAACATTTTTCGCAGGAAAGTTCAGACTTTGTGCTTCCGGTTGTAGAAGATGTCTATCAGTTTAGAAATGCAGCTGCAATTGTACGCTCTGTAGAGGCTTGCGGCTTTCATAAGGTAGTCGCTTTACAGGAAGAGTATAGTTTTGAACCCAATCTTCGGGTCACAAAGGGCGCGGATACCTGGGTTGAGGTAGAAAAGCTTCCCCGAAATATGGAATCTTTTCAGAGTATTAAAGACAGAGGATATAAAATTGTGGTGGTTTCATTAGAAAATAATGCTAAAATGCTGCCTGAATATGAAATAACTGAGCCGATTGCTTTGGTCTTCGGAACTGAAATGGAAGGAGTTTCCCAGGAGATTTTAGACTTTGCAGATGAAACGCTGGCTATCCCGATGTATGGTTTTACAAGGAGCTTCAATGTTTCCGTAGCAGCTTCAATCTGTATGTATGAATTGAAACAGAAGCTGATCAAATCTGATATTGATTATAAATTAAACGAAGAAAAACTTTTAAGGATGAAAATCCTCTGGACGGTAAATTCAATAAGAAGCGGACAACAGATCTTTGAAAAATATCTGAGAGAAAATAATATTGACTGGAAATAAGTCATTCAGAAATAAAAAAGAGAAGGCTTATGAACCTTCTCTTTTTGTTATCTATATCATATTATAATAATTCCATGCGGCGACAAAAACACCTGCTGTTTCTGTTCTAAGCCTTTGATTTCCGAGTGATACAGCTCTTACTTTATTGTCTGCCAGAAATGCAATTTCCTTTTCGGAAAAATCACCTTCAGGACCTATTAAAAATGTAAGCTGTTTCAGTTGAGGAATATTTTTAAGATCAATTCTTTCTAAATTCTCATGACAGTGGGCAACAAAGGTTTGTTCCGGATCAGTGTTTTTCAGGAAGTCCGTCAGTTTTACAGCGTCATTGATGGTTGGAAAATGAAATCTAAGGCTCTGTTTTGATGCAGCAATAGCCTGTTTTCTGATTTTATCAGTATTGATATTTTTACGTTCGGTTTTCTCCGTTATAATAATACTGATCTCAGAAATACCCATTTCTACAGCCTTTTCCACAAAGAATTCAATTCTGTCAATATTTTTGGTAGGAGCAATGGCAATATGAAGTCTGGGATTGAATTCCGGAAGATTTTCTTTGATTTCAGAAACTTGAATACCCGCTTTTTTCCCTTCTATAATCAGTTTTCCTGAAGCCAGCTTTCCTTTTCCATCCGTCACATGAATATCTTCACCATCTCTCATACGAAGTACTTTCACAATATGCTGCTGTTCTTCGTCATTGATGATGACCTCGTGATCCGTTATTTCGCCGTAAAATAGTTTCATATATCCTGAGTTAAGAATGCAACTCCTGTTTTTATAGTTGTGTAGATATCTGTATCACATTCACGGTAAGAACACATGTATATTTCTTCAATCCAGATATTGTTAATAAAAATCAGATTTAAATATTCCTGTTTTCTCAAATTATTTTTGATCGATAAATAATCTCCTTCTTTTGGAGTATAAGGAAAACTGAAAAGATGCTCAGAGTTTATTTTTTTTATAATTTCCTCTTTTATATCCTGAATATATCCTGTCTCAGAACTTGCTGGAAAGTAATCTAAGGCATGTTCTGCATCTTCATTTTTTCCTGTAACCGTTTCTAATACCCAATAATATTTTGAATTCTTTTTAGAATGCGTTCCCAGTATTTTTTCTTCTAAGAGTATTTTCATAAATCGTATTTTGCTGTTGCCGAAGTTCTCAAATCTGTAAATTCACCTCTCTCAAACTTCAGTTTTGCTACCATGGCAATCATCGCAGCATTATCTGTAGTATATTCAAACTTGGGGATGTAGATACTCCAGTCCAGTTTTTCTTTGTTGTCTTCCATTGCTTTTCTCAGCGCAGAGTTGGCAGATACACCACCTGCAATAGCAACTTTATTGACGTTGAGATCCTGGGCTGCTTTTTCAAGTTTATTCATCAGAATCTCAATGATGGATTTCTGTACAGATGCACACAGATCATTTAGGTTTTCCTTAATGAAATCCGGATTTTTTCTGACTTCTTTCTGAATAAAATACAGTACCGAAGTTTTAATACCGCTGAAAGAATAATCGTAGTTTTCCAGCTTCGGTTTGTTGAATTTAAACGCATCAGGATTCCCTTCTTTGGCAAGTCTGTCAATGATAGGTCCGGCAGGGTAGTCAAGGTCAAAAATCTTTCCGATTTTATCAAAAGCTTCTCCTGCGGCATCATCAATGGTTTTTCCGATAATTTCCATATCGAAATAGTCTTTTACCAGTACAATCATGGTGTGTCCGCCACTTACCGTAAGACATAAGAATGGAAAAGTAGGCGGCACAGGATTTGCATCTTCGATGAAATGGGCCAGAATGTGGGCTTGAAGATGATTTACTTCAATTAAAGGTACATTCAGGCTCATAGCCAAAGACTTAGCAAATGATGTTCCTACAAGAAGAGATCCTAAAAGTCCCGGTCCGCGAGTAAATCCTATAGCAGAGATAGCATTTTGTTGTATATTTGCTTTAGAAAAAGATTTTTCAACAACGGGGATAATATTTTGCTGATGGGCCCGTGAAGCCAGTTCAGGGACAACACCACCATATTCTTTATGGATGGCCTGGTTTGCGGCAATGTTTGAAAGAATAGAATTTCCCTTGATGATAGCTGCTGAGGTGTCGTCGCAGGACGATTCAATACCTAAAATTATAGAGTCGCTCATAATAATGGCAAAGTTAGAGAATAATAACGAGAATGAGAATAAAAAATCGGTAGCTGAAAACCTAGGGGATCAGGTACAGAAAACTGTCGAAAATGTAGAAGAAAAAGTTCGGGAGACAGTAAAAGAAGCATCTGAGCTGGCTTCAGATGCCATACATCATCCTGTGGAAACGGCTGAAGAGTTTGGGAAACAGGCCATGAAAGATGTTACCAGCTATACCTGGTGGGGAAAGCTTCTCTTGATTCTCTTTTGGCTTGGCTTATTTGTAATAGGAGGTATATTGGTTATCATCAACCTTCCGGTAACGAAGCAATGGGCGGCAGATCAGGCTCTTCAAATCGTAAATAAAGATTTCAAATCCGGGTTTTCTACAGAAAGTGTGGATGTTAACTACTTTGGAGATGTAACAATCAAAGGTTTAAAAGTAAAAGACTATAAAGGGTTTGATTTTATTAAAGCCCGTGAATTCCGTGCAGATTCGGACTGGATATCTTTGGCTGTGAATGCTATTTCAGGAAAAAGCAATTCTTTAAGCTTCAATTCTCTGACTCTCGTTAATGCCGAAGTAAGAGTAATTACCTATAAAGGAGACAGTATATCCAATTTTGTCAGATTTACAGAACTCTTTGATGATGGTAAGAAAAGAAATCCGAATAAACCTCCTTTTCAGCTGAATTCCAGAGTACAGATTATTGATTCTGAAGTTTCCATCATCAATGAAAACTCTCCCGGAGAACAGGGGAAATGGCTAACAGCAAAAAAATTCAACTTAAAAGCACCGAACGTAAAAGTGAACGGACCGAATGTTTCGGCATTGATCAATAATATGTCCTTTGTGACCTCAAGATGGGGGAAATCTCATATTGTGGATACTTTTTCAACAGAGCTGTCTTTAACGAAACAGTTTTTGTCATTAAAAGATCTTACGCTGAATACCGACCATACATTACTTCAGGGAGATATTAAATTTAATCTTCATGATGGATCGTGGTCAGATTTTGCTGACAGGGTACGATGGGATATGAACATTCAACAGGGAAGTCAGATCAGTGGTTATGATATCAGCTATTTTGTGACGAACTGGGATAATATCAAACCGTTCAACCTTTCAGGGACAATGACGGGACCCTTAAATAAATTTCATCTGGAGAATTTCCTGATCAGAAATCCTGATGTCAACATTGCAACCAAAACAATGAAGGTTGATAACCTGCTGAAAGGACATTTTGCCATTGAAACAAAAGATCTTTCTGCAGATTTTACTTACAAGGATCTAAAAGCAATGATGCCTTCTTTTATCTCCAAAAAGATGAAGAATTTTGCTGATGATTTTGGAAAATTGAAATACAACGGGACAGCAAGAGTAAATCCGGATCAGATCTATGTGGATAGCGGGAATTTAATGACAGGTATAGGACAGGCTAAAATATCCAAACTTACTTTATCCGGTTACAGCACTGCAATGCCTAAATATTCCGGTTATCTTGATGTGAAAGATCTTAATACATCTGTTATTACAAAGAATAAAACGGTAGGCTTAATCTCCGGTAAATTCGATCTTAACGGACAAAGCTTTGATGTCAATACCATGCGTCTGACGACTAAATCTCAGATTGCAAGCGTTGAAATTATGGATAAAACGATCAATAATCTGTATCTGGATGGATTATTGGATCATAAAAAATACAACGGACTTATTACCGTTAATGATGAACAGGCAAAAGCTACGATCAAAGGATTAATAGATTTCAGTACTTCAAGAGTGGCTATGGATGTCAACGCGGATGTCACTTACCTGAATATGAATTATTTTACCAATAAGCCTGGCAGCCAGGTGGTAAGCGGTCAGGTTGAAGGAAAGATGGCCATGTCTTCCATTAATGATCTTACGCTGGATGTTAATGCCAATAATCTGAACTTTGCTACGGCAACTCAAAAATATAATATTCCGAATGCTAAATTAAAAACTTTTGTAGAAGCAGGAGGCCGTGTGATTGATGTAGATGCTCCGGGAGCTGCTACAGGGAAGATATCGGGAAGATACAGCCTGGCTGATCTTGCAGGAATGGTAGAAAACGGAGTTGGAAAGATATTGGTAGGGCCACCACCGAGAAAATTATACCGTGGGCAGAATTTTGCACTGAAATTTGATGTTCAGCAAGGATTGGTCAATTATTTTTTACCGGAACTTAAACTACCGCAGGGGGCTATAGTGGAAGGAGAATATGACGGAAATTCAAACAACCTGATTCTGAATCTGGATGCCGCTTCTTTGAAATATGTTATGACAAAAGAGGAAGAAATTACCGATGCTGATAAGGCACTGGCATCTTCCAGCCCTGATTATAAGGTTCACGACAGAAAGAATCTCAACAGAGACAGTGCAATGGTAGACAGTGTTAAAGTCAGAATTAATACAGCCGACCTTAACCAGCAATTGTATGCAAAGATCAATAGAGTAGTTTATAATAAAAATGTAATCAAAGATTTTGAGCTTAAAGGGAATAATGAGAATGGAAATACCCTTCATTTAGCTACCGTATTTAAGTATGGAAGTCCTGATGATGAAATTAATGAAAAGCTTAAAGAATATGCTATTAACGTAGATCAGTCTACGGATGCGGCGGGAGATTATGTATTCAGATTTGAGCCTACCGAAGTGAAATTCAATGAAGTGACCTGGGCTATAGATACAAGTCCGGAACTGAATCACTCCATTACCTATAGAAGGAATACCGGAGATTTTGATATCAGGAACCTAAGGGTGTATTCCGATAAAAGTGCTTTGTTTATTAAAGAAGCGCAATTTAAATCAGCAAAAGATTTTTATGTAGATGCCGATATCAATGAATTTGCTGTAGAAAAGCTTCTGGAAATGCAGTCCGGAGGAAATACCATGGATATAAAAGGTCTTGCCAACGGAAGTGTCAAGATCAAAATGGATAAAAGTACCCTGCAGCCACTGGTAGATCTTAACATTGATAATATTAAGATGAATGGCAACGATATGGGAGATATCTCTATTTCTGCTACCAATGGTTTCTCACTGAATGTTTATGATATTGATGTGAAAGTTCATTCTGCAGGAGTCCTTGGAAATAACAGCCTTAATCTTACAGGAACTGTTAATAATAACACCTCTTCTCCGATTATTGACCTTACGGCTGAAATGCGTGATTTTGACCTGTCATTTACACAACAGTTTGTGCAGACTGTTTTTGGAAACCTTCGTGGTAAAGCTACCGGGGATCTTAAAATTAACGGAAAGCTTAATAATCTGGATTATAACGGTGATATTGCTTTAAAAGATTTTGGACTAAAGCTTTTGTTTACCGGGGTAGATTATGCATTTGATGATACTGTCATTCAGCTGACCAAAGGGCTGGCCATTCTCAACAATATTGAGGTACACGATGGAAGAACCAATTCCAAAGGGAATATTTCCGGGGCGATTCAGTTTGAGACCCTTTCTTCAATGGGGGTATCTCTCGTAATGAGAGCTGATAACCTTCTCATGCTAAATACAACACAAAAAGATTTTGACCTTTTCTGGGGAAGAGTTTACGGACAGGGAGATCTTTATGTAGACGGACCTGTTTCAGGATTAAGTATTACAACTCCTAATATGAAGGCGCTTAACGGAAGTACCTTTACCTTTAATTCCAGTTCTACATCCAATGTTGAAGAATTCAAGATGCTGAGATTCCTGAAAGAAGGAAAAGACGGTCTGATTACACTGGAAGAAAAGAAAAAAACAGGAGCCAATATGAATATTGATTTCAATCTGGCCGTAGATAAAGGAACTACTGTAAATGTGCTGGTAGGAGATGATGTAGGAAATATTACAGTAAAAGGTTCCGCAGATCCGTTGAGGTTCCACATGAACAGACAAGGGAATATCGCCATGAGCGGTACTTATAAAGTAGATAACGGAACATTTGTCTCTAAGGCAATTCTTAATAAAACTTTCCAGATAGAAAGGAACAGTAGTATCAGATGGGATGGTGATGCCATGAAGCCTGCATTAGACATTAATGCCAACTATATAAGAATGGTTTCTAATGCCGGGGAGTATCTTAGTATGGGAAAACTACAGCCTATAAGTATTTTGCTGCAGGCTCACATTACCCAGTCGTTGGTAGACCCTAATATTGACCTTAACGTAACTGCTATGGATGTTTCCAGCCAGGTGAGGGAAACGCTTGCTGCCAAAATGAGTCAGGAAGGGGAGAAGGTTCTTCAGTTCGGATCTGTCCTGCTGTTGAGTACTTTCAACGTTTCAAACTCTGGCGGGGTAGATGTGAATGTGGGAAATGTTGCAGAGTCTTCCGGATATAATATGCTTCTGAAACAATTGGGATCTGTACTTAATACGATGAGTAATGAATTCCAGATTGACCTTAATTATGTAAAAGGTGACCAGAACTCAAACTTTGGAGACAGAGCAAATGCGGGATTGAGTGTAGCCCTTTCCCCAAGAGTGAATATAAAAACAGGTCTGGGTATTCCACTATCGAAAACAGATGGTGCCCAAAACAACTATTTGTCTACAGAAGGCTCTGTAGAGTATGATTTATCTAAAAAGAACGACGGAACGTTGGTTATACGCGCTTATTCCAAGCCTACGAACATCGGAATGGTGAGTACAAACGGTTCTGCAAATCAAGCCTATGGAGGAGGGGTCGTGTGGAGTAAAAGCTTCAATTCTTTGTTTAAAAAGAAGAAAAAAGACAAAAAAACTTCAGATGCAAAAGGTGAAATAAAAACAGATTCTATAAAATCAAATGGTAAATAATTAGAATATTTTAATGATTTTTATCATCTGTGTTAATTATTGTTAATATTTGATATATATTTTTTAGTTAAATTATTTTTCGTAAATTTGCAAAAAATACATAGATTTTTTAAAGAAATTGTAATTTAACTAATATGAACTATCAACTGGACGAAATAGACAAGAAAATTCTTGATTTCTTAGTAGAAAACACAAGAATGCCTTTTACTGAAATTGCAAAGCAGATGGATGTTTCTGCTGGAACAATTCACGTAAGAGTGAAAAAGATGGAAGATGCAGGTATTATTTTGGGATCATCTCTTAATATCGATTATGGTAAGCTGGATTATCACTTTACAGCTTTCATAGGGATCCTTTTGACAAAATCAAACCGTACTCAGGAAGTATTGAAAGAATTGTCAACTTTACCTAACGTCATTGAAGCTAGCGTTATTTCAGGAAAATATAATATTTTCTGTAAAGTAAGAGCTAAGAATACAGATGATGCTAAAAGAATTATTTATCAGATAGATGACATTCAGGACGTAATGAGAACTGAAAGTATGATTTCTATGGAAGAATTCTTAAGTGACAAAAATAGATTGATCAACGCGATCTCTATATAAGTCAAATTTTAAACGAATAATTATAAAAGAACTTATGAAATCTCTCATAAGTTCTTTATTTTTGTAGGTATGGAAGAATACAGTTATTTTGACGAAGACCCGAAGAAAGGATGGGGATTTGTACTGGCATTTGCAGCCTTAATGTTGTTTACCATAATGGGGCTTGGAATAGATGTGGATGAATATCTGCAGCATGAATACCTGGAGATCCCAAGGTGGTATTTCTATGTTATTTTTTCAATTGATGTGTTGATGATGATTGGGCTGGTACTGATGTTCTTCTACAGAAAAATAGGAATCTTCATGTTCCCGGCTTTACTGGTAATGCACTTCTTTATGCACAATTATTACCTGTCTACATTCCTGTATACAGATGTTACCAACCTTTTTCTGTTTACAGGATTCGGAATGCTTGCCATTATCCCGAAATGGAAGTTTTTCAAATAGAAATATAATCACTTTATAATAAAAATAACAAACGGCTTTTAAATTCCATTTAAAAGCCGTTTTTGAATATAATATAAGGGGATGAGAAATGCTATCTGAGTTCTAACGAATGAAAAATTTTTTGCTTCAAAGGATTTTTTGTCCAGTCTTCCCAATCTCCCGTATAGGGATTATAGCCACATTTTAAGGGTTTTGATACATTTAGGCCTTCTTTGCTTTTTTCTGCATTTTCGGTATACGCTCTGCAGTCTGTGCAGACATAACGGAACTCACAGTCCTTACAGATTTCTATATTGTCTTTGGTCAGATCCCAGTATTTTTTGAAATCCGGCTGGGTTATAGCCACTTCAAGACTGTTATTACGAATGTTTCCAAAGCTTTCAACCATCAGCGGGCAGTTTTTAATGGCGCCGTTTCGGTCAATGCCTATCTTTTTATACAGGCAGGAATTGTAGTTCATCGCTTCCAGTACTTTTGGAAGGTTGGTATTGAAATACTTCAGTTCCACTTTTCCACAGGCAGATATTTTCAGGTCATCTTTCAGGAAATTCAGCGAGAATCTATATTCATCTTTAGCTTTGAAAGGAGGTTTCGAACAATTGTAGAAAATAAGACTGTATATTCTGACTGTATTTTTTTGAAGAGCCTGTATAAAAGATAGGTTGGTTTCCTTATGAAACGGAGAGAATATTTCTATTCCCGAAAGCACGGAGGTTTTAAATACATCATCAATTTCTATAAATTCATTTATTGTTAATGGTTTTAAACTGTAAATAACCAAATGTTTAATTCCAAGATTTTCTATAGAAGGTTTTATTTTTTTTACGATCTCAATATCTTCCATTTCAATAAAGAGATTCGTTATATCACTGGGTTCATGATATTCATAAGAAAGAGGAGGGAAATTTCTGTCCCAATCGTTTTCAGTAACAAATCCATATTCTTTTTCCAGCAGGAGATTGATATATTCATGGACAATTGCTCTGGAATCTTCATCATAATCTTTCAATATCCCCTCAATAGATTGGTTTTTAAGTTCTTCTATGATTCCATAGAATTCTAACGGATACAATTCTGAAACATTTCTCTGTAGATCTGAGATCAATATCCGGGTTGCTCCTTTGGTGATCAGAATGTTGCTGAATAGGTTGAAATAGTTCATGAATTAATAAATTATATGGGAAAAAATTAGTTTATTTTAATTTCAAAAACTTCATTTTCATGAATATGAGTAAAGTCTTTATTCATTGAAGTGAGATACACATAACTTCAATCATTGTTCTGTCATTATCATTTGAGAAAATCATTATCATTTGGTTTTTAAACTATCGGCTAAATCTTTTGCTAATTTGTTTCGGTACGTTAAACTTGGAAGACCAATGCCTTTTCGGTTATCATTTACTATTGATGAATCTTTTATATTTTCATATCCCTGATAAACTCCATAAGTGTAAGGAACTTTATGATGCAGATTATTTCTGTCAATCATCGCAGCATAATCACGAGGTGGGCATTCACCAGATTTTACATATTCTAATATTTTAGTTTTAAAATAAGGGTAGTATTCATCATAATCTGCCATATGAAGCAGTATAGGTCCTGACGGCATAAAAAAGTCACCATTTAATAAACCTATTTTTTGCATACTTGGAAATCCATAATTTTTAAACATCCATTTTAGAAGCTCAGCATTCTTTTTATCGTTTTTAGTAATTTCCTGATAATTTAGATCTCTTCGGCTGTTCTGATCACGCATAGATGCAACAGTAAAAGAGTCTACAAGCTTTTGATTAAGTCTTTTTTTCCACTGTGCAACTTTCAGCTCCATTTCCAAACTGTCTATTCCATATTTTTTATACAGCTTAATCAATTTTGGATCTTGTTTTTTATACTCCCAATAAGGAGCTATCAAAGGAATAAGTTTGTACAGACTTTTTTTTCCTCCAAATTTTGTATGATGCTGATCAGAGAGCCTTATATAAGTTTCATATTCTTCATGACGTTCTTGATTGAGAGGGCGGTATTTTCTAAATAATGGTTTGTATAATTTTATGGCTTTTTCAGGTTGTTTAGCCATTCTGTATATACTGTCAATTTCGTTTACTTTATTATAATATAAAATATAATTTCGATTTTTGCAGGCACAAAGAAATAGACAGAGAATCAGGTAAATGGTAGGCTTAAAATTAATATTGGGGCTTTGTGTTTTTAAATTAGAATATTTCATTTCTTAAATTTTATAAAATAAATTACCTGTGTTTATTACCTTGATTTAAAAAAATAGTCTTTATGTATTGAATCTGTTTTTTCCTGTTACAATGGCTATTTCACTACTTGTACACAATTCTCTGAGATAATTAGTATCATTTAAACCTATTTATATTCTACTTTATGATTTAGCTCAATAGGATTATTTTTCTCCCGAATTCGTTTTTGAATATTTCCTGTCATTTCTTTAAAATTGGTTTTTATCTTATTTCCACTTTCGTCGTAAGATGTTATTTCAGATGTATTGATCATGGATAGCGGCTCATTGTAAAAATTTTTTTGAAGTTTTTTGAAGTCTTCCCAGGTAATTTTCTTTTGAAATTTATCTGTATAAAGCTCTTTCCATTTGAAGTCTCTTATCTGAATGAGCTCAAAATCATAATCCAATTTTTCATCAGAAATTTTTATAATCAATCCTGGAAGACCATAAAAGACATATGGACCTTGCTGTAAAGGAATTTCGTTTGTAAACTATGCAGTCCAGTTTCTTCCCCCATATTCTACTTTTGCTTTTTGACAATTATAATTCCCAATTTTCTTTTTTTCGTCAATAATTTCCCAATGAAATTCTTCATTAATAGGAATAGCATATGTGCTATAAATTAAGCCAGAACAAATAAGTCCTAAAAATTTTAAATAAAATCTTCTATCTCTTCTTCTCCAAACCAAAGTAAGCTGTATGGAAACAATTATAATTAATAGTACAAATATTATTATATAAAGAAATGTACTAAAGTTCATTTCAGTATTAAACATATTTTAAAAAATAAAGGGGGTAGTTTAGCTCAAAAGTTTCATGAAAAATAGTAAATCCATTTTGAGTATAAAAAGTACAATTTTCAGCAGTTGTCGTTTCTATATAAATTAATTCGTTTGTATAAAATTCTAATGATTCATTTAATAGTTTTGTTCCTATACCGTTTCCTTGTTTGTTTGGAACAACAGCCATTAATCATAAATGAATAAATTTTTCTTTAGGATGAAAATTCTTCAAAAGTTTTTCCCTTCTTAAAACTTTAAACATATTGGTTAAACCAATACAAGCAAATAATAATTTAATTTCCAACAATAACTTTTTAAAGCTAAATCCTGTTTTATCTAGGTATAAAATGCATCCCTTGTAATCATCACTTAAAAATACATTCCCATTGAGCATTGATAAGTCAAACTGAAATTCCATTAAAGCTCTCAAGCGGCTATATCTATTACCAGATTTATTTATAACAAAGTTTATAGAGTTGGGAATAAGAACATCCATAAAAGCCTGACATAATATATCAACTGCCTTTTCTCTATCTTGATAAGTAGCTTTTTTCATACATTTTGTTTTTCCCAAAAATATGAATAATTATGTAAAATTGTATATTTGTTTATTGATAATCAGTTAGTTGTGTCTGTTTTTATAGATGAAATAAATTATATTTTACTGTTGTTTTGTGGTATTTATTTCTGCATATATCAAAAAAAATACTAAATGAGATGCTTTACTTTGTTTTTAACAGAAAATTATTTCTTTAAAATTCCCTTTACAACCACTTTCGCTACTGCTGCAATTTTATATATCTTCATCAGCTCATCAGATGGGCTTACTCTCTGAAGCTTCGTTTACTGTTATGAATCCATATTATTTAGCATAAGACTATTGATTTCATATTAATCTTACCAGTGGCTTCATAGGTTTTATTTTCATTAAAAAATCAGTTTGATATTTTATAGAGATAACATAATTCTGTTTATAGCTATCTTGTATTTCAGCTGAATCATTTCTGAAATTTTCTATATATTTGAGAGTAAGAGGTAATTTATTTTTTTCTTTGAATTTCTTTTTCATAAGTATTCTGCTATTTCTTTTTCAAGTATATAATTGCAAATTGCTGATAATCCTAAAAACTGGCCAACAGGGTTTATTTCTAAGAAGTAAAAATCATTTTTGTTTTTTATAAAGTCAAGTGAGCCACAGTTTATATTGAGTTGTTGCATAAGGGTATGTATTTTTTCTTCAACCTCTTTTGGAAGATTATATCTAACATTCCGATTGGGCATCTCATGATTATATTTTCTATGATCGATGTAGGTTTTCTTATCATTTTGAGAAAAGATAGCAGTAGCCCATATTTTACCCTGAAGATAAAAGGCCCGCACTTCAAAATCTTTTTCAATCATCTCCTGAAAAAAGGTAATAAAGAAATTTTCCTTTTCCTTTTCTGTAACAAGTGAAGTATACAAAATACCTTCAGAAAAATGATCAACTGATTTTAATATTATATTTTCAGCAATAGATTTTGTAATGGTTTTATTCACAATTAGCTGATTTGTGTTTTCTGCCAAGTAGTATTCCGGGATTTTCAAGCCTACTTTTTTTGCTTGTTCAAGTACTAAAAGTTTATTCAAATGACTGTTGCTTTGCTTATTAATATGTTTTTTTGTCTCAAGCATTTTTATTACATAATCTTCAAGCCAATATTGAGTTTCATCCATATAAGCATTAATCGAAGGGTTATCATATTCTTTTCTTATAAATTGTAGTCCACCTCTTCGATACCAAACACTGGTAATATCATCAATAAAAAAACTATGTCTTTGACTTTTCAAAAAGATTCTTTTTTGATATTCTTTTATTTCAAAAATTTCATCTTCATGTATACGAATAAAGGCTTTATCTAATGCTTTGAGCCACTTAATAACTTCATTTGTTGTTGTTTCCTGATTGGTAGAAAGAATAAGAATCATTTTTTCTTAATTTTATCTTTTCTGATTTTAGATGAATGCTTTATACTAGGAAGTCCAATACTTTTTCGGTTGCAGTTAATCCGAACAGAATCCTCATTATTGTTCCGTAAGCTGTATCGTACAGCAGTATTTCTATAGTAGTCATATGTGTCGGACATTAAGGCATATTCTTGAGGAGAGCAATTGCCTGATTTTACATATTCGAATAATTTTTTTCTAAATTCAGGATACTTTTTTGAAGCAATCATATGGCTTAGCAATGTAGGTATAGCGATGAAAACGTCATTGTTTCCGAACTTACCTATTTTTTGTCCATCAGGAAACCCATAGTGTTTGAATGTCCAGAAAAAAAGATCTGCATTTTTTTCAATGTTTTTATTTACAAGGGCTATATTTTCAGGCCTTCCCTCCTGGTCACGGATCATAGCAATAGTAAAGGAGTCTACGAGTCTTTTATTCAAGTTCTTTTTCCAGTCGGCTACTTTTTGGTTGACTTCCAGACTGTCTATTCCATATTTCTTGCAAAGCGGATAAAGCTTTTTATATTCATTACGATAAGGAGCTACCAATGTAATAAGTTTGTATAGACCCTTTTTCCCACCAAAGTTTTTATGGTACTGATCTGCAAGCTTAATATAGGTTTTATATTCTTCAGTAAGCTCTTGGTTTTTAGGTTCATACTTCTGAAACAATTTTTTGAATTTTTTTATGGCTTTTTCAGGTTTATTAGCCATTCTGTAAATACTGTCAATTTTGTTTACTTTGTTGTAATAAGTAATGTAATTCACTTCCCGATTTTTACATGATAAGGCAGAAATCAAAATAAATAATAGGATGTAATAAGTGTATTGTTTCATAAGCTTATAAAGTTTTTGAAAGTTAACTTTGAAGAGTGAAAAAGGAGGGCACAGCCCTCCATACATTAGTTTACTGACTGTGTTGGATTGCACACGGTGATTCTACCTATAAATGTACCTCCTGGGCTTGTATAGGTATCATATTCTTCACAGCCTTCTCCAACGGAAACGTTAGATTTAACATTATAGCTGCCTCCTTGAATTGTTTTAAGATCTTTCAGTTTTTTGTTTTCCAAAGAAGAGAAATTACTCTTCATACCGATTAACTTTTTCATGTTGATAATTTTTTGTTGTGTTGTGTAAATTATTTATGTCATGTAAACCCTGACATTTGGGGTGAATAATTCACATGTTTTCATGTACTGTACACATACAATGCAAAAATGTAGAATGTCTTCCGTCAACGTTGATGTTTTCAAATCTATCAATATTCAGTTCACTTCAATGGGATAAAACATGTAAATGAGTTGTTTATTTTGTGTACACATATTCATGTGCAAATTCTGTATATGTCAGAGGATTTGGTGAAATATTCCAAATATTGAAAAGTATAAAGTGAAGTCCGATAATGTAAAGAAAGCTTAGGAATAGTATAGGATATTATGCAGTAATATATTCTATTGTACAATACGGCGGAATGAATGAATTTAACATTAGAAATCACACGATAATTCTTTTATTTTGAAAGAAATTTGTATGTTCCAAAACATGTTTTTATAAATAAGTACTGATTTTCTGCTCAAAAATGATGTGCTTTTTTGTGAATTTTCACAGAAAAAGCATTGGTTTCAGATAAATTAATTCAGATAGACAATATTGAGTCATAAAAATGAAATTTTTTAAAACCGTGTTGAAAAGTTTATGTGGTTTAAATATAAAAGTAAGGTATATACATATGATACTCGGAAAATAGGATCATCCAGAGAAGCTTTCTGGTTGTTTAAATATGGAGAATTGGTTCCTTTGCTGATTGGGGCAGCTATTTTGATTCCCGGATTGTTCCTGTATAATAAAAACAGATAGCTATAATCATGAAATTGAACAGCCTTCTAAAGAATATAATGTGCTGATTTGATAAGATAAAGGTAATTTTACCGCCCATTTTAAAAAAGAAAAGACGTATGGATTTTGAAATTTTAAAACAGCAGATAGAAAATGCTGCCAGGAAGGCTTTTTTAGAAGTGTATGAAAAGCATGGGGCAGAGGGAGTTTACAGTTTTGCACTGTACAGTGATGAAGGCGCAATGACGGTATGTCCTGCTGTCAATACAATGAAAGTTATGGAAATGGCAGATGAAGATGATGCTCTTTATTATAAATATGAACCGGCAGAATGGACTTATGAAATGGAGGGAGCGGAAAAAGAATTTGGTGATATCTGTACTCAACTGAGAGAAGAGCTGGATAATCATGACGACGATGATCAATGGTTTGAAGGTTTTCAGACTAAGTTATATTCCATCTGCATTGAAGTGCTGGAGAAGCTTAGAAATGAGAATTTTTTCACAAAGATAACAGGCAAAGATATTTTCCTGATTTTCACGGTCTCAGATTATGAGTTTGAAGAGGAGGAACTGAAAAATATTATCGTCAGACTTAATGATAATGAATATAAAAGTGAATATCTTAACTGGATGGCTACCTGGGGCAATTAAAAGTATGACAAATTAAAAAAACACTTTAAATATATACATATGAAGCCCGATAAAATAATTGTCTCAGAAGCCTCTTTTAACAGCAGTGATCCTTATGATGTCATCAATTCCAATATTTCTGTTGTCAATCTTTTACACGAAGAAGGAGTTGGAGAAGAAAATATGCATAAAGATTCAATAACCAGTTACTATGTCGACTATTATGTCAGTCAGTATAAAAATGGAAATTTTTCTCAGTTTGTCTGGAATTCCGGATGGTCACCAGAACTAAACAGGATCATTGAAGAAGGTTTAAAGAAAATAGGTGCCCAAAAACATTGGGAACTATTTCTGGAACAGTCTTCAAAAGTAGAAAATATGGAAGAAGGAGAAAAGAAAGAGTTCCTGGAAAGTGAATATTTCGGACCTAACAAAACGAGAGATATTTTGAAAAATGATTCCTTTTACAGTCTGGATGAAAACTTAACAGAGCTTCATTCGCAATGGCTGAAGAACCATCCGGATCTGAAAGTTTTGTCTATTGATGAAATGTTTTCTCAGCTGGAAAAATGGGTAGGAAGGAAAATCGACCGTTAAAATTTAAATGAAGCCTCAGTCTATGGAAGATCTTGAAAAACTCAATATTGAATTTAAGAACTATCTGGCAGGAATCAGTGGAAAGTTTACCGAAGACCTTATTCATTTGCTGAAAGGTGAAGGTATCAATTATCTGAACGGAAATACGCAGGCTTATATCAAAGCTTTTTATTTTGAATATGAATTTGACTATCTGAATATTGTATTCTGGGGCGTAGACCATAAGGGAGAAATTGCAACAGAAATCATGTTTTTGCCAACCAAAAAGAATAACAATGATAATGGAAATGAAAAATGGAGCGGCTTGATTCCACAGAAGATATGGCAGAAAGCTTCAGATTTTGAGGACAATTATGAAGGTGATGATTTTGATGAGATTCTGGATGAATATAATGATGAAAAATACAGGTTATTTGAACAGTGGTTTTTTGATGTCTGGAAAGGAGCATCAGAACAGACCGGCGTAAAAACAGATGCCTATTTCTCAATTCATGATACCTATTTCAGAACAGATCTGAATACCCTGAAAACCATTAATGAGGATGAAATAGCACTGCGTTATGAATAACTGTCCTACAATAAAACCTTTTCAGAACATTAAAAACAAATCAAATTATAAACAATAATTATATTAATTATGAACAATTACAAATTTTATAAACAGGAGGGTAATCAGTATATCTTTAAGAACCAGCCGGTATTTATAACGGTACTTTGCATTATCTTTCTGATTGTGGCAGGATTGCTCTTTAACAGCGTAAGGACTCTTAGCTACGTTATCATTGCTGTGGTAGCACTTATTCTGATTAATTTTTTCACCAAGAAATTCATCATTGATATGGATCGCATGACGATTACAGGAAAACATACCATTTTTGTTCCGGCCAGAACCTATCCGATAGAGAATTTCAGAAACTTTCATGTGCTGGCAACAAAATACATGGGTTTTATCACTACCAATGTGATGCTGTCTGTTTATTTTGAAGTTAATGGTAAAGAAAAGCAGCTTACCATAGGCCAGGCTCTTACACAAAGAGGAATACAGAAGATGGTAAATGAAACGGAGGATATTATGAACATTAATAATCCAGAGAATGGATATCCGAGACCGCTATAAGTTTCAGGAAAACGGAAGTGAAATAAGCTTTATGCCCAACTACAATTTCCTGCGTGTTTTGGTATGGTGGTTGGCTTTGGGTGTTATTGCTCTTCCTTTGATCATATACTTTTTTATGGATAAAATGTCCGGTGACCAGTTCAAAATTGCATTGGGATTGTGGACAATTTATATGGTTTACTTCCTGTTTGACTTCTTTTTCAGGGTTCCGGTGAAATATATTTTTGATAAATCAGAGAAGTGTATTTACAGAAAACTTTTACTTTCCAAAAAGCTCATGAATTTTGATGAAATGACCTATTTTGTCAATGATGAAAGAGGAGGGTATTATTATTCAATAGGGAAAAAGAGAAATCAGTTTGTGAAAAACTACAGAATCAGCAATTACTTTTCTGGTTCAAAAGCTTCAGACAAAAGAGAAGATGAGTATGTCGAAAAAATCTTATTTCCTGTTTTGATAGCGGTTGGAATTCCTCTAAATCAGTAACCAGAACAATAATGAAGGATAAAAACTAATACTATGAAAAAGGAATATAACCATTCTCCTCCTTTGCAGGGGTGACAAAATTCAAAGGATTTTTGACGGGTGGTTATATGCTCTACAACAATCAACTTTTTACAAATATCTAATAAAAACCCCGGCTGTTTCAAGGAAACAGCCGGGGTTTGTCTATATAAAAATAGCTTATCTTAAGCTAAAATTCTCTTTACAGCTTCTTTCACTGCAGCAGCATCAATTTTGTACTTCTTCATCAATTCTGCAGGTGTTGCAGACTCTCCGAAAGTGTCATTTACCGCTACAAACTCCTGTCTTGTAGGCCTTTTTCTTGCAAGCATACCTGCAACAGATTCTCCTAAACCACCAAGGTAGTTGTGCTCCTCAGCCGTTACAATTTTACCTGTTTTTTCAACAGATTTTAGAATGATCTCTTCATCAAGAGGCTTAATTGTGTGGATGTTGATGACCTCACAAGAAATACCTTCTTTTTCAAGCTCGTCAGCCGCTACAAGAGATTCCCAAACAAGGTGTCCTGTTGCAACAATCGTTACATCAGTACCTTCCTGAAGCATAATTCCTTTTCCAATTTCGAAAGGCATATCTTCCGGAATGAAAACAGGAACTACCGGTCTTCCGAATCTTAAATATACAGGACCTTCAAAATCTGCAATCGCCAGGGTAGCCGCTTTAGTCTGGTTGTAGTCACAAGTATTGATAACCGTCATTCCAGGAAGCATTTTCATCATACCAATATCTTCAAGAACCTGGTGGGTAGCTCCATCTTCTCCTAAAGTAAGACCTGCGTGAGATGCACAGATTTTTACATTTTTGTTAGAATAAGCGATAGACTGACGGATCTGATCATATACTCTTGAAGTAGAGAAGTTAGCAAAAGTTCCTGTAAATGGAATTTTTCCTGTAATGCTAAGACCTGCAGCAATCCCCATCATGTTCGCTTCTGCAATCCCTATCTGGAAGAATCTTTCCGGAGCTTTTTCAATGAATTTCTCCATTTTCAAAGAACCGATAAGGTCTGCACAAAGTGCTACTACATTAGGATTTTTGTCCGCCAGTTCTGCTAATCCTGCTCCGAATCCTGAACGAGTGTCCTTTTTTTCTGTATATGTATATTTCATTTTTATTGTATTAATCGAGATGTTAAGATATTAGTAATCAGCTGGAGCTTCTAGGTACAATTGCTTGAATGCTGTTTCTAGCTGCTCATCATTAGGAGCTTTACCATGCCAAGCATGAGATCCCATCATATAATCAACCCCGTAACCCATTTCTGTATGAAGAAGAATGGCTACCGGCTTGCCTTTTCCGGTTTCTGTTTTTGCTTTCTCAAGGATTGCAATCACAGCTTCAAGATCATTACCGTTCTTTTCTTCCAAAACAATCCATCCGAATGCTTCAAGTTTAGCATGAAGATTTCCTAAGCTTAATACATCATCTGTATCCCCATCAATCTGACGACCATTGTAGTCTATAGTAGAGATGATATTATCTACTTTTTTAGCAGCAGCATACATCAATGCTTCCCAGATTTGACCTTCCTGAAGCTCACCATCTCCGTGAAGAGTGTAAACAAGAGACTGATCACCATCTAACTTTTTACCTTGAGCTACACCAAGAGCTACAGAAAGTCCTTGTCCAAGAGAACCTGAAGCGATTCTGATTCCCGGAAGTCCCTCATGAGTAGTAGGGTGTCCCTGTAATCTTGAATCTAATTTTCTGAAAGTACTCAGTTCTTCAACAGGGAAGAAACCAAATCTTGCTAAAGTAGAGTAGAATACCGGAGAAATATGTCCGTTTGATAGATAAAAATGATCTTCATTTTTGCCTTCCATTGTGAAAGGAAGTTTATAGTTCATTACCTTTCCATAAAGGGCTGTGAAGTATTCTGTACAACCTAAACTTCCGCCCGGGTGTCCTGAATTTACAGCATGAACCATTCTTAAAATGTCTCTTCTGATCTGTGTAGTAAGAGATTTTAGCTCTTCAATACTTTTACTCATTATGTCTGATTTATTTGCACGCGAATTTACAATTTTTTACCGGCTTATGGAAATGCAAAAATCCGGATATGAAAACCCAGATTTTGATTAATTTGAATATTTTCCTGCTTTTAACAGCCTTCATTGAGGTAAACAGAGATTTCGGTTACTATATTATTAATAAATTTAAAGCTTAATAGAGTTCCAGCCTGGCTGTCTTCAATATTAAAATAACCGGAATCTTTAATAGGTTTGCTATTGTCATCCCAATCCGGGCGTACACTGAAGTTGGGATAATTTCTGTAAGCATTGATAAGGTCATCTCTGGTGCTTCCAACCCCAATTCCGCTTTTGGTCTTAAATTTTTTACTCGTTGTTGTCATGTAAGTAATAGAAGGCACACTAGGATTGGCTTCGTTAATATAATTGTCAAAAAGATCAACCTGGATGGCCTCCCCATTATACTTTACTGTATTTTTTTTCTCCCCATTAGAGTTTGTAAGTTTTGTTCCTGCAAGTTTTTCAGCTTCAGCCCTGGGCATGAAGACTTTAAACGGTCCGATTCTTAATGTTGATACTTCAAAATTTTCCTGAGCACTCATACATCCGAATGTGAATGCAAACATTAAAATTGAGATAATTTTTTTCATAGTTTTTTGATTTTTGTTTCTTTTTATTTTGTTGAATTTTTGAATGACTTTATATCATTCGGATCAAAGATAATTAAAATGAAAAAGTCTATAAAATTAGTTATTTAAATAAAGAAAATTTACTTCTTAAGTTGAAGGCTTTGTGGTAGCTAGATTGTTGCTGTTTGTACAAAAAAAACATGCTTTTTTTTAATTTTCATATATGAATTTGGATAAATTTAACTATTTTTATAATTCAATATTATTTGATTTATGAACCTTTGACTGATTATTTCTTAGTTTTTGGTATTATTAGTTGAATTAATAAAAATTACAAACCATTATATATGAAAATTAAACAATTATTTTACCTGGGGATATTTATTATATCTATTTCCTCAGGGAAAGCACAGGACTTTTTTACCGTGATCAGTGAGAGGTCTATCAAAGCAGATCCTAAAAACAGGACTGTACAACCGGAAAAGTCATTAACCTATACATTGGATGTGGCTGGAATGAAAAGTTATTTTAATTCCGTTCCGGAATTGAAAGACAGCGACCGTAAAGATAATGCACCCATTATTGTGTTGCCAATGCCTGACGGTACGAAAGCGAAATTCAAAATCTGGAAATCTTCGGTAATGGCTCCTGGATTAGCCAGCCAGTTTCCACAGATCATTACTTTTACAGGACAGGGAGTTGATGATAAATATGCTACTATAAAGCTTGATTTTACTGAGCTTGGTTTCCATGCGCAGATAAAATCTGTGGTAGCAGGGGATACTTACATTGATCCTTATGCAAAACAGGATATTAACAATTATATTATTTATAAAAAGAGTGACTTAATTGATAAAAATCCAAGATCCTGCGGAGTAAAAGATGAGGACGATTCTCCATTGGGAAAAAAAAACGCTCAAAAAACCGTAAGCCCAAGCGTAGGAACTCAAATTAGAGTTTTTAGATTGGCTGTGGCTTGTACTGGAGAATATGCTGTAGCAGCCACTGGTTCAGCCGCTCCTACTATAGCACAGACACTTTCAGCAATTGTAACATCAGTAAACAGAGTAAATGGAGTCTATGAGCAGGAAGTTGCTTCAAGACTGGTATTGGTGGATAATGAAACAAATGTTGTTTTTACAAATGCTGCTACTGATCCTTTTAACGGGAATAATGCTGCAGGAACATTAATTAATGAAAGCCAGACTCAGATTGATTTACTGATAGGAAATACTAATTATGACATCGGACATACTTTCAGTACAGGTGGTGGTGGATTAGCCGGATTAGGAGTAATCTGCAATGCAACCAATAAAGGAAGAGGAATTACCGGTTCCCCTAACCCTGTTGGTGACCCTTACGATATTGATTATGTAGCACATGAAGTAGGACATCAGTTTGGAGGTCCGCATACTTTTAATGCAACTACAGGAAGCTGCGGAGGAGGAAACCGAAGTGCTGCCAATGCCGTAGAGCCCGGAAGCGGAATTACGATTATGGCATATGCCGGAATTTGCGGAAGTACAAATAACTTGGCTTCTAACAGTATTCCTACTTTCCATACCAAATCATTCCAGTCTATTACAGCGAAAGTTCAGTCAACAACATGCCAGGTGACCATTCCTTCTAACAATTTTCCGCCTTCTGTAAATGCCGGAGGCGATTATACCATCCCTAAGAGTACACCGTTCAGATTAGAGGGATCTGCTACAGATATAGACAATAATCCGCTTACTTACAGCTGGGAACAGAATGATGTAGGACCAGCAAGTGATTGGAATGCCCCAACAGGGAATGCTGCTATATTCAGATCATATGTACCTGTAACCGTTCCTTACAGATATTTCCCGAAACTTACAGACGTGATCAATGGAACGGTATCCAAAGGAGAAGTTAGACCAGCCTATGCCAGAACCATGGAGTTCAGACTGACTGTAAGAGATAATAATGCAGGTTGTGCAGGAGTTACGAATGATGATGCTATTATTACTGTTGATGGAAATTCAGGACCGTTCAATGTAACTGCACCTACTACAGCGGTAAACTGGGCAGGTAATTCTACTCAGACCATAACATGGGATGTAGCGAATACAACTGCTTTCCCTGTAAATTGTGCTACTGTAAATATTTTCCTTTCCACAGACGGAGGTCTTACGTATCCAACACTTATTTTAGGTTCCACTGCAAATGATGGCTCCGAGACCGTTACCATTCCTAATGTAACGACCACGCAGGCCAGAATTATGGTGGCAGCAGAAACGAATGTATTTTATAATATTAACCCTATTAATTTTACCATCACTCAAACACTGGGTGTGAATGAAATTGCTACAAATAAAGATGTATTCGTGGTATATCCTAATCCAAGTAAAGGGCTTCTGAATATTAAATTTACCAATTCAAATGAAGTGTATGATATGACTGTATACGATGTAAGCGGAAAATTAGTATTCACTCAGGCTAATAATAAATTGAACCATGATAAAGTAGGTACTTTTGATTTGTCTCAGTTGGTGAAAGGTGACTATCTGATTAAAGTTAAATCTAAGAATATAGAGAAAACAATCAAGTGGATTAAAGAATAAAGAATCCATTTACTGAAATAAAAAAGGCTGTCTTCAATTAGAGGACAGCCTTTTTAGATTTTTATAAAGATTAAACGACTTTTAAATAGTTTTTGTTTTTTACCAGCCACAGACCGATAAAGGTCAGCAGTCCGTTAAGAACAATCAGTTCCACACCGATTTTGTAATCGGTATAAGTGGTAACAGCAAGATTGATCAAATAAGTAAGTACAGGTGCTAAAATAGTTACTGCAAGGATGGAATATTTTCTGGAGATCTGAAACTTTGTGAAAATTCCAAAAGCAAAAAGGCCTAAAAGCGGTCCGTAGGTATATCCTGCAATTTCCATGATCAGGTAAACAATAGATTTGTCATTCAATGATTTGAAAACCATGATCAGAATAAAGAAAACAACCGTGAAAATCAAATGCACTTTCATACGAAGACGTTTCTTCTCTTTTTCAGTTTTGGTTTTATCTTCATTAAGGTTTAATAAATCTACACAATACGAACTGGTTACAGCCGTTAAAGCACCATCTGCAGAAGGGAACAACGCTGAGATCAATCCGATAATGAAAATAACGGAAATCATCATTGGGAAATGCCCCTGAAGTGATAAAGCCGGGAAAAGGTCATCTCCCATTATATTTTTAATATTTCCGGCACTATCTTTAAATCCGAAAATATTCGTCACTGTTTCAGAGTTCAGAGTTCCATATTCTGCTCCGTGCTGTAATGCAAAAAGATAAAGCAGTCCTCCCAGGAATAAAAATGCAAGGTTCACGATAAGAAGTGTTCCTGCAAAGGTCAGCATGTTTTTCTTTGAATTCTTAAGATTGTCTACAGAGATATTTTTCTGCATCATTTCCTGATCCAGCCCAGTCATTGCAATCGTAATAAAAATTCCGCCTAAAATTGTTTTCAGGAAAAAGGTTTTGGAATTAGGATCAAAATTGATGAAATGGGTGTAGTTTTTCTGTTCCAGAATAGTATATGCTTCCCCAAATGATAAATTCAGATTTGATAAAATATAAACGATACATGCTACAAGGCTGATAATCATAAAAGAAGTCTGCAGGGTATCCGTAATGACAATTGTCTTTACCCCCCCTTCAAAAGTGTACAGAAGGACCATCAGCAAAAGAATAAGAGAAGTTACCCAAAATGGAACTCCCAGTCCTTCCAGTAAGAATATCTGTAAAACATTGACAACCAGATATAATCTTGCCGTAGCACCAATTGCTCTTGAAATAATAAAGAAGATAGAACCTATTTTATGAGCTTCTACATTGAATCTTTTCCCCAGATAGGTATAAATAGAGGTGAGGTTCATCTTATAATAAAGCGGAAGCAATATGGCTGCAACGATAAAATATCCGATGAAAAATCCGATGACCATCATATAGTACTCAAAACCTCCGTAAATATATTCGGAGCCGGTCATTTTTCCTACAGTTCCCGGAACGGAAATAAAAGTAACTCCGCTTAAGCTGGTTCCTATCATTCCGAATGCAACGAGCCACCATTTACTCTTTTTATTACCGATAAAAAATGACTGGTTATCAGAATTCCGGCTGGTGAAATAAGAAATCACCAAAAGGCCGATAAAATAGATGAAAACAAATAGCAAAAGGATAGTTCCTGAATTCATGCTTGATTTTTAAATTTTAGCAAATATATAAAAAAGATCAGTCGTGAATCATGAATTTAAAATACTGTTAGTTTTAGAACAAATTGTGATTATTAATTTGCTTTACAGTCTGTAATTTGCATAAAAATAAAAAACCTTCCAGAAATACTCTGAAAGGTTTGTATTGTAAGGGTGGAAAACAGTGGCTAATTCACTAAAACATCCTGAAGTTCCTCACTTTTCTGGAAACTTGCCTTAGCAAAAGGGCAGAGGGGAATAATCTTTTTCCCATTTTTTCTGGCAAAATCCACTGCAGCCAGTAGCATTTCCTTACCTACACCTTTTCCGTTGTAGGCTTCTTCCACCTCGGTGTGGTCTATAATAAATCTTTCTTCTCCCGCCCAGGTATATGTCATCACTCCTGCGCTACTTCCATCTATGAAAGCTTCAAAACTTCCGTGTTTCTCGTCGTTGTTTTGTTTTACTTCGATCATGTTATGAGAATTTAGTTAGTATTTCTATGTCGTTGGTTAATATTTTATGAACTGGGCATGCATCAGCAATGGTGTGCAGTCTTTTCAGTTGCTCATCATCCAGAATACCTTCAAAGCTGATATCTCTTTTGAAAACCGCTCTTTTTGTTAATGGGAAATTTTCAAGCTCTACTTCTACATTGATGTTTTCTACGTCCCATTCCTTTCTTTCAATATACATTCTCAAGGTAGCTGCTGTACAGCTTGCCAGTGACGTAGCCAGAATTTCCATTGGGTTAAAACCTTTGTTCTGTCCGCCTTTATCAATCGGTTCATCCGTAATGATCTTATTTTCGCCGGCTGTTACTTCTGTATAATATTTTGTTTTTCCTAAACTTGCTTTTACCGTTACCGCCATTATTTTTCTGTATTGAATTTATAACTTAATGCGCCTGAAGGGCATTGGTCTATCTGTGTTTTAAGTTCTTCCGGGCTTGCATTCTCTGCTTTTATCCAGGGTCTTTCTTTAGGATTGTAGACTTTGGGAAGCAATTTTACGCATACAGCCGAGTGGATACACTTTTGAGGCTGCCAGATGACGGTGATGTTACCGTTGGGATATTCGTGTGTTTCCATATCAATTTTCTTTTAATGATTTTTCGATTCTTCTGTCCGGAATCAGCCATATAAGAGCCACTAGATAATAAAAACCTATGGCAATATAGGGATAAAAAAACGAAGTAGCGATGCCAAGAACATAAAAAATAATAGAGATATATTCTTTATATTTCGAATGGATGGCCTCTTTCAGCTTTGAATCTTCCCCTTCGCACCGGATAATGACATGCTCCATAATGGTATAGGCAATTGCCGCCATAATAAGTCCGATCCCATATACTGCAACAGGATTTTTAGCAAAATCGGTGGTTCCGATCCATTCTGTAGCAACAGGCATCAGAGAAAGCCAGAACAAAAGGTGGAGATTGGCCCAAAGAATGCTGCCATTTACTTTTTTTACCGTCTGAAACAAATGATGATGATTGTTCCAGTAGATTCCTACATAAATAAAACTGAAAATATAAGCCAGGAACTTAGGAAGGAGAGGTTTGAGACTGGTCCAGCTATTTCCTTCCGGTACTTTCAGCTCAAGTACCATAATGGTGATAATAATAGCAAGGACACCGTCACTGAAGGCCTCTAATCTTCCTTTAGTCATTTACTTTAACCTGATTTTTAAAGTTTTGTATTTTACCTTTCAGATCATTCAGCATATCCGGATTGATGACTCCGCTTTCCATATCAAAATTTTCATAAAACTTAGGCAATGAAAAAGTTTCCTTGATATCAGCTGCAAACTGTGGGAAAAATGTTTTTGCCGTATTCATTACATTTCCTCCGCCATAGCCCCCCGGAGAAGTGCTCATCAAAAACATTGGTTTATTCTGAAATACTTTTACATTAATTCTGGAAGACCAGTCAAAAACATTTTTAAAAGCTGAGCTGTAAGAACGGTTGTGTTCCGCAAGAGAGCAGATGATCACATCACATTCATCAATAACTTTTAAAAAATGATGGGCTTCATCCGGAAAACCTTTCTTTTCAAGGTCTACAGAGAATACAGGCATATTGAAATCGTTGAGGTCTATCAAATCGATTTCCTCGTCCTGAAAATCTTTCAGAACAAACTTTACCAGTTCCCTGTTGATAGAAGTGGAAGACGTACTTCCGGCAAATGCTAATATTTTCATGGTTTGAACTGAAATTATTTTCTGTTTAAAATAGCCTTTGGAAGCGGAACGTATTCATTTTCATCTCCCGGAACCAAAGGAAAAGCTTCGTGATTCTGGTCATTCCAGTTTACTTTTGCCTGATCAAGTAATTCCTTATCAGAGTTAACAAAATTCCAGAATATAAAACGTTCTTCATCGAATGGCTCACCTCCGAAAAGATAAACTGTTCCGTTTTCGCTCATATCAAACTCGCAAAGCTTGGTGTCTTTAGCGATCATCAGCTGTTTTGAACCATAAGAATTTCCTTCTGTGGTAACCGTTCCATCCAGAACATACATTGCAGCTTCTCCGTAAAGATCTTTTCCGATGCTTATTTTTTTAGCCTCTTTTGTTTTTATTTCGATGAAAAATAACTTGCTGTGTACAGGAACCGGAGATGTTCTGCCAAATGCTTCACCAGCAATTAGTTTATACTGAATACCATCTTCTTCCCACACCGGAATCTCATCAGCTTCAATATGATGAAATGTAGGCTCAGACTGTTCAAGATGTTTTGGAAGTCCCACCCAGATCTGGAATCCATGAAGTCTTTTGTCGGTGTGTCTTAAATATTCAGGGGTTCTTTCCGAATGTACAACTCCTTTTCCGGCAGTCATCCAGTTGACAGCACCCGGTTTTATTTCAAGAGCACTTCCGATACTGTCTCTATGGAAAATAGAACCTTCCAGCAGATACGTTAATGTGGATAATCCGATATGGGGATGAGGGGGAACATCAAGGTTCTGATAATCCTTCAATTCTGAAGGTCCCATGTGATCGATAAAAACAAAAGGGCCAACCGCTCTTTTCTCACGGAAAGGCAGAAGCCTTCCTACCAGAAAATTTCCGATATCTGCTGCTTTTTCTTCAATGATAAGTCCAATATTTGACATGATGATGTGATACTTTTTTTAATGTTAAATAAATAGATTGAGGGGGTTTTACAGGAAATTTAAAGTTTGTCATATCCTTCAAATTTCTCATCCACGATACGTTTCCATTCAGGATGTTTCTTGATAAAAGCGAAAACGTAAGGACAGAAGGGAAGAAGCTTTTTCCCGCTTTCTTCGATATAATTGAGCGTTTTCTCTACCACAGCTGCTGCTGCACCTGTTCCTGCCAGTTCAGGATCTGCTTCAGTATGTACCAAAGCAATCTGGTGTGTTGTCTCACGGTAATCTATAAATGCATAATGCCCGTTGAATTCTATTTCAAATCTTTTTTCCGCTTTTACAAGAGGTATATTTTCAAATTCTGGTTTCATAATTTTTGAATTAAGGATTGCCTGCTTCTGTAATAGAGCAAAGCTTATTTGTTATCATAGCTAAACCTTACAGGTTTTCAAAACCCATAAGGTTTGCAATTATATAAAGTTAATAAAAAAGGAATTACCTAAGATTAAGATAAATTTAATTCTTTTAATCTTCAAGATATCCGAATTTCCCGGTGTTGAAATCCTCAAAAGCCTGCATGATTTCCTCTCTGGAATTCATTACAAAAGGGCCATGAGGGTAGATAGGTTCATTGATAGGCTCACCACTGATAATTAAAACAACAGCATCTTCTTTTGCTTCAATAGTGAAAGTTTCACCTTCATTTTTAAATAATGCAAAATGATCAGCCTTCACCGTTTCTTCACCGTTGACGGTAATACTTCCTTCAATAACCAAAGCTGCAGTATTGAAATGAGCCGGAAAATTAAAATCAGCTTTTCCACCTGCTTTAAGTTTGGCATTCATCATATGAACCGGTGTGAAAGTACTTGCAGGACCTTTATGACCGTCATATTCGCCGGCAATTATTTCTACAAAACCATTTTCACCTAAATCTACTCTTTCCATTTTAGAATTTTCGATAGCCTGATATTTCGGGCAGCTCATTTTATTTTTTGCCGGAAGATTTACCCAAAGCTGAACCATCTGAAAAATTCCTCCTTCTTTTGCCCATGCTGTTTCATGGTACTCTTTATGAAGAACTCCTTTTGCTGCGGTCATCCACTGAACGTCACCTTCTCCTATAACACCGCCGCCGCCAGCACTGTCATGGTGTTCTACTTTTCCGCTATACGCTATTGTTACTGTTTCAAAACCTCTGTGCGGATGAACTCCCACTCCTCTTGGTTTTTCGGAACCATTGAAATGAAATTTTGAATTGTAATCAAGCATAATAAACGGGTCCATTCTTTTCATATCTAATCCGGATACTCCCGGAATAAAATTATGAACCCTGAATCCATCGCCTACAAAGTGTGCAGGTCTCGGAGATACTACGATTTCTATTTTTTTAGTTGCCATCACATTGTTGATTATGTTAACAAAATTACCATAGTTATATGCGAAAAGCATTGATCTGTGTTAAGTTCGTAGGAAGCGTAGAAAGGCAAAATGTACAGCGTGAAGTTTCAAATTTACCATTTAAGTTTCATACTTTAATCTTCCTTCGACTTCATATTCTTTCCATCTGAAATGTGTAGCCTTCTGAAAACAAATCCTGATAAAATTGTCAATATTCCTACCGTGAGAAATGTGAGTCGAAAGGCATTGTGAATTTCACCATTAATAAGATCTGTATTTTCAAACAGCTTTAAAACAATCAGTCCGAATGCAATTCCGAAACCGATAGCTAGCTGTTGATTCACTGAAATTAAAGAGTTTCCGCTGCTGGTCTGAAAATTCCGAAGGTCAGCAATAGAAATGGTATTCATAGAGGTGAACTGTATAGAGTTGAAAAAACCTAATACTGCGATAATGGGAATAAACCAATATAAGGAAGTATGTATATCAGGTATAGCGAGCAGGCAGATCAGCGTTCCGATGATGAATGTATTGATCATTAAAGTCTGACGATAGCCATATTTATCAAGAATTTTAATTACTGAGGATTTCCCGAAGATTGCCGTTAAAGCCATGGGAGCAATAATCCAGCCTGAAGTTACTGCTGATTGTTTATACGCAATCTGAATCATCAGGGGAAGCAATAACGGAACAGAACTGATTCCTAATCTGGTGGCCAGGTTTCCCACGATACCTACCCGAAAAGTTCTCACCTGAAAAAGGTTTAACGGGAAGATAGGATTTCCTCCTCTTTTAGCATGTTTGTAATAATAATACAGAAACAGGAAGCCCATAATGAATACAAGTAAAACAGGAGTGATATTCTGCATGTCCCCAAAAAGTTCCAGTGAAACGGAAAGCAGGAGGGAGGCCGCTGCAAAAATTAAAAAGCCTTTTAAATCAAAATCAACATCATCCGACTTGTAATTGGGCATGAATTTTAATCCTAAAAGAATTCCTAAAACACCAATCGGGATATTGATCAGAAATATCCAGTGCCATGAAAGGTAATCTACCATATAACCTCCGACTAACGGACCAAGTACAGGACCAATAAGAGCCGGAATAATGGCAAAGTTCATTGCTTTAAGGAGCTCACTTTTATCAAATGTTTTGATTAATGCCAGCTTTCCGACAGGAGTCATTAAACTTCCTCCGACTCCCTGGATGACCCTTGAAATTACCAAATGGGTAAGATTCTGAGACAAGGAACAAAACAAGGAACCTAAGCTGAACAGTACCAACGAGAAAATAAATACTTTTTTGGTCCCGAACCGGTCTGCCAGAAATCCGCTGGCAGGCATGAAAACAGCTAACGTCAGAACATAGCTGATAATGGCGTTCTGCATATTAAGTGGAGACTCGTGCAGATCTTTTGCAATAGCGGGCAGAGAAGTGTTCAGGATCGTGGAATCCAGCATCTGCATAAAAATAGCAGTGGCCAGAATTAAGGGAAGTATTTTCTTTATGGATGTCTGTTGTGTGTTTGCTTCTGTCATTTTGTATAGGCTGGAACGTGAAAAATGTCCAGACTTGTTTTATGTGATGAACCGCCTTCTTTAAGCGGTTTGATCTTTAGATAAAGAAATCCATATAAAATTAAAAAAGTCCTGTGAAATTTCACAGGACTTTTTGATTTATTTTCTAGGTTTTTCTACTCCTTTCCATTCATCACCGGCTTTTCTGTACTGGCTTAAAGTGAAAGTTTTGAAATCCTTTGTTTTGTATTCGATGTTATCGGTATTCTGCTCAAACGGCATGATGTAATAATATTCAATGTCTGTTTTATCAGATTTGTTTCCTTTTTTTACAGTAGGAACATATTTCGAAAACTTATAGCTTGGAAGATATTGTTTCAGTCTTGCGTAGAAAGCTTTGTCTTCTTTTTCGCTAGGAATGATATCTACAATATTCAAATCGTCTTTTTTCTTATCAATCCAAAGATAATACGTCTTTTCTTCTCCTATATTTCTGTTGAATGAGTTGAAAGCAAATAATTCTTTCGGTACAAGTTCCTTGATTTTTTCAGGATCAACCTTTGTGTAGTATTGCCCTTTTGAAGGATCTACATAGGTTTCAAGGTTATACATTAAAACAGAATTGTTTTCAAATTTTTTATTTTTAAAATATTGATTTAAAGATAATTCTGCAGTTGCTCTGAGTTCTTTACCTCTGGCATCCAGTTTTTTTGTTGGATTCTGAGGATTTACATATTTTACAAATTCATATAAAACAACAGGTTTTATATCTTTAAGGTGAGGATACGTTTTTAGCTGCTCTGCTTTTACAAGCCAGTAGAATTGTTGGTAATAATCATCTTTATCCTGATCTTTTACACTCTTATAAGCCAAAGCAAGCTTCTTTGAATTCAGATATTTGCCATATTTTCCTTGTCCAAAAGCAAAACTTATGGCTAATAAGGCAAATAAAACAGTTAGGTTTCTTCTCATTTTTTTATAATTGATATTTTCGTTTTCCAAATATAATTATTTATTAGATATTATTTTGGATTGTCAGTTAAATTATGCCATATTGTTATTGTTAATTCAAAAGAAAATCCTGTATTGCTACAGGATTGATAAATTATAACTGAGGGAGTTATATGTTTGAATGAAAAAAATATATATTTTAATTAGTGAATTAATATTATTGGCAAGGTTAAATAAACGCTATGGTCGCAAGGTTTATATTTTAATCCCATATATTTCGTTCACAAGGGCACTTCGTTCAGCGAGGATATCAGTTTGTCTGTTGCTAAGTGAAACGCCTTTGCGATCGTTCTTAAACACTAATGGAAATATCTTAGCGTACTCTGCGTTAAAATATCCCGAAACAATAACATAATCTAATACGACGTTTCATGTACTTTCACAGCTCTTCCGCTCGGATCATTCATTTTTTTGAAGGCTTCATCCCATTCTAAGGCGATAGGAGTGGAGCATGCGACAGATGGAACAGAAGGGACAGTAGCTGCTGCCGTTTCACTTGGGAAATGTTCTTCAAAAATAGTTCTGTATCTGTATTCTTCTTTGTTCTGAGGAGTATTTAGCGGAAATCTGAATCTCGCGTTAGCCATCATTTCATCCGTCACTTCTTTTTCTGCAACTTCTTTTAAGGTATCGATCCATGAGTAGCCTACACCATCTGAGAACTGTTCTTTCTGTCTCCAGACAATAGAATCAGGAAGCATATCTTCAAAGGCTTTTCTCAAAACCCATTTTTCGATTTTTCCTTCAGCCGTATTGATCATTTTATCTTTTGGGTTAAGAGTCATGGCAATATCCATAAATTCTTTGTCAAGGAAGGGAACTCTGCCTTCAATTCCCCAGCTCATTAATGCCTTGTTAGCTCTTAAGCAGTCATACAGGTGAAGTTTGCCTAATTTTCTTACCGTTTCATCGTGGAATTCTTTTGCGTTTGGAGCTTTATGGAAATATAAATAACCACCGAATAATTCATCAGAACCTTCTCCTGAAAGCACCATTTTTATCCCCATAGACTTAATTACTCTTGCCAGAAGATACATCGGGGTGGATGCCCTGATTGTTGTTACGTCATACGTTTCCAGATGGTAAATTACATCGCGTACAGCATCCAGCCCTTCCTGTACGGTAAAGTTAACTTCATGGTGAACAGATCCGATGTGTTTTGCAGCTGTTTGTGCAGCAGCCAGATCGGGAGAACCTACAAGCCCTACAGCAAAACTGTGAAGTCTTGGATACCAGGCTTCCTGTGTGTCTCCACTTTCAACTCTCTGGCGGGCAAATTTTGCGGTAATCGCTGAAATTACTGAGGAATCTAAACCTCCGGAAAGAAGTACACCATAAGGAACATCACTCATCAGTTGTCTGTGAACAGCATCCTCAAGGCCTTTTCTCAATTTTGCGATATCTGTTTCGTTTTCTTTCACATGATCGAAGCTGTCCCAGTCTCTTGTATACCATTGCTGAAGCTCTGTGCCGTCCGGACTGTAAACGAAATGACCCGGTAAGAAAGTTTCGATTTTCTTGCATACTCCTTCAAGGGCTTTTAATTCAGAAGCTACATAATAGTTTCCGTTTTTGTCCCAGCCTTGATAAAGAGGGCATATTCCCATGTGGTCACGGGCGATAAGATAGACGTCATTTTCAGTATCATATAATGCGAAGGCGAAAATCCCGTTCAGTTTTTCAACGAAATCTTTTCCGTACTTTCTGTAAAGAGCAAGGATTACCTCGCAGTCAGACTGAGTTTGGAACTCATAATCAGGAAATTCTTCTTTGAGTTCTCTATGGTTGTAGATTTCGCCGTTCACAGCTAATACTACTTTTCCGTCTTTTGTAAATAAAGGTTGTTTTCCAGAGGTAGGATCTACAATAGCAAGTCTTTCGTGAGAGAAAATTACTTTTTCATCCTGAAAAACTCCACTCCAATCCGGTCCTCTGTGACGGATTTTTTTTGACATTTCCAACACCTGAGGTCTTAATACTTCAGTTTTCTGCTTGGCGTCAAATAAACATACAATTCCACACATAATTTCTATTATTTATGAGACAAAAGTAAAGTTGATGTTTATAAATAACAATTAAAAATGTTTGAAACGGAATATTTTTAATCAATTAATATTTTAAAGTTAAAAATATTAACTATTTGTTCGGTTTGGCGTGTTTTTGATTGATTTTTTTCGTCAGGCTAAAATTTGTGATATTTCCATACAAAATAAAAATGACATATTTATTAATCTATGGTAATTAATTATATGAATTTTAACCCTTACTTTGTGGCTCGAAATAATTTTTTTTCATCATTTGTGTTTTTACCTTCTTGCAATTCTCATGCAAGAAGGTTTTGTTTTTATTGTACCCCAAGTAACGTTCCCGAAACATTCCATGAACTGAAACTTGTGCCTTCGGAAGCTCCTTGAGGAATTTTCACCTGAATCGTATGTTTTCCGGCTTTCAAATCTCCAAGAGGAATGAAGTTAGGATTGGTAACCGTTCCCGGACACCAGTTTGATCTGCTGAGGTCTGATGAAGAAAGACCGTCCTGAAAATTTCCTGATGCCGGATTGTACAAACGGTACGAACCACAGTCTGTTCTCCATGGGACGAATGAAAATATTTGATTTCCATCAACGAAAATAGAATTGGCTTTAGGAACAAACTCATCGCCGTTTTCCCAGCCTCCATGTCCGGTTGTAGTATATCTTAACTGAGCATTTTTCAAATCTTTATTTAAAGTGAAATTAACAAGGAGTCCTTTATCCTGATTGAACATCGTAGAGTAGTCCTGCCCGGCCATTTCCATAATATTTAAAGTATTGAATAATGGTATCGCTGTATTGTTTTTATTAACTGTCTGATCGCTTTTGTGAATGGTAATATCAAGACTCACCTGATGTCCTCCTTTGTCATAGTTGCCAATAAATGTACCTACCCAAATTTCTTTTCCTGATAATGCAGGCTTAAGCTCTGTAATATCCTGCCGGTAAGGGCTGATGGTCTGCCAGTTTTTTCCTTTAAGCTGAATATGATTGAACTTCTGGATTCCAAAAGCGGTAAAAAATCTCATCATTTCCGTAGCAGGGCTATAGTTGTCTGTAGATGTTATCCCGTAATATTGCTTTCCGTTTCCATTTTCATAGACAGGAAGTGTTTTTGCTCCTTTTTCCAATCCATCAAAAAAAGATTTTTCCTTATCCTGAGGGATGAAAAATATTGTTCCGGTTCTGTCATAGGCATCCCCGTTCGACTGTTGTTTCAGTTCTACAAAAATATTTTCTCCTTCTGTAATCGCAGGGAATTTTACTTTTTTAAGAATGATGGTTCCGTTGGCATATCTTTTTATCTGGTCATCAGATTTTGAGGAATCAGAGAAATTGATGGTTTCATTTTCAAAAACATTCAGCGTAGTAAATCTGCTTTTCCAAAGCAAATCTTTATACCCCAACTGATCCGTTGTCTGTATATTTCCCTTTACTATATTTTCAATTCCTGTATCCTTGATTTTTTTGATCGAACTGGCTGTAATTAAAGAGTTTTTATTTCTTTCGACTTCCAGAACCAGTCCTAAATTCTGTCCTAAAACAGAAGGCCCGCCTTTTAGCTTCAAATCATTCGTGTACCAGATCTCAATGGTGTTTGAGTTGACCTTTGTGACTGCTTTTTTACAAGTGTACCCTAGAATCTTTTTAGTTTCATTGGTGAGTTCAAAATCCTGCTTTCCCACAGACTCAGTATCTGATGTTGAAATAGTAGATCCCGGTTTTAAAAAAGCATACGAAACAATAGTATTTGATGGCTTTTCTACCTTAGTAATTTCATAAGGGAAGCTGCTTTTTTGTTCTTTGATTGTACTGTTGAGAATGAAATTTTCTTTCTCATTAACCCAAACGATAGTAGAGGGCTGGTCTGTATTTGTTTTTCCGTTATATGAATTGGTATACTGAATTTCATAGGTCTGTGCAGAAAACAGACAGTATAAGAAGATGGCTAGAAAATTGAAAACAATTCTTGTATGCATAAATAAAATGAGTTTGCTGCAAAGTTATTCTAAAGTTTCCACAGCATCAAACCGGTTTAATCTATACAGTTAGTAGACAATGTGCTTTAAATGTTACAAAAAATGTTACATTTTTTTAGAAAGATTTTTAAATAAAAAAAACTACTCCAAAAAATAGAGTAGTTTTATATATTGTTATTGGGTTTGGATTAAGAAATTCTCTCAATCAAAGCCATATAGAATCCGTCATAACCCTCGCTAGGCATTACTTTTTCATCCTTAATCATTTTGAATCCGGGGTTGTTTTTGATGAATTCGTCTACCTGCAGATTGTTTTCAGATGGAAGGATAGAACATGTTGCATATACCATTTTTCCTCCTTTTTTAAGCATTTTAGAATAGTCCTGAAGGATTTGCTGCTGTTCTTTTTTAATTCTGTCAATAAAGTCCTGATCAATTTTCCACTTACTGTCCGGATTTCTTTTTAAAACTCCAAGACCAGAACATGGGGCATCAATCAGAAGTCTGTCAGCTTTTTCATGAAGACGTTTGATTACTTTATTATCGGCAATCATACGGGTTTCAATATTGTGGGCGCCAGCTCTTTTAGCACGACGCTTCAATTCGGCAAGTTTCCACTCGAAAATATCCAGGGCAATAATCTGGCCTTTGTTTTTCATTAATGCTGCTAAGTGAAGTGTTTTTCCTCCCGCACCTGCACATGCATCTACCACTCTTTGTCCTTCCTGCACATCAAGGAAATAACCGATCTTTTGAGAAGAAGCATCCTGAACTTCAAATAATCCTTCTTTAAACGCTGTGGTAAGAAAAACATTCTTCTTCTCTTCTAACTGAACAGCATCAGGATAATTTTTAATAGGAAAAGAAACAACACCTTCATCAGTAAGGTCAGAAATAAGTTCTTTTGTTGTTGTTCTTAAAGAATTTGCTCTTAGAACAGTGGGTGCCTGCTCATTCAAAGCAATCATTTCTCTTTCCCATTTAGCTCCAAGTTCTTTTTCAAGAGTTTCAGCAAGCCATTCAGGAATAGAATGCTCTATTGCTTTTGTAGGAACTGTATTCTTTTTAAGTTTGGTAAGAATGTCGGCAATTTTGATTCCGTCAAATTCTTCAAACTTTTTATAATTGGTTTTACTCCAAAGTAAATAGGCGATGATAAGCTTGTAAATGTTGTTGGGCTTTACACCTTCCCCCATATAATATTCAAGACGTTTTTTCCAACGGATAATATTGTAAAAAATTTCAGAAACAACAGCTCTGTCCTGGCTTCCCCATTTTCTGTTTGCTTTCAAAAGCCTTTCAATAACTTTATCTGCATATTTGTTTTTCTCAAAAAATGTCTCCTGTAAGGCATCGTGAATTCCGATTGCCAAGTTTCTGTGAATAAGTTCCATAAGTTTGCTTCGCTGTTTGAATCTGCAAAAATACGACTTTTAATTGAGAGTTTGGAATTTGGGATGTGAGAGTTTAAGAATGGCAGGCTGATGGTGATAGTGAATGGTCAATCCGCTTCGATTGTAGATTTTTATAAGTATAAATAAATTTTAACGCAAAGACCGCTAAGAAATCGTATAGTTTTTTAAGAAGGATCGCAAAGGCGTTTTACTCAGCAATGATTCTCTCTTTGCTAAATGAAATGCCTTTGCGAAAAAAATCTACATTATGAGCAAATTTAGCGAACCTTAGCGTTTAATCTTAATTACTCTTCCGTTATCCAAATTATTCCCTCTTGACTTCAACCTCTAAAAAGCTCTACCTTTGCAAAAAATAAAAAATATGAGTGATACAGTACTTTGTCCGAAATGCAGCTCTGAGTTTACCTATCCGAGCGATAATATGATGGTCTGTTCCCAGTGTTTCCACGAATGGGATCCTGCAGAAGCGGCTACTGAAGCAGCTAACGAAGGAAAAATATTAGATTCAAATGGAAACGAACTTCAGGATGGAGATTCTGTAGTCGTAGTAAAAGATCTTCCTGTAAAAGGAGCTCCAAAACCGGTAAAAGCAGGAACCAAAGTGAAAAATATCCGTTTAAGACCAGGAAGTGATCATAATATTGACTGCAAAATTGATGGTTTCGGGGCAATGGCTCTTAAATCAGAGTTTGTAAAGAAAGCATAAGAAATTACTGTTTTCTTATGTCTTAAAAATAAGAAAAGGAAAAAATTGGACAGTGTAATCTTTCTAAGACTTAATTGCAAGATTGCTAATGTCCGTCTGGAAGGCAGAAAGAGAAATAACCAAAAATTTCCTTAAGCTTTGGAAGTACAAATGTAAGAAAAAGTTTGAATAACCAATTCTTATGTTTGTATTTTTTTTATAGATAAGTGTAAGTAAATGTATAAGTTATGTAAAACACAGAGAAAAGGGAAAATGTCCCGTATATAATAATAGCCCTGCCTTTTTGTCTTTAAATAAATGAAATATTTATAGATCCTGATATGCTCTCATCTGTATAAACTACAAGTTCTTTTTCCTTTGTTCTTAGCTTATTCCAATAATAGTTTCCTGCAAATCTGCTTTCCAGAACTTCGGCTTCGAGGCCGGATTCTGTAATTTTGATTTCTTTGGGATAATAAGAGAATTTGGGAAGCTGGAAGTCTTCAGCCTCGTTTTCACTGAAAATATTCACTTCTCCGAATAATTTTGCAACATAAGAGTTGTAAGGGTGTCTGTAGGTCTCTTCCGGACTGTCATTCTGAATCAGTCTTCCGTCCTGAAGAATAACAATCTGATCCAGCCACGGCATAATCTCCTGAAGTTCGTGAGTAGAGATGATTAAAGAAACTCCATGCTGCTTTACATATCTGAAAAGTCTTTCTCGAAGCTCAATTTTTCTCGGAAAATCCAGATTACTGAATGGTTCGTCTAAAATCAGGAGCTTTGGAAGCACAGACAATGCTCTGGCAATGGCCACTCTCTGCTGTTGTCCGCCACTTAAATATTTGGGAAGTACGTTCGCAAATTCCTGAAGACCCACTACTTCCAGAAGTTCCGTTACGGTTTCTTTTTTTTGTCTTAAATTGATATTAGAAATAAACTTTCCTACATTTTCGGCAACTGTAGCATAAGGCATAAGATCAAAATTCTGTGCTACGAATTTCATTTCCGGTTCTCCGGGAACAAGATTCCCTTTCGGTCCCAAAAGCTTTGTTCCGTTAAAAATAATTTCTCCACTTTCCCAATCAAGAAGACCATAAATAAGATTGAGAAGAGTGGATTTTCCGCATCCGCTTTCTCCCGCAAGAGCTATAATTCTGTTTTCTTCAAACCTTATATTAAGGTTCTGAAACAGGGGATTTTCTTTGTTATGAGAGAAAAATAAATTGTTTATTTCTAATAGCATATTACAAATGTAAGGTTTTTATGAAAACATAATTTTTTTTATTATATTAGCGGAACTAATAAAAATAAATCAAAAATGAGAAAAAAACTGTTTTCGATAGCGATTCCTGCTTTATTCGTTGCTGCTGTAATGGTTTCTTGTAAAAAAGATAAACCGCTTACCAGTGAGAGTAATGAGGTGACGACTACCAAAGAAGGTAGCCAGTTCACTTTGGATACGCTAAACAGTAAAGTTGAATGGAAGGGATATAAAGTTTTTAAATCTGAGAATACAAGTCATTTTGGAACAATCAGGTTTGAAAGCGGAGATGTGACAGTGAAAGACGGAAAACTGGAAAGCGGAAAATTCGTTGCTGATATGAACTCATTAACTTCTGTGGATTTGAAAGACAGCCCGGAAGATATGGGAAAATTAAACGGCCACCTGAAGAGCGGTGATTTCTTTGAAGTTGAAAAATTTCCAACGGCTTCTTATGAAATTACAAAAGTTACTCCGGCTACAGAAGGTGATTACAATACTCTTTTGGATGGTAATTTAACAATTAAAGGAATTACAAAATCCGTTCAGTTTAAGGCTAATGTTTCTGTAAAAGACGGAGTGGTAAGTGTAGCTACTGAACCAAAGGATATCAAAAGAGAAGAGTTTGGGGTGAAGTTCCAGGCTCCTGCTGAAAACGGTGTGATTAAAGACGAGGTGACTCTTCAGATCAACGTTAAAGCTTTAGAAAAGAAATAATTTTTTTATTTAAGTGAAATAAGTGATTGAAGTCTGCCTCCCGAAAAAGAGGCAGATTTTTTTTTGACGGACTTATTATTCAACTTAAAATCGTATTTTTGCAAAACATTTTGAAAGGGTAAAATAATGATAGAAAAGATAGAAGAACTACTGATCGAAGTAAACGGCTTCAATGCTACCTCTAGGGAAGATATCGAAAACTTCCGAATCAAGTACAACGGTAAAAAAGGGGTTCTTAATGATTTTTACGAAACATTAAAAGAAGTTCCTAACGACCAGAAGAAAGATTTCGGACAGAAGATCAATACTTTGAAACAGGCAGTTGCTGTAAAATTGGAAGATTTGAAAAATTCTTCTGAATCTTCTGTTGTCGTAGAAAAAGAAGATCTTACAAGACCTGAATTTCCATTGGAATTGGGTTCAAGACACCCAATTAATCTGGTAAAAAACAGAATTATTGAAATCTTTAAATCTATTGGTTTTGCAGTAGCAGACGGACCAGAGATTGAAGATGACTGGCATAACTTTACGGCACTTAATCTTCCGGAATATCACCCGGCAAGAGATATGCAGGATACATTCTTTATTGAGCAGAATCCTGATATTCTTTTGAGAACACATACATCTTCTGTACAAACTCGTTTTATGGAAGAAAATCAGCCTCCAATCAGGATTTTATCTCCGGGAAGAGTTTTCAGAAATGAAGCCATCTCTTCACGTTCTCACTGTATCTTCCACCAGATTGAGGGATTATATATTGATGAAAATGTAAGTTTTGCAGATTTAAAGCAAACAATCCAGTTCTTTACTACTGAACTTTTCGGAAAATCTAAGATCAGAATGAGACCTTCTTTCTTCCCGTTCACTGAGCCGAGTGCTGAAATTGATGTGTATTGGGGATTAAACTCTGAAACAGATTACAGAATTACAAAAGGAACAGGATGGCTGGAGATCATGGGATGCGGAATGGTAGACCCTGCCGTACTGAAAAATGTGAATATCGATTCTGAGAAATATTCAGGATATGCATTCGGAATGGGAATTGAAAGAATTACAATGCTTCTTTACCAGATGAGTGACATCAGAATGTTCTTTGAAAATGATATCAGAACACTCGAACAGTTCAAAACACTATAAAAAATCAAACCTCCGGAGCTCCGGAGGTTTTTTGTTTTTAATTACTGACCTAAGAAACAAAACGTAATTAAAAACTGATCTTATTGAAAAATTTACACGTGTCTGTCTCTTATATCTATACTTCGGTTCGGATCCGCTTGGTACCTCAATGGAAGTATTGACATGCTGCAACTCTTTTATCTGCCTCTATTATTAAGACAATCCGTGTTAAGGATATATTACATTAGCAATAAAAAAAGCCTGTAAAATTTACAGGCTGTATCTTTAAAAACTTACAATTGTTATTTGCTGAACTTTAAAGGATATTTTACGTTTTTGTAATCATCAATACTGGCTTTCAGTGAACCTACTGCCAGTTCAGCTTTCAACAGCATCGGAATATGATTGGCATCATTGGAAACCCACATAGTTACGCCTTCTTTTTCTTTAAATACTCGTCCGCTTTTTACAGATGGAATAATCTTTAAACAATTGATGGTACCGAATTTTGTCTTTAAATTTTCTGTTCCTGTTACTTTTAACTGAAATGGAAACATCTCGTCATCAATCCATACATTCATATTGATGATGGTTCCCACCTTCAATTCATCCGGGCTTTTACTCCTTAAATAGTAAAAACATGAAAGCATATCCTGAACCCCTTTTACTGATTTTAGAACCTTAGAGCCATTGGCAGGAGTTTTTTTATCTGTTAAAATTAATGTATTATTATCGTGATTAAAAACCGTTTCAAAATGCTGGCGATAGCTTCCTTCACGTACATTTCTGACGTAGAAACTTGGTAATCCTGTTTGGGTATTGATGAAACTTTCATATAAATCTTCCACCTTGAAGAATGCTTTTACGGCGCCGGTAGTTTGTCCTGTTCCTTTTACATACAGATGGGGAATCCCTTTGTAATTGGTCTGTTTTGTAGTAAGGTTCGCTGTTCCTGCGTTAAGGAAGCCGTAATGTATTCTGAGAGTGATAGATTCTCCGTCCGCGATATTATCAATCTGGGCTGAGCCTAAAAAGAATATAAATACTGCAAAAAGGTTTAAAATTTTCTTCATAACAAGACATTTACAAAAACATTGCCAAATTTAAAATCTTAAATGATAGATATTTGACAAATCTCAGGTTTTTATTTAGAATCAATTAAATATGCTTCGCATTAAAATTAGTAAATTTGCAGTTACATGTATAATTAAATTATCTTAAATATTATGATAACCACTGATATATTGATCATAGGTGCGGGACCTACAGGACTTTTTGCAGTTTTTGAAGCTGGTTTATTAAAAATGAAGTGCCATATTATTGATGCGCTTCCACAGCCGGGAGGGCAGTTGGCAGAACTGTATCCTAAAAAACCTATCTTTGATATTCCAGGTTATCCTTCAGTAAATGCTGGGGAATTGGTGGATAATTTGATGGAACAGATCAAGCAGTTTCAGCCTGGATTCACTTTGGGAGAAACCGCTGTTTCTTATACTAAAGTAGATGATGAATGGTTTGAAGTAATTACCAACAAAGGAACTGTTCACAGATGTAAAGCTATTGCCATTGCCGGTGGTTTGGGTACTTTTGAACCTAGAAAACCTACGATGGATAATATTGCAGATTACGAAGAAAAAGGCCTTGAATACTTTGTGAAAGAGCCTGAGCATTTCAGAAATAAAAAAGTAGTTATTGCCGGAGGTGGTGATTCTGCTCTTGACTGGAGTGTTTTCTTGTCAAATGTTGCCAGCGAAGTTACATTGATTCACAGAAGAAATGAATTCAGAGGCGCTTTGGATTCTGTAGAAAAAGTTCAGGACCTGAAGAATCAGGGGAAGATTAAATTAATCACTCCAGCAGAAGTTACAGCTATTAAAGGTGACGGAAAAGTAGAAGCGATCACGGTACAGGTTGACGGTCAAGAAGCTTATGATATTGAAACAGATTATTTTATTCCATTATTCGGATTGACTCCAAAACTTGGAGAGATCGGGAACTGGGGATTAAATATCGAGAAGAATGCAATCGTTGTAAATAACGCTTTAGATTACCAGACGAACATTGACGGAATCTATGCCATCGGAGATATCAACACCTATCCTGGAAAACTGAAATTAATTCTTTGTGGTTTCCACGAAGCTACTTTGATGTGTCAGAGTGTATATAACAGACTTAATCCAGGGAAAAAATTCGTTTTAAAATATACAACGGTAAGTGGTGTTGACGGATTTGACGGAAGCCGTAAAGAAGCAGAGAAGGCAGTTGTGAAAAAAATTGACTAATTTTGCAGAATTATGTCAGATGTTAATATTAAAATTACCGACAGAGAAGGGGTAACCCACGATGTCGTAGCTCCTACGGATATGTCCATGAACCTAATGGAAATTATCCGTTCCTATGAATTGGCAGAAGAAGGTACTATTGGTGTATGTGGAGGAATGGCGATGTGTGCTTCATGCCAGGTATATGTAATCAATGATCCTGGTCTGGAACCAATGGGAGATGAAGAAGATGCTATGTTGGGTGAAGCTTTCCATGTGAAAGAAAACAGCAGATTGGGATGCCAGCTGCATATTGCCGATGCCATGGAAGGGCTCGAAGTGGAAATTGCTCCTTATCCTTAGAAAATATTTTTTAATCTTAATAAGAAACCCGTCCGGATTTTCCGGACGGGTTTTGCTTTTATTAGGTTTACTGTTTTATTCCGGTGAACATGTAAATTCATGTCTGATGAGAGTGTCTTCTTTGATAATTTCGAAATGACTTTCCCCTTCATTCTTTATAAAGTAATCTCCAGGGTTTATTTCATTTTTATAGGAAACCCACCATTGGCCATCTTCAGAACATTCACAAGGTTGAATGCTTTCAGGAATAGTTCCCTTTAATTTAAGAGATTTTATACCTTCAATACTTTCGACTCTAATTTTACATTTTTGCTTCTTGACTCTTTCCATTGCAGTCTTACAATCTTCCATAAAATAAGAAGAAAGAGCAGGAACAATAACGAGTATAGTTACAAATACTGTGGCAACTCCAAACATCTCTTTATTAACGTTATAGTTATTCATATAAATGACTATAAAACTTATATTTCCTCCTTAGAAATCCACTTTCCAACAGTAGGAGCCTGATAATTTCTCATCTTTTCAAGTAAATCATCAATGGCATCACTGATCAACAGCATATCACTATTTATCTGCTTTAGGAATCCTTTATCCACCATAGTCTGAACCAATTTAATCAGATCATCATAAAAACCATCTATATTCAAAATTCCGATCGGTTTTTTATGAAGCCCCAGCTGTGCCCATGTGATCATCTCGAAGAGTTCTTCCAGTGTTCCATAGCCACCTGGCAGAACGATAACTCCATCGCAGAGTTCATTCATTTTGGTCTTTCTTTCATGCATCGTTTCCACAATGATGAGTTCTGTCAGATTTTTGTGGGCAATTTCTTTGGTTTGTAAAAAGTGGGGAAGGACTCCAATGACGCTACCATTTTCACTCAATGCTCCGTCGGCAATCGTTCCCATCAGTCCAACATCAGCACCGCCATAAATAAGCTGTATATCATGTTTAGCCAAGGTTTGTCCAAGGAGAAATGCCTGTTCTTTGTAAATGTCATGCGAGCCGAAACTTGAGCCGCAGAATACGGTGATACTTTTCATTGTATAAGGTTTTTTATGGTTTGGATGCTTCGACAAGCTCAGCATGACATCTCTAATACTAACTTTTTTTAGGTATAAATTTTTAGCTGTGTCATGCTGAGCTTGTCGAAGTATTTTTATTTCAATTAAAATTAAAAATATCCAAAATCATAAGACTTTGGATATTGAATATAGTAATTTTAATGTTCTACTTCTGAGGAATATTCGCTAAAATATCTTTCAGGAAACTCCAGAATTTCTGAGTTGAAGGAATGTTCGCTTTTTCATCAGGAGAATGAGCCCCTCTGATCGTTGGTCCAAAGCTTACCATTTCCATTTCCGGATAATTGGCACCGATGATACCACACTCAAGACCTGCGTGGCAAGCTACTACATGAGGTTTCTCACTGAATTTCTCTGTGTAAAGTTTCTCCATCAGCTGTACAATCTCTGAGCCTGGTTTTGGCTTCCATCCCGGATATGAACCGCTGAATTCAACATTCATTCCAGCCAATTCTGCTACAGATTTCAATTGTTCTGCCACTGAATATTTTGAAGAATCTACAGAAGATCTTGTAAGGTTTAAAATCTTAAGTTCTCCAACTTTCAATTCTACTCTTGCTACGTTATTGGAAGCTTCTACAAGATCAGCCACATCCGGACTCATTCTGTATACTCCATTATGAAGAGCTTTTAGAGTAAGGATTACTTTTTTAGAATCTCCTTCTGAAATTGCTTTGTCAGAAGACGTGGAGTTCTCAATATTGATCTGAATTCCCGGCTCTACAGTCGCAAATTCTTCTAAAATATCTTTCTTAAGAATCGTTACGTTTTCTATAAATTCCTGAGCATTTCTCACAGAAATTAGAGCTACACCTTCTCTTGGAATTGCATTTCTCAGACCTCCGCTGTCGATAGAAACCAATTCAATATTCTGGTTTTCCAGTCCGCTGTAAAGAAGTCTTCCCAAAATAATATTGGCATTTCCGAAACCTTTATGAATATCCATTCCGGAGTGTCCACCCTGAAGACCTTTTACTTCAAGTCTTACAATTTGTCCTTTGGGAGCTTCTGCAGCATAGTTTTGAGTGATAGTTACGTCAACACCTCCTGCACAGCCAATATCAATCTCATCATCCTCTTCAGTATCAAGATTCAATAGAATTTGTCCTGTCAGTTGTCCTGGCTTTAGTCCTAAAGCACCCGTCATTCCAGTCTCTTCATCAATAGTGAAAAGAGCCTCCAATGCAGGATGTGGAATATCTGAACTTTCAAGAATAGACATAATGGTTGCTACTCCTAAACCATTATCAGCTCCTAAAGTAGTTCCTTTTGCCTTTACCCAGTCACCGTCAATTTCCATTTTGATTCCTTCTGTTTCAAAATCGAAATTAACATCGTTGTTTTTCTGGCAAACCATATCAAGGTGCGATTGAAGCACGATAGATTTACGGTTTTCCATGCCAGCAGTGGCAGGTTTCTTAATAATAACGTTTCCTACTTCATCTACCGTAGTTTCCAGTCCTAAATTTTCACCAAATCCCTTGATAAAAGCTATTACTTTTTCCTCTTTTTTTGAAGGTCTTGGAACAGCATTTAATTTGGAGAAGTTTTTCCAGATAATCTGCGGTTCTATATTAGATAATTCCATTGAATTTTATTTTTCTCAAATTTACAAAATAAAAAATGCTTCCGTGAGATACAGAAGCATTTTTGTTGTATGATTTTGCTTTTATTAGCATCCACATTCTCCATAGATCGGAGTCGTAAATGTAGTTCCGTCTGGTTTCTCTATAGTCAGGGTCCCTTCAAACAGTAAAGCTTCTTCGCCTTTTATTTTTTTACCTTTTACGGAAATTTTGTAATCATCATTTTCTATTTCTTTGGTAAGCAATTCATCTACCTCCATATCACTTGAAGAGATAAGATTCAGAGCCAGTCTTTTGCCATCCAGCATCATGTAAGCAGTTTTTCCGGCATCATCTGCGTAGATGTATCTTTCATTTTCAAAATCAGCTTTGCTTATCGCAAAATAGCAGGAGCATTCTTTAATTTCTTTAGGAAACGGAATGGTTCCCACCAGAATATTTCCAGAAGATGTACCTGTTGAAGCAGAATCTTTTGCAATAGGTAAAGAATCGGCAGAAGGAGAACCTGAAACCGTTTCTTTTTCCTTTTTGCAGGCTACCAATAGAAATGCGGAAAATAAAATGATTAAATATTTCATGTGTTTGTGGTTTTATTATTTTTCTTACCCTCTTGCTCTTTCAAGAAGTGTCATCATTAATAAAGAAAGGATTACTAAACTTTCTTCTTCATCATCAATATCGATCAGTCTGTCCAGCTGGAATCTTCTTCCGAAGAATGAAGGCATTTTTTTAAGTTTAAAATAAGCTTTCCCATCAATACCAGTCACCGTATAAGATGGATTAAGGAAATATCCTGTGAACATTCCGATGATAGGAAGTTCTCCTACAAAGCTGTCCCAGAATCTCACCCATGCACTGTCTTCCTGAACTTTAAACTTAGGCTGATCTTGGGCATCCAGAATATCGTAACTTGCTTTCCAGATAGAACGCATTCCTTTTCTTGCCAGTCTACCGAAGTTTTTATTGTCAATAAGATCATTCAAAGAATACGAAGAGTTGAAATCTATCCATTTATTAGCTTTGATTCTGAAAAGTTCCTTAGACTTGCTCTCATCATTGAAAACGATAACATCTTCTTTCAACTTGAACATTTTCTGACGCACATACGCTACATAATTTCCGTTTTTGTCAGTAATATTGAAGTCACTTGCTAAAGTAGTGATTTTGAATTTGAAATCCAGGGGATAGTTAAGATTGTTAAGTACCATGTTAGTTAATTTTTTTCATATTTAATTTAAGCCGCAAATATAAAGGTTTTTTTAGAGTTCTCAGGTATGGGTGAAATTTAAAATATCATATTGAGACATTATGTTGACGGAAATTTATAAGGTGATTTTTGTGAAAAATAAAATTAAACGCTGAGTTCGCAAGGGTTGTTTATTGTTTTATGTTTTGTTCACAAAGGCACTTCGTTCAGCTGAGATACAAGTCTTCTTATTGCTGAGTAAAGCGCCTTTGCGATCATTTTTTTAACCTTTAGACATCTTAGCGCGCTCAGCGTTAAAAATTTATTATACTGTATAAAAATTCACAAGCGAAGCGAACTGACGATTGACTATTCACTATTAATTATCAACTTTAATCCTTATTTTTGTACCTATGGATTATCCAAGTAAAGTATTGGCAAAGGCGGTAGACGAGATTTCGGGACTGCCTGGGATTGGAAGAAAAACCGCATTGAGATTAGCACTGCATTTGTTGAAGCAGCCCAATTCCAGAGCTGTAAGTCTTGGAAACTCCCTGATTAACCTTGTCAATGAAATAAAATATTGTAAAGAATGTCATAATTTTTCAGATTTTGACATCTGTGAAATATGCAGCAATGAAAAGAGAAATGGTGAACTGATCTGTATCGTTGAAGATGTACGGGATGTAATTGCTATTGAGAATACCGGAAAATATACAGGCAAGTATCTGATCCTGGGCGGAAAAATTTCTCCAATGGAAGGAGTAGGACCCGGGCAGTTAAATATTCCAAGTATTGAAAAGAAATTGAATGATGGAAAGGTGAAGGAATTTATTTTCGCATTGAGTGCCACGATGGAAGGAGATACAACAGCGTATTATATCTATAAGAAATTTAAAAGTTTCAATGTGAATTTCTCCAGCATTGCAAGAGGAATTTCAGTAGGAGATGAACTGGAATATGCTGATGAAATTTCTTTAGGAAGATCCATTATCAACAGGCTGCCATATAACGAAAAGGATTAATATGAAGCTGTCTGTTATTATCGTTAATTATAATGTTGTACAATTGCTCAAAAGCTGCCTCTTGTCACTTCAGAAATATATACAGGAGATAGACTATGAAGTGATTGTTATTGATAATGCTTCTACAGACAATTCCTGGACAGATCTTATTCCCGAGTTTCCTGGCGTACATTTTATATCTTCTGAAATAAACGGAGGTTTTTCAAAAGCGAACAACCGGGCGATTCAGGCAGCAAAAGGAGAATATATTTTACTTTTGAATCCTGATACAGAATTTGAAGGGTTTTATATGAAGGAACTTCTGGATTTTGCCGATTCTCAGCCTGCATTCGGATGTCTGGGAGTGAGGATGCATGATGCGGAAGGTAATTTTCTTCCTGAAAGTAAACGTTCTGTTCCGGATATGTTTAACTCTTTTGAAAAGCTGTTTACAAATTTTAAAAAGAATAATTCCAAGTCTTATTACAGAAACGACATTGAGGAAAATGCGGTTGCTGAAATAGAAGTTATGACAGGCGCTTTTTTACTGGCTAAAAAAGACGTTTACGAAAAAATAGGAGGGCTGGATGAAGCTTATTTTATGTATGGAGAAGATATTGATCTTTGCTATACTTTCTTAAGAAACGGTTACAAAAACTTTTATTATGGTAAAGTTTCTATTCTTCATCACAAAGGAGAAAGCACTATTAAGAATGAAGTATATCTCAAGAGATTTTATGGGGCCATGCAGATCTTTATTGATAAATATTATAAAGAATCGAAGCCTGTACAATATTCATTTTTAAAGGCAGGGCTGAAACTTCGCTATCAGATTGAAAAGATCAAGTTAAAATAAAAAAGCAACTCAATTGGAGTTGCTTTTGTTTTATATAAGATGGTATTCTTCTTATTTTGCCGGTGCTGCAGGAGTTTGTACCGGAATTGTTGTAGAAGAAGCAGGAGCTGACTGTTTTGCAGGAGCTTCTTTCTTCACTGGTTGTTTTTGTGTAGGAGCTACCTGAGACGGCTTTCCTGTAATAACAACGCTTAAAAGGATAAGAACGATGATAGTTCCGCCTAGAGTCCATGTTGCTTTTTCCATGAAATCATTGGTTCTCTGTACTCCAAACTGTGCAGATGATGCACCTCCGAATGTACTGGAAAGGCCTCCTCCTTTTGGATTTTGTGCCATAACGATAATTACCAATAAAACGCTGGCAACCATAACAAGAACCATCAATAGTGTAAATATAGTATCCATTAATTCTGATATCTTTTTGAATGGGCAAATTTAATCTTTTTTTACTGAATGACAAAGAAAGATATCGCCAAATGTTGATAAAAATAAAAACGGCAACAATTGTTGCCGCTTTTTCTATAAAAATTGGATGTTATTATTTAAAATCAGCATCAGTAGCCTTATTTATTTCATAAGACTTTACATTCATGGTCATATCCATTCCCATCTGGCTTACAGAGATTGTATATGGCATTTTTACCCCTTCTACATCTTTGTAATTAGAGAATGTTGTAGGGATTGTCACTTCCTGGCCCTTAGCTTTTACTTTTTTTGTTTCTCCGGTTTTTAATCCTGTTGCAACGCTGTAGTAATACGTTGTATCTCCACTTTTAATTGCATAAGAATCTTCACCTCCGATTTTCTCAATTCCTCCTAATTTATAATCAGCAGATTTTGCAAAACCTAATTCTTCAAAAAGCTCCGGGTTCTTTTGTTTTTCAGCAATTTCTTCCGGTGTGATGTCAATTTTTTGTCCCATCTGCATAGAATAACCGGTTTTTCCATCAAATACCTGCTTCTGAACAACCTGTCCCATTGCTGTTACAGTTGTCAGCTCCTTTCCGCCTTGTGCTTTAACGATTTTAAAATCGATGTTTTGTCCTTGCATAGACATTGAAGCATTCGTAGTATATGAAGTAATTTTAGCCAAATTAGCTTTTCCTCCGATAGCATTGATGTATTTATCTGCAATAGAGGCAACCGTAACACTTGCATCTACTTTTTGTACAGTTGGTTTTGAAACAGGGTTTGCATCCTTATCAAAATATTTTACAGGGTAACCTAATTTTTCCAATCCTTCAGAAATATCAGATGCTTTGCCTGCAATGAAAATTCTGCTTTGGTTTGGTAAAATGGTAGTCTTAACAGCATTTGAAACATCTGCAGCTGTTACTTTATCGATAGATTTCAGGTAATTGGTGTAGAAATCAGCTGGTAAATCCTGAACTTTTTGGTTCAATGCAAATCTTGCAATAGTTGCAGGCTGCTCTAAGGACATGATGAAAGAACCTTTCAGCTTTGCTTTTGCATTTGCCAATTCTTCTGGTTTTACCGTAGAAATAGCATTAAGTTCATTCATGAATTCCTTAACCGCTTTGTCTGTAACCTCATTTCTTACACTCGCACTTGCAGAAAATTCAGGAGAATACTTGCTTGCTACCATATTTGAATAAGCACCGTAAGTAAATCCGTTCTTCTCTCTAAGGTTCATGAAAAGTCTTGCTTCACCACCACCTCCAAGGATGTAATTGGCAATTGTTGCAGGGAAATAATTGGCATCTTTCATTTTCAACGTGTTCAAGTTGTTTAGAGAAACAACAGACTGTACAGCAGAAGGAACATCCACTACATTAATTTCTGTTTTCGCAACATTAGAAGCTGGCTCTAATTGTGCAACAGGGGTATTTGCTTTTTTCCAGCCATTGAAAGCTTTCTCGATCAAAGGTTTTACCTGGTCAAACTTTACGTCTCCAACGATTACTAAATAAGCATTGTCCGGAGCGTAGTATTTTTTATAGATGTTCTGTACATCAGCAAGCTGGATTTTGTTAATCGATTCAACAGTTTCAAATTCACCTCTTGAAGTATTTTTTCCATACATCAAAGCGTTTGAAACTCTTTCCGCGATAGAAGAAGCATTTTTTTCCTCAGATTTTAATCCTTCAATAGCTCTTTCTTTAGAGTTTTGAATTTCCTCAGCAGAGAATTTAGGATTAATAATTGCATCAGCCATCAGGCCTAATACTTCAGGGAAATATTTTGAAAGTGAGTTGGCAGAAGCACCTCCTGAAGAGAAATTAAGATTTGCCCCAAGGTAGTCCACTTTTTTGTTGAAATCATCTTTGGAGATATTCGTAGTTCCGTTTTCAAACTGTTCAGCCATGATTCCGCTTACCCCAGTTACAGCTCCTTCATTGTAAGGAGGTCTGTCCATAGAAAGGCTTGCACTTACTCTTGGCAGCTTGTTGTTCTCAACTACCATTACTGTAAGACCGTTGCTTAGCTGGAAAGTTTTTGGCTTAGCAATGTTAATCGCAGGAGTAGGTCCCGGCTTCGGCATTGCATTAAGATCTATTTTTTGTGCTGAAACCATTCCTGTAAAGAAAAACGCTGCAGCTATATATGTTAATTGCTTTTTCATTTGTAAAAATTTAATTTTTAATAATCATATTGTAACCTTAAAAGTTGAAATGATTACTTTTTCTCAGGTACGTAGTTAATGATTATTCTTTGGTTGGAATTAAGATACTTTTTAGCAGCATTTTGAAGATCCTGTCTTGTGATAGATCTGTAAATGTCGATTTCTTTATTGATCAAATTCGTGTCACCCATCAATACGTGGTTGGTTGCCAATGAAGCAGCAATTCCCTGAATGCTTGAGTTAGCATTTACAAACTGATTTTCGTACTGGTTTTGAAGTTTTTGATAATCATCTTCAGAGATTAATGTAGTCTGAAGATTTTTGATTTCAGCATCAATGTCAGCTTGTAAAGCCTGCTTTGTAGTCTGTCCCATCGGGATCGCGAAGAAGGCGAAAATACTGTAATCTTCCAGCCCTTGGTTAAAAGCAGCTACCTGAAGTGCTTTTTTGTCCTGATCAACTAATTTTTTATATAAAACCGAAGATTTTCCATTACTTAAATAAGAAGAAAGCATATCTAAAACATAAGCATCTTTCTCTTTGTTAGCCGGAGTTCTGTACGCGAAAACATAAGCAGGAAGCTGGATGTTCGGGTCTGTTGCCGTTACTTCTTTTTCCTGAGTGATAGGAGCATCTTTAGGGAAATCTTTTGGATATAAAGTTCCTTTTGGAATTCCTCCATAATAGGTTTCGATCCATTTTTTAGTCTGTTCAGGTTTGATATCTCCTGCAACAACCAAAGTGGCGTTATTCGGTACGTAAAACTTCTTGTAGAACGCCTGGAATTCTTCTAATTTAGCAGAATTCAGATCTTCCATAGAACCGATTGTAGGCCAGTTGTACGGGTGATTGGTAAATAAATTTTTCTGAATAGTTGTGAAAAGATTTCCATAAGGCTGGTTATCCATTCTTAATCTTTTTTCTTCTTTTACAACCTCTCTCTGAGTATCTACACCCACCTGATTGATGACAGCGTGACGCATTCTTTCAGCTTCCATCCAAAGTCCAAGCTGTTCGTTGTTAGAAGGGAATGTTTCATAGTAATACGTTCTGTCATTGGTGGTGTTGGCATTGTTCTGTCCTCCGTTTGAAGAAACAATCTTGAACCAGTCTCCTCTTTTGATATTAGGAGTTCCCTCAAATAAAAGGTGTTCAAAGAAGTGAGCAAAACCTGTTCTGCCTTTTACTTCATCCTTTGCACCTACATGGTACATTACACCTGTTGTTACAACCGGCGCCGAGTTATCCTGATGAAGAATTACGTGAAGACCATTGGGAAGGTCATACTCTTCGAATTTGATTTGCTGTGCATTCAGCATTAGCCCGAAGAAAGCTACGGCAGCAGCAGAAAGAAGTCGCTTTTTCATAAAATTTAGAAATTGTTTATCAATTAGTACGAAAAGTGAATTAAATGTTACAAAATGTATAGAAATATATGTTGTAATAAGAAAATATTTAGAAATTAAAAGTTTAAAAAGTAGGAATTTATAATGTCAATTATCAATTTACTTTGCCTGCAAATAGTATTTTTAACGCAGAGTCCACTAAGATATTTAAATAACCTTCAGATCGGTGACAATGGCGTTTTACTCAGCAATGCTTGCCCGAGATCTTTGCTAAATGTAATGCCTTTGCGAACATTAGCGTTTAATTTTGAATATTTAATAAGAGCCACTTACATTTTAAAGCAAAATTGACTATTGATATATATTTTAAGTATTAAAATTTGAGTGTTGCAATTTCTAACTTCTTATGAAAGTTTGAATTCTCCTCTGAATACATTAATTTTGTGTTCCCAAAATTTTTTTGCTGTATGGACTATTTGAAAGGACTCAATGAATCACAATATGAAGCCGTTACCTCTTTACAAGGACCTTTGATGGTGCTTGCCGGAGCAGGTTCCGGGAAAACGCGTGTATTGACCATGCGTATTGCTCATTTAATACATAATGGAATAGACCCTTTCAATATCCTGGCGCTTACCTTTACCAATAAGGCGGCTCGTGAAATGAAAGACCGTATTGCAAAAGTAGTAGGAGACAGTAATGCAAGAAGCCTTTGGATGGGAACTTTTCACTCTGTTTTTGCAAGAATTTTAAGAATTGAGGCTCATTATCTTGGATATCCTTCCAATTTTACCATTTATGATCAGCAGGATGCCCTGAATGTGATCAAAAAAGTACTGAAGGATATGAATATTGATGCAGATCTTTATAAACCTAAAAAAGTTCAGGCAAGAATCTCAACCTATAAAAATAATCTGATTACGGTAAAAGCTTATTTCAACAACCCGGAACTGATGGAGGCGGATGAAAAGGCTAATATGAAATTCATCGGGCAGATTTATCAGAAATATGTTGATCAGTGTTTCAGAAACGGATCCATGGATTTTGATGACCTGTTGTTGAAAACCAATGAGTTGCTGACCCGTTTTCCTGAAGTGCTTGCAAAATATCAGGATAGGTTCAGATATATCATGGTGGATGAGTACCAGGATACCAACCACTCTCAGTATCTTATTGTAAAAGCATTAGCTTCAAAATTTGAGAATATCTGTGTGGTAGGGGATGATGCACAATCCATTTATTCTTTCCGTGGAGCTAACATTTACAATATCTTAAACTTTAAAAAAGATTATACAGATGCTAAAACAGTATCTCTGGAACAGAATTACCGTTCTACACAGAATATTGTAAATGCGGCTAATGTAGTTATTGCAAAAAATTTACAGCAGTTTAAGAAAAATGTATTCAGTGACAATGAAGAAGGGGATAAGATTAAAATATACCGATCTCTTTCCGATGCTGATGAAGCGAATTTTGTTGCCGGAAATATTTGGGAACTCCGTAACCGTGACCAGAGAAAATACAGTGATTTTGCCATTTTATACAGAACCAACTCTCAGACACGTGCTTTTGAAGATGCACTGAGACGTAAAAATATTCCATATAAAGTGTATGGAGGACTTTCCTTCTACCAAAGAAAAGAAGTAAAAGACCTTATTGGTTATCTTCGACTTCTGATCAATGAGAATGATTCTGAAGCATTGATGAGGATCATCAACTATCCTGCAAGAGGAATTGGAGAAACAACACAGAATAAACTGATCGTTTTTGCAGATGCTCATAATATTGCGGTTTCAAAAGTATTGGAAAATCTTCCGATGTATGCACCTCAATTGGGCCTGAACAACGGAGTTTTGAACAAGTTGAACGACTTCTGGTCTATGATAAAAGCTTTTCAGGTATTGCTGAAAACAGAAACAGCTTACAGTGTTGCTATGGAAGTGGCAAAGCGAAGCGGGTTGATTAAGTTTTTAAAAGATGATCAGACTCCTGAAGGAATTTCCAGAGTAGAAAACGTACAGGAATTGATGAACTCCATGCAGGGATTCATTGAAGAGCAGATGCAGCTTGAGGACGGAGATCCGAGTCTTTCCAATTTCCTTGAAAATATCGCCCTTTCAGCAGATACTCAGGATAAGAACCTGGAAGATGATATGGTTTCATTGATGACTATTCACCTTTCAAAAGGACTTGAGTTTCCAGTAGTTCACTTAGTAGGACTTGAAGAAAATCTGTTCCCAAGCTTTATGAGCTCTGCCACCAGAGAAGATCTTGAGGAAGAGAGAAGACTATTTTATGTAGCACTGACAAGGGCTGAAAAACAGGTCTTTTTCTCATATGCTGTTTCCCGTTTTCAATGGGGGAAAATCACAGATGCAGAACCTTCAAGATTCTTAAGTGAAATTGATGATGAATATATTGAATTCCTTAATCCTGTTTTGGAAAAAAGATTTATCAATAATTCAGGGGTAAGATCCAATATTTTTGATGAACATCCTTCTGAAATTAAATCTTTCAAAAAGGTTGAAAAGAAGACTCTCGATAGAGGTGATGCCTCAAAACCTGCTCAGGAAGTAAGAAAACTGAAACCTGTAAGTACAGCTAAAATTATCAATCCAAGTGGAGCTTCTTCCCAGGATATTGAAGTAGGAGATAAGGTGAGACACGACCGTTTTGGAATTGGAGAAGTTAGCTTCCTGGATGGAACGGATCCTCAGAATATCAAAGCAAAAGTTATTTTCATCCATGAAGGAGAGAAAAACCTGATTCTGAAATATGCAAAACTGACTAAGATTTAATTTCAGAACAATGCAATATAAATAAAACGGGTTCAATTTTTGGATCCGTTTTTTTTTATTTTTAAATGCAAAGCCCGCAATGTAACTATTGCACTCTGTCTATTTTTTCGATCGCAAAGGCGTTCCACTTAGCAAAGAGAAATTTCTCTGCTAAACGAAGTGCTTTTGCGGCATAAGAATAATAAGCTGTAAATTTTCCTTTGCGGTCATAGCGTTTAGATTACCTATTTTAAACACAAAGTTCGCAATGTGTTCATTCAGATGTATTTATTTTTCGATCGCAAAGGCGTTCCACTTAGCAAAGAGAAATTTCTCTGCTAAACGAAGTGCCTTTGCGACATAAGAATAATAAGCTGTAAATTTTCCTTTGCGGTCATAGCGTTTAGATTACCTATTTTAAACACAAAGTTCGCAATGTCTTCATTCATACGTATTTATTTTTCGATCGCAAAGGCGTTCCACTTAGCAAAGAGAAATTTCTCTGCTAAACGAAGTGCCTTTGCGACATAAGAATAATAAGCTGTAAATTTTCCTTTGCGGTCATAGCGTTTAGATTACCTATTTTAAACACAAAGTTCGCAATGTGTTCATTCAGATGTATTTATTTTTCGTTCGCAATGACGTTCCACTTATTGAAGACAATTTCTCTGCTGAACGAAGTGCCTTTGCGATCGAAGAATAATAGAGAGTAACATATTTCCTTGCGATCATAGCGTTTCCAATCTTTATTTGTCTGATTTTATATTCTTTAGTATCTTATTTTATTGGAATGTTCTTAATTTATCATAACTTTAAGTAGGGATAGAAAGAAACGATAACCATTTTTTATAAAAACAAAGTCTATTGATTTTGTGGACTAATAAATATATTTTACATTTGCAGCTTGTAAAAACATAAATGTTCAATCAAATTAAATTATATGAGAAATAAAAAAACTATTCTTTCGGCCTCTGTTTTATTTTTTCTTGGAGTATATACTTACGGACAGGAAAAAGACAGCATCAAAACAAATAAAGACAGTATAAAAACCAATAATGTAGAAGAAATAGTGGTGCTGGGATCAAGAGCTGGAGCCAGATCTAAAACAGACAGCCCGGTTCCTGTAGATGTATTCAATGTGAAAGAATCTTCAATCATTCTCCCACAAACAAATATTGGACAAATCCTGAATGCAGTAGCACCATCATTTACTTCTACGATTCAGACTAACTCAGACGGAACGGATCATTTGGATCCTGCCCAGCTGAGAGGTTTGGGGCCGGACCAGGTATTGGTTTTGGTTAATGGAAAAAGAAGACACACTTCAGCATTGGTGAATGTAAACGGAACACCCGGAAGAGGTACCGTAGGAACGGATTTAAATGCCATTCCGTCTTTTGCATTAAACAGAATAGAAGTATTAAGAGACGGAGCTGCAGCACAATATGGATCTGATGCCATTGCCGGAGTAATTAATCTTGACTTGAAAAGAGATACAGGAAAACTGGCAGGACAAATAAGTTATGGAGGAAATTTAACACCAACAGCTAATGACCATACCGGCGATTTTGACGGACAGAATATTCAGCTGGATCTGAACTATGGTAATAAAATAGGAACCAAAGGAGGTTTCTTCAATATCACTTGGTCTTCACAGTTCAGAAATCCAACTTATAGAGCCGGAACAGAAAATGGACCTATTTACAATGCTTATAATGCCATTGAACAACGTGCACTAAATGACGGAGTTAATCTTTCTTCTCTTTTTACGAATATTGGGAATACACCCAATTCACAGCAGATTGTAAATTATGTACATCAGTATGCACAAAATGTAAACTACTTTTCTCAGGAGCTGCAAAATTCAATCCAGGGAGCCAATACCATTTCTGCATTACAAAGTATTTTGAAACCTGGAAATTTTACCAGAGAGCAGCTTAATTACTTTACCGATCAGGAATTGGCGTACAGAGGGCAGTCCAGAAAAGACTACAATATGCAGGTAGGACAGTCTAAACTTAATAACCACCAGCTTTTTATAAATGCTGAATTGCCAATCAATGATAACTGGAAGGTTTATACTTTTGGAGGATATAGTTTAAGACACGGAACTTCCGGAGGATTTTACAGAAGACCAAGTGAAAGCAGAACCTTTACAGGATTATATCCTAATGGTTATCTTCCACAGATTGGAACGGATATCCAGGATATTTCACTGGCTGCAGGAGTCAAAGGGAAATGGGACGGCTGGAATATTGATTTCAGTAATACATACGGGCAGAATTCATTCACCTATAATATTCAAAACACCGGAAATACCTCCTTACGTTTTGACTCACCAAGAGAATTTAATGCAGGAGGGCTGAGATTTTCCCAAAACACAATCAATTTAGATTTCTCTAAAAAATATGATGTTTGGGAAGGGATTAACGTAGCATTTGGAGCAGAGCACCGCTATGAGAATTTTAAAATTACCCAAGGTGAAGAAGCTTCGTATCAGACATATGATCAATTTGGAAATATCTGGAACGGAGATCCAAGCCAGAGAGCTACGGACTTTTTTGGACTGCCTCTGCCGGGAGGATCACAGGTATTCAATGGATTTAAACCTGAGAATGCTGTGGATAAAAACAGACAGTCGGTGGCAGCTTATGCAGATGTAGAATTTAACTTCACCAACTGGTTATTGGTAGACGCTGCTGCGAGATATGAAAATTATTCTGATTTCGGATCGACATTCAATTATAAATTAGCTTCAAGAATCAAAGTAGCGCCTAATTTCAATGTGAGATTTGCAGGATCTACAGGATTCAGAGCTCCGTCTATCCACCAGATTTATTATAATGTAACTTCTACATTGTTTACGAATAATCAACTTTTGGAAGTAGGAACTTTCAGTAATGATTCCCAGCTGGCAGGATTGCTAGGTATGCCAAAACTGAAGCAGGAAACTTCCAAATCAGCAAGTGTGGGATTTACCTACAAAATTCCTTCAGCAGGGCTTAGCTTTACAGCAGACGGATATTTCACAAGAATCGACAACCGTATCATCCTTACGGACCAGTTCTTAAGAAAAGATGTGCCTTCAGATGCACAAAAAGAATATGATAAATTAAATGTGAACGGTGCTCAGTTCTTCACGAATGCAATTGATACGGAAACAAAAGGGTTGGATGTAGTGATTTCACATAATGTAAGATTTTCAGGTATAAAACTCGATAATAACTTTGCTATTAACCTTAATAAGACCAAACAGGTAGGAGATATCCATTCTGCAGGACTTTTACAGTCACCACAGCTTGAGAAAGTATATTTTTCTGAAAAATCAAGAGTGTATCTGGAAGAAGCTGTGCCTAGAGTGAAAGCCAGTCTTTCGCACACCCTTTCATGGAAGGATGCTACGTTCTATCTGAGAAATACTTATTTTGGAAAAGTAACAGGTGCTGATATTATTGATGTGAACGGAGACGGAATCATAGATTTTAATGAACACCAACCGATCGGAGATAAGATCATTACCGATATATCTGCTGCTTACCAGTTTACTAAAAACGTAGGGTTGACTTTGGGGGTAAATAATTTGTTTGATATTTATCCAACAAAAAACCTTACTGCTTCTACCAATAATGACCAGTTTATCTATTCACGTTCTACTTCACAGTTTGGACAAAATGGTAGATATGTTTTTGCGAGACTTAATTTCAATTTTTAAATTCAATAACAGATCTTACTTATGACTTATGAAATTGTTTAAAGTTTTATATTTTGAAACATTAAGATTGTATTAAGATATTGAGTATTAAGATAAGCTTCGCTTTAAGCTTAAAAATCAGAATGATTCATCTTAACTATACTTTATTTCTTAAATCCTTCTTAATGGTTTTAATGTATATATTCTGCATTTTTATAAGATTAAGGAACTTCAATAAAAAAAAACGGTTCAGAAATTTCTGAACTGTTTTTTTATTTATGATCATATGAATTTATCTTTCCACAAGTTCCTTCACAGGTTCTCCATAATGATCCATTACTGTTTTGTTGATCTGAAGCAATTGATACCATTTTCGGAAAGCCCCTATAAATACAATAAGCATAAGAATCATGGCTGTTGCTGCTAGTGCAGCCAGTAAGTACTGTCCTTTGGGAATATAAATGGCGGTCACCTGGATATACCCGGCCCAGAATGTAATTCCGGCCATGAAAACTCCGGGAATAGCTGAGCATAAAGCATATTTTCCCCTGTTCATCCTGATTAGCATTGTTGTACAGACGATAAGTCCGCAGGCAGCCAGCAGCTGATTACTGATTCCGAATAACGGCCAGATGCTGTTTACGTTTCCGGTATACACAAGATATCCCCAGGCAAAAGTGAAAAGAAGACTGCTGATAATAATTCCCGGAATCCAGTTTTTATCATTGAATTTTGGAACTACAGAACCCAGCATTTCCTGTAAGAAGAAACGTCCCACTCTTGTCCCTGCATCAATAGCAGTAAGAATAAATACAGCTTCAAACATAATCGCAAAATTATACCAGTAGGCCGTCAGCTGATCCATATAAGGGATTTTGTTGAAGATATGGGCCATTCCTACAGCCAGAGATACGGCACCTCCGGTTCTTCCATACAGGTCAATCCCTATTTTTTGTGAATAATAATCTATGTCTACACCATGTAGTGAAGGATGTGTTGCAAGAAAAGAATCATAAGCTTCCTTAGGGGTGTTGATCGCAAAATAATCACCCGGCATCAGTGTACATGCCGCAATAAGTGCCATCAATGCTACAAAACCTTCCACAAGCATTGCTCCATATCCTACAAAAAGAATTTCTCTTTCTTTATTAAGCATTTTAGGAGTTGTTCCCGTAGCAATCACAGCATGGAAACCGGAAATTGCTCCGCAGGCAATCACGATAAAAATAAAAGGAAGTACAGGTCCGCCAATAATAGGCCCTCCACCATTTACAAAAGCAGTGATCGCTGGCATCTGTATGGTAGGATGAATCACAATGACCCCGATAGCCAGCATGATAATAGTTCCTATCTTTAAATAAGTGGAAAGATAATCTCTTGGAACCAAAAGCAGCCATACCGGTAATACAGAAGCAATAAAGCCATACAAAGGAATCGCGATAGAAATTGTTTTAATATCCCAGGAAAATAAATTGTTCATGGTAGGATTCTGCATCAGAGTGTGGCCTCCGATGATTCCGGCAATCAAAAGGATACCGCCTAAAATACTTGCAAACAAAACACTGTTCTTTTTATAACGCATAATCAGTCCCATGATGATGGCGATAGGCATTGTGATGATTACTGTAAAAAGAGACCATGAAGCTTCATGCATTGCATTGATACAAGCCAGCGATAAACCCGCCAGCGTAAGAATCAGGATAAATAGAATTGCAAAACCAGCTACGGTTCCGGTTGCTTTTCCGATTTCTTTAGAAGCGATAGTCGCAAGACTTTGACCTTTGTGTCTCACAGAAGCAAAGAGTACAACCATATCATGAACTCCGCCTCCCAATACACATCCAATTAGAATCCATAATGCACCCGGAAGATATCCGAACTGGGCGGCAAGAACAGGTCCTACTAATGGCCCTGCAGCAGCGATTGCAGCAAAATGATGTCCGAAAAGTACATTTTTATTCGTAGCGACATAATCTTTACCATCTGCAAATTCCACGGCAGGGGTGGTATTCTGGTCGTTGAGCCGGAGGACTTTATTGGCAATAAAAATACCATAGAAACGGTAAGCTATCGCAAAAATAAGAACAGATACAAATATGAGAGTAAGCGCATTGATATTGTTTAAAGATTCCATATTGCTTATTTTTATTGATAAATAATTAATTGATTGGTGTTTTTGTTGTTAATAATTTAAACAATAGCCAAGGTAATTAATTCTCAATGAAAAAATATCAATATGTATATCAATCTAGCAAATTTGTTGTTGTAATGTATTTTATTGTATTGATTTATAGTTATTTGAATTGTAATTGAATAGATGAATGTATATTACTTCTTTTGTGAAAGAACAAAATCCACCATTTCATCAGTAATTTTGTCCAGATAAGCTTTATCAGTTGTTCCAAAACCATGTACTCCGCCATCAACAATGATAAGAGCGTTTTGTATTTTGGCTCTGTTTAATTTTCTGTGAAGTTTTTTAGATTGGTTTAAAGGAACAATTTTGTCATTATTGCCCTGAACAATTAAAGTTGGAACTCCTTCCGAAACAAAATTAACTGGAGATAAGGTATTCAGATAATCGATGGCTCTATCCTGATCTTTTCTGATATCATACCCGGAAATTCCTTTTACCAGATTTTCCTGTAAACCGACAATCTTTTTTGACATCAACCCGATCATTCCTACCGGAATTGTTCCTAGTCTTGTATGGAAAAGCTTATTAAGATCAGCAGGACCATAATGATCAATTACATAATTTACTTTGGCAGAATAAGACGAAAGTTCCGGACTTCCCAGATAAGTATTGTCGGGAGTATAAGCCGCCATCAGGGAAAGGTGAGCTCCGGCTGAAGCCCCAAACAGACCTATATTATTGGTATCGAAATGATATTTATCTGCATTTTTTCTTACCCACCTGATAGCATCTTTGGTATCTTCCAGAGGCAGTGGAAAATGAGTACTATCATTCAGCAGCGTATAATTAATGCTGATCACGGCATATTGCTTTGCCATTAACTTTTCAACAGTGGTTTCCAGATAATTGTCTGCATGAACTACTTTATCGCCTTCAATCCATCCGCCTCCATGAACATAGATCAGTACAGGTATTTTTTCAGTGGCAACATTTTTAGGAATATATAAATCCAGAGCAAGAGGATTCCCTTTTTTATTGGTTTTATATACAATATCCTCAGACAGATGGGCTATCTTAGGAAGTACTGTACTTTTTACAGGAGGTGTTTTAACCTGTGCTTGTGACAAGTTCTGGGAAAAAAATGAATTAGAAAAACCTAAGAATAAAACAAAAAACAGGTTTGTGAAAAACCTGCAGATTGATATGTTGTTTATAGATAAATTCATAATAAATTTTTAAGGATGTGTTATTTTACTAACTCCTCAAAAAGTTTACCAAAAGTACTGTTTAGATCTTTGGATTTTCCCGGATGAGGTCGGGAAGTCTGCACCACAGCACTTCTTACAGCTGTCAGCCAGCGGAAACGCTCAGGAATATCAAGCAGTGCAATAGGACCACCATCTTTATCACCATTGGCAATTTTCTGAAAACTTTCAAGATTCTGGATAATATCTTCATAATCCAGTTTACTGTGCATGAGTTTAAATTTATCAGGACACAAATAGAATTCTACCCTGATGAATTTTTCCCTTTTGGAAAACATAACCAGTCCGATATTGAAAAATTCTTCTCTTTCAACTTTAGGTACCAAGCGTATTACCGCATATTCATATATTTTATCCTCTTGCATTTTTAGCTTCGTTTATAAAGATTTGAGAATTTTCTAATCTGGTTTTCAGAAACTGAAAATAGATCTCACGAATTTCTTCAGGCGTTTCATCAGCATCATTCCAGTGCAGCCAGTCCTCAGGAATTGTATTGACAATCTCCCTGAAAAGTATATCATTCAGTACTTCATGGGCAAATTGATCTGCTTCGTCAAGCATTTTTGCCTTAGGAAGAAGTACATGGTCTTTCACATATTTGAAAGGTGTTTTTGCCGCTGTATCAAAATTCTGCCATGAATGGTGGAAGTAGAATGAAGCACCATTATCGATGAGCCAAAGCTCTTTATTCCACATCAGCATATTTGTATTCCTAAAAGTACGGTCAATGTTAGTAATAAATGCATCAAGCCATACTATTTTTGAAGCCAGAAGGGGATCAACACTTACTCCCGGATCATAAGTGATAGAACCGGAAAGATAGTGCAGACCAAGGTTCAGACCTTCAGAAAATTTTAGGAGATCCTGTATTTCCTCATCGGCTTCTGTTCTTCCGAAATCGGCATCAACATTGATAAAAACCAGTTCAGGAATTTTTAGTCCCAATGCTTCGGTAATCTTTCCACCCAAAAGTTCAGAGATAAGCATTTTTACCCCATGGCCTGCACCACGGAATTTTAATACATATTTGAAATCATCATCAGCTTCTGCCAGAGCAGGAAGAGATCCTCCTTCTCTCAATGGCAGAATGTAACGCGTCACGGTTACAGTTCTTAAATTCTGCATGAAGCAAAAATAAGCTTATTTTTTTATAATCTTTTTAGTGAATTCCTTTTCATCAGCTTTATACTGTAAAAAATAAACTCCACTGCTCAAATGCTGAAGTGGCAGAATATATCCTGAATCTGTTTTACTCAAATGACAATGAACAATTCTTCCGGAAGCATCGGTAAGTGAAAGTATTTCAATTCTCTTTTTAGAAGTAATGGTAATATGATGTTGAGTAGGGTTAGGATAAATCTGAACAGGATCCTGAATAGCTGTTTCTGCCGTATTTAAGGTACTTACCACAATCAGTTTTGTTTTGGTGGTAGTGGCTCCGCAGGCAGCTGTTGTCAGCTTTACGGTATAAGTTCCTCCTGCAGGGTAGGTATGTACCGGATTTTCCAGAGTTGAGGTTGTACCGTCACCAAAATCCCATGAATAGGCAGCTGCATTCTGTGTTGTATTGGTAAACTGAACCGTTCCTGCTCCGGTAAGCTGATAGGTGAATCTGCTGTGAACATCATTATTCGTTACAAACCATTTTACAGGCTGATTGTAAACCTCTGTTTTAACGATATCCTTGATTAGCTGTGCCTGTGCCGGACTAAGATTTCCATTAAAAGGGATCTGTGCAGGATCTTTCTTGAATAAAATAGTGTAAAATGTATACGCAGCAGCCATAGACCCAATATAACTCGGATGTGATTCATCCTGATCATACAATTCAATAGCCGGGTTTTGCTCCCTGATTGCTCTCCACACTTTACCTACAGGAGAAACAATACCTTCATTGGCCGCTGCCATTTCCATATAACGGTTATAAATCTGAGTGTCCATTCCCTGATAGGTACAGACAGCGGGAAGTCCCGGACAATTCGCAGCATCACCGTTTTTACGGCCCCAGGTCATATAGAAGATTACATTTCCACAGGGATTTGATGTTTTAATCAAATTGGAAAGCTGAAGAGCATAAGGATATACCTGATTTTGAACCTGAGAATCCGGAAATGACGGAAGCTGGCTCTGTTCCTGTAATACGACATAATCCCAGTTTTCCTGGTTGATGGTTGAAATCACATCCGGATTGTTGGAGTGATCCTGCAGCGTAGACCCACCAGGTGTATGGCTGTGATGCTCCAGTACATCGCCGTTAGAAGCAGCAATACTTTGGATGAGGTTAGGCAAATCATTAACGTAAGTATAACTGTTTCCGATAAAGAACACTCTTTTGGTTGTCTGGCTGAGGATAAAAGAAAAAGTAATTAAAAATAAAAGAAGTAGAGTTTTTTTCATAAATTTCAATTTAAATTAATCCCATAAATATAAATAATATTAAATAAAACCCATTTATTTTATGAATCTGATTAGTGAAAAGAATATATATTTAGAAAATAAAGAAACAAAAGGTTTTCTTGCTGATATTTTTTATAAAGACATTGGAAAAAAGCTTCCGTTGGTACTGTTTGTTCATGGATATAAAGGTTATAAAGATTGGGGATCGTGGAATCTTATGGCGGAAAAGTTTGCTGAAGCAGGTTTTTTCTTCGTGAAGTTTAATTTTTCCCATAACGGAACTACACCGGATGATCCGCATAACTTCGGAGATCTTGAAGCTTTTGGCCATAATAATTATTCTAAAGAGCTTTCTGACCTTGGAGTGGTGATTGATCACTTTAGTAAAGATCCTCGTGTGGATGAAGAAAAGATCATTCTGATAGGTCACAGCAGGGGAGGAGGAATTTCTATCATTAAAACTTTTGAAGATGAAAGAATCAATGGTCTGATTACTCTGGCCAGTGTGGATACTTTAGACCGCTTTCCCACAGGAGAAGCTTTTGAAAACTGGAAGAAGGGCGGAGTTTATTATGCTCTGAACGGGCGTACCAAGCAGGAAATGCCCCACTATTATCAATTTTATGAGAACTATGAGCAGAATGTTCACCGTTTTGATGTAGAACGGGCAACGGAGATGGCAAAAGCTCATATGCTGATTATTCATGGAACGGGTGATGAAGCTGTAGAGGTAAAGCAGGCAGAGCATCTTCATATTCTTCATCCGAATTCTGAACTTTTCCTGATTGAAAATGCCAATCATACTTTCGGAGCAAAAGAGCCCTGGACAGAAACAGATTTACCCAAAGATCTGAATACTGTAACCGAAAAATGTATTGATTTTATCAAAGAAAAATTGAAATAAAACACTTAAAACTACGTTATTAGAAATTAACCACCATATCAGTATAATTATGAAAAAAATTATTGCAGGCGCATTTGCGCTTTCATTATGTGTTGTTTCATGTAAAAAAGAAACAAAAACAGAATCTTCTGTAAGCAGTGATACTTTAGCTACGGTAATGCCTAAAGATTCCGTAACCACCCCAAAAACAGATTCAACCGCAACGGCAGCAGCTCCTTCCGCTCCTGCTCCAGAGAATATTATCACGAAGAATGTAGGCAAATATCCTCATGATATTAAATTCTTTGAAGATAAAGGCATTTCAGAAAGGCTGAAGAAACTTACTGGTGCTCAGTATGATGAGATGGTAAAGAATTTCAATGTAGAAAGTCCTGTTACTTCAGAAAATGGAATCTATAAACTGACAGGATGTAAGCAGCATGACTGCCCGGGATATGCTACAACCATTTTCTACGATGCTAAAAATGATAATCTGAACGTTTCTATAGATAAAAACGGTAAAGCAACTGAATTTGCTGAAAAAGGAAAAATTACTGTTTCAGAGTCGCTTAAATCCAAATAATAAAAAAAGGAGTGAAACTTTCACTCCTTTTTTATTGATTATCAATAGATGTCTTCAGTTAATTGATTTTAACTGCATTCTTTTTTACTGCCTTTAAAAGGCTTCTAAAGTTTTTCATGGTCATCATTTCTGTTGAAGGATCGAGGATGGTTACCTTTTGATCTTTCTCTACCGAAACTTCAGAATATGCTTTGAGAGAATATATTTTCTTCATCGTACCAATATCATAAATGTCCATCATTGCAAAAGCTTCATTTTTTTTATATTCATACTGCGTTCCAAGTGAATTGTCTAAACCGTTTCGCACTTTCATGGTGTAAATGTTTACCAGAAAATTAAAATCAGAGTTGTTTTTCAATACCTCAAGATCTTCAGTTTCCGGTTCAAAAGGAATGCTATTTTGAATTATATTTTCTGCTTTTGCCGTTTTCAAGTCAAAGGCATTGCCATTGCTCACATCCTGAAATAGTTTAAATGCCTCTTTACTCATCATTTCCCGGTGGTGCGAATCTACATCTGTTTTGATGTTGTTAATCAGCCACTTTTTGTCTTTCGAAAACACCAATGATCTACTGTAGATTCCGTAATCTTTTTTTACTGGATAATAACAGGACTGTAGTATGATTAAGAGAAAAAAGAAGAATATATATTTTTTCATCAATCAATTCAGCTTATTTAATTAAGATCTTCCATGCTTCTTCAATTTTACTTTCCAGAAGTAATTTCTGGGCATCAAGATGGATGTTTTCATCGGCATGAAATTCTCCGGCAGGTAATACTTCGGTGTTGGCAAGCATCCCAAGGTCATTTCCTGTAAATACTTTACTGTACTTAATAGAATCAGGCAGTAAATCAAAGCCGATTCCTTTTGTTACCAAAGGTTTCGGTACTTCAAAAAGACTGTTCTCATTGCTTCTGGAATACCAGTTACTGCCTAAACGGGCTACCATATCCAGTTTTTTCTGATCCAGATTTCCTGCTTCATTCAGGTATTCTTCTCTGATGTGAATTTTCTGAACTTCACAGATCACAAGATTCCCGGCACCGCCCTGATCTCCCAATGGCTTTACCTCTAAAACTTTACATTCAAAGTTGACAGGGCATTCTTCAATCAGTTTAGGCTGTACAAGATCAGCCTCTTTCATGGTAAGTCCGGATTTTATAAACTCATTGACTCCGGTTTCATACTCTGTAGAAGCTAATGAGATCTGCTGTACAATAGGAAAATTCACTGTTCCAATGACTACTTCCGGTACTTCAAGAACATTTTCCAGCGTATGTTTGGTTGTATTATCACGAACTCTTCTCGATGGTGAAAAAATCAAAATCGGAGGAACTGTGCTGAACATATTAAAAAAACTGAACGGAGATAAATTGATGGTACCATCTTTATCCACAGTAGATGCCAAAGCAATCGGGCGCGGTGAAACAGCCGTCTGCATGATGGTCTGTAATTGTACGGAAGTTATCTCGGAAGGGATTACTGTTTTCATATTTTTATTTAACCACAAAAGGCGCAAAAGTTTTAAGTAAAATTGTGTTAGCTTTTAAAGTTCAAAAAAGCAGATCATAATATTGATTCACAAAGGTTTCCTGTCCTTCGTGGTATAGATTTTTTACATTAAAATTTATCAGAATGCCTTTGGGTTTCTTCATTAGATTAATATAATTTAAAAGTTGGGCTCTATGAATCTCGTTTAGTTTTGCAACTGATTTTAATTCTACCACAATTAAGTCATCAATTAAAAAGTCACAAAAGAAATCGCAATTAATTTCTTTTCCTTTATAATGTACCGGAACTTTCAGCTCAGATTTAAAATTAATATTTCTTAGCCTAAGTTCTTCTTCCAGACACTTATGATATACACTTTCCAATAAACCTGGGCCTAGAACTTTGTGAACTTCTATACAGGCTCCATTTATCTTATATGTCAGATCTGTTAAATATGACTGTGTAACCATAAGCTCTTTTGTGACTTTTGTGGTAAAAAATTAACGTGTAGGAATAATTTTACCGGAAACTTCCCCGAAACCTACTCTCACGCCATCTTTTTCAGCCCAGGCCTTCATTGTAACGGTATCATTATCTTCAATGAATTTTCTTTCTTCACCATTGCTTAATGATAAAGGATTTTGTCCTCTCCAGGTCAATTCAAGCATAGAACCGAATGATTTTGGATCGCTTCCTGAAATGGTACCGCTGGCATATAGATCTCCCACTTCTACATTACATCCGTTTACTGTGTGATGGGCCAGCTGCTGGTTCATATTCCAGTACATGTGTTTATAGTTGCTTTCGGAGATCAGGTTTTGTTCTCCGTTTTCTGGTTGAATATAGACTTCAAGGTTGATGTCATAGTTTTGATCTCCTTCAAATTTTAAATATTCTAAAACTTCAGGATCCTGTACTGGAGAAGCTGTTCTGAATGGCTCCAAAGCTTCAAGAGTAACTACCCATGGAGAAATAGAAGAACCAAAGTTTTTCGCAAGGAATGGCCCTAGAGGAACATATTCCCAAGATTGAATATCTCTTGCAGACCAGTCGTTGAAAACAACCATTCCGAAGATGGCATCTTCTGCTTCTTTCGTTGAAATACTTTCTCCCATCTCTGTATTTTTATTGATGATGAAAGCCATTTCCAATTCAAAATCCAATTGTTTACATGGTCCGAAAACAGGGGTATCTGCATCAGCAGGTTTCATTTGTCCTTTTGGACGGTTGATTTCTGTTCCGGATACTACAATTGAAGATGCTCTTCCATGATAACCTACTGGTAAATGCTTCCAGTTAGGTAATAAAGCGTTTGCCGGATCACGGAACATTTTTCCTACGTTGGTAGCATGTTCGATACTGCTGTAAAAATCCGTGTAGTTCGGGATGTGAACAGGCATCATCATTTTTACTTTATCAAGGTCGTAGAAGGCTTCTTCTATTGTTTTCTGATCTTTTGATAATGTTGATCCTTCCTGTAATAATGTTTGAATTTTGGTACGAACAGCATTGGTAATTGGTTTACCCAGTTCGATAAATTCGTTGATGGTGTAAGCTTCAAAAACATTGTCGTCTAATCCTTCAATATCTTCAAAATAACCAAGATCATACAAGGTAGCAAGATCAATTACCTGATCTCCGATTCTTGTACAGCATCCGATATATTCTTTGTTAAAAACTGCGACTCCGAAAGGAATATTGTGTATAGAAAAATCCGAGTTTGAGGAATAGTCTACAAATGATTTCATAAGTTTAGATTTTAGTTAGATTAAAATATTGCTGAGTGTTTCCAAAGAATATTTATTTTGCCTTTTTTGAGTAAGATGCTTCATCTATCCACCTGTCTCTGGTATTGACATCGATGAGATATAGAATATTATCCTGCTGAGTCAACAATAACGTTTTCGTAACAGGCATTGGGATTTTTTTATTTTCAAGCATATCTGCTCTTAAAGAAATAATATTTTTTTTCCTGATGATATCGCCGGTGAAAACATTAGAACTGCTTTCTCCTGTAGCTTTATCATCGAAAACTTCTACATAAGTGGCATTGTTCCCTTTGATAATAATAAAGTCCCGTTCCGTATGATCAGCCTCATCTTTAATAAAAACGAATTTTTTGTTATCAATATTTACATTTTCAAGATGCTGATTGATGCCTTTTCTTTGTTCAAGTCGGTTAAGGATTTCATTCAAAGAACCGTATTGAGCTTTAAGCCCTAAAGTTCCTAAAAGGGAAATCCCGATTAAAAGTTTTCTCATATACTGTGTTTTATAAAAAAGTTTTGCCAGAATACTGAATCCTGACAAAACCTATATTTTTAATGTAAAATTAAAGATTACCTCTTCTTTCCTGCTCTCTTTCTAATGCTTCGAATAAGGCTTTGAAATTTCCGGCACCAAAACTCTGTGCACCGTGTCTTTCAATAATTTCGAAGAATAGAGTAGGACGGTCTTCTACAGGCTTGGTAAAGATCTGCAATAAGTACCCTTCTTCATCATGATCAATAAGTATACCTAAATCCTGAAGTTTTTTAAGATCTTCATCAATATGACCTACTCTTTCAGGAACCATATCGTAATAAGCTTCCGGTGGAGCAGAAAGAAACTCTACACCACGTTTTTTCAATTCAGTTACAGTATGGATGATATCTTTCGTAGCAACCGCGATGTGCTGTACGCCTTCTCCTTCGTAGAAATCAAGATATTCTTCTACCTGAGATTTCTTTTTACCCTCTGCAGGTTCGTTGATAGGGAATTTTGCAAATCCGTTTCCGTTGGACATTACTTTAGACATCAATGCAGAATATTCTGTATTGATCTGCTTGTCGTCAAAAGAAAGAATATTTACAAATCCCATTACCTTTTCATACCATTCTACTGTTGGGATCATTCTGTTCCAGTCAACATTTCCTACGCAGTGGTCTACATACAATAAACCTGCTTCTTCAGGCTTATAGTTACTTTCCCACTTTTCATATCCAGGCATGAAAGCTCCGTTGTAATTTTTTCTTTCTACAAACATGTGAACGGTTTCTCCATACGTGTAGATACCGGACATTCTTACCTCACCATGCTCATCAGTTAAAGTTACAGGCTCTAAATAAGGTTTACCACCTCTTTTAGTTGTTTCTTCGAAAGCTGCATAAGCGTCGTCTACCCAAAGTGCCAAAATTTTTACTCCGTCACCATGTTTTTTTACGTGTTCGCTGATAAGAGAGTCAGACTTAAGTCCTGTTGTTAGTACCAATCTGATTTTTCCTTGTTGAAGCACATAAGATGCACGGTCTCTTACTCCTGTTTCAGGACCCGCATAAGCTACAGACTGAAAACCGAAAGCGGTTTTGTAATAATGGGCAGCCTGTTTTGCATTTCCTACATAAAACTCAATGTAATCTGTACCGTTGATTGGTAAGAAATTTTCTGCTTGAGCTATTTTCTCGGCAAATGTAAGTGTTGACATATTTTCTCTTTTACTTTTATTTTATTGGTATGCAAATTACAAAAAACTTAGACATTGCGAAAATATTCCCTTGGATTCATTGAATATATTTAACATAAAGTTAAAGAAGAGTTTACTTAAGTATATTTAAGTTTCTTACGTTTGAAATCGGCTACTTACATTTGTAATACAAAAGACAAGTGAAAAAAAATATTTCGAAACATGAAAGCCGTAGAGATTCTCTACGGCTTTCTTTTTATATTGTTTCAATCTTTCTGTTTAGCATTCCGGCATCAGGATTATAATTATCCCATATCTTCCAGGTATTATTTATCTTCCGGATGAAGTAGATCTGGGTACTCAGCTGGTTGACAAAATGCTCTTCTCCCGTTTCTCCCACTTTGAAAAGAAGGTTCCAGAATTCCTGAGACTCCAGTATTTTTTTGTCTGGCTCATCTGTAACGATGTGAATATCAAAAACTTCATAATTGGACCGGTTGTTTTTAGTAACCAGATGAAAATCCTTATCACACAGTTCTTTACTGAATTGTGACGCTCTTTCCAGAAACGGAGAATCATCAAATACCAGATTTTTTAACAGCTCAGTATTGTGAATGGGAAACAGCTTGTAAAATTCAAAAGCAGCAGCACAGTAATCATAAACCATCTGTGTAAGATTTGACTGGTTATCAGATTCCTCATGATCCTGTTTCTTATGTCTTACAGATAGTATATAATCATTAAGGTCTTTGTAGCCTAAGAAAATACAGATTTTATCTAATGTTTTAAGAAACCTGAGATCATTATGGGTTTTATCCTGGTAATCATTTTCAAAAAAACGCTGAAGGGTAACATGTGAAATGGTATTTCCAATTTCAAATTTTTTCCCCCCTTCAGTTCTTCAGCCTCAGAGAGTTCATCTTTAATAATTTCGGAAAGAATAATATAATGGCTTCTCTTCCATTCATTCACATTCCCCAAAACAGAATTCCTTACTTTAGAATGCTTTACCACTTCTTCTCGTATCGAATTATATATAGTTTTCAATTTCCTTGTTTTTGAGTGAGTTTTATCAAAAATACTGCCAAAAGATTAGCGCTTTTTTATGATTCTGCAGATGTGGTTTCAAAATATGTTTTGAGATTTTAAATAAAAAAAACAATTTGGAAATCCTTTTTATTTGATTATCAGTGTTTAAATCTATCAAAGGCTGCTCTCTCCAGCATTTCTCTATCGTCCGGATGGGCAATGCTGATGAGTTCCTGTGCTCTCTGGCGAAGGTTTTTCCCATACAGGTAAGCCGTTCCGTATTCAGTAACAACGTAATGGATATGTCCTCTTGTGGTTACTACACCAGCTCCTTGTTTAAGAAAAGGAACGATTCTGGAAATTCCTTTTTTCGTTCTAGCGGTAATGGCTATGATAGGTTTTCCGTCATCACTTAATGCGGCACCGCGCATAAAGTCCATTTGTCCTCCAATTCCACTGTATTGCATTGTTCCGATAGAATCGGCGCATACCTGTCCCGTCAGATCTATTTCAATGGCGGAATTGATGGCAACCATTTTTTTGTTTCTCATGATATTGATCGGAAAGTTTACTTCGCTTACATCTCTGAAAGCAAATACAGTATTGTCATCTACATAATCATACAGTTTTCTGGTTCCGAAGCAAAAGCTTGTAATGGTTTTATTATCGTTGTATCCTTTATATTTATTGTTGATCACATCATCCTGAATCAAGTCAATAACACCATCACTCAGCATTTCGGTATGAATTCCCAGATCTTTATGGTTGGTAAGGCATTTCAAAACAGCATCAGGAATGGTTCCTATACCCATTTGAAGGGTAGATCTGTCTTCAATAAGTTCAGCCACATTTTTTCCGACAAGCATTTCTTCAGGACCTACTTTTGAACCATAATCTACGGTTGGAAGTTCCTCTTCATGCCAAACCAGTTTATGAATTCTGCTGATGTGGATCATCCCGTCTCCGTGGGTTCTTGGCATCCTGGGATTGACAATAGCAACAATGATTTTTGCGGTATCTACAGCCGCTCTTGCAATATCTACAGAAGTTCCCAAGGTACAGAAGCCATGTCTGTCCGGAGGAGAAACCGTAACAATGGCTACATCCAGAGGCAGAATATTTTTTCTGAATAAAATAGGAATTTCACTTAGAAAGACAGGCACAAAGTCTCCTCTGTCAGAATTTACGGCATCACGCACAGGAGTGGAAACAAATAACGAATTGATGAAAAAACTGTCTTTGTATTCCGGCTTTGCAATTTCCACATTTCCTTGCTGGGTAATGGAGACCATTTCTACATTTTGTAGCCGGCCAGCCTGTCTTGCCAGCTCATCAATCAGGTAATTGGGAGTACATGCACTGCCGTGAAAAAATACCCGGTTTCCACTTTTTATCGTATATATTGCTTCTTCTGCGCTGATGTAATTATTCATATTTAATCTTTTTTCAAAGGAGGTTGAGAGTATTATTTATTACATAAAACACTTCTATTCTTTCAAAGATAACCTTTATAATTTTATATTCATATAAATAGTTTAAGGATATTGCACAGACTTTTGTCATATAAATAAACCAGATACAATTTAAAAGATAAAGGACCAAATACATTGGTATTCAGTCCTTTTATATCATTTATTATTTTGTTTAAAATCTTAATTGGCAGTTTCAACAGCTGTTTTCTGTTTCATACTTCCGGTTTCAGAGAATCGCAGATGCCAGCTGAATGATTCTTCCAACAAATGAGGGGTGTGTCCGCCTCTTTCACATGCTCTGTCGAAATAGGATTGCAGTTCTTCTTTATATTCCGGATGAACACAATTGTCTATTATTTTCTGTGCTCTTTCTCTCGGTGCTAATCCTCTTAAGTCAGCCAATCCCACATCTGTTACCAGAATATCTACATCATGTTCTGTATGATCCGTATGAGAGACCATCGGAAGAACGTGAGAAATATTATTGCCTTTTGAAGCGGCCTGAGTCACGAAAATACTTAAATAGGCATTTCTTGCAAAGTCTCCGGAACCTCCGATTCCATTCATGATTTTTGTTCCTCCGATATGGGTAGAGTTTACGTTTCCATAGATATCAAACTCAATAGCAGTGTTGATAGCAATTACTCCCAATCTTCTGATCAGTCCGGGAGTATTGGAAATATTCTGAGGTCTTAAAACGAATTTGTCTTTATATTTTGACAGGTTTCCTAACACTCTTTCATAGCATTCCTGAGAAACAGTAATGGATGATGCTGAAGCAAAACTCAATTTCCCGGAATCTATCAGATCAAATGTACTGTCCTGAAGCACTTCGGAAAACATGGTCAGGTCATAAAAATTACTGTCTTTGAATCCTGTAAGAACGGCATTCGCTACTTTACCGATACCTGCCTGAAGAGGAAGTAATCTGTCTGTAAGGCGTCCCAAAAGAACTTCATTTTCAAAAAAAGCAAGAAGATGTTTGGCGATAGCTGTTGTCTTTTCATCCGGCTCCGCAATATCTGCCGGACTGTCTTTACGATTGGTAAACACAATGGCTTCAATTTTTTCAGGATCAACAGGGATACTTTTTCTCCCGATTTTGTTCCATGGAGCGACAATAGGAATAACATTTCTGTAAGGATAATCTTCAGCCTGGTAGATGTCATGAATTCCATAAACTTCTTCCGGAACTTCCGTATTGATTTCAATGATGACTTTTTTAGCCAAAGCAGCAAAAGTCACGGAATTACCTACAGAAGTTGTAGGAACAATACTTCCGTCTCTTTCTATATAAGCCGCTTCGATAATGGCTACGTCTATGCTCTGAAGATTTTTGGTGTGAAGAAGTTCAGCACTTTCACTCAAATGCTGATCGATGAAGAGAATTTCACCGTTGTTTATTTTGTTTCTTAAGACAGGATCTACCTGGAAAGGCATTCTTTTCTTTAGCACATTGGCTTCTGCCAGTTTTCCGTCAGTACCGTGGCCTAGTGAAGCTCCGGTCATCAAAGTGACTTTAAAGTCTTCTGTTTTTCCTCGTTCTGCCAGTGCAGGCAAAATTGCTTTGCTGTCACCTGCTTTTGTAAAGCCGCTGGACCCAATGGTCATGCCGTCTTTAATAATTTTTACAGCATTTTCTGCCGTGGTTACTTTTTGGTGTAGACTTTCTAATCTGATTCTTTCTAACATGTAATATTGATTTTGTTTTAAACCACCATTACTTAGGATGCGTCATGAAAAATAATGATGGCTAATATGTTAACCATACCTCACAAATTTACGAAAAAAGACGCTTTAAATAAAGGATTTAAAGCGTCTTTTGTATGTATTCAGTAATACTTTTTTATATGAACCTGATAGACTTTTTTACTGTTGAATAAATCTATTAGAATTTTTAACCACAAAAGTCACAAAAGTTTATTTTTGAGTATTTTAGATCACTGATAAAGGTAATAAGAATGTTACATAAAGTACACATCAGAAGAAAATTTTCGATTTTCAAAACTTTAGTGTTCTTTATAAACACTAAGGATTCACTTATAACCTTTAGTGTTTAGATCTTTTGTGACTTTTGTGGTTGATAGTAAAATTTAAAGCTGTTATAATTTTTATTGTTTTATTCTAACCATGAAGTTTTATAAGAAGGATCTTCTACTTTTAAAGCTTCTTCGGTAATTTTTAAAGGACGGAACGGATCTACCATTACCGCATATTCCTCTGTGAATTTTTTACCGATACTTCTTTCCATCGCACCTGGGTGAGGTCCGTGTACAATTCCTCCCGGGTGAAGGGTAAAGTCCATCAGATCAATGTGATTACGGCTCATGAAGTCACCTTCTGTATAGAACAATACCTCATCAGAATCAATATTGGAATGATTGTAAGGTGCCGGAATAGCCTGTGGATGGTAATCATACATTCTTGCACAGAATGAACACACTACGAAATTGTGTCCCTCAAAATTCTGGTGAACCGGTGGCGGTTGGTGAATTCTTCCGGTAATAGGCTCGAAGTTTTTAATATTGAATTTATAAGGATAAAAATATCCGTCCCAGCCTACTACATCAAACGGGTGTGTTGCGTAGATGAAATCTGTAATCTGGTTTTCTTTTTTTACTTTAATCAGGAATTCTCCTTTCTCGTCAATAGGTTCTTTGAAAGCAGGAGCAATCATATCTCTTTCGCAGAATGGAGAATGTTCCAAAAGCTGTCCGAATTCATTTCTGTATCTTTTCGGAGTATAAATAGGAGAGTGGCTCTCCAATACAAAAAATACAGTATCATCAGACTTCAGCTCTACCTGATAGATCGTTCCTCTCGGAATAATAAGATAATCTCCGGTAACGAATTCAAGATCTCCCACAAAAGTTTTTAAAATTCCGGTTCCCTGATGAACATATAAAAGTTCATCACATTCCGCATTTTTGTAGAAATAATCCATCGATTTTCTTGGCTTAGCCAATCCCATCTTCAGATCATTGTTCATTAAAAGGATTTTTCGGCTGTCCATAAAATCGTCTTCAGGAGTGACATTCATTCCCTTAAACATTCTCGGAGCGATGTTTTTTTCCACGGCAATTTTTGGAGTGACATCTTTCGGCTCACCGATAGATTTGATCTGTGTAGGACGGTGGATATGATATAACAGAGAAGAAATACCATGGAAGCCTTCTGTACCAAAGAGCTGTTCATAGTAAAATTTATCTTCCGGTGACTTAAAGATCGTATGTCTTTTTGGTGGGATATTTCCCGCTAGATGATATCTCATTTTACTTTCTTATGTAGTTTCTCAAATTTAATCATTTTTCATGAATTGTCTCAACCTATTATTTTTCTTCAAGAGTTTTGTATTTGAAAAATAATTGTTAGATTTGTCTAACAATTTTAATTTCATGAAGCGAATATTATTTTCTATCACTTTTTTATCAACCTATTGTTTTGCGCAGGAGACAGACAGCTTAAGTTTGCAGCCCAATAAAAATCTGGATTCTGCAAAAGTTATGAAGAGGGAAATCAAAACAAGTAACATCGAAGATGTAGTGGTTACCGGAACCATAAAACCGATGAGCAGATCAAAAAGTCCTGTGGCAGTAGAGATCTACAGCCAGAAGTTCTTTCAGAAAAATCCGACTCCCAGTATTTTTGAAGCCATTGCTATGGTAAATGGAGTAAAGCCTCAGCTGAATTGTTCTGTGTGTAATACAGGAGATATCCATATCAACGGACTGGAAGGACCTTACACGATGATTCTGATTGACGGGATGCCTATTGTAAGCTCACTTTCTACGGTATATGGCCTGAGTGGAATCCCGAACAGTCTGGTGGATAGAATAGAGGTGGTAAAAGGTCCTGCATCATCCATTTACGGTTCAGAAGCGATGGGAGGAGTAATTAATATTATTACTAAAAATGCTTTGACCGCTCCTAAGCTGAGTGTAGATATGATGACGAGTACCTGGAGTGAGAATAATCTGGATATTTCAACTAAGTTCAATGTAGGAAAGAATGCCGCTTCATTATTAAGTTTGAATTATTTCAGTTTTCAGGAAAGAATAGACCAGAATAAAGATAATTTCACAGACGCTACTCTACAGAGCAGGATTTCGGTTTTCAACAAATGGAATTTTAAAAGAAAGGAAAACAGACAGGCAAGTTTTGCGATGAGATATCTGTATGAAGACCGTTTCGGGGGAGAAATGCAATGGAATAAATCTTACCGTGGCAGTGATCAGGTATATGGAGAAAGTATTTATACCAATAGAGCGGAAATTTTCGGTTTGTATGAATGGCCTATGCAAGAGCATATTGTAACTCAGTTTTCCTACAACTATCATGACCAGAACTCATTTTACGGATCAAATCCTTTTAATGCCACACAAAAAGTAGCTTTTGTGCAGACGTATTGGGACAGAAGCTTCGGAAAGCATGATATCACGGCCGGACTTACTTTTAAAAGAACTTTTTATGATGACAATACCCCGGGAACATTAGCCTCAGACGGAATCACCAATGCGCCGATGAAATCTCCGATCTGGGGAGCTTTTGTCCAGGATCAATGGGAAATTAATGATAAAAATACTTTATTGCTTGGATACCGATATGATTATGATAAAGTACATCATTCCGTACATTCACCGAGATTAGCATGGAAGTTTTCACCCAATCCGTATCATACCCTGCGTTTCAATTTTGGAACAGGGTTTAGAGTGGTGAATTTATTTACTGAAGATCATGCAGCATTGACGGGTTCCCGCGAAGTGGTGGTAAAATCTGATCTTAAACCGGAAAGATCGGTGAACGGAAACCTGAATTATATATGGAAAATTCCTGTAGGAAACCGAATGGTAAATCTTGATGCTTCTGCATTCTATACTTATTTCAGCAATAAAATCGTGGGTGATTTTGATTCTGATCCTAATAAAATTATTTATGATAATCTTCACGGATACGGAATTTCAAGAGGAGCTTCTTTGAATGTGGATTTTGCATTTCAGTTTCCGCTAAGTGTCAATCTTGGAGTAACTTATCTTGATGTGTACCAGAAATTTGATAATGAAAATCAAAAAACACAACAGCTGCATGCTCCAAAGTGGAGTGGAACATATAATCTGACATATAAGTTCCCAAGTAACCTGACCATAGATTTTACAGGACAGTTTTACGGACCGATGAGGCTTCCTGTTCTGCAGAATGATTATCGCCCTGAATACTCACCATTCTATTCTTTGGCCAATATTCAGGTATCAAAGAGTTTCAAATCAGGATTTGAAGTATACTGCGGAATTAAAAATTTATTCAACTTTACTCCTAAAGATCCTTTGATGAGACCTTTTGATCCATTTGATAAACATGTTGATGATCCTATCAACAATCCTAATCATTATACTTTTGACACGGCATACGGCTATGCTCCCATGCAGCGTATCAGAGGTTTTCTGGGAGTAAAATATACTTTAAAATGAAAAAAATAACTTTATTTTTAATGTTAGTGCCCTGTTTTTATCTGTCTCAGATGAAGACAGGCACTTTTTCTGATCTTGAGATTCAGCAGAAGGAAAATCCAAAGCCGGTTGTCATTCACCTTTATACGGATTGGTGTGCCGTCTGTAAAATTGAATCTTATCGTTTGAGTAAAGATAAAGAGCTGGTTAATATGATCAATGATCATTTTTATTTTGTCAATTTCGAGGCAGAAAAGACGAAGGAGAAAATTCATTTTCAGAATCAGGAGTTTGAGTATCTGCAGAATGGAAACTCCGGAATTCATGAGTTGGCGCTGGCTTTGTCTAAGAATAAAAATCAGCCTGTTTATCCTTTATGGGTGTTTCTGGATAAGCATCAGAATCTGGTATATTATCAGGAAGGACAGATGACACCTGAAAAAATGAAGCAGAAGCTGTTGGAGATTTCTGCTTTGTAAATTGGGGGATTTTTGTTGGAAAACGCAAAGGCGCAAAGTTTTTTTCTTCTCTTATGTTTTAAGGCGCAAGGATTTTATCTGCGATAAATTGTATATTCCTAATACTTTATAGATCATTCCTTGTTGAAAATCTTTGATTTTCTTGCGCTTAAAAACAGTTATTATTTATTTTCTTTGTGCCTTTGTGTTTGTCCAACTTTAAAGATTTTCTGTTTATTTCTCACAGATTATACAGATTTTTAGGCTTGTTGAACTTTTAAAATTCGTGAGAACTATCCCAATCTTTAAATTTTTAAATAATTAAATCTTTTAATTCTCCCCTTCCGCATCTATCAACACAGCGAGCTGAATACACGATTCATTAGACCGGTTGCTCCACGCGTGATTGGTGCCTCTTTGAATGACGATGTCTCCCGGTTTCAAAAGCGTTTCACCTTCTTCCATGATGAGGTAGAGTTCACCGGAAAGGATAATGATATAATCCAATGTGGGAGTTTGGTGCATCATCGGATGAGGTTCATTCTTTTTCCATTCAACCCCTAAATCTTTATCAGGAGGAACAACTACATATCGAAAGTAAGTACCATTTTTAGGCGTTTGTGGAAATCCGGTATTCGGAATTCTGTTTTCAAAGTCCAGGCTTGCCGGTGTTTTCCGGGTATTCCATACATCAGAAATGATCAATCCCGGAAAATGTTCTACTGCGTTTTCTACCTGCTGGTCTTCTATAATAATAGATTTTCCGTTTTTAATTCCTGTTACGATTCGTCTTGGTATTGTGTTCATAGATTAATGTTTCATGATGAGTTTATGACCTTGGGTCTGATTATTTTTTAAAATAGAGTGTGCCTGCAGAACAGTATCCAGAGAAAGATTACCAATTACTTTATGTTGTGGCGGAAGAATTGTTTCGTTCTCAATGAGCTTTTTTATTTCAAGTAAACTGTTTTTATAATATTCATATTTTTTAATCATTCCATAAGTATAATTGGAGATATTCATAATCAAAGTTCCTTTGTTGAACAATGTTTCATGAGCATCTTTAGTGACTAAGGCGGTCACATCCACATAAGTTCCGTTAATTTTTAAAACTTCTGCCGTCACTTCAGACATGTAGTTTCCAACGAGATCAATTCCAAACTCAAAGGGCTGATTGTTATTGGCTTTTAAAATGTTCTCAATAAGATTTTTATCTCTGTAATTAACGATCTGATGGCTTTTTAATCCTAAATTGAGAAGCATCTGCCTGTTTTCTTCACTACCAACAGTTGCGATGACCTGTGGAATATTATGGGCTAATAAAAGTTTGATTAAAAATGAACCAACGCCTCCGGCTGCGCCAGTGACAAGGAGTGTATTCTCCGGGTTTAATTTCAGGCGGTTAAAGATTTGCAGAGAGGTAAGTCCTGCAGAAGGAATGGAAGCTGCCTGCTCAAACGAGATATTTTTTGGTTTAAAAGAAACAATAGCTTCAGGAACGGCAATATATTCTGCATAAGTGCCGTTGCTTCCCATAGAGCCGCTGCCACAATAGACTTCATCACCGATATTGAATTGCGTAACCTCGGGACCTTTGCTGACAATGATTCCGGATAATTCTCTTCCTAATATAGGAGAACTGATCAGTTTTCGTTCAAGCTCATTTTCCAGCATCTGGTAATCAATAGGATTAAAACCGCTGGCTTTAATCTGGATTAAAACTTCATGGTCCTTGGGTTGAGGCTGTTCGGTAAAACCATCTTCCAGATTTCCATTTTTATTCAAAATAACTGCTTTCATAGGTAAGTATTGGTATTTGAGAAATCATGCGATTTCATATTACTGATTTGATACACAAATGTAAAGAGGGAATAGTTTATATTTGCTACTAGTTAACTAATGGTAACTAGTTACCTTGACGAAACTATTATGGCAAAAATCATAGAAAACGGCATCGAAAGAGAGGCAAGCTGTACCGAAGAATTGTTCGCGATGCGGGACAGTCTGGACGTATTGGGAGGAAAATGGAAACTTATGATCTTACGGTATCTTACCAACAGACCGGATCAGATGATTCATTTTAAAAAGCTGGAACGCAGTATTGAAGGAATCTCTGCGAAAATGCTGAGTAAGGAATTAAAAGAACTGGAAACGAACCTTCTGGTCACAAGAACGATTCAGGATACGAAACCTATCACTGTAACGTATGCTGTGACCGAATATGGAAAGTCTGTTTTTCCGGTGACGGAAACATTGGTAAACTGGGGAATACTTCATAGAGAAAAGATCAAGGAATCAATGGGGTAGTTATGAGATATTGGAAAACGCAAAGACGCAATGATTTTCCTTTAAACATGCCTTAAGGCGCAAGGATTTTATCTGCGATAAAATTGTATATTCCTAATACTTTATAGGTTATTCCTTGCTGAAAATCTTTGATTTTTCTTGCACCTTAAAGCAGAATATTATTAAATTTCTTTGCGCCTTTGCGATTACTAACACATATTGCTTCATCGGGAAAATATCAAAGAATCTATGAATTCTTCTGAACTATAAATCTCAATAAAAAATCCTCAGACCCGTATAGGATTGAGGATTTTAAATAATACCAAATTGTTTATTAATTTTTATCTAGCCATGACTGTACCAGCTCAGAGTGGTCTTTCACCCATTCTTTGGCGGTGGCTTCTTTATTTTTACTCTGTTCCATTTTCATTAGAAGATCAGACATATTTTCATCATCAAAATGGAGTCTGGAAAAGAATTTGGCGAGTTCAGGATGGTCTTTTCCAAAGCTTTTCCTGGAGTAAGTCTTAATCTGTTCTGCTTCACCGAATATCTTTTTGGGATCATCAAGAAACTTAAGCTTCATTTTACCAAACATCCAGTGGGGCTGCCATCCTGTTACCACAATCCATTGTTTACGTTGTATGGCATTTTGTAATTCGGTGATCATGGCAATGGTAGAGGAGTTGATCTGCTGATAATCCAGTTTATAATAGATAATTGCTTTATCTGTTCCGGTTGTTAGTCCAGCTCCTTTTTCAATTCCAATGATTCTGTGATTGAATTCCTCCTTATGCTGATTGAGTTCTTCAATAGAGTTAACAGGAACATATTCCGGAACGACCAATCCTATACGGCCGTTGTTGTAATTGGTGCCAAGGTGAGTTAATCCCGGGAATTTAGCCAGTTTTTTAGCGTGAGTGTAAGGAAGCCAGACCCCCATGAAAAGGTCTGTATCTTCATTATTCATAGAAGCCAGAATCATATCCGTTGAAGCTTTTTGAATAATGACATGATAGCCCTGCTGATCCAGAATAGCTTTAGTAACGTGCGTCATGGCAACATCTTCCGCCCAGCCGTCTACCATTCCTATGGTAATGTATTTGGAGTTTTTTATATTTTCACACGAATATAATGCAGCAAATACCAACATTAAAACGGGAAAAAACAGATATTTTAATTGTTTCATCTTATTGTTTTTTCTTTACAAATCCCTGGGTAATACGGTCGAGGATAATGGCTAAAATCACAACGGATAATCCACTTTCAAATCCTAATCCGATATCCAGATTATTAATTCCTTCCAATACTTTTTCTCCTAAGCCACCTGCTGCAATCATCCCTGCAATAACGACCATGGATAATGATAAAAGTATGGTTTGATTGATTCCTGTTAAAATTGTTTTCATGGCTAAAGGAAGCTCTACTTTGAACAGAATCTGACGGTTGGTGGCTCCAAAAGCTCTGGCGGCTTCCACAATATCTTTCGGAACAGCTTCAATTCCCAGTGTTGTTAATCTTACGGCAGGCGGCATCGCAAAAATAATGGTTGCAAAAGCTCCTGGAACCTTACCAATGCTGAAAAACAGTACAGCAGGAATCAGATACACAAATGCCGGCATTGTCTGCATTAAATCCAGTAATGGGCGGATAACCTTTGCTGCTATTGCATTTTTAGCTGCCAAAATTCCCAGAGGGATAGAAAGGATAAGAGCTGTAATGGTGGAAACAAATATAAGTGCCAGTGTTTCCATGGTTTCTTTCCATAATCCCATTAAAAATATTAAACTCAGTCCTGCTGCGGTTACCACAGCAATACCTTTTCCTGCTTTCCATAGTGCCAGCAGTGTAAAGAAGAGAATGATTACATAAAAGGGTGTGTTTGTTAAAACCCATTCAATCCCCATAATAGAGGCATTTCCAACGTGTTTTATGACATCAAATACAGGTTTTCCATTTTCTGTGAGCCAATTGATAGCAGTTTCTACATATTGACCTATATCTATAGTTTTATTCATCTTATTGATTGTTTGCGATTTCTTTTAATTCAATGATTTCTTCTTCGTTAAACTTGGTCGCTTCTATGACAAGAGATAACTGAGTGACAAGACCTAAAAATTTATTGTCTTCATCAATTACTGCGATGGCTGATTTACTTCCGGAAATTAACGGCAGCATTTCTTCTACAGTGACTTCAGGATAAACCGAAGGAACATTGCTGTTGATAATTGATTCCACTGTAGGTTCTTTTCTTTTGGCAATTCGGACCACATCGTTAAGGGTTACAAAGCCCAGAAATTTATTTTGAAAATCTACTACAGGTAAGTTTTCTAATCCGGTGGCTCTCATTTTTCTTAATGCCCCTTCCGGACCGTCTTTTCTGAAACGTACTACGGTAGCTTTATCAAACATCAGAGATCTGGCGGTGATAATTGTTTTACGGTCTACTTTCTCTACGAAAGCTTTTACATAGTCGCTGGCAGGATTGGTTAAAATATCTTCTGCAGTTCCTATCTGTTCTATGACTCCATCTTTCATAATGACGATACGGTCTCCGATTTTAATAGCTTCGTCCAGATCGTGGGTAATGAAGACAATGGTTTTTTGCAGCGTATTCTGCAGTTCAAGCATTTGATCCTGCATTTCAGATTTTATCAGAGGATCCAGTGCAGAAAAAGCCTCATCCATAAGCAGAACTTCAGGATCGTTTGCCAATGCTCTTGCTAAACCTACTCTCTGCTGCATTCCTCCTGAAAGTTGGGAAGGATACTGGTTTTCAAAACCATTCAATCCTACAATATCCAGGGCTTTCTGTGCTTTTTCATCACGGGAAGCTTTGTCTTCTCCTCTGATTTCCAGGCCGAAACCTGCATTGTCTAAAATAGTATGATGGGGAAGCAATCCGAATTTCTGAAATACCATACTCATTTCCGTTCTTCTTACTTCCAGAAGTTCTTTATTGTTTTTGCCGGTAATATCATCATCATTGATATATACTTTTCCTGAGGTAGGCTCATTCAACCTGTTAAGACAGCGCAGCAGCGTAGATTTTCCGCTTCCTGACAATCCCATGATGACAAAAAATTCTCCCTCATAGATTTCAAAACTTGCTTTGTTGATTCCTATGGTGCAGCCTGTTTTTTCAAGAATTTCTTTTTTGGAAAAGCCTTTGTCTAAAAGTTCCTGTGCTTTTTCTTTGTTTTTGCCAAAAATAATAGTCAGATCTTCAACTTTAAGTTTTACTTTTCTACTGTTTTCATTTTTTTCCATATTCAGAATTTTTGAATTAATAAATGATATAAAAAATTGTACACCAATTCATTATATACGTTTAATCTTTGTTGTTCTGCTGATGACGATAGTGCAAAATAATTTGCAGAGCTTATAGTGATAAAAGCTTTTAACAAAAAAATAAGAGCATACAGACCATTGGGCCTTATGTTTATTTTTAAATATTTCAATTAGATTATACTCTAGAAAAAGAGTGTAGCATGTAAAAAGAGGTTAATCTCTTACATAGATTCTACAATTAAATTACGGATGAGGTAATTACAGATATGTGTACTGAACAACTTGAATTTCTACATCTCATCAAAATGCAGATCAGCATAAAAAACCTGTATATCAATTTTTTATGACGATGCAAATTTACGAATTTTATATTAAATGGATTTTTTTGGACGTAAGAAGCTGGTTTTAAGTCTGGTTATGGAAGGTGATATGTAGAGTGATTTTTCTCTTACCATTAAAGATAAGAGCGTATTGATATTGTAAAGATTTCGAAGATGATCTTTCCAAATATGAGCTATGAAAATTACTTTAGTAAAACGGCAATAATTGCCAATATCGCGGGTAGTGCCTGTACAAAGAATATTTTTTTTGTGGCAGAAATCGCTCCGTAAATTCCAGCTACCGCTACACATCCTAAAAAGAATAGTGCCACATTGGTCTGCCATTGCGGATCTTTGATCAAAAACGACCAGATCAGTCCGGCAGCCAGAAAACCATTGTAGAGCCCCTGATTGGCGGCGAGTCCTTTGGTAGGTTTAAACATTTCTGCAGGCAAAGCTGCTTTAAAGACTTCTTTTCCTTTTGTTTCCCAGGCAAACATTTCCATCCACAGAATGTAGATATGTTCTATTGCGACTAAGGCGATCAAAATTTTTGCAACGATGTCCATGATTTATTGTTTTTTGGAATTGTAAAACTAAAAAAATAAAGTTAAGTTTGATTACTAAATATTACAATGGAAACTTTCAAGGCACATTTAGATAAATTCATTACGATCACCGACGAGGAATTTGCTTCTATTATTTCTTTTTTTCTGCTTTTAAAAGTAAAAAAGAAAGAAAACCTGATGCTTGAAGGAGATATCTGTAAATTTAAATATTTCGTATTAGAAGGATGCCTGAGAAAGTTTTTTGTGAACGAAAAAGGAGTTGAACAGACCACAGAATTTGCTATAGAAAACTGGTGGATGTCTGATACTTTTGCTTTTGAAAAACAGATGAAGTCAGACTTTAATATTCAATCTGTAGAGAATTCTAAAATTTTAGTTATTGATTTTCAGTCTCAGGAACTTTTACTGGAAAAGCATCCCGTTATGGAACGTTATTTCAGAATGGTCTACCAAACGGCTTATGCTGCCGCTGAAAAAAGAATCCGTTATATTTATGAGATGACGAAAGAAGAATATTATGTACATTTCAGCACGTTGTATCCTTGGTTTATACAGAGAATTCCGCAATATTTAATTGCTTCCTTTTTAGGATTTACCCCAGAATATTTAAGTGAAATCAGGGCAAAGTTACGATCTTAAACCAGTTTAAGATTTTTACGGATCAAAAGCCGGAAATTTGTCATGTTATTAAAAGCCAATACAATGACAGATACCAAAAATCGATTTCCGCAGTTATTTTTAAGACTTGCTCTTGCTGTAACCATGCTTTCTGCAGTGGCAGACCGATTTGGATGGTGGAGCAAAGAAAATTCATCATGGGGAAATATGGAGAGTTTTAAAGAATATACAAGACAGCTGACATTTTTTCTTCCGGAAACAATGAGTACGTTCTCAGCGTATGCCGCTACTTTCTTCGAGATCCTATTTCCTTTGATGCTGATTGCAGGGTTTAAAACCAGAATTGCAGCGTATGGAAGCAGTATTCTGCTGTTGGTTTTTGCCATATCCATGACCATTACTTCAGGACCTAAAGCTCCACTCAACTATTCTGTATGGGTAGGAAGTGCCGCAGCTCTTTTATTGGCGGTTCAGCAGCAATATTCTTTAAGTATAGATCAATTAACCAAAAAAAAATAATATAATGAGCGCAAGATTAAATATTGCAACAGTAGATTCAGCAGCTTACAAAGCGATGATGGGATTAGAAGGATATTTACAGACAACTTCTTTAACTCACATTCAGAAAGAATTAATTAAAATCAGGGCTTCACAGATTAATAAATGTGCTTTTTGCCTTGATATGCACACAAAAGATGCCATTAAATATGGTGAAACACCTCAGAGAATCTTCATTCTAAACGGATGGACGGAGGCAAAAGAATTTTTCACAGAAGAAGAGCAGGTGCTTTTGAAGATGACAGAGGAAATTACACTGATTAGCCAAAATGGATTAACAGAAGAAACGTTCCAAAAGGCGAAATCATTCTTTGATGACAGCCAGATTTCTCAGATTATTATGGCGATTGTAACCATCAATGCATGGAACAGAATTGCAATAAGCACGCATCTTCCGGTTGCAAAATAATGAAGTAATGAAGTAATGAAGTAATGAAGCAGGAAGATGGATGCTCATGAAGCCTGCATAATTTACAGATGTTTACTTTTTATAAAAACGGCCTTTCAAGATTGAAAGGCCGTTTTCTGTAAGATTCAAAGTAACAATGTAATAGGGCTGTGGTATTAATTCTAAAAATAAATTCTAAGGTTAGCTTTATTTTTTTAACCGGAATTACTTTGTTACTCTGTTTTTTAAAGAAATTAATAAATAGCCACAGGATTCACATTCACCTGAGTAGAGCCTACATATAAAGGCTGTCCCAATACGAATAAAAATTCCCAGACTTTTTGCTTCACTAAAGGACGGCTGTCGATCAGTTCCAGATTATAAATTCCCTTTTTAGCCAGCATAAACTGATTGATGGGAAATTCTTCTTTACTTTTCGGATTAGGATAGACTTCAGAAGCCCAGGTGTCACCACCAAAAGCTACGATTCCCTGATCGGCAAGCCATTTTGCAGCATCCATTCCGATTCCCGGTTCAGTTTCTAAGAATTGTTGATTGTTTTTACCGATCAATTCAAGCCATCCGGTATTGAAAAGAATGATATCACCTTTTCTCAGGGTAAGGCCCTGTTTCTTTAAAACAGATTTGATATCTTCTACTGTAAATTCTGTTCCTCCGGGTACTATTGATTTACCATAATGAGCAGTCATATCAAGGACTACACCACGGGTTACGAAAGGAGGAACTTTTTCAACTCCCAGTTTTTTTACGCCTTCCACAGTCACAAAGTCTGTTGCTTTATTTCCGTTGTAGTAAGTATTGTCAATACCGATGTGTCCGATACCGTTCAGCTGGGTTCCCACTCCGGTCCATCCGTTTACAAGTTCATCATTGAATGTAAATTTATTGGGACCTATGCTTTTTCCACCCTGTTCTCCGGGCTGGATATTATATAAATTGAAGCTTCTGTGTCTGAAAGCCGGAAGTTTTTTGTCAATAGGAACTGCAAGAGCTAAGGTTTTACCCTGTTTTACCAGTCCCAGAGCCTGTTTTACAACTTCAGGAGTCAATAAATTAGCAGCTCCTATTTCGTCCTGCGCTCCGTAAGAAGAAGGAAACCATGATTTATCTTCCGGATTGACAAGTGTCTGAGCATTGAATGTAATGCTGTTAAGAGTCAATAGGGTTACTAACCCGAATATTTTAATCAGATTATTTTTCATTTTTTGAGGTATGAGAGTTAAAGGGAAGAAGTTGGAAGCTGGAAGAGGGAAGTTTTATTAGTGTATTGATAATCAGTAGGCTTTTATTGCATTTTTCTGCATGTGACAAAGAGATTTCTCCTTCGTCGGAATGACAATTGAAGTTAAATTGTAAACCAATCTATTGGTTATCCGGCATCAATAACTTCTATCTTCCAGCCTCCAGCTTTTGTATTAAATTTCGCTCAAAGCTGAATTGATGATGTTCAATTCTTCCTGAGAAAGGTCAATAGACATAGCTTTTGCATTTTCGATAGCTTGTTGTGCGTTTCTTGCTCCTGCCAGTACTACTGTAATTGCCGGCTGCAGTGTAGTCCATCTTAATACCAGTTGAGAAAGGCTGGCATCTTGTTCCTGCGCAATAGGTTCAATTTTTTCTAAGAAAGTTTTCACTTTATTCAAATCAAACTGCGAGAAATATCCGTTTCTGTGGTCGTTATCTTTTAATTGGGTTTCTTTAAAATATTTACCGGTTAAAAGACCTCTTTCCATTGGGCTGTATACGATAATTCCTGAATTGTTTTCCAAAGAATAGGGAACAAGGTCGTTTTCAATGGCACGGTTCAGCATACTGTAAGAAACCTGGTTGCTGGCAAGCTTTAAAGTTCTGTTAGCTTCTTTCATTTGAGCTACACTATAGTTGCTTACCCCTGCAGTACGGATTTTTCCCTGCTGGATTAATAATTCCATAGCTTCCATTGTCTCACCGATAGGAGTGGTGCTGTCCGGCCAGTGAAGCTGTAAAAGGTCAATATAATCTGTCCCTAATCTTTGTAAGCTTTCCTCAACTTCTTTGATGATATTTTCTTTGGAAGCTAATTTATATACGGGAATTACTTTTCCTTCGTCTTCAGCATCAAAGAAAAATTCTCCTTTTCCGTTATTGCTTCTGTCCCAGACCAATCCGAATTTTGTTAAAAGCTGAATTTTTGAACGGTCTTTTCCTTTGATTGCTTCACCAATCATTTCTTCACTCAATCCGAAACCGTAGAAAGGTGCCGTGTCGATAGAAGTTACTCCATGATCCAATGATGCGTGTATAGAGTTGATAGAGTCCTGCTTTTCATTTCCTCCCCACATATTTCCTCCGATAGCAAAAGCTCCGTGTGTGATTGCTGATAATTCTAGATCTGTATTTCCTAATTTTCTATATTCCATTTTGTTTTAAAATTGTTATATGTAAACCACCCCGTCAAAAATTCTTTGAATTTTCGCCACCCCTCCAGTGGAGGGGAATTCTCGATGTTTCAATTGTAGTATTCGTGAAAATCGGAGATTTTCAAAAACTTAAGTGTTCTTATCAACAGCCCGTATTATAACTTTATTTACTTAAGTATTTAAAACTTTTGTGACTTTTGTGGTAAAATTATTTGTTATTTATTTAATTCTTTTAAAATAGCTTCTCCAACGCTCTTTGCAGATTGAGGATTCTGTCCTGTGATCACTCTTTGATCTGCAACTACATGGTTCTGCCAAAGCCCTGATTTTTCAAATTGTGCTCCTCTTTCTTTCAACTTGTTTTCTAATAGGAAAGGAACTACATCTGTTAATTTTACTTCAGCTTCCTCTTCGTTAGTGAAAGCATTGATTTTTTTTCCGTCTACAAGATATTTCCCGTTATTCAGTTTGATATTTACCAATCCTGCCGGACCATGACATACTCCTGCCACAATACCTCCGTTTTCGTAGATTTTTGAAGCGATATCTGCCAGGTCTTTATTGTCTGCAAAATCCCACATGGCTCCATGTCCTCCTGCATAAAAGATGGTTGAATACTCTTTCGGGTTTACCTGAGAGGGTGTCATAGAATGGTCAATTTTGTTCTTGTACTCCTTGTTTTCCCAGAATTCTTTGTTTACAGGATCTTTCAAATCGAATCCGTCTACCGGAGGAGTTCCGCCTTTCGGACTTACAAAGTCAATTTCATATCCTGCATTGTGAAGAACTTCCTATGGATGAGAAACTTCACCCAGATAATATCCTGTATCTTCACCAGTACTGCCTTTTTTATCGTGGCTGGTTACGACGAATAAGATTTTCTTTTTCATATTTTTTGATTTTTTAGTTTGTGCCTGAGCGAATCCTATCGTGAAGATCGCCAGCATTAAAAACGCTAATTTTTTCATTATTAAATGATATTGGTAATATAAATCTGTGGTTTTTCCTGAAGCTTTTCATCTACCAAAGCCCCGAAAGCCTGAATATAAGGCTGCTGATTGTGCTGATCCAGTCCCTCTTTACTTTTCCAGATTTCATAGAAAACAAATTCGTTTTTGTCTTCAATTCCCTGATGGAGGCTGTAAAGCTCACATGCTTCTTCTTTTCTTGTCTCTTTTACCATATTCTGAAGAACTTCCAATACCTCTGGCTGATGTTCTTCTTTGGCTTTTATAATTGCTGTAAGATGAATTTTCATATTAAATAAAATTTTCAATTGAGTTATAGATAGGTTTCCATTCCAGTTCTGTTCTGGCTTTGTCTGCATTACATCTGCTGTTGGATGCAAAGCCGAAGTAGCCGCCTGCAGGACCGAAATTGTCAACAGCATCCTGTACGCTTAAAGATTGTGCTGGTTTAAGACTATATTTTTTGCTGATAACTTCTGCAATGTTTTTTAAAGAAGAAGAACCATTTTCTGCATAATAGATGGAACCTCCCTTTGCTTTTTCCAGAGCCAGCACATACAGATCTGCCAAATCTTCAATATGTAAGTTGGACCAGATATTTTCACCTTCTCCAAAATAAACACCGTGCCCTTTTTTCTGAGAAAAATTAACCAAAGCCGGAATCTGGATACTGTCTTTTTTTATTCCAAGACCTTCTCCATAAACCATAGTAGGAACAATAACGATACTTCTTATCCCTTTTTGAACGGACTGAAGAACATAATTGTTAATGAGAACCCTTGATGCCATTTCCAGTCTTGGAGTCAGAGGGAAATCTTCAGTATACACAAAATCACTTCTTTTACCATTTTCTTTACCTCCGAAAATAGCAGATCCGGAAGTAAATATGAATGTTTTATGGCTTCCTTCCATTGCTTTGATAAAATTATCCACAGCATAAGCATCATCCGCAGAATCAGCATTATGGATTACTGCATCAACGCCGGCAACGGCTGTTTTTATTAAATCTTCATTGTGGATATTCCCAATAATGGTTTTAATGCCCAACGATTCCAGTTCCTGTACATGAGCTTCGTTACGAACTAATCCGGTTACTTCATAATTTCTGTCAAGCAGTTTTTTAGCGATACTACCTCCTATATAGCCGGTAATACCTGTTATCAATATTTTTTTCATGATACTAATTCTGGTTTTAATTCTTTTTCAAATACATTTCTTACATGTTCTCTGTAAAGCTTCATATCACGCTCTATATTAGCATTTTTCTCCACATCATGGAAGTGGAAACTTTCCATTTTCTCCAGCGAGACAAAGGCATTCATTCTATGGAAACCAAATAATGGTCCATCATCTACACTTGTTTCACTGAAGAATTCTCCGGGAAGTGTAAAAGCTGTTGCAGGAGCGTTCCAGCTGGTAGTCAGCATATATTTTCTGCCACCAAGCATTCCTCCTGTACCATAATTGATTTCAGGATTCTCAGCTTTTCTTCCATCACTCATATAAATTCCTTTTGCATGACCTGCTGTGAAAACTTCATCAATATATCTTTTTAATCCGTTCGGAAGCTGAAACCACCAGATTGGAGTATGGTAAATAATGTAATCTGCCCAGACAAATTTTTGCACTTCTTCATGTTTATCATAATTTTCACTTACATTGGTGATCTTCACTTCTACATTATCAAATTCTTTAAGGGCTGCTAATGTATTTTCTGCAATAGTCTGATTATATTTTCCTCCGGAATGTCCGAAATTCTGTCCTCCGTTGATGATTAGTACTTTTTTCATTTTTTTATGATTGTTTAAATTTTACTCTGCAAAGTTAGGATGGATGTTTGTATAATAAAAATAATATAAATTATAGGAAAGTATTATTAAAATTATAGTTGGATTGGTTCAGGATTTTTGGTTTAACTTGAAGGTCGAGAGTGAATGGTGAATAGTCAATCCGCTTCACTTGTGAATTTTTATGAGTATGCCGATTCATCATTGACTTTGCGCAGCAAAAATTGACCATTGACGGCACTAATGGTAAAATGTCATATCATATCTGAACTGAAATTCCTTTCTGTCATGTAAATTTGTTTAACAAATTGAAGGACAATGATACAGATAGCAGTTTTTAGTGATGTGCATGGAAATCTTCCTGCCCTGGAAGTAGTGTTGAAAGATATTGAGCAGAGAGGAACCAGGCAGAAGTTCTGCTTAGGAGATCTGGTGGATTTTGCACCCTGGGGAAATGAAGTGATAGAAAAAATAAGAAACCTGAACATTCCCTGCCTGATGGGAAATCATGATGAAAGAATTGCTTTTGATATTCCTGTTGTTCCTTTGTCCAAGCATTCGGAAGAAGAGACGAATGCCAGATTCAGAGCGATCGATCATTCTAAAAAACATATTACAGAAGAGAATAAAAAGTTTTTATCAGAGCTGCCTTTTCATTTAAAATTAAATTATAAAGTAGGGGAAAAGCATTGGAATATTCAACTGGTTCATTCTAGTCTTGAAAGTAATGATACTTATCTTTATGAATCAGAAAATGATGAGGTTTTTGAGAATATGCTAAAAGATTCCCGAGCTGATATTGTGGTGATGGGACATACCCATTTATCCTTTAAAAAACAGTTTGAAAATAATACCTGGGCTGTTAATTGTGGCTCTGTAGGACGTTCTAAAGAAGAAAACAGACTGGCTTCCTATTTGGTGCTGACTTTAGACGAAGAAAAAATCACCCCTGAAATTGTACAATTACCATATCCGATTGATGAAACGGTCCGTCAGATATGGGAAAGCGGGATTCCTGATTATTATGCCTCATTTTTAAAGAATGAAAATATATTAATATTATAATTATTTTGTAAATTTGCATCAGAATATTAATAATTAAATCATGGTCAATTTAGAATGGTATCGTACTTTTAAGGCGATATATAAAACCGGGACATTGACGGGTGCTGCTGATGCTTTATTCATATCACAGCCGGGAGTGAGCCTGCATTTAAGCTCATTGGAAGCTTATGTAGGATACAAACTATTCGACAGGACCGGTAGAAAAATGATCCCTACAGAACGCGGGAAAGTATTGTTTAATGCCGTTGCTGAACCTATTACCAAACTGGAAGATGTAGAAAAAAACTTCCAGAAATCTACAGAAAAACATACCCCTACCATTAGTGTGGGAATGTGTTTTGAAACGTTTCAGACTACTTTGGAACAGTATGTTTCTTCATTGCCTTTTAATCTGATTATCAGTTTTGGAGAATATCCGGAAATGCTGGATCAGCTGGACAAAGGAATTCTGGATCTTATCATTACGCCGAAAAAAGGATCTTCACCCAATATCGAGCATGAAGCATTTTCTTCCGAGCAGATCGTTCTTGTAGGAGGGAAAGATGTGGATAAAGCTGCTTTCAATAAAGTGTTAAAAACAAAAGATGCAGAGCAGATTGAAGGATGGCTGAAGAATGAAAAATGGTACGGAACCACCGGAGATATGGAACACCTTTTCCAGTTCTGGATATTGAATTTTGGTCATAAACCCAATTTCCGTCCCAATTATATTGTTCCCAACATGAACTCCATCATCCGTTGTCTGAAAGGAGGAACAGGATTAGCTGTTGTTCCCGATTTTCTATGCAGAAGCGATATAGAAAGCGGTGAAGTTCAGTTAATCTGGGAAGGAAAGAAGAAATTTGAAAATACACTGTACTTCGGATGCCGTAAGAAAACCAATTATCAAACTGAAATTGAACATATTAAAGGTTTATTCCGTAAGGTGATGAACTAGTAAAATCATATCTTTCATCTGTAAACCGTTTTCATAAATAGGATCTGGATAATTTTTAATAAAGAAATCTTTCAGAACTTCATTTTTGATGAATCCGTTTTTCTCATAAAATCTGATCTGTTGGAAACCGGTATCCGATGTTCCGACAGTCAGTGTTTTATAATGATTTTCTTTTGCAATTTCTTTTGCTTTATCCATCAGGGTCCCTCCGATGCCTTTACTTCGGCAACCTTCAGTCACTGCGACGTTTTTAATTTCCAGTTCACTATTGCTCTTCTTGTACAGTGCCATCACAGCAATATTTTCAGTACCATTATTCAGAAGATAGATGTCAGAATTGAAAATATATTGATTGATCGCCTCCTTGGTTTCATCTGCCAGCAGCAAGAGATGATAAGGAATTTCCGAATCAGAATTTAATAGATTAAAAGTAAAATCTTCCATTTACAGACTCATATGAATAAGTGGATAGTCTTTTCCTGAACCGTCTTTCTCAGATCTTCCGATTTTTTTGAAACCCATTTTTTCATAAAACCCGATGGCTTGAGGATTTTGTTCATTCACATCCACTTTGGTCAATCCGGTTTTCTCTTTCATGAATTGATAAAGCGTTTTTCCGTAGCCTTTTCCACGTGTGTCATTATGAATAAAAAGCATTTCGAGGTTGCCTTCTGCTACAGAGGCAAATCCTTTAGCTTCATTATCTTCAGTGATTAAATAAACTTCCAGGTTAGGAAGATAATCTCTTGGAATGACTTCTTTAAAATAATTGAAATCTTTTTCAGCAAGAAAATCGTGAGTTGCTTTTACAGCCGATTCCCAGATTTCCATAATTCTTGGATAATCTTCTGCAGCAGCCAGTCTGATATTTTGTGACATGATTTTTTAAATTTAAACAAAAATAAAGAAAATAGTGTTGGAATGCCAGCTGGACTGTAAATTAGAAACCAGAAATCAGAAAAAAAAATCAGTAACTGAAAGCTGGAATTACCTCATTACATAGCCATTTTTTAATAGAAACAGTAAAATTGGTAGGCGGGATTTTCAAAATTTTGTTGCAAATTTGTTTATCACTTTATATTAATAATTAAATAAAGACTTATGCAAAAGAAAACCTATACAGGACAGCCTGTGGTAACCTTAAATAACGGAGTGGATATTCCTGCTTTAGGCTTTGGAGTATGGCAGATGGAAGACCTGAAAGAATGTGAGAATGCAGTAATAAAAGCTATTCAGAGCGGATATAGAATGATTGATACGGCTGCTATTTATCAGAATGAAACGGCTGTAGGTGCCGGGGTAAAAAATAGCGGAGTAGACAGAGAAGCATTATTTATCACATCAAAAGTATGGGTGCAGGATCATGGGTATGAAAAAGCTAAAAGTGCTTTTCAGAGAACATTAGACAGACTGCAGATGGATTATCTTGATATGTACCTTATCCACTGGCCTTATGGAGACTTTTTAGGAACCTGGAAAGCTTTGGAAGAATTATACAAGGAAGGAAAGATCAAAGCTATAGGAGTATGTAATTTTACGATTGAGAAACTGGAAGAATTAAAAGCCAATTCAACCGTGTTGCCGGTAATCAACCAAATTGAACTGCACCCTGTATTCCAGCAAAAAGAATTGCAGGTATATGACAGAGAAAATAATATCATAACACAGCCATGGAGTCCGCTTGGAAATGGGAATGCCCAGCTTTTAAGTAATCCTGATCTGAAAGCAATTGCTGAAAAATATGGTAAAACCGTAGCTCAGGTAATTCTGAGATGGCATCTTCAGGAAGGATTTGTAGTGATTCCAAAATCTGTGACACCATCAAGAATTGAAGAAAACTTTAATGTATTTGATTTTGAACTTACAGAAGATGAAATGAATGTTGTTCGTTCTCTGGATACAAGGAAAAGATTATTCTTTGATCCTAAAGATCCTGAATGGGAGCAAAAAATGCTGAATTCCGTAGCGGATATTTAATCTTCAGATTGACAAATGAATAATTCCCGCAGGTTTCATGAACACGGATCAGGAATCTGAGTTATTGTGAAACCTGCGGGATTTTAAATGAATAATAACCCATGACTGCACAGGAATTCATAGAAACACTCTCGTTATTCAGGAATGAAAAAGAACTCAATAAAGTAGAGAAGTTTTTCAAAGGAAATGATGGGATTACAAAGAGTTTCGGAGTGAAATTCGGAGATGTCTTTACTATGGCTAAAGAGTTTTCTGCTATGCCTTTGGATGAGGTCAATAAACTCCTTGACAGCGATTTTTATGAAGTAAGAATGGGGGCAGTGAGTATCATGGATTTCCAGGCCAGAAATAAAAAAACGACTGAAGATCAGAAGAAAGACCTCTTTGATCTGTATCTGAATCGCCATGACCGTTTGAATAACTGGGATTTTGTAGACAGGGCGGCCAGAAATATTATTGGAGAATATCTTCTTGACAAGCCTAGAGATATTTTGTATAAGCTTGCTTATTCCGACAGTCCGTGGGAAAGGAGAACAGCCATTGTAAGCACTCATGCGTTTATCAGGAAAAATGATGTAAAAGATACTTTTGCCCTTGCAGAAATCCTTATTCATGATCCTAATGAACTGGTGAATAAAGCAGTAGGAAGCTGGATCAGAGAGGCTGGAAAAAAAGACCAGGAGAGACTACATGATTTTCTCACTACTTATGCTAAAACAATGCCTGCTGTTACATTTTCTTATGCCACAGAAAAGCTTGATCCAGTATCAAAATTACACTATAAAGGACTGAGGAAAGCAAAATAAATCTTGCCTTGCACAATGTGCAATAGACGTTTTTCAATAACCCTAAACCTTAAACTTTAAATGTTGAACTTTAAATTCACTGAGGAATATCATGGTATTGAATGACTTTCATTGTCACTTTCTTCGTAAATTTTAATAAAAATAATTCTTATGTTTTGGCCGGATACAATCAATAGAAAACTAGGGATACAATACCCTGTAATTCAGGCTCCGATGTTTGGAGTAAGTACGGTACAGATGGTGGCAGCTGCTGCAAAAGCAGGTTGTCTGGGATCACTGGCGCTGGCAGATCTTTCTGCAGATCAGTCTGTTGAATTGATCAGGGAAACGAAAAAACTGACTGATAAACTTTTTGCAGCCAATATATTTGTACATCACATTCCTGAAGTGACCGACGCTTTAAAAGAAAAGTTTGTCAGAACGAAGCAGTTCCTTGAGCAGCTGGCGAAAGAAAATAATATTGAAGTAGAGCTTCCGGGACTTGATGCAATCAGTATACATCCTTATCATGAGCAGGTGGATGTCATCATCGAAGAAAACTGTAAGATCTTGAGTTTTACATTCGGAAATCTGGATGATCAGAGTATTCAGAAATTAAAAGAAAACGGAATTACCCTTATCGGAACCTGTACTTCTGTGAATGAAGCTTTGCAGCTTGAAAAATCAGGTATTGATATTATTTGTGTTCAGGGAATAGAGGCGGGAGGACATAGGGGAAGTTTTGAGGCGGAGCACATTCCGCAGATCGGAGGTTTATCTTTGCTGTCACAGGTGTATGATCATGTAAATGTTCCTTTGATCTATGCAGGGGGAATCTATGGAGCAAGAACACTACAGGCTGTTAAAGATTTAGGAGCTCAGGGATTCCAGGTTGGAAATCTTCTGCTGGCTTCTCAGGAAAGTGCTTTGCAGCCTTTTGAAAAAGAAAGACTGAAAAAAGTACGGGAAGAAGAGATTGTTTTAACAAAAAGCTTTTCCGGAAGATATGCCAGAGGAGTGAAAAATCAGTTTATAGAAACGGTTGAAAATTCAGAATATATTTTACCATATCCTTATCAGAACAAGCTGACCAATGCACTGCGTAAAGCTGCAAAATCTTTGCAAAATCCGGAATTTGTTGGAATCTGGGTTGGACAGTCTATTCATCAGTATAGTGAACTTTCCACAGAAGAAATTTTGAGAAATCTGATCACAGAATGTGAAAGATAGATCAATATGTTTTCAATTTGCTGTTAATTTTCTATTTTCGTGAAATATAAAAACTAAAATCAGCGAAAATAAAAATGAAATTTTCAGAAGGAATTCAAAAATCACTCCCGTTCGGATACTTGTTTCTTGTTGTAATGGGAATACTTAAAGAGAGTGTCTTCTACTATCAGATAGGCATTAATATTCTGAAATATTCAACAATAATGGATATTTTAATAAGTCCGATTGCTACCTTAACTGCCCATCCTGTCATACTGATTGCCCTGCTTGTTATCGTTGTATCTTCATTTGCCTTTCCATCCTATTTATCAAAGCAAAGTAATAAGAATAAAAAATGGGCACTGAAAATGGCTTCTCTTAAAGAACATGAAAATATGAGTAAAGAGGCTATTGAGAATCATTTTACCAATATGTTTGTAAGATTTCTGGCCATGATGTTATTGTCTTTCTTTGTAGGAATAGGCATGGGAGAAGGGATGACATTAACGAAAAGAATAAAGGAGAACAGACTTAAATATGATTATAAATTAAACTATAGTGATGATAGTTCTGATCTGGTTCATCTGATAGGATCAAACAGTATGTATTATATCTATCTGGCAAAAGGAAACAAAACGATAAAAATTTCACCGGTAGGATCTATCAAAAGTATTGAGCTGGTCAACAACAAAAGATTGAATAACTAGAAATAATGCTTAATAAAAAAGCTTCAGATCATATGCTGAAGCTTTTTTATTTATTTTGTTAAATCAAGACCGCCAAAATTTCCGGAACTCATCATTAAATAAACACCATTCGTTTTATCCAATGTATTCCAATAGGCATGAAGATCTTCAGCATTCGTGAAAACCTTTAAATTTTCATTCTTGAATTTTTCTTTGATAAATTCTGGAGATATAGGCTCCATTCTCTTGATCTTCAAAGCATCTTCAGAGTAGAAAACGATGGCTTCATTCAAGCCGTCCATTGCATGATCATACTGCTCAAGGAAGGCCGGATTTAAGCTGGAATAAGTGTGAAGCTCCAGAAATCCATATTTCTTATCATTTTTGAATTGCTCCGTAAATGCTTTTACAGCTGCCTTCACCTTGCTTGGTGCATGAGCGAAATCTTTATAAAGTATTCCTTTATCTTCTCTTTCTACTTTTTCAAGACGTTTGGATGCTCCTTTGAAGCTCATAATAGCCTCATAGAAGTCTTCATCCATAATACCAAGCTGTCGGCAGATATGTCTTGCTCCTTCCATATTCAACAGGTTGTGGGCCCCAAAAACAGAAAGCGGAACATCTCCCATTTCAGTTTTTAAATACACTTTACCACTATTGATTTCGTATTCAGGAGTGTTGTAAGGGATTTTTCTGAAATAGTTTTCTGCATTTTCCACTACTTTCACTACTTCCGGATCCTCTTCATTGTATACCAGAACTCCACCTGGTGTAATGCTTGCTACAAACTTTCTGAACTGATCAATATAATCATCAAATGTTTTGAAAACATTGATATGATCCCATGCAATACCACTCATCAAAGCGATATTCGGCTGATACAGTAAAAATTTAGAACGAAGGTCGATAGGAGAAGAAAGGTATTCATCACCTTCCAGAACAATGAAATCATTATCCTGAGTCAGTTTTACCATACAGTCGAAACCTTCAAGCTGAGCGCCTACCATGAAATCCACATCTTTCTGGTGGAAATTCAAAACATGAAGGATCATTGAAGTAATGGTTGTTTTGCCATGTGATCCGGCAATGACAACTCTTGTTTTATTTTTTGACTGTTCGTAAAGGAATTCAGGATAAGAATATATTTTCAGACCCAGTTCTTTTGCTCTTGCCAGCTCAGGATTATCCTGGTGGGCATGCATCCCAAGAATAACAGCATCAATATCCGGAGTGATCTTTTCCGGGAACCATCCCATTTCCTGAGGCAGAATTCCTTTCTTTTCCAGGCGGGATTTTGAAGGCTCAAAAATAGCATCATCAGAACCTGTCACCTGATATCCTTTGTCTTTTAATGCAATCGCAAGATTATGCATGGCGCTTCCGCCAATGGCAATGAAGTGGGTTTTCAATTGTATTTACTGTTTTTTAACATTAGTATTAATGATCTGCTGGAAAACTTCAAGAATGTTGTTCCAGTTGGTCTGGTAATTCGGAATAATCATGCTGGCATCCGATTTACTCCCTTCATTTGGACCTTTCTTGATGTTGATGGAAGTTGAAATATTATCGTACAGTTTTTTGCGGTCTTCCTGTATTCTTCTGAAATTGTTCTGAGAAAGAACCTGATCCAGTTTTTTTAAATCTTCATCAGAAATTTTAAAATCCTGTTTATATTTTTTACCCTGCCCTTCAAAAGAGTAGTGTACATTATTCCCTTTTATAAGCATATTTTCATATACAGGAGCATAGCCTCCACTTTTCGAATAGCTGATATCAAAATCCGAATATACCTTCTGGCTGTTGCATGAAACTAATACTATGATTGCAAATAAGATTCCAAGTATTTTGTTCATAATTTTTGTCATTACTTTAATTATTTGAGTCCTTTTGTTCTAATTTTTTAGCTTTAAGTTCTTCATCATAACTGTGTAATAAGTTGAAATCTTCTGTCTGCTCAATGGCAGTCATGATTTTCAATAAAATTTCCGGTGCTTTTTCATTATCATAATCAATATCCAAAGGAGCTTTGAATTCCATCGTAGGTTTTACACCGGTTACCTTTACGCGGAGTCCTTTTTTATCAAAAGCTCTTCTGAATCCGTTTATTTTGATTGGAATTACAATAGGACGCTGATTTTTTACCAATTTGGCAGTTCCTCTTCGTCCCTGTGCAAAAGCGGAAGTAGTTCCTTGAGGGAAAGTCGCTACCCAGCCATTGTCCAATGCTTTCATAATGTTGTCTACCTCACTCATGTCTACCATTCTGTTGACATTTTTCCCTTCAGCTCTCCATGTTCTTTTTACTGTTACAGCACCCGCAATTTTGAAAATTTTGGGAAGAATACCTTTATTCATGGTTTCCTCTGCTGCTACATAGTAAAAATCGATCTTAGGGTTCAATAGGTAGATCGGGTTTTTTATTGTGTTTAAATATCCGTTATTTACAGCACAGAAAGCATGGTACATTGCTGCCACATCTGCAAAATAGGTCTGATGGTTGGATACAAAAAGTACGTTAGAATCCGGAAGATCCACAAGGTGTTCTGTTCCGGTTATCTTTAACTTATTAAAGCCGTTGAATCTTCTGTATGATACAACTCCTAAAATAAAAATAATAAACCTTTTCAAAAAATAAGGTGTTCCGAATGCATCGGTGAAAATATTTTTCTTCGCCATCTCTCAATTAAACACGGTAGTGCAAAGTTACATTTTTTTCAGCAACTGGCTGAATTCACTTAATATCATCGCTGTAGCACCCCAGATAATGTATCCGTTGAAATTGATAACAGGAACCTCATATCCGTTTGCATTAGGCAGTGCCATGATTTCGGGGGTACCAGACAGATTTAGAAAGGAAGTGATGGGAAATTCTATGGTTTCCACAGCTTCCGTCTGCTGAAGAACGAAGGCGGGATTCTTTTTAGTATAAGAAATATAGGGATATACATAAAAATTGCTCGGTGGAATATAAATAGGAGACATTTCTCTGATGATCCTTACATAATGTTTGTCTATTCCAATTTCTTCGGAAGTTTCCCGAACTGCAGTTTCCGCAAAATCTCTGTCCATCTCCTCACGCTTTCCTCCAGGCAGTGAAATCTGCCCGCTGTGTCTGTCGTGTTCGTTAATCGTTCTTTGAATCAATGGAAAATACCATTCATTGTCTTTCAGATACAGAAGGATGTTGACCGCGGCAAATTTGGGATTCTTTGCCAATACTTCATCATAAGTAAAAACGGGGCGGGAGGGAGGTGAGAAAACTCCATGGGCGTGTTCACCAGGAAGCTCTACACTTTTTATTTTTCGTAATAAATCTTTTCCAAAATTTTCCATACCTCAAATTTAACAATATATCTTGAAGAAATAAGGGCCTTAACATTAATTAACCTATGTCGTATTAGAATGAAAAGATGAGTAATTGTGAATTTTGCTTCACCAATGAAAGGTGAATTATTGTGGGGTGGTAAAGATTTTAACACCCGGCACTGTGAAGTTTTACTACTCATGATGAATTTTGAAAAATGAGTGAAAATCGTGGCTGTAGAAAATTTAATATTCACCACTGAATGAGCTACTTACAGTTGTTAAAATAACTCCCGTATTTTTCCGTAACTGAAAACAATGACACCCGTACAACGGCAAATAGTGACCCTTACAACTATAAACAGTGACTTTTGAAATTTACACTTTGATGGTGGTTTTTCATCTTGGCTCAGAGGCTACCTTTGCCTTACTATTAACCAATTAATTTTTACTAAGATGAAAAATTTACTTACAGGTGTATTTACACTATTCGCCATGAGTTTCGGATTTGCACAATTCAATATTGATGTAACTACCCAAACAGGAAACTTAAATGTTGCTACTGTGGATCAGACTGGTCTTTTGAACATCAACTCTTTGACACAGACAGGGAATCGTAATACTGCAGACATTGATCAGGTAGGTATTTTGAACGTTAATACTGCACAAAGTATAGGAAACAGAAACTCAATAGATGTAGATCAGGTGGGTATTGGAAACTCAAATGAAGTAATGCAGATGGGAAACAGAAACTCTGCTTCAACATGGCAGCTTGGAGTTCTTAACTCTACAGAACAAACTCAGATAGGAAGAAGAAATGATGCTTCTTCGGTACAGGTAGGATTAGGGAACTCTGTCGTTCAATATCAGGACGGAAGAAGAAATGATGCTTCAGCTATTCAGTTAGGTAGCGGTAATGAAGCTTACCAGGTTCAGCTGGGAAGAAGAAATGATGCCAGCGGACTTCAGGTAGGAGCCAACAATATCCTTGTTCAGTATCAGGATGGTAATGATAACAGTGCTACTCACGTACAAGCAGGAACAGGTAATATTGCCGCTTCAGTTCAGGTAGGAGATGATAATACCTCTGCTGGATTACAGATCGGTAATGCCAACCAGCTTTATCAGTTCCAGGTAGGAGATTCCAACACAGCTATTGACCTTCAGATGGGTAATGGTAACTTCACCTGGATAGCTCAGAGTGGTGATGGCCATATTCACGTAGGAGCTCAGATGGGTAACGGAAACTCAATGATTGTGAATCAATCCAATTAAGCCCTATAACATATACTGTAAATCTTAGAAATTGTAAAGGAGAAACTACAGGATTTCTCCTTTTTTACCTCCGGTTTTCTTCGGTTTGCGTCAGTATCTTTAATACATAGAGGCCATGTTTACTTTAAGATGGAGTGTTTTTGCTCTTTTCATATTATTGCCATTACAGGCACAGGAAATAGACTGGGATAAGATCAACAGCAATACAATCTTTAATCTTATAGCCAGGCAGCAGATTGATCAGATTTCATACGGTACTAATATCATTCAGATGGGTGATTATAACAATGCCGAGCTTTCTCTTAATGCCAGAACTAATATTGTTGTAAAACAACTGGGAGACTTTAATACACTTTATTTTATCAATTCATTTACAGATAAAGAATCTAAAGCTGCCATTACTGCACAAGGAAACAATAATATTATTGATGTCACGGGAAGCAACAGTATTTCGGATGGAGTTCAGATCAATGTAAAGGGAGACAATAAAACAGTTTTCATGAGAAACTATTAAAATACAAATGATGAAACTTTTATATTCCCTTAGCCTGAGCACATTTTTTAGCTTCCTGTCTGTATGGACTTATGGGCAGGAAGATAAAAAAATAAATGCAAGAATAGAGAGCAGCCTCCTTGAAAATCAGATTATACTGAAAGCAATTGTAATGAACAATACCATCGTTTATAAGGAATTGAATTACCTTTTAGTTTCTATTAAAAAAGGAAATGGCGGGAACCTTTCAAACAATCAGCAGAGTGGTAAATTTTCTGTGAATCCCAATGAAGTTAAAATATTATCGGAAATCAATGTCAATCTTGAATCAAAAGATGCATTGAAAGCCTTCCTTTATATCAGGGATGAAGAAACACAAAAGCTGGTCGCCAAAGACAGTCTGGAGCTTAACAGTGATCTTTTTAAAAAGAAAACAGCAAAGGTAGAAGAAGATGCGGCTTATGAGCTGAGAGGATTGACCATTGATGAAACTAAAACCAAGGTTGGAAAAGATTTTTATGATCTTTTTTATATGCAATACGGCCAGCTTCCGGATAAAAGCATCAGTGCTATTACAATTACAGAACTTCCCCTTCGCGGAACAAGCGGCCAGATTAATATTCAGATTGAGGATAAGATTATTTACAGTTTTATGACCAATCCTGCAGAAGATTATTTAAAAGAGCAGCTGGTCTACAGCTTAAAATATATCAAAGAATTTAACGCTAAGAAAAACCTTATTAAAAATGAATTCATCTACTAAAAATGTCCGCCATGAAAACCTTTATCATTATTTTGACCTTTATTGCAGGTATTTTCTACGGAAAATCTCAGCAGCTCGTCTACAAACCGGTCAATCCGGCTTTTGGAGGAGACACGTTTAATTATCAGTGGCTTTTAAGCTCTGCCAATGCACAAAACCAATTTGACGAAAAAAATGATTTCAGCGATCTGCTGGATCGTGTAAATTCTCTTGACAGCTTTACCCAGAGTCTCAACAGGCAGATTCTCAGTGAGCTTTCAAGAAAACTGTTTGATGAACAGTTTGGTGATGGAAATATAAAGCCCGGAAATTATCTTTTCGGATCGCTTTACTTACAGATTACCAATACTAATCAGGGACTTTTAATCAATATTTTGGATACCAGTAATGGCGATCAGTCCGAGATCGTAATTCCGAAATAGGAATAACTAAAAATAAACTTACCATGACAACCTACACTTACACCAGAATCTTTTTCTGTAGTTTCCTGCTATGCATTCTGCAGGCTTGTAGCTCAATATTTGGTTTACCTTCGGATCCCGAAAAACCAACAATGGGTGAGGTTACTTCCTCTACCGCAGAACTGAAAAACCTTCCCCTTCCCAAAGAAAAAATTGTAATTGGGGTCTACAAATTCCGGGACCAGACCGGCCAGTATAAACCTTCCGAAAACGGAAACAACTGGAGCACGGCAGTCCCTCAGGGAACCACCACCATTCTTATCAAAGCACTGGAAGACAGCTATTGGTTTATCCCTATTGAAAGGGAAAATATTGCCAATCTTCTCAATGAAAGACAAATCATCCGTTCCACACGACAGGAATATATAAAGGATGCAGATAAAAACAGTCAGGCACTTCCTCCTCTTTTATATGCCGGAATTCTTCTTGAAGGGGGCGTAATCTCCTATGACAGCAATATTCTCACCGGAGGGCTTGGAGCGAGGTATTTCGGAATCGGTGCTTCCACACAATACCGCCAGGACAGAATTACTATTTACCTTCGTGCTGTCTCTACTCTTAATGGAGAAATTCTTAAAACAGTTTATACCTCTAAAACTATTCTTTCAACCAGCGTCAACGGAAGTTTTTTCAGATATATTGATACGGAAAGACTCCTTGAAGCTGAGGTAGGACTCACCCAGAATGAGCCCGTTCAGCTTGCTGTGACAGAGGCTATTGAAAAAGCTGTAAAATCTCTTATTGTAGAAGGAATAAGAGATAAAATCTGGGGGAAAGCAGTGGATCCCAATGGAGGATACCAGACTTTAATCAATGAATATAACAGAGAGCAGGAGCAAAATGACGGAAGAGCAGTAGGCGGCAAATATCCGGAGAACTACAGACAGAAAGTTTCTGTATTTGCCAATGTTGAAGGGCAGAAAGTGAAAGATGATTATGTAGGCCCTAAAATGAATGTTGGAGGTAAAATAGGATTCAAATATTTCCTTACTCCCTACCTGAATATAGAATTGAATGGCAGTTATTTTACGCTGGAAAATTCAAATATTGTGAAAAGAAACTATTTCGGTCCCGAAGTGAATCTGGAATATGTGCTTTTTCCTAAATACAGATTCAGCCCATACATTTACGGTGGAGCTGGGGCTATGTATTCAAAATATAAACCTCAATATAAAACACAGTTCGGAGGAGGGCTGGAATATATGATCAGCCGGAATGTTTCACTGAGAGCTTCGGCTCAATATGACCTGGGATTCAAAGATGACTGGGAAGGCCTTGTGAATGGGAAAAGGAAAGATCAGGCTTTACGCTTTGGTATAGGAATCAATTTTTACTTCGGAAACAAATAAAAACACGAATTATGAAAACTTTAATTAAAATACTCAGCATATTCATCTTTGCTTTTTGTCTGTTTTCATGCAATGAAGACCTTGTAGAACAGGCTCAAACAGGAACACTAAAAGGAAAAGTTGTAAAAAGAGGCAGTAATGTGCCGCTTTCCAATGTGAAGATTTTTACCAATCCTACAACACAGACAGTTTTCACTGGTACAGATGGCTCTTTTGAAATAGCAGGCATGCCGGTAGGCAATTATTCTGTAAAAGCAGAGCTTTCGGGATATATTACCAGCTTTCAGTCTGTCAATATACAGAATCAAAATCAAGTGGTAACAGCAGTTTTTGAGATGGATGATGATACATCATTGAATTCTCCTCCCGCTACACCACAGTTGCTAAGTCCGATAGATAACGCAGTGAATCAACCTTTGAGCGTCGAATTAACCTGGAGCGCAACAGATCCGGATACAGCGGATGTTTTAAAATACAGTTTGGCAATTAAAAATAATCTTGACACTAATGTGATTCAGGTTAATGATTTGACAGCGAATCATTATACGCTTTCAAATCTGAAGTTTGGTGTAAGTTACTTCTGGCAGGTGTCTGTTTCGGACGGCATTCACCAGCCAGTTTTAAGCTCTATCAGTAAATTTACTACCAATACGGTACCGGCCAACAGGTATCATTATACCCAAAAACAGAATGGGAATTTTGTGATCATCTCCAGTGATGATCAGGGAAATAATTTCCAGTTTACCAATTCTTCCTACAACAGCTGGCGGCCACGTAAGAACAACAATGCAGGTCTCATTGCTTTCCTTCGTACAGAAGGCGGAAGTACTCATATTTATACAGCCAATCCTGACGGTTCCAATCCTTTTAAAGTAACAACAGTAGCTGTAGCAGGTTTTAATAATTATGAAATGGATTTTGCATGGAGTACAAACGGTAAGGAGCTTATTTATTCTAATTTCAACAAACTGTACAGGATCAATAAAGACGGCAGCGGTCTGAGTCTGGTGTATACCACTCCTGACGGAAGTATGATATCCGAATGCGACTGGAGCTATGATGGTAGTAAAATAGCTTTGAAAACCAACGATTATAACGGCTATAATACCAAAGTTTATGTTATAGATATGACGGGAACTGTTCTTAAAACTGTATTGTCCGGCTCTCCGGGAGCCAGTGGTGGACTGAATTTCTCCGTAGACGGACAGCTTCTTCTCTTTACCCGTGATGTCTCGGGATATCTGGACGGAAGTGGAAATTACCGACAGCTGGATTCACATATTTTCATCTATAATCTTGTCACAGATGTTATAAGTGATATTTCTGCTGAAAGCGAAAAAGTGATGGGAACCAATGATCTTGACCCAAGATTCTCACCGAATAATGCACAGATCATTTTTATGAACACTTCCAATGATAATATTTCGCAAAGAAATGTAATGGTCATTGATCTTAACAGCAGTATGACGGATCTTACCCGAACAGCGCTTTTCAGCAACGGGGAGATGCCGGATTATGAATAATGTTTAAGGTTCAAAGTTTAAAGTTTAAAGTTCAGGTTTTAAAGTTCCAAGTTGTGAGCGGGGATTAGAAATTTGGGTTGTTTGCACATAAACAATAAGTCAAAGTTATATAAGCTTTTTCATAGCTCAATTTCTGATCTCTATGTCTCACTTCTGGTTTTACAATGAATAAGGATTAATAATAAGTTACGCCCTGATTCTAGAATAAAAATGGATTAGGCATAAAAAAATTCCAGACTGTAAAGTTTGGAATTTTTTGAGTTTTTCATGGGAGAATTTCAGTCGATAATATGATTCTCAATAGCATATTTTACAATTCCGACTGAGTTTTTCGCATTGAGTTTCAAAAGAATTCTTTTTCGGTGTGTTTCTACCGTATTGATACTGATAAAAAGTTTTTCAGAGATATCTTTACTGCTGCATCCGTCGCAGATCAGTTTCAGGATTTCCATTTCACGGCGGGTGAGGGGTTCTTTGATGTGGGGATTTTGTTTTCCCTGCTCACTGCTGATGAAATTCATCATTTTTTCCTTTGCATGATCACAGATATAGATCTCATTGAGGAGTAAAACATTAATGGATTTCAGGAACTCATCATAAGTGCAGTTCTTGTCCAGATAACCTTTGATGCCTTTGTTGAAAAGCTTCCGCATATCTATCACGTCATAAGAGCTTCCTATGACAATGATTTTTGTGTTTTTATGTTCAGAAATAATGTTTTCTACCAACTTGCAGATTTCTGTAAGCATGAGCATGTTGGAACTCATGACAAGCATTTCCGATGGCTCTTTTTTTAAGTGTTTGGAGAGGGTTTCTAAAGAATTACAAATGTCAATTGTGCTAAAAATTTTGCTTTGTGTAAGCAGTCTTGATAATCCCTCGGTATAAAGCATGGGCTCATCAAAAATGGTCAATTTTGGTTTCATCATGGTCTGTTTTGTTTATATAAAAATATGAAAAAAAAACTTTATATTTTAAACAAAATTGATAAATAATTTTAATTTATGTTGTTTTTATTAGTAGTTAAATGTTGTTTTTATTAATTATTTAATAAATAATTCTCTTTTTGTGGAGTTTTTTAGAGTTATTACTGTTAAAACGTATTGTTCATCGTTGTTTTTAAAGTTTGTTTTCAAATGTGGTGTCATATAACTAACGTGGTAGGGATATGCTTTACCGGAAAATTAACCGAGTTGGCAATGAAACAATATTCATTGGCTTTATGATGAAGCTGTTCTGCTTTTTCCTTCATAGATTCTTCTGCAACGGTTACTGCAGGGTGTAAAGTTACTTCTGTAAAATATCCGCTTCCACTGGCTGTTTCTGCCATTATACCTGTTGCTTCATCGGTGTAATCTGTCACAATAATGCCAGCCTCGGAACAGAAATGAAGATACCACAGCATATGACAGGAAGAAAGTGAGGATAGAAATATCTCTTCCGGATTATGTTTTGTTCTGTCACCACGGAAAGCAGGATCTGATGAACCCTCGATAATAATTTTGTTTTCTGCAGAAATAGTATGGCTTCTTTCGTAATCTCTATATCCACTGGTTCCGGTTCCCTGATTGCCTGTCCATTGGACGGTGATTTTGTAACGATGATGTTTTTCCATTTTGAATTGAAATAAAAAAAGTATCTGCTAAAATTAAGCAAATACTTTTTTTTAAAATAAAATATGAATTTTTATTAATTTTTGATGAGCTTTCTACTGGTCGTATTACCATTCTCGAAAGTTACCTTTGCGGTATAGATCCCTTTGGATAAGTCTGAAACAGAAGAGTGAGAGTCTTTTATTGTTTTTATTACCTGCCCGCCAACGGAGAAAATTTCTATTTTAGCCACTTTATCCTTTGATGTGAAGATGAGGTTTTGGCTTACGGGGTTTTCAATGGCAATTGCAGAAGAAGACTTACCCGGATTAGTGGTTGCCAATGTCATACTATTAAGAAGGTATTTTACGATATAGCCGCTTCCATTAGCAATGATATTGTTGTCGTTAATGATCATATCTCCAACTGTTGTCAGGTTTGGGTCTGTTTCCACAAAATAATTGAAAACAGGATCTGTTTGTCCGTTTTGAGCAATTTTTGAAATGAAAAATTCACCTCCGTTCTGGGCATAATTCATTCCTCCGATGTAGTAGTAGCCATTTTTTTCAACGATACTCAAAATATCATTCAAAGAGTAAAAGGAAGAATTGAAATTAGCTGTAAATGATGGGTCAAAAGTTCCGTTTGCATTAATTTTGTTAAGACTTCCGGCTGCGTTCGGATCAAAGCTTGAAAAAATAATATTGTTATTGCTGTCAAGGATTGCAGATTGTATATATCCGGGATTGAAAGTTAGATTGACAATACCTGTGTTTCCAAAACCCGTAATAAGCTGTCCGTCTGCGTTATATTTTGCCACAGCACCCACATATGCCGAACCTGTAGGATCTGCCTTGTTGTATCCAAAACCGATAATATTGGATTGGTTGTCTAAAGCGACTAAGTTAAAGTTTGAAAAATTATTGATAAAGCCATTCATTCCAAATGTGGTATCCAGGCTTCCGTTTTCATTCAGTCTGCATATAATCCCTGTAGGATCTTGTAAGGGAATAATTGTTTTCTGTCCGTAAACGATTATTTTGTTATTCTGAAGGACAAGTCCGTACCCCCGAACATTCAGATCAGGATTGATATCAGCAATTTTTGCGATTCCGTTAACGCCAAAGGTATTGTCTAATTGTCCGTTTGGAAGTATTCTGATAACCACTGAGTAGTTGATATTTGCATCAGACGTAAATGCTTGAATTAAAAGTTTGCCATCCTGCTGCATTTTCAGCTGGCTGTCATTGGAAGTGTAAGGTAATTGAATTTCACCGCTGTTTCCGAAAGTGGTATCAATTGTACCAGTGGCGGTTAGCTTTGATAAAAAAGAGGGTGAGGGAGTCATTCCATTATTCTTGGTATAAGTAAAATAAATGTTTCCGTCTGAATTTTGAACCATTTTAGACCAGGCATCATAGTTGGGGGTAGAATAGATACCATTTGAAGCAAAAAGATTGTCTTTAGACACAATCTGGGCAGAGATATTCTGAATCACCAGAATAGCCAGTAATAAAATTTTTTTCATTATTTGTTTGAGTTTTTATGTCTGACAAAAGTAATAAAAAAAACCTCCGGTAAAAACCAGAGGTTGAATTTTGTCTTAATTAGAGAATTCTATTAATTCTTCTTTTTTAGCATTGTAGATTTTGTATTCTAAATATTTAAAAGAATCTCTTGGAACGATGGTTACCCATTTTTTGTATTTGATAAACCATTTCATCTGGATACTTTTAATGCCTTTTGTAAGGTAGGCTTCCACAAATGGGTGTACATGCAGATAGATTTTTCCTTTTTCTTTCTGCAGGATGTTTCTTAAGGTTTCACCCATTCTTTCCACGATAACAATAGGAGCTACAATTTCTCCGTCTTTGTTCGGGTTTTCTTCTTTGGTGTCGATCTGCTTTTCCGGACGGTTTCTTTGTCTGGTGATCTGGATCAGACCAAATTTACTAGGAGGAAGGATTTTGTGGCGTGCTTTGTCGCGCTTCATTTCCTCTTTCAGATGCTCGTAAAGATCTCTTCTGTGATCAGAATTTGGCATGTCTATGAAATCAATAACGATGATACCTCCCATATCGCGGAGGCGAAGTTGTCTTGCGATTTCAGTAGCGGCCATTTTGTTCACTTTCAGTGCATGTTCTTTATTGACAGCGGCTCCGGTAGTAATATTGTTGCCGGAGTTGACGTCAACGACGTGAAGTGCTTCTGTGTGTTCAATAACAAGATAGGCTCCTTTGGAACTTGGAATGTTAACGTGTTTTCCGAAGCTCTGTTTAAGCTGTTTTTCAACATTGTAATATTCCAGAAGAGGAATATGGGAATCATAAAACTGGACAATATTTTTCTTTTCAGGGGCAATTACTTCTACGTAATTTGTCATTTCGCTTACCATTTGCTCATCATCGCAGATGATATTTACGAAATCCTGATTAAAATTGTCTCTTAAAATAGCTGAAGCTTTGTCTTCTTCGCTTAAAACTTTGGATGGAACTTTATTTTTCTGGATGTTTTTAAAAGTGCTTTCCCATTTCTGAACCAGCTGGTTCATATCATTGTGAAGATCCGCTACTTTTTTCCCTTCGGCTACTGTTCTGATGATAACTCCGAAACCTTCAGGTTTGATACTGTCGATAAGGGTTCTCAGTCTTTCCTTTTCTTCAAAACTTCTGATCTTTTTAGAAATAGAAACTTTATTGTCGAAAGGGATCAGAACCAGAAAGCGTCCTGTCAGAGAGATTTGGGTAGAGATTCTTGGGCCTTTTGTAGAAATTGGCTCCTTAGTGATTTGCAGAAGAACTATATCGTCTTTGACGATCACTTTATCTACCGTTCCATTTTTGTCTATTTCGGGTTGTATCTCGAAATTCTTTAAGCTTGAAGTGCTTTGTTTTTTAGAAATAGTATCTTTTAAAAACTTTTTGTATGTAAGATACTGAGGCCCCAGATCCTGATAGTGCAGAAATGCATCTTTGTCATATCCGATATTGACGAATGCTGCATTCAGATTGGGTGCCAGTTTTTTTACTTTTCCTATAAACAGATCTCCAACTATAAAATCGCTTTTGTCCTCTTGCTCATGAAGTTCACATAGTCTTCCGTCTTCCAGTAATGCAATCTTTGTAAGATCATCTTCATGCGAAACTATTAGTTCTTTCTTCATTTTTTAATAAGATAAAATTGTTAAGATTATAGGAAGTGGATGTTTTCTAGATTAATTCATCTATTAAATATAAGGATTTTGAATGAAAACCATTATATGTTTATTAAAATAATATTTGAAACCATCTGCTTTCCGCGGAATCTTATAGTTGCAAACAAAAATATAGTTAGTGAACTTTAAGAATTTAAATCCACCAACTATATTATTATATTGTAAATCTCGAGAAGAGGAGATTATTTTTTCTTATGTCTGTTTGCTCTTCTTCTTTTCTTTCTTTTGTGAGTCGCAACCTTGTGTCTTTTTCTTTTCTTTCCGCTTGGCATAATTTTAATTTTTTAGTAACTAGTTAATATTCAGTTAATGTTCTTATTTTACTGCAACTTTAGTTTTTACTTTCTCAACAAAAGATTTTGAAGGTTTGAAAGCAGGAATGTTATGAGCAGGAATCTCAATTGCAGTGTTTTTAGAAATATTTCTTCCTGTTTTAGCAGCTCTTGTTTTAATGATAAAAGATCCAAAACCTCTTAGATAAACATTATCCCCATTATACATAGAAGTTCTGATCTCCTGCATAAAAGCTTCTACAACTTTCTGTGTTTCATTCTTTTCTGTTCCCAACTTATTTGAGATGGTGTTTACCAATTCTGCCTTTGTCATTTCCTTATTTTAATTTTAAATTTTAGGTGTGCAAATTTAGTTAAAAAAATTGAATACTAGCAAATTAGTGGCAAAATATTTTTATTCAAATCGTTGAGCTTTTAATGTATATGCTATATTAAGGCAGGATTATAACAATTTAACAATAAAATAATCTAGCGGGATAAAGGTACAAAAAAAATAATGAACAAAATTTAATAAATGCCGGCAGCAAAAGGTTCTGCAGGGTTTTCTTACTTTATATTAAGTATTTGTGAACCCTCCTCAGTCTCCACCAGATATCCGGAATTTTAAATTTTAAATCTGAAATCAGAATTTTTTATAAACTGGAATTGTAATATCCGTTTTCTACGCAGAAACGTATAAGATGAAGCTTGGTTTTCAGTCCCAGCTTTTCTGTAAGCCGGTTGATATAAGTGTCAATAGTTCTTGTGCTCAGGTTAAGTTTTTCTGCAATTTCTTTATTGCTGAATCCCTCATAGCAGAATCTCATCAACTGTATTTCAGCCGGAGAAAGCTCTTCCTGGCCCTTTTTCTGCCTGTCCATGTATTCCTGTACTGCAAGGGGCTGCTGCTCCCATTCCTTGGAATAGGTTTGATAATCAAAGTCTTCAGTAGCAATACTTCCTTTAATAATATCCTTTATAATGGTGCTTTTTTTCTGACAATAATAGATATTAGGGATTTTTGAAAGAATTTCAGCCATATCTTCCTGGTAAGTACCGGAATAGGTGATAATAGGAGTTTCTGTGTTGTTTTTTCGGATGTATTTAATGGCTTCAATTCCGCTTAATACGGGCATAAATAGCTCAATGATGAACACATCCTCCTGTCTTCTGTAGATTCTGTTTACCAGCTCGTGTCCATTGTTACAGTCATTCAGAAGCATATAGAAAGGATTCTCCATGAGTGTTTTGATCATTATTTTTTTAAAATAAAAATCACTGTCAGCAATAGAAAAACGTACGGTATTAGATAATATTTTACTCATTCTTAATATCGATTTGGCGAATGATATTTAAAATTTAGAGGTCTAATTTATGAAAAACTTATCAAAGTGAAAATTAATATTAATTTAATCAGGGTTTTCACGAAACAGGTCTGGGGAAACTACGTATTGTGCATGAATTTTTTTTTTTATATTTTCACAGGCCAAACAAATCGCAAATTATGTCTTCTAACAGGGAAAAAAAATTAAACAAATCTGACGTAAGAATAGGCATTTGGAAGTTTATTCTGTCTTTTGTTGTTTTGTCAGTTGTAACTTTTACGTGTTTATTTCTCTTCTTTAAGAGTTATGATATACAACGTGAGGGGATCAGCCGGGATGCTGAAGCCTATAAAGAACTGATGCTTCGAAGTGACGTTCTGAAAGATCACATTGATGATATTTATGACAAAATGAACCAGCTTAGTATTAATAAGGTGGAGAATGAGGTATTCCTTAGAACCAGTATTATGGATAACGTGAGAGATGCCAAAAATATTATGGGCAAAGACAGTGCGCAGAGCTTTAAGCATTATGCTATACTGATGAAGCAGATTGTGCCTATGATGACCTTAAAGGCCAAGATCATTGAGGTAGAGTATAAGAAAAAAACAGTTCTAAGGGATCTGGATGAATGTATGGGTAAAATAAAAGTAACCAATAACGAGCTTAGAAAAGACCCTACAAGAAATTTCACAGGAAGTAAAAGGAGAAGATAAAAAATAAAGATATGCAAGGACAAATCACATTATCAAAAAAAGAAAGGCATTATCAGTTTTTTTATTTAATACTGATGCTTGTGACTGCCATGTTATTTTTGGGAGTCATCTTTTTAAAAGGTTTTGTATCTCCATTTTCTGATGAAGATGTAAGAGGAATTCAGAATCTTGAACAGAAGGCCGAATTTGAGCGTCATCAAAAAATTGTTATTCCTATCATGGACAGTACCTATACGATGATCACGAAGCTTACCGATGACGGTCCTCAACCATTTATAGAAAATAATATTCAATTAGGGGTTAATGACATTAACAGCTATTTTAACAGTACCGATGTTATTGATATCAGAAAAGATGCTTATCCTCAGATTGCAAAATTCTATAAAATGTACTATGATGACAAAAAAGTTATTTCAACTACTTCAGAAGACATTAAAATCTTTCAAAAGCAGGTGGATGAATGCAGAATCGGATTTAAGGATAAGCAAAATAAGCTTTATCAGCGTGAGCAGGATCTGAAAGCAAGAGTACAATAAGTAATAAATACCAGGAACTTTACATAAAACACATCACAATTACTAACTATGAATTATTTTCAAAAGAACAAGAAAAACATTATTATCGGTGTTGTTGCAACTTTGCTTATCGCAGCATTGGTTGCCCTATGGCTGCAGAAAAAAGTCATCCATTCAGCCGATGATATTGTTGGGGTAGTTTATCCGTCTTCACTGGCGGTAGGAGACACACTTTTATTCGAAGATAAAACCCAGTTTGCGAAAACCAAAAGATGGAATTTCGGAGACGGTACAACTTCAGATAAAAACAGTGGGATTCACTTCTATAATAAACCGGGGTACTATCAGGTGAGTTTGATCGTTGACAATAAGTATACGAAATCTTTCCCTGTAATGGTAAGCGCAAGAGGCGTTCAGAAAGCAAAAGATACAGCAAAAAATGCAACGACCATTGAGGCTGTAGCTCAGGCTATGCAAAATGAAAGCGTATCTTTCCGTGCCATTTCTGATGCAAAAGTGTTTGCCTGGAAATTCGGAGAAACAGGGAATACAGATTCTAAAGATAAGTTTACAATCTATTCTTACAAAAAACCCGGAGATTATGTGGTAACGCTGTACACTGAAGAATCTCAGGAGCCTATCTATCACCATATTAAGATCCTTCCGGCTTATGATGCTCTTGCAGAAGAAGAAGTTTCAGTAGAAGATTCTTACGCAAAGGTAGATAGTGATTTTAAATATCACCTGCAGCAGATTGCGAATGGAAACAGTTTCAATATGCATTACAATTACCTGTTGAGAACCTATCTGTGTAACAATGAAAACACAGTAGTAAAGGTAAATGACAGTAAAGTGAACAACTTCTACATGTATTGTGCCGGTCTTCAGTTTGACAAAAACACAGTGATTCAGACTGTGAAAGTGAACCTGGATGATAAGCAGGAGTGTGTAACTAAAGTAGAAATCAACCAAAGCAAATAATATCATCCGGTTTTACGGATGCGCCAATCATTAAAGATAAAATAGGATGAAAAATAAATTTCCTCTAGCAGCATATTATATAGGGTTATCAGTATTATTGACGAGTTGCCAGGTAAAACTGCCGTCAAAGAAAACCCCGGAGCCGTCACAGTATGGACAGGTGGATGCTTCCCCTGTCGTTAACGGGTATCCTAAAAAATCAGCGCCATGGATCGTTATTTCAGACAGATCGAGAAATACAGCTTATCTGGATAAAGATGATGAGAAATCTTACAAAGAAGTAAAATTCCTTGAACCTTTAATGGTTTTAAAACATAGAGACGGAATGGTAAAAGTAGCGGAATATGTTCCGGATGCTTTAATGAAAAAAGTTTCGTCAAAATCCATCAAAACATATGGATGGATTCCGGAATCTGACCTTCTTCTTTGGAATAACGCATTAAAAAGTGAAAAAACAGGATATCCTGTAAGAGTAGCCGTAGTGCCAAGTAACAGCGAAGTCATCAAAAATGCCGAAAGGTACTATAAGAATGACTCTATTATGGTGTTCAATTCACCAAGCCTTATTGAAACAGCCAATGTAAAGATTCCAAACGGACAAATTGTATATGTCTACAAACAGGCTGAAAACAACAAACGATTTTTAGTAGGTAAAAAACCTTCAATTGATATAGACAGCATCGGCAAAGGACTTTACGGATGGGTAAGTTCTAACGTGATTTCCAGCTGGGGAGAGCGTTCTGCAATTAAACTGAAAAACACAACAGGGATCAACGATTCTACATTAGGAATCTATGAAGGATATCCTGGAGGATCAGGATCAGATGCTGAAAATAAAAAAGCAGTTCTTCTTACAGATGTTAACAGAAGAACGCAGCTTGAGAATATCTTTCCTGTAAACCTTCCATTGGAACAGGCTCCAACTCCGGATTCAAAAACAAAATATTTTACCAATATCTTAGATTACAGCAAGAACTTTGTATCAAACGTATTGGGTGAACCTATTTATTTTGACCGTTACAGAGAGATCACAGAAAGAGATAAAAATATTAATATTGTTTTTGCATTGGACGTAAGCGCAGGAAATGCACCTTATGCACCTATTGTAAAATCATTATTGCAGGATCTTCAGCTTAGATTTGAAAAACCATCTTATTTTAGCAATGTTAAATATGGAGTGGTTTTATATAAAAATAATCCTTGTGGGGAAAACATTTCTGTATCAAACTTAAGTGCAGACTACAGCAAAATGACAGCGTTTATTGATCAGAAAACGAATGAGATGAACTGCGCAAGCAATAACGGGTATCAGCCGGTAGGAGAAGCTCTTACTGCAGCAGGAAACCTTCTTTCAAACGTATCTGATGAAACCAATATTGTAGTTACTGTAGGAACTTCTGCCAATCAAAGCGGAAATATGTACAGTGTGATCAGCTCACTTACTCAGGCTCAGGCAAGACTGATCATGTTCCAGACAAGTGCAAGATCATCTGATACCTATAACGATTTTGTATTGATGGCTGAAAATGTTGTTACCAATACAGCCAAAAATATTGCTGAACTTAAAAAACAAAAGATCATCAATCAGTATGATGTTCTTACTAAGAATAACTTCAGCCTGGTAGAAGGTGATGCGGGATTCTTCTCACTGGCTTACCCTAAACAGAGTATGTCTCAGGGATTTGTTATCTTCCCTAAAAAAGGTGATATTACAACTCCCGGATTCCTGAAAAAATCTGTTGACAGTCTTATTTCACAGGTTACTTTAGATAACCAGAATATTGATAAATCACTTAATGAATATTTCCATTCATCAGTGGGAGCAGGAAAAACAGATGTTGACGTAAAATATAAATATCTGTATCCGGGTCTTACCAATCCGGTATCTGCAGGAATTGCGGCACAGCTGATCAACTACGGAAGTCCATTCCTTGTAAAAGGATACATTCCAAAAGATCTGAAAGATTATACTCCTGGAATAGAAAAAGGAATTCTTATTTCTGAATCGGAATATGACAACTTAAAAGCTTTCTATACGGAAGTATACAGGAATACTAAGGCAGACCGTCCAGACTTTAATCAGGCAAGAGCAGTGAAAGAATATGTGAAGCTGCTGAAGAAATATAACCCGACTATAAAATTCCTGGATAAAGGAGCTCTTTATGAGCAGCCAATGTCTTATGCTATTGGAATGAGTACAGGATTTGATCTTTCTGAAGAAGAACTGATGGCTAAGTACAAACTGAAAGGTTGGAAAAAATCAAAGGTCGTACCTGGTGAGACCGTGAAAAATTATTTCTACCACTACAAAAATTTAGCAGACAGAATGCTTGCCAACAGAAATAACCCAGCTGTAAAGATTCAGCAGAACGGGCAGACTTTCTACTGGCTTAATGAATACTTTACCCCTTCAAGAATTCCGACGGAACAACCGGAATATACAAAGCATTAAAAAATTCATTTTTATAATATCAAAAAGCAGGAGTACATACTTCTGCTTTTTTTGTGTTCAAAAAACCGGAAGCGAAAAGTTGAAGTGTATTAACCTTAAACCTTAAACCTTGAATTTTGAATCCAAAACTCACAGTAAAGCGAATTGGTCATCCATTATTTACCTATAATTTCTCAATTATTTCTCTTTATAGTGTAAAACTGTTTTTTATCTTAAAAATGGGATTTAATTTAAAATGCTGTATGGGTGGGTGTTGCGATGTCGTGTTTAAATCTATTGTCGTAGAATTACGACAAGAAATCGTAGAACTACTACAATTTCTCAGATTTATATTGAAAAGTTTTTTTTAGCGAAAAAGAGCCTCTATATTTGCTAAACAATCACTGAATCACAAAATATTACTAACGATTAAAATTTACTAATCATGGCCGAAAGAAATTCAAGAGGAATCTTAAAATTCAACAACGGTGAAGGACAGAAGCTGTTAAAAATGAACTACAGCGTATCCAGATCTACAGACGTATCAGGACGTGTAGCATCAGATCCTTCTAACGCACTGATCAAAGTCACAGTAGAGGCTACTGAAAAATCTGATATTCTTGAAAGTTTATTAAATGGTAAATACAAACCTACAGTGGGAGAGATTACATTCAATAAATCTCACGAAGAAGGAACATTGATTACTTTGAACTGGCAGAACGGATATGTAATTCAACATCAGGTTGATTTTGATGCAATAGACAGCAATAGCATGCTTATCAGCTTTGTAATCAGTGCAGAAACCATTGACTATGGTACTTCTCAGTACGCTGGACTATGGCCGTCAAGCTAAAATTTACACACATTATCAACATTCATAAGAAAAAAGACTGTCCCTATTTAAGGCGGTCTTTTTTTGCCTGAATGAAAAACTTATACCAGGAAATATTACTTCATAACCTACTTATATAGTGTCTGTTATATAAAATAGTGTTATCTTTAATACAAAACACAAACACAAGCATATGAAAACCGAATCAAAGACAAAAGGATCTTCCTTCCGTCCATCACAAAATGCAGACGGAATATCCGAGAATCATCATGCAGGAATCAACCGGCTGGTTAAATTGTCGCTGGTTGTGGAAGGTAAAATTATTAAGTACTACAAACATTTCACTCTTAAACAAAAAGCTAGCCACCACCACGAATTCAGTCTTACCCTTGCCCATGACGCATTGGGAGACAGGCAGAGCCACACGCTTGAAGAAGCTAATAAATTTTTGGGAAAACGTCTTACTGCTGTTATTTCTTACAAAGATATTGAGAAAAGCCCCGAAAGAAACTTTGTAGGTATCATTACCAAAGTAGGATTCAGCCAAGAAAAAATGAGTCTTGGAAATATTGTGATTTCCGGATACAGTCCAACAATTTTACTGGATGGAGCTCCACATATCCAAAGTTTTGGCGGTGGACAACCTGTTAATATGGGTATCATAGCTGAAGAAGTAATCAAACAGGGAATTGATAAAGAACGATTTGATATACGGGTAGACACAAATGATTATTCTCAGATCATTTACAGCAGCCAATACAATGAGACCCATTACAATTATCTGGCAAGAATGGCAGAAGCTTATGGGGAACAATTCTATTATGATGGAGAGGTACTGCATTTCGGAAAACTTCCTCCACAGAATAAGCCCATCAAACTGCTCTATGGCAGCAATGCAGATCATGTAAAAGTAGAGTTAAAAGCTGTACATACAAAGCCTCAATATTATGGCTACAACAGCAGCAAAAACGAAAAACTGACTTCCGGGGAAACTCCTGTAAGTCATATGGGCGATCTTGCCCGTACAGCATACGGCCATAATGATAAAATATATAAAACTCCGGCGCTTCAGATTGCACCTATTAAAGCTACAACCCATCTGGATGTGGAACATTCCCAAAGAAGCACTTCAGGAAGCGAAGCGGTAAATGTATTTTCCGTTTCCGGATCTACAACAGTTCCGTTTTTACATCCGGGATGTATTGTGGATATTCACATGAGAAAACCGGACAGTAATGAGACATCCTATTTTACCAAAGTGATGGTAACAGAAGCGGTTCACGAAATTGATACCATCGGACATTATTCAGGAACTTTTGAATCTATTGCTGCAGATACAGGCTTTTTACCTAAACCGGAATTTAATGTACCTGCCGCACAGCCACAGATTGCAACCGTAATTTCAAATACTGATCCGGAAGGACAGGGAAGAGTTCAGGTGAGATTTGACTGGCAAATGAATGATACCACCCATTTTGTCCGTGTAATGAGCCCTGATGCCGGGGGAACAGATCAAATCACTCAAAACCGTGGATATGTGGCAATTCCTGAAGTAGGAGATCAGGTAATGGTCAATTTTGTTCACAGTCATCCCGACAGACCCTTTGTCATGGGAGGAATGTTTCACGGTGGAATAGGCCTTGGAGGTGGTGCGGACAACCGTGTAAAATCTATACAAACACGAAGCGGCCACAGAATCGTTTTTACAGAAGATGAAAGCATCATTATTACAGATAAAAGCGGTAATGAGATTCATCTGGATACGACGGGAAGCAATATTAACATTACGGCACCGGAAACGATGACCCTGAACTGTAAAAATATGAATATTAATGTAGGAGAAAACATGACTACGACGGTGGGGATGAATAAGTCTGATAGTGTCGGATTAAATAATACCGAGACCGTAGGCGCTATGAAACTTACTTCGGTTATAGGAAATGTGAGTACATTTATTACGGGGAAACTTACTGAGATCATTGAAGGAGATGTACACAGCGAAACAAAGAAAGGCAAAACGGTGATTAATGGTGAGGAAGGAATTGAAACAAGTACCAATGCTTCTATCAATAAACATGCAAAAAGTAATATTGATAATAGGAGTGGTGAAAAAGGAAAAGCTCATTAATTACATAACCAATTAAGATGAGTAGGGTAAGAATTGTAAAAGGAAAAATATATGAGGCTGTTGAAGGAAATCTTAGTTATTATTCTGAAACAGACATTATAGAAAACGCAAGTATCATATATAGTGAAAATAGTGATACTGAGATTCTTTATGGAGGGAATCCTGAAAAACCTCCTATGGCTGAAATCAATATTGCTGCGGATGCAATAGTGCATTTTCGCCCCATGAGAAATTGGAAGGGAAAAGAATATGGTTTTGATTGGATGCGTATCAAGGATACAGGTTTGTTTGGTGATGATTTATATTCAGATTTAACAGGAACATATGATAAATATCCTTCAGCTGACCCTGCAGCAAGATTTACTACCTCACCTACTTTATTTACAGATCTTAAAAGAGAGTATAGTAATCCTGTATACAGTATACCTTGGTTGCTAAAGGATAGAAAGCCAACTAGCTACTATCCTTCTTGGATATGTGTTGAAAAAAATAAAAAAATCAAGCTATCTTTAAAAGTACATATAAAAGATAAGGAAAAACTTCCGACAGAATTGGTAATTGCTTATGATAAGACATTATGTGAGATTACGACAAGTTTGGGACAAGGTGTTGAAAATGAAAAAAGTGATCCTACAAAAAATACACATTATGCAAAAATTGTAATTAAAAAAAATGAAAGTTACAAATTAGAGGACGAAATAGAATTGAAAGTAATAAAAGATATTACGACTCCTGAAATTTTAAAAGTTCTTTGTGATGGGAATGAAGCAGGATATTTAAAGTTATATAATAACAAAGTGAAAAGGCTAAATGTAGTGTGTGTGAGGGTGAAAGCTAATATAGGAAATGGAGAAAATAAAGGCTCAATAAAAGGTAAAACTGAGTTAGAAAATTATTTAAAGCAATCCCTGATTAAAACAAATATAGTTGAAGAAGATTTGAATATTCTCAGAAATATTGATAGTACACCAAATACAGATTTATCATTACCTTCTATAAGTAATGGAAGTGGAATTAATGTTGGTGGAAATATTAGAGGTAAATCACTATATGATTATCTAGATGAAAAGTTAAAAGCTATGTTTCCAAATTTTGGAACTGATGGTAAAGCAGATGGGACAGGTAAATATGATAAATTTTTACGACTTTATTTTTTTTCTGAAACTGCATATCTGGTTCATAATGGAGCAACAATAGGTGTAGGTGGAATTGGAACTCCTATAGGTGCAGGGCGAGGAACTATGTTTTCAGGAATCACAGATGCTGATGTAGCTCATGAAGCGATGCATGCTATTGCATTGGGGCATTCATTTGGGACACAAGAGAGTATATCTGCAATAACACCTTATCTCTTTAAATATAAAAAGACAGAAAACGTTATGGATTATGCTCATTTAGATAGTAAAGATAAGTACTCCACTTGGAAATGGCAGTGGGATAAATTGAGAAATTTTAATTTATTAACAGAATAATGGTAGAACAAATAATTAAATACTCTAAACATTCTGTTTTTTTTCTTCTATTTATTTTTACTATAAATTGTTCAACATATAAACAATTGGAAGGAAATATAGTTAGAACTGGCATTTTATCTAAAAATGATACTGTTATTGTTCAATCGACAATGAAGTTTGATACATCTCATTTGTTATGCGGGCAAGATGTTCATGAAATATTAAATAATCAATCATATTTTGGAAATATTAATGATGGTAAAACAATTAAAAATAAAAAATTAAATAGGATGTTAAAAGGTTTACCTATAACGGTTTTATGGTCTGAACCTTATAACCCAGTGTATTATTTTATGCAGAATAATATTATCAGCTTTAGTCAAACAAAATCTCAACGATTACTTAGAGAAAAAGAATTATTACAAATTAGATATTCTGCATATAGTAGAAAAAAAATGAGAATATATGTGATGCAAACAAATTGGAATGAAAAAATAAGAAAAAAAAGGGAGTATTTTTTTTCTGGTGAAAAAATTGATAGCGTAAAAACCTACGAATTTATTTTAAAATAAATATTTTGTTAAATCATAAATAATGAGAATACACACCCAATTAATATACTGTTTCTTCCTGAGTTTTATATTTTATCAATGCGATGCACAAAAAGAAACCTTGAATAAAAACAAATATATCATGCCTATGGACTCAATAACTGAAACATTAAACATCAATAATCCCAGATTGTTAGAGACTAAAAAAGCTCAAGGTCTTGTTGAACCCTATTCTTCAAGGTATGATGTTGATATGACTGAAACTCTAAGTGATGGTAGTACACAAACAACTATGGGAACCCTAGGATTGGTTTACAGTCAAAGAACATTATTACCCAAAGGCTGGTTTGATCTTTATAAGGAATACTATCCAAACGGAAATATAAAGCTAAAAAGGATTTATAATAAAACTTCCAAAGGAGATTATGGATTGATGTATGAATTTGATGAACATGGAAAGCTAACTAAAACAATTAATTTTGATGAAGGTTGGAAGACTTCTTTTGAAACTATTACTGAAATTGCAAAAAAATATATTCAAAAATTTAATTATAAAATTGATGCTTCAGCAAATGCTGTAATTAATACAGACCAGCAGTGGACCAAACAGTATATAAAAATATGGAGAAAAGAAAATGATGGAAAAAAATATTGGCAGATTGGTTTGAATAAAGGTCATTTTGAAAATCCGGATGATAAAAAATGTGAACGAGTTATAATTCTCGTGGATGACCGTTCCGGAAAAGTTTTAAAAAATGAACATTATTTTGACTGGTATAATCGTTTTTTTAAGGAATTATAAATAAAGTTGAAATTTTGACTGAAATGAAATGTATAAAAAAAACTTTTTATAATCCATTTATTATATGGGTAGTATAATATAAAACTATTTGTAGTATTCTTGTTGGGTTTTTTTATCCAATGTCAATCTCAGGAAGTACAAGACACAATGATTCCAAAAATGAGTAATGAATTTGAAAAGATTACTATACAGAGCTCTAAGAAGAAAGATGATGACAGATGTATTGAAACTCCGGAAGAAATAAAAGAAATCTTTTCTGCTTCTAAAGATGGATATAAATTAAGTATTTATCATGAGAATTCTTTATACAAATTAGACAAATCTTATTATAAAAATGGTTACGTAAAAAATAAATCATTGTCATTTAATATGGGTTCTCCAATAGGAATATTATATCATTTCGATAAATCAGGTAAGCTTATTAAAGAAGAAAATACAGATGAAGGATATCGTTTTACTCCTGAAAAGGTAGTGATGTATTGTGAAAAGAATAAAATTGAGCTTCCAAAAGGGTATCATGAATCCGGGTTTTATACCCGGGTTAGAAAAGATGTTCTTAATGGTAAAAAAGTTTGGGTAATAGAATACCTTATCCCAAATGGAGATATTCAAAAAGTTGTTTTAGATGGTCAATCAGGTGCAGAACTGGAGCAAAAAGTGGTTCCGTTTATAAGCCGTTAATAAATCTCTGAAAAGGTTAATCTTTTTCTAATTTAACCGGAAGGAGATACAGAAAGTAATTTACTACAATATGTCACCATCAGAACTACGATTAAAAACAAAAAAACACCATTGTTACATCTCTAATTGAAGAATTAACTATCTTTATCTCGTTTAGAATAAAATAATTAATTTTAGCTACACAAAAAATGACTTTTGAATCTCTTTGAGACAGGGATGAAAAATGTAGATCAAATACCATCAAATCTGAAGTACAGACAACAGAACGCAAATATATTAATATAAGAAAATTATAAATGGGAGTACTAGTAACCAACGAAACCGTAAAGCAACTATTTCACATTGCTCAGTCGATAGCGAAGGAAAATTATAATGGAACCTATGGAGGGCCGCATATTCTGCAGGCTTTAATGCATAAAGATATCGGACTCAATGAATTTCTGAAAAGTATAGATAAAGATCCCGGCTATTTTTATGAATGGGCAGATGTCCGTATTGAAGAATATCCTAAAACAAATCACCTTCCCGATGAAGTAGGTCAGGATGATGCCATAGATACCCTTATTGAAGAAGCTGATGATATCCGTTTAAAATTAGGATTGGATGAGATTACCCCCATCTGTATCCTGACAGCAATTGTAAAACCACAGGTTGTATTCTCACTTCAGCAATTGAAATCACTTCCGTTGAGAGAACATGAGATATTCAATCTGTATAGAAAAGATACACCGTTTACCGTGTCAGAAGATGGTGATTTCTCATCATTATTTTCAAATGGTTCAGACTATTCAGACTCTTCTTTTCCTTCCATTAAAAGCTATTGTGTAGACAGGACGGCACAGGCAAGAAAAGGAGAAATTGAAAATATCATCGGTAGAGATAAAGAACTCAGAATGCTGGTAGAAATTCTTTGCCGCAGAAGCAAACCGAATGTGATCATCATCGGGGAACCCGGAGTAGGAAAAACTGCATTGGTGGAAGGATTTGCCACTGAAATTATCAGAGGAAATGTTCCCGAAATGCTTAAAAACGGAACCCTTTTAGAACTGGACACCGGAGCATTGCTAGCCGGAACTTCTTATAAAGGTGAAATTGAAGACCGTCTGAAAAAAGTCATCAATGAATGTAAGAAAATTGAAAAAGCCATTCTTTTCATTGATGAAATTCATACCCTTTTAGACCCGAAAGGAAGCATCGGAAACGTTGCCAACCTTTTGAAGCCTGAGCTTGCCAGAGGGGAGATTACCGTAATTGGAGCTACGACCCAGGAAGAATATAGAAAAATTATAGAGCCGGAACAGGCTTTCAACCGTCGTTTTGAGGTTTTAACCGTACATGAACCGGATGAAAAGACCTGCGTGAAAATGATTGATGTTCTTCTTGAAGGCTACAAAAAACACCATGGTATTGAAGTCGAAAAAACTGCGATTCCGGAATGTGTACGTCTCGCTAAAAGATATGCAAAAGGTAAAAAATTACCCGATGCCGCTATTGATTTATTAGACAGAACAATGGCAGCCATCAAAATGCTTGATGAATTGTCAGAAAAAGAATTGAGCAGCTGGAAAGAAAGCTATGATGCTATTTTAGAAGAAGAATATGCAGACAGCAAAGATAAAGCAGACGAGCTGATCTGGACCTATAATCTCCTGAGGGATAAAATAAGCCCGATTCTTTGGGGATCGCTGAGTGAGCAGCCTGCCATTGACAACTCTATGCCGGTAGATCAGATTCAGAAGATTATTGAAGATACCTATGCCGAACTTCTGCGGCATGCTGCGAAAAAAAGAGAAAAAGTAGACAGACTTGAACTTGCCGCTGTAATGGCTGCGAAAACCAATATTCCAATCGGAAAGATCCAGGCTCAGGAAAAAGAAAAACTTTTGAATATGGAATCTCTTCTGCTAAACAGAGTAGTAGGACAGGATCATGCATTAAAAATTCTTTCCGATGCTATTGTTGAAAACCGAAGCGGATTGAATAAACCAGGGCAGCCAATTGGGTCATTCTTCCTTCTCGGACCTACTGGAACGGGTAAAACAGAGCTGGCAAAATCAATGGCAGAATTACTTTTCAATGATGAAAAAGCAATGGTACGTTTTGATATGTCAGAATTTAAAGAAGAACATTCCGCAGCCTTATTATACGGAGCGCCTCCGGGATATGTAGGATACGAAGAAGGAGGTATGCTTGTCAATAAAATCAGACAACAACCTTATACCGTTGTTTTATTTGACGAAATTGAAAAAGCACACCACTCAGTTTTTGATGTGTTCCTTCAGATTATGGATGAAGGAAAAGTTCACGATAAATTAGGTAAAGAAGGAGATTTCAGCAATGCATTAATCCTGTTTACCTCCAATATCGGAAGTGAAGAAATTGTAAAACAGTTTGAAGAAGGAAAAATTCCGGAATCATCTTCACTGATGCAGATAATGTCAAATTCAGGACGATTCAGACCTGAGTTTTTAGCAAGAATCACAGAGATCATTCCTTTTGCACCGATCACAGAATCTATTGCAGAAAGAATCTTCAATATTCAGCTGAAATCACTTCATACCTCATTGACAAGACTGGGAATCACTTTAAAGATCAGTGATGATGCAGTAAGAAACCTTGCATTAGGCGGATTCAGCAGCAAATATGGAGCAAGACAGATCTCAGGAGTAATCCGTGCACAGCTTGCCAGACCGATCTCTAAAATGATTGTCAGAGAAGAAGTAAAATCCGGCCAGACCATTCATGTAGATTGGAATAAAGAGGAAGAAAAACCAAGCTGGAAAGTAGATTAATTAGGAAGCGAAAGGGCAAAAAATACATTTGCCTTTTTGCTTATAAATACAAAAAAAATGAAAACCATTGTCAGAAATATTTTTACAGGCTTACTATTATTGGGAACTGTTATAAGTGTAAACGGACAGTTTCTTGCCGCTTCCGATACTTCGGAAAGCAGTGTGAGAAGATATAAGAGCATCATTAATGCCAATAAGGATCTTGTAGAATTTATTGAACAGTTACTCCTTCAGAAAGGACTTCCCAAGCATTTGAGAAACCTGGCCCTGATAGAATCCCATTTCGACAGAAATATCACTTCCGGAGCCGGAGCCGTAGGCATATGGCAGCTGATGACTGCACATGCCAACCAATACGGACTTACGGAACAGAATCGTACCGATGTTTATAAAAGTACGAAAACAGCAGTTATCTCATTGGCAAACCTTTATAAAAAATATAACAATTGGGTAACGGTTGTAGCTGCCTATAACTGCGGTGAAGGAAATATTGCCAAAGCGATGGAAGCTGCAGGCTCCTCTCAATATCACGAATTCTCTAAATACCTTCCCGGAGAAACCATTAATCATGTGAAGAAATACCTCAATGCATGCTATGCTACCGGAGAACTTCAGAGTGTTTTAAGTAACTATAATTCTTCAAGAATCAACAAAATTTTCTTTGAGGACGGAAACAGAAGAGAGATGACCGCTGCGCTTTCAGAAACGGAAATCAACGCCGGATTCAATCTGAAAGTTGTCGCTGATGAGCTTAACGTAGACATGGATAAAATCCTTACGTGGAATCCTGGTATTGTAGAAGAACTGCAGAGAAAAGGAGAAAGCCCTTTCTATCTTCCTGTTGACCTTATGCCGGATTTCCTGCTCAGAAAAAATAAAATACTGGTTCGTTCCATCAAAGAAGGAGCAAGTATTCAACAGTAAATAATCTCAAGTACAAATAAAAAAACAATCAACGTTCAGTTGGTTGTTTTTTTTATGCAATAACTGATCTGTTAAAAAAGGCTAATTTTATATTAAAGGATTCTTAATATTTCTCACTTAGGTGGAAAATTATTGTTTTTATTGTTCTTTTTCAATATGTTGAAATCCTTTACTGATGATGTTTTGAGCGTGTTTTTTAAATCTATTGTCGTAGAATTACGACAAGAAATCGTAGAACTACTACAATTTCTCAGATTTATATTGAAAAGTTTTTTTTAGCAATAAAGAGCCTCTATCTTTGCTAAACAATCACCGAATCACAAAATATTAACGATCAAAATTTACAATCATGGCAGAAAGAAATTCAAGAGGAATCTTAAAATTCAACGGAGGAGAAGGACAAAAGCTGTTAAAAATGAATTACAGTGTATCCAGATCTACAGACGTATCAGGACGTGTAGCATCAGATCCTTCCAACGCATTGATCAAAGTAACAGTAGAGGCTACTGAAAAATCTGACATCCTTGAAAGCTTGTTAAACGGTAAATACAAGCCTACAAAAGGAGAAATTACATTCAACAAGTCTCACGAAGAAGGAACATTAATCACTTTGAACTGGGAAAACGGATACGTAATCCAGCACGAAGTAGACTTCGATGCAGTAGACAGCAACAGTATGCTGATCAGCTTCGTAATCAGCGCTGAAACCATTGACTACGGTACTTCTCAGTACGCTGGACTATGGCCTTCAGCAGGTAGTAATTAAGCCTATTCATCATCTTAGTAAAAATAAAATTGGTACAGAACAGTATACTCATCGAGTTTACTGTTCTGTTTTTTTATATAAGTTCAAGCTAATGAAAAACGGAATAAAATAATAAATACTTTCCAGTCTCAACCCATTCAAATTTATAGTGAATAAATAAAACAGTTTTGATTCTTGTAAGTTACCCTTTTAACGTTTTATTTCTCTTATTGGTGTAATAATTGGTGAAATTTTCTTATTTCCCAATGATATTTAATGTATTTATTTATAATATATTATGTTTTATTTTAAATCTTTTGTCGTAGAATTACGACATGAAATCGTAGAACTACTACACCAAATCGTATAACTACTACACTTTTTCATATTTCTGTTTAAATGCTTTTTTTTCAAAACCCAGGGAGCTATCTTTGTTATATAATTATTGAATAACAATTTATTACTAACGATTAAAATTTACAATCATGGCAGAAAGAAATTCAAGAGGAATTTTAAAATTCAACGGAGGAGAAGGACAGAAACTGTTAAAAATGAATTACAGTGTATCAAGATCTACAGACGTATCAGGACGTGTAGCATCAGATCCTTCTAACGCATTAATCAAGGTTACAGTAGAAGCTACTGAAAAATCTGACATCCTTGAAAGCTTGTTAAACGGTAAATACAAGCCTACAAAAGGAGAAATTACATTCAACAAATCTCACGAAGAAGGAACATTAATTACTTTGAATTGGGAGAATGGATACGTAATCCAGCACGAAGTAGACTTCGATGCAGTAGACAGCAACAGTATGCTGATCAGTTTTGTAGTAAGTGCCGAAACTATTGACTACGGTACTTCTCAATATGCTGGATTATGGCCAGGTAAATAATCCAATACAATGTAAAAAAAAGGAACAGTATACCATTGGTATGCTGTTTCTCTTTTTTATCCATGACCTAATTAATAACCATATATAAAAAATAAGCAAAATGTTCAGACAAATTCTACCTGCTAAATGCTGAATATTGCTTCAAAAGTAAATACCGCTTAAAAAAAATTCACGAGCGAAGCAAATTGACGATTCACTATTCATCATTTGAGCCCCGAATCCCTTCCCCGGACTACCAACTTTTACGCCTATTTTCTTATATTTGTTCATTATTCAAAATATGGACGCAACACAAGATAAAAGGCTGTTTCTCATCGATGCCTATGCGATGATTTTCAGAGGATATTACGCATTAATCAGGAATCCGAGACTCACCAGCAAAGGACTGGATACTTCTGCTATCTTTGGTTTTACCAATTCTTTGATCGAATTGATCAGAAGAGAAAAACCTACCCACCTGGCAGTAGTTTTTGATGTAGGACAGGCTAGTGTAAGAACTGATGACTATTCAGATTACAAAGCCAACAGAAGCGAAACTCCTGAGGCGATTAAAATTGCTGTTCCATACATCCACAGAATTCTTGAAGCCATGCATATTCCACGCCTGGGAGTAGAAGGATATGAAGCGGATGATGTAATAGGTACCATTGCGTGCAAAGCAGAAAAAGAAGGGTACACCACTTTCATGGTAACGCCGGATAAGGATTTTGCACAGCTGGTTACAGATAAAATTAAGATTTATAAACCAGGTTTAAAAGGTGGTGATATTGAAATTCTGGGCGTTGATGAGGTAAAGGCAAAATATGAGATTGAAGATCCTAAGCAGGTTATCGATTTTCTTGCCATGATGGGAGATGCGGTAGATAATATCCCCGGACTGGAAGGTGTAGGAGAGAAAACTGCGATGAAGTTCCTTAAAGAATTCGGAAATATAGAAACTTTATTAGCTAATACTGATCAACTGAAAGGAAAACTGAAAGAGAAAGTAGAAGCTTCTGCAGAACGTGGCATTTTATCTAAAAAATTAGCAACCATTATCTGTGATGCTCCTGTAGAATTCCATCAGGAACAATACGATCTGGAAACGCCGGATTTTGAAAAAGTAAAAGAAGTTTTTGATGAAATAGAATTCAGAAGACTTTACGAAAACCTTTACAGAGCTTTTGCACCTGCTCCAACAGAAACAGTGGTTGTGAGTGAGGTGGAAGTGAAGCAGACTCCAGCTGGTACAGAAATGAAAGGACAGGTGATGCAGCTTGCTCTTTTTGCCAATTTTGAAGAGCTGGAACAGGCTACTTCTACAAAATCTACTATTGAGCAGAACGATCATCTTTATCAGTTTATCGACAATCCGAAAGCCCAGAAAAAATTAGTTGATAATCTGTTGAAGCAAAAGGTTGTTTGCTTTGATACGGAAACTACTTCATTAAACGAACTGGAAGCAGAATTGGTGGGAATGAGTTTCTCTTATAAAAAAGGGCTTGCCTATTATATTCCGCTTTCCGAAGACAGAGCCGAAGTGTTACAGACGTTAGAGATTTTCAGGCCGTTTTTTGAAAAGGAAGACCTGCTGAAAATTGCTCACAATCTGAAATACGATTATAAAGTTTTAAAACAATACGACATTACTGTTAAAGGGGCAATGTTTGATACCATGATCGCCCATTACCTGTTGAATCCAGACGGAAGACATGGTATGGATTATCTTTCAGAAGTATACCTGAACTATAAACCGGTATCCATAGAAACCATCATCGGGAAAAAAGGTAAGAAACAGGGCAGCTTCAGAGATGCAGATCTGAGAACGCAGACAGATTATGCAGCAGAAGATGCAGACATCACTTTCCAATTGTATGAGCTTTTTGCACCACAGCTGAAAAAAGAAAACCTGGAAGAGCTTTTCTATAATATTGAAATGCCTCTGATGGAAGTCTTGGCAAAAATGGAACTGGCAGGTATTTCTCTGGATGAAAAATGGCTGGCACAGGAAAGTATAGATCTTGAAAATGACCTGAAGCAGTTAGAAACTACAATTTTTGAACTTTCAGGGGAAGAATTCAACATGAACTCACCCAAACAGCTTGGGGAAATTCTGTTTGAAAAAATGCAGCTGGATCCGAAAGCCAAAAAAACAAAGACAGGACAATATGCAACTTCAGAAGATGTTCTTCAGAAATTAAGTTCAAAACATGAGATCATTAAGCATATTCTGGAATACAGAACCTATCAGAAATTAAAATCAACCTATGTAGATGCGCTGCCTTCGCAGATTGATAAAGAAGATAACAGAGTACATACCAATTTCTCACAGACGACAGCTGCTACAGGCCGTCTGGCGAGTGTAAATCCAAACCTGCAGAATATCCCGATCCGAACTTTGAGAGGACAGCAGATTCGTGGAGCCTTTGTTTCCGGAGAAGGGAAGAAGATTATTTCTGCCGATTATTCACAGATTGAACTTCGTTTAATCGCTGAAATTTCAGGAGAGGATAATATGATCAAAGCGTTCCAGGACGGAGAAGATATTCATGCTTCCACAGCTGCAAAACTCTTTAAAATTCCTTTGGAAGAAGTCTCCAAAACCCAGAGAAGCCAGGCAAAGACTGTAAACTTTGGTATTATCTACGGACAGGGAGCTTTTGCATTGGCAGAGCAGACTGGATTATCCCGTACAGAAGCCAAACAGATGATCGAAGCGTATTTTGAAACCTATCCAAAACTGAAAGAATACATGGCGGAACAGGTGAATAAGGCACGTCAGCTAGGTTTTGTAGAAACCATATTAGGAAGAAAGCGTCACTTGAAAGATATCAATTCCAACAATTTTGTGGTAAGAGGTCATGCAGAAAGGAATGCTGTGAATGCACCGGTTCAGGGAAGTGCCGCAGACGTTGTAAAGCTTGCGATGATCAAAATAGACAGAGAAATCATGGAAAAGCAGTTAAAAACAAAAATGCTGCTTCAGGTACATGACGAATTGATATTTGAATCACCGGCAGATGAAATTGAAGCCGCTTCAAAACTCATCAAAACTGAAATGGAAAATGCCTTAAAAACACAGGTTCCATTGTTAGTAGAGATTGGAGTAGGAGACAATTGGCTGGAAGCGCATTAATCAATACTGCAAATCATGCTTTACATAAAAAACTTCTGTCTTTTGGGCAGAAGTTTTATTTTTATTAGAATTAAGACACATTTATTTTTTTTCTACAGAATCATATGCATTACTGACAACATCATTCAGTTTTTTCAATGGTGTTTGTTTTTATAAGATACAAATCCAGCTTTTATTTCCTGATAATGTAAAAGTGAAATACACAAACATCCCAGAAAGAGAACCGGAAAAAAAGAAAGTGAAATTGTATATTGAATCTCAGCATTGAAATCATAAGTACTCCATGAAGACTCTCTGTCTACAAATATGGAATAATTCCAAAATAACCAGACAAAAACCAACAATATAAACTCAATGCCAATTTTGATCAACATCCTTTTAATAAAGGAAAATAAAGAAAATATAACAGAAAGGAAAATGCCAGTTATTACTGACATGAATAATGCATCTTCAGCAAATAAACATTCTAGACAGCCACTTGACATCCGATCTGAAAAAGTCCCCATTGACCAGTAAAATTGAACAAATGTGATGACGGAAATGAGGAAAGCGCTGATGGCCATTCTCTTCAGAACTGAGTAGAAACGATTAGGTCTAGATTGTTCCATAGTATTCAAAATGTATGAATTATTTTGTGATTCTAACGATAGCTAAGTCATCTGTAGGTTTTACTCCATACTGATGCTCCAGCTGTTTAAGCTTTCTGTTAAGCATTTCTTCAGTATCACTATTTTGGTGGTCAATCATCAAATATTCTGCAAAATTGATCATTTCATCAGAATCTGTTTTTTTAATTTTTGAAAAGCTCAAAATACCATCAGTTGCAATGGAAATATCATTCGGATCATTAAAAATTATTTTCTGAGATTGATTAGAATACCAGTCTTCAAAGTTTTCATGAAGATGATAGGCAAGGTAATCAGGTTTATTATTACGATCAAATTCCATTATCTTTCCATTGACGCAAATAACGCCGTCACCAATGGCTAAGATTATTCCTTCGTCCTTTACCTTGTCATAAACCAAGATGATAAGAGTGGCTAACAGCTCTTTTTCATCCAGCATCATATGATTTTTACTAAATACAAGTCCTTTGAATAGGCCTTCAACTATTTCTTTGAGATCTTCGTCTAGACTGCGTTGAATATCTTTTTCATATAAAGATTTATAACCTGTTTCAATGATCACTTTACGTAAAAGCTTTCCAAAAAGTGCCGAAGCAAAATGACTGTCCATCGCTGTAGAGCAGCCGTCCATTACAGCACATACTATTTTATCAGAATCGATCTTTTTAATAAGCAGATAGTCTTCACAGTGGTTGATATGATAATCTCCGATTTGTAAGGTAGAATATAATTTCATCAGATGCTAAATTACTTCTATTTCTTTTATTAACAACAAGTGACTCCATACCTAAATGAAGTCACTTGTTATAAATGGGAAAAATCCCAGTTTTAAATATCATATTCTATTTCACCCACATAATGCAGCGAATAATCGTCATTCTCTACAGAAACAGGATTAGGAATCACAAATCTTGTTGCAAAAATGATGGCATTCACAGGCGTATCCAGACTTAGTTCATTCAGTTTTCTTTCCAGGATTGGAATCCATTGGTCAGCGTAAGAATATTCTGCAAACTTGTCGTAAAGTCCAAGACTTTCATCCTCAAAGCCATATTCTATGAAGTCATCATCAAACCATTTGATGTTCTGTGATTTTGCGAATTTTGAAACATACTGATCGTCGGTTTCTTCCTCTATATAATAATTTTCATCCTCTTCTACGAAACTATAAAAATCTTCTTCATTCTTGAAATACCCTAACCAGAAGTGTGAAATTTCTTTATCCATAATAATCTTTTTATTCTAATCTTTTTAATTGTTTACTTGTATCAATAGCTTTTTCAAGCCGTGAAAGCCTTGTTTTTTCCTGCTTGGCACTCATAATCCAGTGTATAATTACCTTTTTATAAGAAGGAGCCTGGCTTTCAAAAAATTCCCAGGCAGCCTGATGATCTGTAAACTGTTTTTGATAAACAGGATCAAGAGCAACTTCTGCTTTTTCATGGGAATAAATTCCGGATTTGTTCTCTTTTCTGAGTTCAAATGCTTTTTGTCCTGCAGGAGTCATCAGCCCTGCTTTGGTGAGCGCTTCAACTTTCTTTATATTGATATTGCTCCAGATACTGGAAGGCTTTCTTGGAGTAAAACGGATAGAATAGCTTTCGTGATCTATTGATTTTCTCACGCCGTCTATCCAGCCAAAGCACAAAGCCTGATCTACGGATTCAGACCAGCTCATAGAAGGTTTTCCACTTCCGGTTTTGTAGAATCCTGTCAACAGTTCTTTTTCCCCTTCGTGGTGCTTCTCAAGCCACTTTCTGAATTCTTCCTTTGTCGAAAAAAATGTAGGTTTCATAACTCCTTTACCTGCCTTTTACATTTAATCTGTAATATTACGAAAGTTTTCAGTCAAATAAAATCTTCTTGCCCTAAACAAAGTTCAATGATAACCCCGGAGATAATTTTTTTATTGTAATTTTATTCTAGGTTATAAATTATAAAAAATGGATTTTCTTCAGGACCATTACGCTGTCAAAAATGAATTGCTGCTTATCCTTATTTCTGTCATTTTAGGACTGTTCATTGGTGCCGAACGCGAATACCGTAATAAATCTGCCGGACTCAGAACCTTTATTCTGGTCTGTTTCGGAGCCTGTTTGTTTACGATTCTTTCCATCAAAATAGGCGTGGCCAATCCGGACCGTCTTGCAGCCAATATTATTACCGGTATAGGATTTTTGGGAGCAGGAGTGATTTTCAAAGGAGACAATAAAATTGAAGGTATTACTACTGCAACCACCATTTGGGCAACGGCTTCAATAGGAATGGCGGTAGGTTCCGGATATGTCTATATTTCCCTGCTGGGAACCGCTTTGGTATTGATTATTTTGAGTGCTTTAACTTACCTGCAGAATTTCATTGATAATTATAATAAAGTAAGGGAATATAAAATTGCTGTGACAGGTTCTGCGGATATCAAATATTGTGAAAACATATTTAAAGAACATCACTTGAAATATCTGATGATTAAGCAGCAGTATTCACCGGAAAGTTTAACCGTTATCTGGCGGCTTACCGGAAAGAATACCCGTCATGAAGAATTAATCACACGTCTGGTAGACGATCCAAAAATCAGAGCCTATCAGTTTTAGAAGATATGAAAGTAAAAAAATAAAGGCCTGAGCCTTTATTTTTATTTTTTCTTGAATATATACAAATCCTTGTTGGGGCCGTCAATTTCTTTTCCTTCCATATCCAGTTGGAACAGCATATTTTCACCAACTTTATATTTATAGTTTGCTGTTTTTCCTTTTAAAGTAATCATACTTCCTGTTGCATCCCATGTGAAAGATCCTTTATCCTGATTTTTTGAATTTCTATCAAGATATTCTTCAGAAATGCTGAATGTTTTATCATTATTCAATGTTAAGGAAGTCTTGATACCCGGACAGTCAGCGCAAGGAATTGTTGCTTCATAAGTACCAGCCCAGTCCAATGCATTTTCAGAAGTGTCACCAGCTGCTGTAGGGGTAGCTTTAGTGATACTGTCTGTAGTAACGTGTTGAACAGCTGTTGCAGAATCTGTGGTTGTACCGGTTGTTTCAGTTGCTTCTTTTTTAGAACATGAGGCAAGGAACAGAGCAGCTCCGATTCCCAACATGAGCATTTTGCTTTTCATCATAATAATAAATTTAATGTAATAGAGTTACTTCCAATCAACAAAAACTAAGCCAGAGGGAGGAGAGTTTAATGTTGCTGACCGATAGTTGTCAGTATATGGTTCCGGGTTTAAATTGATAGATTCCTAAATAAATTTCCTGCTTTCCCTGTTATCAATACATTTTATTTTTTACATTTTGCAAAAACTAATTCTTAACAACTTTTCCACGCGTTTTATAAGGCCTATTCTTATTTTTCTTTGTAAATTCGGGCAAAATTTTGATTATGACAAAAAAGATACTTTTATCTGTATTTCTTTTGCCAGCTGCAATGGCATTTGCACAACAATATGGTGGAATGTGGATTCCTACTGAGCTGAATGAAAAGGAAATGAAGGATTTGGGAATGAAGATTTCTGCAAAAGATATTTTCAACCCTCAGAAACCAAGCATAAAGGATGCGGTAGTACAGTTTAACGGCGGATGTACTGCAGAAATTATTTCGCCTAAAGGACTGCTTTTAACCAATCATCACTGTGGTTTCGGTCAGATTCAGGCGCATTCTACCGTTCAGAATGACCTTCTTTCAAACGGATTCTGGGCAAAAAATACCCAGGGAGAACTTCCTAATCCGGGAGTAAAAGTAGATTTTATTGTAGATATAAAAGAAGTTACTGATCAGATTTTGGAAGGTACAGACAACCTAACGGAGCCGGAACTTACTAAAAGGATCAACAACAATATTGAGGTTTACAAAAACTCTCAGAAAATTGAATCTTACCAATCGATCATGGTAAAGCCTATGTATTATGGAAACAAATACTATGCTTACACCATCGAAACTTATAAAGATATCCGTCTTGTGGGGGCTCCCCCTCAAAGCATCGGAAAATTCGGAAGTGATACAGACAACTGGGTTTGGCCTAGACATACCGGAGATTTCTCTATGTTCAGAATCTATGCAGATAAGAACAACAGACCTGCGGAATATTCAAAAGATAATGTTCCTTACGTTCCGAAACACTACTTACCTGTTTCTATAAAAGATAAAAACGAAAATGATTTTACTTTTGTATTTGGTTTCCCTGGAAAAACTACAGAATATCTTCCTGCGGTAGGGGTAGAGAAAATCATGAAGGATATTGATCCTGCAAGAATTGCGGTACGTGATGTTGCTTTAAAAACCTTAGACGAGAAAATGCGTGCTGACAATGAAACACGTATCAAATATGCTTCAAAATATGCTTCTGTAGCGAACTACTGGAAAAAATGGATCGGTGAAGTAGAAGGATTGAAAAAATCTAATGCTGTAGAAAAGAAAGTAATGTATGAAGGTTCTTTGGTGGCTAAAAATCCTGAGATCAAAAATACATTGGATCAGTTGAATAAACTATACAATGACCAGGCTCCTTATGCATTAAATAATGCTTATTTTACAGAAGTGGTAAGAAATGCTGAGACTTTGAAGCTTGCTGGTGATTATTATGACTTTGTAGCTTCTGTAGAGGCGGGAAGAATGGATGAAAAGGAACTTACAAAGTTAAAAACAAAATTAACCTCTTTCTACAAAGATTACAGTGCAGAGCTTGATGCTAAAGTAACCGCAAAATTATTGGCTTTATACGTTAATAAAACAGCGCCACAGTTTTTACCAGCAGGGTTCAGTAAATACAAAGATGAAAGCCCGAATATCCCTGTAATAGAAGATATGTCTAAAAACTCTATCATCACAGGAAGAACTGCTGTGAATGGAGGAACATTAACTGCAGATATTGATAAAGCGTTTTCTAATCAGGATAAATTGATCAAAACTTTAAAGAAAGATCCTATTTATCAGCTGTATGTTTCTATGAAAGAAACATATATGAAAACTGCAGATCCGCAATATACCTCAATGCAGGCAAAAATTGATGCTTTACAGAAAAAGTTCATGGCACAGCAGATGCAGACAGATAAAGACAGAAAATTCTTCCCGGATGCTAACTCAACGCTTCGTGTGACATATGGTAAAGTAAAAGGATCTACACCTAGAGATGCAGTTTCTTACGGATATCAGACTCACCTGACAGGAGTAATGGAAAAATATGTTCCCGGAGATTACGAATTTGATGTTCCAAAGAAACTGATTGATCTTTATAACAAAAAAGATTTCGGAAACTATAAAGATAAAACAGGTGATGTTCCTGTAGGATTCACTGCAACAAACCATACAACAGGAGGAAACTCTGGAAGCCCTGCTCTTGATGCCAACGGAAATCTTGTAGGATTGAATTTTGACAGACAGTGGGAAGGAACAATGAGTGATATCAACTATGATCCACGCTTTAGCAGAAATATCATGGTAGATACAAAATATATCCTTTTCATCATCGAGAAGTTCGCTGACTCAAAGTGGCTTGTTGATGAAATGAAGATTATAAAATAATTTTTAAAAGTTATACCTTTAAGAATCTATTTAAACTGAGTTTTGAATAGATTCTTTTTTATTTTAAATAAGATGAAAGACAGGATCATCAATGTTTTGGCAGCTTTCGAATCTGGTAATATCGGGAAATCTTTTCCGCTGGATTACTGTTTGCCACTTTATCACAGTGTCTCCGACAGAGAACTTCCCCATATAAAACATGTGATCCGTTATAAGAATACAAAACAGTTTGAAGAAGATCTTGATCATCTTGCGAAGAATTTCCGGTTTGTCAACTGGCAGGAGTTCAAAGAGTGTATGTCCGGGGATTTTAAATCTAAGAAAAAAATTGCCCTGCTTACTTTTGATGACGGTTTCAGAGAATTTTATGATATAGTAGCACCGGTTTTGGAACGAAAGGGAATTTATGCCTGCAATTTCGTAAACCCTGCTTTTATTGATAATAAAGATATGATGTTCAGATGCAAAGCCAGCCTTCTTGCAGATGCAGTTGAGAAGAATAAAACTATAAATCCCGAGGTTTATCGTATATTTTCTCTTGACAGCCATGCAGACAAAGGTGTTTTACAAAAGAATATTTTACAGGTTAATTATCAGGGGAAAGATATTCTGGAGGGGCTTGCTGAAAAGCTTGAAGTGGATTTTAATGCTTATTCAAAAGAATGTAAACCCTATTTAAGTACAGAAGAGCTAAAAGAACTTACAAGGAAAGGTTTCGGAATCTCTTCTCACAGCTGGGATCACCCTAAATATGGAGATTTATCTTTGAAAGAACAGATGGAAACTACGAATAAAACTTTTGCTTATTTGAAAGAAAATGATTTCCTCTATGAAAGTTTTGCATTTCCGTTTACTGATTTTGAAGTTCAGAAAAACTTTTTTGATGAGCTCTTTAAAAATGAGGAAATCTATTGTAGTTTTGGATGTGCAGGGGTAAAACTGGATAGTGTAAAGAGAAATTTTCAAAGAATTCCAATGGAAATGGGTGAGAGCGGGGAACAAATACTGAAAAAAGAAACGGCTTACTTCAAACTGAAAAGACTGATTAACAAAAATACCATTCTGAGAAAATGATAGCGCTGAAAACATTCAACAGAAAAGAACTGGAAGATTTTATATCATCCGGAGCATTTCTGCAGTATGATTTTCTTCCTATTACAAAACATCGTGCATTGTCGCATATTCACAATCCTAAAGCATCAGAGGAAGATACCCTTCTTATTCTGGCATTCTTTGAAGAAAAACTTATTGGATATGTTGGGTGTTTCCCGGATTGCTTTGAGATTGATGGAAAGGAAATCCGCTATGCCTGGCTAAGCACTTTATATGCAAACCCTGATTACAGAAAAAGAAGACCTGCAAAAGCATTATTGAAAAAGGTTTTTGAAGAATACGAAGGCAGAATTGCCATTACAGAATTTACCAAAGAAGCAGAAGCCCTCTATAATATTATGGGTGTTTTTGAATATGTCTTTCCTAAAGAAGGGAAGAGATATTACTTCAGAACTGATGCTGCTAAAATGATTCCTGAAAAAAAACCGGGAACACAACCTTTGAAGCCGCTTTTTCAGTCTCTGGATGCTGCCGCCAATTTATTAATCTCAATAAAGAACTTACCGGTACAGAAACCGGACTTCAAATATGAGGTTCTTCCTCGTATTGACAAAGAAAGTGCTGATTTTATGACTGGATTTTCCGGGGTACGGAATGCAGATGAAATCAATACTTTTATAGATTATCCATGGATTTTGGAAGGAAAAAGAGACGTGAAATATTTCTTTTCAAGTTTTGCGGATACATTTACATACTTTTGGATTAAGATTTTCGATCAGAATAATCAACTCAAGGCTTGCTTCCTGTTGCAGCTCCGCGACGGATACCTTAAAATTCCCTACCTTTTTTCAACTTCTGATCTGGCTGAGGTTGTCAGGTTTTTAAATTATTTCATAATTACCAATAAAGTAAAAGGATTTACAAGTTATCAGACCAGGCTGAACGAAACAATACAGCAGTCAAAAGTATTTTCCCATATCTATGACCGTGATTTTAAAAGAGAATATCTGTTTCATCAACAGCTATTGGAATTACTTCCCAATAATTTTAATCCCAATTATCAGGACGGGGACGGGGATTGCATGATGACGTAATAGAATTATGAATTATAAATGATCACTGATCAATTATCATTGATCATTTATAAAAAACAAACCGCCCGATAATTCTATCGGGCGGTTTGTTTTTTAATGTCCGAAAATATCTTTCAGACTTACTTCTTTAAATGTTCCCATTTTATTGACGGCTTCCATATTCAGATTTTCTTTTTTACCGATAATGGCGGTGTTAAAATCTATGGATTTAACTTCTGTCTGATAAAAATGTCTGATATCTTCAAATTTCAGATCCTGAATCTGCTTGTAAATATCTTTTCTGAAATCATGATAAATATTCAGTTTCTTCAATCTTAATGTATTGAAAAATATATTATTTCGGGTAATCCTTGTTGAGGCGATCTGTTTCAGAGCAGCATTTCTGGCGTTCTCAAACTGAATAGGCACTTCAGGAAGTTCATTCATCAGTTCATTCATCGTATCCACAGCAATCATAAGCTTGTCAGGCTGAGTTCCGATATAAGTCGTTACATAATCCGGATGGTTGAGTTCCGAGTTCGCTGCATAAGAAACGTAAGCAGAGTAAGCAAGACTCTTACTTTCCCGGATTTCCTGGAAAACAATTGATGATAATCCCCGTCCAAAATATTCGTTAAATACATTGATCTTTCCAAAATGAAGTGGATTCACCAGATTTCCTTTTCCGATTTTGCTCATTTCCATCTGAACCATATCATAATTGATGAAATTTACATTTCCTCCGGTGGCAGGCTCTGGATATTGTTTAGCTTCCGGAATCTGAAGACTCTCAGTTTCTATATGCTGACCAATATATCCCTTGAAATTTTCAAAGCTTTTACCATAGAAGAATACCTGATATGGATATTTGAAAAGCTTTTTTATTCTGTCAGTGAAAACTTCAGAATTGCTGCCTTCAAGTTCCTCTTGGGAAATAATATCCGTAAAACGTGAGTGAGCACCCAATTTTGTATAATTGGTCAGCGCTGTCATAATACGGTTTTTATCTTTCTTAATGGCCTCTCTGTTTTCCAGTACAGTTCCCACAAACTGATTATAGATTTCCTGGTCTGGTTTTACATCATGCATCCAGTGCTGCAGAAGAGCAATTCCCTTTTCTATATTTTCTTCCAATCCGCTTAGAGAAATGATCAACTGATTATTTGTGGTTTTGAAATCATTGCTGATTCCGATTTTGAAAAATTCCTTTTTTAAATCTTCAGGCGAAAGAGTATCCGTACCCAGGTATTGCAGCAACTGAGTGGAAATTCCCAAATCTCTGTCATTGTCACTTCCAAAAGGAAAAATGAAATGAAGCTGTGCAATATCATTATAGTTGTTCTTTACAAAACTTAATTTCTTTCCGTTAAGCTGATCAGTGGCAATTTCTTTCTGATAGTCGATAAATTCCGGCTTAATATCCTCTGTCTTATCCATTAAAATCTCTTTTAAAAACTCAGACTGAGTATCTCTGTTGATTTTAACAGGGGTAATACCTGGATTTTCAACTCTGATCAACATGTCATTGACACCTTTTTCTTTATTGACAACAACATAATTTTCTTTGAAAAAATCCTTGGCAAAATTCACTATATCTTCCTTCGTAAAAGCAGTATATTCATCCATCTCATTCAGTTCCTGCTCCCACGTTATCCCTTTTATATAAGAATCGTACAGGGTGGTAGCAAGCCCTTCTGCTGTTTCAAGGCCTTTCATTCTCTGAATTTTGAAATCATTAATGATTGCTGGCAGCATCCAGTCTGGGAAATCGCCTTTCTTTATCAGTTCAATTTCCTCCAGCACCATGTTCTTTGCTTCCTCAAGAGTTTGGTTTTCCTTAGGTACAGCTACAATAGAAAAATATCCATATTGTCTTAACCCTACAGAAAATGCCTGAGCCCAAAGCATTTTTTGAGTCTGATTGATATGCAGATCCAGTAATCCTGCTTCACCCCTGTTGCTGAGGATATTGGCAACAACATCTGCAAGCATAGCGTCCCTTGTTCCATAGCTTTCTGTTCTCCATGCCAACTGAGTGCGTGGAGTAGTAGGGCTTTTCACTGTTCTTGTTACAATTTCTGTAATGGGCTGTTCAATAATCGGTGTCTTTTGCGGAAGCTCTTTATAAGGCAAGGTGCCAAAATATTGATCAACTAATTGAATGGTCTCTTCAAAATCAAGATCACCAACCAGCACCATAGCGTAGTTATTAGGAACATAATACTCATCAAAGTACTTGTGAATAGCCTTCATAGAAGGGTTTTTCAAATGCTCGGCTCTTCCAAGTGTTGTCTGTTGGCCGTTAGGATGCGTAGGGAAAAGAGCATCCATCAATTCATAGCTTACAAGTCTTGTATCATTATCCTGAGCTCTGTTGAACTCTTCATATACAGATTCCAGTTCCGTATGAAAAAGACGAAGTACAATCTCAGAAAATCTTTCCTTTTCTATTTTCAGCCACTTTTCAAGTTCGTTGTTCGGGATATTGTTCTTATATACTGTTTCATCAAACCAGGTATGCGCATTCGTTCCGGTAGCTCCCAAAGAAGAAATGGCTTTGTCATATTCATTGGCAATAGCATATTGACTGGCTTCCTGAGAAACTTCATCAATTTTTTTATAGATCTCCTTTTTCTTTTCAGGATCCTGTTCTGCTTTATGCTCTTCATACAGCGCTGAGATCTGGTCCAGAAGTATTTTTTCCTTTTCCCAGTTTTGAGTCCCGATTTGTGAAGTCCCTTTAAACATCATATGCTCAAGGTAATGGGCCAGTCCTGTATTATCAGACGGATCATTATTGCTTCCGGTTCTTACAGGAATAAAAGTCTGTATCCTCGGAGCATCAAAATTTTGAGCAAGAAAAACTTTCAACCCATTTTTCAAAGTATAAATTCTGACGTTATTTTCGTCATGTGTTATCGTAATATATTCGTAGTGGTTTTTATCAGTATGAACCGTTTCCTTATATTTTCTGTCTGTCATATAAAACTCATTTCACTCCTTAGAATCCGGAATGCACTACAAATGTATGAAATCAAAAAAAATGTTAGCCGCTTTTTATCACTATTACATCTATTGTTGTAGTTGAAAAGGTAAATCATGAGAATGAAATACCCATTGTAGAAAGGAAATAAAGGCTGCTACTGGTAATTTATTTTTATAGAATATCTTTTATACTATATAATAATAGGTATACCCTTTACTGTCCATTATTATATATGATCTTTTTCAGGAGCTATTTCCTGCTATCCATTCATACTCCTCGCGCCCGGGCTGTGCGATTCTCAAATCCGCCTGCTCTCCAACGCATGCTGCGGGGTACCCATTCCTATCAGGGCTAGGGGTGAGGTTAATGATGAATTATAAATTATAAATTATGAATTCCCCCGAATGAAATACCCTATACTAAATATACATCATCATCTGTGCAAATCTGTGTGATCTGTGGTTACCCCAATACTCATTCCATAAGAACGCACTATTATCCTGAGCGTAGACGAAGGGAGCCTGTTTTATAAAAGCTTCCCCCTGCACCTTTCCCCCAAACTTCCCTTTATCTTATATATAATAGAATGTATCTTTCATTACTCATTACTCATTACTCATTACTCATTACTCATTACCCATGATTCCCCTTTCACGCTCCAACCCTCAACCCCTCAAATTCTCCCACCCTCCAACCTTCCACTTGGAATCCCAAACAAATGTTTAAAATTTTTCTCCCTGCGTTCCAGTGTATTAGGGTTAAATATTACGGTGGTGTAAAATTTATGTTAAATAAAGTTGTTTTGCGTTGCAATAAGTTGTTATCTTTGCCCCACTGAAAAACGAGAGTAATACAGTAGCGCAGGAGAACTTTTAGATAAGCATAGACATTATGATACTTCAACAAGAGGCAGACAAAAAACTTTAATTTTTTTTATCAAAAAAAAGTTGCGAGTTTAAAAAGAGTTTGTATCTTTGCAGTCCCAAATAAAGGGAGCGCAGGAGTAGGGTGATTAAGGTTTAGGAGAGGGATTAAGGTTACTTAAAAAACTTTAAAATTTTCTTTCAAAACATTTGGTCATTAAGAAATAAAGTTTTACTTTTGCACTCGCAAATACGGAGCGCCACTGACAGAAGAGAGTGTTTCGTTACAAAGCGAAAGATATAAAGATCATTGACATACAATATAACAACCAAGTAAGGAAAAACTAAAGCGTAAAAAAACTTTGAGTGAGTCAGACAAACATACAATGGAGAGTTTGATCCTGGCTCAGGATGAACGCTAGCGGGAGGCCTAACACATGCAAGCCGAGCGGTATTGTTTCTTCGGAAATGAGAGAGCGGCGTACGGGTGCGGAACACGTGTGCAACCTGCCTTTATCTGGGGGATAGCCTTTCGAAAGGGAGATTAATACCCCATAATATTTAGAATGGCATCATTTTAAATTGAAAACTCCGGTGGATAGAGATGGGCACGCGCAAGATTAGATAGTTGGTGAGGTAACGGCTCACCAAGTCAACGATCTTTAGGGGGCCTGAGAGGGTGATCCCCCACACTGGTACTGAGACACGGACCAGACTCCTACGGGAGGCAGCAGTGAGGAATATTGGACAATGGGTGAGAGCCTGATCCAGCCATCCCGCGTGAAGGACGACGGCCCTATGGGTTGTAAACTTCTTTTGTATAGGGATAAACCTACCCTCGTGAGGGTAGCTGAAGGTACTATACGAATAAGCACCGGCTAACTCCGTGCCAGCAGCCGCGGTAATACGGAGGGTGCAAGCGTTATCCGGATTTATTGGGTTTAAAGGGTCCGTAGGCGGATCTGTAAGTCAGTGGTGAAATCTCACAGCTTAACTGTGAAACTGCCATTGATACTGCAGGTCTTGAGTGTTGTTGAAGTAGCTGGAATAAGTAGTGTAGCGGTGAAATGCATAGATATTACTTAGAACACCAATTGCGAAGGCAGGTTACTAAGCAACAACTGACGCTGATGGACGAAAGCGTGGGGAGCGAACAGGATTAGATACCCTGGTAGTCCACGCCGTAAACGATGCTAACTCGTTTTTGGGCTTTCGGGTTCAGAGACTAAGCGAAAGTGATAAGTTAGCCACCTGGGGAGTACGTTCGCAAGAATGAAACTCAAAGGAATTGACGGGGGCCCGCACAAGCGGTGGATTATGTGGTTTAATTCGATGATACGCGAGGAACCTTACCAAGGCTTAAATGGGAAATGACAGGTTTAGAAATAGACTTTTCTTCGGACATTTTTCAAGGTGCTGCATGGTTGTCGTCAGCTCGTGCCGTGAGGTGTTAGGTTAAGTCCTGCAACGAGCGCAACCCCTGTCACTAGTTGCCATCATTAAGTTGGGGACTCTAGTGAGACTGCCTACGCAAGTAGAGAGGAAGGTGGGGATGACGTCAAATCATCACGGCCCTTACGCCTTGGGCCACACACGTAATACAATGGCCAGTACAGAGGGCAGCTACACGGTGACGTGATGCAAATCTCGAAAGCTGGTCTCAGTTCGGATTGGAGTCTGCAACTCGACTCTATGAAGCTGGAATCGCTAGTAATCGCGCATCAGCCATGGCGCGGTGAATACGTTCCCGGGCCTTGTACACACCGCCCGTCAAGCCATGGAAGTCTGGGGTACCTGAAGTCGGTGACCGTAAAAGGAGCTGCCTAGGGTAAAACAGGTAACTAGGGCTAAGTCGTAACAAGGTAGCCGTACCGGAAGGTGCGGCTGGAACATCTCATTTTAGAGCGTCTAAAGACGATAAAAAAACAAAGGTACTTAAATGTACCATGCACTTACTTCAAAGTAAAGCTTTAGTTTTTTGTTTGGTTGGTTATATTAAAAATACAACACCCACTAGAAATTAGTATAGGGAAAGAGATTGAGAAATGAAGAAGAGGAAAAGTATAACTTACTTACTCATCCCCATAACTCATATAAAGTCTCGTAGCTCAGCTGGTTAGAGCGCTACACTGATAATGTAGAGGTCGGCAGTTCGAGCCTGCCCGAGACTACTAATTAAAGCGGCTGGCAAATAGCTTATAGCTTATGGCAAAAATGCCAGAAGCCAGAAGCAAATAGCCAACAGCAACTAGAGGGGGAATTAGCTCAGCTGGCTAGAGCGCCTGCCTTGCACGCAGGAGGTCAAGGGTTCGACTCCCTTATTCTCCACAGTTTTAGAAGACTGATTTAAAAGTTACGGATAGAGCCAAAAACAATATCTGTTCATCAGTTGGATAAAAAGAAATTAAGATCATTGACATTAACGGTAAAGACATCACAAAGAGATAACCGAGCACTTTCGAGTGCCGAGTTTATAAAAATATCGATAAATTAAATTTATCAAAAAATACTGAACTAATATAATTATTAGGAAAGAAATCGTTAAGGGCGTATGGCGGATGCCTAGGCTTTCAGAGGCGACGAAGGACGTGGTAAGCTGCGAAAAGCTGCGGGGATTGGCACACACGAATTGATCCGCAGATGTCCGAATGGGGCAACCCGGCTGGTTGAAGACCAGTCACCTCTAAGGAGGAGCAAACCCGGAGAACTGAAACATCTAAGTACCCGGAGGAAAAGAAATCGAAGAGATTCCGTAAGTAGTGGCGAGCGAAAGCGGATTAGCCCAAAAGCTGATATATGTTTAATAGAATGTTCTGGAAAGAACGGCCGTAGAGGGTGATAGCCCCGTATATGAAAGGCATATTTGAGTGATAAATGAGTAGGGCGGGACACGTGAAATCCTGTCTGAATATGGGGGGACCATCCTCCAAGGCTAAATACTCCTGAAAGACCGATAGTGAACAAGTACTGTGAAGGAAAGGTGAAAAGCACTTCGAATAGAAGGGTGAAATAGAACCTGAAACCGTACGCCTACAAGCGGTCGGAGCAGCATTAAGCTGTGACGGCGTGCCTTTTGCATAATGAGCCTACGAGTTAATTTTACTAGCGAGGTTAAGGTATTAAGTACCGGAGCCGGAGCGAAAGCGAGTCTGAATAGGGCGTATAGTTAGTAGGATTAGACGCGAAACCTTGTGATCTACCCATGGGCAGGTTGAAGCTCTGGTAACACAGAGTGGAGGACCGAACCGGTTGACGTTGAAAAGTCTTCGGATGACCTGTGGGTAGGGGTGAAAGGCCAATCAAACTGGGAGATAGCTCGTACTCTCCGAAATGCATTTAGGTGCAGCGTCGTATATAAGTTTATTAGAGGTAGAGCTACTGATTGGATGCGGGGGTTTCATCGCCTACCAATTCCTGACAAACTCCGAATGCTAATAAATGTTCTACGGCAGTGAGGGCATGGGTGCTAAGGTCCATGTCCGAGAGGGAAAGAACCCAGACCAACAGCTAAGGTCCCCAAATATATGTTAAGTTGAAGCAACGCGGTTGGACTGCATTGACAGCTAGGATGTTGGCTTGGAAGCAGCCATTCATTTAAAGAGTGCGTAACAGCTCACTAGTCGAGCGGTCCGGCATGGATAATAATCGGGCATAAACATATTACCGAAGCTATGGATTTGTACTTTATGTACATCTGGTAGGAGAGCATTCTATTTGCGCTGAAGCAGTACTGTGAGGTATTGTGGAGCGGATAGAAAAGAAAATGTAGGCATAAGTAACGATAAAGCGGGCGAGAAACCCGCTCACCGAAAGACTAAGGTTTCCTCAGCCATGCTAATCAGCTGAGGGTTAGTCGGGACCTAACGCGAACCCGAAAGGGGTAGTGGATGGACAATGGGTTAATATTCCCATACTTGCTCACACTAAAAAGGGGACGGAGTGCCGTACTTACTGGAGACTGACGGAATAGTCAAGGCCTAGCCTTCGGGCGAAGCTGCTGTAGGGAAAGTGCTTCCAAGAAAAGCCGAAGTGAAGCAACCCGTACCAAAACCGACACAGGTAGTCGAGGAGAGAATCCTAAGGTGCTAGAGTGAATCATGGTTAAGGAACTAGGCAAAATAGTCTCGTAACTTCGGGAGAAGAGACGCCATCAGCAATGGTGGCCGCAGTAAAGAGGCCCAGGCGACTGTTTATCAAAAACACAGGACTCTGCAAAATCGAAAGATGCAGTATAGGGTCTGACACCTGCCCGGTGCTGGAAGGTTAAGGAAGGTGCTTAGGGTTAAACCGAAGGCATTGACTGAAGCCCCAGTAAACGGCGGCCGTAACTATAACGGTCCTAAGGTAGCGAAATTCCTTGTCGGGTAAGTTCCGACCTGCACGAATGGTGTAACGATCTGGGCACTGTCTCAACCATGAGCTCTGTGAAATTGTAGTATCGGTGAAGATGCCGATTACCCGCAATGGGACGAAAAGACCCTGTGAACCTTTACTATAACTTCGTATTGACTTTGAGTAAGTAATGTGTAGGATAGGTGGGAGGCTTTGAAGCTTGCACGCTAGTGTAGGTGGAGCCAACGTTGAAATACCACCCTTTACTTACTTGGAGCCTAACTTCTTAATGGAAGGACATTGCGTGGTGGGTAGTTTGACTGGGGTGGTCGCCTCCAAAAGAGTAACGGAGGCTTTCAAAGGTACCCTCAGCACGCTTGGTAACCGTGCGTAGAGTGTAATGGCATAAGGGTGCTTGACTGTGAGACCTACAAGTCGATCAGGTGCGAAAGCAGGACATAGTGATCCGGTGGTTCCGTATGGAAGGGCCATCGCTCATAGGATAAAAGGTACTCCGGGGATAACAGGCTAGTCTCCCCCAAGAGCTCACATCGACGGGGAGGTTCGGCACCTCGATGTCGGCTCGTCACATCCTGGGGCTGGAGAAGGTCCCAAGGGTTGGGCTGTTCGCCCATTAAAGTGGCACGCGAGCTGGGTTCAGAACGTCGTGAGACAGTTCGGTCTCTATCTATTGCGGGCGTTAGATGTTTGAGAGGGCTTGATTCTAGTACGAGAGGACCGAATTGAACAAACCTCTGGTGTATCAGTTGTACCGCCAGGTGCACTGCTGAGTAGCTACGTTTGGAAGAGATAAGCACTGAAAGCATATAAGTGCGAAACTCGCCTCAAGATGAGACATCTTTTAAGGGTCGTTGGAGATGACGACGTTGATAGGCTACAGGTGTAAAGACAGTAATGTCATAGCCGAGTAGTACTAATTACCCGTAGATTTATAGCCTAATATGGCGCACGGAAGTGCAGCAAGGTTACCTCTTTGTGAAAGTTTTTATCGAAAATAACCAGGTAGCAGATGGTAGCTATTGGGAATCAGGTAAAACCTGTATCCTTTTATCTATACCGTGCAACCTTATATACCTTCTTTAGGGTGGTTTTAGCGGTGGGGCTCACCTGTTCCCATTCCGAACACAGAAGTTAAGCCCACCAGCGCCGATGGTACTGCGAAAGCGGGAGAGTAGGCCGCCGCCAGTTTTTATTTTATTTTTAAAAAATCCTTTATCTTATGATAAAGGATTTTTTTTTGCTGTATACCTATCCCATCCCCATCCCGAAAATCAATATATATATATACTGATGAATAATCAGTAACAGATAATGCATCAATTATCATTGATTACTTATCACTTATGATGGACAGCACCCACTCCAATTGTCACTCCGCAGGAGTCTCAACAATCCAAATCGTCTGAATTACAAGAAACCTGAAGATTCTGATAAATAAGCCTTGATTCCTAAGGAATGACATAATTGGAATAGGGTAGATATTTACAATTCAAGGTTTAAAATTTGATCAATTCGAGCCGAATCTCACAACTCATCATTCATAGCTTATAATTCATAATTAGCTTCCTCCCTAGCCCCGATAGTAATGGTTACCCCGCAGCATGCCTGAGAGAGCCAGTGGGATGCAGCGCAGGGCAGCCTGGCGCGAGGAGTATGAATGGATAGCGGGAGAAGGCTCCAAAAATATCACCAGTTGTTCACTAAACTATTTCCTTGTAGAAACCAGTTTTACTCGAATAAATTCAATAAGTTTGTATTAGTTTTCCAAAAATAATTATAATGTCAGGAAACATTCTGATCATCGATGATGAGATCAAACTCCTTAAGTTACTGGGAATGATCCTCTCCCAAGAAAATTTTAATGTAAAAGAAGCTTCTACAGCACGTTCAGCGATGACAATGCTGGAGCAATATGATTTTGATGTTGTTTTAAGCGATGTCCGTCTGCCTGATGCTTTTGGAGTAGAACTGATAAAGTCTATTAAAAGCAAATATCCTCAGCTGGAAATTATTCTAATGACTGCATTTGGAAATATCACGGATGCCGTACAAGCCATGAAGAATGGCGCTTACGATTATCTGGTGAAAGGAGATGATAATGAGAAAATTATACCATTGGTGTATAAAGCCCTTGAAAAGGTAAAGGATAATAAATCTAGAATGGTCCAGCAGGTTGTTACGAAAGGTTTTGATCAGATCCTGGGTAAATCACCTTTAATTCTGCAGGCTAAGAAATTAGCAGAAAAAGTGGCTTTAACGGATGCTGCTGTGCTTCTTACAGGAGAAACAGGAACGGGTAAGGAAGTCTTTGCCAGTGCTATTCATGAAGGAAGTGACAGAAATAAAAACAGCTTTGTGGCAATCAACTGTTCAGCATTTAGTAAAGAGATTTTGGAAAGTGAGCTTTTTGGCCATAAACAGGGGGCTTTTACAGGGGCGATAAAGGATAAAAAAGGGTTGATTGAAGAAGCAAATGGAGGGACATTATTTCTGGACGAAATTGGTGAGATGCCGATTGAACTTCAGGCTAAGCTGCTCAGAGTTCTGGAAACCAGGGAATTTATCAAAATGGGTGAGACGAAAGTTTCAAAGTCTGATTTTAGATTGATTGCGGCTACCAACAGAGATCTGGAGGTTGAAATAAAGCAGGGAAACTTCAGAGAAGATCTCTATTTCAGACTGAATGTATTTGAAATCAGTCTTCCGTCTCTGCGCAATAGAAAAGAAGATCTGAAAGTACTTGCGAAGAACTTCATTGATCTTTTTTCTCATAAACTTCACTTGTCCTCTGTTCAGGTGAGCTCAGACTATTATAAAGCGTTAGAAATAAATGACTGGAAAGGAAATATTCGTGAGTTGAGAAACGCTGTAGAGCGGAGTTTGATTTTAATGGATAACAATATTCTTGATGCTGAAAGCCTTCCTCATTATTCCGAGAAAGCAGTTCCGGAAAGTGATTCACTAAGCATTCGTTCACTGGAAAAAATACATATCCAAAAAGTATTACAGTACACAAAAGGAAATAAAGCAGAAGCTGCCCGTTTACTAGAGATCGGTATTGCTACGCTGTACAGAAAGCTTGAAGAATATGGATTGAAATAAATCTTTTATCATTTTAATAAAGAGCCTATCATTTTGATAGGCTTTTCTGTTTTTATATAGTTTGGTTATTTAGGTTAATGTATTGATATATAGATTTTTACTCGATTGTTTTCCAGAATGGACTTTCTTTTGGCATATAGTCTCTGAATAAAATATTTTAAAATGACAATTTCAAGAAAAACGTTTAAAAAACGGGAGCATTCAACTTTTAGTCTGCTGATTGTATCGTATGTATTACTGACTCTTTTAACCCTAATGATTAAGATATGATGCTTATAAGTTTAATTCTGCTTTTTGCAGTGTTGTTTTGGCTTTTATATAAATCAGTTGAATTTTTTGATAGAATATAAATTATGTGGAGTTTATTTTTCCTCTCAATACTTGCCTTTGTGTATATCTGTTATGTTTTAATTAAACCTGAAAAATTTTAATTGGTCATGAATACAGAAATTTTAGGCATTATAGCAATGTTTGCTGTCACGTTAGTTATCGGAATATTTTTAGGTAAATACATAGCTAATGTTTATGGATACAAAAAAACTTTCCTTGATCCGGTTTTTGAACCCATTGAAAAGTTAATTTATAAAATATCGGGAATCAATCCTTCCCGTCAGATGAATTGGAAACAGAATATGTATGCCATGCTGGCGATCAATCTGATCTGGTTTATCATTGGTTTTCTTCTTTTAATGAACCAGGCCTGGCTTCCTTTAAATCCTGATGGAAATCCGAATATGTCACCCGATCTGGCTTTTAATACAACTATTTCGTTTTTAGTCAATTGTAATTTACAGCATTATTCGGGAGAAACGGGAGTAAGCTATCTGAGCCAGCTTTATCTGATGTTTTTACAGTTTGTAACAGCAGCAACAGGGATGGCGGCAATGGCGGTTCTTTTCAAAGCTTTTAAAGAAAAAACAAGCACAGAATTAGGGAATTTCTACGATTTTTTCACAAAATCAATGATCAGAATTCTGGTTCCAATAAGTATAATTGTAGCTTTCATTCTTTCTATCAATGGAAGTCCGATGACTTTTGAAGGAAAGGATCATATGATTACATTGGAAGGTCAGAAGGCTGATGTTTCCAGAGGTCCTGTATCTGCATTTGTTGCCATTAAACATTTAGGCACTAATGGAGGTGGTTTTTTTGGAGCCAACTCAGCACATCCGCTTGAAAATCCTAATTATATAACCAATATGACAGAGATGGTCACTCAAATGATCATTCCTTTTGCATTGGTATTTGCACTGGGTTTTTATCTGAAGAAAAGAAAGCTTTCATGGGTGATCTTTACCGTAATGACAGTCGGTTTTCTTGCTCTTACCATTCCGAATGTTGTGAATGAAACAGGAGGAAATCCTCTGATTACACAAATGGGAACAGACAACAGTCTGGGAGCAATGGAAGGCAAAGAAATACGCTTCGGAAGTGCTTCATCTGGTTATTGGAGTATCGCAACTACAGTTATTTCCACAGGGTCTGTGAATTCTATGCATGACAGTACAATGCCGCTTTCAGGGATGAATGAGCTGCTTGCGATGATGATCAACTGTTTCTACGGAGGCTGTGGAGTCGGAATTCTGAACTATTTCATCTTTATCATTCTGGCGGTATTCATAAGCGGTTTGATGGTAGGGCGAACCCCGGAATTTATGGGCAAAAAGATTGAAGCCAAAGAAATGAAGATCGCGATGATTGTAGCTTTATTCCATCCTTTCTTAATTCTTGCAGGAACAGCTTTAACGGCTTATTTACCGGAATTTGGAACAAAAACATTGAATAATCCCGGTTTCCATGGTTTCAGTGAAATGCTTTATGAATTTACCTCTTCTGCAGCAAATAACGGATCCGGATTCGAAGGACTTGGAGATAATACCCCTTGGTGGAATATCTCAACAGGAATTGTGCTGTTACTATCAAGATTCATCCCGATTATAGGACCGGTAGCGATTGCAGGACTATTGGCACAGAAGAAATATATCCCTGAAAGCTCAGGAACGCTGAAAACAGATACGGCTACTTTCGGATTTATGACACTGGCAGTGATTCTACTGATTGCAGCACTGTCTTTCTTCCCTGCATTGACCTTGGGCCCTATTGCAGAGCAGATTCAGTATTTCTCAAAATAAATGTGAACATTAAAAATTACAATCAATATTAACCATTAAGGATGCTGAAAAGTTTGAGGAAGCTAGTCTGACACTTACTGAAACGTTCACTTAATATTATCCATATCTATCCTTATTATTTGGCAGACCTTAATGGTGATTATTGATTTACAATGATATAAACTCTTTCAAAAAATGAAAAATCAGTCACAAACATTGTTTCAGAGAGATTTGGTAAATGAAGCGATCAAGCAGTCCTTCGTAAAGCTGAATCCGAAAATTATGTTTAAAAATCCAGTAATGTTCCTGGTGGAAGTCGGAACAGTTGTCATGTTCATTGTGAGCATGTTCAGTCTTACTGGTGATAAAAGCCAGGGAAGTTTTTCCTACAATTTTTTAGTATTTATTATTTTATTTTTCACCGTTCTGTTTGCGAATTTTGCAGAAGCTATAGCAGAAGCAAGAGGAAAAGCGCAGGCTGATACTCTCAGAAAGACAAGAGAAGAAACTCCAGCCAAATTAGTGGTTGATAATAAACCCGGGTTTCAGGTAGAAACAGTGTTGAAAATGTCTGCTGAAATGACTTTAGGTGATATTTTCCTTTGTGAAGCCGGAGATCAGATTCCGATGGATGGTGAGATTATTGAAGGTCTTGCAACCATTGATGAGTCTGCCATTACCGGGGAAAGTGCGCCTGTAATCCGTGAATCAGGAGGAGATAAAAGCTCTGTAACAGGAGGCACAAAAGTTCTTTCAGACAGAATTAAAGTAAAAGTAACAACAAAACCGGGAGAATCCTTCCTTGATAAAATGATTGCTCTTGTAGAAGGAGCATCAAGACAGAAAACACCTAACGAAATCGCATTAACTATACTTTTGGCAGGATTTACCCTTACATTTATTATTGTTACCCTCACTTTAAAGCCTTTTGCAGATTACGCGCAGACTCCGATTACCATTGCGGCATTTATATCTCTTTTCGTTTGTCTTATTCCAACAACAATCGGAGGTCTGCTTTCTGCAATCGGGATTGCAGGGATGGACAGAGCATTGAGAGCGAATGTGATTACCAAAAGTGGTAAAGCTGTAGAAACAGCGGGAGATATTGATGTTCTGCTGCTGGATAAAACAGGAACAATTACTATCGGAAACCGTAAAGCAACCCAGTTTCATCCTGCAAACGGAATTCAGCTTGAAGAATTTATTAAAGCTTCTGCACTAAGTTCTGTAGCTGATGAAACACCGGAAGGAAAATCAATCATTGAATTAAGTGCTTTGAAACCTGAAGATTTATTGGTTCCTAATCCTACTTATATTGATTTTACAGCAGAAACCAGAACTTCAGGGATCGATTTTGAAGAAACAAGAATCCGTAAAGGAGCTTATGATACCATAAAAAAACTGACTGAAAAAGCCGGGAATATCTTCCCAAAAGAAACCCAGGATGCGGTGACCAAAATTTCTGAAAATGGAGGAACTCCTCTGGTGGTAGCCGTTAATGAAAAAGTATGGGGTGTAATTGAACTTCAGGATATCATCAAAACAGGAATTCAGGAGCGTTTCCAGAGACTGAGAAAAATGGGCGTAAAAACGGTAATGGTAACCGGAGATAATCCTTTAACAGCAAAATTTATTGCAGAAAAAGCTGGAGTAGACGACTTTATTGCTGAAGCCAAGCCTGAAGATAAGATGAATTACATCAAAAAAGAACAGCAGGAAGGGAAGCTGGTAGCCATGATGGGTGACGGTACGAATGATGCTCCGGCACTGGCACAGGCCGATGTAGGAGTAGCAATGAACAGCGGAACACAGGCAGCTAAAGAAGCCGGAAACATGGTAGATCTCGATAATGACCCTACAAAGCTGATCGAAATTGTGGAAATCGGGAAGCAGCTGCTGATGACAAGAGGAACATTGACGACTTTCAGTATTGCAAACGATGTAGCAAAGTATTTTGCCATTATTCCGGCGCTCTTTATCACTTTTATTCCTTCGCTTCAGAAGCTGAATATTATGAATCTTCACAGTCCCGAAACAGCCATATTATCAGCGGTTATTTTCAATGCTGTGATCATTCCATTTCTGATCCCGCTGGCGTTGAAAGGGGTAGCTTATAAGCCAATTGGTGCAAGTGCCTTATTGAGAAGAAATCTTTTGATCTACGGTCTGGGCGGAGTCATAGTTCCGTTCATTGGGATCAAAATGATTGATCTGGTAATCAGTTTATTTTATTAAAATTTTAAAAATGAAAAATCATATTGTTTCAGCATTCAGATTAACTCTTGTAATGCTGGTGGTTACAGGTATTTATCTGGCAATTGTATACGGAGGTTCTAAAATACTTCCCAACAAAGGAAACGGAGAAATTGTTTACAATAAAGGGCAGAAATTTTATGCCAATATCGGACAGGAATTCAAATCTGAAAAATACTTTCATGGGCGTCCTTCTTCTGTCAATTATAATGCAGCAGGAAGTGGTGGCAGCAACAAAGGGCCAAGCAATGAAGAATATCTGGAAACTGTACAAAAAAGAATAGATACTTTAAAAATGAAGAACCCTGAAATGGGAAATACTAAAGTTCCTGTAGAACTTGTTACGGCAAGTGGTAGCGGTCTGGATCCTGATATTTCTGAAGAAGGAGCTTTGTACCAGGCAAAGAGAATCGCAAAAGTGAGAAGCCTTTCTGAAGAACAGATCAAAAATTTAATCAATAATCAAACTGAAAAGCCGTTTTTAGGACTTTTCGGACCATCCAAAGTAAATGTTCTGAAGCTTAATATCGCTTTGGATCAATTAAAATAATAAATTTAATAACCGATAATCATGTCAAGGATTTAAACCCTGACATGATTAACATACCTTAATAAAAGTGAAAAAATATTTAGCTATAGGTGCCATATTGGGAATGTTTTTCTCAAAAGCCCAATCATCAGATTCATTAAAAACAGGGAATAAAGTGACATTTTCCGCTTATGCAGAACTCTTTTATACCTATGATTTTAATGAGCCGGGCAATCATATGCGTCAAAACTTTTTATACTCATATAACAGACATAATGAAGTAAATCTTAATCTGGGATTGGTTAAAGCCAACTATCAGAGTGAAAATCTCCGTGCCAATGTAGCTTTAATGGCCGGAACTTATGCCCAGGATAATATGGCAGCTGAACAAGATGCTCTGCGCTATGTAAATGAAGCGAATATCGGAATCAAAATTTCTAAAAATAAAAACCTGTGGATTGATGCAGGGATCATGCCGTCTCATATCGGCTGGGAAAGTGCCATAGGAAAGGATAATATTAATCTGACCCGAAGTTTTGCAGCAGAAAATTCTCCTTATTTTGAAACGGGTGCCAAAATTTCTTTTACCTCAGATAATGGGAAATGGTTTTTAAGCGGATTGGTCTTGAATGGCTGGCAGAGAATTGCCAAGCCTGAAGGAAATCAGAGTATTTCTTTCGGACATCAGGTGACCTATAAACCCAATGATAAAATTACCCTGAACAGCAGCTCGTTCATCGGGAATGATAAAGCAAAGGATGATAAAAGAATGCGCTATTTCCATGATTTGTATGGAAGTTTTCAGCTGACAGATCAGTTTTCAGCGGTATTAGGATTTGATATCGGAGCAGAGCAGAAGTCAAAAGGAAGCGAGCAGTATAATATCTGGTACAGCCCCAATGTATTAATGAAATATCAATTAGACAACAAATGGGCACTGGCAGGAAGGTTAGAATATTACAATGATAAAAACGGTGTGATTATCAGTACAGAAACTCCCAATGGATTTCAGACTTTCGGATATTCTCTCAATGTAGATTATGCAATCTTTAAAAATGTGGTTTTCCGTACAGAGGCAAGAGGTTTTACTGCTAAAGATGCCATTTTTGCAAAAAATGATGAATTTAGAAAAGGAAATTTCTTCATCACAACAAGTCTTGCAGCCTGGTTTTAGTGATCAGTTTAACCACAGTTGAACGTGTTTAAAATAAAATTAAAAAGAATAAAATCAATGTCATCAGCAAAAGATTTTTTAGAACTTATCCAGAAATCCCGTAAAGGAAAATTCAAAATTTATATCGGGATGAGTGCAGGTGTAGGAAAGACTTTCCGTATGCTTCAGGAAGCGCATTCTCTTTTACGAAATGGCATTGATGTAAAGGTTGGTTATATAGAAACCCATGGTCGGGAAGAAACCGTGGCACTGGTAGAAGGACTTCCTGAAATTGAAAGAAAATCGGTTTTTTATAAAGGAAAAAATCTTGAAGAAATGGATCTTCAGGCTATCATTAATGAACATCCTGAAGTCGTTTTGGTAGACGAGCTGGCCCATACCAATGTAGAAGGATCTAAAAATAAAAAAAGATGGCAGGATGTCCTGGAAATCCTTGATAATGGGATCAACGTTATTAGTGCCATGAATATCCAGCATATCGAAAGCCTGAATGAAGAAGTAAAGAAAATCACAGGAGTAGAAGTGGCAGAACGTGTTCCCGATAAAATTCTGGCATTGGCAGATGAAGTGGTGAACATTGACCTTACAGCTGATGAACTGCTGACCCGTTTAAAGGAAGGAAAAATCTATAAAAAGGAAAAAATTCAGACCGCTCTGAGCAATTTCTTCCAAAGTGGGCATATTCTCCAGCTTCGTGAGCTGGCTTTAAAAGAAGTGGCTACCCATGTGGAAAGGAAGGTAGAAACAGAAATCAAAACTGAAAATTTTAAACCCATAAAATTCCTTGCCTGTATCAGCAGCAACGAGAAAATTGCCAAAACAATTATCAGGAAAACAGCGAGATTAGCCAGTTACTATAACAGTCCATGGACTGTTTTGTACGTTCAGAAACCTTCTGAAAATCCGGAAAAAATTGCACTCGATAAGCAGCGGTATTTAATTAATAATTTTAATTTAGCACAGGAATTAGGCGCCAAAGTAGTCCGGATCAAAGAAAGCAGTGTTCATAACGGAATCCTGGAATATGTGATTGCCCATAATATCACAACGGTCTGCATTGGTAAACCTCATGCCAGTTTCTGGCAGCGAATGCTGGGCTACAGCTGGATCTATACCCTTATGAACAGGCTGAATGAGAGACAGATAGATATTATTATTTTATCTTAAAAAATAATGAAACTTAAAACGAAACTTACCTTAGGCGTTGGCCTTTTATTTCTGCTGATCGTTCTGCTTTCAGTGATAGGTTCTGTATACATCAATAAATTAAAATCTGATACTGAAAAGATTCTTACTGCCAATTACAACAGTCTGGAATTTTCCAAGAATATGCTTCTGGCCCTGGATAATATCAGTACAGACAGTACCGTTGCAATAGCAGATTTTAGGAAAAATAATAAATTACAGGAAAAGAATCTTACAGAATTTGGAGAAAAAGAAGCTACCCAGAACCTCAATATGCATTTCAGCAGCTATCTGAAAGCACCGGACATCCATAAAGAAAAACTAATCCGCGAGGATCTGGCGAAGATCATGTCTTTAAATATGAAAGGCATAGAACGGAAGAGTGATATCGCCATCATTACAGCAGAAAATGCCACGTTCTGGATCGTAAGTTTAGGAACAGTGTGCTTCCTGATTGCTTTTATTCTGCTTTTCAATTTACCACAAACTATTGCAGAGCCAATCAATCAGTTAACCTTCAGTATCAAACAGATTGCTGATAAAAACTATAATGAGAGGGTGCATTTCAAAGGAAGTGAAGAGTTCAGCAGTCTGGCAGATTCATTCAATACGATGGCGGAGAAACTTCAGGAGTACGAAAGCAGTACACTTTCCAAGCAATTGATGGATAAAAAACGGATCGAAACACTGGTGAACAATATGCATGATGCGGTGATTGGCCTGGATGAGAATCATTTTATCTACATGATCAATGATGAAGCATTGAAGATCACCAATCTTCATAAAGAAGAAATCATTGGTAAAACGGCTCATGAAGTAGCCATCAACAACGATCTGATGCGCGAACTGCTGAAAAATATTGACCATCCGGTAAAAGACCCGATTAAGATTGTCCGTGATAATAAAGAAAACTATTTTGAACAGGATATTGTTCCCATCAATATTGTAAAAACAGGTGAAAAGGAGAAAAAATATATCGGAAAGGTAATTTTGCTGAGAAATATTACCCCTTTTAAAGAACTGGATTTTGCTAAAACCAATTTCATTGCAACGATTTCCCATGAATTGAAAACTCCGATTTCTGCTATTAAAATGGGCGTTCAGCTCCTTGGAAATCAAAAGTTTGGGGAACTGAATGAGCAGCAGCAGGAATTATTGAAAAGCATCAATGAAGATGGGCAGCGTTTACTGGATATCACAGGAGAATTGCTTAATCTTTCTCAGGTAGAATCGGGAAATATCAGACTGACCGTGGAAAAATGTTCTCCTAAAGAAATTGTACAGACTGCTGTAAAGAATGTTGAAAAACTTGCCGAACAGAAAAATATCACCATTAGTACAGAATATCTTTTAGAAGAAAGTGATGCGGTAACTGCCGATTTTGATAAAACAGTCTGGGTGATGAATAACTTTCTTACCAATGCTGTGAAACACTCTTTTCAGGATGAAAATATTCAGATTGTAGTAGAAAAACAGAACTCGTTCATTCAGTTCAGTATTGTTGATACCGGAAGCGGAATTGATGAAAAATACCACCGTCAGATCTTTGACCGTTATTTCCAGGTTCCCGGAGAACATCAGAACGGAACAGGGCTGGGATTAGCAATCTCCAAGAATTTCATTGAAAAACAGCATGGAGAAATAGGAGTGAAGAGCTCTTTGAATAACGGGAGTACATTTTACTTCAGACTGCCGGTTTCATAAGAGTTATTGTTATATATTTGACTCAGAAAATATATTTTCTTACTTAAAAATTGTAATTCTATTCTTTTAAATTCATGGATCCTTTTTTCTATTTGCCATTGGCAGGTGTAGTATTTTTTATCATTTCAAGAGTTTTCTTTTATACCCAGAAAAATAAAATTATTGAAAAATATCAGCAGCCGGATGCATTAGTTTTTAAAAATATCCATGGCACCATTGTTTCAGTAACTAAAGGAGGTCTTAGCTATAGTAAAAAATTTCGATGGTGTAGTTTTGAAATTTTCATGAATCAGAATTCTATGTTTTTGTTTCCAAAAGATTTTTACATTGTTCCCGGTAAGTGTATTAATCTGAGATTTGGATCAGATAGAAGAAATACAAGAAAGCCAGAAGTTCTGAGAGAATTTCATATACATGACAATTATGTTGAACTGATTCTTTATCCTGACTGGATGCCCAATACAAAACGCACAATTTCTTTGGAAGGATTAAACAAGGAAGAAATTTTACTGTTCAGGAAAGCTTTACTGAAGGAAGCATAAACAGATATTCTTATATTTACGCTAAAATAAAAATGAGAAAAACGTTAGCATTCTTGTTATTTTCACTGCTATTCAGTATCCAGATCTCTGCTCAGACATTTACATTAGAACAACTTAACGGCTTCAACAAACTGACAATGGATGAGTTTAAAAAGGAAATGAAACAGCAAAAGTTCAAGTTTTATGACAGAACTGAAGGTTTAGGTTTTCTTTTAACTGAATACGAAGCCCCAGACTATACCTCAAAAATCGGAAAGTTTGAATATACTGAAGAAAAATCAGAAGATAGAATTGAATTTGAGTTTAAAGAAAAGAAAGAATATGATCATTACCTTAAACTGATATTGGCAGCCGGATATAAAGAAACCGGGAAAGGAAAGATTATTACTAAAGAACCATACAGAGACTACTACAGGAATAAGGAACATATCAGGCTGATTCTGCCAAAGCCTGGAGAAAGTTCTCATATACTATTATTGTTTTCAAGTAAATAGGATTGCACATATAAGCTGAAGTAATATGATGCAAAGACTGTAGATTTTATGATTTGAGTAAATAGTTTTAAATAAAATTTCTAAATTTGAATTTAAATCGCACAAGATGAATACGTCAGATTTAAAAATTAATTTGATCAACAGGATCACCCAATTAAAGGAAGCCAGAATTATTGAAGAAATTCAAAAAATTCTTGATTTTGAATTGGACCAGAATGAATATATTCTTAATGATGAGCAAAAAGAAAGAGTTGCTGAAGGAAGAAAAGAATATAAGAATAAAGCATACCTTACTGAAGACGAAGCCAACCAGGATATTGAAGAATGGCTAAAAGAAAAATAATCTGGACTGTTAAAACCCATCAAGAAAGAAAAGATATCCTTGAACGCTATGAAATAAAATCTAAAAGCTCAACTTTACGATAATAAAAAAGGCTGTGAAATTGATCACAGCCTTTTTATATGAAATTTTTATAAGCTTAATCTTTAATAAACTTTTGTACAAGTACTTTGTCCTTTGTGAAAGCTTTTAGAATATAATTTCCTTTGGAAAGTTCTGAAACAGAAATTAAATTTTCAGTTACATTTGTTGATCTGATAATTCTTCCAGTCGCATCATAGATTTCAGCTTTGATAATTTCCTGCTTGGATCTGATATTTAAAACATCTTTTGCAGGATTAGGATAAACAGAAATACTCTGGTTTTCCTTATCAATTTCTGCTGTTGCCAATACATTTTGAACGCTTGTTGTGTAAGTATTGGTTACAATAGGGTGGTTGTAATCAAAATAGATTCTCGCTGTATTACTGAAGCTGTCTCCAAGATTTAAGGTAGATTTTGTTTTGATTTTGAACGAAATATATCCGTCATTATTCGCATCATCAAAAGGTAGTTGGATATTTTCAAAGATGAATTCTACCGTATTTGGATTGGTAATTCTTGTTACAAAATTGTGACTTCCGTTCAATGCAACTAAACTTGATATATCAAATTTAGAAGTATCAATAACATCTTTTACAACAATATTCTGTGCATTTGCGGTTCCTGTATTTTCAAATCTGATCAGGTAATGTACATAATCTCCCACCTGGGTTTGCGTAATAGTAGTTCCTTCAAGACAGGTCTTATCATTCGGATCAAAAGAATTCACAGCCGATTGGTTCAACATAAACTTATTGTCAGCAGGTGTTTCATCAGTAGCTCCGTTGATTTGTGCCATGTAATGCAGAATGTCCCCGCTGTTTAACGGTGGAGCCTGTGTTGGTGTATTTAATTTCAATTTTACAGTGATTTCTCTGGTTTCCAGAGGAAGAAGATTGGTGAAATTCCAGGTTAACATTCCTGTAGACTGTATATCGGGAGAAACTGTTGCATTCAGGAAATTCATCAGGTTATCATTGAAATTGAAAGCAATATTTCCTGATTGGGCAACCGTTCCTTTGTTTTTATAAACGATTTTATATTTGGTGTCAAATCCCGGAATAGCAGCCGTAACAGGAATAATCAGGACTTCAAGATCATTGTGATTTCCGTTGGCCGTTAAACAGAAATTTTGAGTTAGTGGACTTGTTTGTGCCGGAAAGTTGACTGTCAAAGTACTCGGAGACAATGTCCAATAGGCCGGATTTTCTGAAATAGGGGTAATCGTATGTGTACCCGCCTGTAAAGGAATAGAATAATTCCCTGACGAATCAGCGATTATATTTCCGGAAACAGATCCACTTGTAATTGAAAATTTTTGGAACGGTTTATTAACATCATTGGAGTCACAGCCATTGTTGTTAATATCATACTTTGTATTACCGATAACTTTATAGTAAGTACCGCCCGGTGTGAATGAACAGTAGGAATTCAAATTGATATTGTTGAGTGAATAAGAAGTTAGATAATTACTGATCGGTGCTAAATCATCATTGTCACAACAGATATATTTAAGATTAGGATTGTTATTATTAATATGAAACCAAGATGTGACGTTCAGTACAGTTCCTCCGCTTTTCAGGTTAATATTTTTCAGAAGTGAATTGTCATAAATCGTTATATTTTCCAATAAAGGATTCATACTTAAATCCAGTGTTGTAAGACTATTATTTAAAGTACTAAACTGTCTTAAAGCCGGAAAAATGGAAAGATCTATAGCTGTTAAACCTGTAGACTGTAAACCGAGAGATTCTATGTTCGTTGTACCGACCAGAGATAATGTGGAAATCGGACTTTGTGAAAGATATACCGTATCTAAATTTTGTAAATTATGTAACTGAAGTGTTGTTAAAGCATTGCAGCTATAAATTCCCAGATTATTCAAATTCGTACAACCGGTCAAATTTATATTATTGGTTGAAGAGCTGTTTCTGATTTGAAGCCACTCCAGATTACTCATATTACTAAAATCTAATGATTGAACATTAGTTTTATTGATCTCCAAAGATTTCAAATTAGGACAAAGACTTACATTAATAGCATTGATAGGCTGAGTAGAATTCAAATTGTTAATGAGCAGACTTTTTAATGAATTGCTCTGCAGGTTGTAGCTCGTAATATTATTATGCTCGGAAGACATCGTTGCTAAAGATGTACAACCTGCAATATTCAGAGAAGTTAATTGTGAATTATAGTTAATTGCTAAAGCAATGAGATTAGTCATCGTACTTACGTCAACCGCAGATACAGAAGTCCCGAATAGATACAGATCTGTTAAATTAGTAAAGCTTTTAATCCCTTCGATAGACTGAATATATACTCTGTTTCCATAATAAAGATCAGACAGCTTTACAATATTATTAGCTTCACTTTGCTGTATAATACCGTCATTATTGGTATCAACGGGAATACTGCTTCCATACTGATCTTTTGCATAGCCATTGCTGTAATCAGCCGTTAATAAAAAGTTTTTGAAAGCCGGATCAGGGATATTCACATTTTGTGCCTGAAACATCGCAAAAATGATCATAGAAATGATGAGGTAAATTTTTTTCATGTATTATTAGTTAATGGTTATTTGTTGTGATTTGAAAACAAAAATAAACCATTAAGAGGAATATCTTAATGGTTTAGTAAATAATTATTAAAAATAATTGTTATTTCTCAATCAGATCCAGAAATTGCTGCTCATCCAGAATCGTAATTGTTCCGATTTCCTGAGCTTTTTTCAGCTTACTTCCGGCTTTTTCACCTACTACAAGATAGTTGAGGTTCTTGGATACAGCAGAAATATTTTTTCCACCGTGCTTTTCTACCATTTCCTCAGCAGATTCTCTGGTGAATAATGATAATTTTCCGGTGAAAAGGAAAGTTTTTCCTTCCAGAACATTGGATAGTACTTCATTCGTGCTTTCTCCTTTTACAAGCTGCACACCATAAGATTTTAAACGCTCGATCATCAGTACATTTTCAGAATTCTGGAAGAACTCAACAATGCTTACTGCAATCTTGCTCCCGATATCTTCTACCTGGCAAAGCTCTTCAACAGTTGCATTCTTTAATTCCTCAATAGTTGGGAAGTTTTTGACCAGTTTCTTGGCAACTGTTTCTCCCACATGCTTGATCCCGATTCCATATAATACTTTCTCAAAAGGAATTTCTTTAGATTTCTTAATTCCTGAAATAATATTTTGGGCAGATTTTTCAGCCATTCTTTCCAATGGAAGAAGCTGCTCTTTCGTTAAAACATAGAAATCGGCAGGATTTTCAATCAGTTTTTCTCTGTATAGCTGTTCTATGGTTTCACTTCCAAGGTTGTCAATATTCAAAGCTTTTCTGGAAACATAGTGAATCATTCTTCCAACCACCTGTGGCGGGCAGTGAAGTTCGTTCGGACAGAAATGGATGGCCTGATCTTCAATTTTTACTAATTCTGTTCCACATTCCGGGCAATGTTTGATGTAGTCAACTTCTTTGCTATCTTCAGTTCTTTTATCAGTGTTTATCCCTACAATCTTTGGAATAATTTCACCTCCTTTTTCTACATAGACGAAATCATGTTCATGAAGATCCAGTTTCTTGATGATATCCTCATTATGCAGAGAAGCTCTCTTAACGATAGTTCCGGCCAGTAAAACAGGTTTAAGATTAGCAACAGGCGTAATGGCACCCGTTCTTCCCACCTGATAAGATACACTTTGAAGCTCTGTCTCTACCTTTTCTGCTTTAAATTTATAAGCCATTGCCCAGCGGGGAGATTTAGCAGTATAACCAAGCTGTCTTTGCTGCTGTAATGAATTAACCTTTAAAACAATACCATCAATTTCAAAAGGCAGATTATGACGTTCTGTATCCCAGAATGTGATAAACTCCTGTACCTCAGCCATGGTTTTACATAATTTTGCCTGCTGAGAAGTTTTGAAGCCCCAGCTCTGTGCTTTCTGAAGGAGTTCCCAATGTGTTTCTGCAGGAACTTCATCAGAAATGAACTGGTACAGTACAGAAGAAAGTCCGCGCTTTCTTACCTCAGCGCTATCCTGCATTTTCAAACTTCCGCTGGCTGTATTTCTGGGATTCATGAAAGGATCAAGACCTTCTTCCTCACGAAGCTTATTAATTTTATCAAAGTTTTTTCTGGTCAGATAAATTTCTCCGCGCATAAAAAACTGACCCGGAAAATCACCTTTTAAAGTCAGAGGAATGTCTGAAATGGTACGTACATTCGGAGTGATTTCATCCCCTTGGAAACCATCTCCACGGGTAACTGCCTGTGACAGTTTTCCGTTTTCATAAAGAATAGAAATGGATGCACCGTCATACTTTAGTTCAGTAACAAACTCTACCGGATCTTCAATGGTTTTGATGATTCTTTTTTCCCAGTCTTCCAGGTCGTCAAAATCATAAGAATTGTCCAGAGAATACATTCTGAATTTATGCTGAATGGTAGGGAAGACTTTGGTAACACCACCCCCTACACGTACCGTAGGCGAGTTCTCATCATAAAATTCCGGGTACTTGGCCTCCAGATCCTGAAGTTCCTGCAGAAGCATGTCGAATTCAAAATCCGTAATAGTAGGAGTATCCAGTTGATAATAGTTGTCGTTATGCTGGTGAAGCTCTTTGCGGAGCTGTTCTATCTTTTGTTGAATGTTTTCAGACATTGGTTTCTATCTTTTGAGCAAAAATAACTAAAGTAATTGCATTTAAAAAATAACAGAATTAAATAGTACAGGAAAATTAAAAATACGTAATATGCCTTAACAGATTGGTTTTGTAGGAAATAAAACATTTGTTTAAAGTAATTTAACATAACGTTCTGATTTAATTAAAAAAATGTTAAAGCTTTCTTAAACACCCTGCCATTAAAGTCAAAATACCTTTGCACATCTGATTGAAAGAAACCTCAACGTGATCTATTAACATGAAAATCAAAGAGGTTTCCTGGCGAACATCAAAAAATTAATCATAAAGATCTTCGGAAGAAATGAAAAAAGTAAAGATTGTACTGGGATTATTGTTTTTAGGGCTTGGGACAATGGCGTATGCACAGACCACGCAGGCTTCTATTGTAGGGAAAGTTACCGGACCGGGAAGTACAGCTCAGGAAAAAGTGAAAGTAACGATCGTGAATGAGTCTACAGGATTCAAAACGGAAACAGAAACAAACTCAAAAGGAGAGTATATTTTTAAGGAAATTCCTTTGGGTGGGCCTTATACAGTTATTGTAAATGATGATAAAAAAGAAGGTTACAATGTGAACTTCGGAGATCAGGTTACCGTAAATATGGATCTTGGTAGCGAGAAACAAATTGAAGAAGTAAAGATTACCGGAAATCTTAAAAACAAGATCGGAAACCTTGGTGCCGCTACAGCAATTTCAGCAAAAAATATCAGTATGCTTCCGGTGAACGGAAGAAACTTTACCAACCTTGCTGAACTGTCACCACTAAGCGGAAAAGGCGGAAACCTTTCCGGACAGCTAGGATCTTCCACCAATTTTACCATTGATGGGATGACGGCGAAAAACCCTACTTCTGCAGGAGCTACCACCAGCCGAAGTGGTGCACCTTTCTCGATCTCCATTGAAGCGGTACGTGAATTCAAAATTACGACCAACCAATATGATGTGACATTAGGAAGGAGTGGAGGAGGAACGGTAAGTGCTGTTACCAAATCAGGAACCAATAAATTTTCAGGAAGTGCCTGGGAATATTTAAGAACCAACTGGCTTTCCAGCCCATATGACATCAGAGGAAACAAAAGAGATAACGATTTCTCTACTTCTCAGTTCGGATTTTCATTGGGAGGACCGATCATTAAAAATAAATTACATTTCTTCGTAGCCTGGGATCATCAGCTGGATTCAAGACCTTTGATAATTGCCGATATCAAATCTCCGGATGATGAGAAGAGATTCAATACAACAACGCAGACTCTTAATCAGTTTGTAGATATTGCAAGAGCAAAATATGGAGTGGGAAGCGGTCCTCAGTTTGGAAGTTTTGACAAAGTAAGAAACTCGGATGCAGGATTTGTACGTTTAGACTGGCAGATCAATGAAAAGCACTTATTAACCCTGAGAAATAACTTCACCTACGACCTTAATAAAAATGGTTTGGGTGATAATACCAATATCAATTTCTTTGAATCTTACGGAAACGACAAAAACCTTGATAACAGTTTATTATTAACCTTAAGATCAAACCTGCAGCCTAATTTAACCAATGAATTAAAGGCGCAGTATCTTTATACTTTTCAGGACAGTTATCAAAACAATCAATTGGGTAAACCTGTTCCTAGGGCGATTGTTGAGGGTGTAGCTTCAAGTGCCGGATCTACCAATATTCAGATTGGAGGGCACCGTTTTGCACAGGAAAGCTTTAGAAATAATGTATTCCAGATTGTTGACAACTTATACTACAATACAGATAAAGTAAAATATACTTTCGGAGCTGATTTGATGTATACAACCGCAAAATCTGTGTACGGAAGTGAAGTGAACGGAAGATTCCATTTCCAGGGAATGGGTAACTTTGATGCGATGACTCCTTACCGATTCTACAGAGAAGTTCCTTTGATGGAAGATCCGTCTGTAAGATCAAATATCTGGAATCTTGGTGTCTATGGGCAGTTTCAGACGAAAGTGGCAAAAGGTCTTGATTTAATGGCCGGTTTGAGGTTAGATTACGGAGGTTACCCGAAAGCGGAATTCAATCAGAAACTGTTTGATGAAATGGGAATCAGAACTGATAATCAGATCAAGTCATTTGTAATCCAGCCAAGATTCCAGTTTGACTGGAATATCAATGAAGGAAATAAAGACTTCCTTAAATTCGGAGCCGGAATTTTCTCTTCGGATATCAACAATTACATGATCATCAACAATCTTGTATTTGATGGGAAACATTTGGCTACAGTGGATGTAACGGGTAAAGATGTTCCGTTCCCGGATTTCAACAGTTATAGAAACGATTACAATTCGGTGCCTTCACTTTCTCAGAAGCAGATTCCAACCATCAACTATACCGGTAAAGATGCTAAAATTCCAATCGTTTATAAAGCGAATATCTCTTATACCCATTTCTTCAATGAAAGATTCAGAGCCGGAATTGCAGGATATATGGCATTAGGTAGAAATAATTACTATTACTATGACAGAAACATGGTGGCGAATCCGTTCTTTACATTAGCTAATGAGGGAGGAAGAGGTGTATTCATTCCTACAGGTGCTATTACCAATAATGCCAATAACAGTGTAAGTTTCGACTGGAAACAAGGAAGAATCAATAACAACTTTGGAAGAGTATTGGAATTGGCAAGTGATGGTAAAGTAAACCAGTTCTCATTCGTGATAGATACAAGTTACCGTTACTGGAAAGATGGAGAAATCACGGCAAGTTATACATGGTCCGACATCAAAGACAATACTTCTTACAACGGAAATGTAGCGAACTCTGCAACATTATCTACGATGATTCAGAGTGATCCGAGAGACTTAAGAATGACTTATTCTGACAACCAGTTTCGTAATAAAGTGGTGATCTATGGTAACTCTCCTACCATTGCCGGATTTACATTAGGAATCAGATATTCAGGAATTGGAGGTACCCGTTTTTCTGCTACAACAGGAGGAAATATCAATGGTGACTTTGTAGATTCCAATGACCTTGCTTTTATTTTCCCGAATCTTACCAAATCTATTTTGGATGATCCGCAGGTAGGACAGGCTCTGAAAGATTATATCAACGAGTATAATGGTAAAATTGCAGAACGTAACGGAGGTAAGAATGGTTTCTATGGAGTTTGGGATGTTCGTGTAGCGAAGAAAATAAAACTTGATAAAGTAGGAGCTTTTGAACTTTCTGTAGATATCTTCAATGTGGCGAACCTACTTAACAAAGAATGGGGAGTCAACAATTCATACACAAACACATCTTTGTATAAAGTAACCAGGTTTAATAAGGATACCATGCAGTATGAGTATGCCAAAAACGTAAGTGGAGGTGGTTTGGTTCCTATGTCCGGAAATCCATATCAGATCCAGATTGGTGCGAAGTATTCCTTCTAAACAATTATCTTTTTTAACCACTGAAGACATAAAAGAAATATAAATGACTCTTCTTACTATTAGTTTAAAATCTTTTATGTCTTTGTGGTTTCCATATTTTAATACCTACCTTTATCAGAAAGTTTCAGGACTTTTTTAAATTATCTAAATTATATTATGAAAAATTTTATCTTAGGGTTAGCAGTTTTAAGTACAGTTATGATGAAAGCACAAACCCAGATCATTGCCCATAGAGGATATTTCCAGACACAGCCTCCTACAACTGAGAACTCGCTTCAATCATTGGAAAATGCTCAGAAATTAAAAATTTATGGGTCTGAATTTGATGTAAGAATGACAAAAGATGGTGTATTGGTGATCAATCACGATGAACATCATGGTAAGATGGAAATTTCAGAAGCTACGTTCAAAGAATTGGAAGCATTGAAATTATCCAATGGAGAAAAGTTTCCTACGTTAAAAGATTATTTGAAACAGGGGAAAAAAGATAAAGCTCTGAAGCTGATCGTTGAGATCAAACCAGCCAAGACTCCGGAAATTGAAAATGAGATCACACAGAAAACAATCAAGATGATCAAGGATATGAAGCTGGAATCTCAGAGTGAGTTTATTTCTTTCAGCCTTAATATCTGTAAAGAGATCAAAAAGCTGGCACCTTCCTTTAAAGTACAATACCTGAACGGTGAGCTGTCTCCTGAACAGATCAAAAAAGAAGGATTGGATGGTATGGATTATCACTATAGTGTTTTCCAGAAAAACCCTACCTGGATTGTTGAAGCAAAGGCATTAGGATTAATTACCAATTCATGGACGGTAAATGATGTTGCCGTATACGATGAATTGAAAAAACAAGGAATCGGGTTTGTAACAACCAATATTCCTGATCAGTTAAAGAATAAATAGTAATTGAAAATCCTTCACAAATAGTACAAATGAAGGGCAAAATATTCCCCTCTTCCGGAGGGGTGGTGAAAATTCAAAGAATTTTTGAAGGGGTGGTTTACAAAACCTTCTCAACCATTCGCCAGTAATCAACAATTTAAACAGTCTGTCCCTTATAAAGAGACAGACTGTTCTTTTTTAAGGGGTAAATAAAAAACAGTATGATTAAATTTGATTTATTATATTGTAAATCAAATAAATATGTATTTTGTGTGGTATTATCTCAAGGAAAGACAATAAAGATACGTAAATAGGCTTGTAAACTGGTATTAAAAAAACTTAATTACTTAAGTGTTTGTTAATTAGATTCTTATGTAATGTTATTAAGGCTGAATTAATATATGGTTTAATGTTTTTTTAAGAAACGTTAAAACTGTGTTAAGATCATCCTTATAATGTCGTTTTAATTTTGCGCAAACAAAAAGGAAATGCGTAAAGAGACACAAAAACTGTTAGTTTTGTCACTGTTGGGATTCGTCAGTGTTAATCTGGCAGCTCAGCAGAAAGCTAAAAAAGACACAGTTAAAGGACTTGATGAAGTAGTAGTAACTGCTTTGGGAATCAAGAGACATGACAGAGCTTTGGGGTATGTTGCCGAGAAAGTAGATGCCAAAACATTTGAAGAAACCCAAAATAACAACTGGGCACAATCTATGGAAGGGAAAGTGGCAGGTCTTAAAATTCAGACTGCCGGAGCAGGGCCGCTTGGAACTTCCAGAATTACTTTGAGAGGAGAGAAATCCATTATGATGGATCATAACTATGCTCTTATTGTAGTGGATGGCGTTCCATTGGGGAATTCTACCACAGGTTCCGGTACGACAGCCTATGGAGCAGGTTCCGGAGGTGATGTTCCAATTGATCTTGGAAACGGATTAAACAGCATCAATCCGGATGACATTGAATCTGTAACCGTATTGAAAGGAGCTTCTGCCGCCGCATTATACGGATCCCGTGCCGCCAACGGAGCCTTAATGATCACTACAAAATCCGGAAAAACGAAAAACGGAAAACTGAGAGTAACCTTCAATTCTTCCTCAAGCTTTGATTCCGTATTGAAATGGCCGGACTGGCAGTATGAATACGGACAGGGAACTCTGGCAACCAATACAGCAGGAAATTTTTACTATTCTTATGGCCTTTCCGCAGACGGACCAAGTACAGGAGGTACAAGTAGTGCTTTCGGACCTAAATTCGCCGAACAGTATTATTTTCAATATGATCCCAATGTACTGGGACAAAGTAAGGAAAGACAATTGTGGAGACCTTATGAAAATAATATTAAAGGTTTCTGGAGAACAGGTTCTACCTACTCAAACAGTATTTCAGTAGAAAGCTCAAATGAAAAAACAAGCTTCAGATCTTCACTTACCTATCTTAATAACGAGTGGATGATGCCGAATACAGGCTTTGACAGATTCAATTTTGCCCTGTCTTTTGCCCATCAGCTTACCCAAAAATTAAAAATCTCTACAAAATTTGCTTATAATACTACTTCCAGTGATAACCTTCCTGCGACGGGATATAACAACCAGTCGATTTCCTATTTCATGATCTTCCAAAATCCCAATGTGGATCTGGAATGGTATAAGCCCATCTGGAAACCGGGTCAGGAACAGGTTGACCAAATCCATCCTTTCAGCTCATTTATTGACAATCCTTATATGATTGCTTACGAAATGTTGAATGGGGTCAGAAAAAAGACCATTACAGGAAACATTACGGCAGATTATCAGTTTAATAAGAATTTCAGTGTAATGCTGAGGTCAGGTATTGAAATTCTGAATGAAAAAAGAACAACCAAAAGACCATGGAGTTCTGCAAATTACCTGAAAGGGTTCTATAGAGAACAGTTTATCAAAAATCAGGAATATAACAACGACCTTTTATTCTCTTACAAAGCAGATTGGAATAAATTCAGTATTTCTGCCTCTGCAGGAGGAAGTATCCGTTATAATGAATACCTGATGACAGATTATCAGGCAATAGGATTGAAAACAGCCGGCGAATACAGCCTTACCAATGCGCTTTCTATTCCGGTTAAATATCCGGCACCAAGAGACAAACATGTAGACAGTGTTTATGGATTACTAACGCTGGGATATGACAATAAAATATTTGTGGACGTTACCGGAAGAAATGACTGGAGTTCTACACTTCCGAAGCAAAACAGATCCTTCTTTTATCCTTCAGTGAGTACCAGTTTCATTCTATCAGATATTTTTAACCTGAAAAGTAATAACCTGAACTTATGGAAGCTAAGAGCTTCATGGGCGAAAGTAGGGATAGACAGTGATCCTTATCTTTTGGATAACTACTATACAGCAAGTAATATTACCGGAAGTGTGGTGGCGCCTACTACTTTCAATAACCCTTCCCTTAAACCTGAAAAAAATACCAATATTGAAGCAGGTATGGATTTCAGCCTTTTCAAGAATAGGTTGAATCTTAATCTTACCGCTTATCAGAACATGAGTGAAAACCAGATTATTCCTGTTTCACTGCCTTCTGAAAGCGGATATTCCAAAAGAGTGATCAATGCAGGGAAAATCAGAAACAGAGGACTTGAACTTTCAGCTGATATCTTAGCTGTGAAAGGTGAAAGCTTCTCATGGAAAGTAGGCGGGAACTGGTCTACCAACGAAAACAGGGTGATGACTTTACCTGAAGGATTTGACGGAATCGTGTCCAACGTAGGAGATGTTGTCTTCTATAAAATGGAAGTGGGTGGTTCTCTTGGAGACATGTATGGATTTAAATTATTAAGAACTCCGGACGGAAAAGTAATTTACGGAGACAACGGACTTCCGGGAAGACCTGCAGATATTGAAAAAGTAGGAAATGCATTCCCGAAATGGAGAGCCGGTCTTCAGAATGATTTCAAGATCAAAAACTTTACGATCAGCTTCTCGTTTGACGGTCAGTATGGTGGAATTGCTTATTCTCAGTCGCATCATAAAATGTCCGAACAGGGTAAACTGAAATCTACTCTTCCGGGAAGAGATAATCCTGGTGGAATGATTGTAGGAGACGGTGTTGTTCAGAATCCTGACGGATCTTTCAGCCCGAATATAAAAGGAGTACTGGTATCTTCTTATTATGGAGATTACTATAGAAGAGCCAATGTGGAAACCAACAGTTTCAGCACAGATTTTATTAAGCTGAGAGATGCAAGAATTGCCTATTCATTCCCGAAAGAGACCATAAAATCTCTGGGTCTGGATGATCTTACTCTTGCTATTTTCGGAAAAAATCTGTGGATGTGGACGAAGTTCCCATTGTTTGACCCTGAAGTCGCTACGCTGGATAATGCAACCATTACTCCGGGAGTAGAGATGGGGCAGCTTCCAACTGCAAGAACAGTTGGGTTTCAGTTAAATCTTAAATTCTAAAATCGTTAAAAATGAAAAAAATAATCATAAATCTGACATTGGCTGTTTCTGTTTTTATGCTTCAGTCCTGCGACAGAACATTTGAAGAAATCAATACAGATACCAGCAAAATAAAAGATCCTTCTGTGGGAAGTCTTCTTGCTCCCATCCAGTATGAAATGGGAAGCTATGGCTATAACAGAGCAGATGATTTCACTTTTGATATCATGCAGATTGCTTTAGACTTTCCGAATGAAGGAAATACCTACAGCAGATATTATATGGACGAAAAAAGTGGTAACGGATACTGGAATACCTCTTATAAATGGCTTAAGCAGGTAAGTGATCTTAGGAAATATGCTGAGAAAGAACAGAATAATAATTATCTGGCCATATCAATGGTCCTGAATGCATGGATTGCTTCCAACCTCACTGATGCTTTCGGTGATGTACCTTTATCTGAAGCAGTGAAGATTGAAGAAAATATTTTAAGACCGAAATATGATAAGCAGAAGGACATCTACATTCAACTCTTAAATGATCTGAAAACAGCAAATTCACTATTCAACACAAACCAGGCATTAGCAGAAACAGATTTGTTTTACAATGCCAATACCAACAGCCAGACCGGTATCTTAGGATGGAAGAAATTCTGTAATTCTCTTTCATTGAGATTATTAACGAGAATTTTAAGCAGAAACGGTGAAGTAAATGTGCATGAAAGAATTCAGGAGATTATCAATAATCCTGCACAATATCCTGTTTTTCAAAATAATACGGATAGTGCAGTGCTGCCACTTTCAGGAGTATCTCCATATTTGCCGCCAATTGCCCGCCCTCAGGATTTTACAGCTTACAGATCAGCAGGTGAGTTTTTTGTAAATGCTATGAAAGATAATAATGATCCAAGGCTGAGTATGTTTTTTACGAAAGCGAAAGCAACTACCGGGGAAGATCTAGGATATAAAGGAGCTCCGTCAGGATATGCTTTAGGAACAGCTTTCAACTACCAGCCTTCTAACCTTAATCAGAATCTGGCGAAAGCACCTTTAAAAATATTAATCATGACCTATTCTGAGGTTCAGTTTATTCTGGCAGAATTGGTTAACAAAGGAATTATTGCAGGAAATCAGCAGACCTATTATGAAACCGGAGTAAAATCTATTATTGAACAGTGGGGAGCAACAGTTCCAGCCAATTACTTCAGTAATGCAAACGTAGCTTACGACGGTTCTTTACAAAAGCTAATGCTTCAGAAATATATTTCCCTGTTTTTTGTAGACCATCAGCAATGGTACGAATACAGACGTACAAAACTGCCGGTACTTCCTAACAACGGAGGACTTCAGAACGGAGGGCAGATGCCTGTAAGATTTATGTACCCTACCACCACAAAAGTGATGAATACGGATAATTATAACGCAGCCGTACAATCTATGGGAGGTGACAATATCAACGTAAAAATGTGGTGGAATAAATAATTTGAGATTTAAAGATTAAAATAATTTAAAAATTAAAAAGATAATGAGTATCAATATAAAATTTTTAATGCCTTGCATCCTGGTTTCAGCAATGGCATTCTCACAAACTTCTGTTTCCGGATATGTATACGAAGACAGTAACAAAAATCAAAAGAAAGAAAACCGCGAAAAAGGAATTGAAGGCGTAGCCGTTTCTAACGGAGTTCAGGTAGTTCTTACGGATAAAAACGGACGATACAGCCTGCCGGTTCAGGAAGATCAGACTATTTTTGTGATCAAACCTTCAGGGTATCAGACTGCTTTAAATGCGAACAACTTACCTCAGTTTTATAACCATCATAAACCAAAAGGTTCTCCTGCAGATTTCAAATACAAAGGAGTAGCTGCTACAGGAGATCTTCCCAAAGAACTGAACTTCCCACTTTATAAACAAAACGAAAATAAGAACTTTGATATCCTTGTTTTTGGAGATCCACAGCCTTACACAGAAAAAGAACTGGATTACTTCAAAAGAGGAATTGTAAATGAAGTGAAGAACACTAAGAAAAATGCAGTGTTGGGAATCAGTCTTGGAGATTTGGTAGGAGATAATTTAAGTCTTCAGAAACCTTATGCAGACGTTATGAAAGAAGTCGGACTTCCTTGGTATAATGTAATGGGAAATCATGACATGAATTATGATGCGAAAGAAGACCGTCTTTCTGATGAAACATTTGAGTCGAATTTTGGTCCGGCCAATTACTCTTTCAACTATGGTAATGTACATTTCATCATTCTGGATGATATTCTTTATCCGGATCCGAGAGATGGAAAAGGATATTGGGGAGGATTCCGTGAAGATCAGCTTCAGTTCATTGAAAACGATCTGAAACTGGTTGATAAAAGTAAACTGATTGTCATTTCTTTCCATATTCCGTTGGAACATAGCAATGAAGACAGCTTCAGAAATGCGGACCGTCAGAAACTATTTGATTTCTTAAATCCTTTCCAGAATGTATTGCTTCTATCAGCACATACGCACATCCAACAGCAGATTTTCTATGGGAAAAAAGCAGGCTGGAATGGAATCAAGGAATTGCATGAATATAACGTAGGAACTACTTGCGGCGATTGGTATTCTGGAACACCGGATGATGCCGGCCTTCCTACTTCTACCATGAGAGACGGAACAGCAAAAGGATATTCATTCATCAGTTTTACAGACAATCAATATAAAGTTAAATACAGAACAGCCGGAAAACCGGAAGACTATCAAATTAAGTTATATATCCCAAAAGTGATTCCTTCCTCAAGAACTTCTGCAAAAGTGTTGGCTAATTTCTTTATAGGAAGCAAGAAAGACAAAGTAGAATACAGAATAGATAATGGAAAATGGGAAGAAATGGAATATGATGAAACCATAGACCCGAATTTTGCACTTTCTGTTTTCAAATGGGATTCTACGGAGAAAATTCTTCCGGGAAGAAGACCTTCCAATCCTGAAATGTCAAAGCACATCTGGGAAGCAGACTTTCCTAAAAAATTATCATTAGGAAAACATAAAGTTGAGGTGAAGGCTGTTGATATGTATGGAAACGAATTCACAGCTTCAGAAGAATTTGAAGTTCAGAATTCAATTCAGATTCCTTAAATTTTTATTTTTTTTACTATACCTTTTTTTAGATTTTGAAGCCGATCCAACAGATCGGCTTCTATTTTTGAGGTTCATGGAAACCACAAAAGTCACAAAAGGTTATTAGTTATAAAATATTTTAAAAGTGTAATGATCCTGCATAAAAGTTATATAAAATGAAAATCGTAGATTTTCATAAAACTTAAGTGTACTTCTTATACTTAAAGCTAATAGCTTAAAAAATTCAAGTGTCTAAAAACATTTGTGACTTTTGTGGTTTAAGAAGATATAAGTTTCAATTGCCCTTCCCAACCATTAAAAAACTATTAAATCTGTGTTTTAACCATTTCATAAAAATGTTCTTTCGTAACTTTGTATAAAGAAAAGTATTATTACTATGAATATAAACGGAAAAAATGCCATCGTAACAGGTGGTGGAAGAGGATTGGGGAAAGCTGTAGCACTTGCTTTGGCCAATGAAGGAGTAAACGTTGCCATTACAGGAAGAAATGAGGAAAACCTAAAAATGACGGTTGAAGAAATCAAAAAACTGGGCGTAAACTCAGCATACGCAGTTTTTTCTGTAGACAATGAAATTCAGGTAAAAGCTGGAATTGAATCTTTAGCAGAACAATTGGGTGGTATTGATATCCTAATCAACAATGCAGGGATCGGAGACTTCGGAAGTATTGAAGAAATGCCTTCTGAAACATGGGAGCAGGTGATTAAAACTAATCTTTTCGGAGTATATTACGCAGCGAAAGCAGCTCATCCGTTTATGAAAGCTAAAGGAGAAGGTGATATCGTAAATGTAGCTTCTACAGCAGGTCTGAAAGGAGGTCCGAATATGTCTGCATACGCCGCTTCAAAGGCTGCAGTAGTATCTTTATCACAATCTATGATGGCAGAATGGAGAAAACAAAACATCCGTGTAATCACTTTGACTCCAAGTACCATCGCTTCAGATATGAGCATCCAGGGAGGTCTTACAGACGGAAATCCTGATAAAGTATTACAGCCGGAAGACTTCGCAGAATGGGTAAGAGATATTCTTAAAATGAACAGAAGAGCACTGATTGCAAACGGATCAATTTTCTCTACGAATCCATAAGAGGTTAAAAATTTAAAGTTCAAGGTTTAGAGTTTAATGTTATCAGCAGAGAATTGTTAGTCTACCTTGAATAATAAAAATCAATAGGAGCGGGCTATTATCCTGAGCGTAGACGAAGGGAGCCCGCTTTCTCTTTTTACGTTTCCATTTTATGCCTTAGTCAAAACTTACAATTTCCCTGCAATTCAAAAAATCTGTATCATCTGCGGGATAAAAAACATAAAAATCTCCGGTTTCAGCCAAAAATTACGCTATCGTTTTTTTAACCGTAATAACATTAGTATTTTTGCAGCAAATTAGTCACATGCAAAATTATTTAGAATTCAATTTCAAAATTTCTCCATTGCAGCCTTGGAATGAAATTTTAATGGCGGAACTTATAGAAATAGGTTTTGACAGCTTTACAGAAGAAATTGACGGAATTTTAGGATATATCCAGACAGAATTGTTTCAGGAAGAGCAGTTGAAAGCACTTCCGATTTTTGAAAATGAAAACGTAAAAATCGAATATTCTTTCGAAGAAATGCCTAATATCAACTGGAATGAAGAATGGGAAAAGAATTTCTCTCCAATCAATATTGATGATAAAGTATTGATCAGAGCCGAATTCCATGAATCGGTATCTGGAATGCATGAAATTATCATTCAGCCTAAAATGTCTTTCGGAACAGGACATCACCCTACCACCCACCTGATGATCCAGCAAATGATGGATATTGACTTCCATGGTAAAAAGGTATTGGATATGGGATGTGGAACTTCTGTTCTGGCAATCTATGCGAAACAGCAGGGAGCAGGAGATACAAAAGCGATCGATATTGATGAATGGTCGGTAGAAAACTCAAAAGAAAATGCAGTAAGAAACAGTGTTGAATTAGATATTGAACAGGGAACTGCTGAAAATTTAGGAAAAGAAAATTTTGATGTTATTTTAGCCAATATCAACAGAAATATCCTTATTTCAGATATCCCGACTTATGTTTCAGTATTGAATGACGGTGGAAAACTATTACTTTCAGGACTGTGTTTCTTTGACGTAGATGATATTCTTGAAGTATGTAAAGAAAGCGGACTGGAACTGAAAAAACAGCTACAGCGTGAAGAATGGGTAAGTCTTCTGCTTGAAAAATAACACACAAAAAACAAAATACGAATATGAAAACTTTATGGACAGCTTTATTTTTACTGATGCTGCAGTTTTTTACAGCGCAGGAAAATGAAGTATATGCAGATGGAATCTTTGGTTTTGAAGAAAATAAGACGCAAAAAATCTTTACAGACTGGACCCGCGTGAGGCTGTATCCAGGAGTCAATACTCAGATGGTAGACTCATTGCAGACCAATCAGCAGGTGATGATTCTTAAAAAAGAAGAAACTGTCCTGAAATTGGGAGAAAGAGCGGCCAATTGGTATAAAATCTCTTATCAGAAAGGAGAGAATATATTGGAAGGATATATCTGGGGTGGTAATCTTTGTGTAGGGTACCGTAATAAAAACGGATATGATTTTCTCTTTGGACTTTCCAAAACGATTGACAGGAAGAATAAAGAATCCAATGAGACCGAAAAACAGAACATTGCCGGAATAAAAGTAATGGAAGGAAATACACTCATTGATGAGGTATATTTTGATACAGGAAGAGGAGAGGAGTTGAGTTCAGCGGCATTCAATATAGAAAGCAGTCACAAATTGCAGAACGTTGAATTTACCCTGAAAGCAATGGTTTCCGGAGAAGCCTGCGGAATCGCAAGCTATGATCAGTATGTTCTTTTTAAGGATAAAAAACTGATTACCCTTCCACAATTAATGAATGTAGGTGATGCCGGAGCTTTTTATCACAGTGAAGAATATGTTTTTCCTAATGATAAAGGAGGAATTTCCAACGCATTTATCCTAAAAGTGGAAGACATGGAAGTGGATGAGAAAGACAGAGAGAAGAAGAAAAGCTCTTCTAAAACTTATCTTTGGAACGGAAGTTCTTATAAGTTAAAATAATACTATTTCCTTAAAATAAATTAAACCGTTGTAGCAGCAGCGGTTTTTTTATTGTATAAAAAGGGTATAAAAAATAGGACTGGAACAAACCAATCCTACCCAAACATGATTAAGTGTATAGTTGAGCCATAAATAGCTATAAGGAATTAAGCACAAAAAGATTTTTATTGATCCTTAATCAATGTTTCCTTGATACTAATTAAAACTAACTAAGTGACCTTTCGGCTACGTTTACCATGTAAAAGTAATACGTCTTCCCATCTCTCAAATTAAAAGATAAACTGATTCAGCAAAATAGATAGGTGAAACGGAATTTTCAGCAAATGAAACGTATTTTGAAGATTTATAATGTTCCCGTTGTACTAATTCATTCCTTACTATGTCCAGTCGTTTACTTTAATGACATCAGCCTGTCTTGGGAAAACTTTTCTCATCAGCACATGATGTACTTCTTCATCTCCGTCTTTACAGCAATCTTCAATCACTGTGAGTTTGTAATCTTTATCTGAGGCTTCTCTCACTGTAGATAAAACAACACCGCTTGTAGATACTCCTGTCAGTACCAAATGTTGAATATTCTGACCACGCAGAACTACTTCAAGATCACTTCCTGTAAAAGCACTGAACCTTCTTTTGGTAATAACAATGTCCTCCTCTTCAGGGCTAAGCTCAGGATGAATAGCGACCCATTCTTTCATATTGACATCTGCCATATGTTGTTTAATTCCTGAAAATACTTTGTTATTAGAGTTTATTTCCGGCATTCCCTGTCTGAACCCTACTGTGATATAAATAACCGGAATTTGGCGATTTCTGGCGGCTTTAATGACCTTGTTGACATTAGATATCAATTCTTGTGTGTCAGGTAAGTTGCTTAATATTGATGACTGCATGTCCATCACCAATAATGCTGTTTTTATGTTTTCCATTTTAATTACACTTTATTAATAAATTGTTCCTCAGATTCTTCTAAAAGTTGGTTGTTCACTGCTTTTGTCTTATTATTTTTAAATAGTAAGCGTCTGAAGACAACAGCAACTAAAACTCCCGCAATTCCTTCCAGTAATAAGGTTTTGGGTGCTCCTATTTTTTCCGAGATAAACCCAATAAGTACACTTCCCAAAGGCAGCATCCCGAATATGGCGGTTAGCAAAATACTGATCGCTCTTGAGCGCATCTCAGGGATCACCTCAGACTGGACAATAATATTACAGGTGGTAAATTGCGCGACACCACCCAATCCTGTGAGCGCTGCAAAGAACATAGACCAATAGAAATTGGCGGCATATGAAAAGCATATCAATCCAATACTCAGAATAACTGTACTCAGGATGAGAATATTCCTCATAGATGCTCCTTTCTTCAGAGAAGCCAGAAATACTGTTCCGAGAACCGCCCCAATCCCAATGAAACTGGAAATATAACCGAATGTCTTAGCATCACCTTTGAAGATTTCCTTTGCATAAACAGGAATTAACGTATCGTAAGGTAAAATCAGCAAACCTGTAATACTCAGCATAATAATAACCAGACTGATGGATGGTTCTTTTTTCAGATACCTGAAACCCTCAGCCAATTCTGTGAAAGTTCCTTTTTTAGTTGTTTTTTTCGGAATGATCTTTATTTTCATCAAAGAAATCGAAAGCATTACCGCTGCAAAACTGGCTGCGTTGATAAGAAAACATGTTCCCGCTCCGAATTTTTGGAGGATAATTCCGGAAAGGGCAGGGCCCGCCAATTTAGCGATACTTGCCATGGCAGCACTCAGAGAAAGAGCACTTGGAAGGTCTTCATCATCCGTTACCACTTCATTAATCATAGCCTGACGGGCCGGAATGTCATAAGCATTGATAATGCCGAGAAAAATGCTGAGTATAATGAAACTCCATATATTCTGATGTCCCGTCATTACCAGGAAAGCTAGAATAGATGCCTGTATTAATGATAAAATTTGAGTGATCTGTATAATTTTATACCGGTTATACCGATCTGCAGCAACTCCGCCGAATGCTGAAAATAAAAATGAAGGGAATTGTTCTGCAAAAATGGTGAGCCCCAGCATAAAAGCAGACTCTGTCATGCTGTATACAACCCATACTACCGCTGTACGCTGCATCCACGTCCCAAATTGAGAGACAGAACGCCCGAAAAAATACAATGTATAATTGGTGCTTCTGAAAGCCCGGAATGTACTGATATTACTTAGTTTGTTCATTTTTTTTTAAAATAGACTATTTGACAAATAATGTAAAAGTGTCAAAATTTGGATAAAAAATTTTTACCCAATATGTTTAATAACCATAGAGGTTAGAGTGCTTACTGTACTGTTTAAGTTTTCGAAATTGTTTTTTAAACTCATCTCACGCCTTATTCCCCTGATACTGCTCTGTAGAATAAAGATGATGGTTTCCTGTTCTTCAATGGCAACTTCTGGAATTGAACCTTTGATAATGTTTGTTGAAAATAAATTCAACAGGAGATTTTTTTCCGCTTCCATCATTCTGTTGTGAGCATCGGTGATGTGTTTTGACTTCTCTTCATTGTCCATTCCTGCTTCTATAGCTCTGAAAAAAGAAGATCTTTCTTCCGATGTTTTTACTTTAGCAAGACAAAACTCCTGTATTTTTCCTTCGAAAGTTCTTTTCTTCTTCATCTTGGAATCAATCTCAGAAATAACTTCCTTGATCAGATTTTCCAAAACCGCCTGAAATACTTCCTCCCGATTTTTATAATAATAATAAATTGAAGTTCTGCTTTTACCAACTGCTTTTGAAATATCATCCATTGTCACCTTCTTTAAACCATACTTCAAATACAGCCCTGAAGCGGTCTCCAGGATTTGTTGTGAAAGCTGATCTTGTTCTGTGTGAGATGACATTGTCTGAAAATTATCTGAAATAGGAATACAAAAATAAAATATTTTTGACAAAAAAACAAATTTTGTCAAATCGTACAATGCGATAAATCAATTGAGGTAAATTGTATTCGCAATGACTCTTGAATACTTATAATTTTTGATAAGAATAAATACACAAAAGGACTCACTGTTTCCAGTAAGTCTTTTTGTGATGATCTTCAAACTCTTTGGCTGCTGATCTTAATTGGAAATTACGGGTATTTTAGAGTGGTATGGCATTGAACAAGCTTCATATTGAAGTTAATAAAAAGCCGGTTTATCACCATAAACACCAGGTTTATTCACACCCACGCTTGATTTTATATCTTTTTCAGGATGCTCAATAATGTCAGTAATATAGGCTGCTACTGCCATTCTTGCCACTTCTGTACCTATGAATGGTTCGCCTTTTAGGATGGTTGCATAATCTGTTTCATCATTGTTGGTCAGCCAAGACGGACGAACAATCGTATAGTCTAAATCCGATTTTTCGATAATATCAGCTGCTTTTCGGTAAGGAGCTAAATCAGAACCAATCATTCTTTCATTCCACTGACCGAACTTACCAGCCACTTCTTTATAAATGCCCAATGAGGTTACGGATATTAAACGCTTCACATTATTGGCATTCATTGCCGACACAATTTCTCCTGCCATTTTATCTACTGCTCCCGCAAGGTTGGCATAAACAATATCCTGCCCTTTGATTGCTTCGTTCAAATCATTTGTACTGAACACATCGCCTTCAATGATGGTTGCCGATGTTTCAAAATGTTTTATAGGGTCGGCATTTCTTGCAAACAAGGTTAATTCTATATTCTCTTTGGCGGAAAGAAATGTGATAACGTGTTGTGCAATTGCTCCGTTTGCACCTAATACCAATGCTTTTATTGTTTTCATTTTTATGTTTTGCCTTCGTTATAGTATTTATCTGGAAAATACATCGTTTTTTAACCACGCTTTTCCTGTAAAATATTCCTGCTGCGTAGAGACAAACCCCATTGCTTCGATTTCTTTTTCTGTATACGTTGCCTTTTTATTTTCAATGTTTATCCAATTTCAAAAGCATTTCTTTGGCGTTTGTATTTTTAGAATTTAAATCCAAAGATTTCTGATAATTTTGTTTTGATAATTCAAATTGTCCATTATTAAAATAGGCTTCTGCCAAACTGTCGTAAGGATTTCCGGAGTTGGGGAATTCGGAAACATAGAGTTTAAAAAGTTTGATGGAAGAAATTACGTTGCCACTTCTCATCAATTTATAACCTAGCGTATTCAATTCAGATTCATCAGAAAAGTTGTAAGAGTCTGGTTTGCTTTTCTTTAATTCTTTGTAATAAGCGATTCCCGAATCGATGTTTTCAAAACATTTTTTCTCGATTTCTCTTCCTATTAATTTCTTCCCAAACGGTTTCAAATCATCTACCAGATATTGGACAGCATTGTATAAATTCCCATAAGTATTTTCTCCTCCCTGATTTGTAATCACAGAAATCCCAATGTTATAATCTGGGAAAACCCAAAACAGATTCTGTGTTCCAAAAGCTCCGCCGTGTTTTCTGGCATTTCGTCCATTGTGATTTATGGTCACTTCATCCCAAAAATAAGCGTTCCAGTAATTTTTATTGTTGAGCAAATCCCTTTGTGATTCCTGAACAAGCGAATTTTTTTTATCAAGTTCAAATTTTAAAAATGTGGTTAAATCTGTTAGGGTTGATTTCAAATAACTTTGAGAGCCCCAAAGCGAGTATGGCAAAAATGGCATCAAATTGCCATTTCCATCATAACCATTTGCGATGGTTTCATTTTTATTGATATGAAGCGTTGTGTTATTTAATTTTAATGGAATTAAGATATTTTCCTTCAGCAAAGTTTCGTAACTTTTACCATAAACATTTTCAAGAATATGTGCTGTCAGTTGTAAAGTTCCATTATTATAATTATAAACTGTCCCTGGCAAAGTCTCCACTTTTATTGATTTTAGATCCTTAAAAAACTGTTCTTTTGTATATGCTTTTTCCAATTTTTCAATCTTGAAAGCAGTGCTGTCATTCCTTTCTTTCAACAATTCACTTTTGTCCGGCAAATCTTTGTTGAAACCGGATTTTAATGAAACCAAACCTTTAATCTTTACAGGCGTTCCATTAAATTGAAGATTGGGATAAGAACCTGTGATATATTTTCTAATGTCATCATCCAAACTTACTTTTCCATCCAAAACAGCTTTAGCCATCAATGTTCCGGTAAATAATTTAGTGATGGAAGCGATTTCAAATAAGGTAGAATTATTGGCTTTATTCCCTTTTCCTTTGTCGATTTCGCCGTAATGTTTGGTGTAGGTTTTTCCATCTTTCACGATTCCGATGGAGAAAGAATTCGCTTTTGTCGCTTTTAAAAATATTTCTGCCTGAGCATCCATCGAAGTAAAAATTTGCTTTTCGGTTAGTATTTTTTGTGCAAAAGCATAAAATCCAGAGATGAGCAGGACAATGCAAAGTAGTTTTTTCATTTGGGATATTGATTTCTAATTAATATGACAACTCAGAAAAGTGTTTGTTACATTTCGGGAACGCATTATTTCCCAATTTCCTTTTCAATTTTTAAAAGCATTTCTTTCGCATTATCATTATTGGGATTTAGTTCCAATGTTTTGTGATAATTCTTTTTCGATTCAGGGTAATCTTTTCTTATATAATAAATTTCTCCACGTGTATCATATACATTAAAGGAATTCGGGAATTCTGAGACTGCATAATCAATAACCTTCAATGCAGAATCTGTCTTGTTTTCACCTAAAAATTTATAGGCTAATTTGTTCAGCTCATTTTCAAAACCGTTGAAATTGTAGGAGTCAAACTTATTCTTTTTAATATCTTTTAAATAAAGAATTCCTTCCTCTACCGAGGATGCTTTTATTTTTTTATGCACTTCATAGATGACCAAAGGCTTAGGTAAATTCACTTTGTCATTATAAAGAACCCCGAAAATATCATCAATAACCGCTTCCAATTGTCCACCCCTTTTCCCTGCTCTGGTATTATCCAGCAACACAACATATATTCTATCCTCCGGGATTCTGGCTATATTACAGGAAAACCCATTGATTCCGCCACTATGAGCCATTACTGTAATATCTTTCCCTGAACCTAAAAAATTCTGATGTTTCTCAATATTCAAGCCATAAGCATAATTACCAGTGTGGGGTGTGAAATAGATTTTTTTGTTCTCTTCATTTAATAAAATATTGGTGTACAAAGCATCATCCCATTTCTTCATATCATTCGCTGTACTGTACATTCCGCCGGCAGAAAACACAGCAGTTTTCATATTGATGTAATCTGTTTTTTGGTAGCCATCGTAATCAAAATCATAACCTTGAGCGTAATTTGAAATGATTTCTTTCGGGTTTTCAATGCCTGTGTTTTTCATTCCAATCACATCAAATATTCTTTCCTTGAGAACTTCTTCATAAGGCTTTCCGGTAATTTCTTCGATAATCAAACCGAGTAAATAATAGCCTGTGTTACAATAGTTCTGTTTAGTTCCTGGTTCGAATCCCAGATTATCTTTGAAATATTTGACCGCAAAGTCTTTGTTGGATAAGTTTTCGAAAACCATTTTTGTTTTAAAATCAGGGAAATCAGTGTAATTGGGCAATCCTGAAGTATGGGTCAGAAGATGCTGAATGGTAATTCTATCCCCGACAGATTTGTTATACCAAGGTAAATACTGGCTTATTTTATCATCAAGGTTAATCTTTCCTTCTTGTTTGAGCTGCATAATCAGGATTCCCGTGAACTGTTTTGTAATGGAGCCTATTCTGAATTTAGTATCAGAAGCAGCAGCAATATTCCAGCTCATATCGGCTTTTCCATAATTTTTCTTTAGAATGATCTTGCCATTTTGAGCAACCAGCGCACTTCCGTTAAAAAGATCAAATTGATGATATTTTTCAAGGATCAAATTTATTTTTTCAACTTTTCCCTGTTCTGATTTTCGGATGTTTTGTTGGCAAAAGCCACTAATTGATAAAAGCAGAGAACAGACAAACAAGATAGGTTTCATATATGATTGATTTTTTAAAATTTCCGCAAAGATGCTCCGAACTGTCTTCATATACGACCGATTAAAAAAAGTCGAACGCATTTTCCGGATAAAATTCGTGTTAGAATGAATTTTTTCTAAAATCTGTTGGTGTTTTTCCTGTATATTTTTTGAAAGACGTATTGAATGATGATTTAGAATTAAAACCAACTTGATAATCAAATTAAATTTTATATAAAAAAATGTCAGCTTGAAAGGGTTAAACTGAGTACTAAACATTAAGAATAATTTATGTATCTCCTGCGTTTATTTATGAAGTAGAGAGTGCAACATCTTTCTTAATTCTGTCTTATTAATGATTCAAGCTTATCATTATAAATTTTAAAATTATCAGGATTATTACTTATTTTAAATAGGTCAATGAGAAACTGATACATCTTTACAACATGTGTATTTTTTATTACTTGCGATTCCAGAATTTCCACACATCTTAAGCAGATATTTTCTGAATGCGGTCCTTTATTATTTGCGCCAGTGCAACCGCATTTTCATGTGTCTGTTTTGAATTGTCACCAACAAAGTTGATGTCCATCCATGATGAACTGTCCTGAGCAATGGGAATATTTATGGGGATGTTGTAGGCTGCGAAAAATCCGGGATAATCGATGAGATAGTCTGTGTTAATTCCTTGGGTTGGATGTTTGGAATTCAAACCCGAAAGAAAGCTAAAAAATAGCTGTGCGTATTTAGAGCCACAGATCACCGATAAATTTATCTCGTTGGAATTTATAATGCCATTAATATTAACATCATAAGGACGGTTATTGATGAGACCGCGCATAGGATGGAAGTCCCTAAAATCATTGTTACTTGAGGTATTTTTAAAGATTAGCTGTGGCTCCAGAAACTGGACTCCGCGAAATTGAGTCTGTTTTCCGTTGTAGTTTTGTGGAGTATAAGGACGGTACTTACTATCCAGTACATCAATTTCACTATACGCTGTGTTGGCACTTATCTGGAACTCAAAACCTGTTCCGGATTTTGTGGGATATTCGAATATAAGCTTTTTATGACCGAACAGAACACCATTCCAAAAATACAGTTCGTTGTCATATTTATCGTTATAGAGCTTTTCTAGGATACCCTTGCTTACTTGCTGTTTCAAGGTCTTGGGAACTTCTGTGGGAGACTCTGAGTGTATTGTCCAAGGCCAAATAGGCATATTTTTTATCAAAATAAAGTGAAAGGTACAGAGCATTATGAACGGATGCATCACCAATCTGGCTTTTGCCATCATTGATCAATTTATTTTTTGGTTTAAATTGAAAAATTATGCTTTTAAAAATTCCGGTTTTTGGAGAAGATTATAAGGTAACTTAAAAACGGAAGTTATTAATAACAAGGTTATTTTAGACTAGAATAGTGAATGTTTCTACTTCTGAATTCAAGTTTTTATTATTAAAATAACGTGAATTCGATGTGCATATTTTAAAAATCTGCGGCTACATCTTCCGGAGATGATGTGAAGCCGCTAATCGGGTGATAGGCAGACGATTACCTAAATCTTAAATACTTTCTCCAGGTGAGCAGGATACTCCTCCAAAACAGCTTCATTATTTCCTCCCTTATAGATGTTGAAGCAGTTATGATCAGGTACGATTTCCACTCCGCAGAATCTGTAGTTGCTGGTGATGTGAATCAATGCATCTTCCGTACTTCTGCCTCTGTATAGATATTGCCCGGGATCGTCAAAACTTTCCTTCGGAGCATTCCATGTACAGCTGACCATAAATTTCTTGGCTGTCATTTTTCCGCCTGTTCCGTACTGCGCATCTGGATTCTCACGGGTTCTGCCATCGCTTTTCAGGAAGGTTTCGTTGTGAAATCCGCCATTGAAGACCTCATCGACATATTTCTTGTAGATCCAGGGCGCACCGAACCAGTTGATAGGGGTCTGCAGGATGATGAAATCTGCTTCAAGATGCTTTTCTACCTCTTCTTCCACATTATAACCCTCTTCGACCTTTGTTTCCAAAACTTCAAAACCTTTTGAAAGGAAAAATGACTTGGCCTTCTGTTGAAATGCTGCATTCAATTGACCTTCAGACCAATTCGGATAGGTTAAATGGGTGTTGATCAACAATACTTTCTTATTATTCATGTTGTTTATAATATTTAAAATTACATTTTCGTTCTGTTGGCAAAGGTCTTGGTTTTTACTTAATCCCATCTTAATCTATGATAAGAAATTATATCAATAAGGAACCGGAGGTTTTATTTTCTCAGCCTGAAGACGACCTTATTGATGATTGACCTCAAAAAGGATTTGGATATGGGGATGAGTGAGATTTCCTATACGGTAGGCTATTAAAGTTTAACAGCCTTTAGTAATACCTTTTTGCAGCTGACCGATCTGAGACCAACAGAGTTCAAGGCGACCATCTGAGGATGGCTGTGTGAAAGGTAAGTAAATGATTTGAAAATCAGGACTATATAAAATCGTCTTATGATCTGGGAGATACCGGTAAAAATGCCGCCAGAAATTTATTCCGTGGCAATTTTTAGTTATACGTACTGAAATGCAGGTTAAGGTATCTGGAAAGCAGGTAAGCGCACCAGTTGCATAAAAGATGGCTATGGAAAGGAATTTACGTCCGTTGCCAAATACCTTTTTAGCTCTTTTTCATTATCTCCCTTTAGATGTTGGAGATGCATATACCCCCATTTACGCATTTCCCGAACGATGGGATAAATACTTTCCCCGTATTCTGTCAAATAATATTCGACCCTCAGGGGAACTTCATTAAAAACCTTGCGGGTAATAATGCCATCGCTTTCCAGTTCTTTCAATTGTTTGGCGATTGTCCGCTCGCTGATGGTGGGGAGTGTTTTTTTCATCTCAGTAAAGCGGTTCCTTTTTTTCTTGATCAGGACAATAATAGTTGTTTTGCATTTTCCTTTGATGACCTGCAGGAAAACATCCGATGGGCAGACCGTTTCAGTTTTTTCTATCTCTGGCATAACTTTATCGTCTGGTAATCAATAAACTAAACTTTTATGCAGTATATGTATTTTTTGTAAGTTATTGTTTATTAATAATTTAATTATCAAATTTACTAAAAATAATTCTTATGAGCAGAACATTCAGAGCCTTGATGGTGAGAGAAAGTGAAGGTGTTTACAATACCGCTGTTGAAGAGGTAACATTCGGCGAACTCAACGAAAATGATGTATTGATAGAAGTGGAATATTCATCCGTGAATTATAAAGATGCTTTGTCTGCTTCCGGAAACAAGGGGGTAACGAGAAAATTTCCTCATATACCGGGAATCGATGCAGCCGGAAAAGTGGTTTCTTCAAAGTCAGGCTTCTTCATAGAGGGAGAGTCTGTTATTGTCACGGGATATGACCTTGGGATGAATACCTGGGGTGGCTTCGGACAATATATTAGTGTTCCTGCCGGGTGGGTCATCAGATTGCCTCAGGGATTAACGTCGTTTGAAGCAATGTGTTACGGTACTGCGGGTTTAACCGCTGGTATTTCCGTATTTAACCTGATTAAATCAGGACTAACTCCGGATAAGGGGAAAATCGTAGTGAGCGGTGCTACGGGAGGTGTAGGCAGTATCTCTACCGCTATCCTTTCAAAAATCGGATATGATGTAGTTGCAATCTCCGGAAAGAACAATAATGATTATATACAGAATACACTGGGAGCATCAGAAGTGATTTCCAGGGAAGAGTTTACCTCAAAATATGATGCACGGGCAATGTCAGCCACCGATTTCGTAGGAGGTATCGATTGCGTTGGCGGAAACATACTGTCTGGAATGATAAAGTCTCTCAAATACGGAGGTGCAATAACTTGTTGCGGCAATGTGGCATCCGGGGACTTGGCTACAAGCATTTATCCCTTTATTTTGAGAGGGGTCAGATTGATTGGCATAGATTCCGTGGAGCAGCCATTATCATTTAAAGAGGAAATATGGAGCTTTCTTGCCGATGATTTCAAACCGGATTTTTTATCAGAAATGGTACAGGTCATTTCAATTGACAATCTGCCGGAGGCACTGAAGATAATCCTTAAAGGAAGTGCTGAAAAGCGTTTTGTAGTAAAACATTAACTGATAAAATCCTCATAGGCTAATACATTAAAGTTTACTTTGTTTCAGAAATTTCGATTCGCTTAGTCTACTTCGTGTAGTTTTCTCTTGCCTGGTTTAGCTCATTGCTGTTACGGGCAATCCATAACCAAAGTGGAGTAACCTGCACCAATAAGCCACGACCTAAAGTTGTTAATTCGTATTCTACTTTTGGCGGAACTTCGGGATGGACGGTCCTTAAAATGAGACCGTCTCTCTCCAGTTCGCGCAGGCATTTGGTCAACATCCGTTGACTGATACCCTTAATGTGGTTCTCCAGGTTTGTAAAACGCATTTTACCATCTATTCCCAACGCGTGAATGACAAAGAGTGACCATTTGTTGCCGACATGATTTAGTACATCATGTTTGAGCTGATCCTGTTCTTTGTTCAGTACCTTGCAAATGTCGTCCCAGGCGTTTACGATTTCTTCGTCCGTCATCAGTCTTTCCATAAAGTATATTTAATGCTAATAAAGATAGATTTTTCTAATGAAAAAACTTTTGCCAAAAGGAACTTTATAATAAAGATGCATTTAGAAAATAAAATTTGACCTTCATTTAAAATTAATGTGACTAAAACTCAAAAAACTAACATCGATGTAAGTAGCTCACAATGAGGTGTCTTATTGTTTTTGGGATTTGAAGGTGGTAATTTTGCATATGAAAAAGAATTCATTAGGATAATGGATTCATATTTTAATTATTTTAATATGGAAAATACATCAGTTTTAATTTTGGGTGCAGGTGAGTTAGGTATGCCTGTTATCCGAAATATATCAAAAAAGGCTAAAAACTATAATAACGTCACAGTAACCGTACTGCTGAGAGAAGCAACGATCAACTCTGAAGATCCGGATAAGAAAAAGAATGTTACAGAGATCCGGAAATTGGGTGTGGAATTGCTCGCAGGTGATCTGTCCGCTCCCTCTTCTGAGCTTATTGATATTTTCAGAAATTACGACGCTATTGTTTCATGTACAGGTTATGGTACAGGCGCTGGAGGTTTTCAGCTGAAGTTGGCCAATGCAGTTATTGAAGCCGGCGTCAAAAGATATTTTCCCTGGCAGTTCGGAGTGGACTTTGAAGTGATAGGGCGGGGAAGTGCGCAGGATCTTTTTGATGAGCAGCTTGATGTAAGAGAGATTTTGAGATCACAAAGTGTCACAAAATGGGTTATTATTTCCACAGGTATGTTTACCAGTTATCTTTTTGAACCGTTCTTCGGCATTTTAGATCTGGAAAATAGATCGGTCAATGCCATTGGCGGATGGGATACGGCAGTTACATTGACCACACCGGATGATATTGGGCGGCTTACCGCTGAGATTTTCTTTACAGAACCACAGATGGAAAATGAGATCGTGTATATCGCCGGTGATACGATTACCTACCGAGATCTGGCTGATATCGCAGAATCATTATCAGGGCGGAAGTATTTGCGTACGCTTTCTGATATGGAAGAGATTACAAATGATCTTAAAAATGATCCATCCAATTTCGTTAAAAAGTACCGTTCTATATTCGGAGCTGGAAGAGGTGTTTCCTGGCCGCTGGAGAATACCTTCAATGGCAAGAAAGGAATTCCGACAACCTCCGCTAAACAATGGGCAAAAGATAATATTGACTGGGAATCTTACAGTAGATAGTAATCAGAGTATAGATGATCAAATAATCATAATTAAAGAAAGATGACCGAAAAGGGACGATACGTACTTTTTTCGGTCATTTATTTTTATGCTGTATCGTAATAAATGCAAAGTTACATTATTGATTCACTGAAACTCATAAATGGCTGATTCCAACTTTCACTGGAGTTGTATAGATTAAAATCTCCTTAAAAAAATCCCTGGTGCCGAAATCTAAGCATATCCGAAGCAGTCTTTTCAAAATAGCATAAAAGCCATTTTGTAAAAACATGTATATAAACTCGTCAAATAAATTGTTCTATTTTTCGTTTGAATATAAAGTAGCTTTAACTAAAGTACTTTAATTAATACCTACACCATGCAAGCCGTTTATCTGTACATACGAGTCAGTACTGATGAACAGGCTGTAAAAGGATATTCCCAACGCAGCCAGTTGGATCGACTTGTGCATTATTGTAAAGATCACAATCTTATTGTTACCAAAACTATTTTCGAAGACTATTCTGCAAAAACATTTAACCGACCGGAGTGGAACAAGCTGTTCGCTGAACTTAAGCTCATTAAGAACCAATCTTCACTTATTCTCTTTACTTATTGGGATCGATTCAGCCGCAATATTATGGACGCTTACAAGATGTTAGAAAGATTGCAGAATATGAAAGTCTCCATTCAGGCAATTGAACAGCAGATAGACTTCTCAATCCCGGAAAGTAAAATTATGTTGGCAATGTATTGGGCTACTTCTGAAGTAGAAAACGATAAAAGAAGCCGTAATGTACGTTTGGGAATGCAAAAAGCAAGACTGGAAGGAAGATGGATCAATAAAGCTCCTCTAGGATATAGAAATAAAATCACATCTGATGGGAAAAAATATATAGCCATCTACGAACCGGAAGCATGTATTATCCGTGAGGCTTTTACAGCTATAGTGAGACAAAATAAATATTGTTTAACTGAAATATACAAGGATGCGGTATCAAATGGGCTTAATTGTAGTAGAAGTGCTTTTTACCGGCTGGTAAGAAATCCTATTTATTGTGGTAAAATAAAAATTCCCGCATTTGAAGGTAAACCTGGAAAAATTGTTGAAGGTACTCATGATCGTCTTATACCTGTCGTTTTATTTGATCAGGTTCAAAGAATAATAAAAGACGCAGATTTAAACCATCCTATGAAACTAACTTCAAAAAGGATAGTCAATGAAAATTTAATTTTTAGAGGTGTCCTACAATGTCCTAATTGTGGAAATACACTTACAGGAAGTGGGTCGCAGGGACATACTAAAAAATATTATTATTATCACTGTATGGGACGTTGTTCGTATCGGGTAAGAGCCGACCTTATCAATTTGAGTTTTCTTTCATTCCTTAAGAAGAATAGAGTGGTAGAACCATTTTTAGAACTTGCCAATAGTATCTCAAAGGAAATTTACGGTGAAGAACATCATGATTATATTCAGAAAAAAGAGGAGATAAAGAAAGAAATGGAAAAATTGATTGATAGGGGATTCAATGCACAAAAGCTATTTTCAAATGGGAATATTGACTATGATGATTATATACTAATAAGAAGTCGTTGTCAAGAATCTTTAAAAGATAATACTGATAAATTGAGACAGCAGGCTTTAAAAATAGTGGCTGAAAAACATACAGAAAAGGGAACTGATTACATAATTAACCACTTAGGGGAGTTTTATGAAAATTCAGATACTATAACCAAACAGAGAATTATCAGGTTGTTTTTTCCAGAGAAAGTTAAAGTAATAGAAGGGAATATTGAAAAAATGCTATCAGAAAGTGTTAAGACTATATTTGGATTAACTGCTTTAGCTTCGAAAATAAAAGAAATCCATGGTCAGCAGACAGAGCAAGCAATAGTTGAATTTTTTAAAGAATTATATTTTTTAGGGTATGAACAAAACTTAAAAAATATCTAAAAATTGATTGATTAGTTTTTGATTTTTCAGAGTAAAGCTGATTTATTAAATTATATTTATATAAAATACTGGAAAACAGTGTTTTGAATGATTTTTGAAGTGTTCGAAATCCTGTACAGATAACTTGATGGTCATGTCTTTTCGAACTTTTTGTTCTACATAAAAAGAACGCTTTAGGTATTTAATTGATTTTCAGTTGTTTAATTTTTAGATAAGGTTCGAGTCCTGTCAGGTTCGTGACAATAATATGGAGCTTTAATCGAAAAATCGACTAAAAAAGATGAAATATTGGTTTTTTAAGAAAAAATTTTTGCTTTAGAAAATAAGGTAAAAGGGTGAAAAATACTCTAAATAAACTGAATTACAAGTATTTATAAATAAAATGACACCATTTGGCCTAAATTGTCCTAATGGTGTCATTAAGTGAGCGCGAAAGGATTCGAACCTTTGACCGTCTGCTTAGAAGGCAGATGCTCTATCCAGCTGAGCTACGCACCCATTAAGTAATTTTGAGAAAACTACTAAAACAGTCGGGGCGGCAGGATTCGAACCTGCGACCTCCTGGTCCCAAACCAGGCGCGATGACCGGACTACGCTACGCCCCGAGGGTGTCATCAGTAACGATATTTACTTCGTTTTTGCGGTTGCAAAGGTATAATATTTTTTCAAATAAAAAAATAAAATGAAGAATAATTTTCAATTAAATTTTTGTGAATGGGATTTTATAAACTTTACATGATTAATAACCATTGACTTATCGTATTTGAAAAAAGATGAAAAAATTTCATTTTTTTTTTACTTTTTTATTTGAACCCGCTTGTTCATGGTTTCTGCTTTAATAAATGATTTCATTGATCATTCAGTCAAATGAAAGAATTATAGGTTTCTGTCATTGTTAAAAATTGTTAAAAAAAAACTTGTGGTATCTGTTTCTTTTATAAATTTGCAAAAAAAAATTAATACCATAATAATACTATGAAGAAATCAGCCATTTCCATCTCTATCTACTATTATATTCTGAATTTTTAAGATAGTTTTCTTTTTTCGGTTAATTTTCAAACTAAACTTCAGTTGGCTATTGCTGACTATTTATTTGGCAAAAAATATCTAATATGTATAACCCTTTTTATTCTAGGGCATTCGCGATAATTTGTTTATCGTGTTCTGTGTCTGTTTATTCTCAACTGGTGGGATCTGATGCCCAATTATGGGAAAAAGCCAATCCAACACTTCGCGAAGTAACAAAGTGCAAAGATGAAAATTTACTCAATTTTCATTGTGGTATCAAGGATAAGCTTTTCAAAAAATATATTAAATACAGTAAAAATAAGAGCCATACTCTTACAGCGGTCCACCGATCGAAGGAAGATGAATTGATATGGGAAAATACTGAAAAAAAGATTTCCTTGGGAAATAACAACTTTAAAACTGGTGGAGAAAAAACTGTTGAAATTAGAAAAAGGCCAAGTATTTTTTCGTTTGTAGCAGTTGCAGATCCGAACCGTGATAAATCTGATAGCTTGAAAATTAAATTTGAAGATCAGAATCTTTATGAGATGATATTTTTTCCAAGAAAAGCAAAATCTTCAGATCTTGGTAAAATACACTCCTATCTCTCTATTAAATACGGAATTTCACTGGAAAAGGGGAAATATTATAGCAGTGATGGAAAGATAATCTGGGATCCGGAAAAACATAAAGAATTTAGATACAAACCTACTGGATTAGGAAGAGACAATGGTAATGAACTCTACCAAAAACAGTCGTCCAACCAGGCTGATCTATTTTTAACAATTGGGAAAAATTCTATTGAAAGAACAAATGTTGAGAATCAATCTGTTTTTGAGAATAATCAGTTTGTTATTTGGTCTGATGATAATAATGAACTGACTTTAAAAAACGATGGTACCTTTGATGTTTTGCAAAAAAACTGGGAAATCAACTTTATAGGTAATAAAGTTCCTAAAACCGATTATAGTGTAAGAATATTGAAAGAAACGGTGAATCCAAGGTCTTTACCTATTGCTTATTGGATGTTCCTGAAAAAACCTGACGGAAGTATTCTGAAAGTTCAAGGATCTGAAGCTGCAAATTATATCATTTTTAATAAAGTTGATTTCCTTAATGATTTTGATAGTGGTGATACAGCTCATTTCACTTTTGCAGTAAGTCCATTGAAAAGTGCTAAGAATGAACAAGCAAATCAAAATCCAGATTCCGGATTATTAATTAACGGGGACTTATCACTGAATCTGACTAAAATTAATCTTTATCCGAATCCAGTTAAAAAAGGACAAACTTTTACAGTTACTTTCCCTCCTATGGAAGGACTTGGAATTTCCATTTATGATGGATCAGGAAGATTGGTCAAATTTGATAATATTGACCGAAAATCAAATCATTACACTGGTCAGTTGGAAGTTCAAAGTGCTTACATTATTAATCTTATTCAAGATAAAAAAATCATAAAAACGTTCAAATTAATCGTTGATTAAACTATACCATGAAAATAAATACGGATCAATTTCCTGTTACCAAGAAGTCTTGTTTACTGATAGGCTTCTTTGCGTTGATGTTTGTCTTTGCGAGCTTTACCAAAGAAGACAGGCAGAAGTTACAGGTATTCAAAAAAGAGCTGATAAGTAAATGGACTGATAAAAAAGTTGATTTAATTGATCAGGATGTAAAAGAAAATCCTTCTAATCAATTAACACAATCTGAAAAATTACTTGAAAAGAATATTTTAGATGAAAATCATTCTGTATTTTTAAATTCAGCAAAGGAAAATTTAGAATTCTCTGAGTTTAAAAATGATGTTGCTGTCGACAATAAGAATTTTTATCCATCAAAGGAAAAAGAAGGAACTATTGGTGCTTTCACGGATCAGGAAGAAGATGAAGTTTCTGATAACTTCTTTACCATTGACATTCCATCTGCGGAAAAAAACACTGTAGCATATCTTGAATACGATCTGTTTGGATTGGCTTCTCATGAGTCAGTATCCAGATCTATTAATCATAATATTGCGATAGGAGGAGGAATTATTGTTCCAAGCGCAAAATGGAGCCATCAAAAAGAGGAAATCAATTCTGAACTTATAAAAACAGGTTCTAATTCCATATTATTTACTTCACCTTCAGCCGGGGTAAAATACAAAGTAAAAAACTTACGTATTGTTTTTGAAAAAGATAAAAAGTATGATAATGATCTAATCATAAGTTCTGCACTGTCAGGAGATCAGTTGTATGTAAAAGGAAAGACAGCATCGTTAACAGATGTGGTAGTTAATAATGAAGTTGTTGCTGTAAAAAATGGTGAGTTTGAAAAAGTTGTCAAACTTTCAGAAAAAAATAAGGCAGAGGGTTCATTCTCTGTTATTGCAGGAGGTATAACTAATGCTTACAAAATTCCGGCTTCAACAAAAGCCTTTAAAGTAGTTGACCATTACTATGCAAAACCAAAAGGTGTTGAAATTTCAAAAGATAAAGAATTCAGTATAAGCTATGAAAATATGAATGTTTCTATAGAAAAAGGAACATCAGAATCGGCTTACATTGAAGTACTGAAATTAAGAGAAAAAGATATACCGGCAGTATCTCAGGGACTTAAAAATGTAACGTTGAATAATGCCGCTTACAGATTTTCAGTAACGGGCGGAAAGCTGGAGAAAAAGGCAAAGATTACTATTCCTTACGATACCAAAAGACTGGGATTGTTCTCTCCTAAGGATATCAAAATTTTCCATTTTGATTATGTCAAGAAACAATGGGTAGCAGACAAATCAGTTGTTGATGAGAAAAATAAAACGGTAATGGTAGAAGGAGATGGTGACCATGATTATATCAACGGAATTATTTCCGCTCCTGAATCTCCTCAGACAACAGCTTTTTCACCAACAAGTATCAGTGGATTGAAAGCTGCAGATCCTATGGCAGGAATGCAGCTGATGAATGTTCCTACAGCAAACCAAAAAGGAGATGCCAATATGAATTATCCTATTAAAGTTCCTGCAGGATTGGGAGGATTACAGCCTTCTTTAGCAATAGGATACAACAGTGGTGTCGGTAACGGATGGATGGGTGAAGGATGGGATCTTCAGGGATTATCTGCGATTACAGTGGATACCAGATGGGGAACGCCTAAGTTCGGTAGCCAGGAAACGGAATTGTATACTTTAGATGGTGAAATGCTTGTTTATCCTAATGGTTATCTACCACACAGACATAATAATACAAGTGAGACCTCTACAGATATTACGACAGCAAGACAGGCTCGTAATTCGACAGGAAAAAAGCAATTTTATCTCAGAAAAAATCATGATTTTACTCTTATAGAAAGGGAAGGAGCTACTCCTGCTAATTATGCATGGATAGTAACTTCTACAAATGGTACTAAAAGCTATTATGGCGGAAGTGATAATTCTGTTATAAAAAATGACGAAGGCCAGATTGTTCATTGGGGATTAAGAATGGTAGAAGACAGTCATGGTAATAAAATGATGTTTACCTATCAGAAAAATATATTGGATCTTGGATCAACTAATGCCCTAACCGGAGGAGTTTATTTTCATATTCAAAAAATAACTTACGGAAAAAATCAGGATTATAGTGTCAACTTTATTGCTGAAACCGGGATTAGCAGAAAAGATATCAGTATCAATGCAAAGCAAGGATTGAAAAGAGTAGAATCATATCTTTTAAAAGCTATTGATATAAAACATAAGACAGAAAAAATACGAACATATGGTGTAGAATACGAAGATGGACAATTTAATAAAACAAGGTTAAAAAGATTATATAGTCAGGTATACAACATTAAGATTGTGAATCCGCTTCCTATTGTTGATGACTATTCTTTTGAATACTATAACCAGGTAGAAAATAATCAGATATTTGGACCTGATACTCAGGTGCAGGTACAGAATTCTGAAAATGTCTATAATGGACTGATCGAAAATATTCTGAAACCATCCAAAATCAATGGAAATATTTCCTCTGAAAATGGATTAAACTTCAGACCTGCTGCCGGATTGAATTTCTTTTATTCTTCCAATGATGCATATGGGCACCTGATGTTTGGATTTCCTTTTGGATATTCTACTGCTGAAGCAAAGAATGCACAGCAGCTTATTGATTTTAATGGAGACGGTATTCAGGATATGATCTACAGAACTTCTTCTGAACTGAAATTCAGTCAGGGAAAATTGGATCAGGACGGTCATTTATCTTTTTTACCAGCCAAACCCTTATTAAATTATAATAATAACTTTACCTATACCGAAACCAAGACCAACAATTCAGGATGGGATATGGGAGCTGTTGTATATAGTAAATCCCAGATTAAATCTACATCCAGAGGAACCACATCTACCTATCTGATTGATGCTAACTCTGACGGATTAGTTGATATTGTCAATAATGGACAGGTATGGTTTAACAAGTATAATAAAGGTTTGCAACAACCTGAAATGACCAAACATTCTGAATTTACAGAAAATATGGTAGTGAAGGACAAGCCAATTGCACCTCCGGTCTTACCACCGGACGATCCTATTGTTACTCCAGATATTCCGGCAGCACCAATTACTGATGTTGTAAAAGTATGGATAGCTTCACAGGATGGTTATATCACGATTAAAGATAATATATCCGTACCTCCTTATACTGGAGATCCGAATGATTTACCCATAAAAATGTATTATTCGGTGGAAGCTCCTTACGCGTCTTCGGGTGCTTCTGTTAACACAAGAGTTTATCTTACTGAACTAAACCCCGGAGGCCTTGCGAAAAATATTTCGATCTCGAAGTATAATGATTATTATACAGAAATGAATGCCATTTCACCGGGAAATAATACAGTATCCAATCAGGTAGGAGCTGTTAATAGTTCCAACAGGATTTTTGTAAAAAGTGGTGAGAAAGTATACATAAGATTGCATAAAAGCCAGAATAAGAATTTAGAGGTAAACTCTAATCCGGAAGTTATTTATGTTGATCCCACAACAGGATCCCCTTTGTCAAGCAAGTTTATATTTCAGGATCAGTTTAAGTTGAATAATGGAAATTATGGAAGTAACTTCCTTACCAATAATTTATTATCATCAGCATATCTGGATGGTACGGGGACAGCAAATATTACAGTGGAAAGTGTTAATTTTCCTAATAGTACAGATAGCTTTACCTTTAAAGTAATTGCAGAAAATGCAAATACTGGCACAGCTACAGTGCTTCATTCTTCTGAATACATTCAGTCATATGATCCTTTTAATACTGAAGCTTATACAGGTACTTTGAATGTGAATTCAAGTGAGCCTGTTTATTTGAAATTTATTATAGAATCTGATTCTCATACATCATTCTTCAACAGCAACTGGAAAGATAAAATCAAAGTACATTATAATGCTGTTTCAAATAATAATGCATCAGTTAACTTAGATTTGTATCCCGTTGCTCAATATCCTTCATATGCAGTAACACAACTAAGAGCAAGGATAGACATTAGAAGTACACAGGATAATCCTAATATCGTTAGTGGGAAAAGAGCTTATGGTGTTCAGATAGACAAAGGTGTGACAAACTTTTCTACTCTTTCAACCGGATCGTTTTATTACGTAATCAAAACCGGATCTACAGTGATGGGAAAAAGAAAAGTAACTGTAGCAGCTAACGGAGCCAACTCCGTGATTAAAGAAGAGGATATGATTGGTGCATTTGATGTTCCGGGAATAAGTCCTATCAGTTTTTATAAAGGAGATTTAACAATACCGGAATTTGGTCAACCCCATCTTGTAAATATTCAGGTATACTGTAAAACAGACGGTGATTACGCTTTATTCAATAAATATTCTCAATACTTTCAGGGGAAACCATTCAAAATTTACGGAAGTGGTGAGCTGATTACCTCTGTGCCGCCAACTTCGGTAAATACAGCAATGTATAACCCAAAAACTGCTGTCTATAATAACTGGGGACAATTTTTATACAATCCGGGAATTATAGAAGGTTACACCTATGGGAAACCAATTGAAGCAGAAACTATGACTCCGGGTAATGTAGCTCAAAATACTTATCCACAATGTATTCAGCAGCCTCCTTTATCTGCAGAGGAATTGGCTAAGTGTATTGATAACTTACCTAATGCGAATCCTAACACAGGAAACAATACAGTTTCCCAATTTGTTTCTCCAATGAAACCACATAGTTCGCTGGTAAATACAGGAGGTACTAACTATACTGTTAAAAGCATTTGGGTGGGAGCAGGAGAGAATCAGTTCGCTTCTGCAAGTTCTTTCAAGGATGATGAAACTGTCAATTATTTCAATAATCCTATACCTAATACACCATCGGTAACGCCTACTACTCTGGTAACAGGGGCTCTTTCATTGGATACCACAATGAAGGCTATCAGTAGAAAACAAAGCAGCTACACCCGTAATACAACAAATACACTAAATGTATCAGTAGGAGGTGTAGGAATATCTGAAGCCGAATCAGAAACTGTACCTTGGGGGAAAGGAAGTATTGAAACTCAGACATTCTCTGATATAAATGGAGACGGATATCCTGATATGGTATATCCTGAGTCTATTCAGATGACAAACTCAGTCGGAAGTTTAGATGATATAAACCTGGTACCATCGGGAGGTTTTCCTACGGATTCCAATACCTATCAGAAGATGAATTCTCTGGGATTCTCTTATAATCTTTTTTCCGCTAGCGGAAGAATTAGTGTAAATGGTCTGTTGGGTACTACTTCAAAAGGGGATTCTTCTATGCCATGGTCTGGGTCCGGATCTGCTAGTGCAGGAGTTACCAAATATTTTAACTCATTTGATTCAGGAAATAACTTTTGGATGGATATTAATGGTGATGGACTTCCTGACAGAGTGGTAAACGGAGGAGCAATAAACATGGGAGTAATGCTCAACTTAGGAAAAAAATTATCGGGCATGAAGCCTGTTGAAAATATGCTTACTTACAGATCTCACCCGATAGGAAGTGAAAATATTTCTATAGGTGGAGGGTTAGGTTCTTCAGCAAATATGGGTGCTTTGAGCAGCTTTGGATTTGGTATCAGTGCAAGCTTAGGCGGTTCAGCTTCAAAGGGAACTGCAGATGTTGTATATGAAGATATCAACGGAGATGGTTTAATTGATATTCTTGAGGTGAAAAATTGCGATCTATTGCCAGGTTGTACTAAATGGACTAATGTTCGCTATAATTTAGGACATAAATTTGATACAGCTGTCCCATTGCTTAAAACAGTAGGAAATGTAGATTTTACTGAAGAAAGTGGCTCATATAATGGCTATTTCTCTTTCGGAGGAAGCTTTATGGTAAATATAGGACCTATCCCGATTATTCCTCCTGTTCCGATTCTGAATCTTTTCATAAAAGTAGGAGCAGGGGCAACTGCCAATCTGGGAATCAATGTTTCTGATACCCAAAAGGCTTTCAGAGATATGAACGGAGATGGATTTGTAGATCTTGTTGTAGATAACAGTAATGGATTTATAGTCAATTACTCGCTGATTGGGAAAACCAATAAACTGAAATCTGTTACTCAAAACATAACCAAAGGGAAGTACACTATAGACTATCAGTTTACACAGCCGAACTATGAGGATCCGCATGCAAAACTGGTGGTTAAAGAGGTTAAAATATTAAATCCGGATGTCTTTAGTACAGACTATACGCTTTCCAGTACAGAAAAAGATATTGTAACCCAATATAAATTTGAAAATTCCAGATATGACAGAAGAGAAAGAGATAATTTTGGTTTTGGAAAAGTAACACGTGAAGAAATAAATATCGATGGAAATCCTTATCGTAAAATTGAGGATACGTATTACAACACAAGTTATTTCTTAAACGGATTAATTAAACAAAGTAAAATCCTTTCGGGAAATGATGAGTTAATTTCCAAAGTGATCTATAACTATCGTTTATATAAATTTAAAGATAATACAACCAAAATAGACCCTAATTACTTAGCGGAAAGTTTTGATACCGGAGGAACAGAAGGTAGAAGAATGGCTACCGTTCTGTTGAATACAAAGATCAATACGAGATTTGAAAATGGTGGTGAAATAGAGACTACGGAAAAAATGGAGTATGATTATAATACCGGATTGATTTCAAATTATATCTATACCAGCCCTACCAATTCCTATAAATCTGTCATCACTTATTGGACCGGGCTGAATAAAAATATGATTGAGATACCAAAAGAGATCAATGTATATGACGGAACAGGTTCTACTCTTTTAAGGAAGAGAAAAACCCAGGATATAAACGTTAATACAGGAGATGTCGGAAAATATATCGTATTTGATGGTTCTCAGGATATCATAACAGATTATACTTATGAACCATCAGGTAATGTTAAAACAGTAACTTATCCACCTGATGAATCACAGAACAGATATTCCATATCCTACGAATATGATGATGAAACAGGTAAGTATGTAATAAGAACAACCGATGCATTTGGATATATTTCCTTTGGACAGTATAATCTTTATTTGGATGTTTTAATAAAAAGTACAGATATAACAGGAAATGTAATACAATATGGATATGATGACTATGGAAGGCCTATATCCATCATTGAACCTTATAGTCCTGCAAATGTTTCTACAATAACTCACTCTTATTATTATGACCATTATGGTATGCCGAGTTCGGATCAGAATATTAAAATATTCCGTGCCAGAACCTCTCATTATGATGCAGACCATCCGAATAACCTGATTAATACAGACTCTTATTCAGATTTTATGGGAAGAGTAATACAGGTGAAGAAAGATATTGATGTAAGTGGTGTGGAAAAAAGATCAGTTTCAGGAAGGCCAATATTTGATGTATTCGGAAGACAGCTATATCAATATCAGCCTCAGGAAGGAGACCTTCAGGATAATAATCTGAATCTGAATCTCAGCCAGTTTATGTTGTCAAACACGTATGATCACTCTGATAGGATTACGAATGTTAAATATGAAGACGGCGTTGAAAAATCAATTAGCTATGAGATAGAAGGGAATCTGTTTAAAAGTATTGAAGAATTGGATGTTACCAGGACAGAGACTTTCACCAATGCAGAGGGACAGATTGTTGAGAAAATAAATTATCTGAGTAGTAACCCACTGTCTACAAAATTTGAATACAATACAGTAGGTGAACTGCTTATGGTAACAGATCCTCAAGGTATTAAGACGACCTATAAGTATAACCTTGCCGGAAGAAGAACAGAAATGTTGCACCCTGATAAAGGGCAGACTACTTATGAATATGATGCCGCTGGACATCTGATCAGATTTGTAACTCCAAATCTTGTTAATGATCCTAATATACAGAGTCATTTTATCCATTATCGATATGATAAGAACAGACTTATTGATATTACGCTTCCTAATCTTCCAAGTGGAGCAGTCAACCCTAATAATGTTCATTATGATTATATGCCTGCCAATTCAGGAAATAATTCAGGAAGGATTACAACAAAAACAGATGGAACAGGGTATACTACCTACAATTATGGTAAGCTGGGTGAAGTAATATCGGAAACCCGCAGGATATTCGGATACAGTATTCCAACGATGGAGTTCAAAACGGATTATGTCTATGACAGTTGGAACCGTCTTAAAAAACTGACATATCCTGATGGAGAGCAGCTTACTTACAGTTATGACCTGGGAGGAAACCTTAAAACGGTAACCAACGGAAGTTATAATTATATTCAGAATATCAAATATGACCTTTATGAGCAGAGAACAGCAGCCAACTATGGAAATGGAACAAGAACAGATTATTCATATATTGCTACCAACAGAAGGTTAGATCACTTTGGGTTATGGAGCAATTCCAATGCGTTTTTATCCAACAGCTACGAGTATGATAAGAGAGGAAATATTATCCGCCTTGCCAATGATGTAGGCGTAACTCCGAATCAAATGGGAGGTACCTATGCTTTCAAATATGGGTATGATACTTTAAACAGATTGATTGGTACAGAAAGTGATATGGGACTTAATGATAAAGGAGGAACTCCTACAACACCCAATACTTCTCCATATGCGCAAAGTAACTCACATTTTGAGCTTAGGAAGGTAATGTATAACGAAAGTGGAGGAATTGTATTGAAAGAGCAGGTGCATCAGATTGATCAGCAGCCGGAACCACTGAATACCTACTCTAATAACTATAAGTATATTCCGGAAACCCATAAAGTAAAGTCAATTATTGACGGTAATATTAGCGGGGCACAACAGCTTTTCGCCTATGATGAAAATGGGAATACTATTGAGCATGTTGATGAATTTGGTTCTAAGCATATGTTCTGGGATGAGCAGGATCGTTTAAAAGCTTTTTACAGTGATGATTCTGGTGTATACCAATATTATACATACGACGACAAAGGAGAAAGAACGATAAAGTACAATCTTCATGGAAGTTCTCAGCTATATCAGAACGGAGAGTTAGTAGATCCGGGGAGCTTAAGTTTAACAGATTATACATTGTATCCTAATCCTTATGTAACGGTATCCTTAAACGGGCAGTATACCAAACATTATTTTGAAGGATCAACCCGTTTTGCCAGCAGGGTGATGGATGGAAGCAATATTTTTGTTCCCCTAAATCTAAGAACATCGGATCAGGGAACAACAATGAGAGAACATGATCCTTCTGTTGATTTTAAAACATATCTTGAAAAAGCAGGAGTAGGCGATATTTCAGCAGAGCTGAATACTTTAAACGGACCAACCAGCCAGTTAGGATTATACTATTTACATAATGACCATTTAGGAACAGCAACATTTGTTACCAATTCAAGTGCTCAGAGTACGCAGTTTTTCTTAAATTTACCATTCGGGGAGACAATGTTGGAGCAGAGAACAGGAGTATATGATAACCCATATAAGTTCAATGCAAAAGAACTGGATAGAGAAACAGGGCTGTATTATTACGGAGCGAGATATTATAACCCGAGAGCGAGTATCTGGTATGGGGTAGATCCACTGGCAGTGTATAATCCTGTGATGGAAAACCAGTTTTATGGTGATGGGCAGCATAATGAGGGTGTATATTTCTGGGGAAATCTAAATCCTTATATTTATACTTATCAAAATCCAATAATGTATGTAGATCCCAACGGTAAACAATCATGGGCAGGGGCATTAATGGGAGTTCCTAATAATCAACAAAATGGTGTTATTCAAGGAATAAATCAGGTACACTCAAAAGGTGTGATTGTGGGAGGTTTTGTTGGCGCAGGTATTTTAGATGCTTATGTTACTAAAGGGTGGGCAACCCGAGCCATGATTGCTTATACTGCTGGAGAAGCCTATCATAGTGCTGAAATGCAGTCTTATTGGAGAGATAGAGGAAATGAAGCAGCAGCCCAGAAATATGAAGCAGAAGGGGCTGAAGCTACTAAAGAATTAGTGATTTTTGGGGGAGTATCGGCTGTGGGGAACATTGCTAAAAACATGTTTGTAAAAATGTTATGCTTTGTAAAAGGAACTCTAGTTTATACTTCAGATGGTTTAAAACCTATAGAAGACATTGAAGTTGGAGATGCGGTGTGGTCTTACGATGAAATTGAGAAGCAAAATGAGTTGAAAAAAGTTCTTTCACTTTCACGTAATACTACTAAGCAATTATTAGAACTATCTATAAATAACTCTAAAATTATATGCACACCAGAACATCCTTTTTATATTAAAGGAAATTGGGTTCATGCTAAAGATTTAAAAAGAGGAGATTTTGTTGTCAATGATAAAGGACACTTAATAAAAGTAGATGATATTAAAATTATAGACAAGATAGAAAATGTTTATAATTTAGAAATTGATGGAAATCATAATTATTTTGTTTCTGAACATAAAATTCTTGTACATAATGATGGCTGTGGATTTATGGCAACCGGTAATAAATATATAAATAAGGAAATTTCTGAAGTAACAGCAGGTCGCGGTATTCCAAGAATAGATGAATCAACGGGGCTTCCAACAATATTTCAAAATAGGGATAATAGTAAAATGCAAAGAAAGTGGGCTGGTTCAGTGGAGTATAATGTTCGAGATCAACCTTCAGGAAATAAACTGAGAATATTAGAAAGAACAAATTCAGACGGTACGAAAACGTATGGATATACTACAGATCATTACGAAAATATACATGAATTTAAAACAAAATGATTAATTGAATGCTTATTAATGTACAAGTTAAAAACAACAATATAAAAATATTGGAATCATTTAATATTAAAATGAATTCAATTAAGGATAAATTTTCAAAAAAATTTATCCTTACAAATTGTGTTTACTCTAAAAATAATATAGAGCAAATTTTTATTGATTCTGATTTTGTCTACTTTGTTATTGAGATTATAAATAAATATAATGAAAAAGATATATTATATACATTTAATTTTAGGATTGAAGACTTCAGTATTAATCAAGAAAATGTCCAATTATTAGGGATTCCTATTATTGATTTTGATGCAAGGGATTATGATCAAAATGTAGTGGACTTTTTTATGAAATGGGGAAATGGGGAAATAATTTCTTTTTTAGATTTAAGTGCTAAATGTAAAAATTCATATAATTATTCATGTTTAATGTGGAGCGGTGTTCCAAGTAAATTGAATAAAACTTTTTATGAGATTAATTTAGAATTAGTAAAATCAAACGCCGATTTTTATAACGTTGTTGGAAATTCTTTTTTCGGAGATAGGGGGTATATTGGACATGATTCATATTCTTTTCAAGACTCTTTTAATAATATTATTAGAAATTCAGAACAAAAGATTACAATAGAATTAAAAAAATATTTGGATATTAAGTTTCAAGACAAGTTATATATTGATAAAATTATAAGAAAAGAGTATCGTAATATAAAGTTTGAAATAATATCTTGAAATTATTTGAATATAATTTTGATTTTAGTAATATTTCTTTTATTAAGGTAAATTCCCAACTTTAATGCAAAAATAAAACTGAGAATAAAACTAACCTCAATAAAAAACCTCGCAAAATGCGAGGTTTTTTAATTAAAAAGCCCCACTAATTCCTATATTTGCCGCATGAAACGATTAATGTTGGCGTACTTACTTTTCCCTATATTTCTATTCTCACAGACTACCGGAAAAGTAATCAAAATTTCAGACGAAGATACCATTACTTTACTGTTAAAAGGAAATCAGTAAAAAAAGCTGAGGTTAGCTGAAGGCGATTGTCCGGAAAATGGTCAGGCATTTGGTAAAAATGCTATGTTTTGTAGAAAATAATAATGACTATTAGGATTATACTATTTGCATAATGACCATTTAGGAACAGCAACATTTGTTACCAATTCAAGTGCTCAGAGTATGCAGTTTTTCTTAAATTTACCATTCGGAGAGACGATGTTGGAGCAGAGAACAGGAGTATATGATAACCCATACAAGTTCAATGCAAAAGAACTGGATAGAGAAACAGGGCTGTATTATTACGGAGCGAGATATTATAACCCGAGAGCGAGTATATGGTATGGGGTAGATCCGTTGGCTGTTTACAATCCGGCGATGGAGACTGAGTTTTACGGTGAAGGACAGCATAATGGAGGAGTATTTTATTGGGGTAACCTAAATCCTTATATTTATACATATCAGAATCCGATTAAGTATGTTGATCCTAATGGTAAACAGACACTAAGCTGGAATATTTATGGAGATAATCCTCAGACAAGATCTCAGGTTGCTGGTGAGTATTTAGAATTGTCTAAAAATATTAATATGGCTTCCTTTGCGTTAGCAGACACATTTTTAACCAGAGGTTGGGAACTAAGATTATGATTGCTTACGCTAGTGGAGAAGCAGCTCATAGTATGCAGATGCAGACTCATTGGCGAGATAAAGGCAATGAGGCTCAGGCAAAAAAATATGAACAGGAAGGAGCAGAAGCTACTAAAGAATTAGTGGTTTTTGGGGGAGTATCTGCTGTAGGAAAAATTGCAAAAAGTATGCAGTCTTTCGGACAAATTCTATGTTTTGTAAAAGGAACATTGATTAAAGTGTCAGGAGGATATAAAAAGATCGAAGATATAAAGATTGGAGATGAAGTTCTATCTTATAATCTACAAACAAAGAAAACTGAATTTAAAAAAGTAAATGAAGTAAGTGAAAATTTATCACGTGACTTGATGGAAATTACTACTCATAATGAGATAATTTTATCAACTCCTGAACACCCCTTTTATATTGCAGCAAAATGGGTTAAGGCTTCAGATATTAAACCAGGCAATTTATTATCGAATTATAAAGGTGAATATATTCAAGTAACTTCAATAAAAAAAGTAAAAAAATTAAATTATGTCTATAATTTTATAGTAGAAGATAACCATAATTATTTTGTTACTAATTCATCTATTTTAGTGCATAATGGTGGACCATGTGATATTGCTTGGAAAAAAGTTATGAATTCTAAAGAAGTTATTAAACAATTGGAAAAAAATGGATTTGAAGAAGTTGCCCAAGCAGGAAGTCATAAGAAATTTAAATATCCAGGTTCAGAACTATACGTTACTGTTGCTGACCATGGTAAAAAAGACATTCCAAAAGGCACTCTATCAAATATCAAGAAACAGGTTAATAGTATAATTGATGATGTTACTAAGAAAGAAATTAAAAAATAATGAAAGATATATTTGAATTTAAAATTTTAATTAATGGACATAAATTTGATACTTATGAAATAAATAGTTTTATTGCTTTTGTAGAAGAGCATTCTATTTACTGGGGAGGAGGTTATAGTAGTAATGAGATAAATGGGGGGGTGTATGCTGATAAAAATATTATAATTAATATTAATGATTTTATTAAAGAATTTGTAACTTTTTTTTTAAATCTTACGATAAGTATTGATAGAATTGAAATTAATATTGAACATTTCTATTTCCAATATTTTGAGTATAGTAATTTTATGAAAGCTTACCCTTCATTGCCAATAAGTATTGGTCACTGGCAAATATAAGTAGGTCTTATAAAAACCTCGCAAACGCGAGGTTTTTTCATTTTTAATAACGGCTAATTCCTATATTTGCCCCATGGAACGATTAATGGTGTTGTACGTGCTTTTCCCTGTATTCGTATTCTCACAGATTACCGGAAAAGTGATCAAAATTTCAGACGGAGATACCATTGCTTTATTGCTAAAAGGTAATCAGCAAAAAAAAATCAGACTGGCCGAAGTCGATTGTTCGGAAAAGAGAAAAGGAGCTTTGCTTCGTAAAAAATAATAATGAGTGTTAGAATTATATTGCTTGGTGATCATTTACGAACAGTTAATTATATAACAATACGGGTGATTAGACGTCTCAGTTTTTCTTAAATTTACCATTCGGAGAGACGATGTTGGAGCAGAGAACAGGAGTATATGATAACCCATACAAGTTCAATGCAAAAGAACTGGATAGAGAAACAGGGCTGTATTATTACGGAGCGAGATATTATAACCCGAGAGCGAGTATCTGGTATGGGGTAGATCCGTTGGCTGTTTACAATCCGGCGATGGAGACTGAGTTTTACGGTGAAGGACAGCATAATGGAGGAGTATTTTATTGTGGTAACCTAAATCCTTATATTTATACTTATCAGAATCCGATTAAATATGTTGATCCTAATGGTAAACAGACACTAAGCTGGAATATTTATGGAGATAATCCTCAGACAAGATCTCAGGTTGCTGGTGAGTATCTAGAATTGTCTAAAAATATTAATATGGCTTCCTTTGCGTTGGTAGACACATTCTTAACCAGAGGTTGGGAACTAAGATTATGATTGCTTACGCTAGTGGAGAAGCAGCTCATAGTATGCAGATGCAGACTCATTGGCGAGATAAAGGCAATGAGGCTCAGGCAAAAAAATATGAACAGGAAGGAGCAGAAGCTACTAAAGAATTATTTATTTTTGGGGGTGTATCGGCTGTAGGTAGTATCGCTAAGAGCATGTATACAAGAATGTTACTTTGTTTCGTGAAAGGAACCTTGGTCTATACTTCAGATGGTCTGAAACCTATAGAAGATATTGAGATTGGAGACAAGGTGTGGTCTTACGATGAAATTAAGAAGCAAAATGAGTTAAAAAAAGTTCTTTCACTTTCACGTAATATTACTAAGCAATTATTAGAACTATCTATAAATAACTCTAAAATTATATGCACACCAGAACATCCTTTTTATATTAAAGGAAATTGGGTTCATGCTAAAGATTTAAAAAGAGGAGACCTTGTTGTCAATGATAAGGGGCACTTAATAAAAGTAGATGATATTAAAATTATAGACAAGATAGAAAATGTTTATAATTTAGAGATTGATGGAAATCATAATTATTTTGTTTCTGAACATAAAATTCTTGTACACAATGATGGCTGTGGGTTTATGGCAACCAAGAATGGATTTGTTAATAAAGAAGTAATTGAAGTTGCAGCTGGCCGAGGAAAACCACAATTGGAAGCAGATGGAAGTGTTAAGATTTTTAGAGGAGATCAGTATAAACAAGGGAAAATAGGCTATGGGTCTCAAAAAAAATGGATTGGTGCTGAAGAATTCGAGGTATCCAAATCAACTAATGCACATGATAGAATTTTAAGAAGGGTTGAAAGAGATGGTACAGTAAAATATGGATATAGTATGGAATCTGATTATAACGTAATTCATGAAATAAAACAAGTGAGTAAATAAAATGGAGATATTTTTAAATAATATTAAAATAGATTATTTAGATCTTACTAGAGATAGGAAAATTATCAATGATAAATTATTGCTAAAGGTTAAACCTGAGGCTAAATTCATTATTTTAGAAGAATTAGAAAAATCTGAAATTAGACTGGTCATAAATATTGATAATAGAGCTGGTATAAAAAAAGCTTTGTATGAAACCCGATTTCTTGTAGACTATGTTTTAACAGAGTATGATTATAATGAGCCAGACGGAATTATTCTTTATGGAACTATGATTAATAAAATGAGTATTACGGGAAGAGGATATGCTCAATATCTCATTAAAATTTTTTACGATTGGTTTAATCATTCAGATTTTAGCTGGGAAAAGTATGAAAATAAAGAAGTCAAAAGCTCTTATCTTCTGGCTTGTTTTATTTGGAATAAAGGTTTTTATAAAATAAGTGCTGAGAATAACATCATGAAAATGGATGGAAATATTGTTAGAGATGAAGAAGATTTTTTCTGTTATTTAGGTGAATTGTTCTTTGGAAAAAGAGGTTTTATGGGACTGGGATTAGATTCACTTCATGACCATACTATAGATGTAAGTAAGAATAATAATATGCAGGAATTTCATTTGTATATAAATTCAGCAGACGCTTTAGAAAAAACATTGGGAAATAGTTATTTTTTTAGGTCTTTAGAAATTTTAAAAAGAACTGGTATTAATATTTATATAGATGATTTAGTCTTTAAAATAAATAATAGCATTTAATAATTAAGATTACTTAATATTTGCTTCTGTTCCGCAAAGTCTCCCAACTTTGAGGTGAAAAAAATCAAATAACTTAATTCAATATTTAAAAAAAACCTCGCAAAACGCGAGGTTTTTTAATTAAACAAGCCCCACTAATCCCTATATTTGCCCCACGATTAATGCTGCTGTACGTACTTTTTCCGATATTTCTATTCTCACAGACTACCGGAAAAGTAATCAAAATTTCAGAGGGAGATAACCTTTATTGTTTAAAAGACAATCATCAAAAAAGCTAAGACTGGCTGAAGTCGATTGTCCAGAAAAATAGGCAGTGATTTGGGGTTTCATTGTCAAGAACCGAAACAAGGTTTGTTAAAGAGGTTACAAAAAGTTCGAAATAATGAGTAGAAATAAAAATTTATTAATGATTTTAATCGTTGCTGTATTAGTCTTTTTATATAAATTGATATTTTCGTCAAAAGACAAAGGTAGTTTTTTAGATGAAATTAGAGATAAGGAAATAAAATCAAGAGTTAGCAAAAAGTATGTAAATCATGAAAATCACAATATACCATTCTTGGTGTATGGCAATAAAGATAGTATAGTGGTTTATAGAGACTGGTGGGATAAGGTTTCTGTTGGAGATTCGATATTAAAATCAAAAGGCTCTTTAGAGGTAGTTATTAAAAATTCTGATAAAATTGAAAGATTTAATTATGAAGATAAATTTGGTTTAGATAAATAATAATTTCTTGTTTAATATTCCGCTTCGCAAAGTCTCCCAACTTTGAGGTGAAAAAAATCAAATAACTTAATTCAATATTAAAAAAAACCTCGCAAAACGCGAGGTTTTTTCATTAAAAAGCTCTACTAATCCCTATATTTGCCTCATGAAACGATTAATGTTGGCGTACTTACTTTTCCCTGTATTCTTATTCTCACAGACTACCGGAAAAGTGATCAAAATTTCAGACGGAGATACCATTACTTTACTGTTAAAAGGGAACCAGCAAAAAAAACTCAGACTGGCTGAAGTCGATTGTCCTGAAAGTGGACAGGCATTTGGGAAAAATGCAAAACAGTTTACTTCTGCCCAGGTATTTGGGAAAACAGTAAGCTTTGTTGAGACGAACACGGACCGTTATGGGAGATCTATTGCAAAGGTTTATTATGATGACGGCAAATACCTTTCCAAAGAACTTATCAAAGCAGGAATGGGATGGTGGTATTTTGCTTACTCCAAAGATGCTTCTTTAGGTAAAATTCAGGAAAATGCACAATATAGAAAAGTCGGTCTCTGGAAGGATGTAAATGCTGTTGCACCCTGGGATTACCGTAAAATGAAGCGTGAGCTTAGAAATAATAAGAAAATCGAGGCCGCTAAAACTAGTGTAAAAATAAAAGGAGTAGCATAAGCCTTTGTTGGAACGCCTGAAGCTGGAAATTAATTAATATGTAGGCTGACAGTAACTCCCATCTTCAAGCTCCCTGCTTCCAACATTTTATCTATCCCCCTTTCTTCCTTACAAAAAGGTAAAAACTCGCAGCCATGAAGATAAAAACGGAGGCGATATTACAGTAATCTATTCTTTCAAAAGCGATATTTTCACTCATGAAGTTATCCATTGATTTGTAGCCTCCGGTATAAATCAAAAAATCGGAGAATTTTTTCTGATAGATAATCGTCGTGAAAAGCAGCATGAATACGCCAAAACCGATAGGGTAAATGAAGTTTTTAAAAAGAAGACTCAAAGTTAGCTGCACCATGGCAATAGCAGAAAGAGTAATGAAGAATTTCACAAAGACATAAAATATCACTTCTCTGAAGTCATAATTCTGGAAGCCCAGCTGTGGAAAAGCAATACTTAGCAAATATCCGCTTAACAATAAAGCCAGATAAGAGAAAAGCACTGAGAATAAAACAGTGATCTGGATGAATATAGCTTTCGAGAAAAATATTTTAGTCTTGGAAACCGGAAGCGTGAAGAGAATTTTATAATTATTATTTCTGTATTCCACATCGCAGCAGGCATGCACAAAAAGAGAAACGAGTATAGGAAGCAACAGATAAAAAAACATAAATACGATTTTTCCCAATGAAGCTTTCCATGGATTTATTGTTCCCTCAGATTCTTCTATTCCGGAGCGGAGTACATCATAAACCATATACAGATCAACCGCGAAGATAATCAGGACAGGAACGAGCAGAATTCCGAAAATTTCTTTGTTTTTGGAAAGTTTATACTGTTCGGATGAAAATGCCTTTAAAAAAGTATTGGTATTAGTCATGGTTTTTAGAAATTAAATTAATGAAGATCTGCTCAAGATTAGTGCTTTGAGACTCTATGTCATAAATCTCAATTCCATTTTGGATTAACATGGTAAGAAGATCATTGAATTCTTTGTCATCATTGATTTTCACTGAAATTTTGTTCATATTATTCAGTGTTGCGGAATAAGTGTCTTGGAGTAGAGATAATGCTTTTTCAACAGGATTGACTTTTAAAACAACTTCTTTTTCGACTTTGCTTAAAAGTTCATTCTTTGTTCCCTGGAAAATTATTTGCCCGCCTTCAATAATTCCGATATGGGTAGCTGTTTTTTCAAGCTCACTCAAAATATGGCTCGAAAGGAAAATGGTTTTCCCTTGTTCATTCAGATGCTGGAAGAGTTTTCTCATTTCAAAAATTCCCTGAGGATCAAGTCCGTTGAGAGGTTCATCCAGAATCAGAAGTTTCGGATCATGAAAAATAGCCATTGCAATTCCCAGGCGCTGCTTCATTCCCATGGATAGAGCTGTTGCCTTTTTTTTCTTCTCGTTATGCAGATCTACCAGTTCCAGAACTTCATCAATTCTTTTATTTCCTTTGCCATAGATGATATCCAGATACTTTAGGTTTTCAAAAACAGTAAGTTTTGTATAAAAACAAGGGGATTCAATCAGGTTTCCTGTACTGGCAAGAATCTCTGTCCGGTTCTCTTGTAAGCTTTTATTTTGAATGAAAATATTGTCGGCCGATGATTCCAGAAGCCCTAAAAGAAGTTTAATCGTAGTCGATTTTCCCGCTCCGTTCCTTCCAAGATAGCCATAAACACTGCCTTCAGGAATATTGAGGTTGATATTGTTCAGAATGGTTTTAGAACCTATGGTATAACTGAGGTTTTTAGTAGTAATGCTTTCCATTATTCGTGAGAGGTTAAAAAAGTATTGGTGTCTATATAAAATATTCCGTCAAAAAACTGGCTCCAGACCTTTTTCTGATCTGTTCCCTGATTGATGGTGGATATAAACTCTTTCTTCAGTACAGAACTTTCCGGGATACTTCTGAGATTGATAAAGAAATAAGGAGTCTTTGTTGCATGAAATGTATTTTCGATGGCGAGCTTTCCAGGCTTATCCATGGGAGTTCCGGTTTTATTGTATTTGGTATAGGATGAAAAATCAATCATATAAGAAGCCTTTCCGTATTTACTTTTGAGATGAGCGCCCAGAGGTAAATAATTTTTGCTGTACCGGCTTGCAAAAGTATGAAGGTTTGAACACCACACAATGATTTTTTGTCCCTGATACACAGAATCAATCTGATAAATAAGGTTTTTAGCCATCAGAGAATCCCTGAACTGCATACTCTGCGTAGATCCTGCTTCATATTTCCATATTTTATCAAAATTGTTTCTCATATCATGTAAATACCGGGTATATATTCTGTTTTCAGGTGTTTTTTTCAGTTTTGAAACTATCTGTTCAAGTCGGCTTATTTCATTGAGAAAGTCCTTTTTCTGATTTCCGGATAAAATTTTTCCGGCAAATCCCTTGTACATAAAATTGGAAATCTGATTGATGTGTTTATTTAAAAGAGGAAATGGCTTAAGGTCAATCGAATTTTTGCTTAAAAAATCCTTCAAAAGCTTACTGCGTCTGTCATAAAGTTCCTCTCCGGAAAACTGTATATCAAACCCGCCCAGTTCTATGGGGTGATTTGAAGCTTTCGTTTTCTGATAATAGCTGATCAGAGGCTGGGTTTCTCTGTTGTTCCACCAGAAATCGAAAAGTCCCAATCCTCCTATAGAAGCCGAGGGAATTTTAAGGCTGTGGTTTTTCATTTCCTCATTCATCATCCAGGTATCATACTGGCCGGCTTCATACAATAGAACATGATACCCCAGATTCTCATGGAGATATTTGATGAGTCTGCTTTTGGCTTTCATGGTAGCGCCGTCATAATGAATGTTTTCTCCCAGCATTACAATCCTGTTGTCTTTGAGCACATAATCCAGAATCTTCAGGTCGCTGTTATCCGGATATTCCATAGAAATACTTTTTATAGGGTGTTTATACCGCTGGACATCGTTCAGGAGTTCCTGTTTTTCTTTTTCAGGGATATCTTTAAAAACAATTTTATTCAGGATTAAAACTGCAATTACAGAAACTATAAAAGTGTAAAGTATTTTTTTCATCCATTTAAAATTATACAGTTGCTAAATGCCTATTCACTTTCTTATTTGATTTTAAATTTAATAAAAAATAAAAGCCTTTTATGAAAACTATTTATCATTTAGTCGAAAATAATGCCAAGAGAAAAATAATGTCAATTCGTCATATTTTTCCTGATGTTGGGAAATACCTTAGTGGTAAGGATAAAAACTGTCTCAAAAATAGCTGCACGTTTAGCTGGTAGTTTCAATGTTTTTTTAGATAAGAATAAATGCTTATAAACCTGGAATTTCAATTTTATTAAGAGAATTCGAGGTCCTTTACTGTTCACATACCGTATCTTTACTAAGACTTGAACAAAAGAAAAAAGCTGCAACTTTTTTGAATATACAATAACCGTTCGTTTGGAATATACAATAATTCTTAGATTTGGATGCTGGATTTGATATGTAATCCATAGATGGTTAAAAAGAAATAAAAGGCTGAAAAGATTGAGAAATGACTGACATATTTGAAAATTATCTATCCTCTACAGGAGAACTATCAGCTGGGGAAATCAACTTTTCTGCTCAGTTCTTCAAATCAGTCCGCTTAAAAAAAGGTGATTTTTTTATTCGCGAAGATGAATCCTGCCGTTATGTTGGATTTATAGTTAGCGGTGCTGTAAAAGCATACGCTATCGACAAAGAAGGAAAGGAAAATATAACCTGCTTTAAATTTGAAAATGAATTTGTCACCTCGTTTTCAGAGTTTATAACCCAGGAAAAATCCAGAAGGAGTATCAGAGCTATAGAAGATAGCATAATCTATAGGATAAATTATCCGGACTATCAGCATCTGCTTTGTCAGGTGGCTGCCTGGAATAGTGTTATAAAATCGGTGATGGAGCAGGAGTACAACCAAAAGGAACGTTATCTGCTGAACTATAATAATAGGTCCGCTCTGGATAAGTACCGTCATGTATTGTCTAACGAACCCAAGCTCGTCCAGCGCGTAACGACACAGGATCTTGCATCATATCTGGGTATCACGCAGCGATCACTTACACGCGCGAAAGGACAAATACACAGACCCAATGTATTATAGGACAAATGTCCTTATGAAGTCCTTGTCAGTGAAGTAGATTTGCACAAAAAAACAATGTTACGTCAAATTGCTCCTGAAGTGTTCCAGATTTCACTGATGCCCCGAAATAGTATCAACTGTTATATTATCGAAGGCGTATTGGTAGACTCCGGAATACGCAGTTCATATACCACTGTAAAAAAAACTCTCCAGAAAATTCCTGTTTATCAACATGTACTGACGCATGCGCATGCAGACCATCAGGGCTGTAGTGATCAGATTTGTGCTGAGTTTGAAATCCCTTTGCTCTGTCATCCCGACGAAGTTTTTAGGACTGAAACGGGTATGGTGACCAACGATTACCCAACTCCACAACATTGGGTAGCAAAGTTGCAGCAAAAGTACTGGGCAGGTCAGGGACATAAAGTCGAACAGACAATCATTGAAAACGATAAGATCGGAAACTTTCGGGTAATAGAAACGCCCGGGCATTCGGCAGGTCATATTTCTTTATTTCGTGAGCGAGATGGTGTACTGATCATCGGAGATGCGGCGGTAAATATGAACCTGCTCACAACAGCGACTGGTCTGCGGCTTCCACCAGGCATATTCACTTCGGATCAGAAGCGTAATATCAAATCGCTCCAGAAGTTAGCAGAACTGAACCCTGCCATTATCTGTTTCGGTCATGGGCCGATTATGCAAAATACCGATCGGAAGTTTGAACAATTTGTGGCTAAATGCAGTACGGCTATCTAAAGGTAAATCGTACTGTGATTGTGGTTTAAAAGAAGACGCATTTAGAAATCTTCTTTTATTATATACATGGAACTAATATAAACAAAAAAGACTCATTGTTCAGTTCATCAATGAAAATTACTTCAACAGAAACATCAAGAATGTAAAATCAAATATAATTTAAAATGCACAACGGGTATATGATATAGTCTGTTATTTGATGAATTAAACACAATGGGAGGTAGTTATAATATTACTCATGGAGGCTTTATTTTATCACCGGACGGTAATATGGATTGATTGGTTTCTCAAATGAAGCTGATTATCAAAATAATCCAGCGACTACAGGTGTTTTTATTGGTTCATTTGAGAATTCTAGTGGGGGATGTTATTGGGAAAGAAATATATAGAGAATCAATATTTTTGAGTTTATCAGAATATGATAAATGTATTTTTATTACTTTCTGAGTATCATTTATAGAGGTATAAAATGGATATCTAGTGGCATCTTCTGAATTATTTAAAAAGGTCATAGTTGGTTCACTATTCTTATCAAAAGTATCAAGCTTCGCTTCTGATTCAACAGCATTTCCGTGACCGAAGATGAGAAAATAGCATCCATTAAAAGTAGATGTTTCTTGAAAAATAATTAATTTTAAATAAAGAAAAATTTATGATTAAGAAGTTTTAAAGAGATGGCCGTTTTACCTCATTTCCTGTAAAAACCATCTAGTAATAAATGATTAATCTATAGTGTCAACATTAAGATTTTTAATATATTCTGAAGGTGTAATTCCTTCAATTCTTTTGAAAGCTCTATTGAACGTAACTTGGTTGGAAAATCCTGAAGCGGTATAAATATACATAAAATTAACTTTATTCAAATCTTCTTCTTTAAGCATTTTTTTTACATTTTGTATTCTGCAGAAGTTTAAATAGTGAGTGTAATTGTCATAACCATTTAATTTTATTGCTGTTGATATATATATCACATTTGAATTAATAAGTGAAGATAAGTCTGATAAACTAAAATTCGAATTTGCAAAGTAACGTTCATCCTCAATGATTTTTTTAATACTAGCATATAAAATCATATACTTTTCAATATCTTTATCTTCCTTTTTCTCGAGATCTAATGAATTGATATTGGGAAAACTATCTTTGTTTTCTAAGTTACCACTGCTATATTTTTCTTCACTTTCCTTTTTTTTTATCAAACGATTATAATGCATTAACAGTATTAGTATAAATAAATTTGAAAAAAATATAATCACTTCAGATGCTTTTCTTGATGATTCAGATACAAGTGTCAATTCATTGAAGTTATATATTTGATTTAATAAAAATATGGTAATAATTAATAGAGTTACATATATAGTATATATGTATACATATTTTTTTGAAAAGAATGTGTCAGCGGCCACAATTATCGGTAAAAACCACATTGAAACAAGTGTATTGTTTTTCCAGACATTAAGCATTATATAAGTAAGAAATATCGAAACAGAAATTATATAGATATGGACAATTTTATTGATATCATATTTTGGAAGAATAATTACCCAGGTATATAAAACAAGAAATAGAAATCCCAAAATATAATATGAGAAAAAAGTTGTTGAAGCAAAAAAGTATAAATAAATAGAATAAAAGCTTAAAACGATTGTTATAATCAAGACATATTTGGCTATAAGATCTCTTTTTAATTGATCACTCGTCATATTTTGGGTGTTCCTAACTAGTTTCATTTAACTGACATTTTTCATTATAAGGATTATGATTTTACCATTTAAAAAACAATTGCTTTTTTAAATGATAGTTTTATAACAATTATCAAATATGTTTTTCAATCTTCTAAAGAAAATTCTGTTAGCAAAATAAAAGAAAAAATAAATCAATTACTATTTTATTTCTATATCAAAACATTCGCGAGTGTTTAAACTAAAGTAAATTTTAATATTGTCTTCGTTAATAATCTTTATATCAATATATTAAGTTTTTTAATTACTCTTTGTAAATAACAATTCATATATTAAATGTGTTTTAATCTATTGAAATAATAAAAAGGTTATTTTAAATCATATTGTATAAATGAATTAATGGTGTTGTAAATATCCTGTTTGTTTATAAATACATTTGTCTTGTGCCAAGTGAGGCAGTTTCCCTAAAAAACAAATCAAATACATTTACAATCATGAAAAAAAATTTATTACCCTTACTAATTACCATTTTAACAGTATCGAATGTTTTTTGTCAAGTAGGTATAAACACAACAAACCCTCAGGGTATACTTCACATGAAAAACGTAACAAAGAAATTAGGTGTAGTGATGCCTATTGTGGATTCTGCTCCCTCAACAGTTACTCCAGCAGGTGCTGTTCCAGTGGAAGCTACAGTTGTATATGATTCTATAAAGCAATGTTTACGACTGAATACATCTGCAGGATGGTCAGATTGCCTTCTGGATAAGTCAGCAGTAGAGGGATTGATATCAACATCTGTTCTAGGAGATAGGTTTTGGATGGTTAGCAAATATTCTAGTACTACTAGTCCGCTTATGCAAAAAAGATTTGATTATTCATATTATACTAGTGCCTTCAATAGTATTACAGATAAGAACTTTCTTACGGGGGCTGGTTATACATCGTATGGTTTAGGTCTTTCCCCTGCCGGAACCCAAAGTCCGGCTACCAGATTGATGGCAAAATCGGCACTTACAACAAATAGTGGTTTAGAGTCTAGAACTGTCATTACCACTTCCGGGGATATCTTTGTTACCGGATATAATTATGGTGGGAAACTTGGCACCGGAGGTAATGGAGATGTGATAAGCAGCTGGACGAAAGTTACTATAGCAGGTTTGGCAGCTGGGGAAAATCCAATTCAGGTTCAGCAGAGTGCTTATAATACAATCATATTAACAAATCTTGGTAATGTATATGCTGCGGGTGAAAATGCAAGAGGGCAAACCGGACTAGGAACTACAGTAGGAAATACTTTAACTTATACTAAAATACCAACATTGAGTAATATCAAATCTATTTGGAGTGAACAAGAAAGAACTCCTTACAATATGTTTACTGCTATCGATGCAACGGGTAAAGTATTTGCCTGGGGATATAATTTCTATGCAGGACCTTGGGGAGCCACTGCAACATTTATTTCTACCCCTCAGGATATAACCAGTTTTTTTGCTCCGGCAACTGCATCAGGTGCTAAAGTGGTTAAAGTAATGATTGGGTATTACTCTTTGATTGCGCTGATGGATAATAATACATTATGGGGGTCTGTAGCACAAGGATTTCCACTATATAGGATAGGTAAAGGAAATGCAAATGCCACCAACAGTAATTTAATGTTGCTTTCTGACAGTATTTCCTTAGCTTCTGGTGAGACAATTGTTGATTTTGATATGGATATGGACGGAGCTGTAGTGATTACCAATCATTTTATATGGTATACAGGTTTCTCTTATAATTATAGATTTGGAAATGGTGGTGTTGGCCAAAGCGTAAACTGGACATTGCATTCTACTTCATTGCTTGATGGTGAGGTAACATTAACAGCTGTGGATATGGGGTATTATGGGGTGATGATTGCGATGGGAAGTGGTGTTACAGAAGGTGGAAGCCGATTATTGGTTGCAGGATATAATGGTTTTAAAAGTTTAGGTACTACTCCGGCAACTGGAGATGTTCAAAACTTAACATATGCTACATATTAATTAAGTTAATTAACTAAATCGTAAAAATGGTTAAGGAAATATGGAATTTAAAGATATTCATATTGGTCGTTTAATTGAAAAAAGAGTTTTGGAATGTGAATTAGATTTGGAAAGAATCTGTAGTTTCTTTATGTGTAGTACTGAGGAGGTCTATAGAATGTATCACCTGAAAAGTATGGATTCAGAAATTATTCTTCGTTGGAGTAAATTAACTGAGTATGATTTTTTTAGAATATACACACAACATTTAATTTTATATTCTCCAGCTACTGAGAGTAATGTTAAAGCTTCATCAACGACCCTTCCAAGATTTAAAAAAAATATCTATACCAAAGAGATAATTGATTTTTTCTTAGAGTTAATAAATTCTGGAGAAAAAAGTAAAAATGAGATTATTGAAGAATATAATATTCCAAAGACTACCCTTTATAAATGGGTTGTTAAATACGGTGTAAATCAGTAGTTTATGTAATTTTAATTGTTATAACAAGATATGAAAGCTTCTTCACCTAATTATAAGAAAATATTTTACGATATGATTGTTAGAAAATATCCTCATAAAATGGAAAGTGCAATAGGAACTCTCGTAAAGACGAATTTTACGGTATTAGATGTTATAAAAATTAACCAATTACTGGTGGAAGATAGCAATAATGAAAATGCAAAATTTAAATCTTATGATAAGACAACCATATTAATGGTTCTTAATTATCAAAAAGATAATAATTTAAACAATACCCAAACAGCAAGGCATTTTAAGTTAAGTAGAAATACATTAACGAAATGGAAGAGAATAGTTTGGTGAAAATGTATTTTTAATTGCTATAATAGATTCTAAATCATGTTTTATTATATTAATACTATCTCACAACAATCTATATAAAAAAAATCGAGGAGTAAATGCCTCGATTTTTTAGTTTTAAAATATCCAGTCTTATTAATTAACTATATGTGTACAGTTACAAGTTTTCAGCCAAATCTGAGTTGGCCTACTTTGCTTGTTATAGCTACTATATTCGTTTCTGTTAGTTTTAATAGTCTCATTAAAAGTATCGTTAATTGATCCTAATTTCCAGACTAAATCGTAGCTAATTCAGTTTAGAGGCTAGAAGTTTTTATAGTATTTCTATGGCTCGTTTATTTTGAAGAATATGACCTTTAAAGAAGATTATAGGGAAATAAAGAGCAGTGGAAAATTAGAGGCTGATAAGCTGGAAGAAGAACTGAAATAATTGGTTTCAGAAACCAAAGTATATGACATTCAAGCCAGGCTTGATAATACCTTAAATACTATTTCAAAGTATCTCAAAGCGTTATAAACAGGGTGATATAGAAACAAAAAAGACTTACTGTTTCCAGTAAGTCTTTATGTGAGCGCGAAAGGATTCGAACCTTTGACCGTCTGCTTAGAAGGCAGATGCTCTATCCAGCTGAGCTACGCACCCATTAAGTAGTTTTGAGAAAACTACTAAAACAGTCGGGGCGGCAGGATTCGAACCTGCGACCTCCTGGTCCCAAACCAGGCGCGATGACCGGACTACGCTACGCCCCGAATATATAAAAGAGCGGAGGGTAAGGGATTCGAACCCTTGCGACACTTTCGCGTCGACAGTTTAGCAAACTGCTCCATTAACCACTCTGGCAACCCTCCTTTTTGTTTATTTTTTAATGATCGTTGTTCCGTTATTGCGAGTGCAAATATAGAACAGATTTCCTTATTTACCAAATAAAATTCAAGAAAATTTTGTGTATTTTTGAAGTAATAAATCATCCAAAAACCAAACTGATGCGTAAGACATTATATATCATCGGATTAAGCACTTTTGTTTTTTCATGTACTTCTCAGCAAAATGTGAAAAAAAATACTTACAAACCGAAAACCCCAATAACACAGGCGAAACCGAAGGTTCAGACAACATCTCCGGTTGCTCCGAAACCAAAAGTAGTATCCGATCGTGGAGTTGACTTTTTTACTACTAATATAGCAGACCCAACAAAAAATGATAATACGATAAGTTATGGTTCTATTGTATCTGCAAAGCCGGGAGGATATAAAGTTGTAAAGACTTATTTCCCTGCAGTAGCCCAAAACTTCAGACAACGTTACTTAATATTACATTATACAGCTCTTGCAGATGACAAATCTATTACCGTTCTTACCCAGCAGGCGGTGAGTGCCCACTATCTGGTAAACAATACGGGAGACAACGAGATCTATCAGTTGGTAGACGAAAACAAAAGAGCATACCATGCAGGAATCAGTTCATGGAGAAATGACAAAAATCTTAATGATACTTCTATTGGGATTGAAATTGTAAATGCCGGCTATACTACAGATGCTACAGGTAAAAGAACATTTGCTCCTTTTAGTGATGATCAGGTGAAAAAAGTGGCAGCATTGGTTAAAGATATTGTAACAAGATATCAGATTCAGCCTAATTATGTACTTGCCCATTCAGATATTGCTCCTACAAGAAAACAGGATCCGGGACCAATGTTCCCATGGAAAAAACTGTATGATGAATACCAGATTGGGATGTGGTATGATGAAGCAGCCAAGCAAACTTATCTTGAGGCAGCGCAGGCAGACATTACGGCAAGATATAATGAATCCAGCTTTATTTTCCTTATTCAGACTTCATTGCAGAAATTTGGATACGGATTGGAGCCTAGCGGAACCTGGGATGATGCCACCAAGAAGACAATTGAAGCATTCCAGTACCATTTCCGTCCGCAGAATTATGACGGAATCATGGATGCCGAAACATGGGCAATACTGCAAGCTTTAAATCAAAAATATCCAGTAAAATAATTCAAATTAAAGCGCATCGGTTAGATGCGTTTTTGCTATCTTTAAACGATCAAAAACAGTAAAATATCTGTAATGGAAAATTTCAGGAAAGAAAGTGATCTATTAGGCGAACTGAATGTGCCTTTAGATGCTTATTATGGGGTTCAGACACAAAGAGCTATTGATAATTTTAAAATTTCAGGACAGCTTTTGTCTTCATATCCGGATTTCATAAAAGGGTTGGCTTTTGTAAAAAAAGCGGCAGCAAAAACCAATTATGAACTAGGACTTTTAGATGAAAGCCTCTATTTTAAAATAGCAGAAGCGTGTGATGAAATTGTAGACGGGAAATATCATGACCAGTTTCCGGTAGATATGATTCAGGGTGGCGCAGGAACCTCCATCAACATGAATGCCAATGAAGTAATTGCCAATATCGTATTGGAGAAATTAGGAAAAAATAAAGGAGAATACGAATTCTGTTCACCTAATGATCATATCAACCTTTCCCAGTCAACCAATGATGCTTATCCTACAGCCATCAAAATGGGATTGCTGCAGATGAACATCGGACTGGTAGAAAAGCTTGAAAAAATTATTGCTGCATTCCGTGCAAAAGGAAAGGAGTTTCATGATGTCATCAAAATGGGCCGTACACAGCTTCAGGATGCCGTTCCAATGACGTTGGGGCAGGAGTTTGAAGCGTATGCAGCTACATTAGAAGAAGATATCTCCAAGCTGAATAACAATGCAAATCTTTTTGTTGAAGTAAACATGGGGGCAACAGCTATCGGAACAGGATTAAATGCTCCGGTAGGTTATGCTACACTTTGTGCTAAAAACTTGGCTCAGATTACAGGATACCCAATTGTTTCAGCACCGGATTTAGTGGAAGCAACACCAGATACAGGATCTTATGTCATCTACTCTTCAGCAACGAAGCGTCTTGCTGTGAAATTATCAAAGATCTGTAACGATTTAAGATTACTGTCATCAGGTCCGAGAGCTGGGCTTTTTGAAATCAACCTTCCGCCAATGCAGCCGGGATCTTCTATCATGCCAGGTAAAGTAAATCCGGTAATTCCCGAAGTGGTAAACCAGGTTTGTTTCAAAGTGTTTGGGAATGATCTTACCGTAACTTTTGCAGCAGAAGCAGGACAACTGCAGCTTAATGTAATGGAGCCGGTACTTTCCCATGCAATCATGGAAAATATCAACTTCCTTTGCAATGCTTTGGATACCCTTCGCGAGAAATGTGTGGTTGGAATTACGGCCAATAAAGAGATCTGTCTGAATATGGTGAAGCACAGCATCGGTATTGTAACAGCGCTTAACCCTTATATCGGGTACAAACAGTCTACACAGATTGCCAAAGAAGCATTGGAAACCGGGAAAAGTGTTTACAATCTTGTTCTTGAAAAGGGAATTCTTTCCCAGGAGAAACTGGACGAAATCCTTGATCCGAAAAATATGCTGAAACCGCATAATAAATAAATTCTATAAACGATGAATGATCAATGATAATTGATATCCTAAAATCTTCTTATCATTGATCATTGATCATTAATCATTGATAATTCGTGAGGTTTTTAATTATAATTCCTGCTCATAACGAAGAAGACAACCTCTCCTTTACACTGGATTCTTTACAAAAGCAAAGCAGCAAAGATTTTAAAGTAGTGGTAGTGAATGACGGTTCTGTAGATAGAACCCCTGAAATCATCAGGAAATATACAAAGACTGATTCCCGTTTTGAAACGGTCAATCTTCAGAAATCTGCACATCAGCCCGGTTCTAAAGTTGTTCATGCTTTTAAAAATGGCCTCCGGACTCAATCGATGGATGAATTTGATATCATCTGTAAATTTGATGCCGATATCATCCTTCCGGAAAACTATCTGACAGCAGTAGAAACAGCTTTTACAAACAATCCGGAATATGGGCTCGTAGGAGGTCTTTTGTACATAGAAAAAGACGGAAAGTGGATCTATGAAGGAAATTCTAATAAACATCACGTAAGAGGTCCTATGAAAGCTTACCGTAAAGAGTGTTTTACTCAGATCGGAGGCTTAAGGGAAACTTTAGGCTGGGATAATATTGATTCCATACTGTTGGAAAATCTGGGGTGGAAGGAAATTGTTCTTCCGGAACTTCATGTGAAGCTGATTAAAGTAAAAGGAGCTGATTACACAATACGGCCTGCGGATTATTATGGCAGGTACTTTTATTTCTTGGGCCTGAACAGGTTTCTGGCATATATTGCCTCCTCAAAAGAAGCGATGAAAAGCAAGTCTCCATCATTTTTCTTTGATATTATAAATTCCTATGAAAATTGCAGATCAAAAAAAATGGAGCTTAAAATTACAAAAGAAGAGCAAAAAGCAATTAATGATCAGCGTTGGAGAATGCTGAAGAAGAAATGGCTGAAGATGTAAGGGAATAATTTGTAAAATTTAATATTGATCAATAGGAATGGGCTTTAGCCCGTTTAATTAAAAAAATAAAAAATCCACTAGCTTTAGCCAAAATTTATAAGACTTAACTCCCGCTAACCCTGTGAAAAAAATAGCTTACATAGAAATAGACACGCACGCAGAAATTGCTCAGGCTTTTATAGATGTTATGGAAGGTTCTCAGGATTTTACGGTAGATTATTATTTTTCAAAAAGGATTAAAGATCATATCAATCATCGTAATGAAGCTGTTTTTTTATCAGACAGTTCTATGATTCTGGATCAGTTAAAAGAGAAAGGATATGATTTGGTTGTCATTGGAACTGTACATCGTTATTTTAATACATTTTTGGCGATAACAAAAAAGTACAATACAGCAATCATTACCCATAATCTTAATTTTGCAAAAGCTTCAAAACTGAATCTGATTAAAAGTATTTTCAAAGGAGATATTATTTTCAGACTGAAATTGTGGCTCAAAGAAGGATTATTTTATAACTCGAAAGTGTATCAGACATCCCGATCGCTTTTGGTGCTTGATGAGGCTTTGGTTTCAGGAAGACATCAGTTTTTGCCACTGTTTTATACCAGAGATTTTGATACCATTAAAAATGATAATCTTATTGTGGTTATTCCGGGGGGAGTTTCTCAGAAGAGAAGAGATTATGCTTATATTTTTAAAACAATTCAGAATGTAAAGACAGATAAGCATTGTGAGTTTGTATTCCTTGGAAAAGCAAAGGATCATGAATTAAAAGAGCTTGAACAGCTGTCGCAAAGACTGCCTGAAAATATCAGTATTACTTATTTCTCCGAAAGAGTTTCTTCTGAAAATTTCGGAAAATGGATGCAGAAGGCGGATGTCCTATGGTGCCCTATTCAGCAGGAAACAGAGTTTTTCAGCATGAAAGAGATGTATGGCGTGACTAAAATGACAGGAAATCTTGGGGATGCAGTAGCTTACGGAAAATTGGCCGTTTTCCCTGAGGATTATCCTTCAAAACTTGAATTTATCATTCCTGAAAAAGAAAATATTCTTGATCAGTTAAAGACTTTATCAGAGACTCCATTTGACTTTTATAATACTTACAGTAAAGAAGTGGTGCAGAAAAAACTGTTTCAATTTTTACATAGTCTGATGTAAGTAAAATCAACATACTTCAATAAATAATACCTTACCTTCTCCGTGTTTTCGCTTTAAAAAGTCTATTTAATCTTAAATACACTCTTGATGAACCTCATATTCAGATAGTCTTCAACCGGGAATATTTTGGTGAAATAATTTCCAATATAAATCAGTATCAGAACAACTGCCGGCTTATAAACAAGATTAAGCAGATTGCTGTTGAAGTTGGGAAGAACAATAGCTACTGTAATCGCTAAAGTACAGATAATGGAGACAAAAATCATTTCAATGCTTAAAGGTGAAACCTTGAATACAATATAGTTGAAAACGATTTTTACAACATTGTAAATCGTAAGAGAAATGGCTGTAGATAAAGCAATTCCGATCAGTTTCAGATCTGTATTTTTAATGAAATAATAATTAAGCCCAATTGTCAGCCCCGCCAGTAAAAGCATCACCAGAATATTAAATCTGTAATATTTTGAAAGAGAAATAATGTTTCCGTTGAAACCTGTTGCAAGATCTATCAACACGGCAGAACCCCAGATCCAGACTACAGGTTCATATTCTCTGAGCATAGTTCCGTTCTTGGGCATAAATTGGGTCAGATACGGGAATCCAACCATGATGCACGAGAATAAAACAGCACCAAGGAAATATAATGTTAAAGATGTTTTCTTGTGAAACCTGTCTAGCTCTTCCATATCTCCGTCTGCCAGCGTCTTGTTGATGATAGGAGCAGAAATATTAAATAATCCAAGCTGTGGAATAGAGATTAATGAGATCAGGGCATATAAAACAGAATAGATTCCTACCTCTTCCATTCCCATGAATTCCCCGATCATAAAGCTGTTGATTGCCAGATAATTTCCAAAAGTTCCCAGGAATCCGAAGAAACTGTAATTGAAAAAATCTTTCCAGAAATTGTTTTTCTTAAAATAATCCGTATTAAAATCAAGTTTGATTTTCTCCAGTTTATTGGTATAATAGATATACCCCAAAAGCATTAAAAAGAATATTCCAAAAAAGAATGCAAAAGCAATTTTCTGCGATGTTACAGCAGTAAGATTCTGTGATAAAGCAAAGAAAAAGAGGCAGAAAGCTCCCAAATTTGCAATTTTCGGAAACAGATTGTCGAAAATATTGGAAACCACAATTCTTTTATAATTGGAAGTATATTTATTGAAAATAGCACAAAATGAAAGGATTAAAATCAGAGGAAGAATCATTTCTTTGATTTTCCATGCTTCCGAGTGCCTGAATTTTGGATAAAAATAGGGAAGTATAAAAAATACAACCGTGAAAATAAGAAAGTTGATAAAAACAGTGAGCAGCGACAATGATAGCATGTTTTGTTTTTTACCGTCTTTTTCTACCGTGTGAAAAAATTTTACGTTTGAATAGGAAATTCCCAAGACAACAAAAGGAACCAGCATTTCTGCAGTAGGAAGAATGTAGCGCAGCTTTCCATAAAATTCAAAATCATTCGGAAATATGAATATTGCGGAAACTGTGCCCAGCAAAAACCCAATATAACCGATAATGGAATATTTGAAGCCTTGTCTTGCTACTACACTCATAAAGTTGTTTTAAATGTTTTTAGGTATAAAAATAATATTGTTGATGTACTGAGTTTTATTTTTTTCGTCGTTTGTATTTTGTGTTATGATATCCTCTGTAAGACTTTCCAGGGTAAAGCTGTTTCTGTTCAGATATTTCGCTTCATATCCCCAGCTTATTACTTCAGATATTTCATTCCATATAGGAGTCTGGTGGTGTCTTTGTTCCATCTCAACCATTAATGTCGGTGTGAACTGTCGGATGGTTTCTCTTGCTCCTAAAAGTGTTTTTATTTCGTTTCCTTCAACGTCTATTTTGATAAAATCAAGCCTTTTGAAATGTTCCAGTGCAGCCCATTCATCCAGTTTGATCACTTTTACTTTTTCCGTATAGCTTTTTTCTTCTCCTTTTTCCTTGTATGAAGTGTTTAAAGTACCGCGAGAAGCAATTGTTTTTCCGTTAATAATAGGTACTTTGAACTCGGCCATTATGTTTTCGTCAGAAAGAGCCAGAGGAAAAATATGCATTGCAGGAAACAGTCTCTTTAATCTACGGTAAAGCTTTTTATTAGGTTCAAAACCATAAATGTTATCGTGGTTCAAAGTGTTTTCCAATTGATATAGGAAAGTTCCCACATTAGCACCAATGTCCAATATAACAGCATTCTTAGAAAGGTATTCTTTGATCCATACCAGTTCCGGCTCTACATTACGTTCCGAAAAATTATTTTTATTAAGATTATTTAACGTTTTAAAATATCTTTTTTTATAGAAATTCGGACTTATATACTGTAGTTTTTCTGCGATTTTTTGGTATAAAGACATTCGTAAGCGTTTTGACGAACAGCAAAGATAAGCAAAAATGTAAAACTTTTCTTAAAAAATGTTAAATATAATAGATTGATTCTCAATAATTATCTTTTGTTTCTGTTTTGTAATCAGTTGTTTTTTAATGGATTTTAAATTTGTCACAGAAACATCTCTATACCCTGAATGTTTGTAAAAGATTCAGAAATAGAAAGTTTATTACCAGTTATCTGTGAAAACTTGTGTTACCTGCTGGTAAAAAACATCTGTGTTTCAGGATAAATTAAAGAAAAGGAGTGTTCAGGAAATCATTGAATGGTTTCATCAGTTTGAAAACTTTATTCATGTTTTTCACAGCATTTTTATCCAGTACTTCCTCATCTTTTAAAGAGTATACTACAATGAAATTTTTAAGTTTCAGATATTCTCCCATAGGATCCTCTTTCTCGAAACCTTGCGGGATCTTTTTCAGTTTGTCGTCCTGGTCAAGTTCCGGGAAGTGCTTTTTAAAATCCTTATTATTGAGAATTTTAAGGAAATCATCACCATACAACGATATTTCTTTACGTACTTCTTTCAGAACTGAAGATTCGGGCATATAGATGCCTCCGGCTAAAAAGGATTTTCCAGGTTCCATATGAAGATAGTAACCTCCTTTCTGATTTCCTTTTCCCATTCCCAGAGATGCTCCGAAATTGGTTTTGTAAGGAGATTTGTCTTTTGAAAATCTTGTGTCTCTGTAAATTCTGAACAGGGCTTTTTTACTGTCAATTTTAGCAAGTTCTTCATCAAAACCTGACATCTCTTTAATCAGTTCATCCAGAAATGAAACAACGTTTTGCTGAGATTCAGTATACAGGTTTTTATTTTCATTAAACCATTCTCGGTTATTGTTTTTATTTAATTTGTTTAAAAAATCAAATGTTTTGGAAGAAATACTTGCAGACATATTGTGTTAGGTGTTTTTTATTGTTGTTAAGTGAGATTTATAAAGGCTTCTCAACCCCGAATCCCGAATCTCACAACTCAAATTTACAAAAACTATTCATATCTCAATGCCTCAATAGGATCAAGTTTTGAAGCTTTCAGCGCGGGATAATACCCGAAAAATACTCCCGTCACGGCACATACGATAAAGGAAACAATAATGGAAGATTCCGTAATGAAAGTAGGCCACGAAAGGAAAAAAGTAACCAGTTCTGAAGACAGAATACCTAAAAGTACTCCAAGAATTCCACCGGTAATACTGATAAGCACAGCTTCAATAAGAAACTGGTACAGGATATCTTTTCCTCTGGCACCAATAGACATTCTCAGCCCGATTTCTTTGGTTCGTTCCGTAACGGATACATACATAATATTCATAATTCCGATTCCGCCTACAATAAGCGAAATACCGGCAATAGCAGATAACAGAACTGTCAGAAGCTGGCTGGTGGAACTCATGGTAGAGATAAGCTCAGCCTGAGTTCTCACACTGAAATCATCATTGCTTCCGTCGACAGGAAGTTTATGTTGCTTTCTCAAAATTTCTGAAACCTGATCGGTAGCCTGCTGTGAAGTATTTTCACTGGAAGAAGCTGCATAAATGGTCTGAACATAGGTGATTCCTAAAAATCTTCTCTGAACAGTGTTGAATGGTGCAATAATGACATCGTCCTGATCCTGCCCAAATGCATTGGAGCCTTTTGGAGCCAGGATTCCGATAACTTTCATGGGAACTTTATTGAACCTGATAACGGCTCCTACGGGATCTTCACCATTGGGAAATAAATTATTGTAAACCGTTTGCCCTAAAAGACAGACCTTATTGGAAGATGACACATCTTTTCTGGTGAAAGAGTTGCCATTCGCAATGCTCCAGTCTCTGATGCTGAAATATTCTTCATTCACACCTTGTAATTGAGTAGGCCAGTTATTAGGCCCGTTGATAGACTGTCCATTAGTTTGTACAGCAGGGGAGACATAAGAAACATCAGGAGCTCCTTTTGAAATAGCGTCTGCATCCTGCGGTCTCAGTGTCTGTAATCCAGAAGCCCCGATTCTGGCCCCTCCGGAAACATTCACATTACTGGACGGACGTATGGTAATCATATTGGAGCCCATAGAAGAAAGCTGATCACTGATGCTTTTTTTTGAACCTTCTCCAATGGCAGTCATTGCAATTACCGAAGCCACACCGATAATAATACCGAGCATGGTTAAAAATGCACGAAGTTTATTCCGTAAAAGGGCTTTCCAGGCAATTCTAAAAAGGTTTGAGAGGTTCATTGTAATAAATTTTCAGTTTAAAACTATTTGTAATCATCATTTACCGGAAGGTTTTCGAGGGCTTCTCTGGCAGATTTGATGTGATCATTATTGACATCTTTAATGACTTTTCCATCCCGAAGAGTTACTGTTCTGCTGCTGAAAGTGGCAATATCAGGTTCATGAGTTACAAAAACGATGGTTCGTCCCTGTTTATGCAGATCCTGCATGAGTGCCATGATTTCATAGGAAGTTCTGGTATCCAGATTTCCGGTGGCTTCATCTGCAAGGATCATTACAGGTTCGTTTACCAAAGCTCTGGCAATGGCAACTCTTTGCTGCTGCCCTCCGGACATCTGATTGGGAAGATGATCAATCCTGCTTTCAAGTTTTACCGCAGTCAGAGCCTGTATAGCTCTTTTGTGACGTTCTTCAGTAGATATTTTTGAGTTATAAAGAAGCGGAAGCTCTACATTTTCTTTTGCTGTGGTTCTTGGAAGAAGGTTGTAAGACTGAAATACAAAACCTATTTTTTGATTTCTGAGAACAGCAAGCTCATCGCGGTCAAGATTCTTAATATTAACCCCATCCAGGCTATAATCACCTCCAGAGGGTTTATCCAGGCAGCCAATAATATTAAGCAGGGTAGATTTTCCGGAACCGCTGCTTCCCATAATGGTAACGAATTCACCTTTCTCTACTGTGAATGTGACGCCTTTCAGTGCATGAACAACTTCTTCACCCATCTTGAATTCTCTTTTCAGATCTGTGATCTCCAGAATTTTTTCTGCCATGACTTTTGTTTTTAGGTTTGCTAGTTGATTTGCTTAGACTTGGGTTGAATTATCTTGGTCCGCCGCCACTGTTTCTATTGTTTCCGCCCCCTCTTCTTTGAGGCATAAATGGACTTTTAGCCTGTCCGCCGGATGATTTTTTTGAAAGAACTTTATAGCCGGTGATGATATTGTCGTTTTTATTTAACCCTGAAACAACCTGTATTTCGGTGTCATTATCCATTCCGGTTTTTATTTTTTTGCGGGAAATAGTACTGTCTTTAGCAATGATCCAGACAGCTGCCTCACTTTTATTCTCTGTTTCTTTACCCTGTTTCTTCCATTGTCCTTTTTCATGTTTTTTACCATTGGCAAAGGGAGAATTTATTTTATATTTTTTGATAATCAAACTGTCTGGTCTGAAGCTGGTTGCTGCTACCGGAATTTTCATGATATTGTCTAAAACCTGCGTATAAATTGTAATATTTGCCGTCATTCCCGGCTTCAGTTTTAAACCCGAATTATCTGCGTTGATGATGGTGGTATAATTCACCACATTTGATGAAACGGTAGGGTGAAGACGGACTTCTGAAACCTCACCATCAAAGGTTTCATCCGGAAAGGCATCTACCGTAAATGTTGCTTTCTGACCTACTTTTACATTTCCGATATCAGCTTCATCTACAGAGGCACGTACCCTCATTTTGGTAAGATCTTTAGCAATACTGAACAGGGTAGGAGTACTGAAGCTTGAAGCTACGGTCTGCCCCTCACTCACATTTCTGTTGAGAACAGTTCCGTCAATAGGGGAATAGATATTAGTAAGAGACAGATTTTTGTTGGCAGTAGAAAGCTGAGCATTTACAGATCCTACCTGTGCTTTCGCGGCATTGTACTGATTGGTTGCATTATCATAATCTGCTTTACTGATAGCTCCCACTTTGTACAGTTGTGACTGTCTGTTGATGTTAATTTCGTTGTAAGCAAGATTGCTTTTTGCATTTTGCAGGTTGGCTTTGATCTGCTGTGACTGGAACTGAAGCAGATCCGGATCTAAAGTAGCCAGCAGTTGGCCTTTTTTCACTGTAGAATTAAAGTCAACATAAATATTTTTAATGATTCCTGATACCTGAGTACCTACTGCAACGGTATCTACAGGCTGAATGGTTCCTGTAGCAGTAATGGAATTTGAAATTTGTCCCATTTCAGGCTTTGCTGTTTCCAGCTGGATTTTTATTTCTTTTTCTCTGATGAAGAAAAACCAGGCTGCACCTATTGCAATGATGCCGCCCACAACCCAGTACAACCATTTTTTATTCTTTGTTTTCATAGCTTACTTTAGATTTATAGGGTTACCTGCGTAAAATTCGTAGATCTGTTTATTGAGAATTGCAGTGTATTTTGCCTGAAGATAATTCTGGACAGACTGTATATAAAGCAATCTTTGCTGCTGAAGCTGTACATAATCAATGCTTCCGATTTTCATCTGAGCATTCACAATATCATAACTCTGTTTGCTGATGTCCATTTGCTTGTAGGCAGAGTCGTACTGGGACAGCGCATTCTGGAGATTAATGTAAGATTGTTCTACCTGCTGATTAAGGACCGTTTTTGTATTCAGTAAATCAAGATTGGCCTGTTCAATCGCTATTTTCGACTTCTCAATCTGTGTTTTGTAAATTCTGTTGTTGTAAATCGGAATTCCAAGGCTTAATCCAATGGGCATATAAAAGTTATTTCCCAACTGATTAAAGTAATTTCCATTTCCATTGGAATAGTTGGTGGAAATATTTCCTGTCAGACTCAGGGTAGGCTGAATGGAAGCTTTGGTCATTTTGAGATTTGTATTGGAATTTTCTACGTTAAGTTCCCCGTATTTTATTTCCGGACGTTGATTTTGTGCCAGATTTTGAACATCCTGTAAGGTTTTTAGCTGATTGTCTACAATAATGCTGTCGGGTTTTACAACCTGAAAATCATACCCTGAGGGAAGCTGCAGGATTTGTTTTAAATTAACAGTATTCGTGCGCAGATTGTTTTGAGTAGCTGTCAGGTTATACTGATCCTGAGCAAGTTGTGACTGGATCTGTAGATAGTTTAATTTGGAAAGGCTTCCGGCTTTATACAGCTGGTCACCTTGTTTCAATTGAGTTTGGGTTGTTTTCAGAACATTTTCAAGAGAAATGATATTTTCCTGATTCATCAGAATATTCAGATAAGCCTGGGTGATCGTGAGGGTAATATTGTTTTGTGCTTCCTGGACGGATAAGTCTGCCATCTGAACCAGCAGATTTTTTGAGGCTTCATTGTTTTTAATATAATTGGCATGATAAAGGGTCATGGAAGAATTGGCCCCGATACTTTGAGATTGTGCACCTGCCATATGAAGACCGTCACTTCCGTTGACAGCAAAAAGTCCTTGTGAAACGGTTCCGCTTAAATTGGGATATTTTGCATCTTTTGCCTGAAGGAGATCCTGTTGGGCAGCATTTTTTGAAAGTCTTAGAGAATTAATGGAAATATTATTGGCTTTTGCATATTCAATGCAGTTTTCCAGAGTCCAGGCGGCCGGATAATTGGGTGTTTGGGAAAATATTTCCAAGGCCATGCATAAGAATATCAAAAAGAAAAATTTGCGTTCCATGGTTTTATTTTTGAAAATTCATAAATAACACAGAAAAAATCAATCCAATTTAATAAAAAAAAATAATGTTTAACAAGTTTTTAACCTAAAGCTGGTTTTTTACATTTAATTTTCAAAAAATTAAAAATATATTAAAAGATTCTGAATTTAAGATTGTATATTTAAAACTTTATTCAAAAACAAGTCAAATATTTATTGTATCTTTGCAAAAATTTTAAAATAGTTAATGAATTTATTTACGGAAACCAATTTAAGTCCTGATATCCTTAAGGCAATTGGCGAACTGGGCTACGAAAGCCCAACAGAAATCCAAAAACAGACTATCCCTTTTATTCTTTCAGATATTCGCGACTTGATCGCACTTGCGCAAACAGGGACAGGCAAGACAGCAGCGTTTTCGCTTCCGATTTTGGATATGATTGACGATACGAGTCGCAAAATCCAATTATTGGTGCTTTGTCCGACACGGGAATTATGTCTTCAGATTTCGAAGGACATAAAGAATTACTCTAAGTACATGAAAGACATCAAAACTACTGCAGTTTATGGTGGAAGTAGTATTGTAGATCAGATGAGATCTTTGAAGGATAAACCACAGATTATTGTGGGAACTCCGGGAAGAGTAATTGATCTTATCAACAGAAAGGCATTAGACTTTTCTGCGATTCATTGGTTAGTATTAGACGAAGCTGATGAAATGCTTTCTATGGGATTCAAAGACGAATTGGAAACCATTCTAAGCGAAACTCCGGAAACTAAACAAACTTTCTTATTCTCTGCAACGATGAATAAAGAGGTGGAAAGAATTTCCAAAAATTACCTTACAAAACCACACCGTATTTCAGTAGGTTCTATCAACGAAGTGAAGAAGAACATTACTCACGAATACTATGTAGTAGGGTACCGTCAGAAAAAAGAAGCGTTGAAGAGATTGATCGATGCTAATCCTAATCAGTACTCCATTATTTTCTGTAGAACGAGAATGGAAACTCAGGAGGTAGCAGATTTCTTAATGCAGAACGGTTATGCAGCTGATGCTCTTCATGGTGATCTTTCTCAGGCGCAGAGAGATACGGTAATGAAGAAATTCAGATTGAAAAACATTGATATTCTTGTAGCGACAGACGTTGCAGCAAGAGGATTGGATGTAAACTCTCTTACACACGTTATTCACTTCTCTTTACCAGATGATCCTGAAGTATTCGTTCACAGAAGCGGAAGAACAGGTAGAGCTGGAAAAGACGGTATTTCTATGGCTTTGATAAAGCCTGAAGAAAGCAGAAAACTGAAACAGATCAAATCTGCAACAAAAATTGAAATCAACGAAAAATTCATTCCTACAGGTGAAGATATTATCAAAGCTCAGGTAGGAGGTGTATTCGAAAAATTATTGACGGAGCACGAGGATCTTTTCGAATTTGATGATAGCTTAATTCCTGATCTAAGCAAATTTACAAAAGAAGAATTGGTGCACCAGCTGCTACAGTTCCAATTGAAGGATCTTGCTTTATATTACAAAGATAAACACGATCTTGCTGAGCAGAAGTTTAGCAGCAGAGATGACGATTACTCAAGAAGAGACCGTGGACGTGATAGAGACAGAGATAGAGGCCGTGACAGAGAAAACAGCCGAGACAGAGATCGAGGTGGAAGAGACAGAGATCGTGGTGGAAAGCCAAGAAGAAGAGATGAGAATATGGTAAGATTCTTCTTTAATCTTGGAAAAAAAGACCAGTTGAAGAAGCTTGATGTTTTGGATATTATCAATAAGGCTACAGGTGATGGAAAATCCAAGAAAAGAGCTGAGATTGGAGATATCGAAATCTTAGAAAAATTCTCTTTCTTTGAGGTTGAAAAATCGTTTAAAGACAATGTCTTGAGCAATATTCAATCAATGAAGTTCAAAGGAAAAGATATGAGAGCTGAAGTTGCAAACTAAATCTCATCAATTACTATATAAAACCGGCGTTAATGCCGGTTTTTTTATTTGATAATCAGGAGTTAAGCGAATGTTAACAAAACTTAATGTCATATAGTTTCACGTACAATCCTTTTTTAGGAAATTTGCACTCGAATTATAAATACTAAAAAATGGGAATTGGTAATATTTTCCACGCTTTTCAACCAAAAGATAAAATCTTCTTTGTACTTTTCGAAAAAGTAACTGAAAATCTAGTTGCAATGTCAGAAGATTTCAACACAGGAATCAAGGATTTCGATCTTAATGATGATTCTATGCTGAAGAAAATGAGTGACTTCGAACACAAGAATGATGAACTTACTCACGAAATTTTCGTAGAATTAGGGAAAAACTTCATTACACCTTTTGACCGTGAGGATATCCACACATTGGCAACAGGACTGGATGATATCGCTGATTATATCTACGCTTCCACAAAATATATTTTCCTTTACAAATCACCTGAGATGAAGGCTTATTCAGACTTCTCTTTATTGATCCATAAAGCATGTCTTGAAATTCAGAATGCAATGAAAAACCTTAAAGGGTTCAAAAATATGGAACAGGTGAAAGAAGCTTGTATTAAGGTGAACTCTATTGAGAATATTGCTGACGATTTGCTTTCCAATTCAATGGTAGACTTATTTGAAACCAATGATGCGATCAACATTATTAAAGTTTCATCTGTATTGAACTACCTTGAAATTGTAACGGATAAAGCAGAAGATGTTGCCAATACAATTGAGAACATCATGATTAAATACGCCTAATACATAGCAAAAAATGGAATTTCCGATTTTACTTGTAGTTATTGTTGTGTTGGCCCTGATCTTCGATTATATCAATGGTTTCCATGATGCAGCCAACTCAATTGCAACTATTGTTTCTACAAAAGTTTTAACTCCATTCCAGGCTGTACTTTGGGCAGCACTTTGGAACTTTGCAGCGTTCTTTATTGCTGCTTATATTATTGGAGAATTCAAAATTGGTAATACAATTGCCAAAACAGTTAATGAGAATTTTATTACTCTTGAGGTTATATTTTCCGGTCTTATAGCGGCTATTGCCTGGAACCTTCTTACATGGTGGTTCGGAATCCCTTCATCATCATCACATACGCTGATCGGAGGTTTCTTGGGGGCAGCTCTTATGCATGCTTTCATGATGGATTATCATGCCGTGGCTGCAGCACAGCCGGAGCTTGGGATATGGGAGACCACTAAGGAGGCTTTCGTTCAGGTAACCCATCAGGGTGTGGTGAAGTTTGACAAAGTGATTCCTATCTTCCTGTTCATTTTCATGGCACCGATCATAGGGATGATTATCTCCATCATTATTACATTGATTATTGTACACCTTTATAAAAAATCAAACCCGCACAAAGCAGACAAATCTTTCAAAAGATTACAGTTGGCATCGTCAGCATTGTTCAGTTTAGGACACGGCTTGAATGATGCTCAGAAAGTAATGGGAATCATTGGGGCAGCGGTAATTTATTATCATGTTAACATGCTTCAGGATGCTCAATATTTGAATATTCCTTCTGCCGAACGTTTTGATTATTTTGCTCAACATTATATTTGGGTTCCTTTAGTATCATTTATTGCAATTGCCTTAGGGACAATGAGTGGTGGTTGGAAGATCATCAAAACAATGGGTACCAAGATTACGAAAGTAACTTCATTAGAAGGTGTAAGTGCAGAAACTGCAGGGGCTATTACCCTGTTCATTACAGATCACTTTGGTATTCCTGTATCTACTACACATACGATCACAGGTTCTATCATCGGGGTAGGATTAACGAAAAGAATTTCAGCAGTAAGATGGGGGATTACAGTAAGTCTTCTTTGGGCTTGGGTACTTACCATTCCAATCTCTGCAATAGTGGCAGCAATTACCTATCTTGTGGTAACCTTCCTTTTCTAAAAAACAAATCATATAATTATATAAACTTTGTCCATTTGGGCAAAGTTTTTTGTTTTATAAAGCCCCGAAAAATTGTATTTTTGTTCAAATTAAAAGATTTTATGGAATTTTTAGACAGATACCAGCAGATTGTTGCAGACGCCATCACTAAATATACTTTTAAAGATAAACCTTCGGAGCTGTATGACCCGATGAATTATATTATTTCCCATGGTGGAAAGCGTCTTCGTCCTATTATGGTGCTGATGGCTTGTGAGATGTTCGGAGGAGATCTTACGCAGGCAATTAAGCCCGCTTTGGCTATCGAGTTTTTCCATAATTTCACGCTGATCCATGATGATATTATGGATGAAGCTCCTTTAAGAAGAAATAAGCCTACCATTCATACTTTACACGGTCTTAATGTGGGAATTCTTTCCGGAGACGGATTGATGCTTAAAGCCTATAAGTTTTTTGAGGATCTGGAGCCTGAAATCTTTAAAGCATGTATCAGAATATTTACCCATACCGGGCTTCTGCTTTGTGAAGGGCAGCAATATGATATCAACTTTGAAACTCAGAAAGACGTTACTTTTGATGACTACATCAGAATGATTACTTATAAAACAGGAGTTTTGAGTGCTTCTTCATTTGAGATTGGCGCTTTGATTGCAAGAGCAGATTTTAAAGATGCCAAAGCTATTTTCAATTTCGGAAAACATATCGGAATTGCATTCCAGATTATGGATGATTATCTTGATGTATTCGGTGATCAGGCACAGTTTGGGAAAAAACATGCCGGAGATATTTACGAAAACAAGAAAACCGTTCTGTATTTGTTGGCAAGAGAACATGCTACCGATGAAGAAAGAAAAGAGCTGGATTACTGGTACTCTAAAAAGACGGAAAATGTTGATAAAGTCTATGGCGTAGAAAAGATATTCAGAAGAACAAAAGTAGATGAAAAAGCGTTACGTCTGATCGAAAAACATAATGAAATCGGACAAAGCTATCTTCAGAAAATAGATGTTCCTGAAGAAAAGAAAAAACCTTTTATCGAACTGGCAAATTATTTGTTGAGAAGAGAAAGTTAAATGAGGTTATAGGAATTAGGGCTTAGGAATTAGTCTGAGCCCTAATACCTAAATCCTAATTCCTTATAAATGAAATTCAGAACAGAAGTTGATATTCCTGCCTCAGATAAGAAGATTGAGATTGAAGATAAAATATTTTCAATAGGCTCATGCTTTGCCTCTGAAATGACTGATTTACTCCATGATGGGCAACTTCAGACCCTTAACAATCCTTTTGGGACGATATTTAACCCTTTTTCAATCAATAACGCTATCAACAGATTACATGATTCTGTGTTTTATGAAGAAGAGGAACTGATTACCTATAATGAAGAATATATTTCTCTGGATCATCACACCAGTTTTGATACCCGGTATATTCATCAGACCTTAGATAAAATTAATGGAGCTATTGAAGCAGGAAATTCCTTTCTTCAGGAAGCTGACTGGATTATCATTACCTACGGATCCTCATTTATCTATGAGTTTCTTCCCAAGAACAAACTGGTGGCCAACTGTCACAAAATTCCACAAAAGTTTTTTGAGAAAAGACTGCTTTCCCATCAGGAGCTGACAAGTTCTATTTACCAGACGATTCTTGACCTTAAAGATATTTGCAAAGAGGGAATACAGATCCTGTTTACCGTTTCCCCAGTAAGACATACTAAAGATGGAATGGTAGAAAACCAGCTAAGTAAATCCAAATTAATTACAGCCATCCACGAGTCTATTTCTCTCTTTGAAGACTGTCATTATCTGCCGGTCTATGAGATTTTAATGGATGACCTCCGGGATTACCGTTTTTATAAAGAAGATATGATTCATCCAAGCACACAGGCGGTTAATTATATTTTTGAAAAATTTGGAAATGCCTATTTTTCAGTTGATACCCAGAATTTTATTAAAGAAAACTTTAAGATTATTAAGGCACTGGAACATAAAACCAGTGATAAGAAAGACCCTAAGTTTATAGAATTCAGAGAGAAATTAGATCAAAAAATTGAAATTCAGCGTAAAAAGGTAAAACATAAAATTTTTTAAATGCTTGATTTTACTGGAATTGACTATCTGAAAAGTGGGAATGAGAGACAGAAAAGGGCTTATGAAGTTCTTGAAAAATATCAGATTTTTGAAAAATTAAAGAATTATTCACCCATTTTAGCAGGAACTGTTCCTATTGAAATTGATATAGAAGGAAGTGATCTGGATCTTATTTTTGAGATTGATTTAAGATTTGAAGAAGACTTTCTGAATGATTTAATGGTTAGCAGGTTTATTCCTTACGATGTGGACGTGGAGCATCCCATTGTAAACGGCGAAAAATGCATTACATTGAATTTTGTACTGGAAGGGTTTCCCATCGAAATTTTTGGACAGAATAAGCCAACAAAAAAGCAAAATGCTTATCTCCATATGGTGGCTGAATATAAAATATTAAAGGAAAAAGGAGAAGAATTTAAACAAAAAATAATAGAACTTAAAAAGCAGGGAATAAAAACAGAGCCGGCTTTCGGAATGTTGCTGGGGCTTGAAAATCCTTATGAAGATCTATTGAAATTTTAAATAAAATGATTGATACACATACACATCTATACGCAGAAGAATTTGATGAAGACAGAAAAGAAGCTATTCAAAGGGCTTTAGATAAAGGAATTACAGAATTCTATCTTCCTGCTATCGATTCTGAATCTCATGGGAAGATGTTGCAGCTGGAAACAGAATATCCGGGACAAATTTTCTCAATGATGGGGTTACACCCTTGTTATGTAAAACCGGAATCGTGGGAAAAAGAACTTGAAATTGTAAAAAATTATCTCGATCAGAGACATTTTCCTGCAATTGGGGAAATCGGGATTGATCTGTATTGGGATAAAACAACTTTGGATATTCAGGTGAAAGCTTTTGAACAGCAGATTGACTGGGCTATAGAAAAGGATCTTCCGATTGTGATTCATACAAGAGAAAGCTTTGATGAGACATTTGAAGTGCTGGAAAGAAAAAAACACCCGAAGCTGAGAGGAATTTTCCATTGCTTTTCAGGAAATCTGGAACAGGCACAGCACGCTGTTGACCTTAATTTCATTTTAGGAATTGGTGGAGTAGTAACGTTCAAAAACGGGAAAATAGACCAGTTTCTGAATGAAATTCCACTGGATAAGATTGTTCTGGAAACAGACTCTCCTTATCTGGCGCCGGTTCCCCACAGAGGAAAAAGAAATGAAAGCTCCTACCTTGATCTGGTAGCCGGTAAGCTGGTGGATATCTATGGGAAAGATTTCTCTGAGATAGACCGCATCACTACAGAAAATGCAAAGAATCTTTTTCAGTCATAAAGGTTCTCAACTTTAAGATAAACAAAACCCTCTTCAATTTTGAAAAGGGTTTTATTTTTATTTCTTTCTGGTAAAATTCTTGTTTTTAGGCTTTTTGAAACCTACTGAAGCTCCTGTAGAAGGCTTCTTACGGTTATTATTTGGCCTTGAATTATTACTGTTTCCTGTTGTTTTAGGTTTCTCACCACCTGCATGAAAAGGTTTGTTGTTAGAATCCCTTTTCTGGGCAATCAAATCATCAGTATGGAACGGATGGTCTTTGATCACAGGAATTTTCTTCCCAATCAATTTTTCAGTATTCTTTAAATTCAAAAGATCAAGTCCGTCTACAAAAGATATAGAATTACCTTCAGCTCCGGCTCTACCTGTTCTTCCGATTCTGTGTACATAGGTTTCAGAAACATCGGAAAGTTCAAAATTGATCACGAATTTCAATTCATCAATATCAATTCCTCTTGCTGCAATATCCGTGGCAACAAGAACTCTTGTTTTTCCGGATTTAAAGTTATTCAAAGCATTTTGTCTCGCATTCTGAGATTTATTACCATGAATGGCTTCAGCAGAAATATCGTCTTTCTGAAGTTTTCTCGAAATCTTATCTGCACCGTGTTTTGTTCTTGCAAATACCAATACAGAATCTGAAATATCATTTTGAAGAATGTGAGAAAGCAAATTCAGTTTGTTATCTTTTTCTACAAAATATACAGATTGTTTAATGGTATCTGCTGTAGAAGAAACCGGAGTTACTTCTACTTTTACCGGATTATTCAGGATAGAATTAGCCAGTTTCTGGATTTCAGCCGGCATTGTTGCAGAAAAGAATAAAGTCTGTCTTCTCTGAGGTAAAAGTTTGATGATTCTTTTTACATCATGTACAAATCCCATATCCAGCATTCTGTCTGCTTCATCAAGAACAAAGATCTCAAGGTTTTTTAAGCTGATGATGCCTTGAGCAATAAAGTCAAGAAGTCTTCCTGGTGTTGCTACCAGAATATCAATTCCTTTTCTCAAAGCAGCTTCCTGGTTTCCTTGTTTTACCCCTCCAAAAATAACAAGTTGTTTTAATGGAAGATATTTACCATAAGCGTTAATGTTTTCCTCAATCTGAATGGCCAGTTCTCTGGTTGGTGTAAGGATTAATGCTTTTATATGTTTATTGGGAATTTTATTTTTGGATAAATTCTGTAGAATAGGAATAGAAAAAGCAGCTGTTTTACCAGTTCCTGTCTGCGCGCAGCCTAAAAAGTCTCTGCCGTCTAATATATCAGGGATCGATCTTTCCTGGATAGGAGTAGGAGTCGTGTATCCCTGTTCCTGAATTGCTTTTGCAATAGGTTCTATTAAGTTTAAGTCTGTAAAATTCAAATGAATTATTTTAAAATTTAAATAAAAATTCCTTCAGTCTGAAAGAATTACATTCTACAAAGGTAGTCTAAATATTTTTAAGTATCTTATTCCACTTTTTTAGACTTATTGACTATTGGAAAAAAGAAATGGCCACCCAAATATGAGCCGCCATTTTTTCTATTAAATGTCTGAAGTTTATTTAAATCTATATCCTACACCAGCCTGCAGAAATCCAATTTTAATAGGAACTGCATTGCTTTTATTCATTTCTATAAAATTGAAATTATATCTGGCATCAACAAAAAACTTCTCATTAATCTTATATTCTGCACCCAGGAAAGGAAATAAATTCAAGGTTTTTAAAGATTCATAATTGTGGGTTTCTGCCTCATCAAAGAGATTATCCATTTTTACCTTGGATGATATGTTAAACCCTAAGTTGATTCCTGCAGATGCAGAAAGTTCTGGAATAATATAGTATTTTACTGAAATAGGAACCTGTATCTGATTGAATTTGTAATCAAAGTTCATATTACCCATGCTTACCACTTCACTGCCAACCAACTGATACCAGGGATAAGCATCTTTACCACCCAATTGAGTATACAGCAATTCAGCCTGCAAACCAAATTTAGAAGATAAAGGTTGTTCTGCTACGATACCTGCATAGAAATAGGATTTTGAATCCAGCCCAGTTCCAAAAAATTTCATATTGGATAAGGAATATCCTCCTTTTACACCAAAGCTCATAGATGTCTGGTCTTTTGTATTTTCTTGTGCATTAAATAGTGCTGAGAAAGCAAATACTGCAAGGAAAAAAAAGTTTTTCTTCATGTTTATTTTAAATGGTTACTAATTTTACAAAAAAATAATTCCTTCAATTGAAGGAATTACTGTACAAAGATAATTTAAATATTTTTTTAGTGAAACTATTTCACTTTAGTCCATTCCTGGTTTTTTCTTAAGTTTTCAAAAAACTGATAGACTTCTGAAAGCTTTTCACTTCCGTGTTTTCCATAGTCTTCAATATTTTTTGAAGTACCGTCAGCGAATTTGATTCTTAAATACGAGGTTGGAAGATCGGTAATGTTTCGCTCACCATATTTGTCGTTTAAGCTTTTTGCATTGAGCCCATCCAGCAAACTGATTAGTTTATTGTAATCCTCTTCCTTGATTGTTCCTTTAAAAGTTCCTTCGCGAGGCTTGGAAAATTCATCTTTTGAAGGTTTATCATTAAAATTAAAATGTTCTGCTTCAAAAACTGCTGTTCTGTCCGGACTGATAGTCATTTTAAAAACAGGACAGAATCCAAAACAGGGAGTTGCCTCATATTCAATAGCAGAATATTTGGAATTTACTTTCTGAGAAGTACACGAAAATAAAAATACAAATGCGCAAAGGCCCAGTAAATATTTCATAGTTTTTTCAATTTCGGAGATTCTCCCAATAATTGTTCCAAAAGACAAAATCTTCCTTTGTTTTTATGTTAAATATATATGGAAAACCTGCTTAACCTTTTATTTTAACCATTAAGATTGTATTAAGATGTTAAGATAAGCTTCGCTTTACGCTTAAAAATCAGAATGATTTACTTAACTATACTTTATTTCTTAAATCCTTCTTAATGGTTTAAAATATTGTCTAAAAGAAATAGAATTAATTTTATTAAAAAACAGCCTCAGATTTTTCTAAGGCTGTTTTGTATGTTGCAGTTCCATTCTAAAATAAAACTGGTGAATCAATGTTTTTTCTATCCGTGCAATTGTTTCCAGATGGCGTCTTTAAGTTCCATAAGGCCTTCTCCGGTAACTCCTGAGAAGAACAAAGGCTGCTTGTTTTCAGGAAACTCTGCTGCAATTTCTTTTTTCAGTTCATCATCCAAAAGGTCAGATTTTGATACAGAAATAATAAAGTCTTTATCTAAAAGTTCAGGATTGTATTCTTTTAATTCATTCTCCAGAATTTTAAATTCCTGGTAGTGATCTTCAGAATCAGAAGGAATTAAAAATAACAAGATAGAGTTTCTTTCAATATGTCTCAGGAATCTGTGTCCTAAGCCTTTTCCTTCTGCTGCTCCTTCAATAATTCCCGGAATATCAGCCATTACAAAAGATTTGTAATTTCTGTAATCTACAATACCAAGGTTAGGAGTCAGAGTAGTGAAGGCGTAATTGGCAATTTTTGGTTTTGCTGCAGAAACAGATGCTAAAAGTGTAGATTTTCCAGCGTTTGGAAATCCAACAAGTCCTACATCGGCCAAAATTTTAAGCTCGAAGACAACATAGCCTTCTTCGCCATCCATTCCGGGCTGAGCAAATCTTGGAGTCTGATTAGTAGAAGATTTGAAAAATTCATTTCCTCTTCCTCCTTTTCCACCCAGCATCAAAATTATTTCCTGCTTGTCATCAAGGATTTCTCCGATAATTTCACCTTCTTCATTTTTAGCGATAGTCCCAATGGGAACATCAATATAAATATCAGAACCGTCAGCTCCTGTAAGCTGGTTTTTCGCTCCGTTTTCACCTCGTTCTGCTTTTATGTGACGGGTGTATCGAAGTGGAAGCAAAGTCCATTCATTAGCATTTCCTCTCATGATGACGTGTCCGCCACGACCTCCGTCGCCACCGTCAGGACCACCTTTAGGGATATACTTTTCACGGCGAAGGTGGGCAGAACCAGCACCTCCGTGTCCGCTTTTACAATGGATCTTTACGTAATCTACAAAGTTAGACATATAGTTTGTGTTGCGAGTTGCAGGCTACGGGACGAAATTTTCTATCCCGCACCCGTATCCCGATTATTTAATTTTCTCTACTTCAGCGAAAAGTTTTTGGGAAATTTCATCAATTTCTCCAACACCGTTTACCTCTACATATTTACCCTGCTGCTTATAAAGCTCGGCAACTTCTGCTGTTTTAGTATAATATTCTTTAATTCTGTTTTCGATGATCTCTACATTGCTGTCGTCTGATCTTCCACTGGTTTCACCTCTTTTCAGAAGTCTTTCAACCAAAATTTTATCCTCTACTACCAATGAAAGACAGATGTCAATATTGTCATTCAGTACTTCCTTAACGATGGTTTCCAAAGCTTCTGTCTGTGCAGTTGTTCTTGGATATCCGTCAAAAATAAAACCATTGGTATCAGTAGGTTTTTTGATCTCATCGATCAGCATATCTGTTGTTACCTGATCCGGAACCAATTCTCCCTTATCGATGTATGACTTAGCCAGCTTTCCAAGTTCAGTGTCATTTTTCATATTGTATCTGAAAAGATCACCTGTTGAAACCTGTTTTAAATTGAATTTCTCGATTAGATTCTGAGCTTGTGTTCCTTTTCCACTTCCTGGAGGGCCGAACAGAACAATGTTTATCATAATGTTGATACGCTTCCAGCCATTAGTAATACACTGTTGGCTTTTAGCTTTTTTAAGTTAATATTTTACTTTTATTTCGATTAAGTTTTAAAGCTAACAGCCAATAGCCAGTAGCTAATGACAATAATTAATGGTTGATTTGTCCGTCTTCCAATTGATATAAATTAGGTAGGTTTCTTCCCAATTCATCATAATCAAGTCCATATCCAAGTACAAATTTGTTTGGAATTTCCATTCCGATATAATCCAGCTTGAAATCTTTCTTGTAAATCTCAGGTTTCAGTAAGAAACTAGCCAGCTTTACAGATTTAGGACGTTGTGTTTCCTTAAAATATTTGAAAAGACTCTCAACAGTGTTTCCTGTATCTACAATATCTTCTACGATAATAATGTGGCGGTCTCTTACATCTTTGGTAAGTTCCATTTTCTGATAAACAATCCCTGTAGATTCAGTTCCTACATAAGAACTCATTTGAATGAAGGCAATTTCACATTCCCCCGGGTAATATTTTAAAAGATCTGAGAAGAACATCACCACCCCATTTAAAACGCCAATGAAAACAGGCACTTCATCTTTGTAATCTTCATAAATTCTTAACGCTGTCTCTTTTACAATTTCCTGAATTTCGGCATCCTTTAAATAAGGAACGAAAGTTTTGTCGTGAACTTTAATGCTTTCCATAAAATTTTTAGTAGGAGGCAAAGTTACGGATTTTTGATTAAAATACTTTCCTGTTTTTATTAGTTTGACAGTTTGATGGTTTCGGGATGACAAAGTGAGGGATTATGATGAAGCCTGTTTAAATCAGAATAAGTATAAGTCATTGAACAACATAGGAAGCTATAGCCTTAGAAAAATGAATTCTTTGGAAGAGAATAAATAACCGGTGTTTAAGTGTGGAAGAAAAAAGAGATGATAAATATCCTGGTAATTTTATGAAAAAATGAATATTGTGGAAAATGAGTATCTTTGTTCCCTCAAAACCCAAAATACGGACATGTAGGATATCATTTCTTTCAGATTCAATAAAAACAGTAACGAAGATGTTACTGGTGTTCAACCATTTTTTAAGAAAGAAATCATGATTTTACTACAAAATATATCCTTTGGGTTTCCGGGAGGAGATCTTCTATTTAATTATACCCATTTAACGGTACCTTCTCACACCAAATTTGCATTGGTGGGAAGTAACGGCATGGGAAAATCAACTCTGCTGAAAATGATCGCGGGTGAAATACAGCCTTTAAGCGGAAATATTACTATTTCAGGTTCTGTTTTTTATATTCCTCAGATGTTTGGGAACTTTAATCATCTTACTATTGCTGAATGTCTTAAAATAGATCAGAAACTGAATGCGCTCCAAAAAATTACCAATGGAGAGGTGGATGAAATTTATTTTGAAATTCTCAATGACGATTGGGATATTGAAGAGCGTTGTCAGCAGGCATTGGAACATTGGGGACTTGACAATTTTGAACTGTCTCAAAAACTGGAAGACCTGAGCGGCGGTCAGAAAACCAAGGTCTTTCTTGCCGGAATTCAGATCAGTCAACCTGATATCATCATATTGGATGAACCTACCAACCATTTGGATCTTGATGGAAGGAAGATCCTGTATGATCTTATTGATAAAACAGATGCAACAGTAGTTATTGTAAGCCACGACCGGACTTTGCTTAATCTTGTTGATACCATCTTTGAATTAAGCAATCAGGGAATTGCCACGTATGGAGGAAACTATGATTTCTTTGCAGAGCAAAAAGAAGTAGAGGAAGAAGCTTTACATAATGATATCCATGCAAAAGAACGGGCCTTGAAAAAGGCGAAAGAAAAAGAAAGGGAAACACTGGAACGGAAACAGAAACTGGATGCAAAAGGAAAGCAAAAGCAGGAAAAATCCGGTGTTGCACGAATTATGATGAACACGCTTCGGAATAATGCTGAAAAAAATAGTTCAAAGCTGAAAAGTGTGCACGCAGAGAAAATCAGCGGGATTTCAGATGGTTTGAGAGACCTGCGTTCCTCCTTAAAGAATTCTGAACAGATGAAAGTGAATTTTAATGATTCCAATCTGCATTCAGGGAAGATTTTAATTACGGCTGAAGATATTAATTTCAATTATGGAAATGGAAATTTATGGAAAGAAAATGTCAACCTTGAGATCCGAAGCGGGGAAAGAATTTCTATCAAAGGTTCGAATGGCTCAGGAAAAACAAGTCTGATAAAACTTCTGTTGGGAAATACTGAACCTTCCGAAGGAATAATAGACAGAGCGGAGTTTAACAGCATCTATATTGATCAGGAATATTCGCTGATTGATAATGACTCTACTCTTTATGATTTTGTCCAGACCTTTAATGATCATGCACTGCAGGAATTTGAGGTGAAAACATTACTGTCCAGATTTTTATTCGGTAAAGATACCTGGGACAAAAAATGTGGGATGCTGAGTGGAGGGGAGCGTTTGCGCTTGCTTCTATGCGGACTTTCCATCAGCAATAAAGCTCCGGATATGATCATTCTTGATGAACCCACGAATAACCTGGATCTTCAGAATGTGGAAATTCTCACCCATTCCATTAAAGATTATCATGGAACGCTGTTAGTTATCTCGCATGATGAAGTTTTTCTGGAAGAGATTGGGATTGATCGGGAATTGATGCTTGGCTAAGTGATTATTTGTATAACATGGGAGATATTCAATAGGGCTTTAGCCCGCCTTCAATATTAAAACAATTCCATTGGCTTTAGCCAAACCTTATCATAAGAAAACCTGGAAATTAATTTCCAGGTTTTCTTTATATAAATTTTAAGTAACATAACCTTTTTTATTGCGGGCAAAGCGAAGCAATCTCTATCCAGCCTGTAAATTTCCCTGTTTTATTTTATTCAGAATAATATCCATCTTTTGAGGCAGGTCATAATCACCTGAAAGCTCAATCAAAGGAGTATTCATCCCGGACAGCCATTCCAGATGGGCTTTTAGTGTTCTGTTGGCAACACCTGTATTGTGATCATAATCTTTAGCCCAATCCATAAACTCCTGGAATTTTTCTGCTCTTTCCGGATTGATTATGATTTCTTCGCCATATCTTTCATACTCTCTTTTTCTCAGTCTTTCCAGTCGTACTTCAGGAGGAAGATAGAGGAAAATAATCAGATCAAATGCAGGAAATACATTTTCACCCCAATGAATGATTGAGCCTCCAAAAATCCAGTTTTCAGCAGTATGAAGTTGGTCCGAAACAATTGAATTTCTTGTTTCAGGGTTTTGTCTTTCTGTAAAAGGGATTGGTGTTGGAAGCCAGAAAAAATCATCACTGTCAAAGTATTCAACATTGAGTTCCTCAGATAATGCTTTTCCTAAAGTGGTAACCCCGGAACCTGAAGCTCCGAAAATATGTATTCTCATGACTTTTTAAGTTTATTAAAGCTGCGGAAATTGAATGACCTGCGAGAGTCTTTACGATTTTAAAATCCAGTTATAGATCTCATTCAGGACTTCTTCTCTTATAGATTCATTTAAAATCTCATGACGCATTTCCGGATAGATCTTTACTTCCACATTCTGAAAACCATCTGTTTTTAAATTGTTGACTGTATGCATTACGCCTTTTCCAAAATCACCTATCGGATCATTCTGTCCGCTTACAAACAGAAAAGGAAATGACTGAGAAATAGTGGCAGCCCAGTTTCTCGCTGTAGCCTTTTTATAAATAGTAAATAAAGTATAAAAAGCATTATGAGTGAACGGAATCCCACAAAGTTCGTCCTGTTCAAAAGCTTTTCTATTGTTAGGATTTACACTGAGCCAGCTGGTGTCACTGAAATCTTTATCGTTTTTAAAATGCTTGTTATTGGCACTCGTAAAAACAGAATTCAAAAAAGTACGATGACGAGGGGCGATGGCATTGGTTAATGATAAATAAACTCTTAATACATCTATTCCTGGTAAAGGCCCGCCGGTTCCTGTAATAATAGCTCCTGCAAACTTACTGCTTGCCTTTTGAAGAAGACATCGTGTAATAAAAGATCCCATAGAATGCCCCCAAATAAAATGCGGAACATCCGGATATTGCTCTGCGAGATAATCTGCCATCATTTCTGCATCTGCAACAAGTCTTTCATCCGGTTTTTCAAGCTGAAAGAAACCAATGTCTTTTTTCTCTTTGACAGATTTTCCGTGTCCCAAATGATCATAGGTCAGTACAGCAATGCCATGACTGGCAAAATATTCTGCAATTTCCGCATACCTTCCACTGTGTTCCTGCATGCCGTGAACAATGAGAAGGGTGGCTTTTGCTGTTTGTGGAGAGAATAGAGTGTAGAAAAGTTGTGAGCTGCTGTTTATTTTTGATGGGAGGTAGGCTGGTTTTTGGGATAATGGCATGATAAATTTTATTTTGTATTATTTATCTCGATATCATAAAGTTAATAATTTCAAAAATTCCACTAAAGATTATCATGGGACTTTGTTGGTGGTTTCGGCTTTGGATGGTGTGTCTATGTTTGTTGGAAATGAGGGTGAGTAGAGTGGTTAATTGGTGATTATTATACTTTAGCTTTGTTTTAATCAAAACTTAAAAGTATTTATAAATCTAAATAACCAAAATATTCATTAGGAGGAATATTTAAATCTATAAAATTAAAACTAGGCTTTAGTCCTTCTTCTTGGAGAAGGTTATAAATTTTAATACTCTCAGTGTCTGAAGACAAATAATAAATGATATTTTTCTCTACATCTGCTTGAGAAAATAATTTTGAGTCATTTGGAATTATATTTCTTTCAGCTAGTTTTAATTTTCCTTTTTTTGTAAAAACTATTTTAGCAATTTCACCTGTTTTAGTAGCGTGATTCAAATTAAATGGAAGAATAGCTAAATTTCTTAAAGGTAATTCTGATATTGAACCTCCAACACAATATTCAGCGATTGAAATTGTTGAAATATACATTTTGATATCATTGCTTAAAAAGTATTTATAATATTCTAAAGCATTTCTAAATAATGGATCAGCATCATTTAAAAATCTAATAAAGAAACTTGTGTCTAGTAAAACTCCATTAACTTTCATAGCTTCCTCTTATTTGTCTTAACCATTCATCAGGATTAATATTTGAAAGCCAAGATTGTTTTGCCTTATCTCTTAGTTTTTTCAAATAATTTTCGTCAAAAATGGGATTGTAATCGATTAACTCAATGAATTCTAAATTTGTAAAATCAATTTCTCCGTTTTCGGAATGTTGGTTACCTTTAGCTCTTATACCTAAAGATTTATATAGAATATTTTCTTCTTGTTGTTCTAAGAATGAAATTGGAGTTTGAATTCTAACTGTTCCATATTCATCAGTCAATAAATGAATATTAGCTTTATCTTTACCCCCTGCATTAGTTATTTTTCCATAAAAATAAAATTCTGCTTCAGCCCAAATTGCTTCTGTTCTTTTAAAATCAGAAAATTTATCAATTCGAATATTATTAGAACCTTCAAGTGATGTTGTTATATCAAGAGCAAAATCCTTTTTCTTTGCTAAATCTTGAAGGCTTTCAATAGCTTTAGCTGTTGCTAAATCCAAATAATCAATTGTATTAGTTTGGGAAATTAAACCTAATATGGCATTAAAACTAACTATATATTGTATTCCGGTTTTAAAAATATTTCTAACAGAGCCTTCTTTAATATCATAAGAAATTAAAGGTCTATTTTTTTTATCTCCAGAATATAACAAGTCATCAACATTGTTTAATATAGAAACTATTTCCTTGATATCAAAGTTATCAGGATTTATATCTACGTTTCCAATTTTTCCAGAAACTTTTATTTCTATTTGACCATGTTTTTCCACAAAACAAAAGTAAACAAAATTTTATTTCAAAAAATTATACGACATGACTTTATTATTTTAGACTAAATAATTTTAATACCTTCAACCTCATGATTTTCACCCAACCCAAAATAAATATCCTCTAGAATTTGGTCGTCATTTTTTTTAAAAGTAATTTTGCACGAATCTAAAAACAAAAGTAAAATATGTCAACTTATGTAGTTGTAGGTCTTCAGTACGGAGATGAAGGCAAAGGAAAAATCACGGATGTTTTATCAGCAAAATCGGACTATGTAGTACGTTTCCAGGGTGGAGACAACGCTGGTCACACGGTTTATGTGGGTGAAGAGAAATTCGTTTTGCACCTTCTTCCTTCAGGAGTTCTTCAATGCAAAGGGAAATGTATCATTGCGAACGGAGTAGTGGTAAACCCTAAGTCTTTTATTAGAGAAGTTGGTCAGATCGAGAGCAAAGGCTTGAGAACAGATCACATCTTTATCAGCAGAAGAGCGCATGTGATCATGCCTTACCACATCCTTTTGGATACTTACCGTGAAGAGGAACACGGAGGAACTCAGATTGGAACTACCAAAAAAGGAATCGGACCTTGTTATGAAGATAAAATTGCAAGAATCGGGATCAGAATGGTAGATCTTTTAAATCCAGAAATTTTAAGAGATAAAATTGAGAAAAACTTAAAAGTTAAGAATTCTCTTTTTGAAAAATATTACGGAAAACCAACATTAGACGTTGAAGAAATCTACAACGAATATTTAGCAATCGGAAAACAGCTTCAGGACAGAATCGTTGATACTGAATTAGAGCTGAACGAAGCGATCAGAGACGGTAAAAACGTATTATTCGAAGGAGCACAGGCGTTGATGTTGGATATCGACTTCGGTACTTATCCATATGTAACTTCATCTTCTCCGTCTACAGGAGGAGTTTGTACAGGAGCTGGTGTTCCGCCAACTTCGCTTCAGAACTTAATCGGTGTGGCAAAAGCATACTGTACAAGAGTTGGAAACGGACCTTTCCCTTCTGAATTAGATAACGAACTAGGTGAGAAAATCAGACAGATCGGTGGTGAATTCGGAGCTACTACAGGTAGACCGAGAAGAACAGGTTGGTTAGACCTTGTTTCTTTAAAGCACGCTTGTATGATCAACGGAATCAATAACCTTGTGATCACTAAGCTTGACGTTCTTACAGGAATTGAAAACCTGAAAGTAGTAACACATTACAAAACTGAAGACGGGAAAATTATTGATTATTTCACTTCTTCAACAGAAAAGCTATACAATTACGAGCCAATCTATCAGGATTTACCAGGTTGGAGCGAAGATATTACAAAAGCAAGAAGCTATGATGAACTTCCTGACACTGCTCAGAAATACATCGAGTTTATTGAGAAATACTTAGGAATCAATGTATACTTAGTTTCTGTAGGTCCTGAAAGAAGTCAGAATATCATCAGAAAAGAATTATTCTAATTTCTTAGACTATAAAATAACAGAGAGACTATCATTGGATGGTCTCTTTTTTTTGTTTAAAAATTAATGAATTTCGTTTTTTACCTGAATTAGTCACCCCATGTCAAGGTTCTAAACCTTGACATGGGTGCAGCTTAAAAGAGAATATTTGATTTTAAGATCTTCATTTATTGAAATCCTCTTATATTTAATATTAATTTTAATCTAATGGAAGAAAATAAAATACCCCAGCGTTTTCTGGATAATATTGTGATCAGTTTATATCTTACCATTACATATGCTGTTTTGATTATTGTTTACTTAGGCTTACCATTCAGTATAAGTTCAGATTTCTTACTGATTCTGTTTATTGTCTGCAGTTTGATTTTTAGCATAGGAGCAATCTATTTTGCTGCTAAAAGTTATTCAAAAACAAAGATCAGTTCTGTTATTCTCATTATTATTAATGCTTTGGGATTATTAATACCGCTAACTCTTCTTTTACTGCTTATATAATCTTTTCTACTACGCTAAGGCTATGGTATTTGTGGCTTGTTGTTTTTATTTACTTTTATGAGAAATAGAGCTGTTTTTCTGTGCAACTTTCTATTTAAAAATGTTAAAATTCAAACATTATCATAAAATTTTCTAATATTATGTTGTTTTGCTAAAATTTTGGCAGATGTTTTGATATTACAACATTGCTTATCGATAAGAGCTAACCAAACTAATAATCAAAATTTTTAACAGTTTAAAAAGTAGTAGTGATGAAACAACATAATCAAAACCAGGAATTTCGTTTTAACGAAGTTCTCTTTGAGCACCGCAATAAAGAATATGGTGCCTATGCATTAAGAAACGAATCAGATCGAATATTAACCAAAGCGCTTTTTATCGGAGCAAGTTTAATGGCCGCAGTATCTATTACTCCGTTTGTGATTTCTGCAATGAAATCAGATGTAATGATAGATAGAATTAAGGATAATGGTGAAAGAAGAATAATTAAAATTGTTGAACCACCTGAAAAAGATCCTCCTGCCCAGATTGTAAAAACTGTTGCACCTCCAAACACGAAAACGTTTGACAGTACAGTGCCTACACCATCAAGTGATGCTAAAGATGATGTAAAAAAAGATCCTATACCGGATGATGCTGTAGCAGGTTTTGTCAACAATTTTAAAGGAGATCCGGTGGCACCTAACACGCCAAATGTTCCAGTATCAGTAGGAACAGGTCCTGTAATTAATACTCTGCCACCGGTAATTTCTGATCCGGTGGATAAAAATAAAATTGCAGAATCTGGAGAACTTGGTGTAGAAGCTAATTTCACAGGAGGAATAGACTCCTTCAGAAATAAAGTAATGAACAACTTCGATGGTTCAGGATTTGAATCAGAAGATGTAGTAAAAACGACAGTTACCTTTATTGTAGAAATGGACGGAACCATCTCAGGGGTAAAAGCTAATGGAACCAACGCCGACTTTAACAGTGAAGCTATGAGAACAATCAAAAATATCTCAAGCAAAGGAAAATGGATTCCAGCCAAAAACAAAAAAGGAGAATTCGTAAGAAGTTATTTTAAATTTCCTATCTCAATGAAGTTTGATAATTAATACGGAAAAACACATTTCAAATAGTTATCCACAAAGATTTTTTTTTGTGGATAATTTTTTTTATTGCTAAATTGCTTATTAACAATATTTTAACTCAATTTTGATTTTCCCCACTCATTGAGAGCAAAGAAAAAAGTGTATTTTTGAAACTTAAAGTTCTAATAATGGCAAAAATCATAGGTATTGCTAATCAAAAAGGAGGCGTTGGTAAAACTACCACCGCTGTCAACTTGGCGGCAGCATTAGGAGTATTGGAAAAAAGAATATTAATCATTGATGCTGATCCTCAGGCGAATGCTACATCCGGTCTGGGTGTTGAAGATGTTCAGTATTCTACTTATAATCTTTTGGAGCATAGTGCAGAAACAAGAGTTTGCATCAAAAGAACTGCGACTCCGAACCTGGATATTATTCCGTCGCATATCGACCTGGTAGCTGCGGAAATTGAATTGGTAGACAAGGAGGATCGTGAGTATATGCTGAGAAAAGCACTGGCCAGTGTAAGAGACGATTATGACTATATCATCATCGACTGTGCACCGAGTTTAGGTCTTATTACAGTAAATGCTCTTACTGCGGCAGATTCTGTAATTATTCCGATCCAGTGTGAGTATTTTGCATTAGAAGGACTGGGGAAACTTTTGAATACCGTTAAAAACGTTCAGAAGATCCATAATAAAGATCTTGGGATAGAAGGTCTTCTTCTTACGATGTATGACAGCCGATTGAGATTATCCAATCAGGTAGTGGAAGAAGTAAATCTGCACTTCCCGGAAATGGTTTTTGAAACCATTATCAGCAGAAACGTAAGATTGAGTGAAGCACCAAGTTTTGGAGAAAGTATCCTGAATTATGATGCAGAAAGTAAAGGAGCTGTTCAGTATATTCAGTTAGCTGAAGAAGTTCTTTTGAGGAACGAAAACTTAATAAAGAATTAAATTAATAATAAATGGCCAATAAGTGTATGCTGGTCATCACTTGTTAAACATCATTTATCAATTATATCTATGAAGGACAAAAAAAGAGCTATGGGACGCGGTTTGGGCGCTATTTTAAGTGCAGAATCTAAAGCAACTGTCAATTCAGCTACTGATGAAGGAGCAGATAAGTTTGTGGGAAATATTGTAGAAGTTTCGCTTGAAGATATCTATCCGAACCCGACGCAGCCGAGAACTTATTTTGATGAAAAAGCATTAAACGAGCTTGCACAGTCAATTGAAAACCTAGGTGTAATCCAGCCGATTACCCTGAGAAAAGATGGTGAAAAGTTTGAAATCATTTCCGGGGAAAGACGTTACAGAGCAACTAAAATTGCAGGGTTAACGACTATTCCTGCCTATATCCGTTTAGTAAATGATCAGGAACTTCTTGAGATGGCTCTTGTTGAAAATATCCAGAGAGAAGATCTTGATGCCATCGAAATTGCATTGACTTATCATAGGCTTTTAGAGGAAATAGGACTTACACAGGAAAATCTGAGCCAGAGAATAGGAAAGGACAGAAGTACCATTACCAATTCTATCAGGCTGTTAAGACTAAACCCGGATATTCAGAATGCTATCAGAAGCGGTGAAATTTCTGCAGGACACGGCAGAGCAATCATCAGTCTTGAAAGTGAAGAAGATCAGCAGGTTTTGTTCGAGCTTATTATCAAAGAAAAATTAAACGTTCGTCAGGCAGAGCAGGCTGCTGCTGCATTGAAAAATCCAAAATCTCCTGCTGCAAAAAAAGCAAAAGTGGAGCTTTCCAATAACTATAAAAAAGCCCAGAAGACAATCGCTGATATCTTGGAAGTAAAAGTGGAAATCAAATCTTCTGGAAATGGTAAAAAAGGTAAAATTGTCCTGGACTTCAAAAATGAAGAAGAGCTGGAATATATTTTATCCCATATTAAATAATGAAGAAAATATTTTTCACATTTTTCTTGTGTATCGCTGCATTGGCCTATTCACAAGTAAAACCTATTGATACCGTTCGGATGCAGACTCCTCCGAAAGAGGAATCCCGTGTGGTAAAACCAGGTAAAACAGAAGCAAAGATCATTGAAGATCTGGAAAAAGCCAATGGTCCCACAGTAAAAACTATAAAATTGAATCCCACCAGAGCAGGATTATATTCTGCTGTTTTACCGGGATTGGGACAGTTTTATAACAAAAAATACTGGAAAATTCCCATTGTTTGGGGAGCAGTAGGAGCCGGAGTGGGGATTGCTGTATGGAATGATAACCAGTATAAAAAATATCGTGAATACTACATCGCGAAACTTAATGGAACACCCAATGAGTTTGTGGACAGCCACCCGTTTTTAGATAAAAGAGCATTGGGGAACGCCCAGGACAGAGCGAAGAGACAAAGAGATTATGCTATTGCAATTACAGGACTTATTTATATTCTGAATATTGTAGATGCCGTAGTAGATGCTCACCTTTACGAAAGCCGTCATGACCCGGATTTGGTTTTTAAACCATCGGTTATTCAGGATCAGTATGGGTACAGTGCTCCCAAAACAGGGTTCAGTTTAAGTTATAGATTTTAGAAGACAACATATCTGCTAAAGACTTCGGTTGAAAGCAGTATTTAAAAATAAAAAAGATTATATGAAAATAGCATTAGTTGGTTATGGTAAAATGGGTAAGATCATTGATGAGATCGCACAGAAACGAGGTCATGAAGTAGTTGCCCGTCTTAAGGAAACCCCAACTGCTGAGAATCTTAATAATCCGGATGTTGTGATTGAATTCTCATTGCCGGAAGTAGCATTTGAAAACATCAAAGCTTGTCTTGAAAATAAAATTCCGGTGATCTGTGGAACTACAGGCTGGCTGGATCAAAAAGAAGAAATAGAAAAACTGGCTGTAGAAAACGACTCTGCATTCCTATATGGTTCCAACTTTAGTTTAGGAGTCAATTTATTTTTTGCTTTAAACGAAAAGCTTGCAGATCTGATGAAAAATGTAGATGAATACTCTTGCCAGTTGGAAGAGATTCACCATATCCATAAAAAAGATGCTCCAAGTGGAACTGCTATTTCTATTGCAGAAGGAATCATCCAAAACAATCCTAAATTTGATGCCTGGAAGCTGGAAGAAACAGAAGGTAAACAATTAGGGATTTTTGCAGTACGTGAAGATGAAGTTCCGGGAACTCACAGCGTGTATTACAGAAGTGAAGTAGACGAAATCGAGATCAAGCACACTGCTTTCAACAGAAACGGTTTTGCACTGGGAGCAGTAGTAGCTGCCGAATGGATCAAAGATAAAAAAGGAAACTTCGCAATGAAAGACGTTTTGGGACTTTAATTTGTAACAAATTCTGTAAATTGCAGACAAATAAACAGAAAATGATGAATAGTGAATTGTAAACAGCGGACTGCTTTTATCATTTATTACTCATCATTTTTATCATAAGAATAGGCACAAAAAATTTATGAATTATTTTTTAACTTATACAGTATATGTCCTCATACTATCCGTATTGATGGGCGTTTCATCTTGGAAACTGTTCAAGAAAATGGGCTATAGCCCTTTATTTGCTTTTATCCCTTTCTACAACTATTTCATCATTCTGAAAGAAACAAAACATCCGAAATGGTGGGCGATCCTGTCTTATCTTCCGATTGTAGGGCCAATCATGATGTCTGTTTTCCACCTTTATCTGGTGAAAAAGTTCGGGAAAACCCTTTTCAAAGATCAGATTCTTACCGTGATCCTGCCGTTTATTTACATGGCTGTGATCAACTATTCTAAAGATGTAGAGTTAGAAGATGAAAATGCAAACGACCTGTTTCTTACAGACGAAGAAAAGAATGATAAAAAGAAAGATACATTCGTAGGTTCTATTACCTTCGCGGTAGTTTTTGCAACCATTATCCACGTTTTTGTAACACAGCCTTTCGGGATTCCTACAGGATCTATGGAAAGAACATTATTGGTGGGTGACTTCCTTTTTGTAAACAAATGGAGCTATGGTTACAGACTTCCGATGCGTCCGGTAGCAATACCTTTTCTTCAGGGGACCATTATGGATACAGGACAGAAAGGTAACCCGAAGGATGATCCGAAGTCTTACGTAGACGGAATAAAGCTTCCTTACACAAGAATTTTACAATTCAACAAGCCTCAGAAAAATGACGTGGTGGTTTTCAACTATCCTCAGGATTCTGTACATACAGCGATCGACAGAAAAGATCCTTACGTAAAACGTTGTGTTGCTACAGCAGGTGATACTTTTGAAATGAGAGCTGGAAGACTTTTCGTTAACGGAAAGCCGGAAGTTGTTTTAGGAGATCAGGAAGTACAGCACAGATATATTGTAACAACCGATGCTCAATTAGATATCCCAACCTTATATAAAGCTTATGGATTTTTACCGGTTCAGGAGTTTCAACAGGATAACGGAGGATTTATTTATGGCTTTCAGGGGTTAACGGATAAGACGGCTAAAGAAATTAAAGAACTTCCTCATGTTCTTGATATGAAGGAAGAAGTTTCAGCAAAAGGTGAAGCTGCAGTATATTACAGAGATGAAGCCAAAACAAAGATTGATACTACACAATCTATTTTCCCGATCAACAAACCTTGGAATCAGGATTGGTACGGTCCGCTTAGAATTCCTAAAAAAGGAGATGTGGTAGCTATCAACCAGGAAACACTTCCAACCTATCAGTGGATCATTTCTGAATATGAGCACAACAGTTTAGAGAAAAAGAACGGGAAAATCTTTATCAACGGAAAAGAAGCTACTCAGTATACCATTCAGCAGGATTATTATATGATGGTGGGAGACAACAGAGATGCTTCACTAGATGCAAGATTCTTTGGTTTTGTTCCGGAAGAAAATATCGTAGGAAAGCCAATGTTTACGTGGATGAGCCTTCAGGGTGCTTTTGCAGACAGCAGCTCTACTTATCAGGCACCTTTCAAAATCCGTTGGGAAAGAATGTTCAAAGCAACCAATACAGGAGAAGCCAATAAAACCTCTTACTGGTGGATTGCAGCGATGATCCTGATCCTGTTCTTCGGATGGGAATATTTCGTGAAATTGTTCAGAAAGAAAAAAACTGAAGACGACTAATAGAAAAATTAAACTTAAAATAGAATGAAGTATTTGAAAAAATACTTCATTTTTGCATTATGAATATGAAGAATGTATTATTGCCGGCATTTTATTTGCCCCCAATTTCATGGTTTTCAGTATTATTAAATCCTGAGAATGAAATTACATTGGAACAATTTGAGAGCTTTCCCAAGCAGACTTATAGAAACAGAGCGAACATCTATGGAGCTAACGGAAAACTGTCTTTAATAATCCCTATCCATCATAACGGAAAAAGAGAATTTAAAGATGTTGAAATTTCTTACCGTGAAGATTGGAGAGCCCTTCATTGGAAATCAATCAAAACAGCATATCAGAGTTCTCCTTATTTTGAATACTATGAAGATAAGTTCAGAAAAATATTTGAGCTTCAGGAAAAGTATCTTCTTGATTTTAACCTTAAAGGGATAGAAGTCATCCAACAGATACTTAAAACAGAAAAGGCACACTCTTTGAATGAAGAATATATCAAAAATCCTGAGAGTATTAATTTCAGAGAAAAGTTTTCGGCAAAGCTTCCTTCAGAGTTTCAGATGGAAGAATATTACCAGACGTTTTCTGATAAATTCGGATTTTTGGAGGATTTGTCGGTTCTTGATCTTCTATGCAATAAAGGTCCGGAATCGCTTATGTATATAAAAAATATAAAACAAGCATATTAGCATACCATCGCTATTAATGGAATTTTCAGCATACAGCAGGCGATTGGTATATCTTTTTAAAAAATAAATTTCAACATATGAAAAAGGTATTATTAGCTGCAGTTTTTTTAGCAGGTTTTAGTTTTTCTTTTGCACAGGAATCTAAAGCTAAAAGTATTGATCCAAACGAAGACAAAGATCTGATGACATGGTATCATAAGGATTTTATAACTTCAAAAGTATATGGGGTAAATACGGCAAATGCTTATAAATACTTAGAATCTAAAGGACTGAAGCCTAAAACCGTTGTGGTAGGAGTTTTGGATAGTGGAGTACAGGTAGACCACCCCGGATTGGTAAATAACCTGTGGTCAAACCCTAATGAAATTCCCGGAAATGGTAAAGATGATGACGGAAACGGATATATTGATGATGTACACGGTTGGAACTTCATTGGAGGTAAAAACGGTGATATTGATATCGACAATATGGAAGTGACAAGAGTCGTTGCCAAATACAAACCTGTTTTTGAAGGAAGTGATTCTACTAAGAATAAAGCAAATCAGGCTCAAATGAAAGAAGAGTTTGAAATGTATATGAAGGCCAAAGATATGTTCAATACAAAAAGTATCGAGGCTCAACAGAATTTTAGGACCTATTCTATGCTGAATGAGCTGATTCCTAATATGGTTAAATTATTAGGAGGTAAGCCTGTAACAGCTGAAACACTTTCAGCAATTAAAGCCCCTACAGATCAAAAAGATGCAATCGCACTGGATTTCTTGGGACAAATCTCTCAAAGTCCTGAATTCAAAGGAAAATCTTCCACTGAATTTGAAAAAAAGATGAAGGAAGAGATGAAGGAGGCAATAGACCATTTTGCTCCGGCAGCAAAACAATATGATCTTTCCTATGATCCTAGAAAAGAGATTGTAGGTGATAACTATGATGATTATTCTGAAAAAAGCTATGGTAACAATCATTACGAAGGACCGGATGCAGAACATGGAACTCACGTAGCAGGAATCATTGCAGGACTTCCCCAGGGAAAAGAGATTCAGCACGGGGTAGCTTCAAAAGTTGCTAAAATCATGTCTGTAAGAACAGTTCCAAATGGTGATGAAAGAGATAAGGATGTTGCCAATGCCATCAGATATGCAGTAGATAACGGAGCGAAAGTTTTAAATATGAGCTTCGGAAAACCTGTTTCCCCAGGTAAAAATGTAGTTTGGGATGCTTTTAAATATGCCGAAGATAAAGGGGTGCTTTTGGTAAAAGCTGCAGGTAATGAAAATGAAGATGTAGCAGAACATCTGGCATATCCTACCAACTTTAAAAATGTTACTGATGAAAAACCATTTGTAAGCAATGTTCTCGTGGTAGGAGCAAGTACCAATAAGAATAATGCTTTGAGAGCCGACTTTTCTAATTACAATAAAAAAATGGTGAATGTTTTCGCTCCTGGAGAAGAAATTTATTCTACCGTTCCTAAAAACGAATACAAATACCTTCAGGGAACTTCTATGGCTTCCCCTGTAGTAGCTGGAGGAGCTGCTGTTTTATTAGCATATATGCCGGATCTGAAACCTTACCAGATTATTGAAGCGCTTGTGAAAAGCAGCAATCCAAGTACTGCAAACGGATTCACAGATCAATCGCAGGCAGGTGGTGTTATCGACCTGAAAAAAGCTGCGGAATATGCCTATACCAATTTCTACAAAGGAAAGCCGTCAAGTACTGCTAAGCCTTCGAAATCCGTAAAAAAGGCTGTTAAAAAATAATTTATCTCCCTGTGTTTAAGGAGAAACCATAGAAAGTCCGGATTTTTTTCGGACTTTTTATTTTTTATTTTAAATTTTGGCACGGTTTTTTGTAACTTTATAATAACAAAATAATAAACAACAAAATGAAAAAGTTACTACTTGCAGGGATGTTGGGAACATCACTTTTTGCAGTGTCGTGTTCCTCTGTTAACAAAGCAGCTACATCTCAAAATCAAAGAGCAGACTTCCTGAAAATGAAAGGAGACTGGCAGATTGTGAGCATAGATTATGATAAAGGTTATAAAATTAAACCTTTTGACGAAGGTGCAGATGCACAGTGTTTCGTAGGAAGCCACTGGAGACTGATTCCTAACAACTGGACAGGAGCGTATACTTTGAACGGAGGTGGAGATTGCCCGGCAATTACACAACCTATCAAGTTTGAAGTAAAAGACGGTAACACGTTTATGTTTAAAAAAATTGCTCAAGGTACTAAAGCAAAACAAAATACAGCCGGTTATACAATGACGTTAATCAGCCAGACTACAGATCAGTTTTCTCTTCAGCAAGATGTTCCTTTTGAAGGAGGCAATGTAAAAGTAGTTTACAACTTCCAGAGAGCAGGAATGAAATAATTTATCAACATAAAAGATCAAAAAAATGAATTTTAATAAAACATACGTAGGAGCCCTTTTCTTGTCATCAGCATTATTATTGACAAGCTGTGAGGCGGTTCAGAATTCAAATCACCAACAAAGAGGTACAGCAGTAGGTGTTGCTTCAGGAGCAGTACTTGGAGGTATCTTGGGTAACAATGTAGGAAAAGGAGGAAATGGAGCTATTGGTGCTGTATTAGGTGGTATTATCGGTGGTGTAGCTGGTAATGTTATCGGTAACAAAATGGACAAGCAGGCTAAAGATATTAAAGAAACTTTACCGGGAGCTCAGGTAGAAAGAGTAGGAGATGGTATTAAAGTAACAATGAACGAAAGCATCGTTAATTTTGCATTCGACTCTTCAAACCTTACTTCTGTTGCACAGACTAACCTGGATAAGTTAGCTGAGGTATTAGCGAATAACCCTGATACTAATATCAATATCTACGGACATACAGACAGCGTAGGTAAAGACGCTTACAACATAGCACTTTCTCAAAGAAGAGCGGATGCTGTAAAATCTTATTTAGCAGGAAAAGGAGTTGCATCAAGCAGAATGTTCACAAAAGGTGAAGGTAAAAATATGCCGGTTGCAAGCAATGATACTGATGAAGGAAGAGCTAAAAACAGAAGAGTTGAGTTTGCGATCACTGCAAATGAAAAAATGATTAATGATGCCAAGCAAGGGCAGTAATTAATTTTACATATAAATATTTTCGTAAAAGACCGCCCCGGCGGTTTTTTTTGTATTTTTATGCTAGAAATTTTGAATTGATTACTTTTGTACTTGAAACAACATAAATGAAGAAATATTTAAAGCTGCTCCGCGTAGAGCAATGGGTGAAAAACCTTTTTGTATTTGTCCCGCTCTTTTTTTCAGGTAACATTACCAACATAGATCTGCTTACTAAAAGCATTTTCGCATTTGTAATATTTTCGCTTGCCGCAAGCGTAGTATATATTCTGAATGATTATAATGATATTGAAGCAGACAGAAAACATCCTGAAAAAAGGAGAAGACCTCTGGCGAGTGGTGCTATTTCAAAAGCAAGGGCTATAGGAATTCTTATCGGTTTGGTTATTACAGATATTATTCTCGTATTTTTCACACAGCTCTATTTCCATGAGTTGCTATGGAAGTTTGCGATCATAATAGGATTCTATGTAGTGATGAATCTGGCATATACATTTAGACTTAAACATGTTCCCATTATCGATATTTTTATTATTGCTATAGGATTTGTACTTCGTGTATTGGCTGGAGGGTATATTACTGGAATCAGTATTTCACAATGGGCGATTCTTTTAACGTTTGTATTGGCACTCGTGCTTGCCATTGGAAAAAGAAGAGGAGAATTGATCAATGCACAGGTTTCAGGAAAAACAAGACGGGCATTGGACGGGTATAACGTTCAGTTTGCAGATATTGCATTATCTATTTCTATTACGCTGGCTATTGTATGTTACCTGATGTTTACCCTGTCACCGGAAGTTCAGGAAAGATTCCATGAAAGGGTTTTTTATACGGTAATCTTCGTGGTTTTTGCCTTATTAAGATATCTTCAGCAGACATTGGTCTACAACAGAACGGAATCTCCTACAAAAATTGTGTACCGGGACCGCTATATACAGGTTACCCTATTACTTTGGGTTGCTGCATTTTTAATTCAAATTTATTTTAAGAAATGAAGCCGAATTTCACACAGAAAGTTACAAACTGGGGTAATTACCCGGTAGTGGAGAAAGAAATGAGATCAGAGGACAGTTTCAAAAAAATAAAAGAATTTGTACTCAATCACAACGAGATTATTGCCAGAGGAAACGGAAGATGCTATGGAGATGCTTCGTTGGGAGAATCTATATTTTCAACAAAAAAATTAAATAAGTTTATCAATTTTGACCGTTTAAACGGGGTGATAGAATGCGAATCCGGAGTACTGCTTTCAGATGTTCTGGAAATTGCTGTTCCGCAGGGATATTTTCTATACGTTACTCCCGGGACAAAGTTTATATCGGTGGGAGGAGCTATTGCTTCCGATGTTCATGGGAAAAACCACCATGCAGAAGGATGTTTTTCAGAATACGTGATTGAATTTAAGCTCATGACTGAGAGCGGACAAATTATTACCTGTTCCAGAGAAGAAAATTCAGAGAAATTCTGGGCTACTATTGGTGGAATGGGACTTACAGGGATTATTCTTACAGCAAAATTTAAGCTTAAAAATATAGAATCTGCATACATTCGCCAGGAAAGTATCAAAGCAGAAAACCTGGATGAAATCTTTAAACTGTTTGATGAAAGTGAAAACTGGACTTATACCGTTGCCTGGATCGATTGCCTTCAGAAAGGAAAAAATATTGGAAGAAGTATCCTGATGAGAGGTGAGCATGCCTTCCAACATGAGCTTCCCCAGAGTCTTTCGAAAACTCCTTTAAGATTAAAGAAAAAATTACAGCCTACAGTTCCTTTTTATTTTCCGGGATTTGTACTGAATGCACTTACGGTAAAAATATTCAACTGGCTATATTATAAAAAACAGTCTAAGAAGGAAGTCAAGAACTTTATTGATTACGAAACATTTTTCTATCCTTTGGATGCTATTAATGATTGGAATAAAATCTACGGGAAATCCGGTTTTATACAATATCAGATGGTCATTCCTAAAGAAGCGGGAAAAGAAGGGATGAAAAAAATCCTTGAAACGATTGCCAATAGTGGGAATGGATCATTCTTAGCAGTTTTAAAACTTTTTGGAAAACATAATCCGGAGGCTTATAACTCATTTCCGGTGGAAGGGTATACACTGGCCTTGGATTTTAAAGTGAATTCAAAACTGAAAAAACTGGTAGACCAGCTTGATGCAATTGTTCAGGAGTTCGGAGGAAGAATTTACCTTACCAAAGACAGTATGAGCAGATCATCACTTACCAATTATCTGAAAAATATTCAAAATCCTAAATTTGTGTCTTTACAGCACAAAAGAATCATAAACAACAACTCATAATGATAGTTCTGGGAAGCACATCTGAAGTGGCACAGGCTTTTGTGGAAAAAGCACTTCAGGAAGGAGAAAAGTTTGAAAAAATCTATCTTTTTACCTCAAATAAAGAAACTACAGAACGGTTTGCAAGACATATTGATGTGAAATTTCTGCAGCAGGCAGAAGTTATTGAACTGGATCTGACGAAAGAAATTGATTACAACAGATTTGATAATATCAATTCAAATGTATTATTTTGTGCCGTAGGGTATTTAGGAGAAGGAACAGAAGAAGGACTGTATGATAACAGGAATACGGAACGCATTATAGATATTAATTATTCAAAACTGGTTCCCGTAATGAACTATTTTGCTCATAAATTTGAAAACAGAAGATCCGGAACGATCATTGGGCTTTCATCAGTAGCAGGAGACAGGGGAAGACAGAGTAATTTTATCTATGGAAGTGCAAAAGCTGCGTTTACAGCCTATCTGAGTGGTTTGAGAAACTATCTCTTTGATAAAAAAGTACACGTTCTTACGATAAAACCTGGGTTTATGGCAACCAAAATGACTGAAGGTCTGCCTTTAAATCCAAAACTGACCGCAACGCCGAAACAAGCGGCTGCCTGTATTTATAAAGCCTTTAAAAAGGAGAAAAACGTGGCATATGTTTTGCCGGTTTGGAGTATTATTATGATGATTATCAGGAATATCCCTGAATTTATATTCAAAAAATTAAAGCTTTAAAGAGAAATGAAAAAATTGTATTGTTTTGATTTTGACGGAACTTTGACCTACAAGGATACTATGTTTATGTATCTTAAATTCTACGATTCTACAAAATACCGGATACAATTTTTAAGACATGTACCTCTCTTTATTCTGCTGAAGCTGAAACTGGCTGAAACGGAAAAAGTGAAAAAAAGTTTTATCGGGTCTATTTTAAAAGGACAGACTCAAGAAAAGATCGAAATGAAATCTAAACAATTTTTTGAACTTCACTATCCTAAAATTGTAAGGGAAAATGCATTAGACTTTATAAAAAATATCGATAGGAATAATACACAAAGTTTATTGGTGACCGCATCCTTGGATATTTGGGTAAAGCCTTTCGCTGAGGAACTTAAAATGGAGCTTGTTTCTACGCGGGCAGAGTTTAAGAACGGGATTTTCACAGGAAACTTTGTAGGGAAAAACTGTAATGGAAAAGAAAAACTGGTAAGAATTAAAGAAGAAATAAACAATTCTAAATACGATAAAATTATTGCATTTGGGGATACTTCAGGGGATCGGGCAATGTTGAAATGGGCAAATGAAGGACATTATCAATTTTTTCACTAATTTTGGGAGATAAAATTGTAAAAAATGAAAAGCCTGATAATTGCATGTACAGTAATATTGATGAGCTGTGCAAGCACTTCATCTCAGAAGTCTTCTGCTATGCAGGGAAATACTGAGCTCCTTGTTTCTGAATCTCAGGGAGGAACTGATAAACCAGGCTTTAAGATAATTGAAGACGAAAAAGAGTTTCGTAACATTATCAGTGGAAGTTTTGGTACCGCAGATCTGGGAAAAGATTCTTATGTCAGCTATCCGAAATTTCCGAAAAATAAAAAAGTTGTTATATACAATTTGGGAACCTTCAGATCAGGAAGTCACAAAATTGAAGAAATCAAAAGTATCTCTGTAAAAAATCAGATTCTCTATGTAGAAGTTCCGGCAGGAGAACCTTCCGGTGGAATGGAAATTCAGGTGATCTCCAGTCCATGGTTTATTTTTACTGTTCCCACAGATTACAAGTTTACCTCCGTAGAATTAAAATATTCAAAATAATAATGGATAAAGTATATTTAGATAATGCCGCAACCACTCCGCTTGCAGAAGAAGTTATAGATGCAATGGTGGGCACTATGAAGATGAATTTCGGAAACCCGTCTTCAACGCACAGCTTTGGCCAGGAAGCAAAAATCCTTATTGAAAATGTAAGAAGACAGGTTGCAGACTATCTTCATGTAACTCCTGCTGAGATCATTTTTACTTCCTGTGGAACCGAATCCAATAATATGATCATTAAATCCTCGGTAGAACACCTTGGAGTAGAAAGAATCATCAGCTCTCCTCTGGAACATAAATGTGTTTCTGAAAGTATTCTGGACATGAAAAACAGAAAAGGAGTAGAAGTAAACTACATCCGTCCGAATGAAAAAGGAGATATTGACCTTACAAAATTAGAAGAACTTTTAAAAGCTTCAGATAAAAAAACATTGGTAAGCTTAATGCATGCCAACAACGAAATCGGAAATATCATTAATCTTAAACATGTTGCCCAGCTGTGCAAAGAGCATCATACACTTTTCCATTCAGATACGGTACAGACCATGGCTCATATGAACCTTGATTTCTCTGATATTCCTGTAGATTTTGCTTCATGCAGTGCCCACAAGTTTCACGGGCCGAAAGGAGCAGGATTTGCATTTATCAGAAAAGCAACGGGCTTAAAAGGAATTATTACCGGAGGACCTCAGGAAAGAAGCCTTAGAGCCGGAACTGAAAATGTTAGCGGCATCGTAGGACTGGGTAAAGCGTTAGAGCTTTCTCTGAATCATATGGATGAATATACCCACCATATGCAGGATATTAAAAATTACGCAATTGAAAAACTTTCTGCTGAAATTGAAGGAATTAAGTTCAACGGAAGAAGTGCTGAAAAAGAAAACAGCCTTTATACGGTTTTAAGTGCTTTACTACCTTATAAAAATCCATTGATAGGACTTCAGTTGGATATGAAAGGAATTGCAATCTCTCAGGGAAGTGCATGCTCATCAGGAGCTTCAAAACCTTCAATGGTTATGATGATGGTGCTTTCTGAAGACGAAATGGATCATTGTACACCATTGCGTATCTCTTTCAGCCATATGACAACCAAAGCGGATATCGATACATTAGTGAAGGCTCTGAAAGAAATTTCAAGCGACTATACTATAGAAAAAACTAATGTTGAGCATAGATAGTCTTATGCTTTAAAAATCGTAATTTTGAACATCCGATAGAGGATTAAAAGAAAATAATATTAATTAAAATAAAAGAAACAAAAATGGCTTTAGAAATTACAGACAGCTCATTTCAGGATACGGTTTTAAAATCTGACAAACCGGTATTAGTGGACTTTTGGGCAGTGTGGTGTGGACCATGCAGAACTTTAGGACCAATCATCGAAGAAGTAGCATCAGATTTTGAAGGTAAAGCAATCGTTGGGAAAGTAGATGTAGACAACAACCAAGAGATTTCTATGCAGTATGGTATCAGAAATATCCCTACAGTTCTTATTTTTAAGAATGGGGAAGTGGTAGATAAATTAGTAGGTGTGGCTCCAAAAGAGGTAATCGCTGAAAAATTAAGCGCTCACTTATAAAAAAATAAGTTTGATAATGAATGCCTTCCAGTATTGGGAGGCATTTTTTTTAAAATAATTTGCAGATAACAAAAAAAGGTGTAATTTTGCAACCACGAAAAAGAAACGACGTTCTTTAAAAAATGATCCGGTAGTTCAGCTGGTTAGAATGCCGCCCTGTCACGGCGGAGGTCGCGGGTTCGAGTCCCGTCCGGATCGCAGAAGTTTTCTCAATTTCTTTTAAAAAAATTGATCCGGTAGTTCAGCTGGTTAGAATGCCGCCCTGTCACGGCGGAGGTCGCGGGTTCGAGTCCCGTCCGGATCGCGGAAGTTTTCTCAATTTCTTTTAAAAAAATTGATCCGGTAGTTCAGCTGGTTAGAATGCCGCCCTGTCACGGCGGAGGTCGCGGGTTCGAGTCCCGTCCGGATCGCAGAAGTTTTCTCAATTTCTTTTAAAAAAATTGATCCGGTAGTTCAGCTGGTTAGAATGCCGCCCTGTCACGGCGGAGGTCGCGGGTTCGAGTCCCGTCCGGATCGCAAATACAATATGAAATTTGTATAGAATACTGTAAAATATATGTTTTACAGTATTTTTTTTGTTTTATGTGTATTTTAAAAAAATGAGAACGGATCAGGTACAAAAGCTGGATGGAAATAATATCCGTATATCTCGGTGGGTTTATGGGTCTTTTTAATAATCTGTTTTTGGAATTTTGTTTCAAAATGTTAATTTATAATTTAAATAAAAATTAGCATGTAGTACTAAAAATATTAATAATAATTGTTACCTTCGCCCAATAATAAAAGCCACTGAGTGTTGAATTAATGAAAATGATATTTTAGGTTTATTTGTATATGGGGGATATTTTTAAAATCAGGGAGTTAAGGTATATACCCAGATGGTCGGTTTTTTTTATCGACATTTCAGTTATTTTCTTTTCTGTTTTAGTTTCATATTTGTTCTTAAAAAGTCTGGAGGTAAAACTGAACTTTATTGAGTACCAAAATGAAAAAATATTTTCAGTAATTATTGTTAATATTCTGTTTATACTCCTGTTCAAAACATATGCAGGAATCATAAGACACTCTACTTTTTTAGATTTTTGTAAAATTTTGTGGTCTTCGGGTAGTGCTCTTATTGCATTACTGGGACTGAATTTTATATCGGGACTGGCATTGGGTAAACCTCTTTTTTTATATCCGGTTCTGTTTTTATTTTTCTTTATTTCTATTTTTCTGATGTTCTTTTTCAGAATGATAACCAAACAGTTTTTTTCTATATTTATGGATGTTAAGGATATTTCATCTAAGGAAAGGGTTGCTGTTGTAGGAATAAGTGATGCTTCTGTTTCATTAGCGAATGCTATTATTCATCATCCTGATCATCCCTATCAGCTGGCAGGATTTCTTAGTGCCAGATCAGATTCTAAGAAAGCAATGCTGCTAGGTCATAAGATTTATAATAAAAAACAGTTTCTTAAAAGCAATAATCTGAGAGAACAGTTTGATGCGGTTTTAATCAAAGATATGATGACAAAGCGGGAAATGGAAGAATGGACTGCTCTTGCATTGGATAATGGATTGAAAGTATTAAAAGCACCTGTAGCCAGTATAATAAAAGAAGATGATGTTGTAAAAGGCATCCGTCCGCTTAAGATTGAAGATTTGCTTAATCGTCCGGCCATTAAAATAGAAGGGGACGAGGTAAAGAGTTTTCATGTTAATAAAACTATTTTAGTAACCGGAGGCGCCGGGTCTATAGGAAGCGAAATTGTAAGGCAGGTTGCTCAATTGAATTCATCACTTATTGTGGTGGTTGATCAGGCGGAATCTCCTTTATACGAACTGCAGCTTGAATTATTAGAGAGATTCCCGAACCAAAGATTCAAATTTGTATTGGCAGATATTTCAAACTATCCAAGGATGGAAAAACTGTTTGAAGATTATAAGTTTTCAATTGTCTATCATGCGGCTGCGTACAAACATGTTCCTTTAATAGAAGATAATCCGCATGAAGCTATTTTTGTAAACATCGGAGGAACTAAAAATTTAGCTCTTTTATCAAAAAAATATAGTGTAAATCGTTTTGTGATGGTATCTACAGATAAAGCTGTAAACCCAACTAACGTAATGGGAGCTTCTAAAAGAGCTGCTGAACTTTTTGTACAATCTTTACAAAATTCTTCTGAGAATACAACAAAATTTATTACAACACGTTTTGGAAATGTACTAGGTTCCAACGGTTCTGTAATACCGCATTTCAAAAAACAAATTGAAAAAGGAGGTCCGGTTACAATTACTCATCCTGATATTATTCGTTATTTTATGACTATCCCGGAAGCCTGCGAATTGGTACTTCAGGCAGCAACAATGGGAGAAGGGGGTGAGATTTATGTTTTTGATATGGGTAAACCTGTCAAAATATTGGATTTAGCAGAAAGAATGATTAGATTATCAGGATATACGCCAGGTATTGATATTAAAATTGATTTTATAGGCTTACGACCAGGTGAAAAGTTATATGAAGAACTTTTAACAGATCATTCTACGACTATTCCTACGCATCATGAGAAAATTATGATATCCAGAGATCCGGTGATGGAGTTTGAAGATATAGAAGCTTTGTGTCAACGGATTATTATGTTGGCAGTGAATAAGGATAGTTTACAAATTGTAAAAACATTAAAAGTCATTGTACCAGAATTTATAAGCAATAATTCGGAATTTGAAGTTTTAGATAAAATATCTGAACATTAAGTATATGAGTGAATTATATGAATGAAATTAATAAAAAAAATAGTGGAAAATAATAATTTTCGTTATTTTGTTTTCAAACGGAATGAAAATTGCTAGAAAAAGAAATAATCTAAATATAGGGATTAAAATACGCCTCACATAAGTAAAAACTTCTTATAACATAGTATCTTAAATAAAATTGAAGTTAACTCAAGTAGACTAGAACAAAAAAACATATGAATAAAACTATTATTGCGTATATAATACTGTTATCGGTTACTTTATTATCATGTAGACCGAAGCAAAATATGGTATATATATCAAAACATAATATGGAAGAGGAAGTTGCAAAAGCAAAGTTCCAGGGCTTACATATTCAGGAAGGGGATGTACTTTTAATTCTTGTTTCTGCACTGGATGAAATTGCTGTGAAACCTTTTAACCTTAATACTGCAAACAAAGTAGGGGGGGATAATAGTAGGGGAATTAACCAATATGTAGAACCAAGTCAATATATTGTAAATGAAGAAGGTTATATCTCTTTTCCGGTTTTAGGAAATGTATATACTAAAGGAATGACGCAGGTGCAGCTTAAAGAAGATCTGGAGGCTCGACTTAAGAGATATCTTACAGATCCTATGGTGAGCATTACTTTGAAAAATTTCAATGTGAGTATCTTAGGTGAAGTAAAAGACCCGGGGCAGAAAGAAAGTGTTTCTCAAAAGATTAACATCTTTCAGGCACTAGGTCTTGCAGGTGATATGACAGATTTCGGAGACCGTACCAATGTAAAGCTTATCCGTGCAGGAGAAGATGGTACTGATCAGATTGTTAATGTAGACCTTACCAGATCTGATATTGTAAGCTCTCCGTACTATTATATGAAACAAAATGACATATTGTATGTACAGCCGGATAAAAATAAACAGGTTCAGGCCAACTCGAATCCAAACAGAGCGCTGACATTCCAGATTATTGGTGCATTATTAACGGCGGGTACGCTTATTATTGCTTTAACACGAAGATAAAATATGCAGAAGATAGAATTTCAGGAAAATGAAGAATCTTTGAATTTAAGAAAGATCATTGGAAAATATTTAGGCAAATGGCCTTGGTTTATAGCATCTGTCATATTATTTATTATTGCAGCTTTGGTATATCTTCGGTACGCTGTACCTCAGTATCAGTCTACCACAACTCTAAAATTTGATAAAAAACAATCGGATTTAACTGGTGCTTTGATTGATCTCGACAACCTTGGGCTTGGCTTGGGAAATGCAGATGAGCTTAAAAGTGAGGTTGCCGTAGTAAGTTCAAGACCTATTCTGATGAATGTTGTTGAAAACCTTAATCTCAACGTACAATATTATAATTCCGGTGAAATCAGGGATTCTGAATTATTCACAAAAGTACCTATTGAAGCTAAAATTATATCTTATAAAACTGATGTCAAGAAATTTGTTTCATCAGAATATCTTGTGAAAGAAGTCAATGGAAATGATTTTGTTTTAGAGGATAAAGATAAGAAAACAGTAAAAGGTAGTTTCAATAAAAATCTGGTTCTTAATTTCGGAACTGTAGTTCTTCAAAAAGTTCCGGGACATATTTTTAAAGATAAATATAAAATTGTCTTCTGGAATCCTATAGAGAAAGTGAAATCTTTGGAAAAAAAGCTTTTGGTTGAACTTCCTGACCAGAAAGCAATGCTGATGGATATTAGTATTATAGGTACCGTACCTGAAAAATCAGAAGCAATTCTTAACGAAATAACGAAACAGTATAATCTGGACGGGCTTAAAGATAAAAATTTACAGGCACAGAACACTCAGGAGTTTATTGATAAAAGATTGGAGGTGATCTCTCGTGATCTTTCAGGAGTTGAAAATCAGAAAGAGGATTTCCAAAACCGTAATCGTATTGTAGACTTAGAAGCACAGGCACAGCTGGCTCTTCAAAATACGAATGATAACACTAAAGCATTGCTTCAGCAACAGACACAGCTGGATCTTCTTAATTCTCTTCAATCTGAAGCTTCAAAGGGCGCTAATCAGCTTATGCCTTCTAATTTAGGACTGAGTCCTTCTTTGGAACAAGCGATCTCGCAATACAATACTCTTGTTATCACCAGAAATAAGACTTTAAAACAGGCAACTAATGAAAACCCTGCGGTAATAGAAATGAATAAGGAAATTTCTTCCCTGAAAGAAATTGTAAGAGATAATATAAACCAGCAAAAGGCAACCATTCAGACATCTATTGCTCAATTAAACAACCAGATTTCTGCTAATACGGGAATGATAGAAAAAGTTCCGGGACAGTCGAAAGTTTATAGAGGTATTGAACGTCAGCAGAATCTTAAAGAACAGCTTTTCCTTTTCCTATTACAGAAAAGAGAAGAAAATGCAATTAACCTTTCAGTTAATGTACCAAAAGCTAAGATTGTAAACCCTGCGTATACGATTGATGCACCTGTATCTCCTAAGAAGAATATTATTCTTTTGGCTGCTGTTTTATTAGGATTGATGATACCATTTGGGGTGCTCTATCTTTTCTTTATGTGGGATGATAAAATTTACAATCGAACAGATATTTCAGAAAATTCATCACTTGGAGTACTGGCAGATATTCCTGCTCTTAAAGATAATCAGAATCACCTTGTACAGAAAAATGATTTCTCAGAATTGGCTGAAGCATTCAGAATATTGGTTTCCAATCTTAAATTTCTACTTCCTAAGAAAGATTCGGCGAAAGTCATACTGGTAACTTCTTCAGTGAAAGGAGAAGGAAAAACATTGGTTTCAGTGAATCTTGCGCTGACGTTGGGCAGCAAAAACGGAAGATCATTACTAATTGGTTCGGATGTTAGAAATCCGCAGATACAGAGATATGATGATGAGCGTGTTAAGAATGCTGGTCTTACGGAATATTTATATGATGAAACGACAGAAGTAGAAGATCTTATACATACTTCCGATACCAATCCTGAATGTGATGTAATTTATGCGGGATCTATCCCTCCAAATCCTCAGGAGCTTCTTTCCAACGGCCGTTATCAGAAGCTTATCAGTGAGATGTCGTCCCGTTACGAATATATTGTGATTGACTCTGCTCCGCTGATGCTTGTTTCAGATACATTGAGTATTTCTGATACAGCCGACGCTTCTTTATACGTTGTGAGATCGGGAGTATCAAGAAAAATATTAATAGATTTTGCAAATAAACTGGTTAAAGAATCAAAAATATCAAACGTTTCTTTCGTGATCAACGATGTTTCTAAAAATGTTGGTGGTTATGGCTATGGATACAACTATGGTTACGGTTACGGATATACAGCTGATGAGAAGAAAAAATGGTGGCAAAAACTTTTTAATAAATAGTCAATTTATCTTCAAAAAATAAACAAAAAATAAAGTAAGAACATCACATATAATATGAATATACAGAATAAAATTGGGGTAATCGGATTGGGGTATGTAGGATTACCGCTTGCCCGTTTATTTGCAACAGAATACGCCGTAGTTGGTTTTGATATCAATAAGTCCAGAATTGCAGAGCTTAATAGCGGAAAAGACTCTACTTTGGAGGTAGAAGATGAGGTATTGCAGCCGGTTTTAGTAAAAGAGAATCCATTTTCAAATTCATCAAAAGGATTGCTTTGCTCATCTAATCTGGAAGATATTAAAGATGCTAACATCTATATTGTAACTGTTCCTACACCAGTAGACAAACATAATCGTCCGGATCTAACGCCTTTATATAAAGCGTCTGAAACAGTGGGGAAAGTATTGAAAAAAGGAGATATTGTTATTTATGAATCTACTGTTTATCCTGGCGTTACAGAAGAAGAATGTATCCCTGTGCTGGAAAAAGTTTCAGGATTGAAATTTAACGAAGATTTTTTTGCAGGATATTCTCCTGAAAGAATCAACCCGGGAGATAAAGAACGTACTGTAGAGAAGATTTTAAAGGTAACTTCAGGTTCTACACCGGAAATTGGTAAAAAAGTAGACGAATTATATAAATCTGTGATTGCTGCGGGTACACATTTGGCACCAACCATCAAAGTAGCTGAAGCATCAAAGGTGATCGAAAATTCACAGCGTGATATCAATATTGCTTTTGTGAATGAGCTTGCAAAAATATTTAATCTTCTGGATATTGATACACACGCAGTGTTGGAAGCAGCAGGAACCAAGTGGAATTTCCTGAAATTCAAGCCCGGATTGGTAGGAGGGCATTGCATCGGGGTAGATCCTTTCTATCTTGCGCAGAAAGCGCAGGACGTAGGATATTACTCTGAGCTGATCCTTACAGCAAGAAGACTGAATGATTCTATGGGGCAGTTTGTAGCCTCTGAGGTTGTGAAAACAATGATAAAGAAAAGAATCAACATTACGGATGCCAAAGTGCTGAATCTTGGAATTACCTTTAAGGAAAACTGTCCGGATGTAAGAAATACCAAAGCTGCAGATGTTATCAATGCACTGGAAGATTATTCTATCGAGGTGACAACCTACGATCCGTGGGCAGACCCAGAAGAAGTGAAGCATGAGTATGGTATAAAATCTACAAATTCTCTGGAAGATGTAAAAGAGAAGTTTGATGCAGTTGTTCTCACGGTTTCTCATGATGAATTCCTTAATATCGATCTTTCCAGTTATCTGAAAGAAGATGGAGTTGTATATGATGTTAAAGGAATTTTAGAGAAATACGATAATCGTTTATAAAAAATTAGAAAATGAAAATAGCAGTAGTAGGAACAGGATATGTAGGTTTGTCTAATGCCGTCTTATTGGCCCAAAAAAATGAAGTTATAGCTTTAGATATTATTCAGGAAAGAGTAAAATTGCTTAATTCTAAAAAATCTCCTATTGAAGATGAAGAGATCAGTACTTTTCTAAGCACGAAACCACTTAATTTCAAAGCTACTTTAGATAAAAAAGAGGCTTATGATAAAGCCGAATATATTATTGTTGCCACTCCAACAGATTATGACCCTACTACTAACTACTTCGACACAAGCAGTGTTGAAAATGTAATAAAGGAAATTGCAGAATATAATTCTGAAGCTGTAATTATTATTAAATCTACAGTTCCTGTAGGATATACTGCAGAGTTAAAAAGCAGACTGAATGTAAATAACATTGTGTTTTCTCCTGAATTTTTGAGAGAAGGCAAAGCTTTATATGATAATTTATATCCTTCCCGAATTATTGTTGGGGAGCAGAGCGAGAGAGCAAGGATTTTTGCAGAATTACTGAAAGAAGGTGCTGTAAAAAAGGATATTCCGGTTTTATTTACAAATCCTACCGAAGCAGAAGCAATTAAATTGTTTTCAAATACCTACCTAGCATTGCGTGTTGCTTATTTCAACGAATTAGACAGCTATGCGCAGATTCATGAGCTGGATACCCGCCAGATTGTAGAAGGTGTTGGGCTGGACCCAAGAATTGGTTCTCACTATAATAATCCATCTTTTGGATACGGAGGATACTGCTTACCTAAGGATACCAAACAGCTTTTGGCAAATTATAACGCTGTTCCCAATAATATTATTCAGGCAATTGTAGATGCAAACAGGACCCGTAAGGATTTTATAGCAGACTCTGTATTAGCCAAAAAACCCAAAAAGGTAGGTGTTTACCGTCTGATCATGAAAGCAGGCTCCGACAACTTCAGAGCATCTGCCATACAGGGAGTAATGAAAAGGATTAAAGCTAAAGGAGTGGAAGTGGAAGTATTTGAACCGGCACTTAAGGAAGATAATTTTTTCGGTTCCAAAGTGGTAAAAGATTTAGAACTTTTCAAGAAAGAATGCGATGTAATTATTTCTAATCGTAAAGCATCGGAACTTTCTGATGTACTGGAAAAGGTGTACACAAGGGATCTATTTGGTAATGATTAAAAGTAAATAAATTGTCAAGTACAAAAAAGATCGCAAAAAATACAATATTACTCTACATAAGGATGATCATCAATATGGGGATCTCCTTATATACTTCACGGATTATTTTACAGAAGTTAGGTGTAGAGGATTTTGGAATATATAATTTAGTAGCAGGTGTAGTTGTATTATTTTCTTTTTTAAATAATGCAATGACAAGTGCTACTCAACGATTTTTGAATATTGAATTAGCTTCAAATAGTAAAGAAAAAGTTAATAGAGTTTTTTGTATGAGTCTCAATATTCATATAATTATTTCAATTATCGTATTGGTTTTGTCGGAGACTATTGGATTGTGGTTTTTAAATTACAAATTAAATATTCCTGTCAACCGGCTTAATGCAGCGAATTTTGTATTTCAGTTTTCTATTATTACAACAATCATTAATATCATTAGAATACCTTTCAATGCTACCATACTTGCGAATGAAAGGATGTCATTCTATGCCTATCTTGGGATAGTAGAGACTATACTGAAACTAGCTATTGTATTTTTATTATCGCTTTTTGTTGAATATGATCAGCTGGTCGTTTATTCATTTTTGTTATTACTGGTTAATCTTATAGTTAATATAATTTATAAAATTTATTGCTATAAGAACTTTAAGGAAGAAACTGCTTACCATTATTTTTCGGACAAAAAACTATTCAGAGAGTTATTATCTTTTTCTGGCTGGAGCTTATTTGGACAAGTGGCCGTTTTAAGCTCAACACAAGGATTGAATATGATTATGAATATATTCATCGGTGTTACAGTGAATGCAGCCTTAGGTATTGCGAATCAGGTCAACAGTGTTTTGTATAGTTTTGTTTCCAATATGCAGGTAGCATTTAATCCACAAATTACACAGAGTTATGCATCAAAAGATTTAGAAACACATAAAAAATTAGTATTGAATACTTCAAAATATTCAGTATTTCTATTTTTAGTTTTATCAATACCGATTTTATTACATACAGAATTTATTTTAAAATTATGGCTGGGTGTCAATTTACCGCAATATCTTGTAAGTTTCACTCAGATCGTTATTATAGGCTCTATTATTAATGCTATAGTTGGGCCATTTTGGATGTCTGCTAATGCCATTGGAAATATTAGAAATTATCAGTTGGGTGTTTCATTAATATTATTATTAAATCTCCCACTGGCATATATATTCTTAAAATTAGGTTTTTCTCCTGTATATATTATGAGTTTAAACGTTATTTTGAATTTATGCACCTTTGTGTTTCGTTTTCTTTATGTTAATCATAAACTGAAATATGATTTGCCAGATGTACTACTTTATTTAAAACAGACCTTCCTGGTTATTTTCTCTTGTTTTATTCTGGTATGGCTCATAAAAAAAGTACATTTTAACAGTTATTTTTTTGCAATATCTTCAACTATTGGTGCTGAGATTATTTTGTTTGTATTAATTATTCTTATTGGCATTAAGCGGGAAGAGTATTTACAGGTTAAGAAAAAAATCATTAAAAAAATAGGAAATAAATATGGATTTATTTAACAGAATAAAAAATAAAGCAAATTCAATTATTAATAACATAAATAATAATGCCAGAGTAGATAAAATTGCTGATGAGATTACTAATTGCAGATCAAAGCGGTTATTTTTATTTCAGACTCCTACCCATACTAATATTGGAGATCATGCTATTGCTGAAGGACAGCTAAAATTTTTTCAGGAAAACTTACCCGGGCATCATATTTTTGAGATCAATCAGTCTCAGATGAAGTATTTTATTGAAAAGTACAGACATACTATTCATCCTGATGATTTAATATTCATTCATGGCGGGGGTAATTTTGGAAATGAATATATGAGGGAAGAAAATTTAAGAAGAATGGTAATTCAAAACTTTCCTGAAAATAAAACTATACTGTTTCCGCAAACAATCTATTATTCCAATGATCAGATTGGTGAATCTGAATTAAAAAGAACACAGGATATTTTTGAAACACATAAAAATTTGATTTTGACCGCAAGGGAAGAAAAGTCATTTGAATTAATGCAAAAATATTTTCCAAAAAATAAAATAATTCTGACACCCGATATTGTTCTATACACTGAATATAGTTTTGAAAATGAAAGAGAGTACGCATTAGAAGTAATCAGAAATGATCAGGAATCAATACTAACAGCAAACGATAAAGATAAAATTACCCAAATTTTAGAAGGAAAATTTGACAAAATAATTAAATCTGATATGCATTGTGATAAAATAACAGATTTAGATATAGAGTCAGTGAGAAAAAAAGTATTGACTAATAAGTTATTACAATTTTCTAAGGCAAAAATAGTTGTCACTGATAGATTACACGGAATGGTTCTTTGCATCATTACAGGAACACCGTGCGTCGTTTTTTCAAATTATAATCAAAAAGTTATAGGAACTTATAATTGGATTAAGTATTTAAAATATATAAAGTTTGTTAAAAATATAGATGAAGCAAACAAAGCAATAGATGAGTTATTAAGTAATGATAACTATGAAAAATATAATCCTCAGGAGATAAGGAAGTTTTACCTACCATTAATAGAGAATATAAATGAATGATGTTTTTTTATCAATTATTGTCCCAATATATAATGTTGAAAATTATATAGAAAAATGCATTGCCAGTATAGTGCAAAATACTTCTGCTAATTTTGAATTGATCCTGGTAATTGATGGCTCTCCAGATAATAGTATCAGTATTTGTAATAAATATAAAAATGTAGATAAAAGAATTGTCGTCCTGGAAAAAGAAAACGGAGGGCTTTCTGATGCCAGAAATGCGGGATATAAAATAGCGAAAGGGGAATATATTTGGTTTGTGGATGGAGATGATTATATTGAAAGTGAAAGTATTGACGTCTTTTTAAAAAAAATTAATACAGAAACAGATATTTTATTATTTAATTATCAGGAAATTTATGAAAATAAAATTGTCAAATTTGAAAAATTTGAAAATGAAGAAAAAATCAATGGTCACGATTTGTTGTTAAAATATAATAACTATGGTATTCAGGCGTGGACACAGATCTATTCAAAAAAATTCTTAGATAAACATCAGATTATATTTGAAAAAGGGGCAATATATGAGGATGTATTATTTAATACACAAGTATATAGTAAAAATCCTGTTCTGCAGGTTATTGACAACATCTTTGTAAATTATGTACAGAGGGGAGAGTCAATTATGAAGAAAAAACAAACTATAAAAAATATAGAATCAGTATTAAAAATTTTAGAACTCTATAATAAGAAAGATATAATAGATTTTTTTCCAAAAAAGTTCATAATAAATAGACATCACTATTATTTTAGCCTGTTATTCATTTTTTTACATAAGAGTAATATGAAAAAAGATGAAATTATGGATCTCTTGAATAATATTAGTACCAAAAACTTTTTTGTTTTTACAAGGCAGTATGATTCTTTTATTGTGAAATATATTAAAAGAAAACTATTTCCTTCCCAATCGATTTTTATTTATAAGAACTGGAATTTTATTTTCCTTCTGATAAGGTTGGATAATTTGATTAATAGATGAATTACTTAAAGAAAAATATAACCCCAATATTAGTCATTTCACAAATATTTGGTTTATACGGTGGTATGCTACAGGCACCGAGACTTCTTGCTATTTTATTTTTACCATTACTGATACAGGATTTAAATAAAAAGCTTATTAAAGGGAAAGAGTATTTATTGTTTTTCTTTTCTTTTATTATGTATTGTGTATTGTCAATGTTATTTTTAACATTTAATAATGACCAATCATTAAAAGAGTTTGCATATGCGCTGATAAATTTTATCATTTTCGTTGAAATAGTAAATTTTAGCAAGTATATAAGTTTAAATAAGCTGATAAATGGCTGGGTTATATTTGTATTACTAAGTATTCCAATTGCAATTATAGAAATTAATTTCAATTTACATTTTTCTAATTCAAAGTTTGGAGATGATACGGTATTAGGAGGTGTGGGAACTCTTAGAAAATATGCAGCTATTACTTTTGGAAATTATAATTTGTATAATCACCTTTTGGCGATTTCATTTCCATTTATTTTAGCTAAACTTAAATTTATTTCAAGCAAATTATTTAAAATATTTTATATCCTTTTTATTTTAGCTATTGTTTGGGTTGTATTAACTAATGCAAGTCGTGGTACTATGCTGTGCTTATTAATATCTACTATTATATATATTATTTTTTATTCCAGCAAGTCAATCAGCAAAACCATTATGTACACATTCATTTCAATAATAGCATCTGTTGCAGGGTATATATATGTAATGAATAATGCATCATTTTCCTATTTAAAGACAAGAATAGAACAAAAAGGACTGGAAGATAATTCTAGAAAGGAAATGATTAATGTGGGTATCGACATGTTTGTGGACTCAAAATTTTTGGGTGTAGGAGCTGGAAACTTTTCTGATACAGCTAGTAAAATGACAAATAATCCTATCCTGGTACCCCATAATTTATTTATAGAATTACTTTCTCAATACGGGATTGTTGTATTCTTTACATTTCTTTTATTGTTATTTAAAATTTTTAATCCAAAAAAGATTTTTAAAAAGCGTGAAATTCCAAACTATATTTTATTAGGATCATTACTAGTAATGCCATTAGCATTTACAATTAATAGTGTTTATTTAAATAATCCGTACATGTGGATTTGGCTGGCAAGTCTTTATTGTATATCATCATTTTATAAAACGACAACTAAAAATGTTAATTGATTATATAGATAGAAAGTATTCATCGTTAAGAAAAATTTCTAAAGCTCAGTCTTTAGCAAGATTTTCTATAAGGAAGTTTTCAAATTTTGTCTTCCCGATATATCTTAAAAATACTATAAAAGAAGTAGTACTACCCGAAAAAGTGTCGGAAAATATTATCGTGTCACTTACAACATTTCCAGGAAGGATATCCAAATTATGGATGGTTATAGAATGTATGTTACGGCAAAGTCTGCTCCCAAACAAAATTGTTTTGTATTTGGCAAAAGATCAGTTTCCGAATGAGTTAAAAGATATACCGGATAATTTGATAGGTTATTATAATAAGAAGCAATTGGAAATAAAATTTGTAGATGAAGATTTAAGGTCTCATAAAAAATATTACTATGCCTTTAAGGAATATCAAAATGATGTTATCATAACAATAGATGATGATATTTTTTATCCGTCAAATATCATTAAAGACTTAATGGATTTACATGCAAAATTTCCTGATGTAATTTGTTGTCATAGAGCCCATAAAATCGTAAGAAATGATGATAATACAATAAGCAAATATTCCAACTGGAAAAAAGTTTTTGGAAATTTTGGACCGGCATTTGATCTATTTCACACAAGTGGGGGAGGAACTTTGTATAAGACTAACTTTTTTAGTGAAGAAGTTTTAAACAAAAATGCTTTTGTCAGCTTATGTTTTATGGCAGACGATGTCTGGCTGAATACGATGGCTCAGTTGAATAAGACAAAGACCGTGAAATCCAATTATTTTTCAAACTTAATTCCCATTGAAAATAAAAATTCCCTCTTTAAGCTAAGTCAGGAAAACGTGGCGGATGGAGGTAATGATAAGCAGTTACAGAATCTGATTCAAAATTATAATATTAATAATTATGAAATATTTAAGTGATTTTATAAAGCTTAGTGCGTTATTATTATTTAGCTTTTCTTTTGCTCAGCAAAACAGAATAAGCAGGTATAATGCAGATATGCAGGCATCCAAAAGTTATGGTTTGCAGAAAATGGAACTGTCATCGAAGAGTAAAAATACTTACGATTTCATGGCATTAGGATATTTTATCAATGCAAATAACAATATGTATCTTAAAACAAAAGATAAAAAATATATTGATACTAATATTTCTGTCATAAAACCAATCCTGATTGATACCAATTCAAATACCTCATACCAAAAAAATGGCTGGGTGATGAATGTAGCAAAAGGAAATCAGAATGCAGCAGTGAACGGGCAGGAACATTTAATTTCAGAGGGATATTTTTTCAGATACATCGGTGAGTTTTTGGATATTCTAGCCAAGAATAAATTATATACGAATTATCAACCGGCGATAGAAAGTGGTTTAAAATACTCCTTCGATAAATGGAAAGCCAGAAGCTTCAGCCAATATGGAGATTATTCATTATTGTTTCATCAAAGGCTTCATACAGGAGCAAACTGGGCTGTTGTTGCACTCTATCTCATGAAATATGACGAATCTGAAAAAAATTCATATGCCTTATTTGTAAATCAGTTTGATCAGCAGCTGAAAAAAGCGTTGGTTTTAAACAAGAGCGCAGGTAGCGTTTTGTATTACACGTGGAACAGTACATATCCTGATACTTTTTGTAAGGCATTACAGAAAATTAAGAATTATAAACCGGTCGTACAAGATGTATCGCATGGAAATCATGTCGTATTATATTTAATAAAGGCAAAAGAACTGGGAAATGCCAATTGGGCTGACTTTAATTTCAGTTACCTCTGCAATACCTTGAAGCTTAAGATTCTAAAAGGAGATAGTATTGCCGATAATGTAGATGGCACTACAGATCCAAGTGTGCAGAATACAGGATGGAAAATATCGGATGGCTGGATGAAACTTATCTATTTTGATACAAGTTTATATCCTTTAGTCGAAAAAAAACTTGCAAATTATAGTAATAAAATTAACAACTCTTCTTTAGAGCTGCAGTTTAATTCAATTTATCCATAATGATACTTCACATTACAAACGATTACTCAGGATCTACAGTTTATAAAAATTTAGTGAGGGAGCTGGATAATAACGGGCTAGAGCAGATTGTATATAATCCATTTCGAGAATCTTCCAGAATAGGGAAAAATAAAATAGATTTTAAAAGTACCCGCTCACAGATTATCTACAGCCATATTTTATCAAAATATGCAGATCGGGTTTTGTATAAGAAAAAAATTAAAAAAATAGTACAAGACATTGAAGCAAAAGTAGACCTCAAGACCGTCAAATTTATTCATGCTCACACATGGTATAGCGATGGCGGAGTGGCCTATGAGCTTCATAAAAAATATAATATCCCATACATATTGGCAGTGCGCAATACGGATCTTAATGTGTTTTTGAAGTATTTTCTTCACGAAAGAGGCTACGGACAAAAAATACTTCAGAATGCAAATAAGATCATAACCATTTCTGCAGTCTATAAAAAAAGAATGCTTGAAGATTCACGCCTGTCTCATATCATGAGCGATGTACAGCAAAAACTAATGGTAATTCCAAATGGTGTAGACCCTTTCTGGATAGAATCAAAGGTTATGAACAGGAAAATTGTTGAGAATGAAAAAAGCATTCAGTTGCTTTATATAGGGAAATTCAATAAAGGCAAAAATGTCTTTAACCTTATTAATGCTGTTAAGAATCATAATCACAAAATTCAGAATAGGATAAAATTAACACTGATTGGAGGAGGAGGAAATGACGAGAAAAGAATCCTGGATTCTATTAAAAACGATCATTCCTTTGAGTTTGTAGGAAAAGTAGACAGTCTGCCTGTTCTAAAATCCTATTACGAACGAAGTGACTTCTTTACAATGCCTTCCAAAGCAGAAACCTTTGGCCTGGTCTATATAGAAGCGCTTCTGCAGGGCTTACCGGTAATGTACACGCAAAATGAAGGGATCGACGGTTTTTATGATGATTCTATTGGAGAAAAAGTGGAAGACACCTCTGTTTCTGCTATCGAACGAGGGCTTGAACGGTTAATCCAAAAACGAAATCATTATAGTTTTGATATTGAACAATTGTTAGAAAATCATGACTGGAAGAGAATAGCTGAAGTATATCAACAATTATATATAGAAAAAAAATAATGAATATATTATACATCCACCAATATTTCGTAACTCCTCAGGAGCCAGGAGGAACAAGATCGTACTGGCTGGCACAAGAACTTATTAAAAATGGGCATAAAGTTACCATGCTCACCTCATCATCCAAATTTTCAGAGGATATTAAAATTGTAGAAATTGATGGTATTGAAGTCGTTTATATAAAAGAAGACTACGACCAGAATATGAGTGTTTCAAGAAGGTTAAAGGCTTTCTTGAAATTTATGTACAAATCATCTGTGCTAGGATTGAAACAGAAAGATATCGATTTGGTGATTGCTACATCTACTCCTCTTACAATAGGTATTCCGGCACTTATATTAAAGTGGTTTAAAAAGAAGCCTTTTGTTTTTGAAGTAAGAGACCTCTGGCCGGAGGTGCCAATACAGATGGGAGCCATAAAAAACAGTTGGACAATAAAAACGACACGTCTGCTGGAAAAAGTGATTTATAAAAACGCTTCCCGTGTTATTGCGCTTTCTCCGGGTATGCAGGAAGGAGTTGTAAAATATATTCCAAAAGAAAAAACATCCATGATTCCTAATATGGCTAAAATGGACGAATTCTGGCCCAGGGGAAAAAATGATCAACTGATGGAAAAACTCGGGTTAAAAAAAGATTCCTTTAAAATAGTTCACTTTGGGTCTCTGGGGTTGGCAAATGGAGCACAGACAATTATTGAATCCGCCAAATTATTAAGCAATAGAGAAGATATAGAATTTTTGTTTGTCGGAGGAGGCTCTACTGAAAAAGATTTAATAGACGAAGTGGAAAAAAACAATCTTAAAAATGTAAAATTTCTCGGAAAGTTCCCTATGACTGACGTATCCGAGATTGTCAATTTTTCGGATGTTTCGATGATTTCCTTTTTGGATATCCCGATTTTGTATACCAACTCTCCAAACAAGCTTTTCGATTCGTTGTCTGCAGGAAAACCAATTATTGTAAACTCTGCAGGATGGACGAAAGATATAGCCGAAAAATACCATTGCGGATATTATGTAAATCCAAACCGTCCTGAAGAGCTTGTACAAAAAGTACTCTATCTGAAAGACAATCCTGAATTGGTAAAGGAAATGGGACAGAATGCAAGGAAATTAGCTGAAACAGTTTATGACAAGTCTATTTTGTGCAAAAAATTTGTTGAAGTTATCGAACAAAATAAATGATCAAGAGAGAGAATAGATCTTATATACAGAAAATATATCTGAAATAATAATAAGAATGTTGATTTTGTGTGTGTTTTATAATCGACTTTCTTATATGTTCTAAGTATAATCTGTTAAAAAGTTACTTAGAGTAGTTATATCCGAAATTTTTATATTTGAAAATGTGTATTTTACAATAAGCTTTAAAAGAAAAGGAATAGGTTTCTTTGGAAAAACTAAAAAAAGCTATATATTTGCACCAGTTAAAAACAAATGCTCTTAGATTGTTTACGAAAGTGATTTATATGATCATTTACTAAATAGGAGAGTATCTTAAAGCAGATGGATAGAACTTTTCTGAAAATCAGAAGCTCTGTCTGGATTGTAAAAGTTTTGTCAATTTACCTTAAAAAAATTGATCCGGTAGTTCAGCTGGTTAGAATGCCGCCCTGTCACGGCGGAGGTCGCGGGTTCGAGTCCCGTCCGGATCGCAACTATTAAATTAAAATAGTACAAAATGCTGTAAAATAGATGTTTTACAGTATTTTTTTTGTGCCTGTTCCAAATGGAGCTAAAAGGTAGACTTTCCTGTTTTTTGACCTCTCCCCGTTAATATTACCAATCTAAAATAGAGAAATTTGCTTTTTTGATTGCCTTTCGATGAACTCATTTGGGGTTAGATTTCCTAATGAGCTATGCGGTCTGTAATCATTATAATCCTCTTTCCATGTATTTAATTTTTCCTGTGCATCCTGAAGTGATAAAAACCAGTTTACGCTTAGGCATTCATCTCTCAATGAACCGTTAAAGCTCTCTATAAATGCATTGTCAGTAGGCTTCCCTGGTCTGGAAAAATCCAGTTCCACATTCTTTTCGTAGGCCCATTTATCCAATGCCTTGCTGATAAATTCCGGTCCGTTATCTATTTTGATACGCTTAGGAACAGTCTGCTCTTCAAAGGTAATATTTTTTAATATTTCCGTAACCGTTTCACCTTTAATGGAAGTTCCCGCCTGAATTGCCAAACATTTTCGACGATAATTATCAACTAAAGTCAGAAGCCTGAATCTCTTTCCATCAAACAGGGCATCACTCATGAAATCCATACTCCAGCACTCATGTAAACTGGAGGATGTACCATCTGTAGGTTTTCTGTTTCTTGCGGATTTTATTCTCTTGTTCTTCTTTCTACGCAGATTCAAACCTTCTTCACAATAAATCCGATATACCCGTTTGTGATTATCTTTCCAACCCTCACGCCTGAGAAGAACCTGCAAGCGTTGAATGCCATAACGGATACGGATTTGTGAAAGTTCCACCAGTCGCATTCTAAGGGCAGTATCATCCCTACGATGAGATTGATAGTAATAAACCGTTCGTTGAAGAATTACCAAATCGCAGCTTCTTCTTAAAGATACTTTGTAATTATCGTGTATTTCAGTAGCCAACCCTCGTTTTTGAGCTGGCTTCAAAACTTTTTTTTCAAAACATCCTGTAGAATTTGCTTATCCAAACTTAAATCGGCAACCAGTTTCTTAAGCTGGTTGTTTTCTTCTTCCAACTGCCGTAATCTGCGAAGCTCAGAAATACCCAATCCACCGTATTTCTTCTTCCAATTGTAGTAAGTGGCCTCGCTGATGCCCATTTTACGACAAATCTCCTCAACCTTGACCCTGTCTCAGATTGCTTTAAGGCGAAGACTATCTGGCTCTCCGTGAATTTGCTCTTTTTCATAAGATTTTCTTTTTTTTTTAAGTTATAATTTTATCGAAAATCTCTACTTTTAAATGGTAGGGTTTTTTGGGAGAAGGTCATATTCATATTGGGATTTGTATAGATTTATTAATCAATTATTCAAGGTATATTAGTAAAAATACAGAAAATTAATTCCAGCTGCTCTTATATTATTGTTTTTTTTTTTTTTTTAATTAATTTATTATAATTCAATTAATTATAAAAAAAGTGAGTTACTTGGGTAGTATTTTTTTTTCATCAAAAATTATTTAGAAATAGTTTTGCTAAGTATTCTAAAAGCACAAATAAATAACACAACGGTTAACTTTAGTATGGTGATCAATATGATTCCCTTAAGATCGTTTAAATTAAACTTTATGAAAAAAAACATTTTACATCTGAGCATGATTCTTCTCTCATCATTTGCTTATTCCCAAGTTGGTATAAATACAGCAAACCCACAAGGAATTTTTAATGTTGATGGCGCTAAAGACAACCCCTCAACAGGAGCACCAAGCGCAGCGCAACAATTGAATGATTTTACAGTTACCTCAACAGGAAAAGTGGGTATTGGTAAAACAAACCCAACTGAAGCTTTAGATGTTATAGGAAAAATTAAACTATCAGAACTTGGAAATTATAATTCTACCACTTCTATTCCTTTAGTGTGGGACACTGTAAATCAAACCATTTCAAGAGGAGCTTCAGATGCAGAAAAACCTTTTAATATACTAAGGTATGTAGTATCAACAGCACCACATCAAGATTGGGTATCTAATTTCGATACCAAGATTCCTTCAAACAAGTATGTTGTAATTGTAACGTCGGCCCAGTTTCAAAAGGGATCCGGTGCCTCGTATATAATTAATAATGTTGCTGGTCTTAGTGCTACAGATTCTGCTACCCCTTTTCTTAATATAGGAACTTTTGACGAATCTGGTACCTGGCGTTTAAACGCTGATTATGTGAATGCAGCACCTGGTGTCAATGGTACTGATTATTATTGGACATTTGATTTATTGGTTATTAACAAGAATCAAGTTATCAATATTGCTAGCCAAACTGGTATGGTTAATAGTTCTGGTATAGGAGCTGCAACATCTTCACCACTACCATAGTAAGCCATTCTAGTAAAATAAAATCTTTTACCGATATTTTGATAATTCCTCTTCACATCTATAAAAGTGGAGAGGAAATTAGTACTACCACAAATTATTAATTTTATCCTAATGGGTGCAGTTAAAAATAATTAATAAAGCGATACAATATTTATACAATAATTCTTAAATAAATATATTTGTTTAAGAAAAATTTTAAAATTTTTTTTAAATAAATATATTTGTTTAAGAAAAATTTTAAAATTTTTTATTATTAATAAAATACAAAGAAAGAATATTTAAATTATTATTCTCCGAAAATTGGATTGTGGACAATTTTATGATGAAAATTTTTAAAACTATACCTGTTTTTTTTATTTTTTTTATTCCCTCTTTTGCTTTTTCTCAACAGGAAAAGCTTAAGGAAATAGATGTTTTATTGAGAAACGCAGATTACTATGTTTATGTAGATTTCCTAAAATCAATGCATTATGCTAAGAAAGCAAGCTTAAAAGCTGAAGCTATAAATAATTCTGAAAAAAAAGCTGAATCTTACTATTATCTTGCTAGAAGCTTTGTTTTCTTCAAAAGGCATGAAGAAAGTTTTTTCTATATTGAAAAAGGGATGAGAGAACCTGCCACAAATAAAAATGCCTTTTTAAAGGCTTCATTTATGGATTTAAAATGCATAAATTACTCAAGATTATATTTGGCAGATCAGCAAATTAGAGAACTCGAAAAAATACTATCCTTATTAACTCCACGGAATGACCCTAATTCTAAAATATTCCTAGCTAATGTTTATATGGAAATTGCTGACCATTATACTGATGCAAATAATTTACATCTGGCAAATATTTATTCAAATAAGTCAATTCGTTCTATAGAAACGATTTCTGATGGCGATTATATCAAAACCAATAGAATTAATAAAAGAAAAGCTTTTATCTATTATTATAAGGCTGTAATTCTATTCAGTGAGAACAAATTAGATTCTACCAGATACTATATGGAGAAGGCCTATGTACAGGCTATTTCTGATCATCATGTTGATATATCACCTTTTTTAGCCTTATATGGAGATTATTATTTCAAGAAAAAGGATTATCACAAAGCACTTCAATATTATCTCAATGTGATGCAAAATAAGAAGAAATTCAAAGAACACAGTGCAGATATAAATAAAAAAATTTCAAGGGTATATGGCTTGTTAGGAGATGATCGAAATGAGAAATTATATTTAGAAAAATCGTCTAATGATCTCCTTGTAGATCAAAGTAATAATAAAAATGATATCCAGATTGCCATAAAGTCAATACTAAAAGAGGAAGATCACTCAAACCCAAATAAAGAAAACAGAAAAAATCTGATTACTATTTTGCTGAGCTTCACTTTTGTAGTGATACTTATTTACATAGGTATAAAAATTCATAGAACCAATCAGACAAGAGAACTTAATAAAAAAAACAACTGTTTAAAAGATCAATCAAAAATAATTTACGAAAATGAACAAAGAATAGAAGTTCTTGAACAAAAACTAAATGATTCTTTTTTAGAGCTAATAGAGATGGCCAAAAAAAATAATCCTCAATTTTGGACTCGTTTTCAGGAAGTTTACCCAGATTTTCGCGAAAATCTGGTCTCGTTGAATTCAAGCATGAAAACTTCTGAACTTACTCTGTGTGCATATATATATTTTGGTTTTACCAGCAAAGAAATTGGAGAGTATACATTTAAATCAGCAAAGACTATAGATAATAACCGTTACAATCTTAGGAAAAAGTTACAAATACCTTCTGAGGTAGATTTTTCAATGTGGCTGAAAAACATGATAAAAGCTCAGGATAAATGAACATTTAAGGAATAAAAAAACTCAACAGTAAGTTTGCTGATTAAATCTACTAAGAAAAGTGAAATGAAAGAAATCAGAATATTCTTGAATGACTCCAAAAAAGCTAATGCATGATTACCCCATAGGGCATATTCAAAACGATTGGGGAACAGAATTTTTTAAATGTCAAAAAATAAGTAAATGAAAAAATGGAGTTGCTAACTTTGTTAGGACAGGATTCTTATACTCTTTAACTTTAAGAGTATGAAAAAGATCAGAAAAAATTACAGTCTAGAGTTTAAGATCAAGCAGTATCTTTAAGTGAACAACGGGGCAACGTATCTTCGGTAGCTCAAGAATTTGGGATCTGCAAAGAAAGTTTAGTCAATTGGAGAAAGCTTCACAAAGAAGGTAAGCTTACAAAAGAAAAACAAATTTCCTCTGATCCTATAAGATAAGAGCTACTGAGGCTTCGCAAGGAACTAGAAGAAACAAAGTTAGAACGTGACATCTTAAAAAAGGCGATAGGCATCTTCTCCAAGAGAGACGGGTAAGATATAAATTTATCAAAGAACACGCTTGTGTGTTTCCTGTCGGGAAGATGTGTGAGGTATTAAAAGTAAGCAGGAGCAGTTTCTATCATTGGAAGAAAAGAAAACCCACTATGCGATCAGAAAGAAGAACTGTTTTATCTGCGGAGATCTTCAGTATCTATCATTGGAGCCGTGGCAGACATGGGAGCCCCAAGATTGTCAGGGAACTGGAATCAAAAGGGATAAGAGCTTCTCGCTCTTTTGTAGCAAAGCTGATGAGAGAAAGAGGTTTGAGAAGTATTGTAAAGAAGAAATTTAAGAAAACCATCAACTCTTCTCATCGATACCCTGTTGTAGAGAATTATCTGAATCAGAATTTTCAGGTTAAAAGCAGTAAAGAAGTCTGGGTCTCTGACATTACCTATATCCGAACAGGTTAGGGCTGGTTGTATCTCACAACGGTCATTGATTTATATGACAGAAAAGTTATCGGCTGGTCATTAAGTGAGACGATGAAGGCTCAGGATACAAGTATTGCTGCCTTGAAAATGGCACGGCTTCACCGTCCTTTACAGGATCATGATAGTTTAATTTTCCATTCGGACAGAGGGATACAGTATGCCTGCACAGAATTTACCTCAATAGTCGAAAAAAACATTACCCGAAGTATGAGCGGAAAAGGAAATTGTTATGATAATGCTGTAGCGGAGAGTTTTTTCAAGACTCTGAAAACCGAACTTATTTATCAAAATAAATATGAAACTAGAGACCATGCTAAAAACTCTGTGTTTGAATATATAGAAACATTTTACAACTCAGAGAAGGCTAGGGAATTTAACCATAAAAGAGTATCAAAATTTAATGTCTAATCTATCTAAAAATGTAGCATAAAGAGTATATAAATTTTGTCTCAAAAATTGTTGCAAGTTCATATCTACTCTTATATATTTAAACATACATAACAATGGCTGGAAGAAATTCCAGCCATCATTGCTTTAAAGTATTGTTTATAATTTACTTTTTAATAATTTTTACAATAGTTTCAGAATTGTTGATTCTTACCAGATAAGCTCCGGTTAATAATGAAGTAACATCTGTTTGTTTATTGATAAATTTACCTTCTTTCATCAACTGTCCGGACATATTATAAATCTGATAATAATAGTCCTTATTGTCTTTAGCTTCAATATACAGGATATCTTTTACAGGATTAGGATATAGAACAAGCTTATTGTCTTTTACTTTTTCCTCGATAACCGTTTTACTGAAAGCAGTTCTGGCCTGAAAGCCTGTGTTTGGTGTTACAGGAATACCTGGCAGCGGACCTCTCGGAGTACCATTATCTTCTTGTTTCACACATCTGCAGTTCATGCCTACATAAGGATCTGCGTCTGTATATTTCACAAGAATTCTGTTAAACCTGTCCAGACTCATAAATGTACCTCTTCCAGTAAGGTTTTGGTGTAAGTTTGCATACCAGATTCCACTTGCTGATAATGCATCAATAGTACCACTTAGTTGACCTGCATTGAGGACAGATCTCTTACCTCTCATATAACCTTTGGGATAGTATCCTACGTTATATAGGCTGTTTTCAAATTTAAATCCTACGGTATTGCCATAGGGATTGATAATCCCTGCTGGATAATGAGTAATAACGGCCCCGTAATAGCCTTCTTCAGTAAGGTCAACAGGCTTACCATCACGTCCTCCACTTGTAAAAAATTCAGGATTATTTTTTAAGCTCCAAGGAGATGATTTTATAGGAGTTGTACCGGTTTCAGGAATTCTCCAGCCATCTGGACAAGGGTCGAATACAGATTTTTTAGCACCTAAGCCCCATCTTTCATCATATAATCCATGATAATTTGTATCAAACAACCAATCTGAACCTAGAATATATGTTACATCAGAGCGAGTTGGATAAGCAACAGTTGGTTTCATGAATTTTAATGGGTTTGCTACAGAATATCCAAGTAGTTTTTCTATTCTTACATCTATTTTATCAACTGTGTTAATACTGCTTTTGTAGGTGTTGTAATCCACTACATTAGTTGAATTATATATAGTTTCAGTTAAAGTAGAATATGTTACAACCCCATTATTAGTAGTCCCTGAAAATACATTAAATTTAGTATTATTAGGAGCTATATTAGTGAATGTAGGTAGAGGATCTTTTCTTCCCCATTGATAATGTAATCCCTGAGAATTATTTAACTGTGCTATATCAGCTGCTGACTGCGTATAAAGTGCCGGCATTACATCAATAGCTCCTAGATTTCTATCCTGAATTGTTGTTTTCATGATCGTTCCCTGCTGCGTATAATTCATATAATTATCAGTTATGATAGGGTCATCATTGACATGGGTAAGAGAATTAACAGGTGTATTGGTTACCCAGATATGCCAGCTCCAGTACACAGGGTTGCTGATTGAACCATTATGTAAAGTAACAACAGCATTTCCAGATTGGTTAGCATTTACTTTCACATCGATAATCGCATCTTTGGAAGAAGGATTATTTACAGTTAATCGTGTTACCAAGGCCGGATTATCTGTCCAAAGGATATTCGCTTTTAAGTCGTTGAAGCTTGTTGTATTCAAGATTTGGGTATTACCTAAATAATTACTTTGCACAGAGAAAGCTTTACTTACTGGTATTGAAACAGTCTGATCAGCAGTTGATCTTGTAACCATATAAGTATTAGGATTATCTAGTCCTGTTTTGTAAGTTTCAGTTTCACTAAAGAAAGTAGTTTCAAAGTTGTAGTTATTTTTTACAAATAACGGATCTTTAATACATCGGCAAGCATGTGCATTGTTTGTAGGATAGTCTTCAGCTGGTCTATAATTATAAAAACCATAAACATTAGGGTAGTTCGTAGGATCTGGCCTGTAATTATTTACAATTTGGTCAGAAGATGGAATTAATCTTAATGCACTTGCTATTGATGAATAACCACCGAAACTAGTCATTGTGGATGTCCATAGATATGTTTCAAGCTGATCAGTAAATTCAGGTTTTCCGTGATATCTGGTATCTGTACTAATACCATTTCCTATCCATCCTGTTCCTGGGAATATTCCAATATTGTTTCCTCCTACATTCGACATATCAAAACCGTATTGAGGATATATCTTTATGCCTGTAAGATAAGTTTTAAGATTTGATAATCCGGGAGGAATCTGATATGTATTCAATGCAGATAAGGGGCTATTTATTTTGGTTCCAAAAGGAGTAAAATCTATTCTCATACTTTTTGATGATGATGCTACCAACAATGAAGGTAATCTCCATCCATTAGGACAAGGGTCATAAGAAGATTTATTTCTATAGGGCTGTGGAACTGAAATATCTGTTGTTGCCTGCACTCCCAAAGAGTTATCAGACCATAAATTAACCTTACTTAAATCACTAGTTTGCAGTCCTGGTACCTGTCCAAACCAATTGTAATAGTATGGTACATTACTAGCAGTGCCATATATAGAAGGATTAGCAGTACCGTCATCGTTGACATATAGTAAGCTTAAAGGATTTTTTACAGACGTCCTAATATTGTCTGTTATGTTTGCTGTTGATTTATTGATAAAGAGCCTTAAATCATTAAAATTTTTATAATTAAAAGAGTTTGGAAAATTAAATCTTGGTACTGCTTCATTATAAATAATTTTACCTACACTTCCTGTTACCTGATAAAAACTGGCATCTCTATTTGTCAATGGTGGAAAAGGGTCTTTTCTTCCCCATTGGTACATAAGCCCTCCGTTTCTGTTCCAACCTTCCCCATTAAGAGAACTTCCAATTGCACCAAGATTTCTGTCCATCCAACCCCACTCAGCATTAGGAATAGTTTCTACGGTTCCGTCGCTTAATTGTCTTTTTACATCATCATAGCTTTTATAGGTAGTACCATTTGTTGGGTCATCCGTTACCCAAACGTGCCATGACCAGAATACTTCTCCATTTACCTTAAAAGCAACCAATGCATTTCCTTCTTTTACTTTATTAACAGGTACCTTTATTTTTGCATCTTCCCCTGAGCCTATAATATCCAAAGTATAATTTTCTTTAGATTTTATCAATCCCATATTATCTTCCCACAATACATCAGCGGTTACGGTTCCTGAAGGTATGTCAACCCCTTTCATATAATTCCCGTTTCTCCACATTTCGTAGGCTTTTTTTACAGGAATATACAATCCGTCTACGTTATTGCCTTCCTTATCTTTGCCTGTGAAAATATAACTGTTGGGAGCCTTAGTCCAGTCCAGTGATTTTACTTCAACTGTTAGTGTTGCATTTCCTGCGCACTGTCCTGGCGCCGGAGTAAAGGTGTAAGTAGTTGTTGTCTGATTGTTTGGAGCAGGTGCCCATGTACCGGTAATTCCTTCATTTGAAGCAATCGGTAAATTAAATACCCCACCTTGATTTATAGCTGCAATCTGTGTAAATGCAGGGATTACAGGATTTGGGCAGGCATTGCCATTGCATAACTGTTGTACAGGGTTTAACAGCATGTATAATGCAGCATTGCTTTGGCTGGAAACTTCGGCAATTATATTTTCATTAGTATAAGCATTATAATTAACAGTTAATTTATAACATAAGAAACCACTATAAATTTCAGTGGCAGGATTTGTAAATGTCTGACTGTACAATACTCCTCCATTTGGATAGTATAATTTTACCCAGACGTCCGTTCCGTTCCAGTTATTCTTAGGAATATAAATGGTATAAGTTTGCCCGTTACGGTTGATACATACTCCGCTTGCTTTATTTATACAGGCATTTTGAAGTGTAAAATTATTCCATTCACTTTGTGGCAATACCGGCAAGGTATAAGATACTGCAGCATCTGATGGGCTGCTCACTTCAAAAACTAGGTCTTCGAAAGGATAGGCTGCAGTTTGTTTGATGTAATAATACTGTGTGCCGTTTGCGGATGTAACCTTTGGCAGACTAGCTGTATTTAAAGTAATCGGAGATAAAGCCGTCCCTCCTCCGTAACCAAAAGCTTTTACTGTTACAGTGTTTCCATTCCATTGATTTACAGGAATCAGAATTTCTGCAAAACCACCATGTTGACGATTGAAACAAACGTCTGCTTTGGGAACTCCACATACATCTGATGTACCAGCGGTATTCCATTGATCTTGTGGAATTGCCGGCAAGGTATAAGATACTGCAGCATCTGATGGACTGCTCACTTCAAAAACAAGATCCTCTGTAGGATATGCAGCCGTTTGTTTGATATAATAGTACTGTGTACCGTTTGCAGAGGTTACTTTAGGCAAATCCACTGTATTTAATGTAACAGGAGATAAAGCCGTGCCTCCTCCGTAACCAAAAGCTTTTACTGTTACAGTGTTTCCATTCCATTGATTTACAGGAATTAAGATTTCAGCAAACCCGCCATGTAGACGGCTGAAACAAACATCAGCTTTAGGAACTCCACACACATCTGCTGTCCCGGCGGTATTCCATTGATTTTGTGGAATTGCCGGCAAGGTATAAGATACTGCGGCATCTGATTGACTGCTCACTTCAAAAACAAGATCTTCAGTAGGAGCAGCTGCCGTACGTTTAATATAATAATACTGTGTGCCATTTGCAGAGGTTACTTTAGGTAAATCCACTGTATTTAATGTAACAGGAGATAACGCCGTCCCTCCTCCGTAACCAAAAGCTTTTACTGTTACAGTGTTTCCATTCCATTGATTTACAGGAATTAAGATTTCAGCAAACCCGCCATGTAGACGGCTGAAACAAACATCAGCTTTAGGAACTCCACATACATCAGCCGTCCCGGCGGTATTCCATTGATCTTGTGGTAATGCTGGTAAGGTATAGGATATGGCGGCATCTGACTGACTGCTTACTTCGAAAACAAGATCTTCAGTAGGAGCAGCTGCCGTACGTTTAATATAATAATACTGTGTGCCATTTGCAGAGGTTACTTTAGGTAAATCCACTGTATTTAATGTAACAGGTGATAATGCCAATCCTCCTGCAATACCATAGGCTGTTAATGTCACACTATTTCCATTCCACTGGTTTACGGGAATTAATATTTCAGCAAAGCCTCCATGAAGACGGTTGAAGCATACATCAGCTTTAGAAACTCCACATACATCAGCCGTCCCGGCGGTATTCCATTGATCTTGTGGTAATGCTGGTAAGGTATAGGATATGGCGGCATCTGACTGACTGCTTACTTCGAAAACAAGATCTTCAGTAGGAGCAGCTGCCGTACGTTTAATATAATAATACTGTGTGCCATTTGCAGAGGTTACTTTAGGTAAGTCCACTGTATTTAATGTAACAGGTGATAATGCCAGTCCTCCTGCAATACCATGAGCTGTTAATGTTACGTTATTTCCATTCCACTGGTTTACGGGAATCATGATTTCAGCAAAGCCTCCATGTAAACGCTTAAAGCAAACATTACTTTGAGCAAAGCCTGTAAACCATGAAGTAAAGAATAGAAAGATAAAAATCTTCAGTAGTTTTTTTTTCATTATTTAATTTTTTTCATATGTTCAATAATTCTTGAGAACCAATAGGTCTGTTAGCCATATTTTAAATGTTAACCGGTGACAATTAGGTGGTGAGTTTGACGGATACAACTGAGCGTAATACAGCCCAGATTGATAAGGAAGTTTTTTTCTCATATGCATGTTTTTTAGGATTTATCTGATTTATGTTATGAACCGTATTCAAATTCTATGGTATTTGTAGGTTCCGAATTATAGATTTAGAAGAAGTATATAATGAATAGCAGACATGTAGAACCGATTATTTATTACAACCGTTTTTTATTACAAAATCACAATAAGGTACCCCAGATTAGATGGTAAATTATTACATCATTGCAGTTTTTTGATCTAAATGATCATGACAGATTTGTTGGGGTCGTGTTATCTTGTAATGGGTAATAGGCTGATAATAGAGTATAAGCAGCCCGGCTTGGGATTAACAGTCTTTTTCTCATGTTTGTGTTTTTAGTTTTTTAGTTTTTATAAAAATAATGGATAATCAATTATACAGTTATGTCAACTTACAATCAGGATAAACAGAAAGAAAATATCATAAAATAAATATTGTATTAATGAGAGTTTTCTATTGATTTTTTTGCGCTTTTTATAATGTTTTAAATAAATATGAGCGTAAAACTGCATTAATTTGTTAATAACCATTATTTTTGCAAATATACGATATTAAAAAAAACACACAATGAGTCAAAAAAATCTGACTAATATGACCTCAGCTGAGGGTAGAGAAATATGCCCTGTTCAAAAGCTTTTAAAATCCATTTCAGGGAAATTGAAACCGGAAATATTGAGTTTGGCAATTAAGTCAACTTTACGTTTTAGCAGTTTATTGCGTGAGATTGAAGGATCTAATAAACAATCACTATCCATTGCATTAAGAGAGCTGGAAGAAATGGATTTATTGGAGAGAGTGGTTGTCAGGCAAAAACCTTTGCATGTAGAATATAATCTTACTAAAAAAGGAAAAGCATTAATCCCCATTTTTCAACAGTTGGAAGGTCTGGTATAAAAGTGAAAAATTATTTTACCTTCAGGTAGAGCTGATCGTAAATCAAAAAGCCGGCTCTGAGTGAACCGGCTTACTGTTTATTTACATGAAGAATTTAAAGGGTTGTTAAGATAATCTTTCCCTTGTGGCGGCTGTACAAAATAAGGTGTTCCATACGTATTTCCCGGGCGGAAAAAGTCAGTGGAAATTACCTGGGCTCCACTGGCGAAAGCTGCCTTAGAACGTATAAAATCATTGGTCTTAGCTTCGTAGGTTTCAATATCTGATCTGGTTCTGACCATAAAGCCCTGCTTTACCAGATTCTGTATCTCTTTCTGTCTTACAATAGCATTATCCCGTAGGATAAATCCTGCGAAAGAATCATCAGGCTCACTGTTTAGGAACATGACTCTTTCTTTTAATGAACCGTCTATGAGGTAAGGGTTATTCTTTGAAGATAAAGTTCCCGCACTTCCGGGAAGCAGCATAAAAATAAATTTCCCTTTGCTGTCGTTCAGTTTAGGCCAGTTATTGTGGGTTACAGCTTCCCTGAGCGTAGGGTATTTACCCTGAACTTCTTTTGGAGTGATGATCTTGCCTTTTCCAAGGTATTTTACAATTTCTCCATCCAGATCATCGTAGGCTCTTTTATCAAAAGGAAGGACTTTTGTGCTGTTTTCAAGAATCGGGAAACCTGAATCTTTGGATTCGATCATCATAAAAACCGGAGTGTGATCAGGATGTTGATCAGACCATGTTTTAAGAGCGGTAAGCGCATCTTTCAAAGTCGGATAATGAGTTCTGAAATCAATATCTGCCATATGCAATACTTTAAAACCAGGCTGATCCATACCTTTTGTATTAAAAGAAGCCAGATCTGTTATTCCTTTTGCCTTTAATATTTCATACGTGGCAGGATGGCTGAATCTGCCGCCTTCCGGATCATAATAGACATCTATTTCCAGGCCTCTAAGATTGGCGTTGAGCTGTTCCGTGAAGTCAGGATGATTATAATTCAGTCCTTCTTTCAAGTCCATTCCATAGGGGTGATACTCTTTAAATTTAGCTTTTTGCTCTTCAGACATCATACTGCTGTATTTCTGCATCATTCCGTTGATGATAGGAGTTACCAGATCCAGTACTTTAGGATCTGCCGGCTGGGCGTATGAATTATGAGTTCCTACAATCTGCAGTTGATTGATTCTTATATTCTGGCAGTTATCCTGTGCCTGCAGCAGTGCTGTCATACAAAATGCAGCTCCATACATATACTTTTTCATATGAATTAAAAAAACTTTTGATTAAAAATTAAAATTGAATCCCAGCTGCCCTCGTATTCCTGAGTAAGAAATATTTTCTACACGGTCTTTTGTACCCATATAATATCGGTTGGGTTCATTAAAAATATTGTTTAGTTCAATAAACAGGCGGACCTTCTTTGTAAGACTGTAAGAAGTGGAAAGGTCTACCGTAAAGTTTTTATCAAAATACTGATAATGATCTGCACCTGCAGCCGCTCTGATTTCGCTTACATAATTTCCTTTATAATTTCCAGCCAGACGGATCATCAGTTTACTGGTTTCATAGAACAGAATAGTATTGAAAATATGCTTGGCCTGATTTGGGATTGTGGTAGACATTGTTCCGGTCTGTTTGCCGTTTTCGTACACCGGCATATTCATTTTGGAAGAGATGTAGGTGTAATTCCCTTCAAAACCAATGTTTTTCAAGAAACCCGGTAGATTTTCAAAACGTTTGGATATTCCGAATTCAAAACCAAACAGTTTGGCTCCTTCCAGGTTTTTGGGAGCTGTAAAAGTATAAGTTCTTCCTGCGAGATCTACCACAGACTGGTCTTTGTAAATAAGATTGGTAATATCTTTATAGAATACTCCGGCTGTTATCAGATCCAGTTTTCCGAAGTAGTTCTCAAACATAAGATCAAAGTTATTTGAAAATGTAGGATCCAGTTTGGTATTTCCCTGAGTGATGGTGTTGGTAATATCATTGACAATGGTTCCTGGGTTTAGGTCATTAAAATCCGGTCTTGCAAAAGAACGGGTGTAGGCCAGTCTCAGGATGCGGTCACTGCTGATATTCCATTTCATATTCACCATAGGAAGTACTACATTATAGGTTTTATTGTCTTTAATGTCTTCCGTTTTATTGTCTTTATCAGAGATTACTTTTTTGCCCCAGAAGGTAACGTCATTATATTCATTCCTGAAACCTCCCAATACCTGAAGCTGGTCTGAAATCTTCCAGGTTCCCATCAGATATGCGGCCCATACATTTTCGGTACCTCTGTAGGAACTTGTAATATTCGAATTGCTGTCTTTACCGCTCACCTGCATCAGTCCCAGGCTGTTTTGTGTGGCAGGATTGTACATCTGGTCGATCTGCGCATTGGTAATCTGATCAATGATTACTGCATTGTAAGGATTACCCAATGGATTCATAAAACCTCCTTTGTATGGGAAACCTTCACGCTCAAGCTGGCTTAAATAGGTTACCGGAGATCCCGGAATTCCCAATGATGATTTGGGCATCCAAACCAATACAGAGCTGTCAACTATTTTATTCTTGTTGTTGTATTTTGTTCCGAATTTAATCTCAAAATTATCTGCTGCTTTATATTTGATATCAACCTGTCCTCTAAGATCCGTTTCACTGTTATGATTCTGGCTTAGGATAATCTGATTCAATTTAAGTTTATCTGCAGCTATTGCCTGCTGATTATAAGGAAGGGGATATCTTCCTGTATCACCAATACCGTCCGGAGCATCCATCGCCATATATTTTCTTCCGTCAGCAGACAGATTTCCATAGGTCATAGCTTGTGTGAAATTGATGATAGGGTAGCCTCTTTGATCTTTTTCAAGATTATCCGGCGAATCGAACTTAAACTCAGAACGCGCTTTGGATAAAGACCAATCCACCTGTATACGCTGTCCCACTTGATGATTACCTCCAAGCTGAATAGAATAAAGATCCGTAAGATAATCTGCATGACGAGCCTGAAGAAGGACATTTTTACTGTCAAAATTAAAATAGGTTTCCCTTACGGACTGACCATCTTTGTACTGGCTGTATAATGCTTTTGCATATAATTTATTCCTGCTGTCTATCTCATAATCCAAGCCTAAATTGAATCCCAGCGTTCTCCGGTTCGCCAGATAATCACGAAGCTGAAGCTGATTGATGGAATAAGAGGCTGTTTTATCTTCCAGTCCATAGTTGTAAATATTCCTCATCTGATCAATAGCTGTAGAGCGCTCCCAGATCACTGCTGAGGTAATGAATTTCAGCTTATCAGTAATTTTATTTCCATAGACAATAGACGTGTTGTAACTGGGGGATTTTGACATGTTGACATATCCGGAAGCCATACTTACAGCCAAAGTTTCCTTATTGGGTGAGGTTTTCGTGATAAAATCCACATTTCCTCCAATGGCATCCCCGTCAAGATCCGGAGTTAAAGCCTTAGACAAACGGACATTCTGAATAAGTTCCGATGGGAAGATATCCATCTGAATTCCACGGTTGGCATTGTCACCGCTGGCACTCGGCATTCTGTTGCCATTCAGAGTGGAAGCAGTCCATTGTATAGGCGTTCCTCTTACCGCTACAAAACGTCCTTCACCCATATCCCTTTCAATAGATACTCCCTGCATACGCTGTACGGCATCTGCGGCATTACGATCCGGTAGTTTCCCGATGGCATCGGCAGACAGTACTTCCGTAATTGTGTTGGAGTTTTTCTTCATGGTAATTGCTCTGGCCTGTGATGCTTTATACACACTGGTAACCACAACTTCCTGAAGGTTGTTTTCTTTAAACTTAGCTCCGAATTTAATCAAGCCAAGGTCTACTTCCTTTTTATCCGTAATGGTGAAAGGAATATAAACATTATCATATCCTTTATATTCCACAACAAGCTTATAACTGCCGTCATAAACATTATTAAGAACAAAAGAACCGTCGGTATCAGAAGTTATCTTCTGTCCGCTGTTTTCAATATAAACCAAAGCATTGGGAAGGTTTCCCTGACTGTCTACTACGGTTCCGTGAACGGTGGTTTGTGCAAAGGCCAAAGGCCCAAGAAGAAAAAATGCTGCTTTTGTTAAAAAAAGTCTTTCTCGTGACATCCTTATAAAGTTTGGTGCAAAGATGTCAGCTCCCTCAAAAGTTTTGGTTCATTTAAATTTTATGCAACTTTTTCTGTTGAGTTCGAGGTGAACTATGTTGTAAATCAATAAGTTGCTAATGTTAAATAATTGTAACTAATGAACAAGCTGAGAAGGAAGACAATCGAATTCCTTTTTAAAATATTTATAAAAAGTAGATTTGGATTTAAAACCACATTGAAATGCGATATCCGTAACACTGGCTGAAGGATCTTCTGATAGAATCTGTTTAAAATGCTGTATACGGCTTCTGTTAGTATATTCGTGAAAATTGGAATGCAGATGTTTATTAAAAGTGATGCTTAAATCCGCCTTGTTTATTTTCAGTTGACCCGAGAGCTGGTCTAAGGTAAATTCCTCATCCAAATATACATGACTCTCCTGATAGAAAGAAATAATAGCACTTTGCACAGAGTCAAAATCTATTTTTGACAGATCTTTATACTGATAGGTTTCTTTGGGAGCAGAAGAATGTGATATATTTTGCTGTTCCTGCAGTTTGTGCTGGTACGTTAAAATATAAACGTACAAAATCCACCCGAATTGAAAGAGAAACAGAAGGCTGTAGATCTTCTGATAGATCAAAGTATCCCATCCCAGTTGGTAGACCGCCCAGAACATCAATACTCCCAATAATACGTAACCAACCAGATAACGGAAATTGCCGGCTACAGGATGGGTAATATTTTTGCGGTATCTTGTCAGTAAATAAATACATAAAACAAGGCAGGCGATCCAATAATAACTGTAGTATACAAAGTAGGATTTATAAGATGTGATGGCCAGATCTGCCCAGGAAAGGTCAAGCATCTTTGCAGAAAGTGCAATGGCATGATGAATAACAACCAATGTTAGCGGAACAATCAGGTATTTAAGCTTGTCTCTCCATTTTGCATGAATTAAATGGGTAGTAATATAAAGAAAAATGAGCCCTTTAAAAACACGAAGGCTTCCCGGAATTTCATACAAAACAGATTCATAACCGAATTTTTGAATGATGAAATATTCATATCCCATATCCAGTGTGACCACTCCGATATACAATAGCAGCATATTCAGTACAGATTCCCTGTTTTTGATGAGAAATATAAGCAGAGTAAGGGTGATAAGTGCCTGTAGTACAACTACCATAATGATATATAACATGATAACTGATATTTTACCAAAATTATAGATAATATAGGCATGGCATCTTTAACAAATTATTAAATATCAACTTATAAAAACAGACAATAATTAAGATATAGATACTGACAGGTATTTTTCCGGTTTTGTATATTGAGCGGATATTGTTATTTTAGCTAGTAAGCATAATTCGGATGTCAAAAAAGAAAATTTATTCTTACAGATTCAATGTCCGTTTTAATATAACCCATCACTGATACCATATTATTCATGAAAAAACAATTTCAAAACTGGACTCTCTTTTTTATTGCAGGAATCATTGCAATTATTGGCGGGTTGATTGGTTCTATTATTTTAATGACAGGAGTGTCTGCTGCTGATGGATTATTCGGAATGTATATTCTGTTTAGCCTGCTTCCCATATTGCTTGTGATTATTATAGACCGGATTCTCGTATGGAAATTCGGAAATAAAAACGTCAATAAAGTTCAGTTTTCAATACTGCTGTTGATCATACTCTTATGGCTTGTAAGGTTTGTGGTGAATCTGATTATATAAATTACTCCTATGAACAAATTGTTGCTATTCTGTATTATCATGATCTCTGCTGTGTACTTTGCGCAGCCTTTTACCCTGAAATCTACAGGAGAAGCGAAAGAGTTCAGCCTCACACTTTATTACGGAGCGCAAGGCAAAGGAGCTTTTGTGCAGTACTCAGGGAAGAAAGAAATCATTCCTTTACAAGTAAAAAGCTTTAAAGTTGATACTGACGGGAGAAGTGACGGACAGCCGGATATCGAGTATTACGTCTGGAATGAGATGGTTGGAGGGAAAATAAATGGAGTATACAAGTTTGAAATCATGCAACATCAGGCTTCAAACATTAGCTATACAAGAGGAAAGGATAACAGAAAGTTTACGCTGGAAATGGTTGAAGATGAAAAAAAGTACGACGGAAGTGGCAAATATCTTCTGCATGGGGCTTTACTTTCGTTTAATCATTTTTATAATAATAACCTCACCATTACTTATTCTGACGGGAAAAAGACGGTTATAGAACTTCCGGCTCCTGATAAACCTTCTTTTGTCAGACAGAGCATTATAGAGGATTATAACTTTGATGGCTATGATGATATCGCATTCTCTGTTCCTGATGAAGGCATGGGTGTTTACAGGATGTTTGATATTTATCTGTACAATCCTGGAAGCAAACGTTTTGAAAAACTTAAAGAGCCGGCTTATTCCCGTTCAAGCTGCTCCTGCCTTTGTGATGTGACTATAGAAAAAGATAAGAAGCTTTTAAAAACAGGATGCAGAGGGGGAGCAAGATGGCATCAGGATGTCTACCGCTTCGTTAAAAACGGGATCTTAGAATGGATTGCCACAAAAGAACAGACGGAAGAATAATGTTTTTGTTCAACGTTTGAAAACACCTTTAAATCTATATTTTTATAAAACCTTTACGCTATAACTCCTCATTTACAGTGATAAAGCCTCCGTTTTTTTACGGTATTTTTAATAATGTCTTTTGTGTTTCAATTTTAGGTCTGATATTTGTACTGGGTAGCCAAACTAAATGGCCGATTTATTTATGAAAAACATATCTGTGAAAAAATCCTTTCTTTATGCATGTTTGTGCGCAGTTTTTCTTGTTTCCTGTAAAAAAGAAATAGACAAAATAAGCGATACTTTTAAAGATACCGTGTCTGCTTCGGAGACCCCGGAGGTAGAAAAGGATTCTATAAAGAAAGATTCTGTTCCTGTAGTAAAGAAAGAATCTGTTCCACCTGTAATGCAGGAAAATGGTTTTTATAATGCTTTTGTTCTTCCAAAGGATAAAAAAATGCGTGACTCTATCTATGCTGAATACAGTAAGAAATACAGTGTAGAAGAACGTACAGCTATTTTAGCTTTAAACAGACTGGACTCTAAAAGTAAATGGAATGCCGATACACTGGTAGTTCCAGCGAAAATAGATACAACATTAATGGCGTATTCACCATTCCCAATGCAGTTAGATGTATTAAGCGGAGTGAAAAAGTTCGTTATTTTCTCTTATCCTATACAGGCTTTTGCGGTATATTCCAATGGAAGTCTTGTGAAATGGGGACCTACAAGTATGGGGAAAAAAGCTGCACAGACAACAAGAGGGCTTACTTTTGCGAACTGGAAAAAGAAGCTGGCAATTTCCACAGTGAGCACAGAATGGAAGCTTCCCTATAATTTCAATATTCACAATATAGGAGGGATCGGATGGCATGAATATACGCTTCCGGGATATCCTGCCTCACACTCATGTCTTCGATTGCTGAGGAAAGATGCCCAATGGCTGTATTCTTATGCAGATACCTGGATACTGAATCCTGGAGGTGCTACGACTAAGGCCAAAGGTACAGCAGTAATGGTATTCGGAGATTATAAATGGGGTGGAAGAAAACCATGGAGAAAGCTTTTAGAAGATCCTAATGCCAACAATATATCCGTTGAAGAACTTACCAAGCTCCTTGAACCGGAGGTTCCGAAAATGCTGAAAGAACAAAGCAACAGAGAAAAAGTAGCGGATTCTATCAAAACGGCAAAAGCAATGGCCACACCTATTCAGAACGAAAAGCCTGAAGAATCCCCGTCTAATTAATTTTCTTTTCAAACTGCAGAGTAGATTCTTCAGCAAACCTTCTCAGCTTAAGCATTTCATCTTTACCTTTATGCTGCCCAAATCTTGCAGCGATATAAGTAAGAAGAATAAAAAATAACATGATAAAAGAAGCGCTCAGTGCCCAAGGGTATTCAGCGCTTTTTATTTGCTTCTCTACGTAATACATAGTGAAGAAAGTCATCCAGAGAATAGAAAAAGTAAAATACAGGAACATGAAGAATGTCCACACCGCAGAGCTGGGACCAAATACTCCGCGTATTGCCGTATGCTCATCTTCCATTTCTACCCTTAGTGCAAGGCAGGGTTTCCAGTAGTTGTCATATTTTGTTTTTATCCAGATGGTAGCAACTTCTCTATTGATATTACCTGAAAACTCATCTTTATGCTCTTCCATATACTTTTTCAGATTTTCAGCGTACTCTTCCTTGGTGAGATGAGTAAACATTTTAAATCTTGGCCGGGTTCTTATTCTGTCTAAGGTGCTTTCTTCAGTATTCATATTTTTATTCTTGATATGGAATGGGATCCTCCAAAGCGAAACTCAACGTCAGTTTTTGATTTTTCCTTTCAATAACCATGTTGATATTTCTTCCTTCATTTGATTTCATGAGTTCTACAATTTTTTCCAGAGTCATATCTGATGTTCGTTCTCCATTGATGCTTATAATTTTGTCATCTTTTTGTAAACCGGCTTCATAAGCGGGAGAATCTTTTCTTACTCCTGCAATGGAAAATATAGGTTTCAAACTGAATTTATATTGAAAAGCATCTTTATAAACTTCATTTACTACGGTAGCTGATTTTTGGGTTTCAATTTTTAGCCTGTCTTCCTGCCATTCTAATCCGTCCTGTTTGAAGTCCAGACCGCTCATATTAAAATGAAAAGGATCATCAAAATATCTGTTTTTTCTCAAATATAGCTTTTGGTTGGGATAATCAAAAATTACAGTAAATCTTCGCATAATTTCGCTTCCCACAGAACCCTTTCTGCTTTCCACTAAATTAACGTGTTGGATAGAAAATTCATCAGGCATAGCGGTAAGAGGTTTTTCAAATTTGAACTTTCCAAGATAAAAATTATGAATACGGCTTCTTTTACCATAAATATCTCCATTGAAACCACGGCCCAGAAAATCATCAATATTAGGCCTGTTGTAGACGAAATTTTTAATAAGAGTGGGGAAGAGCCAGATCGCATCACTGTTTCCAAGGTCAATCAAAAGTTTCGAATCCTTCTTTTCATTTGTCATTTCCACACCGGCATATAGATAAGGTTTGTCTTTTTCAATTGTGATTGGAAACTCTTCAAATCTTTTGGTTTTCTTGTTTAGAAGATCAGCACTTTCATAAACTGTTATTTTCTTTGAGGCATAATCAATGTAAATAGGATGATCTTTAAAAAAATGATATCCAATAACTCCATTTACAGGAATTCCTACGTGAGGTGAAATATTAAATTCTTCATCAATAATAATATATAGAGACATAGAGGTATTAACTATGACATCACCTATTTTACCTATATTACGCTCGGATTTTAAGCCATCAATACTTAAACTTCCCCCAAGACCTGAAAATTTGACTTTTTCAACATTACTCAGTTTCAGTTCTTTATTTTCCAGACTGAAAAGAATAGTCTCTGAAACTCCCGTATCCAGCAAAAAGGTAAGTTCCGCACCATTGACATTGATAGGAATAAAAATAAGATTGTTGATAAACTGAAAAGGAATCACCGCTTTTTTCGTATTAATCAGCTCAAAAGAGTTCTGGGCATTTATAAAAATGCTTAGAAATAATCCCAGTAAAAGCAATTTAAATTTCATTTACTGAATTTACTGAAATTATCTATATGATAATAAAAAAACATTCCAAAAGCAGGAATGTTTGTGTAAACTACAATGAAGTAGTGTTTTTTGTTGAATTTATTTCAAATTGGGTCTTGATTATTTGGAGAAGAATTCCATCAGATCCATATAATTCTTCTGATTGACACCATGTCCGCTCATATATTCTCTGAAAGTGAAATAACAGCTGAGATCATACAGAAGGTCAGCCGCTTTTCGTCCCCATTCAAGTGGAATCACAGCATCATCGGAACCATGTGAAATGAAAAAACGAAGTCCTTCCAGTTTCTTTTTATCTTTTACAATACCATCCAGAATTTTATCTTCAGGATAACTGCTTAGACAGGCAACATAATTGAATAATTCAGGGTGTTTTAAAGCCAAAGCATAGCACAAAATTCCTCCCTGGCTGAAACCGCACAGATGAGTTTTACTTTCTGTAAGTCCATAATGGTTGATGATCTTAAGCATGCTTTCCAATACGGCATTTAAAGATTCCTTTGCCTGAGGAACATCAATAAAATTTTCGGGATCGTTGAAATTAATATCATACCAGGAATATCCTTCAAATTGAGTATCATGTGGAGCTCTGAAACTTACAATGATCCAGTCATTGGGAAGTGTTTCCCTGAAGCTGAAAAGATCTTGCTCATTACTGCCGTAGCCATGAAGCATAAAAAGAATAGGGGTATTGGAGGTAATATTTTCCGGCTCTCTTACTAGATAATCTAAATTCATAGAGCAAAGATAATTAAATTACATTCAGAATCTTAACTTTTATTATTCATACAATGAACTTTGACAGGATGATGCTTTATGTGTAAGGATTGTTTCTTTGAAGTGTATTTTTGGGCTTTAGAGACAGATTTTTATTTTTGTTGATTTGATATTATTTAGAAATTTTTGTTAGAAAATTTTCATAAAAGTTATTTTTATATTAATAAAAAACTTATATTTGAAACATTAAAAAATCTATTTGGAGAAATGAAGCAATTTTACAATTCAAAAAGTTTACTTAGACTTTCTTTTTTATTCGTTTTATTATTTTCTGTAATTACCGTTGTTAGTTCTTGTAAAAAAGATGACGATGAAGAATTTAAGGATCATGTGGTTCAGTTTGAAGTGAAAACCACTACAGGAGGAAACATTATAAGTGTTGTAACACAAGTGGGCACAGCTCAGAACACGATATACAATACTCCACAGTCACCGGTAACTTCACCATGGACAAGTGGGGAATTCTTTGTGAACTCCAGCCAGGCACAGTTGAATCTTGATGCTAACGCGTCAATGCCGGATGATAATTCTGAGTTAACGATCAATCTTTATATAGATGGAGAAGTTGCAAGAACTGTTAAGAAAAAAGGAAAAGGAGTATTAGTTGCTTCTATCGATTACAGTTTCTTAGAACCATAAAATAATACAGTATTTATATACAAAAAACCGCTCTAAGAGCGGTTTTTTTATTTTTCAATCAATTGTTGCTGTACTGCAAGATTGATCAATTCTGTTGAGTTCTTTGCATGGAATTTCTGAAGCAGATTCTTACGGTGGGTGTCTACAGTAAGCGGACTTAAGAACAGCTCTTCGGCAATCATATTACTTGTTTTCCCCTGTGCTACCATCTGCAGGATTTGTTTTTCTCTTTTGGTAAGCCGCGGCATTGGAAGATCATGCTGAGATGGACGGCTGATAATCTGTTTTGTCTCATTGCAGAAAACAATGTCTCCGGAAAGAGCCCCTTTGATGCATATGACGAGTTCATCAATAGAAGTATTCTTGAGAAGATAACCACTCGCCCCGTTTTGTATAGACTGCATGATGATACTCCGCTCAGAGCGGTTACTGAACATAATCACTGAGGTATTCGGGGATATTTTCTTTATTTCTCTGCAGAGTTCCGTGCCGTTGCTATCAGGTAGCGTAATATCAAGGAGAATAATATCTACCATTTCTGATTGGATAAAATTGATGGTTTCTGCACCAGTCGTAAAACTTCCTGCTACGTTAAAAACGGGCTGGCTGTTTAGCATCATTCTAAGGCCTTCAATGACAATAGGATGGTCGTCTGCGATGATGATATTTATTTTCTCATTCTCCATGGATGTTGAGTTCTATATTAATGGTAGTTCCCTGATCATCAGAATGTATTTCCATTGTTCCTTTCAGGTAATTGACCCTGTTTTTCAGGTTACGAAGTCCCATACTTTTGGTGGTGTTTTCTATATTTTTATCAAAACCTTTTCCGTTGTCTTCAATCGTGATCATAAAATTTTCGCCGGATTGTGAGCATTGAAGTAAGATGCTGCTGGCTTCTGCATGTTTTATGGCATTGGCCAATAATTCCTGTACAATTCTGTAAATATTAAGCTGAATATTTAAAGGCAGTTTTTTACTAATATCTATAGCCTGAAAATCAATTTCGAGGTTTTTTCTGCTGTAAAATTCACACAAATCATGTATGGCTGTTTCCAAACCAAAATTAAGCAATGATTCAGGCATTAAATTTCTGGCTACATGCCGGAGCTCACTCACGGAGTTGTCCAGCTGGCTTAAGATTTTATAAAATTCCTGATCCTTTTCAGGGTGAAGATGAGTGGAAGACCATGTAGAAAAATTGATTTTAACCCCCGCAAGCATTCCGCCCAAACCATCATGAAGATCTCTTGCAATACGCTCTCTTTCTCTTTCTTCCCCATCAAGAATAGCTTTGGTAAGGGATAATTCTTCCTTTTGTTTAATGTCTTCTATTTTCTGCTTGTTTATTTTTTTATTTTTTCTGAAAATGATAAAAAGAAAGCCCAGAAGACTTAATGCCAGCAATAAAACAAGACCCATTCCCCATAAATAAGAGTTCTTCTTGCTTACCTCCAGATCCTTTTGATTTTTTTCAGCATTTAAAGTCGCTATTTTTCTTTCCTTTTCAGCGGTATTGAACTTGGATTCGAGTTTGTTGATTTCAAGCTTTACATTCTCGGTATTCAGGCTGTCATTAAGTTTAGAATATTTTTGTTCCCATAGAAGTGCTTCTTTGGTATTTCCTGTTTCCTCATTGAGTAAAGAAAGTTGCTTATAAAAAGTTTTTCTGTTGTTAAGATCAATAGCTAAGGACTTTTCCGTTAAAACATCCTCTAAAGTAATCTTAGCTTCCTTATATCTTTTAAGTTTCTTTAAAATATCATACTTGTTGAAATAAAACATCTGAGCCAGAAGATTCTGATTGAATTTTTTTGCATAAAAAATCCCTTTTTCTATCACCGGGAGTGCTTCTTCATTTTTTTGCCGCGTAATATAGAAAAGTGTTTTACTGTAATAATAGAATGCATTAGATGAAGACTCCGGATAAGGACGGATGAGTTGTTCTGCTTTATGTAAGAACTTTTCAGCTTCATCTCCATTGGCCTGATAGCAGAAATTGTTGGCAGAGTTGAGGTACGTGAAAAATAATTCAGCAGACTGCGGATATTGTTTCTCAAGAATTTTCAATGCTTTATTATTGTAATCTTCCGCCTTTTTAAACTGTGCATTATATGTAAGGATCACCGCAAGCTGAGTGTATAAAAAACCTAAATTCCTGCTGTTTTCATATTTTTCAACCAGAGGAATACTTTTTTCAAGCATGATTTTGACTAAAGGAATATATCCCTCTTTATCTTTTTGGGTAACTCCATAGCTGTACCAGGCCAGTGCCTGGAAAAAATCGGATTCTTCATTTTTAAATTTAGATAAAGATTTGATAGCCTGCTGATAAGAAAGACCTGCTTTCCTTTTGTTTCTGTCAAGGTTATATTGTCCCTCGTAATAATAATATTTAGCTGAAAAGAAAGGATTGTTTCGGGCCTGTATCTTCCCATTTTCAAGATGTTTTTTACTCAAAACAGAATCACTATTTCTATAATAATTAGATAAAAGAAAAAATGCAGTTGCTTTTGACGTATTCGGAAGATTTCCCTGTGTAATGCTTTGTAAGCTGTCTATATAAGATTTCTCATTAAGTGGAATAATTTGCTGGGATTGCAATTTAAAAAATAAGAATAGGCTTAATAGGACAAGTAATCTCTTCATTATGGATCAATTCTGAAAATATTTTTTTAAACGCTCAATTTAATTAAAAATTTTAGCATAAAAAATACCTGAATTTAGGTAGAAAAAATTACTGATTTTTCAGGATTGATAGACATAAGTGATGCTCATAGCTTTGCAGATATCAAATCATGAATCATAGAATATTTAATATAGTAACTAAAATTTAAACAAAAAGATTATGAAAAAAATGAGAATGAATCAGCTGTTAAGAGGCGCATTTGTTGCAGTAATAGCAGTAATGCTTATTGGATTTACAGCTTCATGCAGTAATGATGATGATGACAACAATGTGAATGGAGCAGGGAAAAGTCATAAAGTGGTTTTTAAAGCAATCACTTCATCAGGAAGTAATATTGATGTAGCGGTGTACGGAATTGACGGTAACCCTACTACAGCATCAAGTCTGAGCGGATCAACATGGAGCAGCCCTGAAGTAACATCAGAATCAGGAGCATACAGTGCCAATGTTGCCGTAAACGCTATCGGGGCAGACGGTTCTGCTACTTTGAAGGTTCAGATCTGGGTAGACGGAGAACTGAAGAAAGAAGGAACTTCCAGCGGACAGTATTTATCAGCTTCTACAAGCTATACATTTTAATATCAAATTTTTAGGACATAAAACAGGCGCTGAGATTCATCTCAGCGCCTGTTTTTATTTTTATATGGTATTTAAGATTAGCCTACCTTAACAATAAAGTAGCTTTTCTTACCTTTTTGGAGCAATAGGAATTTACCGTCAATAAGATCGGCTTCATTGGCTGTAAAAGTGTCATTCACTTTTTGCTTGTTGACAGAGATCGCATTTCCTTTAATTTCTCTTTGAGCTTCACTTTTAGATTTTAGGAATCCTGATTTTTCAGAAAGAAGATCGATAATATTCACTCCTAAAACATCAGTTTTTGCAATTTCTTTCTGAGGAACTCCATCAAAAACTTCAAGGAATATTTCCTCATCAAGACTTACCAGATCTTCAGCAGTAGAACGCCCGAAAAGAATTTCAGAAGCTTTCAGTGCTTTTTCATATTCTTCTCTTCCATGTACCCAAACTGTTACCTCTTCAGCAAGTTTCTTTTGTAGTTTTCTTTCGTGTGGCGCTGTTTTATGCTCTTCAATCAAAGCTTCAATTTCTTCTTTTCCAAGGAAAGTGTAGAATTTGATAAATCTTTCAGCATCATCATCAGTAGCATTCAGCCAGAACTGGTAAAATTTATAAGGAGACGTTTTCTTTTTATCCAGCCAATAGTTTTCTCCGCTTTCAGATTTTCCGAATTTAGAGCCATCAGCTTTTGTAATCAAAGGAACCGTTAATGCAAAAGCTTCACCCTGAGCTTTTCTACGGATCAATTCTGTTCCTGTAGTGATATTCCCCCACTGGTCAGAACCTCCCATCTGTAGCTTTACATTGTTGTTTTGGTATAGGTGAAGGAAATCATATCCCTGAATTAACTGGTAGGTAAATTCTGTAAAACTCATTCCGTCAACACCTGCATCTCCTGAAAGTCTTTTCTTTACAGAATCTTTAGCCATCATATAGTTGACTGTGATGTTTTTCCCTACATTTTTAGCAAAATCAAGGAAAGAAATATTCTTCATCCAGTCATAGTTGTTCACCAATTCAGCTTTATTGGGTCCATTTCCATCAAAATTTAAGAATTTTGAAAGCTGGTTCTTTAAACAATCAACGTAGTGTAAAAGAGTTTCTTCATCCAGAAGATTTCTTTCAGCCGATTTCCCGGAAGGGTCACCAATCATACCTGTAGCGCCTCCTACCAAAGCAATCGGTTTGTGGCCATGCTGCTGGAAGTGAGCTAAAATTTTTATCTGGATAAGACTTCCGATATGTAAAGAATCGGCAGTAGGATCAAAACCAATATATGCAGTAGTTACCTCTTTATTCAGTTGTTCATCGGTTCCTGGCATCATATCGGCAAATAGACCACGCCATTTCAGTTCTTCTATAAAGGAATTCATTGATTGTTAACTTTAAAATTTTAAGAAGCAAAGATAGTAAATTCAGAAGGAAGAGAAAAAAGGAGAAACAGCAAATAAGCAAATTAATAAAAACCTGAAAATGCTTTGGTGGTAACTTTGGAAGCAAAGGTAGATTCACTGTTTTCCCTTTTGCAATTATGCCCCAAATACGCTATATTTGTTAGTAATGAACGACGAACAGCTATTCCTGCTCATACAAAAGGCCAAGGATAAAGACCAGAAGGCCCAAACTAAACTCATCAATGTTTTTTGGGTGGATGTTTTCTCTTTTGTAATGAAAAAGGTAAGGGATGAAAACGATGCCGATGAAATTACCGTAAATGTTTTTTCAAAAGTATTGTCGAAACTGGATATGTTTGATCCTCATTTTCAGTTTAAAACCTGGATATTGACCATTGCCCAGAATACCGTTATCGATTTCTGGAGGAAAAAGAACCGTGAGAATGAAGATGCTGTCGAAAATCTTGATGAGGTTAAAAACCAATATGCAAAATCTCCGGAAGAACTTCTGATTTCTGAAGAAGAACAGAAGAAAATCATCAAAACCATAGAATCCCTGGATGCCAACTATCAGGATATTATCAAGTTGAGGTTTTTTGAAGAAAAAAGCATCAAAGAAATTGCTGAAGAGCTGGGGATTTCCGTTGCCAATACCAAAGTACGGGTAATGCGTGCTAAAAAAGTCTTAGCTGAGCTCTTGAAGAATAATGAGTTTGATGATAATTAAGTTCAATAATACTATTCAATAGAAGCGGGCTTTAGCCCGTTTACTGAAAAAAAAAATTTCAAAATCGGCTTTAGCCAAAATATAAATCTTATAATTTAGTTTAAAAATAAACTTCTTCTTTTGTTTTAGGAAGAATTATTTTTTGTTGTTTTTCCTGATTTCTGTTTTGAAGATTGATCTTGAGTCCTTTTTTAATATAAGTTTCCTTTAAGGATTTACCATATTCAGCTACATTTTCAACTTCTTTTGAATAGTTTAGCTGCCCCGTTGAAAGGTTGAAATCTACATCTTTCCAGTAATCTCCCGGCCTTCCTGAAGTGGAGGATGTTCCTATTAATTCAAAATGCCCGTTTTGAAATCTATATTTATCTGTGACATCCCACTTCCAGCTGCTTCCGCCATTTTGAGAAATAACCAGAATTCCTTTTTCTATTTTAGTTTCTCTATAAGGATCACCCATCATACCTCCACCATTGCTTTCCATAACAGCGTTTCTCGATTTTTCCAGGACAGTCCATGCTCCTCCAACTTTCTTCAGGATCTGAATTTCGCGGATGTTTCCCATATCAGTTGTATCCTTTGTATTGTAAATAATTACTTTTTCAGGAATTTTATCACCATCAAGATCTCCGTCTACTGTTTCAAGAAGAGTAGAACCTGCTGGCTGAAATTGTTTTTGAGCAAGACAGAATGTTCCGGCTGCCATACATAAAATAAAGACTATTTTTCTCATAAGGAATTTTGAAAACTTAAATGTACAATGAAATTTTGAATTATCAGTTTCATCAATATCTCTGGTTGATGGTTTCCATTAAAAAATCCTTAACTTTGAACTTCAATTTTAGAAATGGAAAATTCAGTTCAAGACACTACCGTTCAAAAACCAAAATGGATCCGCGTAAAACTTCCTACCGGAAAGAATTACAGAGAGCTGAGAACTTTGGTTGATAAATATAAATTAAATACCATTTGCCAAAGCGGAAGCTGCCCGAACATGGGAGAATGTTGGGGTGAAGGTACAGCAACTTTCATGATTTTAGGAAATATCTGTACGAGAAGCTGTGGATTCTGTGGCGTAAAAACAGGAAAACCGCTTGATGTAAATTGGGATGAACCTGAAAAAGTAGCAAGATCTATCAAATTAATGAAGATCAAACATGCCGTTCTTACTTCTGTAGACCGCGATGATCTGAAAGATATGGGATCTATTCTTTGGGGAGAAACAGTGAATGCTGTAAGAAGAATCTCTCCGGGAACAACGATGGAAACTCTGATTCCTGATTTCCAGGGTATTACAAAACATCTTGACAGGCTGGTAGAAGTAGCTCCGGAAGTAATCTCTCATAACATGGAAACGGTAAAACGTCTGACCAGAGAAGTGAGAATCCAGGCAAAATATGAAAGAAGCCTTGAAGTATTAAGATATCTGAAAGAAGCAGGACAAAGAAGAACCAAAACAGGAGTTATGCTTGGATTAGGTGAAACTAAAGATGAGGTTTTCCAAACGATAGAGGATATCAGAAATGCGAATGTAGATGTTATTACTCTTGGACAGTATCTGCAACCGACTAAAAAGCATCTTCCTGTAAAAAAATTCATTACTCCTGAAGAATTTGATGAGTTCGGAGATTTTGCAAGAAGCTTAGGTTTCAGACACGTTGAAAGCTCTCCTCTTGTAAGAAGCTCTTACCACGCAGAAAAACATATTCATTAAAATATAAACCGTTCAGCAATGAACGGTTTTTGTTTTTTTAGGTAGCAGAGATTAGATTGTAGGGATTAGGGATTAGGGATTAGGGAGTGAAAGGGCTTCCATTTGTAATAACGATTTTCATAATTCCCTTCCTCCGGAGGGGTGGTGAAAATTCAAAGAATTTTTGACGGGGTGGTTAAAAATGTAAAGTTTCATTAAATATCAATAGCAGCGGACTTTAGTCCGCTTATTATAGAATTAAAAATCATCCGGCTTTAGCCGAAACCTAAAGCTGTGAATATTTTTTGTACACCCTGCAAATTGATCCTACTTATTACAAGCCGTTTCCTTTGTAATTACTCCAATCCGGCCATTGATTTCAATCGGTTTAAAATGTTTCTTTTTAAATTCGGAAGGTGTTTCGCCTGTATGCTGTTTGAATAGTTTATTAAAGTAAGAAAGACTTTCAAAACCTACCTGAAAGCAAACTTCAGTCACAGAATAATCTTTCAACAGGAATATTTTAGCCTGATTGATTCTATAGTTATTAACAAAATCGGTAAAGGTCATATTGGTCTGCTTTTTAAAATAACGGCAGAACGCAGGCGTGCTTAGACTTACAATTTTTGCAATTTCATTGACATTAGGTTTCTTGTCGTAATTTTCGTGGATATAATCGTAAATGGTTCCCATTCGGATTTTATCATTCAGAAACCACTTGATTCTGGTATCTTCCTTGTTGAGTTCCTTTACTTCTGTTGAATCAGCGAGGATCTGTAGAATTTCAATTAATCCTACCAGGGATTCAAAGGAGTTTTTATCTTTAATGATCTGCAGTTTTTCAACCACTGTATTTTTTGTTTCTCCGGAAAATGATAATCCAAGATATGAGCGTTCTAAAAGAATTTTGATATTCTCAAATTCAGGAACAGGAAGAATAATATCCTGAAGGAAGTTTTCCCGCATCTGCAGCACAAGTTGTTGGCATTCAGTCTGAATACCATAATCAAAATTAAGATGGGGAACATTAGATCCAATCAATAAAAGATCACTGTCTGTAAAGGCCGAAATATCTCTTCCTACATGCCGGATTCCGTTCACGGCTTCTACATAGACCAATTCGATTTCCGGATGATAATGCCAGAAAAAACAGTTTTTCAGGGAAGGGGCAAATAGTTTGAAAGATTTCCCTTTTTCAAATTCAATAATTTCTTTCTGGATTTTCATTTTGTTCTTATTTGATTGTTTCTGAATATAAAATTAAATAAAAAGGTTAATATGGAGCAAATTTTTATCATTCGAAGAGGTGTGAAATTCAAACTTTCTTTCGATTTTTGCACTTTCAAAATGAAGACGCTCAGGTATTTTTAATTTGAAAGAAAATAATTCAGAAAAAAGATTTAGATACAATGAAGATTGATAAAAGAATAATCCCCCTGGCCATCGGTGGTTTGGGGATAGGAACTACAGAGTTTACCGTAATGGGGCTGTTGCCGGATATTGCAAAAACATTACAGATTACGATCCCGCAGGCCGGACATTTAATTTCTGCTTATGCTATGGGAGTGGTCATCGGAGCTCCGATTCTGATCGGGTACTCGGTGAAATTTTCCCCTAAGAAAGTTTTAATCGCTTTTATGATCCTTTTTACCCTATTTAATGGACTTTCTGCAATTGCTCCAGGATATAACAGTATGCTGGTTATCCGTTTTCTGTCTGGACTTCCTCATGGAGCATTCTTCGGAGTAGGAACGGTAGTCGCTTCAAGAATGGCAGGAAAAGGGAAAGAAGCATTTTATATATCGATGATGTTTACGGGGCTCACGGTCGCCAACCTGGCCATGGTTCCTCTGGTCACCTACATCGGACATACATTCCATTGGAGACTGTACTTTGCTATTGTAGCAGTTATTGGTCTTTTTGCCATATTATTTTTGAAACTGTGGCTTCCTGCAATGGAATCCAATCAAAATACACATTTTATGGAAGAGCTGAAATTCCTTAAAAATAAACAATCCTGGCTGGTCCTTGCCATTACAGCGATTGGATTTGGAGGTCTTTTCACATGGTTAAGTTATATTACACCTTTAATGACTGTTGTTGCAGGAATCAAAAGCAGCCAAATGGCCTATGTCATGGTTCTTGCCGGAGCCGGAATGGTAGTTGGAAACCTGGTAGGAGGGATCGTTTCAGATAAATTGGGACCTGAAAAAACATGTGCCCTTCTGATCTTCCTGATGATGATTTCTCTGGGTGGAGTATTTTTCCTTGCTGAGCATCAGAATATCGCTCTTATACTGACCTTTATGTGTGGCGCTTTATCGATGTCTATTGCATCGCCTATCAATATTATGATGATGAAAGCTGCTCCAAAAAGCGAAATGATGGCCGCTGCTTTTATGCAGGCAGGTTTTAATATTGCCAATGCAATGGGAGCTTTTTTTGGGGGAATTCCTCTGGAATACGGTTATTCATTCAACTATCCATCACTGGTAGGAGTAGGAATGACTTTTATTGGGGTGATTATAAGTGTAAGGTATATGTATCTGTACGGTTCAAAGGCTCAAAATGAAGAGGAAGTTGCCGCAGAATGTGTATCTTGTGATAAATAAGATTATTCTTTCTTATGAAATAAAAAAAGAGCCTGTTTCAATCAGAAACAGGCTCTTTTGTATAAAATGAGTTTTATGCCTCTACCTCATCTCCATTTTTGCACCAATAGAGGGCATTGTATAAATTTTCTTTGGGAAAAGATTTAAACTCTCCCGGCATCAGAACACTGAAAATACTGGTAAAATCACGTATCCCTTCTTTGTCAGTCACAATGGCCGACCGATTCCAGTTGGTAAGATTTTTCAATCCTAACAACAGATCTTCAAGCCATGCTCCCATGGTAAAATTATCCAGATCGGTATCCAAATACAATAAGTAATTCAACTCACCGAATTGCTCTACCTTCTCTTTTACGCGCGGAATTACCAGTCTTTCAAAATCCTCTTTCGTTACTTCTCCCGTTGCATTAAATGCTGCAACATTTTCCGGGGCTTCTGGAATAATTGTTATCATAATAAATATTTTATGGTGGTTTGAGTTTTAAAGAACAACAATAATTACACCATAATTTGATGAAAAATTGTTAAAAAAGGTATAAATATTGTTACTTTCAATGTAAAATATTAATATGGATCTCAAATCAAATGAACCTTTCTGGCTTTTAAAAAACGGACTGTTAGCTTCTTATCCTTCTTTAAAATCAAATGAAGAATGTGATGCTCTTGTTTTGGGAGGTGGTATTACAGGAAGTCTGATTGCCCATCAGATGATAGAAAACGGATATAATACAATCCTTATTGATAAAAGAGAGCTTTGCAATGGAAGCACTTCTGCTACGACTTCAATGCTGCAGTACGAAATAGATGTTCCTCTTTATGAACTGATAGAAAAAATAGGCATAAAAGGAGCTGTTTTAAGTTATAAAGCCTGTCGTGATGCTATTGATACATTGGAAAAACTTTCAAAAATGATTAAATCCAATGCAGGTTTTAAAAGAAAGAAATCTCTGTATTTTGCTTCAAAAAAGAAAGATGCAGAATGGCTGAAGAAAGAATATGAAGTGAGAAAAGAAAACGGATTTGAAGTGCAGTGGCTTGATGCAGAACAGATTCTTGAAAAATTTGAATTTAAAAATACTTACGGCGGTATTTTATCCAGGCATGGAGCAAGTATTGACGCTTTTCAGTTTGCTCATGAAATTTTCATGCATAATGTAAAGAAAGGATTGAAGATATTTGATAAAACTGAAATGATAAAAGTGGAGGAGCATAAAGGTTTTAACCTGGTTACGGTAAACAGTGGATATCAGATCAAAGCAAAAAAAATCATTTACTGCATTGGTTATGAAAGTAAAAATTTACTGAAAGAAAACTTTGTGAATCTGAAAAGTACCTATGCTGTGGTTTCTGAAATAGACAAAGACAAGTTTAAAAATATAAGCAGTACATTGGTCTGGAATACTGATGATCCTTACCTCTACATGCGGACTACCGACGACGGAAGAATTCTTATTGGAGGAGGAGACGAAGACTTTTATGACGCTGAAAAACGGGACAGTCTCCTTAATAAAAAAGAAAAAGAGATCCTTAAAAATCTAAAGAAAATAAAGCCTGATTACCATTTTTACTCCGATTTTGTATGGGCAGGAACTTTTGGAGAAACTAAAGATGGTCTGCCTTATATCGGAGAACATAAAAAACTGAGAAACTCCTATTTTGTATTAGGTTTTGGAGGAAACGGAATCACTTTTTCAGTAACGGGAATGGAGATGGCTTCTCTATTTATGAAAAATAAAAAACATCCGCTGTCAAGATATTTTAAGTTTGGGAGATGATACTGGAGTTTTTGAACCACAAAAGTCTTTAAACACTTAAGTTATTTTAAGCTACTGCTAAATGTTTAAGGAGTGCACTTAAGTTTCTGAAAACTTTCGATTTTTAATCTATCCATAAAAACTGTTTAGATTCCTACGGAATGACACAATTGGAATAGCTGTTTATTTATGCAGGTTGTCATTCCGTAAGAATCCTGGTTAAATTACTTGAAAAAATGTAATAAATAGATACTCCAACAAATACTCCAATTGCAGACGCTTAATTCCCATCCTCTGGAGGGGTGGCGAAAATTCAAAGAATTTTTGACAGGGTGGTTTACATGTATTTAATAACATAAAAAAGCGGGTAAAACCCGCTTTTAAACTACAAACTATACCCGTTCTTTTTAGCCAGTTCAACAATAGAACTCTCAATTGCTTTTCCCAGATCATCAGAATCATCAGTGCCTCGTTTCTTCATTTCTCCGTCAATAAAGGTCTGGCGCTTTTTGGAAAGCTCTTCAATTTCTTTCTGAATTTTATCACGAGCGGCAGACTTTGCCGTGATCGTTTTTTGAATTTCTTCCTTGCTTTTTCCTTTCAGCTCGGCAGGAAGTTCACTTTCTTTTACATTGGCAATAAATCCGGCATCCTTTTCGGCCTTATCCACCAAATCCCAGTGATCATTTTTGTAAGCATTCTTTTTAGATTTGGCAACGGCCCTTTCCACTAAGTTGGATGCTGACTGTGATTCCGCGTTTTTATCCTGCGTGATCTGCTTTAGTCTGTATTCCGAACCGTGGTTTCCATAATAGATGTAAGTATCGTTCAGCTTTGCATTGCATTCGGAAATTTTGATATCGTAAGGCGTTTCAATATAGATTACTTTTCTGTCACTGTCGATATTGAAATATTTTCCACCTCCCAAAGACGCGCCGTTTTGCCAGAATGTCTGGATTCCTTCTTCCCGGCTTCCGCAGAAAATAGTGTTGGTGTAAATGTTTTTATCCTTTGCTTTTGAAACAACATCTTTATAATTTATTTTTCCCTGATTGAATGCTTCATTCCCTGCAATATAAATCAGTTTCATACTTTTATCATTACTGTCCCAGTTCAGGTTGGCAGAGGCATCACGGATAACAGCACCGCAATATTCACTGCCGCCATTGGTTCTTAAGGCAAATAGTTTTTCGGAAATAAGATCAAGATCCTGAGTAAGAGGAGCAACCTGGCGGATATAATTTTCATCGCGGATTCCGTCGTTGCCGTATTCATACAGGGCAATTTCAATCTGGGGCGCTTTTCCGTTGTACTTTAAAGTGGTCAAAGTATTCACAATATTCCACAGTCTGGATTTTGCCTGATCAATCAGCCCGTCCATACTATTGGAAGTATCCAGTAAAAGAGCGACCTGGATTTTATTGTCCTTTACCATTGAGCTGGACGGAATCAATGTTACTGGTACATTACTTTGTATAGAGCGGTTGTCCGGAATATTGCCAGAGCTTAAAAAAGCTGTACCCGCTGCAAGTGCTAAGATTTTTAAAGTTGTCATATTATTATTTATTATTGGTTATCTGCTGTAATATTGGATCTGCATCTCTTTAGGATATTTTACTTCATAGGAGAAAGTAATCTTCTCAGAATTGCCTGAACCTATGTTTTTGTTCCACAGGATACTTCCCGTTTTATCATCAAGGCTTCCACCGCCAAGGTCTAATGTTTTAACCAGAATCTTAGAATTTTCACTGATTGGGAGCTGGTCAAGAACTTCCAGTTCAATATTTTCTTTCGTATTATTTCTGATACTTATCTGGTAAGACTCTGTTTCCCATTTGTTAGAATTCATTGCCTTTTGAGAAGTTTTATCTTCAAGCTTAATTCTTTTTACCGTAATTCTTTCATCTGTTCCCAGAGAAATTGGGAATTCGTCTTTCACATAATTGCTGGTAATATTGGTTTTCCCGATATAATTATCATCAAAGTAAATATTGGCTTCTCCATTGATGAGGTTAAGATTCTGCCAGTTCTTTATAAAAGCCATCAGGAATACCTGATTATTAAGTTTCGGAACGGTGTGGTATTTATAAGTGGCATCAATTTGTTTTTTATCCAGAATGACATACTGTTCTTTTTCCTGGCTTACTATGGTCTGATTGTAATTAAGCTCATAGATCACATTCATCTGGCTGTCAGAAACTGAAGCTACAGGAATCTGACTTGGCTTTGCAGCAATATCTTCTCTCATCTGATAAGCATTGGCCGCTGAAATTTCTTTTTTAGATTTATAACCTGCAATTTCCATCTGAGAATTGTAAGGAGTATATTCTGCTACATAAAGTGGCGACAGAATAGGTCTGTCCTGGTTGTATGAAGGTCTGTAAGTAGAGACAAACAGCTTCACATTTTTCCAGTCCTGTCCGGTCTTCTGATAAATTTTACCTTTATAAACCATTTCAAGAGGTTTCTTGACAGACTCAGCACGCAAATCATAAGAAGGAATCCATCCGGCATCATAAACAATATAGCTTACCCCAAGATTCAGATTGGTTTCGTTATCTGCAAGAATTTCAAGCAATAGCTCTCTGCGGTTGGTATTTTTATGCGTTTGCTCCTCGGCAGACTGCTTGTTGAGTTTTGCGATACTTTCATCCAGAACCGTTTTCTGTTCGTCCAGAAGAAATACCTGGCTATCGATTTCCAGCATTCGTTTTCTATAAAACTCCGTAAGCTTAATAAGTTGTTCCTGCGGAGTAGATTTATCATTGGTGGAGACTTTTAAATTGTCATTAATGATCCGTTGCTCTCCCATCAGGTTTTTGATTTGAATATTCAGCAGGCTCACCTGTCTTTGAAGCTTTTTTGTCTCTGTTTCAAGTTTCTTTTCATTGTCTGATAATTCATCATTCTTCAAAAAATTATTTTGAGGCGTTATGGAAAGGAGTGTAGTATTTTTTTCAAGATTGATTTTATACGTATTTTCATCCAGATTATTGGGAAGATTGACAATTCTTATGGTATTTCTACCTTTCTGAAGACTCACATTGGTACTTCCGAAAACTTTTGCTCCCTGAAGAAATACAGTGGCCTGCTTTACTTCAATTTCTTTTTTTATTTCCTGTGCTTTACTAAAGGCAGCCAAAAATATGATTAATAGTAAAAAATAGCGTTTCATCGTTTATTATTTTGAATTTCTAGAAGTAAAATTATCTCTATTTAAGGCTGAAAATTGGGAAACTTGGTGAAGGGGTAATTTGACTTGGTGAGTATGCCATAGAGAAAAAAGAGGTTGTTTCAAAATTGTCATTCTGACGAAGGAAGAACCTCTTTTACAATAAATTCGATTCCGTTCGAAATGACAGAAAACAAAAAAAAGCTACCCTTTGGGGGCAGCCTTATTTAATTTATTATTTTAAAGAATCTCGTATCTTGTCTTAATGCTGTATTTCAGCTTGATGTTTTCAATATTATCAAAAGAATAGTCTACCGGAGCATCAGCCATTTCCATCTGTACGCTGTTTACTCTGCCTTTATAAGCTGCCGGCATGATCATATCGCTGGTATAGTCTTCTATTTCTACGATTTCAAGAGCATTTCCGGTTTTTTTGCCCATACTTTCCAGTAAATAATCTGCTTTTTCTTTAGCGGCTTTCAAAGCATTGATCTTTACTGCTTTTCTGAAATCTGCAATTTTAGTACTCTTTACCTCTGCGATGTTCAGGTTGCTTACCCATTTTTGGTTCAGGTCTTCAAAAATTTTACTCAGACTTGATTTTGTGCCTGCTTTAAACTGATAACTTTTAGTAAATTTGGCTGTTTTAGAATAAATATTCTGGTACATTGATTTGAACTTGATGTCCTCGTTCTTTACGCCTGCATTTTTTAAAGTTTCAAATAACTTCTTCTCATTATCTGCCAGATCATTTTTGTTATCTGCTTTTATTCCGATGCTGAAGATGATTTCATCCGGTTCTACTTCCATTTCGGCAACACCTGTAACTTCAATTGCGTTTTTCTTTACTTCTTGTGTCTGAGCATTTACAAAGCTTCCAAGAGTTAAAATTCCGATTAATAAAAAATGTTTCAATTTCATAATTTCCTGTTTTTAAATTTTTAATTACTGATGTAAAATTACGCCGATCAGAAACCGGAATTCGGGAGACTTGGTGAAATGGAGCTTTCACTTGGTGAGACTTCAGAAATGAATTACTTCTCTTTATTTTTCTTCAGATCATATTTTACGTTGAGGTTCATAATATACTGTATACCGACTTCAGGATCAGAGTTGTTAATAACCTTATCAAAGCCGGTATAATCTGTTCCGTCATAGTAAAAGGTCTTTGATTTCCTTTCTTCTTTTTTTACATATCTGCTGTCATATCCATAGGTGACGCTGGCGCTTTCAAGAGCGGTATAATTTTGATATTGATTTTTGGGAAAAATATAAGTAAAACCTGAACTGGCTGTAGGGTTGCCGATAATTTCCTTTTTAAATAAACCAAAGTAGTTTTCCTTCTTTTTATCGAAAACAGCATATGCTTCTTTGAGAAGATTTTCCTGGATTTTATCAATATCATTGTTGATGTAATCCACTTTAATAATATCATAGATCTGAAAATCCGAAGCTTCAGAAATCAGTTTTTCAATCATTGAATGTTTGTTTACCGTAATAATGATATTTTTCTTGGTTTCGAACCCATCCATTTTCTGAATGGTTACCTGAGTGTCTTTATTAATGTCATAATCATAGATTTTTGTCTGCGAGATAAAATCCACAAAAATATCATCGTTTTTGATGCCCATTGATGATATCGTTTTTATAAAACCATTGATTCTCCTGTTGATATTTTCGATGGCAATTTTAGGCGTGGCAGCTTCTTCATTCAAACCCAGAGTAAGTTTATATTGGTCTGCAGTCTTATTCATCAATACTTTTACACTAACAACCAAGGTGGAATCATTGGCGAAATAACTATTAGTATTGTTGAAGTCAGGGAGATTTTTTAGGGCGGAATAATCGCTGTTATTTTTGTCTCTGTAAATTTGGTTTCCTCCCACCTGCGCTTTTGAAAAGCTTAAAAAAGAAGTCATGATGAGAAAAAATGCTACTGTTTGTTTTTTCATGATTTTTAAATTTGAATTATTTTGCCCCAAACTTAGTCTTACGGTCACAGTGTCAATGACTAAACTTGGTGAAAGGCAATCTTCACTTGGTGAATAGTTTTTGAGTACACTATATATATGTATATCTTTGTTTTATGAAAATGTTTACACTTCTTACAATCTTTTTACTGATGCTTTGGGGAAATACTATGTCTTCCCAGAACACTAATAATAGCAGTGCTGCTGTGGAAGAAGTGCAGGTAGAAACGAAGAAGCTGAAAAAAGCAATGGATACTAAAAATGAACCTGCCCAGGCAGATTCATATTATAATATTGCCGAAACATTTTTTAATAGTGGAAATTTTCCGAAAAGTGAAGAGTATTACACCAAAGCGAAAAATCTGTATGAAAAACTCAATGACAAGCCAAATATTGAAAAAGCAACCCGCAGATTGGCCCAGTCACAGGAAAAACAGAATAAAATAACGCCTGCTATCAGTAACTATGGCAGAGCGGCACAAATGAATTATAGTGAAAAAAGTAAGGCCGTCAATTCTAATGACGTTACAAGACTTTCTTCTCCTACGCCGGAGCTTAGGGCAGAAGCTATTCAGAATAATATCAACCTGAGTAAAAAAGAAAACGAACAGGGTGATCTTGCGGAAAGCTACAGTCAGTTAGCTGATGTCAATCTTAAACAGAAAGATGTTTCCAGTGCGGAAGAAAATCTTAATACAGCGTATAAAATCTCTAAAAAAGAAGCTCCGCAGCAAGCGTTGGCCATCAATCAGAAACTCGCAGATCTTTATGTTGAAAACAAGAACTTTGAAAAAGCTATTGAAGCCAAAAAGAAGATTTTGAAAGAAGATTTTGTAAAAGAAAACTCGCAGGAAAAAGTCAATCAGATTCAGGAACTTGCGGATATTTATATTAAGAAAAATGATCCTAAAGAAGCGGTAGATCTTTTGAAAAATGCCTATGGAATTGCTTTGGATAAAGGCCATACATTAGAAGCGCAGAAGAGCGTAAAAAAGCTGGACAGTCTGTACGCTATTTCAGGAAATATTGATGCCTCCGTTCAATTGTACAGAGACTTTTTAGGAAAACTTCCAAACCTGGTTTCCAAGGACAGAAGCCTGGTAGACAATAAAATTCTGGAAGATACCGAGCAGCGGATTTCTCAGCTGGAAAAAGAAAGAGAATTGAAAGATGAGCTTATCCGCAAGAAAAATGTATTCAATTATAGTCTGATCGGAGCTTTAATTCTTTTAACCGGATTGATTATTTTTATTTTCAGAACACTGAAAAAAGTTCAGACAAAAAATAAAAAGATTGCTCTTCAGTCGTTGCGCAGAGAGATGAACCCGCATTTTATCTTTAACAGTTTGAATAGTGTTAACCACTTTATTGCAACCAATAATGAACTGGAAGCCAACCAGTATCTGACAAAATTCTCCAAGCTGATGCGTGGCGTGATGGAAAATTCTACCGAGGATTTTATTCCTTTCCAACAGGAGCTTGACCTTCTCCAGAATTATCTTGCTTTAGAAAAAACACGTTTTGCAGATAAGTTTGATTATGAAATTGAAGTAGATGAAAGTTTGAATATGCAAAACCTCCAGATTCCGGGAATGCTGATACAGCCGTTTCTGGAAAATGCAATATGGCACGGACTCCGCTACAGAACAGAAAAAGGATTTTTAAAATTAAACTTTGAAAAGAGTGAATCGCATCTGAAGATTCTTATCGAAGACAACGGAATAGGCATTGAAGAAAGCAAAAAGCAGAAAACCCAGCATCAAAAAACAAGAGAGGGCAGAGGAATGAAAAATACACTGGAAAGAATTCAGCTTCTGAATGATTTGTACAAAAAAGATATTACCTGCTCTGTAAAGGACAAGGAAAATGATACCGGAGTTTTAGTCACTATAAAAATTAATATGCACTAATCTGAATTCAGGTTAGTGTATTTTGTTTGTGAATCAGTCATTTACTTACTATGTTTTTTTAATTTAATAGGATGTTACTTTTTATCAAAGTGCCAGAAACACTCGAAAATTGCACTTTTCTAATACCTTTTACCTTCTATCTGCCACCCGCCACCCAAAAAACCTGTAACCATTTTGAGAAAGTTATTGTCTTAATAGATAAAAACTTAACCCAAAATGGAAACTAACCGTCAAACAGCCAGACTCGCAGGTTTTTTTTATCTTATTGTTATCGTAACCGGACTTTTCAGCCTAATGTACGTTCCGTCTAAGCTGATCGTCTGGGAGAATCCTGCATTGACTTTTCAAAATATTTCTTCTTCAGCACAGTTATTCAGATTAAGTATAGCAAGCAGCATTACCTGTTATATCGCTTTTACTTTACTTCCTTTGGTCTTGTATAAACTATTGAAAGCTGTAGATGATCGTTATGCAAAACTGATGGTTATTCTTGCTCTTATCAGTATTCCTATTTCCTTTATCAATCTCCAAAGCAAATTTTCTGTTCTTACTATTATTGAAGGCGCTGACTATCTGAAAATATTTGATCTACAGCAGCTGCAGGCCCAGATGATGCTCTTGCTGAGCAGTTATAACAAGGGACTTTTAATTGCGCAGATCTTTTGGGGATTGTGGCTTTTTCCTTTTGGATATTTGGTATATAAGTCCGGTTTTTTACCAAAAGTTTTAGGAATCTTCTTAATGTTGGGCTGCTTTGGATATGTGATCAACGTTTTTGGAAGAACTGCAATTCCTCATTTTTCAGACAATTCAATATCTGGTTATGTCACATTACCGGCAACAGTAGGAGAGATAGGAACCTGTCTGTGGCTGCTGTTGGTTGGGATACGAAATAAAAAAATAGATTAAAAAATCATAACCATGAACAATTCTACAAAATTTGAAGATGTGCAGATCAATGTGAAAATCATATTGGCAGGTCTTTGGACTTCGGTTACTCTGTGCTATCTGTACGGTGATTATTTCGAGCTTTATACTCCGGGGAAAACCCGTGGTCTGGTGGAGGGAACCAATTTATTAGATTCCCCATCTAAATTACTTCTTGCTTCAGTCATTTTGGCTATTCCCGCGGTAATGGTGTTTCTTTCTCTGATATTAAAACCGGTAGTGAACAGAATGCTCAACATCATCTTTGGTACATTTTTTACTCTGGTAATGCTGTTTATTGGTATTATTTCTTTCTCGGATTGGTATTTGTTTTATGTTTTTCTTGCCATGGTAGAATGCATTATTACAATATTGATCGTAAAGCACGCATGGTGCTGGAAGAAAGTATAACCTTTATCCACACATGGTTTGGGTAAGATTGTAAGGTTAATTAAATATTCCTAATTTGCATCTGGAATAATATCTTACGTAATGAAAATAAAAGCCGTAATTGTAGACGATGAACTTATAGCAAGAGAAGTTTTACGAAGTTATCTTACCAAATACTGTCCGCAGGTGGAAATTCTTGGTGAAGCTGAAAATATTAAAGAAGCCGTGCCATTGATTGCTGAAAAGCAGCCTCAGTTGGTATTTCTGGATGTAGAAATGCCTTTCGGAAATGCCTTTGATGTATTGGAAGCTACCAAGGAATTCTCCTATGAAACCATTTTCATTACTGCATTTTCACAATATTCATTACAGGCTTTAAATAAATCAGCAAGTTATTATATTTTAAAACCTATTGATATTCAGGAGCTGATTCTTGCAGTGAATAAAGTAGTAGAAAGCCTTGAGAAAAAAGAAGAGCTCAACCGGAATAAGATTCTGCTTGAAAACCTGAAATTAAAACCTGAAAAACAGCAGTTAATTCTTCCAACCCTGCAAGGATTCGATGTTGTAAAGACTGAAGATATTATGAGACTTCAGGCTGATGGAAACTTTACGCAGGTCTATCTCACTGACGGCTCAAAAAAAATGGTGTGTCGCTTTTTAAAACATTTCGATGACTTGCTGGAAAGCCCGTTTGTGAGAGTTCATCGTTCCCATATTATCAATACAGGATTTGTGAAATCCTACCATAAAAGCGGAACGGTAATGCTGTCTGATGATACTGAAATTGAGGTTTCAGGAAGCTTTAAAGATAATTTCCTGAAAGTCTTTTCATAGAATTTATGGGTTCTTAACAGACCAAAGGCATTATTTTTGACGTTTTATTATAACCAACAAAATATTTCTGTCATGAAAACCATTCATAAAATTATACTTCCCGTTTCATTGGGAGCTTTAGGGCTTATTGTCTTCAATTCATATTCTGTAAGGATTCCCAGAGGTGCTTCTGCTGTAAAGAATTTTGATCTTAAGAAATACCTTGGCAGATGGTATGAGGTTGCCCGTTTTGATTACAGGTTTGAAAAAAATATGGATAATGTCACTGCAGAATATACAGAAAATCCGGATGGAACAGTTCAGGTCAGAAATAAAGGGTACGATTACATTAAAAAAGTATGGAATGAATCTATCGGGGAAGCAAAATTTGTAAAAGATCCGAAAGAAGCCCGTCTGAAAGTGTCCTTTTTTAAACCAATCTGGGCCGGTTATAACGTTATAGATATTGATGAAGACTATCAATATGCTCTGGTGGCAGGAAGCAGCTTAAAATATTTATGGATGCTTTCCCGTACTCCTAACATTCCTGAAAGTATCCGCCAGCGTTTCCTTCAGAAAGCAAGAAAAATTGGCTATAATACAGATGAGCTGATCTGGGTAAAACATAATCAGTAAAAAAATGAAAGGGCAAAATGATGTGCAAATTTGCCCTTTCATTTTTTAGTTTTTAATATATTCTTTCCATTCCTCAAAGCGGTGATCAATAACCTGTTTCATCAGATCATAGTTTTCGTAGGTATCCTCAATGTGGTAGAAGGTTTCGTATTCGTAATCGTTTTCCTCAGCTTTAGCATCAAAAATATTAACGTAATCATCAGCAAATGAGCTGTATCTGTTTCCGAAATCTGTTTCATCGGCATAGTAATCCTTTGCAAAAAGATTTCCCAGCTCATTCAGGTCATATTCAGAAAATTTCCCGTCGCAGGACTCCATAATAAATTCTGCACCTGTGATTTCTCTGCGTTTTAATTTTTCAATTTCCTCTTCATTATCTTCTTTCAGTTCATCAGAAATCAGATCATTCTGAATGCACCAGTTCAGGAACATTCCTGTATGTGTTGCTCCGTTTTTCTGAGGAAGCTCCTCAGGAAAATCACCACCATAATGCCATGAAGCATCATCATATTTCGACATAATTCTTATTGTAGTTTTAAATAAATTTTGTCAAAAATAGAAAAAATCAATTTATATTGCTGCAGCCACAGAATTTTCCGTCATTTGCATAGAATTTTTTTCAACAAAAAAACATATGGAAAAAGCTGTTCTGATTACCATTGGTGATGAAATCCTTTCTGGAAACACGGTAGATACCAATTCTAATTTTATTGCTGCTGAACTTAAAAACATAGGAATAAAAGTTACTCAGATTCTTACCATCTCAGACGAAATTGAAACCATTAAAGAGGCTTTGAATGTTGCTTTTGAAGCAGGCGACTTAGTGATTACAACAGGAGGACTCGGGCCTACCAGAGACGACAAAACCAAAAAGGCACTTGCGGAGTATTTCAATGATGAAATTGCCCTGGATGAGGTGACATTCGATCATCTTAAAGGGTATATGGAGAGAAGAGGAAGGGCAGATATTCTCGAAAGAAATAAGGAACAGGCTTTTGTCCCTACAAAATCTATTGTGTTTCAGAATCATTACGGAACAGCGCCCTGCATGATGATGGAGCTGGAAGGTAAACTGTGCTACAGCCTTCCTGGTGTTCCTTACGAGGTAAAACCGCTTATCAAAGATCAGATTATTCCCTATTTACAGGAAAGATTCAGCCTTCATTATATCCATACCAGGATTGTTTCCGTAGTGGGAATTCCCGAGAGTATCCTTGCAGATACCATTGAAGACTGGGAGCTGGCACTTCCGGAAAATATTGCACTGTCTTATCTTCCGGTGGGAACACGTGTAAAGCTTCGTCTGACAGCTTCCGGTGATAATGAGGAACAGCTGAAACAGATAACGGAAGAAGAAATTCAGAAACTACTTCCTTTGGTAGAAGGTCACGTAATCGCTGTATCGGAGGATAAAATCGAAAATATTCTGGCAGAAATGCTTACCGAAAGAAATCTGACGATTTCCACAGCAGAAAGCTGTACCGGAGGTGAACTGGCAAAAATGATCACTTCAGTTTCCGGCAGTTCAAAATATTTCCTTGGCGGAATGGTGGCTTATGCTACAGAGAAAAAGATTAAAATTTTAAATGTTTCTAAAGCAACCGTAGATCAGTTTACTGTGGTAAGTGAAGAGGTAGCTCAGGAAATGGCAAAAGGTTGTCAAGAATTATTTGAAACCCATATTTCTCTTTCTACGACAGGTGTGGCTGGCCCGGGAAAAGGAGAAGACGGTAAGGATATCGGAACGGTTTATTATACGATAAGGATTAATGACAAGGCAGAAACATTTAAATTATACATGCCTCATCTGGAAAGAGTAGACTTCATGAATTTCGTTTCCCAAAAGGTGATTCAGGATCTTGTAAGCTTACTTATAAACAGTTAGATACATTTCTGCTTTTTAATTTTTTTTTAATTAATTTCAGTATAGTTTTTCACACTTTTTGAGACCCATTCAATAAATTTCAAAATTGTGGAAGATTCCAAACAGATTTTTCAGACCAACAGCAAGAAACGCTGGAAAAGTGTACAGTGGGGAAGCCGTATTTTTATCTTTGTAGGAATATTGCTTTTGCTTGCTTTGGGGCTGATGATGACCCTGGACAGAAGTCCTAAAATTCCTTTTAAAGAAGATTATAAAGCTGTAATTACGGCCAATAAACCCTATCTTCAGGAGAATAAAATTTCCAAAGAATATAAAGGTTTCAGAAGCTTTATCTCGGAAAAAACAATCCATACCAACCTCGATAAAATTCAGAAAGCGAGAGCAGAAAGATATAAAAATCAGAACAGAAACTGGGCTCAGTTTCCAGGCGGAATCCGGTCTGCATTCTATGTAGCATGGGACCCTCAGTCTCTGATGTCTCTGAAACGAAATATCAGACACGTTAATCTGGTTTTTCCGGAATGGTTTTTCCTTGATCCGAAAACAGGTGATCTGAAAACCAATGTGGATCCGGAAGGGTACAAAGTGATTAAAAGAACGGGAGTTGCTGCAATGCCAATGTTGAGCAACAATTCTGATCAGGAATTTCATTCAGAAGGACTTGTAAAAGTCCTTAATGATCCTCAGAAAAGATCACATCTGATTCAAAAACTTACCCAGCAATGTAAAAAATACCATTTCAAAGGCATTAATATTGACTTTGAGGATATGAATCTGGATTCTGATGAAAATCTGATTGCTTTTATGAAAGAGCTTTCAGAAACTTTCAAAAAGAACCAGCTGCTGGTGACTATGGATATCATGACAGACAATGATGATTACAACATCCCGAGATTGAATCCCTATGTAGATTACTTTGTATTGATGGCTTACGATGAATATTCTGCAGGAAGTGATGCAGGGCCGGTTTCCTCTCAAAAATGGATCGAAGAACAGACAGGAAAAATCGTAAAACAAACTTCTCCGCAAAAAATCATTCTGGGCTTGGGAGCTTATGGCTATGATTGGAGTTCCAATAAAGATGACAATACCTCTGTAACCTATATGCAGGCAATTACCAAAGCCAGCGCCAGTAAAGCAGTAATTGATTTTAATGACAATACTTTTAATTTAAATTATTCCTATACCGATTCTAAAAACCTCACCCACACGGTGTTTTTCAATGATGCGGCTTCTATTTTCAATACGATGCGTTTCTCCTCAGAATATCCATTGGCAGGAACAGCACTCTGGAGACTGGGAAGTGAGGACAGCAGAGTCTGGAATTTCTATGATAAAGATCTTACGTTTGCCGGCCTTTCAAAATTAAATTTAAAAACACTGGAAAATGTAAAAGGGCAGACCATGGTGGATTATATTGGTGATGGAGAAGTATTAGACGTTCTGAATACGCCTCATGACGGAAAAATTGCACTTGAAATTGACCCGAAAGAAAAAATAATCACGGATGAAAATTATATTACCTATCCAAGCTCTTATGAGGTGAAAAAATATGGAAGTGCCCCACAAAAAGAATTGGTGCTTACTTTTGATGACGGTCCGGACGAAACATATACTCCGCAGATATTAGATGTACTGTCCAAATATCATGTTCCGGCAGCATTCTTTTTAGTAGGATTAAATGCAGAAAAGAACCTTCCACTCGTTAAAAGAATTTACAGAGAAGGACACGAGATAGGAAATCACACATTTACCCACGAGAATGTAGCGAAAGTAAGTCCGGAAAGAGCTTTGTTGGAACTGAAACTAACAAGATTGCTGATAGAATGCGTGACAGGACACAGTACAATTCTGTTCAGAGCTCCGTATAATGCAGACTCTGAGCCTACTACTTCGGAAGAAATTATTCCGGTAGCACTGGCAAGACAGCAAAACTATCTGGATATCGGGGAAAATATAGATCCTGAAGACTGGCAGCCGGGAATAAAAGCAGATGAGATTGTAAAACGTGTGATGGCCGGGCTCAAACTACAGAGAGGAAATATCATCCTTCTTCATGATGCGGGCGGAGACACCAGAGAAGAAACCGTGAAAGCTTTAAAAATCCTGATCCCTACACTTCAGAAACAGGGCTATCATTTTACCAACCTTACCAGTATTCTGCATAAAACCAGAAGTGAACTGATGCCTGAAGTTCCGAAAACGAAGTCATATTATATCATGCAGCTCAACCTTGTTTTGGCCACTGTAATTTATGGAATAAGCCATTTTCTGGTTGCATTATTTACCATTTTCATTGTATTGGGTTTGATCAGACTATTGCTGATGACATACTGGGCTTTTAAAGAACGAAAAAAAGAAAAAAAACTTGGTGGGTTTCCGCTTTTGGAATCTTATCCGAAAGTTTCTATTATTGTGCCTGCTTATAATGAAGAAGTGAATATTGTTTCTTCCCTGCAGAATCTGCTGAAGCAGACCTATCCGAATTTTAACATTATTATGGTAGATGACGGAAGTAAGGATTCTACTTATGAAAAGGTATTAGAAGCATTCCCTGGGCATCCGAAAATGAAAATTTTCACCAAAACAAATGGAGGAAAAGCAACGGCCCTGAACTTCGGAATATCACGGACAGATGCAGAATACGTAGTCTGCATTGATGCAGACACCAAACTGCAGCAGGATGCCGTAAAATATCTGGTTGCAAGATTTTTGAACTCAGATCCGGAAGAGAAAATTGCAGCCGTAGCAGGAAATGTGAAAGTTGGAAACAGAGTCAACTGGCTTACCAGATGGCAGGCTATAGAATATACAACAAGTCAGAATTTTGACAGGCTTGCATATGCGAATATCAATGCGATTACCGTAATTCCGGGTGCTATTGGGGCATTCAGAAGAGCTGTGATCCTTGAGGCCGGAGGTTATTCATCCGACACTTTAGCAGAAGATTGTGATATTACCGTGAAAATTTTAAAAGCAGGGTATACCGTCGCCAATGAAAACAGAGCGGTTGCTGTTACGGAAGCTCCGGAGACTGCGAGCCAGTTTTTGAAACAGCGTTTCCGCTGGACTTACGGAATCATGCAGATGTTCTGGAAACAGAGACAGACTTTCCTTAACCCCAAATATAAAGGATTGGGACTTTGGGCAATGCCGAATATTTTATTATTCCAATATATTATTCCATTTTTCTCACCGCTGGCAGATGTGATTATGTTCTTTGGAATTTTGTCCGGTAACGGAGATAAAATATTTACCTATTATCTGATCTTCCTTTTGGTGGATGCTTCCTTAGCTTTAGTGGCATTCATTATGCAGCGTGAAAAACTGATCAATCTGCTGTATATTATTCCGCAGAGATTCGGATATAGATGGCTGATGTATATTGTTTTGTTTAAAAGTTTAAGAAAGGCATTGAAAGGCGAAATGCAGTCCTGGGGATTCCTGAAAAGAACCGGAAATGTAAAAGAGATAGCAACTTCTTAAGAAGCCGGGAAGCCGGAAGAATGAGGCTGGAAGTTATTGTATGATTTTCATAACTTCCAGCTTCCTTCTCCCAGCTTCCATCTTTTATAAATTTTTATAATGCTGTAATGTTATTTGTTTAAATTTGTTTTCATAAAAAGTAACAAATACGAAATAAATCATACCTATTCTAAAAATTGTTATCATAATGAAAAAAATAACGCTTTCTTTGTTTTTAATAGCAGGGATTTGTACTCAGACTACCATGAGCGCACAAGCTAAAGCTGCTAAAGTAGCAGTGAACAATACAGACAAAGGTTTAGACCTTAGCTTGATGGACACTTCGGTGCGTCCTCAGGATGATTTTTACAACTATGTGAGTGGAACCTGGATGAAAACTGCCAAAATTCCATCTGATAAACCAACTTGGGGAAGCTTCAACAAACTGGCTGAGGACACGGATAACAATTCCATGACAATCCTGAACTCTCTTCTGAAAGATAAATTTGCTGACGGAAGTGAAGGTAAAAAAATCCAGGATCTCTATGCTACTTACATGAACATGGAGAAGAGAAATGCAGACGGAATCAAACCTATCCAGGAAAATCTGAATAAGATTGATGCTATTAAAAACATGGCTGATCTTCAGAACTACCTTACTTCTGTAACGAAAGAAGGAGAAAATGTTTTTTACGGATGGGGAGTAGATGCAGACCTTAAAGATTCTAAAATGAACGCGGTTTATTTAGGAAATGCTTCTTTAGGTTTAGGAAGAGATTACTATCAGAAAGTAAACGAAAAAAATACAGAAGCAATTGCTGAATATCAGAAATATGTAGCTTCCATGCTAAAAGAATTAGGGTACAAAAATGCTGATGAAGCAGCAAAAGGTATCGTAAATTATGAAAAAAGCATCGCACAGACTTATCTGACAAACGAGCAGAGCCGTGATAACACACTTCAGTACAATCCTAAGACGATGGCTGAACTTTCTGCTCTGGTAAAAAATGTAGATCTTCCGGGATATCTTAAAAAAGTTGGAGTAAATTCTGACAAAGTAATTATCAGTGAATTAGGATTCTATAAAAACTTCGATAAATTAGTAAATGCTCAGAATCTTTCTGTGATCAAAGATTATCTGAAATTCCACATGATCCATGGAAGTGCTTCTTACTTAAGTGAAAACTTAGGAAACATGAAATTTGCTTTCTATGGTAAATATCTTAGAGGACAGCAGGAACAAAGAGCTCTTAACAAAAGAGGTTTTGAATTGATCAACGGTTCTTTAGGTGAAGCTTTCGGAAAATTATATGTTGAGAAATATTTCCCTGCTGAAGCTAAAGCTCAGATGGTAGAATTGATCGATTATTTAAAGAAAAGTTTCGCAGTTCATATCAACAACTTAGCTTGGATGTCTTCTACAACTAAGGAAAAAGCAATGCAGAAACTGAATAAGTTTACGGTAAAAGTTGCTTATCCGGACAAATGGAAAGACTATTCAAAATTAAATATTGTTTCTGAAGCTAAAGGTGGAAACCTGTATAAAAACCTTCAGAACATCGGTGAATGGCAATACAATAAAGATTTAGCTAAAATTGGTAAGCCAGTGGATAAAACAGAATGGGGAATGACTCCACAGACTGTAAATGCATATTACAACCCGGTAAACAACGAGATTGTATTCCCTGCTGCTATCCTTCAGCCGCCATTCTTTAACCCTAAAGCTGATGCTGCTGTAAACTTCGGAGGTATTGGTGCCGTTATTGGTCACGAAATGAGCCACGGATTTGATGATTCAGGAGCACAGTTCGATGCTGATGGTAACTTAGTAGACTGGTGGACTCCGGAAGATAAAGCGAACTTTGAAAAGGCAACAAAAGCTCTTGCTTCCCAGTATGACAAATACGAGCCTGTAAAAGGAACTTTTGTAAACGGTACTTTCACAAACGGTGAAAATATCGCTGACTTAGGAGGAGTGAATATCGCTTATGATGCTCTTCAGATGTATTTAAAAGACAAAGGAAACCCAGGAAAAATCAGTGGATTCTCTCAGGATCAGAGATTCTTCCTAAGCTGGGCAACGGTTTGGAGAACATTATCTAGTGAGAAATATATGGTAAATCAGGTGAAAACTGATCCGCACTCTCCGGGATACTTCAGAAGTTTTGGTCCGCTTATCAACGTTGATGCCTTCTATAAAGCATTCGACGTGAAAAAAGGAGACAAATTATACAAAACTCCGGAAGAAAGAATCAAAATCTGGTAACAATAACAACCGCTCAGCAATGGGCGGTTTTGTTTTTTAGGTAGCAGGTGAATAGGGATTAGGGATTAGGGAATCGGATGAGTTATATTTGTCATAACGACTTCCATCATTCCCATCCTCTGGAGGGGTGTCAAAAAATTCAAAGAATTTTTTGACGGGGTGGTCTACAACAATGTTATTTTCCACCCACATTTCAAAAGAACACCCAAAAACATCAAACCTTAAACTATGAACCTTGAATCTTAAACTCAAAACTTTAAATTTTTAACCTTAAATCTCCATTCAGATATAAATATCACTCATCACATATCATTAAAGTTTGTATATTTGATAAGTTTGTGTAAAATCAAAAATAATCTTTAATGAAAAAGCTAAATATTGGAATACTTGCCCTTTCAGGTATTGTATTTCTTAATTCGTGTGGTGCAGCAAAGACTGCAGGGACAGAGAATAAAACAGAAGCTGCAGCAAAAGTGGCTGAACCGGTAAAAGAAGAAGCAAAAGAAGAGGGAATCAATTTATCGTATATGGATACCAGTGTCCGTCCACAGGATGACTTTTTTAGCTATGTAAACGGAAATTGGGTGAAAACTACTCAGATTCCTTCTGATAAAGCAAACTGGGGTTCTTTCAATGCTTTGAGAGAAAACGTAGATGATGCTTCATTAGATATATTAAACAAAATCCTTACAGAATCATATCCGGCCGGATCAGAAGGACAGAAAATCCAGAATTTGTATGCCTCTTTTATGGATACCAATAAGAGAAATGCAGAAGGACTCGTTCCTATCAAAGCTGATCTTGCCAAAGTAGATGCCATTAAAAGCCTTAATGATCTTCAGAAATACCTGTTGGATGCTACAAAATTGGGAGACAACTCTTTCTATGGATGGAGAGTAGGTGCTGATATGAAGAACTCCAATATGAATGCAGTATATCTTGGCGGTCCGGATTTAGGGTTGGGAAGAGATTATTATCAGAAAGTAAACGAGGCCAATACCAAAACACTGGCAGAATATCAGGCATACGTTGGAAAGCTATTCGGAGTTTTAGGATATAAAAATTCTCCACAGGCTGCACAGAATGTGGTAGACTTTGAAAAACAGCTTGCTAATTATCTATTGACTCTTGAGCAAAACAGAGATGCCAATTTAAGATACAACCCTAAAAATGTATCAGAATTGTCTGGTCTGGTTAAAAATGTTGACCTTGCAAAATATCTTAAGGATGCCGGAGTAAATACAGACAGAGTAATCATTGGTGAACTGAAGTACTACCAGAATATGGATCAGTTTGTAACGCAGAAAAACCTTCCTTTACTGAAAGACTATCTGAAATATCATATCATCAATGGAAATGCAAGCAACCTGAATGACAGCCTGGAGCAGATCAGATTTGACTTCTATGCTAAATATTTGCAGGGTCAGAAAGAACAGCGCCCAATGAACAAAAGAGGACTTACTCTTGTAAATGGTGTTCTTGGAGAAGCTTTCGGAAAATTATATGTTGACAAATATTTCACTCCTGAAGCTAAAAAGCAGATGGAAACGTATATTGATTACCTTTTAAAATCATTCAAAACACATATCGCCAATATAGACTGGATGTCTCCTGAAACCAAAGTGAAAGCTCAGGAAAAACTATCCAAGTTTACCGTGAAAATTGCTTACCCTGATAAATGGAAAGATTATACACAGTTAAAAGTAGAATCTCCAAAAGAGGGAGCAACATTATATTCTAACCTTCAGAATGTAGCAGCATGGCAGTATCAGAGGAGTTTAGATAAAGTAGGAAAACCTGTGGACAAAACAGAATGGGGAATGTCTCCACAAACGGTAAATGCATACTACAGTGGATCAAACAACGAAATTGTATTCCCTGCAGCTATTCTTCAACCGCCTTTCTACAATCCTAAAGCTGATGCAGCAGTGAATTTCGGAGGTATTGGTGCCGTTATCGGTCACGAAATTTCTCACGGATTTGACGACAGCGGTTCCCGTTTCGATGGAGATGGTAACCTTAATAACTGGTGGAGTGATGCAGACCGTAAAAACTTTGATGCAAAAGTAGGTCAGCTGGCAGCTCAGTACAGCGCTTATGAGCCTGTAAAAGGAAGTTTCGTAAACGGTAAATTTACAAGCGGTGAAAACATCGGTGACTTAGGTGGAGTAGCGGTGGCTTATGACGCGCTGCAGATGTATTTAAAAGATAAAGGAAATCCAGGTAAGATCAGCGGGTTCACTCAGGATCAGAGATTCTTTATGAGCTGGGCAACCGTCTGGAGAACAAAGGCTACTGATCAGTATATGATCAATCAGGTGAAAACAGACCCGCACTCTCCGGGAATGTTCAGAGCTTTCGGGCCACTGGTAAACCAGGATTCATTCATCAAAGCATTTGATATCAAACCGGGAGACAAATTATATAAAGCTCCTCAGGACAGAATAAAAATCTGGTAATTTTACCTTAAATTGTTAGAAAAGAAAGGATCCGTCTCACATTGGTTGGGGCGGATTCTCTTTTTAATATTCTTTCTTATAATTCCGGAGAACAAATTTTATTCCGGTTTCTATAATATCTCCCATTGTTTTACAATACTTGAAATTGATATCATAAGTGAGTTTTTGTAAAGCGGTCTTTAGTTCTGTAACATTGGCTTCCGGTGCAATATTATCTTTTTTCATAATAGAAATGAGCTCATCGAATCTGTTTTGGCTGCTTGTCACTCTTTTTACGATTTGTGAACGTACTTCCTTACGGTATTGCTCTATAGAACTGGGCTTCAGTTTTTCCAGTACCATATTCACCATTTGACTGTTTTCTTTGAAATACTGTGGAAGATAAACTTTCAGATTTCCCTCATAAGACTGCTGGTCAAAATCAATGGGGCGGATTCTGTAAATGACCTGGTCAAAATCATGTATGGGAATCACAACATAATTATAAGACCTCATATCACCAAGAAGCCCAATAAGACAGCGCTCATTGAATTTCACAAATTCCTTGGAAATCTGTGCCTTTTCCAATTCCGTACAGTTGAACATATGCTTCTGAATAAAAACATCCCCTGGAATTCCCAAAATATGCTCTTCAATCAAAGTGTTTTTATACACCAGAAAATTAATTCGGTTGGGAGAAAGCAGGTCTTCAAGTTCCAGTCCGAATATTCGGGAAGCATCCGCCTGTTTAATATAAAAATAAGTATAATTATCGTTAAGGATATTTCTCACCCGAACCCGGAAAGGTTTAGAATTTCCGAAAGTACAAAAGTCAATGGTATCCACTTTCAGATAAGGTAAAGTAGCGATGTCTCCATCAGAATGAAGAAGGGTATAAATCTTATTTAAATTAGCCTCTATTTCTTTAAACTCAAATTCAGGATATAATACCCCAAGCCACAAAGTATCTTTTCCGTCTTTATCCAGAATACTCACGCTGTCACTGAACCTTAGAAGATCTTCATACAAAAACTTAATCTTAGTAGTTCTGTTATATTTTTCCAGGTATTGCTGTAATGCTTCTGAAACTGGAAATATCGGTTTTCTAAACGCTATTTTTACATCTTTCATACACTGTTCACTTTGATTAAATATAAAGAATATTTTTTGTGTAATAACTGGGAATCCTTATTTTAACATTCATTGGATGCTTTTGTATAAGAATAAAGTGAACAAAAATTTTATTTATTTTTTCTTGAATTTTTTTATTTATTTTTTCATAGCTTAGTGATATCGTAATATGGTGATTTTATGTTGAATAAATGTAGATAAAATTAGATGATTCAAGAAAAATCTTAGTAAAGTTTTTTATGTTACAGTTTTTTTTTAAATTTAAACACTGGATTGGTAATTTATTTGATTCATCTGTAAATTACTCAAAGACAGATCCAAACCAAAATAAGAAATCTCAAAATAACAATAATATGGCAATGTTTAATTATGGTGTTGGCGGAAACGAAGTAAAAGTAGACGCTAATGAAGCTATTCAGGAAATACAGGAAAATAAATCACTGATAGTAAGCCAACTTACAACAGAAGAGTCTTATACACCTGAAATCGTAACAGGATTAAAAACAGTGGAAGACGTTTTCAAACATTTTCAGCCTTCAATATCGGTACAACACGAAACAGAAGACGGAGGAGTGGTAGAAGAAGAATTCCGTTTTCAAAACCTTGGAGACTTTACCCCTAAAAGCCTTACTCAGAAGTCAGATTATCTGCAGCAGCTGAGCATGGAGCAGGAGCAGTACAATAAAATCGTACGTCAGCTGAAAACAAACAAAATTCTACGCAATATGCTGGAGAACGATCAGACAAGAGCAGCGTTCATAGAAGTATTGAAAGAAGTGGCACAAGAACTTGAAAAATAATTAAAGACTTACATTAAATCATGGATAGCAAATTACAGGCACAAGAAAGCCAGCAGCAGGGTCAGCAGCAGCACTCGGGACAACCGAAAGGCAACCCGCTTGCAGAGCTCAATAAAATGGGAGGATTTGGCTTTGTTGAATCCGTTGTAGACGGTATTGCCAATATGAACCCAACAAGAAAGGCAAGAAAAGAAATCTTCCTGAATGACAGCAATAAAGCAGATGAAAGAAAAGAACTTCTTCAGAAGATCAATCTTTGGGTAAACCTTTTAGAAGGTAGCGAATCTGCAGATAAAATGGCTGATACGTGCAAAACTAAAGCACAACAGGCCGACCAAAACTTAAAGACAAACTTAAAAAATACACTGGATACTGTTCGTCTGTTGGAAACCAATTACAGAACAGTAGCTCAATTCTACAAAAACACAGAATTGGATAAAGTGGACAACGTAAGTATTGTAAACGCAAGCATCGAACAGGTTTCAGATTTGGATAATCCTTTGTTCATTGATGCAATCTCAGAAGAATTTAAAAATTACTATGACCGTCTTGACCTTAGAGATAACTACTCAATCCTTGCAATACCAGGATATTTAGGATCCAACAAGGTAATCGAGAAATGGGCAAAAATCTGTAACGAAAACAAAGTAATGATGGTTACAGACTTTGCTAACCTTGATAAGCCGGATGACGTGGTAGACTTATTCCACTCAGCTAATCTTACAGGAGGAGAACTTCACAGAAGTAACGTTATTATGACGTGTAACTGGCTGGTAGGACGTGGTAAAGCTGAAGAAGTAGGGGAAGAAGAAAATGTAGAACTTCCACCTTCCACTTCATTAGCAGGAAAAATCCATAAAACCCTGATGTCTCAGGTTGCAGCAGGTAAAAAACATGGTAATATCAACGAAGTAGACGCTGTAAAATTTGAATTGAAGAAAAGTGAAATTTCTCAGTTGGAAAAAATGGGTCTTGTACCAATGGTAAACGAATACGGAAAAATTATGGCCTTCTCTGCGAAGACATTATTTACAGGAGACAATATCGGTCTTCAGACGTATTCCGTAGTTCGTGTATTCGACTACGTAACCAAAGTACTTCTGGACTTCCTGAACAGAAGAGCTTTTGAAAACTGGAATGCTAAAAACGAGGACGATTTGAGAAGACAGATCGTAACCTTCCTTGATAACATTAAAGGGCCGGACAAATTGATCGAAAAATTCAAAATTGTTCGTTTCGAGCAGGATAGAGTAAACAAAGACAGAGTGTGGCTGGATATCCGTATGACCCCTTATTTCCCTACGAAGAGTTTCGTTATTAAACTTGACGGACACAAAGGAGATGATGGCAACGAATGGGATGCAGAATATACTCAGGAGTAACATCAACGTACTTTACATAACAAAAACCGATGCAATTTTACATCGGTTTTTTTTCAACCAACACCTATGAAATTTAATATGAATAAGAAACTTATTATTAGCTTACCCGCTATATTGATGGTGCTTTTGATAAGCTGTGAGAAAAAATACCAAAGTCCCGGACAATACGAAAATGATCTTTTTGCAGATGAACATCAGGAAGGGAAGGCATATATCATGAGTAAGGATGAATGTTTTGATGGCAGTGAGCTGGTAATTGCAAGTTCAGAAGTAAAACTGGCAGACAGTTCAAAAGGCCGTGGAAAATCATTCTTCCTTTACAAAGTAAGATCTGGGAAAGTATTAAAAACAGTAAGAGATTCTACTGTAGAAATGCCGATGCTGTTTTTATCCCAGTATAAATTAAAGATAAAAAATACGGATTCTATGTATGTTTATCTGAAAAAACTGGAAGGATACCGTTTTTTAAAGAAAGACAGAAACCTTAATTATCAGTGGTTAAAAGCGGCTCCTGTTTACAATGTAGATAAGAAATAACTTTGAATCCGATAATTTTTTATATCACGATATAATGATTTTTTGTATTTTTGTTTTTGAACAAACACAAAAACAAAATGAAAAAAAATGTTATCCTAATTGATGATATTATCCATCATCGTTTCTTACAATTTGATCCGAAAATCAATACTTGTCTAAATAACTGTCAGCTAAAAGTTAGTAATACATTATATTACCCATGACAGGAACTATTATCGGGAATCAAAATCCAATGGTGGGAAAAGCCTATCCTTACGAAATACAACCTTCCGGCCTCTCATTCGGGTTGAAAGGAGAATATGAATGGCATCTTTATAAGAAACAAAAAAACGGAACCTGGAAAGATATCACCAACCAACCCAAAACCGGTGAAAAAGTAACCTACAATTTTGGAGAAATAGCGCTGGGAATAGAGTTTCAAATGAAAGTCTACGAAACTAAAAAAGGTATTTTCCCGGGGCTTCCTGCTACCAAAGAATTGGCTGCCACTTTCATACTGATTCCTACCAGTAACAAGGTTCCAAAAATAGATAAAGTAATTCTTTTCAACAGAGGAGGAAAAGATGTTAATAAAGCCAGCTATCATGATACTCTTATTGCCCAGGCTCACTGCATTGCAATGTTCAATAAGGAAATAGAATTTCACCTTTGGGAAGATGATGCTCCGGGCAAAGGCCATGATCCCAACATTAATAAAAACAACCGTCATACAAGAAGTTACAAGGCTCTTGTCAATGAAAAAGGGATTGCAGAAGTACCAATCCCCCTGATGTCTGATGAAAAAATTCTTCGTCAGGTAGCCAATCAGTTTATGATGAAAGGTGACAAGAATGAAGGAGCTAATCATGAATACTATGTTACGGCAACTTACTCCGGGAAAATTCAGGGAGCCAGCCAGGTGAATGTAGATGTAGCCAATCCGGATTATAAAGGACAGCCTCAAAATCAGCCCAAGCCACAACCTAAGCCTCAAAATCAAAATCAACCTCAGCAACACACACCAAAATTCAAGGGTAATATTATAGAAGCTCTTTTCATTGATGATACAGGAAATGAACTTTCCAAAGTAGCTGTAGGAGATAAAGTAAGAATAAGAATTCACTCCAAAAATATGGTTGGAAAACACATCCAGTATGTGGTCTGGGAATATGACACTACTTCCAACGATGAAGTCTACAGAAGCGGAAATATTAAAATTCCTGCCGATGTATGTGACACTTCAGGATTTGTCATTAGTAAAGAGATTTTTGGAAAAGGAATAGACTCTCGTATTGGTGATCCTGACTCCGATACACAAAATTATTTTATAGAAATTATCTCCAAAGAACTATCCGCAGAATCTCAGAAATTTGGGGTAAATTCGGAGGGCTTGATGGAAGTGGAGAAGGTGAAGAGTGCGGCGGGGGTGCAGAAACAAAACAAAAACCAGACTGGAGAAAAATGTTTTTGTAATAGAGATTTTGAAGAAAAAGATGTAAAGCAACTTGTTAAGTTACTAAAAGGAACTGAAACAATTTGGGAAGGACAAGCATTAAAAGGAGGTAAAAGAGCTCCTTGCAATATCAGTGACAAGTCTTTTGCCACCCTTACAAAAGGATTAAACTCTGCATTCAAAAAGTATAATATTAATACCTGTATTCAAAAGATCCATTTCCTCGCCCAAGCTTGTGAAGAGGCTGGTACCTTTGCCCTATCAGAAGAAACTAAAAGTGATTACTTATCAAGTCAAAGTATTTATAAAGGTCGCGGATTACTACAACTAACTGGTGTTAGAACAGATGAGAAAGATTTAACAACTTTATTTAATAAACCTGGGCCTTATAAGGATTATGCTGATTATAAAAATGATCAAAATATTGTAAAAAATCCGAGTATTCTTGCTAACAATGCAAATTATTGTATTGATAGTGGGGCTTGGATTTGGAGCGTTAATAAAAAAATGACCAGTAATCCTAAATCTGATGCAATAACCAAATGGGGTAAAGAAACTTTAGGAAAATCTCTGAATGAGTTAGCATTATATGGTGATAAATATTTAGAATTAATTTCTGTTTTATTAAATGGACGTAATTCAGAAACAGAAATGCCAAATGGATGGCAAATAAGAAAAAATAATTACGATCTATTAAAAACAGGTTTTTTCATATATAACAAATTTCATGGAAATACTTCTCCTTCTACACCTGTTAATGCTAAAGATATTGTCACATATCATATATTTGCTAATGGAGATATCGAAAAACATATTCCTAAAAATATAAAATTAGAAAACCAATACCTATACCAATATATTTATCATGACAAGAATAATAAGGAGCATGTTATATGTAAAGCAGAATGGCATATAACGCAGGAAAAATTAAATGGACAAAAACCAGGAATAAAACCAACACACAGCAAAATACTTTCAGATATTCCAGTATCGGATGGACAAACTAAAAGAAGAGTAAAATATCAAAATGGTGATATTGCCGAATATGGGACAAATGAAGGAAAATCATTTTGGGTTCTTTATAAAGTAACTGGAAGAAAAATAGAACTAGTTAAAATGCCTGATTCTTTAAATTATAATAATTCAGGAATTTCAATTAAATACTCTTTTACCAATACTAAAAGGAGATACACAGAGCCTGGGCATCTTGCTGTATTTATAGGTGTCTTAGCAGAATGTGGATATTCTGATGTTCAAACAACAGGAAGCTGTTTTAGTGAAGCATCTTGTTTTCCAAGTGTTGAACATGTTAATGGGAAAAGCATTGACACATTATATTTAGATGACATTAGGGAACAGAAATTAATTAATGCTTTTCATAAATTTGGTATCACTAAGCAATTAAGAGGTAGCAAAAAGAAAGCTTTCACTCATACTACTGACGGTAAAAAATTACATAACAGTCACTTACATTCAGGAATTATCGCTCCTGGTAAAATAAAAATTATAAAAGAATGAAAAATAATATAATTTTCTTATTATCTCTAATTATTATAAGCTGCAAAAAAAGCAACACTATTCAGGATAATAATTCTCAACTAACATTAGGTAAAACTGATACAACTTTTCAATTTAAACCGATAGGTTTAGAGTCTATAAAAGTTTATTCCTTTCCAAAAGAATGGAAAGTTAATACATATATGGAAGAAAATGTATCACTTAACAAAGATGATATCACTTCTCAGACTAAACTTGAAAAAATTGATTATTTTAATACAATCAAGGGAACAAAAAATGAATACACGAATCCAAATTATTTCAATTTCATTAAGCAAGACAGCATATTAAAGATCTCAAAAATAGATTCTTTATTTATTACTGATTCTACAAATTTACATGATGGTAGAAAATTATTAGCATTTAAAACTGTAGCAACTTTAGATAGTGATGAATACGAATTCCCTGTAAAGATTTTTAAAGTAGATGTTGCTATTTTTAAAGGTAAGAATGTCCTTAAGAGTGAAAATATCTTTTCTGAAATTGATTATCCATACGCAACAAAACAAAATATATGTTATTTAGATAAAAATGGAAATTTAGAGTGTAAAAAATTTAGTATTGAAGAAGACAAAGTTTATTTTGAAGGATCCCATAAAAAAAATTTAAAAAAAATATTTAATATCAAATGACAACCATAAAAAAAGTATATAGTTACTTCGCTTTGTTATTGACAATATTGATAAGTATTTGTTGTAAACAAGCAGTGGATACTTCATCAAAAAACATCGCACACAATGAAAATTATTTTATTGGAGATTCTATTCTTGCAAGTGCAAACTATTTCAATTCTCTAAAGAACGGAAAAGGGTATTTAGTATTAAAAAAACAAAATGAAGAATATTTGAAAAAATACTCTTTAACTGAAAACAATGAGCTTTATTTGCCGCTAGAGAATAATATTTCAATTAAACTTATAAAAGAAAAGCTAGAAGGTAAAAATACAATAAAAGTAAACCTCTTTACTTTTATCAACAATAAAAAAACTGACTCAATACAATTTTACAGAAATATTCCTCAGTCGGAATTAGGTATGTATAATTGTTTATCATATTTTAACTCTAAAACAGGGAAAATATGGCAAATCAAATATTTTCACTCAGACAATAATAAAGGTCTTAATATAATTTCCTATACAGAGAGAAATATATCTTCTGATGGTTCTATTAAATCGGATTCGATACAATATTTAGATGAATCTTTGGATCTGAAATTAGATGAGCTTAATTTATATTATTAAATATTTTTAATAGTATAAAACATAAAAAGAAACTTTGATAAAACAAATATAAAATCATAGTTTTTTGTACACTGCACAGTACGATCAAATGTGAAATAAACTCTCAAGCTATTTTAATTATAATTTACCTTATTTAGAATATATGATTTGGCACAGAGACGATTTTGATAAGATTGGGACCCTATAATAGGGGTGTAAAATAACCACAAATAATGAAAAACATTTCTTTAGCTCTTATATATTCACTGCTACTATCTTGCACCGGACAAGAAAGTAAACTTCACTTGCAGAATATCAAAGAAATAATTTCATTAAAAGACGCACCTTATAATATTACAGATGAAGGAGACGGCACAAAATCAAACTGTGGTGACCTGTCTCCTGAATTTATCAATAAAGCGAAAAAAGTATTAGAGCAAAGAAAATTTCAATTTCCTGACGAAAATACATTTAGTCAAAAAATTTTGGATATATTTTCTTTCAATTTAAAAGATTATAAAAATTCCATAATTGCTTTACGTCCAGCAATGTTTCCAGAGGTAGTTATTAAAGAAAATAAATTTATTTTCATTCAGGATGCCGATGCTGAAGAACCAGAGTTTATAAATCCTGACTTATTATATCATTTTAATTCTTACGTATTTTATAATACTCCCGTATCTTATGTTTGGCTGCAAACAAACAATTCAAATCTTTTATACGATTTAGTTGTTTACTATGGATACAATAAGGATAAAAAGCTTGTAGAATCAGTATTTAAAAAATTCGATTTTAATAACCTTTCCGATATGGAACAGTTAATTTTTATAGATTCTGGTGGCTATAAAAAATTGAAAAAACAAATATTTGACGACATAGAAACCATTATTTACAAAGGTAAAGTTGAAGACTTTTCTTATGCTAAAGAGGGTAATAGTTATTTAAGAATAGGTGATATTATAAGTAAAATATCATCATCTCCAAAAGAATATTTTGAACCTGAAAAAACAATATCTTATTTATTTGAGAGAGAATTAAGAGTTGGAATACAAGGTGATATTGAAAGCTATTTAAATAAAAATCCAAAATATAAATCAAATCTGGAAAAAAACAATTTTTATGATTTAGCTACTTTAAAAAGTTATGTAAAATATATCTACCAAAAAGAAAACAATACCAATTTTATCATTCAAGATTCTGACGGCTATACTAATTTAAGAAAGGATAAAAATTCGTCTTCTCAAATTCTCCAAAAGATAAATACAGGTGAAAAAATTGAAGTTTTAGATCAAAATGGTGATTAGTAGTTTCTAAAGAAGGTAAAAAGGGATATGTTCACAAAAGCAGAATAAAAGCAGAATAAATAACTTAACCAAATAATGAAAAACTTTACTACTTTACTACTTCTTATATTCTTATTCTACAATTGCAAAGGCCAGGATAAGGATGAAAAAAAGAAAATAGATACAAAAGTTTACATTGCCAACTGTAAAGGTGAATATTCTACAAAAGAAAAATTAACTAAAAAAGATAAAGGATGGTCTCTCAATAATAGTGATATTGAAAAAATCATGAATTTATCAGTTCCTCTTACCGAAGAAGAATGGCATTTTTCATATCCGATTACACCATGTAATATTAATATAAAAGGTTATTCATATAAAGGAAAAAAATATGACTTACAGATTAATGGAGGTTCATACATTTCTTTTTTTGATGGAAAAAAAACACAAATCTTAGGATGTGAACTACCGGAATGTAAAAAGTATTTTCTCAAATCTAAAGAAAATATGGAAGAAGAAGATCTATCCTCTTCTTCTAATTCAGAATCTACACAAACTAAAAATTATAGAGTTAACTTTAATAAAAGTGATAAAAATGATATCGTTTTTATAGAAAAAAATATAAATGACTATACTTTAAAAGCACAAACTGATAATAAAGTATTTTTTACCAAAAATATTAGCTGTGATTTTATAGAAATAGATACTAATACAAAAAACAAACAAGCTTTCAATTTAATTTTAGGTTACACTGATCAATATCAAAACACATCTCGGAAAATTGTTATACCAGTATTTTTCAAAAATAATGATTTACTTATTGAAAAATTATTTATTGCAACTTTGGGAACGAGTGCGAAAACAGGTAAGGAAGAATGGATGCAAAAAGAGATTTCTGAAAAAACATCCCTTAAACAACTTGATTTGGATAAAATCCTATTAGAATAAATGAAAAAAATAATTCTATTATCCTTACTTTTCTTTATTAACTGCAAAGAGGATAATGCAAAAGCTATTGATAGTATAGAATAACAATATGAAACATTATACTTTGATGATGATAATATTTGGGACAAAGCGGAAGTTAGGGCGAAACAAAATGCAGAACTCTCAAGTTTTATTTTATCCATCTATTTATCTTCTTTGAACAAAACGGTTGAAATCCCCATTATAAATAATAGTATTCTATATAACAATGCTGAATCAGATTATTATTTAAGTGATCCTATTATTAAAAATAAAATCATTATCATTCGAGTAGATTATGCCGATCAAATTACAAAACCAAATATTTCCGGAGAAAGAATCTGATTGAAAAAATAAAATTTAGGTTTGATCCTAAAAACAAAAAAATACAAGTTATTGGGTATGATCTAAGTTATACAAAAGCTCAAAAGAATTATTCAAAATCATTTAATTTTATTACAGGTAAGTTTTATACTTCATCATACTTTGATGGTAAAAAAGAAGAGACATCTGGTTGGGCTTCAGAACTTCAAAACATATATATATAGAAAATTGGAATAGTGATTTTATCGGTAAACTTTTACTATATGGAAATGAAATTGAATAAAATTTTATAAAAAAAAGGACAATGATGAAACCCTTTTTAATTTTATTACTTCTTATTTTTTTCTTTTACGACTGTAAAGGTCAAAAAGAGAAAAATGATAACATAAATTTTCTAGATACAAAATACCAAACAATTGGTTTTTTTATTCCAGATATCTCCAATCCTTATCCAACATACACTTATTCGGATAAAAAAATGGGTGTTTTCAGTGTTGACTTTATTGGAAAAAAAGATATAGAACAAAATTTCTGGAACCCCAACAATTCAAAAGGTTTTTTTTCAAAGTCCATCAATAAAGAAAATGATTCTCAAGATTCAAAATTGATAAAAAACTATATTAAAGAAAACGATTATTATATAGTTGCTTCTTATCTACCAAATAAATTCATCTCTTATACAGGAGGGAAAGATGGAGAATTTGAACCAAAGCAAAATGCAAAAACAACTTTCTATTTATATGAAAACAATAAATGGAAAAAAATAGGAGAAATAGAGCCTTCAAAGATTCCAGAAGATATTTTAGCATTTGAAACAAACCTTATTCAGAAAGAGCTTTTTAAAAATCTTAAAAGCAACTCATCAACTTATGATGGTACTCATTCTACTTCAGTAAAAACAGAGCCTACAACAATAGGTATGGCTTCTATTTCATATAAATTTGATATAAAAAAAATGGTAACTATACGCTAGTTTACACCGAAGGTGTAAATTTAAAACAAAACAATAAAGACCAACTATTAAATTAGTTAGGTCTTTTTTATTTCATAAATATTTAAATTTTACAAAATGAAAAATACAAAACAACAAAAAGTAGAAATACTAATTACAGAGTTGTTAAAAGAATTTCAAGGTGAACCATATTGGAAAATTAAAGTAATTCTTAATTTTTTAGAAAAATGGACACTTGAAAATTCAAACATAAACAAAAAAATAGAAAATGTATGGAAAGGCTATTCCTCAGAGAACTTTATACTCTTTTCAAACTCATGTACTGTAGATTGATTTAATGATATCAAATCCTTTAATTGATCGAGATCTTGACTTGTTCCACCTAAAGTTAGAGATTTAAGTATCTTTTCAATTTGTTTATTAATTTTTGTTTGTCTTTTTAGTGTATCAAGTAATTTTTCGTTGTCCATAAGCTGAAAGTTTTGCCTTAAATATAGGTAAAAAAGGTATAATTTTTGTACTTTTGTAGGAATATTTATCGAACAAGAAAGCGTTAAGCTATTTTAATCTGGGTTCTGAAATCTGACAGTTTCGACACTTTGCCCCACACGATTAAAGTAACTGATGCTCACTCCATATGGTGTGGGTTATATGTTGCTATTTATCATTGGGGCAGGTTTTGTCAGAACCTCAGAACAGGATTAGTAGTCTACAAAGCCCACGCCTTTCTATTTTAACATCAAAAATATTTCTACTTTGGGTTTTGAGTGGATTAGCAAATTCACTTATGAAAAAATTATTACTTACAGTTGGCTTAGTTTTACCAACCTTATTTTTTGCACAAGAAACAGAAAAATGTGATCTACCAAAAAGCTATCAGGAGCCAAAACCTGATAAGAAAATTCAGTCATGGTTAAAACGTGCTGATGCCACTATTGAAGATCTGAGAAAGCACATTGCAGTTGAAAATGACTGTGATGAAAAAGATATTGTATTTCTAAGAATTTCAGAACAAAAAGGTAATGGAATGTATTCGGTTTGTGTTGCAGGAAAGCCAATGAAATATAAACGCATGGGCAGTGTTTTTATGGGAGCTAATCAAAATCCTTTTGATACTGCAAAATAAGATAGTATGAAAAAGCTATTGACAGTTTCTTTATTAATACTATCTGTTATTTGTTTTGGGCAGATTTTGAAACTTAGAACAACATATTACACATATAGAATTAATCAAAATAATGTGTGGTCAAATTGGGAAAGTTGGAGAAAGGCTTCAGTATTAATAAGTGTAAACATATCAGATGAAAGAATAGTCATAGATTCAAATACAACACAGACTTATGACATTCTGGATGGATTTTTTGATAATAAATCAAGAATTGGAAAATACTACTGTATGGATGCAAATGGTAGAAGATGTATAATAGAAATAGTAAACGAGAATCGTAAGCTATATGTAAGATACAACGATTGGGAACACGTTTATGAATTTTTTGTAATTAAATAGCCTATGTTTAACACCAATATAAAATCAGTATTTGAATTAACTCAAATCTTTTCTACTGAACAGGATTGTATTGATTATTTGGAGATGTTGAAATGGAACAAACTTCCTGTAAGTCCTTTTGATGAAACTTCAAAAGTATATAAGTGTAAGAATAATCAATATAGATGTAAGAATACAGGCAAGTACTTTAATGTTAAGACAGGAACAATGTTTGAGAATTCAAAAGTTAGTCTTCGTAAATGGTTTATGGCTATTTGGCTTGTTACATCCCACAAAAAAGGGATTAGTTCCATACAACTAGGAAAAGATATTGGAGTGAGACAAGCAACAGCATGGTTCATGTTACAAAGAATTAGAGCATGTTTTGGTATTGAGAATAATAATGAGCTTGAAGGTATTGTTGAGCTTGATGAGACGTTCATAGGAGGCAAGAACAAAAATCGTCATAAAGATAAGAAGGTTCCACACTCACAAGGACGAAGTTTTAAAGACAAAGTTCCTGTGATGGGAATGTTGCAAAGAGATGGTAAGATGAATGCTTTTGTTGTGCCTGATACCAAAAGAAAAAGTATTCAACCTTACATCTATAAATATGTAAAACCAACAACACAAACAATTATTAGTGATGAATGGTGGGCTTATAACGGATTGAATAAACATTACGATCATAGAATCATAGATCATTCTAAAAAAGAGTATGTAAGTTTGCAGGACAATAATATACACACAAATAATATAGAAGGAAGTTGGAACATTCTGAAAAGAAGTGTATCAGGAATGTATAATCATGTTTCCAGAAAGCACCTTCAAAAATATGTTGATGAATTTGTGTATAGATTTAACCTGAGAAAGGTCACAGACCAAGAAAAATTCAGATATTTGTTGTCAAATTCAAATGTCCGAACTAAGTATAAAGAATTATGTCATTAGGCGAAGCACTTAAAGAAAAAAATGTGAGATACATTACGAAAGATGGTGTAGATTATTTTTATGTAGAAGATATAGAGAAATATTTTGAATACTTTATGTTTAATGGTGGAGAAATAATTTACATTGACAATATTCCTTTAATTGACGGCAAATATGTAGTTAAATTAACGGAATTCGATTTGAATATGAGAAAGGTTTTAAACTTTAAACCTAAGAAGAAAGATAAAGAATCTTAATCTGAGAATCAAGATTTTTGTTTATAATAAATTTTGGTTGTATATTTGTTATGTATTTATAAAGTAACTATTTAAATACGACGAGTTTTGTCGTTAATTTGAATTATATTTGTTTAATTAATGTATTATTATTGACTAGTTCATTGTAGTTATGAATATAAAAAAGCATTATATTTGACGAACTAAAAACCAATAATGAATTTAAATACAGATCTTTATCAACTAGAAGATGTAGAGGAAGAAACATTAAAATATATTTTCATAAGTCAGGGAAAAGAAGTTATTGTTAAAGCAATTGAATATCAGCACGTTCAACCTTTGCGTAATTATCAAATATATAATTTAGCTTTTGGAAATTATGATATAGAAAAAGATGAAATTATAGATAATGTTGTTTCAAATAATGATGATGGACGTAAAGTATTCAATACTGTATTAAGTAGTATTCCACTTTTTTTTGGAAATTACTCTGATAGAATATTAATGGTTAGAGGAAGTGATGGAACTAAAGAATTTCTACAAATTTGTCAAGAAGCATGTGATAAATGTGAAGAAGGTAATTGTAGAAAATTTAATCAAAGATTGAGAATTTACACCAATTACATTGATGCAAATTATGATGCTTTGATAAAGCAATATAAATTTTATGGTGGTATTGAAGATGAAAATAACAACATAAATTTAGTTGATTATAATAGCACTGAAAAACATTTATATAATATTGTTTATGTTATCAAAAATAAATCAAATGAGAACAAATAAAAAAAGGGAACAAACGGTACTAATTCCAGAATCTACCTTATTATCATTAGTTTCTAGTAAACTAAAAGGTCGTGTTTTATTCCCTAAAAAACTTAGGGAAGCAAAAGAGATTTCCAAAAGGTTAAATGTTAATACTGACATTATTTAAATCGATATTATAACACATAAATAAAGAGGACTAATTAATTTTAGCCCTCTTTTATTTTTAACAAATTAGTGTAAACTAACGTATAATTACCAAAAAAATAATATAATCTTATCATTAAATACATATAAAGAGTCAAACCTTTGTGAAGGCAAATAGGTATCGAAAAAGGCAATCAATTAGAAATATATTATAATGGTGATCAATTAAATTGTGTAGGTATTGATCCGAAATTTATAATTAAAAAAGATAAAACTCAATTTTATATAAAAGGAGTTGGAGGAGAATCTACTAATAATGAATGGATATTGATGCAATAAGTCAATTTTTACCCTATTTATAAACCAAATGATGAAAAAAAAATTGATTTTAATTATTCGCACTTCTCCCATACTCTTGTAAACAGTCTAAATAAGAAAAACAAACGAATGATGAAATTCATTCGGAAAATATTGCCAGTAATTTATTTAAAGGTAAATGGCATCTCATTAATAAAGAAAACAATAAATATTATTATTGCTTTCATATTTCAAAAAATTCTGGAGCATCTGTTTAAACTCTTTCTAAAAATTTTAAACAGGTCTAAAAAATAAAATAAACCTATCTTTGCAGCATTGAAAATAATGTTAAAGAGGAAGAGAAAATCATCTCTTCAATGATTTAAAACAAGATTGGTTTTTGGAAAAAAATAAAACAGCCTCAGAATTTCTATACGTTGGCAACAAAATCCTGGAATGGTATAGAAATAATGCAAGAGACTTGCCTTTCAGACAGACAAAAGATCCGTATAAAATCTGGATCTGTGAAATCGTATTTCAGCAGACAAGGATCAATCAGGGATTGAATCATTATAATAATTTCATTAAAAGATTTCCCGATGTAAAAACGTTGGCGCAAGCTGAGGAAAATGAAGTTTTATTGTATTGGAAAGGATTGGGCTATTATTCAAGAGCCATTAATATTCATAAAGCTGCCCAACAGATCATGGATGATTACCAGGGTGTCTTTCCTCATCAATATGAAGAAATTCTAAAATTAAAAGGAGTAGGGAAATATACCGCTGCAGCCGTGTCAAGTATCTGTTTCGGTGGAAAAATGCCTGCTGTTGACGGGAATTTCTATCGTGTTCTGAGCCGCCTTTTTGCTGATGATTTTGATATTTCGAATTCCAGAGCTTTTACCTATTTCTCTGAGCTGGCTGCTTTGGTGATGCCGGAAAAAGTTGGGGACTTTAATCAGGCGATGATGGATATAGGTTCAGAGATCTGTAAACCCAAAAATCCACTTTGTGGAGAATGTCCCATCAATGAAGACTGTCTGGCATTTTCTATGCAAAAGACTTCAGATTATCCTGTAAAAACAAAAAAAATAAAAGCCGAAGATCTTGCTTTGACTTATTATTTTGTCCACAGAAACGGCCAATTTCTGATCCGTCAGAGAACAGACGATTTCATATGGAAAAAGTTATTTGAGTTTCCTGCAGGTATTTCATCGGATATGGAACCATTTATTACAGGTTCAAAAACGGTTGCTCATAAACTTACTCATAAGAATTTAAGTATTGAAATATTGAATGTTGAGGTCACTTCACAAAAGATATGGAATGATTTTATAGCTGAAAATCAATACCTGATTACAGATGTTGAAGGCTCTCACGGAAAATCATTTCCCAAGCCTTTGGAAAATTACATTCAAAACTCTCTGAAAGACTGAAATTTGTCTTCCGAAATCTGAAATCTAATTTGTACTTTTGCAAAATGATTAAAAAAGTCATTTTTATTTTTGTATCACTGCTTTTAATTTCATGTGGAAAAGACCCTTCACCCAAACCTTATGGAGAACTGCGTCTTGAATATCCAACACCGAAATACCAAAAGTTTGAAAACGATTGTGCCTATACCTTTGAGTACTCGGACTTTGCTACTATTGCTCCTGCTAAAAAACCTTGCTGGTTCTATGTGAACTATCCTAAAATGAAGGCAAAGCTTTTCGTTACCTATTACCCGATACAAAATGACTTTGCAGACCATATCAAAGAAGCTGAAAAAATGGTATATGAGCATACCATCAAAGCCAGTTCTATAGATACGAAATCCTTTGAATACCCTGAAAAAAAAGTATACGGGAACTTCTATGAGCTGAAAGGGCAGAGTGCTTCCAACCTTCAGTTTTACATTACAGACAGTACGAAACACTTCGTTACTGCTTACTTATACTTTAATACGAGACCGAAACCGGATTCTCTTGCACCTGCAGTGAACTATATCAAAAACGATATGAAACACATGCTGGACTCTTTTGAATGGAAAAAATAATTACTTTTAATATACATTGAAAAATATATGAAACTTTTAGTTGTAGGAAGTGTTGCATTTGATGCAATTGAAACACCATTTGGTAAAACGGATAAAATTTTAGGAGGTGCAGCCACTTATATCGGAATCACTTCATCAATTTTAGGCGTTAAATCCGGAATTGTTTCTGTAGTAGGAGGAGACTTTCCACAAGAACATCTTGATATGTTCACAGACAGAGATATAAATATCGAAGGAATTGAAATCGTAAAAGAAGGAAAAACATTCTTCTGGTCTGGAAAATACCACAATGATCTGAACACAAGAGATACTTTGGCTACAGAAGTAAATGTGCTGGAGAATTTTGATCCGAAAATCCCGGATTCAATGCAGGATGCCGAAATTTTGTTACTTGGAAACCTACACCCTGGAGTTCAGTTATCAGTACTTGAAAAAATGAACAACCGTCCGAAATTGGTTATCCTTGATACCATGAACTTCTGGATGGATTCTGCATGGGATATCTTAATGGATATGATTGCGAAAACAGACGTAATTACTATTAATGATGAAGAAGCAAGACAGCTTTCTGGAGAATATTCTTTAGTAAAAGCAGCTAAAAAGATTCATACAATGGGACCTGAGTATGTGATCATCAAAAAAGGAGAGCACGGAGCTTTACTTTTCCATGACAATAAAGTATTTGCTATCCCGGCACTTCCGTTAGAAGATGTTTTCGATCCAACAGGAGCTGGAGATACTTTCGCAGGAGGTTTTGCAGCTTATCTTGCTAAAAAAGAGAAAATAGATTTCGAAACAATGAAATCGGCTCTTATCGTAGGATCTGCTATGGCTTCATTCACTGTAGAGAAGTTCGGAACAGAAAGAATAGAGGAAGTAAGCGAGGCAGATATGTTCAGCAGATTGAGACAATTCAAAGAATTAACGACTTTTGATGTTGAACTGCAGTAAATAAGTCTTTTTAAGAAATATTTATAATAAAAAATTGAGTGAAATTCGTTAAGAATTCTAAATTTGCAACTTGTTAAAATAGTAAAATGACAAATAAACTAAAAATCACTTTTCTTCTTGGGATTTTCATCATGATATTCTCTTCAAATATGATGAATGCCCAGCTAAAACAAGGAGATTTGGTGGATGGTATTGCAGCTGTTATCGGAGATGAGATTGTTTTGGAATCTGATGTTCTTGAGCAAATGAATTATGGGAAACAGCAGGGAGCTGCCAACACAGACAAATGTGAGTTCCTGGAAAACCTTATCAGCAACAAGCTTCTTGTATATGAAGCAAAAAAAGATACCTTAATTGAAAACCGTTCTGCAGCAATCAAAGAACAGGCTAATGCAAAATACCGTCAGTTGCTTTCTCAATTTCCGGATGAAAAAACTTTGCTTACCGCTTATAAGTTCAGAAATGCTTATGAAATGAAAAATGCTATCGAAAAGATAGATACTGACCAGTATTACGGACAGGCAAAATACCAGAGAGTTACTGAGAAGGCTGACGTAACTCCAAATGAGGTAACTGACTTTTATAATATGTATAAAACACAGCTGCCACAGATAAAAGATGAAGTTACTTTAGCTCAGATTATGATCTATCCTACATTAACGGAAGCACACAAACAAGACCTTATCAACAGATTGAAAAAAATCAAGCAGGATATTCTTGGAGGAGAAACTTTTGAGAGCCAGGCCAGAATTTATTCTGAAGATGAAGGATCAGCTGCTAACGGCGGGTTATATAAAAATATCAATAAAGGGCAGATGGTGAAGCCATTCGAGGCTGCTGCACTGAACCTTCAGGAAAATGATATCTCAGATCCTATTGAATCAGAATTCGGATTCCACATTATCCAGTTGCTGAAAAGATCAGGTAAAGTGTATGATGCAAGACATATCTTGCTAAAAGGAGTACCTACTGATGATGAACTTAAAACTGCAAAAGCAAAACTAGACAGTATCAGAGGTCTTATCGTGAGTGGTAAAATGACATTTAAAGATGCTGCTTTTAAATTCTCAGATGATAAAAGAACAAAATTCAACGCAGGAATAATTCCTGGAGCAGATGGTTCTGATAAAATTGAGAGAGAAAGTATTCCGGGAACAATCAGCTACGAATTAGCAGGATTGAACAAAGGAGATATCACTACAGCTTTTGAAGATGAAGAAAACAAGAGAAAGGAAATCAAAATCATCAAAGTGGAAGATGTGATTCCTTCTCACCAGATTACACTGGAAACAGATTTCAGCAGAATCAAGCAAATGGCGCTGAATAAAAAGAAAAGTGAAATGGTTGAAAAGTTTGTCAACTCTAAGTTACCGACAACTTTTATCTCTATTGACGGACGTTACGACAGTTGTAGCTTTAAGTCAAACTGGAAGAAACAATCCATGACAAAATAAAATCAAAACCTTCAGAACTTCTGAAGGTTTTTTTATTGATATATTGATAAAAATAAGAGTATGGATTATGCTTTTTATCTTAGAAAATTTCAATTGGCAACATCCGGAATTCCTGAAGAAATACTCTGTAATAATGGGTTGAAATTGTCTGTTGATATAGTTTTGGAATCTGTTGCACTTAAAGTCTACAATCCGGAATGGAGTGGAGACCCTCAGTCACCTTTGGATGCCGAGGGGCGGATTTTCTTTTCTGTTTGGTTAAATGATGAAACGATTCGTGAAAAAAAGATCTATTATAACACCCATGCCCTAAAACTAAGAACATTGAAAGCCTACAAAATATCCAGCAGAGATTTTGCTCAGAATTTCAGGAAAGAGTTTTTAGAATACCAGAAAGAATGGCCTAATGTGAGTGTAAATTATGGCCCTCTGACATTAATGCAAGGTTGGGTAGAGCTACAAGAAGATAGTATAGAGAAAGATATAGGTGAGCTTGCTCAGCTTTTTTTGAAAATAACTCCAGTTATTGACCGCATTTTGGAACTTTATAAAAGATGATATTATGAGTTTTCTGTATATTTTTAGCGAACAGGAGACCCTTGGAATCGTTGTTTTTAGTATTTTTACGCATGAGCAATTTTATAGATTTTAACGCTGCAAAAAAACTTCATGATATGGAGGCTTCCCAAAATAGAATTTCACACCTTTTTAATATTAAATATCCCATTATCCAGGCAGGTATGATCTGGCATTCCGGATGGAGACTCGCTTCTGCGGTTTCCAATTGTGGAGGATTGGGCTTAATTGGAGCAGGAAGTATGTATCCTGACATCCTGAGAGAAAATATCCAGAAATGCAAACAGGCTACAGATAAACCTTTCGGGGTAAATGTACCAATGTTATATCCTAATATTGAAGAGATCATTCAGATCATTCTTGAAGAAGGAGTCAAAATTGTATTCACATCAGCAGGTAACCCGAAGACTTATACAGAAACCCTGCAGAAAGAAGGAATAAAAGTAGCTCACGTAGTTTCCTCCACCAAATTTGCTGTAAAGTGTGAAGATGCAGGAGTAGATGCTGTCGTTGCAGAAGGTTTCGAAGCAGGAGGTCACAATGGAAGAGATGAAACAACAACGTTCTGCCTTATTCCAAACGTTAAAAAACATATTTCTAAGCCGTTAATTGCTGCAGGAGGAATTGCTTTAGGGTCACAGATCAAAGCGGCAATGATTCTGGGGGCAGATGGTGTACAGATCGGATCCCGTTTTGCCGCTACTACAGAAGCCAGTGCTCATGAAAACTGGAAAAAGAAAATCACAGAACTGCAGGAAGGAGATACCCATCTGACTTTGAAGGAACTGGCACCTGTAAGAATGGTGAAAAATAAATTCTTTAATGAATTGGAAGATATCTATGTAACCGGGAGAGATAAAGAAGCTTTAATTGCCTCTTTAGGAAGAGCCAGAGCAAAACGCGGAATGTTTGAAGGAGATATGGAAGATGGAGAGTTGGAAATAGGCCAGGTTTCTGCCCTGATTGATGAAGTTCTCCCGGTGGAAACTGTTTTCAGTCACTTATTAAAAGAATTTGAAGAAACGAAAATGCCTGTATTTTAAAATATAATTGATTTAATGGAAGGAAGAATAATTGATGTAAAGGGTAAAAAATTATATATAGAACACTATAATCCGTTTGAAGGCAGACCTACCATTATTTTTCTGCATGATTCACTCGGTTCAGTACAGCTTTGGAGAGACTTTCCAACTAAATTATCTGAAGCTGCACAGTGCAATACTCTTGCTTACGACCGTTTAGGGTATGGAAAATCACATCCGATGCCTACTCATGAAAGACCGGTAAATTATATGGAGCTGGAAGCAGATCTCTTGAATGATTTATTGGTTGAAATGAATATTGATATCGCTATTCTTTTCGGGCACAGTGATGGAGGAACCATTGCTTTGATCACCGCTGCAAAATATCCGGAAAGAGTAAATGCCGTTGTTTGTGAAGCAGGACATATATTTGTGGAAGATGTAACGTTGAAAGGAGTTTATGATGCCTGGGAAGCCTACAAAACAAACAATCTTGCAGAACGTTTGCAGAAATACCACGGTGATAAAGTCGAAATGCTTTTCAGAGCATGGACGGAAACATGGACACGGGACGATTACAGAACTTGGAATATTGAACATCTCTTGAAGCATATCATTTGCCCATTGTTATTTATCCAGGGAGAAGCTGATGAATATGGGACATTGGATCAGGTAGAGAAAACTGTTACCCAGGTAAGCGGAATTGCTGAGAAATATATTATCCCAGCTACAGGGCATACACCACACAAAGAAGTTCCTGAACTAGTATTGGAAAGAGCAACAGAATTTATAAGTAAGTATTCTTAATCTGGAATTACGATAAACAATATGAATTAAGACACCTTTTTAACGGGTGTCTTTTTATATTAAATGAATTCCGGTTACAGTAACTCCAGCTCAGCGGCAATGTTTTCCTTTGCCTGCACCTCATATTTTTCCTTAAAATACTCTGTTTTAAAGATACTTTCAAGTTCCAGAAAATGTCTGAGTACTTTTTTTCGTCCCGGCTTATAAAGAAAATCAGGGTAAATGGAATATTCTTTTCTGATATTTTGAGTATATTCCAAATAAGTTTTAAAATCTTTTCCCAACACAGAAAGATCAGCATCTAAAAGATAATTGGTATCCTCATGATCAGACTTCTGATGCGATTTTGTGGCAAGAATCTGCTGCGAAATGATAGTGATTTTGTTGTTATTTATATGAAGCTCACCAAGTCTTTTCTCAGCTCTAGCAGCACTTTTTTCCTCATTAGACTTGGAAGTGGCATCATAAATAATATCATGGTAGAATACTGAGAAAGCAATAGCTTTAAAATCTGAAATATTAACTTTCACCGCTTCAAGTTCATGAAACATATTTTCCAGATGAAAAAGATTGTGGTAATATCTGCCTTTTTCAGAATATCTGGTCTCAAGTTCGTTCCACATGTTGTTGATCAGCTGTTTGTTTTCGGTGAAAGGAGAACAAAGCGTTTCAAAATAATTTTTCAGATCCATAGAAATAAGATATAAAAAAAGGAACTTTTAAAAAGTTCCTTGATTTGATTCCAGAACAGCCTTCAGCTCGGCCCAGCCTCCGCCGTTATAACCGTCCTTTAATCCTTGATTGTTAAGATAATCCAATGCCTTTCCGCTTCTGTTTCCGCTTCTGCAGAATAAGATGACAGGTTTTTCAATAGATAGAATCTCATCCTGTCTATCTTCTACTTCACCTAAAGGAATATTCTTAGCACCATCTATATTGCCGTCCATTTCAAGCTCCATTGGCTCACGAACGTCAATTAATTCATAGTTTCCGGATTGTATTACTTCTATTAAAGACATAGTTGTTGGTTTAAACATTAAATTAGAAACGAAATTACGTAATTTTTTTTTGAAAAAAATCCTAATTAAAACATAATTTTTCAGAAAAGAAGCAGGATAGAAACAGGAGTTCAGATGAACCTCCACAGAAATCAGAAGATTGATAAAATAATCTTAATTTTGCAGTGTGAAATTATGAATGCAGGCGCTGAAAAATATTCCCAACTGATAAAGTCCAAGGCAAAAAGTTTTGGATTCCAGAGTTGTGGCATTTCTAAAGCTGATTTTTTGGAAGAAGATGCTCCCCATCTTGAAAAATGGCTGAAGAACAATTATAACGGCGAAATGAAGTACATGGAAAATCATTTCGACAAAAGACTTGATCCCCGGCTTTTGGTAGAGGGTTCCAAATCTGTTATTTCACTTTCATACAATTACTTTCCCGAGGAAAAAATTTCAATATTAGAAAATTACAAGATCTCAAAATATGCTTATGCAGAAGATTATCATGAAGTAATCAAAGAAATCCTTCGTGAGATGGTTGCAGAGCTGCAGGAGGAAATAGGAGAGTTCGGATTTCGGGTTTTTGTAGATTCTGCACCCATTATGGAAAGAAGCTGGGCCCGAAAATCTGGAATCGGCTGGGTAGGAAAAAATGCAAACCTCATTACCAAACAGAACGGATCTTTTTACTTTCTGGCTGAAATTATCTGCGATTTGGAACTGATTGCCGATCATGCCACTACAGACCATTGCGGAAGCTGCAGAAAATGTATTGATGCCTGTCCCACGGATGCTATTGTTTCGGAGAAAATTATTGACGGAAGCCGTTGTATTTCTTATGCAACCATAGAACTCAAAAATGAAATTCCGGATTATTTTAAAGATAAAATGGAAGACTGGATGTTTGGCTGTGACATCTGCCAGGATGTTTGCCCATGGAACCGTTTTTCAGCTCCCAACAAACAAAGCCGTTTCAAACCCAATGAAGCCCTGAAAAACTTTAAAAAAGGAGAATGGAAAGAAATTACCCAGGAAATTTTCTCTGAAATCTTCAGGAAATCCCCCGTAAAAAGAACCAAATTTGCAGGTTTGAAGCGAAATATTGAGTTTTTACAGAAGTCTTCTGATTGATTTTTCCCTGAACTTTCGGTGACGATCCCTCCTTCGGAATTTTTTATAGTTCCAAACCAGAGCTGATAATCGACCATTCCTTAAATTTTTGGCTTTAAGGAGGTAAAGATTTGTATCAATAAGTTAATTGAAAACCGTTTCCTATAAAGAAAAAATGACTTTCAGGAGATCAGAATCTCACCGAAAATCAACGTTTTTTTTGTATTCTTTTAGGAGCAGTTTTTACTCTTACTTTAAACCTTTTTTGGGATTTGATAGTTTTACGCATATTTGTGAATATTTCGTAACTAAATATAGCTAATTTTTCGATTAAAACAAATACTTTTACTAAAAATTAAAGATTAAATTTTATTAAAACATGACTGTGAAAACTATATTAATGTATCTCCTGAAAGTGGTAGGAATTATTTTAGGAATTGTGGTGATTTATGTAATCCTGGGGTTACTGATTCCCTATATTCCGGTTTCGGCTAAAAATGATGGACAGAAGAAAGAAATTCCGATTTATATTTATACCAACGGAGTACATACTGATATAGTAATGCCTGTAAAAAATGATCTGCAGGACTGGAGCATGAAAATTCCTTTCGCCAATACAAAATCAAAAAAAACAGATTATCAGTATATCGGAATAGGCTGGGGAGACAAAGGATTCTATCTTGATACGCCTACATGGGCAGATCTGAAGTTTTCAACCGCTGTAAAAGCAGCATTCTGGCTTAGTGATTCCGCTATGCACTGTACTTATTATAATACAATGAAAGAAGGAGACGACTGTAAAATGATTATGATCAGCAGAAACCAGTATGAGAATCTGGTAAAATTTGTAGAAGATAAATTTGACAGAGATCAGAACGGTCATTTCATGTTAATTCCTACAAATGCAGTGTATAGTGATAATGATGCCTTTTATGATGCCAAAGGGACTTACAGCTTTCTTTACACCTGCAATACATGGTCAAATAATGCTTTAAAGGCTGCAGGACAGAAAGCAGCACTTTGGACTCCATCAGATTTCGGAATTTTTCAGCACTATAAATAATTCATGAAGGGAATTTATCTGTTTTTCATCGCGTTTTGGTTGTGTTCATGTTCTCAGGAGAAAAAAAGCAGTACCATACATACTGCTGAAATACCTGCTACTATTGAAAAGAAGCCTGCAGCAGACTTATCCGGGATAAAAATGAAAGCCGAAGAAGCGTTGAAGTTCTGTAATTCAAAGAACCTTAATAATGATTTCTGTATTCTTATTGATATGAGTCTCCATTCCGGAGTGAACCGGTTTTTTGTCTGGGATTTTAAAAATAATAAGATCTCCAAAAAATACCTGGTAGGCCATGGTTGTGGTTCCAATTCATGGAGTAAAGACGATTCTAAAGCAAATCCGGGATTCAGTAATGAAGATGGAAGCCACCTTTCCTCTTTAGGAAAATATAAGCTTGAAGGAAGAGGGTACAGCGACTGGGGAATTAATATCAAATACCTGATGCACGGACTTGAGGAAACAAACAGCAATGCTTTAAAAAGATTTATTGTCTTTCATTCCTGGGACATGATGAGTGATGATGAAGTCTTTCCCAAAGGATCTCCCGAAGGATGGGGTTGTCCTACTGTTTCCAACAATGCTATGAAGGAAATTGATCCGATGATTCAGTACTCGAAGAAACCCGTTCTGATGTGGATATATAATTAAATCTTTGTTATACATTTGCTTCATAACAATCATGTAAATTGATTCCGTCTTATGAAACATACGCTTTTCCGCGAACAACAGCTCAATTGTGATATAGAAACCGCCTGGAAATTCTTTTCTTCAGCCAATAACCTTTCAGAAATTACCCCGAAAGATATGGGCTTTATTGTATTGACGGAAATGGATGATGATGAAATCTATGAAGGAATGCTCATCGACTATTATGTTTCTCCATTGTTTGGTATTAAAATGAAATGGCAGACAGAAATAACCCACGTCGATTTTCAAAAAAGCTTTATTGATTTCCAGAAAAAAGGCCCATACAAACTATGGAACCACCATCATGAATTTATTCCCAATGAAGAAGGCGTACTGATGAGAGATACCATAGATTATGAACTTCCTATGGGATTTCTAGGCGAAATTGCTCACCGTCTTTTCGTTAAAAAGAAACTGGAACATATTTTTGATTACCGTTTCAGAGTGCTCAGGAAATTGTTCTAGCTATTAATTTTAATTATTCAATAGGAATGGGCTTTAGCCCGTTAAAAATAAAAGCAAAATCAATTGGCTTTAGCCAAAACCTTTAATGATTTTATCTAAATTCCTATGGAATAACAGAGGCTATGAATAAATATAACGTTCTGTTTGTCATTCCGCAAGAATCTAAATTCCAATTATTGGAATTATTCATCCATTGTTTAAGTTTTTTTAACAGTTCAATGATCGGATTTCCCAGTAGAAATCACTATTTTTGCACCATATCGTTTTTACTAAAAAACTAATGTGTTCTGGTTGACATGGCAGGTCTGAGGTCATTTATCTTATTTTATATCATGCTGGTTTTTACCCTTTTCAATTCGAATTGGGCAGAAAAATCATTGCAGAATATTCCTCATGTTCCCCATGTAACCAATATTTATCTTCTGGATGTGTACGAAGAGGCCGATATGAACACGCATGCATTGCCTGCAGCTGCCAAAATTGTAAAACATTCCGTCAAAAAAAGTGATCCCACAATTGCGGATTTTTCAGGAATTTTAAAAGTTATTCCGAAAATCATCCTTCCGGAGATTGCTGTATCTACTATTTGTGGAGTTAAATCCTTTCTCCATCTCCTCCAGTTGTACTAGGTTTAAGTTATTGAATATCAAATTACTATAACGAAAATTTTATAACTTAAACATTTAAAAATGTATTTTAAAACTGTGATAATTTGCTTTATGGCAACATTATTCGCTGTGTCATGCAGTAAAGACAAGGAGAAAAATAATAAAAAAGACAAAGAAGTTCCCGTACTGGAAATCAAAGAAAAAGATACACTGGTAAGCAACCAGTTTGTCACCGATATCCAGGCTAAAAAAAATGTTGAAATGCGGTCCAGAATCGGAGGTATTATACAGCATATTTATGTAAACGAGGGACAGTTTGTACATCAGGGGCAGGCTTTATTTAAAATCAATGATGCCGAGCTGCAGATGGAACTTCTGAAAGCTAATGCGACATTAAAGCAGACTGAAGCTGATGTTCGTATAGCAGAAGTAGAACTGAAGCAGATTCAGAGTCTTCATGCTAAAAAATTTGTAGCCAACAATGAGTTGGAAATGGTGAAAGCAAAACTGTCCTCTGCCAAAGCAAAACATGCTTTTGCCGATGCAGAAAAGAGAACGGTTCTTCAGAAAATAAGCTTTACAAGGATAACGGCACCTTTTGATGGGGTAATTGACGTGATTCCTCATAAAGACGGAAGTCTGGTAGAAAATGGGACGTTATTGACTACGCTGTCTCAATTGAATGAAGTATATGCGTATTTTTCCATTCCTGAAAATCTGTATTTTGAGCTTTTGGCCAACGATAAGATCGGAAGTCATCAAAAGATAGAGCTGACGCTGCCCAATGGAGTCAATTATCAGTTCAACGGCGCTTTAAAAACCGCTGAAGGGGAAATCGACAGAGCCACGGGTTCCATTCGTTATAAAGTACTTTTCCCGAATCCGGACCGTCTGATTAAACACGGAACTTCCGGGAAACTTATTATTTCTGAACAACAGAATAATGCTATTCTTATTCCACAAAAATCTACCTTCTCCATCCAGGATAAGACGTATGTTTTTGTTATGGATAAACAGAATAAAGTGAAAATGACCAGTATTAAGATCGGAACTACCTTAAGAGATTCTTATATGGTAGAAAACGGTCTTAAAAAAGGAGATTTAATCATTTATGAAGGGACTCAGTCTTTGAAAGATGGTGATATCATCAAAATCAAAAAGAAGTATTAACCTTTCATAATCTTTAAATCTATTGACTATGGTAGAAATGTTTATAAGACGAAAGGTGCTTTCGTTGGTTATTTCCATATTATTTGTACTGCTGGGAATTATGGCTTTATTAAAGATGCCTATTACCCAGTTTCCGGATATCGTACCGCCTTCAGTAACCGTTACGGCAAAATATACAGGAGCCAATGCCGAAGTATCTGCCAATGCGGTTGCTCTTCCTCTGGAAAGGGCAATCAATGGAGTGCCGGGAATGACATATATGTCTACGGTTACTTCCAATGACGGTCTTACCCTTATTCAGGTGTTCTTTGAAGTGGGAATAGATCCTGATGTAGCAGCGGTAAACGTTCAGAACAGGGTGACAACCATTCTTGACGAACTTCCTGAAGAGGTAATCAGAGCCGGAGTTACCACTGAAAAAGAGGTGAACAGTATGCTGATGTACCTCAATATAACAAGTACAGATCCTAGCCAGGATGAGCAGTTCATCTATAATTTTACGGATATTAATGTCCTTCAGGAATTGAAACGTATTGATGGAGTGGGCCGTGCCGAGATTATGGGGCAGAAAGAATATTCGATGAGAGTATGGCTGGATCCACAGAAAATGGCGGCTTACAATATTTCTGCGGATGAAGTGATCACTTCATTACAAAAACAGAATATTTCTGCAGCGCCCGGAAAAGTAGGAGAAACGTCAGGAAAGACTTCCAGCCAGCTTCAATATGTGATCAAATATAAAGGGAAGTTTTTTGAGCCTAAACAATATGAAGAAGTTCCCATCAGATCTGATGTTGACGGAACAATTTTAAAGCTTAAAGATATTGCTAAAGTTGAATTCGGAGCGATGAACTACGGAATGGTTTCCAAAACAGACGGAAGACCATCCGCATCCATCATGATGAAACAACGTCCCGGTTCCAATGCTTCCGAGGTTATTGAAAGTGTAAAGGCAAAAATGGAAGAATTAAAAGTCACATCTTTCCCACCCGGAATGGAGTACAATATGGCGTATGATGTTTCCCGATTCCTGGATGCTTCCATCAGTGCGGTATTGACAACTCTTATCGAAGCCTTTATTCTGGTAGGAATTGTGGTGTTTATCTTCCTTCAGGACTGGCGTTCCACTTTGATTCCTGTGTTGGCTGTTCCGGTAGCATTGGTAGGAACTTTTGCCTTCATGAATATGCTTGATTTCTCTGTTAACCTTTTAACATTGTTTGCATTGGTTCTTGCCATCGGAATTGTGGTTGATAATGCCATTGTCGTCGTTGAAGCCGTCCATGTGAAAATGGAAGAAGGAATGAATGCAATGGATGCAACCATCAGTGCAACCAAAGAAATTGCAGGAGCGGTAGTGGCTATTACCATCGTAATGTCAGCAGTATTTATTCCTGTAGCATTTCTTGATGGTCCGGTAGGAGTATTCTATCGTCAGTTCTCACTGACATTGGCAATCAGTATTGTGATTTCCGGAGTGAATGCATTGACTCTTACGCCAGCGCTTTGTGCGATTATTTTAAAACCTCACAATCACGATAAGAGGAAAACAATCATTGACAGAGCTTTCCAGAGTTTCAATACAGGTTTTGAAAGGCTGACCAATGGATATGTAAGTATTCTATCAAAATTTGCGACGAGAACTACGGTTACTTTTGGACTGTTATTTTTATTCGTTGGATTGACTTTTGTGACCAGCAAATTCCTGCCAACCGGATTTATTCCAATGGAAGATCAGGGAATGGTGTATGTAAGTGTCACTACTCCGCAGGGAGCAACGGTAGAAAGAACTGAAAAAGTGCTGGATGAAGTGACTGTTATTGCCAAGAAAATTAAAGGAGTAGAAAACGTGACCACTCTTGCAGGGTACAGTATTGTAACGGAAATCGCAGGTTCATCCTACGGAATGGCGATGATCAATCTTAAAGACTGGAAAGAAAGAAATATTTCAGTGAACGATCTGATCACGGAGCTTTCTGATAAAACTAAAAGCATTGCAGATGCCCAGATTGAGATCTTTGCCCCACCCACAGTTCCGGGATTCGGTAATACCAGTGGTTTTGAACTGCGTTTGCTGGACAGAACCGGAGGAACCATTGAGAACACAGATAAAATCACCAAGGACTTTGTTAAAAAACTAAATGAAGCTCCGGAGCTGCAGAACAGTTTTACCAGTTTTGATGCCACTTTCCCGCAATATATGATCAATGTGGATTATGATATGGCAGCGAAGAAAGGAGTTTCAGTAGACAATGCGATGTCCACATTACAGACCATGCTGGGATCCTATTATGCCACGAATTTTATCCGTTTCAGTCAGATGTATAAAGTGATGGTACAGGCAAGTCCGGAGCATCGGGATACCCCTGAAAGTATTCTGAATTTATATTTAAAGAATGATAAAGGTGAAATGATTCCCTTCTCTACCTTCATCACCATTGAAAAAGTGTACGGACCTGAAGTACTGACGAGATACAATATGTATATGTCTGCGATGATCAATGGAGAACCTGCGGACGGATACAGCTCCGGGGATGCCATTGCTGCTGTAGAACGTGTTGCCAAAGAGACACTGCCAAGAGGATTTGATGTTGAGTGGTCCGGAATGACAAGAGAAGAAATCTTATCAGGAAACCAGACTGTTTATATTTTCGCGATCTGCCTTTTATTCGTCTATCTTTTACTGGCTGCACAATACGAAAGCTTTCTTCTTCCTATGCCGGTATTATTAAGCCTTCCAACGGGAATCTTTGGTTCCTATGTCGCATTGGTACTTATGGGATTGGATAATAATATTTATGCACAGGTAGCATTGGTCATGCTGATTGGACTTTTGGCTAAAAATGCTATCCTGATCGTAGAATTTGCGGTGGCAAGAAATAAACAGGGATACGATATCATTCCTGCAGCAATTGAAGGAGCCAGACAGCGTCTGAGACCTATTCTGATGACCTCTTTTGCATTCGTAGCAGGGCTTATTCCATTATGTATTGCATCAGGAGCAGGAGCAATAGGTAACCGTTCCATTGGTACAGCAGCAGCAGGAGGAATGCTGATAGGAACCATCTTCGGATTGGTAGTGATTCCGGGACTGTATATATTCTTTGCAAAACTTGAAAATAAGAAGAAAGATGAAAAGATTAAATCATAGAAATATAATATACGGAATTGCTTCACTAAGCCTGGTTTCATGTGCTGTTCCAAAAGTAACCGAATTGAAAAAAGCTCAGGAATTGCCAGAGGAAATTATCAAAGCTGATAACAATAAATCTAAATCTCCGGATGAATTCCAGCAGATCAACTTAAAGGCTTATTTTACAGATCCGCAGCTGCTTGAACTTTTTGATAAAGTGGTTCAGACCAATCCGGATTTCCAGATTGCGCAGCAAAGAGTGGAGATTGCCAACAGTTTCCTTCAAAGATCAAAAATGGATTTACTGCCTTCCCTTGAAGTAGGAGTAGAGGCTTCCGGCAACCGGTATGGAAAATATACCATGGAAGGAGTCGGGAACTATGATACCAATCTTTCTCCCAATATTACGGAAGATCAGAAGATCAATAGAAATTTTACGCCTAATTACGGGCTTGGAGCAAGGAGCAGCTGGGAAATTGATGCGTGGGGCAAACTGAAAAACAAAAAGATTGCTGCCCAGAAGAAATATCTGGCTTCCACAGAAGGGCTGAGACTGCTGCAGGTAGAACTTTTTACAGATATTGCCAATTTATATTATCAGCTGGTGGCTTTAGACAATCGTCTTGCTATTTACCAGAAGAATTACAACCTCCAGCAGAGAGCATTTGAAATTGTTCTGGCACAGCGTGAAGTGGGAAAAGCTACAGAATTAGCTGTACAGCAGTTCAAAGCGCAGAATAACAACTGGCTGGCAGAGATTGAACACATAAGGGTAGAAATTGTTACTGTAGAACAGGCTATTACTACACTCACGGGAAGTTATGGCGGAGATGTAAAACGTGGAAAAATATTGATGCCTACCAATATGGAAGTCTTAAATAAAACAATTAATGTAGAAGGAGTTATCCATTCCCGACCGGATGTAGCCGCAAACTATTATGTTTTAGAGGCTTCTCAGGCTGATGCAAAAGCTGCAAGGGCTGCATTTTATCCTAAAATTGATCTTGGAGCCGACTTCGGACTGAATTCTTTCTCTATAGAGACATTTTTTAAACCAAGTTCACTGGCAGGGCAATTGTTGGGTGGATTGATGGTGCCTGTTTTTAATAAGGGACAACTGAAATATGAATTCAAGGTAGCGAATAAGGAGCAGGAAATTGCTTTTTTAAACTATCAGAAAAGTATTACGACTGCTTTTAATGAGCTTCAGTCGATCCTGAAACAGACTAAGATCTATGAACGTGTTCTGAAACTGAAATCAGAGGAAGTAGGTTTTCTTGATCGTGGGGTGGAGGTTTCCAACGATCTCTATCTGACAGGATATGCCAATTATTTTGAACTGATCAACTCTCAGAAGAGCAAACTGACTGCTGAACTGGATTTATTACAGTTCCAGCACCAGAATACCATAAATAACGTCCTGCTGTTTAAAGCGCTGGGTGGGAAACTGGATTAATTTTTACTTTTTTTTATGATGAAATAAGCTGTCCAAAAAGACAGCTTATTTTATATTTTTAAACTTTAACTATGTTCTGCGGGTTCCCGTAATGGTAATTAAAATAATTCAAGGATATTGCGTTAGAATCTAACTTTTTATAAGTTGAGTTAACTTTTTTTATATGTCCAAAAAAAGAGACTGTCTCATTGAGACAGTCCCTTTCTATATTTCTTAAAACAAACCTGCTTTACAGGCAGAATCATTTTATGTGTAAGTATTATTTAACAATCTGGATTTCAACAGCTGAAAATCCTTTAGGAGACTTCTCTTTTTCGAAAGATACTTTGTTTCCTTTTTTTACCGGCTCCACACAGTTGTTGTTGTGGAAGAAGATATTTTCTTTGTTATTATCTTCGGTGATGAAGCCATACCCTTTTTCACTAAGGAAAGTAACAATTCCAGTTTTTCTTGGATCTTCCTCAATAATAGGAGCTGCTCCCAATTGAATATCATCAAGGTTTACTTCCTGTCTTTGTTCAGGTGGAGTAGATGTTAATCTTCCGAATTCATCTACATACATGTAGACGTCCTCCGCTCCTTTGTTGTTGTTCGTCTTACGATCTTCGCGTCTTAGCGCCTTTTCTTTTTGCTTTTGAATTTTTTTCTTGAAATTTTCCTTTTTAGAAAAAGAATCTGCCATAAATTATTTTTAGTATTTAGTTTCTATAAATTAATTGGTTCAATCTGGTCCGTTTTAGACCTTATAAAGCCTGGCTATGTTTTCTGTTTTGGATAATCCCAATCATACAGAGCTTTAAAATTCCGACAAGTATTGTTCTTAGTAGAAGAATAAAAGTTTAAAATATGGCTGCTCAAAAAGCAAAGACTGAATAAAAAATATTCGGGTCGTTACAGAAAACAAAGTATAGACTTGGTTATTTAATGTACAAATATACAACAATAAAATGAATTATCAGGTTTTAAATGATTGATTATCAGAAATGGTTTTACGGCAGACCTGCCGGGATACCTTTATAGTCTGAATGTAAGACGATAATGAGAGCCAGAACAAGGGCATAAAAAAATCCTCAGAAGACTGAGGATTATAAAAAAATATATTATAAAAATGAAGTGGTGTATAATACGGCTGGAAAAGCATCAAATGTTATGCCTAAAATTGATGCGTAATAGTGAATTATATAACTTTGTTTAATATGAAAGGGATGTTTTGGGTCATATCTGGCTGGTAAATAGCATTCTATTAAAAAATGTTGTTTATAAAAAAAATAAATGTTTCTGTCTTAGTTTACATTGAGAATCATAATATCAGCTGATAATCACTTTGCAGTTTTCTAAAATTCCCGAAAACTTCACCATGTTGAGACCATTTTTATTATTCATCTTTGTCTCATTAACATTTAAAAATAAAATCGATGTCAACACAAAATGTAAAAGGAAAAGTTGTTTTAATTGCCGGAGGAGGTAAAAACCTTGGAGGACTTTTAAGTAGAGATTTTGCTGCGAAAGGAGCAAAACTGGCAATACATTATAACAGTGAAAGTTCAAAAGCAGATAGCGAAAAAACACTTGCTGAGGTACAGGCATTAGGAGCAGAAGCATTTTTGTTCCAGGGAGATCTTACCAAAGTAGACAATATTACAAAATTCTTTGATGAAACAATTTCCCGTTTCGGAGGGATTGATATTGCAATCAATACCGTAGGAATGGTACTGAAAAAACCATTTTCAGAGACTACAGAAGCGGAATATGATACCATGTTCAATGTCAATTCAAAATCAGCTTACTTCTTTTTGCAGGAAGCAGGTAAAAAACTGAACGATCACGGGAAGATCTGTACCATTGTTACTTCACTGCTGGCTGCTTACACAGGACTGTATTCTACTTATGCCGGAGCAAAGGCTCCTGTAGAGCATTTTACAAGAGCTGCTTCTAAAGAATTCGGAGCAAGAGGAATTTCTGTAACGGCTGTAGCCCCTGGACCAATGGATACTCCTTTCTTCTATGGACAGGAAACAGATGATGCCGTTGCTTATCATAAATCAGCATCAGCATTGGGAGGACTTACAAATATAAAAGATATCGCTCCGCTGGTAGAATTTCTGGTAACAGAAGGCTGGTGGATTACCGGGCAGACCATTTTTGCTAACGGAGGATATACCACAAGATAATCTATCAGATAATCATAAAAAAGAAACTCACTGAAAACAGCTTTCAGTGAGTTTTTATTTTAGAAGAAAATCAGAAAATTAAGTGGTTTTTACCTTTCCTTTTTCCAATATACTTTTGATGATAAAGAATAAACCGAGAAGAATAAAAGGAATACTTAGCAGCTGTCCCATATTCAGAATCATTCCGTGCTCAAATTCTACCTGGTCTACCTTGATGAACTCAATCAGAATTCTCATAATGAAGATCAGCAGAATACTGATTCCGAAATAAAACCCTTTTCCGATTTTAAATATGTTTTTCTTATAAATAAAATACACAGAAAGGAAAATAATAAAATAAGAGATCGCTTCATAAAGTTGGGCAGGGTGTCTCGGAAGGTTATCTACCTGATGGAAAATAAAAGCCCATGGAACGTCCGTAGGAACTCCTATGATCTCAGAATTCATAAGATTGGCAAGCCTTATAAAAGTACCACCCAACGGAAGTACAATCGCTATAGCATCTAAAACCGTCATGAACGGGATAGAAAATTTTCTCGCATAGATAAGAAGCATGATCACCAATCCGATACCACCACCATGGCTGGCAAGTCCTGCAAATCCTGTAAAGTGATAGGTTCCGTCCACTCCCTTCTGAATTGGCAGCAATATTTCAAGCGGATGCTGGGAATAATAATCAAAATCATAAAAAAGACAGTGTCCCAGTCTGGCACCCACCAAAATTCCTATAAGTGCGTAAGAGAATAAAGCTTCATGAGCCTGCGAACTAAGGCCTTCTTTTTTATAAATACGTTTTAAAATATTTAAACATAAAACCAGTCCTGCAAGAAATAGCAGCCCGTAATATTTTAAAGGAAATCCTAAGATATTGACGATTTCGGGATTCACATCCCAGTTGATATATAATAAATTCATTCCTGCAAAGATAAGAAAATAGGAATTTCTGAACCGAATGGAAGTATTTTACTGTTTTTCAATTTGATTTTCAGAATGCTAAGGGTTCGTTTTGTACATCAGATAGAATTCTGTTTCTGAGCATACGAGATCTTTATCTTGGGTAAGAATGAACATAATTTAAAATGATTCTTGATGAAACATTTGGTAACTTTAGGGGACCGCCAAAATAAAAAGCTATGCATCATCAGTTGGAGAAACATTATGTAAACAGGGTAGGCTGGCTTCGTGCAGCTGTATTGGGAGCGAATGACGGTTTGTTGTCCACCACAAGTATTGTCATTGGGGTTGCAGCCGCAGAACCAGACCGGCATATTATTATTCTTGCGGCACTGGCAGGTATGATTGCCGGAGCGATGTCTATGGCAGCGGGGGAATATGTTTCCGTGAGTTCGCAGGAAGATACCGAGAAAGCAGATTTACTTCGTGAAAAACGTGAGCTTGAAGAAATGCCTGAAATAGAACTTAGAGAGCTTGCCAAAGTGTATGAGAAACGAGGATGTACCAAAGAGACAGCAATGCAGGTAGCAGTTGAACTTACGGAACACGATGCATTGGGAGCACATGTCCGTGATGAATTAGGTATTAATGAAATAACGCAGGCGAAACCATTGCAGGCAGCGATGGCTTCATTCAGTTCATTTGCTGTGGGAGCTTTATTGCCGTTTAGCGTTTCTCTTTTAGCACCACTTAAACAAATGGTGTATTTCCAATATGGATTTTCAATTATATTTTTAATGCTTTTGGGAGCAATCTCTGCCAAAGCGGGAGGTTCCAGTATTAAAGTAGCCGTATTGAGGATCTGTTTCTGGGGAACTGTTGCAATGGGAATTACAGCATTTGTAGGGCACATTTTTGGAGTTAATGTAGCGTAAAGTCTGTAAAAATTATTTACATTTTATATGCCTTAAAAAGTGTATTTTACATCACAAATTCAGATAAATGAAGAATATTTTTATTTTGTTTTTTGTGGTTGTTATGAATGCAACTGTTTGCGCTCAAAAAAATAGCTACACCTATTTTATGAAGACCTGGAATTTCATAAAATATTATCATCCTGATGTTGCCAGTGGAAAAAAAGATGCCGACAGCCTGTTTTTGGAGACTATTGGGAGAGTGAATGAAAAATCAGATGAAAATGCAGTTATTACCTTTTTATCAGCAAATCTGAATCATAAATTTTCCGGTGCTCCGGTTATTGATACTCCGAAAGATGTACTCTCTGTCAATCAAGACTTCAGATGGTATCAGAACAATAAAAAAGTCAGTTTAGAAAACAAAATAGTACTGAATGATATCTACAGCCATAGATTCATTGCTGATGCTGATCAGAAAGAAAAAATACTTGCTTCTGAGACAAACGAATTTAAAAAAGATGAGAATCTGCCGCTTGCCTACCGCTTGCTGACATTGGCCAAATTGCAGGGTGCGATTGATTATCTTTATCCACATAAATATCTGATGGATAAAAATGCTGAAGCCTATTTTTCAGATTTAACAGACCAAACTATTCACTGTACTTCAAGAAAAGAGTTTGAGATTATTCTGGCAAAAGTAGTTTCCTCAATGGAAGATACCCATTCTTTCAGGTTTTATGATCAGCTTAATTATAAAAATGAAATTTTCCACAGATCATATTTTCCTCCCTTTGATTATGTGATATTGAAAGATCATATATTGGTTACTAAGCTTCTTTTACCTGAAATCTGTTCCAAAGCTAATATTCATATTGGAGATAGAATAACGGAGGTTGGTGGTAAAAGTATCCGTCAGATTATTAAAGAAAAGAAAGAATTACTTTCCACCTCTAACCCTGAAACGTTGTTGTATCTGATGTCAGATTACCAGAGAAATCTGATCTGGCCTGATGATCAGCCTCGTAAAGACTTAAAAGTAATGTCAAAGGATAATAAAGCCTATCACGCAGATACAGAGTTTATTAATTTCACAGACAAACAACAACGAGCAATAGTAACAGAGTACATCCAAAATAAAACCCGCCTTAAGCAGCAGTACAAAATTGATCATAAAGATATTGCCTATTTTAAAATCAATGATGCTTTTGCTTTTACAAACAATATAGCTGATGATAAGCTGGATGATCATATGGATTCTATTTTCCAAGAAGCATCATCAAAAAAGGCTATTGTCTTTGATATGAGAGGATATCCGGATTGGGGTGGATTTGTATTCTATTATGTCTACAAATACTTCTCGCCCGTAGAGAACCATTTTGGAAAATACTATAAACCCAACGTGAAAAATATCGGGACCTATATTCCAATCAGTTATAAAGATTTTGGGACTTATTATTCTGATATTAAAAATAAAACCATCCATCCATACACGGGAAAGGTATTTATGATTGTCAATCCGGAGTCCTTAAGTATGAGCGAGTGGAATACAATGAATCTTCAGAATATTTTTCCTCAGTCCAAAACCATCGGCCAAAGAACAGCAGGTGCAGATGGTGACATCAGAACATTGAAACTGCCTGCCGGATATAACTTGGAATTTACCGGAAATGGTATTTTTTATTATGACAATTCCCAGACTCAAAAAGTAGGTGTGAGAATCAATGAATTCATTGAGTATTCTGATGATGATATTATTCAGAAACGGGATCTGGAGCTTGAAGCAGTTTTAAAAGGATTGAATTAGTTAAAAAAAAGATGAGTTAGATAAAAGAATAAGACCACCTGCAAAAGGCAGGTGGTCTTTTGTATTAATAAACTATTCTCATATTTTATTTCATGAGAGGTAATTATTACTTATTTAGAAATCTCTTTTCAACCAGGTGATAAAAAATAGTGGTTATAGGGATAATAAAAATAAAAATAAATGCAAAGATCACCCATTGCCGGGTATCATCTGTGAGTTCAAAGTTTTTTAATAAATAAAGATTTATTAATGCAAGGAACGGACCGTGTATAAGATATAAACTGTATGATATTTTTCCTAAAAATTCTAATGGTTTGCTTTCAAGAATAATGATTGATTTTCCTGTTGCTTTTTTGTATGTGACTAATGAATACAATAAAAAAGAGAATGTTACCCCTGTAATTAATATCATTAAAAAACTGTTAATATCTAACAATGCGAATAGTGATAAGCTTCCTATGAAAAGAATTACAGCTAAAGGAATTAAAAATTTATTGATTGTTGTCTTTTTAAATGATAAATAACAACAGATAACTCCCATGAAAAATAGAATTATAAATTCAGGTTTTGCCATTGGAATCAGCTTTTTTAATAATAATGCCAATAAAGCGAATATAATAAATGAGACATATTTATTAGTTTTTTTCCAAAGTATAAGCATGAGAGGAAAAAGCCAATAAATCTGCCATTCTGTAGCTATGGACCAATGTGCTCCATTGATCTTATAAACCCATGAAGAATTTAAATTATGAAATAATCCAATATGACTGATAACAGACCAAAAAGTAACAGGTATTTTACTATCCCAGGCTGTATTTTGTGCTGTTTGTAATAAGGGGAAACATAAAATCATTAATCCTGATAACAATAAAGCAATATAATAGGGCGGAATTAATCTTTTGGCTCTTCTGCTAATATATCTTTTAAACCCTCCCTTTATTTCCATATTATTGTTAACCACTGGAATCGCAAGGCAAAAACCGGAAAGAACTATAAATATAGATACTGCCAAATGACCAATTGACGTAGCTTTTTGTATAAAATAGAGAACAAGGTCATTAGACCATTTAATATCATGAGCTGCAGAATAGCCATTAAATAATAAAGAATGATACAAAACTACCCATAACGCAGAAATTCCTCTTATTCCATCAAGAAACTCAAATCTTATCTTCATAAAAAAATTTTCCGCAAAAGTAAAGAAAATTAAAATCTGAATGTGTTAAAAAATAATATTACTAATACTTTATTAATGAATGTGTTTAGGCTTAGATTATTATATTTCTAATATTTGAAAAATAAGAGTTATAACAACAAGAGTAAAAGTGAAATTATTTATTGTATGAACTTTAATTGGCTTTATTTTTCTGGTTTGTTCTACAAATTATTTTAATAAGATATTTAGTAAAGACTTCAATTTTATAGCAACTTAACAATTTTTATTGACGCTACAGTAACATGAAAACGAGAGCGTTTTTTTATTTATCAGAGAAACTGTAAGGTATAATTATCATCAACAGTTTTATTGAGTATGAAGCTCTTGAGGACAATAAATAATAATTTCATATAAAATCATATTGATCTAATTTTATCACAAAGTAATGTTCAATTGTTTTTTGAGCTTTTTTGCACATTGATAGAAGATCATTTCTTGATGTGTTGTCGAAGCTAAAATCATCATCTGTTTTTACGATATATTCGGTTACTATTTCAATATCCATTAAATCAAGTTCTGTTACATCGGTTTTCAGTCTGTGTTCTTCCTTAAAAAAAGGAATTTTACGGAAAATATAATCGTTAAATCGAAAGAAATGTATTGTTTTCATTGCAAAAATATTTAATAAGATGAAAAATGTAGGGTGAGGTTCATTAAGAAAGTTTATCTTTCATTTTTCTATTGATCCATTTTTTGGATAGAGTATGCTCTGACGGCAATGCGTACATGCCTCCTGAAAGTATATATAGTAAGCTGTTCCAAAAATTATTTTTTCTATAGAATTCATGACTGTAGTTAGTTAATACTTTTAAGTATTCGTGTTCATATTTCTTTGCTTCCTGTAATGTGTAATTTTTCGGAATATCTTTAATAATATCCATAGTGGTTTGGTTAAAGATTTTAGGCGAATATTTTTCTATAAAGTCAGATTCAAGCCTGCACATACCAATAAGTGGAATGAATAAAGAAAAAATTTCATCATAAAAGTTACAAATACCTGTTTTCCATGATAACCTTTCTTCTTCCGGTAAAATTTGGATAGCCAAATGGATGAGTTTTTTATGGCTTGCTTCCAGCTCATCTGTATAGGTTTTGTTTTGCTTCCAGAATATGAGTGAATTGATTTTATTTCTTTTAATAATATTCTCCAATAAATATTCAAACTGTATTCTAATGTATTTTATACTGTCGCTTAGATCTTCTAAAACAGACTGCCACAGATTATGCTGGCTTAAACTGCAATGAGTACTAAATACCAATCTTGATTTGTTATTGAGAATCTGTAATTCCTTTAACATGCGAAGAACTTCCTTCGTGTCTCTTTCTAAGGTGATGTTGGTATTTCTGATGTAAAATAAAGAAACAAATTGTGAGTAATAGGCCCTTCTTGAAATATTTTTTTTATTTCTGAGTCCCAATTTGTTCTTTGGATGATTAGTCAGCTTTTTCATTGGGAGTTATTGTATATTATTTTTTTTGATGTCCCTTTTTCAAAGGATTTTTGCTGTCTTATAAGGGAAATAAGATATTGTCTTAAATCTCTGATCGTAATATTTTTCTCTGCAAAAGAAAAAAATAATGGAGTTTCGTCTAAAAGGTCATACAGTTCAGGAAATTCTTTTTGAATCTCAACTGTTTTTTTTAATATCTTTTTTGTTAAAACTGATATAGTATCTACATTATTCATAGCCGCTTTTTATTATTGTTACGATCATCTTAAAGCGATTATTTCCTTTTATCGAATGAGATATATGGCCAGGAATAATTATGCATTCACCTTCTTCCATAAAATAAGTAGCTCCGTCTATAATAATTTCTGCTTTACCTTCAATAATTTGTGCAACAGTGTCAAAAGGAGAAATCTTTTCAGATAACCCTTCTTTGTCATCAAAAGATAAAACACTGATATTGCCGGTCAGTTTTTCCATTATTTTTTTGCTGACTACAGAATTTGGAATGTAATCTACAATCTGGCTGGTAATATATACTTTCGATTTTTCAAGTTCTCTATGATTCATCACATTGGGTTTAAACATAAAAAGAGTAGATGGTATTGTAAATAAAAGGGACAGAACTGTCTAATATTCCATCCCTTTTCCAGTAAAACTTTTGATAAATATATCTTTTCATTGGCTTTAGCTGTCCTTGAAAACAATTTATGAAAGATTGATTTCTTTGATAATATTGAGAACTTCTTCACGGTTTTTTCTTAATCTGTTTCCGATTCTTTCCAGCATTTCCTTTTCTTTACCTTCTTCAAATTTCAGATCGTGATCCGTTAATGTTGAGAATTTTTCTTTCAATTGTTTTGACTGTTCAATCCAGTCTCCAGGAGTTTTGAAAAATTTGTCGCCTTTGTTGTGGTTTGTGTCCATAAGGTGGATTTTAGTGTAACTTCATTGCTACAGTACAAAGTTGGGTATTTAATAATCTATTGTATTACAGATTGTTTCTTTTATGTTGCAGATATCACACTTTTACGAAATTTCGGATTGTTTTGAGCATCTGAAATCCGGTCGTTTATAAGCTGTAAAAAGTTGGTGACTCTGATGAAGTGACGAACATTATTGAGCCTTAGGAAATGATTACAAACTTAAAATATTACTATATAATTTCAAATAAGTGATTGATTATTCGTACCTTGCTGAATAACTACATTGAACTGATGATCTAGACTCTTAGTTCCGGCATATTCTCTTCTTTTCATCATTTAATATTTCCGGTATATCGTCATCTCTAGTCTGCTTCAAATCATTAATAAAACTGTTTTGAAAAGGAAAATATAAATCTATTGAATTTTTCCAAAAGACCATTCAACTGTAAAAAATATTAGTGTTTTTATGAATATTAAAAAATATTTATGGATGTGGACTTTTTTAGTTCCTATCTTGGCGTGGCTTTCGTATGTTGGAAATTCTGTTTTTTCTTCAGGGTATTATTCTGTGATTCTTACTTTATTTCTGATAGGAAGTGTTTTGGCTGCAGTGTATCATTCTGAAGTTATTGCCCATCGTTTGGGGGAGCCATTCGGAACTTTACTTCTGGCATTTGCCATCACGGTCATAGAAGTAGGACTTATTATTTCTATCATGATGGGAGCAAAAGGTTTAGAAACCATTACCCTTGCCAGAGATACTGTTTTTGCAGCAGTGATGATAATCCTTACCGGAATTATTGGGAGCTGTATTGTCATAGGTTCATTAAGATACAGAGAACAGAGCTTTACATTGCAGGGGGTAAGTACGGCACTCATTACGCTTACCTCCGTGATTATTTTTGTGCTTATTCTGCCTAATTATACGATAAGTCATCTCGGAGGCGAATATACATCCTTTCAATTGCTTTTTATTGCCTTGATTTCTTTAGGGCTTTATCTCGGATTTACTATGATCCAGACGTTTAGACACCGAAGCTTTTTTATTTCTCCGCAAAATAAACTATCCAAAAATGAGCCTGTACAAAGTAGTCATGAAATGATTTCCCGAAAACAATTGTATATCAGTTGTATATTATTGATCTTATCCCTGGGAATAGTCGTTTTTCTGGCAAAGCTTCTTTCAAAGGATGTTGAGCATATAGTTGTTTCAGTGGGTGCTCCAAGGTCTTTGGTAGGTATTATAATTGCTGGTATTGTTCTCCTTCCGGAAGGATTGGCTGCATTCAGGGCTGCAAAAAGTGATGAAATTCAAACCTCATTAAATCTGGCTTTTGGTTCTGCTTTAGCAAGTATAGGACTAAGTATTCCTGCCATTGCCATTATATCTGTAATGACTGGTATACGAATGACATTGGGAATAGATATCAAATCAACAATACTTTTAGGGCTGTCGCTTTTTATTATTACTGTTTCACTGGCAACGGGCAGAACCAATATTATGCAGGGAATTGTATTGATTGCGATCTTTTTAATTTACCTTTTTATTACTATAGTTCCATAAAGCACCGAGTAATTAAGGGTTGTTATTTTGGAAAGCAGAGTCTTGCCATTAGATAGCTTACTGTTGATTCCGCTCCCTGATTGAGATTAACGTTTTTCTCTTCAAGGCCGTCATAACATCCACCTGTTGCAGGGTTATAAATAATCTGATGTAAGTGATTTTTCCCTAAAAACCAACTAAAAGCATTCCTCATCATCTGCAGGTATTTTTCATCCTTAAAAACCTTATAGAATGTAGATAAGGCCAGTATGGTATAAGCAACATCAATAGGCTGTTCACCACCAATTGATTCATGGCTTTTAACCGTTTCTTTCTGAAGCCATCCTTTGTTGGATATTACTTTGATGCCTCCTTTAATAAATATTTTCGAAAGCAAAAATTTGAATGATTCATTAGCAACTTGCTTATACATTTCGTCTTGGGTCGTAATCCATGCATACAATAAAGCCTCAGGGAGAACACTGTTTCCATAGGTAAGATAGCTTTCAAACCAATGCCAGTCTCTGTGTTTTTCATGCTGATACATTTTTACCAGTCGATTGGCCAGTTTTTTCAATAATGGAATATTGTTTTCAGAGTTTTGATAATGCAATCCTTTTATGATAAAAGCCATTGCTCGGGTAGAATGGATGTTCTCAATAGGTGAAAGACTTTTTTCAATGATAGACTCTGCTTCATCTGAAAACTGTTGCGGTAAGATTGTTTTTATTGAAAGAAGATATCCTAGTGCCCAGATAGCTCTTCCATTGGAATCTTCAAGATTGGTCTCATAATTCTGCTGTATAAATTCCTTATGTTGGTTTATATAATTGAGGAAGCTTCCATCCGGCTGCTGGCAAAACTTAATAAGCCTTAGATAAGTTAAGATTAAATCAAGGTCAGATTCATCTCTGCTCAGTTCATAATGTCTGCAGGCTACAATCATAGCACGGGCATTATCGTCCAAAGTATACCCGGAATTGATATCAGGTTTGTTGATTTTAGAAAACTGGATCATTCCAAAATCTGTTGTCATATTTTTGATATGGCTAAGATTGATGATGGGGAATGTATAATGTAATATCATGTTGTCTTTGCTGTATTGTTGAAATAATAGGGCGTGTGAAATAGATGAATTCTCCCAGGCTGTGGGAGCCATTTTTTCCAAACTATTTGAACGTAATTTTTCCTGTGTGCTTTCATTTTTCAGTAATGTATTCACAGCAGTAGCGAGTTGTTTCGGAGTTTCAAAATCAATAATAATTCCCAGATCTTCATTTAATACTTCTAGGGCATGTGGAATAGGAGTAGAAACAATAGGACATCCACAACTAATAGCATAGGAAAAGGTGCCACTCACCGCCTGGTGTCTGTCTTTTGAAGTGAAAAGATAGATATTGGTAAGCTGAAGATATTCTAACAACTCATCTAAAGGCAGATATTGATTGATAAAGTAAGTATGCTTTTCCAAATGGAGTCTTTTAATTGTGTCCTGCAAAAAATCACGGTATTTTTCACCTTCATACTTAATGACACCAGGGTGCGTTTTTCCAATAATCAAAAATATTACATCCGGATTTTGAGCAATGATTTCAGGTAGAGCTTCTAAAGTGGTTTCAATATTTTTACCAGAACCCAATAAGCCAAATGTTGAAAGTACCTTTTTATCTTTAAATCCGTATTTCGTTTTCAGTGAAATTTTATCGATAAATGGTAACAGGTGAGTACCATGGGGGATTACTTTAATTTTACCAGATGGAATATCATAATCAGTAGAAAGGATGTCCGCAGAAATACCTGTCATCACAATAATAGATTTGCAGAAACTGCTGATTTCTTTTACTTTTTCTTTTAACTCCCAGTCCGGTTTTGGCAAAACGGTGTGAAAAGTAATGATGACGTCTTTCTCTAAGTTTTGAAGAAAAAGCAGCAATCCGTTTTTGGCCTCAGTGAAAAATCCAAACTCATGCTGAAGCATAACCAGTTGAATCCTGTCATTTTTGTTGATTTTATCAGCCAGCTCCAAATAAGAAATAGCATCGGATGTATTTAAGCGATATTCAGGATTTTCTTCATATAGATGATGCTCCTCTTCAGTTTCCATTGGACAGATGATTATGTTAAATGATTCATTGAACTTGGTCTGAAGAGATTTTACTAAATCCTGACAATAAGTTGCAATACCACACACCTTTGGAGGAAAAGTACTTATAAAGATAATTTCTGGTTTATGATTAATTGTGTTTTTTCTATTTTGGACAGATCGTCTTTTTGTCTTTTCCTCCACGTCTGATTTTATATTTTTATTCATGTTGATATCTATTTTAAAGTATGATATTCTCTATAGAATAGTCAGTTATGATGTATACTGTAGTAATTCCTTCAGTAATTCCGGGATATTTAAAGAAGCAACAGCAATTCTTTTATCTGCAGCTCCGTAGTAAATATGGAGTGTATCTCCTTCTGCAATGGCTCCGGTAGGGAAACAGACATTGTTCACTTCTCCCTTCTGTTCCCATTCTTCTTCGGGTTTGAAAAGAGGGTAAGGAAGCCTTGAAATTTCTTTTTCGGGAGTATTAAGATCCAGTAAAGCAGCACATGCGCTGTAAACATATCCTTCAATAGTATCATGTACGCCATGGTATATCAAAAGCCACCCATGCTCAGTTTCTATAGGGGGACATCCTCCGCCAATGTAGCTTACTTCATGCTCATACAGAGGAGATAATATAATATGATCTTTAAAGTGAAGGAAATAATCTTTCCAGAAATCAGGATTCAGATCTTCAATGTTTTTTATACCTACAATTTGAATATCGGGTCTTATGCGATGAAGAAAATAAAGCTTACCGTTAATCCTTCTTGGGAAAAATATCACATTTTTATCCCACAGGAAGACATCTTTATCCTTTGTAAGAGTAGGGGGGAGTTTGTTGAAACGTCTGTACTTTTCTGCTATTTCACCTTGGGATTCTGATAAAAATCTAAACTTGTTGTATGGAATTTTGGGAACAATTATGCCCTTTTTTTGCCATGACGTAAGATCCTCCGATACAGCAAGTGCTCCCAGTGCATTAATCCCGTCATAACTGGTATAGGTAAGATAAAACAAATGATCGATTTTTACGATTCTTGGATCTTCAACACCATGTTTTTCGTATTCAAACTCGGGGATGATAACCGGCTTGCTCAACCGGGTTTCTATTGTCTTATAATCTGATAGTATACAGTATCCGATACTGGAGAAATTATTCTTTGCAAGAGCCCTGTAAAATAAATGTATTTTTCCGTTATCCTTAACAACTGCGGGGTTTAAAACACCTTCACTCTCAAAGTCTAAAGTCGTTTTTCTGAGTATAATTCCGTCTTTTTTCGGGGATACCATTTAGTTGCCGGTATTTTGGGCTTCGTTTTCCCTGTCTCTTCGTTTATTCATTTTTTCCTCCCGTTTCTCTTTTGCGGATTTTGCGGGTGGAGTTTTATCTGACTTCTTTTTTCCGTCTTTTTCTTTTGACATTGTGAAATATTTTTTGTTACCTGTAAATTTCAATCATTAAAAAAGGAAAGCTTTGCAATTGTCTTTCAATTTGTTGTATAAATCATAGATATTTCCGATTTAATAGAGTAACTTTGAGTAAATGTCTGTTAATGAAATAATTGGCAGTATAAATAGTAAAGGGGATGAAGTTGTATATAAAATATATGGTAAGTTTGCGCTGCAAAATGGTTGTTCATCAGGAATTGGAAAGGCTGGGCATTAAAAATGCTATTGTAGATTTGGGAACTGTAGAATTATTGGATGATATCAGCGTTGAACTAAGACAAATTCTAAAAGAAAACTTACTTAAAACAGGGCTTGAGATATTAGATGACAAAAAAAGCATCCTGATAGAGAAAATAAAAAATGTAGTCATAGAAATGATTCATTATTCAGATGCACTCCCAAAAGAAAACTTCTCAGATTATATAAGTGAAAAATTAGGATATGATTATACCTACCTTGCGAACACCTTTTCTGAAGTGAAAGGAATGACCCTGCAACATTTTATCATTATTAATAAAGTAGAAAAGGTGAAAGAATTATTGTTGTATGATGAACTCAATCTTACAGAAATCTCCTATAAACTCAATTACAGTAGTGTGGCCCATCTCTCTAACCAGTTTAAAAAGATTACAGGTCTTTCCCCTTCATTTTATAAACAGTTGAAACAAAAACGTCTTGGAAACCTGGAAGACTTATAAAAGGTGTGATATATGTAAGATTATCCCGGATATATACAGTATAATATATTCTTAAACAGTCATCTTTGTATCATAATAATCAGGAATTTATCAGATCCATTAAAGTTTATATCATCATAAATAGTACAATTTTTGACAGGAAAATATAGTGTGCAGTTGGAAATATTCATATGCAAAATGTTGTTCTCCGATATTTGATAGCATCGCAGTAGTAAATAAAGACAAGGAAAAGCGAATTATACACCATGATAAAATTAATAGGCTTAAGGATTCTCAATTTTAATAATGAGCATATTAAAATCCCGATAAAACAGTAGATCTGTTTTCAGAAGGTTTTAATTAATTAAGGATAGGAACCTATGGTTTCTGTCCTTTTTAACCATATTGATGTACAATAAATTTCATCAACTGAATCCACAAAAAGAAATCTGTTTGAACATTAATGAGTAAACAGCGTTTTTATATATAAACAGACTTTTCTTATTATTACCCTAATGCCAGAAGTAATGAAAACAATACATCTTTTTCAGTTTAAGAATTCCATTTCCCGAAAGCTTCCTTTTTTTAAGGAAGAATGTAGATTAGATAATTTAAATGATTTAATGGTCTGTGACCTAATGAACACCGAAAAAGTGACCGAGTTCATTATTGAGGTTCATGATGATTTTATTTTTGAAGATATGACCAGAGAAAATCTTTTGTCAATGTGCGGAAATGCAAAGGAAATGATTGAGCATTATTTTGTAACAACAATGAATGATTATGACGTTATCTGAATATTAGCTTCAGTAGTGTAAAAAGCTTTTTAGATTAACATTAAACATTCGATGTATGAAATTTTAGCAAAATTTACTTGATTACATCACTCATTACAATGAATGAAACAGTATCTATAGCAGAAGCGTAATTTCGGGATTGTGTGTAGTAGATGTGAGAAAAAAGTTGATATGTCTAAATTGATTGATCAGCCGATGGAGAGCATTGGAAATATTGCCAAACTCTATACAGAAGAAAATAGTATAACAAAAAGGAAAATAATGGATTCGACTTTTCCTGAAAAATTTGAATTTGACGGAGATATTAGTCAAATAATTAGAGGTTAATATTTTATTATCATATATCTTGCAGATAAACAGTAATTTAGGAGCAAAAAAAACCGGAGAAAAAGTGAATTATCACCTTTCTCCGGTCTTGTACCCAGGACCGGGATCGAACCGGTACTCCTAAGAACTGGTGTTTGAGACCAGCGCGTCTACCAATTCCGCCACCTGGGCTTGATGTTGAATTCAAACGTGATGTTTGTTTCAAATTGGTGTGCAAATATAGGAACTTTTTTCAATGTTCAAAAGCTTTTTGAAGAAAAATTTTTAAAAGTTGAGCTCCAAACCATCGTAGGCAAGGTGTATTCCGGCCGGAAGCTGCTTGTCTTCAATATTATGCAGCCCTAAATGATGGCTGATATGTGTTAAAAATAATTTTTTCGGTTTTAGCTCTTCAAACAGTTTGATGACGTCCGGAAGAATAAAATGGGCAGGATGGGGGTCAAATTTTCTGATACAGTTTAATATCAGGACATCCAGATTCTTCAGCTTTTCCTTTTCTGTTTCAGAAATGAATCCGGCATCTGTAATGTAGGCAAGGTTTTTAAATTTGTATCCAAATACGGTAATTTTATAGTGGATCACTTCTACGGGAGTGATTTCTGTGTCCAGTACGTGAAAAGGTTTGTTTTCAATTTCATGAAGTTCAAAAGCGGGCGCACCGGGATACCTTACATCTGCAAAAGCGTAAGGAAACCTATTTTTAATTTCGTGAGCGACTCTTGAATAGCAGTAGAGAGGAACATCTTTTCCACTCTTAAAAATCAATGGACGCATATCATCAAGCCCGATTACGTGGTCATTATGCTCATGAGTAATCAACGCAATATCTACGGTATGTTCTTGGTTGGTAAGCATTTGCTGCCTGAAATCCGGACCGCAGTCGATCAATATTTTTTTATTTTCCTCCGTAGTCATCATCACGGAAGAACGTAAACGTTTGTCTTTGGGATTTTCAGAAGTACACACTTCACATGTACAGCCTATAACGGGTACACCTTGAGAAGTACCGGTTCCTAAAAATTTCAACTTCATTTTGTTTTGAGGTTGGTTTAATTTTGGTAAATTTACAAAAAATTTCATGTCCTAATGTATCAGAAACTAACTCCTAAACAAAAAGCATTAACAATTAATCTAGATCCTACTATTTATGGTACTTTCGCAGAAATTGGAGCAGGGCAGGAGACTGTTCGCCACTTTTTTAGAGCAGGAGGAGCTTCCGGTACGATTGCTAAAGCGATGTCTGCGTATGACAAAGATTTTAGTGATGCCATCTACGGAAAGGAAGTAAAAAACAGATACGTTACCCAAAACAGGCTTCGAAAAATGCTTCGATATGAAGTAGCTTTGATTGAAGAAAGAATTTCAAGAGATAATAATCCTGATAGAAAATTTTTTTCTTATGCCAATACGGTAACAACCATCAATTTTGACAAGACTGTAAAAGGCCATGGCTGGGTAGGAATTCGTTTTCAGACCAAAGAAAATGAAGATTACAATGAAATCGTGATTCACGTAAAATTCAAAGAAAATGATGCTACCCTTCAGCAGGAAACCTTAGGGAATCTTGGGGTAAATCTTATTTTCGGGGCTTTCAATTACTTTGACAATCCAAGAACTTTAGTAGAATCTTTATACGATGATGTTGCAAAAGACAACCTGGAAATTGATATGATTGATTTCAGCGGACCTGCTTTTGCCTATGTTGATAACAGACTGATGTCTCTTCAGCTGGTGAAAAATGGAATGACCGATGCAGTGATTTTCAATTCTCAGGGCAGTAATATGCTTCCGGCAGATGTATTGTACAAGAAAAATATTTTCGCGGTAAGGGGAAGTTTCAGACCGGTAACGAAAGTAAACATTGATATGCTTAAAAATGGGATGGATATGTTTTTCAAAGACGCTATCTGCACCCATGAAGAAACAGAAGTTCTAATCGAAATCACTATTTCCAATCTGAGAGCAGATGGAGATATTGATGAAAGAGATTTCCTTGATAGAGTAGATATTCTTGGTAAACTGGGCTATACTGTTATTATTTCAAACTTCTCTGAATATTACAGACTGATCGATTATTTCGCATCTTATACAAGTGGAGATATTGGTGTAGCGATGGGAGTAAATAACCTTTTGATGGTATTTGATGAAAAATACTATAAAGATATGTCAGGAGGAATCCTTGAAGCATTCGGGAAATTTTTCAGAAACGGAATGAGAGTATATCTTTATCCATATAAAGATCCTGAAACTCACCAGTTGCTGGATTCTTCAAACCTGAAAGTAGAAGAAAACCTGAAAGAACTCTATAAATATTTCAAACACAACAATCGTATTGTAGATATTACGAACTATAATCCGGAGTTTCTGGAAATCTACTCAAGAGAAATTTTGAGAAAAATAGCATGTTGTGTGAAAGGCTGGGAAAGCCAGGTTCCGGAAGGCGTAGCAGAAATGATTAAAGAGCGTGGAATGTTCGGATATAAAGAAGAACTTTCCCTAAAACAATTCTCTTAAAAAAATATATACAATGTCAGAATTAAAGAAAAGACTTTCCTCAATTCTTGAAAGTCCTAAACATAATACAGAAGAAAAACTTGAAAAAGTTTGCCACTTGTTGGATCAGGAAATTTCTTATTTCAACTGGACGGGTTTCTATTTCAAAAACGGAGATAAGGAAGAATTGATTTTAGGTCCTTATGTAGGAGCACCAACAGATCATACCATTATTCCTTACGGTAAAGGAATCTGCGGACAGGTTGCGGTTTCCAATGAAACATTTGTAGTTCCTGATGTAAATGAAGAAAGCAATTATTTAAGCTGCTCTATTGATACAAAAGCAGAAATTGTAGTTCCTATCTTTAAAGACGGAAAAAACATCGGCCAGATTGATATTGATTCTCATAAAGTAGACCCTTTCACTAATGAAGACCGTGAATTATTAGAATGGCTTTGTAACGAAGTTTCTAAGGTTTTATAGTAGAATTTCAATAAGAATACAATATAGACTCCGGCTTTTATAGTCGGAGTTTTTTATAAGTATAGCCGGAAATTTCTAGCCTTACTATTCAGAAATTATGGATTATAAGTGGTAATAACAAACATGATTAAAGGTTCGTCTCCTGTATTTTCAATAGAATGATATCCTATAGAACTGATGGCTGTAATATCTCCTTTCTTAATAACTTTCTTTCGTATGGATCCCTCAAGTCCGGTTCTTTCACGATATTCTCCGGTTCCGTGAATGACCACGTACAGTTCCTGCTCATTTCTTTGGTTGTGCGTATGAAACCCGGATTCATCACCTTTATTCAGTAAAACCATATACGCTGCAAGGCGATTATTGGCTAATTCCTTCTGATCAAACATCTGTAGCATATATACAGTCCCTTTTCCACCGTACATATTCTGACGTTTATCCATTTGTGTGATGGCTCGTTCATTCTTTTCAAAAGCCATTACATAAAGATTGATGTATTTTGAAACTTCCTGAATAACGTGATCAAATTCTGCTCCTTCAGATAATATAACTGTATCGGACATGTGAGTTTAAAGTTTAATGTTTCAGAGTTTAAAGTTAATGGTCAAAAAAATTAGCTTTGCTGCATCAGGTGAATTTCAGCCAATAATTCTTTAAAGTAATTCTCACATTTTGCAATATGAGTTCCATACCAGGAAAATGCTTCACCATCTACAATCATGATTTTTTTATCAGGGTAAAAAGCCTGCAGCTCTTCAATATGTTTTTCTTTAAAGGGAAATGGTTCGGAAGAAAGCATGATAACCTCTGCATCTGCAAGATCTTCAGTAGTAATCTGAGGATAGCGGGTTTTATCTTTGAAAATATTCTCAAAGCCAATTTCTGATAAAATCCTATGAATAAATGTATCTGAACCAATGGTCATATAAGGATTCTTCCAGATAAGATAAGCCGCTTTCAGAGGTGTTTCCAGCTTGGCCTGATTTAGTATTTCATATATTTTAAGATTAAAAAGCTGTGCTCTCTCTTCCTTTCCGAAAAGTTGTCCGAGATTTTTAAGCAGATAATAATTGTCCTCAATCGTTTCAACATTCGTCACCGTTACTTTAAAGTCATCCATTAAAGCTTCTACCTGGTCTTTTACATTCTCTTCCTTATTGGCAAGAATAAGATCCGGCTGTAATGCTTTTATTTTCTCGATATTTATATTCTTGGTTCCACCGATTATGGGTACATTTTTTATTTTATCCTGAGGGTGAATGCAGAATTTTGTTCTCCCGATAACTTTATTTTCGGTGAGTCCAAGGTCAAATAAAGCCTCAGTTATTGAAGGTACAAGTGAAACGATTTTCATATTGGCATGTTAGATGATGCCTAAAATTACAAAAGTTTTCCGGTTAAGAAAAGTCCGGCTACGGTAAAATAGATAATAAGTCCCGTCACATCTACCAATGTTGCTACAAACGGAGCCGAAGAAGTAGCTGGGTCAAGGTTTAATTTCTTTAAGACAAACGGGATCATAGAACCGGATAGCGTTCCCCACAACACAATGGCAATTAATGAAACTGAAACGCTTAATCCAACGTAAGCCCAGTACTGGCCATAATCAAAAAGACCAATCTGCTGCCAAAGCATGATTCTTATAAATCCTATAACTCCCAAAATTGCCCCAAGACATAATCCGGAGATAATTTCTTTTTTCATGACATACCACCAGTCTTTAAGACTGATCTCCTGAAGCGCCATTGCACGGATAATTAATGTTGCTGCCTGCGATCCGGAGTTTCCTCCACTGGAAATAATCAACGGAACAAATAGAGCAAGAACAACAGCTTTTTCAATTTCTTTATCAAAATATCCCATTGCAGAAGCTGTCAGCATTTCCGAAACAAATAAAATGATCAGCCAGGTTGCTCTTTTTTTGATCATTTCAGTCCAGGAGGTCTGGATGTAAGGAAGATCCAATGCTTCCAATCCCCCGAATTTCTGAATATCTTCCGTATTCTGCTGTTCAATCTGATCGAGAATATCGTCAATTGTTACAATTCCTACCAGAACACCGGCTTCTGTAATGATTGGAAGAGCGCCACGGTCATACTTTTCAAAATAAGTTACTGCATCTTCTTTGGAAGTTGTAGTGGTAATCGCCACGAAATGATTGTCTGTGATATCAGAAACCAGTGTATCTTCCTCTTCCAACAGCAAAGTTCCGATAGCAAGGTCATCAATCAGGCGGTTTCTTTCATCCACCACATACAGGTAGTTCATGGTTTCCACTCTTTTTCCTACCTTTTTGATCTGCTGAAGACATCTCTTTACTGTCCATTCCTTACGGATCTGAATATAATAAGGCGTCATCAGACGGGCAATAGAGTCTGAATTGTATCCAAGAAGTTTTAAAGCAATTCTTCTTTCCTGAGGGTTAAGATGATTGATAGAATATTTGATAAGCTCATCCGGAAAATCCTCGAAAAGAGCAGTCCTGTCATCCGGAGTCATTGCATTCAGGATCTCAGAAACTTCATCGCTTCCGATACTTCTGATGGTATCTTCCTGAAAATCAGGATCAAGGTGTGAAAAAACCTCTGCTTTGTATTCTTTCGGAACCTTCAGGAACGCGAGCAGTCTCTCATCAGCAGGAAGTTCGCTGAGAGTTTCGGCAATATCGGCAGGGTTGAAGATAAGTTCGTCTCTAGAATTCAAAACGTGAAATTTTTTGGATATGCAAAAATAATTCAAATTTTTAAGACTGAGCAATAAAGTGGCAAAATTAAGGATTAATTAAAGTTTATCACTTCAGTATAAGGCCAAAAAAAAACACCCGCCGAAGCGAATGTTAAAAAATTAAATTTAAATTCCAATATTCTTTAAATTGGTTCACATTCCGAGGTAGGGATGTATGTGCAGACAGCATTTGTACAGCACTGGTAGGGGCCGCAATCTGAGTTGTCCCCACACTTTTTTATTCCGCTTCCTTTAATATTTTTTTGCTGCAGCCTGTTGAGCTTCTTAAGATTTGAATTTTTCATGGTAATCAAATATAGTAAGATTAAGGCTCTATCGGACAGTCATGATCCCAACATTCTCCGTTACAGCAATATCCCACAGAACATGGTCTTGTTATACTGCATCTGAAGGGGCCGATGCCGCCGTTGATCTCTTTAGCAGCTTGTCTGCTGAGTTTCTTTAAGTTTTTCATATGGTTTAGATTTAATGTTAAACTAAAATAGTAAATATTTTCATATTATTCATTTGGTGGTGAAAATATTTTACTATAAATAAAGGTTTTGTTTAATTTTTAAATAAAAAACACCTACAAGTGCAGGTGTCTGTAATGATCATATATTATTCCAGGGGACATGGATTCACAACACAGATGTTATGACAGCACGAACCGCCCGGACATTCGTAATGTTCTGTACATTTTTTGAAAGGTCCGCTCCCTTTGATTTCCTTTTGTACTTGCCTGCTGAGTTTTTTTAGATTTTTCATGATATTTTATTTTATGTGAGTGGGTTAAGTTTTTTATATTCTATTCAAGACAGATGAACGGTGAACAAATGCCATAGCAGCAATATCCTACAGTGCACGGGTTACTGTCACTGCATCTTTCAATGGATCCTCCATTGATTTGTTTTGCTTTTTCTCTACTGAGTTTCTTTAGATTTTTCATAGGGTTTATTTAATATTGAACTAAAATAGTAAAAAATATTTAATAATTCCTTATTTGGTGAAAATATTTAATTGTTAATCAGTTATTTATGATGTGTTTAAATTAAAAAGCACCTGTTTCATAGGCGTGAACAAGTGCTTTATTTAACATGAAAATATTTATAATTCAGGGCATGGATACACTACACATACTCTGTGACAGCATGATCCACCCGGACATTCAAAAGGATATTGACATTTCTGAAGATGTATGATATTTCCTGAGATTTCTTTCTGACTGTTTCTGTTCAGTCTTTTTAAATTTAAATTTTTCATAATAATTTAGATTTAAGATCAAACTAAACTAATGAAAACATTCAAAGTATTGATATACATGTAGATATTCTGCAGGATAAAGGCTATGAAAGAATTATGAATTATGAATTATGAATTATGAATTATGAATTATTCTGGTATACCTAACTGACGTTGAGAGTGAAAATTCACGATTGACTTGCGAAGCAAAATTGACCATTGATTATCAAAGGTCTTATATTCCAACTTTAAACTTTAAACTTTAAACTTTAAACTCAAAGCACTGCTTCCGTTGACTTCAGCTTTCTCAGCTTTTTTATGATTCCTTTTATAGCTCCTTCGGTTCCTATTTTAACAGAGTTTACTGTTGAACCCAGCAGGCGCATATTTTTTCGGTAAGTATCATAGTCTGTTTCCGTGACAAGATTTCCGTCAGAACCAAAAAGTTTCATGCTGACAACTACCTGATTGGAGAAAACATATTTTCCCAAGCCTACTTTGAAATACCGTACTTTGGAAACAATCGCAAAATCAGCATCGTTATTGAGGCAGTAATCTGCGATGGTCTGTTTATCTATGCTGTCAAAGGGAACCTGAACTTCCGCCCGGAGCATTTTATTTCTTCTGCTGCTGAAATTATCGGAAACAGCGTCAAAGAATGCATTGTTGGTGGGATCTTTTATCTCATCAACATCAGGCTCTACTTCAGGATTGAAGTACAGAACTTTTTTTATTTTGTCATCAGCCGTTTTCTGAGCTTTTACCGAAGTAATGCCGATGAATAAAAAAGTTGTAATTGCCGTAAAGAATATAATTTTTTTCATTTGTAATTCGAATGCAAAATTACTGCCTTTTCGTTGGATTGCATAAAATTTATTAAGAAATTTTTAACATTTTTTTCTATCAAATTTGATTTATGAAATCAATAATGTTTGCAGAATCAAAAAATAGTCGTAATTTTGCACCCGTTACATAATAATCATTAAACAATATTGGAATGTACTTAACAACAGACAAAAAGCAGGAAATTTTCGCAAAACACGGAAAATCTGCACAAGACACAGGAAGTGCTGAAGGACAAATCGCTCTTTTCACTTTCAGAATCAATCACTTATCTCAGCACTTAAAGGCTAACCGTCATGATTTCAACACAGAGAGATCTCTAGTGAAATTGGTAGGTAAGAGAAAAAGTTTACTAGATTACCTTAAAAACAAAGATATCGCAAGATATAGAGCAATTATTGCTGAACTAGGTTTAAGAAAATAATCTATAAAGATTTTCAAAATAAAAAGCAACTTCGAAAGAGGTTGCTTTTTTATTTTATATTACTGTGACTCTTTAACCACAAAAGGGACAAAGCTTTTTAGAAACTATTAAATGTTTGAGAAGAGCACTTAAGTTTTTTTAAAGTCTTTGATTTTCATGTGATATAAAGAGTATTTAGATTCCTACGGAATGGTACAATTCAAATGGAGTTGTATTCATGCAATTTGTCATTCCGTAGGAATCCAGCTTTTATTATTCATAAAAAGATTACAACTTAAGCCAATAGCACAACTGAAGGTGCACTAATTCCCATCCTCCGGAGGGGTGGCGAAAATTCAAAGAATTTTTGACGGGGTGGTTAATTGCTATCTTTTCCAATCTTCCCCAAATGCGTATTCTGAAAACTGTCCGGATACTTCAATCCATAGCCCAGAATTCTGTCAAAAGCTGAATGAGAAAATAAAATGGCTCCGGCCATTTGCAGATAGGGTAGAGATAGAGCTGTTCCGGCAAAATAAACAAGGATCGCTACTCCAAAATGATGGAAGAGATTATAGAAAAATGCTCCAACTTTGGTATTCACCGTATACCCCAGCATTGAAATGTCCGGAGTAAGAAATAGCCCTGCAAACCACCACCATGAATATCCCGTTTGGGCAAAAGCATAGATTCCTAATAACAGAAATGCTGCGTATTCAAGCTTTAATTGTATTTTCATATCATATTGTTAATCTATTAGATAAGTTCCTGTTTATTACAAAAAGTTACATTTTAAGATCAAAAAAAGAAAGCGGAACACCTTTGAGATATTCCGCTTATACATTTTGATATGATTGATTTTAATGACCAGATTTAGCTTCGGTATTCTCTACATGACCAAGATACTTGGTACAGTAAGCCCCGAAGATAAGAATAACCAGATAACAGAATACAGGAATGATGAATGAATGCTGTACGCCAAACTGATCTGCAAGGTAGCCCTGGAAAATAGGAACAATAGCTCCTCCCAAAATAGCCATTACCACTAAAGATGATCCCTGACTGGTATATTTCCCCAGTCCTGAAATGGCCAGGGTATAAATGTTAGAAAACATAATAGAGTTGAAAATTCCGATTCCTAGAATACTGTACATTGCCAGTTCTCCATGATTGACCATAGCAGAAATCAATAATAAAACATTGATCGCTGCAAAGATGGATAATGTTCTTGCCGGAGCTGCTTTACCCACGAAAAAGGCAATGAAATTAAGAACGATAAATACAAGGAAAAAGCTGATCTGAGAGAAAGTAAGGTTCACAATACTAAAGATAACAAGGAAAACAGCTCCAGCTGCCCCAAGCATATAAACAGCCTTTTTACTCTGGCTTAAAGATTGGTTCAAAGAAATGGCTCCAAGAAAACGGCCGATCATGGCTCCACCCCAATACAGGGAAAGATAGTTTTTGCTGATAATTTCATTAAATCCCATAATCTGTGGCTGCTCAAGGAAACTGATAATAAAACTCCCTACAGCAACTTCTCCGCCTACATAACAGAACATTGCAAATACTCCGAATTTCAGATGGCTGAACTCAAGAGCTCCCCAACCTTTTACCACTTCTTCTTCACCCATCTGGAATGAAGGAAGTTTAACTCTTGAAATCAACAGAGCTACCAATAAAAGGATTCCTGCGAAAATAAGGTAAGGGATTCTCGTTGCTACCGCACTGAATGACCCATCCGGAGAAGAGAAAAATTCAAAAATAAGATGGCCTCCAAGCACGGGAGCAATCGTTGTTCCGAATGCATTGAATGCCTGTGTCATATTCAGCCGGCTGGAAGCAGATTCTTCACTCCCCAGTAACGAAACATAGGCATTGGCAGTAATCTGCAGTACCGTAAAGCCTAGTCCCAAAATAAACAAAGCTCCCAAAAACAACGGATAATACGAGAAAGTAGCTGCCGGATAAAACAGGACACAGCCAAAAGCTGCCAGAAAAATTCCGAACAGAATTCCTTTTTTGTACCCTAATTTATTGATAGGATCTCCTTTTGTGATCGAGATCAGGAAATAAATCAGCGATCCGATAAAGTAAGCCCCGAAAAAGCAGAACTGTACCAGCATGGACTCGAAAAAGGTAAGATTGAAAAGTTGCTTCAGATAAGGGATCAGGATGTCATTCATACAGGTGATGAATCCCCACATAAAAAACAGCAGGGTGATGGTAATCAACGGAACCGTATAATTCCTGCTTTGCGATTGTACTTCTTTATTAATCATAAACATTTATTTATCTGTATAAGGATAAGTCCTTAACTTTTTTTTGCCTACAGCATTGCATTTTGTGAAGTAAGGCAAATATAGGGATCAACCTATGTTTCTGCAATAATTTTAATGGTTTTTATAATGAAATGTATACTTCTTTTCAATTCAGAATATTATTTCCATTTTTTGAGACAATAATACAAAAACAACAGCATTTTTCAATGCATTATCTTCAGAAAAATGCATTGAAATAATGAATAAGTTGAGATTACAGCTATAATTTTGAATCTTTCATCAACTGATAGCCAATTTTTTGTATTTTGACAGCCTATTTATGCAATTGAAAAATTTAATATTTCATTATTATATAGTACCTTTGCACACGAAATTTAAAGAGTTTAAATATTAATTCATACTCAATACGGAGTATTAAGAAGACAAATTTATGAGTATACCTCAAGCGTTTACAGAAATGATTACTCTTGCAGATGGCAGAGAAATCACTATCGAAACAGGGAAGTTGGCCAAGCAGGCTGATGGATCTGTGGTAGTAAAAATGGGTGGAACAATGCTTTTAGCAACTGTTGTAGCCAATAAAGAAGCAAATCCTGGTGTAGATTTTTTACCATTAACAGTTGATTATAGAGAAAAATTCTATGCAGGTGGAAGAATTCCTGGAAACTTCTTCCGTAGAGAAGCAAGACCTTCTGATCAGGAAATTTTAACGATGCGTTTGGTGGACAGAGTTTTACGTCCGCTTTTCCCTGAAGATTTCCACGCTGAAGTTCAGGTGATGATTTCATTAATTTCTTATGACGGAAAAACAATTCCTGATGATTTAGCAGGTTTGGCAGCTTCTGCAGCGATTGCTATTACAGATATTCCTTTCAACGGACCAATGTCTGAAGTAAGAGTTGTAAGATTTGACGGAGTGCTTTCTGTTAACCCAAGTTATGAAGAACTGAAAAATTCTGAGCTTGATATCATGGTGGGAGCTACTAAAGATTCCATCGTAATGGTAGAAGGTGAAATGAAAGAAATTTCTGAGCAGGAAATGTTGGAAGCTATTAATTTTGGTCATGCTGAAATTAAAAAACAAATCGAAGCTCAGGAGAGATTAGCAGAAAAAGTAGGAAAAGCTTTCCCTAAGAGAGAATATTCTCACGAAAATCACGACGAAGAAATTCGTGAAAAAGTATGGAAAGAAACTTATGATAAAGTATATGAAGTAGCAAGAACTCCATCTGGAAAAGAGGAGAGAGGAGAGAAATTCAAAGCAGTTCGTGAAGAATTTTTAGCTCAATATGCTGAAAATGCAGAAGAATTGGAAAGAGTAACACCTTTCGTAAAAGTATATTATCATGATGTAGAGAAAGAAGCAATGCGTCAGATGATCCTTGAAGACAATATCCGTCTTGATGGTCGTGATCCTCAAACGATCCGTCCTATCTGGTCAGAAATTGACTACCTTCCGGGAGCTCACGGTTCTGCAGTGTTTACAAGAGGTGAAACTCAGTCTTTAACAGCCGTAACTTTAGGTTCTGTGAAAGATGCAAACATGGTAGATAGTGTGATTTCTCAGCACGACGAAAAATTCTTCTTACATTATAACTTCCCTCCGTTCTCTACAGGTGAAGCAAGACCTTTAAGAGGAACTTCAAGAAGAGAAGTAGGACACGGAAACCTTGCTCAAAGAGCATTACAGGCAGTTATTCCTGAAGAAAATCCATATACCATCAGAATTGTTTCTGATATCTTAGAATCAAACGGTTCATCTTCAATGGCAACAGTTTGTGCAGGAACACTGGCACTAATGGATGCCGGGGTAAAGATTACAAAACCTGTTTCAGGTATTGCAATGGGATTGATCACGGATGCAAAATCAGGTAAATTCACTGTACTTTCTGATATCTTAGGAGATGAAGATCACCTTGGAGATATGGACTTCAAAGTAACAGGTACTGCAGACGGTATCACTGCTTGTCAGATGGATATCAAAATTCAGGGACTTTCTATGGATATCATGGAAAAAGCTTTGATGCAGGCAAGAGACGGAAGATTACACATCTTAAATAAAATCACTGAAACAATCTCTGAACCAAGAGCAGACGTGAAGCCTCACGCTCCGAAAATGGTAGTAATGGAAATCTCTAAAGACTTCATTGGTGCTGTAATCGGGCCTGGAGGAAAGATCATTCAGCAGATGCAGAAAGATACGGATACCGTTATTGCTATTGAAGAAGTAGGGGAGATTGGACGTATCGAAATTGCAGGAACAGACAGAGAGAAAATCAATGCTGCTGTTGCTAAGATCAATGAAATTACTTTCGTACCGGTTGTAGGAGAAGTTTACAATGGTAAAGTAGTGAAAGTAATGGACTTCGGTGCATTTGTGGCGATTGCTAAAGGAACAGAAGGACTTCTTCACATTTCTGAAATTGAATGGGCTCGTCTTGATAAAGTTCCTTATGCTGAAGGTGATGAAGTAGAAGTGAAGTTCATGGGCTACGATGACCGTAAGAAAATGAAACTTTCAAGAAAAGTTCTTTTACCAAGACCTCCAAGACCTGAAGGACAGGGGAGACCAGAGGGGCAAAGAAGACCGGAAGGACAAGGAAGACCTGAGGGACAAAGAAGACCAGAAGGACAAAAGCCACAAGGTGAAAGACCAGTGGAAAACGAAACTCCTTCTAACGAAGCTTAATAAGAATCATTCTTACATATAAAAAATCCCTCAATTTTGAGGGATTTTTGCTTTTTATGTCATTGCGAAATGCAAAGCATTGAAGCAATCTCGCTTTTGAAAATTCAGAGATTGTTTAGCTTGCAATGACTGTAGTTATTAACTTCCAATTCTTTGTTTCAGATCCTCAGCACCTCCTGTTTTTCTGGGCTGCCCGTTTTTAGAAGATCCGAAATTGTAGGCGTAAGAAAGTGTCACCACACGGGTATCTCTTTTTACTGCGAAGTTTTCGAGATAATCATTATAAACGGTTTGCCCTTTTATATTGCTTGTAAAGAACATATCGGTGAAGGCCAGCTTCAGGGTACTATTGTTTTTGAATTTCTTTTGCGCTCCGATATTCAGATACCAGTTAGGACTCACATTCAAATAAGCGTAAATTTCTCTTGCTTTGTAATTTCCGGTAAGTTCGGCAGTGAAACCATTGCCTAATTTGAAGGAATTAATACTGTTGATGCTAAACGTGAAATTTCCTTTGTTATTGATCTGTGTTCCTGAAACATTCCCGGTATATGATCCATAGTAAAAATTAGCACTGTTGTTCATATCCCACCATTTGGTCACCTTTACAGGAGCAATAAGATTTAATCCGAAATAAGATACAGAACTCAGGTTTTCAATGGTCTGTACCGTTACCACCTGTCCGTTTTCTACCACAGGTTTAAGGATATCTGTGATATTATTAGAGGTCTTACTATAGCTTAATGTTGCAAAATATTTGTTGCTCAGGCTGTAAGTCAGTTCATAATTCATCGTGGTCTGTGCATTCAGATCAGGATTTCCTGCCTTAAGCGTGGTGGGATCAAGATAAAACTTAAACGGATTCAGCTGGTTGTAGCTCGGTCTTGTGATTCTTCTGCTGAAATTAACTTCAAGGTTGCTTTTATCTGTCAGATCATAAGAAAGCACGGCACTTGGAAACAATTGTGTGTAATTTCTTTTGTTAATTTGATTCGTGGTAAGTTGGGTTCCTTTTACATTGGTGTTTTCCATTCTTAGTCCGGCAGTCGCTTTGAACTTTTCCCATTTTTTAGAGACATTTCCATAGACCGCATTAATATTTTCTTCGTAAATAAAATGATTGGTTTTGGAAAGATCAGGGATCAGAATTCCGAAACTCGCATTGAAAAACTTCAGATCATTGTCTGTTTTTACAAAGCTGGTTTTAATTCCCGTTTCCAGCTTCCATTCATGGTTAAAATTCTTGGTAAGATCAGACTTTAAAGAATATATGTTCAGTTTTCCATCCATATCACCTTTTATAATATCCAGATTATCTGTTCCGCTGTCTATTTCATGTGTTTGTGTATCAAAGCTTTGCAGCGAAGAATTTGCATAATTAATGTAATCGAAATCAGTAGAGATTTCAGAGCCTAAAGAATCAATCGTGTATTTATGGTTAAGATTGAATGAAAGATTGGTCCAGCGGTCATTCGATCTGTTGACGGTGGTGAATGAGCTTTCAGGAAGATGGCTGCTTCCCAGTGTCACGTTAGAATTATCTCCGTTTACATTGAATTTATTTGAAACCAGCCCTATAGAAAAGCCAAGCACATTTTTATCATTCAGATAATAATCCATTCCAGCCTTGGCGACATGACTGTTGAATTTGAACTTCAGATAATTGTCCTGTACATATGCTTTTTTGAAATTGTTGGCTTCATAGAAATTCCTGTCCAGGACCAGACCGTTGTAAGCTTCCCTGTAGGCAAAGCTGTAATTTCCGAAAATATTGATTTTCTTATTTCGGTGGTTAATACTGAAACTGTTATTATTCTTCACATATTTACCCGTTCCCAATGACGTGGAAACACTTCCGTTGGTTCCTTTTCTCTGTTCCTTTTTAAGTCTAATATTAATGATTGCAGATCCTGCAGCATCATATTTGGAAGAAGGATTGGTAATAAATTCTATCTTTTCAATCGTAGAAGATGGAATTCCCTTAAGGTAATTGGCAAGGTCACTTCCCGTCATCGGTGTATTTTTGCCGTCAATCTGAATCAGAAGGTTTCCTTTTCCGCGAAGGCTTATATTATCATTATTGTCAATACTCACTCCCGGAGCTTTTTCCAATACTTCAAAAGCGGAATTTCCGGTGCTGGCAATGCTGTTTTCAACATTCATAATCATCTTTCCGTCCTGTCTTTCAATAAGAGGTTTGGTTTTGGTGATCGTTACACCTTCAATAGATTTTATATTCAGGTCTATGGAAGGGAGGGTCGTATTTTCAGCCAATGAAATATTTTCTGAATGATAGACTTCAGTACCGTTTCTATTGATCTTTACCTGATAAGTTCCTTGTTTTAAATCATTAAAATTAAACTTACCATTACCATCAGCAATTTCTGTTTTGATTAACTGATGATCTGCATTAAAGAGATTGATCTCCATCTGCTCGGCTTTGCCGGATTGTATATTTCCGGACAAAGAAAAACTCTGCGCAGCCTGCTGTGCAGAATATCTGCTGCTGAAGAAGAGCAGCATACAGATAAATATAAATGAGAGTATTCTGGTCATAGCGTTTTACTTTTTAGGGTTAAGACAGTTTTCTGAAATTTTCAGTAAAGCTGAATACATGATTTCCAGTTCCTCATTTTTGATACCCTTCAAAGCCGTTTTACGGTTCTTCTCCACGATATTCTGAACCTCTCTGATCACTTTTACTCCGGAATCTGTTACTTCCAGATTGGTTTTCCGGCGGTCTTCAGGATGAACATGTCTTGTAATGTATTCGGATTTTACCATTAAATCAATAATCCTCGTGACAGAAGCGTTGTCTTTGAAAACAAGATCACCAATCTCATTCTGGGTAATTCCCGGGTTTTCCAGAATCGCTTTGATGATAAGCCACTGATCAATCGTGATCGTATAACCATGCGCTTTCAGCTGCCGCTGAGCATAGTTTCTGTAGGCTCTGATTGCTTTGTCTATGTTATAGAATATAATTGAATTTAACTTTTCCATATTTCAGAATTTAAAATGACTTATCAATTATTGATATATCAACTAATTGGTAGAATCCCTTTTTATTTTGTTACAATTCCTGAAAAATATTTTAAAAAAAATTAAAAACGGATTATAAATTATTTCTGTTTTGTCTTTATAGAGGCATTTTTCGACTCTGAAGTAAACGTTATATTTTCTGTGGTTTTGAATAATCTGTCGATCTGTTTTCTGACTGAGGCATTCGGAACAGCTTTGTAAAATTCATTAATCAGATCCAGTGAAGAGGGTTTCTTGGGATATTGATTATTGTTCAGAAAGCTTTTTAAAGCCGTGTTCACGTTCTCTTCACCAATTAAATTGCTCAATTCTACCATGGCTGCAGCACCTTTGGAATAAGAAATATGAGGAACATCTCCCGTAGCTTTATAGATGGGAACATTTTCAGACAATCCTTTTTCATTGTCATAGATCTGCTCATGCACCTGGATTCTTTCCATCATTTTTTCTTTTCCGTGCATTTTTTTGTAAAGCATCATTTCCGTATACATAGCCAGTGTTTCAGTTAGCATTACAGAACCGTCTCTATTGTCAGGATTGATCTGGCTGTTTCCCCACCAGAGATGGGAAAGCTCATGACCGGCCAATTCATTGATGACATCCTGTTTTTTATCCGCCTGTATATTGGCATGGAAAACCATATCTTCAGGCATAAAGACTGCAGAAGGATAAGCTGTTGCAGCAAAGCCTCTGGTGAAAGAAGAAATCTCTGCAAAATTAATGGTTGCAAAAGGATATTTCCCGAAATTCTGCTGGCAGTAATCCAAAGTAAGCTTTGCATTTTCCAGAAGATGATCTACGTTTTCAAAATGTTTTTGATGATAAAAGATATTGATGGTGATTCCTTTATAGCGCTCACTTTTTATTTCATAGTTAGCTGAAGAAACGGCAAACCGGAAAGGAATCTGATCTGCTTTATACCGGAAATAATGACGGCCGGATTTTGTCCATTTCCTTATCAGGTCTCCTGTGCCTATGGCTGTCTGATTCTCTTCAGTAGAAACAGTCATATTGAGATTAATGAAATCCTTTTTTACTACTTCAGGAGCTTCCGGCTTCTTAAGTTCGGTAAGTTTTCCCAATCTGAATTGACTGCGTTGTTTTTCATCCTGAATTTCATAATCCTTTTGATAACCGATGGTGGGATAATATCTGCTGATCCTCATAAAAGAACCGTTTTCAATAACGGAATTAAAGGATTGATGGCCATTGACCGCAAACCATTGGTAAAACAGGTTGAAATTCAGGGAAGCTGTCTCGCCCGGTTGAATAGCCTTTTTTAATACAACTTCTTTAGTGTTTTTGTCAATTTTCATGGTTTCCCGACCCGATATCAATACGGCAGATTCAAGTTTCAGATCCTCATTAAAGTTGATGAGTATTTTATTGATGGGCTGACCGGTTTGATTGGTAAGAGTATATTTCCCTATAATCTGATAGGCGTTTTCTAAAGGATAAAGGTTGATTTCTGTGGTAATATCAGTAATATCAGGCTGTGGCAGATTTTCATACTTCCGGAAGTTTTTTTCATATTCTACTGAGCTTAAGATAGCCAGGTCTTCATTTTTAGGAACATACCCTTTCATAAAAAATACTCCGGCAAAAATTCCTGAAATCAGCAGAAGAATACTGAGACCAGAAGGAATGACAGAGATTTTTTTAATCCTTATAAAATGATTAAACATCCATAAAGTACAGATGATACCCGTTCCGAACAGAAGTCTTTGTGCAAAAGCCTTTTCATAGATCCCATAGCCGTTAAAATCACTGTAAGTGCCTTTAAAATCTGAAAATATTCTGAAAAGAGGGTAGGAGATGATTTTCCCGGAAACAGGACCGGACAATACAAAAACTGCGAGAATGGAAACTGCGAGTGCAATGAACTTATTAGGAATTCTGTCATTAATCAGAAGGATCAATCCGGAAAAAAGGATCAAGGGGAAAGTGTTGAAAAGGAAAACACCCAGATAAGCCCTCCAGTCGATATAAAAATACTGATAGGCAGCCTGGAAAACAATTCCCTGAGCAATTAAAATTCCTGTAAAGAAAAACAGCAGGAGGCTGATTGAAATAAAATGCCCGGTTACTCTGTTTTTGGAGAAATAAGTACTGTTTTCAATGAGGAAAAATCCGGAAGACCGGCTTCTCCAGAAGATATCGTTCAGAAAATACACTGAAATAAGAAGGCCAAGCAGATGGAAATTCTCTGAAATAGTTGTCGCCATAAGTCCAGAACCGGCATATTTCTGCGGAAGGCGAATTCCTTTTTCAATCTCGGCATACATTTCCATGCCGACACAAAATAACAGGAGGATAGAAACAGCAGGAACAGCAATGCTTTTGAACAGATACGTAAGGTCGATTTTTACAAAAGAAAATACAGCCCGAGAAGAAGCCGATCCGCCAAAGTTTGCTGAAACAGTTGAATATTCTGATCTATCCGTTTCAGATAATAACTGAATAGGTCCCAATGTTTTTACTTTCTTTCCGGATACATTGGAGAATGAAAATAACCTGAATGAAAGAAGAAGAAATCCAACTGATATCAGGATAAATAAGAGTCTGTTGAACAGCAGATAACCTGTAAAAGGAACCATCTGAATATTTTTCTGATGTGAACTCAGATCACGGGCCTGCATGAAATAAGCAGACAGTCCAAAAGGGTCAATCAAAGCCGAAAGCTGTTGTGTCTCTAAAGACTGTGGCAAACTTCCCGCCATAAAAGGAGAGTTGGAAAACAATAAAACAATCATATATAACACATACAGAAGCAGCCCGCCCACTACAACCAGTAGTTTTTTCTTAACAATAAATGAAATAAGAAACAGGAAACTGCAGACAAAAAAGCTGTTGATAAGGCCGAAGATCAATAGTGGATAGATGTAATGAATGATATTAAAACCTTCCTGCATTTCACTGCCGGTACGCATGATTTGTCCTATGAGAAATCCTGTCATCAGAAATGAAAAACTTACAAAGGTCTGGAGGAAATAAGTGGTGAATTTCCCTTTCAGGTAAGTCGACTTTGAAAAAGGAAATGAAAACAGAATATGGTCAAATTTTGAATCCTGATCTTTAAACAACAGCTGTAAGGCATACACGCTGGCAAAAAAAATAACGGTAAGACTCAGCATTCCGGTCATAAAACCGATGGTATAAGGTGAGTTTAAATAAATTCCTTCTCCTACTGAAAGATTAAACTGGCTCCCGCAAAAAATACCGAGAGCTGCTAAAAGTAAGGCCACAAGATAGGTGAGCCAGTGCTTGCTAGTGCGTCCGGCTTCAAATAAAAATATAGTGTTCATGATTAAGGTTTTTGAGTGAGTGTATGGAAATAAACGTGTTCCAATAAAGGAGTTACGGAACTGAAATTTTTGGGAGATTCTTCAGAAAATACGGTAATATGAAGTTCTCTTTCTAGAAGCTGTCTGCTGATAATCTCATAGTTGGAACTATAAGTATCCAGTTCGGTTTTGTCAATAGGTTTTGACCAGATTTTGTTGTCCAGCGCTGCAATTAATTTTCCGGGATTCCCTTTTCTGAGAATATGTCCGTGGTTCATCACTGCCATTTCTGAGCAAAGATTTCTGACATCTTCAACGAGATGAGTGGACAAAATAACGATAACCTCCTGGCTGATATCATTGAGCAATGTATTGAATCGGTTGCGTTCTTCAGGATCCAATCCGGCAGTAGGCTCATCCACAATGATAATTTTCGGGTCGCCCAACAGTGCCTGAGCTACGCCAAAACGCTGTTTCATCCCTCCTGAGAAGGTGTGTACTTCTTTTTTAGCAAAATCAGAAAGGTTGACCTTTTCAAGCAGACCCAGAATTTGATTTTTGCGTTGATTTTTATCGGTAATACCTTTCAATACAGCAATATGTTCTAATAGGTCGTAGGCAGATACTTTCGGATAAACTCCAAAATCCTGAGGAAGAAATCCAAGATTCTGTTTGATATAATCGGGATTCTTGATAATATCTACTTCATTGAAAAGAATCGTTCCCGATGTTGGTTTCTGAAGCCCCACAATGGTTTTCATCAGAGATGATTTTCCGGCTCCGTTGGGTCCCAGCAGTCCGAACATTCCGTTTTTGATGTCGAGAGAAATGTTCTTAATGGCTTGAAAACCATTTTTATAGGTAAGACTTAAGTTGTTGATGGATAATGTATTCATAATGTTGTGTTTGGGGAATAGAAAAACAGGCGGCCTTTCGGCAGCGATTTTAGAAGTTAGAAATTAGTGGCTGGAAGCTAGAAGCTAGAAGCTAGAAGTTAGAAGTTTCAGATACCATGCTCAAACACTCTCACCCTCAAACTCTCCAACCCTCCGACGCTCAAGCTCAAACCCCGCAACTCGTACCTCGAATCCCGTTTACTCTTTAAATTCAAGAATATCGCCGGGCTGGCATTCCAGGATTTTACAGATGGCTTCCAGCGTATCAAAGCGCACGCCCTTGGCTTTTCCGGTTTTAAGGATAGAGAGGTTAACGGGGGTGATACCCAGTTTTTCTGCCAATTCTTTACTCTGCATTTTTCGTTTGGCAAGCATCACATCTAAGTTGACTATAATTGGCATTTTAAATAAATAGGTCTTGTTCGTTTTGCAAATGTAGTCCTTGCTTAAAGATATTCGCAAGAAACAGACAGAAAATTCCAAGCATAAAGTGAATAAACACCAGTCCCCATATCATACTTTCTACTTCCACAAAGAAACTCGCGATAATCACCAGCGGAAGGGGAATGAAAATATTATACAGGTAAAATTTCTTAAGCTGATTGATATTTTCCTGCGTAAACAGTTTCTGCTGGAAAAATACTTTGAAAACCCTGGCAGATAACCAGAAAAAGATTCCATACGTGATGAGTACAGCCAGAAATGAAAAAATCATATAGGAGTAATTGTTTTCGATATTCAGAAATGGCTGTTCTGTAAACGGATAATTGATGTGGAGAAACTTTCCCTCTTTATAAGGTGTAACCGCAAATCCGGTGATAAGACAGAATATAGAGTACACAAAAGTGATTAAATATCCAGCTGACAATACAGAGCAGATATAAAATAAAATCCTTGAAATAATTTTGGTCTGGTTCATGGTACGAACATTAATTACTATTGCAAATGTATAATTAATTATCGTAAAACAATAATTAATTTAAATAAAATTTTATTTTTTAAATTTGAGACCTGTCAAGAAAACCGATAGAATAATGTGATAATCAAAGTTTTTAATTAATTTTAAATAACAAAAAGATAGAAATCATGGCTTACAGTACTGAACTTGCCGACCGGGTACGTGAACGGCTTTCAATGGTAGAAAACATTGAGGTTGAAGAGAAGAAAATGTTCAGCGGACTGTCTTTTCTGGTGAATGGGAAAATGTGCATCAATATCAGTCATGACAACCTGATGTGCCGTTATGATCCTGAAATGGAAGATGAGGTTTCGGAGAAAAAAGGTTTTCTGCCGATGATTATGAAAGGGAAGCAGCTCAATGGGTATTGCTATGTAGAACCCATTGGTTTTAAAAAAGCAGATGATTTTGAATATTGGATCAAAATCTGTCTGGATTATAATCCATTGACAAAGGTTTCGAAGAAGTGAGTTTTAGGTTGTAGGGTTTGAGAGTTTGAGAGTGGGAGTGTTGGAGGTTAACAGTCCCACATTGATAACTCATCATTTATAATTCATCATTATCTCCGTACAGTTTTTCTCTGATCTGAATTAATATTTTTGTTGTTTTTTCCAGATCCGGCCCGTCAGGAAGACTGGAGGAAGAATAATGATTTTCTATTGATTCTATAAGATTTTCTGCCTTTTGCATTACACTTTCATACGATTGATTTCCCGCTTTGATGTCTAAGAGTTCGTCACGGTTTTCTACGCGGATCGTCAGTGAACTGGTTTTAAAAATTTGCTCACAGGACTGCAGCAGCCGGATCGTGTGCATCATGTTCTTGCTGTCGTAATTCTGTCCGTGATTCTGATTGACATTATAACGGTCTTCATTGCGCTCAGCCACCCATTTCCAGTATTCCCTGTAGTCTTTGCAGTACACAGAGTAGGCATCGAGGTTGCAGAACATATAAGCTATCAGTTTTTCATCTTTAGGAATGGATGAGACAGAAACCTGGTTTGCCTCTTCATTTTGAATAACACCTTTATATCCCAACGTTCCAGTGTCATCATAAAATAAAGCATACGTTCCTTTTGTATGGTCAATGCTTATTAATCCGCATTTCTCTTGTGATAAACCACCCCGTCCTGCGGACACCCCTCCAGAGGATGGGAATTCATGCAGCCATTTTTTCAAGGGTACAGAACCTTGTCCTTCAAGGATAAAACAGAAATCCAGAACGGACTTTCTCTCTTTATCAATAGGATTTAAAATCTTTTTGTTGAGACCTTTTGCTTTTTTAATCTGGGAAATAGCATAGCCCGCAAAAGTATCTTTGCATAGTTTTGACAGGAAATCTTCGGTTTTCAGCAGATCCATCAACGGATGTTTATATTGAATACAATCCTCCGGACTGGCCAGAATTTCAAGAATATTGGGATTGTTTTTCTGCAGCAGTTCAACAAATCTCCCGATTTCATAATACGTAAGGTCATTCGTCTCGTTGGAAATCTGCGGAATATAGTTCAGTCCAAAGAAATCTTCCTTTGGCAGATAATACACCCCACGGATATCCGTATCAGAATTCTCCATTGCCAGCCCAAAAGCCCGGCTTCCGGAGATGGCTTCGAAGAGGAGAAGGTTGTTATTTTTTAGGTCTTGGATGGTCATTTTAATTATTTAAATTTGTAGCTTTTTGATGAAGTCAATTTTTTGATATTTAATGGAACTCGCATTAATTTCAATTTTTTCAAAATCATAGTGAGAACGCCCTGCAATATACCCGGTTTTATCATCATTAATGATTAGGAATTCTTCACCTCCACAGGTTTCAAATGTGTAAATTCCAATATAAAAAGGAATTGAATCATATTCCTGAAGACATGTATTCAAAAAAGAAAAATCAATATTTTCAGAGACAAATTTTTTTTCAAGCAATGAATATTCATAATTCCCCTCATCAATCATATTTTGAAGAAATTCAAAATCTATAGCAGAATCTACATATTTCCCGATAATAAACTCAACAAATTCTTTAGTGTAAAATATTTTATAATCATCGGCTTTTTTAAGTACCTGATAATAAAAATTGTCGGAATCTTCTGAAAATTTGGCAAAATAAGTCTGTATATTTTCTGGTATTACAATTCTATACTTTGACTGTATGATATTACAATGTTTAATAAAAGAGTTTTCTTTTTCCATGGATATTAATTTTTACTACAGCTGTTCACAATTACTTCCAAAGCACTTCAAATGGTTTAAATTATAGCGCTAATATTTCCCTAAAAACCCTCTCCATCTCACCCTTATCCGCTTTTCCTCCTGACAGACTTTTCGATTTTTCTTCATTCTCAGCGATTGTTTTCTCCAGAAAATCAAACAGTTCCCAATCGTTTGGGTGGTAATAAGATTCTCCTTTGGTGGCTTTTAAGGCTACAAGATCTTCTATTTTTCGTCTGGTTTCTACATCGGTTAAAATAAGCAGATCACTGAACAGTACAGGAGGAACCGTCCCTTTTTCTATGATCCATTTTCCCGTTAATGTGGTTCGTAAGCAATAAAAGTAACTTTTTAATTTTACTTCATCACTTCTGCAGGCTTCCAGATATTTCTTGCTCATGCTTAAATAATGATAAGAAACCGCAACCGGAGAAAAACAAGCGTCTGCCAACGGGCTGAACAGTTCTACAAACTTTTCATCTGCTTTATATACTATTGGAGAATAAAACCAGCTTAGTAAAGCCGCATTCGATTTCAGCAAAAGATGAAAGGTTTTTCGCAAATCCCACCCGGAGCCGTCCAGGTCGTCTTCCGTCATAAATTCTATCGTTTCATCTTTATCCCATGGAGAAAGATACCAGTCTTTTTCATGACGGTATATGAAACGTATATCATAATCACTGTCAGGAGAGGTAAAACCCCAGGCTCTGCTTCCTGATTCTACTGCAAGAAGGACTTCTACGCCCCGGCTTGCCTCAACTTCTTTTATTTTTTCAAGTATTTTTGGTGTCATTGTTATTGATTTATAAGGCAAAGTAAAAGATGAGGTGCGCAATGTTCTTACGTAGAATTTTTTATGTTGGAGAGTCAGAGGGTAAGAAAGTGAGAGAGTTTGAGGATGAGAGTCTAACTTCTAGCCTCAAGCTTCCAACTTCCAGCCCTTATATCATTAATACATTTTACTTTTTACATTGTACACCATACAAAATCCTCCTCATTTCACTAATATTGCACTTTTCCATTTAACATAACTATAAACATCCATGTTATCATCAGAATTACAGCATAAAATTGATTTTAAGACAAAACCGTTAGGTGCATTAGGACATCTGGAGCACCTTGCTCACAAAATCGGAATGGTTCAGAAGACCACTTCACCACAGTTATTGAATCCTCATATGGTGGTTTTTGCTGCCGATCACGGAATTGCTGCTGCAGGCGTAAGTGCTTACCCACAGGAAGTAACCTATCAGATGGTCATGAATTTTCTGGGTGGTGGTGCAGCCATCAATGTTTTTTGCAGACAGCATGGTATTAAGATTAAAATTGTAGATGCCGGAGTGAATTTTGATTTTCCTGAAGGGCTGAATCTGATTTATAAAAAAGTCAGAAAATCCAGCCGTAATATCCTGGAAGAACCAGCCATGACTTTTGAAGAATACCAGCTGGCACTTGAAAACGGAAAGGCTGTGGTTGCTGAAATTGCTGGAAAGGACTGTAATATCATTGGTTTCGGTGAAATGGGAATCGGGAATACTTCAGCTTCCTCGTTGATGATGAGTAAACTGTTTGACATTCCGATTACCAATTGTATAGGACGCGGAACGGGTTTGAATGACCACCAGTTACAAAATAAGATCAGTATCTTAACAGAAGCGATAGAGAAATATCCGTCTGAAATGACTGAGGATGAAATTGCCCAAACCTTTGGCGGATTAGAAATTGTACAAATGATTGGGGCGGTCGAAGAGGCTTATCGTAATAATATGCTGATTATGGTAGATGGATTTATTGCAACGGTAGCAGTGGCAACGGTATGGAAAAAGAATCCTGAAATCCTGAACAATTGCATTTTCTGTCATGTAAGCAATGAAAATGCCCACCCTCAATTGTTGGGACTGATGAGGGAGAAAGCTATTTTAAATCTGAATCTGCGACTTGGTGAAGGAACAGGCTGTGCATTGGCCTATCCAATTATTCAAAGTGCGGTTAATTTCCTGAATGAAATGTCAAGTTTTGAAGATGCTCACATTTCCAATAAATCATCTTAAGCTTTATAAAATAATAAAGGGGCAATGAAGCCCCTTTTATGTATCAATGCAATCTGGTTAGTAAGTCTTGGCAACATCTTTACCAGTAAACATCATTCTTATAGGTTTCTTTTGGATCGCATCCTCATTAAAATTATAGATTTTAAAAATCAGTTCAGTAGGAATGTATCTGTATAAACCGTCATCCACTAAATATATTTTGCCGTCATTGGTGTTTTGTACCAGTTGATTGGCTGAGGTAATATCAGGTCCTCTCTCTCCGGTATAGTCGTTGATATTGTTAACTTTTAAAAGTTTCCACTCTTTAGATTTTCCGGTTCTTGGATCTGGTTTAAAATCAAACAATCCATTCACAACAGACCAGGAATCAATACGTCTTAAAGTACTTTCAAAGACAAGATAAACTGCTCCTGTGCTGGTATCCTGGAAAAATTCTCCGTCACGAATTCTGAAAGCTTTAGGCTCTGATTCTTTCAGGTAGAAGGAAATACCTTCATAAACAAATCCATCTTTTCCATCCCCCAATTCATTCTTATCTCTCGTATAGAAGTGGGTCTTTTTATCACCATTAAAATACCTGTAAATAGGAAAGCTTCCTGGCTCATCACCGTTATAACTGGTACCGAGATCTCTTTTTTCCCAGTAACTTTGACCTGTAAGCTCATTAGGGTTAGTCGTTAATACCAGATCATTAGTTCCTGTATGAAACCATCTTGTAATTACCGGGCCGGGGCCATCTGCAGAACCTAATAATCTCTCCTGAAAATAATAGCTTAATCCGGGATAGGATTTAGGAAGTTCGGATGGTAAAGGGGAGGTATTGTACAGATATTTTTTAGTAAGATCACTGTAGAAACCGTAAATAGGATTAGTTAAATAAAAAGATTTAGACCAGATTCCTGCAGGAGGAGGAGTGGGTGTATCAGGGTTATCTCTGAAGCCTCCTTTTGCCAGCATGTTTTTTCCGGATGAATTTAAGGCTTGTGATTCATTTACATTTTCCAGTTCATCACCGGGAGCTGAACAGCTTACTATGGATATAAGACATAATCCAACGAAATACGCTTTTTTCATTTGTTTTTTTTCATGGTTATTAATGGTGCAAAAGTAAAAAAACACTGTATTTAAAGTGAAAATAGTAAGGTGATAACATTCATGTTTTTCATTTTTCCCATTTATCTTTTGATCATATCTGAAAGCTTTCCTAATTTTACTGAAATTGATTAATCCCGGTTTTTATATCTAAAAAACAATGAAAGTCCTCAAGAATGAACTGATCTACTTTGCAACAGCGCTGATGTTTTTCACAAGAATCCCGGTTCCGTTTACCATTCCTTATTCCAGTGAGATTATGAACAGATCTCAAAAATATTTTGCCTGGGTTGGGCTGGTAATAGGGCTCATCAATGCGGTAATCCTTTATGTTGCCACAATGCTTTTTAATTTGGAAATAGGAATTGTTTTAATGATGATCTCCAGTGTTTTGCTTACCGGAGCTTTTCATGAAGATGGTTTTACAGATATGTGTGACAGTTTCGGAGGTGGCTATGGAAAGGAAAAAATCCTGACTATTATGAAAGACAGCAGGGTAGGAGCGTATGGAACCATTGGAATTATTCTGCTGTTTGCGTTAAAATTTTACAGTATTCAGGCTTTGGAAATGATAGCACCAGTAAGAGTCCTCTGCATTATTATTTTAGCGCATACGGCAAGCCGGTTTATTTCAGGGACTATGATTTATACCCACCAATATGTTACTGATATTGATGCCAGCAAATCGAAACCTTTAGCCAATAAACCATTGGATAAAATGGCTTTACTGGTGGGGTTTATCAGTGTTTTAATTGCTTTTGCCCTGATTCCGGACTGGCGGTTGATTTTCGCTTTTGCGCTGGCATATTCAGGCAAAATATATATGGGTTGGTATTTTAAAAAGCATATCGGCGGCTATACAGGAGATTGTCTGGGATCTGTACAGCAGGTTTGTGAAGTTTTATTTTACTTAGGAACAATGATCGTATGGAAATTCATTTAATTCGTCATACTGCCGTAGAAAATCCGGAAAATCTATGTTATGGTTTTGCTGAAATGCCTTTAAGAAAAGAGTATCCTGAAGATTTTAAAACATTGGAGATAGATGAGAATTATGATATTATAATTTCCAGTCCTTCTGGGCGCTGTCGTTTTTTAGCTGATTATTTTAAATTCGATTATCAGACAGATGAAAGACTTCGGGAAATGAATTTCGGGAACTGGGAACTGAAAAAATGGACTGATATTCCGGAAGAAGAAATCAATCCCTGGTACAAAGATTTTGTCAATATCAAAGCTTCTGGCGGAGAAAATCTCCTTGAAATGCAGACCCGTGTTCTCAATTTTTGGAATGAACTGATTCAGAAAAAAGATATACATAAAGTTCTCATCGCCACGCATGCCGGCGTCATTCGTCTGATTGTTCAGACTGTGCTTCAGTTTCCGCTGGAAAATATGTTCAATATTCAGATTGATTATGGAAAGAAAGTGATCATTAATGTAGATGCAGGCATCTTTTCTGTTAAAAAGATAAATGTATAGACACTGTAAAGTTCTTTACTAACTAGAATATGATGCTTGGATTCCTTCGGAATGACACAATTGTAATGATGGTCTTACCCATATAGTTTGTCATTCCGAAGGAATCCAGCCACTTTTATCCACAAAAAACGCCACCTGATACCATCAGATGACGTGAAAGAATTTATTTAAAAATTCTGATAAAACTATCTTTTTCCAGGCTTTCCAGAGAAAAATCAAAGTCAGCTTCTGCTTTTTCTGTTGTAATCTCTGCTCCCAGTTCTTTAATAAGATCATTGAAAGACATCGCTTCAAACCATTGCTGGTATAATGCACTTGTTGCCATAGTGGAAACCTCGCTATTTCCTGAAACATGAGAATGTCCGGCTCCGAAATTCAATAGCACGAAACATTGCTTTTCGTTTTTTGTGACCAGCATTCCCAGAATCATTTGCTTCTGAACCGAGTTACATCTGGCTTCAGCAAAAAGATGGTTAGGGTTCATCATATAGTCGTAGGAAATATTATCTCCCTTTCCGACAACGATTTTATATCCACAATTTGCCTCTCCGCTGAAAACGTTGTTCATAACAAGTGTTGGTGCACAGTGTCCTTTATTGGCGTAAAGATATTCAACGGCACCATTGGGAGCAGAAGTCATATCTCCTGAATACATCAATTGTCCGTCACCATGATTATAAGCAGCGTTCCAACCTATTTTTCCTTCGATATTCAATCCCGAAAGGTCAAGGTCACTGGCTCCCCATCGATCTTCCCAATAAATACCTACTGCCAGTCTTTCACTATAAAAACGGGTTCCGGTAGGAATATTTCCAACAAACATTTTTTCAGAAGTTGGTAATGCAAATTCCACATTATCAGGAAAATAGAATTTCTTTCCGGAAATATTTTCATACTTCAGTTTCAGGAAATCTAAAATAAATTCATAGTTGAATTGATTCACATAAGTTTCCTTACCTTTTTTCACCCATGATTTTCCGTTTCTGACTCTGTAGACAAAAGTATCCTGACCATACATTCTTGAGTAACACGCTGACAGTGCTTTAAATAATGCAAATGGTGTCGCATTTTCAAGCCAATGCCAATCACTGTTTTCCAGTAATGTATTGGTAGCATCATTCAACGGGTTTGAGACCAATGGCTTATGATTTACTTTAGAGAGCTTTGAAATTTTATTAATGGCTTTCGGAGCTCTGTTTTTATAAGCAAGGAATAAAGGCTTAAATCTGTTGAAAATTTCTGCCAGTTTTTCCTGCCCAAAACTTTCAAACAGATAGGTTGGATTAAAATTACTTTGCTGAATTAAAGTAATCAATTCATCGTTTTTGATTAAAAGCGTTGTATTCGTCGTTTTATAAATGACATAACGGAAAAACTCAACAGGATTTTCAGGATAAATGTCGTACAGATCAGCTATTTTTATAATGGCTTCTTTATTTCTGATATTTTCTTTTCCTGTGAAATCATATTCCAGTTCCGTGTGCAGAATATACAGCAAATCATCAATGGTTTCTTCTTTCAAAGCGATTCCGGACTTTAGGAGAGAAAGGCATTTTTCCTGCATTTCTTCTACTGTATAAGCCTTGATTACTTTAAAAATCAACTTTGCATCAGGAACATTCAATAGTTCTTCAGGAATATAAATTTCACTCTGAAAATTACTTCCATAGGTTGAAATATAATGTCTGATTTGTTCAAAAAACAATTCTATTCTGGAAGTGTTTTTTATTTTCTCCCAGGATTTATGAAACGTTTTATTCAAATCATTCCCATTCAGTTTTTCCTTGGCATAATAAGAGATGATTTCATTCTTTGCCCAAACTGCATTTGGTTCAATAATAAAACCGTCATTAGAAATAAATGGCTCTGCATTTGATTCTCTGGCCAATACCGCATTGAATAATTGTAGTGTTTTCATTGTTTTAAGTTAAAAAAATAAGTGAGGAGTATATTCATTAAAAGTGAAGGGCATAGGAACTCCTTTTACCTATAGTTTATAAAAAGCGGGGAGTAATTTATCCAAAAAATATAGGAACTCCCTTTGCCTTATAATGTGTAAAAAAGCGGAAAGTAAATCTGGAAATATAGGAACTTTCTTTGCCTTTAATTTTTTTAACATATGAAAATGACTGATAAGTGAATAAGCATTTTCATTGTTTTGAGGAGCAGACAGGACTCGAACCTGTGACCCACAATCTTGGCAATTTATAGGAACTTTAGTTGCCTGCAGCGAAAAGTAATTTTTGTTGCTCTAACCATCTGAGCTACTGCCCCTGCCGTTATGAAAAAAGTTTTCATTAACCTTACAGGCTTTTATACCTGTAAGGTTGGTCATTAGTTTTTTTTTCAACCTTTATGGTTTGTATTTAAATTAAGAATTATGCTTTTCTATATTTCTTCTTTCTCTTCCATGGTGCATTCTTCTCAACATCTCCGGCCATAATACACCCGTAAGGCATTACTTCATCCAAAACTTCGCAAAGTCCGTATTCTTCAATCTGTGCTCTTACGTTCTTAGCACTTTTATAAGCGCTCGGAAGCTCAGAAATATCAACTTCATTGGAATAGAAACGGATATCTAATCCTTCTGTTTCCTCATTGAAAATTTCTTCAGTTGTTTTATGAACCAAAGATCTTTTATGCTGGCTTCTGCTGAAATTTCTTCCGGCTCCATGAGGGGCAAAACCTAAGTTTCTTTCATTCGTTTTTCCCTGAACAATCAGTACCGGTTCTGCCATATTCAACGGAATCAGTCTTGGTCCCGTGATATCAGGCATGAATTTATCATCCAGTGGAGTTGCCCCTTTTGCATGATAGAACAGATCTCCATCTTTGAAAACGAAGTTATGCTCATTCCAATATCTGTTTTCCTTCTCCATTTCCAGCTTATTCAAAACTGCATCATGAAGGGAAGTATGGTTTTCTTTTGTCCATTGTCTGATCAGCTGAAGGGCTTCCCAATAGGATTTACCTTCTTCAGTATCATAAGGAATCCAGGCGTTTTCTCTCAATGTTTCAGGAGAAAGTTCCTGTCTGAAACGGTTGGCTGTCTTCATTCCTTTATCATATAAAGCCGCTCCCGGTGCTCTTGAACCGTGATGAGTTACCATCATGGTATTTCCGGTATTTTTAGAAATTCCTACAAAAAGGAAGTGGTTTCCGTCTCCCTGAGTCCCCATATGAGAACGGGCAATGCTGATCAGTTTTTCATCATTTAAGAATTTATTTTCTCTGAAAGCATCCATCAGTTCCTGAGACATCGGCATCTGCTCACCTCTTGGTCTTCCTCCATATCCGAAGTGTGTTACAGAATGTGCAGCATTCAGTACCTCTTTAGGATTTGTTTTTCCAAAATCCGTCAGCATCACTGAACAACAGATATCAGCGCTATGGAATCCCGGATGAATCGCATTCTTGGCAATTACCACACCTCCTACCGGAATCTGGCCTTCAGGACCTGTAGGACAGGCATCAGGCATGATAGCTCCACCAATTAGTGTGGGCGTTTTCATCAGGACTTTCATCGTTTTGATTACTTTTTCCACATTATCGTTTTCACTTTCGTCTTCAGCTCGTATGTTGATCATAAAATCTTTAGCTGTTTCGTGAAGCGGAATAATATCCGGCTGTTTGAATTGTACCAGATACGCTGTGATCTGATGTTCATCCAGATTATTCTCGTTGATATAGCTAATGGCATCTTTAAACCATTTTGCTGGTCTGTATCCTAATTCGATTAAATGATTTCCATTAAATTCCATGTTGTTTCATTTTGATGATGCAAAGTAATATCATTATTGCGCAATAGTTTTGCGTAGATAAAGAAATTTTAATTATTTTTACAAAAAGTTATAAAAAAGGCCAGAAAAGCTGATCCGTGAATTGGTACATAAGCCTGAAATAATATAAAACAAAATTAAAATCTGCAGTTATGGTACTATTAGAACAATTAAAACATTTTCCGGAAACGATTCAGTTTGGTGATGTTATCGCTTACATTGATGAAAATTATGAGTTTACTCCTACTGCTTTTCAAAACGGGGATACAACAAATCAGGCAGGACAGAACAATGGTTCGTGTAAGCTTTTCAGCTTTGCAAGCATTCAGGACCTGACCAAAGAAGAGACACTTTGGCTTTTTGGTGAATTCTACAGGGAAGATGTATTGAAAAATCCTGAGGGTAGTGATCACCAGAATATCCGGAACTTTATGAAGTTTGGCTGGGAAGGAGTTACTTTTGACGAAAATGCCTTAAAGGAAAAATAACTTTTAGAAAAGAGCAAAACTGAATAAGCTAATAGCTTATTTAAAAACACCAATCATTAAACACTAAGGTATGTCATCCAATAAAAACGCTCTGATCCGGTATAAAACATTAGATAAATGTCTTAAAAACAAATACAGGAAATATACGCTGGAAGATCTCATTGACGAATGTTCAGAAGCATTATTTGAATTTGAAGGAAAAGAATCTTATGTAAGTAAACGGACGGTTCAGCTCGATCTTCAGAATATGCGGAGTGAGAAATTCGGGTATGAAGCTCCTATTGAAGTCTACGAAAGAAAATACTACCGCTACAGTGATCCGGAATATAGTATTCATAATATCTCTGTGAATGAAAGTGATCTGAAGGCCATGAACAATGCGGTCCAGATTTTAAAACAGTTCAAGGACTTTTCCATGTTCAAAGAGATGAATGGGGTTATTCAGAAACTGGAAGACTCAATTCATGCCACCAATCAGAAATCAATTATTCACCTGGATAAAAATGAGCAGCTGAAAGGACTGGAGCATATTGATATCCTATATGAAAGTATTGCCAATAAAAAAGTACTGAAGATTCTTTACAAAAGCTTTACGGCAAGAGAATCCAATATATTTACGGTACATCCGCAGCTGTTGAAGGAATTCAACAACCGCTGGTTTCTGATCTGTCTTTATAAACAGAAAATGTATAATCTGGCTCTGGACAGAATGGAAAGTATTGAAACAGATGAGAGTCTTCCCTATATTGATAAAGATCTGGATGGCGATGAATACTTCAAAGATATTGTAGGAGTTACCGTTTCAGAGTCAATGGATCCGAGAAATGTGATTTTCTGGGTAGATGCAGGAAATGCTCCTTACGTGAAGACCAAACCACTGCATAAAAGTCAGGAAATCATCAGAGAAGATCATGAAGGAACACTCTTTAAAATTTGTGTTCAGATCAATTTTGAATTAGAAAGATTGCTGCTTGGGTTTGGGGACAGTTTGATTGTTCATAAACCCCGGAAATTAAGAGTGAAAATGGAAGAAAAATTCAGTGCTGGTCGTAAAAACTATCAAAGTCTGATTATTCCTGATGAGAATTAAATTTTCTGATCATTTTTATCTTGGCTTGGAAATTGTATTATTTAAACACACAAAATTAAGTTTATGAAATCAAGAATATTTAAAGCATTAATTGCGATCCTGGCACCCATAGCGATAGAATATATTGTTAAAAAAATATCTGAGAAACTTGATAAAAAGGAAGATCAGAAAGAAAAAGAACCAAAGCAGATTACGGCTTAAACGTACAAGTAGTTAAAATTTAAAATTATTGAAAAGAGACTGTCAGAGTTATGTACAGTCTCTTTTTTTGTTGTAATGGATATTTTTGATGAATGTTGAGAACCACCCCGTCAAAAATTCTTTGAATTTTCGACACCCTTCTGAAGGAGGGGAATTCCTAAGTCTTCAACTCAAATATTTCTTATGGAATAGCTTTCTCCAATGCTGTTTTCTGACAGATAATATCGGCTGGATTCCTACGGAATGACAAACTGTACGGATAAACTATCATTACAATTGTGTCATTCCGTAGGAATCTCGGTTTTTCTACACAAAATCATAAATCCCATCCTTCCATCCCAATACTTTAGAAGAATCTGCTTTAAGCCAGTTTTTCAGGATGGTAGCATATACTTTTCTGAAATCTTCTTTGTAGATCAGGTCGCCGTCATTCAGATTCTGTAAATCAGGAAGAGCATTCAGAATGCCTTTCTTTTTAAGGCTTCCGCTGATAAAAAACATTTGATTAGCTGTCCCGTGATCTGTTCCATTACTGGCATTCTGAGCCACACGGCGCCCAAATTCTGAGAATGTCATCAGCAGGATATTATTGAAAAGTCCGTTACTTTTCATATCGGCAACAAATGATTTTACAGCTTCATTGATATCGTTGAATAACTTTTTCTGTCGGTCATTCTGATTGACATGGGTATCAAAACTTCCGATCGAAAGATAATAAACCTGTGTATTGATATCAGATTTTATTAAAGAAGCAACGGTCTTAAAATCTTTTCCCAACTGAGAATTTGGATAAACCTGTTCTGTTTTTTTTGCTTTACTTTTTTCAAAGATATAATCGGCATTATTGATGGTTGAGCCTAAAGTCTGATAAAGATAAGACACGGTTTCATCATCGTGATGATGGTCGTAGAGCGATTTAAAATACTTTTCCTGACTGGTTTGGTAGAGTCTTTTAGGATCTTTAAACGCAAAAGCCTTATTATTTTCTCCTTTTAAAGCAAGACTCAACATATCATCCACTTCCAGCGCCTGGGTAGGATGGTCGCAGCGGTAGCATTCTTCATCAAGAAAACGTCCCAGCCAGCCTGTTTCCAGAAACTGATCACTTCTGCTTGCCGACTGCCAGATATCCATACTTCGGAAATGGGATTTGTCAGGGTTGGGATACCCTACATTATTCATTACAGAAAGTTCTCCATTGTCAAAAAGTTCTTTAAAATAGGATAGAGACGGATTGATTCCTGCTTCATCAGTCAGCGGTATTGAATCCTGAATAGCCAGTGTTTTTCTTTCTCTGAAATAAATATCATTTTTAGCTGGAATAATCGTATTCAGGCCGTCATTTCCTCCTGTAAACTGAAGGACTACCAGAATGTTCTGATTGGGATTCAGAGCCTCATCCAGCGTCATGGCTTTTAAGAAATTAGGCATTAGCATAGAAGCGGTAGCCAGTGAACTTATTTTGAGGAATTCTCTTCTTTTGATTAACATAATTTTGTTTTTAGGGTAAAGGAGATAATAGGTAGCAGATGACAGGTGGCAGTTTTTAGGTTGGAGGACTGTGCTATATTTTTACTACTATTTGTTTTTATAAAACTTTTATGAAAAATTATATAGTAAATAAAAGGTTCTAAAGTCAAACAACAGTTCACTATTACCTGCTGCCTGCAACCTAAAACCTGCAACCTACATTAACTGGTATTCCGGGGTAGACATCAGGTTGATGACATTCATTTTTATACTCTTGTCAGAAAAATTCTTTACAGAGTTCATATCGAGACTTTGAGTATTCTGCAGAAGATAATCTTCACAGTTTTTATTGGCGAAGAGCTTTTCAATACGCTCCCAGTCTATGGTGATATTTGGATTTTTAAAGCTTTTGTTTAAAGCTGTTTCCCGGGATTTCATTCCCATATCGATATCATCATCCTGTCGCGGACTGTATTCCAATGGGCGAAGCCCTGACCATATCTGTGGAATCTGAAGTCTTACCATCAGGGTAGAACTGTCTATCCATGCTTTTCCGTTCGGCCATCCTGCTACATTAGGCGGATAAAGCAGCATCTGTCCCAATAATTTCTGGTACACGATGAGGTTTTCAGGATTCTGAATATGCATAGGAAGTATTCTCATCATACCGGCCATCAGTTCTATGGGTGATTTTATACGGTTGCCGATATTCTTTTGCTCATAAAACCAGGTGCTTGAAAATATTTCAGTCATCAGCTTTTTGATGTCATATCCTGAATTATAGAAATTTGTACTCAGTTTGTTGACAATATCCTGATCGGGTTTTTCATTAACGAAGAATTTATAGATTTTCGTTGTTATAAACTGTGCTGTTTCCTTCTGTTCCAAAATAATATTGAGTACATCGCTTCCATCAAAGTTGCCCGTTTTACCTAAAAAAGTCTTTGAGCCTTCATCATGGAGGTTTTTCCTTTCTCTGAAATTTCCTTCCTTATCATAACTCCATCCCGTAAAAGCTCTGGCGCCTTCTCTTACGTCTTTTTCAGTATAATTGCCCCTTCCCATAGTAAACAGTTCCATCACCTCACGGGCGAAATTCTCATTAGGATGATCCTTTTTATTCTGTTGATTATTAAGAAAATTAAGCATGGCTGGCGACTGGCTTACTTCAAAAAGCAGATCTTTAAAATTTCCCAATGCATTCTTTCGGAGAGTATTTAAAAGTTGTTTGTTGAACCTTGGGTTGACCACTCTTGAAGCAAAATGCCCATGCCAGAAGAACGCCATCTTTTCCCTCATCTGTTCTCTGCTGTTTACAATTGTATTCAGAAAATTGAGATTCAGTTCATTGTTTTGCTCCCTGTTGAGTCGCTGCATTTCTTTTTTCTTTTCTGCGGGAGCTGTACTGTTCATGTAATCTGCTGCTGAATCCGGATCAGGAGTGCCATAGGTGATCTCACTGAAACTGTCCTCTTTCAATAATTCAGCCATTAAGGTTTTAATGCTTTTGTTTTTCAAATCATCAATTTGATGAATGCCTACACCAAAACCTGCCCGCCAAAGAAGATGCTTGTTTTTTAATAATGAATCAGCTGTCATGAGGAATTTATTTTTTTGATACGCTTTGAAGAAAAAGGTTAAAATAATAACGGGTTAAGGATTGTTAATATTGTTGTTAGAGCTGGAAGCTAGAAGATGGAGGCTGGAAGTAATATGCTGCTATATAATAGCTCCCGGCCTTTTTTCTTTAATTCACTTTTTAAGAGTACTTTTTTGATAATTTTTGTTAAACAAATATTTAAATTTTGTTAAAAATAAGATATTGATATTCATTATTTTATGATTTTCAATGGTGTTAAAACAAGAAAAAAAACCTTGCTTGGCATGATTTTTACATCCTATTGTTTAGTAAAATTTAAAAAATAGAGTTATGAAAATGTTTAAACAAGCAATAGTACTGGCTGGTATTTTAACAGCAGGTATAGTAAGCGCCCAAAGTTCACAGATGAATAATATGATCAAAGTAGGTGCAAATGTTGGTTTAGCAGTTCCCGCTGATAATCTTTCCGCTGCAGTAGGAGTGGATGTAGCTTACCAGAACCTTATTACACCAGGATTTGGATTAGGTATTGCATCAGGATATACTCACTACTTTGGAAAAGAGAACAACGGATATAAAAATAATGATGTAGGAGTAGTTCCTGTAGCCGCTTTAATCAGAATTTATCCAAAACAAACAGGTTTCTATTTCGGAACAGATTTAGGGTATGGTTTCCTGGTGGGAGATAAAACAGTGGCATCCAACACCAATGTTGAAAGAGCAAGCGGAGGTTTCTACCTTAAACCGGAGATCGGTTACCACAACAGAGACTGGAATTTCTTCGTACAATACCAAAAGGTTTTTGTAGGAACAAAAGGAGATTTGCCAGGTCAGGACTATAATGTGGGGAATATCGGTGTAGGATTCGGTTACAATATTCCATTAGGAAAGTAGTTAGATTTAATATATAAACAATTATTAACCAAAACCTTTTCACGAAAGTGGAAAGGTTTTTTTGTTCTGTGCAGGATTTACAAAAACAATTATTATATTTGGTAAAATTTGAGGTTATGATTCTGAATCCAAAATTTCCACTTTATTTACCAGGAGTAGAGAACAGTAATAATGATAATGTTTCTATCATTGGGGCAAGTCTCCGTGAAGATATAACGATCTTAGGCTATTTTGTTTCCGGGAACGGAGGTCTTGAGATAAAAGTACAAAATAAATATGCAACCAAAGAATACACTTCTTTTTCAGATATTTTAAAGAAGTTTATTCAGGATAACCAGTTGCAAAATGTAAAACGTCTGGGAATGGCAGTGCCAGGTCCTGTACTTGACGGAAAAAGCAGTCCTGCAAGATTGGGCTGGAATTTAGATGTTGAAGAATATGCCCGTGATTTCGGGTTCGAAAAAGTAGACATGCTGAATGACCTTGAGGCTTCTGCCTACGGAATGGCTCTTCTTGAAGATAACGACCTTGAAGCTATTTATACAAGCGGACATCTTGAAAAAGGAAATGTAGCGGTTCTTGCTCCCGGAAACGGATTGGGTGAAGCTGGATATTTCTTTGACGGAAAATACCTGAGACCTTTCGCTACAGAAGGAGGACATTCAGAATTTTCACCAAGAACCAATGTAGAGGTTGAATTTTACCAGTTCCTAAACAATATCTATGGTATTGTAAGCTGGGAAAATGTACTTTCAAAGTCAGGGTTATTCAATATCTATAGATTTTTAAGGGATGTAAAAAGGCATCCTGAACCGGAATGGTTGGGAGAGCGCCTTGCACAAGGGAATTTTGTGGAAGAACTTTATAAAGCGGCAATCGAGGAGAATGTATTGATCTGCAAAATCGCTTTAGACACTTTCCTTGAGTTTCTGGCAAGAGAAGCAAATAACCTGACATTAAAAGTAAAAGCTACCGGAGGATTACTGATTTCGGGAGATATTCCTCAGATGGTCAGAGAATATATAGATAAGGCAAAATTCTATGAAAAATTCAAGATCAGTGATAAAATGGAAGGAATGCTTAAAAATATTCCGATCTATCTGGTCAAGCAAAATCATACAGCATTAAATGGTATAGCACTTTATACAGCTTACTATCAGGTATAAAACAGAGCTCCGAAGAAATTCGGAGTTTTTTTATGAGATGATATTATTCATGAAAATAATAATTTTTATTGATGTACATCAATGAAATCTATTGAATAAGATACCTACCTTTGTGTCATTAAATAAGTAAATAACTCTATTCAATGAAAAAAATATTTTTATTAGCAGTTTTAGCTGGTGGTTTAGCTTTCGGACAGTCAAAAAAAGTAGTAGCGTCTGATGTACACTGGTGGGGATATAAAGTAGCAAAATCTGAAGCAAGTTCTCACGACGGTACAGTGAAAGTAAAGTCTGGAGATATGATCATGAAAGGAAACCAATTGGTAGGTGGAAGCTTCGTATTGGATATGACTTCTATCAGCTCAACTGACCTTACAGGAGAATATCAGCAAAAATTAAACGGACACCTTAAGAATGGTGATTTCTTTGAAGTTGAAAAATTCCCTACTGCAAGCTTTAAAATCACTGGAATCAAGAAAAACAGCGATAAAATCTACAGTTCTCTTGTAACAGGAAACCTTACTGTAAAAGGAAAAACAAACCCAATTACTTTCCCTGCTAAGATTTCTTACAGCAAAGGAGTAGTAAGTTTAGTATCAAACAAATTCTCTTTCGACAGACAGAAATTTGATGTAGCTTATAAGTCTACAATGCAGGATGTTTTTGTGAAAGATGATATTGAAATGCTTGTAAAAGTAACTGCTCAATAAATTAATCAAAAAAAGATTATTAAAAGTGTAGAAGTTCTACACTTTTTTTTATTTTTGTTGAATTGTAAATAAAAAAGAATGAAAAGATTACTATTGTTTGCTATGGTGTGCGCAAGTATATCATTTGTTTCTGCCCAAAAGAAATTTGATAAGGTTGCAAAAGTGACTTCATCAGAGATCAGATGGTGGGGGTATAAAGTGGTGAAAACCGAAGCATCTTCCCACTCAGGAACAGTAAAGCTAAAGAGCGGAAAATTCAACTTTGACCACACGGTTCTGGTAGATGGAGAATTTGTAATAGATATGAGAAGTATGATGGCGGGAGATGTTTCTGATGAAGATCAAATCAAACTTACCAATGATCTGAAAAGCACAAATTTCTTTGAAGTAAAAAAATTCCCTATTGCAAAATTCCATTTGACTAAAATTATTCCTTTAGCAAACAGTGAATACAATTCTACAGTATACGGAGACCTTACCCTTAAAGGAGTAAGAAAAACAATTTCTTTCCCTGCGAATGTATATGTTACTCAGTTTACAACCTCTATTGAATCTGCGAAGTTCTCTCTGAACAGAAGAGACTTTAAAGTATTCTATCAGTCTTCACTGAAAGATTATTTCATTAAGAACGAAATGGATATCCAATTCAAAGTTACTACAGAAATGCTGGATAACGAGAATAGAGTTCCAAAGAAGAAAAAATAAGATTAATATACAATCAATATAAAAATGAGCAGTTCATCAGAGCTGCTCATTTTTTATGCCCTTGTTACATCAAAGATTGACCTAATCATTCACTGTTTTCCCTGTATTTTTTATAAATTCGTAGTATGAAAATTTATATCGTCAGTGGTCTGGGAGCAGACTTTAAAGTCCTTGAGAGAATAGAGTTTCCCAAACACTATGAATTGATTTTTATAGATTGGCTTATCCCTGAAAAAAATGAACCTTTTGATGCCTATGTTAAGAGAATGGCAGATAAAGTAGATGATTCTGAGCCGTTCTGCCTGTTGGGATATTCTTTTGGAGGAATTATTGTGCAGGAGATTAACCAATTGAAGCCTGCGGAGAAAGTTGTGATCCTGGGAAGCATAAAATCTGATAAAGAAAAATCAAAATTCATCAGGACAGGTGAGATGACCAAAATCCCCAGGATATTACCGGTAGGTTTGTTCAACGATAAAGCTGCCAATGTATATGCTGTTATCCGAAAGCTTTTTGATCCTAAAAATCCTAAACTTCTGCAATATTTTAAAGTAAGAGACCCTTATTATCTGAAATGGTCTGTAGAAAAAGTTTCCGAGTGGAAGTTTAAAGAAAATCCAAATGTGATTCAGATCTTAGGGGATAAAGACATTGTTTTTCCAATCCGTTATTCCAATCCGGATTATATAATAAAAGGAGGGACCCATCTTTTTCCTGCTACGAAATCCAAGGAAGTTTCAAAAATATTGAATGAAGTATTTTGTGAAAAATAGAAATGTTATTGCTTGAATATTTTTTTTAAGGGGTATTTGTTTTAAAAATGTATTTTTTATAGAATTTATATTTAAATTTGATAGGGTTAAATATAAATTTTATGAAAATAGGATTAAAATGGATCGTTTCATTCTCAGTGATTACACTTGTTGCCATTGGTGGTTTATTCTGGAGTCCGGATACCGATATTCCTGATACCGGAGAATTTTTAAGTGAAGATAAAATTGTAGGCGCAGATGTTGCCTGGATTCTGGCTGCCGCTGGGCTTGTTCTGTTGATGACACCCGGACTGTCTTTCTTTTACGGAGGAATGGTTGGCAGAAAAAACGTGATTTCTACCATGTTACAGAGTTTTATTGCCTTAGGCGTAATCTCTATCGTCTGGGTAGTAGTAGGTTTTTCTTTGTCTTTCGGTGAATCTTTAGGGATTACCATTGCCGGAGAACATTACGGGATCATTGGAAATCCGCTCAGTTATCCATTTTTTAGCGGAGTTGGAAATCTTCCTCATAAAATGATGGCTCCTACGATACCTTTTATTCTTTTTGCTTTATTTCAAATGAAATTTGCAGTTATTACCCCTGCAATTATTACCGGATCATTTGCCGAAAGGGTTCGTTTTATTTCTTATTTATTATTCATTGTCCTTTTCAGTATTTTTATTTATACACCACTTTGTCATATGGTATGGCATCCTGACGGTCTTTTAAACAAATATTTTGGAGTGAAAGACTTTGCAGGCGGAACCGTTGTACACATGAGTGCCGGTTTTGCAGCACTTGCCGGAGCTTTGGTAGTAGGAAACAGAAAAAATCCCCATCATGAGCCTTCCAATATTCCCTATGTACTTCTAGGGACAGGAATGTTGTGGTTTGGATGGTTCGGATTTAATGCAGGATCTGCGTTGAGTGCTTCTGCTTCTGCAGCTACTGCTTTTGGAACAACTACAATAGCCTCCGCTTCCGCGATGATGACCTGGATCTTTTTCGATAGAATCAATGGGAGAAGTGTTTCTGCTTTGGGTGCGTGCATAGGTGCTGTAGTAGGGCTGGTGGCCATTACTCCCGGATGTGGTTTTGTGAGTATTCAGGAAAGTCTTTTTATAGGATTTATTACAGCTATAGTTTCAAATATAATGGTCAACTGGAAAGGGTTAAAGAAAATAGATGATACGCTGGATGTTTTTGCCTGTCATGGAGTAGGGGGAATTATGGGAATGATTCTTACCGCCATTTTTGCACATGGTGAAAAAGCGAGCCTGCTTCATGGAGGAATTGATGTTTTTTTTCATCATATGGCCGCTTTGGTTTTGGTTTCTGTTTTTACATTTTTGGGTTCATTCATTTTATATAAACTTACAGACTCAATGATCACCTTAAGAGTTTCCGAAGAGTCTGAAAACAAAGGGCTTGATCTGTCTCAGCATGAGGAAAGTTTCAGTTGATAAAAAACAGGGCATATTGATAACCTAATGCCCTGAAAACCTGTAAAAGTTTAAAGATCTTTCATCATCTTAATGAATAGAATGAATAGTTTCGAAGATTTTATTTTTAGAATTTTCAAAGACTTCACCTCCAAATTCCTCATTATCTAAGGAATGAATGGTGACATCGTTTACACCCATGATTCCAAAAATATGTTTCAGATAGGTCGTTTGAAAATTGATGTGTCCGTTCTTTTCATTTTCTCCATATCCGGTATCACCACGGGTTGAGAGAATAAAGAGCTTTTTGTTTTCAAGAAGCCCCACGTAATCACCATCCGGCACTCCGGATTTGAATTTCCAGGTTTTATTAATCCGCATTACCTGGTCAATATAAGCTTTCAATCCGCTTGGAATAGACCAGTTGTACATTGGGGTTCCGATAACATAGATATCATGTTCTTTGAGTTCTTTTACTAGTTCATTGCTGAGCAGCAAAGGTTTTTGGTTTTCTTCAGTTTTGTCTGCCGGTTTTTTGAATGCCCCTGCAATCCAGGATTCATCAATATTGGGAATAGTGTCAATTCCGGCTTCCCGCCAGGTAAATGTATCCTGAGGATATTTGGTCTTCCAGTTTTCAACAAATAACTGGGTGAGTTTTCTGCTGTAAGATCTTTCGTTTCGTACACTTGCATTGATAATCAATATTTTCATTTGCTATAATTTATAACAGCAAAATTCCTGATTATTTATGCCAAAGAAATTGATCTAGTTCAAGAGGATTTATTTTTTTTCCGAATTCTGCTTATAAATTCAGCAGATACTCCCAGGTAAGAAGCAATGAGATATTGAGGAACTCTGGATGCAATACTGGGATAAGTTTCCAGAAAATCATAATACTTTTGTTCAGCTTTGTGCATATGATTAAATACCACTCTTTTTTCGAGTGTTCCAAGATAACCTTCTAAAATAATCCTGAAGTATTTTTCTAAAGAGGGAATTTCTTCCAGCATTTTTTGAAAAGACGGATGGCTGATCTGTAAAAGGCGGGTTTTTTCAACAGCCTGTATATTATAGATGGATGCTTTTTGTTTTGAAAAACTGGCAATATCTGTTGCCCACCAATGGTCAATCGCTAAAAAAAGGATTTCTTCATTTCCATTGTCAGCATTGATGCAGAAAGCTTTCAATACGCCCGAAATAATATAGCTGTCATGGCGGCATATTTCCCCGTTTCTTAAAAGGAATTCTCCTTTTTCCAATGTTTTTTCCGTCCAGAAACTTTTAAAAATAGAAATTTCTTCCGGGCTTAATTTGATGTGTTGTGAAATATTTTTAATTAATGTTTCCATTCAAAATGATTAAAAGACACTTAAATAATAGATTCAACAGTATAGGCTAATGTACAAAAATACTTGTCATAAATTCATTTCATGGCTTATGAAAACCGAATAAATCTGGGATTTTGCTATGCATATATTAGGATTTATCATGTATCTTTGTTTTTGAGGAAAATGACGAATCATTTATGGAATCAATATCGGTTTTTGAGATTATTAAAGTAGGAATAGGCCCGTCCAGTTCGCATACGATGGGACCTTGGAATGCAGCTGCTGCATTTATCAGGATTATTAAAAGAGAAAGATCAATCGAAGAAGTTAAAGAGGTTTTTCTTGAATTTTTTGGCTCGCTCGCAAAAACGGGGATTGGGCACGGAACTGATATTGCAGGAATGCTTGGTTTGAATGGGGAAGATTTTAAGACGATCAATACTTCAAAAATTGATGAGAAAATAGAGTACATCAAAAGTACTCAAACCATTCATCTGGGAGGGGAGAAGGTGATTCCATTTGTTTATGGACATCATTTGATTTTAAATATGAAAAAAAGCCTTGATTTTCACCCGAATGGAATGATCTTCAGAGCTGTTTTTGAAGATGGATCCGAGCTTGTACAGGATTTTTATTCTGTAGGAGGAGGTTTTATTGCCAGCCAGGAAAAAAACTCTATTCAGAAACAATGCGTACGTACATTATATCCTTGTCATAAAGCTTCTGATATTGCAAAATATTGCGAGAAACTTGGGCTTAATAAGATTTCAGATTTAATTTTCATGAATGAAGAAAGCTGGAGAACTCAGGAAGAAACGAGACAGGAGGCGCTTTACATCTGGCAGCAGATTAAAGAATGTATTTATAAAGGCGTAAATAAAGAAGGAATTCTTCCTGGCGGACTGAATGTTTCCAGAAGAGCTGCTGGAATCAACAGAAAACTGTTAGGAGACAAAATTTATAAAAATAAGGATGAATGGTTCCAGCAGGTTGTAGATGCTGAAGAAAACTTTACGAATATCAACAAATGGATCGCCTGTTTTGCACTGGCTGTGAATGAAGAGAATGCAAGTTTCGGAAGAATTATCACTGCACCTACTAATGGCGCAAGTGGAGTAATTCCGGCAGTATTGATGTATGCTCAGGCATTTACGCCATTTACCAGTGAAGATGATATTGTAAGATTCCTGCTCGTGGCAGGAGAAATAGGGACGTTATTCAAGAAAAACGCAACCATTTCTGCAGCGATGGGAGGATGTCAGGCCGAAATTGGGGTTTCTTCCGCAATGGCAGCAGCCGGGCTTACAGAAATTCTGGGTGGAAGTGTCGGACAGGTATTGATGGCAGCAGAAATTGCAATGGAACATCACCTTGGATTAACCTGTGACCCAATCAAAGGACTGGTACAGATTCCGTGTATTGAAAGAAATACAATGGGAGCGATGAAAGCGATTACAGCAGCGAATATCGCATTGGAAAGTGATCCTACCAAAGCCAAAGTAACATTGGATGAGGTGATCCAGACGATGTGGGAAACCGCTCAGTCCATGAGTGACCGTTTTAAAGAAACTTCGGAAGGTGGATTAGCCATTGCGGTGAACGTTCCGGAATGTTAATAAAAATAACACTGTTTTAAAATATAAAACCCTTAGACATTACTGACTAAGGGTTTCTTAATAAAATAAAAGTAAAAACCATTGGGCTTTTAGTATCGTATAAAGAGATTTTATCTTAAAATTCCTCTAATCCTGTTGGCATTGGTAATCAGTTCTTCAAGGTATTCATAGTTCTCTTTTTCAAGGGCAGATTTGAATTTTCTAAGCTGGGAAATATGTTCGTTCAGTACATCCAGCACATTTTCTTTGTTTTGTTTAAAGATGGGAACCCACATTTCAGGATGCGACTTGGCAAGACGTACCGTACTTGAGAAACCGGAACTGGCAAGCTGAAAAATAGTTTCCTCCTCACGTTCTTTTTCCAGTACAGTATTGGCAAGGGCATAAGAAGTAATATGGGAGATATGAGAGATGTAAGCGGTGTGAACATCGTGATCTTTTGCATCCATGTAAATCATGTGCATGTCAAGGGCATTGACCACCTTTTCAACGGTACTCAATGCATCATCTGCAGATTCTTCTTTGTTGCATATTACGCCTGCTTTCCCGGAGAAACTTTCTGCAATAGCAGATTTCGGACCATTGTTTTCTGTTCCCCACATCGGGTGAAATGCTACAAATCTTGAACGTTTCGGATGGTCTTTTACAGCATTTACGATTCCTGCTTTGGTAGAGCCTGCATCCATTACCGTCTGCTGATCAGACACAAGGTCAAGAACAGAAGGCAACAGTTTTCTGGCAGCATCTACAGGAATGGCAAGAATAATCAGATCCGAATTTTTAATCCCATGCTCCAGATCTACACCGGCATCAATTATTTTCAGATCTAATGCGTCACTGATATGCTGTGTATTGTTATCGATTCCGTAGATGAAGCTGGCGATGTTTTTCTCTCTTAATTTCAAAGCCATTGAACCTCCAATCAATCCTACTCCAATAATACTTATTTTCATCTTTTTACATTTTTTAAAATAAAAAAACCTCGTCCCTAGGACGAGGTTTTAAATTATATTCATAAGAATCCCTATCCCAGAGCTGAGGTAAAAATTCTATAATAATATGTTCCGTTGTTAAAATTCACAAGGCAAAGGTAAAAATATTTTTCAAATGAAGCGAAATTTCTTTTCTAAATTATATATAGATTATATTAATTGGTGGTCTTTTTTAATTGTATCCATTCATTGAATGTTGCCTCACCTCCAACTCCCTGAATAAAATAAGTGTTTTTTTCTTTTTTAATTTTAAAATTGCAGTTATCATGATTTTCATTTATCAAATTGATTTCATTATTTTGAATCTGCTCAATTTTATAATTTCCTTTACACAATGACGTATTAGCATCAATAAAAGCTAAATCTGATTTAATTGTTATTTCGTAACATGTTTCAGATTTAATAGAATCCTTTCTCTCATTTGCTGTGCAAATGTTATAAAAGCCTTTGAAATCAATTAAGTTTTTATTCAAATTTACATTTGTTGTCATTGCGGGTTGAAATTGCTCTTCAATCAAAGTTGAGTTTTGTTCTTTTTTAACATTTTCCCATTCCTTTTTGTTCCTTTCTTTACAACTCCAAAAGACGAAGGATAATATTAAAGGGATTAAAAAGTTTTTCATCATTTGGTTTTAGTTATTGTTTTTCTAATTCCTGCCAATCTTTGTTTATAAATCTCTTACTTTTTATAAAATATTTTTTATTCTCATTTTTTAAGTAAAAATCATCGATATCATCTTGATCACATTTTCCTTTTGCATGTAAAATATTATCCTCCTTAATTAAACGATATTCTCCTTCACACCAATAATCTTCCACATTTTCTGCACTAATACTTAAAATTGCTTTCTGGTTTGATTCTACTGTTATTGAATAAAATATATTTGTTTCATTATTGTCAAATTGACTAATGGCTTTTGTTGAAATTTTATAAGAACCTATCCAATCGTTATTGTTGATTGTAACTTCTGTATTTTTAATTCTTTGATTGTCATCTATATTGCTATCAATATTTCTTATTTCAGTTTCTTTTTCTGCTATTTTCTCTTCCTGCTTACCTGAACATGAAAAGAATACAAATGATAATAGAATTAAAAAGGATTTCATCAATGCGTGTTTATATAATTGTTTAAAAAGAACTATGCTTTCTGCATAGTTATAAATTTTAAAGAGATAATATAGAGACTGAAAATTTATTATTGCTAATAATAGACTTTATTGTTACTTAATTCTGTTTCTAATGACTCATCTAAATAAGTAATAGAGTCAAATTTGGTTATTGTACCGTCTTGATTAATTTTACTCGTTGAATAAGATATTATATCAAGAGATTGATTGGGAGAAGAAAAATATGAAACTTGCCATATTTTTTTATTTTTTAAGTCTAAATATGATAGGCAAGTATAGCGATCAGATTTATATCTTACATCATTAACTTTTCTATAAAATTGAATAGAGTCTATTTTTTTTTTATTTCTTAAAGTGTATAATACTAATTTATAATTCTTTTCATTAGAAATACTTTTATTTAGTATTATTGATAGCGATTCTTCTTTTGATACTTCTGTATTATGAATATTCGAATAATTTTTTTCATATAGAGAGTTTTGGTTTTTTAAAATAGAATATCCTTTAGAACTAGTTAACAATTCAAAATATTTCTTTTCTGAAATTTTTTTATCTCCTAAAAAAAAATCTATATTTTTTTCTCTTATGTAAGTTTTATTATCCTTACAACAAATACTAAGAGTTATAAAAATTAGAAGAAACGAGAAAGTATAAATAGTCTTACTCATGGTTAATAACAGAAATTAAATTTGATTAATTTACATGAACCTTTCTTCCATTGGATCCATTTTGTGACATTCTTATATTCTTCTATATAATCACAATCAGCTTTGGGGATTGATTTTATTTGCATTGAATCACCTTTTATTTTTAGTGATTTATACCAGTATAATTGTTCTTCTTTTGATGTGTTTGAAATCTCCGGAGTTAATTGTATAAAAGCTGTTTTAATATAATTTTCCCATGAATTAAAAGCATAATCATTGTTTTTCTTTTCAATCAACTTTTTTTGTTTATTGATGTAAATGATGAGAAAATCCTTATCTGATCCTGGTTCTTCAGCATCGAAACTAAATATTCTATGTTCACTATCAGGAATTATTTCCCGGGCAATTACAACTTTAGGAAGCTTAACGTCATATACGTTTTCATCATCATTATTAACAAGTATTTTACCATAAGGAGTTTTATCCATATTGAAGATTTCTGTATTTTTATTGATTGATAAATTTATGACTCCGCTTCCCCTCAGATTATTTTCAGTATAAAATGTAGTTCCATTATATTCTGTAGTTTGCATTGCCAAAGAATCAATTGTACATTCATTATTCTTATTAAGCAACTCTTTTTTTATAATTGTTGTAGAGTCTTTTGAATGGTTAGCCAAAGTGGGTGCAACTGTATCTTTATTTTGCTTTTTGCAAGATACAAGCACCATAGAATATATTAATGCAGTATAAAATATTTTCATTGATTTTATATTTATTCTTTTATTTCTTTATATTTTGGGTTATATCCTTCCCTGCGGATATGAAGATGGTGATTATGATCCGCTAGATGGGTTGAGTTTTTTAATATAAATTTCTTTTTATTAACTACAATATTATAGCTGTAAAATTTTGAATAGCCAAAATTAACAAGAGCATCAATAAATTTTTCTTCCCTCGCAATATCAAAAGCCTCAGATTCTGTATCTATATGAATATTGTTGCTTGTTTTATCTTTCCTTAAATATCTGAAGTCGAATGATACTCCGTTGACATGAGTTACACTAGGAGCCCCAGTTCCATCAACAGATGTAGATCCATTGAACATGAAGTCAGTATAACCACATTCCGCTACAGCACCCAGCATAGAGGCAAATGCTTTTGGGTTAATATATTCTCGGTCAGTATTATCACCAATCTTAATCAGAATACCACTTTTATTATAATTAATAGGTAGAGGTACCTTAATCAGTTCAACCTGTCCATTGTCTTTCTGATAATATCTCGTTTTTTTGCCTACTGTCCTTTTTTCCCAGCCTTTTCCGCCGTTTACTTTAGAACCTACAACCCATTTTTGAGCCATTACTACTTTAACGGTACATATTTCATGATTTTTATTATTTTTGTCACAATAAATATATTTATATTTTTCTTCATATCCTTCCTTAATGTTTTTAGGAATATGCTTCTCGATACTTCCATTTGCATAGATATAAAAAGTAACTATATCTTTAGCATTTACAGGGGCATTACTTTTTTCATGAAATCTATCATACATGAAAAACCCTGTTTTTAATAATTTATAATTGCTTTGCCGGGTTCCCCAGCCATTTGGCATTTTAGTTTTTGTATTTCTACCATTCAACAAAACCGATATCAATTCTAAATACTTATCACCAAATATAGCTAATTCATTAAGTGATTTACCTAATGTTTCTTTCCCCCATTTTGTGATTGCTGCCGAATCAGGATCTGAAGTCATTCTTTTATTAATACTCCAAATCCAAGCTCCACTATCAATACAATAATCTACATTGTTGGCAACAATGCTAGGATTTTTTACAATATTTTGATCATTTTTATAATCAGCATAATCTTTATAAGGTCCTGGCTTATTAAATAAAGTTGTTAAATCTTTCTCATCAGTTCTGATACCGGTTAGCTGCAATAATCCGCGACCTTTATAAATACTTTGACTTGATAAGAAATCACTTTTGGTTTCTTCTGACAGAGCGAAGGTACCCGTTTCTTCACAAGCTTGAGCAAGGAAATGTATTTTTTGAATACACGTATTAATATTATATTTTTTAAATGCTGAGTTTAATGCTTTTGTAAGCGTAGCAAAAGATTTGTCACTGATATTACAAGGAGCTCTTTTACCTCCTTTTAATGCTTGTCCTTCCCAAATTGTTTCAGTTCCTTTTAATAACTTAACAAGTTGTTTCACATCTTTTTCTTCAAAATCTCTATTACAGAAACATTCTCCTGTTGTTTTATTTTTCGGCTGCTTCTGTACCCCCGCCGCACTCTTCATCTTCTCCACTTCCATCAAGCCCTCCGAATTTACCCCAAATTTCTGAGATTCTGCGGATAGTTCTTTAGAGATAATTTCTATAAAATAGTTTTGTTTATCGGAGTCCGGATCGCCGATAGGGGAGTCTATTCCTTTTTCAAAAATAGCTTTTGTAATGATGAATCCGGAGGTGTCATGGATGTCAGCTGTAATTTTAATATTTCCACTCCTAAACACTTCATCATTGGAAGCGGTGTCATATTCCCAAACTACATACTGGATATGTTTTTCCACCATATTTTTGGAGTGAATTCTTATCCTCACTTTATCTCCTACAGCTACTTTGGAAAGCTCTTTTCCTGTGTCATCAATGAAAACAGCTTCTATAATATTTCCCTTAGGAGCAGGTTGTTTGGGACCACCTCCTTGTTGTGGAGGAAATTTTTGGGTTTGTGTACCGGGTTGAGGCTTAGGTTTGGGCTGGTTTTGGGGTTGTCCTTTATAATCAGGATTGGCTACATCTACATTCACCTGACTGGCTCCCTGGATTTTTCCTGAATAAGTGGCTGTAACATAATACTCATGATTAGCTCCTTCATTCTTGTCACCTTTCATCATAAACTGATTGGCTACCTGACGAAGAATTTTTTCATCAGACATCAGAGGAATTGGTACTTCTGCAATCCCTTTTTCATTGACCCGAGCCTTGTAACTTCTTGTATGACGGTTATTTTTATTGATATTAGCATCATGGCCTTTGCCCGGAGCATCATCTTCCCAAAGGTGAAATTCTATTTCCTTATTGAACATTGCAATGCAGTGAGCCTGGGCAATAAGAGTATCACGATAGCTGGCTTTATTAACATCTTTTCCTCCTCTGTTGAAAAGGATTACTTTATCTATTTTTGAAACCTTATCACTGGTAGGAATCAGTATGAAAGTGCCAGCCAATTCTTTGGTATCAGGAAGTCCCGGGAAAATACCTTTTTTAGTTTCGTAGACTTTCATTTGAAATTCTATTCCCAGGCCTATTTCTCCAAATCTGTATGTTACCTTTTCACCTTTTTTAGGTTGGGAGGTAATGTCTTTCCAGATTCCGTTTTTCTGTTTCTTGTATAGATACCATTCATACTCGCCCTTCAGCCCGAATGACAGTCCCGAAGGTTTTATTTCGTAGGTGTAGGTTTTTCCTACCATAGGATTCTGATTCCCAATAATATTTCCTGTCATGGCTTAGCTGTAATAAAGTTCGTCTGTACCTTTTGTATCTTCCTTGAATTCATCAAAATCTACAACAGGGTTATAGACCTGCTGTTCCTGCGTATTGGCTTTTCCAACCTGGCTTTTGCTGGTCTCACTTTGCTGGCCATGTTTGAGAATGGTTATTTTCCCTCCTGTGCTGCACATCAGTTCTGAGATTTCTGTAAGGCAGCTCTTTCCCATGACTTTTACTTTCTCATAAGTTTTCTGCCATTTTCCTGCGGGAGCATAAGCGCAGGGAAGATATCCTCCTGAACTTGGCTTAAGCTTACATTGCCCAAAGGGCTGTGCCGCCGGATCAAGCTGAAGATCATCTTCTGTTACTGCCAGATAATCGGCATTTCCTTCTTCATCATTCCAGTAATGTTTCTGGTGGCTGGTTACTTTAAATTTTGGAAATTTAAACCCCTGATTACACTGTACTGTTCCTTTCTGCACAATGAAATATTTTCCTTCATGAGGACTGGAACCGCTGTCTTCTTTTGTATCTTTCTTTTTCTTTTTATCGGATTGCTGATCCGTTTTTTCAGATGATGGCTCTTCGTTTTTTGTTTGCTGTTCTGAAGGATTTTCTTCGCCGGAGCTCATCTCATCTGTAGTTTCTTCCTGTGAAGAGTCTGAAATATCCTGATTCTGAGTTTCGTTTGTCATAAGCTGTGGATCTTCCGGAATATAAATCGTTTTTCCGGGAACAGGTTCCTGCATAACATCTTCCGGCGGGCAGTGGAGATTATGATAGGTTTTTAAAATGCCCTCATTTTTCAGCTTAAACTGCCGGGTCAGCGAACTGAATGTATCGCCTTTTTGTGTGACATAATTTTTCATATTATCCTTGTGTTATATTAATGTGATGTTGATGTATCAATACCTCTTCATGGCTGAGTAAAACCGAAGCTTTAGCCTGAAGAAGATTCTTATTTTTTGTGTGGGTGGTGTATTCTAATATAATATTTCCTTGTGCAGGTTCAGAAGCAGGTTCCTGAAGTTTAATGCCACGCATGATTTCCTGTGAGGTACATAATTCGGTGATTTTACCCTTTAAAATGGTTAAAACAGAGTGGTCATCTTTATTTTCCTGTTCAATATTGATTTCACATTGTACAGGAAATGAATTTTGTAAAAGATAAAAAGATTCTGCCCATTTTGTTTTCCTTTGGAACCAATCAATTTTGGGAAACAATGTCTGAAACAGAAGCGTGCTCTTAAATTGCTGCGATAAAAATAATTCATCCTGAATACCTTTTTCAAACGTATCCATGTAATTTTGAGCAACTTCACCTACATAAAACTCTTCAAGTTCTTTGCGCTGACGGGTAAAAGTGTCTGTGATTTTTTTGTGGTCTGCAAAGCCTGTAATTTGGCCCTTGTCATTCATGATAAATTCAAGAGGCATAATACTTTTCATACAGGTAATAGATAAACTGCTTACCTTATCATCAGGCGCAACTCCATTAGATTTAAAATCTTTTTGACTATAGCTGAGAATATGTTGGTCTGTACTTCTGTCTTTGTGAAGATCGAGCTCAATGATGTAATCAATAGTAACCGCAGGTTCAAACGGACTTTCAAAGGTTTCATTCACGGAATAGGATTTAGCAAGAAAAGCATCGGAAAATTTTGAAGGAAAACTGTTTTTTCTTTCCTGTTCTTTTTGCGTCTCCGTTTTAAAATTGGTAGGAACAAAGATATTTTTGATGTCATTAAGATTTTCAAACCAAACTTTATCCATTCTTTGGCAATGGGAATTGTGAAACAGCTTTAGCTCCTCGCCGGTCATACCCAGCCGGGAAGCAATAGAGCTCAACGTATCTCCGTTTCGTACCTGATATTGTAAGAAATCAATTTCCATCCAATGTGAATTATAGGATAAAGCTATTAAAAAACTCTATTTGAAATTAATTTTTAGGGTTAAATTTCAAAAATTGTAGTAGAATTACGACACGAGATTGATGTTGTACAGAAAACCACCCCGTCAAAAATTCTTTGAATTTTTGCCACCCCTCCGGAGGAGGGGAATGTTGCGTCTTCAGTTGTGATGCCAGTCAGGATTGGAGTTTTTGTTGAGGCTTTTCTTATTGTTTTAATATGGTTGGATTCCTGCGGAATGACAAACTGTATGGGTAAGACTATCATTCCAATTATGTCATTCCGTAGGAATCTAAGCTGCTATATTTTAAAACTTATGTACTTTTAAAACAGTTCGTTGTAACTTACAATAAGCAGATAAGAAACTTTTGTGACTTTTGTGGTTTCATTATATACACAACCAAAAGTTATGATTACTTTTAAAGCTATAAACAACAGCCATGAAGAATAGATTTTTATACGGAGTTTTCATTGCATTGATCAGTATGGATTCATATGCTCAGTCATCTGTTTTTTTTACCACCAAAGCAAAGGATACTGTAAGGATCAACGAAACATTCAACGAAACAGATCCTACAGACAGTAAGAACTTACAAACCCGGCTGAAACCTATTCAGGCTAATTTTAAAAGGATTAATTCAATGACAAATTGGACTTCTGTCCAAAAGAAAAATATTGAAGGAGAATCGGCAGAAGGTGGAGAAGCAACATTTTATTATACGGATAAACGTCTGGAAAAAGTCATCGCCAGGCATTATGGAGAAATGGGGCAGGTCTTGATAGAATATTATCTGCTGAACGGACAATTGTCTTTTGTTTTCGAGAAAGAATACAGATATAACCGTCCGCTTTTCTATGATGCTAAAGCAATGAAAGAAAATAATGATACGGAAGCATTTGATTTGAAAAAATCAAAAATTACAATGACCCGTAATTATTTTGAAAAAGGAAATATTATTTTAATCAATACTACTACAGGACGCGAATCTAACATCAGTGCGGATTATCCGGCTGAACAGGAGAAGAGCATAACAGAGGATTTTAAAAGGCTTCTGAAATTAGCTGATTAAGTGGTTGTTATTGGTGATCTGCTTTGATGATATTCAGTCTTTCTTCAACTTCATTGATTCTCTTGAGCCAATAGTTGATTCCTTCCTGATTGGTTACTGTTTCTTTAAAAGCATTCCGGTTCACAGCCCATAGGTGTGAGCTGTTTTTTTGATAATCCAGTTCGCGTTCCTTTTTATTCTCAGGTTCTATCCGGTATCTCCAGAATACCAGAGAATGCATATATTCTGAGCGGATTTTTTCCAGATAGGCAATAATAGCCTTTCGGTCCTGAGGAATATATCCGGGACCAGAGCATCCACATGAATGAAAAGTGATTCCTACCGTATACAAATCGCGGATATGAGCCCATTGTTTGTCGTCATTTTTTGGAGGGGATTTAAAATCAAGTCCCATATTGGCCATCAGATTTCCACATTCGGGGCATTTGGCTTCCACTGAAGTCTGAGCATCCCGGTCCACATCTTTTAAATGACGGCGTTTGAAAGTTTTCTGGCAGTTGAAACAGGCATAATGTCCTTTGTAAACCATCATGGAGTATCGGCACATATTAAAGTCTTATTCTTTGGTTATAAGTTATTTTTTATTTGTTTTTTCCTCTTCATTACAATTGATTCCCATCAGGCTGCTGGCACTTCTCGGATCGTAGACCGACCATACATCTCCCCAGGGAAATTTGAAGGTACAGCTTGGGTAAGGGTTTTTCTTTTTTTGGGTTGGAGGGATTTCCAGGATCTTGGTGAGAAAGGTGTTGTTTCTGTGAAAAACTTTCATTTCTTTTTCCTCTGTCCATTCGTTCCAGTCTTTGGCATCACCATTTTCCCATGTGTTCATATGGATAATGTCCAGCTGATTTCCGAAAAAGCACAGACTGAAAGATACCTGATACCCTTTTATTTCTATAGGTTGAAAATAATACCAAAAATACCCGGTTTTTACATCCCACATATTATGATATTGTTCTTTATAAAAATCAGTCTGTTTCAGCTGCTCAAGACTCATTCCCCGATAAAGCTGTATATTGAAGGTTTCAAGCTCTATAACTCCATTTTCACTGTTAATCAGCATGTCCCAAAAAATTGAAGCTATAAATATACCCGTTTTTTCTTTACAGTCAACGAATAATATTTACAGCTTCTGGTAGAAATAGAAATATCGGTGTGTTATTTGGGTTATGGGTTTGAGATTATTAATGTAGACGGGATATCAGAAAGCCAAAGACTTTTTGTATCAATGAGATTTTTCCAGCTTTTACTGCTGATCAGCATCAGATCCTGAGAGTTCAGAAATTCTTTCTCAATCTTTTTCTCATTATACAGCGTAATATGATTAGGAGCTACCTGTTCAATACTTCGGATAAGCTCTTTCACCTCAATATTATTTCGGATCTGTCCTGCTGCATCAAGAATGATAACCTGTGAATTGTTGTTATTGATAAGCCTTTTCGCATATTCAAGAAGGTAAAAATCACTCAGGTTAAAGATCGGAACAAAGATCTTGTCCGCTGTTTTAAATTCTTTATCAACAAGGATTCCTACAGGAATAGTCGATTTATCCAAAACCTGAAGCGTCAGATCATCGAAAGGAGAAGTGTTGAAAATATTTCCTTTTCCTTTTACAGTGTTCAATAATTTTTCAGGATTAATGATTTTGGTGGTAAATCCTAATAATCTACCCAGTAAACTTCCCTCATACATGGATTTTCCAAGCATGATCAAAAGAAGATCATAGTTTCCTTTATTGGTAATATTCGTCAGGTCACTTTCAACATCTGTAGAAGCTTTGAAAAGAGTAGTTACTTCAAGCTGAAGCTCATGAGAGGTTTCAATGACATTTTTAAACTGTTCTTTTTCAAAATTTTCAATGTCGAAGGCGTGAAGTTCATCTACAGGAGCAATATTCATCGCAGTTACGCTTTTGTTCCCGTTCATTTTATGAGTAAAGTTATCTGCCAGTTTCAACAGTTTGCTTCCTGCTTTTGCCGTCTCAAAAGAGAGGAGAACTCTGTATTTTGTATCATTATCCTCTTGTTCATCTTCTTCAATCATTGATTTTTTTCCTTTGAAAAGGTAATTGATAAAATCCAGGCATGGCCCTGTCATAAACGTTGTAAATAACGCCATGATAACAAGCATCGCGAAAAGCTCAGGTCCCAGCACTCCTAAATCATAACCGATATTAAGAACGATAAGTTCTGTAAGCCCTCTGGTGTTCATCAAGGCACCTATGGTGAGACTGTCTTTCCAGCTTATTCTTAAAAACCTTGCGGTAAGGGCGCTTCCTACGAATTTCCCGGTAACAGCTGTTAAAATAATCAATCCGCCGATTTTCCAAAGGTGAGGATCATTCAATAAGCCGATCTGAGTTCTTAAGCCTGTAAAAACGAAGAACAGAGGTAATAATAAAACCAGGGCAACATCTTCTATTTTTTCTATGAAAAGATTCCTGAATTTTACGTTTTCCGGCATGATTGCTCCCGCCATAAATGCTCCGAAAAGAGCGTGAATACCGATCACTTCAGTGGCATAAGAAGAGATAATCAGGATCAGGAAAAATACAGCAACCAGTGATTTGCTGATGAACCCTTTTCCTTTTTGTGATTCAGCAATTCTGTTCAGGAATGGTCTTACTGCTTTTATCATAATGAATACATACAGAATAGCCATTAAGATAACAAATACTGATCCTGAGAAAGATCCAGCTTTTACCACAGCAATTACCGCTGCTAAAATACACCATGCTGTAATATCGTCAGCTGCCGCACAGGTGATTACTACGGTTCCTATTTTTGTTTTGTGAAGGTTTCGTTCCTGAACGATTCTTGCCAAAACCGGAAACGCTGTGATACTCATCGCAATAGCTATAAACAAGGCAAATGAGCTGAACTGAATACCTTCCGGTGCAAATTCTTTATAAATAAAATAAGAAAGTCCAACTCCTAATGCAAAAGGGAAAATAATACTTGCATGGCTTATCACGACCGCATCGTGGGCCTTTTTTCTAAGAACGCTCAGATCAAGTTCCATTCCCACAATATACATGAAGAGAATCAAGCCGATCTGGCTTAAAAACTGCAGATTGGGAAGCGATTCTTTCGGAAAGATAAAGGCAGAAAGTTCCGGGAAATACAATCCGAAAAGTGACGGCCCTAAAACAATACCTGCAATCATCTCACCAATTACGGAAGGCTGTTTCAGCTTTATACAGATCCATCCGAAAAGTTTGGCTACCAGAATAATGGTCACGATCTGGATAAGAAGAAGTGCTAAAGGATGATGAAGATTTGTCAGAAAAGAATCTGCGAAATTTTCCCACATCGTAGCTCCTGTAGCTTTTCCCGGAGTGATATTTTCTCCTATTTCCAGTGTTTTACCCTGAATAAAAAACCAGTACATAATGCAAGAAAAGAAAGCAATGGTACTGATGTAAAAGATAATATTTTTGTATTTCCCCAAATTCATGATTCCAATATTTTATGCAAATTTGATAAGAATATAGTTATATTAAATATTCTTTTTTTTTAAATGTAATGAATGTTCTAAAAAATGTAATAAAATCTGTTTGAATCAATCCCTATTCAATGATACCTTCATTTTTGAAGGTATTTCCTGAGAAAAACATAAACCGGATATGAGAAGTTCTGCAGCATAGAAACAGATTTCATTATAAAATCAATTCATTCTATGCAAAAATAAATGGATTGTATGTTGAAAAAGGGGAGTTGTAATAAAGAGCTGTAATTCTGTAACGAAACCCTAAAGATTTGAAAAAGGGCTTATTTCCCGAATAGCTCCATCAGGGAATTTTTGTAAGCATCGCCGATCTGAAGTTTCAGAAAGGTGTGGTCTTCCGTAGGAATAGTCGTGATAATTTCGTTCGTTGAAAATACCTTAATAGAAGAAAGAGCAATGATCTCTTTTTTGTTGACCTGGGCAAAATCTTTGGCAGGAAGCATTTCCAGAAGATTTTTGAAATTCAGGTTTTTTAATACGATCGTTGTTCCGTCGCTGAGGATGATATCTTTATCCCTGCTGTCAATTTCAGAGGTTTTAATATACGAGATCTGTTCTGTGAATATGACGGTTTTGCCGATATTGGTATTCCATTCTATAAAGTCTTTTTTAGGAGGATTTTCCACCAGTTCTTTAGCTTTTTCAAAGGCCTGGATCAGTCTTTCTTTTTTGATAGGTTTTCTTACGTAATCTACCACATTCAGGTCGAAAGCTTCGGCTGCATATTCTTTATAAGCGGTTGTAAAGATGATTTTTTTTGACCCTGAAATAATTTCAGCCACCTGAAGTCCGGTCATTCCGGGCATTTCAATATCCAGAATACACAGATTACAGTCGATGTTATCTATTTCATTCAGAAAAACTTTAGGATCATTGAATGCTTTTACCACTTCTACATTGTCGATCTGTTCACATAGAAGTTTTAAATAGCTGATGGCCAATAACTCATCATCCAGAATAACGCATTTTATCATAGAATTCTCCTAAATTGATTTTTAATTCTGCAGTAAAGACTCCATTTTTTGAACTTCTTTCCAGGTGGTAGTACGTGCTGTAGATCATTTTAAGCCTTTGATCAAAAGACTGACTTCCGAAACCGCTTTTTTCCTTTTCCAGAATATTCTTTAACGAAGCTTTATTGCTTACTTTCATTGTGAAAATACCATTTTCAAGCTCCATATAAATGGAAATAAAAGAATCCTGAGCCAGGAAATCCGTATGTTTAAAGGCATTTTCAATAAGATCCACAGAAATCAGCGGAGCAAATACCTTTTCTTCATACAAAGAATCAGATTTATTAATCCTTGATTTGATCCTGAAGTCAAAAAGTGGGTTAATCTTGATCTTATTAATTTCAATAAGGCTTAAAGCAAAATTGAGCTCTTCTTTCGGGCTTACATACTTATTATTGCTTTCATATAAAATATAATCCAGTACATTGGCCAGTTTATCCAGTGACATATACGTCTGATAAGCATGAGACTGAACTGAATTAAGAATATTTTTAAACAAATGCGGATTCAGCTTTGTACCGATATGTTCCAGACAAACCTCATTCAGGCGCTGTTCAATAAGTTTGTTGGTTTCCGATAATTTAGTATTTCTCTGCTTCAGTTTCTGATTCTGGCTGAAAAGGTAAATACTGGTCGTAAGAAACAGGAAAATGGCAAAAACTCCGATGAATATCAGATAATCATGAATCATGTAGTAATTGCCGTCCATACTGTGGTATTAAAACTATTTAAGTTTTTTAAGACCGTTTACCATCACTGTTTCTTCACATTTTTCATACGTGATTTCGTAAGACGGATTGTTTTCAGGATAGGTTAAAAGATAGCTCGGACAAGGTTTCTTTTGTGCATGACTGCGGTCAAAATCTACTTTTCCTTTGGTAATGATACTGTCTTTTATAAATTTTTCATCAATCTTGTAGGCTGCCATTGCACTTTTGGCCTCGTCAGAATATTTGAATTCTTTAGAAAGACTTTCAGCAATAACACGGCTGTTCGGTAAATAGCCACTGCAGCTTGCCCCTTTTTTGTTTAAAATAAAAAATACGAGTAAAAGCCCCGGAATGAAGCCTATTGCATAAAATTTCAGTTTTTTCATTAGAAAATTAAAAGATTGATATCGTGGTACGTAAGTCCGAAACGGTCGCAGATGATCTTCTTGGTATGTCTTCCTTTGTACATATATAAGCTCTGCTTCATTTCGTTTTTGCGGATCAGCATGTTTTCAAAGCCGCCCTCTTCGTCATAATTTAAAATATAGGAAAGGAAGAAATTCGAGATAGCCTTAGTGGTAGTTCTCGGCATTCTTGAGGTAAGGTTCGGAAGTCCGCAGTGGATAACACCGTGTTTTATGACATAAGGATCTTCCATGTTAGTTAGTTCTGAGGTTTCAATAACTTTACCGTTGTCTATAGTGATATCAATAATGACACTTCCTTTTTTCATTTTCATTACCATATCTTCAGTGACGATAGGAGTCATATTCAATCTTGGCAGTGCTCCTATCACTACATCAGCACGTCTTAAACTTTTGCTGAGTTCTTTAGGATCAATAATGGAAGTTGGCACACGGCTGTCAACAATGGTATGAAGTCTTCTCAGCTTGGATAAAGAGTTGTCGAAAACCTTTACGCTGGCTCCTAAACCTATTGCTGCTTTTGTAGCAAATTCACCTACAATTCCGGCTCCAAGAATCACTACTTCTGCAGGTCTTACTCCAGTAATGCCTCCCAACATTAAGCCGTTGGATAAAGCTAATAATTCTGAAGCATATAAAATGGAAACAGTTCCTGCAATTTCCCCGATTAATCTTACCAGTGACAGCTGCTTGTATTCATCAACAATGAATTCAAAGGCAATGGCGTTTATTTTTTTCTCTGCAAGCTTTAAGAAATATTCCTTGTCTCTGAGATTGATCTGAAGTGCCGAAACCAGATAAGTATTAGGTTTCATGTACTCAATTTCGTCTTCGGTAGGAGGGTTTACCTTCAGAATAAGATCCTGCCCGAAAGCTTCTTTAGGATCATTCGTGATCTTTGCTCCTGATTCGGAATATTGTAAATCTGTAAAAAACGAACCTTCCCCAGACCCGGATTCTATAATAATCTCATGGCCATGCTCTACCAACACCTGTACGGCATCAGGAGTAATGCAGGTTCTCCTCTCGTTGAGACAGGTCTCTTTAGGAATTCCAATACTGAACTGTTTTCCCTTTTTAATAACCTCCAATTTTTCCTCTTTCGGCATCAATTCTTCTTCTGTGAAAGGAGTAAAAATATTTGTACTCATCCTTAAATTAAATTATGTCTTACAGATTGTTATTTACACTCAATTTATGAGCAAAGATACATAATATTTAATCGAATGAAACTTCTCTGTTTTCACCCGTGTTCACAATACTCATTGTGTGATAGTTGAGACCGTAAAGCTCCTCTTCATACACTTCCGGCCACTCGATAATGCATAAAAAAGAGTTGTCCAGATATTCTTCAATTCCGATATCATAGACTTCTTCAATGTTTTTTAAACGGTAAAGATCAAAATGATATACTTTTCCTTTTTCCGTATTGTATTCATTGACAATAGAGTAGGTAGGAGAGTTTACCTCATCCTTGCTGCCCATATTTTTAAGCAGGAATTGAGTGAAAGTGGTTTTTCCTGCTCCCAGATTTCCCTTTAATAAAAGAATATTATGCTTTAATTCCGGAATGATGCTGTCAACAACTTCCTGCCAGTCTTCGATTGTATGTATAGTGAATTGCATATGCTAATTTATTTTGCAAAAATAATGATAAAACCTACTAAATATAATGCACATGTATTATATAATTGTAAGGTTTTTTTTTATGTGTATTTTTGTACTATGATTTCCAAACAGACCATTGATAAGATATTCTCCACAATCCGGGTTGAAGAGATTGTGGGCGAGTATGTGCAGTTGAAAAGAGCAGGGTCTAACTTTAAAGGGCTCAGTCCTTTTCATGAAGAAAAATCTCCGAGTTTTGTTGTTTCACCAAGCAAACAGATCTGGAAAGATTTCTCAACCGGAAAAGGAGGAACCGCCATCTCTTTCCTTATGGAAATTGAGAATTTTACCTATCCTGAAGCCCTTCGCCATGCGGCAAAAAAGTACGGAATTGAAATTGAAGAAGATCTGCGTGAAATTTCCGAAGAAGCAAAACATGCACAGACTGAAAAAGATCTTTTATATAAAATTCATGAAGTTGCCAATACATATTTCCAGGAAATTCTTTGGGATGGAGAAGAGGGAAGAAGTATCGGATTGGCTTATTTTAAAGAAAGAGAGCTAAAGGACGATATTATCAGAAAATTTCAGCTGGGGTATTCTCCTGAGAAGAAGAATGCCTTTACTGCTTATGCGCTGGAAAAAGGATATACCAAGGAAATTCTTGAAAGATCCGGACTTTCTATTTTCCCGGAAAATACTCCTGCAGGAGTGGACCGTTTCAGGGAACGTGTGATTTTCCCTATTCACAGTTTTTCAGGAAGGGTTCTGGGTTTTGGAGCAAGGATTCTTAAGAATAACGTTAAAACGGCAAAGTATCTCAATTCGCCGGAAACAGAGATTTATCATAAATCCAATGTTCTTTACGGATTAAACCAAAGTAAACAGGCGATTTCAAGAAAGAACGGTTGTCTTTTGGTGGAAGGATATATGGATGTGATTTCACTTCATATGTCCGGAATTGAAAATGTAGTGGCCAGTTCCGGAACGTCTTTGACAACGGAGCAGATCAAACTGATCAAAAGGCTTACAGAAAACGTAACGATTCTTTTTGACGGTGATAATGCCGGTATCAAAGCCAGTTTCCGAAGTATCGATATGCTGTTGACAGAAGGAATGAACATCCGTGTCTTGCTTTTCCCTGATGGAGATGACCCGGATTCATTTGCCAGAAAACATCCGCAGGAATACGTAGAAAAGTATATTGAAAACGAAGCGATGGATTTCATCGACTTCAAAGCGGAAATTCTGTTGAGGGATGTTGGTAATGACCCTATTAAAAAAGCAGAAGCGATAAGGGATATCGTGAAATCTGTTTCTTTTGTACAGAATGCATTGAAAAGGGAAGTTTACCTTAAAGAGGTTTCCAATAAATTCGGACTTTCTGAGCAGAGTCTTTTCAATGAGCTTGATGTTCAGAAGCAGATCACACAGAATCAGACCCATCATGTTCAGCAGCAACAAAAGGAAAAGGCAGCTCCAAAGATGGAGATTGTTCCTCTGGAAAAGGAAAAAGAAGATCCTTTCCTGTTTGATGTACTGTTTATGGAGAATAAGCTGGTAGATCACATGCTGATGTTTGGAGATATTATTTTGAAAAGGAAAAATGAGCAGAATGAAGAATATCAGATTACGGTTATTGAAGAAATTCTCCATCATTTTGAAGAAGAACAGTATATATTTTTAGTCAAAGAAAATGAGATTATTATCAACCAGGTAAGAGAGGGAATTCAGAAAGATGAACTTAGAAGTGGAAACTTTTTTGTATCTTTTATGGATGAAGAGATTACCACAAAGGTTGTGGATGCTTTGATTCCGCTGGATGATCTTGAAAACTGGGCTTCCAGAAATATTTATCCTCCCAATTATGGAGATAAAGTGGCAGATCAGATCCGGGGAGATGTTTTATTGCATAAATACAGATATATTGATTATTTAATCACGGAAACGGCTAAAGAACTTGATCAGTACAGTACTACAGATGAGGGGAAATATTATGAGCTTATCAAGAAAATTACCTTATTGAAACAGGCTTCGATGCGATTGAGCAATATCATCGAATATTCGCCTATCAAAGGAATCTATGGAGATCGAAAAAGATAGTTTTTAAGTCAGTTTTTTTTATATTCTATGACAAAAAGTCCTATAAAATTTTAGGAATAAATATTGTAATTTAAACATCGAGAATAATATAAAAATAATACATAATAGAAATATGGACATTAAAAAGGATTTCAGAGACTTCTCTGTAAAACATTTAGGAAACAACGGTTTGGTTACCGATCAGTATATGGGAATGTATGGCCCAACGAATCTTACTCCGTACATCATGGAAGAAAGAAGATTAAACGTTGCTCAGATGGACGTTTTCTCCCGTTTGATGATGGACAGAATTATCTTCCTGGGAACAGGTATTGATGATCAGGTGGCAAACATCGTTACGGCACAGCTTTTATTCTTAGAAAGTGCTGACCCATCAAAAGATATTCAGATCTATATCAACTCTCCCGGCGGAAGTGTTTATGCAGGTTTAGGTATTTATGACACGATGCAGATCATTAAACCAGATGTAGCTACTATCTGTACCGGGATGGCTGCTTCAATGGGAGCTGTATTATTGGTTGCCGGAGAAAAAGGAAAACGTTCTGCGCTTAAGCACTCAAGAGTAATGATTCACCAGCCTTCAGGAGGTGCTCAGGGAGTGGCTTCTGATATGGAGATCAACTTGAGAGAGATGCTGAAATTGAAGCAGGAACTTTATGAAATTATCGGTCACCATTCAGGACAAACTTACGAGTGGGTAGAAAAATCTTCTGACAGAGATTACTGGATGACTTCTGAGGAAGCTAAAGGCTACGGAATGGTAGATGAGGTTCTTCAAAGATCTACAGAGAAAAAATAATTGATTGTAAAATCATAAGAAACCGCACCGATTTGGTGCGGTTTTTTTTGTTGGATTAATTATGAATTTTAAACTGTATTGACTGTTTAGATTCCTGCGGAATGACGCAATTGAAATGATGGTTTATACATACAGTTTGTCATTCCGTAGGAATCCAGCCGCAATCATTCAAGAAGAAATACTTCAGACGGAATCTCAATCCAGACCAAATTCCAATTGAAGACGTAAAAATTGCCATCCTTTGGAGGGGTGGCGAAAATTCAAAGAATTTTTGACGGGGTGGTTTTGCATGTCCACTTTAACTATTTCTTAACAACCTTAGGATAAATACTGGATTTTTTCTTCGCAACGGAAAACGCCTAAAGTTAGCTGTGCTTCACTTTGGTTCTATTGTTAAAATACAATTATCATTATATTCAAGATCAGTTTATAATCAATCTCTATTTTCGCAGCTATAAGAGTGAATATGAAAAAATTGCTATTGTCTGTTGTAGTGCTGGCAGTATTGACTTCATGTAAAAGTGATGATGATACCAAAATGATTAATCAGGATATTAATTATTCCAAACTCCCTCAGGAATTTCCGTTTACAAAACTGGCTGCGATAAACGGAGTAGATGTCATTAATGGCGGATTTGGTTCCGGAGCAGCAGCTCATCCTACAAGAAAAGGCGAATTCTATGTCATTACAGACAGAGGACCAAATACTGACTTTCAGAATGGTAAAAAGTTTCTAGCTCCTAACTTTACTCCAACAATTATGCATTTTAAAATCAATGCTGACGGAAATGTAGAGGTAATCAAATATATTAAACTTAAAAATCCATCCGGGCAACCTATTACGGGATTACCAAATCCGGTAGGGATGGGAAGTACGGGGGAAATTGCTTATGATGCTTCCGGAAATGTTTTAGGTACTGATCAGTATGGACTGGACAGTGAAAGTATTGTAGCAGCAGCAGACGGTACATTCTGGGTTTCTGATGAATACGGACCGCATATTGTGCATTACAGTGCAGACGGAGTAGAAATGGAAAGAATAAGCCCGATAGGTGTAAATACCGGAACAAGAAAATTACCTGCTGTGTTAGCAAAGAGAAGAGCCAACAGAGGAATGGAAGGCCTGTGTATTACTCCAGACGGAAGAACGCTGGTAGGAACGATACAGTCGATGATGCTTGTACCCAGCAAAGCATTGGCAACCAATACCACTTTAACGAGAATTGTCACCTTTGATATTATTACAGGGCAGACCAAACAGTTTTTGTATAAACAGGATGGAGGCGCTTCAGATTCAGTATGTGATATTACTGCATTAAGTAACAATGAATTCCTGGTGATTGAAAGAGATGGGAATTTCGGATCTCAGGGAGGAATTAAAAAAGTATACAGAATTAACCTGAGCAATGCTTCCGATGTGAACGGAACTGATATTGCTGCCGTAGATGGTATGAAAGTGAATGGAAAAGCCTTAGAGCAATGCTCATGGGATGAAATTACGAATGCCGGGATAAAAACTGTTACCAAAACATTAGCTGTAGATCTGGTTGCAAAACTGGGCTATGAACATGATAAGTTTGAGGGAATTGTTTATTTAGGAAATAATAAACTGGCTGTTTTCAATGATGATGATTTTGGAGTAGTGGATGATGGAAATGGTAACCCGAAAGCTAAGATTCTTCCTAAAACAGGGAAGGTAGATAAAGGAACTATGTATGTAGTCGATATTCAATAATTAGATTTTTTTAACGGAAAACGGCGGCATCGAAGATGCCGCCGTTTTTATTTATCAATAGGAGTGGACTTTATCCGGAACCTATTTTTTTGAATATTAGTTAAAACCCTCAATAATCTTAGAGAAATCCTCTAATTTCAAAGCAGCTCCTCCAATAAGACCTCCGTCGATATCCGGCTGAGAGAAAATTTCTTTTGCATTGTCTGGCTTTACAGATCCTCCATAAAGGATTGAAATTTCATCAGCAACTTCCTGTCCGTATTTTGCAGCGATGATACTTCTGATGTGTGCATGAATTTCCTGAGCCTGCTCCGGACTTGCCGTTTCTCCTGTTCCGATAGCCCAAACCGGTTCGTAAGCAATCACTACCTTCTTGATTTCTTCAGCAGAAAGTGTAAAAAGAGCGACTTCAGTCTGATTTTTTACCACTTCCAGATGTTGTCCTGCTTTTCTCTGTTCAAGAGTTTCTCCGTTACAGTAAACAGGAATAAGACCTTTGTCAAGTGCTAATTTGATTTTTCTGTTACAGTGAGAATCTGTTTCTCCGTGATACTGTCTTCTTTCAGAGTGTCCGATCAATGAACCGGTAGCATCGATAGATTCCAGCATATCTGCAGAAATTTCTCCTGTGTAAGCTCCGCTTTCATACTCGCTCATATCCTGAGAAAATACTCCGATTTCATCCTTTTCAAAGATGTCTTTTGCCATCATCAAATATAATGCTGGCGGAGCGATCCAAACCTCACAGTGGGTAGCATTGTTGTTTTTATAGCTTAGTAACTGAATCATCAATTGTTGTGCATCAATTACATTTTTGTTCATTTTCCAGTTGCCTGCAACTATTTTTCTTCTCATAACATTTATTATATTTATTTACTTCATTTATTTATTTCGTGATTATAATCCCCAAAGGTTTTTCAGCAGAACGTAGAAAGTATGCTCCTCTTCAGTTACTTTATTATCCGCTTTGATCAGTGATTTTGCAAACTGAACAAACTTTACACGTTCATCTTCTGTAGAATCATCATGGAAACATCTTGCATGAAATTCAAAATGATCTTTCCATTCTTCGGGCTGTAAAAGAGCCAGTGTTTCCAATTCGTTGTCAAGATTCATTCTGAACGGAAATTCATCCGCCATATATTGTTGTACCAGCATTCCTTCTTCAGGAGCAAACTCTCCGTCTACAGAAGAAAGGATCATTAATAAGTGATATCCGGCGATTGATTTATTTGATTTTTGCATGTTTTAATATTTTTTTACTAGATCGTCTAAGTTATTTTCTTCTAAAATTTTATCAAGATACTTACCTCTGCTGCTTAATTTTCTTTGATAAGGAGCAAATTTCTGTGTTACTTCGTTGAATTCTTCACTCAATTTTATCAGTTCTTCTGATTCACTTACAGTAAGTTTTTTATCAGAAAATTCTGTGTTGAAATGAATCAGTTTTTTTACTGCAATTTCCTTTTTTACAATTTCCTCCTCCGTAGAATGTAATGTACAAATCCCATAGATTCCGTTACAATAGGCAGCCCATTCACTTTCAAATATTTCATCTAGCTTCTCCTGTTCCGGAAAAGGAGTATTGAATTTACCGTCATAAGCAAAACCTTTATCAGGATGATTGATCAGATGTTGGATGAAATTTTCTTTAAATTTTGTCTTATATTGGTGAATATCGTTCAATTCTTTATTCTTCTTAACCAGTGAAATACAGTTTTTACTGAAATATTTTTCTATAATCTCACTTTCAAATTCATCATTAAGAGGAGAAGTAATTCTGATACTTCTGGAAACTGTATAAGAAGGCTGTGGAATTAATTCATTTTGAATAAACGCAGCCAGATCATCTTTACTGATATCCGTTACAGTACACAATTCATCTTCCGTAATATAATTTTCATTGATATAAGCGAAATTTTGTTCCATCACTATTGAAGTAATTAGTTGATATAATCTTTTGCGGGTTGTTTGTCTATAATTTTTCCATTCTCAAGAATCAGTACAAACGGGTTGCTTCTTGCTATGGTTTTGATGGCAGTTCCGTCCATCATTGCGTTTTTAATGGTTTTAAAAGTATTTGGATAGGTAGAAACTCCATAGATAAGAGCTCCTTTTTGTGTATTTACTTTAGCTTCCACCTTCTGAAGCAGATCAGCAGAAACATCTTTTGGATGATAAGAGAATACCAAAACGGCTTTTGGAGCGTTGATGATCTCGTTCGTAACCTCCATTCCTGTAGGATCTTCAATCTTAAATTTCACAATTTCAGATTTGTAACCTTCTTTGATCAGTACAGATTCATTTTTTCCTTCCTCAATTTTCCAGGGAGAACCTTCTGCCCAGTATTCTGTTTTTTTGATATAAGCATCCTGATTTACCTTTATAACAGCCCCTGTTTTCTGGTTTTTCAGAGAATAAAAAGTCTTATATTCAGAAGGATTTTTTTCAATTTTTCCTTTTTCACCTTTAATGTCCGTTCCTATTTTATAATCACGGAAATCAATGATCGGTTCATGCATAATCCCTTGTGCCATCACATAAATCATTCCCAGTGAAAAAACTGTTAAAAGGATATATTTAAATGTATTGGAAGACTCTTTCTTGGTCACTCCATACTCATCTTTTTTACGGAAATCTTTTCTGTACAAGACAAATAATATGATCAATCCTACCAGAAGCACAATATCCTTAAGAAAGCTCTGCCAAGGTGTAAATTTGACGGCATCTCCAAAACATCCACAGTCTGTTACCACATTGAAATAGGCTGAATAAAACGTAAGGAATCCAAAGAAAATACAAAGCGCAATTAATATGGATAAGGTAAATTTAAGCTTTAATTTAAGCAGTAACATAAATCCTAAGAAAAGCTCCAGTACCACTACGATAATGGAAAAAAGCAGAGCAAACTTTTCTAAAAACGGCATGTTGAAAACAGGAGGAGCAAAATATTCTTCCATTTTGAAAGAAAAACCTACCAGATCCACGGCTTTCACAAAGCCTGAAAGGATAAAAATAACAGCAATAATAAAGCGTAATAAACCTTTGAGCATATTAAATATTTTTGGGTTCGAATTGATTTTCTTTTTCTGAGAACTTGATCAGGCAGAAGACAGCATAATTCAGCATATCGAAATAGTTGGCGTCAAGCCCTTCTGAGACGATCGTTTTTCCCTGATTATCCTCAATCTGTTTAGTTCTTAATACTTTCTGATAAATAAGATCTGTGATCGAAGAGATTCTCATATCTCTCCATGCCTCACCATAATCATGATTTTTTCTCTCCATTAAAGCTTTTGCTTCGTTGGAATATTGGTCATACAGACCTAAAATTTCTTCTTTATTTTCATTGAAATCATTGGAAAGACCCTTCTCCAGCTGAATAAGTCCAATGATAGAGTAATTGACAATTGCGATAAATTCATCTTCTTCACTCTCATCCACCATTTTTTTATCAGTCATCTGCAGCGTACGGATTCTGTTCACTTTGATATAAATCTGATCCGTAATAGAGCTTGGTCTTAAAACCCTCCATGCTGCACCGTAATCCTGTAATTTTTTACCGAAAAGATCACGACACTGACTGATAACTTTCTCGAACTGTACTGATGTTTTTAACATAAATTTTCTTAATCTTCCAAATATACGAATTCGGTTTTAGATTTTTGAATTTGATGAGCTGAGTTTGTGAGTGAGAGGGTTTGAGAGGGTGTCTCCAGCTTCTGGCTTCCAGACAATAATTTCTAATTTCTAGCTTCCTACCTCTTATTAAAACATCATAAATCACTAATTTTGCAGTACAAAAATAATGATCAATTATAAAATCCATGCTCTCTAAATCTCCAATTCTCCAGCCCTCCAACGCTCCAACCCACTCAATCAATTGTAATGGTCGTTTAGTACAGCTTGATACTCCAAAAATCATGGGAATCCTCAATCTGACTCCGGATTCATTTTCTGATGGCGGGAAATTCAATGAGGAAAAATCAGCTTTGAAACATGCAGAAAAACTGTTGAAAGATGGCGCAGAAATACTGGATATCGGACCTCAGTCTACACGCCCCAATGCAGAATTTTTAAGTGCTGCAGAAGAAATAAACCGAATCGGAAATATCATTTCTCTGATCAAAAAAGAATTTCCGGAAGTCTTGATTTCTCTTGATACTTTTTATGCAGCAACAGTAAAATTTGGTTTCAATGAAGGAATTGATCTGATCAATGATATCTCAGGCGGTCAGTATGATGTAGAAATGTTTGATACAGCTGCTGAAACGAAACTTCCCTACATTTTGATGCATGTAAATCCTTCCTACAAAACTATGCACGATAAAATAAAGTTTGAAGATATTACACTGGAAGTGAACCAATATTTTGCTAAAAAGACAAAGGAACTTTTAGAAAAAGGAGTGAATGACATCATTCTTGATCCTGGTTTTGGTTTCGGAAAAACAGGAGAAGATCAGATGAAAATGATCCATGAAGTTGAATATCTCGGATTTGGAAAATTTCCCCTTTTAATAGGTATTTCCAGAAAGTCATTTATCTACAAACCTCTTGGGAAATCACCTTTGGATATCAATGAAGAAACGCAAAAACTTCATATGAAAGTACTAGAACAGGGAGCAAAGATTGTAAGGGTTCATGATGTGGCTGAAGCAAAGGAAACGCTTACCCAGTTTTTACGGAAAAAATAAAAAGTGTAAAAAAACTTGTGAGTAATTAAAAAGTTTATACATTTGCAGTATGAATTTTACGAATCAGAAAAATATTATTGTCATTTCTATTATTGCTGCTGTCATTAACAGCAGGAAGGAAACGGCATTTTAGATAGATTTAAATTTAAATTATATATAGAACCGTTTCAAATTATGAAACGGTTTTTTTTGTTTTAATTTTTTACAATAAAAAAGTATGTATCAGTTATTATCAGTAATTATTATCGTCATTATTATTCCCTTACGTCTGTGAGAAGGAAGATGTATGACTGTACATATATTGAGCCCTCTCACAGCGTGAGAGGGCTTTTTTTATTCCCTTTTGTTAATTTTTTAAACCTCTATAACATGTATTATAACGACGACACGACGATCTACTTTGACGGAAAATTTATGAAAGCGAAAGATGCCGGAACAGATCTGTATGGACAATCACTTCACTATGGTTACTCAGTTTTTGAAGGAATTAAATCTTACAGCACCGATCATGGAGCCAGGATTTTTAAAGCACAAGAACATTATGAAAGGCTAATAAGATCAGCTGAATTAATGCATATTCCCTTCGATTATTCTGTGAACCAGCTTACAGAACTTACTTATGAACTTCTGGATCGTAATGGTTTTACTGATGCTTATATCCGTCCGTTGGTCACGTGTTCACCCAATATGTCCCTTTCAAAAGGACAAAAATCTTATCTGTCACTTCTTGCCTGGGAATGGAATAACGGCTATCTGGCAGATAAAATGAAAATTATGACTTCCCCTTTTCAACGTCCTAATCCTAAAGCTTTCAAGGTTGAAGCCAAAGTAGGAGGACATTATGTAAACTCAATATTGGCCTGTCAGGATGCCAAAGACAAAGGTTACGATGAAGCGCTGGTATTGGATGAAAACGGAAATGTTGCCGAAAGTTCCGGTGCCAATGTATTCTACGAAAAAGACGGGGTTTTATTTACTCCGGCCAAAGGAAGCATCCTTCCGGGAATCACCAGACAAACCGTTATGGAGATTTGTAATGAGCTTGATATCCCTGTAGAAGAAACATTTTTTAAACCGGAAGAAATGCGTGGTGCAGATGCTGGTTTTTTCTGTGGTACGGCAGCAGAAATTGTTGCCCTGGATTCTCTTGATGATGTTCCTTTCACCAGAAATTGGGAAGAGACTTCAAGTGGAAGAGTACAGCAGGCATATTTGAAATTGGTAAGAGTTCTGTCATTGTAGATTTTAAGAATTTAAATATGTGATTATCAGATGAATATATCTGTTTTTTAAATGATTGAATATTGTAATTTTTATAAAAATTGAAAATGAAAAGAATATTACAAAATGTAGTTTTGGATCAAAATTTAGTAAAGAACTCCATTTTAAAGAAAGGAAAATAATAGAAAATGCAGGAAAGATATGTTAAATAAATATTCGAAAACATTCACGCAGAACAGTGAACAACCCGCAGCCAAAGCAATGTTGTACGGGATAGGATTTACAGAAGAAGATATGCATAAGGCTCAGATCGGAATTGCCAGTATGGGTTACGACGGAAATACCTGCAATATGCATTTGAATGATCTGGCTCAGGTTGTAAAAAAGGGAACATGGAATCATGGGTTAGCCGGATTAATTTTTAACACAATTGGAGTGAGTGACGGGATGAGCAATGGAACAGATGGAATGCGCTATTCTCTGGTAAGCCGTGATGTAATTGCTGACAGTATAGAAGCCATCTGCGGAGCACAGTACTATGACGGACTGATTGCATTGCCGGGCTGCGACAAAAATATGCCGGGAACTATTATTGCGATGGGAAGGCTGAACAGACCATCCATCATGGTTTACGGAGGAACTATTGCGCCCGGTTGCTACAAAGGTGAACAGCTTAACATTGTTTCTGCTTTTGAGGCTTTGGGAAAAAAGATTGCAGGAGAAATCACAGAAGAAGATTTTGATGGGGTTGTAAAGAATTCCTGTCCGGGAGCAGGCGCATGTGGTGGAATGTATACCGCCAATACAATGGCCTCAGCGATAGAAGCATTAGGAATGAGTCTTCCGTATTCCTCTTCTAATCCTGCTTTGAGTAAAGAAAAACAGGAAGAATGTCATGAAGCAGGAAAATATCTGAAAGTATTATTGGAAAAAGACATCAAACCATCAGATATCATGACCCGTAAAGCTTTTGAAAATGCTCTGCGTATGATTGTTATTCTTGGAGGAAGTACCAATGCGGTTTTACATTTCATAGCCATGGCAAAAAGTGTAGGAGTGCCTCTTACTCAGGATGATTTCCAGAAGATGAGTGATGTAACTCCGGTATTGGCAGACCTAAAGCCAAGCGGAAAATATCTGATGCAGGATCTGTATGAACACGGAGGAATACCATCAGTAATGAAATACCTTTTAAACCAAGGATTATTACACGGTGATTGTGTAACGGTAACCGGAAAAACATTAGCCGAAAATTTAGAAAATGTTCCGGATCTGGATTTCAATACACAGAAAATCATAAAACCATTGTCAGAACCTGTAAAAGCTACCGGACATTTGAGAATACTGTATGGAAATCTTGCTGAAAAAGGAAGTGTGGCAAAGATCACAGGGAAAGAAGGAGAACGTTTTGTAGGAAAAGCCCGCGTATTTGATGGCGAAAAGAACCTGATCAGAGGGATTCAGGATGGAACCGTACAGCATGGTGATGTTATCGTCATCCGAAATGAAGGTCCGAAAGGTGCTCCCGGAATGCCCGAAATGCTTAAACCTACGAGTGCACTGATTGGTGCAGGTCTGGGAAGCAGTGTCGCCTTGATTACAGACGGAAGATTTAGCGGAGGAACCCATGGATTTGTAGTAGGACACATCACTCCGGAAGCTCATGAAGGAGGCCTGATCGCTTTTGTAAACGATGATGACCTGATTGAAATTGATGCTGTAAACAACACTATACAGCTCAAAGTTTCAGAAGAAGAAATAAAAAGAAGAAAGGAAGGATGGCAAAAACCACCTCTTAAAGTACAGAAAGGATTGCTTTATAAATATGCATTAACAGTATCATCAGCGGCAGAAGGCTGTGTAACGGACGAAATCACTCAATAAAAGTATATGGAAAACCTGAATTTATCAACAGAAATACAACTTAGCGGAAGCCGGATCATTCTTGAAGCTTTTCTTCAGGAAGGGGTGAAAACCGTTTTCGGATATCCGGGAGGGGCTATTATTCCTATTTATGATGCCCTTTACGACTATCAGGAGAACCTGAAACATGTGCTTGTACGTCACGAACAGGCTGCCGTACATGCGGCGCAGGGTCTGGCAAGAGTTTCAGGAGAAGTCGGTGTCGTATTGGCAACCAGTGGTCCCGGAGCAACCAATCTTGTAACAGGACTGGCTGATGCTCTACTGGATAATACTCCTCTGGTATGCATTACAGGGCAGGTTTTTGAACACCTTCTCGGAACCGATGCCTTTCAGGAAATAGATGTGATGAACGTTACAAGTCCGGTTACCAAATGGAATTATCAGGTGACTGATGCCAATGAGCTTCCTGAAGTATTGGCAAAAGCATTCTACATAGCAAAATCAGGTCGTCCTGGTCCTGTACTGATTGATGTTACCAAAAATGCCCAGCTGCAATCTGTTGATTATAAAGGATATTCTCCATGTTATTCATTGAGAAGTTATAAACCCAATCCTGATCCATGTTTTGAAAGTATTGAAAAAGCGGCTTTGCTGATCAATGAGGCAGAAAAACCATTCATTATCGCAGGACAGGGGATTATGTTGGGGAATGCTGAAAAAGAGTTTTTAGAGTTTGCCGAAAAATCTGGAATTCCGGTGGCATGGACGGTTTTAGGAATGAGTGCCATTCCTACCGATCATCCACAAGCCGTTGGAATGGTAGGAATGCATGGAAACTATGGACCGAATATATTAACCAATGAGTGTGATGTTTTGATTGCTGTCGGAATGCGCTTCGATGACCGTGTAACAGGAAGACTGGATGAGTATGCGAAACAGGCAAAAATCATTCATCTGGATATAGATAAAGCAGAGATCAATAAAAATGTAAAAGTGGATATTCCGGTTCTTGGAAACTGTAAACATACCCTTCCATTTCTTACAAAGTGGATTGCAAAAAGAGAATACCCGGAATGGTATGAAAGATTTAAAAACTGTCATGAAATTGAAAATAACAGTCTCATCAATAAAGAGCTTTATCCTGAAGAAGGAGAAATTACTATGGGAGAAGTCATCCGCTATCTGAACGAGATGACTGAAGGAGAGGCGGTCATTGTAACAGACGTGGGACAGCATCAGATGGCAACATGCCGTTATTCTAAATTTAAGAATTCCCGTACCAATGTAACGAGTGGCGGATTGGGAACCATGGGGTTTTGTCTTCCTGCCGCAATAGGTGCATCTTATGCAGGGACTGGCCGTTCTGTAATTGCTGTCATGGGAGATGGAGGTGCTCAAATGAATATTCAGGAATTAGGAACCATTATGCAGTATCATCCGGAGGTCAAAATATTAATTCTTAATAACTGTTATCTGGGAATGGTAAGGCAGTGGCAGGAATTGTTTCACGAAGAAAGATACTCCTCAGTGGATATTCAGAGTCCCGATTTCGTTCAGGTGGCAAAAGGATATAATATCCCGGGAAATAAAGTGTCTGAAAGAGAAGATCTGGAATGGGCACTTCGCCAGATGCTTGATCACAACGGCGCTTTTCTTCTTGAGGTCATGACGGGAAAAGAACATAATGTATTTCCAATGATTCCTCAGGGGAAAAGTGTTTCAGAAATCGTACTGAATAATAAATTTTAAAAATAAAAAAGATGAAAACAGATCATAAAGAATATACCATTACAGCGTATACAGAAGATTATTTAGGATTGATCGGCCGGATCAATGCTATTTTTTCAAGAAGAAGAATTTCTATGGTGACCTTCAATGTAGGTCCTTCAGAAATAGAAAAAGTAAAAAAGTTTGTCATCGTGATCAGAGAAACAGAAGATTCTGTTCAGAAAATCAGCAGACAAATGGAAAAACAGGTAGACGTTCTGGAAGTACATTATCACAGAAATCCATACCTGACAGCTGTAGAATATGCAAGCTAAACATAAAATTAAACATCATAATCAATAATTATAAAATCAAAAAAAATGGCAAAATTGAATTTTGGAGGAGTAGAAGAGAACGTAGTAACGAGAAATGAATTTCCGTTGGAAAAAGCTCAGGAAGTATTAAAGAATGAAGTAGTAGCGGTAATTGGATACGGAGTACAGGGACCCGGACAGGCTTTGAATCAGAAAGATAACGGAATTAATGTTATTGTAGGACAGAGGAAAAACTCCAAATCATGGGATAAAGCAATTGCAGACGGATTTGTACCGGGAGAAACTTTATTTGAAATTGAAGAAGCTTTAGAAAAAGGAACCATAATCTGCTACCTTCTGAGCGATGCTGCACAGATTGAATACTGGCCAAAAGTAAAACAATACCTTACCCCAGGAAAAGCATTATATTTTTCTCATGGTTTTGGAATTACTTTCAGCGAACGTACGGGAATTGTTCCTCCAGCTGATGTAGATGTATTTCTGGTAGCACCAAAAGGCTCAGGAACTTCGTTGAGAAGAATGTTTCTCCAGAACAGAGGTCTGAACAGCAGTTTTGCCGTTTATCAGGATGCTACAGGAAAAGCCAGAGAAAGAGTAACTGCATTGGGTATCGCGATAGGAAGCGGATATCTGTTTGAAACCGATTTTAAAAAAGAAGTATACAGCGATCTTGCCGGAGAACGTGGAACATTAATGGGAGCTGTACAGGGAATATTTGCTGCTCAGTATGATGTATTGAGAAAAAACGGACACAGCCCTTCTGAAGCCTTTAATGAAACAGTGGAAGAACTCACGCAGTCATTAATGCCTTTAGTGGCAGAAAACGGAATGGACTGGATGTATGCCAATTGCAGCACAACCGCTCAGAGAGGAGCTTTAGATTGGTGGAAACGTTTCAGAGATGCTACTTCGCCTTTATTTGAAGAATTGTATGACAACGTAGCCAAAGGAAATGAAGCACAACGTTCGATTGACAGTAACAGCAAGCCGGATTATCGTGAAAAACTGGAAGTTGAACTTACAGAGTTAAGAGAAAGCGAAATGTGGAAAGCTGGCAAGACTGTACGAAGCCTCAGACCCGAAAACAATTAATTATCAAACAGATGATGAAAGAGGAAATAAGTTCCTTCGTTTTAGAGAATGTCTATAAAGCGGAGGAACGATTAAAAAATGTAGTGGTAAAAACACCTTTAGCTGTCAATAATAATCTGTCAGCTATTTATGAGGCGAATGTCCGTTTCAAAAGAGAAGACCTTCAAAGAGTAAGATCTTATAAGATCAGAGGAGCATACAATAAGATGGCAACAATGTCACCGGAAGAACTTTTAAAAGGAGTGGTGTGTGCCAGTGCCGGAAATCATGCGCAGGGAGTGGCGTTTGCATGTCAGACAATGAAGGTGAAAGGAACTATTTTCATGCCTTTGCCAACACCCGGACAAAAGCTTGAGCAGGTGAAAATGTTCGGTGGAGAATACATAGACGTTATTTTGTACGGAGATACTTTCGATGCTGCAAAAGATGCTGCGATGAGGTTTTGTAAAGACCATAACAGTGTATTTATTCATCCTTTTGACGATCCGGCAATTATTGAAGGGCAGGCAACAACAGCGCTGGAAATTCTGGAGCAGGCTGAGGGTGTTATTGATTATCTTTTTGTTCCGATTGGAGGAGGTGGGCTGGCAGCAGGAATCTGTTCTGTATTCCAACATCTGTCACCACACACAAAAATCATTGGAGTAGAACCTTCAGCGGCAGCAAGTATGAAAAAAGCGCTGGAAAAAGGGAAACCTGTTCTTCTTGAAAAGATAAGCAGGTTTGTAGATGGAGCAGCAGTACAGCAAGTGGGAGATATTACTTTTGAACGCTGCAAAAATATCCTGCATGATATGGCTACGGTGGAGGAGGGACTTGTATGCGAGACCATTTTGTCATTGTATAATAAAGATGCTATTGTTGTAGAACCTGCGGGAGCACTTTCAGTAGCCGCATTGGAAAAATACAGGGATGAAATAAAAGGTAAAAATGTAGTCTGTATCATCAGCGGAAGTAATAACGATATTACCCGTATGGAAGAAATCAAGGAAAAAGCGTTGCTTTATGCAGGGTTAAAGCATTATTTCCTGGTCAGGTTTCCACAGCGTCCGGGAGCATTGAAAACTTTTGTAATGGATGTGCTGGGACCTGATGATGATATTACCTATTTTGAGTACACCCAGAAAAACTCAAAAGAAAAAGGAATTGCAGTGGTAGGAATTGCTCTGAAACAAAACAAAGATTTCAACCCTTTAATCGATAAGATGAAACAATATGATTTTTTTGTCAACTATCTGAACAATGACCCTTCGCTGATGAATTTACTTATTTAATGAACCATTAAGATTGATAAAGCTTTTAAGAATAATGAAAAAAATATCTTCAGATATTTAGTAAGCAGATTGCTTTGTTCAAATTCATTTGAATCTTAACTTTCCTTACAATCTAAATTTTACTTAATGGTTAAATACATATTCAATATTAAATTATTTCGTAATCAATCAGATTCTAAAAACACAATGATGAAAAATAAAAAGCTTCACAATCGGTGAAGCTTTTTATTTTTATCTTTCAAGCGAAAAATTTGAAATTATTTTTGGACGTTCAGCTTCATTCGCTGCTTTCCAGGATGTTCTGTACATCCATTCCGTCATTTTATAAAGCTTTTTGTAATTGATATTTTCTGATTCATCCTGTGGCGTATGATACTGATCATGCAGTACACTGGTGAAAAATATAGCAGGAATGCCGATTTTAGCATAAGGAAGATGATCACTTCTGAAATAGAAATATTCAGCGTGGCTTGGAGAATCCCAATCTTTCAGGTATTTGAATTTTGTACTCTCGTTATTGGCTTCTTCAGCCATTTTTACAAGCTCTTCAGAATTTTTATGAGGAGCATTTCCTCCTAATAAAGCTGCCTCATTATTATCATTTCTTCCAATCATATCACCATTCAATACAGCTACAATTTTCTCTTTTGGAACAACTGGATGTGCTGCGTGCCATCTGGAGCCCAACAATCCTCTTTCTTCAGCTCCATGGAAAACAAACAGGATACTTCTTTTTCCCGGCTGTTTTTTGTAAGCTCTTGCCATCGCCAGCATTGCAACACAGGTGCTTGCATTATCATCGGCACCATTGTAGATGGTATCATTTTTTACAGGATGCCTGATTCCGTCATGATCCTGATGTCCGCTTAGCAAAACATATTCATTTTTAAGAACCGGATCGGTACCTTCTATTTTTCCGATGATATTCACTGATGGATATTTGTAGGTTTCAGTGATCAGGTTCAGAGAAGCTTTAGGATTGTTTTTTACCCATCCTGCATTTTCTCTTTTAATCCATAAAACTGGAATATTATTCGTGATCTTTTCTCTCAATCCTTCTACACCATAGCTTCCTCTTGTCATTTGAGGAAGTACTTCCACCCAGCTTTGTTCTGAGGTATCATCGGTAATGAAGATAATGGCTTTCGCCCCCAATTCAGAAGCTTTATTGTAGTATTTATTTCTTACAAATCCAGGATATCTTCTTACAAAAAGAGTCATATCTTTTGAGATATTTTTGTCTGAAGCGTTTACAGCAAGTACTTTTCCTTGAATATTTAATTTAGCAAGATCTTCAGGTTCTACGTTTCCGGCATATACAATTTCGGCATCTATAGAAGCATTCACAGGCTCAGCAACAAGGAAATCTTTCCATAGTTTCAAACTGTTGTCTCCAATTTTCAGGCTGCTTTGAGGGATAACCTGATGTCTGTACATATCAAAAAACTGGAAAAAAGTTCCGTTATCACCTGCGGGTTTCATTCCGGCTTCTTTTGCTTTGTCAGCAAGCCACATAGAAACTTTTAATTCATCCAGCGTTCCTGCTTCACGACCCCAGAACTGATCTGCAGCAAGCTGATACATATCGGTACGAAGATCAGCTTCTTTGATGGCGGAAACCAAAGGTTTTTTATAATTCTGAGCATTTCCAATGGTAAACAGGAAAAGACTTAGCAGAGAAAAAACATAATTTTTATTCATAGAAACTTTTAATCAAAGTTAGCTAATTTCTCTGAAAACTGTTTTGAAAATTCCTTTCTGTCTTCTTCCAGTTTTTCCTTTGTAGAAGCTAAAATGTAAGTGAAAAGGATCTTGTCTTCATTGTCTAAAAAGATAATTTCCTTTTCATTCCCATCGATCATCTGTGAGAAAATTTCCCACATCGGAGTGTCTTTTAATTTTAATAATTCAAAAAACTGTTCTGCTTTGATTTCGATTTTCTGCATGCTCTTTTTTATATATTATCGTTGAATATTTCTGAATTCTGGTTCAAAAATAAAGATTTTGTATTTTATGGGGTATTAAAACTCGAGAAACTTCAGTTTAAACTGGATAGCAAAATTTTCTCTGAAATGTGGTGTTGCATAATAACCCACTCTGTAGAATAAACCTAAATTAAAATAACTGGAAAGGAAATTATTCCATTCCAGGCCTACTTCCTGATACAGATGATCCAGCTTTCTGAACTTAAACTGATGGTATTCCGGATGTTTCATATCTCCGATAGTTCCTCTCAGAACAAAATCAAAGCTGGAAACATTGTGTCCGAAACTCTTGAAATACAAGGGAAGCTTGTGAGTGAAGTAATATGCAATAAACCTATCATTATAATATTTTCCTCCCTCCAAAGTAGCAAATCCAAGGTAAGAGGTAAGGTTGAAATTGAAATCTTTACCAGGGGAAGCAAGTCCGTTCATCGTAAAGTTTTTCCAGATTGGCGCTTCACCCAAAACGGCACCTCCGTACAGTCTGAAACCAGTAGTTCCGATGGGAGTCTTAAAATTATGAACAAAAAGAGCATCAAAACGGGAATAATTAAAGTTCCCCTGCAGCAGTTTGTAGCTCTGCTCATAATTAAAATACAACTCAGGATATTTCTGGTCGATCAGAGATTTTCCCTGAGGAGTCATAATATTGGTAGAATTCGGAGAATATTTTAAGGTAAAAAGTGTATTGAAATTCCTGTATGAAGTCCCTCTGTCTCTGAACTGGTAATCAAATTCTGCCGCTTCCGTATTTCGTCTTACAGCAAGAGCAAGGGTAAGACCGTTGGTCACGTCATTCATATACGATAAAGAGGCTCCTTTGAAATGGAAATATTTATCATTATTCAGGTTATTTCCAAAATTCATCGTTCTCATTTTGAAATTCCAGAGCTTTCTGTTGAACTCTCCTGATGCTGTTACGTCATCATATACCTCAAATCGGAAAATTGAATTTTTTTCCAGCGAGGTTTTCATATCAAGACCCATTCCGTATTTCCACCTTCTGTCTTTTACACCGTATGCAAAATAATAGTCTGGTGAAAAATAAGGGTTGAAATTTTCATTAAGTTTGGCCTTTAAACCTAATCTGAAGCCTTCATAAGAGTTATAATTGACAATTTCATCCACCGCGAAATCTACAGAGCCTACTCTGATCTGTCCGTTCAGTAATCCGGATAAGATCTGCGCCTTTCTGTCAATTTTATATTTTTTACCTAAACTATCAATGGTCTTATAGGTATTTTGTTCTCTTTCAGTAAGAGGCTCTGTTCTGTAACGGTCCAGAGAATGGCCGTCAATATTTTTTACAGAGAAGGTGTAGCCTTTGAAATCTTTGGGATTCTCTTTGATAGGAGCTTCGAAATCAAAATATTTTGAGGTAAGAAAAGCGTAGGTTCCAAAACTTTTTTTTGTTTTCTTATCGTCAGCATGCTCTTTATCGTCCATCGCCATTTTACCCATTTTAAGCTTGGTTTTTTCATGGGCAAGGAACCATTTGTTATTATAGAATATCCATGTGCTGGTGATGATCCCGTCGTTTTTATTTTTACTGAAATTTTCTATCTTTTTGATTCCGTAGGTTTCCGTATCTACATAAATAGCACCGTTATACTTTCGCTTTCTGTCCGGCTTTTTGTAATTGACTTCACGGAAACGGATCACAAAGTTTTTTCTCCCGTCAAGAGTAACGGTATCCGAAAGAAAGAATCTGTACAATCCTCTGTTCTCCGGCTTCACCTGCTCAGGAACAATATCCCTGTTACTCTGCTGGAGCGCAATCATTTCATAAATAGGCTGCTTCAGACCGGAAATTCTGTTGTCCAGAATATTGATCTTTTCACCATATTTTTTGGAATATAAAAACTCCTGTGCCCTTTCCCAGAGAAAGAGTTTGCTTTTTGAAAATACTTTTCTTGCGGAAATATTATTCAGTGAGTCTTTTTCCCTTTTTTTCTTGAAAATGTTTAAATCATTGAAATACTGATTAAACTGTGAAAGGCTGTCCTCATCAATATCCAGAGATATTTTTTCATAGGATTTATAAGAATAGGAACCTAAGCTTTTTGGAGAGTTTTCGTTAAAAAGTTTGTTCACTTTTTTCAGAATTTCCAAAGCCCGGGGATCACTTTTATCTTCAATAACTACAGCTTCAATCCTGGTGGTTTTTGAAGATTTTTTGATGAGGGAAATTTCCATACTGCTCTCCACTGATATCGTTTCTTTCTGGTAAGAATCGGCGTCAATATCAATGTTTTTGCATTCTGTTTTAAATTCCAAAACGCCCTGTTGATTGGTGTATCCAATGATTGTGTTATCACATGACACTTTTGCATTAAAAACAGGTTTTTGACTGGCGTCATCCACAATCTTAATTTTTGATTGTGAATACCCCAAAAAGCTGAGTAAAAAAAATAATAACAGTAAAGCCCTTTTCATGTAAAAATACTAGGTCAAAATTAATGATATTTATTGTTCTGGAAAAGTTTTTAACATAGTATAACATTGATTTAATCTAATGTTTTTATGGACTTTGCGCCTTATAAAATTAAATGATGAGGACGCTTAGATAGTCTTTCTGCATTTCCTGGAAATTTCCAATAAAAAAACTCCTGAATCTGGTTTGTTCAAGAATTTTTTGATCAGTTATTATTTTATGATGGCTTATTGATCATCTAAAGTCTTCATAAATTCAATAATATCATTTATTTCCTTATCGGTAAGCTGCAACGGAGTATCAGAAAGTGTTTGGTTTTCTACTTTGAATCCAAAAGCCTTTCCACCGCCTTTGTTATAGAAATTCATTACTTCTTTCAATGTTTTGTATCCTCCGTTGTGCATATAAGGAGCTGTTTTATTGATGTTTCTAAGGGTTGGTATTTTGAAAGAATGTTGTAATGAAGGTACTGTTTCATGAAACTTTCCTCTTCCCGGATCATTGTCAAATGTTTTATTTTCTCCATTGATTGCTACTCCTAAAACCTCCTGTTCGGTTTTCTTGAAATTGGGAGGAACTGTACCATTAAATAAAGGAACAAAATGGCATATTGCACATTGGGCTTTTCCAACAAAAAGATTGAAACCACGTTTCTGGCTTTCCGTCATTGCTGACTTATTGCCTTTCATATAATCATCAAAAGCAGAATTGAAGGTTGACAAAGAACGAATATAACTTGCCAGTACGTTCTGAAGCTGCCATACCTCTGTTTTTGGAGAATGATAAATCTTTTTAAAGGCCGCCTGATAGTTTTTATCCTGATTTATTTTTGCCAGAATCACATTCAGGTCACCATGCATTTCTTCTTTATTGGAGATCACATCTGAACTCTGCCCTTCAAGATCATCCTTTCTCATATCCCAAAACTGGCCATGCTGATAACCAGCATAGTTGAGAGAAGGAGCGTTTCTTGCAAGCTCCGAATTTTCCAGAGATATAGATCTGGCAAGCCCGTCAGTAAAAGCTTTCTCAGGAATATGACATGTTGCACAGCTTCGGTTATTGTTATTGGAAAGGATTTTATCATTAAAAAGCTGATGGCCAAGAGCTGCTTTTTCTTCAGAGTAGGCATATTCTTTTCCTGGCGTGAAGGCGTTAGGATTAAAAGCATTTTTAGAGAAAAAAGTAGCTGCGTTCTTGTTTAGAGCAGTAGTGACTTCTACATCCGGAATATTCTCCTGATTTTTAAAATCAAGCATCAGAGCAGTGATCTTATTCAAATGGTCAGGAATAAAATTGACATAATCAAATGTATTTTTGTCTGTGTTTCTTTTCAGTACTCTAATGGCTGAATTGATTTCTGCAATGATACTTTTTAATGCTTTGTCTTTCGAGCGTTCCGTGGAAATTTGTTCCAGTGTCTCCTTGATACTTTCCAGCGAAGAAGGCATTTCCTGTAAAAATATTCCGGAAACAGGAGTGTCAAAACCTGCAATTCCCAAGCTTGAAATCCTGAAAGCTTCCTGTCTTAACGCATCAAAAACCTGGTCTTTGCTGATGGTAATTACCTGAAAGTTGGTGGCTATCGTATTGCTTTTATTGATAAGTTTATTAAGCATTCTGATCACTTCATCTTTATTTCCTTTTTCGTAGGGATAAAACATCTCTTCCAAAACCTGCAGTCCTTCGGGTTCTATTTCTGTATGCTCATCCATTTCTATTTCAGGAAGGGCAGGACCGTTGATAAACCTGGCAGAGTGGGGTAGGAAGTATTCTACAGCCCATTCCATTTTTTTGTATGCTTTTCTGATGTCCTGAAATTTTTCCTGAAGAAATTTTTCCTGAAGAAGTTTTTCATCAGAATTTGCAGCAACAAGGGTTTTCAGTTCATTGATCTGTTTTTCAAAATCATTGTTGGTTTTGATAATCCTGTTTTTTACAGAACCAAGATCTTCGTATACAGGCTGCTGCTTATCATTCTTACAGTAATAGAGTGTAAAGAGTGCTGCTGCACAGTATAAGAAAAGAAGAATCGGGTATTTTGAAAGTTTATTCATAGGTATGAAAAAGTATCAACAGAAATTTTCTATTGATACTTTAATTTGATATGAAGGAATTAAAACTATTTTTCTACGTTTCTGATGATTACAATCTGTCCACCTTCTTTATTGGTGTTGATTCCGGAACCGTCAGGGTTTTTAAATTTGTCCAGCTGCCATGTGTGTGAGTGGATATTGACAGAGAAGGTATTAGGAACTCCGATGATATCAGAAATATCAACCATTGCTCCGAATTCCCAAGAACCGAATTTCTGCAGATCCCCTGATTGGTTGTAAGCAGTCTGCCATGCAGAATCACTTCTGTTATGTTTCATATTCAACCATGGTTTATATTGCTTTGTAGCAATATTTAGTTGCCAGATATAAGAATCGTGGTTTGCATTTTTATAGTAAGAATCTCCGTCTTCCTGGATGTATACAAAGTTCTCAGTAACACATAAGTTATCAGGATTGATCAGATTATTTCCTGGGTTAGAATCTCCTTCAGCAACAACTTCTAATTTTCCTGTCATCATATTGTTGGGGTTCAGAACAAGCTTGTAAACTCTCCCCCACATTGTTAATCCTGCTTTCGGATTCACACCGTCAGAAGATTCTCCGGTAGCGGTAAAGTAAATTTCTCTTCCTTTTCCAGCTCCTTTTCTATAATCCACATCTTCCACTCTTGAAAAACGGATGGCGTTATTATCAATGTTTTTCTGATTTATCTGAGCGCCTGTAAGATTTTTGGCGTTAGGAATTTCTACAAATTCTACATCGTAGCTGCTTCCTTTCGTCATATCCGTTTCAGTATAGTTGTTGTTTGTTCTTTTTAAAGAATACAGCTTACCATTATCCAAATCACCCTGAGTATCGGCTACATACATGATCAATTGTCCTGCAGACTGATGAGAAGATGAATAAGACTGGTCTTCCCCGATGATGATATAAGATTTTCCATTAGAAACATCTTTTGGAAGTGGAACTGCATTTTCCATTGAAGCTTTTCCTAAAGCTGGTTTTACTCTTGTTTTATCTGCTGCCTGAGATACCGGCGCCAGAGGGTTTAAAGCATGAACCATACTTTCTTCACCAGATTCTCCGGCAGTAAGAAAGGCACTGAAACCATGAGTTTCAGGAGTTGCCAGTGTAGCGGAACATAATCTCGTCATTCCTCCGGTTCCGTTTAAAATATACTCTCCTTTTACAGGCTTAAATGTTTTATCCAGATATACTCTTGATACAGACTGTTTGATCTCATGATTGGTGATCATCAGGTAGCCGTCAGAGTTGGGATCTTTCATAATTCCCATTCCATCCGGCTGACCTCCAAAAACAAAGTCAGGAGAACCTGGAAGTACATCAGAGCTGGAAATAAGGGTGGTAATATTTAAATTTTCAAAACCTTGCATTCCATAAACGAAAGCAGGCTCTTTAGAAAAATTTTCAATCTTTATTTTGTCATTGGCTGGGGTGTTGGAATCCCCGTTATTGTCATCATTACAGCCTTGAAAAACAATAGCTGCAAGGAATAGAGCTCCAATAGTTTTGTTAATTTTCATAATTATATTTTTTGAATTTCGATTACGACAAAACTAGAGGTCTAGTGTTAACTAAGTTTTAAGAAGACAAAACAAATAGTTTAAGATTAAGTGATGATTTGTTAAGGTAAGGTCAATAATTAGAACGGGTATAAATAGAGAGATTTTGATGAATATCTGATTAATAAGGAATGGAATATTATAACGCAGAGACGCTAAGACTTTTAGATACCTACTTTTTTCGTTTGCAAAGGTATTCTATTTAGCAAAAAACGCAATCATTTCATGGCTGAGTGTAACGGCCTTTGCAATCGGAAATATTTATGATAGCATGAGTCTTTTTGCGGTCCTTAGCGTTAAAAAAATAATGATTAAAACAGAAACAGGCTGTCTCAAAAATGAAACAGCCTGTTCTAAAATTTATAATAGGTATTCTATTCTTATATATTCAAAGCTTTCTGGTAAGCATTTTCCAGACCTTCAAGGTTTTTACCACCTGCTGTTGCAAAACCCGGGTTTCCGCCGCCACCGCCTTGGATTTCTTTTGCAAGATCTTTTACGATAGCTCCTGCCTGATAATCTGCAGCCAGATCATCAGAAACTCCAACTGTGATCATTGGTTTGCCGTCTGCATCAGAAAGGATAATCGTTACCGAAGTAGGAATTTCTCTCTTCAACTGGAATACGATGTCTTTTACAGAACCTGCATCCAGAGAAGTTTTCTTTACTAAAAGCTGCTTGTTGCCTTTTTGCTCATAAGCATTCTTCCATTCACCGATTTCTCCTTTTGCTTTTTCCTTTTTAAGAGCATCTACTTCAGCTTTCAATGAAGCATTTTCTTCGATGAGTTTTTCGATAGATCTTACAACATCTTTGGACTTTAGCAGTTGAGAAAGTTCAGTGATCTGTTTTTCAAGATTGTTGAAATATTCTTCTGATTTATCTCCTGAAATAGCCTCAATTCTTCTGATTCCAGCTGCTGCAGAACCTTCGGAAGTGATTTTGAAATGACCGATTTCGCTGGTGTTTTTCACGTGAGTTCCTCCACAAAGTTCTTTTGAACTTCCGAATTGAATCATTCTCACACTGTCACCATATTTTTCACCAAATAAAGCCATTGCTCCTTTCTCCAAAGCTTCCTGAATCGGAATATTTCTGAATTCCTGTAACGCAATACTTTCTTTGATCTTTTTGTTTACTTTTTCTTCAATTAATGCCAATTCTTCCTCAGTCATTTTGTTGAAATGAGAGAAGTCGAAACGAAGATAATCAGGACCTACATAAGAACCTTTCTGTTCTACGTGAGTTCCTAAAACATCTCTTAAAGCCTCATGCAGAAGGTGAGTCACAGAGTGGTTTGCCTGAGAATTTTTTCTGTCAGAAGCATTTACTTTAGCATAGAAAACAGCACCGGCATCTTTCGGAAGTCCACTGATCAATGAAATAATCAATCCGTTTTCTTTTTTAGTTTCCAGCACTTCAAAACTTTCAACAGCATTTTCAAGAACACCTTTGTCTCCAACCTGTCCACCTCCTTCAGGATAGAAAGGAGAGTTACTCAATACTACCTGATAAAATTCTCCGTCTTTATTTTCTACCTTTCTGTATCTTGTAATATAGGTTTCAGATTCAGTCTGATCGTATCCTACAAATGTTTCAGGCTTTGATTCAAGATTTACCCAGTCATATACTTTCTGAGCAGAATCTGCTTTTGAACGAAGTTTCTGTTTCTCCATTTCAACTTTGAAACCAGCTTCATCAATAGTCAACCCTTTTTCTTCAGCAATGATTCTTGTTAAATCATCCGGGAAACCATAAGTATCATAAAGCTCAAAAACTTCTTCACTTGGTAATACTTTCTGATTATCTGCAATGGTCTGCTGAATCAGTTTTTCAACTCTGATCAAACCATTTTCAATTGTTTTTAAGAATGAATCTTCTTCACTTTTGATTACTTCAGCAACCAGTTTTCCTTGTTTTTCAAGTTCCGGGAAGAAAGGTCCCATTTGTTCCTGAAGAACAGCAACTAATTTGTAAAGGAAAGGTTCTTTCATTCCTAAGAATCTGTAAGAATAAGAAATTCCTCTTCTTAAAATTCTTCTGATTACATAACCTGCACCTCCATTTGAAGGAAGCTGTCCGTCTGCAATAGCAAAAGAAACCGCTCTGATATGATCTACTACAACACGGATCGCAATATCTTTTTCGTCTTCTAAAATTCCGGTATATTTTTTACCTGAAAGTTCTTCAACTTTAGCAATAAGCGGAGTGAAAACATCGGTGTCATAGTTGGAAGATTTCCCTTGAAGCGCCATGCAAAGACGTTCAAAGCCCATTCCCGTATCTACGTGCTGAGCAGGAAGCTTCTCTAAAGATTTATCTGCTTTTCTGTTGAATTCCATGAAAACCAGGTTCCATACTTCTACAACTTGAGGGTGGTCATTATTTACCAGTTCAAGTCCTGAAACCTTAGCTTTTTCCTCTGGTGTTCTCAAGTCAACATGGATTTCTGAACACGGTCCGCATGGTCCGCTTTCACCCATTTCCCAGAAGTTATCTTTTTTATTTCCGTTGATGATTCGGTCTTCTGAAATGTGAGATTTCCAGAAATCATAAGCATCCTGGTCTCTGTCCAGATTTTCAGAAGCATCACCTTCAAAAATCGTTACGTATAAATTTTCTTTTGGAATTCCGTATACTTCAGTCAGTAATTCCCAGGCAAAAGCAATAGCCTCTTTTTTGAAGTAATCCCCGAAAGACCAGTTTCCTAGCATCTCAAACATGGTGTGGTGGTAAGTATCTCTACCTACATCATCCAGGTCATTGTGCTTCCCTGAAACTCTAAGACACTTTTGTGTATCGGCAATTCTAGGGGCGGTAGGCGTTTTGTAGCCAAGGAAAAAATCCTTGAACTGCGTCATTCCGGAGTTGGAAAACATAAGGGTAGGGTCGTCTTTCAGCACAATAGGAGCTGAAGGAACAATAAGATGCCCTTTACTTTTAAAATAATCTAAAAATTTTTGACGTATCTCTTGTGATGTCATAGTATTGCTTTTGCTTTTTTTAATATCAAATTTTGATAAGATGCAAATTTACTATTTTTAAGCGATTTGTAATAATTTTATGCTATGTTTTGAATGGTGCCCGACTGAGTTTGCCGGATATTTGTTTCTTTTATTACAGACCCTGAGTAAAGCTGTAAGGTTTGTATAGTTAAGAGAAAAGATTCTTATAAGATATCTTATTGGGAATCAATTTAAATGTTTTATTTTGGAGTAAAGAATCTCCTATGAAATACAGTATCATATTTTTATTCTTAACCACATTCGTTTATTCCCAAAAAAGAGTGTCAAATACGGATGTCACCAACTTCTGGAAAGCCTATGACCTGGCACAGAAATCTAATGACTCGCTGAAACAGATGGAAATCATGAATTCAGAGTATTTGGAGAAAGCAAGCCCGGCACTTAAAGCATTGATAAAAATGGACACAATGAGTGTTTCAGATTATGTCAAGAGCATTAATAAAATATCAAAGCGTTGGAATAAAGTACGTACACGAACGTTGGAGATAGCGCAGCAGGATTATGATATAGAAAAGCTGTACACGTCTTTTAAAAAGATTTATCCATCATTTCACAGCCCTCAGATTAGCTTTGTGATAGGCACTTTTAACAGAGGTGGAACGACAACCCGTGAATTTATTTTAATAGGAACAGAAGTTACCGCATTGACCTCACTTTCAGATCCGGAAATCAAGCAGTCTACAGAATATAACATTGCTCATGAACTGGTTCATGTACAGCAGGATTATATCAACGGAGTGAATAATGAAGAAGAATATCGTAATCTCGATTTATTAGGCTGGGCTTTAATGGAAGGTTCCTGCGACTTTATTGCTGAAAAGCTTTTGGGAAATCTTCCTCATATTGCATACATAGATTATGGCAGGAATCATGAAGAACAGCTTTGGTCAGAATTTAAAAAGGATATGTACCAATATGATACGGATCAATGGATGTACAATGGAAGTTCTTCTAAGGATAAACCCGCTGATCTTGCCTATTTTGTAGGCTACACAATCTGTAAGAGCTATTATGAAAAGGCTGCAGATAAAAAAGCAGCATTAAAGGAAATCATCAGCATCAATTATTCAAAAAACGAGCATCACGCATTTTTTAAAAAGGCAGGTTATATGAAATAATATACTAAATAAGGTTGGCAATAGAGAAAATGTGAAAATTTTGCAATTTCCCGCTTAACTTATTACCTTCGCTGTGATCTGAGATAAGACAAAAAATCCTTCCCATGACAAAAGATGAAGAATTGAAAAGCTGGATAGAGCAATATTCCGGACCGCTTTTGAAGCGGGCACTGTATGTACTTTCTAATAAAGAAGATGCACAGGATGTTGTTCAGGAAGTTTTTCTTGCGGCATATTCAGCCCATGATTCTTTTGAAGGAAAAAGCAATCCTCTCACCTGGCTGATGGCAATTCTGAACAGGAAAGTTGCAGATTTTTACCGGAAAAAGTATAAATCTGAACCTAATATCAGACTTGATCATTTTTTTGATGAAACAGGCTCATGGAAACAAAATGATGTTTTAAATGACTGGAATATATCAGGTGGCGGAGATGAACTTTTAGACAGTGCAGACTTTAATAAAACATTGGAGGAATGTATCGAAGAATTGCCCGCCAGATGGAAGATCCTGGTTAAAATGTATTATATCGAAGAAAAAAAAGCACCGGAAGTAAGTCAGGAATTGAATGTTTCTACGACTAATCTTTGGAAGATTTTGCAAAGAAGCCGTATGCAGCTCAGAGAATGTCTGGAGTTTAACTGGTTTTCAAAATCATAAGAAAAAATGATAAGAAGAATACTACATATATTATTTTTACCATGCAGTGAAGCTACTTTACTGATGGAAAAAAGGAATGCCCAATCCATTTCTGCCAGAGAAAACAGGATGCTCAGCATGCATCTGATGATCTGCAAATGGTGCAGAATGTACAATGAAAAGCTGGCACTTCTGGATAAAGTTTTTAAAAAGAAATTTTCTGAACAGGAAACTGAAATTAATGAGTCTGAAATTCAGGATTTTAAAAATAAAATGATCGATAAATTAAATTTCTAAGAAAATTTCTGTCAGGATTGTAAAAAGGCTCCGACTATACTATTGAAAACAATAAAGTATTCAATTAAAATCTTAAAACATGGTCGGAACAGTACAGGAATCTAAAAATCAATTAACCCGGGCCGGGTATTATATCTCCCTCTTCGGAGCAGCTCTTATTTTGCTGTGGATCGGTATTTTCAAATTTACCCCTACAGAAGCAGCCGCCATAAAACCTTTGGTGGAAAACCATTTCTTAACTTTTTTCGTATATAAGATTATGAGCGCCCAGGCAGTGTCAAATCTTATCGGAGTGATAGAAATTATCATTGCATTACTCCTGATATTTAGTGCGAAATTTGCTGTACTGAAGAAGTATGCAGGAATAGGAATGATTGTCACTTTTCTGGTAACCTTAAGCTATTTGTTTACAACACCGGGAATCTGGAAAATAGTGGATGGAGTGCCTGTGACGGATTTCTTTATTTTAAAAGACCTTATGCTTTTAGGATTTGGATTAATGATCGTTCAAAATAATAAGTAATGAATAAAAAGGTAAAAATGAAAAATATATTAATCGTACTCGGAATCATTCTGGGTATAGCAGTTTTTGCTGCAGGATCCGGGCTTTTTAAGAACAAGAAGCCCAATGAAGTGGAAGTAAAAAAAGAAAATGAGAAAATTATGGATAGTAAAAACGTTAAAGAGATTTATTTTGCAGGGGGATGTTTCTGGGGAACAGAGCATTTTTTTCAACAGATTCGTGGAGTTGTAGGAACAGATGTGGGATATGCCAACGGAAATACCCAAAACCCTACTTATGAAGAAGTGGTAAGCCATACTACAGGTTTTGCTGAAACAGTGAAAGTGAAGTATGACCCTGAGCAGGTAGATCTGAAACTGTTAATTGACCTTTATTTTAAAACCATTGACCCTACCAGCAAAGATCAACAGGGAAATGACAGAGGAAACCAGTACAGAACAGGAATCTATTTCACCAACAAAACAGATGAAGCTATTGTAAAAGATGAAGTTCAGAAACTGGCAAAAAATTATAATAAACCTTTATTGGTAGAAACTATTCCACTAAAAAACTTCTACAGAGCAGAAGATTATCACCAGGATTATCTGGATAAAAATCCGGGAGGTTACTGCCACATTGAACCGGGACTTTTTGAAATGGCCAAAAAAGCCAATCCGCTTCCAAAGCCAATGTATCAAAAACAGGATAAAAAAGTTTTAAAAGAAAAATTATCCGCAGAACAGTATAATGTTACCCAGGAAAACGGTACAGAAAGACCTTTTCAGAATGAATACTGGAACGAAACCCGTGAAGGAATTTATGTAGATATTACAACAGGAGAACCTTTGTTTATCTCTACAGATAAATTTGAATCCGGCTGTGGATGGCCAAGTTTCTCAAAACCTATTACAAAGGCTTTGATTGATGAAAAGCTGGATCGTACCCATGGTATGGATAGAGTAGAAGTAAGAAGTAAAACCGGTGATGCCCATTTGGGACATGTCTTTACAGATGGACCACAGGATAAAGGAGGACTTCGTTACTGTATCAACAGTGCTTCTCTGAAATTTATTCCAAAAGCTGAAATGGAAACAAAAGGATACGGAAAATATCTTCCGTTGTTAGATAAAAAGTAATGTGAAAGGAAGGCTGCCAAATGGCAGCCTTTTTATTTTTGAATTAATGATGTAATTGAAATCTTTCTTTGATGCTGAGTATAGATAACTGCATGGTTTGCTTTTGACAAAGCAGAATGAAAATATTAAGCCAAAAAAAGTGATCCGAAAACGAACCACTTAAAAATAATCTTTAAATATTTTTAATTATTCAATCTTTAAATTCTAAACATTAAGATCTACCAATCCCTTTTTCTCAAAATCCAGTACGATCCAAATATGAATAGGACAGACCAAACCAGACAAGCAATAAGGCTTTCAGTAGGGTAGTGGAATTCATATTTTACGCCCATCATTTTCACCATATTTAATCTCATCATCGGATTAGGAATAAGGCTGGACATGCTTTCCAACGGCAAAAGATGCGTTATAAAAAAGTCATTCTGAAGAACTTCATTTCTCTGCGTCCCCTGCATTCCTCTTACTTTAGAGAAAACTTCAACAGCTGTTAAAATTCCTTCCCCAATCCAGAAGACAAAAAGGGCAAGAAATACAAACACCGATTTTCTCAGTAAAATGGAAAGAAACATTAAGAAACAGAAGAACGTAAACAGTTTTACAAAGTAATTTCCAATGAAGAAGATCTCAGCAAAAACTTTTGCTGATTCTTTTGTATTTGAATATTGATAACCAAGAAATATAGTGATACCCAATACAATCACCGTAGAAACAATGGTGAAAATACTTATCGTCAGCAGTTTTGAAGTGATAAATTCTTTTCTGCTCAATCCATCAATCGTATTCTGCTTGAACATTCTGTTGCTGAATTCCTGTGAAATAGAGAAGACAATAATCAGTCCCAGAAAAATTTTCAGTAAAGCGACAATCCATGTGGTGAAGTTCCAGATTTCCGGAAAATTATAAATTCCCTGCTCTTTTAAATTAATGGTTCCCCCAAAAATATCAAAATCAACCAATCCAATGAAGAGCAAAGCAATAAGAATGGCGAAATAAAGTATTGTGAAAACCTTGAATGGTTTGTAATTCAGGTTTTTATAGTATTCCAGTTTTAATAATTTTATCATGACTAGTTGGTGTTTTTTACAAGTTCAAGGAATTGTGATTCAAGAGATAGTTTTTTCTTGGCCAAATGAGATAAGAAAATCCCTTTTTCCGCCAGCTTCTGATTCAGTGCTGAAGCTGAAATTGACACATCATCACGGATCTGGGCTTTAATATAATCCCTGTCCTGATTGACGAAGCTAAACCACGGTAATTCGTTCAATGTATTGAAAAGTAATATGTTATTATCAGCTTTCAGTTCAAAATATCCGTTGTTGGAAGTCATTTCATCTACTCTTCCACAGTAGATGGAGTTTCCTTCTTTCAATACAATGACATGGCTGCAGATTTTTTCAATTTCATCCAAAAGGTGGCTGGCAATAATAATCGTGATTCCCTGCTTGGCAATATCGCTGATGATCTCTCTGATCTGAATAATTCCTTCCGGATCCAGTCCGTTGGTCGGTTCATCCAATATCATTACTTCAGGGTTGTTCAGCATAGCTGAAGCGATGGCAAGACGTTGTTTCATTCCCAGAGAAAAGGTTTTGAAGGTATCTTTTCTCCTTTCATACAGATTAACGGTTTTCAAAACTTCATCAATCCTTGAATAGGGAGCATTTTTAATTTCTGCTACAATTTTAAGATTGGTTTCTGCACTTAGATAAGGATAAAAGTTAGGCTGCTCAATAATAGCTCCTATCTTTTTTAAAGTTTCAGGATCTGTTCCTTTTTTGCCGAACCAGAACCAGTCTCCACTGGTAGGATTGATGGTGGAAAGCAGCATTCCGAAAGTGGTGGATTTTCCACTTCCATTCGGTCCCAATAGCCCATAAACATTTCCTTTTTCAACATCAAAAGAAATATTGTTGACGACAACTCTTTTGAATTTTTTTGTCAAATTTTTTACTGATAAAATCTTTTCCATGTAATTTGTTTTACATAGTAGTAGTCTATATAAATTAGATAATGTTACAGAATTATCATAAATCAATGTCAATTTATTGGTAAATACATTAAATTTGATAGAATTAACCAAGACTTATGAAGCTAATTGAACTGGCAGAAGAACTGAATGTTTCTGCAGAAGCCATAAAACAGTTTATACAGGATTTCGATCTTGAATTGGTAGACTGTGTCAGTACGAATTTTGAAGTAAAAGAAGATTTTGAAAAATTTGCCCGTGAAAACGTAGACTTTTTAAGATTATACGAAAAAGATCTGGACAAAAATAAAACGCTGGAGCAGATTGCCAAAGTTATCAATCAGCCTAAAGACAAGGTAGAAAAGGTGATTAAAGATAACAACCTCAATATTTTTGATAATGGTTTTTTCAAATCTTCCATATCAAGTTATGGAATTGATAACAAATTAGGCGGAAACTATAAGTTTGTCTATGATTATTTCGGGAGTAAAACCAGCCTTCAGCAAAGAGATTTCATAGGATACAGAGATCTGTTTTTTTATACATCCACTGTTCTGGAACCCTTCCTGAATCCACAGCAGATCAAAGACTGGGGAATCAACAAGCCTGCAGGAATTATTTTGTATGGCCCTCCGGGAAGCGGTAAGATATTTTGGGCGAATAAGATTGCTGAAATTATTGGCTATCAGTTTAAAGAAGTCAAAAAACACTATTTGGGAACTTCGCTGATTGACGGAAATGAAATCAACTTCAGTGATTTTCTATTAAATATGATGAAGGAAAACAAAATGCTGCTCTTTATGGATGATTTTGATGAAATTATGATGCAGAGAAGAGCAGAAACAGATGTTGCTTCCTGTAATCTTGAAGCTCAGGAGCTTATCCTTCATTATATCGGAAAATTTGAAAAAGAAGGTGTTCTGATGGTGGGTTCTGCCAATTCAGTTTCAGAAATTGACGAAGAAATTCTTGCTCCGGGAAGATTTGATGTCATGATCCCGATTTTTCCTCCCAATGCCTCAGAGCGGTCAGAAATCATTTTATATGCCATGACCAGAGGATTGGAAGAAGATTCTTTGCTTTATAAAATACTTAAAAACAACAAAGCAGATAAAATCCCTTTCTGGCATGAAATATCATCAAAGATGAAAGCCTTCAGCAATACGATGCTGATAGATTTTACCCAAAGTTTAAAGAAAAGAATTAAAAATCTTTATCAAAGAACCAGAAACGAGAAGCTGAAAATTGATCAGAATCTTTTGAGTGGAGCGTTAAGGGATGCAGGTTCCAAGCTTACTGAAGAATATCTTGATCAGGTGGCCCGGTTCTTAGCCGATGCCATTATCAATAATTTTGATGATTTTAAATTTAGGATTCAGGCATTGAAGAGCGAATTGGAAACCTACAGAGTTGTTGAAGAACCACAGAGAGCTATCGGATTTCAGCATAATGACGAGGAGAAAGACAAAGGGTAAGGGAATTCAAAGTTTAAGGTTCAAGGTTTAGAGTTTAAAGTTTTGCATTCATAAATATATTTTACATTTTACAAAAAATTACTCATCACTCATGAACAGCATCTGGGAACTGGACACTTTCTACAGGAAAAGAGATATCATTATCATTGGTTCCGGGTTTTCCGGGCTCTGGACAGCTATATCCATTAAGGAGAAGTATCCTGAAAAATCTGTTCTTATCATTGAACGGAATGCTATTCCACTGGGTGCTTCAACGAGGAATGCCGGGTTTGCCTGTTTCGGAAGCTTTACCGAAGTCATTGCAGATTCACAGAAAATGGGTTGGGAAAAAACTCTGGAGCTTGTTAAAATGAGATTTGAGGGTCTTCAGAAAATTCAACATTATTTCAAAAATGATGAAATTGATTTTGAACGTAATGGAGGCTATGAAGTTTTAAATAGCGAAGAACCTTTATCCCATATGGATTCCGTCAATGAAAAGCTGAAAGTAATAACTGGTCTGGATCAAACATATAGTCTGAAACAGGATAAAATACAGCAATTCGGGTTGGGAAAATCTGCATTTCTGATTGAAAATCCTTGTGAAGGAAGTCTGCATTCGGGAAAGCTGTTGCAGAAGCTTTTGGAAAAATGTCATGAGCTGAAGGTAGAATTCTTATTCGGAAAAGAGGTTGAAAATATTGAAGAAAGCCCCCTTGAGGTTGAGATTCGTCTTTCCGGTGATATTTCTGTAAAAGCAGATAAAATGATCTATTGCACCAATGCATTCACCTCCAGATTCCTGGGAAAAGAAAATATCATTCCAGCCCGTGGACAAATTCTTCTGACAGAGCCCATAGAAAGATTGAAGCTGAAAGGAACTTTTCACTATGATGAAGGGTATTATTATTTCAGGAATGTAGGAAACCGGGTTCTGTTGGGTGGTGGAAGAAATCAGGATTTTAAGACAGAAGAAACAACGGCTTTTGAAACGACAGAATTTCTGCAAAATCATTTGGAAAACTTTTTAAAAGAAGTCATACTTCCTTATACAGATTTTAAAATAGCACTTCGCTGGTCAGGAATCATGGCCATGGGTTCGGAAAAGACTCCTATTGTAAAACAGCTTTCAGAAAGACAGTTTTGTGCAGTAAGACTTTCAGGAATGGGAGTTGCCCTGGCTCCTAAGATTGGTGAGATAATGGCTGATATTATTTAAAATAAAGAGGTGTACCAATCTCCAATCCGAACTCAAAACTTGAAACCCGGAACTTTAAACTCAAAACGCTCCACTCTAAAAGAATTCCTTATTTTTGCAAAAAGAAAAATTCGTGATTAACAACGACCAGATAAAAGAAGTTCAATCCAGGATTGAAGACTTACACAGATACCTTCAGATTGAAAAAAAGAAGATAGAAATTGCCAATGATGATGAGAAAACAGCAGCACCTGAATTTTGGGACAACCCGAAAATTGCTGAAGCATTCTTAAAGCAGCTTCGTTCCAAGAAAAAATGGGTGGAAGGTTATGATGAAATTCAGACACAATTTGAAGATATACAGGTCTTAGTGGATTTTGCTAAGGAAGATCCGGATTCTGAAAAGGAACTGGATGAGACATTTCCGCAATTGGTTGAAAAAATTGAGGACCTTGAATTCAAAAATATGCTTTCCAACGAAGGGGATGAGCTTTCTGCTGTTCTTCAGATCACAGCTGGAGCTGGAGGTACAGAAAGCTGCGACTGGGCAGCTATGCTGATGAGAATGTATACGATGTGGGCAGAAAAACAAGGATATAAAATCCGTGAGCTGAACTTTCAGGAGGGTGATGTAGCCGGCGTGAAGACGGTTACCCTGGAAATTGAAGGGGAATTTGCTTTTGGATACTTAAGAGGTGAAAATGGAGTACACCGTTTGGTAAGAATTTCGCCTTTTGACAGTAATGCGAAACGTCATACCAGCTTTGTTTCCGTATATGTTTATCCTTTAGTAGATGATACGATCGAAATTAATATTAACCCTGCCGATATATCTTTTGAAACGATGAGGTCTTCCGGAGCAGGAGGGCAGAACGTAAACAAGGTAGAAACCGCTGTACGTCTTCGTCACGCACCAACCGGAATTATCATTGAAAACTCAGAATCCCGTTCCCAGCTTCAGAATAAAGAAAAAGCCATGCAGCTCCTTCGTTCAAGACTCTATGAGATGGAATTGGAAGAGCGTATGAAGGCAAGAAATGAGATAGAAGCCAACAAAATGAAAATCGAGTGGGGAAGCCAGATCCGAAATTACGTAATGCATCCTTACAAACTCGTGAAAGATGTACGCTCAGGTCATGAAACTTCAGATGTGGATGCCGTAATGAATGGGAATCTTACCCCATTCTTAAAAGCATTTCTAATGGCCGATGGGACTGCCGTTTCAGATGATGACCTCGACTTATAAAAATCATGTCTGAATTTTAGTTAAAATCTTATAATTAATTTTTGTTTCAGACATTTTAGACCTATTTTTGTTGTTCATCGATATTTATGGAAGATTTCAATAGCTGGAAGGATTTATTAAACCCGGAGTTTTATATTAAAATGGGAGGGTTTTGGCTTATTTTGTTTATTGTATTTGCTGAAACAGGACTTTTTGTAGGGTTTTTCCTGCCAGGAGATTCACTTTTGTTCGTTTCAGGGATTTATGCCGTTGAAATCATCAAAGAGACTTTTGGCTCTACGGGCAGTGATTTCTTAGATACTACATTATTGGCTTCAGGAGTAGCTCTTGCCGCTATTATTGGAAATGAGGTAGGATATTATTTTGGAAGGAAGGCAGGACCTGCTTTATATAAAAGACCGGATTCAATGCTTTTCAAGAAAAAATACCTTTACCAGGCTCATGATTTCTTTGAAAAACATGGGGCACTAGCAATTATTATGGCTAGATTCTTACCTGTTGTAAGAACTTTTACCCCAATTGTAGCAGGGATTGTAAAGATGGACAAAAAGGAATTTTTAAGAGATAATGTTATTGGTGCCGTGTTATGGTCATTTATTTTGATCTTTGCCGGACATTATCTGGATAAACTTTTTATGGAACAGTTTGGAATCAACTTAAAAGAAAAACTGGAATATATCATCATCGTAATTGTATTGGTAACAACACTTCCGGTAATCTTCAAGTTTGTTTTCGGAAAAAAAGAAGATCTTTCTAAAAAATACGAGGACCAGGACTTTAAATAATAAATAATTCAATCAAAAAATATCAAGCCATCTCAGAAATGAGGTGGCTTTTATGTATCTAGTAATGTTTTTTTAACACGCAAAGCTCACAATGTTATTATCATGCTCTGCTACTTTTCGCTCATAAGGGTGTTTCACTTAGCTAAGTAATCTGCCTCGCTGAACGAAGTGTCTTTGCGAACAATAAAATAATGAGCTTCAAGATTCCTTTGCATTCATAGCGTATTTGTTAAATACATCTACTATTCGAAGATTAATTTTTTGTACTGGGTATTTAAAGATTCTTTGCATTAAAGAGATTATTTTTTGATCCATTCCAGAATGTTGGGATAGATAATGCTGTCTCTTTTTCTTTTACTGAATAATCTTGGTACATGGCCTGCTCCTTTCATGAAGATAAACTTGTGTGGAATATTCATTTGGGTAAGAGCTGAGTCCATCGCAATTCCCTGATGCTGATTGACCAGGAAGTCATTGTTACCCTGAAACAACAAGGTAGGAACATTGGTAATATTGGCTATAGGGCTGGCTTCCTTAAAGGCTTCAGACACATTTTTCCGGTCAAATTTACTGCCTACCACCTTTTGAATAGTTGGAGAAGTATATTTGGAATAGAAAGATTTAAGATATCCAGAACTGTAGAAATCTGTAGGTCCGCTTAGAGAAATAATTTTTTTGATCTGATCAGAATGCTGATATCCGTAAAGCAGCGCCAAATGTCCGCCGGCACTTTCTCCCAGAAGAATATAATTGTTGGGCAGAAGTTCTGCTTTTTCTGTTAAAGAATTGAATTTTTCAATCACCAGACCAATATCTTCAACCTGCTGTTTGTAAGTGATTTTTTTCTTTTCAGAAACCAATCTGTAATTCATGCTGATACTCGGAATTCTGTTTTCAAAAAGCATTTTCTGAATCTGTATCATATGCTCTTTTTTGCCTAAAGTCCAGGCCCCGCCATGAATGATAAGAACTACAGGAGAATCTTCAGCATAATCTTTGGGAAGAAAGACATCCATTTTCTGCCTTTTATGTTCACCATATTTCAAATTGTAAATTTTCTGCTGGCCTCCCGGGCCTACCCAGACTCTGAACCTTGTATTGCAGGACTGCAGCAGAAAACCGAAGCATCCCATCACAAAAAAATGATACCTGAGAATGAGCTTTTTCATACTTAAATTTACAAAAAAAATCTATGGATTATGACACAATCAATGCGTGATTATAACTTTTCTGCTGTTTTTGACGAAAGTCCTTTTTTAATTGTAATAACATCTTTTTCTCCCTTTTTTAAAATAAAAGAAATTTCGGTATCATCATCCTGAAGGAAAAATAGATCCTCTTTTTCAGCCAGCATTTTTACTTTAGGATCTTTATTGCTTTGTATAAAAAGCTGACCGTTTTCGTATAGAATATGAATCACGCTGTTATCGGCAAGCTGATAATCACCAACGTATTTTTTAATTATATCAGCACTTAACACAGCTTCCTTCTTTGGTTGTGGAAGAGTGTAAGGCTGTTCTAAAAGAGCTGCTAAAATAGTGTTGCCTGCTTTCTCCAGTTTTTTACTTGTGATATTGTTCAAAAGAATAATGCATAGATCATCTTCAGGAAGCATAGCAAAATAACTTGTAGAACCCTCTATATTTCCACCATGGTTAATGAGCTTTTTCCCATAAAGATCATCAATAAACCAACCGTAGCCATAGCCGCTCAAAAAAGGTGTTGTCGCTTTTTTAAATGCTTCTTTAGAAACAATTTTATAATCTCTCAATCCCATATAGTAATTGTACAGGTCTTCAACGGTACTGTAGATCTGCCCTGCAGGACCGGTTAATGTGGAATTCCATACTTCGGTTTTTTCCTGTCTTGTTTTTGAAATATAAGAATAGGGAACCGTTTTATATGGACTTTTCAAAGCTAAATAATTAAAGCCTGTGTGACTCATCTTTAGAGGATTCAAGATGATTTTTCTTACTGCATCTTCATAAGAAAGCCCTGTTATTTTCTCAATAATAATTCCAAGGAGAATATATCCTGAATTGGTATACGAGAATTGGGTTCCGGGTTCAAAATCCAAGGGCTCATTTTTAAAAAAAGAAAGCTCTTTATTTTTGGCTATAGATTTTCCGGTGTGAAGCAGGCTGAAATATTCTTTATTTCGCAATACTTCATAAATTCCCGAGGTGTGGGTAAGGAGATGTTCAATGGTGATTTCATTTCCTCTTGGATAATCGGGAATGAACTTTGAAACAGGATCTTTAACAAAAAGTTTGCCCTCTTCACTTAGTTTTACAATGATTAAGGCAGTGAAAGATTTGGTTAAAGAAGCAATCTGATAAACACTTTGCTTCTGATTGAGTATCTTTTTTTCTGCATCCTGCCAACCGTAAGATCTTTCGAAAATGTTTTTATTCTGATAATGGATCAACGCAGTTCCATTAAATTTATTAATTGCAGCATAGGCTTTTATAATGCTGTCTATTTCTTCTTTTTTCTTTTCCTGATTAAAACCGCTTAGATGAGCTTGTGTCTGGGCTTCTGAAGTGGAACAGAATGTACTGAACAGATAAAACAAACATCCTAAAGCTAAAATATGAAATTGACGTTGCATAGATATCAGGTTTTAAAAACGGTTAAAATTAAGCTTAATATTGATAGTGTATAATTCTGTGTTTGTAGGGGTTTGAAATCATATCTCGCAGAAATGTCAGAGATTATTTCGGCTATTGTCTAGGGTTATAAGTTTTCAGCATAGCGGCTCAGAGAATTATTGTATCTGGGCAAATGTTTTGAAATTGCTTTCAATACTATAGACAGTGCTTCTTTGGGCTCTCCTGCTGAAGAAAGGGACAGCGCTAAAAAAGAGTCTACGGCATCATTCAGTTCATCAGAATAATTAGCTTTTTCTTCCCTTAAAATATGAATACTTTCTTCCAGTTTTCCATTATTTCTTAGAGTACTTGCCAGCTGGATTCTTGCTCTTCTTCTTCGTAAACCGTCGAGCCCTTTATCTAATGCAGATCTGTATAAAGGTTCCGCTTCCTTTTCATGTCCGGTGGAGTCAAAAGCGCAGGCTCTTTCAAAATCAGCAATAGCCTGGAAATCCGTTAGTAATTCTACATGATTTTTAATTTGGAGAATAAACTCTTCACTGCTTATTGTTCCAAGTTTTAGCCATATACTTTGTAATTGGGCTTCCCAGTTTTCATCCATTGGATAGATTTTAAACAAAGATATAAAATATTGAAAGTCGAGCATTACTTAATCATTCTTATAATTTTCAAAATTATTGTCAGATTATGAATCCAAAAACGGAATTAAATATTTATTTTTGCTGAACTTAACAAAGATTAAAAAATTATTAAAATATGGCATCAGGCTTTTTTGCAATTTTAGATGATATTGCAGCATTGATGGATGATGTAGCAGTTACCAGTAAGATTGCTACCCAAAAGACAGCAGGGATTTTAGGAGATGACCTTGCTGTAAATGCAGAAAAAGCCACTGGCTTTCTTTCTTCAAGAGAACTTCCAGTTTTATGGGCAATTACAAAAGGTTCTTTTATTAACAAACTGATCATTCTGCCTATTGTTTTTTTACTCAATTGGTTGTATGCTCCGGCTATTAATTATGTATTGATCCTTGGAGGATTATATCTGGCTTTTGAAGGCGTTGAAAAAGTAATAGAATTTCTTTTTCACCGTGACAAAAAGGGTCATGAAGTTATAGAGGAAATTGTAGAAGATGAAAAGAGTTCTGAAGAAATAGAAAAAGAGAAAGTAAAATCGGCAATTACAACGGATTTTATTTTATCAATCGAGATCGTTATTATTGCTTTAGGAACCGTATTGGAAGAAAGTCATCCTTTCATTACGCAGATTTTAGTAACGAGTCTGGTTGCATTTATTGCGACGGTTGGAGTTTATGGAATTGTAGCTTTGATCGTAAGAATGGATGATGCAGGGTTTAAATTAATAAAGAAAAGTAATGATAAAGGTTTTTTCGGAAGACTTGGGCATGTATTAGTGAAGGCTTTACCTATTGTTATTAAAATATTAGGAGTCGTAGGAACAATTGCTTTAATAATGGTTGCTGGTGGAATTTTTCTACATAGGATTGAATTTTTTCATGGCGTACTTCCAACCTGGCCAGATGTTTTGAAAGAACTTACGCTTGGACTTGTTGGTGGGTTAGCAGCGGTTGCCATATTTACTTTAGGAAAAGGGATTTACTCTCTGGCAATAAAAAAATAAAACAGAATTAGAATTAAATAACCAAAAAATCCTGTGCTTGAGAGAGTGCAGGATTTTTTATTAATAAACATGAAAAATTTATCAGTTGACATATTAAAGTTATACCGCATTTTTTGTCATGTGCATTCCCGGGAGATTCATATTCTTTATTAAGTTATGTATTGGTGAACAGACTTTTCAGAATAAGAGTTGCTGTTTTTCTTATCATTTTCAGAATATTATTTTTTTATCATACAGATGATTGAAAAAATGGTTGATAAGAATATTTTTATTGAATTGGGTTAATTTATTGTAAGCTTATTTTATTTTCAATCCATTTATATAGGCTAATTTAATTGTATCAGCGCCGTGAAATTCAGAATAATTGAGATCAATTTCATTTTCTGTTTTTAGTTTCTCGTAAAGTTTAAGAATATTTCCTTTATATGGGCAATTGTTTACAAAATTATTTAGAAAAACTTCAGCAGTATCTTTTTCAGAAAAACTTAAAAGGAAGTCTAAAGGAGAAATAGAATTCTCTGACCATTGATTAAACTTTGTTCCATTGTTTTTTAGAAATTCCACAGCAATTTCCTTAGAATTAAAAATTTTGAAAATTGGGAGGATGTATTTTTCTATATTTTCTGTAATTTCAATAATTGATTTTTCATAAGATAACCCTGCTAAATTCCATTGTTTCCAATTATTATACGGAGTTAAATAACCTATCTGATTTCCAAAAATTAATCCCTGAGCATATTCATTTTTAGTTTGCTCTATCTGCCATTTCTTTAAAATTTTAGAATAGATAGCAATATGGGGAAGGGTCTGAACGGATGAAGAATCATTCCTAAAACTGGACTGAAAATAAATCTCAAAATAGATATCTTTATCAAGGGAAACTTTTTTAAGCCTTTGTCCTTTTTCAAGTGTTTTGAAACCATCCAGCTGAGTGGCAATTTCATTGCAGGCATTTAAAAATATTGTTCTTGTATCCATTTGTTTCTGATAGTATTTTGAATAAATCCAATTGAGGAGCAAAAATAAAAAAATAAAAGAGCATAAAAAAAGAGACTTAAAAAAGTCTCTTTTATATATTAATTGAATAAATCTTTTACTTTATCAAAAAAAGTTTTTTCCTTTCCGGATGGTTCTGCAACCATTTCTCCGCTGGACATCTGCTTTTCAAAGAAATCTTTCTGTTCTTTAGTAAGCTTTTGTGGCGTCCATACATTGATGTGGATAAACATGTCTCCTTTTCCGTAGCTGTCGATACTTGGAAGTCCTTTTCCAGCCAATCTTAAGATCTTTCCGGATTGAGTTCCCGGATCAACAGTAATTTTTACTTTTCCTCCAACAGTAGGAATTTCTTTTTTAGTTCCTAAAGCAGCTTCAGCAAAAGAAACATACAGTTCCTGGTGAAGATTATCGCCTTCTCTTTTGATGATTTGATCTACTTCCTCTTCAATAATTACCAATAAGTCTCCCGGAATTCCACCAAATGGTGCATCATTTCCTTTTCCTCTTACATTAAGCTGGATACCGTCTCTCGCCCCTGCAGGGATATTGATCGTGATTTCCTCTTCATCTTTGATAAGACCTTGTGCATTGGCTCCTGCAGGAATCTTGTCAGCAACTTTTCCAATTCCCTGGCAAGTACTACACGTTGTTTGAGTCTGCATTTGACCGAACATGGTATTCATTACTTTAAGCTGAACACCGGAACCGTTACAGGTAGGACATGTTTTTGAAGTGGCACCTTCTGCCATCTTCATTTTTTTTACTTTAATGGTTTTCTGAGTTCCGTTTACCATTTCCTCAAGGTTCAGCTTGATTCTGATCCTTAAATTAGAACCTTTCACCTGCTGACGACCTCCACCGCCGCCGCCGAATCCTCCGAAACCACCACCGAAAATATCTCCAAACTGGCTGAAAATATCTTCCATATTCATTCCGCCTCCGAAGCCTCCGCCTCCAAATCCGCCGTTTCCTCCTACTCCGGCATGACCGAACTGGTCGTATCTTGCACGTTTCTGATCGTCGCTTAGAACCTCGTAAGCTTCAGCGGCTTCTTTAAATTTTTCTTCAGCCTCCTTATCACCAGGATTTTTATCCGGGTGAAATTTGATAGCCATTTTACGGTATGCTTTTTTTATTTCGTCGGCTGATGCAGATTTGCTGATCTCAAGAACCTCGTAATAATCTCTTTTTGACATGACAATTTTATAATTGATTGTTGATAAATGATAAAAGATATTGTAAAGCTAATAAGTGAAACATTCATCAATTATCACTCACCATTTATCATTTATTAATTTTAATTTCCTGTTACTACTTTTGCAAAACGGATTACTTTATCACCTAAAGTATATCCCGTTTCAATAACGTCTACGATTTTTCCTTTCAAATCTTCTGATGGAGCAGGGATCTGAGTAATCGCTTCATGGAAATCAACATTAAAGCTGTCACCAGCTCTTACTTCCATTGTTTGTAAGCCTTTTTCGGTAAGTTTATTTTTGAATTTCTGATAGATCAGTTCCACCCCTTGAAGGTCAGCCGGATTTCCGTTTTTAGCGATTTCCTTTAATGCTCTTTCAAAATCATCTAAAACCCCTAACATTGAAACCATCATCTCCTGATTAGCATATTGGAAGAATTCCATCTTCTCTTTGCTTGTTCTTTTTTTATAGTTTTCGAATTCAGCATACAATCTGATGTAACGGTCTTTTTCTTCTGCCAAAAGTTCCTCCGGCGAAGGTGCTGCTGTCACATTGTCCTGAGATGTTGCGTCATTCTGAATAGTGTTTTCTTCCTGATTATTGATGCTTTCTTCGTTAATATCCTGGTTTTCCATAATTCAATATTTATTTACTGATTGTTTGACAAAGAGCCTGCCAAATCCAAAATCTGGACATTAAGGCAGAAAAATGCATGATGATGAATAGTGAATAAATCAATCCGCTTCGCTTGTGAATTTGTTGTAGTGTGAAATTAAAAATTGACTATTGACCATTCACTTTAATTATGATCAATAGTCAATTTAAAAACTATCGTTGTATTTTTTATTCTCCCATAAACGTTTGATACAAAAGGTACAGGTTTAAAACAATGATAATAATGGAAATGGCCCAAACGCAGATTTTAAGAAACGGTTTGTTGACAAATTCTCCCATTTTCGCTTTATCATTGGTAAACATAACCAAAGGGACAACAGCAAAACTCAGCTGCATAGATAGAATTACCTGGCTTAAAACCAATAACTCCGTTGTTCCCTGTTCACCATAAAGAATAGCAACAATAAGAGCCGGAATGACGGCAATAAGTCTTGTGATTAGCCTTCTTAGCCACGGTTTTAATCTGATATTTAAAAAACCTTCCATTACAATCTGCCCTGCAAGAGTGCCGGTTAATGTTGAGTTTTGTCCGGATGCCAATAAAGCAATAGCAAACGCAATACTTGCCATGGAAGCTCCCAGAATAGGGGTCAGCATTTTATAGGCATCATGGATATCTGCAACATGTTCGTTTCCTGTTGTATGGAATGTGGCTGCTGCCAGAATAAGGATTGCAGCATTAATGAAGAATGCCAGCATCAATGAAACCGTGCTGTCCAGGGTCGCAAACTTTATGGCCTCTTTTTTTCCTTCTGTATCCCGGGTATAATCTCTGGTCTGTACAATGCTGCTGTGCAGATACAGGTTGTGGGGCATTACTGTAGCTCCTAAGATCCCGATGGCAATATAAAGCATTGCGGGATTCTGAATGATTTCTTTTTGAGGAACCAATCCTCCCAGAATTTCATTGAAAGCAGGCTTAGAAATAACGATTTCATAGACAAAACATGCCAGGATAATGAATATAAGACCTCCTACAATACTTTCAATCCATCGGAAACCTTTGGCCTGAAGTAAGAGAATAATTAAAACATCCACTGTGGTAATGACAATTCCCCAGGTCAGCGGAATATGAAATAACAGGTTTAATGCTATGGCGGAACCAATGACCTCGGCGAGATCACAGGCCGCAATGGCTATTTCACAAAATACCCAGAGAATAAAATTGGTGGTAGGGCTGAAGTGATCCCTGCAGGCCTGTGCAAGATCTCTTTCAGCAACAACTCCGAGTTTCACGGACAGATGCTGTAGAACCATCGCAAAAATGTTGGAAATAAGAATTACGGATAGCAGGGTATATCCAAACTGAGCTCCTCCGGCGATATCCGTAGCCCAGTTTCCCGGATCCATATATCCTACGGCAATCATCAGTCCCGGTCCTGCAAAGGCAAGATATTTCCTCCAAAAATTTGCATTTTTAGGAACTTTGATCGATGAATAAACCTCTGATAAGGAATGAGATGTTTTATCTTTTCGCCAGGCGTTTTTTATATTGAAATTCATAAATGTTAGAAATGACTAACAAATTTAATTAAATAAATGTAAATAGAAAAATCACTGCATGAAAAAATCCCGGGAAATCATTCCCGGGATCTAATTTTTATTGAATCTAAAGATTATTTTGCAAATCTTACAGACATTTTTCTATCAGCAGCTCTTTCCGCATCAGAAGCTTTAGCGTCTACTTTAGCAAATTGGCTTCCGTATCCGTCAGCAGCAATTACCTGAGCTCCAACTCCTGCTTTGCCTAGAGCGGCCTTGATAAATTCAGCTCTGGCCTTTGATAATTTTACGTTAGAAGCTTCGTTTCCGGTTTTATCTGTATAACCTCCGATTTTGATTTTTGCATCAGGGAAAGCTTTAAGGATAGCTACCAGGTTATCCAGCTGGCCTTGTGAACCTGCTTCAAGTTCAGTAGAACTTCCCATTTTGAAATTAACATGGTCGAAATCGTACCATTTATCTTTCAATGCTGAATCATCAGCTGCATTTTTGTAAGCTCCGGATTTCAGGAAAGTAATCATCTGATCCTCCATACCGCCTTTATAACCTTTTAACATCACACCATTAAGATCAATGTTTTCATCGGTTTTAGCAGTAGCCGGAACAGGTGTTGCAGTTCCTGTTGTAGCTGTATCTGCAGTAGAACTTGTTGTTGCTGAGTCAGACGTACTGGTAGTTGTGGTAGTCGTCTGTTTTTTCTCGCACTGTTTCCATAAGAAATATCCGGCTGCCAATAACAGTAAAAGCGGAAGCAGCCATTTCCAGATGGAGCCTCCGCCTTGATTATTGTTATTATTATCGTTAAATTGTTCTCTTATTTCTCTTGCTCCTTCAGAAACATTTTCTCTTGCTGTAGCAACACCTTCTGCGATGTTATCTTTAGCAGTAGAAGTTACCGAAGAAACTGTTTCCTTCGCCTGGCCAAACCAATTTTCAGCTCCTAATCCAAAGGAAGCCAAAGAAAGACCTGCTGGCAATAAGGAAGAAATAATGCCTTTCTGATCGTTCAGCAAGCTGGAAATACCTGAAGCACCCAAATTATTGTCTGCCGCATATTTTCCAACCGTGCCTACCGTAGCTCCAGTCACCAGGTTTAACAAAGAACCTGCAGAGGTATTGCTTACTCCTGAAAAACTGGCAATGGAATTGACCAATCCGCTTATTTTATCTCCAAAAATTGAAGACAACAAGTTAGAAATAATAGGGTTGCTAGATGAACCACCTAATAGATTTCCTAAAATTCCACTTGAAGAGGCTTGTGTAATAGCTTCCACAACGCCAGGCTTATCTGCACTATTGGCTAATCCACCTACTACAGCAGGTAATAATCCACCAATTGCTTTAGAAATACCGGATTCACTTTCTCCAAACTGCGAAGCAGCCTGTGAAACTAAAGCGGGACCTAATTGTCCTTTAATTAAATCAATGACATTTAAAGACATAATAATAAATTTTTTTGATTAATGTTGAGATAAATTTAAACAAAAATCCGTCCAAATGTCACTTTTTTTTGAATATTTCTTTGAAAATTAACGATTTTTTTCTAAATCATTAAAATTATTAATAAGCTTTTGCGAATAATACACGTCTCTTAGAAGGTTTTCCGGAAATTAATGAAATTCCTTCTTCTATATCATCATCTAAAGGAATACATCTGATTGTTGCCTTTGTTTCATCCTTGATCTGTTCCTCTTCTTCAGCCGTACCATCCCAGTGAGCATAGATGAAACCTCCTTTCTCTTCCAGAACTTTTTTGAACTCTTCGTAAGTATCAACTTTCGTCATATTATTTTTTCTGAATTCAAATGCTTTATTATAAAGGTCCTGCTGAATAGTTTTTAATAACTCTTCGATATAAGAATCCAGACCTTCAATAGAACGAACTTCTTTCGTCAGATTATCTCTTCTCGCGATTTCCACAGATTTATTTTCCAGATCTCTTGGTCCCATTGCGATTCTAACAGGAACTCCTTTCAATTCATATTCTGCAAATTTCCATCCTGGTTTGTTCTGAGTATCATTATCAAATTTCACAGAAATACCTTTAGCTCTCAGTTTAGCCTGAATATCCAAAGCTACTTCACTGATTTGCTCTAGCTGCTCTTCTCCTTTAAAGATCGGAACAATCACTACCTGAATCGGTGCCAGAGTAGGTGGCAATACCAATCCGAAATCATCAGAGTGCGTCATAATCAAAGCTCCCATCAAACGAGTTGATGTTCCCCATGATGTAGCCCATGCATGTTCTATTTTTCCTTCTTTATTAGTGAATTTTACGTCAAATGCTTTTGCAAAATTCTGCCCTAAGAAGTGAGATGTTCCTGCCTGTAAAGCTTTTCCATCCTGCATTAAAGCTTCAATACAATAGGTTTCATCAGCTCCTGCAAATCTTTCAGATGGAGTTTTCAACCCTTGAATTACCGGCATTGCCATAAAGTTTTCTGCAAAATCTGCATATACTTTATTCATCTTTTCTGCTTCTTCAACAGCTTCATCTTTCGTAGCGTGAGCGGTGTGGCCTTCCTGCCATAAGAATTCTGCAGTTCTTAAGAAAAGACGTGTTCTCATTTCCCAACGAACAACATTCGCCCATTGGTTGATCAATATCGGTAAGTCTCTGTAAGACTGAATCCAGTTTTTGTAGGTATTCCAGATAATTGCTTCCGAAGTAGGACGAACGATAAGTTCTTCTTCCAATTTTGCATCCGGATCCACAATCAGTTTAGATGGATTGTCCGGATCGGTTTTTAATCTGTAGTGGGTAACAACAGCACATTCTTTTGCAAAACCTTCTGCATTTTTTTCCTCAGCCTCAAACAAGCTCTTGGGCACAAAAAGCGGGAAGTATGCGTTAACGTGACCTGTTTCTTTGAATTTTCTATCCATTTCATCACGCATTTTTTCCCAGATCGCATAGCCATACGGTTTGATCACCATACATCCACGCACGCCTGAGTTTTCAGCTAAATCAGCTTTTACAACCAGCTCATTATACCATTTGCTGTAATCTTCGCTTCTTGAGGTTAATTTTGCCATTATTTTTTTAAATTTTTTTAACTTTTGTACATTATTGTTATCTAAAAATAAAAATCTATTTTTGATAGATTTTTTTACCAGTATTTTGGTACATTTTTGGTACAGATTGCAAATATAATTTAAATTAAAAATTTTTACGTTATCATGAAAAGAAATATACATAAAAATTTGCTTGGTCTGCTAAGATCCAAAGGGGTGTTGGCTATATCAGGCGGATTATTACTTGTGTCTTGTGGTGCTCAGATGGGAGGGTATAGCGAGACGGATGGGGTGTATTACGACCCCAATAAGGATACGCTACCTGAAGGAGTTATCATCAATGATAGCGGAAACAGAGTAGGAGAATACTATGACTATTATCAGGATTCCAATGTTATTCAAAATGCACAGACGAATTCCCGAGAACAGCAAAACAGATATAATGACTGGAGCAATACCAATCCGAATTGGAACTCCAACGCTACAGATTCAGACTGGGGACTTTATGCAGGTTCTCAAACCAACTATTATGACAACTCCTGGGGATCTCCTTGGGGATGGTATGGTGGTTACAGCCCGTATTGGGGTTGGGGTATGAACCGTGGCTGGGGCTGGGGTGCTAGTATGTCCTGGGGTTGGGGCGGATCATTCGGCTGGGGCTGGGGAGGCTCTTACGGATGGGGAAGCCCATACTGGGGATATGGTGGATATTACGATCCATTCTGGGGTGGCTACGGAAATCCTTACTGGGGATACGGAGGCGGTTACTGGGGTGGTGGCTACTACAACAGACCAGTGTATAGAAGAAGCGGTGCTAGTGGAGGAGGATTCCAGAATACAGGTGTAGCAAACGCAGTATACAGAACCAATACGGCTAATTCAGGCTTCAGAAATACTAATAGCGGTTTCAGAAACGGAAATAATGGTGGTTTCAGAGATTCTAATTCAAATGGCGGTTTCAGAAATAGTAATGGAGGATTTAGAAACACAGATAATGGTGGCTTCAGAAATTCCAACTCAAATGGCGGTTTCAGAAATACACAGTCCAATGGTGGATTCCGTAATACAGCACCACAGACAAGACCTAACTATAATTATCAGCAACCACAGCCTAGAAACAACAATAGTGGAGGCTTCAGATCTAATGATTCAGGAGGTTTCAGATCTAGCGGCGGCTTCAACTCTGGTGGCGGTGGCTTCAGAGGCGGTTCTTCTGGCGGCGGTGGCGGAATGAGATCCGGCGGCGGCGGAAGAGGTGGATTCAGATAATTTTCAAACGAATAAACTATTAAAAAATAATGTTAAAAAAATCTTTAGTATTAATGAGTATTTCTGCTGCATTTTATGCACAGGCTCAGGATGTTTCTGTGATAAGAAATACCGTGGATGTTTACTCAAGTACTCCTATGGTGGGATCGGCTAAGTTCAATGCAATGGCTGGATCTAATGGTGCGCTAGGTGGTGATGCAAACTCTTTGCTTACCAACCCGGCAGGTTTAGGGGTAGCTATTTCAGGAGAGGTTTCAGGAACTTTATCTATTTTAGGCAATAAAAACAGCAGCTCTTTAGCTGGATCTACCATAGACTATAGCAAAACTAAGGGAGACCTTGGAAATGCAGGCGGGATCATTGCTTTCCCACTAATGACAGAAATCGGATGGAAGTTTATTAATATCGGTATTAATTTCTCCAATCAGTCTCTTGATAATGTAATCCAGTCACCGGGTAATAACAATGTTGTCTACGCCTTTGATAAAGATGATATAACCAAGGATGCTGCATTGGCGGGACATATATATGAAAGATATGGTAATCTGTCAAAGATGAGCTTTGGGGTAGGAGCCAATTATAATCATAATTTATATTTAGGGGCGGGTTTCAATTTTTTCAACGCTTCAGTTGATCAATATGATACTTTATTTTACCGAAACATTGCCAATAATTCTACGGAAGGATTCAGTAAGCAGGATACTCCTTATACAGAAAGATCTTCAGGTTTTTCTGCTTCATTAGGGGTGATCGGAAAACTAAGTCCTAACTTCAGAGTAGGAGCGTCTCTTGAAACACCTACATTCTGGACAATAGACAGAAATTATTATTTCTATAATGATCCTGTTTACGGAGATGATATGGGAGCTGAGAACAGAAAGTTTACTTCACCGCTTAAAGCAACTGTGAGTGCTGCATTTGTAGCAAGTAAAAACTTCTCTTTGAATGTAGATTATACCCTTGGACTTACAAAGCCTGATTATAAAGTATACGGCGGTGCAGAAAGATCATTAAATGATTTCTTTAAAGAGAATTACAAAAACCTTTCTGAAGTAAGAGTAGGAGCTGAGTACAGAGTACAGCAGTTCAGACTGAGAGGAGGTTATGCTTACCAGTCAAGTCCTTTTGATGCACTTACGATCAGTAGATTTAATGATGCCGGAAGCGTAGGAGATCAATCATACAGCAACATGATGCTAAGCGATAGAAATACGCTTTCTTTCGGTATCGGGTATGATTTCAAATCTTTCTATGTAGACGCATCTTATCAGAATATCTCATCTAAGTATACTAACCCTTTTATGAGAGGATATATGGACGGAAATTCTGATTCATCTTATTATTCTGCTAGTAACATCTTTGAAAGTGATTCATATGCTGCAAGTGAGGTTAAAAATAACAGAAATAATTTCTTCCTTACAGTAGGATGGAAGTTCTAAGCTTTACATAAGCTATATACAATAAAAAAGCTCCGGATTCCGGAGCTTTTTTTATTTTTTAATGAGAATGGGCAGCAGGATGTTGGTGGAAGAGATGCATCATTAATGCAAGTGAAACTCCTAAAACAACCAGTCCGATCTTTACCCAGTCAATATTGTGATTTTTATTACTTTCAAAAATGATCACTGATGAAATGTGAAGGAAAATTCCCCCTACGATAGCCAGAAAATAGGGCTGAAGATCAGGATTGAAATAGTTTCCTAGCAACATTCCCATTGGAGAAGCCAGAGCAAATAAGGCTACAATGAGAATAGAGGGGTACGATGAAGAACTTTTTGATTCTCCTTTTCTGTTAAATAAAAATGCTCCCAGAATAAATGAAATAGGGAGATTGTGAAACACAATTCCCCAAAGATAAGGAGACATCTCGTGTTCTTCATTGGCAAGAGGAATTCCTTCAATGAAAGCATGAATAAACAATCCTACCATTAAAGCAGCAGGAAGAATATTGTGTTCACTATGATGATGGAAATGCCCATGTTCAAAACCTTTGGTAAGAGCTTCCAGAATCATCTGAAGAAGAACTCCTCCGATGACGAATATCCCAAGATTACTGCTTCCGGCAGAGGTATAAACCTGAGGGAAAACTTCATTGAGACAGATCGTAATTAAAAAACCGGCACTCAATATCAAAAGATTTTTGGCCAGTTTTTCTTTTTTACCAAAGTGCTTTCCCAGAAATACTCCTGTTATTACACTTAAAATCAGTAAAAGTACTGTTATCATTATTTTTTCTTAAATAAATTGATACAACGTGGGGAATTTTCTTTATTAAATTCATTCAGCTGATAGTCTCCCCAGATTTTTATTCTTTCAAAACCACATTCCGAAGCATAGTTGTGAATAGCTTCCAATGTATGAAGCTTTACCTTTTCAAAAAAATGAAACGGCTTACCGTCAGCTTCAAAACGGATATCTTTGATGACATGTCTGCCTTCGATTTTTTTCAGGATTCTGAAATCAATATCACCGCGTGTTACTGTTGTTTCAGGGATCAGCGTATTTCTTACATACGCTTCATTCAGATAATCAAGAACAAAATATCCTCCGGGCTTCAATGCATTGTAAACAGACTGAAATACCTTTTTATCATCATTTTCATTGTCAAAATACCCAAAACTTGTAAATAAATTGAATACAGCATCCATAGGGTCTGCATCAATTGGGTTTCTCATATCATGAACTTCAAAAATCAAGGTTTGATTTTCATACTGTTTGTCAGACTCAATGCTTTGTCTAGAAAGGTCAAGACCTAAAACATCATACCCTAATTTATTAAGAAAAACAGAGTGTCTTCCCTTTCCGCAGGCAAGATCTATGATTTTCGACTGAGGCGGCAACTGAAGGTCCGCCGTGAGCTTTTTAATGAAGTTTTCAGCTTCAGTATAGTCTCTGTTGCTATAAAGCAAATGATAATAAGGGGTATCAAACCAAGATTCAAACCATTCCATAATGCAAAAATAACTAAATTTGTGCGGTTAAAAGCAAAGTATTTTACAACATTAAGAGATTGAAAATTTCAATTGGACAAGGAATTGGATGGCTAATCTTTTAATTATTAAAGCTTTAAATCTTTTAATTCATACTTATGGATACAGAAAATATTAAAATACAGATAAAGACATTCTTCGGATTGGAGCAGATTCTGGCAGAAGAAATCAAAAAATTGGGTGGTAGGAATGTTGAAATTAAAAACAGGGCAGTAAATTGTGAAGGAGATCTTGGTTTTCTTTACAAGATCAATTACTCTGCGAGAACAGCATTGAAAATACTGGTTCCGATTCATGAGTTCAAAGCTTTTAATCAACATCAGTTCTACGATAGATTGTTCAAATTTGAATGGGAAAACTTCATGAATGTTGATCAGTCTTTCTCTATTGATGCTACAGTAAACTCTGAAACATTCAAGCATTCTCAGTTTGTGACTTTAAAAATGAAGGATGCGATCGTGGATTATTTCCAGGAAAAATTCAAAAGACGTCCGAATGTGGAAACGAGAAATCCGGATATCAAATTCCATCTTCATATTGACAGAGAATTGGTGATGATTTCAATGGACTCTTCCGGTGATCCTTTATTTAAGAGAGGGTACAGAAGAGAGCAGGGAGAAGCGCCTATCAATGAGGTTCTTGCAAGCGGAATGCTTCAGCTGGCAGGCTGGGACGGAAAAGGAAATTTCCTTGATCCTATGTGCGGTTCAGGAACATTATTGATTGAAGCGGCTATGATTGCGATGGATCTTCCGGCTCAGATCTTCAGAAAGAGATTCGGCTTCCAGAACTGGAATAACTATGATGCAGAATTGTTTTCGAAAATCAAAGAATTCAGAATTAACAGAGTCAGACAGTTTGATGGAAAAATTGTTGGGTATGATATCGACGCAAGAATGCTGAATGCTGCAAGAATGAATGTAGAAGCAGCAGAAATGGAAGATGTGATCGAGATTAAAAAACAAGATTTCTTTGATTCTAAGAAAGAATTGTTCCCTTTATTAATGGTATTCAATCCACCATATGATGAGAGAATTTCTATCAATGATGATGATTTCTACAAGAAAATAGGAGATACCTTTAAAACCAATTACCCGAATACCTTAGCGTGGCTGATCTCTTCAGACCTTGAAGCGGTAAAGAAAATTGGTCTTCGTCCTTCAAGAAAGATTAAACTTTTCAACGGAAAACTGGAAACGAGATTTTTACAGTACGAAATGTATGAGGGAACGAAGAAGATACATAAGCTGGAAGATAATAAGTAACAGTTTGTATCGTTTAAAATAATAAACTGATGGCTTGGAATTTTCTTGATGGACTTGATATAATTGTAGATGTATTGGAACTATTTGGTTCTGGTTCTGGTTCTGGTTCACGTTCAACTTCTGATAGAAAAAGCCTGAACTATGATGAGAAGCCACAAAAAAAGAGTTCAAAGAGATACAAATATTTCACAGAGAAAGTAAGTGCAGTATTTATCATATTGGCTGCATTTTCTTTTTTTATTGTTTTTAAAGATCCTTTACCTGCGCAAAATTATACACAAACTTTGGTGGTAACTTCCTTAATAGGAGTTGGAATTTCGTTTATACTATTTTTTATCCTGCATGTGATAGAGTTTTATTATTTTAAAAATATTTCTAAACTGCTTCTGTTCAGCTGTTCGGTAATTGTTTTCTTTATTTCTGTGGTCATGTATATCTATTTCAGATCTGGTTGGTTTATATAACACAATTGGTTATAAACTAAAAATTAATAAACTTTGAGATTAAAATGTCCTGGAATTTTTTAGATGTATTTGATGTGGTTTTGGATGCGTTTGGACTGTTTAGTCCCGGATCAAAATCGCCACGCTCAAAACCTAAAAGAAAGGCTCTAAATCATAACGTAATAGCTCAAAAGAAAGAGTTAAAAGATCCAGATATTTCACAGGAAAAATAATATCAGTAGATTATTAATTTAATTAAATAATAAAAACAGGTTGTACTTATATGGTACAACCTGTTTTATTTTATCGTGCCAGTGAAGGTGCAAACCCATACTGTTTTTTAAAGGCGTGCGAAAAATGCGACAGATCTTCAAAGCCTACTTCCAGGAAAATGTCAGAAGGTTTTTTATTCTTTTCAGACAAATGATAATAGGCGAGTTCAAGACGCTTTTGAGTAAGCCATCGCTGCGGTGTCGTTTGAAAAATCTTTCTGAAATCACGGTTGAAAGTAGATAAGCTCCTTCCCGTAAGATATCCGAACCGTTCCAAAGGCATATTAAACATATAATTCTTTTCCATAAAATTAATAAGATCCACTTTTCCCGGTTCATCAAAATCGGCAAGTATATGATCTATATCCGGATCAATTTCTCTTAGAATACTGATGGCTTCAGTAATCTTTAAATGAGCGATATTCTCAGGAAAAGGCCCTTCAATTTCAAAATAAGGAATAAGAGAAGACAGACAGCTGTTCAGAAGAGGGTGACTGCTGAAACTGTGAATGCTGGATTCACGATATCCGGTCTTCCTCTGAAAATCAACAGAACTGTAAAAATCTTTCAGACGTTCTGTGGTAAGATGCATGGCTACTGCTTTATGAGGAAGCCCGTCTTTGGGATAATTAATGATTGTTGCCAGATGATTTCTTGGGATCAGAAATAGATCTCCCGCTTTGAAAATATAGGTTTTATCTGCCTGAATAATTTTTGTTTCTCCTGATATAAACCAGACCAGCATATGATATTCAAAAACCGTTTCTGTTTTGAACAGCTTATCATCATAGCTGGAAAGCTTGATATCCGGTGTGAGGTATTGTATCTGGAAGTCCATTGTCAGAAGTTTTTCATTACAAATGTATTTAAAAAACAATTATTTGGCATCAAAGCGGAATCCCAACATTTCTTCACTCAGTTTCCATAATTCTTTTGCATTTTTTTTGTCAATAGAATAGGGCTGTACTCCGCGGATGGTAGCCGGTTCATCAAACCTGTGCTCAATCTGTCCTCTGTCGACCTCTGCGATATCACAGTTTTCACAATACACTCCACCTATTTCGTTAAGTTGAGGACTTACAGCACACCAGATTGTCGTAGCAGCCCCTTGTGGAACCGTTTTTAAACGGGCTTCAACCTCCGGTTTGATATTTCCGTTTTCATCATGCGTTCCAAGTTGTTTAAAAAGTTCAACAGGCTCTTCTCTGCCCAGATCAGTCCCGTATACGGAACCGGGATGAAGGGAATAGGCTCTGATATTAAATTCTTTTCCTCTTTCATCAAGTTCTATGGCAAACAAATTACAGGCTGTTTTGGATTGTCCATATCCGGATAAGGTATCATAGTCTCTTTTCTCAAAATTAGGATCTTCAAAATCAAAAGGAGACATCTGATGTCCATAAGAAGAAACACTGATCACCCTTGCGCCGTTAGCTTTTTTCAGAGCCGGCCATAATTTTGCAGTAAGGTGAAACTGCCCAAGGTAATTGGTCGCCAGCTGAGATTCAAGACCTCTGCTGTCTCTGCGAAGAGGAACCCACATGATTCCAGCATTGTTAATAAGCAGATCCAGACTTCTCCCTGATGCTGTAAATCGTTCTGCAAAAGCATCAATAGAAGCCGGGTTCATCAGGTCCATTTCCTCGAGTTCAAAATTTTCAATTCCTGAAAGGTTTTTTCGGGCCTTTTCAATATCTCTTGCAGGAATAATAATGTGAGCTCCGGCTGAGCTAAGTGCTTTTGTAGTTTCAAGACCAATTCCTGCATAACCGCCGGTAATGATCACCGTTTTTCCGGTAAGATCGATTCCTTTAATAACTTCCTGAGCTGTTGAATACGCATTGAACCCCGATTGAACAGGCTGTTGCAATGCATTGATAGTTGATTCCATTTTTTATTGTTTTAAATTTCTATAGCAAAATTAGAGTAGATTCCCCGTGTTTATTTTGTTTAAAATGTCAAATTTGTTGGCTCAGAATTTCATTTGTAAAATCTATACAGTAAAAAGGATGAATGGAACTTCGTTAATTTCTCTGAATAAGCTGTTAAACTGTTTGTAGGTTGTTCTGCGAATAAGTAATTTTGAAAAATTTTCAATTTGAAGCCTACTATTTCCATTGTCGTTGCCATTTACAACCGAAAAGATGAACTTTTTGAGCTGCTGACTTCTCTTACCCAACAGACGGATAAGGAGTTTGAGATCATTATTGTAGATGACGGTTCTCTGATCGACCTGAAACCTACTATCGAAAACTTTGAGCAGGGGTTGGATATTAAATATTTCAGAAAAGATAATTCAGGACCTGGATTGACAAGAAATTACGGAGCAGCAAGAGCAGCCAATGAATGGCTGGTATTTGTAGACAGTGATGTCATCGTTGAAAAAGATTATATTGAACATATTAAAAACGATATTCTTACAATTCCCTGTGATGCGTTTGGAGGTGCAGATAAGGCTCATAAAGGATTCAATCTGATGCAGAAGGCTATTTCCTATTCCATGACCTCTGTTTTTACTACCGGAGGAATCAGGGGAAGTAAAAAAGCTGTTTCTAAATTTCAGCCCAGAAGTTTTAACATGGGAGTGAAAAAGTCTGTTTTTGAAAAGGTAGGTGGATTTTCAGAAATGAGAATAGGAGAGGATCCGGATCTGTCTATGACGCTTTGGGAAAATGGATTTACTACTGCTTTTTTTGACAATATTGCTGTTTATCACAAGCGTAGAGTCGATTTTGGAAAATTCTCCAAACAGGTTTATCAGTTTGGCTGTGCAAGACCAATCCTTAATCAGAGACATCCCAATTATGTAAAGATTTCTTTTGCATTTCCTACTTTATTTATGTTAGGATATGCAATGGGCTTTCTGGAGTATTTTATTATGCATAGAGGGATAATTCTTTCTTTTTATGGAGTGTACACCTTTTTGGTGTTGTTTCACGCTTTATTACTGACTAAAAATATCAGTATTGCCGGTATGGCGGTTATTTCCACTTATATTCAGATGTTTTCTTACGGTTATGGATTCCTGAAATCCTGGATTCTGTTGAATGTTTTCAGAATGAAACCGGAGGAGGCTTTTCCGCATCATTATTATAAGAAATAACAGGGTATTGTCTGCAAAAGAAAATTCAATAGAAATGGACTGTTATCCTGAGCGTAGTCGAAGGAAGCCCATTTGTCAAGTAATAACCTCTTCCAATGGCTTTAGCCAAAACCTAAAAGATTATACAACATTTGCTACTCAATTAATTACTGAAACAATATACTTTATTGATCATTAATACAAAAAATGGGATATGAGCCTATAATTTGAGGTTCCGGAATACTATTTTGTGGTCTTTTCACCTTCCGTTAAGGTCTGTTATATCAAATTTCCGGTTGGACAACCCCATCGTCAATATTAAAGACATATACTGAAGGGCTCTGACCCCTGGCGGAGAATTTCCCAACCACAAAAGACAGGTTATATACTTCTTCAGCAGAAATAAAAAGATCCGGAATGATGTTCCGGATCTTTCTTATTTTACTTATTCTCCTTAGGAAGGGTTTCATCTGTTTTAAGACTCTTGGCAAAAAGCTGTTTCAGTTCGTTCTGTTTTACCTCAAACCCAGGTGATGCGGTTTCTGCTTTATAGACTGTGTAGGCATAATCTGTAAGCGTAACCTGGTAATTGTCATAGTCATGTAATTATACTCAGTAATTTTTTTATGCGACATGTTTTGTCGTTGTGTATGGATAATTTTGTATCAGAATAAGATAAATCTTAATATACTTTAAAGAGGATTTAACAATAAATAGTATGATTTACAGCATACCACATGAAAGTAATTTTTGTGCCTTAAAAAGTGTTAAATTCGCACAGTTTTAATAAAACTAATTACTAACTCAGAAAACAACAACACGGGAATGAAAAAATTCTACATCAGTGCATTCACCTTATGCACGGTCTTGGGTATCTCTGCCCAGGAAGTGGTGTGGCAAAAAGACATCAAATCCTCTACCCAGGATTTTCTAAGCCAGGTTACCACAACCATTGATCAGCAATATCTTATTACGGGAAGCTCTATACAGTCAGGAAGCGGGAAACTGGAGGCTGGAAGTAAACAGAATAACGGTTACGATTTTCACCTTGTAAAACTGAATCAACAGGGAAATGAAGTCTGGGAAAAATACTTTTCGGGCTCCAATCATGATTATTTATCAGCTACCGTCACCACGCAGGACGGTGGATTTCTATTAGCCGGAACATCGTATTCAGGGAAGGGTCTGGATAAAAAAGAGGATTCTAAAGGAGGTTCAGATATCTGGCTGATCAGAATCAATGAATTTAGTGATGAATTATGGCAAAAAACCTTAGGAAGCTCTTCCGATGAGGAAGCTAAAACTGTTATCCAAACTACAGATTTAGGATTTTTTGTTGCAGGCAATGTACAAAACGCTGCAAAAGGTTACGGTTCCAAAGATGTCTGGATCACAAGACTTGATAAAGATGGAAAAGAGTTATCCCAATTAATCTTAGGTGGAAAAGGCTTAGATGAAATGGAGAGGATGATTCCAACGAAGGATGGAGGAGCTTTATTGGGAATTTATTCCAGGAGTTCTGAGGTCCGTGTTTCGGGATCTGGAGAAAAGACAAGCGAAACCTCCCCGAACCCCCTATCCCGTATCGCAAAATCCACAGACAATTTTGGAGAAGGTGATTACTGGATTGTCAAGCTTGATAAATCAGGAAAAGTAGAATGGGAAAAGAACTTTGGAGGAAAAGGAGATGATCATATCAGAACATTGGCATTAACATCAACTGGCTTCATCATTGGTGGAGAATCCAGATCAGAAAGGTCAGGAAACAGAACGGTAGGAATAGAAGAAGGGACAGATCTTTGGCTGATTTGTTTAAATGAAAGAGGTGATGAACAGTGGCAGAAATCCTTTAATTTCAAAAACCGTGATATTTTGATGAGCATGAGTGTTCTTCATGCAGCAGATGACAAGTCTTCCAAAGGAATTTTACTAGGGGGCTATACTCAGGCTGAGGGAAGAATTCAGACTGATGATGAAACTTTCTGGATGCTCTATCTTGATCATAATGGCAATGAACAGTGGAGAAAACATGTAAAAGGAGAATCCAGAAAGAAGGAAGAAAGACTTTCAGATTTGAAACTCAACAGAGACGGTTCAATTGTTTTGGCAGGAACAAGTGCAGAAGAATTGGGTAAAGAAAACTGGAAGATCGTGAAACTGGGAGACAAACAGGTTGATCAGTTAATTGAAAAATACGATATCAAAATTTATCCGAACCCTGTTTCAGATTACGCTTACATAGAAATTGGTTTTGATTTTAAAGATGCTGATATTCTATTGTATGATATGAGCGGGAGACAGCTTCAGAGCGTAAAAACTAAAAGCAGAGTAACTAAAATCAATACACAGGCTCTGGTCCAGGGAGCATATCTGGTGACGATAAAAACAGATACGAATAAAACAGCGAATGCTAAATTGATTAAAAAATAATCTGATGACAATGAAGAAAACATTTTTATGGCTGGTATGTTTTTTATGCTATGCTTTATACAACGGGCAAAGCCAAAATGATGCGGTTGTAAGACCAACCCCATCTATTGCAGGATTGTCAACTTACAATACAGTTCCTGTTTCTGTGCAGACAGGTATTCCTGAAATTTCCTATCCATTTATTAGTCTTGAAACAGCAAGTAAATTGGTTAATATCAATTTAGGACTTAGCTATCATGCCGCTAATACTTCTGCTATAGATCGAACGAGTGAAGTAGGAAAGGGATGGGTATTTTTATCAGGAGGTTCTATTTCAAGAGAGATTTTTGAAGATTTTGACGAATCTTTCGACGATTCTGGCTTTCATGCATATCAGAAAAACGAATTCAATGATATTTATAATTTCAATATCCCAGGAGAGTCTGGTAAATTCAGATTTGTAAGAGATATAGTGAATAATACTTTCGAAATGGTAAAGCTTACTCCCTTTACCTCTAAAGTTGAATATACCCGTACCAATAACCAGGCAACTCTTATTTTAGATTCTTTTACAATAACAAGTGAAACCGGAATTAAATATGTATTTAAAGACTATGATATAGGCATTATGAACGTATTTGTTTGGTCTCATCCTGATCCGGCAGTGGGAGATATTTATACGGAAGCAAAATACAGAAGTGCCTTTTATCTTTCTTCTATTCTTGATGAAAATGGACAGGAGCTTGTAAAATATACTTATTTAAGAGATTTAAAATATTTTCTAGGGATGCCAATTGTTGAGACTGAAACTAATAAACTCACCCGTATTGAAGCAAAAGGATATGGGCTCGTAGAAATCAATTATGACAGGGACGAATCACTTAGAAGCGGCAATGATATTTTTGGAATTAATAATGTAGTTCTTAAAACTGCAAATAATATTTTTATTAAGAAATATTTATTTGATTATTCATATGATGGTTATTATCCTAATTCATGGGAAAACACTTCAATAGCTTATAGAATTTTAAAATCATTTAGTCAGATAGATTCCACTGGGAAAATAATTGAAAAATATGCTTTTGATTACACAGGGGCTAGTTATGAAGCTCCATTTTACAATGATTATGGACATATTAATGGAAAATCTTATAATACTTATACTATTTTAAATAAAGTAATATTACCTACAGGAGGAACAGTTCAATATAATTTTGATATGATTCAACATTCTGCTTTAGAAGGGTTGCCGAGAATTAAGAATATTAAATATTTCAATACTATAAGTAATAATGGTTTCTATAATATAACTCCTGCAAGAATCGAAGAATATGACTATAATAAGTTTGATAATTCGGGGAATTCCGGATATTTAGTTGAAGGAGGAAAACTTGGTGCGAAAATGGCTAGCCCTGCTTTTATTTATAAAAATGTAAAGGTAACTCAAGGAAATGATTTGGGATATACCAAATATTATTTTAAAGCTCCGGATGATTATACTTTTGATAATACTAATCGTATTTGGCCAAATTATAATCTTGTAAGAGGAGGGTTAATTGATAAAAAGGAAATTTATAATTCTTTGAATCAAAAAGTATCTGAAGATGCGTTTGATTATACAATAGTTGAATATAATGCTCCTAAATATTGGGTTACTCCAAGTTCTAATATTTATAACTTTTATATAAAAACAGCATGGATAAAAGACAGTAAAGTAACTTCAAAAAATTATTTTGATTCCGGAGTTGCAGAAACTAAAAATGAGGTATTCAGAAATAACCATAATAATAAACCTAATCTGGAAAGATCTACTTCATTTGATGGAAGCATACAAGAAACAACGTATCAATACGCTCAAGATAAAAATAATCAAAAGCTTATTGCCGCTAATATGACCGGAATTCCTTTAGAGACTGTTTCAACTATTAAGAAAAATAGTTTAGACCCAGGAAAAATAATCACAAGAACAGAAACCAAATATGATAATGCTGGAAATAAATATCCTTCTTCTACCATTTCTTATGATTCTCAAAACAGTTTGATTTCAGAAATCATCTTCGGTCGTTATGATGTAAAGGGGAACTTAGAAGAGTATACCACCAAAGACGGAATAACGGTTTCTGTGGTTTGGGGTTACAACAAAACACAGCCTATTGCTAAAATAGAAGGAGCTTCATACAGTCAGATCGCTCCGTATATTTCTGATCTCATCAGTAAATCTGATATGACAGTTGTTTCTGAACAGGATCTTCAGAATTCTCTGGATACTTTCAGGAACAATGCCAATCTGAGCAATTACCAGATTACTACCTATCTGTTTGATTCTTTAAACAGAATGAAGACGATGACCCCGCCTACGGGAGTTCGTGCCGTTTACCAGTATGATTCAGCGGGAAGATTGGAAAAGGTAGAAGATGAAACGGGAAAAGCACTGAAGAAATACCAATATAACTACGGACATTGATGATGAATAATGAGCGTTTAAGAACAAAAATTCAGCTTCCTGACTTCTCATTTCTAACCTCTAGTATTTCAATTAAGATGAAAAAATTACTATTATTATTCGGTCTTTTTTCTGCAGTCTGTTCACAGGCTCAGAAAACGACAACGGAAAACTATATATCCACTACAGACTGCCTGAATGAAGACTGCAGCAAAAAAACAGAAACAGTACAATACTTTGACCTTTTGGGAAGACCCAAACAGGTTGTGAATGTGAAAGCAACTCCACTAGAAAAAGATATCGTAACTCCTGTTGTATATGATGATCTGGGAAGGCAGACCAGAACTTATCTTGCCATTCCTCAGAGTTCCAGTTCCAATGGAGCTGTTTATCCCCAGACTTCGGGAATGGTTCCCTATCCGGTGGCTGATGCTGTCGGCATTTATGCCGGGGAAAAGATATATACAGAAAAGCTCCTTGAAAGTTCCCCGTTAGAGAGGGTTTTACAACAGAAGCCGATTGGAAATAACTGGAATGGAAAGGCTGTGTTTTTTGGCTATGATCTTAATATAACTACTGATCATGTCAAAAATTATCAGGCAACAGTCAGTTGGGATCCAACGGAGAAACTTTACAAAAACGAATTACAGTACACGATCTCAGAATATGCAGCCGGTAAGCTCATTAAAAATACGGTTACAGATGAAGATAATAATAAAATTGTTGAATTTAAAGACGCCTCCGGGCAGACCATACTTTCCAGAAAAGTAATAGATGCCGTAAAAAGTGCAGATACCTATTACGTATATAATGATTACAAACAGTTGGCCTATGTTATCCCACCATTGGCATCAGCCACAGCTTTGAATTCCTCAGCAGTTGATGATGTATGTTATCAGTATAAGTATGACAGCAAAAATAGGCTGGTAGAGAAAAAACTTCCCGGTAAAGGCTGGGAATATATGGTCTATGATAAACAGGACAGGCTGATACTTTCTCAGGATGCAGTATTGGGAAGTACCCAAAATAACTTTGCGGCCAAAGGCTGGACGTTCTCCAAATATGATGAGTTCGGAAGAGTGGTATATACCGGTTTTTTTGCGAGTACAGCTTCCAGAATTGATATACAGACCCTTATCAACAATATGTCTGTTAATTTGGGAAATAATGAAAAAAGAAATAATACGACCCCGATTATCCAGAATGGTGAAAACATTTATTATACAAAAAATGCTTTTCCAACAGAAAGTATGACGATATTAAGTGTCAATTATTATGATACCTATCCGCCTCTTCCCTTCGGAGTCACCACACCTGTTTCCATTATGGGCAAACCGGTATTGAAACAGCCTGGACAAGGCACGGCTTCTGTAAATACTAAGGGTCTTTTGCTGGCCTCTTACATCAGAAATGTGGAAGATAATGCCTGGACAAAAACCTTCAATTATTACGATGAAAAAGGCCGAACCATAGGATCATACGCCCAAAATCATCTGGGAGGATATACCAGAACAGAGTTGGATATCGATTTTGCCGGAGTCACCAGACAGAGCAAGGCGTATCACAAAAGACTTTCCTCAGATCCTGAAAAGGTAATCACTCAGACTTTCACCTATGACCACCAAAACAGGTTATTGATGCATAAACACCAGGTAGATACCAATCCTGAAGAGATTCTGGTACAGAACGAGTATAATGAACTATCACAGTTAAAAAACAAAAAACTGGGCGGAACAAACCCTTCACAACCCCTGCAGAGTATCAACTATACCTACAATATCAGAGGATGGCTGACCAAAATCAATGATCCCTCTAATCTTAACGGAAAACTGTTTGGGTATGAAATGAGATATTTCAATCCTGTGAACCCGAATATTGCTCCGGGAAAATTTACAGGAACGATCACGGAGATCGACTGGAAAAATGCTTCTGAAGATGTGCTGAAACGGTATAATTATGCTTATGACGGGCTGGGCAGACTTCAGGATGCAGTATATTCTGAACCTAATGCTACAGTTCCCTTTAACAATAATTATAATGAATATCTGACCTATGATCTGAACGGAAACATTAAAACGTTAAAAAGGAATGCTTTTCCTACGAGTGGTGGTACAACATCCGTTCAGGTGGATGACCTGATCTACAATTATACCGGAAACCGTTTAACTAAAGTTACAGAGAATGCCCTGAATGACACCGGATATGAAGGCGGAAACAACACCATTTCCTATGACCTGAACGGAAATATGAAAGATATGCTGGATAAAGGAATCCAGTCTATTCAATACAACCATCTGAATCTTTCCAATGAATATAGTGTTCAGCAGACCAACGCATTTGGACAGCTGCTCAACAGCACGATGAACTATCTTTACCGTGCAGACGGAACCAAGCTGCGAAAAATTTATTCAAGCGCTCCGCCAAGAGGATCTACCACCACCCGTATTACAGATTATCTGGACGGCTTTCAGTACAGTTATACGGAAGGAGGCGGAATTTGTCTTGAATGCAGAACAGAAAGTGCCTATGAACAGCAGGCTTATAAAAATGCATCCCTTGTATTTCCGGGAACACCAACTCCGGAGTGGAAACTGGATTTTATGGCTACCGCAGAAGGCTTTTACAGTTTCACGGAAAACCGCTATATTTACCAGTACAGAGACCACCTTGGAAATGCCAGGGTAACCTTTGCCAAAAGCAGCGCAGGCGCTCCTGAAATTATTGATACCAACAACTACTATCCTTTTGGGCTGAACCATATCTCAGGACCGTTCAGTACCTCTAATTTCGGAAGTTTCTACAGTTATAAATATAATGGCAAAGAACTTCAGGAAACCGGGATGTATGATTACGGAGCAAGGATGCTGATGCCTGATCTGGGAAGATGGGGTGCTATGGATGCCATGTCTGAGAAATACAGTGCATGGAGTCCTTATAACTATGCTATTAATAATCCTGTGATGGTGATTGATCCGGATGGGAATGATATTTCTTATTCAGGGGAAGCAGCACAACAGGCTTTCCGAGCGTATGTTGCAACAATGTCTACAAGTTCTGGATCATCGGGAGGAAATATATTTACGGGATTGGATAATGAGTATGATAAGGATGGCAAGATGATTAGTAACTTAGGTGGAAATAAAATAGATTTTTACCATCAAAGAAATGGAGATACTAAAGTAGTTAGTCGACAAACTGGAGCTTCAAATATTATTACAGGTGGAGAATCTATTATTAGAGGTTATACTCATAGAGGAAAAGATATAGGATGGGGAACGATAACAATTGAATATTTTGGAGGAAGTGGACCTGCTCGCAGTCTATTTAGTGATTTTAATGATTCTAATGATGGACCTTTTGCTTCTCTAGACAAAGCATCATCTCCGTATTCTTCTTTAGCAAGACAAGCATCATTAAACTCACAAGATCCAAAAGGGTTTGTAGAGATGACATATCTTCAGGCTAATCCTCTAAGAGCAAATTTTGATGGGTATGAGCAGATGTGGGGAAGATCCACTGTATCTTGGTACAAATTAGGAGACGAAACACTTTTTTTAATGTTAGATTCAAAATCTCAGGAGTCATTATTTTATAGATTACCAGTAAATAATTTTGAAAGAACCGAAGGAAAAGTAAATAGCTTTGGAAATACATATCAGACTTATATGTGGACTGAAAGCAATTCCGAAGTTCAAAAAAAAGTAATTAACCCAACCTTAAAGAACGTTTTTAAACAAGCTGTAACACCACCATCTATATTAAAAAGACCTAGATTTTAAATCGAACAACTTAAATTTAATAAATATGAAAAAAAGTATAAGTTTAATTTTATTACCACTTCTATTTTCATGTCAAAATATTAGTAGTGAAGATATGTATGGAAAATATTCGCCAGTATCATATAAAAATACATATGATACCCTGACAATTCACAGAGATGGAGTGTACAATAGGGTTATTTATAATAGGGAAGGGAAAAAGTTATTGGATTACGATTCAAAATATAAAATAGATAATCAATCTATAACACTTTCAAAATTTTATCTAAATTTAGACAAAGATTTAATTGCTTTTCCAGAGGATGTAGAAGACACTAATACAACTTATATAACTTCTTTCAAAAAAAAAGATAAAAACATTTTTCTCTGCTTTGGTCATTATGGAGAAAATTGCTATCAGAAAATTATAGAATAAAAAAATACTGAGCAAAGTCCCCACTAGTGCGAGCATCTCGTTCGTTTTCAGATAATAAATTAAAACCATTGCTTTTGCAGTGGTTTTACTACTATTCTTTTATCCAAGGATAGCACAGGCGCTCCTACAATTATCGATACCAATAACTATTACCCTTTTGGGCTGAACCATATCTCAGGACCGTTCAGTACCTCTAATTTCGGAAGTTTCTACAGCTACAAATACAACGGTAAAGAGCTTCAGGAAACCGGGATGTATGATTATGGCGCCAGGATGATGATGCCTGATCTGGGAAGATGGGGTGCAATGGATGCCATGTCTGAGAAATACAGTTCATGGAGTCCTTATAACTATGCTATCAATAATCCTGTAATGGTTATTGATCCGGATGGAAATGATGTAATGTTCGTTTCGGGGGAGGCTGCACAGTTTGCCTTTAAAGCATATGTAGCAACGATGTCGACAAGTACTGAAACATCAGGTAATTATTTTACAGAGGCTAATTTTAACCAGTTCATGAATGGGGATGATGATCCTCCAGGTAATAAGCTTAGCAGGTTTAGAACAAAAACGGCAAATTGGGTTCAGGAAAATATTAGAGGTCCTTTATCTGGTTGGTTTGATAACCACACAAGAAATGCTTTTGTTCTGGATGCAGAAGAACAGGCAAGAATGGATGATCTCAGAGGTCAAATGTCAGGTTATATGCAAAGTAAAGTAGCATGAAGTATTAGATGGGGTGCAGAACATGGACTGATAGGTTCTGGAATGGGGACAGGACATGTTGGGGCAAAAGCATCAATGAGAAATAGAATAGCAAATTTTGCTGAGAGAGCAGGAATATATAGTGGACAAAAGGGACTTTCCAAAAATTCTGAAGTAATAATTGAAGGATATTATCAACAGATGAAAACTGGAAAATCTATAAATCTAGGAGGTGGTTTTTTTACAACTGATGGAAAAACAGTTGTAACTGACGGAAATCACAGAATGAATGCTGCAATCAGATATGCAATAGAAACTGGAGATATAAAATACATACAAAAAATTCTTAAAGGGGTTTCAAGACAACCAGTTGATATGAGAAATTACAATATACCAATTAAAAAATTTCTTACTAAATAATTAAATATGAGCTTAACAGTAATAGATATAGACAGCGATTATCAAAGCTTAATTGACAATAAAGAATTTACTGCGGTGAATTTTCCTATTAAAAGTGCCGTTAAAATTTTTGGTAATAGTTATGACAAACTAAGAGGTAAGGATAAATTAAAACTTGAAATTGAAAATATAATAGGCTTTAAAGACGATCGCCTAAATTCTTGTTCAGCAATAGAAAATTTTCTGGTTTTTACTTATTATTTATTAAAAGAAAATAACAAGTTGGTTGTCTTTACGGCTGGATTATCTTATACTTCTATTGACTACTATATTAAAATAATGGAAATTATTCTGTCTAAATTGGATAATCGTACATTGTGCGTTGTCAAAAATTTCATTGATATTAATGAATCTCAATTAACTGATCTCTATATACACATTAATAAAATCGAAAAAGAAATGATACATGATTTCATGAAAAATTGGTTAATCGGATTTAAACCTAAAGCTGAATTTTTTAGATATCCCCAGTATTTTGGAAAAATAGAGTTTGAAACTGATGATTATTTTGCGATGCTTTCGTTTATTTTATCTCAACCAAACAGGGAATATGATTTCTATTTTATAAATAAAAGTAATTCTCAATACCCTAAAGGAATGATTCTTATGAATGATAATTCCTTGTATTTAGGAATTGGGGTAAATTCAATAAATGAAAAATATTTAATTGATAAACTATCTGAAGAGTATCGGCAAGCTCCCATTATTTGTAAGGGTACTTTACCTTATTAGATCTGCATGCCTAGGTGAGCCATCTTGGTCGTGCCCATAGAAAATGAATCACGTTTCAGACATGTTGATTCTTTAAAATAAAAAAGGCTGTTTCAATTTGAAACAGCCTTTTTACAATAATAAATTTAGGATATAGAAATGTTTTCATGGTGGTTGAGAACACCTACTTTCAGCATACACTCCTTCATTTTATGGTACGTTCTTTTAATATCGTGGTCAAGACCGATGGAGAATCTGATCAGTCCGTCTGAAATACCTATGGAAGCTCTTTCTTCTTCCGGAATTTCAGATGAGGTAGATTTTCCTGAGCATGAGAATAAGGTTTTATAGAACCCTAAGCTTACTGCAAGATAACCCAGGTTTTCTGTCTGCATCAGCTCCATCAACTCGTTGGCTTTTTCTGTGGTTCCGGCATCCAGCGTCAGTAATCCGCCGTATCCGTATTCTTCATGAAGCATGCTCTTCATTAATTCATGATTTTTATGGGATGGTAATCCAGGGTAAGATACCTTTAAGCCGTCTTTTTCAAATCTTTCAGCAAGATACATGGCATTGTGGCTATGCTGTTTGATTCTGATGTGGAGTGTTCTCAGATTTTTTAAAATGCTTGATGATCTTAAGCTGTCCATCGTTGGTCCTAGAAGCATACAAGCCCCGGAATTGACATTTTTGGTATCATCAATAAATGCCTGCGTTGCACAATATACACCTCCTACGGTATCACTGCTTCCGTTGATAAACTTCGTCAGACTATGAATCACAACATCTGCCCCAAATAACGTCGGAGAGATCGAAAGAGGAGAGAAGGTATTGTCTACAATCAGTTTCAGGTTGTGTTTTTTACAGATTTCAGAAAGTTTTCTAAGGTCTGCCACTTCAAGAAGCGGGTTGCTCACACTTTCGCAGTAAATCACTTTAGTATTGGGAGTAATTGCTTTTTCTATAGACTCAAAATTGTTGATATCAACAAAGCTGGTTGCTACATTAAACTGAGGCATGAAGTTTTTAAGAAAAGCATAAGTTCCTCCGTAGATGGTTCTGCTTGAAATAATATGGTCTCCACTTTTGCATACCTGCATCAGAACGGAAGTGATAGCTCCCATTCCGGATGCTGTAACGTTGGCAGATTCCGTGTTTTCCATCTTGGCAAGAGCCTGAGCCAGATAAAGGTTCATAGGGGATGAATGTCTGGAATATAAATAGCATCCCTCCGCATTTCCTTCAAAAGTATCAAACATGGTCTTTGCAGAAAGGAATGTATAAGTAGAGCTATCTGAGATAGAAGGATTTACTCCTCCGAATTCACCAAAATACTGAAGATCCTGGATCTCGTTGGCTGCGTTAAAGTCTTCCATAAATATTGTTTTTATTTTATTGTTCCAATTTGCATTAATTTGCTAATTATTACAACATAAATTTGAATTTATAGAATATAAAACTGTAAAATATTGTTTATTTAGAAAAAATATTTAGTATCTTCGATATTATTAAACTTTTACAAAAAAAATATCTATGGAACTTGACGAAACTGACAAAAAACTTTTATCTTTTTTACAGGAAGACTGCAAACAAACCACCAAAGAACTGTCCGGGAAGCTTGGATTATCTGTTACAGCTGTTTATGAACGTGTGAAAAAGCTTGAAAATGCAGGCGTCATTTCAAAATATGTAGCCTTGCTGGACAAAAGCAAAGTTAAGAAAAATTTTATCGTCCTGTGTCATGTCAAATTAAGCCAGCATAAAAAAGAATTTGTATTGCAGTTTGAAAAGGAGGTGATGGATCTGCAGGAGGTTACAGAATGTTTTCATGTAAGTGGAGATTATGATTATATCCTTAAAATAGGGGTGAAAGATATTGAAGATTACCGCAGCTTTATGCTGACGAAACTGACAACGCTTCAGCACATCGCAAGCACGCACAGTTCATTTATGATTTCCGAAGTAAAAAACACAACGGCGATCATATTGTAGATCCCTAAGCCGGCTCATATTGTTTTTTCATTAATAAAAAAATTAACTGTTTCCGGCTGCTGTATAAGTTGATCAACGTAAGTTTTTAGTGTTTCAGAAGTCAGATCGGTTGTATTGTTGATCTGCATGCTTCGTAAGCTTCCGTCTTTCTGAGGGGCAATCAAAATGATATTGCCGTATTTCAGATGATAAAGTTTCATATTCACAATCGCAAAATCTTCCTTTTCAAGAGTGGTGAAGGCAGAGAAATCGATTCTGTTATTGGAAGTCTTTACAAATCCCTGTCCGATCACATCCGGAAAATTCCTGGAAACAATATTCATTTTACTTGAGGTATATTCTTTATCATCAATAAAATCTGTAAGAACCAGTATGGTGAAAAAGACTCTGTCTTTATTTTTAACCTTATGTGAGTTTAAAGCATTCCAGTTGTTTTCTACAAAGCTTGTATATACAATTCTTTTGTTCTGCAGTTTTAAGCCGAAAAAATTCCCCAGTGTTCCCACTCCTTTAAAACCGCCTTTCTGAATGCTGTCATAGATGGGATAGGGAAAAACACCATATGTAAAAGGTCCTGAATCTTTACCGGTTACTTTCAGTTCTTCTTCCATTCTTTTAAAATCCAAATCTTGATTCTGATTCTGAACTTTCAGCTGTTTATCTCTTACCTTTTGAATGTTTTCACTGGATTGTGCGAATGACAGGCTTGCAATGAAGGCTAAAGTAAGGGTTAAATGGAGTTTCATATTAATAGCTATTGGTTTTTATAAGTTCTTATTGGTTTCGGTTTCCTTTTGTGTTATTTTATCAATGAAATAATGAAGTCTTTTAATATCAGATCTGCCTTTGTTTTTATCATTCAAAAAACAAGTGGTTACGATCACCATTTTTAAATCAGGAATAACACAGATAAGCTGGCCGCCATAACCTGTTGCTACGAATGCCTGGTGGCCGTTGGTTTTTCTCCGCCACCAGTAATAACCATATCCGTTGGCATTGGGCATTACATCCCATGAATCCAGCTTTACCTGTTCAGAAGTAGATTCCTGAATCCATTTTGATGAGACAATCTGTTTGCCACCAAGTTTTCCGTTGTTAAGAATCATAGAACCGAATTTCAACATATCTTCAGGTTTCATAAAGAGTTCAGACCCTGCCAAATTTCTGTTCATGGAATCTGTGTCCCATCGGGTAACATTCATTTTTAAAGGTCTGAAAAGATTTTCAGTCGCAAATTGTTTCAGGTTGGTCTTTACAATTTTTGCCAATGCAGCTCCAAAAAGATGAGATTCACCACTATTGTAGTTGAATACAGTACCCGGATATTCTTCGAAAGGCAGATCCAGAACAAACTTTACAGGATCACCCGAAAACGACATGGCTGTTGATATTTTTGAATTCTCAATCCAGTCGAAACCACCCTGCATGGTCAGGATATTCTTTAATGTTAACGTATTTCTGATAGAATCATGAAGAACTTTCCCTTCAATATTGGAAATGTTTTTAAAACTGCTTCTTGAAACATTGTATTCCGGAAGGATTTTTAAAACCGGAGTATTGAGATTGGGCAGTAAGTTTTTATCTTTTGCGATACCTGCCAGAACAGATACGATGCTTTTGGTAACAGATTTTACGCTGAAGACAGTTTCTTTATTGGCTCCGTGAAAATACTGTTCATACATGATCCTGCTGTCCTGAGAAACGATAAAAGATCCCAGAGACGGAATACTGTCATTGATTTCCCGGGTGAATTTGTCTGTAAATTCTTTAGGTAATTCTTTGTTGAAAGCTGCCTGTGATTTTACTTTAGAACAGAATAAGGTAAGACATAAAATTGCCAAAACCTGCAGTACTTGCTTGGATCTCATTGTTTAAAAAGAAGGGATAAATTATTAGCTGGTGAAAGTATAAGTTAAAATCTGTCCGAAACAGAACCGTGATTCAATTTTGGACAGATTTCAGCTGATGTTTCAATTCCTCTAAATTATGAAAAACAATGATCTTTTAAATATGTTTTAAAGAATATTTTTAATTTTTTTTTGAATGATTTTCAGGGTCTGACAGATGGCTCTTTTAAGAAAGAAATTAAACCAACACTCCGTTTTTAGAAGAAATAGGATCAGGGAGATCTGTTTCTCCGCTCATCTGAAGAAGGTCTATTTCAATCGTTCTGCAGATAGAAAGCATAGGTACATCAAACATCAATCCTGCAAATGGGTTTTCAGAATAGTCTCCCACCAGTTCCATAATGATGTAGATCCATCCGATAATGATACAGAACGGAATAGAAGTCCAGATTCCCCAATCGCCAAGTTTCGCAAACTCATTGACTAATCCTAGCGGAAGAAGCATGATAAAAAGAATATTAAAAACAAAGGCTGTGCTGGCAAATTGTCTTGGAGAAGGAAATTTTTTGATTCTTTCTGCCTGTCCCTGAAAATTATAGAATTCATTCAGGGCGTTCTGCAGCTGAGTTTGGTTGAATTCTGTAATCGCACCCATATTTTTAAGTTCATTGATGTCTTTTGCCTGTTGAGCAGTCAGGTAGGTAGCAAAGTTTTTATAATCATTCTTAAGATCATATTCTTCCTCCGAAAGGTATTTGTGGAGGAAAATAGGGGCTCTTCCGTAATCAGGGAATCCAGCTTTGATCAATCTGTTTCTTCTCAGATTGATATTCCCGAATTTCTTTTCTGTACTGATATGTTCCCATTCTGTAGGAACCAAAAGTTGTTCACGGAAAGTATACAACCATGCAATATGACGATAAACAATTCTTTTTTTACGGTCTTCAAGATCAAAAACGCCAATTCCTTCATTTTTGGTATCAAAAGCATACACCATAGAAGCAAATGAACGGCTTGAATTCACAATACCACCCCAGATTTTTCTGGCTTCCCAAAGTCTGTCATAAGCCTGGTTATTTTTAAAACCCACAAGAAATGCCTCTGCTGTACCAATCAGTGCTACAGGAACCCAGGGAATTGTCATCCAGTGCCAGTTGAAGAAGTAAAAGAAAACAGCAATCAATGTACACCAGATAGAGATTAAGATAAGATGTATACCGGCCAGATTGAGAACCTGTTTATAATTGACGTATTTGGTTGTGATCATAAAGATAGATGTGTTTTGCGTGTAGAGACAAAATAAATACCAAACTATGATGGGTTTTGTTTTGTAATGCCTGTCAGGTAATGGATAATCAGGTTTTCTTGGTTTATAATAGTCTAGGGTTGAGAATGATAATCTTAAATAAATGTAGTGAAAAAATTGCATAAAAAAACCTCTAAAAATTTTTAGAGGTTTTAAGTTGATATAAAATTAATATTTCAGCATTTCTTCAATCTTATTGCTGAGCTTTTCAGCATTGGGAAGCATTTCTTTTTCCAGGATCAGATTGATTGGTACAGCAGGTACATCCAGTGATCCCATGGTTTCTACCGGTGCATCAAGATATTTGAAGCAGTTTTTGGAAATACGGTGGGCAAAAGCTTCTGCAAAAGAGTTATTAAGCTGTTCTTCAGTGAGAACGATACATTTTCCATGCGCTTTTACTCTTTCAAAAACAAGTTCTTCATCAAGAGGAATTAATGTTCTTAAATCAATCACCTCAATTCTTCCATTGAAATTCTTAGCGGCTTCTTTAGCCCAGTAAACACCCATTCCGTAAGTAACCACTAATAAAGTTCTGCCTTTTTCAGTTTCATCTTTATCTGCTTCGATGATTACTTTTCCTTTTCCAAACGGAAGTACATAGTCTTCAGCAGGTTCTATTGTTTTCGCATCTTCAGTTCCCGGAACTTTACTCCAGTATAATCCTTTGTGCTCCAGCATTACTACCGGATTCGGATCGTAATAAGCTGCTTTTAACAGACCTTTAAAGTCTGCTGCATTACTTGGATATGCTATTTTGATTCCTTTGATATTGGCTAAAATACTTTCAACACTTCCACTGTGGTAAGGACCACCGCCTCCGTATGCTCCGATTGGAACACGGATAATGTTGCTTACAGGGAATTTTCCACCACTTAAATAGTTGGATTTTGAAATCTCTGTAATTAGCTGGTTGATTCCCGGATAAATATAATCTGCAAACTGAACCTCAACGATTGGTTTTAGTCCTACAGCACTCATTCCGGCTGTAGATCCAATGATATAAGCTTCCTGAATTGCTGTATTGAATACCCTTTTGCTTCCGAATTTCTTTCCTAAAGTTACTGTTTCACGGAAAACCCCACCGATTCTTTCTCCTACATCCTGTCCGTAAAGAAGAGCTTCAGGGTGTTTCCACATCAATTCCTGTATCGCGTGGATGGCAGCATCTACCATCACAATTTTTTCTCCGTTGGCAGGTTCACGTGTTCCTGCTTCTTCCGTAATAGGAGTAGGGGCAAAAACATGCTGCATTACAGATTCTGGCTTCGGGTCTTCAGCGTTTTTAGCTCTTTCAAAAGCTTCTTCAGCTTCCAGGCGGGCCTTTTTTGTGATCTGCTTTAAAAGATCTTCATCAGTACCTGTTTCCAGTAAATGTTTTCTAAGGATTTCTCCCGGATCTTTAGCTCTGTGTTTAGTTAAATCTTCTTCGTCTCTATAGAATTCTCTTCTTACTCCGGAAGTATGATGCCCGATTAAAACAGTTTTTGCACAAACGACTAAAGGTTTTCTTTCCGTTCTTACAAAATCTACAGCTTTTTTCATCGCTTCGAAACTTTCCACGAAATCTGTTCCGTCTACTCTCATTCTGCTTAATCCGGTGAATCCGGCAACAAAATCATAGGCATCGCAGGTTCTCGCTTCATCCTTCGTTACAGAAATTCCCCATTCATTATCCTGTACAAGGAAAATGATAGGAAGCTGATGTAAAGCGGCAAACTGTAAAGCCTCACTCACTTCACCTTCTGTAACAGAATTGTCTCCAAGGCTGCAGACAACAACAGGGTTATTTTCGAACTCCTGAAGATTGAAATCCTGTATGTATTTGATTCCCTGAGCGACTCCTGTAGTAGGAATGGTTTGCATTCCGGTTGCGGAACTCTGGTGAACAATTTTGGGTTTGTTTTCATCCCTGCTTGAAGGATGGGAATAATAAGATCTTCCTCCTGAAAAAGGATCATCAGCTTTAGCCAGTAATTGAAGCATCAATTGATAAGGCTCAAAACCAATTCCCAAAAGAATACTTTCGTCTCTGTAATAAGGAGAAACCCAGTCTTCTTTCTTTAGCTGATAAGCTGTTGCAAGCTGAATGGCTTCATGGCCTCTTGAAGTACTATGAACATATTTACAGATATTTCTGTTTTCTTCGTAAATATCGGCCATTGCTTTGGCCAGCATCATATGATTATACGCTTTGAGCAATATATCCTGAGAAACTTTTTCGTGAAGTGCATTTTCCATAGGAAGCAAATATACACAAAAAAACAAAATACTAACAACTGTTAGTATTTTGTATAAAATCTTTGTAGATATAGGTTATTCCTTGATCACTTTTTTAGAAATAACATCTTTGTCTGTTTTTACTTCAATGATGTAAATTCCTTTTGTATATGTGGATAAATCTATCTGTTCTTTATCATTGTTGATGATTCCGTTTTGTAGTTTTTTACCTGTAAGATCATATACATTGAAAGTAGATTTTTTAGGTGCTTTCAGGATGTTTGTAAAGTCCTTTGTAACTGTAGGTGCTATTGCCAGATTATTAAGAGGATTTGCAGCTTCTCTGGTTCCTAATAACTCGGTAAACCCTGTTGTGATAATAGAGTAGTTTTGAGGAGCATTTCCGCCTGCATTGTTTTTAAGTATCCCTTTATTTGTGATCTCTATTTTATAAGTTCTTCCGGCAACCGGAGTATCAATCACAACCTGTTCAACATTATCTACGGTATTATCTCCTTTAGTAGCCGGAGTCATTGGGTTGTTGGCATCCAGTTTCCATGGGTAATAAACAGTATTGGTAGTAGTGTCTGTGATTTTTAGATCCAGGTCATTAATCAGTTTGGAACCTCTGTTATTGTAAATATTATTCCATTGATTGGTAAAGTTGGTGAACTCAGGATCTACCCATGATATGGTAACTTTTAACGGCTCTGAGCCTGATGCTTTTACTGTTTTTACATTGGCAACTCCGCTGTTTAATGTTTCATCATTAAAGATAATACTGTTGTTGGATTTCCCTACAAGAAGTTCTGCTCCTTTTTTTGCATCAATAAATCCCCAGCCAAATTGTGGGTCAGGGCCTATATTTCCTGCTTCTTTTGCTGAGTGTACCATTAAGGTTTTTGCCGATGCAGCATTTAATAAACTTCCGGAAAATAGTTGTTTGTTAATCTGTATCCAAAGTCCAATAATACCTGTCACAACAGGTGCAGAATAAGAAGTTCCGTCTCCTATATCGATCTTGCTGCCTCCTGTAGCATTATTGTCTGTCCATGCACTGGCAACACTTGTTCCTACAGCGGTAATATCCGGTTTGATACCTCCGTCGTCTCTTGGTCCGGCACTGCTGTAAGAGGAATGAATAACATCTGAAGAACTTGTGTATCTTCCGTCATTAGTTGTAATTCTATCTGCTGCTGCCACAACGATAATGTTTTTTCCGAGAGACCCAATCCCTATACAGTCATATCCCTGTGCACAATTGTTTTGAGGTAATGTATCAGTTGCTGTGAATTCAACTAAATTTCCCGAATTATCTTTATAATACTTTTTATAAGTGCTTGTATCAGCGCTAGGCCCTTCACCAAATGAGTTTCCTGCAGATTTTACGATGATATATGAGGGGTTGTTGTATACAATCTGGTCATAGTCACGATCATTCGTATGATAAGTTCCCTGAGCATCAAAGGTATTATTTGGGCTTGAAAACGCCCCATTCCATACCCATGAAGGTTCATTATTAATCAGCTGGGGGTCAGCCCATCCCTGATTGGTTCCGTAAGAATGATTGGAAATGTTAGGTTGAGCCGTTGTAATTTTTTGAAATACTGTTTTTGGGGTAGTTTCGCCGTCCAGAACAGAAGTTCCAAAAGCATAGGCATCTATAGTAGAATTAGGTGCAATTCCTTTGAAATTAACCTGTCTTGTTGTACCATTCGTAAATGTTACGGTATATGGGTAATTTTTTGCTCCTATAAAACTGGAAACAGCTGTTGCATGGTCGCCATAATTGACAGTGCTGCTTTCTTTATTCGTTATTCTATTCGGTAAATTGTTAAAAAAAACGTGACCAGCAAATACTCTTGCTACACCGGATGAGGTGCTTCCGTCGAAAATAGTGAACTTAATACCTTCGCCGTTAAAAGATCCCGTTAAACCTGTAATAGTTCCTCCCTGTAAAAAATCAGAATTGGAGTTTTTAATCTGATCCATGTCATGAGCTTGAAAAAAATAGGGTCTGTTATCAGGTAAAAACCCTGCCAGATTGGTTCTTTGCTGCTCAATCTCTTTTAAAACCTCAGGAGTTTTGTTAGAGCCATATCGTTTAGATACATAAGAATCAAACCTTTCATTGTTGTCTATTCTTTGGCGTTCTAATTGACTGTTTAATTCTTCATTGTTTTGCGCACTTGCTAATGTAATAACCAATGTGCTGATTAAAAGTAATTGTTTCTTCATTTTTGAGTAATAAATTATAAAAATTCTAGTTAGTCAAATTTATATCAAAAAACTGATAACTAGTTAGTTTTGGTAGATAATTCTAATTTTTTTAATAATATTTTAATATTTTATTTCATTCTTGTTTGAGTTGTTTATTTTTTTAATAAAATGCAATGATTTTGTTGTTGTGAATAGGGTTTATTCTTTATGTTTAGTATAAACTAATTGGAAAAAATGGAGTAACTTTACATTCTCTTTTATAAAAAAGTTAGAACATTATATGTATTTAATTTTTGACACAGAAACAACAGGTTTACCAAAAAATTTCAACGCTCCGCTTTCAGATTCGGAAAACTGGCCAAGAATGGTTCAGATAGCATGGCAGGTACACGATGATGACGGAAATTTAGTTGAAAACCAGGATTATATAATAAAGCCTGAAGGATATGATATTCCCTTCAATGCAGCCCGTATTCACGGAATTACAACGAAAATTGCCAATGAAGAAGGCCGTGACCTTGAAGAAGTTTTAAATGAATTTGCTGAAGTCTTAGATAGAGTAAGAGTCGTTTCCGGACACAATGTGGAATTCGATTACAATATCGTTGGAGCAGAGTTTTACAGAAAAAATCTTAAAGATAATCTACAGGAAAAACCCAAAGCGGATACCATGATTTTGGGAACCGACTTCTGTCAGCTAGGCGGAGGAAGGGGAGGAAGATATAAATCTCCGAAACTTGAAGAACTTTATGAAAAGCTTTATGGAAGCAAATTTGATGAGGCACATAATGCTGCTGCCGACGTAAATGCTACGGCAAGAGCTTTTTTTGAAATGATAAGAATTGGAGTTGTTCCCGCGGAAACATTAAAGATTTCTGAGGATCAGCTGACGTATTTCAACAGCCTTTATCCCGATCCGATAAAACCTTTCAATATTGTTATCAGAAGGCAGGTTGCAGATTTTCATAATAAGAAAAAGCAGCAGGATTTCGGAAGTGTTGATGAAATTGATCTGGGTAAATATTTCAATTTTGACAATCACAGTGTTTTCTCAACATTAATGGCGACTTCCAGCATTAATGATTTAATTAAAAAAGCTACGGATGACAATTTCCCTGCCGTTGGAATGGTGGATTTGGGAAATATGATGGGTGCCTTTAAATTTGTTTCAGCAATTGAAGGTGCAAATGGTGACAGAGCAAAAAAACATAAAGAATATTTAGCAAAAAAGCAGGAAGCAGAAGAAAACGGAGAAGAATTTAATGAGGCTGAGCCTGTTTCAGAACCTTTAATTCCTGTTGTAGGCTGTGAATTTTATATTTCAGACCGTTACGAACAGAAGCAGTTTACCAAAGATGATCCTGACAGAAGAACGCAGGTGGTTTTATTAGCGAAAGATTTTGAAGGATATAAAAACCTGGCAAAACTTTCAAGTATCGGATTCTTAAAAGGATTTTATTTTGGAGTTCCAAGGATCAGCCGTGAATTGATTGCTGAATATAAAAAGGGTTTAATTGCTCTGACTTCCGGAATTCTGGGAGATATTCCGGATGCTATTTTAAATACCGGTGAGCAAAAAGGGGAGGAGCTTTTCAAATGGTGGAAAGATACTTTTGAAGATGACTTTTATGTTCAGATTCAAAATCATAAACTGCCTGAAGAAGAGCATTTAAATGATGTTTTACTGCATTTTGCAGATAAATATAATGTTAAGATTTTAGCCCAGAACGAAACTTTTTATACCAATAAAGACGATTCTAATATTCAGGATATTGTAAGCTGTATTAAAGACGGAGAAAAATTGACAACTCCTGTCGGAAAAGGCTTTGGAAAGAGAAGAGGATTAGCTACAGGAGAATATTATATCAAAAATTCTGATGAAATAAAAGAAGCTTTTCTGGCGTATCCTGATGCTTTTGATGCGTATGAAGAATTCACTGCAAAATTTAAGCCTTATACATTAAAAAGAGACGTTCTACTTCCAAAATTCGATATTCCGGAAGAATTTATTCATGCTGAAGATGATATTGATGGAGGGAAACGTGGTGAAATGGCATATTTGACGCATTTAACATATGAAGGAGCGAAAAAAAGATATGCAGATACCGGAATCACAGCCGAAATTAAAGAACGTTTAGATTTTGAACTGGAAGTAGTTGCTAACACAGGATATCCAGGTTATTTCCTGATTGTGCAGGATTTTTGTAATGAAGCAAGAAAAATGGGGGTTTGGGTTGGTCCCGGCCGTGGTTCTGCTGCAGGTTCTGCCGTAGCATATTGTACAGGAATTACCAATGTGGATCCTATTAAATATGATTTGCTTTTTGAAAGATTTTTGAATCCGGAAAGGGTTTCCATGCCGGATATTGATATTGACTTTGATGATGAAGGCCGTGATAAAATTATCAAATGGGTAGTTGAAAAATACGGTAAAAATCAGGTAGCACAGATTATTACGTACTCTGTTTTAGGAGGAAAATCTGCGATTAAAGATGCGGGAAGAGTACTTGATGTTCCGATTCCGGATACAAATAATATTGCAAAATTAATTCCGCCAAGCCCGGGAATGAATATTGCAAAAGCTTTATCTAAATATGATAAATTAAAACCGGAAGAACAGATGCTTGTTGATGAAATGAGATATGTTCTGAATAGCCCGGATGATGCCCGTCATGACGTACTTTCAAGTGCGAAAAAAATGGAAGGCTGTATCAGGAATACAGGTATTCATGCCTGTGGGGTGATTATTACTCCGGAAGATGTAAGTAATCTTGTACCCGTAACTATTGCTGCAAAAGATGCGGATATTCTGGTTTCACAGTTTGATAACTCTGTGGCGGAAAGTGCAGGTCTTCTGAAAATGGACTTCCTGGGGTTGAGGACTTTGACGATCATTAAAGACGCATTGAAACTGGTAAAAGCAAGACATGGCTTAGACATTGATCCGGATCTTATTCCGCTTGATGATACGAAGACCTATCAATTATTTAAAGAAGGGAGGACAGTAGGGATTTTCCAGTACGAAAGTCCCGGAATGCAAAAATACATGAGGGAGCTTAAACCAACAGTTTTTGCTGACCTTATTGCAATGAATGCCCTGTATCGTCCGGGGCCGATCAAATATATTCCGAACTTCATTAATAGAAAGCACGGAATTGAAGAGATCGTTTATGACCTACCGGAAACAGAAGAATATTTAAGAGAAACATACGGGATTACCGTTTATCAGGAGCAGGTAATGCTTTTGTCCCAGAAGCTGGCTAATTTTACAAAAGGTGAAGCTGATACTTTGAGAAAAGCGATGGGTAAAAAGCAGATCGATGTCCTTAATAAAATGTACCCGAAATTCATTGAAGGAGGTAGAAAAAATAACCTGAATGAAGAAAGGCTGGAGAAAATCTGGAATGACTGGAAAGCCTTTGCGGAATATGCCTTCAATAAATCTCACTCCACTTGTTACGCATTTATTGCTTACCAGACAGCCTATCTGAAAGCCAATTATCCTGCAGAATATATGGCGAGTGTGATGAGTAATAACATTAACAATACGGATTCAATTACCATGTTTATGGAGGATTGTAAAAGTATGGGAGTGGATGTATTAGGACCGGATGTGAATGAATCTCAATATAAATTCTCTGTAAACGAAAAAGGACAGATCCGTTTTGGGTTGGGAGCAATCAAAGGGATTGGAGAAGGGCCGAGTGAAGGAATTACACGGGAAAGAACGAACGGAAGATTCAAAAATATTTATGATTTTTTTGAAAGAATTCTGCCTTCGCAAATGAATAAAAGAGTAGCGGAAAGTTTGGTGCTTGCAGGGGCTTTTGATGAATTGGATTCTTTCCACAGAGGTCAATATTTTGATATTGATATGGCCGGAAGAACGAATCTTGAAAGATTGATCAGATACGGACAAAGTTTCCAGGAGAGTAAAAATGAGATGGAACATTCTCTTTTTGCGGATTTTGCAGAGGAAGTTCAGATTGAGCAGCCGAAACTGGCACCCTGCCCGGAATGGCCAAACATGCATAAACTTAATAAAGAAAAAGAAACGATCGGATTTTACCTTTCTGCACATCCGCTGGATGAATTTAAATACCAATATCAGTTTATGCAGGGACAGCTTTCCAAAAAGTCGGTGTTGGAGAAGGATGAGGAAAAAGCAGTTATAGATGAAGTTCCTATTCTTGAAAAAGACTCTATTGATGAGGTTGCGGATCTTGTGGAAATTGTTTCTGATGACATCGTTGCCGGTGAAGAGGAAGAAGTTATAGAAGAAGTTACAAAAAAAGCTGAACCGAAAGGAGTTTTTCATTTTTTGAATCTTGATGAAGTGGATGCCTATAAAGAGCAGGCTTTTGCAAATAAACAGGAAGAACTTTTTGAAGAAAAGAAAAAAGACTGGAAGACCTTACAAAAAGAAAGAGAAAACGGCGGTGGCGGAAAAGAATATACTGTTGCAGGTCTGATTACGGAATATGTGGTGAAAGATGGTTTCAGGAGCGGCGAAAAAGTAGCTTTTGTTACCCTGGAAGATTATTCGGGATCGTATTCATTCAGATTGGGAGACAGGGATTATATGAGGCTGAAGGAAAAGCTGGAGGTACAGAGGTTTGTTATTTTCAAAATAAAATTTGCTCAGGTGAAAGATGGAAGAGTCTTTGTTAATGTAAATGATGTGATAGAACTGCAGGAAGCATTTGAAAGGTTTGCCAAGAGTATATCTCTGGTCATGGACGTTATGGATGTAAGAGCTGAAGATCTGGACTTTTTCAGAACAGTACTTGATAGAAATAAAGGAAATCAAAAGCTGAAGTTCTTTATCAAAAATCTTGAGGATGATTCCCATATCGAAGTACAGTCTATGAAGCATTCGGTAGATCTGAATGGAGACTTGATTAAAGAAATCCAGCTTCTTAATAAATATGAATTTTATTTAAATTAGAAAAAAATATATAATAATATGGAGAGTGGTCAAAAGCCACTCTTTTTTTTTGTTTACATATTGAGAGTATTGATGAAAATTTATAAATAGTTTTTTGTGTTAAATAGAAAAATTTTCTGAAGTCTATTTTAATGATGTAGTAATTTAAATAATTGATTGTTAGTGTTTTGGTATTTTTCAACATATTGCGAAATAATTGTTAAAATTAAATAAACGTTTGATTTTATTGTATTTTAATGCTGTTTTTATGTGTTTTTATTTAATATTTTGTGATAATTTTTAATTTAAAATATAAATTAATATTTATACATTTACCGTCCTAACTTTTATTATTACTATTTATGAAGAGATTACTACTTTCGTGTTTAGCCTTCCTGAGTATGGGAGTCTATGCACAAACTAATGTCGCCAACTATACTTTTTCAAAAAGTAGCGGGATGACGTACACCTCAATCACGGGGGGAACAAAATTATTTCCTACCGGAACTAATACAACTTATGATAATGAGGTGTCGGCGGCAATTCCTTTATCTTCTCCCTTTACTTTCGGTGGTGTTGCAATGACAACATGTTACGTGAGTGCAAATGGGTTTATAGCTTTTGGAGCTGCACCTTCGGGGACAAACTATACACCGATGTCGAGTCTGGGATCAACGACAGGGGCGATTTCTGCTTTTGGGCAGGATGGAGGTTTTTCATCATCAGATGCAACACAGCCGATTGGAAATCATGAAGTTCGATATGAAGATCTCGGAACTGAATTTGTTGTACAATGGCAGGACCATGCTAATTACAGCAATAGATCTACTGAAAGATTAAATTTTCAGATTCGTTTGGTGTATGCTACCGGTGAAATCAAAATTATATATGGAAACTGTACGGATCCAGGAACCAGTACCTCAAATAGCACTCCTCATGTAGGAATAAGAGGAAATAGTACTACCTATGCATCCAATGTAAATTCTCTGATGATTGGCAATGTGCCGTCTGGAACTACTTGTGATTGGTCTAAAGCTGTTACGGGTAGTGCTAATAACAGTACTATGCTTTTTTCCAGTACAACAAATGCAAGTGTTAAAATCCCGGCTGGTCTGCAGTATACATGGGTACCTGGTACGCAGACACCGGTAAGAACTTTTGCTGCTGCAACTGCAATTACCAATAATGCTGCAACGGTAAATTGGACTGCTCCAACGGGTGCAACAGCCTACAATGTTCAGTACAGAGCAGTTGGAAGCTGTGATTGGACTAATCTTGTTGGTAATCCTGTTTCTGTTGCTACTGCTACCATTACGGGGCTTACTCAGAATACAACCTATCAGGTGCAGGTACAGGCTTTAAATGGTGCAGTACAATCTGTATACTCCCATATTCCAAATGCAGCCGGAACAGGAAGTGGGTATGCATCTACAGGATCTTTTACAACTACACCTAACTGTGTAAGTACAGTAACCGGCCTTTCTTCTTCTGCCTTAACTCCTGAATCTGCAACCATAAGCTGGACAGCTTCAGCAACGCCTCCAGGTAATGGATATGAATATTATTATTCTACATCTTCAGCTACGCCAATTTCAACAGTTACTCCATCAGGTTCTGTTGGTGCCGGGGTTTTAACAGCAGATTTATCAGGTTTAACTCCTTCAACTCAGTATTATTATTGGGTGAGAGGAAACTGTAATGGAACTGATAAAGGGGTGTGGTCAAGTTCAGCCAACTTCACAACTTTAGGTCTTTGTCCGACAGTTACAGCTCCGGCATCTAGTGCTACAGGAGTAAGTGTAACGCCTACAATAACATGGAATGCAATAAATGGAGCAACTGGTTACAAACTAAAAGTTGGAACAACTTCAGGAGGAAACGATATTTTAGACATGGATATCGCTGGCGGTACTAATAGTTCTTATACATTAGCTGCACCTTTAAATTTTGCTACCACTTACTATTACTCTGTTACTGCGTATACAGCGAATATTACAGGGCCGGCTACAGCATGTACAGTAAGATCTTTCCAAACAGTATGTAATTCAGTAAACCTGCCATATACTTTAGATTTTGAAAGTGTTACAACACCTGCTTTACCAATGTGTACAACTGTTATTAATAGTGGTTCAGGAAATTTATGGAAAACAGCTACGGCTCCAACTGGGTTTACCGGGAAAGTGCTTAACTATTCATATAACAGCAGTAATGCTGCCAATACGTGGTTCTTTACACAAGGGTTAAATCTTACAGCCGGAGTTAGCTATAGAATCAAATATAAATATGCAAATGCAACCGGAACAACACAATATCCTGAAAAAGTAAAAGTTGCTTACGGATCTTCGGCTACAAGTGCAGCGATGACAAATACTTTAGCTGATCATGCAAATATTACCGGTGGAACTGCTACAAATACTTTTGTAGATTTTACGCCAAATGCAACAGGGGTTTATTATTTTGGATTCCAGGCTTATTCTCTTGCTGATATGAATCAAATCTATGTGGATGATATCAATATAGATGTTACACCTACTTGTTCAGAGCCATCAGCAGTTGCTGTTTCAGCAATTACAACAAACGGTGCAAGTATTTCATGGACTGCACCAGCTACAGCTCCTGGAAGTGGTTATGAATATTATTATTCAACAAACAGTACAGCTCCTACAGCCTCTACTACAGCTTTAGGAAACAGTACTACAACTTCAGCTCCTTTATCCGGATTGTCTCCTTCTACTACTTATTATGTATGGTTGAGATCTGTTTGTAGTTCTTCTGATAAGAGTATATGGAGTATTGTTGCTACATTTAATACTCTTTGTGGAACTGTTATGGCACCTTTTACTCAAAACTTTGATAGTGGAGCAGCGCCAAACTGTTGGAATAATGTAAACCCTACAGCAACAGGTACAGATGCAAACCTTTTCTGGAAGTTCTCAGGAAATGGAGATTATGGTGCAAGTCCGGCTAATAACGGAAAAGCTGCAGGAACATATGCATGGGTAGATGCAAGCTCACCATATGCGGGAGCGGGTACAAATACTGTACAATTGGTTACTCCTTCTGTAAATTTAACAGGATTAACGGCTCCTCTTGTTTCTTTTGATTGGTTTAAAAACCATTCTATGTCAACCAGTACTACAGTTTCACCTTCTAGTTATGATAATAATAAACTTACTGTAGAGGTAAACGATGGAAATGGCTGGGTAGTGATCTTTAGTGATAATACCAACTTAAATCAATGGAGAACAGTTGCTGTTCCTTTAGCGGCTTCCTATATTGGAGCAACTATTCAGGTGAGATTTACTGTAGATAAAAACGTAAATGGTAACGGATATTTCTATGATGATCTTCTTTTAGATAATGTTGAAGTAAAACAAAATCCTAATTTGGCAACTTCTGAAACTGTCGCAAAAGACCATAAGATTAATGTATATCCTAATCCGTTTACTGAGACCTTAACAATTTCTGATGTATCCAAGGTACAATCTGTTTCAATCGTTGATGTTTCCGGAAGATTGATTAAAACAATTGAGAAACCATCTTCTGAACTTCAATTGAGAGATCTGAAAGAAGGATTGTATTTAGTAGTCTTGAATATGAAAGACGGATCTAAACAAACCGTTAAAGCAATTAAAAGATAAATAATTTCTTAAAGAAATAAGAAAAAGAGGCTGCTCAATTTGAGTAGCCTCTCTTTTTATAAATGGAATTATCTTTTATAAAAGGAAAACTTTAATTCATTGTGATATAATTAAAAAAATATTTTTTTTATTGTTGATTTTCACTAGATTTGAGTAACTAATACTGTTTTTATATGAGAAATTTTTTACTTGTTGGTTTCTTAATGACCGGCTTTTTATCCTCCGCACAGACTTACTGTACGCCTGCTTTTGCAAGCGGGTGTAGCGGAGGAGATGTGATAGATTCCTTTGCAATTCCAGGCGCTGGATTTGATCATCCTAATACAGGTTGTTCTACTGATGCGTATGGAGATTACACTTCTATGACGATCAACCTTAGTGCAGGTTTGAGTTATGACTTTAGTGTTAAACATGGGTACAGTGATCAGAATGTACGTGTTTGGATAGACTTTAATAACGATGGTACTTTTGATGATGCAGCTCCGGAACTTGTAGCTTCTGCGAGTAGTACTCAGGTAGGAGCGGACAATATTACCTCAGGGCTTATCGCAATTCCTTCTACCGTTACTCCTGGTACTTACAGAATGAGAGTGGGTGACAGGTTCTCCAGTGACCCTATTCCTTGTAATACAGACGGCTATGGAGAAGCTCATGATTATACGGTAGTAATTGGTGCAGTTCCAACTTGTTTTGCTCCTTCTGCTTTAACGGTATCTGCTGTTACAGCAAATTCAGCTCAGGTTGCGTGGACTGCTCCGGCTTCTGCTCCAGGCAGCGGTTATGAATATTATTATTCAACCTCCAGTACGTATCCTACGGCTGCTACTGTAGTTTCCGGGACAAGCAGTGGATTAAGTACTGGTCTTTCTTCACTGGCCCCGGCTACAACTTATCATGTATGGGTACGTTCTGTATGCAGTACTTCAAATAAGAGTGCATGGTCTCAAATGGCAACATTTATGACATCCTGCGTTTCTGTAGGAGTACCTTATACATTGGATTTCGAAAGTATAACTCCACCTGATCTTCCGAGCTGTACCTCAGTAGTAAATGACGGTTCAGGAAATATGTGGGAGACGGGTGATCTGGATGCTCAAGGATTTACTGGAAATGTTCTTCAGTATTCTTATGACTATGCCAATAATGCAGACACCTGGTTTTTCACCAACGGTATTAATCTTACTGCGGGAGTTACCTACAGAATTAAATATAAATATGCCAATGCAGAAGGAACTGTATATGAGGAAAAGCTAAAAGTAGCCTACGGTACTTCAGCTACCGATGCGGGAATGACCAATACATTAGCAGATCACTCAAGTGTTGTTACCAGTACAGCAACCAGTGCATTTGTGAATTTCACACCAACAGCCACAGGAGTTTATTATTTTGGGTTCCAGGCATATTCTGATGCCAATATGAACCAGTTGTATGTGGATGATATTAATATAGATGTAGCGCCAGCTTGTAGTGAGCCTAATGCATTAGTTATGTCTAATATTACTGCCGGAGGAGCTACGGTTTCCTGGACGGCTGCCACTCCTGTACCTGCAAGCGGATATGACATTTATTACAGCACAACCAATACAGCGCCTACAGCTACAAGTACACCTAATTTTACAGGAGTTACAGCAACTACTTATAATATTCCAAGTTTGGCTCCTTCCACTGTTTATTATGTATGGGTAAGATCTGCATGTAGTGCTGCAAGCAAAAGTATATGGAGTGATTCTGCTACATTTACAACATTGTGCTCAAGTGCGAACCTTCCTTATGCTATAGACTTTGAAAGTGTTACTGTTCCTGAACTTCCAGGCTGTACAATGAATGTTAACGCAGGAGCTGGTAATAATTGGGAAACAGTAGATCCGCCTTCTGATAGCCAGGGATTTACTACCAATGTATTAAGTTATCATTATAACTCTTCCGATCCTGGCAATACGTGGTTCTTTACCCAAGGTTTGAACCTGACAGCGGGAACACAATATACAATTGGCTATAAGTACGGTAATAACTCATCTACCTATGTTGAAAAATTGAAAGTTGCTTATGGAACTTCACCTGACGCATCGGCTATGACAGGCTCTATAGCAGATTATCCTTCAATTAATGATGAAATGGCCCATACAGAATCTATAACGTTTACAGTTCCTGCAACAGGTGTGTATTACTTTGGATTTAATGCTTATTCAGATCCGGATCAGTATAATCTGTATATAGATGATATTAGTATTAACAATGCGAACCTGGCAACAGCTGAAGTTGCTCTGGCAAAAAATACTATTCAGGTTTATCCTAATCCATTTACAGATGTATTGAACATTTCTGATGTGAAAAACGTGAAAAATGTATCTGTAACGGATGCAACAGGAAGATTAGTGAAAACTATTGCAAACCCTGAATCTGTGATTCATTTAAGAGATTTAATGCAAGGTGTTTATTTAATTACAATGGAAATGAAAGATGGATCTAAACAGACTATCAAGGCCATTAAAAAATAATTTATCATTTAAATAAAAAGAAAGGGACGGGTCATTGATGATCCGTCCTTTTTATTGTATTTACTTTGAAAATTAATAGATCAAAAGAAAGATGAGCGAAATATTTCACTCCTCTTTTTATTTTGTCATATGACTCGATGTTATATAAATCATTATGAATTACCCATTACTCATTATTTATTAGGCACCGGCTGAATCTCTCCCTTATTCATAAGGTCAAAAATAGTAGGGAAGAACATTGCTAATATAAAGTAGACGATGATCATCAGCACCACCAGTGCAAAAAGAATGATCACTAAACTATTCGGTTTGTTTTTCTTTTTTTGTTCCATGATTTTGTGGTATTTGGTGAATAAATTATGTTGATATCCAATATCAAGCTAATTTCTTGCCACATTTCTTACAATACCTCGCATCATCATCAATATCTTCGTTACCGCATCGTTCACAGATCAGTTCCAGGTTTTGTCTCTTGTTTCTCATTTCTGCCGTTACAATACCGGTAGGGACAGCAATAATAGAATAACCGGCCAGCATCAGAACAACCGCAAAAAATTTTCCTAAAGGCGTGATTGGGGATACATCACCATATCCTACAGTAGTTACAGTAACTACTGCCCAATAGATAGACTGCGGTATGGTTTCAAACCCCTGCCTTCCGCCTTCCACCATAAACATCAGTGATCCTACAATAACTGAGAATATAATCAGGAATAAAAGGAAAATGTAAATCTTTCTCGAGCTGTTTTTCAGAGCCCGTACAATAAGGTAGCCGTCATTCATAAAATCCAGCAAATTGAAAATCCTGAAAATTCTCAACATTCTAAGCATTCTGAAAATCAGAAAATATTTAGTGATGGGAAAGAAAAAGCTGAGGAAAAAAGGAACCAGTGCGAGAAAATCTATAACTCCGAAAAAACTGAAAATATAACTTCGCTTATTCTTTACCACTGCAATACGCATAGAATACTCAAGAGTGAAAAAAATAGAAATCACCCACTCCAGAATCAGGAAGGTATAATGAAACTTTTTATCAAGCTTAGGTACACTTTCCATCATAATGATGGCTGTACTTGCAAGAATTAAAGATAATAAGATGATATCGAACAGTTTTCCGAGTCTGGTATCGGAACGATAAATTATCCGGTAAAGGAATCTTTTCCAAAGATTGTCTTCAGGAACAAGATTATGTTCTCTTTCCATTTATATAGGTTATTTCACAGCGAAGTTAGTAATTTCTATAGAGTATAGGGTAAAGATATGATTGTTAAAAGAATCTTGCAAATGTTAAAAATATTTTCATCATTAAAAAGTGAATTATACGCATTTAATTTAATGATTTTCAATACATTATATTAAACAAAATACGAATAAAATATGACATATAAAAATTTATTTTTTAACATAATATTAATCCAAGTTTGTAATTTTATTCAACAAAAGCTTTATATCATGAGAAAAAATTTAACCTTATTTATTCTGTTTTTCATAAGCAGTTTTGTATATGCTCAGGTTGGGATTAATACTTCAACACCAAATGGTGCTTCAGTACTGGATATAGTCTCCAACCAGAAAGGGATTCTCATTCCTCGTCTTACAGATACTGACCGGGATACATACCTGGCTGATAATAATGCTTCTACAGTGCCCCCTGCAGGTATTGTAAATGCTAACCTTACTGCAGGAACCCTTATTTTTAATACGACAACAAATAACTTCCAGTATTGGGATGGTACCCTCTGGAGACAACTTTTTGTTCCTACATCTTCTCAGGCTGGTAACGATGGTGTCGTTAAAATAAATTCTGGAAACGCAAATGTAAAACCCTCATTCAGTTTAAGTGCAGCAGGGAGCGGGTATGGGCCAAGACAACAGGTGCTTTATACCACACCGCTGGTCTTTGCAGCAAGTCCTACTACAAGCTGGCCGGAAACCACAGTTCCATTTCCGGGAGTTACCTCAAATATCTATATTTCAGCTACTGGTAAATGGAGGGAAAACGAAATTAACGGACAAGTCCATGTCTGGAGAGCTATCGCGACTATTACTCCCGGGTCCAACTCTTCAGGATCTGTAAAGGCTACTTTTAAAAATCCTGACTCCGGTTTTGAAATTAACTCTATCCAGTTGGTACCAAGTGGTTCCAGTGGAACAGGTAACATTCTTACATTTTATTTCTATACTATTGCCGATCCTGCGAGTCTTGATCCTGGAAAAGGCTATCAGCTTTTTATGGAAGCCGATATAACCTGTAGTGTAGTAATGGAGTCATTTACAAGAGTATCGCTTTTCAAAGATTAACAGTCTATTTATTTTTTTATATCAAATTCAAGCCGGCCAATGAAAGCCGGTTTTTTTATTGCAGAAGAAATATTCTTTGAATTTTTAGTAAAATTAATATCTTCGCTGTAACCGTAAAATATAAATTAATGAAGCTAAAAACTGTAATTGCAAAGATTGAAGAAGAAATAAGTATCAGACAGGCAGAAGATTTTGATAATGTTGGCCTGCTGTGTGGTGTTTATGATCGTGATGTATCTGGAATTCTGGTTTGTCATGATGCTCTGGAAAATGTTGTAGATGAAGCGATTGAAAGAAACTGCAATCTGATTGTATGTTTCCATCCGATTATATTTTCCGGACTCAAATCTTTAACAGGGAAAAACTATGTAGAAAGAGCCGTTTTAAAGGCTATTGAAAATAAAGTGGCTATCTATGCCATTCATACGGCATTTGATAATGATTTCTTTGGGGTCAATTATGGAATTTGCAGACAGTTGGGATTAAAGAATATGAAAATCCTTCAGCCGAAAGAAAATAATTTAAAACAACTGACGGTTTTTGTTCCGAAAGAGTATTCCGAAAAAGTAAGAGAAGCTATGTTCTCAGCGGGAGCAGGAAATATCGGTTTCTATGATGAATGCAGCTTTACGGTGAATGGTAACGGGACATTCAGGCCGGTAGAAGGAGCAAACCCTTTTTCAGGACAGAAGGGTGTTCGTGAAAATGCAGATGAAGATATGATCTCTGTAATTTTTGAAGGCTTTAAACAAGGTCAGATTGTGGGTGCTATGAAAGCCGCACATCCTTACGAAGAAGTGGCTCATCAGATCTACAGTCTGGATAATAAAAACCAACATGCCGGACTGGGAATGTATGGTGACCTGGAAGAAGAAATGGATGAAAAAGATTTCCTGGGGTTTGTAAAAGAAAAGTTTGGTCTTGAAGTGATAAAACATTCCTCTTTCAACAATAAAAAAATCAAAAGGGTAGGGGTTCTGGGTGGTTCCGGAGCAAGTGGAATAAGATCTGCTGCTTCAAGAAAATGTGATGCTTATCTTACCGGAGATCTTAAATATCACGACTATTTTTTAGCAGAGTCTAAAATGCTGATTTGCGATATTGGGCATTATGAGTCAGAACAATTTGTTGCTCAACAATTATTTGAAATTTTATCACAAAAATTTAGTACATTTGCAATTTCAAAATCTATTGAAAAAACAAACCCAGTAAATTATTTCATTTAAATATGGCAAAAACCAACGATATTTCAGTTGAAGAAAAATTAAGAGCTTTATACGATTTACAGATCATTGATTCAAGATTGGATGAAATCCGAAATACTAGAGGAGAATTGCCAATTGAAGTTGAAGATCTTGAAATCGAGATTGAAGGTCTTGAAAAAAGAGCTGAAAAATTTCATGCTGACATCAAAGATCAGGACGATCAGATCAAAACAAAGCATGAAGTTATTAACCATGCTAAAACTTTAATTGAGAAGTACAAATCTCAGCAGGATAATGTAAGAAACAACAAAGAGTTTGAAGCATTAGGAAAGGAAATGGAATTCCAGGATCTGGAAATTCAGCTTGCTGAAAAAAGAATTAAAGAATTTGGAGTTAAAATTGCTCACAAAAACGAAACTTTAAGTGAACTGAATACTAAGATCGACGATTTGAAAAACCACTTGAAATTCAAGAAAGAAGAATTAGAAGGTCTTATCTCTGAAACTCAGAAAGAAGAAGAATATCTTTTAGAGCAATCTAAAGAATTTGCAGGTAAAATCGATGAGAGATTATTAGCTTCTTACAACAGAATCAGAACAAATTCTGTTAATGGTCTTGCTGTAGTAGGATTAGAAAGAGGAGCTCCAAAAGGATCTTTCTTTACAATCCCTCCTCAAAAGCAAATGGAAATTGCTCAGAGAAAGAAAATTATTATTGATGAGCATTCAGGGAAAATCCTTGTTGATGACGAATTGGTAATGGAAGAAAACGAAAGAATGAAATCTGTAATTAAATTCTAATTATTGATTTTAAATCATACAAAAGCTGTTTCAGAAATGAAACAGCTTTTTTTATACATTCAATAGCTAATGCGTTTTTAAGATGGTGTAATTTTTACGGTGTCTTTGTCATTCCGCAGGAATCTAGACATGCAATGAGTCTCAATAAAGCTTAGATTCCACGCTTCACTCTGAATGACAACTCTAACTCTAATAAAAAGAATTCTAATGAGACAGTCAATAGGAACGGGCTTTAGCCCGTTTAATTAAAAGAATAGATCTTCCTATTGGCTTTAGCCAAAACATAAAAAAACCGCTTCAAAATGAAGCGGTTGATATTATTTATTCCTGATGATCATACATCTTATTATATAAGGCTATGAACTTCTCTTTTACTGCTTTTCTTTTCAGTTTCAATGTCGGAGTAAGCAATCCGCTTTCAATGCTCCATACTTCAGGAGTAAGTTCAATCTTTTTGATTTTCTCCCAGTTTCCAAGATGTTCGTTGATTCCTTCGATTTCCTTTTCAATTCTTTGCTTCAGCTCAGCACTTTTTGCAATCTCTTCCGGAGTAGAACCAATATTCAGATTGTTTCTCATAGCCCAGCTTTTTGCAAATTCAAAATCAGGCTGTACCAAAGCACATGGCATTTTTTCACCATCACCTACCACCATGATCTGCTCTATAAATTTAGAAGCCTTTGCTAAATTTTCAATCGTCTGAGGGGCAATATATTTTCCGCCGGATGTCTTGAACATTTCTTTCTTACGGTCAGTGATCTGTAAAAATCCGTCACTATCAATATGTCCGATATCTCCGGTCTTGAAAAACCCGTCTTCTGTAAAAGCTTCTTTGGTCATTTCTTCGTTTTGGAAATATCCTTTGAAAACAGAAGGCCCTTTTACTGTAATTTCACCATCTTCCTGGATTTTTACTTTTAAATTATCCAATGGAATACCTACTGTTCCCACTCTCATTCTCTCAAAGCTGTTTACAGAAATTACAGGCGAAGTTTCCGTTAAACCATAACCTTCCAAAATTGGAATTCCCGCATTTTGAAACATTAAGTTAAGTCTTGTAGACAATGCCGCAGATCCTGAAACCAACGTCACAATTTCACCACCTAAACCTTCTCTCCATTTAGAAAATACCAGTTTGTCTGCGATGATTTCCTGAAGTCCGGATGGTTTTGAGATTACTTTCTTCTTGCTGATCAGGTTCAAAGCCCAGAAGAAAATTTTTGATTTCAATCCTCCGGCAGAAGACCCTGTATTGTAAATTTTATCATATACCTTTTCTACCAGTCTTGGAACGACAGTCATATAATGAGGCTTCACTTCTTTTACGTTTTCACCCATTTTCTCGATGCTTTCAGCAAAATAAAGAGAAAAACCGTTGTATTGATAGAGATAGAACAGCATTCTTTCAAAGATATGGCAGATAGGCAGGAAGCTTAATGCCCTTGTTTCCTTATAATCTAAGCTCTTTTTCTTTGGAATTCTTGGAATAGATCCCAATACGTTTGAAACAATATTGTTGTGGGTAAGCATTACTCCTTTAGGTCTCCCGGTAGTTCCGGAAGTATAAATAATAGTGGCAAGATCCTCTGTATTGATGGCATTGGAAAGGTCATCCACTTCAATTTGTGTAGACTCATCTTTACCCAGATCAAGGATTTCTCTCCAGTTGGCAGCGCCACTGATGTTGTCAAAAGTAAATATTCCCTGTAGACTTGGGATATTATGTTTTACTTTCATTACCTTAGTCAACAGTTCTTTATCAGAAACAAAACAGTACTGAATTTCGGCATTGTTGAAGATAAATTCGTAATCTTCAGGTGAAATACTTGGATAAACAGGTACAGAAACAACTCCGATCTGAGAAAGCCCAAAGTCCATAATAGCCCATTCTGTACGGGAATTGGTTGTAATCAAAGCGATTTTATCACCCGGTTTTATACCAAGCTTCAATAATCCTCTGGATATCTTATTTCCCTCATTAATAAACTCCTGTGTAGAAGTTTTTTTCCACTCACCCTGATATTTCGTTACAAACATATCCGTTTTAGGATATTTTTCTAAAGCGTAGTGTGGAATATCGAATAATCTCTTGATCGTCATGATTTTTTACGTAATTTATAAAGAAATTTAAATATAAGCATTTTTTTTAATTGAAAACATTTGAATGTAATAATTAGAAACTAGTTAAATGCTTACCATAATATATTGAATCAAAAAGGAGGCCGGAAGCCCTGAAAAGGGGATTTTATATTTTGAACTGATCATTTGTGAATGTTTACGGTTCTGAATGTATCCGGTATTGTTTTTATCTCTCATCATTTCGAATCCCAAAACACGCATTCACTGGCATTAAACTCGCTCTAACTTCCATTTTCTGTGCCTTTTTCCTGCTTTCAATTTAATTTTTTCAGATTTGCTTAAAAAGTGTAAATTTACGGCTATCTAATTATTTTTTTTATGGACTTTAATTTATCGGAAGAACAGCTGATGATTCAGCAGGCAGCAAGAGATTTTGCACAAAATGAACTATTACCTGGAGTGATTGAAAGAGACCGTGACCAGAAATTTCCTGCAGAACAGGTGAAGAAAATGGGAGAAATGGGACTTTTAGGAATGATGGTAGATCCACAATACGGCGGTGCAGGTATGGACAGCGTTTCTTATGTGCTGGCAATGGAGGAGATTGCAAAAGTGGATGCTTCTGCAGCTGTTGTAATGTCTGTAAACAACTCATTAGTTTGTGCCGGTCTTGAAAAATTTGCTTCTGAAGAACAGAAAGTAAAATATCTTACTCCACTGGCTAGCGGACAGGTAATCGGAGCATTTGCATTATCTGAGCCTGAAGCTGGTTCTGATGCAACTTCTCAGAAAACAACTGCTGAAGATAAAGGAGATTATTATCTTTTAAATGGGATCAAAAACTGGATCACCAATGGTGGAACAGCTTCTTATTATATTGTAATTGCACAGACAGATCCTGAGAAAAAACACAAAGGGATCAATGCTTTCATCGTAGAAAGAGGATGGGAAGGATTTGAAATCGGACCAAAAGAAGACAAATTAGGAATCAGAGGAAGTGATACACACTCTTTGATCTTTAACAATGTAAAAGTTCCAAAAGAAAACAGAATTGGTGTTGACGGATTCGGGTTCAACTTTGCTATGGCTGTGTTGAACGGAGGAAGAATCGGTATTGCTTCTCAGGCTTTAGGTATTGCTTCAGGAGCTTACGAGCTGGCATTGAAGTATGCTAAAACAAGAAAAGCTTTCAAAACTGAAATCATCAACCACCAGGCTATTGCATTCAAATTAGCTGATATGGCTACGCAGATCACAGCAGCAAGAATGTTATGTTTCAAAGCAGCATGTGAAAAAGATGCAGGAAAAGATATCTCTGAAAGTGGAGCTATGGCAAAATTATACTCTTCTCAGGTAGCAATGGATACTACTATTGAAGCAGTACAGATCCACGGTGGATACGGATACGTGAAAGAATACCACGTAGAAAGATTCATGAGAGATGCTAAAATCACTCAGATCTACGAAGGAACTTCTGAAATTCAGAAAATCGTGATCTCAAGAAGCATTGCAAAATAACATTTTATAAAACACACTACCTATGAAAAAATCTTTGTGGATCACCCTCGGTGTTGTACTGTTGTTACTAGGCGTATTTGTCTGGTATAAGTACTATTTTGTTTTCGGAGAAGGAGTAAAATCAGGATACCTGAACTATGCCATGAAAAAAGGCTATGTCTTCAAAACCTATGAAGGTAAACTGATTCAGGAAGGTTTCGGGAGAGGAAAAACAGGAACCATTACAAGCTACGAGTTTGAGTTTTCTGTAGATGATCCTGAGATTTTCAAACAATTGGAAACCAATAGCGGTAAAAGCTTTGATCTGCATTACAAAGAATACAACGGTGCTCTCCCATGGAGAGGAAATACAAAGTTTGTCGTAGACAAAGTAGTGAACATGAAATAAAAACAAATAAGGCTCTCAATTGAGGGCCTTATTTTACACCAAATCACAAAATATTAATATATGAAATAAAAATTTCCGGTTTTGTGGGGAATCCTGTATAAACAAAGATTCATTGTTTTTATCTACACTTAAAGTTAAGAGGATTTTTCTTAATAAACAAGCTGTTTTTATTAATGTTATAAAATTAAGCATAAGAATTAACCTTACCCTCTAAACCTCATTAAAAAAATATTAAAAATCCACCATGAAGATGGATTTTAAATCTAGTGAGAGTCGTTATGAGGAATGTTTTTATTTTTCTTTTTATAAAAGTAATATCCAATACCGGCAATAAGGAATAAAGGCCACAACGGAAGAATAAACAGGAAAATAGAAGTAATCACCTCCCAGCCTGATTCAATGGCTGCCAATGATTTTCCACCGAAAGTTTGAGGTTCTTTTTCTGTTTGAGCCTTATCACTGATATTTATATTGATCGTACAGATCGTATTGTCTGCATAATTACGCCCTGAAACCTGAATATCCTTAGTGTCTATGTCTCCAACATTGCTGTTGATAGCATCCATTAAATCATCAAAATGCTGGATCGGAACTTTGATATCAAGGCTGTATATTTTTTGATTTTCTCCATAAGGACTGGCAGATTCCACGTAAGAAAGATTTTCGCTTTTGATGTAGCCGTTATTTTTATGGGCTTCTTCCCTGATGATTTCCTTCACCGTTTCTGCATTCTCTGCTTTTATGACAAGATATCCTGATTTTACCATTTTATCTTTTGGCATATTCAGTTCATAACTGTCATTTTTAGGCTTGTCTTTATAAATGATTTTGGTTTCTTTAATAACCTTTGGAGCCGGAGCTTTTACAGCAATTTTTTCAGACTTTTTCTCCGTTGAATCCTTTTTCTCTATTTTGGATTCCAGTTTTGTATTGGCAATTTTATCAGATAAAGAATCTACCATTTTGGAGGTCTTTTCTATTTTTTGATGAATATCGTTCCTGGTATCCTCAAAATCTTTTATTTTAATACTGGCAGAATCCATTACCTGGTTGGCTGCTTTACTGGCATTGTCAATGGTTTCTGTAGCTACTGTAGCTGCGCTGTCTGCTGAATGAATTGCTTCGTGAAGACTCTCCTGAGTAGTTTCTCCTTTTTTACACATAATGAAAGTGCCTGATACAGCAACAAGTAATATGAACTTTTTCATAACATTAATTTTTTTGATGAAGTAAAATTAGGAGGGAAGTTCTTGTAAAGATTGTAAATAGAATGTATTGTGCTGGTAAAATTATAACTGTTATATTTTCAGGGGTTTGTATTTGTTTTACAAAAGATTTACAAAACGTTTCTGAGTTTTAATAGTATAAGAAGCTGAGATATGCTCTCTAAAGAAGTATTTAATAATACAACTTTATTACTTATGAATTAGATTCCTACGGAATGACAAAATGCATGGATAAATTTAGCGTTCTGTTTGTCATTCCGTAGGAATCCAGATATAATAATCTCACCCCCTTCATAAAAATGATTATATAGTAAGAAATAAAAAATCCGTAGAAAATTTCTACGGATCTATATTGTAAGCGATTTGTCTTTTAATTAATGTTCCTGAAATTCACTAATGAAATGTAATTTCACATTCGGGAATTTCTCCTGCGTCATATGAATTGTGAAAGAAGAATCTGCTAAGAATACCAATTGATTGTATTTGTCTCTTGCCAGGAATCTCTGCTTTAATCTTGCAAATTCTTTGAACTCTTCAGACTTTTCATCAGCTTCTACCCAACATGCTTTGTGCATGGATAGAGGTTCATACGTACATTTTGCCCCATATTCATGCTCTAAACGATATTGAATAACCTCGTACTGAAGGGCTCCTACAGTTCCAATGATCTTTCTTCCGTTCATTTCAAGAGTAAATAGCTGCGCAACCCCTTCATCCATCAGCTGATCAATACCTTTTGCCAGTTGTTTGGCTTTTAACGGATCATTGTTGTTGATATAACGGAAATGTTCAGGAGAGAAGCTAGGAATACCTTTGAAACTTAATTTTTCTCCACCCGTAAGTGTATCTCCGATTCTGAAACTTCCGGTATCATGTAAACCAACAATATCCCCAGGGAAACTTTCTTCCACTACTTCTTTTTTATCAGCGAAGAATGCGTTGGGAGAAGAAAACTTCATTTTTTTACCTTCTCTTACCAACAAATAATTTTCGTTTCTCTTGAATGTTCCTGAAACAATCTTTACGAAAGCAAGTCTGTCTCTGTGTTTAGGATCCATATTCGCATGGATTTTGAAAACGAATCCTGTGAAAGTACTTTCTTCAGGTTTTACCAAACGCGTATCACTTTCTTTTGGCTGTGGCATTGGTGCAATATCAATGAAAGCATCCAGTAATTCACGAACCCCAAAGTTATTTAAAGCCGAACCGAAGAATACAGGCTGAAGATCACCTTTCATATAATCATCACGGTTAAACTCAGGATAAACAGATTGAATAAGGTCAAGTTCTTCTCTTAAAGTTTTTGCTGCTTTTTCACCAATTACCTCATCTATAGAAGTGTCATTGATGTCATCAAACTTGATAGAATCACCAACTTTCTGTTTTTTCTCCTCCAGGAATAGCTGAATGTTGTCTTCCCAGATATTATAAATTCCCTGGAAGTCACTTCCCATACCAATTGGTAAAGAAAGCGGGCAAACCGTTAATCCTAATTTTTGTTCTACTTCATCCAATAAATCGAAAGCATCTTTACCCTCACGGTCTAGTTTATTGATGAAAACCAACATAGGAATGTTTCTCATTCTGCAAACCTTAACGAGTTTCTCAGTCTGTTCCTCAACCCCTTTTGCAACGTCGATCACAACGATTACTGAGTCTACAGCAGTTAATGTTCTGTAAGTATCCTCTGCGAAGTCTTTGTGACCGGGAGTATCGAGAATGTTGATTTTGTGGTCTCTATATTCAAAAGCCAATACGGAAGTCGCTACAGAGATCCCTCTCTGTCTTTCAATTTCCATAAAGTCGGAGGTAGCTCCTTTTTTTATTTTGTTGGATTTTACCGCACCCGCTTCCTGAATAGCACCCCCGAAAAGAAGTAGCTTTTCCGTAAGAGTTGTTTTTCCGGCATCCGGGTGGGAAATGATCCCGAAGGTCTTTCTTTTTTGTATTTCTTTGATTAAGTCTGACATATCGTATTTTGAAGTTGCAAAAATCGTGATTTTTTGCGAGGTTTTCAAATTATATTACGACAATGTTGATCAGGCAGAAGAATAGAACGATAATCACGTTTGAGAATGATAAATAGGGCTGTGAACAGATCAATAGCGGGCTTTACATTAACGCTGCTGTCAAACAAACATTTTTATTAGCAACATAAAAACATAAATCAATCCAACGGCAATCAGTATAAAAACGGCAGATATAATGTATTCAAACACACCAAATTCCGTTTTTTGTGGCTCTGAACTAAGGTTATACTGTTCAATGGTCTGCTGGGTAATTTTCAGTTCAGGACGAAAGTGCTGAATGCCTTTTAGAAAATGACGGTACAAATCATATTGATTACGCAGAATTACCAATTCAAAGTTAAAATCTACAGTTAAAGGGACAATTTCTCCTGTTTTATTTTTCATATAGACCTGTAATGTTGTTTTACCATATTTTACGGTCTGAGTGTTGCGGACGTATACATCATCAGAAGAATTTTGGGCTTGATGAAGATTATTGTAAAATACGGTTTCAATAATGGTATTTTGATTATTGTAGAAAGTAATTCCTTTGTCATCTACAACCGCTTTTCTTATCTTTTCCTTTTTTCGGTAGGTCAAAGCCATTATCAAAGCTATGCTGCAACCCAGAAGAAGAAGCTGGGCAACAAAAAGAGTGAAAAGAATGCCGGGATCATTTTCTAAATATTGTTTGAAATTATTGTAAATAAGATCAAAAACGATCCCGATTACTACAATAATCAGAATGACAGCTATCCAGATGATTCCCATTAAAAAATAAGTAATGGGTTTATTGATTTTGGATTCTATGGTTTGGAATTTTTCTGTCATATTAATTGGAGGTTTCAGATAATAAAAAGACAAATCCGATGATAAGTGCTGTAATAATAAGAGCTGCAAGAATTAAAAGCCAGCCTCCCGGGGAAATTCCTTTGTTATCCACTTTCCATGTTTCCGTATCAATGGAATAGCTGCAGAAAACAAGCGGATCCACCTTTAAATCAGGGCGGAAAGTAACAATGCCGCGCAGGAAGTGTGCATACAAAGTATATTTATTCTTTACCACCTTCAGAGGAAGGTTCATATCAATACGTCTTGTAGTCTCGTCTTTTTTCTCTGATTGGGTTGTTATTTCCAGTAAAGGAGCAATACCTGATCCCACCGGAGTTACAGTATAAATATCAAAATTTTGTTTTGAAGGCCGAAGGTCCTTATAAAGTATCTGATCTTCAATCTCATTTTTTGCATTATAAAATAAAAGTCCGGTTTCATCAACCATAATTTTACTTCTTATTTTTTTTCTTTTTAAAATATAGTAACGGATTACAGGAATTAAAATAAGTGCTGATATTCCCCAACTAACCAAGGCTGGATAAAACATTGTCTCAAATCCTCTTTTATAAATTCCGTAAACAGGCCCCAAAACGAAAAGTATCGTGAAAGGAATCAATGTAATGAAAAAGAGGGCATTCAGAATGATCGTCATCAATTTGTTTGTTGTAGACTCAATCTTCTGGAACGGAGATTCGGTATTCATTTTATGAGGTTCATGGATAAAAGAACGAAAATAAGAAAATCCTTTTTTAGTTGCCTGTAGCAGTCAAAAAAATTATCTTTGTTTTTAATAAACTTTTTACAGAGAAAGGATGGAAAATAGCAAATATCCGAAGTTTACGTTCACATGGTTTGGCGGTGTTGTTTTGGTGGTTGGATTATTCGTAGGAACAATGGCTGTTTCTTTATTCAGTACTTTTTGGAAAGTTGTTTTCAAGGAAAATATTGAGCTTAAAGACTGGTTTCTTATGGTTGCGAATTCTGTAGGATTCCTTACGGCTATTGCCTTTTTTGATTTTTTCATTGTAAGACGTACCACCCAAAAGAAGCTTAACTTCAATTTATCATCCGTTAATTTCTCTACCTATCTTCTTATTTTTCCAATGATGGCGGGAATGATGTTTATTTCAGAATTTATTGCCGCTCAGATTCCTACTACAGGACCTTTTTTTGGTGATTTTTATGAATATTTTACTCAGTTGATGAGCCAGCTTACTGATAATCCTGTTGTAATGATTATCATGACGGTGATTATGGCTCCCATTTTTGAGGAAATTATATTCAGAGGAATTATCCAGAAAGGATTGGTTAATAAAGGAGTAGAACCATGGAAAGCGATTCTGTATGCTTCCATTATTTTTGGAGTGGTTCACGGAAATCCATGGCAGTTTATCAGCGCAGTGATGCTGGGCTGCGTGCTGGGATTGGTATACCATAAAACAAAATCTTTACTGATGCCCATACTGCTGCATGCGTTTAATAATTTAACCCTTTCGCTGTTGGTACTTTATGGTAAAGATGAAAGTTTTTCAAAAGTTCTTCATGTTTCAGAATGGCTTGTACTGGCCGTAGGAATTGTACTTTTCTCTTTATTCTATTATCTTTTTATGAAAAAGTATAAAGTGCATTATGCTGAAATGTAATTAACCAAGCTAAAAAAGTAAAATTGAAAATGAATATAGAAATGGAATTATTAGTAGCCACACACAACGAACATAAAAAAGAAGAAATTCAACAGATCCTGGGAAGTGACTGCGTTGTGAAAAGTCTTACCGATTATAATATTCACGAAGAAATTGTGGAAGATGGAGATTCTTTTCATGCCAATGCCCTGATCAAGGCAAAATACTGCTTTGAAAAAACAGGTGTTCCAAGTTTGGGAGATGACAGCGGTCTGGTAGTGGAATCCTTGGATGGAAGACCTGGAATTTTCTCTGCCCGCTATGCCGGAGATCATGATTTTGCGAAAAATATTGAAAAGGTGCTGGAAGAAATGCAGGGAATAGAAAACAGAAAAGCTTATTTTGTTACCGTTCTGTGCTACTATGATGAAAAAGGAGCTCAGTATTTTGAAGGTAGAGTACATGGAAATTTACTGACAGAAAATAAAGGTTTTAAAGGCTTCGGATATGATCCTATTTTTGTTCCGACGGGTCATGACAGAACCTTTGCAGAGATGAATCCGGAAGATAAAAACAAAATCAGCCACCGTAAGCAGGCCTTAGATTTATTTATGGATTTTTTAAAAGTGACTGATTAAGTTTAAATATCAGGGTGAACGACCCATTTAGATTTTCTGTCGTACATTTGTTATAATAAATTATTGGTTTGAGTACTTATTTAACAATATTAGGTTTCAATTCAGCGATTCCGACCATCAATACATCACCCACAGCCCAGCTGCTGGAAATGGAAGAAAGACTCTTCCTTATTGATTGTGGAGAAGGAACACAGGTACAGCTGAGAAAAGCAAAAGCAAGATTTTCAAAAATCAATCATATTTTTATCTCTCATCTTCATGGAGATCACTGTTTTGGGCTTCCGGGACTTATTGCCTCTTTCCGTCTTTTAGGAAGAGATACTCCGCTGCATGTCTATGGCCCGAAAGGGATTAAGAAGATGCTGGAAACTATTTTTCAGATTACGGAAACCCACCGCGGTTTTGAGGTAGTCTATCATGAACTGGATAAAGATCATTCTGAAAAAATATATGAAGACAACAGAGTAGAAGTATATACCATTCCATTGGATCACAGAATTTACTGTAATGGTTACCTTTTTAAGGAAAAGCCAAAAGACAGGCATCTTAATATGAAGGAAATTGCGAAATACAACGAGATTGAAACCTGTGATTATCATAATATAAAAGCAGGGAAAGATTTTGTACTGAGCGATGGATATGTGCTAAAAAACGAAATTCTGACTCTTGAGCCTGTTCCGCCGGTATCTTATGCATTTTGCAGTGATACCCGTTACCTTGAAAGTGTTATTCCGATTATTAAAAATGCAACGGTTCTCTACCATGAATCTACATTTTTACATGATTTGAAGGAAATGGCTGATTATACAGGGCATACTACGGCATTAGAAGCAGCAACGATTGCTCAGAAAGCGCAGGTTGAAAAATTGATCTTAGGACATTTTTCCAACAGATATGGTGATCTGACTGTATTTACCGATGAAGCAAGAGAGATTTTTCCCAATACATTTTTACCAAAAGCATTGGAAAGTGTAAAGATTTAAAATGAATATGCTGAAATTTGAAGAACTCAGAGATTTTCTCAACGAAAAGGCAGATCAGTATAATGCTCCCGATTTTATTGAAAATGATCCCATACAGATTCCTCATCGTTTTTCTTTAAAACAGGACATTGAAATTGCAGGATTTCTGGCAGCTACAATTTCCTGGGGGAACAGAAAGTCAATCATTAATTCTGCGGACAAGATGCTTGATATTATGGGAAATTCTCCCTATGATTTTGTGATGAATTATTCAGAAAAAGATCTGGAAGATATTCAGGATAAAAGCATTCACAGAACTTTCAATGGGCAGGATTTTTCCTATTTTATCAAACAGTTCAACAGGATTTATAAAGAAAATGAAAGCCTGGAAAATCTGTTTGAGGTAAAAGAACCGGAGAATAATTTTCTCCACGCCATAGAACGATTCAGGAGTGGATTTCTTGAAACAGAAAAACACAGAAGCCATAAACATGTCAGCTCGCCTTACAAAAACTCTTCTGCCAAAAGGATTATTATGTTTTTAAGGTGGATGGTACGTAAAGATAAAAGAGGGGTAGATTTTGGAATCTGGGAAAATATAGATCAGAAATATCTTTCCATTCCTTTGGATGTGCATACCGGAAATATCTCCAGAAAACTGGGATTGGTTTCCAGAACACAAAATGACTGGAAAACAGTAGAAGAACTGGATGCTGCCATCAGGAAATTTGATGAAACAGATCCTGCAAAATATGATTTTGCCTTGTTTGGATTAGGCGTTACCAAAGAACTGTTGTAAAAATATAAAGGATGAAAAAATATAACGAAAAAACAGAAGTTCTTGAAAAAATAGCAGACAGTATTACATCATGGATAGGGTCTATTCAGTCTCTGATTGTACATACTCTATTGTTTCTTACTTCGTTTGTGCTTCCGATGCTGCATATCGTAGATTTTGATAAGATGCTTCTGATTCTTACTACAGTGCTTTCTCTGGAAGCTATTTATCTGGCTATTTTTATCCAGATGTCGGTTAATAAAAGTCACGAGAAAATTGAAGATATCCAGGTGGATATTGAAGAGATCAGTGAAGATATTGAAGACATTCAGGAGGATATCGAAGAAATCAGTGAGGATATTGAAGAGATCAGCGAAGACATTGAAGAGATTAATGAGGATATAGAAGATATTCAGGAAGATATTGAAGAGATTAATGAAGAAGAGGAAGAAGAAGATCACAATGAAAGAGCAAAAAATGTAATATTGAGGAGTAATGTCAACTCTAATAAGAATGAAATAAAAGCTTTAAAAGATATTATCTCTCAGTTGAAAAATGAAATTGAGCAATTGAAAAAAGAAGAATAGCTGCAACTGAATCATAGCAATGAAATATCAACAGATCAATACAATTGATCTGTTTTTTTGTGGATTTTTGTTATAAAATGATTTGCGAAAAACGTAATAATAAGAAAAAAATATTATGAATCTAGGCGTTTACTTGAAAAATAGTAACATTAAAGGCTGATTTGTTATTGATATTTTTGCTACATTTGAACAAATGAAAACAAAATGTTAATCTATAGACTAAAAAACTATTTTTTCCTTTTTTCTTTTTTATTGATTTCAGTTTCTGCATTTTCTCAATCGAGACCAGTCAGAAAATCAGAAAAGATAAAGCCTTCTGCTGCCAGTCTTAGGGCTGGAGCATTCATTGATGTGAATGTACCTCCTTACACCCCTTCAAACTATACACCCGAGCAATTGGTGAAGAATATTTTGATCAATGGTGGTACCAATTGTACAACAGCCAATGTGACCAATGTTACAGTATCTCCTAATCATGATGTGACTAATAACAACAGATTTTGGGGATATTTTCATAAAGGTACAACAAGTTTTCCTTTCACTGATGGTATTGTTCTGACTACAGGATATGCTTCGGAAGCAGGTAATAACTATGTGGCAGCTGTTGGACAATCAGTAGGAACAGGAAGTGATGCTGATCTTGTGGCAGCTACCGGGGCTAATGTTAGCTTAACGGATGCTGTAGCACTTGAATTTGATTTTGTACCCAATTCCAATCAGGTAAAATTTAATTATATATTCGTTTCTGATGAATATACTTCCAACTATCCTTGTACGGGATATTCTGATGCTTTTGCGCTATTATTAAAGAAAGTTGGAGATCCTACCTATACTAATCTTGCCATATTACCCGGAGGTGCAGGACCTGTAAGTGCAACCAATATTGTTCCTGCAGGAAATGGATTCAGTTGTGGTCCTATCAATGCAACTTATTTTGGCGCTTTGGCGAATCCGCATTTGGTTATTAATTATTTTGGGAGAACAACTCCTTTAACAGCCGTGGCAGATGTAATTCCTGGACAGACCTATCACTTTAAAATGGTATTGGCAGATGCAAAGGATCCTTCTCATGACTCTGCTGTTTTCTTGGAAGGTGGATCTTTTGATGTCGGAATTAAAATTGTAGATGAAGCCGGAGCAGTTTTGCCAGGCAGCATCAACATGTGTGACAATACACCAAAGCAATTGAAAGCTCAGGTAGCAGCCATTCCGGGAATGACGTATCAGTGGTATAAAGATGGAGTTGCCATTCCCGGAGCAACCAGCGCTATTTATATTGCTACCCAACCAGGAGTATATACTGTAAAAGTAATGGTTCCGGGCAATCAGTGTCCTAGTGAAGCAACTATTACCATTGTTGGAGGAACGAGCCCTACGGTACAGAATGCTGAACTTAAGCTTTGTACAACACCTTCGCTCAGTACCTTTAATTTAGAAACAGCAAAACCTCTCATCAGTACAACGCAGGGAGCGGTATTCCGTTTTTATGCCAATCAGGCTGATGCACAGGCTCAAAATAATAGTTATATTACCAATCTGACAACCTACAACGGAACAGATGGACAGATATTATATGTACTGGTTTCCAATGGAGCTTTTTGTAGTAAAATTGCAACTTTAACTTTAAGAAAAGAAGAAACTCCAACAGCATTAGTTACAGCTCCTCGATTAAAAATCTGTGCAGGCGAATCTGTATTATTAACAGCTACCGGTGGAGTAACATATCAGTGGAGCGATTCTGCAGCTACTACTGGTGGAATAAGAACTGTAAGCCCTACTCAAACGACTACATATACAGTATATGCTATCGGAGCACAGGGATGTAAATCTCTTCAGCCGGCACGTATTACAATAGAAGTAGTACCAGCTATCGTTTCAAACTTAAAAGGAGGACATATCTGCCAGGGAGATAAAATAATCCTGGATGCAGGTTCAGGACCTGGATACAGCTATCAGTGGAGTAATGGTGAAACAGGTCAGAGTATTACTGTATCTACTCCGGGAGAATATTCAGTAATGATAAGCAACGGAGTATGTTCAAAAGAATTTAAAACACAAGTTATTAAAGCAGTGATTCCTGAAGTAATAAAAGTGGATTATAATGATAATGGGACAATGATTGTTACAGCAAGTAATCCAAGTAATGGTATTCTAGAATATTCAGTGGATAACGGAGTAACATGGCAGGCTTCAAATGTATTTAACAATGTCCCTAAAAATAAAGTCATTTCAATCAGGGTGAGAGTTAAATTTACAAGCTGCGTAGGTTTCCTTGAATTCTTTACATTCGTTATGAAAAATGTAATTACTCCAAATGGGGATAATATTAATGATATTATAGATTTCAGCGGAGTGGTCAACTATAAAGATTTCAGCGGACAGGTTTTTGACCGATACGGAAGAGAAGTCTTCAAAGCAGCGAAGATCAATCCATATTGGGATGGATATTTCCAGGGGAAAAAGCTTCCTACCTCCACATACTGGTATCAGATAACCTTTGAAGATCCTGCGAGTAAAGAAGTTACGGTGAAAACAGGATGGATATTACTTAAAAATATAGAATAATTAAAATTATAATCGAAAGACTGACTATTTTGTCAGTCTTTTTTTATTATATTAAAATAAATAGAGTTGATATCTTAACATAAATAAATTTGCGTTAGTAATAATGTAAATTGTGTTAACATGAATTTCAATCAAAAAAAATAGTATTTTTGTTTAAAATAATATAAAATGTTAAATAGGAGGAGAGGAAATTTATTTTTAGCGTTATTTTTAGTTTTCATAGGCAACTTTATTTTGGCTCAAAATAGAGGAAGGGTAGAAATTGCGAGAAAGCCCAGTGCTGCTTCCTTGAGAGCAGGTGCTTTTATAGATGTAAATGCACCAAGTTATCCGGAATCAGGCTATCCTATAACCCAGCTAATAAATGATGTTCTTATATCAGGAGGTACTACCTGTACCAGTTCAAGTGTAAGCAACGTAACCGTGTCTCCAAATTTACCCGCTACCAATCAGAATAGAAGCTGGGGGTATTTTAATAAATCAAATACCAATTTTCCGTTCAGTAAAGGAATTATACTTTCTACCGGATATGCCAATAAAGCAGGGAATACTCTTCAGGGAACTTTAAGTGATGACCTTGGAACCGGAGGAGATGTAGATCTGGCGAACGCTTTGGGAATCGGTAATAACAACCTAACCAATGCTACCTCTATAGAATTTGACTTTGTGGCAGCTTCTACTGAAATTACTTTCAGATATTTATTTGCTTCGAAAGAATATCAACAAAACTTTCCATGTACCATTACAGATGGTTTCGCCCTGTTATTAAAGAAAGCATCTGATCCTAATTATACCAACCTTGCAGTGCTTCCGGGAGGAGCAGGAGCTGTAAGTGTTACCAATATTCACCCGCAGTATCAAAACTGCGGACCTAAAAATGAAGCCTATTACGGAGGAACAAATACCGCTCAGATTGAAACCAATTTTAACGGACGTACCATTCCTCTTACAGCAAAGGCAACCGTAATTCCGGGGGAAACGTATCATTTTAAAATCGTTCTTGCCGACTATCAGGATCCCAATTTTGATTCTGCAGTATTTTTGGAAGCAGGATCTTTCGATATTGGAGTGAAAATTCTGGACCCGGCCGGAGTACAGCTGCCTGGATCTGTAAATATGTGTGACAATACACCACAAACGTTTACGGCTTCTGTTCAGGGACCCAATATAACCTATCAGTGGTATTTGGGAACAAACCCAATTGCCGGAGCTACCAATGCAAGTTATACGGCAACCCAACCAGGAGTATATACTGTTAAGGTTTTTATTCAGGGGAATACCTGCCCGGGAGAAGCTACTATTACAGTGGTAGGCGGAACATCCCCTACAGTACAGAATGCTACATTAACGGCCTGTTATGCTGCCGGAAATGCTACATTTAATTTAACATCAGCACAGGCTTCAATAAGTACGACTCCGGGAGCTGTGTTTTCTTATTATACCACATTAGCGGACGCTAATGCAGGAAATACAAATACAATTCCTAACCCAGCGGCTCATCAGAGTGCAGGCGGAACGGTGTATGTAAGAGTAGCAAACGGTTTCTGTGCAAAAGTAGCACAACTCCAATTGGTGAAAGCACCACAAATGATACCTACTATTGCTCCACCGGCAGTACTTACCTGTGCTAGCTCTCAAACTACACTGGATGCTTCAGCTTCCGTTTATCCGGCAGGCGCTACATTCAACTGGACAACTACAGGAGGAAATATTGTTTCAGGGGGAACTACCCTAAATCCTGTTATCAATGCTGCAGGAACTTATACTTTAACGATAACAAAAATATATCAGCCAGGTAATATTAGCTGTACAGCAGTGGGCAATGTGACTGTAACGGGAAACAGTGCTCCACCGGTTACGGGACTTACCGCAAGCAAAATAAAAATCTGTAAAGGTCAATCAGCAACACTTACCGCTTCAGGTGGTGCTACCTATAACTGGGGTAACGGTCTTACCGGAAACGGAAGTACACAGATTGTTTCTCCTACGGTTACAACTACTTATACTGTAACAGCAGTAGGTGCTAATGGTTGTGTCTCTCAAAACCCAGCCACTATAACAATTGAAGTATCAGAACCTTTTACCGCACAAAATGCAATACTACATAAATGTTATCAGGCAGGATTAACTTATAATCTTACCGAAGCACAGCCTCAGATCACAACTACTGCAGGAGTTACTTTTACTTATTACGTAAACCAGGCTGATGCCAATGCTGCTAACGGAAACTTTATTGTAACACCTACAACATATACACCACCGGGAGGAAGCCAGACTATTTATGTATTGGCAAGCAACGGAGGTTGTAGCTATGTAGTATCTCTGCAATTATTAAGCACAGCGCAAACTACCCTTACAATTGCAGCGCCACAAACAATTACCTGCACAACTCCTCAGATTACCATTAATGCTTCGGCATCTGTAGTACCTGCAGGATCTACTATTGCCTGGACAACAACCGGAGGAACCATTGTGTCCGGAGGGAATACACTTACCCCTGTTGTAAGTGCTGGTGGAACGTATACTCTAACGGTTACTAACGTGTCACAACCAGGAAACCTGAGCTGTACCTATACTTCAACAGTAACAGTACAGGAAGATAAAGTAAAACCGGTTGCTGCTCTTGTTTCGTCAGTACCTCGTATTTGTATAGGTGAATCTGTAACATTAACAGCTTCGGGAGGGGTAACCTATAATTGGGGCAATGGTCTTACAGGAAACGGAAGTACTCAGGTTGTTTCACCTACAACAACGACGGTATATACTGTTTTTGCTGTTGGAGCTAACGGATGTATTTCTGCAACACCAGCAACAGTAACTGTTCAGGTAGGTCCACCTATAGCGGGACTTACAGCATCAAAATTAAAAATTTGTGAAGGCGAATCTGTAACATTGACAGCTACGGGAGGTATTACTTATAACTGGATAGGACTTACCGGAAACGGAAATACTCAGGTCGTTACTCCTACCGTAACAACAGAATATTCAGTATTTGCATTGGGAGGAAACGGATGTAGCTCTGTGAATCCGGCTAAAGTTACTATTGAAGTAGTCCCTGCAATTGTTTCTACATTGAAGGATGTATTTGTTTGCGCCGGAGATAAAGGAACTCTTGATGCAGGTCCGGGACCAAATTATACTTATTTATGGAATACAGGAGCAACCACCCAGACGATAACAACTAATATTGCAGGTGCTTATTCTGTGATCATCAGTAATGGAGTTTGTTCCAAAACGTTCTCTGCTCAGTTGATTAATCCTGACCTGCCACAGTTTACCAATGTAGTATATGATAATCATATTCTTACCCTTACGGCAAGCAATCCCACAGGAGGTACTTTAGAATACTCAATAGATGGAGGGCTGACGTGGCAGCCGTCGAATATATTTACCGGTATCCTGAACAATACAATGTATTCCCTGATGGTAAGAGTAAAAGGTGCTAAATGCGGTACTTCACTGGATTATTTTACATTCGTTATCAGCAATGCTATTACCCCTAATATGGATGGTATAAATGATACCATAGATTTCACAGGAATCAGTGGATATAAAGATTTTGGAGCTTCAATCTTTGACAGGTATGGAGCCGAGGTATTCAAAGCCACGAAAGGAGATGTTATTTGGACAGGATCTTTAAAAGGAATCAATCTGTCTACAGGGACATATTGGTATAGAGTACAGTGGGAAAACCCGGCCAGTAAGAAAATGGAGCAACGCTCAGGCTGGATTCTCTTGAAAAACAGAAACTAAAATTTATTAAAATAAAAAATAGACAACAAAATCTTTCAGTAATGAAAGATTTTGTTGTTTTATACCATAAATGTTATCGCGTTTTGTGAATTATTTTAATGAGAGAATAAATATGTTAAAACAATTTGTAAGACGATACTACCACATTCTTTATAGGGGGCTAATTAACGAAAGTTTACTTTAAAAGGTTCATGTTTTGTTTTTTTATAGTAAAAAATATAAATATGTATGTGAGATATTTAAAAAAAAATTAAATTTGTTGAAACAAAAATATTATGAGAAGATATCTACCGCTTTGTTTATTTTTTTTAGTCATCTCGACTTTTTTATTTTCACAAGATCTGCCACCCAGGAAACACGTAAAGGAAACTCCTACGGCATTATCCAGAAGGGCAGGAGTTTTTATTGATGTAAATGCTCCACAGTATGCTGAAACAAGTTACACGATAGAGAAAATGGTAAAAGATGTATTGATCTCATCCGGGACCAATACCTGCCTTACTCCGAATGTAAGTAATGTGAAGATCACTCCTAATCATGCTGCAAGTGATGCGGACAGAGCTTGGGGGTACTTTCATAAAGCAACAACCAATTTCCCTTTTAAAGACGGGCTTATTCTTTCCACAGGTTATGCAAGAAGAGCTGGTAACAGTTTTGAAGGTGGACTGAGTGATGTCAATGGTGGAGGATCAGATGCTGATCTTGCACAGATAATTGGAGTAGTGGAAAGCAGATTGAACGATGCCGTTCTTTTGGAATTTGACTTTGTTCCCACTACATCGCAGATTAAATTTAACTATCTGATTGCCTCTGAAGAATATACGGGTTCTTTCCCTTGTACCTTTGCAGATGCATTTGCCATCTTATTGAGACCTACCTCAGGAGGACCTTATGTAAATATGGCTGTACTTCCCGGAGGAGCAGGACCTGTAAGTATTACCAATATCCACCCTGCAATAGCAGGTAGTTGTGGTGCCGTAAACGAACAATATTTTGCAGGATACAACACAGGTAACGTGGAAACCAACTTTAACGGAAGAACAATTCCATTGACTGCTACAGCAACCGTAGTAGCAGGACAGCAATACCACTTCAAAATGGTAATTGCCGATTATAGTGACCATAGTTATGACTCTGCAGTATTTCTGGAAGGAGGATCTTTCAATATCGGAGTAGACCTTTTAGACCCTGCAGGAACAAAATTACCTTCTGATATCAACGTGTGTGATAATGTACCTCAGGTAATCACCGCTTCTGTAAGTGATCCTAACCTTGTATATCAGTGGTATTATAATGGTACACCGGTACCCAATGCTACAACCAACACAATTACGGCTATACAGCCGGGTACTTATACTATCGAAGTAAGTGTTCCGGGAAATCCATGTCCGGGTAAAGCTACAATTCAGATTCATGGAGGAACAACTCCGCTGGCTCAGGATGCTACGTTGCTGCTTTGTACCACACCGGATATTACTACTTTTGATTTAAGTACAATTACCTCTACTATCAGCCCGACACCGGGAGCTATTTTTAAGTTCTACGTAAATCAGGCGGATGCAATAGCACAGAATGATAATTATATTCAGACTCCGTTAAACTATAACGGTAATGATGGCCAGATTCTCTATGTTGTGGTTTCCAATGGTAGTTTCTGTAGTAAAATGGTTGAATTGACATTGCATAAAGAAGTAACCCCAACTGCTAAAGTAAAAGCTTCCAGAATAAAAATCTGTCCGGGAGAATCTGTAACCCTTACTGCTGAAGGGGGAGATACTTACGAATGGAGCAACTTTATGGGAACAGGAAATATACAGACTGTTACTTTATATCAGACGACAACATTTACAGTATATGCAATTGGAGCAAAAGGCTGTAAATCTCTTAATCCGGCAACAATAAGAATCGAAGTTACTCCTGAAATCACTTCACCATTAAAAGATGTTGAAATGTGTATCGGTGATAAAGTAACTCTTGATGCAGGAGCAGGAGATGGCTTTAAATACCTTTGGAGTACAGGTGCTACAACACAGAAAATTGATGTAGACCAATGGGGAATCTATTCCGTAGAAATTGATAACGGAATTTGTAAGAAAGTTTTTGAAGCCAAAGTAATGGGTGCAGCTACTCCTTTTGTGACTGGATTAAACTATGAAAGCATCAAGAAAACAGTAACGATCACGGCTGAAAATCCTCCGATGAACAATATGCCAAGTACTTTGGAATATTCTATTGACAACGGAATCAGCTGGCAGGATTCAAACGTGTTTACTAATCTTTTAGACAATACAAATTATACCGTGTTGGTAAGAAGAGTAGGTACACATTGTGTGGGATCTCTTGAATTCTTTACATTGCAGATCAATAACATTATTACTCCAAACGAAGACGGAATCAATGATGTTCTGGATCTTAAAGCTCTTGGAGAGTTTAAAAACTTTACGGGTTCTGTGTATGACAGATATGGAGTAGAGATGTTCAGATTCTCAAAAGAAAATCCTATCTGGGACGGAACAGTTGGAGGTAAGAGACTTCCTACAGCAACCTACTGGTACAAGTTCAATTTTGAGTATCCAAAATCAAAAGCTCAGATGAACTGGTCAGGATGGATCATGCTGAAAAACAGAAACTAGAATTGATAATGTAATATAAGAAAGCCTTTCAGATTTATTTTGAAAGGCTTTCTGCTTTTTTAGGAATAAAGGTTGTTATTAATTCAACAGAAAAGCTCCTTTATCAGAAGCTTTATTATTGAAGTTTATTGATTTTCTTTCCAGAGATTGGCGAAGTGTATAAAGTCCGATACACTAAGTTCTTCCGCTCTTTTATCCAAAAACTCATGGCCTTTTAAAGCTTCAGGAATAGTTAAGGATTTCAATGCATTAGATAATTTTTTTCTTCTCTGGTTGAATCCTGTTTTTACAATCTGCTTAAAGAGAATTTCGTTGCCCGCAAGACCATTCTTAGGATTTCTTGTAAGACGAATTACCCCTGATTTTACTTTCGGAGGTGGATTGAAGACGTTCTCATGTACCGTAAACATGTAAGATACATCATAATAAGCCTGTATCAGGACAGAAAGAATACCGTAATCTTTAGTTCTCGGAACGGCGGCCGTTCTCTCAGCCACTTCTTTCTGGAACATTCCCACCATTTCCGGAATCAGCTGATAATGATCTACAATCTTAAATAAGATCTGTGATGAAATGTTATATGGGAAATTACCGATAATAGCAATCTGATCATCTTTGATAAAACTGAAGTCCTGTTTCAGGAAATCTCCCACAAAAGTCTCTTCAGTAACCTTTGTATAATTTTTTTTCAGGTATTCGATAGACTCAGTATCGATCTCTGCAAGGTAAATGTTCTGATCTTTTTCAAGAAGATATTTGGTAAGAACTCCCATTCCGGGACCTACTTCCATAATATTATTATAGTTCTCAAAACTAAGACCTTCTACGATTTTTCTTGCGATGTTTTCATCTGTCAGGAAGTGCTGTCCAAGATGTTTTTTTGCTTTTACACTCAAGGTTTTTTATGATTTTATTAACAATGATTTTCTTTATTTCGTCCCAAATTTCGGAAGTTTTTTTCTATTTTAGCCAAAAATTTTAATATTAATGGCTAAATCTGTAGATGAATTTAATAAGAAAAGGCTTCGGTCCAGCAATATTACAGTAGTGATAAGTATTGCCTTAGTGTTATTTTTGTTAGGATTAATGGGGCTTATTTTAATTAATGCCCAGAAGTATTCTGACTATATCAAAGAACAATTGGTGGTAAACGCCTACTTTGATGAAAATTATGATGCTAAAGATTCTGTAAAAATTGCAAAACTGGAGGAAGAAACTTTTAAAAAAGTACAGACTCTAGCTCCAGTAAAAAAAGCAACCTATATTTCAAGAGACATGGCTGCAAAAGAAGCCAAGAAAAGTATGGGAATTGACAGTGATGCATTGTTCGAAGAAAATATCTTCCCTTCTTCTATTGAAGTTGCTCTAAAACCGGAATTCGTAGATCCAGCAAAAATTGATGAGGCTATTAAAGAGATCAAATCAGTTCCCGGGATTAGCGATGTTAAAAATGACAGTACCTTGATGGTGGATGTTTACAATAACCTGAGCAGAATCTTAAAGTGGATTTTAGGATTTTCAATTTTGTTTCTGGTATTGGCTGTTGTATTGATTAACAACTCTATCCGTCTGAAAATATTCTCGAAGAGATTTATTATTAAAACAATGCAGTTGGTAGGAGCGAAAAGAAGATTTATTCTTAAACCTTTCATCATAGAAGCTATCATTTTAGGAGCTATTGGTTCTGTAATTGGTCTTATTGCTTTAGGTGGTGTCTGGTATTATTTCACAAGCCAGATTGGTTCTGCTTTCGTACAGGACAACAACCAGTATTTCTGGTTAGTGATCTTGGTACTGGGAGTAGGAGTTTTTATCTCTGTCTTAAGTACAGTTTTCGCTACATGGAGATTCTTAAAATCAAACGTTGACGATTTATATTACTCTTAACAATGAGCAAAAAAACAAATAAATTCTCCGCTTCAGACTTTGGACATGAAGCTGAAGTACCACAGGAAAACGCTTTCTATTTCGGACCGCAGAATTTCAAGTGGATGCTGATAGGACTGGCATTTATTGTCGTAGGATTTCTACTGATGATGGGCCCGGATGCCAATACGGTAGATGGTAAATTTGACCCGAACTCATGGAATGATGAGATATTTTCTATCAGAAGAATCAGGATAGCACCTCTGTTTGTTGTTATAGGATTTGTAATAGAAGTATACGCTATCTTAAAAAGAAAATAAATAAAATAATTTTTAAGGATTAAAAAATTTAAGAATTGAAAGATTTAAGCTAAAGAGCCAGTCTTTTTTAATTCTTAAATCTTTTAATCTTTTTAATTTTTAAAAGAATATGGATTTAATCAAAGCAATTATTATTGCCATTGTAGAAGGATTGACAGAATATCTTCCGATTTCTTCTACTGCACATATGGGATTTACGGCCAACCTTATGGGGCTTGAAGAAACAGAATTTTTAAAAATGTTTCAGGTATCCATTCAGTTTGGAGCTATTTTATCAGTGGTAGTGGCATACTGGAAAAAGTTTTTTGACTTAAATAATATTCAGTTCTATTTTAAACTCGCTTTTGCTGTAGTTCCGGCTCTGGTTTTAGGATATTTATTCGATGATAAAATTGAAGCTGTACTTGGAAATCAGATCGCTATTTCTTCAGTTTTGGTTATAGGAGGGGTTATTTTACTGTTTGCTGACAAATGGTTTAAAAATCCTAAAATTGATGATGAAAAAGGAATTACCATAAGAAATGCAATAACCATTGGTTTCTGGCAGTGTCTTGCGATGATGCCGGGTACAAGCCGTAGTGCGGCTTCTATCATTGGAGGTATGGCACAGGGACTTACCAGAAAAGCTGCTGCAGAATTTTCTTTCTTTCTAGCTGTACCTACGATGCTGGCAGTAACTGTGTATTCAGTTTTTGTTAAAACATGGGGCAAAGAAACGGCAAATCCACAGAAAGGATATGAAATGATTATGGCTTCACAGGATCACATTATGATCTTTGTGGTCGGAAATATTGTAGCGTTTATTGTAGCACTTATCGCTATCAAGGCTTTTATTGGAGTGCTTAATAAATACGGATTTAAACCTTGGGGCTGGTACCGTATTTTTGTTGGAATTGCTCTGTTGATTTATTTTTATTTCTTTAAATAAGAAATCACTCATTTATACCCATTCATGACTGCTGAAGAACTGAAATCAGGATACATTTTTTTATTGGATAAGCCTTTGGACTGGACTTCCTTCCAGGCTGTCAATAAAATGAAATACAAACTTAAAAGGGAATTTAATCTTCCTAAAAATTTTAAAATCGGGCATGCAGGGACTTTAGATCCCAGAGCAACAGGACTTCTTATCGTATGCTGCGGAAAATTCACCAAGAAAATTCCGGAAATCCAGGATGCTCCCAAAGAATACTGGACGGAGATTAAGATCGGAGTGCAAACAGAATCCTACGATACTGAAAAGCCTGAAATCCTTCATCAGGACATTGCTCACATTTCTGAAGAACAGGTACAAGAAGTTCTTGAAAAGTTTGTGGGCGAAATTGAACAGAAACCACCCATTTATTCAGCCATTAAAATTGATGGTGCAAGAGCTTACAATCTTGCAAGAGCAGGTGAAGAAGTAGAAATGAAGGCCAGAAAAACGACCATTCATTACATTAAAGATATTAAAATAGACTTTCCTTTAGTAAGCTTCACGGTAGGCTGTTCAAAAGGAACCTACATCAGAAGTCTTGCACATGATATCGGGCAGGAATTGGGAGTGGGAGCCTATCTGACTCAATTAAGACGTACCAAAATCGGTGACTATACTATTGAAAGTGCTACAGATCAGTTTTTAAATAATGAGTACAGGTTTGAAAATCTGTAAAAATAAAAGAATTTTTATCTCTTCAGTATTTACACAATAAAGTTAACTGCGGAATTACAGTAGTAGGCAAATGTATTTTTTTTGCCTAATTTTGCATTGGAAATTGGATTGAAATATTGTTTTAGATAATAATGATAATCTGTTGTATTGGGTAATACAGCTCAAATTTATTTTTTGTTCTGATGAAAGGCCCTTTTACAAGCTCCAACTATAACTTTTGAAGAATAAGGCTAAGAAATTAGTTTTGTTCGAAAGAATCAGTCAGGAAAGCAGAATTATGTTAGAAGTTCACAATTTCCCAAAATCTAGTGTTGCCTTTATAGGCTAAAGCTATAAAATTACATTTTCAGTAATAAAAATTATACCAGTTACGGAGAAAACTAATGGAAAAAACACGTATCAATAAATATTTATCAGAAGTAGGGTACTGTTCAAGAAGAGCGGCAGATAAGCTTTTAGAAGAAGGCAGGATCAAAATAAACGGAAAAATTCCTGAGATGGGAACAAAAGTTTCCGATGAAGATCTTGTGGAGGTAGATGGAAAGCCAATCAGAGAACCCCAGGAAAAGCCGGTATATATTGCTTTTAATAAACCGGTGGGAATTGTATGTACTACGGATACAAAACGTGAAAAAAATAATATTGTAGATTATATCAACCACCCGAAAAGGATTTTTCCTATCGGAAGATTGGATAAACCAAGTGAAGGATTGATCTTACTTACAAGTGATGGTGATATCGTTAATAAAATTCTGAGAGCCCGCAACAATCACGAGAAAGAATATATAGTTCGTGTAGATAAACCGATCAATCCGAGATTTTTGGAAAAAATGCGAAATGGAGTTCCTATTCTGGATACCGTAACAAAAAAATGTGAGGTAGAAAAGATTGATGATATGAACTTCAGAATTGTTCTTACCCAGGGACTCAACAGACAAATCCGAAGAATGTGCGAATATCTGGGATATGAAGTGAAAAAACTGAAGCGGATTCGTATCATGAACATCAAACTAGATCTCCCAATTGGAAAATGGAGAGATCTTACAGAAGATGAACTAAATGCATTGAATTCTATGCTTACAGATTCCAGTAAAACATTCAACTAAAATTTATACTATACTTTAACGGTTTACTTTCTATAATTTCCAATATCAATTATTGGAAATAGTATAAATTATTTTATTTCATAATTTTTCACATATCGGTGTAATATATTTTATTTTTCACTAAAATTTTTTTATATTTATAATAATAACTATAACCTGAAAATAATGAAATTAAATTTCAATGGAGTTCTTTTGTTTGTGACTTTGGTAATTCTTACCAGTTGTCTAAATGAACACGATCCGGATCATTCACATGATTCTTCCTTTTACATTGATTATAGAAGCTTAAAAGGATTGTCAGACGGAATTGCCGTTATAGAACTTGATCCTGAAGCCCCGGATTTTGGAAATATCAGCAGCAGACTTGAACTGGGTGTTGGTGTATTGCCACATCATATTTATTACAATCAGAATGCAAAAAAATGTTCACAACTGCTTTGGGAGGTAGTTATCTCTATGAGATAAAAACAGGAGAGGACCAATATGGGCTGCCAAAATTAATTGATGCAACGCCTATTGATACTGGTGAGAATACAGTAGGAGAAAATTTATTTTTCACGAATGACGGAAGATATTTTATGACCTTTATGGGAGGAGCAGGAGGCCCGAAGGATGGCAGCATAGGTGTTTTTAACGCTAATAATAATCAGCTTATCAAAACTATTAAAGCACCAATTCAGGCTAATCCCAATCAATTTATAATGTATCCGCATGGTATTTCAATTAATGAAGAAAAAGGATTAATGATGGTAACCTCTACCATTCACCCGGATCTTACTACGGGATTAGGAAATACCTGTACTTTATTAGATCTCAATACCTATGAAATTAAGGAGACGTATCGGGTCGCAGACTCACCAACAGATATGTCCGCTCCTGTTGAGGTTTTACTGCTGCGTGGGAAATTTCCGCAATATGCACTTGCTACAACAATGATCGGGGGTGATATCTGGATTGCACCATACAATACTACCACAAAAAAATATGACGCTTTTACCAAGCTTTTTGACGGGAGTACACAAGGGCTGGGCTGGGCTCTCGAAATGTATATTGATGATTCAAATAAACTGTATGTGAGTTTTGCAGATCCTGGAAAGGTACTTGTCTTTGATTTAAGTAATCTTCCCCAGCTAAAACTTTTGAAGACTTTCGATGCTGATAAAGGGGCACATCACATGGCTTTCTTTAAAACCAAGTCAGGAAAAGAGGTTGTAGCAGTACAAAATAATTTATTGGATCTCCCTAATCTGAACTCAGGAACTATCAGTGTAATTGATATCAATACAGGAAAAACCTTAGGTACAGTCGATTTGCGTAACCGTTATGGAATACTGCCGGAATCCATTGAAGGAACCAATGGCCCGAGCAATTATATGCATCACTAGAATTTAGAATATTGTTTCATAATATGAACTGTTCCAAAATATTATTTTTGGAATAATTGATGTTGTTTTTTATCTGAGCTTAAATTATTTTACATATAATCTCATTCTTTCTTCATACTCAGGTTTCAGTTTTAAAAGTTTCCATATTTTTCTATCATCAGGATTACTGATCCGGTAGAAAATGATTTTGTCTGCAGAATATTTGAAATAGGGATGATTTTTAAGCCATTCCTCAGGAGCATCCACTAATGAATATCTGGGTACATCTGAAGCATTCAAAGGTGCTGTTGAGATCAGCTTCTGAACAAGATCCTGATCAATATTGTATGTACTTAAAATCTGTTGCTTATTGATAAAGCCTCCTAACTTTTTTCTGAAGCCAATAATAGAACCGGCACTCCTTTCATCCAGACCAAACTCTATTAGCTGTCTGAAAGTAATGGTATTGAGATCTGTTTTTGAAAAATCTGTTTTTTCCTGTTGCTTTTCCTGAATTCTGATATAAGGTTTCATTTCCTGAAATTTCTCTGCGGAAATCACAAAACATTTCTGCAGATCTTCTATACTTTTAAAACTTCCCCGTAGATTTCTATCCCGGTAATTAATGATGGTAATGGCTTGTTTTTCTGAAAACCCAAAAGCTTTCCAGCCCTCCAGGTCCTGTTGATTAGGATCAAAAGAATGGTATTGGATTTTGGTTTTGGCAGTATTATTCTTTGTGGAATTTTGGAAAGTTTCGGGAGTTTTCACTGGCAAAAGCAAATAAGATTCAAGTTTGCTGTAATTTTCAGGAGAGATGATGAAACACTCTTTAAACTTCTCCTTGCTGATAAAGCTTCCTCCCAGATAATTCCTGTATTTTAAAATAGCTTCTGTCTGTCTTTCACTGAAACCCATTTTGAGCCAATCATTGGCAGAAAACCTATCAGGATTGAATTTTCCTGAAATAATAATTTCTTTCTTTCCATATGCATTGTGTTCTTCTAAATTCTTTCTCTCTGCTGTTTCAGGAAGTAGAATAGATGATTCCAATTCACTGAATTTTTCTTCAGAAATAGCGTAACATTTTTTCAACTGTTCTTTTGAATTAAATTTTCCTCCTACAATATCTTTATACTTGAGAATTGTAGCAGTTTGTTTCTCTGAAAATCCAAGTTTCTGCCATTGCTCTTTGTTCAGTGTATTGGGATCAAAATCTGATAGATCCACAGAATTTGAAGAACTTGCAATGAACTTTACATCAGGGAAAGGTTCTTTTTCCCGGCTGGTGTACTTTTGGTAGGCCAGTAAAATAGTCAGCAAAGTGACCATAAATGCTAATTTTCGGTAATAGTTTTTTCTCATCATATGGTAAAAATATCAATAAAAATAAAGTGTGTCAATACTTGATAATGAAATGATTAAAGATGATATGCAGATTGTGTTTAATGCTTAAAAAGGAAATGGAAATTTGATATTTTATAAGATATAATTTCGTAATTGAGCGTGAATTTTTTTGATTAATGTTGATCTTTTTGTTTGTAATGCGACAAGTTTTGTCGTTGTGCATAGATAATTTTGCATCAGTAAAATGAAAATATCAATATAAATTAAGAGGATTTAATAATAAATAGTATGATTTACAGCATACCACATGAAAGTCATTTTCGTGTCTTAAAAAGTGTTAAATTCGCACAGTTTTAATAAACTAATTACTAACTCAGAAAACAACATTGGAATGAAAAAATTCTATATCGGTGCATTCACCTTGTGCACGGCCTTGGGGATCTCTGCTCAGGAAGTAGTGTGGCAGAAAGACATCAAATCCTCTACCCAGGATTTTCTCAGCCAGGTTACCACAACCATAGATCAGCAGTATCTTATCACAGGAAGTTCTATTCAAAGTAATAAACAGCAGACTTCAGAAAGTAAGCAAAATAACGGATATGATTTCCATTTGGTAAAACTAAACCAGCAGGGAAATGAAGTCTGGGAAAAATACTTTTCGGGCTCCAACCATGATTATTTATCAGCAACTGTTACCACACAGGATGGTGGATTTCTATTAGCCGGAACATCCTATTCAGGAAAAGGAATTGATAAAAAAGAGGACTCCAAAGGAGGATCAGATATCTGGCTGATCAGAATCAATGAATTCGGTGATGAATTATGGCAGAAAACTCTGGGAAGTTCTTCCGATGAAGAAGCAAGAGCAGTTATCCAAACTACCGACTTAGGATTCTTTGTGGCCGGAAATGTACAAAATTCCTCAAAAGGTTACGGTTCCAAAGACGTTTGGATCACAAAATTGGATAAAGACGGAAAAGAATTATCACAATTAATCTTAGGTGGAAAAGGCTTAGATGAAGTGGAAAAGATGATTCCAACGAAAGACGGTGGAGCATTATTGGGAATTTATTCAAGAAGTTCATCCGTTAAAACAAATAATCAGCAGTCAACGACCAACACTAATACTCCGTCTGATAGAACTGCAACCTCAAAACAAAGCGACAACTTCGGTGAAGGAGACTACTGGATTGTCAAACTAGACAAGAACGGAAATGTAGAATGGGAAAAGAACTTTGGAGGAAAAGGTGATGATCATATCAGAACATTGGCTTTAACCTCAAATGGTTTCATCATCGGTGGAGAATCCAGATCAGAAAGATCAGGCAATAAAACCGTAGGAATAGAAGAAGGTACAGACCTTTGGTTGATTTCCTTAAATGAAAGAGGTGATGAACAGTGGCAGAAATCCTACAATTTCAAGAACAGAGACATCTTAATGAGTATGAGTGTTCTTCATTCTGCAGATGATAAATCATCCAAAGGAATTTTATTAGGAGGTTATACCCAGGCTGAAGGAAGAATACAGACTGATGATGAAACCTTCTGGATGCTTTACCTGGACCAGAACGGAAATGAGCAGTGGAGAAAACATGTAAAAGGTGAATCCAGACAAAAAGAAGAAAGACTTTCAGATTTAAAGCTGAATAGAGATGGTTCAATTGTTTTGGCGGGAACCAGCGCAGAAGAGCTGGGAAAAGAAAACTGGAAGATTGTAAAGCTTGGCGACAAACAGGTTGATCAGTTGATTGAGAAATATGACATTAAGATCTATCCCAACCCTGTTTCAGATTATGCTTATGTAGAAATCGGCTTTGATTTTAAAGATGCTGATATTCTGTTGTATGATATGAGTGGAAGACAATTACAAAGTATAAAAACCAAGAACAGAGTGACTAAGATCAACACCCAGGCTTTGGTTCAGGGAGCTTATCTGGTGACTATAAAAACTGATACTAATAAAACGACGAATGCCAAATTAATCAAGAAATAAAACTAATGAAAAAAAAATACCTAATACTGCCATTGTTTTTCATACAGTATTTACAATCACAGATTACAAATCAACAGCCTGTTTCCGCAAGCAGTCCTATGGACAATATAAAACAAATTTATCCCGCTGCTCCCACTGCAAATAATTTAATGAAATTTGAAGAAGTTCCTGTAAGCTATTATACGGGAATTCCGGATATTAAGATTCCTATTGCTGGTATCCCAACGAGCGATTCTAAAATCTCTATGAATGTTTCACTAAATTATCATCCTCTTAATGCAAAACCTCTTGAAAAATCAGGAGAAGAAGGATTAGGGTGGAGTCTATTTGCCGGAGGAACCATCACCAAAACCATAAGAGGGAGTGCAGATGACCGTAATTATGAAGGGGTTGAGAAAAGGGTAGGAATTCTTTATGATGAATTTAACTATGTAGGAGCCCATACTAATTATACAAGAAAATATTTAGATGAATTGGCCGTAGGTGGGGTATATCATACGGATCAGTATAAAAAACTTTTATTTGATGCCCTATTTTTTAACCAATATGATACGGAGTATGATCTTTACCAATACAATTTTATGGGCTATACCGGGAGATTTATCATTAAAAAATCTTCCGATAATAATTTGTATGTTGAAAAGTTAGATAAAAATAATCTAAAAATTACCATAGGCTCTACTACCCCTGGCAATGCATTAGAGGCAACATCTTTTGTAATTCTTGATGAGTACGGAAATCAGTTTACCTTTGACGTATTAGAACGAACCCAGAGATCAAGTATCTCTAATAAAATAGGGTATTATGATTCATATCAAACCAATTCAAAAGATTCTGGTGAAAGCACTACTGCTTTTCACCTAAGCAAAATTGCCAACACATCCAATACAGAATTGGTAAAGCTGGAGTATTACCCTCCGTTTGAAATTCAATATACAAATCACTCTAATATCACCAGGAATAAGTTTGCAAGTGAAGATGCAAACTCTTTGCCTGTAGCAACTACGTTTGATAGCCAGATGCCGGCTTCTTATGAAACGAATACCATAACAAATAATACATTTGTCCGAAGTTTAAAAGAGATAGAAATACCGGGAAAGGGAAAAATTAATTTTACATATTTGCAGGGAAGGAATGATTCAGGCTATAGTCTACCTCAGCAGCTGCAAAAACTAGATAAGGTTAAAGTTTTTGATTCATCCGGAAAATTACTGGAAACACACCAGTTATCTTACAGCTCTTTTACTTATAATTTAGCAGGAGGAAATTTGCCTAACACAACACTATCACTCTCAAAAGTAACTAAGTTTGATTCTTCTTCTAATAAAGAATATGATTATGTATTAGAATATACATCGAATCCGCAGAGCCGAACTTTGGGAACAGATTCATGGGGTTGGTTTAACTGTCCCCGTCCTAATGCAAATCCTCTTTTGGCAAAATACGTTTCACCGGATTGTATCAACATGAATATCCTCAAAAGCATGAAACTTCCTTCAGGAGGAATTAGGAATTTTGATTTTGGAGCCAATACTTACTCATCAGATCATTTGGGAATGCCAATTACTAATTTTGATGATAATATTGAAAACTGGACTTACAGTAATGTTACTGATGTTACCTTACAGAGTACTTTTTTTAATTCTGCTACTTATAGTTTAGGGAAGGTTCTTCAGAATAAAATATTGTTGCTGGAAAGTGGCGAAATTTTAAACAATGCCGATAATATTGGATTTTTATTCTTAGAAAAATTAAACTTGAATCACGAATTGCTACAGTCATATGGTATCAATACTACAGATAAAGAAATTAATTTAGAAGGTGGACATTTTTATAGAATTAAATTTACTTGGACCAATTCAAATGATCAGGGAACTGCTCTCGTTAAGTATTCATTTAAGACCAAAAATCCTATACAAAAGCAGTGGCTTAACGGAGGAGGGATAAGAATTAATACGATCAGTTATTATGACAATCCCAATGATGCCACTCCTCAAAAGAAAGTTATATTTTCTTATAACAAATTTACGGATTCAGGAAAAAGCAGTGGTGCCTTGGTATTTCCAAAACCTTTGTTGACTTATAAATATGGGTATAGTAATAAATTTGTTTCGACTTGTGGAGGTATGTCTGTAGGATACTGTCAATATCCTTATGCCAATGAATTTGCAATCTATTCATCTCAGAGTTTTCTTCCTGTTCAGAAAACACAAGGCTCTGATGTGGGATATCAGAATATAACGGTTTCGGAAACGGATAAAGGTAGAACAGAATATTCTTACACTTCACCTATTGATAAGCCTAATCCGGATTCACACTATATCAACTTTGAATTGCCTCCATTTCTTCCTGTAGATAATTATGATTATAAAAGGGGACTATTGACAAAGGATGAAAAAAAGGATAATATGAGTGTAAGTCTGTATAAAAAAGATACAGAATATAATATCTATGATTCAAGAGTTCTTACGGGATTAAATATAACCTACATCAATTCACCCTACTCAGAGTATTTGTATGCAGATCATTTTAACTCCTATGAAAATTATTATGCAGGCTGTATACAAAATCAAGGGTTAAACGTGTTTTGTGATAGCCGCAGCAACGTAAGCAGCATGATGAGAATTCTTCCGGTGCAGGAGATTATAGGAAAAGCAAATCCTATCCATTCTGAGACTATAGAATCTTTTAACGGGAAGACTTTAAAAACCTATGAAGATATTACGTATAATACAAGAGACTATCCTATAAAACAAAAAGTTACTTTTGCCGATAATAAAACCTCGGAAACTACTTCCAGCTATGCCCATGAGAAAAATAATCAAAGGCTTATCAATGCTAATATAATAGGTATTCCATTGCAAACCATTACAAAAAAAGATAATGTAATGGTATCAAATATGGAAACCAAATACGATAATCCATTGAACTTGCTTCCAAGTTCCGTTGTATCTACTGACTTACAAAATATTGTTTCTACAGAAGTTACTTATGATCAGTATGATTCAAAAGGTAACCTTCAGCAGTATACAACTAAAAATGGTGTTTCAACAGTAATTATCTGGGGATATAATTTGACACAGCCTATTGCAAAAATAGAAGGCACTAAATTAACAGATATCCAGCAGTCGTTGATTGATTCTATTGTGACAGCTTCCAATACAGATGCTTTATCTGCCTCTGGAAATGATGAAACTTCACTTTTATCTATATTGAATGCATTCAGAAGTAATACTGCATTATCCGGTTATCAGATCACTACTTATACCTATGATCCTTTAGTAGGAGTAAGAAGCATCACTTCACCATCCGGAATCAGAGAAAGCTATATCTATGATTCGGCAGGCAGGCTTGAAAAAGTGATTGATGCGAATGGTAAAGTGCTGAAGGAGATGAAATATAACTATAAAAACTAAACACAATCATGAAAAAGATATTAATTCCCATAGGAATACTCATAATAGGAAGTGCCCAGGCGCAGCTTACCAATACAGAAAACTATGTCTATTCAAAGACGTATTTGTCCGATCCTACCCTTGCTAATGTAAGAAGCACCGAAACGGTTCAGTATTTTGACGGGCTGGGAAGACCTAAACAAATCGTTAATGTAAAAGCCTCCCCATTGGGAAAAGATGTAGTCACTCCAATTAAATACGATGCGTTCGGAAGGCAGGTGCAGGACTATCTTCCTGTTCCCCAGGCAGGAACGCTCAACGGGGCCATTACTCCTGATCCCTTATCCAATGTGAGCAGTACCCCTTATGGTTCAGAGAAAATCTATTCAGAGAAGATTCTGGAAAACTCACCATTAGACAGGATTCAGCAGCAGGTTCAAGTGGGTACAGCATGGAGTACAAAACCTGTACAATTTGGGTATGACGCCAATGCCGATGGTGAAGTAAAAAAATACACTGCCACTTTTAACTATGCCACTTTTACTTCCCAACTCACCTTATCCGGCTCCTATGGAATAGGGCAGCTCTATAAAAATACAGTTACCGATGAAGACGGAAACCCAACCATTGAGTTTAAAAACGGACAGGGACAGGTTGTACTGGTAAGAAAGGTAATCAGTGCTTCAGAAAATGCAGATACCTATTATGTTTATAATGATTATAACCAACTGGCTTATGTGATCCCTCCCAAAGCTTCTGTAGAAGCAGATCCCAATACGGTACTTAATGATTTATGTTACCAGTATAAATATGACGGGAGAAACCGTTTGGTAGAAAAGAAACTCCCTGGCAAAGGCTGGGAATATATGGTATATAATAAAGCTGACCAGCTTATCCTGACTCAGGATACAGTCCTTAAAGGAAAAGGGCAATGGCTCTTTACCAAATATGATCAGTTTGGAAGACTTATTTACACAGGAATCACAAATAATGCTGCCAGCAGGGCATCAATGCAAAACAGCATCAATGCCAATGCTAATGTATATGAAACCAGAACAGCTGCGGCAGGACTTACTTTAAACGGTATGGCTGTATATTATACTAATCTTTCAACTCCTACCGGTGTTACCCAGGTCTTAAGCGTTAATTATTATGATACCTATCCGGCAGGTTCTCCAGCAGTTACCAATGTCTTTGCCCAGCCTCTTCTTACGGATGATCCCGCTCAGGAAAGGACAACTAAAGGACTTCTTACCGCTTCTTATGTAAAGAATATAGAAGATGACAATTGGACGCGGAATTTCCTTTGGTATGATACCAAAGGAAGAAACATAGGATCAAGAAGTCGTAACTATCTTGGAGGCTATACTGTGATTAATAATAAGCTTGATTTTACCGGGGTTGTTCTTCAAACCAATACTTACCATAGAAGACTTGGTTCAGACCCTGAAAAGAGCATCGTAGAAAAATTCACTTACGATTCCCAGAACAGGCTTCTGACCCATACCCATCAGATCGGCAGTAACCCAGTTGAATACCTTTCTCAGAATAAGTATAATGAACTTTCCCAGCTGGAATCCAAGAAAGTTGGGGGAACAGTTGCAGCATCCCCATTACAGACCATTGCATACCAATATAATATCCGTGGCTGGATGACAAAAGTTAATGATCCTTCCAATCTGAACGGGAAATTATTCGGGTATGAGATGAAGTATAATAATCCTGTTTATACCAATACTTCAGCCGGAAGATTTAATGGAAACATCACCGAGATTGATTGGAATATTTCCAGTGCAGAAGGGTTGAAAAGATATAACTATCAATATGATGCTTTAAACAGAATGTTGAAAGGCGCTTATTCCCAGCCTAATTCTTCACTCGCCCAGAATGATTATTTTAATGAAGAACTAAGCTATGATCTCAATGGGAATATTAAAAACTTAAAGAGATTTTCATTGCCTGCTGCCGGAGGAACAACAGCCGAGAAGATTGATGATCTGATCTATAACTATCAGAATGGAGACAAAAGCAATGTACTGGACAGAATTACCCTTCCTGCCGGGGTCATTAACAACCGTTCCGGATATGATGCATTACAGGGAACCATGGCCTATAATCCCAACGGGAATATGACCGATCATCCTGACAGAAAAATGAAGATCATTTACAATTACCTGAATTTGCCCAATTCTATTTCAGTTAACGAAGGGTTGATAGGTATTTCCAACACCAGCTACACCTACAGGGCAGATGGAGTAAAAGTCTCCAAGACATACAGTATGAACGGGTCCATAGAAACCAATTATCTAGACGGTTTCCAGTATGATAACAGACATGCCTATGATACGTCAGCCTCTCTTTACACCATTCCGGTATTGAAATTTGTACCGACTTCCGAAGGATATTATGATTTTACGGAAAATAAGTATATTTACAATTACACGGATCATTCAGGAAATGTAAGAGTGAGTTACAGAAGTAATGGCAGTGGTGGAACTGAGATCATTGATGCCAACAACTATTATCCTTTTGGATTAAAATATCAGGAGAGTCCCATTGTCCCAGCTCCTTTTGGAGGCGTTCCTTATAATTACAAGTACAATGGTAAGGAATTGCAGGAAAGTGGTATGTATGATTATGGAGCGAGAATGTATATGCCGGATTTGGGAAGATGGGGAGTTGTGGATCCACTGGCAGAGAAATATAGGAGGTGGTCACCTTATAACTATGCTATGAATAACCCTATTCTATTTATTGATCCAGATGGTAGAGATATAATTATACATTATAAAAATAGTAAAGGAAAACTTATGACGTATGATTATAAGACAGGTAGTAGATATAAGGGGAATAATACTTTTATAAAAAATTTTTATAAATCAGTTGCTACACTTAAAAAAAATAATGCAGACGGAATTATAAATAGTTTAGAGAGTCATAAAGAGAAAATAATAATATCCCAAACATCAGGGTCAAGTTCTGCTTCATACACTGAAAAAGAAATACAATGGAACGATAAACAAGGAATTGAAACTAACAAAAGTGTTTCATTAACTCCAACACTTGTACTAAATCATGAGGGAGACCATATGTTGGACGCCTTAAATAATCCCAAACAGCACGCAGAAAATTCGCAAGCTGATAAAGATAATCCTTATTCGAATAAGGAAGAAGAGAGGGTAATTAAAGGATCTGAACAAGAAACAGCAAAAAAACTAGGTTTAATTGAAGAAGGAGAAATAACAAGAGATGACCACGGAGGACACCCATATAAAGCATCTGATGTAAATGAAAAGGTATCTCCAAGTACAAGTACATTTCCAAAAATTGAAGAAGTTATTATCACTGTACCTAAAAAAAATAAAAATGGTAATTAAGAAAGTTAATGTTTTATTAATATTATTTATTTTAATATTTTCATTTGGGAAAGGGCAAAAAAGTAATATTTACATTGCTCCAATTGATGCTACAACTCCATATTCAATAAGTTGTAACAATCTACTTGATGCTTTTCAGGATAAATTAAAGAAAATTGAATTAAATAGTAGACAAAGTCGAGATTTTTCTTTACTCACCAGATGTTTAAAAAGCATTAGTAACGAACCTTATGTGAATATTAGATTTAAGGGAGAAATTTATTTTAAGAAAGAAAAGTTTAGTTTTTGTGGAGATCAAGCCACAATTAATATTAATGGACAATATTACGAAATGACAAAAGAATTATTTGAGTATATAAAAAAACTTAGAAGAAAATAATCATTAACCTTTCATTCTATCAGTATAAGTATAATGGGAAGGAACTGCAGGAAAGTGGGATGTATGATTATGGAGCAAGATTCTATATGCCTGATATTGGAAGATGGGGTGTGGTGGATCCTTTTACAGAAGCTTCGCGTCGTTATTCTCCTTATAATTATGTGTTAAATAACCCAATAAAGCTTATTGACCCTGATGAAAGAAGTCCTTTTGATAATGTGGATCCAATTAAAAACGGATTTACTATAACAACAATTAATGATTCTGAAAGTGAAAAGTTAGGACGTTTTAATGATCGATTTAATACAGTTAGAAAATTTTTTGAAGCTGTTAGTGGAAATGGAATTACAGATGACTTAGTGACTTCTGAAGATATAGAAAAAAAATCGGCAGTTATGATGACAAAAAAAACGACATCTTACAAATATTACAATAAGAATGGTAAACAAATCAAGAGGTCTGAATATAAAAAGCTTATGGCATCAAAAGCAAAACCTTATATCATGCGATTAGATTAAAATGAATATTATATAATAAATTTAAATCAAACTACTAAAAATGAATCATTTGAGGATGAGAAATATAAATTAGATCATAGGGTTTTATTGGAAAAATCTCTTATACGACAAAATTATTCCGAATATACATCATTAGAAAATGCAAAAAATACAATAACATCACAAAGTGTAAAAATAGTTGATTTAGAATCAGTAGATTTGTTGGATTCGAATGTCAATCAATCTTTATTATTGGAAGTACAAAAAGCGCATAATTTCAACTATAATCAAATTAACAATCAAATAAATAAAGCTCATGACATTATTAAGCAGTCAATGGAATCTACGTCTAAAATTAGTGAGTAAATTTTTCCTGCATTTTTTCGCAATTCTTATAATAAACTATATATTTTCTGATTGTTTATTACAACGTTTTTGGATTAGAACGATTTATTAATGTCTACAAAGTAGGAAACAGTAATGATGCAATAATAAATATGATGATTATTGTTTATTTGATACCCATATTGCTTTCATACATTTACTATTTTATATTTATTTTTAGAAAAGAGAATTTATTCTTTAAGATTGTTTTTTTGATATTAGCTTTAGTATTATCTCAGCAGCTATATTCTTATTATATAAAAAATTTTCTAGGTTGAAAATATAGATAATATACTAATACCCTGGCGTTAGTGATTGAAGGGTTGAAAAGTTACAAAAAATGTATTTTAGAGTTTTGGCTTCTCTGACAGATACAGAACTCTCCCCCCTCGTTGCCGCACGATTACATCGTGTGGTGAAGTAATAATAACCCCAAGCTGCCGTACGAATCCTTTCGCGTGGCATTTTTGAGCACTTCCTCATATAAAACTCTTTAAACTTAGAGTTTAAAAAAATACTTTCAAAGTTATTTTTACTTTTGATTTGAGGAAACTGTTTTATTTACCAATACAAGGATCACCTTGGAAATGTAAAAATAAGTTTTGGAAGAAACAGCACAGGCGCTCTTGAGATTACAGGTGCCAATGATTACTACCCATTTGGGATGAATCATTTGAATGCTAGAAATGCATTCTTTGGACAAGGTATTTATAAGAACTACAAGTACAACGGGAAGGAGTTGCAGGAGACGGGGATGTATTCCTATAAATTCAGGCAACTAATGGTTGATCTTACACAATGGACGACTCCAGATCCATTGGCAGAGCTATATCCGGGACAGAGTCCGTATGCCTTTGTTGGTAATAATCCAATAAATAGAATAGATCCTTTAGGTTTAACAGATTATAAAGTAAATGGAGAAACTCGAACAATTGATGACGGACATACAGATGTAACAATGAATGTAACAGAACGTCAATTTAATCGTCTACAGAATAGGTTTAATAAAGGAGGTTCTAGTTATGAAAGATTAATGAACCGATTATCTGATCGCAACGGTTACACGACTTTCTCTGCAAATGGGAGTGGCGTTGGTGATGGCTTTACAATCACGAAGCATAAACCAGGTGAGGACACTTATGGCCAATGGTCAATCCAGAATAATCATAAGACTTACGGAACAGTTGAACATATAGCAAGAGTTACGGATTCTAGTTTAGGATCTGTGACAGGTCAATTTGGAAATATTAATGTTGGGAGTAACAATAAGCTTTACTTTAGACAAAATACTGGAAGAATCTTTAATGGTAATCAGTATGTAAGAACCGTTTCTGCTGCATCAAAATATAGCAAATTAGCCAAAGGAGCTAAATGGGGAGGACTTGCTACAGGTGTTGCATTAGGTGGATATGAAATATATCAAGGAGTGCAGCAAGATGGAGGCACTTACGGATATAATGCGCAAGTACAAACAGGTGGCGCAGTTGGTGCTTTGTTCGGAGGTGTAGGAGCTATTCCTGGAGGAATAATTGGAGGATTGATAGGTGGTGCTGCAGGAGCTTGGGGTGGAGACTATTATGGAGAAAAAGCAGCAAAGGCAATTATTGAATAAACTATAACTTATTATGAAAGATGTTCTATTGCTATGGCAAAAAATGCATTATAATATATACAGATTTAATGTGTTTACAAGCATATATGTATTTGGATTACCTATCATGCTGCTACTAAAAAATAAATATATTCTTGAAATATATAAAAAAAAAGGCATTAGTAATCCTGAAAAATTAATTAGAAGTACTGTATCAAATTCTAAAGTAGGAACAATCAATTGGTTAACTGATGGATTTATGATATTATTTATAGCGTTAATTTGTTTTTCGATTTTAAATTTTATTACGATAATATCAGGATATGTAATTTGGAAAAACTGGTCACCTTTAGTTTTTATTTTGTTAATTGGTATTCCAGCAATAGTAATTAATTATTTTGCTCTATGGCAAAATGACAAATACCTCACATATTTTAAAGAATTTGAAAAAGAAACAAGAAATATGAAGCGTAAATGGGCTTGGATAAGTTTTAGTTTGATTCTTGGGATTTTTGGATTATTAATTTTCAGTTTTTACTGTATTAATCATACATCTAGAAGTAAAAATTCAACTTCTCAAGCTAAAGAGAAAGCAATAAATGATATTTTGAACAAAGCTGAAGATAGTTTATACCAAGGTATTGATAAAGACTCAATTGATGCTAATATAGAGACTCGATTAGAAAAAATAGAAGATAGCTTATATAAAAATATAAATTGAATTAGTCAATACTTAATCTGACAGTTTATAAAAATGATTGGTTCTACCATAATATCAATAGGTAAAGCCAATCATTTTGATTTTAAGCCACTTTCAGGTACTCATCGGTATTGCCCCCTCGCTGGCGCGAGCATCCCGCTCGTATCCACAAATAAACAAAACCACTGCACAGCAGTGGTTTTTCATTCTATTAAAAGTGTATTTTTATAAATTCTCTTACTTATCATGCAGCTTTTCCAGCCTGCTCATCATTTCATCCTTTTCCTTCAGCATACGCTCATACAAAGCGATTTTTTCTTTGTGAAGCTGGATGATTTTGTCCATGGGGTTGATTGTGCATTTGTATTGTTCTGCATAGGCAACTGCGTCATCCTGAAAAGTATTTGCTATAATATTCACAGCCTGTTCTGTTCCTCATCAAAATTCTGAAAACTCTCTGCGGGAATTTTCAGTACTTCGGATATTTTTCGAGTAGCTGGTTTCCAATGGTTTCTTTTTGTTCCAGTAAGAGATCTTTTTTTGTTCCAGTCTTCACCTAAGTCCAGAGCCAATGCTTCCTGCTTGATGCCAAGCATTTATCTGAAACGTTTTACATTTCTTCCCTGATGTATTTTATTGTGTATTCTTTAATCAATTTGTGAAGATTCAAAGATAATACATTCTGTAAAGTAAAGGTTAAAAAATGTCCGGTAAAATATTCCAGCCATACATACGTATTAAAGTGTCGGTAACTAGTTTATAAACTGTCTCCAGCCATTTAAGAAATGCCTTCAAACAATATTGTAAATATCTCTGGGCACTTTATCAAATAGGTATAACTACTTTACAACCGTCTCAACCATTTTCATAAGTCCCTTTACCCACTTATCAAAGTGGATGGAGACCGTTAATGAACACCCTTTAGCCCATTATATAACTGGGTATACCCCAGCTATATCTACAGGGCAGATGGAGTAAAAGTCTCCAAGACATACAGTATGAACGGGTCCATAGAAACTAATTATCTAGATGGTTTCCAATATGATAACAGGCATGCATATGATACTTCAGCATCTCTTTATATTATTCCTGCATTAAAATTTATACCTACTTCCGAAGGGTATTATGATTTTACTGAAAATAAGTATATTTACAATTACACAGACCATTTAGGAAATGTAAGAGTGAGTTACAGAAGTAATGGCAGTGGTGGAACTGAGATCATTGATGCCAACAACTATTATCCTTTTGGATTAAAACATCAGGAAAGTCCTATTGTCCCAGCTCCTTTTGGAGGCGTTCCGTATAATTACAAGTACAACGGTAAAGAATTGCAGGAGAGTGGGATGTACGATTATGGAGCAAGGATGTATATGCCGAACATTGGAAGATGGGGTGTGGTAGATCCGTTGGCGGAAAAAATGACTCATCATAGTCCTTATAATTATGCGTTCAGTAACCCTATTAATTTTATTGATCCAGATGGAAGAGAAAGTTTAGGATGGGGCTTAAAAGGTGGTGTTTGGAGTTGGGATCCAAATTTAACATCTCAAAACTATCAAGAGCAAGGTTTTACAGACTATCAGGATGATGGCACTACCATCAACAATACACCTATTCAAGGACAAGAAAGTGGTAATACAGGTCAAACGTATTTAGGTTTTAATGGACAAGCTTTTTATATCCCTACTAATAGCAATGGGTCAGCAGAACTTCTCGGTTTATCTAATTGGTTTAGAGATGCTATATCAGGAACAACTTCTGCTATGTCTTCACAACTGTCAGGAGGATGGGATAGTAATTTTATAAGAAGTTTCACTGGTGATTTTCTTAATGTTGGTGTTGGCTTTTCGGGAATTGCATCTGGAGGAGCAGGAACCAGTTGGGAGTTAAATTGGGTGTTGCATGGCCCAGAAGCAAGTTTTTATCCTGCAATTACCACGACACCATCCATAGGTGGTGGGTATAATGTTGATGCAACTTTCAATGTAGGAAATGTTAATTATACAGGAAAAGCTTCTGAAATTACTCGAAGTATGCTTGTAACCAATACAGCAAATGGAGATATTCCTACGGGCTGGGGATCTGGTTCATTGTCTGCTGGTGGAAATATTGGAGTGACAGGAGCTGTAACAAGATTGAGAGAAGGAAAATATTTAATAGGTGGACAAATAAATGTTGGTTTAGGGCTTCCATTAGGACCAGTCCCTTTCAACGGTTCAGCAGGTGTTTCAAATACATATTTAATACATGATTTTTATAAAAAATAATGAATAAAAAGATACTAATTCTATTAGCAGTTATATCTGTAGTATTACTCTACTTTTATTACGGGGGAAATTACATGGATGATAGGGGGAAAAAATATTTCAATCAGTTTAATAAAATGTCTATAAATGATACCATTTTGAATTTGAATGAATTTTCCAGAGGTGTAAAATTACATTTTAAGAATAAAGAAGTTGTCTTTTATCCTTTAACAAGTGAACTTAATGAAAATAATATATTCCTTTTTATAGCTAAAAAAGGAGATAGAGTTATAAAAAAACCTTTTCAAGATACATTGACATTGGAAAAAAAGGATGGAACTATCTTAAAATACATGTTTGTAAAATCTAAGTAATTAAACAGGGTAAAGAAAATTATTCTATATTCCCCCGCTGGCGCGAGCGTCTCGTTCGTGTTCACAGAATAAATAACAACCCTTGTATTTCTGCAGGGGTTGTTTTTTATAATATAAATTTTACTACTTTTAAACTTTGAATAAAAATCAATTGTGCTTCAATCTGTAGAATCTTAATCTGTAACTAAATTTTTAGAATGGATATATGTAACCTTAATGATTGTGTTTATGGACATGAGTAAGGCGCTCGCATCAGCAAGGAGGAATAAATCTAAAACACATGTATATGGAAAATAATTTTGAATTGGATAAGTCCAGTAAAAAACCATTACTTATTTTTGGTTTAATATTCGGATCAATTGTATTTCTTACTGTTTTTTATTTGAATTATAATTCAGCTGATTTGACTAAAGAACAACTTTTAAAAATTAACAGACATACTAAAGTTATTGAAATATATTTCAACAAAAATGAGCATAATTTTCCATATGTAAAATTCTCGAATGGCTCTGAAGAAATTCTGGAAACTCCTTATCAAATTGGAGATTCTATTTCAAAAAATAAAGGAGATTCTATAGAATATATTTTCAGAGATGATAGTATTATTCAAAATAATTTATTTGAGGTAGCAAGAAGAGATAAGGTACTTAAATGAAGTTTCCCCCATCGCTGCTGCACGAATCCTTTCGTGTGATGAAGTAACAAAACCTCCGCTGCAGTAAATGCAATGGAGGTTTTTTATATTTTCAAAGAACTTATTCTTCCTCCCTTTCTCCCAAAGATTCTTTGAGCTTAATAAGTTCAGCTTTTACAAATTCCAGTCGGTCAATTAGGGTGATGGTTTCGGAGATTTTACTGTTTGTGGTCAGGGCGATACGGGCTCCGTCCAGCGTGTATCCTTTTTCTTTTACCAGATGGTAGATCATCTGAAGGTTTTTGATATCCTCAGGAGTGAAATACCGGTTTCCTTTCCTGTTTTTTTTAGGCTTGATAATTGGGAATTCCTGTTCCCAGTAACGTATTAATGAAGTGTTTACGTCGAATGCTTTTGCTACTTCTCCTATAGAATAATACAGTTTATCAGCTAAATTTATTTTCATTTTTCAACTCCTAAACTTCAAAGATAAAAATTTTTTAAAGTTTCATCCAAAATATATTACAAAAAGTGCGGTCATACTTTGTTTCAAAGGTATTTATAGGGTTAAATTTATCATTCAGAAACAATATTTGTTGCCGCAGATATAAAGGATGATGATATACTGGGTCTTTTTTTGTCTAAATTTGTGAATGCTTACGATATATACATATAAATGAATCCAATCTCCGTTCTTCATATTGACCTTTTTCAGGCGGGTAAAAATACTTCAGATTTTTATTTTAACACAATGAAGAATCATTTGGTGGTGGGACATCGTCATATAGAAAAACCTCACAGACATGATTTCTATGCTGCGGTTCTTTTTACCAAAGGAGCAGGCGTACATGAAATAGATTTTCAGAGGTATGATGTTTCTGAGGGAAGCCTTTTCTTTCTATCGCCGGGGCAGATTCACAGCTGGGAGCTTTCAGAAGATATCGATGGTTATATTTTCTTTTGCTCTCAGGAGTTCTATGAAATGCATTATGTGAATCAGAAACTGAGAAACTTCCCCTTTTTCGGATCGGTGTCTTTTCCTAGAAAACTTCAGCTGGATAGTTTGGAACTGAAGAAAAATATAACTTTATTTCAGGAACTCGGAGAAGAACATCGGGCTAAAAATATAATGAAAGAAGGTCTTATTTTGTCATTGATGTCCCAGATCTTTATTAATTCCACCAGATTATTTTCAAGAGATTTTGATACACAGGCTTCTGCTGCCGGACTTTCCTATTTCAAACATTATCAGGATTTTGAAAATTTGATTGAACAACATTTTGCAGAACATAAATCGATTGCCTATTACGCTTCTTTATTAGGTGTTTCATCCAAACATCTGAACAGGATTGCACAGACTGTTGTTCAAAAAACAGCTACAGATGTTATTACAGAAAGAGTAGTGTTGGAAGCCAAAAGAATGTTGATGTATCTGGATGAAAGCCTGGTTGAAATTGCTTTCAGATTAGGGTATGAAGAATATTCCTACTTTGCAAGAGTATTCCGGAAAAACTCCGGAATGACTCCCACTCAGTTTATGAGGAAATATAAAGCTTAATGAGTTTAAAGTTACTGGTTGCCATGTATTTGATTTTAAATACTTCCTATCAATATTTCACAGAGTATTTTCCCTAATCCCTAATCCCTGCAACCTATCATCTGCCACCTACAAAGCTAACTTAAACGGTCCTTCAAAAGTCGTTTCAAACGAATCTATCAGCTTCCCTTTCTCATCAAAAACTCCGATGACCATATTTTGTTTTGAAAACTTAATGTCTTCTTCAGGGAAGGAAATATTAATGTTCCCTTTCAGGATCTGGTCTCCTTTTAAGATGATTGTTTCAGAGCCGAAATACGTGATTTCAGCATTCAATGGGGTGATAACTTTGATGTTCAACGTCTTTTTTTCATTAGATTTATTAAGAAGAGTATAAATAAAGGTATTGGTGATTTTACCGTTTTTAACGAAAAATGTAGAGCCTGCCGGTTTGATGAATTTCGCTTCCATAGAACCACGGTCATACATTAAAAATCCAAGGAATCCGATCAGCAATGCCAGAATAACGGTCGTTGCCTTCATTCTTGGTGTAAATCTGAACTTTTCACGATTTTCAATTTCTGATTCTGTAGCATAACGTACCAATCCTTTAGGTAACCCTACCTTTTCCATTACTTCATCACAGGCATCAATACAGGCTGTACAATTCACGCACTCCAGTTGCTGCCCGTTTCTGATGTCAATTCCCGTAGGACAGACAACAACACATTGGTTACAATCAATACAATCTCCCTTACCAGCCGCTTTTCTATCTTCATTATTTCTCCATTTTGAACGGCCTTCCCCTCTTTTAAAATCGTAATATACGTTGATTGTCTGTTTATCGATCAGAACTCCCTGAAGCCTTCCGTAAGGGCAGACCAGAGTACATACCTGCTCGCGAAGCCATGCAAAAACAAAATAGAAAGTCATCGTGAAAAAGATCATCGTAATAAACTTTAAAGGATGTTCTGAAGGCCCTTCAAGCATAATCTGGAAAACCTGTTCATAGCCTACGATATACATAAACATAAAAGTAGAGCAGAGCAGGGAAATCAAAATAAATACAGACCATTTTGTAAGTCTCTTTCTGATTTTTTCAGCATCCCATTCCTGTCTGTCAAGTTTCATCTGTTTATTTCGATCTCCTTCAATCCAATATTCTATTTTACGGAAAACCATTTCCATAAAAACAGTTTGCGGACAAAGCCAGCCGCAGAATATTCTTCCGAAAACTACCGTAAATAGCATCACAAAAATAACGGAAGTTACTGCTCCCAATGCAAGGATAAAAAAATCCTGCAGATAGAAAGGCTGACCGAGGATAAAGAATTTCCTGTCGATAACATTGATGAGCAGAAAAGGATTGTTGTTGATCTTTACAAAAGGCAGTCCGAAAAACAGGGCAAGAAGAAAATAGCTGGTGTAATTCCTGTAATTGGTGTATTTTCCTTTAGGCTTTCTGGGGAATATCCACTTCCTTTTTCCGGTTTCATCCATTGTTCCCACTGAATTTCTGAAATCTTCACTTTCAATTTCCAAAGACTTGATATTGTTGGACTCTGCGCTCATTATTGTATGCTATAAAAGTATTTTGGTACTATTTTCAACAGGATTACTCTCATTTTTTAAATTGATTTTTTCATTTAAAAAAGTGATCAATCCTGTTACTGCAAAGCTCCGGATTATATCTCTGCAGTACTAATATGATCTACTTCAAAAATAGGATAATTGGGACATTTTGTGTTTTTGATTTTTATTGTATCAAAACGAGAAAATATTTTGAAACCTGTAGGTCATATTGTAAATTGCAGGTTTAAAAATGAAGTATGAAGAATATATTTAAAATAGGCATGATTGGTTTGGTTTTCGCATTGGTAAACTGTCAATCAGTAAATTATAGTAAAATGTTGTATGAAGGAGTAAAGCCGGAAATGGTTTCCGATACGTTCAGTTTCACAGAAGGACCATCAGCAGATAAAGAAGGGAATGTTTACTTTACCGATCAACCCAATGATAAGATCTATTATTGGGACTGGAAAAGCAATAAGGTAATAGAGTTCTTAGACAAGACGGGAAGGGCAAACGGAACACACTTTGATAAAGACGGATATTTGATTACCTGCTCAGATGATCAGGGAGAGATCTGGAAAATTTCCAAAGACAAGAAAGTAGAAATTCTGCTTAAAGGTTTTGAAGGAAAGAGGTTGAACGGTCCCAATGACGTTTGGAATGATGAAGCCGGAGGAATGTACTTTACAGATCCATTGTACAAAAGAGATTATTGGATCGGTTTTAAACAGGAACTGCAACACAAAAGCCTTTATTACAGAGATAAATCAGGGAAAGTTATCAAGCTGGATACATTTACCCAGCCAAATGGAATTGTAGGCAGTGAAAAACTGAAAAAATTATACCTTTCTGATATTGATGCCGGGAAAACTTATGTATATGACATATTGGGTGAAGGGAAATTGTCAGAAAAAAGACTTTTCTGTGAAATGGGATCAGACGGAATGGAGCTGGATAAGCACGGAAACCTTTATCTTACAGGAGATGGAGTACATGTTTTTAACCGTTCCGGAAAGAAAATTTACCATATTCCTATCCCTGAAAAGTGGACTTCCAATGTAACTTTTGGTGGAGAAAATAATGATATACTTTTTATTACCGCCTCAAAATCTGTGTATACTTTTCCTACCAAAGTAAGAGGAATAAAATAAGATGAATGTCATTGCGGAAAGCGATCTCTGCATTTCGCAATGACATATATATTGTTTGTCTAAAGAATCATATTTTTAATAAGCAACTTCCATTTTTACTTTCTTTCCTTTCAGCTTTTCGTTCTGAAGCTTTCTTAAAACAGCATTTACTTTGCTTCTGGAAACAGCAACATAAGAAGTTGTATCCTTTACTTCAATCAAACCGATATCTTCTTTCTGAAGTTCTCCCTTTTTGATAAGATATCCCACAACATCCACTTTGTTGACCTTATCTTTTTTTCCGGCACTGATATAAATAGTCTGGAAAGGTGTTTTTTCCGGAACTTTAGTAAATCCGGCAACACTTTCTTCAGGAGTATTATTTTTAATGAACGGGAAGTTTTCGTCCTCTGTCATGATCAGATATACAAAACCTTTGGCATTCATTCTTGCAGTACGCCCGTTTCTGTGTATGAAAGCATCTTCTTTGGGAGGAAGCTGATAATGTACTATAGATTCTACTTCCGGAACATCAAGTCCGCGGGCGGCAAGATCTGTAGTAATAAGAATTCTTGCAGAATCATTTCTGAATTTCAGTAATGCACGTTCTCTTTCGTCCTGCTCCATACCGCCATGGAAGGTTTCTCTGTCGATTCCCATCTGATGAAGAAGTTCAGAAATTCTGTCAACAGCCTCACGGTGGTTACAAAAAATAAGAGTCCTTTTATTTCCTATTTTACAGATTAAATTAAACAAAGTATCCAGCTTTTCCTCAGAAATTGTCATTACTTTTCGCAATTGGATATCTGGTTTTACTTCACTTAGTTTTAAAAAATCGATTGTTTTTTCATTTTTTAGACCAGTAAACGATGGAATTTCATCCATTGTCGTAGCTGATGTTAAAATTCTTTGAGAAAGGCCTTTTAATGAGCCTGCAATAAACTCCATATCTTCATGAAAACCTAGCTCCAGAGCTTTGTCGAATTCATCAAGAACGAGTGTTTTAATCGTTTTCGGATCAAAATTATTATTTCTTACATGGTAAGCAACCCTTCCCGGAGTTCCTATTAAAACAGCAGGAGCTTCAATTAAATTGTTAACCTCGATTTTTTTATCATGTCCGCCATAACAAACAGATACTTTAAAATCTGTTCCCATAGCTTTGAAAACCTGCTCAATCTGTAAAGCCAGTTCTCTGGCCGGAACCAATATCAATGCCTGAACTCCCTGAACATTTTTTTTCAGATTCCGAAGAACCGGGAATAAAAAAGCAAGAGTCTTTCCAGATCCTGTAGGAGAGAGTAAAACAATGTCTGTATTGTTTTCAGACGCATTATAAGTAGATTTCTGCATCTGATTCATATCCTGAATCTGCAGCTTCTGGTAGATTGATTGTAGTTCCATGCTGCAAAGGTAGTGAATTTTGAATTTTGAAGGTTTTAGAGTTGAGGATATCAGGGTTTATAAGTAATGCAGTTTTCCCAATTTTCCTTTTCTTACTTTTTTATATCCTTCATTCTGTTAAGTATTTCTTTTCCCCGGATTAATGTTACGCTATAGGCTTTATCGGGATTAGTTACTGCTTTCTCATAAAATTCTTTTGCCAAAATTTTGTCTCCCTGCGTAAGATTGATAAACCCAATCATTTCATACATGAAATTCTGAAGTTTAAGATCTGTAGTTTCCTTGGAAGATAAATACTTTAAAAGTTTTTCTGCTGAAGTAAGTTTTGTGTCTTTGTATTGCTGTACATCATATCCATAAGGTTTACTGAACCAATAGTACCACATACTGCCATTATTGTGCTCGTTCCAGGAATATTTAATGAGCTGTAATGCTGCTTCCAGCAAGGCAGAATTTAATTTTTCATTTTTTGGAGATAATTTTTCACTTTCTGAAATATAATGGTCGATTGTTCTATCTATACCTTTATTTTTCATCTCCTGAAAAATAGATTCTTTAAGGTATAAAGAATGGTTCTTTGAAAAATTTTCATAAGCAAAAGAAGCTGGGAAATGATCCGCAAGGTTTTCTATTCTGTATCCTTTTTTTAATTCAGTTTTCAGATCAATAATATAGACTGTATTATAATCATGGAAAAGATAGACATAAATAATGCCTTTTTTTAAATCGAAGATTGTAGAGTATAATGTATTGAGTTCACCTTCCTGATGGGTTTTATCCAAAATTTTTTTTAGAAATTCCACACTGTTCTCTTTCGATCCGGAAAGCATTTCATTAGCAATTTCTGGCCGCCTGCATGATAGCTTCCCATTAATCATATTGCAGTTTGAATTCACTTGAAAGTCTCCATTCTTTTCAGTTATTCCTTTGGGGCTAACTAATACAGAATTACCATACTTATCCGCTATTAGAGCTTGGGAGTAAGATATGTAGTCATATTTTTTTAATATAACAATGGCTTCTTTTACAGTTTTGCATGTTCCTAGGATTTCCCACATGATATCTCCGGGATAGGGATTGGTCAGGTTCAATTGGGTGAAATCATAATTCGCTGCTGCAAAATCAAAGAATAGTCCGTATTCATTCATGGCTGCGGCTACCTGCATGTCAGGGGCTCCGAAGCAAACGGAGGCATAGCGATTTGAGCTAGCTGGGTTATACCAAATTCTGGTAAAGGGAGTGGTATCGTCTTCGTTGGCTGCAACAAATGTTTCACCTCCTCTTGAACAGGAAAAAATTGTACAGGCTTTTATATTGATGGTATAGAAAAGGATACCAATTAAAATAAAAATATTTTTTTTCTGCATAGCTATTTTGTTTATTAGATCTCTTGAATTTGATACTATTTAATTATTAAACAATTCTGCTGATCAATCTATTACATTCATTTTAAAGATTCGATTGATTTTAATTAAATATGAATAAAGCTTGATTGTTGATGTTAAATAAAAAGTGTATCTTTGCATCCACTTTTGTGGCGAAAAGGTTTGATGGGTAAATTACTTAAAATTAATTACTTCCGTATTTTTTAATCCGCATTTATTCAAACCGTTAAAAAAGAAGGAATACAAATTTTTATTAGAAAATGTCAAAAGAGACAAATTCAGCAGAGGTTTTATTAAACCAAAACGTAGCACCGGAACAATTTGATTGGGATTCTTTCGAATCAGGTCTTGATGCAGATGCGAGAAAAGAAAAAAGCGATTTAGAAGAAATCTATAACGGATCTCTTAACAGCCTAAACGATAATGACGTTTTAGTTGGTAGAGTTGTAAGATTAACTGACAAAGAAGCTATCGTAGACATCAACTTCAAATCTGAAGGTGTTATTTCTCTTAACGAATTCCGTTACAACCAAGGCCTAAAAGTAGGTGACGAGGTAGAGGTAATGGTTGACAAGAGAGAAGACAAAACTGGTCAGTTACAATTATCTCACAGAAAAGCTAGAACGCTTAAAGCTTGGGATAAAGTAAACGAACTTCACGAAACTGGAGAAATCGTTAACGGTTTTGTTAAATCAAGAACTAAAGGTGGTATGATCGTTGACGTTCACGGAATCGAAGCATTCTTACCTGGTTCTCAAATTGACGTTAAGCCAATTAAAGATTACGATCAGTTCGTAGGAAAAACTATGGAGTTCAAAGTTGTGAAAATCAACCCTGAGTTCAAAAACGTAGTTGTATCTCACAAAGCATTGATCGAAGCAGATATCGAAGGTCAGAAAAAAGAAATCATCGCTCAGCTTGAAAAAGGTCAGGTTCTTGAAGGTACTGTTAAGAATATTACTTCTTACGGTGTATTCATTGACTTAGGAGGTGTTGATGGATTGATCCACATTACAGACCTTTCTTGGTCTAGAGTGAACCACCCATCTGAAATCCTAGAGGACGGACAGACTGTAAAAGTTGTAATCCTTGATTTCGATGATGAGAAAACAAGAATCCAATTAGGTATGAAGCAATTAGAAGCTCATCCTTGGGATGCTCTTTCTGCTGACTTGAAAGTAGGTGACAAAGTAAAAGGAAAAGTAGTAGTTCTTGCTGACTATGGTGCATTCGTAGAAATCGCTCCAGGTGTAGAAGGATTAATCCACGTTTCTGAAATGTCTTGGTCTACTCACTTAAGATCTGCTGGAGATTTCGTAAAAGTAGGTGATGAAGTAGAAGCTGAAGTATTAACTTTAGATAGAGAAGAAAGAAAAATTTCTCTTGGTATCAAGCAATTGTCTAAAGATCCATGGGAAAACATCGAAACTAAGTATCCGGTAGGATCTCAGCATGTAGGAACTGTAAGAAACTTCACTAACTTTGGTGTATTCGTAGAGCTAGAAGAAGGTATCGACGGATTAATCTACATCTCTGATCTTTCTTGGACTAAGAAAATCAAGCACCCATCTGAATTCTGTGCAGTAGGTGATAAATTAGATGTTGTAGTTCTTGAATTGGATATCCAAGCTAGAAGATTATCTCTAGGTCACAAGCAATTGACTGAAAACCCATGGGATAAATTCGAAACTAAATATGCTGAAGGAACTGTCCACGCTGGTAAAGCTGTAGAAGTTCACGATAAAGGAGCTTCTGTTCAATTCGAAGATGCTGAGGTTGAAGCATTCTGCCCTTCAAGATTATTAGAGAAAGAAGATGGATCTAAAATCAAAAAAGGTGAAGATGCTCAATTCAAAGTAATCGAATTCAACAAAGAATTCAAGAGAGTAGTAGTATCTCACACAGGTATCTTCAGAGACGAAGAAAAGAAAAACGTTAAAGAATCTTCTTCTAGAAACGTATCTTCTTCTTCAAACAACGAAGAAAGATCTACTCTTGGAGACATCGATGCATTAGCAGAGTTGAAAAGAAAAATGGAAGAAGGTAAATAATCTTTGAACCATTGATACATAAGGAGCCGCTCGTTTGAGCGGCTTTTTTTATCTAAATATATATGATAAATATAAAATTTGATAATAGAAAAGAATAAATTATAGAGCTTTTTCAAAAAAAATATTACATAAGTCAATAATTGTTAAAAAATATACATTGATGTGAGATTTATTTAATGAAATAACTACATTAAAAATATATAAAGGCGCAATAAATATAATGTGGCAGACATGAATTTATGATCAGGTTCTTTTTATTGAGAAATATGTAAAGTAATATTAGTTAGATATTTTCTTTGGGTATATATTTATTTTTAAATTTTAATTAAAAAAAAGATTTAATATTTGTGAATTATTTGTAGATTAGCGGCTTTAATAATGGATATGAAAAACAAAGCTCTACCCCTTTTATTTGCGGTCTTTTCTGCGTTTCCAACAGTATTGTTTGGACAGGATAATGAAAAACTGATTAAAGATTATATTTCTCAAAATAAAATAAGAGAATATAAAAAATATGATCTTAATAATATCATTATTGATAATGTAGATCCATCGAAATCATTGAATGGTAATGTTGTTAAATTTCTACAGACATATAATGGTTTGCCAATATACAATTCTGTAGGAACAGCATTGATTAAAGACAGTAAAATTGTTTATTATACAGATAATTTTGTAAAAGATTATACTGCATCTACATCGAGCACGGCTATTATTAATAAAACTGCTGCTCTTCAAAAAATTGCTGAAGACCTGAAAAACCCTGATATTGCAAATTTTACAATTCTTGAATATCTTGAAAAGACTCAAAAAAAAGCAACATCAGCCAATCAAAGACTTGTATATACCAACGACGAGAGTGGAAACCTGCGTTTGGCTTATGAATATACCTTAACAGAACCAAAGTCTCCAAATTTCTGGAATATTTTAGTAGATGCCAACAATGGGAATATTCTGTTAAAAAATAACCTGACTTTATCTTGTAATTTCAATCATGATGCTTACAGCTCAGATGCTGATTATAGCCATGCTGATCATTTTGACAATACATTAGTAGGACCTCAAAATAACATGGTACAGAACAATATTCCATTACTTTTACCAGATAATGCATCTTATAATGTATTTCCATTACCAATTGAAGCGCCTACTTTCGGTTCAAGATCAATTCTTACAAACCCTTGGCTTCTGAATGCTTCTCCTGAAGGATGGCATTCTGATGGAGTTAACCATTATACTTTTACCAGAGGAAACAATGTATTTGCTTATGAAGATGTTGCAGGAACAGCGTTGACAGCTCCTAACTATCTTACAGGAACTCCGGCAGAAGGAGGGTTTACAAGAAATTTTAATTTTTCTTTTAATATCAATGATACTTCTGTCAATAACAGGAATGCAGCCATCACTAATTTATTTTATCTGAACAACAGAATCCACGATGTTTTCTATCAGTTTGGATTTACAGAATCTGCCAAAAATTTCCAACAGAATAATTTTGGTAACGGAGGTGTAGATGATGACTCAGTATATGCTGAAGCTCAGGATGGCGGAGGTTTGAATAATGCAAACTTTAGTTCTCCTCAGGAAGGTTATAATCCTAAAATGCAAATGTATCTTTGGTCAACAACTAATAGCCGATTACTGTTTTATAATAGTCCAATTGCAGCAACTACACGTGAACCATTAGTTATGGGAGCTCAGTTTGGACCAGCTTTGAATATGTTAGGTGTAACAGGAGAGGTAAAATTAGCTTCAGATATACAAGGTTGCCAAGCATTACCGGCTGGATCCCTTAACGGTAAGATTGGCCTTGTTGAAAGAGGAGGTGGAACGAATTGTGGGTTTTCTGTAAAAGTAAAGAATGCCCAGAATGCAGGAGCTATTGGAGTTATAGTATATAATAATTCTGCAGCAGTTAATATTCCCCCGTTAATGGGAGGTACGGATACTACGATTACGATTCCTTCAATCCTTGTAACAAATTCAGAAGGAGAATATATAAAAAATCAAATTGCTTCCAATGCAGCTGTAAATGTTACATTGAAAAAAGATCCCGCATATAATGTAGTTCCAGACGGCAGCTTTGATAATGGAATTGTCATTCATGAATATGGACATGGTATTTCAAATCGACTTACAGGTACAGGATCTGGAGGATGTCTGAATGCTAATGTGAGTAAAGAGCAAATGGGAGAAGGATGGTCTGATTTCTTTGCGTTAATGTTAACTAATAAAGCAGGAGATAATGCTTTAGTACCAAGGGGTGTGGGTACATACGTAGGAGGACAGCCGACTGAAGGAGGAGGTATAAGGCCGGTAAGATATTCTCCAAACTTTGCTGTTAATGATTTTACTTATGGAGATACTAATACAATGCAATATACCAATTCTAATGGTAATCTGGTTCCAGATGTACACTCTATAGGGTTTGTTTGGGCAACAATGCTATGGGATCTCCACTGGAAGTATGTTGAAAAATACGGGTATGCCTCAGATGTATTGAGCAATACGACGAATGGAAGTACAAGAGTATTACAGTTAATTACTAATGCTTTAAAGCTTCAGCCATGTAATCCAAGTTTCGTTGAGGGAAGGGATGCAATATTGGCAGCAGAATTAGCAACCACACAAGGACAGGATAAATGTATGATTTGGAATGTTTTTGCAAAAAGAGGTTTAGGGGTAAATGCTTCGGCTGGAGTGAAGAATAACATTACAGATCAGTTGGAGAATTTTGCAGTGCCTGAAGAGTGTTTCCTGGCTACTAATGAAGTGAAAAGTACAAAGGATAATAAAGTTATGATCTATCCGAACCCTGCTAAAGACGAGTTTTATATCAACTTCCCAAGCAATACCCTTGGAAAAGTAAGTGTAGAACTTTATGATATGTCAGGTAAACTGGTTTCTTCTGAAGATAAAATTTCACCGGATGCTAAGAAAGCAATTTCTACAAGCAATCTGGTAAACGGAACTTATATGGTTAAAATCAAAGGACTTGGTTTTGAAGCCGCTTCAAAAGTAATGGTTAAAAAATAATTTACTTATTAATTAATTTCAAAATCGCCGCAAGCTTGCTTGCGGCGATTTTGTTTATCTATCATTATAACACTTCAGATAGGTTTAATTTATATGTTGTACCTTTGCAGGCTGTTAAAAAAATTATGAAGAAGAAAAATATACTAAAAGGTGTTTTATTTGTAGGGATTGGAGCTAGTATATACGGTATGTTGGCCACTTTTGTGAAAATGGCATACCATGATGGTTTCACCACTTCGGAAGTAACGACTTCCCAGTTTGTATTAGGTTTGACAGGACTTTTGATCCTCAATCTTATTCAGACTCTAACCTCAAAACAGAAGTTATCGCTGCCAAATTCTAAAGAAGTCAGAATGCTACTGCTTGCCGGAACTTCTTTAGGAGGAACAAGCTTATTCTATTATATTGCTGTACAGTATATCAATGTTTCAATTGCTATTGTATTGTTGATGCAGTCGGTATGGTTCAGTGTAGTGGTGGAAAGTATCATTACAAAAAAACTACCTAACGCGAGGAAAGTAGTTTCTGTAGTTATTGTATTGCTGGGAACAGTTTTGGCAACTAATCTTATTAATATGGAGATAGAGCTAGACTGGCATGGGGTTTTCTGGGGATTAATGGCAGCCGCTTCATATACCTTGACGATGTTCACATCCAATACGCTGGCTACCCATCTTCCGGTTTTCAGGAAAAGTATTATCATGTTGGCTGGTGGTTCTGTAGTGGTTTTTGCATTTTTATTCTTTGCTCAGATTGGGCCTATGTATTTTGATGGTTTAAAATCATTATACTTAAATTTTACAGAAAATACAGAGCATATTCACTCATTCAATTATTCAATATTCCTGACATATGGATTTGTGTTGGCTCTTTTTGGAACCATTATCCCACCGATTTTATTCAATGTAGGATTTCCAAATGCAGGATTGGGACTAGGAAGTATCGTTTCTTCACTGGAACTTCCGGTTTCCGTAACGATGGCTTTTGTTTTACTGGGTGAGAAAGTATTTCTGATCCAATGGATAGGAATTGTCTTAATCCTTTTTGCTATTGTTCTGATGAATTTACCGTCAAAGAAAGAAAAAGCAGTTTCAATGGCAGAATTGTCTTAAAAATATTTAAATAAAATAATAGTTGAAACCGTTCCTTTTGGAGCGGTTTTTTTAATTTTAATCCTTTAAATAAAAGTTTCATGAAATATTTCAGAAATATAATGGCCGCTTTTACATTGACGGTCTCAGGTTTTATGTTTTCACAGGTAAAACCTCTGGATGCAATGCTGTCTGATTATCAATATCCCTATGAAGTTCATTTTTTTAATTTCAAGTCGCAGGGCGAAGAGTTGAAAATGGCTTACATGGATGTAAAACCACAAAATCCTAATGGAAAAACAATAATGCTTCTCCATGGGAAAAACTTCAATGGGGCTTATTGGGAGAGGACAGCGAAAGATCTTTCTGCTAAAGGATTCAGAGTGGTGATTCCTGATCAGATAGGATTTGGAAAGTCTTCAAAACCCCATGATTACCAGTTTTCTTTTTCACAGCTGGCAGAAAATACGAAAGGAATTCTTGATGAACTAAAGATTGATAAAGTAATCGTTCTGGGACATTCAATGGGAGGAATGGTAGCGACCAGATTTACATTACTATATCCGGGGAAAGTACAGAAACTGATTCTTGAAAACCCGATCGGACTTGAAGATTATAAAACTTTTGCTACTTACCAGACCATTGATCAGGCGTATCAATCTGAACTTAAAAATACATCGGAAACCTATAAAAGTTATCAGCTGAAATTCTATTATGATAACAAATGGAAAGAAGAATATCAACCATGGCTTGACTTAATTGCAGGGTGGACGCTTCATAAAGATTATCCTCAGGTAGCCTGGGATGCAGCACTCACCTCAGATATGATTTACAACCAGCCCGTATGTTATGAATTTAAAAATATAAAAGTTCCCACACTGCTTATTATTGGAACTAGAGACAGGACTGCAATCGGGAAAGATAGAGCTCCCAAGGAACTTCAACCGAAAATGGGGCAATATCAGGAGCTAGGAAAGAAAACTCAACACGAAATTGCCGGTTCAAAGCTTGTAGAACTTGACAATGTAGGACATCTTCCTCATATAGAAGTATATCCTCAATTTTTTGACGCACTGTATCATTTTATACAATAGAATAAGCTTAATAACTATAAAATATTTGAAACATTAAGTTGGATAAGTGATTAGAATATTAAGTTATTTTATTTACTATTTTATCTTTAATGAAATTTAACCATTCTGACTCTTTATTAAACTTAATGTTTCAAATTTATTGTTCCCTGTGATTAATGAGTAGTAAAGCACACACACCAATTCCCGAAAACAAGATACAGGAAATTCCTAAATTCTGTATAAAACCAATGCTTATAAGGCCTAAACCTATCAGGATATAATAAATAAGTCCCAGCAAAGCTCCGGCACTTCCGGTTTCGTTTTTATAATTGATGAGTGCAGTACTCAGAATATTAGGAATTACAGTGCTGAATGCCATCACAATGAAGAAATATGGAATTAAAAAATATATCCCTTTACTTGCCAGAATCCATACAAAAATAGAGGCGATAAATGCAGTAAATGTACCTGTTTTAACTAAATGTTTAGGTTGTATGTTTCTCAATAACAGGAATCTGTTAAGTTTTGCTCCGGCAAATGTTCCACCAGCCAATATAACACTACTGTATCCGAAAACATAAGAGAAATAATGATATTCTTTAAAGATAAACGGAGCCAGTGAGTAGTAAGAAAACAGCAAGACATTAAAACTCATAATCAGTAAACAGCACTTTATAATCGCTTGGTCAGAAAGCATCCTCTTTAATAAATCAGTTAAAATACCCATGTTGATTTCTTTTACTGAATATTGGGTTTCTGAAATTTTTTTCCGGGAAAGAATAAAAAATAGCCCTGCAAGCAGGCATAAGGTTATAAAAATGCCCTGATGCCCAACAGAAGAAGACAATACAGATCCGGTAATCATTCCTATTACAGGACTTATGGATAAACCAATCCCGATCCAGGAAAATACTTTGCTGATGTTTTTTTGATCATAAGTATCTCTTAAAATCGTTTGGGTTACAATAGAGCCGACGGAGATTCCAAATGCAGAAATAACCCTGGCACTAAGGAGAATCATGAAATTGGGTGCAAAAATAGCTGTCAGTGTTCCAATTCCATAGGTGATAAACCCATATTCAAGGGATTTTTTCCTTCCGATTCTGTCACATTGAACTCCCCAAAATGCAACTCCCAGAGCAAATGCTATAAAATATAAGCTGATCGTAAGGGAAACAGATTCTTCTTTCACTCCGAACTGTTCCTGAATCATTGGCAAAACCGGGCTATAAATGGTTTCTACAAACTGAGGAAGCATTACAAGTACAGTCAGCAGCCAGATAGGATTTGTCTTTTTCATTTTTTTTCTGCAAAGTTTCCAAAATTTCAATGTATATTTATAATGATATAAAAACAAAAAACATCAAAAATAAGACATGGCTGTATTGGAACAAAATGAAGAGTTTGATGCGGATTCTATTCGGGAAAAAGTCATTGGAATAGCTTCTGATATGGTGATGCATGATTCCGGCTTTCATTTTCATACAACGAAAGCTCAGCTGCTATATGCACCTTCTGGCTGTATGACAGTCACTACTTCTGACAGGCAGTTCGTTCTTCCTCCATTCAGAATGCTTTGGATTCCTGCCAATGAGAGGCATAGGGTAAATTTTAGAAATATTGTAGCTTACAGATCAGTCTATTTTGATAAATGCTATGCAGAAAAATATATGAACTCCAGCCTTAAAGTTTTGCATGTAAATCCATTATTAAAAGAAATTATAGAAAGGATCTGCTTTTGGGAATGGTCAGATCTTAGAAATGATCAGGTCAGTTTACTGAATGTATTTTGGGATGAAATAAGCAGAGCTCCGGAGGAAAAGCTGGAACTTAAAATACCGCAAGACAGACGTTTAAAGAAATTTTCAGAAGAGTGGACTCTGCGCTATGCTATGCCGCCGATGTTGAAAGACCTTGCCGAAAAGGCTGGGGCAGTTGAGAAAACAATCAGCCGTATTTTTAAAAAAGAAACAGGGCTGTCTTACCAGGAATGGAGGCAGCAGTGGCGGTTGCAGCGATCGATTGAACTTTTGGTAGAAGGTAATTCAATAGGAGAAGTGTCTCATATTTTAGACTTTTCATCAGACAGTGCTTTTATAGATTTTTTCAAAAAACAGACGGGAACCACACCTTTGCAATATCTCATAAAACATGAGTAATATTTTTTGTAGGTAATAAATAGTTCGGATAGTTCTACACCCTGTCAAGGTTTTAAACCTTGACAGGGTGTACATCGTTGAATGATATTGATAATTTAGAAACAAAAAGGAACTTCAAATAGAAAATAAAGAATGTTTTAAACAAGAAAAGAGACTGTTTACGGATAAACAGCCTCTTTTTGTATGTATTGTTGTCTGAATTATTTCTTCTTGTAAGCAGCGTCTTTGATTCTTGCTTTCTTACCTCTAAGGTCTCTGAAGTAGTAAATTCTAGCTCTTCTAACTCTACCTTTTCTATCAAGCTCAATTTTTTGAAGCGCAGGCAGGTTAATAGGGAATACTCTTTCTACACCTACATCACCACTCATTTTTCTGATAGTGAAAGTTTTTGTAGAACCAGTACCTCTTAATTGGATAACTGTTCCTTTGAAGAACTGAGTTCTTGTCTTTTGTCCTTCTTTAATTTCGTAATACACAGTAATTGTATCACCTGCTTTGAATTCAGGGAATTCTTTTTTCGCAATGTACTTGTCTTGTACGTACTTTAATAAATCCATTATTAATAAATAAAATGTTAAAGCTAAGCAACTTACACGTTCTTCGTCAGAGGTTGAATAACAGGTTGCAAATGTACAAAATAGTTTTCAAATATGCCAAATAATTAATGTACTAAAAACTATAATTTTTTCATTCAGGTTTTGCTGAAAAATTAATGGTTTCTTTAAAATACCATCAGACAGAGTTTATATGGGAAACCTACTTTTGCCCGAAGTAAAAAATCCGGACAGCGATTTTTTAAATTCTTGATTCACAACTTAAAACTATATGTTATTTTAAAACTAAAGCTATTATGAAACATTATTTCTTCTTTTTTTGTTTCGCGGTCCAGATGGCTTTCGGACAGGTTTTGTTTCCATATTTACAAAACCCAACCCCGAATTCTATGATCGTCAATTGGAAAACAGCTTCCAATAATGAAACAACTGTAATCTACGGGAATTCTCCAACGAATTTGAACGTGACGGTAACAGGGACAACCAATATCTTCTCAGATACCGGATATAATAACAACTATTATTATCACACAGCAAAGGTTACCAATTTGCAGCCGAACACTAAATATTATTATAAGATAAAAACGGGAACCAGTGAATCTGCCGTTTATAATTTCAGAACACTTCCTTTGCCGGGACAGGCCGTAACTGCCAATGGAAAGATCCGTTTCCTTATTATGGGGGACAACCAGATCAAAGCAGAGCCAAGATATGATACGCTTACTTTGAATGCGTATAAAAAATTAAAGGAAAAATTCGGAGCTGCTTCAGATCCATCAGATAATATTGCCCTTACTTTTATGGTGGGTGATCAGGTGGATGTAGGAACATTGGACCATTATGAGAATGTTCACTTTAAAAAGAACATCAAATTATCACCTTATCTGCCTATCCAGACAACAGTAGGAAATCATGAAACCTATGGAACGATGGGAATGAATTCTTACTATGCCCATTTTTATATTGATGAAATTAATTATAAAGGGATAAGCTCAGGTAATGAAAATTATTATGCTCAGCAGGCTGGGAACGTGTTATTCGTAAGTTTAAGCTCAGAACATACGGGTTCTGCACAGCAGACATGGCTTCAGCAAATCTTAACAGCAGCTAATAATGATACTACAGTAGACTGGATCATTTCTTTGAGCCACAGACCTTATCAGGCTGAGCAGTATGTAGGAGATATCTCTACATGGGTAAGAGAAAATGCAGTACCGCTTCTGGTAACTTCGGATAAATATTTAATGCACGTTGGTGCTCACCACCATTTATATCACAGAGGTCAGCTGAAAAATACACCGAATTATCAGATTATTTCCGGAGGAACGGCTTGGGATCAGTATTGGGGAATGTCTAATGAAAAAGATTTTGATGATGTTCAGAAAACCTTTACAGACTGGACGTATCAGATCGTAGAAGTAGATATTCCGACAGGAAAAGTGGATATTGAATGTTATTCTATCGGAGGAGTATACAACAAGAAAAATAATGTACTGGTAGATTCTTTCCATAGGTATAAAAATCAGTCTAAACCGGCAAAACCATCCATTACAAACACTTTTACGGGTACTACTACTTTGCCTTTGACATTGAATGGAAGCGCATTTTCATCTTCAAATAATGAACTGTTGAACACGACACAGTTTCTGATCAGTAAGACATCCAATTTTTCTGTGATTGAAAAAGAATTTTACCGTGATTTTGAAAACTGGTTCGGAAAAGACGGAAATGGAACTCCTGATAAAACCAAAAATCTGAATGATGGAGTAGACATTACAAAAGCAACACTGGCTTCGAACTCTATTCCAAACGGAATTTATTACGTGAAAACCCGTTACAGAGACAGAAACCTGGAATGGAGTGACTGGAGTGATGTGAAACAGTTTGAAATCACGGGAAGTGTAGTTTCAAATCCTACATTTACTTTAAATAAAACAGAATATGCCCAAAATGAAGCCATTACCGCTACTTTCACAGGAGGTCCCGGAAATCAGCAGGATTGGGTAGGAATTTATAAAAAAGGGCAAACGCCGGCCAGTACTACTTCACAAGTGTACAGTTATACTAATGGACAGGTAGCAGGAACGGTTACATTTAATAATGGTATGGCTAATAAAGGTCAGTATTTTGCAGGATTTTTTGCTAACGGAGGGTATACAGAAATCACTCCAAGAAAAGAATTCTATGTAGGTCCGAAAGTTCAGCTGCAGACCACTTCTGATACGTATCCCGTAGGAGGAACGGTTGTTCTTAATTTTACAGACGGGCCTAATTTACAGAAAGACTGGATTGGAATTTATAAAATGGGACAGACTCCGGGAACTACAGCTTCTATCAAATGGAGCTATGTAACGACTGCATCAGGAACATTGAATTTTACAGGACTTCCGAAAGGATACTACTACGCTCAGTATCTGCTGGAAGACGGATATAACGGAATCGGGGAGAAGGTATTCTTTAAAGTAGGAGATATCGTTACAGATCTTTGGATCAATAAACCGGTATATACTTTGGGAGAAAATATTACGGCTTCATGGACGGATTCTCCGGGAATTATCAAAGACTGGTTAGGAATTTACCCTCAAAGTGTTCAGACACCGGATGACAATTTTGTTTCTTATACGTATTTTGACGGTGTAACTCAGGGGACAAAAACTATTCAGGGAACAGCAGTGCCTGCCACACCAGGAAACTATTATATGGTCATGTTTACCAATGATTCTTATACAGAAGTTTCAAACAGGGTACAGTTTCAGGTAACCTCACCAACATTAGGAACGGAAGAAACAAGAAGTACAGAGAAAAATGTAGTGTTGTATCCAAACCCAACCAAACCTGGACAGCCTACTTTTATCAAAAGTGATTACCCAATTGAAAAAATTGAATTGGTCTCAGCTTCTGGAGAATTACTGTATGTGTCAAAAAATATCAATAACCAACGTTTCTCTTTGGTGAATGAGAATCTTCCGGCGGGCGTTTACTTTGTAAAAGTACACGGAAGAAAACTATTTACTTTAAAACTGATCATTCAGTAAATAAATTACATACAATTATAATGAAGAGGCTGTCAGAAATGATAGTCTCTTTTTTATTGTTTAATATAATGCCTGCTCAATCTGAACAATTTGCAGAAATGTGTACCACAAACATTTGTGAAAATCTGTGTCATCTGCGTTTAAATAAAAAGGCGATTCCAAAAATTGAAATCGCCTTTCATATGTTTATGCAGTGATTAGTCTAAATATAGATCATCTTCGCTTAATGCCGCCGGATTTTCGGTAGAAGCATATTCGTCCGGAATATCAGCCAGTATTTTGGTTTCCTGAAGAAGCTTTCCATCCGTACTGTAAAGTTTTAAGAGTACCCATTTTCCATTGCGTTCAAGTTCTTTAACTCCGTTTAAGGTGTTGAACTTTATTTTTCCGCTTTGTAAGATACCTGCTTTTACAGAAGATTTATTGGCGGGTTTCCCTTTTACATACTGTACAATTTGTGCTGTGAAAAAGTAATCATTATCTCCGTCTTCACTCAAAGGCTGGTTGTAAGTGTATAAGAGAATACCTTTATTATCATAGATAGTGGCGTCGTAAGCTGTTTGTTTAGAATTTAATTTCTTCTCAGATTTCAGCTTTTTCTCTTCAGTATATATTTTAGTATTCACTAAAACGCCTTCCTTATATTGTGTTTCGGTAAATCCTTCATAGGCTGTACCATTATAAGGCATTTCATCTTTATAGGTTAAGGTAGATTTCAGTTTTCCATCCGGAGAATAATATTTAATCTCCTGGGTAACATCGTCTTTTAAAATTTTCTCAGATGATAATTTTCCTTCTTCGTCAAAATATTTACTGGTGATGATTGAGCCGTTTTTATATACATCAATAGAAGATATCAGTGCATAATCATAATTAAGCTGATAATCTTCACCCTCTGTCGGCTGGTAAATATCATTCTCTTTATCGTACTGATAAATAAGGTGGCCTATTTTTTTACCAGATTCATCATAAGTGGTTTTATAACCGTCTTTTTTGTTTCTCTTCTGTTCCTGAAGCAGCTTTCCGTTTTTAGCATAGATGATACTTTCCTTTATACTGCCGTCACTTTTAGTTTTTTCGATTTTCGAAATCCTCATTGGATTCGGATAATAATCTACCTGCAGTCCCTCTCCTGAACCCGAAGGAGATGTACCAATAAGTTTCCCTTTCTCACCGTAATATTTAGTCTCATAATTACCGTCTTTGTCAGAAGTGGTTTCATATCTGATTCCTTTAATATCATCATCATAAATAATGGTCTTTATGGGCAGAGAATTTTCATAATTGGTTATCGTGTTATAAAAAGATTCATTTTCAGGATCCTTGTATGACACCATTTTTCCAGTAAAGTTACCGTCAGCTTTGTAGACCATATCTTCTGTAATCCGGCCTCTATCATCATAAGACTGAGAATCTCCCACCTGCTTTCCGTTAGAATAAGTTACGGTACTCATGATCTTTCCTTCAGGAGTGTACCAGACTACTTTTCCGTCAAAAACTTCACTGTTGGGAGTTGCATCAGAAGCAAGTCCTTCCATTTGAAGTTTTCCGTCCTTATAAAAATCTTTGATAAGGGTGAGTTTGCCTTTAGGAGTCGTTTCACGGTAATATTCCATTTTATCCTGAGTGGTTTTTTCCCAGTTTTCATCAAAATATGTTTTTTCTTGTGCATACATATTGATGCTGAGTACCAGGGCAAGTAATGCTGAGGTAAATAATTTTTTCATGTTTTATTTAAGGTTTGATTTTGTATATGATTAATGTGATGGTATAATGTTGAAATATTCTCTGAAGAGATCAGAAGAAGTAAAAGGGCAATAATGGTCTGCCGTAAAATAATTTTTATATTAAAATTGTGTTTAAGTCAATGATATCCGAAATAAGAATACACTGTATCTCTGGATTTGAAGCCTCAAATATAAATCAAATTGACGAAAAATACCACAAAAACGAACAGACTTGTTCATTTGTTTTGATAAAAGTTTGATTTTTATAGTTTTACATATCGAAAAAAAGGATTCTATTCAGGATCATTTTGGTTCATCGGATATACCGGAAAATTTATTAAATTTAGCCAACAGAAAAATCTAATATTTCATGATAGATAAAAGAGTAAAAAATGCAAAGGAGGCCATCGAAGGAATTCAGGATGGAATGACACTGATGCTTGGCGGATTCGGACTTTGCGGTATCCCGGAAAACTCAATCAATGCTTTGGTAGAAAGTGATGTGAAAGATCTGACTTGTATTTCAAACAATGCAGGAGTAGATGATTTCGGATTAGGATTACTGCTTCACAAAAGACAGATCAAGAAAATGATCTCTTCTTATGTAGGAGAAAATGCTGAATTTGAAAGACAGATGCTTTCAGGTGAGCTGGATGTAGAACTTACTCCACAAGGGACCTTAGCTGAAAAATGCAGAGCTGCCCAGGCGGGAATTCCTGCTTTTTATACCCCTGCAGGATACGGAACTGAAGTAGCAGAAGGAAAAGAAGTAAAAGAATTCAAAGGGAAACCTCACATCCTGGAGCATGCTTACGAAGCAGACTATTCTATCGTAAAAGCATGGAAAGGAGACCACGCCGGAAACCTTATCTTCAAAGGATCTGCAAGAAATTTCAATCATCCTATGGCAGGAGCTGCGAAGATCACGATTGCTGAAGTAGAAGAACTGGTAGAACCGGGACAATTGGATCCCAACGAAATTCATATTCCGGGAATCATGATTCAAAGAATTTTCCAGGGAGAAAAATTTGAAAAAAGAATTGAGCAGAGAACAGTAAGAACTAAAGAATAAGCTCGAATAATAAAATAAAAAAGCGCTGAAAATATTTTCAGCGCTTTTTTTATGCTTGAGGATTCAGTGTTTTTCTTTCTCCGATTTGTTGTCTCCACATGGCATAATAAAGGCCTTTTTCGGCAATCAGATTGCTGTGGGAGCCTGTTTCCACTACCTGCCCACGTTCAAGAACATAGATTTTATCAGCATGCATAATTGTACTTAAACGGTGTGCAATAAGTACTGTAATTTGTTCTCTTTCTTTTGATATGTCCTTAATGGTTGTAGTAATTTCTTCTTCAGTAATACTGTCCAACGCAGAAGTAGCTTCATCAAATATCAGCAGATGAGGTTTTCTTAAAAGCGCTCTTGCAATGGCAATTCTTTGCTTTTCACCGCCACTCAGCTTCAGACCGCCTTCACCAATAACGGTTTCAATTCCTTTTTCAGCCCTTTCAAGCAATGCTGTACAGCTCGATTTCTGTAAAGCAACAGCCAGTTCCTCTTCAGTAGCTGAAGGATTTACGAAAAGAAGGTTTTCTTTAATAGTTCCTGCAAATAACTGGGTATCCTGCGTTACAAAACCAATTTGATTTCTCAGTTCATCAAAATCAAACTCCTTTCCATTAATTCCATTGTAAAAAATATTCCCTTCCTGAGGTCTGTACAATCCAACCAGCAGTTTTACCAATGTACTTTTTCCGGAACCGCTAGGCCCTACAAAAGCAATAGTTTCTCCGTTTTTAAGATCAAAAGAGATATTATTCAAGGCTTTATACTGAGCAGACTGATGTTTGAAAGAAACATGTTTGAATTCCAGCTCTTCAATAGCGCCAATCTGTTTTGGATGAAGAGGCTTTTCTTCTACTTCTTTTTTCATTAAACGGTCAAAATTCTGAAGAGAAGCTTCTGCTTCACGGTAAGAAATAATGATGTTCCCGATTTCCTGCATAGGCCCGAAAATAAAGAAACCATAAAACATCAGAGATAGATACTGCCCTGGAGTCACAATATTTTTAAAAATTAAATACAATAAAGTCAGGGTAATCATTTGCTGGAGAAAATTCACCATCGTTCCCTGGATAAAACTTAAAGAACGGATGCTTTTCACCTTTCTCAGTTCAAGACCAAGGATTTTATAAGTATTGTTATTTAAACGGATTACTTCCTGATTGGTTAATCCTAAACTTTTAACAATCTCAATATTTCTTAAACTTTCTGTAGTACTTCCCGCTAGAGCAGTAGTCTCGGTAACAATATTTTTCTGAATACCTTTTATCCTTTTGCTCAAGAGATTGGTAACAAAGGCAATCAGGAAAATTCCACATATATAAACTGGCATGATCGACCAATGTAAACGGATAGCATACACTGAAACGAAAATAATACTGACTAAAATTCCAAAGAAAATATTGATAAAATTGGTAATGAATTTCACCGTATCTTCCCTTACTTTTGTTAAAATAGACAAGGTTTCACCACTTCTCTGGTCCTCAAATTCCTGATAAGGAAGAGCCATGGAGTGCTTTAATCCGTCTGTAAATATCTTCGCTCCAAACTTTTGGGTAATCACACTTACTACATAATCCTGAAAAGCTTTTGCAATTCTACTTACCATCGCTGTTCCGATAAGTAACCCTAGAAAATAAAATGCGCCATGATATACTGTGCTGCCGTAGAGATATTCGTTAAGGTTTCTGGGCAGCAGTTTTTCTTTATCAAAAAAATTAGGGTGAGTAACCAGCTGATCCAGGATATTTCCTGTAATAGCCGGCGCAAATAAAGAGAAAACCTGATTAATAGTAGCCAAAAATAAAGAAATGAGAATCAGCCACTGATAAGGTTTAAGATATTTAAAAAGTATTTTCATTCTGTTAAAATAATGAGGCAAAATTACAGATATTATTTTAACTAACAGTGTTAATTATTGAACACAACAAAGCTCTTTTGTATTCAAGTGAAAATAATTAAATTGCAGTCTAAGTTTTTATTATGCTTACAAAAGAACAAATTGCCAAAAGAATTTCAAAAGAACTGAAAGATCGCTATTATGTAAACCTGGGAATTGGGATTCCTACTTTGGTTGCCAACTATGTTCCGGAAGGTATTTCCGTAGAATTCCAGAGTGAGAACGGAGTTTTGGGGATGGGGCCTTTCCCTTTCGCAGGAGAAGAGGATGCTGATATCATCAATGCCGGAAAACAAACCATTACTATTTTAGAAGGAGGTTCATTCTTTGATTCCGCATTCAGTTTCGGGATGATTCGTGGTCAGAAAGTAGACCTTACTATCCTTGGAGCCATGGAAGTTTCAGAAAACGGAGATATTGCCAACTGGAAAATCCCCGGAAAAATGGTGAAAGGAATGGGAGGTGCTATGGACCTTGTAGCTTCTGCTGAAAATATTATCGTTGCAATGATGCATGTAAACAAAGCAGGAGAAAGCAAAATCCTTAAGAAATGTACGCTTCCATTAACAGGAGTCAACTGTGTGAAAAAAGTGGTTACTGAATTAGCTGTTCTGGATGTAACTCCGGCAGGTTTCAAACTCGTGGAAAGAGCACCGGGAGTTTCAGTAGAAGATATTATTAAAGCTACAGAAGCAGATCTGATCATTGAAGGTGAAATTCCTGAAATGCAGTTCTAATTTGATACAATATAACAGTTTCGGCCTCACAAAGTGAGGCCGAAACTGTTTTTATAACACAGGAAATTATCATCTAAAAATTGACAATTATTTCTAATGACGATCTTAAAGCGACATAGGAAATCGTAGCGTTAAGAAAATAATCCTGTGAACGTTAAGAAAATTCTCCTGTCCGAAGCGCGACACGAATTTGGAACTAATTAACCAATATAGATTTCGCGCAAGTTTAGAATTTTTAGAGAATATGATTTATTTTTAGCGGAGAGATCCCAGTCTTGAATTTTTGTTTCTTTTGTTTCAAGGCAAAAGAAATTAAAACCCAACAAAAAAGCAGCCTCAACATAAAACAGTTTTTTTATCATTTAAAATTTGACAAATATCTCTAATGATGACCCTAAAGCGACATAGGAAATCGTAGCGTTAAGAAAATAATCCTGTGAACGTTAAGAAAATTCTCCTGTTCGAAGCGCGAGACGAATTCAGTACCAATTAAGAAATAATGATTTCGCGCAAGTTTAGAATTTTTAGAGAGCAGGAATTATTTTTAGCGGAGAAGTCCCAGTCTTGAATTTTTGTTTCTTTTGTTTCAAGACAAAAGAAATTAAAACCAAAAAAGCAGCCTCAACATAAAACAGTTTTTTTATCATTTAAAATTTGACAAATATCTCTAATGATGACCCTAAAGCGACATAGGAAATCGTAGCGTCAAAAAAATAACTCCTGTGAACGTTAAGAAAATTCTATTGTCCGAAGCGCGAGACGAATTCAGTACCAATTAAGAAATAATGATTTCGCGCAAGTTTAGAATTTTTAGAGAGCAGGAATTATTTTTAGCGGAGAGATCCCAGTCTTGAATTTTTGTTTCTTTTGTTTCAAGACAAAAGAAATTAAAACCAAAAAAGCTGCCTCAACATAAAACAGTTTTTTTATCATTTAAAATTTGACAAATATCTCTAATGATGATCTTAAAGCGACATAGGAGATCGGAGCGTCAAAAAAATAACTCCTTTGAACGTTAAGAAAATTCTATTGTCCGAAGCGCGACACGAATTTGGAACTAATTAACCAATATAGATTTCGCGCAAGTTTAGAATTTTTAGAGAGTAGGAATTATTTTTAGCGGAGAGACCCCAGTCTTGAATTTTTGTTTCTTTTGTTTCAAGACAAAAGAAATTAAAACCAAAAAAGCTGCCTCATCAATGAAACAGCTTTTATATATTTTAACGGTTAGTAGGTCATTCAACCTCTTAATTATTTCCCATCCTGAGCCCCAAATACCTTCTGCAAAATGCTTGTCGTCCTCATTGCAGGTGTATTTCTGATTCCGCTTTCTTTATCGGCTACCATTTTGAATACGCCGTTGATGGTTTCTGTAGTAACATATTCGTTAAGATCTGTTGTTACAGACTGTCCCGTAAAAGTATTATATTTTGAAATCAGATTTTTCCAAAGCGTATCAGCACCTACTTTTCCTAATGAGGCTTTTACTTTAGGCTGAAAAGCACTGAATAGCTGAGATTGGGTTTTCCCCTGAAGATAACTTGTTGCTGCGTTATTACTGCCCAATAAAATATTCTTGGCATCCGTAATGGTCATAGAGGTAATAGCGTTGGTGAAAATAGGAGCAGCTTCCGTTACGGCATCTTCAGCGGCTCTGTTTAATAATTTTACACCTTCATCAGCAAGGCTTCCCATACCGATGGAACGTAAAGTAGTGTCGATCTTTCTTAATTTTTCAGGCATTAAAATTTTTACCGCTTCATTTTTAAAAAAACCATCTGTAATCGCCAGTTTTTTGACTCCGTCCGTTACCCCCATGCTTAAAGCTTCTTTTAAACCTGAAGAAATCTGGGTAGAAGTAAGGTTTCCAAGATTGGCAGATGAATTATTAGTCTGACTGGAAGTTGTGGTGGTAGTGGTTTTAGTACCGTTAGTTTTTACCGGAGCATTCAGATCTACACCTGTTTTATCTTTAACGGCAGATTTCATGATATCGAAAATCTGTGCCTGTGTTGACATTGAGAATAATAATCCGGCTGCCAGAAAAATGTTTTTTTTCATCTTATTTTTTTACAAATTTAAATCTTTTAATTTTTTTAAGTCGTCTAAGTTGATCAAAAAGCAAACCATAATGTACAGAATATAATAGAAGAATATCTAAGAACATGTTTTAGCAAATGGTAAATTGTCCATTCATAAGAATCTAAACAATTGAAAGTGCCTAAATTTTGTTTTTAAAAAGACTCCAAGAGTTTTGAAAAATAATTATCTTAGCTCAAACCTTAACCACTTCCAATGATACGGACTTTTTTAGTATTTTTTGTATTGATTTCAAACGTGATTTTAGCCCAAAATAAATTGAATCTAATCCCTTACCCTCAAAAAGTTGAATCTTTACAGGGAGAATTTATCATTCCTGAAAAATTCGTATTAAGTGGCGATCTGCCAAAAGAGGAAACAGAATATTTCAAAAAAAGGATAGGATCTCAGTTAGAATTTCAATATGCTCAGAAGAGTGGTGGTATTCATTTAACGAGTTCTATGATTCCTCCGCTTTCTCCGGCAGATGCTGAACAGAAAAAAGAATATTACTCAATAGAAATTTCTCCAAACCAAATTCATGTAAAGTCTTATACCAAGCAAGGATATTTTCTGGCTCTTCAAACTTTAATTCAGATTATTGAGCAGTTTAAAGAAACAAAAAAAATTCCGGCAATGAAGATTGAAGATCAGCCGAAGTTTGCCTGGAGAGGAATGCATCTGGATGTATGCCGTCACTTTTTCACAGTGGATGAGGTGAAACAGTATATCGACTATCTGGCCATGTACAAACTGAATATTTTCCATTGGCATTTAACAGATGACCAGGGATGGAGAATTGAAATAAAAAAATATCCAAAGCTTACTCAGATTGGATCAAAACGTAAAGAATCCATGATTGGAGCTTATGTTGATAATACTTTTGACGGAAAGCCATACGGACCTTATTTTTATACCCATGAACAAATAAAAGAGGTGGTAAAATATGCTCAGGACAGACATATCACAGTAGTTCCGGAAATCGAAATGCCGGGCCATGCTTTGGCTGCTTTATCCGCATATCCTGAATTGGCCTGTACAAAAGGACCTTTTGAAGCCGCTACGAAATGGGGTGTTTTTGATGATGTTTTCTGTCCGAAGGATGAAACATTTACGTTCCTGGAGAACGTTTTGGACGAGGTGATGAAGCTATTCCCATCCAAATACATTCACATCGGCGGTGACGAATGCCCGAAGACGAGATGGAAAGAATGTGCACACTGTCAGGAATTAATTAAGAAAAATAACTTAAAAGATGAGCATGGCTTACAAAGCTATTTCATTCATAGAATTGAAAAATATGTCAACAGCAAAGGACGAAAAATCATTGGCTGGGACGAAATTTTAGAAGGAGGATTGGCACCCAATGCTGCTGTAATGAGCTGGACTGGTGTAAACGGAGGTATTGAAGCTGCAAAATCAAAGCACTTTGCTGTAATGACGCCCGGAGCATATTGTTATTTCGACCATTATCAGGGAGATCCGCAGTCAGAGCCTAATGCTTTTGGAGGTTTTACTCCTTTAGACAAAGTATATTCTTACAATCCTATTCCTTCCGAACTGAATGCAGAGCAGGAAAAATATATCATGGGAGTTCAGGCCAATTTATGGACAGAATATATTTTAGATTTCAAACAGGTGCAATATATGATCTTTCCAAGATTAATGGCACTTTCTGAAGTAGGCTGGGGAACAGCGGACCCCAAAAATTATAAAGAATTTGAAAACAGGGTAATCAACCAGTTTAAAGTTCTGGATAAGATGAAGGTGAACTATGCAAAGAGTATTTATAATATCACCGGAAAAGTAATTCCTTCAAATAACGGAATTGCTTATGAACTGTCAACTTCACAAAACTCAAGTGGGATCAGGTACACATTGGACGGAACAGATCCTTCCATCAATTCTAAAACCTATCAGAATGCTGTACAGATTCCTAATTCTTTAACGATAAAATCTGCTTATTTTGAAGACAGCCAGTTGAAAAGCGCTGTTTCTACTCAACAATTTACCATTTCAAAGACCACAGGGAAAAGTATAAGTCTTGAACAGCAGCCCAGTGAGAATTATTCTTTCGGAGGCGCTTTTACTTTAGTTGACGGTATTATTGGAAATGTAAAACAGTTGGGTAAAACATGGCTTGGTTTTCAGGGGAAAGATGTGGTGGCAACCATAGATTTTGGACAAAAAACAGCTTTTTCAGAAGTTTATTTCAATACTCTTGAAAATAAAGGAAGCTGGATTCACCTTGCCAGATCTGCAAAAATTTTCGTTTCTGATGACGGTAAGAATTTTAAAATGATCAAGGAAATTGCTGCTGCAGAGATCCAAAATGCCAAAGGAAAAATCAAATTGAACGTAGAAACACAAAATGCAAAATTCCTGAAGGTAAGTATTGAAAATGCAGGAATCATTCCGGCAGGAAACCCAGGAGCAGATTCAAAAGCATGGTTGTTTGTTGATGAAATTGGTGTAAATTAGCTTTATTAGAAATAAAAAATGCAGGACGATACCGTACTTTCTTCCGAATTTTCATCATCACCGGATCTGGTAGAAAAGCTGTATCAATATGGTACAACCAAAAGCTATCATGAAGGAGATATTATATTAGATGAAAATGCTTCCATCCGTTCCATTCCTATTGTGATGAAAGGAATGCTGAAAGTCATCAGGACAGAAGAAGACGGACGTGAAATTTTACTGTACTACATCAAAGCGGGAGAAAGCTGTATCATGTCTTTTCTTGGCGGGATGCACAATGAAAAAAGCATTGTAAGGGCCGAGATTGAGGAAGATGCGGAAATCCTTTTTCTGCCTGTAGACAAAGTGTCTTTATTCATCAAAGAACACCCGGAATGGTTAGACTATATCTTCAGATTGTATCATAAAAGATTTGAAGAACTATTGGATATCATCAATGCCATTGCTTTCAAAAAAGTAGATGAAAGACTGTTGAATCTGCTGCAGAAAAAATCAGAACTTACCCATTCTGAAACCATTAACACAACTCATGAGCAGCTTGCGAATGAGCTGGGAACCGCAAGAGTAGTAGTTTCCAGACTTCTAAAACAGCTTGAAGAAGAAGGAAAATTGAAATTGGGCAGAAACAAAATCACCCTTTTAAAAACCCTCAATTCATAAACTATACCTCATTTTAATAAAGGATACTCAAATTCCCATCCTTTGGAGGGGGCAAAAATTCAGAGAATTTTTGACGGGGTGGTCAATGATCATCACAAACCAAAAGTAAAGCAATCTCAAAGTTGAAAGATTACTCTATCTCCCAACATAATCTCTTGTGTTCTTTGTGAGCATATTTGTGTTCATTCGTGTTAAATTTCCTTATGTAACAAAAGTAGCTGTAGCCTTCCCTTCACTTTCCCATTTTTACATCAGAATTATTTGAATAGTAAAATGGAAATTATAGGGTATGCAGCAGCAGTTTTAATCGGGATCTCTCTCGGTCTGATCGGAGGTGGAGGAAGTATTCTCACCGTTCCCGTTTTGGTTTATCTCTTTGGTCTCGATGCCTTTCTGGCAACGGAATATTCCCTTTTTATAGTGGGAGTGAGCAGTTTGGTGGGGTCAATGTCGTATTTTAAAAAAGGGTTGGTCAATTTTAAAATGGCAATGATATTTGGAATTCCTTCTGTGATTTCCATTTTTCTGACCAGAATATATCTTCTTCCTTTTATTCCGGAAGAGGTACTCAGAGTGCAAAAATTTATCATTACCAGAGATATTTTTTTATTATTGGTTTTTGCAGGTCTGATGATTCTGGCTTCTTATAAAATGATAAAAAGCAATGTTTCAGAAAAACTTCCAGAAAGGACTTTGGATAAGAATAATGCTTTGCTTGCAGCTGGGCAGGGTTCTGTTGTAGGCGTTCTGACCGGATTGGTAGGAGCAGGAGGTGGTTTTATGATCATTCCTGCGTTAGTCAACCTTTTGAAAATTCCAATGAAGATTGCGATAGGAACTTCTTTAGTCATTATCTCTTTCAATTCTTTGATAGGCTTCTTCTCTTCTGTAAATCAAGTAAAAATAGAATGGAAACTATTGATCTCTATTACAACAATTGCCATTGCAGGAATTGTAATAGGTTCACAGTTATCAAAAAAGATAGACGGTAAAAAACTGAAACCGGCATTCGGATGGTTTATCCTGATCATGGGTATTTATATTATGGCTAAAGAAATATTCTTTTAAATTTCTTATGTAACAAAAGTAGCTGTGGAGGAAAAAATAAAGCAGGAAATTTGTATCAGATAACAAAATCAAAAAAAATATATAATGAAAATAGAACAGATTTATACAGGATGTCTTGCGCAGGGAGCTTACTACATCACTTCAGCTGGGGAAGCAGTAATTATTGATCCTTTAAGAGAAACACAGCCTTATATCAACAGATTGCAGGAAGATGGAGTACAGTTGAAATATATTTTTGAGACTCATTTTCATGCTGATTTCGTAAGCGGGCATCTTGATTTAAGCCATAAAACCGGAGCTCCGATTGTGTATGGACCGAGCGCAAATCCTGAGTTTAAGGCCATCATTGCAGAAGATCATCAGATATTTGAAATAGGAGATATTAAAATTAAAGTCCTTCATACACCTGGACACACTCTTGAGAGCTCATGTTATCTCTTGATGGACGAAAATGGCGTTGAAAAAGCACTTTTCAGCGGTGATACCTTATTCCTTGGAGATGTAGGCCGTCCCGATCTGGCACAGAAAGGAGCGAATATGACTCAGGAAGAACTGGCAGGACTCTTATATGACAGTTTGTATCATAAAATTTTGCCTTTACATGATGATATTACTGTATATCCTGCCCACGGGGCCGGTTCTGCCTGTGGTAAAAATATGCAGAAAGAAACGATAGATATATTGGGAAACCAGAAAAGAACCAATTATGCTTTGAATCAAAAAGACAGACAAAGTTTTATAAAAGAAGTAACAGATGGACTTTTACCTCCTCCTGCTTATTTTGCAATGAATGTTATGATGAATAAAAAAGGATACAACAGTTTTGATGAAGTTCTTTCTCAGGGATTGCATGCTCTTGCTCCGGAAAAGTTTGAGGAAATTGCTGAAGCTTCAGGAGCTTTAGTTTTAGATGTAAGAAACAATCGTGAATTTGCAAAAGGTTTTATCCCACAGTCGGTGAATATAGGACTGGATGGTGATTTTGCCCCTTGGGTAGGAGCTTTAATTGCTGATGTAAACCAACCTATTCTTCTGGTAACGGAAAAAGGAACTGAAGAAGAAGCGGTAACAAGATTAAGCAGAGTGGGATTCGATCATATTTTAGGATTTTTGGAAGGTGGATTTAAAGCCTGGGAAATGAATGGAAAAGAAACAGACTTTATCAACCGAATTTCTGCAGAACAGTTTGAAACCGAAATAAAAGGTAATGAAGAAAAAATCATTGATATAAGAAAAGAGAGTGAATACAATGCAGAACATCTTCATGAAGCCTACAGCATGCCTTTAGCGTATATTAATGAATGGGTTAATGAATTACGGGCGGAAGAACATTTTTATATGCATTGTGGAAGCGGATACAGAAGTACAATGGCCGCAAGCATCCTTCAGGCAAGAGGATATAGGAATTTTACAGAAATTGAAGGAGGTTTTAAAGCTATTGCATCCACTACAAGTATTCCTAAAAGTGATTTTGTGTGTCAGACTAAAATTTTAAATAAATTAGATTAAAAAAAGAAAAAATGCTGGAGATTATAAAAGAACCGTGGCCATGGTATATTGCAGGCCCATTAATTGGTCTTACCGTTCCTGCCTTATTGCTGATGGGAAATAAATCCTTTGGAATAAGCTCTTCACTGAGGCATGTCTGTGCTGCCTGTATACCGGCAAATGTGAACTTTTTCAAATACGACTGGAAAAAAGAAGCCTGGAATTTATTTTTTGTACTAGGAATCTTCTTCGGAGGAATAATTGCTGCCAATTTTTTGCTTAATCCTGCAGAAATAACAGTTAATCCTGATCTGAAAACCGAACTGGCAGGCTACGGAATTACAGATTACAGCAATCTGGTTCCGGTACAGCTGATGAATTTTGAAAATCTGCTGACCTGGAAAGGATTTATCACAATGGTTGTTGGTGGTTTTTTAGTAGGTTTCGGAACAAGATATGCAGGAGGATGTACCAGCGGGCATGCAATTATGGGGCTTTCCAATTTGCAGTGGCCTTCTTTGGTGGCAACAATCTGTTTTATGATCGGTGGTTTTTTAATGGCCAATCTTATTCTGCCTGTGATCCTTTCCCTGTAAGTTTAATTTGTAAAGAGAATTTGAAATAATGATAAAAGAAAAAGAACAGGATATACGCCTTCAGGATACTGTTTGTGTAAATGAAAGTAAGCTTACGCATCAATGGTATCACAACCTGAAATACCTTGCTGCAGGAGTTATTTTCGGAATTATATTTGTGAAAGCAGAAGTCATCAGCTGGTTCAGAATACAGGAAATGTTCCGTCTGCAGTCTTTCCATATGTACGGAATCATCGGAAGTGCTGTATTAGTGGGAATGATTTCTGTAGGGCTGATCAAGAAATTCAAGATAAAAACAATATATGGCGAACCCATTACACTGGCTCCCAAGAAGTTCAATAAAGGTCAGATTTATGGAGGATTGATATTTGGTTTTGGATGGGCCATCACCGGAGCTTGTCCCGGACCTCTTTTTGCTCAGATCGGAACAGGAGCTTTGGCAGTATCTGTTACTCTGTTGAGTGCTGTTGCAGGAACATGGGTATATGGATATTTCAGAGACAGATTACCCCATTGATATCTTAAAAAAGACTGTAGAAAATAATCTGCAGTCTTTTAAGTATAAAATTATGAATAAATGAAGTTCTCTGCGCCTAAAGCCATATAAAGATTAATGCGCTCTATTCTGTACTGAAGTTCCAGACTGATGAGGTTCATTTCGTTTTTCAGGAGGTCCCTCTGTTTACGGATCAATACAAAACTGTTGTTTGTGCCTACTTTTATTTGTTTCTCGGTGAGCGTAATATTATTTTTCAGCTCATTGACGGCCTTAGTAGTAAAAGTAATCTGTTTTTCAATAGAACGGAGATTGGCCAAAGAAGACTCCACTTCGTTCAAAGCATTCAGAACAGCCTTTGAATATTCTTCAACAACCTGTTTCTGCTGGGAATTTTTTATTTCCACATTCTTTTTTAATTTTCCGCTGTTGAATAGCGGAGAAACCAATCCGCCACCCACTTTTAATAAGGGACTTGAAAATAAAGAATTGATAGATTCCACATTACTTCCGGCAGATCCAAGAGATGAAGTTATGTTCAATGAAGGAAGTCTTGCTGCCTTTGCCTGCTGTACTTCATAAAAAGCCTTTTCAATCTGAAAATGACTGGCCTGTATGTCTGATCTGTTTTCCAAAAGTTCAAGAGGAAAAGACTCAGGAATACTATTCCCGGCAGGATTAAAAAAATTTTGGGTTGCCAGTTTCCCTTCCGGATATTTTCCGGTGAGCAGTTCCAGTGATCTTCTGGATTGTGCATTCGCATTTTTTACCTTTTCCAGATAGCCTTGCAGGGAAATAATCTCTCCTGTTATATTAGAGATATCCAAAGCATTTGCTGTTCCAACCTTCTTTTGAATAACATATAGCTTTTCCAGGTCTTTAGATTTCTGAATGTAACTTTCAATCTTATCTTCCTGAATATTTCCTGCGATATTCAGAAAATAAGCTTTAGCAATCATCCCGGCAATAGATTGATGCAACAAGGTATTCTGATGTTTTGCAGAAAAATAATTGCTGGTGCTTGCCATCTGTGAAGATTTGTTTTTCCCCCAAAGATCAATCTCCCAATTAGCTTTTAATGCAAGACGCCTGATCTGGCTGTCACTTACTAAATTATTAGAAGTATTGGCTACTGCGCTTACACTGGGATAAAGATCACTTCCTGCAATTTCCATTGCCAGTTCAATCTGATTCAGTTTTTCCTTTGCAATAATCAGATCAGCATTATATACCATTCCTTCATTAATCAGGGTTTCCAGCTGAGGTGTTTTAAGATCATTGATCCAGTCATAGGAAATGGATCTGGAGTTCGCTTTTCTGTCGAAGATCCATTCATCCGGGATTTCTATATGAGAAGCAATTTCACTCTTTTCTTTAAGCTGGTTTATATTTTCCTTAGTTGGCTCTTTATAGCCAAGGCATGAACTTAAACTTACGGAAAGTACACCCAATAAAATTAATTTCTTGTACATGTTAATGAAGTTTAGGAATCAGATAGTTGATTTTACTGCTGACACGTACCATTACTTTTCGGATAAGATGAAGCGGTTTGATATGGTCAGAATAAATGACAGCCGTTCCCCTTGCCCCGACGGTAAGCTGTTTCTGGCTATCTTCCAATACAAACTTGGCGATAAGTTTCCCATCAGTTTCCGGTAATTGTCTCGCAGTATCAGGAAGCCCCGCTGTAGAACCGTTTCCTCCCAACATTCCTCCTGCATTATTCATAATTCCCTGGCTGGTAGCATCAATCACGTATTCAAGTCTGGCCTTCACTACTTTTCCCGGTTCTGTTTTAAGAGCCAGCTCCACTTCATCACCGTTTTTTACCGTTTCCAGTTCGTTCTGGGCAAAAAATCCAATCACTGACTGTTGCTTCTGAATCAGAACGAAAGCAGATTTAAAAGGTGCCATGATTGCTCCTTCATTCAACTGAACATTGGGAATTACTCCATCGGTGGGAGCCAGAACAACGGTTTGGGAAAGATTCCATTTTGCCTGATCCAGCTTTGCCTGAATTTCAGATACCGATGAATTTTCTCCACCATAAGAAGCATTGGATTTAGTTTCCAAAGATTGTTGCTGTGACTGTGCAGCACTGATTCTGGACTGCAGATCCTGTACATTGGTGACTGCCTGCTCAAGATCAAATTTATTAGCCGCTCCTGCTTCCACCAATTCCTTATACTGAACTGCTCTTTTATTAGCTAGATCCAGCTGTGACTGTAAACCTGCAATATTTTTCCTGGAAGCTGAGATGTCTGTATTATAAGAACTTACAGTAGCTTTCATATTGCTTAGTTTAGCTTCCAGAGATTTGATTTCCTGTACATAAGGCTCTCTGTCCAGTACAAATAAAGTGTCTCCCTTTTTTACTTCCTGATTAGTGGTGACATATACTTTTTTCACTTTCCCTAAAACCTGAGTGGTAATATCCACACTCCTGTTTCCCACCTTTACATCAGAAGTGATAGGACAGTAGTAATTTAAGCTTAATATCAAAGCAATAGATCCGAAGATAGGTAATGAATATACCACCACCTGTGTGGTAAATGTCCAAGGGATCAGTTTTAATTTTTTAATAAGGAGCCAGCATATTCCGGCATATATTGCGACGAGTAGTTCCAGCATATTTGTTAATTTTCGAGGGTTTTAAATTCTTCTTCAGTAGAATCTGTGTTATCCATGTCTTTTTTAGGGGGTTCTGGGTTTCCGTAATCATAGTTGGCCCAGATTAACGCAATCGGCCATAAAAGGCCTCCGAAAACAAGGGAAAGGAGGCACATACTTTTTATGGCGTTCAGCTGAGGATGTTTTTTTTTCTCAGCTACTTTTTCCGGATAGATATGAACTTTCCAGAAAAGATAAATTCCTGCAATAGGTAAAACAAGTAAAATTAACCAAGAAGCAGAATTTGCTATATTGTCTTCTAAACTGCCTGTTGATGCCTGAACAAAATTGCATGATAATAACAGGCAAAGAAGTAAGGATATTCTTTGCATAAAATAATTGTATGAGGTAATAATAAAATGTAAACAAGGTTGTAACCTGGCGGTCAGTATTTAACCTGCCGATTACTGTGAATCTTAAGAAATATTAAAGGTAATTCAATAATAAGTCGTTTTTTTAGGTGATATTTTTCTCATTTTGCTTTTTAATTAATGGTATAATAGTGTTTTGAGTAAGCAAAAATAGAATGAATAAAGTGAGAAAAAGTATTCCTAAGTTATTTTTTTCTTTCGTTCCTTTTTTTATGGATACGGGCTGTCATTCTTGAAAGTGAGTTGGGAGTGATACCCAGAAAATTAGCAATATACTTTCTGTTGGCATTCTGTGAAGTAAAAGGACGGGTTTCCAGAAACTCTTCATACCGGGAATGCGGGGAAGTAGAACAAAACTGTTCTGTACGTACTTTTAATATACTGATGATCTGTTTCAAAGATTTGAGATATACATTATAAATCCCTCTGTTCTGAAATGCAGCTTCTTCAAATTCATTCTTGTTGAAAAGGAAAATCTGACTTTCCAATACGGCTTCTATAGTATATTTTCCTTCATTTTTATTAGCATATGACTCCGGGCTTTCCATAATGGCAGCTTCCTTTTCAGAAGGGAGAAAAAGATTGCTTTCAACGCCGTCTTCATCATCAAAGAAAAACCTTAATAATCCATGGGAAAGAATGAATAATTGATTAAAAGACTTGCCGGGTTCTGTAAGCTTTTCTTTTCTTTGAAGCAATTTTGGGGTACTGATATTAACCAAAATAGTAATTTCTTCATCAGAAAGTTCCTGAAAAAAAGAGATATTTCTGAAAGTTTTAAATGAGTCCATTACAGCAGTAAAGATAAATAAAAATAATACACGGATATTCGTTGAGCCGCCATGAGGATTTCATAGAAGTTTTTTTTAGATTTGTGGGTATTATACAATTTGAGATACCATGAACAATAACCGAAGAAGTTTTATTAAAAAACTGGGAATTGCAACAGCCGCACTTGCCGTAAACCCACTGGATCTAATGGCTGCCGAATTACCTGAACCTATTGTCACAACTGTAAATAAACCGATTGTCCTTTCTACCTGGAATTTCGGATTAAAAGCCAACGAAGAAGCATGGACGATCCTTGGAAAAGGAGGAAAGGCTTTGGATGCAGTAGAAAAAGGAGTTCGTCTTGTAGAATTAGATCCTAAAGAAAGAAGTGTTGGGTATGGAGGCCGTCCGGACAGAGATGGAAGAGTAACGCTGGATGCCTGTATCATGAATGAAAATTATAATATTGGTTCAGTAGCATGTCTGGAGCATGTGAAAAACCCTATTTCCGTTGCCAGAGCAGTTATGGAAAAAACACCCCATGTTATGCTGGTAGGTGACGGAGCATTGCAGTTTGCCCTTTCACAAGGATTTAAAAAAGAAAATCTTCTCACTCCGGAATCTGAAAAAGAATGGAAAGAATGGTTAAAAACCAGCCAGTATAAGCCCATAGCCAATATTGAAAATCACGATACCATAGGAATGATCGCGTTGGATGCCCAGGGAAACCTTTCCGGAGCATGTACAACCAGCGGAATGGCTTTTAAAATGCATGGAAGAGTAGGAGATTCCCCCATTATCGGAGCAGGCCTGTTTGTAGATAATGAAGTAGGAGCAGCTACGGCAACCGGTCATGGCGAAGAAGTGATAAGAACGGTAGGAACCCATCTTGTGGTTGAACTGATGAGACAGGGCAGAAATCCACAGGAAGCATGCAAAGAAGCAGTAGACAGAATTGTAAAAATTGCACAGCGAAGAAACAAAAACCTAAAAGACATTCAGGTAGGCTTTATTGCGATTAATAAACAGGGAGAATATGGTTCTTACTGTATTCAGGACGGATTCAACTTTGCCGTTTATGATCAGAAAGGAAACCGCCTTGAGAAACCGGAATTTGCTTTGAAATAATTTAAAAATTCAATAGGAATGAGCTTTAGCCAAAACATACAACAAATATGAAAAGAACGATTATCGCTTCTTTATTTCTGATTATTGCATGCAAAGAAGAAAAGAAGGAGATGAAAACAGCCATAGAACCACAGCAGACAGAAGAAAAAGTAGTTTTAAATAATGAATCCAATGAAGCAGAAGATGTAAAAAAATGGTTGGAAAAGAGCATTGTTGATTATTTTAAAGCTGATATCGGAAGTGAAGAAAAGAATATGCAGAAGATCACAACCAAAGATTATTTCGATTATAAAACGGATGCAACAAATGTAGATATGGATGTAGATGGAAGCCTTACAGAAAAAGAGTTTCAGGATAAGTGGAAATCGAAATTTGATACGAGTAAATCAGGGATTGGAGTAGGTTTCTTAATTACAGCTCAGGATTGGAATAAGATTGAAGTCGGAAGCTGTGATTTAAAATCTTCCTCAAAAGATGAATATACCTTTAATGTAGTGTTGGTTGATGATGGTTTTAAAGCGAAATATCCTTCAGTAATAAAAGTAGTAAAAGAAAACGGTTCCTTTCTCATTGCAGATGTATTGCAGGACGAACCAAAATAGAATTAAACAGATATAATACAATGTCAAAGATAGAAATAGCGTGTTTTAATCCTGAATCAGCAATGATTGCTTTTGAAAACGGAGCTGACAGAATAGAATTATGTGACGGTCTCAGTGAAGGTGGTACAACCCCGGATTTTGAAACCATGGAAAAGCTTCATGAAAAAATTAATATCCCAATTTTTGTAATGATCCGTCCTAGAGGAGGAGATTTTACTTATTCTGATTCAGAATTTGAACAGATGAAAAATGATTTGGTTCATTTGAAATCCTTACGGGCAGATGGCTTTGTATTCGGTATTCTCGACGAAAATGATGAGGTTAATATTGAACAGAATAAAACTTTAGTAGAACTGGCTGCACCGCTTCCATGTACTTTCCACCGTGCCTTTGACCGTGCTGCAAGCCTGGAAGAATCGTTAGAAAAAGTAATTGAATGTGGCTTTACAACTATTCTTACTTCCGGCCAGAAACCCAATGTATCAGAAGGAAAAGAAAATCTGAAAAAGCTGGTTGAACTTTCTGATGGAAGAATAGAAATACTTATAGGAGGTGGACTTCGTTCATCCAATATTGAAGAAATAAGAGCCATTACGAATGCCGGTTACTTCCATTCTTCTGCAATTACTGATGGTGGTGCTTTTGCCAATCCGGATGAGGTGGCTGCATTGAAGAGTAAATAATAATGATATACGCTCAGTTTGTCATTCCAAGCGCAGTGGGAATCTAAATTCTTAGAGTAGAGATTCCTTCGTACCTCGGAATGACAAAATCACTGGTATTGTAATGATACAAAACAAATTTATTGATGAATAGAACGATCCTTTTTGCTTTTCTTTTCACGCAGAATATCCTTTCTGCACAGTTTTCCCAGAGAAGTTTATCTTCCGAAAACTGGCAGTTTAAAAATTCAAAAGATCAAAACTGGCTTCCTGCGAAAGTACCGGGAACAGTTCATTTGGATCTGATGAATAACAAGATTATTCCTGACCCTTTTAAAGATGAAAATGAAAAAAAAGTACAATGGATAGAAAATGAAAATTGGGATTATCAGACTCAATTTACGGTTTCATCTCAGGAATTGAAAAATGATAATATTGATTTGGTTTTTAATGGTCTGGATACATTTTCTGAAGTTTATCTTAATGGAAAGCTCTTAAAAAAAACGGATAATATGTTCAGGAAGTGGAATATTCCTGTGAAATACTATCTGAAAGCAGGTAATAATATCATACAGGTAAAGTTTCAATCTGCCGTCAATACCGGAAAAGAACTGGCTAAAAAAGTCTCGTTTACGATGCCGGAATCACCAAGAAGCTTTGTGAGAAAAGCACAATATCAGTTTGGCTGGGATTGGGGACCAAGGCTTGTTACTGCAGGAATCTGGAAGGATATTCAATTAGAATTCTGGAATAACGCTAAAATTATTACTGTTAAAGATATTCAGAATAACTCCGAAAAAGCTTCTGATTTACGTTTCGACGTAGAAATTTATGCTGAAAATGCAGGTGATTACACCTTAGATCTTAATAAAATTCACCAAAAAATATCTTTAAAAAAAGGAATCAATACAATTTCGGTTCCTTACGAAACAAAAGGAATGAAGCTTTGGCAACCTAACGGACGTGGTGATGCTAATCTTTATGATTTTAAAATAAAACTTTCAAAAGATCTTAAGAATATTGATGGTAAAAATATCAGGATAGGATTAAGAACGGTTGAATTGGTACAGGAAAAAGATGAAAAAGGAAAGTCGTTCTATTTTAAAGTGAATGGACATCCGTTATATATTAAAGGAACCAACTGGATTCCGGGAGACAGTTTTTCACCCAGAATGACCAAAGAAAAATACCATCAGCTGATCAAGGATACCAAAGACGCCAATATGAATATGATCCGTATCTGGGGCGGAGGTATTTATGAAGACGATGAGTTTTATAAAGCATGCGATGAAAACGGGATTTTAGTCTGGCAGGATTTTATGTTTGCAGGAAGTTTCTACCCTGCAGACGAAGCATTCTTGAACAATGTAAAAGAAGAAGTAAAAGACCAGGTCAGCAGACTTCAGAATCATCCTTCGATTGCTTTGTGGTGCGGGAATAATGAAATTGATGAAGCTATTGTCAACTGGGGGTATCAGAAACAGTTTAAATATTCAAAAAACGATTCGCTGCAGGTTTGGAAAGACTATAAAAAGTTATTCCATGATGTGATTCCCAATGCATTGTCAGAAAGCCTGAAGTCAGATAAAAATATATATTGGCCGAGTTCGCCGTCCATTGGCTGGGGACATAAAGAAAGCCTTACAGAAGGAGATTCTCATTATTGGGGAGTTTGGTGGGGTGAGCAGCCATTTGAAATTTATAACGAAAAAGTAGGGCGTTTTATGTCTGAATATGGTTTTCAGGGAACACCCAGCCTTGAAACTACAAAATCCATGTTTTCAGGAACTCCGGATTTAAATCTACAAAACTCAACCATCAAAGCGCATGAAAAGCATGCCCGTGGCTGGGATATTATTAATGAATACCTGAAACGCGATTATAAAATTCCTGCAGATTTTACACAATACAATTATGTTTCACAGCTATTGCAGGCAAGAGGAATGCAGATCGCGATTGAAGCTCACCGCCGTGCAAAACCTTATAATATGGGAACGCTGTATTGGCAGCTTAACGACTGCTGGCCTGTAGTTTCATGGTCGTCTATAGATTATCTTGGAAACTGGAAAGCCTTCCATTATCAGGCAAAAAGAAGCTTTGAACCTGTAATGGTATCAGTTGCAGAGACCGAAAAAAACTATGATATTTATCTGATAAGCGATCTGTTGAAAGAACTGAAAACAGATATAAAGTTTGAACTCATTGACTTCAAAGGAAAAACACTTTGGAAAGCCAATCACTCAGATGTTGTAAATGCCGATGTAAGTAAGAAAATTAGAAGCATTAACAAATCAGAATTGGCTCAGTTTAATCTGTCTGAAACTGTTTTAAAGATCAGTTCCGAAAAAGATGCAGCACTTCAAAAACTGTTCTTTTTCAATAAACCAAAAGATATAAAGCTCCCAAAACCTGAGATTAAAATCAGAAAAATATCACCCACTGAATTTGAAATGTCAACAGATGTCTTGGCAAAAGATATCTATCTGATCGGAGATACTCATTTCAGTGATAATTTCTTTGATTTGTTACCAGGAACTTCAAAAAGAATTACCCTTTCCAAACCTTTGGAAAAAATTGAAGTCATGAGTCTTTGGGATGTGATGAAGGACTAATGTTTTTCTAACGCTCTCAAGTAGTCAAACCATGTCAAGGTCCTAAACTTGACATGGTTTATACCTAAAAAAATATAAATTTTACCCTTCCAACTCAAAAATCAGACGTAAATTTGCATCATATTTCTTTATAATTATGGTAAATTTTGTTCTGATTGCAGTGTGTATCATTGCAGGAATGATATTCAAAGCAACAAAATCTATCCACCCCGATGCCCATAAGGGTATCAATACCTGGATTCTTTATCTTGCTCTTCCGGCAGTTTCGTTTAAATATCTGCCTAAAGTAAAATGGACAACAGAAATGTTGTTTCCGATTGCAGCCACATTTTTAATTTCTGTGTTCTGCTTTTTCTTTATGATGTTTTACAGCAAGAGCAGGGGATATTCAAGGCGTTCAAGAAGTACTTTGGAACTGGCAAGCGGTTACAGCAATACATCATTCATAGGATTTCCCTTAATCAGTGCTTTTTATGGAGAAGGTCTCCTGAGTATTGCCATTATTTGTGATCAAACAATGTTCTTTGCCCTTTCCACCCTCGGAATTATTGCTGCAGTGAAAGGAGGAAGCAGATCAGGAAAAGTAAGTGCAGTATTTATTTTAAAAAGGCTTATTACGTTTCCACCATTAATTGGCTGCATCTCCGCTTTAGTATTATCGCAGTTCATTGATTTTACCGTTGCAGAACCGTTTTTTGATAAGCTTGCAGCTACGGTAAGTCCATTAGCTCTGTTTTCGGTTGGACTACAGCTGAAATTTAACGGATGGAGAAAACTCATTCCGCAGATGTCGATGTCAATGCTTTATAAGCTTATTCTGGCACCGGCAATTGTTCTTGGGATGGCTTTATTATTGGGAATAAAAGGAGATGTAGCTAAAATTACTGTATTTGAAGCGGCAATGCCAACATTGGTTACCTCCAGTATCATTGCAGAACAGTTCAGGCTGAATACAAAACTGACCAACCTGATCATTGGAGTCAGTATCATTGTAGGATTTTTTACTTCTGCATTTTGGTATGAAATGACCGAATACTTTTTTTAACGATAAGATGGCTCTTTCTCAATACTGTCAATTGATATCGGTTTTATACGTGTTATTTGTCATTCCGTAGGAATATCTTAGCTAAGTGAAACGCCTTTGCGAACGAATTAAACCAATTAATAATACCTTTGCGAATATTGCGTTCTAATCTAGGTTTTGGCTAAAGCCAATTGAAATTTTAATTTTTATCAAACGGACTAAAGTCCGTTCCTATTGAATTATTATTGATTTTTTTTGCAAATTTCGATGATTGGACAGGTTGTATTCCTGAAGTATATCAAACCAATTGTCATTCCGATTTCTATGGCAAAATGAAAGGTAGGAATATACCTCATAATTCTTAAGTAGGATTCTAAGGTTTGTTAAAGAGCATCAAAGAATTTCTGCAAAGTTGCAGTTCTCTGAAGAAAAATCTAATTTTACACTTTAAATATTTCCCTTGCAATACGCTCAAATTGTTTTACCACTGAACCTCAAAGGATCTTTCACGTATAAAGTTCCCGAAGAAATGATGTCCGAAATTCAGTCCGGAATGCGTGTTCTGGTACCGTTTGGAGGAAAGAAAATCTATACAGGACTTGTATTTGAGCTTCATGATAACGCACCGGAAAACTTTGTAGCAAAGGAAGTCATCAGCATGCTGGATGATAAACCCGTTATGCCTCAAGAACAGATTGATTTCTGGAATTGGCTATCGGAATATTACATGTGCAGTCTGGGAGAAATCTACAGGTTTTCATTTCCTTCTTCATTAAAGCTGGAGAGTGAAACCTATTTAAAATTAAAACCTGGAGTCGTTGTAGATTTTGAAAATCTGGATGTCAACGAAATGTACCTGATTCAGGCACTGGAAGTTCGGCAGCTGATCAATCTTACGGATATTGAGGCTTTTATTCCTAAAAAAGATATCATCAAGACTATCAATTCATTGATTGATCTTCAGTATATTGAGATTGACGAGAAAATTGCTGAAAAATATAAAGCCAAAGAAGTAGCTTACGTAAGAATTAAGGATGAGGTTTTGGCCAATCAGAACCTTACGGATATACTTTTAAAACTAAACAGAGCCCAAAAGCAGAAAGATCTGTTCCTTCTTATTTTAGAAAAACAGACAGAAAATCCTGATGTTCCTATCAAAAAATCTGAGCTGTTTGAGGATGGTTATTTCGGAAGTTCACACTTTAAGCCTTTAGCAGATAAAGGTCTGGTGGAGGAATACTACATGCAGAAAGACAGAATTGAAAGCTATGAAGGAGAGATTGAAGAACTGGAAGAGCTTTCAGAACAGCAGAAAATTGCTAAATCTGAGATTGATGAAGCATTTGAAGAAGGGAAAAATGTCCTGCTTCATGGGGTAACTTCATCCGGGAAAACACATATTTATTTAGAAAAAATTGAAGAATGTATCAAAGAAGGCAAGAATGTTTTGTTTTTACTTCCTGAAATTTCCCTGACCAAACAAATTACCCAGAGATTAGAAAAAAAATATGGCCGGCAACTAGGATTTTATCACCAGAAACTGACCGATTTTGAAAGGGTTGAAGTCTGGAGAAGAATCAGGCAGAATGATATCCGCATTCTGATCGGAACCCGGAATGCTTTGTTTTTACCTTATCAGAACCTGGGACTTATTGTGGTAGATGAAGAGCATGATTCTGCCTACAGACCAAGAGAAGTGACCCCTTATTTTAATGCTAAAGATGCATCGTTGGTATTGGGTGGATTTTATAATGCGGGAGTGATCCTGGGATCTGCAACACCTTCTGTTGAAAGCTACTACAGAGCCAGAAAAGATAAAATGAAATATATTTTCCTGAATGAAAGATTCGGGAATGTAAATCTGCCGGAATATGAACTGATCAATTTCAAAGAAGCCCTGGAATCTAAAAAAGTTTCCGGAAATTTCTCTCTGAAACTCGTTGAAGAGATTAAGAAAACGGTGGATGAAAAAAAGCAGGCGATTGTCCTGCACAACCGTCGTGGCTATTCCAATGTAATAGAATGTGAGAGCTGTGGGTATGTCAACTACTGTTCCAATTGTGATGTGGTAATGACCTATCACAAGGCAGCGAATGAAATGAAATGCCATTACTGCGGACAAAGAGCTTCCAAGCCAAGAACCTGCCCGAAATGCAATTCCGAAAAGCTGAACGAAAGAGGAGTAGGGGTAGAGCAGATTCATGAAGAGGTTTCCAAACTGTTCCCTGAAAACGAAGTGGACAGAATGGATGTAGATTCTATGCGTAAGAAATTTGCCTACGAAAAGCTGTATGAAAAGATTGAAGACGGAGAAACAGATATCATCGTAGGAACTCAAATGATTTCCAAAGGACTTGATTTTGATCATATAGAACTCGTTACAATTCCAAAAGCGGATTCCTTATTATATGTACAGGATTTCAGAGCAGAAGAAAGAGCTTATCAATTGATCACACAGGTTTCAGGAAGAGCCGGAAGAGTTTCCGGAAAGGGAAGAATCCTCATTCAGACTTTCAATCCTGATCATTCTGTATTCCAGCTGATCAAGATGAATAATCCTGCAAAGATCTATAAATATATCCTTACTGAGCGCCAGAAATTCCATTATCCGCCATTTACCAAGCTGATTATGATTGAAATGAAACACAGAAAGGAGGATAAAGTGGACCGAGCTTCTCAGTTTCTGGGTTCTATTCTCAGAAAATATCTTCCTGAAGATTGTGTTTTAGGCCCTGAAAGAGCTCAGATTGCAAGGCTTAATAATCTGTACCAGTTCCAGATTATGCTTAAGCTTCCCCGTGGGAAAAACTATGAGAAATTCAAAAGCCTGGTTTTGATAAGTTTAAAAGAATTTGATGAAATCACTGCATATCAAAGTATTAAAAAAGATGTTTTTGTGGATTTTTAACAATTTTTAACAAACTTTACACTCTTTTATAATGGGTCAGTGGTCCGTTATATAACAATAATTTCTACTTTTGGACGTTGATTAAGTGTTTGGCTCTTTTATTGAATGATTTAACCTTTCATTTTTTATAGAGTCAAAACTATAGAACAAAAAGAAGATAGATGGTAAATTTCAGAAAATATATTTCAAGTGCGGCGGTGTTGGCTTCTGGTCTTTTCCTGGCTCAATCTACCGTTTCTACCGTTCTTTATTCTCAGAATTATGACAGTCAGAAAAGCAGTCTAAACCTGCCTTCACCCGTTAGTACGATGGTGGAGAAAACTGTGTTGTCAGCAAAAGAACTTGTAGATATTAATGTGAACACAATGATGGCGGATCCTGTGCTGAAAAATGCAAGCTGGGGATTCGTAGTGTACGATCCGAAAACGAAGAAGGTAATTTCTTCGTACAATGAAAATACTCCTTTAGTACCTGCTTCTACTACAAAGCTGCTTACGACGGAAACAGCATTAAACCTGCTGGGTGAAAACTACCGTTGGATGACTCAGCTTGAGTATTCAGGAACTATAGATGAAAATGGAGTTTTAAATGGAAATCTTTATGTGATAGGAAGCGGTGACCCTTCTTTGGGAACAAACAAAGCGGGTGCATCATCTTACAGAGATATTATTTCAGATTTCGTAGGCGGAGTTTCAAGAGAGGGAATCAAAAAGGTAAATGGTGATATTATCATTCAGACAGCGCTTTTCAAAGGCAATATTTCAATGCTTCCGGAAAATGTTGTATGGTTGGAAAACAATAATTATTATCTGCCTGCAGGAAGTACCCGTGATATCAACCCAGCTAACGAAAAACTGATCGTTAAAAAAGGAGGTTTCTCAACGGAAAAGAAATTTTTCTATGTTTCCCCTTACGCTCATCAGATGGTGTATGCTGATAAATATGAAGGAAATGGAGTTTTAACAACCAAACTTCCTGATGCTCCTGCATATCTTGCGAACTCTTTCAGAACAGCATTGGTAAAAAGCGGAATTCCTGTTACCGGAAAAGTAAGTCCAAAAATGACAGATACAGCTCCGGAAGGAAGAAAAATGCTTTCAGCTTATAAATCCCCGACTTTAGGTGATATTATTTATTATACCAATCAACACAGTGATAATTCATTGGCTGAAGCGCTGTTAAGAACAGTTGGTTATCAGAAAATGGGTGACCAGACCTCAGAATCAGGAAGAATTGTGGTGACTAATCACCTGAAAGATGCCGGTTTTGATATGGTTGGTCTTAATTATATGGATGGAAGCGGACTTTCAAGAAGCAATAATGTAACTCCTATTTCCCAAGCGAAGTTTCTTACTTCTCTGATGGATCAGAAATATTACAGATCCTATCTTACTTCTTTACCGATCGGAGGACAATCTGGTACTTTAAAAAGAATGTTCATTGGAGAAGGTAACGGACAGGTTTTTGCGAAAACAGGAACGTTGAATAAAGTAAAAACATTAGCAGGTTATCTGAAGACGAATTCCGGGAAAACATTGGTGTTCTCTTTAATGGTGAATAACTATTCCGGATCGGTAGATATGGTGAAAAAGAGAATGGAGAAAATTCTTGAACCTGCACTGGATCTTTAAATATTTTTTATTTTATATATTATAACAGCCTTTTAATCATTGATTAAAAGGTTTTTTTTATATTTGATTAAATTTTTCTAAACATGACAAAATTGTACCTTTTGGTGTTGGGATTTTTAATTTCCCAGCAATTCTATAGCCAGAAGCATGAGCAAAACATCGATATGAAAGGATTGATCGAAAAAGAGAAAAAATCCTTTACGCAAAAAATGAATATCGGGAATACAAATCCCAATACTCTGAATTACGATTTACAGTATCAAAGAATGGATGTTACTCTTAATCCGGCTTCCAATACTATTTCCGGATCGGTAACTTCTCATTTTAAGCCTACTCAGAATATAGGCAGTATTTATTTTGATCTGACAACTTCTTTAACGGTTTCTCAGGTTAAATATCATGGGAACAACCTTACTTTTCAACAACTTCCTTCCAACGAAGTGAAAATTGATTTTCAAGCTCCGGTCACTGCCAATACACTGGATTCTCTGACGATTCACTATTCAGGTACGCCGCCTAGTGCCAATGGAGCCTTCACAACAGCTACTCAGGGCGGAGTTCCGGTACTTTCTACGTTAAACGAACCTTATGGTGCACAAGACTGGTTTCCAACAAAACAAAGTTTGAATGATAAAATTGAAAGATTTGATTTCAAAATTACAACGCCATCCAATTACAGCGTTGCTGCCAATGGAAAACTAATGTCCGAAACTTTTCCTACAGGATCTACGAAGCTTACTTTCTGGAGAACAATGTATCCTACACCCGCTTATCTGATTGCACTTTCCATTACTAATTTTGTCAAGCTTACTGATACCATCGGAAACCCTCCGTTTCCTTTTGTCAACTATATTTATCCTTCCACCAATTCAAATCAAACCAGTCTGAATAATATTGAATGGACGAAACAGGTAATGAATACTTTTGAAACCTATTTTGGTTCTTATCCTTTCCGAAATGAAAAATACGGACATATGGAATTTATGTATGGAGGAGGAATGGAGCATCAGACAATGTCTTCTATGGGAGGTTGGAGCAAGCAGCTTATTGCCCATGAGCTTACTCACCAATGGTTTGGAGATAAGGTAACTTGTGGTGCATGGAATGATATCTGGCTGAATGAAGGTTTTGCTACTTTTGGAGAACATCTTGCCAATGAAAAACTACTGATGACCAATACAGAGTTTCTGAATTATCTGCAAGGTCAATCCAGTTATATTACAGCAAGTACAACAGGAACGGTGTATGTACCGGATACCGGACTTTCAAGTATCAACAGAATATTCGACAGCAGACTGTCTTATTCCAAAGGAGGATATGTATTGAGAATGTTGAAGTGGATTTTAGGTGATGCTGCTTTTTATCAGGCGCTTAAAGATTATCACGCAAGACCGAATCTGGCTTACAGCTATGCGCGTACTGCAGATTTTAATGCTTCTTTGCTTCAGTCTACCGGGACAGATTTTACAGAATTTTTCAATGACTGGGTGTATGGAGAAGGATATCCTACCTATACTATAAAATGGATGCAGGGCGGTAATCAGGCTTTATTTAAAGTTTCTCAGACACAAAGCAGCTCTGCCGTAAGCTTTTTTGAAATGCCTTTACCTATAAAAGTAACCGGAACTTCAGGGCAGACTGTGTATCTGGTTCTTAACAATACTACAAATAACCAAAGTTTTTTAGAATCTGTAACATTCCCTATTGCTAGTGTTCAGTTCAATTATGAGTACCAGATTCTGGAGAAAAACTCTACTGTTACCCAGGATAATACTTTAAGTGTTTCTTCTGTTGAGAAGGAAGGTTTTGGTCTATATCCAAATCCTGCAAAAAATGAAATTAATCTGAAAGGAATAAACAGAGCTTCAGATTTTACGATTCATGCTGTAGATGGAAAACTGGTAGGAAAAGGAACGTATCAGCCCGGTAAAGCGATTGGAATTTCAGAACTGATTCCAGGAACTTACTTCATTACGATTGATGAAAAGAGCATCAAATTCATTAAACATTAAAATTAAATACTGTAAAATATCAATAAGTATTTTACTTGTCATTAACGATAAAATAACAGGAAGCTTTCAGATTTGAAAGCTTCTTTGTTTTCTGGCCGCTTTAGCTCCTCTTTTTCTGGCTGTCTTTATTTTGTACTCAAACCATTTTTCTTTGAATAATTTACGCATGAAATTATCAAAATGTCTGGTGATGACTAAATTTTTAAATCCTCTCCATTTTTCGAGAGGGCTTGATGGAAGCGCTCTTACTGAGATAGAATATCCCTCCGTATCATACTGGATATAGTGCCACCATCCGGAAGGAATATAAAGTGTCTCTCCGGGATGAATCACTGCTTCATAACCACTTAAATAACGTAGAGCCGGATATTTTCTGTAATCTGGATTTTTAATCTGAGCCAGGCTGTGAAAATTGTAGGGGAGTTTATACATTAAATCGGACTGTTCCCACGGGAAGAGCCAGATTCTTTTGGTTCCCTGAAACTGGGTAATGAAGACATGTGACATATCAATATCAATGTGGTTTCTGGTTACAGAACCTTCACCTCCAAAAAACATAAAAGGCAGCCATTTCAGTATTTTACCACTCGTAACATCATTGTAGATAAGATCATTTTTAAGTTCGGGTTTTATTTTCAATAAATTAAATAAAAAAAGGCGGTGTTCAGTAGGAGCAGACTGTATAAGATTCAGATATTCTGAAAATGTGCTTTGGGCTATAGGATCACTTGCCACTCTGTCAAGGGAATCAAGTTCACTGCCGTAAATGTTTACCTTATGATCCCCTGCAATTTCTTTGAAATACTCATAATTCCACTTTTTGAAGGCAGGGCTTTCCGGATGTATAAAATCTTCAATAATAATTGGAATTCTCGGCTTCATATAGTTATTAATAAAGGTTTCTGAATTGATTGTCTTTATTTTTTGTACCGGCTTTAATCTCATGCTCTCAAATTTTAAACAAATATAAATATTATCCTACTAAATTTATAGACTAATAATGTTAAAACTTAAACCTGAATTGATTTTTTAGAATTAAACATATAAAAGGTTTTATTTTACTGCCTTTTTAGTAAATTAGCACATCTAAAAAATTACCAAAAATGATCTCTGAAAAATACCTTCAACATTTACAGAACGAACTTCAGAATATTGAGAATGACGGACTTTACAAAAGAGAAAGAATAATCACCTCTCAGCAAAGTGCAGAAATAGAAGCTAACGGAAAAAAGCTTTTGAACTTCTGCGCGAATAATTATCTGGGATTATCCAACAACCCGGAAGTAATGAAAGCGTCTCAGGAAATGATTCAATCTCATGGATATGGGATGTCATCAGTGCGTTTTATCTGCGGAACACAGGATATTCACAAGGATTTGGAGAAAAAAATCGCTGACTTTTTAGGTCTTGAAGATACCATCCTTTATGCAGCAGCATTTGATGCAAACGGTGGTGTTTTTGAACCGTTGTTTACAGAAGAAGATGCTATTATTTCAGATGAATTGAATCATGCCTCTATCATTGATGGTGTTCGTCTTTGTAAAGCAGCGAGATACAGATATAAAAACAATAATATGGCGGATCTTGAAGCTCAGTTAATTGCTGCTTCTGAAAAGAACCACCGTTTCAAAATTATCGTAACAGACGGAGTATTCTCAATGGACGGTATTGTTGCAGACCTAAAAGGAGTGTGCGACCTTGCTGATAAATATGATGCTTTGGTAATGGTAGATGACTCTCACGCAACAGGTTTCATCGGAAAAACAGGCCGTGGAACTCACGAAGCTAATGAAGTAATGGGTAGAGTAGATATCATCACTTCTACTTTAGGAAAAGCTTTAGGAGGTGCTTTAGGAGGTTTTACTTCCGGTAAAAAAGAGATCATTGATATGCTGAGACAGCGTTCAAGACCTTATTTATTCTCCAACTCTTTAGCGCCTGGAATCGTAGGAGCTGCTCTGAAAGTATTGGATATGATTTCTGATAACACTTCCCTTCGTGATCAGGTAATGGAAAATGCAGAATATTTCAGAACGGAAATGAAAGCGAAAGGTTTTGATATTCCGGACGGAGATGCTGCGATTGTTCCGGTAATGCTTTACGATGCACCTCTTTCTCAGAAAATGGCTGAAAAGCTTATGGATGAAGGTATTTACGTAATCGGATTCTTCTATCCGGTAGTACCGAAAGGAAAAGCGAGAATCAGAGTACAGTTATCTGCTGCTCATACTAAAGAACATTTAGATAAAGCGATTGCTGCTTTTGAAAAAGTTGGAAAAGAATTAGGCGTGATTTCTTAATATAAAAAGTTCTACGTTTGTAGAATGAAAACAGGATTTCTTATATTTAGAGAAATCCTGTTTTTTTATGAAAAATCTTCAGTACTACATTAATCATCATAAAATGCTATTGCTGAATAGACGTTAATATAATATATTTGGAACACTAATTCTAATAACCATTTTGTGAAAAAATATTTATTTCTTTTTGTTTTTTTTAGCTTTTTCAAAACAATTTATGCTCAATCTGATGATTACAAATCAATACTTACTGTAAGTGCTTTTGCTCCTTTTCGTGACCAACGCTATAATATAGGTTATATGCGGAAAATAAATGAAAGATGGTGGGTAGGAAGCGAATTGGCATATGGAACCGACAAAATAACACCCGTAAATATTGGCAATTTTGAGGGAAAAAATAGGGTTTTTGAGATAAAACCGGAAATTTTTTACAGCCTGGCGCCTCAATCAAGATTAAAACATTTTGTATCAGCAGAAGCTTTCTATTTAAATCAGATAGGAAAAAATATTTCAGGAAAATATTATGACGAAAATGATGTTTATTATTCTTTTAGCTCAGCAGACTATAAAAGAACTAAATATGGCTTAAATATTAACTACAGCATTTTGATTCATAAAGAGTCTTCATGGTTTGGCTTTATGCCTAAAATTGGCTTTGGTATCAGACAAAAAAATATTTCTTATACTAATATGACAGGAAAGGAAGAAGACTATGCTCCTGTAGATGGTCTTCCCTTTGACTATCATTCAAATCGGCAGGGTTCCAATTTGAGTCTCAATTTTAATGTTGATATGAAATTCATTTTTAAATTCTAAAAAATATTTAATCTTTATTATTTTAAGCTAAAGATTTTAGATTAAATTCTCTTTTTTTCCGAAATAAACTATCTTTGCAAACAAATTTTTAGGATGCTGTATACCATCATCAAAGCTTTACATATTATCTTCATGGTAAGCTACTTTGCGGGAATTTTTTATCTCGTTAGGATTTTCGTTTACTATAAGGATACTGATGAATTTCCTGAAGAGAAAAAGAAAATTCTGAGAGAGCAGTACACCTTTATGGCCAGAAGACTGTGGAATATTATTACCGTACCTGCGGGGGTAATCATGACAGTATGTGGATTGGTCATGATTTTTTTAAATACCGGTTTGATGAAAATGGGATGGTTTCACTTAAAACTGACCTTCCTGATCGGGCTTGCCATTTACCATTACTGGTGCTGGAAAAAAGTCCTTCATTTAAAGGAATTACATGGAAATACACTGCCAATTGCCAATATAAAACTGAGACAGGCCAATGAAATTGCTACCTTCATTCTGTTTCTGGTCGTATTTACGGTGATTTTAAAATCAATGGTGATCGAATACTGGTGGCAATTAATTGCAGGATTTTTCGTTCTTGTATTTCTGATCATGATGACCGTGAAACTGGTTAATAAAAATAAAAAAAACAAATAATTGTGGAGTAGGGCGCATGTCTGAGTACATTCATCCTTTTTACATCTTACAAAAAAACTATGATTGCAATTTTAAAGAAAGAACTTTGGAGTTACTTTGGAAACTGGAGTGCATGGGTGATCATTGCCGCTTTCAGTTTGATAGCAACTCTTTTCCTGTTCTTTTTCGACAACGATTCTAATATTTTTGAGATCGGAATGGCCTCGCTTCAGAGCTATTTCGTATTGGTTCCATGGCTGCTGATGTTTATCATTCCGGCCCTTTCTATGAAAACTTTTGCGGAAGAACAGCAAACAGGAACATTAAACTGGCTTTTTTCACAGCCGTTAAAAGTTTCTGAGCTCGTAACCGGAAAATTCCTTTCTGTATGGATTGTTGGGATTCTATGCCTTATTCCTTCATTGATTTACCTTTATACAGTATATGTGCTGGGAGTTCCTGCAGGAAATATAGACCTTGGAATGACCTTTGGGAGTTACCTTGGATTGATTATTTTAATTGCGGCATTTGCTGCAGTGGGAATTTTGGCTTCTTCATTATCTCAGAATCAGATTATGGCTTATCTGTTGGGTGTTTTCATGTGCTTTATTATGTATTTCGGAATCGAGCAATTAGCAAGTTATAAACTTTTGGGAGGAGCAGACTTTATCCTTCAGAATATTGGTTTTTATCAGCATTTCTTAGGTTTTACAAGAGGGCTTATTGATTTTAAAGATATAGCGTATTTTGTTCTTGTTATTGGTGCTTCATTAGTATTGTCCAATCATTTTATAAACAAAAAGAAGTAGAGTTATGAAGAAGATCAATGCTAAATCTCCACTGGGAATTTTCTTATTTGCAATTGTTCCATTGGTAATTATCCTGACCTATTCGGGCATAAGATTAGACTTAACAAAAGAAAAAAGATATACCCTTTCTGATAGCACAATCAAAGTACTGGAGTCCGTAAAAAAACCTCTGACTGTTGAAGTGTATCTGGAAGGTGATTTTCCGGCAAGTTTCAAACAGCTGCAAAGTGAAACGAAATTCATGCTGGAAGAATTCAGAAAAATTAATCCGAAGATTGATTTTAAATTCATCGATCCGATTAAAACAAAAATGTCTCAGGACACTTTGATGGCGATGGGGATGCAGCCGTCTATTCTTCCGGATGTAAAAGACGGGAAGATCTCACAGATCACGCTTTTCCCATATGCTGTGATCAAGCATGGAAATGATGGCGTTTCTATACCATTGGTGGTACAACAGGCAGGAATTGATGCCGATCAGCAGTTGACAAGATCTATTGAAGGATTGGAATATAACCTTGTTTCCAACATTAAAAATATTGCAGCAGCAAAAAGAAAGAAAATTGGGATTTTGGTTAATCAGGATGAATTGAGTCCGGACGAATTCCAGGGATTTGTACAGCTGGCAATGGAAAACTATGATGCAGGGCCTATTATTCCTAAAAATCAAACTGAACTTTCATTGGAAGATATCCCGTTATTGAAGCAGATGAGTGCTTTGGTGATTGCAAAACCGAGAAAAGCATTTACAGATAATGAAAAAGTAATTCTTGATCAGTACATTATGAACGGAGGGAAAACCCTTTGGATGATTGATGCCGTAAATGCTGAAATGGATACCTTAACAAGATCCAAAAAAGTAATGCCTTTCCCTGTAGATATCAACATGACAGACTTCTTTTTCAATTATGGGCTGAGAATTAATCCTGCTTTGGTAAAAGACGTTAAGAAGTTTGCCCTGTTAAGATTAGTGACAGGAGAAGTGAGTGGAAATCCTCAATATACAAGCTTACCCTGGCCATATTTTCCGCTTGGAATAGCCGAAAACAATAATCCGGTTACAAAAAATATCAACCCTGTAAAATTTGAATTTCCAACTTCTATTGATACTTTAGGGGGAAGAAAGAATATCAAAACAAAAGTTCTTTTCGAATCCAGTGAAAGGACATTATTGAAACAGGTTCCAAACTATGTGGATCTGAAAGAGGTTGCAAGCGTAGACAGCCTTGGACAAATGGAAAAACCAAGTACACCGAAAATCTTTGCGGTAGCATTGGAAGGGAAATTTAATTCTGCTTATGCATCAAGAATTGAAAGAAAATCCTATCCCGGATTCAAAACATCCAGCTCGGAAAACAAAATGATCGTTATTGCAGACGGTGATGTAGGAAGAAATAAGGTGATCAAAGGAAAACCGCTTCCACTAGGGGTAGATTTGCTTACGAACGAACAATTTGGAAACGAACAGTTCCTTAGAAACGCCTTGGATTATCTGTTGGATGACAGTAACCTGATGGAGCTTAGAAACAGAAATATCGAAGAAAGACTTCTTGACAGACAACGAATTACTGAAGAGAAATCCACATGGCAGTGGCTGAATTTACTGCTCCCACTGGCGATTATCGGTCTTATCGGAGGATTGTTCTTCTGGTTGAGGAAAAAGAAATTTGGATAAAATATAAAAGTCCGGGAGAAAAAATCTTCCGGACTTTTTATTATAATATGATTCAACACTGTTTAGAATCAATTCAGTTTAATGAATTGTTCATGGAATTGTTATTAATAATCGATTGTAACTCGGCTGGCTTATAGTTTCAATTGGTACTTCTCCAATACATTCCAGATCCCATAAAAAGCATCATTTCCCTTCTTATCCGAGAAATTCGTATTAAAGATCATAATCCTACCCAGGTTGTTTTTAGGATCAAAAAACAGCATAGACATTACTCCCGGATCACCTCCGGTATGGCCAATATATCCTGTATAACCAAAACCCATAAATATTCCCACATTATAAGATTCGCTGTAGGGATTTTTATCATTTCGTTCCGTGAAGCTGGAAGCCGTAAGCTGCTGGGTAAAATATTCTTTATAGCTTTTCTGAGTCAGAATGGTTCCCTTTCCATTGTAGCCTTTGATAAGTTCGGTTAAATATTTACTCAGGTCGTTGATGCTTGTAATAAACCCACCATCAGGATATGTTGCAGATTGATAATAGGGAAGTGGAATCTGGGGATTTTCATACAGTCTGGAGAATTTAGAAAACTTTACTTCTTCAAATGACCAGCCTGAATCTTTCATATGTAAAGGTTTCAGGATGTATTCTTTTGTGAAATTATTGAAGGCTTGTCCAGTAGCTTTTTCAATAATAAAGGCTGCCAGAGCAGTTCCTACATTGGAATATTCATAGATTGATCCCGGTTTGTAGGCAGAGAAACTGTTTGTATTCCATTTTCCGTTTTCTGCCAGTACATTTTCTAAAAAAACAGACATTGAAATTATTGAATCTGCAGGGTTGAATACCTGTTCATCATCAAAATTGAGCTTTACTCCATTCAGGTTCTGATCAGGTTTCAGAAAGTAATTTCTAGATAAATAAAATTCGTTGTCAAGAATAGAAGAGGTATGGGTTGCCAGCTGTCGAATGGTAATCGGGGTTTGTGGGAAATGAGGATTAACCACTTTAAAGGGTAAATATTTTTGAACAGGATCATCCAGATTCAATTTTCCGAGTTCCTGAGCTTTAAGAAGGGCAATTCCAACGAATGTTTTGGAAACAGATGCAATATTCTGTATCGTATTTTCAGTATACAATCTCTTTTCTTTCACATCTGAAAAGCCAAATCCCTTTTGATATAAAGTCGACTTTTCATTTACCACAGAAACAGCAAACCCGTTGAATAGGCCTTGCTGGTATATTGCATTGACATCCGAATCCAGAGAATCTCTGACATCATAATTAGCATGACGAACTTCCTTCACCGAATGGCATGATATCAACATCACTGAAATTACCATTGATAATAAAATCCTTCCCATATGTTTTTTAATAATAAGACACCTGGTGAAATAGTTTTGTTACAGATTGAGTAGGTTAAAAAATAGAAAGACTGTCTCAAATCCTGAAACAGTCTCTATTTATTTTTCTAAAGATTAATCTTCAATGCAGGAAAATCTGTTTTAAATCCTGCAGTTTTGTAAGCTGGACTTCAGTTTTTTTCCGGGCGGTAAAAAAGTTGAGGTCACATCTATATTCAATAATGTTTGAGATTGGTGATAAAAACTATAGATTATTGCTGATAGGTTTCTTTTGGAAGTAAAGCAGCAGTTCTGTAATAACTGATATCAGTAGAGATCTGTGCCTGAAGATCCTGGAAGGTATCATAATCATACTGGACCCAGTTTTCTTCATTGTCGGGATCAGGAGTCTTGTCTACAGCCAGTTCAAGCTTTCCGTCTTCCTGATAGCTGCATTCTATAGCAGCATATTTTTCACCGCTTTCGTCCTGTGTATACCAGCATTTTATGGTTCTTTCGAGTTGTGGTTCATAAGTTTCGTTATCGATGACCTGAGAACAGATAAAGTTTTCAGGGTCGTCCGCTTTGAAAACAGTTTTAGAAATTAAGGGCAGCTCGTCCACTGATAAGGAATACAATTTATTGGTAGAAATAATAAATCCGTCGCCTGTCTCTTTTTTTTCAATATCAAAAAAGTCAGATTTTTCCCTGAGATAATCTACTACCTTTGCTTCGTCTTCTTCGTCACTTAGAAAATAATTGATATTGTAAACACTGTCCTCGTTGATGAATTCGATTTCTTTTAGAAAATCAGAATCTTCCTCATAATAATACAGATGATATTCGTTTAGCTTCACAGCTTTACTTTTGGAGATAATTTCTCCAAAAATGTTTTTGTACACTTTTCTCATTTTTAATCATATTATTTAGTTTCATCTATTAGTTTAAGTGGGTATCACAAAGATAAGTTTTCTTTTTTATCTAAGCTTGAAGTGTGAAACAGTATTTATTTCGTAAGTATTTCATATATCCTTTATAAAATCCTCATATTCATAGTAAAACCTTTCGAAACCGTCCATTTTGTCCACAAAAAACTCAAAAATTTCTTGCCATGTATTTTTATTAAAAATGGAAACACCATGTTTTTCTATCCATATCCTGCTGATAATCTTACCGTTTTCAAGGGTGAAGTATTCTTCTTTTTGAAAATCTCCAATGAAATCTTTTAAAATATCTTCCAATGACCAGATCTTTTCGTAATAGGCGTTTCGGAAAATTTCGTCTTTCATTTCTATATCCAGAGAAACTTCTGCTTTTTTATTATCGGCAGAAAATTTAAATGCCATATCCTTTATTTTGGTATCATAAAGAATCCATTTTCTGGGAAATGATCTTCCAAAAGCTGTCCAAAATTCCTTTTTTAACTGCTGTGCTTCTTGTTTACTGAACATACAGCAAACATAATGATTTAATAGGAGAAAGGCAAAAATGTGGTACTGAAACCGTAAAATTACGGATAAGCCGGATACGCAAAAATACGTAATGGAATACCTCAAATTTACAAATTTACCTGTCCACCTTTATCTGCTCTTTTCAAATGTTAAACAATTTTCTTATTTTTGCTGTAATGCTTTCAAAAAAATCTCAATATGCGTTTAAGGCGCTTTCATATCTTGTAGAAAAAAGAAATGAAGGCCCGATTCTTATTTCCGAAATTGCGGAACACAAAAAAATTCCTTTAAAGTTTTTGGAAAATATTCTGCTTGAATTAAAAAAGGCGGAAATTCTTGACAGTAAAAAAGGAAAGGGTGGAGGATATTTTCTGAAGGAAAAACCTGAAAATGTGAAACTGGCCAAAATTATCCGTCTTGTAAACGGTCCTATTGCCATGCTTCCTTGTGTAAGTCTGAATTTTTATCAAAAATGTGACGACTGCAATGAAGATCACTGTGGACTTCATGATGTACTGATAGAAGTTCGGGATGCTTCACTGAATATTCTTGAGAAAAAAACTTTAATGGATCTGGTCGACTGACCTGGTCCTTTTTTTTGAATTATTAGTCTACTTATTTTGTAGAATAAATATTTTTATCAGATATTTGCAATACTTCAAATGAATAAATTATGGTTTCAAAAGAAGAAACATACCCATTACAAACGTTTACCTCTTCCAGCGTGACAGTATCTTCAACTGTTGCATCTGCTTTATCCGGAAAACAAATCTTATGCAGGCAGATATCAGATGTTTTTGTTATCGAAGCTGCAGGTAATGAGGTAATATGTACTAAAACAACTCTGTGATATGGTGATTTCAAGAAAAATTCAGGTAAGGCTTAATGTCCTTCTGGTGACGGCTGTCATTGTATCTATTGCTGTTTTTTCAATGTATGAGCTGGGATATCTGGAAGAGCTGCAGACCATTCTGGCAAAAGATAACTACATTTTTTACTGGATGCTTCTGGTAGGCGTTTTTGCAGAAATTGTTGCAGGATCAATGGGAATGGGGTATGGAGTGATCTGTACCACCACACTTATGCTTCTGAATATTCCGCCTCATATTGTGAGTGCAAGTATCCATTCGGCAGAAAGTTTTACAACGGCAGCGGGAAGTCTCAGCCATATCAGATTGAAGAATGTCAGTAAGAGTTTAGTGAAGAAGCTTGCAGTGCCGGCAGTTATTGGGGCAGTTATTGGTGCGGTAAGCCTTACTTACCTTGGAGAATATTATGCGAAGATCACCAAAACACTGATTGCTTTTTATACTTTATATCTCGGAATTCAGATTTTATCGAATGCTTTTAAAGAAAAACAGAGCAAAGCATTGAAAAGAAAAACCAATCTTACCAGACTGGGAGTGATAGGAGGGTTTATAGATTCTTTTGCCGGTGGTGGGTGGGGACCTCTGGTAACCGGAACTTTGATTAAAAATGCTTTTACCCCAAGATTTGCAGTAGGTAGTTCTACCGTAGCCAAATTTATCCTTACCATAACGGCTGCCGTTACCTTTTTCTTTACTCTGGGAATCCAGCACTGGAATATCATTCTCGGCCTTTTGATTGGCGGAATTATTACGGCTCCTTTTTCAGCGATGCTTACTGCAAAGCTTCCTGTGAAGAAAATGTTTGTGATTATCGGAACATTGGTGATTGTGATGAGTTCTATAACTATTTATAAATCAGTTTTTAATTAAAAATTATGCATTGTATTGAAAAATAAAGAGCTTAAAAAGATATTCGGTTTTGAAAATATTTTACTTTTACATCACTAAATATTAGAACATGAATTTACATATCATTGCACTTTTTAAGTTTAATGAAAATTATCTGATGGATGCCGTAGAGCTGTTTCAGAACCTTGTGAAAGAAACAAGAAAAGAAGAAGGCTGCCTGCAGTATGACCTTATTGAAGATAAAGATAATAAAGGAATTTTCTTCCTGATTGAGCTTTGGGAAAGTGTAGAGCACCACAACAGACACAACGGTCAGGATCACCTTCTGGATTTCCGTAAAGATGCTTCCAAGATCATGGAGAGCTCAGCAGAAGTGTATAAAGGATTTAAGATATATTAATATCGAGGATTGAAAGATTTAAGAATAAAGACTTAAAGATTTTTTCGGTTTCCTTAAAAAATAAAAGGCGGTCTCAATAGCTTGAAACCGCCTTTTTATTAGAAAAAATAGAAAGTATTAAAATAAAATATTTATTTTACGATAAGCTTTTTCGTTTCCGAATGACCTCCGTAAGTAATTTTTACAAGGTAATTCCCTGATGTAAGTGTAGAAAGATTCAGATCCTGTTTGTAGAATCCTGCCTGATTCGTAAGTTCAGCAGAATATACCTTTTTACCGGTAAGATCATAGACTTCTACATTTCCTTTGTTGCTTGCTTTTTCTTTAACATCAAAAAGAACCGTTACTTTTTTATCAGCTGGTGCAGGGTTAGGATAAATACCAAAAGAAGCCTTTTTCCCAACTTCTGTAATACCTAATGTTTCAGTAATCTTCTTGTATTTGAAATACATATTTCCTGTACTTGCTCCACCGTTTGTAGTAAAGTACATTCTATAGTAATCATTTCCCTTTTTGACGTAGTAGACAACATCATTTTTAACGGTTCCTATCCCTTTCCAAGAATGTCCTACAGTAGTAATAGCTGATGAGAAACTTGCTGTGGCAGGTATTGTATAGGCTGTTGTTGCCTGAGTTTCCGGCTGTACCATTGCTACTTTAATGTTTGGGCTCTGGATTGCTCCGGAAAGTGGATACATCTGTACCCCCATATAGAATGTATAATATTTAGTAAATATGAAATCCCATGCAGTTCTTGACGGTTCCAGACTAGGAACTTTTGCTCCGGTATCAAATGAGAAATAATTAAAATAAGAATCATCCGTTCCATTAGCGATTGTTCTTGTTTCTGTAGCTCCCCATGCAGTACCGTTCCATTTTGAGTATTTAAAAGTATATCCTGCAAAGGCATCTTCAATGGCAAATTTGATGTATGTTCCTGAAGGGTATTTTAACACAAAAATAGCTTTCCCCTGGATATGGTGATTTATCGGGTTGTAAACTCCCCATCCTGTTGAAGGGATATTAGGGTTTGGAGATGTCACAGGCCCCTGTTCAAAAGCTCCCTGGCTCCAGTCAGTGGTCTGATCCGGGTTATAAAGAGGGTCTCCCCATGAAGATTCATTGCTGATGCTGATGTTATCCCAGTCTGCTAGATTTGTTGAAGCAGTGAATACTTCGATATCTTTTGCATCATTTATTCTTGATCCAAATGCATAGTTTGAATTTCTATAAAAAGCAACATCCCAGGTATTGGCAGGTTGAGAAACCATATTACCATCTGCAAGGTTTACAAAAACTCTGTTTTGATATCCGCTTCCCATTGTCATATTTACCTGTGAGTATCCAAATGCATCAGTTTGTGCCAAAACAGTCTGCTGAACAGACATTGCCAATACTGAAGCCAATAATAGTTTTGTTTTCATAACTTATTTTTTAAATCCTTATTTAGAATGATTCTACAAAATTATATAATTATTTTTAATGAGTCTAAATAAAAACATGATTTTTATCGTGTTTTTATTTTAATCATACTTTTGATAAGTAAAAAATAAGAATAAAAAAGCCGGAAGGAATAGTCCCGCCGGCTTTAAAAAGGTAGATAATAGTCTAATAAACCTTATTTCTTGATAAATTTTGATTGGATAAGTTTTCCTTCTGCAGTTTCAATATTCATGTAATATACTCCTGTCTGAAGTGTACTGATATCAAATATTTGTCCGTTTGGTTTTCCTTCTGCTGCTTTCTGTCCTGCAGCAGAATAGATACTGATATTTTTAAGATCTTTTTTTGATTTAAATTCCAATGCTGTCTGATCAGAATTTAATGCAAATCTGAGGTTTTCTGTCACTTTATTATTGTCATTTACTCCTAAAGAAGCTGTTGTGTTATAAACGACATTATCAACCTGGATCGCAACGTGTGTTGCTGTAGGAGTGAATTTAAATACAATATATGAACCTGTAGATGCCGGAATATTTACACTGATATTCTGAACTGTACCAATAACTGATACATTGATAGGGCTTCCGACAGGAACAAATGTTGACATATCCGCAGGATTGGATGCTACTCCAATCTGAATACTTCCCGGACCAGGAGATGGAGACACTAAAGTAGTATCAAAAGTCAATGTTTTATTTCCGGTTGGAGTTTCAATTTGTGGTGAAATCAGATATGAAGACCCTGTCGCATTATTTCCTGCGTAGGATTGAACGAACCTGTTTGAATCACCTGCTACAATCATTCTCGGAGGTACGGGAGGAAATTCTCCGGTTATTGGAGCAACAATGGCAGCCCATCCAAACTGAGGGAAAGTAGTATTACCTGCAGTAAAATTATTGAAATTTTCATTGATGTTAGATACCTGAGCATTTGCTGTTAAGGCTGTAAACATCAGAGTTCCTAAAAGTAATTTTAATTTCATGAGATTATTTTTATTTAGAATTATTCCACAAAAATATATATTTATTTTTAATGAGTCTAAATAAAGTTTTATATTTGTCGAAAATTTGTACCCTTATGAAGAAGAAAGTGATTTCCGTTCTATCATTATCTGTAGCCTTATGGATGAATGCACAAGAAAAGGATTCTCTTAATCAAAAGAAAATTGAAGAAGTTGTTATTACAGGACAGTATATGCAGCAGTCCATTAACAAATCAATATATAAGGTTGAGGTTATTGATGCAGAACAGATTAAAAACATGGCGGCGACTAATGTTGCCGAGGTTTTAAATCAAAGTCTTAACATACAGATCACTCCGGATACCCGTTCAGGAAATTCCACTGCCAATATCATGGGACTTAATGGTGATTATGTAAAAATCCTTATAGACAATATTCCGGTAGTAGGAGATACAGGATTGGGAAGTAATATTGATCTTACAAAAATTACCTTAAGCAATATCGAAAGAATTGAAATTGTAAAAGGAAGTATGGGGGTTGAATATGGAAATGGAGCTGTTGCCGGGGTAATCAACATTATCACCAAGAAAACCAGTACAAAAAAAGTAAGTGTAAGAGGTTCAGTACAGGAAGAAACCGTAAGAGATAATTACGATCTTAAGAAAAGAGGGAACGGAAGACATATTCAAAACCTGAATATAGATTATAACATCAGCAATGAATGGTTTGCAAGTATCAATTTCAACCATAACCAGTTTATGGGATATGAAGGAGAAAGCAAAGGTTACAAATATTTCGGACAGGACAATCAGAGAGGATATGAATGGAATCCGAAAGACCAGTATGATGCTTCTGCATTGCTAAGATATACCAAAAATAAAACAACATTCTTCTACAAGCTGTCCTATCTTAATGAGAAATTCAACTTCTATAACCCGGAAGTAAGCCGAAACCCGCTTAATGACGGTGTAGGTGGAGTTTCTTATGAAAGTAGAGACAGAAGGTACAATACAGACCGCTGGGTACACCAGTTTAATATTCAAACTAATCTGGGGCATATCCGGTACATGGGAGACTTCTCCTATCAGAATCAGGACAGAAAGTATTACGACTACAATTACGACATTCCAAACAGAGCGATAAAGAGCCGTCAGGACGAAAAATCCTATTATAAGACAGATGTCATCTACTCAAGAGGGATGTTCAGTAACTTCCTGGATAGCAAAGTTTTTGATTTTCAGTTAGGATATGAATTAGACTATACCAATGGTTATGCTGCACTGATTGCAGGAGATTTCTTTGGAGAAGCCGTAAAAAGAAAAATATTTACCTATTCCAACTTCCTTTCTGCAGAATGGAATGTTTCAGACAAACTTTCATTAAGACCGGGAGTAAGACTTTCCCTTAGTGAAAACTTTAACAATCAATACAACTATTCCTTATCAGCAAGATATAAAACTTCTGAGAATTCAAATCTTAGAGCGATCGTAGGATCAGCAAACCGTTTTCCTAAATATGACGAACTGTACACCTATTTTGTAAATCTTAACCATGATGTACAGGGAAATCCGGATTTAAATCCTGAAAAAGGATTCTCAGCAGGACTTTTCTGGAATCAGAATTTTTCAGTGAATAATGGCTGGAAAATAGCTTACGGAGTAGATGCATTATATCTGGATGTACGTGACAGGATTGAAATGGTGGTGGTAAAACAACCTTCCACCTACAAATACATGAATCTTAATACCTATAAAAATCTATTATTCTCAGCCAATGTAGATTTTAGAAAAGATCAGTTTGCTTTGTCTTTAAGAGGATCAGTAAACGGAACATCGGTATCAATGAATGAATTAACATCCTCTTCTCCTACAGACTTCCAGTATTTAGTACAGGCAGGAGCTTCGGCAACTTACAAACTGAAAAATACCGATACCAATTTTGCCCTTTATTACAAATTTACAGGTCCGGACAGAATCTATGTGTCTGACGGGGCAAGTGGCTTCCGCCTGGGAAAAGTAGACAGTTTTCATATGATGGATTTCATCGTAAGCCAGCCTTTCTGGAATAAGCATTTCGAAATTTCTGTGGGGGTGAAAAATATATTTGATGTGACGAGGTTAAACTCTACTGCAATTGCGGGTTCAGCCCATACAGCAGCGAACGGTTTTGTTAATTTATACTACGGCAGAAGCTATTTTGCCCGATTAATGTTTCAATTTTAAATAATAAGTTACTGTTATGAAGTATTTAAAAATATTTTCTATTCTTTCCGTCATGGTGGCCACTCAGTCTTGCCTTTCTGCAGATGAAGATCCGGTTCCGGTTCCACCTATGACTGGGTCAGAAGTTAACGTAAAAGTGGGTGGTCCTACAGAACCTAATCAGGTTTGGATTGATCTGAGTGATTACACCAATCCGGCTGTCAACAGCAGAACAGATTGGGATCTTGGTTTTTATACAGGAGATGAATTTCGTGTGATTATGAACGGATCTCTTGCTATGACAGTTATTAAAATACCTGATGCTACAGATATCAGTAAAGTAAAAGATGCTGATGCAGCAAGCTTGAAAGAAATTGCTCAGGTAGGAACATTTGATGCTGCCAATATGAAATATATTGACAATCCGAATGGAGATTTCCTAAATCAGACTTCCGGAATTGATGCCATCAAAGAAAATGACGCTGATAATCCTGTTTATCTAATCAATATGGGAAGAGAAATACCTTCCGCAGCCAATATTGGGGCCGGTTCTGTTTCATTATCCGGTGATCCGAGAGGATGGAAAAAAATTCAGATTCTGAGAGCTCAAAATGGATACAAGATTCGCTATGCCGACTTGAATGCAACAGGAACAGATATTAAAGAATATATCATTACAAAAGATACTGAATACAATTTCACATTCTTTAACCTGAAAACGGGTACACCGGTAAAGATTCAGCCTAAGAAAAAAAGATGGGATTTAGCATTCACAACGTTTACCAATGAGGTATTCATGGGACCTACAACCAGTGCGGGAAGCTACTTCTATGCAGATTTTGTAACTACCAATACCTTAAATGGAGTAGGCGCTTATCAGGTAAGTGTTACAGGAAGTCTGGATCAGGCTTATACTGCATTTAAACTGAAAGATGTTGAGCCCGCCAAATTTGTATTTAATGATCACAGAGCCATTGGTGATAAGTGGAGAACAACCACGGGGACGGCATCGAATCCGGTTCCTTTTGTCTACTCAGACCGTTTCTTTGTATTGAAAGATGCTGAAGGGTTCTACTTTAAACTGAGGTTTAACAAAATGAAAGACGAAAACGGAAACCGGGGGTACACCAATTTTGAATTTGAACCTTTATAAAATAATCAAATAATAGTATATCATGAAAAAATTCATTCTTGCAGCTTCTGTACTTGTAGCAGTGTATTCTTGCAAAAAGGCAGAAGGATCACCAAAAGAAAGTACAACGGAAGCTACTTCTGAAGCACCAAAGACCAACAATAAAATAGTAACATTAAGTGGAGGAATTACTGAAATAGTATCTGCCCTGGGCCACGAAAAAGAAATCGTAGGAACGGATGTTACAAGTACTTATCCTGCATCTTTAAAAGCTACAGCTAAAGATTTAGGCCACATGAGATCAATGACTATTGAGCCGATCATGGCAGTCTCTCCAACATTAATTTTAGCTTCTGATAAAGATATCAACCCGGAATTGATGGGGAAAATAAAATCTTCAGGAATTAAAACTGAAGTATTCAAACAGGAGTATACGGTAGAAGGAACTAAAAAGTTGATTGAATCTGTAGCAAAAGCTATCGGAAATACAGACTACCAGAAACTGAATGACAAGATCGATGCAGATCTTAAACAGGTACAGACTATTGCTAAAAAGCCAAAAGTATTGTTCATCTATGCCAGAGGAAATATGCTGATGGTGAGTGGTAAAAATACACCAATGGCTTCATTAATTACCCTTGCAGGCGGTGAAAATGCCGTAACTGATTTTGAAGATTTCAAACCATTGACCCCTGAAGCCGTTGTAAAAGCCAATCCTGATGTACTGTTCTTCTTTGAAACAGGTTTACAGGGAGCAGGAGGAAATGAAGGCGCGCTAAAAATGCCGGGTGTTTCCCAAACCAATGCAGGGAAGAATAAAAAGATCATCGCAATGGACGGAGGTTTAGTATCAGGTTTCGGACCGAGATTAGGAGAAGCAGCAGTAGGATTAAACAAACTTTTAATTGAAAACACAAAGTAAACTATACTTTTATCTTATTATAAGTGCAGTACTGCTTACTATTATAGCAGTACTGTCACTTAATACAGGAGTTTATGATTTTGGAGGAAACTCTCCGTTCATGGCACTATGGCAATTTATAAAAGGAGATTCCAATTTATCATTGAGTGATAAATATGTAATCTGGGACGTAAGAGCAGCCAGAATTATCATGGCAATTTTAGTAGGAAGTATGTTGTCGGTTTCAGGAACAAGTCTTCAGGGACTTTTCAAGAATCCTTTGGCAACGGGAGATTTAATAGGACTTACATCGGGAGCAACTTTGCTGGCAGCAATTGCGATTGTTTTAGGAGGACATTTCAAAGAATATCTTCCTGAGGCTGTACAATTTTCACTGGTAGGAATCGCGGCGTTTATCGGTTCTTTTTTATCAATGATGTTGGTCTACAGAATTTCAACAAGCGGAGGAAAAACAAATGTGGTCATGATGCTGCTTACGGGAGTCGCAATAACGGCTATCGGTTTTTCAGTAACCGGATTTCTGATCTACATCTCAAAAGATGAGCAGCTTAGAGATCTTACCTTTTGGAATTTAGGAAGTTTGGCAGCAGCAACATGGACTAAGAATATCATTCTGGCCATTGTTATGATCATTGCCTATATCATTTTATTGCCGAAAGGCAAAGCTTTGAATGCAATGATGCTGGGAGAAAAAGATGCACACCATCTGGGAATCAATGTGGAAAGGCTGAAAAAGCAGATTATTATTATTGTAGCTTTAATGGTAGGGAGCTGTGTGGCATTCTCAGGAACTATAGGTTTTGTAGGTCTTATTGTACCTTATATTTTAAGACTCTTATTCAAATCCAATTATGCTTTTATTTTGCCATTATCAGCAATGTGTGGAAGCATTTTAATGTTGACAGCAGATACCTTCAGCAGAAGTATTGTGGCACCATCAGAACTGCCGATCGGTATTTTAACAGCCTTAATGGGAGGACCTATTTTTATCGCTATTTTGGTTAAATTTAAAAAGTCACTGTAATGATCAAGGCACACCAGATTAATTATAAACATAAAGAATTCAGGATTCTGGATGGGGTAAATGTCTCTCTGGAATACGGTGAATTTCTGGCTATTGTAGGACCTAACGGAGCAGGAAAGTCAAGTCTTCTGAGCGTATTGGCAGATGAAGTGAAATCCGGAAATAATAAGGTTTTATTTAAGGATAAACCCATCAGAGAATGGAATATCAAAGAGCTTTCAAAACATAAAGCAAAGTTCTCACAGCACAACAGCAATGATATTCCGCTTGAGGTAAAAGATGTGATCATGATGGGAAGATATCCGTATTTTGATGCTCAGCCCGGAAAAGAAGATCTGGAAGCCATGAACAATATGATGTACGAAACTGATATTTTTCATCTTAAAGAAAGAGAATACAATACACTTTCAGGAGGAGAAAAGCAGCGTGTACATCTTTCAAGAGTAATGGCACAGCTTGAAAATGAAATTGCCCACAAACTGGTTTTTCTGGATGAACCTTTGAACAATTTGGATATAAAACATCAGTATAAGGCGTTGGAAATTATCAAAAATTTTACAAAAAAAGCCAATAGTGCCATTGTTGTTTTGCATGATCTCAACCTTGCGGCACAATTTGCAGACAAAATTTTATTAATGAAATCAGGACAGGTTTCCGCCTATGGAACTCCACAGGAAGTTTTTACAGCAGAAAATATCAGCAATGCCTATAATTTTCCCTGTACCATTTGCGAACACCCAATTACCAATAACCCTATGATCATTTTTGGATAACCATGGAAAAAGAAGAACTCAAAATCCTTGCACAGAATCTTGCCAATCCTCAGGGGGAAAAAGGCATCGAGATTGGTGAAATGATGAATACCACTAACATCAGTATGACGTTAGAAAGTATCAAAACACTGGTGGTAGATGATGATCAGCAAATCCTCGAAATAGGACACGGGAATGCAGCACACCTGAAAAGCATAATGAGTCTTGCCAAAAATCTCAGATATACCGGGATTGATATTTCTGAAACCATGCATAATGAAGCCAAAAGGCTCAATAAAGAATTTGAAAGCCAGGCAGATTTTATTTTGTATGAAGGTAGAAAACTCCCTTTCCAGGACAGAACTTTTGATAAAATATTTACAGTCAATACAGTCTATTTCTGGGAAAGTCCGGTAGAATTTTTAAATGAGATACACAGGGTTTTAAAAGATGACGGAACATTCGTTCTTACATTCGGACAAAGAGAATTCATGGAAAAACTGCCGTTTACGGAATATGACTTCATCCTGTACAACAACAGTGAAATGGAAGAACTGATCTCCAAAAGTCATTTTAAAAGGATGAAAACTTCTGAAAAAGAAGAAGAAATAAAAAGTAAAACAGGAAACGAAACAATACAAAGAATTTATACAATTTTAACCATAAAAAAGTAAAGTAATGAGCACATTAGTTAATGATTTAAAGGAAAAATGGGAAGCCCTGAAAGCAGAAAATCCACATATCAGAATAAGAAATGCAGCAGCACAATTAGAAGTAAGTGAAGCCGAATTATTGGCAACAAGCATTGGAGAAGGAGTTACTGTCCTGAACCCGGATTTCCAGGGAATCCTTACAGAAGCTGAGCAGTTAGGAAAAGTAATGGCTCTTACCCGTAATGATGAGTGTGTTCATGAAAGAAAAGGAACGTATCTGAACGGAGATTTCAGCAGCCCTCATGCACAGCTTTTTGTAGGTGAAGATATCGACCTTAGAATTTTCCTTAACCACTGGAAATTTGCTTTTGCAGTATGGGAAGGAGATAAGAAAAGTCTTCAGTTTTTCGGAAAAGACGGATTGGCACTTCACAAGATTTATTTGACTAAAAATAGCAATGAAGCTGCTTTCGATGCGATTGTAGAGAAATTCAAAGCAGAAGATCAGAATCAGGTATTGGCTTTTGAAGCAGTAGCTCCAAAACAGGCTGAAAAAGCAGATTCTGAAATTGATGTAGATGGATTCAAAAAAGCTTGGACAGAATTGAAAGACACACATGATTTTTTCATGATGACAAGAAAATATGGAGTAAGCAGAACACAGGCATTAAGATTAGCTCCGGAAGGATTTGCTAAGAAAATCGATAACGCAAAAGTGGTAAACATCCTTGAAGATGCTTCTGAAAAAAATACACCAATCATGGTTTTCGTTGGAAACAGAGGAATTATTCAGATTCACACAGGAAATGTGAAGAAAACACTTTGGCACCAGCAATGGTTCAATGTAATGGATCCTGATTTCAATTTACACCTTGATGTAACGAAAATTGCAGAAGCTTGGATCGTTAAAAAACCAACAGAAGACGGAGAAGTAACAGCTATCGAAGTATTCAACAAAGAAGGAGACTTTATTGTTCAGTTCTTCGGGAAAAGAAAACCTGGAATTCCTGAGCTTCAGGAGTGGAAGGACCTTGTAGCAGCATTAGAAAAGTAATAATTAGATAATTTGAATGAGACCGTTTTGTTTGTGAAATTCAAAGCGGTCTTTTTTATTTCAGGTTTTGGCGAAAAATAATTTTAAGATTTAAATAAAGAAGATGTGCTGTTACAGTGCAATAACTGCCAAAATATTTGTGTAATTTGTGGTTAAATATAAAATAAAATGAAAAATATTTTCATAGCGATATTGCTTGCCGGTTTCTGTTCATTGAAGGCCCAGGACTTTAAAGCTTACCAGTTTTATGATAAGAAAGGAAAGGAAATAAAGACTGACAAACTGGTGAAAGAACTGGCGGATTATGATGTGGTCTTTTTTGGAGAAAATCATAACAGTTCTATCAATCACTGGCTTCAGCTTAAAATTACAGAAGCCTTGTTTGCAAAAAAGAACGGTCAGCTTATTTTAGGCGCAGAAATGTTTGAACGAGATAATCAGGCACAGCTGAATCAGTATTTAAACGGAAAATTTGATGCTAAGACATTGAAAGACTCTGCCCGTTTATGGAACAATTATGCAACAGATTATAAACCTCTGGTTGATTTTGCTAAAGATAAAAAACTGAATTTTATTGCTACCAATATCCCAAGGAAATATGCCTCTCAAACCGCGAAGGAAGGTCTTGAATCCCTGAATAAATTAAGCGGAAAAGAGAAAACATACATTGCTCAGCTGCCTATCAAAGTTACGCTGGACACCCCAGGATATCCAGAAATGAAAAAGATGATGGGAGATCATGCGGAAGGAACAAAAGTGATGAATTTTATTTCAGCCCAGGCAACGAAAGATGCTACAATGGCAGAATCTATTCTGAAAAATTATCAGGCCGGAAAAACATTTATCCATTACAACGGAAACTATCACAGCAAAGAATTTGGCGGAATCTATTGGTATATCAAACAGAAAAATCCTAATTTGAAAATGGCAGTAATCTCTGTTTTTGAATCAGGAGATCCTGAACTGAAAGTGCCGGCCAAAGACTATATCCCGACAGATTTCAATCTGATTATTCCGGGAGATATGACTAAGACTTTTTAATTTTTTTTACAAAAGTGTCATTCTGACGAAGGAAGAATCTTACTATTAATTATGAGATTCTTCACTGCATTGCATTCCTTTCAGAATGACAAAAATAAACTACTTACATTGAATTCAATAGGAACGGGCTTTAGCCCGTTTATTTTTTATAACAAAACTTCCATTGGCTTTAGCCAAAACGTAAAATTAATTATTGAATAATCATTTTTATTCCACAATTTTTACCTTTGTACAACATTCCAAAAAACATGAAAAAAATATCCATTCTGCTGATCTTTTTTATCGGACTGATCAATGCCCAAAAACTCACTTCCAATGAAATTTCGTTAATTAATCAAGGTGATACAAATACTGCATTGCCCATCTATCAGACTACCGATACCCATCAACATAAAACGCTATTGAGTATTTCTTCAGAAATTGATCCCCTTGATCCGAATACAGCTATTCTGGTAAAAAGAATGAAAGAATCTCTTCTTTCTACGGATGGCGGAGTAGGAATTGCAGCGCCTCAGGTGGGAATCAACAGAAAAATTATCTGGGTACAACGTTTTGACAAAGAAGGAACTCCTTTGGAATATTTTATTAATCCTGTCATTGTTTGGCATTCCGATCTGCAGAATCTTGGGCCTGAAGGAGATTTGTCTATTCCCGATTTCAGAGATCAGTTCTACAGAAGTAAAGTGATTCTGCTGGAATATATTGATTTGAAAGGACAGAAATATTCAGAAATTGTAGAAGGTTTTACAGCGGTAATTTTCCAACATGAGATCGACCATCTTTTCGGAATTCTGATTTCCGATAAAAAAGAAAAAGAAAAAAACGATTCTTATAAAAAGGTAGATGCCTATCAGAAAAGTGATGTAAATAAAGACAGGAGGTGATGATGAGTTATGAATTATGTCAGTGCGCTATAATTTGTTTATCTATATTTCAAAATAAAATCTTCTCCATCTTCATAATCTGAAGGATCAACGTGTGAAATCACTCCAATATCAGATTGTAAAATACTTTTGAGCTGGTCGAAATACATTTTTTCAGTTTCCTTGGTACCATTTAAGGTCAGGCTCATAATAAGTTTGTCGTCATCAGTAATATCTGCACCTACCATGATTTTGTTGGGATTATCATGATATTTATTCCAATAAAAAGTCTGGGTGATGGAAGGCGTTTCAATGAAATAACCAATCATTTCATCTTCCGTTTTAAAAATATAATTCCTGTCGTGTCTTGGATAAGTATAATCAAGATTTAATTTTTCGTAGCCGGGAAGAAATGTATTCAATACCAAATTGATTGTCTTTCTTGATTTTTGTCCTGCATACACCTGACAAACGATATCTGTAATAATGTCCATGATACAAAATTAATCTATTTTTAAGAGAGTAATAGCCGAATCAGTCTTTTAAAATAAACGCAATTATCTGTGTCCATCTGAGAAATCTGGGGTTAAAAATATAAAATAGAAATGAGCTGTTTCCATGGAAACAGCTCATTTCGTTATAACTATGCTTAAAAAAAATTGGATTAATCGTTGTTGGTTACTGCTAGTTTCACCTCCATATTATTTCTGGTTGCATTAGAATATGGGCAGATCTGGTGTGCCTTTTCTGTCAGAGCCTGTGCTTCCTCAATAGAAACTCCGGGGATGTTGACGTCAAGCTCTGCTGCCAGACCGAAACCTCCGTTCTCAAGTTGGCCAATGCTCACTTGTGCAGTAACAGTTGTTTCTCCGGTTTTCACTTTAGAAAGGCTGATTACTCTGTTCAGAGCGCTGTCGAAACATGCAGAATATCCAGCTGCAAAAAGCATTTCAGGATTGGCAAAATCATCATTGGCTCCTCCCAGATTTTTTGGCATTCTTACTTCAAGATCCAAAACTCCGTTTTCACTTTTTACATGTCCGTTTCTGCCTCCTTGAGCAGTTACCTGAGTTGTATATAATGTTTTCATTTATTTTTCTATTTTGTTTAATATTTTTAGGACTGTGTCTTTAAGATGCAGCAGTTCTTCCGGCTGTATACCCAGTTTTTCCTGAATTTTTCCCGGAATTTCGCATGCCCTTTTCTGAAGCTGTTTGCCGGCTTCATCTAAAAATACTTCAACCACTCTTTCGTCCTCTTTTTTTCTTTTTCTGCTAATAAATCCTTTAGACTCCAGTCTTTTAAGAAGAGGTGTTAAAGTTCCACTATCCAGATACAGTTTTTCTCCGATATGCGTTACCGTAAGTCCGTCACCTTCCCATAATACCATCATTACAAGGTATTGCGGATACGTCATGTCAAGCTCATCGAGGAAAGGACGGTAAAGTCCAGTAATCTCCTTGGCAATAACATACAGCGGGAAGCAAATCTGGTTTTCTAGTTTAGGTGTTTTCGGATTTTCCATAAGTTTTGGTACGAAAGATTCGATGAAGGTATTACTTTTTTATGATAAATTCATCCATTGGAATTCTGACTTTTTTCATAGAAGAAAGCCAGTCATTAGCTTCATCACGATATCCAAGATATAAAAGAGTTACACTTTTTAATCCCAGTTCTTTTAATCCCAGTACCTCATCCACTACCGCATTGTTGAATCCTTCTGCCGGAGTACTGTCGATTTTAAGTTCTGCCGCCTGTGCAAGAGCAATTCCTAAGGCAATATAAGTCTGGCGGGCAGTATGTGCAAAATGCTCTTCAGGAGTCTGTGCTCCGTACATTTTCTTGATTGTATCAGTATAGCTTCCGAAACGTCCTCTCGGAAGATCTCTTACATCTGTATGATAATCGTAAACTTTGTCAATTTTTTCATTAGAATAGCTGTCCCATGCTGCAAATACCAAAACGTGAGAAGAATCTCTCATTACTTCAGGGTTTAAAGCTCCGGCTACCATTTTCTCTTTCAACTCCTGGTTTTCTACTACAATAATTCGGAAGGGCTGCAATCCGGATGAAGTAGGAGCCAGTCTTGCTGATTCTAAAATAGTAGTAAGGTCTTCCTGTGAAATTTTTTTGTTCGGGTCATAAGCTTTTACAGCATGTCTCCAGTTTAGGTTTTCTATTAATGACATTTTTTCTTTGTTTTAAATTAAACTACTTGGCGGTTATTGAACTTCCTGATTTTTTTATATTGAAGTAAAACAACACTGCAAATATACAAGCAATTAAATTGTATGCAATTTAATTTTGAAAGATTTTATTGATGACAATTATTGATGAACTAAAATAAGCAGAAAATAAGCGATTTGCTTTTAATCCATTTCCGTATGATTCGGATTTTTTCAAAGCCTTTGTATTCCAATCTTTGCAATAGAAATTTAAACTAAAAACAATGCAGAGATTTAAAAACAAAACCGCTTTGATTACAGGTGGAACCAATGGGATGGGTTGGGCTACTGCTCAAAAATTCATCGAAGAAGGAGGAACAGTCATTATCACAGGGAGAAGTGAAGAGACCGTCAATATCGCTTTAGAAAAACTGGGAGAAAAGGCTTTTGGAATTGTATCCAACGCAGGAAATATAAAAGATCTGATGAACCTCCGGCAGGAAGTCAGAAAATATACAGAACATATTGATCTGGTCTTTGCCAATGCAGGATATGGAAAATTTGCTCCTGTAGAATATGTGGATGAAAATCAGTTTGACGAACTTTTTAATCTCCTGGTAAAAGGTCCTTTTTTTACAGTGCAGCAGCTATTGCCATTGATGAATAGCGGAAGCTCCGTTATTTTTAATACTTCTGTGGCGACAGATATTGCGATGCATAATTTTTCCGTGTATTCTGCGGCCAAATCAGCAGTGCAGTCTTTCATTAAAACATTTGCGGTAGAGCTTACAGAACGGGGTATCCGTGTCAACGGGGTGAGTCCCGGACATATTAAAACAAACATTTTTAATAATACAGGCTTAACCGGAGAACAGATTGAAAGTGCCATTGAAGATATTATTCCTACCATACCTTTTAAAAGACAGGGCGAACCGTCAGAAATAGCTAATGTGGTTCTGTTTCTTGCTTCAGAGGAAGCTTCCTATATTCATGGAGCTGAAGTAAAAGTGGATGCCGGAATTTCTGTGATCAGATAATGGCATACAATTTCAGAGGGAGTAAAGATTATTTAACCTCTTTAATTTCTTTGATAATATTGGTCTTATTTTCAATACCAATATTATAGGTCTTACTTTCTTTAAAGCTCAGTGTAGCTTTTTCTATAAGACTCTTGTAATCCGGTGACTTCTTTGATATATAAAAAACCTGCGCACTGATTCCAATGGCAACGCGTACCACTTCATTAGGTTTGTCCGGATCTTCAGTAATATTTGTGATGGCGGAATTGTTATACCATGTTAATTTTTGTGAACTGGAATTACCGGAACAGGATGTAATCATAATAAAAAGTAATAGTAAATAGGACCAGGCTTTCATAGCAAAAAGTATTAAGTAAAAAGCTCCTGCAATGTATCAAAATAAATGCAGGAGCTCTATATAAATTAGTTAAAATCCACAGCTTCCTACGCTAGGTGCAGGAGAAGGAGAACATCCTGAAAGGGATGAGAAGATATTCAATACACAATTGGTATTTACATAATTGTTATCATACAGTAAAGAACCTGCCGGGCTTCTGTAGTATACATTTCCTGCTGTATTGGCATAAGAAGATACAGAAGCAGATCCACAGCCTGTATTGGTACATGCAGCTCTCCATGCAGCATCTGTTACGGGTCCGCTGGAGAATAATGATGGATCAATGATTCTTTTTTCAACAATTCCGGAAGCATTTTTAAAGCTTACCAATATCGCTACGTGATATACCCATGATACGCAGCATGTTCCTGTAGAAGCTCTAAGGTTACCATATACAAACTGTTTTTCACAGTCATATCCTGCATTCAATAGTATTTGTCTCATTTTGTGAGCTCTTGCGTAGCATCCGTCAACAGGATATCTGAAGGTGATGCACGGAGAAGAAGCTGTAGAAGTTCCGCAAGCCTGGTTTTTAATCTGAGCAAACAGACTGTTTAAAGTGGCAAGGTTAGGAATGACACTTACAGCCTTTCTGCTTTCTTCTTTTACATCTTTAGTAAAGATAGATTTGAAATAACGGATATCTTCATCTGTTGCTTTGTCTACTTTTGCGATTTCGCTGGTATTGGTTTTAAGGAAAATCTGAACAGGAGTTTCATTTTCAACTGCCTGTTTGATCATGGAAATATAACCTGCATTTTCTTTACTGTCCTTTATGTAGTAGGGCTGGGCAGTAACCATAAATGAGATTTTAAATTTCCCATCTTCTTTTTCAATCCCTACCGGAACAGTTTTGCCGAAATCTTTCATTGCAATTTCGTTTGACTCTTTGGCAACAAGATTCGGGTCCTGGTTGGCATTTGAATCTGAACAGGCGTTGAATGACAGCATCGTTACGAAAACCATCATGGATAACAGAAATTTTTTCATAGTTTTTATATTTTGGTGGTTAATTTTCTGTGAACTTTCTAATGATAATAGTTCACTATTTTGTGATATTAAAAATAATAAAATTTAAAATATATACAAGATTTTTTTTCAAAAAAACGCATTATCCTGTTATATTTTTGATTTTATGATATTGAAAATGGCAAAAAACTAATGATTATGGTGGTAATTGAGGAAAATAGTTCTTTTTGATTAAGTCTGGATTCCTACAGAATGACACAATTGAAATGGAGGTTTATCCACAGTTTGTCATTCTGTAGGAATCTAAATGTTCTGATATATGATATTATTTAAACTAAAAAACCAGTTTCAACATTTGAAACTGGTTTTTTATTATATCTTAAGCTGTCTTGATTATTTGTAGATCAATTCTGCTTGGAAAACGTCTGCAAAATGTTTTCTGATTTTTGCTTTCAGTTCTTCCACTTCTTCGGATGTCAGCTCTCTTTCAAGTTCTCTTTTCAGAGAAGTCACCTGCTTATCTTTGATTCCACACGGAATGATATATTCAAAATAACGCATATCCGTATTTACATTTAAGGCAAAACCATGAAGGGTAACCCATCGGGAAGCTTTCACCCCCATAGCACACATTTTTCTGGCGTAAGGTTTCCCTACATCCAGCCATACTCCTGTTTCTCCCGGAGAACGTTCACCCTTAATGCCATATTCGGCAATAGTTCTGATGATCACTTCTTCCAGATTTCTCATATATAAATGAATGTCTGTGAAAAAGTTTTCAAGATCCAGGATAGGATAGCCTACAACCTGTCCATAGCCGTGATACGTAATATCTCCACCGCGGTTTACCTTTACGAAAGTAGCATCAATCTCTTTCAGTTTATCAATGCCGGCAAGCATATTTTCTTCATGTCCGCTTTTTCCCAAAGTATAAACATGAGGATGCTCTACAAAAAGAAGATGATTGGAAGTAGTATTATGTTGTTCTGCAGGAAGATCCCTGTTTTTTATTTTGGTATCAATAATATTTTTCATCAGCTGTTCCTGATAATCCCAGGCTGGCTGATATTCTTTGACCCCTAAATCTTCAAATTCTACTGATTTATTTTGATTTGTATTCATTTCAATTTTTGATATACAAATTTAGTGAATTTTACCCTTTGATGGAATGGATAAAATCTATGGCACTTTTCTTCCAGTCTTTATCCTGAAGCAAAATATTCACAAAGGCTGTTCCTATGATACCGCCATCTGCTTTTTCCGTTACATTTTCAAAATCCTCTTTCGTTTTGATTCCGAATCCAATCATCACAGGATTTTTAAGCGGGAGGGATGCTACTCTGGAAAGGTAGTTCTCATTTTTTAAAACGGCATTTTCATTTCCTGTTGTGGAGGAAGAGCTTACTGCATACAGAAAACCTGAACTTAAAGAATCCAGATAGATCATCCTTTCATCAGAAGTCTCCGGCGTTACCAGAAAGGTAAAATTAAGGTTATATTGTTGTAAAATCTGCTGATAATTTTTCTCAAACTCGATTGGAGGAAGATCCGGAAGAATCAATCCTGAAACACCACTTTCGGAGCATGCCGCACAGAATCTCTCAAATCCGAAACTCAATACAGGGTTGATATAACCCATCAGAATAATCGGAATTCTGATTTCGTTTTTGATCGCTTTTAATTGAGACAACAGTTTTTCAATCGTCATTCCGTTTTGTAAAGCCAGTTCATGAGCCTTCTGAATCACCGGTCCGTCTGCTACAGGATCAGAATATGGCATTCCGATTTCGATCATATCTGCTCCGGAATCCTGAATCAGTTTTATAATATCAGCGGTATCTTCCAGTTGTGGAATTCCTGCGGTGAAGTATATATTTAGTTTTTTCATTTTTTATGGTATTAAAGTATAATGTAATGAATGTCATCCGGTGAAATACATTTTACATTCGACATTTTAGAGGTTTTTCAGATACGTTTCCATGTCCTTATCTCCACGGCCGCTCAGACAAATAACGACAACATCATTTTCATTAAATTTCTTTTTGTCCAGAACAGCCAGAGCATGGGAGCTTTCCAATGCCGGAATAATTCCTTCCAGTCTGGTCAGTTCAAAAGCACATTTTAAAGCTTCATCATCATTAATGCTAAAGAATTCAGCACGTTTTTCTTTAAATAAATGGGCATGAAAAGGCCCTATTCCCGGATAATCCAGTCCTGCAGAGATAGAGTGGGGTTCTATCACCTGGCCGTCTTCCGTCTGCATCACAAGGCTTTTGCTTCCATGAAGTACACCAAGAGTTCCTAAAAATGTAGTAGCTGCAGATTTTCCTGAATCTACTCCCAATCCTCCCGCTTCTGCAGCAATGATTTTTACTTCTTTTTCTTCTACAAAATGATAGAAAGTTCCTGCAGCATTGCTTCCTCCACCTACACAGGCAATCACATAATCAGGATTTTCTCTTCCGATTTTTTCTTTAAGCTGTTCTTTAATCTCTTTTGAAATAATGCTTTGGAATCTTGCCACAAGATCCGGGAAAGGATGAGGACCTACCACGCTTCCGATTACATAATGAGTTGTCTGAGGATTGTTGATCCAGTCTCTTAATGCTTCATTCACGGCATCTTTAAGGGTTTTTGATCCTGAAGTAGCTGGCACAACTTCCGCACCCAGCATTTTCATTCTTGCAACATTCGGGGCCTGTCTCTGGATGTCAATTTCTCCCATATAAACGATGCATTCCAAACCAAGTAAAGCACACGCTGTAGCAGTGGCAACACCATGCTGCCCGGCTCCGGTTTCAGCAATAATTCTGGTTTTTCCAAGACGTTTCGCCAACAGAACCTGTCCCAGAGCGTTATTGATCTTGTGAGCTCCGGTATGGTTGAGGTCTTCACGTTTTAAATAAATCTGAGTCTGGTATTTCTGACTTAGATTTTTAGCAAAATATAATGGTGTGGCGCGTCCTACATAGTTTTTCAGCAAATCCTGATACTCAGCCTGAAAATCTTCAGATTCTATAATTTCAAGATAGTTTTTTTGTAATTCTTCTACATTAGGATAGAGCATTTCGGGGATAAAAGCACCTCCAAACTCTCCATAATATCCGTTTTCATCGGGGTTTTTATAATTCATTTTTTTATTCTTTAGTAATTAAATAAGCATTATTCTGTGAGCTCAGCTGATTGAGCAGTTCTTTTGTTTCCTTTGAAACATTAAAAATCAAAATATCATCATCTTCAGAGTTTATCCATTCCGAACCGATACTTTCTTTGATCATTTTGGCTTTATCATGAAGAATTTCAACGGAACACTTTCCATAAAAAGAACGAAGATCTAAGTGACAGAAACCAATAGTATCCAAATTTCTCTGAATGACATTTTCTTTGAAATGACGGACTAAAGCAGCTCCATATCCTTTCTTTTTATGTGCAGAAACAAGACCTACAGCTTCTCCAAAAGAATAGTCAATGCCCGTTATTTTTAAGGTGAAATCAAAATTTACGCGCATCAAAGCCAGTATATTCTCATCGCTATTCAGCATAAAATGAAATTCTGAATCTTTGAAAAAAGTCCGGAAATAGTCCGGTTTCATAGTATTCCAGGCAGAAATATCCCAAAGCTGCAAGATATGTTCTATCTCGTTTTCCGTTAAATCCTTAGTTTCTTTTATCTGATATTTCATGAATTCAAACTATTAATAAATGTAAGATGGTAATTGTGTTGTTGTTTGGTAATCAGTTTTTTATAATGTAATAATTCTATTTTATGCATCAAATCAATCAAAGTTGCTTTATCTATTTGGGACTGATACATGGTAATTGCAATTTCCAGATTGTCAATCAGATAATAAGAATCAGCATCTTCATACAATAGAAATATTTTAGCATAAATCAATCCTAAGTCATATTTTATAACTGATCTTACATGGTTTTCCAGAAACTTATCTGAAATAATAACAAGATAATAGCTGTTCCATAAACTGATTCTTTCAAAAAAATACTGGATATCGCTTTCCTGAAAATCTTTAATAATATCAATGAACTCACACAATAATCCACCAACTTCCCAATGCTCGATATTACTGTCATTCTCAGCAACAAAATGGTACAGAGACTGTATTTTTTCATTCCCGAACTTAGGAGGAAATAAGGTTTTATAAAATGTCTTTTTTAGCAAGTGTATGTTCATCATTGTGTTTTTTTAGTTGTTATATCTTTTACTGATATAGGTCTTTAAACTTTTTTATGCGGTCAATATCTTTATATCCTGGTTCAGTTTCAAATTTTGAATTGATATCTAAAGCATATGGTTTTTGTTGTAATGCTTCAATATTTCCAATGTTTTCCTCTGAAATGCCCCCACTTAAAAAATAGGGCAGAGGAATAGTAAGGTTATTCAATAAAGACCAGTCAAACTGTTTTCCCGTTCCGCCGAATGCTTTTCCGTCTGTATCGAACAGGTAATAGGAGATAGGTGACAGATTACCGGTTGTCTGTTGCAGACTGAAAGTTTGTAATATTTTATTTTTGGTTTCTGAATTATTGTTTCCTATTCTTATCACTTTAATGATCTTAACTTCGGGATTCAGTTTTTGTCTTAATTCAGCAATGAAACGATCACTTTCGTCACCATGAAGCTGAACAAAATGTAATCCTGCTTTTTGAACAATTTTGAGAATGGTATCTGGGTCTTCATTCACAAAAACACCTGTTTTCCCGTGATGATCAATAGTAGAGATCTCATCCAAGCCCAGATGATTCAACACATATCTTGGTGATTTTGCATAGAAGATAAAGCCAAGGAAATCTACGTTTATAGCGATCAGCTCCTGAATCTGGTTTAATTGCGTTAAACCACATACTTTGAGTTTTGGAGTGCTGGAAGGTTGCAGATTCATGATCAGGTATGGTTTATATATTAAATTTGTACTGAGAAATTTTCAAATGCTTTAGCGGGATTCGTATTTTTCATAAAATATTCTCCCATCAGGAAGCCGTCAAATCCTTTTTCCTTTAAAAACTGAAAATCTTCAAGGTTGTAAATGCCGCTTTCCGCTACAGATAAAACTTCTTTGGGAAGCTGGTTTTTCAACTGAACAGAATGTTGAAGATCCACTTTGAAATCCTTAAGGTTTCTGTTGTTGATCCCCACAAGATCAATTTTTGAATTAAAATGTTTCAGTTCATCTTCGGTATGAATTTCCAATAAAACTTCCATTTCCAGTTCGTGGGCAAGTGATGTGAATTCATCTACCTGAGCAGGTGAAAGGCAAGACGCAATCAGTAAAATAACATCTGCTCCTATACTTTTGGCTTCATAGAACTGGTATTCATCAATCATAAAATCTTTTCGCAGGATCGGAATTTTAATATCATTTCTTACACTTAGAATATCATTTAAATTTCCTCCAAAAAAATCATGATCGGTCAGGATAGAAATTCCGCTGGCACCAAAGCTTTCGTAAGCTGAAACCACTTCTAAAGGCTCTACACTATTGTTGATAATCCCTTTTGAAGGAGATTGTCTTTTAAATTCAGCAATAATCCCGTTTTTATTTTTGATAGATTCTTTCAGAGAATGGGTTTTTCTTCCAAAAAAGTCTGTATTTTTTAATTGATCAAGAGATATGCGTGATTTTGCTCCCGCAATCTCCAATTTTTTTCGTTCAATAATTTTATCCAGTATAGTCATTTGATACAGAATTTAATAAGATGATAAAAATGATAAACCATTAAGGGATATTAAGATGGTAAGATAAATTAAGTTCCATCAAAGATGGAGAATGAAGGATGTCGCTGAATAAATAGCTTTAGCTATGATCTTAACTATTCTTCATCACTTAAAAATTCTTAACGGTTAAAAAAAATAATAAGACTAATTAATTAAAAGATTAAAACTGTTCAGTGCTTTTCCGCTTTGCAGACTTTCCTGGGCTAAAAGAAGGCAGTTGTCATACGTTCCAAACCTGTGCGTGTTGTAAAGAGCTACCGAAGCATTCGCCAGAATCACAGAATTTTGTTGTTCTGTACCTTTTCCCTCCAGGATATTCATAAATATTTTTGCTGTTTCCTGAATAGAACTTCCAGCCTTAATATCTTCCAGCGTTACCGGATTGAAACCTAAATCTTCTGCAGAATATATTTCCTCCCCGTTTTTTGTGATGATTTTACTGTCATCGGTAAGACTTATTTCATCATATCCGTCAAGGCCGTGTACCAGAATAAACTCACGTTCCTCTTTTTGAAGGAGATACTGATAAATTCTCGCTATTTCCAGGTTGTACACTCCAATCATTGAATATTTGGGTTTTGCAGGATTCACTAATGGTCCCAAAAGATTAAAGAATGTTCTTAATCCTAAAGATTTTCTCAATAATCCAACCGATTGCAGCGCGGGATGAAAATAAGGAGCATGTAAAAAGCAGATGTTAGCTCTTTCAAGGTCTTCATTCAATTGTTCCGAGTTGTTTTTGAACTGATATCCCAGTTCTTCCAGTACATTGGATGAACCTGTGGTAGTGGAAGCACCATAATTTCCATGTTTGGTTACCTTCTGCCCGGCTCCGGCCACCACAAAGCTGGCCAATGTTGATATATTGATGGTATCTTTTCCGTCACCTCCCGTTCCCACAATATCAATGGCATTATTTGCCTCTATGTCTGCAGGAATAGCCATCTGAAGCAAAGCCTCTCTGAAACCTTCCACTTCCTTCAGGGTAATATTTCTCATCAGGAAAACACTGATAAAGGCGGTAACTTCTGCGGCATTGAACTTATTCTGGGCAATCTCAATCATAGTAGCTTTAGCTTCTGATTTTGAAAGCGTATTATGGTTGAACAGGTATTGCAGTATTTCTTTCATTTGTGGTGTTTTTATTGTTGTTGATGGAATTTCTAATGTTTTCACGGTAAAAGAAAGTTTTTAATGATGACTTCTCCTTCGGGTGTTAAAATACTCTCAGGGTGAAACTGTACTCCGTGTACATCATAGGTTTTGTGCTGTAAAGCCATGATCATTCCGTCTTTGTCTACGGCTGTGATCTCCAGTTCTTCCGGAAACCCTTCGGGATTTACTGCCCAGCTGTGGTATCTGCCCACTTCCAGTCCTGAACTTAAATTTTTGAAAATTTTTGTATTCTCTTTTACCAGTTCAGTAGTCGTTGCCACCCCGTGGAAAATTTCAGTCAGGTTAATAAGATTTCCTCCGAAAGCTTCAGCGATAGCCTGTTGTCCGAGACATACTCCAAGAATACTTTTCGTAGGGGCATATTCCTTAATAAGGTCTAATAAAATACCTGCTTCTTCAGGAATTCCAGGTCCCGGTGAGAGGATGATCTTGTCATATTTTCCAATTTCTTCAAGGGTAATTTTATCATTTCTTACCACATCTACTTTTTGATTCAGAATTCTTTCAATAATCTGGACTAGGTTATAAGTGAAGCTGTCATAGTTGTCAAAAACGAGAACTTTAAGCGGAGTCTGCTGAGTGTTTATATTGTTGTTCATTTCTTCTTTGTTAGGTTGTTTTTTTGCTAGTTGCTAGTTGCTAGTTGATTGGAACTATTTTATTTTTCAACTATTTTTTCTGCCTTTTCTACTGCTTTTTTCAGTGCATTCAGCTTGTTATTGACTTCCTGCAGTTCATTTTCCGGAACTGATTTTGCTACAATACCGGCACCAGCCTGGTAAAAGAGTGTATTATTTTTACTTAAGAAAGTTCTGATCATAATGGCCTGATTGCAGGTACCGTTCAATCCGATAATTCCTATACAGCCACCATAATATCCGCGGGAATCTTTTTCGTACTGATTAATAAGTTGAAGAGCTTTATGCTTCGGTGCACCACTCAGTGTTCCCTGAGGGAAAGTAGCGGAAACCATTTCAAGAGGATTGATATCATCAGCCACATCAGCAGTCACTTCACTTACCATATGAATAACGTGAGAGAACAGCTGAATTTCTTTAAGTTTGCTTACCGTTACATTTTTTCCGAGTTTTCCAAGGTCATTTCTTGCCAGGTCAACCAGCATGGTATGTTCTGCATTTTCTTTAGGATCAGCTTTTAAAACCTCGATAGCTTCAAGATCCGTTTCCAGATTTCCTGTTCTTTTAGATGTTCCGGCAATTGGGTGGATAATTGCTTTATTGTTTTTGATGATTAATTGACTTTCAGGGCTTGATCCGAATAATTTATAATTTCCGTAATCAAAATAGAAAAGGTATGGAGAAGGGTTGATGTTTCTTAAAGAACGGTATACATTGAATTCATCACCTTTGAATTTCTGTTCAAATCTTCTGCTCAGAACCAGCTGGAAGACATCTCCGCGCATGCAGTGCTTTTGGGCTGTTTTTACCAGTTCGATATAGTCTTCATCAGTAATATTGGAAGTTTCCTCATCTGTTTTTTCGAAAGGATACACCGGAGTATTCTGGTTTTTAATAAGATTTTCCAACAGGTGAAATTCAGATTTTACCCCATCAATAGAGTTTTCAATAATATACATTTCATCATTGAAATGGTTGATAGCGATCACGTATTGATATAATCTGTATCTCAGCACAGGAATTTCAACTTCCTTACTTTGTGCTTTAAGATTGATGTTTTCGAAAAACTGTACCGCCTCAAAACTTGTATAGCCAAAAAGGCTCTGAGCGGTCTGTTCTATAGGGTCGTTGGTTTCTTCACATTTAAAAATTTTCCTGAATTCTTCAAATATATCGGTGATATTGCGCTCCATCATGAATTGCTTTACAGGAGCAGAAGCAGGAAGCTTGATTTCATATTCGTTGAGGTTTTTCACTTCAATTCCTGCAATGGCATTCACTGCGATGAAGGAAAAATTATTATCAATACTTTTTGAATCCGAGCTTTCGAGAAGAATCGTATCACGGAATTTATCCCTGATCTTAAGGTAAATATTCATGGGAGTATGAAGATCTCCCAGTGTTTTTTTCGAAACAGTTTTTATTTTAATTGTGTCAGTGAACATCTTGTTGTTTTTTTATTTTTTATAAAGTTGAGGAATAAAAAAAGGCTTCAACGGTATCCGTCAAAGCCTATATATTGTTTTTTGATTATTCTGCTGTATGATTAGCAACATGACAATACCTTCAGACCCGACGAAGAGTTTGAAAGCCACCACCAAATATTGTTGCTCATTTTAAACATGGGACAAATGTAGAAATTTTTTTAATACAAAAACTAAAAAATAGTAAAAATTAAAAAAACTTAATATAAGAACCTCCTATTTAAGGTGCTTACGCTCAAGTTGCAATTCTTTGATTTTCTCTTTGTAGGTTTCATCATCATAGTATTTTACATACTCTTCCAATGCTGCGATATATTCTTCAATGAATTCCTTATTCGTTTTGTCTGCCTCATACTTGGTTTTTGCAGAATTGACGGGCGCTAACTTTTCGTATTGGATTAAAATTTTTCCTTCTCTGGACTGATCATAAAGGATGACTATGTTCTTTTCATATCCCGGAATGTATTTTACAGGAATATCCTTGTCACCCGGTATTCTGATTGAATTTCTGATAGGATAGATTGCTGCAGAAGTGGTAGAGAAAAAAGTAGTGGTGTATTTCCCGTCCTGTTTCTTTACAATAGCTTCATAATCGTGGATATACATGTCGTTCAGGGTAGAATTGGTTTCTACATCAGACGTGATGATAGCGGTACTTTCCACTCCGTATTTGTTTAAAAACCATGCATTTAAAAACTGTCCTCCAAACCCATTTAATATAGCCAGAGGAAGGATCGGGATCAGGAACCGTGCTTTTTTTGTCAGATAGGAGAGAAGTCCAAAGAACACAAACAACAGAATCACAGTATAAAAACCGTGATGGCTGGTGAAAAACAGAATTTTTGAAATTAAAACCATGCATTAAATATAATTATTTTATTTAAACGTTGAGATGTTATTAAATTATTATAATATGTTCGCAAAGGCTTTTTATTCAGTAAGATGTACAGTCATCAGATAATTTAAATTGTTGTTAATTTAAAGAATTTAAACGCTGAGATCGCAAGGATGCTATTAGATTATTATTAATATGCTCGCAACGGCGTTTCACTCAGCAAGGTCTGCTGTTATTAGCTAAACGAAGTGCCCTTGCGAACAAAAAGAGTTTTATCATAATTACTTTGCGAACATAGCGTTTAAAACAACTATTTTACCGGTTCAGACAAAGGAATATCAGGAGTCCCGCTGTAGAAAACAATCAGGGTTGCTCCTTTATCTCCGGTTTTTCCTCTGTGGGCAATGTTGACCATTTCAGGAAGAACCTGACCTTTTCTTATCCATTGTGTTTTACCGTCTTCTTTTCTCTCGATCTGTATTTCTCCTTTTTCTACATAAGCTGCATTAATGACAGGGTGTTTATGCCAGTCCAGAGCTTTGTTGGGAGGAACTGCAATCTTCAGAACCGATATTTCAGGCTGTGTTGTGGGATAGGCCGGATATACAGTTCCATCCCAAGACTTTGTCGTTTTTAAAAGTGTTACTGATTCAATTTTATCAGTATATTCTGATTGCGGCTCGTTCGATGAATTATCACAGGAAAGAAGCAGGGAAGAGAGTACAGCAAAGAAAGCGGCACCCATTAAATTTTTTTTAGTCATAAACTTTTCAATTAATAGATTGATTTTTGGTTCGGATTATCCGTAATACAAAAATAACAAGCCGACTTAAAATTCCCTAGTGTTTGAGTTATTTTTTTATTGATCTGATTATAATTAAACCTTTAAAAAATATTTATCAAAGAAAACATTTGTCATAAGTTTAAAACTTTATTTTTTATATTTTTGCTTCCAAATTAGAAAAAAATGAAAAAAGTATTAGCAATCGCATTTATCGGAGGTTTATTAGTAGCAAGCTGCAAAAAAAAGCCAGATCACTCTTTACAGGATAGCAACACGATGATGGAAGAGCCAGAAGCAACAACTGTTGTAGATTCTACAGCTAAAACTGCTGCTCCTGCTGCTGCAACTCCGGCTACCACTGCTCCTGAAGCTGCTAAAACAGATTCTACAGCGAAGAAATAATGAAAAAAATACTTTTGGCAGGAATATTGGGTCTTACGATCGTTTCCTGTTCTAAAAAAGAAAATACAGCAGAAGTGGCAGCTTCTTCTGAGACAGCTGCTGTTTCAGAACCGGCACCAGCTAATCTTTCAGGTGATCAGATCATGGAAACATTGGATTGCTCAGGATGCCACTCTGTGAATGAGAGAATGATAGGACCTTCTTATAAGGAAATTGCAGGAAAGTACTCTGAAAAGGATACAGAACTGCTGGCTTCCAAAATTATAGAAGGCGGAAGTGGAGTATGGGGAAGTGTGCCTATGGCTGCCCATCCACAGGTATCTAAAGAAGATGCCAAAAAAATGGTGGAATATATTTTAAGTCAGAAGAAATAAAATATGTCCGCTGAAAAATCCAGTCTGCACACAAGAAATCTACATCGTAATCCCTATGATTTTGATGCGCTTATTTCTTGTGTGCCGGAACTGAAACACTTTGTTTTCGTTAATGCTTATCAGACGGTAACTATTAATTTCAGCATTCCAAAAGCGGTGAAACTGCTCAACAAAGCCTTACTCTTACATTTCTATAATATTAAAGGCTGGGATATTCCGGACACTAATCTTTGTCCTCCCATTCCCGGACGTGCAGATTATGTACATTATATTGCCGATCTTTTAACTGAACAATTGGATAAAATTCCTACAGGAAGTTCTGTAAAAGGACTTGATATAGGAACAGGAGCCAATCTTGTATACCCTTTAATCAGTCATCAATCTTATGGCTGGGCCATGCTGGGAACAGATATCAATCAGGATTCTTTGATCAATGCCCGGCATATTTTAGATCAGAATCCGGAACTTTCATCTGCCACTCAGTTGAAAAGTCAGCCCGATGCTGATCATATCTTTACAAATATCATTAGTCCTGAAGACAGGTTTACTTTTACCATGTGCAATCCTCCTTTTCATGATTCAGAAGAAGCTGCCATGAAAGGGAATATCAGGAAAACAAAGAATCTTAATAAATCAAAGAAAGTAAAACCTTTGCTAAACTTTGGTGGTCAGCAATCTGAGCTATGGTGTGAAGGAGGTGAATTGGCTTTTATCACGAAGATGATTCATGAAAGTGCATTGTTTTCATCACAGGTTCTTTGGTTCACATGTCTGGTGTCTAAAAAAGACAATCTCGATAAACTGACTCATCTTTTAAAGAAAATAAAAGCCGTAGAAGTGAAAACGATTGATATGGCTCAGGGACAAAAGATAAGCAGAATGCTGGCCTGGACGTTTATTCCTCAGAAGGAGAGGAGAACGTGGTTTGTATAAAAGTTTAAGGTTCAAAATTCAAAGTTTAAGGTTTCTGGTTGCTGTTTTCATTGGTTATCATTGTCTTGATTTTCCATCAAAACTCACCATTCATTTGCGAAGCAAAATTCACTATTGACAGCATCCCGAATCTTATATCCCAATATCCCGAATCTCGTATCTCAACACCATTCCTCTTCACATTTTAAAATTTCTTAAAAAAGCCATTGATGGTCAGGTCAAAAATGCCTAAATTTGTACGCTTTTAGAAAAATAAGAAATGCAATTATCAGAACAAGAAATCATTAGAAGAGAAAAGCTGAATAAGCTTACTGAAATGGGGATTAATGCGTTCCCTGCGGATGAGTATACCATTACAGATACTACAGAATCTATAAAACAGGACTTTTCTGAAAGTAAACAGGTAAAGATCGCTGGTAGATTGATGTCCCGCAGAATTCAGGGGAAGGCTTCTTTCGCAGAATTGCAGGATTCTAAAGGAAAAATCCAGGTTTACTTCAACAGAGACGAGATCTGTCCGGGTGAAGATAAAGAACTATATAATGAAGTATACAAGCACCTTTTGGATATCGGTGATATTATCGGTATCGAAGGAGAGTTGTTTACTACGCAGGTAGGAGAGATGACGGTTTTAGTAAAGAACTTTACACTTCTTACAAAGGCTTTGCGTCCTCTTCCTCAGGCTAAAACAGACGAAAATGGTGTTGTACACGACGGTTTTACAGATCCTGAATTAAGATACAGACAACGTTATGTAGATTTAACGGTAAATCCACAGGTTAAAGAAATTTTTGTGAAGAGAACAAAATTGTTCAATGCCATGAGAACATTCTTCAACGATGCAGGATACTTTGAAGTAGAAACCCCTATTTTACAGTCAATTCCTGGTGGAGCTGCTGCAAAACCGTTTATCACGCATCATAATGCATTAGATATTCCATTATATTTAAGAATTGCCAACGAATTATATCTGAAAAGATTGATCGTAGGTGGTTTTGACGGAGTATATGAGTTCTCTAAAAACTTCAGAAATGAAGGGATGGACAGAACACATAACCCTGAGTTTACTGCTATGGAGATCTATGTAGCATACAAAGATTACAACTGGATGATGGATTTCACTGAGAAGTTATTGGAATTCTGCGCCACTCAGGTTAATGGAAATTCAGAATCTACTTTTGGTGAACACACCATCAATTGGAAAGCTCCTTATCCAAGAGTTTCCATGACAGAAGCGATCCTGAAATACACAGGATTTGATATTACAGGAAAAACAGAGAAGGAACTATACGATTTTGCCAAGTCTATCGGTATTGAGGTGAATGAGACGATGGGGAAAGGAAAATTAATTGATGAGATTTTCGGTGAGAAATGTGAAGGAAACTTCATTCAGCCGACTTTCATTACAGATTATCCGATCGAAATGTCTCCACTGACAAAGAAACACAGAAGCAAAGAAGGTTTAACAGAACGTTTTGAATTGATGGTGTGCGGTAAAGAAATTGCCAACGCTTATTCAGAGCTTAATGACCCTATTGATCAGAGAGAGCGTTTTGAAGCACAGATGACTTTATCTGAAAGAGGAGATGATGAAGCAATGTTCATCGATCAGGACTTCTTAAGAGCATTGGAATATGGTATGCCACCAACTTCAGGATTAGGAATCGGTATGGACAGATTAATCATGTTCTTAACAAATAACGCATCCATTCAGGAAGTATTATTCTTCCCTCAGATGAGACCTGAAAAAGCGGTTCCACAAATTGAACTGGGAGAAGATGAAAAGGTAATCCTTGAAATCCTTAATTCTCAGGAAGAAGCAATGTCTTTAACTGAAGTAAAACAAAGAAGTCAGTTATCAGGTAAAAAATGGGATAAAGCTTCCAAAACTTTGACAAAGAACAATATTGTGAAAGTAGAGAAGATTGACGAAAATATTTTGATGAAATTGGCTTAAGATTTTTCAGGAAATATAAATATAAAAGGTACAGAGTTATTCTGTACCTTTTTCTTTTTTCCATTTCCGAAGCTGTGTCCTGAAATTTTTAAACGGAGCTACCGTATTAATATGAATCCACTTCCAGACGGGCCACTGAGCGGGTGTAGTTGCCCATTTTCTCTGTCCGGGAGTGAATAAGGTGTCATTGTCAAGATTTTCTATCCAATTAATAATTTTATTAACCTGATCTTGCAGAAGTTCTCTTTGTTTTTGTAAACTATGAGAACTATATTCATTATAAAAAGATTGATATAGTCCTCCTAGATTATTCCATTTATATTCAGGAGTAGGGGTTTTTACGTCTAATCCTTTTTGTTCATCAGCTTCCCATTGCAAAAGCAGGTGAGTCCAGCCCAATTGATAGGAAATATTTTGTGATGGAGTTTTGTCAACTCCGGGTTGCAGAAGGTCTTTTTCGTCTTCTTTTATATCGTTAAATTCTTGATCATAGAGCAAATATCTTTTTTTGAGTTCCTCAATGAGTTCTGCTTTATCCTTATAAGTCTGCATATTTCAACTATTTTCTCAGCTTACTGAAAGAAGCCATCAGATAAAATAAAAACGGAAGAATAAATAAAGAGCCGAGCATCAAAGCCCATCCCAGCGCGGCAATGGTTTTTTCGGGAGCCATATGTTCCAATAATGAAAGATGCTGTCCGTTTCCTAATAAAATAATATTCGGATTATGCTGATACGTTGCAGCTACTAAAATCATGACCATTTGAAATCCTGCCAAAGCACGTACCGGAAGCAGTTTTTGTCGGTTCAGCGCTCTTAAAATAAGCAATAAGGCAATGGTAGCAAAAGCGATCGCCATAATTCCCAAAGGCTTGGAAAATACCCACATTAAAAGGGGAATATCTGAAATATACGCGGTCACAAATACCAATATTCCCGTAACCACCACAAAGATCATGGTCTGCTTGGACTTTCTTATCATCAGTAAAAGGTCCACTTTATCACGGGTTTCTCTTAATGAAAAGATAGAAGCAAGATAGGCACACAATGCAACAGTGAACAGGCCTACAGAAACTCCAAACCAGTTCAGCCAGCTGAAAATATATAAATCCACAAAAGTTACCGCATCAGGATTGATAGAGTGGGAAACCGTTGCAGCGGCAATTAAGCCTAAAAAGAAAGGCGTTAAAAGACTCGCATAGTAGAAAATCTGGGTATATAAAACCTGCCAGTTATCTTTCACGGCATCATAATGTCTGAAGGTAAATGCTGTTCCTCTTGCAATAATACCTACAAGCATCAATACCAAAGGAATATGAAGATAGGTAGACATCGTGGTATAGATTTCGGGGAATCCTACAAAAAGAATTACAATCGCGATGATCAGCCACATATGATTGGCTTCCCATACAGGAGCAATAGACTCATACATGATTTCATGGGTCTTGTGTCTGGCTTTTTTATTGGTGAAAAGTTCTACAATACCAGCTCCGAAATCTGCCCCTCCCAGAATAATATAAAGACAGATGGAAAGCCAGAGAAAACCTATAACAACGTAGATCATGATTTTTTGTTTTTATCGTTAAACTGAGGGTCGGTAGGATCGTAAAGTTTCGGTACCATTTGAATCTGTCTTCTCAAAAGAAAGATAAGAATCATTGATAATGATATGAAAATTGCCGTAAAGAAATAGAATGAATACTGTATTCCAGGCATTGGGGTTACTGCATCTATTGTTTTCATGACCCCATAAATGATCCATGGCTGTCTTCCTACTTCTGTTACTGTCCATCCCGCTTCCAGCGCAATATATCCAAAAGGCGTTGCTATTAAGAAGGTCTTTAACAGCCAGTTTTTACTCAGCCATTCTTTTCTGAAGAAAAAAGAATATAAATAAATAACTCCAATACCAATCATGACCACTCCGAAAAAGATCATGATCTGAAAAGCATAATGAACAACTGCAATCGGAGGCCATTCATCTCTCGGAAAATCTTTAAGACCCTTTACTTCAGCATTGAAATCATTACTCACCAGGAAACTTAAAACCTTCGGAATTTTCACAGCGTATTTTACTTCTTCTTTTTCTTCATCAGGAATTCCCCCGATGATAAATGAAGCTCCTTTTTCAGTTTCAAAATGAGCTTCCATAGCAGCCAGTTTTATCGGTTGCCTTTCCGCTACTGATTTTGCCGCAACATCACCGCTTAAAGGTGCTCCGAATGCTCCGATAAGGGCGAAACCTACTGCAATTCTAAATGCTTTGGTATGAAATTCAATATTTCTTTTTCGCATGATCATAAAGGCATGAACTCCGGCTACGGCAAACCCTGTGGCACAAAATGCAGCAACAGTCATGTGAAGAGCCTGCGGAAACCAGGCATCGTTGAACATCGCTTTGATAGGATCTATATTAAGATACTGTCCATTAATATAATCAAAACCTGTTGGAGAATTCATCCATGAGTTGGCTGCCACTACCAGAATTCCGGAAGCAAGTCCGCTTACTCCTACAAGAAATCCGCAGAACCAATGAAACCATTTGTTGAATTTTTCCCAGCCATATAAAAAGAACCCGATGGCAATAGCCTCAATAAAAAAGGCGGTTCCCTCAAGTGAAAAAGGCATTCCGAAAATAGGGCCGGCATGTTTCATAAAACCAGGCCATAAAAGACCCAGCTCAAAAGAAAGCATTGTTCCTGAAACAGCTCCGGTAGCAAAAAGGATGGCTACTCCTTTGCTCCATGCCTTTGTAAGACCTTTATAAACTTCATTATTGGTTTTTAGGTATTTCCAATGGGCAAAAGCCATGAGAAAAGGCATCACCATACCCACACAGGAGAATATGATATGAAAGCCCAAAGAAAGTGCCATCTGGGCACGGGCAGCAATAAAATCATCCATAATATCAACTTTTCAGTAAATAAATTTACGCATAAATTATTGATGTTGAGTATGATTTACAACAGTTGATATTTCAGGAATACCAATTAATTTTGATTCTTTTATGAATTGCTGTTCCTTATGTTTTCAATAAGAAAACTCTACATTTTTTTGACACTTTTTAACTTTCATACCTCGAAAAAAATCACGATATTTGTAAGTCTTTGCATAGAGCAAGATTTTTAATATTTAATATGAGTCAAAAACAATATACAGCTAGTAGTATTCAGGCATTGGAAGGAATGGAGCACGTTCGTATGCGTCCTTCAATGTACATTGGTGATGTAGGAACAAGAGGTCTTCACCATTTGGTTTATGAAGTAGTAGATAACTCTATTGACGAGGCATTGGCAGGATACTGCGATACAATCTTCGTTAGCATCAAGGAAGGAAACGGAATTGAAGTAAGTGATAACGGTAGAGGTATCCCGGTTGATTTCCACGAAAAAGAGCAGAAATCAGCCCTTGAAGTTGTAATGACAAAAATTGGAGCCGGAGGTAAGTTTGATAAAGACTCTTACAAAGTTTCAGGAGGTCTTCACGGAGTTGGGGTATCATGTGTGAATGCACTTTCCAATGAAATGGTTACTACTGTTTACAGAGACGGGAATGTTTATCAACAAATCTATTCTAAAGGAAAAGCACAGACTCAGGTTGAGGAGATCGGACATAGTGATAAAAGAGGAACAAAGCAGTTTTTCCAGCCGGATGATACCATTTTTACGGAACTGATTTACAACTATGATACATTAGCAAGCCGTTTAAGAGAACTTTCTTACCTTAATAAAGGAATTACAATTACGCTTACTGATGAAAGAGAAAAACTGGAAGATGGTTCTTTCCGTTCAGAAATTTTTCATTCTCAGGGAGGGTTGAAAGAATTTGTTGCTTATATCGATGGTAGCCGTGAATCTATTATGGAACACGTGATTTTCATGGAAGGTGAAAGAGATGATATTCCTGTTGAGGTGGCGATGCGTTATAATACGTCATTCAACGAAAATCTTCACTCTTATGTTAATAATATTAATACCCACGAAGGAGGTACTCACCTTGCAGGTTTCAGAAGAGCTTTAACAAGAACTTTAAAGAAATACGCAGATGAATTGGGACTTCCTGCAAAAGAAAAAGTAGAAATTACGGGTGATGACTTCCGTGAAGGATTAACAGCTGTAATTTCTGTAAAAGTAATGGAACCTCAGTTTGAAGGGCAGACCAAAACAAAATTAGGAAACTCTGAAGTTTCTGGTGCTGTTGATAAGATTGTAGGGGAAATGCTTACAAACTTCCTGGAAGAAAATCCTAATGAAGCGAAGATAATCGTTCAAAAAGTTGTTTTAGCTGCCAAAGCAAGACAAGCTGCGAAAAAAGCCCGTGAAATGGTTCAGAGAAAATCTCCGATGGGAGGTTCTGGTCTTCCCGGAAAACTTTCTGACTGTTCATCCAAAGACCCGGCTGAATCTGAACTTTTCCTTGTAGAGGGAGATTCCGCAGGTGGAACAGCTAAACAGGGAAGAGACAGACACTTCCAGGCTATTCTTCCTTTAAGAGGTAAAATTTTGAACGTAGAGAAATCTATGCTTCATAAAGTATATGACAACGAGGAAATCAGAAATATCTATACCGCTCTTGGAGTATCTGTAGGTACTGAAGAAGATAGCAAAGCTTTGAATATGGCGAAGCTTAGATATCATAAAGTTGTGATTATGACCGATGCTGATATCGATGGTTCTCACATCTCTACTCTGATTCTTACTTTCTTCTTCAGATATATGAAGGAACTTATTGAGAACGGATATATTTATATTGCTCAACCGCCTTTATACCTGTTAAAGAGAGGTAATAAAAAAGTGTATGCATACAATGAAAAAGAACGTGAAGAGTTTACTTTAGAAATGTCTCCAGACGGAAAAGGGGTAGAAGTACAACGTTACAAAGGTCTTGGGGAAATGAACCCTGAACAGCTTTGGGAAACAACCCTGAATCCTGAACACAGAATTCTGAAACAGGTAACTATTGATAATGCAGTGGAAGCAGACAGTGTTTTCTCAATGTTAATGGGAGATGAGGTTCCGCCGAGAAGAGAGTTTATCGAGAAAAATGCGAAATATGCAAAAATTGATGCATAAACGTTTTTAAAAATATAATAAAAAAAGCTTCTAATTATTTAGAAGCTTTTTTTATATTTGGACAAACCAAAAAAACAATAATATGTTAACTCTTTTACAAACAGACCCTTATAATGGGGCAGATGCAGTGTCTGGTGCAGCCGCTGCAGGATTAGGACTCGGAACAATGTTCTTCGGTCTATTATGCTATATATTCTATGGATATTGCATGTACAAAATCTTTCAGAAGGCAGGAAGACAAGATGCCTGGGCCGCTTTTATCCCGATTTATAATTCAATAGTATTGCTGGAAATAGTGAAAAAACCAATATGGTGGATCATTCTTTTCTTTATTCCGTTGGTAAATATCTATGCATTTTGGGTTGTATATGACAGACTTGCTAAAGGTTTTGCCAAAGAAACTCCTCTGTACACTATTCTGATTCTCCTTTTTGGATTTATCTTTATTCCTGTACTGGGACTTGGAGGTGATCAGTATGATAGTAAACTGGTTCCAAATGATTAAAAAGAAAATGTAAAAACGTAAAGACTTCAGAAATGAGGTCTTTTTTTATTGTAGAATTAATTGTACTTCTGTTTATTATTAATTCTACAGATTTTGAATTATATGAATCATAATTTATTTTAAATTTGAAACGCAGACAATATGGAGTTTACCACTTCATGGCACAGAATAAATATCTAGAATAAGTATAAATATTCTGTTTTAACTTTTCAGAATATAATAATGAAAAGTTGATAATGTGTTCATATCCTTATAAGTACATTTAAAAAAGTACTTTTTAAGTATTAGGTTAAGGCTTCACAATGTTGAAGCCTTTTATATTTTTTTTAACAGTTATTAAGATTTTCTTATTTTTGCTTAATTTTAATAACTATGATGAAAATATTAGTTCTTGGGGCGTTCTCTGTTGCCTCATTATATTTTGCACAAAGCTATCCTGCTTCTGCTATTCCTGAGAATTTAAAGAAAAATGCTAATGCTGTTATACGAAAAGATTTTACAACGGCTCAGATCAATAAAGTTGATCAGATAAAATATCAGCATAATACAGTTACTACGGTTTTAAACAAAGACGGTAATGATCAGGCTACAGCCTATATTCCTTATGATAAGCAAAGACGTATTTCAAATATAAAAGTAACCATTTATGATGAAGCCGGAAAAAAGATTAAAAGTGTTTCAAAGTCTGATTTTCAGGATATAGCAAACAATCCTCAGGGGATCTTTTATTCTGATAACAGAGTCTTGGTATATTCGTATACACCGGCTCAGTATCCTTATACCGTTGACTTTTCTTATGAAACTGATGACGAAAACACAGTTTTCATCCCTGATTTTGTGCCATTTACTTCTATCAAAACATCACTGGAAGAAGCACAGTTTAAAATCATTAATACTTCAGGAATTGAACTTCGCTTTAAGGTCTACCCATCAAAATACAATTATGCTTCTGTTATAGAAAGCGGCAGTGCAAATGATAAAACCTATTCATATAAAAACGTACCTGCTATAGACGATGCTTTTATGATACCGCAGCCTGTTAAAATCTTGCCTGCAGTAAACTTTGCACTGGCAAAATTCAGTTTGGCAGGAAAACAGGGGACTTTAAATAACTGGACAGATTTCGGAACCTGGATTTATAATGATCTTCTGATACCCGTTTCAGCTTCTACTCCTTCAATCAAGGCTGAAGTGGCATCTTTACAACTCCAGGGATCTGTGGAAGATAAGGTGAAGAAAATTTATCAGTACATGCAGAACAAAAGCAGATATATTGCTGTGGCTTTAGGAATAGGGGGCTGGCAGCCTATGATGCCGGATGAGGTTCAGAAAAAAGGTTATGGAGACTGTAAGGGACTTACGAATTATATGAAAGTTCTTCTGAATGAAGCAGGAATTCCTTCCAATTATTGTATCATTACTTCCGGCCGTTCTCAGGTTTCCTTTGATCCTGAATTTCCTTCTATGGGTGGTAACCACGTTATCCTGATGGTTCCGACTGAAAAAGGAAATATCTGGCTTGAAAACACTTCACAACAGATGGCTTTTAACCATTTGAGCTACAGTACAACGGATAGAAATGTACTGGCAGTAACCCCAAAAGGAATTGAATTGATCAATACGCCTGTGTATAAAGCCGAACAAAATAAGGAAAAACAGGTGTTGAAAATTAACCTTAACGAGGATAACAGTATTACTGGGGCAGGTAATTTTTTCTACACGGGAAATCAATATGATTATAATTTAAGATTCGTAAATCTCAATCCAAAAGAGAAAAATGACGCGGTAAAAGCAAACTTTGACATTTTAAACTTTGAAAAAGTGGAAATGAAAAACTTTACCAATGACAGAGACAAGGCTGTTATTACATATGACCTTGATTTTAAGACCAATAATTTTTCTAAAAAAGCAGGAAACAGCCTTTTATTCAGATCTGTACCCATTTTTTCTGATGTTGTTTATAAGACAGATGAGAACCGTGAACTTCCTTTTGAAGTCAATATGTCCTTTGAAGATGAATATGAAATTGCTTTTATTCTTCCTATGGGCTATAAAATTGATGAAACTCCGGATAATTCAAACATCACTTCTGAATTTGGTTCCTATAAGCTAAGCTTTGTAAAAAATGATAATCAGATAAAAGTAACAAGAAAAATGCAGATCAATAAAGGTCTGTACCCAAAAGAAAAATACAATGACTACATCAATTTCAGAAAAAAAATTCTGAACATGGATAATTCAAAAATTTTAATAACAAAAATATAACCATGAAAAAACTAATAGTATTGGTCCTTTGCTCTGCCAATGCAATAATGATTAATGCTCAGAAGAAATACGAATTTCTGAATCCTCCGAAATTTAACGATGCAGATTTGTCTAAAGCTAAATCTTTATTGGATGAAAATGCTCCTGCTGAAATTTTGTATAAATCTGCTTATTTTATGGTGGATGCAAACACAGGAAATCTGCATAAAAGATATTATTATAGAGTTAAGATTTATGATAAAGATAAGGCTGAAGACTGGCTGAATCTTGAAATCCCTATTTATAATGTTGGAACCAACAGAGAATCATTGGGTAAGTTCAAGGCTTTTACATACAATCTTGAAAACGGAAACACAGTTCCGGTGAAAGTGGAAAAAAGTTCACAATATAGAAGTAAGGAGAATAAATATGTTACCCTGACAAAATTTGCTTTTCCAAGTGTAAAAAATGGATCAGTCTTAGAATATCAGTATGAAATTGTATCTCCGTTCCGATTTATGATTCCAGAGGTATTGATAGAATCTGATACTCCTTCACTGAATACAGAATATGTTTTTGATACTCCTATCAATATGTCTTACAATGTAAACTATACTGGAGGGCTTTCACCTAAATACAGGGAAATGGAGGAAAGGAATCTGTACGGTGCCCAATACAAAACCTTTAGATTTGCTTATGAAAACCTGAAAGGCTTTAAAACTGAAAAATTTGTAAGAAATGACAGGAACTTCAGAACGAAAATCAGTGCAGAGCTCAACTCTACTAATTTCGGTGAGCTTAAACTCTATTCATCATCATGGGATCAGATTGGGAAAAGACTTTATGAAAGTGACGATTTTGGAGGAGAACTGAAAAGAACAAAACTGGCAAAAGAAAACATGCCGGCAGGAGTTTCAGAAATGAAAACCGATCTTGAAAAGGCAAATGCTATTTTTTCATATGTTCAGAAAACTTTTACCTGGAATAAAGATAAAGGAATTTATACAGAAGATGGTATCAAAAAATTGTTGGAAACTAAAGTTGGAAATGCAGCAGAAATCAACCTTTTTCTGGTAATGATGCTTCGCGAAGCCGGGCTTAAGGCTGATCCGCTGGTAATTTCTACCGTGGAAAACGGATTGATTAATCTGGTGTCTCCCAATATTTCCAATATGAATTTTGTATTGGCTGCGATCAATATTGATAAGCAACTGCATATTTATGATGCTACCTCAAAGCAATCCTCTCTGGATGAAATTCCTCTTAAAAACTGGAATCAATATGGGATTTTGGTAACTAAAGAAAAGGCTCTGCAGATTCAAATGTCCAATGTGAAATCAAGCAATACTTTCCTTACAGTCAATGGTAAGATTAATGATGACGGAAGTATTTCCGGAACCTATTCAGACAGAGATACAGGTGCCTATGCCATGTATGTGAAAGACAGCTATGATGATAATGCAGAAAAATATAAAAAGCAGTATAAAGAAAACTTTTCTATGGACTTTACGGATATTAATTCAAAAGTGTTGGAAAATGGAGATTTTGAAAGCAGCATGAAATTCTCTTCAATGAACCTTATTGACAGAGTAGGAAAGAAAATGATCATCAATCCGATGCTATTTTTAAACAAAAGTTCCAATGAGTTTGACCAAACGGAAGCCAGACAGTATCCCATCGATTTTGGATCGCCTATCACCAAAGTGAAAAAAATCACTCTTGAAATTCCTGAAGGTTATGTAATTGAGGAAATGCCTAAAGAAAAAAGGATCGTTACCGAAGATAAAGAAATAGCCTATACCTATTCTGTAGAACAAAAAGGAAATAAGCTGGAAGTGACTACCACAACGAAAGTTAGCAGTTCAGATTATCCGAAAGAATATTATCCTGCATTTAAACAAATCTGGGGAGTAGCATCTAAGTTTGAAAATCAGGTAATAAGCCTTGTTAAAAAGTAATATTTAAGAAAACTTAAGCAAGATTTATAAAAAAAATAAAGTTTTTTCAAAAACCATTCATCTTTTGAATGGTTTTTGTATTTGATATCAAAAATTAGAATTATGAAAAATACGATTGCTGTTATAGCATTATCTTCTTTCTTAGCAGTGACTGCCTGTAAAAAAAATGAAAAGGCAGGGCCAGTAGAAAAAACTGAAAATAAAACCACTGAAGGATTTGTGGTAGACTCTGTGAAAGTGAATGATTCTACAAAGATTACAGACTCTTTAAAAGTGAGCTACACTTCAAAACTGTTGGTTTTTCCATCATTGAAAGATAAAAAGCTATTAGACAGTATCTATTTCCAGAATGAAAAAATCAAAGACTTTTCCAAAGCAGGCCTTCAGGCTTATCTTGATAAAGAAAAGAATGATTATTTCAGTTCTATGAAAAATGATAATAAAGATTGGGTTTCAGATGTTACCTATGCTCAGAATTGGTATTCAAGCTCACATATGAATCTGATTTCCAATGCAAACAATTATATGCATATCCAGTATGTAGGAAGCGGATATGAAGGGGGGGCACATGATAATTATGGTTTTTCAGAAAGAGTTTTTGATCTTAAAAACAGTAAAAAATTAGAACTGAAAGATATTACTTCAATGCCTAAGAATAAAATTGAAGCAATTCTGATGAAAAATATCGACAAAATCAACAGTGGAACAATGGATGGTGACGGAGAAGTGAAAAACTCGGAAATGCTGCTAGTTGAGAAAATTCCAGCATCCGATAACTTCTATTTTGATGATAAAAATCTGTATTTCCATTACAGCCCTTACGAAATTGCCGCTTTTGCTGCAGGAGATATCACCATTCCTGTTTCATGGGAAGACCTTAAAGGGACATTAAATGCTGAATTTAAAGAAAGAATGAAAATTAAGTAAATTAATGCTTCCAGATCAGGAAGCATTTTTTAATTTTGCGGTAATGGAAAAAGTAGCTTTTATTATCAACCCTTTTTCGGCCAAAAAAAACTATCAGCCGTTTTTGAACGAACTTAAAAAAAAGGTTAACAACCCGTTGTATTATGTGTCAGAATCTATTCCGGGAACAGATGAGTTTATTCAGGCTCATTTTGAAGAGGTGGACATTTTTGTGGCAATAGGAGGGGATGGTACAATTTCTACCGTAGCCAAAAATCTGATTAATACAGAAAAAATTCTGGCTATTTTTCCTGCTGGTTCAGGAAACGGATTTTCCAATGAAACCCAGTTCAGTAAAAATCTGGATGAACTTTTAGAAAAAATAAGAATCAAAAATTCCAGAAAGATTGATACTTTTACAGTGAATGACAGGCTTTCTATCAATGTTTCAGGAACAGGATTTGACGGTAAAGTTGTCAAGGAATTTGAAAAAACAACCCGCGGATTCAAAAATTATATCAAAGTTTCCTTAAAAACCTTCTTCAACTATAAACCCATCAAGGTGAAGTTTTTTGACGAAGAATATCAGCAGTACAACGGAAGATATCTGATGATGAATATTGCCAATACCCGCCAGTTTGGAAACAACGCTTACATTGCTCCAAAAGCAAGCAAAAGTGATGGTTTGGTGGATATGGTTTTGGTGAAGAAGTTTCCTCTGACCTATTCTGCGCTGTTTGCTTTCAGAATGTTCACCAAAAGATTGAAAGATGATGAATATGTCACTTATCTCCCGGTTTCTGAAATATCATTTAAAGTCAATACCAAAAACTGGCATCTGGACGGTGAATTCAATAAAATCAAATCACCAGTTCATGTTAAAGTACAGCCGGCAAGCTTAAGTATTTTGATTTAAGGTTTCAGGTTGACCGTTGTTTGTTGCTACTTTCTTTTGTTACTAGTTGATTATTGATGAATCTTGATTTATGATTTCATATAAAAAATTCACCATTCATTTGCAAAGCAAAATTCACTATTGACCTTAATAAACTTCCACTGAAGCTTCATAGAATACCTCCTGATATCTATGATCTGCTACCTGTTTATACTTCCAGCTTTTTCTCAACTTCAGCCGGATGATCCAGACAATATTGAAGCTGTTTTTTATCAAGCTGTTTTTCCCAGTTGGCAACCACTACGGTAGCTACAGAATTTCCGATTACATTCGTCAGCGCTCTGCATTCACTCATAAATTTATCGATCCCAAGAATTAATGTCATTCCGGCAATTGGAATTTCCGGAACTACAGCCAGGGTTGCTGCCAGGGTTACAAATCCGGCTCCGGTAACGCCAGCTGCTCCTTTTGAGCTTAACATGGCTACCAGAAGAAGCATCAGCTGTTTTTCAATAGGAAGATGGATGTTTAATGCCTGTGCGATAAACAGAGAGGCAAGTGTCATATAAATATTGGTTCCATCAAGATTGAAAGAATATCCTGTAGGCACTACAAGACCTACAATAGCTCTCGAACAGCCCGCTTTTTCAAGTTTTTCCATGATTCCCGGAAGAGCAGACTCTGAAGAGCTGGTTCCCAAAACAAGAAGAAGTTCTTCTTTAAGGTAAAAAAGAAACTTGAAAATGTTAAATCCGTTATACCATGCTATCGCTCCTAACACCAACACCACAAAAAGAGCAGAAGTGATGTAAAATGTGCCGACCAAAAAAATAAGATTTATAACCGAGTGAAGTCCGTACTTTCCGATAGTAAACGCCATAGCCCCGAATGCTCCGATGGGTGCCATTTTCATAAGCATATGAACGATTTTAAATACCGGAGTTGATAGATCCTGTAAAAAATCGGTTACTTTCTGGCTTTTTTCTTTTGTTAAAACCAAAGCCACTCCCATTAAAATAGCAACCAAAAGAACCTGAAGAATATTATCACCCACCAAAGGACTGAATAAAGTCTCCGGAATAATATTCATAATGAATCCTGTAAGCGTTGATTCATGAGCTTTTGCCTGGTATTGTGAAACATCACCTGAGAGAGTAGCAGGATCAATGTTTAAACCATGGCCCGGCTGTAAGATATTTCCTACCAATAATCCGATGATAAGCGCAAGAGTTGAAAATGTAAAGAAATAGATCATTGCTTTTATGGCAATCCGGCCTACTTTTTTCAAATCGGTCATATGGGCGATTCCCAAAGTAAGCGTAATGAAAATTACCGGGGCGATAATCATTTTCACCAATTTGATGAATCCATCTCCAAGAGGTTTCATTTTTTCTCCCAATTCGGGATAAAATTTTCCAAGAAGAATACCGGCAACTATCGCTATAATCACCTGGAAATAAAGCTGATTGTATATTTTTTTTGCTTTCAAAGAACAGTCGTTTTGTTTTTTTAAGGGCGAAAATTAAGAAAATTTATCTGAAAACATGACAAAAGTCATTGAAAAGATCTGCAGCAGTAGATTGATCAGTAAAAAGCTCCGGCTTCATTCTAAAAGGCAAAGCCTTTTAGAATGAAGCCGGAGCTGTATTATAATATTGACAGATGATATTTATTCCACTGCAACAGAGTCATCTCCGCGGCCGTCTGCCACTGCATGGATGCTTCCGTTTTCATCAAGAACAATCATTTCTGTTTTTCCGATGTATTTGATCTTTTCAATGACATAATTTTTGCTTTTCAGCTCCGAAATTGTGCTTTCAGGAAAATTATTTTCTACCGTAATAGTTTCCGGAAGCCACTGGTGATGGAATTTTGGTGTATTCACTGACATATTTGCGTTCAGTTTAAAATCCACAACATTCACAATAGACTGATATACCGAGGTTGGGATCGTTGTTCCTCCGGGAGTTCCCACTACCATATAAGGTTTTCCATTCTTAAGGAGTATAGTTGGGGTCATGGAAGAAAGCATTCTCTTGTTAGGCTGGATCGAATTGGCTTCTCCGCCTACTGCTCCGAACATGTTTGGTACACCCGGTTTGATAGAGAAATCATCCATTTCATTATTTAAAAAGAATCCTGCTCCTGAAACCAATACTTTACTTCCATAATAACCGTTAAGAGTTGTGGTTACAGAAGCAGCATTTCCATCCTTATCCAATACGGAAATATGAGTAGTCTGCATAGATTCTTTAGGCTGTTCTATGATTTTGCCAACCTCTGCACTTGGAGTTGCTTTATCAAAACTGAAGCTTTTCCATCTTCCTTTCAGATAGTCATCAGAGATCAGGTAAGAAGTTTTATCCTGAATAAAATCCGGATCTCCCATATATTCTGCTCTGTCTGCAAAAGCTCTTCGCTCTGCCTCAGTCATGATCTGAACTGCTTTTGTAGAGTTTTGCTGGTATTTTTCAAGGTTTTCAAAACTTGCCATTCTCAGCATTTGAGCCAGAAGAACTCCGCCGCTTGAAGGTAAAGGCATGGTTACCACATTACTTCCTTTGTATTCAAATTCAAGAGCTTTTCTCTCTGCAACCTTATAATTCTTAAGATCTTCCAATGTGATGATTCCGTTACCTCTTTTCATTTCAGCAACCAGAAGATCAGCTGTTTTCCCCTCATAAAAGCCTTTTGCCCCCGATTTTTGAATCAATTTCAAGGTTTCGGCCAGGTCTTTCTGGATCAATAAATCTCCCGCTTTCCATGGAGCATCTTTTACGAAAATGATAGAAGATTTATTATGTTTCTGGAATTTTTCCCTTTGGTTATTCAGCATTTCTGCTTCCTTGTCGGTAATAGCAAATCCTTTTTCCGCAAGATCAATGGCAGGCTGGATAATCTTTTCCATAGGCAGTTTGCAGTATTTCAGGGTAGCAAAAAAACCCGCTACACTTCCGGGAATACCCACTGCCAGTCTTCCGTTTTGGGAAAGATCTGTATCTGCTTTCCCTTTTTTATCAATGTACATATCCCTGGAAGCCTTTTTCGGAGCAGTTTCCCTGTAGTCCAATGTGAATTTTTCCCCATTATTTTTTACGCCTACTAAAAACCCGCCACCACCAATGTTTCCGGCCTGAGGATACACTACAGCAAGGGCATATTGTGTTGCTGTAACGGCATCATAGGCATTTCCGCCCATCTTTAAGATTTTGGCTCCAGCTTCACTGGCTAACGGATGTGCAGATACTACAACACCTTTATTTTTTACCTGTGCTTCCTTGATGATATTGAAATTGGTAAACTGAGCCCAGCTAAATGGGCTGGCCAGTAAAATCGAAGCAATTAAAATCTTCTTCATATGATTGTTTTCTTTGAAACAAAATTATTGAATTTTAAGTTAATCATAGACTGTGATCACTGCATTTGATTTTTTCTATTGTTTAAAAGAGAATTTTAACTGTTTAAGTTGAATATATCCGTATTCATTATTGGGGGAGTGTTTTTTAAATACACCTTTTTTATTATGGTTGGCATGTTTTTTTTACTTTTGTACAATTCTAAAAAAATCTGAAAAATGGAATCCTATACGGAAAGAATACTGATTACAGGTGCCTTGGGACAAATTGGTACCGAACTTACGAACAGACTTGTTGAAATCCACGGAGCGGAGAACGTTGTTGCTTCAGGATTGGACAGATGGCAGGAAGGAATTACTTCTGCCGGACACTATGAAAGAATGGATGTTACCAATACACAATTGGTAAGACAGGTGATTAAAGATTACGATATCACTACAGTGTATCACCTGGCTTCGCTTTTATCCGGAACTTCGGAAAAGCAGCCTGTTTTCGCTTGGAAACTGAATCTTGAGCCATTGCTTCATTTTTGTGAAATGGCGAAAGAAGGGCTTCTGAAAAAGATCTTCTGGCCAAGTTCTATCGCTGTATTTGGAAAAGGAATTCCAAAACATGATGTGGGACAAGATGTAGTGTTGAATCCTACAACGGTTTATGGGATCTCCAAAATGGCAGGGGAGAAGTGGTGTGAATACTATTTCGATAAATATGGTGTAGATGTAAGAAGTATCAGATATCCTGGATTGATCTCATGGAAAACTCCGGCAGGGGGTGGAACTACTGACTATGCTGTTGAGATTTTCTATAAAGCAATTGAAGATGGAAAGTATACAAGTTTCATTTCCGAAGATACAGGAATGCCGATGTTGTATATGGACGATGCCATCAATGCAACCTTGAAATTAATGGATGCTCCGAAAGAAAGTTTATCTGTTCGCTCTTCTTATAATTTAGGTGGAATGTCATTTACTCCAAAAGAATTGGCAGCAGAAATCAAGAAAGAAATTCCAGATTTTGCTATTGATTATAACCCGGATTTCAGACAGGCAATTGCAGATTCATGGCCGGCTTCTATTGATGATTCAGTCGCCAAAAAAGACTGGGGTCTTACTTATGATTTCGGAATTTCTGAAATGACTAAGGATATGATCAAGAATCTGAAGATAAAATTAAGCAAGAATTAATAATATAAAGTAATACTTTAATTAATAATTGTTTTAATATCTGATTTATAGTATTTTATGTAATTTATATAAATTTTAATTTAAATGGTATTATTGACTTTTAACATCACCTGTATTGAAGCTGAAGTAAAAAACGGCTCCCAAATAACTGATGATGAGCGATTGAAAATTATAGAAAATAATACCAGAGCAATTCTTAGAATTTTAGATATTCATGATATCAAATCAAGTTTTTTCGTAGAGGTTTCTCTTATCGGAAAACTTCAGAATTTAATAAAAGCAATTTCATCCAAAGGGCATGAAATTGCTTTTTATAATAAAGACTCAAATCCTGAAGAAATTGAAAATGCTAAAAAGAATATTCAGGGTCTGCTGGAAAAACAGATCAGGGGAATTCGTCAAAAAGATGTAAAGGTTTCACAGGAAATTTTGAAGCTGATGGAATTTAATTATGTTTCCAATATCGACAATGCCAATATTCTTTTTCCTTTCAAAAGACTCAAAAGAGATACGGAAATTACAGAAGAGGACGGACTAAGTATTGTTCCTGAAAGTATCTCTCCTTACAGTCAGCTTCCCTATAATGATTTCGTGTTTCAGATTCTGCCGATGAAGTATTACCAGAATATGGTCCTGGAAACATTGCAGAATGAAGAATTTGTACTGATCTACCTGAACACATGGCAGTTTACAGATTTCAAGAAATACCGTTTTGATATCCCTTTTTACCGGAGCTTATTTTCGGGTAAAAAAATGGAGGACAAACTAGATGCCCTCCTTACTTTTCTCAATGACAGGGAAATGGCTACCTCCCGTATGAAAGATTATATTTTTTAGGGAGTAGATGATAGGCTGCAGGTAATAGGTATTAGGTGGCAGGGAGTAAGGAGACTGTTTCTCATGATAACAGAGGTATTAAATTTCTAAACCTCTAACTTTAAACCTTAAACCTTAAACCTTGAACTTTAACTAGCTTAGCTCAAAAAGTGTAATCTCCGGCAATACACCCACTCTTCCCGGATATCCCAGTACTCCGAATCCTCTGTTTACATACAGTAGCTTTCCTTCGCTTTCATATAAATCAGCCCATTTTGGGTATCGGTACTGAACAGGTGACCATTTTATATTTTTAAGATCCAGTCCAAACTGCATCCCATGCGTATGTCCTGAAAGGGTCAGGTGGATGTTTGCAGGGTGCTTTTTCACCACATAATCAAAGTGGGTAGGGTCATGGCTCATTAATATCTTTGTAGCTGATTCCGGTACGTTTTTTAAAGCGTCATCTATTTTTCCGAATTGAGGGAATGGTTTTAATCCCCAGTTTTCAACGCCCAGAATGTATATTTTTTCTCCATTTTTTTCGATGACTCTGTGTTCATTTCTCAGCATATCAAAACCTGCCTGCTTTTCATAACTAATCAAAGTGTCAAGGTTTTCTTTTTTAGCTGTGGGTGACTCCCAGGATACATAATCTCCATAGTCGTGATTTCCTAATACGGCAAACTTGCCGTCTTTAGCCTGGATTTTTGAAAATAAAGGAATGAAAGGCTTGAACTCATCCGCAACGTTATTCACCATGTCTCCGGTGAATAATACCAGGTCAGGTTTTTGTTCATTAATAAGATCAATGGCGTGCTGTAATTTGCCGGGATCGGAGAAGCTTCCACTGTGAACGTCAGAAATCTGGATAATTTTATATCCTTTGAAACTTTTCGGAAGATTATTGAATTTTACCCTTACTCTTCTTACGGTATGGCGGTATTTACCAAAAGTAATTCCGTCTATGAAAAGAGCAGAAAGAACGCCTCCCATTCCCAGGCCTACGATGCTCAGGAATTTCCTTCTTTCCGGGAAGAAATTTTCTGAAGGTTTTGTAAAACCGATCAGGTAGCCTCCGGTTCTGAAAATATCATCAATTAATAAAAACAGAACTACAAAAATTTTAGGAAGGATGAAAATTAAGAATAAAGAGATCATAATCTGAGCTCTTACCGTACTTCTGTCTGATCTTTGGAAGTGGGTAACTTCGTAAGCGAAAATTCCATATACGGCTAAAGAGAGTACCCAATATCCGATTCTTATCCATGAATTATCAGTGAGTGTTCTGATAGCCTGATAAATATAAACTTCCAAAAACAGGAAGATTCCAGCGATAATTAAAAAATTCTTTTGCATGTTCTGATTAAAAAAAGCACAAAGAATAACTTCCCTGTGCTTTTATATTTTTTTTGTTTATTAAATATTTTAAGGAAATCTGTAAACGAGCGCATTGATGTTCATTCCGGCACCTACCGAAGTCATCACAATGTTCCCATTCTCTTTAAACGATTGACCTTCCATTTTTCCTTTAATTATTAAATCATACATGGTAGGAATTGTTGCTACAGAAGTGTTTCCAAGATCCTGAATCGTCATAGGAGAGATCGCATGATCGTATTCTTTGATGTCATACAACCTGTGAAGTCTTTCAATCATAGCGTAATCCATTTTAGCGTTTGCCTGGTGAATTAAGATTTTATCTATATCTTCAATAGAAAGACCTGCATCTGTAATGGTATCTTTGATAGCATCCGGTACATTTTTAAGAGCGTATTCGTAAATCTTTCTTCCCAGCATTCTTACATAAAGGCGCTTCTGATCTGCTTCTTTATTGATAGAAGGTTGATTTTCAAGGTAGTTTAATTCCGGGCCGTTGTCACAGATTGTGTTGTGGGCAATAATTCCTACATTCTCTTCATCAGTTGCTTTTACCACTACGGCTCCGGCACCATCAGCAAAGATCATTCTGTTTCTGTCATATGGATCTGTTACTCTGCTTAAAGTTTCAGCGCCGATGACAAGAATTGTTTTGGCAACTTTAGCTTTAATTAAATTATCAGACAAAATCATAGCTTCTACCCATCCAGGACATCCGAAAATCATATCATACGTTACGCATTTTCTGTTTTTAATGCCCAGTTTATTCTTTACTCTTGCTGCCATTGTTGGCATAAAATCAGCATATCCGTTTTCAGTAACTTCCCCGAAATTGCTTGCATAAATGATATAATCCAATTCTTCACCATCCACTTTTGCATCCTCAAGGGCAATTTTTGCAGCTTCATAACCGATTTGTGAGTTGGAAAGATCATCTTCAATGAATCTCCTGTTTTCGATTTCTGTAATCTCTACAAATTTCGCAATGGTCTCTTCCACAGGCTTTTCAATCTTTACTCCGTCTTCTGTGTAGAACTCGGAATTCATGAAGTAATCTCTACCAATAACTCTGTTCGGAATATAAGATCCAGAGCCAATAATGATCGTATTCGGCATTCGTTTATATGGTTTTTTTAAAGATGCAAAGTTAATAATTAATATTAATAACGGAGAATTAAAAATATTATTAAATTTGCAAAAATTGTACTTTACAATCTATGAAAAACAACTCGTCCTTAAAAGGCTTACTTATTGCAGCTGTGGTGTTTATCATTGCCTTTGGGATCTACTTCCTTTTTTTAGCCAAGAAGAATTATTATGTTGTAGATAATCCTACCCCGAATACGTATTACTTTAAGATCAATAACGGATCTGAAGGAGTTATCTCTGCCGGGCAGTATGTGCATGTGGATTTGAATAAAGGGAAAAACTCTATTCAGGTTTTTGATCAGAACAAAAAAATGCTTTACGATTCAGCATTTGAAGTGAATAAGCTTCGTGGTCTGATTAATATTACACACCAGGATTACTACGTAAATGACCAGTATTACGGATACAATCTTAAAAAAGATTCGTTGCTGGCAAACCTTGATAAAACGGTCATTGATGGAAAGGATTATTACGGAGGAGCCAGACGCTTCAATAAGCTTTACACAGAAGATTTTTATTACAATGTAGATGAAGATTATGATAAAGTGATCAAGAATATCCAGAAAGTGGAATCCCGATCTAAAATCTTCAGAAAGCAGGATTACCTAAATTATTATAAAGAATATTACAAGTTTTAAGTTTTGACAAAAGATATTACCAAAGTTACTCCCTACAATTCAGAGGCTACAAAAAAAAGCCAGGTAGAGGATATGTTCGACAATATTGCACCGAAGTATGACCTTCTGAACCGTGTTTTATCCATGAAAATTGATATTTTGTGGAGAAATAAACTGGTAAAATGGATGAAAAATGATAATCCGCAGGAAGTGCTGGATGTGGCTACAGGAACGGGAGATCTGGCAATTACCATTGAAAAAGGAACCGGTTCTAAAGTAGTTGGATTAGATTTATCACAACAAATGCTGAATGTTGGCGTTATTAAAATAAAAAAACTTAAATTAGACGGCAAAATTTCCATGCAAAAAGGGGATGCAGAAAATTTACCTTTCGAGGACAATAGATTTGATGCTGTTTCCGTTGCATTTGGAGTAAGGAATTTTGAGAATCTTACCAAAGGTTTAGCAGAGTTAAGAAGAGTAGTTAAAGATAACAAAAGTGTTTATATACTGGAGTTTTCAAAGGTTGAGGGTTTCATGGGACCATTTTATATGTTTTATTTCAAAAATATATTGCCTGCCATTGGCAGATTGGTTTCTAAGGATAATAGGGCGTATACATACCTTCCGGATTCTGTAAATGCTTTTCCTTTCGGGGAGAAGATGAAGCAAATTCTTTTAAATACGGGATTTAAGAAAGTAGAATATAAAAAATTAAGTTTAGGTATAGCCACAATTTATAAAGCAACAAAGTAACCTATGAATAAATTTCTATTAAAAGCACTGGTTTTAACCTCAGTAAATGTTGCCGTTTTTGCAAACGCGCAATTCAGAACCCGAAACAGAATGGATAAGTTGGAAGATTTCGACGAGCAGAAATTCAGTTGGGGTTTTTATTTGAACGGGAACAGACTGGATTACCGCATTGTTTTGCATCCGAAATACGGGATGAATGATAATGAAAACCTTGTTACATCCAAGGAAAGCTATAGTTTCGGTGCCGGGCTTATTGCAAAATGGAGACTGAATGATTATCTTGATGTAAGGATAGAACCAGGTTTACAGTTTGCTCAAAGACAGTTGACTTTTAATACTCAATCCAATGACATTTATGCAGGTGGTTCTTTAACCAATCCTCCTTTTATGCCGTTCCCTTTACAGGAAAAGGATAAAGTAAGAGAAATTAAATCTACGTTAATTGATGTTCCTGTAATGTTGGAGCTTCACGGACAAAGATGGTACAATTCAAGGCCTTACGTTGCCGCAGGGGTGAACTATGTTGTAAACCTTCAGTCTAACTCAACTTCCACAGATGATAACATGCAGGGGATCTACAGATCAACTACCCACAACTTTGCATGGTCTGCAGAAATGGGAATTCAGTTTTATTTCAACAAATTTAAACTGACTCCAGCTGTAAGAGGAACATTCTTCATGAACAACGAGAAAGTGGCTGATAATGCTACTACACCTCCTTACTGGGCTTCTGCAATTTCAACATTACAGACAAGAGCCGTAATGTTTGTTCTGAAATTTGAATAAAAATATTCCATTGAAAATACATAGGAGGTGCATTAGCACCTCCTTTTTTGTTTGTATTTCAAAATATAGAGCGTTTTATTTTTGTTAGTGTTATTATTTTTTTATTTTTGCTTTTAGTTAGAATATACAAACCTGAAATGCTTCAAGATTTAGAAAACAATTTTTCAGAATTAGAGAGAAAGATTTCGACTCTGCAAAAGAACTATAAAAATCTTACGGAAAATTTAAAAGAATTAAATATTGAGCATGAAGAGTTGAAGAAGAAGTATGATGAGGAAAGAAGAAAGAATCAGGTATTAGCAGAAGAACAAAAAAATATAAAACTTTATTCAGCAATATCAGGAAATCCTGAACACAATAGATTAATGAAAAACCATATCAACAGATTGGTGAAAGAAATTGATTTCTGTATTGCTCAGCTTCAAAACAGTGGATTATAATGGAGATAAGGAGAATAACCGTCAACATTGCAGGAAGAGTGTATCCGCTGAACGTACCGGCAGCAGAGGAGGAAACTTTGCGAAAAGTAGGGAAGCAGATCGAGAATATGATTAAAGATTTTGAACAGAACTTCGATGTAAGAGATAAACAGGATGCTTTGGCAATGTGTGCCCTGAAACTGGGAACCAATGCAGAAGTAGTTTCTCTGAACTACGAAAAAAATATTAATTCTACCAACGAAAGGTTAATGCAGATTAATCAGTCGTTGAATGAAATCGGGAAATAGATTTTTTTTCCTGAAAAATTACTGCCTACAATAATTCTAACACATTAAAGGTAAACTCAACGCTAAACAATTACCGAACAAATGTCCATCGAATGGCGTGCCGGATTTCCGGATTACAGACAGTGGAAATCAGTTCAAATCGTGTTGATTAGGAGTTTACTCTCAATCTCTGGATTATTGTAGGCTTTTTTTATTTAACAAGGATATGAATACAATTAAAACTCAATATAAATTATGATAGAAGTTATAGTCGGTGTTGTTTGTTTAGTAATCGGGGCTGTAGTGGGAATGTTTTTCTCAAAAAGCTCTCTGAATACTAAGGCAAAATTCATCATAGATGATGCTAAGAAAAACGCCGAAAACCTTATAGAAAAAGCTAATGTACAAGCTGAATCCATAAAGAAAGAAAAGAACCTTCAGGCAAAAGAAAAATTCCTGGAACTGAAATCTCAGCATGATGCAGACATTCAGTCCCGTGAAAAGAAAATGCAGGAAGTTGAAAAGAGAACGAAAGACAAGGAGCATAAGCTGAATGATGAACTTAGCAAGACAGGAAAGCTTGAAAAAGATCTGGATAAGCAAATTGCAGATTATGCAAAGAAGACCGAAATCCTTGAAAGAAAACAGCAGGAATTAGATACAGCTAACGCTAAGAAAGTAGAAATACTTGAAAAAATCTCTAATTATACCGCTGAAGAAGCTAAAGCTGAATTGGTAGAAACCATGAGAGCGGAAGCAAAAACAAGAGCACAGGCACACGTTCAGAGCATTATGGAAGAAGCTCAGATGAATGCCAAAAACGAAGCGAGAAAAATCGTTATCCAAACGATTCAGAGAATCGGAACAGAGCAGGCTATCGAAAACTCAGTATCCGTTTTCAATATTGAATCCGATGAAGTAAAAGGTAGAATTATCGGTAGAGAAGGTAGAAATATCCGTGCTTTAGAAGCCGTAACAGGAGTTGAAATCATCGTTGATGATACCCCGGAAGCTATTCTTCTTTCATGCTTTGACCCTGTAAGAAGGGAAATTGCAAGACTATCACTTCACAGATTGGTAACCGATGGTAGAATTCACCCGGCAAGAATCGAAGAAGTAGTTGAAAAAACTAGAAAACAGATCGAAGAGGAAATCATTGAAGTAGGTAAGAGAACCATCATTGATTTAGGAATCCACGGATTACACCCTGAATTGATCAAAATCGTAGGTAGAATGAAATACCGTTCTTCTTACGGACAAAACTTACTGCAGCACTCAAGAGAAGTAGCAAACATCGCTGCAACTATGGCTGCTGAGTTAGGATTAAACGTAAAATTAGCAAAAAGAGCAGGTCTTTTACACGATATCGGTAAAGTTCCTGAGCAGGAATCAGAATTACCACACGCTTTGTTAGGAATGCAGTGGGCTGAGAAATATGGTGAAAACCCTGAAGTAGTAAACGCTATTGGAGCTCACCACGACGAAATTGAAATGAAGTCTTTATTATCTCCAATCATTCAGGTTGCAGATGCAATCTCAGGAGCAAGACCGGGAGCAAGAAGACAGGTGCTGGAATCTTATATCCAGAGATTGAAAGACCTTGAATCTGCAGCATTAAGCTTTGACGGAGTTTCCAGTGCTTATGCAATCCAGGCGGGTAGAGAACTAAGAGTAATGGTAGAGAGCGGAAAAGTGAACGATGAAGTAGCTTCTCAACTTTCTTACGATATCTCTGAGAAAATTCAGAATGAACTGACTTATCCTGGACAGGTAAAAGTAACAGTAATCAGAGAAACGAGAGCTGTGAATATTGCCAGATAATAATCAGAAAAAGATATTTGATAAAAACCTTTCAAGAAATTGAAAGGTTTTTTATTTTTATCAAAACTTAAAAATGCAAGAACTGTCCATGTCTTCAAAACTGAAGTACATTTTCTCAATTCCCGTTATTATTTCTGCCTTAGGCTATTTTGTAGATATTTATGATCTCCTTTTATTCGGAATCGTTAGAATACCAAGTTTAAAAGCTCTGGGACTTAATCCGGATGCTGACGGAACTTTTATTCTGAACTGTCAGATGGTAGGTCTTCTCATCGGAGGCGTTTTCTGGGGTATTTTCGGAGATAAAAAAGGAAGGCTTTCCGTACTCTTCGGATCTATTTTAGTGTATTCCTTAGCTAATATTGCCTGCGGTTTTCTTCCTTATTTTCCAAAAGAACATTTGTTGTACCAATATGCCGGTTTGAGGTTTATTGCAGGTATTGGGCTTGCCGGAGAGCTTGGAGCGGGAATTACACTGGTTTCTGAAAGCCTGCCGAAGAGTTTGAGAGCAATCGGGACCTCGGTTGTTGCCGGTTTTGGATTAATGGGAGCTGTAGTGGCTCAGCTTACGGTAGAACTGGCCGGTGGCTGGAATATCTCTTATATTATCGGTGGTATCATGGGAATTATGTTATTGATACTGAGAATAAGTGTGTCCGAATCCGGAATTTATAAGAATATTGAACATAAAAATGTCTCAAAAGGAAATTTTCTGTCCTTTTTTACCAATAAAGAAAGATTGATAAGATACTTAAAATGTATTGCTGTAGGATTGCCTACATGGTATTGTATAGGGATTCTGGCTGTTTTAGCCAATCAGTTTGCCCCTGAATTAGGAATTAAAGAGATCAACCCAGGAAAAGCAATTATGTGGGCATATGTAGGGATTTCTGTGGGTGACCTATTGAGCGGATTTATTTCCCATGCTTTAAAATCCCGGAAAATGGCCATCTTCTATATGCTGATCTTTACTCTGATTGGGGTAGCAGTGATGTTATTCGGTAATACCAATACAGAAACAAAATACTATCTGTTTTGTGTATGGCTTGGTTTCGGAACAGGATATTGGGCCATGTTTGTGACACTGGCTGCAGAACAGTTCGGGACTAATATCAGAAATACAGCAACAACAACGGTGCCTAATATGGTAAGAGGATTGGTGCCGGTTATGATTTTTGCTTTTGATTCTCTTAAAGGTCATTTTCCGGTTGTGGAGAGCGCGGCGATAGTGGGAGTCGTGGTATTTGGACTTGCATTTTATTCTTCACTTACTATTTCTGAAACCCACGACCGCGATCTTGAATTTACAGAATAATTTAAACTGTTTAAAAAAATAAAAAGGTTATTTCTTATTTTTAATATAATAATAACGTTATAATCAATAAATTATTAATTTTTATAGTGATTTTTGTTGCGTGTAATTAATATTTGTTTAACTTTGGAAGGTAACTAAAACTATATTGTTTAATCAAACTAAATCACATGAACATTATGAAAAACGCTAAAAAATTAAGAAAGCAAGATCTAAAAAATATCACAGGAGGAATAAGCGGTAACCCTGATTTATCTCTTTGTGGATGTAGTTGCTCAGGATCAGTAACAGGACCATGGTATTGCGTACAGTATATCGGTTGTCCACAGGTCTATACTTGTGGTGACGCCGCAATCTAAAGAAATTATTTCAATACGAAATAAACATTTCCACATTTAATATGCAGAACCCTTTTGATATCAAAAGGGTTCTGCTCATTTTAATGGATAATATAAAGAAGACTGCCAACACTTATAGTAATCCAAAGGAGTACAGCGGCTAATAAAGGTTTTAATCCTATTGATTTCAGGGTTTGAAGAGAAAGAGTAGAACCTATGAAAAACAAGGTCAGATTCAGTCCGGATTTTGCTAAAACAGTTATAGAAGTACTGAAACGGTCAAGAAACGGGAAATACGTATTCAGAAGAATGGCCGCAATAAAATAACCGATGAACCACGGAATTTTTATCTTTGAATCTTTACTTTTAAAAATGAACATCGTGATCAATGAAACCGGAATGATCCAAAGGGCACGTGCCAATTTTACAGTCGTTGCTATTTTCAATGCTTCATCCCCATATTTGCTGGCGGCACCCACAACAGAACTTGTGTCATGAATTCCCACTGCACACCAAAGCCCAAACTGTTCCTGTGAAAGATTCAGCAAATGTCCTATGGCAGGATAAACAAACAATGCAATAGAATTTAATGTAAAAACAATAGCTAAAGCAAGTGAAATCTGTTTCGTGCTCGGTTTGATAATAGGAGATATTGCAGCAATTGCACTCCCTCCACAAATAGCGGTTCCTGCAGAAATAAGATAAGATAAAGGTCTTTCCAGTTTAAATACTTTTCCCAGGAAATATCCCAATACCATTACTGTAATAATACTTATAACCGTTAACATCAATCCTGTTTTTCCAGCATGAAGAGCTTCATCCAGTTTCAATCCGAATCCCAGACCGACAATCGAAATCTGCAGGAGCAAATGGATATAGTGATGAAGGTGTTTCTCAAACGGATTTCCTATAAAAACAGCCAGAGCAAATCCCAAAACCAGAGCAATTGGTGAAGATATAAGCGGAGTAAGACATAGAACTGCCAATACAATAAAAAATACTTTTCGGATCATTTCATTTTGGATGAAATCTTTCATAATGCGAACTTTTAAAATCTGCACCAAAATTCCGGAAAATAGTATTACAAAGTAAATCGTATTTTGTTATATTGGATAACTAAAAGTTATAATTAATAAAGATAAAAGATAAAAGATAAAAGATAAAAGATAAAAGATGAAAGATGAAAGATGAAAGATGAAAGATGAAAGATCTTGTCGTTAAATTTACTATTTGCTTGACTCCATCAATAGGGTTGGGCTTTAGCCCAGCCAAATAAATTTTAAAAATTGCATTGGCTTTAGCCAAAACTTAAAAGCTTTGTATATTTTCAATAACCATGCTAAAAAATAATAGGATTTTCTATTATTAATAGATTTTTACATCATAAGAGGATTACTCTGCAAATCTCAGGAAAAGCTTAATCAGCTCAGATTGTTGTCCTTTAGGCAGAATAAAATGAAAATCTCTTTCAATACTGAAGTTTTTGATGTCAATGACAGCCAGTACATTATTCTTAAGTTCGTTGAGGATCGTGCTGATCGATAGAAATGCCATACATTCCGAGTGAAGAAGATAGTTTTTGATACTCTCACTGCTTCCCAGCTGCATAACGGTATTCAGTTTATGGATATTGATGTCTTTCTCTTTAAGCCTGTTTTGTATAAACTCAAGTGTTCCGGAACCCTGTTCTCTGAAGATCAGGTCCAGATGATAGAGATCTTTTAAGTTTAAAGTTTTATGGGCAAGAGGATGGTCTGATTTTGCTGCCAGAACAATTTCATCAGGCTTAAAAGTCCTGTATTCAAAATAAGAAGACTGTGATTCTCCTTCAATAATACCCAGATCTATTTTTTCTTCTTTTAAAAGTGTTGAAATCGTTTCTGTATTTCCCGTAAGAAGCTCAATCTTAATATCTTTATAATAAGAATTGAATTTGGCTAAAATTTCAGGTAAAATATACTGTGCAACGGTTGTACTGGCCCCGATAATCAGTTTTCCTTTATGCTGCTGACTGATCTGGCTGATTTCAAATTCCATGTCACGGTAGATACTTCTGATCTTTTCTGCATGTTCGTACAGAATCTTTCCACTCCGAGTAAGCTGAATAGAAGTTCCTTTACGGTCAAATAGCTTGGCACCTATCTGAGTTTCAATTTCTTTAATGTGTTTGGTAACAGCAGGTTGTGAAATATGAAGCTCTTCTGAAGCTTTAGTGAAACTTAATCGGGAAGCCACCGTATGGAAAACTTTTAATCTGTAATCGAACATGGCGTAAAATTACGAATTATAGTTGGAAATGGGAGAAAGAGGTGTTGGAGAGTGGGAGAGTTTAAGGTTTAGAGTTTAAGGTTGTAGGTAACCAGCAACAAAAACAACTAGCAACCAGCAACAAGAAAACGGCTCATAAAAAATCCGAAACAGACTTATCCTGCTGACTTTCAAATCTTCTGTTTTTCGCGTCTCCGATTTTCTGTTGGGTATAAATACTATTGTGCCCTGAAAGAAGATAAGATACAACACAGGCAATGGCTATGTATACACCACATTCTGCTCCAAATAATTCAATTCCCATCAGCATACAGGCCAAAGGAGTATTGGTTGCTCCGGCAAATACTGCCACAAATCCCATCCCTGCCAGTAATCCGAACGGCAAAGGAATAAACACAGACAAAGCACTGCCTAAAGTTGCCCCGATAAAGAACAGCGGGGTAACTTCTCCACCTTTGAATCCAGCTGAAAGTGTAACAATAGTAAAAATCATTTTTAAAACAAAATCATACAAAGGAAGCTGCTTTTCAAAAGATTCTACAATCACAGGAATTCCTAATCCGATATATCGGGTGGTACCCATTGCAAAAACTGCCAGGGCAATGATAACTCCGCTTGCTACAGGACGAAAGGGTGGATATGTAATTTTTGATTTGAAAACAGAACCCATCCAGTGAATGATTTTACTGAAAGCAGCGGCACATATTCCAAAGATTATTCCTGCCAGAATACTGTATAGAATCGGTAAAAACTCAAGTTTTGGGATAAAATCAATATGATAATGGGTATGTTTTACATTCCAGAGATTAGTAGCCCAGTCTGCCAGAATTGCAGAAGCGAATGCCGGAAAGATGGCATTATAACGGATTCTTCCGATCAGAAAAACCTCAAGACCAAACACTGCTCCCGCCAGTGGAGTTCCGAAAACAGAACCAAACCCGGCCGCAATAGCCGCAATAATTAATATTTTTCTTTCATTTCTGTCAAGTTTAAAAGGTTTCGCAAGCTGATCAGCAATAGCACCTGCCATTTGAAGAGCTGTTCCTTCACGGCCTGCAGAACCTCCGAAAAAATGGGTTGCCATTGTTCCGAGATACACAAAAGGTGCCATCTTGAACGGAATAATTCCTTTGGGCTCATGAATAGTATCAATCAGCAGGTTGTTTCCCGCTTCCACATCTTTTCCGAAGTAATAATAGAGAAGTCCTATCAGAAATCCTGCTACAGGAAGTAAAGCAATCAGCCAGAGATGATTTTCCCTGAAATTTGTTGCCCATTCCAATGATTGAAGAAATCCTGCAGAAGCAGTTCCTACCAATGCGCCAATAATGGTACTAATACACAGCCATTTTAAAATATAAGGCAGCGACGGAAACTTTCTGAAGAAAAAATGAGTGTGGAATACTGCTTTTTTACCAAGTGTTCTTTGACTTTTTGACATAATAATCCTGATTAGTTATTTGTTAATAATCTTTTAATCAGGCGTCATCAGCTTTTGTAAAGCGGTTGGGTAAGGAAGAACACCATTTCCTTTTGTTCATGCAAATATATGAATAAAGATAAAAGATAAAAGATAAAAGATAAAAGATAAAAGATAAAAGATAAAGTCGCTAAACAACTTCTATGTTTTTAATAATGTATGGCCTTATCAATCTCAAGCGGATTGTTGTACTTTTTTATCACTTCCTGCATGCTTTTGGTCTGAGTGTTCAGTTCATCCACATTGCGGATCTCTTTTCCGTTGATATTTATTTTCAGGTCGTTGTTGGATTTGCTGAAATTGTTTCTTTCAAAAGCAAAAGGATCATTGTAAAACTCCATGATCAGTTTATATTTCTGTTTTTCATTGATGGGAATAGCTTTATTTCCGAAATTGGATTCAAGAAAGTTATCGGTAACATATGTCTCTGTCAGCTCCTGACTTTTGATAAGATGATAAATGAAATTTTTCTTTGTATCAGAGATTTCAAATACCAAACCTGGAAGTCCTGAAAATTTAAAAGGACCTTCATTAAATGGGATCTCTTTATTGAACCAGGCAATCCAGCTTCTTCCACCAAACTCAGCCGTTGCTTTTTGTAATGTATATTGCTGAACCTGTCTGGTTTCGCTGGAAATATTCCACTTTATTTTATCATTGGTTTTAAAGGAGTAATATCCAAATTTTATATTGATAAAATTTTCATTTTCAGTAGTGTTTATCTTTCTTTTTACCACTTGTCCGGTCATATCAACGTGTTTATTGTCCATGTTTCCGAATTTTTTATTCAAAGAATCTGCGATAAGAAGATTTCTTCCGTAAAATTTTACCTCTTTCGGATTAATATCTAAAATCATGTTGAATTTCTGATATTCAGATTCTGTAGAATCCATTTTTAATTGAAGCTCATAAATAAATCGATGGGTTTGTGAGTTCAAAGAAATAATAATCAGTAAGCAAAAGAGTTGTAAAATATTTTTCATGATTAAATATCTTTAGATTCAAGTTTCATTAAAATAAGAATGTTCAAGAATATACTTTTTACTCATCTTTATGCTGTCAAAAATATCTTTATCACTGGAATCCTGTTCCAAAAACCAATGTTTCAATCCTGCTTTTTCTCTGGCTTCGAAAATTTTTTTAAAATCAAGGGTTCCGTTTCCGATTTCTGCAAAATCTTTTGTTCCTGCTTTCATATCTTTCACATGCCACAATGGAAATCTTTTCGGATATTTTTCAAAATATAGTAACGGATCTAAACCTGCTTTTGAAATCCAATATAAATCCAGTTCCATCTTAACTGCATCTGATGAAGTATTTTCTAAAATGTAATCATAAAAATTATTCCTTTCATCCATCTTTAGAAATTCAAAATCATGATTATGATAAGCCAGCTGAATTCCGTTTCGTTTGGAGAGATTTCCTGCATTTTCAAGAATCTCAGGAAGTTTTTTATAATTTTCAAGTGTTCTTTCCGCTTCGGGAAGGTAGGAGCAAACTGCATATGTAGAACCAATAATGCTGAGATCATCCAACGTTGTATTCCAGTTTTTCAAAAGAGTTCCATCTTTCAGATCTGTAATTCCGGTTTGATGATGTGAACTGATCACCTTTAAACCATGAGCAGACAAAATATGTTTAAATTCTTTTGCTGTTTTTCCGAAAAACTTTCCGTCATAACCATAGATTTCAAATGTTGTAAAACCAAGTTCTGCCAGTTTTTCAAAAGTCTTCTCGAGATTATTAGCAATGGAATCACGAACAGTGTACAGTTGAATGGCTAATGGTTTTTTATTCATATTTAAATTTGAAACCCCACAAGAATACAAACCCAAAAATCCCAATGAAGAAAGTCTGATAAAATCTTTTCTTTCCATTATAAAAAAGGTTTCATCTCATCCTCAATCTGTGTTCTTAATTCCATCAGACGTTTTGCATATATTTCCTGCTGTTTTTCTCCTTCCGTTTCCGGTATCCATTTGGGTACAGGCAGTTTTTTCCCATTTTCATCTACAGCAACAAAAACAATAATACAGTGGGTTTTTTTCTCAAAATTTGGCTGTTTCAGGTTTCTTGAAAAAACATTGATGGCGATATGCATACTTGAAGTTCCCGTATAGATTACCTGGGCATCTACTTTTACCACTTCACCAATTTTAATAGGGTCATAAAAACGGATTCCGCCTACATATACTGTGACGGAATAATTACCACTCCAGGTTGTCGCACATGCATAACCGGCCTGGTCAATCCATTTCATAACACTTCCTCCATGTACATTTCCTCCGTAATTAACATCTGAAGGCTCCGAAATAAACTGAAAAGTAATAGGCTTGTTCTGCATCTTTATAAAATTTTAATAAAGTTATTTAATAATTTCCAAAGTTTTAGATTAAATCCTACTTTTGAAAGACGAAACTTTCGATGAAAGAGAATTTTAACCCATAACAGATTTAGAAACCGTAATGAAGAAAGTATTTTATCTCAACACATGTGATACCTGCAGAAAAATTTTAGCCCAATTTGATCTTACAGGCTGGGAACTTCGCGAAATCAAAAAAGAACCAATCTCGAAAGAAGAATTGGCGGAAATGCATAAAAAAACAAAATCATATGAAGCGTTGTTCAGTAAAAAATCTACTCAGATCAAATTAAGAGGATTAGATGTAAAATCCTTAACAGAAAAAGATTTTAAAGAACTTTTATTAGACCATTATACTTTTCTGAAAAGACCAGTTTTTATTACAGATAAGGAGATTTTCGTAGGAAATGATAAGAAAAATGTTGAAGAATTACAGAAATTCTTTGGGGTAAATTAACTCATAAGACTTTAAATAGCTAATCTGTCCTGCTCAGTAATGATAACTTTCATTATTGAGCAGGACATTTTTATATCCTAATTAAAATGCTCTAATTTTATAAGTGTTTGATTATTATCGGTTTTGTGTTTGAATGTTTATATTTGTAATCACCAAAATTTACAATATGAAAACAAACTTTTCAAAAACAAAGAATCTTAACAGAGCTGCACTAAAGAACATTAATGGAGGATTGAGACCTCTTATTGTTAACTGCTTTACTTTATGCGGGCCCGCAGGCGGAGTAATTTCCAATACACCGGGAGTAGGCGATGCCTGTAGTCCGGACAGAAAAGTCTGCTGTATCTGTAATTAAATGTAAAAAGAGGCTGTTATGGTCTCTTTTTTTTGTTTTTAAAGGTTAAATCCTAACTTTACTCTTCTTAATTTTAATATTTAAATGGAACAGATCCGGACTTATTTTGAAAAATCAGTGACAATGTCTGATCAGGATTGGGAGTTATTTTCATCGAAACTGGAAAGACAGAAATTCTCCCGGAAACAACATCTGATCACTGCCGGAAAAACGGAAAATTATCTTGCTTTTATAGAAAAGGGAAGTGTAAGGTTTTATATTCCTGGGGAAGAAGATGATTTTACATTTTCATTTTCGTTTGCCGGAGAGTTTGTGAGTGCTTACGACTCTTTTCTTACGCGGAAACCCTGCAGTTATCATATTCAGGCCCTTGAAGAAACTGTGCTTTGGCGTATTTCACATCAGGATCTCAATACAGTCTATGAGAAAACAGAAATAGGAAATAAGATTGGGAGATTTGCCAGTGAAGGGCTTTATCTGGATAATTTTAAAAGAGAAATATCATTGCTGACCCAAACCGCCGAAGAACGGTATCTCGCCTTATTTTCAGAACAGCCGGATATTTTAAAGTATATTCCCTTGAAATATATTGCATCTTATATTGGGATCACTCCACAAGCCCTCAGTAGAATCAGGCGTAGAATTTCTTAACATGGGTTCATTGTTTTGCCTGAACGGATGGCAGAACTTTGCAAAAAAAAGAAATGCCTGAAGCTATTTTACCTATCGTTCTGATCATCTCCCTGATCATTTTTAAACTGACCCGTAAAGAGTATGAATTTGCTTTTTCAGCCAGAATCGCTATGGCGGTGATGCTTTTAACTGCCGGAATTGCCCACTTTGTATATACACAGGGAATGGCATTGATGATTCCTCAAATCATACCTTATAAAACAGAAATGGTGTATGCAACCGGTTTTTTGGAAATTATCGGAGCGGCAGCATTGTTGATTCCGGGATTTCAGAAAACCATTGGCTGGCTGCTCATTGTGTTTTTTTGTTCTCATCCTTCCTGCCAATATATATGCTGCATGGGAACATGTGAATATGAAGGCGGGGGACTTTTCAGGAAGTGGAGTGTCTTATTTATGGTACAGAATTCCACTTCAGCTGGTTTTTATAGGCTGGGTTTATTTTTCCTGTATCGGAATTCCAGTAAAGGTGAAACCTGAATTTGATGTATAATAATGAATAAAAAAAGGATGTCTCAAAGTAGAGAACATCCTTTTTTTGTCAATATCTTCTTGAACAATTATACAAAAGGAGCTTTTACCACTTTTGCAGGAATGTTCTTGTTTCTTACCTGAATAAAGATTTCAGATCCTAATTTGAAAAGAGGCTTGTCTACATACGCAAGACCCAAACCGATTTTCTTCATTGGAGACTGTGTTCCTGAAGTTACTTTTCCAATTACATTTCCTTCAGCATCTACTACAGGATAATCATGTCTTGGAACTCCTTTGTCTGTAAGTTCGAAAGCTACTAATTTTCTTGTAACACCTTCCTCTTTCTGTTTTGCGAAAGTATCTTTAGAAACGAAGTCTTTATCAAACTTAGTGATCCATCCTAAACCAGCTTCAATAGGAGAAGTAGTATCATCAATGTCATTTCCGTAAAGACAGAACCCTTTTTCTAATCTTAAAGTATCTCTGGCAGCCAATCCACAAGGAATAATTCCTTCTTCTTTACCTGCTTCCATTACCGCATCCCAAAGTTTTTCAGCACTTTCGTTATTGAAATAAATCTCAAAACCACCGCTTCCTGTATATCCGGTGTTTGAAATAATCACATTATTTTCTCCTGCAACACTTCCCACTGTGAAATGGTAGTAAGGAATTTCTGAAAGATTTACCTCTGTAAGCTTTTGAAGGATTTCCGTTGCTTTAGGCCCCTGAACTGCCAATAATGACATTTCATCAGAAGCATTAGTCATTTTAGCCCCGAAAGTATTGTATTTTGAAATATGATTCCAGTCTTTGTCAATGTTAGATGCATTTACAACCACGAAATATTTGTCATCTTCCATTTTGTAAACGATAAGGTCATCTACAATTCCTCCGTTTTCGTTTGGAAGACAAGAATACTGAGCTTTTCCATTTTCCAGAGCATCTACATTATTGGTCGTTACAAACTGTAAAAGATCTTTTGAACCCGGCCCTTCGATGAAAAACTGTCCCATATGGGAAACATCAAATAATCCTGCTTTTTCTCTTACTGCAAAGTGCTCTTCTGTAACCCCTGAATATTGAACAGGCATTTCAAAACCCGCGAAAGGTACGATCTTAGCTCCCAAAGAAACATGTTTGTCGTACAAGGCTGTTTTCTTCATATTTAATTTTTATTTCTTTATTTTAAAACTGTTAAAAGTCTCATTGAATTGGGTCATGTAGTTTCCGTTCCAGAATTTCTGGCCACAGTTGATGGAAACTAAATATAAGTTTTTGTCTTTTTGAAAAACTTTGGTTATCCAGAACAGCTTTTCTTTTTCATCAAAGTGTTCATATAGATATTCTGTATATCCTTTTTGGCTCTTCTTATCTTTTACTTTGTTCACTTGATTTTGTGACTGATAAAGTGCCAGGATGAATTTTTTAACTTCTTCTTTTGAAAGTGCTAAATCATGATATTCCGAAATCGTAATAGCCCCAATCTGGCTGGTAGGAAAAATATTGATGATCTCACTGTCATTCGTAGATTTCCAGCCGTCAGGAACGTTAATAGAGTAGTTGGAATTTTCGTATACTTTTGCTTTTTGGGCAAAAAACAGACTTCCCGTTACAATTGCAGAAAAAAGCAATATTTTTTTCATCATTAAAAATGGTGTTTATATTCTTCGAGGATGATTTTGAACCATTCTGTAAAGTTTTCAGGATGTTCAGAGATTTCTCTGTCCAGATTTTCCGGGGAAATAAACCTTACATCTTCCACTTCTTCTTTATTCAGATTGAAATCAGCTTCATGGTTTCCCACAAATACATGATCCAGCTCGTGCTCCCAAAGGCCGCTACCTACATCTGCTTTATAAATAAAATTGAATTTTTCCGAAAGTTCTGCCTCAATTCCGAGTTCTTCCTTTAATCTGCGTATTGCTCCTTCCTTATAGGTTTCCCCATGTCTTGGATGTGAACACACAGCATTGGTCCATTGATTGGGAGAATGGTACTTGCCTGAAGCCCTTTTCTGAAGAAGCATTTCTCCTTTACTGTTGAACAGAAATACAGAAAAAGCACGGTGTAACAGGCCATTGATGTGAGCCTGCTGTTTTTCCATCAGCCCTAAAACTTCATCTTCAGGATTTACTAAAACGACAAATTCTTCCATTCCTACAAATGTAAGAGTAATAAATGTATTTTGGAAATTTTTAGATAAACATCATGCTTTTTGTAATAATGTTGAGAAGGCAGAGAATGTTTACAGGCAAATCGGCAAATTCACTTTTGCCCCTTTTATCTGTCTTTATATAGTACTCATAAAAAGAAATATCAAAACGAAAAATTTTAACTATTTGTAATGAAATGACTAATAAAATATTGATATAATTCTTTGAATAATAGTTTTTTTAGTATATTTTTAACATAAACTAAGTTTAACGTGCCTGATAGTTGTAAAAACGCTAACTTTGTTACTTAATATTTAGTAATGGAATTAGAATACATTGAACACATTAGTCCTATTCTAAAGGATGACATAAAAAATTACTTAATAGATATCGACGGAACCATTACAGATGACGTTCCCAACGAAGAACCGGAAAGAATGGTGACCTGCGAACCTTATCCTGATGCGTTGGAAACTATCAACAGATGGTATGATGAAGGGCATCAGATCTGCTTTTTTACTTCAAGAACCGAAAATCTGAAACAAATCACCATAGACTGGCTGGATAAGCATGGCTTCAAATACCACAGCGTACTTTGCGGGAAACCAAGAGGAGGAAATTATCACTGGATAGATAATCACCTGGTAAGAGCTACAAGATACAAGGGAAGATTTACAGATTTGGTAGAAAAGCAAGTGACCATTGAAGTATTCAAAGAAGACGGCGAATAAAAATATAATTCAAAGATTTAAAGATTAAATGTGAATCAGTTCCTTTAATTTTTAAATCTTTCATTTTTTAATATACTCGATATTTTATGAAAATTTTAGCAAACGACGGCCTGGATCAATCTGGAATAGATGCATTGACAGAAAAAGGCTTTGAGGTGATCACTACAAAAGTTTCACAGGAATTTTTAGTAGATTATATTAACGAGCACAAAATCCGAACTCTATTGGTGAGAAGTGCTACGCAGGTAAGAAAAGATATTATTGACGGATGCCCATCTATAGACATTATTGGCAGAGGTGGAGTAGGTATGGATAATATTGATGTAGACTATGCAAGAGAAAAAGGAATCCACGTGATCAATACTCCTTCAGCTTCTTCGGAATCAGTGGCTGAACTTGTTTTTGCCCATTTATTTTCCGGCGCAAGATTTCTTCAGGATTCCAACAGAAAAATGCCTTTGGTAGGAGATACTGAATTTGGAAGTCTTAAAAAAGCATATGCTGCCGGTATCGAACTGAGAGGAAAGACAATTGGTATTGTTGGGATGGGAAGAATTGGCCAGGAAGTAGCCAGGATTGCTTTAGGACTCGGGATGAGAGTGGTTGCAGCTGATAATAATGTAGGAAAAGCCAGCATTAAAGTAAAGTTTTATAACAACCAGTTTATCAATGTTGATATAGAAACAGAACCATTACAGGATGTTTTGAAACATTCAGATTTTATTACGTTGCATGTTCCGGCTCAGAAAGACGGCTATATGATTGGCAAGAATGAATTTGAAATAATGAAAGACGGAGTAGCTGTTGTCAACTGTTCCAGAGGAGGAGTTATTGATGAAGCAGCGTTGATTCAGGCATTGGATTCCGGTAAAGTAAGATTTGCAGGATTAGATGTTTTCATTAATGAACCAACACCTTCTAAAGAAATCCTTAGTCACTCTAAAATCTCTCTTACCCCTCACACAGGAGCTTCTACTCTTGAAGCACAGGACAGGATAGGACTTTCCCTGGCTGAGCAGATTTCAAGTATTTTACAGATTCAATAATTAATTTGAAATGATATAATAAAAGCACCTCTATGGAGGTGCTTTTTTATTTTTAAACTGTTGTGAGATTACAGATTATATATTCTTGCTTTTCAATAAATCTCTGATCTCTGTCAGTAATTTTTGATCTTCAGTAGGTCCTGCAGGAGCTGGAGCTTCTTTTTTGTTCACTTTATTCGCAAATTTAATGATCCAGAAAAGAACCATAGCAATACAAAGGAAACTGATTACAGCAGAAACGAAGTTTCCGTATGCAACACCATTCCATGAAAGTTTTGCAATGTTTTCTGCACCTGCTGCTTTCAATGCGGGGTTTAGTATCAGAGGAGTGATTACATCTTCCACTAAAGACGAAACAATTTTACCAAAAGCTGCACCAATGATCACACCGACAGCCAGATCGAGAACATTCCCCTTAAAGGCAAATTCTTTAAATTCTTTAACAAATCCCATAATTTATATTTTTTTAATTAGTATATACACAAAAATATAATTTAAAAATGTAAAAAACACTAATTTTTATAGTTTTTTATTCCCAAAACATTGAGTTTTATGATGAATTCATAGAACTAGGTTTAGTAAATATTTTAGCATTATACAGATCCTTTATTTCATTCATGAGGTCTCCCAATTTTTATTATTGAGGTGGCATCATAATGAAAAATCTTTTGTAATTTGCTTAAAAGTTTGTTTTACTTATGAAGATTTTTACCGCAGAACAGATACGCAGCTGGGATCATTTTACAATTTCCCATGAGCCGGTTTCATCCATCCAATTGATGGAAAGAGCTTCGATGGCTGCGGCCCACTGGATTTCGGAACATTGTAAAAATCATAAAAAACTGGCCGTATTTTGTGGTAACGGAAACAATGGAGGAGATGGATTGGCGGTAGCGAGAATACTGTACCTGAAAGGCTTTGATGTAGATGTATTTATAGGTGATTCCAAACGGAAATTTTCGGAAGATGCTTTGGTTAATTTGAAAAGACTCCGTGATTTGTCAGGAATTTCGGTCAGAAAATATGATCAGAGTGAACACTATAATTTTGATGATAAAACAATCATTATTGATGCTCTTTTCGGAACAGGTTTATCCAGACCATTAGTAGGTGAGTACAAAGAACTTGTTGAGCAGCTGAACGCCCGAAAGAATATTAAAATATCCATTGATGTTCCTTCCGGGTTGTCTGCAGATGAAATATTTGACAATGATCCAGTTATTCTGAAGTCTGATTATACCCTGACTTTTCAATGCTGGAAAAGAACATTCCTGCATCCCGAAACCGGAAAATATACCGGAAAAGTGGAAGTACTGGATATTGACTTAAGCAAAACCTATGCTGATACAACTGATGCGGAATACTTTATCATTGATGATCAGCTGATAGAATCTATATTCAAGCCAAGACAGGAGTTTTCTCATAAAGGAAGCTATGGCAAGGCTGCAATCATAGGAGGAAGTTACGGGAAAATAGGTGCTGCTGTTCTGGCTACACAATCGGCCTTAAAAACCGGAGCTGGCCTAACCTTTACGCTGGCACCGGAATGTGGATATGAGATACTGCAGACCTCATGTCCGGAAGCTATGTTTATAGCAGGAGGAAAGCAGTTTGTAACCAGCTTTGAGGTAGATAAAGATTTTATCTGCGGCATAGGACCTGGATTGGGAACTCATTCAGAAACTGGAAAAAGTTTTCTGAGCTTTCTGAAAAACTATACAAGCCCGTTGGTTCTGGATGCTGATGCATTGAATATTATTTCTAAAAAATCAGAAAATTTAAAATTAATCCCCCAAAAATCAATCATTACTCCTCATCCGAAAGAGTTTGAAAGGCTTTTCGGAAGTACGGAAAATTCTTTTAAGAGACTAGACCTGGCCAGAGAAAAAGCAAAAGAACATTGTATTTATATTGTATTGAAAGATCATCATACACAAGTTATTACTCCGGAGGGAAATGTATTTTACAATATAACCGGGAATGCAGGTCTTGCGAAAGGAGGCAGTGGAGATATCCTTACCGGAATTCTGACCTCACTTTTAGCGCAGGAGTATTCTGAAGAAGAAACCTGTATTTTAGGGGCGTGGTTTCACGGGAGAGCGGCTGATCTTGCTTCAGAAAAATATTCAAAAGAATCTATGCTTCCTACAGATGTTATTGGTGAATTCGGAAATGTTTTTGAGGAGCTGAACGGGAAAGTTGCAAAGAGCTTGTAACAGAATAAATGAGCTGAATGGCTTTTTAAAATAGACTTAAAAAGAAAAAGGCAAATTTGTAGCGCTACAAATTTGCCTTTTTTATCTTAAAACCGGAGTTTTTCAGTTTCCAGGGTGTGCTTATGCTTTTTCAATATATTCCGGTTTCTCATTTTCTTCCGGAGTGATCTTAAATTTCTTGGAAATGATCATAATAACAACTCCTGCAATCATAAACGGAATAGAAAGTACCTGACCTGTATTCAGACCTCCAATCTGGATGAATTCGTCACCTTGCGGCTCTTTAAGAAACTCAACAAAGAATCTGATGGCCCAAAGAATAATAAAGAACAAACCGAATAACCATCCCTGCTGGTATTTTTTATCTGTTTTTCTGTAAAGTATCCATAATAAAATGAAAAGAAGAACATATCCTACAGCTTCGAATAACTGGCTTGGGTAACGAGGTACAGTAAGACCGTATTCACTGCTTTGCTGTGGGAAAAGAAGAGCAAACGGAGAGTTTGGATCAGCAGGTTTACCAACGATTTCAGAATTGAAAAAGTTTCCCATTCTTACAAAAGCACCTCCTAAAGCTACTACAATACCTAATCTGTCGTATACCCAGAATGGATTTTTTTTGATGATTTTAAATGAATAATAAAGAGTGGTAAAAATCAAAGCAATAGTCGCTCCATGGCTTGCCAGTCCTGAAAATCCAGTGAATTTAAAACCATTTTTTGTGCTTATGGGTAAAAATACACTCCAGAAATCCTCTTTAAATAATTCCGGCTGATAAAAAATAACATGTCCTAGTCTTGCTCCAAGGATTGTTCCAATTAAAGTCCATGTGAAAAGAGGTTCCAGGTATCTCTGGTTAATATTGTCAATCTTAAAGATTCGGGTCATTAAAACATATCCGAAACCAAATGCAAATACAAACATCAAACTATAAAAGTGAAGGGTAAATGACCCAATATGAATTCCTTTTGAAGGATCCCATATTTTAAATGAAGTTTCAAGCTCTACTTTATCAGAATCTGTGATAGGTTTTGCAGATTTTACCGCATATTTGAATGTTGTAACATTTTCCTGGGTAGCAGGAGCATCTATCAGCTTGAAGTTTTTATCAAAAAACTGATATTTGGAATCCTTGAATCTTGCCAATGCTGAAGCCACATAATTATAATAAGCAGGTTCAATGCTGGATCCGTTAAGGATAACTACAACATTATTGTTAACGGCTCTGTCCGGAAAAGCGGTCAGGTCTCCCATTTCTGTGGTAGAATAGATTTTTACCGGAACATTGTTTCCGTTGATATCTAAAGTTCCGTCAGATAAACCCCCAGGGTATTCCTGTGCAAAAAGAAGCTGCGTTGTGAACGCAAACAGCACAAGATAAATTCTGAAAAAAATAGTATTCATTTTCTATTGATTTAATAGTTTGATTATTGACATTTATGTTTGGGTGGAACGGGATCGTAACCGCTGCCTCCCCACGGATGGCATCTTAAAATTCTTTTAAATCCCAGCCAGAATCCTTTAAAAATCCCATGAACCCGAAGAGACTCAATCATGTAATGAGAACAGGTGGGCTCGTACCGGCAGTTTTTGGGAAGTAAGGGCGAGATGAACCATTGGTAAAATTTTATCAAAATTACCAGCGGAAATGTAATGATTTTATTGAATGTAAGTTTCAAAACAATGCAAAAATAGGGTAAAAAAATGAAAATTAGTTTAATTTTGTTATAAGTTTCGGTGATCAAAAGTCCGGAACATTGATCTTAAAAAAAGAATTACTTTGAATCAAAATATTCCATTAGCTGAAAAATTAAGACCCAAAATCCTGAACGATGTATTGGGGCAGGAACACCTTACCGGCGATAAAGGAACAATCAGAAAAATGATTGAAAATGACACCCTGAATTCGCTGATTCTCTGGGGACCTCCCGGAACCGGGAAAACGACATTGGCTGAAATTATTTCAGAGCAGTCGGGAAGAAAATTCTATAAACTTTCTGCCGTTTCTTCCGGAGTAAAAGATGTTCGGGATGTAATTGATGATGCCAGAAAACAAAATCTGTTTTCAGGGAAATCTCCCATCCTGTTTATTGATGAGATTCACCGTTTCAATAAATCCCAGCAGGATTCGCTGCTGCATGCAGTAGAAAAAGGCTGGATTGTTCTGATAGGAGCTACTACGGAAAACCCAAGCTTTGAAGTGGTTTCAGCATTGCTTTCAAGAAGTCAGGTTTATATTTTAAAAGCCTTGAGCTATGAAAAACTGGAGGAGTTGATTGATATTGCTTCTGAAAGATATAATAAAGATGAAGCGACTGATTTTAAAATCCTTGAAAAAGAAGCTTTCATTCAATATTCGGGCGGTGATGCCAGAAAGTTAATCAATTCTATAGAATTGGTTTTGAATCAATATAAAAATTCAAACACCAAAGAAATCATCAATACTGATGTTCTTGAGGTTCTTCAGGAAACAATGGCGCTGTACGATAAAAACGGAGAGCAGCATTATGATATTATTTCAGCCTTTATCAAGTCAATGCGTGGGGGTGATCCTAATGGTGCTGTTTATTGGCTGGCAAGGATGATTGCCGGCGGAGAAGATATTAAGTTTATTGCCCGTAGAATGCTTATTCTGGCTGCTGAGGATGTGGGATTGGCTAATCCGAATGCGCTGGTGGTTGCCAACAATTGTTTTCAGGCGATCAATGTGATCGGGAATCCTGAAGCGAGAATTATATTAAGTGAAACAGCTGTATATCTTGCAGTTTCTCCTAAAAGTAATTCTGCTTATATGGCCATTAATGAAGCGTTGGCTTTGGTGAAGCAAACCGGAAATCTGCCGGTACCGCTTCATTTGAGAAATGCTCCTACAAAACTGATGAAAGATCTGGATTACGGAAAAGAATATAAATATGCCCATTCTTATGAAGGAAACTTTGTAGAACAGGACTTTCTTCCTGAGGAAATCAGGGATGTGAAATTATATGAGCCCGGTAATAACTCTACGGAAAAGAAGATTTATGAGGAGCTTAAGAAAAAATGGAACAATAAATATTAAAAATAAAAAAGGATGCTGAAAAACGGCATCCTTTTTATATTATTCAAGTTATTCGGTAGTATAGATAAACAATGTTTTCTTACCGTTGTAATCTTTTGTTTCTGCTCTTTTCTTGATCTCAGGATAGATCATTGTGCTGGTATCTGTAAATTCATAGCCTTCAATAAATACCGGATTGTCTGCCGGAAGATTATATTGAGCATTCATATTGGATAATGCCATTCTGTCGAGTATATTTTCTCCGTTTTTGAATTTGTATTCAGTCACCCCTTTTGTAAAAACAGAACTGTATTTTTTTAAACTTTGGGGAAGACTTGCCGGAGTATTGTATACTTTAGAAACCTGCAATACGTTCTTTTTCGCATTGAACAATTCTACTGTTCCGACGGCGTTGTCAGCGACTGCAAACTTCACAGCAGGATTTTTTTGCTGTGCAAATAAAGTAGCAGAAGAGAGTATTAAAAAAGAGTAGAGTAATTTTTTCATAATCAGAAATATGTAACTGTTAAAAACGTGATAAATATAGTTATTTTTTATAAAATGTGAATGAAATCTTAGATTGTTTTACATTTTATTTATAATAAAAACTTTTATCTTGAGTATCAGTCTGTAGTTTCCTCGCTTTTGTCTTTTTTATCAACCATGTTTCTGATGATATTTTTCAGTCTTTGGAAAGCGAAAGAACTTAATAATAAGATAATTCCGAGCGCAATAAAGGCGCTGATTCTTGAAATATTATCCATTTGCCATACATCATAACCGTAGAGTTTTAAAACCATGAGCCCTATCAATGCGAAACCAACCTTGTTATATTCCTGGATATCCTTTTTCAGCCCCATATAAATAAAAATACTGGCAAGAATAGTCCATATAATAGGAAGGTAGAGAATATTGAAGTGTGCGCTTGCTTCATAAGAATGAGGAATGTCATTGGAAACCATTAAAACATAAGAATGATGAAGCTCACAGCTTACGGAAATGATAAGTGCCAAAGACAGGATCCAGTAAGAAATTCTGACTTTATGAAATTCAGATGACGGAATGATTCGTGAAATTACATATATAAAAGGAATCCACTGAAGCAGATGCAGTAGGTAAAAGCTTAAATGAAGTTTTTTCGTTAAAACAGCCGTGACAACGGGTAGTGTAGAAACTGAAGTATTAAGAGTTATCAGAAAGAAAAACAGATAAATCAGAACGGTTTGAACATCACTTCTGATATTCAGCGGTTTTCTGAAAAGGAGTAATGTAAATAGATAATAAATACTGAATAGCAGTCCTATGCTGACAATTGCTGACCAGGGTATCTCTGAAACGTGGTAGGTAAGCTCAAAAAGAAGACTTAAATAAATAACTCCATAGCTCACCACGGTAACGAGGTCTTCAAAAAAGGTATTAACTTTTTTCTGTGACTCTTTTCCTGTATTTCTTAACAAGTATAAATTGATCATTATAGAAATGATGGTAAACGAACTGGTGATAAATGGAGGATTGAATATGATATTAAAATTTGTTGTTCCCAGATATTCTGTCCAGGTAACAATCTGAGCGATCATAACTAATGGAAAAAGAATGTAAAAGAAAATCTTGAAAATTTTATGACCTGTTTTTTTCCAGATAAAAAGAAGCAGGGTAGTTTCTATGGCCCAGATACTGGTGATAAGGTGGGTTTTAAACTGAATAGCGATGGCAATGGTGATAAGGCTGGTAACGAGTCCTGCAAATACAGAAAAAGCAATTCCGAAGTTTTTGCGCCCATATTCTCTGAAGAGCAGAATAGAATTGACTGCAGCAAAGACAAGCGGAAAAATAATTGGAGGTTCATAGGCTAAAGTATCGAAAATATAGAACAGTCCCAGAACACTCGAAAAATTAGCAAAAGCAAGTATTAAAATATCAGATGTTGAAAGTATACCTTTCCTGATGTAATCATGCAGGGCAAAAAGGTAAAAAATCACATAACTGATCATGTAGAAAGTAATGCTTAAAAGTTCAGGGCTCACATTCGTCCAATAAAATAGATAAGCGGTAGTAAAAATATAGGCAGTCCATCCCACGCTTTTCCAGTGTTGAAGAAAAGAGACAACCAGCATTCCAATATTTAAAAGAGTCAGGTAAATAAAAAGGAAAGGGTAGTTACTTTGCCCGGTACTGATCATCAAAGGAGCACTAAAGCCTCCTATTAAAGAGAAAATAATTAAGACTTCACTTTTATAGTAATAGGATAAGATAATGGATGCTGCTGTAATCAGTGCGGTGATAACAAAAGCTGTATTTTGTGTAAAAAGATGATATTCCCGGAAAGCAATGGTTGCCGTGAAATATAACACAGCAATTCCGCCTCCGGTTATAATAGAGGCAAATGCTGTATAATTCTTTCTGAGGAAATGTCCTGTAATAATAATTCCTGCTCCGGTACAAAAACCAATACCTGCTCTTGCTGTTTCTCCAATCCAGTTTTTATCTATAGCATACTTCACAAAATAACCGATTCCGAGAACAAGAGTAAAAATACCAATGATGGTAAGTGCATTTTGTTTTAAAAAATCAAAAACAGGAGCCAGCCAGTCTTTTTGAGCTGGTGTTGGGACTTCTTCATTTTCTTCCCCATGTTTTGTTTCTTCAGGAACAATATGATGAGATTGTACTTGCTGAGGAACAATAGTTTCTTCCGGTGAGTTTTTTTGATGAATCACTTCAGATTGAGCCGGAGCCTTATTTATTTTATGATTAAGGTCCGAGATTTCCTTTTCAAGTCTTCTGATTTTAGTATTCAGATTGTTGAAAATGATGAAGATTACTATAAGTATGATGACAGCAACAAGTTCATTCATTTCATTAGTTTTACCAAATATAAAGAAATGTTTGAAAAGCTATTTAAAAAATTAACCCATCACTTATACTGTGATGGGTTAAATGGTATAGATAACTAACAATATGTTTTACTAGTTGGATACTTTGTAAATGTAGAATGATGCAATACTGGATCCTAGAAGGCCTGCATTAATAACACCAGAATCTACAAGTCCAAAAGAGACTTTATCTCCTGCCTGGAATGAATATAAAGAGTTGATGCTGGAGTCAGAAAGTGTTAGGTTGATTGCTAGCGCAAGATTAATACCACTGAAAGGGCGAGTGTCTATTATTGTTGACACTGCTGCTCTGGTTCTTGCGATTCCAATTCCCGGCCCTCCTGATAATAATGATGCCTGTAGCCCTGTACCATATCTGAATGCAAATCCAATAGCATATACTCCTGTAGATGGGATGGTGTAAGAACCGTCAGTATCTGTAAATAAAGCTGCGCTACCTATATTTCGGTCAGCTGCTATAAAGTTGACAGGCTGGAAGGATGCAGGGAAAATTCCCACACTCAAAAGGTTGATACCGGTTGTTTTTTTTGCTGCATATACGGTAGTGTTGGTTCCTGATGCGGCTATTAACAGCGCAGGATCTACAGAGTAAACCTGAGTACTTCCCTGGTTAATTGCTAAAACCTGATAGCCAGGTAATGCTATAGCTGCGGGTGTATCTCTAACTTTCAGTGTTCCATTAACGTCTAGGGTTGCGGATGGAGTGGCTGTATTAATACCAACTTGCGAAAATAAAGGTAGGGTTGCGCATGCTAATATTAAGCTGTAAAGTTTGGTTTTCATGATCAAGATTTTTAATTAGTTGCTTAGCAAATATACAATAAAAATTACACTCGTCATTGTGAAATTTATAATTTTAACATTAATATGATGTAATATATTTAAGCATATATTTGTATTTTGGGTAATATTATTACATAATTTAAATACGAGTTATTATATCTGACGATTAATTATTCATCTGTTTATAAGGTGTTTAAAGATGAAATTTTCTCTCCATTGTGTGGATTATTTTTGTGATAAAAGAAAGATGTTGGACACCGGATTTTTCTCTATAAAAATTGTTTTTTTTTCTCGTTTTTAATAGGTTTAAAAGCAAAAACACTGCTTTAATGGCAGTGTTTTTAGTGTATTTATCTACTTTTTTCTAGCTCTCCAGGAGGAATTCTTTATAGTTTCCAAGAAAATCAACATTAGCATGGATAGATTCCAGTTCTTTGAGGGCGTTTCCATGTAAGACTTCTTTCCAGGGTCCTTCTACATTAATAAAGAAGAAATAATTGCCCAGTCCTGTCTTTAATGTTCTGGATTCAATTTTGCTGAGGTTCATCTTTCGCCATGCAAAAACCGATAAAACCTGATGTAGCCCACCTGGATGATCTTCCGGAAGGGTGATCAGCATTCCTGCTTTTTCTCCTAAGGTTTCCAGCTTGTTATTTTGGTATGTACTCTGTTGTTTAGAGATAATGATAAATCTGGTATGGTTCTGTTCGAAATCCTGAATATTACGGTTGATGATTTTCAGTCCATATAAATTGGCGGCAAACTGGTTGGCAACTGCTGCAATAGCAGTCTCCCTATTCTCTGAAACAAATTTCGCAGCAGCAGCTGTAGAAGAAAAATCCTGCTTCGGAATTTCCTTATAGTGTGTATCCAGAAAATGGAAGCTCTGTGCCAGGGCCTGTGGATGTGAATATATTCTTTCAATATTCTGAATAGAATTTTCCGGGTGAATCATCAGGTGATGCGCAATAGGCATTACCGCTTCTGCTTCAATTTTAATAGACGGGGTTTTATATAAATAATCCAGCGTCATAGAAACCGTTCCCTCAATAGAGTTTTCCAAAGGTACAACAGCCTTTACTGCTTCTCCGTTTTCAACAGCCTTAAAACAATCCAGAATACTGGCTTGTGGTAATAACTCTTCATCAGGAAACAACTGGGCTGCGGCAAGCTGGGTGAAACTGGCATGAGGTCCCAAAAATGCAATCTTCATAATATAATATATAAGGGATGATTAAAATAAAGGTACAAAGGTATTCATAAATAGAGTTCAAAGTTTAAGGTTTTGGGTTTTATGTTACTGGTTGCTCTTTTTTTGTTCCCGGTTGAACGGTTTTGTTATTATCCGAATATCTTAAATCTTGGCTCTTGTTTCTTATACCTTAAAAAATCTTCATTACTATTTCACAGAAAATTTCCCTGGTTCCTGCAACCTAATTCCTATCATCTAAGCTCCTTTCCAGTTCTTCTCTATCATTTCCATCAGAAAATCGGGGCACTTAATAATCTTGTTGGTTTTTGCATCCAGAAAGAATAGAGTAGTGGAAGCTTCTGTTATTTTAATATGCTCTTCATTGTAAATTTCATATTCAAATTCGATTCTTACTCCTGGAATTTTTTTAACATAAGTATGGATTTCTAATTTTTGATCATACAAAGCTGGTCTGATATACTTAATTTTATAGTCCGAAACAGGAAGCCAAATTCCTTGGTTTTCAATTTCATCGTATGAAATTCCTATGCTTCTGAAGAGCTCAACTCTCCCCACTTCGAAGTATGTTGCATAGTTGCCGTAGTATACGTATTTCATAGGATCCGTTTCTGCGTAACGTACTCGTATTGAGTGTGTTGTGTGTATCATTTTAGGTGCTAAATTATACATACAAATATATTTTTAAATAATCAATACCTGCAATATTTTTTTTTGAAAAGAAAAAATTGGACCTTTGTCTTCCTTCTAAACACAGTACAAACAAAGAATAATCGGGGCATAAAAAATGGATGACAATTTAATGATGATATGGCAGAAATGCCTTCAGTTTATGCGTGATAACCTGAACGCAGCTGAAGACAATTCTGACCTGAAAAAACTTGAAAAATCTTTCGATATGTTATTCGATAAGGTGCAGCCACTTTCATTAGTAGCAAACAACCTTACGCTTATCGTACCGAGCGATTTTTACAAGGAATATATAGAGGACAATTACCTGTCCTTACTTTCTGCTGCCCTGAAGAAAAATATTGGAAAAGGAGTGAAATTATGGTATTCTGTGATGGAAAACAGACCAAAAGGTGAAGAAAAACCAGTTACCATGAACATCAAGGGACAAAGTGTTCCTACTCCGAAAACACAGGAAACAATGCCACAAGGATTCTCTGCTAATATTGTAAATCCTTTTGTAGTTCCTGGAATAAGAAAAGTAAATATAGATTCTAACCTTAAGCCTGACTATTCTTTTGATAGTTATGTAGAAGGGGAAAGCAATAAATTTGCAGCCACTGTAGCCAGATCCATTGCAAAAAGACCTGGAGCAACTGCCTTCAACCCGTTATTCTTATATGGAGGTTATGGAGTTGGAAAAACCCACTTAGGACAAGCTGTGGGGCTTGAAGTAAAAAATCAGTTCCCTGATAAGGTAGTCCTTTATTTATCTTCTGAAAAGTTTATCCAGCAGTTTATCTCTGCTGCCAAAGCACATAAGCAGACAGAATTTGCGAATTTCTATCAAATGGTTGACGTACTGATTATTGATGATATTCAGTTCTTATCAGGAAAATCAGCAACACAGGATAGTTTCTTCCATATTTTTGATCATCTGCATCAGAACGGAAAACAGATTATCCTTACTTCAGATAAAGCTCCTGCTGATATTATGGATATTCAGGAGAGAATTGTTTCCCGTTTCAAATGGGGACTTTCTGCAGAAATCAAATCTCCGGATTTATCTACAAGAAGACAAATCATTGAAGATAAACTAAGCAGAGACGGAATTGTTCTTCCAGGAGATATGCTTGACTTCCTTGCTGTGGAAACGAAAACCAATGTAAGAGAACTTATCGGAGTAATTAACTCTGTGATCGCTTACTCTACCGTATACAAGAGAGACCTGAGTCTTGAATTGCTTAAGGAGACCATCAACAGGATTGCTGCCAACCAGAAAAAGATCATCAACATTCCTTACATCCAGGAAGTTGTATGTGATTATTTTGGAATCAAAAAAGAACAATTACTGTCAAAAACAAGAAAAAGAGAGATTGCATTACCAAGACAGCTTGCCATGTACTTCTCTAAAGAATTCACCAACTCTACATTTACTAAAATCGGTGAAGAAATGGGAGGGAAAGACCACTCTACAGTAATGTATGCTTGTGATACGATCAAAGATGTATCGAAAATTGATAAAGAAATCAAGAAGTACGTAAAAGACCTTACAGAAAGAATCAAACAATAACATTGTTGAACAAAATAAATTGAAATGAAGGATAGTTTTATTCTTCATTTTTTATTTAGTTTTGTTGGAACAAAGACTCTTTTTAAATAGATAGAATATGAAAATATTAATGGTTTGTCTGGGGAATATATGCAGAAGCCCTTTGGCAGAGGGAATTATGAAAACAAAGATGCCGGGAAACTTTGTGGTAGATTCAGCCGGAACCATTTCAATGCATGAAGGGGAGCATCCAGACAAAAGAGCCGTTAAAACTGCTGCCAACCATAATATTGACATCTCAAAACAGAGATCAAGACCCATTACCAGAAAAGATTTTGAAACCTTTGATAGGATCTACTGTATGGATATTGATGTATTACAAGATGTGGTTTCTAAAACCAGGAATGAAGAAGAACGACAGAAAGTATCTTTATTTCTGGAAGTATTGGGAGATCATGAAAATGCTGAGGTTCCAGATCCTTATTGGGGAGATATGAGCGATTTTGAAAAGGTCTTTCAGCTGCTGGATAGAGGATGTGATGCTATTAAGAACCAAATATTTCAATCATAATTATGAAAAAACTGCTGTTACTCCTCTTGGTAAGCTTTAATTTCTCTTTTGCCCAAACCAAAGATGAAATTGAGATCCGTAAAGTAATGGATGACTTTATGGGATGCATTAAATCCAGAGATGAAGCCAAATATCTCTCTTTATTTCAGGAACCTGTACTCTGGACCGGAATTTACAAAGACAGAACACAGGCCAAACGCCTTGAGAAAAATCCTAAGGCAGACTATTACTTTGCAGATGACTATAAGGCTTTTATCCAAAGTTTTAAAGATGACAAATCTGAAGAGAAATTTGACAATATTAAGATCGTGGAAGATGGAGCAATAGCTTCTGCCAATTTCGATTACAGCTTTTGGTACGACGGTAAAATGGAAAACTGGGGAAAGGAGATCTGGACACTGATGAAGATCAACGGAACCTGGAAGATCACTTCCGTTACCTTTTCTATGGATCTTACAAAATACTTCCCGCAACCTTCATTAAACGAAAGAACTAAAAAATAATACGATGCTTTTTTTACTCCCTGCTTACTTATCAGAAAACACTTCTATCAACCACTTTTCACCTGTTTTGAAGGATTATATCATGCAGACAGATTACTTCTTTGTGGAAAATGAGAAAACAGCTCGAAAGGTTGTTAAATTTTTTGCTCCGGAAAAGAAGCAGGCTGATCTGAAGTTATTTTTATTAGATAAATACACAGAAAATGCAGATATTAAAGAAGCTCAGGAACTGATGCTGAAAGGCCAGGACTTCGGATTGCTGTCAGAAGCAGGATTGCCTTGTATTGCAGATCCCGGAAATCTGATTGTGAAATGGTGTCATGAGAAAAACATCAGAGTAATCCCTGTTTCAGGTCCTTCATCCATTATACTTGCTTTGATTTCCAGCGGATTCAACGGACAGGAATTCACCTTCCATGGCTATCTTCCTATTGATAAAGGAGAGAAAAAGAAGCATATCACAAATCTTGAAAGCCTTGTTCAGAAAACCGGATATTCACAGATTTTCATGGAAACACCTTACAGAAACAATCAGCTTTTTGAAGATTTGTGCAAGTTTTTATCACCTAATACCAAGCTGTGTATTGCGGCCAATATCAACGACCCGGAACATGAATTCATCAAAACAAAATCTATAAAAGACTGGCAGAAACAGAAGCCGGAACTTCATAAAATTCCTGCGGTATTCGTACTTGGGAAATAGACTTTACTCCTATAGCTTTACAATCTAAGCATAGGAGTATTTTTTTTGTTTGAAAACTAGAAAGGTATTTTGAATTATTTCTCAGATCCTTTTTCTTTTTATTTGAAGAGAGATTTCAATGTTATAATTATGATTTCTTCTGAACTTCTCTTTTATTCTTCCAGCTATTCAATATGGGCTTAAATTGACATTATTTCAACAATGTGTGATAATTTTTATGTAAATTATTGTATTTTCAGGGTGTAAAATATTCTAATTATATATAATGCATTATTGGGCGTAAATTTGTAATTTAATTTATAATATTAACTATATTTTGTTATTTAATTTAATTTTTATTATAAATTTTATAATTTAAACTGTTTTCGTAGATTTAAGCTAATATTTTTCGTGTTTCTTTAATTATAAAGAAGGCGATAATTTTAGAATTCAATTTTGTATAAAATTGATCAAATAAACTCAACACCAAATACTTAAATATGATTACACGTAAAATTTTTTTTCCGGTATTGCTGATGCTGGCCATACTGGTACCTTCTTTAATTCATCTGTCTGCACACGGATATGTACTGAGTCCTGCTTCAAGAGGATATCAGGGAAGTCTTGATAAGGCTGCGCTCGGCTATTCTGTAGCATTTGGAAAATATGGCTCAGTAATTAATGAGCCCGGATCTCTGGAAGCCCCAAAAGGTTTTCCTGCATCCGGTCCTATAGACGGAAAGATCGCTTCTGCTAATGGAAGTATTGGCGGAGATACTACACTGGATATTCAAACAGCTGACCGATGGAAGAAAACAAATATCACCACCGGTGCGAATGCCTTTATCTGGAAATATCTGGCGTATCATGCAACCGCAAAATGGCATTATTATATGACAAAACAAGGCTGGGATCCTGGTAAACCTCTTTCTCGCCAGGATCTTGAACTCATTGGTACAGTTGTGCATAATGGTACACCACCACAGGACAATGTTTCCCATCAGATTACAGTTCCTGCAAACCGTACAGGTTACCATATTATTTTAGCGGTTTGGGATGTAGCAGATACTGCCAATGCATTTTATAATGTAATTGATGTTAACGTAACATCCGGGACAGGAGTTTCTACACCGGCTACTCCTACAGGATTAACCCAGCTTGGAGTTACCAGTTCTTCTGCTAAAATAGGCTGGAATCCACAGTCAGATGCCGTTTCATATAACGTTTTCCGTAATGGACAGAATATTCAGCAGGTAAGTGCTGCAACATTTGAAGATACCGGCTTGACTGCTAATACGGTTTATACGTATGAAATACAGGCAAAAGGTTCTTCAGGACTCACTTCAGGGAAAAGTACACCACTCAATGTAAAAACGAACAGTGAAGGTATTCCTGAAAAACCTACAGCGCCATCTAACCTTCATTCAATGAGCGTTACCGAGAACTCTGTGTCACTTATGTGGATGGCCTCTATGCATACACAAGGCATCAAAAATTACCAAGTGTTTGAAAATGGAATCAAGGTAGGAGAGACTGTGCAAACAAGCTTTTTACGAACCGGCTTAGCACAAGATACAGAATATCGCTATACAGTAAGATCTGTTGCGATGAACGATCAGCTCTCTGATATGAGTAATGAATTAAAAGTAAGAACTAAGAAAGTTACGCCGGGTAATGGTCAAACCTACTGTGGGGTAGAACAGTATAATACTGCCAATGCATATCCTACAGCCGGAACGAAAGTTTTCTACTCCTGTAAAATCTGGAAAAATAAGTGGTATGCAAATCCGGGAGAACTTCCGGGGACAAATATGGTATGGGAGGAAGTAAGTGTATGCACCGAAGGTCCAGGCTGTGAATCAAGTGGTCCGGTTACTTATTGTGGAGCACAGGAATATAATCCGGTGAAAAATTATCCAACAGCCGGAACGAAGGTATTCCATGCCTGCAAGATATGGGAAAACAAATGGTATGCGAATCCGGGAGAAGCACCTGGAAATAACGCTGTATGGAAAGTTTTAAATGATTGTAATGAAGGACAAAGCTGCAAAACACCGGGTCTTACCAATAAAGAAAATGATCTTTCAATAATAGTATCTGAGCATTTGATCAATTTTGCACCTGAAAGTTATTACAGCAAAATAAAGAGAGCAGATATCATTACTCCTCAAGGGCATCAGATAATGACCTTTATGAATCCTGGAAAGGACAATATGAATATCAGCCGCCTTCAGTCTGGAATATATTTTGTGAAAATCCTTTATAAAGAAGGAAACAGTATTACTAAAACCATCAGGAAGTAAATAAAACCAAGAAAGCTGTCTTTGTGATAAGGCGGCTTTTTCTTGTCAGAAATTATAAAAATATTTAACAGCTCTTAACAAGGCTATTGCATTATTCTTGTTTTAAAGACTATACTGGAAACAGTATAAATTGTTGATAATGCAGTAGAAACCCGGGCATCTTCGATGCCCGGGTTTTTTATATATTAGTTTTTATCTTTTTTCCTTGACTTCCATTTTTTCCAAAGAATGATAATAATAGGAATAAGCAAGAAGAACGGCCACAACGATACCATTCCCAGCAGAAAACTTACAAAACTGTTCCAGCCTTCAGTCAAAGAATCTATAAAACGGCTTCCAAAACCGATTTTTGAGGTAGCTGAGCTTCTCACTTTTTCTTTGTACAGATTTAAATTCAGTGTACTGTAATTCACACGGTCATCTATAAAACGAAGTCTGCCTTCTGCCACATCAATCTCATCTTCCAGTTCCCGGATATTTTCCTGAATTTCCAGCATATCTTTTGTCGTAGTAGCACTTTTAAGCATGTCACGGTATTTTTCAAGATATATCTTTTTGTTGGCCAGTTTTATAGCGACATCAGTATATTCCTCTGTCACATCATTGGATGAAATATTTTTAGACAAAACAGATCCTACTCCGTCCGAAAATGAGTTGATGAGAGCATCAAAATTTTTATGAGGTACACGGATGGTCAGCGTAAGATTATCATCCATATCGGTGTTTTGGAACTCCTCCTTTTGTATATATGCCTTATTTTTCTTGATAATCTCATTGACCTGATTCTGAGTTTTTTTAATATCACCCACCTGAATCTTCATATCTCCGTTTTTGATAATTTTTTTGGAAATTGTATCTGTTTTTTTTGGAGTATAAACATCTTTGTTTACTCTGTTTTCATCGGGAAGCAGTTTTTCAGAAATAGAAAGTGGCGGAGGCACAGGTACAGAAGCAGCAGATGCTTTATCTTCCGGAATAACTTCCATCAGATCGGCCTTCACTTCATATTTTTCACCGCCTGATTTGCTGCAGTTGATCAGAACAAGACCTGATAATAGGAGAATAATGTTTTTCATGGGTAAGTTAATTTTTAGGGGTATGATCAAAAAGTGTGCTTAAAAATGATTGTGTTCCAGATTTGTTTGAAATTTTTAAATAAAAGATCAAAATACATATAGGAAAGCAAAAAAATAAGTAGAGTAAACTCAAAATAGGTCCGGAAAATTGTTGAAACAGTAAATTATTTCTATTTTTAATTCATGAAAAAAAGTCTTTTAGCATTTGTGTTTTCTCCATTTCTGATGTATGCCCAGGAAGCTCCGAAACTTACAGACGAGATGGCTATGAAATTATCTGATAAGCCACTTCACTGTATCAATCAGGAATACCCGAATAAAACAGCCCATATTATCAATAATGCAGGTGAGGTTCCTTTGACTCCCAAAGATCTTCACCCTAGTTTTTATGGCTGTTTCGATTGGCATAGCTCTGTTCATGGGCACTGGATGCTGACAAGACTTTTGAAAACAAAACCCAATCTGCCTAGTGCTAAAGAAATTGAAAAAATCCTGGATGAATCATTTCAGAAGGATAAACTAAAGACAGAAGCAGACTATTTTACAAAATATCAGCTGACAGGAACTTTCGAGAGAACTTATGGATGGGCATGGATTTTAAAACTGGACGAAGAGCTTACCAATTGGGATCATCCGAAAGCTAAAATATGGCATGAGAACCTGAAACCGCTAACCGATCAGATTCTGAAATCCTGGAAAACCTATCTTCCAAAGCAAACCTATCCAAACAGAACCGGAGTTCATCCCAATACTGCATTTGCAATGGCTTTTGCTATAGATTGGGCAAGAGCTAATAAAGATAAAGAGTTTGAAAACCAGTTGATAGAAAAGTCCAAATATTTTTTCTTAAAAGACCAGAAAACCCCTGCTTATCTGGAACCGGACGGATCGGATTTCTTTTCGCCAAGTCTGGAAATTGCAGATCTGATGCGCAGGGTTCTTCCACAAAAAGAATTTGTGCAATGGCTGAGTGCTTTCTATGAAAAAAGAAGTCTGGAAAATGTTGAAAAAATTCCTGTGGTAAGTGATCTTAGTGATTATCAGACCGTTCATCTTGTGGGATTATCTTTTTCAAAGGCATGGTGTATGAAAGGGATTTCAAATGCACTTCCTGCCAACCATCCACTGAAAAAAGAATTCAGAAAAACGGCAGATGTATTTCTTGCTAATGGATTGCCTTTATTGTTTCAAGGGAATTATGGCGGAGACCACTGGCTGGCAAGTTTTGCAGTATATGCCCTGGAAGATTAATATTTGATCCCGTTTTTTTTCAGAATAAAGCCTAAAAGCCAGATAGGTCCTATCAAAAGAAACTGAAGATCTTTGAGGAAAGATGGCTTTTGTCCTTCTATTTTATGGCCTATCAACTGAAAAATCCAGGTAATAACAAATACAGAAACGTAAACGATCCATGACTGCTTTCCGAAACTGATATTGGTCAGATAAATGAAATGCTCCAGAATAAGCATGATAACAGCCATCATGATAGCCATCAAAAGAGAAAGTCTTATATAGAATAAAGTTATAAGAACAATCATAATAAGGCTAATGATGCTGACACATCCGAAATAGGAAGCGCAGAAATGAGGAGAGGGAATAAGGGATGCAAAACCTAAAACCGCCCAAAAGATTAATGGCACACAAATCCAGTGAATAAACTTGTTGGTCGCGTTTCTATGGCTTTTACTGTATTCGGCAAATAAGAGATCAACCTTTCTCATACTAATAGAAAATTGGATTGGTGCTAAAATAATAAAATTTTGTAATCACTGGTAAGATTGCTTACATTTGTCTTATGTCTGCCCTAGAAAAATTCGGAGTTGATATTTTTACGGAACGTAATATTTTCGAGCGAATAGCCGTGGGCAAACCGTTTCGTCCTGATAATCCTGCTTTTATATTTATTAAATCAGGAACTATAAAACTTTGCCAGCATTTCAGTGACCTGGAAGTTTCTGCCAACATGTTTATGGTAACCGATCCGCAGACTATTTATGAAGTGATTTCTGTGACGGACGATTTTCAGTCCAGAATGGTTTCTTACCAAAGAGGATTTATTTCGGATCTATCATTGAAATTTAACCGTCTCATTACCTATCGTTATTTCAGACAGCAAATGAATAAAGGGGTTCCTTTTCCCGAAGACGAAATGGAAGTCGTTTGGAAAAGTGTTAATTTCCTGAAATATATCCTTGATTCTGAAACAGAAATGCTTTACAAGAAAGAAATGGTAGAACATCTTTTCTCTGTTTTCTGTTATCAGATGGCTGGGATTATTTCCAAGGAAGATAACAGTTCTATGAGCCAGATGTCCAGGCAGGAAGAAATTGTATTTGTATTTCTTACTGATATTGCGGAACATCATCTTACAGAGAGAACGGTTGAGTTTTATGCCGGACGGCAGTCAATTACAACCAGACATCTATCTTCCGTAGTGAAGACCATTACGGGCAAATCTGCGAGCGAGATCATTGCTTTAATTGTCATCAATGAGGCTAAAGTGCTCTTAAACTCTTCCAGTAAACCGGTTTCAGAAGTTTCTTCTATTCTCGGATTCAGTGATCAATACTCATTTTCTCACTTTTTTAAGAAGCATCTGAAGGTAAGCCCTACACAGTACAGACATCAGTTCGAAAACTAAAATCTTACATTTGAACATCTTTTTCCAAAAATCAAACATTTGATTGATTTTGTTGTTGACCTAACTTTGCATCTGTAAAACAAGGTAAAATGACAAAGAAAATAAAAACAGCACTATCTGTATTGATAGCAGCTTTTCCTGCGCTGTTTTTTTCACAACAGATTAAGCAGATGACCGCAGGTGAGGTAGCGGAACTCGCTGTTCAGAATCACCAGCAGCTCAAAGTGTCTGCACAGAACATCGGTATTGCAAAGCAAAACACGAATGTTGTTAAGCTTCAGAAACTTCCCACAATTACGGCTTCTACAAGTCAATTCTATTTAGGGGATGCAGTAGCCATTGACAAAGATTTTTCAAATTCTACAAATGTTCCGATGCCACATTATGGAAGCTCATATGCGGTTCAGGCGACACAACTGATCTTCAAAGGAGGGTTAGTGAATAAATCTATTGAAATGGCAGGACTTCGTGAACAGCTTTCCGAACTGGATTTAGAGAAAAATAAGCAGGATGTAAAGTTTTTAGTGATTTCCAATTATCTGGATGTCTATAAAATCATCAATCAGGAAGAGGTATTTGAGAATAACAAAAAACTGGCTCAGGAACGTCTTAAAAATATCCAGAAGTTCTATCAGCAGGGGATGGTAACACGAAATGAAGTGATTCGTGGAGAATTGGCCATCAAAAATCTCGATCAGGGAATTTTAACTCTTACCAACAATAAAAAAATCCTTAATTATAATTTAAATATTGCCTTAGGTTTATCTTCTGACACAGAAATTGTTCCTACAGAGAGTTTGGAAAATAAAGAATCCGGAATAGGCATGGAATATTATACAGATCTTGCCCATGAAAGTAATCCATTGTTGAAATCTGCCAAAAAAAATATTGCGGTTGCAGATAAAAATATTGAGATCATCAAAACGGACAATGCACCTACACTGGCTGGATTTGGCGGATATACTCTACAAAGACCGATCACAACCAGAAATCCTGTTTTGGATATGTATTCAGGAGGATGGCAGACCGGAGTTTCTTTGAGTTATAACATAGATACACTGTATAAAACGAAAGAAAAAGTAAAATTAGGAGAGCTGCAAAAGAATCAGGCGAATGATGCAATGACTCTGGTACAGCAGAATGTGGATATGGGAGTGAATGCAGCCTATACAAAATATCAGGAAGCCATTCAGCAGGCAGATATTCTGAATGATTCCAAAAGACTGGCAGAAGAAAACTACAAGATTACGGAAGCCAAATATCTGAATCAGCTGGCAGTACAGGCAGAAATGATAGATGCCCAAAACCAGAAACTGCAGTCGGAACTTGATTATGCTAACGCCGAAATCAATGTTTTGTATCAGTATTACAACCTTTTGAAATCTACAGGGACACTTTAATTTTTAAAACTGAAAATCAACACAATGGAAAACAAGGAACAAACTACTCAAAATACGACACCAACTCCTGCTGCACCAAGCGCAGAGAATAAAAAAAAGAAAAATAAAACAAATAAAATCAGAGCCATCATTTCCAATATCATCGTTTTTATGGTGATCGGTTTCGGATTATTCTGGTTAATACGTGAATATTTCCATATCGGAAACAAAACCTATACGGAAGCAGCACAGGTAGAAGAATTTATCAATCCTGTTAACACAAGGGTTTCGGCATATATCAAAGAAATTAAGTTCATTGAACACCAGCATGTAAAAAAAGGAGATACACTGGTAGTCCTTGACGAACGTGAAATTCTTACACAGCTGGGACAGGCAGAAGCCGCTTATCAGAATGCGATGGCTCAAAAGACAGCCACAAGTTCTTCTGTAAATACTGTTTCCAACAATGTCAACGTTATGCAGTCCAATATTGCAGGTGCAAAAGCGAGATTATGGAATGCTGAGCAGAATTTAAACCGTTATAAAAATCTTTTATCAGCAGAAGCAGTTACAAGACAGCAATATGATCAGGTAAAAACAGAATACGATGCACAAAAAGCTGCTTATGAAACTTTAGTGAATCAAAAACAGTCAGCGAACCTTTCCACTACAGAAGTGAAAAGCAGACTGGGAATTAATGATGCTGAAATCAAAAGAACAAAATCTGCCTTGGATATGGCGAAAATCAATCTTTCGTATACTGTTATTACGGCGCCTTATGATGGAGTAATGGGAAGAAGAACTATCTCTGAGGGGCAATTGATTCAACCGGGACAGCAGGTTGCAACCATCGTTCTGAATGGTCAGAAATGGGTAACAGCCAACTTCCTGGAAAGCCAGATGCCAAATATTAAAGTAGGAGAAAAAATTTCTATGACAGCTGATGCTTTGGGAGGGAAAAAATTTGAAGGAGTTGTCACTGCTGTTTCAGCGGCTACAGGATCACGATATTCGAGTGTACCTACAGATAACTCTACCGGAAACTTTATTAAAGTGCAGCAGAGAATTCCTGTAAGAATAGAGTTTACAGCTTCCAACAAAAAAGAAGACCTGGATAAACTGAGTGCCGGAATGAATATGAATGTGAATATTAACAAAGACTAAAAGATGGAAGATATCAGATTCCAGACATTATGCGTAGGGAAAGCTAAGGTTGAATGTTGAAAGTCTGCCATCTGATATCTGAAATCTATTATCCAAAAGAATCATGTACAACAAAGGATTATATAGCGACTGGGTACCGAAACCCGTACAGCTGCTGCTGATTGTATTACTGCTTGCTGTGGTAATGCCGATTGGTGGGGTGTATACCGGGAATATCAGCTCTCTGGTAAGCGGTACCGGTGCCATGACAGAATATTTTATGTGGGCTAACTATGCAACTACCATTGGAATGGGAGCCTGTATGCCTGTTGTTCTCAGAATTAAAATGAGATTCAAAGTAAGGGATAAGATGGTTTTGCTTCTTGTTCTTTTAGGATTGCTTAGTTATGTGAACGGGACTACTTTACAGCCGGTAATCTTCATATTTACTTCTTTACTTATTGGTTTTATGAAGATGATGGTAACTATAGAACTCTTCCTGCCACTTATGGTTATGATTGGAAACCGCGGAGTGTTTTATGGGGCTTTCTATACATTCGTTCTTGTGATGAATCAGGTGGCTACCTATTATGCAGCTGAGTTTGCCCTTCTTTACAACTGGCAGCAGTTTTATCTGTTCACAGCAGTTTTATGCTTTATTTTAGCTTTAATACACTGGATTTTTATGCATAATAAATATTTTGCGTTAAAAGTTCCGCTGCATTATATTGACTGGTTGAGTATTTTGCTTTTCATTTCAACTTTTATGTTTTCAGCCTATGTTTATTCGTTTGGAAGACAGCAGGATTGGTTCAATTCGAAGAATATTATTTACGCAAGTATTACAGCTTTTGTAAGCTTTGCACTGCTTTCTATTCGTCAGCTGACCTTAAAACGACCCTACCTTTCATTCAAAATTTTTACAAAGAATAATGTACAGCATGGGTTGTTTATGCTTTTCTGGCTGGGAATGTTTTTAGGAACAGCTTCTATTCAGAATACTTTTGCGGTTGGTGTATTAGGGTATGACCAATTGACAAATACCAGACTGAGTTTACTAATGATTCCCGGAATTATCTTAGCCGGAGTCATTGCAATTTTCTGGTTTAAAAAAGAAAAACCTTTGAAAATGTATATTTTTTCCGGTTTTTCAGCAATGGTTGGATACGCCATCATCATGTACTTTTCTATGGTATTGGAATTCAGTTATGACAACTGGTATCTGCCTATGTTTTTAAAAGGCTACGGAATGTGTTCTCTGTTTATTTCCGTATGGTTTTATACACTGGATAAGCTTGAAATGGATGAAATGCTTGCTGCTATCGGGCTTGTACTGGTTTGGAGAACTTTCCTTGCAGTAGGTATTTTTTCAACACTCTATGCCTGGTTTCAATACCGTTTCCAGATTATAGCAATAGGAGATCTCGCCGTTTATATGGATGGAATGACTGTTACTCCTCAGAATGTAGCAGCCAATATGAAACCGATTCAGCTTAATGCCATCATCATAGCCACCAAAAAGATATTCGGATATATCATCTTAGTCGGGTTTGGAGTATTGATTTATGTTGCCACGCATCACTTTGGAGCAAAACGTTTTCAGTATTTCAGATTTGTGAGAGTTCTTGGCGGTAAATCTGTCATTGCGAGAAGAAGACTTCGGGAAAGAAAAAAATTATTAGAAGAAATAAAAGATGCTGCAGGACCTGCAGTATAAAAGATACCTTGTTTTTCACTAGTAAAATCCTGGTCCTTTATTGGGCTGGGATTTTACATTTTAGTAGGGAAGTTGGATGCTGGAAGAGGGAAGTTATGAAAGACGATTTATAACTATTTGTTTTATTTCAAACCTTTACTCCAAAAGAATCTATTATAACTTGTATTGATTACAGATCATCAATAACTTCCAGCTCCCTTCTTCCAGCTTCCATCTTTAAAAAAATTAAAATTATATATTTCGTTATTTTTATTCTTTCTAAATAAGGATTATCTTTGTGAGATTATAAAAATTTGAAGTAGAAAGAATGAAAAAGCAGTATGCATTCATAGGTCTTTTGGTTTCGGGGTTGATGATTTCCCAGACAGTAAAAGATTCTATAGCCTCTAAAGGTATTGAAGATGTGGTAATCGTAGCCTCCAGAAAGCCTACAAAAATCTCTGAAGTTCCGGGAACGGTTTGGGTAGTACAGAAAGAAAAGATCCAGGAACAGGCCAAAAGTGGAGTTCCAATCAAAGAGATGTTGTCGATTCTGATTCCTTCTATGGATATTGGTCCACAGGGAAGAACCAATTACGGACAGAATATGAGAGGACGTTCTGCGCTCGTGATGATAGATGGAGTTTCTCTGAATAGTATCCGTGCAATAAGCCGTCAGTTGGATGCAATAGATCCTTTTAATATCGAAAGAATTGAAGTCCTTTCAGGAGCAAGTTCAATTTATGGAGGTAACGCTACCGGTGGAATTATCAATATTATTACAAAGATTCCTTCCAAAAAAGGAATTAGCGGTGAGACTGAATTGGGTGTACGTTCAGGATTTATGGGAAAAGAGGACCATGATTTCCGTGTTGCTCAGTCTATTGCAGCTAAAGGAGACAAATTCTTCGGGAGATTGGGAGTAGCCTATCAGCAGAATGGTGGGGTGTATGGAGCTGATCAGAAACAGCTTTTTACAGATATTACACAGACGGATCTTCAGTATAACCAGTCAATTGACATCCTTGCTACTGGAGGATATCAGTTTAATAATAAACATAAAATAACAGCCTCTGTTCAGTATTATAATTCTAAATTTAATGGAGACAGAAGTTTATTTTTAGGTGAAAATCTAAGCGCATTTACTACAAAAAATGCTTCATTACTCGAAATGAGAGATGGTTTCTCATCCGATAAAAATGTTGGGACGGAGCGTTATATGGCTACTGTAGCTTATAATGGAAACGGAATTTTAGGCGGACAGGACCTGTATGTGCAATTGGCTACCCGAGGTGAAAAATTAGGATTCTATCCATTCCCGGGAAATGTTACTTTGCAGACAGGAAAAATACCTTACATGTCCTCCTCACAGCAGGATACTTATTATTCTGGGATTAAAGCTTTATTATCCAAATCATGGAGAGGACTGAATGTTACGTATGGAGCAGACTTCGATTTTGAAAAGTTTGAAGGAACCCAATCTGTTTATGATATTTCGAAAACAATGTCCAGCGGGGGCTTAGTCAACGAAACAAAATACAGTCTGGGAAGATATCCAACCAATCATTCACAGAGTTACGCCGGATATGTTCAGGCAAAATATAATATCCTGCCGAAATTACAACTAAATGCAGGAATCCGTTATCAGCATATCAATGTGAAAATGGACGACTTTGTGGGCTCAGAACAGCAGACACAGATTGCAATGGGGTATGGAAGCTCAGCATCCGCAATTCCGGGAGGTGAAAGTTCTTATAATGTGACCCTGGCCAATGCCGGATTGTTATATAAATTCAATGAACAGCATCAGGTTTGGGGAACATTTTCCCAGGGAGCAAGTTTAGCAGATCCTGCTAAGTTCTATGGTATCGGGCAATATAAGCTTGTGGGGACAAACTGGGATGTTGTATCCAGTATCAATGTAAAAGAACAGCCGCTGCAGGCTATCAAAACCAATCAGTTTGAAGTAGGATACCGCGTTAACAGAGGAGGTTTAAGAGCTCAGATTGCTGGCTTCCTGAGTAATTCTGATAAAACGGTAGCTGTAGATAAAAAGACCTTCCAGATTCTTGTGAATGATTTAAAATTAAGAAACATGGGAATCGAAGCTGAGGTTTCTTATTCCTTAAACAATGGGGTTTATTTCGGAGCAAGCGGACTTTTGATCAAATCTGAGGTAGATAATAAAGGAGAGTGGCAGAAACAGGAAATTTACAATGCTTCTCCTTCAAAATTGGTGACCTATATCGGATATAATATTAAAAACTGGTCATTCAGATTCCAGTCTTTGCAGAATTTCAAGCAGAAAGACGAGCTTAATAATGTTGTGGAAGGTTACAATACTTCAGACCTGATGATGGGATACCGATTCAACTGGGGGAAATTCAATTTAGGAATCCAGAATATATTTAATACAGATTATCAGACGATATGGAGCAAGCGTTCCCAGGTGTTGTATTCTACATATGGACTTCCTGAATTGTTTAATTATAAAGGAAGAGGAAGAACATTCAACCTTTCTTACACTTTTGAATTTTAAATATAAGATGAAGGTAAAAATGCCTTGATCTGAAAACATATTGTATTTCAAATCCAGTTTCTGAAATTGATCGGAAACCGGATTTTAATTTCAAAAAAAAATCAGTTATGGCTAAAATTTCAACAGGGCAGATTGTTGCCGAAGTAACCAGAAAAGAATACATTACTGACCATTTTATCAGAGTGTATTTGTATTCACCGGAAGTTCAGTTGTTCAAAAATACTATGGTGGGAGACAATAATAAGATTGCAGTTCCTCCAGTTGGTTTGAATGAGATTCATTTCCCGACACTGGATGAAAATCATCAGTGGACATACCCGCCTAAAGAAGTGGCTCCAGCCATCAGAACCTATACCCACAGAGGAATTGATCTGGAGAAAAACGAATTGATCATCGACTTTGTAGATCACGGAGACGGTGGGCCTGCCTCCAAATGGGTGAGGGAAGCTGAAGCGGGTTCAAAGCTTGGAGTCATGATGCGTTTGGAAGGAAAAGAACTGTATCCTGCTGCAGATTGGTATCTGTTGGTGGGAGACGCTACTGCCATTCCGGTGATCAGTGCTATTCTGGAAACTCTTCCTGAAACAGCAAAAGGAATATGTATCATCGAAGTTCATGGAAAAGAAGACGAACAACTGCTTGAAACGAAAGCCCAGATTGATTTTAAATGGCTGCACAATGCGCAACCTCAGATCAGCAGTGAAATTGCCAATGCCGTAAAAAGCATTGATCTTCCCGAAACTAAAAAATTTGGCTACGTTGCCTGTGAATTTTCAAGCGTAAAAGAAATCCGTACTTATCTGAGAAAAGAGAAAAACTGGACTTCACAGGAATTATATGCTTATTCTTACTGGAAAGCAGGTGTAGCAGAGAATGAATCGCAGGCGGACAGACATAGGGAGAAGGATTCGATGGGGCAGAAAATAGGTGATAGATAGCAGGTTTTAGGGATTAGAGAGTTTAAGGTTCAAGGTTTAAAGTTTAAAGTTTAAAGTTTTTAGTTTAAAGTTGCGGGTGACCAAGAAATGACAAGTAACAAAAACAACCAGCAACCAGTAACTCATAACCAGCAACATTCAACTAAAAACTTTGAACATTGAACCCCGAACCCTTATCTTTGCACTATGAAAGATTTAATGGGCAGAGCGATCTGGGATTATTACCACAATGAAAATCCGGAGGATCTGCAGACTGAAACATCAATTTCTGAGCTGGATGAACTTCCGGTGGATTATTTATTCAGAGATTTTGAAGAAATGAATGATATTGAACAGAAAGCACTGGACTTATCCGAAGGAAAGGTTCTGGATATCGGAGCGGGTGCAGGTTCTCATTCTTTATATCTTCAAAATGAAAGAAATCTTGAGGTAATCGCATTGGATATTTCACCAAAATCTATTGAAGTCTGCCAGCTGAGAGGAATTAAGAAAGCAGTTTCCAAAAATATGCTTGAGTTTTCAGGAGAGACTTTTGATACGATTTTATTATTGATGAACGGTACAGGAGTTTTTGAAAAGCTTGCTAAAATAGATACCTATCTTCAGAAGCTGCATACTTTATTAAATGATAAAGGGCAGATTCTCATTGACAGTACGGATATTCTTTATATGTTCGACCGCGATAAAGATGGCGGAGTGTATATTCCTGCAGGTGGATATTACGGAGAACTGGATTACATAGTTCATTATAAAGGCGAATCTGAAGAACCGATTACCTGGCTGTACCTTGATTTCAATACTTTGAAAAATGCGGCTGAAAATAACGGCTTCAAAATAGAAAGAGTTTTAAAAGACGAAGATTCTTACCTGGCAAAGCTCACTAAGAAATAATTGATAATAAGTCATTGCGAGCTGAAAGCGAAGCAATCTCAACAAATAATACATTGTCATTCTCTGAGCAGGATGGCAATTTTTGTTTTTGTACTTCTCGCTAGCCCCGATAGGAACGGTTACCCCACAGCATGCGGTTGGCTCTTTGCCAGGGGCGAGGAGTAAAAGTGGATAGCGGGAAACAGCTCCTTATTATTGTCTGAACAGATGGATGGCTCTTGCAAACGGATAGAAAGAAAACCATTCCTGAAAATAAAAATACATCAGAACAGTGGTTCCGGCACATAAAATCACTGGAAGAATATAAGATTATTCACGGTAAGGAAGTTTTTTTGGAGTTGCTAAAACGCTGATGACAAGTAAGCCCAAAGCACCTACTGCAACGACTCCAATTTCGGGACTGTATCTGGAAGTGGTGCCAAAGTCAAAATGGGAAACCAGAACATATTTTTGAAACATAAAAAAAGAAAACCAAATGCCAGTGCTAAGAAGCTTGCATGGTATTTTTTTAGTTTGACTAAATTAAGGAACAATAAAATAGACCCCGGAATTGGAGAGAAAAAAACGGAGCTGACAAAAACAGTCCTTCGAGAATAAAGCTTAACAGCCTCCGGATCTTCTGTGATATGGTCTTTCCAGACTTCTACCTCTTCTGTACGTTTTGCTTCCTCTTCTTCTTTTTTATTCTGAATCAATTGCTGAACGGCTGTTTTTTCCATTTCACTGAAAACACGTCCTCTTTCTTCCAGAATTTCAAAAGCAATCTGAACGGCTTCCGGAACAAAGCGGCTGCCTTCTTTTAAATATCCCTCTAATTCCTGATTGGAAAGCTTTCTTAAAACACTTTTATTGACCATAAGTATTATTTAAAAGAAAGGCTGTCTCTAATGAAACAGCCTGTGGTCTTTATAAGGATTTTAATTATCCGATCTCAATACCGTTCTCAACATTGCTGTCATCCGGTGTTACGAAAGATAATTTTCCGTCTGATTTTGTTGTTAATAATAACATTCCCTGAGATTCAATTCCTCTGATTTTTCTAGGAGCAAGGTTCAACAGGATCATTACCTGCTTACCGATTACTTCTTCAGGAGTGAAGCTCTCTGCAATTCCAGAAACAACAGTTCTTACATCTACCCCTGTATCTACAGTAAGTTTTAATAATTTATCTGCTTTTTCTACTTTTTCAGCCTCTATAATGGTTGCTGTTCTAAGGTCTATTTTAGTAAAGTCATCAAACGTGATCTCTTCTTTCATAGGGTTTGCGTTAGGGTTTGTTTTTTTATTGTTTTGTTTTGTGTCTTCCAGTTTTTGGATTTGAGCTTCAATTACGCTGTCTTCAATTTTTGTAAAAAGAAGAGATGATTCGTTGATTTTATGTCCTGTTTCAATTAAAACTGCTTGACTTTCAATCGTATTCCAGTCTTTCTTTTCAACGTTGAACATGTTCAATAGCTTTTCAGAGCTGAAAGGCATGAAAGGTTCACATAACTGAGCTAAAGCAACAGCTATTTGTGCTCCCACGAATAAAGACTGAGCTGCTTTTTCCGGGTTGTCCTTAATGGTTTTCCAAGGTTCTTCTGTTTGAAGGTACTGGTTTCCAAAACGGGCAAGATTCATCAATGCAGTTAGTGAATTTCTGAACTCATAATTTTCAAGGAATCCTGAGATTTCTTTTGCTGATTTATTTATTTCCTGCAATTCGGGACTGTTTACATCTCCTTGCGGAACAACACCGTCATAATATTTATGAATAAGAACAGCGACTCTGTTGATGAAGTTTCCGAAGATACCTACCAATTCAGAATTATTCTTAGTCTGGAAGTCCTTCCATGTAAAGTTATTATCTTTTGTTTCCGGAGCAGATGAAAGAAGAGCATATCTTAATACATCCTGTTGGCCAGGGAAGTCTTCCACATATTCATGAGCCCATACTGCCCAGTTTCTTGAAGTAGAGATCTTGTCGTTCTCAAGGTTCAGGAATTCAAAAGCAGGAACATTTTTAGGCATGATATAATCTCCGTGAGCCTTCATCATCGCAGGGAAAATAATACAGTGGAATACAATATTATCCTTTCCGATAAAGTGTACCAGATCACTGTTTTCGCTCTGCCAGTAATCTTTCCAGTCTTTTCCGTTTTTCTCAGCCCATTCTTTGGTGAAAGAAATATAACCAATTGGAGCATCAAACCATACGTACAATACTTTTCCTTCTGCATTCGGAAGCGGAACCGGAACACCCCAGTTCAGATCTCTGGTCATCGCACGAGGCTTAAGGCCGTCATTCAGCCATGATTTAACCTGTCCGTATACGTTAGGTTTCCAGTCGTCTTTATGGCCTTCAATGATCCACTCATTTAAGAAGCCTTCGTATTCGTTTAATGGCAGATACCAGTTCTTTGTTTCTTTAAGAATAGGAACATTTCCGCTAAGCATAGATTTCGGATTGATCAGCTCGGAAGGAGAAAGGGTAGAACCACATTTCTCACACTGGTCTCCGTAAGCATTTTCGTTACCACAATTAGGGCATGTTCCTACAATATAACGGTCAGCAAGGAATTCTCCCGCCTGCTCATCAAAATACTGCTCAGAAATTTCTTCTGTGAATTTTCCTTTTTCGTATAATACCTTAAAGAAATCCTGACTGGTTTCATAATGGTTTTTAGACGTTGTTCTTGAATATTCATCAAATGAAATTCCCAGATCAGCAAAAGATTTTTTTATGATCTCGTGATATTTGTCAACAATATCCTGAGGAGTAACTCCTTCTTTTTTAGCTCTTATGGTAATAGGAATTCCGTGCTCATCTGAACCACAGATAAACGCTACATCTTTTCCTAATCTTCTCTGAAATCTTGCGTAAACATCCGCAGGAATATAAACACCTGCCAAATGTCCTATATGAACCGGCCCGTTTGCATAAGGCAAAGCTGCCGTAATCATCTTTCTGTTTGACATTTATAGTAAAGTTTTAACTGCAAAGATAAGGAATATCTGTTGAATACCGCTATTGATGGTGTTATTATGACGCAGAATGCAATTTTATAAGGTTAAATATGAATTTAAGTTAAACGGTTGTTTAACTAAATATTAATTTAACACAAATACTATGCAATACATAAGACGGTGCAAATTATTGAAATTTAAAAAACTAACTAAAAAGTGTTTCGTAATATACATAATTTTAACTAAAATTATATTAAAATTACGATAATTCTATTTTTTTTTTAAATTGCGAGTCTGGCTACAAGCCGAATTAAGACTGAAAAAACGAAACTATAAAAAAATATGATTGTGAATAATTTTACAACAGTATTGAAAATTGCGCCCGCTTTTTTATTGGCCAGCACAATAATGCATGCGCAGACTAAAGACTCTGTTCTTCAGGAGAAGAAAATTGAGGAAGTTGTATTAATCGGGTATGGAAAGCAGAAAAAATCTGATCTTACCGGTTCTATAACTTCAGTCACAGCAAAAGACTTCAACGGAGGAGCAACTTCTGCAGGGCAGCTGATCCAAGGTAAAACACCAGGGGTACAGATTACCAATAACAGTGGAGCACCAGGATCCGGAACCAAGATCCGGATAAGGGGAACATCTTCCTTGAATGGTGAGAATTCACCATTAATTGTGATTGATGGTGTGCCACAGGATTTTACAGGGATAAACGGAGCATCGGATCCTTTATCGCTTATTAACCCAAATGATATTGAAAGTTTTGATATCCTTAAAGACGCCTCGGCTACGGCAATTTATGGTAACAGGGCATCTAATGGTGTTATCTTAATTACGACTAAAAAAGGAACTGCAGGTAGATTAAAAGTTAACTTTTCAACTCTTACCACTGTTTCTACAAAAATGGATAATGTGAATGTCCTTGATGCTAATGAATACAGATCATTTGTAAATGATGTTGCAAAAACAAATGCTGCGGTTGCCAATAATGCATCAAGAATGGGTACGGCTAATACCAATTGGCAGGATCTTATTTATCAGAATGCATGGGGAACAGATAATAATCTAGCATTTTCAGGAGGTGTTAAATGGTTGCCATATCGTCTATCAATTGGATATAATGATCAAAATGGTATCGTAAAAACGAATTCTTTTAAAAGAACTTCTGTAGGATTAAATTTGAATCCTAAATTTTTTGATAATCATTTGAGCGTAAATGTAAATGCAAAAGGTACTTTCACTGACAATAGATTTACGGATGATAAAGTAATTAAGGCTGCTACATATTTTGATCCTACCCAACCTGTTTATTCGGGAAATACAAAATACGGAGGGTTTTATGAATGGACAGATCCTAATAATGATATTACTGGTCTTAATGTAAATGGGACCTCCAACCCAGTTGGTCTTTTAAATGGTGTACATGATGTGTCTTCTCTTTGGAGAGGATTAGGAAATATTCAATTAGATTATAAGTTACACTTTTTACCCGATTTGCATGTTAATGTAAATGCAGGTTATGACTATTCTAAAAGTAATGGTGCAAAAACAGTAAGCCCTTTATATAGAGCAGGAATTGGTGATTTAGGTACCTATAATCAATACACTATGGAGAAAAAGAATAAGTTGCTTGAAACTTATTTAAATTATCTTAAAACAATTTCTTCTATTTCTACTACTGTTGATCTTACTGCTGGATATGCTTATCAGGATTTTCATACAATCATCCCGGGATCAACTACTTTTAAAGGAAGAGGGCAAAATACATTTACCAATGATTTTGAAACGAAAAGTGTATTATTATCATTCTATGGTAGAGGTATTTTTACGATAGCTAATAAATATATTATTTCAGCTTCCATAAGAAGAGATGGATCTTCAAGATTCTATAATGGTACCAGCAGTAATGTCTGGGGGAACTTCCCAGGAGTTTCTGTTGCATGGAAAATTAATGAAGAAAACTTCCTGAAAGATACTGGGATCAACGTTTTAAAATTGAGAGCAGGCTGGGGTAAAACCGGACAGCAGGAACTTCCTACACTGGATACAAATAAGCCGAGAAACTATCCATCTTATGCTGCTTATAATTTGAGTTTTAGTGGAGCAGAATACCAGTTTGGGGATCAATTCTTTTTCATGATGAGACCTGAAATTTACAATCCAAATCTAGGTTGGGAGATAACGACAACAAAAAATGCTGGTATTGATTTTGGTTTTGCAAAAAACAGAATCACAGGTTCCATTGATATTTATCAGAAAGACACGAAGGACCTTATAGTAGATTCACCAATTGCAGCAGGAGATTTAAGTAATCATAACCTTTTGAATGTTGGTAACATGCAGACAAAAGGTATAGAAGCTTCAGTTGCATTTGTTCCTGTAAAAAAAGAAAATACAACATGGGAAGTATCTTTTAATGCAACACATTATAAATCCAAAATTACCAAGCTTATTAACGGAGCAGATTCTTCATATAGAATTCTGGTAGGAGGAATTGATGGTGGAGTGAATAATACAATTCAAGCTCACACCGTAGGACGTCAGCCTAATGCATTCTATGTATTCCAACAAGTGTATGACGCCAGTGGGAAACCATTGGATGGGGTCTATGTGGATAGAAACGGAGACGGTAAAATTGATGTTAATGACAGATATTATTATAAATCAACACAGCCGGATGCTATCATAGGATTTAATACTAAATTTTCCCACAATAACTGGGATATTGGCTTAAGTGCAAGAGCCGTATTAGGAAATTATGTATATAATAATGCGGCTTCCAACAGTTCTATTCAATCATTAACAACTAATAATTATCTGCAGAATGTGTATTCTACTGCAGCAGATTACAGATTTTCAAGCCCACAATATTTCTCCGATATTTTTGTAGAGAATGCTTCTTTCTTGAGATTAGATAATATTAATGCTGGGTATAATTTTAAAGATGTTTTCTATAAGGGTAGTAATATCAGAGTTTATGCAATGCTTCAAAATGTATTTGTAATTACCAAATATTCAGGGATAGATCCGGAAGTATTTGGAAATATAGACAATGGATATTATCAGATGCCAAAAGTGTATTCTTTAGGGTTTAACTTTCAATTTTAAGAGAAAAATGAAACAATTTAAAACAAATATAATAGCTGTTGCAGCCTTATTCAGTATTCTTACTGCAACATCTTGTGTGAATGATTTGGAGCAGCAGCCAATTACGGATGTTACTTCTGCCAGTGTATTTACTGATTTTGCAAATTACCCCTTAGCTTTAGCAAAAATTTATGGGGGATTTGCAAACGGAGGACAGAATACAAATGGAGGGAACTCAGATATTAACGGAATTGATGGTAACTTTTCACAATATACCAGAGTTTTATATACACTGCAGACACTGCCAACAGATGAAGCTGTGATCGCATGGAATGATGGTTCTTTACAAACTATTCATAAAATGACCTGGGATTCTTCCAGTGAGTTTGTGGAGGGAGCTTATTATAGAATTTTTACGCAAATTGCTACCAGTAATGAGTTTTTAAGAAACGTGACTGATGAAAAATTAGCATCGAATAATATTACTGGAACTAATTTGACGGAAGCAAAATATATGCGGGCGGAAGCAAGATATCTTCGTGCATTATCATATTATTATGCACTGGATTTGTTTGGAAATGTACCTTTTGTAGACGAAAGTTATTTGCCGGGCTCAGTTACTCCCCCTAAAAGAATTACCAGGGCAGAGTTATTTAACTTTATAGAAAGTGAATTGCTTGCAGTATCCGGAGACCTGAAAGACCCTAAAGCAAATGTTTACGCAAGAGTTGATAAAGCTGCTGCATGGGCTTTATTGGCTCGTCTGTATCTTAATTCTCAGGTTTATAATGGATCTAATCATTATACAGACTGTATTACGTATTGTAATAAAATAATTCAGTCAGGGTATTCTTTGAAAACAAAATTTGCAGATTTATTCCTTGCGGATAATGATAAAAATAATCCTGAAGTTATTCTTCCAATTGCATTCGACGGTGTTCATATTCAGACATCAGGGGGTACCACTTATCTGATTCATGCCGGAGTAGGAGGAAGTATGCCTGCTTCAAGCTTCGGGATCAGTGGAGGCTGGGGAGGTCTAAGAACTACAAAAGCTTATGTGAATTTATTTGCAGGATCTCCTTCGGATCAGAGAGGTAATTTCTATACGGATGGACAAAATCTTGAAATCAATGACCTAGGAGTCTTTACTGATGGGTATGGTTTTGTTAAATACAAAAACCTGACAAGCGCAGGAAAACCAGGATCTGATGCTGCAGGTAACTTCTGCGATACAGATGTTCCATTATTCAGGCTGGCTGATGTTTATTTAATGTATGCAGAAGCTACTTTAAGAGGTGGAAGTGGTGGAAATGCTGCTACAGCCCTTGGATATGTAAACGCTCTAAGAACACGTGCAGGCGCCGGAACCGTTGCTTCAATTAATACAGATTATATACTGGATGAGAGAGGAAGAGAACTTGGATGGGAAATGACAAGAAGAACAGACCTTATCCGTTATGGTAAATTTACGACTGCTTCATATTTATGGCCTTGGAAAGGAGGTGTTAAAGACGGAAAAAGTGTAGAAGACTATAGAAATCTTTATCCTATTCCTGCAAAAGATATTATTGCTAATCCAAACCTGGTTCAAAATCCTGGATATTAATTTAAAAAAATTGATTACAATGAAAAATTTATTTAAAATATTTACACTTCTTGTTTTAGGATTTTTAGTTGTTTCCTGTGAGAAAGATGAAGATAGAGCAGTATTGGGAAATCCTTCCGCGTCTAGTCTTACTTCAGATAAAACAAGCTTGGTTTTACTTAAAGATAATGCTTCACAGCCTGCAGTTACATTCAATTGGAAAGCTCCAGATTATGGCGTTGCGGTTGCTCAGAAGAATCAGCTTCAGATTGCTGTTAAAGGAACTAACTTTGCTAATCCTAAAAATGTAGATATGAATGATGGGGCAACTAAAGTAACATTTACAGTAGCTGATTTTAATAACTATGTATTAGATGCAGGTTTGATTCCTGAAACAGCAGCTGATGTGGAAGTGAGACTTTCTTCAAAACTAGGAGAGAATACAGCAATTACTTCTAACGCTGTTACCATTACAGTAACACCTTATACGACTGCTTATCCGTCATTTTATCTTGTAGGTGATGCCTCTGCTGTGGGCTGGAATGCAGCTACAGCACAGCTTCTTTATAAAAAAGACAATTATTCTACAATATATACTTATCTGGAAAATGGAAAATCATTTAGATTTTTGGGACAACAGGATTGGAGTCCTCTCAATTATAGTTTAGATGCTGCAGGGATGAGTTATAAGTATTTTAAAACCTGGTCAAACAATTTATTGGCATCACCAGCTGAAAATATTCAGTTTACTGGAACAACAGGAATGTATAAAATAGTTATTGATGCAGACGCTACACAAAAATCAATTACTGTAACTCCATCACCTGTTAATAATTGGAATCCTGCAAATATGTATCTGGTAGGCACTATTAACGGATGGAATGCTGCTACTGCAATTCCAATGAATAGTTTAGGAAATGGAAAATTTGAACATACAATTGCTCTTCCGGCAGCTTCTGAATTTAAATTTCTTGGTCAGCAGAGTTTCGGCGATTTAGACTGGGGTAATATAACAGCTGATGGAAATACAGGATACTTGGGGCCAAAAGGAAGTAATGGAAATATCAAGTTTGACGGTACAGGAGGAAATTATAAAATTACAGTAGATGTTAAACTAGGAGTTTATACAATAAAACCATTATAATAAATTAATCTGATAATAAAGCAAAGTGCTGCTTTATCGCAGCACTTTATCTATTTTTAAAGTTAATAAATAGTCATTATGAAGAAAATTACAGTTGGAGCGCTTTTGCTCTCAATGATGTTTACAGGTGTGAAAGCCCAATCTTTAAAATCTCCGGACGGGAAGTTTGAAATGAGTTTTCAGCTGAAAGAAGGAGTACCTTACTATAACCTGAAATACAACGGTGCAGTAGTAGTTGAAGATTCTAAATTGGGATTGAGATTATTTAAAGACACAGCCATAAAATTTGCTTCTGAAATAGCCAAATCAGAAGATGCAAAATACGATCTGAATAACGGTTTTGCAAAAACAGATGAAAAAAGAGACTCCAAAAATGAAACCTGGCAGCCGGTTTTAGGAGAAAAGAAAAACTATATCAATCATTACAACGAGCTGGCGGTTACCCTTAATCAGGCTTCTACAGACAGAAGTATTGTGGTAAAGTTCAGATTGTTTAATGATGGATTAGGATTCCGATATGAATTCCCACAGCAAAAGAACCTTAATTATTTTGTGATCAGAGAAGAAGACTCTGAAATCGATTTCCCTACCGACATGAAAGCATGGTGGATGGTAGCAGATTATGACTCTCAGGAATACCAGTATCAGGAAACAAAAGTTTCTGAAATTCCTTCAAAATGGGACAAAGCATTTGATGCGAATGCTTCACAGTCATTGGTGAAAAATGCAGTTCAGTCTCCGCTGATGCTTAAAAAAGAAGGAAAAGAGCCTTTATATATCAACGTTGCTGAAGCTGCGGTATTAGATTATCCGGCTTCACACCTGGAAGTAGATGCTCAGAATTATAAATTCAAAACGCATTTGACGGCTGACAGACAGGGAGCAAAAGGATATATTCAAACGCCGTCAGTAACCCCTTGGAGAACAATTATTGTAGCTCCGAAAGCAGAGCAGGTAATGGATTCTAAAATGATCTTTAACCTTAATGAGCCTACAAAATACACCGATACTTCTTACATTCACCCTACAAAATACATGGGGGTCTGGTGGGAAATGATCATCGGGAAATCTCAGTGGGCATATTCTACTGCTGAAAATGTTCATTTAGGTAAAACAGATTTTGCTAAATTGACTCCAAACGGAAAACACGCTGCAAACAATACAAAAGTTAAAGAATATATTGACTTTGCTGCAGAAAACGGATTCCAGGGATTATTGATTGAAGGCTGGAATATCGGCTGGGAAGACTGGTTCGGACACTCAAAAGAATTTGTTTTCGATTTCATTACCCCTTACCCGGATTTCGATATCAAAATGTTGAATGAATATGCGCATTCAAAAGGAATTAAGCTGATCATGCACCATGAAACTTCAGGTTCTGCAACAAACTACGAAAGATGGGCAGATAAAGCATTCCAAACGATGAATAAATACGGTTATGATGCTGTGAAAACAGGATATGTAGGAGATATCATTCCTAGAGGAGAACACCATTACTCTCAATGGACCATTAATCATTATTATAGAATTGCAGAAAAAGCAAACGACTATAAAATCATGGTGAATTCTCACGAATCCGTACGTCCTACAGGAGAAAGCCGTACCTACCCGAACTACATCTCTGCAGAAGCAGCACGTGGAACAGAATATGAAGCATTCGGAGGAAACAAGCCTGATCACCAGACAGTTCTTCCGTTTACAAGATGGATGGGAGGTTCTATGGATTATACACCAGGTATTTTCCAGACGAAGTTAGACTATTATTTCCCTGGAGATAACCGTTTCGTAAAAACTACTCTGGTAAAACAATTGGCTCTTTATGTAACCATGTATATGCCGCTTCAGATGGCTGCAGATCTTCCTGAAAACTACAAAAAGCATATGGATGCATTCCAGTTTATCAAGGATGTAGCAGCAGATTGGGATGATACAAAAATCTTATCCGCTGAACCTGGTGATTATGTGATTACAGCAAGAAAAGCAAAAGGAACTGAAAACTGGTTTGTAGGAGGTATTACCGATGAAAACAAACGTGAATATACGGTAGACTTCTCATTCCTGGATAAAGGAAAGAAATATGAAGCAACGATCTATGAAGATGGAAAAGATGCTGATTATATTGATAATCCTCAAAGCTATAATATCTATAAGAAAGAAATTACAGCCAAGTCAAAAATTAATTTTAAAATGGTAAGAAGCGGCGGTTTCGCAATTTCTATTAAGCCTGTAAAATAATTTGAAGATACACTAAGGTGCCCCGGATCATTGAATTTTCAGGATCCGGGGTTATCTTTTTTACTTATCCAATGCTTCAGTATATTCATATTCTGTTTCTGGAACTGGCTCTTTTTTTACCGCAGAAGTCTTATTTTTTATTTTCTCAAGATATTCCTTTTGAAACTGCTTTACTGTTTTACCTGTACCGTCATGCCTCCATCCCGGGGAGTTAAAAAGATACTTAACACGGTCTTTGAAGGAAAGTCCCGGCTGCCTGATATCTTTTCCTATTCTTCGCCATTCATAGAATAGAGTTGTTGCCGGATCTTTAGACTCCATCTTAGGATAAATGCCATATTTCACAGGAACCTCAGGATCCTCCTTTTCGAATGTTCCAAAAATCTTATCCCAGATAATGAGCCCCATTCCCATATTACGGTCCAGATATTTGATATTACAAGCATGATGTACTCTATGATGAGAAGGAGTAACCAGGATATATTCTAAAAATCCCATGCTTTTAATAGATTGTGTATGAACAAAAGTGCCATAAATCTGTATAGCAGAATACGCAACCAGAATATGCCATGGATGAAAGCCCATAAATGCTAATGGAGAGAAAAACAAATACCTGTACAAAGGTTGAAAAACAGGACTTCTGAATCCCGTACTGATGTTAAAATAATCAGAATTGTGATGGGTAATATGTACAGCCCAGAAGACACGCGAGTGATGATCTACATAATGATGAACATAATAAGCGAAATCCTGAGCGAGAAATACAGCAATCCAATACCAGATTCCCTCTTGCCAGTCGAAAATACGGTGATGATAAAAAAACATCATGACAAACAAAGAGAACCCTTTCATGATGATATCTAACCCATAGTTGAGCAAAGCAAAAAGAACATTGGTTGCTACATCTTTAGTTTCGTAAATTTTCTCTTTATTAAAGTGGCTGTAAGCCATTTCTACAAAAATAATCACAGCAAACACAGGGATGGTCCATGTGTAAACAACATCTGGCCCCTCAGCTTGGAACATACTACTGAAATCAAACATTTTTTCTGTAAAACTAAAAATAAAAAGGGGGATAAATTAACTTTTAGGATGAATTTTTTATGAAAAATTTAAGTTTTTTCTCTAAAAGTTAAAAAATGAATGCCAAATTTTGAAAAATTGCAGTTGTCAGGATGAAAAAAAGGGACATTCTACTATATTTTGAATGTTTATATGAAAATTAAATGCTAAATTGAACACTAATATGAAGACAATATTTGCAGCATTAGCCCTTTCAATAGCTTCTGCAGCCTTTTCCCAAAAAGTGTTGGAAAAAATAGAGCCGGCTTTCTGGTGGAAAGGAATGAAAAATCCCGAACTTCAGATTCTTGTGTATGGAAAAAACGTTGCCCATAACGAGATTGCACTTTCAGATGGAATACAGATCAAAGACATCCGGAAAGTTGATAATCCGAATTATGTTTTTATTACTGTAAACACCAACGAAATAAATGTTCCGAAGTTTACTATTACGATTAAAAAAGGCAATAAAAATCTAAGTTCCTATGCCTATGAACTGAAGCAAAGGAATCCCGGATCTGCCAACCGCGAATCGTTTACCTCAAAAGATGTTATGTATCTTATCATGCCGGATCGCTTTGCCAATGGCAATGAAAAAAATGATTCAAGACCGGAACTTACAGAAAAAGCAGATCGCACTCTGCCTAATGGAAGACATGGCGGAGATCTCAGCGGTATCATCAATCATCTTGACTATATTCAGAATCTGGGAGCTACAGCAGTCTGGCTGACTCCGGTAAATGAAGACAATGAAAAAGTGTATTCTTATCACGGATATGCCCAGACAGATCTGTATAAAATTGATGGCCGATACGGAACGAATGAGGATTATAAAACTTTATCCAAAGAGCTGAATAAACGAAATATGATGCTGGTGATGGATTATGTGACCAATCATTGGGGTGGCTCACACTGGATGATCAAAGACCTTCCTTCAAAAGACTGGATACATTGGTTTGATGAAGGCGAGAAAGGATTTAAACGTTCCAATTATAAAACGACAACGCAATTCGATACCAATGCTTCAGATATTGATAAAAAATATGCGCTGGACGGATGGTTTGACACCACCATGCCGGATATTAATCAAAAAAATCCACTGGTTCTGAAATATCTCATTCAAAATGCAATCTGGTGGATAGAATATGCAGAATTGGGAGGGTTCCGTGTGGATACCTATCCTTATAACGATAAAGATGCCATGTCAAAATGGGCTAAGGCCATTACCGATGAATATCCGAAATTCAATATCGTTGGAGAAACCTGGCTTTATACGGCAGCACAAATTGCAGCATGGCAGAAAAATTCGAAAATAGGAGAAATAGAAGGATACAATTCAAATTTGCCCTCGGTAATGGATTTTATGCTGTTTGAAAATATGCCTAAAGCTCTTAAAGAAAAAGAAGGTTGGGATAAAGGCATGATCCGGATTTACGATTCCTTTACCAGTGATTTCCTTTATCGGGATATCAATAATCTCCTGGTTTTCTTTGAAAATCATGACACAGAAAGATGGAATGAAATCTTTAATGCAAATCCTGATGCTTACAAAATAGGACTTACTCTGATCTCAACAGTAAGGGGAACTCCACAGATCTATTACGGATCAGAAATAGGAATGAGAGGAGATAAGACGAAAGGAGGTGATGCAGATATCCGGAGAGATTTTCCGGGAGGCTGGAAGTCTGATTCTCAGAATGCCTTCAATCCATCTGCTCAGACTCAGGAGCAAAAAGAATTTTTCCAGTTTACTCAAAAATTATTAAACTGGAGAAAAGGCAAAGACGTAATCCATAATGGGAAAACTAAAAATTTCGTTCCTCAGGATGGAGTTTTTGTATACTTCAGATACAATGAAAAAGAAAGTGTAATGGTGGTCATCAACAATAATGAAAAAGATCAGACGTTAGACTTGAAAAGATTTGCCGAATCGCTTAATGGATTTACAAAAGGAAAAGAAGTTATTTCAGGAAAAGAATTTATGTTGCAAAATACTATAAATGTTTCTGCAAAAACTCCATTCATCATTGAACTTGAAAAATAATTAATACATATGAAAAAACTAACGACTGCTTATACATTAATCCTTTTTGTACTGGGATTTTCTTTATTGAATGCTCAGTCGAAGACCGTATTTGAAAAAGAAAAATCGGAAATCAGTACTATGCTGGATGCATTCAACGTAGCTGCGGCAAAAGCAGATTACAATGCATATTTTAATTTCTTTGCGGATGAATCTACCTTCATTGGAACAGACGCTACCGAAATATGGAATAAAAAAGAATTCATGGTATGGGCAAAACCTTATTTCGACAAAAAGAAAACCTGGAATTTTAAAGCCCTTAAAAGAAATATTTACTTCAGCAAAGATGGAAAACTGGCGTGGTTCGATGAACTATTGGATACCCAGATGAAAATATGCAGAGGTTCCGGAGTGGTAGAAAAAATCAACGGAAGCTGGAAGGTAAAACAATACGTTCTTTCTGTGACTGTTCCTAATGAGGTGGTAGATAAAGTGGTGGTTGAAAAAACACCTATCGAAGATGCATTAATTCAAAAACTGAGGTCATAATGGCAGAAATGGTAGGGAGATATGATTCGGGGCCATTTGGAAAAAGAAAAAAACCAAACTTATCCATGCTCCAGATTATTAACATGAGTATGGGATTCCTTGGAATTCAAATGGCGTTCGGATTACAAAATGGAAATGCAAGCCGTATTCTTGGTAATTTAGGAGCCGATGTTCATGAGTTATCCTGGTTCTGGCTCGTTGCTCCCGTTACAGGTTTGATTGTTCAGCCTATCATCGGGCATATGGGAGACAATACCTGGAGTCCATTGGGAAGAAGAAAACCTTATTTCCTGATTGGAGCTGTTTTGTGTGCAATAGGATTGGTTCTACTTCCTAATGCAGCTTCCGTTACTCAAATGTTTGCCGCCAATGCGCTTTTGTTAGCTGTAATATTCCTCGCCATGATGGATGCTTCCGTAAATATTGCAATGGAGCCTTTCCGTGCTTTGGTAGGAGATATGCTTCCGAAACATCAGGGGACAATAGGATTTTCGGTGCAGACCATTCTGATTGGAATCGGAGCTGTATTGGGCTCTTATCTGCCGGATTGGTTAACGAAAATGGGAATTTCCAACGAAGCCCCGGCGGGATTTGTGGCAGATAACGTTATTTACTCCTTTTATATAGGGGCAGGATTGCTTATCATCTCAATTTTGTACACCATCATGACAACCAGAGAGTATTCTCCACAGGAATTCGCTGATTTTGAAGATGGAAAAGAGGTAGAACAACAGGAGTCTAAGTTTTCAGATATCTTCAAAGATTTTGCTGCAATTCCTACACAGATGAAAAAGCTGGGAATCGTTCAGTTCTTTTCCTGGTTTGCATTATTTACCATGTGGGTATTTACGACCAGTGCACTGGCAACACATCATTTTGGACTTTCTCCGGAAGATACCCACTCCAAAGCATTTAATGATGCAGGGGATTTAACAGGGAAGCTTTTCGGAATGTACAATCTGTGGGCAATTCCGTTTGCATTTCTATTGACACCCATAGCGAAACTGATCGGTAAAAAGCAGACTCATGCCTTAGCTTTATTGTGTGGAGGTGTTGGACTTGTTTCAATGTATTTCATTAAAGATGTCAATAACCTATGGATCTCTATGATCGGTTTAGGATTTGCTTGGGCAAGTATCCTGGCAATGCCTTATGCTATGCTTATTGAAGTCATTCCACAAAGAAAAATGGGGGTCTATATGGGAATATTCAATTTCTTTATTGTGATTCCGCAGATCATCAATGGACTATTCGGAGGTCCGGTTGTAAGTGGTGTTTTCGGAAAACAAGCGATGGATTATGTCGTTGTAGGTGGTGTTTGCATGCTGATAGGAGCTGTAGTGACCATGATTTTTGTTAAATCAGAAGATGAAACCCCTAAGGAAATTGAAGAAGAAATCAAGCAGGTACATTTTTAAAAATTGAATAAATTTAAATTCAAAATATCAATAGGAGCGGGCTTTAGCCCGCTTTTCTTTTAAGGTGTTTATTAATTGGCTTTAGCCGAAACACATATTTATAATAAATAACAGAATGTAATAGTCTCCCACAGATTTCACAAATGACACAGAGGTTTGCGTTTACTTATATAATCTATTTAGTCCATTCAATTATGAAGTAAGAAGTAAATAGTATACAGTTTGAAATTTTATCGCAGATAAAATCCTTGCGCCCTAAAACATATGGAATATAAAAATCTTTGCGCCTTAGCGTTTCCAACCCATCCACCATTTTTACTTTCTCAACTCTTTTACCCCATAAACTTCCTTTCTTACCCTACATCAACTTTTAAACTGCCTGCATGTCTTACATTTGTACCATAAATAATCACAGAAATGAAAACAGTATATCATAAAGCAGATTCAAGAGGCCATGCCAATCACGGATGGTTAAATTCCTACCATACATTCAGTTTTGCCAACTATCAAAACAGAGACAGAACGAATTTTGGTGTTTTAAGAGTATTAAACGATGACACCGTTTCTCAGGGAATGGGATTCGGAACGCACCCGCACAGGGATATGGAAATTATTTCCATTCCTTTGGAAGGAGATTTGGAACATAAAGATTCAATGGGAACTACAGCTGTGATCAAAAAAGGAGAAATCCAGGTGATGAGTGCCGGAACAGGTGTTAAGCACAGTGAATATAATAAAAATAAAGATGAAGAGGTAAAGTTTCTACAGATCTGGGTTTTCCCAAAAGAACTGGATGTTGAACCGAGATATGATCAAAAAAGTATCAAGGAAGGTGAAAAGATTAACGGATTCCAACAGATTTTATCTCCTAATAAAAATGATGAAGGAGTTTGGATTCATCAGGATGCATGGTTTAATTTAGCCAATTTTACAAAAGGAAACGGCAAAAATTATATGCTTAACAAAAAAGGAAACGGAGTTTATGCGTTTGTGTTGAAAGGAAGCGCAAAAATAGGAGACCGTGTTCTGAATGAAAGAGACGGATTGGGAATCTGGGATACTCAGAGCTTTAACATCGAAGCGGTGGAAGACACTGAAGTATTATTAATGGAAGTACCAATGGAACTGCCGTCATATCTTAAATAAAAAACTAAATTTGTAATCTTAAAAAATAAATCTCACCTATGAAAATTTTAGCAATAGCAGGAAGCAACTCGGAAGTTTCAATGAACAAGCAGTTGGTTGCCTATGCATCCACATTATTTGAAAATGCAGAAGTAGAAGTAGTAGATCTGAATCCTTTTGAAATGCCAATCTATAAGCATGAAAGAGAATTAGCAAGTGGAGTTCCTCAGGAAGCTCATGACTTTGCTGCCAAAATTGACGGTGCCAACGTACTATTGGTGGCTTTAGCAGAACATAACGGAACCTATTCTACAGCATTCAAAAATGTGTTCGACTGGGTATCAAGAATCAAAGACAGAACGGTTTGGAATGAAGTGCCAATGCTATTGATGTCTACAGCTCCGGGAGGTAGAGGGGGAGCAGGAGTTTTGGAAGCTGCATCAAAGCGTTTTCCTTTCCATGGAGGAAATGTGGTGGAAACTTTTTCACTTCCTTTCTTTAATGATAATTTTGACAAAGGAACTCAAAAAATTTCTAATGAAGAGAAAATCAATGAGTTAAAAGAAAAAATAAACAAGATTGCGGCTATTGAAACCATCCTTGAAAAATAGAATTTGAATATTCATTTAAAATTACTATTTTTGCAAAAAGAAAAGAGATGAAAATTCAGACCTCCTATAAACAATGTTTTTCTCATAAAGGGAAAATTGTGGGCTCTGAAATTCTGAGATAAAATAACGGCCGATAATCTGAAAAGATTGTCGGCTTTTTTGTTTTCTAAAATCAAGTATAAAAGTAATTGAAATATTAAAAGATAAAAAGACATAAGACATCAGATGCAAGACAAGTAATCATCTGAAATCTGAATCCGATATCTAAAAATCTAAGCAGACATGAGCAACACTTACAAATCAGCAGGAGTAGACAAAGAAGAAGGATACAAAACGGTTGACAAGATCAAAAAAGCGGTCGGTGAAACCCACAATTCCAATGTACTGAACCACTTGGGAAGTTTTGGTGCTTTCTATGAGATCGGTGGATACAAAAATCCTGTTCTTGTATCAGGAACAGATGGAGTAGGAACAAAGCTGAAAGTAGCTTTAGATACTAAAAAATATGATTCTATTGGTGTAGATTGTTTCGCAATGTGTGCCAATGATATTCTTTGCCACGGAGCAAAACCTTTATTTTTCCTTGATTATCTGGCTTGCGGAAAGCTTGATTCAGAAATTGCGGCAGAAATTGTTTTAGGAATGGTAGCAGCTTGTAAAGATAACAACTGTGCATTGATTGGTGGAGAGACTGCTGAAATGCCGGGAATGTATCAGCCTGGAGATTATGATGTTGCAGGATTCTGCGTAGGAATCGTAGAAAAAGATCAGATTATTGATGGTTCTAAGATTCAGGCAGGTAATAAAATTATTGCATTACCAAGCTCTGGATTCCACTCAAACGGATTCTCTTTAGTAAGAAAGGTATTCCCGAACTTTGAAGAAGAATTTGAAGGAAAACCTTTATATGAAACACTTTTAGTTCCTACAAGACTATACTATAAAGATATTCATAAAGTATTGGAAGAAGTGAAAGTAGAAGGAATTGCTCACATCACAGGAGGCGGTCTTTACGAAAACGTTCCAAGAATTATTCCAGAAGGACTTTGTGCTTCTATTGACGAATCGAAAATCAGAATTCCTAGTGTAATGCTTGAATTGGAAAAGAGAGGTGAAGTAGCCCGTGAGGAAATGTACGGAACATTCAATATGGGGGTAGGGATGATCATTGTAGTGAATGCGGATCATGCTGAAAAAATCTTACACCTTTTAGATGATGCTTACGAAATCGGAGAAATCACAGAAGGAAGCGAAAAGATAGATTTAAAATTTTAGGAGCTTAATCCCGCTTTCCGCTGTATCTTTTTCGTCACGGCCTCCGCTTCGCTGCGGCCGCAACGAAAAAAGGATGTCGCTGCAATCGGGGCTAGTTAACAATATTCAAAGCCTTGTCAAGGTTCTAGACCTTGACAAGGCTGCCAAAAAAATATGAAGAACATCGTTGTACTTGTATCCGGTTCAGGAACCAATCTGCAGAGAATCATTGATACCATTGACGCTGGAGAAATCCAGAATGCAAAAGTATCTTTGGTAGTGGCTGACAGAGAGTGTTTCGGACTGGAAAGAGCAAAGAATCACAATATAGAAAGCATACTCATTCCAAGAGGAAAGAATTTCAGCAGTGAACTGGCTAAAGTAATCCCTGAAAATACAGATCTTATTGTATTGGCAGGATTTTTATCCATCTTAAAATCTGAATTCTGCGAAAACTGGAATGGTAAAATAATCAATATTCATCCTGCTTTGCTTCCGAAATTCGGAGGAAAAGGAATGTGGGGAATGAACGTTCATAATGCAGTTATTGAAGCTAAAGAAGCAGAGAGTGGGGCCACTGTACATTTTGTAACGCCGGGCATTGATGAAGGAGAAGCTATTCTTCAGAAATCTTTTGAAGTAACCGCTGACGATACTCCGGAAACATTGGCTCAGAAAGTTCACAAGATTGAATATGAAATATTTCCAATAGCGATCAATAAGGTCCTGGGAAACTGATAATGTAACAATTGGGCGATCATTTAATCGTTACATTTAATAAAAAAGAAATCTAAGTAAATAAAGTAAATTCGGAGGTGAAAGACCCGGATACAGTTTGAAATAGCTGTAAAAAGTAAAAAATTGAAAGTAAAATGAGTAAAAAGAGAGTTTTAATCAGTGTTTCTGACAAAAGTGGATTAATAGAATTCGCGCAGTTTTTGGAAGCTCAGAATTATGAGTTGATCTCTACAGGAGGAACGTTCAAACATTTGAAAGACGCTGGTTTAAATCCTATTCAGATTGATGAGGTAACCAATTTCCCTGAAATGTTGGATGGAAGAGTGAAAACTTTACACCCGAAAGTTCACGGTGGATTGCTGGCTGTTCGTAACAATGAAGAGCACATGAAAACCGTTCAGGAACACGGAATTGGTCTGATTGACATGGTGATCGTAAACCTTTACCCTTTCTTTGAAAATGTGAACAAAAACATTTCTTTACACGAAAAGGTAGAATTTATTGATATCGGAGGTCCTTCAATGCTTCGTTCTGCAGCGAAAAACTTTGATTCTGTTACCGTAATTACAGATGTGGAAGATTACACAACTGTAAAACTGGAAATGGAACAAAACGGTGATACGTACATTGAGACCCGTAAAAAGCTTGCAGGAAAAGTATTCAACCTTACCTCTGCATATGATGCAGCTATTTCAAGAATGCTTTTAGACGAAGAATATCCTACGTATTTAAATGCTTCTTATAAAAAAGTTGCTGACTTAAGATACGGAGAAAACCCTCACCAGACTGCAGCTTACTATGTTTCTACTTTCGAGAATGGAGCGATGAAAGACTTTGAACAGCTTGGTGGTAAAGAACTTTCTTTCAACAATCTTCGTGATATGGACCTTTGCTGGAAAGTTGTAACGGAGTTCAAAGAAGAAATGGCTTGTTGTGCTGTAAAACACTCTACTCCTTGTGGAGTTGCTATCGGAACTTCAGCATTGGAAACTTACCAGAAAACATTTGAATGTGATCCGGTTTCCATCTTTGGCGGAATTGTTGCAATGAACTATAAAATTGATGCAGCGACAGCGGAAGAACTGAACAAAACATTCCTTGAGATTGTAATGGCTCCTGAATTTGATGAAGAAGCTCTTGAAGTTTTAAGAAAAAAGAAAAACTTAAGAATTATCAAAATCGTAAACCCTGTTTCTGACAAACAGACTTGGGTGAAAGTAGATGGTGGTATTCTGGTTCAGGATAATGATACTTACTTCTCTGACGATATCAAAGTCGTTACAGAAGTACAGCCTACAGAAGAGCAGAAAAAAGCTTTACTTTTCTCTCAGAGAGTTGTAAAATATGTGAAATCAAATGCTATTGTAGTTTCCAACGGAATTCAGGCATTCGGTATCGGCGGCGGACAGGTAAACAGAATCTGGGCAACTCAGCAGGCTATCGAAAGAGCAAAAGAAAAATTCTCCGGAGATTTGGTATTGGCTTCAGATGCATTTTTCCCTTTCCGTGATGTGGTAGATTTCTGCGCTCAGGAAGGTATCAAGGCGATTATTCAGCCAGGTGGAAGTGTAAAAGATCAGGATAGTGTGGAAGCTGCAAATGAGCACGGTATCCCAATGATGTTTACAGGTGTTAGACACTTTTTCCACTAATTAAAATAGAATTAAAAAATAATTAGGGATTGTATTTTTAGCATTCAAAATTATATATTTGTAAAATAAGACTAGATAATAAAAAAGTATGAGAATATTAATCATAGGTGAAGGCGGTAGAGAATCTGCTTTAGCGGCAAAGCTTCAGAATGACTCAAGAATTTCTAAAATGTTTTTTGCCAACGGGAATGCTACTACCGATGTAATAGGGAAAAATGTTCATTTATCGGAAATTAAAGAACTTAGAGATTTCGCAATTAAAGAAAAGATTGATCTTACGATCGTAGGTCCGGAAGCTCCTCTTGTAGCGGGTATCAAGGACGAATTTAAAAAACACGATCTTAAAGTTTTCGGTCCTACTCAGAAAGTGGCAAGCCTTGAAGGGAGTAAAGCTTTCTCTAAGAAATTTATGCAGACCTATGATATCAAAACAGCTAAGGCGGTAGTATTTGATTCATACAACGATGCTAAAGAATATGTGCAGACACAGCAATATCCTTTGGTGATCAAAGCTAGTGGTTTAGCAGGTGGAAAAGGTGTTGTTATTTGTGACAATCTTGAAGAAGCTGAAGCTACTATCCACGACTTCATGATCAGAAGAATCTATGGAGATGCAGGAATCCGTTTAGTTATTGAAGAATATTTACAAGGTTTTGAAGCGTCTATCATTGCTTTCTCTAATGGGGAAAAATTGTTCCCATGTGTAGCAGCAAAAGACTATAAAAAAGCTGGAAACGGAGATACAGGGCCTAATACAGGAGGTATGGGTTCAATAGCACCAAGCCCGGAATTTACTCAGGAGCATTATGCAGATTTTGAGAAAAATATCCTAGAACCAACTATTAAAGGTCTTAAAGCCGAAGGTTTCGGATTTAAAGGAATCATCTTCTTCGGATTGATGGTTACGAAAAACGGAGCTTACCTTCTTGAATACAACATGAGATTCGGAGATCCTGAAACTCAGGTATTGATGGCGCTTATGGAAAACAATCTTTTGGATGTGATCCAGGATTGTATGGAAGGAAAAGACATTGAGCTTAAGTTTAAAGACGAAAAAGCAATTTGCCTTGTAATGTGTTCAGGAGGTTATCCAAGAAACATCGAAACAGGTTTCGAAATTACAGGGGAAGATAAGCTGAAACATAGTAAACTTTTATATGCAGGAGCTATCAGCAAAGGAGACAAAGTGGTTTCCAACGGGGGTAGAGTTCTGAACATTGTAGCTACAGGTGCTACTTTCGAAGATGCCCGCAAAAAGGTTTACGAAGACGCAAGTCATGTACATTTCGATTACGGCTTCTACAGAGACGACATCGGAAAGTTTTAATAAAATCACGAAAAAAGATTTGGAGCCATTCCAAGTCTTTTTTTGTAAAACGGTTGAATAAGCAGTAGGCTGTAGCAATAAGCCGTAGATTTTCTAAGTTTTATATTCTATCAATAGAATCGAGCTTTAGCCCGATTGATTATAAAAAAATAGCGATAGAAATGGCTTTAGCCCAGACCTAAATAAATTGCTGAAACAGTTTTTGAGTGAATATTTTGATTAATAGATATGATACAGGCTTTGTCATTCCGTAGGAATCTCAAAAGTATCGTGAAACTCTAATACAATTAAACAATCAAAAGAATCCTCATTATTTATAATTTATAAATCATAATTCAAAATGAACAACGGTATTATTATTTTAGATTTCGGATCCCAGTACAACCAGCTTATCGGAAGAAGAATCCGTGAGATGGGTGTATACTCTGAAATCTTACCTTACAATACACCATTACAAGATATTTTAGCAAAACAGCCAAAAGGAATTATTCTTTCCGGTGGACCAAGCTCTGTGAATGCAGAAAACGCTCACCTGGTTGAAAAAGAATTATACGAACAAGGAGTTCCTGTATTGGGAATCTGCTACGGAATGCAGATGACAGCTCACCTTTTAGGAGGAAAAGTAAATAAAGGAGAAAAGGGAGAGTATGGTAAAGCAAACCTTGAGATCGTAAAAGAAAGCTCTTTATTGAAAGGGGTGACTCAGAACTCTGTAGTTTGGATGAGCCACTTTGACGAAGTAGGAGAATTGCCTGCAGGTTTTGAATTGAACGCAAAATCAGGAGTAATTGCTTCTATCTCTAACGAAGAAAGTAAAATCTACTGTGTTCAGTTCCACCCGGAAGTATCTCATACTGAAGAAGGAGGAAAAATGCTTGAAAATTTCGTTTTTGGAATCTGTAACTCAGAGAAAAACTGGAAACTGACTAACTATATTGAAAAAACAGTTGAGGAAATCCGTGAGAAAGTAGGAGACAACAAAGTAATCCTTGGTCTTTCAGGTGGTGTAGATTCTTCTGTAGCGGCAGTTTTGATCCACAAAGCAATCGGTGATCAGTTGACTTGTATCTTCGTAGATACGGGATTATTGAGAAAGGATGAAGGCAAAAAAGTAATGGATCAATATGGAGAGCATTTCCATATGAACATTAAAATGGTGGATGCTCAGGAAAGATTCCTTACAAAATTAGCCGGTGTTGATGATCCTGAAGCAAAAAGAAAAATCATCGGAAACGAATTTATCCACGTATTTGACGAAGAATCTCATAAAATTGAAGGCGCTAAATTCCTTGCACAAGGTACTATTTACCCCGACGTTATCGAGAGCCAGTCTGTAAACGGACCATCTGCAGTAATCAAGTCTCACCACAATGTTGGAGGACTTCCTGAAGATATGGAATTCGAGTTATTAGAGCCCTTAAGAGAGCTTTTCAAGGACGAAGTAAGAAGAGTAGGAGAAGAATTAGGTATTCCTCACCACATGGTATACAGACACCCTTTTCCAGGTCCTGGATTAGGAATCAGAGTATTGGGAGCTGTAGATGCTGAGAAAGTAAGAATCCTTCAGGAAGCTGATGATATCTTCATCGAAGAATTATACAAAAATGATCTTTACGAAAAAGTATCTCAGGCATTTGTAGTACTTCTTCCGGTAAAATCTGTAGGAGTAATGGGAGATGAAAGAACTTACGAATACACTGCTGTAGTTCGTTCTGCCAATACCATCGACTTTATGACGGCAACATGGAGCAGACTTCCTTACGAGTTCTTAGATACTGTTTCCAGCAGAATCATCAACGAAGTAAGAGGAATCAACAGAGTAGCTTACGATATTTCAAGCAAACCACCTGCAACGATTGAGTGGGAATAATCTTTGACTTGAATTTAAAATATAAATCCTGCCCGTTTTGGGTGGGATTTTTTTGTTAAAATATAAAATCTGAGAAAATTTTAGAATAATCCTCACTGAAAAAGAACATTCTACTTACTTCATTATACCTTGCAATGACAAACTTAATATTTTCATGAGATTGCTGTTTGATTAGACAGAAATCATCATGAATTTGTTGTGTTAGTTTTTTTACATCTTCACTTCTGGCTATTTCATTTCTGAACCTATATAAACTAATTAAGTTATCTAGTAATAGAGGACGATTAGTAAATGAAATTTCAAAGTTTTTCATTTCAGTATCGTACTCCTGAATTTTTTGATAAAGCAATTCTTCCATAATTTATAATAAAATCCTGTCTTTTCAGGCGGTATTTTCTACTAAAACTGTTTCAATGAAAAAATGATAAGTATAATATTTATCATAATTAATACACAATATATCAGCTTGAATAGTATATGCTTATGGAAAATAGCATAATTCACTAACATAGTGATCATTAAATAAAAGTAAATGAAAGTTTTTGCTTCTTGAGGATCTATTTCAGATGCTGAAAACAAGTTTAAATTATGTGAAATATTGACTGATGTGTCTGCATAAAAAATTCTTAAAATAAAGATAATTGAGATACTTATGAGTAAGGTTACTGCGTATGGCTTCATCAGCTAATAAAATATTAATATTGTTTTTCTTTTTAATTTACGTTGTAAAAATAAAAATCTTCAGCAGAAAAAGCATTCAAATTTTCCATAAAATCAAAATAAGTATTATAAATATCAGGATCTACAGACAGATATGGATTAGATAGAGTATTGACCATAATGTATTCTATATCATGAAAAGTATGAAGAAGATTTTTTACTTGTAAAGCATATTGACTTTCTATAAAAATCAGAGGATAATTCAAACAGATATATCCGATGGTTTTATTTCCTAAGTGAAGAGCCGTAATTTTTTCTGTATCCATTTCTATATTAATGCCATAATGAAATGAAAGTACCTCCATTACGGAGCTGAAATCAGAATGTTTCCAGTAATTATTTGAATAAATTGCTTTTCGTAAAGTTTCGGTGATATCCACTGTTAAATTTTGTGTAAATAGTTGGAAAGTACTTTTCTATAAGGATTTAAGTAAAATATTTTCACTAAATTTAAGTAAAATTATATCAAATGCAAATAGAAACGAGACCCCTGACTGTTCAGGATTATGATGAATTGGTAGTGACAATGAAAAGGGCGTATCCTCAGATGTCTGAATCTATCTGGTCTAAAAAAAGTATAGATAAACTTACGAGAATATTTCCTAAAGGTCAGATTTGTATCACCGTAGACGGGAAATTGGCTGCCGTAGCACTGTCCATTATTGTGAATTATGATGAATTTGGGGACGACCATACCTATGTTGATATTACAGGAAATTATACATTCAATACCCATTTGTCAACAGGAAATGTATTGTATGGGATAGAAGTTTTTGTTGATCCTGAATTTCGGGAACTGCGCCTGGGAAGAAGATTGTATGATGCCAGAAAAGAATTGTGTGAGCTGCTCAATCTAAAATCAATTATTCTGGGTGGAAGAATTCCGAACTATCATAAATATAGTGATGAGATTTCTCCAAGAGAGTATATCCGAAGAGTAAGAGATAAGGAAATTTATGATCCGGTATTGTCTTTCCAGCTTTCCAATAACTTCCTTCCCATAAAGATTCTGAAAAAATATCTTCCCGAAGATGAATCATCACTGGAAAACGCTGTTTTGCTGCAGTGGAACAATATCTATTACAGCAAAAAGCCCAATACAATGCAGGATAGTATCATCCGCTTAGGATTGGTACAATGGCAGATGAGGCATTTTAAAAATATCGATGCTTTTTATGAGCAGGTAGAATTCTTTGTTAATGTAATGGGAGACTATAAGTCAGACTTTGTTCTTTTCCCCGAACTTTTTAATACTCCGCTTTTAGCACCCTTCAATAAGCTTTCAGAAAGAGACAGTATGATTGAGCTGGCTAAATTAAGTGAGGAAATAAAAAATAAAATCTCTGAACTGGCGATCAGTTACAATGTCAATATTATTTCCGGAAGCATGCCTGTTTTTGATCATGATAATAATGATTTATATAATGTCAGCTATCTGTTGCATCGTGATGGACGTATTGATGAATACCGAAAAATCCATATCACTCCAAATGAAAAAAAGTATTATGGAATGAAAGGAGGAAACGAAATCCGGGTTTTTGATACCGATTGTGGGAAAATAGGACTTGTAATTTGCTATGATGTAGAATTTCCGGAATTACCAAGAATTCTGGCTGATCAGGGGATGAAGATTCTTTTTGTTCCTTACCTTACAGATACCCAGAATGCTTATATCAGAGTGCGTCACTGTGCTGCTGCGAGAGCGATTGAAAATGAATGTTATGTAGCTATTGCGGGTTGTGTAGGTAACTTACCGGGAGTAAACAATATGGATATTCAGTTCGGACAGGCTGCCGTATTTACCCCTTCAGATTTTGCTTTCCCTTCTAATGGTGTAAAAGGTGAGGCTACTCCCAATACAGAAATGACCCTGATTGTTGATGTAGACCTGAACTTATTGAAGGATCTTCATCATAACGGCTCGGTTCAGGTGATGAAAGACCGTAGGAAAGACCTGTATGAAACTTATCTTAAATAACAAAACAGAATGCATTAGCATTCTGTTTTTATTTTACCTAAAATTTTCTTTGAGTGGGCTGATTACATGTACTGAGGACATACTACAGCAGGGCAGATCAATTTTGGACATCTTGGTCTTCCGTCTGTAGGGCAGCATTGGTTGGAGCAGTTTCCGATAATGATTCCGCTTCCTGCAATCCCTTTTAATTGCTCTCTTGAAAGTTTGTTGTTACGTAAATTTTTCATGTTGTAATACTTTTGGTTTGTTTTATTTGTACGCTGTAAATATATTAATTTTTATGATATATGATGGTTTTTGTTGTTATTGATGTATTTTATTCTTTAAAAGGTTGATTACGTGTTGTTGTTTTTAACTTTCCATGTTGATGTTGTTGTAATAATTCTTTTTATAAAGGAACAATTTTTGGAGTAAATTGCACCTACTATTGATAGACTATGTTTGACAAACAGCAAAGAAAACTGAAAAGATCCGCAAGACTGATTTCCGTATTGAGTAAATATGGTTTCAAAGATATGCTGGCAAGGATGAATGGAGGAAATAAGCAGGAAGAAACTTCCGGTTCAGACGAGATTATTTCAAAAGGAACCGTTTACGAAAGAATAAGACTGGCTCTTGAAGAGCTTGGGCCTACTTTTGTAAAATTGGGTCAGACATTCAGTAACAGAGAAGATTTATTACCACCGGAATTGATTCAGGAGCTGCAGAAACTTCAGGACAAAGTGGAAACAGTAGATATGGACGTAGAAGAAGCGCTGGAAAGTGAATTCAATATTTCCGTGAAAGACTGTTTCCGTGAAATCCAGAAACAACCTCTGGCTACAGCTTCTATAGCACAAGTGTATAAAGCAATTTTGCTGGATGGCAGTCCGGTGATTTTAAAATTGAGAAAGCCTGATGTGCAGTCAGTTATTGAAGATGATCTACTTTTGATCAAAGACATTGAAAAGCTGATCTCTGCCTATTCCGAAATAGGAGAAAAACTTAATCTGAAACAGGCCATTTCTACCTTTGAAAGATCATTGCTTGAAGAGGTTTCTTTGACTAATGAAAGGAATAATATACTGCAGTTCCGTCTGAATTTTAAGAACAATAAAGAAACATATGTTCCCAAAGTCTACGAAGAATTTTCCAACAACAATATTCTTTGCATGGAATTCATCGACGGGATAAAGGTAACAGACAAATCGGTACTTCTGGCTAATGATATTAGTCCTGTAAAAGTTTCCGAAGCAGGATTAAGGCTGTTTGTATCGCAGATCTTAGACTATGGATTCTTCCATGCTGATCCTCATGCCGGCAATATTTTGGTGAAAAAAGATGGTAAAATAGTTTTCATAGATTTTGGGGCAGTGGGCAAAATTCAGCCTAATGATAAAGAAATTCTTGAAAATCTTATCGTAAGTTTTGTTGCCAAAAACTCTCATAAAATAGTACGGTCACTCAAAAAAATGGCCATAAGCTATGAAATACCTGATGAAAGGAGGTTTGAAAATGACGTAGAAGATATTTTGAATTTTGTTCACAGCTCATCACTGCAGGATATCAATGTACAGGTGATCATCAACAAGATGAAGGATATTTTAAAGGATAACAGGCTCTATATGCCGGATTATTTCTATCTTTTATTCAAAGGTATCAGCTTAATAGAAGGTGTTGGAAGGAGCATAAACCCAGATCTGGACATCGTTAAAAGTCTTCATCCTTACACGAAAAAGATTTTCACCAAGAAAATAAATCCTAAAAATCTTTTAAAAACAGGTATGGACCGGATGATGAATTTTACAGATAATGTAGATGAAATCCCAAAAGAACTCCGTTCTGTTCTTCAAAAACTGGATGAAAATAAATTTACGGTATCCAGTGAGATCAAGAATATAGACAAAACCAACCAGCTGATTAAATCCAGTGTTGTCAATTTGATTCTGGCTATGGTCTTAGGCGCAAATATAATTGCAACAGCCATCGTTTTTAGCTCAGAATCCGGTCCGAGAATAGGAGAATTATCTTTAGTGGCAGTCTTAGGTTTTGTATTTTCAATTATTCTGGTCTTAATACTTTTACTGAGAGTGACAAGGAAGTGATACACAAACTAAAAATGAAAGAATTACAATTCTTCTATTCCGCACCATAAAACCCGAATCACGGATCTCACAACTAAAACCAAAACCTACCATGAAAACAATTATTATAACAGCAATCACCTTATTCAGTTCATTTTGTATGGCTCAGGAAGCCAGTGCAGAGAATATTCAGGGAGATTTTGACGGAAACGGAACCAAAGAATATGTCTATACAAAAGTCAGTGACTGTGGTGACGAATGTGAAGGAAAGTGTGAAACAACTATTTACTTCAGTGATAAAAATATAAAGCCTATAACAATTTCACCAGCCAATCAAGGAAGCCTGTATAATCTGGGAGACCTTAATGGGGACGGAAAAGAGGAGATTGGTTTTTATCCCAACTGGTGTACCAGCTGCTGGCATCCGTTTTATGTTTATACTTTAAGTAAAACTGGATGGCAACCGTTATTGCCCTCTATTTCAACTCACTGTAATCAATGGGAAGAAGATAAATTCCCCATCAAAAAAGATCCGAAAAAGAAAGGATACGTTATCGTTACCTCCAGCAAATGGGAAGACGACGATATTAAAACTATCAGTAAAAGTGTGAAAGTAAATTAAAGAGTTAAGTTGTTGCTGGTTGCTGGTTAATCAGTTATTTTTCCGGATAGCTCAAGTTTTTTTGTTTTTTATCTTCGAGAAAATTGGCAATTCACTTGAGAAGCAAAATTCACTATTGACCAATTCCTTACCTCTAATTTTTAACTTCTAATTAAATACCTATCTTTGCAAAATGGAAAAACTCACTTTTGCAGATTTTGACCTGCCGGTTAAAATTCTTGATGTTTTAGCAGATTTGGAATTATTTGAACCCACACCCATTCAGGAGAAGAGCTTAAAGCCTATTCTTTCAGGAAGAGATGTGATGGGAATTGCGCAGACCGGAACCGGAAAAACATTAGCTTACCTTTTGCCCGTTCTGAAAACATGGAAATACAGCAAAACAGGAAATCCAACTGTTTTGGTGCTTGTTCCTACAAGAGAATTGGTGGTACAGGTAACTGAAATCATTGAGAAACTGACAGAAAATATTACTGCAAGAGTAATCGGAATATACGGAGGAAAAAATATCAATACTCAAAAACTATTGTTCAACGATGGTTGTGATATTTTGGTAGGAACGCCCGGAAGAGTGATGGACCTTTCCATAGACAATGCTATTTCTCTTAAAGAAGTTCAGAAATTGGTCATTGATGAATTTGATGAGATGCTTAACTTAGGTTTCAGACCGCAGCTTACTCATATCTTTGAAATGATGAAAGCAAAGAGACAGAACATCCTTTTCTCTGCAACCATGACGGAAGCAGTAGATGAAATGCTGGATGTATACTTTGCAAGCCCGATTGAAATTTCATTGGCAAAATCAGGAACGCCGCTTGAGAAAATTGAACAGACTGCTTATAAAGTAGAAAACTTTAATACTAAGATCAACTTACTTGAATATTTACTGAAGAACGATACAGATATGTCCAAGGTCTTGATTTTTAATAATAATAAAAGACATGCCGACATGCTCTTTACTAAAATTGATGAGCTTTTCCCTGGACAGTTTGACGTGATTCACTCTAATAAGTCTCAGAACTACAGACTTAAGGCTATGAAAAGCTTTGAGAATGAAGAAGTGAGAGGTTTGATTACTACAGATGTAATGGCAAGAGGTCTTGATATTTCCAATGTTACGCATGTTATCAACTTTGAGACACCGGATATTCCTGAGCAGTACATTCACAGAATCGGTAGAACGGGTAGAGCAGACAAAGAAGGAAAAGCGGTTACTTTTGTAACTAAAAAAGAAGAACCTTTGATTCTTGATATTGAGCTATTGATGGATAAAGATCTGAAATTTAATGAATTCCCGGAAGGAGTTAAGATCAATCCTAAAAAGATCGCTGATGAAGAAGATCAGATTGTTATGAAAAATCCTGCACAGGTAAAACTGAATGATGGAGGAGGAGCATTCCATGATAAGAAAGCTAAAAATACTAAAGAAAACTGGGGTGGTCCTTCCAAAAGAAAAGCACCTAAGAAGTTTGGAGCTAACAGGTCCCAACAGAAAGCAATATCAAAATCGAAAAGAAAGAAATAAAATAAAAAACGATTCCTTATACGGGAATCGTTTTTTATTTTTAATCGAATTGAATATTGTTGCTTTTTAAAATTTCTTTAAACTTATCTGTTTTACCTTCTTCTTTCATACTCTTATAAATATATCCTATCATTTTTTCAGCATCCGATCGGTAAGGCGATTTTTGTTCAGAATAAATCCTGTATGCTTTACAAATATTATCAAGACCTTTTTCATTATTCTTCAGATGAGTAAAGTAGACCTGTCCCATTCCATAATAAACTTCCGGATCACCGGGATATACTTTATCAAAATCGTTATAGGCATCAATAGCTTTCTGATATTCCTTTTTATAAACATACGTTATTGCTATATTCTGTAAAGGCATTTTACCTTTTGGATCAGCAGCCAATGACTGTTTATAAGCGTTAAGAGCTTTATCATATTCCCCTATTCTTCTATAGGAAATTCCCAGATTATCCCAGGCATAAATGAATTTTGGATCAATTTTTACTGCTTGTTCATAATTTTGAATAGCTTCTTTCCAGTTTTCCGCTTTTCCTGCATCAACGCCTTTTTCATAGAAATCAACAGCCGTATCATTTTTTGAGAACTTGTCATAACTGGTTTCAGTAGTTTTGGTAGCTCTTTGCACGCTCTCGCAGTTTTGCATCAGATAACGTTCAAGCTCATTATAGCTGTCCTTGTATTGCTGTGAATTCTTATTCGTATTAAAAGTCAGGTTAATCTGCTTTTTCCCGTCTACTTTAGGTGCTTTTTCAGATTCTTTTTCTGCTCCTTTCAAAAGTGTTGAGATCTGAAGTGCTCCCGTGTATTTGTCAATACATTCATGAACATCTTTTATGATATCTTCCTTCTTCCTGTTTGCCAAATGAATAGAATCAGCACATTTACAGGCATTTTCTGAGAGCTCCTGAAGAACTGTTTTTTCATTGGGTTTCTCCTGAGAAAATGAAAGAGAGTAGAATAAAACGAAAAATAAAATGGTTATTGTTTTTTTTATCATGGGTTATAGTTTATTTCAGGTAAGGAGTGATCACTTTGGTCCAGATTTTATATCCCTCCGGCTTAAAATGAAGCATATCTTCCACAAAAATATCTTTTCTTACATTTCCATTAGCATCTTCCATCGCTTTAGTAACATCAATATACTCAGCATTGGGCTCTTTCTTCATAAATGCAGCGATCTTCTTGTTGGCAATTTTCATCTGCGGCCAGATCACTTCTCTGCTTGGAGAGTACTTGATAGAGATATAATCAACTTCAATATTGGGAAATTTTTCACGTATTTTTTTATAAAAAGCTTTATATCTGTCAACCACTACTTTTGCTTTTAGCTGATGGTTGTCTGCAAAATCATTTTCGCCACAGTAAATAATGATCTGCTTAGGCTGATAGGGAGCTAAAAGATCATTCGCAAAATCATTAAGGTCTGTAAGTCTGGACCCTCCGAACCCTCTGTTGATAATTTTTTGATTAGGGAAATAATCTGCTATATCAGTCCATTTTGTGAATGACGAGCTTCCCAGAAATAGAATGGCATCCTTTGGTGGTGGGTTTTGCTGATCTTGCTTTTTGAATTCCTGAATGTCCTGCCAGAACATTGGTTTTTTTTCCTGAGAAAAGGCAATAACAAAACACAGCAATAGGAATGCTGATAGAATCTTCTTCATTATATTCAGTTTTAAATTAGATATAAAAATAATAAAAAACTCCCGATTAGCGGGAGTTTTATAATTTATCTTTTGTAAGTAACATAGGGGATATCAGGAATTTTATCTCCATCCATATCAAAAATTCCGGATTGCTGAGCAAGTTTAAAATCTTTACCCGTCAAAACATCAACTCTGTAGGTGATAGGTGATTCTTCCTCACCAAACTTAATTCCTATAACTTTTGAATCTGCATCATAAGTATATCTTCCTTCAGTTTTTGGAGATGGAGTACAGTCAGCACCTTCTCCTGTATAGGCTGTATAGCTCACATAATAGTCTGTTCTTAAGAAAAGAGTGTTTTTGGCTGCACATCCAGTTAATGTCTCAGTATAAAGCACTGTTTTATTATCTTTTCCGGAAATTACTTCCCTTTTAACTTCCTTCCAATCTCCCTTCATGATATCCATATCGTAAGCTTCAAGATTGTCATCTTTACAAGAAGTAAGTGCCAGGGCAGAAAAGGCAAATAAAAGTAGCTGTTTTTTCATTTTCACAAATTTAAGAATATGCTAAAATATAAATAAATTTGAAATATCTATAATGAAATAATGATTTTTTAAACGAATGTTTGTAAATTGAATAATTTTGAGAGGGTAATCAGTATTTTCAGGCGTCTAAAAGCCGCTAAAACATAAGAAATTGATTTAAAGAATATACAACTAATTAGTCAAGATCATATAAAATCAAAAGAAGCGGGCTAAATCCCGCTTCAATATGAATTAATTGCCACTCTTCCAGTCAAAAATTAAAGGCTCAGTATAATCTTAAACCTTAAACTTTAAATTTTGAATTTCTAGTAGCTCATCTCTACAATCTTATAAGCATCCTGCGGAGTTAGTTTTTTATACTCTCCAAGGCCTAACCATTTTCTGTCTGTAAAGGCTTTTTCAACCTTTTCAGCTGTTCCTTTAAAGTCTTCTGTATACTCAGAAAGTTTGGTTTTGATATGAAGGCTGTGGAAGAATTCTTCCATTTTTTTGATTCCCTGTTCTGCTTTTTCTTCTACACTTCCGTCTTTGATTCCCCAGACTCTCTCGGCATATTGTGCCAGCTTTCCTTTTTTATCATCAAAATTGTAACGATAGTGGGATGGAGCGATAATTGCCAGCGTTCTTGCATGATCAATACCGAAATAAGCAGTCAGCTCGTGTCCCATTGCGTGTACTGCCCAGTCTGTAATGACTCCTTTCTGGATCAGTCCGTTCAGCGCCATTGTACAGCACCACATAAAGTTTCCGGCAGCATCATAGTTGAAATCATCAGCCAATACTTTTGGAGCCGTTTCCTGAAGACTGATCAGAATGCTTTCTGCAATTCTTTCCTGAAGATCAGCAGAAGAAGGCGCAGTCATGTATTGTTCCAAAACGTGGGTGTAGGCATCTGTAATTCCATTCACAATTTGGTTTTTTGGAATAGATCTGATCACCTCCGGATCCAATACAGAAAACTGTGGGAAAAGTCCCGGTCCTCCGGAAGACAATTTTTCATTAGTTTCTCTTCTTGAGATTACATACCCTGAATTCATTTCTGAACCGGTTGCAGGCAGCGTTAAAATACTTCCGAACGGCATTCCTTCTCCTTCAAAAGTTCTTACTGAATTTCTCAGAATGTCCCACGGTTCGCCAGCATAATTAGCTGCTGCGGAGATAAATTTCGTTCCGTCAATCACAGATCCGCCACCAACAGCAAGGAGATAAGTGATATTTTTTTCTTTAATAAAGCTTAAGGCATTGAGTAAGACTTCATATTCAGGATTGGCAGGAACCCCACCAAATTCATATACTTTATGATCCTTCAAGGCCTCTTTTACCTGGTCGTAAACACCATTGTTTTTGATGCTTCCACCTCCGTAAATCATTAATATTCTTGCATCTTTAGGGATTTCTTTTGAAATTTTAGCAATTTCACCTTTCCCGAAAAGTATTTTTGTTGGATTTTTAAACTCGAAATTAAGCATTGTTCTAAATTTATTTTAACCCAAATTTACGGAATGGAAAAGGAAAATTGAGTTAACGAAATTTTAAAATTGCTATTATTATATTTTATGAAAGCTATTGCAGTTAATGGTTTTTGAACTATTGATATTATTCCTTTTTATATCATTCAGTCGTTTTTCCAGATTAAGGATAAAGAATCCTTGTGGCTTAGCGTTTTCCAACTAAGTTATAATGGACTGCAGTTTTCATCCTTTGCATAGATTCCATTGCTTTTCGCTTCCAACTTTCCGGTTTTTCTGTTGATCTTCACCAAAAAAGACTCTTTTACAGCCGGACAGCCCTTAGACTGCATAAGATACATAGAGATATGACGGTCCTCAATTTTATAAGCTCCGGTAAAACGGTTGCTTGTATCTACCGAATAACCATACGTTTTTGCGAGCAAAATAGCTTCAGGAAGGTTGTCTACAGTTCCGATAAAGTCTCTTAACTGCTGTTCATTGGAAAAATAAACTGATCTTTCATTTTTGCATGCAAGAATGTATGAAAAGCAGTTGTTGCCTATACATTTCTGGAAAAAACCTCTTTCCGGAACAGGCTCATTGATGGTCATAAAATCGGGAGCCTGGCTTTCATAGACCACTGCTTTTTCATAATCAGTATCATTGCTGAGCACCCGCCAGTAGGCATAGTCTTTATCAGGAACAATGAAAGGATAGAGATAATCTACCGTATCAAGGATATCAGGAATTTTCTTGTAATCATCGGAAACCTTGATCTGGCCAAAAAACAGATTGGAAAGGATCAGGAAAAAAGCGATGATGAGTTTCATAGAGAAAGTGTTTTCAGTGCAAATTTAAAGAGAATTATTCCAATACAATTTTATAATATCCTTTTTCATCAGTTACATCAATATCTATTCCTGTAAAAGTCAGTTTATTGATTTGATAACCATCACAAGCTCCTTTAAATTCTGATGACTGTATTGCAAAATCAAGGTTTTTAATATTAGAATAAAATTTATAATTTTTTGTTCCGTTATAGGCGCCTACATTTTCTACAATAACCTTGTTGTCGGAGGTTTTGGTTAATTGTATATTAACATTGTTTTCATCCTGAACTGAATACGTGGTCAATGTTCCATTGGCAATAAGATTCTCATTGTTGGAGTTTACGAACTCAAAAATGATGGGTAGAGGTGCATTGTAACAATCTTTTTCACAAGAGATAAACAGAATTGTTATGAGTAGAAAAGTAAATATTTTTTTCATGGATTATGGATGTTGTAAGAGTAAAATTAATGAAAATTATATTAAACGGACTCTTACATATATCTCAAAGAATTAGTTGACCATATGCTCTACAAAAGGAACAATCCTGTTATTCTCAATTTTTCCTTTGATATAAACAGAATCGCCATTCTTGAAAATGTATTCATTGACAAGAAGGTTGTTTAACCCGCTAGGTTCAAAAAAAGACTGAATCCAGGGATGCAGATTTTTTAATAAGGAAATTTTTTGAGTTCCTCTGGGTTTATAATCTTGCAGATAGTAGGGTGTTCTATCGCTGGTAGTATAAGTTTCGTAGACAAAAGGCATATTTCTTTGATCTGAATTTTTTATGATACACATATTAAAATCAATAGGATATAATTGCCCATTGATTAAAAGTTGAGCTCCTTTGGGATAGCCTGCTGCCATGGCGTAATCGAATTTTTCGTAAATTTCTTTATATCGTTTGTTTCGTTTGACGGTACCCACACGCAGCAGATAGAATGCCGCATCTTTTCCTGATAGAGGAGTTGAGATCGTTTGGTCTGTATAAACGGTGCATTTAAGAACGGGTAATGAGTGGACGACATCTACCTGCTTATTGTACTCATCAACTCTTTCCTGCATTGATTCCATACTGCCAAAAGCAAAAGAGCTAAAAGCTATTGCTGAAAAAGCAAAGACCAGCATAAACACTCCAAATATGATTAAAATAGTTTTCAGTCCCTTTTTGTCAAGCTGGGTTCCATTGTTTTTAATATTCACATTGGCGTTAAAATTGAATTTAATCATGGTTCATTTAAATAGCTTTCAAAACTAAGGAATTCTTGAATAAAAATTAATATGTTTTTTTGCTTTTAATCCTTTACTTTTTTGTCATTTGTCAACCCAACTCATTCCAAAATCACTTACATTTGTTATTATGATACACGACCAACGCGCAGAAAAATTCAGGCAGATCGTGGAAAATAAGTTCCAGATCTACAATTCATTATTTATGAGCCTGCCTTATGATAAAATGACGAATATCGGAATGCTGCTTCCGTTTCTTTATGAGGAAAGCAGAACCGGCTATGAAGCAGGAAAAACCCCCGAGAACATCGTCGAAGAATTTTTTAAAAACCATACCGATCTTCAGACTGAGGAACAGAAACTCGAACTGCTTTTCAAGATCATTCAGTATATAGAAAGACAGGTAGTTTTGTTTGACAGTATTGAAGATGCTGCTTTTCCTAATCTTCACTCCGAAAGTGACAGTGGTACCGTAACCAATCTTTTTGAACGCTCTTTTCAGGATCATAAAATTGAAAAAGTACGTGAAAAATTAAAAGATTTTAGTGTAAAGGTCGTGTTTACAGCGCACCCTACACAGTTTTATCCAAGTTCAGTACAAAGGATCATTCAGGACTTAAGAGGAGCTATTACCAGTGATTCCGTTACTCAGATTGATACGCTTCTGCAGCAGCTGGGGAAGACCCCTTTTGTCAACAAAGAAAAACCTACTCCTATAGATGAAGCTTTGAGTATCATTTCATACCTGAGATACGTATATTACGATACCATTGGCGAATTGTTTACGAAGATCAAAAAGACTTTCGGAAACGGGCATTTTCATCTTCATGAAGATATTATCCAGCTTGGATTCTGGCCTGGAGGAGACAGGGATGGAAATCCGTTTGTAACAGCAGATGTAACAAAAAGGGTAGCAGAAGAACTTCGTTCGGCAATTCTGAAGTCCTATTACAGCCATTTGAAATATATCAGAAGAAGATTAAGTTTCAGAGGCGTTTCTGAAGTTTTAGCCCAATTAAGTGAAGAACTGTATGCTGCCATTTTTGATGGGAAAAGTATTACAGCTGAAGATATTTTAAAGAAAGCTGCAGAAGCGGAAAAAATATTAGTTAATGAACACAACTCTTTGTTTTTAGATCTTCTGGCCAATTTCAGAGATCGTGTAATGATCTTCGGAACTCACTTTGCGACGTTGGATATCCGCCAGGACAGCAGAATCCATCAGAAAGTGATTGATGATGTTTTTGCAAAAGTATCTGGAAATGAAGAGGCTGATTACGAACGGAAATTCAATACGCTGATTCAGGCTTCAGAAACGGTAAATGCTGAAGATTTTGAAGATATTGTGAAAGATACATTGTTAACAGTTTCACAGGTTACAGACATTCAGAATCTGAATGGATTAAGGGGAATGAACCGCTATATTATTTCCAATTCCGATGCGGTGAAAGATGTAATGAATGTTTATGCATTCTTTAAAGTTTGCGGATATAAAGATGAAGATATCAATATGGATATTGTGCCACTTTTTGAAACGATGGAAGGTCTTGCCAACGCCGAAAATGTGATGAATGAACTGTATCATAATCCTGTCTACAAAAAACATCTGGAAAAAAGAGGAAACCAGCAGACCATTATGCTTGGATTTTCTGACGGAACCAAAGATGGCGGGTATTTAAAAGCCAACTGGGAAATTTATAAAACAAAAGAAGTATTGACTAAACTTTCTGAGCAGAAGAATATTAAAGTTGTATTCTTTGATGGCAGAGGAGGACCGCCAGCCAGAGGAGGAGGAAAAACCCACGATTTCTATGCTTCTCAGGGAAAAACTATTGCCAATAATAAAATTGAACTTACAATCCAGGGGCAGACCATTACCAGTATTTTTGGAAATAAAGAACAGGCAAAATACAATTTTGAACAGCTTCTGACAGCCGGTGTGGAAAACGATGTATTTAAAAATGCAAAAAAAGAGCTTACGGAAAAAGAAAGAGCCTTGATCATTGAATTGGCGGATATCAGCTATGGAAAATATTCAGATTTAAAGGCCCATCCTATGTTTGTTCCCTACCTTCAGGAGATGAGCACCCTTGAATATTACGGAAAAACAAATATCGGAAGCCGTCCTTCAAAAAGAGGAAACGGAAGCGAACTTAAATTTGAAGACCTGAGAGCTATTCCGTTTGTAGGTTCATGGTCCCAATTGAAGCAGAATGTTCCCGGATTCTTTGGCTTTGGGTATGCCATGCAAAAGATGAAAGAGCAGGGAAGGTTTGAAGAAGTAAGAGAACTGTATAAGGGTTCAGATTTCTTTAAGACTTTAGTATTGAACTCCATGATGAGTATGAACAAATCTTATTTCCCGTTGACTTATTATATTAAAAGCAACCCGAAGTTTGGTGCCTTCTGGAATATTCTTTTTGATGAGTATGAGCTTTCAAGAGAAATAATGCTGGAGCTGACCGGTTTCAAAATGCTTCAGGAAGAAGATCCACTGTCTAGAAAATCGGTGAAGATCCGCGAAAAGATTGTGCTTCCATTATTGAGCATTCAACAATATGCCTTGATGAAAATACAGAAAGGAGAGGGCAATAAAGAAGCCTATGAAAAATTGGTGACGAGATCACTGTTTGGAAATATTAACGCGAGCAGAAACTCTGCTTAAGTTGTTTTAAACAAACGTTTTGTACATAGTGTACAATAATATATCAACAGGAATGGGCTTTAGCCCATTCTTTTTTTATTAATCAATCCATCCGCTTTAGCCGAAATATAGCTGTTGTAGAAGAATATCTCTCGCACATTCAACAAAATTAAACACCATATCAAAATCTGCTCAATCTGTTTAATCCGCGAGAGACAAAAAAATTATTCCTTTAAGAATTTCTCATAGTAAACCTTATCCTTCATCTGAATTTTCAGATAATAAGTTCCTTTGGCAAAATCCTCCACTTTTATAGATTTCTGCTGGCTGCTTTTTCTGATCAGCCTTCCCAGATTATCATAGATTTCCAAAGACAGGACTTCCTGCTCTGATGCTATGTTCAGAATGTTTTTAGCAGGATTCGGGAATATAGAAAACTTTTCCTTTTTTACCGTTTCAGAAGTATTCAGAACGATATTGTACAGACTTCCGAAGTTGAGAATGCCAAATCCTGTCTGATCTGAATGGGCAGGATAAAGTGAAGCTGTTTGTCTTAGCTTTGTTCTCATCTGCTCCCTGTCCATCGTTGGAAATGCCTGAATAAGACATGCCACACCTCCTGCAGCAATAGGAGTAGAAATGGATGTTCCATTCACAACTGTAGTTGCATTATCATACACTGTGGTAGTAGCAGTTCCTTGAGTACTTCCGTCAGGTTTTACCACTCCAAGAGAGTTCGGCCCAAAAGAAGAAAATCCGGATGCATTCCCTGCCGAATCTACAGAACCGATGGAGAATACTTTAGCATTGTCAGATGGTGTCATCAGATAATGCCATGGCTGCAGCCCGGAATTTCCGGCAGCAGCCAGAACAAAAATTCCTTTTTCAGCAGCAATACCTGCTCCCCGGGCAATGAAAGAAGTACTTCCGTTCATATTGGCATAAGTATAATTGTAACGGCTCTCATCAAACACATTGTATCCCAGTGATGAGGTGATGATTTCTACCCCTTTCCTGTCTGCTTCCTCAGCTGCTTCAATCCAGTATAGCTCTTCTTCAGGAACTTCTACAGTGGCATTTTCACTTCGGTAGAGATAGAAATCAGCATCAGGAGCAGCGCCAACAAATATGTTTTCCAGATATCCGCCGATAGCTCCTAAAACAACAGAACCATGAGGACTGAGCGTTGTATTATAAATGTTTCCGGTTTTGGTGACAAAATCATAGGCCGCTTTTATATGATTACCGTTCCATAATCTTGAAAAAGCAGTTCCTGTATTCACAGTTGGAAATCCGGCATCAATGACGGCTATAGAAATCCCTGTTCCAGTGTAACCTGCCAGGTGAAGTGGCCGTATATTGACCTGATCGATTTGGCCGGCACCGGAACCATAATTAAAGTTGGTAAGTATTTTATTGAGACTTGCATCATCTTGCCATTTTACAGGTGCTGTTTTTACGGTAGTTGAACTGTTTCTGGCAAAACTTTCAACAGACAAGACAAAAGACTGAGCCTGCAGCAGTGTTTTTTGGGCAGGAGTAGCATTCACTGCCGCTCCGTTGAGCCATTTTGAATAATCTGTAACGGTAAATCCTAAATTTTGGAGATTCTGAAGATAAGACTGTTCAATGGGGGCATCCTGATCGTTGAGAGGAATTCCCAGCGTTGTACGCCTGTTGAGTGATTTCTGACTGAGTTCAGAAAGCGGATTTGCATAAAATGCAGCTTTGTTGGGCTTATCAGTAAAGAAAACAAACACAAGTTCTGTTTGGGCAGATACATTAAGATAACCCGTTAGGAAACAAAAGAGTAAAAGTTTTTTCATAAGATTATTTTGTATAAAGATAAAAACAAAATCAATAAAATTTTTGATAGGATATTAAATTCCTTATTTTTACAGAAATATTTATTATATGAAAAAAATTCAGATGGTTGACTTGCAAAGTCAGTATTACAAAATAAAGAATGATGTAGACAATGCTGTTTTGAATGTAATGGACTCTGCAGCGTTTATTAACGGACCTGAAGTAAAGTCTTTCCAGAATGAATTGGAGTCTTATTTAGAAGTAAAACATGTGATTCCATGTGCCAATGGTACAGATGCATTACAGATTGCCTTAATGGCCCTGGACCTGAAAGAAGGAGATGAGATCATCACCGCTGATTTTACTTTTGCTGCAACGGTAGAAGTAATTCACCTGCTTAAGCTAAAATCTGTATTGGTAGATGTAGATTATGATACATTCACTATTTCTACAGAGCAGATAAAAAAAGCGATTACGCCAAGAACAAAAGCGATCATTCCGGTACACATTTTCGGACAGTGTGCGAATATGGAAGAAATTTTGAAAATTGCTGAAGAGCACAACCTATATGTTATTGAAGACAACGCTCAGGCAATCGGTTCAGAATATACATTCTCTGACGGAAGTGTAAAGCAGGCAGGAACAATGTCTACTGTAGGGACAACTTCTTTCTTCCCTTCAAAAAACCTAGGATGCTACGGAGATGGCGGAGCTATTTTTACCAACAACGATGAATTAGCACACCGTTTGAGAGGAATTGTAAACCACGGAATGTACGAAAGATATTATCATGATGAGGTAGGAGTAAACTCCCGTTTGGATAGCATTCAGGCTGCGGTATTAAGAAAAAAACTTCCTCACCTTGATTCTTACAATGAAGCAAGAAAAAGAGCAGCAGATTTTTATGATGAAGCATTTGAAGGAAACCCAAATATTCTGACTCCAAAAAGAGCTGAGAACTCTACTCACGTATTCCACCAGTATACTTTAAGAATTCTGAACGGAAAACGTAATGAACTTCAGAAGTTTTTAACGGAAAAAGAAATCCCTGCAATGATCTATTATCCGGTGGCCCTAAGAAAGCAGAAAGCGTACTTCCAGGAGAGCAATGATGCAGACTTTGTGAATACAGATAAGCTGCTGGATCAGGTAATTTCTTTACCAATGCATACAGAATTAGACGAAGAACAACTGAAGTATATTACGGATGCTGTTCTTGAGTTTATGGGATAAAAATAACTATGACGGAATTTTTTTTAAAAGGAAGGAAATATAAATTCTTTTTAGGGTTTCATCTTTTTATCGTAGGATTATATTCAATCTATGTAATAAATACATTGAATTCCTATAATTCCTCATCTTACTCAGAATACTATAAAGAAAGTATTTTTGAAAATATTTTGAAATACTCTTTTTACATTATTGTAAATTTAATTTCAGGGGGGATTATTTATTTTAAAATGAAGTATACAAAGATTATTCTCAATTTTATTGCAGTAATGATCTTTATTTTAGTTTGTTATGCAGAATATACCCTCATTAAAACTTATACCAATAATTCATATTACAACTTTGTAATTGCTTTTAATACAATAGTTATAGGTTTTATTATTTTTTATCTTCTTTATCTGAACAATATGGATAAAGAGAAAGAGGTAAAGAAAAACGAAATAGAAAATATAGGCAAACACGAAGATTAAAAAATAAAATGGCAATACTTGTTACAGGAGGACTTGGATATATTGGTTCTCACACAGTAGTGGAACTTATCAATAGCGGCTTTGAAGTAGTTATCGTAGATGATTTATCCAATACGGAAAGGTTTATTTTAAAAAATATAGAAGAAATTACAGGTAAAAAGGTGGCTTTTTATCCTTTTGATCTAAAAAGAAGAGAACTTCTTACTCAGGTTTTTGATGCCTATCTGATTGATGGCTGTATCAACTTTGCAGCTTCTAAAGCAGTAGGAGAGAGCCAGATAAAACCTGTGGACTATTATGAGAATAATTTGTTCTCACTGATTAATATTCTTCAGGAATTTAAAGAAAGAGAAATCTCCAACTTTATTTTCAGTTCATCCTGTACAGTATACGGGCAGGCAGATGTAATGCCGATTGATGAAAATACCCCTTTAAAAGTACCTGAAAGTGTGTATGGGAAAACAAAACAAATGGGAGAACAGATCCTGATTGATTTTGCAAATGCCTATCACCGTAAAATTTCGTTATTAAGATATTTTAACCCGATCGGAGCCCATCCTTCTGCAAAACTCGGAGAACTGCCGATAGGAATTCCTAATAACCTGGTGCCTTATGTGATGCAGACGGCTTCAGGAGTACGTGAGAAACTGAGTATTTGGGGAGATGATTATGCTACAGAGGACGGGACAGCCGTTCGTGATTATATTTATGTTGTTGACCTGGCGAAAGCACACGTTGCAGCATTAAAAAAACTGATGGAAGACTCTTCATCTGAAGCTGTGATTGATACCTACAACCTGGGAACAGGAAAAGGTTCATCTGTGTTGGAAGTGGTGAAAGCATTTGAAAAGGCCAATAATGTAGAAGTGCCATATCAGATCTGTGCCAGAAGAGAAGGAGATATTACGATCGCGTATGCCAATGCTGAAAAAGCTGAGAAAGAACTCAACTGGAAGTCTGAAACCTCTCTGGAAGAAGCTTTAAGAACGGTTTGGGAATGGCAGAAGTATTTGAATACAAGGAATGTATAGTATTTCTATGGTTATGAAGATTTATTGACTATAGAAAAGAACAATTTAAAACGAATTATATAAACAAATTACAAAACGTCTTCCCTGAATCTTTTGTTTTATCTTTTTAAAAAGAACATTTATTTCAGTGAAGTTTTAATTCAAAATTAATATGAAGACACAGAGAATAGGGATTACATTTTCCTCATTTGACTTATTACATGCCGGGCATATCAAAATGCTTGAAGAAGCTAAAACGGTATGTGACTATTTAATCGTTGGACTTCAGATCGACCCTTCCCACGATCGCCCCAACAAAAATAAGCCAAGCCAGACTATCGTTGAAAGGTATATTCAGCTGAAAGCAGTAAATGCTGTGGATGAGATCATTCCTTATTATACAGAAGAAGATCTGCTGGATATTTTAAAGTCATTTGTGATTGATGTAAGAATCATCGGGGATGATTATATGGACAGAGACTTTACAGGTAAGAAATACTGTGAAGAAAAAGGAATTGAGATCTTTTACAACAAAAGAGACCATAGGTTTTCCACCAGTGATCTGAGAAGAAGGATCTATGAAGCTGAAAAAGAAAAAGATTCCAAAGCTGAACCTGTAAAATAACAATAATAAAAAATCCCGAAAAGTAATTTTCGGGATTTTTGTTGTATTACATCGGACCGCCTTGCTGGTCGTCTCCGGCTGCATTGGAATTGATATCCTTTTTCTTTTTAGGCTGATCTACTTTTTCACCCTGCTTAAATCTGTAGGTTAGAGAAATAGAAAACTGTCTTGGCTGCCACTGCATATAGTTTCTTCTTGTGTAATCCTCATTGAAACTAAGTACTTCTCTGCTTCTCGTATTGAAAATATCCTGAATATTGAAGGAAATGGTTCCGTCTCCTTTCCAGATCGTTTTGGAAGCACCAAGGTTCAGCGCGTACATATCCTGAGTATTCTGGTTGGCAGATTTCTGTGCTCCTCTATAGAATCCCTGTAACTGTACACTTAATGTTTTATCAAGTTTAAAGGTTGTATTAAGACGTGCTCTGGTAGAAAAACCATTTCCTGTAAAATCCATATTTCGGGTTTGCTGCAACTTATTTTTATCAAGAGCATCATAATAAGCAATTCCGGTGGTTTTATAGCCGAACATGTCTAAGCTACCCATTATTTTTAGCCACGCAAAAGGATCATAGGTAAAGTTAAGATCCAAACCATAACGTTCATCATTTCCAAGGTTGATAGGTTTTGTATAGAATACTCCCAGACTTTCATCAGGTCTGTACACTAACATTTTAGTATCATCAGTGGCGTGTCTGTAGTATAGGGTAGGATTAATAGTAAACTTTTTTCTTGTAATATTATACCCTACTTCAAATGAATCTACATATGATGGGTTAAGATCTATGTTTCCTTCAAAAATATTCTGACTGTTGCTGTAATTCGGGAAAGGAACCATGAAGAAAGATCTTGGCCTGTCTATTCTACGGGAATAATTAACCAAAATCTGATTGTTCTTAGATACATCATAGCTTAAGAATATACTCGGAAATAAATTGTTGTAGTTCTTTGTTTTATTTAATTGTGGATCATTAGGATTTTGATTGATGTAATTGATCTTTACATTGGAAAGCTCATCTCTTAAACCAAGCTGATAAGCAAATTTTTCTCCGATTTTACTTTTAAACTGTAAATAGAAAGCATTGAAGATCTCTCTGTAATCCGTATCGTTATTATAGTTCGGGATATAAGGATTATTGGAAGTACTGCTTACAAAATTATTATAAGTATTATCATTCACATCCAATCTGTATCCTGCTTCAAGTTTAGATTTTTCTCCTATTGGTAATTCATAATCAGCTTTACCAATAATCGTTTTACTTACAGAATGTCTTCTGGTAATATCCTGTACATCAGGAAGCAGGTCATTGGTCTCAAGAATATTTGCATTATTATTACTTCTGTTTCTCTGTAAACTTAATGATACGGATAAATTCTGACCATTATCATCAAATTTGTGGTCTAAACCTACATCTCCCTGGAAGGCAAGATTATTAAATATCGTTTTAGAATCTCTTTGTCCGTAAGGGTTTAATAATTGCCATGTTCCTGCAGTTCCATTTGGATCTGACGGGTCTTTGAAAAATCTGTGAAAACTATCATAAGTCTGCAAAAGTTCATTGCCATCTCCTTCAAATGTTCTGACCAATCCTGTTACATTAATCGATGTTTTGTCAGACAGATCATACACAAAACCCGCGCTTACATTATAATTTTTATTATAGGTTTTACTGGTAGAATTTTGCAGCTGATGTACAAGAACATCATTTGGCTGGGTATTAGGAAAAATCTTAGGAAAAGTAATATTGTGATAAGTCGTTTCTGAATTATTTTTAGTTTTGTTTTCCGTGTAGCCTCCTCCGCCGTTTACAAACCATGTCCAGTTATTTTTTCTCCAGCTCAGATTGGTATTAAGCGAGGTTCTTGGGAAATATCCTAATGACCCTACAACACTACCGTTAAATCCTATTTTTTTGTTCTTTTTAAGGATGATATTAAGGATACCGGAAGTTCCGCTTGCTTCAAATTTAGAAGAAGGGTTGGTAATGACTTCAATTCTTTCAATCTGATCAGCCGGGATACTTTGTAAGGCATTGGCACCATCATCTATTCCCAGAAGAGCAGAAGGTTTTCCGTTGATCAGAAATTTTACATTGGTACTTCCCCTCATAGAAACCGTTCCGTCTGTATCTACAGAAACTGAAGGAACGTTGGTCAATACATCCTGAAGACTTCCTCCTTTACTCACGATATCCTGTGAAGGATCATATGTTTTCTTATCAAGTTCTACTTTATAAGGCTTAGCTGCTGAAGCGGTGATTACAACACCCTGGATTTCTTTTGTTTTTCCATCAATGGTTGTAGCCGCTTCTGGCTCTATAGATAATGCCCCGATATTACCCGCTATTGCAATATTTTTGCTGACTACACTCTTTTTGTAATCAATAGCTTCTACGGTGATATCATAATCTCCCGGTATAAGTTCAAGTTTATACTGCCCCTTTTCATCTGTCAGTACAGCATCGCTTAATGCCTTGTTTACTTTATTGCTGAATGTTACAGAGGCATAGGGAACCGGTTGGTTTTTTTTGTTGACAATGATTCCTGAAACTCCAGCCTTCTCCTGTGCAAAAGCCATCGCCGCGGCTGAAAGTACTAACGTAAGTCCTAAAGTTTTTCTGGTGAAAATATTGACAATTTCTGTCTTATTCTTCATAGGTTATTTTTTTGTATAAAATCGTAAAAGGATAACCCATAATATTTCGAATATCTATATCAATTTGATTTTCAAAATATTATGATTGTTTATTGTTTTTCTAACTGTATAAATTTTTAGGTGCTTTTCTAAACTTATTTTATATTTTTTGAGTTGAGCCAGTCCTGGTAAGCCTTTGCATTTACAGCATGTTCTTCAGCACTTGCCGTAAACTTATGGTATCCAAATCTTGCCGGATCAGCACACATAAATATATAATTGTTGTTTTCTGCATTTAAAACAGCATCAATCGAATTTTTATCCACTACACAGATGGGGCCCGGAGGAATACCTGCGTTTGCATAAGTGTTGTAAGGTGATGGTGTAGACAAATGCTTATATAATACTCTTTTAATAGATTCTTTAAAATTAGTCTGCTTATTAATTGCGTAGATCACCGTAGGGTCAGACTGAAGTTTCATTCCTTTCCTGTAACGGTTTAAATACAATCCGGCAATGGTTTTCATTTCATCCTTTTTTCCTCCTGATTCCTTATAAACAATAGAAGCCAGTGCATAGATCTGATCTCTTGTAAGGCCAGACTGCTGTTCTTTGTTTTTTCTTTCACTCGTCCAGAAATCATTGTACTGATTTTCAAACTTTGCAAAAAATTCTCGTGGGCTTACAGTCCAGAAGAAATTATAAGTATCAATGAAGAAATATTTTTTTAAGTCTTCAACATTTTTATAGCCTTTCTCCTGTGCCACAGCATCCAGATCATTTATAAAATGTAACGAATCAATTTCCGTTTTTTTGGTCACCTTACCAATCATCTGATACATATCTCCAAAATCCCCGATTCTGTAAGAATTTGCCGTTTGGTTACCTGCTTTGATCATATTGACAAGGTTCTTATTTCCTGTTCCGCTCTGGATATGATAACGTCCCGCTTTAAAATTAGAATCAAGACCTTTTTCTTTAGCCACAGCTTCAAAAGATTCCCTGTCTTTAATATAAGGAGCAATAGAATCGAGGATCTGTTTAAAACCTGCTCTATGAGGAATCAGAACATAACCGTCTTTTTCTACGTTATTTCCTAAATATTTATTATAAAATCTCAAACCAAAAAATCCTGCGGCTACAAAAACCAGCAGAATGATAATGAGAATAGCTTTTTTCATTCTTATTAAATGTTGATTAAAAGTTTTTGTTTTTAAAGAAGATCTGTTTTACCTCTAAAAACTTGCTTTGCAGGACCTTCCAGCCAAATATTCTGGAATGTATCTCCGCTTTTTTCAGCATATACCTTAAGGTTTCCGCCTAAAGTTTTAACTTTTACAGAGGTTAGATTGTGTTTTTGAAGAAAAGTTAAAGCAGAAGCAGTAACCCCTGTTCCGCAACTGTAAGTTTCGTCCTCAACGCCTCGTTCATAGGTTCTTACAAAAATTTCATCATCAGAAATTTTTTCTACAAAGTTTACATTGATTCCTTTTTCTTTATAATTTTCTGAATTTCTGATCCCGTTTCCTTCAGTATACACGTTGTAATCGGGAAGATTTTCTACATATTTTACGTAATGTGGAGATCCTGTATTCAGAACAAAGTCATTTCCGTCTTGTGAAATGGTATTCACATTAATCATTTTCAATTTAATGATCCCGTTATGGATTTCAGCTTCATGCTCTCCGTCTGTTGCAATGAATTTGCATTTATCTTCAAAGATGTCAAGGAAAAAAGCAAAAGCTACAAGACATCTTCCTCCGTTTCCGCACATGGTACTTTCTCCTCCGTCAGAATTGTAGTAAACCATTTTGAAATCATAGTTCGGATCGTTTTCCAATAGAATAAGGCCGTCAGCACCTATTCCAAAACGTCTGTCACATAATTTTTCAATACTGTTTTTATCTTTAGTAAACTGCAGATCACGGTTGTCTACCATTACGAAATCATTTCCTGTTCCCTGATATTTATAAAATTCCATATTTTTTTGTCTAAATGAAGAAGCAAAATTAATATATTTAAAATGAAAAACGAACAGTGTTAACTGTTCGTTTCCTTATTTATAATCGTTTTATCTAAAGCCGCCTCCGCCGCTCTGTTGTCTGTTTGAACCACTGCTTTGGCCGCTGGAACTGTTTCTGAATCCACCGCCGGAAGATTCTGATCTGGTGCTGTTTTGGCTGCCGCTGTTTTGGTTTCTGAATCCACTGTTATTTTGGGTACTCTGACTATTCTGGTTACCGCTGCTTTGGTTTCTGAATCCGCTGTTACTGTTGGAATTTCTGAATCCGCTGTTGTTTTGGTTACCCTGATTGTTCTGATTACCATTGTTCTGGTTTCTGAATCCACTGTTACTATTGGAGTTTCTATTATTATTGAATCCTCCGTTATTATTGTACGAACCGTTACTATTCGTTGTACGGGTATTCTGGAATCCGTTTTGAGGTCTCGATGAAGAAGAAGATCTTCTTTCTACATAGACTTTTCTTCTGGAGTTATTATAATTGTCATAGTAATAAGGAATTCCATTATCATAGTAGTAATTAACGTTGTTTCTGTAATAATAGCCGTCATTACCATAATATCCTCCATTTCCGTAATATCCGGAAGGCGCATAGTAATATCCGTTGTTATAATAGGGATCTCCATATCCATAGTTTCCATTGCTTCCGTATCCGTCGGTATATGCTAAACAAGAGGTTAAGCTGGTAATAGCAAAAATACTGACTGCTATTTTGAATAAATTTTTCATGACTTTATTGTACTTTTTTTTCTTTAAAACTTTTTTTCCAATTGAGGTATCCTAAGATAGCCATTATAGTAAATACCAAATATTGAACCGAAGTGATTCCAAATCCCTTAAAAATCATCATAGGGATGCAGATAATATCTCCGATAATCCAGAAAATCCAGCTGTCAATGCGCTGTTTGGCCATCAACCACATTCCTACTAAAAATATTGAAGTGGTGAAAACATCCATCCAATTTGCCAAGTCCAGGTGATACAATCCTAAACTGGCTCCCTCCATAGAAAACTGATTATCAATATAAGGCTTATAATAATAAATAAGAGTAACCAGTGCCAGACTCAGTATGAAAAGTAGTGCAGCATGAGTCCATTCTTTTCGGGTGGCCCAGGTAACTTCTACATGAACATGATCTTCAGAATTTCTGGCCCATAGAACCCAGCCATAAATACTCATAACAGAATAATAGACATTGATTATGCAGTCTCCTAACAGCCCGGCATTGAAAAGAAGATATACGTAGATCAGAGTTGAAATAATGCCGGTAGGGTATACCCATATATTTTTCTTAATGGAAAAAAATACGCTGAGTATTCCGAAAATAGCACCTGATGCTTCCAATGTAATCTGTAAAGAATCATAGCTTTCATAAGGCTTTACAAAAAGATCATATAAATTCATGCAATCAAAAATAAGCAAAAATATGGACTTTTTAAAATGGATTATATAATATGTTGCTCAGGTTTTTAAAAACTTTATGTAAAATAAATGACGAAAGTTTAACGATAAACGTGGGAGTTCCTAAATTTTTTATATTTTCGTAAATCCTTAATAAATAAAAAAACATGTCGAAAATTTGGGTTAAAAAGCCACTAAGTGCCTATGAGGCAGATATGAAGAAAAGTGAGCTGAAGAAAGTCCTTGGAAAATGGAGTTTAACAGCAATTGGAGTGGGTGCTATCATCGGTGGTGGAATCTTTGTTCTTACGGGAACAGGAGCCTATTATCACGCAGGGCCAGCACTTGCCATTTCCTTTATCATAGCAGGTATTGCCTGTGTTTTTGCTGCATTGTGCTATGCAGAGTTTGCATCCATTATTCCTGTAGAAGGTTCAGCTTATGCTTATGCCTATGGAACGGTAGGAGAAATTTTTGCATGGGCCATGGGGTGGTGTCTCATCCTCGAATATGCCATGGCGAGTATGGCCGTTTCGGTGAGCTGGTCCGGATATTTTAACAAATTTTTGAAAATCTTTAATATTCATTTACCGGCTTATCTTACATCAGATCCTGCCAGTTATACAGGAGATGGTTTTTCAATGAACCTGCCGGCATTTATTCTTGTTCTTTTAATTACTGCATTATTGGTAAAAGGAACTAAAGAAGCAGCAGGGGCTAATAACCTGATTGTTTTGATGAAAACTTCTGCCGTTATTTTTGTAATTATTGCAGGAGTATATATTATTTTTTCTAATACTGATCTTTACAACGCTGTAGATGGTGTAAAAAACTGGAAACCTTTTATTCCGGATCAGGTACAGATCAGAAATTCTGAAGGAGATATGGTCTCTGCCTATGGTATTAAAGGAATTATTTCCGGTGCAGCAGCTATTTTCTTTGCTTATATTGGTTTTGATGCTGTTTCTACACAGGCAGGAGAAGCTATTAATCCTAAAAAAGATGTGCCTTTTGCAATTATTGCATCACTATTGGTGTGTACAGCGCTTTATATTTGTGTATCGCTTGTATTAACAGGGATGATGCATTATACAGACTTTAACCCTGAAGGTAAATATCCTGATGCAATCAAAGCGCCTGTAGCGTATGCATTTGAAATTGCAGGAAAGCACTGGGCAAGTAATGTAGTAACCATCGCCGCAACAGTAGGATTGATCTCTGTAGTAATGGTAATGATGATGGGGCAGTCAAGAATCTTCATCGGTATGGCAAAAGACGGATTGATTCCTAAATTTTTCGGAGAACTTCACCCAAAAACAAAAACACCTTACAAAGGAATTATTTTGTTGGGAATTGTAGTGGCTTTGATCGCAGCATTTACTCCAATTTCAACATTGGCAGATATGACAAGTTTTGGAACCCTGTTTGCATTTACATTGGTTTGTATTGCCGTTTGGGTAATGAGAAAAAAAGAACCTAATTTGATCAGACCTTTCAAAGTTCCGGCTTACAAAATAGTGGTGGCATTGGGAGTGTTTATCAATATCTATTTGATATTTAACTTAAGTGCTCATGCATTGGAACTTTCTGCTGTATGGTTGTTCTTAGGAGGTTTGGTGTATTTCCTTTACGGAAAATCAAACAGTAAACTTAATAATCCTGAAAAATATCAGAACCAAGATTAATAATAATATAAACCGCTTCGGCGGTTTTTTTTGTCCCAATACTATTATATGAAAAAGTTTTTTTCCATTTTATTCCTGTCCGCAGGACTTACAGCATTTTCCCAGCAAGTGGAAAGTTTTGAAACCATTCTTAATGATAAAATCAGTATCAGAGCGCTGGAATTATATGACAATAAGGTCTGGTATAGCGGTACAGATTCCAAATTCGGGTTTGTAGATCTGAAAGATTATAAAAATCAGAAGCAGATAAAACTGTCTGAGGAAAAGCTTCAGTTCAGAACGCTGGCACAGGATAAAACCTCTTTTTATGCCATCAACATTGAAAGCCCTGCTTACTTCTTTAAAATTGATAAGAAAGATCTGAAATCACAGATTGTCTTTAAAGATACTGTTAAAACCGCTTTCTATGATGCTTTACATTTTGTAAAGGATGGATATGGTATAACGTTCAGTGATCCTGATAAAAATCTTTTGATGAAGCTGGCACTATTATTCCCTCACAAGAAAATGTACGATGTGTGGAATCCTCCAATGGGTAATCACGAGGCAGTAAGACTTAAGGAAGGGGAAGCCGCATTTGCTGCCAGCAATACAAATATTGCTTCCTACAAGGATATTCTCTGGATTGCAACGGGTGGGAAAGCTTCCAGGATCTTTAAGCAGAAGGGATTGGACTGGAAGATTATAGAAACACCTTTCATTCAGGGAGAATCTTCACAAGGAATGTATTCTATCGATTTTTTTGAAGACCGTTTCGGGATTGCAGCAGGAGGGGATTATACCAGGCAGGATGCCAATGTGAACAATATTGCAACCACTACTGATGCTGGTGAGACCTGGCAGATTCAGGCTTCAGGACAGAATGCGGGATATACAACCTGTGTGAAAATTAAGCCCGGATCAAAAGGAAAAGAAATCATTGCAGTTGGAGACAAGCATGTCAGCTATTCTTCAGATTTTGGAAAGACATGGAAGAAAATTTCTGATGAGAAAGGCTTTTTCGTCTGCCAATGGATTGATGGGAGCAATGTAGTTTTTGCCGGAAATAATAAAATCGCGGTCATGAAATTAAAATTTTAAATATCAGGAATAGAATTTATCACTATTTGCCAAAAGCCTGGCCATACGTATTTAGACTCATTATAAAATAGAACCTAATATAATTCATAGGTTAAAATTCATAACTAATGGTTAATTTTGTAAGATGAAATTTTAATGGTGTTAAATTTCATACTCTTATAAAATTTTAAATTTCAAAATGAACTCTTTAATAGATAAGTACAATATTCCCGGACCGCGTTACACTTCTTATCCTACCGTTCCGTATTGGGATGAATCTACATTTTCACCGGAAAAATGGAAGGAAACTGTAATCAGGTCTTTTCATGAGAGTAATGCAGAGGAGGGGATTTCTATTTATATCCATTTGCCTTTCTGTGAGGCTTTGTGTACGTTCTGTGCATGTCATAAACGTATTACCAAACAACACAGTGTTGAAGTGCCTTATCTGGAAAGTGTTTTGAAAGAGTGGAAACTTTATCTTGACCTTTTCAACGAAAGACCTAAACTGAAAGAATTACACTTAGGAGGCGGAACTCCTACATTTTTCTCTCCTGAGAACTTAAAAACATTATTGGAGGGAATTTTTTCAACTGTAGACATTGCGGAACATCCGGAATTTTCTTTTGAAGGGCATCCAAACAATACAACGAAAGAACATCTTCAGACTTTATACGACCTCGGTTTCAGAAGAGTAAGCTTTGGCGTTCAGGATTATGATCCTAAAGTTCAGAAAGCAATCAATAGAATTCAACCCTTTGAAAACGTGAAAAATGTTACAGAATGGGCAAAGGAAATTGGTTACAGAGGAATCAGTCATGATCTTGTATTCGGACTGCCACATCAGAATTGGGAGGCGATGGAGCACACGATCAGAAAAACAATGGAGCTGAAGCCGGACAGACTTGCCTTCTACTCTTATGCACACGTTCCATGGGTGAAAGGAGTTGGGCAGAGAGGTTTTGATGAAAATGACCTTCCAAGCGGAGAAGAAAAACGCCGTTTGTACGAAGATGGTAAAAGATTGCTTCAGGATTTAGGATATATTGAAGTAGGGATGGATCACTTTTCTCTTGAACATGATGATCTGTATCAGTCTTTGATTCATAAAAAACTTCACAGAAACTTCATGGGGTATACTTCAAGCAAAACCCAGCTGATGGTAGGACTTGGTATGTCTGCCATTTCAGATTCATGGTATGCTTTTGCCCAGAATGTAAAAACGGTTGAGGAATATCAGAAAATGGTTGAAGAAGGTGAGATCCCTGTTGTAAAAGGACACGTTCTGAGTGAAGAAGACCTGACTGTAAGAAGACATATTCTGAATCTGATGTGCCAGCTTGAAACAACTTTTGATATCAACAATTCTTTCCCGGAGCTTGAAAACGCTTTGGAAATGTTGAAAGAAATGGAAAATGACGGACTGGTTGAGATTAATGGGACAGAAGTTAAAATTACAGAAGCCGGAAGAGCATTCACAAGAAATGTAGCCATGGTTTTTGACCTGAGAATGATGAGAAATAAGCCTGAAACAAGGATTTTCTCAATGACAATATAAATCAAAAGCGGTTCAGATCTGAACCGCTTTTTTTATTAGCCAGGTAGTTTATTGCTATGTTCGCAAAGCTACTGTGTTTAGCAAGATTTTTTTGCTAGTGAAACGCCTTTGCGCCCTTTTCATAGAATTGTAAAAATCTTAGCGTTTCGCTTGCGTTAACAACAAACTATAATTATTTAATAATCAATTTCTGACTGTAAGACTTCTGTTCTCCGGATTTTAGATTAATATAGTATACTCCGGTTGGTATATGTGAAATATCAATGCTTTTGCCCTGACTGATCTGATCTGTTTCCAATACTTTTCTTCCTTCTGCACTGATAATTTCCAGGGTTGCTTTTTTATCCATAATGCCATCAATGAAAATTTCTTTTGAAGCAGGATTAGGATAAATTTTTACGGTTCCTAAAGTACTTTCCTGAGTTCCTAAAGTCCCTGTGGATATTTTAAAAATTTTCCCACTGTTCACTGCAGCTACGTACAGTCCTTTCTGATAATCCTCTCCGAAAGTAGAAAAATTATTTCCGGAATAAGGACCCGTCCAAGTGATGGCGTTATTGCTATCCAGAATTCCGATTTGAGTAGAGCAGTAGTCTGCAAAAAAATATTTCCCCTGAAGTGACGGATATTGAGCTCCTCTGTAAACATAGCCACCCGTGATAGAACATTTTCCGCCTGAATGATCATAAACTGCAATAGGAAAGGTCATGGTAGACTGTGCAGCACATCCTGCTGTATTATAGGCATTATTTCCTTCATAGCAGCGCCAGCCATAGTTCAAGCCGGCTTGTGTTATAGGCATTTTATTGATTTCTTCTATGGCGCCCTGGCCTACATCTGCAATCATCGCATTTCCGGTGGTCAGATCAAAGGAAAATTTCCATGCATTTCTGAGACCATAGGCCCATATTTCATCGGCACCAGCTACTCCGGCTCCGGCAAAAGGATTATCAGGAGGAATGTTGTAAGGACCAGTAGCATCCACATCTATTCTCAACATTTTTCCAAGCAGAACATTTTTGTTTTGAGCATTATTGTTGGGGTCGCCACCACTTCCTCCGTCTCCGGTGATGATCCAGAGTTTTCCGTCAGGAGCAAAATGAATACTTCCTCCATTGTGATTGTCGAATGGTTTGGGAATGTTGAGCAGGATTTTTTCAGAAGCAGGATCAGCCACGTTAGGATCAGTTGAACTGACACTGTATCTTGCAACAATGATATTGCCTGCCGGGTTGTTATAATACACAAAAAAATACCCGTTGGTAGGATATTGTGGGTGAAAAGCAAGTCCCAGAAGACCTCTTTCACCACCAAAAATAATTTTTGAACCGATGTTCAGAAAATTAGTGGGATTAATTGTCCCGTTAGGTTGAATAATTTTAATAATTCCGTTCTGTTGAACAACAAAAAGCCGGCTGTCATTGGCGTTTGTAATCTCTACCGGGCTGGTAAGTCCGGTGGCAAATTCTTCCAAATTAATGCTTTGAGAATTAGCAATTAAGGAAGAAAAAATACTAATGGCAAAAAGTAGTTTTTTCATAATATTGTGAGAGTTAGTGTGTTGAGAAAGTGAATGAAAATTTTATACCAATCGAATTTTGAAGACTTCATTATGATACTAAGAAAAAATTGTTAAATCTTAAATAGAACTCAGAATACCAATATATCTGAAAATAAACCATTTCTGTTGTTAAAAATTCATAAAATACAAGAAAATCATTATATTTGCCGACTTAATTTAACGTAGTTATAACAAAATGCAAGGAAAAGGACTTATTACAATTGTCGCTATTGTACTAGGGTTGATTTGCTTAAACGAGCTATTACCAACATGGTACGCCAGCAAAATTGAAAAGCAGGCAACTGCTATTGCAGGAGACAATCCGGAGAAGTATCAGAAAGAAATTGCTAGACTTTCTAAGGATACTTTGAATCTAGGATTCACAAAACTTTATTACACTAAAGCCAAAGACAAGGAAATGAAACTTGGTCTTGACTTGAAAGGAGGGATCAACGTTCTTTTGGAAATCAACCAAAGAGATCTTGTGAATGATTTAACAAATTATTCTACAAATCCTGTTCTTATTGAGGCTTTAAACAAAACTGATGAAGCACAGAAGAATTCTACAAAAGCTTACATTGATAATTTCTTCGAACAATTCGATGTAGTGAACAAAGCTAAAGGTACAAACCTTAAGTTGGCAGATCCGGAAATTTTCGGAAATACTACACTTACCGAGGTGAAGTACAACACTCCTGATGAGCAGGTAAAAAGCATTGTTAAAAGAAAAATTGATGCATCTGTAGGAACAGCTTTTGAGGTAATCAGAACGAGAATTGATAAAATGGGTGCTGTGCAGCCAAACGTTCAGAGAGTACCTGGAACAGCTAGAATTTCTGTGGAAATGCCTGGTATGAAGGACATCGATAAAGTGAAGAAAATGCTTCAGACTTCTGCAAAACTTCAGTTCTGGGAAGTACAGCAGGTTCCTGAGATTGCGCCTTATTTCCAAACTTTGACAACTATGGTTGCTACAAAAGGAGATTCTATGGGAGTAGCAAAGAATGTGAACTTCATGAGCCTTTTACAGCTTGACAAATTAAGAACGAATGGTGTTGCTAACGTAAAATTATCCGATACAGCTGTTGTAAATAAAATTTTAAACAGTAAGGTTGGTCAGTCTTTACGTCCGTCTAACATTAAATATACACAGTTCATGTGGGGTTACAAGCCTGAAGCTACAGATGCTGAAAGCTTAGTCCTGTATGCAATCAGAGGTAACATCAACCAAAAAGCTCCGGTAGACGGTGCGGTAGAAACTGCAAACATCAGCTATGATGAGCTGAGCAGAGTAGTGGTAGATATGCAGATGGATTCCAAAGGAGCAAAAGACTGGAAAACATTAACTGAGAAAAACGTTGGTAAGCCGGTTGCTGTAACGCTTGACGGTAGAGTATACACTGCACCAAACGTTGTAAATGCAATCCCGAACGGTAGAACCCAGATCTCTGGTAACTTCTCTCAGGAAGAAGCTAAAGAATTGGTAGACGTTTTAGGAGCAGGTAAATTACCGGCAGGTGCAAAAGTAGTTCAGGCTACAGTTGTAGGGCCTTCATTAGGACAGGAATCTATTGATGCTGGTGTGATGTCATTCGGTATCGCATTCTTATTAATTATTGCTTATATCATTTTCTACTATGGTGGAGCTGGTGTTTATGCAGTAATTGCAATGATCATCAACCTATTCTACATTTTCGGAATTATGGATTCCGTAGATGCTACACTTACGCTTCCTGGTATCGCAGGTATTGTACTTACAATGGCCATGGCGGTAGATACGAACGTAATTATCTATGAAAGAACTAAAGAAGAGCTTTTCGCAGGAAAAAGTATTCTTGAAGCATACAAAGACGGTTTCAAACATGCATTAAATGCAATTGTTGATGGTCACTTAACGACATTATTGACGGCAGGTGTACTATTCCTTTTCGGAACTGGACCTATCAAAGGTTTTGCATTAACATTAGGAATCGGTATCTTGATGACATTCTTTACTTCGGTATTGATCTCAAGAGTAATGATCTTCTCCAGACTGAATAAAGGAAAACACCTTTCTGTTTGGACAGGTGCTACAAAAAATCTTTTCAGAAATACCTGGATCGATTTTATTGGAAAAAGAAAATATGCTTACATCATTTCGGGTGTTTTAACTATTGTTTGTATCGCATCTATTGCAATCCACGGATTCAAATATGGTATCGACTTTACAGGGGGTAGAAATTATGTGGTAAGATTTGATAAAGCAGTAAATGCTGAAGATGTTGAAGCTAGCTTAGTAAAAATGTTCCAGACTGAGGATGGTAAAAATTCTTCAGTAGAAGCTAAAACTTTCGGTAATGACAAGCAGTTGAAAATCTCTACAGATTACCTTATCGAAGACGAATCTTTGAAAGCTGACCAGACTGTTGAGCAGAAATTGTATGACGGATTAAAATCCAGCTTACCTGCAAACATGACCTTAAAAGATTTCAAATCTGCAGATAAAGATCACTCAGGAATTATTTCTTCTGAGAAAGTAGGACCTACTGTAGCAGACGATATCAAGACACACGGTATTCTTGCTGTAGTTGCAGCATTAGCAGGTATTTTTATCTATATCTTGGTAAGATTTAGAAAATGGCAGTTCTCCCTTGGTGCTGTTGCCGCGTTATTCCACGATGCTGTTATCATTTTGGGGGCTTATTCATTACTTCATAAGTTTATGCCGTTCAACATGGAGATCAATCAGGATTTCGTTGCTGCGATTCTTACTGTATTAGGGTACTCAATCAATGATACGGTAATTATCTTCGACAGAATTAGAGAATACTTGAGAGAGAAAAAATCTTTAACATTAGCGGGTCTGTTTGATGACTCTATCTCAAGTACATTGGGTAGAACATTCAACACCTCATTTACTACAATTCTGGTTATCCTTGCGATCTTTATTTTCGGTGGTGATAACTTGAGAGGATTCATGTTTGCGATGTTAATTGGTATTGGATTCGGTACGTATTCATCTATCTTTATTGCGTCTGCAATTGCTTATGACTTCCTGAAAACAGGAAAAGAAGAAGAGGTACATGGAAAAACCACTTCTACAAAAGAAGAACTTGCTTCAAAGTAATACAAACTACAATAAATTAATAAAGACCGTTTCGAAAGAGACGGTCTTTTTTTTGCTAAATATCTGCTTTTTTTTTATTCCTTATAAATACTAAAAAGCAAATTGAGTGTATTATTAATGTTATACTTCTTTAATACAATGAAATTTAGAACCATTATTTTTAAGATTTGATTAATTTTGCACCATCATGGAAAATTCAAGGAAAAAAGCGGCTATAGGCTTTATATTTATTACTTTACTGATAGATATTACAGGATGGGGAATCATCATTCCTGTTGTTCCCAAATTAATTGAGGAACTTATTCATGCAGATATTAGTGAAGCCGCAAAATATGGTGGCTGGCTTGGATTTGCCTATGCCTTTACCCAATTTATATTTTCTCCGCTTGTTGGAAACCTGAGTGATAAATATGGGCGTAGACCTGTGATCCTGATTTCTCTTTTCGGATTTGCCGTGGACTATATTTTCCTTGCACTGGCTCCCACAATCTGGTGGCTGTTTCTGGGAAGAATTATTGCCGGAATAACGGGCGCAAGTGTCACCACTGCCAGTGCCTATATTGCAGATATTTCGACGGATGAAGACAGAGCCAAGAATTTTGGACTGATAGGAGCTGCTTTTGGGCTCGGATTTATTATAGGTCCGGTTCTGGGCGGTGTACTTGGTCATTATGGTGCCAGAGTCCCTTTCTATGCTGCTGCGGGTCTATGTCTGCTTAACTTCCTGTATGGATATTTCATCCTTCCTGAAAGTTTGGATAAAGATAAAAGAAGAGAGTTTGACTGGAAACGTGCAAACCCTATAGGTTCATTTAAGTTTTTAGGTAAACACCCTGAAATTTCCGGACTTATTCTTTCCTTAATATTGATTTATATTGCAGGTCATGCCGTACAGAGCAACTGGAGTTTCTTTACAATGTATAAATTCAGCTGGACAGAAAGAATGGTAGGGATTTCATTGGGAGTAGTAGGTTTATTGGTTGGTCTCGTACAAGGTGGACTGATCAGATGGACTACTCCAAGGCTTGGAGAGCAGAAAAGTATTTACTACGGATTGGCTTTCTATGCCGTAGGAATGCTGCTGTTTGCTTTTGCCTCTGAAGGATGGATGATGTTTGTATTTTTGGTTCCCTATTGTTTAGGAGGAATCTGTGGACCGGCTTTACAGTCTGTCATCACAAAAAGTGTTCCTTCCAATGAGCAGGGTGAACTTCAGGGAGCGTTAACGAGTTTAATGAGTGCAACTTCAATTATCGGGCCTCCGATGATGACAAACCTGTTTTACTTTTTTACGCATGATGAAGCGCCATTCAAGTTTTCCGGTGCGCCTTTCTTTTTAGCATTTATTTTAATGGCGATCAGCGTTGTGATCACCTATTCTGCATTTCAGAAAAAAGGAAAAGAAAAAATAGAAAAGGATTTTCAGAAACAATAGATTTGTTCTATTCCGAACATATAGGTGGCTCTGGGTTCAATCTATTCGATAATTTTACAGAAGTAGTCTTTCTACTTTTTTAAACACAAAATAAATTATGAATACATTAGACCTGGAAAAATATTTCGAACGGATTCATTTCTCCGGAACGCCGGAAATGACTATGGAGGTATTGAAAACAATACACCGGCTTCATCCTAAACATATTCCTTTTGAGAATATTGACTCTTACACAGGAACAGTGCCTTCTCTGGATCTGGCGGATATTTTTAAAAAACTGGTTACAGAATCGAGAGGCGGATATTGCTATGAACAAAACTTACTTTTAAGCGAAGTTTTAAAACATTTAGGATTCAATGTAAAATTACAGCTTGGAAGAGTAGTGTGGGGGAGACAAGAAGACAGCCTTGCGGCACAGACTCATTTATTACTGATCGTTGATTTTGGAGGTGAAAAGTATGTTGTAGACTGTGGATTTGGGACAGCTACACTTACAGCACCTATTCTTTTAAATGAAGAAGAACCACAGCAAACACCCAACGGAATATTTAAAGTTTCCTATAAAGAAGAAACCTATACTCTCTGGATGCTGAAAGAACAATGGTTCCCGGTGTACCGCTTCATACCTGAACATGTAGAGCCCATTGATCTTACTATCTCTAATTGGTATTTGTCTACTCATCCGGATTCTCATTTTAAGAACAAACTGATCCTTTCAAAAGTAGATGAGAATGTCCGTTATACCTATACAGACCATGTCCTGAATATCCGGTCTGATCATGGTGAGAAAGAATCCATATCTATAGAAAATGATATGCAGTTGTATGAAATACTGATGAATACTTTCGGACTGAAAGAAAATGCAGTAGAAGTATTGAAATCAAAAATTGAAAACGGATCCCTTCAAAAGTCTTGATATAAAATACAAACGGGAAGCTCAGCAGGCTTCCCGTTTTTTTGAAATCTGACTTTTATGAAAATTATGGATAAAGAGATTTTGTCCCGTTACTTACAATATTGCTGCCCAATCCTGAGAATGATACAGAGAAATTGCTGCTATTAAAACTTAAAGAACCTGTAGGAGTACAAAGCCCCAGCGCATAACGGCATTGCCCGTAAGCTCCTGTTTTCTTTATAATCTTACTCTCACTTTTCGCTTTTCCTAAACTGATATATCCCCAATCGCTTACATCTGCATTGGAAACCGTAGAACCGGAATAATAAATCGTAATCTGATATCCGGTTTCACCTCTTTTGGATCCCCACAGCCAGCTTGCGGTCCACCATTGCTTATACCAGGTAGAAACTACTTTTGCTGCCTGATTGTTGTTGGATGCTTCCGAATTTCCACGTGAATCCATCATAATAAGGCCTCCGAAAATATTGTCCCAGATAATTCCCGAATCTTTGTAAAAACATAGTGTCGTAAATTTTCCGCTTTTGCTGTTCCACGTTATTTCCATAACATTAATCCCAGGTTTTACTTCTTCAGTGACCGCTTCTTTCAATCCCTGCTGAGCTGTTGTCAGGTCATCTCCGTGATATAAATCTCCAATTTTTCCAATCTTTACTGAAGACGGATCCATGATGTTTCCTGTTGCAATAAACTGGTCTTTGTCGGTGATCAGGCTTTTGGAAAGATCAATGCCTTTTTGGGTTGAAATTTTTCCCAATACCTTCACTGCTGCAATCTGCAGATCATTTTTCAGATAAGTTTCAAGGTTTTTACCGGATTAATTCAGTTGAAGCTGTACTGCTTCAGGAACAATTTGAGAGGAAAGAGGAGTAATCTCTTTTTTCAGGTCAGAGGCGGTTATCTTTGCCTGAATTGTTTCCTGCTGATCCATTTCACTGTTTTCATTCTGGCAGCTATTGAATGCCAATACCGATAATACGGCGAAAACTTTAAAAGTAGTCACTAGTTTTTTCATACTATATATTTATTTGATTGTGTATTATAAATATACTGAATTGTTATGTAATTCTCATTGTTTTGAATTAAGTATTTGTTAATTTATAGGTAATAGGTAATAGGTAATAGGTAATAGGTAATAGGTAATAGGTAATAGGTAATAGGTAATAGGTAATAGGGATTAGGGGGAATACTCTGTGAAATAGTAATGAAGGTTGATTGAAGTCAATAGTGAATTTTGCTTTGTAAGTGAGTGGTGAATTTTTGAAGGGAGAGTCTAGAATCTAGAGTCAAGATAATGGCAGCCTGGATAGAACCCGTAATAAAAGAAACCAGTAGCGAGAAACAAAGAACTAATAACCAGCAATTCTCAACTAAAAACACTGAACTTCCATTCTCATTTTACAAAATCTTAAAATTTGTTTAAATTTTTAGTTTACCATTCATAAATGCAATAATCTTTTGTAATTTTACAGGATGGAATTAAGCATTGGAGAAATGGCACTCATTGCCATTGCAATCGTTGTATTATTCGGACCGGATAAACTGCCTCAGATTGCGCGTGACTTAGGTGCAGGCGTGAGAAAAATGCGTGGAGCAGTAGAAGATATCAAAACTGAAATTATGAAGGAAACAGATAATCCTGTTTCTGAAATAAAGCGTGAGATTGAAAAGGTGAAAGATGCTGCCAAAGATTTCAACCCGATGAAAGATATCGAAAAAGATATTCTGACGGAACCGGGTACTCTTGCTTCTAATGAGCCTCCAAAACCGAAGCCTGCTGATGATGAGACTTATGAAGGACCTGTAAGCAGATAATCATGGAGGAGATCATTCAGGAAGATAAAAAGGTATTTCTATACCTTAATAATTTGGGCGATTCATCTTTCGATCAGTTTTGGATGCTGATCTCAAGTACCTGGATCTGGGTACCTCTTTATATTATTTTTCTTTATTTTTTATACAAAAATTATCAACTAAAAACTTTAGTTTTTATTCTCATATTTATAGCACTTGGGGCTGTCGTTTCAGATCAGCTGGCCAATATTTTCAAATATGGGGTAGCGAGGTTAAGACCTTGCCATGACCCTACTCTGGAGCATCATATGAGGATTGTGAAATGTGGCGGACAGTTTGGGTTTTATTCAGCTCATGCTTCCAATACCTTCTTTTTGGCAACATATTTAGGTATTTTATTGAAAAAGAAGATTAAATGGTTTCCTTATGCTATATTTGCATGGGCTCTGGTTGTTTCGTACAGCCGAATCTATTTAGGAGTGCATTTCCCAATTGATATTTTGGTGGGGGCGTTTGTTGGATCTTTATTGGGAGTGATATTTGGTGCACTCGCCAAAAAAGTGATCAATAAACAAACTATAACCTCATGAAAAAAACTTTATTATTAGTAACTTCCCTTTGTTTCTCTCTTAATTTCTATGCCCAGGATAAAAAACTGGCCGAAGACTGTTTTAATAAAGCGGACTATAAGTGTGCAGAAGAGCAATACTTAAAACTGGCTGAGAAAGAACAGATTCAAAAATTTCAGTCGGAATATTATGACTATCTCGGAACGGCTCAAAGAAGGCTGGGGAAAACGACTCAGGCTTTTAAATCTTATGATTCTGCGTTAAAAGCAAATCCTATGTCGGTTTCCGTTTATGCCAACCTCTCATCGCTTTACAGCCAGAAAGGAAATAAGGTAAAAGCACTGGAATATGTAGAAAAAGGATTGAAAGTGAATCCTGAAACTCCGGATTTATACCTTACCCGTTCCAAAATTTATGACAGCCAGGGAAAAAAGGATCTTGCCATCAAAGACCTTAATCAGATTCTGACTTTTGCACCTGATAATATTTTTGCAAAAACAGGACTGGCCAATCTGAAAAAAAATAATGGTGATCTGGACGGAGCTTTAAAAGATTACAATATACTTCTTTCTGAAAAACCGGAATCATTGCTTTACAACGGCCGTGCTGATGTGTATTTTAAAATGAAAAAATATAAAGAAGCACTTACCGATGCCAATAAAGCCATTTCCATAGATCCCAAATTTGCACAATCTTATGTGAGCAAAGCCATGATTCTGCTGGATACTTCCAAACTTAAGGAAGCCTGCGCAAATCTTGATAAAGCAGTTGCTTTAGGCTACGAAAAAACGGTGCTTACAGATTCCTATGCTAAATGTGGCAAGAAATAAATTGAAATTTATAATCCTGATTATTAAATTAAATCCAAACGAAAATATTAAACCTGGTTTAACTGTTTTTAAAAACGAATAAAGAGATAGAGATGTTGAATATTGTTCTTGTAGAACCCGAAATACCAAATAACACAGGAAATATCGGAAGATTATGTGTAGGAACCGAAAGCAGATTACACCTGGTTCACCCATTTGGATTTGTAATTAATGATAAAAACCTGAAGCGTTCCGGGTTGGATTACTGGGTACATCTCGATGTTTCTGAATATGCAGATATTGAAGAATGGATTGAACAGATCCCTGATCGGTCACGTGTTTTTTTAATGAGTTCACATGCTGAAAAATCATATCTGGAAACCGATTTTCAGGATGGGGATTGGTTGGTTTTCGGAAAAGAGAGTGTGGGACTGAGCAAAGAGGTTCTGGACCGTTTTGAAAATCATCTGACAATTCCTATGTCAAAACTGATCAGGAGTTTTAATATTGCCAATTCTGTTGCTTTTGTAGTGGGTGAGGCAAAAAGACAGATTGGTCTGAAATAAATATCAATACATAAAAGGAGGCTGTCTCAAAAGTCAAACTATTTAACTTTTGAGATAGCTCCTTTGTTTTAATCGTTATGATAAGGCTTACCCTGTAAAATCTGATCAGCACGGTAAAGCTGCTCAACAATAAACAGGCGGATCATCTGATGGGTAAAAGTCATTTTGGATAAAGACATTTTCTCATTTGCTCTGCTGTAAATCTCTTCAGAAAAACCATAAGCGCCTCCAATAAGAATGTGTACTTTTTTCACAGAAGAATTCATCCAGGTATCAATTTTCTGTGAAAATTCACGGCTGGTAAACTGTTTTCCTTTTTCATCAAGAATCACAACCAGATCATTTTTGTCGATATGATTTAAAAATAATTTAGCTTCTTCTTTTTTAAGAAGGTCAGGAGAGAGGTTTTTGGCGTTTTTAACATCTGGGATTTCTGTGATTTCAAAATTCCAGTGTTTAGGTAAACGGTTGAGGTAGTAATTAATTAGAGACGTAATTTCTTTATCGTCTGTTTTACCGATACAAAGTAAGCTGATTCGCATTGTAAGAAGTTTCAGAACGCAAAGATAGGGCTTCGCAGGGTAATGTTCAAAGTTTTGGGTTTAATGTTGCCGGTTGAGTAGTTGCTGGTTCTATCAAGATTGCCATTTTCTTGACTCTTGATTCTAGGTTCTTGGCTCTCTTCAAAATTCACCATTCACTTGCGAAGCAAAATTCACTATTGGCTTCAATAAACCTTCATTACTATTTCACAGAGTATTCCCCTAATCCCTGAGATCTGCCACCTGCTACCTAATTTCCGCCACCTATCACCCTCTATCTTTTCCTTATTTAATTTAATTCCCCTACATTTGTATAAAGACAAACAGATCGATGAGTGTAAAGGTTCCCAAATTTATTTTGAAGATTCAAGAGTTTTTTGACAGCATCCATATTCCTGTTTTGGGAATATCGCTATGGCAGATGTTTCAGATCTATATCTCCGGGATTTTCAAAGGAAAAATTGGTAGAAAAGCAGCTGCTATTTCCTGGAGCTTTACCATAAGTCTTTTTCCGTTTATTCTGTTTCTGCTTTCCGTTTTGCCTTATATGCCGCATTATGATAAACTGCAGTTCTATATTTTTGATGTGCTGATGCATAATGTTTTCCCTTCAAATATGGAAGGAGATGTAAGAGGATATATAGAAAGCAATATTATCCCAAATATGAGAGGGATCAGTAATCTGACCATTGTTCTGGCTCTTATTTTTGCCACGAATGGTACATTTTCCCTGATTAATGGATTTAATGAAAATACGGATGAGAAACTGAGTGACGTAAAGGAATTTATTCTTTCATTCTTTATTACAATAGGCTTTATTACCATTGTTTTTTTAGCACTTTTTGGGGTGTACTATGTGGAAGTTGTGATGAAGCTTTTTACACCGGCTTATGATATTTCCTGGCTTGTAGATAACCTCTCCAGTATTATTGGGTTCGTTTCTTTTCCTCTTTTTTATTTTATCCTTCTGACTTTGTTTTACTGGCTGGGCACTGTAAAAATTACAAGATTCCGACAGGCGGTTCCTGGAGCTATTTTAACCACGATATTGTTCGTTGTCACTACTTATATTTTTGCTATTTATGTAAAGGATATTGCAAGGTATAACGTGCTTTACGGATCTATCGGAAGTATGATTCTGCTGATGGTTTGGGTGAATGTGAATGTATATCTGCTTTTATTCGGAAATGAACTGAATATGGCCATCAGAAAGCTCAGAATTGAAAAACTGCTGTCCGATGAAATCCAGAGAGAAACCATACACTATCATACTCAGATTACAGAACCTGACTTTGATGGTGATGAAGAGCATAAAAGAAAACTGGAAACCCGAAAGAAAGATTAATTCTCTTCCAGTTCGGGATTTTCTTTTGAACTTATACTTAATATGGTAAATCCTGCAATAGCAGCTATAAAGGACGCAATCAAAATAGCAAATTTCGCTTCATCCTGAATAGGAATTTCTCCTTTAAAGGAAAGTAACGCAATAAAAATGGACATGGTAAACCCAATTCCGGCCAATAGACCTACACCAATCATTTGAAGCCAGTTGCTGTTTTGAGGCAGAGAACTAAGCTTTAATTTGATAGCAATGAGTGAAAACAGATTGATACCGATCAGCTTACCCAATACTAAACCGCAAATAATTCCCAATCCTAATGTACTTGTAACACCGGCAACCATTTCACTGGAAAAAGTGATATTGGTATTCGTTAAAGCAAATATAGGCATGATCAGAAAGCTTACCGGAATGTGAAGCTGATGCTCCAGTTTTTCCAATGGTGATATTTCTACATTGGAAGCGTTGGTAGGTATTGAAAATGCAAGTACAACACCTGCTATCGTGGCGTGAATTCCGGAGTGATGAAGGAAATACCATAAAAACAATCCGGGAATAATATAAAATATAGTTTTGGTTACTTTTAAAAAATTTAAAATAAACAGCAGGGCAGTCACTCCAAAAGACAATAAGAGATAGCTCCAATGGATTTGTTCAGTGTAGAAAATAGCAATCACAAGAATAGCTCCAAGATCATCTACAATAGCCAATGCAGCTAAAAATATCTTGATAGAATTGGGAATCTTTTTCCCCAGCATCGAAATAATTGCCAGTGAAAAAGCAATATCTGTAGCCATAGGAATTCCCCAGCCATTGCTGTACTCTGTTCCGGTATTGAAAATACTGTAAACCACTGCCGGAACAAGCATTCCGCCTACAGCGGCAAAAATAGGAAGCGAAGCATTTTTAAAGGATGAAAGCTCACCTTCTACAAGTTCCCGTTTTATTTCAAGACCTACCAGAAGGAAGAATACTGCCATCAATCCGTCATTGATCCAGATGCTGACAGGATATTCCAGTCCAAAAAGATGGGTACCCACTTCCTTGTCTAAAAAATACTGAAAGTTCTTTGCAGCAGATGAATTGGCAATAAGCAATGAAACAAGTACACAGAAAATAAGAATAATCCCTGAAGACTGGCTGTTGTTGAAAAATTTTTTAAAATAAAGAGATAAATTCATGTTTATGATTGTAATCGTCTCACTCTTGAAACACCATTAATATTTTTAAGTTTTTTGAAAGTTTCTTCCAGCTGGCCTTTATTTTTAACTTCGAGAATGATATTTCCAGTGAAAACTCCATTGTTGGATTCAATAGAGAGACTTTTCATATCCATTCCCATACTTCCACTGATGACCGTGGTGATATCATTGATCATACCCATTCTGTCAAGTCCTTCAATTTCAATTTTTACTCTGTTTTTGAAGCTTTCAGCATTTACCCATTTGGCAGGAATAACACGGTAGTCATACTGGGCTCTCAGGTTGATGGCATTTGGGCAGCTGTCACTGTGAACTTTAATTCCGTCTGAAATGGTAATAAATCCGAAAATTTTGTCTCCTGGAATCACTGTACAGCATTTTGCATAGCTATAGTTCAGTTTTTCCTCATCTTTACCAAAGATAATCATGTCAAGGTTTTCCTCTTTCGGTTCCTCGAAATGCTGATTTTTTGGCGGAGATTTTCTGAATCTGGAAAGTAAATTGTTAAATACGTTTTTACTTTCAATATATTTCCTCAGACTGCTGACATCCAATTCGTTGCTTTGGAATTTAAGAAACAGCTCTTGAGAAGATTTTAAATTAAAGAACTTTTGAAGCTTATTAATTTCTTCATCATTGAAATTGATTTTCGCATGACGAAGTTTTCTTTGCAGAATTTCTTTTCCTTCCTCTACCAGCTGATTTTTCTGAGAGTTCAGATAACTTTTGATCTTTGATTTGGCTTTTGAAGTCACTACGAATTCCAGCCAGTCAGATTTTGGTTTCTGATTCTGTGATGAAAGAATATCTACCTGATCACCGTTTTGAAGGATATAGGAAATAGGAACCAGTTTTCCATTGATTTTGGCTCCCAGACATTTCATCCCTAAGTCAGAATGGACTGAAAATGCAAAATCCAGGGCAGTAGCATTGGTTGGCAGAATTTTAATTTCTCCTTTCGGGGTAAACACAAATACCTCTTTTGAATATAAATTAAGCTTAATATTATCCAAAAGCTCCGAAGTAGAGAGGTTCTGCTGCTGTTCAAGAACTTCACGGATTTCGGTTACCCATTTTTCAAAGTTTCTGTCATCGGAACTCTGTTTGTAGCCTTCTTTGTATTTGTAGTGAGCGGCAACCCCTTTTTCAGCGATTTCATCCATACGCTCAGAACGGATCTGAACTTCAATCCATTTTCTGTCCGGACCTAAAACCGTTAAGTGTAAACTTTCGTATCCTGTAGAACGGGGCTGGGTAATCCAGTCACGCATTCTTGACGGGTTACTGTGGTATACATCTGTAACGATAGAGTAGATCTTCCAGGCTAAAAACTTTTCATTCTTAGCATCCGATTTATAGATAATCCTGATCGCATAGTTATCAAAAACTTCTTCAAAGGAAACTCCCTGCTTCAGCATTTTTCTGTAAATAGAGGAGATTGCTTTTGCGCGGCCTTTGATTTTAAAGTTTAAGCCTTCTTCACGAAGTCTTTCTGATACTTCTTTGGTAAATTCTTCTATATATCTTTCACGGCTTTCTTTGGCAAGTTCGAGTTTTTCCGTGATCTCGTTATATACTTCGGGACTATTATATTTTAAGGAAAGGTCTTCCAGCTCAGATTTGATGTTGTACAATCCAAGACGGTGGGCCATCGGAGCATAGATATAAACCGTTTCTGAAGCAATTTTTTTCTGCTTATCCGGAGCCATACTTTCCAGCGTCCTCATATTATGAAGACGGTCTGCAATTTTGATCAGAATAACTCTGAAATCCTCGGATAAAGTCAATAACAGTTTTCTGTAATTTTCAGACTGTACAGAGATATTCTGGTGGTTCATGATGGAGATCTTAGTCAGTCCGTTCACGATACTGGCGATTTTCTCTCCAAAGATTTTTTTCAGATCTTCGTAAGTATAATCGGAATCTTCAATGACATCATGCAAAAGGGCACAGGCAATAGAAGTAGCTCCAAGACCAATCTCTGTCGCTACAATTTTAGCAACAGCAATAGGGTGGTAGATATAAGGTTCTCCGGATTTTCTCCTTTGATCCTTGTGGGCATCCAAAGCGATATCGAATGCCTTTCGGATGAGTTTATTATTTTCCTCATCCAACGTTCTGTATGTGTTAGAAATCAGGTCCTTATATCTTGCAAGGATCTCTTTATTCTCTTGTTCTAAATCGTAACTCATTTGTGCGCATGCCTATAATAAGACGAAAATACGAAATTTTTTAGTTTTTTCAAACATAAAAGATCCGCAGCATGCACTGCGGATCTCCGGCTATTAGATTTTATATCGATTAGAATTTTACTTCAGAATTCATACCGTCACTTGACGTTTTGATTTTAATATCAGGGCTGTTATGGATTTCAGCTCTGTTTCTTGCGTCAATATACTTTTTAATGGTATCATAATTCGCTTCATTGATGTTCATGTTTTCAAATAAGTAGGATTTCAATGCTGCATTCTGAATAAACGCATTCCGGGCAAGATCAATCTGATTGATATCATTTACGGTAACACTTGCCAGATATTGGGAATTATGAGAACCACTATTAAGGTATACAATATAATCTGAGTTTTCAAATCCTGAATTCTCCAGATCATTTTCCAGTCTTTTGTAGTCGCTGTGATGATCAAATAGTCCAGCTAATATATGTGACATAGTTAATTGGTTTTAAAGTTATGACTAAAGTTAGTAATAATTTTCTGATTTTCATTGCATTTAAGTCAATATAATTTGTTAATTAATATTCTGTTTTCAATAGACTTGGACGATATTTGAGAATAATTATTGAACGGATGTTTAATTTTAACAATTGAATAATGTCGAGTCTTAAAGAATCACAATAGTTGTGCTATATGTATTTGATCCCAAGTTTTTGATAATTTTTTTGAGTTTCCTTATTCTATTTTTTATCAATCCTTACATCATTTCAGTACCAGATATCATTAAGATTATATTGATCATTATGGTTATTAGTTTAATCCTAATTAAGATTAGCAAAACACATCGTAATTTTTGAAGCATTAAGAATACAATAAAAAGCCCCGGAAAATAACTTCCAGGGCTTCAATTGGTTAAAAAATTAATTAAATTTAAATTCTTTCGTTTTTGATTTCCTCTACAATTTCAGGATTTAAAAGCGTACTGATATCTCCAAAATTACTGAAGTCACCCTCTGCAATTTTTCTCAGAATTCTACGCATAATTTTTCCAGAGCGTGTTTTCGGAAGTCCGGATACAAATTGTATTTTATCCAGCTTGGCAATAGGGCCGATCTGATCTGAAATCAGCTGGTTGATCTCTTTTTTCAGGTTTTCCTTATCACGTCCTTCTCCGGTTTCTTTAAGCGTTACATAGCCATACAGTGCATTTCCTTTGATGTCGTGCGGATAGCCTACAATAGCAGATTCTGCAACGGCAGGGTGCTGGTTGATACTGTCTTCAATAGGTGCCGTTCCAAGGTTGTGTCCGGAAACGATGATCACATCATCTACACGTCCGGTAATTCTATAATAACCCACTTCATCCCTCAATGCGCCGTCACCGGTAAAGTATTTCCCAGGGAAAGCGGTAAAATATGTTTCCTTATACCGTTGATGGTCACCCCAGATGGTTCTTGCGATTCCCGGCCATGGAAAGCGGATGCAAAGATTTCCGGTCACCTGGTTGCCTGTAATTTCATTTCGTTTATCATCCATCAGGACAGGTTGTACACCCGGCAATGGGAGAGTAGCATAAGTAGGTTTCGTTGGGGTAACAAAAGGAAGTGGTGAAATCATGATTCCTCCTGTTTCAGTCTGCCACCAAGTATCTACAATCGGGCATTTTTTCTTTCCAACGTGATCATTGAACCAATGCCATGCTTCATCATTGATAGGTTCACCCACGGAACCAATTACTTTCAGGGAGCTCAGATCATGTTTATCTACCCATTCTGCACTTTCTTTCGCCAAAGAACGGATGGCTGTAGGAGCGGTATAAAACTGAGTGATTTTATGTTTTTCAATGACTTCCCAGAAACGGTCCGGTTCAGGATAGGTAGGAACGCCTTCAAAAATTACGGTGGTAGCCCCATTTAATAAAGGTCCGTAAAGAATGTAAGAATGTCCCGTAATCCACCCGATATCTGCAGTACACCAATAAATATCATTTTCTTTATAATTGAATACATTTTTGAATGTATAAGCGGTATACACCATATAGCCTGCACAGGTATGAAGCATTCCTTTTGGTTTTCCTGTAGATCCTGAAGTATATAAAATGAAAAGCGGGTCTTCAGAATCCATAATTACGGTGACAAAATCAGAAGAAGCTTTCTCATACAAGTCAGCCATCCAGTGATCTCTTCCTTCTTTCATTTTAATCTCGTTGTGAGTTCTCTTGACTACAAGAACGTTTTCAACTGTTGGTGTTTTTTCCAAAGCATCGTCAACAATACTTTTCAGGTCAAGAACTTTATTTCCTCTGTAACTTCCATCCGATGTGATTACCATTTTTGCCTCACAGTCATTTACCCTTGAAGCTACTGCAGAAGCTGAGAATCCTGCAAAGATCACAGAATGTACTGCTCCCAGTTTTGCACAGGCAAGCATTGTAATAGCCAATTCAGGGATCATGGGAAGATAAATACAGACTCTGTCTCCCTTTTTAATACCCATATCATGCAAAACATTTGCTGTTTTATTCACGCGGGTATATAACTCCTGATAAGAAATATGCTGTGTTTCTTCCTTTGGATCATTGGGTTCCCAGATGATGGCCGTTTTATCTCCTCTTACGGCAAGATGTCTGTCGATACAGTTTTTGGTAATATTCAGTTTCGCGTTTTTGAACCAGGTGATTTTAGCTTCATTCATATCGTACTTAACAACCTTGCTCCATCGTTGGTACCACACAAAATTTTGATCTGCTACCTTATCCCAGAATTTTTTAGGATTTTTGATAGACTTTTTATAATCTTCAAAATACTGTGGTAAATCTTCTATTAAGTAATTTCTCATATCCCTTTCGTTTTTGAAATTTGAATTTATTTTAAATTTATGTTTAATTTCTGGCTTAAGCCTTGTATTCCTTTATTTTTTCCTGAATTTCATCAATGATTTTCTCATCGTCAATCGTTGAAGGAATCTGGAAATCTTTTCCGTCTAGTAAAGTTCGGATCAGTTTTCTTAAAATCTTTCCGGATCGTGTTTTAGGTAAGCGTTTAACAACCATAGCATTTTTCAGAAAAGCTACCGCTCCAATTTTGTTGCGGACCATCTGAATGATATCTTTTTCAACATCTTCTTCAGAAATTGCTGATCCGTTTTTCAACACAAGAGTTGCAAAAGGAACCTGTCCCTTTAATTCATCATCAATACCTACCACAGCGCATTCCGCAACATCAGGATGTGAAGAAACTATTTCCTCCATCTCAGAAGTGGAAAGTCTGTGCCCCGCAACGTTGATCACATCATCCACTCTTCCTGTGATGAAAATATAACCGTCTTCATCCTGTATCGCACCATCTCCCGAGAAGTAGTAGCCTTTGTATTGAGAAAGGTAGCTGTTTTCAAAACGTTCGTAGTCTTTCCATATTCCAAGCATGGCTCCGGGGGGAAGAGGAAGTTTGATTACCAGATAGCCTTCGTGATGAGGATCGAGTTCCAGTCCGTTTTCATCAAAGATTTTAATGTCATATCCCGGAACAGGTTTTCCTGCGGCAGCTCTTTTGATCTGATAACTTTCATCATGAGTCAGCAATCCAAGCATGGGCCATCCTGATTCTGTCTGCCACCAATGGTCTATAGCCGGAACTCCGATATGTTCTGCAAACCAATCCAGAGTAGCAACATCACATCTTTCGCCCGCCAGAAACTGTTTTTTGAAATGGGTTAAATTGTATTTTTTTACCAGTTCTCCGTTCGGATCTTCTTTTTTGATTGCTCTGATAGCGGTAGGCGCAGTAAACATCACCGAAACCTTATATTCTGAAATGATTCTCCAAAACGTTCCTGCATCAGGAGTCATGATAGGTTTTCCTTCAAAAATAATAGTTGTATTTCTGTTGATTAATGGTCCGTATACTGAAAAACTATGCCCAACTGCCCATCCGAAATCTGAAGCAGCCCAATAGGTTTCTCCCGGTTCAACGCCGTAAACATACGTCATGGAAAATTTTAAGGCAGTTGCGTAACCTCCGGTATCACGAACAATACCTTTGGGCTTGCCTGTAGTTCCGGATGTGTAAAGAAGATAAAGCGGGTGGGTAGATTCCACAGAAATGCAGTCGGCCGGAGCTGATTTTTCAACCAGTTCTTCATAATCAATAAGTCCATCGAACATTTCATCCTGATTATCTACTAGTTTTCTGTTGTATACAACAATATGGTCTACTTTATCCTGTGCCAGTTCAATAGCTTTTTCAACCAGTGGGAGGTAGGGAATTCTTTTGGCAATTTCTACTCCAGCAGTGGCTGTGATTAAAACTTTTGGCTTGCAGTCGTCAATTCTGACCACAAGTTCGTGGGGAGCAAACCCTCCGAAAACCACATTATGAATAACCCCGATTCTTGCGCATGCCAGCATAGCAAAAAGAGTCTGAGGGATCATTGGCATATAAATAACCGCTGTATCTTCTTTTTTTAATCCTAAAGAAGCCAGCCCTCCTGCGAATTTTGAAATTTCCTTTTTCGCCTGATTGAAGGTATAGGTTTTCTTTTGACTGGTCACCGGAGAATCGTAAATGATAGCAATCTGATCTCCGCAACCGTCTTCAATGTGTTTGTCAATGCATAAGTAACACATATTGAGCTTTCCATCGGAAAACCATTGTGGGTAGTCATTTTCGTCGTTAGTGAGAATCTGTGTAGGAAAATCAAACCATTGTATTTCTCCGGCCTGTTCTTTCCAGAAATCTTCTTTGTTCTCTATGCTTTGTTTAAATAGGGTGTCAGTATCCATGTCAATAGTCGTGTGTTTGTTTTTTTTGCGTATTTTGTTATCCTTGTCAGGGTTTTAAAACCTTGACAAGGATATGACTGCGAGCCGGGGCGAAGCAATTTTTTAATACTCTTAATCCCTTTATGATATGAATCTTAATGGTTTAATTTTATACATTAAAACATCTCTTCAATCTGCTGCATCAGTTTCTTGATGGAGTAGGGTTTTGTGATGTAGGCATCGGCTCCCATTTCCAGTCCTTTTTCAATATCTCTGGGATTGTTTTTAGCACTCAGAAAGATGACTTTGGTATCTCTCAGTTTTTTATCCTGCTTTATGAGGTCCAAGGTGCTGTAGCCATCAAGATTTGGCATCATAATATCGAGAAGGATTACGTCCGGAACCATTGTTTTCAAAAAGTCAAGAACTTCCGTTCCGTCACGGGCAATATAAACATCGTATCCGTTTTTCTTAAAGCTGTATTCTAATGACATTAATATTTTGTGTTCGTCATCCGCAATGATTATCTTTCTCATAAGAAGGTTTTAATGGTGTTCAACTTCATCTGTAATCTCTTTTTTAGTTTTTTCAGGAATGCTTATGGTGAAAGTTACACCCAGTCCGCTGTTTTCTGCTTTTATACTTCCTCCGTGTGCCTGTGCAATTTTTTTGGAAATGGCCAGTCCCAGTCCGCTTCCTGTGGGCTTTAAAATATTTTGGTTTTTCGATTGATAAAACTTGTCAAAAATCATTTCCAGATCCCCTTCCGGAATATGTTTCCCGGTATTGAAAATACTAATGGTCAGCTGTTGGTCCTTTTCAAATAATTTAGTCTGGATTGTTCCCTGTTCATCTGTAAATTTTAAGGCATTTCCCCAGATATTCTGAAACAGCTGAATCATTCTCGCTTCATCATATTCAAATATAAAATGATTCAGAATATTAACTTCACTTAAATGAATATTTTTCTGCTGTATCAGGTGAAGAAGCGGATTTAATGCTTTTTTATAAGTTTCAATAATATTGTTTTCCTGAATATGTAAAGAGATTTCACCATGTTGTAATTTGTCCAGATACAAAATATCGTTGATAATTTCACTCAATCTGTCGGATTCTGTGATGATATTATTTAAAAATTCCTGTTTGATGTCAAAAGGAATATCATCATCATCAGCTAAAATTTCTCCGGCAGAACGAATGGCGGTGATCGGGGTTCTCAGTTCGTGGGCAACAGAGTCCAGGAAATCATCTTTTTGGCGGTCTTTGATGATGAGGCTTTCATTGGCGGTTCGCAGATCGTCAGAAAGTTTTTGCAGTTCTTCGGACTGTTCGGTAAGCTTTTTATTTAAGCTGATGTTTTCTTTTGATTCTTCAAGGATGTTCAAGACCTCTTTTAAAGATATTTTATCTTCTTTGGTTACCCCTTCAATTAATATTTTTGCTGAAGCTGTTCCAATTCTTCCGGCCAGAAGGTTTTCTGAAAATTTGATAAATCTGGAGTCAGCGGTTTCTGTTTTGGAATCAATATTATATTTTAAATTAAAAATTCTTAGGGCCTGCTCTGTTTTATTTTTGCCTAAAAAGCGTTCAAGAATATTCTGAATATCCGAAATATAAGCTGTGCCACGCCAGATAAAAGCATTTTCATGATTTTGAATGTATTTGTCAATATCCACATACAATTCGGCAAAGTTTCTTTCACGGTAATTCCCTTTAGAACTTACGGAAACAATGGTAAACAGACTCGTATTCACCAGCATCGACCAGAAGAAAATCTGTGGAATTCTTCCCAGATAAGGAATTGTGAAAAACCCGAAAGCATCATACATGTCTCTCAGTACTCCTTTAAGCTCCTGATTGTATGAAAAATAATACTGGGGGATGATCAATCCGAAATAGCAGATTGCTAATCCTGCTATAAGTCCTGTGACGGCACCTTTGTAACTTCCTCTTCTCCAGAATAAAGCTCCGAAAAATGCAGGTGCCAGCTGGGCAATGATGACAAATGAGATTAATCCTACAGAATCCAGTGAGGTCTTCAGAATGAAATACTTATAAAAGACAAAAGCCATGATGATCAGTCCGAAAATACTGATTTTTCTGATATTGGTAATGCTTCTTGTATTTTGTTCCTCACTTTCAGATTTTAATTTTCCAAGCAATCCATATGGAATAATAAGGTTGTTGGAAAGCATGATTGATAAAGTAATGGCTGAAATAATGATCATGGAAATACATGAGCTTAATCCTCCCAGAAAAACAAGCACAGTGATCAGGGTATTGTCAAAATGCTGCGGAATCAGGATAGAGTAGAACTCCGGGTTTACTTTTTGACCATCAAAAATCAGTCTTCCTCCCCAGGCAATCGGGAAAATAAATACGGTGAAGATTAAAAGATAAAGGGGAAAAAACCAAATCGCTGTTTTGATATGTTTTTCCTGTCTGTTTTCAACAATAGCGGTGTGAAACTGTCTTGGCAGGATACAGATTGCTGTTGCGGAAATCATACACAAAATCATCCAGTTCATAGCACCCTCAATCCCGTTGAAGGTGTTTTTTTCTTTAAAATCTTTAAACCTGCTGGCTTTCTCATAGATGTCTGAAAATCCGTCAAAGGCATAATAGATTACGAAAAGTCCGAGAATGATAATAAAGAATAGTTTTAAAAAGCTCTCCAGTGCAATAGCTGAGATAATTCCCAGACGTTTTTCCGAAGCATCCACATATCGTGTTCCATAATAAGAGGAAAATAAGGCAATTAAAACCACCACAAAAGTAGCATTGTCAGTCAGGATATTTTTTGACATCGGAGTTTCCGTTACCAGATGGAAGGTTTCCGAAATAGCTTTGATCTGCAACCCGATATAAGGGACAATAGCCAAAAGACAAACCACAGTAATAATAGCACTCAGACTTCTGCTGTTTCCATATCTTAATGAGATGAAATCAGCAAGGCTGCTTATTTTATTAACCCTTGAAATCCTTACAATCCGGGTATTGATATAGATCCATGCCGGAATAATCATGATAGGACCAATGTAAATCGGCAGATAGTTTAATCCGCTTGTAGCTGCCACACCAATGCTTCCATAATACGTCCACGCAGTACAATATACCGCAAGAGACAGGGCGTAGATGTAAGGATTGTTGATCCATAGTTTACTCCTTTTCTTCTCTGCCAGGTGGGCAACTAAGAAAAGAAGGGCAAGGTAAAACAGAACAACAAAAAATAATGCGAAACTACTCATCATGTCTTTTTATAATGACAAAAGAAATCACAATGGAAATCATCCAGATCACGAACAGATAGATAAGGATCATAGGATAGCCTAAAACCTCCTTTTCACTGTTGAAAAGCAATGAAATAGGAATGCTGAAAGCAATCATAAGCCCTACGCTCAGTATGACAAGTTTTTGCTCGTGTCTCTTTTTCATAAATGATTATTGATAAAAGATAATTGATGAATGCAGCATCCATCAATTATCTATTTTGTTTTTAAATTTTATCGTCAGAATATTCTCCTTTCAGGGCATAGTAACCAAAAATGGCCATTCCGCCTGAGATAATCGGCATCAGTACAAAAAGGATAATAATACCAAAAACCAGATCTTCCTGTTTTCCGGATGCTATTTTGGGGATTCCCAATACTGTAATTCCGAAATATCCTACAATCACCGCAATTGCGATCCAGAGAATACCTAATATTTTTTTTAGTCCGTTCATTTTAGTAGTTTTAAAATTAATAAAAATCTGAGTGATTTAGTGCTTAATCGTGAAGATTATTGTTCTTATTTTTAAGATAGAATAATCCAATGATAAGACACACTGTGGCAACACCAATCGGATACCAAAGTCCCTCCAGGTACCATGTCGCGTGTCCCGCGTCTTTCCCGGTGGTTACCAGGTAAGTTGCTACTGCCGGAAGAAGTCCTCCGAATACTCCGTTTCCGATGTGATAAGGTAACGACATTGAGGTATAGCGAATTCTCACAGGGAACATTTCAACAAGGAAAGCGGCGATAGGCCCATATACCATGGTTACAAATATGACCTGAATAAATACAAGGAACACCAGATACCATTTCGTGTCATCGCTCAATTTTACAGAAGTTGATAATTTGGGTTCTTCTGCTTTTCCGTCTTTCATGACAACTCCTGCAGGCGACCAGTGAATGATACTGTCTTTTTTGATCAGAGTGCCATCCGTGTAAAGAGTTTCTTTATGGAAAGTAACCAGGCTGTCTGTAGCAATATCACTGTGGATTTTAGCAGTTCTTTTTTCAGTGATTCCATTGGCAGCAACGGTTTTACTTTCAAGATTTACACTCTTGAACATGCTGTCATAAATAGGTCTGTAAGCTAAAATAGCGACTAACATTCCGGTCATCATTACTGCTTTTCTTCCGATTTTATCAGAAAGCCAGCCGAAGAATACAAAGAAGGGCGTTCCTAAAAATAAAGCGGTAGCCATCAATGAATCCACCTGTGCAGATTCTACATTCATTACCTTTTGAAGGAAACTCATAGCGTAGAACTGTCCTGTGTACCAGATGACCCCTTGTCCCATTGCTGCTCCGAATAAGGCCAATAATACAAACTTGAAGTTGTATCTATTTCCGAAACTCTCTTTCAATGGGTTTTTAGATGTTTTTCCCTCACTTTTAGCCTTAGCAAAAAGAGGAGATTCTTTCATATTCTTTCTGATAACATAAGAAACTGCTACCATTAAAATGGAAATCCAGAAAGGAACCCTCCATCCCCAATTATCAAATTCTTCTGCCGAAAGGGTTGATTTTGTGATGAGGATAACAATCAGTGAAATGAAAAGTCCTGCCGTTGCAGTAGTCTGAATCCATGAAGTCCAGTAGCCTCTTCGATGAGGTTGGGCGTATTCTGCAACATAAGTGGCAGCACCTCCGTATTCACCACCAAGGGCAAGTCCCTGAAGTAATCTTAAAATTAAAACTAAAACCGGCGCCATAAATCCAATGGTTTTATAACTTGGAATACAGCCGATCAGGAAAGTAGAAAATCCCATGATCAGTAAAGTAACAAGAAAAGTATATTTTCTTCCGATGATATCTCCAAGTCTTCCGAAAAATAAAGCTCCGAAAGGTCTTACAACAAATCCGGCAGCGAAAGTAGCCAGTGTAGATAAAAATGCTGCGGTAGGGTTATCTGCAGGGAAGAATTTAGTAGCTAAAACAATGGCTAAACTTCCGAAGATATAGAAGTCGTACCATTCTATCAAGGTACCGAGTGAAGAGGCGGTGATCACACTCCATATGGTGCGGTTTTTCTGCCTGTCGGTCATATTTTCGTAGCTTTCGTGATGATTTTCGCTCATATTGATTAGTTTTTGATGTTAATGGAATAGGATGTTAATTTGAATTTGCTTTTAAACCATTAATAGATTTTAAGTTGATAAGAATAATTAAGATTATAGCTAAAGCTATTTTATTCAGCGGTATTTTTTATGCATCTTTGATGGAGCTTAACTTATCTTAATTTCTTTATTATTCTTAATGGTTTAAATTTTTACAAGTAGATTTGAAACTGTACAATAAATTCCCCTTTTGAAGAAGGGCTTTCCGTAGGGCTGGTATAAACTGGCCTCGTTGAATATTGGGTTGTGATTTTTGCATGATGCCCATCTATGAACCAATTGGCGCCTACATCAAACTGAGATGAAGATTTATCGAAAGCCTCAAAACTTTTATGGGTATAAGCTGCAAAAGGCTGTATTCTGATTTTTGGCTTTTCTGCCTGGCTTGGTAAGAGTAAACCTGCCTGTGCGTAGATAATATTACCTGTTCCGATAGTCGGCTGCAGGTTTCCTGGTCCTGCAATGGCTTTGTTTCCGATAAAATTAGGATCCGAAGCTGCAATATTCATTGTTCCAAGATTTCTTACATAGTTGGGACCAAAATTGTAGTTATAATATCCGGCATAGGCGGAAACTGCCATTTTGTTTTTCGCTTCTCCCAAAGGAATGTCTGCAAAAGCATCCACGGCAAAAAGAGTAATGTCATGCTTCTCAATGTTGGAGTTCACGGAAGTTCTTGTTCCGTCTGCCTGATGATAGAAACCTGCTCCTACATTGAAGACTTTCTTTGTTCCCAGATAAGATCCCACTTTGTATGGAAGTGTATTCGACTCCTCATCAAGGAACTGATATTCCACATACCCTGCTTTTGAAAAGCTGGGATTTCCGTTATTGTCTACCGCAATAGCTTTTGACGGATCTGTTGCATTCACCGGAATAAGATCTGTTGCGAAAGGTTTATTTAAGCTGAAGCGGTATTCCAGTTTGCCATATTTTCCTTTTGCAAACATTCCCAGCTGTCTTGCAAATTGGTCTGAGTTATCAATCAGTGGCCATGAAAAAACGGGAGAATCTAATGTGAGGAAATTGAGCGTAGAAGCCATAGTCATGCGGGAAAGTCCCATATAGTAATGAAGCCCTGCCCCTAAAGATAAACTGAATTTTCCAGCTTCTCCAGGTAAAATAACTGCATATTCGTTCCATGCATCATGAAAAAATAACTGGGTTTTCTTTCCGTTTCCGTAACCTCCTGTACCGGAAGTACCTGTGGCTCCTCCATTGATGAAAGTCTGGTTGTTGATTCCGAAATGAAGGAGAATCATATATCTTTTAGAGACCTGTGCATACGCTAAAGCACGTAATCGTCTGTTTCCTATGCTCCAGGAGTTGTCTGTGGGCTCGCCACCTACCATACTTCCGGGATTCATAGAGGTATTTCTCAGCCAAAGCTGGTCCCATAAAATAAAGCGGACGAATTTATCACCATCTGGGTTGAGGTTGATTTTTAAGCCATTGCCATAATCAGGAGAACCTTGAGAGTATACGGAACTGCTGATTAAGGCTACTCCAATAAATGTAAGTAATTTCTTCATAAATTATCAAATTTTGGCGTTGTTTTTTGTGAAAGCCAAATTGTAATTAATAATTTAGTTACGAAAATTTAATATATATTAGTGGAAATACTATAGTTATAATTTGCTGTCTTATAGAAATTTCGCTTTTCGGGATTTGTATTTTTACAAAGGGTTTTGTTTTAAATATCTGGTATGTATAGATTTATATTATATTTTGCCTTGAAACATATACTGGGAACTCGTACTTACTTCTTAAACCTTTCCCACTTGATCAGCATATACTTATCAGCAAACTGAGTGATGATAATCCCGGAATTTTTAATGTTTTCCTCCTGCGCAATATAATCAATCAACTCATTTTGTTTCAGTATTTTATAAACAGGATGGAATTCAGAGTGTGGAGGTCTTGTGATGTTGTATTTTTTGATCCAGGAACTTATTGTAACATGGGAAACCCCGATAATTCTTTCGATTTCACGGTAGCTTAAGCCTTCCAGGTACAGCTGAAGCGCCTTGGTGACATAATAGTCATCAATCTGTTTTCCCAGCTTTTTAACAGTGAAATAATACTTGCAGTCTTTACAGTGGAAGCGTTGCTTTTCATTGATGATGCCGCTTTTTACCACTTTGGTACTGTTGCATTTAGGGCATGTATTTTCCATAACTATATTATTTTAGCAAATATATAATAAATTAGCAAATGTATATTTTTCAATAAAGATAATTTTACCTGTATAAAATTTTAAAACAAAAAAAAATATCTTTTTTATTTGGTTTTAAAAGAAAATATATTTTAAATTTGCCAAAAAAATTAGATAAATAAATGGAAATAGAAATTTCCTCATGCGAACATCTAATGTATGTGAGTGAAATACAGCAGGAAATGTATGATTCTGCACAGCGCAGAGGAACGGGCATCGCAAAACGTTCTATAGAATATTTGAGTAAAAAGATTTCAGAAGGCAACGCTGTGGTAGCTACTGAAAACGGTGAGTGGGTAGGTTTCTGTTATATAGAGACCTGGTCGCATGGGAAGTTTGTGGCTAATTCGGGATTGATAGTATCGCCGAAATTCAGGAACGGGGGCGTAGCAACTCAAATTAAGCAGAGGGTTTTCCAGTTATCTAGAGATAAATATCCGGATGCGAAAGTATTTGGATTGACAACAGGTTTGGCAGTAATGAAAATCAATAGTGATTTAGGATATAAGCCGGTCATCTATTCAGAACTTACCCAGGACGAAGAATTCTGGAGTGGCTGCAAAAACTGTGTGAACTATGAGATTTTAATGATGAAGGAACGTAAAAACTGTTTGTGTACGGCTATGTTATTTGTTCCTGAAAATGATAAAAAAAAAGAGGTGGGGAATACCAGCCTGAAAATAAATATAATGAAATGAATCAACCTGATTTTGAGTATTCTGTACAAAAATCCCTTGATGAATTTCATTTGATAACTAAAAAAAATAAAAAGAGTCCAGATGAAAAAGAAAGTCATCTTAGCGTTTAGCGGAGGTTTAGATACTTCCTACTGTGCAAAATATCTTAGTGAAACACTAGGGTATGATGTGTATGCAGTTACCGTAAATACCGGAGGTTTTTCAAAAGAAGAGGAAAAAGAACTGGAAAGAAAAGCTCTAAACCTTGGAGTAAAAGAATACAGGTGTGTAGACGCTCAGGAAGATTATTATAATTCATGTGTGAAATATTTGATTTTCGGGAATGTATTGAAAAATAATACGTACCCTCTTTCAGTAAGTGCTGAACGTACAATTCAGGCGCAGGAAATTGCAAAATATGCAATAGAAGTAAATGCAGATGCTATTGCTCATGGAAGTACAGGAGCTGGAAATGATCAGGTTCGTTTTGATTTGATTTTTCAGGTAATGTGCCCGAATATCGAGATTATTACGCCAATCCGTGATATGGCTTTGTCCCGTGAAGAAGAGATTGAATTTTTGAAGGAGCACGGTTATGAAATGGAATTCCAGAAAGCACAATATTCAGTGAATAAAGGACTTTGGGGAACTTCTGTGGGAGGAAAGGAAACTTTGACTTCCAGAAATTACCTTCCGGAAGAAGCTTTTCCGTCTCAGATTAAAGAAACTCAGCCCTCAGAACTGGAGATCGAGTTTAAAAACGGAGAAGTGATACGCGTGAATGGAGAAAGCTTTGAACATTCTGTATCTGCAATTCAAAAAATAGAAGAATTAGCTTCAGCGTATGGAATTGGTCGTGATATTCACGTAGGGGATACCATTGTTGGGATTAAAGGACGAGTGGGATTTGAAGCGGCGGCAGCATCTGTGATCATCAAGGCACATCATTTATTAGAGAAGCATACGCTTTCAAAATATCAGCAAATGATGAAGTCTCAGTTGTCCGACTGGTATGGAAACTGGCTTCATGAAGCGCTTTTCTTAGATCCTGTGATGAGAAATATAGAGTCTTTTCTGGTGGATTCTCAGAAAACAGTCAGTGGAAAAGTATTTGTGACGCTTCATCCATACAGATTTATTCTTAATGGAATTGAATCTGATCATGACCTGATGTCTGATAAATTCGGAAGTTATGGAGAGGCTAACAGAGCATGGACAGGTGATGATGTGAAAGGATACACAAAGATTGTAAGCAATTCTTTAAATATATACCATCAGATTAACCAGAATATCAACTAGTTCCGAAAGGATGATTTAATGTAAGGCAGAATAAAAATGAAGAAAACAGTAGGAATAATTGGTGCCAACGGTTATACAGGAAGTGAGCTGATACGCTTACTGGCTTTTCATCCCCATGTGACATTGAGTTTTTTATATAGTCGTTCAAATTCGGGAACAAGAATTTCGGATCTTTACCCGGATTTAACGGCAGTTTGTGAAATGGTTTTGACAGATAAACCTGAAGACGTAGATGTTCTTTTTCTGTGTCTTCCTCATAAAGAAAGTCAAAGCTGGTTAACTCAACATCCTGTAAAAGATGAAACGCTGGTGATTGATCTCGGAAATGATTTCCGTTTAGAAGGAAACTTTGGGAACAGAAATTTTATCTACGGATTACCTGAAATCAATAAAAAACAACTGTCAGAGGCAAAAAGTATTGCCAACCCGGGATGTTTTGCCACAGCGATTCAATTGGCTTTACTGCCATTAGCAGATAAAGAAGTGTTAAATGAAGTTTTTACTACAGGGATTACGGGTTCTACCGGAGCTGGGCAGTCTTTGCAGGCAACAACTCATTTTACCTGGAGAAATGATAATGTTTCAGCGTATAAAACATTAACTCATCAGCATGTAGATGAGATTTTACAACAGCTGATTGCATTTAATAATAAAGAAGTAACCCTGAATTTTGTTCCATGGAGAGGGGATTTTGCAAGAGGAATTTTTACAAGTTCCACGATGAAGACGGATTTGACGCTGGAGGAAATAGAACAATTATATCAGGATTTTTATGCGGAAGAGCCTTTTGTTACCGTAAGTAGCAGGGCAATTGATTTAAAGCAGGTTGTCAATACCAATCGCTGTGTGATTCAGATCGAAAAGAGTGGAAATGTTGCCGTTATTCATTCAGCGATTGACAATTTGTTAAAAGGTGCTTCAGGGCAGGCAGTCCAGAACATGAATCTGGCAATGAAATGGGAAGAAAATGCAGGGTTAAACTTAAAACCTATAGCGTTTTAAATTGACAATTTAAATTTAGAAGTAAATATGACTTAGGAAAATGGAGCGTTAAGAAAATTAATTCTATGAACGTTAAGAAAATTCTACTGTTTGAAGTGCGAGGCAAATATTTAGCCGAAGAACTAATCTCGGATTCGCACAAGTTTTAGAATTTTTAGAGAATAGAAATAATTTTTAGCGGAAGTTTCCAGGTCTTGAACTTTTGTTTCTTTTGTCTTAAAACAAAAGAAAAATAAAAAATAAAAAAATGAATTTATTCAACGTATATCCATTATTCAATATAAATCCGGTTAAAGCTCAGGGATCTTTTCTTTGGGATGATAAAGGAGAGCAGTATCTTGATTTTTACGGAGGTCATGCTGTCATTTCCATTGGGCACAACCATCCATATTATCAGAACAAATTGAAGGATCAGCTGGAAAAAATTTCTTTCTATTCCAATTCGGTTCAGAATGAATTGCAGACTGAACTTGCAGAAAAACTAGGGAAACTTTCCGGATATGAAGATTATAACCTTTTCTTATGCAATTCGGGAGCGGAAGCCAATGAAAATGCATTGAAACTGGCTTCATTTCATAATGGCAAAAGCAAAGTGCTGTATTTTTCAGGTTCATTCCACGGAAGAACTTCTGCAGCAGTTTCAGTGACTGATAATCCGAAAATTGTAGCTCCGGTTAATTTTTCAGAAAGATTTATCAAATCAGAATGGAATGATGTGCAGCAGCTTGAAGAGACTTTTGAGAAGAATGGAAATGAAATTTCTTCTGTCATCATTGAAGGGATTCAGGGAGTAGGTGGAATTATGATTCCTACGCCGGAATTCTTATCTAAAATTAAAGAACTATGCGAAAAATATGGGGCGGTTCTTATTTTGGATGAAGTACAATCAGGATATGGAAGAAGTGGATATTTCTTTGCTCATCAGGAGTTCGGAGTTGAAGCAGATATTATTACAACGGCAAAAGGAATGGGAAATGGTTTCCCGGTAGGCGGAGTTTTGATCCATCCTAAATTTCAGGCGAGCAACGGTTTGCTGGGAACTACATTTGGAGGAAATCATCTTGCCTGTGCAGCTTCAATTGCTGTGCTTGATGTGATGAAAGATGAAAATCTTATCGAAAATGCTCAGGAAATGGGCGAATATATTGAAAATGAAATTAAAGATTTACCACATATTAAATCCATCCGAAGGAAAGGGTTGATGATCGGAATAGAACTCGATAGAGACTGTTCGGAAATAAGGAAAAGCTTATTGTTCGATCATCATATTTTCACAGGAAACTCTAATGATAAAACTGTCTTAAGGATTCTTCCGGCACTGAATATCAAAAAAGAGGAAACGGATCTTTTCATCAATGCCTTGAAAGTGGTGTTGGGGAAAAAGATCAATAATTAATGTGTAAAAAAATCTTTAAAATTAATTCGAAATGAAAAAATTTACCTCTGTAAGTGATGTTGAAAACTTGCAGGAAATCATAAAAAAAGCTTTACAAATAAAAGCAGCTCCCCTTACCGAAACAGAAAAAGGAAAGGGAAAGACAATTGGACTTGTGTTTTTAAATTCAAGCTTAAGAACCCGTCTCAGCAGCCAGATTGCAGCACAAAATCTGGGATTGAATGTGCTGACATTAAATGCTTCACAGGAAGCCTGGAATTTAGAGTTTGCTGACGGAGCTGTCATGAACGGAGATACCGTAGAGCATATCAAAGATGCAATTGAAGTTTTAAATCAATATTGTGATATCATTGCGGTGCGTTGTTTTGCAGGAATGAAGAGCAAAGAAGATGATGTGAATGAAAGCATCTTGAGCCAGTTTGAAAAACATGCAAAAGTTCCTGTAATCTCATTGGAATCTGCAACCCGTCACCCGCTGCAAAGTCTGGCAGACTGTATTACGATTACAGAAAGCTGGAAAAAAGAACATAAACCTAAAGTAGTATTGACCTGGGCGCCACACATCAAACCTATTGCACATGCCGTTGGAAACTCTTTTGCGGAGTGGATGCAGGAAATGGATGTAGAGTTGGTAATTGCCAATCCTGAAGGATATGATTTGGATAAAAACTTCACTAAAGATGTGAAAGTGATCCATGATCAGGACGAGGCGTTAAAAGATGCAGATTTTATCTATGTAAAAAACTGGTCTTCTTTTGATGATTATGCAGCAATGCCTGAAGTGAAAGGTGACTGGATGCTTACCAATGAAAAATTGGCCAATACCAACGACGCAAAGGTAATGCACTGTCTTCCGGTCCGCCGTAATGTTGAGTTGAGTGATGAGGTGATGGATGGAGACCATTCTATTATTTATCAGCAGGCAAAAAACCGTATTTTCTCTGCACAGGCTGTGTTCAGTGAAATTTTAGATGAGCTGCATGCCGGATAATTTTTTCAATTCAGAATCTTGATCCTTGTCAAGGTTTTAAACCTTGACAAGGATCAAGGATAGAAAAGTAAGGATCTCAAAAAGTTTACAAATGAAAGAAAAGTTATACATCATAAAAATTGGCGGAGCTTTAATTGATGATGAAGAGTTGTTAACCCAATTCTTAGAACAATTTTCTGAAATTCAGGAAAAGAAGATCCTTGTTCATGGCGGAGGAAAGTTGGCTACAACATTAGCAGATAAACTGGGTGTTGAACAGAAAATGATCAACGGAAGAAGGATTACGGATAAAGAAACACTGGATATTGTAACCATGGTGTATGCAGGGGGAATCAATAAAAATATTGTTGAAAAGCTGCAGCAGAAAAAATGCAATGCCATAGGATTCTCCGGAGCAGATGGGAATCTGATCAAAGCCAAAAAAAGAGAAGATCCTGAGATAGATTTCGGATTTGTGGGAGATATCAATAAGAAAAGCGTGAATAAAAAACTGGTTTCAAAATTAATGAAACTGAATCTTGTTCCTGTATTTTCAGCGATTACCCACGATAGAAAAGGAAATCTCTTCAATACCAATGCAGATACCATTGCTTCTGTAATAGCGCAGGCTCTTTCGGAGAAATATGAAGTTGAACTGTTGTATTGTTTTGATAAAGAAGGTGTTTTAGAAAATGTGAACGATCCCGAATCAGTGATCAAAAGTGTTACTGAAGAAGATTTTACCACACTGAAAGAAGAAGGAAAACTTCATAAAGGGATTTTACCCAAACTTGAAAATGCTCTCGGAGCCATAAAAAATAATGTAGATAAAGTGTTTCTGATTAAAGAAACAGAACTGAAAAACCATATAGAAAATCATCATGCGGGAACTGAAATCTGTTTATAATAAAGAAGAGCTATTGAATAATGCGGTCGGATTGCTTAAAAATTTGATTGAGATTCCTTCATTCAGTAAAGAAGAATTCAATACCTCAGTAGAAATTGAGAACTTTTTCGCAAAACATCAGATTCCTGCGAAGCGTTTTAAAAATAACATCTGGGCAGTGAATAAACACTTTGATGTGTTTAAACCTTCCGTTTTACTGAATACGCATCATGATACCGTAAAACCTAATAAAGCTTACACGCTGGATCCCTTTGTTCCTGTTGAAAAAGACGGGAAACTGTTTGGATTGGGAAGCAATGATGCCGGAGCTTCTCTGGTTTCTATGGCGCAGGTTTTTTTACACTTTTATGATAAAGAAGATTTAAAATATAATTTAGTTATTGCTTTGACGGCAGAGGAGGAGATTTCAGGATTTGATGGAATTGAAGCACTGTTTCAGCAGCTACCCAACGTAGAACTCGCCATTGTAGGAGAACCCACGCAGATGAATCTGGCGATTGCAGAAAAAGGACTTCTTGTGATTGATGGAGAAATGAAAGGGACTCCTTCTCATGCCGCTCATCCTAATCATGATAACTCGATTATAAAATGTATGCAGGATCTCCAGAATATTTTAGCCTTTGAATTTCCAAAGGTTTCAGAATACCTGGGAGAGGTTAAAGTTACTTTATCAGGTATTCATGCGGGAGTACAGCACAATGTCGTTCCGGAGTCCTGTAATTTCACACTGGATGTGAGAGTGACAGACGAATATTCCAATCAGGAAGCATTTGAAATTATCCAGTCTCAGATGAAATCTACTTTGACTGCAAGATCATTCAGACTGAATTCTTCAAAAATTGAAATGGATCATCCGTTTGTAAAAGCAGGAATTGAGATTGGCAGGACAACGTACGGTTCGCCCACCTCTTCAGATCAGGCGATTATTCCATGTACATCCGTAAAAATGGGACCTGGAGACAGTAGGCGCTCTCATACTGCAGATGAATTTATCTATATCCATGAAATAGAAGAAGGAATAGAAATCTACATCAGAATTTTAGAAAAAGTGTTATAAAGAAAGAATGGAAGAATGAAGCGGGAAGATGGAAGTGGTTATAGTTTGTAATTCACTTCCAGTCTCCAGTTTCAGGTTTCCAGCTCAATATATGTTTTGACTCTGTCCGGCAGGCACATTAGAAGTTTAGTTTTTAATAAGATTTATGCAAAAAGAAAATTAAAAATGACAGCTTCACAAGGAAATGTTTTTTTATAGTTAATAGTAATAAGGATTGCCTTGCCGGGCATGTCAAAATCAATCAGTATTTTAAATCAAATTATATCATGAAAAAAATATGGCAGAAGGATGACCTTGCCACCAATATATTAGTCAATAATTTTACCGTTGGGAAAGATCTTGACTTTGACGAGCGTTTGGCCAAATATGATGTCAAAGGTTCTATGGCACATTGCAAAATGTTAGCAGAAACCGGGATTATTTCCCAGGAAGAATCAGAGCAGATGTTATCTGTTTTAAATAGTATTTTACATAAAATTGAAGACGGTAGTTTTGAAATTGATAAAGATGCTGAGGATATCCATTCTCAGATAGAAGCTATTCTCATTGAAGAATTAGGAGATACGGGAAAGAAAATCCATACCGCAAGATCAAGAAATGATCAGGTTTTGCTGGATATCAAGCTGTATTTATTAGATGAAATCCGTGAGATAACAGCTCTTACCGACGAGTTTTTTCAGATTTTAATTCAACTGGCGGATCAGCATAAAAAAGTGTTGCTTCCGGGATATACCCATTTGCAGATTGCAATGCCTTCCTCATTCGGATTGTGGTTTGGTGCTTATGCTGAAGCACTTTTGGATGATGTGGAAATGCTGTTTTCAGTGAAGAATATCATTAATAAAAATCCGTTGGGATCAGCTGCCGGCTATGGTTCATCTTTTCCGATCAACCGTGAAAGTACGACCTATAATTTAGGATTCCAGTCCATGAATTATAATTCTGTGTATGCTCAGATGACCCGTGGAAAGTCGGAAAAAATGCTGGCAATGTCAATGGCAACTTTAGCGGGAACGCTTGGGAAGTTTGCGTATGATGTATGTCTGTATTTGAACCAAAATTTTAATTTCATCAGCTTCCCAAAAGAATTTACCACAGGAAGCAGTATTATGCCTCATAAAAAGAATCCGGATATCTTTGAGCTGGTTCGTGCACGATGCAACAGAATTCAGTCACTTCCGAATGAACTTATTTTATTGACCAATAATCTGCCTTCAGGATATCACAGAGATGTACAGCTTACGAAAGAAATTCTTTTCCCTGCGATAGATTCTTTAAAGGAATGTCTGGAAATCCTAAGCTATACTTTACCGAATATTCAGGTAAAAGACGGAATTCTGGAAGATGAGAAATACAAATATCTTTTCAGCGTAGAAAAGATCAATGAAGAGGTGAAAAACGGAAGCTCATTCCGTGATGCTTATGTGAAAGTAGGGCAGGAGATTGAAAGCAATGCATTTGAGTTTGAACCTGGAAACCTTGAACATACCCATCAGGGAAGTATCGGAAATCTTTGTCTGGATAAAATAGAATATCAGTTCAATAAACTGAAAAATAAATTATTGGGTTAGAATCTAAGCCATTAAGGTCAATAAAAACTTAAGCAAAAATCAGTAGAATTTCTAAATTATTTTAGCCTGCTGCCTTTTCGTTGTGAAAGCCTTAATCTTTAAATCTTATCTGCTTAAGTGATCTTAATGGCTTAATTGTAATCCTGCTCTTTGAATTTGATGATTGATTGTAACTGAACTATTAAGGAAGATGAAAACTTTAAGGTAAGGTAAGAAAATCCGGAATTTTTTAGCCGCATAGTTTTAAAATTCGCATGCGAATTCTTTAATTATTCTTCACCTCTTAAAAGTGCTTAATGGTTTAAAAATAAAAGGGATTTATTCCAGGTCAATTTTAAACTTGGTAGATTTTTTTACCTCGTGAAGTACAATAGAACTATGGTATTGTCCGATGTTAGGAATGTTTGAAATGACATTAACGGCAAATTCATTATACGAATTAATGTCTTTGGCTATAATTTTCAGCATATAGTCATACTCTCCGGAAAGACTGATGATTTCCTGTACTTCATCATATTTTCGGATATGCTCCTCAAAGGTTTCCAATACTTTCTTGGATTGTTCCTTGAGACGGACATTACAGTAGACTACAATATTTAATCCCAGTTTTTCACGGTTTAAAAGTCCTACATATTTCTGAATGATCCCCTGCTTCTCCAATTGTTTGATTCGCTCATACGTAGGAGTAAAGGTAAGACCAATTTTTTCGGAAATTTCCTTAACCGATAATGTAGAGTCTTCCTGAATAATGCTGAGAATCATTTTGTCTTTTAAATCCATAAAATAAATTGAGTTGTAACAAAAATATTAATTTAAAATGAGAATAAGGAAATACTGAGGTTTTTAATTTATTTTAAACTTTGTTTTTGTAGGTTCATAAAATTGTTGTATCTTTGCACCTAATGAATAAAAAAGCATTTATATCATTAGATTTACCGGGCGAAAGCGCCCTTTACGATATTTATTGTTATTAGCGAAGATTGTTGTCTTCGCTTTTTTTATGCCCAAAAATAAGAATTATGTTTACGATTACAGAACTAAGCACCGAGAGAATCAACAGTATACTGACAGAAGCGATGGCTTTTGCGAACGGTAAAACTGCTAAAATTGAAGGAGAAGTTTTTTGCTCAAACCTTTTCTTCGAAGACAGTACAAGAACGAAAACAAGTTTTGATCTTGCAGAAAGAAAACTGGGACTTCAGGTAGTTCCGTTTGATGCATCACACAGTTCGGTAAACAAAGGAGAAAGCCTTTATGACACAGTAAAGACCATTGAAAGTATAGGAGTAAACCTTGTGGTGATCCGCGATAAGAAAGACAGATACTTCGAAGAACTGAAAAATATTAAGATTCCTGTGATCAACGGTGGAGACGGAACAGGAAACCATCCTTCACAGTGTATGCTGGATCTGATGACCATCTATCAGGAATTCGGAAAGTTTGAAGGATTAAAAGTAGGAATTGTAGGTGATGTAAAACACAGCCGTGTTGCCAATTCAAATGCGGAAGCTTTAAGAAGATTAGGCGCTAAAGTATACTTCTCAGGACCTGAACAGTGGTTTGACGAAGGAGCTTTAATCAACGGAACTTATATGTCAGTAGATGAACTGATCGGCGAAGTGGATGTTTTAATGCTATTAAGAATCCAGCATGAAAGACACGATGCTGCCATGAGTTTCACCGCTTCAGAATATCATAAAAGATATGGTCTGACGAAAGAAAGAGAGAAGGCGATGAAAAAAGAAGCAATCATCATGCACCCGGCGCCTATCAACAGGGGAGTGGAAATAGATTCAGACCTCGTAGAATGCGAAAGATCAAGAATCTTTAAACAAATGGAAAACGGTGTCTTCGCCAGGATGGCCATTTTGAAAGAAGCATTGGAAGAAAAAGGGTTTACCTTTAAATAAGAGCAAAGGTAAAAGAACCAAGTTAAAAATAGAAAAGATAGTGAGCCCCGTAGGGGTGGCCTGTTAATAGCAATGGGTGAAGCCCATAGAAAACAAAAGGATAATGATAATCCTAGCCCTGTAAGGACGACCTGTTAATGACATATAAATAAAATAATAAGAGATAAAAGTTTAAAATGAAGAAAAAATTAATACTGGAGTCCGGTGAAGTGTTTCATGGAGAAGGTTTCGGAGCAGAATTGGAAACTGCAGGGGAAGTAGTTTTCAATACCGGAATGACAGGATATCAGGAATTGATTTCTGACCCGTCGTATTGCGGTCAGATAGTTTGTATGACCTATCCGCTTATCGGAAATTATGGTATTAACCGTGATGATTATGAAAGTATTGAGCCGGCAATTAAAGGACTTATCGTAAAAGAACTTTGCGATCTTCCTTCCAATTTCCGTACTCAGATTACTTTAGATGAATTATTTAAAAAGAAAAACCTTTCAGGAATTTCAGGAATTGATACAAGAAGACTGACAAGAATTCTTCGTAACTATGGAGTTGTAAAAGGAAAAATCGTAAATGCTGATGCTGATGAAGCTGCTGTAGCTTCTGAATTGAAATCAACAAATTTCCCAACCAATCAGGTAGAAGAGGTTTCAACAAAAACACCTTATGCTAACCCGAACAGAGGTTTCAAAGTAGTGTTGGTAGACTTCGGTGCAAAACTGGGGATTATCAGAGAGCTGTCTCAAAGAAACTGTGATATCATTGTAGTTTCTCAGGATACAACAGCAGAAGAAATCTTATTGATGGATCCGGACGGAATCATGCTTTCAAACGGTCCTGGTGACCCGGAAGATGTACCACATGCTTTAGATATGATCAGAGGATTATTAGGAAAAGTTCCCATCTTCGGAATCTGTTTAGGACACCAATTGATCGGCCTTGCTTGTGGAGCGAAAACTTTCAAACTGAAATTCGGACACAGAGGAGGAAACCACCCGGTATTGGATTTAGAGAAAAATACAGTAGCCATTACTTCTCAAAACCATGGATATGCGGTAGATCAGGAAAGCTTAAAAGGAACAGACCTTATCGAAACGCACATCGCTTTGAATGACAGAACAAATGAAGGATTAAAACATAAAATCCACCCTTGTTTCTCAGTTCAGTATCACCCTGAAGCAAGCCCGGGCCCTGAAGATGCAAACTACCTGTTTGATGAGTTCATTCAAATGATGGAGGACTTTAAAAAATAATACGGCTTTCTGTCATTCAGAACGAAGCAATAGCGGAGTGAAGAATCTCAACAAAGTATGTTTAGATTCCTGCGGAATGACAAAGTGTGTTAATTCAATCTAAATAAAGCATTATGCTAAAAGTCTAAGATCTATGTATCTAACTTCTAGTATCTAAAAAAAGAAAAATGGCAAAACGTACAGATATAAAAACAATTTTAGTAATCGGTTCAGGACCTATCATCATTGGTCAGGCAGCTGAATTTGATTACGCAGGAACGCAGGCTTGCCTGTCTTTGAAAGAAGAAGGCTATAAGGTGATTTTGATCAACTCGAATCCTGCAACAATCATGACAGATGTGGAAATCGCTGATAAAGTATATATCGAACCGATTTCATTACAGTTTGTAAGCCACATCATCAGAAAAGAACGTCCGGATGCATTATTACCAACATTGGGAGGTCAGACAGGTCTGAATATGGCGGTAGAACTGGAAAAATCAGGAATTCTTGAAGAATGCAAAGTGGAAGTATTGGGTACTACACTTTCTGCAATCAACAGAGCAGAAGACAGAGACCTTTTCCGTGAGTTGATGAGAGAATTGAATGAGCCGGTTCCGGAATCTGATATCGTTAATACGGTAGAAGGAGCACTTGCTTTCGCAGACGAAATCGGGTATCCTGTAATTGTTCGCCCTGCCTTTACAATGGGAGGAACAGGAGGAGGTATTGCTTCCAATGAGGTAGAATTGAAAGAAATTGCCGAATTAGGATTAAAGCATAGTCCGGTTACACAATGTTTGATTGAAAAATCAATCGCTGGTTTCAAAGAAATAGAATACGAAGTAATGCGTGATGCAAACGACAACGCCATTGTGGTTTGTAACATGGAAAATATTGACCCGGTAGGAGTTCACACAGGAGATTCTATCGTAGTAGCACCTTCTCAGACCCTTTCAGACAGAGAGTATCAGTTACTGAGAAATGCTTCATTAAAAATCATCAGAGCGTTAGGAATTGAAGGAGGATGTAACGTACAGTTAGCTTTAGATCCGGATTCATTCGAATATTATATCATCGAGGTAAACCCAAGAGTTTCCCGCTCATCAGCTTTAGCAAGTAAAGCAACAGGATACCCGATTGCAAAGATCGCAGCAAAAATTGCAGTAGGATTAACGCTGGATGAAATCATGAACCCGGTAACTGGAAAAACATACGCATGTTTTGAGCCGGCACTGGATTATGTGGTAACCAAATTCCCAAGATTCCCATTCGATAAATTTGAAACTGCAGACAGAAGACTTTCTACTCAGATGAAAGCAACTGGTGAAGTAATGGCGATCGGAAGAAACCTTGAAGAATCTTTACAGAAAGCGATCCGTTCATTAGAAACAGGAATCAAGCATTTAGGATTAAAAACAAAACAAGCGGAAGCACTTACTGCAGAGGAAATTGAAAGAAGAATCAGAGTATGTGATGATGAGAGATTATTCATCATCGGAGATGCTTTAAGAAGAGGATACGACTGGGAACAGATTGTAGAATGGAGTAAAATTGATAAATTCTTCATCTGGAAACTGAAAAAGCTGGTTGACTTCGAAAAAGTAATCGCTGCCAATAAATTTGATAAAGAAACATTAATTGAAGCTAAGAAATTAGGTTTTGCAGATATCAATATCGCGGTTCTTTGGGATGTAAAAGAACGTGAGGTTTTCAATTTCAGAAAAGAAAACGGAATAATGCCGGTTTACAAAATGGTGGACACCTGTGCTGCTGAGTTTGAAAGTGAAACACCTTATTTCTACGGAACTTACGAAGAAGAGAATGAAAGTGTTGTTTCAGACAAAGAAAAGATTATCGTACTAGGTTCCGGACCTATCAGAATCGGACAGGGAGTTGAGTTTGATTACGCTACGGTTCACTCAGTATGGGCAATCAAAGAAATGGGGTATGAAGCAATCATCATCAACAACAACCCTGAAACAGTTTCCACAGATTTCTCTATTTCGGATAAACTATACTTCGAGCCCCTTACAGAAGAAGATGTGATGAACATCATCGAGCTTGAAAAACCTAAAGGAGTAGTGGTACAGTTCGGAGGACAGACTGCCATCAATCTTGCTGATAAATTGGCTTCTCACGGAGTACAGATCCTGGGAACTTCCCTGGAAGATCTTGACAGAGCTGAAAACAGAGATAAATTTGAAAAAGCACTTCAGGAACTTGGAATTCCTCAGCCAAAAGGAAGAACCTCTACCTCAAAAGAAGAAGCTATAGAAATTGCTAACGAGATCGGCTATCCGGTATTGGTACGTCCAAGCTACGTTCTTGGAGGTAGAGCAATGGAAATTGTATACGCAGAAGCAGAACTGGCTCACTATATGGAGAACGCTGTAGAGGCGAGCCCTGAGCACCCTGTTTTGGTTGACAAGTACATGGTAGGAAAGGAGATTGAAGTAGATGCCATCTGTGACGGTGAAACAGTAGTGATCCCGGGAATTATGGAACATATCGAAAGAGCGGGAGTTCACTCCGGAGACTCTATTGCGGTATATCCACCACAGAATATCTCTCAGAGCGAAATCGATACTTTGGTAGATTATACAGAAAGGCTGGCAAAAGGATTAAAGGTGATCGGATTAATGAATATCCAATACGTTCTTTTTGAAGGAAATGTATATGTAATCGAAGTAAATCCTCGTTCTTCAAGAACAGTTCCTTTCTTATCTAAAATCACAGAGGTTCCAATGGCTAACCTTGCAACAAAGGCAATCTTAGGACAAAAACTGAAAGATTTAGGATACAAAAACGGATTGGTTCCAAACAAAGAAGGCGTATTTGTAAAAGTACCGGTATTTTCTTTCTCTAAACTAACGAAAGTTGACATCTCTTTAGGCCCTGAAATGAAGTCTACAGGAGAGGTTATGGGGAAAGATACAACCCTTGAAAAAGCACTGTACAAAGGATTGGTAGCAGCAGGAAGAAAAGTTCCTATGCACGGTTCTATCCTTTTCACAGTAGCAGATAAGCACAAAGATGAGGCAGCAGCTCTTGCAGCAAGATTCCATGAAGTAGGATTCAGAATCTGGGCTACAGAAGGTACTGCAAAATTCTTCGGAGAAAAAGGAATTCCTTGCAAAATAGGATACAAAATAGGAGAAGAAAGTGTAAACCTTATCGATCTTATTCAGAAAGGAAAAGTTCAGTATGTTGTGAATACCACTACAAAAGGTAAGCAGGCAGAAAGAGACGGATTCCAGATCAGAAGAATGAGCGTAGAAAATGGTGTTCCTTGTTTAACTTCAATGGATACTGTAGAAGCAATCTTAAAAGTAATCGAAAGCATGAGCTTCAAAATGGAGACGATGTAATTTCGAGTAAAAATACATACCATATACCCCGCAAGAAAACTTGCGGGGTTTTTTGTGTCCTTAATATAAATACCACAAAAGGGTAATTGACGCATGATTCCGTATAAAGTACTTTTGATGAGTCATAACAAATGACACTTTGACAATACAATTCTTGTTATATATCAAAATTTAGTAACTAACCTCAAAAAACAATACAAATGGAACCCATTCAATGTGCAAAACTTTTGGAAGGTGGAATTTATACTACCCTGAATGTCGTAAAAACAGGTGATTTTCTTTACGACCTGAAGAAATATTATGAATCTGAAAAATTCAAAGAAGATTTTAAAGCTCGAAAATTTTCATTTGGCTTTGAAGCAATTGATCCTACATCTATGGTGAAGAATGTCTTAAATTTTGGCGCTTCCGATGATGAAATTAATAGTTTTCAAGAGAAAATTAAATCACTGGAAACGATTATGGTTTCACAATCATTTTTTGATTCATTTAGTTTGCATACACCAAACAAAGATATAATTGAAGGATATCTGAAATGTTTAGAAGTTCAAAATAATAAAAAAGGATTATCAACAGTAGTGCAGGAGGGAGATGAAGGGATAACCATTTATATTTTTTATAACAAAATATCAAGTACGGATCCAAGTCCTGTAGTTGAAGACTATAAAATAACCAATGGAATAGAAATAAGTAAAAGCTTTCATAAAGGAGGTATTCTTGACGATGATAATTCAATTACTTTTAAAAGAAGCGATCCGTCAAAAGATATTTTCTTTTTCTTAGACACAGATAAAGGACCTGTAAACTGTTTATTAAATGGACTTCCTAATGGTTTTAACAAGGATTTTCCCGTAGGTACAGTACTTTGCTCATATTTAAATTGGGTAGAATTTCAGGAAGTAACCAAAAATAATTTGTCAAACCCTGATAAGAACTGGAATAGCAAATATTCAAAATGGGCACCTTGTGACGGAAGAATAATTGATAGTACCTGTGGATTGGCACGTGCTTCACAAAATTTGACGAATGTTCCGGATTTGAGAGGTGTTTTCCTGCGCGGAAATAATGTCTTTGATTCAAATGAAGCTGGAAATGGCATTCCGGGAGTTTCTTCACATCAAAAAGACCCTTCTGATAATAGGCTGCGGGGTAGTATCCAACAGGATGATTTTAAGGAACATAATCATCAAATTGTACAGCAAAGTTTCGGTGGTGTAGTTGCAACACCTCTAGCCGTTTCAGGAAATACATCTGGAGCTGATGGAGATCTTGATGGCTCACAAACCGTTAGTGGTTATGACAAAGCTGCAGTTCCTTTAATTATTGCCATTACCGGAGGAAAAGAAACCCGTCCCAAAAATATGGCTGTCAATTATTATATAAGAATAAATTAACAGGCTTGAGGTATATTTTATGGCCAGATAAAAATAATACAGACTCATTGAATGTGATAAAGCCTGTACCTTAAAATTGAAACAATGTAAAATAAAAAATCCCGCAAGTTTTCTTGTGGGATTTTTTTATCTGAAAAGCTCATCAATTAAAGTAATCTGATTATTTTTACGAAAACCATCTAAAATTCAAGACAATGAGTGTAAAGTCAATGATTATAGGATTCTTAAGTTTTATTTTCGTAACGGTACTTTCAGGATGTTCCTGGTTGACTGATTTTTATATTCAGAATCTGACCGGGACCAAAAAAATAATAAAGATCAATTATAGTTATCCGATCTCAAAAGCAATTGATAATGAATCCGGCAGCTTTGCATTTCATTATGAGAATGGAATACTGTCACCACGGTCTTTTTATAAAATCAAAAATCCAAAGTCTCTTGAAAAAATAGAAGTGAGAGATTCTTCCATTGTTCTTGAGCTTTATCCCAATTCAACAACAAAAATTTACAAAAGCCATAATGGAAGTTGGAGATATATGATTAAAAGTGTTGAGATTGATGGAGCAATATTTTATCCTGCAGAATTGAAAGATAAAATTAAGTTTATCCGTAATGATTATGTTTACAAAATTGAATAAAGAAAAAAGTAAGATTATGGTAGTTCAGAAGAATAGGATGGTATTATGAGCAATTTTATGAAAAAAACATTTTTAGTATTTGTAATAATATTAGTTGTTATGCTTATTATCAATATTAATTTTCCATTAAAGAAACAGGATATCTATGGAAAGTATATTAACAAGAATTTTGATAATCCAGTTTGTTGTGTAGAAGCTCCACATATAGCAGACACTTTAACTTTGTATGAGAATAAAACGTTTGAAAGTAATTTTTACGGCGTTGGAACATATAAATTATGCAATGGGATAAATCCTGAAATAGAACTTTATTATAAAGATTTTGATCAATCAGCAGTCTATAAAACCTATTTTTCAAATGAAGTATTTAAAAATCCAAAAATCATGCTGAATGCAGATCTAAATCATTATTATGAAAAACTTAACAATCAATGAAGAATGGATAAAAAAGCAATAAAAATTTTATTTACTACCATAAAAAGTTCTCAGGATTGTTGGAAATACTAGGCATTATCGGAATTTTACATGATGATACCCATTTTGGGGATGCAGATCAATATGTGACCTATCCGGAAAGAGAGCACAGACTTATCAGAAATGATGATGTTGGTTATCCCGCGAGATGGTAGCAGGGGAAATTTGGAGTTGATCATGAAAAGTGGAAATATTGGTTTGAAAGTAAATAATAGATTGTATGTGGTACAGATCTATATTTGAAAGCAAACTTTCAATATAAAAATCATTCCCAGAATTAATTCACAATAGTTTTTATCGTATAATCTTAAAAGTAGATTATTTTTGCAGAATTATTTATAAATTAGAGCGTTAAAATTCAAGCTGTTATTACTATTTAAAAACTAATAAAAACTTCACCAAATCCAGATATAACCATGGCAGAATATTACGCAAAATCAAGCAATTCTTTATCTTTTGAAGTCACAAAAGAAGAGACATTAATTGGGAAACTTACTTATACAAGCTGGTTTAAATTTAATGCTGTTATTGAAATTGCAAGTGGTCAATCCTATCAGGTGGAACCAAAAGGTTTCTGGGGAACCACTATTGAGTTGAAAGACCATGAAAGAGTCCTTTTAAAATTCAGGATGAACTGGAATGGTGAAATTGTAGTGCAGACTTATTTTGAGGGCGTGAAAAACGGCTATCTCTTTAAACACAGAGGTATCTTTAAAGAATCATTTGTCCTTACAGATCAGGAAGGAGTGGAGCTTATGATCATAAAACCGCATTTAAAATGGGCCTCTCTGAATTATGAATACCAGATTACAACTTCTGACGCCTTTGAATTGTTTCCGGATAAAGAGATTGTCCTGATTAATGCGCTGCATTGTGCCAACTATTACATGTCGATGATGGCATCTGCTGTCATATAGAAAAGATAATTTAATACTTTAAAGTAAATAATTACAAATCACCATAAAAGCGAAAGATTTTTCTTTCGCTTTCAATTTTACATCAATAAAATGGTTAGATATCTTCATTACTTTGATAAAGATTTTGAAACAGCCAGGCTGTCTTCAAGTAATCTGTAACGTATAATTTTATTGTTTTGAATACGCATCTGAATACAGAATAAAGACTCTGCAATATTACCGGTTGCAAGCATTTTCGTTGCAAATTCTCCCGTGATAACAGCATTTTCATGGTCAGTAAAAATATGGTCGATTTTAGCAGAAACGGGTTCTGTATTTTTCCATAATAACTCAAAAAAATCGGATACTTCCTGTTTGTTGCTTCTTACTCCCAGCCATGGTGCTTTTTGTTCATCTCCAGGTATATACCAATCTACCGTGTCAGAAAATAAATTGGTTAACTCTGTTAGATTTCTTCCCGAAAGAAGCTGAAGGAAATCCTGTACGGTTTCTTGAATACTGTTATTCATTTTTCTATAAATTTTAAATTTCCTGAATCATTTCTATAAAAATTATATGTTGGAAAAATAAGTTTAAAAGAGCTTAAACTCATTTTTCCACGGCAAATCCTTTTGGAAAATTCTAATCAATAATGCCATAAATATATAAGATTAGAAGATAAGAAAATTCTAAATCCTATTACCTAAAATGCCATTTCACAGCAGATAATCAATAGCAGATATAAGTTCTTATTTCAATAAATCCTTTGTTGATGGGCTATTTCAAAGCAGTTAATTTTATGATATGTGTCATATTTTTATTTAGAATTAATAAAAATAAAATAATTTTGCAAAACTAACTTAATTATAAACATGAAAAAAACAATTATTTCTGCAGCTCTATTAGCCGTAACAATGTTGAGTGCCCAGGAAACGGATACCATTAAAGTGGCTGAAATCCAGTCCGTATCACTCCAGGGAACCCATAATTACAGAACGAAAAAATCTGAATCTATAGCAAGACTTCCTCTGGAAAACCTTGAAAACCCTACCGTTTACAACCTTGTTCCCAAAGAAATCATCAGTGAAATGGGTGCAATGGACTTCAACACTGCGATGGCTTCTGCTCCAGGTGTTGTGGTAAGCAACAGTGTAAATGACAGCGGGAACGATATTTTTATGAGAGGCTTCAGCTCCAATGCCAGTTTCAGAAACGGACTTACCCAAAACCCAAGAGTACAGTCCGAAATCGCTAATATCGAAAGAGTAGAAGTAATTAAAGGACCGTCCGGAACTTTATTCGGAGGAACCTTAGCCAACTATGGCGGAGTGGTGAATATAGTCACTAAAAAACCACAGGAAAACTTCGGGGGAATTATCAATTATACCACCGGAAGCTGGGGAATGAACAGGATCACGGCTGATGTGAATACCCCTTTGAATAAAGAAAAAACAGCATTGGCAAGATTCAATGTGGCAGCCTATTCTCAGGATTCATTTCAGGATGCGGGTTACAACAAGGGATTGTTCTTTTCCGGAAGTGTTTTATATAAAGTAAGTGACAAAACCACAGTAACACTTGATACCGAATTTCATGCTCCGGATAAAACATTGAATGCCTATGTAAGAAACTCAGAGAAACTGACCTTACATTCAATGAAAGACTTAGAAGTAGCCTATAAAAGAGCGTTTACAAGCAATGATATTGGTTCTAAAAGAACCAATTTTGTGACGATGGCCGAGGTTACCCATAAATTCAACGATCAATGGACCTCGCGAACATCTTACCAAAGAGGTGAAGCCAATGAAAATGAGTCTATCTTTTTAGTGCTTAGATATCTGAATAATAATCAGGTAGAAAGAATGATCCGTCCTTTCGACAGCTTCAAAGTGACTACAGACAATATTCAGCAGAATTTTACAGGAGATTTTAAAATAGGTGGCTTAAGAAACCGACTGGTAGTAGGAATAGATTATTTCCAGCAAAGAACAAAATATCAGTTCCCTTATTATGAAGCTAACGGATACAGCAACGTTTTCATGCCTTATGACAAAGTGAATCTCGACAGTTCTTCAGCATGGGATCCCATTTCAAGAAACAAATTCATGAATAAAGAGAGAAAATCTACAGAATCGGATATTACCACATTCAGAACGATTAGCGGATATATCTCCAATGTTTTGAATATCACAGATAATTTACTTGTAATGGCTAGTTTAAGAGTAGACAGTTACAAAAATGACGATACAGTAATAAATGGTGTAGAGATCTCGACTAAAAACGGATATCCTGAAAATAAAGTTACAGGGTACAGCCAGACCCAGTTTTCACCAAAATTCGGGTTGGTTTATGAAATTGTAAAAGATCAGATCTCATTTTTCGCCAATTATGTGAATGGATTCAAAAACTATGCTCCGTCATTGAATGAAACCGGTGTTTTGACAAAATGGGATCCGGAACAGGGAAATCAGGTTGAAACAGGTTTTAAAGTAGATCTTTTCCATAAAAAATTACTGACGACCGTAAGTTATTATAATATTAATGTTAAAAACAGACTGGTTGCAGATCCGGGCGGAATAGGAAGTATTCAGGATGGCAATATCAAAAGTCAGGGTCTGGAAATAGGCATCATCGCCAATCCTCTCAAAGGATGGAATATTGTTGCCGGATATGGATATAACAATAATAAATATGATGACCGAAGTAAAGACAGCGGAAAAAGAATTGCCTGGACACCAAAACATGTAGCCAATCTGTGGACAAGCTACAAAATTATAGATGGAGCGTATGAGGGGCTTGGTTTCGGAGCCGGATTTAATTTTGTAGACCAAACTTATATTAATATTACCAATCATTTCCTTGCTCCTTCTTATACTACCATAGGTGCTACAATTTTCTATGACAAGAAAAAATACAGAATCGGCCTGAAAATGAATAATGCCCTCAATGAAGCCTATTGGAATTTCTACGGACAGCCACAGAAGCCAAGAGAAATCCTTGCCAATTTTGCATTTAAATTTTAATACCTAAAAACAAAAAATAATCTCAACGAAAATAGAAGGATGAAAACCGCAAAGGTGCAACGCTTTGATTTATAATAACCCAATATTTCTGTGCCCTCGAATATGCTAAAGTAAATGGCAGCAGGAATAACTCTTTTCACTTTACAAACGCCATTATAAATCCTGTTGCGCCTTTGCATTTTCAACCATTATATTTTTGAATGACAAAAACAGATATGGAGAATAAAAAAACTAATCCTAAAAAAAAGCAAGGGAAATCCCTTACGAAAAGGATCACCGGATGGCTGCATCTCTGGCTCGGACTGGTTTCCGGGATCATTGTGCTGACGGTTACTCTTTCGGGAACAGTATTTGTCTTTTGTGACGAAATCATTGATCTGTGCGGCGGAAGCGCCAAATATGTCCAGACTCCGGTGAATGCAAAAAAAATGACTCCCGAAGAATTGCTGGTTCAGTTTCATCAACAGGTTCCGGATAGAAAAGCATTCTATTTTGATACTTATAAAGAGGTAGACCGAAGTTTCAGGGTAGCATCAGCAACTAAGCCGACCAAAGACAAAAATGCAGACAAAGCAGAAAAGGCAAAGCAGAAAGGACGTGGTCCAAGAGGAGTATTTGCCTATCATTACCTTAATCCTTATACTGGGAAAGTCATCGGTTCTACAAAAAGCTATGAATTTTTTTATGTTGTTGCACATATTCACGCTCAGTTGCTTGCAGGAAAGTTCGGGAAAACCGTAGTCGGAATTGCCTCAGTTATATTTTTTATCCAGCTCATCGGAGGGCTGATTCTATGGTGGCCAAAAAAATGGAATAAAACAACAAGAACAACAGCTTTTAAAATCAAATCAGGAACAAAATGGCGCAGGAAAAACTACGATTTTCATAATGTCTTTGGCTTTTATTCATTGCTTCCGGCAGTATTTATTACCATTACAGGACTGATTATGGCCTATGAGGTTTTGACAAATCTTACCCAGCAGGCTTTTGGAGGCGCTGTGGATGCCCATACCATTGCAGAAAAATATGAACCCAAATTTGATCCTGAGAAAAAAGCGTTGTCCTATACTGATTTTGTAGACAAAAAATTCAAGGAATTTCCTGAGGCTAAACAGCTCAGGATGAGTATTCCAAGAAATGATTCAGCAACAGTCTATCACGTGGTTGCAGCTCAGTTTATTGGTTTAAAAAGCCTTGTCAATGGGAAAAGTATGGAAACAAATAAATATACCGGGAATGAGATAGATTATCCCAAAGAAGTTCAGATGCATGAAGTAATTGAGCATATGAATTTTGACCTTCACGTGGGATATTGGGGTGGTATGTTCGGTAAAATATTCACCTTTATTATCGGAATTATCTGTACAAGTCTTCCGGTTACCGGATTCCTGATCTGGTGGGGCAGAAGAAACAAATCACCCAAAAAGAATAAAGAAATTAAAAATATTCATCAACACAGAAAAGATTTACAGCATGAGCAATTGGTTTAAAATTCTATACCTCCCATTATTTTTACTCTTCACATTAGGGAATGGGCAGGAAAAACTGACAATAGGAGAGAAGCAAAATGTATTTTCAAAATTTTTAAACGAAAACAGGGAAATTTGGGTGCATTTGCCTAAAACTTATAGTGACAATACCATCAATGCTGCAAAATATCCGGTCATCTATCTCCTAGACGGAGAAATCAATTTTGAATATTACACCGGATTAACGGATTTCATTGCCAGAACTCCTTATCCAGATATTCCGGAATGTATTGTGGTAGGAATAAAAAATACAGAAAGAACAAGAGATCTTACGCCAACGAAAGCTCAGAAAAAAAGCCCTGTAAATCCAGATGTTATCCTTTTTGCAGACAGTGGCGGAGGTGAAAATTTTGTAAAATTTATGCAGGAAGAGCTGAAACCATTCATTAATAAAAATTACCGGACTCAGGATTATTCTGTATTGGTTGGACATTCTTTCGGAGGATTATTTGCCATCAATACATTCCTTTTACATCCTGATTATTTCAATGCTTATGTGGCGAATGATCCCAGTTTATGGTGGGATAATAAAGTGACCATTTCAAGAACAAAAGAGTATTTGGAAAAGAATAAAAAATTTCCGGTAAAGAAATCTTTGTATGTTTCTCAGGCAGACAATGAAGAACAACAGAAAAACTGGAATTCCGATATGACCCAGGCCATTGAAGAATTTAAAGGAATCATAGAAAAAAACGGATCTTTGAACTATAAACATAGTTTCTTCGAAGGGGAAACCCATGGAACTGTTTCCTATCCCGGAAATTATGAAGCATTAAAATTTATATTTAAAGGCTTCAGAACCGATATAAAACAGTTGTTCAAAAATCCCAAACTGCTGGAGGAAGATTATAAAAAGCTTTCCGAAAAAATAGGAACAGAGTTTACCCCTTCAGAAGCGTACCTGAATGTAGTCATCAAATTCATGAAGAACAATGGATTCAAAGAATCTGAAACTTATTTTACGAATCTGAAAAACAGATATTATTCAAAGAAATAGTGAACTGAAATAAAAAATCCAGTCTGTTAATTAACAGGTTGTATTTTTGATATTAGATAATGTATAAAATAAGTTTTGGCTAAAGCCAATGGATTGTTGACAAATAAAAACGGGCTAAAGCCCGTTCCTATTTAATTTTTCTTATAGATTTTGCTGATTGAGCAAATGTATTCTAAAAACCTATCCACACAGTCTGTCATTCCGTAGGAATCCATGCAGATTTTTTCCAAAAGCTTTTCTTAATGCCTGTTATCACAATTAATTGGAAAATCCTTCTCTTTTTTATCTAAAAAACTAATAGAGGGACAGCCAAAAGACTGGGCAATGAATCCAAAAATCACAGGAGGTTTTCCTTTAAAAAGATGGCCTGTCCATTGGAAAACATTGGCCTCATCGGCATCTATTCCATACAAAGGAAGAAATTCTCCACCATCACTTCCTGCAAGACTAAATGTTTTTTCCGCCACCTTTTCTTTACGATCATTGATGGCTACAAGCTTGCGTTCTGTAATATTTCCTTCTTCAAGATAGTCCTGAAGATAATAAGTTATATTTTCATACTGTGACTGATAGATCTTTCCCTGAGTCAATTTTGAATGACTAAAATATTTTTTTGAAATATCAGTACTGGCTTTTTGCCATTTCACAGCTTTCATTTTATTTTCTACGAATGGATTTTTATTCCCAAAATAAGCGATGGCATTATCGTATTTATCATAGTCTGTTATTTTTCGGTGAGTTTCAACCTGAAAACCAATCATATAAGACTCTGGATCTAATTCTTCACTGTCTGACATATAAGGACTTAAATAAGCAACTGCTTTTAATTGGCTGACAGGTCTTTTTTGAAGCTTATTAGACTGATAATTGTAAATATACAGGGAATCATTTTCAGTGAGATGAATTCCACTAAGCAGTTTCTTTCTGCCTGGAGCATCCAGTTCAAAATGCTGGAGTTCTTCAAAAGACATCTGCTTTTGATTTTTAAGAATATCTGCCGGAATAGGAGGAGTCTCATTAAAAATATCAGAAACAGAAATAAAAAAATCAACGTCAGCATCCTTCTCTGCTGATGAAATGGAAGACAGACTGAAAATATTAAAATTAGTGTAATCTATTTTCTCCTCTGTTTTTGTCGTTTTTACAGAGTCATTAGTCGTTTTTGTTGTGGTAACGGCAGTTTTCTTCTCTTCTTTCTGGCAGCTGGTAACCATCAGTAGAAAAAATAAAGGGGCTGCGGCAGTTTTTATCTTCATTATCTTTTTTGGCATTAAAGTGTTTATTATAATTTAATTCATTTTGTAATAAGGCTCTGAAAAGTATTTGCTTGGTTTTATATAAGCCATTTTTCTCTCAGCATCAAAAATCCAAATGAATCTGCGAAGCATATCGGCCCCGAGATAACTGACATTTTGTGTTTTAAGTTTTCCGGAGAAGAATCCTACTGAAACATCTTTAAAAACACTCTTTCCCAATTTAAAATAAGGAAGAATGGCCTGCTTGGTAGTTAAAGTTTTTCCTTCAGAATTTTTCAGTGTTTTTTCACCGGTTACTTTCAGTTTTTTATCCAGATGTTTTTTCTCTGCAAATTCGTTACTGTACAGAATAGCTCCGGAAAATCCTGACTGCAGTACAAAATAAGCTTCCTGCTGTTGATCTCCATCAATAATATTATCTGCTGCAAGATAAAACCCATCATGATCTAAGATGATATTGACGGGCTGGTAGTCTTTCAGGTCTGGCATTTTATCATACATCACAAATTGGTTGTTATCATAATCGATTTTAAATGCTTTACCATCAAAAATTCCGGTTCCGATTTTTCCATCTGCTTCATGGCCTGTTAACTGATTATCAAAAAAGCGTACATTTTTCTGGTTGATTTGCCCAATATCCACGGTATTATGGTCACTGATTTCTTCTTTGTTGAAAACAATATGATCTGCTTTTCGCTTTCGTTCGGGGGAAATTGAATAATCTTTCATTGCGATCTGGAACATCAGATCCAGAGAATCTTTTTTGTTGACAAGAGTCTTCACAATGATATTATTGTGTTTTGTGATCCGAAAAGGAATGGTTTGCTGGGCTTTCATACCGGAAAATCCAACAGAAAGCAGCATGAAAAAGACTGTTCTTTTGAGCATTATCAGTGATTGGTGTTTTAAAACTTTAAAATTACCTATTATCTTTGGAAAAGCAAATAATAAAATGAAATGGTTGAAAAGTTACTTCAAAGCGGAATCCATTGGGAAAAGAAAGAATTCAAAAGAAATGAGTTCCTGAAGATTTCGGGCAGTACAGATACCTCTATTTATTTTATTGAAAACGGAAGTGTCCGGATTTTTATGATGGATGAAAATGAAGAAAGAATCATTCGTTTCGGATACACCGGAAATATTATTGTCAGCCTGGATTCCTTCTTATCAGGAAAACCGTCTGACCTTTACATTCAGGCGATTAAAAGAACAACAGTAAGAACAGCCTCAAAAAAGGATTTTTATAATTTTATACAATCCAATGAAGAACACCTGAAATTTTGGATGGATATTCTGGAAGATCTGATATTGCAGCAGCTCGAAAGGGAAAAAGATTTACTCATCAATGCTCCGGGAGAACGCTTTGAGAGAGTTTTGAAACGAAGCCCGAAGCTGTTTCAGGAAGTTCCCAATAAATACATAGCTAATTATCTGAGGATGTCACCTGAAACTTTATCAAGGCTTAAAAAATCTTGAGTTCAGTCAAGATTTAAGAATGATCTGTTCATGATATTTGCATAAAAAACGTAATGAAAATTTTAGCTTCAGCACTATTAGATGAATTAAAAGAAATAACCCGCCAGCATTTACAATACGCACAGATACTCACACAAAAAACAGAGGAGGAGCTGAACTTCAGACCTTCAACAGACAACTGGAGTACATTGGAATGTCTGGAACATCTCAATCGCTATGGAGATTTTTATATTCCTGAAATCAGCCGCAATATTTCTTCTGCAGGGAAGTCTCTCCAACCTTATTTTAGGCCTGGAATTCTAGGGAACTATTTTGCTAAAAGTATGATTCCTAAAGAGAAAATGAATAAGATGAAAACATTTAAAACAATGAATCCTATCCACAGCCAGATAAATAAAGGGGTAATAGATACCTTCATAAAACAGCAGGAAAAATTACTTGAATTATTGGAAGATGCCCGGCAGACGGATCTGGAAAAGGTAAAGACTAATATAAGCATTTCAAAGCTGATCAAGCTGAAGCTGGGGGATACCTTCCGGTTTGTTATTTACCATAATTTAAGGCATATTGAACAGATAAAAAGAATTTTACCTCATTAAAAAGAAGTTATGATTTCCAAAAAGCTTAATTTTAAACTAATGGAAATTATACACCAAAAAAACATATCAACTCCACTGGGAGAAATGATCGCTTGTGCCATAGACCAGGGAATCTGCCTGCTTGAATTTACAGATCGGAAAAATATTGAAAAACAGCTGAAGGCTTTGTCAAAGGTTTTGAAAGCTGAGATTGTAGAGAAAGAACATCCTCATTTCAGGCAGCTGGAAGAAGAACTGAAAGAATATTTTGAAGGAATAAGGACCCATTTTGAAGTTCCATTATTTACCACAGGAACAGAGTTTCAGGAAAAAGTCTGGCAGCTTCTCCGTGAAATTCCGATGGGAGAAATCAGAACGTATAAGCAGCAGTCAGAAAGACTAGGAAATCCCAAGGCAATACGTGCCGTAGGAACAGCCAATGGGATTAACAAAATTGCCATTTTAATCCCCTGCCATCGAGTGATAGGCTCCAACGGAGAATTGGTGGGGTATGCCGGAGGAATCTGGAGAAAACAAAAATTACTGGAACTGGAAAAGGTTATTTTATTTTAAATCTGAACTTTACTTTAAAGACTATTAAAAAAATAGATGTTCATTTTTCGGTTGTATAGCGCTCGATAATCTTTCTACTTTTGAATAAAAAAAGAATGATCAGTTTTAAACAATTACATCAAAGTGAAGAACCATTGCTATTGGGTAATGTATGGAATGTAGAAAGTGCAAAGGTATACGAAAAACTTGGGTACAAAGCATTGGCAACATCGAGCTCGGCAGTGGCACTTAGTTTAGGGTATGAAGACGGAGAGCAGATGACCTTCGAAGAATATTTTTATATAATTACAAGGATTAAAGAATCTGTATCAATTCCTTTATCCGTAGATCTGGAATCTGGATATGGCAGTGAAAATGATACGGTTGTGTCTAATATTCTGCAGCTTATTGAAACAGGAGTATCGGGAATCAATATCGAAGATACTTATGTAGCTGGCGGAATAAGAAAGCTTACAGACAGAAAATTTTTCTATGAAAAGCTGAAAGATATTTTCATAAAACTGGGAAAAAGCAGAGAGAAAGTGTTCATCAATATCAGAACAGATGCTTTTTTATTGAATATTGAAAATAAGCTGGAAGAGACCTTAGAGAGAATTAAACTATTTGAAGAACTTAAAGCTGACGGAGTTTTCATTCCCTGCGTGACTTCTGAAAATGATATCAAAACCATTACTGAAGCCACGTCTCTTCCTGTGAATGTTATGGGAGTATCAGATTTACCTGATTTTGATACGCTTAAAGAATTAGGTGTAAAAAGAATTACTTCAGGTGCTTTTATGTACAGACATATTTACAAAGAACTTGAAAAGGTAAGTCAGGTGATAAGACAAGAAAGAAGTTTTTCAAAATTACTCATTGAATGATGGAACTCACAGGAAAAATAATGTATGAGGCTTCTTATACCAAAGATTCTTCATTTGAGGGGATATTCTGGATGGGAGTAAAGACCACAGGAATATTCTGCAGACCAACCTGTACAGCACGAAAACCCAAATTTGAGAATGTGGAATTTTTTTCCAATACCAAAGATGCAATGTTGAAAGGATATCGTCCCTGTAAAGTATGCAGACCTTTGGAGAATCTAAATGCAACCCCATTCTATATTAAAGAGTTGCTGAAAGAAATTGCTGAAGATCCCACATTAAAACTTAAAGATTATGACCTTGTAAAAAGAGGATTGGAGCCGGCTACAGTTCGCAGATGGTTTCTGAAACACCATGGCATAACGTTTCACGCTTTTCAAAGAATGTCAAAGCTCAATACAGCATTTAAAAAGCTCCAGCAGGGTGAATCGGTTACAGAGGTGGCATTTGATACAGGATATGAAAGTCTCAGCGGTTTTAATGAGAGTTTTAAAAATATTTTTGGAGTATCTCCTAAAAATAATACTACGGAAAAGATCATTGATTTGAAGAGAATTGAAACCATACTGGGAACTATGATCGCCTGTGCTGATGAAAATGGAATCTGTCTGCTGGAATTTTCTGATAGGAAAGCACTCCCTACAGAACTGAAAAGTATTTCAGCATATTGTAAAGCGAATATTATACAAGGAGAGAATCCTCACTTTGAGACCTTGGAACAAGAACTTTCAGAATATTTTGAAGGAACAAGAACACAATTTACGGTTTCTCTTTCTCCGGTAGGAACAGCTTTTCAAAAAGAAGTCTGGAATATTCTTCAGGAAATTCCTTACGGAGCAACAAGAAGCTATCAGGAACAGGCTGATATACTGGGAAATCCTAAATCAGTGAGAGCAGTAGCCAATGCGAACGGCTTAAACAAAATATCTATTATAATACCCTGTCACCGTGTGATCGGAAGCAACAGACAGTTAACGGGATATGGCGGAGGAATCTGGAGGAAACAAAAATTATTGGAGCTTGAGAAGGCTATTTTATTTTAAAAGTCTTCAAAAGAATTTGTGGCATAGAATTTATTCATTAGAATACTATTTTATCATTTTTATGACATCAAAAATTCCGACTATTTTAATTTTTTCCAGACTTATTATTGGATTTATAATCATTTCTTTAAGCCTTATTAAAATAGAAAATTATAAGATCATTATTGTTATTCTTTTATCTTTAGGGTTATTAACCGATATTTTTGATGGAATGATCGCCCGGTATCTGAATGTTTCAACTCAAAAGCTCAGACGTCTGGATTCTGCTGTTGATCAGGTTTTTTTCATCTCAGTAGGAGTTTCTGCTTATATACAATGCCCTGAGTTTTTCAAAACAAATGCCTATAAAATAATAATTCTTGCAGGAGCTGAAGTTCTGATCTATCTGGTGAGCTTTTTGAAATTCCGAAAAGAAGTGGCTACACACTCTATTGGTGCCAAGATCTGGACTTTACTGCTTTTTGGAACACTGATCCAGGTTATTTTACAATGTCAGTCAGTTATTTTATTTAATCTTTGCTTCTGGATTGGACTCCTTACGAGAGCAGAAATTATTGCTATTCTTGTACTACTGAAAACATGGACCAATGATGTACCTTCCGTTTATCATGCGATCAGGCTCAGAAAAGGAAAAGCAATTAAAAGAAGTAAAATCTTCAATGGCTAAGGGAGATTTAAAAAAAGAATTTGGCTGGAGTAAAATGTTAATAGAAAAATATCGGGAAAACAAAAATTAGTGGAGTTGGGAAAGGCTATTTTGTTTTGATTTTTGTAATTTTAAGCAAAAATTTACACGTGAAAAAGTTACTAGCAGCAGTTTGCATTTCAGTTTCAGCATTCAGTTTTGCTCAGGATTATTCTGTACCGGCAGCAAGTCCGCGTCAGAAGGTGGAGCAGCAGTTTTCAATGTCCAAAATCTCTATCGACTACGGAAGACCGGGAGTGAAAGGACGTAAGATTTTTGGAGAATTGGTTCCTTATGGCCAGGTTTGGAGAGCAGGAGCGAACTCGTCTACGAAAATTACTTTCGGACAAGCCGTTAATTTCGGTGGAAAAACAGTGCCTGCAGGAACCTATGGATTATTCATTGTTCCTACAGAAAAAGAATGGAAAGTGATCCTGAATAAAGATTTCCAGCAGTGGGGAGCTTATACTTACGATCCTAAACAGGATGTAGTAGATGTTACCGTGCCAGTGAATAAACTGACAGACAAACAGGAGTGGTTTGAAATCACCCTGAATCCTACAGATGAAAACACAGGAAACTTAGTAATCAAATGGGATATGGCTCAGGCAGAAGTTCCTTTGAAGCCATCAAAATTAGATACTGTGATCAAGATTTCTGACAAATTGAAAGAAATCAAAAAAATAGAATCAGATTCTACTAAAAAGAGCTAAATAATGAATTTTTCTGTTCAGCCTGTTTTAGAGAATGAAGAATTTCAACTGATCCCCTTACAGCAAGGGGATTTTGAATCTTTATATGAAGTAGCTTCCGATCCTAAAGTCTGGGAACAACACCCCAACAAAGACCGTTATAAGAAAGAGGTTTTTGAAAATTTTTTTACAGGAGCTATGGAGAGTAAAGGTGCTTTCAAAATTATTGAGAAAGCAACCGGAGATGTATTGGGAAGTAGCCGTTATTATGATTTTGATGAAGAAGATAATCATATTTTCATCGGGTATACTTTCTATGGAACAAAATCATGGGGAAAAGGAATCAATCCTAAGGTCAAAAAACTGATGCTTGATTATATCTTCCAGTTTGTAGATAAGGTTCATTTTCATATCGGAAAAGAAAATTTCCGTTCACAGACAGCTTTGGAAAGACTTGGAGGACAAAAAATTGCTGAGGAAGAAGTTGCTTATTTTGCAGAACCTACAAGAACCAATTTTGTATATGAAATCACAAAAGAAGCCTGGGTATGAAAAAATATAAAATTCAACACTCACCATTTGTAGTCCCAACTACGGACGGGAAACTGATAGAAGAACATTGGGGAAATTCTACCGGAAATTCTAATGTTTCTATTGCACATATGATAGCACCTCCGGACTGGAGTGAGCCCCATCAGACCCCTGAATTTGATGAATTTACTTATATTATTTCAGGGAAAAAACAATTTGAAATTGATGGAGAAACTGTTACTCTGGAAAAAGGACAGAGTATTCTTATTGAAAAAGGAGCGAGAATCCGTTACAGCAACCCGTTTTCAGAACCTTGTGAATACCTTGCCATCTGTCTGCCTGCATTTTCTATGGAGTTGGTCAACAGAGAAGAGGAAGGAGTAGATTAAGAAAATTTTTCAAATAAAAAAAAGGCAAATCTGAGGATTTGCTTTTTTTATTTGAATATTAAATTAGAGTTATTTTCTTGAAATGCCTATGAATTCTATGTTTTATTAAATATTTTTTTCGAAATTGATATTGGATTTTTTAAATTATTTTGTAAGTTCGCGGACTTAAAAAAATGAACTAATTAAAATCTATGAAAAACAAATTATCAATTGTACTATTACTAGGGATTACACTTTCTACTACTTCATGCGCAACTATTTTTACAGGAACTCAGGATTCAATAGCTTTTTCTTCAAATCCTGAAGGGGCAAAAGTGTTTCACAAAGGAATAGAAAAATGTACAACACCTTGTACTGCTAAAATTCCAAGAGCTTTGGGTAAGCAGATGGTAGCATTTGAAAAAGAAGGATTTGAGAAGAAAGAAGTGAAGCTGACTAAGAACTTTAATGCAGTAACTTTACTTAATATTATTCTGGGTGGTGCAATAGGAGTTGGTATTGATGCAGCCACGGGTTCCCTGACCAAATATTCTCCAAAAAAATATGATGTTGAGCTGGAAGCTAAACCATAATTGGATAAAAATATAAAAGGAAAAAGGCAAATTTGCAGTTAGCAGATTTGCCTTTTTTATGTTTACTTCAAAATCTCTTTCAGGAACATCAGGGTGTGGTTCCATGCTCTTTTCGCCATGGTTTCATTATAATCCGGTGATTTTGGATCTGTGAAAGTATGTTTTGAGTGGGCATATGTGATAATTTGCCAGTCGGCATTTCCTTCATTCATCTCTTTGATGAGGTTATTGTAATCATCTGGAGTTACACCTCTGTCATCAGCTGGATTTTCAACCAGTATTTTAGCAGTTAATACTTCATTTTTTCTGTTCTGATCTCTCCCCAGACTTCCATGGATAGAAACTACTCCTGCAACAGGCAGATGTCCTCTGGCTGATTCTAATGCTCCGGTACCACCAAAACAATAGCCAATAACAGCTGTTTTGTCAGAAATTGCTCCGTTTTTCTTCAGCTGTTCCAAAGCCAGCGAAATTCTTTTCTGATATTCGTTATAATTCTGTTTGTAGTATCCTGAACTTTTAGCAGCAGATTCATTGTCTGCAGGAATTTTTCCTTCACCATAAATATCAGCGATAAAAGCGATGTAACCTTGCTTTTCTAGTTCAAGAGCGGCTGTTTTAGCTTCTTCATCAATCCCTTTCCAGGCTGGGAGAATAAGAACTCCCGGAAGTTTCTTTCCTGTATTGGAAGTGATAAGACCATTCAGTTTCTGTGCTCCGTCCTGATAGGAAACTGTTTTAAGTTTCTGACTGAAAAGGGTTCCTGAAGCCATAATCATTGTGGTTAATAAGATGGAACGTATCATAATTAATTATTTGTGAATTAGTGAATTGTAAAAACAGATTAAAATTAAGAAAATATTTAAATGATTAAACGTCAATTCCAAATTTCTTCAATTCCTTTGTTAAATTGGTATCCGGAAAAACCTGAACAGTAATGAATCCCAGTGACTGTGCCATTTCAATATTCTTTGCATTATCATCAATGAAAACTGATTCTTCAGCCTTGATATTGTATCTGTCTAACAGAACATGCCATATTTTAGGATCAGGTTTGATTAGTTTTTCTGTTCCGGAAACAACAATTTTGCCCTCAAAAATCTGAAAGAAGTCATAGTTTTCCAATGCGTAAGGAAAGGTTTCTTCAGACCAGTTGGTGAGCCCGAACAGGTGATAATCCGTGTTTTTCAGTTTTCTCAGCACTTCTACATTTTGTGGAATATCGCTTTTCAGCATTACTGTCCAGTTGTCATAGAAAGCGCGGATTTCTTTTTCCCATTCCGGGAATTTTTTCACCTGAATTTCTGTTCCTTCGGTAAGGCTTCTTCCTCTGTCCTGTTCTACATTCCATTCATCCTGTGCGATATGTTCCAGGAAGAATTCCATTTTTTCATTATCGTTAAAATAATCTTTGAAAAAATATCTCGGATTCCAGTCCATAAGTACACCTCCGAAATCGAATATAATGTTTTTTATTTTCATAATGTTTAATATTGTTGTGAAGTAGTAGTATTTTTGTGAACCACCCCGTCAAAAATTCTTTGAATTTTCGCCACCCCTCCAAAGGATGGGAATTCTTTACCGTTCCAATCAATATTGGTAAACGGAAATGATTTTGTGCTATTCCGGTCTGTAAAACTGATACTGTCCATCCTTATAATAAGCATTGATATGCTGAAGACCATTGGTAAGAATAATTTCTCTGGCTCCGATAATGGAATTGTATCTGGCGGTCTGCTCAAATGTCTTTTCCGTTAATTTGATTTGCGGCGCTTTACATTCAATCAGGATTACAGGTTCTGTCTTCTCGGTCACCAGAAGGTCAATACGTTTGGTCAATCCATTCAGGACTATCTTTTTTTCGGTGATCAGGGCTGAGGTAGAATAGGACTTTACAGTAAGGTAATAATGTATCCAGTGCTGTCTTACCCATTCCTCAGGAGTGAGTAGAAGATAAGTTTTACGAACCAAATCATAAATAAAAAACTTATCTTTGTCTTTCTTGAATTTAAAATCAAAAGTTTCCTGAAAATTCAGTTTTGGAAGTTCCATTAATAAGATGAAAGAATTAGATTTAATCCTCAAAAATATTAAAAATAAAGAAGTTTTACCTATTTATTTTTTCCACGGAGAAGAAGCTTACTTTATTGATGTCGCTGTGAAAGCCCTTGAACATAACTTTTTGGAAGAAGATGAGAAAGCTTTCAACCAAACGGTTACCTACGGAAAAGATACTTCTTATCAGGAAGTCCTTTCTCTGGCAAGACAGTTTCCAATGATGGGAGACAAGCAGGTGATTATCGTGAAAGAAGCTCAGGATTTGCGATTCAATGAAGAGGAAAACAGAATTTTAGAATCTTATGTAGAAAACCCTGTTCCTTCTACCGTATTGGTTTTTGCACATAAACACAAGAAACTGGACAGCCGGAAAAAGGCTGCTAAAGCTCTGGATAAAGCCAAAGCTCTTTTTCTGAGTGAATCTGTAAAAGAAAGCAATCTTCCTAAATGGATTTCAGATGAATGTGCGAAATTTAAAATCAATACAGCACCCAATATTTCCCATCTTCTGGCAGAATATCTGGGTAATGACCTGTCAAGAATTGTCAATGAACTCAACAAATTAAAGATCATTCTTAAAGAAGGAGAAATCCTTGACGGAACGATTGTTGAAAACCATATCGGAATCAGTAAAGAATATAACATTTTTGAACTTCAAAAAGCGTTGGGAACCAAAAATGCGAATGCTGCTTTTAAAATTGCCCATTTTATGGGAAAGAACCCGAAAAACAATCCTTTTGTAATGATGCTGGCAAGCCTTTACAATTACTTTTCAAACGTTATTATCTATCAAACGATGGCTGGGCAGTCTCCACAGACCATTGCTTCCCAAATGGGCGTAAATCCTTACTTCATCAAAGATTATGCAGAAAGTGCGAGACTTTATCCTTTGAAACACGCCACAAGAGTCATTTCTATTCTCCGTGAGTTTGATATGAAAGGTAAGGGACTTGGAGCAGTGAATATGGGAGAGACGGAACTCATCAGAGAGCTGGTATATAAGATTATCAATGTAGATAAAATTAAGATGAAGGTGTGAGACGGGATGCGAGTTTCGTGATTCGAGATAGCGAGATGAGTTTGCGATACTTGATGTGGGTATGAAAACAAAAGTTTTAATTTTTATATTAAAGACCAAATCCTGTAACCCAACCCCAGAACTCTAATCTACTCTATAACAATTACTATCGAAATTCAACATATCAGATATTGACAAGTATCATTAAAATAACTTTAAGGAGAAATTAAAAATTCCGAAATTAGCAGTCTTAATTCAAATTAAATCTTTTCGAACAAAGTAAATTATGGAGCAAAACATTTTAGATTGTGTGATCGTTGGATCTGGGCCTTCTGGCTTCACCGCTGCTATCTATGCAGCAAGAGCAGACCTTAAACCTGAATTGTATACAGGTTTGGAGCCAGGCGGACAATTAACTACAACCACAGAAGTGGATAACTTTCCAGGGTATCCAGCTGGGATTACAGGTCCTGAAATGATGATGGATCTGCAAAAACAGGCAGAAAGATTTGATACCAAAGTTCATTATGAAATGATCACTAAAGCTGAATTCTCTAAGGAAGTTGGCGGTGTTCACAAATTATATGCAGGAAACAAAGAGATCCTTGCCAAAACAGTAATTATCTCTACTGGCGCTACAGCAAAATATTTAGGTCTTGATGATGAGAAAAAATATGCAGGAGGTGGAGTTTCTGCTTGTGCTACGTGTGACGGATTCTTCTACAGAGGAAAAGATGTAGTAGTAGTAGGAGCAGGAGATACAGCAGCTGAAGAGGCTACTTACCTTGCCAAATTATGTAAGAAAGTAACATTACTGGTAAGAAAAGACGTTTTCAGAGCTTCAAAAGCAATGGTTCACAGAGTGGAAAGTACTCCGAATATCGAAGTGAAATTTCACCATGAATTAATCGGGATTGAAGGAGAAAATAGTTTGGTAGAAAGAGCAGTGATCATCAATAACCAGACTCAGGAGAAATCTACAGTAGAGGTTGAAGGAATCTTTATCGCGATCGGTCACAAGCCAAATACTGATATTTTCGCAGGTCAGATAGATCTTGATGAGAATGGATATATCTTAACAGAAAAAGGTTCTACAAGAACAAATCTTCCGGGAGTATTTGCGGCTGGAGATGTTCAGGATCATATCTACAGACAGGCTATTACAGCTGCAGGAAGCGGATGTATGTCCGCCATGGATGCTGAAAAATATTTAGCTGAATTACACTAATAGTATTCAGTGTATACAATACAAAGCGTGCCCGATGGGTGCGCTTTTTTGTTATAATTTTTCCTGAAATAATATGATGTTTTCAAATTTTTTGAACCATTAAGGAAATTGAAGCTGTGAAGGAAAGTTAAGGAAACATCAAAGATGCTTTAAGAGCACACTGTTTCACCTTAATATTCTTAAATATTTAATTTTTCTTAATGGTTTAAGATACTATGTGTTTCAATTTCGAACATGGCTCTCATCAAATATTCAATGAAAATTCATGAAATATCTAATGAAAACATTAATATATTTGTGAAATTGCAAAACGATTACAAATTGCATGTAAGAAACTATAAACTGAACAAAAACGGATAAAAAATGAAAAGAGTAACTGCTATCGGAGGCATCTTCTTTAAGTGTAAAGACCCGGAACAAGTAAATGAATGGTACAAAACCCATCTCGGATTACCAACCAGTCCATATGGTGCCAAATTCGACTGGAAAGACGAAGAATCTGATAAGAAAGGATATACACTATGGAGCCCTTTTAAAGAGTCTACCCAATATTTTGAACCTTCATCAAAAGAATTCATGATCAATTACCATGTAGAGAATATCGAAGCATTGGTAAAGGAACTAAAGAAAGAAGGTGTAACTGTCCTGGATGAGGTCGCTACATATGAATATGGAAAGTTTGTACACATTCTTGATCCGGAAGGAAATAAAATAGAATTATTCGAACCTGCTGGAGAGTAAAAGGTGGAGGATGTTTGTCATTCAGAGCGGAACAAAGTGAAGCGTGGAATCTAAAGTATTTTAAAAAAGCTGAGATTACTGTGAAATGACAAACAATACAACTTAAGACACAATCATTTCCCGCCCTTGGAGGGGTGGCGAGAATTCAAAGAATTTTTGACGGGGTGGTTTCCCCCACACTCAAGCCTTTCCAAATTGTCATTCTGACGAAGGAAAAATCTCAAACTTTAAGATTCTCTTTCGTCAGAACGACAGTTTTACAATATTGCCTTAATTCTTAATCCAAAATATAAATCTTTTTCTCCTTAAGGTTGAATCCCAGTTTTTTACCCAGCCAGTTGATACTTGTTTTACCTTCATAAATAAGACCTTCCACAAAAGAGACTTTAGGTTTTTCAACAGTAGCAAAAGGAGTAGAAATAGAGCCAATATCACCGATATAAAACTTGGTCGTCAGATCGGGATTAAACTCACTTTTCTTTTCCATCATCTGAAGTGTTTCTTTTTTGATGCCCAGTGTATTCGCCAGGTGTTCACTCAGCCAGAAAGAATCTTTGCCAGAACCGGAATCCAGAAGAACATTAATCTTATATTTATTGTTCAGGAGCACGTAAGTGGTAATATCCATAGACTGGTCAGCATTGGTAGACAGCTGGATATCCATTACTTTCTTACTGGCCAGCTTTTCTTTTGGAAATATAAGCTCATTCGTAGTATAATCGATGATAAACTCTGTGTCATAGAGCATTGGAAGGGAAATCAAACCATCAATTCCTTTGATCTCCATATCATGAGTGGAGTACCAGGTATCCTTAAATTTCTTACCATTAAAAATAATCTCTTTCGATTTGAAAAGAGGAATAGTCATTTTTTCACCAGTAGCCCGGAAAGCCGTCAGATAATTATAAGTCTCTTTTTGACCAAGTTGTTTGGAAAAATTTCCCAGAAAAAGATTGATTCCTCCGCCGGTATCAAAGATGAAATTTCCCTTTTTACCATCTATTTCAGCTCCTACAATCAGGTGGCCGGAGGGAAGGACAGATATAGGCATTTTCTGAGCAAAAGCCATAGAGGAAATAGCTAGTGAGGCAGTAACAATAGTGTTTTTGATAAAAGATTGAGTAAACATTTGAAAGATATTGTTATTAGTTTTTAATATTCTGATGAATCCTTACAAATATAAATTATAAAATGTAAAATTGAGTACAGGATGTCGGATAGTTTTATGATTCATGATCTTTTACAATATTTTTGAATCATTTCTAAAAGTCTTTCTGTTCATGGTAATAAATGTCTTCATACCTGAAGTAAAATTCCTACATTTAGCAACTAATCAAAAAGAATATGGAAACAAAAGTCATCAAAATAACACACGTTACCGGAACCTACATTATTGAAGCTCCCCATGGAAAACTTAATGATCTGAAAAGCCAGCTGGACAAGTGCCTGAACGATGAGCAGGGGGCTATTGTGATAAAGGGAGATGATGGAGATCAGTTTGTATACCCATCTGATCTTTTAAAAAACAGCTTCATTGCAATCGTAGACAAGGAATAGATGATATGTTCGTGAAAAATAATTCCCTTGATTTCTAGTCTATTATTACGTTTTGTTAAAATTTGTGTGGCAAAAGTTTTGCGGGAATTAAAAATCGTTCTATATTTGCACCACTGAAAACAACGGTATAGCCGGAGTTTAGGGAGAGTTGGCAGAGTGGTCGATTGCGGCAGTCTTGAAAACTGTTGACTGTAACAGGTCCGGGGGTTCGAATCCCTCACTCTCCGCAAGTACTGAAGACGGAAGTTTTCAAAAAGCACTGAAAAATAGATAAATCCTGCAAAATCAATGATTTGCAGGATTTTTTTTGTTTATAGTAAATACTATAATTTTCAAAAATACTCCAAAAGTTTGTGGCAAATTTGTGGCAATTTTTAAATCACTTAAAAATTGCCACAAAAATAGAATTTAAAATACCATAAAAACACTTATAATTAATTTATAATGAACGTGTTGTGAGTCTAAACATCTTGATTTGAAGAGCTTTTAGTTTGACATTTATAATCTTAAAAATGTTGAATTATGTTAGTAGAACAAAGCTATGGGCTCACTTTCTTTTTAAAGAGCTCAAAAAATGAAAAGATTCGCCACATTTATGTGCGGATAACAGTAGATGGTATTCCTAAAGAAACATCTACCAAACGAAAATGGTATATTGATAGGTGGGATCAGAAAGAAGGCAAAGCTGTAGGTACTAAAGAAGATGCAAAAACGATCAATCTTTTCCTTGAATCTTTAACGACAAAAATCAATAGCCACAGAACCGAGTTGATGAATAATAGTGTTCTCATTACCTCTATTGATCTTATTAATTTTGTAAACGGAAAGTATAAGCCTCGAAATAAAATTCTTGAAGAATTTCAGGAACATAACGATGAGATGGCCAAACTAGTCATTACAAACGAATATTCCAAAGGCACGCACGAACGTTATGTTACTGCACGTTCCCACGTGGAGGAATTTATCAAGTTTAAGTATAATAAAAATGATTTAGAATTTAGCGCACTTAATTATGAATTTGTTAAGGATTATGATCTGTATCTAAAGACAATAAGAAATTGCTCCAATAATACATCCTTGAAATATATCAGTAATTTTAAGAAAATAGTATTAAGGGCTGTTGCTAAAGAGATTATACCTAAAGATCCGTTCCAGCTGTTTGTCTCCAAGAAAACCAAGATCAAAAAGAAGCCACTTACAAAAGCAGAACTAAAACGAATTGAAGAAAAAGAATTTAGCTCAGAACGGCTTTCGGTAGTACGGGATATTTTTGTTTTTCAATGCTATACAGGCCTATGTTATATAGACGCTTTCCAGCTTAAATGGGAAGATGTTAAAAAAGGTGACGATGGGTTCATGTGGATTATGTCCAGCAGGCAAAAATCAAAATCAGAAACAGATATACCGCTACTTCCCAAAGCACTTGAAATCATCGCAAAATACCGATATGATCCCATATGTCTGAAAAGAGGGGCTGTTCTCCCTGGTCGTTCAAATCAGAAGATGAATGAATATCTTAAAGAAATTGCTGTTCTGTGTGAAGTAAATTCAACACTCAATACCCATAAAGCCCGACGTACCTTTGCAAGCACAGTTACCCTGAACAATGGGGTGTCGATTCATATAGTTAAAGAAATGCTGGGACACTATTCTGTAAAACAAACCGAAGAATATGCAATTACAGAACAGGCATCAATTTCCCGTGAAATGAAAGAACTGGGAGCAAAATTAAAAGGTGTAGATAAGTTCAACAGAGATTTTGGCAACTTCCTTCAACAACTTGAAAAAGAGTTTCAGGAATTGAAGAATCTTATGGGTAGTACTACAGATCCATCCTTTACAGAGCGGTGTGGTACATTTGAAAATATGCTTGAAAGAGTAAAGGCAATAATCTGATAAATAAAAATAGCCTCAATGTACGATATTGAGGCTATTTACTCTAGTCTTTTGCCTTACGAAGGATCTCTACTGTACTTCGATAATCCGGATGGTAGGACGGCGTATATTTGATATAACCGAACAGTTGTAGTTCTTTAAAATACTTATGGAAACTGGTTATTGTCTTGATATGAGAAAGTGCCATAAGTTTATTCCTGCTCACTCTGATTAACCATTTTTCATTTTGCTTGCTGGCAAGTCTTGCAATGGCAATGAGTAAAGAAATATGCCAGACATTTAGTTGTGGATCACTACCAATTTCATCAAGGAAATCAAACCATCGTTGTAGATCATTATTCGGTTCCATCATCAAAAAGGTGTTGAAGATCTTCTTTATTGTAGTAATAGGACCCTAATACTTTCTTGTGGCGGATTTTGCCAGTGATCCTAAGATTCTGTAAGGTAGAAGCGGAAATATTTAGTTTATTGCGTATCGCTTTGCTGCGCATCCATCCAAATTCTTCCACTTTCTTATTATCTGTCATTTTACTTGCAAGAAGATTTGCAATGTCGGAAATAATCTGATCCCTCATTGTGTCGAGATCGTTTTTTGTTATTGTATCCATATCTAAAAATTTTGATTTATACAAAATTTCTCTTTTTCAGAATTAATACATTCAAATTAGTAGTTATAGGTATTGTTTTTCCTTTACTTGCCAAATAGGTTTGATGTATAGGCTTAACTGAAAACTACTTCCCTTAAATAATCCCTATAATATTTGCATATCTTTAAGTAAGGGAGAGTTGGTTAAATTATCACACTTTTTAATATTTGACTTAATTTACAATAATTGCAAAATCTGCATGCTGTCTTTTATGTAAATTTCATGTTTTGACAATAAAAAAATCGTTAAAATTTTAATATGTAAATTATTTATTATAACTTTGACGAAATTAAAATCGTTAAAATGAATCAAGACCTATTATTAAGAAACAATACTGGAATAAAGTCCAAAGAAAATCTGATTGAGGGTTTTGTTGTAAGAACGAATCAATTGGATTTATTAAAAGAGAATCTTTTGGTAAAGGATAGTAATTCACCAAAAAACATCTTAATTATTGGACAGAGAGGAGCTGGAAAAACTACCTTAATTCATAGATTGAATTATGAAATAATTGATAATCCTTCTCTCGCAGAAAGGTACATTCCTATTATGTTTTCTGAAGAACAATATAACTTATCGGATTTAACAAACCTATGGGAAAGTATAGCTATAAGTATTGAAGATCATTTTTATCAAGAAGCACTGCCAGAAGCAATTTCAAATATAATTGAAACCTATGAGAATTTTGAGGAGAGATCTTTCGAACATTTAGATAACTTTCTCAAAGAAAAGAATAAAACAGCTATTCTTTTTATTGAGAACTTCAATTTTTTACTTAAAAAAATCTCTAATGAAGAAAAAGAAAGATTTTTTAACATTCTTAAAAACAATTCTAATTTTAAAGTTGTCGGAACTGCTACAGCTCTTAACGATGGTCGGATCAATTTTCTAGAGGAATCTTTCAAATTCATCGAATTAATAGAGTTAGATAGTTTAAATAAGAGTGAGTGTGAGAAGCTTTTAATAAAGATTGGACAGCAATATGGAGAGGAACAGCAAATCCGTGCTATTATCGAAAATCATCCTGGTCGTATTGAAGCTTTGAGAAGATTGACAGGTGGAGTGCCAAGAACAATATCCTATCTATTTCAAATTTTTATGGATAATGAAAACGGAAGAGCGATAAAAGATCTTTATTTATTAATTGACACACTTACTTTACTATACAAATCTGAATTAGATCAACTATCAACACAGCAACAAAAAGTAGTAGATGTCATTGCAAAAAAATGGGATGCGATTTCGGTTAAAGAAATCGTAAAAAAAACAAGGTTAGAAAGCAAAAACATTTCATCAATTCTATCATACTTAGAAAAAAACCAGTTCATTGAAAAAATTCCTACAAATACTAAAAATCATTTGTATGGAATTAAAGAACGATTCATGAATATCTGGTATTTGATGCGTTTTGGACGAAAAAATGATAAAGACAATGTTGTATGGCTAGTACGTTTTTTTGATGCTTGGTGCGACGAAACAGAGTTGACTAGCCGTGTAAAAAAACATATCAGCAATCTAAAGGGTGGCAACTATGACGTTAATGCAGCTATCGATATGGGGAACACCTTCTTATCCTGCGAAAATGTTTCTGAAACATTAAAAGAAGAGTTAATTAAAGAAACTAATTCAATTCTTCCAGAACGCTTACTAAAGAATACAAAAACTTCAGAAAAAGATATATTAAATGAAGTTAAAAACCTTCTTAAAAAGGGTAATTTTGATGAAGCAGAAGATTTATTGTACAAAGTAAAAGTAAAAGACGTCCTTTACTACAAAGTGGCAACGTCTCTTTTTATACTAAAAAACAAACAGGAAGAAGCGCTAAAATCCGCTCAGGAAGCTTGGTCCTTGGAAAAAAGCTCATATATTGCGATTTCACTAGGTACATTGTACGAATTTAAAGTTGGTGATTTAAATAAAGCTCAAGAATACTATAAGATAAGTCTGGAACTGCCAGATCCTCATGGATATGCAGCTTATCGTTTAGGTGATATTGCAATAGAATTGGATGAAAACTATGAGGATGCGATCATGTATCACAAAAAAGCGATATCCATGAAGTTTAAACTGTCGATTACTTCACTGGGAGATATTTATTTTAAACAAGGAAATAACGAAGAAGCTATTAGATGTTATAAAGAGGCTATTTCTTTCAAAGTAGCAAATGCGCATACAAAGCTGGCGGAAGTATACACTTTTCAAAACCAAACAAAAGAAGTTGAAAAAACTTTAAAAGATGCCATTCTTGCGAATGAAGAATCCAGCCAGATAAATTTAGGTAGGTTCTATTATCTGAAACCCAGGCCAAGTTACAAAAAGGCGGAGGTTGAATTAAATAAAGCTATCGAAATTGGGGATGAAGATGGATATAGTGAATTGGCAAAACTCTACATAAAAAAACAAGAATTAGATAAGGCCATTCAGATTTTAGAGCTGGGTGTTGAAAAAAATAATGCAGAATCCGCACATCTATTAAGCCATATTTATTCTGAGAAAAAGCTTTACGAGAAGTCGGACTTAATGTTTGCGAAAACAATTGAACTAGGAGAAATACATGCTGTTGGATGCTGGGTGCAAGGTATATATGAAGACCTAAGAAAAGACAAAAAGAAATTCGCTTTGGAAATATTACAAAATAATATAAGCGATGATTTTCCTCCAACATTACGATTTAATTTACTCTACGCTAAGATATTATTGTGGAATGACAAAGTTGATGATTCTTTATCCTTGATTAAGCAACATATCAAAGATTTAATTGATTTTAGCAATAATCCAAAAAACAGTAACAGAATTACAAATAAAGTTTTTACTGACTTTGTTGATTATTTTCTTTTGTTATTTGCCAAAAATCAAAGAGAGTTGCTAATCAGTTTATTTAAGGAAATTCCAACTCTTGAAACGATTTTAAGACCTGTTTATTTCCTTCTGATGGAAGATATTAAGGATGAACTCCCTAATGAATATTTAAGAGCCGGAAAAGAATTAAAAGAAACGATAAAAGAATTAAAAGATGAAGTGAAGTTTTTAAAAGAAAAATTAGTTTAAGAAAAAATAGAATATTAAGTGATAAAAAAAGCTCAAGAAACTCTCACCCTTCTTGAACTTTTAAATATCATTTCATTAAGAAATTTCCATCTAATGAAGATATTGGATTTTGTCTAAAGTAACGTACAAATATATTAAAAAATTGCGTTCAATTCCTTATCTCTGAAATTTCTTTTAAATGACTGTGGAAATCCACTACAGTTAATATTTCTATATGGATTATTATGAGACCATATTTAAAGAAATTACTAAACAAAAATTATTAAAAATGCAGAACGCAACAGTTAAGTTTTACCCTGTAGGAAACGGGGACAATGCGCTAATTACATTAAAAGACAAAACCACAATCATCGTAGATTGCAATATAAGGAATTGTGATGAAGGTATTTATGATGTTAAAAAAGATCTTCTGAAAAGTATTCAGTATGACAATAGTATACCTTATGTAGATGTTTTTATCCTTACCCATGGAGATCAGGATCATTGTAGAGGATTTAAGAGTCATTTTTATCAGGGAGATCCAAAGGATTATTCTTCGGAGGATAAAAAGAATAATATTATTCGAGTAGATGCAATGTGGTTTTCACCTATGATCGCCGAAGAATCAACCAATGAGGATGAAGATGCCTATCAAAAAGAAGCCGAGCGCAGATTAGAATTACATAGAAACAATGCTCCAGACAAGGATCTTCCAGGTAATAGAATACGTATAATTGGATATGATGGTAACAAAAATTATCAGGATTTAGATCATTTACGTTCTACCCCGGGAAATATTGTTTCAAGATTTAATGACAAAGATCAGCATCTTTTTTCGATTTTTATTCATGCCCCTTTTAAGGAACACCTAGAGAATGAAGGTGGGGACAAAAAAAATTCAACAAGTATAGTTTTTCAGGCTAGATTTAAAACTGAAGCTTATCAATCAAATTTTTCCGGTTTAGTTATGTTTGGAGGAGACTCCGACCACTCTTCATGGAATATTATCTTAGATAAGACGAAAAGACATAATAATGAAAAAGCATTAGAATGGGATTTATTCCTCTCACCTCATCATTGTTCATGGTCATTTTTTAACGAGAGACCTCATGCGAAAAACCCTAACCCAATGGAATCTTCACTTGAGGTGTTAGATTATAAAAGAAGAGAAAGTAAGGTTATAGCATCCAGTAAAACAATTCTGGATGATGATGATAATCCTCCTCACTATGATGCAAAAAAGGAATACATCAAAAAGGTTGGAAACACTAATTTCCTCAATACATCAACTTACAATATTATAAACAAAGTGCCCCAGCCAATAATTTTTGAGGTCACATTTTTAGGGATTGCTAAACCCAGACAAACGGAAGGTACAGCAAAAGTTGTGGGCACAGCAGGCTTAGGAATTGTAAACTCTACTTCTAAATATGGGTGTAATGAACTTTAGTGCCACCTTACAAAAGTTTGAAGATGATATAAAGAATCCTTTTTTAAAGGATTCTTTATATTCACTTGAAAAAATATCGGGAAATAAACTAGATATTTTGGATTGGGGGAATAAAAGAATTGCGATTCCTCTTAACATCAGCGTGAACCTACCAAATTTGGGAACTTTTAATGGAATTGATATAAGGGAAAATGAACCAATTTTACTTGTTATTGACGAGGCAAATTATCCAGAAAAATGCCCTGTTATTTATACAGATCGTCTAGATTTTCCAAAGGATGAACTTGCTCACTTATATATTGCGACTAATGGTCGGCCTCCTGCCATATGTTATGTGAGAGAAAATCCAAACGAGTGGTATGCAAACAAAAGAATAGAAGATGTCATAATAAGAATAAATAACTGGTTTAGAGATGCTGCAATTGGTGAATTAACCGAAGATGGAGAACAATATGAGCCTATGAGATTAGAAGGGTATTATAGCACTATCATATATGATTATGATTTGATTATGAAGGAGATAATTGAAAACAATCCTTTCCCTGTCACTACTGAGTTTTCTGTAGCTCAGTTTGAACAAGTTTTGCAAAATGACAGAAGAACATATAAACTCATTAAGAAAACGACACCTGAAAATATTCAACCAATAATACAAGAAATTAGAGAGAATCAGGATAAACAAAAAAATGATACAACAAAACGAGAGTTATCCTTAGCTTTCTTTTTATGGAATAATGAAAATACTATAAATAGTAATTATGCTATAAACTTGCCTACAAATTGGGAAGATTTCAAAACGTTTTGTCATAATTATGGGATCAAATGTGATGTTTTGATGGAGTTGATAATTGATGCTCCATTCAGAGAGTTTCCGGTTATAGTAGGGATCAGACGCCCTAAACCAATAATAGGATATTCAGCAGATATTGAATTACTCAATTTTGAATTCGTGATTTCAAAGGAAGATATATGTGATGGAAAAATTATAAATAATTTCCATATAAATATCCTTTCACATAATCAACCACTAAGCATTGCTCAATCTGAAAAGATTTCAGGTACTAAGATTGAACTGTCCAGAGCGGTCGTTTTTGGATGTGGGGCTTTGGGATCAAAAGTTGTAATGCATTTTGCAAGAAGCGGTATAACTAATTTATCTTTGCTTGATCCGGACAGCATCTCTTCCCATAATTTGGTTAGACACAGCCTTTTCGCGGATAGTATAGGTAAAAATAAAGCGGCAGCCCTTAAAGAAAAAATTAAGGAAATTTACCCTAATGAGTCTTTACAAACATTATCTTCAACATCTTTTAAAGAGGGATTAATTGACCAAGAGGAAACCTTCAAACCTTATGAATGGTTATTTGATTTTACTGCCTCGGAAGCTTTCTTTAATAAATTATCAGTTATTAAAAGTGTAGGAGTTTGTCAAGTCGCAAGTGCTTCAATTTCGGACTTTGGAAATTTGGGAATCCTCTATAAAGAAGGCCAAAACCGAAATCCAAGGATAGATGATATGCAAGCATTTCTTTATTCTTCAGCTTTAACCAATCCAAAGATTTCGGAATGGCTTATTGGAGAGAATACCACACAAAGCAATTCAAATTTAATAGTTAGGGTGGGAATTGGTTGTAATTCAGAAACTACTGTACTTTCGGACGAAAAAGTATCTTCACATAGTAGTTACTTTGCTGGAGCATTAAAAAAAGAAATAGCTAATAAAAGTGATGAAGGAAAGATATTTTTAAATATAATTTCAGATTCTGAAGATTATATGGTTGAGACACAAAATATTATAGTGGAACCTTTTAAAGTGTTTAAAGCTGTAAATAACAATTGGACCTTGCGATTTAAAAATGGAATTCTTGAGAACATCAAAATGCAGAGTACAAAAGCAAAAGATAATGAGATTGGTGGTGTTTTTATTGGAATTTGTAATTATAAAACAAAAACATTTTTTATTACAGATCTTTTAAAAGCTCCCAAAGACAGTAAAGGTGATCACCTTAATTTTTTTCGTGGATTTAAAGATCTTGCTCAAGAAATTGCTCATATCAATAAAAAAACAGGGGGACAAATAGGTTATATTGGTGAATGGCACTCACATCCACATGGACCGGATAATCTAAGTCCAATTGATATGCAATGCGTGAAAGAATATAAAGAAGAATTAAATGGGCTTAAAACGCCATTACCCGTGCTCTTATCAATAATAACTCCCTCAGGCTTTTATCCTTATATTTTTTAACATGGCAGAAGAAGTAAATTTAAAAACTAAGAATACAACTTTACTTTGGGTATTTTTAGCCGCTAATATTATTATATTATTTATAATTTTTTTTCCTCACTATTTAAAGCAATTTGATATTATTTTATTGATCAGAACAATAGGAGCTTCTATTGCTCCCATACTATTGTTTCTACTTAATGGGTTATTAACCAGTCATCAAAAAGCAATTCTTGTATTTTGGAAATTAAATGATCCGTTACCAGGTTCTATTGCTTTTTCAAAACTCTGTATTAAAGATTCTAGAATTGATATAAAAAGTTTAAAAAGTAAATATGGACAATTTCCAAGAAAGAATTCTGAGCAGAATAAATTATGGTATAAGCTTTATAAGAAGAATTCAGCTAACCTAATAGTTACAGAAAGTCATCGAGCATTTCTTCTAGCTAGGGATTTAACATCATTGAGCTTCTTATTTATTGTATTTACAGGTATGTTAGTTTTAATATTTATGCATGATGATTCTAAGTTTTATTATGTAGGATTCTTATTTATTCAGTATTTAGCAAACGTAATCAATGCTCAAAATCGAGGGAAAAGATTTGTTTCCAATGTACTTGCTGTTGAGTCGAATAATTAAAATTTTTAGTGAAAAGTTTAATAGATAATCTTTTTGTAAAAGGATGTCAGTAATGACAAAATTTAGAGTTGGTGTTTCAAAATCTTTGAAATATAATGAGCCAATAAAAAAGAATTGAGGATAGACATTTTATTCTCAATTCTTTTTTATTGGCTATACATTTTAAATCCAATGGTAAGGTTTATCTTTTCTGTTGATATAACAGTACATTTCTTCCTTTTTAAGTTCAGGAAAGAATTTGATAGTATCTTCTATTGCGTAATTAGGGAGAAAGAAAATTTCATCTTTTATAGCTTTTATAACTTTTTCACGTCCATAAAAGCGTACAATCTCGTCAACCTCTTTTTGCCCACCTCTTTCTATAATACGGGTGATAACTGCAACATACATTTTTTGCCAGTCCATTTTATCTATATCCGTATCCCAAAAAAATTTTGCATGCAGATTGGGTTTTAGCACATTATTTACCCTATTTTTCATATTATAAATTTACTGAATTTCATTAGTTTATGCAATAGTCATCGACGAAAACCTCTCCCTTTTTGGGGTGGCTTATTTCCATTTTCCTGTTTAAATTTTATCTCAAATTTCAGTTCAGGATTAACAGCAGCTTTCTTCAAACGTTCTGACATTCTTGGCCAATTGTTCTCTTTTCCTTTCATCATTGAAACATCAAAAGCTTTATCAAAATCAATATTTCCAAAAAAGGAAAGTGCATAAGCGGCTAAAAAATCATGACCACAATACTTTTTCTCATATGCCTGAAGATAGTCTTTAAGTGGTTTCTCTTCCAGAAGAAAATACATGTCCACAAAATCTTTTAGCCTTTTTCCACTCTGAAAAATGGCATGGAGCTTCATCGCTCCAATATCCTCATTAGAAATCATTCGGATGCCTTCATTTATTTCCACAGGATTTAATAGAGGATATTTATGGGCAACAATATCAACTTTTATATCATTTATAAATGTAAGTACTGTATTGTTGTATAGCTTACTTTCTTTAATTACTGCATCATATTGCAGATTTAAATAATCAAACATTTCTTTTGAGTCGAAATCTTTTGTGGTGAACAAATCTATATCTACTGATTTTCGATGTCCTATTTTTAGGGACAATGCAGTACCTCCAACTAAGATGTAGTCTTTGAGCTTTTCATCTTTCATCAGCTTTTGGAGTAGCCCCCACATTTCATTGCTGACAGTTTCTTTATATAACATAACAAATCATTTTTCGGAAATCTATTCCTGAAATTGATCCGTCCTGTTGAAGTGGAATTTAGTGGCTTCATTTTGCCCTTATTTTCCTAATTGTACCCTATAAATAATGATCTGTCTTTTTTTTTGAAAAATAGCGACTTCGGAGCATGTTTCAAATCCCGAAGGGCAAGTTGTTTTGAGCAGCGGAATTTATTTCAAGCAGCTCAAAAGATAACTTGCTTCTTTCCTATGAAAGAATTCCATGATCTAAAGAATTTCTAGTAATTGTATTCTTATAAATAGAAGTATACTTACTTCTGATGAATTTTACATATCAGTCTGTCAAACTGTGTAAATTGGAGTTCAATTAATTTTATCCAAACAATTAGAATGGTCAGTCTCTTAATTTCAAGCCTGATTATCAACTTAATAATTACGATTTCTAAAATTAGTATTATTATCTGCTACCTGATTTCCTATATAGATCTCCCTTTATTCTATATTTTTCCAGCAGTTCAAATCCTTCTGTAGTTAAGCTTATTGGAACCTTATAGCAGTCTTTATCTATATCATAGATAATAGGTCTTTTATTTTTTCTTATTGTAGAAAGTTTAATCATGATTACCGAACAGTTTTCCTGATCAATTTCTGCTTGACTATATATTGCTAGAATGGTCTTTTTTCCAGTTAATTTATTCAAATTTTCAAGCTTCTCTACTTCATAGGAACTAATGTAGAAAAACAATGGGTTAATTCTTGGATATAAGGTGAGACATTTAACTTCAACTTCAATATTCTTACAATTTTTGATATTATAATCGGCTCTTTTAACTGGTATCGATTCAATTACTTTATAATTGGCAATACTATCTTTGTCCTGCGGAATATCTTCTACAATAAAAAGCTGTTCCCTAGCTATTATTTTAAATAATTCCTGTGCCTTTAAGCCGTTTTCCCTTCGTCTTTTTTCTACCTCTAAATTATTTTTTTGTACCTCAACATTATTGAGATAAACTTCGTATGGCAAAAAGCCAGCAAGTGGAAGCTCACTTTTAGTTCCTTGGAGAATAATGAAGCTTTCTAAAATGATTTCGTCTTCGAAAGCAATATACATTAGATTACTTTTATCATCGTCATAACAATAATAGTATTGATTCTTTAGATCGTGAAATATTAATATATAACCCATCTTAGATGTCTTTAAGGAAACTGATATAGTGACTTTTGTATATCGTTTTTTCTTATTTATATCACTATAAAGTTAATAAATTTATTGTAAATCAACAATTATCTTCAATTTAACCCTTCATATAAAGAAATTCCATCATATAGTCCTTCGAGCAAAATTATACCTTAGAACAACGGTTTATTTCTATCCTGATATATTTTATGAATCAGCTCTTCAAAATGTATAAAATGATAGTCAATAATATTATCCAGATAAGCATACATTGTGAGCCTGTCTATTTCAAGGCCAGCTATCAGCTTTAAAAATTTCTGATGGAACTCAGGACGGATGTATACAGTCCTTCCTTTGCTAGCATTTTGTTTTGGAATTTTAAAGAAAGTTTCAAAATATTCTTTCTCAGTTAATCCAGGGGACTTTGATCGTCTATTTCCACTTACAAATGACTGACTTTTGATTGGTTGAGTCTCTTTAGGCATCTCAGCTGCCATAGCATGTTTTAGATATTCATCATCCGTTACAGCTATAGTATTACCTGCTAATTCTTGGGATTGATCATTAGGTTCATTTGATCTTCCCTTTCTCACATAAGCCGCATTTTCATTGGATTGATCATGCAAGTTTTCTTTGTTCATATCGTATAAGATTATATGTTCATCCTCCTTTTTGTATATAACGATTGCTTTGTAAGCTATTATACTGTTATAAAGCCCTTTGATTATATCGTTAGCTATGTTACGCTACAGCTTGTTATCATTTTATGAGCATAACAAATTCTAATGTCATGACGTATACTGACTAGTATTGCATGCCCATATAATTCAATGATTTCAATTTGCTAGCTATATGTAAAGTTATAGTGCTAACTATATAACAAATTAAAGGAATGATTTCGGATATGATTTTATTGCGGCATTTATAGGAACTGTTTTTCTTTTGCTGTCCTAATACAAAAACCATAAGATTGAGTGATTAGGAAACCAAAGGACAAATACAGCCACTTGACGTCACATACCCCATGTACGTTAAACACTTTGCTATCTTCTGGAAAATAGATAGCATAAAATGAACTGTAAGCAATTAAATTCCATAGAGCTGGAAGAAGTCCTCGCTATTCTCGGATACCTTCCAACCCGCCAAAATGAAAAAGAAGCTTGGTATCCGAATCCTTTTACCCCAGAGAACCAAGCCTCTTTTAAAATTGATAAGCCGAAGAATCTCTGGTACCTCTTTTCAGAGGGGATAGGCGGTACTACTACCGATTTTATTCAGAAATATTTCCAAATATCGGTAAAAGGAGCTCTGGAATGGGCATCCAATCAAAATTTTTCTTCTTTTCACCAGCAAACAAAACCTATAAAATCCCATCCAAATTATCATATAGACAAGATTATGGATATTGCTCATCCTAATCTTATTCTGTACCTGCATGAAAGAGGTTTGAGCGAAAAAGTATATCCATTTATCAAAGAATTATGGTTTACGATCGAAAATAAACAATTGTATGCGGTTGGTTTTAAGAATAGGTCGGATGGCTGGGAGCTTAGAAATGTCTTTTATAAAGGTGCTTTGAATAAAAAAGATATTACCTTGTTACGTTTCTCCCCTGAAACTGAATCAATCAGCACCAATATAATCAACAAGGAAGCTCACCAAAAAGTTGCCGTTTTTGAAGGTTTTACAGATGCTCTGTCCTTTATCGAAATGCAGAAATCTTTTCGAGGAGATTTGTTGGTGTTGAATTCTACGGCAATAATAAAGAGAGCTATTGATGTTCTTATCCCATATTCTGAGATCAGTCTCTTTCTCGATAATGACAAGAGTGGCAGAGATTGTACCAACACGATTCTAAAATCCTTCCCCTACGCCAAGGACTTTTCCCACCTCTATGCAGATCATAAAGATCTCAATCATTACCTGACCGCAAAGAGACAACGGCAGGCTCTTTCTGCAAAAATTGCGGGGAATACTACCCAAAAGGAAGCAGGCAGTAAAATACAAAAAGAGGACTGCAAAGAAGAAACAAACAGGAAAAAAAAAGGAATGCGCAGGAGAATGTAGCAGGGATGTTTTTACCAACTGTCAGCAAAAGTTAGGAGCTCATTCGCAACTTTGAAGGTCGGTACCCTCCCAACAAAGTTTCTACTTCGCCCGCAGAGGCTAAAAAAAACAGCCTATTCCTGGCTGCTTAAGTAGAAGAATGTTTGACCTATTACAGCAAACACTTATGAGCTATCACTGCAAATATATCACAATTTAACAAAACAACTATCTTATGAAAACTTCCATCAATTTCAAAGTCATAAAACCTGATTCAGAAATTCATAATTTCAGAAGAAAAACTTTCGATTATATTCGAAAAGAGCTGAGCTCAAATAATGAGTATTGGCAGGAAGAAAAAATTGGTGATAGGGTAGCTAAGATTGAAGCATATTGTAAAGATAAATCTGGAAGGAAATTACAGAGCAATGCCATGCCGATACGTGAAGCAGTGGTAGTTATTAAGGAGGATACCACGATGAAAGACCTTTTTGATCTTTCTCAAAAGCTGGAACAGGAACTGGGTATAAGGGTTTTTCAAATAGCCATCCACAAAGATGAAGGTCACTGGGACAAGGAATCTAACGAGTGGAAACCTAATCTTCATGCCCATCTTGTCGCTGACTGGCAAGACCTGAAAACAGGAAAAACATTAAAGCATCAGTCATTTCATTATTCCAAAATGCAGGATCTTACTGCTGAATGCCTCGGTATGGAAAGAGGAATAGCAGGTTCGGTAGGAAGACTGGAAGCGGTAGAGTTCAAAATCCACAAAAAAGAAGAAGAGCTTAAAGCTTTAGAAATGAAAATTAACGAGATGAAAACAAGGTTAGAGGGCAACTCATTCAAAGACCTCATTGTTAAAGAAGCTGACTTTTTGGGATTTGAGCATGTTAAGATCGGAAAGACCATTGAAAATTATGGAAAGGCTTTTAAGCTTTACAATGCTCAGCTGTTAAAAAATAATGATCTGCTTGAATCTCATCTGAAACAAATTGAATCGTTAAAACTTCAGACAGAATCACAAAAAAAAGAAATATCTGATCTTAGGAGCAAAAACACCCTGCATATAACCAATCCCAATGTTTTTGCTGGTGAAAAGAAAAAATATATGGATTCTGTTATTCAGGCACTGGAAAAGCAGATCCTTTCCGAGCGTTTAAGCAATCCTCATTATAGTTCAATGGATGAGAAAAACCTTACCCTAGAAATGAGCAGAATATGTAAAGATCTATCTGAAAAAAATAATATTCCTTTCTCTGCTTTTGAAGAGATCTTTAAGACAAGTGAATTACTTCTCGATTTATTTTCCATGTTAAGCTTAGGAGCGGCATATAATCCAGAGCCAGAAGAGATTCCTCTGCCCAAAAAGAAAAAGAAGAGAAGAAATATAAGATACTGATACAAAAAAATGCAGATTTGAAGATATGATATCCTTTACTATCTTGAAAATATTTGTTACATAATGTGTGTAATTTTCATGACTACGTTATCATTTAATTACTTATTTCTTTGTCTGATTAAAAAACGTTAAATTAATACAATAAACCATACGTTACAGGAATTCGTAAATTTCGCAATAATTGATGCCAGCTTTATATAAAATTATACAATAAGGAGGTACATATGAATGTTAATACAATCATGTTATTTGATAAAGTAATGAATCAATCTATGGAGCGTTTTTCTACGCTGTCTTTTGTTAAAAAGCAAGTCTATATCCATAATACTGAATATTTGGCTAAAAAGGTCGCCTATATAACCCAGTTATATATAGGTTGTTTTTCTAAGTTTGGATGGCTTTCTAAAGATTCCCGGTTTTATAAACGTATTTTGGAGGGAAACCTCTATTTTGCCTCCAGTATTAATAAAGACGACAGCTCTGTTTCCAAGATTATGGAATATCTACCCGAGCAACAAACAATGAAAGAGAATTTTCCACTACCTTTTCATATCCATTTCACTACACTCCCCAATTTCTGTTGTGTAAGCGGTATTATATGGAAAGATAACTTAGAAAGGGTATTTATATGTCTATCCGAGTGTTCTATTCCAAGGGATATGATTGAGAACTCGCCAGGAAGTTATGCATATCTTTCGGAGTTATTAGAAGAGTATGATTCTGTTAAACATTCTCAGCTGCGGGATTGGATCAAAGGGAAGGAACTTAGTATCCATAAGATTCACAGTGATTCTAAAAAATACTGGGGCAACAGCTTTTACAGCCATTATCTAAAAACAAAGATGGTCGGGGCTCTTGGAGACGTTCTTTTTACTTCAAAGACATTGAAGGAAATCGCGATAAGCCACAACTTTGTTAAGTATAACAATTTGTATAGGGCTTTTAACAGATATGATATAGACCTTAGCAAAATTTCCAGATTCGCCAAATTGTAATATTTGTATTGATCCCTAATATATATAGTTATAGGATGAGCAAAAGTCCTTATAATTTTAAGACATTATGGATATATTTTAAACTGATGATAATCTCCTCTATTGGATAAGGACAGATCTCTTGGAACGGTGAAAGTATGGGTATGATCAAAATTACACATCCCAATCCCAGGCTCAGGAATATTCCTTTTACTCATGCTGTCGTAAATTGGAGAAGGGCGTATAATGTTTACCTTTCCATTGCATCCTGAAAAAATACATTTTGCTTCATGAATAGTGGTTGCAGGCCTTCTTTTTAGATCCCTAATAACTTTTATTATGTACATGACACTCATAATAAGTAATAAACTCATCAGAAACACTGAATTGATCTCCCACTTTGCTTTCATAATATATATGAAGAAGAAAACCAGAAGGATGTTAAAAATAGCAATACTAAACAAAGCTGTATAGGCATTGAAAGGATTAAACGCCCTTTCCTTCGGATAATAAACTACATGTGGATACATGGCAAACTTACCATTACCTATAGGATAAGGATTATAAATACCATTTAAAGTGTCTCTTACATGCTTTTCATGATTTGTCTTAATAGCCTGCAGTTCTTCTAATGAGAAGTATTTTGTTTTTTCATGACAGGTGGGATGCAAAAGAAAGAGATTTTCATATTTATCTTTTTCTTTAATGGGAATATCCCGATAACTTGGTACATTGGTGTCATGTCGGGAAATTATATGGGCCTGATGAACAGTACATTCAAGAGTATCCATATCTATAAATGGTTTCTTACAGTATGCACAAAAACCGCCTGACAAAGCCCAAAGCAGCCTGAAATCTCTGTCGTAAAGCCTTTTTCTGTATTCAGTATTTTTCTTTTTCATATCTTTAAAAATACTAATTTATTTAGTTGCATATTTTAAGGGTAAGAATATAGAAGACCTATCTATTAAAATCTTAATAAAACATAAACCATGAAGTTCAAAGTATCAGAAAAGAGAGCTGCTTTCCTGGTTCATCATTTTTTAAACTATTCCTTTGATGGAAGAGAGCTGGATATAAAGACTTTTAACACGATACAGGAGCCGGTAGAGTTACATTATATCGCCCAAAATTATAATTACGATAATGGCAATGAATTGCTAAAGCATATTATTAATCATCGCCAATGTGATATTTCTACGGCAAGAATGATTTTCTTTCGCTTGGATATAGATGGTTTTCTAAAGGATAAAAACAATTGTGAAGACACAGATCTTATTACCTCCATTTTGAAAAATTTTGAGAAGAACTTTTATTTGCAGGAGCTATTTTATTATCATCCTGATCATGATCCGGATTCTTTACATTTTGATCGGCAGGAATTTCTTAATCAATATCAATCTACAGATACCTTATTTTCAATTCCTAAAGGGAAAAGAGTAGAACCTTCTTTCACTGAAACATTTCATCAAAGAAATTTAAAATTCTACCAAGGAAATCTAACCATTACAAATGAAGAAGGAAAACTCCTTTTAACAACACCCTATAAACAAATACTATTTCAAATTCCTGTTGGATTTGTTCCTGTTAATGATAAGAGGTATAATGATTTTTTTACCTCATGGAAGTTTTCAGAAAATTTGGAGAAAAAGTTTGATACCTCTGACAAAGCTCTAAAAAAGGTATTGATAAAACCCCAGCTCATTGTTGAAAATGATGATTTCATCATAGTATTGAATATTTTTAATAGTAAACCCTTACATTTAACAGACAATGTAACCAATGTTGCTACCATCTTAAGAAATGAACTGGTCTATCTTGAAGCATTCGTCGATATCATTGGGGTTGAAGATGAATTTATAAAATTTAAGCGAATTAAATATGATAATGTGTGGTTTGTTTCAACCAAGGTAATGCAGATTAAAGTCGTAAATATTGAAAATCTCCAATATCTAAAACTACTTTTAGTGGAAGTCGATGGAATCCTATTTTCACTGTTTATTATTACTGATACCCTGGATAATTTTAATAAAGAAATCATCCCTGAGATAATATATTCTTTTTCAATTCAAAACTTGCAGGGCTAATATTGAAATATCGTATATATTTTGCATCCCCATTGAAGAGTAAAAAACGTGACAAAAAATTAACGAGAACATTTACTCCTATTTTTTAATTTTATCGATGAGAGTTTCAATAAGTTTATTTTGAACACTAAGAAGATTAGTAATTGCGTCCTGATTCTTTAAAATTCCATTTATGAGCACAGGTGATTCTGCATAAAAATTGGAATGTGGATTACCAATATTTTGAATACTGCAATCATTATTTGTTATATTAAAGGTAGGAACTTCCTCCAGAAGATCATTTAAGTCGATTTCATAAACTTCAGAAATCTTTAATAGATTTTCAATAGCGGGTTTTGCCAAATCTGTTTCCCATTTATGATATGCCGGTTGTGAAATATTCAATAAATCAGCAACCTCTTGTTGCGTATATCCTTTCTTTTTACGTAGCCTGGTTAATTTAGTGCCGAGAGAAACCATAATATATATTTAATCAGACAAATTTAATGAATTTTAATATAGAAAAACTATACAAATTCATAACCAACAGTTATTAAATTTATAACCATAAGCATTGTTGCTGAAAATCCATCATGTTATCTTGCCTAAATATTTTATGAAATATAATACGACATGTATTGTCGCTGACCCAAATTATCTTTGGCTTATTAACCAATTGGCTTAAAAACAGAAGGATTTAGTTTCATCTATCAGGGAAATCACGGGTAGGTAAAATAGGGAAAACCACATATCTCTACAGAAGAAACTAAACTAAATTTGGCGGAGCCAAAAAAACCTAAGAACTATGAAAAAAAACTTTTACAGTATACTCCTATTGTATACCGCAATTTCTTTACAGGGACAACAGGTCCTCTGGCAAAAAGACATCAAATCCTCCACTCAGGATTTCTTAAGCCAGGTTACGACAACCATTGATCAGCAATATCTTATCACGGGAAGCTCGATTCAGAGCGACAAATTACAGCAAACGAGCAAACAAAACAACGGCTATGACTTTCACCTTGTAAAATTGAATCAGCAGGGAGAAGAGGCTTGGGAGAAATATTTCTCGGGATCAAATCATGATTATTTATCAGCAACTGTTACTACACAGGATGGTGGAAGTTTGTTAGCAGGTACTTCGTATTCAGGGAAAGGTTTGGATAAGAAAGATGATTCCAAAGGAGGATCCGATATCTGGCTGATCCGGATCAATGAATTCGGTGATGAATTATGGCAAAAAACTTTAGGAAGCTCATCAGATGAAGAAGCAAGAGCAGTTATCCAGACTACAGATCTGGGATTCTTTGTTGCGGGTAACGTACAGGGCTTTTCAAAAGGTTATGGATCTAAAGATGTTTTTATTACCCGACTGGATAAAGATGGAAAAGAGTTATCCCAAATAACCTTAGGGGGAAAAGGCTTAGATGAAGTTGAGAAGATGATTTCAACGAGAGATGGAGGAGCATTGCTTGGAATCTATTCAAGAAGTTCGATGGGAGGAACAAAGAAAACTGAAAACTTTGGCGAGGGCGACTACTGGATCGTAAAGCTGGACAAAAATGGAAAAGTAGAATGGGAAAAGAACTTTGGAGGAAAAGGAGATGATCATATCAGAACTATGGCTTTGACTTCAAATGGATTCATCATTGGCGGAGAATCCAGATCAGAAAGATCAGGAAACAAAACGGTAGGAATAGAAGAAGGGACAGACCTTTGGCTGATTTCTTTAAATGAAAGAGGAGATGAGCAGTGGCAAAAATCCTACAATTTTGGAAATCGTGACATTTTAATGGGCATGAATGTTCTTCATTCTGCAGATGACAAATCTTCAAAAGGAATTTTATTGGGTGGTTATACTCCTTCAGAGGGACGAGCGGAGAAAGAAGACAATACTTTTTGGATTCTTTACCTCGATGTAAATGGTACTGAACAATGGCGGAAACACATTACCGGAGAATCCAGGCAAAAAGAAGAAAGACTTTCCGATTTGAAGCTGAACAGAGACGGATCTGTTGTTTTGGCTGGAACCAGTGCAGAAGAACTGGGTAAAGAGAACTGGAAGATCGTAAAATTGGGAGACAAACAGGTAGAGCAATTGATTGAAAAATACGACATCAAAATCTATCCCAACCCTGTATCTGATTATGCCTACGTAGAAATTGGAAGCTTATTCAAGGAGGCTGATATTATGCTGTATGATATGAGCGGAAGGCAGCTTCAAAGTATAAAGACAAAGAACAAAGTCACTAAGATTAATACTCAAGCCCTTGTTCAAGGTGCATACGTGGTAACGATCAAAACTGATAGCAATAAAACGGCGAACGCCAAATTAATTAAGAAATAAAAACACAATGAAAAGAAATATTACAAGCTTATTTTTTTGCTTGTCTATGGGCGCTGCACTTGCGCAAACTACAGGAAGCAAACAGTCCACGCTTCCCAATATCATTCCTCCATCTGCGGAGTCTTATAAATTGGGAGCCTTTGGAAATCTTCCGGTAAGCCTATTTACAGGGAATGCCAATGTAGATATACCTGTAACATCTTTTGATACCGAAAATATTAATATTCCAATCAGGCTTAATTATTTTTCCAATGGACTCAAAGTCGATGATATGAACGGTTCTACAGGACTCGGCTGGAATCTTGTTTCAGGAGGCGTGATAACCAGAGTAATAAGAGATATGCCTGATGAAGATCATCAGAGCAGTATAATGATTCCAACCAATATTGATGAACTTGGGGTAAATCATCCAACAGTAATGCAGTTCTTTCAGGATGCCTCTCTTGATGATGTAGATACGGAACAGGATTTGTATATGGCCAGTTTTGGAGGGATGCAGATCAAATTTGTCTTTGACAAAAAAGGAATTCCTGTCATTTATTCCCAAAAAGATGTTGTAATTGAGGGAACGAGTGGAGGAAATTCCTTTACCATAACGGTAGATAACGGAGCCAAATATTATTTTACAGATAAGGAGACCACTTCCAACCGTACCGCAGGAGCTGGACATTCCCTTATATCCATTTCTACCACAGCCTGGTATCTGACAAAAATTGAAGATATCACCAGTGGAGAAATTGTATTTATTGAGAATCTAGATGGAGGGTATACTGGTACGATGAGCCAGTCACAGACCCTATCTTATACTTCACCTAATGGAGGTCCTATGTTATCAGGCTGTGGCGGTTCGCCATTTATTCGATATCCACAGGTTAGTGAACTGATTAGTCATAACCAAACCGTGGCGGGAAAACAAATCAAAAGAATATACAGCAACAATCCTTCTTATGGAGAAATTATTTTTGATTATCTGCAATCGGGAGGTAGTGGAGATTATAAAAGACTGCAAAAAGTTACTAAAAAGGTTAATGGCAATATCATCAATGATGTTACCCTTAATTACAATCTTACCGCAAATAACCGACTGTTTTTGACTTCGGTTGTGGATAGTGTTTTAAATACGACTTATGGATTTGAGTATAATCTGCCGGATTTATTTCCCCAAAGACTTGCCTTTAGTAGAGATAGCTGGGGATATTATAACGGTAATACCTCCAACACCAACCTGGTTCCTTACAAAGAGGAGGTGGCTATGTGGAGTTCATATATTGGAGCATCACAATCGGTCGTTCCGCAAAATACAGCTATTGGAATACTTCAAAAGATTGTCTATCCTACGAAAGGATCTACCGAGTTTACCTATGAAAATAATACCGCGATTGAGAAAAATGTAATGCTCAGTCCATCTGAAAGAACGGGAGTACAAATCAAAGCAACAGCTGACGATAATAATGGTCATGTTGAGAATACGACGGTTTTTACTCCGCTGAGAACAGAAGAGATTAGCTTGGGAGGAAGTGCCCAGTTTAATAACGCGTGTGATCCAGCTGAACAGGTTACCGGAAAACACAGAGCTATTGTTAGCCTGCTAAAGCCTGGCGGACAGGCCGTACCATTGTATTATAAAACTTCAACAGGTGTTGTTACCCCTGCAGGAAATTCGGTTACTTTCCCTACTAATAATGGAGGAGGCATTTTTGCCCAAGTTCAGAAAGACGAACCTTTAACTCTTAAACTTTGGACGCTTTTTGTTTGTACCCGCTCTACAGCATCAGCGAGTTATACTAGTAAAGATGCTGTTTATGGCGACAGAGAAGCACCTATTGGCGGATTAAGAATCGCTAAGATTGTGGACACCACAGAAAATGGAGTGGCATCTACAAGAAAGTTTGTTTATCGTGATTTGAATGAGCAATTCACAGAAGCAACTGTATTAAGAACTCCTGCGTTTGAGGAACAGCTTAAATTTACAAGACCCTGTGCTATTATCCCAAATCCTGGAAATCCCGGAAGTGGTTATCCTAGTGGCATGGAAGCATTTCCCTATACAATGGTAACTTCTACCAATATCAACCAGCTATTTGCTACCCATCCCAATGTATTCTATAAAACGGTTCAGGAAATTGTAGAGGGAAAATCGAATATTATTCATAAATATTCTGTTGTTTCAGATGATTTTGGAAAAGTGCTCCTCGGAGACAATATCCGAAACTCAGTATGGACGAATTTGGGATGGAATAACGGACGGGAACTCCAAACTCAATATCTGGATGCTGGAAATAATCTTCTACGTACTGTAGATATGAACTACGAGGAAGATAACAGCAGAAAATACCAGGTAGATGGCTATTCTATCCGTAAGAACTATGATAATCCTAACCCCAGAAATGTTACTTATACCTGTACTGCTGCGGATATAACGAAAATGATTTCATTTACCTATTGTAGTGCCAATCATAGTCATTTTTATTCCAGTACTGATGGCTACAAAAACTGTTATGCCTTTGGAGCTAATAATGTGACAAATGATTACAAAACAAGATGCTATGGTAAGAATGCAGGTGAAGTGATCACCTATGAAGAACAATTGGATAATCTTGATATTATGCAGTACAAAAACATTTCCCATTTCGAATATCTGAAGTCTCAGAAAACAACAGACTATCTGAATGGAAATGCAATGAAAACGGAAACCCAGTATTTTTATAATAATCCAAAACATACTCAGCTGACCAATCAGAAAACCATATTCCCGGATCTTTCCACTACGGAAAAAACGTATCAGTACGCCCATGAAAAAAGCAATCAGCTGATGATTGATAAGAATATGGTAGGTATTCCATTGGAAACCAAAACACAGCAAACCGTAGATAACATCACAAAAGTGACCTCCCGTGATGAAACTATCTATCCCGCTGCTCTGCCTCATGCAATTACCGGGAATTTAGTGCTTCCGTTGTCTGAATATTCTTATGATACCCTGAGCCCTACTGTTTCTTCTAAGGACGTCAGCTATGAAAAATATGATGAAAAAGGAAATATTCTCCAATACAGAGAGAAAGACGGAACTCCGGTGAGTTTAGTTTGGGGATACAACAAAACCAGACCTATTGCAAAAATTGTAGGAGCATTGTACAGCCAGGTGGAAGGTTTGATGAGTACTATCGTAGCCAGATCCAATGAAGATGCAGCTGATCCAACCAAAGAAGCAGACCTGTTACTGGCTCTTGATGCCTTCCAGCCAGTAGGAATGGTAACCAAATATACCTACGATCCTTTGGTGGGGGTAACTACGATAACACCACCATCAGGTGTTAGGGAACTCTATGTCTATGACAGCGCGAAGCGGCTGAAACAAATTCAGGTAAGAGAAAGAGATAATGCAGGAACATACAGCTTTAAGGTAGTCAAAGAATTTAAGTATAACTATAAGCAGTAAACACCAATGAAAAAAATAAAACTATTAGGTCTGTTGTTTACAGCGATGACGACCTATGCACAAAGTACAACAGAAAACTATATACAGTCCAAAACCTGCCTAAACGGTGATTGCAGCAAGAAAACTGAGGCTATTACTTATTTCGATGGGCTAGGAAGACCAAAACAAATTGTCAGTGTAAAAGCGACAACAACCGGGAAGGATCTGGTAACTCCCATTATCTATGATGCGTTTGGAAGACAGGTCAAGGATATTCTTCCTGTTCCTGCTAATACTCTCAATTCAGCTATCCATACCGGAATTGTAAATGAAAGTACAGCTAACTCTTATTATGGAGCAGCTAATGCCTACACCGAAAAGGAAATTGAAAATTCATCCTTAGACAGGGTAAAGCAAGTGGCCCAGCCGGGTGATCCCTGGAAGATGAGCAGCGGACACACCCAAAAATATAAATATGAGGTAAACCTTGGGACAGAGGTTAAGAAATTTATTACCAATACAACTACCAATACAGTAGGAACGGATAATAAAACCATTTCTTCGGTTTCCATAGCATCAGGAAGCGGCTTTTATGATGCAGGGATACTATACAAAAATACGGTTACCGATGAAGACGGAACTCCGGTTATTCAATTTCAAAATGGGCGCGGTGAGACGGTACTGGTACGCAGAACAGACGGAGCACAGAATATTGATACCTATTATGTCTACAACGAATACGGCCAAAAGGCATTTGTGATTCCGGCTCTGGCAGTAAAGAAGATTGAGCAGAATAATAACGTTGTTACTACAGATATTTTGAACACCTATTGCTACCAGTACCGATATGATGGACTAGACAGGCAGGTGGAAAAAAGACTTCCTGGAAGGGATGATTGGGAATCTGTGGTGTATGATGCTGCAGACCGTCCGGTGCTTACCCAGGATGTGAACCTGAAAAATAAAGGACAATGGCTGTTGACCAAATATGATGCCTTTGGACGTGTTGCCTATACCGGACTCATTGCTGGAGGAAGCCGTGCAGATCTACAGGGGCAGATTAGTAATCTTGTTATCAGCGAAACACCTACTGCTGTAGGTTTTAGCAAAAATGGGATTGTCGTTTATTATACTAATACGCTTTTCAATAATTTTCAGACTCTTCTTTCTGTTAATTACTACGATTCTTATCCAAGAGATGCCAAGGAATTTCCCCCTGCGAAAATTCTCGATCAATATGTAGTTAACGAAGATAAGGCTCTCAACGGAGGAGCTAATACCCAAGGTCTTCCCACAGCATCTTATGTAAAGAACATAGAAGATGATAACTGGACCAAAACCTATTCCTACTACAATACCAAGGGCGGGAAAGTTGCGGAGAAAAGTTGGAATCATTTAGGTGGTTATACTAAAAAGGAATTCAAGCTTGATTTCTCCGGTGCTGTGGATGAAAGTTATACCTATCACAAAAAAGGAAGCACAGATGCTGAAGTGGTTATCAAAGAAAGATTTGTATACGACGACCAGAAAAGACTGCTGAAGCTCTATCATAAGGTGAACAGTCTAACAGAAGAACTTCTGATAGAAAACATCTACAATGACCTGGGACAGCTTACTAATAAAAAGACAGGTAATACCACGGGTACCCCTTTACAGTCAATAGATCAGACCTACAATATCCGAGGATGGATTACGAAAGTGAATGATCCCGCCAACTTAAACGGGAAGCTTTTTGCCTATGAGCTTAAATACCATAATCCGGTCTATTCTACAGTTTCTACAGGCAAATACAATGGGAATATTGCAGAAATAGACTGGCAAGCTGCTGATGGTGGAACATTTAGAAGATATAATTACCAGTACGATGGATTAGACCGATTAAAAAATGGGATTTATTCTGAGCCCAATGCAACGGTTCCGCAGAATAATTATTACAACGAAGTGCTGACGTATGACGTAAACGGGAATATCCAGACCCTAAAAAGAAATAGATTACTATCAAATGTGGGAGCGGTGGTGATGGATGATTTGGGGTATTCTTACACCGGAAATAGACTTACTAAGGTTAATGATACTTCTGGAAACTATGGCGGTTACCCTGACAATTCAGGAAATACAATCTCTTATGATAATAACGGGAATATGATCAGCCATATTGACAGAGGTATGTTGCAGATAGACTACAATTATCTTAATCTTCCCAACTATGTGAAATTTGATCAGAATTACGTGCCTCATGATTTAGAGGTTAATACCTACGTCAATACAAAATATCTGTATAATGCTGCAGGAGAAAAACTAAGGAAAATCTATACATATGGGACAGGTAGAATGAATTTAAAAACTGTTGAAACGACAGATTATCTGGATGGATTTCAATATTTAAATGAGGTATTAAGTTTTGTTCCAACTTCAGAAGGGTATTATGATTTCGTTCAAAATAAGTATATTTACCACTATGCAGATCAGGTAGGAAACATCAGATTAGCGTATTATAAAGATGCTTCCGGTAACCTGAAAATAGACAGAACCACTCATTATTATCCTTTTGGACTAGAGTTTGGAGGAGAGTTGAGTACTGCTGTTTCAATAACACCAAACTATAAATATTCTAGCCAGGGACAGGAAAAACAAACTGAAACAGGATGGAGTTCTTTTAAATGGAGGAACTATGATGCTGCGATGGGGAGGTTCTTTAATGTTGACCCACTAAGTGAAAAATACAATACTTGGTCAACCTATGCTTTCAGTGGAAATAGAGTAGTTGATGCAAGAGAGTTGGAGGGATTGGAACCTCACGTGTTATTTAATACCAGAGAAAATGCTGCAGCAAATTTTGGACAACAATATAATGGAAAGTCAATATTAAATAAACGTGAAATAGGAGCAGTGATTTACTTTAAATATGTGGATGGTAAAAAGTATTATGCTTATAATAATCCTACAACAGGTGAAGCTCATGGTATTCCACAAGGTCTAAATATGAAACTACCAAAAGGTGCAGCTGCTTCCGCTTATATTCATGCCCATGGTAATGAAGACAAAGAGTATGATGATGAAAATTTTTCAGGAGATGCAAGTGGTGGTGGAGATAAAGGGGTTGCAAACAATCTTGGATTAGATGCTTTTCTTGTAACTCCTGGAGGCCAATTAAAATATTATGATTTAAGTTCTGATACAGAAAAAACATTAAGAACAAATATGCCAAGTGATCCTACTTCACCAGAAAGAAAGAATAGAATTAATCCTATAGAAAACCCTAGACCTTCTTTAGGAGACTATAGGGCTAAACCTAAACCTTTTCCTAAATTGGATCCTATTTCTGATTATCTTCCCAAACCTGTTTTAGATGATGGTTTAAAATCAATAGAAGCTATGAGGCAAAATCGAGAACAGACACCATCGATAGATCGAAAACAATTACCACGTCACCAATAAATAATTTAAAATGAAATATTATAGTTTTATATTGCTATTTTCCCTTGCTTGTTGTGAGCAACGAATATCTAATAAAAGTGAAAATAACATTACTGATAAAGAGATTGCAATTTCTGTAGCTGAAAAAAAATGGAATGAAGTTTATGGAAAATCAGCCATAAATGAACAAAAACCGTTCGTTGCAGAAAGGAAGAATGATAGTATTTGGACTGTGCATGGGAGTTTTCCTAAACCACCAGTAATAGGAGGTGTTGCTTATGCAGAAGTAAATGTAAAAACTAAAGAAGTGATTAAATATACCCATGGAGAGTAAAAATAGTCCCAAACAAAAAGAGGTTTGAAAGCGTAATTGCATTGGAGCCTGTAGAAAGATATAAATACTTTATAAAAAAAGTAGCTGATTCTGAATTTTTTTATACTCTCACAGATGATAACGGGGATTACGTAGTATCAAAAATTAACGACGAAGAATTATTTCCTTTATGGAGTGCGAAGGAATATGCAGAACTTTGTAAAGTTAGTGGATGGGAAAATTGTCAAGTTAAAAAGCTGGACTTGGATGATCTTGAAGATGAAATTATTGATTTTATTGCTGATCATGGTTATTTAATTAATGTCTTTCCAGTTTTTGATAAAACGGGATTCGTGGTTGATCTAACAGAGTTCTCTAAGGATTTGAGCGAGGAGTTGAAGAATTATGGATAAGTAAGTCATTAATAGTAACTATCTGAAATTTAAACATAATTAAATATCCAGAATTATAGAAATTCTTGAACCCTTACGGTAATAATTAAAGAAAGTGTCTTAAAATGGACACTTTCTTTTTAAGATTATCTCAAAAAAGTACAGTTAACTAAAAAATATGATAAGATACAAAGGAATTGAAATAATCGTAAATGATAGTACTTATGTTGAAACTAAAGAGCTAAATACTTATCTGGATAAAGAAATAAGAGTTGTAATTGGTGAAAATCAACCCGAAAACTACATAGAGGTTATTAAATATATTATAGATTATATTGTAGATAGTAAACCTGCTATTTCTGAAAACCAAAATATCGGCTACTATTCATGGCTTTTACAATTTAGACTGGATGAAGATAATTGCTATGATCTATATGAAGCAAACGCTGACGGCAGCGATTTTAATAAAGGTTGTGATACGGCAATTTCGGTTGTTAGACAGCAAGGAGAAATATGTTGGCAACAAAATCTTATTCCTCTTTTTCCAAACTTCAACCAGTCAGTTGTTATATCAGATGGTGTTTATGAAGGAAAAGATATCGAAGGAATCAGATATGACTCACCTCAAGATGAGAGTGGATGGTACCTTATCACGGATGACTATAATGACGATATTAAGTCATTAAAAATGGTGCATTTTTATCATGTTGCTTTTGCTCGTCCTGATATTTTAAAGTATTTAGCCATACCATTTGGATACAGATTTATCATGAAAGAAGGAAATATTGGAATATATAAGGATGAGGAGGAGTAACTCCCAATTAGAATGACATCATTAAAAGATAGTTTGTAAATGTTTTGCTTACTTAGGGTATTATTTTTAATACCCTAAATTTTAAGTGCCAATACTACTTATAAAATTACAGGAGAAAATATGAACAACAATTATATTGATAGTGTCTTTCAATTTATAAGACTTAATGAATTGGATAATGTTGAAAACGAAATTAATTCTGTTAATGTTAATCAATTTATTAACAGTTTTGGCGAAAATCTTCTGCAAGGAGCAATTGCCTTTGAAGCAATTGATATTGTAAAGTTCTTACTAAATTGTCAAATAGATATTAATCATTCTGATCAAAATGGCAAAACTCCTTTGCACTTTAGCGCTGCTCATAGTGATTTTGAATCAACTAAATTGCTATTAGGCAATAAGCTTATCGAGATCAATAAGAATGATAAGTATGGTAATAATCCACTTTGGGTTGCAGCCTTTAATGCTAGAGGTTATTATGATATTGTGAAATTGTTAAAAGAATTTGGTGCAGATCCAAATTCGAAAAATAACAATAATAAATCTCCTTTAGATTTTGCGAAACAAATTGGAGATGATGAAATGATTAAAATTCTTACTTCTTAATTATAAATCTAAAGAAATTATGAAGCTTTTAATAATGTTTCCCTTTGTTCTGTCATTACTAGTTAATCCAAAAGAAATTGTTTCTGGAAAACTATCTTGCAGAGATTTTAAAAATGGAAAGTTTATACTAATAAATAAGAAGACAAATAAAAAGTATCTTATAGAAAAATCCAAAGATTTTCAGAAAGAGGAGGTTTTTGATCTATCTACAAATTTAAAGATACAGAAGGATAGATACTATAAAATATTGTGGAAGAATGACTGCCAATTTGTTTTATTATTAGACCTTGCTAAAAGCCAGCATGACGAAACTGACAAGTATATTAATATTCATGGTGGGTATCTTTGTACAATCAAAAAGATAGAAGGAAAATGTGCTGTTATAGATACTCAATTTGAAGGAGAAATTTTCGCTTCTGAAATTTGCAAAACCCAATAAAAATGCAAATTTACAAACGTGTTGCTTATTTAAGATATTGTTTTCAATACTCTAAATTTCAAAATCACATTTAAGCTAACTTAATGTATGGAGGGTACAAATAAGAAAATAGAAAACATTTTAAAAATGTCAGAAGATGTAAGATATGATTATTTCATCAGAAAAGTAGCAGATTTTGAAGAATTATGGGGATTAAATGATGATGGTTGGGCTCTACTTGGAGATAATGATGACAATCGAATATTCCCTGTATGGCCAGAAAAAGAATTTGCTGTAATTTGCGCAGTTGATCAATGGAAAAATTATAAGCCTGAGGTAATACGATTAAATAACTTTATAGAAAAATGGATTCCTGGTATGACTAATGATTCAACATTAGTAAATGTCTTTCTTACACCAAATGCTAAAGGAACAGTTATTTCACCGAATGATTTTTACATAGATTTACAAGAAGAATTAGAACAGTATGAATAATGAATCAAAAAGAAATTGAAAACATTTTAAGATTAGAGCCTATTAAAAGATATGAATACTTTATTAAGAAGGCTGCAGACTTTGAACAACTTTGGACAATTATTGATCAGGATGGGGATTATGTTATTTCAGAAATTGATGAATTTAATCTTATATCATTTTGGCCTGCTGAGGAGTTTGTTACATTATATTTGGAAAGAGGTTGGGACGATTGCAAACCTATCAAATTAACTTTAGATGATTTAAAAGAAAATATATTCGATATTATTAATTCTGAAAATTATTTAATTAATGTATTTCCTGTAAATGGGAAATCAGGATTTGTAGTAAATCTCGAAGAATTTAATCGAGATTTACAAGAAGAGCTAGATAAGATAGAATAATCCTGCTGTTGAGCGTCCCGCTCGTATCAAAATAGAGTAATAACAGCCCTTGCAGAAATACAAGGGTTTGTTTTAATCTATTTGGGTTTTATAATTAAAAAATATATGATAACATACAAAGGAATTGAATAAAAATGAACTTCTGATGGTAAAAGAATTTGGCATTGAACATAATTATAAAAAACTTTACAATGGAACTTTCCCTGGTGATGAGTATGATGGGTGGGAATTATCTTCAATTTGTTTTGATTTTCTAAAAGGTGTTGGTGTGTATAAAGTTAATACTGATGATTTAGAAAAATACCTGTTAGTCATCAACGTTCCCGATGAACAATCATCAGAAGTAAAGATGATGAAGCAAAAAAAGGTTGATTGTGATAGTCATGGATATTCAAGACCTGCTTTTGTCTGTCAGCATTTAATTCTTGAAGTACCTAAAGGTTTTGAAGAAGCCCTTGATACTTATAAGGGGATGGAATTGGAAGAAGATGAAGATTTACAGGCATGGTGTAGCGACTGTGAAAAAGTCAGGGTTGAAGCTGATGGTTGGAATGAGGAGTCTGAAAAATTAGCTGAAATAACACTGATTTGTGAGAACTGTTATTTTGAATTGAAAGAATTCAATAAAAATATTTAATAACTGGATAGTCAGTTGTCAATGAAAGTAATCAGTTTGGTTGATGTATAAAAAAACATATGAAAAATTATGATGAAAATTAGTTTACTTTTTGTTTTTATAAGTTCAATATTGTTTGGCCAAAATAAATGGAAAGACTCTATTGTCTATGGTAGATATCCCGATGGGCAGCAGGCGTATATCGGGGGGAATATAAAACTCTATAAAAATATACATGAAATTATAGTAAAAAAGAAACTTAATCCATGTGATAATAAGAAGGAATTATATATTGCAGTGGTTGTCGTTCACCCCGATAAAACGATAAAGTTGTTAAAAAAGCAAAACATCGAAAGTGCCCGCAAAAATAAATGTGCATTTGAATTGACCCAAATGATTTTAGAAGATTTACAAGGTTGGATTCCAGCCGAAATCAACGGGGAAAAAGTTTCAGTATTCCAAAAGATAGTCATGTTTCCTGATAGTTTATTTGAAAACTACAAAGAAGGTTATGACCCCGTGAATTACTCTGTTCCGATAGCTGAATTTCCTGGGGGTAATGCAGTTTTTAAAGAACAGTTCAGCCAAAAGGTAAGTATTGATGGTTTTAAATTCGATCGGTTTGGAAAGATATATTTAAAATTTAAAGTGGATGAAAATGGTAAAGCTATCGATTTTATTGTTAAGCCAACATCCGGGAATGTCGGCTTTGACAAAATGGTCATTAATGCTGCCAAAAGTATTAAGGGAACTTGGAGACCAGCTACTATCCATGGAGTTAATGTAGAAACTAATATGGAAATTCCACTAACAATTAATGACCACTAAAAACGGCTGTATAAAGCTGGTGCCTGGATATTCAATATGAAACAATTACAGTTGTAGCTGCCTTCAAATAAAAATTAACAAATTAAAGCAAGACTAATGTGTTACTTTATCTTTTTTCTTAATCTAGTGAGTTTGTTTTCGAGTGTAAGCATTTCATGATTTTAATATGCTAAAATAATCAATACACTGTTTTACAAGGCGGCTGTTGTGTCGGGATCTTTTAGATAAATTTTAGGGAGAGATAAGTGACAGGGAGCAATACGAATTGCTGGTAAAAAATCTTGAGAATGAAGACATAGCAAGGCTGAATAAATGGACCGTTATTGGAAAATATAGTATGAAGAATATTTTATCTAAAACAAGTTGGAATATATCATAGACTGGGTTGATGGATGGACGGTTCTGAGCCCGTCAATGTAAATGGTAATTTTGAACTGCGTTATCAGAAAATGAAATCTGTGTTCAGTGTATCATATAGCTTGTGATTTTTTTGATCAGATGAATAAACCAAGACCAAGCCAAGTTTCTAGGTTATTAAAAATTCAAGGAAGTCAACCTGTGCATTTTTGGAAGTCGTTCAGAGTTACCTTTAAAACTTACATTATTAATAAAGTGGAGTGAAATAGTATCTTATTGCTAATTACTAAACTTCTTTTTATATTTGTAATATTAAAACTAAAATCGTTCTTTAAATCTTTTTGTTAGATTTTGTAGATTAAGATATTTATGGAATTGTGGCAAATTCGTGGCTATTGTTGAATCTGAAATTTAAATAGTATTCATTTTCAATAATTTATATAAAATGGTTCGAATCCCTCACTCTCCGCAAAAAAGCCTTGAATCGAATGATTCAAGGCTTTTTTATTTTCATATATCTCTTTATTATTTTTTTGTTCCAAGATGAATTTTAATATTACATTGTGCTAATTTCAACAAAGAATCATTTGTAACAGCCAAAATAGGAGAACTGCACATTATGAAGTACCAGAAGGTGATTTCTTCTCCATAGAAATATAATATTTTGTAGGGCAGGTCTTATTTATCATCTTTATTTAAATATATTTGAGTATAAAACTTATAAGGCTAAGCTTATATGACACAACCCCTATTATTTTTCTCAACCGGATACTTTATCTATATTGGCCGTGCTATTGACACTGTTGTTCACGAGCATCATGCAATACAGATTGCTATGAGTCTTGATAATGAAATAGAGGTGATCTCATCCGGCTCTGTTATGAAATATAAGGCTGTTATCATCAATTCTGATGAACCGCATGAATGCAGAACCTATGATAATACATTCTTATTGATTAATATTGATCCTGAATGTAAAATTGGGACGAGTCTTAAAAAAACTTATTTGTCAGGACAAAAAATCACACGATTACCTGAATCAACCGTGGAAGAATTATTGGAGGATATCAAACCGCTGCTGGAAAGTAATATGTCGGTTGATCCACTTTTCAATACAATACTTCAATTTCTTCAGAAGCTATCAAATACTGATGAAACCAAAGAAATGGATGAAAGGATCGTCAAGGTTCTGGAGATTCTGAAGCAGCCCGGAATTGAGCCTCTGAAGATTGAGAATCTATCATCTGCAGCTTATCTTTCTCCAGGCAGGCTGATTCATTTATTTACAGAACAGGTGGGTATTCCTATGAGGAAGTATATTCTGTGGGCGAGACTTTTAAGGGCATTACAATATATTTTTGATGGTCATAATCTCACAGATTCGGCTCTGGAAGCTGGTTTTTCAGATGCTCCACATTTCAACCGTACCTTCAGGAGGATGTTTGGGCAGTCACCTACATTGTTGTTGCAGAATAGCCAAATCATACAAGCGTATATAAAATAGCTGCAGCATCTTTGCCTATATAATCTAAATCTAATATTATGTTTGCCATTAACCATGCTGCAACAGCTTTGTTGATTAAAAAAAACAACCCCAAACTGCCACTGTTCCCGCTGTTGGTTTCCGTACAGCTTGTAGAAGTATGCTGGGTATTTTTCAACTATCTGGGTTGGGAACACTTTTCAATTTCCGGGGGTAGGGTACATCTTGACTTTCTGCCGTATTCACATTCTATTTTTTCAGGAATTGCTGCTGCGGTACTTTCATTTTGTGTGATCAACTGGGGGTATAAAAACAGAAAACTGGCGCTGGCATTTGCTATTGGAGTTCTGTCTCATGTTGTCATTGATGTGATTTTTCATGAGAAGGATATTCAGCTTTCGCCCTTTTCTGCCAAACCGGTTTTAGGACTCGGAATTCTAGATTATCCTATTCTGAATTTCATTATTGAGCTTGCCTATGGGATATTCTGCTGGTGGTATTTTAAAGGAAATAAAGCATTGCTTTGGGTAATTATGATATTCAATGTCCTTGATCTGCCAATGATGCTGGCGCATGGGGATACATTAGCTCCTTTTGTCAGATATCCTTTCATTTTACCTTCAGTTATCCTATTTCAGATCCTTATTACATGGTATTTTGTTTACCGGTATGCCAATTCAAAAAATGATAAGAGCAACCGCCCTGTTATTGGTGAAATTTAATCATCCAGTAATTTATGAGAATGTTTCTCGTTAGAAAAAATTAAATAATAAAAGCATCACAAATTTAGTGAAGCTTTTATTATTCTTCCTGCCAGATTAATCATGGTACCATTTCTTTTTTAATAATAAACTTGCTTTTACAAGAAGTATTAGTACCGGAACTTCTACCAAAGGGCCAATCACTCCTACAAATGCCTGTGGAGAATGGATTCCGAAGACAGAGATTGCAACAGCAATGGCCAGTTCAAAATTGTTTCCGGTGGCTGTAAAGGCTATAGATGCATTTTTATCATAAGGTATTTTTAATGACTTATTGATCATAAAACTCACGAAAAACATCAGAATAAAATAAATCATCAAGGGGAGCGCTACTTTAATTACATCTGCAGGTAGTTCCAGTATTTTTGAGCCTTTTAGGCTAAACATCAGTATGATTGTAAACAATAAAGCATACAGCGTAACGGGTGATATTTTTGGAATGAATATTCTGTTGTACCATTCCTCTCCTTTAGATTTTATCAGAAAATAACGACTGAGAAAACCCGCTAAAAAAGGAATTCCAAGGTATATAAGGACACTTTCAGTAATATCTTTCACAGACACATTTACATTGAAATTGGCCAGACCTAATTGGCTGGGCAGTACATTAATAAATAACCACACCATAAAGCTGTATGTAAACACCTGAAAGATACTGTTTAAGGCAACCAACAACGCCGCATATTCTCTGTTTCCTTTGGCCAGATCATTCCAGACGATGACCATAGCGATACATCTTGCCAGCCCAATCAATATCAGTCCCGACATATAATCAGGCTCGTGCCTTAGAAAAAGAATAGCCAGCCCGAACATCAGAGTAGGACCAATAATCCAATTGAGCAATAAAGAAACCCCAATTACTTTTTTATCTTTAAATACCAATGGCAGAAGAGAATAGTCAACCTTTGCCAATGGGGGATACATCATAAGAATGAGCCCTATTGCCAGAGGAATATTGGTAGTTCCTACAGACTGGGAATTGATGAGGTTAGGAATAGAAGGAAACAAATGTCCCAAAGAAATCCCCAAACCCATCGCAATGAATATCCATAACGTGAGATAACGATCCGGAAACTTTAATCTTGGCTGCATGATTATTTTTTGATTTTAGAAAAAACATAGAACATTTCTTCTGCAATTTGTAAGCTTCGCTTTGTATATACACCTGTTTGTTCAGGGGTATTGTCTGAAACTTTTGGGTCTTCAAATGTGATAGGAATTCTTTTTTCTGCTCCTGGGATGAACGGACATCCGCCATCTGCCTGCGAACAGGTCATAATTGCTGCAAATCCGGAAACGGGATTGAAAGGACTGTCATATTTTTTTGAAAAACCTATAACGGGGAGGGTATTGTCATCATATTTTATGGCATATATGGGATTATCTGAAATTGCAATACTGAATACTGTAAAACCCTGCTCAGCTAAAGTTTCTGCTATCTTGGGGAATAATGCCGTTGTTTCCGTACCTCCGGAGTAGCTATGAACTCCCGGGATCGTAAAAAAAGCAGCCGCTGCCTGTGCCCAAACCTGCGTCAAATGACTACGGCGCGAATTGTGCGTGCAGATAAAATTCAGATTGACTTCTTTCCCCTCATTTACTTTTTGCTGAATGTAGCTAATCAATGGTTCCAGAATCTCTTTTCTGCTGGTCTCTATATTTTCCCATTGTAAAGATTGAACCGTGTTTAATAATTCTTGATACATCTATCTATTTTATAAGGTTTAATTAGCAGCAGCCTGAAGCCGGATTGCAAGCTGATGTTGGGTTTGCAGACAATTCAGAAAGATTTTTCTTTTGTTTTTCAGAAGGAATTCCGCATGCTTCCTGAGCAAGACAGGCTGTTGTTTTGTTTTTCAGGACAAAATTTTTACCGTTAAATTCCAGATCATATTTACCGATAGTTTCTCCCTGATATTCTACTTCAATTTCTGAATTTTCTATTCCCAGTTTTTCTTCAGAAAGTTGAATGATATGCAGCAGTTTTCCCGGTTTCAGACGGTGTTCATAATCATCAGCATCCCATAGCTGAAAGTTGACCGCCTTTTCATTTCGGATTACACCGCCACAATCGATGAAGTTTTTTGTAATCTGACCTACTTCTGTTACATGGAAATGCTCAGGTACAAAAGTGCCGTTTTCCAATTGAAATTCTACATTTTCCAGTGTCGGAAGGATTTTTTTGATTTCGGATAGTTTCATTAGATTAAAATTTATTAGTGTTATATTGCAATATTACGATTATGATGTTCAAAAAAAATGCCTTAACAGCATTGTTTTATCGTAACATCCTGATTAAAAAACAGGTTGAATTCGTTTTGAAATTGTTTCCAGGTACTTTCATTAATACAGTAGCATACTGATTTTCCTTCAATTGAACCTTTGATGATTCCGATATTCTTCAGCTCTTTTAAATGTTGCGAGATAGTAGCCTGAGCCAAACCAAGCTCTTCAACCAAATCATTACAGATGCATGCCTTTTGATTAATAATATATTGTAAAATAGCTATTCTGGCAGGATGTCCCAAAACTTTAAGAAGGGAAGCTAATCTGTTTTGTTCGTCAGTATAGATTTCTGTTTTAGTAACTCCCATTATTTTTTTTATTTTAATATTGCAATATTACGATATTAAAATATGATAAACATGAAAAACTTAATTAATTTTAGTGATTTGTTTTTAAGTAGTTGATTTGTAGCTAGTTAAAATTATTGATAAGTTGTAATGTCGAAAATAAAAAAGATGAAACAGAGATATGCTTCATCTTTTGATTTGTTTTATGGTAAACTAATCTTTTTGCCTTGTTCCGGGAAAATATAATTTACTTTTAAAGGATTGTTTTTCAAGAGTTCCTTTTTGATAAGTTCAGGGTTATCACCAGTTGGTTTTCTATGGGTAATTACAATACTGAGGCTTTCAAGGCTGCTTTGTCCTGTCTTTTCTTTCAGTTTGCTTAATTCTTCAATCAACAGATTAGGAGTAAGGTGGCCAAACAGCAGATGTTCAGGCTGGCTGTTTGGGAAAGAAACTTCTATTAATATGGTGTTCAGCTGTCTTTTTTTAACAAGAGGAGCGATAGTATTCCAAAGGAGATCAAGACGGTCGGACTTTTCGATGCGGTCAGCACCTGTATCGCCCAGATAAAGAAGATAATGATCATCTCTTCTTACCAGTGCAGCACTGCTTTTATAGGGATTTACATGGCTCAGTTCATAGCCTGTTATAAAAAACGGAGTTTTGGAAGCCGGGATTTCAGTTCCTTCCTGAAGTTCATTATAATGGTATTTTCCAAGGATAGGTTTTTGACCCTGATCAGCAAAATTAATCCAGGTATCCGTGATGAAATAATGATTTTGTAAAATCTGAATTACCGGAGCTATAGCGAAAATATCCTTTTTAGAATCTGCCGGAGAATTGATGATAAGCCCTGATAAATGATCCAAATGACCATGGGATACAAAATATCCTTTTATCTGATCCTTGAGAACTGTTTCTGCGGATCCGTCAAGACTTTTCAGTTGAATAGCTTTTCGTATTCCTGCATTTACAGTACCGGCATCAAGGCAGAGAAATGCATTGTCTTTCGGAGCGCCTACCAGATAGGCTGATAAATTGTCTTCCTGCTCTCCACCATAAATCCCTAAGGGAATGACATCAAAATTTTGTGCATGGCAAATAATATTCAGAAGAAGAGCTAATAAAGAAACTGCTGTTTTTTTCATAATACTTACACTGGAAACCATCCTTTACTTGATGGACAGAGCAAATTTACGTTATTTTTTGGCGACTGCCTTTCAGTTGTATTAACAAATAGAGCATAATTCGGGTAAGTATTTTAAAATCTGACTAGATAATATTTTGTCTTATAAATGAATAAAGCCCGCCGAACAATCGGCAGACTTTTTCTATTTGGAAAATTATTTTATTGCGGTTGCTGCTGCGTTACACAATGTACCATTCCGCCATTGGCAAATAAATTACGGCAGTCTATTCCAACAACCTGTTTACCGGGATACAGCTGTTGGATAATATTGTTGGCAACGGCATCATTCGGATCATTATAATTAGGGACCAATACGCGGTTGTTTGCGATGTAATAATTGATGTAAGAAGCACGGCCTACATTTTTTCCGTAAGTGGTTATCACATCATTTCTTGTTAACGGAACTTTTACAAACTGGTAAGGAGAACCATTTTTTGCAGTAGCATCATATAATTTATCAATGTCGCCGTCAGGAACCTGCCAGTAGTTAAGATCATCAGGATTCATTGTGATAATAGTAGATGAATTTGCAAATCGGGCAAAACCGTCAATATGCATATCGGTGATATCAAGACCCGCTTTTCCATTCAGCCAGATAAATTTAGTTACGCCTAGGTTTTTGGTAAAAATAGCTTCTGCCTGTTGTTGCGTCATCCCAGGATTTCTGTTGTTATTAAGGATGGAACTTTTACAGGCCATCAATACTCCGTTTCCGTCAATTTCTACACTTCCGCCTTCATTGATCATCACAGAATTGAGGTTGATTTTAGGTATATTGGTGTCTGCCGCTATTTTTGAAGGAATTGCATTACATCTGCTGTAATCGGCTTTGTTACCCCAGCCGTTAAATCCCCAGTCCTGAATGTATAGCTGGCCATTTTGATCCTTTACATAAATGGGGCCATTATCTCTTACCCAAAAATCATCTGTCTGATAAAGCTTGAAATTGATATTGGTAAGAGGAACTCCTGAATTGTTTAATAACCCTGTGATACGAGCTTTTTCTATACTGTCGTAAGCAATGATATGAACTTTTTCACTTTGTACAAGTTCTTTGGTCATTGCTACCCAGGTTGCATCCAATCGGTTACGGTAAGTCGTTCCATACTGATAATGGTGAGGCCATTGAAGCCATGTTCCTTCGTGTGGAGCAGATTCTTCAGGCATTTTGTAAACAGCAGCACCGGCATTTGTTGTATCTGGAGGTTCTGGTAATTGTGTCTGAGAGCAGGAAAGTAAAATAGCTGGTAATAACAGTGACATGATTTTCTTTTTTTGCATAATTGGTTGATTTTTAACAGGGCAAAATTAGATCGATAAAAATGTGAAAACTTGTCCCAAATTGACAACTTACTTCAAAGGCAGTAAAATATAAGTTAACTGATTTTCCTGTTTATCTTCATTGTCAGCATGTCTTTCGTACTTTTCTATGATAGGAGCGTGTGAAAATTCAAGACCGGAATTAAAAATCCAGCGGGAATAGATTTTAGTATATGTTTCGTCTATTGTTTCATAGCTGCCTGTATGGGTAAAGCGGGCATATTTCCCTCCGAATATTGTTTTTGAAGGAAGCTTTTTGTTGATAGACTGTACAGAAGAACATGCATCATACCGGCAGTTGATTTCCGTTTTAATCAAGGGTTCGTCTGCTATTACGCCAAAATATTCTGTTCCGGAATCGGGAAACTTATTTTCCATAAATTTTTCCCACAGTACTTCAATTTCTTCGTTGTTATAATAGGTTTTAATACTCTGATAGTATACCTGCAATGATTTAAGATAGACAATCTCCGGCTCCAGCAGTTCATCAGATGTTATCGGAATGATCTCGTATTCGCACAAAAGTTTTTCCTTACTTAATCTTGCTGTTTTCGGAGAAATCCCGAAGTGCTGTTTAAAAGCTTTGGAAAAAGAAGCGATATTGGAAAAACCTACTTCAATAGCAATAGAGGTGAGATTTTCCTGGGTATAAAGAATCCGTTTATAAGCATTTTCTACCTTTAATCTTTGCTGAAAAGCACCTATTGTTTCTCCGCAGCTGTACTTAAAAATACGCTGGATATTCCGGTAAGAATAATGGGAGATATCTTCCAGTTCCTTTACAGAAACAGGCCGGTCATAATTCTTTTCCATGAAATTGATAACTCTGTAAATAGAATTCAGGTTGTCTTCCATAAGCTTTGAAATTTTCAGAAATAAACAGCTGGAAATAATTTACAAATAAAAGAAATAAAAAAATGTCTTAGCAATATTGTATTTTAGCTTTCGGTAAAAATAAATTTCAGCATAAAAATTTTTGCCATTTTAAAAGCCAAAACCAACCAAAAAACTTAAATGAATTATGGAAAAAGATTTATCACAATTAACCAATCAGGAACTTATAGGAAAAAAAAGAGCAATTGAAACCAGAAATACTGTCAATGCTGTAATTTTGGGAGTATTGGCGGGTATTGCTATTTATAGTACGATAACCCATGGTCTCGGTTTAATGACTTTTTTACCCATCATTTTTGCTTTTTTTGTAGCTAACAGCTGGAATAAAGATAAGAAAGCATTGAAAAAGGAAATAGAATTCCGAAATCTGAAGTAATGGGAGATTTTAACAGAAAAACAGAAGCTGGTGCAGTAGCCTATTTCCGCGATTGTATAAAAAACGGAGATGTTGCAGGAGCATTAAGCTGTTTTCACTCTGAAGCAGTCTACATAGACAGAGAGGGGAAGGAGCTGAGAGGTCTTGACCAGATAGAGTTGGCAATGAATGAAATCTGCAGGTTACAGCTGGATATTCAGGGAGAAGTACCCCATGTGACCGTTGTGAATGATCTTGCGATGTGGCTTGATCAGTGGGAAATGACAGGAATTGCTCCGAATGGACATTCTATACACATGACCGGTCATACTTCGTGCATTATGAAAAGAAATGAAAACGGGGAGTGGCTGTGGCTGGTTGACAATCCTTTTGGAGCTGCTATACTTAAAAATGATAATATGGTATAAAGCCAAAAATAATCTTATTAAGAATCAAATTTATGAGGCTTTTTAATTCCTGATTTCAAACCTTGACAAGGGTTGGGACAAAGTCTTTCAGAAACAAAATAAAAAACCTTCAGATCAGTTCTGAAGGTTTTTATATTTAATCTATTGGATACTGATTTTTAATTGCGTAAAAACTGACCAATTCCAGGTGAATCAAAAGTAAAGGCATTTTGATTTTCAGACTTATCAATTTTATTGCTGATAGTCAATGCCCACAATACTAATTCTTTACAGAAATTCTGATCTTCCGGACTCAGTTCAGACGTATTTTCTTCCACCACGGCTGCCAGAGGAGCGATCTTATCGAGTTTAGAATAAAACTCTTCATCGGTATCATTATAATTAAGCTCCAGATGATTTTTATTAAACCATCTGATCAGGTCGGTATAAGGTGTTTTGATCCCTTCTTTTTCCAGTTTGGAGATACGCGGGAAGAGACTTTCAAATTGGGTCATCACCGCTTTGTCAATTAATATTTTGGCAACATAATCAGCGCCTTCCTGTTCTCCTTCGTAAACCAGTTCAATTTTTCCTGTGATGGATGGAATGATCGACATAAAATCAAGCAGACGGACAGTGGTTCGCTCAGCTCCGGATTCAATCAAACGTAATTTAGCGGCTGCAATTAAGTTTTCCATAGCGCTGATGGTCAGACGGGCACTCACACCACTTTTTGCATCTACATATTCACTGATGCGTGCTGCAAAAGCGACTTCCTCTAAAAGATCTTTCGCCAGGTCAGGAATCTGTATCTGTGCTTTATCTTCAGCAGAAATCAATGCTTCCTGCTCTGTAATCTGTCTTGCAAGCGCTATAGTTTTTGGATAGTGGGTGAAAATCTGAGACCCTATTCTGTCTTTCAATGGCGTTACAATACTTCCTCTGTTGGTATAATCTTCCGGATTGGCTGTGAAAACAAACTGAATATCAAGAGGCATTCTCAGCTGGAAACCGCGGATCTGAATATCACCTTCCTGCAAAATATTAAACAGGGAAACCTGGATGCGTGCCTGTAAATCCGGAAGTTCATTTAAAACAAAAATAGAACGGTTGGCACGTGGGATCATTCCGTAATGCAAAACACGTTCGTCGGAATAAGGTAATTTTAAAGTAGCCGCTTTGATGGGGTCTATATCTCCAATTAAATCAGCCACATTCACATCCGGAGTTGCTAATTTTTCATAGAAACGATGGGAGCGGTGTACCCATGAAATCGGAGTTTCATCACCCAGTTCTGCAATGAGATCTTTGGCAAATTTTGAAATGGGCAGGAATGGGCTGTCATTGATCTCAGAGCCTTTTACAATAGGCATATACTCATCAAGCAGATTGACCATGCTTCTTGCGATTTTTGTTTTTGCCTGTCCGCGTAATCCCAATAAATTGATGTGGTGGCCGGCAAGAATGGCTTTTTTCAATTGGGGAACCACCGTGTCTTCATATCCCCAAAGTCCTTCAAATACAGGTTCTTTAGCTTTAATCCTGGTAATCAGGTTCGCCTGGATTTCCTCATTAATCGTTTTATGGGTATAACCGGAATCTTTTAATTCTTTGAATGTAATATCGTTTTTCATTTTCTTGTACTGCTAATTATCTGGTAAGATTTTTCTTGTAATGCTTTGATGAGGTCTGAAATCCGACCTCTATATTCTTCTTATTCTGTTTTTTTCGTAATCCTCGAAGATCATTTGTCCTAAACCTGATAGCCCTGTCAGAAATGCTTTTCCTTTGTTTTGAGCGGTAAACTCTTCTACAAACTGACGCAGATAGGGGTCCTGGGCAATCATAAAAGTAGTGATGGGGATTTTCAATTTTCTGGCCTGTGCTGCTCTGTTGAGACATTGGGTAACAATCTTTTCATCCAGACCAAAACTGTTCATATAAAACTCACCGCTGGGCAGCTGAATGCAGCTCGGTTTTCCGTCGGTGATCATAAAAATCTGTTTGTTGGTATTTCTTTTTCTGCGGAGAATATCCATTGCCAGCTCCAGACCGGCTACAGTATTGGTATGGTAAGGCCCTACTTTTAAATAGGGAAGGTCTTTGATTTTGATGGGCCATGCTTCATTTCCAAAAACGATGATATCAATGGAATCTTTGGGGTATTTCCGTTTAATCAGTTCTACAAGTGCCATGGCAACCTTTTTCGCTGGTGTAATACGGTCCTCACCATATAAGATCATAGAGTGGCTGATGTCGATCATGAGGACGGTACTCATTTGTGCCTTATGTTTGGTTTCTTCTACAATGAGATCGTCTTCCGTAAGACGCAGGTCTGAAATTCCGTTATTGATCTGGGCATTTTTTAAGCTTTCAGTCATGTTCACAGCTGTTAGATCGTCTCCATATTGGAAGGAACGGTTTTCACCATCGCGTTCGTCACCAATTCCTGTTTTGCTGGTGCGGTGATTTCCTGCTCCGTTTTTCTTCAGCTTTCCAAATATTTGATCTAAAGCATATTCACGAAGGGCAGCTTCCAGTTTTGGAGTTAATATATTTTTACCTTTTCCACTTCCGGTATTGCCTTCTTCAGGATCTTCCTCTTTGATATAACCTCTTTTTTTCAAATCTTCTTCAAAATCCTGAAGGGTGTATTCCTCGTCGAAAATGTCATATTCCTTATCTAGCATATCAAGCCATTCAAAGGCTTCCTCAAGATCTCCGGAGGTATGGGTGAGCAAATCTTTGAAAACATCAAAGACCCGGTCAAAATGTGATATTTCCTCCGGCACATGTTTACTGAATATAAAGCCTTTCTGAGGATTAAAATTTTTATCTGTCATAAGATGATGAAGCTGTTTTGCTGTTATTGGGTTTTGAATATTTCAGTTGATCATACAATGAAACTGCCTGAAGTATTCTGTATACCTTTACTTTGTTTCAAACTGAAAAGTTAAGAAAATATCACTTGAAGATTCCTCCAGAGAAATAGAAAAAACTAATGGTGGTGATATGGAATAAGAATATAATAACGTATTGTTGTAATAAAATCTAAAGTATTCTTTACCATAGATTGATATTAAAAAATGTACAAATAAAGATTTGTACATTTTAAATTATTGGAGAAAATTGATTTTTATGAATAGATGGCTATCATGGTGGCTGTCATTTTTGCAATGAGCTTTTCCTCTTTTTGATCATAGACATAACCCTCACAAATGGTAAGTGTTCTTCCTGTCTGCAGAACTTTTCCAATGGCCACAAGTTTATCTGTATTGGCAGGTTTCATAAAATTAACTTTGAATTCTACTGTCAGTACATTGGAATTTTCGGGCATCGTTGTTAGAGCGGCATATCCGCAGGCACTGTCTACAATGGTTGTCAGAACGCCTGCATGAAAAAAACCGTTGTGCTGGGTCAGATGTTCAGAAAACTTGCAGGTAATTTTAGCCTGTCCTTGTTGTACTTCTTCTAATTGGGCACCAATTGTTTTCATGATCCCCTGTTTGTCAAAACTCTGTTTTATTCTATCGTACATAATGATTGGTTTTTATTCATGATATTTTAGTCCATCCAAAGCTTTATCTACCTTTTTATTTTCGCCATACATGATAATACCAACCAGATCCAGATTATCTGAAGTATGTTTTGCTATTTCAAGAATATTTTCTTCACCAGATCTTGTATCAAAGAGCTGTCGGGTATAAATTCCAATGGCCAGCTCACGGTCTCTTGAGCGGTGGAATGCCCTTTGAAGCTTTTCTGTACTGTCTGCTTTATAGACAAGGGTAGGGTGCTTTATAAAAGGCAGAAATTCCTCATGGTCAGCTGTCACGAATTTATCACCGTGGGTTTCCGGAAATTCGATTGCAATACTTCCGGCCAAAAAAGAAACAACATTAAGTTTTTGCCATGGTAACAGGTCGTCTTTGATAACGATGGCTACTTTTTTATCATACATATTTTAATTGTTTACATTTAATTCCATTTGAATATTACAGCGCTGATAGGGAGTTGACCGTCCGGTTACTTTCTGGAAACCCAGTTTGTAATACAGATTAATGGCGGGTTTCAGTAGGGTATTACTTTCAAGATATATTTTTGATGCTCCGGAATCTTTTGCTTTGCTGATGATTGCCTGTCCCAGCAGCCAGCCTATATTTTTTCCCTGTGCCTTTGGGGAAACGGCCATTTTTGCCAGCTCAAAATCATAATCAGGATCATCCATTTTGATAAGAGCGCAGACCCCAAGCGGTTCATCATTATAGAGTGCGACAAGAATCTTTCCTCCTTTATTTAAAATGTATTCTTCAGGATTATCCAATGCCTTATAATCGGCATCTTCCATTACAAAATAAGCAGAGATCCACTCTTCATTAAGTGCTTTGAATGCAGATTGGTATTTCGGATCATAATCAACGATCTTTACATTTTTACTTTCGCGAGCCTTTTTCTGTTCTTTTACTCTGGAAAGCAGGGATTTCTGTTCAAAAAGGTGCTCCCATTCTGCAAGGGCTTCCCAGAGATTATGTGTAGCTTCTTCAATAATCCGGTCAATAGCAAGATCTATATCTGCACATTGTATTGTTACCATTCTCTCTGCGAGTTGTTTACCTTCCGCAGTTAAGCCTACGATATTTCTTCTCTTATCACTTGATTTAAGGTTATCCTCAACCAATCCTGCCTTCAGCATTTCCTTGATAATTTTTGTTACTGAAGGTTGAGAGTGTCCAATTTGTTCGGCAATCTCAGTAATGGTTTGATTGCTTTCTTCATGCAATACAAAAAATACAGGAAACCATTTGGGCGAAAAGTTTTCTACATTATACAACTCATAAATTTTAGTGGCATCTTCGGTCACTTTTGCTGTCAGCAAACGGAGCCTGCTGCCTAACGCCATTTTACCTGTTCTGTTGAATAAGTCCATATTTCAAGATTTTTTTATTAATAACTCTCAGTTTTGGCGGGGAAATTCATTGTTTTTACATCATCTATATAATGCTGTGCAGCTTCTGTCATTACGGTATACAGGTCTGCGTAACGCCTTAAAAATTTGGGTGAAAAATCTTTGTTCATTCCCATTACATCCTGTATAACCAATACCTGTCCGTCTGTGCCTACACCCGCACCGATTCCTATTGTTGGGATAGATATTTGTTGAGAAATTTGAGTAGCAAGATCAGCAGGTATTTTTTCAAGCAGTATTCCAAATGCTCCTAATTCTTCCATTAAATGGCAATCTTCTATCAGTTTTTTTGCTTCGTCTTCATCTTTTCCTCTTACAGCATACGTTCCATATTTATTGATAGATTGAGGCATTAACCCTAAATGAGCCATTACAGGAATACCGGCATCAATTATTTTTTTTACATCCTCCCTGATTTCTGCTCCACCTTCAATCTTAATAGCATCTGCACCAGTTTCCTGCATCATGCGGATAGCTGCATCAAGAGATTTCATGGGATTTCCAGATACAGTTCCAAATGGCATATCAGCGATCACCAACGCTCTTTTGCTACCATTCACTACTGATTTTGTATAATAGATCATTTGGTCTAAGGTGATGCTTAATGTCGTTGGATTTCCGATCATTGTATTGGATGCACTATCTCCCACAATGATTACATCAATTCCTGCTTCATTAATGATCTTCGCAGTCGTATAATCATAAGCCGTCAAAACACTTATTTTTTCGCCTTTCTCCTTCATTTTTTTTAATTGAAGCGTGGTAATCTTTTTCTTATCTTCTTTTTTATGAACTGACATTTTTATGTTTTTTGTTTTACACTAAGTTCCTGTACTTTATATAAGCATTACAAAATAACTAATTATATAACCAGTTATGCAAATGTAATGAATTAATAATTACCAAGATGAATGTATTGAATTAAAATTATTAATTGTATTTAAAATAATGTCATAAAAAGATCCCACAGAAGATTGTCTGGGCAATAATTTACTGTAAATACAGGAATAATAAAGCTCCGAAATAATCCGGAGCTTTATTGATACACATCATCTTACTTATTATTATTATTATTATTATTATATATTCAAGGTTACCATCCTAAATAATATTCATGATCCAGCCAGTACGGCCAGTCTAATTTAAAATGGGTCTGAAGCATTTTTTCCGCTTCACAGAAGGCGCCTTCCACCCAGCCTTGCTGATCAGAATAGGCTTCCCCGATAATGTGGATTTGCTCATCCATCAGTGGTTTTCTCATATAAGGCATGACATCTTTCACTGAGAAACCTGCTTTCCAGGCATGATATCCTGCGCCATAAGGATCGTCTGTCCAGTCTCTGAAATAGGTTATATAAGGTTGTGGAATATCTATACCATGCAATTCTTTCAATTGGTTTATCAATTCGTTGACCATGAACTCAGTGGCCTGAACATCATCAAATTTGTGTAATTCTTCCATGGATGTAGACTTGTTCGCTCTTACTTTGAAAAGAACTTTGTCATCAGAAAGCGCTTTCCAGAAAGTTTCCGTTTCCATATCACCGTAACTTCCCAGCAGCATTGAATTATTATTCTCAGCATCAGTACCGAAATAGTAGCACTGTCTCATAGGTAAGTCCGTAATAGAATGCCCGGAATAAATATCAAGATCTCTCCACCAAGGACGGTCAAAGCCCATCAGGATTTTAAATGCAGGCTCCATAATTATAGAACGGATATTTTCATTCAGTTTCTGATGTCTGTTAGCATCGAAAAAGAAATTATTCTGATCCAACAGTTCAAGAGATTTTCTTGGCATACCCAATACTATGGAATTGGCATATACTTTCCACGTTGTATTGCTTTGTATATTCAGGAAAGTAAGTTCATATTTATGAGTATGGATCAAATGGTGGTCTTTGGTGAAGGTAATCAGCTTATTTTCAGACCAGATGCGTGCTCCTTCATATTCCATATAAGCATTCGCAATTGCATAAGCAATGCTGTCGTAGCCTTCTTCAATCGTTTTGTAGGTAGTGTCGGCAGAAAAATCTCCTACCATATACGGAAATGCCTCAGCAGAATTCCAGTTGATGGTATTTGAATAATATCCTCCGGCATTGGCCAAAAACTCATAACCTTCCTGAGAAACCTGGTCCTTGATTAAATTCCAGAAACCGATATCATTTACCAGACGTTTGTCATAAGGAGAACCCGGGAAATTGTAAACCATCCTTGGTTTGATGGCATCCCAATCTCTGCTGGTCAGCTGGAAAGAGTAATCATAACCGTTAGGATCTTCAATGATTAATTCTTTATAGTTTTCTACTACCCATGGATCCGACATTAAAACATTGTAAATGATTTTATTAAATAGCTGGTCAGAGCTGAAGCCTTCATCCCCTTCATTCAGATAATAACGGGTAATCAGTTTGTTATCGTGTTTCTGTTCTTCTGTCCATGCATTTTGTTTGAAACGTTCTTTTCTGATGTACATCAGAAGTTTTTCCGGTTCACCCATAGGGAACTCAACAGGGGTCATCTTATCTTTTAATACAGGTGTTCTTTTGCTCGGATCCTCTTTCAATGGATAACCCTCTATCAATGTGGTTACAATTTCCTGAGAAGTCAGGTAGCGCATTCCTCCAAGCTCACCCCAGAAATTCATTCCCGGCATGACTACGGATTCCAGTCTTCCGCCCAATCTGTTACTCATATCGAAGACCTGTACTTCGTGAGCCTTATACTTATTATCGGTTACCAAACGGAAAGCTGTATAGAGTCCGGAAGTTCCGGCACCAATAATGGCTACTTCTACTTTCAGATCGGGCTGCATTCCCGGATACAGCGGTGTATCTTTATTTACGTTTTTTTGATTCATGGTTTTATAATTTTTTAAAGTGCTAAGAAATATTTATATCCTAATCGGAATGGAGTAATGTCAAAATCGGTATGTCCGTCTAATGCGAGATCAGACATGATTTTACCTAAGAAAGGGGTGAATTTTGCGGCCCATCCTGTGGCATAAATCACAATGTTTTTATGATTGGGGACATAAGAAGGAGCAAAATCAATCAGTAATTCTTTATTGGGAATTGTGCTCAAAGCGATAAGACATGTTGAAGTATATTCCGGTTCAATATTCAGACCCGTCATATGGTTTTGTATCCATTGGGAAGTATAGGCGAGTTCCTTCGGGTTCGGAATCAATGTTCTGTCATTGGGTTCCTCCAAAGGCTCGATGACAAAATCCGGTGCTACGCGGATATATTCCGGATGGTCCCATTCAACAGAAGGAAAACCGTAAAACTGATTGCCGTTATCTCCCGTTGCATTCTGGAACACAAACCAGGTTGGATATTGTATTGCAGGATCAGTCTTTTTGAAATAAGCAGAAGACATATTCCAGTAGGTAGCTTCTATTTTAAAATCAAGTAGGTTGATAACACTGTTTATATATGGTCCGGGAATAATGGCCAGTTTTTTGGCGATATAAATTCCGTTGGGAGTGGTAAGCTCAAAAAGTTCACCATTTTGTTTGATCTCAAGCACAGGAGAATCTTCTCTGAGTTCTACGGTTTCTTCTTTCTGGCAAAGACTTAGAAGTGTTTCAATAGTTGCTTTAAAATTAATGCTGGCTCCATCAGGCTGAAACAGGCCTACATAATTGTCCGGCAGGTTTTTGAAATGATACTGCTCTTCAATTTGCTTTGAAGTTAAGTTTGTATAGGGAACACCTAAAGCTTCTAAAGCTTTCTCTGCTTCAGCAATATTTCCTTCGGTAGAATGTACTTCAGGATCTCCAAACCAGAGGGTACCTATTTTATCGAGCAATTGGGTATCAGTCTTTTTTTGAAGCTCATCCCAATACGGTTGGGAGTCCAAAGCCATTTGTACCATATATTCATCCGGATAGGGAATCCGGAACTGACGGGATACCCCTGCAGAGCTGCCCAGCTGATTCACAAAGGTGTATTGTTCCAATACCAACGTCTTGGCCTGGCGCTGGCCGAGGTGATAGGCCGTTGCAAGGCCTATTGCTCCTCCGCCAATGACAATTACGTCGTAGTTTTCTGTAATCATAGGTTATTGTTTTTATTTTTTATAATCGTATTGAAGAGATACAGAAAAGTAAAGACATCAAAATGAAGGAATGTACCACCACTACTGATCTTCAATAATCTCTGTGTCCCATCTGCTGCGATAGATTAAGTATAGAGACGAATCTGCCGGTACATGTGCATATTCTGGTTTTCCATTGAATATTGTCACTATTAATAAGCATTTCAAAGTAACAAAGAAGAGAATATATGTTCTTAGAGTGTAAATGACCAATTGTGGTATCTAGTAGAAATACTTAATGGTATACAAACGTGTTCAGCAATGGAGCCCTGATCTTTCAAAATGACTGAAATAATGATTGGGTATCTATTGTTTTTTCACACGTTATTGATTATTTATTATTCGCTAGATACAATAAAATAGGCAGATACAGAATATTTTACTGAGCCCTAATTTTTTGCAATTGATATAAAAAAATGGTTTTACGTAAATAAAACTGAATATTTATACGGCGTTTTGATATAGAAAAAAATTAAATTCTGTGGGTTTTGTCAAATATTCATTATTATAAGAAGACAAAAATTAATTTAACTTTGCAAGTTAGATGATATACGGCTATTACGAAATTGTTGAAAATAATGGTATATTGTTGAAGGCTAATATCTCATGGACTTATATAGTCAGGAAATTAATTTAACTGATAAAGAAATATGAAATATAAATTCTTAAATTTTAAATTGAGAAAACTCGTTCATTACTCATTGATCCTTTGTATTTTATTGATACAGGTCATCATCGCCATATTTTTTTATAACGAATTTATCAACGGGAAGAAGCTGAAATTTATTAAAGATCAGCTTGAGGAAAGCCGTGCATTGGGTGGACTGACAGATAATTCGAGGAAAGATTTTCTGGATGCCCAGGAACATCTTCAGAAATATATGGCTACGCAGAATAATAAAGAACTGCAGTTATATTTTCAGTCGTTGAGAAAACTTAAAATCAATTTCGATAAGATTGGTGAATATGAAAATACAAGTCCGAGGTTGAAAAAAAATCTGGCAGTTCACAGGCAGGACACCCTGAAAACGGCGAAACTGAAAACATTGATAGACTCAGTATACCAGACTTCCCTTAATCCACCGTCAAAAATTGAGGATAAGCAGTATGAACCTACCAAATATAAAAATGATTTTGAAGATTTCAAGATTCAAACCCGCACCTATGCAGACACTGTTAAAAAGAAAGGTTTTTTTGGACGCTTAAAAGATGCTGTAACAGGGAAAGTGGATGTTCAGAAAGAAAGTACGGTGATCACAATGACCAACAACAAAACGCTGGATCTTTCTCAGGTTAAATCTAAAATGGACAACACAATAAAGTCTATGGATAAGCATTATGCTGCTGAAGTAAAGAAAGTACAGATGCTTGCTGCCCAAAAACAGAAGAGCAATCTACAGTTTTACAGCAATTTCAGTAAACTGCTGGTATATAGTAACGGCTTAATAGAAGTGTACGAAAATGCTATCAAAGATTTTAAAACTGAACTGGAAAAAGAATATAATGAGCAGAGTTCTAATAATAACAGGATTAGGACGTATCTGGTATTGGGCTTGATGATTCTTATGTTTATTGTATCCATTCTGATCATGTATTTTACAAGAATGGCATTTATTTATGAACAAAAACTGGACGCCGCTAATAAAGAGATTAAAAAGAACCTTAATTTTAAAAACAGAATTCTGGGAATGTTGAGCCATGACCTGAGATCTCCGTTAAAAATCATCAATATTTTTATAGATAAGATTCACAGAACTACAGAGGATGAAACAATAAAGGATTATCTTAAATCTATCAAGTTTACCAACAGTACTCTGCTTCTGCAATCTAACCAGATTCTGGAATACACAAAAAATGAGAATGCTGAAAAAGAACTTATAAAATCAGTTTTCAATCTTAAAGATGAGATCAGTTCTATTGTGAAGGTAATTACTCCTTATCTGGAAACCAGAAATAACAGGTTTGTGGTAACAGACAGAATTCCTGAAGAGCTGGTGGTATATTCTGATAATATAAGAATCAACCAGATTTTTATGAATATTCTGGGGAATGCCAATAAGTTTACAGAAAACGGACAGATTGATCTCGTAATGGCTACAGAATCTATAGGAGAAAACCAAATTTCCTTAATTACCACGGTAGGAGATACCGGAGTGGGGATATCAGAATCTGATTTGGGTAAAATTTTTGATCCTTACTATCAGGGAATGGTATCTGATGAGGTAGATAATCTGGGAGCAGGACTTGGTCTTAACCTGGTAAAGGAAATCGTAGAGCTTTTCGATGGTGATATATCGGTGGAAAGTAAACTGCACAAAGGAACGAAAGTGACATTCAGGATCAACTTAAATAGTAATAATAATGGAAACATCAATTCAAAATAAAGAGATTATTTTCCTGCTGGCAGACGATCACAGCATTGTGCGCCAGGGAATGGAAATTGTTATCAGTGATATTGTTCCCAACGCTAAAGTGTTTCAGACATCATCCTTACATCAGGTATTGGAGCTGATAGAATCAAAAGGGGTTGAGATGGCCATCATTGACGCACATTTCCCGGACGGAAACAGTCTGCATATTCTGCCTCAGATGAAAAGTGTAAATCCTGATCTTAAAGTTTTAATTTTTACAGGACTTGAAGAGGAACTGCATGGCCTTAAATTTATCAAAGCGGGTGCTAACGGCTACCTGAGCAAAATGAGTGAAGAGGAAGAGGTAAGGGAAGCTATCACAACTTTTATAGAGAAGGGAGAGTATTTTTCTGGTCTTTTAAGGAATCTATTGGTGCAGCTTGTTTACAATCCGGATCTGATAAGCCCTCTCAACAGTCTGACCAAACGGGAACTGCAGATTGCAGAACTTTATGCCGAAGGATATGGAAACCTGGAAATTTCAAACAGCTTGAATATCAAACAGAATACAGTAAGCACAATCAAAAAAAATATCTTTGAAAAACTGAAGATAGAGAACATGGTTGAGCTGGTGGATCTCATTAAAACACATCATAAACTATAGCAGTCTTTAGGATATTTTTCACTTCTTATGATCAGAGAATTTAATTTTATCGATAAATATCTATAAGGGAATCGAGATGTATCGATGGGGTTTATAGAGGATTTTATTTTGTAATGTTGTTCCTTTGTACTGTGAAATTTAAGCAACGAAAAAAGTAAATCAAAAATGCTTATTCAGGTTTTAAATTTTATACAAAAAACAACAAATGATTATAGCTATACAATTAATAACTGGTAGTTATAAAGACACAAATGATGAAATTAATAAAACACTGATGAAATTAATTGGAGTGATGAGTAACCTTAATTGGGCTTCTTAAAAGACCAAATGAAAAAAACACAAATACATATAAAAAAGAGGTTCAGTTGACGGTTACAATTACAAAACAAAAAAGGAGGCACACAGCCTTCTTTTTTGTTTTTTATCATTTGATAAACAGATGCTGTAATGTATATCATAGTTTTGTATCAAAAAGATGACAGGAGAAAGAGATTTGGCTGTTCTGCTTCAGAACATGGAACCGGTATTAAATGCCGGAGAATATGTATTTTGTACTGTTGAAAACCTGAGTGAGATACCGGATACAGACAAGGTTTTGTTTTTCTTTCGGGAAACTGAAGCGGTTACTGTTGTTTTGAAAAAAGAGACAGCAAATGAATGGAGGATGATTTACAGTTATATTGCTTCATGGATTACTCTGAATATTCATTCTTCCCTGGAAGCTGTAGGGCTCACTGCGGCCTTTGCAAATGCCCTGAAACAGGAAAATATCAGTTGTAATGTAGTTGCTGCTTATTTTCATGATCATATTTTTATTGCAAAAGAAGATGCTGAAAAAGCAATGAAAGCTCTTCATGCATTGAAAATGGTTTAAGAAGTTTCAAAAAATGATCTTACACTTTCCACTTATCATTTTCACCTTCAAAAATGTCTAATCGAATTCCTAAAATGCCCTGTTGAGAAAGCTTTTGAGTGTTCTGCCTGTTTTTGTGTTTTATGTTTGCACCATAATCAAACAAAAATAAACTACAATGAAAGCAATCAGAAAAATCTCAGCCGTTAGCCTATTATGCTTAACTTTTTTTACCGTAGTGACAGTTTCCTGCACTGAAGAAAATGAGCCTCCCACGGTACAGGAGGTACAAAACAGAAACCACCAAACTGCCAAAACCCAATTCATAAACGTTAAAGGAAATGCCATTGCATACCGTGTTTTAGGAAAAGAAGATGGAATTCCATTGGTGCTTCTGCCGGGATTGGGTGGGTCAATGGACGATTGGGATCCTGCCGTGACGGATGGACTGGCAAAGAAATACAAAGTAATTATCTTCGACAATAAAGGAGTTGCTTCTTCAAAGGGAATTACTCCCAATACAGTTCAGGCAATGGCTGATGATGCTGTCGATTTTATCAATGCATTGAACCTGAACAAAGTGAATATCATGGGATTTTCCATGGGTGGGTTTATTGCTCAGAGAATCGTGCTGACCCATCCTTCACTGATTAATAAAGTGATTTTAACCGGAACAGGTCCGCAGGGGGCAATCGGGTTGTCTAATCTACCTAATATTATTGCAGGAACAGCCGGATTAAGCCCGGAAGCTTCCTATCTAAAATTTGGATTTACAGAATCGGCTCAAAGTACAGCAGAAGGAAAAGCATCTTTTGCAAGAGTTCAGCTTCGTACTACAGACAGAGACCTTCCGTTAAATGATGCTGCTTCTAACTCGCAATTTACTGCCGTACTGGCCTGGGCTCAACCTAACGCTGATGCTCTTACAGAAATACAAAAGATCAAGAACCCAGTACTGATTGTTCATGGTGAAAATGATCTCCCGGTGTCTGTTCAGAATGCTAAAAATATGGCGCAGAATTTAGATCAGGCAGAATTGGTGATTTTCCCGGATTCTGGACATGCTTCTTTCTATCAATACCATGATACTTTTGTAGGGAAAGCAATTGAGTTCCTTGGGAAATAGATTTTAATTATAACAAAAAGAGACTGTCTCAAAAGTGTCATTCTGAATGAAATGAAATGGAGTGAAGAATCTAATATGTTCGGTTACTAATAAGATTCTTCCTTCGTCAGAATGACAAAAGTCAATTTATTTGACCTTTGAGGCAACCTCTTTTTATTTTTTATTGAAGGGGTGGCTTAGCTGAATTTTTGCACAGCTTCCACAGTTACCGGAGTAAAAAAGTTAATCAGATTTCCATCCGGATCACAGAACAAAAGTGATCTGTTTCCCCAAGGCATTGTTGTAGGTTTCTGGATAATTTCGGAGGCTAAACTTTTAATTCTTTCATATTCTTCATCTACATTTTTAACCATAAATTCAATAATGGTTGATTTTGTTCCCGCAAATTGGGTAAGACCTTCTGAAAACATTTGCATCGTCCGGATACTTCCGATTGCAATGGTTATGGAATCTGCAGAGAGTTCTGCAAAATCTTCAGTATACCATCTGGCTGTTGCTCCCATGATTTGTTCGTAAAATTCTACTGCCGCTTTGATGTCTTTGCTGATGAGTCTTAATGAGGTAAGTTTCATAAGGTATTTTTTGTTTAAACTAATTTTAAACAAAGGTAACAGGTAGTTATGACAACAGTTTGTCAGTAGAAAATTAAAGCTTTTAAACTAAATTATTTACTAATAAAAATTAGCAATATGAATTAACTGCTTAAAGTTGATAATCTGTATTTTACGACCTTCAGATCTGATGAGTTTTTCCTGTTTAAAATCATTAATAATCCGGGCTAAGGTTTCTCTGGCTGTTCCTACCATATTTGCCAGATCTATGCGGGAAAGGGAAATGAATACTTCCTGATCAGGTTCATTATTTGATTTGTACTTATCATGAAGAATAAGCAAACTCAAAGCAGCTCGTTCCCTGACCGTACGATGAGATAAAACGGCAATAAGATTGGCCATGACACTGAATTCGTGGCTTAAAGATTTCAGCAGCAGTCTTGAAAGTACTGATGACTGGCCTAGGATATCCAGAAAACTGTCTTTTGAAATGAATGAGATAACAGAATTTTCCAATGTAGAGGTAGTGTCTCCATAAGATTCATTGCTCAGAATAGCAGAATATCCAAAAAATTCACCAGAACTGTAAATGTAAATGATCTGTTCCCTTCCATCATTATCAACCTTGTATTTCTTTATTTTCCCTTCATTGAGGTAGTAGACGCCATTAGGTTTTGTCCCGTCAGTAAATATAGGCTCATTTTTACGGTAGTTCCTGGTTTTCATTGCTCCTGTAAGCATATTTTTATCATATTCAGGGAGCTCATCAAAAAGATACTGATTATTAAAAATAAATTTTGAGATCATAATTTTTCTATACGGACTATTGAATAAACGCTAGGTTTTTTTAACTTAAATCACATTTTAAACTGATACAGATCACCAAGTTTTTTTCCTAAACGAATTACTTTTACAAAAGTAATAAAATTGATTCTGAATTAAGAAACAGAACATTTCAGAGCGTTGCAGAGAAGCTGTTTTACTTTCTGTAAAAGCCTCTAATTTATTATTAAGAATGCAAAAAAGAGTACAGCAGATATAAAGAACACTGGATAAATACTTAAGCGGACATGTTTTTCACAGTTTGACACTGACATTTCTAAATTTATTTTTTTACTTATTTATTTTATCCAGCTGTTTTTTGACAATAATACACAGCTCTTACAGAGATTTAAAATGTTCAGACACAAAGGGAAAAACAGAACCTATTTTCACAATCTTAAGCTGGCATCAGCACTTTCATTCGTTGCCGGAATAGTAAATATTGTAGGTGTTTTGTCTGTTAAAGTATTGACAACCAATATAACAGGACATTTTGCTTTCTTTTCTGAAGAGATACTTCTAGATCATTACAACGAAGCACTTACTTACTTTCTGTTTATTATCTGTTTTCTGAGCGGAGCTTTTTGTTCAAGCTTTCTGGTTGAATTCTCGTCAGGGCACAGAACAGTTCGTCCGCATCTCATCCCTTTAATAACCGAAATTTTGATATTGGGATGTGTAGGAATGTCAGATTATAAAGAATTAAAAATCTCGTTATCTCCTTATATCACTGCAGGTCTTTTACTTTTTGCAATGGGAGTTCAGAACTCATTGGTTACAAGAGTATCACAGTCTGTAGTAAGAACAACTCATCTTACAGGGTTGTTTACAGATCTTGGAATAGAACTTTCAAAACTGTTTTTTAAGGAGAGAAAAAATGAACAGAGACAGCTTAAAAAGAATATTACCCTTAAACTGGTTATCATTGCATGCTTTTTTTCAGGATGTATTATTGGCGGCTATAGTTATAATATGATTCAATTAAAAACACTGATTATAACTGCGGGATTATTGTTCTTCGTTATCCGATATGATAAGCTTCTGTACAGGTATTATGCCTTGAAAAGAAAGTTGAGATAAGACAAAATAAAAAAGGATATTCCGTTGATTGGAATATCCTTTTTAAATTTATGGAGTTACAGGCTGGATTACAAAAGTCTCCGTATCTGTGGTATGGGCAGAAAAATAACCCAAAGCTCCATTATTGATATTACTTGGTGGATTGGCTGGAGTAGCACCTCCGCCATTGCCTCCGGAAATCTGAAGCAGAGCACTATAGTAAGTGAATATATTGTTATCTATAGACTGCATCTCTACATGGATTTTATCTCCCACAATCACTTCATGATCTCTACCTTTGTTATCGTCATTAGGCAGAATCAGTGGCTGTTGGTTCAACATTCCGTTATTTACATTGTCTGAAAAGGTATTCATATATTTTTTAGGAAGATCATTGATCGTAAAACTAAAAAGATAACGATTCCCAAGCGGCATCGGATCGGTAAAGATCGGTAAAAGGGTATAAGTGGTTTTGTCACCAAATTTAAATGAACTCTGTTCAAGCCCGTCAAAATCAACAATTTCAGGCATACTGCTCTGAGCGGTATACTGTTTTCCTTCCGCCTGTATTTTCAGAGTATAGGTTCTTCCCGGCTGCCCCACAAAAGTGGTTGTCTGGTACATTCCGTTTCCTGTGTACTGAAGGGTTTCGGTTTGGCCGGTATCATCACTTAAAATAACCTGAGCTCCGGTTACAGCCGGATACTGATTAGGCTCTGAGAAACTAACTGATTTTGTGATTTTTACGGTATAAGGCCCCGGTTGGTTGGTTACATTTCCTTCGATGACAATATTTCCGCCCTGATCATTCAGATCCAGATCGATCTCTTTTTCACAAGAGGTTAATGCAAAGAGAGATAATATGATATAAAAAGTATTTTTCATGATTTAAAATTTGAAATTATAAGTGATGTTGGGTACCCATCGGAACAAAGAAGTCTGCATAGCACGTGTAGTTCCGGGATGGTCAGGATTGTCTTCAAAATTGATTGTGTAGGCATTTTCTCTACCATACAAATTATAAATACCGAAGGTCCATGAACCGCGGAATCGCTTATTGGAAGTTGGCTCATAAGTTGCGCTCAGATCCATTCTGTGATAGGCAGGCATTCTGTCAGCATTTCTGTTGCTGTACTGGAATATTGTTTGACCATTCAGCTCATATTTTCCGGTAGGGAAGGTAACGGCATTTCCTGTGCTGTAAACAAACAGTCCTGAAAAGCTCCATTTCGGATTAAGCTGGTAGGTGGCAACGATGGATAGATCGTGTGTTTTATCCATTCTGGCGTTGTACCATTCATTATTATTAATTCCGTTGATCTTTCTTTCCGTTTTAGAAAGGGTATAGGAAATCCATCCTGTAAGTTTTCCGCTTTTCTTTTTAGCAATAAGTTCCAGCCCGTAAGCTCTTCCTTTTCCGAACAACAGTTCACTTTCTACATCAGATCCGGCATCAAATCCAATCTGAGCCCCGTTTTTGAAGTCGATTTGATTTTTCATGGATTTATAGTAAACTTCAGCATTCAATTCATAATTATTATTGTTGAAATTTCTGCTGTAGCCCACACTGATCTGATCTGCAATTTCAGGTTTTACCGTATAGCTGCTTCCTATCCACTGGTCAGTAGGATTTCCACTGTTGCTGTTGCTTAAAAGGTGAAGATTTTGTGTGTTGCGGGAATAACCTCCTTTCACACTGCTTACTTCATTGATGCGGTAGTTTGCACTGATTCGCGGTTCAGGATTCACATACGTTTTTCCGAATTTTCCTTTCTCCAGGAATTTACTGTCGGTAAGGACTCCGTTTTCATACGTATTGAATGTATCTCCTCCCAATACACTGAATATTGCAAGTCTTACTCCGTAATTAACGGTTAACTTTTCCGTTGCTTTAAAATCATCATTGATGTAAACCGCGTTCTCCCATGAATATCTGGGATTTCTTGGAAAGCTGCTCATCGTAGTACCGGAAGCACTGCTTGGAGTAAGAGTATGATAAATAGACTGAAGGCCGAAACGTACAGAATGCTTGTTCCCGGCAAACCAGGTGAAGTCCTGCTTAAGATTCCAGTCACGTATTTTTGAATTTAAATCAAATACAGTATCATCATTTTTCAGACTGATTTTATAGTCATAATTACTGTAGATAAAAGATGTATTGGAGAATAGCTTGCTGCTGATAATGCTGTTCCATCTTAAAGTTGCCGTTGTATTTCCCCAGTCTGTATTGAAAGTATCTCCCAATCCCAAAACATCTCTTCCGAAATATCCTGAAAGGTAAATACGGTTATTTTCGTTGATCTGATAATTGGCTTTCAGGTTGAGATCATAGAAGTATAACTTGTTGTCTTTATAATCTTTGTTGGTTTTAAGAAACAAATCGGCATATGTTCTTCTTCCCGAAACAATGAATGATGATTTTTCCTTCTGAATTGGTCCTTCTACACTCAGCCTGCTGCTGATCAGACCGATTCCTCCATTCAGGTTATAGTCTTTATTATTTCCGTCTTTCATTTTTACATCCAGAACAGAAGAAAGTCGGCCTCCATATTGGGCAGGGCTGTTTCCTTTGATGATGCTGGCATCTTTCAGGGCATCACTGTTGAATGTACTGAAAAAACCAAGAAGGTGAGACGCATTATAAACCGGAGCTTCATCCAGCAGGATCAGGTTTTGATCGGTAGCACCGCCTCTTACGCTGAATCCGCTGCTTCCTTCACCGTTACTTTTGATACCCGGTAAAAGCTGTATGGTTTTCATCACATCCTTTTCCCCAAAAAGAACAGGGAGCTTTTCTATACTTTTTATATTTAACGTTTCTGCTCCCATTTGAGCGGAGGTTAAATTTTTATCCTTTTTAACAGCAGTTACAACTACTTCGTCAATGGCCTTTGTGGTCTCTTCCTGAGGCAGAAGAGGAAGGTCAAGTTTTATATTCTGATCTACTTTGATCTGCTGTTCAAAATCTTTATATCCCGGATTGGAAATAATGATGGTATAAGTACCTGCAGGCAGTGATAGAGAGTAAAATCCATACTCATTGGCTGCAACATTGATGGTAGGATCTTCACTTACTTTTACCGATACTCCGATTAACAGCTCACCGTTTTTTTTGTCTTTCACAGTTCCACTTACAGAATAGGTTTGTTGGGCTATTGCCAGGGTACTGAAACAGAGCGCTGCGGTGGCAGCGGTAATTTTTAAAAAGGATGTTTGCATTAGTTTATTTTAAAGTAGTAGATCTCTTGTATAGGAATTAATGTTTTGTTGATGTACGATTAGTTGGATGAACAGGGAATTTGTTACATGTAACAAATTAATTATGAAATAAATCCATTGAAAAAGTGTGTTTTTGAAAATGGTAAAAGCAAGAATAAAATAAGACTGTTACATAAAAAATAATATTATGCATTGTATACTGATTTATTAATTGTTTTTTAGTTAATTATGTTAAAAAATAAATTATTAACGACTGTTGTGTGAACTTTATTGCTGTCTGTTAGGAAAATTATAGAACTAACCATTTAAAAAGCTTTTATATCCTGTGATGGAAAGACTATTCGCTTAAAAATGCTCCTTCAGAACTTTTAATTGGAATTTTAGTATTATCTTGGCTAAGAATTAAGAGGAACGAGTATGGAAAATGTAAAAATCTGGATCAGGAAAAATGGCTCTACTGCAATACTGACCATATTGTTCATTATCGTTTTGGTGAATAAAGATGCTAAGGCATGGCTGATGAGACAGGTTGCTTCCACGGGAATCCTCAATTCCAGTATATCAGAATCAAAAGAGCATCAAAATACTTCTGCACGGGTTTCTTATGCCGGGTTTCTGGTGAAAAATGAAGATGGAACGGTTATCAATACTGCTGCTTTACAAAACAAAGTCGTTTTCATTAACTTTTGGGCCTCGTGGTGTCCTCCCTGCAGGGCAGAATTTCCCTCTGTGCAAAAACTGTATGATCAGTATAAAAACAATCCGGATATGGTATTTCTTACCGTAAATCTTGATGACAACACCACTCTTGGAAAAACCTACTTAAAAGAAAAAGGCTTTACTATTCCTTTTCTGGTGCCGGCTGGCAATATTCCTGGAATACTTTATAGTGGCTCTTTGCCTACAACGGTCGTGCTGGATAAAAAAGGCGGCATCCGCCTGCATCATAAAGGATTGGCAGATTACAGTAAAGATTCTTTTTACAAACAGATTGATGAACTGTTGAAACAAAAGCCATAATTTTTTCAGCTAATGACTTATTTACCTTGTTGACTTTTGCAAAAATAGAAGCCGAAATACTGAATGCTTTTATGAAAAAAGAATACTTTTATACCACAAGAAATAGAATATGCTGAATCAGCTAAGGACTCACATTGAAAAAATAATCCCTCTTAATGATGATGAATTTGAATTCATATCATCCTATTTTACCTATAAAAAATATAAAAAACACCAGTTTTTAGTACAGGAAGGTGAACCGGTTCCTTATAATTATTTTGTATTGGAAGGTCTTCTGAAGCTGGTTTATACTGACGAAACAGGAAAAGAACATATTATAGGATTTGCCATGGAAGACTGGTGGGAAACAGATTTTCCTGCTTACTATCAGCAAACTTTGGCAACGATGTCTTTGGAATGTCTTGAAGATACAGAAGTATTGTGCCTTCAGTTAGAGGATTACAAAAAGCTCTGTGCCCATCTGCCAAAATTGGAGCATTTCTTTCTGGAAAAAGCATATATGGGATTTATTACGGCTCAGCAACGAACCATTTCCATGATGACAACCGGAATAAAAGAGCGGTATGACCAGCTTTTGAAAAAATATCCTTCCCTTGTACAGCGAGTTCCGAAATCTCTTTTAGCTGCTTATTTAGGAGTTTCCAGGGAAACTTTGAGCCGTCTGCCACTATAAAACTGTGATAGAACTCACACCATAATCGTGATCCGGATCACAGGGTTTTGCTGTATTTGTTCTGCAATTTTGTACTGTAACAAATAACAAATTCAGGACAATGGAAAAAAGAACAGTTAATCCATGGAAATGGCAGGATGAAAGAAGCTATTATCAGGCGGTAGAGGTAAAAAATGTTGAAAGTACCTTATACTGCTCAGGGCAGGCAGCTATTGATCCCGATGGAACATCCAGTGATAAGGATATGAAGTCCCAGCTGGAACAGGCTATTGCCAACTTGGAAGAAGTGATCCGCACAGCAGGATATGAATGTGCAGGAATTGTAAGATTAAATGTCTATACAACTTCTGCAGAAGAGCTTTGGCCTTATTTTCCCATTCTTCAGGAGTGGATTGCCCGGCATAAGATCCAACAGGCTTTAACAATGCTTGAAGTAAATGGCTTATTCGAAACATTAAAGGTGGAACTTGAAGCAACAGTGGTGAAATAAGTGATAAATTTGAGTTAAAAGACAGGCCTTCAAAATATAATTTGGAGGTTTTTTCTTACATTTATTTATACCAATTAATATTGATCAAAATTTTATGAATATTCAACTTTTTTCAAAAAACGCTTTGGTGGGAGGGGCAACTCAGGGAATAGGAGCAGGAATTGCTCTGGAACTGGCAAAATGCGGCGCTAATGTTACCGTTATGGCCCGCAATGAAACAAAACTTAAAGATTTCGTTTCTTCCCTGCCGGTACTCAATCCGGAACAGAAACACGAATATCTGGTGGCTGACTTTTCGGACTTTGAAAGTTATAAGAAAATTATTACAGGATATTTTAATGATCATTCGATTGATATTCTGGTTAACAATACAAACGGTCCGGAACCAGGTTTGGCACTCGATAAAACCCCGGATGATTATCAGAAAGCTTTTGATCTTCTTTTCAAAACGGTTTGCGAAACAACATTATTGGTCTTACCTCATATGATCCAACAGAAAAACGGCCGTATTATCAATGTCTCTTCTTTGTCCGTTAAAGAACCGATCGGAAATCTTGCGCTCTCCAATTCTATCCGTTCTGCTGTCATTGCATGGGCAAAAACCCTGTCGAATGAAATTGCACAACATAATATCACCGTTAATAATGTTCTGACAGGATATTTTGACACCGAACGAATTCAAAAACTGGTTACTCATGAAGCCCAGCAAACGGGTGCTCCCGCGGAAGAAATAAAAAAAGCAAGAGAAAATAAGATTCCTATGAAAAGATTCGGGCAGCCGGAAGAATATGGTCATCTGGTAGCTTTTCTGGCTTCAGAATATTCAAATTATCTTACCGGAACAAGCATTCCTTTGGATGGAGGATTGAGTAATACGTATTAAAAATTTATATAAACCAAGATATTTTAAACCACAAAAGACACAAAAGTTTTTAAGTATTAAGCTTAATCATTAAAGTACACTTAAGTTTTTGAAAATCTTTTATTTTCTCTCTTATTTGAACTTTTTTATACATATCGTTTTAAACTAATAAATTGAAATAAAGCTTTTATGACTTTTGTGGTTAGAAAAAAAATAATTAAATAGATTTTCTTTCATGTAATAAACCCTTTCTCCCGGTTGTCATATACATATTGAAAAATAGTATATGAAAAACTGGTCTTTTAAAAAATGGAACACCGTACTGGGTTGGTTCCTTTTCGCTGTTGCACTTGTCACTTATCTTTCAACAATGGAGCATTCCCTGAGCTTCTGGGATTGCGGAGAATATATTTCTTCTGCGGTAAAACTTGAGGTGACTCATGCTCCGGGAGCCGCCTTATTCCAGATTATGGGAGCGGTGGTAAGTATTTTTGCGCTGGGGAACGAAGAGCATTATTCCCTTGTGATCAATGCGATGTCAGCAGTATTCAGTGCATTTACCATTTTGTTTCTGTTCTGGACGATTACCCATTTTTTAAGACGGCTTTTGAATAAGGATTTTGATGATATTACCAAATCTCAGGAAATTTCAATCCTGTTTGCCGGAGTCATCGGGGCTTTATGTTTTACTTTTTCAGATACATTCTGGTTTTCAGCAGTAGAAGGAGAGGTGTATGCAATGGCTTCACTGTTTATTGCGCTGCTGGTGTGGCTGATCACCAAATGGGAGAATGAATCTAAAGCTGCCGACAGTGAGAGATGGATCATTCTTATTTTCTTTGCCATAGGACTTTCTGTAGGCGTGCATATGATGTGTATGCTGGCTATTCCGGCCATATGTCTGGTATATTATGCCCGTAACTATACTTTTATATGGAAGAGTTTCATAGCTGCCAATCTGATTACATTAGGAATTCTTGCTTTTGTATTCAAGATTATTTTCCCTTTGGTGATGACCATGTTTGGGAAACTTGAAATTTTCTTTGTGAACGGGCTGGGACTTCCTTTCCATTCAGGGACAATTGCGGCATTTGTTCTTATGATTGCAATCAGTTATTTCCTGATTAAATATGCGAGGAAAACAAAAAGAAAAGTCTATCAGACGATCGTTTTATCCCTTGTGTATATGATGATTGGTTTCTCTTGCTGGCTGGTAATTCCTATCAGGGCAAACGCCAATCCACCGATGAACCTTAATGATCCGGATACCGCGATAGGAATGAGAGATTACTATAACAGGGTACAATATGGTGACTGGCCAACGATTTATGGACAAAACTATACTGCATTTCTCGACAGAAACGGTTTGGAAAAAGATGAGGGCGGAAGTTACAAAAGAGAAGTGACAGGAGATATTTACGAAAAAGATGAAAAAACAGGAACCTATAGAAAAACCGGGGAACGATTCAATTATGTGTTTAATAAATCGCACATCAGCTTCATGCCGAGGATGTTCAATGAAGATAAAGAGGTTACCGCAAATTATATCGCCTTGTACGGTGCTCCTGATTTTACCTTCAATTATGATAATGAAGAGGTAGCAGACAATCCGGAGGCTAAAAGGATTTTTGATGAACTGAGAGCGAAATATGAAGGAGATTCCATTACCGCAGAAGATTACCTGAAAGTAAAACCCTATGATCTTATTAAGGTACAACGGCCTTCCTTTGCTCAGAATATGGAGTATTTCATCTCTTTCCAGAACGGATACTACTTTGTCCGGTATCTGATGTGGAATTTCGTAGGAAGACAGAACGATCTTGAGGGACATATGGAAAATACCAATGGCAACTGGATCTCAGGATTTTCCTTTATTGATAATGCTTTGCTGGGTGATCAGGATCATATACCTGCTAAATTTAAAAATGAAAGTACCGTAAAGTTTTTCTTTCTGCCATTGATTTTAGGACTTATCGGTTTCTTTTTTCAGCTGAACAGGGACTTCGGGAGATTTTATGCTATCCTGTCGCTGTTTGTTCTGACAAGTATGGGAATTGTTTTCTATACAGGGGTAAAACCCTTTGAAGTAAGGGAAAGAGACTATGCGATGGTAGGTTCATTCTATGCCTTTGCCATCTGGATCGGTCTGGGAGCAGGAGCAATACTTTGGCTGATTCAGTCTAAACTTAAATCTAATGCAGTCAACATTATCTTGGGAGTCGTGTTGTTGGGAATTCCTTTTATGATGGGATTCCAGAATTATACCTCGCACGACCGGAGTAAAAAGACCGCAGCCCGTGATTATGCTTATTCATTCTTACGTTCGCTGCCTAAAGATGATATTCTTTTCATTTATGGTGATAATGATACTTTTCCTGTATGGGCCATTCAGGAGACGGAACGATTCAGGGATGATGTGAAAACAGTCAATTTTACCCTTTTAGCCACTCCATGGAATATAGATCAGGTAAAAAGAAGAACATATAATGCCAAAGGAATTCCGGGAGAACTCACTCATGAAGAATACAGAGACGGTGTCAATGATCAGGTTTATCTGATGAAAAAAGAAGATTGGGAAAGCTTTTTCCAGATGTTGAAAGAACAGGGAGCACCAGACACTGCTTTTCAGGAGTTCAGAAAATATCTTACCCAGGATTCTCTGACGGTGAAAGATGCTATCAGATTCTTAAAACTTAAATCATCCGAAAAAGATGAATTGCTGAAGATGTACTTCGGGGAAAAGCAATATGAAAAATATAATATTAATATACTCCCGGTAAATAAATTTATACTTCCGGTAAATAAGGAAAATGCCGTAAAATCGGGGATTATCAATCAGGCTGATCTTTCTAAGACAGTAGATCAGATTATGATCAATTATGAAGCGAATACCCTTTACAAAAGCAATCTGATGATGTTGGATATGCTGGCTAATTTCGACTGGAAACGTCCCATTAATTTCTCATCAGGTGGAATGTATGAAAGTGAGAATATTTTTTACCTTGACGAATATCTGCAGTTTGATGGCTTCAGCTACAGACTTGTTCCTATTCACACGCCTCAGAGTCCGGATGGAGATAAAGGAAGGGTAGATGCGAATTCGCTTTATCAGGTGGTGAAAAACTTCAGATGGGGGAATTTTAAAGACCTCAGTATTTATTATAATGAAACGGCTACTTCCAATATTCTAAGCTACAGAATGTCGGTAAGCAGGGCTGTATCTGCACTTGTGGTAAGCGGACAGAAAGCTAAAGCAGTAGAGCTGCTGGATCTTGTAGTGAAAGAAATTCCAGTGGAGAAATATAATGATCCACGGTCATTAAGCTCAATGGTAACAGGATATATTGTTGCAGGGCAGGAGCAGAAAGGTCTTCAGCTGGCAGAAACCCTTAAGAAAGGAATATTTGAAGAATATGATTACTATCAAAATCTTTCTCCGGCATTTAAAGCAGCGGCCAGAAAGCAGATGAGGTCAAAACCAATGGAATATGCATTAGTTGTTTCAGCTGTTACAGAGGCCTACAAAACATTGGGGCAGAAAGAAAAAGCACATGCCTATCTTCTAAAGTCAATGGAGCCGATTGATAAAAAATTCAGTGTTTTTATAAACGGACTGCATCAAATGGGGAAAGAGAAAGCGGTAAAAGAATCGGAAAATGTACGACAGATTGCTCCTTTTTACCAATATCTATTCAATGTTATGGAGCCTTTTGATTCTGCATATTCCAGGAAAAAGGAAATTGAAATTACCAATGCCATGATGAAAGCAACACAATAAATTATAGATAGAAAAGCCTTTAAATTCAATATTTAAAGGCTTTTTAATATAACATAAATAATAAAGTCAGGCCTGTTTCCAGAATTCATCTTCATAGTCGTCTTTTTCTTCTGTATGAATATCATTCAGTTCTTTTCCGATTTTTTCCAGAGCAGGAACTTCCAATGTTTCTTCAAGATGAGGAAACCATTCACGCTCTTCAAAACGGATATGCTGCTCCAGAAGATCGGCAAAATCTGAGAAAAGATCAATGTTTTCTGAGGATGAAATTTGAGAAACAATATTCTGAATATGTCTGTGCTCTTTCCGTATGCGGAGCGTATATTCATCTTCAAGATAAAGAAACAGAATTTCTTCTTCTTCCCTGAAATGCTTTTTCAGATGATGATCCCAGAAATACAGAATATAATCTCTGATCCGGGAAACGTCAATTTCTTTTTTCAGTCCCTGTCTTATTTTCCAGCTGCACAGAAGCCCGAAATGATGATCTTTGGAAAGTGGGATAATATTTTCATTTCGTTTCATGATTTTTTTGATTTAAGGTAATCAAACCCCATAAGTTGAATAACCATGAGGTTTGAATAAAGAATGCTAACGTTTTTCTTTCAACGACCAACCCAATTTAAGTCCGATGATGAATAGTACCAGAAGCAGCTCACCTGCAGCCAGTAAAATATCTCCCGGCACACGCATCCATCTGAGGAAGTGCATGATATCCGTCTGCATAAATTCCGCAGAACGGGCATACCAGTACCCTTCTTTTATAGAGGCTACCGACTGCATAATGCCTATAGGAAGAAGACTGATGGTTACCATGACCAGCAATCCGATATTGATAAGCCAGAAAGCCCAGCCTATTAATTTGTCATTCCATTGTCTCTCAGGATAAAGTCCCCGTAATACAAACAGCATTAATCCGATTCCTAAAATTCCATATACTCCGAACAGGGCAGCATGACCATGAACAGCAGTGGTATTCAGCCCCTGAATATAGTAAAGCGCAATGGGAGGATTGATGGCAAATCCGAAGATTCCTGCACCCAGAAAGTTCCAGAAACACATCGCAATGAAGCAGTAGATTGGCCATTTATAAGCCTGAATCCATTTGGTTGATTTACTCAGCTGGTAATTTTGGTAGGCCTCATAACCAATCAGAACAAGCGGTACAATTTCCAATGCACTGAAAGTCGCGCCTAATGCGAGCACAGCTGTAGGAGTAGCACTGAAATAAAGGTGGTGGAATGTTCCCAGGATTCCTCCGGCAAGAAAAATAATCGTAGAAAATAGTACTGAATTCGTAGCAGATTTCAATCTCAATAATCCAAGTCTTGTAAATAAAAATGCTGCCACTACCGTTGCAAATACTTCAAAAAAGCCTTCTACCCAAAGGTGAACCACCCACCATCTCCAATATTCAGCAATGGCCATATGGGTTTGTCTTCCATACATTAATCCTGCCCCATAAAATAGCGCAATCGCTACGGCTGAAAGAGTAAACAGGGTCAGTAAATGACGATCTCCATCCTTACGTCTTAAAGCAGGCAGCAGGGCTCTCACCATTAAAACCAGCCATAAAATAAGGCCAATCAGCAGTAAAATCTGCCAGATTCTCCCCAGTTCCACATATTCATAACCCTGATGTCCCCAAAGGAAATTATCAACAAGGCCAAGCTTTTGCATGACGCCAAGCCATTGCCCGGTAAGAGATCCCAGCACAACGATCAGTAAGGCTCCGAATAAGATATTCACTCCCAGTTTCTGGTACTTCGGTTCATGTCCCGACACAGCCGGGGCAATATAAAGTCCTGTTGCCAGCCATGAGGTAGCAATCCAGAATATGGCAAGCTGTACATGCCAGCTTCTGGAAACTGACTGAGGTAAAAACTGATCCAGAGGAATACCATAAAATCCGCTTCCTTCCACACCATAGTGAGCGGTAACGACTCCAGCAAGCATTTGAACCAAAATCAGTAAAGCAACTACCCATATGTATTTTAAAGTAGCTTTCATAGAAGGGGTAGGCTTCATATTTCGCAACGGATCTTCAAGGGGAAGGATTTCACTTACTTCTTCCTCTTTATTTCGGGCATGGTAAAGCACCAGAAGACCTACAGCCCCCAACAGAAGCAATACGCTGAAACCTGACCATAAATGCAGTGAAGGGGGAGGAACGTTTCCTACCGATTCATCATGCGGCCAGTTGTTGGTATACGTCACATCATCTCCCGGTCTTTCCGTAATACAAACCCATGTGCTCCAGGCAAAGAAAGCATTCATTTGAGCCATTCTTCCGATATCTTTGATGGTATTCTCCGGGATTGCGTACTGATCCCGGAGTTTTGCCATAGAAGTATCATTCATAAATAATTTTGAATAATACTGAGCTAATTGTTTCTGTACTTCGGCCCGTTCGGGAGAGAAAACAATTTCATTATTGTTTTCATTAAAGGTGTTGGTACGAAGCTCTTTCTTCAGCAGTACCTTATATTTGGCCTGCTCATCATCCGGAAGGTCTTTATACACTTTACCATCTTTTTTGGCCAATTCATCAAGCAGCAGCACAGATTCCCTGTGAAGGTAATCCGCAGTCCAGTCCGGAGCAATATAAGCACCATGTCCCCAGATACTTCCTACCGTTTGCCCTCCAATAGACTGCCAGACATTCTGCCCGTCTTTTATATCCTGTTCGGTAGCGAGCACAGTTCCATCCGTGCTTACTACTTTATCAGGAATTGGGGGGATTTTTCTGTAAATTTCAGTTCCATAAAAGATAAGAACAGCAAACGAAGCAACCATTACTACAGCAAGCCATATCCAAAGTTTTTTAGGTGTCATTCTGTATTAGTTTTTAAGATTCAACGGCAAATTCTTTCTCCAGTCGGATAGCTTTTGGGAAAAGGATATTATTTTCAAGATGAATGTGTTTATGCAAGTCATTTTCAAAATCCTGAAGCATGGCAAATGCTACTTTGTATGTGTTGCAGGCATCTGCGGGAGGAAGATATTCATCCGTAATTTCGGCAATCTTTCTGAAACGTTCACCTTCCACTGTATGCTCGTGCTGCATCATATTAACAGGGTTTTCTACTGTTCCGAAAGCAGGTTGGGGGAGCGCTGTGCCTGATATTTTAGCCTTCATCATATTTCGTACAAAAGGAAACAGGATCAGTTCTTCTTTTTTCATGTGAGCGGCCAGATCGTGAGCCGATTCATTGAATAATGTATTAATTTCAAACAGCTCCGGATGTCTGTCTCCATGTACTTTACATAATTTATCAAGGAAAGCTTGCAGCACAGGCGTTTTTTCTTCTACATAACGGTGATGGGTTTTCTCAATATAATCTGCCAGCAAATCCAAAGGCCAGCTGTTGAAATCTATTGTAGATCCTTCATTTTTTGGAAGCGCTTCCAGCTCTTCATAAATCTTTTCCGGAGACAATTTTTTATTACTGCAGGCTTCTTCTATGGTTCTTCCTCCTTTACAGCAGAAATCGATCCCATGTCTTTTAAAAATTGCTGCCGTTCTGAAATCTTCAGCAACCATATTTCCTATAAAGTCTGTTCTTGTATTCATAATATAATACTTTTTTATCTTTTATTATTTTAAATTTTTTTTAACCCTATTTCTTAAGTGACAGAATGTATTTTACCATCAGCTTGGCGTTATCTTTACTTAATCCTGCATGAGGAGTCATGGGAATTTCTCCCCAGTTGCCTTTACCGCCGTCAATAATTTTCTGTGCAAGCATATCAAGATCTGCTTCTTTGTACTTTGCTGCAACTTCCTGATATGCTGGACCTACAAGTTTTGAATCGATTTTATGACATGATAAACAGTCTGTTCCTTCTACAAGGGATTTTCCTTCGGCGATTTCTGCATCAGCTCCTGAAAGAGGAGCGGCGGCTGGTGCTGCTTCCTGAGGTTTTGGTTCTTCCAGCATTGTATTGCTTTCCTGTGGCTGAGGAATGGGATCTGTACCTTTTTTATCTGAACATGACGTTACAGCAAGTGAAAACAGTGAAACTGCTACAAGTAATTTTTTCATAATCTTATCCATTTAAAGTTGTATTTGTTTTTTTATTTCGCTCACAATAGCTTCGTAATCACTATCGAGACCTTCTTTTTGAAAAGCAAGAGTTCCTTTTTTTGAATACACTGTAATGATATTGGAGTGGGAGAATTCTATAGGAGATATCTGCTTATATTTTACAGCCATTATATTGGCCAGTTCTCTGGTATCTTCTTCATTACCCCGGATGAAAGTCCATTCTTTTTCATCGAATCGGTTTACATACAGGTATCTCTTCATTACTTCTGGAGTATCATTTTCCGGATCAATGGAAATTAATACATACTGAATATCCTCTGGATTTGTTTTTCCTACTTTCTGGGCGATCGTTCTCATTTCCGCGGTCAGTTTTGGGCAGGCCGTTTTACAGGAAGTGAAAATCATTGCAGTCACCAGTACTTTTCCTTTCAGATCCGAGAATGTAATATTCTCACCATTCTGTTTCTCCCAGTTTGTCTGTACATTGTAGATGGAATCAGGGGTTATCTCTTCATTTTTCTTGCTGCAGGATATCATCATCAAAGCCAGCAGCATGAGGGTTATATTTTTCATAAGGGTCAATTTTTGTTTTTAGCACATCTGAATCCGAGATTATTAAGGCAGTAATCTGCTTTTATACTTCCCCTTAATGCATACCGGATAAAGGCTGCGTAATTTCTTAGATCAGAAGAAGTTACTGCTGCTCCGGCACAGAAGAGGTTGTCATTCACCGTATTATCTTTTCTGGATTCTCCACTCATCATTACCGAATTGAAATCATAAGTCCATTCCCAAACCATTCCATACATATTATAAATTCCGTAATAATTAGGAGGTTCCTGTTTTATAGGTTGTTGGTTTTTATCCTTTTTTTGATAAGCTTTCAGAATATAATCTGTAAAAGCGGGATCCCTGGAGGCATCCGGAGTATATTGATCTGCCAGTGCCGCATATTCCCATTCGTCGATTGCCGGAAGTCTTTTTCCTGTACTTTTAGCATAGGCTTCAGCGGCAAACCATGAAATATTGGTGACAGGTGCTTCCGGGCTTATTCCTGCCGGGATTTCATAGTCACTTTTCCAGTGTTTCAGGTAATTACTGTCTGCATAGAGTCTTAGTACTTTGCTTCGTGTCCATTGAGGATTTGCTTTAAGAAACTCAAGATATTCCCGGTTCGTAACAGGGCTGTCATCCAGGTAAAAAGTCTGTACTCTTACAATCCTTCCTGAATCTTTGCCGATGAATGCCTTATACATTCCTCCCTGTATTCTGATCATTTTCTTCTGACTTACAATCAGGTTTAAATGTTTTTGGGCTGGAATTTTTATTTTCGCTCTTTTCGTCTTTTCGGAACAACATGTCATTACTGAACAGACTGCCAGACCTACTATAATTACAAAAGTTCTCATTGTTTCTCTTTTAAAATCCCAATGAACCTTAATTCATTACTGGTTCTTTTTATATACTGCCGGATTGTCTGGTCCGGTTACTTTAATCTTACCTAGAGCACCTTTATTGAATGCCCTGAAAATTGCATGATCTACAATCACATATTCTCCGGGAATTGTCGCTTTAAACTCTACAATAGACGCCCCGCCGGGAGGAATTACAGTGGTCTGTACATTATCATTTATTTTGCTGCCTCCTTCAATGTATACTTTGTCAAAGATTTCCCCGATAATATGGAAAGAAGAGGTAAGATTCGGGCCGCCGTTCCCTACAAAGAACCTTACTGTTTCCCCTGTTTTTACCTGAAGTTCTTTATCGCCTAAAAGAGAGGCTGTATTTCCATTGAAGACTACATATTCAGGATGCTCAGCAATCGCTTTATCCATGTCAAACTCCTGCAAACCTTTATCTCCGAATTTTCCTTTCGTGTAAAAATCTCCCTGCATGATATAGAATTCCTTGTCTACTTTTGGAAGTCCGCCTTCAGGCTCTATAAGAATAAGACCGTACATTCCGTTGGCAATATGCATTCCTACAGGTGCTGTTGCACAATGGTAGACATATAATCCGGGGTTGAGTGCTTTGAAAGTAAAGACAGCTTCTTTACCGGGAGCCACAAAAGTAGCTTCAGCACCACCGCCAGGTCCGTTTACAGCATGAAGGTCAATATTATGGGGGAAGGTATTATTTTCATGGTTTTTAAGATGAAGTTCAATATCATCTCCAACTCTTGCCCGGATAAAGCTTCCGGGAACTGTTCCGTTGAAAGTCCAGAAATTATATTGTGTTCCATCTGCCAGTTCTCCCGTTTTCTCTATCGTTTCCAGTTTTACAATGATTTTTTTAGCAGCACGGATTCCAACAGGAGCGGGAACATGAGGTGGAGCGGGCATCTTTAATTCTTCACTTGTTCCATCCGTTTTTATATTCTCCGTATTGGTACCATTGACTGTATCGGATGAAGTACTTTGTTTACAGGCATTGAATATCATTACTGTGCATAATGCTGTGGTGAGTACGATCGTTTTTTTCATAATAAGGGAATTAATAGTTTAAATTTTTCTGTTGGAGTAAATATTGTGCAGAGTTGCTTCAGTATTCATTTTTTTGTTTTATAAATTGTAAGCTGATGGCTATACACAGAAATATTGCTTTGGCAGATTCAGCATAGATGAAATAATTATGCATTTCTGACGATAAAACCGGTTTTCCAGCTGATAACAACTGGGCTCGGTTATCAAGGACAGGGAGCATCCAGAATTTTTCAAACAGCAGGATGGCTGATAAAACGGCTATTATTATAAAGTCTGTTTTCGTGTATTTTTTTCTGCTTACGAACATTCCTGCTACAATAAGAATAAGGAAAACACATTGTATTTTAGTGGATATTCCGAACATCATCATTCCCAGCTCAAGGGCTACAGGAAGTGTCATTCCCGGAACCTGAAACTTCATGGGGGTTTCCAGAAAACTGACCGTGATAAAAACACCTGCCATCAGGCAAAGCATCATTAGCACCAATGGGTTTTTAGCATTCAGTTTCATTTTATTATTATTTGAGATATTAATACCTTTTTATCTCTTATTAAATTGTTTTCTGAGAAAATTTTGTTAAATAATCGATAAATATTTAGTCTTTTAATTTTAAAAATAGGAACCAGGTACTTATATCATGAGCAGGGATATCTTTATCCTGAACTGCTGATGAACTGTAATTTTTACCGGTTTTTGAAGGTACTTTCTTCTCCTTTTCTTATACAAATATAAAATCTATTTTCAGGATAAAAGAGTGAATTGTTTTTTATTTGTTCTGACTTTTATCACCTTATTTTCACTTTCAAAATTTATTCTTTTGTTGCGATAATCACCACAGCACACATGTTTTGTTCATGTTTTTTGAATATCCTTTTCATTTTGAGCACTCTCTTTCTGATGGAAGGATTGAGTAATATATTTTTAGCAATTTTAATGGCTCCGGAAACCCCTTCGTCATCAATAATTCTTTGAGGTTCCAGAAGATGCATGGGTGCAGTTTCTACTTTCAGTACTTTAAATCCTTCTTTTTCCAATAATGTGGTCCACTCAGAAACGGTCAGCGGACGTGCATTCACCTTGATAGCCAAAGCCAGTTCCTTCTGAATATGCAGTTTTACATTACTGTCGAGATTCTCCGGTCTTAAAGCCAGTTCATGAATTGCATAATATCCTTTAGGTTTCAGGATTCTGTAGGCTTCCTGAATAATTTCTGCTTTCCGGTGATCTGCATGCATACTCAGCATCGCTTCTCCATATACTTTACTGGCCGATTGTTCAGGTAAAGAACTCTCTGCTGCATTTCCCAGTTTAAATTGGGCTGATATCCCTCCAAATTCCCTGTTAAGATACTCTACGGCACTTTGTTCCGCATCAATTCCTATATAAGAACCAGTTTTTTTTTCCAATGTCATGTGCGCGGTGAACCCAAGACCGGGAGCAAATTCCACCATATCATCAGCAGAGGTGATGTCCAGCATTGATAACATTTTTTTGGTCAGCGCAAGACCTCCGGGACGCAACACTTTTTTACCGATTTTAGCCAGTAACCAGTGTCCGGACATTTTCTCAATATTTTCTGTATGCATTAGATTGTTATTTAATAAGTTAATGAAATTATAAGACCCCATTTTTTTGAATTTATTTAATATATAAAGACTTTTTTGTCTTTTATTTATTTAAATTTTTTTACACCTTCAGATGGGTTAGTTTTAAATCCAGGTTATCTACAAAAGCCTGAATTTTTGAAGTTTCAAGCATGATACGAAGATCTTGTCTGATGCTTTTAAACTGCTCATGCAAAGGGCAGGGATGTATTTCTGAGCATTGCTCCAGACCAAGTCCACAACCGGAGAAAAGCTTATCACCATCAATTTCCCTTACAATATCAGCAATGGAAGTATTCAGGTTTTTCTGATCCATATAAAAACCTCCATTCGGGCCTTTGGCAGATTGTACAAATCCTTTTCTGCTCAGGTCCTGCAAAATTTTGGCGATAAAGTGTTCCGGCGAATGGATGCTTTTTGAAATGTCTTTAATCCCGACCCTGCTGCCATTTTTAGACTGCTGGGCGATGTAGATCAAAGCTCTTAAGGCATATTCACAGGTTTTTGAAAACATTTTTCTGAGTTTTATGAGACAAAGATAGAAAGATATTTTTAATAAAAGATAAATTACTCTTTTATTTTTTTTAAAGCTGACGAAGGTCATAAATAAACTGGCTATCCGATGGAACTTTGAGTCGTTTTATTACTCTTTCTCAAGTCTGAAGGTCTGGACTGTGTAAATTCACGAAAAGTATCACTAAAGGCGCTAATGGAACTGTAGCCTACATCATCAGCAATTTCATTGATGGGCTTGTCTGTATTTAAAAGTAATTCAATGGCTTTGATGATTCTTAATGTTTTCAGGTATTGAAGAAAAGAAATATCCATATCTGCTTTGAAAAGCCGGGACATAGAGCGTTCACTCAGGCCAAATCTGGTGCTTACATTGGCCAAAGTAAGTTTTTCGCTGATATTCCATTCCAGATAAGATATAATTTTCATCATTTGTTTGTTGTGAGTGGCAGGAAGAATGATGGGTAACGGCTGTTGATGGGTTTTGGGCAGTATTTTTTTTAAAGCGACCAGAAATTCAAAATTTTCGTCTTTTGCAGTAACATGTTTTTCATCCCATATTTCAGTATACTTGATCATCTGAATCAGCAGTTCTGATGCCGGATATATTCCCAGTCTACTGTAGAAGGGATCTGAGAGGTCATCATGAGCATAGAAATAAAGAGAACGAAGAACTGTGGCGGAGTGTCCGATCTCTAAAATATGTTCCATTCCCTGCGGAATCCAGAAGAAATGCCGGGCCGGAACCACATACGTCCTGTTGCTGATCGTAATATAGGCAATACCACCTTCCACATAGCTCAGCTGTCCTTTCGTATGCTTGTGGAAAGGAATCAGTTTTTCCGATTTCTCGTGCATAACAAATACACTTTTGTCGTCTTTATCAATATCAGGAAGTGCAGCAATTAATCCCATAAAAAAATATAAAATACCAATGAGAATGCAAATATAATCATTTGGCCGGAATCATGTAAAAATTGACTATTTTAGATAAATATAATTTCCGGATTGAGGATAAATTTGCAGTGCAATAATTCAAAAATTCAAATGAAAATTTATGTCGCCGGATTGCTGATGCTGGGAATTTCCTACACAATATCAGCTCAGACAGGCAGTTCAACAAAGGATACCCTACGACTCTCCTTAAAAGATGCATGGCAAAAAGCTGAAGAAAACAGCCGTCATATCAGAATCAATACCATCAATGTAGACATTGCGGAAGCTGAAGTAAAAGATGCAAAAAGAGAACGGCTTCCGGAAATAGAAGTTAAAGGTTCTGCAGAAAAAGCGTCCAACATTCCCATCTATGAAAACGGAATCTTTTCCAAACCAACCCAGCATGAAGTCATTCACACGCTTTACCGGGCGGGAGCAGATTTTTATCTGAACATTTATAACGGAAACAAGCTGAATCTTAAGATTAAGGAAAATCAGACTCTTCAGAAAATTAAGGATATCCAGAAAGAGCAGTCTGTTTCTGATATTCATTACAAGACTGCAGCGCTTTATCTTGAACTCCAGAAAACTTTAATTTTCAGAAACCTTATACAGCAAGATATTGCCGATCAGAAAACACAGCTTAAAGAAATTCAGGCTCTTTATAAAAACGGGGTCGTTTTAAAAAGTGATGTTTTAAGGATTGAGCTTGAACTTTCAAAACGGAAGATGGCTTTAGTGACTATAGAAAATGATATTCTCATTGCTACACAAAAGCTGAACATTATCCTGGGTATTCCTGATGAGCAGATTGTTATTCCTGAAGCACCACTTAATCAATGGGATGAAAATACTCCTTACAATGACTATTTGAAACTGGCGCTGGATCACTCTTTCAGTTATCATGTCTCTGAACAGCAGACAGAACTGAGTAAGATAAAACTGAAGCAGGTAAAAGCCAATGTAAGACCTAAAATCGGGATGTATGGTGAATTCTACTATGCCAATCCGCAGATTTTTCTTTATCCCTACAATCCTTATTGGTATTCATTGGGAATAGTTGGAGTCAAGGCATCTTTTTCCATTTCTTCTCTTTATCATAATACCCATAAAGTAAAAGCCGCACAGTTGGAATTTGAAAAAGAAGAGGAGGTACACAAGGATACAGAAGATAAAGTAAGACAACAGGTGAAAGAAGCTTATCTGAGGTATCAGGAAGCTCTTGAGCAGATAAAGGTAGCGGAAGCCAATGTCATTCAGGCCAAAGAGAATGCACGTATTATTAAGAATACTTACTTCAGCCAGACTTCTCTTATTACAGAACTGCTGGATGCAGATATACAGCTTCTTCAGACAAAATTTGAACTGGAAGCAGCAAAAATTATGGCACAGAACAATTATTATTTACTACAAAACATTACAGGCGTTTTATAATACAATGAAAAAAAAATATACTCCCACGGACAGGCTGATCACAAAGATCACAGGATGGATTTCAGTCTTAATCGTTGCCGCACTTGCCATATGGGGCGGTTTTACTCTAAAGAACTATTATGCATATGAACAGACCAATGATGCACAGGTTCAGGAATATGTGAACCCTATTATTTCAAGAGCCGGAGGATTCATCGTAGCTGTGAAATTTGAAGAAAATCAGGAAGTTAAAAAAGGGGATACGCTTCTGATTATAGATAACCGTGAATATATCCTTCAGCAAAAACAGACTCAGGCAGCTCTTCAGAAAGCCCGTGCCCAGCTGAAAGTATTGGAAAGCAACACAGGTACCACAGAAAAAGAAGCTGCAGCAGCAATGGCTCAGATAGATGCCAATAAAGCAAAAGTATGGAAGCAGCAGCTTGATTATAACAGATATAAAAAACTCTATGATGAAGAATCTGCCACAAAACAGCGGCTTGAAGATGTAAAAGCAACGTTGGATGTCAATGAAAGTGATTACCAATCTTCTCAGGATAATTATGCAGCTTCAAAATCAAAAATAAATGATATTCAGGCAGAAAAAACAGTTGTACTGGCAGAAATTGTAAGACTGGAAGCACTGCTGGACCGTCATAAACTTGATGTCAGCTATACCGCAGTTACTGCTGCTTATGACGGAAGAATGGGGAGAAGAACTGTTGAAGTTGGGCAGATGATTGATGCCGGAGAAACGTTGGCATTTATTGTCAATAATGAAACAGATAAATGGGTGGTTGCGAATTATAAGGAAACACAGATCAAGGATATGCATATCGGGGATCATGTGAAAATTGTAGCAGATTCTTATCCTGACAGGGAATTTAAAGGAACTATCATTTCGCTTTCCCCGGCTACCGGATCAAGTTTTTCATTACTGCCACCGGATAATTCTACCGGGAACTATGTGAAGATTGTACAGCGTATTCCTGTGAGAATAAAAGTAGATGGAACAAGAAAAGATATTGATGTGCTGAAAGTGGGAATGAACGTGAACGTATATGCCGACAAAAAACATTCTAATGGCTAAAAGACAAATGCCCTTTTTCAAAAAATGGGCACCGGAATGGCTGATCAAGATCATTCTCTTTTCGATGACTCTTCCGGGAATCATTATATTTTTTCTTCCTTTAGCTAATGTGAATGCAGCAGCGGGATATTATGGGAGCGAACCAGCGGATATTCAGTTTTCTGTAGCACTGTTTTATGCAGGATATGTAGGGTTTTACAGTTTGGAAAGAAGATTTTTTAGCTTTCTGGCTGCAAAGGAATATTTTCTTCTGTTTACCACACTGCAGATTTTGGCCTGCCTCGTCTGTTATTTTACCCGTGAAATTTATATCCTGTTTCCGGTGCGTTTCATGCAGGGAATGTTATTTGCAGGAAATGTGAATCTTTCGCTTACCCTGATTTTTACGAGGCTGAGCAGTGAAAGAGGAAGGGAGATTAGTTTTTCAGTGTTCTTCGGAATTCTGATCTGTGCGCTGCCGTTTAATAATCTGATCACTGCGGATCTTATTGATTCCTATAATTTTAATATTGTCTATAAAACGGCAATATTCTCTTACCTGCCGGGACTTATTTTCCTCACTCTTGCCATGAGCAATTACAGAACCCATGCGAGATTTCATCTGTATAAGCTGGATTGGCAGAGCTTCGGGCTGTTCAGTACGATCCTGGTACTGGTAGGATATATTACCATTTTTGGACAGGAATATTACTGGCTGGAAGATAACCGGATTTTGGGTAGTGTCATAGGAATTGTTGTTTTGGTAGGGATATCCATTTTCCGCCAGCAGGCCATTAAAAGACCCTATATTGATCTTCGGATTTTTAAATACAGAAACTTTAAAGTAGGGCTGCTGATCCTTTTTGTGATGTATATCTGTCGGTTTGCCTCAGGAATTGTCAACAATTATTTTGCTTCAGAACTGCATCTGGATCCGTTTCATATTTCCTATATCAATATTTTCAATCTTGCAGGGTTGGTTGCAGGGGTAATTATTGCCTGCTGTATGGTTTTGCAAAAGAAAAATATAAGGTATATCTGGGGCTTTGGATTTCTAATGCTGCTGATCTTTCATGGATTAATGTATTACTCTTTTGATGTTCAGGCTGATGAGTTTAATTATTATATTCCGTTGTTTCTTCAGGGATTGGGGGTAGGATTGATTATGGTTCCGACTATTATTTTTATTATTTCTTCAGTTCCTGCTATTATTGGTCCTTCAGCTGCTGCAACGGCTCTGGCAGTCCGATACCTGGGATTTTGCATCAGTATAGCACTGATCAATTTTTTTGAATTGTTTGAAAAAAGCCGCCATTATAATGCTTTTCAGGATCATTTAAGTGCTGTGGATCCGGCAGTCAAAAATTTTCTTCATCAGCAGACAGCTAAACTTATTTCCAGAGGGATGCCCGAAGACAAGGCGGTAAAAGCGGCCAATAAGCTGCTGGTAGGAAGAATGAATGTTCAGGATCATGTCCGTTTTGCTATGGATTATTATGAAATGATGATGTGGCTGCTTGCGGCTTCACTGTTATTGATTTTTCTTTTTCCCTATCTGAATCGTACAGCTCTTTATTTGAAATCACGAAGACTGTCGCCAGCTTAGGTGAAATTTTTAATGATTTGGAAAGTATAGCTTGTTAAGCTAATTTTATAGTAGAGTGCTGAGACTGTCTTATAAATAAGGCAGTCTCTTTTGTTATGACAGAAAAAGTAAACGTATTTTGGCCGGAAATGTATGTTTTTTGTCATTGCAGACAAGGCACTTTCTCGCTACATTTGTACTCATACAGAATGAGATATGAAGAAAGAAGAACAGCATACCGGGAAGAAAAATATAGTGCTTTTAGCATTACCACAGGTGCAGCTGCTTGATATTGCCGGACCGTGGGATGTTTTTACATCAGCAAACCGCTTTCTGAACAGCGAAAGTAAGGATTCCGGTTATCATGTTCATTTGGTATCCGGCACATCAGAAAAGATAATATATTCCGGTTCTGGAATGCCGTTGTCATGCATTCATACCATTTATGATATCGACTTTCCTATAGATACTTTACTCGTAGCTGGTACCAACTTGAGTGTGCTGGATGAGATCAGTCCCGATGCCTACCTTTATCTTCGAAATATAACACCACAAGTAAGGCGGATGGGATCAGTATGTGTGGGAGCATTTGTACTTGCCAAAGCAGGTCTGCTGGATGGCCGGCAAGTCACTACCCATTGGAAATTTGCAGATATACTGCAGAAATCTTACCCAAAACTGGTGGTCAATGTTAATCCATTTTTTATTTGTGACAAACCCATCTATACTTCAGGAGGTGTTTCTTCAGGAATGGATCTTGCGTTGGCACTCTTAGAAGAAGATTTTGGTAAAGCTTTGGCAGCAGAAGTTGCCTGCCATCTTGTTCTGCATTTAAAAAGACCCGGAATGCAGTCTCAGTTTGGAAATGCATTGCCGGAATATGAAACGATGTCTCCCTTTACAAAACAGGTTCGAGATCTGTTGAAAGACAAACTCGGAGAGATGGTAAACGTAGAATTCATTGCTGACTCTCTGAATATGAGTGTCCGCAATTTTTCGAGGGTATTTGTAAAAGAATCAGGATTAACTCCTGGCCGGTTTCTGGAAAAAATGAGGTTGGATCAGGCCAGGAATCTGCTGGAATATACTGATATGAGTATAGAGATCATTGCTGATAAGTGTGGCTTTAGCAGTGTTGTTTCGCTGCGTCGTTTATTCATTAAAAATATTTCTCTTACCCCGGCACAATACCGGAAAACATTTAAGCGCATAGAATAATCATTTTTCCCTTGCTTGTTTACAATAAAACTGATGATCATCAATTGTCAGTAAGGAAGAGCTATGCTTTTATTCTCAAAATAATCATCTTAAAAATAACAGAATTATGAAACACGTACAAAACAGTAAAACAATGAATGTAGCGTTTTTAGTTTATGATCAGGTAGAAGTACTTGATTTAAATGGTCCTTTGGATGTTTTTGTCAAAGCAAATGTCATACAGCCCAACAGTTATTATTGCTTTACAGTCGGAAAAACAAAAGAAGCCATATACACCGAAGCAAATACGATGGCTGTTATTCCTACCTATAACTTACAGACGTGTCCAAAGCCGGATATCATTGTCATTCCCGGCGCAAACCCTGACCATATTATGAAATATATTCAGGATAAGGATTTTCGGGAAACTGTGCTGAAATGGATTAAAAATCAGTACGACACCGGAACTGTTGTATTTACTGTATGCACGGGAAGTATGCTGCTATCGGGGACGGGTATACTTGCTGGTCATAATATCACAACTCATAGTATGCTGTTAGACGTTTTGGAACAGCACAATCCTGAAGCTAATGTCATCCGGAATGTACGTTATATTGATCAGGAAAAGCTGATAACAACTGCAGGAATTACAGCCGGAATTGATGCTGCACTCTATCTTACTGGAAAGCATCTGGGCCAGGAAACCGTTGATACTATCGTTAAGCTTTTTGAATACCAGAATAGTAAAGCTGATGTTTCAATGTAAAAGAATTTGATTAATAATTTTTGCCGACTGTAATAAGCCGGCAATTTTTTTTAAAAGAGGATTTAATTAATATCGGAAGCTGAATAGTTTAATACAAAGAGGAATAAGACCTATGGAAACAATAATATAAATAGCTACCCGAATATAATTAAGGGTTTTCCAAAGTGAGATTCTGGATAGTATTTCTTCTGAAACAGAAGAGGATGCTGCCAGGTTTTGAAACTGTATGATGTTTGGTGCGAAAAAGGCTAATGTCCAGACTCTTACTGCTGCATGAATGATGAATAAAGCCAGAAGCCAGTTCCTTACCGGATCAATTTTCCAGCAAAAAAAGAGGGCAAGAATAAAGGCAATTTCGTGAAGGGAATGAAGGATAATCCAAAAAAACTTCAGACTTGTTCCTTTTCCGTCCTGAAGCAGCTTAAAGGTGTCGGGTGGGGAAGAAGCCCATTTAGGCACAAATACAAGAGTTTCGAAAATCTGTGCACCATTCATAAGGAAGTAAAGCAATGTCGTAATGCAAAGCCATATTTCTGCACGGGTAATTGAAGTGACGGTTAAACTTTCCATGGGTTTATTATGGTTTTATGGGTTGTTTAAATGATCTGCTGTTTCTTTCATAAGGAGGGTCGCTTCCCTGAAATACCGTTCAATAGATTCTATTTCCTTTTGAGAAAAAGCAGCAATGAGGCTAAGTGTTTTTTGCTGCAGCTCATCGAAAATAGGTCCCAATAATTTCATACTATTCTCAACATTGGGAATGATGACTACCTTTCTTCGGTCTTCCCGGATAAATTGTCTTTTAAGAAGGTCTTTTTTCTCCAGACGATCTATCAACCCCGTCACAGCACCGGTAGTAAGACCTGTTAACTTTGATATTTCACCGGCTGTGATAGATTCATACTGCAAAATAAGTCCCAGATACTTGTGATCAGCACTGGAAAGACCTGCTTTTCTGGCAATAGCTTCGTGCATAAAAATAGAAGCATCAGAATAGGCTCTGCTGGCCTCACGAAAAAGAGATATAGTATCTTTAGTCATTAATTTAATTATTTAATAATTATCTTAGTTGCTAAGATATATTTTATTTTTGACTTAGCAAAATATATTTTATGTCCAAAAAACCGGTTCATCCGGAGATTCCTGTTATTGCTAAGATTGTATTGGAAAAAAAATAATTATCGTAATTAATTTATAAACAGGTGTTTGACTTTTTGGGTGTAAATTTTATTGTAAAAAAGCATAGAAAAATTTGGAATTAAAGACTGTTTTTCTATCTTTGCAGTCCCTTAAACAAAGGGATTTACTTGAAAAAGTAAGTGGCCGACTCGGTAGCTCAGCTGGTAGAGCAATACACTTTTAATGTATGGGTCCTGGGTTCGAATCCCAGCCGGGTCACTAGTAAAATGGATTGCTTAATTGAGCAATCCATTTTTAGTTTAATTATATTTCTTATTCATTTTATAATATTTGAAATTCAAATGATCTGATCTGCGATAGAACATGAAATTTTTGTCTCTGATTTTGTAAAAGTTAGCAGTATTTGGATCGTAAAATGTCTGGGAAGTATTGTAAATAAAGAAAAAGTTTCTATCTTTGCAGTCCCTTAAACAAAGGGATTTACTTGAAAAAGTAAGTGACCGACTCGGTAGCTCAGCTGGTAGAGCAATACACTTTTAATGTATGGGTCCTGGGTTCGAATCCCAGCCGGGTCACTTAAAAGAGACAACTATTATTAGTTGTCTCTTTTTAATTTGTCTGAATTTCTGGGACACTTATAATTGCACTATTAATAATACTCAAAGAAACTCCTGTAAATATTTCCGGTCGGGAATTTATTTTAAATATTTAGCTCAATTAGATGTAATAAATTAGGGTTATAGTTGTCTTATAATAAATACCTGCTAATCACAATTATCCGTTTTATGAAGTACAAAACAATTTTTATTTTGCTGTTTATTATATTGGCTATGATTAATGCTAATGCTCAAAAGATATTATCTCAAAATCTCAGGAGTAAAGATGAAGTCTATGATATTCAGGACAGCATTATGATCAGAACGCGTGATGGAGCTCTGCTCTCCGCTATTGTTGTTCGTAAGAAAAGTGATACAAAACCTAAACCTGTTATACTGCAATTTACCATTTATGTTCGTGATAAAGACAGGGATTTACAATCACTTAAAGATGCTGCAGATCGCGATTATATTGGTGTAATTGCTTATACAAGAGGTAAAAGATACAGCCCCAATGAAATATACCCATATGAGACCGATGGAAACGACACTTACGATGTTATTGACTGGATTAGTAAACAATTATGGTGTAATGGGAGTGTCGGAATGTACGGAGGAAGCTATAATGGGTTTACACAGTGGGCTGCAACCAAGAAAGTTCATCCTGCACTGAAAACCATTGTTCCCTATGTTGCTAACCGGCCGGGAATGGGATTGCCTATGGAAAATAACATTTTCATCAATCCAAATTATGAATGGTCTTTTTATGTTAGTAATAACAAATACCTGGATACAGAAACCGGCAATAATAGAAACCGGTTCAGAGCTATGATGTTTAAATGGTGGGAAAGTGGTGCAGCCTATAAGAAAATGGACAGTATTGATGGAACACCTAACAGATTGTTTCAACGCTGGATAAGTCATCCTGATTTCGACGATTACTGGCAAAAGATGGCTCCGTATAAAGAAGATTTTGCTCAGATAAGAATTCCGGTTTTGGCTTTTGATGGGTATTATAATGACTCCCAAAATTCAAGCCTATACTATTTACGGGAACTTAACAAATACAGTCCGGATACCCCGGTATATCTGGTGATAGGACCTTATGGACATTTTGGAACTCAGGTGGGAGGTGAAGAGATGATCAATGGATATAAAATAGATCCTGTGGCCCGCTTTAATATCAAAGAATATACTTACCAATGGTTTAATTTCATATTAAAAGGTGATAAGAAACCTGATTTTTTAAGAGATAAAATTAATTACCAGGTTATAGGTACTGACCAATGGCGCAGCGCACCTTCTTTAGATGCTATGCACAATACATATCTGAAGTTGTATTTGAGCAAAAACAAGTCGGGCAAATTCTATTCTTTAAGCTCTAACCAATCGAAAAACTCAGAATACTTTACCCAAGAAGTTGATTTTTCCGACCGAAAGAGCAGCAATAACGATTATTATCCGGATCCAATTGTTCGAGACAATATTGATGATAATGGTTTTGTCTTTGTTACTGAACCCTTTAAAGAGCCTTTGCTTATCAATGGCTCCTTTCTTGGGCAAATCAATTTAATCTGTAATAAAAAGGATCTTGATATAGGTCTCACATTATATGAAGTTACTGCTGAGGGTAAATATTTTCACTTGTCTTATTATATTGGTCGCGCAAGTTATGCAAAAGATCCTACCAAGCGCACTCTATTGACACCCGGAAAAAAAGAAACCATACCCTTTTCCAATACCCACCTGATAAGTAAGCAACTCCAAAAAGGAAGCAGGGTGGCAATTGTACTTAATGTTAATAAAAATGCTTTTTCCCAGCTTAATTATGGCACAGGTAAAGAGGTCAGTGAAGAAACAATTCTTGATGCCGGGGAACCTTTAAACATTAAATGGTTTAATGACAGTTTCATTGAAATCCCTATTTTAAAATAGAAACTTTTTCTTGTGATCCCTTGTAATCTTTTGAAATAGGATAGTAGTCTAACTTAACAGTCGTAGTCAATCAATGAAGAATTCTTTTTCTAACAAGCTTTATGAATTGGCTATATGTTTTTCATGTACCCTACAGGAAGCTTTCAGTTTATCAATAAAATAGGAGGGAGTTACACCATGTTCATTTTTAAAGGCGGTTACAAAAACCTTGTGGGTGACAAATCCACTTTCTTCAACGAGATAACTTATTTTATATTCTCTGTATTGGGGTTCATTATAGAGTTTGTGGACAACGTAGTTGATCCGTAATCCGTTGATGTAGTTTGAGAAATTTTTACCCCGGTGGATTTTGATAATTTCCGAAAGGTATTTAGTATTGGTGTTGAGGTTATTAGCGAGCCATGTAAGACTAACTTCTTTTTTCAGATATTTTTCTGAGGTTTCAAATTTCTCTAGTTTCTGAAGTAAGGCCTTTACAGTTTCGTCCGGTATAATAACAGAAGATTTGACCTCATTATTTGATGTCACCAGGTTGTTTTCTTCTTTCTTATTTTTTAATTTAGAAACCAGTTCCTCATATTTTTTTTGATGAATTTTGTTTTTTCTTCTCCAAAAAATGAAGATAATAATTGCAACTATCAATGCCAAAATGCATGTGATAGCCCATTGCTTTTTAGAATTTTCCTGATGTTCCTTATCTACTTGCTTAACCATCTTTTTCACAGTAGCATCTGTAGTGTTTTTTTCCATAAAACGAATACTGTCTTTAAGAGTAGTATACTTATCCATGTAAAACTTCGCTTTTTCCTTATTCCCTAATCCCAGATAATCAGAAGCTAGAATCTCATAAGAATCAACCTTGTTGTACGGATTGGGAAATTGTTTCTGCAGGTTAAGGGCTTGATTTCCGTATTGGATAGATTTATGGTATTCTTTCTTTTCCATATACAGCCAGCTGTATTGATTTAGTAGCATCGTTTTTTCTGTCTGCTCAATATCATACTCTTTATTTTCGTAAACAGTAGACGCTGCCAATAGATGCTCTTCAGCCTTATTAAGATTTCCTTTTACAGTAGGTTCCTCTAGACAATATATTGCTATTCTTATGTTGATAAAGGCAATAGCTCTGTATTTTTTCTTTTTGGATATCCCTTTACCATTATCAGTTACTTTTTTATTAGCTTCAAGGCTTTTATTAAGAAAGTATAATATGGAATCCTTATATTTTTTTTCTCCATATCGTTTTGAATTACTGTAATATGCGGTCATATTTTCATAATAGGTTCCTCGAAAATAGTATCTTTTATTTTCATTGCTGATATCTTCAGTGTAATGTATTGCTGTTTTCAAATCTTTAAGACCTGCATCGTCAAGACCAAGTGTAAAGAAAGTCAGAGCACTCTTTCCATATATCTGAGACAGTATACCTGCAGTATCTTTTTTATTTTTAGCTATTTTTTTTAGCTCATCTCCTAAATTGAGTACATGTTCATTCTTACTTTCTCTAGAATATACCGTCATTAATGCACTTCCTGCAGTCAGAATTCCGAATTGGAAACCTATTTTTTTAGACTCATTAAGTAATCGGAGATATTCTTTTTCTCTGTAGTCATCTTTTTCATTTCTATTGACTTTTCTAATTTGTTTCATAATAGCGAGTTCGGAAGGATTGCTTTGTGCAGAAGCAAATTGAAAAGAAAAAAGAATAAGAAAAAAATTAAGTAATTTCTTCATGATAATGATGAGGGTTGTTAATTCAGGCAATTGTTTTTATGATAGCAATTTACTATTTGCATGCAAATTTAGAGTATAAATTCTGTAAATGTTCCTATTTCCACGTATGCATATTGGAAAACACATTTTGCCATGTAGAAATTAAGTTCTGGCTATAATGCGTTGAAAATCAGTTATTGTCATTTGTAAAATGAAAATTGAATATAGAAATAGTATGGAATAATTCGGAAAGCACCAAGTATAACCTTTGTTGGGGGAGGTATGTTCATCCTAATATTGTCATTGCTTATTGAATGGTCTTTTATTAAAATATCCCAAACTAATTTTAATTTATTAATACAAATGAAAAAACAAATTACCCTTTTAGGAACATTATTAATTTCCTCTATCGTATTTTCACAAGTGGGCATCAATACAGATGCTCCGAAGTCCACTTTAGACGTGGTAGGAAAAGCAGCTGACACCAGTTCATTGGACGGTATCATTGCCCCTAGAATTACAGGCAATCAACTAAGAGCTAAAGTATATACTGCAGATCAGACGGGTGTGTTGGTATATGTAACAGCTGCAGATACAGCACCTTCAGGGCAGACTGTAGACGTTATCTCAATTGGATACTATTATTTCAATGGAACCAAATGGAAGAGTACAGGAAGTGATATTAATATTTACAAAGCAAACGGTTCATTGACAGGAACACGAACACTTTCCCTAAATAGTAATGTCTTAAATTTTACAGGTACCGATCAAAAAACTTTTTGGAGCGCGGATGGAAGTATTAACCAAAATAATTTGTTATCCTCATCTGGTTTAGCTTCTATGGCTTTTTATGGAGGTAATAATGCCAATTTATATATTCAGCAGTTCAGAAGTGGAACATCACAGATTATAGCAAGTGGAAGTAATACGAATCTTCTCATAGGTACAGGAGGTACAGATGCACCTTCTTATATCCGTTTTGATACTTCTGCGGGAAGTGGAGCAGTTGGAACAGGAAAAATGTTCATTAGCTCTGTTGGTAATGTAGGGATTGGAAATAATAATATCTCAACAGAAAAGCTTGATGTTATAGAAGGTACAACAAGGATTAGACAGCTCCCATTTAACGGTGCTAGCAATGCTATTAATACAACACCAGGAGGTACGGCTTCAACAAATCAAGATCAGACATTCACAGCAACCAGAACCGTAGTAGCTGATGCCAATGGGGTTTTAGGCTATGTAACAGGACTGCCGACTACAGGTGGCGGAACTGCTCCGTCAGGATCTATTAATGTGGGTGAAACAATTTCGCAGGTATATTCTATCCCGGCATCAACTACGAACGTCAATACATTTAATCTGAACACCTATATTATGGCCAATAGCTTACCTGTATTACCGGTACTTGATGGTTTACGGATAGATATACAGGGAGTGAACGGATCTTACTATGATCCAAGGATTTATAACGTTTCCGGTAATACTCAGTTAATAAGCTATCAGTCATTTGCAACGCAGGTCAATGAGAACGAAACTTCACTCAATAATTCTGTAGCAACAGGAGGTTATGTACAAGTGGATAGTAATAATATTGTATACTGGATGACTTCAGCGGCAGAAGTTGAAACAACGAATGTACAGGTTCAGATAGATGCAAGCACATATAGATGGTATGAGTTCAAATGGTGGTGCATGGAAATAGGTACGGGGCCTGCGGCTACCAAGAAAATTTTCTTGTCAATCACTCGTAAGGCATAATGTCAAACAGGAGATTTCTTACGTATAGCCTTGTAATTGCTGGAAGTCAATATTCTCTCAACATTGAAATCAATATCCTGAGATTCGCGGATGCTTATGTGGATGTAAATAAAGCAATGATTCTTCCCAAAATAGCTAGCCCACACCTCAACATTGTCAACCCTGCCGCTGGCATGATGGTATATGATACCACAAAAAAACAGCTGGCCATTTATAACGGAACTGTGTGGAGCTTTTGGAAACCATAAAAGGATTGATAAAAAACAGTAAACAGGTAATGTAAAAGTAGAAGGAACCTGGTTGTATTCGATGGGCTCTAACTGGAACTACTGGAAATGATTCTTCGGAATTAAAGAATATTTTTTAACATAAAACACAATTTATATATATCATTTCATCCTGCCGGAAGAGGACTTTTGGCAGGACTTTCAATACAAAGATTAAATGAATTTTAAAGACATTCATATAGGAAGCATGATTCGGAAAGCAGTTATAGAAAATAATGTAGAAACTTCCCGTATCTGTAATTACTTTCAATGCACAGAAAAAGAAATAGAGAAAATGTATCTGTCAGGAAGCATAGATATCCAAATATTACTAAAATGGAGTAAGCTTTTGGAATATGATTTTTTCAGACTCTATTCCCAGCATATTATTCTGTATGCACCGTTATCACGGAAAAATATATCTGAAAAACGAAAAAAGATAATCAGCCTTCCCCAGTTTCGTAAGACTATTTATACTCAGGAGGTCATAGATTTTATTCTGGAACAGATCAACACAGAAACCATGACGAAAAATGATGTGGTAGAACGATATGGTATCCCCAAAACAACACTTTTTAGGTGGATTAATAAATATAACAACAGATAATAAAAACATTTTGAATATGAAAAAATATGTTACACCAGATTTTAGACAGATTTACAAAGACATTCTTACCAGAAAATATCCGGAAAAATATGAGACTTGTGAAGGAGTTCTGCTAAAAAAAAATATTTTTACTTTGGACATCCTGAAAATTAATGCCCTTATTTTTGGCATATCAGAGAAAAATAGCCAGAAATACCGTTCATATAAAGAGTCAGATATTCTGTACATGTTAGAATATCAGAAAAAAAATAAGCTTAATAACGGACAATTGGCTGATCATTTTAAACTAAGCAGGAATACTGTGACCAAATGGAAGAAAATATATAACAGTTAAGAAATAAAACATAGTTTATTCAGCTGTTAGCTCAAACAGCTTATCCAGATTTTTTATAAAAGTGTTCAAAATGGTTGCTTTTATGTCTAAATATTAGTTTTCAGATTGTTACTGATGTGGTGCTAATAGCTTGATCTTCAAACTGAAATCGATAAGCCTCTCAATGTAAAAAGCTGAAAAAATACTTTAATATATGCTAAATCACCTTATTTTTAAGTTCTTTATATTTTAAACGTCCTATGGGCAGTATTTCACCGGTTTTAATCTGCAGCCCATATCTTGAGCCAGGATTAATCAGTATTTTTTCTGCCTCTTGGAGATTGACGAGATAAGACTTATGAATCCTTTCAAATCTATCAGGAAGAAGCTGCTGCAAAAGTTCAAGTGATTTATCATGCAATTCCTGTTTCCCATTTTTAAGATGCAGTTCCGTATAGATTCCTGCTCCTTTGATATAGATAATTTCAGAAATGCTGATAAGCCGGATTTGTCCGGATTTCTTTACTGCAAGATATTTCATCCCATCATCCGATTTTAATGCAGGGCTAATAAATCGGTTCAGCGCCTGAAAAAACCTTTCTCTGTCAAAAGGTTTGGGAACGAAATCAAGTACACCATAAGCAAAAGCAGTAATAGCTTTGTCCGTATTGGCTGAAACAATAATGGTATGAAAAGAAGCCGCTACCATCTGTTCCAATACTTCAAAACCATTATCACCATTGAGATTCAGGTCTAGAAGAAGTAAATCCGGAAGTTGACTGGTAATTTGATCAAGCCCTCTCTGAAGAGAATCACAGATTGTGATCTGGATAGGCCTGTTTCCAAAGAATTCGGCAGTCATACGCTGTAAACGACGGGCGATTCTGGCTTCGTCTTCAATGATCAGTATATTCATGGTTTTAAAATTTGAATGGTAGATATCCAGCCGTTTTCTGTAGCATGCGAATCGAATCTCCAGTTTTGCTCATAGCTTTCAGTGAGGCGTGTCCGGATATATCTAAGCCCATTACCTCCTGCACGTTCTGTGAGAATATGCCGGTTCTTTGCGATGGTTTCAAAAACATATTGATGATAGCCTTCTTTCGTTACAACATAACGAAGTATGAATTTAACAGAGTTCTCTGGTAAGGGTTCACTGTGGGTGATACCATTTTCCAGCAATGTATGAATAATAGCGGGGGGTATCAGCTGACTTTCATCTATTCCGTTTTGCTCCCATATATAATTAATCTCCTTACGAAACCCCATTACCGACAGGTGTTGACGGCAAAGCTCCAATTCCTTTGTTATGGGAATCAGGGTTTGTTCAGAAATTTCGTTCATAATATCAAACTCTGCAGCCAGTGCCTGGATAAAACGCGCTCCTTCTTTTGGAGATTCTTCTACCCAGTCCATCATTGAAGTCAGGGTATTTCTTAAAAAGTGAGGCTGAATATTTTTTTTGAGCAGTTCCAACTGCAGCCTTGAGGAAAGTAAAATTGCATTCTGATGCTCAGCCTCCATAACACTTGTACGGATGGAATGCAGATAGAGCATGCTCAGAACAATGATAGTGAAACTGATGAACAGCCCAAAATCATAAACCACTAAACGATTGACCATCGCACTCATTAAAAGCGCGAGCATAGCTATAAACCCTCCTTTTTCCTTTTGAATAATACCATTCAAAACGACAATGAAAGAGGCAATAAGCATAGCTAAACTATAGAGCCTGGCAGTCAGATCATAGTGTCCGTAATTGGACCAGTAAAGAAATACTAAAGCTATCAGAAGTGCTGCCATCAGCCATTTTCCCTTTTTAAAATTGAATTGGATGATAAAATACAGCGGAACCAATAATGCATTAGCAAAAGTCAGCCAACCGATAATCTCAAGGCGTATGAAAAACTGGGAGTAAGGGATTGTAACATGAAACTTCAGATATTCCATGATCAGTAAGGAAAAAAACAGAAAACAGATGATTCCGAAGATCAATATATCCCATTGTTTTCGCTTGCTGTTTACATAAAGAAAAAAGTAATACACAGCTGCGATAAGGAAAGCTCCTGCCATGAGATTCATATAAGACATCGTAACCAATGGGCTTGTCAATAAGGAATTATAAGGATCTAATTTATATCCAATACCACGTTGTATGTGTGGAAGTAATGATTGTGAACTGCGTAGGGCAACCGTGTGAAGACCAGGCGAAATCAAATGATCCGGAATTCTGTAATAACTGCTTTCAGTACCGGGTATTTCCGGTTTGCCGTTTTGTGGAATCTGACCGTTATGACCAATCAATATTCCGTCCCAGTATACTTCAAAAGAACCAAAGGATTCAATCTGAAGACCAAGCGGTAATACCTCATTTTCAACCTTACGCAGATCTAAATGAGTTCGTGACCAGAAAATTTTATCAGAGGTATTTACTCTCTCGGGTGACCAGTTCTTATCATTATAATCCTTAGATGCCCAGGACATATCGTCACCTGTTTTGTAAACAGGTATTAGGATCTTCATTACGAATAACAGATGGGTTCAGTATGCCGAGCAAAATCAGCAAAAACATAAAATTCTGCATAATGTAAATATACAAGGTAATTTGTAAAAGCTGATGGCAGTTTGCAAGTCTATAGAGCCGTTCAGATGTTTTTACTCGAAATGAGTACTTCTGGAATTTAATTTTACATCATGAAACAAATACTACTCATTTTTCTGATCATGTTAACTGTTCAAAATTCCTTTGCACAGCACGCACAAATAACAGGTGTCATTTATGAAAATCCTTCTGTTCCTATCCCGCATGTCAATGTAACACTAAAAGATAGTACGGAAAAAATAATTATGACCAGTATTTCGGATACCAAAGGAATATTCAAGATGGAAAATATACCAGCCGGAACCTATCATATCACTTATAATCTGATAGGTTTTAAGCCAGTCAGTAAACCAATAGAAGTGAGTACGGGCCTGCTGACAGATGTTGGAATAATAACCTTAGAGGCTGACACAAAACTTTTGAAGGAGGTAGCATTAACCGGACATCGGAGTTCGATCAATTTAAAACTTGATAAGAAAGTTTTTGAAGTAGGTAAGGATGTTCTCTCTCAAACAGGAGCGGTAACTGATCTGTTGAACATTGTTCCATCAGTCAGTGTGAGTCCTACGGGTGCGATTAGTCTTCGTGGTAATGCTAATGTATTGGTATTAATTAATGGACGACGAACCGGATTAACTCAGGGTAATGCCCTGGAACAGTTACCTGCTGATCAGGTGGAACGTGTTGAAGTAATTGCCAATCCTTCTTCCAGATTTGATGCTGGAGGGTCGGCAGGAATTATTAATATTATTCTTAAAAAAAATAAGAAAGATGGATTCAGCGGGCAGTTAAGGGTAGTTGGCGGTATTCCTAATGAAACACGTGTGAGTCCCAGTTTAAATTATAAATCAAATAAACTTAACCTATTTGCAACGTATGGTTTGCGATTATCAGATTATGCGGGTCTCTATAAAACAGAGCAATCTACCGGACTTTCAGGTAACGCGGTTTATCTGAGCCAACGCCAGGATGAGAACCGCCATGATAATGCCAAATTGCTTTATTTTGGTGCAGATTACCAGATTAATGACCATAATACGATTACTGCAGCCTTTCTTAGGAATTCTACACATGATCATGATAAGACCTGGCTGAACTATTTATATTCAGGAAAGGGTGGTGTCACTGATAGTACACTTAGCCGCAGTGGCGAATCATGGGAAAAGCGAAGTTACAATCAGTTGGAATTTAATTATACAAAAAGTTTTGAACGCACCGGCAAAAAATTTACTGTGGATATACAATATGATTTCTGGGACAGTGATAAAGAATGGAATCTGGCAACTAATAGAGTTTTTCCAGCTCCTGTTATCTTTCCCACAATCAGAACAAGCTCGGTAGGAGGGAGTAAGGATCTGATGATTAAAACAGATATGATACAGCCACTGGACAGTACTTCGACACTGGAATTTGGATTGAAACTGGAGAACAGGAGGGTTAACAGTGATTTCACTGCTGAACAGCAAAATTCTGCGGGCTGGGAAATTATTGATCAGATCGACAATCATCTTTTATATAAAGAACTTATTGGGAGTGCTTATGTACAGTTTGCAGGCAAGATGGGGGAATTGAGTTATCAGGGCGGTGTAAGAGGTGAATTGACCCGTATAGGTATTGAAGATCGTATAGGAAGTTACACAAATGATAAAAAGTATAGCAGGTTATTTCCTACGTTAAATGTCAGTTACCGTTTTAATACAGGCACCACCTTACAGGGGAATTACAGTAAACGGATCAACAGGCCATCATTGGGAATGATTTATCCTTTCAATGAATTGACCGATCTGAATAGCCGTTATATTGGTAATCCGGATCTGAACCCATCTTATGCTCATGTGTTTGAACTGGCTTTCCTGAAGAACTGGAAGACCCTTACTTTTAATCCATCCCTTTATTATCAAAAAAATACTGGGGTCATTGAAGATTATACGTATCAAAATGCAGATGGTTTGTTTATTACCATGCCGGTTAATATCAACAAAGAAGAGCGCAGTGGTTTAGAGCTTTCCGTATTGTATAATCCTATTAAATGGTTACAGTTAAATACTGAACTTAATATATTTCACTATGTCAAACAGGGAAGTTATCAGAATCAGATCTTCGATTATGCAGGAAATACACTTACAGCCCGTGTAAGCGCTCAGGTGAAATTGAAGGATAAACTTGCTTTCCAGTCGGTGTATAATTTCAGGGGGGCCAATGCAACTGCCCAAACTTACTCAAACGCTTTGCATAGTATTGATTTTGGGTGCAGCAAAACTTTCTTAATGGATAAAGCAACAGTGTCCTTTGATGTAAGTAACCTGTTCGATCTTCGAAAATCTATCAGCAAAACCACAGGAGCAGATTACCAGATCAATCAGACCAATATTCCCAATGCAGCCCGTTACCGATTAACACTTGTATATCGACTTAATTTAAGAGATAATCAGACCGTCCGGCAGGCTAAATCAGGTAACCGTAATTGATCGTATTTACATAACCCTCTCCAAAATAGAAATAATTTACTGCAATTAAATAAATGAAGAAGTTACGACTTGAGATCATTATACGAATTGAATGACTACTTTTTATATGAATGTTGGTATTTGATAATTTATTTATACATAAATGAATTATCTTTACAGTATCAATAAATAATAATAGGTTTGTACAGAAATATTCTTGTAGTCGGTTTTCTACTTGCTTTTCTTTCGATTTATTCCCAGCAATATACTACCCAGCTTTTCAATACGGATAACGGACTTCCTCAGAATAGTGTAAAAGACATTATTAAAGACAAATATGGTTTTATTTGGCTGACAACAGAAAACGGAATTGTACGATATGATGGCCTTAATTTTTTAGTATATAAAAATTTCCCCCTGAATAGCCAGAGGTTTACCTATTTTTATGGTAATCCTGAAAAGGATAGTATTTTTACAGATGGAGATTATGGAAAAACTGTGCTAATCCATCAGAAAGCTCCAAAGGTAATTAACAATATAAAGAAATCTCCCTCACTTATTGCTAGGGGGTATATAAATTATAGTTTATCTATTTCAAACTATACCTACAGCTATTTTTTTATGAACTTTAAAAAAGGGCGGTATTTCATTGCGGAGAATTCCATTATTTATGAGGGTCGGCATTCAAATTCCCAGATCCGGGTGATTGAGAAACCTGTTTATAAAAATAGTCCCAATACTTTTGTCATTGGAGAGACTTTATTTTATATTGATCATAATGCTAAAAAAGTAAGAACAATAGAAGAGGGAAGGTTTACGGCTGATTATGATGTGCCTGTTATTGCTGATGTCAGAAGTAAATTATTCTGGAACAGAATGAGTGGACAAGGGTTTGTCTTAAATAATAATACTCTTTATCGGTATACCTATAGTAATGGAGCATTCAAAATATCAAAACTGATTCAGCTGGAAAATGTAATTCAGAGCACCTTAATGAGTATTTATTATGATGAAAAATACAAAAAACTTTATTTGGGGAGCAGCACAGATGGGTTGAAAATTGTGAGTTTAACAGATTTCATTTCCTCGAAAAAAAAAATCCAAAATCGCTGGCCGTTTTTTATGCTATTCAACCTTTTAGTGACTCATGTGTAATAACACCTGAAGGTGAAATATATAATAGAAATGGACTGGTTAAAAGTAAAAAATTTGGGAAAAACATATCCTATTTTTTAGGTTTTGATAAGTACAGAAATATTATTACAAGAAAGGAACAGACTCTTCTTGTATATGATAAGCAGAGAGATTTTTTAGATTTTCAAAGAATTTCTACAGGAGAAGAGACCGTTAAAGATTTTTTATTTGCTAATGGAAAATATTATGTCTTGTCCTCCAAACAAAAAAAGGGAAGTACTGAATTCACGGGTGTTTTGAGCATATATGAAGACTGGCCCTATAAATCTTTAAAGGAAAAATATTTTTTTGCCAGTGAACCTACCAGAATTATGTTGACAGATGGTGGCAATATTTTAGTAGGAACTATAAAAGGTTTGTTCAAGCTCCCGGCTGTGTCAGGTAAAATATACAAGTTAAATGGTCATAATGAATTGTCGATCCGGGACGTGATACGCAGCAAAGATGGAAACATATGGATAACAACCCTGGGAAAAGGTTTTTATCTTTTAAAAAATAACAGTCTCATAAAATTGCCGGTCGATTCTGAAGGAAACCTTCTGTCATCCCACACCATATTGGAGGATAGAAATGGCTATTTTTGGATTTCCACGAACAATGGCTTGTACAAAATAAAGGAAAACATGTTGTTAAAATATGTTCAGAATCGAAATTTTAAAATACACTATTACAAATACTCAAAAGAAACAGGCTTTAGTACTAATGAATTTAATGGTGGAGCTAACATAAATGGTAATAAATTAAAAAATGAAGAGTTTGTGTTACCTTCCTTAGATGGTCTTGTTTTTTTTAATCCTTTAAAGGTCAAAAGTTATTATCCAACAGACATATACTTAGAAAGAGCCAGAATTGATGGTAAAGAAAGTTTTTTTGCAAATACTTTAACACTTAGTCAGGAAAACACGAGAGCAGAAATTTTTATTGATGTTCCTTACTATGCAAATCCTGATAATGTTATCATTCAGACACATCTTGATAATGAGAAAAAAAATGAATGGATATCTGTAGGAAAAGATAGAAAGATTTTGCTTGGAAGTCTTGGTAATGGTACACATATTCTTACTGTTAGAATGCTTGTTTCTGATCAGCAGAAATATATCTTCAAAAAAATAAAAATTACTGTTCCCCCTTTTTTTTATCAGACTCTCTGGTTCAAACTGTTAACATGCTTCCTGCTGTTATGCTTATTTTATCTCTCCATAAAATGGCGGACAAGTTTCCTTAGAAAGAAAAACCACGAATTGGAGGTAGTTATTCAGTTGAGGACCAATACTTTATCAGAAACTGTCAATAATCTTGAAGTTACTCAAATAAAATTGGGAAAGGAAATTGAACAGCAGAAAAAGCTTATTGGTACTATTACCCATGATATTACTACACCGTTAAAGTTTATTGCTTTAACAAGTAAAGAAGTTTTAAATTATAAGGAAATGAGCGTATCCAGTACGGAAAGGATTTTGAATTCTATTTACAAGTCGTCCAACCAACTCTATAATTTTACAAAGACTTTGAAGGAGTATGCTGATATTTACAATGAATACAGAACTGATGAGGCTGAACTTTATTCGTTATATAGCCTTGTGGAAGAAAAGAAAATTCTTTTTGAGGAAATTGCCAATAATCATAATACCACAATTGTAAATCTGGTCAGCAAACAATTATTGATCCGTACCAGCAAAAATATCTTGGCTGTTATTATTCATAATCTGATAGATAATTCAGTGAAATTTACAAGAAACGGAATTATTACGATCAATGGATCAGATAAGGATACATTGATAATTTTAGAAATTACCGATACAGGTATCGGGATGGATGACCAGAAAATTGAATACTATACTAAACTTCAGGAGAATATTGAAAATGAGAAGTTATTATTACAAAAGTATGGTATGGGTCTTCATCTTGTACTGCAATTGCTCCAAATGATAGAAAGTAAAATTATAATCAAAAGAAACGAAGCAAAAGGAACTTCTTTCCAATTAATCTTAAAAAATCGGAATAATGATTAAAAAAATCCTCATAGCGGATGATCATGATATTGTATTAACGGGAACATCTATCATTTTAGAATCACGTATTCCCAACACTGTAATAGATACGGCTGCAGACTATCCTGAGGTTCTGGATAAAATTTCCGGACAAAAATATGATTTACTCATATTGGATATTAATATGCCCGAAAGCAGGAATAAAAAAATGATTTCAGAAATTAAGAGCATCCAGCCTGAAATCAGGATACTTGTGTTTTCAGCATATGAAGAAGATATTGGAGTACAATATATCAAAGAAGGAGCAGATGGCTATATTAATAAATTAAGCAAGGTAGATACAATTTCTGAAGCAGTCATGAAAATGTTTGCAGAAGGCAATTATTATCCCAATGGTATTGTAAACAAACTCTTACAGCCATCTGCACTTGATGGCATTAAAAGTTTGTCGGAAAGAGAATATGAAATTTTTATATTAATGATAAAAGGAAACGGAAACCTGGAAATTTCAAATGAAATGGAAATTCAGATGTCCACTATAAGTACTTATAAAAAAAGAATTCATAAAAAATTAAAAACAACCAATTTGGCAGACCTTATTAAATTATATGAAGCTTATATGTCATAGCTGTACTGTATTTTCAGTAGAAATTAGTTTTTCAAAGTGTAGAAAATTTTCTACAAATTGCTTAGTTTATTTCTACGTATTGTGATCTTTCCTGTAGTATTTATTCTAATACTTTTACATTATGTTAAACAACACGGTTTAGTAATGTAAATAAAATAATGATAAATGCTTAAAATTTCTACAAAACTAATTTTTGCAATGCTGGCTTTTAGCCCGGCCGTTGCTTTTGCCCAGGCTGGAAGTGTTGGGATTAATACTGTGAACCCTGGTTCTACCATGGATATTAACGGATCGTTAGCCGCAAGTTATAAAGCGGTGAATACAACGTCTTATAATTTAACATCATCAGACTTCCATGTTTCATATAACGGAGGGGCAGATGCTATATTTAACCTTCCATCTGCTATTAGTGGAATCGGGAATTTTAAAGGGCGGATTTACAGAATTAAAAATAATACGAACTTTAAAATAACAGTCTTTTCTGCGGCTCCGGAAACAATTAATGGCAGTGCTACTATTTCAATTCCTGCGAATCAAAGTGTGGAACTGGTAAATACGGGGCTTACAGGAACAAATTCTACATGGGAACTCCTATCAGCAGGCTCCTCTTCTACAGGAGACTACATTATTGTAAAACCTAACGCGGCTCAAGTAGTATCTACAGGGTCAGATGTGACCTTCGGATCTGTAATTGCTTCTAATAACATCACTTATAACTCAGGTGTTTTTAATCTGAAGGCGGGCAAGACTTATGTGCTTCGATGTCAGCTGCACGCTACTGATTTTTCTTTGGCAGGAGGTTTTTTTGTTTATGAATGGGTAGATGCTTCCAATAACTCTGTTCTTCCTTCCAGCACCACGGGAGTAGTTGATGCAATAAATAACTATCCGGCAACATCCCTTGGAGGGCAGCCTGAAGCTTATGCGATCTACAGACCTATCGCTGATACATCTGTAAAAGTAAGATTAGGGGGAGCTGGAACCGCTCAACTGAATCCAGGGATAGGTTTTATGACAGTTACAGAACTTGCCGGAGGTAACGGAAATGGGGGAACAACAATCATTAATAATAACATCACAGCAAGTAATGGTCTTACTCTGTCCGGAACAGATGTAAAATTGGGAGGAACTCTTTCACAAGCAGCAGATATTGCAACCGCAGGGAATAACTTAAGCATTAATGGTACTGGGAAAGTTCTGGTTGGAACCAATATTGTACCTGCCGGAGCTTCCAGCGCAAAGATGGTTATTGATAACGGAACTACTAATGGAGCCCTTCAGATTAAAGACGGTACCCAACAACTGGGATATGTACTCACAAGTGATGCTAACGGGTTAGCAACATGGTCTTCTACGGTTACTACTGCATTTGCCAATAACTGGACATCTTATACCGGAACATTGGTAAATCCTTTTACCGGAACTACAGGCGGTGGTGGGCTGGCCACAGGGATTTCAGTAACGATACCGGCAAAAGGATGGTATTTTTTCCGCTCTGGTCTTACAATTGCTTCTGACTGTAACGATTATGTATTTTATATTAATGGGATTGGAGAGGTCTGGAAAACCTACTGTAATGTTTCTACTGTTGCTAATATGAGTCCAAGGGATCAGAACCGGGTACTGTATTTTTCAACACCCGGAACCTATCCGGTATTGGCTATTAAAACTAACGGAGTGGTTCCTGCTTTTAATATAGGAAACCCTAGCTTTTATTTAGATTTTGTGAAGTTTCAAAATTAAGTTGCTCAATATATTTATAAGATTATCAGATCAAGAAAGATTCTAAAAACACACCATGAAATTTTAGCTGTAAAGTATATATTCTTTACAGCTTTTTACTTCTTGTATATAAGTATTCAAGAAAGGAAGCCTGAATTTTGTAATGGGGTCGCAAAAAAACTGTACAGTGTTTAATCAGCTAAAAAGGCGCATGAAAATACGCCTTCTGTTTATATCAGTTTTACAGATAATCGTCTTTTATGATCCGGTGCTGTTTTCTACGGGTAATGCAGTGATAAGTTCATGGGTTGTGAGGAGTGCATGAGCATAGGTAGGCCCGTTCAGGACATGTGCTGCATGCATCATTTCGGAGGTGAAGGCTGCTGTTGCATCTTTTACCAGGGTTACATGATATCCTAACTCCATTGCAAAACGTGCCGTACTTTCAACACAGGTGTTAGCGAGCAATCCTATAGCGATGACATGGGTTATATCGCGTTGCTTGAGCAGCATATCCAGATCTGTATTGGCAAAACCACTTTGTGCCCAGTGTTCCTTGGCAATAATGTCTCCTTCCTGAGGAGTAAAATCAGGATGCCATTCGCCTCCCCAGCTGTCTTTTGCAAAAGAATGACGTTCCATAATGCTTATCTGAGTAGGGTTGGGAAATTTCCAGTATTGGTAATCTGTAGGTTCCCATCGTTTGTGCGGAACAATAAAGATCTGTATACCTGTCTGCCTTACAGCTTTTACGATGCTTCGCAGATTATTCAATAAATTGTTGCTTTCTGCAACGTCTTTCACTCTTGGCCACACTTTCCCACCTTCAGATAGAAAATCATTGTAAGGATCAATAAATAACAAAGCTGTTTTATTACGTTCATAGATTGGTGTTTCCATTTTCTTTTTTATTTAATATAAGATTAATTTTATCTCAATGCATGTCTTTCAATACTTTTTGCAAACAAAGGCGTCTCGCTTTGATTGTGATATATAGAAACTGGCTGTCGTTGGGTTTTAAAAAGTTCAAATGGGATTCCCTGCTTTTCCAGTCCTTTAAGGAAATCATCAGTAGGTCTTGATAGGACTCTGTTGGTAAATTCACAAGTATTATCATCTATCTTTCTTACACTCATTTCCCAGTGTACAAGGATAGTAACACGGCCGGTAGGGGTAAAAACATCCGAAACAGACTCCAGGATAAGGTGTGTGGGCTCGGACACGGTTTCTATATAATGCTGTACCATTGGATTTCCTCCAAGTATTTCTACATTAATAGACATTCTTTTACCCTCAGGAGAGGTCGTAACGCCTGCCGCAATGTGAGCAGGGGAACATGCCTGATATTCGTGTTCCGGAAGGGTAAAGCACCATTCCGGAAGGTTGATTTTTTCAATCGGTGCGTTGATCACAGCAGAAAAGCTTGAATCAACAATAATGGGTTTATTTTCCATGTTAATTATATTTTAATTCATTTTAATAATTCATTTTCCTTTATTTCTGGGATCATCCGAAGGATTCATATAGCTTATTCCCAAAGGCCCAAAGGCGCTGACCTGTGTTTCATAACTTCCTGATTTTGCCCAATGAAAATGCGGTGTATTTCCAGGAAGTACCACAACACTTCCCGGTGGATAAGCCTTTAATTTAGCAGCATCGAACTTTTCGCCTATACCAATATAAAATACACCGCTTATGACTGTATATATTCTGTTTTCAGGATGCTTGTGCGGAAGCAGTACCACGTCAGAAGGTACTCTTACCCGAACTACATAGGGTTCTGCCTTTTTCGGATCTCCTATCAGTACAGCAAGACGGGCTTCAGGTGGAAACGCTGGAAATGCTGACCATTTGATATTTTCTGGATAGATATCTCCCCATTCATTATTGGATAAACTTTGGGCATGAGTATGGTTGGTGCTTAGAAATGCAACGGTGCAAAGCAGAGTTATAAAGTAATTTGTTTTTTTCATTTTTCAGAAATTAATTATTGTAATTTTTATCCAGTTACTTGTATTCGGATGAATTGGGATACCGGAAAATCATAGAGCAAAATTCGGTAGAGTTTGACAATAGATTGCGTGACCTACCTCACATAAACAGGACAGTCAGCTATGAAGATGTACAATAAAGAATGAATTGAGGCCAAACAGAAACGCCATGTAAAAATGATAACTTTTACATGGCGTTTCTTGCTTTTAAAGCTGTAGTATTCGATTAATTGACCGATGATTTTCGAGCAACGGACAGAAGAGGGATCAGGACAATAAACTTCTCCTCATTAAGATTTACTATTAAAAATAAAATATTCTTATCCGGGAATATATTTCATACTGATTTCTTCAGAAAGAGTATTAGGTATTTCGTGAAACCCTATTTTCCGGTACAGATTGTAAGCCTTGTCATTTCCGGGAATAACCTCTAGAATGATTTCAATGCCATTAAATTTTTGACAGGCCTCGGCAATAACGGCCTCAATCAGTCCCTGACCTATATTTTTTCCTTGAAACTCTCTTTTTACATACATCTGGTAAATACTTCCGGTGCTGTCTTCATTTTTAACAAAAGTACAGATACCCACGAGTTCCTGCTGTGCAAAAGCTCCATACACAAATCTTTCCGGTGTTTGTTCTTCAATATCGCTTTCTATCCGAAATTTTTCAATATTCAGGGCTTCCTGATAGATTGCTCCAAAAGATTCAGGGAATTTTTCCAGACTTTCCAGGCGGATGGCCCGGTACATTTTACTTTCTCCGGAGATAAGTTTTCGATAGCTAATATTTATCATAGTCAGTAGGGTGGTAATTATTTTCATTAATATCCGGGTACAAGTATATAGATTATTCTGAACTTCTTTTAGTATGCCCGGTTGAATTTCAACAATTGTATTAAAATTTTTAAACTAAATGATGTATTTGTAACAAATTTCACTTCAGCTAGTCTTATTATAAACAAAAGCAATCATTTTTTGATCGGAAAAGTTTATAGAACAGTCCGGAAAGCTTAAAAAATGTTTGTTTAAGGGGAAAATTTGGTACTTTATTTAAATGTTACATTTTTGCAAAATTAACGGCTTATTTCATAATAAGCATGATAAATTATGTATATTTATAACACTTATTGGGGAAAATAGTAAAATAATAGTAAAAGTTTATCAACATATTTTAATGAAATATGTATAGGTAGATATAGGGAAAAGTGGTGCTGATGGAAAGAATTAATCTAATCATTCTTAAGAATAAAAAAATACATTCAAAGGATATAAAAAAAATAATAGCCTGTACAATCTGTATAGGGTTATTTTTATGTATGCTTTCGTGCAGCCATGATTCTCAGGATAAGGAAAGAGAAAATTTTGATACTTCTCTATTAAACCAGACTTCAGACCTTCAGTTGTCAGGGGAGTATGAAGCTTTTATCCGGCTGAATATCAAATATCTGAAAAAGGCTGCGAAAATGAAATATAAAGCCGGAAAAGGTCTTTGCTATCTGAATATGGCAGGGGTGAATGTCTCGGCAGGAAATTATGATAAAGCCCGCTTTTTTTTCAACAAAGCAGAGAAAGATCTGAAAAACTCTGAGGATAATTATCATAAAGCAGCATTCTATAATGACTATAGCCTGTATTATTCTCATCTTAAAATAAATGACAAGGCTATTGAATGTAATAATAAAGCATTTTATTTTTTAAAACAGGCTGCAAAAACTAGTCTTGCCCGAAAACTTCTTCCAAGACTGTACGTGAACAAAGGAATTTACTATGCCTGGAAAGGGTGGTTCGGAACTTCTTTAAAATGTTTCACCAAAGCGAATGTACTGGAAAACTCGGCCTACAGCAATTGTATGGTCGCCCAATACTATTTATTTGTTCATAAGCCAGATTCTGCAGGAATATATATTGAGAAGGCAGATGAGAAAATGCTAAGCCAAAAGACAACTGATGTAGAATCCCTATGGGTTTATTATACGATGGGATACTACTATAATGAAATAAATAACAGTGAGCAGGCTGAGAAAGCACTTAGAAAAGCTCTGGACATCAATATTAAAACAAGACGTACTTATTCTTCACATATAAAAGAGGTTTATAAGGCACTGGCAGACCTGTATAAGAAAAAGAATGACGGCGGGAAAGCTTATTTCTATCTGAAAAAATATATGGAAGAAGAAGGCAGATTTGATGCTGCAAGATTTACCGCGATGAATAAGGCGACCGAGGATTTTATTTCTGAAGTAAAGCAGGAGTCGGACTGGCATAAAAATGATCTTCCGTTATTTATTGCCCTTTCTATAGCTGTTTTTACCTTTTCAGGAGTATATGTACGGAAGATAATTAATCAGTTAAAGCTAAAGAAGAATTCCTTAAAAGAAGAAACAAATGAGTTGAAAAACAATGTGGAAACTAAGCAGTTGGAAGAAGTAACAGAACTTGCCAAACGGAATGATTCTTCTTTTTTATTAAAATTCAAAGAACTGTATCCTGATTTTATAAAAGCACTTTTGAAAATCAATCCTGATCTTGAAAATTCAGAGCTGACTTTCTGTGCTATGTTGAAACTACGCTTTTCTTCTAAAGAAATAGCAGATTATACCTTTGTACAGCATAGATCCGTACAGCAGAAAAAATACAGAATCAGAAAAAGATTGAATATTCATGGAGAAACGGATATTTATGACTTTTTTGAAAACTTAACAGAATAAAGAAATTCATCACAATAAAAGGTGTCTGATTCTGTTTTATAAAAGATTTTATTGTTAATCTCAGTAGAAGCGCCATTGGAGAAAAGAATAGAGTGCAATTTATTCTGAGAGATCATTTTTAATCATAATTTATACAGAAATTTAGCTTAAATAAAGAAACATATGACACGTATTTTTCTTGCTGTTTTACTTATTATTTTAGTTTCATGCCATTCTTATTCAAAAAAGGAGGCTGAAAAGAAATTTGATGTTTCTCTTCTGAAGCAGAATGAGAAATTCAGAGTGGCCGGAGAATATGACTCTCTGATCAATCTCAATAAAAGGTATTACAAACTGGCTGATAAAATAAATTATGCAGACGGAAAAGCGCTGTGCTACATCAATCTGGCAGAGCTTAATATTTCATTAGAAAATTTTCAGAAATCTCAGATTCTTTTTGATAACGCAAAAGAAATCCTGGATCATTCAGAAGATAATATACACAAAGCCAGATTTTATAATGTTTACGGCAGGTTCAATTTAGAACTCCGACGGGTTGACAAAGCTTTTCAATATAATAATGAAGCGATGAGCCTGATCCAGAAAAGCGGTCAATCTGAACTTAAAAATGATCTTCTTTTCAGTATTTATTTCAGACAGGCCATTTATTTTATCCAAAAAAAGGATTATGAAAGAGCACTTGAATACTTTCACAGGGCAAAAAAAATGGATAATACAGGTCTTACCGATTGTGCAATAGGGGATTATATTTATATGCATAAGAATAAAGATTCTGCATACAAATACGTTGCTACTGCTTATAATAAAGCTAATATAAGAGGGAAGGAAGACGGAATTGCCCTGTATGCCAATACTATTATGGGAGAATATTTTCTGACCAACAAACAGTATGATAAGGCAGAAGAAACTCTTAAGAAGGCTTTGAAAATCAATGAAAAGACCAAACGTATCTATGCCTACTATGGTAAATATATCTATAACGATCTCAGGATGTTGTATGAACGTACAGGAGATAAAGAAAAAGCATACCTTTATTTGAAAGCATATACAGAAGCTTATTATAAAACCAATACATCTTTAGCGGCCACGATCAATCAGGATATGGAATCTTTTATTACTGGAGCCCAACAGGATGCAGCCCACCATAAAAGTAAAATATACTGGATTTTCTTTTTATCATTGGTAGGTCTTTCTCTGCTGGGATTATATGCATGGAGAATTATCAGAGCCCTTGGAAAAAGAAAAGCAGTACTTACAATAGAAGCCGAAAATCTGAAAATCAGAATGAATGACAACAAGCAGGAAGAGATCATAGAACTTGGTAAGAAGAATGATCCTGAATTTCTGAATCGTTTTAAAGAAGTTTATCCTGAATTTATAGATCAGCTTTTAACAATTAATCCCGGCCTTGAAAGTTCTGAATTGATTTTTTGTGCGATGCTGAAACTGCATTTTACATCCAAAGAAATTGCAAATTATACTTTGGTTCAGCACAGAAGTGTGCAGCAGAAAAAATACAGAATAAGAAAGAAACTGAATATTCCTGGAGAAACAGATATTTATCATTTCTTTGATACCTTGAAATAATTTCAAAAAAAACTGTCTGATTTATCATGTCAGACAGTACTCGAAAATATTCTCTTTTCACCACTTGAATTTTTTTGTGGTTTCTCTATTCAAATATGAAAATTTTTAATGAAAACAAGAAAAAAAGCTATACTACATGAATACTACATCACATATTTGTGTTTTTAAATAACTGATAGTTAAGTTATTGTGTTTTATGTTGGATTTGTGGGTTTATTTTAGAAAAAAGGACCAGCAACTTTAAAGCAGCTCGTTTTTTAGCCTGTATTTTAAAATAATAAACTCTTTGACAATGTTTTTTAGCCCTGATTTTCCATGTTTTTTTATCAGTATCTTGATAAGAACTCTCAAATAATCTCACCTTTTCAAAATCTTTGTGGATTAAATAAATAATTAGAATTAAAGTGTAAATCCTTGAAATATAATTATTTATAATCATGTTGTATCTGTGTAGTATCGTTTTTTTTTGTTTTTTATTCAGAAAATGTAAGTTTTGCAACGGGTTTAGTTGTGAATATCACATGATATGTTTTGTTTTATTGAATTTATGATAATAATTATCAGTGTCTTTGAAGGCAGAAGCCGGATAATCCTTTCAATAAAAAATCACAATATACTCCTCCAAAATAACTTTAATAGAGCTTTATGAAAAAAAGAATTTTATTTGTTTGCGCATTAGCGTCTTGTTTTACAGTTTTCAATGCTCAGAGATGGGAATCTGTTTCTCAGAAATCTTTGCAGATAAGAGAAGGTGTAGAAGTGCAGCAGTCTTACAGAGTTGATCTGAAGTCCCTGAGAGAAATGCTGAAAAATGCTGAAGAAACGGGAAAGAATGCACGTCCTGTTATTATTTCTTTACCAACAGCAGAAGGAAAGATTGAAAAATTTGCTGTCTATAGCAATCCTGTAATGGATAAATCGCTTGTAGACAAATATCAGCTGGGATCCTATGTGGGAATTGGTGTGGATGATTCTTCTAAGTATTTAAGATTCAGTACATCCCCTACTGACATGCAGTCTATGATTATCAAAGATGGTGTATTCCAATTTATAGAACCCATAAGTACGGATAAACAAACTTACGGTGTATTTTATAAATCAAAAGAAACAGGGGAGCATGGTTTTAAATGTGATACCGGGGAGTATGATTTTAAAAATATAAATAAGCTGGTAGAAAATGGTAAAAAAATGCTTTCCGGAGTGGGAATTACCAGCAGACCTACCAATACAAAATACAGAAATTTTAGAATGGCATTATCCGTTACCGGGGAATACAGCCAATATCAATTGACCGCAGCGGGAACTCCTGCCAACGCAACAGATGATGTGAAAAAAGGAGTTGTTTTGGCAGCAATGAACAATACAATGACCCGTATAAATGGTGTTTTTGAAAGAGATTTTGGTACTCATTTAACAGTTCAGAACCTTCCACAGATTATATATCTTGATGCTGCATCTGACCCTTATACAGATAATTTAAATCTTCAGTTACAGCAGACCCTTACTTCTGCAGTAGGAAATGCCAACTACGATATTGGGCACGTTCTTCATCAAAATGCAGAAAGAAGTGGAAATGCCGGTGGAATTGGGATTGTCTGTACAGATCCTGCCAATAATACAGAAATTAAAAAAGGATCAGCTTATACCCAGGGACCTGTACCTGTTGGTGAAGTTTTTGACTTTACCGCAGCACATGAAATGGGACATCAGCTGGGAGCTAATCATACATTTTCAAATACTTCTGTTACAGATGCTCTTCAGGGAGCGAATGTAGAACCGGGAGGAGGAACAACAATCATGGGATATGCAGGGATTACCTATGATAATGTACAGGCAAACGCAGATGGATATTTTCATTACAAATCCATTGATCAGGTACTGACCAATTTAGAAAATAAATCTACGTGTGGAGCATCTCAAAATATCATTAATAATACAGCTCCGGCAATTAATCCATTGTCAGCGTATAACATTCCTAAAGGAACGGCTTATTATCTTGAAGCTTCTGCTGCAGATGCTGAAAATGATGCTGTAAACTATACTTGGGAGCAGAACGATACTACAGATGATTTTTCTACCATTTCAGGAGATAGCGGATGGGGGTATAATCCCAAAGGAGCTTTAACGAGATCACTTCCTGGTACACCAAATGGAAGAAGATATTTTCCTAAGCTGGAGACTGTGATGAACGGAATACTTACAGATAAGCAGGGATGGGAAACTGTATCATATATTCCTCGAACATTGAATTATGCTGTAACGGTAAGAGATCTGAACGCTCAGCGCCCAATGGTTTCAACCTCAACAACTACAGTAACAGTTGGGAATGATGGTCCATTCAAATTCAATGGGCTTACTGAATCTTCAGTGTTGTATAATGATGCTGTAAGCACAATTTATTGGGATGTTGCCAATACGAATGCTGCACCTTATAATACAGCGAGCGTAAAAATAGATTATACTACAAATAATGGAGCCAGCTGGACGAACCTTGTTGCTGCAACTCCTAATACCGGAAGCTTTAGTGCACAAATGCCGGCTAATATAAATGGAGCTGTAAAATTAAGAATATCAGCTGTAGGAAACGTTTTTTACGCAGTATCTCCTGCCATTACTGTGGGCAGTGCACCTACATCTCCTACGTCAGCACCTACAGGTCTTTCCACTATAGATACTGAGATTTTCAAAACAACAGCGAGGGTATCTTGGAACAGTGTTCCGGGAGCTACCTATTCTGTTAATTATAGAAAAGCAGGAACTGTAAACTGGTCCAATGCAGTGAGCCCGGCAAATTCATTAGTATTAAATAACTTAGAAGACGAAACAAATTATGAAGTACAGGTTGCAGCTGTAGTGAACTCTGCTGCCGGGGCTTTTTCTAATAATTATACATTTAAAACAAAAGGTTTAAAGACAGGAGTTGATTACTGTATATTGAATTCAGGGTCACCTTACTTTGCCGGAATTGTATCTGTTAAAGTAGCGAATTTGGATTACTTTAATGGGGTTGCAAGATCATATATAGACTTAAGCGAGGATTCTTCTAAAATAGTGAATCTTGTTCAGGGGAGTTCTTATACACTAAAGCCTGCTGTTGTAAACTTACTTGCTGCTGCAAATGAAAATGTCTCTGTTTGGATTGATTATAACAGAAACGGAGTATTTGAAGCTACTGAGAGAGTAAGCAGTATATCAGGTGGTGCTCCGAAAGGGCTTGTAAATTTTGGAGATCATAACTTTACGGTTCCAGCCACATCATATACAGGAGATAAATTATTAAGAATGAGAATTGTTGGTAAATATTCAACTGCAGCTCTTACTGATACTTGTGGTGAACTGGCAAGCAATGCGGGTGGTATTTTGGATCTTCCTGTTAAAATTACTGCTGGTGCTCTTGCTGTGAGAGAGGCTATAGACACAAAATCTTCAGAGGTATCTATTTATCCTAACCCTGCAGATACATTTGTAGAAGTGAAAAATCTTAAAGGTAAAGCAGATTACAAAATCTACAGTGCAGACGGAAGATTAGTTCAGGAAGGTAAAATTGAAGGTAAAATCAACGTTGCTTCTTTGGTAAAAGGAATGTATGTGATCACTATAAAAGATGATAAGAATACTTACAACACTAAGTTAATCAAGAAATAACACACATGAATCTCCGCATCAGGATCTAAAAAAGCGGAGAGAAAAAAAGTTTATTTAACTGAAAAAGGCTGTCTCTGGTTGAGGCAGCCTTTTGTTTATTATGAAGTAAGATGACCATTAAAGAAATCCAGCATGGTTGCCAGTGACTTTTCAGAATGCATCCGTTCTCCGTTTTCAAGAGATTCCTGTGTGGCAATAGCCGCTCTTTTACGCATATGATATTCATAGCCGGAAATTGCTTCCTGTAATGTACTGTAGCTGTTATTTGTTAAATATTCGCTCAGTTCAAGGGCATCCAGCATGGCCATATTAGCGCCTTCTCCTGCAAACGGAGGCATTACGTGGGCAGCGTCACCAATCAGTGTCAGATTGGGTTGTGCTTCCCAGGTTTGATCTGAAGGCATAGAGTAGATCAGGCGCGGAATAAACGGCGTTACAGCATTTTCAAACAACTCATCCCAGACAGGGTTCCATCCGGAATATTCTGTTTTGAACCATTTTAGCATCTGTGCATGATCAGAATAATCAAGACCGCTGTCAGCAGGCCAGTTTTCATCAGCTTTAAAGCTTGCATAAAATCCCAGGTCTCCATTGCCTTTCTGACCTAATAAGATATTTTTGGTATTTCCAAATGCCATTATTTTCCCACCTTTAACCATAGCATCAATATGAGGTGCATTTTCTTTTGAAACATTGCCTTCCAGCATGATGATTCCGGAATAAACAGGTTTAATATCAGTAAGATAAGGCCGTATTTTAGAATTGGCTCCATCACCGGCAATAACAAGATCTGCATATTCTGAAGTTCCGTTTTTGAAATGCAGAAGCCATCCTTCATTTTTACGCTCCATCGTGAGGAAATGACTGTCCCAGACTACGGTTTCAGGATGTAATGATTCTAAAAGCATATTCCTTAAAGGCCCGCGGTCTATTTCAGGGCGGAAATGTTCTTCGCCAAAATCTTCTTCGGGTTTCGTCTCATGATCATTGAAAAATATTTGAGCCTGTTCATTCATGATCAGGGTTTTGTCTGCTCCAGGTCGGAAAGTCTTCTTAAATTCCTCCAGCAGTTCAGCTTTGCGTATGGCTGCCAGCCCAGAATCTTCATGCATATCAAGAGGGGAACCCTGTACCCGTGCATTTTTATTGAAATCTCTTTCATATACTTTTACGTCTGCACCTTTCAACTGTAAAAGTCTTGCCAGTGTAAGTCCTGCGGGACCGCCGCCAACGATTGCTATTGATTTATTGTCTATAAGCATTGTTAATTTAAATTTTACAATGCAAATTTATTTTCCTTTTAACACTGATAATAGTACAAATCGGTCGTTTTTATTTTTAGATAATTCTTTGGGAGCAACTCCTGAAAATTTCTTCACTTCTTTGATGAAATGGTTTTGATCAGTGTAATTGAGTTCGGGAAAGAGTCTTCCCTGCGCAATGTGTTCCAAAGATGCTCTGAAACGCAAAATAGTAGAGTAGGCTTTTAATGATAAACCGAGCTGTTTGGTAAAATAACGGTTAATCTGTCTGCTGCTCCAGCCTGTTTTTTCAGAAAGTTCCTGCACGCTCATTTCACCCTTTGAAGTATAAACCAGGTCGAAAAGTCTGCGTTTTCTTTCGTCTACCTTTGAAGGAAGCAGTTCTTTTATTTTTTGAATTGCTTTTGTACAACAGCTGGAAAAATCTTTTAAATCATCTGTTTTAAAATCCCAGAAATCGGGAGAAAGTTCTTTTCCTATATTCAATAGATCTGCAATAGAGGTATTCAAAATATATTCAACTGCAAGAGGTTTAAAACTGACGACAAAGGCAATCGTATGGGGAGCAATGTATCTTTGTTCCGGATAAGTTTCCAGCCCGAGAAGAGTAATATGAAAAGGTTCTGAGGCAGACTGTGAAAAAAATAAATCAATTCTTCCGTCAGGAATAATCACGACTTCTTTAGCCTCATCTGAAAGATTCTGAAAAGTTCCCAGATTTTCAACAAAATCCGCGATCTCTTTGTCAGGTTCTATGAAATGATAAGAGAAGTCATTGTCCATAATTATTGTCTGCGCAGTCTGTTTTTAGATGAAGAAAATTACAAAAATTGTTGTAAACTACAAAGTTATTGATACATTCACTGTAATCCGTGAGACCAATATTCTTCAATATGAAAGATGACTTTTAAAATATAGACTTTTTAGTGTTACGGTTTTCCGTAAGCTGTACCTGTCTTTTTTATTTAATATTGCCGTAAAAATTTGAAACCATGGCAGTTTTATTGATTATTATTTTGTTTATACTGATGCTCTATGCATTTGGTACATCAGGGAAATTTAAAAAAGAATCACTTAGGAAAGATACACTGATTACCAATTTAAAAAGAGAGAATAATGAACTGAAAATGGAGAGATCCAGATTACAGCTTGATAAGAATACTCTCAACAAAAAAGTAGCTGAACTGATGCAGCATAATGATGCACTCCGAAAGTATCAGGACATTATTGATATTAAAGTTGAATGTGATTATCTTCTTAAAAAAGCAGAAAGAGATAGTTTGAGATTAAGAGAGAAGGCCGGACAAGAGCTTTCTAATGCTCAACTTGAAGCCCGAGAGCTTCGCAGAAATGTAAAGGAAAATACTGAGAAAAAAACCAGAGAGATAGAATTACTCTACGAAAATGCCGTAAATGAAGCTAAGCGTATTGTAGATAATGCTGAAGCGAGAGCAGAATCAATAGGTGGTGACGCTTATCGAAGTTTAAGAGAGACTGATCAGATAGCGGACAGAATAAAAGCAATGAAAAATGTCATTGAGGGCTATGGTAATGAATATTTGGTTCCAACTTATACTTTATTGGATGAACTGGCAGAAGATTTCAGCCATAAGGAGGCCGGTGACAATCTTAAAAAGCTTCGACAAAACAATAAACTTATGATTGTTAGCAGACAGGCGGGTATCTGTGATTATATGGATGAGTCAAGAAGGAATACAGCGATTGATTTTGTTATTGATGCTTATAATGGAAAGGTAGACTCTATTTTAGCTTCCGTAAAGAAAGATAACTTTGGCATATTGAAACAAAAGATGGACGATGCATTTCAATTGGTAAACTTTAATGGACAAGCTTTTAGAAATGCAAGAATATCAGAGGTGTATCATAGTGCAAGAGTAGAAGAACTAAGATGGGCAGTTGTTGCCCAGGAGCTAAAATGGCAGGAACAGGAAGAACAAAGGCAGATTCGTGAGCAGATTCGAGAAGAAGAAAGAGCCCGTAAAGAATATGAGAAGGCAATAAAAGAGGCTGAAAAAGAAGAACAGACCTTAAAAAAGCTGATAGAAAGAGCAGAATCTCAGGTCGCGAAAGCTAATGAAGAACAGAAAATACTTTTTCAGCAAAAGCTGGAAGAATTACAGCAAAAGCTTAGCCAAGCAGAGGAAAAAAATCAAAGAGCAATATCTATGGCACAGCAGACCAGAACAGGAAATGTTTATATTATTTCAAACATTGGCTCATTTGGAGAAGATGTATATAAAATTGGTATGACAAGACGTCTGGAGCCTCTTGATCGTGTTCGTGAGCTTGGGGATGCAAGTGTTCCTTTTGAGTTTGATGTTCATGCTATGATTTATGCTGAAGATGCTCCGGCTTTAGAGAAACAGCTTCATAAGAAGTTTTTAAAAAGCCAGTTGAATAAAATTAATCCAAGAAAAGAATTTTTTAAATTAAATATTCACGATATCAGAAATTATCTTGATTCTATGAATATTAGCTGTAAATGGACACTGGCAGCGGAGGCCAAACAATACCGCGAAACCTTGAAGCTTGAAGAAGATATGAAAACCAACAAACAGCTGGAAGCAGAATGGGAACAGTATCAGGAGGTTACAGATCCTGTTACTTATGATGAGGTTATGTCTGAGGAATAACTGTATTATTGTTTTAGATATAGAATAAGAAGCCATTGAACTTAAAGTTTAATGGCTTCCTATTTTTCATAATGAAAGCATAATGAAATTAATTTTTTTAAGAAAAATAGGGGTTTAATCTATTATTGTCATCTTTAAAGTCTCTATATTTGAATGATATAAAGCATTGTAAATAAGAAATGCAAAATGAAAACGAATACTATGCAAAAAAAGGAAATCAATTTTATACAGCACAACGAAGCGGCCTGGAACAAACAGGCATTAGAAGAGAATGAATGGTCAAAAGCAGTAAGTACAGACTTGATCAATGATGCGAAAGCAGGGAAATGGGAGGTTCATCTGACTCCGAAACCATTAAATAAAGAATGGTTGGGAGATGTGAAAGGAAAGAAAATTTTGTGTCTGGCATCTGCAGGAGGACAGCAGGCTCCGGTACTGGCTGCAGCAGGAGCTTCCGTTGTTGTTTTCGATATTTCCGGTGAACAGCTCAAACAGGATGAAAAAGTTGCTGAACGTGACGGTTTGTCACTGAAAACCGTTCAGGGGGATATGAGAGACCTGAGTGTATTTGAAGATGAAACATTTGATATTATATTTCATCCTATATCCAACCATTATGTGGAAAATGTGAATCCTGTTTGGAGAGAAACTTATAGAGTCTTGAAAAAAGGAGGAGTATTACTGGCCAGCTTTTTTAATCCCGTTGTGTTTGTAGCAGACCGAAATCCTCAGGATATAAAAGATGGAGTTATCAGACCAAAATATACACTTCCTTATGCTGATATAAAAGATTTGGATCAGAATCAGATTAATAGAAAACTGGAAAATAATGAAGCGCTGGTTTTTGGGCATACCCTTTCAGACCTTATTGGCGGACAATTGAGAGCAGGTTTTTTGATTGCAGATTTTATAGAAGAAATGCAACCAAACCCACGCTTTTTAATTGATGAGTATCTACCAACTTTTATAGCAACGAAAGCAGTAAAACCAGACCATTAAAAGCATGAAAATTTTAACGAGTATCTGAATTATCCCTATTTTAGAAGTCTCAAAATAGATTTATGAAGATACTTTAATGGACAAATCATCACTTAACACTTACTTTCATTCTCTATTCAGTATTGAAAAAGAAGTGGTTGAAAAGATCACTGAAAAATTTAATTGCTTTGAATTGAAAGCCCAAACAATTTTGCTGGATAAAGATGCCATCAGTACCAAAACCTATTTTCTTGAAAAAGGGTATGTCCGCTCGTTTATACTGAATGAAGATAATGAGGAAATTACCACCAATATTTATAAAGCTCCCTGCTTCGTTAATGATTTTTTATCCTTTTTCAGACAGCAGCCTGCCAAAGAAATATACCAAACTGTTACAGACTGCATTTTCTGGGAAACAGGATTGGAAAACGTACAGCATAATTTCCATAATATTCCCGAATTCAGGGAGTTTAGCCGGCTTCTTTTTGTCCTTAATTATTATAATATTCATGACAGACTGATTGAAATGGCCAGTCAGAAAGCATCCACAAGATATTTTAATCTAATGAAGAAAGATCCCGATATTTTTCAGCATGTCCCTTTGAAGGTAATTGCTTCTTATTTAGGAATTAAAGACAGCTCACTGAGCCGGATCAGAAGGGATATTCACAAACTGTAATTTCTTTTCATTTGTCAAGTGATAGTTCAGAAATGATCACTGATCTTTGTTTAAAAATTATTCATGAACAAAAAACATATTGTAGTAGTAGGATTGGGAGGTGTAGGCGGTTATTTTGGATTTAAAATAAATCAAGCTAATGAAATTTCCCGGAAATATACCGTTTCCTTTGTTGCCCGTGGAGAAACTTATGAGAAAGTAAAAGATAACGGATTGACTTTGCTGTCTCCTGAACATGCTAATCCGCAGACTCATCCTGATACAATTGTACAGAACATCAGGGAGAGTGAAAATCCTGATCTGGTATTAATTTGTGTAAAAGAATATGACCTTGAAAATGTATGTAAGCAGCTGTTGCCGGTCATCAACAAAGATACCATATTGCTTCCGATGATGAACGGAGCAGATATCTATGACAGAATACGTACCGTTATTCCGGATCATACCGTTCTTCCAACCTGTATTTATGTAGCTTCTCATATTAAAGAGAGAGGAACTGTAGAGCATAAAGGAAAAGCCGGGAAAATGATTGCTGGTAGAGATCCTGAACATTTTTCTGCTCCTGTAGAGTGGATTACCGATCTTTTGAGCGAAAGCAAAATTGACTTTGATTTCAAGGATAATTCATTAAAGGATATCTGGACAAAATTTATTTTCATTGCCAGTTTCGGATTGGTAACGGCAAAGCATAATTCATCCATCGGAACTGTATGTACGGACGAGCAACAGAAGAAGGAAGCGACTGAAATTATGAAAGAAATACAACAGATTGCCGCTAAAAAAGAAATCCATCTTCAGGAAGATATCATTGATAAAACATTCGAAAAAGCTTCTACATTTCCTTTTGAAACGCCTACTTCCTTACAGCTTGATATCCATTCGGGAAAGAAGGATAACGAACTGGAACTATTTGCAGGTGCCATATTGAAATATGGTTCTGAAACAGGTGTAGAAACTTCTTTTACTCAGAAAATCTACACTGAGATTACTGCAAAATAAGTTTTGGATAAAGCCGAAAGAAGAGGAAATATAAGAAGGCGGGTTAAAACCCGCCTCTATTGAAAATTAAATATAAAAGATAGAAATTTTTAGTCGTTTTCCTGTTTCATACTGGTAATCAAACTACTCAATCAGGTACTTAGGCACTATGCATGAACTTTTGCCGGTCCAATAATACTTCCTCTGTTTCCCTGTGATCAGGATCATCTATACAGCAGTCTACAGGACATACAGCTTTACATTGTGGTTCCTCATGAAAACCTTTACATTCCGTACATTTTCCGGAAACGATATAATACACTTCGTCCGAAACAGCCTCATTGTAAGCATCGGCATCACCTTCTGTGCCGTCAGGAAATGTAATATGCCCTGAAAGCTTTGTTTTGTCTTTCCAGCGCCAGTCGATAGCGCCTTCATAAATGGCTGAGTTGGGGCATTCCGGTTCGCAGGCTCCACAGTTGATACAGGCATCCGTTATTTTTATAGCCATATTGTGTATGTTTAGAGGGTTTTTAAAAGGGATTTCTTCAACGTCGGACGATTCAGAAATCCCTGCTAAACTTAATTACAGCAGTTCAACACTGTTCTTTTGAAAATAAGCAGCATAAAGTGTGCTAATTTTTAATTTTAACTCATTAATCTGCAGCAATTTTTACTGACAGTCCATCCATTTGGGCAGTCAGATGAATCTGGCAGGCTAATCTGCTGGTTGTATTGGAGGTAAACAGTTCTGATAACAGAGCTTCCTCGATATCATTTTTTTCAGGAAGAGGGATGGTTTCACTGAGAATAAAACAATGACAGGTGGCGCACATGGCCATCCCTCCACACATCGCTTCCATGGGTAATTCGTAAGCCTTGCAGATATCTTTAAGCGTAAGTCCCATTTCTAAAGGACATAATAATGTATGAGTATTACCGTTTTGGTCGATAACAGTAATGGTAATTTCATTCTCCATAATTCTTAGTCAATAGTAGCTACTACCTGTTTTTCTGCCTGTTTTTTAGTGCCGTCAAAGCCTTCAATTCCACTTACTGTTGTATATTTTAGTACAAATTTTTTATTGGGATTCAAACGCTGATAGATACTTTGGCAGGCAATGGCTGCTTCATGGAACCCGCACAGAATCAGTTTCATTTTATAAGGATAGGTATTGATATCTCCTACAGCATATACCCCTGGAATATTCGTTTGAAAGTCAGCGCTGTTGTCTACTTTTATAGCATTCTTTTCCAGTTCAAGTCCCCAATCAGCCAAAGGTCCTAATTTGGGAACCAGCCCGAACAAAGGGATAAAATAATCTGTTTCAATGGCTTGAATTGTTCCTTCTTTTTCAATAAATATTTTTGTTAAATGATTTTCTCCTTCCACAGCTACCACTTCTGCCGGGGTAATCAGGTTGATTTTTCCATTCTGTTTTAATTTTTTTACCTTTTCAACAGAATCCAGAGCTCCGCGGAATTCATTCCTTCTGTGAATAAGAGTAACGGACGAAGCTATTTCAGTAAGATGAATCGTCCAGTCCAGTGCAGAATCACCACCTCCGGCAATGACCATATGTTTTCCAGTATAATCCTCCGGTCTTTTGATAAAATAGCTGACTCCGCGTTCCTCAAAATCAGAAATATTTTCAATAGGTGGTTTTTTAGGCTCAAAACTTCCCAGACCTCCGGCTATGATAACGGCTTTTGCTCTGTGTTTTGTTCCTTTATCAGTAATCACTTCAAAAAGATTTTCTTCCAGTTTGAGAAGATGTATTGCTGTTTCATTAAATGTAAAGCCCGGTTCAAACTGTTTAATCTGCTCATAAAGATTATCGATGAGTTCTCCGGCCAGTACACTGGGAAATCCGGGAATGTCAAAAATAGGTTTCTTGGGATATAGTTCTGATAACTGGCCTCCCATCTGCGGCAGTGCATCTATAATATGGCAGCGCATTTTGAGAAGGCCGGCTTCAAATACCGTAAATAACCCTGCAGGGCCGGCACCAATGATCAGTATATCTGTTTCTATCATGTTATGAATGGTTTATAGTCGTTTTTTCTATTTTTTTGGAGGTAGCAATGTTGATCAGTTTATCAAACTTACCAGCGTAGAGATCTGAAATTTCAGTGGATTGATCAGTAGTAAATAATGATGATCTTACAATAGGAACACTGAATGGTAATGGCCAGGCACGCAATGATTTGGCAATAGAATCCATGGCATTGATTCCCTGCATTGCCTGCAGACCATCTGCCCAGCATACCAACCCTACAGTTTTATCTGTAAGATAAGGCTCATACCTGTTGGCGGTCACTTCAAGCCAGTCCAGGCAGTTTTTCATCACTCCCGGAATGCTTCCGTGATAAAGAGGAGCCAGCCAGATGTGCAGATCTGCATCAGTGAACATCTGAGTCATGCGTTCTACCGCCAAAGGGGTTTTGGTAAGGGTAACATCAAATAATGGAATGCCGGAGTCAGCAAGGGTAAAAATATCACTCTGAATTCCCAGCATTTTCAGACGTTCTGAAAAATAATCGGAAATCAGTCCAGAAGTAGATTGTGTTCTTCTTTCCAGAGATCCGTTGAATATGATTGCTTTCATTTTTTATTGTTTAAAAATTACTTTGGGTAAACCTATCTCGCCATACATCAGTGTTTTAACTAAAGGTTTCAGAAGTCCTGCAGCTAATAAATAGAGTGCAGGATCATGATAGGTGCTCGCCCGGACGACTACTTTCTGATTTTTATAATGTTTCAGGTCTGCATAGATGAGGCGGCGTTTCCAGAGATCGAGCAGAACTGTTTCTGCATTGTTCAAATCGACATAAGAAGCATAGGGAGAAAGTTTTTCCATAATCAGCATATAGGCCCAGGGCGGGATAATGGCATCCGTAGAACAGATGATTCCTACTGCTTTTTCGTTATAGACAGAAAAATCCACCGCAGCAATTGATTCTTTAAATTCTTTCTCCTTGACAATCATTCCCATAAAAAGATGATCTTTAATATCCAGTTCTACAATTTCCGTTGTAGGCTTGTAGTCTGAAAGGTCAAGAGCAATAATGCCTGAAGCCTTTGCTTTATTGATAAAAGTTTCCTCAGTCATAGTTTATTATATTTGATGTTAATTATCTTACTTTTGATAAAGCCTCTTCATATTTTTTCTCCACAGCAGACCAATCCAGAACAGACCAGAAAGAATCCAGATAATCTGCTCTTTTATTCTGATAGTTCAGATAATAGGCGTGCTCCCACACATCTATTCCAAGAATAGGGAAGCCTCTGTTCATCGAAAGAACATCCATCATTGGGTTATCCTGATTAGGTGTGGAACTAATAGCCAGAGATCCATTGAATTTTACAAAAAGCCATACCCATCCGGACCCGAATTGTGACAGACCTGTTTTTTTCATTTCTGCTTTAAGGTTCTCAAGGCTTCCGAAAGTGGCTGTGATATCATCATGAAGCATACCTTCTGGATTTAGTTTGGGTTGAGAAGAAAGGATTTCCCAGAATAAAGAATGATTATAGTGACCGCCACCATTATTTCTTACAGCAGGACTGTATTCGCTAATTCTTTGAAGCAGTGAGTCAAGGTCGGGATTGATTTCATTGGTTTGTGCCAGTGCAGCATTCAGATTATCTACATATGCCTGATGATGTTTCTGATGGTGAATTGTCATTGTCTCTGTATCTATAAAAGGTGCCAAAGCATCATATGCATAAGGTAATTGGGGTAATGTAAATGGGTTCATCGTATTTATTTTTTTGATTAATGTATGACAAAGGTAAAAATATATTTGAATTAAACAACTTTATGGTTGTTTAATTGAATGTGCGCTTTCAAAATATAACTGGTTGTAAATGTTTGATTTGTCTGTTGTTTTTGGAGGTTATAGAAAATGACTATATTTGTTGTTGAAAAATAAAACAACCTAAATATTGTCAAATGAAGAAGCCGGCTGCTGATCGTATTCTGATGTTTTTAAAGATGAGAGGTGAAGTTACATCACTTCTTATTGCTGAAGAATTGTCGATTACAAAAGAAGGGGCAAGAAAACATTTACTGAATCTTGCTCAGGAAGGATTGATCCGGTCTTCGGTGAAGAGCGAAGGGGTGGGACGCCCATCTGCTTACTATACTCTTACAGAAAAAGGATTGGCTCAGTTTCCTGATACCCATGCAGATGTAACCGTTCAGATTCTGAAATCAGTGAAAAATCTTTTAGGTGAAAATGCCCTGGATTTATTAATCAGTGATCGTGAGAAGAACACTCATGAACGATATGAAAAAGTACTTTCTAAGGCAAAATCTCTGGAACAACGCCTTGAATCCCTGGCAAAAGTACGTAGTGAAGAAGGATATATGGCAGAATGGAAAAAAGAAGGGAAAGATTATTTTCTGATCGAAAACCATTGCCCGATATGTGCTGCAGCAACAGAATGTCAAGGGTTCTGCCGTGCTGAGTTATCCAACTTCCAGTCGCTGATCGGGAAAGAATATACGGTTGAAAGAGTAGATCATATTGTTTCCGGCGGGCAGCGCTGTGTTTATAAAATCAGCCAGTAATTTAATTTATCATTCAAAAAATGGCTTTAAAAGCAGTAATATTTGATATGGATGGAGTCCTGATAGATTCAGAAAAATTCTGGACTCAGGCAGAGCTTGATGTATTTTCATCTTATGGAGTACAGGTCACGGAAGATCTTGCAGCACAAACCAAATACATGACTACTCAGGAAGTAACAGAATTCTGGTATGAAAGATTTCCATGGGAAAATTTTGACGCATCAGATTTAGAAAATAAAGTAGTTTCAAAAGTGATTGAGCTGATACAAACCAAAGACTGTACAATATCCGGCGTGCAGGAATTTATCAGACATCTTAAGAATAAAGAATATAAAATAGGGCTGGCAACCAATGCGCCTTTGCGTGTGGCACATATTGTTCTTGAAAAACTTCAGGTTCGTGATCTGTTTGATACCGTTCATTCCTCCGAATTTGAAACCCAGGGCAAACCTCATCCTGCAGTATATCTTACCTCGGCAAGAAACCTTGGTGTTTCTCCTGAATACTGCATTGCTATTGAAGACAGCCACTCAGGATTAAAAGCAGCAAAAGATGCAGGAATGCAGACCATTGTTTTCACCAATAATGATGAAAGCATTGATTCTGATCTTGCCGACTTTAAAATATTGAACTTTAGCAATGCTTTATTGCCGGTGTTTAGTGAATAGTAAATAATAAATAATGAATGGTGAATAGTGAGTCCGCTTCGCTGTGAATTTTAAAACGTGCTATAAAAATTGACCATTGCCTGCGTAGCAAATTGACGATTGACGTAATTATGAATCACGAATCCCACCTCTCAATACCTCATCAAAATCTCCATCAGCAACAGGATAGAGACCAATTTCTTAGACGACTGATATTCCGGATTCAGCTGTTCGCGGATTTCTCCCAAAGCTTTGCTTAATTTATTACTTACCGTCTTATTGCTGAGTCCCAATGCTTCTGCAGTTTCATTAACAGACATGTTTTTCCGGATTCTCATATCATATACCTGCTGTTCCGTTGAAGGAAGCTGGGCAACCACTTCATCAATCATCGATAATAAAGCATTGATCTCATTTTCTTCAAGAATTTCAAAATAATCTGTATCCGAAATCTCCAATTCATTGGGGATGTCAAACTCGTCAATACTCAGCGTGGGAGGAGCTTTTTTATAACTGTTATAAAAGTCAAGGATACGGTAATGAAGGTGGCGGAGAAGGTAGCCCTTTGCACTTTCTGAGTCGTCGGTTTGTATCGTATCCGTATTCTCTAAAATCTTTACCCATAGGTTCTGAAGGATTTCTTCAGCGATTTCTTTATCACGCGTCCGCACAAAAACAAAGCTATATAGACTATCCCAGTATCGGTCATACAGCAGCATAAATGCAGGGCGGTCGCCTGATTTTATTTTCTTTAATAATGTATAGTCTGTTGGGCTCATATTGTTGATGCAAAATTACCTAAAGGAAAATTAACTTTTTGTGAACTTTGGGTGTGGTAAGATTAAATATTTCTGAAAAACGGGAACAAAATAGTGGGTTAATGTTGGGTAAATGTGAAAAATGGTGAAAATTATTAACAATTTGCTCATAATGTGAATATAACGTTAAGAATGCCCTGGGGAAGTTTTTCATTTTCACTGTCTTATAGATAGAAGTATCTGTGAATACCATGAAAGACTTTATGAAAAATCGTTTAACATATAAAAATATTGAAGCCTTTGTTTTCAAACTTTGGGAACGGGAAGTTTCTGAAGAATCAATTTCTGAAAAGGAAAAAGAACTTTTAACAAAATGGAGAATCCGTACTGAAAAAGATCTGGATGCTATTCATAGAAAAGAATCCAGAGAAAGAGTATTGTCCGGACTGGAGCATTATTTTCCTCAAACAGATCGTATTTCTATACATTCTGTAAAAAGGTTTAAAACACATCTATATAAAATTGCAGCGGTTATTATTCTGCTTTTGTCGTTGGGAGGTATTTTCACATATACAATGTTCATTAAGCCTGATGTTTATCTTGCAAAATCAGAAAACCGTATTGTTCATCTGGAAGACGGCTCTGTGGTTACCCTTTTACCAGGCGCGGAACTTACCGTTGAAAAATCATTTCCTGCTTCTACCAGAATTGTGGATTTAAAAGGAGATGCCATCTTTTCCGTAGCCAAGTCAAAAGTACATCCTTTTGTAGTGCGTGCCGATGGTTTCAGTACTAAAGTTTTGGGAACTGTATTTAAAATCTCACAGTCAGGAAAGAGAAAAGCGGTTGATCTTTATGAAGGGAAGGTGGCTGTATCTTCTCCTGGAGTTCCGGTTTCTTTCCTTAAACCGAATCAGAAATGGACAAATTTCGGGATTGCACGTACTACAGCGGTTATTTCAATACGTCCGGTGAAAAATGCGGCCAAGAAAATTTCTGCAATACTGTCTTTAAGCTTTAACGATGTTCCTTTAAAAGAAGTGGTAGCTGTTCTTGAGAGCAACTACAACACAAAAGTATTATATCCTAAAGATGCTGAAGACAAGAAGATCACTGCTGACTTTACCGGAGGAACGGTAGGCGAAAATATTGAATCACTGGCCTTCATCCTGGGATTGGAAGTACAGAAAAAAGAAAACACCTATATCCTGAAAAAATAAAAAACTACTCAAAAAATTAAATAATCATAATCAAGAGAACACTTTAAGTATGAAAAGTTTGAAATGTGGGATTACCATAGCAGCCTTATTTTTTACTGTAGCCGCAGAAGCACAGGAGCTGGTTCAGAAAGTAACATTTTCTGTACCTGCCAACAGACCGTTGATTGAAGTTTTGGAGGAATTTGCCGGAAAAACAGGAATGAGACTGGCCTATTCTAAGGTAGATATTAAAGAGCTGAAGGTAAAAGGGGTAAAATGCGAAAATACTTCTGTTAACAACTGTCTGAAGGATATTACCAATGGACTTCCTGTTGTGTATCGTCTGCATGGTGATCTTATTTCGATAAAATATGAAAATTCTAACATCTCGGTATTGGGAAACGGACGTATTTCCGGTAAAATAGTGGATGAGGTAGGAAATCCCATTACCGGAGCTGAAATTACTATAGCCCGGAAAACTGTAGTAACAGATAATAACGGAGATTTTACGGTAGATCTTCCCTCCGGAACCTATAACCTTACAATAAAAGCTCCAAAATACAATACGCTGAGAGTTGAAAAACTATCCGTCATTAATAAAGAAACGAGTTCCGTATCATTTGCCCTGAACAAAGCTTCCGATAAAATCACAGATATTAAAGAAGTCGTAATTACCGCCGCCCGTAAAGCAGATACACAGGCAGGACTTCTTGCCCAGCAGAAAAAAGCGGCACAGATGAGTGACGGTATTTCAGCAGAACAGATTTCCAAAACACCGGACAGCGATGTAGGAGGAACTCTGAAAAGAGTAACAGGAATTACCACTATCGATAATAAATATGTAGTCGTAAGATCTATGGGTGAACGATGGAATACGGCAGCCATGGACGGAATCAACCTGCCCAGTACGGAAGCTTATAATCAGAATTTCTCCTTTGATATCATTCCTACAGCCATGGTGGAAAGTGTAGTAGTGAGTAAATCTGCAACACCTGATATGAACGCCAGCTTTGCAGGAGGTTATGTAGAAGTGAGAACCAAAGATATTCCCAATGAAAATTTTACGACCGTAACAATGGGAACTTCTTATAATGATCAGTCGGCATTTAAAGAATTCCTGACACGCAAACGGGGAAAGTATGATTATTTCGGATATGATGACGGGAGCAGAGATTTCCCTAAAGGACTGGAAGCCGTGAACTGGACGGATCCGAAATTTTTTGAACAGTCCAAACAATTTACCAATGATAATTTCAGCACCTATAAAACCAGAGGTGATATGGGATCTAACATACAACTGGCCCTGGGAAGGACTTACGCGCTTAAAAACAATAATAAATGGGGATTTGCCGGAGCATTTGTCATCAGAAACGAACAGAATAAACTGGATATAGACCATACGGGAAGAGGAAACTGGCTGGATACTACAGGAATGCCGGATGCAAACGGGCAGATTCCGTTTTACAATTTCAAAAACAGCGGAGCTTCCTACAATTATAATTCTACGCTCGCTGGGATGTTGAATTTCGGGTTACAGCTGGGCAAAAATAGAATTTCATTCCGTAATTCATATACCCATATTTTTGATAATACTTTGACAAGAGTTACAGGATGGAATGAATACTCAACCGGGAGCGGAATGGCTGCCAATGCTGAACTAGCCTATAATTATTTTTATAACGGAGTTATTCCCAATAATGATCCGGCTCAGATCAAAACATTAGACAGACCTTATACCGATAATACCAATTACCCGATTTTTCAGACCCTTTTGCAAAATAAGCTGGAAGGAAGTCATAAAATAGGAAATACAGAGATTAGTTGGTTTGGAGCCCGCACAGGAGTTTCTTCCGATACCAAAGATTATACACAGTATATCACCCGGTATGATTTTATCGGAAATGAAATTTTAGCCTTTCATAAGATCTATAATTCCGGAGCAGATTTCTACAGAGGATATATTGAAAACAGAGAAACAGACTACAACTATGGAGCTTCCGTGAAATGGGATATGGACGCAGGAAGCTTTAAAAATACTATTAAAACCGGATATGCCGGAGCTATAAAAAACAATACCAACCAACAGCAGAAGTTTTTTCTTCGTGTTGATGAAAACCGGGACGTTCCCAATAGCGAGAAGAACTATTTGACGATGTATGGTTCGCTTGCTGACTGGTTTAATGGCTCCCATTATGTTCCGGGTGGTATTGGCTGGGAAACCAGAGGACTTTATAAAAATGACAAATATGAAGGAGAAGTTAATCAGCATGCCGTATATGTTATGTTTGACAACCGTTGGAAGAAGTTAAGATTGGTATGGGGGCTTCGTGCAGAATATTTTAAGTACAATATGATTTCTCAACAGCTGGATCCTTCAGATTCCAAGTATATCATGAGAACTGCGATAGAAGATAAACCATGGCAATGGATGCCTTCTGTGAATTTTACATACAGTCCTACCAATAAAATCAACCTGAGACTTGCTTATAATAAATCAGTAATACGCCCTCAGTTTAATGAAAGAACAGGATTGCCCTATTTTGATCCAATCGCCAATGGGTTGATTTACAATACAGAAATGAGTTCTTCAGTCATTAATAATTATGATTTCAAATTTGAATGGTTTCCAGGACTGGGCGAGATATTTTCTGCAGGATTATATTATAAAAATATAGACAGACCTATCGAACGTGAAGGCCATATTTCCAGTGAAGGAAATCTTTTCTTATACAACGGAAATTCAAAAAATGCAAAGCTGATAGGAGTGGAGGCCGAAGTGAGAAAAAGTTTAGGCTTTATTGCAGACGGAACTTTTCTGGAAAAGCTTTTCATAAGCGGAAACTTTACCTATAACCATACGAAAGTAGTGGCCTTTAAAGACCTGTATAAAACAGGTAATAATGATGAAACCTATGAAGTGAAACGACCGCTTTACGGACAGACTCCTTATGCCTACAACCTTGGATTGGTCTATGATGGAAGCCGTCTGGGACTAAGCTTTTTGTATAACGCGAAAGGAGATCAGTACATCACGGTAGGATATGCTTACAAAGGAGAGGAAATACAGCGTCCGTATGCTGTAGCCGATGCACAGCTTTCTTATAAATTCCTTCGTAACAGAAACTTTGAAGTGAAATTTAATGTAAGAAACCTCTTCAACAGGGTGAAGGAATATTATAACAACTTCAATTCTTATCTCGCTGCCAAAAATGGAGGAGGAAGTAACGTTGGTACAGAAAGAGAAGCATGGGATCTTCTTCCGGGAGCAACAGATAAGTATGATAAAAATATTGATAAGATCATGTTTCGGGCGTACAGCGGAAGAATGTTCAGCCTAAGTGTGAATTATACTTTTTAAAAGAAGACACCAAATGTAAATATAAAAAGAGCTCAGGATAGCACCGTACAGGTTTCGGTAACCTGATCAAAGACTGGAAGAATACTGATGAAGCGCACAGCAGTACCGGTTCAGAAAAAAACCGAGCGTTAATGGCTTTTCCCAGGTATTAGCGGTTTCTATGGGAACTTCCCCAATGCAGCTCCTCCTGCAGTGACGGATGAATTCTAAAAACCAAATCGAAGGAATAGAGAGGCAGATATTCCTGAATATTAAAAAACTGATCTGGTATAAAATAATACGACCGGATTTATTAAAAATTATAACAATGAAAAGACTAACTCTAATTGCAGTGGCAGCATTTTCTCTTACAGCTTGTCAAAACGATCAACTGGCGGATTCATCATCTCCATTCGAAATGAAATCTACTTCTGCTGAGTACCTTACAGCTTCGGCTCTTCCGGTAACCAGCGTAAGTGGTGCTATTACTACAAATACTACATGGAGCGGTGTAGTTGAATTAGATGGAGTTGTAACCGTAAAAAATGGTGCTACACTAACAATCCAGCCGGGTACATTCATTAAAGCTAAACCAAACACAAGCAATACTGCTACAGGAGTTTTGGTAATTGCTAAAACAGGAAAAATCAATGCAGCAGGTACTGAAGCACAGCCAATCATCTTCACAAGCTACAAATTGCTGGACGGAAATGAAGATACAACTGCTGCTCCTGGTGATTTCGGAGGTGTTATCATATTAGGAGATGCTCCTACCAACACTCCTTTCACAAAAACAATTGAAGGATTATCTGGTCCTGATTTCTATTACGGAGGTACTAATGCTTCTCACAACGGAGGAACATTTAAGTATGTACGTATTGAGTTTGCAGGATTCGATCTTTTAGCTCCAAACTCAGGAAACGAAATCAACGGACTTACTTTAGGAGGAGTAGGAAACGGAACTACTCTAGATCATATTCAGGTATCTTTCGGAAAAGATGACTCTTTTGAATTCTTCGGTGGTACTGTAAACGCTTCAAACCTTGTTTCTTTCGCTGCGGATGATGATAACTTCGATTTTGATAACGGATATACAGGAACTATTACTTGTGCTCTTGCTTTGGCAGATTACAACTCTACACACAGTCTTAGCGGATCAAGCCCGGATTCTAACGGTATCGAGCTTGATAACAACGCAGACGGTTCTTCTACATCATTGTTGACTCACCCGGTTATCAACAACCTTACGATCGTTGGTTCTAAGAACTCTGCTAAAGGTGCTTTGTATGAAAACGGTATCCACATCAGAAGACACGGAAGATTAACATTAAATAACGCTGTGGTTACAGGTTACCCTGTGGGTATCAAAGTAGAAGGTACAGGTTCTGAACTTTCTTCAGCTTCAGCATACAACACAATCCAGATTCACGGATTTACAACTTCAGTTACAGGTACAGGAACAGCAGGAATCCCTGCAGCTAATCTGGCGACTGGTACTCCTGCATCTCTATGGGGTATGAGCCAGCCTTTCTTCAACGAAGGTGGTTGGAATGTATCTCCAAGAAACTGTGGAAACTTCCAGGGACTTTGGACAAAATACAATTTCTCCATTGTAGAATAATAAAAACTTTAAAAAAGCAGGGAACAGCACATGCTGATTCCTTGCTTTTACTTCAAAAACCTTAATAATCAGCATTATGAAAAAAATAATTTTATCATCTGTTCTGTTTTTATCTCACATGGCTGCAGCACAGTCTCTGGTATGGGGAAATTCTTTTGATACTCCTGCTGACCTTCAGGGATGGACTTTCCATGATTTGAACAACAATAGCAACGGATGGGTACAGGGGCAGAACATCTATCACAACGGAACATCCTTAGCATATGGAACTGCCGGCGTTCTTCGTCACTCTATCAGTTTGGTTCCAAGTGGAAGTGTTACAGGATTTGGGGCAGAAAATGACTGGATTATTTCTCCTCAGATTGATCTTACCAATACTGCAGGAACTGTTACTCTGGCTGCCTATATCGGGAGACAGAGATCTACTCATACTATTGTTGCCAGAGAACTTTTTATCTATGTAAGCACCCCACAGAAAGAAGTTCCTACATTATCAGATTTTCAGGCAATGACCGTAGATGCAAGTGGAAATGATGTTCAGAGTATTTATAAAATACAGGTAGGTGACTCAGCCAATCCTTTTCCGGCTGATCTTACCCAGTTTGTAGAATCCCTTGTAGATCTTTCTGCTTTTGCAGGGAAGAAAATCTATATCGGAATGTGGTCAAACAGAAAAGCAAGCGGAAATAATGTCCAGAATATCAATATTGATGAAATGGGAATCTACGCTACTTCATTTTTGGGAACTAAGGATGTAAAAAGAAACAAAATTGTAACACAAATAGCAGAAAATCCGGTAAAAGAATCTCTACAGCTGCAGCTTAATCCGGCATTGAAAGAAAATATGACGGTGGTAAACATTTACAGCGCAGCAGGACAAAAAGTACTTACCGCTCAGTATTCTAAAGCGATCAATACAACAAGTCTTACATCTGGAGCTTATATAGCCGAAATTACAGATGGAAAGACTACGGAAAGGTTGAAGTTTATTAAAAAATAACCCTTCTTCTCTTAGAAACTGATTTTAGAAACACCATGAATTTTTAATATAAGATAATGGATAGTATTTGATAAAGACTATCCAGAACATATCCAACTAGTTTTTTTATAATTATATATTGCCCTGCTCTCGGGTAGGGCAATATTTTTAAGTTTTACAATGAAATAATTGAAGAAAGATGAACAGAATCTTTGCATTACTACTATTATTTACTGCACTGTTTTCATGCACAGACAACAACACGATGGAGTTGTATGATAAGGTACAGAAACCCGGAGAGGTTAACATCAAAGGATTTTCCAAGCCTGATGTCCTTCAGCTGAGGTTGAATGGAGCATCTGTATCCATTGACGGAAAAACGTCCTATACCAATAAAATAGAAACCCAGCTTCAGTTTGTTCTGGATCAGGGTGAAACCAATAAGCTGTCTGTATATAATAATGAAACAGGTACCGAAATTGCAAAATACAATATTACTTATGACAATATAAATGATTATAAAAACTTATACTTTTTCAATCTTCCGGGGATTTATCTGCAGACTTATGCGGTAAAACCTCAGGTTAATCTTGGAAAAGTTGGGTTTGAATTTATTTTCCCTAATCTTGGCGAATTTTCCGGAACCACCCTGAAAGATGTGAAAGGCGTTCTGAAAAGAGAAAATGGAGTGGTGCTGGCAGAATTTGACAACATTGGGAAAGACAATTTTACCGCAGTGAAAATCTATAGTTTTTTCAGTTCTGCAGCTCTGGTATACCTGGAATTGTACAAACCCGGAACTGCGGAGCCTTATTCCGGATCTAAAATGATTCAGGTAAAATTGAAACAGCACACAGGGGCAAACATGATTGTTCTTCAGGAAAAAATGGAAAATGGAGAATGGGTGGTAAAAGGAGATATTGATGTCGCAGAATATCTGTAATTGCGTATGAAAAATTTTTTTAAACTTCAATGCATTGCCATCGCAGTCTTTCTCATTTCGTGTACGAATAATAATGACGAAAGCGCACCTGTTTTTCCGGAAGGAAGTACAGAATCTGTGAATCTCTGGGTTCAGGACAGTATGAAACGGTACTATTATTGGGCAGATCAGATGCCTGCAAAACCAGATTACCGCCTTCCCGTAAAAGATTTTTTTAAAAGTCTGCTTTCTTCCCAGGATCGGTTTTCTTTCATGGTCAATACTGAAGATTCTTCTACCTATCCACGTTCCATAAGGAATATGTACGGTTTTGATTATACCGTTGCCAAGCTTGCCAATAACCAGGTTGTTACAATCGTTAAGCTGGTTCTTCAAAATTCTCCGGCCTTCAATGCAGGGCTGGAACGGGGAATGATTATGACCAAAATCAATGGAAAAGTTATTACAGCAGCGAATGCAGAATCAATGGCCGCATCTATTAAAGACCAGACTGTTGTAGACCTCACCGTAGGAAAATGGCAGAATGGAGCGGTTGCTGATGAAAAAAATATTACCGTTTACTATGGCTTCTCTTTTGAACAGCCCATTTTATCTAAAGTTTTTGAGAAAAATGGTAAAAAAGCAGGATACCTGTATATCTACGATTTCCCAGACGGAATGACACAAACTCTTAACCAGAAGTTTGCAGAATTTAAGGCTGCCGGAGTACAGGAACTCATTCTTGATCTCCGCTATAACTATGGAGGTTCGGTGTCCTCTGCAGCGGCTCTTTGCTTACTGATTCCTTCAGGGCTGTCGTCTGGTTCGCCATTCATCATTTTTAAAGGAAATAAAAACGGAGGAGAAGTAAAAAGAACATTTGCCCAGCAGATCGCTTATGATCCCAAAGCTCTTGATTTTACTACTTTACGTGCCAATGCATTGGGACTACAGAAAGTATTTATTCTTACATCCAACAGTACAGCATCTGCAGCGGAAATTGTCATCAACAATCTGAAGCCGTATATGCAGGTTATTCAGATCGGAGATACTACGCTGGGTAAAGACATGGCCGGATTTGTAGTGGAAGATAAGCGGAAACCGAGAAAAATTTCCTGGCAGATTCATCCGGTAATTTATAAAGTATTTAATGCCAGCGGAGCCGGAGAATACAGCAATGGAATTTCTCCACAGATCATGGTCAACGAATATGCCGGGCTGCCACTATTACCGTTGGGCGATCCTAATGAAACCCTTATTTCTTCTGCCCTTAACGGAGGCTATTTCAAATCTGCAGTTCAGGAAAAGAACGGAAGCGTAAAAATTCTATATCAGAGTGATGTACCTCCGGTGATGATGGAAAAATAGAATTTGGATTGAAAAGACAAAGAAAGAAAATGAATGTCAATATTTTAAACCATTAAGAAGCTTGAAGAAATAAAGTATAGTTAAGATCAATCATTCTGATCTTAAGTTAAAGCGAAGATTGATCTTAATAATCTTAATAATCTTAACACCTTAATACAATCTTAATGGTTCAAGAAAAATTAAAAGGTTTATTTAACTAATAAAAAATAATATATTGAATAGTAAAAGGATAAAATCTTTTGCCCTTTTACTATTCAGGAACACCATAAAATCACAAAATCATGCAGGGAATAGAACCGAAACTTCACATGAACCTGACCAGCCGTATTGAATATTACCGACTATTGATAGAAGCTGCAGAAGATCCTGAAAGCCAGCCTTCGGATGTAGCGACGCAGATTTCAGAGCTGGGTCATCTGTATGAAGAATATCTGCTTAATAAAAAGAATCTGGAGAACAGCATCAAAAACTATCGGCAGTATCATAATGATTTACGGAAAAACCTTACCGTAAGACTTCGGGAACTTAGAAGAAAAGCAAGACAGAAATAATACCTGAAATTTACTTTATCAGCTGATTTTACAATGAAATTCTTACCTTTATGACATCAAGCTGAAGGATGACAGGTTTATGAATTTTAATCACACAGAACTTTCCGGTTATTTGCATCTATTATGGCAGTTTTCCTGGCCGAAGTGGATCATATTCAGCCTTATCATTAACGGTTTTCTGTACCTGTTTTCTATAGGATTATATGTTTTCATTGAAAAAACGTGCCGTAAAAGTCAGCTGCAGGAAAAAAATCATCCCGTCACAAGATCCGATTTCTACCTCAGTCTCTTTACCATAATCTGCAACACTTTTGTTATGCTGCTGGGAGTTTTCTTATGGAAAAACGGATGGATTGTACTTGGAGAAACTCAATCAGTAGTCAGGATCATAGCAGAAGTTGCGGCTTTGCTTCTTTTGATGGATCTTCTGATGTATTTCTTTCATTATGGAGCCCATTTGCCTTTTATCTACAAAATACTGCATAGAAAACATCACGAGCATGTAAGTACCAATTTTCTGAGTCTTTTTGTTCTGCATCCTTTTGAAACAATTGGATTTGGATTGATGATGCTTGCTTTGCTTATTGGATATCATTTTTCTGTAATTTCTATTTCCATTTATCTTATGCTGAACCTTATCTGGGGAACCATAGGGCATCTGAACAGAGAGTTTTTTCCGGCCTCATTTGACCGTTTATTCGTAGGAACAACAAGATTTCATAATCAGCATCATCTGGATGAAAGCAAAAACTTTGGATTTTATACCTCCATCTGGGATAGGGTATTTGGAACCTATAAGTAGGAAAAGTATTATAATTTTACATGATTCAGCACTTTGCTTAGCAGGTAATTGAAATTTTCCAGTTCTTTAGAAGTCAGTATAGAAGCCGTCTGTCCGGTAATATTTTTACGGAAAGTTTCCGAATTTTCTATAATAAACCTTCCCTTATCCGTTACTGAAAGATTGAATTTCCGATGATCTGTTTCTTCCTGTTTCTTAATAATCAAATCATGACTGATCAGAAATTTCAACTGCTTCGAGATGGCTGCCTGGCTGATATTAAATGCTGTTGAAATTTCCCTTCCTGTGGCTGTTTCTTTTCTTAAAATAAATTCAATGATATTATAATGAGCAGCCGTTACTCCATTGATATTTCCCCGGTTCATATGAGCCAGAATAAGACATTGGAAATTTGTAAATGTGTTAAAAAACTCTTTTTCAATGGGTTTCATGATAAATATACTTAACTTAGTTAATTGTTAACAAAGTTAAGTATTTTAAAATGGAAAATATAGAAATTACCAATGCCCGGCAAAATAATCTCAAAAATATTTCCATAAAAGTTCCAAAATATAAGATCGTGGTTTTTACGGGAGTATCAGGATCCGGGAAATCTTCATTGGTTTTTGAAACCATTGGAGCAGAAGCTCAAAGGCAGATTAATGAGACCCAGAACAGTTTTATCAGAAACCGTCTGCAGCATTATGGTCTGCCTGACGTAGATAAAATTGAAAACCTGAATGTTCCTATCATCATCAATCAAAAGCGGTTAGGAGGAAATGCCAGATCTACCGTGGGGACGGCAGCTGATGTGTCTGCTTCCTTAAGGCTGCTATTTTCGAGAATGGGAAAACCCTTTGTAGGATATTCCAACGTTTTTTCATTTAATCACCCACAGGGAATGTGCCCGGAATGTGAGGGGCTGGGTTTTGTTCAGACCCTGGACGTGAATGCTTTAATTGATCGTGAAAAATCTTTACATGAAGGTGCAATCCGTTTTCCGACCTTCCAGCCGGGTGGATGGCGTTTAACAAGATATACTTTGTCCGGCTATTTTGATAATGATAAAAAGCTGAAAGATTTTACTGAAAAAGAATGGGAGATTCTGTTGCACGCACCTGAACATAAGCCTAAGCATCCACATAAAGAATGGAGGAAAACTGTAAAATACGAAGGAATTGTTCCAAGAATAGAAAAAGCGTTCCTGAAAAAAGATTCTAAAGAAAACATCACAAGAAAAGATGCACTGAAGAATATTGTCATCACAAAAACCTGTCCCTCATGTGAAGGAAAACGATTGAATGAAAAAATACTGTCCTGTAAGATCAAAGGAAAAAGTATTGCAGATTGTATGGCACTTTCCGTGGATGAACTGCTTGAGTTTATTACTTCGCTGGATTCAAAACCATATGAAGTTATCATCAAAGAACTTTCAGCAAAACTCCAGAATATGATGACCATCGGGTTGCAGTATCTGACTCTTGACAGGAGTACCAACACCCTTTCCGGAGGAGAGTCTCAACGTATAAAAATGGTGCGGAGTCTTGGAAACAGTCTGATAGATCTTTTATATATTTTTGATGAGCCCAGTATCGGTCTTCATCCAAAAGATCTCCAGAATATTATCACCATTATACAGCAGATCAGGGATAAAGGAAATTCTGTCTTAATTGTAGAACATGATCCGGACCTGATAAAAATGGCAGACCATATTATTGATATAGGCCCGGGTTCAGGAAGAAATGGAGGAGAAGTGGTATATGAAGGGACATTTAAAAACTTAAAGACCTCAACTGGCAAAACAGGTTCTTATTTTGCAAGGAAACCATCTATAAAGCAAAAATTCAGAAAGCCTGATGGCTATCTGGAAATTAAAAGTGCCAACAGGTACAATCTTAAAAATGTGACTGTAAGTATTCCGACCGGAGTAATGACAGTTGTAACTGGCGTTGCAGGATCCGGTAAAAGTACGCTTATTAATCGTATTCTGCCGGAGCTTTATCCTGATGTGACCATTATTGATCAATCTTTATTTGCTGCAAGTGCCCGTTCCAATTTGCTTACGTATCTGGGGATATCAGATATTGTGCGCAGGCTTTTTGCACAATCTAATCATGTTTCAGACAAACTGTTCAGCAGAAATAGCGAAGGAGCCTGTAAAAACTGCAAAGGATTGGGAACAGAAAAGATTGATCTTGCTTTTATGGATGATATTGAGCAGCCTTGTGAGGTTTGCGGAGGTTCAGGATTTGATCCTGATGTGCTGCAATACAGATACAATGGAAAAACAATTGTGGAAGTTATGAATATGACAGTTTCTGAAGCAGTATCTTTTTTTAAAGAAGAACCTGTTCTCAAAAATTTTGACCTGCTGATACAACTGGGACTTGACTATCTGACTCTTGGACAAAGACTGGATAGCTTTTCCGGAGGTGAAAGACAGCGCCTGAAACTGACAAGAGAGCTGAAAAACACCAATCAGATCATTATTCTTGACGAGCCGAGTACAGGGCTGCATCCAAGTGATACACAAAAACTGTTGACTTTTTTTAACGGTCTTGTAGATCAGAATAATACGCTGATTGTCATAGAACATAATCTTGATATTATTTCACAGGCAGACTGGATTATTGATATGGGGCCCGGTGCCGGAAAATTTGGAGGGAAAGTATTGTTTGAAGGTACTCCGCCGGAGCTGTTGGAAAACAAAATATCATTTACCGCAGAGTTTCTGAAGAAACATATTCAGTAAGATAAAATAATGAAGAGTATTAAGTTGAACTGTATTGTCATTGCGAACCAAAGGTGAAGCAATCTCATAAATGCGGTTCAACTTAATACTCTTAAAACCTTATTGGCCTTAATGGCTTAAAGGTTAATTTTTATTTAGTGGCTTTCACAGCAGATTGAATAGCTTTCTCAACCATTCTCCAATCATAAAAATGAAATACTCTGCCATTACTCATCGCAACGAAAACTCCTTTAGGAAATTTGGGTCCTAAATTAACATTTGTCACCTCAGAACCATCACTTTCCAGCGTAGAAACAGGAATTTCGGCAATTTTTCCTTTAGACTGATCCTCTCTCAGATATACATTGAATGTATCATTCTGCTGATTCGAAACAAGAATATATCCTTTTCCTTGAGAAGTAGGATAGATTGAAATTCCTTCCACATCAGATTTAAAATCTCCTTTCCCGAAGACCGATAATTCTTCATTTCCTTTGGCAGGATCTGCATAATATTTGTGAACGCCAAACTGTTCATCAGAATAATAAATATAGCCCATTTCATCATCTACAGCAATACTTTCAATCTCTTTCAGCCCGCTGTATTTCCCGAATTTACGAACAACTTCTCCTGTTATAAAACCGCCCTTTTCAATCAGTTTATATTGCCAGAGGTATCCGTCAGCCGGACCTGATTTTCTTCCCACAACAGCAAATATTTCTTCTGTCTGCGGATTTTTATAGAGAGAAATTCCCATCGGATCACGTTCAGATTCTCCATCAAATACAGAGAATTCTCCAATTTCTTTCAGCTCAGGAAGCGTATATAACTTTACTTTGTTGGTTTCCCTTTCCGTTACGGCAGCGATATCTGTTTTTTTGCCATTTAGTATAAAACCATATTCCAGATCAACATTATTGGGACGTTTCAATCCCGAAACCTTATTGATAATTTTTCCGTTAAGGTCAAAAGCATACAATCCTCCGTCGGTATCTTTATCGGTTCCTATGATGATGCTTTTTGAGGCATCCTGTGGATTGATCCATATGGCGGGATCATCAGTATCATGAACCACTGTTTCTGTAATAACAGCTGGTTTTAATTTTTCCGCTAAATCTTTCTGCCCTGTACAGTTGATCACAAAAGGAAGAACTGAAAGAGCCAATATATAATGTATATTTTTCATGTGTATTTTAAAAATCAAATTTTACCCCCATTGTAAATCTTGGCCTGTAATATTCAGCCTGAGCGGTTCTGCTCTGGATTCCCTGGTAATACCTTAACGGTTGATTCGTCAGATTATTGGCTTCTGCAAAAACTCTGAGCTGGCTTGTAATCTTGTAGGAAGCATTGGCGTCGAGGAAAAACTGTTTGTCATAATAACGGTCGTCAAAGGCTTTTCCTCCCAGTTCATCAATATAATGAGACGCATAGTTCATGGAAACTCTGGCCGAAAAACGTTTATTTTCCCACGAAAGAGATCCATTGAACATATGAGGAGCAGCGCCGGGAAACCCTACATCTGTTCTCTCAGTGCCTTCTTCATTGGTGATTCCTTTTGCTTTGGATTTGGTGTAAGTATAGTTTACATAAACTCCAAGTCCTTTCCAGAAAGCGCCTGGAATAAAGTCAAGCTGTCTTTGTAAAGCCACTTCAAACCCATAAATATCTACATTGTCACCATTACGCTGCTGGGTAAACTTCCAGTTGCTTTCTCCCGCAGGAATTGGGTTGGACTGTCCTGCAAAATCATTTGCGAAATCATTCGCAGTATAATTTCTTTGGGAATACGTATAAATAAAATTATTCAGGTTTTTATAAAAAATACCTCCGGAAAGTATCCCTACAGACTTAAAATACTTTTCTGCCATAAAATCAAAATTATAGGCATAGGTTGCTTTTAAGTTTGGATTTCCGGCTGCTACGATCTCGTCTTCTGAAATAACATTAAGGTAAGGAACCAGTGAGTAATAATTGGGGCGTGCCAGAGCTGTGGTAAATGCTGCACGAAGCACAAGATCCTGCACCGGAACATATTTGAAGGAAATATTCGGAAGTACATTGGTGTATGTATTCGTATTATTGATTTGTCCTACCAGGTCCTTTTCATTCATCACATAGTTTCCGGTGTAATCAATATTGGTCGTTTCAACACGCGCTCCAACGATCATGGATAATTTATCATTGAAATCCTGATCCCAACGGATATAGCCTGCATAGATCTGCTCCTTCGCATTGTAGTTGCTTGAAAGATATTTTTCAGGCTTTAATTTACCATTAAACAAAGTTGGATTGAATAAATCCAGCCCTCCAAGGAAAGAAGGGTCAACGAATGTTCCCGGAACGTAATTTCCCGGCTGGAAGTTCTGACCATCAAGATTTATTGTCGGAACAGATAAAAGGCTTCCCATAGTGTTGACCGGAGTAAAGGCGTAGAAGTCATTCTCTCTTTCTTTTTTCTTCAAACGCATGCGGAAACCGGTACGAAGACGTCCTTTCTGGCCATCAATCACTGAAAAAGGAAAACGTACATTCATTTTTGCTCCCAGTTCCTTTTCCTGTGTAAAGTTATTGGCATCGGAAAGATCACTCAATTTATAACTTCCTAAATTATCTGCAGCAAGGAGATTGAACATCGGTTTTTCAGGATTACTAAGGTCAGGAGAGAAATTCATTTTGCTGTTTTCAAACTCTATATAGCGCTGGTGAGGCTTATCTTCACTTGCTATTGCATAGTTAACCGACCAGTCGAGATCTACTTTAGAACCTAATAAATGTTCTCCTCTTAAAGCATAGTTCTGAACTTTCTGTTTTTCAAGACGGGTATTGTCATTATCAGCATCACCGCCTTTATTCTGTCTTGTGATACTTCCTTTCCAGTCTGTAATCTCAGTTTCATCGGCGTTATAGACCGGTTTTATTTTATACCCTAATGCCAGTCTGGTTTCCTTATCATTTCTGAAATTATACATTGCAGAAGCGTAGATCTTGTTTTTGGAATTGAATTCATAATCCATATTAAGATCAAAACTGTGTCTGATACGGTGTTCATTATAATAACGTACACCCATTTTGCTTACATAAACAGTCTGTGCAAGATCGTTCGCCTGGCTCCATACCGGTTCTATATTATCCGAACCGAAATTGTTGTTGTTATAGGAAAAACTGAATACAGCCCCTAGTTTTTTATCCAAAAACCGGTTTCCATAGACAAAACCGGCGGTATAATTTCCTTTTTCGCGGATTGGATTGTATCCTCCGGCAACGGTTGCAGACATTCTTTGTCCATTCGGGGAAGCTCTGGTAATAAGATTGACGGAACCTCCGATGGCATCAGCGTCCATATCTGGAGTCAGGGTTTTATTAACCTCAATCGTAGAGATCATATCAGAAGGGATCAGGTCCATCTGTACATTACGGTTATCTCCTTCAGCAGAGGGAATTCTGTCACCATTCAGGGTAACGGAGTTAAGATTGGGAGCCAGTCCTCTGATAATAAGATTTCTGGCTTCTCCCTGATCATTTTGTATGGTAACTCCCGGAACACGCTTCAAAGCATCCCCGATATTGGCATCAGGAAAACGCCCGATCTGATCAGAAGAAATTACATTGGTAATATTGGCGTTGTTCTTTTGCTTGTTTAAAGCTCTTGCCTGATTTTTTAAAGTAGCTCCTGATACTACAACTTCTGCAATAGAGGTTTCTTTTTTATCGAAAATAATATTCTGGCGGGTGTTTTTCTCACTTTCAACTGTAACGTTGTATTCATGAACACCATACCCAAGATAATCAATTTTCATGGTATAACTCCCCGGAGGAACGTTCAGGAAAACAAAGTTTCCGTGTTCATCTGAAGTGGTATAAATATTCCCCGGACTTAGAGAGATTTTAGCTCCCGGCAGGGCTATTTTCGAATCGTCATTAATGTTTCCGGAAAGAGATCCGGTTTGCGCATAGAAAAAAATAGAGGCACAAAATAAAACAGATGTAAAAATTTTCTTCACTTTTCCTTTTTTAGATAAAAATCACAGCAAAATTAAACGTCTGTTTGGGAAAAGTGTTGAAGAGAAAATTAACTGTTTCTTAAGAATTGTTAATATAGATGATTTTGTAAAAGATAAAAGATATTGTTGTTAAAGTTCAGACAAAAAATAAGATAGATATAGATTCCTCGGAATGATAAACTGTATGGATATACTAAGCGTATATAACTGATGAAATAATTATGAATACTATACAAATACACGCGCACATTGTCATTCCGTAGGAATCCAAATAATGCATTTAATTTTTTTGAAATTTGACCTTTTTAAGATTTTGAAATATTAAGTATTTCCTGCACGATAATTTTAGATTTCTCTATCAATTCATTGGATCTGTAGAGTTGGCTGGTAAGTATAGAGCTTTCAAAAAGAAGATAGATATGGGCGGATGTAATATCGTTTTGGATGTCTTTATTGAAGCATTCTCTCAGTTTATTTTTATGATATCGGATTACCTTGTGAATCTCTTCCTTATCGGCAGGGATTTCAGATAAAATATTCAGGAAACTGCATCCTCTGAAGTCTTCTCTTTTATTCATGTAAATCAGGAAATCAAAGGACTTTTGGAATTTTTCCTGCAGTGTTTCTGCTTCCGATGTAAATTTTTTAAGTTCAGACACCCAGTAATCATATCTTTTATTGAGAAATTCAATGCAAAGTTCCTCCTTAGATTTAAAATGATGGTAGAAACTTGCTTTTGAAACGCCAGCTTCATCAATAATCTGGTTGATGCCTGTATTGTTGTAACCTTGCTTATGGAAGAGAACCATTGCTGTATTTAGTATTCTTTCGCGAGGTTTGGGCATCGTATAAAATTTTTACAAATGTAAAAAATAAACAGACTGGTAGGTTTGAAAATAAAATTATTTTTAAATAAACCCTGTGGCATAATATAGCTGAATAACAAAGAAAAGTACGGTAAAAAACCATACGATATAAGGATGATAGGTGAAGTTATTTTTCAGAATATAGTGCAGGGCTTTGAACAACTTAAAAATCCCGATAATTCCAATGAGAAAAAAGACGAGGAAAACCAGAGAAAACAGATAATCTCTTGTTTCATATTCAGTTGTTTTACTAAAGCTATCAATATAGGCTTCTACATTCAGGGTCTGACCCAAAAACATTGCTGAAGTAATTAATATAAAAAAAGGAGTAGAAGTATACACGGTAGTATAAATAAAAGAAAACAGCAACGTTCTAAATGTAATAGTATTTATTTTTTCCTTTTTATACCACAATAAAGCAACACTGAAGAGAACCGCAGTAATATTATTCATCAGGAATATAAACAAAGCTTTTTCCATCATGCTGAGTCCCTTGATCTTGGAAATAATATTGTGCTCACCACCATAATCCATTAAAAGTACGGAGACAATCACGGAAGTATACACTGAAAGTTTGATAGGAGAGAGATAGTCGCGAAAACGTTCTGTCTCCTCTTTTTCCATCTCGTGTACGGAAAGATCATAGCAGCGGCGGGGATCCTGAAACAATTTAAAAATGGTTACGGGAACCAACAATATTTCAATAATAATCTGCAGGCACAGCTTTTCAAAACTATCAATCAACTTTTCAAACATATAGAAGGTATTAAGGGAACGTTTTTGCAATTTAATCAATTTTTGTATTACATCTTAAAACATAATAAAAGAGTGGATGACTTAAGATAAATCATCCACTCTTTTATGGTATAAAAACGTTTCTTATTATTTAGGAAGTCCTCTTTTTAACGCATTATTGGCTATTTCTACCGCTTTTCTTTCTTTCCAGTCCATATATCTTTTTTTGTATCGGCCTTTCATGAAATTATCAAAATTACGCTGAACAGCAAGATTCCAAAGAGAATGTGCTTTTACAGCCCAGCTTTTGTCCCATGCACGCAGGGAAATAGAGAAAGATCCATCCAGGTATTTCATCCAGTGCCACCAGCCGGTAGGCATGAATAAAGTATCTCCGTGTTCCAGGAAGCATTCGATTCCTTCAATACCATCCAATGCCGGGAATTTTTCAAAATCAGGATTGGAAATATCATAATCTTCCAGTGCATAGGTAGCATACGGAAGTTTATAAAGTCTGGATTTCCACTTGTATTCAAATAAAAGAACATGTTTTCTTCCATTGAAGTGGGTGTGGAAAATATGAGGCATGTCTATATCATAATGAAGGAAGGTTACAGAACCTTTACCTCCGAAAAACATACTCGGATATTTATCTAAAAACCCACCCATCAGATTCTTTGGCGGAACATAATCGTCCAAAAGTTTCGGAGCAAATTTTATAGGGTCAAAGAAAAAGATTCTCAGATCAGTAGGTTCTCTCTGAATAAGGTCTACATAATCACTGAAAGGCATTTTCGTAGTCGGAGTATTGATAGGAGCGGCAGGATCTGCTTTGGAACTGTCGTAAAGGGGAACTTCAACGTCGCCAACCACTTCTTTCATATACTCCATTGTCCACTTTTGGTAGGCAGGCCATTTTCTTGCCATATTTCTGATTACCACTGGCTTACATGGCTTTAGATATTTTTCACGGAAATCTTCTTGTGAAATATCATCTACAATATCAATTGGTTTAAGGATTATTCCCATTCGTTCAAATTATTAAGCTAAAGTATTAAATATTTGCGACAATAAAACGGAAAGAAATAAAATTATTTGGAATTAATATAAATAAATGATAAAATACATATTTCTGTCTCTTTTTTTAGAGTTATTGTGTTAGATTTTTAGTTCAAATAGTTTTAAAATATACTGTGTTTATGCTGTAAAATGATCGTTGTGAAATAGAATAATTGTATGTATTATTGTGACATTAAAAACAGCCATGAAAACTTTCACTACGATTATTTTTTTGCTTGTATTTGCAACTGCTTTTTCACAGGAATCAGCTAAAATTTTCACTTCAGATATTGACAATTTTTGGGTGGCCTATGACAGCATTCAAAAAACAAACGATCATACCCAAAAACTGACCCTGATTAAAGAATTATATATCGATAAAGGAACAGCAGGCTTAAAAGCTTTTATGAAGGCCAGAGATTATAATGATACTGTGTTTGTAAACATTATTGATAAGTATCCTAAATTCTGGAATTCGATCAGACCAAATACTCTGACTATAAAAACTAAAACAAATGAGCTGGAAACAAGTGTTATCCGACTGAAGGAGATCTATCCGGATCTTAAAGAAGCTGAAATGTATTTTACGATAGGTGGACTTAATTCCGGGGGGACAGTGAGTGGAAATAAGGTATTGGTGGGTGCTGAACTGGCAACAGGGCTTCCATCTACAGATGTTTCAGAATTTGAGGAAGACTGGCTGAAAACCGTATTTGGCCAACAATCTCTGGATAATATCGTCTCTTTAAATGTTCATGAATATATCCATACCCAGCAGATCGGAGACCGTAGAAGAGTTTTAAATAAATCTATAAAAGAAGGATCGTGCGATCTGATTGCTGAACTGGTGATGAATAAACCTTTGGAAAGAAAATATCTCTCTTATGGAAATGCTCATGCGGCTGAGGTTAAAGATCTCTTTAAAAAAGAAATGTTCACCGGTAATTTTACAAACTGGCTTTATAACGGAAGAAAAAAAGGAGAAAGTGCCGATCTGGGATATTATGTAGGATATGAAATCTCTAAATCTTATTACCGGAATGCAAAAGATAAAAAACAGGCTGTAAAAGATATTATTGAACTGAATTATGACAACGATAAAGCTGTTGAAGACTTCCTCACCAGGTCAAAATTTTTCAAAGAAAAAATTGATAAACAAAAGCTGATCAAAGAATATGAGAAGAATTTACCGTATGTGGTAAAAACAGAACCTAAAAACGGTTCAGTAAATGTAAGTGCTGACACAAAAGAAATAAGAATTACCTTTTCAAAAGAAATGGTTCCCAAAAGCTATTCCTTCAATCTTTCCGATAAAGGAAAAGAATATTTTCCAATTACCAAAATAATAGGAATGGAAAATAATGACAGAACATTGGTTCTTTCAGCAGATCTGAAACCGGGTAAGGAGTATGAATTTGTGCTGACGAACAAAAGTTTCGCTTCTAAAGACGGGTATCCCCTGAGAGATGAAACACTTCTTGTAAAGTTTAAAACAAGGGATAAATAGTTTGATCATTATGAATGATAACCAGCTTTTATATCTAGCTTCAATAGTTTGTTTCTTTCTTATTATTCTAACCTTCAGGCATAGCCGGAAGTTTGGCGGTGTCAATATGCTCCTGTTCTGCTTATACAATTCAATATTATATTATCATTTAATTTATGATAGCAGTGGAGGAGCAGGTCTTGTATGGTGGTTTTGCCTGCTTGTTGTATCAGGATGTCATATGCTGGCACTTTTGATTTACTTTGTAATAACAACTATTATCAAAGACAACAGGTTACGAAAAAATAAGGATTAAAAGATAACTGTAAAACCTTGAAGAAATTATTCAACCATTTAAAATTCAGATTTCATCAAAGTTTCAGACTGCTCAATCTGAACCCAAGAACAGGTATACCTGTGCTGATTATTCTGGGAGTTCTTGTCATCATGAAGCTGCCTGAAAGCTATTATTACCCGCCTTTATTTTTTATACTGGCATTGCTGTTTCATTACGAAAGAAAAGATATTCCTTTCCTTAAAAAGGTCTTTGTCAAAAGCTGGCGTTGGATTATTGTATTGGAAGCGGTATTCATTTACAGTATTTTGTTATGCGGAAATATTCATTACTTATTTGAGAAAACCGCATTACTTTTATTGCCGATGTTTGCCTTACTGGCTTTTATCACTCCAAGAACCCAGCCATGGATGACATTTCAGTGGAACTTTATTCCGGATGATTTATTTGAATGGAAAAGCTTTCTGAGAAAAAATACCTTGCTGGCAGTTTTGGGATTGGTTATTCTCTGGTGTTCAGCTTATCACTTTGTGGCTCTGATTCTTACAGGAATTTTTGCACTGGATTATATCTCACATCTTTACGAACCTAATGAAAATAAAGAAATGCTGGAGATGTATTTTAAAAAATATACTTTAAAAGAGAAACTCAGAAGGAATTCTCTGCTTTTCAATGCTTTGTTGTTGCCAACATACGCTATGTTTCTGATTCTGAACCCTGCTGAAAGTTTATATATACTTTATTATTTTGCTTTTATGAACCTGTATTGTATGCTGATTCTGACCAGAAAATATAAGCAGTACCATCATAAAGAAAAGAGTAATTACTACACTATAGGTGTTTTTATTGAGTATACAATATCCAGTATAATCATTATCCCGGCGGTATTCATATTGAAAAATAATATAAAAGAAGCTTCTCAAAATATTAAAACCTATGTTGGAGATTAAAAATATACATGTTCATTTTAAAAATCAGAATGTTTTAAACCATCTGAATCTATCTATTGAAGAAGGCTGCATATTGGGACTGCTTGGGAAAAATGGGGCGGGAAAGACTACTTTGTTTGAATCCCTGTACCAAAGTATACCATTCTCAGGAGAGATCAGCTGGAAAAATGAACGGTTGAAACGGGAAATGATTTCTTACCTGGAAACCGAAAACTATTTTTACCCTTACATTACGGGAGAAGAATATCTTGCTTATTTTACTTCAAAAAAAGAAGTTGCAATCAAAGAGGCTATTGAAAAATTCAATCTTCCGATGAAAAAATATGTGCAGTATTATTCCAGCGGAATGAAGAAAAAGCTGGCTCTTATCGGAATGCTGATGTTGGATAAGCCTATTAATATCCTTGACGAGCCATTCAATGGAGTAGATTTTGAAGGAGTTCACATCCTTTATGGTATCATCAGACAGCTGAAATCCGAAAACAAAGTAGTTATCGTGAGTTCCCATATTATTGAAACTCTTTTTCATACCTGTGATAAAATCGCTTTTCTACAAAACGGCAATATTGAAAAGATCTATGAAAAGGAAGAATTCAGCCAATTGAATGTACTTAAATTCTAGATCGTTTTTTTAATACTATTTAACATTAGGAGAAAGAGTTCTTAAGGATTTTTTTTATTAAATTGCCTTTTCAAACTAATAACTTATTTATTATGAAAAATCTAAAGAAAATCGCGAGACAAAGTTTAAAAACAATCACAGGAGGTCGCCCACCTGCAGAAAGTGAGTGTATAGCGTGTGGCTGTCCTACATCAACATGTTATTATAAAAATGGAAATGGCGGCGGCGGTGGTTGTGCCGATATCAGATGTGCATGATCATTTTTCTATAAAAAACCTTCCGGAGTACGGAAGGTTTATTTTTACGTTATTATGGCTTGTTTTCTTCATACTTCTTTTTGATAAACAACATCATAACTGCCAGAAATAATGCTGTAATACTTGACCATGTTATGTTTTCTATACCAAAACGGGCAATCCAGAATCCTCCAAATAAAGTACCTGCGGTTACGGCAAAGTTTCCACACGAAGTAAAAATACTATTCATAAACTCCGAAGAATCTGAAACAGAAGAAGTGACATTGATATTGCTGATCAGAAAGCCTCCCGAATGTACCATTCCCCAGCACCCGATAATCCATATCATAGGTATAAAATAGGTTCCAGAATATCCCATCAGCAGATGAATTCCTGATAATAGAATTAAAAACAGGAGAGTAGTCTGAAATGGAAATCTGCTCATGTATTTTCCTGCAATTTTATTTCCTGCAATTCCCACTGTTCCAAATAAAAAAAGCATGAGGCTTACCTGTTTGCCATTCATCCGGGTAACTTTCTTTAAAAAATCTGCCATATAGCCATATGTAGAGTACATGGCTGCAATGGTGAAAAATGCAAGGAGAAGCCCGATCCATAAATGGGTATTGTAAAATATTTTAACAGAAAAACCTATTGAAGGCTTGTTTGTATGTTGAATAGGCGGTAAGCAGATCCATACACCAGCCAGTGCAATTCCATTAATAAAAGCGGTAAGCAAAAAGGAAGACTGCCAGGAAAAGAGATCAGACATAAAAGTCGCCAGTGGAACACCCATTACCGTTGCCAGAGTAAGCCCCGAAAAAATAATGCTAACAGCCCTGGATTTCTCTGTAGAATCTGAGGTTTCTCCGGCCATAGATAAAGCAATCGACCAGTAAACTGGATGAAAGAACGCGGGAATCATTCTGACTACAAGGAGCATATAAAAATTGGTGATGTACGCAGACAGAATATTGGCAGCAACGAAAATAAATAATGAAGAAATCAATAGATTTTTTCTTTTGAAGGTAGATAATGCCATCAGCATAAAAGGGCCGAAAACAGCAACGATCAACGCAAAAGCACTCAGCAGCCATCCCGCTTTTTCAATGGAAACCCGGAACGCTGAAGCTATTTCAGGCAATACCCCTATAACACCAAATTCTGTGGTTGTGATTCCGAAAACACCAAGTGCCAGTACATACAGATTTCTGTTCATTTTCATTATTTTTTTGCAAATTTGCAGAATAGACTATCAGAAAACTATATACTTACCTTTTAGTTCTATACTTACCTTTTTGAAAGTGTAAATAAAAAACGATTATTATGCCTCAATTTTTCCACGATAAAAGACTGTATTATACGCCTATTGAATTTGCATTAAGTCATATTGGAGGAACCTGGAAAATGCCGATTCTATGGAGATTACAGGAAAAACCTCTTCGTTTCAGTGAGCTTAAAAAAGATATTCCTCATATTACAGATAAAATGCTGACCAGCCAGCTGCGAGAACTGGAAGCTAAAGACATGATTCATCGTGAAGTATTCCCCGTAGTGCCGCCGAAAGTGGAATACAGCCTTACGGAGAAAGGGAAAAAAGCCATTCCGGTTATTGAGACCATTATGCAGTACGGCTATGATCTGATTAAGGATGAAGGCATTGTTTTTCCGCCTAAAGAATAAAAAAATATATTGTCTTTTTTCATACCTTCACACAAAATCTATTCTATAGTATGAAGCTGAAATTAGGGATCTTGGACCAGTCACCTGTAACAATGGGTGGCAGTGCAGCCTCCGCATTGAAAAACAGTATCAACCTTGCTTTACTGGCTGAAGAAACAGGCTTTCATAGTGTCATGTATGCCGAACATCATGGAGTAGAAGCTTATGGGAGTTCCAGTCCTGAACTTTTAGCAGCAATTATACTAAGTAAAACAAACCATATCAAAATAGGAACCGCCGGAATTATGATGCGGAATTATTCTGCCTATAAAATTGCGGAATGGGCCAAAATGCTGTCCACTCTGTATCCTGAACGCTTTATTCTCGGATTGGGAAAAGCTCCCGGAGGATTGAAAGATGCTGTTATGGCACTCAATAGTCATAAGCCGATAGTGTTATCAAACATGGAAACGAAACTCGAAGAGATCATTCAATTGATCAGAGAGGAAGAAGGATCTTATGACGGACTTATTGCGCAACCTACCCATGTGCAGCACATTCCTGAAATCATGTGGCTGGGATCAGGAATGACTTCGGCAAAAGAAGCGGCTAAACATGGGACAGGATATTCCTTCGCTGCTTTTATGAACAGTGAGAACGGGATGGAAAATACAGAAGCTTATCTCAAAGAATTTGATGGTACTCAATATTTTTCCCAGCCTTCTCTGCAGGTGGCAGTTGCTGTATCGGTAGCAGATACCATTGAAGAAGCCAGACGGAATGCTTATGGAATGGCCTACCAGTTTTTACAATCCCGCCAGTTAGTCAGTCCCAATGCTGTTCTTTCTCCTGAAGTTGTAGAGCAAAAGATTTTGGGAACTAAAGATGAAGATGAGTTTTTCACCTTTTTAGAGAGAATTATTATAGAAACACCGCAGTCTGTGGCGCAGAGATTGCAGCAGATTTCAGAAAAATACAATACGGATAATCTTTTGATATTGAGTAATATGTATAAGGAAGAAGATCGTATTCATACCTATAAAAGTATCATTAAAAATAATAATTAAGCCCTGTAAGAAAGCCAAAATTTCTGTTTTACTGGGGCTGTATTTAAACATAATTCGAATGCATGAAGCAGGATATTTCAAAATTATATATCATTACGGGCGGTCCCGGAGCTGGAAAAACAACGGTGCTGGATGAATTAAATAAATATGGATTGACAGCAGTCCCTGAAGAAGGCAGGAGAATTATAAAAGAACAGATTGAGTCCGGAGGAGAAGGGCTTCCCTGGCTGAACAAAGAACTTTTTGCCAGTCTGATGTTTGAAGAATCGGTAAAAACCTATCTGGAAATAAACCAAGCGTCCCATTTGAAACCTGTTTTCTTTGACCGCGGAATATGGGACACGCTGGGGTATATGAGGCTTGAAAATATTCTTGTTCCGGAATTAATGACAGCAAGAGCCAGAGAAATGGTTTATAATAACAATGTTTTCATTTTTCCTCCATGGAAAGAGATTTACGAAAATGACCCGGAGAGAAAACAGACCATTGAAAAAGCCATCCTCACTTTTGAATGTATGAAAGAGATTTATGAGGAGTACGGCTTCAATATCATTGAAGTACCGAAAGTTACTGTAGAAAAGAGAGCCCGTTTTATCCTTGACAGAGTTCTGATATAAAACTGAAATGAGTAGGCTCAGCTGAGGTACATCCTTTATCACCAATCAATTATCATTAATAATATGGACAATTTCTTATTTGAAAAAGAACTGATCGAACTTGCTGATAAAGATCTCACTGTAAGAGAAGAGCTGCTCGCTGCCGGAAAACTGTCCGGAGGTTACCATCCTGAAATGGAAAAGGTTCATAAAGCTAATGCACTGCGGCTCCGGGAAATTATAACTGAGATCGGGTTTCCAACGCTCTCAAAAGTAGGTGAAAAAGGAAGCAATGCCGCATGGCTGATTATCCAGCACGCTATTGGTGAGCCAGAGTTTATGAAAGAATGCTGTATTATGATGGAAGAAAACAGTGATATTAATCCGATACATAAAGCTTATTTATATGACCGGATTCAGTTCTTTCAAAGTAAACCTCAAAAATATGGAACACAGCTGACGGCCGAAGGAATAATATATCCCGTAGAAAACAAAGAAACCCTAAACAAAGAACGTGAAAAAGTAAACCTTCCGGTGTTGCCTGAGATAGAAATCAACAAAATTCCGGAACCTGAGGACATTCCGGAAATAGATGATAAAAATGTTGAATATACAGTGTGGAGAAAAAAAGTAGGCTGGATTTAAAAAGATTGCAGAATGAAGAAATGGATTTTATACATAAACTATAATAACTTCCAACTCCCATCTTCCTGCTTCCATCTTATTGACCCACTTTCAAAACCTCACGCACTTCAATATTTCCTCCGATTTTAAAGATAGGATTGCCCTTAGCCATTTCTACCGCTTCATCAATAGAGTCTGCCCGTACAATAATATACCCGCTGATAAATTCTTTGATTTCGGTATAAGGACCATCCGTTACAATATTATCCGCCTTTACCGTTTTTGCAGCTCCCGGTGCGGGCAAAAGAGTATTTCCCTTATCTACAAGCTTGTTTTGGGCAGCGATACTTCCCAGCCAATTCAGACGCTCCCGGATCTGTTCCGGAGAAGGCTTAAAATCAGAAATGTCTTTCAGTCTGAAAATTAATGCAAATTCTTTCATAAGCAGATTCTTTATTTAAATGACGATTAAGACATAAAAACAGGGACAGCGTTTTAATTTTATTTTAAATCTGCCCTTTGGTTTTTGCTCAAATGTCATACAATCAGGTGCCGTATTTCCAGGATATTCAAGATTTTTACTTATCCAATAAAGGTCTGGGATCAAACAGTACTTTTAAGGTATGAATCTTCCCCTCTTTAATCTGATACCATCCGGAAGCTTCTATCGCTTTTTCTCCCATATCAATAGTATACCAGAAACATACATCTTCACCAGACGTAAAAGCTTTCAGAATTGTATACTTAAACTTCATTTGCTTCATATCTTTGATATAAACCGAAGCATTATCCCTTTTTCCCAATACTCCGATAAATTTAAAATCAGGATCAAGACAGCTTTCCGCCTTGTCAAAATTTTCTTCATTTAAATACTGAATAAACTGTTCTGCCACATTTTGGGTTGTATTGTCCATAAATATTGTTTTTATTGTTGAATGCAAAATTAACGGTTCATTGAATAGCTCACTTGTGACTATAATCACAAAAATAACTGGAATTTTCTGTTAGGTAATTATAAATGTAACGTAGTGAAATGAAGAATCCTGGCTTTACATGAGATTCTTCCTTTGTCAGAAATCGAAGATTCGACGTAGTCAATGACAATGATGTAAAATTGTATGTATTCGCCTTCTATTATTTTAAAATAAGAATTCTCCCTTTTGCATACGCAATCTGATCTTTTTCTTTTTCCTGGTCCGGATGGTTTTTAAGGTACATCTGATAGTAGGTGACCGCATTCTTAGGCTGTTTCAGATTCAGATCATAAAGAAGGCCTAAGCGATAATAAATAATATTACTGGTCCCAAAAGTCAATCCTCTTTTATAAGCTGTAACCGCATCATTGTATTGGTTTTTGGCTTCATAGATGCCTGCCAATGCGGCATAATACAGCGTGGTATGATCTGAAACAGCTTCATCAATAGTCTTTTGTGCATAGATAGCAGCATTATTATAATCTTTCAGTTCACGATAGCTTAAGGTCATGAAATATAAAGTGCCTTCGTTTTGTACTCCCATAACTTCCAGCATTTTATAAAGGCTAACACATTTTTGATAATCTTTTACATAAAAATAAGCCTGTCCCATATCATTTATTACATTCACATCCGCATGGTTTTTAAGAAGTTTTTCACCAATTTCAATTACTTCCGGATATTTGGCAAGTTGATTGGCAACGGGTAATAAAGCCTGTTGTAAAGTGAAATTTTCTGTGTCAGAAGCGATGGCTGTTTTTAAAACATCATAAGCAGGCTGATATTGTTTCAGGCCACTGTAAGTCAGAGAAAGATCATAAGCTACATCAGGATCAGTAGAATTCAGGGAGCTGGCTTTTTTGAGGTAGTTCAGTTTAGTTTCGGGAGTATCAGCATAGGTGGCAAGCTGCTTGTAAGCATTGAAGTTAAGACTATCCAGCTGAATGATCTGTTGAAGGTAAGCCTTGGCATTAGTCACATTACCCCGTCTGGAATTGATGCTTGCCAGACTAAATAGAGTTGGCAGGCTGTTCGGTTGTATAGTATTGATTTTTATATAATTTCTCTCTGCTTCCGGAAGTTTTCCAGCCATCATATGACAGTAGGCTATTTGTGAAAGAGCTTTTACATCCTGCGTATCTCCGGGATATATGCTTTGAAGGTATTTGGCAGCATCGGCATAGCGCTGTGTCTCATAATATTCAAGAAGCTTTTCAGTGTCAATTTTTGCAGACTGAGCAGTGATATTGTTAAAGCCTAATAGTATAATGCACAAGCAAATCCCTATTTTCATCATGGTTATTTTTTAACTAAAATATTGGATATTTAATACGCCTCCAAATTTTACGGTCACATATTGGGGATTTTTTTAAATTTTATGAATAATTTATAGTAAAATCAAAACTTCTCCCCATTAGATTGCTTATATTCATCCTGTAAAAAAGACAGACAAAGCTCAATGAATATGGAAATAAAAACGGTACAGTCATTCATCAATTATTATGAGAAAATAAGAGAAAGAACCAACCGCATTATTGCAGTTGTTCCACCTGAACATATAGATTTTTCCTATAAACCCGGGAAGTTTACTATTGGCGATCAGATAAGACATATTGCTACCATAGAACGCTATATGTATGGAGAAACCATTACTGGAAAGAAAAGTGCTTATCCGGGATGTGGAAAAGAACTTGCTGATGGCTATGAAAATACCGTGAAGTTTTTCAATGAAATGCACAGACAAACGCTGGAAATCATTAACGGCCTTTCTGATGAAGATCTCACCAGCAAATGCTTAACTCCGGCCAACAGTGAAATCTCTGTTTGGAAATGGCTTCGCGCGATGATAGAACATGAGATTCATCACAGAGCAGAATTATACATCTATCTCAATCTTTTGGATGTGAAAACACCTCAGATTTACGGATTTTCTGCCGAAGAAGTTCAGAACCTGAGCGTAAAACTATAGAATGGAAGTAGATTTTAAAGAGTTTCAATCCATTTGGGTTAATTTGTATATTAGCCCATTCAAAAAATAATAATGGCCAGACCTTTTATCATCCCTCTTTTACTATTTTTAAACAGTGCCTATGCACAAACCTATTCAGATCTGAAACCTGGAGACACTTTAAAATATTCTCCCCAATCTCATAAACCTTCCTGGATCTCGGTACAGTCTGCAGATGCCAATCTGGGAATTGCGCTGCTTATGGATGGAAAAAAAGTAAAAGAACAGGACGATTCCAGAGGTATAAAGAGTGTTGAACGCTTCTATTTTACTCCAGAAAAAGGAAAAAAATATGAATTTAAAATCTGGGCCAAATCGTATTCAGAAAAAAGTAAAACGGCCGGAGTTTCCATTACAGAGTCCCGAAATGTGCCTGTTCTGGAAGGGAAATTCAGTCCTGATCAGTTTGTAGAAGATCTTCAAACATTCCGTTCTATAAGAGAAAAAGCAAATTCCGGACTGTATGTATACAGAACAAGAAAGCAAATTGACAGTATTTACCGACAGGCTGAGGAAGAAGCCAGAAACAGCAAAAATATTTTTGATTTCTATAAAGTCATTGCAAAGATTACCGGATTTGAAGGAAGCTGCCATAACTATACAGATCTTCCCAATCACGCTTCTTATTATCTCACACAGAAACCGGAATATTTACCCATTACTTTAAAGAATATTGACGGTCGTTTGCTTCAGGATTCAAAAGATAATGCATTACCTCTTGGTGCTGAAATCCTTTCTATCAACGGAGTTTCTGCAAAAGAAATGATCAGCCGTTTTTCTCAGTATTATTTTTCTGACGGATATTCAGCACCCTACAAAGAAACAACAGGTTTTGAAAGAGGAATGCTGGATAAATTTTATATGGAATTCGGAACCCACAAAAACTATCTCATCAGCTATAAATGGAACGGAATTGTAAAAGAAATATCACTGCCGGGAATATCGTTGGACGATTTTAAAAAACTTCAGGATTCAAGATTTTCGCTTGCCTTTGACAAAAAACTGCTGTCTGAAAAATACAGTTTGAATAAAGAAGGAGATGGAATCTATCGCTTATCCTTGAGAGGGTTTGATTTTGCAACCGGGAAAGAAGATCCTGCCTATAAAAAATTCAGTGCTTTTCTTGACCAGATGATGAATACTCTGGAAAGCGAAAAAACAGAAAACCTGATCATAGATCTAAGAGGAAATACCGGAGGTACAGGGGCTCTTTATGAAAAAGTATTTTCTTATCTTACCCAAAGACCTTTCCGCGACAGCCAATATGCTTATACCAACTTTAATGAAGTGCCTATGGAAGAAAAGATGGTCATAACACCTCTTTTTCTTTCCAATGGAGTACAGGACAAACATGGACTGAATGCCTATCTGAAACAGCTTTATCCTAAAGAGGTTCAAGGAAAATATTATTGGGCAGATGACAAAAATCCTTCGATTTTACCCAATAACAAAACTTTTAAAGGAAAGCTTTATCTGCTTGTAGACCAACGAGTGGCTTCCGCAGCTTCACATTTGGCCTCACTGATAAAATCTTATACCAATGCCATTGTGATCGGTAAAGAAACGGTAGGAGGGTATTATGAGCATAACGGCCATCTTCCGCTGGTATATGAACTTCCCAATACCGGTATCCAGACCGGATTCTCTATTGTGCATGTCATTCAGGATGCGCAGAATCTTCCTGATCAGAAAAGAGGTCACGGAATTATCCCTCACATTCAGATACAGCAGACTGATCAGGAATTTCTTGATCAGACTGATATTTATATGAAAAAAGTATCAGAACTCCGAAAACCGTAAAACCGATTCCTTTTATTGTATTATTAAATATAAAACCGGCTCTAAATTCATTATTTGCAGCTGGTTTTTTTGTTGCCAGAATCCAGTTTTATTTTATATTATTTCTGTTTTAAGTGATAAATTTATTGTTTTTATTTATTAAAAATTGTTAAATATTCATTTGATAAAGAGGTATTTATTCTTTTATTTAAATCATTTATTTTAGAATTATTAATTAAAAGTCGTAGAACTACTACAAAATTTCAGATTAGTCACAGAAAATTTTTTGAATAGAGATTAGCGTTTTATCTTTGTAATAACACCAAATCCAATTACAAAAAAATTAATAATGATTAAAATTTGCATATCATCACAATAAACTCAGGAGAAATCCTGGAATCCAGCAGGGAAATAAAGTAGATAAATATGCTGCTTTATCTTTTTACTCATTACATTATACCCTGTTTTTGATCTCAATATCCGGATTTTATTCCTTAGAATAGAACACGGATAACGAAAATGTATCTGATCTTTTTGATTCAGGTAGATTTTAGCCTTTAAAAAATTTGACACCCAATCAATCAAAATACTACAACTATGTTTCAGGACGATCATTCACCCAAAATGCCTGTTTCCAAAGATAAAATTCCAGCTGCAGATAATCTAAAAGAGACTCTCAAAGACCAGGCAGTAAGCAAAGCTGCCCAGAAAGTACAGGAAAAATCAAGTGGAACCATTAAAAAAGCTACCGAAAAAATGGTTCAGGCGCAGGCCTATACCGGAATGGTTCAAAGCGGGTCCCAAATGTTTATGAATCAGGTTAAGCAGCCTAATCCACCCACATTGGTAGAGGATAAAGTATGGTCAAAACAACCTACTTCCGGAATCTATAACGCCAATACAATCCCTGGCAATCAGGTAGCGGGAATCAACCGTGTGGTAAAGCTTGAAATTGTAATTGACGGAAAAGTAATCAAACATTTCAAACATTTTCAGCTAAAACAAAGTGCTGTAAAACATCATGAGTTCGATCTTATGCTGGCTCACGATACACTGGGAAGCACGGAAAACCATAATCTGGAAGAAGCTCAGAACTTTCTGGGAAAAAGAATTACGGTTATTTTCAGATACAAAGACGTTGAAGACGGCCCTGAAAGAAACTTTGTAGGTGTAATCACTGAAGTAGGTTTCAGCCAGGAAAAAGGAAGTCTGGGAAATATTGTTCTTACAGGTTCAAGCCCGACTGTTCTTTTGGATGCAGCTCCTCATATTCAGAGTTTTGGCGGAGCACAGGAGATCAGTCTGAACAGTATTGCAGATCAGGTGATCAAAGAAGGTCTTGGACAGAATTCCTTTGATTTCAGAGTGGATGCTGCCCACGGAAACATTTCGTACAGCTCACAATATGAAGAAACCCATTACAACTATCTGGCAAGAATAGCAGAAGCGTATGGTGAACAGTTTTATTATGATGGTGAAGTTCTGCATTTCGGGAAGCTTCCACCTCAGGAAAAGCCTGTGAAACTTACTTACGGAAGCAGTGTGAGTGACGTAAAAATCAAAATGAAAGCCCAGCACGTGAATCCTTCATTTTATGGATATAACAGCAGTAAAAATGAAAAATTAACGGCAGGAAATTCTAAGATTACCCATACTTCAGATATTGCTAAAAGAGCGTATGAAATATCAGAAAAAACCTTTACAACCCCTTCATTGAGAGTAGCTCCAATAAAAGCAGTGTCTTTTATGGATGTGGAAAACTCTCAGAAAGGAACAGCCGGAAGTAAAGCTTCAGAAGTATTTGTTATTTCAGGCATTACTACAGTACCATTCCTATATCCGGGATGTATTGCTGATATTGAAATGCGGAAAGCAGAAAGCAGTGAAACCACCTATTTCACCAAACTGATGATTATAGATATGTATCATGAGGTGGATGCAAGAGGATATTATACCGGAACATTTGAAGCAATAGCTTCTGACACAGGATTTATTCCCCGCCCGGAGTTTCATATTCCAAAAGCGGATGCACAATTTGCCAAAGTGATTTCCAATACAGACCCCTTAAATCAGGGAAGAGTTAAAGTTCAGTTTGACTGGCAGAATGGTTCTACCACTACAGAATACATCCGGGTAATGACTCCCGATGGAGGTGGAAGTGAAAAAGTAAGTAAAAACCGAGGCTTTATGGCCATTCCGGAAGAAGGTGATCAGGTAGTGGTCAACTTTGCCCATCAGCATCCTGACCGTCCCTTCGTGATGGGAGGAATGTTTCACGGTGGAGTTGGCGGCGGCGGCGGAACCGGAAATAATATTAAAAGCTTAAGCAGTAAAAGCGGACATACCATGAGTCTGGATGATGCGGGAGGAATTACCGTGAGAGATAAAGACCAGAATTCTGTTTTTCTGGATGGTGCAGGAAATATAAGTATAGACAGTAAAATTTCTATTACCCTGAACTGTGGAAGCAGCTCTATTTATATGGATAAAGATGGAAATATTCAGATCAAAGGAAAAGAAATATTTGTACAGGGAGTTAATATCGGAGTTGGGGGAACAACAAGTATCGGAGTTGGGGTAGGACCTGAAGACGGTGATCCTACTTCCGGAGTCGGAATCAAGTCAGATACCCTGGATATCGGAACCAAAACCCTTTCAATGAGAGGAGATACGGAAGCCAATCTTAGCAGTGGAGGAAAAATTAATGTGGGTGGCGGAAGTGAAACAAATATTGTAAGTGGAACTGTAAAACTGAATTAAAAGCAGATGAATCCAGTAGATTTGGAGTTGGTAAAATTAAAAAGACAATGGCAGAAAGTTGTTTTAAAGCACGAAGAAAAACCTATGTTGATCTGTATAGGAGAAAAACATGAAACCGATCTTTTTGACGGATTTATCAAGTCAAAACTTTCCGAAGATGAAGAAGGGGATGATATTTTTTTACTCCATTATCAGGAATTTAACGGAATGAAATCCTTTGGACAGACTTTACTGGATGAATGGACTGAATTCTACGAAATGCTGAAAAAAAGTGAAGAAAATATTCCGCAATGGGACTTCAAAGATCCGGGAAAAACTTTTAAAACTGATGCTTATAAGGCATTTTATCCTTTACTGGAATTAAAGAAAAACTTCCCGAATATTAAGGATTCCAAAATCTACCTATATATTGCCCCACTCAGGATCAGTGATACAGAAGAATTGTCCCTGTGGGTGAAAGAATGGTGTAAGATATGTGAGATATCAGAAAATAAAGATATTAAACTGGTTTGGGCAGAACATCATACCTATAGAACACTATCGCAGATTCCTTCAGCGCACAGTTTCAGGGTAGAAGTGGATATTCATCAGTTAATGCAGAATACAGCAGCTCATACAAACAGGAAAAAAAACAGTCCGGATACAGATTTTCAGCAGCAGATTCTTATAGCGAGCAATCATTTAAGTAAAGAAAGATTCAAAGAAGCGGAACATGCCTTAAAAACAGCAGTGAAGCTGGCTAAAGAACAGAAAAATAAACAGGGAGAGATTTCTGCCTATTTTATGCTTACCCAGTCATATACAGCAGACAAGAAAAAAGATAGAGCAGAAGATACGTACAGGACAATATTTGAAGAAGTAGAGCCCGACTCGCCTTTGGAAGTTCAGATGTATATGAATTATGGAAGCCATCTGTTAGGAAATTCCAAAAAATCCAAGGCTGAAAAAATATTTGAAAAAGCTGCAGAAACAGCACAAAAGATAGGAGAATATGCGATGGCTATTGAATGTTACAGAATCATTGCAACATTGAATGATACTGTGCTGACAAAAGATAAAATGATAAGGTATTTTGAAAAATGCCTCGACATAGCAAAATTAATGGAACCTTCAGTACGGGACCAAAGCAGCCTGCGGTTTGTAGCCTCAATGCTGATTCTCAAATACGAAGGCGATCGTGATAAAAAAACAATACTGGACAATGAAATGAAGACTTATTTTGGTGATGAATGGAGAGTGAGTGTAGAAAAACCAAAAGCAGGGTAATCTCAAATTAAAACAATCATGGCAGATCTGAATAAAAAGACAGTAAAACCGATCAAAGTTGCAAAACCGGATATGAACCCGGAACGCTCCTTGAAGGTGAACGCAGACGTTACTTCGGTTAGCTGGGACAAAACCAAGCAGGGATGGAAGAATGGGATGAAAAATAATGTTGACTCCCTGAATCCTGTTTCTATGGTTAAATCCTTAGCCGGAGGAGACGGTGGTCAGCCACAAAAAAGTAGTGGCGGAGGCGGTGGAGAGAGCGCTGTAACAGCTGAAAAAGCTGCTCCGGAAAGCAAGGTGAAGCTAATTAAAGTCAATACACCGGCAATGCCTTCCACTGCGATTCAGCATACGAGTAAGCATTTTGATATTGTGCTGGCAATTGATATCCACTGGACATTGATTCCACCACCGCCATCATTTATGCTGATTCCTCTGCCGTTGCCACATCCTTTTATCGGAATTGTGTTTGACATCATGGATTACATCACCATCACCATTCCGATTCCACAGTTCGCAAGAAATTTGATGCCCTCATTGCCGGAAAGTATTCCGATGGGAGGCTCTATTTACGTTCACGGAAGACATAAGGCAACCACTACAACAAGTGTAATGGGAGTAGTGATTCCATTCAGACATATCACATCATTAATTCCTGTATATTTAATTCCTTTTCCTCAGGAAGCTCCACATGAAGGGGAAGTTTATTATGGTTCACAGACCGTTCTGGCGCAAGGAAGTAAAATGAGTGGAAATCAACCGCAACAGGTGCTTACCTGTATGGGATTTCCTTTTGGGATGACTATGCTGCCCGCCATGCCGGACAAACCAAAGAAAAATCCACTGGCTTATTTCGCCTTCTATAATAATTTTTCAAGTATGTATATTCAGATCAATACAGGAGGTCCTGTGTTGGTGGGTGGAGCTTTTGTTCCGCATGTGTATACCCCCGGAGAAATGCTGATGCGTCTTGCGGGGATGTTTTTGATGAGAAGCCTGACTAAGAAAATAGGAAAACTGGGAGCCAATGGATTAAAAAAACTCAATAACAGTGTTCTTAAAAAAGCGCCTTTCAATAAATTTAAATTGGCCAATGCCTTATCCAAAAAATTATGTCATTACGGCCTTGAACCTGTGAATTTTGCAACCGGTGCCATGGTTTTCGAATGGGAAGATTTTATTATTCAGGGCAGTACACCTTTAACTTGGAGAAATATCTGGCACAGCGACCGGCCTTACGATTTTGGTCCTTTAGGAAACGGTGTCTTTAATAATCATGACCTGTTTATTCTTCCTGAAGAAGACAATAAGTTTGCCGGTTGGATGCATCCTGATGAAAATATTGCAATGTTGGTTCCCGCACCTGAAATTGGTGAAGAGATGACCTATTTCAGAGATCAGAAAATATGGCAGTACAGACCAAGCAGCAGTGTTTGGGTTATTCGTAAAGGAACTGATATTTATACTTATAGACGCTTTCATCATGTTACGGAAGGACTAATTTATAAGGTAATTCGTATTGAATATGGAGATGGTACGATCAGAGAATATGAGTATGAAGACCGCAATATTATCCTGAAAAGCATAAAAGATGTAAAGAGTGGATTCAGCATAGAAACTGTTATCAATCCTGAGTATAAAAAAGTAACAGAAGTATATTACTGTTATAAAAAACAAAGAGACTTACAAGTTCGCTATGATTATGATGAAAGAGGCAATCTTACCCATGTTTGGGATATTCATAAAAAGGCCATTGTATTTGACTATGATGGAGAAAACTATGTTGTGAGAAGAACTAACCGGAACGGAATAAGCTATCAGTGGGAATATGACAAAAACGGAAGAGTAGTTCATACCAAAGGTACGGATGGATATATGGAAGGAAAACTTCATTACCATGATGAGGAAGGCTTTACAGAAGTTATCTATCCAAAGCAAAACAATAAAACAGAGGAATATCATTATGATGAAAACTTTCTGGTTTACAAAAAAGTAGATGGAGAGGGTGGAGAAACATGGTATGATTTTACAGCGCACAACGAACTAAAGATGATTGGAACGCCTGAAGGACGTGTCCAGGGGTATACGTATGATGAAATGGGAAATATTAAAATTTTCCATACTCCGGATGGAGAAGAATACCATTATCAGTACAATGAATTCGGACAGGTAATTGCCCGTTTTTCCCCTTCGGGAGCTTCGGAAACATGGATCTATGATGATGAGGGAAAACTGATAAGCTATACCGATCCTGCCGAAGAAAGTGTATATTATGAATATGCAGACGGTGGCAGACTTCCCGAAAAAAGCATAAAAGAACATATTACAACATCTTACGAATATAATAATAGAGGTCAGCTTATTCAGTTAACCAATACAATAGGAGCTGAGCAATATTGGAGGTATGATGAATATGGAAGATTATTGGTTTTCAGCCCCAAACCTCTAAACAGAGTCCTTTGGAACAGGGATAAAATGGGAAGGGTTGTAGAAGTGAATGAACAGGGGCAGTTGCCACTAAAACTTCGTTACGACGCCTATGATCTTCCGGTGTATGCTACTGATGGGCGCGCAGAATGGCTGATGAGCTATACGCCAATGGGAAGGCTTAAACGTCAGGTCCGCAGGAATGCTCTTTCTCATAAAAAAGAAGAAACGTTGGTTTTCGGATATGATGCTTATGAAAATCTGATGAGAATTACCAATGAAAAAGGAGAAGTTTACCAGTTTGAAAGAAACTATAATGACGAAGTCACCGGGGAGACAGGTTTTGACGGCCAGAAAAAGTTCTTTGTAAGAGATAAAGACGGAATGGTCACCCAAACCAGAACTCCCCACGGGAAAGATATTTTTTATGAATATGATCTGGGCGGAAGATTAACACAGACCCATTATCCCGACGGAACCTGGGAAGCCTATCAGTATGACTCCTCAGGATTATTGGTTAAAGCAGATAATGAAAACAGCAGTGTAGCCTTTCAGAGAAATAAATTAGGACAGATCACCAGTGAAAAACAGGGTGCGTACACCATTCAATATGAATATGACACTCAGGCAAATCTGATTGGTTTGAAAAGTAGCTTAGGAGCCGAAGTAGACTATTCTTATAATGATCTGGGACAGCTTAAAACGGTAACTGCCACTATTCCGGAAGTGCATGCACCCTGGCAGATGAATCTTGAGATCAGCCGGAACGGACAGATGCATTCCCGTGAAATGACCGGCGGGGTAGAAAGCACTTTTGAATTTGATCATATCGGAATGCCGGTAAGTCAGAAAGTAACAGTGAATAAAACCAATACTACCTTCCATAAAGATTATGACTGGGGAGCCGGAAGCCGATTGCTGCATACGCTGGACAGGGTGACGGGAGGAAGAACAAGATTTGATTACGATGCTTTCGGAAGCCTTGTTGCTGCAGAATATTCGAACGGAGAAGTACAGTACAAAAATCCGGATGCTACGGGATGTTTATATGAAAGTGCCCGGCAGACTGACCGCGTCTACGACGAAGGAGGAAAGCTGATGCGCGATAAAAACTGGTTTTACCATTACGATGAAGAAGGAAATTTATTGTTAAAAAGTAAACGGCCCATTAATGATGCCAAACCGGAGCATAAAGAAGAACAGGAGAATGCACATCCTTATTATAAAACCATTGCTTCAGATTGGCTGAACAGCCCGAAACTGCCGGATGGAGCTGATTTACCCGATGTAACCGAAGACTCTCCAACAGAAATACAAAACCCGGAATGGTCTTCCGGAGACTGGGCGTATTCCTGGAATGCTAACGGGATGCTGGCTAAAGTAAAACGCCCCGACGGCAAAGAGGTAAGCTTTGAGTATGATGCCCTCGGAAGAAGAACCTCAAAAATTGGCCTAAAGAAAATAACTCGTTATATTTGGGATGGTAATGTTCTTCTGCATGAATGGAGCTATGATGCTGAAGAAGTTTCTGTAACGGTTGTAGATGATGACGGAAATATCATTGTGGGAAAAGAACCTGTGGAGAATGTGGTGACCTGGGTGTATGAAAGAGGAAGTCATGTACCAAGTGCGAAAATAATAGATAATGAATGTTACACGATTGTTAATGATCATTTAGGAACGCCAATACAGGTTTACACTGAAAAAGGAGAAAAGATTTGGGAGAGAGAGCTTAATATTTATGGAGATATAAAAGTTGAAATTGGTGTTGGAAATTTTGTGCCTTTCCGTTATCAGGGACAGTATTATGATGTTGAAATTGATCTTTGCTATAATAGATTAAGATATTATGATGTAAACAGTGGTTTATATATTAGTAAAGATCCGATAGATATTGATGGAGGTTATAATATCTATGCATATGTTCATGATTCTAACAATTATTTAGATATATTTGGTTTAGCCGGGCAAAGATGGGCAGGAAAAACTAAAAAAGATGGTACCCCTTATCAAAAGCCAGGCCCTAAGAGTAAAGGAACTGGTGATCATAATGCTAAAATTGATGAAATCATAGCAAGAGAAACAGCTAAACCTGGAGTAGAGCATATTGGTGGAGGTTCTAAAACAGAAATAATATTAGACGACCTAGGAGGGCATAAAGATGTGAGAAGAATGGATGCATCATTTAAAAATGCTGATGGAGATATATACCACATAAATGTTGGACGAACATTAGAAGATGGAAAAACAGGAGTAATAAGAGAAAGGCTAGCTTTGGAAGATGTTAGAAATGCTGGCCATGATGTTACTTTTGAAGGATATGGTAAAGCATCTGCGTATAGATAATTTAAAATAGTAAATAGAGATTAAATGGCAAGTAAAATAAGTATTTTAAATACAATTGATAATGTAATAGAGTATGCTAAACCTCTTTTAGATAAGTATGAAGTTTATGTATATATTGAATATAGAGATTCAGGAAAAGTGTGGCATACTTTGTTAGAAAATAATATTAAAGAAATTGATATTAATGAAAGCTATAGTTGTTTTTTTCTATCCACAAAGTTAATTGATGTTTCACAGAAAATAAGTTTCTATAGTGATGAAATATATGGTTATACAATAGAGGGAACCGGAGGTAGAGAAGACGGAGATAATATTGAACAGACGGCATTAAGAATGATAAGCAAGACTCCTGAAAAAAATATTAAATCATTTTTTAATGCACTGCTTAATATGTTAAAGAAAGATGCTGATTATGAGAAAGGAGTTTACTCTGGTGCGGGAACTTTTTACAAGGATATTTTTTATTTAAAAAGTATGGGGCAAAGTAAAATATTCTGGTTTGATTTCAAAAGAAAAGATAAACCAATTAAAATTACGGGATAAGTAAATCTCATGAATAAATCCTTTATTAGATAACAATGGTTTTACAATTCTTTTTGCTTAAAACTAATATGTAATTTTATTCTTCTGATTCAGAAAAGTTGGAGGATTTTATTTAAACTTTTAAAAAAGTATGTGAAGATAAAACTTTCATCAAAGATTTGTTTTCGCCGGGCGAACTAAACTGATCAAACATTAAAAAAACAATCTGAACATGTTGATACCATGGTAAACAGATAAAATTTAATCCAAATCCAATCCAAAATATATGAAGAAAATATTCTCAGAACTTAAAGGTTTTGTGGTATTTAGTCCGCAGCTTTTAGCAAATTACCAGCAAGAAAACAATCTTTCCGGTACTAATATTTTAAAATATTTCGTAGAAAATGAACATGGAGATGAAATAACCAAATCAGGCATCGCAATTCCCATCATAGGGGTTGAAGAAGACCATTATGCATTCCGGGTTTCCGTGAATGACGAAAAGATTTTGAATGATGATGAGGTAGAAGTAGAGTCACGAGGCTGGATATTTCAGACCGCTAATAATGAAGTAAAAGTTGTTGGTATCGGTTATTTAAAAGACGTTACTTCTATTAATGAGGAAAACAGTATTACTTTATCTTTAGAAAACGGATGGTATTCGTTAAAAATACGGGGAGGAAATAAAAATGGCGAAAGATTATTCGAACTGAATATGCAGAAACAGGACCTGCATCCGGCTTTTAGCGGAGATGTCACCACCGAATATTACTACGGTTAGAAAATATATATTAAAAATAGCGATGAAGGCTGAATACCTTTTATTAAAGGGTAAATGGCTGAAGTTGAGTTGCTAAGAATATTGATTTAACAGTCTAAGAAAACAGAATTTTCTTTGAAAATATAGAAATGTAAATTTTCTTCCAAAAATATTTTGTCAGTAATAAAAAACTTTCTATATTTGCACCACTGAAAACAACGGTATAACCGGAGTTAAAGGAGAGTTGGCAGAGTGGTCGATTGCGGCAGTCTTGAAAACTGTTGACTGTAACAGGTCCGGGGGTTCGAATCCCTCACTCTCCGCAAGTACTGAAGACGAAAGTTTTCAAAAAGCGATAAAAAATAATTAAATCCTTCAATTTCAACGAATTGAAGGATTTTTTGTTTATGGGAATTGCTAAAATTTTCAAAAACACTCCAAAAGTTTGTGGCAAAATCGTGGCAATATTAGAAATTTAAAAAACTTGCCACAGAATTTGGTTTAAATCCTTGATAATCAATATTTAAATCTACTTGACGACTTGGCTTTAAGAGGCTTTGGTTCGACATTTATAAACTTTAAAATGTTTAATTATGTTAGAACAAAGTTATGGGCTTTCTTTCTTTTTAAAGAGCTCAAATGTAAAGGACAAATCAATCCGCTTTATTTATGTACGGATTACAGTTGATGGCATTCCAAAAGAAACTTCTACAAAAAGAAAATGGGATGTTATAAGATGGAACCACAAGGAAGAGAAAGCCATAGGTACAAAAGAAGACGCTAAAGAACTGAATTTCTTTTTAATTCTTTAAGAACAAAAATTAACAGCCATAGGACAGAACTGTTGAATAATGATAAACCTATTACAGCTGTTGATCTTATTGACTTTGTAAATGGCGGTTACAAGCGTCAGAATTCTGTATTAGAAGAATTTCAGGAACATAATGATGAGATAGCCGCTTTAGTTAAAACTGGAGAATATTCGGATGGAACTCGTGAAAGATATGTCACTGCTCGTTCTCATGTAGCTGAGTTTATCAAATATAAATATGGGCGTGATGATCTTTCGTTTTCTGCATTGAACTATGAATTTGTAAAGAATTATGAATTATATCTAAAAACTGTTAGAAAATGTTCCAATAATACCTCTCTTAAATATATCAGCAATTTTAAAAAGATCGTTCTCCGTGCTGTTGCTAAAGAGATTATCCCTAAAGACCCATTTAAGCTCTTTACGAGTAAAAAATCAAAGGTGAAAAAACCATTGACTAAAACGGAATTAAAAAGAATCGAAGAGAAGGTATTCTTATACCCCGGATGGTAGGAGGGTCTGTATTTAAAGTAGCCAAACTCTTGAAGTTGTTGAAAATACTTGTGATAGGTAGGTGCTGTTTCAATATGAAATATTGACATCAATTTGTTTCTCTAACTCTAATTATGTTTCTTTCACTCTGTCTGTATGCTAGTAAAGTTATTGCCAATAGTAAGCTAATATGCCATACATTTAATCTGGGATCTGCTGTAATAATATCTAGATACACAAGCCCTTTTTTTGATGCGTCAATGTTCATTTTCAAAAAAGATTTTGGATATCATTTCTGTTGTAATAGTACGAGCCCATTACTTTTTTATATCTCACTTTACCTTTAATCCTTAAATTTTGTAAAGTAGCAGGTGAAATATTCATCATCTTTCGAATAGTCTTACTTCTTAACCAATCAAACTGTAGTTCTTCTTTGCTTAGGAGTTTATCCTCAAATAATTCTTTACTTCAAACATTTTTTTGAGAAGATTTGATTTGATTGAGTCAAATTTAGAAAGAATTACAAAGTCTATTCTTGTCATGTAATTTCAAACATTAAAAATGTGGGAAAATTTGTATACCTGGCCTTTAATTAATGTAAATTTCTTAAGTAGAGTGAATTATGTGTTTTGTGGTATACCAATTGATTTGAATGAACGGCAATATTAGTAAACTTATTTTGAAAATAAAATTGATTTTAGATTCTTAGCACATTTATTATGTAGCAAAATTGTATGAATTATTATAAGATTCTAATTTAATCAAATACGATTTTTCAGCATCTGTATTTTTAATATTTTTCTTAAAAAGTAACAAAATCAAAGTATTATGATCAATTACTGAAAGTACAATGATCAGATACTCTATATTTTTGATGATCATTTTTGAAAAATATTAATTAACATAAGTGGATGATACGTATTGTTTTGTGATTCAAATCACACATATTTTGTGATTTGAACCCTTTCTTTTTTTTCGAAATTATTATTTTTTTGTCTCAACACTATATCGAAAGGATAATATCGCAATTCCATTGGCGATTAAAGTACTATTTTAAAATAAAGATTATGATAAGAAGAAATGTATTATTAGGTGTGTTTTGCACGAACCTTCTTTTTTTACATTTAGTTGTATGAAACATTTCTATATATGACCTTACGGGAAAACTTGTACTATCTAAGAAGGAAATCGTTAATGAATTGTTAGCTATTGACTTTTTAGTGCCAGGGCCCTATGTTCTAAAATTGAATGATGGAATTAAAAGCCAAACCGTAAAATTTGTAAAAAAGTAGTTTCCTTTGGGACGTTGATTAGTAGGGCGGGGCAATCCCGCCCTTTTAATGTAAATGATTCTAACATGTTAAGGTTAGAAACCAAAAATTGAAAAAAATGAAATTAATTTTGTATTGTCTATTAATGATGTTGGGATTGATTGCAGTTGCCATTATTTTATTGGAAGTAATTTTTACGACTGATACAGGGCTAAAAGCAATCAATGAAGATGCGCCTGTAAAAATATGCAAGGAAATAACCATACATGCTCCGTCACAGAAAGTGTATCAGATGATGAGTGAGGTAAATCATTGGGAGGAATTGAACCGGGAAATTAGAGATCCAAAACTCAATGGTTCATTTGAAGAAGGGAATAGTTTTGACTGGAAAAGAGGAGATACAGATATGTATTCAATTATCAATGATGTAATTCCAGGAAAGAAAATGGGATGGTGTAGTAAAGCCTGTGGTGTATTTGCCATCAATAGCTGGTCGTTTACTCAGCATGGAGATTATACCACTATAAAAATGGAAGAAAGTATGGAAGGATGGTTGGTTTTCATAAATCGCAGTCAATTTCAGAAAGAATTGGAGAGCTCTGTTCCTATATGGTTAAAAAATTTAAAAACCAAAGCGGAAAAGGCATCAGACAGAAGTGCTGGCTCATCAATAAATTAAAATAAGACAGACCAAATACTCTCTTACAAAACACCATGTCTTGTAATGGGATTCTATAAAATAGATACATTTGTATTCTTTAATCAATGTAAATACCATGAATAATTTTAGACAACATATAGAAAAAATTACTCCTTTAACCGACGAAGAATTCGCTTATATTTCTTCAATGTTTTCGACTAAAAAACTGCGTAAACATCAGTTTCTTGTGCAGGAAGATCATGAAGTTGCCAATGATTATTGGGTTATTAAAGGATTGCTTAAGGCGTATCATACCACAGAAGACGGTAAAATGCACATCTTACAGTTTGCGATGGAAGATTGGTGGGTGTCAGATTACCAGGCGTACAATAATAAAACACTTGCCACTATATCAATAGATTGTATAGAGGATTCTGAATTACTTGTGATATCACGGGAAAATAAAGAGAAGCTATGTAGTGAGATGCATACTGTTGCTAATTTTTTCAGAAAAAAATCGAATATTGGCTATGTAGCACTTCAACAGAGAATCCTGATGCTCCTGGAGAAAAACCCACAGGAGCGTTATAACCGTTTGTATCAACTAACCCCTCAACTTTTACAAAGACTTCCCAAAACACTCCTTGCTTCATATTTAGGGGTTTCAAGGGAAACCTTGAGCAGATTAAGTCATCCTTAATGTGATTGGATGCACATTTGTTTTGTGATTTGTCTCCTTTCTCTCCTCTTTAAATAGTCCCAATTTTGTGTATCAATAATTATAGATATGATACATAAAAAAGGGAATATTATTCTTATTGCTGAATATCAGGTAAAAGAAAATACTCTGTCAGAAGTGATAGACTTATTAAAACAGGTTGCTGAGCGTACTGTTCAGGAACCTGGTTGTCTTCAGTATATGGTCTGTCAATCGATCGAAGATCCCGGAAGAATTGTACTTTATGAAATATATAAAGATGCGGCTGCTCTTGAGCAACATCGGCAAAGTAATTATTTTAAGCAAGTAGTTCTTTTACAAATCATTCCCCTTCTTGAATCAAGGAATGTTTCCCTGTTTAATCCTATCATATAATTTTCTTTAGAGCAGATTTTCAATGAATGATCTGTTCAAGATTTCCTATTATTTTTTAAGACATACATAAATAATCATATACATCGAATATGTTAAACTTCGAATACTATAATCCGACTAATCTTGTTTTTGGCAAGGGGCAAATCTCAAAACTTCCAGATCTCATTCCTAAGAATGCAAAAATTATTCTTGTTTACGGTGGGGGAAGTATATTTAATAATGGTGTTTATCAGCAGGTGATCGATTCTTTGCAGAATTTCGAGATTACAGAATTTGGTGGAGTAGAGCCAAATCCACATTATGAAACGCTGCTAAAAGCAGTTAAAATGATTAAGGACCAAAATATTGATTTTATTTTGGCAGTCGGTGGAGGCTCTGTTATTGATGGGGCAAAATTTATCTCTGCAGCAGCGAAGTATGATGGTGATTCATTAGATATTCTCAATGGACAGGATAAAATAAAACATAAAGTCATTCCTCTGGGTACTGTGCTTACTCTTCCGGCGACCGGAAGTGAAATGAATTCAGGTTCGGTCATTACCATTGAGGCTACCCGTGAAAAACTTTTTTTTGATAACCCTGCTGTTTTCCCGCAATTCTCGATTTGTGATCCACAGGTAATTGCTTCTTTACCGGAGCGACAACTTCAAAATGGGGTAGTTGATGCCTTTACCCATGTCATGGAACAATATCTTACCTATCCCTCCAATGCCTTTTTACAGGACAGAATTGCAGAAGGAATATTGCAGACGCTTGTTGAGGTTGGGCCCCAGGTTGTCAAAGAACCAGCAAATTATACTCTTGCATCTAATTTTATGTGGAGCTGTACCATGGCGTTAAACGGATTGATCCAAAAAGGAGTTCCTTCAGATTGGGTGACTCATCTCATAGGACATGAACTGACAGCATTGTATGGGATTGACCATGCAAGAACTCTGGCAGTTATAGCTCCTAGTTTATATAAGGTCATGTTTGAAAGTAAAAAACAAAAATTAGCACAGTATGGAAAAAGGGTCTGGGGAATTGACAATATGGATGAAGATCTCACTGCAAAGCTGGCTATTAACAAAACAGTAGAGTTTCTTCATACAATGGGAATGGAGACAGGATTATCATATTATACCGATGATTATAAAAATACAGCCAGTCTTATTGTCAATCGTTTTGAGCAAAGAGGGTGGACTGCACTGGGGGAATTACAGAATATCACTTCAGATAAAGTAAAAGAAATTGTTGAATTAAGTTACTAGACTGCATTTCAACGTATAAAACAAAAAAGCGATCAGGAACAATAGTGTATCCTGATCTTAAACCCATAAAATAAACAATAATGAAAATTTTTTTAACAGGCGCTAACGGATATATTGGAAGTTCAATTGGTAAGGTACTGGTTGACCAAGGACATATTGTCCATGGCCTGATTCGAGATGCTGCAAAGGCAGGCGAGGTAAGAAGTCTTGGGATTATTCCAGTGACAGGATCTCTTGAAGATATTGATCTGCTCACTGAGTATGCTAAAAAATCTGATGCTGTTATTCATGCCGCAGATTCTGAGCATTTGAAAAGTGTGGAAACTATTTTAGAAGCACTGGAAGGAAGCGGAAAGCTGTTTATTCACACTTCAGGATCTAGTGTAGTGGCAGATGACGTGTTGGGAGATTTTGAGAATCCGAAAATATTTGATGAAACCAGTGATTTTTCGCCATTGGAGGCAAGGGAACAAGGGGTCATCATTAATCAGATGATGAAGCATGCGGGAGCTGAAAGAAATATCAGAACGGTAGTGATTGTTCCGTCAATGATTTATGGAGATAGCTTAGGTCTTGATGTAGAAAGTGTTCAATTACCTGTAGTATATCGTAAATCAATTGAAAAAGGAAAAGGGATTTATATCGGAAAAGGTATTAACAGATGGTCGAATGTTCATATAGGAGATGTGGTTGATCTTTATCTTTTAGCGTTGGAACACGCTCCTGCGGGATCCTATTTTTATGTAGAAAATGGAGAGGAATCATTTAAAGATCTTGCTGGTTGGATCAGTAAGGCACTAGGTTTTGGAGGGGAAACTGAAAGTTGGAGTGCTGAGGAAGCCCTTGCTGAAATAGGAGGACTTGCGCGTTATGCATTAGGCTCTAATAGTAGAGTTAAAGCGATTAATGCTCGTGAGATTCTTGGTTGGAATCCTACAAGAGAGTCCGTTTCAGAATGGATATTAACAAATAAATATGCTATAAACCAATAATATTCAATGGTGTTTTTATAATTAAGAACAGACAGGATATATCCTGCCTGCTTTAAGTTGATTATCTATCATTTACACTTTTTAATACTATCATACATATAATCGAAAAGATTCAGCATATGAAAAAAATAATATTAGCAGCAGTAATTTATTTTGCTCCGCAGACTCACACTTTTGTTTCTGCCCAATCAAAAGCAAAATCAGAAATTGAAGTCGTATCATCTTTTACTGATGAGCGCCCAAGTAATATAGCCATTTCCCCTGAAGGTGGAATATTTGTTACCATGAGCGCTGAAGGCAAAACTCAGTTTTTGCTCAGAGAAATACTATCGGATGGCAAAACGGTTAACTTTCCTGACGAAGAATGGATTAAAAAACCGGTAGGGAATTCAATTAAAGGAATTAATTCAGCAATCGGTATTCAGGTATCTTCTGATAATATCTTATGGGTATTGGATATGGGGAATAGTGGTGCAGATCCTAAACAAGCTCCCAAGCTTATTGGCTGGGATATCAAAAGCCGTGCGTTAGTACATGTATATCCACTCCCTGATGCTGTACTACGTCCATCTTCATTTTTACAGGATTTTGTAATCGATGAGAAACACCATACGGCAGTTATTGCAGATATGACGATGGGGGGAATGATTCTTCCTGCAACACCGGCATTTGTCGTGATTGATTTAAAGACAGGTTATAGCAGACGGATTTTAGAAAATCACAGCTCATTTCAGCCGGTGGATGAACCTGTAATTGTAAACGGCAGGGCTATCAGTCATCAGTTTGCAGATGGTAAAAAATATGAACCAAAGTATCCTCTTAATCCTATTTCTATTGATCCGGAGAGAAGCTGGATTTACTATGGAGCACTTGGAGGAGAAAAGATTTACCGTATTGCAGCAGATGCTGTTGCAAACAATGACCTTCAAAATGCTGACCTGGAAAATAAAATTGAATACTATGCTCCAAAGCCAAAATCAGATGGTTTCAAAGTGGGTTCTAACGGAAAGGTCTATGTGACCGATGTAGAGCATAATGCAGTAGGGGTTTCTACTCCAGGTAAATATACCATTCTGGCTCAGGATAATAAGTTATTTTCATGGCCGGATGGGGTAGCTCTCTCACCGGACGGTTACCTGTACATCGTATCTGATCAGCTTCAAAACAAACCCTGGTGGAACAATAACCAGAATGTAAGCAAACCTCCTTATTATATACTTCGTGTCAAAATAAAATAGTAGTGATTCTACATGATAGTATTTTAAACAAACAAAAAAAATAGGATGAAAAATAACGATATAAAATGCCTGGTCTATTTTCTGGCACTTGCTATAATTATATGTACTCCAACGTATCTCAATGCTCAAAATACAGCAAGTAAAAATGTTGTAAGTAAGATCAGTAAAGATTCAATAGCCTTGGTGAAGCAGATCAGTAAAGATTCGCTAAAGTTACTGGAGCTAGAAAGTCAGCTGGCGCTAAAAATTCAAAATAAAGAAAAAACAAGCCTTGAAGCCCAGCACCTTGCCGATCAAAATAGTGATTTAGCGAAAAAACTGAGTCAAAATCCTCAAGATAAAAAATTGGCCCGAAAAGCTGATCATCTGTCTAGTGAGGTAAGAGGAAGTTCAAAAGAGGCAAGGAATGCGAAGAATGAGCTCAATACTTTACATGATGATGTTAAGTTTCTTAAAGATCGTATTATAAAAGGGAAGGGTAAATTAGAAAAATTTAAAACTAGTCCTGTAGCCTCCCCTTTAACTCTTGAACACTAATTATCATATATAATGGTTTTTAATACGGATATATGGAAAGCACTATGTTGAAAAGAAGCCAGATCCTGATCATGGCGGTTACTTGTGGGATATGTATTGCCAATGTGTATTACAGCCAGCCACTCCTTCCGGATATAGCAAAAGATATTGGCTCTTCGAATCAAGAAGCTGGCCTTATATCTGTTTTTTCTCAGGTAGGATATGGATTGGGCTTGTTTTTTATAACGCCTCTGGGGGATAAAATGGATCGTAAAAAACTGATTTTAGCTTTGCAGGGATTACTTTTTGTTTCACTTATTGGAATGGCGGCATCACATACTTTAGCACAGCTTTATCTTTATAGCTTTACCATTGGATTATTTGCCATAGTAGCCCAGGTTATTCTACCGATGGCTGCCAGTATGGTATCTGAAAATCGTGGTAAAGTGGTGGGGCAGATATTTACAGGCTTGTTAATCGGAGTTTTATCGGCAAGGGTTTTCAGTGGTTTTATTGGTGAATGGTTTAAATGGAGATGTGTGTATGTTATTTCTTCGGGAATGGTTCTTATCTCTGCTCTGGGTATACAGTTCAATTTTATTTCTTTACAAGGGAGTTACAAAAAGAACTACTTTAATTTACTGAAATCAACAATGTATCAGTTAAAGAGATTTTCAATGCTCAGGCGTACTGCTTTAACAGGTGCATTGATTTTCGGAACCCTTAGTTCATTCTGGACCGTATTTACTTTTCACCTAAGTGAAAGTCCTATGAACTTATCTAGTGATAAAATAGGATTGTTTGGTTTACTGGCTGTGGCAGGGGCCTTGATGGCTCCTATCTTCGGAAAGAATTCCGATAAAAATAATCGTATCGTCATATCTCTTGTTTTTGCAGTGCTTCTCATCTTGATCAGTGAATTCCTTTTTATAATTTTTCCATTTTCAATCTGGTTCTTAGCTATTGGAGTTTTGCTGTTGGACTTAGGTGTTCAGGCTGCACAGGTTACTAACATATCATTGATTTACACATTTGATGATAAGGCGGGCAGCCGGATCAATACAGTCTATATGACTGCTTATTTTTTAGGTGGTTCATTAGGTGGTTACTGCGCACTGCTATCATATCAGTATGGTGGGTGGACAGCTGTAATTGTTCAAATGCTATTCCTTAGTATGCTTGCATTACTTACCATTTTGTATAAACGGGAAAGAGTTTAACTGAAGGGATCTTACAAGTCGAATTTTGTGCGTCTAATCACACAGATATGGACGGCCCTTGCTTTAATTTTGTAGTGTTATTTTAAATAGACAAAACTGAGTAAGTCTCATTATAATCTAAATATTATGAAAAAATACACGAAGTATTTATTGATGCTATTATGGTCTACAATTATTGTAGCATGTGCTAAAAGCGAAAATAAACCAACAAAAGAAAAAGAAGTTATGAAAACAAAAAAAGTTTTATTTGTTACCACCTCCTTTGATCAGGTAAAAGTTAATGGAAAAAAAACAGGGCTTTGGATTGAGGAGTTTGCAACACCTTATTATGCATTGGCCTTAGAAGGGTTCGAAATTACGGTGGCTACTCCTAATGGAGGAAATGCGCCTGTTGATCCTAAAAGTACTGAGCCTGAATATTCGACAGAATCTGTTAAAAAGTTTTACAGCGACCCAGCAGCACAAAAGAAACTTGCTCAAACAGTTGCTCTTAAGGATATTAAGGCAGAAGATTATGATGCCGTTTTTTATCCTGGAGGGCATGGACCTATGTGGGATTTACCTGATAATGCACTGTCTATTGCATTGATAAAAGCATTCTATGAAGCGGGAAAACCAATTGCGTTAGTTTGTCATGGTCCGGCAGCTTTGAAAAACGTAACTGATAAAAATGGAGTTTCTTTAGTAAAGGGCAGAAAAATTTCAGCATACACCAATACAGAAGAGTCTACAGGCCAAACATTGGATATGGTGCCATTTTCATTAGAAGATATGTTAAAAGAAAAAGGAGCAGCTTATGTCAAAGGTGAAGATTGGAAACCATATTCGGTACAAGATGGACAGCTGATTAGCGGGCAGAATCCTGCTTCAGCAGAACTAGTGGCCAAACAATTGATCACGAATCTAAACAAGTAAAATAAGTAAGTATATATTTTTAAAATTCATACGTATGAAGATGAGTAAAACGAGAGTAATGAAGATGCTATTCGCTGTTATAGCAATTGTATTCACTGCGAATATGACAACAGCACAAACAAAAAAACAAAAACCAAACAAAAAGAAAATTCTTTTTGTGGTAACCAGTCATGATAAAAAAGGAGATACTGGAGAACCAACAGGATACTACTTGGGAGAAGTTTCGCATCCTTGGGAGGTTTTGAAAAATGCAGGATATGAAATTGATTTTGTAAGCCCACGGGGTGGTAAAGCACCTGTAGACGGTTTTGATTTAAAGGATAAGGTGAATGCTGAATTTTGGAATGACAAAATTTATCGTAATAAGGTAGAGCATACTAAAAAACCATCTCAAGTTAACCCTAATGAATATCAGGCTATACATTTTGCCGGTGGACATGGCGCTATGTGGGATTTTGCTGATAATGAGGCGATAGCTGCCATTGCAAGCAAAATTTATGAAAATGGAGGTGTTGTTAGTGCGGTATGCCACGGTCCGGCTGGTTTAGTAAATATTAAACTGAGCAATGGGCAATACTTAGTAGACGGGAAAAAAGTAAATGGCTTTACTGATGAAGAAGAAGTAGCTGTTAAATTGGATAAAGTGGTGCCATTTTTATTGGAAGATAAGTTAAAAGAACGCGGTGCTATTTTTGAAAAGTCAGGATTATGGCAAGTCCATGTAGTAACTGATCAAAGACTTGTTACCGGACAAAATCCTCAGTCGGCGAAGGCTGTCGGAGAAGCAGTTCTTGCAGAGCTTAAAAAACACTAATCTTATCGATTCTATATAAGAAAAGGGGTATTCACGGCTAGACGTGTGATATTATTAAAATTGAAAGCCCAGTATTTTCTGGGCTTTTTTGTGTAATGACCATAATAAAATTAATTATTAGGAATTATGTTTATACCTGATTTAAAAAAAAACTATTATTAATAGCATCGTAAGCATAATAGCATTGGTTATTGCTAATGGTATTGCATTCTTGATTACACCATACATTAGCCAAGTTGCTGCATTTGCAGAAAGCAACAAAATAGTTGGAAGTGATAAATCTGCAGCAGATTTGGTTTTCCAAATTTTGATTACCTGTGGAAGAAATGAGATCGAAGACAATACAGCACCCAAAATTCCAATTAAAGTTTCTAACTCCATATTCAGCTGTTTTTGTGGGTTGAGTATTTCAAATATATGAAATCCGAAATTAATGGTTGATCATCTTTCATTGATATGAAGAATTAAAAGTAAAAGCTTATCTATTATAATTATGATATTATATTATTATTTATATTATTTTAATAATACATTGAAAACCCTGAATTTTGTTTCATCAAATTAAATACAAATTATTTTTATGTTATTTGCATCTTATCATTTAAAAGGCCTCTTGCTTAAAAATAGAATAGTAATGCCTCCTATGACACGCTCCAGATCTGGAAAAGGTGATGTGCCTACAGACCTCATGGCAGAATATTACGGACAGAGATCGTCGGCTGGATTAATTATTTCAGAAGGAACACAGATCAGTAAACAAGGGCAGGGGTATGCTTGGACTCCCGGAATATATACTCCTGAACAGATTGAAGGTTGGAAAAAAGTTACTGAGACTGTTCATCAAAAAGAGGGCAAAATTTTTGCACAGCTATGGCATGTGGGTAGGGTATCTCATACTTCTCTTCAGGAGAATGAGCAGGCTCCTGTTGCTCCTTCAGCTATTATTGCGGAAGGTGTAAAAGTCTTCCTTGCAAAAGACGGAAAGGAATCAGCTTCTGGTGAAGGTTATCTGGAGCAACATTCCATGCCCAGGGAGCTTACAAAACCTGAAATACAACAAATTATAGAAGATTATGCACAGGCTGCAAAAAATGCTATTGAAGCAGGGTTCGATGGAGTAGAGCTGCATGGTGCCAATGGTTATTTGATCGAACAGTTTATTGATTCCCAGACTAATAAACGAACTGATGAATATGGTGGAAATCTTACTAATAGATTACGTTTTTTAGAAGAAGTGACAACAGCTGTGGTAAATGCAATTGGTACTGAAAGAGTTGGGGTTCGCCAAGCACCCCTAACCACATTGATGGGTGCTATGGATGACAATCCTGAAGAAACTTATATTGCTGCTGCTACCCTATTAAACGATATAGGCATTGCTTACATTCATATTGCTGAAGCAGACTGGGATAATGCTCCGGAAATGTCCATAGAATTTAAAGAAGCATATCGTAAGGCTTTTAATGGAACTTTAATTTATTCAGGCAAGTATACAATTGAACGTGCAGAAGAAGCCCTACAAAATGGTTGGGCAGACCTTATCGGTTTTGGACGACCATTTATAGCAAATCCTGACTTACCTTTTCGTTTAAAGAATGGACTTACTCTTAATACTCCAATAAAAGAAAAGTTTTTTGGAGGAGAAGCTGCGGGATATACAGATTATCCTTTGTGCCAAGATTAAATTCCTGACAATTCATTAAGAAATATAAAATAGATATTAAAATAAAAATTGAGAAAAATGAGTATTGATATTTTTAAACCAGCGCAAATAGGCTCTTTATATCTGAAAAATCGTATTGCAATGGCTCCTATGACGAGAGCTAGAAATGTAAACGGTATTCCGAATGATAATAATGCATTATATTATAGTCAACGAGCTGATGCGGGATTAATTATTACTGAAGGAACAGCCATTTCGGAAACATCCAAAGGAGTATTATATATTCCAGGATTATACACTCGAGAACAAATTGAAGGATGGAAATTGGTGATTGATGCAGTACATCAGAAAGGAAGTAAGATATTTACGCAACTATGGCATGTGGGAAGGGTTTCACACACTTCTATTCAGCCGGGAGGGGTAGCTCCTGTGGGAGCTTCAGATATTCAGGCAGAAAACTCCACAGCTTGGGGGTATGACGAAAATGGGAAAGAAGGATTTGTCACTTGTTCTAAGCCTAGAGCGCTTTCTGCAGAAGAGGTGAGAAATGTAACCAATGACTTCGCTGAAGCGGCTAAAAATGCTGTTAAGGCAGGTTTTGACGGAATAGAACTGCATGGAGCCAATGGTTATTTAATCGAACAATTTTTAAACCCGTTGATTAATAACAGAACTGATGAGTACGGCGGAAGTATTGAAAATCGTAGCCGTTTTTTATTGGAAGCAATAGATGCTTGTATCGATGCTATTGGAGCGGAAAAAGTTGCCATTCGTCTGACACCTTACGGAGGCCTTCATGAGTTACCACATTATGAGGAGATCGAAGCTACTTATGAGTATCTGGCGAAAGAGCTTTCACAACGAAAAATAGCTTACATCCATATCATGGATCAGCAATCAAGAGGTAGTTTTGCCCTGCCCGAAGGTTTCCTTAATCGTTTCCGTAATTGGTATGATGGGACAATTATCCTTGCTGGTGGAATGAACAGGGAAAAATCTGAAAGATTAATCAATGAGGGGCTGATTGATATTGCCGCCTTTGGAGAATCTTTTATCTCAAACCCTGACCTGGTCGAACGTCTTCAAAACAACTGGCCATTGACACCTCCAAAAAGAGAGCTACATTATGGATTAACTTTGGATGGTTATACCAATTGGGAAACCTATACTGAAAAAGCAAATTATTAGTACACAGTAGAAACAAAATGTTTTGAAAAGAGGAGTCAAATTTCATTAATGAAAATGAAATTTGGCTCTTCTTTTGTGCTTAGAATCACATGAATTTTGTGATTGATTACCTTTTATTTAAACTGACAATCGTCTATTATTGTAAATAATGACATAGAGAAGTGTTATCCCCTGATTTTCTTAGGTATACATAACATTTCATCACCACAACTTCTAATGATTATTTACTATGAAAATGAAAATTTTACTTATTGGTGTCTTTTTCTTTAGTACAACAATAGGTGCACAGATTGGTGTGAACACCTCCTAACCATCAGCAACACTTGATGTAGTCGGCAAACCAACTACAGTAACTGCTGCAGATGGTTATACCACAGGCTTCTGATGACAATCTTCAATCCGATAAACAGAAGGCCTATGAACAGCAGTTATTGGAGCAAAGAGACGAGGAAAAAAGAAATAATCTGACCAGCTTATCAGATTACTGGGATAAAGAAAATATGCAGAATGATAACCGAGGGATTACTGATAATGCTGCACATGGATCTCACAATAATTCGATCCAGAGCTATAAAGCAGCACAGCAGACTTTGGGATTCTTTTACGGAAGAGATAATCAGGAGGTTAGCCATTTACAACGGAGGTTTCACGACTCAGAAATGAACTTTTGCAAAAGGACATGCCCAGTCAGCAATCTACGGTCAACGATCAGCTTCAGCTAATGGAGAAATCCTACATCTCGTATTTACAGGGAAGCCATCAGATAGTGCTTGGATTAACGGTTTTGAAAAAACAGATTTGTTACCATTGAAGACCAAAATCAAGCACATCTTTTGTACTTGCTGCTTTTGCTGAAACGAGGATAGTGAGACCAGATGAACAGATAGGTTTGAGATTATTGCAACCCATGATGCTTGGAAAGCTCAGTATTCCAAAAGGGACTGTAGTAAAAGCTAGTGCAAAATTTCAGGATGGGCGCTTACAATTGAAAATCTCTTCCATAGAATATAAAGGGATCATCGAGCCGGTTGAGATCAATGTATATGATAACGACGGTCAATTAGGCTTGTTTGTTCCGTATTCGCCGGAGCAAAGTGTACTCACAGATATTGTAGCCAATATGGGGCAAAGTTCCGGAACTAGTGTGATACTGACCCGTTCAGCCGGACAGCAGGTTACAGCAGATCTGAGCAGAGGAGTGCTTCAGGGCGTTTCTGGCTATTTCCAAAAAAAGGTTCGTAGTCCCAAAGTCACTATTAAGGTGGGTCATCGAGTGTATTTGGTATCTTACAATAAAACTACTCATCTTTTGTTTCCTTCACCAATTCGCTATGTTGATCTTGGTAGTGATTTGCTGGCAGCCAGCAAAGCTGAATCTGTTGCCAACGTTCTCAGAATTAAATCTGCTGTCCAACATTTTGAAGAAGAGACTAATTTTTCAGTCATTACTCAGGATGGTAATTTTTATAGCTTTAATGTAATGTATAGCCCCTTTCCTGCAATATTGAATTTTGATTTAGCTCAATTACAGAGCCATCCCAAGAAAACATCTGCCAATGTGTTATTTGAAGATCTAAGAGGTGGCTCATCATCATTCACAGAGCTGCTGATGAAAAAGGTTTATGCTAATAATGAACGCAAGATCCGCCACATCAATTCCAAAGGTTATGGTATTGTATTTTCTCTTAAAGGTCTGTACGTTCAAGATTCAAAGTTTTATTTTGTCATTAATATTAAGAACAGGAGTCAATTGTCTTATAAGATAGAATCCGTCAGCTTTACAATAACTGACAAAAAGAATCTCAAACGAACCGTTGTTCAGGATCGTGTGATCAGCCCGTTGCGTATTTATCCGGAAATTGAGAATATTGGCCCACAATCACAACAGCGATTTGTTTTTCTTTTGGATCAGTTTACCTTGTTGGACGATCAGATTTTAGAAATTGAACTTTTTGAAAATAACGGAGGAAGGTATCAAAAACTGAAACTAGATAATTGGGAATTGATCAATGCTAGGACCTTAGATCAAATAAATTTAAAACGGAATTGAAATGAGCGGCTATTTAAGGGGCTAAGTCTACTTGATTGATATTTAGATAATTTTTTTTTTTGCAAGCACTTTTATTAGCTGGGGGCTTATCTCAGTAGTGTGACATTAGTTTAAGGATAAGGCTATGAGTAGGTTAATAATGGATTTAAAGTTTTTTATATGATGGTAATTGATAGAGACAGATGGTTTATTTTTGGTACAGCATCTAGCTTATTACTAACATTATCTCTTCAAGCATTTATTCTAATATCTAAATGAAATTATTTATAGATTATATTTAAATTTGTAATTACTCTTAAATCATTATCAATGGTAGACAATTTTTTAAATTATCTTAAAGATAAATTTCCAATAAATGATGATGAACTGGAAATGTTCAGACAGGTTTGTACTGTCAAAAGACTTCGCAGGCGACAATATCTTTTACAGGAAGGTGATGTTTGGAATAAAAATGCATTTGTTTCAAAAGGGGTTTTACGTACTTATCGAGCAGATGAAAAAGGTACAGAGCATATCATACAATTTTCCATCGAAAATTGGTGGGCTGGTGACCGACAAAGTTATCATTCTAGATTACCATCAACATTTAATATTGAAGCATTGGAAGATGCTGAAATAGTACTTATTCCTAAAGCTGATTTCGACCGCATGCAAGTTGAGATTCCTAAATTTGGAGAGTTTACCAGAGTATTATTGGAAAGAAGTTTCATTGCATCTCAAAACAGAATTCATGCCAGTATAAGCTATTCTGCTGAAGAAAAATATGCAGACTTTATAAAAGCTTATCCTGATATCACCAATCGCATTCCACAGCATATGATTGCATCTTATTTAGGGATTTCTCCAGAAACTCTCAGTAGAATAAGAAATCATATGGTAAGGAAATGAAATATTTATACACCGAAAGCATATTTATATACAGCATTTTTATAGAAGCTTAAATCTTATTTTTTTAAACTCTTGATATTTATCAAGAGTTTTATTTGTTTTTTATCAATAGATTAAATATGCTTTCCGTTGCAACTTTGTAAAAGAAATTCAAAGCGGGTTTCTTTAATTAAATACTCAATATTTATGAAAACAAAGTTTATAATGACTGCTATATTAATACTATTTTTTATTGGTAGTAAAGCGTCCACCTTTTCATCAAAAGAAAAAAGCACATTTGTTATTGTACATGGTGCATGGTCTAAAGCTTCAGATTGGTATAATGTTTCCGCTCTTTTAAAAATAAAGGGACACAATGTTTTAACGGTTAATTTGCCAGGGCATGGCAATGATAAAACTCCTACTAATTCAATTACTTTACAAACTTACGTTGATGCTGTAAAAAAAATAATTGGAACTAAAGAAGAAATTATTTTAGTTGGACACAGTTTTGGAGGCATTGTCGTCAGTCTGGTTGCAGAAGAAATACCACAACAAATAAAGAAGTTGATTTACATAGCAGCTTATATTCCAAAAAATGGTGAGAGTTTATTGTCCATCGCTCAGACCGATACTCAAAGTCATATTGGTCAATATCTTAAAATAAATGAATCGGAAGGACTTGCTGAGATAGTAAAAGAAGGTGTAATTGAAGTTTTTGCAGCTGATGCCCCGAAATCTATTGGAGAATATATTGCTTCAAATATTCAGCCTGAGCCTTTAGCTCCATTGGTTACACCCGTAAAGCTAAGCAATAGTAGATTTGGAAAAATAAAAAAGGCTGCAGTACTTACTACAGAAGACAATACCATTAGTATTGCTCTACAAGAAAAAATGGTAAAAGAAGCAAATGTTGAAAATCAATTATTCATTAAATCCAGTCATACACCTTTTATTGCACATACAGAAGAACTAATTCACTTTCTTTTACAAGAAGCTAAATAATCTCTGCTTTCTTGATAAATGTCAAGAGTTTTATTTGCCTTTCATCAACGGATAAAGTGTACTTCTTGTTGCAACTTTGTAACAGAAAATCAAGCTAAATAAATCATGAATACAACAAGTGAAAATTTTTATACAAATAGCAGATTGAAAATAAAAATGAATTCTATTGTAATGGAAATGTTTTTGAAACTGAAAATAAGATGTCATTTACAATCATTGATGGAGGAGGAAGAATTGAAAAGGGGTATACTGAAACAGTAGAAACAAAAGTTGCAGAATTGAGATCAAATCTATTTTTAATCACGTGGAAAGAAATTTCAGGAACAACAATCAATCAATCAATCAATCAATCAATCAAATTCAAGATTTTGAAAAGAAATTGGTTTATACCAATATAACAATGAATAACGGAAAATTCTATCAAACTACAGGAAGTATTATCACAAACAATCCATATTAACTTTTTAAATTCAAACATTATGAAAATAGGAATTATCGGCACAGGAGCTATAGGAAAAGCTTTCGCCAAACAAGTAGCAAATGCTGGTTATGAAGTAGTAATCAGTAATAGCAGAGGAGCAGAATCTCTCAAAGAATTAGCACACCAACTAGGAGGGAACGTAACAGCAGGAAGTGTAGCAGAAGCTGCTACCGCTGAAGTAATTTTCTTAGCCTTACAATGGCAACATCTTGAGCAAGTGACTCAGAATATTGACTGGAATGGGAAAATTGTAATTGATCCGACCAATCCTATATTGCCTGGTTTTACATTAGCAAACTTAGGAAATAAAACGTCAAGCGAAGTCGTGCAAGATTGGACTTCAGGATCGAAACTGGTAAAAGCTTTCAATACTTTGCAACCAGAAATTTTAGCAGCTAGTCCTGTGCAGGCAGGAGGACATAGAGTGATTTTCTATTCTGGAGATTTCGATGATGCAAAAGATATTGTTTCTGGGATCATTAACCGTTTGGGATTTGCAGGAATTGATTTGGGTCGCCTTAACGAAGGAGGAAAATTACAACAGTTTCCAGGAGGAGTGTTACCTACACTGAATTTAATTAAAATATAAATAATAAATCAAAATTTTATACAACGTAAAACAATTAATTATGTCAACACTTAATAATAAAACAGCTTTAGTGACCGGAGGTAGCCGTGGAATCGGAGCAGCAATTGTAAGAAGACTGTCTTCCGATGATGCAAACGTAGCATTCACTTATATTTCTGATAAGGAAAAAGCTGAAGAACTGGTGAAAGAAATTGAAAAAACAGGGCGTAAAGCAATAGCTATAGAAGCTAATAACCAAAATCCTGCGGAGGTAATTGCTGCAGTAGAGAAAACAATAGCAATTTTTGGGCAACTTGATATTTTAGTGAATAATGCAGGAATTGGAATTGTTGCTCCTATTGAAGAGTTTTCTTTGGAAAAATTTGATAAGACAATAGATATTAATGTGAGAGCTGTTTTTATAGCGATACAAGCAGCAATGAAGCATATGAAGAAAGGTAGTCGAATCATTAATATTGGAAGCATTAATGCTGACAGAATGCCGTTTCAAGGTGGCGGTGTTTATGCTATGAGTAAAGCAGCCATCCAAGGGTTAACACGAGGATTAGCCAGAGATTTTGGACCTTTAGGAATTACGATTAACAATATACAGCCGGGTCCAATTAATACTGAAATGAATCCTGAAGAAGGTGAGTTTGCAGATTACTTAAAAACGCATATTTCGGTTGGTAGGTATGGGCAACCTACAGAAATAGCAAGTTTGGTTTCTTATCTTTCTGGTTCTGAAACCGGTTATATTAATGGTGCAAGCTTAAATATTGATGGAGGCTTTGCAAGTTAATTAAGATGTAAAAAAGAAAAATCAAAAGTAATTTATAAATAGAAGACTGCTAAACAATCTTCTATTTTTGTGTTTTTTGAATGTAAATTTCTTTGCAGGTATGCTATGACATGTTATAATATTCACCTGATATATCTCAATTCTATTTCAGATTGTTTTCTTAAGTCGATAAGCAAAAAAATAAGAAATCAGTGGATAGAATTGACATTAATGTCCGTAATTTCAAAATCTGAGTACGTTTCTTCCATTCTCATATCAAAATTGAATTGTATTCTAAAAATAACGTCTCTTTCGGCAATGGTTGAATATCGATCTTCACCAGGGTCTCGGGCTGCATTGTATTGCCATACTTCGACTTCTGCAGCTGCAAAAACAGTCCCTGAAATAAGAGCTCTATCCCCAATCACTTCATGTTCAATATAATCACAATCTACAATTTCGCAACCATATCCCACTAATTGACCATCAAAAATGTATTCGTTGGAAAGAATATCACTTGGGTACATGGTATCAATTTTTTTATGAATACTACTTTCAATTAGTTTTTTAAAATTTTCAATTAAAATTGGCATAACAAATTCTTCATTTACTTCAATTGTATTGAAGTAAATCTGGAACTTATTTTCAGGGCTTTCCAGATGAGGTCCATGAAGTTTAACGAATTCAAAAGACTTGTTGATTACTGTAAATCTATTTGTATCTGCCAGAAGTTCAGAATGGATTTTTGAGCTATCTTTTTTCGAGCAAAAATCTGAGGTGTTATTTGTAAGTAAGATGCAGTTAGACATAACGTTAGTTTCAACAAATTCATAGTATGTTTTCCAGATCAGAGCATCCTTCAATTCTGATTTTTCTTCAGTGAAGGGCTTTTTTCTATAAACTGCACGGTTGATTATATCAGGAAGAAAATCATTACTATACGGCAGAATTTGGTAATTTTCATTGTGTGGGAGTTTCTTATAAAAGTCATCGAATTTTTTTAATTGGGTATCGATTGGAATAATCGCTGGTTCATTTTCAATCCTAAGTCTGGAAGCATCTTTTTTTATTCTCTTTATTTCGGTATTGATCTCTTCAATTTCTTTCATGAATTGCCTCCTTAATTCCAATTTTACAATCTCGGCCATGTAGAGATTGATAAGTCCTTCTTTACAATATTCCAATAATTTTCTGTTAGATTTATTTTCAAAGAAATAGTCTTGATATAATATATTTGAATCTAAAAATATGTTCATTATTATTAGTTTTTATAGATCGAAAAATAAGTAATTATTCCATAGGAATCTGAATTTTCATGAATTTTTATAAATCATTTTCTCAAAATTGTATTTATTGGATCTATTATCTTATTAACAATTAATAGCAACTTTTTTGACGATATGGAAAGAGATTTTGCATTCAAATAGGTTGCTTTCGTACTGATAAAAAAGATGTTTTCGATCCGTAGTGAGAAATTATCTTTTTTACCGGATTTCTAAAAAGATAAAGAGTATTGTTCAATAGCTTTTGAAGTGAAGAGGGTGGTTAAAGAGATGGATCTACTAATTGTGCAAAAAGACATTCCCAACCATTAATCGGGAATGTCTTTTTGCACAATTTTCTCAGACTGGTCCATAAGATAAAAATGGAAAATATCTTTAGATTTCTATTAATTTAGCAACAGATTAAAGGCAACCTCTTTAGAAGGTTACCTTTATAACATTAATTAAAACTGAAAGCATTTTCGCCCTCAATGTATTCCCAATAATTGTTATAATATTGAATAGCATTATTGGCAAACGAAATTCAATTAGCGAGTTTATTTCCTCTAATTATACCTGTCTTTGCTGATTCTAAAATAAAAAGTAAAGAATCTTTTTCTGATGCAATATCAACCAAATCTCGATTCTTTAATTGATTCCAGATTTTGTAATTAGTAAAGTCGCTATTTGTGATTGTAAGGTCTTGTTCACATTCTAAACAAACTGAAGCCAGCTCATCTTGATTAAATTCTTTTCTTATTTCAAAAGATTCTGTTTTTTTACTTTGGTCGAAAAGTAGATTTGCATTTAAAAGCTTTCCAGTAATTTTGTCTCTTGCTATATTTATTAGTCTTCCACTAGCCATTAAGGATCATTTATTTGTTTCTAAATTAATTCTTTTTTCTAAATATGTAAGATTTAAACGTTGTCATTATCGGCAAAAATGACTATATTTATGATGTTTAATTTTTAAATTTTTGCCGACAACGGCATTTTATAATTCTTATGAAGTACATTTCTGTAGCTGATTTTTCCAAAAAATGGAATATACCTGAACGAACAGTAAGAAACTATTGCTCTCAAGGAAGAATCAAAGGGGCATTTTTGACAGGTAAAACATGGAATATTCCTGAAGATGCCTTACCACCAAAGAGGGAGTCTAAAAAAAGTAAGTTTAGTAATAATGTGTTGTTAAACAGACTCAAAGAAGAAAAAGATATGAAACTGAAGGGTGGAATTTATCATAGAACGCAAATCGATTTAACATACAACTCCAATAGAATAGAGGGTAGTAAACTTACACATGATCAGACAAGATATATTTTCGAAACGAATACAATTGGAGCTTCAAAAGAAAGTATAAATGTTGATGATATTATTGAAACAACAAATCACTTTCGAGCTATTGACATCATTATTGAGAAAGCCAAATCTAAATTGACGGAATCTTTAATTAAAGAACTTCACTTTTTATTAAAATCCGGTACATCAGATAGTGCTAAAGAGTGGTTCAATATTGGAGCATATAAAAAGCTGCCTAATGAGGTTGGTGGTAACGAAACTACTGCACCAGAAAATGTTGCTGTAAAAATGAAAGAGATAATTAATGAGTATAATGCTATTGAAAATAAAACAATAGAAGATGTTATCGCTTTTCACTATAACTTTGAAATCATTCATCCTTTTCAAGACGGAAACGGAAGAGTGGGGAGGTTAATAATGTTCAAAGAGTGTCTTGCAAATAATGTAGTGCCATTCATTATTGACGAAGACTTGAAAATGTTTTATTATCAGGGATTACAAGAATGGCCAAATGTTAGAGGATATCTTTTGGACACTTGTTTAACTGCTCAGGATAATTATCAAAATATTTTAAAATATTTTAAAATTCACGAGTGATTTGTATTTCGGAGTTAGTTCCAGGTCCATCAGCTTAATTTAAATTAGACGACAATATATTTCAATATAAAAGATTAATATTTTATTAGAATACTTCTATTATCAAAATCAATAATATAATTTTAGATCTATTAAATATTTTTAAGGTGTTATTACGGAAAACCGTAGATAGTTGCTAACGTGGATGATTATATTTGATCATGGAAGAAACAACAATTATGCTAACTTATAAGGAGGTTTCTGATATTTTTCAAGGTCTTGTTATTGTAATGAAGGAACTTGATAAATATGAGATAGGATTGGACAAGATTTTTGCTGATCGACTTGAAACTATTCGTAAAAAAATTGAAATACAAATGGAATGAAAAATCTTATATTTGTATTGTAAGAGCCAAAGTATTTTGGATCTATGTTGTTAAGATTTTTTGCAGATTATTCAAAATATAAAGAGATGTGGCAAATTTGTGGCATTTTTAAAATGATGATTTTTAATCAATTGATTTTCATTGTTTTATGTTGGTCGGGTCAAATCCCTCACTCTCCGCAAGCTATTGAATTAAAATAGTAAAAAAGCTGTAAAATATTTTACAGCTTTTTTGTTTTGTGTAAGTACCAAATGTGCTAAATAATCATAATCTTAAAACGATCTGTTTACTATCCGGTAAAAAAATTAACTTGATCATTTTCCTTCATTTGAAAGTATCCGAATGATACTAATATCAAAATCCTTAAAGAATCTTAAACTCATAAAAAATCTATCGGCACATCGAATTCTATCGATATGTTATTTTTTGCTTGATTGCAGAAAATCAACAATTTTGCAAAAAAACTATTGTTGAAATAGCTCGACCTGATGTTTACATCAATGAAAACAAGATTCTAAAAACACATTTGCCCAATCCCTCAGACAGAATATTTTTATTAATTGGCTGTTGCATTTTGTTGAAGATATTATTTTCATTTTGAAATCCGGTGAGGTCAGCAATCCTTATTACCTCAAATTTTTAATGAGAATATGAGAAAAAAAATACATAAAACACTGATTGTACCTTGTTTCTTTCTTATCAGTATATTGAAAGCGCAGGTAGGAATAGGTACGAATAATCCACAAGGGATTTTACATGTAGATGGAGCTAAGGATAACTCTACTTCCGGAATACCAACGGCAATACAAGTTTCTAATGATGTTATTGTAAATAAAACAACAGGATTTATTGGTGCAGGCGTTCTTAATCCTAAGGTTCAGTTGGATATCAGATCAGCAGGAAGTGAAAATGCTCTTGGTTTAGGGACAACAACGATGTCTGCGGTAATAGCAGGTGCAGGTGCTACACGATATGATGTAAACAGTGTACCAGTGGGTGCTAAAATCGAAGTGTCTGATGGCGCAGTATGGCACAAAGCGTATATTGCCCCTCAAAAGGCTGTGATTGTTGTTCGTAAAATTGTAAGTCAGTCTATACCCTCTGCTTCTGCAACAACCATTATTAACTGGAATGAGGTACGTGACATGAGCAATAGCTTTGATCCAAGCTCTGGTGAATTTACAGCTCCCCGAAACGGAACTTATACTTTTTTATTAACATTCAATTTTAACGGAGCTGTTATTAGTGACGGTTCCAGAGTTGAGTCACAATTTTATAATCCCACTACAAGCACTGTTCTTGCCAGTGTGTATAAAACTTTCGGTCAGTCTATGACAGGTACAGCTGATGACGCAAATGCTACACGTTCCACACAGGCTGGAGGATCGAGTACTGTTACCCTTACTCTTACGGCAGGGACTAAAGTAAGTGTAAGACTATATCAAAATCTTACCTCAGGTGCTATTCCGCTTAGAGTTACTACAGATTCTTCGAATCCTGCAAATCCAGATGATGGATTTAACAATTTAACCATAATAGAACATTAAGATATAGACTATGAAAAAAAAGATCAATATAACTTATAAACTATTTGCTTGTATTTTATTTTTTTCTGCAGCTAAAACAATGGCACAAACAGGTTTTTTTACTCCTACGCCGGCACAACCTCTACATATAGATGCAGGAAAAGATAATGGCTCAGCACCTGACGCAGCAAAAATATCTAATGATGTTGTTGTTACATCAACTGGTCAGGTTGGCTTTGGACTTTTAAATCCCGTTACTAAAGTTGATCTGAGGTCTTCGTCTGATCAGGGAATTATTGGTTTAGGCAATAATACACAAAGCCCCTCTGCCGCAGGGGGAGGAGCAATACGTTACAATAACGGTGGATTTTTAGAATATTCCGACGGTGAACAATGGATAGCATTGCCACTTACTGCTCCAACAAAAGCATTGGTAAATGCCAGTAAAGGCTCTGCACAAAGTATTCCAAGTGCAGCTTCAACAGTTATTACAGGATGGACAGAAACAGTTGATTTAGGGGCCGGTGCCAGTGGAGATTTTGATCCTTCCACAGGGGTTTTTAAAGCTCCCCGTGATGGTTTTTATCTGGTTTCTTTCAATATTACTCTGGCTAATGGAAATATCCCTAAAAATACATTTGTCGAAACTGCAATAGAAAGCAGTCAAAGTACAGATAATATTCCTGTATTTAAAACTATAAATTCTTATCCTGCTTTTCAGGCTGGTGCAGTAAGTAATTATATAAGTGGTAACTGTAATGCTATTTTCAATCTTAAAAAAGATGATACTATAAAATTCAGCATAAGGCATAATATAGGCAGTGCCCGAAATACTTTGAATGACAGTAAATTAAATAATTTAAGTATCAGTGAATTGTAAACACGTAATAATGGGACAAAAAAATAAAATAAAAAAATTGATCAGTGCTGTTATTGCTTTGTCACTGAGTGTAACCTATATAAATGCTCAAATCGGAATAGGAGCACCCAATCCGTCAAATCCGCTTGAGGTTAAAACGGATGTCGGTAATATTATAGTTAATAGTTCCGGAAAATTGGGGACTATGGCTGCCAATCCCAAAGTAGCTTTGGATCTACGCGGCGGAACAAATAGTTCTGTGGCTATTGGAAATACTACGAAAACAGCTGCCCAGGCTGGGGCCGGAGCATTACGGTATATTGCAAGCCCGGCCATTGGGGTAAAGGGATATTTAGAATTTTCTGATGGTTCAAATTGGGTCAGTTTTTTTCCTAAAGGGAAACCGCGTATTATAGTAATGGCAAGTAAAACTACTCAGGATACCTATGTATTTGAAAGCGCAGTTCCTTCAGAAATAGGAACCAAATCCGGCATAGTGCAGAGAAGATCTTCTTATTTAACGAACTGGACTGAAAAATTAGACTCTGATTCTGGGGTTCCAACCTCAAATTTTGATCCGGCTACAGGTGAATTTACAGCACCACGCGATGGAGTTTATTTTGCAACATTTACTTTTGCATTACAATCCAGCCAGGTAAATACCGGGGCTAACAATCAGACAGAAGCTATTTGGGAAGTTAGAGATTCTGCCGGAACAATTACCCAAAGAATAAAAACAAATAATGGGTATGCTTCTGATACCGGAGCCAGTCCCAATGCCGTACCGGTAGGTTCTGCCTGTACAGTAAGTGTATACCTGAATAAAGGCAGCAAACTAAGACCTTTTACCTGGATTACAGTAGCATTTGATGGTACAATCAGCCAGTTTGATGTATCAGGAAGTGGAGCTTACAATGCGCTTACGATAGTTGAACAATAAAGATATTTTAATAAGTTTGAACAATCTGATTTTAATTTTTAAGTCTCCCAGCTTGATTGCGGGAGACTTTTTTTGAATGAAAACGTAAACTTAAAATAAAAACCTGCAACTCATACGAATTACAGGTTTCTATTTTTGGAGAATACAGTGTTTTAACTTAAAATCTCACATGGTGCTATACAAATCACCCAGGGACATCTCTTTATTCCTGGAGGAGGGCAGCATGCTTCGGAACAACTTAATGCTCCGCCATTAATATTCTTCAACTGATCTCTTGAAATTTTTTTAGAATTTTTCATAGTCAAGTAATTGAATTAAACTAAAACTTAAGGTTGGTTTCCACCACCACATCCATCGTATGGCATACATTGCCACTTTCCGCCGATTAAGCAAAGCTGTCCGCCTCTGCAGTCAATTCCACCCTTGATTGTTTTCAAATCCTGTCTTTCGATTTTCTTTAAATTTTTCATAATAATATAGGTTTAGTTCTATTCGAAATTAATCAATTTTTATCAACTGTTGTAGAATTATCATGAAAATATTTATTTTCAATCAGTTTATTGTTTAATATTTTCCTTTAGATTTTCTATAATTAAACAAAATATAATGTATGTGAAGTAGGTTAAATAAGCCTTGTTAAAGGAATGCACAAAGAATTGATTTCTTTTGAGTAAAATCTTGTCTTGTGACAAGTTGGATTTCGTAATGACTTGCTAATTTTGGTTAAAAGTTTAATGACCAAATCCGATAATATTATGAAAAGTCTATTCAAATTCTCAACCCTATTGAAATCATTACTGATTTTAATGATTACCATTATCACATCACAGGTATATGGACAAAAAGTGAAACCTTCTGAAAGTGGCTATGCACCTGCTAACGGCAGCAAAGTTTATTATGAAGTCTATGGTAAAGGGAAGCCCATCGTATTATTGCATGGTGCTTTCATGACTATTGATACCAATTGGGGACAGCTGATTCCTGAACTGTCAAAAAACAGGAAAGTAATCGCTGTTGAATTACAGGGACACGGGCATACTCCGTTTTCAGAACGAAAATTATCACATACTGCTTTGGCAAGTGATGTGACAGAAGTAATGAACTATCTGAAAATTGATAAGGCAGATGTGGCAGGATATAGCTTTGGGGGAGCAATCGCTTATCAGCTGGCAATACAAAGCCCGGAAAGGCTGAACAAACTAGTTATTATTTCTTCAACGTATAAAAATAGCGGCTGGCTTCCTGAAGTAAATAATGCATTTAAAGGAATGAAACCAGAACTCTTTATGAACAGCCCTATGCATACTGCTTATGATGCCGTAGCGCCTGATAAAACAAAATGGACAAAGTTTCTGGAGCAGATGATAGCCACAGCTGGACAGCCATTTGATCTGGGTGATGATAATATTTCTAAAATTTCAGCACCAGTTTTAGTTATAGCAGGTGACAATGATGGATTGGATAAAACCGAACTATCAAAAACTTATAAATTATTGGGAGGTGGAGTGTCTGCAGATATGGGACCTATGCCAAAATCCCAATTGGCTATTGTTCCGGGGCAAAGCCATGTCAGCCTGATGATGCAGACCGCAACAATTCTGAACTATCTGAACAGCTTTTTACAATAATCAGATACAATATCATTTATAAATTAAATATCATGAGAAAAATAACTGTCATATCAATGATTACAATGGATGGTGTCATGCAGGCACCCGGCGGTCCTGAAGAAGATAGATCCGGGAACTTTAAATATGGAGGATGGACTGTATCGTATGGTGATGAGCTTTTCGGTGAAATCATGCAGGAAGAAATGAAACAGACTGACTATCTTCTGGGGAGAAAAACATTCGATATTTTTTCATCTTACTGGCCTCAACACGCTGAATTCTGGCCGGGAATCAACGAAGGGAATAAGTATGTTCTGTCTCAGACTATAGAGAATTCAGATTGGAAGAATACCTTTTTTCTCAAAAATCTGGATGATATCCGGAAGCTTAAACAATCAGAAGGTGCTGATATTCAGATTTGGGGCAGCAGCGAACTTATTCATCTGCTGTTGAAGAATGACCTTGTAGATGAACTTCGTCTAAAAATCTATCCGTTGATTCTTGGTGAAGGGAAAAAACTGTTTGACGATAATTCTGTTCCGGCTGCTTTTGCCCTCACGGAAAGCCATGTAACATCAAAAGGAGTTATTATAGCTAACTACAAACGTTCTGGTGAGATTGTGACAGGCAATGTTGAAATGTAAATAGAGGCCTTTCATTAATTTTTATTTTTTACAACTGTTAAACCTACAATATGGATACGAAATTTGAAGCAGGAATAAATATTGCCATAAAAATTCCCAAAAGTAAATATGAAAAAACGGTAGTTTTTTACAGAGACATCCTAAAACTGAATGTCGAAGAAAAACCGATTAATAATCCAACGGTTTCCAGAACCCATGAGGTAAAATTCGGGAATAATATCATCTGGCTGGACTGTGTAGATAATTATACCCATTCCGAAACCTGGTTACAGCTTACAGTTTCTGATGTAGAGCAAGCTACAGAATACCTTCGGTCAAACGGAGTAGAAACCTGTGACGAAATTGAAGAGCTTCCCGAAAATATGCATTGGATTACCGATCCTGCCGGCACAGTCTTCAATCTACAGGAAAGAAAATAGCAAAAGAAAGAAAGATGATGTAGAAAATTGCTTAGAATATGGTTTTAATCAAAAAATTAATATCTTTAACCATCAAATCATTAAAATTTTAAACAATTCATGAAGGCGAAAACATTAACTTTCATCTTAACCCTCTTTTTTCAACTGGTAAGTATCACTGCATTTTCTCAGAAAACAGCTGCTCTGAACTCTTTATTAGATAAAAATACAGAATTTATTTTTCCACAGACTCCCGATAAAATATCAAAAGCACTGAACATAAAAACTGTTTTTTATGAAGATGCCAATGAAGAGAAATACGCGAAATGGCCTATGAAGACAGGATTGGAACTCTATTGCAGCCTGGGTAAAAACAATATTGTTGATGAGATGTTTTTTACCATTTCAGACAATAAATCCGTAGTGGTAGAAGGACTTCCATTTGGCCTTGTCATGAATAAAAGTACATTGCAGGACAGCAAAACTAAGTTCAGTAAATACAATGCTAAAACGCAGAAACTTGGTGCTGACAGTGAATTTCCGGGAGGTTCAAAACTGATTTTTAAGAAAGGAAAACGGTATGCAACCTTGTTTTTTGATAATAAAAATCTGCTAAAATCTTTAGGACTTACCACAGAACTTATTGATCCGGCTGTCAATTAATTTCAACAGCTTTCAAATACTATAAAATCCGTCACTTTTTGGCGGATTTTTTCAATGTATTGAATGAAGTGCCACCGTGTAAAAATGATCTCTTTCATTCATCCGTAAAAATCATCCATTCATTTCTTTATTTCCTGAGTTCATTGTTTTCTGATTGAACCGCAGAAGCAGATAGAATAACTTTGACTTATCAAAACAGAAATAATTAACATCATAAACTATGAACAGAGAATTAATTTTTTTAAGAACATTTGCTTTTACAGCAGTCATTGGAATTGTATTTTTAACAGCTTCAGCTTTCAAAACAGACGGACATGAGAAATTCACAGAGATTGATGTTGAAAGAATCAATATTGTTGAAAAAGACGGTACTGTAAAGATGATCATTACCAATGTAGAAAAATTTCCCAACGGAGAAGATAAAATAAACGGTAATCCTACCAATAAAACAAGAAAAAAACGCTCAGGAATGCTTTTCTTCAATGAAGACGGGATAGAATGTGGAGGTTTTATCTATGATGGGCAGAAAAATAAAAACGGGCACAGCTCGGGATTATCCCTTACTTATGATCAGTATGACGGTGATCAGGTAATGCAGCTTTTGACTCAGGATTATAAGAAAGGAGATAAAAGAGTAGTGGCAAGCGGGCTTTATTTCAATGACCGCCCATCAAAAGAATCACAAATAAAAACCGGAGAAATAATGGCAGAGCTGAATCAGATAAAAGATCCGGAGGCTGCTCAGAAAAAATATAAAGAATTTGAACAGCAGGGATTGGTTGGAGGAGCACCAAGAATGATGCTTGGGAAAACCAAAGATGAACATAACGGATTGTTTTTATTCGACAGTAAAGGCCAGCCACGAGCCAGATTCTGTGTAGATAAAAATAACGAAGCAAAACTGGATTTCTTAGATAATGAAGGAAACGTTACCGCATCATTTCCTGAAAAGAAAAAATAAATATACAAAGAAACAGCCCTGTAAAAATATAGGGCTATTTTTGCAAAAAAGACCATTCAGAAAGCCGATGAAAACCATTGTAAAACGGATTAATCAAAACAGGTATTTTCTTCTGTTTATCCTTTTGTTTGCCTATGTACAATCTATTCATACCCGTATTGGGATAAGAAGAACATTAGACTGGTATATTTTTACTCCAGAAGCTGCAGTTGTTACTCTTATTAGTGCCTGTATCTTGTTTTTTGTGATCGATTTTTTCATTAAAAACTGGCAGAAGTCATCAACATTCAGCATCACAGAAATCCTTAAAATATTCAGTTCATCACTGTTGACCTATCTTGTGGTGATGAAGATAATAGGCTTTTTGATTGCCTTTGCTTTTGGAAAGATTGAGAAAAATTTTAATCAGGAAGTTGTTATTCTTTCCACTTTTTCAGATTTGATCGGAGGCTTTATTTATGGAAGTTTTTTTCTGGCATACCGTTACTACAAAAAGAATACAGACTATCAGAAACAGCTTGCTCTTTATGATCATGCATTGTCTGAAAGTAAAATTAATCAGCTGAAAGCGCAGCTTAATCCTCATTTCTTGTTCAATAATCTCAATATTCTGGATCAGCTAATAGAAGAAGATAAACGAAAAGCTTCCGACTTTCTTAACGAATTTGCAGAGATCTACCGCTATGTTTTAGATGTTTCCGATAAAAAATTAGTAGCAGTGGAAGAAGAGCTTGCTTTTGCAGAGAAATATTTTAATCTGATCCAGTACAAATACGGAAATGCCTATTCATTAGAAATAAATCATATAAGATCCCCAGGAAATATTATCCCGTTATCATTACAGCTGCTGTTGGAAAATGCAGTTCAGCATAATCTTGGAACGCTTACAAATCCAGTTGTAGTCACTATAAATCTGGACCAGACAATAACCGTTTCAAATAATGTTATACCGAAGCGTAACAGTAAAAAAACGTCTGGAAGAGCGTTGAACAATCTTAAAGAACAATATACGTTATTAACCGACCGACAGGTAGAAATATTAAAAACAGAAACCGGATTTTCAGTAACACTTCCTATAATTCCAGTATAAAAATATGATAAAAGTTATAATTATCGAAGACGAAATTCCTGCCAGAAACAAATTAAAACGTTTTATCAGCGAATTGGAAGAACCGGTTGAGATCGTTGCAGAGATTGATACCGTAGAAGAAGCCGTTACTTTTTTAAAAAACTCAACAGTAGACCTGATCTTTTCTGATATAGAGTTATTGGATGGAAATTCCTTTGAAATCTACAGTCAGGTCAATATTTCAAGCCCGATAATTTTCACAACCGCTTACGATCAGTATTGGATGAATGCCTTTGAAAGTAATGGTATAGAATATCTTTTAAAACCATTTTCACAGGACCGTTTCCAAAAAGCATGGGGTAAATTTCTTTTATTAAGAACTTCTGGATCAGAACAGAATGATGTCCTGATAAAACTTCAGCAAATGCTCAATAACAGTCATCCAGAGAAAAAATATAAAAAAAGATTTACGGTCTCTTCACATCAGGGAACTTATTTTGTAAATACTGAAGAGATCACTTTCTTTGAAGCAGAAGAGGGAATTGTCTTTGCTTTCGATACTACAGGAAAGAAACATTTGTTGAATGAATCTACGCTAAAAGAAATTGAAAATCAGCTTAGTCCTTCGGATTTTTTCAGAATTAACCGAAGTGAAATCGTTCAGAAAATACATATTGAAAGGATAGAGCGTTACAACAGAAATACACTGTCTATCCAGATAAAAGGACATAAAATCCACCTTATCACAAGCCAGAGTAATACCTCTGCTTTCAGAAAATGGATTGAAGAATAAAGATCAGATTTCTGACTAAAATTGATATAAAAAAGATCATTTGATGCCAAAAGAAATTTATTCATTATTGTTAAAAAATCAGTTCAAAAAAGCGTTTTAATTTCAAAATAAAAAGCAATAACAAGTAAACGTTTTCTTTGAACTTGTTTGATTTTTTAACGAGATATCTTAGGGATTTAGTAACAAAAAATGAGCATAATCATCTAAATTATAATGTCTATTGGATGGAATGTGTGTTTTTAATAATAACAAAATCAGCGGGTTATGGTTAAATAATTATTGTTTGCATAAAATATCTTTCACGTTTTTATAAAATACCTATATTTACCACCAAGGAGTTCTTAACATCTTCTTTATCAACCGAAACTGGTTACACTTAGCTGTGTCTTAAAAGGGAATCGTGTGCAAATCACGAACTGTCGCGCAACTGTAAGTAACATCAAGGTTTTTATCAAAAAAGGTCCACTGTATACCTTGTTATATGGGAAGGACGATAAAAACTGTTACAAGTCAGGAGACCTGCCTATTTCGAATTGACGATGCTTTCGCGGTCTGAAGCTTATAGTCAGGTATGATACGATATGGATAACAGTGGGATCAATATATTTTGTCAGCTCGTGTTATTTTTGTGATGCAGATAAGTAGTGGAGCGGTGTGCTCTTTCATTATCGTGTATTCATCGTATTTTCCTTTTCCATATTTTTCTTTCTCACAGGCATTGTGAAGTTTATCAGGAACTTTTTATGAGGATTTAATCAATATAAAAAGTTAAAAAAATGTACCCATTCGATTTCGATTATTCATACAGCAGCAGACTTGGAAATAAACAGGTTGGCACGGAGATAATGGCCCCGAATTCCGGATTGCAAAAATCGATTAAAACAAATCAGTTTCTTTTTGATTTCCTTTTTAGCACATCATGCAATGCCGGTAGCTATTGTGATGCCTGTTCATGGTTTTCTGTAAAACAAATTTCAACTAAACAATAAATATTATAATGACTACAAGTGAAAGTTTGAAGTCTCCCGGTATGAAATTTCGGGAGGCCATGCGAGAAGAAAGTCCCCTTCAGATTGTTGGCACCATCAATGCCAATCATGCATTGTTAGCACAGCAGGCAGGTTTTAATGCAATTTATCTTTCAGGAGGCGGTGTTGCCGCGGGTTCTCTGGGGATTCCGGATCTAGGAATTACCACGCTGGAAGATGTATTGATTGATGTTCAGCGTATTACGAATGTTTGCGATGTACCGCTCATGGTAGATGTTGATACCGGATTCGGACCTTCAGCATTCAATGTGGCAAGAACTGTAAAGTCATTGATTAAAGCTGGAGCTGCGGCCCTCCATATTGAAGACCAGGTAGGGGCAAAACGCTGTGGACACCGCCCGGGAAAAGAAGTGGTAACCAAAGAAGAAATGGTAGACAGACTGAAAGCAGCGGTAGATGCCCGTACCGATGAAAATTTTGTAATTGGTGCCCGTACCGATGCATTTGCTAATGAAGGATTGGAAAAAACATTGGAAAGAGCAGCAGCTTATAAAGAAGCTGGAGCAGATTTTATTTTTGCAGAAGCCGTTCCTGACTTAAGCTTTTATCACAAGTTTGTTGAAGCTGCAGGAGTTCCAGTGCTGGCTAATATTACCGAATTCGGGATGATCAGAATGTACACGGTGGAAGAATTAAAAAATGCAGGCGTGGGACTGATCCTTTATCCGCTTTCTGCTTTCCGTGCTGCCAATAAAGCAGCTCAAAATGTATATGAACACCTTCGTAAAGACGGAACACAGGTCAATGTATTGGATACTATGCAAACCAGGGAAGAACTCTATCAAAGCATCGGATACTACGGCTACGAACAAAAATTAGACAACCTTTTTAAACAAAATAATTGATAATGCCAACTAACAGTGAACCCACATTTAAGCCTAAAAAAAGCGTTGCGCTTTCAGGGGTAGCAGCAGGTAATACGGCTCTTTGCAGTGTCGGAAAAAGTGGAAACGATCTCCATTACAGAGGATATGATATTCTGGATCTGGCAGAGAAAGCACAGTTTGAAGAAGTAGCTTATCTTCTGATCTATGGCCAGCTGCCAACCGGAGCACAATTGAAAAACTATAAAGCCAAACTAAAATCTTTGAGAGGGCTGCCTCATTCTGTGAGAAATATTCTCAAGAGTATTCCTGCAGCGGCTCATCCCATGGATGTCATGCGTTCCATGGTTTCTGCTATCGGAAGTATTCAGCCAGAAAAAGATGATCATAATATGGCGGGAGCAAGAGATATTGCAGACAAATTACTGGCATCTTTCAGCTCAGGTCTGTTATATTGGTATCACTATACCCATAATGGAAAAGAAATTGACGTAGAAACCGATGATGATACAATAGGAGGGCATTTCCTTCACCTGCTGCATGGGAAAAAACCTGCAGATTCCTGGGTAAAAGCAATGGAAATCTCGTTAAACCTCTATGCAGAACATGAATTTAATGCCTCAACATTTACCAGCCGTGTGATTGCCGGAACAGGATCTGATATTTACTCTGCAATTACTGGAGCAATTGGTGCTTTGAGAGGACCTAAACATGGCGGAGCAAATGAAGTTGCTTTTGAAATCCAAAGCCGTTACAATTCTCCGGATGAAGCAGAAAGCGATATTCGCCAGCGTATTGCGAACAAAGAAGTGATTATCGGATTCGGACACCCGGTGTATACCATTTCAGATCCGAGAAACGTCGTAATTAAAAAAGTGGCAAAAGAACTTTCCGAAGAAGCAGGAGATATGCTGCTGTATACTATTGCTGAAAGGCTAGAAACGATTATGTGGGAAGAAAAGAAAATGTTCCCGAATCTGGATTGGTTCTCTGCTGTTTCTTACCATCTGATGGGAGTGCCTACTCTGATGTTCACTCCGTTATTTGTCATTTCAAGAGTGACCGGATGGAGTGCCCACATCATAGAACAGAGACAGGATGGAAAGATTATCCGTCCAAGTGCCAATTATACAGGGCCTGAAAACAAAGAATTTGTGTCCATCAACGACCGGAAATAATGGAAAATAGAATGTCGGAAATGAAAAAACAATAATTCATTTTCAATTTTCCACTCTTAACTTTTAATTAATTAAAATTTTTCAATAATAAAAAATGAGTTCACACATCTCAAACGAAAGACCACAACCCGATCAGGTATTAACAGACATTGCAGACTATGTTTTAAATTACGAAATTAAAAATGGCTTAGCATGGAAGACCGCTCACTACTGTCTTCTGGATACAATCGGCTGTGGGCTGGAAGCATTGACTTACCCGGCATGTACAAAACTTTTAGGACCTGTGGTAAAAGGGACAGTAGTTCCTAACGGCGCAAAAGTACCGGGTACCCAATTCCAGCTGGATCCCATTCAGGCAGCGTTCAATATCGGAGCGATCATCCGTTGGCTGGACTTCAATGATACATGGCTGGCAGCAGAATGGGGACATCCTTCTGATAACCTTGGGGGGATTCTGGCGACCGCAGACTGGTTATCCAGAACAAATATTGCAGAAGGAAAATCACCTTTAAAAATGAAGCAGGTACTGGAAGCAATGATCATGGCTCACGAAATTCAGGGCGTAATGGCATTGGAAAATTCATTCAATAAAGTAGGACTGGATCACGTTTTATTGGTAAAATTAGCTTCCACAGCAGTTGTAGGAAAGCTGGTCGGATTAAACCGTGATGAAATTATCAATGCCGTGTCACTGGCTTTTGTGGACGGACAGTCTTTAAGAACTTACCGTCACGCTCCCAATACAGGTTCCCGTAAATCATGGGCGGCAGGAGATGCTACCTCAAGGGCAGTACGTCTTGCCCTGATTGCAAAAACAGGAGAAATGGGCTATCCATCTGTATTGACCGCAAAAACATGGGGATTCTATGATGTTTCCTTCAAAGGGAATGAATTCAAATTCCAGAGAGAATACAGTTCTTATGTAATGGAAAATGTACTCTTTAAAATTTCTTTCCCTGCAGAATTCCACTCGCAGACCGCAGTGGAAGCCGCAATGACATTACACGCAACTTTAAGAGGCCTTGGAAAAACAACAAATGATATCAAAAAAATTACCATCCGTACCCATGAAGCTGCTATTAGAATTATCGATAAAAAAGGACCGTTAAATAATCCTGCCGACCGTGACCACTGCATTCAATATATGGTGGCTGTACCATTGATCTATGGAAGACTGACGGCTGCCGATTATGAAGATAACATCGCTTCAGATCCAAGAATTGATGCACTTCGTGACAAAATTGAATGTGTGGAAGATGTTCAGTTTACTGCAGATTATCATGATCCGGAAAAACGCTCCATTGCCAATGCGATGACGGTAGAACTTAATGACGGAACTGTTTTAGACGAAATAGTGGTAGAATATCCTATTGGTCACAAACGAAGAAGAGACGAAGGTATTCCTGAACTGATCAAGAAATATAAAGTTAATCTTGCCCGTATTTTCCCGGAAAAACAACAAAGAACAATCCTTGAAAATTCATTGGAATATGACACATTAGTGAATCTTAACGTCAATGAATTTGTAGATCTTTTAGTCATTTAAAATCAAAAGAGATGGAGAATTGAATATCAAAACGTTTTTAAAGAATAGTCGATATTTTTTTGAAAAATGATCAATTCTCCATTCTCATTTTTATGATTAAAACTTTCAATGCTCCATTTTAATTAAAAAAACTATGTCACAAAAAATAAAAATATTAATCAATGGAAATTTTACAGAAAGTAAAACGAAAAACTATCTTCCTGTAGAAAATCCTGCTTCACAGGAGATTCTTGCAGAAGTTCCTCTCACGGAATTGTCTGAAATAGATGAAGCTATTGAAGCCGCTGCAGAAGCTTTCAAAATATGGAAAGAAGTTGCCACTCCGGAAAGAGCAAGACTATTTCTGAAATACCAGCATCTTTTAAAAGAACATCAAAAAGAAATTGCGGAAATCCTTTCCAAAGAAAACGGAAAAACCTTTGCAGATGCTATGGGAGATGTTTGGCGCGGCATAGAAGTCGTAGAGCATGCCTGTAATATTCCGACCCTGATGATGGGGGAAACAGTAGAAAACGTAGCAAGAGGAGTAGATACCTACAGTTACATTCAGCCTCTTGGGGTCTGTGCAGGAATTACTCCTTTCAACTTCCCGGCCATGATTCCTTTATGGATGTTTCCTATGGCGATAGCATGCGGTAATACCTTTATCTTAAAACCTTCCGAGCAGACTCCTATGACCTCCATGAAAATGGCAGAACTGTTTTTGGAGGCAGGTTTTCCTAAAGGTGTTTTAAATATTGTTCACGGTACCAAAGATCAGGTAAATCATATTTTGAATCATGCCGACATCAGGGCTATTTCATTTGTAGGCTCTGTACCGGTTGCAGAACAGGTCTACCGCACCGGAACCGATAATCTCAAAAGAGTTCAGGCTTTTGGCGGGGCTAAAAATCATATGGTAGTTATGCCCGATGCCAATAAAAGCCAGGTGATTAATAATCTGGTAGGAGCTTCCTGTGGTGCGGCCGGCCAGCGTTGTATGGCGATCAGTGTGGCTGTATTGGTAGGAGAGTCTCAAAATTGGATAGAAGATATTAAAACTGCTTTAAGTACAGTAAAGCCAGGGGTCTGGTCTGATGAATCAGCTGCATTTGGTCCATTGATCAATAAGCAATCTAAAGAGAAAGTGGTAAGGTTGATCAAAAGTGCCTACGATCAGGGAGCAGAAGTTCTCCTGGATGGAAGCAGCTGTACCGTAGAAGGCTATGAAAACGGATATTTTGTAGGCCCTACCTTATTTAGCAGTGTTTCTGTGGATATGGACATCTACAAAGAAGAAATTTTCGGGCCGGCATTGCTGTTATTAAAGGCAGAAACCTTAGATGAAGCGATAAGGATCATTAATGAAAACCCATACGGAAACGGAACCTCAATTTTTACTAATTCAGGAGCCGCTGCAAGGAAATTCCAGCATGAAATTGAAGTAGGGCAGATTGGTGTCAACCTTCCGATTCCTGTTCCGCTGCCATTTTTCTCTTTTACGGGATGGCGGAAATCATTCTTTGGCGATCTACATTCTTACGGAAAACAAGGCGTTCGTTTCTATACCGAAACCAAGACCATTACCGCCCGCTGGTTTGAAGAAGATGTGCCGGGAGGAAGTGTGAATATGACCATCAACTTAAAATAATGTAAAATGGATAATTGAGATAATTAGCCTTCTCAATGATCCATTTTTTTACATTCAATTATTCATTCTCAATTCAAATAAATTTTCAATTTAATACTATGGAGTTTAACCTAAATGAAGATCAGCTGGCATTTCAGGATGCTGCGAGAAAGTTTGCTGAAAAAGAGCTGTTTCCATATGCTTCAGAATGGGATGCTGAAAAGAAATTTCCCAAAGAAGCTATTGTTAAGGCCGGAGAATTGGGCTTCTGCGGTGTATACACCAGTGAAGAAGCCGGAGGATTGGGACTATCACGGTTGGATGCTGCCATTATATTTGAAGAATTAGCAGCAGCATGCCCTTCTACTACAGCCTATATTACCATACACAATATGGTTTCATGGATGATTGATGAATTTGGAACTGATGAAATCAGGAAAAAATTATGTCCGGATCTGGCATCAGGCAGACTCTTGGGCTCCTATTGCCTTACTGAACCAGGCTCAGGTTCAGATGCAGCAGGTTTGAAAACAACAGCCGTCAAAAAAGGAAATAAATATAGTATTAATGGAACCAAAGCATTTATCTCCGGAGCAGGTGAAAGTGATATATTAATTGTCATGGCCCGTACAGGAGAATCTGGCACCAAAGGAATCAGTGCATTTGTAGTGCCTGCAGATGCTCCGGGAATCAGTTTTGGAGAAAAAGAAAAAAAGCTGGGCTGGAATACACAGCCGACTCGTTTTGTGTTTTTAGATCATGTGGAGGTAGAAGAGAAATATCTTTTAGGAACATTAGGGGAAGGATTTAAAATAGCTCTGAAAGGATTGGACGGAGGCCGCATCAATATTGGCACATGTTCCGTAGGAGCAGCACAGGGAGCAATCAATCAGGCTCAGCGCTATATGCATGAAAGGCAGCAGTTCGGAAAATCTTTGGCCCAGTTTCAGTCGCTTCAGTTTAAAATTGCAGATATGGTGACGGAGTTGGTCGCAGCCCGTCAAATGGTACAGTTGGCAGCATTTAAGCTTGATTCCAAAGATCCGAATGCCACTACTTATTGTGCCATGGCGAAAAGATTGGCTACGGATATGAGTTTTAATATATGCAACGAGGCCCTTCAGATCTTAGGCGGCTATGGCTGTACGCAGGATTTTCCGGTTGAAAGGCTGATGCGTGATGCCAGAGTGCATCAGGTAGTGGAAGGAACCAATGAAATTATGAAACTAGTGATTTCAAGAAAGATCCTTGAAGAAGGAGCCACCCTACAAATAAGATGATAAACCTATTTTCATTAATGTAGAATCTTTTAGCATTTAACTGGGCTGTCTAAACTTTTTATATGGATTATTTTTAACCACAAAAGACACAACAGTTTTTATTTTAAAACACTTTAGTTCACTTAAGTAAGTTTAAAAATGATATCTCAGAAAAGCTCAAATAAGATGAAAATCAAAGATTTTCACAAAACTTAGGGGTACTTTTTATGCATAAAGCCAGGTACTAAAGAAACTTAAGTGTTTTAAACTTTTGTGTCTTTTGTGGTTAAAATAATTAATAATAAAGTTTAGACAACTTTTTAATAATAATTTTCAATTTTCAACTCTCAATTTTTAATTAAATACCATGAGTGTAATTATAACAGAAATAAAAAATAAGGTCGGGATTATTACCCTGAACTCTGAGAAAACCCTCAATTCGCTGTCATTGGAAATGATAGAAGAACTGAAAGTTATCCTGGAAAACTGGAAGATTTCTGATGAAGTAACCTGTATATTCCTTCAGGGAGCTGGCGAAAAAGCATTCTGTGCAGGTGGTGATGTAAGAAAATTACATGATGCTATTATTGCGCAGCGTAAAGTAGATGCTTCAAAGGTTCCACAGGACTGTTTCGACTTCTTTTCAAAAGAATATCAGGTAGATTATGCCATTCATACCTATCCAAAACCTGTCATCGTCTGGGGACACGGAATCGTTATGGGAGGCGGAATTGGTTTAATGGTAGGAGCCTCACACCGCATCGTTACAGAAAAAAGTAAACTGGCAATGCCTGAAATTACAATTGGACTGTATCCTGATGTAGGGGGAACCTGCTTTTTGAATAAAATGCCTTCCGCCTATGGAGTTTATTTAGGATTAACAGGCGCAAAACTGGATGGAGCAGACTGTAAATTCTTAGGACTGGCAGATTATTTTATAGAATCTTCCTCAAAAGAAACTGTTCTGAATACCCTTCAACAGGCAGACTGGGACGGAGCATCTCATAAAACTGTTTCCCATATTCTCGAAAATATTTCAAAAGAAGTCATTATTCCTGAGTCTCAGGCGGAATTACACGCTTCTTTTATCAAGCAGTTTGAAGAAATCAACTCTCTGGAAGATTTCAGAAAAATATTGGTCAGCCATAATGATAAAGATGAATGGATTAATAACGGTGTGAAAAGCTTTGAAGCCGGATCTCCAAGTTCAGCGCACATTATTTTCAGACAATTGAAACAAGGTAAAGATCTAAGTCTTGAAGAGGTTTTTCAATCTGAACTGAATCTGTCGTGTCAGTGCTGTATCCACCCTGATTTTGCAGAAGGAGTAAGAGCATTATTGGTAGACAAAGACATGTCTCCGAAATGGCATCCCGCAACATGGGAAGAGATTACGGAAGAATGGATAGATTCTTACTTTAAAGAATTGAAAATGGAAAATGAAACATTGAGAATGGAGATTTAAGTATTGAAAATAAGACTTTTATGACGTTCATAGATGTTTTTAATCAATAGAGAACTTTTTGAACCCTCAACTTTAAACTTTAAACTAAAAATTATGTCAAATATAGCATTCATAGGATTAGGAAACATGGGTGGACCCATGGCCGTTAACCTGATCAAAAAAGGTCATCACGTTGTGGGTTTTGACCTTTCGGAGAAAGCTTTGAAAATACTGGTGTCAGAAGGAGGGAAGGCTGCAGGATCTGCTGTGGCCGCTTCTGAGGATGCAGATGTAGTGATTTCAATGCTGCCTTCCGGAAAACACGTAGCTGATCTTTATTCAGAAGATTTTATAAACAGCCTGAAACCAAACACATTATTAATTGACAGCAGTACCATTGATGCAGTTACAGCCCGTACAGTGGCTGAACTTGCTGTTTCAAAAGGCTGCAGAATGATAGATGCACCCGTTTCCGGAGGAACAGCCGGAGCTCAGGCAGGTACACTCACCTTTATTGTGGGCGGTAAACAGGAAGACTACGAAAAAGCCAGGCCGATACTGAAGTGTATGGGACAGAATATATTTCATGCCGGAGAATCCGGGGCGGGACAGGTTGCTAAGATCTGTAATAATATGCTGTTGGCCATTCACATGATCGGAACTTCAGAAGCCATCAATCTTGGGGTAAAACATGGTCTTAATCCTCAGGTTTTAAGTGAGATTATGCAGAAGAGTTCCGGGAAAAACTGGTCCTTGGATGTTTATAATCCTTATCCGGGAGTAATGGAAAATGCCCCGGCTTCCCGTAATTATTCCGGTGGTTTTGCCGTAGACCTGATGACAAAAGATCTGGGCCTAGCCGCAGAAGCAGGTTTGGAAACCAAAACATCCACACCACTCGGCAATACCGCATTGAATTTGTACAGAATGTGGAGCGAATCCGGAAATGGAAAAACAGACTTTTCAAGTATTATTCAATTTCTAAACAGAGACCTTTAAAAATTGAATAGAAGGTAAAAACTGTCTATGATTACTTTTTAATAATTATCAACTATCAATTAAAAAAATGACTTTCGAAACATTATTATATCAACAAAACGGACCTGTCGGAACGCTGACGATAAACCGTCCGCAGGCATTAAATGCATTGAATGAGCAGGTTTTACAGGAACTGAAATCATTTGCCAGCAAGATAAGATCAGATAAAAATATCAGAGTATTAATTATTACCGGTTCCGGGGAAAAAGCTTTTGTTGCAGGGGCTGACATTAAAGCCATGCAGCAAATGACTCCCGCAGAAGCAGAGACTTTTTCTATTGCTGCACAAACTGCTTTTAATGCTATTGAAGAACTTCCGTTTGCCGTGATAGCTGCTGTGAACGGTTTTGCATTGGGAGGAGGGTGTGAACTGGCATTATCCTGTGATATTATCCTGGCTAGCGGGAAAACAAAATTTGGACTCCCTGAAGTGACATTAGGATTATTGCCTTGTTTTGGCGGAACCCAGCGTCTACCAAGAGCTATCGGATTATACAAAGCAAGAGAAATGGTTTTCTCCGGAGAATTTTATTCCGCAGAAGCTTGTAAAGATTTTGGTTTTGTTAATCATGTTTTTGCTCCCGAAGAATTACTCAACGAAGCTCAAAAACTGGCAGAAACAATTGCCGCAAGAGGACCTGTAGCTGTGGCAAAAGCGAAACAGTCTTTAAATACAGGATTTGAACTGCACATTACGGATGGGTTAAAACAGGAAGCTGCATTATTCGGAGAGTTGTTTACAACAGAAGACCACCATGAAGGTATCGGGGCATTTATAGAAAAAAGAACCCCGGACTTTAAAGGAAATTAATACATTGGAAGATAGAGAATTGAAAATAGCATGGTTTAAGTTAAGTATCATTTTCCATTTTCAATTCTCAATTTTCCATTTTTATTATATGGTGATTCCATGATTGTTTTTCACCTCAGCCATCACAAACGTACTGTGAGTGCTCCCTATAGAATCTACAGATCCCAGTTTATTAAACACAAAATCCTGGTAATGTTTCATATCCCGTACCTGAACTTTCAGAAGAAAATCAAAATCTCCGGAAATATTGTAGCATTCTGCAACTTCTTCAATTTCTAAAATTTCTTTCACAAAATCATAACCTACAGATCGGTCGTGAATTTTCAGCTTGATCTGACAGAAAACCGTAAACCCACGGTTGAGTTTTTCAGCATCAAGAACAGCGGCATATCTTTTCACAAACCCTTCCTGTTCCAATCTTTTTACTCTTTCAAAAACAGGTGAAGTGGAGAGGTTCACTTCTTTAGCAAGCTCTTTAACGGTCAGTTTTGCATTTTTCTGGAGCAGCCTCAGCAGCTGTACATCCTTATCATCGAGTTGTTCCACAGAATATTATTCTTTTAGATTATAAAAACAGTCAAATGTAAAGAATTATATGCTTTTATTTATGTTTTTAAAAGTTTATTTTGCTTAATTAATTAGATTTGATTGTGTGTTTATTCTGTATTGTTAATTTTACACAAAATTAAAAACTTTTACTGATGACCATTGTTATAGGTAAAAGTACAGTTCTTTAGAGATACTTCATCAAACAGGAAAGGTTTTACGTAACGTAGATTAATAGGGAATCGTGTGAGAATCACGAGCTGTCGCGCAACTGTAAGTAACATACCAAAGGTTTCTATCCTTATATATCCACTGCCAAAAGCGGGAAGGATGACGGAAACTGTTACAAGTCAGGAGACCTGCCTTTACTGAATTGACGATGCTTTCGCGGTCTGAAGCTTTGGGTCATACAGATGATATATCGGATTTATACACTTTCTCTGCAAGGGAATTGTATTGTTTGTTATATCATGATCCTGAAATTTTTATCCGTTAAAACATTACGAAGCATTTTTAAAAGACTTTACCATTAAGTTTAATTAAAAAGTAAAAAAAATGCAAACTCACATTCTGGGCTATCCGCGTATTGGTAGCAAAAGAGAACTCAAAAAAGCCTGCGAGCAATATTGGTCAGGTAAAATCCTTTTGGAAGAACTTCTGAATACGGGCAGAAATATCTGTAACCAAAACTGGAACATTCAGAAAGAAGCCGGTATAGACCTTATTCCCTGTAATGATTTTTCATATTATGATCAGGTATTGGATATGAGTCTTGTGGTAGGGGCAATTCCCACACGTTATCATGAAGTAGTGCTTAAAAAAAACAATTCTGAGCTGGATCTTTATTTTGCCATGGCAAGAGGATATCAGAAAGAAGGACTGGATATCACAGCGATGGAAATGACAAAATGGTTTGATACCAATTATCACTATATCGTTCCCGAGTTTTATAAAAATCAACTGTTTAAACTGAGTTCAGATAAAATTTTCAATGAATTTGCAGGAGCAAAGCAGGCAGGAATCAATGCAAAACCGGTCATTATCGGACTGGTTTCTTATCTGTTGTTAGGAAAAGAGAAAGAAGAAGGATTTGATAAACTGGATCTGGCTGGAAACCTTCTTTCCGTATATACAGAGATTCTAACAAAACTTCAGGAGCAGGGTGCAGAATGGATTCAGTTTGATGAACCTTTTCTGGCATTGGATTTAACGGAGAAAGCAAAAGAAACATATCATTTTATTTATACCGAAATAAGAAAACGTTTCCCGAAACTGAAATTTATTATTGCCACTTATTTTGAAGGATTAAAAGATAATGGATCACTTGCGGTATCACTTCCGGTGAATACTTTACACATTGATTTGGTTAGAAGCCCTGAACAGTTAGATGATATTCTGAATGTCATTCCGGAAAGCTTAGGCCTTTCATTGGGTGTGGTTGACGGAAGAAATATCTGGAAAAATGATTATGAAAAGTCTTTGTCTTTCATTCAAAAAGCAGTTGAGAAATTAGGATCTGAAAGGGTTTTAATTGCTCCTTCCTCTTCATTACTTCATTCACCTTGTGATCTGGATTTTGAAACCACACTTAATCCGGAAATTAAAAACTGGCTGGCTTTTGCCAAACAAAAAGTGGCAGAAGTGGTAACGCTTAAAGAACTGGCATCCGAAACCGAGAATGAACAGATTCTTGCCGCTTTTGAAGATAATAAAAAAGCAATTGCAAGCAGAAGAACATCTTCGCTTATTCATAATGATGACGTGAAGCAAAGAGCAAATACGGTTACTGAAAAAGATGCTCAAAGGATAAATACTTTCAAAATCCGTAAAGAAGAACAACAGAAAGTACTGCAGCTTCCTTTATTTCCAACAACAACCATCGGATCATTCCCACAGACCACTGAGGTAAGAAGCTGGAGAGCAAAATTCAAAAAAGGAGAGCTGACGGCAGAGCAGTATGATACTTTACTGAAAGAAGAGACCCAGAGAACCATCAACTGGCAGGAAGAAATAGGAATAGATGTATTGGTTCACGGGGAATTTGAACGTAACGATATGGTAGAATATTTCGGAGAGCAGCTGGAAGGTTTTGTATTTACGAAAAATGGCTGGGTACAAAGCTACGGAAGCCGTTGTGTAAAGCCTCCTGTGATCTTCGGTGATGTTTCCCGCCCGACACCAATGACGGTATATTGGTCCCAATATGCACAATCCCAGACTGAAAAATGGGTAAAAGGAATGCTCACAGGTCCTGTTACGATCTTACAATGGTCTTTTGTACGTGATGATCAGCCCCGTTCAGAGACATGTAAGCAAATTGCTCTGGCTATCCGTGATGAGGTTGTGGATCTTGAAAAAGCAGGAATCAGAATTATTCAGATTGATGAGCCTGCGATAAGAGAAGGGCTTCCATTAAGAAAGACAGACTGGCAGAACTACCTGAAATGGGCCGTAGAAGCTTTCAGAATTTCAGCAAGCGGAGTGGAAGATGCTACACAGATTCATACCCATATGTGCTATTCGGAATTCAATGATATTATTGAAAACATTGCTGATATGGATGCAGATGTGATTACCATAGAATGTTCCCGTTCTCAGATGGAACTGCTGAATGCTTTTGCAGATTTCAGATATCCGAATGAAATTGGTCCCGGAGTATACGATATCCATTCCCCAAGGGTTCCGTCAAAAGAAGAAATGATTGAACTGTTGAGAAAAGCTCAAAACGTAATTCCTGCCAATCAACTTTGGGTAAATCCGGACTGCGGACTGAAAACAAGACACTGGGAAGAAACAGAAAAAGCTTTGATTGCAATGGTGGCCGCGGCTAAAGAAGCCTCCGTAGAATATGCACTTTAAAAAAACTTTAAAATAATTATATTCAACAATTCAGATCGTGTTATGATTTTCATAGCACGATCTGTTATTTTAAAAAGATAAAAATAGGGTGATCATTTAATATTCTATTCATTTTTATATCGTATTTTTGCTGCCCGATGTATTTTGACAGATAAGTCTTAAAAATACATTGAAAAACTGATAACCAACGAAATATACATTTAAATATGAAAGAATCATTTTCTGAAATGAAATCAGAAACCTACAGCCCGGAATACATAGCCAGAATAAGATGGAGTATTGTCATCCTTTTTGCTGTCATTGCGGTTATTTTACTGGGATTTTTTATTGATGCTGTTTCACATACTTCTACAGATACCGCATCTGACATGATCTTCTTTTTATTCTTTTTGATTACTGGCCTGCTGGCAGGGTGGCTGGCTTATCAAATGATCAGAAATCAGGATGAGAAAATCAGTGGTCTGCTGATCAATCATCAGGGAATCCTGTTTCTCAACAGAAAAGAGAAAATACTGTCAGAAATTAAATACCAGGATTTGATCAAAAGCAAGGACTCCTATACAAAAGATATTTATTCAGAATCTCAGAATCTCGGAAAATATAGTAATTTCAGAAAAAATCTATATGTTCATGAAAAAGATGAAACCGGAAAACCCAAAAAGAAACTGATCAATCTGGATGTGATTCCACTTAAAAACCGGTATGATCTTATTGGACATTTTCTGAAAGGAGTACAGACTTTTCGCCCCGATCTCAAAATTGATTCTGAGGTTTACAAGGATTTTTATCTTGATGAAAAAACATTGCGCTATGCTCCTGACCACCTTAAAAGCGATATGAAAGTGAAAATTATTACAATAGCTGTTGTCATTCTGGTGATCCTCGCTTTCAGATACATTTTTTTAGATGAAGTCTAAGTTATTTTGCCTGTAATGAGCTCGGTGGATAGCCAAACTGCTTTTTAAATGCAAAGGAGAAATGAGATAAATTTTCAAAGCCCAAATCCAGATAAATATCGGAAACCGATCTCCCTTTTTGCGTAAGCAGAAAATGAGCTTCCTTCAATCGCCGAAGCTGCAGCCATTGTCTTGGCGGTATCCCAAATATTTTTTGAAAATCTCTTTTAAAGGCAGACAGACTTCGCCCTGTTAAATAAGCAAATCGTTCTACATTGACATTGAAATGAAAGTTTTTGTTCATAAAAGTTTCAATATCTATTTTGTAAGGCTCAGAGAAATCAAATAAAATATCTTTAAGACCCGGATCATCGCTCAACATCAGAAGTAAAGCTTCTTTCTGTTTGAGACGCAGAAGTTCTGTAGAAGCAGGAAGTTCTTCATAGGCCAGTAAAGAGTACATAAAAGAAGTTAATGCCTTTTGATCCGGTTTTATAAAAGCCGGAATATTATCCTTCTTCTCTGCCTGATATCCATACTCACGGCTGAAATCACGTAAGATGGCTTCATCAAAATAAATGGTTACCGTTCTTATCTCTCCATCTTTAGGAGGGTATTTTGCAAACTTAAGGAGACGGTTTTTTCTTGCAGAATAAAGTTCCCCTTCTTTAAATATTGTCTTTGTGGTACCGTCATTCAGTTCCATTTCCCCGGAAATAACCAGTCCCAGACTATGGATTCGTGCAAATTGTTCTCCTTCCCTGAATTCTGAAAAATGACAGGAGTAATTAATAGGTAAAAGAATATTATTTTCGCTCATGGCTCAGGTAGTTATTTCTTGATCGATTCTTTTTTCAAACTTACAAAACTTTTTTAGTATCAATAATGGATTACCTATTGTTTAAATCCTCAAAGCCCGCTATTTACAGACTTTGAGGATTTTAATATTAAGCAAGAATGGTCTTGGGTTCCAGATAAGCTTCCAATCCGAATACACCATACTCACGGCCGATGCCACTTTGCTTAAACCCACCGAAAGGAGCATAAGGATCATGTGAAAATCCATTGATACAGATTCTTCCGGCATCAATCTGTGCAGCAATACGTTCTGCATGTTCTTTATCAGAAGAGCTGATGTAAGCTGCCAGACCATAAGTGGTGTCATTGGCAATAGCAACCGCTTCCTCTTCATTAGCATAAGGAATGATAGACAGTACCGGCCCGAAGATTTCCTCCTGAGCGATACGCATATCATTACGAACATTGGTAAAGATGGTTGCTTTTACAAAATTACCATTTTCAAGACCTTCCGGTTTACCTTCACCACCTGCGAGCAAAGTTGCTCCCTCTTCCTGTCCAAGACGGATGTAGCTTTGTACCCTTTCAAACTGTTTTGCACTTACCATAGGTCCTACAAGGGTATCTTCTTCATTAGGGTTTCCTACTTTTACCTGTTCTGCTGCTTTTTTAGCCAGTTCATTCACTTCATTCAATCTGTTGATAGGAACAAGCAGACGGGTAGGAGCGATGCAAGCCTGTCCGTTGTTCATATAGGCTCCAAAAACAGCCATAGGAATAGCTTTTTCCAGATCGGCATCTTCAAGAATGATATTCGGAGACTTTCCGCCAAGTTCAAGTGTTACTCTTTTCATAGTATCTACGGCTCCTTTGGCAATAGCTTTTCCTGTAACTGTGGATCCGGTGAAAGAAATTTTTGCGATATCGGGATGCTGGGTAATTTCTGCGCCCACTACATTTCCTAACCCATTTACAATATTGAATATCCCTGCAGGCAAACCGGCTTCATGGAAACATTCAGTAAGCAGCTGAGTTTGTGCAGCACTCATTTCACTTGGTTTGATGACGGCTGTACATCCGGCAGCAATAGCGGTAGCCAGTTTGTTGCAGATAAAACTATTGCTGGCATTCCATGGGGTAATGATTCCTACTACTCCCAAAGATTCAAAACGTACTTTGGAATGGCCGACTGTTTTTTCAAAGTCATATGATTCCAGAGTCGTAATGGTTGTTGTAAAGGCTGAAATTGCGTTTTGAACACTCATCCTGCAGAACTGCAGGGTTCCTCCATATTCCTCCACCATCACAGAAACCAGTTCATCTTCCCGTTTACTAACCGCTTCATGAAGTTTTTGAAGTAATCTGATGCGTTCTTCTTTTGTAGTTTTTGAAAAGGTTGTAAAAGCTTTCTTCGCTGCAGCGATAGCCATTCGGGTATCTTCTTCATTTCCAAGAACGACTTCTCCGGTTTTTTGATTGGTCGCAGGATTGATAAGGTCAAATGTTTCTGTTCCATTCGGTGTAACAAACTCACCGTTGATGTAAATTTTATTAATCTGTTTCATTTTGATGATTTTAATACCACAAAGTTCGTCAGAAACAGAAAAGGTAAGTTTGCTGTATGGTTCAATTTTTATTTGTTGTATGGTTCATTTTTAAGAAACCAATTTCTATGGGAAATAAAGGCTGCTTGTTTTTTTTTTGAATTAATATGAAAAAATGGCCTGCTCTTCACTGAAAATGATTATTTTTATCATAACCAAGTAAACAGGTCGTTTTGAGAACAACACTTAAACTTATTACTGCTTAGTATCAGTCTCCGTAACCACAGGCTGATCGTTCTTTCGTTTGGGTAATTCTACCCGAACAGGTTTTCATTTCATCATATTATGCATTGCCTGCCAAAGGCAGCTATATCTGTTGTTTTCGTCTTCATCATTATGATTTTAAAAGACTGAAATACAGTTCAAATTATACCTTAAGAATAGTCTGTGGGTAAATCTCAGATGTATCAACCTTCTTGTAATGCGTGAATAATATGGAAAAAATCCAACAAAGAATAGCAAGCACGATTATAAGTAATGAGTACAAAACATATTTGGGAGGTAAAAGCGAAAAATACTCCCTTACTAAAAAAGAAATGCAATCATTGTAACAGTGACAGATTTTATTGCAGCGATAAATTCAGATTGAATGCTCAAAAAAAGAATATAGATATATGGTTGATTTACCGATGTGTAAAATGCAGCAACACCTATAACATGACTGTCTTTTCAAGAATAAGAACAGAATCTGTCAGTAAAGAACTGTTCAATAAATTTTCAGAAAACGATACGGAAATTGCCTGGGAATATGCTTTTTCACAGGAAATAAGAAAGAAAAATAATATAGAAGCAGATCTGGAAAGCGTAGCATATGAAATTCTATACAATACCATTCCTGTTGAAGATCTGATCAATATGGACGGTGAAATCATTTCGTTTCAGATACAATGTTCTTTTGATTTTAACGTAAGAGCTTCAACTGTTATCAGGACATGCTTAGGTCTTTCGTCATCTAAATTGAACCTTCTGCTTGATTCAGGTACAGTTTATTTTAACGGAAAACCTTTACAGAAGAAATACAAGATTAAAAACGGTGATACTGTTAATATCAACACAAAAGCGCTGATCGACATCTATCTTATTGGGAAAGAGGAATTATTTCTCAAAACCGCTGATGAATAATAAAAGAAGAGCCTCCTGATGATTATCGGGAGGCTTTTTATGTTGAAATTTACTTTGTTTTTAAAAGATTAACCTGTTTCTGTAAAGTCTGTTTTTCCGGCTTTGATTTGGTCAGACGGATTGCTTCTTCAAAATGATAAATCGCCTGATCCGGATGGATTTCAGAATATAAATATCCCAGCAGCCCGTGATAATATTCGTTGCCGGTGAGATTAAGCTTTTCTGCTTCAGGAACAGCAATCTCATTTCCATACACTTTGGAAAAAGCAAAAGCTCTGTTTAAGGCAGTAACCGGAGAATATTCAATGATAGCAAGCTGATTGTACAGTGTTAAAATTTGCTGCCATTTATCTTTGGCAGATGAAGTATGCCAATATGCAATACCTGCTTCCAGATGATATTTTGAAACAGAAGTATTGTTTGTCTGGCAGGCTTCTATCAGGTAATAATTGCCTTTTTCAATCAAATTTTTATCCCATAATGTTTCGTCCTGCCCATCAAAAAGAATGGCTTCTCCTTCATCATTGGTCCGGGCATTAAGCCTTGAGCTCTGAAAACACATCAAAGCCAGCAGTGCATTGGTTTTCGGGATGTTGGTAAACTGATTGTCAGTAAGAATCAGGGTAAGTCTTATGGCTTCCAGGCAAAGATCTTTACGGATCAAAAGGTTATCCGTTCTGGAAAAATAGCCTTCATTAAACAATAAATATAAAGTAGTCAACACCGTTTCCAATCGCTGGTGAATATCCTGTTCACTTAAAGAATCTATTGTAAAACGGTGTGTTCTGAGAGCTTCCCGGCCCCGTTGCAAACGTTTTTTGATAGTCTCGGTTTTAGAAAGAAAAGCATTGGCGATCTCTTCCACACTGAAGCCGCAGAGAATCTGAAGAGCCAGACATATTTGAGTTTGTTGGGAATTGACAGGGTTACAGGTCACAAAAATCATTTCCAGCTGGCTGTCAGAGATATTTTTGGTATCGAAATCTAGGGTTGGATATTCTTTTTCGGTGGTTCTTACCTCTTCTTTTTTGTTTTTTTCAATAATGGAAAGGTGCTTGAAATAATCTTTTGCTTTATTCTTAGCCACTGTATAAAGCCAGGCTGCAGGATTATCAGGAAGTCCGTTTACCACCCAATATTCTGAAGCTTTCAGAAAGGTTTCGCTGGTAATATCTTCTGCAATTTCGATATGTTTGATATCAAAACTTCTGCAAAGTACAGCAACGATTTTACTGTACTCGGTTCTGAATAAATGCGGCGTTATTTCATTCGGATTGGTCATGGCTGATGAAAAGACTGTATCAAAGGTAGTTATTACAATTTACTGATTTCCCTTACTTCTACACTTCCCCCAAATAACAGGATAGGACATTCTTTACATAAAGCAGTCGCTTCTTCAATAGATTCCGCATTGATAAGCGTGTATCCCATGATAGATTCTTTAATCTCAGTGTAAGGACCATCAGAAATTATTCCGTCGGATTTTACAACCTGTCCTGTATTTTCCAGGCGGTTTCCTCTGTCTGCCAGTTTATTCTGCGCAGCAATTCCTGCAATCCAGTTCATCCATTTCTGAGTGTTGGCCTGCATTTGTTCCGGTGATGTCTTGGGCATAGACTTGTAGTCTGCACGGAAGACTAATAAGAATTCTTTCATTGTATTCAAATTTTTGATTCATCTTGATGACGACCAATTTTCCTTAATGGGGACAATTGTTTTAATATAAATATCAGAATTATTTCAAATTCATAGTAGTTCTGAAAACACATACTGCATTTCCGGTAATACGGATGATATCGGGTTGGCTGTCTCTTACGCTAACCTGTACTTTTACTTCACCAATCCTGTTGATGGCTTCCCCTTGTTTTCCGGTAAATTCAAAAATATCAGCAGCAGTTTCTCTGATCTTGTTCTGAATAAGATAACCTCCCAGAGGACCATTTGCATTTCCGGTAACCGGATCTTCGGAAATACCGATAGCGGGTGCAAACATCCTTCCATGGGTTAATATCTCTTTTTCATCTGTATCGAAAGTAAATACAAAATATCCGTTACAGCCAATTTCTTTACTGAGCTTTGTCAAAGCAGTAAGATCAGGAACCAGATGATTTAAGGTCATATTGCTTTTAATACCGATCATTACTTTTGAATGTCCTGTAGAAGCGATCTGTACGGGACATTTTTCATCAAGATCATCCATTGTCAGTCCCAGGGCAAACACAATTCTTTGGGTCATTGAAGTATCAAAAGCTGGGCTCAGCTCAAATTTTCCCTGTGTCATGGTGATGAGATAATCATTGTTTTCTCTTTCTATATGAATTGGTAATATTCCGATTTGTGTTTTGATTTTAACGATGCAGGAATCCAGGTGGTCTTCCTGAGCTTTTGCGTAAAGTGCAGCAATGGTAGCGTGTCCGCAGGATGGAACTTCTGTAGTAGGGGTAAAATATCTGACCTGATAATCAAAATTTTCTTTGGGATTATCAGGTCTGAAAACAAATGCAGTTTCAGAATTATTAAGCTCTCTGGCAACGAGCTGCATTTCTTCAGACGTCATATTTTCAGCATTTAATACAACTCCTGCAGGATTTCCTTTGAATTTCTCTTTGGTAAAAGAATCGATTTGATACACGATAACTTCTTTCATGATGGGTGATTAAGTTTACTGTAAAAATACGGAATGAAACCGGGGATCTGATGTCTGTTTTATTGTCATTTGGCAAAAAGATAAATCAGAATCCTGAGATCCTGATTTATCAATTAGTGAATAGAAAATTTCGAGGTATTTTAATCCCACTTATTCTGGGTAGAAACTGCATATTTCCCGGCTCCTGTAAAGAAAAAGCTTAGACTTACCAGCATATAGATCACCAGTAATTCCAAAGCCCACCCACCAAATTCATTAAGTTTGAAAATATTAGCCGTCTGTGCAAGAATAGTGGCTGTGAAGCAATTGACTGCAAAAACTAATCCAGCCAGTCTGGCCCTGAATCCCACAATCAGCATAACAGGAGCTATAATTTCTCCTGCAAAGACCCCATATGCAAAGAAAGATGGTAAACCATGCATAGTCATCATATCCTTAATAAATCCAACTCCATGGATCAGTTTGCTGATTCCGTAAACCGACATGGGAAATCCGATGGCTATTCTGCAGATAAGCATTCCTAAATCAATGTTCTTTTTCATTTCTTATAATTATTTAAAAGTTATATTTTATAAATGCCCCGATATTTTCCAGGGTCTTTTTTCCGTTGTTAAACTGATCAAAATTGGAAGCGAGTCCATACATCATTTTATCCTGTTTTACACCAATTCTGATAAACTGGAGTCCTCTGGGATACCCACTGTCATCCAGGTTTCCAATTGCCAGTACACTGAAATATCCTTTAAGGTTTTCTGTGAGATAAGGAGTATATTCAAATGATATAGACTGTTCCAGCGAAAACCCTTTCTGGTAGGTAGTTCCAATAGAGTAGGAGAGAGAATAGCTGGGCTGGATGATTTTGTATTGCAGATAAGCACTGAAAAATGCTCCCGGATTTTTCATTCCAAATGCCGCATTGGCGCTAAGTCTTCTGGTAAAGCTGTAAGCGAGGGTATTTCTGATAAAAAATATATTTTCTTTGTCTTTGGTGTATTCTGTATCAAACAAAGTAAGATTGTTCAATTTCAGCTGTTCATTCAGTTGATAATTGACATTATGCATATAGGTATACGACCGATGTCCTAAAACAAGATCGGGAGTATAGGAAAGTTTCTGTGCATTCAGATTCAGGGAAGCTGATGCAAGAGCTGTTATTGTGATGATTTTTGCCTTCATATTTCACTCATTAAATTCTGTGAGCAAAATTATTCGGGCTGGAACGGAATAAACTTAAGAAATCTTAAGAAAGGTCAGACAGGTGTTTTTTTCTAAGATAACTCAAGTATTCTACTGTGATTCCCAGATAGGAAGCAATCATGTATTGAGGAAAACGCTGCTCAATATTGCGGTAGGTTGTGACGAATGTCCGGTATTTAGTATAGGCATCAACCCTTGAATGCTCAAAAGTTCTTTCCTGTAACGTAACATACGCAGATTGCATTTTCAGGCGCCAGAATTCTGAAATGGCCGGAACTTCTTTGTATAATACTTCCAAATGACTTTTACTGATCTGTATAATCGTGGTATCTTCATTAGCCTGAATAAACATTCTTGAAGGCAATTCGCTCAGATAGCTGTACAGATCATTTACCCACCAGTTCTCAATACCTAACTGGGTGGTGTTTTCTTTTCCTTTTTCATCAATATGATAGGCGAACAGACTTCCCTTAGCAATGAAGCGCATGTGTCTGGAAACCTGTCCTTCACGAAGCAGATACTCTTTCTTTTTGAGCTGTATAATTTCTAATTTTGAAGTAATGCAATCAATATCCTTATCTTCTAAAGAAACGATTTCCTTAAAATGTTCTATCAGCTGTAAAAGTATAGTATCTGTATCTGTCATGAGGTATTGAGTTCTGTTCCCAACGATTATGGTAAGGGCGAACTACGGGTGCAAATTTACATAAATATTAAAAATTGCAGGAAGAACACAGGCTTAACCTCAGTTGAAAGAACACAGTTGAAGTCAGAAATGATACTTTTTTAAGTATAAAAAGAATTTATCTGGCCTGTCCGATATCCAGTTTATCAAATTTCCCTTCTGCATTTTTATGGAATTTGAAGTAAGTCTGAAATGTTCCCCATTTTCCGGCTTTAAAATTACCATATATACTTTTTCCATCATTTTCTACGCGGTCTATGCTGAGAAACATCTCGTTACCCAGAGCATTGGAGAAGAAAGATTTAAAATCTATAGAATTACCGTCGTCGGTCATTGCAGGATTTTCTGTAAAGAAGCTATACCAGCTTTTATCACCGTTTTGTAAAGCTTCTATGGCTTTTTTTACTTCAGGGTCTGTTATTTTTGATAAGTCCATTATTTGTTGTTTTTTTGAAAGTTGTGGTTCTTGATTTTGTTTCTTTTTGTTTGTGTTTTGTCCACAGGCTATACAGGAGAAGCCTGTCAGGAATATAATGATTAACTTATAGGTTTTCATTGGTTTTAGCTTTTAAGAGGATGTTGCAGATAAATAATAAGCAGATTCAGACAAAGAAAAGGAAGTTCTATCATAGCACCTTTCAGGTCTTTATTTAAAAGCTGAAAACAGATAATCAAAAGGATGCCGGCTGCCATCAGAAAATTTCCCCAGACAAATGTTTTTGGAAATAAAATCATTACAGAAGCCAGTATAGTAAACGCTCCGTTGATCATAAGTCCTGTTTTGTCAAATCCCCATTTTCCGAACATTTCTGTCATTTCAGGTTTACCGGAAATCATAGCAATTCCTTGTTTGAAGCCCATAAAGACAGCAAATAGAATCAATGCAGAATTAATAATCTTTAGAATCATTGATGTGTTTTTTATATTATTAATACAAATATCAATGAAATTAATGATATATCAATGGTGAAGTTTTCGGAATTTATTATAAATGAAAAAGATGTGGATTCTGTATGCTTTGTTCTAAAAAGAAGACCACAATTTAACTTGTAAATTGTGGTCTTCTACAGCTTTAGAACCATGTAAACTACGATTCTGTTTTCAAATAACCATAATGCAAAGCTGTTTCTTTTCCGAACAGGCTTGAGAAAATATTCTGAAACTCATGGATGTACCTGCACTTTATAGCGTTCCCATATATTTTCAGACCTTCCAGTATTTTTCTGGAACTCAGGTCTATATCGTATTTTATAAAAGATTCCGGTCTTTCGTACCGTATACTCTTATCCGAACTGTACGTTCTTGAGAATCCCAGTTTTTCAAGCCATTCTTCTGTTATTTTAATAGGTCTGATAGAAGCTGCCGGGACTGAGATACTTTGAATATCATTTTCAATTTTAACAAAATAAGCCTGCTCGACATTGTGAAAGATCTCGGAGATTATATAAATCTGATTATTATACTCCACCAAGTTCTTGATTTTTAAATCTGCTACGTTCATGATATTTTGATTTTTAGGTGATGATATAGTCCTGTACAAACAGCAAATACTATGCCCAGCATTATATTGTTGTACCCTGTTTTAGTGAAGGTTAGGTTAAATTTTTACTATAAAAAATTAATAATATGTTAAAATAGTAGGCTCATAAGTGAATGATAGCATGTTGCCAAAAAAATGGATGTGGTATGTATGTGGTACTAGTTTCTTGTTCTTGCTTTAGGTACTACATTGGCTGTGGCTAACAGAAGGGCTGTGATAACCGCTATGATAAGAATTCCTATGAAGACATTCCAGGAATAAGCATGAAGGAGATAACCGGTACCGCTGCCCAAAATACTTGAACCAAAATAGTAAAACAGCCAGTAAATAGAAGTGGCTGAAGATTTTCCGCGTTTGGCATACAATGCAGTCATCTGGCTGGCCATCGTATGGGCTGCGAAAAAAGAAAGGGTAAAAAGACCAAGCCCGAAAATAAGAATATAAATATTTTCGGATAATAACAATGCCGCACCGGTGAGCATAAATAAAATAGAGCCTTTCAGGATATTGTTCATGGGAAATCTTCTGGAAAGACGGCCAACGATCATTGTTCCAAAGACCCCGAAAATATACATGAGAAAGATAAAAGCAATGATAAAGTGGCTTAATGAAAATGGTTTTACTTCCAGTCTGAATGTCAGGTAATTATAAACACTCACAAAAACACCCATCAGTAAAGCAGCTGTACAATATAACCGAAGCATGTAAGGATTGGTCAGGAAAAACTTCATCTGTTTTACCTTAAGATGATAATCTGTTTTCTGTGGATTGAAAAACCTTGATTCCGGGAACAGTTTCCAGAATATAACTCCCAGAATGAAGCTTTCTATCCCGATAAAAAGTACCGCATTGCGCCATCCGAATTCACCGGCAAAAAGAGTCGCCATTATTCTTCCGCTCATTCCTCCGATGGTATTACCACTAAGATACATGCTGATAGCTGCCGGTACTGCCAGAGCATTCACTTCCTCTGTGAGATAGGCCAGAGCAACCGCCGAAACTCCGGAAACAACAAAACCTTTCAGTACTCCGATAGCGATCAGGAGGCTTAAGCTCGGGATCCAGGTGGAAATAATGGTAAGTATGGCAGATGAAATCAATGAAAAGACCATCAGACCTTTTCTGGAATAGCTGTCTGCTTTAAAAGCAAAAAACAGTAATCCCAATGCCATACCTATTGTGGAGGAAGATACAAGAAGGGAAGTATCACCTACAGACACCCCGAACTGTTCTGCAGCCATAGGTAGCATCGGCTGGAAAAGATAAAGCTGAGCAAAAACAGAAAGTCCCGAAAAGAAAATACAAAGTTTTATATATCGTAAACGTGAGCTTCCCTGACTGGCTTTTTCAGATGAATTCATGATTTTTTGCAATTAAAATGCAGTGGTTTAACAGAAAAATTGAGTTCTGTAAATTTCCTGATTATTTTTCGGATTTAAAAATCATAATTTCAATCATATGTATTGGTGAAAAAAATCAATGCATCTGTAAACTGCTGATGTATTCTGAGGGAGTAATGCCCTCCATCTGTTTGAATACCCTGTTGAAAGTAGACTGATTTGAAAATCCCGCTTCGGTGTAAATATACATAAGAGTTACCTTCTCAATATCATTTTCAGTAAGCAGTCTTTTCACACACTCAATCCTGTGCATATTCAGATAATTATTGAAATTGGGATATCCCTTTACCCGGATTGATTTTGAGATATAACTGCTGTTGATATCCATTTCTGCAGAAAGTTTTGAAATATTGAAATTAACATCTTTATACAGCTGTTTTTCTCTCATTACAAGCTCAATTTTCTCAAACAACTCATCTGCAAAAGGAGCTTTTTCTGTTACAAGGATTGGCTGAACTTCCGGATTCAGAGCTTTCTCTTTAATTTCATGGTAAATTTCAACTCTTTTTATTTTGTCTTTAAAATAGATCAGAAGGGATATTACGGCTACATTAGAAACCATAAGGATTGTATCTGTAATTCTTACATCATCCTGACTGTGCAGAGGAAAGTTAAAGCTGAAATTTTTTGAAATAAGATAACCTGCAATAATATTCATTAATACAAATATGCTGTAGATAAAGACGTATTTCCTCTGAAAGAAAACATATGCCGCCAGCGGAATCGGGATAAGCCAGACAAAACTTGCTATAGAATTGTTCCAGAAAGCCAGCATGATATAAAAATTAAAAAGGGTTGCAATGACAATATAGGAATGTACCATTACATTTATTGAATACGTCTTACGTACAATGAGGTAAGTGTAGACCATTAAAAAAAGTCCTCCAAAAAGATACCAGGCCATTATTTTATCCGGGATGATAAAAGTAAATATCAAACCAAATACGGCAAGAATAACAGACATCAGAATGTTGTAATAATACACCAGCTGTTTTTTGTACTGTTCAATTTTTATGTCTTTTGCGGTATTCATTTGTGGTAACAGATAATTTTTAATCATTTCAATTCGCTTTATAACAGTCAAATATCAAAAAATGACTATGATAAAACATTGATTATTAGTTATTTGTGTTTTGATGAGCCGTTTCCGGGTTTTCATTGATTATTAAGGAATTTGATTTATCCGTGCAGATAACTTTGCACCAGCTAGCTCAACCAAGGTTTATTGATTACCTATCAATTGATCCACATAATTTATTCACCCCTTAATAATTTTAAACAAATATACTAAAATGAAGAAAATAAAATTAACTCTTGCCAGCATAATGATGAGCTTCTCAATAGCGGCATATTCCCAAGTAGGGATCAATACAGATTCCCCTAAAGTAACATTACATGTGGAAGGAAAACCAGATATCGCTACCATTCCTGATGGAGTAATGGCTCCCAGGGTAACGGGCGATCAACTGAAGGCGAAGGATAACGTCTATCTGGCTGAGCAGGCAGGAGCTTTAGTCTATGTGACCCAAGCTGTGACGATGCCTTCTGTAAAAACGGCAAAGGTAGATAAAGCCGGCTATTATATGTTCAATGGAACCACCTGGAAGTTTGCATTTGGAGGTAAAGACGATGATATTACAATTGGTGATCTAATTTACTATCATGGAAGCATTCCTGCAGGTACCTCCGGAGCGGGTACGTTGGCCAGTACCTATCTCTCTGATCTTCCCGTGCTGGGAGGTTTCTTAAGACTAGACGCTCAATTCAACAGCAGTTCAGCAGGTACAGGGTCAGCCACGACTTTTAATCCACGACTTTATAATGCAGGTACTTCAGATGTGAAAATCTGGGTTTCGGAAATGTCTACCCATACCGGTGATTCTGACAACGGAAATATTAAACTGTCGCCAGGTGCCTACAGACAGTTTGATGACGGAGTTTATCTTACACAGACCCATAATGAGACGGTAACATTTGATATTACCATACAGGAACCGGAGCCAAGATGGTACAGAGTGTATTATGCATTCCGTGTAGACAACAAATCTACAACAGGAAGCAGTGATGCCACTACAACGGATTCCAATACTTCTGATAACACAAGAGAATTGTTTCTATCTGTTCAGAGATTATATTAACAGAGCATTTTTCTATGATTCTAAAAACACATTGATTCTATAAAAAAATAAACAGATCAACGGGTGAAAACTCTAATGAGATTTGTGTTTTTTCTGGGGCAGGAATAATAGGAGATTCCGGCCCCGTTTTTTAATGCATCATTTCGTAAGCCTTGATCAGTTCTGCAATATTGGCGACATCAAGCTTTTGAAAAATTCTCTTTTTGTAAGTACTCACGGTAGACATCTGGATATTAAGCCTGTTGGCAATTTCAAGATTTCCGTTTCCGTCGGCAAGAAGCTTAAAGATTTCATATTCACGGGATGACAGCTTTTCTACAGGATTGTTTCTTTTATTTTGGATAATAAGGCCAATCAGTTCTGCAGGATAAAAATATCCTTTTTCAATCACTGTTTTCACTGCATTTTTGATTTCTTCCTCACTGCTTTGCTTATTCAGATAACCTTCAGCACCCTCTCTGATATATTGGATGGCGACATCTTTATCATATCCTGAAAAGATAAGAATCTTGAGGTCATTCTGTATATTTTTAAGCTCCGGAATCATTTTTTTATACTGAGTTCCAGGCATATCAATGTCTAGAATAAGTAGGTCATAATGTGAACTGCCAAGCTTCTTTTTCACCTGGTCATAGTTTTCTGCAAAATCTATTTTCAACTCCGGATAAGCAGTTTCAAGAACCAGAGAGGTTCCTGCTCTTACTACATAATGATCATCAGCGATTAAAATTCTTTCATTCATAGAGATTAGTTTTTATTGAGTATTATTTTCACAACCGTTCCTGAAGGTTGGTTTTGGCTGAAACTGATTTCAGCGTTGATCTTTTTCACCAGATGAATGACCATATGCAGGCCAAGACCTTTCCCTTTGAAGCTGGGTGTCTCCAGTGTAGGATTTCTGAACAGGTTCATATAAATAGCAATCTGTTCTGCGGACATTCCGATACCTGTATCAGAGATTATGATTGTGGATTTTTGTTGGTTTTCTGTAATATTCAGGCTTATATTTCCTTCAAACGTATTTTTCACAGCATTATCAAGGATATTATGAATAATGGCGGTTAAAATACTTTCGTTTACTTTAGAGTACACAATATGTTCAGTAAGCTGGGTGATTGTTGTTCCCTGCTCTTTGGCAATTTCACAGAATAGCCTGTTTTTGATTTCCAGAATTCTGTTGACAGGATATTCCTTTTCTTCAAAAATATTCTCCGCTTTGTAAAGCTCAGTATATTCTTTTAAATTCAGGGTAAACTGATAAAGCTGTTCCGAAGATTTATAAATACTGTCAAAATATTTCTTCTGAAGTTCCAGATCATCAGACTCATGAAGCTTCTGGGAAAGCATGGCGATAAACCGGATAGGAGTTGTGATGTCGTGGCTGATGGTTTCCACCAGTTTTTTCTGATATTCCGTTTCTTTTTGCAGATTGCTTTTTACCACTTCAAGATGAAGAGAAGTTTCTTTCAGTTCAGAGTTTTTATTACGAACAATTTGCTTTAATGCTTTATTCTTTATTCTTAAAAAGTTGGTGGTCAGCTGAACAATGATAATAATGATAATCAGTATAATCACAGAAACAGACACCCTGAACAATAATGTCTGATAAAAAAGAGGCTGAATGTTGAAGCGGATTGTCTTTATCTCATACTTCCCGTCTGGAGAAATAAGTATTCTTATGCTGAGCGTATATTCACCCGGAGAAAGATTACTGATGGTGTATTTTAATTCACTTCCTGTTGAGATCTGTTCCCATTCAGTATTTTCCTTTCCCGATATTTTCCCTTCGATATACAGGTTTTCCGGATTAGAAAAATAGGGGATATCAATAAAAACATCCGCAGTTTTATAATCATTCTTGAAATCAAGGGTCTGACGAAAATACTGAGGTTCAGAATTTCCTATTTTTACCCTTTCAATATAAATTTTATTCCTTTCCGGATAATAAGTCCTAATATTGTCCGGGTTGAAAAACACAAATCCGTCCATTGATGGAAATACAAATTCTCCATTCTCTAAAGCATAAGCATTGGGCTCTGAGCTGCCATTGAATTCATTCGTCAGGAAGCCGTCTCTCTTAGTGAAACGGTAATAAAAGACCGGAGTTTTTCTATTTTCTGCATACTGCAGCAGTTGTTTTTTAGGAACTTTAAAAAGGCCATTGTTGGAAGAAATCCAGTAAGCCCCTTTTTGATCTTCAAGCATATAATGAGCCGATTGCAGGTAGCCATTTCTGTCATTCGGCATCTTGATGAGTTTGTGGTTTTTGAAAAGATAAAATCCATTTTTATTCGTAGTAATCCAGATCAGATTATCCTTTGTTCTGAAAATACTTTTGACATGAATATTTTTGATGATTGGAGTTATTGTATTGCTTCCCAGCATTACCGAATACAAACCGTCACTGTTGCCGGTCAGAATTTCATGGTCACTGTATTGGAAAAAAATATTGACAAAACTTTTAAAATTATAAGTGAAATCCGGATTGGTAAACAGATTTTTTTTATAAAGACGAAGTTGTGTACCCGAAAGATCCGTAAATGTAGTGCCATAAATACTTCCTCTTTTCATAAAAGCTTCGAACCCTTTACCGATGAAAGTTGAGTCCTTCCTTTTATACCCCGAATTTTTGTAATATCTGATAATACTGTTTCTCTTTCTGATCAGAATATTTTCGGAATCGTCATACATCATCAGATAATTGTCATTGCGTCCGAACAGGTATTTATTGACAATACCGTTTTTCCCAAATTCTGTTCCATCCTCTGCGATGATTGTACTGTTACTGAACGGAAGGGAAGCATAATACACATTGTTGGAAAAATCTGCTTCTTTCTTTGAAATATAAAAATTGGTAAGCTTAAGTACATTAAGCCCATTATTAAGTGTCCCCAGATAAAGTTTATTAAAGTCTTTATCAAAAAACATAGAACAGTAAGAGTGATCGCCGATTTCCTCAAACTTAATGAGAAATCTTAAACGGAGATTCTTTTCGTTACCCTCTAAAATATAAATATTATCATGATTGATGATAAAAGTCTGATTGGTAATCTGCTGCCAATAGATTTTGGTGTCCGGATGATTAAAAAGTGTTGGTTCTTCAGAAACAGAAAGCTGTCCTTTATAGATAGAATAGGTTTTCCTTTTCTTCAGATCATTAATAAAAATAGTGCCATTCAGGACAAAAATATTATTCAGATCCTTATTGGTAAATGGGATTGCTATTCTGGTCTCCTTTTTTCCTTCTTTATAGATGATCGTATTCTTTTCTGTAAAATAATAGGATGTATTCTTAAGCTGTATAAAATACTGAATATCATTATAAAAGCTTGATGTTATAATATTATTGGCAATCCGCTGTACAATAGCATTGCCATTGGAAAAAGCCATTTTATCATCCCCCGTAAGATTGGAAAGTTTTGGAAACCTGTTTTTAATAATTATTTTATTCTCCTGGAAATTATTAAGGACCGTAATGCTGTCCAGAAGCGGATCACCAATAAATTCCCCAAAATGAAGATTGTTTACTTTGAAATTATTAAAAGTAATAAATGAACTTCCGTCATATCGTACAAGACCGTTCTCTGTGGAGATCCAGATAAAACCATATTTATCTTTAACAATGGCCTTTGCACTGCTTTGCGGAAGCCCATTGTCTATATTGTACCACGTAGAAGTGTGGCTCTGTCCGTAAATGTTTAAATAGATGCAAGCAAATATAAATGCCCAAACTCTCATAGATGTGCAAAACTGATCTTTATCTCCTGCACTAGCGCAAGAGACGGTTAATAATAGTGTTTGTACAAGTCAATGTTTTTTTAATGGGCAGGAACGATTGAAAATAAATTTTTATCATTGAAGTTTTCAGGTCTTTTGTGTTTTATATTTTTTGATTGTGTAAAAATAGTGAAATTATGGAGATAAATCAGTATCCCAGAATCTGTTTTGTACAAGTTTTATCCCGGTTTGCTGACGATAGGGTACATGAAATTTTCCAAAACATTAAAATATTTCAATAATAAGTGATAAATTTACACTGAATTCATTTTGAAATTCCTTCTACAAATCTCAGTGCTGTACAGAACTTATGATTGGTTTTAGGATTTTGGAAATAATAAATATTTATGCTTTTGTATTTTTTTTAAGAGTTGCTGATAAATAGTTTTTAGTTTTAATTAACTGCTTTTTGTAGTAAAAATTTGACAAAAAGCTGGGGTTAATTCTACATGATATCTTTGCTAGGGCTTATGAATATTCATATTTTTGCAAAAATATTTTCACAACGATTAAAGAAGATTTATTGTATAAATAATGATTCTAAGAACACAAACGGTTTTATCTCAAAAAAACAGAAGAGGCTGCATCAAAAGTAACGCCTCTTTTTTATTTCCGGATTTCAGAAATTTCGTTTTTAAACATACAAAAACCTCCCATAGATACGGGAGGCGAATTAAACTGATTGTATATTGAAGTGTAATTCAATCGTTATTGATGAGTTTCAAGCCACTTTAGCCTGCGCTCATCCGGAAGATGTTTTACGGTAAAGTTCTCAAAAACAGCATTGAAACCCTGTCCGTCAGGGCAGGCGGCCATTAAGCCAACCATTACCGGAGTATTATCCTGAAGAGGTGCATTCCGCATCATGATATAATTTTTATCATCAAAAGAATAAAATATTTCCACAGCATCCAGCCTTCTCACGGCTTTTATCCATACTGCAGGAGGTGTTTTCTCTAATGTTATGACACTCCAGTCACTTTTGTTGTGAGTTACTACAGTACTGAGGTTGTACTTGCCGTCTACAAATTCCACTCCAGCTTTGATGTAATGCTCTTTGTCGGTTCTCAGCATAAGACCCATCTGATCGAATCTGACCTTGTAACTGCCGGTGATTTTCACTTTTGCTTCAAATTCACCGCCATAAGTGGTGTAATAAAAAGGAGCATCATCCACCGTAAATCCATAATGTGAAACTCTCCAGTAATCGCTCTGCGGCGTCACAAACATCGAAAGGCTGTTATTTTTGATTTCCCATTTTTCAGGCTCATTGAACCAGGTCATTTTTTCCAGGCTCTGGGCAGAAAGCTTTTGAATCAGGAATAGGGCACAAAAGCCTAAAATCAATTTCTTCATTCTCTTTGGATAAATTCTAAGGGTAAATTATTATTTTAGCAAAAGTATTATTAAACCTTATTCGCGTCAATACTGATAAATAACCATTATGGAAATCCGTGAACAGCTCAGCGATAAATTACTCGATAACGCTTCCAGAAAATGCATCCTTGATATAGAAGTCTATAAGCAAAGAGCACTTGCGTACTCTCAGATGGAAGGAGCAATATGTGTACTGAGCGATATGCAGGCGAATAAAAGCTTTATTTATAAATCTGCAGCCGCTGGAGAACTTGGACTCACTATGGGAGAAAATCCCACAGAAATAGATTCTATCTGGGAAGAAGAGATGCTGAAAAAGATCCATCCGGATGACCGTCTGAAGAAATATATCCATGAACTCCGTTTTTTCAAATTACTGGATGCTATGGAAATGGAACTGCGTACAGAATACAGTGTGGTGTCAAAAATCAGGATGAAAGATAAAGATGGCGAGTACCGCTGGGTAAAACACCGTATGTTTTATGTGTATTCACCTTCCAATGGCAGACTGAGGCTGGCTCTCTGCCTTTACAATATTGCTCTGGCTTCATCTGCGGTTCCTGATTTTATGATTATCAATACAATAAAGGGAGAAGTTGTTGTAAAAGATAAACTTGATTATAAAAATATTCTGAGTCCCAGAGAACTTGAAGTTTTGAAATTTGTGGGAGAGGGCTATGCCAGCAAAGAAATTGCAGATATACTTTTCATAAGTATCAATACTGTCAGCAGACACCGTCAGAATATTCTGGAAAAACTAAAAGTAAAAAATTCTACACAAGCTTTCAAAGACAGTTTTTATTAACTGCTTAGCTTTAAATATCCGAAAAGTTCACCATGTTATTTTGTATCTTATGATTAATTTTATACCTTGAATACAGATTAGCAAGAAAAATACATGATGAAAAGAAGTGAAGAAATTACCCATCAATATTTTACCTTTCTGGACAAGCACATTCAGGAGGTTATTTCCGGAACTGTTCCGGATTTTATGGAGCTGAACGAAATTGCCGGAGAGCTTGCAGTCTCTCATAAACATCTCACCGATACCATTAAAAAAGAAACCGGAGAGCACCCCTGCTATTTTTATGATGGAAAAATTATCGAACAGGCCAAAAAGATGCTCATCAATTCCGATAAATCTATAGCAGAAGTTGCCCGTATTTTTACATATGACCCATCCAATTTTTCAAAATTTTTCAAAAAAATGACCGGTTTTACTCCCGGAAAATTCAGGAATTCCAACAAAATTTAACCTGCTTATTTTATTTCTTTAAAATTGCTGTGGGAGGGAATTTGTGACGATTTTCATCTCTTGGTAGGGATTTAAGCATGCCGGATTTTCCATTATAATGAGTGTTTTAGTGAATAATCATCGGAAAACAGCCTGAAAATAATCTTTTATAAATGAGATGGTTGTAAGGAATAACCGCCTTTTTTTATTATTTATTTATTAATATTTCTTTATTGTTTACTTTTTTTGTTAAATTTAGGTAAGAAAAAACTAATTAATTCAATAGGAAAAAAAAGTTAAAAAGGACAGATATATAAAATAGTTTGGTTACCAGATAATAAGAATAAATTATTGTGTCTTTAATAATATTTAATCTTATTGCAGGCGTTTAAGCCCTCTAAATAGTTATATATTTGTTTCTTTTAAACCACAACAAACAAGATTAAGGATGAGCATCAATTTCACAACAGCAACTATTAAAGACTTTGAGAATATACCAGATAATAATATGGCTCAAAGGGCTGAAATTTTTTATGAATATTTAGACTATGTAAAGTCTAATGGACACATGAATTACAGACTGAAGAATACTTCAGGAACCAATGCGATACTGAATGTAAATATTGCAAACCAAAACAGAGAATTTGTTAGTTTTGTATCAAGTGATTATTTAGGATTTACGCAGCATCCAAAAGTAAAACAAGCTGCTATTGAAGGAATCGAAAAATATGGTACAGGTACAGGAGCTACTCCTCTCATCGGGGGATATTTTGATTACCATAATGCTTTAGAAAAAAGAATTTCAAGTTTTTTTAAAAGAACAGAAGATGAAGCCGTAGTATTTACTACCGGTTATACTGCTAATAGTGCGAGTTTACAGTGTTTAATGCAGAAAGAAGATCTTGCTATTTTAGATATGGCAGTACATGCCAGTGTACACGAAGGATGCGCTTTTACCAATAAAAAAACTTTTCCGCACAATAATTTGGAATCTTTGGAACACATTTTGAAGGTATCTGAAAATCTGTACCGTACGAAACTCGTTATTGTGGACGGAGTGTATTCCCAGGATGGTGATACCTCCCGTATTAATGAGATCTACAATCTTGTGAAAAAGTATAATGCCTTTCTAATGGTAGACGATGTACATGGCGTTGGTATCCTTGGAGAAACAGGCAGAGGTACTTTGGAACAGGCTGGTTTATTAGATAAAGTAGACATCATCACGGGAACATTCAGTAAAACGTTTGGAAACCTTGGTGGATATGTCATTGCCGATAAAAAATTGGCTGCATTTATCAGATTCCATTCCCGTCAGCAGATTTTCTCAGCAACAGCTCCACCATCATCCGCAGGAATTGTTAAAGCCATTGATTTAATAGATGAAGAACCTATCTGGAGAGAAAAACTCTGGAGCAATATCAATTATTTCAAAAAAGGACTTGATGATCTTGGATTGGATACCGGAGTTACCTGTTCCGCAATTATTCCAGTGAAAATAGGAGATCCCTATGTAACAGGTGAAGCAGGAAAACTACTAATAGAAAAAGGAATCTACACCAACCCGATTCTTTATCCGGCTGTACCAAGAAAAGATGCGCGTATCAGGATGAGTGTAACTGCAAGACACGAAAAAGAACATCTCGACAAAACGCTTAACGCGTTTGATGATATTAATAAAAAATTGCATATTGCAAAAAAATAATAATTATGCCTAGAAAAGTAGTGCAGGGCCCCATTAGGGACAAAGAAAAAACAAAGCAAAAACTGCTTGCTGCAGTTGGTAAAATTTTAAGAGTAAAAGGATACTCCGGACTAAAAGTAAGTAAAATTGCCGCAGTGGCCGGATTTGATAAAAAATTGATCTATGAGTACTTTGGAAGTACTGATAAACTGATTGATGAATATATCAAATCTCAGGATTACTGGAGCCAGGTCAACCAGGACGTTGATATGGATTTCTCTGACGGTGGACACGAACTTACTAAAATGGTTGTACTCAACCAGTTCGAAAACCTGAAGAAGAATAAAGAACTTCAGAAGATTATCCTGTGGGAGCTTTCAGAAAGTAAACCTATTCTTAAGAAATTAGTTGAACAACGTGAAGAGGTAGGAGAAGTTTTATTTGGGAATATCTCAGATCCTTATTTTGGTGAAGGGGTAGCTACAAGACACAGGGCAATTATGGCTTTAATTGTTTCCGGGGCTTACTATCTTAACCTTTATACAGGATATAACGCAAACAAGTTCTGCGGTATTGACCTGAAAACTGAAGAAGGTAGAAAAGAGATTGAAAGCGCTATTGTTGAGTTGATTGACTTTGCATACAGCAAAAAAAAGTAGGGATTAAAAGTTTTCCGATTTAAACAGAAATACGTTTTTTGTTGATATTTGAAAACTTTTAATTTTCAAATTAAAACTATATTTCTTATTTTTGACCAATGGAAAATTTTATAGTATCTGCAAGAAAATATCGTCCTCAGGAGTTTGATACAGTTGTAGGGCAATCCCATATTACGGATACTTTAGAACATGCAATTGAAGAAAGTCAATTAGCTCAGGCATTACTTTTTTGTGGTCCTCGTGGTGTGGGTAAAACTACTTGTGCCAGAATTCTTGCAAGAAAAATCAATGAGAAAGATGGCTCGGTTTCAGAAGATGGCTTTGCTTATAATATCTATGAGCTGGATGCTGCATCCAATAACTCTGTAGATGATATCAGGGAACTGATAGATCAGGTAAGATTTGCACCTCAGGTTGGTAAATACAAAGTATATATCATAGATGAGGTTCATATGCTGTCTTCTGCCGCTTTCAATGCTTTCCTTAAAACACTGGAAGAGCCACCTGCCCATGCCATCTTTATTCTGGCAACAACGGAGAAACATAAAATTATTCCAACAATTTTATCCCGTTGTCAGATCTATGACTTCAAGAGAATTGTCATTGAAGACATTCAGAATCATCTGAGAAATATTGCTCAAAAAGAAAATATCCAGTATGAAGATGATGCATTGTACCTGATTGCTCAGAAAGCTGACGGGGCACTAAGAGATGCGCTTTCTATCTTCGACAGGCTTTCTACATTCTCCCAGAAAAATATTACGCTGGCAAAAGCTGCCGAAGTACTGAATATTCTGGATTACGATCAATACCTCAATATTGTAGATCTTGCCAAGGAAAACAAAATTCCTGAAGTGCTTTTTGCGTTCAATGAAATTGTAAAAAAAGGATTTGATCCCCATATTTTTATTGCCGGATTAGGAAATCATTTCAGAGATCTGATGATGGCGCAGAATACTTCTACGATCGACCTCATTGAAGTAGGAGAGAAGACAAAATCCAAATTTATAGAACAGGGACAGAAGTGGGCCGCCCAGCAGCTGATTGATGGCATTGAAATCTGCAACCATGCAGATATTAATTATAAGAATTCCAAAAACCCAAGACTTACGGTTGAAATTGCATTAATGCAGCTGGCTTCACTGACAGCTAATTTAGGCGATACTAAAAAAAAAAGTTCCTGATTCCGGCTCCGTTTCTTAGTGAGAAACAGGAGGTGAAGATACCGGAAAAAACTCCGGATAAAAAAGAAGTTAAAGCAGAACAAAAGCCTGCTGCTTTGGAACAAGTTGAGGAAACTTTAGTAACAAAAACAACCAGGCCATTATCAAGACCGGGAATTTCTTCCGGTTTCAGCATCAATTCTTTCCTGAATAAAGAAGATAAAGTGGAAACAACAGAAGATGTTGTTGTGAAAACTGAACATCTTCCTCAAAACCATTTTACAGATACAGATCTGCAGATGGAATGGAAAATTATGCTTAAACAGCTTCAGGTAAAAAATAACTTTGTATTTAACGCAGTAAAAACATTCAAACTGGAAAAAGCTGCAGAAAATAAAATCAAAGTTTTATTCCCTTCAGATTCTGCCAAAGTAGAATTTGATAAAATAAGCGGAGAATTTTTTAATCATTTTAAAAGAAAAATTCAAAACCATAGAATTGAGGTAGAATACGTCAGAGACGTTGAAAACCTGAAGATTGAAGTGGTGACCAAGAGGAAAATGTTTGAAAAAATGATCGAAAAAAATCCACTTTTAAAAGATCTTGATGATTTAATGAAGTTTGATTTGACATAATTTTTATATATTTGTCAAATATTTCTGTTGAAAATACGTTTTCAACAAGAACAAATTACAACCAGAAACGCTAAAACAAAGACATTTCCAGAATAAAATGGAAAAACTGACTAACACATATCTGTCTTTTTTTGCACCCGCTAATTACTTTTTTAGCGGTTATTTTAGTTTTTCTGCTTCTTATTATAGAAATTTCAGAACGTATTACCGATTTTATTGGTACTGTTAACTGAATTTCTTTCCAAAAAATACAGGAGAAGTAGAGCCCTATTATTTTCCTGATTCCTTTAAAAATTTTTGAACGGCATTTTTTGAAAAGAATTATAAATTAAATTTTATAATCCAAAGGGCTATTGCTGTCAACGAAAAAATTATATAAAAAAACAATAAAATTTAGAATATGAATTTAAATGATTTGAAAAATGAGTGGATCGATGGGCTTACACAGCCACTAATGATCGCGGGACCATGTAGCGCAGAAAGTGAAGCTCAGATGCTTGAAACCGCCAGGAGAATTAAAGAATCCAATGCCAATGTATCGGTTTTCCGTGCGGGAATCTGGAAGCCTCGTACCAAACCAAACGGTTTTGAAGGAGTAGGAGTGATCGGTTTGAACTGGCTAAAAAAAGTAAAAGAAGAGTATGGTTTTAAAACAGCTACTGAGGTAGCCAATGCGCACCATGTATTTGCAGCTCTGGAAGCAGATGTAGATGTTCTTTGGATTGGAGCACGTTCTACGGTGAACCCGTTTACAGTACAGGAAATTGCAATGGCTTTAAGAGGAACAGATAAACCTGTATTCGTGAAAAACCCTGTGAATCCGGATCTTGCATTATGGATTGGAGCGTTGGAAAGACTTTTAGGTCAGGATATTAAAAACCTGGGAGTAATTCACAGAGGATTTTCAACATACCAGAAAACAAAATACAGAAACAACCCGAACTGGCAGATTGCCCTTGATTTCAAAAGCCAGTTTCCAAATATTCCAATGTTGATTGACCCATCACACATCTGCGGAAACAGAACCGGTCTTGCTGATATTACACAGGAAGCTCTTAACGTAGGATACCAGGGTGCTATCATTGAATCACACTGTAATCCTGATGAAGCCTGGAGTGATGCTTCTCAGCAGATTACTCCTGAAGTTCTTGCAGACCTTATTGGTAATCTGAAAGTAAGAAGCTCTAATCTTGCAGGATTTGAAGGAGAAATGGGAAGACACAGAACTTTGATCTCGGATCTTGACTTCCAGTTAATAGAACTTCTTTCTCAAAGAATGAAAATTTCTGAAAAGATCGGTAAGCTTAAAAAGGAAAATGATATCGCGATTTTCCAGCCTGAACGTTGGAAAGTAATCACGGAATATGCTAATCAAAAAGCAAAAGAAACCGGAATGTCTCAGGAATTTATTGAAAAAGTTTTCAAAGCAATTCACGAAGAATCTATTGAAGTTCAGAACAGCATTATGATCGATAAGAGATAAACTGCAGATAACGGATAAGGGGATAGGATTTAGGATAAGTAGAATTGATTTAATTCCTGAAAACGATTACCTATTTACGGCAAAAAATATTTATTAGGGCTTAGACCTCAGGATTTAGAAGAATTGAAACATGTGTTTTTAACCTATTTCCTGAATGCTAAGCCCTAATTCCTTATATTTGCACCAGTATTATCTATGAAAGGAAAAATCATTAAATCTACAGGCAGCTGGTACCAGGTTTTGGAATTGGAAACAAATAAAATTTTCGAGGCCAGAATCAGGGGGAAATTCAAATTAATAAAAACAAGGCTTACCAATCCACTTGCTGTAGGAGATTTTGTTGAGTTTCAACTGGAACAGGATGATATTGCCTGGATCACGAAAATTGAGCCACGCTCCAATTATCTGATCAGAAAATCAGTAAACCTTTCAAAAGAAGCCCATATTATCGCTTCCAATATTAATTTAGCGTGCTTTATCTTTACCCTGAAACATCCTGAAACATCTTTAGGATTTCTTGACAGATTTTTGGCATGCTGTGAAGCCTATAATATTACTCCTTTGATTCTTTTTAATAAGATTGATGTTCTCCAGGGGGAAGAAATAGAAATTGTGAAAGATATCGAGTTTCTCTACCAGGAAATTGGATATAACACATTGGAAATTTCATCTTATTCAAGACTGAATCTAGATCAGTTGCAGGAAATCCTTAAAGATAGAACTTCAGTGTTCTTCGGACATTCCGGTTGTGGGAAATCTACTTTAGTAAATGCTTTGCAGCCAGGACTGAATTTGAAAACATCTGAAATTTCAGATACCCATCTGAAAGGAAAGCATACAACAACTTTTGCACAGATGCACTTCTGGGATTTTGGCGGAAATGTTATTGACACCCCTGGAGTTCGTGAATTTGCCATGATCGATATTGAAAAAGAAGAAGTACAGCATTACTTCCCTGAGATTTTCAAAAAGAGAGAAGAGTGCAAATTTCACAATTGCCTTCACATTAATGAGCCGAAATGTGCTGTTCTTGATGCCCTTGAAACAGGCGAAATACAACATTCGCGCTATTCTACGTACATTAAATTGATGGATGAGGCGGAAGAAGCTTCTCAGAAATAACCATATCAATTCTATACTATTATAATAACCACTGCAGATTAATTCGGACAATCTGTACAGATTCTATTGCTGTCATTTTAGTATAATATTTCTCAAATATTATTTTTTAATGTTCAAATTTAACATTCTTACTAATGGTCTGTTTTTTTTGATTTGTTTTTTCTAAATTTTAACGAAAAAAATCTCTTTTTTATATAACTCTACTTTTTGGCATAACAAATTTGGCAGATAACTCCACTTTTGACATATTTTAGTTTAGCGAGAAAATAATATTCTGGAAAATCCGATTGTTTTAATAATTGAAATAAAAGCAATAATACTATTAAATTTACTTTTATTTAGCTGTTTAAAATGTTGAATTGATAAAAAATGGCATTGTTTTTTGAAAATAAAAAACCCAGCCGAAGCTGGGTAAAAACTAATAACCATGAAAACTCAAATTAAACATGAGAATCGCAGTAGAATAAACAATTACTGTGCCAAAGATTGGTTCATAATTTCTTAATAAAAGTTATTTTTATGTTAAAAAAAAATTAAAATAAAAATCAAAGATATTTTTTGTAATTTTGCGCCATTAAAAAAATATACATTTATGTCTAACATTACATTCACTATGATTAAGCCTGATGCAGTTGCTGACGGACATATCGGTGCTATATTGGGTAAGATTGCTGAAGGAGGTTTTAAAATCAAAGCTTTAAAATTAACTCAGCTTACAGTTGCTGATGCAAAAAAATTCTATGAAGTACACGCTGAAAGACCATTTTATGGTGAGTTGGTAGAATTCATGAGCTCTGGTCCTATCGTGGCTGCAGTTTTAGAAAAAGATAATGCAGTTGAAGACTTCAGAACATTAATTGGTGCTACTAATCCTGCAGAAGCTGCAGAAGGTACAATCAGAAAAATGTTTGCAAGAAGCATAGGAGAAAATGCTGTTCACGGTTCAGATTCTGACGAGAATGCATTAATCGAAGCTCAGTTCCATTTTTCAGGAAGAGAGATTTTCTAAGAAATCATCTTACAAAATAAAAGATCCGGAGAGAATTCTCCGGATTTTGTTTTTTATGATATTCAACGCTTATTAAAGATTGTTTTCAATAGCACCTACATTTTCTCTGTAAAGTTCAATAGGCTTATTGAGTAAAACAGCAATGACAGTCATCTGCTTATCCAGCTTTTCCTTTGGAATATCAATATAAATAATTCCCGGTCTGTCACTCCAGTAAAGTTTATTATATATCGTATGTGACAACATAGTGCCTTCGCCTACCACTCTTATTCTGGCAATTCCGTTTTTTATTCCTTTTAAGGCAATTGGACCTGTAGGGGTTCCTTCCACAAAAAGATAAAGTGTCTGTTTATCTTTTGACAATGCACTTATTCCTGAATAGTGGCCATCTGGTAATCCTTTTTCAGTTTCATAAAGTGCCTCCGCATGCTTACTTATCCATTGCAGAGTTTCCTGATTGGTGTTGGGTGTTTTCTTGATTTTCATATCGAGACCATCACTGGTCAGCCCTGAAGAGGTCGGCAGATTATAACCATTATATAGTGTATTGGCTATAGTATAGGCCGCTTCCTGTGTGTTTTTATTACCCATGATTTCAGCGAGAGAGTGATTTTCCTTTTTAAAATCTTTCAGAAATACAGGCGGAGTATCAAAAGTAAGTTCTACAACGGTGACGTCTTTATCAAATTTCACATTGGAAAAATTCAATGTCAGTGTTTTTTCAGCGTTGTAATCTGTTTTAATAACAGCTGAAGGATCTCCTATTATTTTTGCTGAAGCAGGTTTTGTTTCCAATCCATAAATCTTTGCGAAGTTTTTGGCTTCCTCCAGATAAAGGAATAAGGACTTTTTTGAGGTAGATAAAGAAGATTTTCCTTTATAATTTTCAAAAGGAATTCCACGGGTTGTTTCATAAATGGCGTGCTGGTTTTTAGAGGTCCATCGGCTAAGATTTTTCAGAATTTCAACTTGCTCCTCGGGAATTGTACCATCTGATCTGGGTCCGATATCAAGCAGAAGATTTCCTCCCATACTGATAACGTCCGTCAACGTTCTTACGATCATATTGGGTGTTTTATAGCTTTTATCATAAGGCTGATATCCCCAGGAATCATTCATAGTATAACAAAGCTCCCAGTATGGATTTTGTGGTGGAACGACCGGAATTCCCTGTTCGGGAGTGTCATAATCCCCATGATTGTTGAGCCTTGAATTGATGATGATATTTGAATTGTATTTCTTGAGCAGATCCAGAGTCTGAGAAGCTTTCCATTCCTCAGAAGTATGCTCCCAGTCTCCATCAAACCAAAGAAGGTCAGGGGAGTACTGAGAGGAAAGTTCATTAAGCTGGCTTTGATAGTAACTGATGAAATTCTGCCATCGTTTCGGATCGTCTTTTATTTCGTATCGCTTTTTTGTCCGCGTATTGATGTCATAATAGGGATGGCTCCAATCCGGCAAGGAGAAGTAAAGCCCTGTTTTTAATCCGGAATTTTTCAAAGCAGAAATAAAAGGACTTAGAACATCTTTTTTGGCTAAAGACTGTCCGGGAATCGTGATCGCTTTTTCAGCCTTAGAGTTCCACAATGAAACCCCGTCATGATGTTTGGTTGTAATAACAGCATATTTTGCTCCGGATTCTTTAATAAGATTTACCCATTGTTCGGGCTGATATTTTGAAGCTGAAAAACCATTCAGCTGTTTCATATAATTTTCGTGATTGATATAATTGTTGAAAAATGACCATGATTCAGATATTCCATTCACGGAGTAGATTCCCCAATGAATAAAAACACCCAGTTTGGCATTTTTAAACCATTCCATTTTCCTGCTGTTGTCAACTGTTTGAACCTGTGCATTGGTATTATAAGCAGATAACACCAACCCGAGGAAAACAGCTTTAATCAGACTGCTTTTCATATATAGTTTTATTTTACCATTAAATATAAATAAAGAAAGCATTACCGCAATAATATCTTGAGATTTACTCATAATTATTATCAGAGCGTCTCCTTTATTATTGTATTTTTATGATTTAAACTAAAAATTAAAATAAAACCATTTCCATATAATTTGAACTTAAAATAAAAGGTTGAATATATTGGACGAGATAAATGGAACGTTTATTGTAAATTTTATCTGAAAAAGCAATTATGAAAATTCCAGCAATATTAATGGCGAGTTTATTAGCAGTAGGAGTTTCTGCACAAAGCACTAAACCTGAAACTAGAACTAAAAAGCCTGTAAAAAAAGTAAAGAAAGCAACAGCACCCGATACTGTTGAAAAGAAAAAACCGGGGACTCCTAAGTCAATCGTAAAAAAAGATACGCTTGTTCTTCGTGGCCATGGCTGTCCGGCTTGTGGAATGGGATAAAAGATGAAAAAACCACTATTAGGAATATCAATGATGGCAGAAGCTGATTTTGTTTCTGCTGTTTTGCCGTTGCTGCAGAACAACACTATTGATGTTCTGGAATGGTCCTTTGATACCCTTTATCATACCAATGAACCGGATTGGCTTCGTGATCTGCTAAACTTTTATGCAGAAAATAACCGTTTGATAGGCCATGGTGTTTATTATTCCCTGTTTGATGCAAGGTGGACAGAAAGGCAGGAAGATTGGCTGAAAAAGCTAAAAGAAGAAGTCGGCTTAAGGAAATACAATCATATCACGGAACATTTTGGTTTCATGAATACTGAAAACTTTCACCAGGGAGTACCATTGCCGGTATCTCTGCATCCCAAAACATTACAGATAGGAAAAGACAGGCTGTACAGGCTTCAGGAGACGGTAGATATTCCTGTAGGTATAGAAAATTTAGCGTTTTCATTTTCTATTGATGATGTCAAAGAACAAGGAATTTTTCTTGATAAATTAACGGAGGATACCAATGGCTTTCTGATTCTCGATCTTCATAATATTTATTGTCAATCCTGTAATTTCGGGGTAAAAATGCAGGAAATAATTGATCTGTACCCTTTGGATAAGGTAAAAGAGATTCATCTTTCCGGAGGAAGCTGGCAGGAGAGTGTATATGGGAAAAAGCAGGTAAGGAGAGATACCCATGATGATGTTATCCCTGAGGAGATTTTTTCTGTTTTGCCTTCTGTTTTAGCAAAGTGTCAAAATCTGGAATATATTATTATCGAAAGGTTGGGCCATACGCTGAAGACGGAAGAGGACAAAGAAAATTTCCTGAATGACTTCAATAAAGTTAAAACAATAATTGAAGCTTTTGATTGGAAAGGAAGAAAAATAAGCCGTTGGAACAAACGGCAAATACAACGTCCGGAGAAACCTGTCGAAGATCTGGCTTTATTTGAAGAACAGTCCAGGCTTACCAGACTTCTTTTTGACAATGCGGGAGCAGTAGTTATCAAAGATCAGGATTTTCATTACTTTAAAACAGAGAACTGGGATCCTGAAATGATTCTTACTGCCCAGAATATTATCAAAGAATGGAATCCTTATTAATTCTATCCTGATAACCAAAATCAAAATATATGAAAATGACAACACTAGTATTGATCATTACCGCTGTCCTCACTGCTCTGATAGGAGGACTTTTCTATGCTTATTCATGTTCTGTAGTCCTTGGACTGGGAAAACTCTCTGATGTAGAATATCTGAAAGCTATGCAGAATATCAACCGAGAAATTCTGAACCCTGTTTTCTTCATGGGTTTTATGGGAACAGCGGCTTTTCTGCCGGTATCTGTCTTTTTGTTCCGCGGACATCAGCCTGTTTTTATCTTTCTCCTGCTGGCTGCACTGGCCTATCTGATTGGGGTTTTTGGAGTGACGGTTGCCGGAAATGTTCCGATGAATGATGCGCTGGATAAGTTTGATATTTCCAATTCTACAACGGAAGCCATCAGGCAGATGCGCGCTAATTTTGAAAACAGATGGAATTTTCTGAATAATATAAGAACCGTTTTCTCTGTTATTTCTATCATTTTTGTAGTATGTGCCTGTATCTGGAATAAAGAGGTGTAAATGTGCGAATACGTAGAAATACTTAATGTTAGATTCGGTATTTCTACGGATGTGTACCTATGATTTTATTCTGATCTTTGTGTTGTTAGCAAGACAAAACAGATTTAACATTTTCAAAATGTTGAGAAAAAATTTATAACCACGAAGACTTCATTTCAAACAAGAGAAAAGGCAGCCATTGGCTGCCTTTTGTTTTTATAATAAAGATAATGGTTAAATCTTTAGAAGCTCAATCGTTCTCTCCGGGCTTTCTGCTGAGAAAACAGCATTTCCTGCCACAAGTACATCAGCTCCGGCTTCAAAAAGCTTAGAAGCGTTGTCAAGATTTACTCCGCCGTCTATTTCAATAAGGGCTGTAGAGTTGTTGCTTAAGATCAGGTCTTTGGTTTCAGCAATTTTTTTGTAAGTGTTTTCAATGAATTTCTGTCCTCCAAACCCTGGATTTACACTCATTAGCAATACCAGATCCACATCTGCAATGATATCTTCAAGCATTAATACAGGAGTGGAAGGGTTCAAAACAACACCTGCTTTTACTCCTTTACTCTGAATGTGATGAATGGTTCTGTGAAGGTGAGTACATGCTTCGTAATGTACTGAAATAAGGTCTGCACCATGATTGATAAATTCATCAACATATTTCTCAGGCTCCACAATCATCAGGTGAACATCTACAAATTTTTTGGCATGCTGCTGAACAGTTTTCATTACCGGAAAACCAAATGAAATATTGGGTACAAAACGGCCGTCCATTACATCAATGTGGAACCAGTCGGTCTGAGAATTGTTCAGCATTTCAATGTCTCTTTGCAGATTCCCAAAGTCTGCAGATAAAAGGGATGGAGCAATAAGCTTCGTTTTCATTTTTACTTTTTATACTTTTACTTTTATTATCCTATTGAAAATGAACGGTCATGGGTGAAATAATAATTGGTTAGATATCCTATTATTAAAATCGCTTCTATGACAGATAACTTTTTATTGTTGATATTTCTGAGTAAAAACCTGTCGATCACAAGGAGTCCAGATAGAACCAAAAAAAAAATTACTTCTATCGTAATTCCTAAGCTTTCACTAGAATGGAATGTAAATAATTGATAGAGAATTAAAGGAATTCCAAGCCCTATAAGTATAATAAATATTACAGAGATAAAAGTTGGTTTTTTAATTAAATCAGAAATAAAGTTCATTTTTAATGATATTTCAGTTTCATTTCCGGCTTGATTTTAAGAATGGTTTCGTAGATAAGTTTAATCACATTAGCTACATCTTCCTTAGACACCATTTCTACCGTAGTATGCATATAACGCAAAGGTAAGGAAATTAAAGCACTTGGTACTCCGCCATTAGAATGGGCAAAAGCGTCAGTATCAGTTCCTGTAGCTCTGCTTGCTGCGGCTCTTTGGAAAGGGATTTTTTTAACTTTTGCAGTGTCAATAATTAATTCCCTGATGGTGTGATGGACGCTAGGAGCAAAAAATACTACCGGCCCTGCACCACATTTCTGATCACCTTCTTTTTTCTTTTCAATCATCGGAGTGGTCGTGTCGTGGGTAACATCTGTTACAATGGCGATATTCGGTTTGATGGTATCAGCAATCATATCTGCTCCATACAAACCTACTTCTTCCTGTACAGAATTGGTAATATAAAGTCCGAATGGAATAGATTTTTTATTTTCTCTCAAAAGTCTTGCTACTTCTGCAATCATGAAACCTCCGATTCTGTTGTCCAACGCTCTGCAGACAAAATATCTGTCATTCATTTCAAAGAACTCGTCCGGGTAAGTAATCATACATCCTACAAAAATTCCCATTTCTTCCACTTCTTTTTTGGAAGTAGCACCACAGTCGATGAAGATATTTTCAATTTTAGGAGTAGGCTCATTCTGATTCGTTCTCGTATGAATAGCCGGCCATCCGAATACTCCTTTTACAATTCCGTTTTCTCCGTGAATATGAACCACTTTTGAAGGGGCAATCGTCTGATCGGAACCTCCGTTTCTGATGACATAGATTAATCCGTCATCCGTAATATAATTGACGTACCATGAAATTTCATCAGCATGTGCTTCAATCACTACTTTAAATTCAGCTTCCGGGTTGATGATCCCATAACAGGTTCCATAATGGTCTACTTCTATTTTGTCAACATAGGGTCTGATATAGTCCATCCAGACTTCTTGTCCCTTATGTTCGTAACCTGTTGGAGATGATGTGTTTAAATATTTTTCTAAAAATTTCAAAGATTTCTTTTCAAATTTCATAAAAAGGAATGATTTTTGCGTTTAATTTTTGTTCTTATAAGTGTAAAAATAATGAATTTTAGTAAGATTATCTGCCTTTTTATTCTCTTTTTTGGAGTCAGTGCTTTTGGCCAAAAGGATGGTGTAGTGGCGAAACCACTCAATCAGTATCCACCTGAATCCTTGAAAACGGATGAATTTGGTAATAAATACTATTATGACGAGCAGCAAAAAGTCAAGATTTATGAAATTAACGGCGAGCCTGTAGTTGTATTAGACGAGTTGGTTTTGGTTAATAAACCGAGATTTAATAACCAGCTGGATAAAAATTACTATTATTTTCTGAATAAAAAGCTGTACAGAGTATATCCGCTATTTGTCACTGCATTACAGCAGTACAGAGACATCCAGAAAGATATGAATGATATGGATAGCAAGGCTAAAAGAAAATTTGTAAGAGAACGACAGAATATGCTGGCAGATCAATATGAAAAACAACTGAGAGATCTTACCACTACCGAGGGGCAGGTTTTTGCAAAACTGATGAACAGGGCTACCGGAAAAAATGTCTATGAAATAATCAAAGAACTGAGAGGTGGATGGAGCGCTTTCTGGTGGAATGTAAAAGGAAAAATGGCCGATATTGATCTGAAAGAACAATACGATCCACACAAAAACAGAACTGATGAATTTGTAGAATCATTGCTTCAGTCCAATTGGAATTCAGGGTATTTGCAGCCTTACCCGGGAGCAAGCGATTTTAAAGTCAAGAAATAATATAAATTCCTGTAAGAATGCTTACAGGAATTTTTCTTTTAATTTATCAAATACAATCTTATCTATTGGAAGAGGGAAAGGATTGTCTGGTCTGTCTATATCAATCCATTCTGTTTTTTCGATGCAGGGATCCATGATAATGAAATCTTCTTCATTCACAATATCTACTATATAATATATGGTAAGAAGCTGTTCGTTTTCTTTGAAGCGGGAAACCAGAAAGTTTTCCTGAGTATAAAAATGTTCCAGAACATTAATCTGTACATTCAGTTCTTCATCAAATTCACGATGCAGGCATTCCAGTACTCCTTCACCATATTCTAATCCGCCACCCGGAAATTTCATTAAAGGTTCACCGGCATATTCTTCAAATAAAGTCAGAACTTGTTTGTCTTTTACCGCACACGCATACACTCTAATGTTGATCTTATCTATCATATATATAATGTATAATATTTGTATAGCTAATGTAAGAAATTTTGTTGAAAAAAGCTGGCTGGAGGAAGCGTGAAGCTGGAAGTTTTATGCTATCTGTTTTATTTCTGAAAATTTCTAAATCAACCTATCTTTACTATAGAGTGATTATTATAAAAAATAGAAAATTAAAGTATATCTCCTTAGTAGCTTTACATTCTACAATTTAATGGCATTGATCATTTCTCTTTTTCCCGGAGGTCCCTGTTTTTTTTCTACCTGGAAATTCAGTTCCTGAAGAATTCTTCTTACACTGCCTTTAGAAGAGTAGGTAGTTAATAATCCGTTAATTGCCATTTTGTCAGAAACCAGTTCAAATAGTGGCTTTTCCCAAAGATCAGGCTGTACTCTGGCACCGAAACAATCAAAATAAACAAGATTGATTTTAGGCAAGTCAATGTCTTTTAGGTCAAAAAAATCACATTCTATCTTTTTTAAGTTGAATCCACTAATGATTTCTACTGACTTTTCCCAATCTGCCAGATGAATTTTCTGATAAATATTTTTAAACTCAGGGTTATCAAAATGTTCAAAGTAAGCCAGATCCTTAACTTCGGATTCATTTATGGGGTATTTTTCAAGCGAAAAATAATTGATGACATGATTTTTGTCAGTTTTTAAATATTCATTAATTGTTACTAAAACATTCAAACCTGTTCCAAAACCGAGTTCTAAAATATTAATTTCGCAATCATTTGTCAAATTTAATCCATTTTTAATAAACACATGTTCAGCTTCCTGAAGTGCTCCGTGATGAGAATGGTAGTTTTCATTTAATTCATTGATAAACAATGTTTTACTGCCGTCGTTTGTGGTCTTAATCTCTCTTTTCAAGCTATTTTTTTGTCAAATTTACTCTAAAATTTTTATATTTAGAAAATTATGTTAAATTTGTAGAACATCGTAAAAATTTTAAAAAATGATAATTCAAAAAACTGAAAACTCCAGAATTTCTACATTTGACCCTAACGATTTTTCATTTGGTGGTACTTTCATAGATCATATGATCATATGTGAGTATGAAGATGGGAAATGGGGTGATGTAAAATTAGTTCCTTACGGTCCGATTCCATTTACACCTGCCATGATGGGGGTAAACTATGGACAAGCTTGTTTTGAAGGGATGAAAGCCTATAAAGACAAAGACGGGCAGGTTTTCCTTTTCAGGCCTGAAAAGAATTTTGAACGTATCAATAAGTCAGCAAAGCGTCTTGCTATGCCTGAGGTGACTGAAGAAATGTTTTTGGACGGATTAAAAGCATTGGTAGATATGGATAGAGAGTGGATTCCACAGGGGGAAGGAATGTCTCTTTATATCAGACCATTGATCTTTGCTACAGAGGAAGCTTTGAAAGCAAGAGTATCTAATAAATATATGTTTGCAATCGTTGCAACACCAGCAAAGAGCTATTATTCTGAGCCGGTATCTGTAAAGATCTCTGATCACTATTCAAGAGCAGCAAACGGAGGAGTAGGTTCTGCAAAAGCTGCAGGTAACTATGCTGCTTCTTTCTATCCTACGCAATTGGCGATCGAAGAAGGATATGAGCAAATCATCTGGACAGATGATGCTACTCACGAATATTTCGAAGAAAGTGGTACAATGAACGTATTTGTAAGAATCAATGATACAATCTATACACCTCCAACTTCTGAGAAAATCCTTGACGGAGTAACAAGAGACAGTTTCATTCAACTGGCTAAGAAAAGAGGAATTGAAGTGAAAATAGAACCAATTCCTGTGAAAACAGTTATTGAAGCATTGAAGAATGGTTCTCTTAAAGAAGTGTGGGGAGTAGGTACAGCAGTGGTAACCACTCAGTTCCAGGCTTTAGGATATGAGGGTGTAAAACTTGAGCTTCCAAGATTATCTGATGAAGAAAGCTTCGCTGCTATTCTTAAGAAAGACTTGGTAGACCTGCAGACTAATCTTTCTGAAGATCCTTTCGGATGGAGAGTTGTAGTAGATCATGCATTAGAAACAGTTTAATATTTTTTTTAAATAAACTATATAAAAGTCGGGTTTTTCCCGGCTTTTTTTGTATTTATGTATTCGTGTAAAATGTATGAATAACTTTTAATCAGAGGATTCAGCCAGCTGCCTTGTTTTATTAGCAGATTTACATTCTTACATTCACATATTTCTGGGTCAAGTTTTGTAATTGATTCGCGAAATGTGTATTTTCGCAAAAGTTTATGAAAAAAATACTCTTCATATCAGCCATAAGCCTGTTAAGCTGCAACAGAAATACACAGACGGCCCACCCTCCGGTAGGCGGTGTTTTAAGCCAAAAAGATCTGGATGTTTCTAAAAACAGGATGAAAAATCTGAATATCATAGAAAGAGGCCAGATTCAGGATTGGATCAGCGGGCAGTCTGTGAAATTTTATCCTACACAGCTTAATTACTGGGTAACCGCTGAAGGTTATGATCAGAGAGAAAGAAGGAAAGATGAAACTTTGATTTCCTATTCTTATGATCTGTATGATTTTGATCAGACAAAAATATACGATCAGTCTTTTGAAAGAAGAGATGCCAGATTCGGGCACTTTGATGAACTGAGGGCAGTGGAGAACGCTTTGCGTTTTATACATGATGGAGAGGAAGTAACGCTTTTGGTACCGTCTTCTTTGGCTTACGGAACTTTTGGAGACGAAAAGAAAATAGATAACGATATTCCATTAATCATAAAATTAAAAGCGCTATAATACATGAAATTGTTTAACAAGAATATAATTCTGGCAGCGGCAAGTATCTCGCTGATGAGTTGTACCCCAATTTATAAAAAAATGAACGTAGACAAAGAAACTTACGAAGGTCTTAATGACGGGCTTTATGCCAATCTTCAAACCACAAAAGGTAATTTGATTGTAAAGTTTGAAGACAAGAAAGCACCAGTAACTGTAGCCAACTTTATTGGTCTTGCAGAAGGGAAAATCGACAACAAAGCTAAGGCTAAAGGAGTTCCTTATTATGACGGAACTATTTTCCACAGAGTAATCAAAGATTTCATGATCCAGGGGGGAGATCCTCAGGGAACTGGAGCAGGTGATCCGGGATATAAATTCGAGGACGAAAGAAACGACCTTAAACATACAGGAAAAGGTATTCTTTCAATGGCGAACTCAGGACCTAATACAAACGGGTCTCAGTTCTTCATCACTGAAGTAGCTACGCCTTGGTTAGACGGAAAACACACAATCTTCGGAAAAGTGGTAAAAGGTAATGATGTGATTGATGCTATTGCTAACGTTGAAAAAGGAGCTCAGGATAAACCTAAAACAAATATCGTTCTAGAAAAAGTTTCTGTTTTCAGCAAAGGTGATGAGTACAAGCACTATGATGCTGCTAAAACATTTACTGAAGGAAAAGCAAAGATTGCAGAAAACAATAAAGCTTTCATCGCTAAAGAAGAAGCTGAAAAGAAGAAAAAAGAAGAAGAATTCAAAGCTAACCAGGAGAAATTAGTTGAAAACCTAAAAGCTGGTATGCAAAAAACTGAATCAGGTCTTTACTATAAAATCACAAAAACAGCTGACGGTAAAGCTCCAAAAGCGGGTGATAATGTATCTGTACATTATGCAGGTAAACTGGTAGACGGAACTGAATTCGATTCTTCATTCAAAAGAAATGAGCCGATCGAAATTCCAATCGGAATGGGAAGAGTAATCAAAGGATGGGATGAAGGTATCCTATTGTTGAAAGAAGGTGAAACTGCTACATTATTGATCCCGCCAGCAATGGCTTACGGAGAAAGAGGAGCAGGAGGAGTGATCCCGCCAAACTCTTGGTTAGTTTTCGATGTTGAGCTTGTAAAAGTAAAATAATTGAATTTTCAAAATATTCTCAAAAGCCGTCCGGAAGGATGGCTTTTTTTATTCTGTTCAAATACATTCTGTAACGATATGTGTAAGGCTGCGACCCATTTTAATACCTGGGAAGTTCAATGATTTTCCGGTAAAAAGTAATCTTAAAATTTGTAACAACTACTAAATAATGAAGACCAAATCACTTCTGTTTCTGTTCGTTCTGCTTTCGTTTATAGCCTTTTCACAGACCAAGGCAAATCCTGACGATACAGCGATAAAAAAATCACTTACTTATTTTGTAAACAGTATTAAATCTAAACAGCTAGATCAGGCAGTAAGCTGTATATATCCAAAATTCTTCACCATAGTTTCAAAAGAGCAGATGACGCAGATTTTGAATATGACATATAATAATCCATTCATGAAAATTGAAGTACAGGATTTGAAGTTTGGAAATATTGAAAAACCTGAACTCATTACTGGTGAGTATTTCTCTATTACCAATTATTTTTTGAAACTGAAATGTAATGTCAGTTCATTAAATGATGATATGAAAAAGAAAATGAACAGCGCTTTAACAGCCAAATATGGCGCAAATAATGTTAAATATTTAGCTAACGAAGGTTCATATCTCATCAACGCTAATATGAAAGCATGTGCTGTTTCAAAAGATAAAAAGTCATGGAAATTTGTTATTCTTGAAAAGGAATATAAAAAAGAACTGGTGAAAATCTTACCGAAGAAAATTCTGGATACATTTTAAAAGGTTAAGCAGTAAGCATCAACTTTTATATTAAAATAATGCCGTCTGAAAAAGACGGTTTTTTGTTTCCTGTAAATACCGTAAAAATACGGATTTCGGTAAGGCATTATTACATCTATCTTTATCCTGTACTTATAAGAAACAAAATAAGAGATATGTTTGATCTGAATTACGACCTTATAAAAAAAGAAATTGAGTCAGAAATGTGTGAAGAACACGGTCTGCACCCGGAATTGATTAAAACAGATGAAGGCTTTGGAATAAAAGCCTGCTGTGAACCTTTCCGAGAAAAAATGGTTGAAAAATCCGGACATATGATAGAAGAAGAAACCAAAAAGGCCCTTGAAAAAATGATGAAGGACCTGTTTAAAGAATAAGTTTTTACGATGTTAAGATAACTTTGTTGTTATCGCAGAGCTGCTCCGGAGGGAGTGGCTTTTTTGCTGGAAAGATTGTAATTCATAAGGACTATTAATTATAATTTAAAAAAAATTATGGGTTTTAATGATTGTATAGTTTAGTTATACAAATAAAAAACCGCCCCAAACAGGACGGTTTTTTCAGTAAAAATTAATTGAAAGTTATATTTTATTATCTTTTCTTCATACTTGTTCCGGCTAAAGAACTGATGAATACAAGGCCGAAGCCGATATAAGCGGCAAATGCCGTCAGATATATAATTAAGCTGTTAAAGCTTGGTTTTAAGGCGTATACCAATACAGAAAATGCAGCAAAACTTAGTACCAGCAATAGGCTCCATATATTCAATTTTGCAGCATCTTCATTTCTCTTAAAAATCATTTCAAAAAAGGCTCTCATCATTACTTACATTTTAAGGGTTATACAATTAATTAAAAAAATAAAGGCGTACTCATCGCGGTAAAAAGAATAAATTCCTTTACTGGGCTAAGGTTCGTGATGACTTTGCCGTTTATCTATATCGTAATACCGGGCCAAAAGTCCGGGATATTTTTGTTTTTTTTGAATCAATAAATGATTCGTGGTTATTGATGATACCAGTGAGATACGGGTGCAAAATTGCTGTGAAAAATCAACGGGGGTTAATTAATCACGAGCCCGTATCTGTGACGGCATCGTAGAAAAAGAAGGATTCATATACTAGATATGAATTTGAATCAGTGGAAAAACTGAAAATCCACAGAAAACCTTTTTTCTCATCCTTAGTGTTTTTTAATTTTTTCTCAATATTTTACATGTTAATATCATGCCAAAATAAAACTTTCTCGATTGACACTTTGTTTCACGGGACTGGCGAAGCTCCTCATGAAGCGTGTTTTCATCTGTTATTTCCTTAAACAAAGAAAAATTTTCTGTTTTTAAGCTTAAGTTGCCTGAAGCAAAGAAAATATTACGGTGCAACTATTTTTTATATATTTAAACTCCTTTAGTATAGTTTAAAAATGAACCGGGAAAGTTTAAAAGACAGCATCAATATCTGTATAACAAATCTTTTGCAGCTGGCTGAAATCAATTGTCGGAATGCGATTTCCCCGAAATTGTTTTTTATTTTGTCTGATTTTAATGAATTTGAAGGATCCGATCTCAGTGAACAGAGGATATCCCGAAACAGGATAAATAATTCAAAAACATTGCTTACTTTGGATCTTGCACTGGAGATTTTACAAAAAGAGTTTGATGATCTTTATGATGTTACTCTGTATATTTTCCGGGCAAATACAAGAGAAACGATTATAGAAATCCAATATTACAGAAAATCAAATTTTGATGCTGATTATTTTGCTGTAGTAAAAGATAATCCACCAATGTTCCATTCAAAAATTGCAATGCCTGTATATGCATGGGAAGGAGAGAAATTTGATGTCAATTGGGAATCGGGAGGTGGAATACATCATGAGTGGAAAACTTTTTTATGGAGAAATTTTCTTTACAGGCGTAAAATTAAAAATTCAAAAGATAATTTTGTAGGATAAGAAATTAGTTATTACCATTTATAGAATCATCTGTGTCAATCTGTGAAATCAGTGGTTATAAAATCAATATAAGTTTTGGCTGAAGCCATTGGAAGGTATTTGTAAAATTAAACGGCTCCCTTCGTCTACGCTTAGGATGATAGCCCGTTCCTATTGAAATAATGAGATATTGTATGTGAAAAACAAAAACCGCCTTTAAAGACGGTTTTTATATTTGTTACCAGTTTTTATCAATCATATAAATAATCTGTGTTAAAGCTGTAGCGCCTAATAAAAGCTCTCTTCTGTTCACTTTTTCAAAAGTATCTTCTTCTGTATGGTGAATATCGAAATAGCGCTGAGAATCCGGCATCAATTCAGCAGCAGGAATTCCCATGTCATGAAGCGGGTAGAGGTCTGTTCCGGAAAATCGCTCTTCAAAATTATAAACTCCGTAGGGAAGGAATAGATTTGACCAGCCTTTGATCTGATTTCTTTTGGTATCATCCATATCCAGGGCAATTCCTCTTGGTGCAAAACCTCCGGCATCCGTTTCTATGGCAAAAAGATGTTTTTCATTCTTTTCTTTTACCGTTTTACCATATTGAATTCCGCCCTTTACTCCGTTTTCTTCATTGGCAAAGCAGACCACTCTGATAGTATGGTTATTTTGTAATCCTAATTTTTTAAATGTTCTCAGAACCTCAATACTTTGAACAATTCCGGCTCCGTCATCATGAGCGCCTTCACCTACATCCCAGGAATCAAGGTGTCCTCCAACTACGATAACGCTTTGGTCTTTTTTACCGGTGATTTCCCCGATTACAGAATGGGAAAGCTTTTCGCCTTTCATTCCGCAGTTGGAATTAAGTTTAGCAGTAATTTTCTGGCTTTTCAGTAAAGCTTCCAGTTCATCTGCTGTCGTACTTCCGATGGCTACGGCAGGTATTTTAGAGACTTTGTCTTCGTAGCGCATTGCTCCTGTGTGAGGTACATCATCAAAAGCAGAAGAAAGTGATCTGACGATGGCAAACTTACCTCCTTTTTTTGCCGTTAATGAAGCGGCTGTGGTTCTGTATTTTGCGGCATCACCATATGCTTTAAAGGTTTCTACAAACGACTGGCTGAAGGGGTAGTTGAAGAATACAATCTTATCTTTCACCTTTTCAGCGGGAAGTTTGTCATATTCTTCCATAGATTTTACCATGATAATTTCTCCCGAAACATCTTTTCCTCCGGTTCCTTCAGAATTTCCAAGGGAAAGCATTTTAAGACTTTTCCATTTTCTGTTAGAAGCCTGGATATGCAGAGATTCTTTTCCTCTTTCCCATACCGGAATCATAACTTCCTGAAGCCATACTTTATCAGCTCCGGCATCACGAAGCTTCTGCTCTGCCCATTTTACTGACTTCTCGTAAGCTTCAGATCCGCTTAAACGATGTCCGATATTTTTTGTAAGCTCTCTCAGCTCAGTATATCCTTTTCCGTTGTTCAGAATTTCCGTAGAGATTTTTCTGAACTGAATAGAATCGTCTTTGGATTGGCCAAAAACAGCCATTCCAAAAAGTAATAATGAAGTTCCTACTATCTTTTTCATAGTTACCAATTTTTATCAATCATATAAATAAGTTGTGTCATTACCGCAGAACCAAGTAACAGTTCTCTCCGGTTGACTTTTTCAAAGGTGTCTTCTGCTGTATGGTGAATGTCAAAATAACGCTGTGGATCTGGAACCAGCTCAGCTGTGGGAACTCCCATTTCGTGAAGCGGTGCTATATCCGAACCAGAATATTTACCCTCAAAATTGTAGACTCCATAAGGTAAAAACAGGTTGACCCAGCTTTTGATCTGATTTCTTTGAGGATCCTCCATCTCCAGGGAAATTCCCCGTGGTGAAAAACCTCCGGCATCTGTTTCTATCGCAAAAAGATGTTTTTCATTGTTTTCTTTAACAACTTTGCCATATTGTTTTCCGCCTTTTGTTCCGTTTTCTTCGTTGGCAAAGCAAACAGCGCGGATGGTGTGGTTATTTTGTATTCCTAATTTTTTAAATGTTCTCAGAACCTCAATACTTTGCACAATTCCGGCTCCGTCATCATGAGCACCTTCACCCACATCCCAGGAATCAAGGTGTCCGCCAACTACGATAACACTCTGGTCTTTTTTGCCAGTGATTTCTCCAATTACAGAATGAGAAAGCTTTTCGCCTTTCATTCCACAGTTGGAATTAAGTTTGGCTGTTACTTTCTGATTTTTTAACAGGATTTCCAGTTCATCAGCAGAAGTATTTCCGATCGTAATGGCCGGTATTTTTGAAACGTTTTCATCATAGCGCATATTGCCTGTGTGAGGAACATCATCAAAAGCGGAAGAAAGTGACCGGATGATGGCAAATTTCCCTCCCTTTTTAGCAGTCAATGAAGCCGCAGTTCTTCTGTAGGGGCTGGCATCGCGATAAGAAATGAAAGTCTGTACATTTTCCTGATTAAAAGGATAGTTGAAAAATACAATCTTATCTTTCACCTTTTCTGCAGGAAGTTTATCATATTCTTCCAGTGATTTTACCATAATAATATCACCTGAGATATCCTTTCCTTTTGTACCTTCGGAATTTCCGAGAGAAAGCATTTTAATACTTTTCCATTTTCCGTTTGAAGTCTGGATGTGCAGAGATTCTTTTCCTCTTACCCAAACCGGGATCATGACTTCCTGAAGCCATACTTTATCAGATCCGGCATCACGGAGTTTCTGTGCTGCCCATTGTACTGATTTCTCATAGGCTTCAGATCCGCTTAAACGGTTGCCTATAGTTTTGGTAAGTTCTCTCAGTTCATTGTATCCTTTGCCGTTGTTCAGAATTTCTGTGGAAATCCTTTTAAATTGGATAGAGTCTTCTTTAGTCTGACCAAAAACAGCCATTCCGAAAAGCAATAATGAAGTTCCAAATATCTTTTTCATATTACCAGTTTTTATCAACCATAAAAATCATCTGTGTAATGGCAACTGCTCCGAGAAGAAGTTCTCTTTTATTCACTTTGTCAAAAGTATCCTGTTCGGAATGATGGTAGTCGAAATACCTTTGTGTATCTACCACTAGTTCTGCTAAGGGAATGTCAAGTTTTTTTAAGGGTGAAATGTCCTGAATTGCCTCAGTTTGGTCAAAATCATAAACGCCATAAGGAAGAAAATATTCTTTCCATAGGTAAATCAATCTTCTTCTCTGAGGTGACATATCCAGAGAAAATCCTCGCGGAGAATAGCCTCCGGCATCTGTTCCTAAGGCAAAAACGTGTTTTTCGTCTCTCTTTTTTACAAAAGCGGCATACATCTCACGGCCCTGGCCTCCGTTTTCACTGTTGGCATACAGGACTACGCGGATGGTGTGGTTATTTTCGTATCCGAGTGCTTTCAGTGTTCTTAAAACTTCTATACACTGGACTACGCCTGTTCCATCATCAATGGCCCCTTCACCAAAATCCCACGAATCAAGCTGGGCACCCAAAACGATCACTTTAGAATCTTTCTTACCCTGAATTTCAGCAATAATATTGGGGTTTGTAGTATCACCTTTTGATTCGGCAGTCATGTTGATTTTAGCAGTAACTTTTTGCTTTTTCAATATTTTTTCCAACTCATCTGCGGATCTTACTCCAATGGATAAAGCCGGAATTTTAACTTTATCATCTGGTTCATAGTAAATCATTTTAGCATGAGGAGTGTCGTCATTAGCTGTTGTCAGTGATCTTATGATTAATGCTTTTGCGCCTGTTTTAGCAATGATAGAAGCGGAAATTAATTTCGATTTTGCAGTCTGTAAATAGGAGTCACTTGTATTGATCATTTTCGGGTCCATAGGAACATTCACGAAAACGATCTTGTCTTTTAACTGGCCTATTGACATTGCATTAAGCTCTGAAGTGGAGTTAATTAAGACAACTTCACCTGTAAGGTCTTTTCCGCCTGTTCCTTCAGAGTTTCCAAAAGAAAGCATTCTGATATTTTTCCAATCTCCATTTCCTGCTTTTATCTGTAAAGATTCTTTTCCTCTGATCCAGACAGGGGCTTTGGCTTCTTGTCTCCAGATCATGTCAATACCAATTTCTTTGAACTTTTTTTCTGCCCATTCTACGGCTTTTGTATAGCCTGGAGTTGCGCTGAAACGCGATCCTATTCCTTTCGTAAGCTCTCCAAGATTATCATAAGCCTTACCATTGGTCATGATTTCATCTGAAATTTTTCTGAACTCATCATGATAATTGAATTTGGCAAGCGTTGTTTTTTTTGCCGGATTTTTTTGTGGCTTTTTTTGAGAAAATAAAAATCCACTCAAAAAGAGTGGAAGTATAATGAATATCTTTTTCATTTTTTATTTACCTTTCTTTTTCCTTTGATAAAAGTAGGGAAAAAATGGGAATTTATTAAGGTTTCATATCATACATTACCAGCGCTGTAATCAACTTTGGTTCAATAAATGTACATTTTGGAGGCATGCTTAATTTTAAATCAGAAATTTTAATCATATCATTAAAACTTACAGGATAAATTCCAAAGCCAACCTTGCCTTCACCACTGTCTACTTTCTCTTTTAAAAGGTTGATTCCGTTGATATTGGATGTTCCTTTTACATAAGAAATAAGCTCAGAGCTGTCCGGATCTTCAATTTTCAATATATTTTTAAAAATATACTTGTCAATAAGGTGGTGATCCAGATTATCAAGAGACATTTCTTTGGAACGAAGATCGTGCTTCACATGAAGAGAATAGAACTTCCCATCCATATACATTGAAATGTGGAATTTCTGAGAAGGGTAGTAGGATGTTTCTCCTTTTTCATGAATAAGGAAATAATGTTCAAGTTCCTTCAGGAAAGCTTCGGGAGAAATGCCGTTCAGGTCATGTAAGATTCTGTTATAATCATGAATTTTAATAGACTGATTGGAAACAATAAAGCTGTAGACAAAGTTGTAAAGCTCTGTACCATTATGTTTTTTGTTTTTCTCCTTATGATATTTGGCATTTATCGCTGTAGACCCAATTCTGTGGTGTCCGTCAGCAATATAAAATGAATCAATCTGATCGATCACTTCTTTAAACTGCTGTAACTTCAGGCGGTTGTCTATTCTCCAGATTTTATGTCTGATACCGATAGTGTCTACATGGTTGAAGATAGGGACATTTTTTTCCTCATGATTCATCAGCAGCTCAATTTTTGAGTTGGCCGGATAGGTAAGGAGTACAGGTTCTGCCTGCAGGTTTACTTTTTCAAGGTAATGAGCCAGTTTTTCTTTTTTCTGGGGAATGGTACTTTCATGTCTTTTGATTTTTCCATTCCAGAAATCTTCAATACTTGCTAATCCCAGAAGTCCTCTGAACACCTGTTTGTTGGGGTAGATCTGCTCATAAAGATAGTAGGCTGAATTGTCCTGGACCAATTTCTTTTCGTCCAGAAGTTCTTCAAATGTAGAACGGATCTTTCGCAGATTCCGGTCAATATCTTTAGATTTACTTACAACATAGGGTTTAATCATATTGATGTAAGTATTTTCAACTTGAGCCTTCTCTGTGATCTCTTCCTGGGTAAAATTATCCAGTGGATGTGTAGGGAAAGTGCTCTCGAAGTCTCTATGAGGTCTTATTCCACGGAAAGGTTTAAAAACAGGCATATTTATCTTATAGTTTCTTTTTGTAGCTTAATAATTTGTTCTGCAAGTTCGATACCGATTTTTTCCTGAGCATCTACTGTGTTTCCTCCAACATGTGGAGAAAGAGATAGTGCAGGGTTCATCAGTAAAGGCAATTCCGGGCTTGGCTCGTTTTCAAAAACGTCCAATGCAGCTCCGGCTACTTTTCCTGACTCGATAAAATCAATCAGTGTCACTTCATTGATGACACCTCCTCTTGCAGTATTTACAATATAGACCCCATCTTTCATTTTTTCAAACTGAGGGGTATCTATAATATATTCATTCGTTTTCGGCGTATTGATACTGATGAAATCTGCATCTTGCAGGAATGCATCCATATCATTGGTGGAAGTGATTTCAAAGTCGACAGACTGTCCGTTGAAGAAATTCAGGGTAAGAACTTCTGTTTTAGGGCTTCTTGTCAGAACGGTTACTTTCATTCCTAAAGCAATTCCTATTTTTATGACTTCCTGGCCAATACTTCCAAAGCCGATTACTCCTAATGTTTTCCCTGAGAGTTCATATGCATTGCTGAATGACTTTTTCATAGCACTGAAATGAGTATCTCCTTCCAGAGGCATCAGTCTGTTGGATTCGTGAAGGTATCTTGCCAGTGAAATGAAATGTCCGAACACTAATTCTGCCACTGATTTTGAAGATGCTGTAGGAGTATTGATTACTTTAATCCCCTTGCTTTTGGCATATTCCACGTCAATGTTGTCCATCCCGATACCACCTCTTCCAATGATTTTAAGACCGGGACATGCATCAATCAGCTCTTGTCTCACTTTCGTTACACTTCTTACAAGAAGGACGTCCACATTATTATCGTTGATAAAATTAATAACGTGATCCTGAGCGACTCTATTGTCCAGGATTTCAATTCCAGCTTCTTTCAAAGCGTTTTCTCCTGCTTTTGAGATTCCATCGTTTGCTAAAACTTTCATGAATTATTTGATTTAAAGATTGAAAAATGTAAATATTTCAAAATTTTAAAACTGAGGCGCAAATTAATAAATTTAAATTAACTGCTTTTCAATCTTTCAATCTTTGAATTTTTAATGCTTAAATTATTTGATTGATTTCATTACATCTACCAAAACCTGTACGCTTTCAATGGGTAAGGCATTGTATAAACTTGCTCTGTATCCGCCCAGGCTTCTGTGTCCGTTTAATCCACTGATACCTGCAGCTTTCCATGCATTGTCAAATTCTTCTTTTTTGCTTTCGTCAGTAATTTTGAAAGAAACATTCATCAGTGAACGGTCTTCTTTCACGCAGAAAGTTTCAAATAAAGGATTGCTGTCGATTTCATCATATAAAAGCTTAGCTTTTGCTTCGTTTCTTTGTTCTGCAGCCGCAATTCCTCCGTTTTTTTCAAGATACTGAAGGGTAAGTAAAGAGGCATATACAGGGAATACCGGTGGCGTATTGTACATTGATTCTTTGGCGATATGCTGAGAATAGTCCAATATAGAAAACATGTTTTCTCTTCCTGTTTTTCCAAGGATTTCTTTTTTGATCACCACTAAGGTAACACCTGCAGGTCCCATATTTTTCTGAGCACCCGCATAGATCAGATCAAATTTGGAAAAATCCAGTTGTCTTGAGAAAATATCAGAACTCATATCACAAACCATCAGAGTATCCACTTCAGGGAAAGATTTCATCTGAGTTCCATAAATCGTGTTGTTGGAAGTACAGTGGAAATAATCGTATTCTGAACCAACCGTATAATTTTTAGGAATAAAAGAGTAATTTTCTTCTTTTGAAGAACCTACTACATCTACTGTTCCTACTTTTTTTGCTTCTTTAATGGCTCCGGCTGCCCATGTTCCTGTATCCAGGTAAGCTGCTTTTCCACCTACTTTCATCAGGTTGTAAGGAACCATTGCAAACTGCAGACTGGCACCTCCTCCTAAATAAATAACTTCATAATCATCACCAAGATTCATCAGTCTTTTTACAATTGCACGCGCTTCGTCCATTACAGCTACGAAATCCTTACTTCTGTGAGAAATTTCGAGAAGAGACAATCCGATACCGTTAAAGTCCAGGATAGCCTGTGCTGATTTTTCAAATACCTCCTGTGGCAAAATACATGGCCCTGCGCTGAAGTTGTGCTTTTTGTTCATATTTTTATTTTTTGGTTGCTTCCGGATTGATAGTCTTTCAGCTTTATTTTTGGTTAAATTGGATTTTTGGACAAAAAAACCGCCTCACAGATAATGAGACGGAATTTTTTTATTCGCCGTGTAAGAATGCTTTTTTATTAAGAAGAGATTCTTCAGATTCTATGTGATCCTCGTCAGGAACACAGCAGTCTACAGGGCATACCGCCGCACACTGAGGTTCTTCGTGGAATCCTTTACATTCTGTACATTTATCTGTTACAATGAAATAAACATCATCACTTACAGGTTCCTGTGGTGCATCTGCATCTACAGTAAGTCCCGACGGCATTGTAATTGTACCTTGAAGAGCCGTACCGTCAGAAGCTTTCCAATCTACAGCTCCTTCATATATTGCATTGTTGGGACATTCTGGTTCGCAAGCTCCACAATTAATGCATTCATCAGTTATTTTAATAGCCATCGCTAATTTTTTTTAAATTTGCACAAAATTACAAAATATTCCCCAATTTTAAAGTAATTATGAATACCGAAAATCAAGTTTTAGGACTTATTAAATTAAGTGACTATATAAAAGCGTTTTTAGCGAAGAAACCGGAAGATCACAATGAAGATGATGTAGATATTGAATTATTGTTGAAGAGATCTGAAATAGAGAATCCGTGGTTTACTATTGATAATCAGAAATTTGCTTTACAGCAATGGGCAGATCTTTTGACTGACGAAAATATCAGAAACTGGCTTGGAAATTATTCAACCTCTAAAATATCAAAAAGAGTTGGACTTATTTTAGCCGGAAATATTCCTTTGGTAGGCTTTCATGATGTGATGTCCGTTGTGTTGAGTAATCATATTCCTGTTATTAAGCTGTCGTCAAAAGATAAATATATGGTTCCGTTTTTATTGAAAAAATGGAATGAATTTTCCAATGAGAATGTAGTGTTTGAATTTGTAGAGAGATTAGAGAATTTTGATGCAGTTATCGCTACAGGAAGTAATAATACAGCCAGATATCTTGAATATTATTTTAAAAATTACTTAAGCATTATACGCAAGAACAGAACTTCCATTGCTGTGTTGAAAGGTGATGAAACGGAGGCAGAACTACAGTTGCTGGCAAAAGATATTTTCCAGTATTTTGGACTTGGATGCCGTAATGTGACGAGAATTTTTATTCCACAGGACTTCGTTATTGACAGACTGTTTGAGAGCTTCGTAGGATTCCAGGATATCATCAATCATAATAAGTATGCCAATAATTATGACTATAACAGAGCAGTTTATCTTTTAAATCAGGATAAATTCTGGGATAATAATTTTGTGATGCTGAAAGAAGATGATAAACTTTTCAGTCCGCTTTCTGTAATCAATTTCAGCAGATATGAGTCTTTGGATGATGTGAAAACATTTATTGCTGAAAACGAAGAAAATATCCAGTGTGTGGTGTCTAAAGAGGAGTTGGTATTGAATGCTATTCCGTTTGGAGAAGCACAAAATCCGGGTCTTGACACCTATGCAGATAATGTGGATACAATGAAATTTTTAGAACTGGTCTGATTTTCGTATCTTCCATCACTTATTTCACCAGATAACAAAAATGAATACTATGAAAAAATTATTGCTGGGAATTGCTCTCGTAGGTGCACAGTTGATGTTTGCTCAGAAAGTGGCAGGTGTGAAGGTTGAGGGTGGCCAGAAAAAAGAGCAGCCCGCTGCTATAAGTAAGGAGAAAGTCAGTTTGTACAATGATAACTTTCTTAAGTTTGTTGAGGCTTTACAGGCTTCTGACCGTAAAACAATTGATGGATTGCTTTCTGAGAAGGTAAAGGAAATTGTAACGGATGATGTTCTTAAAAAAGTAAAAGACGGCATTGACCCCAACAAAAAGCTTGAAATCTTAAAAGCAGGATATTATAAAACGATGGATGGTATCAATCATCCAAGTATTAAATATAAATATGCAGGCGAATCATCTTCCAAAGAGGCTATTACGGCTGTATTTGAAGATGATGGGAAAATCCTGGGTGTTTTGCCTTCGAAATAGATAAAATTTATTTTCGATTAACTAAAAAATATTAACTATGGTGACAGATGTTTTAGTCGCTCATTCTTCGGACGTGGAGAAGGCGGATTTTTACAAGAAGACGTATTTGCATGTTGCTTTATCTATTCTTGCATTTATTGGAGTTGAAACGATATTATTGAAAACGGTTCCGAAAGAAATTATTTTCATGATGTTTGCTCAGAAATATATTTGGTTACTAATCATTGGAGTCTTCTGGTTGGCTTCTGTTTTAGCTTCTAAATGGTCACTTTCACAAAGTAAATCTACCCAGTATTTAGGACTAGGGTTTTACATCCTGTTGGAAGCGATTATCTTTATGCCTCTGCTTTTTATTGCAACCAATATGACAGGTGGTACAAATGTGATTTTCCAGGCTGCAACTTTAACTGTAGCGATGTTTGCAGGTATTTCTGCAGTTGCATTTACTTCCAAAAGAGATTTTTCTTTTTTAAGAAATATCATTGTAATCGGTGGATTTATTTCAATCGGACTGATTGTAGGAGGGATGATCTTCGGTTTTAACCTTGGATTATGGTTTTCGGTAGGAATGGTAATTTTGGCTTCGGCTACTATTTTATATCAGACAAGTAAATTAAAAGACTCTTATGGAACGAACCAGTATGTAGGAGCGGCATTGCAGCTTTTTGCTTCAATTATGCTTTTATTCTGGTATATCCTGAGTATTCTGATGAGCAGAAGAAACTAATAGATAAGTTGATTTTATCTTTATAATAATAGTCCCGGTGATTTTTCATCGGGATTTTTTTTGAATACAAGTTTTTTTAAAAACAAATGTCACAAATGATTTCACGAATAATACGAATTCAATGGGAGCGGGATTTAGTCAAAACTTATGATGATATTGATTTATTGTCCACAGATTTCATAAATCAATACTTTTGATAGAGTGGGTTTATCTTTGGTTTAATTGCATAAATCCTTGTTGTTTATTCAATAGGAACGGGCTATCATCCTGAGCGTAGGCGAAGGGAGTCCTTTTACTTAAAAAGCCATTATCTATTGGCTTTAGCCAAAATTTATAATAATTAAAAATATTTTTTTTACCGCAGATTTCACAGATTGCCACAGATGATTGCATGTAATTTTGATGATTTGATAGCTATTGTCCTATTTGTGAAATTTGTGCAGAATATTTGTGCTATTAGTGTTTTAAACCATAAACCCAAAAAATCCTGATGATATTTCACCAGAATTTTATTGGATATTCTTTAAAATTTCCACACAACATCCAGCCTCATGTGACCGGGTAAGGTCCTTTGAAGTACATTTTATAGTTGAAATAAAAGATTCTTAAAGAATAGAAAAAAGTATAGTAATGAGGAAAACCTCAGGTATTGTATATGTGTTTTTATAATCTTTTAATTAAAAATAATCAAAAGATATTATTTGTCGATTGATCCTAAAACCTTCTGAGCAAAAGAGTTTAAAGCATCTTTTTCACTCATTCCGTTCTGTACGTTGGCGTGAACTTCTAAAGCTCCGCAAATGTTGGTGATCAATTCTCCTGCAACATTTAAGTCTTCTTCACTTGTTCCTCTGAATTCGCAGAAGCTTTCCAGTACTTCTAATGTTTTTTCAAGGTTTTCAGGAGTCTGATTCTGATAAAACTGTCTGATTACGGGTAATTTCATTATGCTAATTCGTTAAAAAGGTTAATTAAACTTTTTGTCTGGTTAGATTGAACCTGGTTTACCAATTCTCCGTTTTTAAAGATCGCGAAAGTAGGTAAGTTGTCTACTTTTGCTAATTTTCTGCTTTCAGGAAGCTTTTCAGCATCTACATATAAAAATGGAATAGTATCATTTTCAGATGCCAGTTTTTTGAATTTTGGCTTCATGATTCTGCAGTTTCCGCACCATGTTGCGCCATATTGAACAACTACTTTTTCGTTGTCGTTAACGATATTTTGTAATGTATCTTCGGTTAATTCTGTGTACATGATTGTAATTTGAAAATTTATTAATTGGGATGTGTCAATGTTTTGTAAAGAAGAAAATGAGATAATTTTCAAAAATCTTGAGATTATTTTTCAAATTATCTCATTTTCAAATTAACAAATTATATTAGTTCTTAGCTAAATATTCTGCTGTAGAAGTTCTGTCAGCTTTCATAGCATCCTTTCCTTCTTCCCAGTTTGCAGGACATACTTCACCATGTTTTTGAACGTGTGTGTAAGCGTCAATTAATCTTAAGAATTCTTTTACGTTTCTTCCTAGAGGCATATCGTTTACCGCTTCATGGAAGATTTTTCCAGTTTCGTCGATAAGGTAAGTTGCTCTGTAAGTTACATTAGAACCTGTGAAAACTTCTTCTCCTTCTTCATTGTATTCAAAATCCTGATCTACAATTCCTAATGTGTTTGCCAATTGTCTGTGAGTATCAGCTAAAAGTGGGTAAGTTACTCCTTCGATACCTCCGTTATCTTTTGGTGTGTTCAACCATGCGAAGTGTACTTCGTTAGTATCACAAGATGCACCAATTACTTTAGTGTTTCTTTTTTCGAACTCTCCTAAAGCCTCCTGAAAAGCGTGAAGCTCAGTAGGGCATACGAAAGTAAAATCTTTAGGGTACCAGAATAAAAGAACTTTTTGCTGGTTGTTTACTGCTTCATCAAGGATGTTGATTCTTAAATCGTCACCCATTTCGGACATTGCGTCAATTGTTAAATTTGGGAATTTTTTTCCTACTAAAGACATAATTTTCTGTTTTTATATTTAAATTTCTATCGCAAAGATATGAAAGATTCATCTATCGAACAAACAAATGTTGATAAATAAAATCTATAATTGTTTTTGGCGCGCTGTTAAATAAAAAAGCCCTGACAACAGGGCTTTTTGTTTATTTTAGTAACCAAATACTTCGGTTAAATTAAGTTTTTTTACCTCACCTAATTTCTGCATATCAGCCTCATTTACTTTATCTTGAGAAGCAACGAGACAGTATGTGTAGTTTTTGTTCTTCATTTCCTTATCGTGGAATGTATTGATGTCTGCAAAAGACAGTTTTGGTGCCTGTTCGTAGACGTTCTTTCTCATGTCAAAGTTGTTTCCAAGTCTTTGAGATTTCAGATAAGAGAAGATGATTCCGTCCTGAGTAATTCTTTCAGAAGCAATAGATTTTTTCAACCCGCTTTTTGCAGTTTCAAATAACTGTTCAGATTTTGGAAGAGTTGTTAAAAGCTCATTCATTGCTGTTGTAGACTCATTGAATTTGTCTGCCTGTGTTCCTACATACGCCATAATCATATCCTTGTCTGTTTTCTTGCTAGGAAGTGCAAAATAAGAGTAGGTAGAATAAGCCAGTGCTTTAGATTCTCTGATCGTCTGGAAAACAATAGATCCCATTCCGCCTCCAAAATAGTTGTTGAACAAGCTTACAGTAGGCGTCGTAGAAGGGTTGTATTGGTCTGCGTTTCTCACCCAGAAAATTTCTGCCTGTACCATGTCATAATGAGCAAATAATACCTTGTTCTTATCAGTCGGGATCTGAGCAAAAGTTTTTGACTTAGGAAGATCTTTCAGGGTTGCTGGAAGTTTGTGGACAGGTTTTAGAGATGCTACCACATCGTTTCCTGATTTCGGACCGTAATACAATACTTTGTGCTTGAAATTGAAAAGATCGTGAAGTACATTGATCAGATCTTCTGCTTTTAAGGCGTCAAGTTCAGCATCGCTCAGTACATTGTTGAAAGGATTCTGTGCACCATACTGGGCATAACTTCTCAGTCCGGCCATGATGGTTCCTTTATTTTGCTTCGCATTCGCTCTGGCTTTTTTCAGTCTTGTTTTGTAAGCATCAAGAGCGGTTTGGTCTGCCTGGCAGTTTTTAATCAGATCTTCAAATAAAGAGATCGTTTTATCAAAGTTTTCATTTAAACCTTCAAGTGATACATAAGTTTCTTCATTTCCTGCGCCAACATTGAAGCTTGAAGCAAGTTTATAGAATTCTTTGCTGATTACTTCTGAAGATTTGTCTTTAGTTCCTAAATACTGAAGATATTCTGCTGCTATAGGAAGAATTTTGTTGTTCCATTTTCCGGAATCAAAGTGATAATACATTCTGAACAGCGCATTATCTGTATTTTTTACAGAAAGTACCTCTACATCGGCCAATTTGTTTTTAGCGATATCTTTATCATAATTCAACCATACCGGAGCGATAGGGTTTTCAGGCATATCATCAATCTTCTTAAGGAAAGGAGACTGGTCTTCTCTGTTTACAGAAACCGGAGTAATCGTTGGCTTGTCAACTTTCACAATACTCTTGTCTTCTCCTTTTCTTTTGTAAACTGCAACGTAGTTGTTATTTTGAAGATATTTGGATACGAAATCCATGATGTCTTTCTTCGTAAGTTTTGAAATTTCGTCTACATACTCCAGTGTTGCTTTGTGGTCAATGTCTGAAGTAAATTCATCCATCAGGATGCTTGCTCTTGACGAATATTTTTCATCCTTCTGGATAATACCTTTCTTTTCGTTGTTGACGATAGATTGAATCAGGTCATCAGAAAATTCCCCTTTTCTTAATTTATCAATTTCCTGAAGAAGAAGATTTTTTACTTCATCCAGAGACTGCCCTTCAGTTGGTTTTCCTTGAAGAAGTAATACTGAATAATCTTTTAAAGTATAAGAACCTGCATAAGCCCCAAGTAATTTTTGTTTTTTTACCAGGTTAAGGTCAATCAATCCAGCCTGTCCGTTGGTAAGCATATTTCCAACAAGGTTCAGCATTCTTGCATCTTTTGTAGAAGCTCCCGGAAATCTGAAACCAAGCATTACATTTTCAGGATTAGGTCCTACAACTTCTTTTACAATGGGAGCTGTAATTGGTTTTTCCTGTCCTACTTTATATTCAGGAATGGCTTTAGGCTTCATATATGAGAAAGCCTTGTCAATTTTTGCAATCACTTCATCCGGGTTAAAATCTCCGGACATGATGATTCCCATGTTGTTGGGAACGTAATAATTGTTGTAATATTCTCTGATAGCGTGTAGAGAAGGGTTCTTCAAATGTTCAATCGTCCCGATGGTTGTTTGCTTTCCGTAATTATTGTTAGGGAAAAGACTGGCAAACATTGTATCATAAACTTTATCTCCATCATCATCAAGAGACCTGTTTTTTTCTTCATATACTGCTTCAAGCTCTGTGTGGAAGAGTCTCAAAACGGGCTCTCTGAATCTTTCAGCCTGTACAGCAAGAAATTTGTCAAGAACATTGGATGGTACATCTTCTGTATATACCGTTTGTTCAAAGGAAGTGAAGGCATTGGTTCCGTCAGCTCCCATACCGGCCATCATTTTGTCGTATTCATTCGCTATTGCATATTTGGCAGCCTCTCCGGAAACCTTGTCAATCTCTTTGTAGATTTCTTTTCTTTTAGCTTCGTCTTTAGTTTGGTTGTATTTCTCGTAAAGAGCATCAATCTGGTCTAGAAGAGGTTTTTCTTTTGCCCAGTCCTTAGATCCGAATTGATTGGTGCCTTTGAAAAGCATATGCTCCAGATAGTGGGCAAGACCGGTGTGGTCTGCAGGGTCGGTTTTACTTCCTGCCTTTGTGGCAATATATGTTTGTATCCTCGGGTCCTTATTGGTAGGGCTCAGGATAACCGTTAATCCGTTCTTTAAGGTATAATACCTTGCAGAAGTAGGGTCGTTGGTAACATATTTATACTTATAGCCATTAGAATTTCCTTCTTTCCACTGGAAATCCTGGCCAAAAGCATATCCTGCAAAACTTGCGGCGGCAATACTGGTCGCGATGGTTAGTTTTTTTAACAGATTCATTGCTGTTGTACTTTATTTTTGGTTATTAATTTGTTAGTTGAATTGCTCCAATAAATTTTTGATTCGCTTCATTGCTTCTCTCAAATCTTCTTCAGATGCAGCGTAAGAGAATCTGATACATTCCGGACTTCCGAAAGAGAATCCGCCAACACAGCCTACATGAGCATTTTCCAGAAGGAACATGGCAAAATCGTCAGAATCTTTAATTTCAGTTCCGTTCAGGTTTTTTCCGATATAATGCGAAATGTCCGGGAAGAAATAGAATGCTGCTTTAGGAAGCAATACTTTAAATCCTGGAATTTCTTTAATCAGTTCATACACAAGATCTCTTCTTTCTTTGAAAGCATCAATCATGTATTTATATTCAGAAGGATCTGTTTTCAATGCAGTAATAGATGCTCTCTGTGCCATGGTGTTGGCTCCGCTGGTCATCTGTCCCTGTACTTTTTCACACGCTTTTGCCAGCCATTCCGGACAGGCAGAATAACCGATTCTCCATCCTGTCATTGCAAATGCTTTTGACATTCCGTTGATCACCGCTGTCTGTTCATATACTTCAGGAAACTGTGCAATAGAAGTTGTTTTTGTTTCGTAATTGATATACTCGTAAATCTCATCAGAAATTATCGTTATCTGAGGGTATTTGGCGATAACTTTTGCAATGGATTTTAATTCGTCATAAGTGTAATAGCCACCTGATGGATTGCATGGAGAACTGAAAAGTACCGCTTTGGTTTTCTCTGTAATAGCCCCTTCAAGCTGTTCTGCTGTTACTTTAAAGTCCGTTAAATAAGAGGTAGGAAGCATTACGGAAGCTCCACCCATCATTTTTACCATTTCATCATAGCTTACCCAATATGGAGCTGGAAGAAGAACTTCATCCCCATCATTGATAATGGAGGCAAGAACATTTATAATAGCTTGTTTGGCGCCATTTGAAACACAGATCTGGGTAGGTTTGTATTCCAGGTTGTTATCTCTTTTTAATTTATGAGCAATAGCCTCTCGCAGTTCCAGAAATCCGGGTACAGGAGAGTAGTGGCTGTAATTTTGGTTGATGGCATCAAAAGCGGCCTGTTTGATATTGTCCGGAACATCAAAATCCGGTTCACCAAGAGTTAAGCTGATCACGTCTATTCCGCTGGCTTTCATTTCTCTGGCTTTGTTAGACATTACAAATGTCTGTGAGTACCCTAATCTTTTTACTCTATCTGAAAGTTTATCCATGTATTTTTTGAATTTTAACAAATATATAATAAAAACGCCTTTCAGGGATAATAAAAGTGGGTTTGGTTTGAAGATTTTTGTCAGGTTTTAACCTGTTTGAGAATCATTGCATCTTTTTCACGGTTTGGCAGATATTAACCCATAATGAACTTCATTAAAATAAAAAACTATATAGTAGCCCTATGGTTTTGTATCTTTAACAATCTAAGATTGATCCTATGAAATATTTCGTTTTTCTGCTGCTGATTTCCTGCACTGTTTTCTCTCAGAAACATTCAAAAGATGAGGAAGTGAAAAAATATGTCTCGCAAGTGAGTGAAGACTCATTAAAGTCATACATCGGTAAGCTGGTGAGTTTTGAAACAAGACATACTTTAAGCACGCTGGATGATCCAAAGTATGGAATAGGAGCAGCAAGAAACTGGGTTATTAAAAAATTCAATGAATATGCAAAAAACTCCGGAGGCAGAATGGAAGTATACCTTCAACAGGAAGATCTTCAGCCGGATGGAAAGCGAATTGATAAAGCAGTCAATCTTGGAAATGCTGTTGCTTTTCTGAAAGGTACGGATCCTGATGACAAAAGAATATTTCTGATCGGCGGGCACCTTGACTCCAGGGTGACAGATGTGATGAACAGAACTTCCAAAGCGCCCGGAGCCAATGATGATGGCAGTGGAGTAAGCGCCGTTATAGAATCTGCAAGGATATTAAGCAGATCTTCATTTCCGGCCTCCATTATCTTTGTGGCGTTTTCAGGAGAAGAGCAATCACTTTTGGGATCTAAACAATTGGCTGAAAAAATTAAGAGAGAAAATTTACAGTTGGAAGCCGTTCTGAACAATGATATGATTGGCAATTCTAAAGCTGGAGAAACTGGAGAAGTCAATACCGGCGTACTCCGTGTATTTAGTGAAGGTCTGCCGTATAAAGATTTGGACAAAAAGGCAATGACGATCAGAAATCTGGGTTTTGAAAATGACAGCGAATCCAGACAGCTGGCAAGATATATCAAAGAAATTACAGAACAGTACATCAAAGGACTTGAAATAAAACTGATCTACAGAAATGACAGGTTTCTGCGCGGAGGAGATCATACCAGCTTTGTTAATAATGGCTTTCCTTCAGTAAGACTTACCGAGTATTATGAAAATTACGATCATCAGCATCAGGATATAAGAGTAGAAAACAATAAGCAATATGGTGACCTTCCGGAATTTATAGATTTTAAATATCTGAAAAAGAATGTGGCTGCCAATATAGCGGTACTTGCCAGTCTTGCAAAATCCACTTCAAAACCTGAAAAAGTAGAAATGGATGTTAAAGAACTGACCAATTCCACAACTTTGCATTGGGAAAAACCAAAATCAGGAACTCCGGCAGGATATTATGTGCTGGCCCGTGAAACAGACAGTCCGGTATGGCAGAAAAAAATATTTACAAAAGAGCTTTCCATTAAAGTTCCGCTTTCCAAAGACAATTATATTTTTGCCGTACAGACAATCAGCCAGTCCGGAAACCTGAACGTGCCTGTAATTCCGGGTATTGCAAAGTGATGATCTCTGTTGAAAAACAGGGATCAAGGCCTGCCGGGAAAAGTAGATTTGAATACAAGAGAAATAAAACTTATTTTTGCTGTTTATAATAATTCACATGTCTGCATCGTTACTATTAAAATATTTCCCGGATCTTACTGAAAGACAGAGAGAACAGTTTTCGCAATTGGAAAATCTGTACAATGAATGGAATGAAAAAATCAATGTAATTTCCAGAAAAGATATGGAGTCGCTGTATGAAAAGCATATTCTCCACTCTTTGGGAATTGCAAAAGTGATGGAATTTGCTCCTGGAACAAAAGTTTTGGATATCGGAACCGGAGGTGGTTTTCCGGGAATTCCTTTGGCGATCCTGTTTCCTGAGACAGAATTTACGCTTATTGATTCTATCGGTAAGAAAATCAGTGTAGTACAGGCGGTAGCAGAAGGCGTAGGATTGACGAATGTAACAGCGATCCACGGAAGAGCAGAAAAACTGAAAGAAAAATTCCACTTTGTAGTCAGCAGAGCAGTAACCCAGATGCCGGAATTTTTAAGATGGCTGAAAGGAAAGTTTGAAAAAGAACAGTTTAACACTAAACATAACGGAATTTTATATTTGAAAGGCGGGGATCTTGCAGAAGAACTTGCCGGAGTTAAATGTGAAATTTTCAACCTTAAACACTATTTTGATGAAGAATTTTTTGATACTAAAAAAGTAGTTTATGTATCAAAAGGTAATTTTAATTCCTGATTTTTATGTAAATAAGGAATAATTTTTGCTAATATTTGTTAATAATCAGAAAACTAAAGGTTATGAAAAAACTTTTAAATATTGGATTTTCAGTATTACTGTTTGGCGGGCTTCTGGTTTCGTGTAATGACGACGATTACCATACAATTGAATCTATTGATAAGATCAAAATAGACAGCGTAAAAATTGTCAATGACACCATGGATGTTTTTGCGATACAGAGCATAAAAACTTATTCCACCTATCCCTCTCATTGTGATGGCTTTTACGGCTATGATTATATTTACAATACTAATCTTGAAAGAACGGTGACTTCCTACAAATATATCACAAACGGACCTTGTACGCAGGGAAGTTATGTAGGAGCCAATCAGATCAACTTCAGTCCGCAGAGAAAAGGAACTTATACTTTTAAATTCTGGAACGGAGGAAATAACTGGATTACGAAAACAATTGTGGTAGAATAATGAGATTGACTTTTGTATTGTGCTTATTGGCCGCTGAGTTGGTATTCGGGCAAAAGATTACCTGGGAGGAAGGCAAAAAGCTGACCTGGGATAATTTTAAAAGTTCGGTGAATAAGAAAAATAATCCTGATGTAGCAGCGTATACCCATTGCGGCTGGGAGTTTTCTTCTATAAAATCTTCCAATCCAAAAGCACCGGTTACCATTACCATCAAAACCATATTTAACGAAGAGAAATCCTGGAAGGATGTTAGAAAAATGGATGATTATATCCTGCTTCATGAACAAAAACATTTTGATATTGCAGAATTATTTGTGAGAAAATTCAGAAAGGCTGTCGCTGAAAAAATCAGGACTTCCGGTGATTATAACAAGTATTTCAAAGCAATTTATGACGGGATATCCGTTGATTATCAAAACTTTCAGATGGCCTATGACAGAGAAACCCGTCACGGGATCAATAAAGAAAAACAGGCAGAATATAATAATATGATTTCTGAACAACTCGACAACTTAAAAAGCTATCAAGCCCCTTGAAATTCCTCAATAAGATCATTCACGAACTGCTAGCGCAAAACCCGGACCTTTCTGCGTTTAATATCATTCTGCCCGGAAAACGTCCTATTGTGTTTATCAGACAGATTCTGGAGGAAAATAGTTATTCAGGGCTTCTTCCCAATTTTTTTACCGTAGAAGAACTTATCAATAAAATTTCAGATCAACAGCCGATTCAGGGAATTCCATTGTGGCTTTTCTCATTCGATGTGTACAGAAGTCTGAATCTTATTCCCAGGGATGATTTTTCGGACTTTTTGAAGTGGTTTCCTACCCTGCAGAAGGACTGGGATGATATTCTCAAATTTTCAGACAGTGATCAGGCGGTTCTTCAGTATATGTTTGATGAGGAAAGGATCAAAGAATGGGCTCAGGATCTTGGTGAGGATGATAATGTACCAAGAAAGAAGTTCCTTAATTTCTGGCAGAATATGAATGTTTTTCTCCCCGTTTTGAAGGAGAGACTACAGGAAAAAAACTGGGCGACCTCCGGAATGATTCATGAGGCTGCTAAAGCTAAGATTGCTGATTTTGCTGAAAATACCAAAGAAGAATTTGTCTTTTGTGGATTCAATGCTTTTACTCCGGTGGAGGAAAAGCTGGTAAGAAGCCTTTTGAAATGGAATAAAGCTCAATGTTTCTTTCAGGCAGACCATTATTATTTCGACGATGAAAGACAGGAAGCCGGAAAGTTTCTGAGAAACCATAAAACCTGGAAAGAATTTGATGAAAACAGAACTTTTCAATGGATAGAAGACGACTTTAACCAACCTAAAAAAATTAAGGTATACGAAGTATCCGGGAATGTGACCCAGACCAAAGTACTGCCGGAAATTTTTAAGGAAATCAATAATAAAACCTATTCCAATACAGCAGTGGTATTGCTGGATGAAAACCTTCTTCCTGCAAGCCTGGATGTGATGCATGGTGTTGATAATTTGAATATTACGATGGGTTTTCCATTGAAGAACCTATCTTTCTCCAACGCTGTGAAACGTCTTTTTTACCTGCAGAAACAACTGGAAAAAAATAAATCCTCCTATTATTACCGGGATGTTTTCCCGATTCTGGAAGAACTTCCTAAATCTGATGAGGACGAGCTTATTATCAATGATTTTAAATCCAAAGTAGAGGAGAGAAATATTGTTTATATTTCTAATAAACTTTTACATGAACTGCTGAGTGGGTTATCGTACTTTAACCTTCTTCAAAAAGCTGAGGGGACAAATATTTATCTGGATATGCTCATTACGTTTTGCCAGCAGGTAAAATGGCTGGAAATAGACGATATTCAGTATGAGAATGTTTCTCACTTCGAAAACGCATTCAGGATCATCAAAAACCAGCTGACTCCCTACAATATTGAGATCAAAATGGAAACGCTGGAAATTCTTATCAACCAGCATATTAATTCTGAAAGTATCGATTTTCAGGGTGAACCGTTGAGAGGACTGCAGATCATGGGATTGCTGGAAACGCGTCTCCTGAATTTTGAAAACGTTATTCTGCTTTCTGTGAATGAAGGAAAACTTCCCCTTGGAAACTCTCAGAATACCTATATTCCTTTTGATATCCGAAGGTTCTTTGATCTTCATACTTTCCTGGAAAATGACAGCATTTATGCTTATCACTTTTACAGACTGATTCAGGATGCTAAGAATGTTCATTTGCTCTATAATGCATTAAGTTCCGGAGTGAATACAGGAGAGAAGAGTCGTTTTATTACACAGATTGAAATGGAGAGTTCACATGAGATTGAACACCTGATTATTGAGAATTCTTCCGAGCCTATTACCACCAAACCTATAGAAATTTCCAAGACGCAGATTGTACAGGACCGTCTTCAGAAATGGAAGGAAAAAGTATCTGCATCCCACCTTACAAGTTACCTCTATAATCCGATTGATTTCTATCTGTCCAAGATTTTGAATACCTCGGAAACAGATGAAATTGAAGAAGAACTTTCTGTGAAAAATTACGGAAATCTGGTCCATTATTCACTTCAAGAAGTGTATGAGGTGTTGAAGGGTAAGGTTTTAAAGGAAAGTGATTTAAGGGATTCAGTTAAAGCGATAGATTACTATGTAAATATTGCTATTGAAAAGCTGAAGCACCAGCCGGAATTCTATGAGAAGGGGATGAATTATATTCATAAAGCAATTGCTAAAAAAGTAATTGAAAATGTACTTACTCATGATCTTGAATTGATAAAACAGGGAAACAAACTGGAGATTGTTGACATCGAAAGAAGGTTTGAAAACATTGATTTTCCTCTTGATGGAAATGATAAAATTTCTTTCTTCGGATTCATTGACCGGATTGATAAACTGAACGGAACTCTAAGAATTATCGATTATAAAACAGCCAAGATCAAAAATCTCAGCGTGAAAATTGACGGAGATAATGTAGCTGAATATTTCTATAACAGTGAAAGAAAACAGGCACTTCAGCTTTGTATTTATCATTATGTGGTGCAGCATCTTCCTGAGTTTTGGGGATACCCTATCGAAACAGGAATATGGAGCTTTGCAGATGCTAAAAAAGGAATGGTTTCCCTGCAGTTTGACAAAGGAAATATTGATGATGCAATGAAGTCAGTCAAAAGCCTGATCCTTGAAATCCTAAATCCGGATGTTAATTTTGTGGAAACAATAAAAGCATATTAAAATGATTTAATATTGATACATTGGCTTATTGTATTTGAAAATCAGTTTGTTATTGATTTTAAATAATAGATAGAAATACATTTGCTTACTTCATAAAAACGGCCGTAAAGCAGGTGGCTTTTTTGTGTATCTTTACTCCTTATTACTTTTAAAGTTTCAATCGGATACACCAAGAATCACCAATGAAAAAGATCCTGATATTTTTTGCCATAGCTTTCTCTCTTATTATCAAATCTCAGCAAAAGAATGATTCCCTGAATATTGCTCTTCAGAATGTGACCAAAGACACAAAATTTGGCCTTGCTCTGAGCGGTGGCGGCGCAAAGGGTTTTGCACACATTGGAATTCTGAAGATGATTGACTCATTGGGAATTAAAGTAGATTATATTACAGGAACCAGTATGGGAGGGATTTTAGGAGGTTTGTATGCAATGGGGTATAATGCGGACCAACTGAAGAATACGATCTATAAAATGGACTGGAACAGGATTCTGAGCAATAAAATTCCTTACAGCAAAGTCAATATCAGTGAAAAAGACGAATATGACAAATATATCCTCGAGTTTCCTGTAGTCAAAGGATTTCCGACTCTTCCTAGCTCATATATTGAAGGGCAGTATATGGGAGAAGTTCTTAATACACTTACTTTCAATGCAAAACATATCAATGATTTCAGCAAACTGAAGATTCCTGTTCAGCTTACTTCTTCCGATATTGAAAATGGTGGTCTGATCATGCAGAAACAAGGTTCTTTACCGCTTGCTATTCGTGCTACATTGGCAATTCCTGCAGCTTTTGCACCTGTTTATATTGACGGAAAACTTTTGGTTGACGGTGGATTGGATCGTAATTATCCAGCCAATGAGGTTCGTGAGATGGGTGCCGATTTTGTGATCGGAGGCTATACAGGCTTCAGGCTTTTTACCAAGAAAGAAATTGAAAATCCGATGAAGATGATTTATCAGACCCATGCCATCCGTTCGGTAGAGGATTTTAAACATCAAAAGGAGCTGTCTAATGTATTGGTAGACTTTGTGGATCCATTGGGTGAGATTACAACGAAGGATTTTGCTAAATTCAGGAGGATCATCAAAATTGGAGAGGTGGAAGCGAGAAAGCATCTTCCTGAGTTTGTAGCCCTGGCAGAAGCTCAGCGAAAGGCAGGAATTCAATATGAACATCAGATGATTGAAGAGGTGAAACTGCCTACTACAAAATTTACTTTTAACGAAGAAGACGGAACTCCTATTAATGATGCGGCAGAAATTGAGGTGCTTAAGAAGCAAATGGGGCTGACAGAAGGAAAGTATTACGATGCAAAAACTGTAAATGAAGCAATAGACAGAGTATTTGGAATGCGTCAGTATGTAAAGGTGTATTATACCTACACGAATGAAAATGATGGTCTTGTAATGAATATTTTTGTGAAAAGAGCAAAAAAAGGAGCTTTTAAACTGGCTCTGCACTATGATACGGAACAATCAGTAGGAATTATTGTTAATTATACTTACAGGAATATTCTTCTGAACAGATCTCGATTTCTAGCAACTGTAGATATTTCCGAACGTTTTAAGGCTAAACTGGCTTATCAGCAGTTCCTTGACAGCGGAGAGCGTTTGTGGCTGGATCTGGAGGCTAAGATGGTTAATCTTAAAAGCAATGACCTGAACTTCAGATTGTATGATGTAAGCGAAGACGGGAGCGACCGTTTTCCTAACCATATGTACCGGAATATAACTGGAAAGATTGCGCTGAACTATAACATCAATCCAAATGCTTACCTGTCACTGGGAACAGAGTTCAGCACAGAAAGAATGTACAGCTTACTGGATAAAGTGGATCAGGCAAAAGTGGATAATTATAGTAAGAAATTATATAACCACAGCAATTTCAACACTTTACTGAAATTTGAACAGAATAATCTCAATAAAAGATATTTTACTACAAAAGGGAATCATCTTCAGGTGAGTACAAGATTTTATTATGGAGATCAGTATAAGCTTTATGATCTGATCACAGTACAGCCACTTCTTTATCTGATACTTAACCCAAAAGAATCTTATTATTACGAGCCTAAAAACCTCGTGTCATTCACTTTAAATGAGAATTTTTTCTATCCAATCACAAGAAGACTGACTGTGAAAGCAAATGTATTTTTGGGAGCAAGTTTTGGATCAGGGAAGGATGATCAGGTTCCCTACCTCTTCCTGAATCAGAAATATAATCTTGGAGGAAGTGAATATAATTATGATCTCTTAAGTCCTGAATTCAATGGTCTTCGTCAGAAAGAACTTCCTATGACCTCGGTTGCTAAAACAGCAATATCACTTCAGTACAGGATCATGAAAAAGCTTTATCTTACCCCATCGTTCAGCTATGGTAAGGTGAGTGAAGAGCTGTCTCCTTTTAATGATAGTTTCGATATGTTTGGATATGGAGTGAATCTTGGGTATGAATCTCTCATAGGTCCTATCAGTTTAAATGTTTCCAGAAACAGCCAGCTTGATTTTTCAAGAATATATTTCAGCGTTGGTTTTAAGTTTTAAGTATCAGGAGAATCTGTTACTTAAGCTATTAATTTAAGTAAGACCATTTATTATAATTATTGATATAAAAAAGCACTTCATTGCTGAAGTGCCAAAAATTAACTTGAAATGAGATATAGAAGAGTGATTGATTCTACAGTTTTACTTTTTTATTAATAACTTTTCCATTAGAAAGGGTGATTTGTACCAGATACACACCGGATTCTAAATTTCTGGATTCAAATAATGGCTTATTGACTTCCTGCTGAATGATCAGAGCTCCGGAAATACTGTAAATACTGATATTTTTAATATCATTGGCGGATTTTGCAACAATTTGCTGTTTTTGAGTGAAAATATCAGTACTGTTCTCAGAAGATTGGGTACCTCCAATTGCTTTATTGAACTGAAGATTGTAATACGGAGTTACCACTTCAAAAGTATAGTTTTTATTTTCGAGATCCTGCACATTGATTCCTCCGGCTTCGCGATATTGTTTTTGAGAAATACTTTTGATCATTGTTTTATTTTCATCAAAAACGTTTACAGCAGTAAGTTCATCCAGATCAACTTTTAATTGCAAAACTGATGAGTTCGCAGACTGTACGATTTCATTTTCAGTAACTTCTTTAGGAGTGTTTTTGATGTACGGAATTATTTTATTCTCGTTGTTTTCCGATACTTTCAACAGATAAACTCCGTCTTTTAAAGTTGATAGACTACGGTCATTAGCTGTCCTGCTTTGAATTTTTTCTTTATTAAAATCTGTGATTTCAACCAGCTGCATGTTGCCCAAATCCGGTTGTATTTGTGAAGAAAAAGGAGCAAGCTTTTCATTCGTTTTCTCTGCTGACTGCTTCCCGAAAATAGACCCTGCAATCGCCCATTCATTAAGAAGTCCGCCGCTTCTCAATGTATTGAATTTGGCATTGGAAGCTAGAGTGAATGGAAGAATTCCTCCAACATGTCCTAGTGGTCCCCAATAAAAAGAATCCAGTTTGTATTTATTCAGATCCCACCATGCATAATACCCACGCTGGACATCAATGGTTTTAGAAGTATTTTCAGGCGGAATCGCTAAATCAACAGTAGAATGACCTAATGTCATAGGTGTTTTGTTGTACCAGTCGTATACATCCTTCGGTTTCATGCACTGTCTTAGCTTGTTATTGGGGTTATTGGTAACATCATTCACGAAGCTTGTCGTAAAGAGTTTTCTCCATATCACAGGACCCCATAAAAGCCCGCCGTTATCCTGAACAACGTGGTAATTGTATTTATCAAGATATTCTGCAGAAATAACTTCTGAAATGTTGTTATTATATGTTTTATATCCCGTACTATTGCAGGTATTGAGAACATTGGCCAGGAATGAGGTAAACGGGTAAATATCTTTTTCCAGAACTCCTTTATTTAAAGTAACTCCTGAGAAATCATACGGCCCGTCACCCATATATGCATATTTGAATTTGATATTATTGGGATTCGAAATGCTTAATCTTTTTAAAGTAGACATCGCAGCATGAGCACCCTGTGAATATCCGGCTAAAAAGTATTCATCATACCGTTTAACACCTAATTGACCCAGTACTTTATTGGCAGCAGTGATGAAATCAATGGTGGCACCTGCTTCAGTGGCATAATCTACATAAGGGTGAACTCCGTCTCCGGTCCCCATCCCTACATAATCAGGAGCCATTAAAATATAGCCATTGAGTACATAAGACAATTCAACAACAAATCCTGCTGTCAATGCTCCCTTAAAATTAGACGGAACATTATTTCTACTGTCTGTTGTTCCATGATCTGATACCACTGTTGAAAGTTTGAAAGGTACACTAGGATACATAAGAAGCCCCGTAGCTTTCACAAGAACATTATTTTCATTTTTGGTGTAATAAGTGATCTTGTACCCCTTTAGTCCTACATTAAAACTGTTCAGGTAGCCGGCAAATTCCGGAGCATCCTGATCACCGAGATTATTGGCGATGAAATTGATGACTCCCTGTGGGGTTAAATCCAGTTTCTGTTCCGCACTTACGACGTCTCCAGCCTGCTGTGCAAAGTAGAATGAGGCAGTAAGGCCCAGTAAAAAAGTTGTAATTTTTCTCATATTGATGTATTTTCTTTGGTATTAAGGTAATAACTTTAATAAATTCAGGAAAATATTACGACATCAACAATTATTCATTGAATATCAATTCTCTGAAATGTGAGTAAAATAAAAGAGTCTGACCGGCGGCCAGACTCTTTATATATATTGTCTTTTTTAGAAGGCGTTGATTCCCGTAATGTCTAATCCGGTGATCAGTAAGTGAACATCATGCGTTCCTTCGTAAGTGATCACAGATTCCAGGTTTGCAGCATGTCTCATCATTGGGAATTCACCCATGATTCCCATACCACCAAGGATCTGTCTGGATTCTCTCGCAATTTCAATAGCCATATTAACGTTATTACGTTTCGCCATAGAAATTTGGGCCGGAGTTGCTTTGTGAGCATTTTTAAGATTTCCTAACTGAAGACATAATAACTGAGCTTTTGTGATCTCTGTTAAGAATTCAGCCAGTTTTTTCTGTTGAAGCTGGTAAGAACCGATTGGTTTTCCAAACTGTTTTCTTTCTTTAGAATACTGAACAGCAGTACAGTGGCAGTCAATAGCAGCACCAATTACTCCCCAAGAAATTCCATATCGTGCAGAGTTCAGACAAGATAAAGGTCCTTTCAGTCCTGTTACTCCGGGAAGAAGGTTTTCTTTTGGAACTTTTACGTCATTGAATACCAATTCTCCGGTTTTTGAAGCTCTTAAACTCCATTTATTGTGAGTTTCAGGCGTAGTAAATCCTTCCATTCCTCTTTCAACGATCAATCCCTGTACTTTTCCTTCTTCATTTTTTGCCCATACCACAGCGATATCGCATAGAGGAGAGTTCGTGATCCACATTTTAGCTCCATTCAAAAGATAATGATCTCCCATATCTTTAAAATAAGTTTCCATAGAACTTGGGTCTGAACCATGATTAGGTTCTGTCAATCCAAAAGATCCGATCATTTCTCCGGCAGCAAGCTTAGGAAGATATTTCATTTTCTGTTCCTCAGAACCGAATTCATTGATAGGAAACATCACCAAAGAACTCTGAACCGAAGCTGCAGAACGTACTGCAGAATCTCCTCTTTCCAACTCCTGCATAATCAGACCATAAGAAATCTGGTCTAATCCTGAACCGCCATACTCAACCGGGATATAAGGTCCCAATGCTCCGATTTTCCCTAATTCTCTCATAAGATTAGGTATATCGGTATGATTTTGAGCGGCCTGATCAATCTGCGGCATTACAAAACTTTCAACCCAGTCTCTTACAGATTGGCGGATTAGTTTGTGTTCTTCAGTAAGTAAAGCATCAATTCCATAATAATCAGGGATGCTTGTAAGAGGATAATATGACATGATTTTTTGATTTGGTTAAAAGTAACATTTTTCGTGGTGTCTTGAAAATTTTTTTGAAAACTTATCTTAAGTTTGGTTTTCAGACAGATAATGCTCTTTTTATTTGTTTATAAAATAAATTCTGTGTTTTAAGCCTCCTCATCATTGGATATAGGATACTGATTGGTAGAATTGTGAACCTTACTTTTAAATTTATACAGGTAAGGCGCTTTATTGGCTGAGCCATCATACAATTTTTCCAGTCTGTCAAGAATATTTAAACTTAAAATTTTTCGCTGGAAATTATTCCTTCTGAATTTTTGGCCTAAAATGGTTTCGTAAAGAGACTGAAGATCTTTCATCGTAAACTTCTCAGGAAGCAGATTGCTGGCCGCCACCTCTGTATTGATATTCATTCGCAGGTATTCTAACCCTGTTTCTATGATCCTATCATGATCGAAAGCCATCTTGGGCAAATTGCTTACCTCAAACCATTCACAGCTTTCGTTGAAGGCATCAGGGAAAGTATTGGCCATTGAAAAATCAATAAGGCTGCAATAACCTACTGTAATGAATCTTTGAAAAATCCAGTGATCTTCCGGTACCTCAATTCCTTTATTGTTAAGAAGAATCTGATGAACATTATTTTCTGTACGGTCTATCCTTCCAAACGTATGAAACTGTTTCAGAAATATATCTTTAAGATGTGTTCTTTCAAATAAAACCCTTGCTGCAGCTTCCCTTAAATCTTCATCATTGAAAACAAAACCACCTGGAAGTGACCATAGATCAAGATCATGATACTTTAAAAGAAGGACTTTCAAAATATTATTATGAAAGCCGAATATAGTACAGTCAACAGATATATGGGCAACAAAATCTTTGGTATCGATAAGTTCCCGAAGTGTTTCTTTACTTTTTGTGTCTTTGATTTTCATGGCTGTAAAAATAAAACTATTTTCTTTTTGAAACATTAAAAAATACCAAACTAGTCACAAAAAGAAGAATTACGAAAGATAAGATATATAACGGATAAAAATTTAATAATTGTTTTTCAAACAGAACAGCCATGATAATCGAGCTTACAGAGCTGCCCAGTGAGGAAAATATAACAATAAGAGAAGTGAATAAGTTTACTTTTTCCTTATCCATCTGTGCAATCATTTTTGAATTGATGACAGGGTAGAGTGGTGACAAAAATAAACCGATCACCGGAAATAAGAAGAGAATAATCTTTGAATCTGCTGAATCAAAATACTGTACACCTACAATAATGATCAATAAAGAAATAATAAAAGCCATGCATGAAAGATAGTAACCCGGCAATGAAAATCTTCGGATAATATTGGCTGTTATTGTTCTTCCTGCATAAGAAAATACTGCCAGAAAAGACGTGGCCTGAAGGGCAAAAAATGAATTGACTTTCAAATGATTCTTATAAAAAGACGGAAGCCATGAGTTGAATCCCTGTTCTATAAAAACAATAAAAAATATAACCCCAAGGAATAGCATTATAGAAGGAGTTACAAACCCTGAAAGTTCAGAGAATACACTTTTATTTTCCAATGGTTTGGCCTCAGAAATTGTAATTTTTGATAAAAGGAATATTGTTAATGCAGATAAGAAAGCGATTAATAAAAAGCAAAATTTCCAATATTCAGAATATTCACTTGATACTACCCATCCAAAGCAGGTATTCACTACAAAAATTCCGATCATGAAAGAAGCTTCTACACTGTTCATAGTCTTTGCCAGCGACTTTTCATCCGAAATATTGTTCCTTATAATTCCAAAAACACAGATTTTACCAATCGCAAAACAGGCACCGATGATGGCAAACCATAATTTGAAAAACCAGAAAACTTCTATAAATGGAAGCAGACAAGAACAAAAGCCTACAATTATTAAAGCCGAAATCAATGCTTTTTTTGTTCCCGTTTTGTTGATAAAACTTACTGCAAAAAGAGAAATAAAAGCGATGGGCAGGTCTTTAAATGATTCTAAAAAACCCAATTCTCCGTAAGTGATTTTCTCTTCGGCCAACTGCAGAATAATAAGCCCCATACAGTTCAAAACCATTGAAAAAATAAGAAAGGTAAGTTTTAACGGAAGAGAAATTTTAGAAAGCTTGATGATCATTTTGGGAGACTACTTTATTATTTTTTTGTGAAATTTTATGAAATATTGATGCGAAGATAGGGCTTCTAACCCTGAAAAATAAAAGAAAAATTAAAATATTTATGAATAGAATGTTAATTAATTGAAAAAAAATATATTTTTATTGTCTCAATTTGAGAATTAAACAATAACTGTATATGAATGTAAGAATATCACGAAGCGTAGGAGTGGTTGCCGTCCTCTATTTTACGGCCAACTTCAGTGCCCAGACCACCAAGGCGAAGGACACAATTGCTAAAGAAAACAAAATAGACGAAGTTGTAGTGATTGGTTATGGTACTCAGAAAAAGAGTAATGTGACAGGTGCTATAGCGAGTATTAAAGCCAGCGATATTGAAAATATTCCATCTGGTAAACCGGAACAGGTATTACAGGGAAGGGCAGCCGGAGTTTCTGTAGTGACCAATTCCGGACAGCCTGGAGCTGCTGCCACTGTACGTGTAAGGGGTATTACCAGTTTTGGGGCAGGAAGTAACAGCCCTTTATGGGTGGTAGACGGTATTGTTGTAGATAATATTGGATGGCTCAATCAGTCTGATATAGAAAGTATCGAAGTCTTAAAAGATGGAGCTTCATCTGCAATCTACGGAGTTTCTGCTGCAAAAGGAGTAATATTGGTTACTACTAAAAAAGGGAAAAAAGGAAAACTTACCCTTTCTTACAATGGATTCTATGGTTTTTCAAACGCTTCTAAAAAACTGGACCTTCTGGATGCTACGCAGTATGCTAAAATTATCAATGAGGGTTTTGTAAATGATGGAGGAACTCCTAGATTCACTAATCCGGAATCACTTGGAAAAGGAACCAACTGGCAGGATGCCATTTTCGGAACAGGTGAAAAATCTTCTCATGAAGTAAGCATTACAGGGGGTAATGAAAAATCAACATACTATACATCGTTCGGATATTTTGATCAGTCCGGTATTGTATTGAGCGATATCTCTTATTACAAAAGAATCAATGCGAGATTCAACTCAACCCATAAAGTTACAGATTATCTGACGATAGGACAAACCTTTGCCTATACCCATGTGAAGTCACAAGGAGTAAGTGCAAATGAAGAATTTGGAGGGCCTCTGGCTTCAGCAGTTAACCTGGATCCTACCACTCCGGTTGTTGTAACAGATTGGTCTCTGGTAGACCCAAGCGGCTATACCAACCCTTATATCATCCGTGATTCTGAAGGCCGTCCCTATGGAATTTCAAGATATGTAAATCAGGAAATGACCAATCCGCAGGCTTTCCGCCATATACAACAGGGAAATTATAGCTGGTCTGATGATTTCGTAGGAAATGTTTTTGCCGAGCTTAAGTTTCTGGATCACTTTACATTTAAAACCAGCCTGAACGGTAAGAAATCCTATTGGGGAAGCCGTTCTTTTACCCCGAAATATTATTTAAGTCCAAACTATAACAATACCAGCTTCAACAGTCTGAATAAGGTGGATGAAAATAAATTTGAGTGGAGTATGGAAAATACTTTGACCTATCAGAATAAGTTTGGGGATCATAATATCAACATTATGATTGGACAGGGAGTTTACCGATACAACATTGCTGGCGGGGCTAGTTTGACATATAGTAACCTACCTATTGATAACTGGCAGGATGCTTCTTTCAACTTTAATATTCCGCAGGATAATATTACTGCAACAGGATGGGATGGAATTCAGACCCGTAAAGCATCTTATTTTGGTAGAATCATTTATGATTATGCGGACAAATATTTATTCACCGGAACGATTCGTAGAGATGGTTCTTCAAAATTTGCGACCAATCAGCATTGGGGAACTTTCCCGTCTATGTCCTTGGGATGGAATGTTCATAAGGAAAACTTCTGGCCGGAGAACAGAGTAATTAATAACTTAAAACTAAGAGGAGGTTACGGAGTATTAGGAAATGATGAAATGGATAACTTCAGATTTGCAAGCTTCATGGTTTCAGGAAGTAACTATACTAACTCTGGAAATAATATCATTATTGGATATGCACCAAGTACATTGGAAAATCCAAACTTGAAATGGGAGCAGACCAGTCAGCTCAATATTGCTGCTGATTTAAAATTATTCAATAATTTCACTCTTACTGCCGACTGGTACAAAAAGAAAACAACAGATATCCTTAGACAGATCAATATACCTGGCTATGTAGGAGTTCCGAATTTACCTTGGTCAAACGTAGGAGATATGCAGAATACCGGTCTGGAGCTTGAGTTAGGATATAAAAAGAACTGGGAAGATTTCGGAATTTCAGTTAATGGTAACTTCGCTACGATAAAGAATGAGGTTCTTAGATTGGAAGATGACATTAAATATTTTAACCTTGCTTCTTTCCAAACAATGGGAGCAGTTTCCAGAGTAGCAGTAGGACAGCCCTATGGATCATTTTACGGACAGACTTATAGTGGTGTATTCCAAAATCAGGCACAAATTGATAACTATGTAAATGCAAATGGAGTAAAATTACTACCTGATGCAAAACCGGGAGACTTTATCTGGCAGGATAACAACGGTGATGGTAAAATTGATGATGAAGATAAAGTAAACTTAGGAAGCTCTATCCCGAAATATACTTTCGGACTTACAGTAAATCTTAATTATAAGAATTTTGATTTAATGATGTTCGCTCAAGGACAGGCTGGTAACAAGATTTTCCAGGGTTTGAGAAGATTGGATATGCTTGATGCCAACTATCAGACAAGAATCTTAGACAGATGGACGGGTGAAGGCTCTACCAACGATAATCCTAGAATTACACGTAATGACCCTAACCATAACTATTCATGGATGTCAAATTATTATCTTCAGAAAGGTGATTATGTCCGTTTGAAAATTGTTCAGTTAGGCTATACTATTCCTAAGGATGTTACCGAACGTTTCGGAATGAGCAAAGTAAGACTGTACATCACTGGAGAGAACCTTGTTACTTTCACAAAATATACCGGTTACGACCCGGAAATTGCAGGAAGAAATAATTCCGAACAGGATATTATTGGTGTAGACAGAGCTTACTATCCACAGGCAAGAACATTCCTGATAGGTGCTAATATTCAATTTTAATGATTAACAAAATGAAAAATAAGAATTTTATATATAAAGGACTTGCCGTTGCATTCCTGACAGGTCTGAGTTTTACCAATATGGGTTGTAGTGATTCCTATCTGGATGATGTACAGAATTCAGGATCTTTTAATACTGATTTGTATTTTCAGAATGAGCAGCAGTCTTTCAGTGCTCTGGTTTCAGTATATGATCTTTTGAGAAAATATTCAGGCGGATTCGAGAATTCAGTTACTTTCTTTAATGCAGGGTCTGATGATTTTTATTCAGGAGGAGGAAACTCTAATGATGGAGCAGGAATTCAGGGGCTAAATAACTATATGATTAACCCGAATACAATGCCAGCCAGTTACTGGAGAGACTATTATCAGGGAATTGCACGTGCTAACCTTTTAATAGAAAGAGTTCCGAGTGCTAATATGGGTGATGATATTAAGAAAAGATATATCGCAGAAGCAAAAGTTCTTCGTTCATTATATTATTTCGAATTGTTAAGAATGTTTGGAAATATTCCTTTAATCCTTAAATCCGTAAAGTTTGATGATAATTATTGGAATATTCCACAGGCTAATCCTAATGATGTTTATACTCAGATAGAAAGCGATATCAATGCTGCTATTCCAGATCTGATGATGGTATCAAGTGGGAATGATAAAGGAAGAATCACACAGGGAACTGCAAGAGCTATTTTAGGTAAAATTTATCTTTATGATAAAAAAATGCCTCAAGCAGCAGCACAGTTCGCTGAGGTAAATGGTACTCCTGGAGGAACCAGCCAGTATGGATATAAACTGGTAGCCAATTATGCAGACTTATTTAAAGTAGGTCCTGAATTATCGGATCCTTATAAGTTTTCAACAGAATCTATCCTTGAAGTAATGCATACCAATAAAGGAAACTCCGATTGGGGATTCTGGGGGCAGGGTAAAGATGAAGGGAACTCTATCAACGTAATGGTAGGGCCTCGTTCTTATTCACTAAAAAATATCCCGAATAATGATGCACCTGATATCTATTCAGGCTGGGCATTTAATACCGTAACAGAGAATTTTGTTACTTTCATGCAGGGAGATCCAAGACTGGATGTAACCGTTTTTAATGCAAAAAAACTCGTAGCAGATGGTAAAATTACTTACAGCCCAGCGTTTGCTGATACAGGATATTTCTTAAATAAATACTTACCTACGAATGCTTTAAAAAGTTCACTTCCTGGACCAGCAGAACTGAATTTCCGTCAGAATTATATTGCAATAAGATTAGCAGATACTTACCTGATGGAGGCAGAAGCTTTAGGAGGTGCAGGAGCAAGAGCTCAGGCTTTATTAGATGCGGTAAGATTAAGAGTTGGATTAGCATCGGTTCCGGTTTCTTTACAGGCCATAAAAGATGAGAGAAGAAGAGAGCTTGCAGGAGAAGGGCACAGATGGTTTGACCTCGTAAGATGGGGAGATGCTCCTTCTAAGCTTGCCTTCAAAGGATTTAAAGCCAATAAAAATGAAATTCTTCCAATTCCGTTCAATGAATTGCCGAATACAGTTTTAAAACAAAATCCTGGTTACTAAAATATGAAGTTTCACAACTTATATAGTTTCTTTAGAGGTGCCGCACTACTTAGTGGTGTGGCCCTTTTTTCTTTGTCGTGTACAGTTGCTTCCAATAAAGGAAATGAAGTGCAGTACTGGCTTACAAAAGGTGATGAAAGTGTAAAGTTACAGAAGCAGACTTCTGTTAAATTTGTAAATACTTCCAACAGTTTTCAGAATATTGAAATTGATGATTCTCAAAAGTTTCAATATGTTGATGGCTTTGGATATACATTAACAGGGGGAAGTGTTGAGGTAATCAACCGATTGTCATCTTCCAAAAGAAAAGCACTGCTTAACGAACTTTTTGGAAATGATAAAAACTCAATTTCCATCAGCTATTTAAGGTTAAGTATAGGAGCTTCCGATCTTGATGGTAAAGTATTTTCATATGATGATCTGCCGGAAGGACAGACTGATCCTTCTCTTTCAAATTTCAGTCTGGAAAAAGATAAAAATCTGATTGCTACGTTAAAAGAGATTTTAGCAATCAATCCTTCTGTTAAAATCATTGCTGCGCCATGGTCACCTCCGGTTTGGATGAAAGACAATGGCCAGTCAAAAGGAGGAAGTTTGAAACCTGAATTCTATGGAACATATGCCCAATATTTTGTAAAATACATCCAGGGCATGAAAAAAGAGGGCATTATCATCGATGCAGTAACCCCTCAGAATGAACCTTTACACCCGGGAAATAATCCGAGTTTGTATATGCCGTCTGAAAAGCAGGGAGATTTTATTAAGAACCATCTCGGACCGGTTTTTAAAGCCAATGGAATTACCACGAAAATTGTTGTCTATGATCACAATTGCAACAAACCTGAATATGCCATTGATATTTTAAAGGACGCCGAGGCGAACAAGTATATAGACGGATCCGCTTTTCATTTGTATGAAGGAGAGATTTCGGCTCTAAGTACTGTGCATAATGCTTTCCCTGATAAAAATCTATACTTTACCGAACAGTGGACCGGATCAAAAGGAACTTTTACCGAAGATCTGAACTGGCACACAAAAAATGTAATTATCGGCTCCATGAGAAACTGGAGTAAAATCGCTTTGGAATGGAATCTTGCTAACGATCCGGAATATGCTCCGCATACACCAGGCGGTTGTACAGAATGTAAAGGAGCAGTTACCGTGTCTGACAGCGAGAATTTCACAAGAAATGTTTCCTATTATATAATTGCCCACGCTTCGAAATTTGTTCCGGCAGGATCACAGCGTATCGCTTCCACACAGACAGATAAACTTTCCACTGCTGCTTTTAAGACTCAATTTGGGAAAATAGTTTTAATTGTGCAGAACGATAACCCTTCAGATGAGAATTTTAATATTAAATTTGCCGGGAAAACCGCTGCTGTAACAATTTCAGGACGTTCTACAGCAACCTATATTTTTTAATTTGATACTATGAAAAGAGCTTATTTCTTACTGGCATTTTCCGCATTGGGAATGAATGCATACGGACAGAAAACAATTGATCAGAAAGTAGCAGAATTGCTGTCTAAAATGACCCTTGAGGAAAAAGTAGGGCAAATGGTACAGTACAGTGGGTTTGAATATGCTACAGGACCTCAGAAATCTAATTCGGCAGCCGTTTTGGAAGAAATTAAAAAAGGTAAAGTGGGTTCTATGCTGAATGTGGCAGGATCAGAAGAAACCAGATCATTTCAGAAACTGGCAATGCAGTCTAGGCTTAAAATTCCTTTGCTGTTTGGGCAGGATGTTATCCACGGATATCGTACCACATTTCCTGTAAATCTGGGGCAGGCGGCAAGCTGGGATATGGGAATGATAGAAAAATCGGAAAGAATTGCTGCAACAGAAGCGGCGGCATATGGGATTCACTGGACGTTTGCTCCAATGGTGGATATTGCCAGAGATCCGAGATGGGGAAGAGTAATGGAAGGTTCCGGAGAAGATACTTACCTGGGAACAAAAATAGGATTGGCAAGGATCAAAGGATTTCAGGGCAGAGGTTTGGGAAGTCTTGATGCCGTGATGGCCTGTGCAAAACATTTTGCAGCATACGGTGCAGCAGTAGGCGGAAGAGATTACAATTCTGTAGATATGAGCCTCAGACAGCTGAATGAAACGTACCTTCCTCCGTTTAAAGCTGCTGCTGAAGCAGGAGTAGCTACTTTTATGAACTCTTTCAATGACATCAACGGAATTCCGGCGACAGCCAACAAATATATTCAAAGAGACCTTTTAAAAGGAAAATGGAACTATAAAGGTTTTGTGGTTTCAGACTGGGGAAGCATCGGGGAAATGATTCCTCACGGTTATGCCAAAGATGCTAATGAAGCGGCTGAAAAAGCAATACAGGGTGGAAGTGATATGGATATGGAAAGCCGTGTCTATATGGCAGAACTTCCAAAACTGGTGAAAGAAGGAAAAGTAGACCCCAAACTGATAGATGATGCAACAGGAAGAATTTTAACCAAAAAATTTGAAATGGGTCTTTTTGATGATCCTTACCGGTTCAGCAATGAAAAGAGACAGAAAGAACAGACCGATAATCAGGAGAACAGAAAATTCGGAAGAGAATTTGGTTCAAAAAGTATTGTTCTTCTTAAAAACCAGGGAAATATTCTTCCCCTTTCAAAAACTACGAAAACAGTTGCTCTGATTGGCCCTTTTGGTAAAGAAACAGTGGCAAATCACGGGTTCTGGTCTATTGCTTTTAAAGATGATAACCAAAGAATCGTTTCACAATTTGACGGAATTAAAAATCAACTGGATAAAAATTCCACTTTACTTTATGCAAAAGGCTGTAATGTCGATGATCAGGACAGAACCCAGTTTGCAGAAGCTGTAGAAACGGCAAAAAAAGCGGATGTAGTGATTATGACATTGGGAGAAGGCCATGCGATGAGCGGAGAAGCAAAAAGCAGAAGTGCTATTGGGTTTACAGGAGTTCAGGAAGATTTGTTGAAAGAAATTGCTAAAACAGGCAAGCCAATCATTCTGATGATTAACGCCGGAAGGCCTTTGATTTTCAACTGGGCAGCAGATCATATTCCGACAATCGTGTACACATGGTGGCTGGGAACTGAAGCCGGAAACTCTATTGCAGACGTTTTATTCGGTGCTGTAAATCCTGGTGGGAAACTTCCGATGAGCTTTCCAAGAACAGAAGGGCAGATTCCTGTGTATTACAATCATTATAATACGGGTAGGCCTGCAAAAAATAATACAGACAGAAACTATGTTTCAGCCTATATAGATCTTGATAATGATCCGAAATATCCGTTTGGATATGGCTTAAGCTATGCAGATTTTAAATATTCTGACATGGTTTTAAGTTCTGCAAGCCTTACAGGAAATCAGACTCTGAATATCAGCGTTACCGTTTCCAATACAGGGAAATATGATGGTGAAGAGGTGGTACAGCTTTATATCAGAGATCTTTTCGGTAAAGTGGTAAGACCTGTAAAGGAACTGAAAGGTTTCCAGAAAGTACTTATTAAAAAAGGAGAAAGTAAGAAGGTAGAGTTTAAGCTGACACCGGAAGACCTGAAGTTTTTTGATGACAATCTGAATTTTGACTGGGAAAGTGGAGAATTCGATATTATGATCGGAACCAATTCTCAAAATGTACAGACCAAAAGAATTAACTGGACAAAGTAAAATTCAATAGAAGCGGGCTAAAGCCCGCTTAATAAAGAAGTCAGAAAATAGCTTTAGCTAAAATCTAATAAAAATGAATTTGAAAGTTAAAAATATCATCACAATAGGTGCAGCAGGGACTTCGTTTTTCTTTGCTTTAAACTGTGCCTCGCACAAATCTGATGCTCACAGAACCCTGATCTGGAATGATGAATTCAATGGGAAAGGTCTTCCGGATTCATTAAAATGGAATTATGATGTAGGTGGAGGCGGTTTTGGAAATGAGGAAGCTCAGTTTTATACCAAAAACAGGCTTGAAAATGCCAGAATGGAAAAAGGAAACCTCATCATTGAAGCTAAAAAAGAAAATTGGGAAACCAATAAGTATACTTCCGCCAGACTTTTAACCAAAGGGAAATTCGCTTTTCAATATGGAACAGTAGAAGTCCGGGCAAAACTTCCCAAAGGTCGCGGAACATGGCCGGCAATCTGGATGATGAGCGAAAATATGAAGAAGTGGCCTGATGATGGTGAACTGGATATCATGGAACATGTTGGGTATAACCAGGGATTTATACATGCATCTGTTCACACTAAAAAGTACAATCATATCCTGGGAACACAGAAAACAGATACTCTGTTTGTAAAAGATGCCAGCGAAAAGTTTCATGTCTATAAAGCAGACTGGACTCCCGAAAAGATTGATGTTTATATAGATGATAAGAAATTTTTCACCTATGAGAATAAAGAAAAAAATAATGAAGCATGGCCTTTTGACAGACCTTACTTTATTATTGTGAACCTTGCAGTAGGTGGGATGTGGGGAGGACAGAAAGGAATTGATGACTCTATTTTTCCACAGAAGTATTATATAGACTACGTAAGGGTCTATCAGAATAAATAATGAAAATGAGGACGATAGGTCCAAAAACAGAAAAAATCATGAGAAAACTAATTGTAAGTTGTTTTGTAGTAGGCGTTGTTATCAACATTAATGCGCAGAATTATTGGAAAAAGAATGCAGGAAAAACAGCTAAGGTGATCCTTACCAACTCGAAAGCGAATGAGAAGATGGCGGATAAAGGAGCCGTTAAATTTGAACAATTTGGTCAGCCTAAAGAAACTGAGGCCTGTATTTTTGTGGCTCCCAATTTTAAATATCAGAAACTGATAGGAATTGGTGGTGCTATTACCGATGCATCAGCAGAAACTTTTTATAAAATGCCAAAGAACAAGCAAAAGGAAATCCTTGACGCTTATTTTGGCAAAAACGGATTGGGTTACACTGTTGTCCGTACCAATATGAATTCTTGCGACTTTTCCAGTGATTCTTACACTTATGTAGAGGATAATGACACTTCCCTGAAGACGTTCAACGTTGCTCATGATGAGAAGTATAAGATTCCGATGATCAAAGAAGCCCAGAAAATGATTGGGAATAATTTCACCTTCTATTTCTCTCCGTGGAGTCCGCCAGCCTGGATGAAATCAAATAAAAGTTTGTATAAAGGCGGAAGATTAGAAAACGAGTATTACCAGACGTGGGCAGATTATTATATCAAATTCATTAAGGAATACGAAAAAAGAGGAATTAATATCTGGGGATTAACTGTTCAAAACGAGCCGATGGCTACCCAAAGCTGGGAATCATGTATTTATACTGCTGAAGAAGAAGGAGAATTCCTGAAAAAGAATCTTGGGCCAACACTTTGGAAAAACGGATATAAAGATAAAAAAGTAATGATCTGGGATCACAACAGAGACCTTATTTATCAAAGAGCAACCACTACGCTAAGTGATCCGGAAACTTCAAAATATGCTCATGGAATCGGCTATCACTGGTATGAAACATGGAATAATAAAACGCAGCTTTTTGACAATTTAGCAGAAACACACAGAGCTTTTCCAGATAAATTCCTGGCCTTCACGGAAGGATGCAAAGAACAGTTCAGTATGGATAAGATCTATGATGTAAGTCTGGGAGAATTGTACAGCAAAAATATGCTGAATGATTTCAATAAAGGAAATGCACTATGGACCGACTGGAACATTCTGTTGGATGAAACCGGAGGACCCAACCACAAAGGAAACTTCTGTTTTGCCCCGATTATTGCAGATACCAAAACCGGAGAGGTTTTCTATACCTATGAATACTATTATATAGGACATGTTTCAAAATATATCAAACCGAATGCCCAGAGAATAGGGAGTTCTTCCAACAGAGCAGCACTGACGTCTTCTGCCTTTATGAACGAAAACGGACAGCTGGTAACCGTGATCATGAACGATTCAGACAATGATATTGAAACAAACCTGTGGATAGAAGGAATGGCAGCCAAACTGAACGCTCCGGCACACTCTATACAGACCGTAATTTTATAATATCATATTAATATTATTTTTGACAGACCCGGCGGCCTCGAAGAGGCCGCCGGGTTTATTTTAAATACTCTATACCACTGTATAAATTCTATCTTTAGACTTGAAAAAATAGGCGTAACTTGTTGTATTATAGTTTGATATGTTGTTTTTTTATGAATTATATGATTTTTTTCAATAATTTTAATCTGTTCCTAAAATAAAAACCATGAAACCAACAACAAATGAAGAATTTTATGCAGGCCTGCACTTACTTCCCAGGCCTCATTACCCTTTTCCGGATTTCACTCATCCTGAGCTGCAAAAACAAAGACAAGAATATTATCAATGGATTGATGAAGAATACGCTTTTCAAAGTAAAGAAGCCCGTGAAAAGCATAAATCGCATCATTTGACAGATATTGCTGCAAGAGGTTGCCCTTTCCTTAAAAATATTGCAGAACTCAGGCCTTTAGCCAACTATACAGCAAATGGGGCAATGATGGACGATTATTTTGATCGTTGCAGCAGAGATGAAATGTACAGAATAATGGCTCAGGTTATTGCATTATTATCCGGTGAAAACTCTGAAGAACCCTCTGAAAATGGTATTTTTCATTTATTCTGGGTCCTCAGGCAGGATGCTCTCAATTGCGGTATTCCTCAAAGTATATACAGAAGATTTATAAAATCAATTCAGGATGTGCTGATAGGTTATTCAGAAGAAAAAACATACTATCGGGCAAATATTGTCCCGCCATTGCCTGTGTATCTGCTTATTCGTGAAGCTACAAGTGGAGTACTGCCATACTGTGATTATGCAGTATTGCAGAAAGAATACAGACAGCTGCCTGATGAAATTTTCGAACATCCGCATATCAGGCGTATTTACTCTCTGTGTTCTTTAATGATTGGTATACACAATGACATCATCTCTTTACCCAAAGAAATTCACAGGGACGGAGATACCATGAATCTGGTAAAAGTTTTGCAGAAGGAGTATACACTCTCATTACATGACGCTTACATGAAAGCTTTGGAAATTCACGATCAATATTTAAAAGAATTTCTGGTATTGCGGGATCATCTTCCTCCGTTCGGGAAATGGCAGAATGAGGTATACAGTTATATACAGGATTTGGGAATTATGATTGCCGGAGTATATGCATGGCATACTAATGATACTTCCAGATATGTGAATGGAGGATATGTGGAAGGGGAGTTCCCGGGCTAGAAATATTGATGACTGTTAAAAAAAGAAAACCCATGAAACAGATTCATGGGTTTTCTTTTATGGTAAACGAAACGTTATCAGTTCGTTATTTTTTCGATGAATTATTATTCAGTATCATATTTACTGATTACTCTCTGAGTAACACCTGAGCTGCTGAAACCACCATCATGGAAAAGGTTCTGCATCGTTACTTTTTTCGTAAGATCAGAGAATAAAGTTACACAATAGTCTGCACATTCAAGAGCAGTGGCGTTTCCTAGTGGAGACATATCTTCTGCATATCCAAGGAATCCTCCGAAACCTTTCACACCACTACCGGCAGTAGTCATTGTAGGAGACTGAGAAACTGTATTTACACGTACTTTTCTTTCACCCCAATAGTTTCCGAAAGTTCTTGCAATGCTTTCAAGATAAGCTTTGTTATCAGACATATCATTATAATCCGGGAATGTTCTCTGAGCAGCAATGTATGTAAGCGCTAAAATACTTCCCCATTCATTCATGCAGTCTTTTTCCCAGGCTACACGCATTACCTTATGGAAAGAAACAGCGGAAATATCCCAGCCTTTTTCCAACCAGTCGTAGTTCATTTCTGTATAATGTTTTCCTTTTCTTACGTTGATAGACATTCCGATAGAGTGAAGGATAAAGTCGATTTTTCCAAATTTTGCAACAGCGGCATCAAAAAGTTTTTCAAGATCTTCTATAGAAGTAGCATCTGCTGCTATTACTTCAGAACCTGTTTTTTCTGCTAATCCATTAAGTTCCCCCATCCTCAAAGCAATAGGAGCATTGGATAAGATAAATTCAGCACCTTCCTCATGGCATCTTTCAGCAACTTTCCATGCGATAGATTGTTCATTAAGGGCTCCAAAAATAATTCCCTTTTTGCCTTTAAGTAAACCGTATGACATAATTTTTTAATGTTTATTATAATACAAATGTAGCAATAATTGTGGTTATGGCATAATAAAAAATGGAGCCTTATCAATTTAAGACTCCATTTTATTGAAAATATTTATATGACTGAAATACTAATTGGTTTTCTTATTCCATTCTGCCTTTACATCCTCTGCTGCATCTTTGGTTTTTTCCCATGCCTCATCTGCTTTATCCTTGATATCCTCCCAGGCATCAGATACATTAGCTTTTACCCTGTCAAGCCAGTCTTCCTGGCTTGCCTCCTGATCATTGTTCCTCTTCTCATTGATATAATCTTTGGCCTTGTCTGCCAATTCATTGATTTTCCATTTGGTTTTATCCGTTGCATTCTGTAAAGAGTTTTCTACATTATTTACTGCATTTTCCGCTTTGTTGTACTCTGAATTGTTCATAATATTATAAATTTGGTTAGGTATCAGTAATTAAACAATAACCATTCCTAAAACAGGACACCTCTGTTAAACTTTTCATAATCTTTTGTTATATTTTTCTAAATCAGCAGTATCTTTAGTTGATAAAATTTGATAATTATGGAAACAGTACGATGCGGATGGTGCGAAAAAGATGACCTCTACAGAAAGTATCACGATGAAGAGTGGGGAAGACCCGTGTATGATGATGAAACAATATTTGAATTCCTGATTCTTGAAAGCTTTCAGGCCGGCCTGAGCTGGTACACTATCTTATCTAAAAGAGAAAACTTCAGAAACGCTTTTGATCATTTTGATTATAAAAAAGTAGCCGCCTATTCAGAGAAGAAAATCGAAGAATTAATGAACAACTCCGGAATTATCAGAAACAGACTTAAAATTCTGGCAGCAGTTACCAATGCTCAGCGATTTATGGAAATTCAGAAAGAATTCGGGAGTTTTTCCAGCTATATCTGGAGCTTTACAGGCGGAAACCCCATAGATAACCGTCCTGAAAAATTGTCTGATGTTCCTGCTACAACGGAAATTTCCGATCTTATTTCCAAAGAACTTAAAAAAAGAGGGTTCAAATTCGTGGGTTCTACGGTAATTTACGCCCATATGCAGGCTACCGGAATGGTAAATGACCACATAAAAGACTGCTTTACGAGGAAGCAATAGTTGGGTTTTATTTGAAATTTGGTGATTTTTTATTTATCCCGGACATTTTTACGTGATGATCAATGAGTTTTTAAATAATAGATTTTAATTGACCTTTCGGGACCGAATTTCCTTTCGGACATTTTGCCAGCTATTTCTTATAATCAGGTACAAAGGAAAAAAAGCTAAAGGGAGTGGAGTTATTCCATTGAAACCTTTCTTTATGGTAACATAGATACAGGCTGCTATTAATATTCCCATAATAATACAAAAGGTAGTATGAGCCGCAGAACGTTTTTTTTCTTCTTTTGTAAGTTGCTCAATAGAAAGTTCGGAAAGCTTACTGACGTCAGACTGTTTGGTGTTTTTCATGTTCAATGGTTAGTTTTTACTTTCGCTAAAGTAATAAAATAATCATAGCCTAGAACAAAAATATATTTTGGGTTCTATTAAATGATTCTAGTTTCTCATGTCACTTACAAGAATAAATATTTTAAGCAAAAATATTGTGCACAAAATAAATAAACTATCTTTGTTTATAAAAAAACGATGATCCCTTTATCAGAACATTTATGTTTTAAAACCTATGCCGTTTCCCGGTATATTGCAGGCTTATATAAGCCTTATCTGGATGAAATTTCATTGACCTATCCTCAATATCTTGTCATGATTGTTTTGTGGGAACATGGTGAAATGAATATCGGAAAGATTGGCGAACACCTTCATCTGGATAATGGAACATTGACTCCACTCCTGAAACGAATGGAAAAAAATGGACTAATCATCCGAACCCGAAGTTCAGAAGATGAAAGAGTAGTACTGATCAACCTTACAGAGAATGGAACAAAGCTCAAAGAAAAAGCAAAACATATTCCTGAAGCTGTTCAGAGCTGTATACATCTGAGTGATGAAGTGAAAACTCAACTGATGGGTTCTTTAGATGAAATATTATCAATTCAATCTGTATCCGAAATATGAAGAAAATAGGAATTATTGGCTATGGCTGGCTGGGAGAGAGAATAGCGTCTTCCTTATCCGGAAAATATACCATATCTGCAACGACAACAACTGAAAATAAAGCAGAAGATCTGAATAACAAAGGAATGAATGCTGTCGTGGCATCTTTTCCGGACTATCAGTTGACAGAACCTGTTCCTCAATGGGAGGAAGTTAAAAATATAGATATTTTGATTATTACTATTCCGGTTTCTGAAAAAAGTTGCTGTGTAAGTTCTTTATATAATAGAATCCAAAATTTATCAGCATTTATCGGTGATTTTACAGGGCAGATGTTTCTGATGAGCTCCACAGGAGTTTACCCGGATCTTCCCAAAGAGTTTACAGAAGAGGATGTTCCTTTTGAGAATGTATCAGGAGAAAGAATGTTGAGAAACAAATATCCTCAGCTTAGTATTCTGAGATTAGGAGGTCTGATGGGAGATAACAGACTTCTGAAAAACTATAACGTGGGTAATCTTGATCATGCAGTGAATCATATTCATTATGCTGATATCAGTGCTATTATCACACAAATGATTGAAAATAAAGCAGAAGCTAAACTTTATAATGTTACGGCTCCGATTCATCCGGCAAAAAGTCAGGTGATTAATGTACAGAAAAATATACCTGATGAGGAAGTTTTTGAAATAAAAGGGAAGAAGGTTTTATCTTCAAAACTGATTTCAGAACTGGATTATGTTTTTCAGTATCCTGATCCAAGGACTTTCCATTTGTAATCATTGTATCGATTCCTATCCGTTTTTACCTACGAAACTTCTTTTGACCCCTTTGTCATTCCGTAGGAATCTCTATTCTGTTTTTAAAAGTTAGTATTTGGATTCCTACGGAATGGCAAGGAAGGATGTGGAGTTCTATTGATTGTGAAGGGATCAAAATTCAATAGGAACGGGCTTTAGCCCGTTTTTAAAATAAACAAATACCATTGGCTTTAGCCAAAACCTATAAAAAAACTCCGGAAATAGCTTCCGGAGTTTTTTTATGTAAAATAAAAGTAATTACTTAATAATTCTTTCCAATACCCAATCAATAAGGTTTTTTTCTGAAGCATGGTGGTCCGCAGAGAACTCACCGCGTCTTCTGTTGGCAATAACGTTATTTACGGTAATGGCTTTGTGTCCTAATAGTTTTGAAAGCGCATAGATTGCAGAAGTTTCCATCTCAAAATTGGTAATTCCAAGATCGTTCAATGTTTCTAAGAATTGATCATCTACTGCTTTCAGACGAAGCTGTCTTCCCTGTGGCGCATAGAATCCTGGGAAGGTTGCCGTATTTCCGTGGTATTTGGCATCTTTGTAGTAGTCACCCATTTCTTCAGCCCAGTCTGAGAAGTAAAGCATCGGCTTAATTTTTTCGTAAGGGAATTTTTCTAAGAAGTTTTTGGAAAACTCATTTTCAAAGCTATAATCCTGATAGAAATGCATCAGTCCGTCTAATCCTACTACATTTTGGGTAACCAGCATATTGTCAACCTGTACATCAGGGTTTACACTTCCACAAGTTCCCATACGGAATAGTTCAAGAGCTTTATGCTCAGTCTTAAATTCTTTATTTTTAAGATCAATATTCACCAAAGCATCCAGTTCGTTCATTACGATATCGATGTTTTCAGTTCCGATACCGGTAGACATTACAGTAATTCTTTCTCCACGAAGCGTTCCTGTATGCGTATAGAATTCTCTTTTATTTTTTTTGATCTCTACAGTATCAAAGTATTTTGAAACTTTTGCCACTCTGTCAGGGTCACCCACAAGGATGATTTTGTCAGCAATATCTTCGGGTAAAAGATTCAGGTGGTATACACTTCCGTCTTCATTCAGAACAAGTTCTGAGGCAGCAAGTTTGTTTAGCATAATATGTATAATTTTGTTTTTTTAATTAATGATAATCGCATCTTTATAAGGAGATGCCATCACTTCATAGATGTCATTATATTCTTCTACAATTCTTTTCTGGCCGTTCATCACTTCGTATACCGTAACAACAGTTTTTTCAATGTTTTTGGGATCTTTTCGCTGTGATGTGATTTCGTAGAAATGGTTATCTTTTGTAAGAATGGAAATCAGTTCTTCCTTTGTAGAATTGTTGGAAGTCATCATTCCCGGGAATTCTGTTACGATATCTTTAAGATCAGAATAATTTTTATAAGGTTTGGTAACACCGTTGGAATACACATACACATTGGGAATGTTTTTATCCTTTTCAAGGCGCACCAGATAATAATCAGAACCTCTTTTCTCTGCGTAGACAGCCATTTCCTGCGGCTTTCCGGACTGTTTTTCAGGCTGCTTTTTTTTCTGTGAAAATGCAGTCAGAGAAAGGAAACTTGCTGCAACAGCAAACCATAGTTTTGTTTTCATAATACTATTTTAGTTTTTTTGATGTGTTGAATTCAATTAAAAAAATCCTCGCCCAATAATCTCCCGCCATTATTTTTACCGGTATTTCGAATAACCGTTTTCTTTAGAATAATGAATTTGATTTCGGGGTTTAAAATTAGTGAAAAATATGATATCAGAAATATAAACATTATTTAATCTGTTATTAAAACTGAGATAACATCAGAGTAATACTTTTGCCGCTAAAAATTCATGAGATCTTATCCACTGCTTGTAATCGTCCTTTTGATAGGATTTGCAGTAATGTCTTTTAATCCTGTTTATAAAGGAAAAGAAAGCGAAAATACATTTGTCAATAAAGGGTTGTCCGACTTCAAAACCAAGCTTGAACAGCTGAAATCAGATGTTGATAAATTCTCAGAAGACCGTATTTCCCTTGAAGAACTGCAGAAATCACTGAGCAGTACCAGAAATTCATTCAAAGAAATAGAATTTTATGTAGCTTATCATTATCCTGAATTTACCAAAACCCATCTGAATGCAGCCCCTTTGTTTCATATTGAAGCTGCAGGAACGTCGGCATATACACTTCCTCCGGAAGGATTACAGGTGTTGGATGAATTGATATTTTCAGAGGAAGCAGGAAATGAAAAAGAAAAGATCAAAACAATTACTACCTTTTTATACAACAGCTATTCCGGATTTTATCTAAGTGCTTTAAAAAATGGTTTAAGCAAGGGCAACAACAAGACATTGCCCTTACGAATTGAGCTGATCAGGATCTATTCTCTCGGAGTGACAGGTTTTGATACTCCGGGTTCTTTAAATATTTCCGGGGAAGCAAGCCATGCTTTTTCAGGAATGCAGAAATACATTAATGATGATCCTTATTTTAAAAATTATAATACTCAGAAAGCTAATCAGACTTTAACGGAAGCCATCAGCTACCTTTCAAAAAATACTGATTTTGAAAATTTTGACAGGATTGAATTTTATAAAAAATACATACAGCCTTTATATGAAGAGCTTGGAAAATGGGACGGAAGACCTGATGATCTTAAAGAATTTTCCGGCTGGAATGTAGGAAACAAGAACTTTTTCAGCAGTGATTTTTTAGATCCGTATTTTTATACCTTATTGAAATCCTCAGAAGATAATCCTGAACTCCGCAATCTTGGAAAATCAATTTTCTATGATCAGAATTTAAGTGGCAGCGAGAAAATGAGCTGTGCCACATGCCATCTTCAGGAAAATGCTTTTACAGACCTTAAAGCAAAATCACAAAGCAATGTGGAAGGAAAAACAGTACTGAGAAATTCCCCGTCTTTATATAATGCTGTTTTTGCCAAGAGGTTTTTCTATGACCTTCGTGCTTTTTATCTGGAACAGCAGGCGGAACACGTAATTTATAATGACCAGGAATTCAATACAAGCTATGAAAGCATTATTCAGAAATTAAAAACAAAACCTGAATATAAAAAGGCTTTCCGTGCAGCTTTCAAAGACGGAAAGATCAGTAAAGAGAACTTTTCTAAGGCATTAAGCTCTTATGTAGCTTCATTGTACTCATTTGACAGCGATTTTGATCGTTTTATGCGAAACGAAAAGAACGTTTCTGATGATGTGAAAAAAGGATTCAACCTCTTTATGGGAAAAGCCAATTGTGCGACATGCCATTTTGCCCCTCATTTTTCAGGATTGGTACCGCCGTTTTTTAATGAAAATGAATCTGAGGTTCTGGGAATTACTACGAAGCCCATTAAACAGCTTCCTGTAGAACTTGATCAGGATTTAGGAAGAGGAAATAGTCCCGTGAAAAAGGAAAAATCATGGATTTATGATTATTCATTCAAAACAGTCACGGTCAGAAATATTGCCCTTACCAAACCTTATTTCCATAACGGAGCTTTCAATACGCTAGAAGAAGTTCTTGACTTTTATAATGAAGGAGGCGGAGAAGGATTAGGATTAAAAATGAAAAACCAAACTCTTGCACCGGATAAATTAAACCTTACTGAAACAGAAATAAAGCAGATCATAGCCTTTCTTAATGCCCTTACAGATGTGAGTAAAGCGAAATAGGCAGGATGCAGGGTACAAGATATGGGATTCGCAACCCGTATCATTTAACAAAAAATTAATCCCATTAACATTAGGTTTTAGATAAGTTAATATTTGCTGATTTATATTTAAAATCCTATTAACAGAAGGAAAGCTCTAAAAAAATAGTTTTGCAGTGTCTAATAAATCAAATAAAAAATGAAGAAAAAACTACTAACAATGGGAGCGTTGGCTATACTGGCAAGTTCAGGTATTCAGGCGCAGACTCTGATATTCAATAAGAATGCGTCTTGGAGCTACAAAGACAACAATCAGGCTCAGCCTGCGGGATGGAATGCTCAGACCTACGATATTTCAACGTGGTCGGTAGGAAACGGACCGTTAGGATACGGAGATCCTGTAACCACAACAATCAATTCTGGGCTTACAACAGCTTATTTTGCTAAAGATTTTACAGTAGATCTTTCAACACTTTCCGATACTATGGAACTGGGAGTAATGAGAGATGACGGTATTATAGTATACCTGAACGGAGAGGAAGTCGTAAGAGACAATATGCCTGCAGGTGCCGTTACATTCAATACTTTTTCCAGTACAACTATTGATGGAGCTGCAGAAAGTGTTTATAATATTTTCTCTATTCCAAAATCAAAATTTGTAAACGGTGTCAACAGGTTTTCTATAGAATTGCACAACAGAAGCACAACCAGTTCAGATTTAAGAATTGATGCTTACCTGAAAACAACAGCCAATACAACGATCCCTGTAACTTGCAACGGAACACACATCAGCTGCTTTACTTCAATTGTACCTACAGCACAGACTGATAAATTAATTATCCCTGCTGAACACAAATACCAGCTTATTTTAAAAGAAGGAGACAGTTATACAGAGGGAGGTGGATTAGTTGGAGGTCAGAATGACTTTACAGCTTATGTTCCAAAAATAGGAAGCAGTACCAATGGATATCTTTCTGTAAACCATGAAACGAATCCTGGAGGAGTTACCATGGCAGAAATCAATTATAATGCGACTTCAAAGCTTTGGCAGTTAACAAAATCAAGAGCGGTAAGTTTCTCAGACCCAAGTTTGGTACAAACCATCAGAAACTGTTCAGGAGGAATTACACCTTGGGGAACAGTGGTGACTGCTGAAGAATCTGTGACTTCCAATGATGTGAACAATGATGGATATAAAGATTATGGTTGGTTGGTAGAGATTGATCCTGCAACAGCTCAGGTAATTTCTAAAAATACCGACGGATCCAAAGGGAAACTTTGGCAGATGGGAATCATGAACCACGAAAATGTAGTGGTGAATAACGCAGGAACAACTGCTTATTATGGGGAAGACGGTGGAACACACATGGTGTATAAATATGTAATGGATACTCCAAACAACCTTTCTTCAGGAAACCTGTATGTTTTAAAATTAGATCAGGGATTATCAACTGCGGGAGATCCTGTAGGAACTACAGCAACATGGATTCAGGTTCCTAATAAAACCAAAGCAGACCAGAATAATACAGCAACACTTGCACAATCATTGGGCGGAACAAAGTTTAATGGAGTAGAAGATGTTGACATCAGCCCGCTGGATGGAAGAATCTATTTTACAGCAAAAGGATTAGACAGAGTATACCGTTTACAGGATAACGGAACAACAGCTTCACAAGTAGAAACATTTGTAGGAGGAGGTTCTTCAGTATATTCTTTCAATACCGCTCAGGGAATGAAATCTGAAGCTTGGGGAGACGGAAATGACAACCTTACTTTTGATGAGCTTGGAAACCTTTGGGTACTTCAGGATGGAGGTAAAAACTATATCTGGGTAATTGCTCCGGATCATACACAGGCCAACCCTAAAGTAAAACTATTTGCTTCTATGCCAGCTGGTTCAGAACCTACAGGATTGACATTTACGCCTGATCATAAATTTGGTTTCTTCTCTATTCAGCACCCGGATTCAACAATCTCTACAGATGTGGATGCTACAGGGAATACAATCAATTATAAAGGAAAATCAGCTACCATCGTCATTGCACTTAAAAACAACTTGGGAACTGAAGGAACTTTAGGGACTATCGACAGCAAAACTGCAGAAAATACAGTAACAGTAGCACCAAACCCAACTTCCGGAATCGTAAAAATCAATTCAGTAAAAGGATTGAAAGATATTTCAGTGACAGCTTACAGCATGGACGGAAAAATCGTTTATACGAAGAAGTTCAACGGTACAAACAAATTATTGGACCTGGATTTCACACAACAGTTGGAAGGATCCCGTATTTTAGTTTTAAATATTGAAGCTGAAGGAGGTTTCCAGAAAACAGTTAAACTTTTAAAGAAATAAATTATTTATAATTCTTGTCTGTCAGTGACTTCTGTTGCTGGCAGACTTTTTTATGTTTATGAAAAAGCTTTTCTTACTTATTTCCATACTATCACTTTCTCAGATCAAAGCACAGATTGATCCGGTGAAATATCCTACTTTTACCAATATTGAAGATGCTTTAAGCAGTAAAAAAGCAGTATACAGTATGAGTTTCAGAGAAAAGGGATTGTTTAATCTTCCCCCTCAGATCGTGAAACTGGATTCATTATTTTTTCTGAATATCATGGCTAATAAGCTTGAAAAAATGGATCAGGAACTCTTTGAATTGAAAGAACTGGAAATTTTAAATGTGAATGAAAACAGCATTAAATATATTCCGGATGAGGTAAGTAAGCTTAAGAAACTGACCACTTTTTCAATGAATCTGAATAGTCTGACAAGCATTAATCCCAATATTGCAAAGCTTCAGAACTTAAAAGTAGTACATTTTGATGCCAACAACCTGAATACCTTCCCCGAAGCACTTATGGAAATTGCAACGTTGGAAGAAATTAACCTTCAGGGAAACCAGATCAGTTTTATTGCAGACAGACTGGATCAGATCAGAGACCTGAAATTTCTGAACCTTTCTGATAATCAGATCAATGATCTTGGAAATTTGTCTTTTCCTAAAAACTTAAAATATCTTGAACTGCAGCAGAATGCCATCAACAAGCTTCCGGAAAACCTTTTCAAAGCTCAGCATCTTGAATTTCTGAATGTAAGTGGAAACAATATTTCGGAAATCTCACCCAAAATAAAAGGACTGAAAAGTGTAGTCAGCATGAATCTGGCCAACAATAATCTGAAAGATATTCCTGTAGAAATCAAACAGCTGAAAAATCTGAAAACTTTGATTCTTACAGGAAATCCTATAGAAAAATCTACAATTGAAAATTTAAAAACCTTACTGCCGGATACGCAGATCTATTTCTAGATCTATCCGCCAACACGTTTGGTTTTATATCCCATTTCTTTAAGGATATTCATGATTTTATCACGGTTGTCCCCTTGAATGATAATCGTTCCATCCTTCTCAGAACCGCCTATACCTAAGGTGGTTTTTATTTTCTTTGAAATTTTTTTCAGGTCTTCCTCACTGCCTTCCCAGCCTTCAACAACGGTGACAGGCTTACCATTTCTTCCTTTTTTCTCAAATTTGCATACCAAAGGCTCTTTCTGCTTGAATTGCTCTTCAGGCATCTCAAAATCCTGCTCTTCATGCTCAGGAAAAAGATTCTTCAATTGATCTCGTAAATCCATACCGCAAAATTAAAAAGATTTACTGATTAATGAACTGAAATAATCAATGAAATTTCAATTTTTCACCCCTGTCAAGGTTTTAAACCTTGACAGGGGTGAGTGTTTACAAATTAATTCGATTTTTATGATATAATTTTAAGTGGAACTGGTTGATGATCAGTTATCAATAAAATTCAAGACCTCAAATTCTTCTATTCATAGGAAATTAGGTAAATTTGTCTAACAAAAGTTTTACAAAATGTCAAAAAAAGCAATACTGGCAATTCTTGACGGATGGGGATTGGGAACAAACCCTGACGTTTCTGCAATAGATAAAGCAAATACACCATTCATAGACAGCTGCTACCAAAGATTTCCACATACTACGCTTGAAGCGAGTGGGCTGGCTGTAGGGCTACCTGCCGGACAGATGGGGAATTCCGAAGTTGGGCACATGAACCTGGGGGCAGGTAGAGTGGTTTACCAGAATCTGGTGAAACTGAACATGGCGGTTGAAAACGGAACACTGGGTCAGGAAAAAGTGATTCAGGATGCATTTGAATACGCAAAAAAAGAAAATAAAAAAGTACACTTCATCGGACTGGTTTCCAATGGAGGAGTACATTCACATATCAATCACTTAAAAGGATTACTGACTGCTGCCAAAGAATTCGGTTTGAATGAAAACGTTTTTGTTCATGCATTTACCGATGGCAGAGACTGTGATCCACATTCCGGATTCGGATTTATTGATGAACTTCAGAAGCATATGGAAGCCACTACCGGAAAACTGGCAACAGTGATAGGAAGATACTATGCGATGGACAGAGATAAGAGATGGGAGCGTGTAAAATTAGCTTATGATGCCCTTGTTGAAGGAGTAGGCGAACCAGCAACTGATGCTTTGGCAGCAATTAAGACTTCCTATGATAATAATGTTACAGATGAATTCCTGAAACCAATCATTTTAATGAATACTACCGCTACAGGAAATGTGGTGCCGGTAGCAAAAATTATTGATAATGATGTTGTGATCTGCTTCAACTTCCGTACAGACAGAGGGAGAGAAATTACAGAAGTTCTTTCTCAGAAGGATTTTCCGGAATATTCTATGAAGAAACTGAACCTTTACTATATCACGTTAACAAACTATGATAAAACATTCCAGAATGTACAGGTTGTTTTTGATGAAAATGTATTAACGGAAACAATGGGGGAAGTTCTTGAAAGAAATGGAAGATCTCAGATCAGAATCGCAGAAACAGAGAAATATCCTCACGTTACTTTCTTCTTTTCAGGAGGAAGAGAAAAAGAATTTGAAGGCGAAAGAAGACTGCTTTGTCCAAGCCCGAAAGATGTTCCTACGTATGACCTGAAGCCGGAAATGTCAGCTTATGATATTACCAATGCTATTGTACCGGAACTGGAACAGGGAACTGCTGACTTTGTCTGTTTAAATTTTGCCAATACAGATATGGTAGGACATACAGGCGTTTTTGAAGCTGCTGTAAAAGCTGCTGAGGTAGTAGATCAGTGCATCGAAAAAGTAGCAACCGCTGCTTATGAAAACGGATATGCTGTTTTTATCCTTGCCGATCACGGAAACTCAGACGTAATGATGAATCCGGACGGAACTCCTAATACACAGCACTCAACCAATCTTGTACCTTTCATCGTAATGGATAAAGATCATACCTGGAATTTAAAACCAGGAAAACTGGGAGATGTAGCCCCTACAATCCTTAACGTAATGGGCGTTGAAATACCGGCTGCAATGACCGGAGATATTTTAGTTGATTAAAATTCAATAATATTGTCAAAAGAATGCCGTTATACTTTGTATGACGGCATTCTTTTATGATTTATGTCAGATAAGGTATGACTTGCATACTTTATTATGCGTTAAATAATAAATAAATCATATCTTTGTAAATTAAAACTGAATAGTAAAATGTATCAAAAGCTTGTTAGGAAAGAAGTAATGGGATTATTGGAAAAGGAAGTAGGTTCTTTTCTTGATAAATTTTTAACGCCAATTGAAAAAATATGGCAGCCTTCCGATTATTTACCAGATCCTTCAAGCGAAGAATTTAAACACGACTTAGAAGAAATTCAGACTTTTGCCCGCGAAATGCCTTATGATCTTTTCGTAACATTGATCGGGGACTGTATCACAGAAGAAGCTCTTCCTTCCTATGAGTCTTGGTTAATGGGAGTTGACGGAATTAATCAGGAAGAAAGATTAGGCTGGTCCAATTGGGTAAGAGCATGGACTGCTGAAGAAAACAGACACGGAGATTTATTAAACAAATATCTTTATCTGTGTGGAAGAGTAAACATGAGAGAGGTTGAAATTACTACTCAATACCTGATTAATGATGGTTTCGATTTGGGAACAAGTATGGACCCATACAGAAACTTCATTTATACAAGTTTCCAGGAGACAGCTACCAATATCTCTCACAGAAGAGTAGGTACATTGGCTAAACAGTCCGGAAACGGGAAATTGGCAAAAATGTGTGGTGTAATTGCTGCAGATGAAGCAAGACACGCTAAAGCATACAAACATTTCGTAGCGAAAATCCTGGAAGTAGACCCTTCAGAAATGATTCTTGCATTTGAAGATATGATGCGTAAAAAGATCGTAATGCCTGCTCACCTGATGAGACAATCCGGACAAAAAGCCGGAGAACTTTGGGGACATTTCTCGGATGCTGCACAAAGATGTATGGTATACACTGGTCAGGATTATATCAATATTATGAAAGACCTTTTAGATGAATGGAAAATTGAGCACGTAAAAGGACTTACAGAAAAAGCAGAAAAAGCTCAGGAATACCTGATGAAGCTTCCTGCAAGGCTTCAGAAGATCACAGACAGAGTTTCTACTCCGGATCTTCAGTTCCAGTTTAGCTGGGTAAAAAGCTAATAGGATTTACATTATTATTTAAAATATAAAAGTAATTGAGTGCCTTTCTTTTGGGCACTCTTTTTATTTCTTATCTTTGCAAAGCTAAAAAAAACAACGAAATGTTAAATAATAAAAAGATTGCTGTTGACTTTGACGGGACTATTGTTGATGACGCTTACCCGGCCATTGGAAAACCGAAAACTTTTGCATTCGAAACTTTAAAAAGACTTCAGGCTGAAGGATACAGACTTATACTTTGGACTTACAGACACGGAAAAACATTAGATGAAGCCGTAGAATTCTGTCAAAAAAACGGAATAGAATTTTACGCTGTGAATTCAAGTTTTGAAGGAGAAGTTTTTGATCATGAAACTCAATCCAGAAAATTAGATGCAGATTGGTTTATTGATGACAGAAACTTAGGAGGATTTCCGGGATGGGGTGAGATCTACAATATTATTCAGGAAAGAATAGAATTCCGTGTAGAAGGGAAGGAAGTTCTTGCCTATTCAAAACTTAAAAAAGAAAAGAAAAAAGGACTTTTCTGGTAGGATAGAAACGAGAAGCCAGATATTAGAAATTAGTTTTTGATATCACATTAAAGCTTCTGTTTTTTATCAGAAAGAGTCTTAGATTGTTATAATATAGAAATACACATCATGCTGTAATCTAGCTTCTAACATCTAATATCTAACATCTATATACAATGATTCAATTAAAAACGATAGACGAATTGCGTCTGATGAAGGAGAGTGCCCGACTGGTTTCTAAAACATTGGGAATGTTGGCAAAAGAAATTAAACCAGGGATTACAACCTTATATTTAGATAAACTGGCTCATGATTTTATTAAAGATCATGGTGCTGAGCCTGCATTTTTAGGATATGGAGGATTCCCGAACTCTCTTTGTATCTCTCCGAATGATCAGGTGGTTCATGGGTTTCCAAACAATGATGTAGTAAAAGAAGGAGATGTTCTTTCCGTAGACTGTGGAGTTATTCTTAACGGTTTCGTAGGAGATCATGCTTATACTTTTGAAATCGGAGAAGTGAAACCTGAGGTTAAAAAATTACTACAGGTTACCAAAGAATCTTTATACAAAGGAATTGAGCAGGTTGTCAGAGGAAAGAGAATAGGAGATATCTCTCATGCAATCCAGGCACATTGTGAAAAAGAAGGATATGGAGTAGTAAGAGAACTTGTAGGACACGGTTTAGGAAGAAAAATGCACGAAGATCCACAGGTTCCAAACTATGGAAGACAAGGAAGCGGAAAGGTAATAAAAGACGGTTTGGCAATTGCTATTGAGCCAATGGTTAATATGGGAACTGAGAAAGTGAAGTTCCATAATGACGGCTGGACGGTAACGACTTTAGATAATATGCCATCTGCTCACTTTGAGCATGATGTGGCAGTAATCAATGGTAAACCGGTATTGCTTTCAACATTTGATTATGTGTATGAAGCTTTAGGGATTGTAAGTGATGAAGAAAAGCAGTTCCAACTGGATTTTTAATGAAAAAGGTAACAAAACTTTTACTGAATAAAATTCCACGCCCTATGCTTATTAAAATGAGTATTTGGGCCAGACCGCTTATTTATCAGTTTTTCAAAGGAGATCAGTTCTATGACCCTATTGATGGAAGATCTTACAGAAAATTCCTTCCGTATGGATATGGAAAACAAAGGGAAAACGCTCTTTCTCCCGGGACTTTAAGCCTGGAGAGACACCGCCAGATGTGGCTGTATCTTCAGAATGAGACTGATTTTTTTATTAAAAATTATAAAGTTCTGCATATTGCCCCCGAACAGGAATTTTTAAGGAAATTCAAAAGAATGAGTAACCTGAATTATATTTCAGCAGACCTTTATTCTCCGATTGTAGATGTGAAAGCAGATATTCTGGATTTACCTTTTGAAGACGAAAGTTTTGATATTATTTTCTGTAACCACGTTCTGGAACATATCGAAGACGATGCCAAAGCAATAAGTGAGCTGTATAGGGTTATGAAGCCCGGTGGATGGGGAATTCTTCAGGTTCCGATGAAAAATTCATTGGAGAAAACGTATGAAGATTTTACCATTAAAGATCCGAAAGAACGCCAGAAGCATTTCGGACAATATGATCACGTCCGCTGGTACGGAATGGATTATTTCGACCGCCTAAAAAAAGCAGGCTTTGAAACAGAACCTAACTTCTATTCACAGAAATTCTCAGAAGAAGAAATTAAAAAATACGGGTTAAGACACAATGAAATCTTGCCTATAGTTTATAAAAAATAAAAAAAGCCTGTCATTTTTTGACAGGCTTTTTTTGTGTAATCAGGATGAGAATTTTTTTACATAACTAAAAAACCGCCTTCAATACGAAGACGGTTGCCATTTTTAAATATAGAGAAGTTTATGCTTTTTTAATGTGATGAAGACACTGCCTTCAAGCCTACCACAGAGCCAATAAGCGTTACAATAAAGAACACTCTCCAAAAACTTACAGGATCTTTAAAGAAAATAATTCCCATTAAAGCCGTTCCTACAGCGCCTATTCCTGTCCATACCGCATAAGCTGTTCCGATAGGTAAGGTCTGGGTAGCTTTGATCAGCAGAAGCATGCTGATAGTCATTGTGATCAGGAAGCCCGTATACCACAGGTACATCTCAGTTCCTGATGTTTCTTTTGCCTTTCCCAGGCATGATGCAAAGGCAACTTCAAATAATCCCGCGATAACTAATATTAACCAATTCATTTTTTTAAATTTTTCTACGGCAAAGTTCAGAATTTGAAAGGAGAAAAAATTTTACAATTGTTAAAAAATAAAAATGTAGAGAGAGTAAAGAAAGGAAGATGGAGGCTGGAAGAAAGAAGTTATGATAGCCTATTAAGAAATCTTGCTCAATTTTATTAATTAATGGGAATGCTTAGTAGTTATCATATGAGAAAATAACTTCCATCCTCCAGCTTCCTGCTTCCATTCTCAAAATCGGAATTACTTTATTTCCGCCCGTATCCTGCTCAAACTCACCTGGGTAATGCCCAGATACGAAGCAATATACCCCAATTGAACTCTTTTAAGCAAATCAGGTTGATAGGCTATAATATCCTTATAACGCTCCAAAGATGTTTTGAACTGTCTGGAAATAATCAGTTCTTCAGATTTTATCATCTCGGCTTCCGCTAGTTTTCGGCCCCAGTTGGCAATATGAATATCTTTATTAAACAGTTTTCTGAGGCTTTCTGTTTCCATTCTGTACAAATCACAGTCTTCCAGTAATTCGATGCTTTCATAGCCGGGTTTATCCTCCACATAGCTTTTCATAGAAAGAATGCACTGTCCTTCACTTCCAAACCAGAAGGTAATATCATTATCAGCCGTTGAAGAATAGGCACGCGCGATCCCTTTGCGGATAAAATAGAGATAAGGAATCACTTTATCAGCTTCCATCAGGCAAAAACCTTTAGGATGAGAAATTTCAGTGATGTGCTCTTTTAAACTGTTTTTTGATGTTTCAGGCAGGATGTAAATCTGATCGAGAATCTGGTCTATATTCATAAAGATGAATTCTAATATTCAAAAATATTAGTTTTAAGTAATGCAATACAAAATTATTTTATGGTTTTTGCAGAAAACAGAACTGGCAGGCTGGCTATGAAGTTAAAGCATTGATTGAAAAGGCCTGAGTTTGTGATTAAACCTAATATATATTCCTTAAATCCTTTTTTAAAACGAATGTAAGATCCAATAACTCTCTTTTTTCTTTTAAAAATTGAGATTAACCGTAAAGACCAATTTTGTTTTAGTAACTTTGCAGTTCGTAATATTATTTTTATGCACAAAGCTGGATTTGTAAATATAGTTGGAAAGCCCAATGCGGGAAAATCGACCTTGCTCAACCAATTAATGGGTGAGAAATTGGCGATTGTAACGCAGAAAGCTCAGACAACCCGCCACAGAATTTTTGGTATTTATAATGAAGATGACCTTCAGATCGTATTTTCTGATACTCCGGGAGTATTGGATCCAAAATACGGATTGCAGGAAAAAATGATGGATTTTGTAAAAGACTCTTTACAGGATGCCGATGTTTTCCTGTTTATTGTAGACGTTACCGACAAAGCGGAACCGTCAGAATTTTTAATTGATAAGCTGAATAAAATCCCTGTACCTGTACTTCTTTTATTAAATAAAGTAGATCAGACCGATCAGGCAGGCCTTGAAAAATTAGTAGAAGACTGGCATAACAGAATTCCAAAAGCTGAAATTCTGCCTATTTCTGCTTTGAATGCTTTCAATACAGAGGTTATTTTACCTAAAATAAAATCTTTACTTCCTGAAAATCCTCCTTACTACGATAAAGATCAGTACACGGATAAGCCTGAAAGATTCTTTGTAAACGAAGCAATACGTGAGAAAATCCTTTTGAATTATGATAAGGAAATTCCATATTCGGTAGAAGTAGTGACTGAGCAGTTCAAAGAGAAAGAAGGAATTATCTTCATAGATTCTATTATTTATGTGGAAAGAGATACTCAGAAAGGAATTATTATCGGGCACAAAGGAGAAGCAATCAAGAAAGTAGGAACTGAAGCAAGATTAGATCTGGAAAAGTTTTTCACCAAAAAAATTCATTTAAACTTATTTGTAAAAGTGAAAAAAGACTGGAGAAAGAACGACAGAGATCTTAAAAATTTCGGTTACCGATAAACTAAAACGGCTGTAACCCCGTTGTATTAAAAGATTTTTATTACCTTAGTATAAATTTTTTAGTAAATGAACTATAATAATTCAAATTGGAGCTCAATACCTAAAGATGTTATTTTATTAGCAGTGAGAGTATTTGTTGGTTTTGCAATGCTGTCTCATGGCTTTCCAAAACTTCAGATGCTGTTGGCGGGCGGTAAAATTGAATTTTTCGATTTTATGGGACTCGGGCCTCAGGTATCTTTGATTCTTACGGTTTTTGCTGAATTTGTTTGTTCAATACTCCTTATATTAGGGCTTTTTACAAGAGTTGCTTTAGGTTTTCTGATTTTTACCATGATCATTGCTGCTTTTGCAGTACATGGCGCAGATCCTTTTGAGAAAAGAGAAATGGCGCTAATCTATCTTTCCGTTTATCTTTTGCTCATGGTAATAGGAGCTGGAAAAGTTTCGGTGGATCATATGATAGAAAGAAGAAAAAGAGCTTCAGACTGGTAATCTTACAATAAAAACAATACACAATAAAAAGAAAGGCACTTCAGAAAATGAGGTGCCTTTTCTGTTCTTAATAATTGCAGTTAGGTAAGCATTCCCAGATAGGAGCACCGCTTGGAGTTTTTCCTACTCTGCAAGCCATGTATCCTGGATCACATAATGGTGCATTTCCTCCTTTAATTGTTTTCAAATTGCTCTTTGATAATTTTCTTAAATTTTTCATACTATTTTAATTTGTAAGATAAAAGTAATGAAAAAATAAATATGACACCAAAAAGAGTCTTATTTTTTAGTGTTAGAAATTTGTTAAAATTTACTACATTCGTAGAAAATGAATTTATATGAAGATAAAACTGACTATTTGCCTTTTGGCATTTCTCAATTTTTATGATGCTCAGGAAAATATTACTTACCAGAAACCTTCTGCTGAGATTTTAAAATTGGCAGATTATCAAAGACCTCCAAGTGTTCTGATGAACAGCAAAAAAGACTGGGTAGTTTTTACTTATCGTCCAACATATAAAACACTGGAAGATCTCAGCCAGAGTGAAATGAAGCTTGGTGGGCTTAGAATAAATCCGGTTACCAATATCTCAAGCAGTATGACCTACTCCAATAATCTGAAAATCAGAAAGATCAATGATAAAAATGAGATTCAGGTAAAAAACCTGCCTTCCAATCCGAAAATTGCCTATGTTTCGTTTTCGCCGGATGAAAAGAAACTGGCTTTTACCAATACAACAAATAAAGGAGTAGAGCTTTGGATGGTAGATATGGAAACTGCTTCTGCCAAAAAAATTACAGCTGATAATCTGAATGCCAACTTGGGAATGCCTTACGTATGGTATAATGACTCTCAAAGTTTCCTGATCAGAACACTTCCACAAAACAGACCCGCTCTTATAGATGCAGCCAAAGACCTTCCAACAGGCCCGATTGTTTCAACGGCGGATGGTAAAGTTTCTCAGAACAGAACTTATCAGGATCTTTTGAAAAACCCTCAGGACGAAAAAAACTTTGAAACACTTACTGCCTCTGAAATTTATAATGTAGATCTTACAGGAAATCTTAAGAAATTAAAAGATCAGGATATGTATGCCGGCTTGAGTTTTTCTCCAGACGGAAATTATCTGATGGCTACAACCATTAAAAAGCCGTTTTCCTATATCGTTCCGCTCAACAGGTTTCCATCAACAACGATTATATATGATATGAAAGGAAATGCTGTAAAAACAGTGAATGAAGTTCCTTTGAATGAAATCATGCCGAAAGGGTTCTCCTCTGTAAGAACCGGAAAAAGAGATATGGCATGGAGAAGTGATGCTCCTGCTACTCTTACCTATGCTGAAGCTTTGGATGGAGGAGATCAGTCTAAAACAGCGGACTACAGAGACGAAATATTTACCTGGGAAGCTCCATTTGCAGCAGCTCCAAAATCTTTCTTCAAAACAAAGCAGAGATATGATGATGTAGTTTGGACTAATGATCATTATGCTATTGTTTCTGAAGGCTGGTATGACACAAGAAATACAAAATCTTACCTTATAGATACTAATAACGGGGAATCTAAAGTTTTTGATGACAGAAATTATCAGGATGTTTACAGTGATCCTGGAAATTTTAACACAACGAAAAACCAATATGGAAGATATGTAATAGATATGAAAGGAGGAAAAGCTTACCTGATCGGAGATGGATTTACCAAAGACGGACAGCATCCTTTTATTGATGAAATGGATGTGAAATCACTGAAAAAGAAAAGACTTTATACCTCTAATGTAAAAAACGGTAAAGAAGAGATTATTGATATTCTTAATGCTTCAAAGGGTGAAATTCTTATTACTCAACAGTCACCAAGTCTTTATCCTAATTATTTCAAAAAGAATATTAAATCTAATAAGGCAGAAGCTGTAACTAACTTCGCAAACCCCTTTGAAAGTATCAAAGACGTTTACAAAGAAGTGATTACTTACAAAAGAAATGATGGAGTGACTTTAACGGGAACTCTTTATCTTCCTGCCAATTACGACAGAAAAGCGAAAAAAGAGAAGCTTCCGTTGCTGATTTGGGCTTATCCTACCGAATATAAAGATAAAAATACAGCAGGACAGAATACCCAAAATCCTAACGACTTTACATTCCCATATTACGGATCTTTTGTATACTGGACCACTAAAGGATATGCTGTTCTGGATGATGCTGCTTTCCCGATTATTGGGGAAGGAAAAACAGAACCTAATGATACTTTCATCCCTCAGCTGGTAGCAAATGCTGCAGCAGCAATTGATGCAGTGGATCATCTGGGGTATATCGACAGAAAGAAAGTAGCTGTTGGAGGACATTCTTACGGTGCTTTTATGACAGCAAACCTTTTGACACATTCAAACCTTTTTGCGTGCGGAATTGCAAGAAGTGGAGCTTATAACAGAACCTTGACACCATTCGGATTCCAGAGTGAGCAGAGAAATTACTGGGATGTTCCGGAGATTTACAATAAAATGTCTCCGTTCATGAATGCTGATAAAATGAAAACACCGCTTCTTCTGATTCATGGTGATGCAGATAACAACCCGGGAACTTTCACCTTACAGACTGAAAGATACTTCCAGGCATTGAAAAATCTGGGTGCTCCGGTAAAAATGGTTCTTCTTCCAAAAGAAGCCCATGGATATCAGGCTAAAGAAAATATCTTACACCTTTTATGGGAACAGGATCAGTTCCTTGAAAAATGTTTGAAGAAATAAATTACAAAAGAGACTGTTTATCACAAACAGTCTCTTTTTTTTGATTAAAAAAAATAAATACGGAATTAAAAGGTATTAATTAAAATGTTATAGAATATGGCATTAAGTTTTTCCTTAAAGCGAAGCTCATCTTAATAATCTTACTCTCTTAATAGACCTTAATGGTTTACATATTAAAGATGCTTTAGAATTTCATCAACACTCTTAAGCTCCATAAAATTCGGATGCTCCAGATTAACATCATGCTGTTCATGACTCCATGTGACATGATAAGGAATATGAGCTGCAAAACCTCCGATTTCCAATACCGGCAGAACGTCTGATTTTATAGAATTTCCGAGCATCAGGAAGTTTTCGGGTTTGCAGTCCAGATGTTTCAGAAGTTTTTTATAATCATTTTCTTTTTTATCACTCATGATCTCGATATGATGGAAATAGTCCTGTAATCCTGAATTTTTCAATTTACGCTCCTGATCCAGAAGATCTCCTTTTGTAGCCACAACCAGTCTGTATTTTCCCTTTAACCTTTCAAGAGTCTCTGTAACTCCATCTAATAATTCAATAGGTTTTTGAAGAAGTTTCTGCCCCAGCTGGATAGTTTTGTTTACCAGTTCCAACGAGGCAGTGTTATTGGATACCCTGCCAATGGTTTCAATCATACAAAGCATAAATCCTTTTACTCCATAACCGTACAGATGGAGATTCTGCATTTCTGTTTTAAATAATTCCTGTGATACCGAATGTTGTGGAAGATAATCCTCAAGCAGCATACAGAACTCTTTTTCTGCCTCCTGAAAATAAGGTTCATTGATCCAAAGAGTATCATCTGCATCAAAGGCAATCGTAGTAATATGATTATTCATTTTTGTTTTGTAATTTTCTGTCCGTAAAATTCAATATAAAAACTCAATAAGAAAAGGACATTTGTCCCGGGAGAATATGTTAAGGACGAATCAGACATTTTTAAACTATCTTGATGAACTGCACAAAAAGCAGAAGAGGAGTGACGATTTTATAGTAAAATCTTTTTCTGCAGGGGATCAAATACTGGTACAGGATCATCAGCTTTCTCATGTCATGATGATTAAAGAAGGGATTGTCAAATGCTTTCTCGCCGAAGAAAACGGAAAAGAATATATCGTTGAGTTCCTGGGAAGCGGTGAAATCATAGGGGAAGTGGAATTAATCAAAAATATCAACTGTCTGTGCAGTATTGAAGCCCTCAATGAAGTGACAGCATATGCAGTAAAGATTCCGTTTTTTAAAGCTTTGATTAAAAATGATCTTGGCCCTGAACCACCTTCTTTTAGAGTCTTTTGCAGAGCGAATTATCAATACTTCCAGCAGAGCATCCTATCAACAGTTATATACGATAGAACATACTTTAAAACAATTGTTACAAATGCAGGCTAAGCAGAATATTCATATCTCCAAAGAAGATATGGCGGCTTATTTAGGAATTACAGTAAGAAGTTTAAATAGAATTTTAAAAGATTTGAAATAATTTTCCTTGCTCCTTAAAAATATTCAAAGTTTAAATTTATTACGTCTTTGTGTGAAAAATGATTGTATTGTTAGGGGTGTATTTGCTTTAATTATTAAAAATAAAATAAATTGAGTGTGTTTTTACAGGGGTGATTTTAAAATGTAGTATTTTTGCGTTACAATAATTTGACTTCAATATTCATGGAAAAACTAAAGTTCAGAAATGCTGAGTTGGCCGATTTGAATAAAATCGTAGCCATCTACAACTCAACAATTGCTTCAAGAATGGTCACTGCAGACATGGAAGAAGTTTCTGTGGAAAGTAAGCTAAAATGGTTTGAAGAGCATAATCCCCAGACAAGGCCGCTTTGGGTAGTTGAAGATGACCAGAATCAAACCGTTGGTTGGGTCAGTTTCAGTTCATTCCATGAAAGGGCAGCATATAACGGTACGGTAGAAGTAAGTATTTATCTGGATGAATCCTGCAGAGGAAAAGGATACGGAAAAGCCATTCTTCAATATTGCATTGATAATGCCGGAAAATTTGGAGTAAAAAATCTTGTAGCCCTTATTTTCCTTCATAATGAACCCAGTTTGAAGCTGTTCAGGCATTTCGGATTTGAAGATTGGGGAAGCCTTCCTAATGTAGCCATTCTGGATGGCGTTGAGAGAAGTCTGAAGATTTTAGGAAAGAGAATAGATTGATGCACTTATATGGTAAAAAAATCTGCATAATCAATAAGATCTGCGAGAGAATATAGATCAATGCTTTATTACAAATTAACGAATATAAAAAGAGCTGTTTCAAATACTGAAACAGCTTTTTTATTTTTATGAATTCTGCTTAATTCGTTTCGCAGACATATTCAGAAATCGTTTTACCAGGAAAACGGCCGATACTGTCAGTCCTAATCCTAGTGCGATCCACATTCCGAATGCGCCCATTTCTAAAGTCACACAGAAGAAATATCCCAAAGGAATTGTAATCACCCAATAGGCGATAAAAGTATAAATAGATGGGATTTTCACATCCTGTAGCCCTCTCAGCATTCCTAAAGCCGTTACCTGGATTCCGTCAGAAAGCTGGAACAGTGCGGCAATAATCATAAGTTTTGATGCCAGCATAATAACTTCCACTTCTTCTTTTTTCGTGAAGAAAGTCGGAAGTATGTTTCTTCCTAGAATAAATACCAATCCACAGATACACATGAAAATAAAGGCAATCTTCAGGTTGTTGATTCCAACCTTTCTGAGTTCCACAAAATTCTGTTCACCCACTTTTCTACCGATCATTACCGTGGAAGCAACACTAAACCCTACACATAAGTTAAAAGTGAAAGAGGCCATACTTAAAGCGATCTGGTGAGAAGCAATATCATGAGCAGAGATCAATCCGCAGATAAATGCAGCTCCGGCAAAAGCGGTTACTTCAAAGAACATCTGTAAAGCTGTAGGCAGTCCCAGTTTCACCATTTTATCAAACATTTGCTTCGAGAAATCCTTAATTTTTAATGAGAAATCTTTGATATAACGTCTTGTTTTTTCTTCTTTTACCAAAACAAAATAAAGGAAAACAACCATGAAAATTCTGGAAATCAAGGTGGCAAGAGCAGATCCCTGTACACCCATTGCAGGTATTCCCCAAAGTCCTTTGATGAAAACATAGTTTAACGCAATATTGATGATATTCGCAATAATGGTTGCCTTGGTAACTCCAATGGTATAAGATAAACCTTCAGAAACTTCACGAAGCGTCTGAAATGCCATAAATGGGATCATGCTGACTACCATGATACTTAAGAATCCTACCGTATCAGGAATAATCTTGGCCGGCTGCCCCGAGTGATAGAGTAGAGGCATTCCCAAAAGTAAAATGACCATCAGAATCACCCCAACAGACATGTTGATGATAAATCCATGACTGAAAACGGAATTAATCGTTGCATGATCCTCTTTTGAATGTGCCTCCGATACCAATGGTGGAATCGCAAATGAAAAGCCCAGAGCTAATACAAATATGGAGAAAAACACAGCATTCCCCAATGAAACGGATGCCAACGCATCAGCACCCAAAAGTTTTCCGACAATAATATTATCGAATAAGTTGACCGAAACCTGCCCCACCTGAGTAAGCATCACAGGCAGAGCCAAAGTCAGGCATTCTTTCGTATAGTTTTTGTTTAAAAATTTCATAATATTTTAAGATTCATATAGTTTATAATTCAAATAAGGCAAAAAAAAATTTGCAGTGATAACACTGCAAATTTTTATAATATCGTAAATAATAGCTTTATTATTTCCTTACAAAACTTGCAACGTCACCTTCAGAAACAGTGTTTCCACCAAGAATAATCAATCTTTCCACAACATTCCTTAGCTCCCTGATATTTCCAGTCCATGAAAGAGATTTTAAAGCATCAACAGCTTTATCATCAAACTTTTTCACAGCAGTACCATGCTCATCAGCAATCATACCTGAGAAATGGTCAACCAGCAATTTGATGTCCTCTTTTCTGTCATCCAATGGTGGAACATAGATTTCAATAACAGATAGTCTGTGGTAAAGGTCTTCTCTGAATTTCCCTTCCTCAATTTCTTTCTGCATATTCTTATTGGTTGCCGCAATAACTCTTACGTCAACTTTTATTTCTTTATCGCTTCCTACAGGAGAAACTTTGCTTTCCTGAAGAGCTCTCAATACCTTAGCCTGAGCAATAAGACTCATATCACCAATCTCATCAAGGAAGATGGTACCACCATTAGCCTGCTCAAATTTTCCCTGCTTATCCTTAATAGCTCCTGTAAAAGATCCTTTTACGTGTCCGAAAAGTTCAGATTCAATAAGTTCAGACGGAATTGCAGCGCAGTTTACCTCTATCATAGGACCTCTTGCACGCTCACTTTGATTGTGGATGGCATGGGCTACCAATTCTTTTCCGGCGCCGTTAGGTCCTGTAATCAGAACTCTGGCATCAGAAGCGGCTACTTTTTCGATCATATCCTGAATCTTTTGAAGAGCAGGAGAATCACCAATCATCTGGTATTTTTTATTTACTTTTCTCTTTAAGGTTTTGTTTTCAGTCTGAAGATTTTTGTTTTCTTTCTTCAGGGTTTCCTTCACCAAAGCGTTTTTTACACTCGTAATCAATCTGTTGATGTCAATTGGCTTGGAGATAAAATCGTATGCACCCTCTTTTAAACAGGAAACAGCAGAATCAATATCTGCGTGACCTGAGATCATGATAAAAGTAGTTTCTGGTTTTAATGCGAGACTTTGCTTCAAAAGTTCAGTTCCTGAAAGTTTAGGCATTTTAATATCGGAAATCACCAATGCGAAATCTTCTTTTTCTACCTGTTTGTAACCTTCAAGGCCATCTTCAGCGATAACAAATTCATAATCGGTTAGTTCATCCGAAAGAATACTGTGAAGTACTCCCGAGATTGCTTTTTCGTCTTCTACTATAAGGATTTTTTGCATAGTTGCAAATTTAAATTTTTTGTTTCAATTATTAGCAAAAACTATACCTAAATATTCTATTTTGAATAGTCTCTTCTTCCAAAAATTGCAGATCCAACTCTCACAGAGTTAGCACCACACTCAATAGCTGTCGGGAAATCATCACTCATTCCCATTGATAATGTATTTAGTGTTTTTAATTGATTTAATTCATCAAAAAGTCCCTTCAGGATTAAAAATTCATTTCTTACCTGCTGCTCATCATCCGTGAATGTTGCCATTCCCATTAAACCGGTAATTTCAACATTGGGAAATTGACCTTCAACATACTGTTGAAACAGATCTTTCGCTTCAGAAATTTCAAGCCCGAATTTACTTTCCTCAGCCGCAATTTTTACCTGCAGTAGAACCTTAATAACCCTATTGTTTTTTCCTGACTCTTTGTTGATTTCTGCTAATAATTTTTCAGAATCCACACTTTGTATCGTGTTTATGAAAGGAGCAATATATTTTACTTTATTGGTCTGTAAATGCCCGATAAGATGCCATTGGATATCCTGAGGAAGGAGAGGGTATTTCTCCATCAGTTCCTGTACCTTATTTTCTCCAAAAACTCTCTGGCCCAGATCGTATACTTCCTGCACTGCGGAAGCGGGGTGTGTTTTCGAAACAGCAACCAGCTGAACATTGGATGGCAGCTGATCTTTTATGGATTTATAATTTTCTTTAATACTCATAGATGCAAATTTCCGAAAATTCCCTGACAGTTGCCAGCGATAAATACATTTTACATGGTCCTTTTTACACAAAAATTAATTCAAAACTTCATTGATCTTAGGATATTGAGAAATCTTTCTGAAAACAAACTTGTTGCTTTTCTGCAGTTTTTCAATAAAAAGATCCAGCTCATTGATAGAGTCTGTATCTCTGAGATATTGATCATGAGTAAGGAAAACAAGGTGTCTTGAAGTTTTTTCAAGATCGTTAAAGAAAATACTGTCAACTTTCTTGATCATTGCTTCATGGCTTCCTTTTAAAGTCATTTTCTGGGAAGGTCTCCATTCAAGATCCCAGCCGATTACTTTGTAACCTGCCTTTTTAAGACCATCTGCAGCTGCAGTAGAACCTTTGATATCGGTTACATTAATATTGTTAAGCCTCCAGATATTTCTTCCGGGAGTTCTTGCTATTTTATCAGAAAGCTTCAGGCTGTCTTTGGCGATATCAAAATCGTGTACTACAGATTCAGCATTTTTATAAAAATCGGTGTATTTGTTATGGGCATGACTAAAGCTGTGGTTGGCCAGCTCTACGAGAGGATTTTGCTTCAGAAGCAGCAGATCGTCTTTTTGTTTTTTGCTTCCATAAGCATGTTTTCCCACCAGAAAGGCGGTTGCACAAACATTTCTTTTATCCAGGATTTTTAAAAGATTTTCGGTTCCCTGATTAGGACCGTCATCAAAAGTAAGGTAGATCACTCTTTTTTCCGGGTCTACGCTTTCATCATCCATTTTGGGGACTATTTCTGCGGAAGGATGCTCCTGTGAATTGACGACGGGGTCATTATTCACTTCATTTTTAAAATTACAGCTATACAATAAAGCCGAAGTTGCACTCATCAATGCAAACATCCCGAGAAAAGTCTTATTTGTTGACTTTCCCGCAAAAATTTTTCTCATAAAGATAATGGAATTTAAATTGTTAAAAATCGTTAAAAATAACAGTTGAAAGTTAACAAATTACATGCCATGCTGTACATGTTTTTTCTTTTTAAGTTTATTTTAAGAACTTTATTTTAAAGGGTATTTCCATTACCTGATGAATTGTGGAGTTATGATTTGGTTTTCTTTAAATTTTAACATTTATAAATATGAAACTAATAGTTTTCCTCTATATTTGTTGGTATTTCAATATTATTCATATAATGGGGAATTATTTTAGGTGTAGAATCAGATTGTTACAATAAAAGGTAATTATTTTTCTAAAATGCTTTTTAAGTACAGGGAATTTTTAATGGCCGCAGTTCCCCAGGTATTATTAAAGAATATAAAAGCGGTTTGCTGGGAGTTTTTAATTTTTCCGGCAAGTTCATCCAAAAAGGTTTCACTGTATTCAGATTTGTAAAGGACAGGCTTACCGTGAAGTCTGTAATAGAGTATGGCTGGATGGTTAACAATCATATCTTCAGGGAGCTCAGCCGGAAAACTTACACCGGAAAAAACAATACCAAGATCTTCCAGCATATCAAAGATTTCTTTTTGCCACCATGAGTTGTGCCGGAATTCAATGACGTTCAGAAACGTATGATCAATAGAACTGATGATATGTTCTATATTTTCCGGAGTGTTTTTAAAAGAAGGAGGAAGCTGGTATAGAAATCCGGAGAGTTTGTCCTTCAGATGGCTTTGAATATGACTGCAGAACACTCCAATCTCTTCTTTTGAATTTTCAAGACGGTTTAGATGGGTGATAGATTTTGGAATTTTAATGAAAAACCTAAAAGAATGGGGAGTTTCATCATACCATTTCAAAAGTGTTTTTGAGGTGGGTTTTCTATAAAAGGTAGAATTGATTTCTACGGTGTTGAATGTTTTTGAATATAAAGAAAGAAAATCTTTACTTGGGGCATTTTCAGGATATAAAGACCCTTTCCAGTCGTTATTATAAAATCCTGAACACCCTATGTAAAGATTTTCTTTTGTCATGATGTTATTTTTTATCCAGATCCACGGAGTTTAATCTCAATGAATTCAGAATCACTGAGAGGGAACTGATGCTCATTGCAGCAGCTGCAATCATAGGTGATAACAGAATTCCAAAGAATGGATACAATAATCCTGCCGCTACCGGAACTCCCAATACATTATAGATAAATGCAAAGAATAAGTTTTCTTTAATGTTTTTGAGAAGCTTTTCACTTAATAATTTCGCTTTTGCAACACCCAGAATATCTCCTTTTAACAAAGTAATTTCAGCGCTTTCAATGGCTACATCAGTTCCTGTTCCCATGGCGATTCCTACATTAGATTGGGCAAGGGCAGGAGAGTCATTGATTCCGTCTCCGGTCATAGCAACGATCTTACCTTGTTGCTGCAGTCTTTTTACCTCATTCAGCTTATCTTCCGGAAGACAGTTGGCTTTGAAATGTTTGATTCCTAATTCATCTGCAACAGCTTTGGCAGTGTGCTCATTATCTCCGGTCATCATAATTACATCAATTCCTTCGCTCATCAGCTGTTTAACTGCTTTTTTGGAGCTTTCTTTAATTTTATCCGTGAAACTTATGAAGCCAAGTACCTGCTGATCCTGTGCGATATAAGAGATTGTATGTGCCTTTGACTGTACTTGCACGGCTTTTTGTTTTAAACTTTCCGGAATGGCGATATGATGTGAGGTCAACAGATTTTCATTTCCTAAATAAGCTGTTTTACCATTAATATTTCCTTTTACTCCTTTTCCTGAAATGTTTTCAAACTGATTTACTTTTTCAGAAGTTATACTTTCTTCTTTTGCTCTTTTTATGACCGCATTGGAAAGTGGATGTTCTGAGTTTTGATTCAGAGAAAAGGCAAGTTTTAAAATCTGATGCTGATCTCCGGTTACTGTTTCAATATATTCTACAGATGGTTTTCCTTCCGTTAAAGTACCTGTTTTATCGGTGATCAGAACATTTACTTTATTCATTTGTTCAAGAGCTTCAGCATTTTTGATCAGGATTCCGTTTTTGGCACCTTTCCCGATTCCTACCATTAAGGACATAGGAGTTGCCAGCCCCAGGGCACACGGACATGCTACAATTAAAACAGCAACAGCGTTCACAAATGCAAATAAGGTTCTTTTTCCTTCCGGGCCAAAAAACTGCCACAGGATAAAGGTAAGTACCGCAATAAGAATGACCACGGGAACAAACACCTTCGAAACTTTATCAGTAAGTTTCTGGATTGGAGCTTTGCTTCTGCTGGCTTCATTGACCATTTTAATGATCTGTGAAAGCAGTGTTTCATCACCTACTTTCTCAGCTTTCATTATGAATACCTGATTACCATTTATCGTTCCCGAAGACACCTTATCATCTATATTTTTTTCAACAGGAACAGGTTCACCTGTGATCATACTTTCGTCTACGATAGAATTTCCTTCAGTAATTTTTCCGTCCACAGGAATTTTTTCACCTGGTTTTACTTTTAATAAATCTCCGATTTTCACCTGAGAAAGCAGTACTTTCTTTTCTTCACCATTTACAATAAGGTTGGCTTCATCTGGTGAAAGATTCATCAGCTCCTTGATGGCATTACCTGTTTTCTTATGAGCGGCAGCTTCCATTAACTGGCCTAAAATAACAAGGGTTAAAATCACACAGACTGCTTCAAAATATAATGGGATTTCATGATTGTGGCCACGAATTTCATGCGGAATAATATCCGGAAATACTAAAGCAACAATACTGAAAATAAATGCGGCAGCTACACCCAGTGCAATAAGGCTGAACATATTGAGATTCCATGTTTTAAAAGAAACCCAGCCTCTTTTCAGAAGAAACCATCCGGAATAAAACATCACCGGAAGAGTTAAAGCAAGTTCAATAAATCCCTGAATCTGATGAGAAAAAGGAAAATTGATAAACATTCCGCCCATTGATAGAATGAAAACAGGAATGGTAAATGCCAATGAAGTAATAAACTTTCTCTTTAATATATTATAGGTTTCATCCTCTTCATCATCGCCGCTGTCCGGCATTCTTACGAGATCCATTCCACAGATCGGACAGTCTCCCGGTTCGTCACGAACGATTTCCGGGTGCATAGGGCATGTGTATTTTGCGGTTTTCTTTTCCGGATACTTTACCAGATCCATACCGCAGACGGGACATCCTACGTTGGAATCATAGGTTTTATCACCTTCACAATACATAGGACAGTAATATCTGCCAGCCATTTCATCAGTTACTTTGGGAGCATCATGGTTATGACTGTGGTGATCATGATGATGAGCGTGGGAGTGAGAATGATGCTGGTGTGAACCTCCTTTTTGAATAAGCTCTTCTGTGATTGGTTCTAAATGCATATGGCAGACAGGACAGTCTCCTTTTTCATCGTACACTTTATCACCTTCACAAAACATAGGGCAATAGTATTTTCCGATACTGTCTTTAAAGTTTCCGGGAAGGTTGGTTGCGGAAAAAGTTGGCTTATGATTGGGATCTTTGGCCAGTTTTTCTTCAATAGGTACCAGGTACATTTTGCAGACAGGGCATCTTTCGCCTTGTTTGAAATATACTTTATCTCCTTCGCACTCCATTGGACAATAGTATACAGAAGACGGTGATACACGGTCCTGAGGTTTTATAAAGGCTTTCTCTGGATTATTCGGATCTTCAAGTCTGTATTTTCCTATTTCTGCCAAAGCATCGTTTAAAACTGAAAGTTTTACTTCATGATCAGAGATAATTGTTGCGGTATTGTTTTCCAGATTGACATCGGCTTGAACACCTTCAACACTGTTCAGTTGATTTGAAATCTTTTTCTGGCAGCCGGAACAGGTCATTCCGAGTATTTTATACTGTTGTTCCATGATTCTTAAATTTATACTACAAATTTCCAAAATGGAATGCTAAGGTTGTTATAAATTTAAGGATAATAGTTATAAAATTAGGTTGGAGGAATAGGAGTGTTGCAAGGGGAGAGCATTTGTAAATGAAATAGAAATATATAACTCCTTCACCCAAATACTCTCAAATGTTCTTACTTATAGATTATCAAGTGCTTTGCGGTTGTGCTCTTTAAGCTTTTTGAATTCAGTGGGGGTGAATCCGGTTATATTCCGGAATTGGGATGAAAGGTGCTGAACGCTTTTATAGCCAAGCTTTCCGGCAATTTCAGTAAGGTTGAATTCATTATAGAGAAGAAGCTCTTTTACCTTTTCAATTTTCTGAAGAATAAAGAATTGTTCTAAGGTGATATTTTCGTTTTGTGAAAATGTTTTTGAAAGTGCACTGTAGTCCTTATGAAGTTTTGAACTTAAAAATTCTGAAAGCAGAAAGTCTTCAGCAATATCAAGGTCGCTGATCTTTATAATGATCAGGTTTTTGATTTTTTCAATAATCTGATGTGAAGAATCCATAATTCTTTCAAAACCAGTATTAAGCAGTTCTTTTTCTATGGCCTGCATTTTTTCAGGAGAAACTTCAGTTTCTGTTTCTGCTTCACCTAATAAGACGACGCTTGTTTTTACATCTGCATTACGGAAGATGGTTTCTACTGCCGCAATGCACCTGTTGCAGACCATATTTTTTATGAAAATTTTCATAGACTGCTGTTTAACCTGTCTTTTACGAATTCAATCTGGGTTTTGCCATGAGCAGAAGGATTGCCTTCCGCATCCAGGTTTACCATTACGATTTTTTCTACAGTAATAATGGTTTGGTGAGTCATCTTATTTCGTACATCACATCTTAAAGTAACAGAGGAGGAACCGAAATGAGTTGCCTCAATTCCTATTTCTATAATGTCACCCTGCTTAGCAGAACTTACGAAATTAATTTCTGAGATAAATTTGGTTACCACTTTTGTGTTTTCCAACTGGATAATGGCATATAATGCTGCCTCTTCATCGATCCATTGAAGGAGTCTTCCTCCGAAAAGAGAGTGATTAGGATTTAAGTCTTCAGGTTTTACCCATTTTCTGGTATGGTAGTTCATATCTTTTAATAATTTGTAGCACAAATTTAGTGTTAAAAGCTGATGTTTTCAAAAGAATAGCATTTATTGATCTGAAAATAATGATTCATTTTCTCAATCATTTTCTTTTGGAGCGCATGGCTTTTGTTTTTGTGGCAGAAGTGTCATTCAGGAAATCCTGATATTCTTTACTTTCTATAGGGAACAGGGCAACTTTCTTATCTTTATTATGATGGATTCCGAATCCATATCTTTTAACTAAAGGAGAAGATCAAAGGCAGGCCTGGCCTGGGAAACAGGGCAGGCTTCGGCTGTTTCAATAAAGGTGTTCATATAATTAGTAGTGTATTGTTTCATTTTCTGACATTTAATTGATGTTTTTATTGAATCCAGCTAGTAAGAGATCTTATGAATATAATTCTATCTTGTGGATTATCAAAGTTATAGATGTCTAATATTTTTTTATTTAAAAAAAATTAACTAATTTTATAATAATGAATTTACAAATATAATCACTTGTAAATCAACATGTTTTATTATTGTTTGGTTGTTTTTAACTTTTGAGATTCAACATAATGTGAGAAATATGTAAAAAAAGCTTTGATTTGAAATTTTTAATTGTATCTTGCATACGTTTATATTTGGAATCAATATTTGTTCATTAATTTATGTTGTTTTTCTTTTATATACCAAATTTTTATTAATTTTTTAATTTATTTAAAATGAACATTTTTGTTTCAAACATCAATTACGCAACTAAAGAGTATGAGTTGCACGATCTATTCGCAGAATTTGGTGATGTATCATCAGCTAAAATCGTTACAGACAGAGAAACTGGTCGTTCTAGAGGTTTCGGTTTCGTAGAGATGGGTGATGAAGAAGGACAGCAGGCTATTGAAGCTCTTAATCAAAAAGAATTCAACGGAAAAGCTCTAAACGTATCTGAGGCTAAGCCTAGAGAAGAAAAACCAAGAAGAAGCTTCGACAACAACCGTGGCGGAGGTTATGGTGGTGGTAACAACAACCGTGGCGGAGGCTATGGTGGTGGTAACAACAACCGTGGCGGAGGCGGCGGAAATCGTTGGTAAAAAATATGAAGCGGCTTTAAGCCGCTTTTTTTATGTAATTTAATTTCCAGTAAATCATTTGATTAGAGTTTGTATTGAAATATTGAGGTGTTTTGGCATAATTTTAGAAAATTATCAATCAATCAAAAAGTAATTATAATGAAAAAACATTTATTAGCATTAATGATGGTGTTTGGTGGATTATTAATCAATGCACAAAACATTTATACGGGTCAGAGCCTAGAGCAAAACAGAAAGTATTGGGCGAGTAACAACCGATATTATCTGATTTTTCAGAATGATGGCAACCTTGTTTTATACAATAGAGCTGGTGCCTCAATGTGGGATGCCAAAACAAATAATAAGGGAGTAAGAGCAGTTTTTCAGGAGGATGGAAACTTAGTAGTTTATACTCCGGGAAATGGAGTGGCTTTCAGTTCTAATACCAATGGCAGAAGAGCAGAAAGGTTAACTGTTCAGGATGACGGTAATCTTGTGATTTATAATGGTTCAAATCCTTTATGGGCGTCAAAAAGCGATTTAAAAAATGGCGGAAGAAATAATGGCTTCGGTCGCGGAAATGGTAATGTAAATACAGGACACAGATTTCGCAAAGGGGAAAAAGTATTTTCTCCTAATGGCAACTATTATTTAGGTTTCCAAAATGATGGAAATCTGGTTTTATCCTATGATAGCGGTGATGTAATCTGGGCAGCCGGAACAGATAACAAAGGAAGCAGAGCTGAATTTCAAGCTGATGGAAACCTTGTTGTATATGATTCTTATAATAAACCTGTCTGGAGTTCAAATACTTCCCGTAGAGGAGCGAATAAGCTTTCTGTACAAAATGACGGAAACCTGGTGATCTACAGCGATTATACTCCACTATGGAGTTCCGGAACCAATAGATAAAACATTTTCTATATACAATAAAAAAAGACTGTCCCTGTGGCAGTCTTTTTTATTATTTTAATCTTATCAGAATATAAACATTCTCATAATAAATGCTGGCCAGCTCATTATCGGAATATTTTTCTTTTGTAATTTCACTGAAAATAAGCTTGACATGGTACTTGCCCAAATCAGACTCCATTGCTATATCAGGAACTTTTACGGTGCCGTTTTTGTTTTTATTTTCTTCAAATAACTGAATGATTTTCGGTCCAAAATCTACCTCTTCTTTAGAATTTAATCTCAGTCTCAGTGAAGATTTATCAGTCAGCTGATCTATAAGTTCAAACTGATCTTCATTCAGTTTCTGCGGGTCGCTGCTGTAACGATGGAAAGAAAGTAAATACTGATAGTTTTCGATTCCTATAATTTGTTTTTCAGGAACAAGAACGATTCTGTTCAGTTCGTAAGGTCTATTTTTAACGGTGATATTTACATCCGAAAATTTATTTTGAATAGTATAATTGATGCTGTAAAATGTACCCTTTTCAATATTATCAGATAACTCATTCTGATCTTTTTTATTCAGGAGACTTGATAAAAATTCACCTTGTTTTCTCTCTGCCAGAAATTCAAATTTATCAGCAATTTCATTACGGATTGTATCTGTAACTTTTTTATTAAAATTAATTTTACCGGCACTGATTAACTGATTTTGATTTAAAATATTCATCAGTTCTGTCTTCTGACTTCTCTTGGCAACACTGAAAGCATTAAAGTAAGGGAAGATTAAAGCAAAAGCTCCAAATAAAAATAAGCTGACCGGAATAAACTTTATTGTTGCCTTTCTATTGAAAATAAAGTAAACAACAATGCTGAGCAGCCAAAGTGCAAGAAGGAAAACAAAGTATCTCGGTTCTGTATAGCCATACTCCAGAATTCTTGTGAAAATAGCCGTGAAAAGCAAGATGATCAAAGGAACAATAGTATAGTAAAATGCCTTTGAAAATATCTTAACCCATGATTTTGCATTTTCTTCTTTTAATGGATGTACCAGAAGCAATGCCAGAATCCCGACAATGCTGTAGGCTAAAACAAGATAAGAAACCCAGCCTCTTGGAAGCTGCCAGTTGATCAGGATTTTAAAAGAATAAAAATAAAGAATTGCTACATAAATAAGCAGCAGCGGGATTAAGATAAACTGAGTGAAAAACTTTAAAACAACAGGATATGTCCCATCTTTTTCAAGATTATTTAAGCCTTTATCACTGAATAAAAGAAAAATGAAACTGCTCCCGAAAATAGCCAGAACAAAAAATGTATCTGTATAAATTCTGTGATGAAAATGAAAATCAAAAAGTTTATCAACAGCTAAAATGGCCAATTCAACTCCGCTGGTCAAAACGCCTGTGAATACAACAGTAAGGAAGAAATTGACAAAAAGATTTTTGTTATACTGCCAGAATCTGAGCTCTCTGTCTTTTTGAAGAAACGGAATAAAAGAAACCAATAAGTGGGAGAGAAGGGCTGTAATTGCAATAATATAAGCGTAAACTTCGGTGAAATTATTCTTTTTATCAGGCAGGATATAATAGAACCCAATAAGAAAAGCACTACCACATAAGTGTAATAATAATTCTTTCCCGATTCTCTGTGATACCATTTTCAGGGCAAACATCAGTGAAATACCGAGACAGGCACAAATAGTGAACTTTATATATGTTGTAACTTGTTCAAGCTCTGTTTCAACAATGCAGATGGCACCAATTGCAGCTAATAAAGCCACTGTCAGAACCATTGGATAACGGAAAATGACCTCGTTAGCCCGGCTTAATGTTTCCTGGAATTTTGTTTTCATGATTTGGTGTTTTTGAGAGTAAGATTAATCTTTTTTCTTCTTTTTCTTTTTGTCTTTGTCCTTGTCTTTTCCTTTGGTTTTCTTTTCTTTTTTAGGACTTAAGATTTCTTCAGCAATTTCAAACTTCGGTTCTTCAATCTTTGCTGGTTTTATTTCGATTTTCAGATCAAAATATCCTTTCATATCTTCCTTGGAAATTAATTTTTCACTTAATAAAAGCTCCAGGATTTCCTTCCCCGAATTATTAAAGAAGGTATGCGAAAGTTCTTTCAATAGAAATTTTTTATATACTTCCAAAGGAACAAGCACTGTATATTTGAAAATTCTTCCTTCTTTTACGGTAGATAGATAGCCTTTCTCAACCAATATTTTCAAATAAGTTGAAACTGTATTCTGGTGTGGTTTAGGTTCCTGATGCTGTTCCATAACGTCCTTCAGATAGAAAGATTCCATTTTCCAAAACAGCTTCATAAAGTTTTCTTCTGCGGCAGTAAGATGATTTATTTTCATAGAGGATTCTAATGTTGAAATTGAATATTGCAATAAAGATAGATAAAAGATACCATAAAAGCTATTCCAGCTCCCATAAATACTTCTTTTACGGTATGTCTTTTTAAAATAACGCGGGTAATCCCGACCAAAGTGGCAATTCCCAGCCATAGCAGACCCATTTTCCAGTTGAGGCTAAAAAATAATGCTGCTACAAATATATTGAATGCGGTATGCATCGAGCTTTTAATGAAAAGATTGCTGATCTGTAACGCAAAAAGAAGAATTAAAATAAACAGCATGACAAGATCAACAGATCCGTTTCTGATGTAATGGAAAAGAAGATAAGCAACCACACAGACTGCTATAAATATATACAGTGTTTTTCTTTGAACCCGGTTGGATACATCCATATTGGTATATCTTCCTGTTTTCACATTCCATACCAGCCAAATGACAACTGGAATAATAATCATTGCTAATATGGGAATGAAGTACATCATAGAATCTTTAAGAGTGTATTCCCTGATACTCATATATATGAAAAAAATGATCAGAGAGACCAGAGGATTGAAAAAATCGGAGATGACTTTTGAAATTTTGTGTAATAATGAAGACTGCTTTTCTTCCATAATCAAATTTAAAAACCAAATATACCAATATAACCTCAAAAACCAAACGAAAAAGCAGAGGGGTGAAAGGTGCTGGATTATCTGAAAACGACTCAATGTCAGTTGCTTTTGATAAATAATTTTTTTTTCAGCTTTTTTAAATTAATATTAAATTTTGCCGAAAATGTATACCTTTAACTAACCAGTTTTAATCTTATATCATGAAACATTTATTCACATTCTTCCTGATAATTGCAGGTTGTTTTACTTTTGGACAAAAGCTTTCTCAGGAAAATACTTCTGCACTGCCAGCTCCTGTGCATCAGTTAAGAATTTATGAAGTTCCCAAAAAGAATAAGCAGGTTTTTCTGGACCGCTTCAGGGATCATGCACTCAGGATAATGAAGAAATATGGTTTTACTATTGTATCGATCTGGGAATCGGAATTCAGGGAAAAAACAGAATTTGTTTACCTGCTTGAGTGGAAAGATGAATATACAATGAAAACAGCGTGGGAAGGATTTATGGCAGATAAAGAATGGAAGGAGATTAAAGCGAGAACAGCAAAACAATATGGTAATTTCGTTAATGAAATTGAAGATAGAACCCTGAAACTTACAGATTTTTCCCCGGAAAAGAAGCTCTTGAAATAACCAAAAGATATATTAACAATAATTAAAGAGGAAAGAAACAGGGGCGCAAAAAGTACCAAATCCTGATATCTCCGAATTATGTATTGTTTCAGAAAAACCATATGGATAGGCTGATTCCTTATATATCATGGTAAGAATGTAACGGATAAAGCGCCGCTTCATCAGTCTTTCAAGGGGTCGAAAATTAAGAATAATCCATTCGGCCTGCAAATAGATTTTACAGAAAAAACGAAAAGTTATCTATGTATAGAATAAAAACAAAGTTTTTTTCATAATTTTGCTCAACTATTTCATCATAAAAAAGCAAGAGCTAACACATGAAAGAATTTTCTAAAGAGGTATACCTGAAGTGGTATGAAGATATGACAATGTGGAGAAGGTTTGAAGACAAATGCCGTTCTCTTTACCTAAAACAAAAGATCAGAGGATTTTTACATTTGTATAACGGTCAGGAGGCTATTCCTGCAGGATTCACGCATGCCATGGATCTGACAAAGGATAGTATGATTACTGCTTACAGATGTCACATCCATCCAATGGCGATGGGAGTAGATCCCAAAAGAATCATGGCTGAACTTTGCGGTAAAGCTACAGGTACATCCGGAGGTATGGGTGGATCTATGCACATTTTCAGTAAAGAACACCGTTTTTACGGAGGACACGGTATCGTTGGAGGACAAATTCCTTTGGGTGCAGGGATTGCTTTTGCAGATAAATATTTCGACAGAAAAGCAGTGAATATCTGTTTCTTCGGAGATGGAGCTGCAAGACAAGGTTCTTTACATGAGACATTCAATATGGCGATGAACTGGAAACTTCCTGTAGTATTTGTGGTAGAAAACAACCAATATGCAATGGGAACTTCTGTAAAAAGAACAGCCAACCATGAAGATATCTATAAACTAGGATTAGGATACGAAATGCCTTGTCTTGCTGTAGATGCAATGGATCCTGAAAAAGTAGCTGAAGCTGCTTATGAGGCTATTGAAAGAGCAAGAAGAGGAGATGGACCTACATTCATTGAAGCAAGAACATACCGCTACAGAGGACACTCTATGTCTGATGCTGAGCCATACAGATCTAAAGAAGAAGTGGCTATTCATAAAAACGATGACCCAATTGAGCTTGTAAAACATAGAATTTTAGAAAACGGATGGGCTACGGAAGCAGACTTGGAAGCGATGGATAATAAATCAAGAGACTTCGTTGAGGAGTGTATTGAATTTATGGAAAATTCTCCATATCCAGAGGCAGAAAAGATCTATGAGTATGTATATGCTCAGGAAAACTATCCATTCCTAGACAAATTAGAAAATTAATAATTAGATAATTTGAGAATTTGAAAATGAATTAGATTTTTTAATTCTCTCATCATTACATTAACAAATTATCATATTAGAAAATTATGGCAGAAGTAATTACGATGCCCCGCCTATCCGACACTATGACGGAAGGTAAAGTGGCAAAATGGCATAAAAAAGTAGGAGATAAAGTAAAAGAAGGAGATATTTTAGCGGAAATTGAAACCGATAAAGCTGTTCAGGATTTTGAATCTGAAATAGAAGGTACCCTTTTATACGTAGGCGTAGAAGAAGGAGGCGCTGCTGCTGTAGACTCTGTTTTGGCTATTATCGGGAATGAAGGAGAAGATATTTCAGGATTGACAGGTGGAGCTGCTGCTCCCGCTGAAGGAACTGAAGAAAAAAAATCAGAAGAACAGCCTAAAGCAGAAACTGCTGCCCCTGTTGCTGCGGAAGTTCCGGCTGGAGTAGAAGTTATTACAATGCCAAGACTTTCTGATACAATGACAGAAGGTAAAGTAGCTAAATGGCACAAAAATGTAGGAGATACAGTAAAAGAAGGTGATCTTCTTGCTGAGATCGAAACAGATAAAGCAGTACAGGATTTCGAATCTGAATTCAATGGCGTATTATTGAAGCAGGGTGTAGAAGAAGGAGGTGCTGCTCCGGTTGATTCTGTATTAGCAATCATTGGTCCTGCAGGAACAGATGTTTCTGCTGTAGGAGCTCCAAAAGCTGAAGCTGTATCAACTGAAAAACCGGCTGAACAGAAAGCAGAAGTTAAAACAGAAGAAAAAGCGGCTCCTGCTGCAGACTCTTCATCTTCTGACAGAGTAGCAATCTCTCCACTGGCTAAGAAAATGGCTCAGGATAAAGGGGTTGATATCCACAGTGTTCAAGGATCTGGTGAAAATGGAAGAATCGTTAAAAAAGATATCGAAAACTATCAGCCAGCTGCAAAACCAGCTGCTTCAGCTCCAACAGCAAGTGCTGCTCCGGTTGCAGTAAGCTTTGTACAGGGTGAAGACACCGAGACTCCAAACTCTCAGGTAAGAAATATTATTGCAAAACGTCTTTCTGAAAGTAAATTCTCTGCTCCTCATTACTATCTGATGGTTGAGATCAACATGGATAAAGCTATTGAAGCAAGAAAAGAAATCAATTCTTTACCTGATACTAAAATCTCTTTCAATGATATGATCATTAAAGCAACTGCAATTGCTTTAAGAAAACACCCTCAGGTAAATTCAAGCTGGGCAGGTGATAAGATCATCCACAGAGGAAATATCAATATTGGTGTAGCAGTAGCTATTCCTGACGGATTGGTAGTGCCTGTATTGAAAAATACAGATCAGATGACATATACACAGATTTCTGCATCCGTAAAAGATATGGCTTCAAGAGCTAAGAGCAAAGGTCTTAAGGCTAACGAAATGGAAGGATCTACATTCTCTATTTCCAACTTAGGAATGTTCGGAATCGAAACCTTTACAAGTATCATCAATCAGCCAAACTCTGCCATCCTTTCAGTAGGAGCAATTATCGAGAAACCAATCGTAAAAGATGGTCAGATCGTAGTTGGAAACACAATGAAACTTTCATTGGCATGTGACCACAGAGTTGTAGATGGTGCTACAGGTGCTCAATTCTTACAGACATTAAGAACATATTTAGAAAGTCCATTAACATTGTTACTGTAATTTTCTGAAATGAAAATATTGAAACCTCCCAGCTTGGGAGGTTTTTTTGTTTTGGCTACATTAAAATGCAGATTCTTAATAAACTTATAGGAAGGAAATAAACTCTGAAAAAGAGAAAATACTTTTTTACATGCGTTTTATAGCTAAAACATGAAGAAAATAATTAAAAAAATTAATAGAAAAGACCTATATAAATGGATGAAGAAAATCTAATCGTAATAAAAGTAAAATAAAATACAAACCGCTTCAAAAAGCGGTTTTTTATTTGAAGGCAATTCACTATTTTTGAATCATGATTAAAGCAAGAAATATCCATAAATCTTATGGGAATTTAGAAGTACTGAAAGGAGTTGATATCCATATCAAAATGGGCGAGGTAGTTTCTATTGTTGGAGAATCAGGAGCAGGTAAATCTACGTTACTGCAGATTTTAGGAACGCTGGATCATCCGAGTCAATCCAACAAATATGATACTGAAATTGAAATAGCAGGAGAATCATTTATTAATATGAATGATAAACAGCTTTCAAAGTTCAGAAACCAGAATATCGGTTTTGTATTTCAGTTTCATCAGCTTCTTCCTGAGTTTACAGCGCTGGAAAATGTATTGCTTCCGACAAAAATTGCCGGAGCCAATGAAAAAGAAGCACTTGAAAAAGCTTATGCTTTATTCGAAGATTTAAAAATAGAACAGAGACTACAGCATAAACCCAATCAGCTTTCAGGTGGAGAAGCGCAAAGGGTAGCTGTAGCAAGAGCTTTAATCAACTCACCGAAAATCATTTTTGCAGATGAACCTACAGGTAACCTGGATTCTAAAAATGCAGATGATCTTCACAGATTGTTTTTTGATCTTAGAGACAAATACAACCAAACCTTTGTGATTGTAACCCATAACCCGAATCTTGCAGAAATTACAGACCGCAAGCTCGTTATGAAAGACGGAATGATCATAGAATAGAAGTATACAATAGCAGATGATGAAACACCTTATTTTTCTTTTTATAATTTTAATTTCCTGTTCAAAAGCTGAATCCCAGCAGTTGAATTCACTGCATGTGCCTCAGGCAAGGATTTCGGAAATTAAAAACTATATTAAAGGGAAAGAGTATAATCAGGAATTGGCTGTTTTTATCAACTTTAAGATACCTTCCGGGAAATACCGTTATTTCATTTATAACCTGAAAAATAATACAATTGTACAACAGGCCGTTGTTTCCCATGGTTCAGGTTCAGTCATTCCACGGTCTGATGCTTTAAAATTCAGTAATATTGAAGGTTCCTATCAGTCGTCTCTGGGAAAATATGTCATTGGAGAAAGCTATGTAGGAAAGTTTGGTAAAGCTTACCGGTTAAAAGGGCTTGATTCTACGAACAGCAATGCAATGCAGAGGGCAATTGTCCTTCATTCCTACGGATGCATTCCGGATGTGGAATCTCAGACTCCGGCATGTTTAAGCTTAGGATGTCCGATGCTTTCGGTGAATGCTCTGAAAGAAACAGCAATATATGTTGATCAGTCGACTAAGCCGATGATCCTGTATGCATTTTATTAATTCATAATCTTTTTTTCATGGCTATAAAATTTCTTGCAGAAGATGACAGACCCAGAGAAAAGTTTTTGCAGAAAGGCAAAAGCTCACTTTCTGATTCTGAGCTGCTGGCTATTATTATGGGAAGTGGAAATAGAGAAGAAGATGCTCTGGAACTATCACGGAAAATTTTAGCCTCTGTTAATAACAGCTGGCATCAGTTGAGCTTACTTTCTGCTAAAGATCTGATGAAATTCAAAGGGATTGGAGTCACAAAAGCGATTTCAATTATTTCAGCTTTAGAAATCGGAAAAAGAAGAACGGTACAGGAAATTCCTGAAAAAGCAGTAATTGGTAACAGTAATGATGCTTATCTTATTCTTCAAAACCAGCTTTCTGACTTAAGAACAGAAGAGTTCTGGGCTATTTTCCTTAACAACAGCAACAAAGTGATTCATGTTTCCCAACTGACTCAGGGAGGAATAAGCCAATCTATTGTAGATGTAAGAATTCTGTACAAAACAGCACTGGATCATTTTTCAACGGGTATTATCATTGCCCACAACCACCCTTCCGGAAGTTTAAAACCAAGCCGGGAAGATATCAGTATTACACAAAAAATAAAAGAAGCAGGAAATACTTTAAGTATCCAGCTTTTAGACCATATTATTGTCACGCAGGATTCCTATTTTAGTTTCTCGGACTCAGGATTATTATGATTAGAAGATTGAAATACCATGAAATTAATTTTGTAAAATATGCTCAATGTTTAGAAAATTCCGAACAAAGAAAATATTCTGCTACAAAAGATTTTTTAGATATAACTTCTACAATGCCATGGGAAATTCTCGTTTATAAGGATTATGAGGCTGTGATGCCTGTCCCTTTTGTAAGAAAATATGGGATGAAAATTGTTCATAATCCGAAACTTTGCCAGCAGCTTGGTGTTTTTTCTGTTAAAGATAATCTTGAACTTAATGAGGCTTTTTTAGAATATCTGGAAAAAAATTACATGATCAGGGCCTATCCGTTCAATGATGTAAACCAGCTTCGAACGAAGATCAGAATCAAGAAGAATTTTTTATTATATCCCAATGCTTATGAGAAAGTACGTGCCAATTATTCTCCCAAAAGAAAAAGAAAACTTCGTTTAGATGAAGAAGTTTTAAAAGAATCAGAAGTTAAAACCATTTCTTTTAACAAAGCAAAGACTTTTATAGAAGCCCACACGATAGGGTTGAGTAAAGACGGTGATTTGTGTGAATTCATGAGGATTTTTGAGAGTTTTCATAAGTTGGATTACCTGAAGTTCACAGCTTTTTATTATCAAAACAAGATTATCAACGTAATAGCTACTTACAGAGACTGTAACATGGTGGCACTTTTGGGTAATTTTAATGATAAAGATTACGTCAAATTATCTGGAGCTTCAGTATTGATTGATACTCTTATTAAAGATAATATCGAAACTCATATTTTTGACTTTGAAGGGGGAGAGCTACCCAATATTGAAGAATTTTTCAGAGGTTTCCGCCCGGAATTAAGACCTTACGGAATTATCGAAAATTCAAAAAAGAACCTCTTTAAAAAATTAGGGTATCTTATCATGAGAGGGAAGTCATTTTTATGATGAAAAGCATTGTTTAGATTGGTTCTAATTAAGTAATATTCCGTAACTTTATAAAATCCTTAGTAAAACACTTATGTTACAACAGATTCGTCAGTACAAATTATCATATATGCTTTATAACTTGTTTAAAAAGAATAAATTAAAGCATAATATTCCATTGTATAAAAAATACGGAATCAATAAGAATTATTTTTCAAGTATTTCGAGTAAAGATTTTGCTCATCTTCCTGCAAGTGATAGAAAGGTAAATTATGCAAAACTTACAGAAACTCCCTTTTTTAAGAAGTTATCGGAAGAAAATAAAGAAAGTGTTCTTCAGTATGATGATAATGGCTATCTGATTTTGAGAAATTTCCTGACTCCGGAAACGGCAGATCAAATCAATACAGAAATTGATAAGCTGATGGAAGATGGTACACTGAAGTTTATTTACGGGGGAAAACTGATGTTTGCCATTCATCATTCAGAAATTATTAAAAACATTGGAAGTGATAAGGAATTATTAGACTTTTTATCTGTTTTACTGGACGGAAAATCTAAACTTTTCCAAAGTATCAATTTCATCAACGGAAGCCAGCAAAAAACACATTCGGATAGTATTCACATGACGACTTACCCTTTGGGAGGATTACTTGGAGTCTGGATTGCGTTGGAAGATGTGGATGAAACGAATGGTGCTCTTCATTACATTCCTAAGAGCCATAAATTACCTTATTTCCTGAATTCTGATTATGATAATGAGGGTACAGCCCTGAAAATCGGTAAGAAAAGTTACAGAGCTTATGAAACATTTCTTGAAGATAAAGTAAAAGAGCTGGGATTGAAAAAAGAAGTCTTTAAGGCAAAAAAAGGGGATCTATTGATCTGGCATGCCAATATTCTTCATGGCGGTGAGCCTCATACGGATAAGAGCAGAACTAGAAAGAGCCTTGTATATCATTTCTTTGATGAAAATAGCGTTTGTTATCATGAAGTGACCCAAAGGCCGGCATTGTTTGAATTGTAATCCTTTAAAAGCTTTTTATAAGAATAGAAGTTGATAGTTTTTTTACATTTGTATACTTATAATATCAACGTATGAAAAAAAGGGAGAATATTCTTGTTTTTATATTTTCAATCTATGTATGCATCATGTCATACTACCTATATGCCAACCATTATTACAATACTGATATGGAAGCTTATATGGGATTGATTTATAAAACGGAATATCCCGAAATGAAAATTGAAGAGATTCATCAGAAAGTATATGATGAATTACGGGAAAAGAATCCTGATTTTGCGGGATTAGGACCTGTAGATCCAATGGTGAAAGAAGTAGCGAAAGGTGAAAGTAGCTATTACAAAATATTGTCACAAAATCCTAAAGCCTATGAAGAAGAATTGCAGCTTTTTGTAGTGAAACCTTTTTATAATTTTATCAATTGGGCATTCTTTAAATTAGGTTTTAGTGCATCTGCTTCCAACTCTTTAATTTCAGCTATTTCTTACGCCCTGATTCTTATTTTGATTTTCGGTTTTTTGATAAAAATTCTGAAAAATTATAGTCTTGCTTTTATCATCACGATTTTAATTTCCCTGTTCAAACCTCTTTTGGAATCAGGCAGGCATGTCTCTGCAGATTCTTTATCATGTCTGTTGCTTCTCTTGAGCTTCTATGTATTTTTAGTAAGAAAAAATTTCTTTCTTGCGGGAATCTTTGCTATGCTGTGTATTCTTACAAGACCGGAATATTTTATTTTTTATTCTTTTCTGTATGGCATTATTTATCTTTATAGAAACAGGCTGCAGGTGAAAACAGGTCCATTATTGATATCATATGGATATCTGTTTCTTTCCTTCTTTTTAATACAGGCTTTTAATCAGGTTTCATGGTCTGCACTCTTTATGAATCAGTTTACTAAAGTTCAGATTTACCCTGTTTCACAACCCGATCCGTTTTCTTTTTCAGATTATATTCATTTTATTAAAAGTAAAATAATGCTGGAGTTCAACGCTTCGTATTTTCCGGTTCTTTTGATTTTTATAATCATTATTCTGGCTAATAATTTTTCACTTTATAATAAAAAAAGACAGGCTCAGGTCTTATTTTTTGTAATTATTTATGGAACTGTCATCATGAGATTCCTGGTTTTTCCGTCCTTGGTAAACAGGATGATGTCGGGCTTTTACCTTATAATTATATTAGCATTAGTTTATATACAAAATTCTAAAGTGGATATCTTTAAAAACTCTTTAGAAGACGGAAAATAATTAGTAATTTTGCAGTCTAAAATTATGACGAGTCTTTCAGGATATCTACCGTATGCATTTGCATTGATTATTGCAATTCCTTTTCTGGTTTTGCTCAGACAATTTGTACATTCGTACATTACTCTTAAAAACCAGGAAATCAAACTACTCACCGTGAAATCTAATTCAGAGAACAAAGCACATTCTTACGAAAGAATGACCTTGTTTCTGGACAGAATGAAGCCGTCAAACCTTATCCATAGATTTGATAGAGAATTAGCGGTTCATGAATTTATTTTCCTTACCGAAAAAACAATCAATGAAGAATTTGAATATAACTCCTCACAGCAGTTATACATCACAAAAAATTCATGGAAGAATATTGTAGACTCTAAAAATGCGATCATAGAATTGCTTCACAAAACCTATGACGGATTGAAAGGGGAGGTTCAACTGGATGAATTCAAAACGATTTTCATCATGAACTACATGGAAGGCAATGATTATATTGTGGAAACAATAGAAGACTTAAGAAAAGAAATCTTAATAATAACTTAAAAAATAACAGATAAATAATGATTCCAAATTTTAAAGCACATCCATGGCACGGAATTTCTGCAGGAGAAGATGCGCCAAATGTTGTAAACGTATTTGTGGAAATTGTTCCTTCAGATACTATTAAATATGAAGTAGATAAAGAAACAGGATACTTAAAAGTAGACAGACCACAGAAATTTTCTAACATCATCCCTGCTTTATATGGTTTTGTTCCAAGAACATACTGTGATAAGGAAGTAATGAGACTTGCTGTAGAAGCAGGAGCTACGGATGTTACAATGGGAGATCATGACCCTCTTGATATTTGTGTTTTAAGTTCTCACAACATCCATGCTGGAGGTTTATTGATGGAAGCTATTCCAATCGGAGGTTTTAAAATGATCGACGGAGGAGAAGCTGATGATAAAATCGTTGCAGTAATGATCAATGATCATGCTTTCGGACACTTCAGAGATATTTCTGAATTACCGGAAGCAGAGGTAAAAAGATTAATGCACTACTTCCTAACGTATAAAAACCTGCCGGATGAGCCTGCTAAATGTAGAATTCAGGAGGTTTATGGAGCTGAGCATGCTAGAAAAGTGATTAAAGCTTCTCAAACAGATTACGCAGATAAATTCGGAGGATAAGATTCTCTTAATGCAATACAATAAAAGAGGGTAGACAGGTTTCTGTTTACTCTTTTTTGTTGAGTAAAAGTCATTGCGAACAGAATGTGAAGCAATCTCAAACTCTGAAAAACCTTTGAATAATTTAAAGGTTTTTTTATGCATAAAATGTGTCTGAAAGCCTTATTCAGTACTGTTTCTTCATCAATTTCTACCACGATAAGTTCGGTGCCATATTTTTATCCTTTTTGATGGGAAGCATCATACTGTTAAAGTTTTTAGTGCTTTGATGGTAATTATTTATTATATTTAATTTTCTATTACCAAAAAAATATTAAACTATGGATCTATTTGTGTTAGTGCCAATTTTTGGTGTCGTCGCTTTGCTTTATACATTTCTTCAGAGCAACTGGGTAAATAAACAGAATGCAGGAAATGAAAAAATGAAAATAATCAGCGGCCATATTGCAGACGGTGCAATGGCTTTTCTAAAGGCTGAATATAAAATCTTAATGTACTTCGTGGTGGTAGTCGCCATTTTACTTGCCGTAATGGGATCAAGTAATGCCAACTCGCATTGGAGTATCGGTATTGCCTTTGCAGTAGGAGCTGTATTTTCCGCATTAGCAGGTTTTATCGGGATGAAAATTGCTACCAAAGCCAATGTCAGGACAGCTGAAGCGGCAAGAACTTCACTGTCGAAAGCGCTTAAAGTATCTTTTACAGGAGGTTCTGTTATGGGAATGGGAGTTGCCGGACTTGCTGTTTTAGGCTTAGGAGCATTATTCCTGATCATCAAACAGATTTTTGCACCCGATGCCACAGTAGATTCTCATGAAATGGAAAAGACCATTGAAATTCTCACAGGGTTTTCTCTAGGTGCAGAATCCATAGCACTTTTTGCAAGAGTAGGAGGCGGTATTTATACAAAAGCGGCAGACGTAGGTGCTGACCTTGTAGGAAAAGTAGAAGCCGGAATCCCTGAAGATGATCCCCGAAACCCTGCAACGATTGCAGATAACGTAGGAGATAACGTAGGTGATGTAGCAGGAATGGGAGCCGACCTTTTCGGGTCTTATGTTGCAACAGTTCTGGCAACCATGGTGTTAGGTAGAGAAACTATTTCCGATGATGCCTTCGGTGGTTTTGCTCCAATCCTTTTACCGATGCTGATTGCAGGAACCGGAATTATATTTTCTATGATCGGAACTTTATTTGTGAAAATTAATGATAATGAAGGCTCATCCACTTCCAGTGTACAGAATGCTTTAAACCTTGGAAACTGGGGAAGTATTGTTATTACAGCTATATCATCTTACTTTCTGGTAACTTATATCCTTCCTGACAAAATGGTCCTAAGAGGCCATGAGTTTACTAAAATGGGGGTATTTGGTGCCATCATGGTAGGATTGGTTGTAGGAACTTTAATGAGCATCATAACAGAATACTATACCGCAATGGGTAAAAGACCGGTTTCCAGTATTGTGAGACAGTCTTCTACAGGACACGCAACTAACATTATCGGAGGTTTATCCGTGGGTATGGAATCTACTTTACTTCCGATTATCGTATTGGCAGGCGGAATCTATGGATCTTATCTGTGTGCCGGGCTTTATGGTGTTGCCATTGCAGCAGCAGGAATGATGGCTACTACAGCTATGCAGCTGGCAATTGATGCCTTTGGACCTATCGCTGATAATGCCGGTGGTATTGCCGAAATGAGTGAACTTCCCAAAGAGGTGCGTGAAAAAACAGATATCCTGGATGCGGTAGGAAATACAACTGCAGCTACCGGAAAAGGATTTGCTATTGCTTCAGCAGCTTTGACGGCATTAGCATTATTTGCAGCTTTTGTTGGAATTGCAGGAATTGACGGAATTGATATTTACAGAGCAGATGTTTTGGCTGGTTTATTTATTGGTGGAATGATTCCGTTTATCTTTTCATCATTGGCAATCACTGCAGTTGGGCAGGCTGCCATGGCGATGGTGGAAGAAGTAAGAAGACAGTTCCGTGAAATTCCAGGAATTTTAGAAGGAAAGGCACAACCTGAATATGAAAAATGTGTTGCTATCTCTACAGATGCTTCCATCAGAAAAATGATGCTGCCTGGTGCTATAGCGATCATTTCCCCACTCTTAATGGGATTTATTTTCGGTCCTGAAGTATTGGGAGGATTTTTGGCTGGTGCCACGGTATGTGGTGTTTTGATGGGAATGTTCCAGAATAACGCAGGAGGTGCCTGGGATAATGCTAAAAAATCATTTGAAAAAGGGGTGGATATCAATGGACAGACTTATTACAAAGGTTCAGAGCCACATAAAGCATCTGTAACAGGAGATACGGTTGGAGATCCTTTTAAAGATACTTCCGGTCCATCCATGAATATTCTGATCAAGTTAATGTCAATTGTTTCTTTAGTTATTGCACCTACTTTAGCTGTTTTGCATAAAGATAAAATTGAAGCCAACAGAAAAGCAAAAATTGAAAGCCTTACCGGAATATCTGCTGCTGCAACGGCTGGTCATACGGATCTTACAACAGTTCCGGTTTCTCCAGGTGAAGTTCGCGGACATCTTAATGAAAGTGGCGACTTTGTGTATGAAACAGGAAATGTTCAGAAGATAAAATTGGATGGAGGAAAAACGATTGCCATAGGAGATGGAAGCCAGCTTTATCAGCTTTATAATGTGGTGAAACAGAAAGATAAATCTGCTTTAGACCCTAATAAATGGTACACCATTGAAAACCTTTATTTTGAAACAGGTTCCAGTGACCTGAAGGCAGGCTATGAACTCCAGCTGAATACTTTAGCTGAAATCTTAAATGCATATCCTGATCTGAAAATAAAATTAGGCGGATATACAGATAACAGTGGTAATGAAGATAGTAATCTTAAATTATCAAATCTGAGGGCACAAACAGCAAAACTTAAATTACTCGAGCTGGGTGTTTCTGCAGACAGAGTGGAAGCTGAAGGATATGGTTCACAGCATCCGGTATGTGAAGCCAATGACACTGATGAGTGTAAAGCAAAAAACAGAAGAATTGATGTAAGAGTTCTGGCTCTTTAAAATCATTAAAATATAATGGAAGCACTGCCTTGGCGGTGCTTTTTTTATTATATTTTGGGATAGCATGAAAATTAAAATTATATGAATAGATATCCACAATCATCTGTGGAAATCTGGGAAATCTGTGAGAAAAATCAAAGATTCCTTTTTAAATGTTCCAAAGCCTGGATAATCAGTTCATCTTTTTTAGCAAAACTAAACCTGACATAATCTGAATTCTGTCTTGAGTTGTAAAAAGCCGAAAGCGGAAGACAAGATACTTTTTTCTCAATTGTAAGCCATTTTGAAAACTCTACATCCGTCATGGTAGTAGAAATATTCCGGAAATTAACGACCTGGAAAACACTTCCTTCCGCTTGCTGTTCAACTTGCAGGGGAGTTTCCTGAATCAGCTGATTGAAAATATCTCTTTTATTCTGCATTATTTCTTTATTGATGGTCGGATCAAATACATCCAGATACTTTGCGATAGCATATTGCGCCGGAGCATTGGCACTGTAAGAAATATACTGTTGGTGGCACTGGAATTTTGCCGTTAAAGTTTCAGAAGCTAGCATGTAACTGACTTTCCATCCGGAAGTATGAAACATTTTGCCAAAAGAAAAAATACAGAACGTCTTTTCTCTGAGCCCCGGATGAATAAAAGAACTGTAATGCTTAACTTCATCATAGCAGTACGTGTCATATATTTCTTCAGAAATCAAATATATATCGCGATCCTTAATCAGTTCATACAAGTGATCCCAATCTTCCTTTTTCCATACTTTTCCGGTTGGATTTTGAGGAGAATTTACAATGACAGCTTTGGTTTTTTCAGTAATACAGTTTTTAAACAAATCCCAGTTGATCGTAAAATCACCATCAAGATCATAATAGACAGGGATTCCGCCATTCATGACAACAGCAGGTCCATAAGTATAATATGAAGGTTGGATAATAATTACTTCATCATATTGATTTAAAATTGATTTGAGGGAAGTATATAAAGCAAAGGTTGCACACGGAACAATGGTTATTTCTCTAGCTGTAACAGGAATTTTGTGAGTCCGTTTTGCATTGAAACGAATGATACTTTCGATCAGAAGGGGATTGCCGGCAAGAGGTTCATAATGGTAAGTGTCTCTTTCGGCTGCTTCTTTTAAGAATATTTTAAGTCTTTCATCAATATCAAAATCGGGAAGTCCCAGAGAAAGATCAAAGCTTCCGTGTCTGGCTGCAAGTTCGGACATTTCTGTAAAAAAGGAATAATGAGTAAATCCGTAAATTTTATCCACCTATTTTGTATTTTAATCAAATATAATAAAAAATTAATACCGTATTGAGTTTTAAATTGGAGTATCGTTAATTTTATAATGGGAAGCATATGATATTGCGATTTTGATCTGTTTTATTAGAATTCAATAAAATTTGTTATTTTTAAGAAATTTATTCTTTATGAAAAAAATACTTATTCCGTTATTTGCCATGGCTATAGTGACCAGTTGTGGGACGGCAAAAATATCTGATGGGAATTCTTCACATCCTGTTTCAACAAAACATAACAAGGCCTTTAACAATGCATACAAGGTAATTAATGCTGAGGATTTAAAGAAAAATCTGTATGTCATTGCAGCAGATGATATGGAAGGGCGAGATACAGGAAGCAAAGGGCAGAAGAAGGCGGGAGAGTATATGATTAATTATTATAAAAATCTTGGTATTTCCGGACCTAAAGCGTTAGGCTCATACTATCAGAAAGTTCCATCTGAGTTTATGAAAAAAAGAGGTGGAGGAAACCTTCCTGATTCTGAGAATATCCTGGCTTTTATTGAAGGAAGCGAAAAACCGGACGAGATTGTTGTAGTTTCTGCACATTATGATCATGTAGGAACAAAAAATGGAGTCGTGTACAACGGAGCAGACGATGACGGAAGCGGCACTGTAGCAGTAATGGAAATCGCCAAGGCATTCCAGCAGGCAAAAAAAGCAGGAAAAGGACCTAAAAGATCGATCCTGTTTCTGCACGTTACAGGAGAAGAACACGGATTGTTTGGTTCAGAATATTATTCCGAAAATCCTGTTTTCCCATTAGCCAATACCGTTGTTGATCTTAATATTGACATGATTGGACGTGATGATCCTGCCAACAGAGGGAAACAATATGTATATGTCATTGGTTCTGAAATGTTAAGCTCTCAGCTTAAAGTAATTAACGAAGCTGCAAATAAGAGAACGAATAACCTGGAACTTAATTACAAATATGATGATTTGAATGATCCGGAACAATTATATTACCGTTCAGATCACTATAATTTTGCCAAACATAATATTCCTGTCGCATTCTTTTTTGATGGGATTCATGAAGATTATCATAAGCCAACAGATGATCCTGAAAAGATTGATTATCAATTATTAGAGAAAAGAACCCAGCTTATTTTTACTACAGCATGGGATATTGCCAACAGAGAAGAAAGAATTGTGGTTGACAGAAAATAATCAAGAATTAAGAAAAACAATCACCATGAACATAGTAATCCGAGAAGCAAGACCGGAAGACATTCCACAGATTCAGGTCGTAAGAAATTCTGTGAAAGAAAACACATTATCAGATCCAGGTTTGATTACAGATAAAGACTGTGAGGAATTTCTTTTTCAAAGAGGAAAAGGATGGGTAAGTGAGGCAAAAGGTCAGATTGTAGGCTTTTCCATTGCAGATCTGAAAGAAAATAATATCTGGGCTTTATTTGTACATCCTGATTTTGAAAATCAGGGAATCGGCAGAAAGCTTCATGACATCATGCTCGACTGGTATTTTAAACAAAAGAAAGACGATCTGTGGCTTGGTACTTCACCTGGAACACGGGCTGAGAATTTCTACAGAAAATCTGGATGGAAAGAAACCGGAACCCATGGAAAAGGAGAGGTAAAATTTGAAATGACCTATGAACACTGGAAAAATAAAATAGTATGACACCGAAACTAAAATCCATCAGACCTTTTATCGGAGCAAAGAATTTTGAGATCAGCAGAAACTTTTATAAGGATCTCGGATTTGAAGAGGTTGTTCTGGAGCCCAAGTTATCACTGTTTATACGAGAGGAAATAGGCTTTTATCTTCAGGATTATTATACAAAGGATTGGGTTGATAATACCATGATCTTTATGGAAGTTGTCAATACAGATGAATTCTGGAAGGAGCTTTTATCCTTAAAGCTTACAGATACCTATGAGAATGTAAAACTTACTCCTGTAAGAACCATGGAATGGGGAAAAGAGTGTTTTTTACATGATCCTTCAGGGATTTTATGGCATTTTGGCGAGTTTTTTTAAGGGAATAAAATATGATTTACGCATTTGATACCTATTATTATGAGGATTATGCCAATACGGTGTGTATTGCATTTGAGGACTGGACGTCTGAAAAAGAAGTGGAAGTTTTTATAGAACAGACTGCTGTGAGTTCAGCATATGAAAGCGGGGCGTTTTACAAAAGAGAATTACCCTGCATTTTAAGTCTGCTCACGAAAATTACATTAAAATCAGAAGATATTATCATTGTTGACGGATATGTTACTCTTGACAATGATGGAAAAATAGGGTTGGGCGGCCACCTCTACGAAGCATTGGAAGAAAAGTGTCCTATTATTGGGATCGCCAAAAACGAATTTACAACTCCGGATTCCCAAAGGAGAAGTGTATTTCGCGGAGAAAGTAAAACACCACTTTTTGTGACAGCCAAAGGAATGAATGTAGATGAAGTTCAATTGAAAGTAGAACAAATGCATGGCACTTACAGAATGCCCACGCTGCTTAAAAAACTGGATCAGCTGAGCAGAACATAAAAATTAAAGTCTTACTTATTACAGTAAGATTTTTTTTAATCCTTAATATACCGATTGGTATATTTTAATTATCTTTGTATTGTTCCCTGTGAAAATAAAAGAATTTTTTTAACCAGAAATATACCGATTGGTATTAAAAATAATATCCTATGAAAGAAGTATTTATATTGGCTGCAAAACGAACTCCAGTGGGTGGTTTTATGGGAAGCCTGTCCGGATTTACAGCTCCTCAACTTGGAGCAGTTGTAATTAAAAATGCCTATGAAAACATCGGATTGGCTCCGGAGCATATAGACAGTGTGTATATGGGAAATGTACTCAGTGCCGGGCTGGGGCAGTCTCCTGCAAGACAGGCCGCTATTTTTGGAGGAATTCCGGTAGATAAAGATGCAACAACAATAAACAAAGTCTGTGCTTCCGGAATGAAAGCGGCTATGATCGGTGCTCAGCAGATTCAGCTTGGTCTGGAACATCTTGTCATGACTGGTGGTATGGAAAGTATGAGCAATGTTCCTCATTACGTTAAGCTTCGTCTGGGAACAAAGCTAGGAGATACCAACCTTACTGATGGCGTGATCAAAGATGGTCTGTGGGATGTGTATAATGATTTCCATATGGGAAGTGCCGCTGAATTGGGCGTAAAAAAATATGGATTAACACGGCAGCAGCTTGATGAATATGCTTTGTTTTCCTATCATCGGGCTCAGGAAGCAGCGAAAAACGGTAAGTTCAGCAATGAATTGATCCCGATCTCAATTGAAGGAAAGAAGGGGTCTATCATCGTAGATAAAGATGAAGATATTGAGAAACTTATTCCAGAGAAAATTTCTCTTTTGAAACCGGCATTTGAATCAGAGGGTACACTGACAGCTGCTAATTCCAGCAATCTGAATGATGGGGCTGCAGCAATTCTAGTAGGATCTTCGGAAGTTATACAGCAGCATAATTTGAAACCCTTGGCCAGGATCGCAGCATATGCAGATGCGGCTCAGTCTCCGGAATGGTTTACTACTTCTCCGTCTATTGCCATTCAGAAATTGTTGAAACAAACAGGTCTCAGTTTATCTGATATTGATTATTTCGAGATTAATGAAGCCTATTCCTCAGTGATTTTATCCAACCAGCAGATTTTGGGTTATGACCTCAATAAGGTAAATATTTACGGTGGAGCGGTTGCTTTGGGACACCCGATTGGTGCTTCAGGAGCCAGAATTATAACAACTTTAGTCAATGTACTGCAGCAGGAAAAAGGAAGATTGGGGATAGCTGCCATCTGCAATGGAGGAGGTGGAGCGTCTGCAGTTATTATCGAAAATGTAAGTTGAAGCAGATAAAATTCCTTAGATTCGATTCTTTATAACGAAAAGACCTTTCTTGAAATAAAATTTGAGAAAGGTCTTTTTTATTTATAACAGATTGATTATCCATTAGTAAATTAAGTTTCCAGATAAATATCATTAGGCAGTCAATGGTCTATTTTTGCTAAACTGACAAATATCATTACATTCTTATTTTTATTAATTCTAAATAAATATAAATTTGTCCCAAGAAATTCAAACAAAAATGAAAAAAATAACTACTCTTTCTGGTATTGTACTTTGCTCTTTGGTGAATGCACAATTGCAATATTGTATGCCTGCATTTCAGTATGGAGCTGACAGCAATATGATCAGTAATGTTACTTTCGGAAACATTAATAACTCATCACCGGTTCAGTCCGGGAATGCACAAATTTATGAGAATTTTACATCAATGTCTACAGATTTGCAATCCGGAAGTAATTATAATATATCTGTAACTGGTCCTTCCAGTACATTTCCCAGTGATGTAGCTGTTTTTATAGACTTTAATCAGAATGGTAATTTTGATGATGCCGGAGAAAGCTTCTACATTGGAAGACTTGAAGCAGCCAATCCAGCCAATGCATTTACCATCAACAATACAATAGTGATTCCTGCGAACGCGGCCAACGGGAGTACAAGAATGAGGGTTCTTAAGAATACAAATGTTCAGGCTTATTCTGATCCTAATGCTGCCAATTCTATCAGTTCAGCCTGTGATTCCGGCTTAAGAGCAGGGCAGACTGAAGATTATACCGTCAATATTATAGGAAACACAGTGAATTTCCCGGCTCCTTACTGTGGTGCTGAAAATGTAACCAGTCTTACAGTAAGCGAAATAAGCAAAGTAGAATTTGCCGGAACCGTAAGAAACAGTGCTATCGACGGTAACTCAGATGTTCTTGAAAATTTTACGGCGACTGTCTTCACTGTTAACCGTGGAAATGCCTATCCTATAGCAGTAACAGGAGGTACTCATGGACAGAATACCGTATCAGTGTATGCTTATATTGATTTTAACCATAATAATCAGTTTGATGCGGATGAGAAGTTTAACCTGGGCTATCTGGACCATTCCAATCCGGTTACTACTACAGAATCAGGGATCACATCCGGTAGTATTACAATTCCGGGAGGAGCGCAGCTTGGAGAAACCCGTTTCAGATTGGTAAAAGCATATGAATCAAATTCATGGATGGGAACTTTGGAAAACCTTCCATGCCCTTCAGGATGGTTTATAGGGCAGGCAGAAGATTATACGCTTAAAATTCAGCCGGAAAGCCTTTCCACAATAGAGGTTTCTAAAGAAGCATCAGCCAATGTTCAGATATATCCGAACCCTACAACGAATTCTGTGAATATCAGGATGAAAGAAGGTTTGGAGAAGTATGAGATTTACAATATGTCAGGGCAGAAGATGCTGGAAGGCAATTCGATGAATGTACCTATGGAGAATTTTACTTCTGGAACATATCTTATTAAAATCCTGACAAAGAATCAAAAAACAGTCACAGAAAAGATTATCAAAAAATAGACACATCATATCTAAATCATATCCATATCAATTTTTGTTTTTAATCGACAGGTTCTTTACCTGTCGGTTTTTTTATTTTTAAAATGTCGTATTCAATAGATTTTTAAGTGTATTATGAACCAGATCCCAGCAGGTCCATAAGGTACTGTTTTGAAAGTCCCTGAAGCTTTTTCCCATCTGTGGTAAGCAGATTCTGAGCCAGTTGTTTTTTCTTTTTCTGAAGGGTAAGAATTTTCTCTTCCACAGTATTAGAACAGATCATCCGGACAGCAATTACATTTTTGGTTTGTCCTATGCGGTAGCTTCTGTCAATAGCCTGATTTTCAGCAGCAGGATTCCACCATGGGTCTACCAGATAAATATAATCAGCCTGCGTTAGGTTGAGACCGACACCGCCGGCCTTTAAGCTGATCAGGAAAACCCGGATATCATCATTTTTCTGGAAATTAGCTACTTTTTCTCCTCTGTCTTTAGTCTGCCCCGTAAGATATTCAAACTGAATATTGTGGCGTTCCAGCTTTGTCTTTATCAGATCAAGCATCCCCACAAACTGTGAGAAAACCAGTATTTTATGATCTTTTGATTTCCCAAGGATCTGTTCCATCAAAATCTCTATTTTAACGGCATTTTCACCGGAATATCCCTCTTTTATCAAAACAGGAGAGTTACAGATCTGTCTGAGTCTTGTAAGGCCCGTAAGGACGTGCATACTGTTTTTATTCAGATCATCGTCATCATTGGCTGCAATAAACTCACGAAGTTCTTTTTCATAAGCGTCATAGATTTTACGTTGCTCTGCATTCATTTCACAGTAGATCACCGTTTCTGTTTTCTCAGGGAGCTCTTTTGCGACCTGTTTCTTGGTTCTTCTGAGGATAAAGGGCTTTATTTTTTGCTGAAGTTCTAACGCCCGTTTACTGTATTCAAATTTATCAATAGGAATGGCATAAATATCCTTAAAATACTGCTTGCTTCCCAAAAGTCCCGGACAAGCGAAAGAAAGCTGGCTGTAAAGGTCAAAAGTGCTGTTTTCAACAGGAGTACCCGTTAATACAATCCTGTTTCTCGATTGAAGCAGGCGCGCTGCTTTATATCTTTCCGAATTTGGATTTTTAATAGTCTGTGATTCATCCAGAAAAACATAATTGAAATTAAAATTTTTCAGGAAACGGATATCTGAAAGCAGCATTCCATAAGTGGTAAGGACTACTTCATAATCAGACATATGAGCGGTTGTTTTTGGTCTGTCTGCACCATAATGCAGCAGAACTTTTATAGAAGGTGCAAACTTGCTGATCTCTTCCTGCCAGTTGAAAAGAAGGGAAGTGGGAACTACAATAAGATGGGTAGTATGCCCCCGTTTTTCCCGCTGTGAAAGGATAAAAGCTATGATCTGAATGGTTTTTCCAAGTCCCATATCGTCTGCGAGACACCCTCCGAAGTTGAATCCGTCAAGAAAATTAAGCCAGTTCAGTCCATCATGTTGATAATCCCTAAGTTCAGCATTCAGCCCAGCCGGAATATTGACTTTGGGAATTTTTTTTACTTTTGAGAACTTAGTGGAATACGTGGTGAGTTCCTCCTGAACTTCCTGGCTCAGGATTTCCTTTTCAAACAATGAAGTAACCTCCGTGAAGTTGATTTTTGGAATCTTTAAGAGCTCTTCGTCAATTTCTCCAGCATGAAAGTAAGCGGCTATTTTCTCCATCCATTCTTCAGGGAGAATTCCCATGCTTCCATCATCCAGCTGGACAAATTTACTTTTATTCCGGATCGCCCGGTGAAGTTGTTTTAAAGAAGCTTCTTTAGGACCAAACCCTACTTTTAGCTTAGCATTAAACCAATCCAATCCGCTGGTAATCTGAATATTGATTTTAGCCCGGTGGGAATTTAATTTATTATTCTTTAATTCGTTAAATCCCAGTATGGTTATTCCTTCATTTCTCCAGGTTTCAAATGCTTCAAGAAACCAGTTGTTATTCAGGAATTTATCCCTGTGAAGATAAAAATACTGATAGCCGTCCATCTGCTCTTCAAAATCAGGATGCTGCTGCATGACCAAAGAAGTAAAGCGGGCTTCCGCAGATTCATTTCTCTCTATTTTAAATGGATTTCCATTCTGATCTGTATCAAAAAGCTGCTTTCTGGAATAGACAGGAATTTCTACGTCTCCGTATTTCATTACCGGTGTGATTCCTATATAATTTTCCTGCTGACGGAGATAAACTACTCTTTCAGTTTGATATTTTTTATCTTCAAGCTGTACTTTCGTTGCGGTTTGTATGTAGCTGTAATTTATGTGAATACGTTCTTCTATGGTAGAGAGAATGTTCTTCATGAATGCCTCATATTTTGAAGAATGGATCAGTAAAATCTCATTATTAGCCTTAAAGAACCGGATGATTCTTAGCATGTCAGGATGGTCTACAAAGCTGAAAATGTTTCGGTTATAAACAAAATATTCATTTCTGAGTACAATATTTTTGAAAGGAACAGAGATATCATCAAATTGTAATTCTCCGGTTATTTCGTAAAACGGATCTTTCTTAAATACAGACAATTGAACCTCGGCATCTAAAGTATTTAATTCAACATGGGAAAGTGACTTTGCGGATACCGTTTCTGAGATTTCCCGGTCGTGATGATAGACATCCAGTTTCAGAGGATTCTGTACAATGAGCTTTAAAGCTTCCAGTTCTGAAGTATTGTAATCTTCATTATAATTATTCTGGAAAGAGGTTATAGCGGTGTAAAATTTAATCTCTGCGGGTTTCTCCGATTTCCATATCAGCTGCATGGCATCTACAGGAGTCACCGGATTTTTGAGCTTCCCTGTCTGCGTTATTTCAGCTTCCATCAGAGAGAAGGTCATATGGTTGTAATAACGGTGCTTACCAATGACCAATATCTGTTTCTTGCCTGTTTCCAGTACTGCCAATTCATCCAGTCTTGAGGGAAGCTGCGGTAGAAGATCTCTTTGAAACATAACATCATCTACAGGAAGCATTTCCTTGATCTTAGGAAGGATTTCAATTTTACCATCCCTATATTCCAGTTGAAAATATTGATCCAGATCAGGTTCATTTTCAAGGCCATATGTTTTGGCTTTAGGGAGAAAAGCTTTTTTACGGAGCATATCATCAAAAAACAGGCGGTAATTTTTATCCTCAATGATACAATGGATAATTTCTGCCTGATGGGAACAAAGCTGGTCTTTCTGATTATCACATGTGCAGGAGCATAATAATGAACTGCCGACCTTGCTGATGCTGACCATTGGAAAATCCTGTAATGAAGATTGCTTTGTAAATATTCCTGTATTGTTTTCAATAGCTGCAGGGTATATTTCCCGGAAATCCCTGATTCCAATGAATGTACTGTCTGAGGTATGTTTCAGCAGGTCATATACGGAAAGTGTACTGATATTGATGTTGTCAAGAATATATTCTGCCATAAGAATTGATGAAGGCAAACTTACAAAAAACAAATGTATTTAAGAATCCATTTTGGCTACAGCTTACCGCATTTTGGCAACTTCCGGGTTTGTTCTAATGCTGAACTTTGTCCTATAATTTTAAACAAAGAAAAATGAAAACAATTTTTATAACAGGTGCTTCTACAGGATTAGGAAAAGCAACTGCCCAATTATTTCAAAATAATGGATGGAGAGTAATCGCTACGATGAGAAACCCTGAAGCAGCTGCCGATCTTGCAGCCCTGGAGAATGTAACTGTGCTTCCATTGGATGTTACCAATCCGGAGCAGATAAAATCAACAGCTAAACAGGCTATTGAACTGGGAGATATTGATGTGGTTTACAATAATGCAGGATATGGGCTTATAGGCCCTTTGGAAGCGCTTTCGGATGATCAGATCGTGAAACAGCTTGACACGAATTTATTAGGGGTTATACGCGTTACACAGGCATTTATTCCTTACTTCAGGGAACAGAAAAAAGGAATGTTCATTTCTACAACGTCTATAGGAGGACTGGTTGCATTTCCGCTGGGTTCTACTTATCACGCTACCAAATGGGCGCTGGAAGGCTGGAGTGAAAGTTTAGCTTTTGAGCTTAATACTTTTGGAATAGATGTTAAGACTGTTTCTCCCGGAGGAATCAAAACAGATTTCGTAAGCCGTTCTCTTGACTCGGCATCCAGTCCGGCGTATGAAGACATCACAAACTCTCTGTTTTCTAAAATGGAAGGAATGATGGAAGCAGCTTCTACTCCGGAACAGATTGCAGCAGTGGTGTATGAGGCTGCTACAGATGGCAGAAAACAACTGAGGTATGTAGCCGGAGAAGATGCTAAAGCGATCTACGCACAGCGCCTTGAATTAGGTGATGAAGCATTCAGAGAGCAGTTTGGCAAACAGTTTATTTAATCAGTTTTTTTGGAAGACAGTATAAAGTAAATCATATTTATACTGTCTTTACAATCAAATAATTTATAATTTTATATCATGGAAAAGAAAGATAATATTCCTCTTAAAATTTCATCTATATCAGAACTGCACGACATGTTGCAGCTCCCTAAACCGCTTCATCCGTTGGTAAGTCTTGTGGATAATACGAAAATGAGCATTAAAAAGGATATGCTGAAGAGAAGCTTTATCCTGAATTTTTATAAAATTTCGTATAAATATTCTACCACAGGAAAAATGGGCTATGGGCAGGGATATTATGATTTCAACGAAGGAGGAATGATGTTCACCGCACCCGGACAGGTGCTTTCCACTGATGAGAATGCAGAATATTGCGGTTATACGTTACTGGTACACCCGGATTTTATCAGAAGCTATCCTTTAGCAAAAAATATCAAAAACTTCGGTTTCTTTTCTTATGATACGAATGAGGCGCTGCACTTGTCTGATCAGGAAAAATCAACGATAACAGGATTGCTGGATAATATTGAAAATGAACTGAATACCACGATTGATGAAGTAAGCCAGGATGTTATCATTTCTTATATGGAGGTTCTTCTCAATTACAGCAACCGTTTTTATAAAAGACAGTTTATTACAAGAAAGGCTGTAAACAGTGATCTGTTGACCAAAATGGATGTTGTGCTGGAAAACTATTTCAATCAGCAGGAAACATTGAATAAAGGCCTTCCTACAGTAGAATTTCTTGCTTCCACACTCAGTTTGTCACCTCATTATTTGAGTGATATGCTTCGTAACCTTACCGGATTGAATGCCCAGCAGCATATTCATGAAAAACTGATTGAAAAAGCAAAAGAATACCTTACCACTACAGGTTTCTCTGTGTCTGAAGTAGCCTATGCTTTAGGATTTGAACATCCGCAGTCATTCAATAAGCTGTTCAAAAAGAAAACTGATAAAACCCCTCTGAGTTACAGACAATCATTCAATTAGAAATATCACCCGGTTCAACTGCCGGGTGTTTTTTTGTTATTGGTTAAAATGGAACATAAAAATGACAAAAACGGACTAGATTTTAATAGCAGAGCGTGTTTACATTTGCAAAAGGAATTTTTATCACCCTGTTATAATGAACGAGAGAGAATCTTTTAATGCCAAAATGCCAACAGCCTGTTTTTTGCTTTTCTTTGCCCATGGACTTGTTTTTTCTTCCTGGGCGAGCCGGATTCCTATCATTAAAACTGCACTTTCGATCAATGAAGCAGAGCTGGGAACGCTATTGCTTCTGATGCCTATAGGACAGCTTTCAACGATGGTTTTGGCTGGGAAACTGATCAGTGTATATGGAAGCAGCTGGATTATTAAAAGAGTATTTTTATTATATCCCTTTTTCCTTTTGCTGATTGGCTTATCACCTTCTTACTGGACGCTGGCGGTTGTTCTGTTCTTCTTTGGGGTTTCCGGGAATATGTGCAATATAGCGATTAATACGCAGGCCATTGAAATAGAATCCATTACCAAAAGATCCCTTCTTTCTTCCTATCACGGAGCCTGGTGTTTTGCTGGTCTTACAGGAGCTGTTGTGGGTTTATTGATGATTAACCTTCATGTGGGAACTTTCTATCATTTTGTTACTGTTTTTATCCTGGTAGGAATACTTTGGTTCTACAGTAAAAGAAATCTGACTAATATTATCCATAAAGCAGAACCGCAAACCCGGTCAATTTTTAAATCTGTAAATCCTACATTGTTTGGTTTGGGAATCATAGGATTTCTGAGTATGGCGATTGAAGGAGCGATGTTCGACTGGAGCGGGGTTTATTTTCAAACTATAATTAAAGCTCCTGAAAATCTTGTTATACTGGGATATACAAGTTTTATTTTAATGATGACTTTAGGTCGTTTTATAGGGAATAGAATTATAGAAAAATACGGGAAAAAGATCGTTTTGCAATGTTGCGGTATTCTGATGAGCGGAGGACTTTTTCTCAGTGTTTTCTTTCCGGAACTCTGGATATGTATCATTGCTTTTATGATTATCGGTCTTGGCAGCTCGCTGAGTGTACCGTCCGTTTATAGTACAGTGGGAAAGGTGAGTACAGTTGCTCCAAGTATTGCTTTATCATTTGTTTCCAGTATTTCATTTTTAGGATTCCTGATGGGGCCGCCTCTTATCGGATACATTGCTGAAAGCTTTGATCTAAGGTATTCATACGGACTTTTTGCCTGTTTTGGGATTTTACTGGCGGTTATGGCTGGGCAGATGAAAGTATTCAGAAATAAAAATTAATAGGTTTGTCGGGTTAATTTTGACATCTGTTAGGAGGTTTTTGACATGTTCCTGCTCCTTATTGTTGGCTAATCTTGCATTTCAAAAATACTGTTTCTAAAAACTCTTTATCTTTATTAAAATTTATCTCGATGAAACCGGTCTCAGGAATTTTAACTGAATCTGTTATTGATCATTCTTTTTCCGTAAAGCGGCTGGAGGATGATGTTCCTTATTCCGGAAGATTCGTAAGACTCAATTATCATCATATTCTAATGGTTGAGAGCGGTAGAGGGGTGCTGACCGTAGATGAACAGTCTTTTGATATCGCAGGTAATGAAATCTTTTTACTGTCTAAAGGCCAGATCTGTAAATTTGAGAATCATTCTGATGTTTTTGGCTATCATCTTTTCTTTGGAGACTGTTTTTGGGAAAGAGTGCCTTCCAGTGCCAGTAATTGTAAAGCTGTTTTGTTTAATAATGCCGCTGCGAATCAACAGCTATTACCGGATCAGACTGAAAGAGACGAATTCTTAAGTTTGTTTAAAATCTTACTGGAAGAATACAAAACTGAGTCTTACACCAATCAGATGGATGTACTAGCTGCCTATTTAAAGATCATCATGATCAAATTAGCCAATATAAAAATTGTAAAAGAAGAAACTTTTAACAGTCAGGATTATATTATCTACCGCAAATTTATGGAGCTGCTGAGCAGCCAGTATCATAGTCTGCATGCGGTAAATGACTATTCGGAGATATTGAATATTACTCCACGGAGATTGAGTGAGCTGTGTAAGCGGTGCAGTAATAAAAGCGCAAAAGAGATCATCAACGGGCAGATTATCGCAGAAGCCAGAAGACTTCTTCAGTTCAGTTCTTATACTGTAAAAGAGATTGCATATCAGCTTCATTTCGGGACCTCAGAACAGTTCAGTCACTTTTTCAAAAAAAATACGGAAATATCTCCGGCAAACTATCGTAGTAATTTCATTTATATTGGAGTGTAAAACAGCTTGAAATTTTGACATGTTATTGGTATTTATTGATATTTCCAGGCATTTGTAATCAGGATATCTTTGGATAAAATTACATAAAGCTATGTCAGTAAATCGTATGAAAGAAGTCGCGGGAATCATCATTCCGGACAGTAAAATTGCAACTGAAGCCACAGAACTTCTATTGGAACACGGAACAGAATTTATTTACAATCACTCTCTGCGTGTTTTCCTATTTTCATCATTAAATGCAAAGCGTGACAACAAAGCTCATGATTCGGAGCTGTTATACGTTGCATCCGTATTTCATGATCTGGGACTTGTTTCTCATTACAGCAGCCCGGATCTGAGGTTTGAGGTAGATGGAGCCAATGCAGCACGAGATTTTTTGAAAGGTCATGGGATTGCTCAGGATAAACTTCAGCTGGTTTGGGATACCATTGCGCTTCATACCACCATTGGAATTGCAGAACATAAGGAAAATGAGGTCGCTTTAATGTATTCAGGAGTTGGATTGGATGTGATGGGAGAAGGATATGAAAACCTGAGTACAGAACATCGGGAGAAAATTATCAAAGCTTTTCCGAGAAATGACTTTAAAAAGAAGATTATTCCTACCTTTTTCGGTGGTTTTGAGCATAAAACAGAAACCACTTTTGGAAATATAAAAGCCGATGTCTGTGCTTTTATGATCCCCAATTTCCAAAGAAAAAACTTCTGCGACTGTATTTTACATTCTCCATGGTCTGAATAAGTGAAAGAAATTTACCATTAAGCTAAACAGCCCTGATCATCTAAGGATGTACAGGGCTGTTGACTGTTCAAAAAATGTGAAGATTTATATCCAGTTTTCAACAAGATGAAGCCATATTGCCTTTTCTTCATTCAGTAGAAAAACGGCTGATGATGTTCTTTTAGTAGTGATATCTCCCGTAACCTGTGTTTCAATATAAGTAGCAAGACCATGATGCTCAGAATCATGTACTACTATATTTTCAACCTGAATATTTCGTTCCGGAAACTTTCCAAATACGGTAGGAAGCCAGTCTCCAAACATAGACAGAGTAACAGTATCTCCATTTCCATTAATCATCTTGAAATCTGGGGAAAATCCAGATAATAATTCGTTATAAAGACTTTCCTGATTTTCTGTTTTACCCTGAAACCATTTTTCAATATTCCTGTGAAATTCTTCTATTTCCCAAATAATTTTTTCTGTATTGCTCATATTTTAAATATAATATTTTTATTATTTAAATGTCTTTTAATCAATGATCTTTCTCAACCTGCTTCCTGCCCATATTCCAATAAGTTGAAAAAGACCGATCATTCCTACCGCTACAACAAATGCTTTTGTGAACCCCAGAATAGGTGTCAGATTAAAAAATAAAGTCCCAATAACAGCTCCACCGGTCACACTGCCAATCTGAATGCCGATACTTATCAAACCGGAAGCCTGTCCTGCTTTATCTTTAGAAACTAAAGAAATAGCTGTACGCATCATAACAGGCATAATAGTACCATGCCCGAATCCAGCTATAAACAAAGTGATATGAGTGAGTAAAGATGGTTTTTGCTGAAAATAAAAAGTTACTGCACTTATCACAAAGCCTGTCATCAACAATCCCAATCCTACGTAGATCATTTTAGAAGCGCTCAGTTTTATCCGCGTGGTAATCAAAGGCCCTAGGAAAAAGGCAAGTCCATAAGGAACGATAGCCAACCCTGTCTGCAATGAATTCTGATGGAGAAACTGCTGCAAATAATAAGGATAACAAATGAATAAACCTGCCGTGAAATTGTAAAAGAAGATGATCAGAAGACTTAATGCAAAAGGTTTATGGTGCAGCAGTGCCGGATCTATGAGTACCGGACGGCTTTTTTGAAGTTGTTTCTTCTCATATTTTAAAAATAAAATAAGTAATAAAATTCCTCCAAGAAGAATCCCGAAGATCCACCATGGCCATTCAAATTTTTGTCCGAAAATAAGAGGACAGATAAGCATAAGCAAAGCCAGAATTAATAATAAAGCTCCTGTAAAATCAATACCTGTCTGTTCTTTCTTATTATCCTCATTCATAGTAAAATGGATTCCCAGAATACAGATAACCGTAATAGGAACATTTACAAGAAAAACCATTTCCCAGGAAAAATTTCCCCAATGCATACTTAGAAGAACGCCGCCAAGCAATTGTCCGGCCACTGAAGCAAGCCCAAATACCGAACTGAAAAGACTTATTGCTTTAGGCTGCTCCTGACTGCTGAAGAGATCCTTTATAGAAGCTAATACCTGAGGGGCGAGCAGTGATGCGCCAACGCCTTGAAACAGCCGGAAAATAATCAACCACATAACATTAGGAGAAAAAGCGCAGGCGAGGGATGAAAACAGGAAAGTATATAATCCTGATATAAATACCTTTTTACGGCCGTAAATATCACCCAGCCGTCCGCCGCAAACAACAAGCGCTGCATAAGTAAGTCCATAAATGGCAATAACCATCTGAAGCTGATGATCGCTGGCACTGAATGCTTTTTTGATAGAAGGCAAAGCCATATTGACAATAAAATAATCCAGAGGTGAGAGAAAAGCACCTGCGATCAGAAAATTGAGTGCCCGCCACCGTTTCGGATATGTGTTCATACTTTTTTATGCAAAAATACCCGCTTTATGTTCTGCTAAAATTGTACTTTTGGAGGAAAATACAGTGTATAATGAAAGGACTGCCGCTTGAAGAGATTGATGTAAGAGAAATAAAACTGAAAGAAGAAGAGATTGTGTTTAAAACAAAGACTTTTCTCACATTCGTTTATGTTGTCAAAGGGGAAGGTACACTCGTGTATGATGATCGCAGTATTAATTTTTCTCAGGGTAAGCTTTTTATTATTCCTCAGCAGGAAGAGTATCGCTTTAAGAGTGAAATGGCTCAGCTTATCAGCATTCAATGTCCGGCTGAATTTATTGATAAAATCCGGCTGGAAGCAGACCGTATTGAAAGCTGTGAGAATTTGCATAAGCTGCAATATATCAGCCATAATTATCATGCAAGGGCTGGTTGTATCTTCAGGAATAAAAATGATGAGCAGTTTGCCAAAACCCTTATTCTTCAGATCGCTAATGAGTTCAAAAACAAAGCAGAAGATTACCTTATTATCCGCAACTGTATGTCAATCCTTCTGAATCTGATTGCCCGGAATATCATTCAGAGTGAAACCTCTGACCTTCAGGAAAACCGCAAAGCTTTTTCGATCATGAAGATCATCACTTATATTCAACAGCATATAAAGGACCGTGAGAAAACCGGAATTCAGGTTATTGCTGAACATTTTGGGATTTCCGGAAATTATTTCGGAGAGTATTTTAAACAGCAGACAGGAGTTTCTTATCAGGATTATCTGCTGGACTATAGACTGAAATTGGTAGAAACGTATCTAAAATACAGCAGTGCACGACTAAGTGAAATTGCTTATGAACTTCAGTTCAGTGATGAAAGCCATCTTTCCAAACTCTTCAAAAAATATAGGGGAGTAACGCCGGGTGAATATAGGAAAACCTTCAAATAAAACCTTTTTTTATTAAAGAGTTTTAATTCTGTTTAAAAAAAAATATAAAGTTAACTATATAGTTAACTTTATATTTTATATATTTACCACAAATATATTTCAGATGGATTTTGACTTTATTAAAGAATTAGGATATAAAGCTTTGGACAGCAGACTGAAAAGAATCAGCGACAGGATGTCTCATGATGTCCGGAAATTTTATAAAGAATTTGGAATTGATGTTGAACCTAATTGGTATCTGGTCTTTATGCTGCTGAAAAAGAAAGGGGAAATTTCAATTACCGATATTGCTGAACCGCTGGGCTATTCGCACCCATCTGTTGTAGTTATTGTTAAAAAAATGAATGAAAACGGTTATCTCAACATCAAAAAAGACAGTGTAGATAAACGGAAGCAGATCATTTCGTTGTCTCCAAAAGCCATTGAAATGCTTCCCCAGCTTGAGAAGATCTGGGACAGCTGTGAAAAAGCAATTTTGAAAGTACTATCAGAAGATCTGACGATTTTCACGTATCTGGATCATATTGATCAGCAATTAAAAGATGAATCTTTCCATCACAGGTTTAAACAGGAATATTTAAAATCAATCAAATCATGAAAGCATTAATTCTCATCACTGCATTTCTTTTTTCCAATCTTATGATTTCGGCAACGGAAACAAAAATCATGATAAGAGCGAAAGCAAGAGATGCCAAATTTATAGGAACTTCATTGGGTGGAGCTCATATTATCATCAGAAACAAACTTAATCAAAGAATTCTGGCAGAAGGAAATACTACGGGAAGTACCGGAAATACAGATCTGATTATGAAAACGACTAAAATCAGAGGAAATTCCATTGCAGATGCGCAGACCGGAGGTTTTATGGCGGCTGTGGATATTGATGAACCTACATTTGTGAATATAGAAGTGATTTCTCCTTTGAACAGCAAACAGGCCCAGGCGGTGGTAAGCACAGAATTGTGGCTGATTCCTGGAAAACATATTTTAGGAGACGGAATTATCCTTGAAATTCCGGGATACATCATTGATATTCTGAAGCCAAGAACTCATCAATATATTGCATTGAACAGCATTAAAGATAAACCTTTCCTTTTTCAGGCCAATATTGTTATGATGTGCGGATGTGTCATAGACAAAGGAGGTGTATGGAATTCTGATGAAATTGAAGTGAAAGGAATTCTGAAAAAAGACGGAAAATTTGTGAAGAATATAGACATGTCATTGGTTTCGACCAATCTTTTTGAAGGAAATCACCTCATCAGTTCTCCGGGAAACTATGAACTCGTATTGTATGCTTATCATGAGAAAACCGGAAATACGGGAGTAGATAAAGTGAACTATGTAGTCTTCGAATAAAGCAAATTACTGGATTATTAATGAGATTCTTCCTTCGTCAGAATGACAAAAGTCAACTAATTTGACTTTTAGACAGCCTCTTTTTAATATCCTAAACTTTCAGAAAATAAATTATAAAACCTGAAGTTCTCTGAAAACCTCAATAATAGCTTCAATAAGTCCTTTGTCAATCGTGTTTTCCGCAGCTAAATCTGGTAAAAGTGCTCTTAAGTCACCATGATCATCACGTTCAATGATAACTTCAGTGCCATCAACATCTACATACAATTTATAGCCGTGTGAGAATGTGGCAAGCTTTCCGTTGAAAAGCAGTTCTTTACCCTTATAGGTTACCGGTACTTCAAATTCTTCCATTACTGTAAGTTTCTATTCATACTAAATTCCGGACAAATGTCGGAAAATTTTAATTCATATCATTATACAAATTGTAATGATAAAGCCAAGTAATACGAATTGTTAAAAATATTTATGCACTAAAATCTGTATCTTTATCCTTAGTTATGAAATGTATTATAACGATAGAATGATAAAGTAGTTTGAATTACATGAAACATAAAGTTACCCTTTTCTGGTTCAGACGTGATTTAAGACTGGAAGATAATATAGGTCTTTTTCACGCACTCCAATCTGAAGATCCGGTAATACCCATTTTTATATTTGATACTGATATTCTTGAAAAGCTGGAAGATAAAGAAGACCGAAGGGTTGATTATATCCATCAGGCTTTGACGGATATCAATATTTCATTGGAAAAGCATAATTCCAAAATCAATACATATTATGGTAAACCCATAGAGAGCTTCAGGGAATTATCAGAAGAGTATGATATTCAGGGTGTTTTCTGCAATCGGGATTATGAACCTCAGGCGATTGAGAGAGATAAAGAAGTCTATTATTTTTTCACAGAAAAGAATATTCCTTTTAAAGCTTATAAAGATCAGGTCATTTTTGATAAAGATCAGATTATTAAAAAAGACGGCTCTCCTTATACTGTTTATACCCCTTTTGCAAAGAAATGGCATGAAGCATTAACTCTGGAACATTATAAATCTGTAGAATTAAATTTTAAAAATCTTTTTCCACAGGAACATTCTGATATTCTTACTTTAAAGGAAATAGGGTTCAAAAAAACGGAAATTGATTTTACAAAACCGATTCTGGATGCTTCCATTATTGATAATTATGATAAATACCGTGATTATCCGGCATTACAACGTACCACACAATTAGGAATAGCTTTGCGCTTTGGAACGATCAGCATCAGGAAATGTGTGGCCTTTGCATTGGATCATAATTCAACATGGCTTTCAGAATTGATCTGGCGTGAGTTTTTTATGCAGATTCTGTATCATTTTCCACAGGTGGTGCATCAATCCTTCAAAAAACAGTATGATAATATCAACTGGCGGAATAATGAAGATGAATTTAAACACTGGTGTGAAGGAACTACAGGATATCCCATTGTAGATGCCGGAATGAGACAGCTTAATCAGACAGGCTATATGCATAATCGTGTAAGAATGATTGTGGCAAGTTTCTTATGTAAGCATTTACTGATCGACTGGCGATGGGGTGAAGCCTATTTTGCCTCAAAACTGAATGATTATGATCTGTCTGCAAACAATGGAAACTGGCAATGGGCAGCAGGTAGTGGTTGCGATGCAGCTCCTTATTTCAGGGTTTTTAATCCCACAGCTCAGATTGAAAAATTTGACAAAGATCTGTTTTATATCAAGAAATGGCTTCCTGAATGGAATACTTCAGCTTATCCTTCTCCAATAGTAGAACATACTTTTGCCCGTGAAAGAGCTTTAACAGAATACAAAAAAGCGTTGGCATAAATAACGGATATCAACAAAATGCCCGGCAACAAAAAGTCACCGGGCATCAACCAAATATTTAATATGAAAATTAAATCGTTTTCAGGTACAGCTCCTGTAATTCCTGTGCTGTAAAAGCTTTGGAAGGTAAATTCTGTACAAGTTCTCCCTGTTTCATAATACCGATATTCGTGGCCACACTTACTGCATTGAAAATATCATGAGTGGCCATTAAAATCGTTCTGCCTTCTTTACCCAGCTGGCGAACAATCTCTGTAAATTCTGCCGTAGCTATCGGGTCCAGTCCGCTGGTGGGTTCATCCAGAAGAAGTACTTTTGCATCTTTAGCCAGAGCAATGGCTATTCCTACTTTTTGGCGCATCCCTTTGGAATACCCTCCGAGTGTTTTTTGATGGGCTGTTTCTTGCAATCCTGTGCGCTGAAGCAGGGCAGATAGTTCTTCTTTCTGATAATTAAATCCTGCGATTTTGGAGAAAAAATCTAGATTCTCCAATCCGGTGAGCTGAGGATACAAAAGCACTGTTTCAGGAATATAAGCCAGGTGTTTTTTTATTTTTTGAGGATGATCCTTTACCGAAATATCATTGATGAAAGCATCTCCCGAAGTGGCTTTGATAAGTCCCAGAAGAATATTAATTGTTGTACTCTTACCAGCTCCGTTTTGCCCGAGTAGCGCAAATATTTCCCCTTTTTTTACTTCCAGATTAAGAGCGTGAAGTGCCGTAAAATCGTTGTATTTTTTATGTAAGTTGATTGTTTTTAACATAGTTTTCGGTATTTGTTTTGTGAAAGGATAATAAATAATGCAATGAAGATGAGGTATGGCAGTACAAGCTGTATCCATTTTATAGGGGCAGAGAATTTGAACACTTGTATGATTTGTTCTTTCCAGTTGATAGATTCTGCCGTTTTTCCGGAGAAAATAAAAGGGTAGAAGAATAAGCGTTTTTTCTCATGGAATTCTTTTAGTGATGAAGCATAATGCAAATGATTCTGCATATCCGTTTTTGCCAGACGGCTTTCTACGAGCTGAGTATGAAGATTCGGAAGGAGGTAGCCTAAATAAGTTGCCGCCTGATTCCGTTTTTGCATCTTTTCAGTATAATGTTCTGAAGACTTCGCAGATTCAATATCTCCCATATGCTGCATGGCATAATACCAGGTCCAGGTGAATGAATCATTTTCTTCCACAGTGAAATTTCTGTACTGAGGGTATGCCTTGTGAAATTTTTCCATAGTGGGGCGTTTAGCTTCATCCCATTTGTTGTGGTAGCCTTCTCTCTGTTCCATCACTGCTTTAAGAGATTCATGAACCGGATATACTTTTTGGATCAGAATATTACTACTCATGGGAATAATAAAATTGATGCCCACCCAAATGATAAGAAGAATTAACGCATTCTGAGGCGATGATTTACGGAAAGAAACAATCCATCTGCATAAGGCAAACCAAAACAGAATATAAAGGAATCCACTAATAAGAAAGGCAGTGTAATAAGAGTTTAACGGTATTCTTATCCAGACCGAAGCAATGATTATTAGCACAAAATATACAGCTGTCACTGCCAAAAAACGTATAAACATCTTCTGATCCAGAAGCTTTTGTAAATTGCCACTCTGTACTGAAAGCAATTTCCAGGTTCCTCTTTCTTCTTCCTCAGAAATCAGATTATAACAAAACGCGACAATGACCAGTGGAAAAAGGAAAACAATGACAAAACTGAAGTCAAAATTTCCAACTGCTGCATTGGCAGGATTATAAAAATCAGAATTGTAACGCTGTTCCTCAAGATTTCGAATGGTTACGCCCTGGATAGAGGGATTTAAATCCCGCATTCCGATATTTAAAGCAGCAAGCCTGGGTGTTTCATTCACCAGATTGAATTTAATATAATAAAGAACCAGCCCCAGATCATCCTTATGAAATTTTATATTCCTTTGAATACTTTCCTCCTGAAATACTTCACTCTTAGAAATGATATCTCCGTTCCTGTCAAGAAATTTTTTCCCTGTATAAATAGCCATAATTCCGGCTATAAGTAAAAACAAAAGAGCAATGATATACGCTTTGTTACGGTAAAATTGGGTATATAAATAACGATTCATTTAGATTAATTTTAATTTTCTTCCACTTATTTCGATAGCGATGACACAGATAACCATCCATAGAACTAATGAGACAGCAGGTATTGGCTGTTTTTTCAGACTGTACAGAACAGAAGTATACCTGTATTTAAAATCCGGAAACTTCTCCCAGTTGTCTTTATCAATCACAGCAGGTGGTCCACCGTTTTCCGGTTTTATATTGCTGATATGCTCAATTTGTAAATCATTTAAATGCTGAGCCATCTGATAGCGGTATTCTTCAGCCTGCTTTTGAAATTGAGTATAAGAGAAGAAATCTGTGCCTGTTGCAATCATTGAAAAGTTTTTAATGGCAATGGCCGGATTGATCAACCCTGAAAAATCGGTCAGATTTTGTTGCCTGTTGTAAATGGTTTGCAATTCTTTTTGGTGTCTGATATAAATCTGTGAACTTATTTTTTCCCCTTCTTTCATAACAAATCCTCCATAGTTGAAAGGAAGCTCATTTGTTGTTTTCACTTTATACTTTGTCAGTAGAGAATCTTTGATCTTTTTGAAATAAGGATCGTCAGGGTTGTGGCTGTCTCCAGACTTTAAAATATCCTTTTCCAGGGTTGTTTCAAAAGCAATACGGGAAGGTGCCGGATATAAATTCTGTGCTGCAAACTGAACACCTTTTGGTAAAACAATAATGAAAAGAAGCCAGAAGCCTATAAGACTGATCGATGCTGAAGAAGTACTTTTGCTGTTTGCAGAAACTACAACAGTTAAAGTGCTTATAAAAAAGTAATAGATCATATAAGCAGGCAACAGGAAAAGCAGGCGTAATAAAATATCAGCCGAATCTGTTGTCTCGGACATGAACGCTGCAAGGAAAACAATAGGAATCACCGGAATCAGAAAGCATAGAGAAAATAACCAGAGTCCCAGAATTTTGCCCCAGATAATATCCCTTCCGGAAGTTCCCTGTACACTAATGATTTTTAAGGTGGCACTCTCTCGTTCCTGAACAATTAATCCAAATCCTAAAAAAAGAATAATCAGCGGAACAATACTCTGCAGAATAAAAGCACTGCTGAAAGCACCGAATCTTACTAAAGTTCCTGAGCTTCCAGCCTCCGAAAGATTGGCTGTATTCTGTTTATGGGCCTCCAGAAATATGACATTCCCAAGGTAATCATCTAATCCATTGTCAAAAATATTCAGAGGATGCCCGATTCTGAAAACCAGATAACCATAATGCGCCATACGGTGCGGATGCTTATCAGGTCTGTGTTCCCAGCTTTCCCGGACTTCTTCCCGGTATTCTTTTATTTTTGAAAAGGAATCCGTATATTTTGTATATCCTATACCAATACTCAGCATACAGAATAAGAGTACAGCAATAGTGGTGAGCAGATTTTGTTTTCCTTTAAACAAATCCTGCCAGGTTTTTCTCACCATCAGTTGTAAGTTTGAAATAGCCATATTTTAAAATTTATAAGTAGCAGTTAGTAAATAATTCCTTGGAGTTCCCGGAAATAGCCTTAAATAATTCTGAGCCCCAATCCAATAGACTTTGTTGGTAATATTATTCAGATTAAAAGAAAGCTGGACAGACTTTGCCGGAGTGTAGTACAATGCAGCGTCTATGGTAGTATAGGCGGGAAGTTCAAAACTTCTTGTGAACCACGGAACTTTAGAGCTCTGATAAAGCATTCCTGCCCCAATTCCGAAATCTTTTATGAATTCAATATTTGAAAAATTGTAGCGCGTCCAGATATTGACAGAATTTTTAGAAGTGTTTTCTTTCCTTTTCCCTACAAGATCAGAATTAGTATCGTCCAATATTTTAGCATCAATATAGCTGTAGCCTCCGTAAATATGCCATTGAGGAAGAATATGTCCGGAAAAATCAGCTTCAAATCCACGACTACGGTCGGCACCTCTCTGTACTAGTTCATCCGGTTCCGATGGATTATTGGCATTGATTAAGATATTTCTCTGGTTGATCTCATACACAGCAAGATTCAATGAGATTTTTCCGAAAAGCTGTGCCTTAATTCCCAGTTCTTTAAGATCTGAAGTCAAAGGTTTAAATCGTGCTGCAGATTCGCTGCCTGTAAGGCTTGAGGTATTGGGCATTAATGTCACCGTATTGGATTGTGGCTGGAATCCGGTAAGGTAAGTACTATAAAGGTTAATATTATCTGTAAGACTGTAAGTAATCCCGAATCTGTACAGAAGTTTATTATTCCGGAATGAAGACTCATTGGATTCTTTGAAATTGGTGGTGTCCTGAAACCATTCCTGACGTATTCCCGATAGGATTTTGAACTTTTTCCATGTGAAAAAATGCTGAATATAAGCAGCGTGTGTAGTGGTAAGAGCAGAAGGCAGAGCAGTTATAATATTCAGTGTATTAAAATCATTACCCTGATAATTTTCTGCACCCGGATTCAGATCAAATGGAGTGACATTAGGCTTAGGAATGAGTGTTCCATTATAATTGGCAGTCTGATACTCTGATGCCTTTGCAGGATTGTAAGAAGAAGCTACAGAGCCGTTCTTTAAGAGAAAACCTCTTGCGGCATTTTGTTGCCCGCCTTTTCTTTTTTCCCAGATCTGGCTGTCATAGCCTATTAAAGCCTGATGCTGAACAGCACCTGTTTTGAATTTAAAATTAAAATAAGCATTAATATTGTCTGTTGCCCAGTTTTGTTTTCTTTGCACAAACTGCATCATCGCAAGGCTGGAAACCGGTTTGTTATCCATGTCAGGAGCAAAGGAATTGGTGGTTCGGTGCTCCTGCAGGTTTTCTCTCCAGTATTGCTTCATATAAGAGGCATTGAAGCTGATAAATGGGTTGAAATGATGGGCAACACTTCCCATCAGAATCAATTCCCTGGTTTTAAAAAAATCATCGGGAGCTCCCAGATTCAAAGATCTTGGCGTACTGTACAAATCCGTTTTTCCAGCAACAGCACCGAAAATAGGCTGCCCTCTGTCCAGGTTTCCATAAAGATCATTGAAAATCATTTCTACATTCACCGATGTTTTTTCATTCGGAACAAATGTGATGGAAGGAGAAATTAAAACACCACTGTTTTTAACATGATCCCTGAACGACTGCGCATTTTGGTAAGCTCCGTTAAAGCGGTATAATAGAGTTTTGCTCTGGTTTAAAGGGCCTGTAAGATCTGTGGTGACACGGTAAGTATCAAAACTGCCTCCCGATGAACTGATTTCGTGACGGGAAATTGACAACGGTTTTTTGGTAACCATATTAATTGTTCCTCCGGGATCCACACTGGACATGGTAATACTTGCCGGACCTTTGAAAATTTCTACACGTTCGATATTGGAAGTCATAGGTTGTAGAAAATAATACTGTCTTGTCCGCATTCCATTGATAATCTGTCCTTCTTCATTTTGACTGATTCCACGGATGTTGTATTGGTTGTAATAGCTGGAAGGAGAAACTCCATTCACATTTTTCATAACATCTCCAAGCTGAAAGGCCTGGCGGTCGGTGATCAGTTCCTTGGTAGCGGTATTAAGAGTTAAAGGAAGATCTTTATTTTTCATAGCAATCTTAGTGGCAGCAAAAGAGTAGTCGGAAGTATAATCTTTAGACTTTCTTCCGATGATTTCAACCGTTTGCACCACCGTAGATAGTGAATCTTCAGGACGGGACTGAGCATATAGAAATGAAGATGCGGTAACAAAACTTAAACTTAAAAGTTTCGCAGAATTTGGGGAAATACAATGAATTATTCCCGAATAATTAAAATTACTGGTAATCATGAATAGGGATGTACGGGCAGTGAAAATGCCCATTAATAAAAGGATATCTTTAGTTGTGTGAAAACACAGGTATCCACGGCATAACAGTACAGACTACAAGAATCTGTATACAAAAATGAAGGCAGGATTATAGATTAAGCTACCGCGAAAAATGAAGATGGGGGAGCCCGGGAGCTGAAGAAGTCGAGAAGACAACGGTATGAAATGGCTTTTGGTTGAGGCATTTCGCTGTCATTCGTACTATTGATGGCAAAATTCATGTTCAAAGCTTCAGGAAGGAGAACATTGTTCATGTGCATATGAAGCGCACACTGACATTCGTCGTCCTGTGAAAAGGTAGGAATTTTCTCTTCTTTGGAACCCTTTTTATAGATCACTTTACTTTTCGAGTGTTTAGCATGATCAAGACATGTGTTTACCCCGCTGATATTAGAAACAAATATCAGAAGTAAAGAGAAAACAAAAAAGACTCTGAGAAATTTTTGCATAATAGAAAACAAAAGTACAATTTAATTTGATAAAAATGGGATGATCAAGAAAAAGTAACAGATATTTTTCAAACTGTAGTTTCAAATCTAATGATTTTATTTTCCGTTGAACACATGAAATATTTTCCGAAGCAGTATGATCCAGATCATATTTTGTGAGAGAAACAACTTGTTATATTTGGCCCATCGAAATTTCATATTTCTGACAAATTACAGTATAACCTTCCGATGATTCGGGAGGTTTTTGTTTTTATATTAAGTTTATAAGTTACAGCCTCAATAAATCCAGAGATTGAGCAAATTCAACAAACATCCAACATTGAGAACGGAGACACCTTACAAGCTATTAAAGTCAGTGGTAACACAGATGTTCGCATAAGCACAAGAGTTTCTCAGTGAGAACCATGTAAATAAGAAAACGTACTTAAAAAGAAAATAATAATAACACTTGATAAAAACAGGTGTTTTTCCTCACTGTTTTGGGATTTACAATTTTAATTTTGCTGAGCAATACATAAAACTAAATACATGAAAACATCACAAAAAGGAATCAACCTGATTGTATCATTTGAAGGCTTCAGCGCTAAGCCTTATCTGGATTCTGCAGGAATTCCGACGATAGGGTATGGTAACACTTACTATCCTGGAGGAAAGAAAGTAACCATGAAAGATCCGACAATCACAAAAGAAAAAGGAGCAGAATTATTCGCTGCAGTTTTGCCAACTTATGAAAAAATAGTGAACTCAAAAGTGAAAATAGCACTTAATCAGAATCAGTTTGATGCTTTAGTTTCTCATGCTTATAACACCGGAGGATCTGATACTTTGTTTTATCTTATTAATAAGAAGACAGAAGATTCAGAAATTAAAGATTGGTTTACAAAACGATATATTACTGCAGGTGGGAAAGTTTTAAATGGTCTCATCCGCAGAAGAAAGGCAGAGGCGGATTTGTTCTTCACAAAATAAACAATCCCCACTGTAAGGTGGGGAAAATTTTGATTCAATTATTTCTAATTAACAATTATAACCCCGTTAAGGTCATGATCCATTAAACATTGAAAGTATGCCATATCATGATTACTAAGCCCCTCTAGAGCTATCGATGTTGCTGTATAAGAGACTTGTCCTGATTTGATCCATAACTTGCCATTATCGTCAACAACTTCCATGCTATAGACTTCCCCTTTACAAGCATATATCATATATCCATCGCCTAGATAATTTTCATTTAAAATATATATTTGGGGAACGCTTTTAGATGTATTTGAGGTACTATTATTTAATTTCTTAACTGTAAGTTGATTATTTGAATTTGAAAGCATAATATTTGTTTCTTTAATCAAATAAGTGTCTACATACTTTACTTCTTTTCCAAAAGTAACCTTTAAAACAGATTTGCCGTTTACAATAGCGGGTTCAACTTTACGTTCTTCATTTTGAGATTTTGAACGAGTTTCTTGAGTGTTTTCAGTATTATCTTGTTCACAAGAATTCATAAACGACATTATAACTATTGAACAAGCAATAGCCTTAAAAGGAATTTTAATTTTCATGGTATAAGCTTTTTTTAACTACTACAAACTTAATAATTAATACTATTTAGAACAATTAAATATAAGTGATAGTTATCATAGCTGATTTATTAATGGGGGACAATTATAAAATAAAAATTCCCCACTTAACAGTGGGGATCTTTTTATCTTAATACAACGTATCCCTCAAACGGGTCTCTATTAATTGACAACAATACAGTTGCTCCTTTGTCTTTTATGCTAATATCAATAGGGTAATAACTTTCATCTTGGTCCTTTTTGAAAACTTGAATCATGTGTTTGCCAGGTTCCTTTTTTGTGATTAGAATAGCAAACATTCCATCTAGGTTATTCCATGTTTCAACTGTAAAATCGATTGTCATAATTATTATTTTTTTGTTAAGCCCCGAATATATAAACAATTAAAAATCATGCCTTACGGTTTCCCGTAGAGTTATGACTACAGTCTCTCCGGAAAAACACAGAATGTTTTAAATATGTAATAGTTTATTGGAAACATCATTTACCTGGAAATTCACACTTTTGCAATAGATAATTCGAGAGGCTTTTATTTGATTAGCCTAAATATAAATATATTTCTATAATTATTCTCTAATTGATGATATATGGGGTTTATTTTGTATAATTGCAACGAATTTAAAACTAATAATACTATGAAACAATTATTTTTTGCATCTGTGTGTGCACTAACCCTATTGTCATGCGGAAGAGACGAATCTGAAATACAATCAGAAAATCAAGTTAAAATTGCGTCTTCAAAATCTAAAAAAGAGAAAGATCCTTTTGCTAAATTAAGTGGTGATATTTATGTTTATAGACACTACAGCAATTCAATGATGAAGCATTGGTATGGTTCTGCATATGCTCCCGTTGGACAGCATGATTGGTCTTATGAGGGGGTTGCATTTAAAACTTCAAGTGCTCCCAATAATTTGTATGGTTTAGCTGTTTATTTTAATCCAAATAATTTAGATTGTGTTATAGCTACCAATCAATATGAAAGAACTTCTTTAGAAGCAACTGGTTATGTTTTTAAAGAAGCGATAGGGTATGATGCTGGAGGTCCACAAAATGGAGCAGTTCCAGTTTATAAATATTACAGATCCTCAAAAAATGGTCATTTTTACACGAAGAATCTAGGTGAGCTTGGGTGGGGTGGCGATGGATGGACCTATGAAGGTGTTGCGTTTTATGCGTATTAAAAATTAATATTTTAAGTTTTATTTAACTTTTATCCTCGGATCTCCGAGGATTTTTTTTCACCCTTAGTTGACGAAGGAATTTTTAATTATTTTACATTACGTATGGCATCATGTATTTCATGAAGAACTTACAGAGGATATTGTTGAACGATGAATACTTGAATTAAAAGAAAAAGGTGTAACTTTTTAGCTATTATAGTATATAAATATGATCTGATATATCTAAGTATATTGTCACTTTGTATAATTTAAAAAATAGCTGTATGATAATTAGTAAAGAATGTTTTTCTTAGAATAATGATCCACAAACAAAAATAAGAGTGATACTTAGCTGCCTAATGTCAACACATCCTTTGGAGAACGAATCATTTATTATTCCATTATGCGAGACAGCAGACTATAAGCTTAAATCGAATGAGAGGTGAAACTATAACCAGAAATTTATAAGTTCACCAAATTTCTACCCCTTTAGTATTCAAATTGGCCGAATCTTTTTTACTACAGTTCCATGCTTGTTTAAATTCTCTTAATTGTGTCAGGGGGCCGTTTATCCTAAATCTGAAAGGTACATGAGGGTTGGTTAATAGTTCATTACGTAGAGCTTCAGGACTGATGTTGCCATGCCACATTTGTGCCCACCCTAAAAAGAAACGTTGCTGCCAGGTGAAACCGTTAATAGATGCAGGTTGCTTTTTTTTATCATAACTTTTTTCAAGTGCATGATAGGCCAGAGTAAGTCCACCAAGATCTGCTATATTTTCGCTTATAGTGAGCTGTCCGTTAATGTGTACTCCCGGCTGGGCTTCCATTTGGTTAAAATAATGAATGTATTCTTTTGTGAGGTTTTCAAAATTATGTCTGTCTATTGATGTCCACCAGTTATTTAAATTACCTGAAGCATCGAATTTCGAACCTCTGTCATCAAAAGCATGGGTTATTTCATGCCCTATCGCCGCGATTATGGCACCATAATTTATAGCATCATCTGCTTCATGATTATAAAAAGGTGGCTGCAGGATACCAGCTGGGAAACAAGCACTGTTAGTATATTGATCATAAAATGCATCAACAGTCTGTGGTGTCGCATGCCATTCGCTTTTATCTACTGGCTTATCAATTTTATTGATGCTTTCGTTATGATGAAAAACTGCAACAGAAATGATATTATCTATCAAACGTAATGGTTGTATGGAGATACCGAAATAGTCGGGCCATTTTTCCGGATATCCGATCTTGAAAGTCATTGTCTTTAATTTTTTGTGTGCCAACGCTTTGGTTCTATTACTCATCCAGTGTAAGCTGTCTATGCGCTGATGATAAACCCAGCGCACATTTTCAATCATTTCACCTATCTTTTGTTTATCTTGTTCAAGGAAATATCTTTGAACAAAAAGCTTACCTAAAGGCATGCCCAGTGCTTGCTCTAACTCTTTAATTGCCGTGTCTATGCGGCTTTTTTGTTCTTTTTTTCCAGCCATTACTGTTCCGAAAAAAGCAAAGTGAGGGTTGCTGTATTTCTGTGGCAGGTAAGGTGCAAAATGAGATAAAAGCTGCCACTGGGTATATAATTTCAATACAGTTAATGGTGTTTTATGCAGGAGAGTTGTTAAATTGCTCATATAAGCACGATCTTCAATAATAACAGTTTGGGTATTAATTCCTTGTGCTTTTAAAAACCCGTTCCAATTAAATTGTGATGCTATGCGGCTGAGCTCTGGGACAGATATCTTATTATAGGTTCTTATCTGATCGCGCAACATCAGACTAGATAGCTGCAGACGAGCCACGTTTTGCTCCAATTCGTAAATTTTGGAACCAGGGGAAACAACTTTAAGGCCTGCGCTTTTATACATAATGTCAATGTGCTGGATCATTCTGTCTTTTAAGTTGGCATTTTTAGATTCTTCTAGTGCATAATAGCTTTTATCACCCAAAGTTAATCCGCCTTGCCCTAACGAAAGTATATTCATTTGATTATTATGAGCATCGGCTTCCACCTTATAACTGATAAAAGTTGGTACACCAAGCTTTTGAAGTTCCCCGGAGAAGTTTACCCAATCGGTATAATCTTTAATATGATCAATTCGTTCAAAATAGCTGTCAAGAGGTGAAAGTCCTAACTTTTCTATGGAAGCAGTATCCATGTAAGATCTGTAAAAATCAGCTATCTGTTGAGATTCTGAACCTAATTTGAGATTAGGTAATTTACTTATGCTATCTACAATATTTTTCAGTTTCACTTTGTTGTCCCGATCAAGAATTTCGAAAGCACCCCATCTGCTTTCAGTAGCAGGAAGAGGGTTTTTCTTCTTCCAGTTACCATTAGCAAAGCCATCAAAATCAATACATGGATTTTTAGTAGAATCAATATTGCTATTGTCAAAACCTGAATTATTGAAAACAGAACTAATGTTCGCTTTCTTTTCAGCCTTACAAGAAAAGAGTATCGTTATAATAATTAAAAGTGCTGTCAACTTATGGTTTTTCATACTGATAAAAATATAATTTTTCAAACATCTGGTTAAACGGTTTAAAATAGTGAGAAATTTTATCACAATATATTTTTTTACCGTTTAATGATATGCTGTTTTATTGTTTTATCCTATGCGTGTTAAACACAATTAAATTATAATAAAATTGTGGATATCTTGCCGATTTGGCAATAGCTGATAAAATTTTTAGTGGTAAGCCCTGTAACTATGAGAAAAAAGACCATCATGCAAACAAATACAGTTTACTGTTTCCACATGGAAAGGGGATTTGTAGGAGAACTGGGAGCATGGGACGTACCTATGAAAGAGCAGATTCATCTACGGTTAGGCTGGTTCTTAATTCTTAGGTGTGTATAGATATTTTTGTATAAGATAACCTGTTTTTCAAACAGATATTTTACTAGTATTGAAAATATTCTAGAAATATGTTTTTAAAAAACAGGTTATTAATTTTTTATGGCTCAAGTCCAGGGCCACCACATGAATTATACGGAACGCATGTTAATTTATCATTTATAAAACATAGTCTGGTACAACCTGCTCCGCCAACAATTGTTTTTAATTCTGCTTTTTTAAGCTTTTTTAAATTTTTCATACTAATATTTTTTATGTTCACAACAAATCTCATGAATAATTATTATATACGGGTTTAAATTAACGAATTTTAACGTTCTATTTGGTTGGATTTTAAAAATTGGAGTGATACCGCAATCAATAGTTTAAATAATTGATACTATGGTATGATGTGATTCTTTATTTGATTAAAATAATAATAACTTTGATTTCATTTAATTTTGAGGAAGAACATGCAGGGAAATGAACTTACTTATCAGATTTATTCTCCAGAATTGATACTTGAGCTGTTTAGCAATGGGTCACGAAAAAATATATGAAAAACTGATCTAAATGACACAAGGCATTAAATACTCAAGAAGCTAAAATACTGACCTCTACCTTAAAAATCTTTCAGAGCACTCTTTCTTCAAAGGTTGTTTGATTCAGAAAAAATATATCTGATAGAATGGGGAATTTGTGAGTTTGGCTTCTGTCGATCTCCCAACCTTCTGTTTTGTCCATACAAAGTGATTTCGCGAAACATCTCCTGAAGCTAGCGGAGTGTAGGATCTTGTTAAGATGTACAAGATCCCACGATTCCCCGGATGATAAAGTGGAAATTATAGAATTTTTAATGATTATACAGCCTAAGAATCTCCACCAATTCGGGTATGGATCGTATTTTCAGTTTCTCAAACAGCCTGTTTTTGTAAGTGCTGATCGTAGATGAATGGAGATTAAGTTGATTAGAAATTTCTTTGAGAGGAAGACCTTCAGCCAGTTTATTGGCAATTTGCAATTCGCGGTCAGACAGCGCTTCGAAAGGTGAGTTTTTTGTAGTGCCATTTATCGATTCTAAAAACATCGCTTCTTTTACGTGGTCACTCGCAAACCGGCCAGTATTGAGCATTGCCGTCAAAGCAGTTTCAACTACTGCATTGGAGCTTTGTTTACTTAAATAGCCACCGGCACCCATCTTTAGATAGCGCATTGCATACACCTCTTCATCTTGAGAAGAAAATATAAGAATTTTTAAGTTGGGTTGGTGCATTTTTATGTAGTCAATCGCTTCCTGAACAGAACCATTAGGCATATTGACGTCCATGATAGCCAGATCCAGTTCTTCCTTCAGAATTACTTTGTACAGTGATTTAAAATCCTCTACTTCAATGATTGTAGCATCAGGCCAAAGGCGTTGTATGGTTTGTATTAAACCCATCCGGACGATACCGTGATCGTCTGCTACAATAATACGAACGTTTACTTTTAAACCCATTATTCTATAAATTTACGTACAAAGAGGGAAACAGTGGTGCCTTTATTTTCAGCGGAAGTGATTTGAATGTTTCCATGCATCAAGGATACAAAATTTTTCACAATTTTCAAACTTAATCCAACTCCTTTCTCACCAGCAGTACCAAGGAATAGGGGGTTACCATAAGTGAAGATTTCAGATAAATATTTTTCATTCATTCCCGTTCCGAAGTCGCTCACAGAAATTATCACCTGACGATCATCCGTAACTTCCTGCAAGTGAATGTCATTCCCGGAAAAAGAGTATTTCACTGCATTATTGAGAATTTTGTCTAAAACATATTGCAGCAACAAACGATCGGTTGTAACAAATGCATTGGGATCTCCTTTAAAATGAAATTTAATATTTTTTTCTTTTAATTTAAGTGCATATTTTTCTTCAAAATGGTGAAAAAGATCCATCATCATGATTTTCTCAGGTTTAATCTTAAATTCCCCATATTGCGTTTTTAACCAAGAGGTGCTGTCCTGAATGGTTTGCAGATTCTTTTGGGCATCGCATTTTAACTGCGGCAACAACTTAAAAAAATCTTCCTCACTTATAGTCTTTTCTTCTACCGCTTCTATAAGCCACAGAAAATTTCCAAACATTTCCTTTGAATCGTGAGATAATATCGAGATCAGTCCGTTTTTAAAACTGATTTCATTTTCCAGTTTTTCAATTTTTAATTGTAGTTCGTTGCTAAGGTCATTCATAAATTCTGTATCAAAGCTTAAAAAAAACTATTCAGGTATTTTTTTAAGCATAGTTTATTATTTATTCTTTTTCGATTTCCGTACCAAACCATTTTTGAATCATATCAGACAGGGTTTGCTTTAATAAGGGTTTGGTTAAAAAATCTGACATTCCGGCTTGCAGACATTTTTCTTTATCACCAGGCAGACTCCCTGCTGTTACTGCAATAATAGGTATTTCGATGTTTTTTTCCAAGGCTCTTATTTCTTTGGTTGCTTCAATACCATTGAGATGAGGCATCTGAATATCCATTAAAATAAGATCAGGACTCTCTTTTTGGTGTTTTTCAACCGCTTCAGTACCATCTTTTGCCTCGATGATTAAAGCTTGAGGAATAATCTCCTTTAAATAAGTTTTGATAAGAAGTAAATTAATAGGATTATCCTCAGCAATTAAAATTTTTATTTCGCGCATGCTCACTTCATTTGCTGCATTTTTTATTTGATCCGGTTTTTTCTTTTCAGAACTCTTTAAGGTGGATAAAATCTGGTACATCTGTTTCATACGAATTGGTTTTACAAGCCGATTTTCTATTTCTAATTCATCACATGCAGCCTGCAAATTAGTATCATCGGACGAGCTGTACAAAACAATATACGGCGTTACATGGTTGGCGTCGGGAATAATATTTTTCATTTTTCTTATGGTTTCAATGCCATCCATAATCGGCATATGATAATCCATAATGATCACATCGAATTTGGACTTGTTCATAATCAATAGCAAAGCCTTCAACCCGCTATTGCATTCCGTTACTTCGATATTTTTTCGTTCCAGCATCCTTTTCAGGATTTTCCGATTGTTTTCATTATCGTCCACAATCAAAACTTTCTTAATGTCACTTAAGTTTAAATCATATTCCTCTTCCTCAGTGTCGAACAGAATATCAAAGAAAAAGTCGCTGCCCTTTCCCTGATCGCTTTCGACTTGTAATATACTGCCGGCAAGTGCCAAGATTTGGTTAGAAATGGTGAGTCCCATGCCAGTCCCTCCATATCTTTTAGTAATACTGCCATCTCCCTGTGAAAAAGGGTTGAAAATTTCAGCCTGTTTTTCGCTGCTGATTCCAATGCCTGTATCGCGAACTCCAAATCGGATTCGTTTTTTTCCTTCTCCTAAATCATCTAAAACTTTGACATATGAAACAATCTCTCCTTCCTCGGTAAATTTTAAAGCGTTGCTCAAAAGGTTGACAAAAACCTGTTTTAAGCGTATTTCATCAGTCCATATATATGTAGGTATGGTGTCATCAATATCGATGAGCATTTCTACTTGCTTTTTAGTATTACTGTACGCAACAATATTGAAGGCTTCTGAAACCAGTTCTTCAATCTCTACTTTGTCGAGATTTAGCTTAAGTTTTTGCTTTTCTAATTTTGAGAAGTCCAAAATATCGTTGATGATGCTGTATAAGGATACACCAGATTGGTTGATGATTTCCAGGTATTGTCTCTGCGTTTCATCCAGATTGGTTTCCATAAGGAGCTCTGTAAAACCGATAATCCCATTTAATGGAGTTCTTATCTCATGACTCATATTGGCCACAAACTCTGATTTTAAAACATAGGCTTTTTCTGCCCGTTCTCTTTCTTTATCCAAATGACATTTTGCCGCTTGGTTCAATATCTTGTTGACCAACTCTTCCTCTTCTTTATTTAAATTTTTCTCTTCCCTGTCAAATAAATTTAAATGAGTGATCAGATTGTCCTCACGACCGGGGATGGGATAACTTCTATGAAATTTAAATTCCGAGTTCTTAGACTCATAAACCGAAGTCTGGTCATTCAAAAGAAAGTGAGGATTCTGGGGATAGACCTGATTGGGGGATGCATCACTGGAAGCGAGAACATAAACTTGCCCTTCCGAGGTAATGCTCATGGTGCAAAGCTCCATGTTGGTCATCTTGGCCGCCGCGAATACTAAGAAATCAAAAACATCGGTATGTTTTTTTTCGAATGCACTTAATTTATCAATATAGTGCTGATTCCGCGATTGATCATTGCCATTAATGTGGTCCATAAGGAAGGTTTTTTTTAGAAAGTATCGTTAAATTGCCGTGAAGCTATAATAAACATTGATAGAGTAGGTGGTATTTTCCTTACCTACCAAACTTTGGGCACCCGCAGGTGATATGGTGTATCTTACATTCAGCCCCCGGTCCAAAACCGGTGCTCCATTAAACAGTATTTTTTGAGGAGTTTTGGATAAGGGAGCATTTACAGAACTTCCGTCTATACCAATTTGTAATATGTTGGAATTGATGCTGGTCTGCAGACCGCCTTTCTTGAAATAATTTTCGTCCGATTTTACATAGAGCTCAAAATTTTCATTATTGGACAGCATAATTTGGTTTGAAATCATTTGTGACTGACCATCGGTGTATTGGGCAGCGGTATTAAAATTGAAATTTACATTGCGCCCGGAACTGGGGATGGTGATCTCCGACAGAGGAAGCACCTTTAACTGAACAGCTGTATTTTGCAAACTGTTAATTGAGTTATCTGTACTTCTGGCATTGAAGTTCAATTCAAACGTATAAGTTCCGGCTTCAAAAAAAAGGTTTTTAAAATCATCCGAAGAAACATAAAGCTCTGGAATAAAGCTATTTCTGTTTCCCGCTACAACACTGAAATTAGCCGCGGAAAAATTCTGAAAATCGGCAGATAAGGCTTTGGTCGTGAGTGCAGATCCATTGCTACCCAATTTAATGCTTGCTATATTTCTGGTTCCTGGAACACCTTTAGAAGAAGTGAACTGAATGTTTGTAGAAGCAGCTTTCGCCCAAAAATTAAAGTCAACCGTATGTGCGATTTCCGTATTCCCCAAATCCCACACCCACGTGCTAGTATTGCGGTAGTCATTCAAAGAAGATATTTCTATGTATTTTGTTAAAGAATTTGTGACCCAACGCATAGATGGAGGAATGACTAAAATTGTTTTAAAATTACGTGGTGTAAAGTCATTATAATTCTGAGTGATATCCATGGAGTAATTCCCGGCCCGGAAGGCATTAGCCGTAAATTGTGAGGCAGGAATTTTAAATGTAAAATTGATATTTCCCCGGTTGAATCCGCCCCCGATACTTAGTGATGGCGGTTCAAACCATTTTATAGCGCTTGTACTGAACGACTGAAAACCTGGTAAATAACCTGAAAGTCCAGTATATGGCAGCTGCCCGCCCATACTTTCTAACTGCCATAGAAGAGTGGAACTGGGCAAAGTAAATGAGGAAGAAGAGTGAGTAAAAGTTGGTCCTGAAACAGAGGTAAATGTAGGAGCTGTTGGGAGTAGCCCCAAAAAGGCATAATCCCAGTTTGTTCTGTTGGCGTTCGTCATTACTCTTGTAGGTACTGAGGTAAATTCGGTCCTGTTAAAAATATTATTATCAGGAACCGACAGGTACACATCCTGAGCTTTCGTGGCTGCAGACCCACAGAACATGGTAAAAATTCCTATTAGAAAAGCCCTCATCTTTTTCATACTTTTAAATTTAAAACTTTTTCACCTTAATGGTGGTGTCTTTCTTCTTATATTCAAAAACTACGGTTTTTGAATACCCTTCTTTTGTCACCTGAATAGTTTGGGTGGGTTGTGTATAACTGTATTTGTCATTTTCAATATAGAGACTGTATTTTCCATCTTTCAGGAAAAACTCAAACTCATTTTTTTGGTTAACCACGGCAGTATAGATCACTCCATCTTCACTTTTTGCATATACCACTATTCCGGTTACATCTGTTTCCAAAATATCGTAGGCTTGCTTGATCTCCGTTAATTTCCCACTTACCCTGATGTTTTTTACCAAGCTCACTTTGCGGTTAATATTATTATGTACCATAATGACAGGATCCATCATCAATCGGGCACCTGCACTTTCGTTCACCTTCAGTGTATAAGTACCTTCAGGCACATTCTGAAAAACTACTTTTCCATTCTTATCCGTTATCGCTACATAATTGTCCAGTTTTACAATTTCATTAGCAAGTACCGATTCGCCGGACTCCAGAAGCCCATTGAAATTTTTATCTTCAAAGAACTGGAACGTCACTTTATGATTTCCAAGAGTCGTAGCTGTGGCAAAATATTTTTTAATCCCCACTCTAAACTGGTAATAACTGCCACTGGTTGCATATTCAGCCGTAGATTTATAACCGGAAAGATTAAAATAACCTGTGGTAGACCATGAAGACGAAATCTTATATTCCAGATTACCGGTGATATTGCTGTTTAAATTTTTATAAAGTTCCGAATAGAAGGCTCCGGCTGAAAAAGATCCAGTCAGATTATGATTAAGCATCTGGAAATTATACGAGGCATATACATTATAGTTGGCAAAATTACGGCTTACATCATAATAAGAATTTAAATCAAAGACACTTGTTGCGTTCCATTGGGCTGTTCCGTTGAGGGAGAATGATTTATATCTGTAAGATAAAGTTGTTTTCAAACTGTTGAACCAGTCCGGTTTATTGTTCTCTTTTGAATAAGAATATTCAGCCGTCAGGTTCAATCCGTGGGCACCTAATGTAGTGCTGATATTGGCTTCCAGCCGGTATGAAAAAAGTTCCTGCGATGTGTAAAAATTAGCTGTTTTTTGATTTTCAACCTTTGGAGAAAGTAAAAAATTCCACTTCTTTAAAGAAAACTGATAACCTAATCCCAAAGCTTCTGTACTGTTGAAATAATAACGTAAATTAGAGGTATTCCCAGGTGGGGTTGATGCACCTTGGAAACTCAGGAACTCGGGCTCTATCTGCGAATTCTGATATTGTATAAAAGCGCGCTGAGAAGCAGAAAATTGGCGGCCAATCCTCTGATTTGAGAAAAAAGATCCCCGTTTGATCCCTGCATAACTTTTGGTAGCAAAGGAATTGACAGATTGTATATCCCAGTTCCCTATTTTCCCATCGTAATTGGCTCCCATTGAAGCGCCTGCGTTTTCATCTTTGTTCAAAAGGCCTTTTTCGTGGCTCAGACCAACCTCTGTGCGGATTGTGTTTTTATCATTAATTAAAAATGACGTTACCGCGTTCGCTACCTGTGTATCTATGTTAAAGCGCGGATCATGATCGAATATATAAGACACTTTCCCATTGAAAGATTTAGCATTCCCAAAAGCATATTTTGCACCCATAATGGTAGATCCTTCTGTTTGTTGGAAATAAGTACCGTACAGATTATAATTATTTTCCAGCGCAAGAATTTCAATCTGATTATTTTTACCAAATTTGGTAGAAACTTTCCCGCCTCTTCCGAAAACCGGGTAATCATAATCGCTGCTATTAACATTTCCCACCCTTAACACCGTATTTTTTCTCTCCAGTTCCAGCCACGTATCATACAGATTATAACGACCGTCTTCAACATAGTAATCTGCACCAATATTGAAGCGCGATTTCAAATTCTCAGTCACCCGAAATGCTGTATTTCCCCTTAATTGAAGATAGTTGAAACCTGAACTGTTTTCATTATAGCTGATTTCTGCAAAATTACTTCCGCTCACCGCTTCGTTTCCTCTGGCAATTTGTCTGTTGTGCGATAAAATGACTAAATAGAGTGTGTTGCTTCCCACGATTTTATTATCAAGCAGGTCTGTGACAATTGCATTAATATTAAATTCCGGATAAAGTGTATTCTGTTTTCTGACTGCAATTTTGATTTCAACCGTTTGTTTTTCTAAACCTTCCAGAGATACGGTTTGTTGTTTTGGCATCATTTCCAAACCATCAGGAATGGATTGCAAATCAATCTTAACGGTTCTTTTACTATAACCTTGGTTTTCTACTGTCAGCAGAATTGAGGATTGGGGCACAGCTGGGTTAATGAAATTTTCGTAGGTGGCGGTATAAATTGCAATGTTTTTGTTCTCGCCTTTAGCAACGAAGAACGACGCGCTTTCATTTCTGGTAACCGTTGGGCTGGTGTACGAAACCTGGAATTTGATTTCATTGGATCTCAGTTTCATAAAATCCACGTTGGCGATCAGTTTCACAGGAAGATTTTTAGACTGGCCTGCACCTAAGGTAAATTCATTTTTGGGATAGAAAAGCAATCCCGGATATTTTTCATTAGGTATGATATTCTGAATGATAATCTCTTCAGAACTTTTATTCTCAACGACCAGGAAATTAGTAAAAGTAGAACCTTTCTCAACAGCTACACTGTCATTTTCAAAATGGATTTGTATATCCTTCTTTTCCTGCGCAGAGGCCAACGAGAAGTGCAGAAGAACAAATACAAAAAATAAGATTGTTCTTCTTAGGACTGATATCGATATTCCATTCTGTAGTTTCAAGACTTAATTTTAAAATTTAAAGTTTTTTTCGCCTACGCGTAAATCATTGGATTCTGCCATTTTGATAATAACCACGCCAAGGAAGTTTCCTGAAATTTTCTCTGGTAAAGAAAACTGAACAACCTGATTGGTATCCGGAAGCATGGAGATGGAAATTGCTGGCAATTTTATTTCCTTACCACTATCTGTGTCGGTGAGCTCAAACTCAACGGTGGCATCATTGATGGTGTTTCCATCATTATGGATACTTACTGCTACTTTTCTGTTCGCTGCATTCTCATTACTCACCTCTGAAATATTGGTAATATCCAGACTTTTTACATGGTTTCCCAGTGGAGTATAAAAGATGTGAAGTCCCACTTCAAATAAGGTGATAATACCAATACCATTCTGAACACGTGCCTTATCTGCCTGCTGAGGAAGCTGGGTGAAAAACAACATACTGTTCGTAACAGCAGACTGTGATGCATTTGCCGGGATCTGCATGGTTACTACAATCTCCTTTGTGCTTTTTGCAGGAACTGTTACAGCGTTTTCTAAGGTGGATATCCAGGAGGCGTTGGAAATTTTTGAACTGCCTGCTTCAAGATAAACCTTATTTCCGTCTTCTTCTCTAACCCAATCTTTGTAGTTGAGATTAAAAACATAATCTTTATCCGAGCTGTTTTGAAGCGTGACTGTCTTTGTTACTTTTTCTCCTGGATTACCTGTGAAAAACAAGCGTGTAGGTGACATGGAGATACTTTGTGCCAGAAGTGAAGAAGACCCTATGAGGATAAAGAAAATAAAAAGGTGAATAAACTTGTGCATGGTGTAAATAGTTTAATAATAAAAGATTCCCAAAACTACTGAAAACATAGCAAAAGGAACCTTTACAAACTAAAAATTTTATTATAAAGCGGTCGCAGTATAAGTTACCGTTTGTGTATAAGTTCCTGCCGGTTTACCTAAAATATCAGGAGATGAGGATTTTGCTGCTGGAATGGTGTAGTCCAGATTCAGTGTTAATGCACTTCCAAGAGGAGCATTTGATACTAAGGTTTGATCCGTTGCAGATAAAACAACGGCGCTTTTTGTTCCGCCCATGGTTCCGGCAGCTGTAGCAGCTTTGATAGTCAGAACATTTACAGGGATCAGGTTGGTTCCATTCATGAAATTAGCACCTCCTGCTTTTACTTTAACATTAAAGTTCTTCGTTGAAGTAACTTTTAAGGAGTTGGCTTTAGTAATTGTTTGATCAGAGTTATAGTCTGCTGCAGTAGCATAGTTAAAGTCAACCGTATTACCAATTGCTGTACTTCCCGCGTCGATGGAGATTACATCGTTCAGGGTAATGTTTACCGTTGTGGTTGCTGTAGTATTTTGAGCTTGAACATTGTTAGTTCCTAATATGATTGCTCCAAAAGTTAAGGCTGAGATTACGATTAGTTTTTTCATGATAGTAATATTTAATTGTTATTTTTATTTAATTGTTATTTTGTATACTGCAAATTTATAGCAGCGATAAAAGTTTCTTTGTAGTGGAAAAAGGAAGTTCATGTAGTAAAATCACTACAGGATTATTCATTTTGTTTAAATAAAAAAGCCCTCAATACCTGGAAAGTGCTGAGGGCATATATATTGATGTGTTTTTTTATAAAGTAGTCGCAGTATATGTTACTGTTTGGGTATAAGTTCCAGCGGGTTTACCTAAAATATCAGAAGATGAGGATTTTGCTGCTGGAATGGTGTAATCCAGATTCAGTGTTAATGCACTTCCGAGAGGAGCATTGGATACTAAGGTTCTTTCTCCTGGAGATAAAACCACATCGTTTTTGGTTCCGCCCATATTTCCGGGAGCTTCTGCAACCTTGATTGTCAAAACATCTACAGGGATTGAGTTTGAACCATTGACGAAATGCGGTCCTCCCGCTTTTACCTTTACATTAAAATTCTTCGTTGAGGTAACTTTTAAGGAGTTGACTTTGGTAATCGTCTGATCAGAGTTATAGTCTGCTGCAGTAACATAGTTAAAAGCAACTATACCACCAATTGCTGTACTTCCTGCATCTATAGAGATCACATCGTTCAGGGTAATATTTACCGTTGTGGTTGCGGCTGTATTTTGAGCTTGAACATTATTAGTTCCAAATATAACTACTCCAAAAGTTAAGGCTGTGATGGCGATTTGTTTTGTCATGGCAGTAAGATTTAATTATTATTCTTGTTCTCTTTTGAACATTACAAATCTACAGCTGCTACAAAGCAGTTGCTGTATACGTTACTGTTTGAGTATAAGTTCCGGCTGGTTTACCTAAAATATCAGAAGATGAAGATTTTGCCGCTGGAATAGTGTAGTCCAGGTTCAATGTTAATGCACTTCCAAGAGGAGCATTTGATACTAAGGTTTGATCCGTTGCAGATAAAACAACAGCGCTTTTTGTTCCGCCCATGGTTCCGGCAGCTGTAGCCGCTTTGATAGTCAAAACATTTACAGGGATCAGGTTGGTTCCATTCATAAAATTAGCACCTCCTGCTTTTACTTTAACATTAAAGTTCTTCGTTGAAGTAACTTTTAAGGAGTTGGCTTTAGTAATTGTTTGATCAGAGTTATAGTCTGCTGCAGTAGCATAGTTAAAGTCAACCGTATTACCAATTGCTGTACTTCCCGCGTCGATGGAGATTACATCGTTCAGGGTAATGTTTACCGTTGTGGTTGCTGTAGTATTTTGAGCTTGCACATTGTTAGTTCCTAATATGATTGCTCCAAAAGTTAAGGCTGAGATTACGATTAGTTTTTTCATGATAGTAATATTTAATTGTTATTTTTATTTAATTGTTCTTTTGTATACTGCAAATTTATAGCAGCGATAAAAGTTTCTTTGTAGTGGAAAAAGGAAGTTCATGTAGTAAAATCACTACAGGATTACTCATTGGTTTAAATAGAAAATCCCTCAATACTTTCTAAGTGTTGAGGGCGTATCTAATTCCTGTTATTTCTATTATAAAGCTGTCGTGATATAAATTACCGTTGCTTATAATTTTTCTTTAGATTTTCACAAAATTTACTGAATGTTTGGTGTGATGTATTAATTAGATTTAAATGTCCAAAAGCATAGATTCTACCTTACAGATGACAGATACTTATTCCCGGATTTTGAATTTTATCTATATTGGTACAATACATACAAAATCAAAGGCCTCCTGAGGAAGCCTTCGAAACACCAAATCACAAAATATTAATATGAAAATTTATTTATAAAGCAGTTGCAGTATAAGTTACTGTTTGTGTATAAGTTCCTGCTGGTTTACCTAAAATATCAGAAGATGATGATTTTGCCGCTGGAATCGTGTAGTCCAGATTCAGTGTTAATGCACTTCCAAGAGGAGCATTGGATACTAAAGTCTGATCCGTTGCAGATAAAACAACAGTGCTTTTTGTTCCGCCCATTGTTCCGGCAGCTGTAGCCGCTTTGATAGTCAAAACATTTACAGGGATCAGGTTGGTTCCATTCATAAAATTAGCACCTCCTGCTTTTACTTTAACATTAAAGTTCTTCGTTGAAGTAACTTTTAAAGAGTTGGCTTTAGTAATTGTTTGATCAGAGTTATAGTCTGCTGCAGTAACATAGTTGAAGTCAACCGTATTACCAATTGCAGTACTTCCCGCATCGATAGAGATTACATCGTTAAGGGTAATGTTTACCGTTGTGGTTGCTGTAGTATTTTGAGCTTGAACATTGTTAGTTCCTAATATGATTGCTCCAAAAGTTAAGGCTGAGATTACGATTAGTTTTTTCATGATAGTAATATTTAAATTTTATTTTTATTTAATTGTTCTTTTGTATACTGCAAATTTATAGCAGCGATAAAAGTTTCTTTGTAGTGGAAAACGGAAGTTCATGTAGTAAAATCACTACAGGATTATTCATTTTGCTTGAATAAGAAAAGCCCTCAACACTTTCTAAGTGTTGAGGGCTATATTTAAAAATTGATATTTACTTACAATGCAGTGGCAGTATAAGTTATTTTTTGTGTGTAAGTTCCTTGTGGTTTCCCCAGAAGTACTTTGGATGCATTTTCCGACGAAATAGAGTAGGCAATATTTAAAGACTGTTTAGTACCTAAACTTGCATTACTCACCAGTACCTGATCAGTTGTAGATAAAGTGACCTCATTCAGGGTCCCCACCAGACTTCCACCTGGTATTGCCTTTACCTGTAATATATCTACAGGAATTACGTTTGCACCACTTACAAAGTGTGTACCTTCAGATTTTACTTTTACATCAAAATTTTTGGAGGAAATAATGACTAAACTATTGGGAACGGTCACATTTTTTGATGAGTTGTAGTCTTTTGTGCTCCCATAATTAAAATCTACAGCACCTTCTGACGCACCAGTGCCAATGTCCATTGCAATAACGTCTGCTAAAATAATATTTACGGATGTACTAACCTTCTCAGAATTTTGTGCAAGAACCCGGTTGGTTCCTATAGTGATTGCTCCCAGGGATAGGGCAGTGATAAAGATTTGCTTTTTCATGATTAATAAATTTAGTGAGGTGTAATAATATTGTAATTCAGAATTCATTATAAATCTAATAACATTATTCGAAATTACCAAAGCTTTATTGTTATTGATTGGCTAATTGTCAGTGTTATAGTTTCGATAATGAAGGATTAGCTATTATAAAGTATTTTTTTTATTTCATAGAATGCTTCACTGTCATTTTAGGTGAGATAATGTTAAAAGCTCTGAAGCCCGGTATATTTGCTGAAAAGTTTAAAAAAATGAATATCAATTAAGAAAAACAATGGGGAAACCATACAAAATAAACTTTTATAAAGTTAGCAGTTTCATCTTTAAACGACTTAAATTATATTCATTTTCCAATATCTTCTAACAAATTTCTAAATTAATTTGTAAATATTATAAAATGACCTATTTTTAGTATTTTATTACAAAAATACCATTCAATGCCGAAAAAAATTATAAGAAATCTTCAGATAGGAGTAGTGATTTCTTTGATGCTTCTGATTGCTAGTTCCATAGCATCTTATATAAGCATACATAAGCAGATGGAGAATAGGGAAGACTTCTTGAAAAGTAAGGAATCTATAAACTTAGCAAAAGATATCTTAAATACTCTTTTAAATGCTGAGACGGGCAATCGGGGATATCAGCTTACCGGCCTGGAAAATTTTCTTGAACCTTTCGATAAAAGTAGGAATGAATATCCGCTGCTTGTTTCTCACAAAGATAGACTTAATCTTAGAGATAAAGATCAGATTAATATTCTAAATGAACTGCTACATACTTCAGAAATCTTAATGAAAGAATATGTTTTGCTTATTGAGAATCGTAAAAAGGGAATATTAATAAGTCCGGAAGAACTTGTACAAAACAAGGAGGCTATGGACAAATGCCGCATGCTCGTTCAGAAATTTGTAAAACTTGAGGAAGTTCAACTTGCCATAAAAAATGAAGAGCTGAATAAGTCTTCGAAGTGGACTGTTTTATTTATCATCTTTTCTGCGGTTGCAGCCATTGGTGTAACCGTTTTTGTTTATATACAATTAAAATCTGATCTTATCCGGCGTGGTAAGTTAGAAAGCGATCTGTCTTACACTAAGGAAATGCTTGAAGAAACAGGCTCAGTAGCCCAGGTGGGAGGTTGGGAAGCCAATATGAAGACAGGAAAGCTGTTCTGGTCTCAAAGTACAAGAGAAATTCACAAAATAGAAAATAATTTCCAGCCTACTTTTGAAAATGCCTTTGAATTTTACAAAGGAAAAAGCAGGGAGAGAATAAAATATCTTTTTAGCAGGGCAATACAACAAGGAATTCCTTTTGATGAGGAACTTCAGCTTTTGCGTAATGATGGCGTTACGATTTGGGTAAGAGTAAAAGGTATTCCCGAATTTGAAGATGATACCTGTAAAAGGGTTTTCGGAATTATTCAGGACATTGATGCCTTCAAAAAAATGTTTTTAGAGGTTACCCGGAAGGAGGCCATAATGCAGTCTTTTGCCACTGATGTTCCTGTTCCTTTGGCCATGTTTGATAAAGATCTTAACTATGTTGCTGTAAGCAGCAGATGGAGAGAGGAATTTAGTATGAATAATGTAGATCTTATTGGTAATAATCTTTTCACGATATCACCTAATATTCCCAAAGAACGAAAAGATATCTATGACAATGCACTTTTGGGAAAAACGTACATCAACAGTGACTTTATGCTAAAGGTGGAAGGAAAAGAAGAAATTCAGCATTATGACCTTAAAGTCGGTCCTTGGTATCTTACAAAAGATGAAGTAGGGGGAGTGATTATTTCCATACAGAATATTACAAATGCTGTAAAGATAAATGAAGAACTGAAAAATGCCAAGGAAACGGCAGATATAGCCAGCAAGGCAAAATCCGAATTTCTGGCCAATATGAGTCATGAGATCAGGACTCCTTTAAATGGAGTTATTGGTTTTTCAGACCTTCTCCTCACAACACCACTGAATGAAACACAGATGCAATATCTGAATTACATCAATGAGTCAGGGGAAAACCTGCTTAGCATCATCAATGATATATTGGATTTTTCTAAAATAGAATCCGGAAAAATGGAGCTTTTGATTGAGAAAACTGATGTTTATGATATGTTAAGCCAGGTCATAAATGTTATTATTTATCAATCCCAGAAAAAAAATATCGAACTTCTTCTCAATATTGAGCCAGGTCTTCCAAAGATACTTTTTTTGGATGAAGCAAGGTTAAAACAGATTTTGATCAATCTTCTGGGAAATGCTGTGAAATTTACAGAAAAGGGAGAGATAGAGCTAAAAGTAGAGAAATTACGCATGAATGATAGTACTATTGTTTTGCGCTTCTCGGTAAGAGATACGGGGATCGGCATCCCTGTTGAGAAACAGAAATACATTTTTAATGCCTTTACTCAGGAAAACAGTTCCATTAGTAAACGATATGGTGGAACGGGTCTAGGACTTACTATCTCAAATAATATCCTGGGATATATGGGAAGCCATTTGTCGCTGAGCAGCGTAAAGGAAAAGGGTTCTGTATTTTTCTTTGACATTGAGATTCCTTACGAGATCTCTCAATTGAGAGAGGAGGATGAAATAACTATTAGAACGGCCTTAGTGGTTGATGATAATGAAACCAATAGGATCATTCTTGACCACATGCTTACCTATAAAAATATCAAGTCTACCTTGGCTTCTAATGGGATGGAGGCGTTGGAAATCCTGTTGAAAGGAGAGCGGTTCGATGTGATCCTGATGGATTATCATATGCCTGTTATGTCAGGATTGGAAACAATAGATAAAATAACAGGGCTGTTCAATCAGCGAAAAGAGACTTCTCCATTTATAGTACTTTCTTCTTCTTCTGAAGAACTGGGCATACTTAATTCAGTTAGAAAAATAGAAAATGCACATTTACTGTTGAAGCCTATCAAATCACATGAACTATACAAAACCTTAAAAAAGGTAGACCGAAGTTATGCAGTAGAAATTAGTAAGGATCAGTCTGAGAAAGGTTTGCAGTTATTTGCCCCAGAATTAGAAGTGCTTTTGGTTGATGATAACGTAGTGAATATGGTCCTGAATAATAGAATAATGAAGTCTCTTGCACCCAGTATACATCTAACGGAAGCCGTCAATGGGCTGCAGGCTTTGGAAGAATGCAGGAAAAAGCATTTTTCCATTATCTTGATGGATGTACAGATGCCAATCATGAGTGGTATTGAGGCAACACGAAATATAAGAATGCTGCCGGGATATGAAAATATACCTATCATAGGCGTTACAGCTGGAAATGTGCTGGGTGAAAAAGAAAAGTGTCTGGAAGCCGGAATGAATGATTTCCTTCCCAAGCCTATCAGGCAGAAAGACCTTGTTGAAGTACTCAAAAAATATATTAATGTTTAGGACTTATAAAAAATGGGCTCAATTTCTTCTGTTAATATCATGTGACAACATATTTTAAATGTATCAGATATAACCTTTATCTAAAACATCAGTTTATGAATAACCTAGATTGGTTGTAGACCATTAGTTGCCAAAATAATGGAAACAATAAAGAAATTTAAACAATTAGCAATTCAAATTACTTTAAAAAGGATAAAGAAGAATGTGACTGGATTACGTTCAACGACAAAATCCATACTAAGATAACAAGAGATAAGTATTGTAGATCTGATATAATTCTCTTATATCTAGAGATTTATCTTGTGTGTTCAAACAACTCATGCAATTTCTTCTGCAGAACTTTTTTGTCAGGAAGCTGGGTCTTGTATTCAGATACCATGGTTGGAGACAGACTTAGTTTTTCATCTGCTGTATCAGACCTTTTTGGAGATCACTTTCATTAAAATACAGAGAGCATGGCTTGATGAAAATTGGGGCTCGTAAGAAGCATCCCCAATACATCATCAGCCGCAAGAGTATTTACCGATATCTGAAAACTAACTGTAAAAGAACAGACATATGAGAAATTCTTCCAAAGCAGCAACCTTGGAAAGTAAATTTCCATTGCTTTCAATTGAAAATAATTGTATCATTTCAAAGAAGGCTGATGTTACGGTTTGCTTTAAAGTCAGACTCCCTGAATTATTTAGCTTTGCCGTCGCTGAGTATGAAATGATGCATTCAGCATGGTTCAAGGCGATAAAAAACACTTCCTGATTTTACAGGGGTTCACAAGCAGGACCAGTTTATCAAAGAGAACTACCATCCTGATCTCTCAAGAGAAGACCAGAGTTTTCTTTCAAAATCTTTTGAAAGACACTGTAATGAAAGCCCATTTTTAAATCATTACTGTACGAAAACCAGTAGGGAAAGAATACGAATGCAGAGCAACTTTTCATCACTATGCAAAGGCAAATTGATACCTAAAGAAATCAAAGACAAAGAAATAATCAATCGATGGATTATAAATGACAGTGGTTATATCCAATTAGAAAGATTGACTGAAAATGAGATTTCAGGAACTGCTGAGCAGTCGGGAATATTGGAGCAGTATCTGAAACCTATCAAGAGATGCTAATCCTTCACTACAGTATATAAAACTTGGTTCGGAAGAAATGCTAATCGGGAATAACCGTATCAGTATGCATACTTTATCAGACACTGAGGATCTGCCGGGTACAGTTTCCTTCCACAGCCGTTATGAAAAGTTAAGTACATACTGCAGTGACTGTCTTCTGTCATTTGCTTCTCCCGTAGGAATTATCGAACCTGCACTTTGCTTCTTTACTGCAGAAACCAATTATCAGGATTCTCCCTCTCCCTTCAGAATCAAGATGGCAGACTGCCTAACAGGGAAGCCAATCCACTTAGACATTTCCGATCTTCCTATAAAGCAGGGAATCATTGCGAACAGAAATAAATTTATCCTCGGACCTTCGGGCAGCGGTAAATCTTTCTTCACCAACCAAATGCGGTAATTGTTTATCTTCAATGTTGTAGAAAGATTTGTCTATGAAAAAAGTATCATAAGTAGTTAATTTCTTACTACTATCCATAAGAAAGATATACTTTTGCAAAAAGGAACATGAAATCATATTTTGTTTTTATGTTGCTCAATAAAAAACTAATTATACCATGAAAAAAATTACTCTGGATTTTATTATTCCATCCAAACTCATTGTATCCAACAATTAAAAGTTTCATCGAATCCTGCAAATTTCTTTTGAAATGCAAGCTGTATATATAGCTTACTCAATATTTCTTAAAATTTTTTTTGCGGAGCTAAGCAACCATGTAAACAAGCGGAACCGAAAAGCTAAACGAGTAGGGGAAATCTTATCAAACTTAACCATGAAAAGAATCATTTTATTAAAAACCATGAAAAAACTTTATTTTTTACTCTTAATTTTTGTCTCATTTTCTGTATTTGCACAAACGTATAGTTACACAACGTACAATACCTCAAATTCAACAATAGGAAGTAATTATATTGCTGATATTAAAACAGATGCCAATGGATTATTGTGGCTGGCTACCTACAATGGAGTTTCTACTTTTAACGGAACTTCTTTTACGAACTATAATACCACTAACTCGGGTATTGCGTCTGATGCAATACTAAAAATAGAAATTGATGGTCAGAACAGAAAGTGGATCGCCTCTCAATTCAATGGCACAACCTGGACCAATTATACAACTTCCAATTCGGGACTTCCCAGTAATGAGATTATTGACATCGCGGTCGACGGACAAAATAATCTTTGGGTGGTAACACCTGCAGGACTTACAAAATTCAATGGTACTACCTGGTCGACTTATAACTCTGTATCAAATATGAATTCAGTAGCAACTGATAGTAATAATGGTGTCTGGGTGACAAATGGAGGAGTGCTGTATAAATTTAATGGTATAGATTTTAATTTTATAGCACAAGGAACTCAAAAAATATTGAGAATTGCCAATAATACTATTTATGTAAAAGGCTCTGATAGTTTAATTACTTTAACAACAAGTGGAACTAATATTACGTTCACTTATCAAAATAATTCTTGTCTGGCAGGATAAAATCCAAATGCGTTAGATGTTGACAGCAACAGTAAAGTATGGATTGGCTTTAATGGTGCAGGTTTACAGAATTTTACGGATTGTACAACCTATACTAAAACAAATACAAATTCAGGTTTACCTGATGACTATTTTAGCGCAGTACGAACACAATCTTCAGGAACCATTTGGTTGGGAACATTGCAGCTTGGTTTAGTAAAAATGTCACCAAGCACAACAGTCTGTAATCCTCCTACCCAGATGTATCCTTCTAATATCACTTCTACATCAGCTACCCTTAATTGGCTGCCTTCAACATCAGCACCTAATGGGGGATACTATTATGTTTACAGTACCAGTCCGACAATGACAGGTTCAGCTACTGCTTCTACTTCTACCACTGCGAATATTACCAATTTATTACCTAACACAACTTATTATTGGTGGGTTGCAGCAAATTGCATCTCCAATCAAAGTATCTGGGTTCCGGGGGGAGCTTTTACTACACTTCCTAACCAAACTGGATGTTGGAAAACTGTAAGTGCGGGTACTTTTCATTCACTGGGAATAAAGACGGATGGAACGCTTTGGGCCTGGGGAAATAACCAGTTTGGGTATTTAGGAGACGGAACTACAACTAACAGAACAATCCCCACAAAAATAGGGACTGCTACTGACTGGGAAGATATTGCAGTTGGAGAAAGTCATAATTTAGGTCTAAAATCAAACGGAAGTCTTTGGGCCTGGGGAATGAATATAAATGGAGGACTGGGAGATGGGACAACTATTGGTAAGCTCATACCTATTCAAATAGGAACAGCGACCAATTGGAAAAGTATCACTGCAGGTAATTACTATTCTGTAGCAATAAAAACAGATGGAACCCTTTGGGCCTGGGGGTATAATGGTCATGGACAGTTGGGTGATGGTACCCTAACTGATCGTATTTTGCCTAAACAGATAGGAACCAATACCGATTGGGCAGATATATCCACTGGAGATTCACATACTGTAGGAAGAAAAGCAAATGGTATCCTTTATACTTGGGGATATAACGGGTCAGGACAATTAGCTGATGGAACTACCATCAGCAGGTCAACGCCTTTTTTAGCAGCCGATGGAATTCAAAAAGTTATTACAGGTAATTTTAATACCATTGCAATGACAACATCTGGAACTGTGATTGCTTGTGGAAATAATACCACCGGATCGTTTGGTAATAATACTTCTACCAGCTCTTCAAATTGGGTGAGCCTGGGAGTCAATTCTCATATGGCAATTTCTACAGGAGGATGGCATACTTTATCTATAAATAATGATGGTATTTTGAGAGTATCCGGAGCTAATAATTACGGACAAATCGGTGACGGAACTAATATTCAGAAACTTACCTTTACCCAGCTTCTATGCCCTATAAGTAATTTGGCAGTTGAAGAAATTTCAACAGCATCTGATCATCTAAAAGTTTTCCCGAATCCGGTGCAGGATTATCTCAATATTTCGTTTGATAAAAATATTATCTCCGTAGCAGTTTACAATGCAGTTGGACAGCAGGTTCTTGTTAAAGTTATCAACGATAGTAAAGGAAGTGTGGACTTTTCTACTTTAACATCAGGGGTCTATATGATAAAAATAAACACTGCCGATAACATTGTAAAAACGGTAAAAGTAATCAAAAGATAAATATTCAAATTAAGGGTAGTAATAAATTTAAAATGTAACAGAAATTGACTTACTTCTATTCAAGAAGTTCCAGAAGATTTTAATTTTACAGGTGTACTACTATTCATAAAAATAGCCTTGACTAAAAAATCAAGGCTATTTTTTTATGTAATAAAGATGTTAAATATCATAATTAATGCTTCATGCAGGTTCTTTTTTGTAAAAGAATATAAATCACTTCTATCAAGTAAAGAAGAACTTAAAAGACAGATTCGATAAAAAGTAGCTAATTATTATTTTAGAAAATCATTGAAGGTTTTAAAAGTAAAATAAAGCCATGGGTGTAATCTTAAGAAAAACCTGCACTGGAATAATAAGTTTATAGTTGGCTATGTTTGTCTTGTACTTATAGCCAGATTCTGTCTCTAAGTTTATAATATATGCAACTGCTTGGGTTAACGGAATTTTTTAGTTAAAATTAGTGGAGAACCTACGGTATTAACTGCAAAAGAGATTGCAATGTTTTCAGGATTTTTTTGTTCTATATTCTCGAAATCTTCAAATAAACCTATCATATATAGAGAGATTTGCATATTTGCATTATTATACCATATTGTTATTTAAGCTGACTGTTTCGTAATTATTTGTAGTTAGAGTATAAAAAATGGTAATTACAAATAGTGGTTTACTTCTTTTTTAATAATGAAAAGTGTGTTTTTTACATTTTTTTTTCATGCAAAATGAAAAAAAAATTAATTCTTCTTATCATAATATTTATTCAAAAAAAAATAATCTTTTTAGGACTATTATCAAATTGCAATTGATTGTGAATTCATGTCTTATGAAATAAGTAAGTGTAAAAATGATGATAACCTTATCATATTTTTTATACAATTGATATCATAAAAATTCGATATGTAATTGATTGATAAGCAGTATATAGTGGTAGATTTATTTTTTTTATTCAGATGAATTTTTATATTTGTAATGTTACCAAAATGTTAACAAACTAATGAATCAGAACTTTATTCATACCTATGTCTCTGTAGATTGTGTTGTCTTTGGATTTGACCATGAAAACCGGTTGAATATATTGCTAGTACAACGCCATGTTGATGATGTTCCGCTGGAAAAGCAGATCAAACTTCCAGGGAGTTTGATTTTCAGCGACGAGGATGTAGATGATGCGGCACAAAGAGTACTTCATGAACTTACGGGAATAAAAAAAATGGTTCTCAAACAGTTCAAGTGTTTTGCTGATCCTATGAGAGCAAGCAATGTACATGATATCAAATGGATGGATCAGGAATACAAACATCATATAGACAGAATCATTACCGTTGCTTATCTTTCCCTTTGTAAAATAGATCATAAGATCAACAGTACAAAATATGATACCGTAGACTGGTATCCCATTGATGAGGTTCCGGTACTGCCTTTTGACCATAACCAAATTATCAATGAATCTTTAATGGAGATCAGAAAATGGATTGAATCTGATTTCTCCATCATTTTTGAACTGCTGCCAAAAAGATTCACCATAAGGCAGCTTTATCAGCTCTACAGCGCTTTAAATGAAAAAAATATTGATATTAAGAATTTCCATAAAAAAATATCTTCATTCCCCTATATAGTTCCTTTGAACGAAATTCAAAAAGATGTATCTCACCGCGCAGCAAGATATTACAGATTTGATGCTAAGATTTACAAGAAAAACAATACAAAACTTATAAAATAACCCTTTTTAAAAATTATGTACTTACTAGGCTATGATATTGGCAGTTCTTCTGTGAAAGTTTGTCTCATTGAGGCATCCAGCGGAAAAGTGATTGCTTCTGAATTTTCTCCCAAAAAAGAGATGAAAATTACTGCTGCCAATCCAGGATGGGCAGAGCAGAATCCTGTGGACTGGTGGATCAATCTGAAGTTGGCACATGAAGCTGTTATACATGAGTCCGGAATACATGCTGAAGATATAAAAGGAATTGGAATCACCTGGCAAATGCATGGTTTGATTCTGGTAGATAAAGACCAAAACCTTTTAAGGCCATCCATTATCTGGTGCGACAGCCGTGCTGTATCCTATGGTGAAAAAGCTTTCAAAACAATAGGAGAAGAAAAATGTCTTTCGCATCTTTTAAACTCACCGGGGAATTTTACAGCATCAAAGCTTGCCTGGGTAAAAGAAAACGAGCCTGAAATTTTTGAAAAGATAGACAAAATAATGCTTCCGGGAGACTATATTGCCATGAGACTCTCCGGACAGATAGGAATAACAATTGAGGGATTATCAGAAGGAATCTTCTGGGATTTTAAAAACAACTGTATTTCGGAAGATATTATCAACCACTATGAGATTCCGAAAAGCTTTTTCCCAGAAATTGTACCCACTTTTGGCATCCAGGCAACAGTCTCAAAGGTTGCAGCTGAAGAATTAGGTCTAAAAGAAGGTACACCCATTTCATACAGAGCAGGAGATCAGCCCAACAATGCGCTTTCCCTGAATGTTTTTAATCCCGGAGAAATTGCCTCTACAGCAGGAACTTCAGGAGTGGTTTATGGAGTTTTGGACCAGCTGGAATATGATAAATTATCAAGGGTCAATACTTTTGCCCATGTCAATTACACACCGGAACAGATCAGGTTGGGAGTTCTGCTTTGTATCAATGGAACCGGAATTTTAAATTCATGGTTGAAGCACAATTTCGCAACCTCACTTTCTTCTTATGGCGATATGAATGATATGGCTTCACTTTCACCTATCGGCTCAAAAGGGTTAAGCATTATTCCTTTTGGAAACGGAGCCGAAAGAGTGCTTGAAAATAAAGATACGAGCTGTTCGATTCACGGAATTAACTTCAATATCCATTCAAAAGGTGATATTCTTCGCGCAGCACAGGAAGGTATTGTATTCTCTTACGAATACGGAATGAATATCATGAGAAATATCGGAATGGATATCCAGGTGATCCGGGCAGGAAATGCCAATATGTTTTTAAGTTCGATTTTTCGCCAGTCACTATCCAGTGTCAGCAACGCGGTAATTGAACTTTATGATACCGATGGAGCGGTAGGAGCGGCAAGAGCGGCAGGCATGGGAATAGGATTTTATTTAGATTCCAGGGAAGCATTTTCTTCACTTGAAAAAATAGCTGTAATAGAACCTGAACACGAAAAACAAGAACAATATTTGGAAGCCTATGGCAGATGGAAACATCATCTTAACGAAATAATCTAGAACAATTACAACAGTATTTTTCATCCTCTTACTGACTCTTAAGAATCAGTGAGAAGGGAATCTCTACGCAAAAAATTAAAAACAAATTAAAAAATAATCAAATAAATATGAACACTTTAACAGGTACAAAAGAGTTTTTTACAGGTATTGAAAAAATTAAGTTTGAAGGGAAGGAAAGCAAAAACCCATTGGCATTCCGCTATTATGATGCTGAAAAAATCATAATGGGAAAACCTATGAAAGACTGGACAAGATTTGCGATGGCATGGTGGCATACCTTATGCGCAAACGGAAGCGATCCATTCGGAGGACCTACAATCCATCACCCATGGGATATCGGAAATGATCCGGTAACAAGGGCAATGCACAAAATGGATGCAGGTTTTGAATTTATGTCTAAAATGGGCTTCAGTTATTACTGCTTCCATGATATCGATCTGGTAGACCCTGCCAATAACTGGAAAGACTACGAGAAAAATTTGCAGGCTATTGTAGAATATGCAAAACAAAAGCAGCAGGAAACCGGGATTAAGCTTTTATGGGGAACAGCTAATGTTTTCACGCATGAAAGATATATGAACGGCGCCTCTACCAACCCAAATTTTGATGTTGTTGCTTGTGCTGGAACTCAGGTGAAAAATTCTATAGATGCTACGATAGCGCTTGGAGGTGAAAACTATGTTTTCTGGGGTGGAAGAGAAGGGTATATGAGCCTTTTAAACACTGACATGAAGCGTGAAAAAGATCACCTTGCGCGTTTCCTTTCTATGTCAAGAGACTATGCCCGCCAGCAAGGTTTTAAAGGAACTTTTCTGATTGAACCAAAACCGATGGAGCCTACCAAACATCAGTATGACTATGATTCTGAAACAGTAATCGGATTCCTGAGACATTACGGATTAGATAAAGACTTTAAGCTAAATATCGAAGTAAACCATGCTACATTGGCTGGTCATACATTTGAGCATGAGCTTCAGGCTGCTGTTGATGCAGGACTTTTAGGAAGTATTGATGCCAACAGAGGAGATTATCAGAACGGATGGGATACAGATCAGTTCCCGATCGATTATTACGACATGGTTCAGGCATGGCTGGTACTGCTTCCGGCAGGAGGTCTGGGAACAGGAGGGGTAAACTTTGATGCTAAAATCAGAAGAAATTCTATTGATGCTGAAGATTTATTCATTTCTCACATTTCAGGAATGGATGTATTCGCAAAAGGTCTTCTTGCAGCGGCTGATATCCTTGAAAATTCAGATTACAAAAAGCTGAGAACAGACCGCTACGCTTCTTTTGATAACGGAAATGGGAAAGCATTTGAGGAGGGTACGCTTACCCTGGAAGATCTTCAGAAAATCGCTCACGAAATCGGTGAACCACAGCCTAAAAGCGGAAAACAGGAATTGTTTGAAGCCATCGTGAATATGTATATATAATAAAAAATAAAAGGCTTATAAACACTAAGGATTTTTATACACAATAATTATTAAAGAGCCTTTTATTCAACAACTAATACTAAAATAATAATTATGAACCGATTTTATTTCAATAAAAGCAATAGAGCAGCACTATTTTTTGCAATGACTTTATTGCCTTCCGGCATAGCATATTCACAGGTTAAGAAAGATACAGTAGCTAAAGAAAATAAAATAGATGAAGTTGTTGTGATAGGATATGGAACTCAGAGAAAAGAAGCTGTGACAGGATCTGTAGCCACGGTAAAAGGAGATGCTCTCCGTGAAGTACCTTCTGCCAATATCACTCAGGCATTACAAGGAAGAACGGCAGGAGTGGATATCTCGCAAACTTCCACCAAACCGGGTGCTGCCATGCAGATCCGTATCAGGGGAACACGATCTCTGACAGGAGATAATAACCCACTGATTGTACTGGATGGCATTCCTTTCGTGGGATCATTGGGTGACATAAGCTCAAGTGATATCAAAAGTATTGACATCCTGAAAGATGCTTCTGCTACAGCCATTTACGGATCCAGAGGGGCAAACGGTGTTATCCTTGTTACAACAAACAGAGGAGCAAAGGGGCAGAGACCCAAATTCAGTTACAATACATTCACAGGAGTTCAGACCTTGTTTTCAAAGTATCCCATGATGGATGGTCCCAAGTTTGCACAGCTGCGTTCTTATGCCATTCCTGCAGGAAATACAACACCTTTGTATTCCAACGGGGTTGATGAAAGCAACAGTGTTAATACAGACTGGCAAAGCCTGTACTATAAGCCTGCCATGATGACCAGTCATGATATTGGTGTTTCAGGCGGGACAGAGGGAGGAAATTATAATGTGGGGTTGTCATACTTCAAGCAAAATGCACTGATCCCTATTCAAAGTTATGAAAGATTTGCTCTTCGAATGGCCATTGATCAACAGGTAGGATCCATCTTCAAGTTCGGTTTTACAACCAATACCAATTATTCTGTTTCGGAAGGAAACGGAGTAAATCCAGGAGCTGTTTTAGGATATTCTCCCATTGCCAATCCTTACAATCCGGACGGAACCCCGAAAAGAGTCATGAGTACTGCAGGGGGCATCGATCAGACATGGATTTATACCAGAGGAAGCCTGGGGAATCTGGGAGATAAGTATATTGATGAAACCAAGGCTTTTGCATCCTATAACAATCTTTACGGGGAAGCCAGTCTTCCGATCAAAGGATTAAAATACAGATTAAATGTGGGTTTGGACTTCCGTACCTCAAACAGTGGGAATTACAGTGGTGTAGGGGTATTTAATACGAATCCTCTGGGACCGTCAGCTGCAGGAAGAGGGAATAACCAGACGTACCATTGGGTATTGGAAAACCTTTTAACATATGACCGTACATTTGGTAAGCATAAGGTAAATGCTGTAGCATTATATTCCGCAGAACAGAATAAGTATACAAGCTCATACATGAGTGCAAAGAATGTTCCTGCAGACTTTTTCCAGTATTATAACTTAGGGCAGTCACCTCAGGCTGATATTACCGTAAGACCTGAAGACCAGGTTTACTGGAAAACCGGCTTGCTTTCAGCTATGGGAAGAATCATGTATACTTATGATAACAAGTATATGCTTACGGCAACACTTCGTGCCGATGGATCTTCCAGGCTGGCTCCGGGAAACAAATGGCATACCTATCCCGCATTATCATTAGGATGGAATGTTACCAACGAATCCTTCATGCAGAATATCAAAGCGATTAATCTCCTTAAATTCAGAGCCGGATGGGGGCAGACCTCCAATCAGGCAGTAGATCCGTACTCTACGATGGGAAGATTTAATGTAGCTCCTTACAATTATGGAAGTGCAGGAAGTACCGGAATCTATGGAAATCAGCCACCTAACCCAAGCCTGGGATGGGAATACTCAAAAACACAAAACTACGGAGTAGATTTCGGGATTTTGAACAACCGCCTTACAGGAAGTGTGGAATATTACAAAACCCATACCTATGACCTGTTGACGCAGAAAAGTCTTCCGGCAACAAGCGGATGGTCATCCATTGTTTCCAATGTAGCAGAAACAGAAAATAAAGGTTTTGAAGTTTCTTTAAACGGTGTCATTTTTGATAATCCGGATGGGTTCACCTGGGAAGCAGGAGTTAATTTTTATACCAATAAAAACAAAATTTTATCACTTGCATCAGGAACAGAACGTGACGTCAATAACTTGTGGTTTGTAGGTCACAATATTAATTCATTGTATGATTATCAATACATCGGTCTTTGGCAGGCTGGAGATCCTTATCAGGGCATTTTGGAACCTGGAACTGCAGCTGATGTCATAGGATCTATTAAAGTTCTTTACACCGGAGGTTACAATGCTGACGGAACACCGGTAAGAGCAATTGGCCCGGACGACAGACAGATTTTTGATACAGCTCCGAAATTTCAGGGAGGATTCAATATGCGCTTTGCCTACAAAAATTTTGAGCTAAGCACAGTAGGAGCTTTCCAGCACGGGGGAATTCTGGTAAGTACCATTTATGGATCTGCAAGTTATCTTAACAGATTAACAGGAAGAGGAAATAACGTAGATGTTGATTACTGGACAGAAGACAATACCGGGGCTTATTTTCCTCGTCCGGGACGCCATCTGAGTGGTGACAATCCAAAGTATTCTTCTACTTTAGCCATGTTTGATGCTTCTTACCTTAAGCTTCGTACCATTACATTAGGTTATAATGTCAATAAAGACTTCTTAAAGGATTTAAAGATCACCAGCTTAAGGATTTACTTCACGGTAACCAATCCTGTTGTATTATTTTCTCCTTATCATAAGTTCTCAGGAATGGATCCGGAGCCAAACTCTTTCGGAAATGAAAATCAGGCAGTAAGCGGATATCAAAACAGACAGCTTGTTATTGGAACCAATAATCCTTCCACAAGAAATTACTTAATGGGACTTAACTTAACCTTTTAAAATTGTATTGTCATGATAAATTTTAACAAAAAACTGCTATTAGGAGCAATCTTTTTATCCTTAACATTTACAGGTTGTAATGAAATTCTTGATGAGCAGCCAAGATCAATATATACAGCTGATTATTTTAATACACCGGATGGAGTTAATCAGGGGTTTACAGCCTTATACAGACAGATGAGGTTACTGTATGGTAATGGCTACTTTATGAGCAATTGCCAGAACGGGACTGACGAATCTACATGGGCACAAAGTGCAGATGGTAACTTTAAAGAATTGGATATGTCCGGAAATGGTATTATAAATTCCAATACTTTTCCTACAAGCATGGTTTGGAATTCAGTGTTTCCATACATCAATACAGCTAATGGAATCATTGAAAAGGGACCCGGATTCGGAATTGCGGAATCTATGATTTCTGAAGCCCGTTTCTTCCGTGGATTTTACTACTTCATGCTGGTGCAGACCTATGGAGGAGTTCCTATGGATTTAGGGGCCGGAGAATTGAAATACAACACTGTGCCGTCAACCTCTTCTGCAAGAAACACCGTTCCGGAAGTGTACACAAAAACCGTTTTTGCTGACCTTAAAAAAGCAATAGAAAATTTGCCTGCCTCACCAAGGGTAACCGGAGGTGTCACCAAAAATGTAGCAAGATTGATGCTTGCCAAAGCTTATCTTACTTATGGATGGTGGCTGCAGAATCCAAATGGCGTTCCAACTTATCCTGAAGTGACAAGAAATGATCCTGACGGACATAATGCCCAGTGGTATTTCCAGCAGGCTTATGATATCGCAATGGAAGGAATCAACAATCCCGGAACTTATGCCCTTCAACCTACTTTCTATGATGTCAATGTAGGTTCAAATGACAGAAATACCGAATCTATGTTGTATGCAGACCATATCCAGTCTAGTACATACTATAATGAAAGTGATCCAGTAGGATTTGGTTCAGGCTGGGCTCCGGATAATTTTGCAGCATGGATGCAGACCTGGAACTATACTGCCATCAAAAGTAGCAAAACAACTGCATGGGCTGGTGCAGACGTAGTAAGTGCAGTACAGAGAGAGGCAGCACAGCCATTGGGGCGTCCGTGGGTTCGTATGTGTCCTACTTTAGGAGTTATTAAAAATACTTTTGCAGATAAAACCAACGATTCCCGTTATGATGGAACTTTTGTAACTACGTACAGAGGAAACTGGAACAAAAACGGCACGGGCCTTACAACGGTACCTGTTCTTTATAATGCAAATAATCTGCCTGTACAGCCGGGAGGAGCCATTCTAAGCTTCCTTAATGATGACAGTCAGACTCCTGTTTATCCTTCAGGATCCGGACAAAGTGGCGTGGGAGCAGGTACGCTGTCAGGAAGAGCAGACTGGGTAATTGCACCGAACGGAATCAGCAGAATTGTATATCCAGGTCTATGGAAAATAGGAACTTACCGTACCGATGATCCAAACGGGTTAGGATATCCGAATGCAGGATTAACGCGTCCATTCAGCGTTGCCAAATTCTCAGAATTCTATTTTATTGCAGCAGAAGCAGCCGTAAAAGGAGCTTCAGGTGCTATGACAGCCAGAGACCTTATCAACGTAATCCGTGCCCGTGCCGGAAAATGGAAATTCAATAATGCCCAAAATACCGCTTATGTAGCAGATAATAGTGCAGCGATGACAGCTGCTACACCAGCTGTAGTTACCATTGATTATATCCTGGCAGAAAGATCCCGTGAATATTACGGAGAATTCTACAGATGGTATGATCTGGTACGTACACAGAAGTGGGGTGATTATGCAGCTACTTACCAGATCGGAGGAGCTTCCTATGGAGATCACGCACCGCAAACCGTGACAAGAACGATAAAACCTTTTCATTATCTGAGACCTATTCCTCAGAATCAGATTGATGCAATGGAAGTGTCGGCAGATATTAAAGCAAAATATCAGAATCCCGGATACAATTAATTTCATTCTACATTCATATCAGCAACAGAGTAGGTGTGAAAGCACCTGCTTTGTTTATCTGAGTTAAAAATTAAAGATTATGGAAAAAACATGGCGCTGGTTTGGTAAAAAAGATAAAATAGCACTGAGCACACTTCGTCAAATAGGAGTAGAGGGAATTGTTTCTGCCCTGCATGATGTCCCAAACGGAGAAATCTGGAATTTGGAGGCCATTAATGATTATAAAAACTATATAGAAAGCCACGGACTTCGCTGGTCTGTTGTGGAAAGTCTTCCCGTAAGCGAAGCTATCAAATACGGAGGTGAAGACCGTGACTTTTTGATAGGAAATTATATCAAGAGTCTTGAAAATCTGGGTAAAGCAGGTATTACAACAGTTTGCTACAACTTTATGCCTGTTCTTGACTGGGCAAGAACCGACCTCTTTCACGAATGGGAAGACGGTTCATCATCCCTTTATTTTGACAAAGCCAAGTTTGCCTACTTCGAAATTCATATTCTTAAAAGAGAAGGAGCAGAAAAGGATTATAGTTCAGAAATCCTTCAAAAAGTAGAAGAATTAAAAAATACTTTAACGGAAAAAGATAATAATGATCTGATAGACTCAGTCATTGTAAAAACACAGGGATTCGTGAACGGAAATATCAAAGAGGGAGAATTAAATCCTGTAGAAAAGTTCAAAAGTTTATTGGCTTTGTATGATGGAATCGATAAAGACAGACTTCGTCAGAACATGAAATATTTCCTTGAAAAAATAATGCCTGTCTGTGAAAAATGGAATATCCAGATGGGTGTACATCCTGATGATCCGCCGTTTTCATTACTGGGCTTGCCGAGAATAGTGACCAATGAAGAAGATATAGACTGGCTTCTGAAAGCTGTTGATAATGCCCATAATGGTTTAACATTCTGTGCAGGCTCTCTAAGCGCCAACCTTCAGAATGATGTTCCGAAGCTGGCTCAGAAATTTGCCCACAGAACCAAATTCGTACACCTGAGAAGTACAAATGTCTTTGAAAATGGCGACTTCATTGAGGCTCATCATCTGGGAGGAAGAGGAAAACTCATTGAAGTGATTCATGTCTTCGAAAAAGAAAATCCTGATCTGCCTATGAGAATAGATCACGGAAGACTTTTAACAGAAGATGTTGACAAAGGCTATAATCCCGGCTATTCATTTCTGGGAAGAATGTTGGCATTAGGCCAGATTGAAGGAGTAATGGCAGCCGTTCAGTCAGAATTACAGAAAAATTAATCTGCGTTTGTAATAAATAATAAAAAGTAAAATGAAAGACCTGTTTAGTATTAAAAACAAAGTAGCAGTCATCACAGGGGCTTCGGGTGTTTTAGGAGGAAGCCTTGCCAAAAGTTTTATCGAGGCTGGAGCAAAAGTTGTGGTATTGGGAAGAAACCAGGAAACACTGGATGCCCGCGTAAAAGAACTGACAGATTTGGGTGGGGATTCATTTGCCATAGAAGCTAATGTGATGGATATTGATAGCCTTGGAGCCGCTTCAGTGAAAATAAAAGAAAAGTATGGCAGCATAGATATTCTGCTCAATATTGCCGGTGGAAATATTCCGGCGGCCACTTTATCTCCCGAACAGTCATTTTTTGATATGGATATGAAGGGATGGGCTGAGGTTACCGATCTTAATATTAACGGAACCGTTTACCCGAGCTTTGTTTTCGGAAAAGCAATGGCTGAGCAAGGGAGCGGCAACATTATTAATATTTCTTCCATGGCTGCGTATTCAGCGATTACAAGAGTGGCCGGATATTCTGCAGCCAAATCTGCAATTACCAACTTCACACAATGGCTGGCCTCTGATCTGGCATTGAAATTCGGAGATAAAATACGGGTAAATGCCGTTGCACCAGGTTTTTTTATTGGTGATCAGAACCGGGCAATTCTCCTGAATCCGGATGGAAGCTTAACGGAGAGAAGTAAAAAAGTAATCGCCAAAACACCCATGCAGAGATTTGGAGAAGTAGAAGAACTGAACGGTGTTGTACAGTTTCTGTGTTCAGATGCGGCAAGCTTTATCACGGGAGCATTGATTCCTGTTGACGGAGGTTTCAGCGCATTCAGTGGAGTGTAAAAATTAATTTCTTCATATATAGTGGGCAGGGCCTTAATGGTTTCATTTATGGCTCTGTTTTTAAAATGCAGACTTTCATAAAATAAGAATACTTAAAGAGAATAAAAATCCAGGTTTGTAAAAGTAAATCATGAGTAATTCCATTAAAAATAAAGATGTTTTCGGAGAAATGTTTCTGCTTGAATCAGCAAAGGCAGAGAATCTTTATTTCGGCTATGCTAAAGACATGCCGGTTATCGATTATCACAATCACCTTGAGCCGGATGTTATTTCTGCCAATCAGAATTTCCGTTCTCCAACCGCTATCTGGCTGGCTGGTGACCATTACAAATGGAGAGCCATGAGAAATTTTGGTATTGATGAACAGCTTATTTCCGGAAATGCTTCAGACCAGGAGAAATTCCGGAAATGGGCAGAAGTGGTACCTTATACCCTTCGCAATCCATTATTTCACTGGACCCATTTGGAACTCAAAAATCCTTTTGGAATCAGTGAATATTTATCACCCGATAATGCAGATACTGTATATCATTACATGAATGAAAGTCTACAGACATCCGGCTTTTTACCACAATCCATCATTCAGAATTTTAAGGTAGAAGCGTTGTGCACTACAGATGATCCTGCTGATGATCTGGTTCATCACAAGGCTTTAAAAAACAGTGGATTTAACACAGCTGTTCTTCCAGCTTTCCGTCCAGATGCCTATATTAATATAATTAATTCTGAACACTATCTTTCAGGAATCAAAAAGCTTGAAAAAGTCTGTGGATTTTCAATCACATCAGTCTCTGATCTATTAAATGCCCTTCAGTCCAGAATCAATTATTTTGCAGAAACAGGAGCAAAAGTGGCTGACCATGGCTTTGAATATTTTCCGGATACCACGAAATGGAATCATAGCCTTGAAAAAGAATTTTCCGAATTTTTAAAAGGTAATCTTTCAACATTTTCCGATCCTGAAGCATTATGTGGCTATATGTTGAAAGAGCTTTGCAAAATGTACGCAGAAAAAGGCTGGGTACAGCAGTATCATGTAGGGGCAACCAGAAACAACAATTCAGAAATGTTCAGAAAAATAGGTGCTAATACAGGGTATGATGCCATTGGAGAACCATATTACGCACAGAGACTGAGCATTTTGCTTGATGCACTGAATACGGAAGGAAAGTTGGCCAAAACCATTATTTACAATCTGAACCCGGCATTTAATGAAGTTTTAGCAACACTTGCTGGAAATTTCAATGAAGAAGGAATCAAATCCAAAGTGCAATTTGGAGCAGCTTGGTGGTTTCTCGATCAGCTCGACGGGATGACCAAACAGATGAATACGCTTTCCAATATTGGTTTACTCAGCACTTTTGTCGGCATGCTGACCGATTCACGAAGCCTGCTGTCATTTTCAAGACACGATTATTTCAGAAGGCTTTTATGCAATCTGTTTGGAAGTGAAATGGAAAGAGGTCTTCTTCCCGATGATGAAAAATGGGTAGGAAAGATCATCCAGGATATCTGTTATCACAATACAAAAAATTATTTTGAAATCTAATACTATGCAGGACTCAGCTAAAATACTATGTTTTGGGGAGCTGCTTCTCCACTTTGCTCCAGATTCTGAAGGAAACTGGCTTAATGAGCAGTCTCTGAAGATTTACGTGGGTGGAGCTGAGTACAATGTTGCAGCAGCGCTTTCCCAGTGGAAGAATTCTGTGAAATTATTATCCGCTTTACCTGAGAATTTTGTGGGAAACCAGCTGGAATCTCAGATTAAAAATAAAGGAGTAGAAATCCTTGCAGAAAAAACTCAGGGAAGAATAGGAACATTTTATCTTTCTTCCGACGGAGATATGCAGAATGCTTCAGTGGTTTACGACCGCTTTCCGTCTGTTTTTACCCAATCGGCTTTTGAAGCATTCAGTGATGATGAAATATTTTCAGGAGTAAAATGGCTGCATATCAGTACCATCACACCGGCTTTGAGTGACAGTGCATTCCGCAAATGCCTGCATATTATGAAAGAAGCCAGAACAAGAAATATTACGGTTTCTCTCGATCTGAATTACAGAGCATTGCTTTGGCAAAATCAGAATCCCCATAAAATCAAAGAGCTGATGCCTTTTGTCAACGTTCTCATGGGAAATATCTGGTCTGTTGAGCAGTTTCTGAATATTCCTGTTGAATATGAGCTTAACGGAAAATTTGATGATGAAAATCTTCTGAAACAGGCAGAAAAAACAGCGTTGGAAATCCGGAAGCAATTCCCGAATGTAGAAAAGATTGCCAATACGTTCCGCTTTACAAACGGAGAACAGGTTAATTATTGTGCCACTTTATTTGCTGATGAACAGCTTTTGATTTCAGAAAAATATAATTCAGATAAAATTGAAGAAAGGGTAGGAAGCGGTGATTCTTTCATGGCCGCCTTAATTCATGGAATTTTAAAAGGAAATCCTGATCAGCAGATTCTTGAGGATGCGACGAAAGTTGCTTTTAAAAAACTTTTTGTAAAAGGAGATACCATTGATGAAAGCATTAATATCGAAACATTATGAGTGAAATAGTACAAAAAATAAAGGACCAGAAAATCGTTCCACTATTCTATAACGAATCGTTTGAAGTCTCAAAAAATATAGTAAAAGCTTTATACGAAGCAGGAATCCGTGTGATAGAATATACCAACCGCGGTTATCAGGCATTGGAAAATTTCACCAGACTGAAAGAAATTTCCCTTATAGAATTTCCGGACCTTCTGCTTGGAATCGGAACGGTGAAAAACATACAGGAAATGGATGATTATGCTAATGTAAAAGCAGATTTCATCATTACACCTGTCATCAGTGAAGCATTGGTAAAACATGCTCTCGAAAAAAATATCCTTCTGATTCCGGGCTGTTTTACCCCATCCGATATCAATATTGCGTACCAGAACGGTTTAACACTGGTTAAAATATTCCCGGCTGATACTTTAGGAAAGAACTATATTAAATCTGTACAGCCTGTTTTCCCGGGAATGAATTTCATGCCAACCGGAGGAATCAATGCAGAATTTGAAGATATTATGGAATGGCTCAATGGAGGTGCCATAGCAACAGGGTTGGGAAGTTCTCTTATTGGAAAGGAATTTAAAGAAGAAGAACTGACTCAGAAGACGAAAAATTTACAACAACAACTTAATCATAACTAATGCAGGCCCCTAACAACCGCAATATAAGATGGTGGATGCTATCGCTCGTCTTTCTTGCCACTACGATCAATTATCTTGACCGTCAGGTAATGGGCTTGCTGAAACCTGTTCTGGAAAAAGAATTTAGTTGGGACGAAAAAGATTACAGCTATATCGTTATGGCTTTTACCACGACGTATGCCATTGGCTATATGGCGATGGGAAGGTTTATCGATAAGGTAGGAACCAAAATCGGGTATGCCGTTTCCCTTATTGTATGGAGCCTTGCCTCTATAGGACATGGTTTTGTCAAAAGTACCATCGGCTTTATCATTGCGAGAAGCACGTTGGGAATCAGTGAGGCAGGAAATTTTCCCGCTGCTATCAAGTCAGTGGCTGAATGGTTTCCTAAAAAAGAAAGAGCATTGGCAACCGGGATTTTCAATTCGGGAGCGACTGTGGGAGCTATTTTAGCACCATTACTCGTTCCGTTCATTCTGGGACATTACGGTTGGAGGCAGACTTTTGTTTGGATCGGTGCTTTAGGAATGGTTTGGATTATCCTTTGGTGGAAATTCTATACCATACCGGAAAAAACCAAAAATATCAGCAAGGAGGAACTGCAATATATAAAAAGTGACCAGGATGAAAAAACAGAGGGAAAAACCAAAATTCCTTTATCGGAATTACTCAAATATAAAGTAACATGGTCATTTGCCATCGGTAAAATATTAACCGATCCTATCTGGTATTTCTTCATGTTCTGGCTGCCGGCATATTTCTCAGATGTATTCAAAATGGATTTAACAAAACCATCTCTTCCGTTGATTATTATTTACAGTGGAACTACAATCGGAAGTATCGGCGGAGGGTATCTTTCGTCATTTCTGATCAAAAAAGGCTGGGCAATCGGAAGAGCCAGAAGCATTACGATGTTGTTGTTTGCATTGATGGTGGTTCCGGTCATGTTCTCAAAATATGTAGACAATATGTGGCTGATAACGATCATTATAGCCTTTGCAACAGCCGCGCATCAAGGTTGGGAAGCCAATCTTATGACCACGGTTGGAGATCATCTGCCTAATCATTATGTCAGTTCTGTGATAGGATTTGGCGGTATGCTCGGTTCGGCAGCAGGAATTATTTTTCCGCTTTTTATCGGAATCGTTCTCGATGCTTTTAAAAAATCAGGAAATATCAACGGAGGCTACAACATTATATTTTTCATAGCCGGAATATCCTATGTTACAGCCTGGGGACTGATTAAAATAATCAACCGGAAGAAAGCTGTTTAAAATATATCGATCATAATGATAAAATAAATACCCATTGCTGAGTGTAACGCCTTTGCGAACCTCAAAAGATAGTAGTTAAAAAACTTACGGACCCAGCGTTAAAAAACAATATAATAAATAACAGATATTCAAAAATTGTAAAATATTAAAAACTATAAAAAAGAATAACAATGAAACAGAATATAATGAATTTGGTTTTTTTCAGGAATAAAAAACATATCATTGCAGCAGCTGCTTTGCTGTCTGTGACTTCTATTTCTGCACAAACTTTCTCAGATTTCAACTACCATGGAAACGATAAAATATATAATGATAACCCTCTTAAACAGGACGAGTTTTATTCACCGATTTTACAGGGTTGTTATCCCGACCCAAGCATCACCAAAAAAGGTGACAGTTATTACTTGGTAAACTCTTCTTTCTCAATGTTTCCGGGTGTTCCGATTTTTACTTCCAAAGATCTGGTGAACTGGAAGCAGGTGGGGCACGTTCTCGACAGACCTTCTCAGCTTAAGGTGGAAAAAGGGGGTGTTTCGCATGGGATTTATGCACCGGACATTAAATATAATAAGCACAACGATACTTTTTATATGATCACTACCCAGATTGCGGGCGGTATCGGAAATATGGTTGTAAAAACCAAAGATCCGGCAAAAGGATGGAGCGAAGTTCAGAAGCTGAATTTTGATGGTATTGATCCTGCTATTTTCTTTGATGATGATGGAAAAGCTTACATTGTTCATAACGATGCGCCACCAAAAGGAACCGAACAATACAACGGACACCGCGTTATTAAAATGTGGGATTACGATCTGGAAAAAGATCAGGTTGTCGCAGGTTCAGACAGAATTATCGTAAACGGTGGAGTCGACCTTTCTCAAAAACCAATCTGGATTGAAGGTCCGCATTTGTACAAATACAAAGGGAAATATTACCTGATGTGTGCAGAAGGCGGAACCGGAGGCAACCATAGCGAAGTGATTTTTATGGCAGATTCTCCTAAGGGACCGTTTGTTCCCGCTAAAAATAATCCAATTCTTACGCAAAGATATTTTCCCAGAGACAGAAAGGAAAAAGTGGATTGGGCAGGTCACGCAGATTTGGTGGAAGGTCCGAACGGGCAATGGTATGGAGTATTTTTAGCAATTCGTCCGAATGTAAACAACCGTGTTACCAAAGGCCGTGAAACTTTCATTCTTCCTGTAGACTGGAGCGGAACGTATCCTGTATTCCAAAATGGCCTTGTTCCGATGAAGCCAAAATTGAAAATGCCAAAAGGCGTTCAGAATCAAACTGGACAAAACGGATTTTTTCCGAACGGAAACTTTACCTATAACGACAAATTAACCGATAAAAACCTTGATTTGCGATGGATTGCGATGCGCGGACCGCGTGAGAATTTCATTACTGCCACGAAAAATGGCGTAAAAGTGAATCCTATGGAGACTAATATCAAATCATTGGCTCCAGTTTCGGCATTATTCCACAGATTGCAGCACGAAGATTTTGAAACTTCTGTAACTCTGGATTTTAAACCAAAATCAGAAAAGGAGTTGGCAGGAATTACCTGCTATCAAAGTGAAACATTCAATTATGTTTTTGGAATCACAAAAAAGGATAAAGATTTCTACATCGTATTGGAAAGAACAGAAAAAGGAGAATCAAAACTGATCGCCAGCGAGAAGATTTCATTATCCAAGCCGGTTAAACTACAGGTGGTAGCAGATAAAGATGAATATAGCTTTAATTATTCTGTGGATGGTAAGAGTTATAAAAATCTTGGAGGATCCGTTTCCGGAGATATACTTTCTACGGATATAGCTGGAGGTTTTACAGGAAGCCTTATAGGTCTGTACAGCACCTCTTCCAATGATATCGTTCCGAATTAAGTCAGTATCAGCAATGTCACACTGAGCTTGTCGAAGTGTTTCCTTTTAAAATTGAAAAAAGTAAAACCAAACATCACTGTACATTTTGAAAATCAAAAAATCTTATATAGTTTCTTTATTGGGGTTTATCGGGCTGAATCTTCTTTCAGCCCAGGTGAATCCTTCCGGAAAACAGGGGACGGCGTTTACCAATCCAATTATTTGGGCGGATGCACCGGATTTATCCATTACCAGAAACGGAAGTGATTTTTACCTGATCAGTACTACCATGCATCTGATGCCCGGAGCTCCCGTAATGCATTCTAAAGATCTGGTTCATTGGGAAATGTCCGGATATGTTTTTGATACTCTGAATGACAACTCAAAATATGATTTATTGAACGGAACCGTTTACGGAAGAGGCCAATGGGCTTCTTCAATCCGTTATCACAAAGGGAAGTATTATGTTTTATTCTCTCCGAATGATGAACCTTTCAAATCTTATTTCTATGTGACTGATCATCCCGAAAAAGGAAAATGGAAACTCATCACAAGAACCCGGCATTTTCACGACGCTTCACTGTTTTTCGATGATGATGACAGAATATGCGTTTTCACCTCCAATAAAGTTTTTGAACTGAGTCCCGATTTTAAAGAAGTGATCGGAAATCCGGATGGAACTGAAGTATTTCAGAAAGATGCTTCAGAAACCGGGCTTCTGGAAGGAAATCAGATCATCAAAAGAAACGGAAAATATTATATGATGATGATCTCATGGCCAAGAAACGGAAAACGCCGTCAGGTAGTTTACAGAGCAGATAAAGTGACAGGTCCTTATGAGAAAAAAATTATACTGGAAGACAATTTTTTAGGATTTTCCTACGCAGGTCAGGGCGCTTTGATAGATGATAAAAACGGGAACTGGTATTCACTTATTTTCCAGGACAGAAACGGAGTGGGACGTGTTCCGCTGCTGCTTCCCGTACAATGGGAAAACGATTTGCCGGTATTGGGAGATGACGGAAAAGTTCCTCTGAAAGGAGAAATTCCTCTTCCGCCATTTAAAGCTAAAAATCATTTGGTGGAAAGCGATGAGTTCTCTGATAAAAAAATGAAAATCCAGTGGCAATGGAATCATAATCCGGTGAATGAAGCGTGGTCTTTATCCGAGAGAAAAGGATTTCTGAGACTGAAGACCAGCAGAGTGGTAGATAATCTGTATGTAGCACCCAATACTTTGACTCAGAGAATGGAAGGCCCGACTTCTTCGGCAATTGTAGCATTAGATCTTAAAGGAATGAAAGATGGAGATGTTACCGGTTTTAGTGCATTCAATGGTGATTCCGGGATCTTGTCAGTAGTGATGGATGGTAAAGAGAAATTCATTATTTTTTCAACCAATGAAGTAAGCCTGGACAGTAAAACAAAAGCCGTTACAGGGGTTAAAAAAGAAGAGAAAAAACGGATTCCTCTCAATTCGGATAAGGTTTTTCTTCGTATTGATGCCGATTTTAACTTCGGGAAAGACCTTGCCGACTTTTATTACAGTTCCGATCAGAAGAACTGGACAGAAATGGAAAAAGATTACAAAATGATTTTTGATTACCGGAGATTTTTTATGGGATCAAAATTCGCAGTTTTTAATTATGCTACTAAAAATACCGGAGGTTTCGTAGACGTGGATTTTTTCAGAGTCAATAAAGCCAGAGAATGACAAATAACAAAAATTAGCAGGGAAAAGTCTGCCGTAAACAGATAAATAAAATAAGTATTCAGATGTTTAAACTGTATTAAACCACAAAAGTCACAGAAGCTTTTATTTTAAAAACACTTGAGTTCACTTAAGTAAGTTTGAAATGGTTCCGCAGAAAGTTCACATAAGATGAAAATCAAAGATTTTCGCAACACTTAGGTGTACTTATTATGCATAAAGATTGTCTCTAAAAAAACTTAAGTGTTAAACCTTTTGTGGTTTAAAATAATCAGTATAAAACTTTAAACAGCTTGGATATTATTTTTTTATCTGAAATAATAAGTGTTAAAACTACAAATAAAAAATCATGAATAAATCAGTTGTATTGGCATTAGGTTTCATGCTGTCAGGAGTTTTTATTTCTGCACAGTCTTTTGAGAAAAAAGTACCGCAGGATTTTGATATAGAGAAAAAAGAAATTCTGCACGGAAAAATTGATACCATACAGTATTCTTCAGCAACGGTTGGTACTATCCGGAAAGCATTGGTATATATACCTCCCGGATTTAAAAAAGGCACTCAATATCCTGTTTTATATCTCCTTCACGGCATTGGTGGGGATGAAAAAGAATGGTTTAAAAATGGAACACCGCAAATTATTTTAGATAATCTATATGCCAAAGGGAAACTTATTCCCATGATTGTTGTACTACCCAACGGCCGGGCCATGAAAGACGACAGAGCTACCGGAGATATCATGGCAAAGGATAAAGTGGAAGCTTTCGCAACCTTTGAAAAAGACCTGCTGAATGATCTGATTCCCTTTGTAGAAAAAAAATATCCAGTTAAAAAAGACCGAAATAACAGAGCTATTGCCGGACTTTCCATGGGAGGCGGACAAACCCTGAATTTCGGATTAGGAAATATCGACAAGTTTGCTTGGGTAGGGGCTTTCTCTGCCGCTCCAAATACCAAAGAGCCTCAGCTTCTTCTTCCGGATCCATCTAAGGCTAAAGAATTAAAGCTTCTCTGGATCTCATGCGGAGATCAGGACAGGCTGATGCCTTTCAGCAAAAGAACAAGCGACTATCTTACAGACAATAAAATTCCGCATATTTTTTATGTAGAACCGGGCGGTCATGATTTCAAAGTATGGAAGAATGATCTGTATCTGTTTTCGCAACTGCTTTTCAAACCTGTAAACCAGGAAGAAGTTAACATTATTATGAAGTCAGAATAAATACCAATGATTTAAAAATTTGATCTCACCATAATCCATAAACAATGAATTTCAACACAATAACCAATAAAGCATTCATCATCACAACGGTAATACTATCGGGAAATATCTATGCACAATCTTACAGGAAAACAGATTCGGGATTGAGCTTTTCTGCAGGGAATATGGCCGTTGAAATAAAATTGTATGGAGAAAATCTGATAAGAGTCCTTAAATATCCTGCCGGAAAACCATTGATGAAAAATAGTCTGTCGGTTATTAAACAGGAACAAAAAATTAAATTCTCAGTTTCAGAGAAAAATAATGTTATTTCATTAAAAACAAATGCCCTGCTGCTTTTCATTAATGCTGAAAATGGAACGATCACCTATACATTACCATCCGGAAAAGAGCTTTTGAAAGAAACAGCAAGTGATTTCAAATCATTTAATGACGCCGGAAAAGAGACTTATTCCGTAATGCAGGATTTTCAGCTCGAAAAAGACGAACCTATTTATGGTCTTGGAATCCTGCAAAACGAAAAAATGTCCCAACGGAATACCGATGTGAAAATGATTCAGAATAACACCTGGGATTTTGTGCCTTTCTTTCAGTCTGTAAAAGGTTATGGCATCTTTTGGGACAACTATTCACCAACACAATTTACGGATACGCCTCAGAAAACATCGTTTTCATCAGAAGTGGGAGATGGTATAGATTATTATTTTATCTACGGAAAAAATGCCGATGGAGTAGTTGCCGGAATGCGTGATCTTACAGGAAATGTACCCATGCTTCCTTTATGGACCTATGGCTACTGGCAAAGCAAAGAACGTTATAAAAGACAGGATGAACTGGTAGACGTTGTTAAAAAATACCGTGATCTGAAAGTTCCGTTAGACGGAATCATACAGGATTGGCAATACTGGGGAAACAATTATCAGTGGAATGCTATGGACTTCATTAGTCCCGACTTTCCGGATGCTAAAAAAATGATACAGGATATCCATGATATGAATGCCCATCTTTCGGTTTCTATCTGGTCGTCATTCGGACCAATGACCAAGCAGTACCGTGAAATGGATTCAAAGGGTATGCTTTTCAATATCAGTACCTGGCCTGAATCAGGCCGCGAGGTCTGGCCTCCGGATATGAATTATCCTTCCGGTGTCCGAGTGTACGATGCTTATAATCCGGAAGCAAGAAATATTTATTGGAAATATCTCAACAAAGGTGTTTTCAGCCTAGGTGTAGATTCCTGGTGGATGGATTCAACAGAACCCGATCATCTCAGCCAGAAAGCGGAAGACCTGGATACTAAAACCTATCTTGGTTCATTCAGAAAAGTAAGAAATGCTTATCCGCTGATGACAGTAGGCGGTGTTTATGATCATCAGCGTGAAACCACCAGTGATAAAAGAGTTTTTATTTTAACAAGGTCAGCTTTTGCAGGCCAGCAGCGATATGCAGCCAATACCTGGTCAGGCGATGTTAATTCTTCCTGGGAAACATTACGCAAACAGGTGCCTGCCGGTCTTAATTTTAGCCTTACCGGAAATCCGAATTTCAACTCTGACATCGGAGGTTTCTTTGCCGGTACTTACAAAAGGAATGGAGGTTCAAAAAATCCAATGTTCCAGGAATTGTATGTCCGCTGGCTGCAGTACGGAACCTTTACGCCGATGATGCGTTCGCATGGAACCGATATTCCTAGAGAAATTTACCAGTTTGGGAATAAAGGAGACATCGTTTATGATGCGATAGAAAAATTCATCAGACTGCGTTACAGTATGTTACCATATATCTATTCTGTTTCCCATGATGTTTCAAAAAACGGGTCCAGTTTTATGAGAGCTCTTTCCATGGATTTTCCTTCAGACAAAAAAACATGGGATATGAATAACGAATATCTTTTTGGAAAATCATTGTTGGTGGCACCTGTTCTCAATGCCCAATATACTCCTGAAAAGACAGTTAAAACCGATGAAAATGAAGGCTGGAATAAAACCGACGGCAATAAGGATAATTCAGTTACCAACATAGATTTTAGCCAAAATAAAACCGTTAAAGTTTATCTCCCGGAAGGAACAGATTGGTTCGACTTCTGGACCAATGAAAAACACAGCGGAGGAAAGGAAATTCAGAAATCTGTTAATCTTCAGAGTATTCCTTTGTATGTAAAAGCAGGAAGCATCATTCCGTTGGGGCCTGATGTACAATATGCCACTGAAAAGAAATGGGATCATCTTACCATAAAAGTTTATCCGGGAAGCGATACCGATTTCATTGTATACGAAGATGAATTCGATAATTATAATTACGAAAAAGGAGCCTATACGGAAATACCTTTTCACTGGAACGAAAAATCAAAAACATTGACGATAGCTGCCCGGAAAGGGAAGTACAAAGGAATGATTGAGACAAGGAGTTTTAACCTGATTCTTCCTGATGGCCGACAGAAAACGGTAAATTATTCAGGGCAAAAAACAGATATTCATTTTAAATAAACTTAAAATATTGAATATGAAAAATTTAAGTTTAATAATAGCATTAGGGTTTTTCCAGGTTTGTTTTGGCCAAAATCCGATCATTCAGACCAAATTCACTGCCGACCCGGCACCAATGGTTTACAGAGACACGGTTTTTCTTTACACCAGCCATGACGAAGATGATGCGTTTGGTTTTAAAATGAAAAACTGGCTGCTTTACACTTCTGTTGATATGGTCAATTGGACTGATCATGGAATAGTGGCTTCTTTAAAAGATTTCAAATGGACCGATCCTGAAAACGGAGCCTGGGCCCCGCAGGTGATCGAAAGAAACGGTAAGTTTTATATGTATTGCCCGATGCCGGGACAAAGAGGAATCGGGGTTTTAGTGGCCGACAGCCCATATGGCCCATTCAGAGATCCGATAGGAAAACCTTTGGTTAAAAATTCAGGTGATGATATAGACCCAACTGTTCTGATTGATGATGACGGGCAAGCCTATCTCTATTGGGGAAATCCGAACCTTTGGTACGTCAAGCTGAACGAAGATATGATTTCCGTAAATGGAGATATCGTAAAAGATCCTTCAATAGCTAAAGTGAAAGGCTCGCCGGATCTGTTTCATTATCAGGAAGGACCCTGGGTTTGGAAAAGAAACAACCATTATTATCTGGCTTATGCCTCTACTTGCTGTCCGGAAGGGATGGGCTATGCGATGAGCAAATCTGCAACCGGACCCTGGGAATTTAAGGGAATGATTATGGACGGTGACAGGCGTTCCAACGGAAACCATCCTGGAATTATTGATTATAAAGGGAAAACTTACGTTTTCGGATTCAATTATAACATCGGGAAACAGACGATGAGCAAACATTACGAGCGCCGTTCGGTTTGTGTAAGCGAAATGAAATATAATGCCGACGGAACCATTCAGAAGCTGCCTTTCTGGAATCCTGAGGGCGTACAAAGAATTGCGACACTCAATCCTTACAACAGAGTAGAAGCAGAAACCATTGCATTCAGTGAAGGTTTGAAAACCGAGAAAATGACCGAATGGGAAAGAAATAATCCTTATGATACAGGTAAAAAAATCACCGATAGAATGGTGGTTTCATCCATCAACAATGGAGATTACCTAAAAGTTCAGGGTGTGGATTTTTCTAAAGGAGCTCAATCGATAGACGTTTCAGTAGCAGCATTGTACGGGGGAAATATAGAAATTCATGCTGATGCGATTGACGGGCCGGTTTTAGGAATTGTAAAAGTAACAGGAAAAGCAGAAGGCGACATTTTCAAAACCATTAAAACACCTGTTAAAGCTATTACAGGTATTCATGATCTGTACTTCGTCTTCAGAGGAGATAGAGATCTTTTCTATTTTGATTGGTGGAAGTTTAATACAGATTAAGCTGGATTGAATCGGAATTTAGGAATATCAATAGGAATGGGCTTTAGCCCATTTTATAAAGAAAGAATACAATTGGTTTTAGCCAAAACTTAAGTCATTGTTATGAGTTATATTAATATATCAGTTACAATTTTAAAAATGTTCAGATTTAAACTCTTTATTTTCAGCTTTCTCATTGCCGGATACTACTTAAATGCACAATCGACCGTTTGGTTAGACCAGTTGGATTTGAGCGTTGTAACACAGTGGTACGGAAAACCAGGCATCAATACTTCGGTGGACGGAAAACCTATAACCATTGCCGGCGAAGTTTTCAAAAGAGGCTTCGGAACCCACGCTGAAAGTTCTTTGATGATTAAATTAAATGGCAAAGCAAAAAGCTTTACCGCAATGGTGGGAATGGATGATGAAATCAAAGGTCAAAATCCCGCTGCCGAATTTGAAATTTACGGCGACAACAAAAAACTTTGGTCAAGCGGAGTCATGAAATTAGGCGATAAAGCAAAGCCTGTTTCCGTTTCGCTGGAAGGTTTGAAACAATTAGAATTAGTCGTGACAGAAGGCGGAAACGGACCTTATTATGATCACGCCGATTGGGCAGATGCTAAGTTTGAAACAGCAGGCGGTGCAAAACTGACAACATTTAACCCGATTTCATCAGTACCTTATATTTTGACGCCAAAATCTGCGGCAACTCCAAAAATTAATTCAGCAGGCATTTACGGAGTACGTCCTGGCTCACCTTTTTTGTTCAGGGTTGCAGCAACAGGTGACAGACCAATGACTTTTACGGCGAAAAATCTTCCGAAAGGGTTAACAATAGATTCACAGACCGGAATCATCACTGGAAAAATAGACTCTAAAGGAAGTTATGAAGTGACTTTGAATGCTAAAAATGCGAAAGGTTCAGTTTCAAAAAAATTAAAAATAGAAAGCGGAGACAGAATCGCTCTCACGCCTACAATGGGCTGGAATAGCTGGAACTGCTTCGGGCATGAAGTTTCTGCCGACAAAGTGAAACGTGCTGCAGATGCCCTTATAAAGTCAGGACTAATCAATCATGGCTGGAATTATATCAATATCGATGATTCCTGGCAGTATAACAGGGATGGAAAAGACCCTTCATTCCAGGGAAAGATGCGTGACGAAAACGGTTATATCCTGACCAATTCCAAATTTCCCGATATGAAAGGCCTTGCAGATTATATTCATGGCAATGGCCTGAAAATGGGAATTTATTCTTCTCCCGGTCCATGGACCTGTGGCGGATGTGCCGGAAGCTATGGTTACGAAAAACAGGATGCTGAAAGCTATGCCAAATGGGGCGTTGATTACCTGAAATATGACTGGTGCAGCTATGGCGGTGTGATTGACGGGCTGCCGGATAATGATCCGGGGAAAGTTCCTTCGCTTGCCTTTCAGGGCGGCGGAGATCCGGACAAAGGCGTGAAACCGTTCCAATTGATGGGAAGCCTTTTGAAGCAGCAGTCAAGAGATATCATTTACAACCTCTGCCAATACGGAATGGGCGATGTGTGGAAGTGGGGTGATGAGGTCAATGCACAATCCTGGCGTACCACCAACGATATTACAGATACCTGGTCAAGCGTAAAGAATATTGCTCTTGCTCAGGATAAAGCGGCTCCTTTTGCGAAACCCGGAAACCGGAACGATCCGGATATGCTGGTTATTGGTGTTGTAGGTTGGGGAAATCCACATCAGAGTCGGTTGAAGCCTGATGAACAGTATCTTCATATGAGTCTGTGGAGCATTTTTTCAGCCCCGTTGCTGATTGGCTGTGACCTTGAGAAACTGGATGATTTTACCTTAAACCTTCTGACGAATGATGAGGTTATCGCCGTCAATCAGGATGCTTTGGGAAAACAGGGTGTTTGTTTGCAGACCATCGGCGAGCTCAGAATTTATGTCAAAGAACTGGAAGGCGGAGGCAAAGCGGTGGCTTTTGCCAATTTCGGAAGAGAAAAAGTAAAGCTGTCGTATCAAGATTTCAAAAAATTAAGAATTTCCGGAGTTCAGACGGTTCGTGACCTTTGGAGACAGAAGAATATTGCAGAAATCAACACAGACAAAAAAAGTCTTCCATTGGATATTCCGGCACATGGTGTTGCTTATTATAAATTCATTTCACTCAAATAAATAAGATTAAGATATGAATCAACGAAACTTAAAATATAGTATACTTTCTTTTCTGTTGGCAGGAATCGTTATATCTGCGCAGAATCCGGTTATTCAGACCCATTTTACACCAGATCCGGCTCCCATGGTCTATAAAGGGAAAATGTATGTTTATACAGGGGATGATCAGCCGGGATTTGATTTTTATACAATGACCAAATGGCGGGTGTATTCCACGGAAGATATGGTCAATTATACAGACCATGGTTCTCCCATTTCTTTAGAGTCTTTCAGCTGGGCGCGGGACAGAGCTTGGGCAGCACAGTGTATTGAAAGAAACGGAAAATTCTATTGGTATATCTGCGCACAGACCGTTGACAACAATATGGCTATTGGTGTTGCAGTGTCTGACAGTCCCACCGGACCGTTCAAAGATGCTTTGGGAAAACCTCTGATTTCAACCGGAACCTGGGATAATATTGACCCTACGGTTTTTACAGATGATGACGGACAGGCTTATCTGTATTGGGGAAACAGTAAATTATTTTATGTGAAACTTAATAAAGACATGACTTCTTACCAGGGGAAAATCACAGAAGTTCCGCAATCGGTGGAAGCTTTCGGTGGGCTGAGACGTCCCGGAAAAGCTGATGAAGTTCTGCAAAAGCAGGAAAAATTTGATGACGTGTACGTAGAAGGACCATGGCTTTACAAGAACAACAATCAATATTATATGATGTACGCCGGAATGACCGGAAGAACAGAATGTTTATCCTATTCAACCAGCCCATCGCCAACCGGGCCGTGGAACTATCAGGGGAAAGCCGACCAACAGCTTTACCAATCACGGTGGAATTATTGATTTCAAAGGAAAGTCCTACCTGTTTTACCATACCGGATTATTGCCGGCCGGAGGAAGCTACGGACGTTCAACTGCTGTAGAAGAATTCAAATATAATGCTGACGGGACTATTCCGAAGATCAGCATGACCAAAGAAGGTGTACCTCCGGCAGGAACTTTAAATCCATATCAGAGAACCGAAGCAGAAACCATGGCATGGTCGGAAAAATGCAGCACATCCGAAAACAAGAAAACCGGAGTATATGTCTCTGATGCCAGAACCGGAGGGTATATCAAAGTCCGTTCGGTGGATTTTGGAAAAGGTACTTCTGAATTTTCAGCTTCCGTTGCTACAGGAATTGACGGTGGCATACTGGAAGTGCATCTGGATGATGTTAAAGGACCGAAAATAGTCCAGATTGAGATTCCGAGAACCGGTGGCTGGGAAGATTTTAAAATCCTGACCTCAAAAATTTCAGAATCTGTTTCCGGTATTCACGATGTATACTTTGTGTTCCAGGGGAAAAATATTACGGCAGGAAGAAAGTTATTTAATTTCGATTACTGGAGCTTTCAGAAAAAATAAAACTGACTATGAAAAATACAATACAATATATACTGGGGCTTTGTTTGATAGGCTTTTCCGAAGGTTTATCAGCTCAGAATCCTATTATTCAGACCAATTATACTGCAGACCCGGCACCGATGGTTTATAATGACAGACTGTATGTGTATACCACACACGATGAAGATGATTCCACCTGGTTTACCATGAACGACTGGAAAGTATATTCCACGAATGATATGGTGAACTGGACAGACCACGGAACAATTCTCTCGTATAAAGATTTCGACTGGGCAAAACGTGATGCCTGGGCCGCACAATGTGTAGAAAGAAACGGAAAGTTTTTTTTATACGTTCCTATGTGGTCCAAAACCAATAACAAAGGCGCAATAGGGGTTGCCGTTGGCGACAGCCCGTTAGGGCCTTTTCATGATCCGCTGGGAAAACCTCTTGTTCAAAGCGAATGGGGAGATATTGATCCCACCGTTTTTGTGGATGATGACGGACAGGCACACATGTACTGGGGAAATCCTAAGCTTAAATACGTAAAGCTGAATGAAGATATGATATCCTATTCTGGAAATATTACAGAAGTTCCGATGACCGAAGAATCATTTGGAAAAAGGGATGGCAAACCTAACCCGGAAAGACCCACAAAATACGAGGAAGGGCCGTGGCTGTACAAAAGGAAAAACCTGTATTATCTTTTCTGGCCGGGCGGTCCGCTTCCTGAATTCATAGGATATTCTACAGGTAAAACAGCACAAGGACCCTGGAAATATGGAGGAATTGTAATGCCTACGGAAGGGAAATCATTCACCAATCATCCCGGTGTTATTGATTTCCGCGGGAAAACGTATTTCTTTTATCACAATGGTGCGTTGCCGGGCGGAAGCGGGTTTACAAGATCGGTAAGTCTGGAAGAGCTTACCTTCAATAAAGACGGTTCCATCTCACCATTTAAAATGACCAACGGAATTACAAAAGCTATCGCAACAGTTAATCCTTACTCATTCAATCAGGCAGAAATGATTGCCTGGTCGGAAAATGTAAAATCCTATCAGAATAAAGAGGCTGGTGTTTTCATCAAAGCAAAGAAAAATGGGGCTTATACCAGTGTAAAGAATGTTGATTTCCGGAAAAAAGGTGCTAGTTCTTTTTCTGCAAGAGTAGGAACTACCCATAACAGTGACGTCACAATGAGCGTTCATCTGGACGCTGTGAACGGCCCGGTTGCCGCAACGGTAAAGGTTCCACTGACGGGTGGGGATGACCGCTGGGAAACCGTAAAAGTTCAGCTTACTGAAAAGATTACCGGCATTCATGATATGTACTTTGTATTCAATGGAAAAGCTTTAACAGATATTATGTATTTCGATTACTGGACCTTTCTTGAAAATAATGAGTTATGAGAAAAAAAGTTTTATATATCGTATTCAGCCTTTTTCTGATCAGCAAAAGCTTTGCGCAGGTAGCAGAAATTTCAAGTCCGAACGGACATCTGAAGCTCCACGTTTTTTCAGAAGACGGAAAAGCCTTGTATAATGTTATCCTTCAGGGAAAGATAATGCTTGAAAAATCCCCGCTGGGTTTGGTAACCAATGAGTCCGATTTTTCAAAGAATCTGAAATTTATCGATAGCAAAAAAGATATCGTTTCTAAGAAATATACGAACGAAAAAATCAAAAAATATGAGATTGATTATAAGGCCAATACTTTATCGGTTAATTTCATCAATACAGATCAGCATCAAATAAGCATTGAATTTCAGGTGAGCAACAACAATATTGCTTTCCGCTATAATATTCCACCGATGAAAGAGCGGCTGAGTGTTGTGGTACACTCAGAAACTACAGGATACAGATTTCCGTCACAGACAACTACTTTTCTTTCACCTATGATGAAGCCGATGACGGGATTTGCCCGCACAGCGCCAAGTTATGAAAGTGGTTATAAAGCTGATGCTGAGCTGGGAATACCATCCGATTATGGATACGTTTTCCCGGGTCTATTCCATATCGGAAATGAAGGCTGGGTATTACTTTCTGAGACAGGAGTGAATAGTTCGTATTGTGCTTCACACCTTGAAACCACAGCAGAAAAAAGCCTTTACAAAGTAGCGTATCCGAATATTGCTGAAAATAACGGTTTCGGAAGTACCGGAGCAGCAGTTTCTCTTCCCGGAAAAACACCATGGAGAACAATTACAGTAGGGAATTCTTTAAAATCTGTTGTGGAGACCACAATTCCTTTTGATGTGGTAGATCCGATGTATGAGCCTTCACAGGAGTATCAGTTCGGAAAATCTACCTGGAGCTGGATTCTGTGGCAGGATAACAGTATGAATTATGATGATCAGGTGAAATTCATAGACCTTGCTGCTGCACTGAATTATCAGTTTATTCTTATGGATGCGCTTTGGGATAAAAACATAGGCAAAGACCGCATGAGAGAGCTTATTCAATATGCAAAATCAAAAAATGTCGGGGTATTGCTTTGGTACAACTCCAACGGAGCAGCCAATGACGCACCTATGGGACCGAGAAACAAAATGAGCTCATCCGTTGAACGTAAAAAGGAAATGAAGTGGCTGAAAGATGTCGGTGTAAAAGGGCTGAAAGTGGATTTCTTCGGAGGAGACAAACAGGAAACCATACGTCTTTACGAAGATATTCTGTCGGATGCCAACGATTTTGGATTAACTATTATTTTTCACGGAGCCACGGTACCGAGAGGCTGGGAAGTGATGTACCCGAATTATGCTGGAAGCGAAGCCGTTCTTGCCTCAGAAATGCTTTATTTCTCAGAAGATGTACGGAAACAGGAAGCTTTTTTTGCCACACTTCATCCTTTCATCAGAAATACAGTGGGAAGTATGGAATTCGGAGGTACTTTCCTCAATAAATATTTAACAGAATCCAACAGAGACAAAAATAAAAGGTATACCACAGATGGCTTTCAGCTGGCTACAGCAGTCCTGTTTCAGAATCCCGTTCAGATGTTTGGGATCATGCCGAATAATCTTACTGATGCTCCGGAATTCCAGCTCAGCTTTATGAAAGCAGTTCCAACACTTTGGGATGAGACAGTTTTCATAGACGGTTATCCCGGGAAATATGCCGTTGTTGCGAGAAGGCATGTGGATCAATGGTATGTGGCTGGTGTAAACGCTGAAAAACAATCCCGGAAACTGAAAATAAAACTTCCGATGTTTGCCGGGAAAACAGTTAGATTGATTAATGATGATGCTCAGGGAATTTCCTTAGAAAAAGAAATGAAAGTGAATGCAAAAGGTGATTTTATGATTGAAATTCAGCCGAACGGAGGATTTATACTAAGAAATTAAAGATTGATAAAACGAAAAACAGGAAAAAATGCGCTTCAAAAACTTATATATCTTTATCATTTCGGGATTTTTGGTTTCCTGCTCTTCCTCACAAAGTCTGGAAAGGCGGTTATCCAAAGACCAGTGGCTTACTACCTGGGCAACGGCTCCCCAATTGGTGGAACCTAAAAACCTTCCGTCGGAACCGGGGCTTTCGGGGAATACCCTGCGTCAGATTATCCGTGTATCTGTGGGTGGAAAAAAATTGCAGTTACGTTTTTCCAATAAATATTCTGTAGACAGCCTTGCAGTAAAAACAGTTTCTGTTGCCGTGCCATCCGATAGCAGCAATGTGGATGCAACCAGCATCAGATCATTAACGTTTGAGAATAAAAACAGTTTTAAAATTGCTCCCGGATCCGATATTTATTCTGATGAAGTGAACTTTAATCTGAAGCCTAATTCGTTACTGGCTATTACAATTTCCTATACAAAAGTAACCCAATCTGTCACCGGGCATCCGGGTTCAAGAACAACTTCTTTCATTGTTAAAGGTGAGCAGGCCAATGCTGCGGTATTTAAAAATTCTGTAAAAACAGATCATTGGTATTCGCTTTTTAACATCGATGTAAAGACCGGTGAACCCTCGTATGCGGTGGCTATTATGGGAAATTCTATTACCGACGGAAGAGGATCAGGAACCAACAGGCAGAATCGCTGGCCGGATATTTTTTCGCAGCGGTTACTGGCAAATCCTTCTACCAGGAATGTAAGTGTTCTTAATTTCGGAATTGGCGGGAATTGTGTAGTGCGTGGCGGTTTGGGTCCTACAGCATTAGACCGTTTCGATTATAACATCCTCAATCAGCAGGGCGTAAAATGGCTTATTATTTTGGAAGGAGTGAATGATCTGGGAGGAACAAGAGATCCTGATGACGCTTCCAAAAGAACAGAAGAACTTATTGCCGCTTACCAGGTGATGACCGATAAGGCACATGCTAACGGAATCAAAGTGTACGGAGCAACGATTCTTCCTTTTGCAAAGTCGTTCTACGACAAACCTTTCCGTATCGAGGCCTGGAAAAAAGTAAACGACTGGATCAGGAACAGCGGGAAGTTTGATGCCGTCATCGATTTTGCCAAACACATGCAGAGTGAAAATCCGGAAGTTATCTTAAACGATATGCACGATCATGATTTTCTTCACCCCAATGAGGCCGGCTATAGGAGAATGGGAGAATTTGTGGATCTGAACTTATTTAAAAATTAAAATCAAAAAGATATAGTATGAATTTTACAAAAAACATTTCGCTGTTTCTTACGTTGTTGTTTATATTTTTTGTAAAAGCAACCGAACCATTTATTTCTTTTGCTAAGACAGAAAATTCGATGGTATTGAAAGAACGCAATTCAGGTTTGATGCTTTTTTCAGACAGTGATTCGGATAAAGGAATTCTGCGTGCCGTTGCGAATCTTCAATCTGATTTTCAAAAAGTAACCGGTGTTCAGCCTAATCTGGTTTCCCAAAACCCTGGAGTGAACGGAATGATCATCATTATTGGTGAAGCAGGTAAAAGCAAGACTATTGATAATTTAATTCGTCAAAAAAAGCTGGATGGAAAAATATTAACAGGGAAAAGAGAAAAATATATCATTCAGAATGTCAGCAATCCTTTTCCGGGCGTTTCTGAAGCCATTGTGGTTGCAGGAAGCGATAAAAGGGGAACGATTTACGGAATTTATGAAATGTCTCAGCAGATAGGCATTTCACCGTGGTATTATTGGGCTGACGTTCCGGTTGAGAAAAAAGATAATGTATACTTTCAAAAAGGAATCTATACCGATGGCGAGCCTGCTGTAGAGTATCGCGGTATTTTCCTTAACGATGAAGAACCTTCACTTGGAGGCTGGGCAAGAGCAACTTTTGGCGGAGTAAACAGTAAGTTTTACGAAAAAGTTTTTGAACTGATTTTGCGTCTTAAAGGAAACTATATCTGGCCTGCAATGTGGGGAAAGGCATTCTATGACGATGATGCTCTGAGCGGACCGTTAGCGAATGAAATGGGTATTGTCATGGGAACTTCGCACCATGAGCCTATGGCTTTGGCACAAACCGACTGGCACAGGTATATCAAAAAAAATAACCTCCCGAATGTCTGGGATTATGCTAAAAATGCGGAGGTTTTACAGAAATTCTGGAAATCCGGACTCGAAAGAAGCAAGAACTGGGAAAAGCTTGTTACAGTGGGAATGCGTGGTGATGGTGATGAAGCGATGGGAGAGGGAACCAATATTTCCCTGCTGGAAAAAATTGTAAAAGACCAACGTAAAATCATCGCTGATGTTACGGGGAAAAAGGCTGAGAAAACGCCCCAGGTCTGGGCATTGTATAAAGAAGTTCAGGACTATTATGATAAAGGAATGAGGGTTCCGGATGATGTGATCCTGCTGTTCTGTGATGATAACTGGGGAAATGTAAGAAAGCTTCCGGACCTTTCAAAGCCTTTGCATAAAGGAGGCTATGGAATCTACTACCACTTCGATTATGTAGGCGGCCCGAGAAACTCCAAATGGATCAACATAAGCCCCATCCAGAGAGTTTGGGAACAGATGAATCTTTCTTATGAACATAAGGTAGATAAGCTTTGGGTAGTGAATGTGGGGGATTTAAAACCTATGGAATTTCCGATTAGTTTTTTTCTGGAAATGGCCTGGAATCCAAAGCAGTTTAATGCTAAAAACCTTTTAGAATATACTGAGAAATGGGCTGCTCAGCAGTTTGGCGAAAAACATGCAAAAGAAATTGCGAGGATGATTAATCTTTATGCCAAATACAACAGAAGGGTAACGCCTGAAACTCTTGACAGCAAAACGTACAGTCTTGAAAATTATCATGAATTTGAAACGGTTTTAAATGATTACAGAGCATTGGCGGTAGAAGCCTTACGGTTAAAAGAGCAGATTCCTGCCGAATATCAGGATGCTTATTATCAGCTGGTTCTGTACCCGATTGATGCATGCAGTAATTTATACGAAATGTATTACGCAGTGGCAAAAAACAGGGAACTGGCAGCGAAAAAAGATCCTGAAGCCAATTTCTATGCGGATAAAGCGAAGTCATGTTTTGAAAGAAATGCTTATCTGGATAACCAGTACAACAATGTGATCGCTGGTGGGAAATGGAAGCATATGATGGATCAGATGAGGATAGGATATAAAAGCTGGGCAGACGGCAAAGAAAATATAATGCCTGAAGTTACCTATATTTCCGAAGCCGAGGTTCCAAAAGAAAAGATATTTCAGGAGAAAAACGGCTATGTTTCCATTGAGGCAGAGAATTTTGCAAGAATGAGCAATTCTGACCGAATCCATTGGGAAGTGATTCCTGATTTCGGAAAAACAAAATCCGGTGTGACAACCTTTCCGCAGAATGCTTATCCTAAAAGCGATGAAAATATCTGGCTGGAATATGATATCAATTTTGAATCAAAAGGGGAGTTTGAAGTCCAATTATTATTAGCCCCGACTTTAAATTTTAATCATAATAAAGGACTTCGCTATGAAATTTCTTTTGACAACGAAACTCCTCAAATTGTCAACTTCAATGGCCATTACAAAGGAGAATTGGGAAAATGGCAGTCAGAACATATTATTAAATCTATTACAAAGCATTCGGTTCAGCAGGCTGGAAAGCACACGTTACGTTTCAGAGTGCTGGAACCCGGCATTGTCCTGGAAAAACTCCTGATCAACACCGGAGGTTTAAAACCTTCTTACCTGGGCGCTCCCGAAAGCGAAATGCTTCACTAGTGCAAGGTACTTATCACAAACAATACTTTAACCATGAAACATTCATATTCCAAGCCGGATCCTGATAGTTATTGAAATTAACTGTCTCACCGGGAACACACAAAATCACAAAATATTTAAACCAAAACATTATGAAAAAAATTTTAAGTCTTGTTACCATTCATTCTATCGCTCTGTTTTGCAGTCTGATGCTGCAGGGACAGCTTACCACCGTAAAAATTGATAAGAGTATTCCTTATCAGAAAATAAAAGGATTTGGAGGATTTGTCTGCAGTCCTCAGTTTGCCTATAACCATATGTCTACATCAGAAATTCAGACACTTTGGGGAGCTTCCAGTGAAGGCGGATATAATATTATGAGATTATATATCCCTGAAAACAGCAGCAACTGGAGTTCTGTACTGGCTACAGCACAGTTGGCTAAATCTATGGGACTTACCATTTTTGCTTCACCGTGGACAATGCCCGCAACCTGGAAAACCAATAACCATGTAAATGCTGTATATACCGATGCCAATGGAGTACAACAGGTAGGATATCTGAAAACTGAAAATTATCAGGATTATGCGCTTTACCTCAACAGTTTTGTTACCTATCTTCAGAACAATGGAGTAGAACTTGATTATATCTCCATTCAGAATGAACCGGACGAAATGGCTCAATATCAGGGATGTATCTGGACACCTGCACAAATTACCAATTTTATCAAGAATTATGGGCAGCTCATTAACTGTAAAGTGATTGCCCCGGAAAGTGTGGGATTTACGGATAATTTTGCCAATGCTTTGCTGGATCCTGCGGCAATGGCTAATTTTGAAGTGTATGGAGGGCATCAGTATGGGCTGATCCAGTCTACCTACAAACAATTCCAGAATTATAACAAAGAAATCTGGCAGACAGAATATCTGATCAACTGGAACTCTTCATCCACACAGCCGGCCCGTGATTTCAGCTGGAATACAGATGCTTTTACTTTCGCGAGCAGTGTCAACAATGCGTTATTAGGTAATATCAACGCATGGATCCATTATTCTGCCAAAAGGTATTACGGGTTAATGGGTGACGGAACTTACGGAACCTCCGCAGGAGTAATGACCAAAAGGGGTTATATCCTTTCACATTATGCCAAATACACAACAGGAAAGACGAGAATAGATGCAAAATGGGATGACAAAACAGGTGTTTTACAAGGTTCTTCCTATATTTCCCAGGATGGCAATCAGGTTGTTCTTATGGTCATTAATCCTTCTCAGAACTCCTATAGTTTGAAGGTTGACCTGCCTTTTTATACTACTTCGGGAACAAAGATATTGACCAATACACAATCCAATATGGTGAGTACTCCTCTTTCTTTGAGTACAGCAACGTTCCGGCCAACGGCTGATATCAGCCCTTCCAGTGTCATGACTTTCGTTTTTAACAAAAGTGGTGACAGACCTGCTTCTCTCATGACAGGCGGTGATATTCATTATAATAAAATTGAAACACAAACTCCTACCAATACAGCTTTTGGGACAGGATTCAATATCAGCAATACAACGGTGACGTTCTCCAACCCAAGCCCTCTTATCAGTAATAATATGACTGCGGCTAACGGATATCTTCAGCTTAATGACAGGTACAATAAACTGATCCTGCATGTAAACAGCTATACAACAGCGGGACAAAGCTATTCGGACAATACGACTTTATATTACATCAACAGTCAGGGCGTAACAAAATCATATAATTATGGCAAAATTAATTTTCCACAGGGAGGAAACTTCGATATCACATTTGATATTTCAAGACAGGTCCTGACAGACGGCTGCAAAGGGATTTTAGGATTGAGAAATTCCAACTACAGCTCTGTACTGACTCTTAATCTGGGAGATGTCTATTTCAATGTGGGAAATGAAATTGCTTCTAAATTCGGGGGTACCTACTCCGCAAGCGACAGTTATCTGATGGATGCACTGGAAAACGGATATTATACCTCTGTAGATTTTAGAAATGCAGCAGGTGTTACTTCCTCCAATAACTGGCAGCCTATGAGTGCCAATGCGAACAGTATTTATTATGTGAATTCGAATATAACCTCATCTGCCAATAATGTGATTTCAGGTACAACCTGTTCAAATCTCATCCTTTCCGGTCAGGGTAAGGATTTTCAGGTGCCATTTAATTTTACCGCCAATACCGCTTCTTACAGCCGTACTTTTAATGGTTATGAGGTGTTGATCTTACCATTTCAGGCTAATATACCATCCGGAGTTACTGCCTATATGATGTCTCCCGATGCCAGTAATATCAACTGTACCGCAATTTCAAACGGAATCATTCCTGCAAATACTCCGGTAATCATCAATGCGACAGGAAATATTACTTTCAACGGTTCAGGAAATGTTTCTACCCCTAAAGCGATCACGGTCAACCAGATGAACGGAGTTTATCAGAGCATCAAAGTTCCGGCGAATGCGTATGTGCTGAAAACCGAGAACGGAGTAACAGGCTTCTATAAAGTAACTGCCGGAAGTGAGCCTGCAATAGGTTCTTTCAAAGCATATCTTACAGAAGAGAATACCTATTCAGCCAACGTTCTTCCTTTAAATTTCGGATCGTTAAGCACCAGAAATATTTCTATGGAAACTAAAAAAGAGGGTGTAAAAATATATCCTAATCCGGTAAAAGCAGATCTTTTCATTGATTCTGATTTGTCAGAAGCAGCTGCCACCATTTTTGATGCTAGAGGAAGTGTTATCAGAACCGGGTTGAAAATAAATTCAGGGAAAAACCAAATTAATGTGGGGAATTTCCCGGCTGGTATTTACTTTATTGAGGTTACTCAAAAAAATAATACAGTAGTGAAACAAAAATTTATCAAAGAGTAAATTGAGTCCAAAGCCATCATGAGCACTGCTTATGGTGGCTTTATTTCTACAATTTGGTAGATGAAAACCAAAAGTAAGTAGGATTTACTATTAATTTAAGTGTATTATTTACATTTATTTAAAATAGAACGTTATATTTGTTTTTTAGTCATTGCTGCTCAATGATACCGGAAATTTGTATAAAATAAGAATGAAAACATAATTATCCGTGAAAATCTGTGAAATCAGTGGTTAGAAATTTATTAATCACAAAATCAACAATCATTTTTTCGGACTTTATTGAAACCATACTACCTATGAAAAGAATTGTATTAATCCTATGTACAACACTGGCAGCCCCTTTATTTTTTGCCCAGAGCCATTATAAATACCCATTCAGAAACCCAGATCTTCCGGTTAATGAAAGAATAGAGAACCTTCTTACTTTACTGACAACAGAAGAAAAGATAGGAATGATGATGGATAATTCCCAGGCAGTTCCCCGTCTGGAAATTCCTGCCTACGGATGGTGGAATGAAGCACTTCACGGCGTGGCAAGAGCAGGTACGGCTACTGTTTTTCCTCAGGCAATCGGGATGGCGGCCACATGGGATGTTCCGGAGCATTTTAAAACTTTTGAAATGATTTCTGATGAAGTACGTGCAAAATACAACAGATCTTTTGATGAAGCTCTAAAAACAGGTCGGTACGAAGGGCTGACTTTCTGGACACCCAATATCAATATTTTTCGTGACCCAAGATGGGGAAGAGGCCAGGAAACCTATGGTGAAGACCCCTATCTTAGCTCTGTTCTCGGCGTTGCAGCAGTAAAAGGCCTGCAGGGAAACGATCCGAAATATTTTAAAACCCACGCCTGCGCCAAACATTTTGCAGTACACAGCGGACCGGAATGGAACCGCCACTCTTATAACGCTGAAATCTCAAAAAGAGATCTGTATGAGACGTATCTTCCCGCTTTCAAAGCACTGGTTCAGGCAGGAAATGTAAGAGAAGTAATGTGTGCCTACAATGCTTTTGACGGGCAGCCATGTTGTGCAAACAATACTTTACTTACTGAAATTCTCCGTGGAAAATGGAAGTATGACGGAATGGTGGTCTCAGATTGCTGGGCACTGGCCGATTTCTTTCAGAAAAAGTACCACGGTACCCATCCTGATGAAAAAACAACCGCTGCAGATGCCCTGAAACATTCTACAGATCTTGAATGCGGAGATACCTATAACAATCTGAATAAATCTCTTGCAAGCGGACTGATTACCGAAGAGGATATCGATGTATCAATGCGCAGAATCCTGAAAGGCTGGTTTGAATTGGGAATGCTTGATCCGAAATCTTCTGTTCACTGGAATACAATTCCTTATTCTGTAGTCGATTCTGAAGATCATAAAAAGCAGGCACTGAAAATGGCACAAAAATCAATTGTGCTGATGAAAAATGAAAAAAATATTCTGCCTCTCAGCAGGAATATTAAAAAAATTGCCGTTGTGGGGCCAAACGCTGATGACGGATTGATGCAGTTAGGAAACTATAACGGAACTCCTTCTTCAATTGTAACCATTTTAGACGGAATCAAAACCAAATTTCCGAATGCCGAAATTATTTACGAAAAAGGAAGTGAAGTGACAGACCCTTCGTCCAGAACGTCACTCTATCAGAATTTTATCAGTCAGAAAAATGGGATGAAAGGAATGAAAGTAGAGTTTTTCAATAATAATGAATTCAAAGGCGAACCGGCCAATACTTCGGTAAATTCCACCGCAATCAGCTACAACAGTTTTGGCGGAACCCAGCTTGCACCCAACGTGGGAAGAGAAAATACCTCTGCCATTATATCAGGTATTTTCAAAAGCACTTATACGGGGGATGTTGTGTTTTCTGCTTCCACTTCTGATATCTATACACTTTTTGTGGACGGAAAAGAAATTGCAACCAGAAAAGGTCCTGATGCAAGACATCCTTCAGAGTTTTCTGTAAAAATGGAAAAAGGAAAAGAATACCAGATAGAACTGCGTCATACCCAAAAAGGAAAATATGTAAGCATCAGCTTTGAAGTCTACAGAAAAGATCATGTGAATTTTGCTGCGGTAAAAGAAAAGGTGAAAAATGCTGACGTCATTGTCTTTGCGGGAGGGCTTTCTCCAAGTCTGGAAGGTGAAGAGATGATGGTGAATGCAGAAGGCTTCAGAGGAGGGGACAAAACTTCCATTGCCCTTCCTAAAGTCCAGCGGGACCTGTTGGCAGAGTTGAGAAAAACAGGTAAACCTGTAGTTTTTGTTCTTTGTACTGGAAGCGCTCTGGGATTGGAACAGGATGAGAAAAATTACGATGTCCTGCTGAACGCGTGGTATGGTGGACAATCCGGCGGAAATGCTGTAGCAGATGTTTTGGCAGGTGATTATAACCCTTCCGGAAAATTGCCCATTACTTTTTATAAAAACCTGGAACAGGTGGACAACGCTCTTTCAAAGACAAGCAAACATGAGGGATTTGAAAATTATGATATGCAGGGAAGGACTTATCGTTATATGACAGAAAAGCCTCTTTATCCATTCGGGCATGGCCTTAGTTATTCAAAATTTGGTTACGGAGATTCAAAGCTGAGCAAAAATACAATCAGTACCAACGAAAATGTAACGATCACAATTCCGGTAACCAATGTTTCAGAAAGGGATGGCGAAGAAGTGGTTCAAGTCTATATCAAAAGAAATAATGATGTCCAGGCGCCGGTAAAAACGTTAAGGGCTTTTGAAAGAACTTTGATTAAATCCAAAAAAACAAAAAATATTCAGCTCACCCTTTCCAAAGATTCCTTTGCCTTCTATGATGAAAAAACAGATGATCTGGTTTCGAAACCTGGCGATTATACCATTTTTTATGGCGGAACTTCTGATGATGCAGGGTTGAAAAGTATTCCGTTAAAAGTAAAAAAAAATTGATTCAGAACAATTGAGACCCATTCCAACCCTACTGTAGCTTTCAAAATATACGATCTATGACAACAAAAAATAAAATATTTTCCATTGCGATTTCCCTCAGTACTGCTTTTTTTTCGGCTCAGAATAATACGGTCCATACCTTTAATCTGGATCTGAAAGAGAGCCCAGTACCTGTTAGAATACAGCCTACCATGTATGGGATTTTTTTTGAAGATATCAATTTTGCAGCAGACGGCGGATTGTATGCGGAACTGATTAAAAACCGCGGTTTTGAATTTGATGAACCTTTCACAGGATGGAAACAGCCCAGCACAAAGACACTCTCTCCTAATCTGGATTCCGGCTTTCTTACCATTTATTCTGACCCTGCTAAAACCAATAAAAATTACGCAAGAATTACCGTTCTGAATGATAAAAATTATATTCTGGAGAATGAAGGATTCAGGGGAATAGGGCTTCATCAGGGAGAACAATATGATTTCAGCTTTGATCTGGAAAATGTTTCAGGAAATATTGCTACGGTAAATGCAAGTCTTGTTGATGAAAACGGTAAGGAAATTTCTTCAGTCTCCACACTTATCAAAGGAAAGGGATGGCAGAAGTATACAGCAGTTTTCAAAGCACCTCAAACCGTTGAAAAAGCAAAACTGAGGATCAAATTTACAGGAAACGGCATCGTGAACATGGATATGATTTCCCTCTTCCCTCAAAATACATGGAAAGGCAGAAAAGGAGGCCTACGAAAAGATCTCGTTCAGAAATTATATGATTTGCAGCCCGGATTTTTGAGGTTTCCGGGAGGCTGTATTGTGGAAGGAAGAACGTTGGCAGAACGCTATCAGTGGAAAAAAACAATTGGAAATGTAGCAGACCGTGAGTATCTTATCAATAAATGGAGTACAGGATTTCCACATAGGCTTACACCGGATTACGGACAGTCTTTCGGATTGGGATTTTTTGAATATTTCCAGCTTTCCGAAGATCTGGGTGCAGAACCGGTTCCTATTCTGAGTTGTGGTATGGCATGCCAGTTTAACACAGCAGAACTGGTGAAAATGGAAAACCTTGATCCTTACGTTCAGGATGCCCTGGACCTTATCGAATTTGCTAACGGAAATTCCGGAACAAAATGGGGGAGAATCCGAACTGAAATGGGACATCCAAAGCCTTTTAATCTAAAATTTATCGGAGTGGGAAATGAGCAGTGGGGAGCAGATTATATTGAACGCTATAAAGTATTTGAAAAAGCTATTCATGCAAAATATCCTGACATTAAGATTATTTCCGGAAGCGGACCATCACCTGATGGTGAATTCTTTGAATATGGTTGGAAAGAACTGAAACAGCTTAACGCGCAGATTGTAGATGAGCATTATTACAATTCTCCCGACTGGTTCATGAAAAATGCAGACAGATATGATCATTATGACCGTTCCGGGCCAAAAGTGTTTGCTGGAGAATATGCCGCTCAGTCTGTAGGAGTGGTAAAGCCTGATAATAAGAATAACTGGCTGACCGCCCTTTCAGAAGCTGCCTTTATGACCGGTCTTGAAAGAAATGCAGATGTTGTGTATATGACTTCCTACGCACCACTTTTTGCCCATGCTGATGGCTGGCAGTGGACACCTGATCTCATCTGGTTCAATAATCTGAAATCTTATGCAACCCCAAACTATTATGTTCAGAAATTATTTTCCAACAATAAAGGAACGGACGTGCTGAAAATAGAAAGCAACGGAAAAGCGGTATCCGGGCAGGAAAAATTATACGCTACAGCAGTAAAAGATGCAAAAACTCATGAGATCATTATTAAAATGGTCAATGCTGATACTCAGGCTAAAACGGTAAGTATCAACCCCGGAACTCTGAAAACAGGTAATAAAATAACCAAAATCCTTCTGTCTGCACCACAGCTTTCTACTGAAAATAATTTCGATGCTGAACCCATAAAACCTAAAGAGGAGATTTCTGAAACCAAAAATGGGGAAATTTCAACGGAAATTCCGGCCAATTCTTTAGTCGTTTTAAAGCTAAAAATAAATTAATCAACTGTAAAACAAGTGTTTATGAAAAATAAGTGTGTTTTTTACATTTATTTAAAATAGAATCTTATATTTGTTTTTATCTCATCAGGAGAATTTAAAATCTCAACAATCAAAAACGTTTCACCACCATGAAAAAATATGTTATCGGGCTGGACTATGGTACAGATTCCGTACGGGCCGTCCTTATTGATACTGAAAACGGTTCCGAAATAGCTTCTTCAGTAAGTTACTACCAGAGATGGAAGGATGGTAAATTTTGTAATCCCTCAGCCAATAGTTTCAGACAGCATCCTTCAGATCATATTGAAGGTCTGGAGAAAACCATTTCAGAAGTTGTAAGAGAAAGCGGGATATCGGCAGAGCAGATCGTTAGTATCTGCATTGATACTACAGGCTCTTCACCGTTACCAGTAACAAATGATGGAGTAGCCTTAGCACTGATTCCGGGATTTGAAGAGAATCCGAATGCCATGATGGTTTTATGGAAAGACCATACCGCTATCCGCGAAGCTGAAGAAATCAATACCCTTGCAAAAACCTGGGGTGGAGAAGATTATACAAAATATGAAGGCGGTATTTATTCTTCAGAATGGTTCTGGGCTAAAATACTGCACATCAGCAGAGCAGATACAGGGGTGAAAAATGCTGCTTATACCTGGATGGAACACTGTGATTATCTGACCTATCTTTTATCAGATCATAAAGACCTGGCAACCTTTAAAAGAAGTCGTTGTGCAGCTGGTCACAAAGCCATGTGGCATGAGTCATGGGACGGTCTGCCTTCCGAAGAATTTCTGAACACGCTTGATCCTTCTCTGGGAGCGCTCAGAGGAAGATTATACCGGGAAACGTATACTTCAGATGAAATTGCCGGCTACCTGAATGAAGAATGGGCTACAAAAACCGGTCTTACCACCAAAACTATCATTACCGTAGGAACCTTTGATGCCCACTCAGGAGCTGTAGGAGCAAGGGTGGAAGAAAATACACTGATCAGGATTATGGGAACTTCTACCTGTGATATTATGGTAGCCTCACGAGAAGCCATTGGGGATACAACCGTAAAAGGCATCTGCGGACAGGTTGACGGTTCCGTAATTCCCGGATTGATAGGACTTGAAGCAGGACAGTCAGCATTTGGAGATGTACTCGCATGGTATAAAGATATCCTGATGTGGCCGGTTCACCAGATTATGATGCATTCCGAAAATATTTCAGATGAACAGAAGACAAAGCTCGCAGATGAAATGGAGGCAGGACTTATCAGAAAACTAACCCTTGAAGCAGAAAAAATTCCTCTTTCAGATAGTGTTCCGATTGCATTGGACTGGGTAAACGGAAGAAGAACACCGGATGCAGACCAGGAACTTAAGGCAGCTATCAGCCAGCTTTCTCTGGGAACAAAAGCTCCCCATATTTTCAAAGCTTTGGTGAATGCGATTTGTTTCGGAGCTAAAAAGATCGTTGACCGGTTTGAAGAGGAAGGTGTGAAAATCAATAAAGTGATCGGAATCGGAGGAGTCGCAAGGAAATCGCCGTTTATCATGCAGACACTCGCTAATGTTCTGGATATGCCGATTGTTGTTGCCGCTTCGGACCAGACTCCTGCTTTGGGAGCTGCTGTTTATGCGGCCGTATCAGCAGGAATTTATCCGACTGTACAGGAAGCAAGCATGAAAATGGGCTCAGGATTTGAGGCGGAATACCAACCCAAAGCCGAAGAAGTGCAGCACTACAGAGAATTAATGCAGCAATACCAGAAGCTCGCTGATTTTGTAGAATACAATACCAAACTGAAAAACAACAGGAAAGAACTTCAGAACTCCTGAATATTAACCTTTTGAATGATACTCTAAATGAATACCTATAAAGAACTCCAAAGAGAATGTTATGAAGCGAATATGCAGCTGGATGCGCTGAAGCTGGTGGTCTATACTTTCGGGAATGTAAGCGCTGTGGACCGTGACAAAGGCATTTTTGCCATTAAACCAAGCGGTGTCCCTTATGAAATTTTAAAGCCTGAAGATATGGTGATTCTGGATTTTGATGCCAATGTCATTGAAGGCAGGCTCAGACCTTCTTCCGATACCAAAACCCATGCTTACCTGTATAAAAACTGGGAAAATATCGGTGGAATTTCCCACACTCATGCGATCTATTCGGTGGCGTGGGCACAGGCACAAATGGATATTCCTGTTTTCGGAACAACCCATGCAGACCATCTTACGACAGATATTCCCTGCGCTCCGCCTATGCGGGATGAGCTGATCGAAGGAAACTACGAATACAATACAGGAATACAGATTCTGGAATGCTTTAAAGAAAAACAGCTCTCTCCGGAAGAAGTGGAAATGGTTCTGATCGGCAACCACGGTCCGTTTACCTGGGGTAAAAATGCTGAGAAAGCAGTCTATAACAGCAAAGTGCTCGAAACCATTGCTGAAATGGCTTATCTCACCAGACAGATAAATCCTGATGCAGAGCGTCTGAAAGATTCGCTCATCAAAAAACACTATGAACGTAAACATGGTAATAATGCCTATTACGGACAGGAATTTAAACACTAAACACTTCAACATAAACAACTATTAATGATCAACAAAATTATGTTAACACCTCTCAATACCAAAGAAGTCTGGTTCATCACAGGAAGTCAGCATCTATACGGATCTGAAACACTGGCGCAGGTAGCAGACCACTCACAAAAAATTGTGGAAGAACTTGAAAAATCTTCTTTCATTCCGGTAAAAGTTATTGTAAAGCCAACGGTAAAAACTACCGAAGAGATATTTGCAACCATTGCAGCAGCCAATCATGCAGAAAACTGTATAGGAGTAATCACCTGGATGCATACCTTTTCACCCGCCAAAATGTGGATCAGAGGATTGAAAATTTTACAGAAACCTCTTCTGCATCTGCATACCCAGTTCAATAGAGATATTCCCTGGTCTACCATGGATATGGACTTTATGAATCTTAACCAGGCAGCTCACGGAGACCGTGAATTCGGTTTTATGGTAAGCAGGCTCCGAAAGAACAGAAAAGTAGTGGTAGGACACTGGTCAGAAGAAAGGGTTCAGAAGCAGATCGGCGACTGGAGTCGTGTTGCTGCAGGCTGGGACGACTGGCAGGGAGCTAAATTTGCACGTTTCGGTGATAATATGCGATTTGTTGCCGTAACAGATGGAGATAAAGTGGAAGCTGAAACCCAGTTTGGTTTTTCAGTCAATACCTGGGGAATCGGTGATCTTGTAGGCGTTATCAATTCTGTAAGTGAAGGAGAAATAAAAAGTCTGATGGAAGAATATGAATCTTCTTACCAAATGGCTGCAACACTTTTAGAAGGAGGAGCCAACAGAAGTTCACTGCACACCGCCGCAAAAATAGAATTAGGGCTTGAAAAATTTTTAAAAGACGGAGGATTTAAAGGATTCTCAGATACCTTTGAAGATCTTCACGGGCTGGAGCAGCTTCCGGGAATAGCCGTACAGCGCCTGATGCAGAAAGGATACGGATTTGCAGGCGAAGGAGACTGGAAAACAGCAGCACTCGTACGTGCCATGAAAACAATGGGGCAGGACCTGGAAGGAGGAAATGCCTTTATGGAAGATTATACCTACCATTTGGACCCTTCCAATCCTTCCATTTTAGGTTCTCACATGCTGGAAGTGGATCCTGTTCTGGCAGCCGGAAAACCATCATGTGAGATTCATCCGCTGGGAATCGGAGGAAAAGCAGACCCGGTTCGTCTTGTTTTTAATTCCAGAGGAAATATTGATTCTCTGAATGCTGCCCTGATGGATTTTGGAAACCATTTCAGGCTGCTGATCAACAAAACCAGAGCATTGGAAATCACGGAAGAGTTGCCAAAACTTCCAGTAGCAAGAGTTTTATGGAAACCTCTTCCTGATTTATATACGGCTGCAGAAGCCTGGATACTGGCGGGAGGAGCACACCATACATGTTACAGTGAAAATATTTCAGCAGAGCAGTTGGAAGATTTTGCTGAGATAGCAGGAATTGAATCATTGGTCATTGATAAAGATACCAGAATGCGTGATTTCAAAAATACACTTCGTTGGAATGAAATGTATTATCGTTAATTAATTTTAAAAAATATGTAAATAATTATGAAAAAAACAACATATAATGGCGTTTTTATTTTATTATTTTTAATTATTTTCGGCTGTAGAAAAGAAAATAACAAACAGGATATTTCAGGAAAAATGGAGCAGATTCATACTTCAGACTATGGAGTTACGCCTAAAGGCGATTCTATTAAAAAATACACTTTAAGCAATAAAAAAGGGATGAAAGTTGAGGTTATCAACCTCGGCGGAATTATTACCTCTTTAACAGCCCCGGACAGAAACGGGAAATATGAGGATGTTGTTCTAGGCTTTACAAAACCCGAAGGATATTTCAATGGCAACCCATATTATTTTGGGGCCTTGATCGGAAGATATGGTAACAGGATTGCCAACGCTAAATTCACATTGGAAGGTAAAGCATATGAAATCGACAAAAACGATGGACCCAACAGCCTTCACGGAGGAAAAGAAGGATTTCATACCAGATTCTGGAATATTGAAGTCGTAAAGGATGCAAAATTTCCGACGTTGAAATTATCTTATACCAGTGCAGACGGCGAAGAAGGATATCCGGGGAAATTGATAACAACCGTTTTCTACACCCTTACAGACGACAATGCTTTGGAAATTTCTTATGAAGCAGAGACCGATAAACCTACAGTGGTAAATCTTACCCAGCATTCTTATTTTAACCTGTCCGGAAATTTTACTAAAACGATTACTGATCATGAACTGCAAATTAATGCAGACCATTTTCTTCCGGTCAATGAAACTCTGATTCCTACCGGTGAGCAGAAAGCCGTAAAAGGAACTCCCTTTGATTTCACGGTTTCAAAACCCATCGGAAAAGATATCAGTGTAGACGACGGTCAGCTGAAAAAAGGAAAAGGATATGACCACAACTGGATTCTGAATGGAAAAGGTATGAGAAGTATCGCTAAAGTATATCACCAGGGTACAGGAAGACTGATGGAAGTTTTCACCGATGAGCCTGGTGTGCAGTTTTATTCCGGAAATTTTCTTGACGGAAAATTTGATACCAAAACCGGCGGTAAAAATGAATTCAGAACAGGATTCTGCTTAGAGACACAGCATTTCCCGGATTCACCAAACCAGCCTTCTTTTCCTTCTACAGAGCTGAAGCCCGGGCAGAAATACCAGTCAAAAACCATTTATAAATTCTCCGTTAAAAAATAAACTATGGGAAAATTAGCAACTATTGATATTGTCATATTCCTGATCTATTTTGTAGTGGTAGCTTCCTACGGATTATGGATCTATAAAAAGAAAAAATCTGAATCTACAGGAAGTAAAGATTATTTCCTTGCGGAAGGATCTTTGACCTGGTGGGCAATTGGAGCCAGCTTAATCGCTTCCAATATTTCTGCTGAACAGTTTATAGGGATGAGTGGTGAAGGTTTCTTTGTCGGAATCGCTGTGGCTGCTTATGAATGGATTGCTGCTCTTGCGCTGATCATTATTGCGGTCTGGTTTATTCCGATCTATCTTAAGAATAAGATCTATACAATGCCCCAGTTTCTGGAAAGAAGATATAATAAATCTGTTTCGCTGATTATGGCAGTATTTTGGCTGTTTCTGTATGTTATCGTGAATCTTACTTCCATTCTTTACCTTGGAGCTCTTGCCATCGATACTTTACTGGGAGGAGAACATCTTCACGGTATTATGATCGGTCTTTTGCTTATGGCTCTTCTGATCGGTCTTGGAGGGATGAAGGTGATAGGATATACAGACGTTATACAGGTAGCAGTCCTTATTATCGGCGGGTTTGCAACGGTGTATATGGCTCTGCAGATTGTGGATCAGAGAATCAATGGAGCGTCTGTAGGAAATGCTCTGGCAGGATTTAATACCCTAATCAATGAGGCTCCTCAACACTTTAAGCTGATTCTTCAAAAGCCAACAACTACCACTACTACTTTGACAATGCCTCAGAATCTGGAGGTACAGAAATATGTCGTGTTACCGGGTCTTGCCATGTATTTTGCCGGTCAGTGGATTGTTAACCTGAACTATTGGGGCTGTAATCAGTACATCACCCAGAGAGCTTTAGGAGCAGATCTGAAGACAGCAAGAACAGGAATTTTATTTGCAGGATTTCTGAAGCTATTCATGCCTGTGATCGTAATGCTTCCGGGAATCGCTGCTTATGTATTGTACTCGAAAGGACACCTTCCAGGATTCAACGGGGTGAAAGACGGCGCATACTCTGCAATACTAGGGTTTTTACCTGCAGGTCTTAAAGGATTGGCTATTGCAGCATTGACAGCGGCAATTGTAGCCTCACTGGCAGGAAAAGTGAACAGTATCTCAACCATTTTTACACTGGATATCTATAAGAAATACCTTAAAACAGATGCCACTGAAATCCAGATGGTAAGGACAGGAAGATGGGTGATCATCATCGCCATGATGGCTGCGTTAGCTTTCACCTGGACCGATGTTTTAGGGATAGGGGGAGAAGGAGGTTTTACATTTATCCAAAAATATACAGGCTTTATCAGCCCGGGAGTTTTTGCAATGTTCCTTTTGGGAATGTTCTGGAAAAGAACGACTGGTACGGCTGCTTTGGTAGGAGTGATTTTAGGTTTTGTTCTTGCGATCTTTTTCAACAGCTTTGCCGTGGAAATTTTTGGGAAAGAAACCTGGATGTATACAGCATTCACTTATGAAAAACTGGAGAATGGAGTAGTGCATACTATTACGGAAATTCCTTTCCTGATTAATATGGGATGGTCGTTTTTTATTACAATAATCGCCATGATCCTGATCAGTCTTGCAGGTCCGAAAATTAATCCTAAAGCCTTTGCCATTGATGCAACGATGTTTAAAGTGGATAACAGAACTTTAGTTTTGATTGTAATGACGCTGCTTTTACTGACCGCCTTGTATGTAAGGTTTTGGTAAACGTTGAATATGGCAAAAGTCAATGGTCAATAGTGAATTCGTTTCACTGTCAAGTTTAGAAATTCATCATTGATGTGCGAAGCAAATTGCCTTTTCACATAAGATATAAATTGAGGATATGAATGAAGTGAATAGTCAATAGTGAATTCGTTTCACTGTCAATTTTTAGAAATTCACGATTGACTTGCGAAGCAAAATTGACTTTTCACATATAATAAAAAAACAGGATGCTTAAAAAGCATCCTGTTTTTTTATTATATCTTCTGATATACCTAGTTCATCCCAATATATTTGAACTTGAACAATTGACACGAAGTACCGTAATAATCCCAAAGGTGTAAGTTCGAATTGCCATCCATGGTACAGTTGGGAATATCCCAGCCACGTGTAGGATCCACCTTGGATAATATTTTGTAGTAACCATTAGAAGCAGAAACTACCTGCCAGCTCTGTGCATCGTTACTATAGCTTTGCCAAAGCCGGATTGCGGTTCCCAGTGTATTGCTGTTACTGGCCAGATCAATGCAGCGATTGGATGCACTCGCTTTGGATACAAAACGCCAGTAACCATTGCCTGCGTCAATAGCAACCCAGCGCTGTGCAGAAGCACCATTCCTTGTCCATGGTCTTAATACTGCGCCATTGGCATCCTCTCCGGATTTCAGATCAAGTACTTTATTGGTGTCGGTCTGAAACTCGATTTCGTAAATACCGTTATTAACCAGACTGCTGGTTGTGTTACAGTTTGAAACAGGATAATTGGAGGATGCATATTGTTGAAACCACTGTTTAACTGGGGCGGCACAGGCTTCCCAATCATTGTTGTAGGCCGTTCCTGCATTAGGATCGCCCTTGTGGAGGAGATTATCCGGGGCAAGAACATTCCAGCTTACATTACCGGCCTGATCTACAATATATTTTAAATTGGCGCCAAACCCGTTTCCGCCTGCCGTACCTGTGGTACCGATTCCAAAGGTGCCATACCCCTGCGGTGCCCAGTCGGTTTCTGTAATAGCAATCGGTGCAATGTCTGCAATCGGTTTAACATTGATATTCCATGCATTCTGAAAGGATTGATAGTTGTTGACACCACCCCAATAACCAGGATAGATATGAACAGCATAACCAATATTACCACCGGTGATCTGGTTATTGACATAGCCCTGATAATGAGATTGCCAGCCCGTACCCGGTATCCAGCAAACATTATTAGCCCCGTTGTTGCGGATAATATTAACCAATGGCTGGAAGAAATTTTTAAGTGCTGCAAAATGCTCGTTCCCCGTTGTTCCCCATGTACCGTTTGTTCCTAATATCTCTACAGGTTCGTTGGCTATTTCGAACATTACGTTGTCTGCATTCTTCAATCCTGGATGCTGAGAAAGAAACGTCCATACCGTCTTAAGATAGCTATGGTACGCATCATTAACAGCGATACGGCTTGGGCATACACCGGGCGGACGCAGGATCACATACATTCCTCGGCTTCGTGCATGGTTGATTAAAGGAATAATAACCTGATCGGTATAGGTAACCAGACGGTTATAATTAAATCTTGATATATCGTTCTCGGGAATAGCCGGACCGGGATCATTGGTCCAATACGGATCAATGTGAAGGCGAATGTAATTGAGATACCAGCCATCAGCAGGGCTGCTGAGCTTGTTGATAACGGCTTTGTTATAGTTCAGGGCTCCCTGTACATTGTAATTATCCCATGTACAGTAGCCGGAACTGGCACCATACTGACAGCCATTGAACCATGGGCTGGGTGTAATGGCAACCCCATGCAGGATAACGTTATTATCACATGGATCTTTGAGAAACTTACCACCGACATGCAGGGTAGGTGTTGTTGCCAGTGCTAATGCTTCTGTATTAGCTCTTGGATTTGTTTCAGATTCTTCCAGCAGATTTTTTTCTTCAATCCGGGAGCAGCCGGAAAGGATGGTCAGCAGAAAGGCCATAAAAAGCCACATTTTGTTTGTTTTCATAATTGATATATTTAAAGGTTTGGTCTTATTTTTTAGCCGTCAATATCTTGGTTTCCCATTCTGCCCGGGAGTAATGAGCAGATAAGTAAAACTTTCTAATTTTTATTGACACCAGATTTGAATGTGGACTGATATTATATTTTTCTATTAGACCCACTTAACTGTTCGTTTCCAGGTTTTCCTGATTCTTAAAAATTGGTTTTGGTAGAAGAATAGAACCATTTCTATTCAGTTTGCGATTTGAAAATCTTTTCTTCTCTTTGGTTTTCCACGAAACGGAGTGTGTGTTTTGTGAAAATTTAACCTGTTGTTAAATATGGTTATTAGTTTTGTATAAAAATAAATAAAATATTAAATATAAATTAATATTTTATTAAAAATTAACAAAAATTTACATATCATAATTAAGGTTATAAACCATATAATTATAATGCATTGTGTGGTAGGAGAAAAGAAAAAAGCTTATCATAAATTTTTATTATGATCATACTGAAAAAAGATGAAATAACTGTTTGGCTTGCTTGAAATTTTCGGTAAGAACGCAAAAAAAATCTCGCAAAAGTGAGATTTTAATAAGAGTATGCGAAATTTTGTATAACTCTAAATTGTTAATTTTATATAAACTCTTTTCTAAAATTATACAGTTATATATATTAGATCTTAAACATAAATCCGCGGGAGATTTTTTTGTTGTATTTTTTTTCGTCAAAACGGTAAAGAAAAGACCCTTTTCTGGATGAGCTCATATCCTTTTTATTGGTATTGACAAGGATATCCATACTATTGATCTTGCTGGTAAAATTCCGCTTGTCGAATTTTTCATCAAAAATAGCTTCATAAAGATTCTGAAGATCCTTCATTGTGAATTTTTCAGGAAGAAGTTCAAACCCAATAGGGCCCGTGGAAGCCCTTCTTCTCAGTCTTGCTACAGCATCCTTTACCATTTCATTATGATCGAAGATAAGATTAGGTAATTTCTGAAGTTCAACCCATTCTGCACTGTACTGCTCATTGATCTGAATATCTTTTTCAATATTGATCAGTGCATAATAGGAGATAGACATGATTCTGGCTGTCGGCTCACGGTTAATTTCCGTATAGCATTTCAACTGTTCAAGATAAATATTTTCAAGACCGGTTAATGTACACAGCACTCTGTTAGCTGCCTCATCTGAAGTTTCGTCACCGCCAACGAAGCCGCCCATCAGCGACCATTCGCCCATTTGAGGTTCAAAATTTCTTTTTACCAGAAGTATTTTTAGATTTTCGCCGTCAAAACCGAAAATAATACAGTCAACGGCAACAAGGTGTTTGGGATATTGGGAGTAATCCTCAGTCATCTTTTATATTTTACTGCAAAGGTAAATCTTTTATAGATACAATATTATATAAATGTGATTCTTACACTTTTAATATGAATGATTTATTTCATTTAAATTATTCTTAGAGCATATTTTGGGAGCTGTAATAGTTATAAAAAATGAAGATTATCACAGAAATCAGGTTAATTATACATGAATTGAATGTTAAAATTTTGTTAAAATTAAAATTATTGCCGATAATAATTAATAAATAGGGCTTAATGTTAAAAATACGATAAGGTATTTACTGTATTGTTGAAATTTCCACCAAAACATATCCTGAAGTCATTTTCATAGGGAATCCTATAATTATAGAGCCTGGTTTTTCTGTAATTTAATTATCTTATTTTTTATGATAAGGTAATGCATTTTTTGTTATTTTTAGGGCCTTGTAGAAAGTTTTAAATAAAAAAATAACACAGGAAATGTTTCGTATATAGATTCTTTCCATTATTTTAGAAATGTTGAATTAACATTTATCCATGACCCCAAAACTTTCACTAATTTTATTATGTTTTGTCTCATTTACCTCAGCTCAGGTGAAGAAGAAAATTCATTATTTCCCTTTGGAAACTGTAAAGTTATCAGAAAGTGTTTTTAACAAAGCCATGATAGCAGACCGTAAGTATCTCATGGCTATGGAACCGGATAGACTGTTGGTTCCTTACCTTAAAGAAGCAGGACTGAAACCAAAAGCAGATAGCTATCCTAATTGGGAAAATACAGGGTTGGACGGCCACATAGGAGGACACTATATTTCCGCATTATCCCTGATGTATGCTTCTACAGGAGATTCTGCAATAAAACAGAGAATTTATTATATGATCAGTGAGCTGGAACGCTGCCAGAATGCCTCTCCGGACGGGTATGTTTCAGGAATTCCCGATGGAAAAAAAATCTGGAAAGAAATTAAACAGGGAAACATTCGCGCTTCAGGCTTCGGGTTGAACGATCGTTGGGTACCTTTATACAATATTCATAAACTGTACTCAGGGTTACGTGATGCTTATTGGTATGCAAAAAATGAAAAAGCAAAAACAATGTTGATCAGACTCACGGATTGGATAATGGATGAAGTAGCAGGCCTTTCTGATGAACAGATTCAGGATATGCTGCGCAGTGAACATGGTGGACTCAATGAAGTTTTTGCAGATGTTTATGATATCACTCATGACCAAAAATATCTGAAGCTGGCTCACCGATTTTCCCATCAGGCTATTCTTGCACCGCTTTTAACAGGCGAAGATAAGCTGACAGGGCTTCATGCCAATACACAGATTCCAAAAGTAATCGGCTATAAACGTATTGCCGATCTTGAGAACAATGAACGGTGGAGCAAAGCTGCTGATTTTTTCTGGCATAATATTACCGAGAAAAGATCCTCAGTTATTGGAGGCAATAGTGTCAGTGAGCATTTTAATCCCGTTAATGATTTCAGCAGCATGATAAAAAGTATTGAAGGTCCGGAAACATGCAATACCTATAATATGCTTAAGCTTACCAAAGAGCTTTATGCAACGCAGCCAGAATCTTACTATATAGATTATTACGAAAAAGCATTATACAATCATATCCTTTCCACGGAAAATCATGATCAGGGAGGCTTCGTGTACTTTACCCCGATGCGTCCCGGCCATTATCGTGTGTATTCACAGCCTCAGACCAGCTTCTGGTGTTGTGTAGGATCCGGAATGGAAAATCATGCGAAATATGGAGAAATGATTTATGCCCGGTCGAATAAGGATTTATATGTAAACCTGTTTATCCCTTCCACATTGACATGGAAAGAGCAAAATGTAGTGCTCCGTCAGGTGAACAATTTCCCGGAAGTTCCTGAAACAACATTGATCTTTGATACGGCAGGAAAATCAGAATTTAATTTAAAACTGAGATGTCCGGAATGGACTACACCTTCGGAAGTACAAATTCTGATCAATGGAAAACAGGAAAAAGTACAGCGTGGTTCTGACGGCTATTTTACACTGACTAAAAAATGGAAAAAAGGAGATGTTGTGAAAATGATTTTACCGATGCATATTTCTGCAGAACAGCTGCCTGACCATTCCAATTATTATGCATTTAAATACGGTCCTGTAGTGCTTGCCGCAACATATGGAACCGAAAACCAACAGGGACTTCTTGCGGACGATAGCAGAGGCGGCCATATTGCTCATGGTCCGCAGATTCCTTTAAACGAAATTCCAGTTATCCTTGGAAATTCTGTCGAGGTTGTCAATCATGTTAAGCCTTCCAACAATAGACCGCTCAACTTTGCAGTTACAGGGCTTTACCCGGCTGAAAAATTCGAAAAAGGCTTAAGTCTTGTGCCATTTTACAGTATTCAGGCAGAAAGATATATCCTGTACTGGCCGCAGGCTGACAAAAACGGAATAGAAAATACATTGAAGCAAAGAGCAAAAGAAGAAGCTGAAATCAGAAAACTGGATATGATCACCGCAGATAAAATCCAGCTGGGCGAACAGCAGCCGGAATCAGATCATTTTATAGAAAGCAAAGACTCTGGTACAGGATATATGGAAGACTGCCACTTCCGCGATGCCAAAGGCTGGTTCAGTTATCAGATGAAAAATAACGGAAAAAATGCTTCATTCCTTTACTTGCAGTATTTCGATGCCAATACCAATCGTACATTGAATATTGAGATCAATGGTAAAAAAATCATGGCTCAAAATCTGGAAGGAAAGTCTGGAGCTTCGCCTCAATATCTAGTGGTTCCGATACCGGATTCAGAAAAGAATAAAGAAAATCTTACCGTAAAATTTCTGACAGAAGAAAAACTAATGACCGCTAAAATCATTGAAGTCCGTTTACTGACAGGAAATTACGAAAAGAAATAAAGCTGAACCAAAATTAAAAACAGATTTTTCCCATGAAAAACAGAACCCTATATTTATTATTTTTTCTTGCAGCCATTTGCAGTTTTGAAGCAAAAGTAAGGCTGCCTGCTTTAGTTTCAGACGGAATGATCCTTCAGAGAAATCAGAATCTGAAGATCTGGGGATATGCAGATGCAGGAGAAAAAATTACGGTCAGGTTTGTCAATAAAACATATAATTCCACTGCTGATCAGAATGGTAACTGGACCCTCATGATTCCAAAGCTTAATTCCGGAGGTCCATATACTATGACGATTAATGAGATTACCCTTAAAGATATTCTTATTGGGGATGTATGGGTAGCTTCAGGACAATCCAATATGGAACTTCCGATGCGCAGGCTGACGCCTTTGTATGAAAATGAAATTAAAACTGCGAATAATCAGAATATAAGATTCTTCACGGTTCCACAGAAATACAACTTTAAAGCTCCGCAAAATGATCTTGACGGAGGGAAATGGGAAAGTACAAATCCTCAGACAATCCTTAATTTTTCAGGGGTTGCCTATTTTTTTGCCAAAGAACTGAACGAAAAAAATAAAGTTCCTATAGGAATTATTCATACCAGTCTGGGAGGCTCTCCGGTTCAGGCATGGATGGATGAAAAATCACTAAAAAAATATCCGGAATATCTGGCTGAAGCAGAAAAATGGAAAAGTGATGAGTTGATACAATCCACAGAATCTCAGGAAAGATCATTAAGCAAAGCATGGTATGCAGAGCTTGATCAGAGTGATATCGGGCTGAATCAACATTGGGAAAAAGATAAGGCAAGTGATTCCGGATGGAAAACCATGATGGTACCCGGATCATGGGAGGATCAGGAAGGCTCGTTTGACGGTTCGGTATGGTTCCGCAAAGAAATTATCCTGCCTAAAGGAGCAGACCGGAAAACAGCATTTTTAAATCTGGGAAGGATTAAAGATGCTGATGTTACTTACATCAATGGAATTAAAGTAGGAAATGTTACCTATGAATATCCGCCACGCTGGTACGACATTCCGGAAGGCGTTTTAAAAGAAGGAAAGAATGTCATTACGGTAAGAGTCATCAATGGCAGCGGAAAAGGACAGTTTATCGCTGACAAACCCTATTATCTGGAAATCGACGGAAAGAAAACAGATCTTAAAGGTGAGTGGAAATACAAAATAGGAGCAAAAATGGAAAAAATGGCTCCCGGACAAACTTTTATCCGGTGGAAACCGTTAGGACTTTATAATGCCATGATCAACCCGCTGATCAATTACAACATTAAAGGATTTATCTGGTATCAGGGTGAAAGCAATACAGGGATTCCAAAAGAATACGGTGATTTGCTTTCAACAATGATCTCAGACTGGCGTTCAAAATGGAATAAAAGTGATCTACCGTTCCTGATTGTACAGCTGGCCAATTTCATGGAGAAAAAAGATGAACCATTGGATAGCGGTTGGGCTGAGCTGAGAGAACAGCAAAGACAGGTTTCCCTCAATGTTCCTTATGCAGGACTTGCAGTAACGATTGATGTGGGAGAATGGAACGATATTCATCCGCTCAATAAAAAAACAGTGGGTGACAGGCTGGCTTTACAGGCCCTGAAAATCGGGGAGGGAAAAAAAATCATTGCTGACGGTCCCGTTTATCAGTCAATGAAAACAGAAGGAAATACAATTATTCTATCTTTTAAACCTGGCACAGATGATCTGGTACAGGGAGACCTCAAAGGTTTTGCCATACAACAGAAAGATGGGAACTACCAATGGGCAAAAGCAGAAGCAAAAGGGAATAAAGTGATGGTGTGGAATGATCAGGTATCCAATCCTGTTAATGTACGCTACGACTGGGCAGACAATCCTGATGGCAATCTTAAAAACAAAAGCGAGCTTCCGGCTTCACCTTTTACAACAGAAAAAAAATAATTTAACATAGAAAACCATATCAAATTCAATGGATAATCAGCCACAAAAAATATCGGTAATCGAAAAAGTAGGGTACAGTCTGGGAGATCTGGCGGCCAATCTTGTTTTTCAAACCTTAGTTACCTACCTGACCTATTTTTATACGGATATTTATGGACTAAAAGCCGAGGATGCCTCTGTCATCACTCTTACAGTAGGTTTAATTGCCGGATTTGGCTTTAATCCGCTTATCGGAGCACTCGCAGACCGTACAAGCTCACGTTGGGGCAAATTCCGGCCATGGATTTTATTTACTGCTCTACCATTGGGTATTGCAGCACTGCTGGCCTTCAGTACCCCTCACTTTTCCTATCAGGGTAAAATGATCTATGCTGCGGTTACCTATTCATTATTACTGTTATTGTATGCATCCAATAACCTGCCTTATGCTGCTTTGAGCGGTGTTATCACGGGAGATATGGGAGAAAGAAACAGTATTTCTTCGTACCGTTTTGTAGCAGTGATGTTTGCACAGTTCTTTGTACAGGTGTTTATGTTGCCTATCATTTTATATATAGGACACGGAGACAAAGCACAGGGAATTGAGACCGTTATGACATGGCTGGCTGTAATTGGATCTATCATGCTCTTGATTACATTTTTTACGACCAAAGAAAGAATCATTCCCAAGCCGGAGCAGAAATCAAGTCTGAAAGAAGATTTAAAAGATTTATTCCAGAACAGGCCCTGGATTATTATGCTTACTGTGACCGCATTTATATTCATCACACTGGCAATGAAAGGGGGATCTTATGTATATTATTTTAACAATTATGTGGATGAAAATGCACTCAAAAGTTTTATTTCACCCATTACAGCATTTTTTAATTCTGCAGGGATGAATTTCTTTGGGGAAGATCCAAAGTCTGCAGGATTCGGATTGTTTAATGCAGGAGGAATTGTGATGATGATTGTAGGTATTACCTTTTCTAAAAAACTGGCAGACAGATTTGGAAAGCGTGACACTTTTATTGCTTCATTATTCATCTCTACACTCTTTATTCTTTCCTTTGTATTTTATCCTCCGAAAGCAGTGGGAATCATGTTTTTGTCACAGATTGTACACGGATTTTTTTACGGAATCAGTACGCCGCTTTTGTGGGCTATGATTGCTGATGTTGCAGACTATTCTGAATGGAAGAACAACCGCAGGGCAACCGCTATTATTTTCTCTGCCATGATGGTAGGACTGAAAGTAGGTCTCAGCATAGGCAGCTCACTGGTGGCATTGATCATAGGGAAATACGGATACATTTCAGTACATGGTAACGAACAGGTTATCCAGCCTGAAACAGTGGCCGCAGGAGCTAAAATGCTCGTGAGTATATTCCCGTCTATACCGTTTTTCATTGCATGCGGACTGCTTTTATTTTACAAAATCAACAAAAAAATGGAAGTCCAGATTGAAAAAGATCTGGCTGAAAGAAGAAAATAAAACTAACAATATGAAACGTATTTTAATTGGTTTGGCAGTAATTACTGCTTCAGGTCTGTCGGCACAGAAACCTGACGGGTCTTTAAAAAAAGCATTTCAGGACAAATTCTATATAGGGACCGCTATGAGTCTGCCCCAGATTGATGGTACAGATCAGAAAGCAGCAGCAATTATCAAAAAACAATTCAGCTCTATTGTTGCTGAAAATTGCATGAAATCTATGTTTCTGCAGCCTCAGGAAGGAAAATTCTTCTTTGATGATGCTGATAAATTTGTTGATTTCGGGATGAAAAACAATATGTTCATTATCGGGCATACACTAATCTGGCATTCCCAGCTTCCAAAATGGTTTTTTTCAGATGAAAATGGAAAAGACGTTTCTCCGGAAGTATTGAAACAGCGCATGAAAAAACACATTACAACGGTAGTTTCCCGTTACAAAGGAAAAGTAAAAGGATGGGACGTTGTCAATGAGGCCATTCTTGAAGACGGATCCTACAGAAAAAGTAAATTTTATGAAATCCTGGGTGAAGATTTTATTCCTTTGGCATTTCAATATGCGCAGGAAGCTGATCCCAATGCAGAATTATATTACAACGATTATAATGAATGGTACCCTGAAAAGGTAAAAACCGTTATTAAAATGGTTGAAAAACTTAAATCAAGAGGAATCCGTATTGATGGTGTCGGAATGCAGGCTCATGTCGGGATGGATAACCCTTCCATAGATGAATATGAGAAAGCAATTCTTGCCTATTCCAATGCAGGAGTTAAGGTCAATATTACAGAGCTTGAAATTAGTGCGCTGCCTTCCCCATGGGGAAGTTCTGCCAATGTTTCAGATACTGTTGCCTATCAGAAAGAAATGAATCCTTACACCAAAGGACTTCCCAAGAAAGTAGAAATAAAATGGGAAGACCGTTATCTTGATTTCTTCAGTTTATTCTTAAAACACCAAGATAAAATAAGAAGAGTAACCTTGTGGGGTGTTACCGATAAGCAATCCTGGAAAAACGATTTTCCGGTGAAAGGAAGAACAGATTACCCACTACTGTTTGACAGGAAAGACAAGGAGAAACCTCTAGTACAAAAAATAATAAAGCTTGCAGAGAAAAATTAAAATCAATAGAATTTTATTTAATGAAAAAATCAAAATATTTATTCCCGGAAGATTATATGGCAGATCCTTCCGTTCACGTTTTTGAAGGTAAAATTTATATCTATCCCTCTCACGACAGAGAAAGCGGGATTGAAGAAAACGACAACGGAGACCATTTCGACATGAATGATTACCATGTTTTCTCAATGGATGATGTGGACGGCAGTGAAATAAAAGACCATGGCGTAGTCCTTTCGGTAAAAGACATTTCATGGGCGGGGAGACAGCTGTGGGATTGCGATGTTGCCTTCAAAGATGGGAAATATTATATGTATTTTCCTCTGAAGGATCAAAATGACATTTTCAGAATTGGGGTTGCTGTGAGCGACAAGCCTTATGGACCTTTCATTCCTGAAAAGCATCCGATGATGGGAAGTTACAGCATCGATCCCTGTATTTTTGAAGATAACGGAAAATATTATATGTATTTCGGAGGAATCTGGGGCGGACAATTGCAGCGTTACAGGGATAATAAAGCACTTGAATCTGCGATAATCCCTGAAAATGATGAGCCTGCAATTTCTTCAAAAGTAGTTCTGCTGAGCGATGATATGCTTCAATTTGCTGAAGCGCCTAAAGATGTTGTCATTCTCGATGAAAACGGAAAACCACTGCTTCATGGGGATAAACATCGTTTTTTTGAAGCGTCATGGATGCATAAATACAGCGGTAAATATTACTTTTCTTATTCAACAGGAGACACTCACCTGATTTGCTATGCAACCGGAGATAATCCTTTCGGACCATTTACTTTCCAGGGTGAAATTCTTACTCCGGTGGTAGGATGGACAACCCATCACAGCATTGTGGAGTTCAAAGGAAAATGGTATCTGTTTTTCCATGATTCTGTTCCGAGTGGCGGTAAAACATGGCTGAGAAGTATGAAGGTTGTTGAGCTGGAATACGATCATGAAGGCAAAATCAAGACGATCGAAGGTCTGGAAGGACAACCATAGTCATCTTTAATAATTTAAAATTTTTCAATGCGATATCTGAGACTCAACATTCTATTTTTTCTGATCATTCCGTTACTGGTTTTCGCGGAGGACGGAAGTCAGCTGTGGCTTCGGTTTCCTGCAAAAAACGGAATATCGGCAGATAAAATTATTTCCAAAGGCAACAGCCCAACCCTGAATATTGCCAGAAAAGAGCTGAACAGTCACTGGCTGGGACAAATGGTGGAACTTTGTACAGAAAACAAAGACAAAAATCTGAAAGATGGTTACAGAATTGTTTCCACGTCTGAAAAAATTATTATTTCTGCAGGCAAAGAAATAGGGCTGTTGTACGGAGTGTATCATATTTTACGATTGCAGCAAACAAAGGCAGATCTGTCTCATTTAAATACTATTGAAAAACCATCATACGATGTAAGAGTTCTGGACCATTGGGATAATCTGGATGGGAGTATTGAAAGAGGATACGCAGGAAGATCCCTTTGGAAATGGGAAGATTTACCCGGGAAAGTTTCTCCGCGCTATGAAGAATATGCGAGAGCAAATGCCTCTGTAGGAATCAATTCCGTTGTTTTGAATAATGTGAATGCATCGCCCAATATGCTTAGGGAAGATTATCTTAAAAAGGTGAAGGTTCTGGCTGATATTTTCAGGCCTTATGGCATTAAGGTATATCTTTCTGTTAATTTTTCTTCACCTAAAGTGCTGGGAGGATTACAAAATTCAGATCCACTGAATAAAGATGTACAAAAATGGTGGAAAGACAAAGCTGCTGAAATTTACAAGATGATTCCCGATTTCGGTGGATTTTTGGTGAAAGCCAATTCCGAAGGGCAGCCGGGTCCTCAGGACTACGGAAGAACCCATGCGGACGGAGCCAATATGATGGCCGATGCCCTGAAGCCTTACAACGGAATCGTTATGTGGAGAGCATTTGTCTACAGCCCGAGCAAAGACGACAGAGCTAAACAGGCTTACCTTGAATTTGTTCCTCTGGACGGTAAATTCAAGGATAATGTAATTATTCAGATCAAAAATGGTCCGGTAGATTTTCAGCCCCGTGAAGCATTTAATCCACTTTTCGGTGCTTTGAAAAAAACTTCAGAAATGGTAGAGTTTCAGATTACACAGGAATATCTGGGTTTTTCAAATCATTTGGTTTTTCTGGCTCCATTATTCAAGGAAACACTGGAAAGTGATACGTATTCTGACGGTCAGGGATCTACAATTGCTAAAATAACAGACGGTACTTTAAGACCCTCAAAAATTACAGCCATTTCAGTTGTTGCCAATATTGGAGAAGATACCAACTGGACGGGACATCATTTTGCACAGGCTAACTGGTATGCATTTGGCAGATTAGCGTGGAATCACGAGCTGAGTTCAGAGCAGATTGCAGATGAATGGATTAAAATGACATTCACCGACGATCAGAACTTTCTGAATCCGGTAAAGGAAATCATGCTTTCCTCCAGGGAAACTGCTGTAGATTATATGATGCCTTTAGGGCTACACCATATCTTTGCGGGAGGACATCATTATGGTCCTGAGCCGTGGGGAGATTATAAAGGCGGAAGACCGGACTGGTCACCTGTTTATTACCATCAGGCTGATGCTGAGGGGTTAGGTTTTAACAGAACAAAAACAGGGAGTAATGCTGTTTCACAGTATTTTCCGCCGCTTAATGAAAGGTATGGGAATATCTCAGCCTGCCCGGAAAACCTTATCCTCTGGTTTCATCATGTTCCGTGGGATTATACAATGAAAGACGGGAAAACCCTATGGGATGATTTGTGTTACACTTATGATTCTGGAGTGAAAAAGGTGAGGGACTATCAGAAAATATGGGATAGAGTGGAACCTTATATAGACAAAGAACGATTTACTGATGTTCAGTCAAAGCTAAGAATTCAATCAAGGGATGCAGTATGGTGGAAAGATGCCTGCCTGCTGTATTTCCAGACTTTTTCCAAAAAGCCAATTCCTTATGACATTGAACGCCCCGTTCATGAACTGGAAGATCTGAAGAAAATCAAGCTGGATATGACCCATCACAATTAAAAAAATGAGGCAGCTCTTTTTCCGGATCGGAATGAAAGCTGCCTCAAAACAATAAACTGTAAGTAAAATTTTAATCCAAAATAAGTTGGAATGATCGATATGTCAATCTATCTGTATATATTCCGATTTACCGGAGAGAAATTATTTTATTGAAAACATTTCCGTTTTCTTCAACGCGGATGATATATTGATCTGCTGTTTTGGGATCGAGATCAAAAGTGACATCGATCTTTCCGTCATCAGCTTTTCTGCTGGATGTATAATAAGTGGTATTGGAAAGATCAGATACAGAAATGTTTACAGGCCCTTTTACATCAGACATATGCAGTTTTGCCATATGCCCGGAAATGCTATATTCAGGCTTATGAACAGCACTCACAGGTGTTTTTTCCACTTCCATTACATTCTCAGAACTAATTTGTATTTTGTACTTTTCTATCTTCATTTCTGATTCTGCTACCAGATAATAAGTTCCGGGCTCAAAGCTCTGAAAATCATAAGTTTTCATTACATGCCCCCCATCCGTAAGATTTTCAGCGAATAGCTCATCATGTGCAGAGTTATAAACAAAAATAGATACGCTTCTGGCGTTCGACAGCTCAAAGTTTAACGTCTTGGCTTGTACGTTTCCAAAGGAAAGGGAAAAATCTCTATCCTTACTCATTACATTTGCTGAAAACAATAATGTTCCTGCAAAAAATACTGCTTTTAATAATGTGCTCATGGGTTAAGGCTTTTAGGATTAATATTGCAAAGCTATGACACCAATAATTCTTAGGCTATAATTAAATTTTCATATTTATGTGCTATATTAACTTTGTTTGTTGTTATTAATGTATTAATTGTTAATTTTGCATATAAATATTGATTTGGTGTATGAAACATGTAAGCCCTTCTTTTGAAGCGATAAGACCGACTATTGGGAGCAGTTTTACCAGCCTGAAATTTCTGACGAATGAGAATATAAAATCACATATCTGGCATTATCATCCCGAGGTTGAGCTGATTTTTGTCTGTAAAGGTTCCGGTAAAAGACAAATTGGAAGCAGTATTTCTTATTTTTCAGATGGTGATCTCGTTCTAATAGGAAGCAATCTTCCGCATTGCGGACTCACCAATGAAAGTACACATAATGAGTATGAAATGGTTATTCAGTTCAAACCTGATTTTTTAGGAGAACCTATCTGGGACATACCGGAGATGCAAGGAATTTCTGCTTTGCTTGAAAAGTCAAAGGCAGGTATTGTGTTTGGGGAAGACGTGAAAAAAGCAATCGGAAAAGAGATTGTTGAGATGCATGAAGCTTCCTCTTTGGATAAGTTGTGCAGATTTCTGAAAATATTGGATGAATTGGCTGTTACTCAAGATTACAGGATTTTAAATGCGGGAAAATATTATCTTCAGACGCAGATTGAAGACAATGAGAGAATCAATCTTATATTCAATTACGTTAAAGATCATTTTAAAGAAGCCATAACCCTGGAAGAAGCCGCTGAACTAGCCCATATGAAAGTACCTTCTTTTTGTCGCTATTTTAAGAAAATTACAAACAAGACTTTCACCCGGTTTGTTAATGAGTACAGGATTACCCATGCGCTTAAGCTTCTGACAGAGCAGCCTTTGAGCATTACAGAAGTCTGCTTTGAATCCGGGTTTAATAATTTCAGTTATTTTAATAAAACTTTTAAAGAGTATATCCAAAAAAGTCCTTCTCAATACAGGAAAGAGTTTAATTATTTTATAGAATAATTTTTTGCATTACAATAAAAAAAGTGTATTCTCATGATGATTTATTAAAATATAAGTGTAATTTTAACACTTATAAAATAATAATCACTTTTATGAAATTTTTTATTGACACTGCCAATCTGGCGATGATAGAAGAAGCCAATGCTCTTGGAGTTCTGGACGGAGTAACCACTAATCCTTCACTGATGGCGAAAGAAGGAATCTCAGGAAAGCAAAATATACATAATCATTACCTTGAAATCTGTAATATTGTAGAAGGGGATGTAAGTGCTGAAGTATTGGGAATTACTTTTGAAGAAATGATTAAAGAAGGAGAGGAGCTCGCTGCATTGCATCCAAGGATTGTGGTAAAAGTTCCTATAACTAAAGACGGAATTAAAGCTATCCGCTATTTTTCTGAAAAAGAAATAAAAACAAACTGTACGCTTGTATTCTCTTCCGGACAGGCATTGCTGGCTGCCAAAGCAGGAGCTACTTACGTTTCTCCGTTTCTGGGAAGGCTGGATGATGTTTCTACGGACGGCCTTCATCTTATCTCAGAAATCAGAGAGATTTATGACAATTATGCTTTTGCTACTCAGATACTGGCTGCTTCAGTGCGACACAGCATGCATATTGTCAATTGTGCAAAGTTGGGAGCTGATGTCGTGACCTGTCCGCTGGCTCCAATACTATCTCTGCTTAAACATCCGCTGACAGATTCAGGATTAGACCAGTTTATTAAAGATTCACAAAAAATGAGATAAGATTGGGCAGAAAAAGTATAACTTCTCTGTTATAAATTCAGTAGTTTTATATTTTAGATTGCCAGCATCTGCTTTATCATAAAAGATTAATATGGATGAACAGTTAATCAACCTTACCGTAGAAAAGTTTAAAACCGAGTTCAAATCAGGACCCGAACATATCTTCCTTTCTCCCGGAAGAATTAATATTATTGGTGAACATGTAGACTATAGTGATGGATTCGTACTTCCTGCTGCCATAGATAAATACATCTGTTTTGCTGTCCGAAGGATGCCACAGACTAATTTCTGTACCATCGTAGCCAAAGACCTTGGAGAAAAATATACATTTGATGTTACAATGGAGGTAAAACCGGTGCAGCAAATGTGGATGAATTATATTCTGGGTGTTTTCAGCCAATTACAGAAGCCGGAAAACCAGTTTTGTGGAATGGAAATTGTCTTTAGCAGTACCATTCCGATGGGATCCGGGCTTTCTTCTTCGGCTGCCCTTGAATGTGGTTTTGCGTATATCCTCAATGAGCTTTTTGATCTTCATCTGACCAAAAAAGAAATCGCGGTGATCGGGCAAAAATCAGAGCATACTTTTGCTGGAGTTCATTGTGGAATAATGGATCAGTTTGCTTCCGTTTTCGGAAAGGAAAATAAGGTGATTATGCTCGACTGTAATTCCCTGGATCATCAATATTTTGATGCTGATCTTAAAGGATATAGCCTGTTACTTTTTGACAGCTGTGTAAAACACAGTCATCTGACATCCGGTTATAACGAAAGACGTAGAGATGTCGAACGTGGTAAAAAAGTCTTATGGAAAAACTTTCCTGAAATTGAAAAATTCAGGGATTTTACGTTGTCTATGCTTGATCGTACAAAAGAAGAAATGGGAGATATTTCATACAAAAGATGTCTCTATCTGTTGAAAGAAATCCGAAGAGTAGAAATGGCGGCCAAAGCAATTTCGGAAGGAAATATTGAATATCTGGGAACTCTTCTCACGGAAACCCATACCGGGCTTTCAACTGAATTTGAGGTCAGCTGTGATGAGCTTGATTTTTTAGTAGAACATGCATTACATCAGGAAGGTGTGCTGGGAGCAAGAATTATGGGAGGCGGTTTCGGAGGCTGCAGCATCAACCTGATTCAGGAAAATAAAGCTGAAGAAGTGATTAAAGCCATCAGTGAAAAATATTTTGAACATTTTAATATTCAGATGAAAATTTATCAGGTTAAAATTTCAGACGGAATAAAAGAATACACCAATGAATACATCATTTGACCGTAAAAAGCATCCTCACAGAAGATATAATCCTCTTTTGGATGAATGGATACTGGTTTCTCCACAGCGGGCAAGCCGGCCATGGCAGGGGCAGAGAGAAGAAAAAACAGAAAAAAACCGTCCTGAATACGATCCGGGCTGCTATCTCTGTTCCGGAAACCCGCGGGCTAACGGAGACAGAAACCCTACATATAAAGGTACTTATATTTTTAATAATGATTTTGGAGCATTGTTGAATGAAGAAGTTAATTTTTCCGAGAAACATTCCGGATTCTTTACTCTTTTACCAGAACGTGGAATTAATAGGGTGGTTTGTTTTTCTGAAAATCATAGTCTTACCTTACCGGAAATGTCTGTGGAACACATAAAAAATGTGGTGGATGTATGGCAGGAGCAGTTCAATGAACTCGCCGCTCTGGAACATATCAATTATATTCAGATTTTTGAAAATAAAGGAAGCATCATGGGATGCAGCAATCCTCATCCGCACGGGCAGATATGGGCGCAGTCGTCCATTCCGGCAATGGTTCAGAAAACACAGTATCAACTGAAATCTTATTTTGAAAAGAATAAAAGCACATTACTGGAAGACTATCTTCAGGAGGAAGTTACAGCCGGAGAACGTATTGTTGTAGAAAATGAACATTTTGCTGTACTGGTGCCGTTTTGGGCATCTTGGCCCTACGAAACTATGATTATCAGTAAACAGAAAAGAGAAAATATTGCGGCATTTTCTGAGGAAGAAAAAGAATCCCTTGCAGCTATACTCAAGAATCTGACCACAATATACGATAATCTTTTTGAAACCTCATTTCCTTACTCTGCAGGAATTCACCAGTCACCTACAGATGGTAGGGAACATCCTGAATGGCATTTTCATATGCACTTTTATCCTCCGTTGCTCAGAAGTGCGGAAGTTAAAAAATTTATGGTGGGATATGAAATGCTGGCTGAGCCACAGCGGGATATTACTCCGGAACAGAGTGCTGTGATATTAAAAAGCCTTTCCACCATTCATTACAAAAAAAAATAAGAAATCAATATCTTTGAAGAGAATAAGTAAATTTATGATTCTGCTGCAACAGAAACAGAATATCACTTTTCGCAATAAAATTATGGAACAGATTAAATTAATTGTGACAGACATGGATGGACATTTCTCAATTCCAGCCACGAAATGAGTCCTGAGTTTTCAGAAATTTATAGGGAACTGAAAAAAAGAAATATCGTATTTGTACCTGCAAGTGGCAGACAGATGCCCGGCATTACCCATTATTTCGGGGAAATAGAAAGTGAGATCGGTTTTATTGCTGAAAACGGAGGCTATGTTATCTATAAAGATCAGGAGCTTTTTGCCGATACGCTGGAATACAGAGATATTGTTGATATCATTAAGGCTGTCCGGGAAATACCGGGTGCCAAAGCCGTATTGTCAGCTAAAAAAATGGCGTACTATGAAACCGAAGATCAGCAGTTTGTAGATTTTTTCTCAAAGTACTATACCGAAAACATGAAGAAGGATGACCTGACAGAAAAAATAGATGATACCGCCCTTAAAATAGCAGTCTATCACCCCGAAGGTTCCGAGAAATATCTTTATCCGGCCCTTAAAAGATTTGAAGAATCGGGTCTGGAAGTAGTTGTTTCAGGAGCGCATTGGCTGGATGTTATGAATAAGGATATCAACAAAGGAAATGCTCTGAAAATCCTTCAGAAATCTTTGGGGATCTCTCCTGAAAATACGATGGCTTTCGGAGATTATATGAACGACATAGAAATGCTGAAGAATGCCAAATATTCTTATGCCATGCAAAATGCCCACCCGAATGTAAAACAGATCGCTAATTTTGAAGCATGCACCAATGACAGCTTCGGAGTTCTGAAAACAATTAAGGATTATCTGCATTTAAATTGATGAACCTTTCCAAAACTAATAACCAAAAAAAACACTCAATAATGAATATGAAGACATCTACCGCAAGAAAACCCGCTAAACCCTGCTATGAGCATATCGGCGGAAAATTAGGACAGCTTCTTTTAGAACAATTTGTTGAGAGAGGCTGGATTGCAAAGGATAGTCCTGCTGACCGCAATTATTATATTACGGATAAGGGACAAGAAGAATTTACAAAAATGGGTCTTGACCTTTCACAAATAAAGACTGAATAGTGATCAATAGAATAAAAAAATGGTGAAAACCGGAAAAAAATATGGTCAATAATCATTTTTTTAATCCTGTATTTTATTATGTTGTCATCATCTAAAAAAACAATTATCATTTATCCTTATTAAATAAAACGGCACCAACTATGTTCAATTGGCGCCATTTAGCTTACTTGTGTCCAAGACGAGCTTATCTTCAAATACTTTTATCGATGATTTGGTTCGTTTGAGCCAAATTAAGCAAGAATTGCAAAGTTCATTTTTATTAGGTAATTTTCTTGTTGACCAATCTTAGTATAATTTATTTCTAAGTTTTGGAAAAATCGAAGTTAACATTGTTTGACTTTAGTTTATTTTATAAATCCTTTGTTAAGATAAAAGATTTATGAAGTATATGATACAATATTAAATTTGTACATAAACGATATAACTAATATTTATATATTACGACCAACAATTATGAATTTCATTATAGTGTTTCGGAGTTATCTGATGACCTGATATCTGCCAAGTGAACAAGACTATTGCTCTGGATTAATGAGCTAATCAGAAAACTACTGCTTACTATCATAAAGAATTAGGGTATCAATGGAATTTATTATCAAAAAGTATTACTCTACATTAGGATACAGGCAGTTTTATTCCTATACTTTTAGTGACTGTCATCACTGTTTTTTGATTAATAGTTTTCTCGACTGAAATATCCATAACGAAATATAAAAAACTATTCATTATTCTAGTATTCTCGCATTCTCGCAAATTATAAGGATAGTACACTGATATTAAAATATTTCATAATGGTAGATTTATACTAAAATCATTCGGATTATAGCTTTGGAAACTATTATAATTTTCCTTGGTTACAACATAGTAATTAGAAAATGAGACTTAATGAAATTGTAGTTATATCTAAATTTAAAGTATTTGACGGTTTTTGTCATAAAATGTCAGCTATATATTTATACAGTAATAAGTTAGTTATAATACTTTTACACTTTGTAATTCAATAATTTAAATTTTCTTAATAAATTGGTACATCTTTTTCTTGAAATACCTCATAATATGTTCCTTCCTCTTTCCTTTTAATGAAAATAAGTCTTTGATAATCTTTAATAATTTTAGTTTAACAAGCTTTTATGTTATCCTTATTTCATTGTTAGTTTTATTATTCTAAGTATAGTGAAATATGAGTCTCGACTTTATGATTTAGATCATAAAACTTATGTTAAAATATATCAAATCCCTTTTGGGAGGGCTAAAAATTCCTGTATTGTTCTTAAATTATTCAAAACAGATTTCTTCAGCTTACTGGAACAAAATCCGGAAGTTTCTTCCAAAATGTTTAAATGTCTGGCTGAACGGGTATATTACAAATATGTGATGTTAATTAATGTTTCTTCACCGAAGCCCCACCGGATGATTTCTCGAATTTTTTTAAGGAAGATTTATTGAGAATAGAAAGTATATATGAATATTTTGATTCGGAAGATAATCGGTTTTGATTTAATATTATATGAATATTGATTTTTATAAAATATGACTATATGTAAAATTTTTATATTTTGATCAGAAAGCTGTTGATGCTTATTTCAGAAGAAATATTCAGTTTCGTACATATATTTCTTACTTTCAACAGCCCGGATACTGTTATTGGTATATTGTGCTATTTTTTTGTATCAAAATCAAGTTTCATCAATGCACAGAAGTACAGTTCTGAGAAATTAAGGTTAGAATTTATCTTTAGGATTTCCGGGATAAAGTGTGGAAAAAAAAGTCCTGCAGAAAAGACAAAGTATGACCATCAACAGAAATGATACGTCCACTTCTATATCTACCCAACTTGATAGTCTGATACCGGCTTCTAAAATTTCAACATTAAGTCAGGGAATGTTTGTAGGGGCTGTATCTGATAATTTTGATGAAAGGATTGAACAGAAAATGTTTCATGCAGAAATTGTAGTGGATCATGAAAAAGTATTGGCAGAAACTAAAAATTATCAGCGGATACCGGAGATTTTATCATTTGTAGATGAAAATGGAAAAGATCGGTTCACATCAATTATTGAAGAGAATTACAGAAATGTTGAGCAGGACGTTATGAGAGTCATTGAAAATGAAATCGAGCGTATAAAAGTTCACCCTGAGCTACTGCATTTAATACCAAAAGAATAAAGTAAAAATCCCCGGAGACCGGGGAAAAAACTAATAACCATGAAAACTCAAATTAAACATGAGAATCGGGTGCAAATTTACTGTAAATAAATTTTTTTTCTGATTCACATCATCTATGAGTTGTATGGTAAAGTTTCGTAAAAATTATTTGGACGGAATACCTAGTCTTCATAAGTATAATAAGTGGTATCATATCTAATATTTATTTTTACAATTATACTTTGAGGTAATATTTTCTTATCATGATAAAAGTTTAATAAGGTATATTACCTTTCCTTAATCTCAAAACAACATTTTTAATTTGAGGTAAGAGAAGTAAAGTGGCTATTACGACAATCACACCAGTTAGCATCCAATCATAATAATCTCTAGTAGCACGGGCCAATATTTGATGACCTACCATCTGATTAAAATATCCCGTGGAAACTACTTTTGAGGTATAGATATCGCTACCTGCATTCATATATTGATTTTGGATATCAAGTAAAGTAGCTGGCAATTGAGGGTTGATTTCTGTAAGTGTTTCCCGAAACTTTTCCCTAACTTCTGATTTAGTAAATAACTGAAGTTCGTTACTAAATGCCAGACTGACTGTAAACCCTGTAAACCTAGCTAGTATCCCTACAAATGATGCATTGATTGCGATCGTAGGAGGTGATGAAGAAGCGGTAAATAAAACAATAGGAACAAACAATACACCTGTTGCCACTCCATAAATAAACATAGGAAAAATGAAATCTATTGTTTCGCCCTGTACAGAAACAAAAAGTATCATATAGGCATAATATACTGCCATCATCCCAAAACCAACAATAATAATACTTATCAGGTTATAACTCATTAAGACAAATCGGGAAGTAAGAAACATACTCAGTATAGTTCCTAAAATTACAGCAGTCCATATGGGAATGGTGCTCAGTGGATCATTTCCTAAAATCACTTCAAGATAGCCGTAGGCAAGTCCTGTACTTCCTTTAAAGATGTAAAAGGTAAAAAGAAGTAATAACCCAATAACAAAATTCTTTACCTTAAAGATCTGCAGGTTGATTAATGGTCGTTTAAGTTTTAATTCTCTAGTGATAAAAAGTGCAAGAATGATTAGATTACCTAGACTAAGAGCTGTGATTAATGAACTATCGAACCATCCTAATTGTCTTCCGTAGACGAGAATGTATCCCAATATTAAGATAAATGATACATAAAACAGATAGCTTACCCAATCTACCTGATAAAGTGGAATCTTTTTGGTAAATCGAGCCTTACTGTTCATTGTTAGCAATACCGTAATTGTTAGAATGATGAGTAAGATGATAAATCCGTAATATAGCCAGTTAAAATCAAAGAAATGAATGATTATACTGGTCAAGATCGAATAAAAAGGTACAGCAATCTGTATGCTGCCATACAGTATACTGTAAGCAATCACGCGGGCACGTACTGAATGTAATCGCGGAAAAATAAGCTGTAACACAATACCTGACATCAACGCACAGGTAACTCCTAACAAAAACTGGCACAAAACAAATAGTATCCAATCTTTGAAATAAAAACATATCATTGAACATATCGCATTTACAGCAAGTGCTATCAATAGATATTTCCTAGGTGAAAAATATTTAACAATTCTAAAATCCAGTGCAAGGAAAGCGACGGTAGAACCATAAATAACGACCATGCCATATTGTACATCGGTAGGTTGTATGCCGTAAAACCCCATCGCCGCAATCGGACTGCCGTAAAAAGCGAAGCTAAACAGACAAGTCATCAGAATGGCAAATATAGTGGATCTCGCCACCCATTCAGATACCCAGGATTTGAAAATCGGTATTTTATGTGCTTGCATCATTAATTTTTTAAAACATAAACATTGGCATTCATTCCGGCAGAGAGTTTTCCTAACTTTTCAGGCGCATCGGTCAATTTAATCCGAACAGGAATACGTTGGATGATTTTGACAAAATTACCTGTAGCATTATCTGGTGGAAGTAATGAATAACGGGAACCGGTGGTTGGCGAAAGTGATTCGATAGTGCCGTTAAATGTTTCGTTCGGAAAAGCATCAACTTCTATGGATACCGCTTGCCCGATTTTAAAGTTGCCAATCTGTGTTTCTTTAAAATTTGCCATCACCCATTTTTGTTCCGCTTTGTTCACCAAGAATGCCAATGTTTGCCCAGCTTGTATCAATTGACCTTCCTGAATAGTCTTTTTACCAATTTGTCCATCAAAAGGTGCAGTGATGACCGTATATCGAATGTCCAGTTCCTGTCTTTGAAGAAGTGCTTCTTTGATTTTTATTTCCGCCTGTACAGCAAGATGTTGAGCTCTAAAATCATTCAATTTGGATTCCGCTACTTGTAAAGAAGCTTTGGCCTGATTATAGTCTGACTGTGCAATAGATAAAGAAGTACTGATGTTGTCGAATTTTTGTTGTGTGGTAGATTCATCCGCCAGTAGATTTTTATAGCGGTCAAATTCTTTTTGTTGTTGGTTCAATCTCGCTTTAGCTCCTGCCACTTGCGCCTTAATGACTTCAATACTTTTGAGTTGCGTTTCTTCGTTCGCAGTCAGTATAGGTAATTTGGCGTGTGAACCCATGAGTTCTGCTGATGCAGCATCTTTTTTCAGCCCATACTCGTCCAATTCAATTAGCACAAGCGTATCACCTTTTTTAACCAGCTGATTGTCCTTGTAATATATTTTGCTGATATATCCACCCACTTTTGCGTTTACCGGCGAGAGATAAGCATCTACCTGTGCATCATTAGTCTGTTCATAGCGATATCCCTTTAAAAAATAAGCAGCCCCCCAAATAATGATCCCTACGAATAATGCAATCCCCAACCATTTGGTTAAGCTTACAATAATTTTATCTGTTTTATTTTTATTCATGATATTTGTATTAAAGAATTCCTATAATTGCTAATAGTCTGATATGGGTTACTTTTACGTTTGTTTGTGCTGTTGTCAGATTAAATTTTGCTTCCAATAAAGCGTTTTCAGCTTCCAAAAGATCGGTCAGTAACGATTCCTGATTTAAGTAGCTGCTTCTGATAACACGGACGGTTTCTGTAGTTTTAATGATGTTTTGTTCTGCCGTTTCCACGCTCTCCAAAGCCTGTTGTAGCTGTAAATAAGTTTCTTTTACCTGAAGAGAGATTTCGTCCTTCTTTATTTCTGCTTTTTCTTTAACCTGATTGCTGACAACTTGGGCACGAGCAATGGTATGTTTACTTTTGTACAGATTATCAATAGAATACTGTACTTTAATTCCTGTTTGACCAAATCCCCACAAGTCATTTGAATACGGATAAAAGGAAATCTGAGGATAGTTGTAATTATAGTTAGAGTATAAAGAAACTTTTGGCCATAGTGTAGCTTTAATCTGTTTGATGTTCAATTCGCTCAATTTGATATCACTAATGACCATTTTGTATTCAGAAGATTGATTAAAAGCAGTATCAACATAATCATTATAGTCATCATCTGTGATAGCATTTAATTCAATTTCATCTTCGTGTTTTATTGCAATTTCCGTATCATTTTCACGCCCTATCAGTATATTAAGCCGTTGTTTAGCAATTTCAATCTTTTTATTGGTATCGGAAAGACTAAGCTCCAGTTGCGATAACTTGACAGAGGTTCTCAGTACATCACTCTTTAGAACTGTACCGTTTTTATGGAGACTTTCTATAAGTTTCAATTGTTTTTTTTCGGATTCAATTTCTGCAGTAAGAAAATCATGGAAGTGAAGAAATTTATACAAATCAAAATAAGCAACGGACACATTGTATTTTACACTTTGCTTTTGCAGATCTACCTCATATTGTTTTCGTGTCTCTTCTTCTTTTTTCATAGCTATATTCCTTTTTTCTTTACCACCATTGAAGAGATTAAAGTTTAAATTGTAGCCTACATCATGTCCATAGCCTTTTATAGGCACATCCTGTGGAGATGAGAATAATCCGTTGTCATAAATCAGAAATTTGGAATTTGCCTTTATATCCCCGCCTACAGAAAGTTCCGGCAATAAATGATCTTTCGCTTCCAATATTTCCATTTTACTTTGCTGAAGATAGAGATCAGATAGTTTTAGTTGCCTGTTATTGAGTTCGGCCACTTTCCAGGTTTCTTCCAAACTTAATGGTTGAATATTTTCTATATTTTGAGCATAAATTGGGGATGCAATTGACATCAGAACTATACCCAAAATTAGGGTTGTCTTGTAATGTTTCATGAGTTCTTTTTAAATGATAGATTTTTCTTTGATAACCATTTCTTAACCAATTTTTTTAACTCAGCGAATGCAAGGGTTGCATCTATCATCGGCATAAAAGGACTGGAATATGCATAAGCATACCAGTATATATTTGATTTTCCTATTTCTTCATAGGGTTGTAGTATTTTATCATTTCTTTTTTTATCTGGAATCTCAAGCGCAAAATTGCTGTTAGGGTTTATGATTTTATGTTTCATAATGATTTAATTATTATACAGCAAAATTATTGAGCATACCATTTTTTGTTTTTATATAATTAGCCTAATATTTGTTATATTTGGCCATATGGACATTCTTAAACAACTTATTAATATTGTAGATCAAAATCCTGATTCAATAATGGTGATGAGACAGCAGATGGAGCAGCGTCTGCCTGCCCATCAGCATGGTAAGGCTCAGTTGTTATTAGTTTATGGTGGGATTGCTTACCTGCAGACTGAAGAAAAGGATTTCTATATTCCGTCTAATCATTACATTTGGATACCTAAAAATTATCCTCACAATCTGATGTTTAATACTAAGGATCTGTATATTATCAATATTTATTTTCCGGAAGAAACAACAGGAGGTTTTTATGATGAATTGGGTATTTATCCAGTAAGTAAACTAGTGTCCGAAATGCTCTCATTTAGCGAAAAATGGCAGGGTGATTACTACAAAGGTTCATGGGAATTTGAATTTTTATCAACCCTTAAAGGGGCATTATCAAAAGAAAATCTTAAAAAATTTTCAATTCAACTTCCTACAACAGACGATGAGAGACTTAATTCGATAATCAATAGCTTTAGAAATCGGTTAAATGAAAACCTCACCTTGGAGATTACGTCAAAGCAATCGGGAATGAGTGTGAGAAGTCTAACAAGATTATTCCAGACTAAACTGCACATTACATTTGTTCAATATTTAAAAATGTTGAGAATCATCCGGGCGATGGAATTAATAAAAGATACAGATTTGAACATGACCGAAATAGCCTATGAAATTGGATACTCTAATATATCTGCATTTAGTAATAATTTTCATCAAATGACTAATATGAGACCAACTCAATTTAAAGAAGTGTCAGGAGCCTGATATTTCTTTATTCTGAATTTATTTCTTTGGTTTGGATTGATTACAACCTTATAAATACTTTTTTGAAGCCCCAACAGATGATTTCTCGTATTTTTTTAAAGAAGATTTATTGAGAATAGAAAGTATATATGAATATTTTGATTCGTTAGAGACCATTTTGATTCCAAAATTTATAAAAATATACTCTGGGATATTTAGTTATATCGTCATCTAATTTAATTTGTTTTGTATTTTTATTGATTTTGTGTATCGTTATTTCAGGAGTAGACAGATTAAATATTACACCTAATTTCAAAAAGTGGAATAATATTAATTTGCATACTTATAAACTTTCTATCTTTCTTTGTAGTTTTTTTATTTTACATGCCAAATATGACCTTTCCCAGTCATTGCATTAATAAACTTGTCCGACTTGATATCTTTAGCGGTACACAATAATTAAAGTCATACATAGCAATAAAAATGATGAGAATTTGTTACTGTTAGGAAAACAAGTAATGTTGAATCATGAAACGGGTTCATTGGGGTATTAAGGGAAGGGAAGAGAATGGTTAAGAGTGCATGGTTAAGCCCGAGGATCTGAACCGTGATGGTGATGTATACCCACTCGGAAAAATATTATTTGTTTTTACAATAGAGACCAAGTGAACAGTGAAATCGTCCCAAAATCATTTTTATTAACCAGTAGCTATTTTCCATATACGAATTATAAATTCCATAGACTGAGCCTTCGCTTAAATCATCCTGCTCCCCAGAAAGAGTAATTTTATCGTTTTTCCGTATTTTGTATTCGTACTCAGGTTTAAGCTGAAATCCTGCATATCTCTTGATGCCTGATCTTCTTCCAGTACATTATAGGTTTTACAAGAATTAAGCAGCAAAAGAAGGCCTCTGATAAAGTTTATACAGACAATCTGGAGGTAATGTATTCATAATGATCTTTTTTCAGATACTGCTGAAAACATGTGAATAAAAATTTCTCATCATCAACAATAAAGAGTTTTAAATTTATTGAATCTCACTTTTTAATTGAATCACAACTTTTTCAAGGGTCTTTTTTATTTTTTCAAATAAGGAATATAATTCAGGGAATTTTTTATTTTGCTCCATTGCAAGTACTTCAAGCTGTTTTACAATGTTCACAATAGAAGTTATTTCTATAGACTGTATTCCTGGTCTTATTTTATCCATAAGTTTTGCAATTTCGCTATAGTTTTTTTCTTGAAATGCTTTTTCAACCAATGGAATTGTCGTTTCAGTCTGCACAATAAATACTGAGATCATTTTCCGCATAAATTCCTTATCACCTCTGCTGAGGGTTTGTATGCTTTTCAGATTGTAGAGTCTTTCATGCGTATCAGACACTGTCTTTGCTGTTTTTTCAAGAATTTTGACATACTTATAAATTGTATTCAGCAAATTTTCTTCATTAAAAGGCTTTGTGATATAATCATTCATTCCTGCATTAATGCAATGATCTATTTCTGTTTTAAAAGCGTTTGCCGTGAGTGCTATCACAGGAGTTTTAATCGCAAGTTCCTTTCTTAATATTTTAGTTGCTTCGATACCATCCATTTCCGGCATTTGCATGTCCATCAAAATAATGTCAAATTTTTCTCTTCTTAACATTTCTAAGGCTATCTTACCATTTTCAGCTTTGGCAATGCTGCATTTAAAATGTTTTAGTGACTTTTCGGCAACCAGCTGATTAAGGGCATTATCTTCTACCAGCAGAACTCTTGTACCTGCAATGGAAAGATGTTCATTTTGCCAGTCATTTTTTTCCAGATCCTCTTCATTACCTCTGTCCAGAAGTAAAGTTATTGCAATGCATGTACCTGCGTTTTTTTCACTTTTTACATTAATTTCACCTTTCATAAGATGAATAAGTTCTCGTGTAATAGACATTCCAAGACCTGTGCCCCCATATTTTCTCGAAATTGAGCTATCTTCCTGATTAAATTTTTTGAATATATCGCGCACATATTCTTCGCTCATTCCAATACCCGTGTCAGTAATGCTAATTGAAATAGTTTGTTGGTTGGGAGAACTTTTCAGGACCTTGGATTCAACATAGATCTGGCCCTCATTGGTAAATTTTAAGGAATTCCCAATGATGTTATATAGAACCTGCTCAAGTCTTAAAGAATCTCCTTTCAAAACATAAAAAATATCAGAGGAAAAATGGGTAATCAGTTGGAGCTTTTTTTCATCTGCTTTTGGTTTGAGAATAGAAATAACCTTTTGAATGCTATCTTTTAACGAAAAACTTTTGTTTTCCAGAGACATTTCTCCGGATTCAATTTTAGAGATATCAAGTATGTTATTGATAATTGATAATAAATGCTGTGAAGCATTATAGCTGTTTTCTACAAATTCTTGCTGGTTTTCCGATAGGTGGCTTCTCTTAAGTTCACGCAAAAAACCAATGATTCCATTAAGAGGTGTTCGGATTTCATGGCTCATATTGGCCAGAAAAACCTCCTTTGCCTTTGATGCCTCCAAGGCTTTTGATCTTTCCAGTTTTAATTCGTCTTCCAGTTTTTTTTGGTCGGTAATGTCAAGATGAATCCCTATAGAACCTAATAAGTTTCCCTGGTCATCATAACTGGGAGCTCCACTTATTGCCCACCATCTTATTTCACCTCTTTTATTCCTAACAGAAAGCTGATATACACTGGAGACTCCTTTTTTTCTTAATTCTATCTGATCCTGTAAAAAACGAATATTATTTTCTCCATACAGGAAAAGTTCACTGGGGTTTTTACCAATTACTTCATCAAGTTCAAAACCTGAAACATCACAAAAGCTCTGATTAGCGTAACGGATAATCTCATGATTATCAACTTCAATGAGCCCTAAATTCATATTAGCAATAATATTCCGGTATTTTTCCTCTTGCTGCTTTATATAATCTTCTGCTCTTTTTCTTTTTTTCAGCTGTTCAGAGAGATACAGTGATAGTTCTTTAAGATCGTCTGATTTTTTTATTTCAATATCGGAGTCAATAATCTTTAATGACTCATATAGATTGCTGACAGATTCCTGTTTAAGAGTATTTTCATTTTTAAGATTTTGATAAAGTTCCTGATATTCTTCTTCACTTTGTTTAAAAGCGTGGTCCATGAGTTCTTTATCTCTTTCAAATGATTTGTATGATTCATTAACTGCGTGAATAAAATTTTTAAATTGCGGATGATTTTTGCAATCTTCCGTAAGATATTTATTTATCTGTCTCTCGAGTAAATTGTGAAATTTGGTTTCCATATTTATTCAATTTCATTAACGGTGGTAATGGTAATAGTTTGGTTGTGTAGAGCACAATTGCCAAATGAGCTTAAAGGAGATAATTCTCCATATGAGTAAAAACCTATCAGTGCCGTATTTGATTTGAAAACATCCCGTACAATATCTACTTCTTCATACACTCTGTCAGCCAATACTATTTTTCTCCCAACACAGCTGATAATGATTCCTAGCTTAATGTTATGTTGGGTCATCTGAAGACATTCATTTGCTGCGTCATTTGCTGCATCAATAAGCTTATCCATATTGGCTTTCATAAATCTTACCTGACTTCCTTCCGGTAAATCTCCCGCAAAAATCATTGTGTTATCTTTAATGGATAGAATCGTTCTCACTACTGGTGACAGATCCCTGGACAACTTAAGAGATAATGGAAAAAGCAGAGCAGAGCCGGGAAGCTCTTCAGCATATTTTCCCAAATACTTTTTATAAAGATCCAACGCATTTTTATTATCAATCTCGTAAAGAACATTATCTTGTGATTTTGTAACTATCCTTTCAAGTCCAAAACTTTCCCAGCCTCCTATTGAAGAATGTGATAATTCAAGATGTTCTCCATAAAATCCAACAGCAAGAATTTTATTGGGCTGGGGAACCTGATTAAGTCCAACCACTGTTTTTTCAAATTTATCCCCATCTCCGGCCAGACCTCCTGAGATCAGAACTTTTTCGGGGCGGCTGCTGTTAAGCCCACTTACCAGTTGGCTACCATTTACTTTATTGCCATCTGACATGATGAATACCCATCTAAGTCCTTCTGAAGGCAGATTTTCAATTAATTTTTTTCCTGCATCATAACTGTCTGAAAAATCTTCAATGTCAATCTGCGATGTTTTTAAGGAAGATCTTGAAAAACTGATTGCGGTTAAAACAACTGCCCCGTCATATACTTCATTACAGAAAATTTCTCCTGAGGAAGAAGAGAGGGCAATCTCTGCATTCGGGAACTTTTCTTTTAAAAGAATAAAAAAGCTCTCCTTTTCAATAATACTTCTGGTTCCAAATCCTATGACGAGCTGAACTTCGTAATATTCAAGATTTTCATCATTCCTTTCTGATTTGAGGTTTTCGTTTATAAAAAGTAATTTGGCAACTTTCATCTCACTATTTTCTGTTTCAAGGTTATTAATGGGGCGCCAATGTTTGATTTGCATAAGTCTATTAGCTTCGCTGTAAAGGTTTGAAATGTAGTTTTGTGCTGTTGTGTGGCAGAACTTCATAATCAGGATTTAGCTGAAGGTGATACTTTAATATTTCTCCTAAGAAAATATTCTCATCAACTATAAATATTTTACACATTTGCGCCGGTTTTAGTTTTTAAGTTTATTACTAAAATAATGAATTTTCATCATATTATGAATTATTTTGTTGTAAAGATTGATGATTTTAAGTAATAATGAATTATTGTTGAATATCTTGTGTGGAGTTATGTGAGCAAAATCTCCCTATTAAATACAGTATTGTTATGTGGGGATTTAAATTTTTAGTGGGCAGGCTTTTATCTATTTGCTGCTTCTTTTTTGAAATATCCTTTTAACAAGAAATTACTTCTTGCTGCCGACTCTAATTCTTTGAGTTCATTGACCCCTTTACCGATATTATTGATTGTAGAATCTACCGACCTGTAAATCATCAAACATAGCTTTCAGGTAAAATTTTTGGCAGACCGCGGTCAGCAGACAGGGTATTTAAGTTTGCCTTTCCACAGCGTTTACTTCAATAATAATTCGCTTCATCAGGAAGCTTTGCCGGATAAATGCTTTAAAATTCCTTTGGGAGTAAGAACGAATTATTTCCTAGGGGACAAAATAATTCACAGGGCATATTATCGTTATTATACTGATGATTGGGACTTGAAATCGAATACACTCAGTTTAGAAACTCCAGATTTGACAGTCATTTTTGTGGTGCAGGAATCAGAATCAGTCTGAAAAACGGCTTGTTTGCTGTTGAAAAACTAGATATGCTGGAAATTCTATTAAGATGTATTTATTAAAAAATGGCGCCAACTATCTTCAGTTGGCGCCGTTTGGCTATTTGTAGCACCAACAGATGATTTATCGATTTTTTTTTAAGATTTATTGCGAATAGAAAGTATATATGAATATTTTGATTCGGGAGATAATCCGTTTGATTCCAAAACATTTAAGAAGTAAAAATGATTATCACGGGACTATATTCACAAAAAACCTTGATGAAAATATAGAATTGATGTAGGAATAGATATAAAGGTTAATAATATTTTGAAGGAAATAACAATAAATCTATAAATTAAAATAGAATCAGACTTGGTGCTATTTTAATTATGTAAGTTGTTTAATTTAATTTGGTATTAACTAATATATCATTATCAAATCTTAATAAGGAAATTTATGTATGTTATTATATTTGTTGGTAGCTTTGTACGGTGGTTAAAGTAAAAAGAATAACTCCAACAGATTTCAGGGGACATTACATGTCTGAAATGTCGACTGATTTTCCAATATTAAAAACAGCTGTTCAGATTCATGATATTGGAAAAACATCAGGCTTTATTAAAGTGCCTACGCCTTTACATAGGCCGGAATACAATTTTATTGTTCATGTTACCAAAGGTAATGCAAAACAGCAGGTAGATGCAGATTTAATATCAATAAAAGAACATGAAATCTTATTGGTAAGGCAGGGAAATGTAACTTCACTAAAGGAAGTGAGCCCAGATGCTGCAGGGCACATTATTTTATTTGAAGACCAGACGCTTAACCAAATCCTATCAAAGCAGGAGCTGATCAAGCTGTTTTCTGTTAATAATATTATTCATTTATCACAAGAAAACAGCATCTGGCTAACCTCCCTGTTTGAACTTTTGAGTACAGAGATTTATTCTCAAAATGCAAACTTAGACATTTGCTATTCACTTTTGCAGGCTGGGCTGCAGAAAGTTTTCAGTTCAGGTTGCGAACTCAAGAAAGGGGTCAACCGAAGTGCGGAAATTACTTTCAATTTTAAAGAATTGGTGTATAAACACTATATTGAACATAAAACAATTTTGTTTTATGCTGCCGAACTATCTGTTTCTGAAAATTATCTTCATAGGTGCATTAAAGAAACGATAGGTGAGAGTCCCAAAGAATGGATTAATAAAGTAAGTATTTTGCAAAGTCAATTGCTCTTACAGGATTTAACCAAGAGCATTTCACAAATAGCTTTCGAACTTAATTATGGTGATCCCAGCTATTTTGGACGCCTGTTTAAGAAAATAAGTGGAGTAACACCTTCAGAGTACAGAATAACATTTATGCAGGATTTGTCCGAGTAAAGGTTGATTTAGTTTTAAAGTATTTCTTGTTTTCAGAGCACCTTTGTATTATTAAAATTCAAAGAAAATGAAAACATTGATTACTGTAAGAAATACTATCAGGAAAAGGTTTAAAACGATTTTTCCTTTTAAACACAGAGCGATTATCAAAAGATCCTGCCTTTGTGTAATCGTTTCGGCTTTCTTCCTTTCAAACAAAAGCCAGGGTCAGATTATTCAGGATGTTGCCGGTATTGCTGTCACGGCTCATCATAAAGCTAGCTTTAAAGATGTACCTTCAGAAAGTTCTCTGTCTGAAAATAAGTTCCAACTCAATACTTATGACGCATGGTTATCCATCCCTCCTTTCAAAATTGGTAAAACAAGTGTTGTTAGTAATCTGAACTATCGGATGATGGATTTTAATTATGACACAAATTCTATACAAGATCCCAATCGTATTGAAAGAATTCACGAGATAAAATCTGTTTTTATAATTAGGCACCCACTTTCTGAAAAATGGTCGGTTTTAGGAATAGCGATGCCAACTATCGCATCCGACTTTAAAAAACCGCTTTCTTTTGATGATTTAATTTTAGATGGAATAGTCGGATTATCTAAGAAATTCGGCAGGGAATCGAATCTTGAAATCGGACTCGGAGTTCATGTCTTACATTCTTTCGGGGAGACTTTGGTGACTCCAGGAATATCAATTGATTACCAAAGTATCGATAAAAAATGGTTAGCGCAATTTTATTGGCCAAGACTAAATGTACTTTATAGTTTAAGCCCAAATACACAAATAGGTTTAGCCGGATCGATCGATTGGACACGCTTTAACCTGAAAAATTATAAAGACTATCATCTTAAAGAAGTTGATTATGCTCAGTTTTCTACCATTCATGGAGGTCTTCAGGTTCACCAGCGCTTAGTGGGTGGAATCTGGCTGCAAGCTCAAGCCGGAATGGGACTTTTAAATCGGTATGAATTGTTCGATACCCATCAAAAAACAGTCAATGATTTTTCTGTCTCCAACATGGCTTATGGGAAAGTTACCATTACCTATCGTATCGGCAGAAAATAGACAAATAAAAATAATGAAAACAATTATTTTCAGTTTTGTGACCATACCATGTATTAGGAATTTTCAAGATCTGAAAATTAAGTGAATCAAAACCAATTTCATCATCAATATCCAATTACAATTTTATGAACAGTACCAATTCTCTTGAATCAACTTTTAACTTTCGAGGCCTGATTACTGCAGCTCTGCCTGCTTATATTTTTCCTGCCTTAATGTCTTTTATATCTGGTTTTCTGCTTCAGAACAATAATCTTATGACAGCCAGTTACAGCAGCATTGGTTTGTCTTCCTTATTATCAACACTTTGCAGTTTTACCTTGCTTTGGCAGCTTGAGTCGAAACGAATATTAGTACGAAACAAGCTAATCAGATCTTTGTTGATCATTGTACTGATAATTGGTTTAGGGACCTTATGTATAAGGCTGTTCAATTGGCACCACGAACAGTTTAATATTTTATTCTCCGCATTTTTGGGTGCTACAATACTCATCATTCGTGATCTTGTGACCAAACGTAAAAGCTAAATTACTGATCTGTAAAAACTTATCAGCAGAAACATCTCAAACTAGAAAAAATGAAGAATAAAATAAATAGAATACCCATTAAGAATAGGGATATTGAACACTTAATCCATATTAAAAGATTCAACTTATTTCAATGAAAAAAATAAAACCAGTTATCGTTGTTTTTGGATGTACGGGTACCGTTGGAACAGCTGTAATGCAAGAGCTCAAGAGTCGGGATTGTATGGTAAGAGGTATTCTTCGAAACCCTGAAAGACCTTATCCGTTACCATTGGATAAAGTTCCATCGAATATAACCTATGCAAGTGCCGATTTAAATTCTGTTAACCAGCTTAAAGAAGTTTGCAAAGGAGCTGACGCTTTGTTTCTTTTAACAGCAACTGATCCCAACCAGGTAGAATATGAAATTAATGTTATCGATGCTGCAAGACAAAATGGTGTAAGACGGATCGTCAAGTTATCGGCTCCCATAGTGACGACGCCAAAGGTAGAGGTCAGCCAATGGCATAGCACAATAGATCAGTACCTTTGGCAAAATATGGATGAATATTGCTGCCTTAGGCCACATTCTTTTATGCAAAATTGGGAACGAAATACTTTTACCATTCAGTATTTTGGGAAAATTTACGGAGCACTTGGTACAGCACGAAGAAATTATATCGATTGTCGTGATGTAGCTGATATAGTCGTAAATTACTTGTTGACACCCGAAGAAATAAAAGAAAAGTCAGTGGTTCTTGCAGGTCCACAAGCCATTAGTCATATAGAAATGGCCGCTAAATTATCTCATGTGACCGGGCGTACTATTGAATATGTAAATGTAACACCGGAAGAACTGTTTAACCAGTTGGTCAACAAAGCGAAATTCCCCGTATGGCTGGCTAACCATATTGTAGAGCTTGATGAGCTGGCCATAAAAATTCCCGAACCGGAAAGGGATAATATCACTAATTTAATGTCACGAAAACCACGCATTATGGAAGAATATTTACAGGAAAATAGACATTTGTTTAAACGGAAACCATTGTGGAAGTTGCTGTTTTAAGCTTCTTTATGGCAAATTATACAAAAGTAGTCAATATTAGCTGTTGCATTCCTGCAGTATTTACTATTTATTTAGATCGTAAAAAACATTGCAACTGATGCTGCTGCCATAAAGAAAAATGTTGCCCATAATAAGCTTTTTGACAGCCACCTGCTTTTGAATTCTCCCATAATGTGTTCACTTGCAGATATGCGGATTATCAGAAACAAGAGGGGTACGGCAGCTACACCATTGAGAACTGCTGTGTAAACAAGGGCTTTCACGGGATTAATCCCAATAAAATTCATGCAAAGGCCAATAAGTGTAGAAATAATAATGACCATATAAAAGCCTTTTGCTTTGGTAAATTTCAGATCTAAACTTGCATTCCAGCTGAGAGCTTCAGAAACAGCATAAGATGCTGATCCTGATAGAACTGGAACAGCAAGGAGTCCCAAGCCGATGATACCAATTGCAAATATAATTTTTGATATCATTCCTGAATTGGGAAATGACTGAACTAACGGTTCTAGAGCCTTTGCTGCATCAGCGGCAGTATTAATATCTGTTATGTGAGCGCTGTGCAAAACAGTTCCTCCAACCAAAATAATGCACCATGTAGTAAATTCAGAGATAATCATCCCTATATTATTATCTTTTCTCATCGCATGAATGTGGCGCCAGCCGATGCTGGGCTTTCCATCTTGAATCAGACCTCTTTTATTTTCTTCTTCCACTTCCTGAGATGCTTGCCAAAAGAACATATAGGGTGTAATAGTCGTCCCAAATACACCCGTGATTATGAACAGAAAATTGAAAGAAAACTCGAAATGAGGAACCATAGAGGCTTTTAGTATTTCTTTCCATGGCTGATCAATCATGAAAGCTGTAAGAGGGTAGGCAAGAAGTGATAATGCCAGCCACTTAAGAACTTTTGAATATACGCGATAACACTGGTGAAGACCTCTAATGTAAGTATACTAATAGTAAAAAACAGCATTAATGTAATTATATCAGCAGGAATAATTAATTGTGCGGCAGCTGCCATTGCTCCAATATCCGCTCCGATATTGATCGTATTAGCAATAACAACAAGCCCTACCGAGCTATATAGGATTTTTTTACTGTAATGTTCTTTAATTACGCCTGTTAATCCTTTACCGGTAACCATTCCTATTCTTGCACAGGCTTCCTGTACTGCGATCATAAATGGTAGCATATAGAGTGCGGTCCATAGCTGCCCATAACCGAATTGGGCTCCTGTCTGAGAGTATGTAGCAATGCCAGAGGGGTCATCATCAGCGGCACCTGTTGTCAGTCCTGGACCTAATAGGCCGAAGAATTTTTTAATCTTTTTTGTTTGATTCTCAACATTTTGTTTGGTAGACATTGCTAAATTGTTTTTAAGTATAATATACTATTAATTAAGATATTTTTGTAGAAAATATCAGGTTCTTACTTTACTAAAGTTAATTTAAGACATCTGTAAGTATTCAGTTCAAGAAATATAGTGAGCTCTTGAAAAGTTGGGGAAATCCATTTTTAATACATTTAAAATACCATGCTTAACCTCCCGAGCTTGTATTTCTTCATCTTTTCTACTATAGCTAAATTATTTTTATTTGACATAAATTTCAGAATACTCTCTTTGCTTTTTATCTGTTTTTTCATTCACAATTATATAAACAGACATGCTTATGATCGCAGCGAAAAAACACCAAACAGAGAGTATATAATGATCGTAAAAGATCTCTGAAACTATATAAGAAACCAAATGGCTATACCAAAAAAGTGCATTCTTTTTAGGTGGGAAAAAAACGGAGGAGCAATTGTTGCCACACCGTATAATATAATACTGTAATTTCTCAATGAAACAGGATAGTTTTGTATGTAAGTAATATGATGACCAATAATCTTTGCTTCCACATGATATGATAAAAGACAATAAGCCAAATAAATACTCACAATGATTCCTACACCTAATAATATCTTCTGTACTTTTTTTCGTGGCTCATTATCTTCAAACATTAAAAGAGAAATAGGTACCCAAACGGGCCACAGAATCTCTGCAAAAAATAGAAATATAAAAGTTGTAGCCCGTTGCATAATGATATGATCTGTCTGGGGAAGGGTTAGCCATAGTATTCCTTCTGTTACCTGTTAGACTCCAAAAATTAATGGAATACATGCAAAAAGATGCTGTGAAGAATGCCGTGTTTTTTTTATACATGCTATCCCAACAGCCGTGAGTGATATACCTGCTGAAAAACTTGAAATTGCTGAAAAACACATTTGAATGGGATTTTAAAAGTTATTTTTCGTGACTTTTTTACAGAATAATGTTAAACTTAATGGCTATTCATTATTGTTAAAACAAAGTTTGCTATAATTTCACAATTCGCTGCTCTACAGCATGAATAAAAGAGTCATATCTACGATGATAAATTATTGTTTGAATATTCATAATCTACCAATAGCCTATTATCTACATGTTGTATCCCTGGAGTTTTCCATGCAATGCGAGTGGCCTCTTCTTTTTGATGCCATGAATTTACTGTTCCTGTTAAAATCACTGTAGTGCCGGATACTTGAATGTGAACATCATTATTATAAAACGCCCAGTTCATGTTCATTGCGTGCTCAATATCTTTTTGTTTAATATCATCCATTATATCTGATATGATTTTAATATGATTGATTACTCCTTTTACACCTGAAAGATACCGGATTGCATTTTTAGTAATTTCCCGTTGATAATCCCATTGCAATTCACCTTCCAATGTCACCTGACCATTTTCCACAATCACTTTGATTTTGTTTTCTGGAATCAATGCATTCGATTTAAAAGCTTTTAAGATCTCTGTGGCAATTTCATCATCAGTTATTGATAAGGAATCTGGAGATTTAACGACAATGTTTTCTACTAAAACTTTTACTCCAATAACTTTTTTTGCAGCATTCTCGGCCTCTATTTTTTTTGCATAATGATCAACTACTCCAGTAAGGGTAACGACACCGTCTTTTGCAGTCACCCCTATTTCTGCTGCGTGTAGTAATGGTTCCCTTTTAATGGCATCCTGAACATTTTTTTGTAGCTCTGCATTTGTTTTCATGATATCGTAATTTATCAATCAAAATTCAAAGAATTTTGGAAAAAACACTATGATATACATCACATAGAAACCTGATATTGGTCAAGAGTGGAAATTCAATTGGTATACAATAATTGCTTATTTTTAGATAAACTATTAATTTGATATGTCTTACAATATACCCGAAGGCTTGAAAGGTCTTACAGATGATGAAGTGAAAGCTTCCAGACAACGAAATGGATATAATCGGTTGGAGGAAATTCGTAAGAATACATGGTTTGATCTGGTCGTTAATATTTTAAAAGAACCGATGCTCATCTTGCTAATCATTATTTCACTTATTTATGTGATTGTGGGGGATTATGGCGAGGCCGCGTTTATGTTTGTGGCTATCGTAGCGGTAACTGCTATTTCTTTTTATCAGGATAATCGCAGTAAAAAAGCTCTTGAGGAACTTGAGAAGCTGAACGAACCTTTAAGTAAGGTCATCAGAAACTCCCAAATAGTAGAAATTCCAACCCATGAAATTGTTGTAGGTGATTTATGTGTTACTGAAGAAGGAAAAAATATAAATGCTGATGGAGTGATTGTGCACAGCAATGATTTCTCTGTGAATGAATCATCTCTTACGGGCGAAAGTTTTTCAGTTTTTAAGGATAGTAAATCCGAGGATAATCTTGTGTATAGTGGTACGGTTACAGTTTCAGGATTGGCCGTTTTTAAAGTACAAAAAATAGGAAAAGAAACACGTGTTGGTAAAATTGGAGAATCTATATTAAATATAAAAGAAGAAATATCACCGTTGCAGATCCAGATTCGGAAGTTTGTGAAATGGATGGCAGTTGTCGGGATCGTTATTTTTTTGATGGTCTGCATATTCAGTTATATCAAAACCGGAGATCTGGTTACGAGCCTGCTTAGTGGATTAACCCTGGCAATGTCTGTATTGCCTGAAGAAATTCCTGTGGCATTTACAACTTTTATGGCCTTGGGAGCGTGGAAGCTTATGCGTCAGGGCATTATTATTAAGCGGAGCAGTATTGTAGAAACCCTGGGAAGTACCACGGTTATCTGTACTGATAAAACTGGAACCATTACTGAGAATTCGATGAAGCTTCAACATTTATATAATTACCTATCCGATAAAATTTATGAAGAAAAAGAATTTAAAAATGATGATTTAAGTGAACTTATTGATTATGCAATGTGGAGTAGTGAACCAGTCCCTTTTGACCCTATGGAAATCACTCTGCATAAAACGTATGACGAAACTCAAAAGAATGATATAAGGAAAGAATACAAGATGTTTCATGAATATCCGCTTGAAGGTAAGCCACCCATGATGACTCATCTTTTTGAGAATGAAAATAAAGATAGAATTATTGCAGCTAAAGGAGCTCCGGAAGCAATTTTGAATGTTTCCCGCCTTTCAGAGACAGAGAAAGAAAAGATAAGGGACATTATAAAAACATTTGGACAGCAAGGTTACCGCGTTTTGGGAGTTGCGAAGTCGCATTTTGTAGGGAACAATTTTCCCAAAAGACAGCAGGATTTTGTATTTGAATTTTTAGGGCTGACTGTATTTTATGATCCTCCTAAAAAAGGAATAGAAAAGGTCTTTCAAAGTATTTATGATGCCGGTATTAAGGTAAAGGTTATAACGGGAGATAATGAAGATACAACCAAAGCAATTGCAATACAGGCAGGAATTATCAACACTACTCCTGCCATCAATGGTAGTGACATAATGAATAATACTGAAGAAGCATTAATGGAAATCTCGGAAAAAACTACTTTATTTACCAGGATGTTTCCGGATGCGAAACTTGCAATAGTACATGCGCTGAAAAAGAAAGGCGAAGTGGTAGCCATGCTTGGAGATGGTGTTAATGATGGCCCTGCCTTAAAAGCTGCACATATTGGAGTTGCCATGGGAAGTAAAGGAACCGAAATTGCCAAATCAGCCGCTGCATTGGTTATAACGAATGATGATTTAGAAAAACTGATTGTGGGAATTGCTGCAGGAAGGAGAATTTATAACAATATTAAAAAGGCGGTTCAGTATATTATTTCCATTCATATTCCTATTATACTGACGGTTTCTATGCCCCTGTTTTTGGGATGGATATTTCCACACATATTTACTCCGGTTCACGTTATTTTCCTTGAATTAGTGATGGGGCCGACTTGTTCTATTGTTTATGAGAATGAGCCCATGGAAAAAAATACAATGAAGCAGCCGCCACGAGCCATCGGAGATACTTTTTTAAGTTTGAGTGAGCTAGGAATCAGCTTTATTCAGGGGGTAGTGATAACCCTCGGAATTTTATTTGTATATCAGTTTACCGTTCAAAATGGAGGTGATGAAGCCACGACAAGGGCAATGGTATTCAGTACATTGATCTTTGCCAATATATTACTGAGTTTTGTTAACAGATCATTCTTTTATAGTGTGTTGGAAAGTTTCAGAAACCGTAATCCCTTGCTTATTGGTATTTCCATCTTAGTTCTGGGATTACTTTTTGCAATATTATACGTAAAGCCTGTCTCTCTATTCTTTAAGGTAACAGCACTTAATATAGATGAATTGGGATTCACTGTTTTCATCGCAGCGGTTTCTGTTTTATGGTTTGAGATTTATAAGTATGTAAGAAGAATAAGAATAGGAAAAGCAAAAGCATAGTGACTACCACCCATTCTTAAGAATACTATATTCTTGAAACTTATAGGAATAAATTAAGAACAATAGAAATAAATAATTAAAACTTAAATAATGATAGGAAACCAACATCCGTGGCATGATGTTTCTCCGGGAGAACATCTGCCTCAAATAGTTACAGCAGTTATTGAGATTCCCACCGGCAGCCGTACTAAATATGAAATAGACAAACTCTCGGGATTAATAAGATTGGATAGGATTCTTTTATCTTCCATGTATTATCCTGCCAATTACGGGATCATACCACAGACCTATTACAGTGACGGAGATCCTTTAGATATTCTTGTGTTATGTTCGGAAAGCCTCGTTCCCCTTACTCTGGTTAATGCGAGGGTGATAGGAATAATGGAGATGACAGACGAAGATAAAAAAGATCATAAAATAATAGCAATAGCTGAAAATGATTCTTCTATGCTGCATATCCATGATATTGAAGAACTGCCGGCTTATACCGTTAATGAGATTCGGAATTTTTTTGAAGAATATAAAAAATTAGAAGGGAAAACGGTACAGGTATTTGGTTTCAAAAATAAGAAAGAAGCTTTCAACTGTATTGAAGAAAGCTTAATGATGTATGCCAAAGAAATCAAACCTAAAATAAAAAATATTTAACCTGATTTCATTTCTGTGTATATTATAGTAGGTTGGTACGAATAAATGAATCATACCATTTTGAATGGATTAGGCAGCAATCATCTTTTTTGTTTTTCGTTTTCTTTTTTCTTTTTATTAAAATAACCTCTCAGCAAAAAATTGTTCTTAGCGGCTGCCTCTATTTCTCTCAGTTCACCAACACCTTTTTCAATATTAACAATAGTGGAATCTACAGATTTCCCTAATTTAGGATTGTTGGTAAGTTTCGATAATACATTCTCATCATTATTTATTTTCGAAGTAAATTGAATTAGATCATCAGAGCTTTTTTCAAGATTGCGCAGTGTCTTTTCTATTGAAGGAGCTAAAGAATCGTTGGAAGATAATTGAGAAAACACATTGTTTTTGTCGTTTAGTTTTGTTGTAAACCTATTAATTTCTTGGGAGCTGTTCCGCAAATTAGAAATGCTGCTTTCAATATTATCTGACCATTTCTTATCGGTAAATATTTTTGATGCAAATCCATTTTTATTATTCATAAGGGATGTGAATTTTGCCAGTTCTCGGGAGCTTATCTGTAAATTTTCTATGGTTCTGTCAATGGTTGACGCAAAATCTTTATCGGTCATTATTTTTGTCAATAAACTATTCTTGTTATTCATTTTACCGCTGAACTCCACGAGTTCGTTGGTAATTGTTTTGGCATTATCGGTACTTTGTTTTACGCTCGAGAGTATATCATCTATCTCGATAGTTTTATAAGAAGTAATGAAGTCATTATCCTTCACTATAGTGTTAGATTGTGGACCGGGGGTAATAATAAGTATTTTATCACCCATTAATCCGTCAGATGCAATGCTGGCAACTGCATCAGTTTTGATATATTTTTGAACATCCTTTCTAATTAATAGCTTTACCAAAACCAATGAATCGGAAATAAAATTTATTTTGCTGACTGTTCCAATGTTAATTCCGGAAAGGCGGACATTACTGCCTTGCTTTAATCCGCTGACGTTTTTAAACTCAGAACGAAGAGCGAAGTTAGAGCCAAACAAATTTCTGTTGACCCCAATAAAGTATATGGTTGTTATGAAAAGAAGGATGCCAACTGTGACAAAAATTCCCAATTTCCAGTTGTTTGATGACTCATTGTTCATGATTGTTCTATTTATTTTTCAAAAAAAGATTTTACCCAATCATCGGCATTATTTTCTATGTCTTTATAGCTGCCCTCGGCCTTAATTAGACCGTCCTTAAGGACGATGACTCTGTCACCGGTATATTTTGCACAGGTTAAATCATGTGTTATGATTATGGATGAGGTATTGTATTGTAGTTTGATATTTCGAATGAGCCCGATAATTTCACGAGCTGTGATGGTATCAAGACCTCCTGTCGGCTCATCATATATGATAATTTCCGGTTTAATGATTAGTGCTCTCGCCAGCCCAATTCTCTTTCTCATTCCTCCGGACAGTTCTGCCGGCCATAGGTCAATCGCTTCCTCCAGTCCTACATTTTGTAAAGCTTCTTTAACAGCTGTTTCTATTTCCTGTTCGGTAAGCATTTTATTATTGTGCTGCAATGTAAAAACTAAATTCTCTCTGACCGTCATTGAATCATATAAGGCCCCATTTTGGAATAAAAAACCAATTTTCATTCGGATCCGGTTGAGTCCTTCCTCATCCAATTTTGTTATATCCTTTCCTGATATAAATATTTCTCCTTTATTAACTTTTGTAAGGCCAACAAGGCATTTAACCGTAACAGACTTCCCCGAGCCCGATTTTCCTAAAATGACCAGGTTTTCTCCTCTTCCAACGGTAAAGCTGATTCCATTGAGTACCTTATTACTGCCATATGATTTGTAAACATTTTTAAATTCTATCAATGTCTCGCAGTTTTGTAATTCATTATACTCGGCTGTAAATTTTTCCCTATTTTCCATCATAATTCAAAAAATAAGTCGGTTATCTGTACGGCTACAAGATCAATGATAAAAATGATCAATGATGCTGAAACTACGGCTGAATTTGCCGCTTTCCCTACACTTTTAGTTCCCCCCGAAGCATTAAATCCTTCATAACAACCAATAATACCAATAAAAAATCCAAAAAAGAAGGTTTTAATGATAGCCGGTAAAATATCTTCATATTCTAACGATTGAAATACATGGGAAAAATAATGTTCAAGATTGCTTTCGCTGTGCATATTGATGCCGATAAAGCCACCGATAATCCCAATCAGATCGGCATATAGTACTAAAACAGGAATCATTAATGTCGTAGCAAGAGTTCTGGTTATCACCAGATACCGATAAGGATTGATCGCTGAAACCTCCATGGCATCAATTTGTTCTGTGACTTTCATAGAACCCAGTTCTGCTCCAATTCCTGACGAAACTCTTCCTGCACAAATCAAAGCCGTAATGACCGGTGCAATTTCTCTTATTAATGACAGTGAAACCATACCGGGTATCATAGATTCTGCACCGAACCTTGCCATAGCCGGACGTGACTGTATAGTGAGCACCAATCCCATGATAAAAGCTGTTATCGTTACTAAAGGCAATGACTGATAACCAACAACAAAACACTGTCGTATAAACTCTTTAAACTCAAATCCCGGTTTTAAAATTTCTTTAAAAAAGCGACGGGAGAATAAAGCTATATTGCCTGCGATGCTAAGGTAATTTTTAAAATAGGTTTTCACGATGTTGGATTTAAAATATTCCAGTGCATTTTGTTTATAATCTATAGGATTAAACTTATCAACAAAACCGGTGGCTTGCAATGCTTAGAAATGAGGTAAAGGTTTATTAGTTATAAATCATACTCATAATCTACTTCTAACTTATTTTTTACATCCTGTATACCAGGCGTTTTCCAGGCAATACAACCAGCCTCTTCCTTTTGATGCCAGGTATGTACTGTCCCTGTTAATGTGGCAGTAGTTCCGGTTACGAACACCCTGATTTCACTATTATCGATCGAACTTCTTTCAAGCGCGCTTTCAATATCACTTTTTTCAACGGAGTCCCGGATTTCGGGGTTAATGGTAATATTATTGTAAATACCTTTGACGCCGAGAAGATACCTGACAGCATTTTCTGTAATTTCCCTTAAGTACTCCCAAGATACTTCACCATTCAGATCTACCCATCCATCTTCTACTTTTACTGTTATTTTTTCTTGTGGAATAAATGAGTTTGCATTAAATGCAGCTATAATTTCACTGGCGATTTCGACATCGTTTTTTGACCTGGGATCTGGTAATTTTACTTCGATATCTTCTACCAATACTTTTACTCCCAAAACATTTTTTGCGGCATGTTCAGCCTGCAGCTTTTTTGCATAACTGTCTACATGACCCGTAAGGGAAACAATTCCGTTATTTACAACAACACCAATTTCTGCTGAATGCAGCAAAGGTTCCCATTGAATGGCATCCTGAACATCTTTTTGTAATTCTGCATTTGTTTTCATTTTTTATACAGTTTTATACTTCAAAGTTCCAGCAATTTCACAAAATATAAGATGACCAACATCACAGTGAATCATGATATTAATCAGTGTAAATACTTGGTGGTGTGTATTTTATTGTTGAAATTTGGATAGCTATGTACGTGTATAGCTTTAAAAAAAATAAAAATGGACAAAACTATTTTAACAATAACACTGAATCCGTCGGTAGACAAAAGCAGCAGCGTTCAAAGCATCGTTCCTGAAAAGAAATTACGTTGTAATTCTCCTAGATATGAACCGGGAGGAGGCGGAGTTAATGTATCCAGAGCCTTAAAAAGATTGGGAGTAGTCTCAGACATTTTTTTTACTTCAGGGGGAAGAACCGGCAGGTTACTTGAAAAATTGCTTAAAGCTGAGGAGCTGAATATATTTCCTTTCCATGTTTTTTCAGAAACCCGGGAAAATTTCATCGTTTTAGATATCTCCAGCAACAACCAGTATAGGTTCGGATTTCCCGGAGAAGAGCTGACGCAGGAACAACAAAAAGGTATTCTAAACAGTTTGCCTGCCATAAACCCCTGTCCGGACTTTGTCGTCATCAGTGGTAGTTTACCAACAGAAACAAATCCGAATTTTCTTAGAAAACTTGTTAATATGTATAATTCGATGGGAACTAAGGTCATTATCGATACATCAGGAGAAGCTTTGAAAACAGCTGTAGATGAGGGTGTGTTTTTATTAAAACCGAATATTGGAGAACTTGCCTTTTTAGTAGGAAAAGAAAAACTGGAAGAACCTGATATAGATCAAGCTGCCCAGCTTATCATTTCACAGGGTAAAGCTGAGATTGTGGTAGTATCATTGGGCTCTCAGGGTGCTGTCTTATTTTCAGGAAGTGAAAAAATTAAGATTGAGGCACCGGTTGTTGAAGTAAAAAGCACTGTTGGCGCTGGAGACAGCATGGTTGCAGGCATGGTTTCGGTTTTGGTAAAGGGAGGTGATTATAAAGAAGTCCTTTCCATGGGAATTACTTGTGGATCTGCCACTACAATGACCGAAGGAACAGGACTTTTTACCAGGGAAAATGCGAAGCACTTATTTTATAAAATTTGGAAATAACTTTTACTCAAAAATGATATCATAGTTAGCTCCAATTTTTGTCGCGAAATTATTCTACTATATGTGAACGTAAAGGCCAAGCCATTTTCTGATGTATTTCTAAGAGACACGTTATAAAATGACTTGTTGCTACGTCGTGTAAGTCATCCTTACAATTCATGGTATATTCACAAAGTCTAAGAATAAGACTTTCATGATCTTGTAATAATTCTGTAATAAAAGCATGGCTGTTATGTCTCTCCCCATTTTGTTCTGTAAAATGGGTTGAACTTACGTACGATTTTAGAGTTGCCGGTACATACTGACCGAGAGAACGTATTCTTTCTGCAATACTGTTGATGATATCATCCAATTGTTTGCATTGAGTATCAAAAAAAGTACGTTTGTCATGATAGTCAGCTCCCTCAACATTCCAATGGGCATTTTTTGTTTTTATATATAAAACGTTTTCATCTGCCAATATTTTTATGAGCTGATCCGCGATTGCCTGACGATGATTGTCTGCTATTCCTATTTGTATTTTCATTTTAATTGGTTTTATTGTTTTTTAGTATCCCAGAGAAATACATATTACTATTTTGCAGACATTCCACCATCAATGATCTGAGTTGTTCCTGTAATGAACTGACTGTCTTCGCTTGCAAGAAATAAAGCCAGTTTTGCAATTTCAATAGGTTCAGCATAACGTCCTAATGGTATTGCCGCCTCAAATTGCTTCTTAACCTCTTCACCATGTCCTGCAGATGATGAGCTTTCTTCTATAGAACGCATCATTCTGTTATTTACCGGAGAAGGGTGAATTGTATTCACTCTGATTTTTCGCGAAGATGCTTCAAGGGCTGTAGTTCTCATAATGCCAACTACGGCATGTTTACTGGTGACATAAGCACTTAACTCTGCAAACCCCAATATTCCGGCCACAGATGAAGTTATAATGATGCTTCCACCATCATTCATTTGAGGCAAAACATATTTATTGCCCAGCCATACCCCTTTGACATTGACGGACATAATTGTATCAAAAACGTCTTCAGGATAATTTTCAATTGGCTTCACAACTCCTTCAATACCGGCATTGTTGAAAAACACATCTATTTTTCCAAATAGTTTTATGGTTTCCGCAACATAGTGTTCAACATCAGCAGCTTTTGAAACATCAGCAACTGCATATCTTATATGTTCGCTATTTAATTCGTAGGCAGCTTCTTGTAATTCTTTTTCAGAGAGGTCGACGAGCATTACTTTTGCTCCCTCTTCTAAAAATAGTTTAGCTGTAATTTTGCCAATGCTTCCGGAGCCGCCTGTTATAATGGCTACTTTATTTTCTAATTTGCTCATGAGTTCAGATTTATTTAATGAATAGATTTTGGTAATTTTTTAATGGTAATCTATATTGAACTGAAATTGAACTGCAGAAAAAGTTATCTTCCACAGGTCAAAGATTAAATCCGGGATTAATAAAAATCATACTCATAATTAACTTCCAGTTCATTCTTTACATTCCATATACCCGGAGTTTTCCAGGCAATACGACCGGCTTCTTCTTTCTGATACAATGAATTTGCAGTTCCCGTTAAAGTTACCGTTGTTCCCAAAACAGATACTTTAATATCATTATCATAAATTGAGCTTCTTTTCAATGCGTCCTGAATGTCTTTTTTTTGTATCACATCGTCTAATTCTGATTTAATTGTAATTTTATTGATCAAACCTTTTACACCGGTAAGATATTTTACTACACTTGCTGCTTCCTCTTTTTGGTAATGCCATGGTAATTCACCTTCTAAGGTTACCCATCCATCTTCAACTTTTACCATTATTTTATCATCGGGAACAGAGTAATTAGACTGTAAGGCATCCAGTACTTCCTTGGCTATTTCAGCATCAGCCTTTTTCAATGAGCTTGGAAATTTTACTTCAATATTTTCAACTAAAGCCTTAACACCAGCAACTTTTTTTGCAGCATTTTCGGCCTCAGCTTTTTTTGCATAATTGTCAACTATGCCGGTCAGGGAAATCACACCGTCTTTTGCAATAACGCCAATTTCTGCAGCATGCAGTAATGGCTCCCATTTAATGGCATTTTGAACATCTCTTTGTAATTTTGCATTTGTTTTCATTTCAATTTTTTTTTGGATTAATAAATGTTTAAAGTTTGCTCATTGCAAGAATTTTATAGTTGCATCTAATTCTTAGAGTACTTTTTGCTTAAGTCAATGCTGTATGTTAATTCATCCCAAAGGTCACGAACCTGCATGAGAAATAATATGACAGGTATCACTGCAAAAAATGATACTGATCAGTTCAACACTTCAATCCTTTAAACGCATAAAATTTTAAATCGATTTGCATTTAGTAAGTATTTGGAAAGCGTTGAAAAAAACAGATTAAAGTATAGCGATATCATTATTTTTAGTGATGGCAGTCATTATTTGACAGTATGGTAATTTGGAAATTTGTGGTATAAACTTCAGATTATGAAAGCTTTTTTAACATTCACCATTATTCTTTGCTTTACAATAATTACACAAGCTCAGGATTTGAAAACAACAAACGAGATTACTTCTTTACTTAAAGACAATGGTACGCTCTCAAAGCTGCATTATCCGCAATCGGTTATTAAGTTTTATACCGGAAATAATTCTGAATATGCGTGGATAACTCCGGAGAAATCAGATCAGCCTGAAACTGCAATGTTACTGTTGGAATATTCCTATCGATTTGGTCTTTCTTTATCTGATTATCATTGGGATGCCATTTCTCTTCAGAAATTAAGAAAATTGCGAGATACTCCTGTTGAAGAGAATCAAAAGGAAAAAGCTGAGTTCGATATTCTGATGACGGACGCCCTTATCACATTCATCAATAACATGCATTTAGGGAAATACAACCCTTTGTATAAATCATCATATATTGATTCCAATGATATAAATGGATTTCGATCCGACCATATACTGCTGAATGCAAGACAGCAGACAGATTTTCTTAAGACAATCCTTGAGGTTCAGCCTAAAATAAAAGAATACACGGACTTCCAGAACTATTTAAATACTCTCTATGAGGAAGATGACTGTATAGCTCCACAAAGGGAATCTGAAAAAATCATCATCAATATGGAGCGCTTACGGTGGATTGATACCCATGATACTTCCTATATCCTGGTCAATATTCCTTCCTATACATTGAAACTTTATCACCAGGATGATGTATTTGATTTTAAAGTGATTGTAGGAAAGCCAACCACCAAAACGCCAGTTTTGAGCAGCAGTATTCATTATTTTACAACAGCGCCTGACTGGAAGGTTCCCCAAAGTATTTTCATAAAAGAAATGCTGCCTAAAATCTTAAAAAGTCCTCAGTATTTAGAGAACCATCATTATTCAGTTTATGATAAAAATGGAAATCAAGTTGAAATAAGTTCATCAAAACTAAAAGAGATCCGTCAAAACCCTTACCGATATAGTATAAGACAATCATCCGGATGTGATAATGCATTGGGAGCGGTGGTTTTTAGATTTGACAACTCTTATGGAGTATATCTCCATGATACTTCTCAAAAACAATTGTTTAGTAAAGATGAAAGAGCTTTGAGTCACGGGTGTATTCGTGTTGAGAATGCTAAAGAGCTGGCAGCTCTCCTATTAAAAAACGATGGTTTAGGAAACAAGATTCCTGTTTTGGAAAATGCAATGTCAGAATATAAAAGAAAAGATTTTGTTCTAAAGCAACCTGTTCCGATTATTATAACCTATCTGACCTGTCTTATAACGGATGGAAAGCCTGTATTATATAAGGATATTTACCATTTAGATGATTCATTAGAAAATATGTTTAACCAAAATAAATAATCAGATTATGAGAACGATTTTAGTCGCTACAGACTACTCAAAGTCAGCGCGAAATGCTGCCTTTTATGCTCTGCATTTAGCCAATGCCCTGAAGACCAACATCGATTTATGCCATGCCTTTGGGTTACCGATTGAAAGTCCAATGCTTGGGCAGATCGCGTGGTCTGTATACGAATATCCAGATTTATATGAAGAAAATACAAAAGAGCTTAAAAAGTTGGTAAAGGCACTGGAAGACAGAGAAAAAGTTGTATGGGGAGATGAAGCTTTCCCATTTCATCCTTCAATACATTATGGAAGTGAGGGAGGCGACGCCGTTCATGTGATTAACAATATGGCAGCCGAGAAAAAACCGCTTCTTATCGTCATGGGTATGCAAGGAGCAGGGATGCTTACCCGTTTTATTTTCGGAAGCAACAGCATACAGATGATTGAAAACACAAAGTATCCGCTTCTTTTAGTTCCCTTAAACCATAAATATAATGGGCTTAAGAAGATTGCTTTCGCTACAGATCTGAATAAAAAAGACATAAAAACAGCCCAATTATTAATTGAATTTGCCAAATACTTTGATGCTGAGCTTTTAATTACCCATATTATTCAGAGTGATAATGATGTGATCCAGGATGTTGATTATGAACATAAGAAAGAGGCATTTCTAAAGAACCTTAATGGTAAAATTTGCTATAACTGTATATATAGTGAAAATATAGATTATGGCTTGGAAATATTAAAATACAAAGACATCGATATGTTAGTGATGGGCCATCATGACAAAAGTTTTTTCAAAAGACTATTTTTGGGAAGTCATGCCGCAAGACAGGCTGTAGAATTGGAAATTCCACTATTAACGATTCCTGAAAATTGTCATATTCATTTTTGAATATTTGAATTAATTATTACATATAATTGTTTATAATAAAAATAATATTGAATACGAAAACATTTTCATAGTTCATATATGTTCATTATGCTAAAATGTATAACTTTATATGGCTGCATAATAGAATAACTATGGAAAGTGCCAAACTGTTGCAAGCCATTATTGAAACGGCTATTGACGGTATTATAACCATTGATGACAAGGGAAGGATAGAAAGCCTGAATCCCTCTGCACTAAAAATATTTGGTTACAAAGAACAAGAATTAATCGGGAAAAATATCTCAGTATTAATGCCGGAACCAGACAAGAGCCGGCATGATGGTTATCTACTCAATTATCAGACTACCGGAGAAAAGAAAATCATTGGAAAAGGAAGGGAAGTCAGAGGATTAAGAAAGGATGGGACACAATTTCCTTTTAGGCTTGCTGTAAGCGAAGTACAATATCAGGATAGGATGATTTATACAGGTTTTATCCACGATCTTTCCAAAGAAAAAGAAGCGGAAGAATCTCTTAAAAGGTATGCTGGTGAGCTGGAAGAATTAGTCGAAAACCGTACAAAATCACTAAAAGAAATGCTTCATGAATTGGAGGTGGCCAAGGAAGAAGCTAATACATCGCTGGAAAAAGAAAAAGATCTTAACAAAATGAAAAGCCGGTTCGTATCAATGGCATCACACGAGTTTCGAACCCCTTTAAGTTCTATGCAGCTTTCTGCCGTACTTATTGAAAAATATCTTCAAACTTCAGACAATATCCAAATATTAAAACATCTCCATAAGATAAAAAATGCAATTGCCAGTTTGAATTCCATCCTCAATGATTTTCTTTCCTTAGAAAAATTGGATACCGGAATTGTAAAACCCCATTATGATTCATTTGATATTGTTAAGTTTTCAGAAGAACTTACAGAAGAAATGCAGCTTATCACCAAAGAAAATCAAATTATAATTTACCAGCACACAGGATCAGAGAGTGAAATCAATTTGGATCAAAACTTATTAAGAAATTGTTTAATGAACTTAATGAGCAATGCTATAAAATATTCAGGAGAACATACGTTGATTGAATTCTCTACAGAAATAAATGAAGATAGGTATGTGTTTTCAGTAAAGGATAATGGAATAGGAATACCCGAAGGAGACCAGTCCGGTCTTTTTCAGCCATTTTTCAGGGCGCATAATATAGGAAATATTCCCGGAACAGGTTTAGGTCTCAATATTGTTCAGCGGTATGTAGATCTCATGGATGGTCGGGTTCATTTTGAAAGTAAATCAGATAAGGGTACTGAGTTTACCTTATCATTTCATAAAAATTCAGCTAACAACACTCCAATTTAGTACCAATGGAAAAGACACGCCTACTGATAATCGAAGATAATGATGATATCCGCGAAAGCACTGCGGAGATTCTTCAGCTTGCCAGTTATGAAGTATTTCAGGCTTCTAATGGTAAACAGGGAGTAGATCTGGCCATTAAGCATATACCGGATGTGATATTATGTGATATTATGATGCCGGAGCTTGACGGGTATGGGGTTTTACATCTTTTAAGCAAAAGAGAGGATACTGCGCTTATCCCTTTCATTTTTATAACGGCAAAAACGGATCGGATAGAAATCCGAAAAGGAATAGAAATGGGGGCGGATGACTATCTTACTAAGCCATTTGATGATATAGAACTCCTCAGTGCTATTGAAAGCCGATTGAAAAAGAAAGAACGTCAGAAAAGCCTTTATAGCAATATTCTTAGTCAAATGACCAATTTATTTCATGGTTCGCACGGACTTGATGAATTAAAGAAAGCTTTTGATGAACGAAAAGTCAAATCTTTTAAAAAGAAGCAGATTATCTATTATGAGGGTGATACTGCAAATGCTGTTTATCTTATTATATCAGGCTCAGTGAAAACAACAAAAATGACAGAAGACGGAAAAGAATTCATGACAGCAGTCTACAGTCCGGAAGAATATTTTGGAATCACTTCATTATTTGCAGGAAAAGAATATAAAGAGACGGCTGAAGTATTGGAGGATACTACCTTATGCTCAGTTCCCAGAGAAGTTATTGATCAACTACTGTATAAATATCCGGACATAGCGGAAAAATTCATCAAAATTCTTGCCCAGAATGTTATTACCCACGAAGAGCAGCTATTGCAGCTTGCTTATTTTTCTGTGAGAAAAAGAATGGCGGAAGTCTTACTTAAGCTCCATACAAAACATCCTCACACTGAAAATTTTGAAATTTCAAGAGAAAACCTTGCTTCTATGGCTGGAATGGCTATTGAAACGGTAAGCAGAATTCTGAGTGATTTTAAAGAAGAAAATTTAATAGATAGAAATGCAGGCAGGATTACGATACTGGACGTTTCACGTCTTCAAAAATTAAAAAACTAATCTCTGTCACTTTTTATAATGATTTTATACATTGAATAGTGATAATGGGATCTATACATTTGATGATTCAAAAGACAGTATGAAAGTCATCGTTTATCATATCAGCCAGGAAGATAAAAAGCTTCTGGCTTTGGCTAATCGTAAAAAACATAAAATTACGATTATAGTAGATCCTTTAAATGAAGCTACCGTTCATTTTGCAGAAGCAAAAGATACTGCCATAATCATTGATCAGGAAAACCTAGTTTCAAACAGTCTTATTTTTAAACTTATATCCTTTGGAATTAGGTATTTTATATTCAGATTCCAGGAACAGGTTCCTGTGGATGTACCAATAATTCAGGATGCCGGATTGAAATACATTATCATTACAGATTCAACATTGAGTATTTCCTCAATAATTAAAATTCTCGATGCCTGGGAAAAAAGTGATTAGCATCATTTCAAAACGCAACGATCGTCATAATTTAAAAATTATTTCTCTTATACCTTTGAAGTATAAACCTTAAAATAATTGTGTTATGAAAACTTTGGAAAAAACCAATCCATCAAATGGATCTCAATCATTAGAATCTCTGGTAGAAGATTTTTGGAAGAATGATGATCTTGTTAATCAGTTGGCTAAAACGGAGCCAACAGTTAACATTATTGATAAAAATGGTGTTTATAAGCTTAAAGTATCAGCTCCGGGATTTAAGAAAAAGGATTTCAAAGTTGCAGTTGAGGACGGAACATTGATCATTAGTGCTGCAACCAGTGCAGAGAAAAAAGAAGAAAAAGAAAATTATGTCAGAAAAGAGTTTTCAGCTTCCTCGTTTGTCCGCAGTTTCCGCTTACCGGATAGTATTAGTTTAGGCCATATAAAAGCCAATTATAAAGGGGGATTATTAAATATTACCATTAATAAATCTAATCTGGATAAAAAAGAAGTAAAAGAGATCAAAATACGCTAAAATTTTTCAGTATTAATTCATAAAAACCTATTGCGCATTCAGGGAATTATTCAAGTATCAGAGCCAGAATAGGCCGTTGCGCAACAGATTTATAAAACTAAAAAAATGGATACTATTATTTTAAAATCTCTTGGAGGAGCCGAAACAGTTACCGGATCCAAGCATTTATTAAAGACCTCGGAACTTACTATATTAGTAGATTGTGGAATGTTTCAGGGCATTAAATCTTTGCGTGAACAAAACTGGGAATCATTAAATGTCGATGTTGCTGAAATAGATATTGTCATTCTTACACATGCTCATCTTGATCATTGCGGTTATATTCCTCTTCTTGTAAAAAATGGATTTAAAGGTAAAATTTACATGACTGAGCCTACCAAAGAATTAGCAAAATTGATTTTACTCGATAGTGCAAAGCTGCAGGAAGAAGATGCGGAGAAAGCGAATTTTCATCATTATACCAAACATAATCCTGCAAAACCGTTGTATACGATAAATGATGCTGAAAGATCTTTTAAACAATTTTTTACGGTTAGTGAAAACACTGCGATCAAACTTAGTGATCATATTCAATGCAGGTTTAAACCCTGCGGGCATATTATTGGAGCCTGTTCTGTGGAGATCAAATGTTTTGAGAAAACGATCATTTTTTCAGGAGATATCGGACGGGCTCACAGCACTATTTTACCTCCTCCTGATTTTTTCACCGAAGCGGATTTTATAGTGATGGAATCGACATACGGAGACAGACTTCATAACAATACCAATTTATATGATAAATTGGAACACTGGATCAATCTCACTGTTAAAAACCATGGTAATATAATTATTCCCAGTTTTGCTGTAGGCAGGGCACAGGAGCTTATTTATATTCTTTATCAGCTCAAGGAACAGAACAGAATCCCTTACAATCTTCCTGTAATTATGGATAGCCCAATGGCTGCTTCTGCTACGGATATTATGGTTGAATATGCTGAACACACAATTGTTAATAAAGAAAAATGGCTGGAAATTATTGAACAGGTGAATATCAATAAAGAATATACGAATACTGAAGAAATAGTTCATAATAAACAAAGTAAAATAATAATTGCCGGCAGTGGTATGATGACAGGAGGGCGTGTTCTTGAGTACTTAAAGCATGATATAGGAAACAGCCGGAATACCATATTAATTGTTGGGTTTCAGGCAGAAGGTACTAGGGGAAGAGCATTGCTTAATGAATCTCATGAGTTAAAAATTCACGGAAAATATTATCCTGTAAATGCAAATGTTATTGAATTGACAGGATTATCTGCACATGCTGATCAATCTGAACTGATGGAATGGATAAGGAAATTTAAAAATTCTCCACAACAGATCATGCTTGTTCACGGTGAACCCTCTGCCCAGGAAGCATTACGAGTTAAAATTCAAACAGATTTGAAAATACCTGTTAAAATTCTGATAAAAGATATGGAAGTGGTGTGTTGAGATAGGAATGATATTGTTCAATTCACTTAAATTTACTCTGATGCACTCTTCAACTCGTTGTAGATTATATTGCCGCCTTCGAAAAAGAAAAGATAGAATAATTCAAAATTAAGACCTGAGCATTTTAAGCCAGTAATTAAGATTTAGTAAGTTCAAGAAGTCGAATTTTACAAATATTTAAAAAAATAGTGTCAACTGTCTCTAGTTGGCGCTATTTGGCTTTTTGGTGACCAAGACGAGTATATCTTCAAACACTTTTATCGATGAGTTGGTTAGATTAAGTCAAATTAAAAATGAATTATATCCCTCCAATTTATCAAACAAATTCTATTATACTTTTGTTTAATGCAATTAAGTTTTCAACACTTGTAGAAATTACTGTTGGAATAATAACTGTTTATTTGGCTGTTTCGTTCTTGTACCCATAAACCGAAGAGATATCGAAACATTTGGTAGAAGATTTGGAAAGAATTTCTGAAATTTCTAAAAAATGTATCGATCGTTGTCAGAAAAAGGGAAAATAGGAGCAGAAATTTATATTATAATATTTTAGTGAGAATAAGTATCATCATTGTATACTTTTATTCGTCTTTTTGATGAAATGACTGTTTATACCACTATAAGTTGTCAAAAAACAACAGTAAGTAGTGTAATTACAACTACTGCGATCCGGCTTTATGATAAAACTGACTATAATGTGTTTTACATTTGCCCTGTAGAAAAACTAAAATAAAAAATAATATGAATACCAAAATGATTGGCAGTAAAATTACTGAAGCACGAAAAAAATTAAGTATGTCACAAGCCGAGCTTGCTAAACATGTATTTGTAAGTCCGCAGGCAGTTGGGAAATGGGAGCGTGGGGAATCATTGCCAGATATTATTACTTTAAATCAGCTGACAAAAATCCTGGATGTTGATCTAAATTATTTTTCAGAATATCTTCAATCTAGAGATGAGGCAGTACATAAAATAGATGGTAACGCGACCACAGAGGCAGATCAGATTATTCAGAGAAGTACTGATGCATCTGGCATTCGGGAACCAGAATTATTGATCAACTTCAGTGGTAGCAATTTAGCAAAAAGTGATTTTGCAGGTGTTATAGCCCATAAAAGAAAATTTTATGGAAGCTCTTTAAGCGAATCTGATTTTTCGGGTGCAGATTTAGTTGGCAGTACTTTTACGGGGAATGATATGCGTAAAGCTAATTTTGACGGCGCAAACCTGACTGATTGTGTTCTGTCTGTCAGTGACCTTTCAGAGTCAAGTTTTAATGAAACTATTCTCGTACGCACCGAATTCAATAAGTCGGGACTAACCCAGGCAAAGTTCAATAATGCAAAACTTACCAATGTAAAGCTAATTAAGACCGATCTTACTAAAACAATGTTTGAAAACTGTGTTTTTGAAGGGGTAGATTTTGACTATTCCGATTTGAGGGGAGTATCTTTTGATGGGCAAACCTTTTTAGGCGTTAAATTTCATAATGGAGCATTGAATGAAGTCACATTTATTGGCGCGACCCTTAAAAATGTTTCATTCCGTTCGACATTTGCTTTGACGAATAGATATTATCGTGCTATTAAGACTATACGTTTTGATGGTGCAATGATGGATAAATTAACATATGCAGCACTCAAAGGGATTGGAGCAGATTTGTCAAAAGTTACTATGATTTGAGTATAAAGTATAAAACAGTATACACCAAATCATTGGGGCTGCATTATAATAACCATAGCAAAATGATACCCTCTGTTATCAAAATGAGAGGGTAATTATTTTACATATTTTTCTAAAATATACAGAAATGCCCGGAAAGACTGATTTTTTATATTTAAACATTTTTTTTGCCAGTCATTTGATCGCAGAGAACATACTGAATAGAAACTTTTTGATTGGCAGTCCATCACAAGCTTGGGGCTGTGATAACTTATTCCCAAACCAAAGATGTTTTTTTATAGCTAACAGGAATATAAATTTGTACGACAGAAAAATAATTGGCTGGAGTTTAAGTTAGGGGATGAGTAATGATTAGGCAAGTTTAGCCGCATGGAAAATGGCTGTCAAAAATAGAAAAGCTGACCATGGATTAATTCTTAACTCAGATAGAAGAGTTCGATATGCAAGTAAAAATTCATCATGATTCTTGAATTTTATAGTGTAAAGAGAAGAAAAAGCGGAAAAGATAGTTGTTTGTATAATGCAGTAGCTTAAAGTTTTTTCAAATCATTGCAAACAAAATTGATTTAAAATAAAATATACAAAATTATTTACTTTTTAACAAGAAAAAACCGCCTCAGTTGTGAGACGGCTTCTTTTCATTAAGCATAAATTTGAAATGTACTATTGATTAATAAAAGGATTTGACCATTTTTTATCCGTATATATATTTTTTCCGGAAAGGGTTTTAAGAAATGCTACAAGTGCTTTTTTTTCTTTTTCTGTGACTCTTAGGTTATCGGCAAGTGCCAAACGTATATCCAGCTTAGGATTCTTGCTGCTTTTTGGCACTTTATTATAATGATCTACAACACCTTCTAAAGTGGTAATAAGCCCCGAATGCATCATCGGTCCGTTGGATACCCCATTGCTGTTTACAAGATCCCGTAAGGAAGGAGATTTCGTAACGTTAATATCAATCCCGTTACTGTTGATTATATTGATAACTCCGTTATTACTGGAAATAGGAGCTATACTGAATTCAGGAGCTCCATGGCATCCGGCGCATCCAAGCCCACCAGCTATACGATCACCCCCGATCAGTAAACTCAGCACAGGGATCTCAAGGAAAAGCTTTTTGCCTAAGTTTTCTTCTGCTGTAAAATTCGAGAATGAAGAAAAATCTGAAAAAGACTTAGCTCTGCCCTGATCATATTTAGAATCAAATGAGGTAATACTTCTTACAAACTGAGCCAACGCATTCTGTATTTTACGTTCAGTAATATCAGAACTTCCATATGCTTTGGTAAATAATTCCTGATAGTAAGGTAGACCTTTAAGTCTGGTAATGAGATCATTCACTGAAAGGTCACCATTACTGCCACTAAATCCCATTTCTATATGATCTTTAATCGGCATTGTGGTTTGGGTTTCTAAAGAGGAAGCTCTTTCATCCCAGAAAAAACGGGATTCAAGGGAAAATCTTGTATTGACCAGTCTCATGGAATGTCTTCCTGTCTGTCCGTTCACCCCTTGGCTTGCAATGCTGTTGTCTCCGAATGCCAGTTCTTGTTTATGGCAACTGGCACATGACACCGTATTGTTAGAGGAAAGCTTCTTATCATAAAATAAAACCCTTCCCAAGGTGGCTCCTGCATCTGTTATCGGGTTTAGAAAGGGAGCGTTGTCTTGAATTATATACGAAGGAATCTCCTGATCTGAATAGTTTGCCAAATTATTCAGATCAATGTTATTTCCAAACGTAGCTGTTAAAGCACTGGACCTTTTGTAGTGGGACAAAGCTGAAACTTCAGGATCTGTTTCGGAAATAGGGTCATAAAGAGCATCGTTTTGACATGATACTATGCCCAGCATTATGAAGGGCATAAGGAATAATTTTTTGTTTCTCATATAAAAGTATTTAAAATGTGTTAATTAGTAATAATGTCAAAAAGCTAATCAGCACGCATAATGGCGTGTAGATAAATGTGTCTCTTTGGGAAAAGGGAGTGTTTTTTATTTTCCTAAAAAAACCGATGTATCTAAAATCTCCTACTGCTCTTATAAAAAACAGGAAAGTGGTTATCCATAAAATAGGCAGCGAAAATCTGCTGGGAAAGACAATTGCTGATGCTGGTGGCAAAAAACAAAAGCCCGTAATGAGACAAACGAAAGCACCCGGTTCAAAAAGCGGAATTTCGTTTTCTGTTGTGGGAACTGCCAAATCCTTACCCCATGTCCCTCCTAATCCCCAATAGATGTGCAGAAATGATATTGACAGAATAATAATCAATAAAATATACCCGGTTATATTCATATAATGTTTTCCTTGATTTTTAAGATTTAAGCCAGTTTTGTATAATATATTTTCCCTTTGGGGTAAGAAAACTCTCAGGATGATATTGCAGTCCCGTGATATCATATTTTTCATGCCTCAGAGACATGATTGTGTCCTGATCATCAGTAGATGTTATGACCAGGTTTTGAGGCAGATTACAGTTTTCCACCACCCAGCTGTGATATCTTGCGACTTCAATATAATCAGGCAATTCTGTATAGATTTTCTCATTTTTGTTAAGTGAAATTATGGAACTGACTCCGTGATAAACTTGAGAAGTATTGATAAGGTGAGCTCCAAAAGCGACTCCTATGGCCTGATGCCCTAAACAGATACCCAATATTTTTTTTGAATGCTTATAAGTCTCAATCAAAGGAATGCATAGCCCGGCATCTTGCGGTATTCCGGGACCGGGAGAGAGGACTACAGCATCATAATCCTGTGCTATTTCCAGCTGGAAGGCATCATTCCTGTAAACGTCAATCTTATAGTTACCACATTCGGAAATTAGCTGTTTAAGGTTGTAGGTAAATGAATCATAATTGTCTACTAGCAGTATTTTTTTCATAAGGCATATGATGTAAATTCTTTTAACGTGTTCAGAATTAAGGTGATTTTATTGTTTACTTCTTCCAGCTCTTTTTGAGGATCAGACGATATGACAACGCCTGCTCCGGCACGGTAAGTCATCATTCCGTTTTCGAATAAAGCACTTCTTATAAGAATGCAGGTATTGATATCATTATTAAATCCTATCCAGCCAAGTAATCCTCCATAGTATGAACGACTGCTGCTTTCTATATCATCAATAAGCTGTACCGCCTTGTATTTAGGCGCTCCGCTTAATGTTCCTGCGGGTAGAAACTCTTTGACCAGGCGGATCGTATTAAGCTTTGTATTTAGTTTTCCCTGCACCTGGCTTACCATATGGATAACATTATTATAATGTTCTATGGTCTTCAGTTTACTGATGTGTACATTTTTTGCATATCTGCTAAGGTCGTTCCTTGCCAAATCAATAAGCATATTGTGTTCTGCATTTTCTTTAGGGTCTGCTAGCAGCTCTTTTTCCAGTAATGCATCTTTTTCTTTATCCATTGTTTTTTTATAGGTTCCTGCGATGGGTTTTACTATTGCCAAACCATCTAACGAACTGAAATGGGTCTCTGGTGATGCTCCTGCTATTGTATAGTTTTCTTCTTCCAGGAAGAAATAATATTGGGCACTGTTGTTTTTCAGCTCCACAAAAAATGTCCACGGATCGCCTGCATAGTTTCTGGAAAATCTTCGGGAAACAACCAGCTGGAATACATTCCCTATCTGGCAGTGATGTTTTGCTTTGTTCACTTTTTCTAAAAACTCTTCCTCCGTGCAGTCTTTTTCTTCTGCGTCGGATACTGAAAATCCTTTTAATCCAGTATTTAAGGTGTCTTTCAGTTGTTCTTTCATTTCTGTGATCTCATCACTTTCTCCATTATAATAGTTATTGATGCAGACAACTTGTGAGAGGGTGATATTGAAAACATAAATATATCGGTATAGAGAAAATTTAAAGAGTGGTAACTGGCTGCTTTCTCTTTCGTCAGCATATTTTTTCAGAGAAATATTTTCTATAAGCTGTATAGAATCATAGCTGCTGAAACCTAAAAGACCATTATACGGATGAGAAATATTTTCTGGGGTGTTTTTTTTCTGCCATTCAGCTGTTTTATCCCAAAAATTCAGCTCGTCAGTTTCTATGGTTTCTGTCTTTTCACCTGATCTGTATTGAAGCTCATTCACATTATTTGACTGTAATGAGGCAATAGATTCTGCCGCAATAAAAACCAGCCTGTGGTTGTCATTGTTTACAGCTTCAGAAACTTCAAACCAAATAGAACTTGTGGCTTTCTGCCTCAGAGAGTTATAAAAACTCTTCATATCAAAGTTTTCGGGGTAATCTGAACTTATATGAGAAGAAAAGATCTTAGTTTCTTTCATGGATTTAGTGTATTAAATCATTTATTATTTTACTTAGCAGGGCAGAGGTCTGCTTCGGATACTGGAACATAAAAAAATGTCCTCCCTCTACAGGAAAATAGCTTGTAGTATTGGATGTATGACAGTTCCAATCTTTATAGCAGTCTTTATTATTATACAGCTCATCATTTTCTGCTATGATTACTGCCAAAGGAGTTTCGATGATAATGGACGACCAGTCTTCAACAGGATTTTCTTCTAAAAGTGCTGTATCTTTTTCCATAATCTCTATCCGTTTCTGCTGTACTCTCTGAAAAATCGGGGCATTTTTGCTTCTTTCATATTTCGTTGGAAGAATATCAAGCAGCAGGGCATTCCGCTTTTCTCTCGGCATCGGCAGTTCTGTAGACTGAAACAGGGGAGCCCGCATCCCTGAAACGATCAATCCTTTTGGCCTATAATCTTCCTGTAGATTAAATAAGATAAGAAGGGCTAAAACAGCTCCCATACTATGTCCCCACAATATGAAAGGCTGGTCTTTACTTAGCAGCCTGCTTCTGATTTTATCCGAAATATCTTCTATAGTTTCTTCTAATGTTGAATGAAAAGGTTCCGTACTTCTCATTCCCCTTCCCGGCAGTTCTACATAATGTACCTCCACATCTTCCGTATTCAGTACATTGGATACATTAGACATTGAGGAAGATGAGCCGCCCGCATAAGGAATACAGAACAATAGTGTTTTGTATTCCATCTAAACAGATAATTTACTTTTATCTATAAACATTACGGTTACTTTTCCTTTTGCACAGACAGAACCTTCTGCCGATGCTTTTACATAAATAGAGCAGGCGGGCCCTTTTCTCCAGTCTATACTTACCTCCAGCTGCAGCAAGCATCCTGGTAATACCGACTTTAGAAAATTAATCTGGACATTTCCTAAAACCCCTATTATGGGTCTTTCTGTCGGAGGAAGAGGCCCTCCTTTTTCCCATTCCAGATCATCTAAAGCCAGCATGAGCGATGAAGCCTGTGCTAAAGCTTCCGTAATAAGAACTCCGGGCATAATGGGGAAATCGGGAAAATGACCTGCGAAATAGGGCTCACCCATAGAGACGGCTTTTACAGCAGTAAGTTCTTTTCCGGGAATATAACCCGTCACTTTATCTATCAGAAGAAACGGATGTCTGTATTTTAAAATTTGAGTGATCTGATAGGATTCTAACAATGCTTCCATTTATTTTGTTTTTTCTATTATGGTGAGAATTACAGTTCCTGCCTTGTCTGCTGAAAGGACCAGAATGTTTTCCTGATCTGTTTTGTGAATGCTTTTTCCTTCGAATACCGAAACAGCATAGGCTATTCCCAGCATACCTCCGGCATTGTCATTATCTCCAAAAAGGTTTTCAGGATAAATGACAGATGTGCTCAGCCCATTTTTTCTTAACACTTCTTCAAAAATAGTTTCATCAATTACCGAAGTGCCTCCGGAAAAAATAATGGTATCAAAACTGAATAGTGCTGCCATACCTGAAATATTCTGATACAGAAATGCTTCTATTGGCAGCCCCTCAGTATGGGTCTCAGAATGTATCTTTTTTATTGTGGCTAAAGGTTTTCTGCCTGCTTCAGATAAAGTTTCCCTACGTTCTAAAACCATTGCAATTCCAAGTTCGGTGGAGACTGGTCTGTGCAGGGTTTCATTTCCCCTGCGGATAGACTCCTGATATTCATTTCGGACTTCTGTAGAAGCAATAACTCCGTAATCTGTGATTCCCTGTTTTAGATGGAGGGAAGCAATATCTAAAGCCTGAAGGCTTCCTGCCATCCCTGCACATACACTGAAATTGGGACCTTTTATTCCTGCCTGAATAGCCATCTGACTGGCTGCTGCATTGGCAATGGTGCTTGGAGCTTTCATTGGGCTTACACGGTCCGGACCTTGATTTTTTGCGGTTAAATCAAAGATAAAACAGTCTTCAAGGTTGGAAAGTTCAGTGCCGTCATAAAGCCCGATTCTTTCAGGAGCTTCATTGATTATCGAACTTAAACTCCTGTTATGTATGGCATGAAATGCTGCATTACAGTACAGCAATGTTGCTTTGTTAAGGAATCTCTGTCCTTTTGGTTTTAAAAACTTCTGGGGATCATGATCTTCAATGATTAAAGCTTTCGTTTCCGATTCTTTTCGGAAGAAATAATTGTCAATCTCCGTTCCGTATGGACTGTTGAAGCCTATTATGGAAATTACTATATCGTTATTTGAAGTGTTATTTGCTATCATATTTACTGAATATTACGCTGCATATATTTCCGCCAAAAGCGAAAGAATTACTAAGAACATGATCTACTTTATTTTCGATTTCTGAGGATGGCTGGATATGAAAATGAGTATTGAAAGCTTCATCAATTTTTTCTGTATTGCGGTTTCTGGGAATTTTTTGATGATGTAGGGAAAGGGTTGCCGTTACTGCTTCCAATGCACTGGCTGCTCCCATGCAGTGTCCTAACATGGATTTGATTCCATTGACATATAAAGAATCTATTTCTTCTCCGAAAACATTGCGCATTGCATTTACCTCATGGGAATCATTGGCTTTTGTTCCTGTTCCGTGGGCACTTACATAAGTGATGTTCTCTCTATCAATATTGCTTGATTTTATTGCATTGTTCATAGACAGGGTAGCACCGGAACCTTCAGGATCAGGGGCTGTAGGATCATAGGCATCACAGGCTAAGCCGTATCCTTTGATTTCGCCATATATTTTAGCTCCTCTTTCTAGTGCATGTTCCAGTTCTTCCAATACTAAAATAGCAGCTCCTTCTCCTACAATCATTCCGTTCCTGTTCTGATCAAAAGGTTTGCAGCTGTCTTTTGACATGGCCCCCAATCTGTAAAAAACGGTGTAGCAGGACCGTGTAAAAGGGTCAGCTCCTCCTGCAATAATCAGGGAAGATCTGCCTTCACGAATCATAGAATAGGCGGTGCCGATAGCATAATTTCCTGCTGCACAGGCTGTAGGAATTACCATATTTGTTCCGCCGAGATTGTAATATTTTGCTATACTGGCACTTAATTCAACCGGCCTGAAATAAGTAAGTGTTTTTGCAGCTTCAGAGGAAAGGTCTTCATGTTTCATTTCCAGATTCCACTGATCTACAATTCTTTCTACAATATCCTGGTTGCCGTTTGTAGTACCCAGAATAACTCCGTAATTATTTTTTTTAGTGAATTTTTCAAAACCGGCATCTTTCAGACCCATGTCTATCGCGGCGGCAGCATAAGTAACGGCTTTACCATAAGGCTTAAAATGCTCCAGCAATTCAGTATTCTTATAATCTTTTTCCAAGTCTACTTCAGCAGCGCGGGTAACTCCTTTATAGTTGGAGGGCTCCAGTTTTGTAAGGTCTCCGACTCCTGATTCTCCATTCAGGATTTTTTCCCAAAAGGCTCCTTTTTCACAGGCTAAAGGGCTTACTACACCCATCCCTGTAATTACGATTCTTTTCATCTGTTTTGTGTTTTTTATAAAGTTAATCCCCCATCGATGATGAATGTCTGCCCAGTGATATAGCTGCTTTTGTCCGAGCACAGAAAGGTTACCAGCTCAGCAACTTCTTCCGTTTTTCCCATCCTTTTCATGGGGATCATCTGATCTATTTTCTTTTTGTCCTGTTCATTCATTTTGGCTACCATTTCGGTATCAATAAATCCCGGGGCAACAGCATTTACCTGTAAGTTGAATTTTGCAAATTCCAGAGCCAGTGTTTTGGTTAAAGAGATAACAGCTGCTTTAGTTGCTCCGTAATTGGCCTGTCCCACTGCTCCTCTTACTCCTGAAACAGATGATATGTTGATGATTTTTGAATTTTTCTTTCGGATGAAAGATTTTATCACTGCTTTTGTGAGGTAATAGGTACCATTCAGGTTGGTTTCCAGTACGCTGGTCCACATATCGGTGGTCATGCTGAAAAAAGGGGCGTCCATTGTGATTCCTGCATTGTTTACTAATCCGTATAGCGGACCTAATGCAGATTTTTCAATTTCGGTGATTAAAGAATTTGATTGTTCTTCATCTTTTATGTCAGCCTGATAAAGCATAGCCTTACCCGGAAATTCAACTGAAAGTTTGTCCAAAAAAGCTTCTGCTGTTTCTTTCCCATGATTATAGGTAAATGATACGGATGCTCCCGATGAAAGCAGCTGCTGAACAATGGCTCTGCCGATTCCTCTTCCGCCTCCTGTTACTAAAAAATGTTTGTCTGATAAATCTATTTGCATAATTATTTTTAAATCTTATTGAGTATGGAAAGGTCTCTGCTGCTGGTCTGTATTTTGGAATTAAGGCTGTTCATAAAATCTTCTGCGCTTCCAAAACTGCCTGCCAGGCGATGACCATAAGCAAGAACTTTACGGTTAAGTTCAAAACGCTGCTCCTGATAGCCTGCCAATGCTTCTTCCAAAGAAATTTCACCGTTAAAATATTTTGAAAGCCAGATGAACAGTTCTCCTGTATCTTCAATAGCCAGGTTCATTCCCTGTCCCGTAATGGGATGGATGGAATGGGCCGCATTTCCTAAAAGAAGTATCCTTCCTTTAAAATATTGTTCAGAATGCATTCTGCATAAGGGAAAAGTTAGGAAATTGTCCAGTGAATTGATCTGGTTTAATATGTCATCACTTTGGGTAACAAATGTTTTCAGTCGGTTGATCAAAGTTTCTTTGTTTCCGGATTCTTTCAGGTTTTTCCCTTCTTCCATATTAAACCCTAAAACACATCGGGCTTCTGTATTGTTGATCGGGTAGAAATAGGCGAGCCCTCCGCTTTTGTCTACATATAATCGGTTGAGCTCTTCTACACTTGATGTAATAGGGTATTTGTTGAAATACATCACATGATCGTAATAGTCGAAATGGGCTTTTATTCCCGCATATTCTCTTACAATGGATTGGGTTCCGTCCGCTCCGATAAGGATATTGCTGAAAATCTCTTCTCCTGAATTAAGGGTTACATAGACCCCGTTTTCCACTTCATTAATTTTTGAAACGGATTGATTGACCAAAAGTTCTATGGTTTTGATGGCCTGAATTTTATCATAAATCGTTTCCAGTAAAACGCTGTATGGACAAACCATGAAATATCCTCTTTCGTTTTCTGCCTTATAATTGATGTGATCGACCTGAATGCCATTATGAAAAACACTGAGCTGATCTCTCACTCTACACTCCTTATTCATAAGTTCCTGTAGCAGTCCGTGTTTTTCAAGGACATTGATTCCGGAAGGCTTCAAAATATCGGCACCATTCATATTGACTTTAGCGTTTTTTTCTAAAATCAGGATTTTTTTGCCTTGTAAACCAAGCAGCCAGGCCAGGAAAATACCGGCAATTCCTGCTCCTACAATGCAAGCGTCATATTCTGTATATTTTGGATTTTGATTCATACGAATGATTCTGTTTTTAAATGAGAGATTAATAGTTCTATACTTTTTCTGTATACTTTATCCGGAATGAAGGAATGATCCATTACTTTATATTTTTTGCATACGTGATCTACCAATTCATCTTCTGATAAATAATCTTTACGTAGGGCCACAAACTCTATCAATTCGTTACACCCAAGAAGGCTGCAGGCTGGGGCAGATAGGGCCTCCACACTTGTAAGGATACCATTGTGTCCTAAAGCAACGGTCTCGGCACATAAATCTCCCAATCTATTGATGCTGTCTATAAATTGCCTTACATGATCAAAAGCCAACGGAAACCATTTTTTTGTATTGATAATTTCCCCTAAAGAATCCGATACAAACAAAATGTCTTTTTCTTTATAATGAATACTCACAGAACATGGACTATGGCCCGGAGTATAGATTACTTCCCAGATTCCAGATTTCGTTTCTATTTGTTCTTTATCTTTCAGAATGATGAAAGGAATCTGTTGTAAGTCCGCCGGAAATTTTTTAATCTTTTTATCTGAGATCAGGGCATTCAGCTGACGAATCCTTTTTACATATTTTTCATTACGGAAGTTTTTCACCGCATGTTCCGAGGCATATAGTTTTACATGCTTCAGATAAGGATAAAGAGATTCTATAGCTCCGCAATGGTCATAATGGGAGTGTGTAATAAACCAGTGTCTGACTAATGACAGATCAGAAACATGTTCTTTCAATTGTGCCAGCAGAGTTTTGGCATCCCGGGTTAATCCTCCTTCTACCAGTATGTATTCCTGATCTTCTTTTACCAGATAAACCGGGTTGGAGATTGTTCCCAAGATGGCTAAAGAATTGTTTATATTTCCTGTTTTATTGATCCACATGGTATTATGAATTAGAATTTATATAAAACACTTCCCCATGTTGCTCCGGAGCCATATCCCACTATAAGTCCCAGCTTTCCTTCTCTTTCTTCCGGAGGAGTATTCTCCATATATTCACTCAAAGTGATGGGTAAAGAACCGGAAGCAATATTTCCATATTTATGTACATTGATCTGTACCTTATTTCTTGGAATTCCCAGATTATTTATCACTGCATCCAAAATTCTCATATTGGGCTGGTGGGGAATAATAACATCTATATCTTCCATGGAAAGATTGTGCTTTTTCAATGTCTGTACTGTTACTTCAGTGAATTTCTCTACTGCATGTTTAAACATGGCTTTGCCGTTCATCCGGAAATAGGAACATTTGCTTTCATCTCCGTTGAAGGTTTTGCCTGATGTACCGGGACTTTCTGTCCAAAGCAGTTCAAAATAACTTCCATCAGCGTGTATTGCAGCATCAAGAATTCCTTTGTTCTGATCCTTTGAAGCACTTAGCACAACAGCTCCGGCGCCGTCACCAAGTAATATAGAGAGGTTTCTGCCCTCATCAGAATAGTCCATTCTTTTTGATAAAGCTTCTCCGCAGCAGACTAATATATTCTGATGAGTTCCGGTTGCTATAAATTGTCTTGCGATGTCCATTCCATAAATAAGCCCACTACACTGCGCCCGGATATCAAATACGGGAATTGTATTTTTCAGAGAAAGCATTGGCTGAATCAGGCAGGCCTGAGATGGATCATGGTAATCAGGACTCAATGTATTTACAATCAGCATATCGATATCTTCCGGTAAGAGATTGGCTTTTTCAATTGCTTTTTTGCAGGCTTCTACCATTAATACGCCAGTGCTTTCATTTTCAGAAATATGTTGTCTGGTGAGCACGCCTGTACGGGTTTCTATGAATTCTTCCGTGGTATTCATCCATTCAACAATTGTTTTGTTGTCTATGGTTACAGAGGGCAGAGCATGACCAAATCCGGATATGACAGTATTCATTAGTCGTAGTTTTTGTTCATTACATTATCTATATCCTCTGTTGCGGCAGATTTTTTTCTGAAATATTCTACAGCATCTTCCACATCTTTTTCAAATCTGTTGTCTCTCCATACTTTCATGTTTTCATCATCATTAGGATCGCAGATTCCAAGTTCCAGGAAGTATCTCATCAGGGGAGCCATAATTCTGGAATTGATTTTCTGACGGTTTTCACTTTCCAACACGGCAGGAATCAGTTTTTTATAATCTCTGAATGCAGGATTCTGAAAGCCGACGCGGGAATACACCACAATACTACAGACCGACATATCAAGCATGCTTCTGAGCATTGGAGCTGTACTTTCCTGTGCTTCTTTCAAAAATTCAGGAACCATATCTATAAACTCACGGATCATATTTTTGCCCCATTCTATATGTCTTGCTTCTTCTTTATGATGTTCTACCGCTACAGCTCTTGATAAGGGGGAAATTTCCTTGCTGTTGCAGTCTTCCATTGCATTGTTTTCTGCCAGCCATTCAATAAGAATGGTAAGGTAGATGGCCTTTAGGGGAAATTCGGACATTGAGGCATTGTGGCTGTATATTTCTCTAAGGTTTAAAGGGCTGGGGAAGGGGGTAATCTGAAAATGGGCCATTGCCTTTTTGAAAACCATTGCATGCACTATTTCTTCTTTGCAGAAATGATGTATGTATTTTACGACTTCGGGAAATTTTTTAAGGGAGCCATGATTGACGATTTTCATATAGTATTCTGACACAAGGTTTTCGAATACGATGAAAGTGTACCACCATGAACCTGTTTCATAGACGGATAAAAGTCTTCTTTCTTCTTCTGTAGCAAGGTCATAATAAGGTGTTCCGTAGATCGCAATATTTTCTCTTTTTTTCAACCAGGCGCTTTCTACAGGTTCGTCCCAAGGATGATCCAGAAGGAGGCTCATCTGTTTTTTTTCGGAAGCTTTATTCAGTTTTTCTAATAAGAGGGTAAACTTTGGGCTTAGTGTTTTTTTCTTTAGATTGCTCATATATTTTGTGTTTTTTCCATATTTAATAGTTTTCCTTGTGTAAATCCGAAACACATTGCGGTTTCATAGCCGGGACCTCCGGACCATGTGCTTACCAGTTTTACTTTGTCATTTGGGAAGTTGCTCAATAGCCCTAAATTGGTTTTTGGAAGCATTTTGTAGGCGAAAGCCGAACCTTTGGTAGCCAGTGTAAATTTGTAATTGGTCTTCGGAGTTGAAGATTCTGTATACATCAGCTTGTCTTCTATCTGAGGAAAGGTTTTAAGAACTCTTTTGATCAGTTTTTCCTGAATTTCATCTTTTCTCTGATTATATTCTTCTTCGGACAGGTGGAACCAGCGGTCTCCATGATCCAGAACTATAAACTGGAGAATATAGCCGCCTTCCGGGTCTACCCGGTGATAGTTGCTGACACTCAGGGTAAAAAGGTCATAATACCGGTCGTTCTCAAAATCTTCTTCTGTAAAGTCATCACCCGTGTCGGACACCAAAAGGTATTCTGGTGAGCTAATTCCCAGTTCATCGGGTGGAACAGAAAGTACAGCAAATACACAAAAATGTCCCCATCCAACGGTAAAGTTTTCGAGAACTTCTTTAAATTCCTGAGACTTTTCATCTTTTTTCAGCATTCTTACTACATCTTCGGGAGGGCAGGTTGCGATGACTCTTTTGGTCTTTACTATATTTTTCCGGGTGGTTACCAGCATATGGTCGCCCATATCTTCCATCTCGTGCACCTGGTTTTTCTTCAGAAGAATTCCGCCGCGGTCTACAAATTCTTTTAACAGCAGATCCGAAATACGCTGTCCGGTTCCTTTCATAAATGCGGGGCCGCCATAGAACATGGCATACAGGCAATGAAGAAAATAAAAGGCATTGACTTCATTGGAAATGGAACCTGAATAAATAGCAATGGGACTGAGTACTTCTACAATGTCCGGTCCTTTGAAAATGGATTGAAAGTAATCACGGGCTGTAATTTTTGATAAGCCTCTGCTTTCTCTCAAAATATCCCTGTTTATGGTATATTCATTCATCAGTTTTCTAAAAAACATATAATGCTGATATCCGTGAGATTCTATATCCTGAAATAGTTTTTCTATTCCTGCCAATTCATCCGGGAAATGGGTAATGAGTGTTTTTTTTATGTCTTCCGGCTCAGAGGGAAGTTTGATGAATTGGTTTTTATACACTACTGTTCCAATTTCTTCATGCAATTCGAATTCGTCCAGTAATGACTGTAGTTCGAGTCTTTTAAGGGTATTCCATAGGTTTCCAACATTTTCTTTGAGTCCGCTTACTTTATGTTGACTGCAGTCAAAAACAAATTTTCTTTTGTTCCGATAAAAATTGGTAGCATAACCTCCTACTTTATGATGGGCTTCGCTGATGGCAACCGAACTTCCTTCGGTAACTGCAGAAATACCGTACATAAGGCCACAAAGTCCTGCACCTATTACTAATTCATCGACTTCTAAATTTTCAATCATTATTAGATTATTTTGTTTTATTTTTTCCAAAAGAAATAACCCTCACTTTTTTTAAGTGAGTATTTTTAATTACGGATGTCTGTTATGAACCAACATTAATGGGCTGTATTAATATTGGTGAAAAGTCAAAATCTATTAAAATCTTTGGGCCCGACACGCTGGTAAAAACCCAAAGATTGTGTTTTGTATTCTTAAACGGCCAATTCTTCTTCCAGAACGTCTACGATATCTTTCGGCGTCTTCATTTTGATCAGGATTCCTTCATCTAAGCTGATGTCGAATTCTCTTTCCAGCTCAACCAAAACTTCCAATCCCATAAGAGAAGTAACTCCTATTTCATTTAACAGGTCTGTATCAGGTTTAATCATATTAATATCGCATTCTGCAATATCTGCTAAAATAGCATACACTTTGTTGAATAATTCTTGGTTTTCCATTCTATTGTAATTTTTAATAGTTAATATTTTCTGTATTCCATACCTGTGCTCCAAAACCCCATCCGATTCCTGCTCCGGCAAGTACAACTGTATTATTGGGTTTTATTCTCCCGTTTTTTAATGCAAAGTAGAGCGTCATGGGAATAGAGGCAGAGCTCAGGCAACTGTATTTTTCTACGGTGGTTGTATATTTTTCTTTCTTTATTCCTATTCCCATTGCCCACATTCTGATAAGCATTTTTGATGGCTGATGAAAGACAAAATGATGTATATCCTCAAGGGATGCGTCTGCCTTTTCTAAAGCTTTAAAGACAACCTCAGGAACATTTTGAGGCACAAATGTCTGCATTTGAGTGGGGGCATCTTCTCCTAATGTAAAGTAAGGACGGATAAATTCTTTTCCTGGTTTATCTACTGGGTTTTTCCATTGTAATGTTGCAATATCATTATAGGTGGGAATGCTTTTATAGTGGGAAGAAACCAATTTTCCATCTTTTTCTGATTTTCCCATGACTATTGCTGCCGCACCATCTCCAAAAAGGGTAGAAGAGGGTAAGGAGAAGTCTGCAATTTGCGTAAATGTTTCTGCGGAACAGATCAGAACGTTTTTGTACATTCCTGTTTTTATGTAATCAGATGCTATTTGCAGGGCTACCAGGAATGATATACATGCCTGGTTGACTTCCATGGTCATAGCTGAGTTTTTACAGTTCAGCTCTGTTTTTAAATATTCTGAAATTCCCGGGAAAATTCTGTCATCTTCTTTATCAGACCAACCCGTAATGGTGCATGTGGTTCCTATGATGAGATCTATGTCCTGTGCGGAAAGCCCCGCTTTTTCTATGGCTCCCAAAGATGCTTTTCTGGCAAGTTGAGAGCAGGATTCTCCTTTTTCTTTGTTTACCATATATCTTCCTTCCATTCCCCAGTTTCTCCACCAGTTTTTTGGAAGATTGGGAATTTCGGAAAACGGAGGCATGTCATTGGTGTAATATGTCTCTGGAAGTCCTATGGCTACACTTTTTATGGAGGAGTTATATTTCATCATTTGTAATTTTTAGAACCGAATATTGGGCAAGAAACGGATTGTATGATACTATGGTGAGGGGGTGTTTTTTTAGTTGTTTGTTTTCTTGTAAGTACCATGGAATAGTATTCATGGCTAGTGTATTTTCAGTTTCATGGGATGAGAGGTGTTCTGAAAACCATTTTTCTGTGATCACCGGGGTCTGTTGTTCTTTTAGTTTTAAGAATATATTTTTCAATTCAGAGTTGATAGCTTTTACAAAGGATGAACTGTAATTCCAGTTCAGTCTGAAAATATACTTTTTTTTCAGGGCTTCTTCATTTCCTGCATTAAAGCTTAAACCCGCTTTTGATATTTCTGAGGAAAGAATATGGATATTTTCCAATTCTATTTTGTTGCTGCTTGATTTAAGGAGCAATGCATTTACCCCGTCAGGAATACAGAATCCGTTTTTATCATCCTTAAGGAAATCCGAGAATTTATTTGATTGAATGATCAATGCATATTTATGCTCAGAGTTTGATAAAAAATCAGATGCGATTTTAATCATATTTCCTAAGTCATTATGAAACATTTCGAAAACGAATGCATTTTTTGCATTCAAATGCTTTTGTACTTCATGTCCTACGCCGGGAGCTGAGGTATTTCTAAGAGCAGTAGTATCGTATAGCGAAATAGAAGCGTTGATAATTATGCCTAGCTCATCTTGCGAAACAGCATTTTTATCCAATAACTGTCTGCTTAATTCTGAAGCCCAGGCGGATAAGGATTTTTCTTTTTCGGTTTCATAAATCTGGCATTTGAAGCCGTTCTGCATTTTACCACGAATACCAATGATATTCATTCCGGGAACTTCGCTTATTGCATCTATTATCTGCATATTTTAATATTAATAATTTGTGTTATGTTAAATTGTTTTCCAGTCTTTTTCTGATTACTTTTCCATTGCTATTTCTGGTTAATTCTTTTATGAAATAAATTCTGGAAGGACGTTTATAGGAGGGGAAGTTTTCTGACAGTTTTTTTTGAATTTCTTCAGAAAGAACATCAGTGGCTGTTCTGTTTTTTTCTACCAGATATAATACTGGCTTGGCAAGACCATCATCATCCAGATAATAGCTGATGGCACATTCATCTACCTGCCTGAAGTTCTGTAATATATAATTTTCTATTTCAATAGGATTTACCCAGCGCCCATTTACCTTAAACAGATCGTCTTTTCTGCCGTGATAGATGTAGGAGCCATCTTCATTTTGAGAACACAGGTCTCCTGAAAAATACCAACCTTCTTTATATTTTATTTTATTGGTTTCTTCTTTTTCCCAATATGAACTGAGTGTGCTTTTTGGAGGATAAATGCACAGTTCACCTATCTCTCCATAGTTTTCTATTGTTTCATCGGGCGTGTCGATCCTGCTTATTTTTATATGGTAGCCGGGAACGGGAAGACCTAGTGATGAATTTTTACTTTGTTCTTTCAATTGGTGGTTGCACATGAAAATATGTCCTATTTCTGTAGAGCCGATTCCGTTGATAATCGTTTTATCAAATACTGCTTTCCATTCTCTGATGATAGATTCAGGAAGGGAAGAACCTGCGGATATAAATAATCTTATGCTATTGAATTCATTTTTTGAAAAGTTCTCGTGCTGATGAAGAATTTCCGAATATACTTTTGGGGTCCCAAATAAAATGGTGGGTTTATAAAGCCTTATGTTTTTTTTCAGATAATCAACTGTGAACCATTTTTCATCAATTATCACAGAAGCTCCTGTGAGCAACGGAAAAAACAGACTGTTTCCTAATCCGTAACCGAAAAACATTTTGGAAACGGATAGTATGATGTCTTCTTTAGCAATTTCCAATGTCTTTTGTGCAAATAGCTCTGTATTTGTAAGCATAGTAAGGTGCCTGTGCTGTACTGCCTTTGGATTACCGGTAGTTCCGGATGTATATTGCCAGAAAGCAACCGGATTAGTTTCTGCATATTCAAATTCCAATTCCAAAGAAACGGCAGGAAAATTTTGAGGAGATAAAAATTTCTGTAAATAATTTATTGAGCCATATTCTTTTACTGAAGGATTATTTACTATGATGCAATCATTTATAATGTGGTATGAGCTATGTATAGTATGATAAAGCCTAAGATATTGGTGATTATCTATAATAACCCCTGTTGCTTTAGAGTCCAGTAAGATATATTCTAATTCCGAATCCTGAATTAAAGGGTTAAGGGGAACGGGAATGCACCCGATGGATATTAAAGATAAGAATGAATAAATAAATTCCGGTGAATCATTCATAATCAGAATCACCCTATCTCCGCAACCAAATTTTCCTGTAGATCTTAGGCTGGTGGCAACGGTTATTATTTTTTCGGCTATTTCTTTTCCCGATAGGCTGTTAAGATCATAGAGGATCTGGTTTTCATTATTATATAACAATAAATTTTTAATGATATTCCTTGATGTATTCATAGAGTATATATTATCACTCCTGACCTTAATTTTAAAGTCAGAGTATGTAAATGATTAATCTGATTTTGATTTTTCTATCTAGAAAAGATTACTATATCTCTTGATTTATCTACCGGGAAGTATTGGAAAATAAGCGGGTTAATTTTTAACATTTGTTTGTGTTTTAAAGAGGGATTGTTATTTGGAATTAAATTTTATTTTAATACATCATCGAAATTTGAATTATCTGTGGTAAGATCTCTGCGAAATTATAAATTTACTGCTATAGCTATATGGGTATTGTGTTATAATTTCTGAAAAAAAGTAATTTTTCTTTGGTACTTATTTTAGAATTTTTGAATCATAAGACAGCATGGTGTAGACAATAATAATATGTTAGTAATGTTGTATTATTGCTTCAGTTTTTTGAAATATGTTGATATTTTACTTTGTGTAATATATAAGTGTTGAAGTTTTGAATTGTTGTAAATGGAATATACTTTACTGTGTATTTCTGTAAGTATATTGAAGTAGGTATAGGAGAAGAGGCTGTCTTTTTTTATCGTGTTTTTTTTTGAATTTATAACATTAATTTTTTAATAAATGACAGTAGACTTTTTATGTGTATAGTTTTTTTTCTGTTTGTCAAAGAAAATATTAACTAGACGATAATGATAATATTTCATGTATCTTAATGATCAAAAAAACTATTTTTCTATAAATACTAATATTAAAACTAATGCTTACCTTACCTATGCTTTAGTACTATTGCAATCGAATTCAATTTTGGAAAAAATATCTTAAACAGATTGATATGCAGAGATAACGAAAGTCAGCCAACAGTTGGCCGCAGGCTTCTACCATAATTATTGATATGAATTACTTACAGAAAAACAATGTAAGGAAAGCTCTTTTAATAACAACTTCCTTTTTTGTTGTCATCATTGTTAGTTTTACATATAGGATACTCACATCAATAATATATGATAAAATTATAAATGTAGTGCTGTATTTGTTTTAACTAGGGAATAAGATTATGTTATTTTTGTTGATTTTTTTTGAAATATTTTCATTAGATCGAAAGTTATTAATCCATTTGGTTTCTATAAAACTGAAGAATTAAAAGAATTTTATTTATTGTCGAATTTACCGATAATAAAGTCATTTTCCACTCTTTTCCCCGTTAATATTTCTGAAAACATTACTTATAATACTTTGAAGATCTTATTTTTGTTTTCATCATTCTTAATCTATGGCGGACATAAAAATATTACTAGAATATCTTGTATTAGATTTTATTTCTGATACAAAGCCTTAGGCTGTTTGATTCTCAATTTTTTCTAAATAAAGCTAGTCTGTGAATGGTGCACATATACATACTATTATAGATATCGTGAGAATGAAATTAAAACAAGTAAGGAGGAGGTGTTTTCCCGAGTCTTGAATACTGGCATTCCTCCATAAGGCCATACTTCATATAAGTACTCATTCGCTCTACAAATCGTTGTATCCATTCATCGGGAAGAAAAGACATGAATTCATTCCGCATAATAGCCGTCTCATGAAACAGTCCGTTCTCATGGGCAGACGGATTTCTTCCCTGTAGTACAGAAAGCATTTGTATTCTTATTTTTTCCAACTCTTTTATAGGACAAAGTCCATAGGTGTCATCAAAGACGGCGATCCAGATCATCCAGCGGTTGCAGGGTATAATATGTTCGTTGGGAATTGATAATGCTTCAGGAGTCATTCTTGCAGCAGCCATATGAAGCATTTGCAGTTTGTATCTTTTTCTTACCTCTTCAGTCAAAAAAGTGTAAGCGTTATCATACCAGTCATCAGCAGCTTTTTTCATAAGCTCTGTAGGGGCTGAAATACCATCGGCCCAGGGATAGTATCCCGGAGGGAAAAAATCCTTGGGGTTAATTGTTAATTTTCTCTCTGTTTTCATAGGTTTGATGAATAGATTTTTTTAAAATAAATTTGTCAAACGGGTTATCATGGTGTATGATCATTCATAGTGAATAAAGCCTGCAGATCCTTGTTGCTCACAATAGGTCCTGTAGCTTCCTGAATCCTGTATTGTATAACCGGTTGAAGTATTTTATTATTCCTTTACAAAAATGCTGTGTGGAATAATAAGATCATCACCCTCTTTACCATATTGCGGGATAATAAATGCTTTATGTTCATATCGGCTGGTACCGGAGTTATAATACCAGTTGGCACAGCCGCTAACATGCAGTTTAATATGATAAACATGATCGTATGCCGCCTCTTGAAACTCACCGAAATCAGGAAGATTATTATGCAGGTGATCAAGTTCCTGGGCATGGGCATTATGTATTCTCATTGCCTCTGTACAGGCTTCCTGGTAAGAAAGTTTATATTGATTTCTTAGAACGAAGATAATATTCAGACATTCATGATCTATTTCAATTTCTTTTTTCAGAGAGGCAAAGTCATTCTGCACCGCAATAAGCAGGCATAGAAGTTCTCTGCAACGCTGCATAATGGGATGATTATAAACATGAACGGGTAGTGCATAATTAATAGCAGGATCTGTCAGATCACCATAAGGCATCATCCCGATTGAATATCTTCGGAAACTAAGATAGTGGGCAAGCAAAGGATATGTTCTGTTTTCAGCTTGCTTAAAAGGTATCTCTTCTGCGATACCATACATGATGAATTCATAAAAATTGATGGAAATGCGCTCTATCCAAAACTGTGGCATGCCATTAGCCAGCCATTCCTTTCTTGCCGCCGCCATTTGGCGCAAAATGCCAATTTCATCTTCACGAGGATCTTCACCCATCATTACTTCATACACCCGATCTGCAATGACTTCCAGTTCTTTTGCAGGAGTCATCCCGAAATAGTCATCAAAAAGGGTGATATAGATCATCATTCTGGCACAGGGACGCATACGTTCTATGCTGTCGCAGGTAGGATTCATATAGGTGGCAACTCTCGATAGAAACTGAGGTTCACATCTTCTTATCCCTTCTTCGGAAATAAAAGTATAGTCATTATCATACCAGTCTTTTTCTTCATCATCAAAAGCATTGGCAATAGGGCTATTCACTGTAGGCCAGGGGTAATGGCATTTAGGAACAATTAATTCTTCTCTCATGGTTATTGTATATATTATTAAAAATTAAATTATAGTAAATCGTATGTTTTAATTATTTGTTCCAAGAAATTTTGTGGCATTTCCACTCCCTGGAAATATGTTTTACCTCAATTTTACCTCAAAATCTAAAGGTATTGTGTCTTGCCCGTTAGTACTTCCTTAAGACTATTTGTTCAGCCGAGTGTATTCCTTTTCAGCATATTGATCACTGGAATGATAACGCAAAGTATCCTTTATGTACCAGGTATTCAATCCTTGAATCATCATTCCCTGATAAAGTACATATTGATATACTTTGTCGTTCCAATCACCAAAATCTGGCAGGTTTTCATGCAGAGCAACAAATTCAGCTACATCTTCATTATGAATGGATACTACTTTTTGTGTCGCCTTCTCCAATGAAATATTTTCTTCATGCTGTATAATAAGTACCAAATTAATCACCTCTCCTTTTCTAGCAATTTCTTTTTTCAATGAATACACATCATTTTGCCAGCTCATTATTCTACTCGTTAATGCCTGAATTCGCTGGATTACAGGATGGGCAGAAATCTCTTTAGGCAAAACAAATCCAAGCCCAAGTTCAGCCCAGGGTTCATAGGCATACATGGCAATGCTATATTCCCGGAATATCATATAATAGTTCCGCGGAGGAAATGTTCCTGTTGTCTTATAAGGGGCTTCAGCACGCATTCCGTATTTTATATAACGATCCATAAAAAAGGTGAATGTCTCCAGCCATTCGGGAGAGGTAACTGCAAGATATTCATCCCTGATCTGTGCCATTATTTTATCATGAGGATGCGCATCAGGCAGTGGCTGATTACCTTTGAGGATACCAATTATTCTTTTATGTATATCATCTACCTCATCAACAGTACATAATCCGCAATAATCATCGAAAGTGGTAATCCAGATCATGAAGCGATTACAGGCACTTGCATGCTCATAAGTTGGTGCTATAGCAAGCATCCTTGCGGTGGCCCCGTGTAGGCCCATGCGTTTATAACTTTCACGGGTTTTCGCAGATAAAAAGGTAAAGTCAGTATCCAACCAGCTTTCTAAATCTTCCTTCATTTGATCAAAATGAGGATTTACCAAATCTGGCCATGGATATTCAAAAATTAATGCATAAGGTTGTTCGAAATGTTTAACTTCAGGTTCCATTTTAATTGGTTTTATTTTTAGTTATTCTATTATTAACAATCGTATTTCCTTGGTTATCAAAGGTGATTGTGCCCGAAAGTTTCTTTTAATTCTGAAAGGTGGGGAAACTTGGTATTATAAGGATCAAGTTTGGTAAAAATATTCTTCCAATCACTTAGCATCATATACATATAATGTACCCAATTAACCACAGCTTCCTGCCAAATACCAAAATCAGGAAGAGAGGCTTGCAATTGTATAAACTTAAGGTCTTTATCAATTTAACGGATTGTATAAGAGAATCATTTTTTTGCTATTCCTTTATAAAAATACTGTGTGGAATAATAATATCATCACCTTCTCTACCATACTGAGGTACAATAAATGCCTTATGCTCGTATCTGCTTGTACCTGAATTATAATACCAGTCAGCGCAGCCGCTTATTTGCAATTTAATATGATAAACATGATTATATGCTTCTTCTTGAAAAGAGCCAAAGTCTGGAAGAGATTGATGCAAATCATCCAGTTCCTGAGCATATGCGTCATGTAGTTTCATAGCCTCTGTACAGGCTTCCTGATAAGAAATTTTATATTGATTTCTTAGAATAAAAATAATATTTAAAGATTCATTTTCTATTTCAAGTTCTTTTTTAATAGAGGCGAAGTCATTCTGGATCACAATAATCAGAGATAATAGTTCTCTGCAACGCTGTATAATAGGATGATTGTAAATATGGACAGGTAATGCATAATTAACTGAAGGATCTATCAGATCTCCGTAAGGCCACATTCCTATAGAATATTTTCGGAAACTAAGATAGTGGGCAAGTAAGGGATATGTTCTATTTTCAGCTTGTTTGAAGGGGATTTCTTCCATCATACCATACATTATAAATTCATAAAAGTTAATGGAGACACGGTCTATCCAAAAACGAGGCATAAATGTTTCCCATTCTTTTCTGGCTTGTGCCATCTGGCGCAAAATGCCAATTTCATCTTCGTGTGGATCTTGACCCATCATCACTTCATATACACGGTCTGCCATTATTTTCAATTCATTTGCAGGGGTCATTCCAAAAAAATCATCAAATATTGTAATATAGATCATTAATCTGGCACAGGGACGCATGCGGTCCATGCTGTCGCATGTTGGGTTCATATAAGTAGCGACCCTGGATAGAAACTGAGGTTTACATCTTTTTATTCCCTCTTCAGAAATAAAGGTATAGTCATTATCGTACCATGCTTTTTCTTCATCGTCAAAAGCATTGGCAATTGGGCTGGGAATAGTTGGCCACGGATAACGGCATTGTGGAAGGATTAATTCTTCTTTCATATCTATTATTTTACATTATTAAAAACTTAATTATAGTATTATGGTGTGTTTTAATTATTTGTTCTAAGACTTATAGCATTTCTATTCCCGGGAGATATGTTTTACCTCAAAATCCAAAGGTATTGGGGCTTGCCCGTCGGGGGTTACTGCAAAGCCATCAGGGAAGTACCTTTGCGTCCCTCCTTCATAATACCATGCATTGCAACCAGTTACCATCAGTTTCATGTGATAGACATAATTTTCCACTTCTTTCTGATAAGGGCTGAAATCGGGTAGGCATATAGATAAAGACTCCATTTCTTTTACAAATTCATCATGTATTCTCAATCCTTCAATACAAGCTTCTTCGAATGATATGTTCTGTTCATTCTGTAAGATAAACATGATATTGAATCTTTCCGATTCTATAGTCATTTCCTTTCTTATCGACGCGTAATCATTCTGAATGGCAATAATAGTGGCAAGAAGTATTATCAGACGCTGAATAACCGGATGATTATAGATGTCAACAGGAAGTGCAAAGCCGGTAGCCGGCTCTATCAGGTCTCCATAGGTTACCATACCTATAGAATAGGCACGGATCATCAGATAGCGGGCAAGTGATGGATAGGTTTTGTTGAATTTAAAAGGAGTTTCTTCCATGATACCATACGTAATGAAACGATGAAAATTGGTGGCAATTCGGTCGATCCAGAACTGTGGCATTCCGTTGTCCATAAATTCCTTTCTTGCTGCTGCCATCTGGCGGAGTATCCCCCTTTCTTCAGGGTGGGGATCTTCCCTGGTCATTACTTCAAAAATCCGGTCTCTGAAAACTTTTAACTCTTCCAGAGGCATAAGTTCAACATAATCATCGAAGGTAGTTACATAGACAGCAAATCTGCCAATGGGACGGAAAATATCCCGGTCGGAAGTGGTAGGGGACATAAAAGCTCCTACCTGAACAAGTCTTTGTTTTTTGTATCTTTTTATAGATTCCGGGCTCATGAAACCATAATCCGTGTCATACCAGATACTTTCTTCTTTATAAAAAGTTTCACTGATCGGACTGTATACTGTAGGCCAGGGATAAGAAGGCTTCGGGATGTGAATGATGTTTTGCATGATTGAGTTTTTTCAGTTTTAAATTTTTATTGTTTGATTAATTATGGATCATATTACTGAGGTTATTATATTTTTCTCGTTTATCCTTCACCTCAGCATTGGTATAGTATTTCGGACATAAACAGGTAGTCTTTATCAATCCAGTCATTCTGTTCTTCATAAAAATAATTCTGCAAAAGGAGCAATTTTATAATCCCAAGGGTATTATAAAACAGGGGCATCTGATTGTTTCATATTTATTTTAATTAAAAATTTATCCCTGTTGAGCATATTCCGGTCTAGGATATTCTCCCGGGACTTCGTAGCGAGGTGATTTCCCCAAATGATACCAGGCACCCAATCCTGAAATCATCAACGTTATATGATGTACAAAGTTTTCTACATCCTTTTGGAGAGGACCAAATTCAGGGAGATTAACCTTTAATTCCATAAATTCTCTTACATAGTCATTATGCATCTGCATAGCTTCCATACAGGCTTCTTCCAATGAAATTTTGTATTGTTGTTTCATCACAAATATAATATTGAGCACATCCGGGCTCATTACCAATTTCTTTTCTATGGATGCAAAACTATTCTGGATGACCATAATACGGGACATCAGTGTCTTCAGTCGTTTAATAACAGGGTGTTTTGAAACAGAATCAGGTGCAATAAAGCCCATAGATGGTTCAACCGGGTCAGCATAAGGATACATAGAGATTGAATACTCTCGCATGAGGAGCAGGTGGCTTAATGTTGGAAATTCCTGTTTTAATTTGTAGGGGGTTTCCTCCATAATTCCGTAAGTGGTGTAGTCATGGAAAGACTCTGCCCAACGTTGAAACCAATTATCATTAACGTAAGGACGGAACTCATCCCTGCTCAATGCAACCTGTCTCAGTAGCCCGATGCCACCTGGTCTGGGATTATCGCCCAGCATTACATTCATAATGTCATCTCTGACGGAAGCTAACTCTTTTACAGGACAAAGCTCATAATAATCCTCATACAGTGTTAGCCAAACCATAAATCTTGCAATGGGTCTCATCTGTTCCATTGTTTTGGTGGCAGGAAACATATATGAGGCTGCTTGTACCAGATTATTTCTTTTGTATTTAATTCTCGTTGCTTCAGGCATGAATTGGTAGTCTCTATCAATCCAGTCATTCTGTTCTTCATAGAATGATTCTGCAAAAGGTGCAACTTTATAAGCCCAGGAATATTGTAAAACAGGTATGTCCAATTGTTTCATTATTGTGTATTTTAGATTAAAAAATATTTTTGCTTAAAGTCTTATCGAACTTGGTTCAACTTTTCCTTTAGCTCGCTTGCTTCTGGAAATTCCATGGCATTGTAGCGGTCCAGCTTTGTAGATACATTTTTCCATCCACTAAGTACCATGCTCATATAATGAACCCAGTTGACCACTGCATCCTGCCATATTCCAAAATCAGGGAGAGAGGTTTGTAATTCTACAAATTCTTTCAGGTCTTCGTTGTGAAGACGCAAATCCTCAAGACAGGCCTCCTTTAGGGACATCTGGCGTTCATGCTGAATCACCTTTACAATATTGTAATAGATACTGTCGGTTGCTTCATCTTTCAATACAGATTGTACTTCATTGAAAAAAGTAACTAGGTGGCATGCCAGTGTTTGTAAACGAATGATCACGGGATGCTCGTGGATCTCTTGTGGAAGTACAATTCCTGTTTCTAGTTCTGTAAGCTGTAGAAAAGGATACAAACAAATAGAATTTTCACGTAAAGCAATGCATTCGCTCACACTGGGATAAGCTTTATTTTTCTTGTATCTTAATTCGGTTTCTAATCCTGTAAAATACCTGCTGATCATTTGGGTGAAGCGGGCCACTGATTCCTGCGGAATAAACTCCAACAGTTCAGCTCTTAATGAAGCCAACATAGGGCCTAAAGGTATTCCTGAGTCCTCAGCATTGATCTCGCCCTTTAGTATGGCAACAGATTGGGCGTGTACATATCCTATATCTTCAGGTTCACTTTCTTCATACAGATCATCATTGTACAAGGTCCACAACATCAGTCTGCAGATGGGCTTGAACCGTTCAGGTGATGCTGTTGGAAACCATTGCGCCGCAATATGCGCCGTTTTGGTTTTTTTGTACTTTTTTCGAAGATCGGGGTTTTGTTCATACAGCCAGAGATATTCTCCATCGATCCACTGATTTTCAGTGAGCTGTTGTAATTGCTCGGCATTAGGGTTTTTTAAGGTAGGGAACGGATACCTGAACTGTTTTCGAAGCAGTTCAAGGGTATTAAAATTTTCAGTATTCATATTGTGATGATTATTGGTTTTGTTCTCACACTAATATACAATCGTATTGTGTTATAATTGTGTTTTATTTCACATAAAATTGAAATTTAATATTAATATTTCTTGAAATGTCAATATTGATGAGGAAATTTTAAATAGAAAAAACATTAAATAGAGTAAGAAATTCGGAATATCTTAAATTGTATTAATCCATTTAATACTTTTTACGATGCCATTTTAACACAAGAAAACCCCAATCATATAAAATTGAAAAAGGAAATAGGGTAGAATCTGGAAAATGTTGATTGATATTTTAAAGGGTTTTCAGTATTTTTTCTTTTTTCTGAAATCTGATCATTAAATAAATCTGTTTTACATAGTTATTAATTTCATTTGTAAATCAATTTTACTATGTTATTTTTTATTCCAATCAAGGATTGAAAAAGTAATTATATAAAAATTGATTGATGTAATAAAAGTAAAAGGAATTTGTATTGTATTTGTCACATAATCAGTATGTTGATGTTTGATTAGTATTTTGTTATTTCCGAAATCATTCAGTATATATTTATGATTTTGATAGGGTTCAATGTACCTTTGCCAAAAATTATTGTTTCGAATACCCCTGATTATTCCTGTAGAATTCAATGTAGTTTTGGATATATTGATATAATCATAGTTTTCGCCTATCACGGCTACTGAGAATTCTAAGAAACCTTTCAGAAATTTTTAGACATATTAAAAAATACAAAACACAAAAAGATGAAAACATACCTACTATAATTTCTCGACAACATCCGGACAGGTATCATTCATACACAAAGTCCCTAAAATCAACTACAGGCCTACAAAGAATAAGTGCCTGAAAAACACATATCTCAACGACGGAAGTCTATTAATCAATATTATAGACATTTCTGATTTGGGTTATCTCATGATTGAAAAACGCAGGTCTAAACTTCAAAATAACGGGATTCAACTTGTAAAATATTCATTATTAGCGAGTTGTTTCTTGGCTGTCTTTTTTTGAAATTCAGACTAAAAAAATTATTTAATATTTATTTTCTATGAAATTAAAATCAACCTATTATAATGCCCGAAAATATACTTTTCGGTCGGCATGGATTATTTTGATGGCTTTCAGTAGTTTGACTGCTGTAAAATCTCAGAATCTGCTGACAGAGAGTTTCAATTATGCTTCTGGTACATTGCTTACGAATGCCAATTGGTTACAGTTTGCGGCAGGAACACCTACAATAGCCGTATTCAATGGAAACCTCCCCAGCACAGGTACTATTGTCAATAATTTTGGGAATAAAGTATCTTTGGCAAGCAGCGGGCAGGATGTGTACCGTAGCTTTACAGCAGTAGCACTTAATACCACAACACCGGCGGTATATGCCAGTGCTGTGGTGAATGTATCTGCTGCACAGGCTACCGGAGATTACATGATCTCCCTGAATGATATTGCCCGGTTATATATCCGGTCAAATGGCACAGGGTTCAGTTTTGGAGTGATGAGATCCTCCGGAACTGTTGCTTATGAATCAACTGTAAGACCTTTCAATACTAATATCAGGGTGGTTTTAAAGTATGAGCAGGTAACAGGAGCAGCCAATGATATCGTTAAGCTATATGCAGATCCCGCATCAGGAATAGAACCTTCTACAGCTGATATTTCCCACACCGGGACAGCTGCAGATATGACCTCAGTTTCATATATTGCGTTAATGCAGGGAACGACGGCTAATGCTCCGACCCTTGAAGTTGATGGGATCACAGTAGGTACAACATGGGCAAGTGTTACTTCAGCTATTTATGATTATGGTGATGTCCCTTCCTCTTATGATTTCACCAAGGACGGAGTTTATGCACCTGCCGCACATTCCCTTGTTCCTAATTTTTCATTAGGAAGTGTGCTTCCGGATTCTGAGCTTGCTCCTAACAGTGTTTCCTCAGGGGCAGATAACAATGGAGCAAACGGAGATGGTGCCGATGAGGACGCGATCAATATTGCAACTAATCAAATCAGGAAAGGAATACCTTATACTTTAAACGTACCGGTTAGTAATGCATCCGGAACAAAATATCTATATGGCTGGATCGATTTCAACAACAATGGAAAATTTGAAGCCGGAGAATTTGCAACGGTTGCTTTCAGTACTACAGGAAGCAGTACCCAGGTTCTTACCTGGCTTCCGGCACAAACCTCTACCATTGCAGCAGGAGCTACTAAGCTTTATATGAGGCTTCGAACTTCTGACAGGGTATTGCAGGATTTTACGACAGCGGCGAGTGGGGGTGCTGTTATTGATGAGAGAAGTATTGGAAACGGTGCTGTTTCCACAGGTAATGCAGCGGACAACGGTATAGTAGCCGGAGGAGAAGTGGAAGACTATCAGATAGAAGTAACCAATGCGTTCGACTACGGAGATGTACCTGCTGCCTTTGAGAATGATAAGGATGGAAATCCTTTGCCGGCATTGCATGCTCCGCTTTCAGGATTTACTATGGGAACTCTTCTGGATACAGAAATTTCTCCAAACAGTGCTGCTGCAGGAGCTGATAATAATGGAACCAATGGAGACGGAGCAGATGAAGATGGTATTACATCGTTAACGAGTGTAAGCCGTAATGTGGCTTACAGTATCACTGTTCCTGTGAATGTTCCGGGAACCCTGACAGGAACCAAATACGTATATGGATGGTTGGATATAAACGGAGACGGACGATTCCAGATAGGAGAATTTACCACTGCTACCATAGCTGTAACGGGTGCTACAAATGCCACACTAACATGGACAGCGGCTCAAACGGCTTTGATTCCAGCAGGAACTTCCAAAGTATACGCAAGGCTGAGACTTTCCAATTTGTCGCTTCTTGACTTTAATTCAGGGAGTAATAGTGCTGTCATTGATGAAAGAAGTATAGGAAATGGAGCTACGGCCAGTAATAATGCGGCTAATGCTCTTATTACTGCTTTTGGAGAAGTGGAAGACTATCAGCTGCCTGTGGATTTATATGATTTCGGAGATGTTCCTGCTTCTTATGAGATCAATAATACAGGTGTTTCAAACCCTGCAAGACAGATTGCTACTCCTCAGTATAAGATTGGCTCTGTTATAGATAGCGAGGGTGCTGTGCAGAGTGTAACAGTTGGTAATGATAATAATGGAACCAATGGTGACAGTATTGATGAAGACGGCTTTTCTGGAACCCTTCCTGTTATTACAAAAGCGGCTTCATTTAGTTTTTCAGTACCGGTTACAGTTCAGACTGCATCATCGGTTATTGCATGGATAGATTTTAACAATAACGGAAAGTTTGAAGCCAGTGAAGCTTCTTACACATTGGCAACTGGTTCTGTTACAGGTTATCAGTCGGCTGCTGTTGGTAATTCTGTAAAAACATTTTGGTTTAGAGGAACACAGACGAATACAATACCAGACGGAATCAATAATCTGTATGTAAGGATCAGGCTTACACAAACTGCAGGTACAGATAATACTGTTACAACAGCTGTGGATGAACGTTCCATAAGTGATGGTGCTAATACGGGGATCTATACGATTCCGGTTAATGGAGAAGTGGAAGATTATCGTTTTATGGTAACCAGAAATCTAGACTTTGGAGATGCTCCGGAAAGCTATGAAATGGATAAGGACGGTATGGGAAATCCTGCGAACTTAAAACCTGCAAGGAATTCTGCAACAGATGCTTTGTTTTTAGGAATGTCTTACACGCTGGAACCAGGTCCATCTTCTGCTGCTTCCGGAACGGATAATAATAATCCTAATGGCGATGGAGCTTCTGATGACGGCCTTTCCCTGGATCAACTGCGTATCCGTACCAATGCTATAAATACATATACTGTAGGAGTAAATAATACTACAGGAGCTGCGGCTACATTGTATGCCTGGATTGATTTTAATAACAATGGAAGATTTGAAGCAAGTGAGTTTGCTACAGCACAGGTTGCCAATAATGCCGTATCTGCGAATGTCAGCTTCACAGCGGCTCAGGTGAATACTATTGCAGCTTCCACCGGAAAAGTATACATGAGATTAAGATTGGTACAGCCCAATGCCGAATTAACGATAGCAGATCTTACTACAGGCACTAATGCAATGGTAGTGGATGAAAGAGCTATTGCAGATGGGCTTAGTACAGGATTGTATACTTCTGCTTCTCTAGGGGAAATAGAGGATTATCAGCTGATCATCACAAAAGATTACGGAGATGTGCCCGGCAGTTACGAAAATGGAATTCCTGCATCTCATACCAACAGTATAATTCCTGAACTTATTATTGGGACGACAGTAGACTATGAGCTTATTAACAATGCGGTAGCTTCAGGAGATGATAATAACGGGACCAATGGAGACGGTGCAGATGAAGATGGAGTGATTACACCTCAAACTATTACAAGCGGTACTCCGTTTACACTGACTGTACCCGTTAATACAACCGTTACCGGGACGAAGAATCTGTATGCATGGATTGATTTTAACGGAGATGGCGTATTTAACGGAAATGAAGCTTCAGCAGTTTCTGTATCAGTAACTGCAGGTACTACCAGTAACTTTACTCTAACCTGGAATTCCACAAATGCATCACCTTCTGTAATTTCAGCCGGAAAAACCTATGTGAGACTACGTCTTTCAGGAACCGCTCTTACCAATAGCAACAGTGCTAATGTTGTATTGATAGATACACGAAGCTTTGGACAGGGTGTTGATGAAGGAGAAATTGAAGATTATCAGTTTCAGGTGAGTAACTTATATGACTATGGTGATGTACCTGTTAATTTGTACGAATATACCAAAGACGCAGTGCCTGTATACCAGCCCGCACGTCAGGCTTCTTCTTCTACCTTAAGATTGGGTAACACAGTAGATATTGAATCTGCTCCAAATACCGTGGCAGCTAATGCTGATAATAACGGAACCAATGGAGATGGAACGGATGAAGATGGTATTACTTCAGTAATGCCCGTTTATAAAGGAATTAATTACTATTCTAAAGTGAGTGTACTGAATAATACAGGTGTTGCAAAAACACTATATGGATGGATTGATATTAATAATAATGGAAGATTTGAAGCTTCTGAGTTAGCTTCAGTTTCAGTACCAACTTCTGCATCTCAACAAACAGCAACACTTTTATGGACAGGAACCAGTACCAATACTATTCCTACAGGTACCACTAAGGTGTATATGCGTCTGCGTGTATCTGAAAATCTTTCTATGAGCGATTTTGTGACAGGTGTACCAGGTGCATTAGTGGATGAACGCTCTATAGGAGATGGGCTTAATACAGGTCTTTATAATATAGCCTATGGTGGTGAGGTGGAAGATTATCTTTTACCTGTAATTACTGATTTAGATTATGGAGATACTGCTCAGGCTTCTTATGAAACAAGCCGGACTAATACGGTAGCTCCTGCAAGACAGGCATCCAGTCAGGGATTATATCTTGGTAATAATCCGGCAGATTATGAAGCGGTAAAACAAATACAGGCAGGGAATGCTTTAGGAGATGATACTAATGGGGAAGACGATGAAGATGGAACAGTACCGGGACCTGTAGTGTCTGGCGGTGGTTATAGCTTAAATGTTACGGCAACAAATAGTACAAGTGCTGCCAAAACACTATATGGCTGGATTGATTTTAATAACAATGGCAGCTTTGAAGCCTCAGAAGCAACTATGGCCTCAGTTCCTGCAGGAGTTAGTCAAGGAAATATAGTTTTGAACTGGGCAACAACTGCCACTAGTATTGTTGGAAATCCAAGCCAACTATATATGCGTTTACGTATATCGGAAGGTGTATTGACTGATTTTATAACTGGCGCTCCGGGACTTGTAGTAGATGAACGTGCACTTGCTGATGGCCTTAGTACAGGTGAATATGCTGCTAGTCCTGTAATATACAATGGTGAGATTGAAGACTATACTATTCCGGTAACCACTGATTTAGATTATGGTGATGTTCCTGTGAGTTATGAAAAACCAGGTGCAGTCTTGATTCCTGCCAGACAAATTTCAAGTGCAGCATTACAGATAGGAACAACTCCGGACATAGAACCTTCTGTACAAAGTGTAGTTGCAGATACTGATAACAACACAACGAATGGTGATGGACTGGACGAAGATGGAGTAAACCCTAGTGCAAATGAAGTAATAAGAGGAACAGCATTTTCTTTACCTGTGAAAGTAACGGACGTTATAGGATTAGCAAAAGTATTATATGGCTGGATCGATATAAATAATAACGGAGTATTTGAAAGCAAGGAAGCAACCTCTGTTTCAGTTCCTAATAATACTGTAAATGGAACCGTTATGCTTACATGGACAGCAGCAAATACTGTTGATATAGCAGCTTCAAATGTGTATCTGCGCCTGAGATTATCAGACGGGGTTCTTACTGATAATCCGGGTACTGCTTCATATGACGAAAGAGCTGTTGGTGATGGTCAGACTACAGGAGCTTATGCAGCCAATGCATATCGTGGAGAGATTGAAGATTACAGACTTCATGTTACTTCTCCAATTGCATGTTCAGGTACTGCCAATATCCCTGCTAATGGAACAATAACAGTTAATGGGATACAGGTAACTTCTTCATCTTCAGGTAATGTTACTTATTATACTCCTGCTTATGGAAGTTGTAGTGGAGATACTATTAGCCCAGGATCATTATGGGTGGGTAATGGCTCGCAGACTACTGCTACGCCAGCTTCTGCATGGTCTGTTACTTTTACCTTTGATAAGCCCGTTAATGATTTGGTAATTCTATTATCAGGTTCAGGAAATACCTATAATGAAGATTTTATTTTCAATTCCAATGGGGGAGCAGTATCTCTCTTCTCTAATAATTCTTGTTATTCAACAATTAATGGAAATAAAATAATCTCTGGTCAGGGTTCGCCTCCGGGTACTGGAGGTGGTGGTGTTTTCAAAATCAGTGCACCAAATGCTTTTACAACATTAACGATCAATGGTGGAGGCGGTGCCAATGGTACCTTAATAGCAATGTGTTCGGCAAGTATTACGCCGCAGCCGCCTGTTATTAAGCAACTTACTCCTGATGACCAAACGGTATGTACAAATACAACACCTGCAGCGATTGCAGTTTCTGCAACAGGAACAGGAACATTGAATTATCAATGGTACAGTAACGCAACTAACACCAATACTGGAGGAACAATAATAGCTGGGGCTACATCTGCAAGTTATACACCGCCAGCATCTTCTGTTCCGGTAACAAATTATTACTACGTAGTGATTACAGATGATAATGGAAGTACAACCTCACCTTCGGTAGATGTTATTATAAATGATTGTACAGGAGTACCATGCTATAAACCAGGTGCTACGACTGGTGGAGCAACATTAATTAGCAAGGTAGGAATCACCTCGTTAGACAGATCAATGGCACAAGCTGATAACTGGCCTGCAATACGTAGCGGAGCATGGCTTGTATTGGAAGCTAAAACCAAAGGTTTTGTACCTAACCGATTGGCTTTTGATGCTTCAGGTAATCCTGTGGGAATTCCTGCTGCTAATTTCGTAGAAGGGATGATGGTGTATGATACAACAACTAAATGCCTGAAGGTGTATACCTCAACAGATGGTGGAACTACATTCAGCTGGCAATGTATGAACACACAGACATGTCCTGATTAATTAATAATAAATATTCATTCCGGAACCCAGAAGTTGGATGGCCATTCCGGAATGGATTTTAACTGTTAAAAAAACAAAAAATGAAATACACACATCAATATGTCATATTTTTAATAGTGACATTTTTAGCAGGGTGCCTTTCGGTTATCTCTGCACAGGAAAAAAGTCCTTTAACGAACAGCGTTTTAAATTTTGAAGGAACGGGCTTTCATCCCGGAACAAAAATGATGAGACTTTCAGGGGCCTCATTGCAACGTACTGATAACAAAAGAGCTTCCCTTAATGATAAAGGAATAGTAGTCGGGGAAAGCGGATTATATCAGATTTCTTTTTCTGGCAATATGCGGGAAAATGACAATTTTGAGCAAAAAGAAGAATATGTTGTATATATCAACGGTACGGAAGTGATGAAAGGCTATGAAGTTCCTTCACCTCCTACAGGAGTTCTGTCTTTTCAAAAAGAGCTAAAAAAGGGTGATATATTAAGTATCGGGACTACTGCTGCTGATAAGGAACTGAAGAGTATGGCCGGAATTAATATGCTGTCGATGAGATTGCTGAAAAACTAATTGTGTAACTATAAAGCAACAATGAAAAAAACAATAACAACAATCATTCTGTTCACCGCGATAGCTGTACAGTCACAGGTCGCTATAGATAAAGCGAACGTAACGAATGGTTCTGTTTCTCTGGAGTTTGGTGATACGGAGAACAAGGGAATAATTCTTCCTTATGTTACCTCCAAAAGCGGGATTACAGAAAACGGGACAATAATTTATGATGCTTCTGATTTTAAAATTAAATACCTAAAGGATACCAACACCTGGTTTGATTTAAGTGTTGATCCCACAGGAACAGCTGATTTAAGCATTCAGGGTAGTGAAAAAACAGAGCAGCCGGGCGCTAAAGTAACTATTTACTCCACTGCAAGTGCAAATGATGCTCTACAGGGGATTCTTGTGCTTGGTGATGCAGATAAGGCAATGATACTTCCCAAAGTTGCCAGCCCTCATCTGAATATTATCAACCCAAGCGCGGGAATGATGGCTTATGATACTGTCAAAAAACAATTGGCGGTTTATAATGGCAAAGTATGGACATTTTGGAAACCATAGACTTTAATTGATACCATCTTCGGCCAGGCAGTTTGGATAGGAAATATTTATCTACAACTCTGCTTTGGCCGAAGCTTTATGCCATGGAAAAAATATAACAGGATTGTTGGAGAAAGTAAAAAAGAACTTTTAGAAATAATGGTAAAATCCGGTTATAGATCCAAAGTATCAATACCTGTTTTTTGTAGAATAACTGTTACGAGAACTGGTACTATTCTTAAACACCAAAAGACTAAAAAATGTTTTAAATGATAGACCTGACAAGAGATTCACATAGGATGACCAATAGAAAAAATGGGGAGAACGGGTAGAGAAGGCATCTCAATTTTTTAAATGTCAAAAAGAATAGATAAAAGCTGTGTTTGCAGATGTTCTTATGAAGTAGTCGAAATTCTTGGACTATGATTTTTCAGATTATATTCTCTTTTTATCTTCTTCATCGATTACTGCTGAAAGTAAAAAATAAAATACAGCTTCTCTGTTTGTTTTTAGAAAAAATACACACAAAAATTTTTGATTTTATATTAGAATTAGTAATAAAACAGTAGAAAAATGAAGCAACAGACCATAACGGAATATAGAATTCATAAGATAACCCTCTATGAATGGATCATTAAATATTGGGAATTAGAAGAAAAATAATTACCACAACCTAGTCTGAAAAACACAATTAATAAAATATGGAAGAATCAAGCCCTGATTACAAAATGATCTTCACTGATATCATTACCGAACAATTTCCTCACAAAAAAGAATTATGCCAAAACATTTTAGGAAAAGAAAAGTTATCAACGTTCGATATTATAAAATTAAATAAACTACTATTTGAAAAAGAAAACAAGGAAAAAAATATCTTCAATCAAAAGCATCGTTCTTATGACACATCTACAATCCGGGAAATCTTAGATTATCAAATAAAAAATAATTTAAATAATACAGAACTGGCAAATTACTTTATGCTGAGCAGAAATTCGGTAACGAAGTGGAAGAAGATGTTTAATATGAATCAAAAGGATAAGATGATTTAAGATTTTTCATCTGTGTTCGTTCTATCATTTCCTTATCATTCAAAATAAACACAAACAAGTCTTAAAAACCACAAAAGATAAAAACATCAATAAAAACCAGAACCGAAATTTTCGGCTCTGGTTTTTATTTTAACTGTCAAAAACTCATTGTAAATGAGAATTTAAATTTTATGAATACTGCTTTCTGAATTTTATAATTGAGTTTGTTTGTTCTTTTTTAGATTTTCTATAAAATAGGAAGGAGTGACCCCGGTTTCTTTCTTGAATACTGTTATAAATACCTGGTGGGATGCAAAACCGCATTCTTCTGCAAGATAGCTTATTTTATATTCCAGGTACTGAGGATCATTATACAGTTTTTGGGTTATATATTCAATTTTCAATCCGTTAATATAATTACTGAATGATTTCCCTTTTTGAATTTTGATGATTTCGGTAAGGTATCTCTGATTTGTATTCAATGAATGGGCGAGGGAGCTGAGGTTTATATTTTTTTTTAAGTATTTGTCAGAACTTTCAAACTTATTCAGTTTGGAAAGTATAGAAGCCAGCGTTTCGTCTGAAATAGGCGTAAATGTAGGTCCTTTTTTCTCTACTTTACTAGTGTTCTCAGTATTTGATGTATTTACATTGAGCTTTTCAACCAGCTTTTCATAATTCTCCCTGATCTTTCTGTTTTTTTGCCTCAGATATAATACCCCGATAAAAATAACCGCAAAAATTGCTAGTATGGCGCTGGTAAGAATTTTGAAAATACTGTTATTGTAAGAAATGTCCTTTTGTGTACTTATATCTTTGAGAGTGTTATCTGTTATTTTTTTCTGAGTGACCGAGATACTGTCGGAAAGGTCTGAATACAGCTGGGTATATCGTAAAGTAGAATCTTTACTCTTAAGGGCTTCATAGGAGTTAGCCAGTACCATATAGGCAGTTAGTCTTTCATTGACATGCTTACTTTTCTTTTCCAGCTTCAATACCTCAGTGGAATAAGGGATTGCTTTTTGGGGCTGTTGTGTATACTCATAAAAGCTTCCTAATGCATTTAGGAGAATTATTTTGCTGGGTAATGTTTTAATTTTTTTAGTTTCCAGAATATGTAAAGCTTCCAGAAGGTATTTTTCTGCCAATTCAGGCTGCTGTGGTTTATAAATGCCGGTATAAAACATACCTATCTGAATATGGATAAAAGAAAGCATATAATATTTTTCATCCATACTAAGAATATTTTTATCATTATCAGGTAGTCGTTCTATTTCGTATAAACTCTTCTTGAAATAAGACAGAAGTGTATCCTGCGGGGCTTTGATAGCCTCGGCATAGCTTGCTAACTTTAAATAAGTACTTGATGATCTGAGATGCTGATTATTTTTTTTATAATAGGAAAGCGCTATTTGAAATTCATTATAAGCTTCGCTATTCAGCCCTAAATTCCGGTAAGCTGACCCCCTAAATTCATGAACCTCTGCAAGAGCCTCATCATCATTAAGTTCCTGAGCCAGTTTTTCTGTTTTTTCTCCGTAGGTAAGGGATTTTTCATTATCTCCATTGCCATCAATAAGCTTTTTCATCAGATATTTACAACTGGACATCAATCCCTCTTTATATCCTATGGCTTCTGATCTTTTTTCAGCTTCTGTATAAAGGGCTATTCCCTTATCCAAATCCATTGCCGGGTTGGCTGGTGAAGACAGTTTTGTAGCCAGAATGATCATCTTGTCGATTTCTTGTTTTTTTGCTTCTGAGTTTTGCTGTTTGCAGGCAAAAAAAATCAAACAAAATGAAAATAATAATAGTTTTTTCATTGTTGTGTTTTTGTAATGATAACAGGTGGTTATTTTAAAATTTTTTTTGGAGATCTAGGAAGAGAAATTATAAGTCCTAAAATTTTATTTAATTAGTTTGGATACTTTTTGTGAGTGGGAGCTAAAAGTATTATGAAATCTTTTTATTATTTTGGATGCAAATATAAATGTTTATAAGCTTTGTTTCTTTTTTTCTGATATTTATAATTAATTATTTCCAAATTTGATAACTTTGAATAATGATTAATATACTGATTATCAATACGATTTATTTGTAAAATATAACATTTTAACAAACAAGAAAAACTAGTTAATTTTATACAATAATTCTATATTTATTAATACAAATTGTTGTTGTTAAAACTAATATATCTATAATATTGTGTAAACCTTCTTTGATATTTTTCAGTATCTGCTGTCGAAAAAGTTTCAAATACACAAATTACATATAGATGATAAAGAAATTATTATTTACTACCAATTTATTACAACATTATGAAAGGTCATAATTGTTTTTTTGCTGAAGAAATGACCAACTCTTTTTATGATTTTAAATGATTTGATAAATATTGGTTTTGTGCATTAGGCTGAATTTGGAAAATGGGTGATGAACTCAATTCAGGAATAATGAAAGGCTGAGATTTGTAGGATGAAAAAGATTTCTAAACTCTAAACTAATTTTTTTATAACATTCAAGTCAAAAGAGTACAAGAATCATTTCCTAAGAAAGATGGTAATTCCATCTATAATTCATGTGTAAAAAAAGAAGAACAAACTATAAGATTAAATATTTATGCAGTATTAATAGCTACAAAAAAATAAATTGAGTATTCATAAAATTTTGTTACATTTGTTCATGAATGAACATTCAGTTAACTAAATTATGCAGGGAGAGAAAATAGAAAAAAAAACTCAGATTGTTAAGACAGCATTAAGACTATTTTCAGAACAAGGTCTCCAGCAGACATCAATGGCACAACTTTCAAAAGAGTCGGGAGTTGCCGTAGGAACCATGTATTTACATTTTAAAAGTAAAGATGAGTTAGTTGAAGGGTTATTTCTGTATATTCAAGAATCGTTCGGTCAAGCGATTGATCTTTCTGACATAGAAATGAAAGCTCCTTACAAGGATCGTTTTTTTATTTTAGGAAGAAAAGTACATCATTATTACGTAAACAATCCTACACATTTTTTTGTTGTGAATACCCTGAATTATTCACCGTACATATCAAAAGAAATTACAGAATTGGGAAGAACCTATTATCAACAATCTGTAGACCTTATGATTGAGGGGCTTGAGAACGGATCATTTCGGCCTATTAATATTGTATTGTTAATCCGATTTATTTATAATGCAGTGATTGCATTAGTTCAGATACAGCTCAAGGATAATATTGAAGTTACAGAACATATGATAGACCAAAATATTGAAAGGATATGGAAAGCTATTTCATAAAAAAAATTTAACACAAAAACCGAATGAATATTCATTTATACGTGAATATCATTAATTCATAATGATTTAAAAAAATTATTTACAATGACAGCACAAGAAGCTTTTAATCAATTAGACCCAAAGAAATGGGCAGAAACTTCAGTAGTGGAAAAACTTCATCTACTGGAAGAAGTACAGAATAATCTGAAAAAGTATGCAGACGATTTGGGCACCTCTGATCAAAAAATGAAAAACACCATCATGGGTGAAGACATTTACACGCATGCCGAATCAGTATTTGCCACAGCAGTTCCATTGGCAGGAAATGTTTCAGCCTGCATCCAGCTTTACGAATCCATCGCGAAAGGTGAAATGCCAAAACCATTGAATGTTACCAAAGTAGATGATGATACCTATGATGTACATGTATTCCCAATGGATGCCAAGGACAAAGTACTCAGTGGAACACAAAGTGGACATTTGCGTATAAAAGGTATTCCGAAGCAAGTAAATCCTTTAGAAAAGCCAGCCGGGGTAACTGCCATTTTGGGAGCTGGAAATTACAGTTCATCACTTGAAATGGTAAAAGCCCTTTTTTACGATAACAAAGCTGTCATCCACAAACCACATCATCTGAACGAAGAAACTGATGCGATCTGGGAAAAGATTTTCAAGCCTATTATTGATTTTGATGCCTTACGCTTTGTTTCAGCAGATCAGGGACGTGAACTTACAACAATTAATGGTTTAACGGCCATCTATTTCACAGGGGGGACGGGAACGGCCAAAGCAATTATGAGCAATACCAATACCCCTATGGTAGCAGAGTGTGGTGGCAATAACCCTTGCGTTATAGTTCCCGGAGACAGACCCTGGACGAAAAAAGAAATGGAACACCAGGCTAATCAGATTGCTACTGTTGCCAAGCTCAATGGCGGTGCTGTATGTGGCCGCCCGCAAACTCTGGTAACTTCCAGACATTGGGAGCAGAGAAATGAATTTTTAAATGCTCTGAGAAAAGCTCTTTCTGAAGATACTCCGGCTGCCGGGGCCTATTATCCGGGAACAGATAAAGCAGAGGAAGGTTTCAAAAAAGCCTATCCGAATGCAGAAATCTTAAAACCTGAAAACGGCAGATTCAAACATGCCAATTTTATGCTTATTACAGACTGTGAAGAGGACAGCTATGCCACACAAAACGAAGCATTCTGCCAAATTATGGATGAAGTTGCATTAGACATACCAGCCAATGCCAAAGATTTTTTACCAAAAGCTACTGCATTCTGTAATGATAAACTATTGGGTTCATTGGGATGTATGCTTCTTATAGATGAAGACACCAAAAAGGCTCATCAGCATGAATTAGACACCGCAGTAACCCATCTGAAATATGGAGGGATAGCTGTAAACACTATTCCTGTAATTGTATTTTTAAGCCCTTATCTGACTTGGGGCGGAAATGAGCAGGGTAAAGAAATGGTATCCGGTTCCGGTAATTTCGGAAATCTGCTGGGCTTTGAAAATATTGAAAAATCAATTGTTTACGACAAATTTGTATCTCCTGGACATATGCTTCGTACCAACCAGAAAGCATTTGACCATCTTGCAAAAAATATGGCAAGCTATTCCATGGAACCTACCTGGAGAAACTTAACAAAAATGGCCGGAATAGCAATGATAGACGGCTTAAGAAAGAAAGATTTTTAATTTAGCACCTCAATACATACAATGAGAAAAACAATTTTAATTACAGGATGTGGCAGCGGTATCGGGCGTATGACTGCCAAATATTTCCAACAAAAAGGATGGAATGTGGCAGCCACTGTCCGCTCTAATCCGGAACAAGACACAGAACTTAACAGCCTGGATAATGTACAGGTCATAGCACTGGATGTTACCAAAGAAGATACCATTCAATCTGCCGTACAACAAGCCGTTGAACGGTTCGGAAAAATTGATGTACTTCTCAACAATGCAGGATATGGCTCTTATGGTATCCTGGAAGCAACCCCTGAACAGGCTATCAGAATGCAGTTTGATGTCAATGTAATTGGGACGCTGCTGGTAGCTAAAAATATCATTCCCATCATGAGAAAGCAAGGTGAAGGGACGATTATCAATATTTCTTCAATGGGAGGTAAAATTTCTTTCCCATTAGGGACGTTGTACCACGGTTCTAAATTTGCAGTGGAAGGGTTGAGTGAAGCCCTTTCGTTTGAATTGGAAGCCATTGGTATTCAGGTAAAAATGATTGAGCCAGGAATGATCAATACGAATTTTGAGGAAACGGTAATGCAGAATATGAATGTGGATCCTACCCAGACTGAGTATGCTCCATTCCTGGAAAAGGTAATGAAAGGAATGCAGCAGGCAGGAAGCCAGAATTCGGAGCCTATTGTAGTAGCTGAGAAAATCTATGAAGCAGCCACAGATGGTAAAAAACAGCTTCGTTACATTGCAGGGGCGGATGCAGAGAAAATTATAGAAGCCCGTAAGCAGCTGAATGACGAGAGTTATTTAGCTATGATAAAACAAAGTATGGGGTTATAATATGGAAATTTTGCAAGAATTCAGTATATGGACAAAAGGAGATGAGTTGCAAGGCAAAATAATGGTAGGCATAGGACTTGTTTTAGTACTGTGCCTGCTATTGGGCTTCAAATATGAAAATCCTTTGTTAAAGGGGATGTTCATTCCTATTTGCCTGCTAACAGCTGCTTCTCTGGGGTATGGAAGTTTTATTACCTATTCCAGAACAAAACACCTCAAAACGCTTACAGAACAATACGGGAATAACCCAAAAGAAACAGTAAAAATGGCTTTGGGTAAAGCTCAAAATGACCATAAGATCTATATTATTCTAAAAATTGTTTGGAGTACTTTGCTTATTCTTTCTGTACTTATTTTTTTATTTACTGTAAAAGAATATTACAAAGGACTCATTCTTGGATTATTCTGTTTATTCGTTGGATTTTTATTGATAGAGACATTTTTACACAGCCGATTAACTCATTGTTTTGAAAATGTTTCACGACTTGATAAGCTATCCATTTTTTGATGAATCCTGGCGCCAGTGCCAGCCTGCCAAAGACATTTATATGTTTGTTCAGTTATAGGGATCACCTGTGATGAGAATGGCGCTTTCGAACTTCCCACGGTATAATTTCTGAGAATGTTATTGAAATTTATATTAAAAACTATTGAAAGAAGGGCGAAACAAGTTTTAAGTATCTATAACAGAAGCTTAAAAATAATAACAGGAAAAGTAAAATTGCTTTTTACAAAAAAAATATACTTTATCTTAATACAGTTGTTTACAAGTCTTTAATCTCGATTTTAATTGAGATTCTTAATAAGAAAACCTGTTATTTTCGGAAATCATTACAACTAATGATATGGTTTAAGTTGCTGGTATTTAATGTGTTGTAAGTGTATTCTCGTTAGTTTGAATTATAATAAATAATTGAGCAATATTTTGGTGAATAATTATCTTATTTTAGATTTTTATAAATTATTATGTTAAATTATATAAAAGAGAAAAGGCAATTGGCCACTGATGAGATTGAATATGAGAAAAGTCTTTATTTTGATATTTATACTCTTGTCCTTGTATTTATTCTTTCCTGCAATGTCATACTGAATTTTTTCTTTTTAGATCAGCCAGTGTATAGTGGTATATTCTTCGGAATGGCTCTTTTTATGTTGTGCACCTTGTTGTGGCCAGATAAGATAAGGTTTAACCGGTATCTTTTAATGCTTCTTTTCTGGTTTTTGGGATTGATTATTTTTTATTGCGATATAATAAGCGGAAACGGAGCTATGAATTATTTGTCATATATTTCTCTTACCATCGCTGTGGCATTTTTTTTTGATTATGATAAGGATAAGTATATTATTTTTATACTGGTAGCCACTTATATCATATTTTTTTTGATCAATATCATTACAGATTATTCTATATTTTCACCTCTTCATCAAAATCTTTCTCCTGTAAAGCTTTGGTATATAAGGGTTTACAAAGCTATGGAGATTTCCTTTTGTACTTTTGTTGGGATGTATATCATACATAGGAAAGAAAAAATGATCATAAAATATTATATAGAAAAGGAAAAGCTTAATGATTTTATAAAGAAAACGGACAAGATAAGCTCCTCCAATGAATTATATGAATTAGCGATGAGTAAAAACTCACTTTTTATTACCTATTTTAAATCTGAATTTCCTGAATTTTTTGAAAAGATTTTAGAAGTTTGCCCAAATCTCATTTCATCAGAACTGGAAATATGTGCTTTGTTAAAACTGAACCTGACTACAAAGGAAATTGCCATTGCAACTAATGCAACTATCCGTGCCGTAGAAAACAAAAAACATAGAATCCGTAAAAAAATTGATCTTCCTTCAGAAGCTGATCTGAATTTATATATCATAAACCATTTTTGAAACTAATTGATATTCAGTTCTTTAGTATTTTAGAGTATATGTGAGTAGGTTAGAAAGTAGATATGAAAAGAGACTTTTTAGCATTGGAACATCCTTTTATTTAATATTGCACTCATCTGGAAAATCAGATATAATTGAATTTTCTGAAACAAAACACAAATGTCTTAATATATAGCTGGGAATATTATTTTCCCAGCCCTCTCACGGGGATTATGACACATTTCTTAAAGAAATCGTATACAAATTAAAATTTATGCACTAATGAAAAGAAATTATTATGCTTTAGGGATAACTTTTTTTTCCCTTTGTAATTATGCCCAAGTCGGCATTAATACAGTATCACCAGATCCAGCAGTAATGTTGGAAATAAGGGGGCCAGGTAAAACTGATGCATCTTATATTATGAAACTGAATGATCTTGAAGAAGTTTCCTTTGCAGAAGGAGAATCTTATAATGTTCTTGGAGTGAATCAAGATTCTAAAGTTATTGCAACCAAGCTTTCTCTAGGATACAGAACTTATGGTAATCATTTGTATGATGATCCCAAAACTTCAATTACCAGTGGAAATGTTACAGGTACGAATAAACTTAACCCGCATTTTGGATGGTGGTACGCAGATGGAGTAGGTTATGGTGGTTATGGTTCGCAGGGAATAAACACAGGATTGGAAACCAATAGCGGGAGATGGATTTTGCCTTATCAGAATACTTCAGGAGCTACCATTTCCAGTGTTTCAGAAAACTTTAATATAACCATCAATAATCTGAATTCATTTTCAGACAGCAGGGGAGCTCCTGTACAGAGTTGGCAGGGACAATGGTCGGAAATATTCATGATAGAGGGTGATTCTCCTGTGGATGTATTTGTAACCAGTACACTTTCAGATGAGGCTATCAGAGAATCTCCGGCAGCATCACGAACCGGTTTACAGACTTGTCGTGCAAAATCATTAGGTCTGGTAAAGCTCAGCAGTCCCAGTTATAATGCAAGTACGGGTACTCTAGTAAATACAGCATCATCTAATGAACCTTATATTTCACTTAAAACATATAATGCTACTATGCCCAGAGTGCATTCTGGGAACTATTTCATATCTGGAGTTATCAGAAATGTAGATCCTGGTTATTATACTATTGTCCAAATGGAAAGGATGGATTGTTCAGATGAGAATTGGTTGGGGACTGGAGCTCCCAATTTAGAGATGGGATGGGATGGAATGCGTGCTGACACCCATGCATGGTCTTACAGCTTAGGAATATATCATGAATAAAAATACAATGAAAAAATAAATTATGAAAAAAAACATTTCAATAGTATTACTTTCTCTTGGTTCAGCTGCTTTTGCTCAGATAGGGATAGGAGTTACAAATCCTCAGGAAATACTGGAGGTAAAAAAAAATACACCCGATACAAACATTTTGAAGCTGGACGATGTTCCCCGAACTGCAGGTTCCTCTGTTGCTCAGCTTTATATAGATCCTGAAGGTCATGTTTATGCCTCTCAGGGATTTAAAACTGCTAACCAGCAGGTGTCTACAATTTCTTGGTTTTCAAATGGTATTAATGGGATAGATTATGGCACATCTGGTGTGCAGAGGCCTGCGAAGCTACTGAGCTCTCCCACTTCAGTTTATCAGGACTTTCCTTCGGTTAGTTATAAAGAAAATATCAATGGAACTCTTCAGGATATAAATATAGATAACGTAAGTAAGATTGTATTTACCACTGCTACCCCCAATAAAAATGTTCCTTTTGTTTATTCCCTTTCTGCTCTGGACATCCCTTTAGGAGTAGATCCCAATACCAATGAACAGGAAAGAGACGGGAGATTAACAACAAGCGATTTTGTTTTAATACGAAACTTTCAGTTTGTAACAGCGGAAGTTTTTCTCGATGGCATTGCAACGGGGATTGTTGTTACAGATAAGGTATTCAAATCCCTGGATTGGCAAACTTATTTGTCGGGAGCTGTTATGGTCTCTGCACCGGGAGAACATGTCCTTACGCTAAAATATAAACTGATGAATAATGCTCCCAGAGATCTTAATACTTATTCTTATAGTAATTTTAATTCAGGAAACCATTCCTGGACGCCTAGATTAATGTTGATGTCTTTATCAGGATGGGCAAAACCTTAATTAATTTTTTAAAAAACACTGAAATGAAACTATTAAAAAAAATCAATATAACTATGGCTGTGTTAATATCAGCTGTGTGTTCAACTTTAGGAGCTCAGGTGTTAATGTCAAATGATCCGATTAGGATGAATAGCAATCCGTCAACAAATTTCGGGTTGGAAATTGACCCTAAAACTGGAGCCCTTCCTTTAAAGATCACAAACTTTCCCTTTAAGAATGAGCCTACTCCAGGAAGCAGGCCTTTAATAATTGATGCGGAAGGAAAGGTAAAGAAGCTTAATATTGCAAAAGCTACGATATCAGATGTACTTTATAAAAAGTGGAACGTAACGGATTATAATGATTTGCAGGCTGGAGTTTATACTATTTTACCGCCTTTCGGAGGCAAGCCTAATGCTGCATATAATGCCATTACAACCAATCTTACAGGATGTATGCATAGCGGCAGCAAAACAATTCCTTTGGTAGCCTCAGGTAGTGCAGTAACCAATTGTAGTGAGCTACCCAATGGAAACACCAAAATGTCCGGGTATGCAACTGTTCCCAACACAGATTTTAATCTAAGAGTTAATTTTAATCAGAAAGTATTCATTCATGCTTTTATTTTCGGACATGTTATCCCTACTTATCTTAATGGAACTTTATCAGTTGCTACTCCCAATTACGGATATACTACAGCTGCTGCATTGAATTCAAATTACAACAGAGAATGGCTGAATTCAGGTTCATTAACTGCGGACTGGGAGAATCATGGCGGTGCATTATCTTATTCCGGAAAAAAAGATCGTCTCTATCAAAACGGAAGTGATGTGGATGGTTATGACCAGGGTGGGGCTATGGTGTTTTATGAAGTGATTTATTCTACAGATAACGGAGCTACGTGGTCACACTCAGGAATCACGTGCAATAATCGATATATTAAAGGGGTTCCTTTAAGAATAACGTTGGCCGGCGGAGTAGATATACCAGCCAATACGGATGTTCAATTTAAAATTGTTTCTCATTACCGGTTTCCGTTTTATGCACAGCAAACAACCAACGGTGTGGCTGGTGGGGAGCTTAATGATAACTTTAAATTCCTTATCAATTCAATTAATATCCTTGCGGAAAGCAAAAGACAAATTGATCTGTAACCGGATTTTAACAGTTGAAAATAGCAAAAAATATTAGTTGCATTGACCACGGTTCTGAAAAAATCAGATGCTGTGGTCATTTTTCGGATGTAGAATGCTATTTATAACAATACTTAAAATACACTTAATTTGGATTTTAAAAACATAAATATTGGAGCATTAATTAAAGAAACAGTTGCGCAGAGCGGGATAAATATGTCTCGTATCTGTAGTTTTTTCAAATGTTCCGAAGAAGAGGTTATCAGTATGTATAACGAAGAGAATTTGGATACTAGTACGCTGCTGCGTTGGAGTAAATTACTGGAGTATGATTTCTTCAGAGTTTATTCTCAGCATTTAATACTTTATAGTTTGCTTAAAAAGGAACAAAATAAAAATATAAAAAGTCAATTACCCCAATTCCGTAAGAATATTTATACTAAGGAGATGATAGATTTTATCCTTGAAAAGATCACTAAAGGAGAAAAAACCCGTAGTGAAGCTATAAAAGATTATGGAGTACCTAAAGCAACATTATACAAATGGGTGAAAAAATACAACAATTAATGGCTAGCTATAAAAGGATATATTAAGATATCCTTTCGGATAAATATCCAGAAAGAATAAATAAAATTTAAATTTTTTTTGGAAGAGCAGATAAGTTAATAGAACCTTTAATCAAAAGTATAGGTCCTACAGCACCAATGATATCTGTGAAATATTGTAATATAAGAAAAAGAATATCATAAATAAGTTGCAACTTGCCAATCATTTTAAGCTGATTAGAAATACAATAACCAATTGGAAAAACTTCTGTTATAGGTAATATAGACGGATTAAAAAAAATGTTAAATAAACAATGTTTTAAACATGAAAGGAGACCTTTTGAGTCTCCTTTCTAATACAAAATTATTATTTAAAAATTACTTTGTAAATTTACCATTTTCACCTCCTCCGGAACAGTTTCTTTTTACTTCAGTTCTGTTTTCACAAACAACAAAGCAAAGGAAATAAGTTTTTGTCACCTTGTAAGTAACATTACAGTTTCCTTCTTTTACTGTAATTAAAGTGCATACTTGTCTATAGCATTGTGCCGTTTCAATCTCTTTAGCACTGTGTGTTTTTGCACTGATGTTTGCAGTTCCTAATGTTGCAAGTAATAATCCTGCGAATAATGTTTTTTTCATCGTAAATGATTTTTAAAATGTTAATAATGAATGTTATAGTGTGTTTTGTTTTCTATAGAAATATAATTTTCGATTAGCAAGGATAAATTATTGAACAGGTATTGCAATAATATCAAACTGATCTGTAGAAGTAGCTCCAAAGGTTGCCCTTATTCCATTAGAGTCCTCAGTGTGGCAAAATAGGTAACCAACCAGATTAACAGTATAGGTACCTTCGTTTAATATAATGCTTCTGTTTCCGTTCAGGTAAAAAAGACCAAAGGCATAGTTCTCACCGCTATTGGTAAAAGGAATTCCGGAATCTATAATGTCCTTTGAGTTTAAAATCAGTTTAGCACCCATTTTTTTTGAAGTACCGTCCAAAAGATTGCCTCCATTGGCTTTTAGTATATCAGAAGCGGAAATGTTATAGGAAAATGTAACCATTGATTTTTTTAACAGCGTAAAGGTTTTTGTTGCTAAAACTGGAGTTGTAGTTAGCACTCCATTTACAGCAGATATTGTTCTGGTGGTTGTTACGGCATCCAGACCGTCGGTTCCGCTAATAACTTGGAAAGGCTGTGCAGGCACCCAATTTACGGAACCTAGTACACCATTAGCGTCAGCGACAAGAGTTTTAAGAGCTTTGAAAGACTGGTCTTTATTAATAGACCTTGTTCCATCCGGTTTAGTATAGATCACATTTGAAGTTCCGTCTGCCGGAAGCTCTCTTATTCTTTCTGTACCGTTAATGTCTAAAGTTTCGGTGGGAGTGGAAGTGCTGACACCTACACTATTGGATTGAGCGTAAAGTGAAATGCATAATGAGACTGCAAAAGCAGTCAATAATTTTTTGTTCATTTTATGTTGTTTTTTAGTTCGGTGTTCAACCTGCCTGCGATTAACAGATTTGCAAACCTACGTGTTTACCTCTGCTATAGAAAATTTAACACAAGATGATTTATGAATATGCCCTCTTTTTTTTGGAAAATATTCTTAAGAAGAATAAATCCATATATTAGGAATGATATTGTATTTAATTGTTTGATTATTAAATACTTAGCATTTATTAAGTACGAGTTGAATTATGAAAAACTCACATTGTTCTTTTGTGTAGATCAATAGGTTATGATTTAATTTGTTAACACAAACACGACTAATGATAGAAAAAAAAAAATGATTTTTTTGTTTTGTATACTCTCTTTTACAAGCTTAAAATCATTAAATGAATTCCAGATTCAAGAAGAAATTAAAAAGATTCAAAACCTTCCTGATAATAATCCCCATAAAATAATTGCTATCTCTACGGATATATATCGAATCGCGAGGAATAATGGGGACAAAAAAGGAATACTTACAATTAACAGCTTGCTTATTAATAAATATTGCGAGATTGGAAACTTTAAAAAAGCAATTGAAATAGGTAATGAGATTGAAAAATTGGCTGGTAAAAATGATACAATACTGGTTAATTCTCATAGACTTAAAGCATCTGCCTATCTTGAGCTGAATGCTAATTATGAAAGCTTTCGAGAATTAAAAAAAGCCCTTAAGACCGCAGATAAGCTAGAATCTCAGAATGATAAAAATTACATGAAAGCTCTTGTATATAAAGAATTTGTATCCTATTTCTCTCATGTGAATGCACCCATTGATTCAGTAATGTATTATCAGAATGAATGCCTGGAAAGCGCTATGAGTATTGATGATAATAAAGATTTTCAGGATAAAAAATACCAAACTTTGGCTGTTGCTTATATGAATTTGGGAATGATGAATATAGCTTTAGGAAATACTAAAGAAGCTATCAATAAATTGTCCAAAGCGTTGGGGATTTGTCAGGATGAAAAGTATCATATTCATAAAGACCTTAAAGTAAGTATACTCAATGAATTAGCATGGACATATTATGACCAGAAAAACTATGATAAAGCTGCACACTATGCAGCTCAGGCAGAAAGAGAAGAAAAAAAGGTAGGTATGCCTTATGTTCGCAGAGACATTTTTGAAATTGCTTTTAAAACATATTCATCATTAAAAAAGAAAGCACTCGCAAGAAAATACACCAATCTTTACATTCAGCTCAATGACAGCCTTGTAAATGTAGAGAAAAATGTAGCGGATATCAATGGGGAAAAATCTATAATCGGAAAACAAGAGGATAACACGGAAAGGAAACAGGATAATATTGTAATCTGGATTACTCTTGCTATTCTTCTTCTTATAATCTGTATCGTTGTATGGAAAAAGTTATATAAACCATCTGTTGTTGCAGACACAGGAAATGGTACGGCAGAGCCAAATGAACCTTTGAAAGTTCCCCATGAAAAAAATATAAATATACCTGACTATACAACGAGGTCGATCTTGGATAAGCTTGCCAAATTCGAAAAATCTCAGAAATTTATAAAAAAAGACATAAGTCTCAGCTCTCTGGCCAGCGATCTTGATACTAATACGCGATATCTCTCGGCTATTATAAAGCAGCATAAAAAGAAGAGCTACAGTAACTATATTAACGGGCTAAGAATAGCTTATATTAAAACGAAACTTATTGAAGATCCTATTTATAGAGAGTATAAAATAAGCTATCTAGCTGATGAATGCGGATTTTCATCAAGAGAAGTTTTTGCTGTTACTTTCAAAAAAGATACAGGAATTACTCCTTCGTACTTTATCAGCAGTTTAAATGATAAGTCTATACAGGATGGTCTTTCATTGGACTAATTCTAATTTTTTTGACAAATAATAATATATGTTAATATGATTAATTGATGCAGTCTGAAAGAAAGGCTGCAATCACTTATCGTGATGTATTCAGAATTTATTACCAGGTTCTTTTTTCTGTATTAACCTAAAGTCATATTGTTGTACTTTAAATAGATCCAGTGATATACATTTAGATATAAAATATTTAACCAACAGAATCAATGGACAAATGATAAAAACAAACGAACTTATGATGGATTTAAAACAAATTAAAATTGGGCAATTACTTGAGAACAGTGTAAAAGAAAATCATATAGAAATAGAACGTTTGTGCAGCTTTTTTAATTGTGAGGCTAAGAATATTGAGCAAATGTATGGTTCAGATACTGTAGGTACGGATATTTTAATCAAATGGTCTGAGCTATTACAATATGATTTTTTCAGATTGTATTCCCAGCATTTGGTTTTATATGCTCCTCCGGCTGCTAATGGAAATAGCCAGACAGGAACCAAAAAAAAGGTTGAGATTCAAGAACTTCAGTTTCGTAAAAATATTTATACAAAAGAAATTATAGAATTTATTATCAATAGAATCAATAAAGGGGAAATGACCAGAGAAGAGGTCATCAGTAAATACCGGATACCCAAAACAACCCTTTACAAATGGCTGAATAAGTATAATTAATACAGAGAAGAATATAAATGATAGACTAAATGTTGAACAATAATATTCTTTTGCTGAAATATTGAATATGTTAAACAACACATATAGTTTAATTTCTATATGGTTTTAGAAGTTATAGTTTTTAGGATTGAGCAGCTTGCCAATAATAAAATAACCAAGGTATCCTATGTTTTACAATAAAAAAACAAACCTTAAGCACAATAAGTTTCTATTGAGTTTTAATAGAAATTTTGATTAACATAGCGTGAAGTAAATAGAGTGTAAAGGAAATTAGGAATTATTGTAATTTCAAAGACCTTCATCAATATAGGAAATGATTTTTTCCGGTGTTATGATATTTGTACCAAAAGTGTTGATTTTGAGATTAGAATCAATATAAAAATAATCTCATTACAGCAATTGTCTTACCAACATCTATTGTTCTTTTTTATACTTAATTTACATTAGATTATACAAAGATAATCACGGTATTCGATTTCTATTCAGAAATTATAATGAATCAAAACGGAGTTTTGTGATTTTATCTGCTTTTAATTGAGTATGTCAATTGTATTTTGTCGTGTGATAACTTCTGAAAATGTAACACAAAATTTAAACTAATATTTTTAAATTAATGTTTACCTTGTAAGTTATAAAATTAGTAACGATGAAAAATTTTATCTTCTTCATATTGTGCTTCTTTTTTATAGATATCTATTCGCAATCTTTATCTGAAAAGGATTTGGATAAAAAAATTAATGCGCTAAAGGAACTAAGTCGTACAAATCCTAAAAAAACGATTGAGATTTCAATAGAATGCTATAATTCAGCTAAAAAAATTGATTATAAAAAGGGGATGCTTAGCAGTATTATGATTCAACTGACAAAGTATTTTGATGTGGGAAATTTCAAGAAAGTAATTGAACTTAGCAAAGAAGCAGAACTTCTATCAAACAGCATGGAAGATCTGGAAAATTTATCAAATACATTTAGACTCAGAGCCTCAGCATATACTGAATTGGGTTTCAATGAAGAAAGCTTTAAAAGTTTTAATAAAGCTTTAGAAATATCTGAAAAAATTAAATCTTCTGATTCCAGATTTTATTATAAATCTCTTATTTATACTGGGATGGGAACCTATATGGCCCATATTAACACACCTATAGACTCTGTAATTTTTTATCAACAAAAAAGTTTAAATGAAGCATTAAAAATGACCTCCGATAAAAAAAATCTAAACAGAAAGTATTACTTAATTTCAAGAGCTTATATGAATCTTGGGATGACAAGTGTAGCAAAAGGAAACCTTAAACAAGCGGAAGAGCATTTTACCAAAGCTTTAGAAATTTGCAGAAATAAGAATTACTCAATAAATATACAAACCGAGGTATTGGTTTTAAATGAATTTGCATGGCTGTATTTTGATCAGAAAAACTATGACAATGCCATACAGTACGCTAAGGAAGCTGCTATCATGGAAAAACAGTTCAGTTTCCCATATATCCGTAGAGATATATATGAAGTTATGTTCAAATCCTATGTAGAGAAGGGAAATAAAGGAAAATCTTCCGAGTACATGGAGAAATTTACCAAGTTGAATGATAGTATTGTAAATGCAGAAAAGAAAACGATCAATACCCCTGTGAATCATATTTTGTCTGAAAAAGAGAATGATAACCGAAGCCTGATGAATAGAATGATGATAACGGGTGCTGGTTTACTTGTGCTTTCAATGTCAGGAGGGTGGATTTATTGGAAAAAAAGAAACCATACCTTACATCTAAAGTATGAGAAGATCATTGAAAACTTAAAAAAATCAGAATCTGCTGAAGAAAAGAAGATATCAGCTGAAGTTCTGGTCATAGAAAATAATGGATGTACCACTTATCCCAATGAAAAAACATCAGGTCTTATTATTAAAAATGATACTATAAATAATATTCTGTTGAAACTGAATAAAATTGAAAACTCACAGAAATTTATAAGAAAAGATTTTACCCTTACATTTCTTGCTAGTGAGCTGAATACAAACCCCAGATATTTATCTGAAATTATAAAACAACATAAAGGAAAAAGCTATAATAATTATATTAATGGTTTAAGAATTGGCTATATCACTAATAAACTTTATAAAAACCCTATATATAGAGAATATAAGGTCAGTTATTTAGCAGAACAATGTGGCTTCACATCCAGAGAAGTTTTTGCGGTTATTTTTAAAAAAGAAACGGGAATGACTCCTTCTTATTTTATAGGGCAACTAAAAAAAGAAAATACAATGTATTTGCAATAGTTATTTTTACTATTTTAATTTCTATTTATTATTAATTTCCATCATAACTAAATAACTATACAAATTTCAAGTTTTATAATTTTGTAAAGAATAAGTCTTCAAAAACAGTGAAGTTTACCAATTTTGAATTTGATCTGCTATAATATTTATTTTATCAAATAACTGTAAAAAAATATTCCGAAAAAATAGAAATAATTATTATTAATGTGCTGTTAACATGAGTAATTGATAATAGTTTATGTATTTTTCCGCCTTGGCAATCCAATTTCATGTTCCTGGGGATAAGGTTTTCTAAAAGTCATACTGACATCCTCATGCAGATTACGCTGGGCTTCCAATGATTTTTCTTTATCCATTGAATACCTGGGATCAGGAATGAAAGGCATTTTGGCCATTTTATGAATGGTAATAGTAGGAAAATGAAAATCGACCTCTACCGTTCCTGATAAGAGATAGCAGCCTCCTCCCTGAAAAGGATATTCTTCAAGGCAGTTCGGAAAATGAGCGGTATCAAAATATTCTCCTTCAGCATCAATCCAGGTACCGAAATACATCGATCCTTTTTTGGTGGGAACATGCTTTCTTGAAATCAGATAGGCCAGCATTTTAACCTGATGTTTATGAAACTTTAATAGATCTTATACCCAAACAGAGCCTCTGTATCGGGTTTGTAATAAATCAAAAGGGCTGAAAGAAACAGGAAATCCTAATATTTCTATTTCATCAAAAGCATCTTCAAACTTATTTCTTTCTATGGTGGGAAGTTGATAATCCTTTTGAGGTTCTTCCAGTAAAGTTAAATGCCTGAAAGGAACCTTATTATTTCCCAACAAAAATCTTGATTCAATGAGCAGTTCATGTTTCTGTTTTCCGGTAAAGCGGAATGCCCCGATAAAGATTAGAATCTGCAATGTTTCGATGCCGATAGGAATCCTTTTGACAAAGTTTTCAAGAGAGGTATACTCTCCATTCTGAGCTCTTTCTTCAGGAATCAGCTGTGCTAACCTTGTCTCCAGTTTTTCAATATGAATAAATCCCAAATAAACATACGAACCATAAACCGTTGTCTGGTATTTACTTAGATTGATACAGGGATTATGAATTGCAGCTCCCGACATCCGAGCTTCATGATTGTAGACTTCGGTTCTGTAGAAACCTCCGCCGTTATTGATAGCGGAGACCATGAATTCAATAGAGTAGTAAACCTTGAGATATAAGCTCTGATAGCTTTCCACTGCATAGGAAGCGGAATGTGTTTTACAAAATGAATAACCTGCAAAAGATTCGATCTGCCGGTATACTTCCATGGATAACTGTTCAGGATGCCCCAACTTTTTACATGATTCAAAGAAATTATCCTTTACTTTCTGTAAAGCCAATTTTACCTTGTCGTCAATGATATCTAAACCTCTCTGTGAGAGAATATTAAACTTTTCAAGGTCAATCTTTTCTGCGATATACATATCGAACTGTACAACCGGAAAACTTTTGGGAGGCAAAATGGTTAATTAAAGAGACAGATAAAAACAATTGTTTGAAAATTATATATTAAACAACCAATTGAAGGAAGCATAGCTCATATTAAATAGTAAGGGATGGTTATTGAAAGATGTTGCTGAAGGTTTAGAAGGATTAAAAGCTAAAACTAATGATGAACTCTTTCATTTAGTCGCGGATAACTGGATTATGGGTTGGAAAAATTCTACATTCTTAAATGGCAATTATTAGAGCCTTTTTGATCTATTAAAATTTTAGATTATTATTTTTTCTTAAACCATTTAAACAAAAGGATGAAAATAAGTACAGCAGCAACTACAATAATCATATTTCCTATTGTATGGTCAAAGTGTAATCCACGCTTATATTCCACGTTGAATGAATAGATTATCTTAATGAAAATTAAAATAATTATAATACTCGTAAAAATTTTTATGGTTGAGGATTTCATTTTTTCAGATGTTAAAATTCTATTAATAAAAAAACTAAGGATTAAGAATTGAAAAAATATCATTATTACAGAGTTTTTAAACAACCAATATTAATGTGTTGTGTACAGTTATCTCAATTCAAAATTTATTGGTAATTTATTAAAAAAAATCAGAATAGACGATAAAGAATTAAAAACATCATTAAATGTCATTGGGAATACTGCAAAAAAGCCACATTACAATTATTAATGGGGTGTATGTGGATATGGATTACTGTATGATAAATCTTTGTATTTTAGGCTAATCAATATTCTGAAAAAAAGGTTGAGTTTGTAATATTGTGTATTTGGGTAAGAATGAACACTATTAAATAGAAAATTATGTGGCAATATTATCTCCATATTGGGTGCAGTATCGTAGCCGTCAAACAACTGATCCCGAAAAACCCTCGGGTTGTTTATCAGTTTGTTGAAATTTAAGAGGACAAATGAGTTATACAATAGATTTGACTGTAATAAACTGTTTCATAGGTGGTTGTATTTTTAATTCGAACCAAATCAAATTCAAATTAATTCAGTGTACAATTGTTTTTATCGATTTATAAAGTATTTAGTCAAAATATAATTATGTAATATCGAATAATAACCTACTTTAGTATTTCAAAACTAAACCAAAAAACATTACAATATGAACAGTGAGAATTTTAACACAGTTGAACCTCTTTACAAACAAATCAGGTATCCTTCCCAACATTAAAAAATCCCCACGCGAACAATCACAAGAGACTACTGATAAACAATGGATCGATGGGGAATATCTGTGGCTTTATGAGCAGAATCCTGGCTGACCTTCGTAAAAAGTAAAAAAAAACAAACCTTCATCGTAGTGTGACAAAATGTATTGCTTTATGTGAGAATTCTATGCGTCTCTATCCCTTTCTACAACTTAAAGAAGTAGAAACCGGAATAATTTGCCATCCGGAGATACACAAGCATTCTGTGATTAGTCGTTTACAAACACTGGCTTGTCATCTTGTTACTTTTTTCAATGAGGTACAATCGGTAATCAACGACGAAGCTACCTACAGCATTTATTACAATATTGTAAAAAGTAATTCAGCATGAGCACCAGATGTCCTTGAAAGAAGCTTGCCTTGAAGATCTGCGCCTACACAATGAAGACCTGAAAGCTTCTCTTCCAAATTTTGGGATATGGCAGGATACAGTAGTCAATTGGGTACACTATATGAGCATGGTTCTAACCAGTTGGAAGAATATATCCACAAAATTAGACCGCTATAATGCTATGGACTATGAATTTCCAAATGCAGCAGAACTCAAGAAAAAGCTGAACCAAATATAATATTACTAATTAATCATTTATAAATAAAAATAATATGAAACCAGAAAACTTTAATCCAAGGGACTATCTCCCATTAAACTATTACCCTTGGCCCAATTTGATTAACCCACATGTAGACAGAATAGGAAAAGAAATGGATGATTGGATTGATAATGACTATATCTTTTTATCAGAAAAAGTAAGGGGAAAATACAAACGGCAAAAACAACATTATTGTATGGCGCGAATGATACCAACCACAAGTTACGAGCGTGCTGTGCCTTGTCACAGGTTTATACACTTTTATGATACACTTGACGATCAGATGGAATTTCATACGGTTGAAGAATCGGAGCCAATACTGGAACGGTTGATTACAATATTAAAAGGAGCGCAGCCTCTTGCTGACGAAAATGCTTTTTTTCAACATACAGCCCTTTTCAGAGATGAATTTCTAGCCTTTATGCCTGAAATATGGTTAGAGCGTTTTACGGAAGCTTTACATCGTTGTTTTAAGTATGGTATTCAAGCAGAAGCTCCATATAAAGGAACCTCAACTATACCAAGGCTTGCTCAATACATGGTGATACGTGAATATTCCGTTAATATGCTGCCATTTTTTTATCTGGTAGATGTTGAGGTAAATTTTGTTTTACCAAAATTCATTGAAGAGCATCCCATTATACAAAAATTAAGAACATTGGCCGTTAGAATAATAGCATGGCAAAACGATATCCATTCTTTGCCAAAAGAACTGCTTTTGGATACGGAAGTGTTTAACCTTGTTATTGTATTACAGCATGAGTACAACTTATCACTTGAAGCAGCCCTCACCGAAACCATGCGCATTCACGATGCGGACGTAGCCGAATTTATTATACTGCAAGAAAATTTACCCGACTTTGGCATATACCAGCAACAAGTGCATGATTATATAAAAGCCATAGGAATTATGATACAGGGAATAAACACTTTCTACATTGTAGACACCTCGCGCTATGTACCTGATGGTTTTGCATGGCCGGAAAGAAATAGTAATGAATGATATGAAAAACTTAAAAATATCATAGCCACACAAGAGTCTTGAAATTGCCTCACTAACAGGGCCAGAGTTTTGGAGAGTCTTTATTGTTTGGAAATAAAAACTATCCTATGAATACCACCGCAAAGACTGACTGTAGAATCTTGAAATTGCCAAAAACCAATAGCGGGTTCAAGAATGATTTAATGTCAGGTTGTTTTACTTCCAGTCTTCCGGTAGGCTTCGATTCTCCTGTCCCTATTTTGGAGACGGTTTTATTGGCAGACAAAGCAAAACTTATCGGTAATCCTGTATTTTTCTGTACACTTTCAGCTATTTCATGGGTCCATCTATAACAACCAAAAAACTGATCCATTCCGGAGAGATCCAGATAAAATTCATCAATACTTGCTTTTTCGAGGACAGGAACTTTTTCCTGAATAATTTCGGTTATCATATGGGACATATTGGAATACATTTCCATATCTCCCTTAATTACTTTAGCTTCGGGACATAGCCGTAAAGCCATTTTAATCGGCATGGCACTCCTGACCCCGAAAAAACGGGTTTCATAAGAGCAGGACGCCACTACACCACGCGGTCTCCACCTCCTATAATCACAGGCTTATTCTCTAGTTCAGAGGTTTTCAGCCTTTCACAGGAAACAAAGAACGTATCCAGATCCATATGTACAATTGCTCTTTCCATGTGACAAAATTAGTTACGTTTTGAAACAAATTATGTATTTTTGTTGTCTAAAATTGTAACAATGTCAAAATTTTCTGATAACATCGTGTTTTTGAGAGGAAAGAAAAATATGACCCAGCAGGAACTGGCAGATCTATTAATTCTTACCCGATCCAGATATGTAGCCTATGAATATGGCAGAACAGAACCACCTATTGAAATATTGCTTAGAATTTCTAAATTCTATAACATTAGCATCGACCTATTGCTGACTGTAGATGTCAGAAAATTTTCTATCGATGAACTTATGGAGCTTCCTGACAATAGGATTGTTCTGCCTATAAGGGTTGATCAGGATGGAAACAATCAGATTGAGATTATCCCCCAAAAAGCTTCTATGGGTTACTTAAATGGCTATGGAGATCCGGAATACATAGAAAGTCTGGATACCATATCATTACCTTTTTTAAAAGGTGGTAAGTTCAGGGCATTTCCAGCCGATGGAGATTCAATGCCTCCTTATAAGAACGGAATCTATATTGTAGGAAAATATGTAGAAAATCTTTCGGACTTGAAAACGGACAGAACGTATGTTTTCATTACCACCAATGATGGTATCAGTTATAAAAGATTTCAGTTTCATGAAGCAGATGGTATATGGGTGAAGGCTGACAATCAATTTTATGAGCCTTATAAGATACCATTACCTGAAATTAAAGAAATCTGGGAATTTGCCTGTAGTATTAATACCAAAGAATATGAACCTGATGAATTTTCAGAACATCATATTCAAAACTTTATCACAGAAATTAAAACTGATATTAGACAGATCAAAGAAAAAATTGGAGATAAGAATTGAATTCATTTTGAGTACATGGCATAATTAAAAAACTTCTCCGAAGGGAAGTAAAAACACAAATGATGAAAAAAAATTATTCCGTAGAAACGGAATAAGACAAAGTTAAATGATTTAAAGAAAAATTACAATGAGTCATCTTAGTTTATTTGATGCAGAAGAGTTGTGTGAGTTTCCAAAAGATCTTTTATTATCGCTAAGTTATACAAATCATAAAACTTCAGGTACCGTGGAAACACAGAAGAACTAGTGAATTAAAGATTCAATATTTTAAAAATCCCTTGATATTAATTACCAAGGGATTTTTAGTCTTATAGTTTAAAGTTTATTCTGTCCTATTTCTTTCATAAGTTGTATTTTTACTTGGTTTGGTTTTCGCTTTTCCTATTTTATATGAAAAGCCTACTGTTAAGTACCGATTGTCTGTGTAGTTATTTATTGTATTATCATAGCCATTATAGTAATACATTCCCTTATCTCTTTGTTGTCTAAACAAGTCACTAAAAGTTAAATTGAACTGCATTTGTTTCTGTAAAAGTAAAATCTTTACACCACCAGCTAAATTTGCTACATTTCCAAGATAAGAGTTAATGGAATTCGTCGGCAGACTATGGAGATAAGACAGGTTTAGGAAAACAGTCTTAGACTTATTGAGATAATAATTATTATCAATATAATAATAAAAAATAACTCCATTTCTAGGAACGAATGCATCGTTTAGAATATTTACTTTTGAATAGGAAATATTGGTCATAATACTTGATTCCAGATTCTTAATTTTATTGAAGCTATATCTTATATTGATACCAGTGGTGGTAAGGTTGAAGAAGTTTTCAAAATAATCAACCTGATTATCACCATCAAGCTTAGTAATGTTACTAAACATATTCCTGTTTTCAGTTCTAAATAGTAATATGTTTAGATTCTTCAATGAATAGTTTAATTCTAAACTGTTGGTGAAGAATGATTGTAAATTTGGATTGCCGGTTTGGTAATATTTATCTGAATAATAGACCCTAAAAGGATCTAAGTATCTAAAATTAGGTCTATTCACTCTTCTTGAATAAGACAACGAAATTCTACTGTTCTTGCCTAAGTCGTAGTCAGCAAAAATGGAAGGAAAAAAACTATTTTTATTTGTCTTGTTAATGTTCTGTGTTATTACATTAAAGAACTCATTTTGATAGTTTTCATATCTTAATCCTGCTTTTAAATTGATTTTCTCAGATAATTTTCCAGATGCCGAGAAATACATGGCATAGATTGATTCTTCGAAGTTTGTATTTCTATAGCCCTGGTTAAAAAAATAATTTTGTTCGTTTTTTACAAAGGTGGCCTTCGCACCTGTCAACAATTCAATCTTATTTTTTAAAGGGAGTGTAAAATCTATTTGTGGAGATAAGATGCGATAATTAAATTTATTATTATTGTTTACAAGATCACTATTTGAACTTTGTAAGATGTCATTATTGTTAAAAAAAGAAGTTGCTGAAATTTCGACTTTCTTACCAAGTGAATCCAATTTATATGTTCCATATAAGTTTATGGTTGTATTAAAGGTCTTTTTTTTGTTGTCAATAGTTGATTGGCTGTTACCAGAATTATAAAATAGGTTTGTACTATTATTTTCAACAGTTATATCACGCAAATCAAAGTCCAGACCAACTTCCAATTTCTTTGAAATGGCATAGTTTATTCCTGTATAAAAACTTAAGCCAGAGTTTTGATTATTCTGTTCAATGTCTGATTCATTGAATCTTTTTCCATTTTTTTGTATAAGAGAGTAACTTGTATTAACTCTTCGTTGATCTGTATAATTTAGCCTTGATGTTATTTGAAGTGAATTCTTGTTATAGGATAAGTTCAAACCATTTAAAAATCCTTCACCTTTTCTTTTAGTGTAAGATGATGAGTATCCAATACTGAATAGATTAGTAAGATCCTTTTTTGTTAAGATATTGATGACACCAACAGAACCTTCTGCATCAAAATTAGAAGAAGGGTTTGTAATCACTTCAATTTTTGATATTGAATTTGATGGTACTGTTTTTAAGTAATTAATCAAATCCGTTCCTTCTATGTAAGTCCTTTTATTATTTACTAATAGCAATAGTTTACCTCTGTTAAGAATATTGATTCCTTGTTCACTAACTTGGACCATGGGAACTTTTGAAAGGACTTCAACGGCGTCAAACCCATTGGAATAGATGCTTTCATTGACATTGAAAATTATTTTGTCCAATTTTCTTTCAATTACCTTATTGTTTTTTTCGACTACGACTTCAGCAATATGGTAAGAGTGTCCATTTAGCATAACATTTTTTATTGTCTTTTCATGTACAATATCAATAGGTTCCGAATAAAGTAAGTTTTTATTACTAAATATTTTCAGATAATAAGTTCCAGTCTTGATATTATTAATAGAATAATAACCCATTTTGTCGGCATTGACCGTATAATTATCAGATTTGTTAGCAATAGATACTTTAATATCTTTTAATTGACTTTTATCATCTTTTGAAACTATTCCCGAAATAGATTGAGCATTTAAAAAGGTTGTAGAAGTGAGGAGAAATAATGATATAGGTAAGTTATTTATCTTCATATTTAATTATAGCATAAATATTAATTGTGATAAAGAATGCATTCACAGAAACATGCAGCCAATAAGGCATTGAGTTGAATATTCCCCCGCATGAGCATCCGTCATATAAAGAAAAGTTGTTTACAGCAATTAAGTAAATTGTAAAAGATACCATTAGAAAGAGAGAGAAGTACAATCCTTTAATGAACTTATTTGGGATTAATAAAGCAATTGCAATGATTTCAGATAGGGGAATCAAGTATAGTAAAATTTCTTTATAATTATAAATTAGTTTTGATTTACTAAGTGTTTGTTCAAAAACATCTCTATCAACTATTTTATGATAACAAGTATAAACATAGAGTAGGATGAGGAGATATCTTATTATTTCAATTGGTGTTATTCTATTTGATTTCATAGATATTTAATTTGTCTTTCCCTAAGACGTATAGTTGGTTTTCTCGTACGGTGATTTCTCTTGGATGTATTGTTTTATCTTCTATGTGATAACTATATAAATATTTCTTTTTCTCAATATCATAAACGTCAATGTAATATTTATCTTTTGTATCCCAAACACCTGATTCGTTGGTTAGAATGTATAGATTTTTATTTGATATATCCGCATAAATATTTGGATATAGATTATTAGGATCTACCATTAGCTCACCATTTTTCATTTTGGTAAGATTGAACTCTTTTTGTTGAGATATTAGTTTTAATTTATCAATGAAGTGAAAGTTAGAATCGAAGAAAAATACCTCATTTGCAGCATAAGGTATAAGGGCAATTTTATCACCAACCTGTTTAAGCACTCCATCGTATAATACTCCGGTGTTTTTGCTGAAGTTGTTAAAGGCTTTATTCTGAATTTGTTTTAAGTTGCCATTAGTTAAATTATACTCATAAAACTTCATAATTAGGTCACTACCCCAGGAAGTAAATAGAAAAAAATCATTTGTTAATACTCCTCTGGCAATTGGAATATTTAGTTGATGTGTCTTTTTTAGAGTCCCGTTATTGTAAAATATTAGAAGTTGTTTTTTAGCATTATTTACTACAAGGAATTCGTTCTCATCTGTTCTAAAGTAATTTCCAATTATTAAGTTGCTATTTAGAGATGCATATTTTTCAATTTTACTTTTGTCTTTATTAAATTGATAAATGTTTCCTTGGTTTTCTTTAGCCCAAGAGATAAAAAATAATGAATCATTCATTATCTTTAAGATATCATATTGGTTTCCCAACTCTTGTTGCTTTATCGTTTGGATCGATTTTTTTAGAATTCTTTCAGTATCAAGTTTAACCTTAGTCTTATTAGTAATTGATGTGAATAAAAAGACTGTAATAATAATTACGGATACAACCAATATTGATAATATATTTTTTAGCTTTTTCATATCTAAAAAAGGCTTTTTCCAAGATTGAAAAAAGCCTCTCATTTTCTTTAAGAGTTATTAAAAGTGCATTACTCCAGGACTTGAAGCACATACACGGCTTCCTCCACCACATCCACCATCACCTGGCTCCATTGTGTCCTCATCTTTAAAACTTGATGCTAGTCCCATAACTCCTAGTACACCTAGGATAAAAAGAATTCTTCTCATGATTATTGTTGTATTTAAATTATTAAACAGGTCAAAGATATGCCTATTTATGGTACTTAGCAAGTATTTTTGCTTATGTTAAATCTTTTGTTGGTGAATAAATAATAGTAAATTTTTATTTTTTTTGTGGTATCAATATATTATTTTAAGATGAAGTATATTTTTTGTTTTAATAATTGTATATGGGTTAATTTAATTTATTTTGAAATTATTTTTAAATCATGCGTAGAATGCTTTAAACACTGGTATGTTGGACGAATATTTTAGAATTTAATTATTGCTTTATTCTCTTATTTTGCTTTTTATGGCTAAAAAATAAATTTAGGTGGTGTTTTTTTTATTAATATTATTACTTATCACAAGCAGATATATAATGTGACCAAAATGGCTCTGTTGCCTGGCGTCGGGATAAGGAAAGCCGTTATGGAAAACATCTTGTCATTGCATCCATCAGTCTTGGACAAACCAGAAACTTTGATTTCAGAAAAAAAGACCATCATCAGAGTAAATATAGTCTGCCACTGGAGGTTTCGAAGCGTATTTCAAATTTGTTAAGTCAGAGCATTTCGAATGATGATGAGAGCATATCTTCCAGTTACAAAGATGGTCTTGAAGGTGGGAGTTTGTTTAGGCAAATTCCCCTTTTGTTATTAATAAATTTCAACTAAGATCTGTTATCAAACAATTCGTGCAGCTTTTTCTGCAGAGCCTTTTTGTCGGGAAGTTGCGTTTTGTATTCAGAAACCATTGTCGGAGAAAGACTTCTGCTCAGCGCATATTCTACTACTTCGCTGTCTTTGTCTTTACAAAGCAGTACGCCGATGCTTGGATTTTCGTTCTGACGTTTAACATCCCTGTCCAGCGCTTCCAGATAAAAGTTAAGCTGACCCAGATGTTCCGGTTTGAATTTATCTGCTTTCAGTTCAAAAGCGACAAGGCATTGCAGCCCCCTATGGTAGAATAAAAGATCGATATAAAAATCAGAGTTTCCTACCTGTACTTTGTACTCTTCGCTGATAAAAATAAAATCCCGTCCTAACTTCAGGATAAAATTTTTCATCTGCTCAATTAAACCTTTTTGGAGATCATTTTCATTGAATGTTTCAGGCAGATTTAAAAAGTCAAATTAAATGTATTGGCGATGTCGGCATTGGTTTCTCTCAACACTGTTGAGAGTTTTGAATTTCCAATCATCGTTCTTTCAAAAAGACTGCTGGATATCTGTCTCTCTAACTCCCGGAAGCTATAATTTTCCTGTTTGGTCAACTTGATATAAAATTCCTTTTCCTCGATTGATTTACATCTGGAGAATATGAACAGATTATGAGACCAGCTGATTTCTCTCAACAGTGTTGAGATTTTTGGAAATTCCTTGTAAGTCTCATAAAACTGCTTCATTCTCCAAAGATTCTTATCCGAAAAACCTTTTAGTTCAGGTTCATGAGTCTGGATAAACTGAGAAAGTTCTTTAACCACAGATTGCCCCCATTCACTCAGCTCTACCTTTTTGCTGATATACTCACTCACCAATATTCCAGTATAGATCGATGAGTTCCTCATTGACTTTTCTTATCGCATTATTACGAGACTGTTTGATGAGCTCAATAATATCTGTGAACCTTTTATCCATGATTTTTTTTGAAATTCCTTACAAATTTACAATTATTTATACAGGAATTCTGACTGGCACACGGTTCTTTAACAGCCAAAAGAGTCCATCCACTGCCATTCCTGTAATTCACTACCTAGACTCGGACATCTTTGTCATCAAGCCTGTAAAGTGCGGGTTTCATAATCAAAAAATCTATTCATTATGAAAAAATAAAGAAAAAAAATTCTGTATGCTGTTTTACCATTGGTAACAAAAAAATGATAAGAAAACAGCTTATCCCTGTCTGGTAGCCCCATCAGGGATCGAACCTGAATCTAAAGTTTAGGAAACTTTTATTCTATCCATTGAACTATGAGGCCTGTTCTAAATGAAGCGTTTCTTGCTTCTTTAAGCCGTAAGCTATACGTTTGCTTATGAAGAATTAACGAAATTGATTACATCTTTGTTGCCTTTAGAATATAAAATTTAAATAATTAAACCTTTGTGCGAAAATGTAAGCAGTATACAGATTTTTTTTCAGATTTTGACTGAGCCAAATAATCTTCAGAAAGCTTTATTTAAAAGGGTATATGAGTAAAAGAATCTGCCCTTTAGGGGCAGATCCAGTAGATAAATACATCTCATTTTTTTAATTAGACAACAATAAAAAGCACAGCCGACAATGCTGTGCTTAAATTTTTATTTCAAATTTAATTGCAATTTCAATAGTAGTAAGAAAAGCAAATAAAGTTTCCACTTCGATTTTTATTACATAGTAAATGTAGTAATAATTTTAATACGAAATATGAATTTAATGTTAAAATTCACAAGTTATCCACAATTTGTTGTGGATAAGTCTGTCGTTAGTTTAAAATCCAGACTTTTGCTGCCTCAATATCCATATCCTGTCCCTCTTTGGGTTCTACCGGAATGTCCGGATCTATCTTTCCATAATAGACTTTTCCGTTACGGTCCATTTCGTAAGAAGTAGCCAAAGCAAGGCTTTTACCGTCACTTAACGTATAAGGTCTGTTTGCTGAAGTATATCCTGCTGAAGGCTGACCAAATAATTTTACATTGTTTTTCCCAATAAAAGCAATGGTAGTGGATTCTCCGGAGCTTGCTGTACTTGGACCAATTAGTACCGCTATTTTTGACTGACCGCTCTTAAGCTCATAAGGTTCTTTAATTTTATGCGGACCAAATTTTCTGTTTTTATAGATCCATGGACTCTTTTTACCATTGTAAACAAAATAGCCCAATGTTCCTTCACCGATCAGACTACCAAGTCCACTGATCATAGGGTGCATATTTCCTCCGGTGTTAGTTCTTAGGTCTACTATCCAGCCTTTAATTGCATTTTCGGAATCCAGCTTTTTAATCATATTGTGAATCTGTAAGGCAAAAGTATCCCCAACTTCCGTATTTAAAGAAGCAAAACCAGGAACTGAAATATACCCGATGTTCTGATCGATCAGCCTGGAATCAGGCTTTGCATCATTAGTATTAGCAATTTTTTGCTTCTCAGTACGTTCTTTGCCATCAATGAAAGAATGATTATCGCCTGCCTCTCTCAGGTTTTTGATGATATAATTTAAAGCAGTATCTGTATCATCAACGGTTTTCATCCCTTTTGAAAGATAGCCCAGATTTGTTTCAATATTTTGCCAGTCTAATTTATCTGAAACTATAGAATTCTTTTTCACAATATCTTTAAACTCCTGAATATATTTTATAGAAATTTTAGAAGGCTCCTCTTTTGAAAATGCAATTTTATTGAGCTCAAAATGATCAAACCAAACGGTTCCGTTTCCTGTAAACACCCCTCCAAGAAGCAGGCTTTTTACATTTTTATCAACAGTGAAAATTAAAGAATATTTTGTCCAGTCTTTATTCACAGCAATAGACTTTTGCTGTGATTCTGAATTTCCGAAATCAATCATCTGACCATTTTCATCTTTTACTTGGGTCCATAGATTGATTATTCCATTGGTATTTTCAGATTTTACATAAGCACTGATTTCTATTTTCTCTAATTGCTGAATGTCAAGAGGAACTTTTTGGGAAAAAGATTGGAAATTTTTGGTGTCATTAGTCTTTCCTGTCAACTGCATTGAGGCTTTTCCTCCGAAGTATTGTGTATAATCTACCTTTCCTTCGTATAAATCCGTTTTTTTAATATTCCAGTGATTGGGTAATCCATCTGTCATGTTTTCAAACCCTGCATTTTGTATTTGAGCTTCCACTGAGCAGAACAGAAATGCTGCTATCATAGTGTAGGTCAATTTTTTCATAGTTATTAATTTTGGCTAAAATAAAGAACTTGTCAACAAATTTATACCTTGTTAACAAATTTTAGCAATGGTTTAGAAGGATTAACATATTATAGACTTACCTATGATTTCTTACAATTACTGCTCAGAAAGGTATTTTAAAACAAAATCATTTAAGATTTTTTTCTCTTCATCACTGCCTTTATTGTCCATATGACCATGATTGATGGAGGTTGATTGTACCGTTATAGAATACTTTTTTTGTTCTGCTTCATTGGGAAGTACTCCTTCATCAGCCGGATAATCGTTAGAACGTAAAGTATAAATTTTAGGAACAGAAGTTCTCGGCAGAAACATTCTCCGGTTGTCCATTGTGATGAGTTTATACACCAGATTAGGATGCTGATTGCCGAATAACGCTGCCATATCACCACCATTGGAGTGACCTATTAATGTCAGATGTTTATAATCAAGTTCCGGTTTTACTTTTTTAAGTTCATGAAGTACAAACAGAATGTTATCCGAACCACTTTGCCAGAAAGGTCTTCTCACCAACTGTAAATTTCCTTCTGTTGGCAGAGGATTGTCTGTCGTCAGTTCATGTTGAATGCTTACTGTAAAATAGCCTTTTGATGCCAGTTTTTCCGTTAAATAAGAATACACAAAGTAATCTCCGCCTTTATTGAAACCATATCCATGATTGAAGATAATAACTTGTTGGTTGGGAATTTTTTTATCAGTTTTCGGCTCATAAAAGGCGACAGGAATCTTACGGTTTCTGCTTTGATCAAAAAAGGTTAAAGTATTCAGTTTTACTTCGTAATCATGACTTTCAGTATTTTTATTTTGTACAGCACAGCTGGTTATAAAAAGAGGAATGGCCAAAAGAATAGAAAAGGAGTACTTCATGGATTGTTTTTATTTGACAGAATAAAAGAATGATCTTAGTTCATCTGCAAATATATGAGGTAATTCCAATGCGGCAAAATGACCACCTTCATTCATCTTTTTAAAGCTGGTTACATTCACGAAACGTTCTGCCCATTCTTTGGGAAACTGAGCTTCACGGGGAAATACGAGCACTCCGGCAGGGACATCGCTCTTTTGGTGAACATGCGTTCCGCTCCATAAAGCTGCAGCGTCTTCTTTGTACATTCTGGCAGAAGATCCTATCGTCTGAGTTACCCAGTAAATCATAATATTGGTGAGCATCTCATCCCTTCCTCCAAATGCAGTTTCTATTAGCTCTGGTGGAGATCCGGCGTTTATAAAGCTTATGATCCAGCCTGCAAGCCCGATAGGAGAGTCGTTTAGCCCGTAAGCAAGAGACTGGGGCTTGGTAGACTGTACCATTGCATAAGCTCCTTCACTATACCACCAGTGCTGGACAAACTGTGCAAATTGTTTTTCATCTTCACTCATTGTTGCAGGATCTTCCTGGCCGATTGGGTATCCAACGTCTGTAAGATGAACCGCTTCCATTACATCAGGGTATTTTGAAATCAATGCTTTTACGACTCCCATGCCAATATCACCTCCGGCAGCACAGAATTTTTCATATCCAAGTACTTCAGTCATCAGTTTTTTCCAAAGATCGGCGACTTTTGCACTGCTGACCGCCGTTTTATCAGAAAAGCCAAATCCCGGAATAGAAGGGATAATCAGATCAAAACTCTGTTCACCTTCGGTAAGCAAAGGAATAATTTTATGAAAACGGTAATAACTGTCCGGCCAGCCATGGGTAAGAATCAAAGGTTTGGGGTTGGAACCTTTTCCTCTGATGTATTGAAAATGAATCAGAATTCCGTCTATGCGGGTTGTATACTGTGGATGTTGATTTAGCTGCTGTTCATGCATCTTCCAGTTGTAATCGTTTACCCAGTAGTTGGTAAGTTCTTTCAGATAAGTTTCGTTGGTGCCGTAGTTCCAGCCAGAGCCTTCAGGTTCTTCGGGCCATCGGGTATTTTGGATGCGGTTTTTGAGGTCGGCTATCACCGATTCGGGAATGTTAATAGTAAATGGTTCCATATCTATATATTATATTGGTGTAAAGTGATGATTTGAAAGTTATTGACAATAAGGATGTTATCAAAGTTATAAACTTTCTCTTTTAATAAGTGTTGTCAAAATCATAAATTTTTTGATTTTTTAATGGCGAAAAAAATGTAACTTTAGTTCATTAAAATCTCGTAATACATATCACTGATTCAGGAGTCATTCTGAAACCTGAAAATCTAGGTTCAATTTCTGAACCCAATACCTCTATCATATAAAACTAAGCAAAGACAATACGTCATTTGCCCCTATCAATGTCATTAGCTTAGAATTGGCTATTGATATTTAATATAAAAAAATCATTATGAATACTTATAAAATTGCCGTAATCGGCGGAACAGGAAAATCCGGTCAATATTTGGTACAAGACCTTTTGAAAAAAGGATATTCCCTTAAACTTTTAGTAAGGCATCCTGAGAATTTCACCATTCAAAATTCCTTTATTGAGTTGGTAAAAGGAGATGTAAGAGATGAAACAGCTGTCCGTACACTGATTGAAGGGACTGGTATTGTAATAAGCACGCTAGGCCAGCCAAAAGGAGAGAGATCTATATTCAGTGATGCGGCGAAAAATATCATCAAAGCGATGAATCATTACGGGATCAGTCGCTATATTGTAACCACAGGTTTGAGTGTGAATACATTATCTGATCAAAAAAACGAAAACGTAAAAATGGCTACAGACTGGATGTACCAGAACTATCCTGAAACGACGGCTGATAAGCAAAAAGAGTACGAACTTCTTATGGAAAGCAATCTGGACTGGACTTTGGTAAGATTACCATTGATTCACCTTACAGAAGAAAGTTATGAAACTGAAACAAATCTTACTGACTGCCTAGGGGAAAATATCAGCGCTTCAGATCTTTCAACATTCTTAGTTTCTCAAATTGATGATGTTGAATACCTAAGGAAAAGTCCGTTTTTGTATAATCTGAAAGAATAAAAAATCAGAATATATTAATGTAATGAAGAATCAGCCACAATGTTCTGTGGCTGATTCTGTTTTAAATATCTTTATTTTTTACGGCCATACATGAGTATCCGCTTAAAAGCATAGATGGCCGGATATTTTGTAAACCTTTGTGCTATTCGGGATTTAAATTCGGTAATGAAACTTTCTTTTTGATTTCCTTCCAGAAGTTCCAGATAAGGTAATAAGGCTGTTCCTGAAATAAATTCATATAAAGCCTCATGATCATCCGCAATAATGGGATAAACTTTCTGGTATATTTCTATATCCTGAATTCCGTTATCAAACAAAATCTGAGCATAATCATCCATTGAAAGTACTGGTGAATCACGGTTAAAATGATTCAACTGTGATACGTAGGGTTCTTCATCTGCCATTGCTGTCAGAATCTGATTGAGAACATTTTCTTTCTGAACGGGCATCTGAATGGCGAGCTGCCCTTCAGGAGATAGCAGTCCAATGATCTTAGGAAATAAAGTTTCATGATCGTCCGCCCATTGCAGAGCTGCATTACTGAAAACAAGATCCCATTGTTGTTCTGACTGTACAGCATCTTCAATGTTCTGAAGTTTAAAATGTAGGTTTTCATTTTCATATTTCTTCGATTTTTCAAGCATTTCTGCCGATGAATCAATTCCTAAAAATGTAGAACCTGTCAGTTTTTCGGTTAAAATGGAGGTTTGCTCTCCGGTACCACAGCCTAAGTCGATGGCTTTTATATTGTTTTCAGGCTTGATTAATGCTGCTAAATCGTAAAAGGGTTTGTAGCGTACATCTTTGTACTGATCATATAATTCGGGATTCCAGGGCATAAAAATAATTTTGAAATGATACTATAAAGGTAAAGAATCTATCTTAAAAATAGGAGCCAAAATCTTCTCAATTACTATTTTAAATTGACATAAAAAAAGCGACTATTTTTAAAACAGTCGCTTTTAATTTTATTGTTCAAGTTTTTCCTTGATGTATTTTGCGGTATAAGATTTTTTATTTTTTATCAGGTCCTCAGGGGTTCCTGCAAACACAACTTCGCCACCGTGTTTTCCTGCTTCCGGACCGATATCGATGATATAATCGGCACATTTGATGATATCAGGCTGGTGCTCAATAACAATCACTGAATGTCCAAGATCAATCAATGCCTGCAGTGATTTCAACAGCTTCTGAATATCATGGAAGTGTAGTCCTGTAGAAGGTTCATCAAAGATAAATAAAGTTTTATCCGTTGTTACTCCCTTTACAAGGAATGAAGCCAGTTTTACACGCTGTGCCTCACCACCGGAAAGGGTAGAAGAGCTTTGTCCAAGCTGCAGATATCCCAAACCGACTTCCTGAAGAGGTCTCAGTTTTGTTACAATCTTCTCTTCATTATTATCTTTAAAGAATTCCAGCGCTTCATTTACGGTCATATGAAGAATATCCGAGATGTTTTTCTCATCAAATTTCACCTCAAGAATCTCGTTTTTGAATCGTGTTCCTTTACAAACCTCGCATTCAAGCTCGATATCAGCCATAAACTGCATAGAAACGTTGATAACACCTTCTCCTTTACATTCATCACATCTTCCGCCATCTACGTTAAAAGAGAAATGTTTAGGCTTGTAACCCATCATTTTTGCTACCTTCTGCTTGGCAAAAAGATCACGGATGTCGTCATAAGCTTTCAGATAAGTTACCGGATTTGAACGGGATGATTTTCCAATCGGATTCTGATCAATAAGTTCAATATTTTTGATTAGTTTTTTCGGGAATTCTACAGAATCATAGTCTCCTTTTTTACCTCCCATTCCAAGTTGGATCTGAATGTCATTCGTAAGAATTTCTTTCATCAAAGTAGATTTTCCGCTTCCTGAAACCCCGGAAATGACAACCAGACTTTCCAGTGGAACATCTACATCTATATTTTTAAGGTTGTTCTGACGAGCTCCTTTGATATGAATCCATTCTTTTCCTTTTCTCCGTTTCTTCGGAACTTCAATTTCCAGTCTTCCGGTAAGATATTCTGAAGTGAGAGTATTTGCTTTTTTCAGATCTTTATAATCTCCGGCAAATACCAGTTCACCACCAAGATAACCCGCTTCCGGACCAATATCAATAATATAATCTGCGGCTCTCATTACATCTTCATCGTGTTCTACCACAATTACGGTGTTTCCAAGGTCACGAAGATTTTTCAATACTTCAATCAGGTTTTCCGTGTCTTTGGAGTGAAGACCAATAGAAGGTTCATCCAGGATATAAATAGAACCTACCAAAGAACTTCCTAAGCTTGTTGCTAAGTTGATTCTCTGACTTTCCCCTCCTGAAAGCGTATTGGAAGTCCTGTTTAATGTTAAATAGCCTAATCCTACTTTTAATAAAAATTCAAGACGGGTTGTGATTTCATAGATAAGCCTTTTGGCAACCTCTTTGTCATGATCTGAAAGCTGCAGCCCATTGATTACCGGAGCCAGTTCATCCAAAGGAAGTTCTATCATCGACTGGATATTATGTCCGTCCACTTTTACCCAGCTGGTTTCTTCACGAAGTCTCAATCCTTCACACGTAGGACAAAGGGTTTTTCCTCTGTAGCGTGAAAGCATTACTCTGTACTGGATTTTATATAAGTTTTCTTCAAGCATTTTGAAGAAATTATTGATGGATGGAAAACTACTTTTTCCGTCACCTTTCCAAAGGAAGTTTTTCTGTTCTTTTGTTAATTGGTGATAAGGTTTATGAATAGGGAAGTCTCCTGCTTTTTTGATGAAATCTTTTTTCCATTCACTCATGGTTTCACCTCTCCAGCTGACAACAGCATCTTCGTAGATGGATAATGTTTTATTGGGAATTACAAGATCTTCGTCTATTCCGATTACTTTTCCATATCCTTCACATGCAGGACATGCTCCATATGGGTTATTAAAGCTGAAAAAATGAACATTCGGTTCAAGAAATTCCATTCCGTCAAGTTCAAACTTATTGGAGAATTCTTTTACTTTTTCAGTATCTGTATTTTTTAATGAGCAATAGCCGCGTCCTTCATAAAATGCCATCTGAATAGAATCCGCAAGTCTTTGTAAAAAGCTTTCGTCTTCTTCATAGGAAAAGCGGTCAATGACAAGATTGATCGTCATTCCTTTTTCAGGAGCAAATCCAAAGCTTTCCAGGTCTTCGATTCCGGCTAAGTTTCCATTGATTTCAAGTCTTGTGAAACCCGCCAGCTTTAAAATATTCAGTGTTTCTTTGAAATTGTCAGTATCATATTCTAAAGGAGCTGTCAATAAAAAAGAAGTATCTTTTTTGGATGCTTTGATAAAATCTACCACATCAGAAACCGAATCTTTTTTTACTTCTTCTCCCGAAACAGGAGAAAAGGTTTTCCCGATTCTGGCAAAAAGAAGCTTCATATAATCATAGATCTCCGTAGATGTTCCTACCGTAGAACGCGGATTGGAAGAAATAACTTTCTGCTGGATTGCAATAGACGGCGCAAGTCCTTTAATGTCATCTACTTTTGGTTTTTCTAATTTCCCCAAAAACTGACGCGCATAGGAACTTAAACTTTCAACATATCTTCTCTGCCCTTCAGCATAAATAGTATCAAAGGCCAGAGATGACTTACCGCTTCCTGAAACTCCTGTGATAACAATCAGTTTATTCTTCGGGATCAGGACGTCTATATGTTTCAGATTGTTAAGATGTGCATTCTTAACAAAAATCTGTTTTTTTATGTCTATTTCTGTTGTATTAGCCATATTTTGTTTATTCATAAAAGTGACTGTACAGCATTAAGGCTGCCAGTATAATGGTGTTTTGCCACAGAATATTCCAAGGCTGTCATCAATTGAACTTTTAAATATTTTCCTCAAAAATTAGCTTTGAAAAAGAATACTTTCATCGTAAAATTAAGACCCACAAAATTACGAATTTTTAGTGAAAATTTTATGCATATATTATTGTTAAAAATTATTATTATAAATGGTAAATCAGGGGGATAAAAAATGAAATATAATCATGGAAAAATGGTAAAATGAAGGTGGTTTTGTGATTTATTCCTGTTTTACCGTTTATTTCACAGTATTTTATAAAGTTTTATAAATTATGTTATATTTTTTTTGCTGAACTATTGTTTTGTGTTTTAAAATTATTTAAAATTGTACCCTTAAATATGTAATAAGAAATGAGAAAATTATTCAGAGATCTGGTTACACATTTAATGAAGAAAAGATAGAATTAATCCCTCACAAAGATGCAGCATTCCGCTGCATCTTTTTTTATGACAACTATCATTTGTCTGTCTTGGTGAACTCCCTTACTTTTGGAATCTGTTATAAAAGAAAAACTACGGAACGATTATGATCAAAAAGATAGGAAGTGCTTTTTTTCTGGGATCTTTACTTTGGGTAAATGCACAGGAGAAGACAACAGATATTGAAAGCATTGAATTTCAGGGAAAATTTATCTCTACACCTTATAAAAGTGCCAACCAGAATATCAGCGTTATCAGCAGAGAAGATATTGTAAATTCTCCGGCTAGAAGTATAGATGAAATTCTTCAGCAGGTACCAGGAATGGATATCAGAAGGAGAGGAGCCAATGGGGTGCAGAGTGATATCGGTTTCCGGGGCAGTTCTTTTGAGCAGGTTCTTCTGCTTCTGAACGGAATCAGGATGAATGACTCCCAGACCGGGCATAACAATATGAATATCCCGGTTGACCTGGATGACGTAGAAAGGATAGAAATCATAAAAGGGCCGGCTGCCAGACGTTTTGGGCAGAATGCTTATGCCGGTGTTATCAACATCATTACTAAAACAGTTCCCGGAAAGAAAGTTAAGATCAGTGCAGATGGGGGAGATTTCAGTACCTATGGCCTTGGATTCAATGCGCAGATAGGAAATGAAAAGTTTACCAACTCCCTTCAGGCCAATTCTGCTTCTTCAGAAGGATATATGTTTAATACTGATTATGAGATCAGAAATGTATTTTATCAGGGAAAGCTGAATATCAAAAACGGAGACGTAAGGGTACAGGCCGGTTTTTCGGAAAAGAAATTCGGAGCCAACGGTTTTTATGCTTCCAGTGCTGCAACAAAACAATATGAGGAAACACAGGCTTCTATTGTAAGTGTAGCCCATCAGCAGACTTTTGGGAAACTAAAGCTTAATTCAAATGTATACTGGAGAAGAGGACAGGATATGTATCTTTATGACAGATGGAATCCTGATTTTTACAGAAATATGCATATTGGAAATAATGTAGGCGGTGAAGTGAATTCTAGCTACCAATGGGGGTTGGGAACCACCGGAATTGGAGTAGAATTGAGAAAAGAATTTTTAGTGAGCAGTAATCTGGGGGATAGAAACCGCTTTGTATCTCAGGTTTTCTTTGAGCACCATTTTTCATTACTGGATAAAAAACTAAACATCAGTCCGGGAATTTCATGGGCCAATTACTCTAAAGAAGGAAATTTCTTTTATCCTGGTTTGGATGTCGGCTATAACTTTAATCCCAATAGTAAAATCTACGGAAATATTGCAAAAGTACATCGTATACCAACCTTTACTGAACTTTATTATGTCAGCGGAACAGAACAGGGAAATCCGAATTTACAGCCTGAAAATGCGCTTTCATCCGAGGTAGGATATCAATATCAAAATAACAGAATTTTAGCTAAAATAAGCGGGTTTTTAAGGAACTCCAGCAATTCTATTGACTGGGTTAAAAATGACCTTAAAGACAAAATTTGGTTTGCCGAGAATGTAGGAGACATCAAAACGAAAGGGATTGAAGCAGAGTGGAGTCATAGGCCGTTAGACTGGCTGAAATACACAGTTGGGTATACGTATATCGACAGCAAATATGAAGAAAAAAACGGTTTGGTTTCAAGATATATTCTGGACAACCTGAGACACCAGGTTATTTCCAAATTAGAAGTGAAATTCCTGAAAACCTTCACCAATGAGCTTGTTTACCGTTATAATGAAAGAGTAAATCTGGGAACTTATAATCTTGTTGATGAAAAGCTGAGTTTTGCTAAAAAAGACTACTCAGTTTACGTTTTGGTTAATAATATTACCAATACAAATTATACGGAAGCATTTGGGGTGGCAATGCCGCAAAGGTGGTTCCACATTGGTTTTTCCTACACAATTAATATTAAGTAGGTGTTAATTTAATATTAATGAAAGTTAATATTAATAAATTGTTAAAAAATATACATTTGCAAAAATTTTTTATGAAACGTCTTATAGGCCTAGGTTTACTACTTGGAATTTCTTTTTTTAAAGCACAGGAACATATTTCCAGCTTCAATGCAGTGACTCTGACCTATAAGTTTCATCCAAAATTTTTCCTTTATGCAGAAGGGCAGATGCGTGGTAATGAAGATTATACCTACCCCGATTATTATGAGATAAAAGGAGGAATAGGGTATAATCTTACCAAAAACCACAAGCCTTTCGTAGGATTGGGAAGATATGTCAACTATAAAGAACACAGTTTAAGCAGAGAGGAGTTCAGAGTATGGCTTCAGGATGTCATTGATATTAAAAAAGGCATCGTAAAGTTTGAAAACCGTTTTCGTGTTGAAAAAAGCTGGTTCTATGAGCCTAAAACAGATCTTACTTCCCAGAGAATGCGTTACAGATACCGTCTGAATGTAAGTGTTCCTTTAAATGCCAAAACCATTAAAAAAGGTACTGTCTTCGCTAATGCGTATGACGAAATTTTCTTTGTAAGCCCTATGAAACCTAGCTTTGCAAGAAACAGAGTTTACGGTGGTTTTGGGTATCAGATTGATGATTACTTTGGAATCGTGAGCGGATATCTTTGGCAGCGTGAATTTGAAGCGAAAGGGAACAAAAATTTACATTTCATTTACCTTGCGTTAAACATCAACATCGATGGGACGAATCATCACACGAAGACCTACGATTTCCCAGGTGCAGATTAATTCTTACGTAAACCTGACTGAAAATTTAATAAATCCAGCTTAGAATTAAGATAGTGATCATTGAGTAATGCCCGGTATTTTTCAATCAGCAAAGATATAGCACCTACCTCATGCTCAAGATATTTGTCTTTGTTGAAGTAAATATATTCAGAATCTATAAATTCCTGTAAAATATTTTTATCTTCATCAGTTAAGGCTTCCTTATAAGCTGAATTTTCAAGAAGTTCCCTGGTCTTTTGTTTAAAGGGTTCTTCTGCTTTTAATAGCTTGGCCCTATGCTTACGGATTTCTTCGAAGGGTAAAGTGACCGCCATAAACTGCAGGTATACCGTAAATTCATTAAGACTTTTCTGGAAATCATCAAATTCTCTATCTATGACTGACAGTTTTTTATATTTGGCAAGCAGATCTTTTTTCAGATCTTCATTAGAAGTATGGTAATAATGCTGAAAGATGGCTTTATCATTCTCAAGAAGTTCTTCTTGTACCTTTTTCAGCTCATTTTCAAGCTCAGGAATAAGGCTTCTGGCATCTTTTGCTTTGTATAAACTGCCATCAAATCTGAAGGTTTTTATTTCTTTCGGATAGGAAGCCAGGTATTGCAGAGTCTGGATATCACTCTCTATTCCGGATTTTTCATAGACTAAAGATACCTTTTTGTCACTGAAAAGATCGGAAATTTGCTGAGGGACAGAACCTGAAATTACAGATTCAATATTTTCTACAATAGGATTATGCCTTTCGTAATATCCGTTAAAATCTGAACTGAAAGTTTTATACATATTATTGTCCAGATAGAGTTTTATAAAACTTTCATCATCTATCACTTCTCCTACATTTTTTACACTGTGTAAAGTGAGGAATTTCGCGGTCATTATTTCACAGATATTATCAAAACCACTGATAATCTCTTTTGCATACCTGTGGTCTGCGGCTGTATTCCTGGTATCGTTTATTTTAATCCTTTCAATTCTTTTTAGGATATCCGGATGTGAAGTCCATTGGTCTTCAATTTCTATTCTGGATTTATTGTATCGGGTAAGATCTTCGGCATCTATTTTAGGAAGTCCGTTTATGTAAGGATGATTATTTCTTTCGCATAAGATTTTCATTAAAGAAATCTGGTTCTTATAAAGATCTTTTGGAAGATATTTTTGCTGGCTGTCAATATAAAAATTAAAAGAATAATTAAAAGCAGCATCACTTAATTCCAGTCTTAATAGAGATGAAGCCTGCTCTTCAGGATTGGTGATAAAGGTTGAAATAGCATCTGCATGATATTCCATTTCTCTTTGGAGAGAAGCATGATTTTTAAAAAGAAAATTTGAAATACTTTTAAGAACAGATTGGAATGTATTGATGAAACTGACTGATATCAGTCCGAAAATTTTAAAAACAGCATTGCCTCCTGAAAATTCTAATATAAAATTTTCATATTCTTTATTATTGTAAACGGTTTCAAAGATTATTTTTTCAGCCTGATTCACATAGCCGCCCACTTTCATACTTTTTTGAGAGAAATGCCCAAACTCATGGGCTAAAATGGATCTTAATTCTCCTACACTGGTTGAATTGATAAGTCCAACTCCAATCGTTAAATTTTTCTTTACCGGCAAAAACATACTCCAGAAAATAGAATTATAGCTTACACTGGCATTCACGTCAGGTGAAAGAAAAACTTTTTGTGGAGCTTTTACTTTGGTTTGAGCTACAATTTCATCAATAATGACAAACAACTCAGGCTGGTGGGATCTGTTGACTTCTATCAGATGCCGTGTGCTGTAATGTGTTTTTTTGAAAATGAATTTAACAAGAAATATAAATACAAAAACTCCAACACTCAATAATCCTGCTGCACCAAACACTGTAAAGTAATTGAGAGAAATACTTAAAAGTTTTATTGCTCCGTATCCTAATAAGAATATCATCAGGAGAGAAGCGAGTATAAGTATCAGATAGATCAGGAAAAAAACTGAAATAGATACAATAGCAGAGATCAGCTTGGATTGATAAGCTGATGAAATTTCAGGAAGGTTATTAGTCATGTGTTTTTTTATTAATATTTCTCTATCAGATAACGATACGCTTTCAGATATTTGTTGAATCTTTTAATATCCTTAGGTGTAAGTTCTCTGTTTACTCTTCTGAGATCCATATTGTCACGAAGGTCATTCAGCTTTACGGCAACAGAGAGCAGAGATCTTTCTGTTCTTTTAATGAAATCATCGTAATCTTCTTCCGGATCAAATTTGGTAAGACAGCTGATGGCAAAAATGATATATTCAGGAAACCCTTCAGACCTTAAATAATCCAGACTGAATTCTTCCGGATGGTCTTCTACGACATCATGCAGTACTCCAACGATTTTTTCGTCCAATGTTTTACCATAATTCATCACACGCATGACGTGTCCAATATAGGGAGCATGGTATTTATCGGTTTGTCCTTTATGGGCTTTGTCAGCAATTTTGATTGCTCTGTTCAGTAATTCTTCTTTTGTCATTTCTAATGAAAAATAGAGTACAAAAATAAAAAATGCCTTAAAAAAATAAGACATTTTTATTAAGATTATTTCAATGTATTTTAAATACTTGTTTCATCTTCTACATGAGCGTGTGGAGCATTGTTTTTTACAGACTCTATTCCGTTTTCCATGCCGTTATCAGATTCATACATCTGGCTGGTTCCTATGATCTGTCCGTTTCCTGCTTTAAGATTGAAATAACATCTGCCGTCATTGGATGTATTTCTTTCAAATTTTGAATCTTCCTGTGAATAGGTCTTTACAGATCCGATTCCGTTTTCGCAGGATGGTTTTGTGCTGTAACCCTGGCTGGTTAAAATTACCTGTCCGTTTCCTGCTTTGAGGTTAAACTGAAAGTCTCCGTTTGTTCTTTTAGAGATAATAAATTTTCCCATGTTTATCGTTTTTTTGAATTTGTGTTATATTATTTAGGTGGTATGAGCTCCTTTGAACTTATCTGGAGTTTGCCAGGAGTAATCGCGTTTAAAATCTTGTATTGTGAATAGTCCTTTGAGGATTCTTTCAAAGCCAGATAAGCCGTAGTATCATTAGGTTTCTTAATCAACATTTTATAAAGTCCTGTCCGTGACTGATTTGATTTCAGCGCAAAGTATCCGGGGAATTTCCCTTTGCTGGCAATTTTTACGGTATCTGTTTTGGGAATAGGAATTAAATTTTCCTTTTTTTGTGCCGTCAGAGAAGCAGATAAAAGGAGTAGGGGAAATAATGTCTTCATATTATGTTTTGCGCTTTATGGTTTTTAGTTATAATAAAATTAGCAAAAATTATTGATCCTTCAGTAATAATCTGTAGTGTTTTGTGATTGTTTTCCCGGGAAATCTGATTGTAAGGGTTGTAGCCTCATGATTGTTATTGGTTTTATCAGAAATAATGAGAATTGAAAAATAGGAGTGATTGCCTTTTGATTCCCATTTTTTTAATGTTTCTTCCCTGTAAACCCGTAAGCTTTTATCATTCCTTTCTTTTTTTCTGTCTATCCAAAATATATCTGATCTTATATAATTCGGATAGTGATTGACAAGCTTCTTAATTTCATTTATTAAAAAAGGATAATCATTAAGAATCATCCTTGTTGTAATACATGTTTCTTCCTCAAATTCCTTCATCAGCTCTGTTCCACAAAAGGCGGTCCGTTCACTGTTAACAATTTTTTTAGGTTTCTCAGGTTTGTTTTGGTAGGCATATACTATTTTGTTTATAATCGGATCTTCCATTAGGTCGCTGCATCTAAGGGTATCATTGGGCTTTCGTTGTGAAAAAATAATTCCGGGAATCAGAAATACAATAAAAACATATAATTTTAAATTCATCAATAAAAAGTAAAGATTAGTACATTAAATATATAAAAAACGCCCCTTAACGAGGCGTTTTGAATCAAATTTATGTTGTTAAAGACTAATAAGCTCCTTTCTCGATATAGTGAGCCGCAACTTTTTCAGTTAAAGCTACTACATTTGGATGATTGGTATATTTTGTGAATCTTCTTAATCCGGAAAGCATCATTCTCTGTTCATCTCCTTCAGCGAAAGAAATGATTCCTTCCTTAGCAGCAGAGATGATTTTCTCAACCGCTTTGTAAAGATTAAGCTGAGCCATAGCTGCTTCTACAGATTCAGGAGAGAAGTGTTTCTCTGCTCTTAATACTGCAGATTCTGCCATATAGATTTGGTTAAGGATTTCAGAAGCGTTTAATAATAAGTGCTGCTGTTTTTCAATATCCATCATGAATTTCTGAAGTGCAGCTCCGGAAACCATCAGGAATACTTTTTTAAGATTTGCAATAATAGCTTTTTCTTCACTCATGAATTCTGAATAATCTGGAACTTCAAATGAAGGGATACCCATCAATTCTTTGCTGATTGCCATTGCAGGAGATAAAAGATCTAATTCACCTTTCATTGCTCTCTTAATAAGCATTCCTACAGCCAATAATCTATTGATTTCGTTGGTACCTTCATAAATTCTACCAATTCTGGCATCTCTCCATGCAGATTCCATAGGTGTATCTTCTGAGAATCCCATTCCTCCATAAATCTGGATTCCTTCATCAGCTGTATTTTGAGTAAGGTCAGAAACGAAAACTTTAAGGATAGAAGCTTCTACTGCAAATTCTTCAACACCTTTCAATTCAGCTTGTTGATGATCCATTCCGCCAGCAACTAAGTCTGCAATTTTATCTTCAACATTTTTTGCTAAACGGTAAGAACCAGCTTCACTCACAAAAACTCCGGTTGACATTTCTGCAATTTTCTTTCTGATTGCTCCGAAAGTAGAAATAGAAACACCAAATTGCTTTCTTTCATTTGAATACTGAATAGAATGGTTTAAAATTCTTCTTTGTCCGTCAAGGTTTGCTGCAGCTAATTTAATTCTACCAACATTTAATGCATTCAAAGCGATTTTGAAACCGTTGTTTCTTTCACCTAACATATTTTCAACAGGAATTTTCATATCATTGAAGAAAACCTGACGGGTGGAAGAGGAACGAATACCTAATTTATGTTCTTCTTCACCAAATGTTAAACTGTCTGGATTTTCTAATTCTGAACGGTTGATCACAAAACCTGTAATGTTTTTATCATCATCAATTTTTGCAAATAATGTGAAAGTATCTGCAAAACCTGCATTGGAAATCCACATTTTTTGTCCATTGATGATGTAATGTTTTCCGTCTTCAGACAATTTTGCTCTTGTTTTCCCTGAATTGGCATCAGATCCTGCATCCGGCTCAGTCAAGCAATAGGCACCGAATTTTGTTCCTGTAGCTAAATCCGGAAGGTATTTCTTTTTCAATTCTTCATTCCCGTAAAGTAGAGTCGGAAGAGTTCCGATTCCCGTATGTGCTCCATAAGCTGTAGCTAATGAGCCATTTCCTCCGGAAACATAATCGCAAGCTAACATTGTACTCACAAATCCCATTCCCAAACCGCCATATTCTTCAGGAACAGTGATTCCTAATAATCCCATTTCTCCTAATTTACGCATTGTTTCTTCAGTCAATGCATAATCCTTTTTCTCAAAACGGTCATGTTGTGGAATTACTTCTCTGTCTATAAATTCTTTAGCAGAATCACGAAGCATTTTTTGTTCTTCAGAAAGTTCTTCCAAAGAGAAAATTTCATTAGCTGGAATTTGTTTAATTAAAAACTCACCGCCTTTTAATGTTTTATTAAGTGTATCACTCATTATTTTTGTTTTTTAATTATAATAATTCAAAGATTGAAGCTGCGCCTTGGCCTGTTCCAACGCACATAGAAACCATTCCGTATTTGTTTCCGCGCTTTCTCATTTCATCAAGAAGCTGAACTGTTAATTTCGTTCCTGTACATCCAAGAGGGTGACCCAAAGCGATGGCTCCTCCGTTTACATTTAGAATATCAGGATTTAAGCCTAATTCTTTCTTAATGGCAACAGATTGTGATGCGAATGCTTCGTTTAATTCGATTAATTCAATATCTTTTAATTCTAAACCTGCTTGTTTTAAAGCTTTTGGAATAGCATAGATAGGTCCCATTCCCATGATTCTTGGCTCTAATCCGGCTGCTGCATAAGCAACTAATCTTGCTTCAGGCTCCAAACCTAATTCTTTTACCATTTCCTCACTCATTACCATTACAAAAGCAGCTCCGTCACTCATTTGAGAAGAGTTTCCGGCTGTTACGCTTCCTCCATTGGCAAATACAGGTCTTAATTTTGCTAAACCAGCTAAAGAAGTATCAGCTCTTGGACCTTCATCTATTGAAAAATCAAACTTTTTAGTCTGCATTTTCTGATTTTCATCCAGGAAGTTATATTCTACAGGAATCGGAACAATCTGGTTGGCAAATTTTCCTTCCTGATTAGCTTTTAAAGCTTTCATATGAGATTCAAAAGCAAACTGATCCTGCTCTTCTCTCGTAATATTATATTGTTTTGCAACTTCTTCAGCCGTATAACCCATTCCCCAATAGTAATCAGGGTTTGTTTTTGCGATATCCGTTTCAGGAACCGGTTTGTAACCTCCCATCGGAATGTATGACATAGATTCAGTACCACCCGCGATGATACAATCTGCCATACCAGCCTGAATTTTTGCAGAAGCAATAGCAATGGCCTCACTTCCAGAAGCACAGTATCTGTTGACGGTTACTCCCGGAACTTTATCGGTATTTAATCCCATCAAAGAGATCAGACGTGCAACGTTCAGCCCTTGTTCAGCTTCCGGCATTGCATTTCCTACGATAAGGTCATCAATTCTGTTTTTATCTAATTGTGGGAGCTCTGCCATTAATTTTTCAATAACGGTAGCCGCCATGACATCAGGTCTTGTAAATCTTAAACTTCCTTTTGGAGCTTTTCCAACGGCAGTTCTGAAACCTTTTACTATATATGCTGTTTTCATTTTGTTTTAATTAAATTATTTTTAGACTTTTTTGCCTCGTAGAGGTAAACTGTTCATAGTATTTGTTTATGCTTTCTTTGTAGAGCTCCGTAGGAGCGACCTGTTAATCGCTAACCCATTCAAATAAATATTTTGGATCATATTCTATTTCAAATTTTGACATAAAATCCAGATATTCTTCTCTAAAAGTTTTCTTTTTATGATGTTCTTCCTGATTTAAAATATATTTTACAACAGAATCAACACTGCTTTTAGAATATGAAAAAGCTCCGTACCCTTCCTGCCAATTGAATTTTCCATTGATCCACCCTTTTTCATTGATGAATTTTGAAGAACTCGCTTTAATATCTCTTACTAAATCTGAAACCGAAAGGGTCGGATTCATACTTACGAGAATATGTACATGGTCTGGCATTGCAAAAACTGCGAATAACTTTTGGTTTCTATTGGACACAATACCTGTAATAAACTGATGTAATTCTTTTCTGTTTTCATTTGAAATCAGATTTTGTCTTCCTTTTACAGCGAAAACAATTTGAATATAAATCTGAGTGTATGTATTTGCCATAAATTAACAGGCCGCCTCTACGAGGCTCTCCAATTTTTAAATTATTCATCTATTAACAGTTCACTCCTACGGAGCTTCCGCTAGTTTCTTAGAGGTTTTCCGTTCTGTAACATGTACTGGATTCTTTCCAGAGTTTTTCTTTCTCCACAAAGCTGAAGGAAGGTTTCTCTTTCAAGATTCAATAGATATTGTTCTGTAACGACTGTTGGTTCAGACAGATTTCCACCTACCATTACGTTGGCTAGTTTATCTGCAATTTTCTTGTCGTGTGCAGAGATGAAGTTTCCGGTTAGCATTTGGTCTGTTCCTACGTAGAACATTCCTAATGCATCTTTACCAAGAACTTTTACTTTTTGCTCGATTGGCTGAGTATAGCCTTGTTCTGCTAATAGTTTTGCTACTTTTTTAGCTTCAGCAATTTGTCTGTTTTTGCTTACGGAAACAATGTCTTTTCCTTTTTCAAGGATTCCCATGTCATAAGCTTCATACGTAGAAGTTGCTACTTTACCCATTGCAATATTCATGAAAGCATCACGAAGTCTGTTGTTTTTAACATCATCATTATGGAATTCTCTGGAAGTTCTTAAAGTCAATTCTTTAGTACCACCTCCGCCAGGAATTACACCTACACCAGTTTCTACTAGTCCAATGTATGTTTCTGCTGCTGCAACCACTCGGTCGGCATGCATTGTCATTTCGCATCCTCCACCCAGAGTCATTCCGTGAGGAGCAACAACTACAGGAATAGAGGAGTAGCGTACTCTCATCATTGATTTCTGGAAGTAAGCGATCGCCATATTCAAATCATCCCAATCCTGCTCGATAGCCATCATAAGGATCATAGCAAGGTTTGCTCCTACAGAGAAGTTAGTTCCCTGGTTTCCTACAACTAATCCATCATATTCTTTTTCTGCTAAATCAATTGCTCTGTTTAATCCATCAAGAACTTCACCTCCAAGAGAGTTCATTTTTGAACGGATCTCGAAGTTGATAATTCCGTCTCCTAAATCTTCAATAGAAGCACCAGAATTACTCCAAAGTGTTTTGTTTTTTCTGATATTATCTAAGATGATGAATGCATCCTGACCTGGGATTTTATTGTATTCTCCTGAATTTTTATCAACGTAAATACTTTGCCCTTCATCATTAACTTTATAGAAAGTTTCTACATTTTTCACCCAGTCAGAAACTTCGTATCCTGCATCTTTTGCCAATTCTATACCTTTGGCAACACCTACGGCATCCCAGATTTCAAATGGTCCGTTTTCCCATCCGAAACCTGCTCTCATGGCATCGTCAATTTTATAAACCTCGTCAGAGATTTCAGGAACTTTATGTGAAACGTAAGCGAATAATGCTCCTAACGATTTTCTGTATAATTCACCAGCTTTATCCTTACCTCCGATCAGAACTTTGAATCTGTCAATTGGTTTGTCAATCGCTTTTGTTAATTCTAAGGTAGGGAATGAAGATTTTCCTTGAAGTTCATACTCTAAAGTGTCAAGGTTTAATCCGTGAATTTCAGATTTTCCTTCTGCATTTTTCACTTTTTTATAGAAACCTTGTTCTGTTTTTGAACCTAGCCATTTATTATCCATCATTTTCTGGATATAGCCTGGAAGCGCAAAAACATCATTGAAATCATTAGCTTCAGCACCACTCTGGCGAACGCCGTTGGCTACCATTACCAAAGTATCAAGACCTACAACATCAGCTGTTCTGAACGTAGCAGATTTTGGACGTCCTATTACCGGACCAGTTAATTTATCAACATCAGAAACAGTAAGTCCTAATTTCTGTACATTGTGAAGAAGATCCATCATAGAGAATACACCGATCCTGTTGGCGATGAAAGCAGGAGTGTCTTTGGCTAAAACGGTGGTTTTACCTAAGAATTTCGCCCCGTAGTTCATATAGAAATCGATGATCTCAGGAGCTGTATCGTTAGTAGGGATAATTTCTAAAAGAGGAAGATATCTTACAGGATTGAAGAAGTGTGTTCCTGCGAAGTACTTTTTGAAATCTTCGCTTCTTCCTTCTGTCAGGAAATGAATAGGAATCCCGGATGTATTAGAAGAAATTAATGTTCCCGGTTTTCTGAACTGTTCAATCTTTTCGTATACAGACTTCTTAATGTCAAGTCTTTCTACTACCACTTCAATGATCCAGTCTGTGTTTTTTATTTTCGGAAGATCATCATCGAAGTTTCCGATTTTAATTCTGTCTGCAAACTTTGGTGAATAAAGAAGTGCAGGACTTGCTTTTTTAAGTTTTTCAAAGTTTTCGGAAGCAATTCTGTTTCTTACTACCTTATCATCTTTGGTCAAACCTTTTTTCTGTTCAGCTTCAGTAAGTTCAAAAGGAACAATATCCAAGAGTGATACTTCAACACCGATGTTGGCGAAGTGAGCCGCGATACCGCTTCCCATAATTCCTGAACCAAGAACCGTTACATGTTTGATTCTTCTTTTCATATGTAAATTTTTATTTTTATAAGATTATATGCCACCCGGAGGTTTCATCATAATTTATTTTCTGTTGTTTAATAATTCGTTTGCTATTTTCATGATTTCAGTCATCACATCTTTAAAAGCATCCAGCTTTTCGGGAGCAATTTTTTCCATCACCTTCTTGTTGAAGTTGACAACGACTTCCTTTGACATGTTTCTGGAGTTTAGTCCTTTATCTGTAAGCTTAATGATAACCTCTCTTTTATCAGTGGTTGTCTTTTCCTTATAGATATATCCGTTATCTTCCAGAAGTTTGATGATTCTCGTTAATGAAGTGGGTTCAATAGCCATCTTAGGACCAAGATTGGTACTTCGGGTTCCTTCTTTGGGATCAATTTTAAGAAGAGTAAGCGCCTGTACCGCTGTGGAATCATGTTCCTGGGCTAGTTCTGTGTACATTTTAGAAACAGCCAACCAGGTCTGCTTTAAAATTAAATCTACGTTTTCTATTTTTTCCTTATTATTATCCATCATTTTTGCGCCAATGGTTTTACCCAAATTTAGTAAATATTATGCATGCATAGTATTTATTAACGTTAAATTTTGTTAATAACCTGATAATAAATAGATTAAATTGTATGATTAGCATAATACTATGCATGCATAGTATATGAATTGATCAAAGAAAATCTAGTATTAATGAATGTTTGTAATCAAATCAATGATTTCTTCAAAAGATTCACATTGGTAAGTAGAGGAATCTTTAGTAATTACCCAAAAAGCATTCTGAAAGTCAAAATTAAAGGCAGATAGGTCTTTTGGAAAGTTTTTTTGAAGCAGAGAATACAGCATTTCCTTGTGAAACTGGGGTGCCGAGATGAAAGGCGGAATAAAAGTCTCATTAATTTGAAATAATGATGCATTGGTGAGCTCCTCATGCTGAAGAAGAATGTCCTCAACAATTCCAGAATACAGATGATTGTCCTTTACATACCATATTTTATCTGCAAACTCTTTGGCTAACCTCCAATCATGAGAAGAAAACAGGATCAATTTATTCTGTTCTTTAGCCAGTTTTCTCAAAGTTTTAAGAATAATGATTTTGTTTTTTTCGTCCAGATGAGTAGTTGGTTCATCCAGAATGATGATCGGGGAATTTTGGGTTATCGCCCGTCCGATAAAAGCTTTCTGAAGGTTTCCGTCAGACAGATTTTTCAGAAGGGTATATCGGTATTGATTTAAATCCAGTTCTTCAATGATGTGGGCCACTTCTTCACGGTCTTCTTTTTTTAACTCAAAATAAAAAGGGTAGTAGATGTATTTCCCCAAAGAAATAAGATCCTCAACCGTATAATGCTGCGGAATAACAGACTTTGAAAAAACAATAGCAATATTTTCTGCAATTTCTTTTACAGAAAGACTTTTTACATTTTTCCCGTTCATAGAAATTTCCCCATTCAGTAAAGGCAGCTGATGAAGAATAGATTTGATCAGCGTTGTTTTCCCAACCCCATTATTACCAATCAGCAGGCATACATCACCAAGCTTCAAGTCCGCATTGGCATTGGAAATCAAAGTTGTATTGTAGCCGATATTTGCCTGTTTGATCTGTAGGTGCATACTTGATTTGATTATACGCAGAAGCGCAGAATGTTTTACAAAAATAAGGTTTTAAGGCGCAAGGAATCTGACTTTGTCAAAATTTTTATATTTTTTCTTTACAGGTTATTTACAATTCTTGTTACACCATTTTTGAAAACATCAGATTGAAAATTGAGTAATAACCCCAATTTGCAATTTGCCATTTTTAAATAAGTTAAAAGCTGTGTTTTATGAGTAGGTGATATATATTCAACTGTTTTTACTTCCAGAATTACTTTGCTTTCAACCATCAGATCAAGTTTAAAGGCATTGTCTATTTTCAAATCTTCATAAATGATGGGAAGAAACTTTTGTTTTTCTACTAAAAATCCAGCTTTTGTTAATTCATAGTACATACATTCTTTATATACATGTTCAAATAAACCTGCTCCAAGTTTTCTATGAATTTTTAATCCTGTTTCAAAAACAATTTTTGATAGTTCATTTTCTGTCATTTGTGGTGTCTTATTGAACTTAAAAATATGAATTGTTAGGTAAAAGTACGGGAATGTAGGTGCAATAATTTATTTAGGTATGCTATTGGGTAAATGCAAAGGCGCAAAAAAAGCTATTAAAAGCGTTATATTTTATTAAGGCGCAAAGATTTTATCTACGATAAATTGAATACTGAATATTTAAAGCCATAGAATCATATACTCGACGCTTGCTGAAAATCCTTGATTTTCTTGCACCTTAAAATAAGCGTTAGTATAAAAAATCCTTGCGTCTTTGCGTTTATCCAACAAAAAACTACACCTTATTCTGTTTCAAAAGCATCATCAGAATCACGGGAATTCCAAATACAGAGCTTATTACATTCAGAGGAATCTGAGTTTTTTCTGCAATAACCGAGAAAAGCAGCATGATCAGCATTCCCAGAAACATATTAAGAATCCATTGCTGCCATAATTTGGATGGATTATAGACAAGTCTGCAGAAGTGAGGGACAATAATTCCTACAAAGAGAATAGGTCCTAGAAATGCAGTAACAGAAGCTGAAAGGAGAGAAGAGGCAACTATTATTAAAAGTTTCAGCTGTTTCAGATTTACTCCTAAACTTTGTGCATAGGAATTCCCAAGAGAGTTTCCAATAAGTGGTTTTATAGCTCTAAAACAGATCAATACTCCAATTAAAACCAAAACAAGCAACACATAAATCTGGTTTCTGGTCACCATATTATTGGCTCCGAAAGACCATAATATATAATTTTTCAAGCTTTGATTCTCCGCATAAAACTGAAGTAATGATACAATTGCCCCGGCAAAAGCAGATACAAGAAACCCAAAAATAATGAGATAAGATTTGTCCTGAAATCTGTTAGACATCGACAACAATATCAGCATTAAGAGCAAGCTTCCTCCAATAGCTGATAAACTGAGAAAACTGTTCTGTAAAAACTCAGGAAGTACAATATTGTGGGAAAAGAAAATATAAAAGGCGACAGACAGGCTGGCAACCGAAGTGATTCCCAATATATCAGGTCCTGCCAGCGGGTTTTGAAAATATTCCTGCATCAGAAAACCTGAAGTAGGAATTGAAATTCCGGCCAGCATCATTACCAAAACACGGTTGATACGGATTTCGGCAATTTGGTTATGACTAGAATCCAGAAAGAAATCCTGGAAGCTTAAACTTAAAAACCCTGTGTTCAGATTGATGACAGCACTCATAATAATGGCAATCACAAATAGCAAACACAGGATTTTAAATCTTTTTGACATGATTTAGAAAGAGTTCAGTCTATTTTATTTTAAGAAAGAATCGATTTTTGAATTTAATACATCTTCCGTCATCATTCCCAGATATTCATCGGTTTTATCTCCTTTTCTCATGAAAGTAAAGGGAATAGAACCTCCGTCCCATTGTTTGAAATTGGAAGTGAAGAAATTCTGATCTAGTTTTTGTCCATCAAGTAAGATAACATTTTTTCCCAGCTTATTTTCTGTTGCAAAATTCTTTACAGCACCAGCCCAATCAGCTTTATCGTCAAGGTTTATGAAAGTGAATTTTACCGGTTTACCCTTCAGTTCCTCCATTTTACTTTTAAAACTTGGAATTTCTCTCATGCATGGGCCGCACCAGGTTGCAAAAAAGTTGGTGACATATAAAGTATCATTGTTTTTTGCTAAATACTGACTTACATTTTCAGGAGAAAGTTCTTTGGGAATATATGTACTTTCTTCAGCACCTGTTGGTTGGGGCACAGAAAGAGAATCTGCAGCTGCAGTATTTTCAGTTTTCTGGCCTTCTTTTTTACAGCTGTACAATGCAGTAAGGAGTAGCGTGGATAAAATTATCTTCTTCATAAATTATTTTTTATCTATTTTTGAATTGAAGTTATGGAACAACAAATCTATAAAGGAAAACTGATACAGTTTCATCCGTTAAAAATAGCGAAAAAGGAAGAGCTGACCAAAAATACTTTTTCTCTGGAGTTTGATATTCCTGAGAATTTAAAAGAAAATTTCAGGTTTGAAGCCGGGCAGTTCGTCAGTATAAAATTTCAGGCATATGGTAAAGAGGTTATTAATGATTACTCAATGACTTCGGCACCTTATGAGGGAAAAATATGTTTAGGAATAAAGATGAATTCCCCTAAAGGTGCTGCTTCCCAGTTATTTCAAAACTATGATGCGGATGATATTCTATGGGTGAGTGAACCTGCAGGAAGATTTACATTGGTTTCCAAGCCAAGTGAGTTCAGAACCATTGTAGCCTTTGCTGCCGGTATTGGAATTACCCCGATTTTGAGCCACTTTAAGAATATTCTTCATACAGAACCCAGAACCCGGTTATTTTTATTTTTTGGAAATAAAAGTTCAGAAGACCTGGTATACCGTGATCAATTGGATAATCTTGCCAGAACATGTGGTGACAGACTTCAGATATTTTATTTCTTCTCACAGGAGAAAACAGGAGATCAGTTTTTTTATGGCAGATTGGATGCCAAGAAATTAAATCTTATCATCAATCAGATTCTCCATTTGGATGATACCGATGAAGAATCTACGATCTGGGATGCGGTGGACGAAGTGCTGATCTGCGGAAAAGGAGAAATGATCAAGACACTGGCCAATGCCTGTTATCACCACGGAATTCCGAAAAAGAACATCCATTTTGAACTTTTTGAGGAATTTAATGATGATATTTATCCTGTAGAAAAAGAATTTCCTCTGATTGAAGATATAGAGGTTGAATTTACCATGCTTGGAAAAAAATATACAACTCATCTTCCTGATAACAAGGACAAAATCCTGCAGCAGCTTCTGATTCAGAAGTTTCCGGTTCCTTATTCATGCAAGTCCGGAATCTGCGGAAGCTGTGAATGTTCTTTAGAAGAAGGAGAAGTGGAACTGCTGGAGAATGAGTATCTTACTGAAAGAGAAGAAGAGCAGGGGCATATATTGGCTTGCATGTCTATTGTGAAAAGTAAAAAAATAAAGCTTAACTTTGATCTTAGTTGAGAGTCATTAGGAACATATTTAACCTGGGTTTTATATCATTGGAATTGGGAATTCTGATGATATGTTTCTGTAATGTATGGGTTTTCGGGCTTACCAACGGGAGAACCTATACCAAAATCTCAAAAATCCCACCAAGAGAGGTCGCATTGGTCCTGGGGACATCTCCGAAAATGAGATCCGGAAAATCTAATCCCTATTTTACGAAAAGAATGGATGCTGTAGCTCTTCTTTACCACCATGGGAAAATCAAGAAAATTATAGTGAGCGGGGAGAAGAGTACAGGGTACAATGAACCGAGAGCAATGAAAAATTATCTGGTTTATCTGGAAGGTGTTCCGGAAGATATTATTATGGAAGACCCGAAAGGTTTCAATACCTATAAAAGTATTCTCCGTTGTAAGGATGTTTATAAAAAGAAAAATGTCATCATTGTATCTCAGGGATATCACAACCTGAGGGCTTTGTTTTTTGCAAGAAACAATGATATGAATGCTTTGGGATTTGATGCTCAGGATGTCACAAAATCTGAAAGCTTCTACAGAAACCAGACGAGGGAAATCCTCGCCCGTGTGATTGCTGTAGTCTATTTTATTTTAGGCGTTTCTCCGGATTAGAAAGGATATCCGAACGCGATATTAACAGTGGGTTTAAAAGGCTGGAAATATTTGAATCTCCATCGGTCTCCATCAGGTTTATTCGGGTCATAGATCTTGTAAGCAAGGTCAATTCTGGCCGTTACATACGCGATATTCAATCTTAATCCAAATCCACTTCCGATACCTACCTGCTTCAGGAACTTATTAAATTTAAATTCATCTCCATATCCGTCATTATAATTACGAAGACTCCATGTATTTCCTATATCTGTAAATAAAGCACCCTCATAGGTTTTATTGAACGGAATTCGGTATTCAATATTGGTGGTAAGCTTTAAATTGTCTGTCATATAAGTACGTACTCTTTCATCCACTTGAGAATCTGCAGGACCTAATCCTCCGAATGCTACCCATGCTCTGATATCGTTGGAACCTCCATTGAAATATGATTTGATGATTGGCATATCCTGAGAATTTCCATACGGTATTCCAACCCCGATAAACTGGCGAAGTACCAATGTCTGGTTTCCATTGAATTTGAAATATTTTCTGGCATCAATATCAAATTTTATAAACTGTGCATATGGCAGTCCGAAAATGGTTTTTTGAGGACCGGTAACAACACCTCCGTCGTTATCTTTTTTATTGAATAAGCTTAAAATGTTTCCTGCAAGCTCAACTTTCCCATTAAAATAAAATGCGTTTGGATATTCCTTTTTCCCAATTTCACTGTATACAAAGTTATAGATCATGGAAGAAATAAGAACATCCTGCGTTTGTCTGTCTTTGTTGACCAATGTTCCGGTAAATGCCGTTAAAAGATCTGTTCCCTGCTGATTCAGACTTCCACGGTAAGCATCGTTCTCGATAATTTCTTTAGAAACTTCATCTACGCTTAGTTTTCCATCTTTATAATCCTGACCAGTTTGTGCAGTTTGCGGGTTAAACATAAAATAATTCCCGAAAACTTCATCTTTTACTCTTCTGTCATTGACAAAGTAGTCGTAATAAGCATCTTTATTTTTGGTTAAACTGACCTGAGTATTGAATAAAGTAAGCTTATGGTATACCTGATCATTAACACTTGCCTGATAATTCAGTCCTGTATTAAAAATAATTCTTCCCAAACCGATGTTGTTCTGTATGGACGCCCCCAACAGAATAGATGAAGTAGGCGTATATCGTTTAGGGATAAATTTATAATAATTAAATGGAAGCAAAAGCCTTGGGAAATTCAAAGATGCCTGAGCTGATATTTCATAGGCGGCAACTCTTTTATCAATATCCTTTGTACTTCTGATAGATCCAAATGTTCCTGAAAGACTCGTGGAAAGGTTTTCTGCCCCCCTGAAAACATTTCGGGTAGTAAGGTCTACGGAAGGAGAGATACCGAGATTTAAGAGCTGAGAGTAATTGATATCTGTTCCCAGTTTAAATTCATACTTTGGAAGAGGTTTCAGTACATATAAAACATCAACAATACTGTCGTTAGGTGATGCCATTCCTCCTTGTCTCAGGGAATCTCTTGCCTTAACGATGCTGAAATTGTTCATCGCCAAAAGGTTTCTCTTCGTTACGTCAAGTTTAGTCTGGTCGAAAACTTTTTTACTGTCCGGAATAATAGCTCTCCATATGGATGAAAGTTTATATTTATCATTCATCGTATGAAATCTTATTCTCCTTAAGCTGTCTTTTTTGGTGTTTTTAGGGTAATCACCCGGTTCATCAACAATCGCAACATCTATATTTCCGAAAGTTGAGATTTTATACGGAGTATCCAGAGAATCTTTGTGAATTTCCAGTGTCAAAGGAACCTGTTTTCTGCTTTTGAGAGAGTCAGCTACAAAATAAACCTCATCATTGGAGGCATTGAATCTATAGAACCCAAACTCTCTCATCAGATCAGTAATTCGGGTGACTTCTCTTTCAAGAACAGTCTGATCAAGAATCTGTCCGGATCTTATAAGACTTCTGTTCAAATTATAGTTGTAGTAACCTTTGATCCCCTGATCCGGAATATTGTAAAAATAATCCTTGATCCGGGTAGGGTCGTTATGCTTAATGGAATAATTAACAGCGGCTTTTTTAGCAGCGGAATCCAGGGTATGTTTAAACGTTACATCCGCATCCCAGTATCCTCTGTAAGTAAGTCTTTTTTTAATAGATTCAGCACTTTTTTCACTTCTGGTCTGATCAAGAATCACTGGCGGTGTTCCCCAATTATGCAATAAACGATCGAACAGCAGGCTTTTTCCAACACTGCTTTTCATATTATATTTAAGGAATAAAGAGTCTCTCAGTTTCTGATTTCTCATTTCTCCGGGATAGGTCATATATTCATTAAGTATCGTATCGTATTTCGTGTCAGCCATATTGTACAGAAGAAGACTTAATGGCATGAAAAGAAATTGCTTTTTATTAGGCTTTTGCTGAATATAATCTTTGAGTTCCTCATCGAAAAATTCTTTCTTATCCTCGAACCCTAATGTGTTCTTGGTAAGCAGATATTCGCCTTCAGGAACTTTTTTTGTTGTACTACAAGCATAAAGGAGACCAACAAATGTTGCAAATGAGATAATTTTATAATATTTTTGAGGAGAATTCTTATAATGCTTACAGCTCATACAATAAAAATTTTACAGTCTTTAGATAAAAAGAAGTTCAGACAAAAATACAATTTGTTTTTGGTTGAAGGTAATAAAATCATTTGTGAACTTTTTAATTCTAACTTTAAAGTTAAAGAAATATTATCAACCGATCCACAAAAATTGGACCGTACTGATATTCCTGTTACTCATATCTCTGAAAATGAATTAAAAAAAATTAGTTTTCTTAAAACACCAAAAGATTCCGTAGCGGTATGTTATCTTGCTGAGGAAGAAAAATGGGCGGATAAGAATATACAGCTGGTTTTGGATGGAATACAGGATCCAGGAAATTTAGGAACCATTATACGGCTGGCAGACTGGTTCGGAATAGAACAGGTTATCTGCAGTGAAGATACCGTAGATGTCTACAATCCGAAAGTGATTCAGGCTACTATGGGTTCTTTTACCAGAGTTAATGTTGTGTATACTGATCTTGTGGAATATCTTTCTGCAACAGAAAATGTAAATATCGGAACGGATATGGAAGGGGAGAACATTTATACATTTGAAAAACCTGAAAAGATCAATCTGATCTTAGGAAATGAAGGGAATGGAATGAGACCGGAAACTGAAAAACTTTTACAAAAAAGTATCAGCATCCCGAGATTTGGAAAATCCCAGTCTACAGAAAGCCTGAATGTATCCATGGCTGCCGGGATTATTTTAGGACAGTTATTTTCAAAATAAAACTTAGAAATTAGGGCTTAGGGAGTGAAAATATAACATTATTTTCTAAATCCTAAGCCCTAATTCCTTATATCAATTGTTCCATACTGGAAACACTTTTATTTTTCTGATATACTTCCATCTTTTTTCTGACATACTTCAACGCTATAGGAGCGAGGTAGATTAATGCTGCACCAATCAGTTTTTTCTTCCAGTTGGAGCTTTTCATATTCTTTTTGGCGTAGTTTCCTACGATAGCGGTAACCCCTAGTTTAACAAGACTGTCTGTAATATTCCCTCCTTTGAAAGCAGAGCTTGCAATTCCTACAGCTGTATTTTTGTTAATCAACAGATCTTTTACTTCTGAGGTAAGCTGTTTGGCAATGATGTCCTTTCTCAGAACCACTTTTTCATCACCGTCTTCATCTATCTTTTCCTGAAGATATTGGTCGCTTAATCCATTGGTAAATGCACTTAGGCTTTCCTTTGTGTTTTTGAAGGTAAGAAGATTCTCCAGATCATTTATTTCACCTTGAAGCAGTTTTTTCTTTCTTCTTAATTCTTCTATGCTCTCGTATTTTCTGCCCATAGTTTAATGATTTAAAAATTTAATAACCTGATCTGCAACAGCATTTACGATCTTCGTTTTGAAGGCAACAACAAATGCCATTACCAGTGCATAGAATGCAGCAACAATTAAGAATCCGTAAGAGTAATTATCCAGTGCTTTTCCAATAAGGAAAGCGATTCCAAAATTGAAAAGGATAATAAAAAAAGCAAAAGCAACAAGCAGTACTACAAAGTAAGTAATGAGCCCGGCAGAAAGGGACGACTTTTCAGTCGCTTCAATTTTCAGAAGATCTATTCTCTTGGAGGCGTATTCTTTAATAGTTTCTATCATTGTTTTTTTTTAAAGTTACAAAAAAAGGAACTTTTGCACAAAAGTTCCTTTCTGTAATTTACTTAAAAAAGATAAATTACTTATTTTTTCAGATCATTCAGTTCTGCTTCTACATCTTTTGCCAAATCTGCAGTTTTAGAAACAATCTGATCTTTATATTTGTCATATCCGTCTTTCACAGTATGTGCTACGCTGTTTGCAGTTTCTTTGAAAGTAGAAGAAATATTGCCATATTGGTCTTTTACTTTTTCAGAAACCTCTCCGTATTTATTTTTAGCCTGATCTTTAAGATCATTTGCCTTATCCTTTATTTTTTTTCTGGTTTCTTTACCTTCTTCCGGTGCATAAAGCATTCCTAAGATTACACCTGCCGCAGCACCTGCAAGAAGTCCTGCCAATATACCTGCTGTATTATTTCCTTTTCTAGACATTTTAAGTTTTTTAATAATTAATAATAGATTAGTTTTTACAGTAATAAAACTTACAATTTGTATACCAAAGGGGGCTTGTGGCCTATTAAAAATTGTTAAATCTTTTCGATGTGAGATAAAATAAGTTCAATAGTTTCTTCTTTGGTCAATTCTGAGTTATCAATAACGATAGCGTCTTCAGCCTGCTTCAAAGGGGCTATTTCGCGCTCGCTGTCAATCTTATCACGCTCTATAAGGTTCTGCTTTACCTGCTCTTTATCTGCTTCAATTCCCATGCCTTGCAGTTCCAGGAACCTTCTGCTGGTTCTTTCATCAATACTGGCAGTAAGAAAGAATTTATAGTCCGCATTTGGCAGAACTACTGTCCCAATGTCACGTCCGTCCATAATGACACCTCCTTTTTCTGCCAAAGTGCGCTGTGACTGAAGCAAAAAGTCTCTTACTTCTTTTTGTTTGGCAACAAGGCTTACATTGTCGGATACTATATTGGTACGGATTTCTTTGGAGATATCCGTGTTATTAAGGAAAAGGATAAGTGTTCCGTCGTTGTTTTTAAACTCAAGGCGGATCTGGTCTAAGGAAGAGAATAATGTATTCAGATCAATTCCTCCATTTTCGTCCAGACAATGCTGCAATGCATACCAGGTAACTCCTCGGTAAAGAGCTCCTGTGTCCATATGAATAAGTCCCAGTTTATCTGCAATGATTTTAGAGATAGAACTTTTTCCGGTAGACGAGTACCCATCGATAGCAATTACAGGTTTTTTCATACTGCAAATTTCAAGATTTTTTCTTAAAAATCAAGAGGAAGTAAGAAAATTTCAGAATAATTAAGAAAATTTCAGCCGAAAAGATTACTCTCCTCTGTGGCTGGAAAGGTCCATGGAAATTCCTATCTGATTGACATTGGAAGAGTTGTGATATCTTACATGAGCATAATCTATGCGGAATCTGGAAACTTTTACTCCAAATCCTGCAGAAAGTCCTGAGAAGTTTCTTTGATCTGCAACCGCCAGCTCATTTCCTCTTTTTACATTATATCCCAATCGGATGTTGAAGTTCTTTTCCGGAAACAATTCAGCTCCCAATGAAAAGTGATCTGCTATTTTTCTGCCGGCATTCACTTTCTGTCCGTCCAGGTTATATTCTGAAGAAATATCAAACTTCTGAAGATCGTGCGCCGTAATGGTAATTGCAAGAGGGAAGTTCTTGATTATTTTGGTATACCCAAGATCAATTCTGAAAGGAAGATTCTCTCTTGTTCCATTGAATGACTTCAGCTGAAAACCAAAATTTCTCATCACAAGAGAAACTACTTCTTTGTTCTTTTTATTATGATAGGTAACTCCCGCTGTTCCTGAAATTGCGGAAGAAGTATAGTTGTCAATTTTTGAGGTAACGAAATTAAGCCCTCCACCAATCGTCCAGTCTTCTTCAAACTGGTAGGCATAACCTGCGCCAATGGCTACATCCGAAGCCTTGAATTCTCCGTTTTCGAAACCGCTTTCGTCCGTTCTCGGTGTACTTCCATAGCTCATATACCTGGCGTTGATGGTAGCCATATGGCCATTCTCAAAGTCTTTGGCATAAGCAATAGTTCCGTATTTTGAATCGGCAAGATAAGCTGTTGCGTTTACAGAAAGCTGTTTGTCAGAATCTCTATTTAACAGGGCAGGGTTTGCAATAGCAAAGGAAACATCATAATCTCTTATCGAAATTGCATCACCACCCAAAGCAGCCTGTCTTGCAGATACAGGTACATTTAAGAACGGATAAACATTTGTTCCTGTTTGCGCATAAGAAACAATTCCTGATAGAAATAATGAAAAAATGATAATTTTCTTCAACTCAATTTATAATTAATGCAAAAATAATCCTTTTTCGTACTTTTCAAAATATTTCTTACATTATTTCTATTTAAATATTTTTCTTTCATCAATATCTTTAATGATTATATTTGCAAAATCAAATTCAGGGGAAACCCATACTAATAAAAAGTTACTAAAAATAAAAGATGAAATATAAAAGAATCCTTCTGAAACTAAGCGGTGAGGCCTTAATGGGAAACAGACAATATGGTATTGACACCGAAAGACTGCAGGAATATGCCGTTGAGATTAAGAGAGTAGTCGAAAAAGGCTGTGAAGTTGCGATCGTCATTGGAGGAGGAAATATTTTCCGTGGTGTTGCAGGAGCTGCAAAAGGTATGGACAGGGTACAGGGAGACTATATGGGAATGCTGGCAACTGTAATTAACGGAATGGCGTTGCAGGGAGCATTGGAAGATGCAGGAATAAAGACAAGACTTCAGTCTGCTATCGAAATGGATAAAGTAGCTGAACCTTTCATCAAAAGAAGAGCTGTAAGACACCTTGAAAAAGGAAGAGTCGTAATCTTCGGAGCAGGTACAGGAAACCCTTATTTTACTACAGATACAGCGGCTACTCTAAGAGCAATCGAAATTGGAGCTGATGTGATCTTAAAAGGAACAAGAGTAGACGGAATCTATGACAGCGATCCTGAAAAAAATGCTGATGCTGTAAAATACAATTCATTATCTTTCGATGAAGTATTTGAAAAAAACCTTAAGGTAATGGATATGACTGCCTTTACCTTGAGCCACGAAAACAAATTGCCAATTATTGTATTCGATATGAATAAAGATGGTAACCTGTCAAAAATTGTAGACGGAGAGAATGTAGGTACTTTGGTTAATTTATAATCAATCCTAGAACTAAAAAATATAAGAACACCTGTCATAATTATTATGGCAGGTGTTTTTGTTTTATATTGGTTTTAATATTTATTGATTTGCCTCAACATTTTGCGTGGCATTTTCCTTTTCAACCAACGTGTAATGGGAGAAAACCCATTCAATGATCTGATTTATTATTTTCATGATCATCTCAAGTTCGGTGACAGCAGTTACTCCCGGTACCAGTTTCACAACATCAGGTTTGGGTAATGGCTGTTGTAAAATAAGACCATTTACCTGAGGATCAGATCCGGTTGCAGGAATACCATTATACATGCCTACATGCTGTACTGATAGCTGAAGCATATAGTCTTGCAAAGTTTCAGGAGGTGTTGTGATGCTAATCGAGGAACTGCTTGAGTGTTGCAGTTGACCTGGAAGCGATTGGTTTTGTATTCTTGTATAGCTGGCTCCTGATTTTGAAGAATCATCGATAGCCATCTTTTGTAAAGCGTTTAATATGGAGGCCGTCAAATTTGTAGGAGCCTGGCCATATATAGTTGCGATTTTTCCCAATTCTGGTATCGGCCACGCATGAGGTACTACATCCAGATCATTCCAGTGCATGGTATTCCAGCTTTGGTAAGTTCCTGATTGTTGCTGCCATCCTGGTGGCAACGGTGGAAATTTACTGTTGAACAGGCTGGCAAATGCTGCCTCACCAGGAGTTGGTCCGGCGGTAGGATATACAAGCGTTACACCGAAAGCATTCAGATCTTTATTTTCTTTCAGATAAAGGGCAAGAGTAGGTGATAATGCTCCTGCAAGACTGTGTCCGCAAAATACAATGGCTGTGCCGGGATCCGGATTTAAGCCTGCAAGAAACTGCTGCAGTGTCGTATTAGGGGAAGCTGCAGAATGAGGGCTTTCAAGTCCGAGAAGGATACTTACACCGGTAGCTGTACCTTTTGAAATATAAGGGTCTGTACCATTATAAGCTGTTGTAACGAAATTGGAAGGATCATAAGTCGTCCAGTTGACCACTTCTGAAACTGAGAAATCTTCTGTTTCCCAATCGTAAAGTGATGAGGGGTTAGTGGCTGCGATAGCCACAACGTAAGTAGGTAATGTAGGGCCTCCCGGAAATGCAACAGCATCACATTTAGCCACATACAATGCATTGTCTGCAACTCCTGTAGAAATACCCTTTTCATTTTTTTCTTCGATCAGGGCAGGGCCCCAGACAAGATCCCAGCTTCCTAATACCGGAAGAACTGAAGAATCAGCTGTTGAAGGTGTTTCCTGGCCCATTATTTTAACAGGAGGAACATTGTTAAAATAAAAAGATAAGTCATACTGAAGCTGCTGCTGTAATTGAATACCAAAACCGGTATAGCCTCCGGCACGGTTGGCAAGACCTGCCATACCGAAAACTTGTTGATAGGCATCTAATGATGGATTTGTCATAATGTGTTTGGTTTAAAATTTGTGTATAAAGTGATTATGTATTATTTTACATAAAATTCTCCTTTGTGTGATATTATAATCTCTGTTGAGAACTTCATTAAATGATAAAGTAAAATAAGCCATTAAAAATGGTATACCGGTAAGTAGAAATAACCAAAATAGTCTATAGGTATTTGTACCTGAAATTCCTCAATTAAGATCATTAAAAACCATCTTCTTTTTTTCAAAGCAAGGACAAGTACGCAAAATACATCTGTGAAATACCTATTATTCAAAAACAATTATTATTTTTGCAGCACTGAATAGTAAAAAATAGTTTTAAACAGTGAAAGAACACTGATGTTTACAGGTTTTTTTTAATTTTAACTCATTGATATTCAGATTAATTAATAGATGTGTAATTTATCAAACTTTAATATAATAATGGAAGAATTAGATCTTATATTAGAATCTGTAAAACAAGACATGGATGCAGCTGTAAAGCACCTGGATCACGCATTTCAAAGAATTAGAGCAGGACGTGCTTCTACATCAATGGTTCAGGATGTAATGGTAGAATACTATGGAGCAATGACTCCTATCAACCAGGTGGCGAATGTTTCTGTTCCGGATGCAATGACAATCTCTATTCAACCTTGGGACAGAACGGCAATCAACGCGATTGAAAAAGCGATCATCAATTCAAACTTAGGCTTTGCACCTTCTAACAATGGGGAAAACATCATCCTTAATGTTCCGCCTTTGACAGAAGAAAGAAGAAGAGAGCTTGCAAAACAGGCTAAAGTAGAAGCTGAGAATACTAAAGTAACTGTAAGAAACGCAAGACAGGATGGTTTGAAAGAGCTTAAAAAGTTAGATGGAGTTTCTGAAGATGTTGTAAAAGGAGTGGAAGAAGAAATTCAGAATTATACAGATAAATATGTAAAGCTTTGCGATGAGCATCTTAAGACAAAAGAAGCTGAAATTATGAAAGTATAATTTAGGGTTTTTGAAAAATAATAAAGAGGTTTTCGATGGAAAGCCTCTTTTTTTTCTTTTAAATAAGCTTGTTCTGTTGCTTTTAAACTATGTATTTGGTTTTTTTGTTTAGAACTTTATCGTAAAGAGGTCTCATTCCATAATATATTGATGAGTATTTGCGTTAATTCATTATATTTATAGAATTATTCCTGCAGACTTAACTTAAAACAGGAAATTAAACATTTTAAAAGTGATGACGAAGATTATTGGTGTAGGCAACTACATACCATCTGAAATGATAACCAATCTATTTTTTGATAAGCATATTTTTCTTAATGAAAAGGGGATATTATTAAAAGAAAATAATACATCTATTACAGATAAATTAAAAAAAATTACGGGCATTGAAGAAAGAAGATATGCTCATAGTACAGAGGTTACTTCAGATCTTGGATTTATTGCAGCTAAGGCTGCCATTGAAAATGCAGGAATAGATCCTGAAACATTAGACTATATTATTTTTGCCCATAATTTTGGAGATGTTCGTTTTGGAACAATTCAATCCGATGCGGTTCCCAGTCTTGCGGCAAGGGTAAAGCATTTGTTAGGAATCAGAAATAACTTCTGTGTGGCGTACGATGTCCTTTTTGGATGTCCCGGCTGGATTGAAGGAGTGATACAGGCTAATGCATTTATTAAAGCCGGTATTGCCAAACGATGCTTGGTGATTGGCGGGGAAACTCTTTCCCGTGTAGTGGATATTCATGACAGGGACAGTATGATCTATGCTGATGGAGCAGGAGCGGCTGTGCTGGAAGTGAACAACGATGATGACTCCGGAATAAAGGCCCATTTGTCAGCTTCCTATACCTTTGAGGAGAAAGATTATCTGTATTTTGGGAAATCGTACAACAATGATAAATGTCCGGATACAAAATACATCAAAATGGATGGGCGAAAAATTTATGAGTTTGCCTTAATAAATGTTCCTGATGCTATGAAAAAATGTCTGGACAGTAGTGGATATTCCATCAGTCAATTGAATAAAATTATTATTCATCAGGCTAATGAAAAGATGGATGAGGCTATTGTTAACAGGTTTTACCAATTGTATAATACACCGGTTCCTGAAAATATAATGCCGATGGTTATTCATAAACTGGGAAACAGTAGTGTGGCTACCATTCCGTCTTTGCTGACTATGATTTTAAACGACGAGCTGGAACATCATAAAATCCAGAAGGATGATGTGATATTATTTGCTTCTGTAGGGGCAGGAATGAACATTAATGCCTTTGTTTACAAGTTTTAAACTGAGCATGAAAAAAGCTGAAATTATAAAGCATAATTTTTAGTTTTAAAATATAAAAAGAGGTTTCCAATGGAGACCTCTTTTATTTTTACAGACATTTGATTTGTCCTTTCTGATCTTTATGCTGTAACAGAGATTGATAGTTGGTAAGCAATTTATCGGCATTACACTGCACTTCTTTACTTGGAATATTATCTGCTGTTTTTTCTTTTTGATCAGATTTTATACTGTATTTCTTTTCAAGGCATTTCAGGGGTTTGCCATGCTGAAGATAAATACGGGTTTCTGTAATATCATCTTTAGTAACAGGTTTTTCCGGAGTACCGCCGTCAAAATTCCATACAGTTTCCTGTCTGAATATAAAGAAAGGCTTTCCATCTTTTATAAAATATTTTTCAGATCCGGAGAAATGGCTGTGTTCTGCATAAAAATGCTCTATCACTTTGATCTCATTTTTATCTGAATGAAAAGTAACTTCACCTGAAGGTTCATCATTACAATCATAAATAAACTTTGATTGACTTAGCTTTTTAGCCTCCAGTTGGATCTGAAGAGCAGCATATTCTTTTTTAATCTGATCAATGGGATCTTCTGAAGTACTGGTCTTCACTGAATCCTTTTTCACAACTAAACTATCTTTTGAAATAGATTCTTTATGGGGAGTTTGGTCTTTTTCATTTTTACAGGAAAAAATAAGAAGCAGACTCGCTGTCAGAAGTAAGGCTCTCATAATAATGATTTGGTATTTGATAAAAATACAAAAATTTTAAGGTAAGATTTCTTTTATATTATCATGTAATAAAAAAGCTCCGGAATTCCTCCGAAGCTTTCATTTTATTTCTGTATCAGAATTATTGATATCTCTGATGTTCTTTACTTTTTGTAAACCTTTTGGTGATAGGCTTGAATAATGCTTTGTATTTTTCCGCATCAAATAATTGCGAGTCTGTAAGGGCTTTATACGTCATCCACACTCCAAAAGGAAGGAGGATCAGGTTTGGAAGCCAGGCCGCAAGATAAGGATTCATTTTCCCGCTCCAGGACATGTTTTCTACCCCTACATTCATTACATAAAAGATAATGAAAATCACAATGGCGATGATTACAGGAAGTCCCATTCCTCCCTTTCTGATAATAGATCCTAAACTGGAACCAATCAGGAAGAAGATAATGCAGGTCACTGAATACGCTACAATCCTTTGCTGATAAATGACAACCTTGCTGAAATATTTTACATTGGAACTGTATTCATTCTTTTTAGACTCCAGTGTAGACTTCAGATTATCCAGCCTGTTGTAAGAGTTGTAAATGATTTCCAGCTTTTTGTCTCCTTTTACGGTATCCAGTTTGATCTGTGTTTTTGGAGCTACTTTATGCTTGTTGCCCTTATCCATATAAGTTACAACGGAATTAGTCTGGTTAAGAACCTCGGAACCGATATTGTCAAAGAACTGCTTATTGTCTTTTTTGTTTTTGTTAATCGTTCCGTCAAGCTGATTATAGGTCTGAAAACGGTAGTCATCCGTGATCTGTTCTTTTTCGATTGCTTTATTAATGATTTCACTGATGTCAAAGTGAGAAACCAATGTATCAAATTTAATAGCCTGATCGGGTTGTTTCTGTCTTACATTATCGCCTTTTCCGGCAAAGGCATCTTCAAAGACATATCCATTATAGAGTACAAGTTTCAGGAAATTTTTATTAGCTGCCGGAACAAACTTTCCTTTTTCTGCTACAACAGATTGTTGATTTTCATAAGCATTGGCTTTTTTATGTACAAAAACCCCTTCAATATTTTCTCCGTTTTCCCCATATATTTTATCAAACTTTACCATATACCCGGGAATCTGATCAATAAACTGTCCTGGAGTAAAGTTGATTGCCGGTTTTGTCTGGGCAATATTGAAAAGCATGTTCTTGGCTTTTTTCTGAAAATCAGGGATAATATTATTGGAGAAGAAAAACAACATAATCGCAAGGGCTGTTGAAATTCCAAGCAGAGGAGTCATTACCCTGGTCAAAGGAATTCCTGCCGCTTTCATTGCAGCAAGTTCATAGCGTTCTCCAAATTCCCCGAATGACATAATACTCGCGAGGAGGATTGTCAGTGGGAGAACCATACTGATGACGTTTACCCCCAGATAAAAAAGAAGTTTGAGGATTTGCCAGTAGCTTAATCCTTTTCCCATAAACTGTCCTAACTGAACCCAGATAATGTTTACAATAAAAATGAAAAACAATACGCTGAATATAAAGAAAAACGGTCCAAAGAAGGTTTTTATGATATATCGGTCTAGTATTTTTACCATGCGCCAAAATTAATCAAAAAGCCACAAAGTTTACTTGTGGCTTTTTATATTTTGTTAATTTTTTAACTTAAAAAGCAAATTTGCGTATTTGCCAATTCACTTTCAGCTTTTTAAAGTTCTGTAATTACGTAATTTTTAAACTTATTTTTGTCAAAAACAAACATATTAGGATCCAGCTGCTGATTTTCTTTGTATTCTTTTATCGCAATTACTGCCACATCTTTGTTATTTCCGTGTTGTTCCAGTTTTACCATTTGCTTTTTCACAGAATCTACAAAAAGGTATACGTACTGTATTCCATTTGCTTTTACCGGAGTAAGTTTAATAAAATCAGCATTCACACCATTGACCATCTTTTTACCATTATAAGTTACATTATAATCGTTTCTGTAAGTCGTAAGGTAGTTGATAGGGGAGAACATGGTACCGCTTCCGTTGGGCTTAGCGACTGTTACTTCCATATCATCTGCATTGATATTGTAAATTTTGCTTCCGTCGAAGATCTGTTCTGTATCCATAATCTTCAGTTTGTATTTTTCTCCCGCAACGTAATAAATACCCGGTTCTGTTTTCGCAACCTGCCCGTTAAGGCCGCTTCCAAAAGAAAATTTGAAGTAAGAATTCTTTTTAGAATTGTAGTTGGCTGTAATATCATCCAATATCTTCTTAGCCTTAGCATCAATCTTCTGAGCATTGGTCATACCTACTGCACTTACAACAAAACTTCCTAATATAACTTTTGAAATAATATTTTTCATTTTTTTATTTAATAATCTTTAGACATTTTAATTTTTGAAAGGTTAAATCATTCAATTTTTCCCTTAACTACGCAGATCTTCCAAAAACTGTTCCAAAGAATGAAGATCGCTGATCAGCACCTCTCTTGCTTTAGCTCCGTTAAAGCCTCCAACAATACCGCTGGCTTCAAGCTGATCCATAATTCTTCCTGCTCTGTTATAGCCCAGTTTCAATTGTCTCTGAAGCATTGAGGTAGATCCCTGCTGAGTGGAAACAATAATTCTGGCTGCATCTTCAAAAAGAGCATCTTTTTCGTTCGGGTCAAAAGCACCTACTGTACTTGTAGAGTCTTCAGAAACATATTCAGGAAGTAAGAATGCAGAAGCATATCCTTTCTGTTCTCCGATAAATTCAGCAAGTCTTTCCACTTCTGGTGTATCTACGAAAGCACACTGAAGTCTCAGGATCTCATTTCCGTTGAAATAAAGCATATCTCCTTTACCAATCAGCTGGTCTGCTCCCGGAGAATCAAGAATGGTTCTGGAGTCTACACTGGAGATTACTCTGAAGGCTGCTCTCGCAGGGAAGTTGGCCTTGATCATCCCTGTAATTACATTTACAGACGGTCTTTGTGTTGCTACGATAAGGTGGATTCCTACGGCTCTGGCAAGCTGTGCCAGTCTGGCAATCGGTAATTCAACCTCTTTTCCTGCGGTCATGATCAAATCTGCAAACTCGTCTACGACCAATACGATGTAAGGTAAGAAGCGGTGACCGTTTTCAGGGTTTAACTTTCTTTCTGCAAATTTCTTATTGTATTCTTTTAAGTTTTTACAAAAAGCATTTTTAAGAAGGTCATATCGGGTATCCATTTCAATACACAGAGAGTTCAGGGTATTGATTACTTTATTGGTATCTGTAATGATTGCTTCTTCTGCATCCGGAAGTTTAGCCAAATAATGTCTTTCGATTTTTGAGTATAATGAAAGCTCCACTTTTTTAGGATCCACCATGACGAACTTCAGCTCGCTTGGATGTTTTTTGTAAAGAAGGGAAGTAAGAATGGCATTAATCCCTACAGATTTACCCTGACCTGTTGCTCCGGCCATCAATAAGTGAGGCATCTTTGAAAGATCGGCCATGAAAATTTCATTAGATATCGTTTTTCCGAAAACCACGGGAAGATCCATATCTGTATTCTGGAATTTCTGAGAAGCAATTACAGAGCGCATAGAAACCATTGTAGGATTTTTCCTTGGTACTTCAATACCAATTGTTCCTTTTCCAGGCATTGGAGCAATAATCCTGATTCCTAAAGCGGAAAGGTTCAATGCAATATCATCCTGCAGTTTTTTAATCGCGGCTACTCTGATTCCTGCTTCCGGTACAATTTCATACAATGTAACCGTTGGACCAATGGTTGCCTTAATCTCTGCAATTCCTACGTTGAAGTTTTTCAGAAGTCCAACGATCTTATTTTTATTTTCTTCTAATTCTTCTTTGTTGATGGAAATTTCTTCACTGCCATAATCTTTCAGTAACTCTACAGGCGGCATCTGGAATTTAGCCAGATCAAGCTTGTGATCATATAAACCATGTTTTTCTACAAGTTCCTGTGATTGCTTCTCAGAATCGTCCAGAATGTCAATTACAGGAGCTATTTCTACATTGAATTTAATATTTTCCTGTGCCGGTGCAGTGTTTACAGCGGAAGATGGAGCAGAGGGTCTGATATCAAATGCTTCTTCCGGAGTAGAAACCGGAACAATGGGTTTTGCAGAAAGATTTAAACTTACCGGCTCCGCTTCAAAAGAAGTGTGGTTAGGAGTCATAATAGTTTCTATATCGGTTGAAACCGGAACTTCTGGAAATCCTTTTGGAATGCTTACAGGTTCTGGTTCTCTCACAGTATTGATTGAATTATTGGAAGTGCTATTGGTAACATCACTTACCGTAACCCGGGATGCAGCTGTTTCTTCAATTTCTTCAGCTTCTTCTTTCAACTCCTCATCTGCCTCGAAATCATCATCAGAATCAGGAATCATAGATTTTACTTTTCCAATAGTATTTTCATTGATCTTATCCAGCTTTGCTTTGATAGAACTTGGGCGAAGATTAAATTCAAGAATAAAATATAAAAGAATGCTTGACACTAATACAGTCCATAGGCCTACCGTTCCAATAATAGAATTAAGGTAATCCATAACCTGATATCCATACACTCCTCCTAAAACACCTTGCCCTTTCGTAAGTGCTCCCATAAAAATCGGAAGCCAGCAGATAAAGAATAAAGAGTGCCCGAAGGTTTTCCATGGTTTGAAGATTTTCTTCTTAAGAATCAGTGTACCGACTACAAGAAATAAAAATGCAATGATGAATGAAGCAATACCAATACTTTCGAAAATGAAAATATTCCCCAGCCAATCACCAGCCTTGCCAAAGATATTGGAAGATTTTATACTCTTGTCCAGCATTGTTCCTGCCTGGCTTTGGTCTGCTTTCCAGTTCATTAAATAAGAAATGAATGAGAATGCAAGAACAACCGATAAAAGTATAAAAGTAAGCCCGGAAAAAATACGCGGCTTAGATAAAATTTTGCCTGCTTCAGGCGATTCAGTCTGTTTTTTTTGTGTCTTTTTATCCATAATATCAATGTCGCAAATTTAATGTTTTTTCAACACTAAAAGAATCTTTTTTCTCCAAAAAATATTTTGGAAATCCCGCTTTTTACAACGATTATTTAAATTTGATTAAAAAATATTGTTCGCAATTATAAAATAAAAATAGGGCTATTTTTTTTGTTTATGCAAATCTGATGCTGTTAAATAATATTAACTAATCCATATTTACATTTCTTTAAAAAAGATAATAAAATTTCTGATCTAAATATAGAGAAATGAAAAAAATAATAATATTAAAAATTATGATTGATATTATTTAAGATCAGGGGTGTTTTTTGAACTAGTTCAAAGGTCAGGATTTAAAACAACTATAATTTTGTCTCAGAAAATTTCAAACATGGAAAACAGATTCAAAACTATTCTGACTTTAGGTCTGATATTTATTTCACTGATTACAATGAACGCACAAAAACAAAAAATGGAAAACACCGCATTATTAATTATCGACGTACAAAATGATTATTTTCCCGGAGGAAAAATGACATTGGAAAAGGCTGAGCAGGCCGGAGAAAATATAAAGAGGATTTTAGAATATTTCAGAAAAAATAATCTGACTATCGTTCATATCAAGCATATCTCAACGAATGAAGGAGCCACTTTTTTTCTTCCGGATACGGATGGAGCCAAGATCAATCAGTTGGTTTTACCTAAAGAGGATGAAAAAATAATCACCAAGCATTTTCCCAACAGCTTTAGGGAAACGGATCTCATGGACTATCTTCAGTCAAAGAAAATCAAAAATCTGGTAATTACAGGAATGATGACGGATGTTTGTGTAGAAGCAACTACCAGAGCCGCTTTCGACTACGGTTTTCATAATACAATTATCGGAGACGCTACAGCCACCAGAAACAGGGAGCTTAATGGGGAAGTGGTGAAAGCTGCGGAGGTTCAAAGGTCTTTTTTGGCGGGAATATCTGCTCTTGGAAATCTTTATGCCCAAGTAGCGAGTGCCAATGATTTTTTAAACGGAAAATAACTTAACATAACATAGTTTTGTAAAGGTATCAATAATTTGATACCTTTATTTTGCTTAAATAAAACAATGTCCGATTTACTTCTTAAAAATATCAGTCAATATATACTCCTTTCGCAGGAGGATTTTAAACAGTTTGTAAAGCCATTTGAATACAAAAAGTTTAAAAAGAAAGAGGTTGTTCTCAAAGAAGGAGATTATTGTCTTTTTGAAGGATTTGTTCTGAATGGCTGTTTTAAAATCTATTATCTGAATGAAAACGGATTTGAACAGACTTTATATTTTGCGGTAGAAGGATGGTGGATCACAGATATCGACAGTCTGATCAATAATGTTCCGAGTATTCTGAATATTGAAGCCCTTGAAGACAGCGATGTATTGATGATTTCCAAAAAAGACAAAGAGCTTTTGTATGAGACCATGCCTCAGATAGAAAAACTTTTCAGGATCATGAACCAAAAGTCTTCAGTAGCATTGCAGATAAGAATACTTTCTTTAACGGGTAAAACGGCAGATAAACGCTATCTTGAATTTCTTGGAAAATATCCGGGACTGGAACAGAAACTTACCCAGCAACAGGTTGCTTCTTATTTGGGAATTACCCATGAGTTTTTAAGTAAAATCAGAAAGAAAATATTATTGTAGAAAATGGTTTATTGCTCTTTTTCTTTTCTCGGGGTAATATAATTGAAGTTTATTTATTGAAAATCAGGTGTTTATTTGCTACTGTTGTGCTTTTAAATAGAAGAATTCAATCACTGATATAGGTATTATGAATCTGGATTGAAGTGATTTTTAAAATTGAATTTTTCCTAATCTTTTCAGGCTTATTAAGAATCTTTCAAAATAAGCAAAACAGAGGCCAAAGTGACAAAAAACAGCTTTTTTTAAGCTCTTTATGGTTTATCATGCTTATTTTTGCATGTCAAGTACAATAAATCATGAAGAAGCTCCAAGATATTCTTATCTCAACCAGAACAATGGCTGTATTGTTGCTGGTGTACGCATTTGCGATGGCATATGCAACGTTCTTAGAAAACGACTACGGAACTCCTACAGCAAAAGCATTAATTTATGAGGCCAAGTGGTTCGAACTGATCATGGTCCTGCTCATTCTTAATTTCATAGGAAATATCGGAAGATATAGATTATGGAGAAGGGAGAAATGGCCGGTTCTTATTTTTCACCTTGCCTTTATTTTTATTTTTATCGGTGGTGCTATCACAAGATACATCAGTTTTGAAGGAACCATGCACATCAGAGAAGGTGAAACATCCAACGAAATTGTAACGGATAAAAATTTCTTTAAAATTCAGATTGAAGAAAAAGGTGATGTTCTTAATTATCAGGACGTTCCTTATCTGATGTCACCTTTGAACAAAGATTTCAAAGCAACTTATGACTTCCACGGAAAAGAAGTGAAAGTGTTTGCCAAGGAATACATTCAGAGAAAAAAAGACAGCCTTGTAGCTGAGCCAAACGGTGCAGAATATCTTCATTTGGTATCTACCGGAAACACTGGAAGACAGAATATTTATATCAAACCGGGCGAAACAAAATCGATCAACGGAACTTTGGTGACGTTCAACAGAGCTATTGAAGGAGCGGTTGAATTCAAAAATGAAGGAGGAAAATTATTCATTAAAACTCCTGTAGATGCAAGCTATATGACCATGGCTACTCAGGCAACCGGAAGTACAGTGAAGGATGAATTCCAGCCTTTGGCATTAAGAAGTTTATATACCATCAACGAACTGAAACTTGTAGTGCCTGAAGGTCTTAAAAAAGGAAGACTGATGGCGATTGAAGGAGACAGAAAGAAAGATGTTAATGTTCCGGATATGCTTCAGATTGAGCTTCAGGGTCCAAAAACAAAGCAGTTGGTAGACCTTTCTGTGGAAAAAGGAAATCCTAATGCATACAAACAGGTTACTATGGACGGATTAAACATCATGGTTGGATTCGGACCTAAAGTATATAATACTCCTTTTGCCTTGAAATTAGATGACTTCGTGATGGAAACCTATCCTGGAAGTTCATCTCCAAGTGCTTATGAAAGCCATGTGAAAATCATTGACGAAGGCAAAGAAACTCCTTATAAAATCTATATGAACCATGTTCTTAACCATAAAGGTTACCGTTTCTTCCAGTCAAGTTTTGATCCGGACAGAATGGGAACAGTTCTTTCTGTAAACCACGACTACTGGGGAACTTTGATTTCTTATATCGGATATGGACTTTTATTCTTTGGAATGTTTGTGATCTTCTTCTGGAAAGGAACTCACTTCTGGAAATTAAATAAAATGCTGATTGATGCAAACAAAAAGAAAACAAAAGCAGCAGCAATACTTTTAGTGTTCCTGAGCTTAGGTTTAAACGCACAGAAAATTGAAACTCACGGAACTACGGACGGAAGCAGAGAACACATTCATGTGGAAGGTGACAATCATACCCACGCTCCGGCTCCATCTGCCCAGCCGCTTGATGGCGCTGCTCCAAAGCAGAACTCTCTGGCTACACCAATGGGGAAAATGAGATCTATTTCTCCGGATGAGATCATTGCAAGAAACAAAATCAGTGAAGAGCATGCCGAAAAATTCGGATACCTTTTGGTGCAAAGTTTTGAAGGAAGAATTGTTCCTATCAATACTGAAGCATTGGATGTTTTAAGAAAACTATACAAGAAAGATAAATTCAAAGGAACAGACGGAAAGTATCTTACTGCCAACCAATGGTTCCTTTCAATCAATACAGATACTCCAAGCTGGACTATGGTTCCTATGATCAAGGTAGGAACGAAAGGAGGTGATGAACTGAAAAATAAAACAAAGGCAGATGAAGAAGGGTATACTTCATTGATGAACCTTTTCCCGGCAGATGCCAATGGTAATTTAACCTATATTTTAGAGCATGATTACAATACTGCATTCCGTAAAAAACCAGCTGAACAAACGAACTATGATAAAGAGGTAATTGCTGTAAACGAAAGAGTACAGATCTTCAATGAGTTCTTTAGCGGTCAGTTTATGAGAATTGTTCCTGTGAAAAATGATGCCAACCACACATGGCATTCATGGTTAGATCAAAAATTCGAGCCGGATATGGAATCTCAGCAGGTGATGGGGCCTTATTTTGCTGAAGCGCTTACCGCACAGAAAACCGGAGACTGGAGCAAAGCAGATGCAGAACTGGCAAAACTTTCAGAATACCAGCAGAAATGGGGTAAGGCAGTAGTTCCTGCAAAATCTAAAGTTGATCTTGAGGTTTTTATGAATAAAGCAGATATTAACTTTAAATTATTGATTTTCTATACTCTTATTGGAGGACTTCTTTTAATCTTAGGATTTGTTGAGCTGTTTAAATCCAATAAAGTTTTAAATAAAATCATTAAAGTAATCATCGCGGTTGGTTTAGTAGGATACCTTTGCCATTTCTTAGGGCTTGTTGCAAGATGGTATATCTCAGGACACGCACCATGGAGTAACGGATATGAAGCCATTATCTTCATCTCTTGGGTAGGTATTACAGCAGGTTTATTTTTATATAGAAATTCCAATGCATTAATTCCTGCGGCCGGATTCATGGTGGCAGTTATTATGATGGGATTTGCACACGGAGGTTCTGCTCTTGATCCTCAGATCACACCGCTGGTTCCGGTACTGAAGTCTTATTGGTTAATTGTTCACGTAGCCATTATTACATCCAGTTACGGGTTCTTTGCCTTGTCGATGATTATTGCTGTAATCTCATTGGTATTCTATATTATATCTAATAAAGAAACTTATAAAATTCACCACGATACTACATTAAAGGAATTGGTAATCGTTTCTGAAATGTCATTAACTATCGGATTGTTTGCTCTGACGGTAGGAAACTTCTTAGGAGGAATCTGGGCAAACGAATCATGGGGAAGATACTGGAGCTGGGACCCGAAAGAAACTTGGGCCTTCATTTCCATCATGGTATATGCTTTTGTATTACACATGAGATTGGTACCAGGATTGAGAAGCAGATGGGCATTCCACATCGCAACAATGTTTGCATTCTGCTCAATGGTAATGACTTATTTTGGGGTAAACTATTACTTAAGCGGACTTCACTCCTATGCAGCAGGAGATCCTGTGCCAGTACCGGCTTGGGTATACATCGGAATAGGAACAATGATTCTTTTATCAGCTGTTTCTTATTTCAAGTTTAAAGCCTTAACGAAGAAATAAAAGATTGAACATATCAATTAAAATCCCGGAATTTATCTTCCGGGATTTTTTTTGCTAATGATTTATACTATTGGAAGTTTTTAATCACAAAAGGTTTGCAATGATTTTTACGATGATAAATATTGTTCGCAAAGGCATTTCATTCAGCAAGAGAAGAAGGTGTTTTATTTAAAATGTAAAGAACTTATGTTCTTCTAAACGCTAAGGTTCGCAATGATTCTGGTGATGAGTTGTCGTTCGCAAAGGCGTTTCACTCGGCAAGAAACTATTGATCTTAGCTAAACGGAGTGGCTTTGCGAACAAAAATATAATGCATCCTAATAAAGTAACCTCGCGAACTTTGCGTTAGTTAAAAATACCAGAATTCTATATCCCGCACCTCATTCAAAAAAATCAAAATTTATCATTTGTAATTCAAAATTGATTACTATCTTTATGATATCAAAATAATATCAAATTAAAATTCAATTATGGAAAAAACATTAAAACCTATGTCAGGTTATATTACATTGGTCATCTGCCTTGCCTTGTTTGTGGCAGCAGTTTACTTTTTTGTTAGTGGTGTGGATCAAAGTATAGCCTATGTGGTTATTGCCATGCTTTGCTTTCTTCTTTCGTGCTTTTTCTTAAAAGGCTTAATGATCATTCAGCCCAACCATTCAAGAGTGCTGAACTTTTTTGGAAAATATGTAGGAAGTGTAAAAGAGAACGGATTATTCTTCATCAATCCTTTGTATTCATCGCAGAAGATATCTTTACGTTCTGAGAATTTACAGGGACAGACTTTGAAGGTAAACGATAAAATGGGAAATCCTATTGAAATTGCGGTGGTCATCGTATGGAAAGTAGGAGATACTTATAAAGCAGCTTTTGATGTAGAACGTTATTCTGATTTTGTAAAAATGCAGAGTGAAGCAGCGGTACGTCATTTGGCCATGAGCTTTCCTTATGATAATTTAGAAGATGATCATGCTCCTATTACTCTGAGAGAAGGTGGGGATAAAATCAATTCTATCTTGGAGCAGGAACTTACAGACCGTCTTTCAAAAGCAGGAATTGTGATTCAGGAGGCAAGGATTTCGCATTTGGCTTATGCTTCGGAAATTGCAGGCGCTATGCTTCAGAGACAGCAGGCAACAGCTATTGTAGCGGCAAGAACCAAGATTGTGGAAGGAGCTGTAGGAATGGTGGACCTTGCGTTGAAAAAGCTTTCAGAAGACAATATCGTTGAGCTTGATGATGAAAGAAAAGCGGCAATGGTGAGCAATTTAATGGTAGTTCTTTGCGGAGAAAAAGCAGCCACACCGATATTAAATGCGGGAACACTTTATAATTAAGAAGTGAAAAATTAACAAGTAGATTGTACTGCAGATATTTTCTGCACTACAATAGTCAGAAATAATGTTAGAGAATTTTAGAAAATGAAATCAGAAAAAGCTCAGAACTCTTCAGAAAACAAAAGCAAAAAATCTTTTGTAATAAGGATAGATGAGTCTACTTATAAACTCCTTGAAAAGTGGGCCAATGATGACTTCAGAAGTGTGAACGGACAGATAGAATACCTTTTGCATCAGGGTCTGGTCAACGCAGGGAGGAAGAAGAAAGAGTAGTTTAAAAAAGATGAAGTGAGGGGTTATAAACGCTCTTTTCAGGGAATATAGCAGTCAGGAGATCGTACTTCTTCTCTTTTTTAAATTACAGAAAATATAAAAAAGGATTCTTTTTTTTAGCTTTTCAATAAATAAATAACAATTCAATTAACCTTATACCAAAAAGAAAGCAGAGAAAATTTCTCTGCTTTTTTATTTTATACAACTTTGAAGACTATCTGCTCCAACGTAGAATATGACGAGCCAAATCAAGCCTTTAATGGTAAAGAAAGCAAGTCCTGCCCATCCCACACGCTTGAACCACTTCTTAAGCTTCGAGTTATTTTCTTGTGAATTTTCCATTGGTGATTATCAAAATGATTACCCTGCAAAGATAAGCATGTTTATAATTAGTCCAAATAAAAAACACATTAAAAATTAAAGTTTTGAGGTTCACATAATATTTTTATCTTTAGAGAGAACGAAAAGTAAGATTTTATGTCAAAAAAAGTAAAGGATTTCGGAATCGAAAAAACGCTGAAAAATTTAGGTATTAAAGAAGAGAACAAAGGTACCTCAACAGGCGGGAAATATTTCGCTTCAGGAAAGGTGATAGAAAGCATTTCTCCTGTGGACGGAAAGTTGATCGCTAAAGTAAAAACTTCCGGAGAAAGTGATTATGACAAAGTAATTGAAACTGCTCAAAAGGCATTTCAGGAATTCAGACTGATCCCGGCTCCCAAAAGAGGAGAGATCGTAAGACAGCTGGGCTTAAAATTAAGAGAATATAAAGATGATCTTGGTAAACTTGTTTCTTACGAAATGGGTAAATCATTACAGGAAGGGCTTGGAGAAGTTCAGGAGATGATTGACATCTGCGACTTTGCTGTAGGACTTTCAAGACAGCTTCAGGGGTACACTATGCACTCTGAAAGACCTGGTCACAGAATGTATGAGCAATACCATCCGCTGGGAGTTGTAGGAATCATTACTGCATTCAACTTCCCGGTAGCTGTTTGGTCTTGGAATACAGCATTGGCTTGGATCTGTGGTAACGTTACCATCTGGAAGCCATCTGAAAAAACACCACTTTGTGCTATCGCATGCCAGAATATCATGATGGAGGTTATAAAGGAAAATAATCTTCCTGAAGGACTTTCAAGTGTATTGGTATCAGACCACGAAATCGGACAGAAATTAGTAGATGATAAAAGAGTTGCCCTTGTTTCTTTCACAGGATCTACAAGAGTAGGAAGAATGGTTTCTTCTAAAGTGGCAGAAAGATTCGGGAAATCTATCCTTGAATTAGGCGGAAATAACGCAATTATCATCACAAAAGAAGCTGATATTGATATGTCGATCATTGGAGCTGTTTTCGGAGCGGTAGGAACTGCAGGTCAGAGATGTACTTCAACAAGAAGACTGATTATCCATGAAAGTGTTTACAATGAAGTGAAAACAAGATTAACAAAAGCTTACGGGCAGCTGAAAATCGGAAATCCATTGGATGAGAACAACCATGTAGGTCCTCTGATTGATACTGATGCTGTAAACCAATACGAAGAAGCTATCAAGAAATGTAAAAAAGAAGGTGGGAAATTCGTTGTTGAAGGCGGAGTTTTAAACGGAAAAGAGTACGAATCCGGATGCTACGTGAAGCCATGTGTTGCAGAAGTGAAAAACTCTTATGAGATCGTTCAGCATGAAACATTTGCACCGATCTTATATCTGATTAAATATAAAACACTGGAAGAAGCTATCGCTATTCAGAATGATGTTCCACAAGGATTATCTTCAGCGATTATGACCCAAAACTTAAGAGAAGCAGAATTATTCCTTTCTCATGCAGGTTCAGACTGTGGTATTGCCAACGTAAATATCGGAACTTCGGGTGCTGAAATTGGTGGAGCTTTCGGTGGTGAAAAAGAAACCGGAGGAGGAAGAGAGTCTGGATCTGATGCTTGGAAGTACTATATGAGAAGACAAACCAATACTATCAATTATACTGCTCAACTTCCTTTGGCACAAGGTATTAAATTCGATTTATAAAAGCTTTACTTAAAGCATTCAAAAAACAAAAAAAATAATAACCTGAATGATCAAATGCTTCATTCTTTGAGTCATTTGATCATTCACTTATTAAATCACACTACAAATTTATTATGGAACAGACATTAGATATAAAAGCAAATAAAGTAAAAGAAACTGTAGGAAAACATGTGTTGGCAGACGGTTTCGATTTTGTGATGGATATTGAAAGATCACACGGATCATGGCTTTATGATAAACTTACAGACAGAGAATATCTGGATATGTTTTCTATGTTCGCATCAGCATCCATCGGATACAATCACCCTTATCTTTTAGAAAGATCAGAATGGTTGGGAAGAATGGCTGTGAACAAACCTACTTTGGCTGACGTGTACTCTGAAGAATATGCTCATTTCCTTGAAGTATTTGAAAGAGTGGTTATTCCTGAAGAATTACAATATGCTTTCTTTATTGAAGGCGGAACTATGGGGGTTGAAAATGCAATGAAAGCATGTTTCGACTGGAAAACCCGTAAAAACTTTGCAAAAGGATTAGAAACAGAAGCTGGAATCTGTATCCACTTCAAACAGGCTTTCCATGGAAGGAGCGGTTATACCTTGAGCTTAACCAATACTTCTGACCCAAGAAAGTACCAATATTTCCCAATGTTCAACTGGCCGAGAATTTTAAATCCAAAATTAAAGTTCCCGATTACAGAAGAAAACCTTGAAGAAACAATCAAAAATGAAAACCTTGCTTTACTTCAGATTGAAGAGGCTATTCTGATGCACCCTGATAAAGTGGCATGTATCATCATAGAACCTATTCAGGCAGAAGGAGGTGACAATCATTTCAGAGACGAATTCCTGTTGGGATTAAGAAGAATCTGTGATGACAACGAAATCTTACTTATTTTTGATGAAGTTCAGACAGGTATTGCCATTACAGGGAAAATGTGGGCATTCCAGCACTTTACAGCAAAACCGGACATCATTTCTTTCGGTAAAAAAGCACAGGTTTGTGGTGTTTTGGCCAATAAAGAAAAGTTTGATCAGGTTCCGAACAATGTTTTCAGAGAAAGCTCAAGAATCAATTCTACATTTGGAGGAAACTTCATTGATATGCTTCGTTTCCAGCTGGTAATGGAAGTGATCGAAAAAGAAAACCTTGTGGAGAATGCAAGAGTAGTTGGCGATTTCTTATTGGAAAGCCTGAAAGCCCTTGCTGAAAAATATCCTGAAAAAATTTCAAATGCAAGAGGAAGAGGCCTGATGTGTGCTGTTGATCTGCCATCCGCAGAACAGAGAAATCATCTGATGAATGAGCTTTTCAATGATGGATTAATCATTCTTCCATGTGGAGATCAGTCTCTTCGTTTCAGACCTCATTTGAATGTGACAAAGGAAGAAATTCAACTTGCTCTAGATAAAATTGAAAGCAATATTAATAAAATTTAAACCCCGGGATTTGTAATTTAAAAAAAACATCGTATATTTAGATACTCAAACAATTAGAATATGGAAAGAAGTACGAGAGTATCAGTTTATGAAAGTGATAATCCTTCAGAAATTCAGTTGGTTAAGTCTAAATTGGATGATGCGCAAATTACAAATACTGTTGAAAATAACTATCTTACATTTACCACAACTCCAACAGCAACTTCGCTGAAGGTAATGGTAGATCTGGAAGAAGAAAAAAAAGCATTTGAAATTATTGATGCTTACCTTCAACAAAGTGAAAATCAATAAACAATTTCATAATTTTAAATTTTACTACTTCGAACCGAAAATTAATTAAGATTAATTTTCGGTTTTTTAATTAACTACAAACCATTAAAAAATTATTCTTGCAATTATTAGTTATTCTAATTTTTTAATCATTCAATCTTTTAATTTTTAAATCAAATGTTACACATGAACCCGGAGATCAAACTAAGACAATCGCAAATTGAAGACAGAGACAGGATTTGGGAAATTATCCAGCAATCTATTGAAAGAAGAAGACAAGACGGAAGTACCCAATGGCAGAACGGATATCCTAATTTGGGGACTGTAGAAAGTGATATTGCTAAAGGTTTCGGACATGTTTTGACCGTAGACGGAGAAATTGCAGTATATGGAGCTTTGATTCTGAATGATGAGCCAGCATACAGCACCATTGAAGGAGCATGGCTGAGTGATGGGGAATTCGTAGTCGTTCATAGAGTGGCTGTAGATGAAAAATTTGCAGGACAGGGAATGGTGAAGAAATTTTTTGATCATATTGAAGAATTCACCAAATCCCATGACATTCAAAGTATTAAAGTAGATACCAACCATGATAATATTGCCATGTTGAAAATCCTTGAAGGCAGAGGATATTCCTATTGTGGAGAGGTTCTTTTAAGAGACGGCATGAGAAAAGCTTTTGAGAAGATTATAATTTAAGTAAAAAGTTAAATCATCTTTCATTGAATTTTTAAACCGGCCTGTATTTATAAACTCTATCGGGTTTGTTCGTTTGGTTCTGAACTAATTTTTACTTTTGTTCAAATTTTTATATATGCACCAGAGTATAGAAATTGATGAGAAAATTTTTCAGGATGCCGTAAGATTTTATGGCACCGTGTTCAGCTTACCCCCTTTAGCATCGAAAATCTATTCCTACCTTCTTTTTGACTATGAGAAAGTAGGAATTACTTTTGACGAATTTGTTGAAGTGCTCTCTGCGAGCAAAAGCTCCGTTTCTACCAGTATTTCATTATTGTTAAATGCTCAGCTTATTGTTGATCATAACAAAATGGATGAGCGGAAGCGGTATTTTTTCATCAATGATGAATACAAAAAAATACGATTCGAGAAAATTGTCCAGAAAATGCGGGACGAATTGAAACTATTAGATGATTTAAACAATTTTAAAAAAAGTAAAGACGATGGATACAATGAAAGAATAGAAGTTTACAAAGCACTCTTAAACAAAAATATAGAAAATATTCAGGAATCTCTTAATAAACTATAAAATGAATAATAAGCTAGTTATACTTTCCATTGCAGCGTTTTCACTGACTGCCTGCAAAAAAGAAGCTCCGAAACAGGATGGTGCCAAGCCATATCCTGTTATTTCCGTGGAGTCAAAAAATATAGTGGGTTATCAGATGTTTCCGGCTACCATCCAGGGTAGGGTAAACAATGATGTACGTGCAAAAATACAGGGATATATTACCCAGGTATTGGTAGATGAAGGACAATATGTTACAAAGGGACAGCCTTTGTTCCGTTTGGAAACCAATATACTGAACGAAAATGCGGCTGCTTCAAAAGCAGGGATCGGTGCTGCTGAATCCAGTATTGCAGCTGCTCAGGCTTCTGTAAATGCTGCTCAGGTTGAAGTAAACAAACTAAAACCTCTGGTTCAGAAAAACATCATCAGTAATGTACAGCTACAGACTGCTCAAGCTCAGCTGGCTCAGGCCCAGGCTCAGTTACAGCAGGCCAATGCATCCAAAAGACAGGCACAAGCCAATTATAAAGGAGTAGAAGCCAATATCGAATATTCTATCATTCGTGCTCCTATTTCAGGGGTGATCGGAAGACTGCCGTTAAAAGTAGGAAGTTTGGTAGGACCGTCTGATCAGACAGCTCTGACAACGATTTCTGATACTTCTGAGATCTTTGCTTACTTTGCAATGAATGAAAAAGAATATTTTGATTTTCTTGAAAAATCTCCGGGAGCTTCTATGCCTGAAAAAATCAAAAACTTACCAATGGTTGAGCTTCAGCTGGCTAATGGAAGTCTTTATCCTGAAAAAGGAAAAATTGAAGCCATCACCGGCCAGATTGATCCTACAACAGGGACTATTCAGTTCAGAGTTGCTTTCTCGAATGCTCAGAAATTATTAAGTAATGGTAACAGCGGAACCATCAGATTTCCTCAGCAATATGATAATGTTCTTGTAGTTCCTGAAAGTGCGACCTATGAACAGCAAGGTATTGTTTACGTATATAAAGTAGAAAAAGGAGATACTGCCAGAAACGTTGTTGTAAATGTGATTGACAGAATTGACAATTTAGCGCTTATCAAATCTGGAGTTAATAAAGGTGAAAAAGTTATTGCAGCTGGTATCGGAGGTTTGAAACCGGGAACAGCAGTGAAACCGAAGCCAGTTAAAATGGATAGTCTTGTTCAATCAATAAAACCGAAATTCTAATGATAAAAAACTTTATTAACAGACCGGTTTTATCTACCGTAATCTCAATCTTGATTGTGATTCTCGGTGTGTTGGGACTGATCTCGTTACCGGTTACGCAGTATCCGGATATTGCACCGCCTACGGTAAGTGTTTCCGCAAACTATACGGGAGCCAATGCTGAGACGGTGATGAAAAGTGTAGTAGTGCCTTTGGAAGAACAGATCAACGGGGTGGAAGGTATGGATTATATCACTTCCAGTGCCGGAAACGACGGTTCTGCTCAGATCCAGGTTTTCTTCAAACAAGGAATAGATCCGGATATTGCAGCGGTAAACGTACAGAACCGTGTGGCCAGAGCAACACCTCTTTTGCCGTCTGAAGTAACCCGTTCAGGGGTTGTAACCCAGAAGCAGCAAACCAGTGCCCTGATGTATATGTCTTTCTATTCTGAAAATAAAGATCTTGATGACGTATACCTTCAGAACTTTTTGAATATTAATATTATTCCAAACCTGAAAAGGGTAAATGGTGTAGGGGATGCCAACGTTTTCGGTGGTAAAAATTACTCCATGAGAATCTGGCTGGATCCTGCAAAAATGGCTGCTTACAGCGTAACTCCTACCGATGTTACCAATGCCATCAATGAGCAGAGTAGAGAAGCCGCAGCAGGTTCTATTGGTCAGAACAGCGGTAGTTCTTTTGAATATATCATCAAATACGTAGGTAAATTCAACGATAAAGAACAATACGATAATATTATCATCAAATCTCTTGCAAACGGACAAAACCTGATGCTGAAAGACGTTGCTAAGGTAGAACTGGCAGGTCAGTCTTACACAGGAATCGGGGAGAACGGAAACAATCCTTCCATCAGTATGGGGATCTTCCAGACTCCGGGATCCAACGCACAGGAGATTATTAAAAATATCAAAGAATATCTGAAATCAGCTGAGGGAACTTTTCCAAAAGGTGTAAAGTATACTTTCAACTTTGATACCAACGAATTCCTGGAAGCTTCTATTGAAAAGGTAGTACACACCCTGATCGAAGCCTTCATTCTGGTATTTATTGTAGTATATATTTTCCTACAGGACTTCAGATCTACGCTGATTCCGGCCATCGCGGTTCCGGTATCTATTGTAGGGGCGTTCTTCTTCCTGAATCTGTTCGGATATTCATTAAACTTGCTAACCCTTTTTGCATTGGTACTGGCCATCGGAATTGTGGTGGATGACGCCATCGTCGTCGTCGAGGCCGTGCATGCCAAGATGGAGCATGGTATTTCAGATGCTAAAAAAGCAACGGTAGAAGCAATGGATGAGATTACAGGGGCTATTATCTCTATTACTTTGGTAATGGCAGCAGTATTTATCCCGGTAACGTTCATTACAGGACCTACAGGGGTATTTTACCAGCAGTTTGGTATTACGCTGATTATAGCAATTATCATTTCTGCTATTAATGCATTAACGCTGAGTCCGGTTTTATGTTCATTATTCCTAAAACCTCATGCAGAGCATCATAAAGAGTATAAAAACTTAAATCTGTTACAGAAGTTTTTCTATAAGTTTAATATCGCTTTTAAAACAACTACTGAACGTTACGGAAGAGGATTTGTATTCCTGTTAAGACATAAATGGGTAACCCTGATTATTTTTGCTGTTACCGGAGGTATCTTATTCTGGGCAAGCAGCAGTATGAAAAAAGGATTTGTACCTACAGAAGACAGAGGGATTATCTTTACCGATGTTCAGCTTCCTCCGGGAGCTTCTATGGAAAGAACTTACAACGCATTGAAAACACTTCAGGCTAAAGCATTGAAAGTTCCGGGAGTGCAGAATGTAACGATTTCTACGGGAAGAGGTTTCTTATCCGGAAACGGAAGTAACAACGGTCTTGCCTTTGTTAAGCTAAAACCATTTGAAGAAAGAAAAAAAGACGGACAGACTTCTGAAGATATCACCAAAAAATTATTTGGAATTGTAGGAGCTGTTCCTGATGCTAAAGTTGTATTCTTCCAACCGCCAAGTGTACCTGGATTTGGTAACAGTGCAGGTTTTGAAATGGTATTGCTGGATAAATCAGGGGGAGAATATGCTGATCTGGATAATAAAACCAATGAATTTATCGGTAAGCTGATGGAGAGACCGGAAATTCAGTTTGCGCAGACTTCATTCAATACTAAATATCCTCAGTATCAGATGGAGATTAATGTTCCTCTGAGCAAACAGCTTGGGGTTTCTGTAAATGACATCCTGTCTACCATGCAGGGATATATTGGTGGTATTTATACTGCCGACTTTACCAAGTATGGAAAACAGTTCAGAGTGATGGTTCAGGCTCTTCCTGAAAACAGAAAAAATATCGAAAACCTGAACCAGCTTTATGTCAGAACAGGATCAGGCATCATGTCTCCGATTTCACAGTTTGTAACATTGACAAAAGCATACGGACCACAATCTGTTAGCCGTTATAACCTGTTTACTTCAGTGAAGGTGACAGGAGCAAACTCAGACGGATACAGTTCCGGGGATGCAATTGCAGCGGTACAGCAGGTAGCTAATGAAACTCTGAATCAAAACTATGCAGTAGAATTTACAGGGTTGACCAGAGAAGAATTAAATTCAGGATCTCAGACGCTTTTGATTTTCGGGCTAAGTTTGATCTTCGTTTACTTCATTCTTTCTGCACAGTATGAGAGTTATATTCTTCCGCTGATCGTTATTATTTCTCTTCCTCTTGGGGTAATGGGAGCCTATTTCGGACAGAAGATTATGGGATTGGAAAATAATATTTACTTCCAGATTGCCCTGATCATGCTCGTGGGATTATTGGCGAAAAATGCGATCCTTATTGTTGAATTTGCTGTTCAGAGAAGACATCATGGTGAAACCATTGTAATGTCAGCCATCAATGCAGCGAAAGCCAGAGTAAGACCTATTCTAATGACATCATTCGCCTTTATCTTCGGTTTATTACCGTTAGTGCTGGCAAGTGGAATTGGTGCAGTAGGTAACAGATCTATTGCTACGGGTGCGGCAATCGGGCTATTGATAGGAACTATTTTGGGATTATTTGTAATTCCGGTTCTGTATGTGATCTTTGAAACACTGCAGGAAAAAATTAAACCTATCAAAAAAGAAGAGATCAATTTAGCAGAATAAAATTAAAAATTTGAGGTAGTGGAAGTTAGTCATTCATCCAGCTTCCAACCTCTTATTTCTAACTTCTAATTTTACATAATGAAGAGTTTATTAAACATCATAAAAGGAATCACTTTTTCAGTTTTCATACTCGGGGCCATTTCATCTTGTATGGCAAGAAAAGAATATGAAAGACCGAAGAACGTTGTGGACGAAAAGCTTTTCCGTACGGATATGCTTCCTTCTGACAGTACCAGTATCGCAGATATTTCATGGAAAGAGATATTTACAGATCCAATATTGCAGGGGCATATTTCTAAAGCACTGGCAAACAACCTTGATATCAGAATCGCTTTAGAGAGCATTAATTCTGCAGAAGCATATCTTAAACAAAGCAAAGCTGCCTATCAGCCGACACTTTCTATTGGGCCCAACTATACCTTTCAGACCCAGTCTATCAACACCCAGTTTGGGCAGATCATTGGAGAAAGACGTTATGTAAACCAGTTTGACATTACGGCGAGTATTGGATGGGAAGCAGATATCTGGGGGAAATTAAGAGCACAGGAAAAAGCACAGTTAGCTACCTATTTAGGAACTGTTGCTGCTCATAAGGCGGTAAAAAGCAGTCTGGTATCTTCCATCGCTTCTGCTTACTATCAATTGTTAACTTTTGATGCACAGAAGAGGATTATTACAGAAACCATTGCGGTAAGAGAGAAAAACCTGGAAGCTACAAAGGCTTTAAAAATTTCAGGAACAGTTACAGAAGTTGCGGTACAGCAGAGTGAGGCTCTTGTGTTCAACGCAAAATCATTACTGATTGATATTGATACACAGATCCAGCTTCTTGAAAATACCATGAGTCTTTTAATGGGAGAACCTTCTCATTCTATTGAAAGATCTACATTAGAAGGACAGAACCTTCCGATTGATTTAAAATTGGGATACCCAACTCAGCTGTTGGCTAACCGTCCGGATGTAATGAGAGCAGAATACAGCTTAATGAATGCTTTTGAACTGACAAATTCTGCCAAAGCTCAGTTTTACCCAACTTTAAAATTGACAGGAAGCGGAGGACTTCAGTCTGTGGATATTGATCACTTATTCAGTGTAAATTCATTATTTGCGAATGTAGTAGCAGGCCTGGCTCAGCCGATTTTAAATAAAAGACAGATCAAGACCAACTATGATGTAAGTCTTGCCAATCAGGAAACGGCTTATTTAAACTTCAGAAAAACAGTTCTTACTGCCGGAAAAGAAGTTTCGGATGCCATCAGAGTCTTCTCTGTACAGGATTCATTTATTGAATTAAAACAAAAAGAACTGGATGCCTACAAAAAATCGGTTGACTATTCTCAGGAATTGGTGAACTACGGTATGGCCAACTATCTTGAAGTATTGAATGCAAGCGTAAATTCATTGAATGCAGAGTTGAACATCTCAAATGCAAGATACAGTAAAATGAAAGCTGCTGTAGAGCTTTATCAGGCTTTAGGCGGAGGCTGGAAGTAAGCGTATTTTGTAATCTAATATCATAAAAACGTATGTCAGTAATGGCATACGTTTTTTCATATAGATAGATGTTTAAAGGTTATTGCATGTAATTATTGATCATGCTAAAACTATTTAATAGGTAAAATCAATTTGTATATATGTATTCAACTACGTAGTTTTGTACTTTAAAATGCAGACACTATGAAACTGGAAATACACCCCATAGGAAATTCTTATTCGGAGCAGGCCATTGATTTGATTTTGACCATTCAACAGAAAGAGTTTAATATTCCGATTACAATAAAAGATCAGCCTGATCTTTTACAGATTGAAAGTTTTTATACGGAAGCAGGAGGTAACTTTTGGGGAGCTTTCGTGGATGGTGAACTGGTAGGTTCCATTGCACTGGTTAAGTTTGATGAAAGGGCAGGAGCGATCAGAAAAATGTTTGTTAAAAAAGAATTCAGAGGCAAAGAACTGAATATTGCCCAGGAACTATTGGAAGTTTTAATTTCTTTCTGCCGCGAAAACGAAATTGATGATTTATATTTGGGAACCATAACGGTACTGAAAGCAGCACAGCGTTTCTACGAAAGGAATCAGTTCGTAAAGATTGAAAAAGGAAATCTTCCTGTAAAATTCCCTTTGATGAGCGCTGATGATATTTTTTACCATTTAAATATTGACTGAATATGAATGTGATCAACGAAGCAGGGATTCTTGCTATATCAACGAGACTTCATCGTCTCAGTGAACAATTGAGAAAAGATGGAGCGCTTATCTATAAAGCATTCGGAATCGATTTTGAGCTTAAATGGTTTCCAGTGATCTTTACCATTTATAAAAAAGAGATCGCAAGCGTTGTCGAAATTGCCAATGAGATCGGGTACACCCATCCATCTACCATAACCCTGCTCAAAGAACTGGAAAAACTGGAGTTGATACAATGGGAAAAAGATAAGCAGGATGAACGAAAAAGACTGTTTAAACTGACTTCAAAAGGGAACGATCTTATTGAAAAAATGAAACCTGTTTGGGAACTGATGGCTCAGATTTTAGGGGATATTGCAGACAATAAAAACAATCTGCTGACTGCTATTGATGAAGCAGAAGAGAAAATTGCCAATCAGTCTTTTTATCAGAGAGCATTGCAGGTGAAGAACTCGAAAAAATAATTTATTCTGTTATGATGTCAAGTGGATCTCTTACTGGCATGATACTTTTTAAATATTCTTTATCTTCTGCAGTTAACTCAGCTATACCCAGTGCAATATCTTCCCATGCTTTTTCGTCCTGACGTGTAAGGGCAAATTCAATGGATTGAATTTTAGGTTTTTTATTAAGACCCAATATTCTTAAATCTATTCTTTGTCCTTCTTTTATTTTGCCTTCTTCAATTTGTCCTATTAAAAAAAAAATTCTTCCTGTAACTTGAAATGTATTACTGAGCTTAAACTGAGCAGCAGTTAAATGATGCCAGTTATATCCACAATATCTGCATTGTTTTGCACGTGGAGTACGGGCGAGTTTGTGGCATTTAGGACAATTGTTGAAAAAAACTTTTTCAGGAGTTTCTGCCATTATCCGGGTTACAACATTTTGTTCAAAAACTTCATATCCATGTTCTAATAGTTGTATGACTTCAGGATCAGAATTTATCCAGCCCCGCTTTATCATTGCATTTCTTATATGCTCACTTTCAGAACTCTTCAAAGTATACATATGATGATTCAGTGCTAATGCTTCGTCCCTGGTCATTAATTTCCCAAAATATCTGATAATATAATTTATAGTTTCTGTGTCCATATCCAAGTAAAAAAAAGTAAAACCTTTTAATGATTTAGTTTGTCTAATTTATCATTTATTTCTTTAAAATAGCCTTATATTATGGAATGTGATAATTAAGAAATAGAAATTTAATACTGACAAACTATTGTCATTAAAGTATGTTAATTTTACATCAATAAAAGAAAAGCTATGGGAGAAATTGCAGACAAACACACCTTCTGTGTCAATACACAGGAAGAATGGAGGCAATGGCTGGAAGAGAATCACCATATAGAGCAGTCTGTATGGCTTATCTGTAATACCAGAAAATCAAATTTACCCATTGTTCATTGGACGGATCTGGTAGATGAAGCCCTTTGTTTTGGCTGGATTGACAGTACGAGAAAAACCATAGACAAAGGTTCGTTTATGCAGTTATTCAGCAGACGGAAGCCGAAGAGTACCTGGTCCAAAATTAATAAAGATAAGGTTCAGAAGCTGATAGAAAATAATCTGATGACCAAAGCAGGATTTGAAACGATCAGAATTGCAAAAGAGAATGGCTCGTGGAATATTTTGGATTCGGTAGAAGACCTTACCATTCCTGATGACCTGAGTGAAGCATTTAAACTGCATGAAGGCTCCGAAATCTATTTTCTAAGCTTGAGTAAATCTATAAAAAAAATGCTGCTTCAATGGATTGTACTTGCCAAAAGACCTGAAACCAGAAAAAATCGTATTGATGAAATAGCCAGACAGGCTGCCCAGAATAAAAAACCTAAAAATTTTTAAGCTGTAAAAAGATAGAACATTATTTTTGACACTTATGTTTAAAAATAAGAAAAGGCTGTCCAAAAATGAGACAGCCTATTCAATTGATTCATTATTAAAATATGTTATCTTAGAATCTCAAAGTCGCTGCAACAGACCATGTTCTTCCAAAACCAAGGAATCCTGTGTTACCATCAGCAATACCCTGATAAACTCTTCCGGTTTCCTGGTAAGTTTTTCCGGCATTTGGGCCGCTGGCAATTTTGTCCCCTGCGAAAATATTGGAGCTTAATTCAGAAATATAATATTTGTTGAATAAGTTGTACACATTCGCTCTCAATGTTAAAGATTTTTTCGCATCCAGTGTGAATTTGTAAGAAGCACCTACGTCAAATAAATTATAACTTGGCAGTTTTACAATTCCTTTTTCTCTTGCTGTTTCAGTAAGGAAGTTGATTGGGTTAAACTGTGCATATAGCTTGTCATAATATTCCCAGTTGGCATCAATACTGAAAGCTTTGGTAATGTTATAATCAACTCCAAGGCTTGCTGTAGTTTGTGCAGCATCTCCCACCTTTAGATCTTTGATATTGATAACTCCTGTAGCTCCTGCCACCTCCTGATTGTTTTGAACATCAAGAATATTGAAATTTGCATTTCCTTTGTACTTCCAGTTCCCCAATGATAACATCCCTCTCAGTCTAAGGTTAGCAAATGGTCTTGCCTTCGCTTCCAGTTCAACACCCTGGTGTATCTGTCCAACGTTCAGTGCGTTGTAGAAATAAGCATTTCCAAGCTGTAATTGTGAGAAGTTGGCTACGTCTGCAGCTCCTGCATTAAAGGTTCTTGAAATAAATCTGTCATCCCACTGCGTTCTGTAGGCATTGATATTTACATCTACATAACGGGATTTGAAACCATATCCTAACTCCACAGAGAAGATTCTTTCATTCTTTGCATCATTATAGATATTTTGGTTTGAAGGGAACAGAGCATTGAACAATGGCTGTCTTGAAATAACTCCTGTATTGAAAAATACATTATGATGCTCATCTATATTATAGTTGGCACCTCCTTTTACAATATAACCCGTTTTGTGGTACCATTTTGTTTCCTGGTTTCCTGGAGTATACAGCATATAGTCTCTTCTTTTGTAGTACTGTTCAGAAACTGATCCCTGAACGGATGCACTTAGTTTTTCAGAGCTGTATTCAACCATTCCATATAAACCTGCCCATTTTACCAGACCTTCGTTGTGTATAGATACCTTTTGAGCATCCTTAAGTTTAGTAAGAGGTTCCGGTTTTACGGTACTGTTGATATAATAACCTTTTGGAGCGTTTGCCGTACTGGAAACAAATAATGCATCAGATCCCAACATGTCAGTCACAATATCATAAAGTGCTCCTTTGTAAGTTTTAAGATCAATACCTCCGTTAAAGGTCCAGTTATTTTTTTTGTAATTAAGATCTGCGATTACTCCATACCAGTCATGAGCATTGATACTCTGTTTTCTTACGATACCATTGGTTCCGTTCAGTGTAGCCACATATTGTCCGTTATAATCAGTAGGAGAGCCTGCAGGTGCAGTAAAGGTTGATTTCTGGAAAGTGTTTCCGTTATAATCTGTTACCATACCCCCTCTGTTATAGCGGTAAATCATATCCCAGTTGATAGTACCGTCACCGCCTGCACCGTAATTCATAAAATTCATGGTCTGTCCGCTGCCGTTTTTGATAGAACCGTTCAATCCGGTACCACCGCCGCCACGTCCCCATGAACCATAAAGAACGGTAGATAGTTTCAGGTTATCATTCATCGTCCAGTCCCAGTTCAATGATGCAATAGGCTTATGATAGAAGTTAGGAGCCAGATTGAACTGAGAACCATTCAACATTCCTGTTTGAGGGTTGTATCTTCTTCCATACGTATCAAATTGCTGTAGAGTAGCCACATTCGCTCCGGTTGCTGAAGACCTTCTCGTATCATGTACCTGTGGTGCTCCGGTTGCAATTAAATTGAACGCATGCTTTTCATTGGGCTTAAATCCTGTTGAGAAAAACCATGAATAACCTTCTCCTTTCGTTCCGTTGATGTAGCCGTCACCTTGCCAGCGGGAAAGCAATACAGTAGTTCCCCATTTGTTTTTTAAGCCGGAAGAGTACATCGCAGATATTCTGGAGTAGTTATCGTTACCCACTTCTCCTTTGATCATTGCTTTCTGCTCAGAATCTGTAGCTTTGGTCACAATATTGATCGTTCCTCCTACAGAAGGAACTACAAATTTAGAAGCTCCCAAACCTCTCTGAATCTGGATGTTGCTCGCAATGTCTGCCAACCCGGTCCAGTTAGACCAGTATACAGTTCCTCCCTGCATGTCATTCACCGGCTGTCCGTTGATGATCACTGCAATGTTAGCCCCATCGAAACCTCTCATGTTGATTCTGCTGTCTCCAAAACCTCCGCCCACTTTGGTAACGTACACGGATGGGGTAGACTTCATAATCTCAGGAAATTCTCTGTTTCCTAACTTCTCCTGAATTTCCGCTGCCTTGATGGTGGAAACTGCAACAGGAGTTTTTCTTTCTTTGGCTGTTTGGGAAAGGTTTCTACCTACCAACATCACCTCATCAATAGATTTTGATTTCTCTAAAGAATCCTTCGTACTCTGCCCGTAATAAAGGGCGGCCGTAGGTAATACAAGCGCTATAATTAGTCGCTTTTTAAAAATAATGCTCATGAAATAAACTAGCGTTTTTGAATTTAAGGCTGCAAAGATGGATAATTATTTTTGAATTAAGTATTAAATCTTCACGAAGTGACTTCCTACTGTGTGCTTATAATGCATTATTATTCATTTTTTTGAGTGTATTAATTATTTCAGATATTTAATTTACAATTTGTTATAAAAGTGAATTATTATAAACTGGAAATGTATTTAAATGAATAAAATAATTATGCGATTCCTATAAACTTTATCATTGCCTGTCTTTTACTGAATGATTTCAGTTATTTTTGATTTGTTTTGTATCATTTTTAATATTTTTGCAGATATTATTTGTATCAGTTTCATTTCGTCAGATAACATAAGATTTTCTGCTATTTTAAAAATGTGAAAAAATGACCCAACTCAGTTTATTCGACTCAGAAGATTTATATGAATTTCCAAAAGACCTTCTGGAATACAGAGAACATTTCCTGAATCAGGAAGAAGCTGATAACCTTAAAGATCATCTGCTTGAAACAGCTCCCTGGAAACAACGGACCCAGAAAATGTATGATAAAACGGTTTTGACACCACGCTTAACAGCTTGGTATGGTGATCAGAAAACGGCTTACCCATTGGGAGATGGTGAAGTGGAGAATAATCTCTGGACTCCTGAGCTGCTTTCTTTAAAACAAAGGATAGAAAAAGAGTTTAAATATAAATTCAATTCCGTATTGCTTAATCTCTACAGAAATCACAATGATTCTGTTGCCTGGCATCGTGATAAGGAAAGCAGATATGGAAAACGCCCGGTAATTGCTTCTTTAAGTTTAGGACAGACCAGAAATTTTGATTTCCGGAAAAAAGATCATCATCAGAGTAAATACAGCCTGCCTCTTCCTCATGGCTCATTACTGATTATGAAAGGTGATCTGCAGGAAAACTGGGAACACCGGGTCGCTAAATCTGTAACTTCTATGAAAGAACGTATAAATCTTACATTCCGGCTAGTTCATGAAGAATGAGGTTAATTTATTCCTGAGACAGATTCTGTTTAAAATTAGTTAGTAAATCCTCCGCGCTTGGTAGATTTCCTAGATTACTTTTAATTCTTTCCAGAAGATCGCTGAATAAAGCTTCTCCGTTTAAGACTTTCAATGAATATTCGAAAGGATATAAAGAAATAACACCTCCGTTATTGTCATATTTTAAGGTCATGAATCGTAAAGGAAATTCCGGAGTTTTATCTCTGTACAGTTTAAATCCAAATTCATGGATCATATAGTATGAAAATGCTATCGTTAGCATCAGTCCAATCTGTTTGTCTTCCTGATCAAATGATTTACAATACTGATAAAATCCTGGTTCTGTAGTAACGGCTTTGTCTATATTGTTAGGGTGGTAGACAGGGTTCTCTATTGCCAGTGTTACTTTATTATCGATAAAAAAGCTGCTTAACATTCTGAATGAACCGTCAACCAGAACATCTTCTGACAAAAGCTCATCTTCAGTATATCGGTTATTAAAATATTCATCTGTATATATTCCGTCTATTCCTGGACTTTCAGACTGCTGCTGACCAGTTGTGTCTGTATTTTTTGAAAAAAGTTTTTTGAAGAAGTTCATGGTTATCGTTTCTATAGTGTATCTGACAAATATAAAAAATATTCGTAATCCCAATAAAAAGCAGGATGCATTTTATTTTTCCGTAAAAAAGCTGCACCTTTGCCCAATAATGGGGTGCTACAGATAACAGTGGCTGAGATGATACCCAGGAATATATTTCCACACCTGATCCGGATAATGCCGGCGTAGGGATTGCTTACTTATCATCTCATCATTTGATTTCTAACAATTAATATGATGCAGGACATTTTAAAACAAATTACCTTACCGGAATGGTTTGGAGTCTTATTTTCAGTAATCCAGGTCTTACTGGCCCGTAAAAACAATGTCAATAATTATCTTTTCGGAATTGCAGGTATTCTGCTTACGCTGTATGTGATGCTTACTTCCAAGCTTTATGCTGAGTTTACCTTAAATCTTTATTATCTGGTCATGAGCATCTACGGATGGATGTATTGGAAATTCGGGAAACAAAAATCTGAAATGGAAATTTCTGTTACCTCAACTACCGAAAAATGGATTACCGGAGGAATTGTTTTGGGAACCTTTATCTTATTCTGGTCTTTTCTGACGCATTTTACCGATTCGGATGTCCCGGTTTGGGATTCTCTGGTAAGTGCTTTTGCCTGGGCAGGGATGTGGCTGATGGCAAGACGGAAAATTGAAAATTGGGTGATCCTCAATGTCAGCAATATCATTTCAATCCCTTTAATGATTCATAAAGAATTATATCTGTATGCTGTTTTAACGTCATTCTTATTTTTAGTGGCGATCTCAGGATATATCGAATGGCAAAAAATCATTAAAACCAAAGCGAATGCTGAGTACTAAAGACATCAGACAAGACCTTCAGGGTGCTGCTAAAATTTCTAATAAGCTGATACAGCATATTCATGAAGAAGGATTGCTGAAGATCTGGGTGCCGAAAAAATATGGTGGCTTGGGTTATCGTTTTGAAGAAGGACTTAAAGCATTATTTGGCTGGGCCGAAACCGATGGAAGCTTTGGCTGGATGCTGACATTGTGTGCCGGAGCCAATTACTTTTCCAGAAATATAAAACCTGAAATTACTGAATTACTGTTTACCAATTCTAACATTTGTTTTGGAGGAAGCGGAATGGTTGGAGGAACTGCGGAAAAGCAAAATGATAACACCTATATCATCAATGGATTATGGAATTTCGCAACCGGAGCTCCCCATCTGACCCATTTTACGCTGAATGCCAGGATTACAGAAAACGGTAAACCAATAATTGATAACAATGGAAATGAAATCATCCGCTCATTCATAGTTCCGAAAGAGCAGGCTGAAATTATCCCCAACTGGAAATCTATGGGAATGAAAGCCAGCGGGACCTATTCCTTTATCCTTAAAAATGTTATCGTAAGCGAAGATTACAGTTTTGTTTACGATCATTTTTTCACGGATGATATCCTGGACAGCATTCCGTTTCGGGTTTTTGCAGATTTGACACTTTTGGTGAATTATCTGGGAATGGCTTCTCATTTTATTGAAGAAGCAGAACTTATTCGTCCTGAGATCAGTTTCAAAAGTTTTGCAGGGTCTGTTGAAAAGCATTTAAGAAAAGTATTAAGTATTGCCAGAGACATAGAAAATATACTCAGCGATCACAAAGAGATTTCTGATGATCAACAGAATGAGATTCATACTTATGGAACAGAATTAACCAAGCAATTATCCCATCAGATCCTTACTGTTTATATACAGCTGGGAATAAGAGCAACAGATACCAATTCCGCAGTTTATCAGGTATTCTGTGATTATTTTACGGCAGCAATGCATTCCAATTTCAGGCCTTCAGCGGATGATTTAAACTTTTCTTTCTGAAAAATAGGCGGAAAATATTTCTGTGAAAATCCGGAGAATAGTTATTGCTGAGAATTTAAACTTAATATAAATTTAATGTGATTACCATAGCTTTTAGATACTTTTGTACCATCAGTTTTGAGTTCAAAGACGTATTAAAGGATGGATCATTTTAAAGAAATATATTCCGGTTACAAGCACAGGGTGTATTTTTTTGTGGCCAAATACCTTTCGGAAGAAGAAGATATTGAAGAAATTGTTCAGGATATTTTTATGCATGTCTGGAAGTACTTATCCAAAACCAACTCACCTTCGGAAATTGAAGCACTTATTTTTAAATCTGCCAAACAGGAAATCTCCAATTTCTACCGTAAAAGAAAAATGATCTTTGTTTCTCTTGAAAACTTTCCGGAAAATCAGGATGAAGAAAGCGCTGAAATCGAAAAACAGCTACAGCAGGAAGATCAGCTCAAAAAAATAGAAAATCTTCTGGAGCAGGTTCCCGAAAGAAGCCGTGAATTTTTCATCCAAAACAAAATCCAGAATCTCAGCCTTTTTACCATTGCTCAGGAAAATGATATTTCCAAAACGGCTGTTGAGAAGCATGTTAATAAGGTACTGAAGTTTCTGAGAGCCAACTTGAGTTTTTTCTTTTAACTTTCGTTTATATTGATAACAAACTTCACTTCAAATCTCTTTCTAAACGAGTGTAAAATTGTCATTGATTACGTCGAATCTTCAATTTCTGACGAGGGAAGAATCTCATATACAGCCTGGATTCTTCATTTCACTGCGTTACATTCAGAATGACAGAGTCATCATAATAAGATAGCAGGATTAATGTAAAATTGTATATAATTATCTTAAATAAAATCAATTTTAACTTTAACCCAATATCAACCCATATGAACAAATCGTTAAATCAAAAAAATAGAGGTTGACGATTCTACACTTCCTGCGTATTCTCTAATAAAGATCAAAAAGGAGCGTATGGATTTCGACAATCAATGGAAATCAGTTAAAGAAGAAAACCGGAAAATGAAAGATTCGGCAGATCAGCGAATCTGGAATGGGCTTGAGGATAAAATCAGATTCAGAAAAAATACTAAACGACTGTTATGGGCTGCGGCCATTTTTTTGCCTTTATTTACACTGATTACATTATTTTCCACGGGGAATGAAATAAAATCTTCTGATCATCAGCAAATGGTTTTCAGAACAGAAAAGATTCAGAAAGAATTTACATTATCCGATGGAAGTATCATTACGCTGGAGCCTGAAAGTGAATTGAGGCTGACTGAAAATTTCGGAAAGAAAACCAGAAATGTCTCCTTTAAAGGGAAAGCTTTTTTCAGTGTTGCTAAAAATAAAGCGCTGCCGTTTATCATTGATGCCAATGGATTTAAAGTAAAAGTGTTGGGAACTCAGTTTTTGCTTGATCAGAGATCCGCAGATAAGAAAGTCTATCTGAAGGAAGGAAAAGTGAAAATTGATTTCAAAGGGAATACAACCTTCCTTTTACCTAAAGAAACCTGGCTTGCTGACAAAGACGGAACCGAGAAACATTTCTACGATCAGGATGTTGTAAGAACATTTGATTTTAATGAAATGAAATTTGGGCAGGCCATTTCTCAACTGGAGAAGACTTACAATGTTTCCATAACATATCCTCAGCATTACAAAGAGAATGTGATAAATGGAGACATCACAGGAGATCTGGATAAAGTTATTAAAACAATAGGGTTTCCATTTAATCTTACTGCAGGAAAACAATCAGCAAATCATATCATTTTAGAAAAATAATGCACCAGTAATTGGGGTTACCGATGCATTGAAAATAAATCAGTCAAATAACAACTAATTTCAGCAAAGCTATGAAAAAAACAACAATTAGCATGATGTTGTTGGGTCTTTTGTGTGCGCCACAGTTTACCTATGCAGAGGCTAACAAATGTTTTCAACAGTCCGTTATTCAGCGGAAAACGCCTTTGATTAAAATCTTTGAAAAACTTTCAAAAGAGCATGGCGTAAAATTCTTTTATTCGGTTTCAGACCTGAAAGATATCCAGGTGGATGAATCTCAGATGAACTATCAGTCATTATCAGCATCTTTAGACTCTCTGAAGAAAAATGTCGGTCTGGATTTTAATGTAGATCAGAAAACGGTGACCGTTCGTCTTAATGCAAGAGCAATTACAAAAATTCAGAGAACGAATGCTCAACAGTCTGCAGAATATGTAAATCCAATTAAAGACACGGTAAAATCAAGAGAAAAAAATATTGATGAGGTTGTTTTGGTCGGTTATGGGAAGCAGAGTAAGAAAAACAACTCGGGTTCTATTTCTTCTATTGATGAGAAGCAGATGAAAGGAGTGGCTTCCAGTAATTTTGGAGATATTATTGCAGGAAAAGCAACCGGAGTTCAGATTACTCAGGCTAATGCAACGCCGGGAGGTTCACCATCAATCAGAGTAAGAGGTATCGGAACGCTGACGGCAGGGTCCAATCCTTTGATCGTCGTAGACGGGCTTCCTCTAACTGAAGGTTCTAACCTGAATGCTATTGATCCTAATTCCATTGCCAAAATTGATATCTTAAAGGATGCTGCCTCTGCTGCAATCTACGGTTCCAGAGGAGCAAACGGAGTAATTATCATTGAAACAAAACAGGGGAAAAAGGGGAGAATGGCTGTTTCTTTCGATTCCTATTACGGAATGCAGATGAGAAGTGATAATGTGAAACTGGTCAATGCTTATGATATGGCCACTTTTCTGAAGGAAGCGAGAGACAATAATTATCTTTCTAAAGGAAGTAACAGGAGTATTTCCGATAATAATGCCACAAGAATTAGCAAAGGCGCTTCTTTAAGAGAATTAATTCCCGATTATTTGGCTCCTTATCTTGCAAAACAGCCGGAGTTAACAGATACCGACTGGTTAAATACTGTTATGAAACCAGCACCTATCAGTCAGACTTCACTGAATGTTACCGGAGGAAGCGATAAGAGCAAATATGCTTTTACCATGAGCTATTTTAACCAAAAAGGACTGGTCATCGGGACAGATTACGAAAAATTTTCAACCAGTATTAACCTTTCAACTGAACTTACAGATAAATGGAAAGTGGGTGTAACCATGACACCGTCTTATGCAACGGGGACAATCAATGCTGCAGAAAATTCAAGAAGTTACAATCCTTTGCAGATGGCTACGGCAATGTATCCTTTCTTTAAACCTTATAATGATGACGGAAGTCTTGCCATTTCCCAGCAGATCCTGGGAAATACAGCAACGGACGGAGCTTTGGTAGAAAATCCGGTTGCTGTTCAGGAAATGACCAACAGAAAGTATACATTATTTAAAACATTCGGGAATATTTTCACCGAGCTTGAATTGCTGAAAGGTCTGAAATACAGATTGTCTGTAGGCGGAGATTATTCAAATTACGAATATAATTTCTTCGATCCTTCTACCGTGGGAGCGTACAGAGCGACAGCTCCGGATGTGACTTTTGCCAACAGAACAGAATATATCCGCAAAAATTATTTAATTGAAAACTTACTTTCATTTGATCAGAAATGGGGTTCTCACCGGGTGGATGCCATTGCCGGACAGTCTTTCCAGCAGGAAGATAATACACAGCTTTTAACCGAAGCCACTGCATTTCCAGATAACAGCATCCGAAATATTGCAGGCGGAACTTCATTTAAAAATACATTGACACAGTACAAATGGCGGCTGATGTCTTATTTTACCAGAGTTAATTACACGTTTGACAATAAATATAACCTGATGGCTTCCTATCGTAGAGATGGTTCTTCGCGTTTTGGGAAAAACTCTAAGTGGGGAAATTTCTATGCTTTTTCTGCAGGCTGGACCGTCAGTAATGAAAATTTCTTTCCTGAAAACAATTTCGTAACGGATTTAAAACTCAGATACAGTCTGGGAAGCAACGGAAATAATCAGATTCCTAATTTTGGGGCACTTTCATTGATGAATCCGGATAATTATAATTTTGGTGGAACTTTAATACCTGGTTACACAACGGCAACCGCTCCCAACCCGAATATTTCCTGGGAAAAGTCCAGATCAAACAATTTCGGAATTGATTTTTCTTTGTTTAAGAATATACTGAACATTTCTGCAGATTACTATATCCTGAACAGAGACGGTTTATTATTGGATGTTCCTGTTCCGCAGCAATCCGGTTTCAGTACTTCACTTCAAAATATTGGTAAGATCAAAAATTCAGGATTTGAATTACAGATTGCGTCAAAAACGTTTACCATCGCTAAAGATTTTACGTATTCGGGAAGCTTTAATTTTTCAACTAATAAAAATGAAGTGTTAGCATTGGCCAACGGGCAGAACCAGATTATCACAGGAGAAAATAACTTCTCTGTAACCAAAGTAGGAGGTTCAATTGGTGAAATGTATGGCTATAATATCCTTGGAATCTATAAAACTCAGGAACAGATCAACAATTCGCCACACATTACCGGAACAATGGTAGGAGATTATATTATGGAAGATCTGAATGGTGACGGAAAAATTGATACCAACGATAAAAGAAGTTTTGGAAGCGGTGTTCCGAAATACATTCTCGGTTTCAATAATAACTTCAGGTATGGACTTTTTGAATTAAGCTTCTCATTGTACAGTGAAATTGGTAAGAAAATCTATAATGCTGATGCGGTCACCACGTTAGAATCAGGAGAAGGGTTCGGAATGGCTTCCCAATATTATTTTGATAACCGTTATAATGCAGTAACCAATCCTGATGGTTTTTTTGGGATGCCGAATATGAACTTTTCCAACAACAGAAAAGAGGCCAGAACTTCAAATTTATACTTTAAAAATGCAGATTATGTAAGATTAAGATCGCTTCGTCTGGCTTTTAATTTCCCTAAATCTATGCTCGAAAATATAGGGATAGAAAACGCACAGATCTATCTGGTAGGAAACAATCTTTTCACCCTGTCAAAATACAAGGGAATGAATATCGATGCCACTTCAGACAATGTTCTTACACAGGGATTTGATCAGGCTTACTATCCGGTCGCTAAAATTTATTCTATGGGCTTTAACCTTAAATTTTAAAATCATGAAAAAAATATTCATTACAATATTCAGTATTTCGGTGATGTGCTCATGCTCGTCTGATCTTTTGGATGTGAACCCTGAAGCGCAGAAAGTATCATCACAATTTTATACCAATTCCTCTGAAATTGAGCAGGGTATCATCTCAGTGTACAGCACTCTTCAATACACGGGACAATATCAGCTGGCAATGCCGGCTTTGGGAGAATTGCCTTCAGATAATACCTATGATGAGGTTCCTGCCAATGATTCTTTTACATATGGTGAAATGGATTTTTTCACGATTCAGCCTAATAACAGTCTTATTGCAAGTGCATGGAAGGATCATTATATCGGTATTCAGCAGGCTAATATTATTCTTACCAGAATTGGAAAAATTCCTGATATGACGGATGCTCTGAAGAATACAAGAATTGGCGAAATGAAATTTCTTCGCGCATTGATGTATTTTAACCTCGTAAGAATTTATGGTGATGTTCCATTGGTTTTAAAAGAAACTACAAATGTCAACGATTATTTCGGGCAGCCAAGAACTCCTGTTGCTGAGGTGTATTCCGCTATAGAAATGGATTTGAAAGAAGCTATTGATCTTTTACCGGCAACGACCTCGCAAAAGGGAAGAGTGACTAAAGGAGCGGCATTGGGAATTATGGGAAAAGTGCTTCTGACACAAAAGAAATTTGGTGAATCATTGACTTATTTAAATCAGGTTGAATCTTTAGGCTACCAGCTTTTGCCTGATGTCAATAAAATTTTTGATGTCACCAATGAAAATAATATTGAAATTATTTTTGATGTACAGTTTACTTCCGGGTTGAACGGAAATTCGGAAGGAAGTACGACATTTCAAATGTTCAGCCCTTCCGGATCGGTTTCGGGAGCGAAAGGACACAATCTTCCCACCAAAGAAGTCTACAATCTTTATTCAGCCGGAGATACCAGACGTTCTGCCTATATTGGTCTTACTTCAAACGGAATTCCTTTCAGTAAGAAATTGGTGAAAACATCCAATACCATTGCAGATGGAGGAAGCAATTTTGTGGTGCTGAGGTTAGCCGATGTTTTCCTGATGATGGCAGAGTGTTTTGCAGAGCAGAATGACATTGCTAATGCCAATTTATATCTGAATAAAATTAAAACCAGAGCAGGAATTGCTCCCGTAAACCTTTCAACAAAAGATCTTCTGCTTAATGAAATTGATCGTGAAAGGAGATTTGAATTTGTAGGAGAGGGCCACCGTTGGTTTGACCTTGTAAGAACCGGAAAGGCTATTTCTGTGATGACTGCTCATTTTGCTAATAATGCAGGTTACAGTACTGCACAGATCAAACCTCATCATCTTCTGATGCCGGTTCCACAGGGACAGATCAATACAGACCCTGCCATTAAACAAAATCCCGGATATTAATTAAACATTTGAATTATGCTAAACAATAAATTATTACAAGTATTTCTTTTTTCTTTTTCTTCACTGTTCATTGCGCAACAAAAGAAAATTTCACTTTCTTATTTTCCTGATGATAAAGTAATGGTGGTTGCCCACCGTGGGGATTGGAGAGAAGCTCCGGAAAACTCAGTATGGGCAGTAAAAAAAGCAATTGAAAAAGGAGTGGATATGGCTGAAATAGATCTTGCCATGACCAAAGACAGTGTCTTGATCCTGATGCACGACAATACCATCGACAGAACGACAACAGGAAAAGGAAAGCCGTCTGATTTTACACTGGACGAAATCAAAAAACTTCATCTGAGAGACGGTCTGGGAGTGGAAACGCAAATGAAAGTTCCCACATTACAGGAAATTCTGGAAATCTCAGACGGAAAAATTCTTCTGAATCTGGATAAAGGTTTTGATTACATCAAACAGGTATATCCTTTGGTAAAAAAACGAAATATGCTTGATCAGATTTTGTTTAAAGGCCACGAATCTTACCCTGAATTCAATCAGAAATACGGCGATATTAAAAATGAGATTCACTATATGCCGATTATTCAGTTAGGCAAAAGTGAAGATCTTAAAAAAATCTCAGATTATATCAGAAACTATAAAATCTACGGCTTTGAATTTACAGTAGGAACAACGGAAAAGGATCTGATTGATTTTAAATCTTTAAGAGAAAAAAAGGTCAAAATCTGGGTCAATTCATTGTGGCCACATCATAACGCCGGAAATAATGATGATCTGGTCCTGGAAAATGCGGATGTTTATGATTGGTATATAACTAAAGGGGTCAACATTATTCAGACGGACCGACCGAAAGAGCTTATCAATTATCTGAAACGTAAAAAGCTTTATTTTTAATAATTATAAGCGCTGAAATCAAAGATTTCAGCGCTTTGTCTATTAAATAATGATTTTATGGAGAATAAAGGATTTGAGTTTGATTGTCGTAAGTAATAATGGGGGAAAGCTCGATAGAAGAAAAAATATTTCCTGTTTGGTTAATGAAGTGTTAATGTAAGATACGTGCTGATTTGTTATTAACTTATTTCTCTACATTTGGTGAATAAACTAAATAACTATGAAAAAACTATTACTTATCGCAAGTAGTGTATTATTGTTTTCTTGTACAACCGGCGAAGAATTAGAAACTTCGGCAAATACAGAATCAAACTCAAAACAAATTACTTTACAGAAGGCTAAATCTGGAGCCAGTCTTTTGGTAGGTGAAAACATCACATTAAAATGTAATGGATCATCAAATTTCCAAAATCCTATTAATGTAAACCCTAATTATCCTTACATAAGTTCTTATGAAGTGCTTTATCGTGATTTAGCACCACTGTATGGAAGAAATCAACTCAGGCTTTCAGAGTTTGTTGCAAAACATATTTGGGGATATGGCGGGCCTTTTACCAGTCTCACTGAGATTTATATTGGATACAATGCCATGAATGATTTTAATAACTCAAGTGCGAATTATAGTTATATTCAAGATTATACAATAGGTCAGGACGGAGATAATGCGCAAATATATGGAGATATGTTTGGAAGCAACAGCGTTCCTATGACAAATGATGCAGCCAATACAGTTTATCATGGTTTTAAAGCTAAGATAGACCAATTAACTTCCCAAGGCAAGCAAATAACAGCTGTTCACCTTTACACTGACGGTCTGCTATGTATTCCAAGTGTGAGATTTATTAAAATGACTGTAAAAGTATTATAAATAGTTCTGTAAAATCAAGCTCCTTAATTGGGGCTTTTTTATTACTGTTCTATCAAAAACAAAAGGTGGACTGCAATAATCCACCTTTTTTTATAATAGCTGTGTTCTGTTAAGACTGGATAAATTCCAAAAGATCTTTGTTGATCGTTTCATGTTCTGTAGTTGGCATTCCGTGAGGGAAACCTGGGTAAGTAATCAGTTTACCGTTCTTTAATAACTTCGCTGATTTTATAGCAGAATTTTCGATTGGAACAATCTGATCATCCTCTCCATGTAATACCAAAACAGGAATATCAACTGCTTTCAAATCTTCTGTAAAATCAGTTTCAGAAAATGCTTTAATACCGTCATAGTGAGCAACAATTCCACCCATCATTCCCTGTCTCCACCAGTTTCTCTGAATTCCGTCTTTGATATTGGCACCTTCTCTGTTGTAACCGTAGAAAGGAAACGTCAGATCAAAATAAAACTGGTTTCTGTTGTTCAAAGTCTGCTCTCTGATACCATCAAAAACTTCCATTGGAACTCCGTCAGGATTGTTTTCACTTTTTACCATAACCGGAGGAACAGCGCTGATTAATACAGCTTTTTTTGCTCTGCCGTTAGCATATTTATGTACATATCGGATCACTTCACCACCGCCTGTAGAGTGTCCTATATGAACAACATCTTTCAAATCAAGAAATTCTACAAGTTCCGCAGCATCAGAAGCATATTGTTCAATGGTATGGTTATAGATATTCTGGCTTGAACGGCCGTGGCCTCTTCTGTCATGAGAAATTACCCTGTAGCCTCTCTGTAAGAAAAAGATAACCTGTGCATCCCAATCGTCAGATGATAATGGCCATCCGTGGTGAAACATTAATACTGGTCCTTGTCCCTGGTCTTTGTAAAAAATTTCAGTTCCGTCTTTTAATGTAAGTGTGCTCATAGTTTTAAATTTTTAATGTTAATGATTAATTTGTATAATAATTTTTTTGTTGTCTTAATTCTTTAGCAAATGTAGGACAGTTTGAGTTCTCTGAAATTAATCTAGTTTAATTTCGTTCATATTTAATAAAAAATTTTTATTGGGATGTCAGATCTGTTTTTTGCCTGCATTCTTTTGGATAACCAAATTTTTACAGGAAAGGCACTAACCAAAGATGATTAATGCCTTTTTTGCTGTCATTTCAATATATCCTTTTCCAGAACGAGTTGTTTGACTATTCAGTTGGATAGGGATTATATTATTCTATCCATAAATGTCCCATAGAATAGGTTTTGGCTTTACCCGCAACGATAACTCTTTCATTTTTGTTTTCGCAATACAGCTGTCCGCCTCTTTCAGACAGCTGGCGGGCAAAAAGTGTATCTTTTCCTAATCTTGAAGACCAGAGCGGAATGAGCGAGCAGTGGGCAGAACCGGTCACAGGATCTTCGAGAATAGAGGACTGCGGAGTAAAATATCTTGAGACAAAATCACTGTCTGTACCGGCTGCCGTTACAACAAGGACGCCAGGATCCAGATTGATAAGGTCAAAAACAGATCTTTCAATTTTGATATTTTTGATGTCGTTCTCAGAATCATAGAGCAGAATATAATCTCTTGATTTGAAAACTTCTTTGGGCTGTATATTGAGTGCTTCGGATATGCTGTCCGGAAGAGCAGCTGCTTCAGGCATTCTTGAAGGAAAATCCATATAGTAAACACCATCTTTAACCTCAACCGTTAACTCACCGCTTTTAGTTTCAAAAATGATTGTATTACTCTGATAGTTTAAGATGGAGATGAGGCAGTGCGCTGTAGCAAGAGTAGCATGTCCACATAAGTCCATCTCTATTTCGGGCGTAAACCATCTCAGGTGAACAGTACTGCCATTGTTGATAAAGAAAGCTGTTTGGGCTACGGCATTTTCGCGGGCAATTTTTAAAAGTAACTCATCGGGTAACCAGTTTTTTAAAGGAACGACACAGGCAGGATTTCCATGGAAAATTTTTTCAGTAAATGCATCTATCTGATATAATTCTAACTTCATGATTGATAAAAATTTCTGTCTCTAACGAAGATACTCTATTTTTCAGACAATTGTTGACAGATTCATCACTCTGCTGTTTTTTCTTTTTTCAGCTGACTGATAAAATAGGAAGGACTTACCCCGGTTTCTTTTTTAAATATAACCGCAAAAACTTCTCTTGAAGAGAAACCGCAAGCTTCTGCCAGATAGCTTGTTTTATATTCTCTGAAGATAGGAGTATCATATAACTTATTTGTAATGAATTGAATCCGAAGCCCATTAATATAATTATTGAAGCTTTTATTTTTATACTGTTTGATAATCTCTGACAGATATCTTGGGTTGGTAGCCAGTGAATTGGATAAAGAAGTTAGTGTCAGATCTTTTTTCAGGAACTTTTCAGATTTTTCAAATTTTGAAAGTTTACTCAGTAACAGAGTCGTAGTTTCTTCAGAGATGATTAGATTATTTTCTGGTTTGATTTCAGTGTCTTGCTTTTCAGTAACCTGTACTTCTTTTTTCAGATTCTCAATAATTGTTTCATATCGCTGATGAAGCTTATTTTGATTTCGTTTCCAATACCACCATCCTCCTGTAACAAGAACCAGGGCTATGATAAAAAAAACGGCGGCGAACTGTAAGATATTATTCTGATGAACTTTATCTTTTTGCAGATTTATTTTTTTAATAGTTTTATCAGCAGACATCTTGTTTGAATGGGCTAAACTATCGCTAAGGTTTGAATAAAGAGCCATATATTTGATGGTAGAATCTTTATTTTTAAGACTTTCAAAAGAATTGGTCAAAGTAGCATATGCAGCTACTCTGCTGGCAGGGGAATGTGTTCTCTTTTCTAATTGTAAAACTTCCTGTGCATACTCAATGGCTTCTGTATTTTTACCCTGTTCCGAATAGAAGTGTCCCAGATAATTTAATATAGGAATTTTATCAACTTTCATCTGAGTAAATTTCCTTTGATTCAGGATGTTTAAAGATTTTTGCAGGTATTCTTCAGCAATATCCAGTCGTTTGGGATTTGAAATCATCGCATAATACATTCCTATATTCATATAAAGATATGAGATCATGTCATACTTTTCATCTGTCTGCCGGGTATTCTCAAGATCACTTATTTTTTCTGCTTCCTGCAGGCTTTTTTTGAAATACAATAGAATAGTGTCCTGATGAGCTTTTTTAGGAATATAATAGCCGGCCGTTAAACCCTGGTAAATATGTGCCCTGTTAAAGTGTTTTTTGTTTTCATCGGTAAGTTTATTAACGAAGTATTCTGCCTTATGAAGTTCTTTATAGTTTTCATCAAAAAGACCAAGTGCTGAAAGAGCAGTTCCTCTCTCAATATATGCCATAGCAATAGATTCGTTATCGCCAGCTGCCTTGGCTGCCTTTTCTACTTCATAAGAGTATTCAATAGACTTTTCATTTTCATCAATATTATGATAGAGCATCATTATGTTCTTTACGCTTGTAAGGATAGATTCTCTGTCATTAATGTCTTTAGCATCTTGTAATATCTGTAAATAAAGCTGAATCTTTTTCTTAGGATCAAGAGATATATTTTTAGCGGATGCTAATTTCTTGTTGATACTTTGTTTGGTAATGGTTCGGTTATCTATTTGGGCGTGGTAAAAACCGAAAATGATACAGGCGAACAAAAGAATAATGTTGTTTTTCATCCTAGTTAAATTGTTTTTTCTGTTTGCAATTTTAGCGTTATTTTAAGTAATTATCTTTCATTTAAATGTAATTATTTCGGAATTTATATGGCTGTTTTTATAGATAAATATCTGATTATTAATTTTATCCGTGTTAATCGGTGTTTTCATACATTGTCATTTCTTTTTATTCTATTATGTGATTTTAACCCTGGATTTTGCCTGTTCCGGGAATGTAATATAAACCGAATTTCTTACTACACACACTCATTTGGTGTATGTCAATCATCTACATTTGTGATTGAAGAATGCTTTATGCTGTGATAAAGATTAAAAAAAATATATCAGTTAAATCTAAATAAATGTGCAATAAAACAGCCTTTGATATAAACACAAAATTCTAAAACAAAAACCTGAATGATGAAAAAAATAACTGTAAAAATCTTCCGCAATGATTCTGGATCTTAAAAATATTCATATAGGATCTTTGATAAAACTGCGTATTGAAGAATGGAATATCAATGTACTCCGGATATGTAAATTTCTGAAATGTACAGAAGACGAATTGAATTCTATGTTATCAGAAAAGTCTCTGGATTCTGAAATCATATTGAAACTAAGTACACTGCTGGAATATGATTTTTTCAGGCTTTATTCTCAGTATCTGATCCTTTATGCTCCTCAAGCAATTTCAAATGATTCTGAAAAGAAAACCGCCCTTCCCCAATACCGGAAAAACATATATACAAAAGAGATGGTAGACTTTATTTTGGATCAAATTGATAGTGGAGGTAAAACACAAATGCAAATTGTAAAAGAGTATAGAATTCCAAGATCTACCCTGTACAAATGGGTGAGCAAATATGCACAATCAAAAAAGAAAGATTAATTAAATGAAGAACACGCCTGATTATAAAAAAATTTTTAATGATATAATCGATATAAAATTCCCTGAAAAAAAAGAGATATGCAGCCATTTATTAGATAAATCAGATTTATCGGTACTTGATATTATAGATCTTAATGAGCTTCTTTTCAGAAACAGTTCCAAAGAAAACAGTGTTTTTAACCAGAAACACCGCTCTTATAATGAATCCGTGATTTATCAAATATTAGAATATCAGAAAAAGAACCGTCTGAACAATTCCCAACTTGCCGGACATTTTAAATTAAGCAGGAATACTGTTACTAAATGGAAAAGTCTTTTTCCGATCTAATATTTTTTAACCATTTAAAAGATCTGTTATGGATCAAACTTCAATAGTTCAATTAAAAATATAAAACAGATGAATAAAAAAATGATCATAGTAATACTGGGGGGTATGCATGGTTTTTTTTCTCAGGTAGATGCCCAAACAGGGATAGGTACCTCTAATCCTCAGGGTATTTTACATGTAGATGGTGCCAGAGATAATGCTGCTGCCGGAATGCCAACAGTTACCCAGGCTGCAAACGATTTTATTATCAACAAGACTACAGGTTTTTTAGGGCTGGGAGTTCTTGCACCTAAAGTAAAGCTTGATATGAGGTCTGCAGGCCCGGAAAATGCTCTGGGTCTAAATACCACCACAATGAGTGCAGCTTTGGCAGGAGCAGGAGCTGTACGGTACGATGTCATCAATGCACCTGTAGGAGCAAAGATTGAAGTATCAGATGGTTCGGTGTGGAGTAAGGCCTATGTTGCTCCCCAGAAGGCGGTTGTAGTGGCACGTAAAATTACAAGCCAGTCAATAACACAGGGCTCGGCAACTAATATTGGTAACTGGAATGTGGTACGTGATATGAGCAATAGTTTTGATGCCAATTTTGGAGTTTTTACAGCTCCCCGCGATGGTACCTATACTTTTTTGTTAACCTTTAATTTTAATGGAGTAGTTATTAATGACGGCTCCAGAGTTGAATCACAATTTTACAATACAACAACAAACACTGTTCTGGCGAGTGTGTATAAAACCTTCGGGCAATCAATGACAGGTACTTCTGATGATGCTAATGCAACCCGGTCTACACAAGCCGGTGGATCAAGTACAGTTACACTTACATTGAGTGCAGGTACAAAAGTAGTGACGAGGCTCTGGCATAATCTTATTTCGAGCGGTGCTGTTACACTCAGGGTCACAAGCAACTCTACAGATCCCACCAATCCGGATGATGGGTTTAATAATTTAACAATTATCGAACATTAAAAAAATCAATATGATGAAAAAGAATAGGAATATACTCTATACACTGCTTGCCTATATTTTATGTTTTTCCTCAGGTAATCTCGTTGCGCAGGTAGGTATTTTTACTCATAATCCTGCACAGACTTTACATATAGATGCCGCAAAAGACAACGGTAATACCCCGGATGCATTGAAATTATCTAATGATATAGTTGTAAGCACAACAGGCAACATGGGAATTGGTCTGCTGAATCCGGTTACTAAGCTGGATCTTCGTTCTGCAGATAATAAAGGAATTATAGGGCTGGGAACAAGTGTACAAACACCGGTTGAGGCCGGTGCCGGTGCTATACGTTATAATACAAGTGGATTTTTAGAATACTCAGATGGAGAGCAATGGATTGCCCTGCCTCTTACAGCGCCAACCAAAGCACTTGTGAATGCCAATAAGACCTCTGTGCAAAGTATTGGAAATAATACATCCACTCCAATATCAGGCTGGAATGAGACTGTTGATTTAGGTACTGCTGTTCCCAATGGGGACTTTGATCCTTCCGATGGTACTTTTACAGCTCCCCGCGACGGATTTTATCTGGTGTCTTTTAATATTACACTAGCTAATGGAAACATTCCTAAAAATACTTTTATAGAAACCGCAATAGAAAGTAATCAGAGCGTTGAGAATATTCCCATATTCAAAACATTAAACTCTTATCCTGCGTTTCAGGCAGGAGCAGTAAGCAATTTTATAAGCGGAAACTGTAACGCCATTTTCAACCTGAAGACAGGTAATACGATTAAATTCAGCGTTAAACATAATCTAGGTTCTGCAAGGAATACCTTAAACGATGGAAAATTAAATAATCTAAGTATTAGTGAGCTATAAAAATAAAATGATGATACAGCCATATAAAATCAAAGAAATATCCTTAGTCTTCACTCTTCTGCTTCTGGGAGTGCTTCATGTGAATGCACAAATAGGATTTGGAGTAGGAAATCCTACAAACCCCGTTGAAATCAATACCGATGCCGGGAAGGTTGTTATAGACAATACGGGAAGGTTGGGAGTAATGGTTCCCAGTCCCAGGGTCGCTGTAGATTTACGCAGTGGAAATAATGGTTCAGTGGCAATAGGCAATACAGATAAAACGGCCAGCCAGGCTGGGGCAGGAGCTTTACGGTATGTTGCAAGTCCGGCCATTGGGGTAAAAGGATATTTAGAATTTTCTGATGGTATAAACTGGGTAAGTTTTTTTCCTAAAGGTAAACCCCGTATTGTAGTAATGGCCAATAAGGTAACCCAGGATACCTATCTGTTCGAAAGTGCAACACCCTCAGAAATAGGAACTAAACCTGGTATTGTACAGCGTAGGTCGTCCTACTTAACCAATTGGGTAGAAAAACTTGACTCAGATTCAGGGGTGCCTACAAACAATTTTGATCCGGCTACAGGAGAGTTTGTTGCTCCCCGAACCGGAGTATATTTTGCGACCTTTACTTTTGCACTGCAGTCCAGCCAGGTTAATACCGGAGGAAATAACCAGACAGAAGCCATTTGGGAGGTCAGAAATCAGGGAGGTACAATCACTCAAAGGGTAAAAACAAATAATGGATATGCTTCTGATACAGGAGCCAGTCCCAATACTGTGGCAGTAGGTTCTGCATGTACCGTAAGTGTTTATTTGAACAAAGGAGACCGGTTAAGACCTTTTACCTGGATCACAGTAGCGTTTGACGGTACAATAAGCCAATTTGATATATCAGGAAGCGGAGCATACAATTCTCTGACGATCGTAGAACAATAGCGAAATTGATTCATAAACAGGTTCTGAAAATACAAATTTTAATTATGGAAAATCCTGTTGTTCTATCATTGTTTAGCTAACAGCAATTGACTGAAAATAATGCACAAATGTCTTAATATATGTTGAGAGGCATCCTTTTTCAGGGTGCCTCTCAAATTATTTTTATCTGTTATTACTGAACTCCTGATTTTTAATAAAATATCTTCCTGTTCTGAACTTTTATTAAATGTGCATTATGCATTTTTTTTATTGTTCTGATAACTGTTTCCACGCGTAGTCCCGTTAAATTAGCTAACTGCTGTCTGGTGAGGGGAATCTGGAATGAATATTTGTTATTATCATTATTACCCTTCAGATAATCCATTACCGTTTTGAGCTTATTTAAGGGATTCGGTGAGGAAACATTAAATAACATCACATATTTGTAATATAGCCGCTCAGCCAGGCATTTAAACATTTTGGAGGAAACTTCCGGATTTTGTTCCAGTAAGCTGAAGAAATCCGTTTTGGATAATTTGAGAACAGTACAGGTAGTTTTAGCTGTAGCATTGGTAGGATATACCTTTTCATCAAAGAGAAAAGATTCTCCAAAACTTTCTCCGTCATACAAAATGTTTTGAATAAATTCTTTGCCGTCTTCGTGATAATTGTTTAGTTCAACAATACCATTAATAATCTGATAATAAAACTTTGGCAAATTTCCTTCATGAAAAATCGTTTGATTCGCTTCAAAACTTTCATAATTTGCACCGTAGGCTAATAATAAATCTTTACTTATTATCATGTCTTTAAATTTTATAAGTTAATAATGAATTATTTTTAAAAAATTTATAAAACGCACAACAAAAAGCAAACCATATTCAGCAATTTTTGGAAAAAAAATACCACATTTTTTGCTTGCTTTTTTTAATTCCTTCACGACCATCTAGAATAAAAAAATCCCTGCCAGAAGGGATTTGATATATTTTAACATAAGTTTTATGATCTAAGTCATAATGTCAAAACTCATATTTCACTATATTTGGAATAATAAAGCTGACCATGAAATAAGGATAACATAAAAGCTTGTTAAACTAAAATTATTAAAGATTATCAAAGATTATGAAAGACTTATTTTCATTAAAAGGAAAGAGGAAGGAACATATTATGAGGTATTTCAAGAAAAAGATGTACCAATTGATCGAAAAGGGTGACTGGATTACTTTTACAATCAAAAAATGGTACAGGACCATGACTATATCCTGTTTGATATGTAATGATTTAGTTACTTTAATTATTGTGAGAATAAAGATTACTTCATTTTATGAAAAATACACAGTGTTGTAGTGTTATATATACAGCGGTATTCTACGCGTATTAAGTAAAAATGAAATACCACTTGCTCGAAAAAATATTTTGTTCTTCGATGGGCAGGTTGTATGTGATCAAAGGCTCCAGTTTTTTATTCCTCGCTGTTTTCTGTGGAGTAGATGCTATTTAAAAAAGATATAATAAACTAAAACAATCCATCCTATTGGAACATAGCCAAGTGATGATTCCGAATAGTTTTTCAAGCCAATCCGAACTTTGAAATAATAAGCAGTCTATAATTTCTTTCATATTTTTAAGTTACTTTTAATGTATTCTGGTTACGGAAACCCATAACGATTATTTTTTTATGTTAAATCTCTTATTTAGGAATAATTTTTATATTTGATCCTAAACTAAAATCAAAACCATGAAAAATGTAAAGAAAATTTCTAAGGAGAAATTAAGAAGTATTAATGGAGGGCAAAAGGTATGTTTACCGGGACAAAGAGAAATGCATTGCCCTAACAGTCCGATACCACAATGCTACTGGAGAGAAAATACAATGGAATGTCCAGATTTTTAAAATACAATCCCTCATCAAGAGGGATTTTTTTATTATGGGTATTTACTTATGATTTATGAAATGATCTTTATTCCATGCTGAAATATTGATAGTTCATCTTTTACAAGATTCAAATAATAATTCCAACGTTTTTATGATTTTGGTTATTTGATTACACTTATTGTCTATCCATTCACACTTACTAATTGTTTCTTGCCTTGGATTTTGTCCATCTTTAATTTTACAGCCTAATCAAAAATTTTTATTATGAAAAAATTATCAAGAAATGCCTTAAAAACAATTGGAGGAGGCTTTGCATGTAACTGTGGTACCAGATATATTGGAGAATTTGGCTCAATGGAATCTTGTATTTTTGCTTGTAGCGTTATTATTAAAGCGCCATGGGATCCGGAAGTTCATTAAATCATAAAGGTCGGTTATCCGGCCTTTTTATACTCCTACAGCTGGTGTTTATTGGATTCATTTGCTGTTTTATAACGCGTTTTACTGGCAGTCAAAAGGTCACGGGTTCGAATCCCGTATTCTCTATGGAATACATTTTTTTCTAAAAAAACAAAACCCCAGTTTTAAGTGGGGAAAGACTAATAGGGTACTCAGTGATGACAATTTTTTTATTAATGATTAAAATACGTCTGTAAACAGCTATGTAATTCTGCTTTTCCTTTGTCAATAAGTGCTGGTCTATGATTAGATCTTAAATCCAATCCTTCAACACGGATCAACTGAAGTTGGTTTATTCCCATAAAGCTTAATATGGTTCTGACATATTGGGTGGAATGATCTGCATTCACATATCTGAAATCACGGCTGTATTCACTTCCGCTGCACTGCACATACATAATCTTTTTATCGTCGGACAATAAACCTACTGAACCATTTGAAGTGTATTTAAACGTACGCCCTGCAATAAGAATGTTATCAACAAGATCTTTGAACTTTGAAGTGATGTTGAAGTTGTGCAGGGGAGAGTATATGAAAATATAATCAGCCTCAGTCCACTGCTGCAACAGTTTTTCCTGTGCTTTTTGCAAAACCTTTTCCTCTTCATTGGGCGTCTCACTATTTTTTTTCCATAAAGAAAGCAATGTTTCATCTATTCTGGGAATAATGGCCGCAGTACTGTCGTACAAATTAAGAGTATTGATTTCAATGTTTTCAATCTGGGATAAAAATTCCAAGCCATAATCCGATAACTGAACCGTTGCATGGGTGTTATCATTAAAAAGTGGATGGCAGTTTATATGTAAAACCTTTTTTTTCATGTGGTATAAAATAGATTGTTAAAAAATGAATCTCCAGTACTTAATTTCTGTGCGACAAAGTTATAAAGAGAACACTGGAATATACTTAAGCTGGTTTAAGAAAGGAATTTTCTTAAAAAGAAAAACCTCCCGGACATCAGGAGGCAAAAAAATGTATGTTTTCAGAAAATAAATTTCTGGAATTCAAATTTAATTAATGGAGATGCATTAAGCTATGACTGTGATCATAATACTGTTTGGTTTATAGGGAGGAATCACATAAAATAATTTCTCCAGACTTTGGGGGTAAACTAGATATATAGGGGATATTGAGACGTTATTCGATGATTAATAGTGGCTTTTATTGTCTTTGCGCATCATTCTATTTAATTTTAGTTCAATAAAAATTACAAAATAGTTGGAAATATCATTTAAATACTTACTTTTGTACCCGCTTCACAATTAGAGAAGATATGGGGGATTGGCGCAGTTGGCTAGCGCGTTTGACTGGCAGTCAAAAGGTCACGGGTTCGAATCCCGTATTCTCCACTTGGTGTATTTGAAAAAATCTTCAAAATGCGCTAAAAGCTGATTAATCCTGCAAAATTTAATTTTTTTTGCAGAATTTTTTTATCTCCCAATGAACAAAATTTTCAAAGAACTCATAAAAATTGCAGCTATTTCATTTGTTTTATAAACAGTTGAACAAAGCAGTTGACCTGGATGATTTGTAAAGTTTATCACAACTATCAGACAATTATTTTCTGTAATTGATATAGATATCGTAATATAGAATTAACTGTTTTAATAGTATTTTTTAATTTTAATAATCTATCTTTAGCTCTAGATATATAACTGCAAAAAATGGTGTTTTCTTTATGGAATCACGCTAATTGATCTTTTTATTCCTTAAAAGAATTTAAATAAGTTATATGTATTGTTTTATATTCAATTACATTATTTTCTATTAATGAACATCTAAGTTTTATCCTTTATTTGTTCACTGACCTATATTATGGAGTATATTAAATTAATTGTTACTGACATGGACGGAACTTTTCTGAATTCCAGTCATGAAATGAGCCCTGAATTTTCGGATGTTTACAAAGAACTGAAAAAAAGAAATATTTTATTTGTACCGGCAAGCGGAAGGCAGATGCCTGGAATTACCCATTATTTCGGGGATATAGAGAGTGAGATTGGTTTTATTGCTGAAAATGGTGGCTATGTGGTTTATAAAGATCAGGAACTTTTTGCTGATACCCTGGAGTATGAACATATTGTGGAGATCATAAAGACTGTTCGTGAAATACCGGGAGCCAAAGCTGTATTGTCAGCTAAGAAATATGCTTATTATGAAACCGATGATCAGCAGTTCGTGGATTTTTTCTCAAAGTATTATACCCAAAATATGAAAAAAGATGATCTGACGGAAAAAATTGATGATACAGCCTTTAAAATTGCTGTTTATCATCCTGATGGTTCTGAAAAGTATCTTTATCCTGCCCTTAAAAAATTTGAAGCCCTGGGCCTCGAAGTTGTTATTTCCGGAGCGCATTGGCTTGATGTCATGAATAAAGATATCAATAAAGGAAATGCCCTGAAAATACTCCAGAAGTCTCTGGGAATTTCTGCTGAAAACACGATGGCTTTCGGAGATTATATGAACGATATAGAAATGCTGAAGAATGCCAAATATTCCTATGCAATGAAAAATGCCCATCCTAATGTGAAACAGATCGCTAATTTTGAAGCTTCTACTAACGATAGTTTTGGGGTATTGAAAACGATTAAGGATTTCCTGCAATTGAATTAGTTCATCTATAAAAAATAATAATACCAGAACTATATCTTGATGAGAAGTCTTATCCATTACAGAAGTTAAGAGATTTTAGGGTAGAAGTTGTTATTTTTGTCATATTATGCATGATCAGCTGTACCAACTTATTTCGAAAAACGTAAAGCTCTCAGATTCAGATAGAGAGCTGTGTACTCAATATTTCGAACCTGTCTCGTATCTAAAAGATAGAGTAATTGAGGAAGAAGAAAAAATACCACAGTACTTGTATTTTGTGGTTTCTGGTTTTGTCCGGCTTTTCCATTATAATGACAGAGGAGATGAGATAACCACCCATATCAACTGTCCTCCCGGCTTCATTACCTCTTATTCTAACTTTGCCAATCAGAGTAAATCTGATGAGAATCTGGAGTGCATTACTGAATGTGAGCTTTTACGAATTACAAAGGCTGATCTTGATCTGCTTATGCAGCAAAGCCCTGCATTTAAAGACTTTAGTTTTTTAATATTTCAGCAATCATTATCCTACAATGAAAAACGTGCAAAGGAGCTGGCAACGCTTACTGCCGAAAAACGTTATTTAAAGCTGATGGCTCAAAACCCTGAAATTTTACACAATGTCCCTATGCAGTATATTGCTTCTTTTTTAGGGATGAATCCTAAAAGTTTGAGCCGTATCCGAAAACAGATTGTTAAGTAACATTTGTGAAGTGATTTTGAATGGGCAAGACTGAACTTTGCAGTATCATTTAAAATCAAAAAGATATGACAAGCAGAAACTTAGTATTGGTGTCAGGAGCCAATGGACATTTGGGCAACAACCTTGTAAGGTTACTCATCAATAAAGGATTTCAGGTCCGGGCATCTGTCCGCAACATCAAAAATAGAGAATGTTTCAAGGATTTAGACTGCGAAGTAGTACAGGCTGATATTACGGACAAAGTTTCATTTATTAAGGCTCTTCAAGGTGTTCATACGTTTTATGCTGTAGGAGCTTCATTCAAATTGTGGGCAAAAGATCCTAAAAAGGAAATCTACGACGTAAATATAAATGGAACCCGGAATACTATTCAAGCCGCTGCTGAAGCGGGTGTAAAAAGAATTGTCTATGTAAGTTCTATTGCGGCTTTAGATTACACCAATCTCCCTACTAAAGAAAGCAATGGGTATAATCCAGACCGCCGGGATATGTATTATAATTCCAAAAACGATGGTGAAAAACTGGCCTTTCAACTTGCCAAAGAATTAGGAATAGAACTGGTATCCGTAATGCCTGGTGCGATGATAGGCGGTGAGGCATTTCTTCCTTTGAATGTCTCTTATGGTGTACTGAAGCTAATTTTAAATAAGCAAATTCCAATGGATACCAAAATAACACTTAATTGGATAGATGTAAAAGATGTCGCCGAAGGATGCTATCTTGCTGCACAAAAAGGGCGCTCAGGGGAACGATATATTTTAGCTCATGAAAAATGCATGACTATTACCGACACGACCAAATTGGCTCAGAAACTTTATCCGGAATTGAAAATCAAAATACCAGGCTCTGTTCCTAAGTTTATACTATATGCAATTGCAGGGTTAATGGAATTTTCAGCTAAAATAACTGGAAAACCTCCGTTATTAACTACAAAAGAGATTGCAATGTTTTCGGGATTACAACAGAACTTTGATATATCTAAATCCAGAAATGAACTAGGCTTTTATCCAAAAAATTCTGAGCAAACAGTGAAGGAAGCTTTCTCTTTTCTCATGGAAAATAAGAATTTGTTGTAAATGATTAGTTTGCATGACAGTTAGTAAGATATTCTGTACATAAAATAGGAAGCAGATTGCGAGCAAAGACAGTAAATAAAAAATGGCTGTCATCAGCCAGCCATTTTTTGCTTAAGACTTCCAATTCTGTGGTCATCCTCAGTAATATCTGTTTTTTTAAGATATGATAAACTCCAGGATATCTTTGTTAATTGTTTCATGTTCTGTAGTTGGCATACCGTGAGGGAAACCGGGATAAGTGATCAATTTTCCGTTTTTCAGTAATTTGGCTGATTTTATCGCTGAGTTTTCAATCGGTACAATCTGGTCATCTTCTCCGTGAAGAACTAAAACAGGAATATCAACAGCTTTTAAATCTTCGGTTAAATCTGTTTCAGAAAAGGCTTTAATTCCGTCATAATGTGCTACGATACCACCCATCATTCCTTGTCTCCACCAGTTTCTCTGAATACCTTCTTTGACGTTGGCACCCTCTCTGTTATAACCGTAGAAAGGAAATGTTAAATCAATATAAAACTGGTTTCTGTTGTTTAGGGTCTGATCTCTGATATTGTCGAAAACTTCAATCGGAACACCATCAGGATTGTTCTCACTCTGAACCATTACCGGTGGAATAGCACTGATCAGAACCGCTTTTTTAGCCCTTCCATTGGAATATGTATTGACATAACGAATGACTTCACCACCGCCTGTAGAATGCCCAATGTGAATTACATCTTTTAAATCAAGAAATTCTACCAGTTCAGCGGCATCAGAAGCATATTGCTCAATGGTATGGGAGCATAATGTCCTATTTTGCGCATACGTTCTGCAACGCTGTCAATAAGTTCATCCAGTTGTTTATATTGCTTTTCGAAAAAAATGTGGTTGGCGTGGAAGTTTTCTCCGGTCACATTCCAGTGTGCATTTCTTGTTTTGGTGTACAGTAGAAATTCGTCAGCTAATAATTTTGCCAATTGTTCTGCAACAGCTTCTGTGTTTTTTTCTGTAATTCCGATTTTTGTTTTCATAATAATGGTATTTATAGTTGAGTATTATTGCTCTTTTTCTGATGTAAAGGTCATTCATAATCCACTAAAACGGCAGCGGTTTTCGATAAACGGGCATAAACAATCGTTGAAAAGTCCTGTTTTTTCAGATGAGACATTGATGTGGAGTAATACAGTTCTTTTTTAATAAAATAATTTCATCGAATTGGAGATCAGCCTTATTGTATTTTGCATAAATTTGCTCAGAAACAATACAATACTTCGGAAATAATTAAAAAATTGACCATGGAATTTTCACCTTTTAATAATGTCATCAAACTTTGTCTTCAGGGAATGAATATGGAAGATAAGAACATGCCTGAAGAAGCAGGAAGACTGTTTTTACAAGCCTGGGATAAAGCTGCGGATGATCATGAAAAATTTCTGGCAGCTCATTATGTATCACGTCATCAAAAAATACCTGCTGATCGTTTGAAGTGGCTTGAAACCTCTCTGGAATTTGCTTTAAAAATAAATGATGATACGGTTAAAAGTGCCTTGCCTTCTCTTTATTTGAATATTTCCAGATGCTATGAGAATTTAGGAGATTTGGAAATGTCAAAAAAGAATGCTGAACAGGCATTGTTATTACAAAATCATCCTTCTGATAAAGGACCTTTTTACCATGGAACAAAAGCCGATCTACAGGTTGGAGATCTACTGATGGCAGGCGGAATCTCAAATTATAAGTCCGAATTAAAAATGAATCATATCTATTTCACAGCCTTAATTAACGGAGCTGGGCTTGCTGCTGCTTTAGCAAAAGGCGATGGAGTAGAGCGTGTATATGTTGTGGAGCCAACAGGGATCTATGAAAATGATCCCAATGTAACAGACAAGAAATTCCCGGGAAATCCGACCCGTTCTTACCGTTCCGAAATGCCTTTAAAAATTAGTGGAGAGGTTAAAGAATGGGCAAAACCTAACCCCGAAGATCTTCAAAGGTTTCGTGAAAAATTAGATGACAGCAAAGGAGAGATCATCGATTAAATATATTATTTACCTTCTTGCAATCTTTTCAATCTCTATCTGTATTAATGTATAGATATAAAATAATAGCAGCAATAAAAATATCTGATTATGATTGTACGCATAAAGGGCAGTATTAATATTTCATACATTTGGGATAAGTTTTTCATTCATCCAATAGTTTAGCCTCCAGATGGGGCTTTTCTGTTGGGTAATTTCAGCAAATTAATTGATCTGACGACGGATCGCTTGATATTGTTCTGTAAATAGTTCCGGTGCGGTCTTCATTTCCAACAATGATAAGATTCTATTGAAATTTCCTTTTAAATAAAAACCTCTATGGAGTTCCAGTGATTTTTTGCCATAATATACAGTACAGACTGGAGTTTGATATTTCCCAACTATTTTCATATCTATTCCTGTAATGTCAGTCCAGAGAAATTGATGCCGTTTCAGACCTCCAGTAAATCGGATATTTGTATTTGAAATAATTAATTTTAGTCGGGTATACATTAACATACTCACAGCAATCAGCAAAAGTATAGGTACCAGAAAAATAATCTCCTTTGGAAGGTCTTTCTGCATGAGAAGGCCAAATCCGGTCACAATTAAGAGAGGTCCGAAAAAATAACAGATTATTTTTAACCATTGCGGTGAGGAAAAAATTTCTTCAGTTAGTATCTGTTTCATAGTATAATAGTACGATTTTTAAGTGATGTATTCTGTTTTCGTTCAAACAAAAATAGGATGATTATCTACAGCTTAAAACAAGAATTATTAAAGTCTTTGATTAAAACATGAAAGTTAAAGTTATTAAACTAAATGGAAATGTTTGATTCTTAGATAAAAAAACAGCCACAATTGAATTGTAGCTGCCTCTTTTGAAATCAAATATCGACTATTATAAAGATCTGGAACGAGCAATGTTGATGAGATACACAAGATGTGCAAACATGTTTCGTTTCACAGACTCTACTTTTATATCTCCGGTGGTCTGGTTAATCGTTGTTACAAGATCTGTATTACATTGACCATTGAAGTTACCGCTTCCTAAATAGTTTACATTATTAGCTGTTGGGTAGGAGATTCTTGGATAATCCGGTGCAACCTGGTTGGCAACAGCAGTTGTTCCGCTGAATCCTTTATTATCAACATATCGGGCTGTCCAGGTTCCTAAAAACTGTCCGTTACCCGTATTGATGCTCTGTCCCACAATAATTTGGGTGTCTACAGGATTGGTAAATCCGGAACAGGAGGTATAGTGATTTAAAGAAACGGTGCAGGAAGAAGCGTTATCAGTCGGTTGAAAGCATTTTCCTTCATAGATGGTCAGCCTTTGTTCAGTGGAAGAAGTAGACGTGTTCAATAAAGCTTTCGGAGCAAAAATTTCTTCAGGAGATATAAGGGTTAAAACTCCTTGTGCATCCGCAGCAACAATTTTTTTTTCAGCATTTGAAAGTCCTCTTACTCTTACCAGACCATTGACATCTAGTGTATGAGAAGGAGTAGCTGTATTAATCCCAACCTGTGCTGTTAAACTCCCGCCAATAGCAAGTGCTGCCAAAAAGAATGTTTTTGTTTTCATGTTATTATTTGAAAAGGTTAAATTTTTCACGAATATAGGAAATAACTTTAAAACTGGTGTAGAAATCGTTTAAAATCTAATATAAAGTAATTGTAAACAGATATTGAATAAAATAATATCAAATTTCAGATAGCGTTTTTTAAATAACTCAAAGCTGATACACCTTGTATTTGTTTGAAAAATATTTGTATTTTAGCCAAAATATGTTGTTTTTTAATAAACATATTGGGTGCTAATTAAAATTCAGATAATTTGAATGAAAAAATTAGTAGATTTGCACGGAACAAAAAAATAATAAATATTAAGCACTATTCTCTGTGACGGAATTTTTAGGAGGGAAGTACATTGAGAATAACAGGATTTTAGGTTAAAACTACTGAAACTATGAAGAAACTTTTTTTACTTTTATTAACGGCGTTTTTATTTATCGGCTGCAGCTCTGATGATGATACTATCTATGATTATGTAGGAACATGGTCAGGTTCTTATGAAGGAAATGATAAAGGAGTTTGGAACTTCGTGGTAGATGAGAGTGGTAAAGTGGTAGGAACAATGCATTCCGATGTTAATAATGAAAACTACAGTATTTCCGGGAATTTAAGTGAGACAGGAGATCTTAACGCAAGAGTAGGACTTCCTTCACAAGGAGATTTCAAAGGAACGTTAACGACGGAAAAAAAAGGAAACGGAAACTGGTCCAACTCACTTCCTACACCTGCACAGTCAGGAATCTGGAAAGGAGAGAAAAAATAAAACAAGAAAGTCTGCAGAATCTACTGCAGACTTTTTTATTTAAACAAATCCCATGTGGGTAATCTCATCGTGATCATTCTTCAGGATCATAAAATAAAGGAGAACATCATTTTCTGAAAAATATTTTTTAAAAGGCCTTTGCTGTTGCTGATTCCAGCTGATTATTTCTTCAGCATATTCTGTGCTGTAATTTTCAGAATCTAATTTTATAGTCATAATGACGGCTTTATCAGCACTACAATCTTCACTTTGATAGAGGATCTGATCCTCAATTCTGATACAATCCGAAATATTAGGGAAAGTACCCAGCTGAAATTCTCTCAGAAGCTTTTTCCCTTCTTCAGTCTTTAATCCATTTTCAACCGTTCGTTTTCCCCTTCCGGAAATCATATCCAGGTCTTTGATCGTTGTCATAACCTTTGCGAACTTCTGGTAGAGGAGGGGATCACCTGCTTCCTTGATATAGACTTCCAGGGTATTCCTTATAATCTTTCCAATTTTGGAGCAATGCCCGAATTCCGAACTGTTCTGCCGGACTTTCTCATACGACGGATCCTTTTTAAAAGCCGCTTTATTGAACCCGCTTTTCTTCCGAACCACATTTTTGCCGTTCAGAGTATAAAATACAAGGTCGCCTACAGCCCCTGTGATCTTGATGAGACTTTCATATGTTGCCATATATTCAAAATAGAGATCAAATATACCAATAAATACTTGAAATCAAAATTTTAACATATATTTATAATATAGTTGTAGTATAGTTATATTATAATTAAAATATAAAATGTATATTTGTGGAAGAATTACTTAACCGAGTATAAATCAGAAGAATATGGGATTGGGGTTATTTGAACTAAAAATAAGAATAAAGCAGTGGTCTGTTTTACTGATTGCTTCTGCTTTTGTAGTGTCATGCGGATCATCGAAAAGTGTTTCCGGCAATAAAAAATCAAATACGAAAACAGTTGCAAAATCTGAAAATCTTAGAAAACTGGATTCAAAATTTGACGGAAATGTATCCAGATCAATTAATGATATTCTGAAAGATGCTGAAAAATATATCGGAACACCCTATAAATTCGGAGGAAATACATCATCAGGATTCGACTGTTCCGGGTTTACCGTAAAAGTATTTGAAGAAAATGATTTTAACCTTCCAAGAAGATCTTCTGACCAGGCTGAAGCTGGAAAAAATATTGATATCAGAGACGTAAAACCTGGGGATCTTTTGTTTTTTGCAACAGCAGGAGGAAGCAGAGTGTCTCATGTAGGCATCGTCCATGATATTGGCCCAGATGGAGAAGTAAAGTTCATTCATGCTTCTACCTCAAAAGGAGTAATGATTTCATCTCTGAACGAAAAATACTGGAATAAAGCATACCTTCATGCCCAAAGAGTTCTGTAAAAATATCTTTTAAAATGATAGAGAACCGGACATTTGCCTTCATTAAAACAGATAAAAAGCTGGTTAAGCTTTTCTTTAAAGATATTAATGTCATCAAGGGACTCGGAAATTATGTAGAAGTTCATACCGTAGACCATAAAAGATATATTTACTACAAAACACTTAAAGACCTTATTGCAACCCTTCCGGAAGAATTTATGCGGGTTCACAATTCATACATTGTCAATCTTACCAATATAGAATCTTTTGAAGACAATCACCTCATATGCGGCGAATTGAAAATTACCGTGGCCAAAAGTTATAAAGAATGTCTCCATTCTGCGCTCGGTAAAATGATGCTTTAAAATTCATCAACATCAGAAAAAGAGTCATCTGCATTCTATTTCTTACCCCATACATAAAAAAGTTTTTATTCCTGTTTTCTTATTCTAGTTTTACCAAAAACTTATATAATGAATAAAGACAGTGCATTAGATTACATTCAAAACAATTCAATTATCGGAGTAAAAGGAGGACTTCAAAGACCGGACTTTCTGGAAATTTGGATGGTTGTTGTCCAGAACAGAGTATTTGCAAGATCATGGGGTCTCGCCAAAAGAAGCTGGTACAATACATTTTTAGAAAACCCGATAGGAGAGATCCAATGTGGTAAAACTATTTATTCCATAAAAGCGCTCATCCCACAAGATATCAATGATCTTACTGAGGAAATTAATGAAGCGTATTTAACAAAATACAATACCGGTCACAATATCCCATATTCACAGGGAATTATTCAGGAAAAACATGTTGCCAGAACAATGGAGTTCGTTATTCTGGATTAAATAGATTTAAAAATGGTGTAATTCTCCTCAAAAATAGTAGATAAAGCATTCAATAGGAACGGGCTTTAGCCCGTTCAATAAAAGATCAAAAAATCAACTGGTTTTAGCCAAAACTTATAACAATATTTTTTAACCACCCCGTCAAAAATTCTTTGAATTTTCGCCATCCCTCCAGTGGAGGGGAATTTCTAGGTTTCCAATTGGAAATTTCTGCAATCCTAATAAAGTTCCTGTCATTGCAATAGCATTGCACCACGAAACTCAGGAAATTTGTCCAAAACTATTATCATATGGCAGATTTTATCAGATTCTTTATTCCTTTATACTTCATACTTTTCTTTGCTGTTTCCTTTGTAGGTATCAGCTACAAAGTGGCAAAACAGATTGGTAAAAGCCCAAATGTTCTGCCCAGGGACGATTCTGCATATGGGCTTGTAGGGCTGTATTTTAAGATCGTTTTGTTCGCACTGTTTATGTATGTAATACTTCTTTCATTTTTTTATAACGATATTTCTTCTGCTTTTAAAATCAATTTTCTGGAGAATATTACCATTCAATTTACAGGATTTATTTTAATGATTCTGGCTTTAATTTGGGTGATCACAGCTCAGCTTCAAATGAAAAACTCCTGGCGGATCGGAATTGATAATACAATAAAAACAGAGTTGGTAACTCGAGGACTGTTCAGGTTTTCCAGGAATCCTATATTTCTGGGAATGACGGTAAGCCTTGTTGGTTTTTTCCTTGTTATCCCAACTGTCATTGCTCTGACTTTCCTTTTGATCGGAAGTATTTTGATGCAGATCCAGATACGCCTTGAAGAGGAGTATTTGATGAAAGTACACGGACAAAATTACCTGATCTATAAAAATAGGGTTAAACGTATGTTGAGCCTTTATTAAAAGCATAACGTTAAAAACCGTTTTGCTGAACTTTTTTGTATCTTTGGCCGGTATAATTTTTCAAACTAATTTAAATAAGAAACATGTCGTTACAACAAACTATTGAAAATATTTGGGATAATAGAGAACTATTACAAAATGAAGACAGCCAGAAGGCGATCAGAGAGGTTATTTCTTTAGTTGATAAAGGTGAACTTCGTACTGCTGAACCTACAGAAAACGGATGGCAGGTAAATGAATGGGTGAAAAAAGCCGTCGTAATGTATTTCCCGATCCAAAAAATGGAAACTATTGAAGTAGGTCCGTTTGAATTTCATGATAAAATGCCTTTGAAAAGAAACTATGCTGAAAAAGGGGTGAGAGTTGTACCACATGCAGTGGCAAGAGAAGGAGCTTATATTGCTCCGGGAGTTATTTTAATGCCGTCTTACGTAAATATTGGAGCTTATGTAGACTCTGGAACGATGGTAGATACTTGGGCTACAGTAGGAAGCTGTGCACAGATTGGTAAAAATGTTCACCTGAGTGGTGGTGTAGGTATCGGTGGAGTATTGGAGCCGTTACAGGCGGCCCCGGTAATCATTGAAGATGACTGCTTTATCGGTTCAAGATGTATCGTTGTAGAAGGAGTTCATGTAGAAAAAGAAGCAGTATTGGGTGCAAACGTAGTATTGACAGCTTCTACAAAAATTATTGATGTTACAGGAGATACCCCTATCGAAATCAAAGGAAGAGTTCCTGCACGTTCAGTAGTAATTCCTGGAAGCTATACGAAACAATATCCGGCTGGAGAATATCAGGTTCCATGTGCATTGATCATTGGTCAGAGAAAAGAATCTACAGACAAGAAAACATCTCTGAATGATGCATTGAGAGAGAATAATGTAGCAGTTTAAGATTAATATTGTAAGCTAATACCACAATCTTGAAAGAAAAATTCCTTAAAATACTATTAAACCCTAAATATATATTTGGGGTTTATCTTATTATATCGGTTGTTACAGCCATTTCCAAATACCTGAGAGGAGATTATGCGATCAATAACTATCTGATTTTTAAAAATGTATTCTTTAATACCATTCATCAGAAAAATTTATTTATCCATTATCCCGATCTTTATTTTGATTTAAACCATTATGGCGTATTTTTCAGTGCATTGATTGCACCGTTTGCCATGATGCCGGATTGGCTCGGAATTTCACTATGGAATATTGGCAATACTTTTATCTTTATCTATGGTATTTATAAGCTGCCGTTTTCAGACAGCAAAAAAGCAATTTTCGGACTGCTTTGTCTTCAGGAATACATTACAGCAGCTTTAAGTTTGCAGTTCAATGTAGCACTGACAGGCCTTTTGCTGTTATCTGCAGTATACATTTACGAAAGAAAAGAAGTGAAGTCTGTAACTGCAATTTTAATAGGAATATTTGTGAAAATCTACGGAATTGTAGGGCTGACACAGTTTTTCTTCATTAAAAATAAAGTCAAATTTATTCTTTCAGGAGTAGCCATCGCGGTATTGTTTTTCGTACTTCCAATGGCGTATTCAAGCCCACAATTTGTTATTCAGTGCTATTCAGACTGGTTTCAGTCTATTGTAGAAAAGAACAGTGAAAATCAGGTGTTGGGGAATATGCAGGATATCTCTCTGATGGGCTTTGTAAGAAGAGTTTTAGGAGATGCTTCTATCTCCAATCTTGTGTTTTTAGCAGGTGGATTGCCACTTTTTGCTTTACCTTATATCAGAATTAAGCAATACAAACACTATGCTTTCCAACTGATGATTCTGGCTTCAACCTTATTATTTTTAGTATTGTTCAGCTCCAGTTCAGAATCTCCAACCTATATTATTGCGGTTGTAGGAGTTCTGATATGGTTTTTCCTTCAGAAAGAAAGAACACCTCTTATTATAGGATTGCTTGTTTTTGTTATTATTTTTACTTGTTTTTCCACTTCCGATCTATTCCCGAAATTTGTAAAAGAAAACTATATCATCAAATATTCATTAAAAGCTGTACCTTGTATTGTGATCTGGTTGAGAGTAACTTATGAACTCCTTACTAAAGATTTTGAGAAAAATTACAGCCTGAATTAATAAATATGAAGAAAATTTCAATTGTAATTCCCGCCTATAACGAAGAAGGAAATGTCGCTATGATCCATCAGAAAATTAAAGAAGTTTTTGATGGCTTACATAATTACGACTTTGAAATCATATTTGTAAATGATGGCAGCAGAGACAATACACAACAAAAATTAGAAGAACTTTCCAACCAATATGATGAAGTGAAATTCATTGAGTTTTCGAGAAATTTCGGACATCAGCCAGCCGTAAAAGCAGGAATGGATAACGCTCAGGGAAATGCCGTTATTTCGATGGACGGAGACCTGCAGCATCCGCCAGAGCTTATTCCGGAAATGATTCAGAAATGGGAAGAAGGTTATGATGTAGTTTTTACTTTCAGAACTTATCCTAAAGAGATATCCTTTTTTAAAAGAAAAACATCAGACATATTTTACAAGCTTTTATCAAGTCTGTCAGACGTTAATTTGACGAAAGGAGGCGGCTCAGATTTCAGATTACTGGATGCGAGGGCAGTGGAAGTGATGAGAAACTTTAATGAAGATGATTTATTCCTCAGAGGACTGACAAGCTGGATGGGTTTCAAACAAACAGGAATTGATTTTACCGCAGCGGAAAGACTTTCAGGAAAAAGCAGCTACAATCTTAAGAAAATGTTCACTTTTGCCTTTACGGGAATCACAGCTTTCAGTGTAAAACCATTGTATTTGGCAGCTTATCTAGGGTTTTTATTTTCAGCACTTTCAGTAATCGGATATGGCACCTATGTGGTTCATTCTTTCATTGCAAAGACGGAGATCTCTGGTTGGGCATCATTGATTATGACCATTGTTTTCTTCGGAGGACTTCAGCTGATCATCCTCGGAATTATGGGAATTTATTTAGGTAAAATATTTAAACAGGTAAAAGACAGACCTAATTATATTATTAAAAACAAAAAATTTTAGAATGGTTTTATTGAGTTTTGATATTGAAGAATTTGATATGCCATTAGAATATAAGGGTGAAATTCCCTTTGAAAAGCAGATTTCAATTTCACAGACAGGATTAGAGAGAATACTTGACATCCTTAAAAAACATAATGCCAAAGCTACTTTTTTTTCCACAGTAGTTTTTGCAGAAAACAGCAGACACCTTATTGAAAGGTTATTAAATGAAGGCCATGAACTGGCTTCTCACACATGGTTTCATTCAGAATTTGAAAACAAACACCTGAAGGAATCAAGAGAAAAACTGGAAGAACTATTTTCCACAAAGGTGACAGGATTAAGAATGCCGAGAATGATGCCTGTAGATGAAAAAGAAGTAGAAAGAGCAGGGTATTCATACAATTCATCCATCAACCCTACGTTTTTGCCGGGAAGATATAATAATTTAAAAGTATCCAGAACCTATTTTAAGGAAGGAAATGTTACCCAGGTTCCGGCCTCTGTATCACCAAACTTCAGAATTCCTTTGTTTTGGCTGAGTTTTCACAACTTTCCGTTATCTTTCTATAAAAAGCTGGCTTCAGATACCTTGAAAAAGGACCATTATCTTAATATTTATTTCCATCCATGGGAATTTGCGGAAATCAAAGATGAAGCTTTTAAACTTCCTGGATTTACTGTAAAAAACTCAGGAAAAGATATGGTAGAAAGATTTGATTCGTTTGTAGGCTGGCTAAAACAAAAAGGACATACATTCGGTACATTCCAGGAATTCCAAAAACAGATACAACGATGAAGATTGCCTTTGATGCAAAACGGTTTTTCCACAATACCTCAGGTCTGGGAAATTACTCAAGAGATCTTGTAAGAATTCTCTCCGAATACAAACCGGATAACGAATATCTGTTACTCAACAAAAATAAATCGGAGAGAGGGAAAGGTATTCTGGAACGCCCTAATGTTCAATTTATTGAAACCTCAAAAGGGAACTTTTCACGTCAGTTGAAAATGGGTAAAGATGCCCAAAAACAAGAAGCTGATATTTTCCATGGATTATCTGGCGAACTTCCTTTAAAATGGGATTCAAGACCTATTAAAAAGGTCGTTACCATTCATGATCTTATCTTTGTAAGATATCCGCAGTATTATTCTTTTTTTGACAGGAAAATCCATTTCTGGAAATTTAAAAAAGCGGCTGATATGGCTGATAAAATCATCGCTATTTCAGAACAGACCAAAAGAGATATTATTCAGTATTTAAAAGTTCCTGAGACAAAGATTGAAGTTATTTATCAGGGATGTCATCATGCTTTTAAAGAACAGCAGTCTCCGGAACTGATGCAGGTTGTAAAAGAAAAATTTAAGCTTCCGGAAAAGTTTATACTTAATGTTGGAACCATCGAAGAGCGCAAAAATCTTTTGAATGTTGTAAAAGCAGTCAACGGTACGGAAATTCCTCTTGTAGTTGTGGGACGAAAGACCAAATATTATCAGAAAATAGAACGTTTCCTGAAAAAAAGCAAAATGGAAAAGCAAGTGCTCTTCCTTGAAGGAGTTTCTATGGACGAGCTGGCTTGTCTTTATAAACTGGCAGATATTTTTGTCTATCCGAGTTTCTTTGAAGGCTTTGGAATCCCTGTGATTGAGGCGCTTTTTTCTAAAACTGTTGTCGTTACCAGCAATACAAGCTGTCTGCCGGAAGCCGGAGGAAAAGACTCTGTGTATGTGAATCCGGATAATGATCTTGATATCATGGCTAAACTAAAATTTCTCTGGGAAAATGAATCCGAGAGAAAACGCCGTGAGGAAAAGGGTTTCGAGTTTGTTCAGATGTTTAATGACGAACCCATTGCAAAAGAGCTGATGAATTTTTATCAAAAATTGATCTGAAAAAACTTTGCATTTTAAAAATAAATCCTACATTTGCATCATAATTCAATACAATGAAACCAGTATTTTTAGCATTACATCATTACTATCATCATCTCTGTTAGGCGGAATTGATTGATATAAGTTTGTGCTAAAATCAAAAAATAATTAAAACCGTCTGAGTAAATAGACGGTTTTTTTGTTTCCTGAATTCTCCTCAGAAATTTCAATAGATCAGTTTTTATTTACTCGGACCCCAAAAAAAGGCAAAATGAGTAAATTAAAAATTGCAATCCAAAAAAGCGGCCGGCTTTACGAAGAATCTCTACAGCTTCTCAAAGACTGCGGAATCTTTGTCAACAATGGTAAAGACCAACTCAAAGTTTCAGTAGATAATTTTCCGATGGAAATCATGTATCTTCGGAATTCAGACATCCCGCAATATCTGGAAGATGGAGTGGTAGATGTTGCTATTCTTGGCGAAAATCTCCTGATTGAAAAAGGTAAAAATATCACCACAATCCAGAAACTTGGATTTTCAAAATGCCGTGTTTCACTGGCTGTTCCCAAAGAAGTAGAGACCGACGAAATTTCTTATTTTCAGGGTAAAAAAATTGCTACCTCTTATCCTAATACTCTCAAAAGCTTTTTAGAAAAAAAAGGAATTGTATCAGACATTCACGTTATTTCAGGTTCTGTGGAAATTGCCCCTAATATTGGTCTGGCAGATGGAATATGTGATATTGTAAGTTCCGGAAGTACCTTATTTAAAAACGGATTAAGAGAAACCGTTACTTTGCTGAAATCGGAGGCTGTTTTGGCTCAAACGCCTCAGTTGTCAACTGAAAAAGAAGCCATTCTTGAAAAATTCGTATTCAGAATTGAAGCCGTTTTAAAAGCAAAAAATTCAAAATACATTCTGATGAATGTTCCCAACGAAAAAATCCAGAAAGTCGCTGAAGTTCTTCCCGTATTAAAGAGTCCTACAGTCATTCCATTGGCAGAAGAAGGCTGGAGCAGTATTCATTCTGTTATTGATGAAGTGCGTTTCTGGGAAGTGATTGATGAACTGAAAGCCAATGGAGCACAGGATATTTTAATCATCCCGATTGATAAAATGGTTATTTAATATATATTGACTATTAATATGGTTAATATTGGTTAACGCAAAGGCGCAATGAAAGTGAAATTAATACTGTTTTAAGGCGCAAAGGTTTTATCTGCGATAAAATTGAATGCTGCTTTAAGTAAAAAATATAATTCAAACACTTGCTGAAAATCTAAGATTTTCTTGCGCCTTAAAAAAGTAAAAGATAAAAAAAAACTTTGCGTCTTTGCGTTTATCAAAAAAATAGCTTCAGTTAATATTTATGAAAATCAATAACTTATAAGTGACTTAATGGTTTGAAAAACTTTCAAAATAATACAATGAAAATATACAGATATCCCACAAAAAATACCTGGACAGATTTAGTAAAACGCCCGGTTCTTGAGCAGAAAGAGATTTCAGGTTTGATTACAGAAATATTCACGGAAGTTGAAAAAAACGGAGATAAAGCTTTAATAGAATTCAACAGAAAGTTTGATAAAGCAGAAACGGTAACTATTAAAGTATCTGATGCAGAAATTCAGGATGCTGAAAAACAGATAAGTGATGAACTGAAACAGGCAATTCAGCAGGCAAAAGAAAATATTTCAAGATTTCACGCTTCTCAAAAACAGGATATTCAAAAAATAGAGACGACGAAAGGAGTAATTTGCTGGCGCGAAAACCGTGCTGTAGAGAGAGTAGGGATTTATATTCCCGGAGGAACTGCTCCTTTATTTTCTACAGTACTGATGCTGGCGGTGCCTGCAAACCTGGCGGGTTGTAAAGAAATCATTCTGTGTACACCACCGGATAAAAATGGAAATATTAATCCTGCGATTCTGTATGCAGCAAAGCTTTGCGGAATTTCAAAAATCTTTAAAACAGGTGGCGCTCAGGCTGTAGCAGCTATGACTTTAGGTACAGAAAGTATTCCTGCGGTGTATAAAATTTTCGGTCCGGGAAATCAGTTTGTTGTAGCTGCCAAAGAATATGCTCAGCGTTACGGAGTCGCCATCGATATGCCTGCAGGTCCGAGTGAAGTTCTTGTCATAGCAGATGAACAGGCTGTTCCTGAGTTTTGTGCTTCCGATCTTCTTTCACAGGCAGAACACGGAAGTGATAGCCAGGTTGTTTTTATTACTACAGATCTTAAAGTGTTTAAAGAGACGATAGAGGCTGTTGAGCAGCAAATCAAAGACTTACCCAGAAATGAATTTGCAGGTCAGGCTTTAGAAAACAGCTCTTTTATTGTAGTAAATTCGTTGGAAGAAGCTCTTGAATTCAGTAATCTTTATGCTCCGGAACACCTTATTCTTGCCATTGATGATTTTGAAAAATATATTCCGGAGGTTCAGAATGCAGGTTCCGTTTTCCTTGGTAACTATTCTTGTGAAAGTGCAGGAGATTATGCCAGCGGAACCAATCACACACTTCCTACCAATGCTTATGCAAAAAATTACAGTGGCGTATCGCTGGATAGCTTTGTAAAGAAAATAACATTTCAGCAGCTTTCAAAAGAAGGTCTTCAGAATCTAGGAAAAACAATAGAACTCATGGCAGAAGCAGAAGGCCTGTTTGCCCACAAAAATGCAGTATCCATAAGATTAAAATAATAAACGTTGGAAAACGCAAAATAATACTCATGCCTTTGCTGAAAATCTTAGATTTTCTTACGTCTAAAAAAAATGTATGAATAAAAAACTTTGCGCCTTTGCGTTTACCCAAAAAAGAATTGAACCATTAAGAAAATAAAGACTTTAAGTAAAGTTAAGATTCAAATACATTTGAATTCAGCTTACTGCTTAATAAAGATCTGAAGATATTTTCTTCACTATTCTTAATAACTCAATTCATCTTAATGGTTTAAAATAATTTCAAAAAATGAACAGCAATACAATGAAAAATAACAGTATTAAAACTTTAGTAAGAGAAAATATATTACAATTACAGCCCTACATTAGTTTCAGGGATCACAATGAATTTAATGCTCCTGTTATGCTGGATGCCAATGAAAGTCCTTTCGGAGAATGCAACCGTTACCCGGATTCTACCCAGAAAAAGCTTAAAAGCATGCTTGCGGTACTTAAAAATGTTTCTCCCTCACAGATTGCCATAGGAAACGGAAGCGATGAGCTGATAGACCTTATCATTAAAATTTTCTGTGAGCCTAAAAAAGATGCCATTCTGATGATGAATCCTTCTTTTGCAATGTATGGTTTCTATGCAGCAATTAATGAAAATAAGGTCTTGAAACTAGATTTGGATGAAAATTTTGAAATCGTAAAAGACAATTTCTTAAAGACGGCCGAAGATCCTTCATTGAAGATTTTCTTTTTATGCTCACCCAATAACCCTACCGGAAACAGTATTGATGATATTGAATTTTATCTTCAGAATTTCAACGGAATTGTTGTGGTAGATGAAGCTTATATAGAATTTTCCGGGAAAAAGTCAAGTTTGGAGCTTTTGGATAAATACCCCAATCTGATTGTTTTGCAAACTTTTTCTAAAGCGTGGGGAATTGCCGGAGCGAGAGTAGGAATGGCTTATTCATCCGAAGAAATTACTAGTCTGATCAATACGGTTAAAGCACCTTATAACGTAAATATATTGAGCCAGGAACTCATTTTAAATACACTGGATCAGGAAAACAGACTTCAGGAAAATGTAAACCGTATTTTGGAAGAAAGAGCATGGCTGAAGCAACAGTTTGAAGGAATTACGTGTATTTCTAAAGTATTTTCAACGGATGCCAATTTCTTCCTGATTAAAATGGAAAATGTAGACAATGTGTATGGAAAAATGCTTGAAGAAGAGATTTTAACCAGCAGAAGAGATCCGGCCATTCCGGGATGTATCAGAATCAATGTAGGAAATCGTGCAGAAAATGAAAAATTAATTAATCTTTTAAAAGGAATATAGAATAGCTTGTTAAAATATAAACCATTAAGGAAAAATAATATGATAAGAAAACTTAAGTTTTATCAAAGATAAATACATATAGCTGAATGAATAGCTTCAGCTATATACTTAATAATCCTTAATCACTTAAAAGCTTAATGGTTAAAAATAATTTATAAAAACATATGAAAAAAGTACTCTTTATAGACCGCGACGGAACGCTGATTGTTGAACCACCCACAGATTTTCAGGTAGATTCTCTGGAAAAGCTTGAGTTTTATCCGGGAGTTTTCCAAAATCTTTCAAAAATTGTTAATGAGCTGGATTATGAATTGGTGATGGTAACCAATCAGGATGGGCTGGGAACGGACAGTTTTCCCGAAGAAGATTTCATAAAACCTCATGAAAAAATGATACAGGCATTTGAAAACGAAGGGATTATTTTTAGTGATATTTTAATAGATAAAAGCTTTGAATATGAAAATCTTCCTACCAGAAAACCAGGAATCGGAATGCTGGGAAAATACATGTATGGCAACTATGATCTGGAAAATTCGTATGTAATTGGTGATAGAGATACGGATGTACAACTTGCTAAAAATATGAAGTCTAAAGCTATTTATCTTAATCAAAACTTTGATAATGAAGCTGAACTGTCTACAACAAAATGGTCTGAGATTTATAAGTTCTTAAAATCAGGAATGAGGAAGGCTGAAGTCTCCCGTAAAACCAATGAAACAGATATTAAAATTGAAGTTAATCTTGATGGAAACGGACGTTCAGATATTTCAACAAGGCTTCACTTTTTTGATCATATGTTGGACCAGATTGCGAGACACGGGAATATGGATCTTACGGTTAAAGTAAACGGAGATCTTGCCGTAGATGAGCACCACACGATAGAAGATACAGGAATTGTGCTGGGAGAAGCTGTTTTAAAAGCTTTAGGAAAGAAAAAAGGGATCGAACGATATGGTTTCCTGCTTCCAATGGATGACTGTCTTTCTCAGGTGGCTATTGATTTCGGCGGCAGACCCTGGTTAGTATGGGATGCTCCGTTTAAAAGAGAAAAGATTGGGGATATGCCTACCGAAATGTTTTTTCACTTTTTTAAATCCTTTGCAGATGCTTCAAAATGCAACCTGAATATCAAAGCGGAAGGAGACAATGAGCACCACAAAATTGAATCTATCTTTAAAGCCTTTGCAAAAGCCGTTAAAATGGCAGTGAATCAATCAGATACTAATTACAGCCTGCCTTCTACAAAAGGAAGTTTATAAATATGATAGCCATAATAAAATACAACGGCGGAAATGTAAACTCTGTTCAGAATGCCCTCAACAGACTCAATATTGACTCTGTGATTACTGATGACCCTGAAAGGATTTTAAAAGCTGATAAAGTAATCTTTCCCGGAGTTGGAGAAGCTTCCTCAACAATGAAGCTGTTGAAAGAAAGAGAACTTGATCTCCTGATTCCGAGCCTTACACAGCCTGTTTTAGGAATATGTTTAGGAATGCAGCTGATGTGCAAAGAGAATGAAGAAGGAAATACGGAAGGGATGGGGATCTTTGATATCAATGTCAGAAAATTTCCAGCAAAAGATATTGTTCCGCATATGGGCTGGAATACAGTTTCAGGGCAGACCTCACTACTGTTTTCAGGAATTGAAGAGAACAATGATGTTTATTTTGTTCACAGCTATTATTGTGAGCTTTCAGACTTTACAACATCTGTTTGTGATTATATCCTGCCATTCAGTGCATCATTACAGAAAGATAATTTCTATGCGGTGCAGTTTCACCCTGAAAAATCGGGAATTATAGGAAATCAGATAGTTAAGAACTTTATAAATTTATAATGATGAAAATAATTCCGGCTATTGATATTATTGACGGGAAATGTGTCCGTTTGTCAAAAGGAGATTACAACACAAAGAAAATATACAATGAAAATCCTGTAGAAGTGGCAAAAGAATTTGAGAGTTTTGGTATTCAGTTTCTTCATTTGGTGGATCTTGACGGGGCGAAATCAAAGCATATTGTTAACCAAAAGGTTCTGGAAAATATTGCTAATTCTACTTCGCTGCATATCGACTTTGGAGGTGGCTTAAAAACCCAGGAGGATATTGAAACAGCCTTTAATTCCGGAGCAAAGCAAATCACTTTAGGAAGTATTGCAGTTCAGAACCCGGAATTCTGTTTTGAAATGTTACAAAAGTATGGTACTGAGAAAGTTATTCTTGGAGCTGACTGTGAAAACAGAAAGATTAAAACTTCAGGCTGGCTGGAAGAAAGTGACAATGACATCATTGATTTTATTCTTCAGTATCAGGAAAAAGGAATACAGACCACTATATGTACTGATATCGCAAAAGATGGTATGCTGGAAGGTCCTTCAACCGGACTTTATATTGAGATTTTATATAAAACTTCAGTTCAGTTGGTGGCAAGCGGAGGGATTTCAGGGATCGCTGATGTCTATAAAATGAAAGATATCGGCTGCGCCGGAACAATCATCGGGAAAGCAATTTATGAGGGAAAAATAAGCTTACAACAACTTCAAAACTTTATTGAAAATGCTTAAGAAAAGAATTATTCCATGTCTGGATATAAAAGACGGAGCTACGGTGAAAGGAGTCAATTTTGAAGGTCTTAAAAATGCAGGAGATCCGGTAGTTCTCGCTAAAAAGTATGAGCAGGAAGGCGCTGATGAACTTGTCTTCCTTGATATTACCGCTACTATTGAGGATAGAAAAACATTTATAGAGCTGGTAAAAGAAATTGCAAAAGAACTTAGTATTCCTTTTACGGTAGGAGGTGGAATTTCGTCTGTAGAAGATGTTAGAAAGCTTTTGGAAGCGGGAGCCGATAAGATCAGCATCAATTCCTCTGCGGTAAAAAATCCAGAACTTATTTCTGATTTAGCCAAAGAATTCGGCAGCCAGTGTGTTGTGGTAGCCATTGATACAAAGCAAATTGATAATAAAGATCTGGTTCATATCAAAGGTGGAAGGGAAGCAACCGAACTTTTTACGGCAGAATGGGCAAAAGAAGCAGAACGTTTGGGAGCAGGAGAAATTCTGCTGACTTCGATGGATGGAGATGGCACAAAAAACGGTTTTGACCTTCGTATTACAAAGTTGGTTTCAGAAAATATCAGTATTCCGGTCATTGCTTCCGGAGGTGCTGGCACTGCAAATGATTTTGTTCAAGTATTTAATGAAACAAAAGCTACAGGAGGATTGGCAGCCAGTATTTTCCATTTTAATGAAATAGGAATTCAGGATCTAAAAAAACAATTAAAAACGCAAAAAATAGAAGTACGATGAAAATAGATTTTAATAAAGATAAAGGCCTTGTTCCTGTAGTTATCCAGGATAACAGAACTTTACAGGTACTGATGCTGGGTTACATGAATGAAGAGGCTTTTGAAAAAACGAAAAAAGAAGGCATTGTTACTTTTTTCAGCCGTTCCAAAAACAGACTCTGGACAAAAGGTGAGGAATCAGGTAATTTTTTAACAGTAAAAAGTATTGATATAGACTGTGATCAGGATACCCTATTAATTAAAGTTGTTCCTAAAAATGTGGTCTGCCATACAGGAAGTTTCAGCTGTTTCGGAGAAAAAGATATAAAAGGATTTTTGTATGAACTGGAAGATAAAATATCTCAGAGAATAGATACTAAAGCTGAAGGTTCTTACACTTACTCATTATATCAGAGAGGAATCAATAAAATGGCTCAAAAAGTAGGAGAGGAAGCTGTAGAACTGGTGATAGAAGCAAAAGATAATAACGAAGATCTTTTTAAAAATGAAGCTGCAGACCTGCTGTACCACTTTTTGATTTTATTGAAAGCAAAAGGATTTACATTGGAAGAAATAGAGGAGATTCTTCAAAACAGGAATAAATAAGACCTTTGAAAATAATGTTTTTTAATTAAAAAAAATAAACCAATCTCTTAACTCATGACTCCTTTACAAAAAGCTAAAGATTTGATGGATAGTGGACAATACATGCCCTCACTTACTATTTTAAATACATTAAATGGTTTATCCTCAAAGTCTGAAAGCTACAGGTTGTTATTCATGGCAAATTGCTGGTATCATTTGGAAGAATATGATTGGGCAATTGATATCGCTGATAAATTGTTGCAAAATGATGAACATAATGAACTGGCTTCTCAAATAAAATATCTGTCTTTTTGTAAATTGAAAGATTATGATAGGGCTTTTGATGAGATAATAGAGTTCTTATCAAATAATGATGCAGAGCTTTATAAAGTAACTCTGGAAGAATTATTAACAGATATCAAAGAGGGGTTTATTAATGATAAAGAGATAATTTCTAAAATTAAAGAATTAGCATTACAAAATAACTGTTTAAAGTAAGGTAAGACCTGAATAATGGTTTTCATAAAAACAGCAGGATTATTCCTGCTGTTTTTATTGTAAATTGATTGATCTTTATCTTTCAATCATAATATTCTTTACAAGAGTTTCTTCGCCTACTTTCAAAACCCCAATATACACTCCATTTTGAAGACCGGAAACATCTATCTTCTTTTCATTATTTACTTTAAGCATTGTTCTTCCTATAGAATTGCTCAGTTCAAAGCTGAAATTATTTTCTTTAGCATCCGGTAATTCAATATTAAGTATATTACTGGCTGGGTTAGGATAGATTTTTACGGCTTCCAATGAGTTTTTAGAAGCGGGTTTGCTCATTGTAGTAGTAGCTGTTGCAAAATGCTGTAATGCCCCTACAGTTGCTTTTCCAATCTTATATACATAGACAGGATCCATGTTGGTGAAGGTATCTTTAGAGCTGTGAGGATAGCTGCTTCTTATCCTTTCAAAAAATCCGGTAATCACTTCACCTTTCTGTTCGAAAGGAATATAATCCGTATCAGCAGCCGGATCTACCGCTGTAAGAAGAGGAGAGTAGAGTGCTGTACAGTTTCTCAACTGTTGAGTGACTGCTGCAGAAGCTGCATTGTTGCTGGAAACTCCTCCCTGGTCTTCGTCACAATATACGGTTGTGTTATTATTTCCTTTCACACCTCCTACCTGATCAAGATTGAAGACAAGTTTGATATCCAGTTTACGTACACCTCCCTGATATACCACATTATTCACATAATGACTGCTTCCTTTTAATCCCTGCTCTTCACCAGAAAAATGGATGAACTTTATAGAATATTCAGTAGGCACATTTCTCAGAATTCTTGCTGCTTCAAGAATAATAGATGTTCCGCTGCCGTTATCATTCACTCCCGGGCCGTAGATGGTATCGAAATGCCCGCAGATAATGACATATTTGTTAGGATAAAGCGTTCCTGTTTTGGTAATGATTAAGTTTTTTGAACTGGTACTTCCAAAAGTAAAAGGACTTTCTTCTATCTGACTGGCAGTATAGCCGTACGAAATATACTTGTTTTTGATCCAATTCAGTGTATTGGTGTTTGCTGCTGAGCCTGTAGTTTTTACACCTAAATTACTAAACTCCTGAAGATTTGTAGTGATATTGGCTTGGGTGACCATATCTGCTCTGTCTTTATAAGCCTGGATAAAACTTTGAGCCCCGATACTCTGCATCATCAATGCAGTGCATAATACTGTGGTAAATTTTTTCATATATAATATTATTTTGGTAACACTAATGTAGTAAATAAATCACAATGAAGTGTTTAATGTTTTAAGATAAAATGAAATTTTTATTATGCTGTCAATATATTTCGCATTGAAAGATGTGTGAATGTTGTAAATTATTTAATATTGGTGATTGACAGAAAAAGAAAAAAACCTCTGAACAGTTTCAAAGGTTTTATAATTTAATGATATTGAATTGCGAACTATTTTTCGATCATTACTTTTCTTACTACAGTCTCATCTCCTGCTTTTAAAATTCCAAGGTAAGCACCATTCTCCAATCCGGAAGCATTGATTTTTGTTTCATTGGTTCTCTTGAAAATAGATCTTCCCTGGAAATCAGTAATCTCAAAAGTGAAATTCTTGATTCCGGAATCGGGAAGCTCAATATTGATGACATCCTTTACTGGATTTGGGTAGATTTTTACAGTTTCCAATGTGTTTTTTGCGATAGCTTCATGCGTTCCCAATGTTCCTGTAGCAACAGCGAAATGCTGAAGTGCTCCCACAGATGCTTTTCCTATATTATAAATATATACGGGATCTGTATTGGCAAAAGTATCATTTACCGTATGCGGATATGTACTTCTGATCCTTTCAAAGAACCCTGTGATCACTTCGCCTTTCTGTTCAAAAGGGATATAATCCGTGTCTTCTGCCGGATCTACAGCGGTCAGAAGAGGAGAATAGAGTGCTGTACAGTTTCTCAGTTCCTGGGTCACCACTGCAGAAGCCGCATTATTGGATGGAAGTCCTCCCTGATCTTCATCACAGTAAACGGTATTGTTATTATTTCCCATTACACCGCCCACCTGATCAAGGTTAAAGACCAGTTTTATATCTAAAACACGGTTACTGCCTTGATACGCTACTGTATTGGCATAGTGGCTGCTTCCCAGAAGTCCTTGTTCTTCTCCGGAAAAATGAATGAATTTTATAGAATATTCCGTTGGTACATCTTTCAGAATTCTGGCTGCTTCAAGGATAATAGAAGTTCCGCTTCCGTTATCATTAACTCCCAAACCGGTAATGCTGTCGAAATGCCCGCAAATGATAACATATTTATTAGGATATACTGTTCCTGTCTTTGTAATCACCAGATTTTTAGAATTATAACTTCCTGCAGTAAAAGGATCTTCTGCGATCTGACTGGCTGTATATCCATAGGAAAGATATTTTGTTTTAAGCCACTCAAGAGCATTATTGTTTGCTGTTGTGCCCGTTTTTTTGACCCCTAAATTAGCGAACTCCTGAAGGTAAGTCGTAATATTGGTCTGCGTTACCATATTCGCTCTGTCCTGATAAGCCTGAATGAAACTTTGAGCTCCAAGACTTTGCAAGGCGATGGAAGCCAGTAAAAAAGTAGCGATTTTCTTCATTTTTATGATTGTAATACATGAAATACTGATAAAATTAACCTTTATCTGTATTTTAAACTTGACATTATTTATTAATGATTATTTTCTTTGTTGTATTTCCCTTATCAGTCTTGATGGTAAATGTATAAACTCCGTTTTTAAGACCTGAAGTATTTATTTTTTCCTGATTTTCAAGGGTTAAAATAGTGTTTCCGGCCATGTCGTTTACCTCAATTTTGAATTGTTTTACTTTTTGCTGAAACTCTACGGTTACAAGATCTTTCGCAGGATTAGGATAAATTCTGATTTCTTCTGCTGATTTCTGTGTTGTGGCTTCATGGGTGCTTAAAAGATTATTCGATGTTGTGGCAACGGCAAAATGCTGTAGTGCTCCCACAGCTGCTTTTCCGACATTGAAGACATACACAGGGTCAATATTGGCATAGGTGTCACTTACCGTATGCTCATTATTACTTAGGATCGTTTCATAAAATCCGGTAATCGTATATCCTTTAGCTTCAAAAGGCATATAATCTGAGCTGTAAGCATAAGAAAGATTTGTCTGAAGAGGGGAGTAAAGGGTGGTACATGTCATCAACTCCTGTGTTACGGTATTAGATGCTGCGTTATTGGAAGACATTCCTCCGGTATCTCTTTCACAAGTGATGGTATTGTTGTTATTTCCTATAAGGCCTCCTACCTGGTCAATATTTAAAACAAGTTTTATATCCAGAACCTTTGTGCCTCCCTGGTAAGCTACATTGTTTACATAATGATTACTTCCCACCAAGCCTTGCTCTTCCCCCGAAAAATGAATAAACTTAATAGAATACTCTGTAGGAATATCTTTCAGAATTCTTGCTGCTTCAAGAATAATAGAAGTTCCACTGCCATTATCACTTACGCCAGGTCCTACGATGGTGTCGTAATGCCCGCAGATAATGACATATTTGTTGGGATATAAAGTTCCGGTTTTAGTGATAATCAGGTTTTTTGACGGATTGCCTCCGTAGGTGAAAGCATCTTCAGAAAAGTCATTGGCTGTATATCCATAAGACAGATATTTGTTTTTAAGCCAGTCTAGTGCATTATTATTAGCTGTTGTTCCCGTCTTTTTTATTCCAAACCCGGCAAATTCCTGAAGGTTGGTATTGATATTGGCTTGTGTGACCATATCAGCCCGGTTTTTATAAGCCTGAATAAAACTCTGTGCACCAATGTTTTGCACTGCAATGGAAGTCAGCAAAAAAACTACAGCTTTTTTCATTTTGATACTTTATTTTAAGAATTGTAAATATAGCAATAAATCATTATTTATTATTAATAATTAAGTCTTATTCTCTGTAATTGTTTGTTTTTTTAACAATAATATATCTTTTTATATTGTTTATTGTTATGCTAGATTGGTATTCATTAAATTGTATTTATTTATATTTTTCTATTATTTCAAATATTTATGTTAAAAATTTTATCAATTCATCATCCAACTAGGTAAATGTTACTAATGATATATCAAATAGCCCTGAAATCTGAAAGATCTGAAACTGGATTTCACCCTGAAAACACACGAAAAGGAAAGATATAAAACAAAAAAATCCCGGGAAAACCCGGGACTTTATATTGATAACAAAATCTATTCTACATTATTTTACTTGATCTACAACAGCTTTGAAAGCTTCAGGGTGATTCATTGCTAAATCTGCTAAAACTTTTCTGTTAAGTTCGATGTTGTTCTTTTTAAGAGCTCCCATAAATTGAGAGTAAGACATTCCGTGCTCTCTAGTTCCCGCGTTGATACGAGTGATCCAAAGTGCTCTGAAGTTTCTCTTTTTCTCTTTTCTACCACGGTAAGCATATTGCATTGCTTTTTCTACCGCGTTTTTAGCTACAGTCCAAACGTTCTTTCTTCTACCGAAAAAACCTTTAGCTTGCTTAAAAATTTTCTTTCTGCGAGCTCTTGAAGCTACGGCATTTACTGATCTTGGCATAATTTAAATTGTTTTTTTGAAAAGGGCGGCAACTGATGTTACTCTTATTTGCACCGTTTCAGGGTTAAAATGTTGAATTTGTTTTGAATTCTTATAAACCGAATATAGATTTATAAAAACTACTTAATTGCTAATTGACGTTGTACACTTTTCTCGTCCACTTTAGCTACGTAAGAAGTAGTAGTAAGATTTCTCTTCTGCTTAGTTTCTTTCTTAGTTAAGATGTGGCTTTTGTAAGCGTTTTTTCTTTTGATCTTACCAGAACCGGTAAGAGCAAAACGTTTCTTAGCACCTGATTTCGTTTTTAATTTTGGCATTGTTCTGCTTTTTTATTGTTTTTGTTATCAATATCTGTTTTGGTTACTCCTAAAGACATTAGGAATAATAGTGTGCAAAATTACGAAAAAAAAGTGACACATGAAAGTAATTTTTAATGCATACGAACAGGGTTGTCTTTTCTATAGCCTCTTACGGTCAGTTATTCTTATATGCAATGACTTGAAAAAGAGCAAAAGATACCCGTCAATGGTTTCAGTTTCCTTAAAATATAGCTGATAATCGGGATTGCAGTGTTTTTCAATTCTCCCTAATTTTAATCTCTTAATTACAAAATATGTTATCATCTGCAGACTTACATCTGGAAAGAGCATTGTTTCTTGCTGTTTTGATCGTGTTTTTTGGAACAGGATTTTTATGTACGCTAACCACTTTTATATTTAATTCTATAAGAAAGGAAAATAAAAGCGGACGGTATTATATGCTCTTATTTCTCATCTCCGGAACTATTGGAGTTGCTTTAGCTGCATTTTATTTTTGTATGATATTGTTATAAAAGCTGTAATTCAGGTGTTTTAAGGAGTTTTCTAAAAAGGCGTAAATGATTAAAAAACCACTGGTATCAGGGATGTTTTTTTATAATCCCTATTTTTATCTTTGATTCAAAAGTTTACTAAAGATAAAACGGTTAAAAATTCATGGTTTTGATGATAGCTGTTGACAGTCTTTCCCTTAGATAAACATTAATTTATAACTTTTATAGCTTTCTTTTTCACACCCAATTAAAAGATAAATTCTTATTTCGAACAAACACTAAAAAAGTATGGGTAAAAACACTAGCCAAATAAAATTGAGTGAAGGAGAAGCTGTAAAAGTAATAGCTGATCCCGTCTGGATTGTTGTTTTATTCGACAAAATAAAATTATTTTGCAGAAGAAACCGATGTTCAGAAGCAAAACGCTTAGTGAATATGTATAAAACTATGGAATAGCCTCATGAATAAGACTCTTACTTTTATATTGTTGAGTATCATATTGGCACTGTTCACCAGCTGCAAGAATCCCGAGAGAAAAAAAATGAATTTTCCGAATGAGTTGAAAAATACCCATTGGATTGTTGATAGTGGAGGACTTATTGCTCCGGGTGGTGATAAAATTTATAAACTGTCAAAGAGAATAGATTCTACATTAATTCTTAATTTTTATGCTGTAAACTTTTTAGATGAAGAAAAATTTGAAAGTTATGACAGTTGGGAATGTGGAAATGATTGCTTTACAGAAGTATATGGCAGATATTATTTTACTCAGGCCGATCAAATAGAAATGGAAGTTGACAGTATCCGCAAGACAGGAACCTGTGAAGCTCCTACACAGACTTTCAAACCGGCAAAAGACATGGCCTTTGATATTGTGAAAAAAGGAAAGCAGTTACAACTCATAAGAAAATAGAAATGAACGACTTAATAAAAATTTTTCCGGAATATGAAGACGTATTTTATGATGATATTGAAAATCATAAGAAATATTTTCTGCCGATTTGTTCAATTAATCTAAAACTTATAGATCCTCAGGATGATACGTGGCTGCACATGGTATCGGTAAAAGAACTTTTTGACGGACAAATTGGTTCTTCTACATCCCAATACCACACCCGGTTTACAAAAGCAGATATGGTTGGTTTTGATGTCATTGATGGCAAATATAAATTTGACGCAGACTGGAATTATTTTACTTTTTCCAAAGAAATTGATCCGGCAAATTATAGCGATCAGTATTCAGAGGATGAAATTGAATATAATATGAATAGTGCCATGTATTCATTATTAAAAGAATACTTCAATAAAAATGGAAAGCTCTATGACCGGGATTTTAATCGGCCGGGATTGGAGGTAGAAGATATAAGAAGGCTAGAGCGGCTTCGTAAATTGACAGTGCAGGATCTGGAAACAGATGAGCCTAATGAATATTTACATGAAAGAATTCAGGCAAAAACAGGAGGGATCTTTGATGAAATCAATACAAGTCAACTTCCTTTTGAATTATGTAACTATTCTGGATGTAACCTCTTGGAGAAACCTTATAAAACCGATAATATATTGATGGACTATATTGCGTGCCTGGAGGGATACGATTTTCAAAAAACAGCAGCAGACCAATTGTATTTATTTCATGACAAAGAGCTGCAAAAAGCAGTGATTTGTTTCGAATATACTTAATAACAAGCTCTTTGGAAGACAGTTTTACAAATTACTGTTATTTAATTTCAATAAAATTATTGTAATCAGGAATGTTTTAATGCTTTCCGACGGGATAAAATTTAACAAATGGCACACCGGATTTATTTATACAATTACGATCAAAAATCAAATCAGACATTCGATACCTATCTGGGCGAGTGGAACTATGAAATTCCATTATTGCTGTATCCTCTGCTGGCAGAAGATATCAGAGTGGAAGGTATTGAATTTTTCTCTGATAAATACCAGGGAATTGTTCAGTTACGCTACTTTTTCAATCTGCTGGCCGATACTTATCAGCTGCATTATAAAAAAGCTTACTACGAACCTGTCAACAAAATGTTTGAGTTCCTGGAGGCCTTGCCTTACGACTCTTTCGTATTGAATGCAACGGATGTTTTCAATATGAACGAAGAAAAACATAGGGTACAGGCAAAGGAATGGCTGGTGGAAATTCAGCAGAAAAGTAAGCTGTATAAAAAGGCTGTGGAAGCTCAGAATATTTCGTTGTTGGATTCCTTATTCTCGCAGACAGGGTATTCTTCATTTCTCGAAATTTTACAAACCGACTGGATTAATTACGGGTTGGGATATTTTGAGGAACTTGCTTATAAAAAAGCCGCATCTTCTATATATGAAGAAGGCGGAAAATTTGGACTGAAGGATGCAAAAGGAGGTATTTTAGCTCCTGCTGTTTATGATGAGATTTTTGAAGCAGACTATAATTACAGTATATCTGTGATTCAAAAAGATACTTTATTCGGTTACCTGCAAAGTGATGGAAAAGAATGGATTCCTCCCATATATGAAGATGCTTTTGATGTATTCGATTTTATGCAGGAACCTTTAGGTGAAGTAAAAGTGAATGGAAAATCAGGTATTTTAAAAATCTATTCAAACACATGGATGATTCCTCCCGATTATGATGCTGTTGAAAGAGTAGCCTATGGATTCTTAGGCGTAGAAAAAGGTGGGAAATTTGGGATTTACAACGATGAAAATGGACTGATTATTCCTGTTGAAAGCGAAAGTCCTTATGAATATGATTATTTCCCTGAGCTATTTTTCACCAAACAAAAAGGAACCGGCAAACGTAGATATTATACAAGGGAAGGGAACTATCTGGGTGATTTTCTGGAAGGAAGTATCTTAAAAACAAGTATCTGTTTCTGGATTAAACCGAATAAATTTGACAAGAAAGGAAAATTAATAGATGAAAAAGGCAGTCTTATCATAGACGAAGCGGATCAACTGATTTTAATAGATAATTTTGAAACTCTCGCTGTTCGTAAAGATAAAAACTGGAAGATTTATCACGCCTTAAAACATCAGTTTCTGTTAGAAAATGAATCTATTATTAAAGTAAAAGCAGAATCAAATGTCGGGTATAAAACGAATGTCTTTATCCTTGAAACCCAAGCCGGATCAGGACTTTTTGATGCAGACAATGAACGTTGGTTAATCGCTCCCCAGTCAGAAATTAAACAGATCCATTATGTGGAAAATGGATTTTTATCGGTCCAAAAAAATGAAGGTTGTCAGTTGTTTGATTTTGAGAATGGTCTGTCAACCGAATTGTACGACTATATTTCCAATCCTTTGAATTACAGAACAGAAGAAGGTCTTTTGTTTCTATATCAGGGTGAAAATATGTTTAGAATGAATGAAGATAAAAGCATCCATCGGGTAGAGGCTTCCGGATATGGTGCTATTTATTTGGATCGGTATTCATTCCGGGGGAAAGATTTAGAATACTTTATTTCCTTTTATAACCGTTGGAAGAGCCAGGCAGGTAAAAACTCCGAACAATTCATGGAGGTTGGAATCATTAAAAAAATGGCTTTTGACGCAAAAGAAAATCAAAATTACCACGAAGCGCTTCGTTTGTTTGAGTTATCTGCTCAGAAAAACGACTTGGATAGCTTGGTGGAAATAGGGATATTACTCACTGATCCTGAGATTGAATCATTGTTTGATCCACAAAAAGGAATTATATATTACGAAAAAGCAGCACAAAAAAATCATCCTGTAGCCTGGAACAATATTGGGGCTTTGTATCACAACGGAACAGGATATTCTTTTAATATCAAAAAGGCGATTCAGGCTTATGGGAAAAGCGCTGAGCTGGGTGACGGAATGGCGCTTGCCAATTTAGGTGACCTGTATTATTTTGGAGAACATGTACTACAGGATTATGATAAAGCTTTGGATTTTTATCAGAAAGCAGAGAAAAAATACTATTATAATTACGATAAAATCTCAGAAATCTATTATCAGTTAAGAGATTATAAAAACCTTTTGGTGTATTTAAAGAAAGACTATGATCAGTCTTATTCAGGTATTTATTATGGTATTATCTACGAACTCGGAATGGGAGTAAAAGCAGATTTGAAGAAAGCCATCAAGTATTTTGAACAAGCCAATGCTTACAGTGCCTACGAATATGCAGCTCAACGTTTGGTGTATTACTATGGTGAAGATCCGGCTTTTAAAAATGAAAAGAAATTTCAGAAATGGAGATCTTTTGCTGAAAAGCATGGTTTCAAGGTAGATTAGCAGGGATTTACCTATATTTACGTTCCTTAATGGAATGAATTTTAATAGAGATAAGGGTTTGATGTACAGGTTATTATTTATATTTATTGTATGTGTTTGTCCGTTTTTTGCTCAGGCGCAGGATGTTTTAAGTAAATTAGAAAAGGAATACAGCCATGCATCAAACAATACAGCAGAACAGCTCAATCTGGCTCCCAAATACGCGACTGCCTTATTTTTTCATAACCTTAAACCGAAGTCTTATCAGGTTTTAGAAACCAATATTTCCATTGCATCAAAACAGGCAGATGGAAAGTATGCCACGATTTTATACGCTGTACAAGCCATGAACTATCGGTTGGATAATAAAACAGCAGAGTCTTCAAAAAGTCTTGACATGGCAAAGGTCTATAGCTTAAAAACCAATAGTAACGAGGCTAAAGGCTATTTTAATTACGCAAAAGGCTGGATTCTGACCCGTAATAACAAAACAACTGATGCCGTTGCGGTTTATCTGAAAGCGATCGACTATTACGAAAACTCACCAACAACCTCCACGCTGTACGGGAGATTTGGCAACGTAGCGAAAGAATTGTCCACTATTTATTCCAACCTCAATGAATATCAGCTGGAAGAGAAATATAGCAAGCAGTTTCTGTTGCTCGCATCCAAACAAAATGATCCCAATCTTATCTTCGATGCCTATATGCGAATGGGGTATGTGTATGAACAAAAATACATTCAAAATCAATCAAATACGGAGCTGAGAAATAAAACAGAGCAGTATTATCTGCAGGCTATTGCGACTTTCAACAAAAATAAAGACAGAATGCTCAACAGAAGCAGTCTTTCTTATGCAGCCATCAATTTAGCCAATTTATATACCGAGTTTGACAGTGATAAGGCGATGCAATACGCTCAGCTGGCCAATAAAGTGAGCCTGGAAACCGGTGATGCCATTCATATCGCTTCTTCATTTGGGATTCTGGCAGAACTGGCGCTGCAGAATAAGAATTATAATTTAGCCAAATCTTATTTTCTAAAAGCCTCCATGGAAATTGGGAAAAGTCCGGTCCGAGATCATAATATTGAATTGTCTATTCTTGAATCTTTATCCAGAATTAGTGAAGAGCAGGGGAATTACAAAGAAGCACTGACTTATTATAAAAGTTATGTAGATAAATACAAAAGCGTTTACGACCAGGAAAAACTGGATATTACCAAAAGATTAGAATCACAGTTTGATAAAGAACGACAGGAACAGAAATATATCAAGTTGCAGCTGGAAAGTGATAAGAAAGCACAGGAAATTAAGTTGATTAATATTTTGCGTGCACAGCGCGAACAGGTCTACAACAACTTAAAGCTGGTGGAAGAAAACCAGCGTGAGCGATTGAAATTTTCAGAACTTGAATCTGAAAAAAAAGAACAGCAGCTTCGTTTAGCAAAACTGGAAACCCGGCAGAAGAATAATGATATTAACAACTTTAAAAAGCTCTTGGCATTCAAAGAGAAGATCAATACGTACTACATTTTCTTTATTATCTTTTTCATTGTTCTGATTCTCTTATTGCTTTATGCCTATAAACAGCGTGCTAAGTCTATGAAACAAAGAGACGAATTGCATGCCCTGGCCATGGAAAAAGAGAAACAAAATTCCAAAATTTCCACACTTACTGCATTGCTTGAAGGGCAGGAGCAGGAGCGTGGCCGTCTTGCCCGTGATCTTCATGACGGATTGGGAGGATTGCTCTCAGGAACTAAGCATCAGTTGTCTTATTTAAACCCTCATCAATCCGAAAATATAGAAGAAGGAATTTCAAAATCAATTGATCAGATTGATGGAGCTGTAGAAGAGTTAAGAAGGGTAGCACATAATTTAATGCCCGATTTATTAACGAAATACGGTTTGGAGGTAGCCATTCAGGAATTTGCTTCCCGTATCTCCAATAGTGCATTGGAGATCCATACTGAATTTATTAACTACAGTAATTCCATATCACAGGAAAAGCAGCTGATTATCTACAGAATCATTCAGGAATTGGTGAATAACGCGATAAAACATGCCGATACTTCAGAAATTATTGTTCAGGTGAGCGAAGAAGAAAATCTGTTAAACCTTACGGTAGAAGATAATGGTAAAGGTTTCGATCATACCAACCTGGACGTTAGAAAAACAGCAGGGTTTCACAATATAGAATTAAGAGTCCAATTTTTAAAAGGAACAATGAATATCACCTCCGAATTGAATATTGGTACCAGTATAGAACTTCAAATTCCTATTTATTAAACATGATAAAAGTAGCCATAACAGATGATCATCCACTTCTCTTAGAAGGTTTGAAGAATATTTTAGGAAACAGCGATACCATAGATGTTGTAGATTGTTTCAGAAACGTTTCAGAAATGAATGCAGGCCTGGCGAAACAAGCCGTTGATATTTTACTGCTGGACATCAATCTGGTAGATGTCAACAGCATCGAACTGATAAAACCTTTAAAGAAAAAGTATAGTAACCTTCAGATTATCATCCTCAGCGTTCACAATGAGCTGCCTGTTATTAACAGTTCTTTGGCGGAAGGCGCTTTAGGATATATTCAGAAAAATGCTTCAGTTTCCGAAATCCTTGAAGGAATCACTGCCGTATATACCGGTAACCGGTTTTTATGCTCACAAACCAGGTCCGTTCTGGAGAAAAAATCAACAGATGGATTAAATCATGTTCCAAAACTGACACGAAGAGAAAAAGAAATTTTAGCTGAAGCAGCAAAAGGACTTACAACCAATCAAATGGCAGAAAAGCTCTTTATCAGCCCGCACACGGTGGAAAGCCACAGAAAAAATCTTATTGAGAAATTTCAAACCTCTAATCTTAGTTCCGCCATTAAACTGGCTATAGAATACGGTTTGGTGATCGAATAAAATATTCATCCAACAAAAAGGCCTGCTTACATCGTAAAAGCAGACCTTTTTTTATATAATCAAATAATCGGGTGTGTACTCATTAATCTTTGAATCTCAAAGCTGCCTGGAACAGATTTTTCTTTCCTACTAAATCATATTCGTCATTATATACAGGCTCATACATTAATATGAAAACCCTGTCGTTAAAATCCTTTAAATCAATAGGCTGGTCTGCCATGATATCATAAAACCTTGTAATAGTACGGGTAGCTGTCCATTGTTTTGCATTACTTTTAGGATTTTTATCGAATCTATGATCTTTAGCATCGGTATAATACCAATACGATGGCGCAGAATCCATCAGAAACATTTCTTTGTCCTTATTATACAATTCCTCCGCCATGCCCGTATTCTGAAACCATGCAACCTCAGTGTTCAAAATGCCTAAAGCTCCTGCATAAACATCTTTATTCGTAGTGGCTCCCACTAGAAACCCTTCCAGATTGGAAGATGTAATTTCAAATTGGAACGTTGATTTTTTCAGGTCATAAACATCGTTTACAGGTTGAATTACCTTTCCGTCCTGTTTAATAACTACTTTCAGTGATTGTGCGAAGGTTATAAAACTTAATAAACAAAAAAGGATGGTCAAACTTAATTTTTTCATTGTATCTCTTTAAATATTACCGCAAAGATATTGGACTTTATAGCTATAAACACTGGCTGATTTCAGGGGTTTTTATTCTAAACTTAAATTAATTTTACCCTTAAAAATTTTTCCTAAAACAGATTTGCTTTCAACTGGATTTTTATATAAGCTGCTTTCTGCTTTTTACCATTGACTGAAGCTGAATTGAGTGGATAGACTTCTGCATAAAAAGTATCATTATCAGTCCAGAATGCCTTTTTATTATCTGCTATTTTGAAGTTGGTGAAATTCATGTACAAAAGATTATCTTGCTTCTTTGTTTGTGGAAAATATTTAGAAATAACAAAATTACTCCCCACATCATTATTGGATGAAACAGAAGTAACCCAGCCTTTAGTAGGAAGAATTTGTGGATAGCCTTCTGTACCCAGCTCAAACATCACTGCGTTTTTTATACTGTAAAAAGAATAGAAGGAATCTACAACTTCGTCAGAATTCTCTTTGAAAACCTCCAGGTTTAAGAAAGGTGACTGTCCCACATATTCATTAGCAAGCGGCCCGGTTTCTGTAGAGATATTTTCATGTTGTGTAATGACTTCTTTTCTTCCATTTTCTATGTATACCCAGTTGCCATCCTGCAGTTGTATGTTCGGATTTTTTACCAATGCTTCACCAATTTGATTTTTTGAGCCGGCTTTAAATTCCTGTTCTGAAATCTCAGCAATGGTACCAAATTTCTTAAAAGATTTGTTCTTAAAATCACTCGATTCCTTAAATGTGCTGCTTCTGATCTCGTAAAGATCTACGCCCTTTAAAGTAAGTTCATATGCCGGAGTGAATTCTGACTTCAGGACAAACGCTTCAATACTGTTCGAAATGTTGTTATTAATGCTATAATGAATAGAGTAGAAGTCCTCAAATTCTTCAAATCCGTAATAATTATCAAACTTATTATAAGCCATTTTCATATGAGCAGCATCTTTATTCGGAGCCGCAAAAAATTGTATAGAATCCAGCTTGGTAAATAATTGAAATGGAACATCCTGTACATTATCTACCCCTTTTATTTTTTTGAAATCGGCCAGTGTTATCGTTTTTTGCTTAACTTCAGTTTCTACTTTGTTTGTTTCTGTTGTTTTATTCTGCTGATTGCATCCCACAAAAACAATCATAGATGAGATGAAGAATTGATTTAAAACTTTCATTTTATATTTTTTGGTAAATGTATCAGTATTCAGTACAGATACCAACAAAACTACCAGGTATAGGGAATAAATGGCTGAAAACAGGGATATATTGAATGAGAGAATTTGGACAATTTTACCAAACGATAAACTAAGTATTGTAAAATTATTTATAAAAAATGAAAAACGTAATAATCAGCCTTTCAATTGTGACCGCTTTACTAGCTTCCTGTTCACCCGCTACAGACAAAAAAGTGGAAAAAGTGGCTTCTACAGATGCTAAAACAGCTCCGGTTTCTACACCTGCTCCGGAAAAAAATAATACATCAACATCAGAGCTACCGGGTGAGCTTTCAGAACTTGTTCCCATTGATCTCCTGAATAGTAAAAGTGTAAATGTGTATGAGAAATATGGCATAGAATTCTCCGGAAACTGTTATTCATGCGATTTGACAAGCGTATCCATAACCAAAGAGATAATAATATGGACGAATGTCTGTGATGAAAAAGATACCTTTGAAATTAGTGATTTTTCATTCTCTAATGAAGGAAACAAAACCATTTTTAAAACACCGGAAAGAACTTATATCGTAACGCAAATAGATAAAGCACCCGTTTACGAACTCGTTATAGAAGGGAAAAAGCTGGAATTAAAAAACAAAAGAATATCAAAATACTTTACCACCGAAAAAGCTTTGCCACTTTTTACAGAGCATGACTGTGGTAATTTTGAGGGATAACAGACACCTTGTAAAAGTATAGCCGTTGATTCAGTTGGCAAATAGTATGGATGGATCAACGATATTTACAGTCTTTTCTAAAATTTTTAGCATAAAAAAACCTCAAATTGCTTTGAGGTTTCTTTATATTAAAATAATGACTTAATTATTTTGCTGGTTTTTTAGGACTCATCATCATAATCATCCTTTTTCCTTCAAGTTTAGGAAGCTGGTCTACTTTACCCACGTGCTCTAGTTCCTGAGCAAGTTTTAAAAGCAAAATTTCTCCCTGATCCTTAAAGATAATCGAACGTCCTTTAAAAAATACGTAGGTTTTTAGCTTAGAACCTTCTTCAAGGAATTTTTCAGCATGCTTCTTTTTGAATTCATAATCATGGTCATCTGTCTGAGGCCCGAAACGGATCTCTTTTACAACCACTTTTACTTGCTTCGCTTTAAGTTCCTTCTGTTTTTTCTTTTGCTCATATAAGAACTTTTTGTATTCTAATATTCTTGCAATAAAAGGTTCGGCCTTATCAGAAATTACTACTAAATCCAATTCCTGTTCCGCAGCAATCTGTCTTGCTTTGTCAATTGGATAAATTCCTGGCTCTACGTTATCGCCCACCAAACGAAGCTCTCTCACACGAATTTTATCGTTGATCAAGTGTAAGTCCTCCTGTACAGGACGTCTTTGTGGGCCCCTGTTGTTAAATCTTTGTGCTATTGTATTATAATTTTATTGGTTAATTACTTAATTTAATTGATTTAAATATTTAAAAATTGAAAGATTCTGTTCTGGTATTAATCCTTTGAATCCTTCAATCTTTTAATTTTAAATTATATGGCTGCTTCTTTTTTAAAGTAAGCAACGAAATCCTCCAGTTTCATCACTCCAAGATCTCCTTCTCCACGTCTTCTTACAGAAATCGTGCCTTCATTTTCTTCATTTTCCCCTACTACAAGCATAAAAGGAATCTTATTCAATTCCGCATCACGGATTTTTTTACCTGTCTTCTCGTTTCTGTCGTCAATCTGACCGCTAATATCGTGATTTTCCAAAAATTGTGAAACTTTTTTTGAATAATCTACATATTTTTCACTGATCGGTAGAATAATAAACTGCTCCGGGCTTAACCATAATGGGAAATCACCTGCTGTGTTTTCCAACAAAATAGCAATAAAACGCTCCATAGAACCAAATGGTGCTCTGTGGATCATTACCGGTCTGTGTTTTTCATTATCATTTCCGATATAATGAAGATCAAATCTTTCAGGAAGGTTATAATCTACCTGGATTGTTCCCAGCTGCCATTTTCTTCCCAAAGCATCTTTCACCATGAAGTCAAGCTTAGGTCCATAGAATGCCGCTTCGCCGTATTCCACAACTGTTTTTAATCCTTTCTTCTGAGCTGCATTGATGATGGCACTTTCTGCTTTCTCCCAATTTTCATCAGAACCGATATATTTTTGTTTGTTTTCAGGATCTCTTAATGATACCTGAGTTACAAAATCTTCAAACCCTAAAGATTTGAAAACATAAAGAGTTAAATCGATTACTTTTTCAAATTCTTCAGAAAGCTGATCCGGAGTACAGAAAAGGTGAGCATCATCCTGAGTAAATCCACGAACTCTTGTCAATCCGTGAAGCTCTCCACTTTGCTCATATCTGTAAACAGTTCCGAATTCTGCATATCTCTTAGGCAAATCTCTGTAGCTCCATTGTGAAGTCTTGTAAATTTCACAGTGGTGAGGACAGTTCATTGGCTTCAATAAGAATTCTTCTCCTTCATTCGGAGTTTTGATCGGCTGGAAGCTGTCTTCCCCATATTTATCCCAGTGTCCTGAAGTTACATAGAGTTCTTTTGCCCCAATGTGTGGAGACATTACAAACTCATAACCTCCTTTTTTCTGAGCATCTGAAAGGAAATTTTCAAGCTTTCTTCTTAAAGCAGTTCCTTTTGGTAACCAAAGCGGCAACCCGGCACCTACTTTTTCAGAGAATGCAAAAATTCCAAGTTCTTTACCTAATTTTCTGTGGTCTCTTCTTTTAGCTTCCTCTAATCTTTCAAGATATTCAGTAAGGTCTTTCTGTTTAGGGAAAGAAATACCATATACTCTTGTCAATTGAGGGTTCTTTTCATTTCCTCTCCAATACGCTCCTGCTGCATTTAAAATTTTAACCGCTTTTACGATTCCTGTATTCGGAATGTGACCACCACGACATAAGTCTGTGAAGTTATCATGCGTTACAAAAGTGATTTCTCCGTCATTAAGATTTGAGATCAGTTCCACTTTGTAAGGATTGTCTGCATATGTTTTTAAAGCCTCTTCTTTAGAAACCGGGTAAAGAGAGAAGGTAGAACCTTTCTTCGCGTTTTCTAAGATCTTTTTTTCAATCTTTTCAAAATCTTTTTCAGATAAGCTTTCATCCCCGAAATCTACGTCATAATAGAATCCGCTTTCAATGGCAGGGCCAATCGTCAACTTAGCATTAGGATAAAAGTCAAGGATAGCCTGCGCCAAAAGGTGGGCAGAAGAGTGCCAGAAAGCCTTCTTTCCAAGATCATCATTCCAGGTCAAAAGCTGTACCGTAGAATCCGTGGTTATAGGTGTGGTTGTTTCTACTTGTTTGTCATTAACAATTGCGGAAATGGTGTTTCTAGCCAATCCCTCGCTTATAGATTTTGCCACATCTAGAGGAGTCACTGCTCCCTCGAATTCTTTGACACTATTGTCTGGAAGTGTAATTTTTATCATTGTTTACTAAGAAATTTTAAGAGGCAAAAATACGGAATTTTTAGATAAAATACTATATCCATCTGTATTTAGAATGAGAATTAATATCGAAAATAGAAAGATTTTTAACGTTTGGGAGTCATATGCTTTAGATTGCAGTGTTCTCAGAAAATAATTCTGTCACTTTTATTGCCTTAGTATAACTGGAATTTGTCGTTTTCTCGGGTTTGTTTTTAAATAGATTACAGAAAAAGCAATAGAAATTTTAAATCTTACAAAAAGAATAAAAATATAAGTTTAGAAGATTAAAAGTAATATCTTAATCCGATGAATACAGGATATTGATACAATAATAAAAGGTTAGAATAAATGAGGAAAAGAAATTGTACTTGTCTTTTATAAATTCCTGAAATACAATAGACCCTATTCAATCAGAATCCAATACATATTAATTTCAAAAATTACAATCCCTATGAACAGGATAAACATCGATTTACATTGTGATCTTTTATATTACCTTTTAAGATCAGATTCAGCGCTTGATGATAAAGAAATAGGTTGTTCGCTGCCTTATTTACAGGATGGAAATGTAAAGCTTCAGGTGATGGCAATGTATGCAGGAACAGGTGCAAACAGTACGGTTCACGGACTGGAACAAAGCAAATTATTTTCAAAGCTTATCAAAAACGAGAATTTTTTCCTTTTTAACAATGATAATTTTAACAATCCGGAAAATAAAAATCGGGTAGGAGTCATCGCTTCTATCGAAAATGCATCTGCTTTCTGTGATGAAAACCAAAGCCTGGAATCCGGATTTAAAAACCTGGAGACAATTATTGAAAATACTGAAAAAGTCTTTTATATCGGAATTACGCATCATCTGGAAAACCGTTTTGGAGGCGGGAATAATGCTACAGCAGGCTTGAAAGACGATGGTAAAGTACTGATCGACTATATTTCTAACCGGAAAATTGCCATTGATTTAGCTCACACAAGTGATCAGCTGGCTTATGATATTTTCACTTATATTGATCAGAGAAATTATTCAATTCCTATTCTTGCAAGCCATTCCAATTACAGAACTGTTTATAAAAACAATAGAAATCTCCCTGATGAACTGGCGAAGGAAGTGATTAACAGAAAAGGATTGATTGGCCTGAATTTTATCAAAGATTATGTTGATATTGAACATCCTGAAAGACTTTATGAGCATATTCAATACGGACTTGATCTTGGCGGAGAGGATAGTATAGCCTATGGTGCAGATTATTTTTACTGGAAGGATCATCCGGACACATCCCGTCATCCTTTTTTCTTTCCTGAACATTCCAACGCTTCGGTATATCCGGCAGTCAATAAAGAAATTGAAGAGCGGTTTTCAACTGAGTTGGTAGAAAAGATCAGCCATAAAAATGCACTGAATTTTATAGAGAATATGTATAAATAAAATCATTTCTTGTCTGTTGAATCAAAGCATAATTATCAGGTCGCTTCTCTGGAGCTATAATTTTAAAACAAATACGTCCTATTAACAGTTAACTCCCATTGGAGTTGGATTTGATCCCATCGGGATCTGCTTTTAATAGAAAAAAAGATGAAGTCTTCATAAAAATAAAGCTCCAGAGGAGCGACCTGTTAATACTAACTCTGTGAGAGTATATTAAAAAGAAAACAGCTGATCTGGTGTTTGATTTTACATGAAATAAACGCAATAATACTTTATAAATTAAGTGTTTGTGTTATTTTATTTAATGCTTTCTTTTATACTTTACTTTCTGCTTGATAATCTCGATGACATCTACATTCTGGACTTTAGATTTAATCCATCCATGGATGTCAATATAAAATAATGACCGTCTGTAATATTCATTTTTAGAATATGTTTCCAGCTTTTTATCAAAACTTTCAAACGCTTTCTGCCTTTGATCCAATACCTGATTATTAAGATTCTTAAAAAACTGAATACTTTCAAAATGAAACTCTTCAGGCTTTTTCATTTTTTTGGCAAACTTTAAAGTAGAAGCGATAAATTCATCATAATCTTCATCATTGCCTGACTCATATTTTGCCATTAAAATCAGAATCCTGGTATGAAACAGCAGATCTTCCTGTACATTTCCCTTAGATTCTATGATCCTCATAGAATACTCAATAGACTTGTCAAACATTTTACTGCCGAAGAACATGGCCGCCATTTTCAGATAGAGAATCATAAAATGGTGTTCATCTATTCTTTCTCTGAGTTTTTCCATTTTTAATTCCACTTCAGGAATAAGCTTGGTTCCTGTGAAAAATTCCCCCTTTACAAAGTGAATATTCATCAGCGTATTGTAATGGGTAAGAAAAATAAGGGACTGAAGATTTTCATTCTGGATAAAATTCTCAGCATGTACCATTTTATTGAAATTCGCGAAATGCTCCTCCAGAATATCAATATTTCCATATAAAAACAGGATTTTCAACAGATAAGTATTCCCTTTGATATACCAAACCGGGTGGCTGTAGATCATTTCAGGCTTTTTATGAAAAAGGTCAACCCACTGATAAGCATATTTCAAGGTGTATTTATAATCCTGCAAAAGCTGGTTTTTCCAGACATGAGCTTTATAGTACCAAAGTTTTTCTGTGAAGTTTAGCTTCTCAGGGTTTATATTTTTAATCTGGGCATTAAAAACATCCATTACTTCCTGCCGGTCTGCATCATTTTTTACATAGCCGTGGGTAAGCATTTCACTGTATAATTTCAGAGAAAGATTAGACAGTTTTGTGGTGTAACGGTTCTGTTTGCTGATCTCCTGAGATTGCTTGATAAGCTCTTCAGCACGGCCTTCAATACTTCGGGTAATGAATTGTGATTCAATTACTTTTTCAAGGTCTATGATTTCAGAAGCAATACTTTTTTCATCCAGTTCCAATGCAGACTGCTTGGTTTTGTCCAATATCTTCAGAGCCTGCTTGTAAAGTCCTTTCTGATACAGAATATTGGCAAAATCGAGCTGCTCACGAAGCTGAATTCTATAGTTTTGATGACTCGGGTTCATACGGAGACTTACGAGGATCTGTTTATAAAGATGGGCTTTAAGATTGGAAAGCTGCTGTTTGGTAGAGATTTTTTTCTCAATAATTATACTTTCATCATATTCCTTCATCTTATCCATTTCGGAAAAGAGCAGCAGAAATTTGGCATCTACATTAATTCCGAGACGGTTCACATATAACTTGAACTGTCGTTTTTCAGAGGTGGTCAATGACTTTACCAATACAAACAAAAAATCTTTCTGCAATTCTGCCATTGTAAATTTTTATAAATTAAAATACTGATTAATAAATGAATACGATTGTTTTTTCAACTGTTGAATATTGTAATTTTCAAAAAAAATGAAAATGAAAAAATATAGCAACCCGTAGTTTTGAACCAAAATTAAGTAAAAAACTTCACTTATGGATTCCGAAAAAATTGAAATTTTTGATACAACACTGAGAGATGGCGAGCAGGTTCCGGGATGTAAACTGAACACGGAACAAAAACTGATTATTGCTGAAAGGCTTGATGAGTTAGGGATTGATGTCATTGAAGCGGGATTCCCAATTTCCAGTCCGGGAGATTTTGAATCTGTTTCAGAAATTTCGAAACTGGTGAGAAAAGCTAAAGTATGCGGGCTGACAAGAGCAAATAAAAAAGATATTGATACCGCAGCGGAAGCACTGAAGTTTGCAAAAAGACCAAGAATACACACCGGAATCGGAACTTCCGATTCTCACATTAAATATAAATTCAACTCGACAAGAGAAGATATTATTGAAAGAGCAGCGGAAGCCGTAAAATATGCCAAAACTTATGTGGAGGATGTAGAATTTTATGCTGAAGATGCAGGCAGAACAGACAATGAATACCTGGCAAGAGTTTGTGAGGCAGTAATCAAAGCAGGAGCCACTGTTTTGAATATTCCTGATACCACAGGATATTGCCTGCCGGAAGAGTATGGTGAGAAAATAAAGTATCTGAGAGAAAATGTAAAAGGAATTGAAAAAGCGGTGCTTTCATGCCATTGCCACAATGATCTTGGACTGGCTACTGCCAATTCTATTGCCGGCGCTATCAACGGAGCGCGTCAGATTGAATGTACCATCAACGGATTAGGAGAAAGAGCTGGCAATACAGCATTGGAAGAAGTCGTCATGATTTTAAAACAGCATAAAGATCTGAATCTGCATACCAATGTGAATTCCAGAATGCTGAATGAAATGAGTACAATGGTTTCCGAACTGATGGGAATGTCTGTACAGCCCAATAAAGCGATTGTAGGAGCCAATGCTTTTGCTCACAGCTCAGGAATTCATCAGGATGGCGTCATCAAAAACAGGGAAACTTATGAAATCATAGATCCTGCAGAAGTAGGAGTGAATGCTTCTTCGATTATTCTTACAGCAAGAAGCGGCCGTTCAGCATTGGCTTACCGTTTCAAGCATATCGGATATGAGGTTACCAAAAATGAATTGGACTATCTGTATCAGGAATTTTTGAAAATCGCCGACCTTAAAAAAGAAATAGGCAATGATGATCTGAGCCTGATGATGGAGTCTTTCAGCAGAAAAATAGGATAGGTTTGATTTTAAAATCAAGATAAAAGTAAAAATGGACAACAGTAAAAAGACACTTTTTGATAAAGTATGGGACGCTCACGTGGTAGAAACCATCCCTGACGGACCTCAGATCATTTATATAGACAAACATCTTATTCATGAGGTAACCAGTCCTCAGGCTTTTGCAGAGCTGGAATCAAGAAATCTGGAAATATTCAGACCGGAACAGATTGTAGCTACTGCGGATCACAATGTACCTACTTTACATCAGGAACAGCCCATTAAAGATGCTCTGTCAAGAAATCAGGTAGAACAGCTTACGGAAAACTGTAAGAAAAACAATATTGAACTTTTCGGATTGGGACATCAATATCAGGGAATCGTTCATATCATTGCTCCGGAATTGGGGGTTACCCAGCCGGGAATGAGTATTGTGTGTGGTGACAGCCATACCTCTACCCATGGGGCATTTGGATCTATTGCCTTTGGAATTGGTACCAGTCAGGTGGCTCAGGTATTTGCCAGCCAATGTTTATTGCTGAACAAGCCAAAATCAATGAGAATTACAGTCAATGGTAAATTGAATGAAAATGTTCAACCTAAAGATGTGATTCTTTATATCATTTCAAAAATAGGAACTGATGGCGGAACGGGATATTTCTGTGAATACGCAGGTAATGTATTTGAAGAAATGTCAATGGAAGGAAGAATGACAGTCTGCAATATGAGCATTGAAATGGGGGCCAGAGGTGGAATGATTGCTCCTGATGAAACTACTTTTGAATATGTTCAGGGAAGAAAATTTGCGCCGGAAGGAGAAGATTGGGAGGAAAAAGTAGAGTACTGGAAAACTTTAAAAACAGATGAAGGAGCTTCATTTGATAAAGAACTGAATTTTGATGCATCAGATATTTATCCGATGATTACTTACGGTACAAATCCGGGAATGGGTATTTCAATCCGCGAAGTTATTCCGGTACCGCAGAATGAATCCGAAGAGAAAGCGTTGAAATATATGGGACTGGAGGCTGGACAGACAGTTAACAGCATCAAAGTTAATTATGTTTTCATAGGAAGCTGTACCAATGCTAGAATAGAGGATTTCCGTTCTGCAGCCCAGTATATTAAGGGGAAAAGTAAATCAGAAGCGGTAAAAGCTCTGATTGTTCCCGGATCTCAACAGGTAGTTAAACAGATTTATGAAGAAGGATTGGATAAAATATTCAATGAGGCAGGATTTCAGATCCGTCAGCCTGGATGTTCGGCGTGTCTGGCCATGAATGATGATAAAATTCCGGAAGGTGAATATTGTGTTTCCACTTCCAACAGAAACTTTGAAGGCAGACAGGGACAGGGTTCAAGAACTATTCTTGCCAGTCCTCTTACTGCAGCAAAAGCCGCAATAGAAGGCAAAATTTCAGCTTTTGAAAGTTTAAACTAAAAGTAATTTTAAATTATGTTTGAACCACAAAGACACAAAAGGTTGTAACACTTAAGTAAGAAGAAATTATCATTCGCTTGCATAAAAAGAGCACTTAAGCTTTTTGAAAATATTTGATTTTCATTCTTATGCGAATTTCTTATAGGGGTTCTTTTTATCCTTTCTTTAAGTAAACTGAAGTGAAAAAAACTTTTGTGCCTTTTGTTGTTCAAAGTCTAACAATGTAGAATACATGCAAAAATTAGTTGTTTTAAAATCCCGAGCAGTTCCATTGCCGGCAGAAAATATAGATACAGACCAGATTATTCCTGCAAGATTCCTGAAAAGTATAGACAGAAAAGGTTTTGGAGAAAATCTTTTCAGAGACTGGAGATTCAATATCCATACAGGAGAACCCAATCCGGATTTTGTTTTAAACAATCCTAAATTCAGTGGCCAGATTTTGGTTGCAGGAAATAATTTCGGATGTGGAAGCAGCCGTGAACACGCAGCCTGGTCTTTGACAGATTATGGGTTTAAAGTAATTATTTCCAGTTATTTCGCTGATATTTTCAAAGGAAATGCTTTAAATAACGGACTTCTTCCGGTAAAAGTTTCTGAAGAGTTTTTAAAAGAAATTTTAGAAGGAATCAATGAAAATCCTGACAATGAGATTGCAATTGATGTGGAATTGCAATCAGTAAGCTTTAAAGATACAACGGAGACTTTTGAGATAGACTCTTATAAAAAAATATGTCTGTTGAACGGCTATGACGATATTGATTTTTTAATCAGCAGAAAACAGACCATCACAAATTTTGAATTAAAGACACAAAAAGCAAATGAGCAACAATTATTTTAAAATCGCGGTTCTTCCCGGAGATGGGATCGGCCCGGAAATCATCAGTGAAAGCATTAAAATATTAGATGTCATTGCTGAAGCTTTTCAATGTAAATTCCATTTTGATTATGGATTAATCGGTGCAGAAGCAATTTTCAAGACAGGAAATCCTTTGCCTGAAGAGACATTGAAAATCTGTAAGGAATCTGATGCTGTGCTTTTCGGAGCTATTGGCGATCCGGTTTTTGATAATAATCCTGAAGCAAAAATAAGACCGGAACAAGGGTTGTTGAAACTCCGTAAAGAGTTGGGATTGTTTGCTAATATCCGTCCTTTGAAAACATATGCTTCTTTAATTGATAAAAGTCCGCTCAAAAGAGAAATTATTGAAGGGGCTGACATTCAGATTTTCAGAGAATTGGTAAGCGGAATCTATTTTGGTGAGAAATTTACAGATCCGGAAGGCGCTTATGCCTATGATGTTTGTAAATACAGCCGTGAAGATATTATTCCGATTGCACACATGGCCTTTCAGGAAGCTCAGAAAAGAAAGAAAAAGCTTACTCTTATTGATAAAGCTAATGTGCTGGATACTTCAAGGTTGTGGAGAAAAACGTGCCAGGAAATAGCTCTGGAATATCCTGATGTACAGCTTGATTATATGTTTGTAGATAACGCAGCTATGCAGCTGATTCTTAATCCTAAGCATTTTGATGTGATTTTGACTGAAAATATGTTTGGTGATATTATTTCTGATGAAGCAAGTGTAATTGGAGGGTCTATCGGATTGCTGCCGTCTGCTTCGGTAGGGGAAAAAAATGCTTTATTTGAGCCTATCCATGGATCTTATCCTCAGGCCAAAGGGAAAGGAATTGCCAATCCTATTGCTTCTATTTTAAGTGTGGCCATGATGCTGGATCATCTTAATTTAAAGGCTGCAGCAGATAAATTAAGACAATCTGTAGAACATGCTATTGAAAACAAATATGTCACGATTGATCTTAATACGAAACAATATTACTCAACAAGTGAAGTGGGAAGCTTTATCGCCGACCATATCAGATATTCTGAAAAATCATATTACAATTTTGAAAATATCAAGATCGGAAAATCGACGATTGTATAGAAAACAAAAAAGTTCAATTAGATAGTTAGAAAAAAAGTTCCGCCTCATATGAGACGGAACTTTTTGTTTTTTAGTACCAATAAGCATTAACAGCTCTTTTCGTTATTTCGTATTGTCCGTTTTTCCTGACTTGTTTTTTGAAGACTTCTGAATGTCTTCTTTATCAATATCAGGTGGATTGGTCTTTTTTGCTGCTGCAGGAATATTCTGGAAATCCTGATTTTGCTTTTGGGTTTCTGCGGTGTTGGCAGATTCTTTCTTGTTGGTTTTTCCTTTTTTATCCATGACTTTGAATTTTAAATTTCAACAATATGGATAATATCATTCAAAGGGTCTGCCAAACAGAAATATTTTATCCTAAAGTCCCAGAATACCAATTTTTCCCGTTTTATCCTCAATGGTATAATTCAGTGCTTTCGCTAAAACGAAAACATTATTAAGGTTTTCCATCAGCTGTTTACGGCCCTCATTTCTCAACTGATTCTGATCAATTGATTTTTCTGCCGTTTCTTTAGCCTTTGCAGTAACATTCTTAATATCTTTCTCCGAAATACGGTTTATGAATGAATCATCTAAAGATTGAATTTCAACACTTGGTGTAATTCTGATCTCAGCATCAGGTAATTCTGTAATAACCAGTTTTTTGTTGATGGAATCCACTTCGATCTTCATTTTATTAAGATCATAAGAAACCTGTGCATTGGTCTTTGTATACGTAATAATGCTGTTGCTGGAAACTTCTTTCCCGAATACTTCATAACCCATTTTGGTTTTCTGCATACTGGAAGTGTTCTGTTCCATCACCACCATCTTATTCATCTTGGAAATCTGATTGGTCAGGATATAATAATCCGACTGTTCTGTTTTAGTTCCAAGGTTCAGACAGGACTTCAGACCAAAAAACAGAAGCACCATAGCGCCGGCACCAGCTGCAAAAGACAGGATTGTTCTATAATTTCTCAAAATCTATTTAAAAATTTCTTTAATAACAGAGGAATCGTTCTTTTTAAGGATTTGAACCAAATCTCTTTCAATATAGCCTGTAGTAGGCATTTCTACAATTCTTCCAATCTCTTTTCCGTATCTTTTCAGGATAACGGTAGGGACTTTTTGAAGATTATAAAGACTTTCATCCCCGGTAGGAGATTCTTTCTTACGGTTTACGGCAATAATATTTAATTTATTTTCCGGATAGTTTACGGCCTCCAATATTTTCATCAGTCTTGGAAAATCTCTGTGGCTGTCTTCACACCATGTTCCCATAAAAACAATAATGTCATAGGTACCGATTTTCTCTTTTTTCAATTCACTGACTGCTTTTTGGTCAAGAGCATATTCATCATGTTCTTTTACATACCAATCTGCATAGGGAGCTTTTAAAAATTGCTCCTTCAGTTGGTTTCCTAAAAGCATTTTGCCGTCTTTCTGAGTTTCAACCTCACGGTTTACGACTACTTTTTGAGCACTAAGCTGTTGTGCAGCTAAAAGTAAGCTTGAAATGGCAACAATATTGGTAATAAATTTTTTCATAATTATTTCTCGATAATTGATTTTAAATCAGCAGGAGAGTAGTATTTGTTTTTTAATACTTTATGATCCGCCTGTCTGTAAACGTTAAATTTTTCTCCGGACTTTTCATAAAAAGATTCTACTTCCTTCTCTTTGTAGAATTCAACGGTTTCCTTTGCCTGCTCTTCATTATCACACGCTTTCGACATATTGGAACGCTGAACTTCGTTGAATAGCTCTACAAATTTGCTGCCAAGTCCGAATTCCAGCACAGCACCACTCAAAACATACTGAAGATCACACAATGCATCTGCAATTTCTACAATATTATTATCAGCAATTGCCTGTTTCAGTTCGTTCAATTCTTCCTGTAAAAGTTCTACTCTCAGATTGCATCTTTCCGGAGAAGGAATTTGCGGAGTATCTAAAATAGGGGCTTTGAAAGTAGTATGGAATTCTGCTACTTGGTTCAGACTATCAATTTTATCCATGAATTTTTTTATTTCCCACAAAGATAGAAAAGGATTTGTAAAATGTGAAATGTACAAGAGTAAAATATGGAATCCAAAAATGCAGACTATCCAGTGTTTTTATTTTATTCCCGTGAATTAAAGTTTATAGGCATTCTAAACCATGAACTTACTGGCAACCCTTTAGTTTTTGCAGGGCTCCACTTTCCTTTTATTTTTTTTAGTGCAAATTTTACATCTTCAAGAAGAATTTTATTGTTTTCTACTTTGGGTTCAAGATCTACATTGACGATGTCTCCATTTTCATCTATTGCAAAAGATATAATAAATGTTCCTTTAGGGTTGTAAGATTCCCAATCTAAATAATTATATAAGCTTTCAAGGACATCTTTTCGAAAAGCTTTCATTCCACCGGGAATATCAGCAGATTGATATGCTTTAATGATATCATAATCGGGTTTGTAATTTTCAAAAAAATCTTTCGGCTGAAACAGAAAATCAAAATAAGCCGGAATTGTTTTCCCGTCTTGTTCTGCAGGCTGCCAGTTTTTCAGGCTTCCTAAAGATTTTACCACAAGAGTAAAAGCGCATTTGTTTTTCTCTATGATGCTTTCATCACTTTTCTTCTTTATTAAAGCAGGTTTGCCATTCTCATCAATCTTTAGACTTACAAAATACATTTCATTTTTATCACATGGCTTAGATCCGCTTTTCAGAAAATAGTCCTGCATTTCTGAGGATAACTGGATGGTACCTCCTTTATAAGGAAACTGACCTTCCGGATATTTAGCGAGTGTTTTTTGTGAAAATGAAGATCCAAAGTATAGAGTAAAAAGAAATAAGATTATTTTTTTCATTTATAGAAGTTTTTCACGGTTCAAATTAGTTTGTTTGCTAAATTAAGAAAAAGTCTACAACTTGAAGGTTGTAGACTTTTATTATATTCAGTAAAATGATTCTAGTTATTCATATTTCCAAACGCCGGAGATACTCAATATCATTAGTCCCGGCTGTTTTTCTCCATAGCTGAATACGCAGATGTATTTTGAATGACAGGAAGAACAATCTGTCCCAAAATATAAGGTAGGCAGATCATTAACAGTCAATTCTCCAAAATGAAGCATTCTTTGAGAAGTTCCGTTGACGATTCCGTGTTTTAATAATTCATCTTTGGATATTATTTTGTCTTCATTGTACATCTGGAAGATTGGAAATCCTGATTCGTAGGGCTTTATCTCAACCGTATTTTCATGACCGCAATTACAGCAGGTAAAAGTGGTAATGGCTGCTGGAAGCGCTTCATCATTAATGAAAGTGCTTTTTGTAACTGAAGCTTTTTTAGTAATGTTTATTTTGTTTGATATTGAATACATCTGAATGAATTTATGGCTGAATAACTGTGCCCACTAAGTTAGGATATTTTCCGCTTGGACTTTTCTTGATGGTAACTTTTATATAGCCTTCTTCTGCTAGCTTATTCCACGTTTTCTGATAACCAGTGTTGATGTCAATCGGAATTTTCCACATGGTTTGCTTTCCTTTACCCGCCTGGCTAAACCAAGGAATAATGTCTGCTGTCTGTGTTTTAAACTGCATTGAATTGTTCAAGACATCAATCTCATAATAGAAGTCGTACTTGTCTTCAGGCTGGTTTAATGCTCTTTGGGTAAACGTATAGGTATATCCGTTGATGATAGGACTTGTAAAACTTCCTCCCAAAGTAGGAACACCTGTTCCGTTATAACTGCCTACAGCACCGCTGTATCTGTCAAATTTCTGTCCAACCTGTAATGCAACATCATCAACGATATTGTAGCCTCCGTTTGCAGGCGGCCATCCGCCGTTTAAATTATTAGCCTTAAAAAGTGATTCCAGCTCGCTCCATTTTCCTCTTTTATAAAGATCATAGGCTTGGTTTCTAAGAGGCTGGCTTGCCGTATTGTTGGGGTCATAAGTTGTCGCCAGTTCATCAGCATTTTTGTAGAATACGGTTGTGACATCCGGATTGATGTCTATTTCATCATCTCTATCCGAATTACAGGCAATAGAGAACGAAGTAATAGTAAAAAAAAAGAGGTACTTAAATAAATGTTTCATATAAAAATTTTTAAATTATTTTAAAAATCAGAGGTATTAGAAGGGGCTGCCTTTTTGAAACATCATTCTTTACAAAAATCTTAAGTGGAAATGTTGATATGAATATTATTAATGTTTTTCCGTTCAAAAAATGATCGGAATCTGCCTTAATAATAGTTTTTTCTGGCAGTAAATTGTTGAAAGATCAATTCAGCCAAAATAGGGTCGAGAGAAGCAACTGTATCAGACGTTCAAAAAACGACTTCGGAGCTCCCTTAAATACAAACTGGGTAAACGGTACAACAAAAGAATATTATTGTTCGATAAATTTAAATTAAAAAACTCAAATACTAGTTATTTTATTTTAAATAAAAAAAATTTATGAAATTAGTTACATTCATAAATGCATTTAATATAATATTTTACATTTTGCAAAAATAAAACTGCCCCGTAAAGGGCAGTTTTTTCACATCGTTTAATTTTAAAAGTTATTAATTTTTAATAAATCTTTTAGTTGATTCTCCAATTTGAAGCATATAAGCACCTTTAATTAGATTGCTTACGTTCACAGAGCCTCTCTGAAGTTTTCCTGAGTCAATTAGTTTTCCACCCATATCGAAGATTTTATAGTCTTCTGAAGTTGTATTGGAAACATAAAGTACATCTCTTACAGGGTTTGGATAAAGCTTAATATCTGTGATCAGATCTTTTGTATTCTGAAGATCTCCTTTTCCTGAAGAAACGATATTAAGAGTGTAATCTTCAACCTGGCCATACGTGAAAGCTTCACATGATGAAGTAGGTATTGAACTGTATTTCATCATTACTCTCATTCTTGTAGATCCAACAGTTGCTGTAGCTGGAATTGTGATAGATCCTGTTACTGGGCTTGTTGTAGATCCTGCTTTTGTCCATGCTAATTCTCCACTGTCTGTAAAGTCTCCATCACCGTTGTAATCAATATAAACAGCATATGCTTCGCTATATTTTGTAGAGGTCCAAACCGGAGTAACGGAGATCGTATAAGCACTTCCTCTTGTTACATTGGTAGAAACTGAAGTGAAGTTTTCGTAACCAGCTGTTCCTGTAGAAGTATTATTAATAGATCCAAATGTTACATTTCCGATTCTTTCATCTGCTGTGTTAGATGCTGATGAAGAACAGTATGAAACGCTTCCTCCTGCAAGAGTGGTAACACTTACTGTATTGCTGGAAACAGATGCGTTTCCTGCTGCATCTTTTGCTTTAACAGAGAAAGAATAGGTTGTTGATGGAGTAAGTCCTGTTACAGTATATGTAGTAGAAGCTGTAGAACCTATTAATGAAGCCCCTTGATATACATCATATCCGGTAACCCCTACATTATCAGTAGCACCTGACCATGAAAGGTTAGTTGTTGTAGCAGTAGTTCCTGAAGCAGCAAGGGTAGGAGCTGTAGGAGCAACGGTATCAGTTCCGGAACCTGCATTTACAGAGATGTTGGCATTGTTTACATCAAAGAAAATGTGATTTGATCCTTTTACCATAATTCTTCCTGTAGTGGTAGTAGAATTAGGAATAGTAACTGCCTGTGAACCGTCATTTGGTGTTCCTGCCAACAGAGTAGTCCATGTATTTCCACTGTCTGTTGACCAAAGGATATCTACATTGGCTGCATTCACACCATTAGCTGTAGTTCCTGCCACGTTCCATGTAATGGTTTGAGAGCTTCCTCCAGCGTAAGTTGTTGCTGAATTTTGTGAAGTGATATTGAATGGTCCTGCAGTTCCATTAACTGTGATTACCGCATCGTCAGAATTGTTTCCTGAACCTCCTGCCTTGTTATCACGAACGGTAAATCTGAAGTTTAATGTTCTGGCCACTGAAGAAAGTGCTTCTACCGTGATTTCAGACCCGGCTGTAGTGGTTGCACCTGTTAATACAGAAGCCATTCTTGGGAAATATCTTACAGGTGCAGTGGTAGGGGTCCATGATCTGAAGTTCGGTCCTGTAGCTTTTGTTGCACTGGCAGCTGAACTTGCTCCTGTTTGTGAAGAAGAAGCATTGTCCATTTGTTCCCAGATGTAGGTTAGAGAATCTCCGTCAGCATCCGTTCCTGTACCAGTCAGTACGAATGGAGTTCCTTTTGGAATTGTATAATCTAAGCCTGCGCTTGCTGTAGGAATTGAATTCCCTGTATTGGTATTGACAGAGCAGGTTTTAGCTTTAATATTATTAGTGATCTGCTGGATACTTATCGCGTGGAAGAATGCATCAGAATGCGGTTGAATATCCTGGCTGGTAATTCCCGCATAGCCCATGATTGTGGATCCTGATCCTGGTTCCATATTGACACCTGTTCCTTCATTGTTCATAGAGAATGTATGATTTCCTCCGAACTGGTGTCCCATTTCGTGAGCCACATAGTCGATATCAAAATTATCTCCTGAAGGAATAGCATCTGCAGGGGAAGTATATCCGCTTCCTTTTGATCCGTTTGTACAGATACAGCCGATACAGCCTGCATTTCCACCGCCTCCTGAAGCTCCGAACAAGTGTCCGATATCATAGTTGGCTTCACCAATTACAGAAGTTAAAGTGCTTTGTAATTGAGAATTCCAGCTGCTCATTCCGGAAGCTGCAGAATAAGGGTCTGTAGATGCGTTGGTGTAGATTACAGCATCGTTATTAGCGATCAGAACCATTCTTGCAGCGAAGTCTTTTTCAAAAACACCGTTTACACGGGTCATTGTGGTGTTCATTGCCGCTAAAGCCTGAGCTTTTGTACCCCCGAAATAAGTAGTGTATTCTCCGGTACATGACAGTGCCAGTCTGAACGTTCTCAGTTTGGCATCATCAGCGTTAGGTCTTGCAGCAAGAGCAGAGTTGGAAACTCCTTTCTGTGCAGCGTCTACTACTGTACATTCAAACTTGTTAAGATCATCTTTTTTGTCAGATTTTCTGTACACTACATAAGAAGAAAGATCTTTAGTGTAAGGTTCAATGAAAACTGCAGATTTATCACCGTAAATTTCCATTGATGACAGTCCTAGTGGGGAAACACTGAAATAGACTGTGGAATTAGGATCATCCAGACCTTGTCCTACATAGGATTTGATATCCGGATATTTTGCTGCCAACTCAGGAGCAAAATTGGAATTCTCCCTCACTTTAAAATTTTCCATTCTGCCTTCAGAATTTGGAAAAGAGATGATGAGTTCTGATTTTTCGCCTACAGCCAGTCTTTTGGGAGCTTTTGCAAGAGCATTTTTCAATCCGTTGATGTCCAGGTTGTAAACCTTAGGATTGCTGATGCCTGTTTTGTTTTCAAAAATCTCTGATGAAGTTTTTCTGGAACCTTCAGACCAAAGACGGTCAGTCTGTGCGAAAGAAATACCCGAAATAAGGAGCATTCCAATCAGCGTTAATTGTTTTTTCATATTAAATATTAAATTTGATTGTGGAATATCAAAGCTAATGAAAAATATATTATCAAAAACAAAATTTTTTAAGAGAAATTTAGAATATCGACTTAGAATACTATGCAGTACATTGAATATAATTGAAAAAGCTTATTAATAAAAGAAAAATGAAATGATGAAATGTACTTTAATTTTTTTTAAAAAATAAAATAGATATATTTCTTTATTAATTTATTAAAATGAGACAATAAAATTTGTTAATTATTTAATTATATGCAAGAATGTTAGTGAATTAAATTTTGATAACTGCTGTCATCTATTCTACATTCTGTCTACAAAAAAAGCTGTTTCAAAATGAAACAGCTTAGTATATTTATATAATCCTTACTTAGAATTTATCATCAGCAGTAGGGCCGTAAAGTCCAGGGACTTTGTTTCCGGTTGATCTTAAATAAACAACTAATTCCCCTCTGTGATGGTACAAATGATTATAAAGAAAACCTCTTACCACCTGGATTCTTGGAGATGGCGGAAAAGGTACGTTTCCGTTCATTTCCATTTTCCACTCATTGAAATAAGTATTCTCATCCGAGTTTTCCAGAACTTTCTGTGCGTTGGCAACATTTTCTTCAAATTTTGCTAGGATATTTTCCGCTTTGGAAATATCTCCTTTGTCATACTTATACGCACCCATATCAAAAGTGTCCTGATTGAAAGTGGATTCGTACCAATTGTAAACTTCAGCAATGTGAGAGGCTAACTGTCCGGTTGTCCAGTTTTTTTCAGACGGTTTCCAGTCTAATGCGCTGTCAGGGATTGCCTGTAAAATTTTTCTGGTGTTTTCAGTTTCGTGCAGAAATTCACCTAACAGTGCCTGTTTAATCATTTGTATTGGGATTTAAAGATTTATTTTGTAATATCTCTTCCAATTACCAGTCTCTGGATCTCAGAAGTACCTTCACCAATTGTGCAAAGTTTAGAATCTCTATAGAACTTTTCAGCCGGGAAGTCTTTTGTATAACCGTATCCTCCGAAAATCTGAACTGCATTGTTGGAAATTCTTACACAAGCTTCAGAAGCATATAGTTTAGCCATAGCTCCTTCTTTTGTCATTTTCTGTTTTGCGTTTTTCAGGGTAGAAGCTCTCTGAATAAGAAGCTCAGCAGCATCAATTTCTGTAGCCATATCTGCAAGCATAAAGTTGATTGCCTGGAAATCTGAAATAGGCTTTCCGAACTGATGTCTTTCTTTTGCATATTTCAAAGCAGCTTTATAAGCTCCTCTTGCAGTACCTAAGCTTAGTGCAGCGATAGAAATTCTACCACCATCCAATACTTTCATAGCCTGCTTGAAACCTTCACCTACTTCTCCTAAACGGTGGGAATCCGGTACACGTACACTATCAAAGATTAATTCAGCTGTTTCTGAAGCACGCATTCCTAACTTATTTTCTTTTTTCCCGGAAGTGAACCCAGGCATTCCTTTTTCTAAAACAAAAGCTGTAGAGTTATTTTTAGCACCTATTTCTCCTGTTCTTGTCATTACTACGGCAATATCTCCTGAAATAGCGTGAGTGATAAAGTTTTTAGCTCCGCTGATAACCCATTCGTCACCATCTTTTACAGCAGTAGTAGACATCCCTCCTGAATCTGAACCTGTATTGTGCTCTGTAAGACCCCAAGCTCCGATTACTTTTCCGGAAGCCAGCTGAGGAAGCCATTTGTGTCTTTGTTCTTCATTTCCAAATTCATAGATATGGTTGGTACAAAGTGAATTGTGTGCTGCTACAGAAAGACCAATAGATGGGTCAACCTGAGAAATTTCATCCAGAATAGTAACATACTCATGATAACCTAAACCGGAACCTCCATATTGTTCAGGAACAACAATTCCCATAAAACCCATCTCACCTAACTGGTGGAATAAGTCTTTTGGAAAAGTCTGGCTTTCATCCCACTCCATAATGTTCGGTCTGATGTTCTTTTCTGCAAATTCTCTAGCCGTCTCCGCTATCATTTTGATGTTGTCAATAGTCTCTGTATTCATATAATAATAGTTAGTGCCCAAAGATAACCAAATTGATGGAATGCTAAAATAATTATTTCATTCATACTATTTAAGCCATAATATGTTTAATTTTCAATTTTTTATAATTTCAGAATTAATGTTTTCTTAATAAAATATTCAGTCTTTTACGATTTTTATTTCACTATTTTGGTTCCCAATTTTTAAAGCATGAAAAAAATTTTACTTCCTATCATTTTAATTTCCTCTTCTATTTCTGCGCAGGTACCTGCCGGATATTATGATGGAACAGCAGGATTGACAGGATATGCTCTGAAGTCGAAACTTCACGATATTATTTCGGATAAAATGATCAACTGGCATTATGACGATCTGAAGGTGCTCTATAATCAAACTGATCTTGACAAATATTATGATCATGATGCTTCCAATACTCAGTACATGCTGGATATCTACTCGGAAATACCTTCGGGACCGGATGCTTATGAATACAAAGCAGATCAATTAATAGCTGGTGCAGGAGGAGAAGGTTTGGGCTATAACAGGGAACATATGATGCCGCAAAGCACATTCAGTACAAGTTCATCTATCAGTGATTATCCTATGTATTCGGATCTGAACTTTATTATTCCTGCTGATGCTTATATTAACCAGCGAAGGAATAATTATCCTTATGGAATAGGAAATAATACGAATCATTATATTTTTACCAATACTTCGAGGATATCCAATGCCGCAATTCCAAACTATCCATATACCGGAAGAGTTTACGAACCTATAAATGAGTTTAAAGGGGATATCGCAAGGACTTTATTGTACTTTGCCGTAAGATATGAGGGAAAACTGGGGTCATTTAACACCGCTTATACTACATCAGCAAACATAACACCGGCTACAGATCAGTGTCCGCTTGACGGAACCGAAGAAAGAGCCGTTGATCTTCCGTATGTTGTCATGCTGAAGCAATGGAGTGCTGCAGATCCTGTTTCGCAAAGAGAAATTGACCGGAATAACGCCATCTATACCATACAGAAAAACAGAAATCCATTTATTGACCACCCTGAATGGATTGATATGATCTGGTCTGAAACGCCCGATAACGTTGCACCGGCAGCTCCGGGATCCTTGGCTTCAACGCAGCAGAATGCCTATTTTGTCAATCTGAACTGGACGGCTTCTTCTGATACCGATGTTTTAGGATACAGGGTTTATGTGAATGGTTCAGCAACACCGGTAGCTGTTACAAAAGGAACTTCTATAAGCATAGACCACCTGAGCCCTTCAACAACTTATACTTTTACAGTGAAGGCTTTTGATAAAGCATATCTGGAGTCTCCGTTCAGTAATACGGTGACAGCTTCAACAATTGCTTTGGATTCATTTGCTCCGGATCTTATGATTACAAAATATATATCAGGAAACAATACAGATTTCGTTAAGAATAATGCTCTGGAAATCGTTAATAAAACCGGACATGAGGTTAATTTAAATAATTACAGAATTAATATTCAGTTTAAAAACAATTCTTCAGGAGCTATTTATAGTGGTGATACCTATGAACTGGAAGGTAAGGTTGGAAATAATGAAACTTTTGTTATTTTGAATCCAAAAGCTGCTTTATCATGCTATACCAATGATCAGGCAAGATTTGTTACAGCTTCTGATCCTATGCTGTTTGCAGGACAGAACTACGTGGAGCTTGCTTATAATAAAACGGTTACTATAGATGCCATTGGTGTAAAATATACTACCAATAATAATGGAAATGTGTCTTTATATAGAAAAAGTACCATCAATAAACCTGCAGATACATTTAATATGAATGAATGGGATTCTTATCCGGCTAATTACTGTCAGAATCTGGGTGGCACATTGTCTACTGCAGAGCTGATTACTGCCAATAATGAATTTACAATATATCCAAACCCGGTTTACAATGATCTTTATGTAAGCGGAACAACGGAAAAAATAAAAACAGCCCGAATTATAGATCTTTCCGGAAAAGTGATCTACACAGAGAAAGATCCTTTCAGAAATAAGAAAAGTATTTCGGTACAGGGAATTCCTACAGGATTGTATTTCTTGCAACTTGATGAGAAAGCACATCAGTTTATTAAAAGATAACAGGTGTAGGATCACCATGCTTTTTTAGTAACAAGTCTAAACCTCACATATTTTTAAAATCTGTGAGGTTTTATTTTTTAATAGGGGGGATGAGATTGCTTCGCTTTGCTCGCAATGACTGTTTTAGCCCTGATAGGAGCGGTTACCCCACAGCAGGAAGAGGCCTTTCGGCTGAGTTTAGGATGGCCGCCAAGGCGCGAGGAGTATGAGCGGATAGCAGGAAATAGCTTCTTACTTAAAAATGAAGTGAAAAATGTAGAGTTAAAGTAAACGTAATGAAAAGAGTTTTATCAGGTTTTTACATTTTCATATTTTGTATTTTTTGGTAAGGGCTTAAAAACCTTATGGTTACTATATAATCGATATAAGCAGATTCACTAATAATCAATATCTATAAGTGTTTCTGCTTATATTTTTTATTTATAAGTAATTATGCTTATATTTGCAGTATGATAGCGGTCATTACCGGTGATATTATAAATTCACAGCATGCAGATACTGAAGTTTGGATTACCAGACTTAAAAATCTTCTCGAAAGATGGGGAAGTGCTCCTGGCACATGGGAAATCTACAGAGGAGATGAATTCCAGTTCAAATGCAATATTGATGACGTTTTCTGGCGGTTTCTAGCCATAAAATCTCTTATTAAAAGTCTGGAAAATTTAGATGTAAGAATGGCCATCGGTATTGGTGAAGAAAGTTTCTCTTCTGAGAAAATCACAGAATCCAATGGTACAGCTTATGTACATTCCGGAAGACTGCTTAATGACCTTAAAAATGACGGCCATACCGTTGCCATCAAAACATCCAGTGACCCGGTGGACAGGGATCTTAATATTCTGTTGAAATGGTCATCAAAAGATTTTGACAACTGGACTATGGCTACTGCTGAAATCATTCATGAAATGATCATGAATCAGGATATTACCCAGGAAGATCTTGCTAAAAGATTTGCTATTTCACAGTCTTCTATAAGCCAGAGACTAAAGAGAGCCAACTATGAGCTTATCGTGGAAACCAACCAGTATTTCAGAAAGAAAATCTCAGAACTATAGCATGATCTTTATTAAACTCATATTGGCACATCTACTCGGAGATTTTATACTTCAGCCAAATTCATGGGTTGCAGATAAGGAAAACTATAAACTAAAAAGTAAGTTTTTATACTTTCATATTCTGATTCACACTGCATTAAGTCTTATTTTACTTTGTGATCTGAAACTTTGGTGGGTAGCAGTTTTGGTGGGGATTACTCACTTTATTATTGATGCGGCCAAACTTACATTTCAAAATGTAAAGACTAAAAAAAGATGGTTTTTCATTGATCAGCTTCTGCATGTACTGGTAATTGGCGGAGTTTCCCTGTATTTTCAGGAATTCAGTTTCAGCTTTTTGCAGAATCAGGAATTTTTAAAGCTCATTATGGCTGCATTGTTTTTGACAACACCGGCTTCTATTTTTATCAAAATCTTATTGTCATCATGGACACCCGCTCCGGATGGCCCCAACACTATTCAAACCGAATCTTTATCAAGTGCCGGAAAATATATCGGAATTTTAGAACGTCTGCTGGTCTTCACTTTTATCATGGTGAATCACTGGGAAGGTGTAGGTTTCATGGTAGCTGCAAAATCTGTTTTCAGGTTCAGCGACCTTGCACAGGCAAAACAGAGAAAACTTACAGAATATGTATTAATTGGTACACTGCTGAGTTTTGGGCTGGCTGTCTTAACAGGAATAATAATAAAATAAATCAATAAATCTAACTACAATTTAGAAAGTAAAATTATGAGTCAAAAGAAAGAAATGTTGTACGAGGGGAAAGCAAAACAGGTATTTGCAACTGATAATCCTGATGAAGTAGTAGTACGTTTCAAAGACGATGCTACAGCATTTAACGCTCAAAAGAAAGGTCAGGTTGATCTTAAAGGGGAAATGAACAATGCAATCACAACCCTTATTTTTGAATACTTAAATGAAAAAGGAATCAAAACTCATTTCATCAAACAATTGGACGAAAGAGAGCAGCTGGTAAGAAAAGTATCTATCATTCCTTTGGAAATGGTGGTAAGAAATTACTCTGCAGGAAGTATGGCACAAAGATTAGGAGTTGAAGAGGGAATCAAATCTCCGGTAACAATCTTCGATATCTGCTACAAAAAAGACGAATTGGGAGATCCGCTTATCAACGATCACCATGCTGTTTTCTTGGGAGCTGCTACTTACGAAGAGCTTGACGAAATGTACGAATTGACTTCGGATATCAATGAAATCCTGATCGACCTGTTTGACAAAATCAACATCATCCTGGTAGATTTCAAAATCGAATTAGGTAAAACTTCAGACGGTGAAATTATCCTGGCTGACGAGATTTCCCCTGATACATGCAGACTTTGGGATAAAGATACTATGAAGAAATTAGATAAAGACAGATTCAGAAGAGACTTAGGAGAAGTTACTGAAGCTTATGTAGAAATCTACAACCGTCTTAAAAATCTTTTACAGAAATAAGATTTCAGAGAAAGTATGTTTCTGTAAAACAATTTGTTATTTAAAACAAAAAATTAAAAACTGAAGTTAACTTAGACTAATTTCTAACATCTAATATCTAACTTCTAATCATTAGAAAAAATAGAAATGAAAAGTTTAGACATTCATAAAAGTGAATATTTAAAACAGTTTGAAACCCAGACTTACGGAAGAAATCTTTTCAGAACTCAGGAAGAGGAAAGACTGGATGCTCCCAATGAAGAGTGTGGGATCTTCGGATTGTATTCGGATAATGATCTGGATACTTTCTCTCTTTCGCAGTTCGGGCTTTTTGCGTTACAGCACAGAGGCCAGGAAGCTTGTGGTATCTCCGTTTTAAAAGACGGAAGAATCACCAATATGAAAGATGAAGGACTGGTTTTAGATGTTTATAAAGAAATTCAGGAACCTGAAACTTTTATGGGAAATTCTGCAATTGGGCATACCCGTTATACCACTGCAGGAGATAAAAAGAAATATAATTTCCAGCCATTTTTCGCGAAAAACGAATATGACCAGATTATACTTTCTATAGCACACAACGGTAACCTTACCAATGCGAAAGAATTAAAACAAGAATTAGAGGCTGAAGGCGTAGTCTTCAGAGCTACATCTGATTCTGAGGTGATCCTGAGACTGATCCAGAAAAACCTTGATTTAGGTCTTCGTGGAGCTATTAAAGCAACAATGGAAAAGATTGAAGGAGCTTATTCCGTAGTGGGGATGACCAGAAATAAATTCTTTGCATTCAGAGATTTCAACGGAATCCGTCCATTGGTTTTGGGAGCTATTGATGAAAGATCTTATGTAGTAGCTTCAGAATCTGTGGCATTGGATGCTGTAGGAGCTCAATATGTACGTGATATCCTTCCTGGTGAGATCATTTATACCAATGAAAACGAACCTGGAAAACTTCATTCTTATATGATGGATGAGGCGAAAGGAAAGCAGAGAATCTGTTCTTTTGAATATATCTACTTTGCAAGACCTGACTCTACCTTAGAAAACATCAATGTATATGAGATCAGAGAAAAATCTGGGGAGAAAATCTGGGAACAGGCTCCTATAGAGGCTGATCTGGTTATTGGAGTTCCGGATTCCGGAGTTCCTGCTGCCATTGGTTTCTCTAAAGCTTCAGGAATCCCTTTCCGTCCTGTTTTGATTAAAAACAGATATATCGGAAGAAGTTTCATTGTTCCTACACAGGAAATGAGAGAAAGGGTAGTGAACCTTAAACTGAATCCAATCATCTCTGAGATGAAGGATAAGAAAGTAGTGATCATTGATGACTCTATCGTTCGAGGAACAACATCGAAGAGACTTGTTAAAATTCTAAAAGATGCAGGAGTGAAGGAAATCCACTTTAGAAGTGTTTCTCCGCCTATCATTGCCCCATGTTATCTTGGAATTGATACTCCGTCTAAAGATGATCTGATCTCAGCTAATATGACCACAGAAGAACTTAAAAATTATTTGGGCGTAGATTCCTTAGAATTTTTAAGCATTGATAATCTGAAAGAAATTTTAGGATCTGCAAACCACTGCTTCGGATGCTTTACAGAAGAATATCCTGTAGAAAAAGGAGAAGAGGTAGATTTATTCAATTAACTTCTTTATTGAAATCATATAACAAAAAGAGCCGGGCTATAACCCGGCTCTTTTTGTTATATAAATGTAGCAGAAGCTTAATATTCCTGTATTATACAATATATAATAGAGTTTTAATTTTGTCTGATTAAAAGTTCTGGATATGAAAAACGCATTTTTCACGGGTATTTTTCTGGTATTTGCCCAACTTTACGCTTCACAATCTTTCGATAAGCAGGCACACCGCGGAGGAAAATCTCTTTACCCGGAAAACACCATTCCGGCAATGAAAAATGCCTTAAAAATGAATATAACGACCCTGGAAATGGATCTGGCCATCACAAAGGACAAAAAGGTGATTCTTTCCCATGATGCTTTCCTTTCCCCGGAGTTGGTTACAAAACCGGATGGAACCTATATTCCAAAAGATTCTGGTTTTTATTATAAGATTTATGAAATGCCTTATGCAAAAATTAAAACATTTGATGTAGGCCTGAAAAAGCTTAATAACTATCCTGATCAAAAGAAAATGAAGGCTCAGAAACCTCTCTTTTCAGAAGTCATAGATGCATGTGAAGCTTATGCCCGTGAACTAAAGAGACCATTGCCTTTTTATAATATAGAAACAAAGACACGTCCTTTCTCTGATAATATATTTCATCCGGAACCGAAAGAATTTGTAGATCTGATGATGAAAATTATTGTAGAGAAAAAGATTCAGGACAGAGTGATTATCCAGTCTTTTGATCCAAGAACCTTGGAAATCCTTCATAAAGAATATCCAAAAATAATGACAGCTCTGTTGGTAGAAAAAGTGGATGATAAAAAACTGGCTCAGCAGCAGGCTTATTTTAAAAACATTCCTGTAGAAAAATTCAAAATGTATCCCGATCATCTCAGTGGAGTGGCAGGAGATATGAAGTTCCTGAGTTTTACTCCCACTATTTACAGTCCTGAACATAATCTTGTAACTCCCCAATTGATAAAGGAATGCCACTTATTAGGAATGAAAGTGATCCCATGGACTGTGAATACAAAAGAAAGACTGAAGGAACTAAAGGATATGGGAACAGATGGAGTGATCAGCGATGATCCGAGAATATTCGAATAATTTTTAAAACATTTATCTATTAATATAAATAGCCGGAAGAAATTCTTCCGGCTATTTTATGCGTGCAGATAACTGCACTTAGGGTTAAAAAATTGGTTCTTTTAATTAAAATTTATAGTTCAGGCCTAACTGAAATACTCTGTTGTTGTTTTCAGCGGCAGGTCTGCTTTTATCAATTTTGGTTAAGCTGTTTACGTATCTTGCACTTACACCGATGTTGGAAGTGATATCATACCCTAAACCAAGACCCAATCCGAAATTGAATTTGTTGATCATATCTTTGTCGATATCCTGAGAGTTCGAACTTGCAGTAGTTGTAGTAATTCCTCCTGTAGTACTTGCTACAGTAGATTCTGATTTGTTTTTACCATTAAGGAAATAACTGAATTCAGGTCCTGCTTCAATATAAAACTTGTCAATAGGTCTCATTTGAACCATTAATGGAACTGAAATGTAGTTCATTTGTACTCTGCTCTGTACTTTAGTCTTTACATTCGTAACACCATTATCAGTTTCCGTAGAATACATTACATCTTTAGCACCCATTTGGTTGAATAATACCTCTGGCTGGAAGCTGAATTGTTTTGAAATTGGAATATTAACGAATGCACCTGCATGAAAACCTAGTTGCTGGGTATTGATCCCGAACTTCTGCTGACTGAAATAAGAAGAGTTTCCTCCTGCTTTAACTCCGAATCTAATGGGTTGAACATCTTTTTTTAGTGGTGATGCATTTACTGTTTTTGTTGCTGTCTCTGTCTCTTGAGCAAAAGCTAATGTACCAGCAGTTAATGCTAATCCTAAAAATAACTTCTTCATAATTTTATTTTTTAATTTTACTATTTGTGTGTCGATGATTTCTCAATCAGACTCCATTTATTTTGCAAATTGCTTGCCAAAGTTGAAAAATGCTTATTTATAGGGCTTTTGAAGGGCTTTTTGGAAAGTTTTTTTTAAATCATTTATCCCTTTTTGATGAATAAATGTATTGCCAAACTGAATATTTTATGAAAAGAGTTGAAGACTCAGAACGCTTTAATGTAGATAATTGAAATGATAAATAATTAAAAAGCAGAAGTTGTTTTTATAAAAATAACGGGGTATCCAGGCTGTTTTCAAGACCTGAAATAAAATACCGGACCATTTACGGTCCGGTATCGATTTTTGAAAATAATAAATATCCCTATTTAAACTTATAAGCAGCTCCAATCTGAAGTGCATTATTTCTTACTTTATCATCCTCGTTGTACTTGTAAACTTCAGTAATACCAGCACTAAACCTTGCGGTCACGCCAAAATTTTTAGTAAAGTAATATCCGGCACCAATACCTAACCCCAGATTAAAACGGTTAAAAAGGCTTGTTGAAATATTCTTTGAGATATGGTCTGTATGATCAATCGTAATTGAATTTCCAGTGGTCTCAATAGTGGTTAAATCTCCTTTTGTTTTTCCTCCCAACAGATATCCAAATTCAGGACCTGCTTCTACATACAGCTGAGGCAGAATATTATATTGAACCATTACAGGAAGAGAAAGGTAATTTAATGTTGTACTATAATCATAATGCTGTGTTCTTCTGTAATTCCCTGAGCTTGTTCTGTAGTTATAGTCTGATTTTGATCCCAGCTGGCTGAAAAGAAGTTCCGGCTGGAGGCTGAATTTTTCAGAAACCGGAATATTTGCGAACACTCCTGCATGAAAACCTACTTTCATTTTTTCATTGTTATCATATTCATAACCGTCTCCTCTGGTAAGCGTAGATCCATTCAAGCCTGCTTTAACACCAAAAGTAACAGGAGAAGAAATTTTTGACTGATTTTTTTCCTGTGCATTTGCGAAAAGGCTGCCTGCAACTGCCAGTACTACAAAGAGTTTTTTCATGATTTTAAAGTTTTAATTTTTCATCATCGCGACAAAATATCTGCCACAAAAGGGAGAAGTGATAAAAATCATGCAATAAGCGAAAAAGTCAGGCTTAAACTAATAAACCTGACTTTTTCTATTGAAATCAAAATGTATCTAATTATTGAGCAAAATACATTTCTGTATCATGCTTTGCATTCTATGTGTTAATCCACCCAATGCCGTTCACGTTAAAAGTTTATAATGGTAATAGTTAGATTTGAGCATTGAAATTCAATTGAACCAATACCTATTTCATTGTAAAAACGGAATCATAAGTTGGGATTTCCGGAATAGAGTACAATCACTACTCAATACGCAAATTTCTTGCCAAAAAACATCAGTGTAATAAAAAAGCCGGATTAAATTTAATCCGGCTTTGTATTGATTAGAAAGTCTGCTTTTAAAAGCGGCCTAATTTTTTAGAATTTATAAGCTAAACCTACCTGGAATACACCATTTCTGGAAGCATCACCTGGGTTGTTTTTAGGGACATCAGATAATCCTGCAGTATATCTTAGATTCACTCCAATATTTTGTGTGAAATAATATCCCGCTCCAAGACCAATTCCGAAATCAAAACTTTTCAAATTGTCTTTAATATCTACAGAGCCACCGTTGCCTTTTCCTTTAGCACTGATAAGGAAACCGAATTGAGGACCAGCTTCTACATATAAATTAGGAATAAGGTTGTACTGTAACATTATCGGTACTGCGATATAATCTGTGTTAAGCTTTAGATCACCGTTACCTTTATATTTACCGCCCAAACCACTGTATAATACTTCTGGCTGTACAGAGAAGTCTTGTGCTACAGGAATGTTTGCAAAAACACCTCCATAAAATCCAGCCTTTGAATTTAAGTCACTGTTAGAAATAGTAGAAACGTTAAGACCTGCTTTTACACCAAATCTAACTGGAGAAGATGAAGCAGTAGAAGTTGAAGTCTTCTGAGCGAAAGTGAAAGTACCTGCTACTAGTGCAAGGCCTAAAAAAATCTTTTTCATAAGTTTTATATTTTAATAGTTTTTAAGTTTTATTTAACATTTCATTAAGAATCAAATGGCGTGCCAAAGTTAAAACTGATTGTAAATCCAGTGTTTATAGTGTATACTGGAAAAAGTAAATTTTTTTTTACATAAAAAAGCCGGATTAAAAATTAATCTGGCCCCACTTTAATTATTAAAACTTAACGAGAAAAGCTAAACAAGCTTTAGAATTTGTAATTTACTCCTACCTGGAATACTCCGTTTCTTACAGATCCTGATCTGCCATACCCATAAAGATATCTCTGTTGTTTTGCATTCACAATATCAGATAACCCTGCAGTATATCTCACATTTACACCAATATTTTTGGTAATATTATAACCAGCTCCTAATCCGATTCCGAAATCGAAACCCTTGGTTGCATTTTTAAGTTGTAAACTTCCGACATCATCCTTTTGTTCTGCCCCCATAAGGAAACTAAATTGAGGTCCAGCTTCTACATAAAAATTAGGAAGTGCTTTATACTGAAACATTACAGGAACGGAAATGTATTCTAAATTAAGTTTTGAATTTCTTCCTCCTTTTTCTTTTGCCCCAACAGCGCTATACAATACTTCCGGCTGGATAGCAAAATCTTTTGCGACAGGAATATTCACAAAAAAGCCACCATAAAATCCTGCTTTTGATTTCATATCCATATTAGAAAGACTGGAAACATTAAGTCCCGCTTTCAAACCGAATTTGATTTTAGAAGAAGATGTGGATGGAGTGGCAGCATCAGTTGAAGTGTTCTGCGCAAAAACGAAAGTACCTGCGATAAGTGCCAGGCCTAGAAAAATCTTTTTCATAGATTAGTTTTATTTTAAGTTGTTTAACGCTCGGAAAGCAACAAACAATATGCCGTGAACCCCCTTCAGTAAAGACTTTATCAAATTTTTAACTAATTAAAAAATCAATAGTTTGGGATATATATTTAATGTTTTATCAAAGGATCAATGCTTTACCATAAAAAAAAGACCAGATTAAAAAATTAATCTGATCTTTTCTATTGAATATAAAATTTGTTCGTGAATGTGTAAGCTTATTTGAATTTATAAGCTAATCCTACCTGGAATAGGTTGTTTCTTGTAGCATCAGATCCACTAGGTCTGTTTTTCGCTACATCAGTTAAACCAGCAACGTATCTTGCTGTAAGCCCTAAGTTCGGAGTGAAATAATATCCGGCACCAAGACCAATACCAAAGTTGAATGTATTTAAATTGTCTTTGTAATTATCTGTGGTATTTGACTGTCCGTTTGATTCATTTTTGAACTTGTTTTTAGCACTTACCATGAAACCGAATTCTGGTCCTGCTTCCACATAAAGGTCGGGAATCAGGTTGTACTGGAACATTACCGGTACTGTAATATAATCTAATTTAGTTGAAGCTGAAAACTTTGTTCCTCCTATAGTATAATCTGATTTATTACCATATTGTGAGTATTGAACCTCTGGTTGAACGCTGAATGAAGCTGCCAATGGAATATTGGCAAATACACCTGCATTGAATCCTATTTTAGATTTCTGATCATCAAGTCCACTGTCTTTTGAAAGTGAAGATACGTTCATTCCTCCTTTCACCCCAAATGTTACTGGATTAGAAGATGTGTTTCCTGTCTGTTGAGCGAATGCGAATGTTCCTGCAGTTAACGCTAATCCTAAAATTAACTTTTTCATAACTTTAATTTTTTAATTTTACTCTTTCTTAATTTTAAATTTTACTACTTGTTCAACATTTTTCAGTTGAACGCAGAGTATCTTTCAAATTGCTTGCCAAAAATCTTTTTTATGAGTAAAATCAATAAAAAAATCACTTAGTGTTTAAGTGATTTTTAAAATATAAAATTGATTTTCAATTGATTATAAATTTAAATAAACATTTGTTTAGAAGAGCTCTAAATTGACAATTTTGTTAAAAACAACCTTTTAAACCATGTTTATTTTTCCAAAAAACAGTTAAGCATTATTCAATTTTCTATAAAAAGACAGAGATTTAAGGATGTTTTCCTGTCTGCACTGATGGTCATAAGTACAAGAACCGATTCCGGAAAGCAGGGAAAAATTGATTTTACTGTCTGTATTCTTTTTATCATTCAGTAATAATGCAGTGATATCTTCATCTTTAAAATCATTGATATCCAGGTAAGGATAGTATCTCTGTACATTTTCAATAACCATATTTGCATCTGTTTCAGAAATAAGATTCTCCAGACAAGCCAGATGAGTTTCTGCAATCATTCCCATGGCAACCGCTTCTCCGTGAAGGATAGGATTTCCTTGCTGTAAACATAAACTTTCCACAGCATGGCCTATTGTATGCCCGAAATTCAAAGTTTTTCTGATATTCTGTTCGTGGAAATCTTTATCTACAACATCCTGTTTAATATTCATAGAAGTCTGAATATGCGGAATTACCGTTTCCACCTCCAGTTTACGAACTTTGATCAGCTGGTCCCAATGATTTTTATCAGCAATTAATCCATGTTTCAGCATTTCAGCGAACCCACTTCTTAATTCTTTAAACGGTAATGTTTCTAAGAATTTCGGAAAAATAAAGATTTGTTCCGGGAATGCGAAAGTTCCCACCATATTTTTATAATGCATCAGGTCAATACCTGTTTTTCCTCCTATGGAAGCATCACACATAGATAAAAGGGTAGTAGGGATATTGATGAACTGGATACCTCTTTTATAAGTAGATGCCACAAATCCACCCATATCAGTAATCACGCCGCCACCAAGATTGATAACCAGCGCTTTTCTGTCTGCCTGCATTTCCGTAAGAATTTCCCAAAGCTGATTGGCAGTCTGGATATTTTTCATTTCTTCTCCGGCTTCAATCTCTAAAATTTCAAAGCCAAGGTCTGTTTCCATATTTCCTAAAAGAATAGGAAGGCAGTATTCATGAGTGTTTTCATCTACAAGAATGAAAATTTTACTGAAAGATTTTTCATGAAGAAACCCGTTAAGCTGAGAAAAATTATCGTTTAATATTGTTATCATCTTCTAATATTTGTAAAGTTAAAATGTAAACTATAGTGCAAAGTTATGATTCTTAATTTTTAACTCGTAACTAAATTACTATCTTTGCAGAAATTTTTAGAATGAGCAGAGATAATAATAATTCAGACAGACCAAAGAGACCAAGAATTTCAACCAAGAAAAGTTCTGATGATTCTCGTGCTTCCAGATCTGGAAATTCTTCAGGATCAAAACCTTTTAAAAAACCTTTTTCTAAAGACGGAGGCAGAACAGCTCCTGAACATAGAGGGGCTAACTCAAAATTCGACAAAAAACCTTTCAAGAGAAATACAGACAGCTCTGAAGGTTCCAGCGAAGATATGGGTTCAAAATCTGAAAAAAAACCTTACATCACCAATAAAAGTGAGAGCTTTGAGAGAAAATCTTTCGGAAAATCAAAAAGAGGAGGAAACAGTTTTAATACAAGAGATAAATATGAAAGAGGTAGTCTGAAATATGGCAGAAGACCCTCTAATGGAGATGAAAGAGATGACAGAGCAAAGTCTTTTGTACAAAAAAGAAGGTTAAATAAAATTGACAAAGATGTTCATAAAGATACTATCCGTCTAAATAAGTATATTGCCAATTCAGGGATCTGCAGCAGGAGAGAAGCTGATGATCTTATTACTCAGGGACTGGTAGAGGTAAACGGAAAAGTAGTCAACGAAATGGGCTATCAGGTGCAGAAAACCGACAGAGTAGTTTTTGACGGACAAAATATTACTCCGGAAAAACCGGTTTATGTACTTTTGAATAAACCAAAAGGTTATATTTCTACGACGAAAGATGACAAAGCAAGAAAAACAGTAATGGATCTTGTAGCTAATGCTTCTCCTTATAGAGTTTTCCCTGTTGGAAGATTAGACCGTTCCACAACGGGGGTTATTTTATTGACCAATGACGGACACATGACTAAAAAATTGACGCATCCATCTTTTGATGCTAAAAAGATTTACCATGTAACGTTAGATAAAAAGCTTACCGGGGAAGATCTACGTCTTATTGCAGAAGGAATCCGTCTTGATGAAGGTATAGCAGTTGTTGATCAGATTTCGTACATTGAAGGAAAACCAAAAAATGAAATCGGAATTGAGATTCATATTGGATGGAACCGTGTTATCAGAAGAATATTCCAAAGATTAGGGTACGAAGTGGAAGCTTTAGACAGAGTAATGTTTGCAGGATTGACGAAGAAGAATATCAAGAGAGGACACTGGAGAATCCTTACAGAACTGGAAGTAAATAACCTTAAAATGCTTTAATATAATGATGAATTATGAGTTATAAAATGAATAGCAGATTCGGATTTGTAACTTATATCATTCTTTTAAACAATACATTTAAGTGTAAAAAACAAAAAAGCGCAGAAAGTAATTCTGCGCTTTTTTTATTGTATTAAGTATGAATTCCAGAATTCATAACTCATCATTTATAATTGATCATTACCCTAAAACTGTCACTCCTTTTTCAATCATCTCGTAGATGGCATCTCTGGCGTTGTCCGGTTTTACGTTTACAGCACGTGTACCATTGAAGTGAAGGCATGTTACATATCCGTTGGCCACAGCATCCTGAGCCGTGAACTTCACACAATAGTCTAATGCCAGCCCTACGATTTCAACCAGTTGGATATCGTGATATTTTAAGAAATCGTCCAGTCCGGTTTTCATAAAGTGATTATTATCCTGGAAGCCGCTGTAGCTGTCAATTTCTATATTTTTGCCTTTTTGTACAATATGGGTTACTTTGTCTCTGTTCAGATCTTTGTGGAATTCTGCCCCGAAAGTTCCCTGAATACAGTGATCCGGCCACATAAACTGTGGAACACCATTTAAAATAATACTTTCTCCAACCTGTCTGCCATTACTGCTTGCAAAACTTTTGTGTCCTGCAGGATGCCAGTCCTGTGTCAGAACCACCTGATCATATGCATTTTCCTCCATGAGAAGATTGATATACGGGATAATTTCGTTGGATCTAGGGACTGCAAGGGCTCCGCCTTCACAAAAATCATTCTGTACATCGACTATTATTAACGCTTTTTTCATATTTTGATTTCTCGAATTTTTGATAAATTTACAAAACTAATCTTCAAAAATTTGTCCAAACCCGAATTTTCGGACAAATCGGCAATAAAAAAAATAATAAGCCGGAAGTGCTTTCAGTGGTACAACTGCTCACTGTCTTTGCATAAGAACTTTTTAAAAATGATGAAGCAGAGAGTATTATGTATTCCTTTATGTCCTTCGTACTTCTTTCTTCCATCTCCCGGCTTCAAGCCTTTTACGGTTCAAAAAAATGGAACTAAATCTCAATAGCTTATCTTTGCAGTAAATAAGTATTTTTATGTCATTTGAATCGTTAGGATTATCACACAATATTATTCGTTCTGTTAACAAATTAGGGTATTTAAAACCATTTCCAATACAGGAGCAGGCAGTTCCTGTTATTTTGCAGGGGAAAGATTTAATGGGGATTGCACAGACAGGTTCCGGGAAAACGGCTTGTTTTGTAATGCCTATTTTAGAAAAACTACAGAATGCTGAAGTTAAAAAAGACCGTAATGTTCAGGTTTTAATATTGGTTCCTACCCGTGAATTGGCTATTCAGATTGATGAAGTTTTCAGAGCTTTTACAGAAAATCTGAAGCGGGAGATTCGTACAATGGCTGTTTATGGAGGTGTTTCCATCAATCCACAGATGAAAGGAATGTTTGGGGTAGAAGTTCTTATTGCCACTCCGGGACGTCTGTTAGACTTAATTGACCATAATGCATTGAGTATTTCAGGAATTCAGCATCTGGTGATTGATGAAGCGGATAAAATGTTTCAGCTGGGCTTTGGAGAAGAAATGAATAAGCTTTTCGGAATGATGCCTGTGGTGAAGCAAACGACTTTATTTTCAGCGACTTTAAATGATAAGGTTTCTGAAATGAAAGAACGCCTGTCTATCAATCCCACTATTATTGAAATAAAAAAAGAAGAAGTTGAAATTGATAATATCGAACAACTTGCATATCATGTTTCTCCTGAAAATAAAGGTCCTTTCCTTCGTTATTTAATTAAGGAAAAAAAGGTGGAAAAGGCTTTGATCTTTGTTTCGTCTACAAGATCTGCAGATAACCTGGTGGAAAAGCTCAAAAAGAATAAAATTAAAGCGGTGGCTATTCACAGCCAGAAATCGCAGGGAGCCCGCAGGAATAACCTGGAAGAGTTTAAAGTAAACGGAGCCCAGATTTTGGTGGCAACAGACCTGCTTGGGCGTGGAATTCACATCGATTCATTACCATGCGTGATCAATTACGAATTGCCGCGTTCTCCTTTAGATTATATTCACCGTATCGGCAGAACAGGGCGTGCTAATGAGAAAGGGACAGCAATCAGTATTCTGACAGATGATGAATTGCAGCATTTCAGAGTAATCCAGAAGAAAATGGGCCGAAAAGTAACCTTACAAAGAACAGAAGGTATTGATTTACATGGTTATTAGTCCTTTATCAATATAAATTTAAAAAAAAAGGCTTCAGTTTATCATTGAAGCCTTTTTTGATGAAAATTGGTACCACAAAAATTGTTATCGGTATAATTAATGCTTTATTCACCTTAGATTCTTGAATTTTTGATAAATTTACAGAAGCTGATATTAATAAATTGTTCCAAAAGATAACCATCGGACAAATCGGCAATAATTAAAAATTAAACCCTTGAGCAATGAGTGATTTAGAGAAAAAAAAGTTTCCGATAGGCCCGTTTGAAGCTCCAGAAAATATCTGCGATACTACACTGGATACTTACATCAAAGTGATCAAAGACTTTCCCGGCAGGCTAAAAAATCTCATTGAATATTTTACGGACGATCAATTGGATACTCCCTACAGAGAAGGAGGCTGGACTATAAGACAGCTTGTGAACCACCTTTCGGACAGTCATATGAATAGTTTTATCCGTTTTAAGCTGGCTCTTACAGAAGATAATCCTACCATAAAGCCTTATGATGAAGCCAAGTGGGCAGAACTTCAGGATAGTTACCATATGCCTGTAAAACCGGCTATGAGAATGCTGAAAGGAACGCACCAAAGATGGGTTGTACTCCTTAAAAGCCTTACGAATAAACAATTTGAAAGAACTTTTCATCATCCGGAGCATAACAGAGATTATAATCTAAGAGACAGCCTTGCTTTGTACGTCTGGCATTGTAATCATCATTTTGCTCATATTGAAAACCTGAAGATAGAAAAAGGTTGGTAAGGAAACGTCTTAATAATCCCATATATTATAGGGAAATTGTAGACCGAATTTCCATGTTATATGAAAATTCCCCTGGAAAATGGGGGAAAATGGACGTATGTCAAATGCTAAAGCACTGTGACCTAGTTCTTCAGGTAGCTTTAAAAAAAGTAGAACTTCCCCGTATCAACGTTGTGTATAAGACCATAGGCATATTCACTAAAACAGAAATGTATGTCTTCAATAATGGAATTCCCAGAAACATGCCTACTTTTCAAAAACTAATCGTTAATTTTGAGTGTGATTTTGATGTGTCAAAAACCAATCTGCTGAAAACGCTTGAAGAATTCCGGGAAGCTTGTGAAAAAAGCAACCTGCCGGATCATCACAGGTTATTCGGAAACATGACTGAAAAAGACTGGACATTTTTAGAATACAAACATCTTGATCATCATCTAAAACAATTTAATGTATGAGTTTTTTTGATAAAATATTCGGTGGAAAAAACGAAACCCCTGACCAAAAAACATTCTGGAAAAAGATAGAGTCTGAAGAAGACCTTACAAAAGCTATAGAAGACTCTTTTAGGAATAGAATTGCTATATTTAAACATTCAACAAGCTGTTTTATCAGCAGAACTGTACTGAAGAATTTTGAAAAAGAAGTTGAAAATTCAGATCAGCCGGTCAATGTATACTACCTTGATCTGTTGGCTCACAGATCTGTTTCCAATAAAATAGCGGCAGATTTTGAGATCAGACACGAAAGTCCGCAGCTGATTGTAATAGAGAACGGAAAACCTGTAAACAATGCTTCACACCAGGATATTTCTTTAAGCCAGATTGTATCATGAAGAATATAAATGATTATTTAGCCAAAGTTTTAAATGTTCCCCTTCAAAATGTGAACACTTGCAGCCTGCACTATGAAGTAAAGAAAATTCCTAAAAATCAGTTTCTTCTTCAGTACGGCGAAATATGCCGGCATATATTCTTTGTAGAAAAAGGTCTGTTGAAGATGTATTCCATTGATAAAAACGGGAAAGAGCATATTATACAGTTTGCTCCTGAAAGCTGGCTGATTTCTGACCGAAGCAGTCTTTATTTCAATGAAAAATCCATTTATTATATAGAAGCGGTTGAAGATTCAGAAATTCTGTTTCTGCATCCTGATTTCTTTAATAAGCTGGTTGAACACTTTCCAAACAGTATTGAAAGAAGTGATTTTCTGCTTCAGAAACATATCAGAAGTCTTCAAAACAGAATCAACTCTTTGCTTGGTGAGACGGCAGAAGAAAGATATATGAAATTTATTAAAATGTATCCTGATTTGCTTTTGAGAGTTCCACAATGGATGATTGCGTCTTACCTTGGAATTACTCCTGAGAGTCTGAGCCGTGTAAGAAAAGAGCTGGCGAGAAAAAACTTCGTCCCGGATAATAAATAAAAAAGGATGGAAGATGGGAGAGGGAAGCTTGAAGTTCTGGTAAACACAAAAGAACTTGATAGTTATTATTTAAACATCCTTAATAAGAATTGACATAATCTATTCTTAAAATTATAATAACTTCCATCTTCCTTATTTCAAATAAATTTTTTTCGCAAGATTTCCAACCTGTCTGAGTTTTGCTTGTGTATCTTCCGACCACGGAAGTCCTATACAGAGTCTCATACAGTTTTCAAACTGCTCCTGAAAGGTAAACATTCTTCCGGGAGCAATACTTATATTTTGCTTGATGGCCAGATCGTATAGTTCTGTTGTCCGTATCTTTTTGTCAAATTCTACCCATAAAGACAATCCTCCCTGTGGACGGCTGGTTTTGGTACCTTCCGGGAAAGATTCTGCAATGGTCTGAACATAGTTCTGATAATTGTTTTGCAGGGTTCTGCGGAGCTGCTGTAGGTGTTTTTCATATTTTCCGGATTTCAGAAAGTTGGCTACAGCTTCATTAACAATTGAAATAGAGGACGTGGAATGCAGGAGCTTAAGCTTCATGATTTTGTCTTTATACTTTCCAGGAGCAATCCAGCCTACACGATATCCCGGAGCCAAAGTTTTTGAAATGGAACTGCAATACAGTACATTTCCGTCTTTATCAAAAGATTTACAACATTTTGGGCGCGTAGAGCCGAAATAAAGATCTCCATAGACATCATCTTCAATCAGTGGAATATTGTTTTCCGAAAGTATTTTTACAATTTCTTTTTTATTTTCATCAGGCATACAGCTTCCCAAGGGTGAATTGAAGTTCGGAATGAGCAGGCAGATGTCTATTTGGGGAATTACTTTTTTTAAAGCCTCAATTTCTATTCCGGTAGTAGGGTGTGTAGGAAGTTCCAATACTTTTAAACCCATTCCGTTTGCCAGCTGTAGAATTCCCGGATAGCAAGGGCTTTCAATAGCAATTGTATCGCCGGATTTTCCTAATGCCATTAAGCAGAAAGACAAAGCATTCATTCCGCCATTGGTAGTAATCAGGTCGTTTTCACTCAGATTTCCTCCCCATTGTAAAGAACGTATGGCAATCATTCTTCTTAATTTCAGATTTCCCTGAAGTTCTTCATATTCGGTACCTCCTTCTTTTAATTCCCTGATAGCGTTTACGATTTCTTTTTTCAGTTTTGCCTGAGGTAAAAGATCTCCTGACGGAATTCCAATAGAGAAAAAAGTAAGGTCTTTTTTACCCATATTTTCATATACTTTACTGATCAGTTCATCCGGTTCATCATTATTGGCGATCAATGAAGGACGGCTCACTTCCGGCAAAGGAAGTTTTGCGGATAATAACTGACTCACAAAATAACCGGATTGCGGTTTGGATTCTACCAAAGACTGGGATTCCAGTTCCAGGAAAACACGCTTGGCTGTATTCATACTTACCTGATATTCATGGCATAGCATTCTTACCGAAGGAAGCTTATCTCCGGCCTTTAAAATACCATTCCTGATCTGTCCTGCAATTCCGTCTGCAATTTCTGTGTATAAAAATTCTTTGTTCATATTTCAAACTGTGCTCATGCAAATATACAAAACTGATACTGTGTTTATCAAATTATCCTTTTTAATTTTGAACCATCAATTAAAAGTTTCGATACAATGATAACAAAACAAATATCAAAAGATGAAAATATAAGCGGATGGATCAACGGCTTTATAGGGGTAGTATTATTTAGCGGTGGTTTGCCTGCTACCAAATTAGCAGTCATGGAAATGAGTCCGACCTTTGTGACGATAGTTCGTGCAGCTGTGGCAGGGATATTAGCTCTTATCGTATTATGGCTGGGTAAAGAAAAACGTCCCGTTAAAGAGCAGTTAATTCCTTTGCTCTTGGTTTCTCTTGGCTGCGTGGTAGGTTTTCCGCTTTTGTCAGCACTGGCTCTTCAATACCTTACTTCGGCTCATTCTATTGTATTTTTGGGAATGCTTCCTTTGGCAACCGCTATATTCGGAGTTTTCCGTGGGGGTGAGAGGCCTCATCCTATATTTTGGTTTTTCTCCATTGTTGGAAGTCTTTTAGTGATTGGATATGCAGTTTCACAAGGAATATCTGCTTCACCCATTGGCGATATTCTGATGTTGCTGGCAGTTATTTTATGCGGTATGGGCTATGCTGAAGGGGCAAAATTATCCAAAACATTAGGGGGCTGGCAGGTGATTTCCTGGGCTTTGGTACTGGCATTGCCTGTTATGATTCCTTTATTTTTTATTTATTTCCCTGAGGATATTGGGAGTGTGAGTTTCCAGGGATGGTTTGGAATGGCTTATATTTCTCTTTTCAGTATGTTCATTGGTTTTATATTCTGGTATAAAGGATTGGCGCAGGGTGGTATTGCTACTGTGGGACAGCTGCAGCTGCTTCAGCCTTTCTTTGGCCTTGCATTGGCTGCCTGGCTTCTTCATGAGCAGGTGAGTATGGGAATGCTGGGTGTGACAGTAGGAGTGATATTATGTGTTGTAGGAACTAAGAAATTTGCGAAATAATTAAAATATATTGAGAATGACAACCCAATAATTCTTTGAGAACTCCATATAGAAAGCCCCGTTTCATACAGAAACCGGGCTTTTGCTTTAATAATCAAAGCGTTGTGTTGAATTGCAGTGTTTTTTGATTGCAAAATATTGTGTATAAAGCTGATTTTTTGATGAGTTTAGATCAATAAGCTTAAAATTGATTGAAATTAATGATTTATTTAACTTTATTTAACATTATAGCCAATAATTAAGGTGCGGTTTTTGCATGCAGTTAGAAATCGATTGCCAATACTATTTTTACTGAGACTAAGAGGATAGGAAGAAGAAAACAATTCCAAAAAAGGCTATTATGGTTATCGACGAAAATATTTTGATTTCAGCGGGAGCAGAAACGAGACATTATACCCCTTCAGAAACTATTTTCCGTGAAGGGGACATTAGTAATTACTATTACCAGATTATTAAAGGAGAGGTAAAACTCAATAATTATAATGAGGAAGGGAGAGAATTTATTCAAAATATTTTATCTGACGGAGAAAGTTGTGGAGAATCTATACTTTTTATAGAAAAACCTTATCCTATGAATGCTGAAGCCATTACAGAATGTACTGTTTTAAGGCTTCATAAAACTCTTTTTTTTAATTTACTGAACCAATCTCCGGAATTATACATGGAAGTAAGTAACTTCCTTTCCGAACGACTTTATTATAAATTTGTCATGATGCAGAATCTCTCGTCTCAAAATCCTTCTATACGGCTGAGGGGATTAATGGATTATCTTAAAAGTTCTCAAAAGGATCTGACTCCTTATTCTTTTTTGGTTCCGTTAACGAGACAGCAGATGGCAAGCCTTACAGGTCTGTGTGTGGAAACGGCTATAAGAACCATCAAACATATGGAAAGAGATAAAATTGTGAGAATTGAAAATCGTAAAATTTTATACTAATCTAATTTAAAGCATATTATTTGTAAATTTTTTTTTATTTAAAAGCTAGTGAAGTTATGAAGACAATAAGCTGCATGAATATTGATGAAAATCTTCTGTACTCTTTTGGAGCAGAAGACAAAGGCTATAAAAAACAGGAATCAGTTTTTAGAGAGGAGGATCATGCATTATATTATTTTCAGATTGGTGAAGGAAAAGTAAAATTGAATAATTATAATGAAAACGGAAAAGAATTCATTCATAATATTCTGGGCAAAAAACAGAGCTTTGGAGAAGCAATGCTTTTTCTCAATCAGGATTATCCAATCAATGCTATATGTCTTGATGATTCCCGAATAATAAGACTTCCCAAAAATAATTTCTTTGAAATGATCAGGCAGCATCCGGATCTTTCTCTGGAAATGAATGCCTGCCTTTCACAGGAAATTTTTTATAAATTAAAAATGATGCAGAGCCTGGCATCGCAAAATCCTATGCAGAGGCTGAAAGGCTTATTGGATTATCTTAAAAGCTATCATGATGAAGACTGTCACCAGTGTTTCCATATTGCATTTACACGTCAGCAGATTGCCAATCTTACAGGCCTGCGTGTGGAAACAGTGATCAGAACTTTAAAAAAAATGGAAAAAGAAGGGAGCATCACTTTAAAAGACCGCAAAATTTTATATTAATATTCGATTAACATGACTCAGGTCATAAAAAAGTGAATTATTCTGACGTATATTTGGTAAAGAATTATTCGATACCATTCCTAAGACCTCAATAAAGGCACGCAAAAAGCATTTGCTTTTATCATCATTTTAAAATTACCGAGACTCAATTGTTTCCGTCTAATATTAGTCACGGGCTGCAATACACATCACTAAATAGTAATAGTAAAAATTCAGTTATGAACACTAGAAATTCAAGAAAATCGTAGTTCAAAAGGCCAGACATCCTACAGATTCGGAGGCAGACATAATTCATAATTCTTTTTCCGGGATTGCCTTTTTAGACCTATATAAAGAGGTAATCCCATTAATACAAACATCATTTACACCATGCCCAATAAAATATTAGAAACCAATAGTTCAGTTTCTGCCACCCAGAAAAGAACTGCAGATAAGACGACTGTCAACAAGGATGAAATGAAAAATGCCCCGCTTCACAAATTCTTTGTAAGTGCCCTGAAAGATATTTATTATGCTGAAAATGCCATTCTTGAAGCATTGGAAAAAATGCCGGAAGCCGCTACCACCGCAGAACTGAAGGATGCCTTTGAAGATCACCATCTTCAGACCCAAAAGCATGTAAAACGTCTGGAAAAAGTTTTTAAACTTATTGATGAAAAGCCCGAAAAAAAGGAATGCAAGGCTATAAAAGGAATCATTGAAGAAGGTGAATAAGTCATCAAATCTACAGAAGACGGCTCTGCAACAAGAGATGCTGCATTAATTATTGCTGCACAAAAAGTAGAACATTACGAAATTGCAACGTATGGCGGACTTGTACAGCTTGCAATTACCATGGGACATGATAAAGCCGCCAATCTCCTTGAAAGAACACTTCAGGAAGAAGAAAACACCGATTCGCATCTTACAGATATTGCGGAAACATCCATCAATTTTGATGCAGAACAGGAAGATTAAAAGTATACAATAAGCCATGTAGCTTGTTCTATATAGCTTGTTTCAACCATGAAATCAAAATATATGGATGGCCAGAAAATAATAAAAACGCTGAGACGCAAAGATTTTATAAAAATTACCCACACAGGAACATGTTTTGGGGATGGAGCAGCAATCTATGCCAAAGAAATAAAAGAAAATATATTTCTTTTATTCATTATCCTGAAAGATATTGATATTGAAAGTATACAGGCATTAATTGCTCATTTTGACTGCTTCAACAGTATCGGATTAAAAGAGCCGGAACAGATCATGTTTTATCTGTCTATCAAAGATAAAAATGACCTCCATTATTTTGAGCAATATTTAAAAGCTTCTCATAACTAATACCTTTTTTGAATATGATATTTGAAAACGATACTTTACAACATTCAGGGCTGAATGATAAAAATAATGCGCTGGAGAATGAGTCTTTATTTCCGCTTATTATCAATTCTTACGGAGTGACAGCTTTTCTGATCAAATCATTGGAAAAGATTAAAAACAATGCTCAGTGTGAGGTTCTGAAAAGAGTAATAGATGCTTATATGGAAGAATATATCCTTCATATCCGTGAGTTTCATACCAAAAACAGCATGGAAAGCACTGATATGGATGATGAAATAAGATTTGAATCCCCGGATTTCACTTTGTATGCTAAAACAGCCTACTATAAAGTACTGAAGGAGGAAGAATATATCAACAGGCTTCTTGAAATTCTGGAAAAAAAGGCAGATTAATTCTGCAGAATATTTCCTTATCTCACTGCTTTGAACACCAACCACAAAAAGATTATGAATATGGAAACCAACAAACACAACAAAAAAGCAGAACAGCTGGATGTACATAGTACTTCCAATGAAAATGAAAAACTGACCACCAATCAGGGTTTAAAGATTAATAATAATCAGGATTCTTTAAAAGCCGGAGAACGCGGTCCTTCATTACTGGAAGATTTTATTCTGAGAGAGAAGATTACCCACTTTGATCACGAAAGGATTCCCGAAAGAGTAGTGCATGCAAGAGGTTCCGGTGCCCATGGCGTTTTTAAACTTAACAAAAGCCTTGCAGCCTATACCAAAGCAAAATTTTTAACAGAACTGGGAAAAGAAACACCTGTTTTTGTAAGATTTTCAACTGTAGCAGGAAGTAAAGGGAGTACAGATCTCGCAAGAGATGCAAGAGGTTTTGCGGTAAAATTCTATACTGATGAAGGAAATTATGATTTGGTGGCCAATAATATACCTGTGTTTTTTATTCAGGATGCTATGAAATTTCCGGACCTTGTACACGCTGTAAAACCGGAACCAGATAATGAAATTCCGCAGGCCGCTTCGGCACATGATACATTTTGGGATTTTATTTCACTCATGCCTGAAAGTATGCACATGATTATGTGGGTGATGAGCGACAGAGCTATTCCGAGAAGTCTGAGAATGATGGAAGGCTTCGGGGTACATTCTTTCAAATTCATTAATGAGGAAGGAAAAGTACATTTTGTGAAATTTCATTTTAAACCAAAATTGGGAGTACACTCTGTAGCCTGGAACGAAGCTCAGATTATTTCAGGAGTAGATTCTGATTTTCACAAAAGAGACCTTTGGGAAGCCATTGAAAACGGTGATTATCCTGAATGGGATTTTGGTGTACAGCTGATTCCTGAAGAAGACGAGCACAAATTTGATTTTGATCTTCTTGATCCTACCAAACTGGTTCCTGAAGAAGAAGTTCCCGTAGAAATGGTAGGAACATTAACCCTGAACAAAAATCCGGATAATTTCTTTGCAGAAACGGAACAGGTAGCTTTTCATCCCGGACATATCATTCCCGGAATAGATTTTACGAATGATCCGCTGCTGCAGGGAAGACTATTTTCATATACTGATACTCAGCTGTCAAGACTGGGATCACCCAATTTCCATGAAATCCCGATTAACAGGTCTATCAATACCGTTTATAATAATCAAAGGGACGGACACATGAGACAGCAGATTGTCAAAGGAAAAACGAGCTATGAACCCAATTCCATAGGCGGTGGATGTCCTTTCCAGGCGATGATATCTGAGGGAGGTTTTGCTTCCCAGCAGGAAAGAGTTTCCGGGGTAAAGATCAGGGAAAGAAGCAAAAGCTTTGTAGATCATTATTCACAGGCTAAACTATTCTACAACAGCCAGTCGACACCGGAAAAAACTCACCTTCAGAATGCATTGATCTTTGAATTGTCTAAAGTGAATCGTCCTGAAATTAGAGAAAGAATGGTAGGGCAGCTGGCTTTTATTGATATGTCTTTGGCCTGGAGGGTTGCAGAAAAATTAGGGGTAGAAGTCAAAAAATTAGAATGGCCTAACCAAAGTCTGCCTGCAGACAGTAATATTATAGAACTTCAGAGCGAAGAAAGAGACCCTAATACAAAGATTTCTGATGCCTTAAGCATGAAACATACCGTTAAAAATACCATTAAAACCAGAAAAATAGGATTCATCCTGGCCAACGGTGCTGATGGAGGAGCTGTCAGCGATCTTAAGGCAAAACTTGAAGCAGAAGGTGCAAAAGTTGAATTGATTGCGCCAAGTCTTGCTCATATAAAAACCAATGACGGCACAGACCTGACCCCGAAACATTCTCTGACCAATACAGCCAGTGTTTGTTTTGATGCACTTTATATCTGTTCAGGTGCGGATTCGGTAAAAGAACTGATGATTTCAGAAAATAAACACCATGTACTCCATTTTATCAATGAAGCTTACAGACATTGTAAGGCAATTTATTTCGGTACAAATACACAGGCTCTTTATCATCATTCCAATGTATCAGCCAGACAACATGATGATCCTGGAATCATTACATGGGAAGATGGAAATCCTGCAGATAAATTTATCAATGCTATTGCCCAACACAGAGTATGGGATCTTGAAATGGAGAGAAATTCTTAAGTATTAAAATACCTTTCACACCATATTAATATTTGGGTTTTGAAAGCTGCTGTTTTATTCATTCAGCAGCTTTTTGAACCTCTCTTTTTCATCTTCTTAAAATAATTTTAAACCTCATTCAAAATATAATATTATGAAATTTCAACAAAATCTTCTTGAATATATAAGCCAGTCATTCATGACCATTGACGAGACCATTTCCGTTGCAGAAAGTGTTACTTCAGGATGTTTACAGCTGGCTTTCTCACAGATGCCTAATGCTTCTATGTTCTATAAAGGAGGCATGACAACCTATTCTTTACCGGAAAAAGTAAGACTGTTAAAAGTCAACAGACAGGAAGCTGAAGAATGTGACTGTGTTTCAGAAAATGTTGCAGAGACCATGGCATTAAACGTTGCAAGGCTCTACGAATCGGATTGGTCTATTGCCACAACCGGCTACTGTACACCGAACCGGAGTTCCGGCTATAAAATTTTTGCATATTTCTCATTTTCCTATAAAGGGGAGATCATTCTGACTAAAAAGCTTGAACTTCACCCAAAAACACAAGCCCTGAATGCCCAGCTGTATTATACGGAATTTATATTGGGATGCTTTAAAAGTGAACTCAACAGGCTTTTAATCTTAAAATAAATGCTATCAGGTCTGAAGAATACACTTTTTGCAGCAATGGCCAACCTTTAAAGTGACAATACCTCATACTGAAACTCATTAGTTTTTATTGATTTTTGGCTTTACCTGCATAATGGCAAAGTAGGATGATGTGAAGGCGGAGAGACTTTGATAGCCTACTTTATAAGCAACTTCACTTAAAGTATATTGTCTGGTATCTATCAGCTCTATGCTTTTTAAAATTCTTGTCAGCTGCAGGTATTTTTGCAGGGTAATTCCGGTTTCATTTTTAAAAATCCGCTGAAGGCTCCTCACAGACATTTGTGCTTTTTCAGCTAATGAATCAATATCCAGGTTATATTTAAAATGAACATTGATATCATTGCATACAGGAATCAATCTGGTATCCGTAGGAACAGGGATCTCCAGTCCGCTGCTTTCTTTGCAGAAGTTGGGAAGACTTTTTAAAATAGCTTTGAAAAATAGGTCCTGTTCTTCATTTTCATCCAATGACTGGTTCCATTTTGAAGCATACAAAAGCATTTCTTTTAGAACAGGAGGAACGGCAAATACCTGCACATTCTGATAAAATTCATCTTCAAAAACAGACTTGAACAGAAAAACCATCAGGTTCACCGTTTGTGCTTCAGAAGTTATTTTGTGGGCTTTTTCTGACGGAATCCAGATGACATGATGCTGCGGGACAAGATAAATCTTCCTGTCGATATGGAAATATTGGTAACCTTCTTCCACAAATGTAAGCTGGGCACGGTTATGCTGATGTTCATAGTCATCATGTTTCCAGTTTTTTTCACACCATACATAAGCTTCTTTTTCGATGGAATCTACAAACTGGCTTTCTGTTTTTTCAATCAGTCCACATTTCATATTGTCGTTTTGTATGTATATTTTGGCAAATTTAATAAAAACGACAATAGTAATTTTGTATAATCAAGATAACAGACATTAAAAAAGAATTGTCGCAACAAAAAATATTAACTTATATCTTATTCTGAATGAAAAAATTATGTCTTTTTTTTATTTTAATTTTATTATCTAATATCACCAACATCATGGCACAAAATAAAGCTAAAATACTTGTTCTTATCCATTCTGATAATGGCGGAACCTATGAACTGGCCAAAGAGATTGCCAAAGGCATTGAAAGCGAAAATAATGCAGTTCCTTATATCAAATTAGTCAAAGCTTCCCAACATCCCAATCTGAAAAATCTGCCTGTAGCAGCGGTAGATGAACTGACAAACTACGATGGAATTGCTTTTGGTTCACCGGTTTATTTCGGGAATATCAGTACAGGAATGAGTGAATTTTTATCTAAAACCGTTCAGCTTTGGACCAATCACGCTTTGGAAGGAGTTCCGGCTACTGTTTTTATGTCAGCGGGGAGCGGAGCAGGAAAGGAGCTTGCACTTCAGGCATTCTGGAACAGTCTTGCTGTCCACGGAATGGTATTGGTGTCTAACGGAATTCGTGGAACAGAAGAGCTAAACAAAGCTATTCCACAGGGAAATACAGTTTTAGGAGTGACAAGTATGGCTTCTTTAAAAGATGTGGAGAGACCTACCAAAGGAGAACGGAATATTGCTGAGCTTCAAGGGAAAAACTTTGCAAAAATAGCATTAGCTCTGAAAGATACCCGCCCGAAAAAAAGCGCGCCTATCGCTGAAACTCATCAGGACTTTAATGAAATACTGAGACAAAAAAATATTATACTTCCACAGGTTCCTAAACCCGCAGGAAACTATCAGCCGTTTGTCCGTTCCGGAAATCTGGTATTTATTAATCAGGTTGCTTTGAAAGATGGAAAAATTCTCAATCCGGGAAAATTGGGCATTGAAGTGAATGAACAACAGGTAAAAGAAGCTACAAAGGTGACTATGCTGAACGTTATTTCCGTATTGAAAGAAGCTGTGGGAGGAGATTTGAGCAGAGTAAAGCAATGTGTGCAGCTTACAGGAATTTTTAATACAAAAGACGATTATACAAAACATGCAGATTTGATGAATATTGCTTCTGATCTTGCCGTTGAAGTTTTCGGAGACAAAGGAAAACATGCCAGAGCGACTTTTGGAGCATCTTCAATTCCGGTGAATTCTTCGGTTGAAATTCAGGCGGTCTTTGAAGTAGAATAGATTTCAAAAAATAAAATCTGTGATTAAATTCTAATCACAGATTTTGTCGTTATGCTCTGTAAAGATTAAAAAAACTTAGCAAAAACCTCTGAAATAAGAGGAATGCTTTGCTCCAGCTGCTCTTCAGAAAGCGCTCCGTAGCTTAACCTGAATCCGTTCACATGGTTCTGGCTGTATTGTTTCGGGTGAATGATCTTAATATTCTTTTCCAATAACTGAGCGGTTACAGCATCCCAATCCAGTTTAACTTTTGGAGTGATCCAGAAAGCAAGACCGCCTTCAGGCAATGTAAAGTCTGCAATGCCTTTCATATGTTTGATCAGCAGTTCAAATACAAAATCTCTTTTATTTTTATAATGGATGGTTGCTTTTTTGATGTGTTTTTTTACAGCCCCTTCTTTGATCAGCTGCAGAACAGCCTGTTCCATGATTACATCTCCATGAACATCGATAATCTTTCTCAAATCACCAATTCTTTGTAATAGTTTCTGGTTTTTTGTTGCCAGATAACCGATCCTTAAAGCGGGTGCAACAACCTTGCTTAAAGTTCCGATGTATACATAATGCTGAAGTTCCGGAAAACTTGAAATCGGCAGGATAGGGCGGTAACCGAAATGAAATTCATTGTCATAATCATCTTCAATGATTGTGATATTATATTGGTTTGATAATTCAATAAGTCTCAATCTTCTTGACAAACTTAGGGTAACTATTGTAGGATATTGTCTGTGGGGAGTAATATATATCGCTTTTATGTTCTGATGTTCTGTCAAAAGCTTTTCAATAGCTTCAATATTGATTCCTTCTTTATCCACAGGTACAGGCAAAAGCTGAGCTCCTGCATATTTAAAAGCCTGCCATGCGGGCTGATAACCCGGATCTTCCACAATAACGTTATCACCGGAGTTTAAAAGAGTCTGAGCGGTCAGAAACATACCCATCTGGCTTCCTCTTGTAATGGAAATTTCATTTTCATGAATGTGCATTCCACGCTGATGATTCAGCATCTGAGAGATCATTTTACGGAATTCCGTGTCACCATGCTCGTTTCCATATCCCATCATCTGCCACTTGGCTTTAATGCTGAAAATCTGTCTGTAAGCCCTTGCCAGCTCCGTTACCGGCGCAATTTTACTGTCCGGATGGCCATCATCAAAGTTGATTAACATTCCTCCGGAAATAATCTGCTGATTCAAAGAACCATGTGTGTTAGCTGCATTTTTCTCATGCAAAGGAGGAAGGCTTTCAGAAACAAAAATTCCTTTCCGCTCTTTGGAAACTACCCATTCTTCATTAATCAGAACCTGATAAGCTTCTACCACAGTATTTCTGTTAATTTTTAGAGTCTGAGCAAGATTTCGGCTTCCGGGAAGTGCATCTCCGGCTTTTAATCTTCCTGAACGGATATCGCTAATGATTGTATCTGCAATCTGTAGATAAACGGCTTTAGCAAGCTTTTTATCAATTTCTAATTCTAATTTCCAAGGTCGAAGCATCTGGACTATCTATTTATGTAAAAACTGAATCATTTGAATAGGCCAAATATAAAATAATTTTGTCATGCAATAAAGCACAAAACCATAATAATTTAAAAATCATGGATAAGAAACAATTCAGTTCTAAAGATTTTCACGAAACTTTTGCAAGACCAAAGTATGTAAAACCAAGTCATTTGATTCATAAAAATGTAGAAAATGCAGGAGAGCACAATCAGTTTTCAACAGAAAGGAAACACCCGGTTTTCTTTGTAGATCTTCCAAGTAAGAATGTAAGTATGACGATTGGCGGACTCACTCCCGGACAGCAAACCAACAGACACCGTCATACTTATGAAACCGTATTATTTGTGATCGAAGGGAAAGGCTGGACAGAAGTAGAAGATGAAAGGGTGCATTGGGAAGCTGGAGATGCCGTATATATTCCTTCATGGGCATGGCACAAGCATCAGAATCTTAGCGACACAGAACCAGCCAAATATATTGCCTGCGAAAATGCTCCTCAGCTGCAGAATCTGGGTGTTGCGTTGAGAGAAGAAGAAGGCAGAGACCTTTAATATCAGGATTTTAAATTTTAAATCAGAAAAACATGAAAAATGTTCCATTTAAAGGGATTATTGCCTATCCCATAACACCTTTTGATGAAAATGAAAAAGTAAATATTCCTCTTTTCAAACATCTGGTAGAAAGACTGGTTACTTCCGGAAGTCACGGAATTGCTCCATTGGGGAGTACAGGGGTAATGCCTTACTTATCTGATGAAGAAAAAGAAGAAGTAACGGAAGCTACTTTACAGCAGGTAAAAGGAAGAATTCCGACGCTGGTGGGAGTTTCCAATCTTACAACGGAAAAAACAATTCACCATGCTCAGTTTGCAGAAAAAGCAGGCGCTGATGCGGTGATGATTATCCCAATGAGTTACTGGAAACTTACAGATGATGAGATTGTAACTCATTATGACGCGGTAGCCCGTAAAATTTCTATTCCGATTATGGCCTATAACAATCCTGCAACGAGTGGAGTAGACATGTCACCAGCCTTATTGAAAAGACTCCTTGAAATTCCTAATGTAACAATGATTAAGGAAAGTACAGGAGATATTCAAAGGATGCACTTTTTAAGAAGAGAATTGGGAGACGAAGTGGCATTCTATAACGGTTCTAATCCTTTGGCACTGGCCGCCTTTTGTGCCGGAGCAAGAGGTTGGTGTACCGCTGCACCGAATCTTATCCCAGAGCTTACTATCAGTCTTTACAACGCCGTTGAGGAAGGGAATCTTGAAAAAGCAAAAACTATTTTCTACCAGCAGTTTGACCTTTTAAAATTTATTGTCAATAAAGGATTGCCAAGAGCTGTAAAATCAGGGCTTACGATTCTGGGGGAAGGCGGCGGAAATTTGAGAAGTCCTTTAAAACCTCTTCAGGAAAAAGAGACTGAAGAATTAAAAAATATTATTAAAACCCTTGTTAATTAATACAATCTTATGAAAAAATCCATTTTTTATCATGCAGGATGTCCTGTATGTATCAGTGCAGAACATGATATTATCAACCTTATAGGTTTGGAAAATATTGAAATTATCCATTTAGGAAATGACAGAAATAAAATTGAAGAAGCTGAAAAGGCAGGCGTAAAATCTGTACCAGCTTTAGTCACACCTAACGGTAACATTCTTCATATTAATTTTGGAGCATCTATGGAAGATGTGAAAAAATAGAATATTAATCTTGTTGTATAAACGAGGCTGTTTCAAAACTGTCATTCTGAACGAAATGAAATGTAGTGAAGAATCTCGTGTATTTAGTTATCAATGAGATTCTTCCTTTGTCAGAATGACAAAAGCCAATTATTTGACTTTCTGAAACAGCCTCGTTTTTTGTTTTCTTCCTAATTACATTTATGTGTAAAATCTTTGAGAGAATTTATTGCCCATTCAGAACTTTCTAAATGGTTGCATTTCCCTCTACACCGTCAGAATTGTTCGTTTTATGCCCTGTGATTGCAGAAGCAACAAAGCTGAAGAGACTGACCAGTTTTCCTGCTTTAGTGTCCCAATAGTAAGTTTCCTTAGGTTCTACACGGATAATGGTAACATTGGGATCGTCTTTTCCATCGAACCAGGCTTTCGCTAAAGGAGACCATTTTTCTTCTATGGTCGCCTTATCCTTGTAAACAGAAGCTTCTCCGTACACGGAAAGATATTGGGAATCACTGTTATTCATAAAAAACAACTGTACTCTTCGGTCTTCTTTGATTTCAAAATTCTTGTTACTGGTTCCACTGCTTATAAACCAGAGATTTCCATTGTCATCCGTTTCCTGAAGAGTCATAGGTCTTGAGTTCACAGGAACGGTTTCCAATTCTGTACAGAACATACATATTTTTGAACTTTCTGAAAGTTCCTTGATTTTTTTGATCGCCTCAAGATGGCTGAGATTCTTTGTTGACATAATATAATATTTTAAGTGATTGATGTAGACTAAATCATTCAAATACCTGACCAAAAGACAATAAAATGTGGTACATGGAATGGATTTCTTTTCAAAAACTTATGAGTATTTGTTGGAAATCGCAAAGACGCAAGGATAATTTTTTTATGGTATAAGACGCAAGGATTTTAATATTTGGAGAGAATTTGAATATTAAAAGAGTTTCTTTTTCTGCCCATAAGTTTTATGTACATTTGATGAATGCAGATTTCGCCTCCTAAACATTTGACTCCTTTTATCAGGCATTATATCTTTTTGGAAAATTCTGAAAAGGATATAAGGAGTTTAAGGCTGTTTACGGATGGCAGTTCCGGGCTTATTCTATCCGGAGATATGAATCTGTATTCCGGTGTTTCAGAAGATCGGATGCCGCTTTCTTTTTTTTATGGAACTTTAAATGGGTATAAAGATTTCTCTTCAAAAGGAAAATTTTCGCTGATTGCCATTGTATTTCAGCCCTATTTTTTAAATATCCTTTTAAAAACTTCTGCCAAAGAGATTAGAGATCAGATTGTCTCTGCTGAAGATGTCTTAAAGGATAAACTGGAAATATTTCAGGAAAAACTTTTTAAGAAAACAAATCCCTTGACCGTTATCAATGATCTTAATGTTTTTTTTACTGAATTTTTATCCGAAACAATAAACACGGATCATCATATTATAGCGGCCACACAGCAATATATTCTTCAAAATAAAGGCGTTGTATCATCCAAAGAATTAGAAAAATTCACAGGATATTCTGAACGTCATCTGGAAAGGAAATTTGAATTTCATATGGGAATATCTCCTAAAAAATATGGAAATATTATCCGTCTTCATTACTTTTTAAGCCTTGTTAATAAAAGTGTTGATGATAAAAATATGACGATGCTTTCCTATGAAGCAGGTTATTCCGATCAGTCCCATCTTATCAGGGAATTTAAAAACAATATCGGGCTTACTCCCAAACAGTATTTGAAAACAGAAAATAAAATGGCTGTCAATTTCATTGAACTATAAATAAGCTTGTCGGTTTTATACAATTTTTTAGAGGCTGAGCTATCTAGTTTTGCTTAAAAAAATCAATGAATATTAAAATTTCAACCGCACAATTTGAAAATAGAAGTGGTGATAAGGCTTATAATCTGTCTGTCATAGAAAAACTGGCCAGCCAGGCCGCTTCCCAGGGATCTCATGTCATTGCTTTTCATGAATGTTCCATTACAGGGTATACTTTTGCACGGAAACTTTCCAGAGAGCAGCTCCTTGATATTGCAGAACGTATTCCGGAAGGGGAGAGTATTCAAAAACTGCAGGATATTGCCGCTCAGAATGACATCACCATATTAGCCGGACTGTTTGAAAAAGATGAGCATGATCATCTTTTTAAAGCGTATGTATGTGTTGATAAAACAGGGCTGAAGGCTAAGTACAGAAAATTACATCCTTTTATCAATCCCCATCTTACACCCGGCAATGAGTATTGTATATTTGATATCATGGGCTGGAAGTGTGGTATTCTCATCTGCTATGATAACAATATCATTGAAAATGTAAGAGCGACAAGGCTTCTTGGTGCCGAAATTATTTTTATGCCCCATGTTACCATGTGTACTCCTTCCACTAGGCCGGGAGCTGGTTTTGTTGATCCTCAGCTTTGGGAGAACAGGGAAGCAGATCCTATCTCTTTGCGTTTAGAATTTGATGGTATGAAGGGGAGAGATTGGCTGATGAAATGGCTTCCGGCAAGAGCCTATGATAACGGCGCTTATATTGTTTTTTCAAATCCTGTCGGTATGGATGATGACCAGCTGAAAAACGGATGTTCTATGATTATAGATCCCTTCGGAGATATTATTGCAGAATGTCATTCGTGGGAAGACAGCTTTGAATTGGCTGTCATTACTCCCGAAAAGCTTACTCAGGCAGGAGGGTACAGGTATATTAAAGCCCGAAGACCTGAATTATATAGAGATATCATAGGGCAGAAGCACTCATCTGAGCAAAAAGTTATATGGCTGGATGATAAAACGGTTTAAAAATATAAACCCTCCCGCGACAAAGTTCAAGGAGGGTTTATTTATTCATTTATGGATTGATTGTTTTTTGGAGATCACTCCAGGCACCGCCGTTATAAATATGTTTAAAGCCTCTTTCTTTCAGGATATTTTCTGCTTTTACACTTCGAAGTCCATGGGAACATACTGTAATGTATGTTTTTTCAGGATTCAATTCTATATACCGCTCTCTGATTGTTCCTAATGAAATATTGACAGAACCTTCTATGTGTCCCGTTTCGTATTCTTTTTCAGTTCTTACATCAAGAATGACTGCTCCTTTTTTGATCAGTTCAGGCAATCCGTTATCTAAGGTCTGAAACTGATAAATCCTATACACAATATACAGTATAAAAGCTATTCCACAGAATATAAGCACACTTTTCATAGTTTGCTCAGGATTTTTTTGTCAATATAGAATGTTCCAAAAGGAATAAAACAGGCAAGAATTACTTTCCATGTTATTTCTTTAAATTTCCAGCTTTGTTCTACGCCGACACTCAGCGTATTGAACAGAAAAAGCAGGAATAATGTTCCATGAACGGGGCCTATTAATCGTACAAATAATGGGTTCCCCATCCAGTATTTCATAGGAACGGCTATGCATACTAAAGTTAGCAGTGAAATGCCTTCCAGAATCGCCAGAATTCTTAGCCGGCCGATTTTTGTTTTGAATAAATCCATCATAATTATCTGAAATAAGGTCTGTTTGCTAAAGGAGAAAAAGGCCACGGAACAGCAATGAAAATAATGATCAGTGCTATAGAAAACCAGATGCCCATGGTTTTAAATTTGTCTTTGTCTGAAGGTTTTCTTTTGGCTAAAGCGGAACCGATAGTGATCATCACAACGGCTGTAATCATCAATGAAATATGAATCAACCCGAAAAACAGGTGTTCAAAAGATTCTTTGGCTTCATTAAAATTTTTCCAAAAATATTGGACCACAGGACTTTTGAAATAGAATATCATTCCGATAATTAATTGTACATGAGCTATCGTAGCCGTCCAGTGTCTCACAGCGTTATCAGTTCCGGTAAATTTCCTGTCGGAGGAATATCCTTTATAAGAGCGGAAGATTGCATACATCAGGCTTATTAAAACCAGCCAGCGGGTCTGAGAATGTAAAAAAGTTAAGGTTTGATACATTGTTTATTTTTTTGAACAGAGCAAAGGTATAACAAAAACATACTAATTAGTATGTTTTTAATCAAAAAAATTATTGAAGGGTTTTAAAATACGATTTAAGTCCTTTTAAGTAAACAAGATAAACCTCTTTAGAATTTTCAACTTTTCCGAGATTTCTGACACCCCAATAACCGGAAATGACAAAAATGCTTACTTCTCTTGCACTTACTTCTTGTTTGATTATTCCCGTTTCTTTACCTTTTTCTATACTTTCTGCGAAAGCATTTTCCCATTCTTTTGAAAGTTCGTGCAAAGCTTGAGTAAAGGCGGTGTGCCATGGCGCCATTTGCTGTACAAAATTAGAAGTAGGACAGCCATATTCAACTTTTAAAAAGTCAGTTTCCATCAGAAGGTTGTAGATGATCTCATAAATATTATCCAATGGATTTTTATTATTCTGAAGAGATTCAATAAAGTTGCGTCTGAAATTGGGTTTCATCAGTTCATTGATAATAGCCAGTCCCATTTCATCTTTGGTTTTAAAATGATAATAAAAGGCCCCCTTCGTCACCTGAGTTGTTGCAATAATCTCATCGATGCTTGTCGTCTGGAAACCTTTCACATAGATCAATTCGAACGCTTTCTGGAGAATAGTAAGGCGGGTGGCTTCTGATTTCTTCATTAAAAATAACTGATTATCCTACAAAGGAACAAATTTTAAATGTAAAATAAAACTATCATTATTATGATACATTGATACAATTTAAATAATTTTTATAATACAATTATTCGTCGGAAATTTGCCTTGTCAATATCAACAAAATACAAGACAATGAATTATCAAAAAGAAATACAGATCAATACTGCAACACAGGCTGCTAAAAAAGGTCTCCCTGCAGCTTTATGGGCATTAACGATAAGTGCCTTCGGAATAGGAACTACGGAATTTGTAATTGTAGGTCTGCTTCCAACAGTAGCTTCAGATTTAGGGATTACGATTCCTTCAGCAGGACTGTTGGTAAGTCTTTATGCGATAGGAGTGGCTATTGGGGCTCCGGTATTAACAGCATTAACGGGGAAAATTCCACGCAAGACACTTTTGGTTTCCATCATGCTGTTGTTTGTTATCGGAAACGGTCTGGCATCTATTGCCCCCGGCTTTATTACTTTAGTGCTGGCAAGAATCCTCACGGGATTTGCTCATGGGGTTTATTTTTCCATTGGCTCTACCATTGCAGCCTCATTAGTTCCTGAGGAGAAACGAGCAACTGCCATTTCCATTATGTTTGCCGGGCTTACACTCGCCATTGTAACAGGAGTTCCGCTAGGAACTTTCATAGGACAGCATTTTGGTTGGAGAGCAACTTTCATTGGGGTTTCAATCCTTGGGATTATTGGATTAATTGCCAGTTTATTATTGGTTCCCAACAACCTGAAAAATGGAAAAACAGCTTCTTTAAAAAGTCAGTTTAAGGTATTGGGAAACAGACGTCTGATTTTTGCCTTTTTAATGACAGCTATGGGATACGGAGGAACATTTGTAGTTTTTACTTATCTGTCACCTATTTTACAGAAAATTACAGGGTTTCAGGAGTCAACCGTCACTTTTATCCTTTTGATTTATGGAATTGCCATTGCCCTGGGAAATCTTATTGGAGGAAAAATTGCAAATAAAAATCCTCTAAAAGCCCTTCTATGGATGTTTGCTGCCCAGGGATTGATATTGCTTGCATTTTATTTTACTGTAAGCAGTCCGGTATTAAGTATTATTACACTTTTCTTTTTAGGAGCATTATCATTTGCTTCCGTTCCCGGGCTTCAGCTATTAGTGGTACAGATTGCAGAGAAAGAACTTCCGGGAACTGAGGATGTAGCTTCAGGGATTAATATTGCCGCATTTAATATGGGTATTGCAATCGGATCTTATGCAGGGGGGATAATTGTGACCTCCTCTTTAGGTTTGGTAAGTACACCATGGATCGGAGCTTTATTTTTGGTGGTCACCGTATTGATTACTCTATACAGTATCCGTTTAAGCAAGAAAAATTAAAATTTTACTAATCATTTTATTTTAGTGAGCAATCCTTGACAAGGATTGATAAATGAAGAAGGTGGTGCTATAAAGGCAGGTTTTATCTGCCTTTATTCTGTTTATATTAAAAAGCTTTATCAAATTTCATAAATCTCAGCATCTGTAAACACAAAAAATGTACTTTTCTTAGGTAAATTTTTAGTATCCAATCCTGTAAATTCACTGAAAGCCGGAAGCAATAACTGATTGCTGCTGAGTGCAAAGCAGGGAAGCCTGATATTTTTTACAGCAGAATTCAGAACAATTCCGGGGTGAATATGTCCGGTAACCTGAAATCCGGATCTGGCCGTATCAAAATCGTGAATAAAGGTTATACCATCTACTTCCAGCCATTCGGATTTGTGATGAAAACATAATTTTTTCTCCAATGCTTCCGGGATTCGGTCATGGTTTCCTTCAATAAGATAAAATTGTAGATTGGGATATTGGTTTTTCCATGTACAGAATTCATCCACATCAGAATTGTCTCCTGCATGAAGCAGATCTCCAACTACAATAAATTTTTCAGGCTGAAAGAATTCAATCAGTGCTGATAATCTTTCCAGATCGCTTTTCATAATATGGTTGGCCAGTGCAATACCATTTTTTCGGAAATGCGCTGTTTTTCCGATGTGAAGATCAGAAAGGATAAGGGCTTTTTCCCTTTCCCGGAATACCGCACGCTGATTGGTCAGAATGAAAGTTTCATTTTGGACAGAAATGCTTTTGGTTGCTATAAACACGCTTTATAATTGAAAATTTAATGTTTAAAATTACGTTATATTAATTGAATCAGCTGACCTTCCGGCTTACACGAAACTTTTCATCAAAAACATAAGTCAGTGGAAAGCCTGTAGCTATTTCTCTTTCTAAAATTTCTTCAGGAGACAGATGTTCAAGGTACATGATCAGTGCGCGGAGACTATTTCCATGAGCGACAATCAATACATTTTCGCCCTTTTTTAACAATGGTCTTATCTGGCTTTCAAAATAGGGAATTACTCTGTTGTACGTATCTTTAAGACTTTCTCCGCCCGGCGGAACTACATCAAATGATCTGCGCCAGGTATGAACCTGTTCATCACCATATTTAAGAGCGGTTTCTGCTTTATTTAATCCTTCCAGATTTCCGTAAGAACGCTCATTGAGCGCTTTATCTTTAACGATCGGTATATTGGGGTTCCCTATTTCATTCAGGATGATGGATAAGGTATGCTGTGCTCTGATCAATGCAGAAGTGAAAGCAATATCTATTTTTTCTCCTTTTAAAGCAAGACCTGCTTTTTTTGCTTCTTCAATACCGGCTTCAGTTATATCGATATCTTTCCACCCTGTAAATCTGTTTTCCAGATTCCAGAGTGACTGTCCGTGGCGGACTAAGAACAATTTTTCCATTTTAAATTTTATTTAAACTTCTGAGAAGCTATACTCTAAGTTACGATGATTATTTAAACTTATCAAGAAAATTAACTTAGAATATTAGGCTAAGAATAAGATTAAATTCCACTTAATTTATTTACGAAATATCACTTATATTGGAGAGTTTCAGCATTCTTTTAATTCTTGCATCAAGTCCTTCACTGGAAAGTGTTTGTCTCAGACTGTCTACTTTGATCGGGAAACTGAGTGGAGTAAAGGAACGGGAATGTTTTAGAATAATTTCAGACTTTTCAATCCTTTTAAAAGCTTCTACAAGCCGCTGTTCCTGAAGCTGCATGTTAAAGACTTCCGTATAGGCCTGTTTTATTAAAAAATGATTGGAATCATGTTCTTCCAGTACTTTAAAAATAAGCCCGGCTGAACTCTGCAATGATTTGTTGGAGCGCTGCTGCCCGGCATAGTTTTGAATTACCATTCCTGAAATTACAGCAATATCTCTGAATTTTCTTCTCGCCATTTCAGCAGAATTGATACTTGCAATCACATCGTTCATCAAATTATCTCTGGTTAAAATCTGCTGCAGATTATCTTCATTAAGCGGTATTTCTTTATCACTGAACAGCTCGAATCCGTAATCATTCATTGCCATCGAAAAGGAAATAGGGGCCAGTTTTGAGATACGATAGGCAATCAGTGCGGCCATTACTTCATGTACCAGACGGCCTTCAAAAGGATACATAAACAAATGATATCCTTCACGGTTTTTAATCATTTCCACCAGGAATTCACCTTCTTTGGGGATATGAGAGTTCTTCTCCTGATTGATGAGCAATGGATGTAAAAATTTCAGTTCTTTTTCGGAAGCTTTCGGGTTTAAGGCATGGGAGAGCTTTTCTCTTAAAAAATGTCCCAGATTGGTACTTAAAGGCAATCTTCCACCAAGATAACTCGGAACCAGTGCTCTTCCTTTGGCTGCTCTTACATAAACGGTCATATCTTTGATCATTGCGACCTCCAGCGTGCGCCCGGCCAGAATAAATTTTTCCTCTTTTTTCAATTTTGAAATAAAATATTCTTCAATCATTCCGATATACCCTCCGGAAATAAATTTCACCTTCAGCATAGCATCACTTACAATCACCCTCATATTCATCCGGTGAAGCATAGCGATCTTTCTTGAAGTGACTTTATAAAGACCATCTTCCATAATGACAACCTTATGAAACTCTTCATAGCTTTTCAACACACTGCCGCCAATGGTAAGAAATTCAAGAATGCTTTTCCATTCTTCATCGAGTATTTCCTGGAAGGCATATACTTTTTTGATTCTTTCATAGAGTTCATCAGGATAAAAGCCATCGCCAACGGCAAGCGTCATCAGAAACTGAACCAAAACATCAAAACACAAGACCTGTGGTTCTCTGGGCTCAACTACTTTTTGTTTTACAGCTTCTTTTAAAGCAGAAACTTCAATCAGTTCCAAAGAATGAGTGGGAACACAATAGATTCTGGAGGTTTCAAAAGGGGAGTGCCCACTGCGTCCTGCTCTTTGAAGGAACCGCGCAACACCTTTGGCGGATCCTACCTGAATAACAGTATCCACAGGTTTAAAATCAATACCAAGATCCAGCGATGATGTGGAGACCACTGCTTTTAATTTGCCGGAACTTAGATTTTCTTCAATCCAGATTCTCAAATGGGCATCAATGGAACTGTGATGAATAGCGATCTGTCCTGCAAAATCAGGGTGAGCATCCAGCAAAAGCTGATACCACATTTCACTCTGGCTTCTGGTATTTGTAAATACAATGGTGGATTTTGATTCAAGAATAATCGGAACAACTTTATCTGCGAGTTTGTTTCCGAGGTGTCCTGCCCAGGGTAATATTTCGATTTCATCCGGAAAAACCGGGAGAATATCTATCTTTTTGTGCTCTTTGGCTGTGATTTTTGTCTTTTTGCTCTCATAAGGAATAAGAACTTCCATGGCTTCATCCAGATTTCCGATGGTCGCTGTAATCCCCCAGATTTTAATCTTGGGAACATATTTCCTAAGCTGGGAAATGGCGAGTTCCACCATAACCCCACGTTTTGAACCCAGTAATTCATGCCACTCATCCACAGCGACACATTTCATATCTCTGAAAAATGGTTCATTATTTTTCTGAGCGAGAAGCAAATGGAGGCTTTCCGGAGTTACAACCAGAATTTCGGGCATTTTCTTTATCTGCTGCTGTCGTACTTTCGGATCGGTATCTCCGTTTCTTACACCTACAGTCCAATCGAGTCCTATTTCATCAATAGCCTCCTGCATGGCTTTCGCAATATCTTTGGATAAAGACCGGAGTGGAGTAATCCAGATCATTTTCAAGCCTTTTTTATAGCTTTCAGGATGATTCAGGAAGTCTGAAACTAAGGCTAAAAAGACCGAAAAAGTTTTTCCGAAACCGGTAGGAGCTACGACCATTCCGCTGTAGCCGTTTCCAAATTTCTTCCAGGTTTCCAACTGGAATTTAAAAGGGGCAATACCTTTATCGGTCATCCATTGCTGAATGATCTTCAATCCGTCGGTATGTTCAAAAGCTGCCAATTTATATTTAGTTTAAATTTTTAACGCAAAAGGCGCTAAGATTTTATATGATATTTTTTTATTTTCGATCGCAAGGGCGTTTCACTTAGCAAAGTCCATATTTTAATATAGCTGAACGAAGTACCTTTACGAACGAAAAAATAGTACTAATAAGTCAAAAATCCTTGCGTCTTTGCGTTAAAATATTATTGTATTAATTTTTTAATTTCTTCAAGAGAGTCAATTTCATCCGCAGTTTTATCCTTTCGCCATCGTACAATTCTCGGAAATCTTAAAGCAACACCGCTTTTGTGGCGGTTGCTGAAACCTATTCCTTCAAAGGCAATTTCAAAGACCAGTTCTGCTTTTACAGTTCTGACAGGGCCAAATTTCTCAATGGCATTTTTGGTCACAAATCTGCTTACTTCCATAATTTCTTTATCAGTAAGTCCGGAATAAGCTTTGGCTATAGTAACCAGAGTATCTCCGTTTTTTACAGCAAAAGTATAATCTGTATAGTAGGCACTTCGTCTGCCGCTTCCTTTCTGGGCATAAATAAGCACTGCATCAATAGTAAACGGATTAATTTTCCATTTCCACCAGTCGCCTTTTTTCCGGCCGGAATGGTAGGGTGAGTTTTTTTGTTTTAACATCAATCCTTCACTGTTTACTTCTCTTGAATTTTCACGAAGAGAATCCAGTTCTTCCCATTTTTCAAAGTCAAGACTTTTGGAGATGCTGATGTTCTGAGGCACTTCATTTAATAATAATTCTTCGAGCAAAGCTCTTCTTACAGAGATGGGTTTTTCTCTCAGATCGTTATTTTCAAGTTCTAATAAATCGTAAGCAAAGACTTCTATAGGAATTTCCGACAGCATTTTTTTAGTTAAAGTTTTTCTGTTTAATCTTTTTTGCAATTCATTGAAATTTAAAACTTTACCTTGCTTTACCGCAAGTATTTCTCCATCTATTACAAAGTTGCCTTTCATGGCTTTCACCACTTCTGTGATCTCCGGAAATTGTTCTGTGATGAGCTCTTCTCCTCTGGACCAGATGAAGACTTCATCATTTCTACGGATAATCTGTCCGCGTATTCCGTCCCATTTGTATTCCACCAGCCATTCATCAGGATTTCCAAGTTCTTCAGTTTCCTTTTCCAAAGGGTAAGCAAGGCAGAAGGGATAAGGTTTTGAGTTGTCAGGGTTTACATTTTCAGCATCAATAAGCTCTTTAAAAGAGACTTCATCTGGCAGCCATTTTCCCATTAAGCTATGCATCAGTGCACTTGATTCCTGGCCGGAAAATTTTGTCAGAGCATTGATCAAGGTTTTATCTGATACCCCGATTCTGAAACTTCCACCAATTAATTTATTGAAAATCAGACGTTCAGTATAGTCCAAACCATTCCATGAATTCAACACAAATTCTTTTTTTCCTGTATCTGTTTTCCCTTTTAAACCGACAATATCATTCATCCATTCTGATAAGGTACGCTCTATATTTTCCTGCGGGGGTGGAAGAATCAATGATAAGGTTTCCCCAAGATCACCCACGGAAGAATAAGATTCCTGAAACAGCCAGTAAGGAAGTTTTGTAATTTCCAGAGCCCATTCTTTCATGTAATTGGTATTCACATTTCTCTTGGGTCTTTTCCCTGTAAACAAGGCGATAAACCATACTTTATCTTCATCAGGAGCACGTTCCAGATAATCAATGATGGCATCAATTTTAGCATTGGTCTTATTGGTCGTTTCCAAAGCGTTGATAAGGTCTGCAAAATGTCTCATGATTCGGGATTTTCTATGATTTCTTTTTCAGATTCTTCTTCGTCTTCTCCAAATAAAGTTTCCACAACATCTGCCCGGACTCCGATTTCATTCAGGTATTTTGAAAAAACTTCAGTCTGTCCGTGGGTAACATGTACGAGTTCGGCTTCCGTAGCCTTTACAGTCTGTAATAATCCCTTCCAGTCTGCATGGTCACTCATGGCAAAGCCTGCATCTGCACTCCGCCATCTTCTGGCACCGCGAACCTGCATCCAGCCGGAACATATTGCAGTAGCAGGATCAGGAATTTTTTTGATGATATTACTGTCAAGTAAAGCAGGAGGAACAATTACAATTTCATGTTCCATCTCTTTTGGACGTTCCCTGAAATCTGCTATGGTATAGTCCGGAAGGTCGATTCCTACTGTTTCAAAAGCTTCATTCAGTTTTCCGATAGAATAGTGGACGTATATTTTTCCAAGGTCTTCCACCGCCTTCATAATGCGCTGGGCCTTCCCTAAAGAATAGCCAATAAAGACAGATGTTTTATTATTTTCTTTATTCTTCAGTACCCAATTTTGTAGTTTTTTATTTAAGTCGGAAACTTCCAGCCAATTGTAAATGGGCAGCCCAAAAGTACTTTCTGTAACGAATTCGTTGCATTTTACCAACTCAAAAGGAGTGCTCAATCCATCATTCTGAACTTTGTAATCCCCTGAAATGACGGTCACATATCCTTTATATTCAAGTCTAATCTGTGCAGAACCTATAATGTGCCCAGCAGGATGTAAAGAAAGCTTTACGCCATTAATAGTCACAATCTCTCCATATTCCAGACTCTCGCATTCAATATCAGTTCCGATTCTTTGATGCAGAATAGGTTTCGTAAAATGATGGCAAAGGTATTTTTTCATTCCCCAACGGGCATGATCAGCGTGGCCATGGGTAATAACCGCCATATCTACGGGTCTCCACGGATCTATATAAAATTTTCCATGAGGACAGTAGATTCCTTTTTTTGTAAATGTGATTAATTTCAATGGTGTGACTGGTTTTATAGAACAAGCTTCAAAAACTTAACCAATTTACAATAAACAGTTAATTTTTTGATGATTGAATGTCTGAAAACAGATAAAAAAAGCTGTTTCAATCTGAAACAGCTTTTCTATATTATTTTTCGTTAAGTATATTGCTTACATGATCAATCCATTGATAATCAGGAATTGTTTTGTCTATGTAATAATCCGGTTGAATCCCTTTTCCGTCAATGGCCATATCCGGTATACGGAAGCTTTTAGAGAGTGAATATCCGAGTTTAAATTCATTACAGGGAGAGGGAAGGAAATACATATTGGAGATATCCAAAACCCCGGCAGTTGTAGTTCCAAAAAGTTTTACTTTTTTACTTTGTTTAGCTGCCAGCAAAAACTCTTCTGCGGTACTGCCATTCCTTTCATTGATGATAATTCCTACATTTTTTGGATACGGTGAAATTTTATCCATTTTATTGATTCCTACTATATTTCCATCATCCTGCAGGCTTACAAACTTGCCTAAATTCTGACTTAACTTGTCGTAGGCTTTCTTTAGATATTCTCTTTCTTCAGCCGGGATTCCATATTTCTGGTAATTCTCATAAAAGTCCAGCATTCTCTGGTTATTCAGCTTTGTAGAATAAAATTGTGTTCTTACGCTTCTGATAGGATTAGTGTAGAGATACGGAATAATTTTAGCAAAACTGTTGTCGCTTCCGCCGCCATTATTTCTGATATCAATGATCAGATTTTCTGTGCTTTCAATTTTAGATTGGTTAGCTGTGATCACGCTGTCTATATCTTTTTTCAAAGCTCCATTAAAGGAAGGAATTCTTAAAAGCAGGGTAGTTTTATTAATTTCTTTTAAAAAAGGCTTTTCTGCGCTGGCCGCTTCAAGATAAGTCTCAATATTTTCTTCTCTTTCAAATTTTGGAGAAAATCTTTTTAAGGTAAAATCATTGATTTCAAGATAATTCTTTCCAATAAATCGGACATTGGTTATTTCCTGTCCGGATTTGTCTCTTAAATAGTAAGTTCCTTTTGTTTTATCAGTAGTAAGGCTCAGTTTCAATTCATAAGGTTTCCAGTTTTCTGCTCCGGATTGGATAATAAAACCTTTATAAACATCTCCGATTTTTTTAATTCCTATAGTGTAAGGCTGAACTTCCCAGATACCTTCAATATCAGAATCCTTTTTAGATAAAATTTCTTTTTTAAATTTTTCAATATCTATTTTTACCGTTTCAGTTTTATTATTTTCGTATGTTACTGGCTGAGGCTTCTGATTATCTTTTTCGATCATTTTGATAGAAAAATGACCGGCTCTGAAGAATTTAAGCCATTCATAAATAGTCTGAGTGCATTCAGTATCAGATTTTGTATTTTTAATTTTATTCAGAAAAACATTATTATGAGCCTGGTAGGCAGGAAGTCCTTTTTTATCGATTACATATTGGTATCCGGCATCATTTTCCTCAAATGTTTTTTTTACCCACTGAAAATTGCTTTCACAAGTACAGTTTTGAGCAAAACTAAAAGAAGAAGTGGATAAAAAAATCAAAAAGAGTGTCTTAATTTTAAGCATACATGGTTTTTTAGTTTAATAGTTACAAATCTAACGATAAATATATTTTTTTATGATTTTTAAACACTATTTATTTAGCAAAACATTTTCCTTTTAGCTGGATTATCTGAACTTTTCAGCAATATAAAATTGAACGCTGCAACAACATTGAGCTTCATGAAATCTTAGAAATTTGTAACAACATTAAAAAAGAATACAATGAGTAAAACAATTTTAATTACAGGTGCAGCAAGCGGATTCGGAAAAATCGCAGCATTTGATTTAGCAAAAAAAGGACACAAGGTAATTGCTACTGCACAGGTTTACCCGCAAATGAGCGACCTTATAAGAGAGGCAAAAGAACAGGGAGTAGAAATTACAGTAGACAAACTGGATGTAACCAATCCTCGAGATATTGCTTATATTCATGGGAAATATGATATCGATATTTTAATCAGCAATGCAGGAATAATGGAGGGCGGGCCTATTGCCGAGCAGCCAATCGATTTAATCCGTTCAATGTTTGATGTAAACGTCTTTGGTGGGTTGGAACTGGCGCAAGGATTCATCAAAAAATGGATAGATCAAAAGAAACCGGGGAAAATCGTATTTACAACTTCTATGGGTGAACTATGGACTGTTCCTTATGTAGCTGCTTATTGTGCATCAAAGCATGCTATGGGATCCATAGCTGAAGGTTTAAGAACAGAATTGGCTCAGTTTAATATTAAAATTGCTACCTGTAATCCGGGTGTTTTTGGAACAGGGTTTAATGACCGTGGGGTAGATACTATTTCCCGTTGGTACAACCCTGAAACTAATTTTACACCACCTTCAGTTTTCGATGGTACTGCAGAATCATTAGCTCATCAGCTGGATCCACAGTCTATGGCAGAGGTGATTGTGAATGTAGCATTAGATGATGAAAGTCATTTTAGAAATGTACATCCAAAAGATACTGAAGATTTTGTAAAACAGCTTCAGGCAGATGCATGGACCGCAAAAAGCTAATATCATGGAACTGAATTATAAGACTGCAGAAAAAGCGCTGCATGCAGCAAAGGAAAAAGCATTATCTATGAATATTCCTGTAAGTATTGTTGTGGTGGATGCCGGAGGACATCTGGTATCACTGGCAAGACTGGACAGTGTTTATGGAGTGATTGATTTTGCGGTTAAAAAAGCAAAAACAGCAGTGATGTTCGGAGTAAACAGTGATGTGATGGGAGAAATCATTTCGGAAGCCGGGATTCACAGCTACGGTATGCTGAATTCAAATGATGGGCTTCTGACTATTGCAGGCGGTGTTGTCCTTAAAAACACAGAAGGAAAGATCATTGGTGCGATAGGCTCATCAGGCGGAACTCCCGAACAGGATAAAGAAATTGCAGAGGCGGGCGCTTTGACTATTGCTTAAATTTCAGATATTTGTATCATGGAAAACATTTCTGAGATCATATTCGATAAACTGGTTTATTCATGTGCTTTTGAGTCCTACAGAGGTCACGAAGAATTCATTCCGGATCATTTTCTAGGATTTCAGATCTCCGGAGAAACACATGCTTTTCATGAGCAAGGGAAGACTGTGATTAAAGAAAATACAGTAGTTCTGGTCAGAAAAAATCAACTGATCAGGACTATTAAATATCCTTCAGCGCATGAAAAGTATCAGTTTATCTCCATCACGCTTGATGATGAAACGCTGAGACAGTATGCAGCTGAAAACAAAATAACTGTACATAATAATTCTCCAGGGAATCAGCGGTTGTTTTTTGAGCCTAACGATTTTTTTTTCAGCTATTTTGCATCTCTTATTCCTTACATTAATAAAACACTGGAGATTCCTCCAAAATTAGCAGCCTTAAAGGTGAAAGAAGCCATAGAACTTCTTTTGCTGAGTAATCCTGATCTTAAAAATCTGCTTTTTGATTTTTCAGAACCTCATAAAATTGATCTTGCGGAGTTTATGAACAAAAATTTTATGTTCAATGCATCAGTAGATGCTTTTGCAAGGCTTACAGGCCGTAGTTTATCAGGATTTAAAAGGGATTTTAATAAAACATTTCAGATGACACCCAAACAATGGCTGAAGGAAAAGAGATTAAAGGAAGCCTATTATTTAATTAAAAACAAGGATAAAAAACCTTCAGATATTTATCTTGATCTGGGTTTTGAGAATTTATCCCATTTTTATTCTTCTTTTAAAAAGAAATTTGGCGTAACGACTACAGAAGTTTAGTATAAATCATTAAAAAAACACAATTTTTAATATTAGAGTTAATTAATTGTTGGAAAACGCAAAGACACAAAGAGAATTTGGCAGTGTAAATATTCTTAAGATGCAAAGATTTTATCTCCGATAAAATTTGAACCTACATAATCTCTCTGAGTTACACTTTTCTGCGTTTTTACGTTTTCCAACAATTTCTATTAAGGAATCATATTTTCAGCTTTTAATCTTTTAAAGACCTCTGTAAAAGAATCTTCTGTACTGGTATAAGCTGTGAAACCAAGTTTTCTGCTTTTTGACATATCACACATCACTTCCAGAGGTCTCCCAAGATCCAGATCGGTATGCCATGCCGAAGAGAGACGGTTGAGATTTTTTTCTTTCAGATTGTATTTTTCTGCAATTGCAGTCCAGATTTCGTGGTCGTTTTCCAATTCTTTTTCCAGAGGTTTTATCGTACCGTCAAAACCTTCAGCTTCTACGTCAAACCAATCTGCCAGCCTTTTCCAGAGCCATTTCCACCGGAAGACATCTCCATTGGTAATATTGAATGCCTGGTTCTTGGCCGATTCTGTGGTGGAAGCCCAAACCAATTGCTTAGCCAGGACTCTTGCGTCTGTTACATCCGAAACGCCATTCCATTGTGCCTCAGATCCCGGCCAGATAAATTTTCGTCCTGTTTCCTTACAGATGCTGGCATACACAGCCAATGTAGTCCCGATATTCATCAGATTTCCCACGGCGTATCCAACAACCGTGTGTGGTCTGTGAATGCTCCATGTGAAGCCATCTCTTTCGGAAGCTTTGTACACTTCATCCTCCTGTGCATAATAAAAATTGGGGAGAGGAAGCCTTGGATGTTCTTCTCTGACAGGGGTTTCCGGTAAAACTCCTTTTTTAGCATAAGCCTCAAATGGGCCCAGATAATGTTTAAGTCCTGTAACCAGAGCCACATGTTTCACTGATTTTTTAGCAGATAAAACATTTAACAGATTTCTTACAAGCATACTGTTGACACGGATATTTTCCTCTTCAGTATCATTACGCATCCATGTGGTAAAGTAAATATGAGTAGGAGAGATTCCTTCCAGGGCTTCAGCAAGATTCTGTTCATTCATCAGGTCTGCCTTAACAGGATGAAGGCCCTGGATATTGGAGGTTGGATTTCTGGACAATCCATATGTTGTCCAGCCTTGAGCGATCAGTTCCTCAGCGAGGTTACTTCCTGTAATTCCGGTAGCGCCTACTACCAATGCAATATTTTTCATAAGTATTGTAAAATTTCTTGTACAAAATTATGGATGATAAGAGGCTTTTATCCTTGATTTGGATCATGCATTCGGGTTGATCTGGATCAAGTGTTGTTTAAAGAATTCTTTTTACGGATTCTGCTTACGGTTTCAGGAGCAAGACCAAGATAAGAGGCCATAAGATTGTGAGGTACTCTTTTGATCATTTCAGGGTTCTTTTGTGCCAGTTGAAGATATTTTTCTTCAGCAGTATAACCGTTGGAAACAATGAGTCTGTAATCTTTTGTAACGAGGCTGTTCTGATATAAAATTCTGAAATAACGATCCATCACAGGAATTTGCAACAGCATTTTTTCATAATTTTCCAAGGTGATCATCAATACTTCTGTTTCCTCAACAGCATCAATATTCAGTACCGATTTTTCCTGATTGATAAAACTGTTGAAGTCTGAGATCCACCAGCCTTCAAAGGCAAACATATTGATGTGTTCATTTCCTTTTTCATCCGGAAAATAAGATTTTAACAGACCTTTGCTTACAAAAGACAACGATTTGCAGATATCTCCTTCCTGAAGAAGATATTGTTTTCTACGAAGTTTTTTAAGGGTAAAGAAAGTCTGAACCTGATTTTTCTGTTCGTCAGTAATATCAACTTTATTCTCAATATGGGAAAGCAGAACCTCAAACATCAAATAAATATTTTATCAAAAATACCACTTTCCACTGCAACTGGAGCTTTATTTTTCAAAATCATAGAGATTGATTCCTATTTCTTCATTTTTAATTTTTACGACTCTGGTATCCAGCGGATATATAATGAATTCTGCTGCTCCCTGGATTTTTGCCTCTAAAAGATGTCCGGCTAAAGCGGTATAATCTTCTCTTCCCAACGTAATGTGAAGGTGTAGAGTCGGTTTCCCTTCTATTTCAGAGATATTTCCGGAGATATTGGTGACTTCCATCTGTTCTTTAAAAGTCTTATCCACATATTTTTTGGTTGAAGGATTAAAAAAACGAAGTGTTGCTTCACTTACAGCTCCTATTCCTGTAACTTCTCCTGCCTGAATATTTCGGTTTTGAATAAAGTCCGTTAAAGCTTCTGCAATATTAGAATGGTTGTCAAGACTGACGATGTAGATATGATCCACTTTTCTTGCAGACCAATGGTTCCCTTTGTAATTCATGATCTCCTTATTTATCCTATTGTTTTTAAATAATTGATGATCCCGATAACATCATCCTGACCAAAGCCTTTGTCGTGTGCATTTTGATAGGTTTGAATCAAAGCTTCGGATAAAGGATAATCAGCGCCTGCATTTTTAGCAAGAAGAATATCTTTCAGCATCAAATCAAGAGCAAATGCCGGAGCATATTGGTCTGCTATTAATAAAGGTGTTTTTACTTTGGTAGCACCGCTTCCACTGGCACTTTCATTGATTATTTCCAGCATATCAGATCTTTCAATGCCTAATTTTCCGGCCAGTAAAACAGTTTCTGCCAGTCCCTGATAAATGGTGGAAAGAAAATAATTGATAGATAATTTTCCTGCGATTCCTTTTCCGTTTTCACCCAAATGTTTCACAGATTTCCCCATTTTCAACAAATAGGGCATAGCACGCTGGATGTCTTTTTCTTCACCTCCAGCCATAATGATTAGTGTCCCTTCTTGTGCAGGTTGAGTACTGCCTGCTACGGGAGCATCAATAAAGGAAGCTTCTTTTATTTTCAAGGCAGCTGCAGTTTCTTTTGAGGCTTCCGGGGAAATAGTACTCATATCTATAAAGAGTTTTCCTTGAATATCTAAAGAAAGAATTTCCTCATATACGGCTTTTACAGCACTGTCGTTGGTCAGCATTGTGAATATAATATCGTTGTTTTGTACCAGATCTTTAATTTGGGTATAGACTGAAGACTTCTCTTCAAAATCCCTGGCTTTTTCAGAAGTTCTGTTGTAAACCGAAAGTGGAAATCCTGCTTTTTCAATATTCTTTGCCATAGGGTGGCCCATATTTCCTAGTCCGATGAACCCGATTTTTTCCATTGTTATATTTTTATGTAGTTATTAATTAAGTTTTATGTTGTGAAGCTCCTGAATGAAAAGGAGTTATCTGAAGATATACAAGTTAGATTGTAAAATACGTGTATTTTGCAGCAAAATATCTACCAAATAGCTGATTTACCAAATTAAGTTTTAATTATATTTTTATGTATAAGCTTTTAAAACCGGATAAACTTTCAGAAATTTGCAGCAAATAAGAATCAATGAAGATTGTAGATATAGAGAACTGGAACAGAAAAGAGCATTTTGAATTTTTTTCTAAAATGGCAAGCCCTTATTTTGGATTTACAACAGAGGTAGACTGTACAAAAGCGTATTACACAGCGAAAGAAAAAGGATATTCTTTTTTTGCCTATTATTTTCACAAGTCTATGGTCGCAATTAATACTGTGAATGAATTAAAACTGAGAATTATCGATGGTCAGGTAATACAGTTTGATACGGTTCATGCCGGCAGTACGATTGGAAGACCGGATGGGACTTTCGGATTTTCATTTACTCCTTTCTCAGAAGATTTTGAAACCTTCAATGAAACGCTGCAGGAGGAAATAAAAGGAGTGCATCAGACTTCAGGATTAAGATTAAGCAATGGAAGACTGGGAAAAGACCACGTAAGACACACGACTATTCCATGGAATTCCTTCAGTGCTATATTACACCCTACAGATTTTAATACTACAGAATCAGTCCCTAAAATTGCTTTTGGAAGATTCAATATCCGTGACGGCAGAAAGTATCTTCCGGTTTCTATTGAAGCCCATCACGGATTGGCTGATGGTCTTCATCTTGCCAAATATCTGGAGGAATTTCAAAGACAGCTTGATCAGTAGAGGATTATAGAGTTTGAAGAAAACGATACATATATTGTTCAACAAATAATTAAAGCCGGATCTCTCCGGCTTTTACTTTTAATAATAAATCTTCCGTTTTTCTATTTTCACAATCTGGTCTTTCTCCATCTGCTTTATGGTCCGTATAACTGTTTCTACACGTAATCCGGTGAGTGATGCCAGCTGCTGGCGGGTAAGAGGAATCTGGAAAGAATAAAGCGTTTTATCTTCATGATAACTTTTCAGGTAATCCATCAGTAGTTTCAGTTTACCAACGGGATTTTGGAAAGAAAGATTATACAGCATGATATATTTGTAATACATTCTTTCAGCAAGACATTCGTAAATATTGAGTGAAATTTCAGGGTTACTTTTGATCAGGTCCAAAAAATTCTGCTTTGGCATTTTGTAAATAACGGAATCTTCTATCGCTACAGCATTCATGGGATAAGGCCGGTCTACAAACAGGAGAGATTCACCAAAGCTGTGGCCATCTGAGAATATATTCTGAATAAACTCTTTGCCGTCTTCCGTATAATTATTGAGTTTAATTTTCCCTTTTTTAATCTGATAATAATGGGATGGGAGCTCTTCTTCATGAAAGATTATCTCGCCTGTATGATAAGTTCTGGTTTCCACTCCAAAAGAAATTAATAAACTATCAATAATCATAGTTGTGATTTTATTTATAAAATAAAGGAACATCAATTTTATTGATTTCTCTTATCATGTGGTACCATTCACATACCACATATATTCATTTTTTACACATGCATAGCCCGGAAAACATTGACTGAGATCATAAAAAGTAAAGGCAATAACCCACTATATTTACATCCCACCAAAAATTAATGCGTAAATAAAGGGAAACAGGCTGATAAAAGCAGTTAAGATATTTTTGTTTAAAATATAACGTGGTATCTATGTGGTACGCGGTTTTTATAAAATTTTAATCATTTTTTCTTTCTTTGCCAGTATAAAAATGTAATAAAATTCATAGGTGTGATTTTTTTAACACAATCATTCAATAAATACAAACCATACGTTATGAATTGTTGTATTATAGTAATGAAAACCAATAAAATTTTGAATACATAAAAATTATTTTGTTCCCGATATTAAATTAGCAAAAACCATATTGAGCAGAGAAAAAAATGACTTTGTACAGATTCACAAAAGATGTGGTATCTGAAATGCGTAGAGATGAGAAAGTATTATGAAAAATAGAAAAACTGAACCCAATTTAGAGGATTTGAAACAGAAAATTCTTGTACAAGACGAAATTATGGCCCTGGCCAAAGCAAATTCCCCTCGTCTGCTGAATAAATTCAGACTGGTTCATCCTGATTTTTTTAAAAAGTTATCTGCTATACAGCCAGCCCTTAAAAATTCTGAACTGATCTTTTGTATTTATCTTAAGCTCAATATGACCACTAAGGAAATTGCAACCTGTATTTTTGTAACACCCAAAGCGATACAAAACAGAAAAAACAGGATCAGAAAAAAACTCAACATTCCTTCTGAATTTGATATTTATAAATGGTTTAATGAAATTTAAACCATTTTTTTTATTTAAATTCCTATTACCGCTTTATCCAGATCATGATAGAGAAGAATTTTCCAACGGCTTTCTCTTGCTTCCTTTTCCCATTTAAGGCGTAATTCCATGGCTTTTCTGCCATCGAAATCACTTTTATAGGCTACATGGTATTTTAAATAAGAGGCCTGCGGAAGATCATCAGCCCCATAGAAAACAGTTTCTCCATTTTCCCTGATCCAGAAAACCTGCATAAAAGGAGTGTGTCCTCCTGCCACTTCATAGGAAATCTCATCTGTGATTTGTCCCTTGTCTTCATTCATCCAGATAATATTGGGAAGCTGAATCAGCTGTTCCAAAATAGTAAAATCAAAAGAAGGATTACCTTTCTTTTCCATGGCAAAATCCAGTTCACGTTTCTGTATATAAATCTGGGCATTCGGAAAAGTGGCTTCAAAACCATTATCAGTAGCGGTTACTGCACCCTCAATATGATCTTTGTGAAGATGGGACAGCAATAGCTTTGTGATTTGATCAGGATGAATATTTTCTCTTTCCAGAATTTCTGAAATAACAGTTGCTCCGGACTCATTTTTCCAGCCAATTCCGGCATCCAAAAGAATATAATCATTTTCAGTGATGATAAGAAAAGGCTGTACAGACATTTTGATTCCACCAACTTTATCAAAATTTTCTTCTGTTAAAAGAGTGAAGTCTTTGGTTTTGCTTGCTGAGAAATTGCCTTCTTTGAGCGGAATGATTTTCATGCTGCAAATTTCCTTAATATTTCTAACATTCAAAAGGTTTTCCATCGATATATATCATCAATAAAAACAATCATACAGACAGGGTGTTGAAATCATTCTACTTACCGCAGAATCCTGTATTATTCTTAGAAATGTAAAGACACAGGAAGAATAATTTCTTTTTTTAATGATTATCTTTGATCTCTTAAAAATCTGACGGATGCATTATGATCTGCCGTCAGACCCCTTTCAATTCAAATAAAAACTTTATACGTAATGCAGGAGAGTTCTTCCCAAGGTATTTCCCGGACTGTTATCTGGCTTATGGCCGTTATTTCCGGACTGGTAGTTGCCAACAATTATTATAATCAGCCTTTACTGGCACTTATTTCAGAAGAGCTGCATGTTTCTGAGAGCGCAGCAAGTAAAATTTCTGTACTTACTCAGATCGGTTATGCATTGGGACTGCTTCTGATTGTCCCGTTGGGTGATAAGTTTTTCCGTAAGAAATTGATTTTAATAGACTTGTTTCTTGTTTTTGGATCCCTTTTGTGGATGACCTTTGCCACTCAATTGTGGATGCTGTATGCTGCCAGTCTGCTGATTGGAGCTACATCGGTTATTCCACAACTGTTTGTTCCTATTGCAGCAGAACTTTCATCAGATAAAGAAAAATCGGCCAATATCGGATTGGTAATGTCCGGACTGTTACTGGGAATTCTTCTTTCCCGTTTTGTAGGAGGTATAGTAGGTGAAGTCTGGGGCTGGCGAGCGATGTTTGGTATTGCGGCAGGACTTATGATCCTGGTATGGCTGGCTGTATATAAAATGCTTCCTGAGCTTTCACCTAATTTTAAAGGAACTTACAAAGAGCTGATGCGTTCTGTTGCCCAACTTGCCAGAACACAACCCGTTCTTCAGCTGGCATCTTTCCGCGGGGCAATGGCATTTGGGTCTATGTGTGCATTGTTTACAACTTTGGTTTTTCACATGGAGAAACCACCTTTTAATGCCGGATCATCTGTTGTAGGAAGTTTTGGATTAGCAGGAGCTGTAGGTGCTTTAGCTGCCGCAAAAGTGGGAAAGCTTCAAAAATATCTGGATATTAACCGCATTATATTATATTCCTTATTGATCGTTATCGGAAGCTGGGGCTTTACTTATTTTGCCGGAGAAACCTATTGGGGACTCATTGTAGGAGTAATTCTGGTAGACCTTGGGGTGCAGTCCAGCCATATTATGAACCAGACCAATTATTTTCTGATCAAATCAAATGCTGTAAACAGACTGAATACAGTGTATATGGTGTCTTATTTCATCGGAGGCTCACTCGGAACCTGGCTGGCATCCGTTGCATGGCAAAAGGCTCAATGGAGCGGCGTATGTCTTGTAGGAACGGTATTTGGGGTATTGGCTTTGATCGCTCATATTTTGTTTTCAAAAAGGGTAAATAGAGCAAACGCAGAGATGTAATTGTTATATTTCTAAGACGTTTAAGGATCGGGATTTTATCAAAGATAAAATCCCGATCCTTTTATTTTCAAACCTATTTAATTTCGAAATCTTTAAAATCTCTTATTCCTCAATCGTTTCCAGTGCCAGCATCATTTCCCTATGCTTTCCTCCCCATTCATCAAGCTGTTTCCATATAGGGATCAGCTCCCGGGCAATATCTGTAAGCTCATAATCTACTCTTGGAGGAACTTCTGCATGAACAGTCCTTTTTACTAAGTTTTCTTTTTCCAATTCTCTCAGCTGTAGGGTAAGCATTCTTTCCGTTATTCCTGAAATAGAGTTCCTAAGTTCGCTGAAACGTAATTTTCCGTCTTTTAGTTTGTTTAAAATAATCAGTTTCCATCGGCCTCCGATTTTACATACAGCATAGCTCAGGTCGCATCCTTGTATATACTGTCTGTTGATATTATTCGTCGAATTTTCTTTTAGCTTTCCCATTACTTACAAATTTGTTAGTACCATACATTTAGCTGCATACAGTGCAAATGTAAGGTTTGAGATTTAATTTTGTACACAGAAAGCAGAAAATATGCGGCAGTAAGGAACAATAGCGCTCACGTTCCCTGCAGAAACAATAATAACTTAAATAAAAAATGAAAATGCAGTTAACCTCTAATATAACACAGATTTTAAATCATTTAGAAAAAATACAACCTTTCAATCCACAGGATTCTTTAGACGGAGCCCGTAAATACCTTGAAACAATGTCTCTTCAGCTTAGTGGTAAGAAAGAATCCGTTGCAATGATCGAAGAATTGGATATCCAACAGGAAAACCATCAGATTCCCATTCGGATTTACCGTCCTAACGGAAAGAATGTTCAGAATTCATCGGCTATTATTTATATTCACGGAGGCTGGTTTATAGCTGGAGGATACGAAACCCATGATGCGGTAGTCCGTAAACTGGCTAATAAAACCGGATCTGTGGTTATTTTTATAGATTACCGTCTTGCTCCGGAACATCCTTTTCCAGCGGGCTTAAACGATTCTCTTGACGGTATAAAGTGGGTAATAGCCAATGCAGAATCTTTAGGAATAGATCCTGACAAAATAGGAATTATAGGAGACAGTGCCGGCGGAGCATTGGCTACTGCTGTTTCTACCCAAATGGGCAAACATTTGAAATTTCAGGTGTTAATTTATCCTGCAGCCGATAATCAGCTTAGTTCAAAATCATGGGAAACGTATGAAAACGGACCGGTTCTTAATAAACAGGGTGGTATAGAAGCATGGGACTGGTATCTTCCCAACGAAGAAAAAGATAATCCTTTGGCGATTCCTGTCTTAATACAAGATTTTAAAGAAACTCCACCTACTTTAGTCATTCTTGCAGAACATGATCCTTTGCTTGATGACGGAAAACAGCTTTCTGAAAATATGAAAAATGCAGGCGTTGCCCTTACAACAAGTTTCTACAAAGACATGGTTCACGGATTTATGCATATGGGAGAAATTCTGGAAGAAGTAGAATCTGCCGTAAGTGAAATGGCTGCTTTTGCTCATCAAAATTTAAATTCTGTTGGAGAAAAAGTATAATGAAAAAATACGCATACATTGGATGTCTGGGGTTTATAGCCGTTATTACAACAGAATTTGGGGTCATCGGAATTCTTCCACAAGTTGCAGAACATTATAAAATCAGTATAGACAAAGCGGGGTATCTGTTGAGTGCTTTTGCATTAATTATCGCTCTTACAGGACCTTTCATGACCTTACTTACATCAGGTTTTGATCGTAAAAAAATAATGCTTGCAGCCATTTTCATGTTTCTGATTACAGGATTTGTGTCTTCTTTTTCACCTCCTTTCTGGCTACTGATGCTGGTTAGGATTTTACCGGCATTTCTCCAGCCTGTATATATTGCAACAGCATTATCTGTGGCCGTCTCCCAGGCTGATGACCGGAAAAAAAATGAACTGATGGGAATTGTATTTAATGGAGTTGCCATTGCCATGGTCACTACAGTTCCTTTTGCCACATGGATTGCGGGGCTTTGGTCCTGGGAATATTCATTCATGATACAAACTATAGTCAGTTTGATTGCTCTGGTTGTCATTTACTTTCTTCTTCCTGCGATGCCTGTAAAAGAGAAAAAATCTTATGGAAATCAGGTCAGAATCCTGAAGCAGCCTCCATTTATTCTGAGTACTCTGGCTAACTTTTTTATGATTACCGCATGGTTTTCTACCTACAGCTATTTTGCAGATTATCTGAATAAAGCCAAAGGGATGGATACTTCAATGGTAAGCTATATGCTTTTGTTATTTGGAATTATTGGAGTGATGGCCAATGGGGTTGCTGGGAAAATGCTTAATAAAAATGTGGCAGGAACTACCGCTATCTTTCTTTCTGGAACCATTCTGGTACCCATTCTTCTCTATTTTTCTGATGGAAATTTATGGGCAACGATTGCCGTTATCGGAATCTGGGGATTTCTGTATTCACCTAGCTTTCTGAATGCATCTACCTATATGATCTCTTCAGCACCGGAATCACTGGAATTTGCTAATAGTCTTGCCACATCGTTCGGAAATCTGGGTGTGACAGTGGGAACTACAATCGGAGGATGGATAATCGTTACAAAAGGAGTAGCGTATATTCCATGGATAGGTGTTGTTTTCGGGCTTCTTGCATTTCTGATGATGATCTTAAGAGGGATATTCGAAAAGCGCAGCCAGGTATTGTCCAGCTGTCAGAATTAAACTGTAATAATTTTTGTTACATTAAATAAAATACATTACCTTTGTTCTATTAATTTGAAACTTGTTTAAATTTTTATTTTTGAAACAGTAAGATTGTATTAAGGTGTTGAAAATATTAAGGTAAGCTTCGCTTTAAGCTTAAAAATCAGAATGATTCATCTTAACTATGCTTTATTTCTTAAATCCTTCTTAATGGTTTAATAGATATTGAATTTTTTTTAAAAGTTTAAACAGTTTTTTTAATTTAAAATTAAATACAATGAAAATAGAAATCTGGTCGGACGTAATGTGTCCGTTTTGCTATATCGGAAAAAATAATTTTGAACAGGCTTTAAACAAGCTTCCTTTCAAAGATGAAGTAGAAGTGGAGTGGAAGAGTTTTCAGCTGGATCCAACTTTAGATCCAGAAAAAACTCAGGATACTATTCAATATTTTAGAGAAAAGAAAGGAGTTCCTGAAGCTCAGGCTACACAAATGCTTAGTCAGGTTACCCAAATGGGAAAAGAAGCCGGAATTGATTTTGATTTTGGAAAAGCTCTGATCACCAATACTTTCAGTGCCCACAAATTGCTTCATTTGGCTAAAAAGCACAATAAGTCCAATGAAATGGAAGAGGCATTATTTATCGCTCATTTTATTGACGGAAAAAATGTAGGAGATACTGAAGTTTTGGTTGCTCTTGCAGAAAGTTTAGGAATTGATAAAGAGGAGGCAAAACAGGCGGTTACAACAGATAATTTGGATTATGAAGTCAATCAGGATATTCAGGAAGCAAGAAACAATGGGGTTTCCGGAGTTCCTTTCTTTGTTCTGAATGGTAAATATGCAGTTTCCGGAGCTCAGCCTGTAGAAGCGTTTGAAAATGCACTTCAGCAGACTTACAAAGAAACCGTAAGTCCATTTAAGGATCTTTCCGGTGGCAGCGGAGCTTCCTGTGATGCTGACGGATGCAGTATTTAAGATAACAGAACCCCAAAACAAATAAATTGTTTTGGGGTTTTTAATTTAATATATTAGAAGAAACGTATCTTTGTAATGCAGTGCCACAGCTGTATAAATCTGATTTCTCAATGATAAAAATTAACAACGAAACTCACTATTCAATTGATGACACCCTTTTTGTTTTTGCATTGGATTCTGAAGCAGGAACCGTATTTAATGACAAAAATAAATTAATTACAGGCATCGGAAAGGTAAACGCCGCCATCGAATTAACCAAAGAAATTCACGCAAGAAAACCTAAACTGATTGTAAATTTAGGCTCTGCAGGAAGTAAAGGATTTCACAAGGGAGAAGTAGTATGCTGTACAAAGTTCATCCAAAGGGATATGGATGTAAGAGGACTTGGATTTAAATTGTATGAAACCCCTCTATCCGGAGTTCCGCCTGTATTGGAATATGGTCTTAAAATGGATACTTTGAAAGAAGGAATCTGCGGCAGTGGTGACAGTTTTGAAATGAACCACTCCGAAACCGATTATAATATTGTAGACATGGAAGCCTATCCACTGGCATTGATTGCTCAAAAGGAAAAGATCCCGTTTCTATGCCTTAAATATATTTCTGATGATGCCGGAAGTGACGCTGCAGACGATTGGAGCGTACAGGTACATCTGGCTTCTGAAGCTTTTAAGAAAATTCTTTTCTCATAACATTTATTCTTACGATCATGAGTTCAATTATCATAAACAAAGCGGTGGCTGAAGACTTAGAAACTTTACAAAGCTTAGGAATTCAGACCTTCTCAGAAACATTTGCTGAAGATAACACAGAAGAGGCTATGAAAAAGTATCTGGAAGAAAGCTTTAATACTGAAAAGATAAAATCTGAGTTGAATAATCCTGACTCCTCTTTCTATATTGCCTGGGAAGAAGACAATCCGGTAGGTTACCTGAAAGTCAATTCCGGCAAAGCGCAGACAGAACTTCAGGACGAAACCAGCCTGGAAATTGAAAGAATCTATGTGAAGAAAAGCCATCACGGGAAAAAAGTAGGACAGCTTCTTTATAATCAGGCTTTAGATACTGCTCAGCAACTCAAAAAAATTTATCTGTGGCTGGGTGTATGGGAAGAAAATCTGAGAGCTTTACATTTCTACAAAAAAAACGGATTTGTTGAATTTGATAAACACATTTTCAGACTTGGAGAAGAAGAACAGACTGATCTGATGATGAAAAAAACATTGGATTAAACCTTTTTTGCCCACAGATAGCACAAATTTTCAAAGATAATTGCGTGTTAGGATAAAATATTACCAAATGAACCATTCAGAATTTGTAAAGCATATCAATCAGTATTATCCTTTATCCAAAGAAACGATTCAGGATTTACTGGATATCTGTACGGAAGAATACTATCATAAAAATGATCTTCTGCTGGAATCCGGTTCTATGGCAAGGTATTATTATTTTATCAAATCAGGATTGATAGGGTATTATACAGTAGATGAACAGGGAAATAATATTTATAAAATTTTCTTTGAAGAAAACAGTTTTGCAGCTTCTACAGCCGCCATTATAAAAAATGAACCGAGCGATTTCAATATTATTGTACTGGAAGACTGTTCAGTGATACAATATCCTGCAAAAGCCTATCGTGAACTACTTGAAAAGCATCATGATCTGGCTCTTTTTCATATGTATTATCTGGAAAAAAACTGGGTAGTGAAAAAAGAACCTTTGGAAGTATCCCTGAAATACGAAACTGCAAAAAAAAGATATTTACAGTTATTTGAAAATAAATCATTATATAATAGATTAAAACAGCATCATATTGCTTCTTATCTTGGAATAACGCCTACACAGCTTAGCCGGATCAAGAAGGATTTAAATTAAAAAGCTTCAACATATGTTGAGGCTTTTTTTCTTTTTCTGTTGCAATTTTGTTTTATCATAAGATCATTGGTACATTATATGTTCTATAATTGAAAATCCGTGATTATCATTAATTAAACATTTTTTAACATGAAGAAGCTCATCAAAATTGTATTTGTGCTGGCTGCATTTATCCCATTATCAGCACAAAAAATTATTCATCAGGAAATTTTCAGTCCGAAAATGAATAAAAAAATCAAAACAGTTATCATTACACCCAATCTTCAGCCTAATACGAAATATCCTTCTGTCTATATTCTTCATGGTTTCAGTGGCAACCCGGACAGAATCATTAAGCAGGATATTCCTGATCTGGTTAAAAAAGCTCAGGAATTGAAAACAATCTATGTACTTCCGGATGGAAATTACAGTTCATGGTATGTGGACAGTCCGATCGTAAAAGATTCCCAATATCAAACCTTTATTGGAAAAGAACTGGTAGAATTTATCGATAAAAATTATCCTGTGAAAGCTGAGAAAAAATTTCGCGGAATTTTAGGATGGAGTATGGGAGGTTACGGAGCAACCAATATCGGAGTTACCTATAATAAAACATTTGGTATTGTAGGAAGTTCTTGCGGAGCATTGGATTTCAATTCATTCGGGGAAGGATATCAGAAATATATGGTGAATAAAGTTCTGGGACCATTGGAATCGATCAGCCTTAATTTTCTTACTGACAGCAAAATAAAATTGATGGCCGAAGCTGGACAGCAATATATTTTCGATTGCGGTACAGAAGACACTCAAATGATCAACATGAATAGAAATTTTCATAAAAAACTGACAGAAATGAAGATCCAGCATCTCTATACCGAATCTTTGGGAGGCCATGTTCCCGAATATTGGAGCAGATCATTGTCTGAGCAATTGTCTTTATTTGATAGATTTTTTAAACAGTAATTGTCACAAAAAAGCAGTTTAAACTTTTACATTAATTATTTTTAACCACAAAAGACACAAAAGTTTTTAATACTTAAATTTTTAGAGCCAATTTTTATGCATAATAAGTACACCTAAGTTTTGCGAAAATCTTTGATTTTCATCTTAATGTGAGCCTTTCTACAGCATTATTTTAACTTACTTAATTAAACTAAATTGTTTTAATATAGAAGCTTTTGTGACTTTTGTGGTTTTGTAAAGTTTTTAAAATTTATAAAAAATCCTTTTTGAGCACTGCTCAAAAAGGATTTACGATTGATTGATGTTCAAAATGCTAACTAATCAGCATATTAAAATTGTTGAAAGTTTTTACCCAAATGCTCTTCTATAACGAAGAACGGATCTTCCGTAAGGGTATGAGCTCTCATATCAATAAGGCTCACTTTACTCATCATACGAAGCATAATTCTTCTCTCACACGGATATTCTATTCCGTCAATATTTCTTACTCCTGCCCGAAAAGCAGATCTTCCGTGAGCACATAAGTGATTATTAACCAGAATAACATCACCTGCCTGAGGTGTAAATCCCGAATAAATCAAGTGTCTGGCTTCTTCCCAGAACTCATGCAGTGTACTTTGCGCTTCATCCGATTGTCTTATGCTGGAATTGAAAAGCTGTTCCGCAGCATCAAATCGCATAAACGGAAGACTATAATTTCCATACAAAACAGAATCTAATGTCTCTTCTTCACTATTTCCCGTTTCCAGGTTGGCATCTTTCGGGATTTTATAAATACGATCAAAAAGAGGTCTGTAATTTTCACCGATAGACTCATGAGAACGGATTGAGTAAAGAGTAGAAGGAACCTGTTCTTCATTTCTCACATACATAAAGCTTAAATAATCAGCCTGATGTTTCAGAAAAGCATCTTCGGTATGTACGTACAAATCTGTTGAAGATCCCGATCCTGTCTGTGTTTCTTTCATCTTTTCATCAGGAATGATGGCATGGATCAATCCACCTCCTTTACGCTGTGAATAATATTGTACAGGCTTTGATGGCAGCGCTCCATGAATAAGAGCACACGCAAAACCATATAAATTAAATTTTGAATAATCTGCCGACTGCCAATTGGAAGGCGTAGAACCTATATTCTCCTGATCTATATCCATTAATCCGGTAAAGATCAATGCACCATATTGATTTTTTGAAAAGTCACTTGCAAAATCAGCCGCTATATTTAAAATTCTCTCTGGTAAAAAATAAGACGCCAGCTGATGTACATGCTTAATAAAATCACGGTTTTCATATGTTTCATACTTTTTCTGAAGATGGAGTGCCGCATCTTTTATCATTCTTCTCTCCTGTGAGGTGACCTCTATGACCGTAGGAAGCAGTTTTACCACTGTTGAACAGTCTTTATCTAAAATTTCTGTAGAATTCATTAAAAAAAAATTTGGTGTTAACTAATAATTTTTATATTTGTTTTTAATTATTCTAAATAACAATAACCGAGTCAAATTTATGAATAATTACTCAACCACCAAACAAAATTTAAAAAAATGTAAAAAAATAAAAACCTGACTATCAGATATATATAATCGTATATCAAAAAAACCACAACAACTCACAGATTTAAAAAATCACATTACAAAACTTTTATGAACAACAATTTAATTTCCCTAGAAGAGCTCGCAAGCACAACTTCACCTCACATTTCGGGGAATTTTGGGAATATTTTTCATCCAGACAATTATGATCATTATCGTAATGCTGTCAACAGTACTTTAGACCTGGTTCAGGAATTCCTTTACAGAAACAACAAGCCTTTCAGTGGTATAGAAGCCAAAACAATGAAAGGAATGGTACAGCAGATCGACCTTAATCAAAAACTTTCCAATTATAATGAGCTTCTGACGGAAGTAGACGAAATCTATGTAAAACATGCCACAGCTTTTCACCTTCCTCAGTATGTAGCTCACCTTAACTGCCCGGTAGTTATTCCCGCATTGGCAGGAGAAATCCTTGTAAGTGCTATCAATTCTTCACAGGATACCTATGATCAGAGTGCCGGAGGAACTTTTATGGAAAGAAAACTGATCGACTGGACTGCGGGTCAAATTGGATATAATACGAGTGAAAGCGATGGCGTTTTCACAGCAGGGGGCTCACAGAGCAATTTAATGGGATTGGTCATGATGCGTGACTGTTTCTCCCAGAAAAGATATAATCACAATATTAAAATGGATGGTCTGCCAGCAGAGGCGAGCCGTTTCAGGATATTTGTTTCAGATAAATCTCACTTCAGCAATTTGAAAAATGCTTCTATTATGGGACTGGGTGAGAAAAGTATTGTTAAAGTTCCTACCGATGAAAGATTCCGTATGGACATTTCTCTTTTGAAAAAATACATTAAAAGAGAAGAACAATTAGGAAATATTCCAATTGGAATCGTGGCTACCGCAGGAACAACAGACTTTGGAAATATCGATCCATTAGAAGATATCGCAAATATTGCAGAGCATTATAACATTTGGATGCACGTAGATGCAGCTTATGGTTGTGCTTTATTATTAAGTGATAAATACCGTAACCTGATTAATGGTATTGAGAGAGCAGATTCCGTAACGATTGATTACCACAAATCATTCTTCCAACCCATCAGTAGCAGTGCCTTTATTGTTAAAAATAAAAAAGAACTGCTGATTCTTAAACATCACGCCGATTATCTGAATCCGAAAGAAATGGATGAAGAAGAAATTCCGGCACAGATCAATAAATCTATTACGCAGAGTACCCGAAGATTTGATGCTTTAAAACTTTGGTTTACCATAAGAATGATGGGAAGAGAGCAGCTGGCAGAATATACAGATACCGTTATTGATCTTACCAAGGATGCAGCCGCAATGATTACTGAAGATGCAGATTTTGAACTTCTTTCAGATTCGGATTTAAGTGTTCTTGTTTTCAGATATGTAAATCCGGAAATCAGTGATCTGAACGCCCTGAATCAATACATCAAGATGAAACTTTTCTACAGCGGAGAAATCCTTGTAGCAAGTACAAAAGTGGATGGTAACTTCTATCTGAAGTTTACGTTCCTGAACCCGATTACGACGACTGAAGACATTCATCAAATTCTCACCACAATCAAAAAACATGGAAAAGACTTTAATCCAGAAAAATAAAACGGGAGCCCGGGAAATTACCCTCAGAATTCTGCTGAACGGAATGCTGAGAGAACTGGGAAACGGAAAATTCTATCAGGGAGTTCCGAAATATGATCTTCTTACAGCAAAAGCTCTTCAGAACAGCAATTATCCGCTGTATATGAGGTTTGAAATGAAGAAAAGCGGGCTATTTTTATTTGCTCCGGTTTCTTATCGTTCTGAGACCCTTTTTCATGAATACGAACCTGTTTTATGGGCTGTAGACCACAAAAATCAAGAGGTTTTTGAAGTTAATGATGAAAAACTGACTGAACTGGTTTACAAAGAGTTTTCTGAGACGACTAACGAAAGTGGATTCAGGCAATTTGTGGAAAGAATTCAGAGCAGCTTAAGAAATCTTGAATTAACGACAGAAGCATGTCTTCAGGACGATCAGCTTTTAACATATTCTTTTCTTGAATCTGAACAAATGCTTCCTGCAGGACACAATCTGCATCCTTTCACCAAATCAAGAATGGGCTTCTCTGAAGAAGAACAGTTTTTATATGGCCCTGAATTCGGTAAAGGATTTCAGCTGGATTATTTTCTGATTCACAAAGACTGTATCACGGAAAAATCTCTTCCGGGGATTTCAGCAAAAGAAATCTTCGAAAAATGGACTTCCTTACCGGAAAGCTACGATTTTGAGAACACAAATGATTTTTATATCGTTCCATGCCATCCATGGGAAGCAAAGTATCTTCTATCAACCGAAGAATACCCTGAAATGCTTGGATCTGGGAAAATTATTCATATAGGACCACTGGGTGAAGATTTTTATGCAACATCTTCTATTAGAACGGTATACAATCCGGACTTCAGCTGGATGCTGAAATTTTCTCTGCATGTTTTAATGACAGGCTCTGTAAGAACAAACAGCTTAAAAGATCTCAACAGAGGATATGCTTCCGCAATCTGGTGGCAGCATGAAAAAGCCTCATTTGAAAAAACCTTTCCCAACTTTAAATTATTGCTGGAACCTTCCACATTAAGTGTTCATTACGAAGGAAAGAATATGGACAGTCTGAATATACTGCTCCGTGAAAATCCTTTTTCAAATGAAGATAAAGTCATTTTATTAGCAAGGCTTTGTCAGGATGAATCTACAGATAGATTCAATTTTACGACTCATTTCTTTAATAATGTGGCGAATCAGCTGGGTGTAGATGCTGAAAAAGCAGCAATTATCTGGTTTGAAAAGTATGTGAATCTATTGCTTTCCCCTTTAAACAGATTGTTCAATCAATTAGGGGTGGCTCCGGAAATTCATCAGCAAAACCTTCTTGTTCAGCTTGACAATCAGCTTTTACCACAATCTATCTACGTAAGAGACGGACAGGGATATCTTATTAAAGACAGTTTCAAAGAAAAATATCAAAACCTGATTAAAGATTATCCTGAAGTTGAAGATCTTTTCATCAGAGATGAACGCCTTCTGGATATTGTTTCCCACCATCTTTTGGTAAGCAATCTGAGTGCTTTGATCTCATCAATAGGTAAAACAGGGTTGGTTAAAGAAAGAAAACTGATCCATATTCTGTACAGAGAATTTGAAAACCTTCATGAATCTGAACCTTCTTCATTGACAGATTATGCATTGAATCAAAGATATTGGGCAGTAAAATCAAACCTTCAGTCGGCAGTTTCCGATGTAGATGGCGGAGTGAATGCGGCCTCTATTTCTTATGCTAAAGTTCCAAACCTTCTTCATAAACATTTCTTCTCAGATCAATTGATCCATCCTCAAGGAAAAGAAGTTTTCTTTAAAAGATATTTTCAGAAAGAAGATGTAACCATGAGTATGCGTCCTATAGATCTTGAAAATGACATTGAAATGCTTCATGAATGGTTCAATCGCGAACATGCCGTAAAAATCTGGCAGATGAACTGGCCGATAGATGAACTGGAAACGTATTACAGACTGATGCTTCCAAGTGATGAAGCCCACAGTTATATCATTGCAGGTAATGATGAACCTTCTTGTAATATAGAGGTATATTGGGCGTGCAGAGATATTGTAGGCGATTATTACGAAGTGCTGCCTACAGATTACGGAACGCACCAGTTCATAGCACCTACTGATCCAAAAAAGAAATTTGTATCTCCATCTACACAATCTATGGTTGACTATGTTTTTGCACAGCCGCAGGTAGGTAAAATGGTAGGAGAAGGGTCTGTAGACTCACTTGCTTCTATGATGAACAAAGCCCATGTAGGCTTCAAAGTAGAAAAAGTAATTGAAATGCCTCATAAAAAAGCCAATCTGAACTTCTGTTACAGAGAATGGTACTGGGAAAAATTCCCACAGAATAAAGAGGTAAAAATCACCACAAACATCACAAAAAATGACTAACGAAGCCGTATACAATGTAATAGGCATAGGTATAGGACCTTTCAATCTGGGACTTGCCGCATTATCCAATCCAATTCCGGAACTCAAGACGCTTTTCCTGGACCAGAGAGATGGTTTCGACTGGCACCCGGGATTGATGATTGACCATGTAACCCTGCAGACTCCATTTTTATGTGACTGTGTATCCATGGCTGATCCAACCAATCCTTTAAGTCTTTTGAATTATCTGAAGGAAACCGGAAGATTGTACAAATTCTTTATCCGTGAAAGCTTCTTTATCCCAAGAAAAGAATACAACCGTTATTGCCAGTGGGTTATCGAACAGCTTCCACAATGTCGTTTTTCAACCCAGGTAGTTGATATTACTTATGAAGATGGATTATATCTGGTGACGACAGTTCATACCAAAACCAAAGAAACTACGGTTTTCAAAACCGAGAGACTGATTTTGGGAACCGGAACACAGCCACATATTCCTTCTTTCATTCCGAAAGATGATTCCAGAATCATTCATACAAGTTCTTATCTGTATAGAAAAGAGGAACTTTTATCTCAAGGAAAGAAAATTGCCATTATCGGTTCTGGTCAGAGTGCTGCTGAGGTATTTTATGACCTTCTTCAGAGCAGAAATGAAAACACACAGTTGGGTTGGTATTCCCGCCCGGACAGATTTTTCCCTATGGAATATTCTAAACTGACACTGGAACTTACATCGCCTGATTATGTAGAATATTTCTACAACAGAAATGAATCTGCCAGGAAAACCATTTTAAGCAAACAGCAGGCTCAGTTTAAAGGAATCAATTACGATCTGATCAATGATATCTATGATTTTATTTACGATCTGAATATAGACAATGCTGATCCTAATCTTAAAATCATTCCTAACAGCCAGCTGAATACAGTAGACAACAGCAATCCTGATTTTATCAATCTTGAATTTACCCAACTGGAGCAGGAAGTACCTTATGATCAGGAAGCTGATTATGTGATTCTTGGAACCGGATATCGTTATCATGAGCCCGCATTCTTAAAGAATATTCAGTCCAGAATCAAGAGAGATTCCAGCGGATTGTTTGATGTCAACAGAAATTATTCAATAGATCATAACGGAGGCGAAATCTATGTGCTTCATGCTGAAGTTCATACTCACAGCTATATTTCTACCGACCTTGGAATGGCTGCTTACCGTAATTCCTATATCATCAATGATATTCTGGGAAGAGAGCATTATAAAATTGAAAAGAAAATTGCTTTCCAGGACTTTGATGTAGAAAAATATGCTGATTTACCAACTGCCAAAATTTAATCATAAAATGAACACCAACTTAAAAAATACAGTAAGCCAGGAAAATTGGAATCAGGCTAACAGAAATCTAATGGCCAAAACCATCGCAGAACTGATGCACGAAGAGCTTCTAAAGCCCGTAGTAACCTTTGAAGATAAAGACGGATATACTGTTTTTAAACTTGAAACCGGACTTGAAAATATTACGTACAACTTCCGCGGACAGGAGAGAATGATGGATTACTGGCATATTGATAAAGACAGCATTACAAAAACTGAAAACGGTGAAGACCTGTCATCAGTAGATGTAGCGGCTTTCTTTCTGGAAATGCAGTCTGTATTTGATTTAGATCCTTATACGATTGCAAGATATACGGAAGAGTTGCTGCACACATTATATTGTGATGCTTTAATTTTATCAAGAGGAGTAATGTCTTCAAAAGACCTTGCTGATGCAGATTATCAGACTGTGGAGCACAATATGACCGGACATCCGTGGGTTATTGTGAACAAAAGCAGACTTGGTTTTTCTCCAAGAGATCTTAAAACATTTGCCCCTGAGGCTGATGAAAATTTAAAAGTAATCTGGTTAGCTTCCCATAAAAGCAGATCATCATTTCAATCTTTGGAACATATTGACAGAGAGCAGTTTTATCGTTCTGAAATAGGAGATTTGCTGTATAATGAGTTTCAGCAGCAATTGATAAGCGAAGGAAAAATTGTTGAAGACTATCATTTTATCCCGGTACATCCATGGCAGTGGGAGCATAAGCTTCAGATTCATTTTGCCGGAGATATTGCTTCCGGGCTTTTAATCCAATTGGGAGAGGGAAATGATACCTACAGCCCGCAGCAGAGTATCCGTACTTTATTCAATGTAGATCATCCTAAAAAGAGATACCTGAAAACGGCTGTTTCTATTCTGAGCACAGGAAATATCAGAGGATTATCTCCTAAGCAGATGAAAATTGCTCCTGCCATTACCGATTGGGTAAAAGGCTTAATTAAAGACGATGCTTACCTTGAGAATAAAGAGACTATTTTCTTAGGAGAAGAAGCCGCTATCACTTATTTACATCCACAGTACGGAGCTATCGCCAGCGTTCCTTACCAATATAATGAATTCCTTGGAGCATTATGGAGAGAAAGTGCTGAAAACTATCTGAAAGAAGATGAGCAAATGGTAACCATGGCTTCTTTACTGTATGTAGACGAAAATGGAGTTCCATTGGTTCAGGCATTTGCAGAAAAAGCAGGCCTGAGTATTGAAAAATGGATTGAAAGCTATCTTGACGCTTATCTTACGCCATTACTACACATCTATTACACGCATTCATTATGTGTAACGCCACACGGAGAAAATATTATGGTTGTTTTGAAAAACGGAATTCCACAGAGAATTGTGATCAAAGATTTTGTGGATGATATCGTTTTAACAACTGAAGCCAGAGAAAAGCTTCCTGCTCACCTTGCAGATGGATTGATCCAGTCTTCCAATAAAGAAAACATTCCACTGTTTATTTTGCTTGGTGTTTTTGATGCTTTCTTCAGATATCTGTCGAATATCCTGCATACCTATTCCAACTTTAATGAAGAAACATTCTGGGAGCTGGTTCACAACTGTGTAGAAAACTATAAAGCTGAGAATACGCATCTCCAGGAACGATACGAAAAGTATGACCTGTATGTTCCTGCATTCAAAAGATTCTATATCAACAGTCTGCGTCTGAAAAACAATGGTTACAGCGAAAATAAAGCATTTGCGATTCCAAGAAAAGATGGAGCATTGCCTAATCCGTTGTATCAGATTGCCAATAAAAATTCAGTAGCAGCAGTATGAGGAAATTCCTGCATATACTAAAAGAAGGAGCGGTTTTTGCCTATGGAGCTATAGCCGGGAAAAAGGTCGAACTGACTTCCGGAAGCATCAACCGTTCCATCTTTAGCCTTGCCATTCCCATGGTGATGGAACTTGTCATGGAATCTGTTTTTGTGAGCGTCAATCTATTGATTATTGCAAAATTAGGAGACAAAGTTCTGGGCCTTGTGGGAATTACAGATAACTACATCAACTTTGCTTATGCCATAGCAGTAGGGTTAGGCATTGCTGCAGCTACTCTCACAGCCAGAAGAGCAGGTGAAAAAGATCAGGAAGGAATGGGCAGAACAGCTCAGTATATTATCCTTCTCGCCTTGTTTTTTGCTGTGCTTATTGGGGGTATCTCCTGTTATTTCTCCGCTGAAATTGTTGATTTCCTTGGTGTCAATGCCAATGCCGTAGTCGATGGAGTATCTTTTTCAAGACTGGTCTTTCTGAGTATAGGGCTTGTGATTCTCCGCCTGTCGGTGAACGGACTTTTCAGAGGTGCGGGTGATGCAGATATTGCAATGAAATCACTTTGGATCTGCCATATTTCCAATATCATCTTTGCCGTGATTCTTGTTTTCGGATTAGGGTTTATCCCTGCTTTCGGGTTGATGGGATTGGCTTATGCTACGGTTTTATCAAGAACGTTAGGAGTCTTATACCAGGCTTTTATATTTCTGTCCGGTAAAACCAGTATCAGCATCAGAGTTCCTTTTCAGCTTGATATACCATTGTTGCAGAAGATTCTGAAAATAGCCTTTGGAGGATTGGTTCAGTATATCATTCCAACATCCAGCTGGCTGATTATGGTGAAGATCATCTCTACCTTCGGAACAACAGCTCTTGCAGGATACATTATTGCCCAGCGTATTGCTTCAGTAGCAACGATGCCTGCCTGGGGCATAGGAAATGCAGCAGGAGTTCTTACAGGACAGAATCTGGGTGCAGGAGAGCCTGAGCGTGCAGAAAAAACAGTCTGGAGAGCAGGAACAATCAACATGACTTATCTGGTAATAGTAGCCTTATTCTGGCAGATTGCAGCGGAATATGTGGTGAAATTTTTCACTACAGAACCAGAGGTTGCAAGATATGCAGTTCAATATATCCATGTGGTTTCTATGGCTTACCTGCTGTTAGGATTCACCATGGTGATCAGCCGTGCTCTGAATGCGGCCGGAAACATTCTGCAGGTTACACTGCTGTACCTCGTCATGTTTTATGTGATTCAGCTTCCTTTGGCCTATCTCTTAGGAGTAAGGTTTCAGTGGGAACTGAGAGGAATATTTACCGCTATCGTTTCTTCGGAAATTGTCTTAGCCGTGTTATTCCTAATGATTTTTAGAAATGGAAAATGGAAAACTATAAAAATTTAAAATGAACAATACAGAAGAATTTTATGAAATTATCGCCTCTGCCATCGCCATAAAAAAAGAATTGGTAGATGAAAAACTAACGTATCAGGAAATCCCGGAATGGGATTCTATGTCTCATCTTCTTATCGTAGAAGCGCTTGAACAGTTTTATCAGATCAAATTTGATTTTAACGATATTCTTGAGATGGGAACCGTCGGGAAGATTCGCGAAAAAATGAAAAAATACGAAGTATTCGTAGAAAACTAAGCATATGAAAATTTTAGAAAATGTAATTGCCAATAAGAACTTGGGGTTTACAGATGCTTCCACCGGTACAACAATACCGGTGGGAACACTGTATCGGTCTTTAGGCTTAAATCCTGTAGAAAAAGGGCTGCTCTTTTTGTACAATGACAATCAGCTGTCCAGTATTGAGGTACTCCTCAATTTTTACGGAACAGCGCACACCATTGCGGTCCTGGGACAAAAGCTGCATGAAGAATTCAAAGCACGTATTGAGGCAGAATACCGTCCGAAATATATCTTTGATTCACAAAGAGAAGCTATTGAAGGATACAGCCTGAAAAAATTCTCAGACCACATCAGAATCTTTGCAAAAGATGATTATAAGAGTGAGATTACCATTCATCCTGACATTAAAATCCTTTTAAGTACCTCAGGAACAACAGGTGTTCCGAAACTGGTTAAATTATCAGATAAAAGCCTTTATCAGAATGCTTTGAGCATCCTTCAGTATATGCCTGTTCAGGAATCCGATGTGGTTCCTTTAAACGTTCCTATCAACTTTGTATATGGATTCTCTATTTTCACCACCAACTGTATGCGTGCCGGAAGAATTGTCTGTACAGATAAAGACATTATGCAGAAAGCATTCTGGGATGAAATGGAAGAGTATGGCTACAGTACTTTGGGCGGAGTTCCTTTCCTTTATGAGAACCTGAACAGAATAGGATTTTTCAGAAAAGATTCTCCAAGCCTAAGGTATTTTACTCATACCGGAGGCGTAATCAATGCTGAGCTTAGAAAAACCATTTTCTCTTATTGTCATGAATTTAAAAAAGAATTCTTTGCGCAATATGGTCAGACCGAAGCAGGAGGAAGAATGGCTTATCTTACCACAGAAGGATTGCTGGAAGCTGAAACCTCTATCGGAACTCCTGTACACAACGGAAGTTTCAGAATTGATACTGAAACCGATGAACTTCTCTTCTCACACATCAGTATTTTCGGAGGTTATGCCAATAAACTGGAGGATCTTGCCACTTATGAGCAACCTTCTGTACTGCATACCGGAGATACCGCCAGAAAAGGGGAGAACGGAATTTATTATATCACAGGAAGAATAAAGCGTATCATGAAGCTTTTCGGAATACGCCTTAATCTGGATGAGGTAGAATTCATTCTTAAAAATGAAATGCAGGGCAATACCTTCGTATGTCTGAACGCCAATGATAAAAAAATCGTTGTGTTGTATGACAATCCGGACATTGATCCTCAGATCATCACCGAAACCATTAAAAATAAACTGCGTATCAACCCGCAATATGTACGCACCGAACTTATAGAATCATTTCCATTATCACAAAACGGTAAAATAAACTATCCCCTGTTACAAAACTTACAGCATGAAAACATCTAAAACCCTTATATTACTTCTTGGTCTTGCTTTATCTTCAAACTCGCTTTCTGCACAACAGGGCGACAGAATTCATGGCAAGATCATGCTGACAGAACAGGCACCAGTAAAAAATGCAATTTTAAGACTTGTCAATACGTCTTATCAGGCAAAAACCAATAATTTAGGAGAATATTACTTTGAAAATGTACCACCTGGAGAATATACGCTTCAGGTGGTTTTAAATGACATCGAACTGATGAGGGAATCTATCCATATTCAGAAAGATGTCCACGAAATTCCTGCGATCTATGCCCCATTACATAATAATGTGATTGAGGGAATCACTGTATATGCAGTGAGCAGAAATAAATTTCTGGATAGAGACAGCACTTCAGTAGCTAAAATGCCTCTGAAAGTTCTTGAAAATCCACAGGCTTATACAAGCATCAACCAGCAGATCATGAAGGAACAGCTTACTTACGATATCTCGGAAGTACTGAAAAATGTTCCGGGTATGGTCAAAATGCAGGGAAGCCCGGGAAGAGGTTCAGGAGACGGAAGTTTCTATTACAGCCTTAGAGGTTTCCCAACCAAAGTATCCATGGTAGATGGTGTTCCGGCAAATACCAATGGTGAGATAGATCCTGCCGACATTGAGCGTCTGGAGGTGATCAAAGGGCCTTCAGGAACTCTATATGGAGGTGCTGTAACTTCTTTTGGAGGTCTTATCAATGCGGTAACCAAAAAACCAAAAGACTATTTCGGTGGCGAGGCTTCTTATCTTATGGGAAGCTATAATCTGAACCGTGTAACAGCTGATGTTTACGGCCCAATTACAGAATCCCGAAATATGCTGTTCCGCTTAAATGCAGCGTATCAATATCAGAATGGTTTCAGAGATTCTGAATTCAGAAAATCATTTTTTGTAGCACCTACAGTAAGTTATCAGGTGAATGACAGACTGAAATTCAACCTTGGAGCTCAGATTTACAATTATGAAGGAACCAATACACCGATTATTTTCCTTCCGAGAACAAGAGCTTATTTTGCTCATAATCCCGATGAACTTGGCTTCGACTGGAAAAGATCTTACTCCAATAATGATATGACCTTAAAAGCTCCGTCAATCAATGTAAAAGCAGAAGCTGTCTACAAAATTGCAGATAAATGGACTTCACAGACCTTGCTTTCAAGAAACTTCAGAAAAACAGAAGGTTTGTACCAATATCAGTTTATCAGAGGAAATACCAGTGATGCAATGTTAGAACGTAATGTACAGTGGCAGAATTCAGAAGCTTCTTCTACAAGTGTTCAACAAAACTTTAATGGAGAATTTAACATCGGAAAAATAAAAAATAAAGTCTTGATAGGATTAGATTATCTTAACCAGACAATTAATAATAACCATTCTCCAATTGTGGTATTCGACAATGTGGATGGACAAAACCTGACAGGCAGCTATGGAAGTATTTCCAAAGATCTTGCTCTACAGAAAATCCAGGCAGTTACTCAGGCAGCTATTTTAGTAGGTAAAACACCTTTAGTAAGAAATACCACTGCATCCAACCTGTATGGGGCTTATATTTCAAATGTAACTCACATTACTGACCGTTTGACTACATTGATCAGTTTGCGTATGGACCATTATGAAAGCAAAGGCCAGCTGAATCTGAACGATAACAAACGTGCAGGAGAATTCAACCAAACAGCGTGGTCTCCAAAAGTAGGTGTTGTTTACCAGATTCTTAAAGATCAACTCTCTGCTTATGGTAACTATATGAATGGTTTCAGTTATACAGCACCTGTTACGCAGCAATTGGCTGATTATAGCGGAGATATGAAACCACAGATGGCGAACCAGTGGGAAGTAGGAATCAAAGGAAACCTTTGGAGAAACAAGATTAACTTTACCGTTTCATATTACGACATTCTTGTTGACAATATCCAGAGAGGAACCGGAGTCATCCGTGACGGAAAAGAATACAGTATTGTTATTCAGGATGGACAGCAAAGAAGTAAAGGGATTGAAATCGAAACCATCATGAATCCTGTTCAGGGATTGAATATTATGGCGGGATATGCCTACAACCACAGCAGATATGAAAAAGCAGATCCAGCTGTAGATGGCCGCCGTCCGGAATCTGCAGGTCCAGCGAATGTATTCAATTCATGGATCAGTTATATTCTTCCTATCAGAGGATTTCAGGGACTTGGAGTTGGCTTTGGGGTAAACCGTGTAGGAAAACAGATTACCGGAAACAAGGTAGTTACCGGACAGTTTGCATTTCCTGCCTATACTTTAGTGAATGCTTCCATTTCTCTTGAAAAAGAAAGATACAGATTAGGATTTAAAATGAATAATCTGGGTAATGTACAATATTTTGCAGGGCAGGGAGTGGTAGTCGCACAGATGCCTCGTAATTTTGTTGCTGAGGTTAGCTTTAAATTTTAAGAATGAAGTTAAAGTTTAGAAAAATAGCATATCAGTTACATCTATGGCTCGGACTAACGTCCGGGCTTATAGTTGTTATTATGGCTGCTACAGGATGTATCCTGGCTTTTGAAGAAGAATTAAAACACATTGTTCACCCCAACAGATATTTCGTTGAAAACATCGGTAGAAAAAAACTTGAATTATCTCAACTTACGGAAAAAGCAGAAAAAGCACTTCCTGAAGGGCTGAAAGTCAAAAGAGTGGTAATGTCTTCCGATCCCTCGCGAACCTATGTCTTCCGAACGCTGAAAATGGATGAGGAAGCATGGACGTATTGGGGGACTTATCTTTATTATTACCGGATTTATATAGATCCCTACAATGGAAAAGTGCAGGAAGTAGAAGATGCCAAAAAAGATTTCTTTGAAATTGTGCTGGATCTTCACAGAAGACTTCTGCTGGGAGAAAAAATAGGAAAAACAATTACCGGTTATTCCACATTGATTTTTGCAATTATCCTTTTATCGGGGCTTGTGATATGGTATCCCCGCAAAATGAGTAAAGCCATGCTGAAAGGAATGTTTTTCATTAAAACATCAGCCAATTGGAAAAGGATCAACTATGACGCTCATAATGTGCTGGGTTTCTATGCTGTGATTCCTTTACTCTTAATCTCTTATTCCGCATTGATATGGAGCTTTGAAGATGTAGACAAATGGGTAAAGAATACACTGAACGGAAACACTACAGAAAAGAAAGTCAAAAGTACCATCCCTTCCGAAGAATTTTCAGACCGGAATAACATCCTCAATCTGATTGGAAATACCATGGAAAAAGGACTGAAAGATAAGAAATCAGCACTTATCAATTTTCCAAGATCGGAAGAGGGAACGTATTATGCTGAACTTACTTATGATGGAAGACAATACAGAAATGAACATTTTAATTTTGATCAGTATTCAGGAAATATTTTAAAATCTCAATCTTATAAAAACAAAAATATCGGATATGGAACCGCATTAAGAGAAAGAAATTATGATCTTCACACCGGAAGTATTCTGGGACTGACTACCAGAATTATTTATTTTCTGGCCGCTGTTATCGCACTATCACTTCCCATTACCGGATTTATCATTTATTTGAATAAGAAAAAGAAGAAACCAAAACATAAGAAAAACAAAGTAATTTTTCCTTCTCATTATCAGTAAAGGCCTCTGGAAAGAGGCTTTTACTTTTTTTTAAAACCACAAAAGTCACAAAAGTTTTATTTTAAAAACACATTAGTTCACTTAAGTAAGTTTAAAAAGATACCGCAGAAAAGTTCACATAAGAAGAAAATCAAAGATTTTTTCAAAACTTAGGTGTACTTTATTATGTATGAAATTTAGCTTTAAAAAACTTAATCGGTTAAGAACTTTTGTGACTTTGTGATCAAAAATAATCAATTTAAAAGGTTAGAACTTCATATTATCCAGTATCAATTTTATCGAAGATAAAATCCTCGCGCCTTAAAACACATTGTTTTGGCCCTTATTTGCGCCTTCGCGTTTTCCAACTAATAAAATAATCAGCTTATCAATCCCTTCACATTTTTTGAAAAAACCTCAATCCCTTTGTTCATCTCTTCAAAATTAAGATCACCAAACCCCAGTCGCATGGCGGTAAGACCTTTATTCTGATACAACAGTGTTTTAGGAATGAAAAGATTGTCTTTTGCACAGTTTCGGCTCAATTGCATCAGATTCAGTGGAATATTCCATTCCAGCCAAATGGCAAGACCACCGGAAGGCTTTTGAAACGTAATAAAATCACCCAGGTTTTCTTCCAGAAGCGCAGAAAAATAATCACGCCTTTCCTGATAAACTTTTAAAGATTTTTTCAGATAGCGGTTGATTTCCCCTTCTGCAATCATTTCTCCAAGAGCTCTTTCCATTAGAATATCACCCTGACGGTCAATAATTCCCAGATATTTACGCATTTCTGTCATCAGATTTTCCGGAGCCACGATAAATCCTGTCCTGAATCCAGGAGCCAGTGATTTTCCGAAAGAACCGATATAGATTACCATTCCGTTTGTATCAGCACTGGCTAAAGGAAGAATGGGACTCTTGTCATAATGAAACTCATAATCATAATCGTCTTCCAGAATAATAAATCCGTATTCATTCGCTAGTTCCAATAATTCAAATCTTCTCTGGGCGCTCAAAGCAACCGTAGTAGGATAGTGGTGATGAGGTGTCAGGTAAAGCATCCGTATTTTCTGCTTTTTGCAGGCTTCGCGCACGCTTTCTACGATGATCCCTTCTTCATCAATGGGAATAGAAACAATATCAACACCCGCTTTCATAAAAATCATATTGACGGAAAAATAACTTAAAGCTCCTACTAATACAATATCGCCAGCCGAAAGAAGAATTTCGGAAACAATATAAATACTCATTTCAGTACTTCTGGTAATGAGCAGATTGTTCTTGGAAATAGGAAGTCCACGGGAGAGATTCAGATATTGTGATAAATGTTCTTTAAAAAATTCACTTCCATCATGATTATAATGTCCTAAAGCCTTCTGATTAGATTTACGCTTCAAAATAGAGCTATAAAACCGGGAATGCTGCCCGATCTGTGTCAAACGGATATCCGGCACCCCATCATTGAAGATATATTCACAGTCCGAATGTTCAAAAGGATTATCAAGAATATTGGATGTTTTGAATGAAAAACCGGTCGATATTGGATAGTTTTGAAGGTTATTTTCCTCAAAATCGTTCACTTTTACAGGTTTTTCCTGATCCTTTCCAATGACAAATGTTCCTTTATTCGGAAAACTCTCTGTCCAGCCCTGAGCCGACAATTCATCATACACAGCAACAGCTGTATTTCTATGGATTTCCAGCATTTCACTGAACGTTCTTGTTCCGGGAAGCTTTGTTCCAAAAGGAAGGAATCCTCTCTGAATGGCATTGATCAATTGATTCGCAATCTGCAAATAGATAGAAGTCTCTGATTTTCTATCAATCTTTATAAAACTTTCGTAAGGAATCTTAACCGGACTATCCATAATATCAAAACTGGCACCATACAACCATCCGGCAATATACTACTTTTGACATCAAAATAAAAATCTATGGAATTTCATCATCTGTTAAAAAAAATTGTACAGGAAGGAAGTACCCACGCCAAATGGCTGAATACACTTTCTTTCATGGAAAATGCCGGTGCAAGAAAAATATCAAAATGTGAACATCCAACTCTGGTTTCTCAGATCCAGCTGAAACATGCTGCTGAAGAGCACCGCCATGCTTATTATCTAAAAAAACAGATCGGGAAAATAGATCCTGAATTATGTAAAACCTACGAAAGTACAGAACTTCTGGCTCCCATAGCAACAAGCCAATATCTTCACTCATTGGATATTAAAGCCTGCCGCTATCTTCAGAAAGCTTTTAATCTTAATAAAACAGATATTAAATATGCCGCATACCTTTTTGTAACCTATGCTATTGAGGTACGTGCTGATGAACTTTATCCTGTCTACCAGCAGGTTCTTACCGAAGCTTCTTCCAGAATTATGGTAAAATCTATTATTCTTGAGGAAGAAGGCCATCTTGAAGAAATGATCAACCAGCTTAATGAATTTTCATCAGACTGGAAAAAGCATGCAGACCATGTTTTAACAATAGAAAAAGACCTGCACGAAGAATGGATTAATGCTGTTACAGAAGAAGTAGCTCAGTTGAATTATGCTTAGTAATAGCAATCGCTTTCAGGAATCTCTTAACAAAAGAAAAGAGGAAGGAACATTAAGACGTTTGCGACTTCAATCTGATGGAATTGATTTCTACTCCAATGACTATCTGGGATTTGCAAAAAGTAAAGAACTTCAGCATTTACTACTGCAAAAGATTACAGATAATCCTCAATTGCTTTCAGGAAGTACAGGTTCGAGACTCATTAGTGGAAACAATGATATTGCGGTTTCTGTAGAAAATTATATTGCTCAGATGCATCAGTTTGAATCTGCATTACTTTTTCCGTCTGGATATAATGCCAATCTGGCCTTGTTTTCTACGCTTCCCAGCCGTCATGATATAATTATTGTAGACGAACAGATTCATCGGTCGGTACATGATGCCTGCAAACTGTCGAATGCTAAAAAATTAAAGTTCAGGCATAATGATCTTGAGGATATTGAAAACATTTTAAAAAGACAGGAAAACCAATGCTATATTGCCATAGAAAGTCTTTACTCTATGGAGGGAGATTTTGCTCCTATTCAGGAAATTGCTGAGCTTGCTGATCAGTATAATGCCTATTTGATTGTGGATGAAGCCCATGCATTTGGAGTTTTCGGATATGGATTGATTGAAAAATATCAGTTACAACATCAGGTTTCAGCAGTTGTGGTGACCTATGGAAAAGCACTCGGAGCCCATGGAGCAGCAATCCTCTGCAATGAAACAGTAAAATCTTATCTGATTAATTTTGCGAGTCCGTTCATTTATAGCACATCCGCACAGGATTTTCAGTGGATGAGTATAAAAACAGGATATGAATTTTTAGATCAAAATCATGACCTGGCGATAAAACTTCAGGACAATATTAAAATTTTCCGAAGCCAAAATCTAGAGTCTCCATCAATGGAAACAAGCCCGGTTCAGGCTATTGTAATTCCTGATAATCAAAAACTGAAACAATTACAGGATACTTTATCTGAGGAAGGATTCTTAGCCTATGCGATATATAGCCCCACAGTAAAAGAAGGAAGTGAACGATTGCGGATATGTCTTCACAGCTTTAATACAGAAAAGGAAATTATAAAACTGACAGGAATTATTAAAGAATTTATTTAAAAGAAAAGAGGAGAAATAAAGCAATTTTCTCAAAAAACTTCCAAACCCCGGAACACGAATCCCGAATCTCGAAACACATGAAATTATTTATAACAGGAATAGGAACCGAAATCGGAAAAACAGTCTGCTCGGCTGTTTTGGTTCAGCATTTTAAAACAGAATACTGGAAACCCATACAGTCCGGGGATCTGCAGTATACGGACAGTGATAAAATTGAAGCATGGACAGACACGAACTTCTGTCATCCGGAAACTTTCCGCTTACAGCTGGCTGCATCACCACATCAGTCCGCAAGAGAAGAAAATATTACCATAAATCTGAATGATTTTCAACTCCCAAAAACCGGAAACCCATTGATTGTAGAAGGAGCAGGGGGCCTTATGGTGCCCTTATCTGACTCTACATTCATGATCGATCTGATAGAAGAATTAAACCTTCCGGCTGCATTGGTAGTCAGAAATTATCTCGGATGTATCAATCACAGCTTATTATCAATCATAGCATTACAACAGAGAGAGATCCCATTGGAATATTTAATTCTTAACGGAGATTTCCCGGAAGATACAGAAAGAGTAATCTGCAGTTTTATTGAAAAAGAAACAAAAATTATAAAGATTCCCGAAATCAACACTACTGATAAGGAATCTATAAAACATGCTGCAAAGCAATTAACAATAACAAAAATAGGATAATGGATACAAAAACAACATTGAGAAACACCTGGACTAAAGAAGAGATTGAGGAAATTTATCATCTTCCTCTGATGGAGCTGATCTATAAGGCAGCCACCGTACACCGCGAATGGCATGATCCTTCTGAAGTACAGATCTCCACTTTATTATCCATCAAAACCGGCGGATGTCCTGAAGACTGTTCATACTGCGGACAGGCAGCCCGTTATCACACGAATATCAAAGTACAGGCTTTGCTGCCAACTGAAACTGTAATTGCCCATGCTCAGAAAGCAAAAGATTCCGGATCTTCAAGATTCTGTATGGCTGCAGCATGGCGTGAAGTTCGTAACAACCGTGACTTTGACAGGGTGATTGACATGGTAAAAGGCGTAAATGATCTAGGTCTTGAAGTTTGCTGTACACTGGGAATGCTTACTGAAGAACAGGCTATCAGACTACAGGAAGCTGGATTATATGCGTACAATCACAACCTTGACACCTCTGAGCAATATTATGAAGAGATCATTTCTACCAGAACATTTGACAACAGGATCAATACCATCAACAATGTAAGAAATGCAGGAATCACCGTGTGCTCCGGAGGAATTATCGGACTGGGTGAAACCCACAGAGACAGAATTTCAATGCTTCTGACATTAGCAACAATGCCAAAACATCCGGAATCTGTTCCTATCAATGCATTAGCAAGAGTAGCAGGAACACCTTTAGAGGATAATGAAAAAGTAGATACCTGGGAAATGGTAAGAATGATTGCTACCGCAAGAATCGTAATGCCGTCTTCTATGGTAAGATTAAGTGCCGGCCGTATAGAAATGTCTGAGACAGAACAGGCTTGGTGCTTTATGGCAGGAGCTAATTCCATTTTCACAGGAGAAAGAGAAACATTATTGGTAACGCCTAATCCGGGAGTTTCTGAAGATATGCAGATGCTTCAGACATTAGGATTGAAACCTATGATGAAAAAAGAAACTTGCTGCTAAAAAATTACGAATGATAAATTATGAGTGATGAGCTGGATTGTTAGTATTCTGATTTTTATTGCAGCATTGATATCTGATTTCATTGATATGAACATTAGTTTTTAGCGCTAAGGTTCGCAAAGAAAGATTTATTAATTGTGAAAACATTTCGCTCGCAAAGGCATTCTATTCAGCAAGGTAGAATGTTTATTATTGCTTAGTGAAGCGCCTTTGCGAACTTAAAAACAGCATTAAATTAAAAAACTTAGCGATCATAGCGTTAAAATTAAAGTACTACGTCACTCATTTTTACTCTTTACATCAATATATGAATACAATAACAAAAGAAATCAGCCTGCAGCAAAGAGATAAAGCGGTCAACTGGCATCCGTATACGCAGATGAAAACAGCTGACGATATTATTCCTATTGTAAAAGGAAAAGGAATTTACCTGTATGATAACGAAGGAAAAAAATATCTGGATGTCGTTTCATCTTGGTGGGTGACTTTGCACGGCCATTCTCACCCTTATATTGCACAACGCGTTTTTGAACAGTTAAATACACTGGAACAGGTTATTTTTGCAGGATTTACCCATGAACCCGCTGTAAAGCTTTCTGAAAATTTACTCAAACTTCTTCCGGCTGGCCAGGAAAAGGTCTTTTACTCGGATAATGGCTCTACAGCAGTAGAAGTTGCTTTAAAAATGTGTATTCAATATGCATACAATAAAGAGAAAAAGAAGACGAAGATTTTAGCTTTTAAAAATGCTTATCACGGGGATACTTTCGGAGCCATGTCTGTAAGTGAAAAAAGTTTCTGGACAAGACCTTTCGAAAGCATGCTGTTTGAAGTTGTTTTTATTGATACGCCTAATGCAGAAAACCTGGAAAGCCTGCAAAAGCAGATTAAAGATCTGGCTGATGAAGTGGCTTGCTTTATCTATGAGCCATTAGTTCAGGGTGCTGCAGGAATGTTGATGTATAAAGCTGAAGACCTTGGCCAGCTAATGAAATTCTGCAGGGAAGAGGGGATTCTTATGATCCAGGATGAAGTTTTTACAGGATTTGGAAGAACGGGTAAGCTTTTCGCAGCAGATTATCTTACAGAAAAACCGGATATTATGTGTTTTTCAAAAGGACTTACCGGAGGAACTATGCCCATGGGAATCACGACTTGTTCTGATGAAATTTACAATGCCTTTCTTTCAGATGATCGTCATAAAACCTTATTTCACGGGCATTCGTTTACAGCCAATCCTTTAGCCTGTACAGCGGCTCTTGCCAGCATGGAACTATTACTTACAAACGAAACTCAAATGAATATCAACCGCATCACTCATCAACATTCAGAGTTTGCAAAAGCACTTGCTTTTCATCCTCATGTAGAAAAGGTTCGTCAGATCGGAACTATTTTAGCTTTCGATTTTAAAACCGGGAATGGTACTTCTTATTTCAATGAAATAGGGAAGAAGCTTTACAATGAATTCTTAAAAAGAGGGATTATTATGAGGCCGCTGGGGAATGTAATCTATCTGGTTCCGCCATATTGTATTACTTCCGAAGAATTGGATTTTGTATATCAGAATATTATGGAAGTTCTGGATCAGTTTAGAGATTAAACGATCTCTTCAGGTAATAATTTTTTTTAATTTTTTTAAACCTTATAGATTTTGGAAATCTATAAGGTTTTTAGGGTTTTATATTCAGCGTTTTATTTTCGCAATAATTGCCTGATTGTCTTAGAGCTCTTGCTCAGCTTTCCTTAAAATACCAATCAGCTCTTTCAATTCTTCTTTACTGAATTCAAGCAAATTCTGATTATAATGGCTTGACGGAATTTTTATATAGTTGACCCAGGATGAAAGTTTCTCACGATAAACACTCCCAAATTCAATATTACTCATGGTGATAAACTTATATTTGGTTTCCTGATTTGATTTTTCATTTTCTTTCTGTTCCACAGTACGAAGAGCCTGGATAAGCTTCCCCAATTCATTTTTATCAATCGTAAGGGTCTTTTTCGATATTTCGTCAAAAGTTTCATATTCATACATTATCCCCAGAAAAGTTTCTGATGAGTTATCCGAAGCGTCTTTTGTTTCAATTTTTTGAATATTCAGGTTTTTAAACTTACCTACATTAATGATTTTCTTCTCAATTAATGTCCCTTTTCTAGAATTGATGGTAAGTCCGCGAGATGTTGTTGTAGATCTTTGAACAGGAGGTGGTGCAATTTGAGCAGCTGCCCATACACCTGATACACAGGAAATCATAATGATGATTCTTTTCATTGATAGAATTATTATTAGTTTTTTAAATATATATTTTTTCTACTTCTTAATTAGCTTTTTTGTGGAAAATCTTCCATTTTCAAAAATAGTTTTTACAAAATACACTCCTTCAGAAAGGTCAGAAACATCAGCATTATTTTCTATTACAGTTTTTAATAATTTTCCACCAACAGAATAGATCTCTATTTTATCAATTTTTTCTTTTGATTGATAAGCTAAATAATGTTGTACTGGGCTTTCAAAAGTAATTTCAGGATTGTTTTTTACCGTTCCTTTTGTTGCTAATGTAGCAGTACCGTTTATAAGATATTTTACAATATTTAATGTTTCTCCATCGGTGCTCACAATGATATTATTATCAAAAACCTTTATTGCATTAATATTATGATAGACTAAATTAGGATCATTTTCTATATATTCTCCAAATACAGGATCAACAGTTCCATTTTGATTTAGCTTAGAGATATAATAATAAGTGTAGCCACTATTATTAAGGTCAGCAAAGCCCGCAATATAATAAGAACCATTTTTTTCATAGATATCACGGAATTCAAGTCCAACAATACCATTATAATTAAATGTGGTATCTGGTGTACCATCGGCATTAAGCCTTCCTAAAGCAGGTGGTGTCTGCCACATTAAATCATTCTTTGCATATACAATTTTATTGGCAGAATCTACTTTTACAATGCTGGGGTCACCACTAAACAAAACTTCTCCATTGTTACCAAAACCAGTCATAGGCTGCCCGTCAACAGTGTATTTTTTTATTGTACCATTTCCAAAAAAAAGAAGATTAAGCTGGTTATCTAAAATGATCCGAGGAAGATAAGGACTCTGAAAAGGATTCTGTTGATAAGTCAGTATTTCTCCGTTATTCCCAAAGCTATTGTCTGATGTACCATCCGAATTTAATCTCAATGTATGAGTTTTCCCGTCAGTTTGTCCAAAAGAATCCATACTTATTCCTGAAACAAGAATTTTATTTCCCTGCTGTATAAGATTAGTTAATTCAAAAGAAACTGATAAATTGGCTAATACCTTTATTCCTCCATTTCCAAATGAAGGGTCTAACTGCCCATTCGGAAGTAATCGAATTACATCCAAATAACACATATTGTTTGTAGAACCATATCGTTTGAGCAGTAAAGTTAATTTATCATCGGCATGTCTTATAAATCCAGCAAGAGAACCATCATTGTAATTCAATGCAATGTTGCCATTCGTGCCAAAAGTCAAATCTAAAGAGCCACTGTAATTTGTCGCTTTAGAAATAATTAATTGGTTGGTGCCGGTATTATAGGATTTATAGAATACTGAATTTGTCGCTGCAGTCAATTCTCCTGCATAAGAGCTTCCCGTTCCTAAATATGAGCTTCCTGCTGGAAGGGTATAAATCCCGTTCGAAGCAAACGCAGGATCTTTGGAAATAATTTGTGCAAAAGAAGCTTGTGCCACGAGAGTAAGCACAAATAATAATTGTTTTTTCATTGTTTGGTTTTTTTAATAAAATTTTGAGGTTATAATGTAACCTGTGTAAGTATAATTTTTAGATTGTGTTTTCAAATGTATGATAAAATTTTAGAAAAGTAAAAAGATACTCAGCTTTTTGCTTTACTCCAGTCCATTTCCCCATGAATGAAGCTCAGAAAGAATAGGACCAAGCTTTTGACCTTTTTCAGTTAACTTGTAATATACTTCAGGCGGAAAATTATAGACTTCAATCCGTTCAATAATAAGGTCGTCTTCAAGCTGCTTCAATTGCTCTGCAAGTACTTTCTTGGAAACCCGGGGCATACTTCGCCAAAGTTCTACAAAACGTACTTTATCTTCTTCAAAAAGGTTATGCAGAATCAGTGGTTTCCATTTCCCTGAAAGAATATTCAGGCTTCGTCTCAATCCACAGTTTTTAAATTCTTCAAAATTCATATGTCAGTTGAATATTTATGGTTAACCTTTTGGTAACCTTCGATTGTTTTACCCCGATCGGGCAATAGCTTTGCTGTACAAACTTAGTCAAAATGAAATTACAATTATGGCGCAATGCAACATTGCTATTGAATATTGATGGAATTTCCATCCTCGTAGATCCAATGCTTGGGGAAAAAGGTTCTCTTGGTAAATTCCCAATGGTAGACAACGAATTACTGAATCCTCTGGTAGATCTGCCTTTTGGCAAGGAAGAATTAAATCAAAAATTTGAAAAAGTAGATGCTGTGGCTGTTACCCATCTTCATCCTGATCATTGGGACACTACTGCTATCGAACTTCTTGATAAAAATATTCCGATCATCTGTTCAGATCTCATTTCGGAACAAATTGCAGAACAGGGTTTTACAAATATTACCTCTGTTAGTGACAGCATACAATGGAGAAATATTGAGATAACTAGTACCAAAGGACAACATGGAACGGGAGAAATCGGAGAGAAAATGGGAATTGTAAATGGTTTTGTTTTTAAAACAGAAAATAAATCCGTTTATATCGCAGGAGACACCATCTGGTATGATGAAATTGCTCAGGAAATTGATAAACATGAACCACAACATATCATTGTTGCAGGTGGAGCCGCCACTTTTTCAGTAGGAGATCCTATTATTATGACCAGTGAAGATATTATAAAAGTCTGTGAACACGCTCCCGAATCTACAGTTTGGGTAACTCATCTGGAAGCGGTAAGCCATTGCAGAGAAGACAGAAAATTTATTCAGGGAAAAATAACGGAAAAAGGACTCGAAAACCAATGTTTCATATTGAAAGACGGAGAAGAGGTAAGCCTGAAACAGATATGAAATAAATAACAGGAGTTATGGCTTATTTTTTGAATATTTCCTGATAAATAATTGGTATGCTGTCAGCTTTTCTCTTACATCTTGATTGGAAAGAATTATTATTGGGACACGAAGAATGGTCTTTTCTTTTAGAGATCATTCTTCGTACCATGATTATGTTCCTTGCTATTATCATAGGACTTAGAATTTTAGGAAAAAGAGGGGTAAAACAGCTCTCAATCTTTGAATTGGTAGTCATTATTGGCCTGGGATCGGCAGCAGGAGATCCTATGTTTAATAAGGATGTCGGAATTATTTCATCCCTTATTGTTTTTATTGTTATTATTCTTCTGTATTCTATTGTGACCCATTTTATCGGAAAAAGTAAACGTTTTGAAAATCTGGTGGAAGGAAAATCCATCTGCCTGGTAGAAAATGGCGAATTTTCAATTAAAAACTTTCAAAAAGAAAACCTTGGGAGTGACGAATTCTTTGCAGAGTTGAGACTAAAAGGAATTTCGCAACTTGGACAGATTGAAATGGCTATAGAAGAAATATCAGGAGAGATCAGTGTATTCTTTTTAGAAGATGAATCTGTAAGATATGGGCTTCCTATTATGCCAGGCTCATTACTTAATCCGTTACAATATATTCATGAGGACAAACATTACTCTTGTATATTTTGTGGGTATACAGAACATAAAAAAGCGGGCAATGCCGGACGCTGCCCAAAATGCCAAAAAGAAGAATGGGTAGCATCCAGCAATAAAAGACGTGTCACCTGACCTTTGACCATCCTAATCCTCAACATACTTATTTCTCGCAGCCTTCATTCCAAAATACAACATCAATATTACCGCAAAACTTAATAAATAAAATGAGCTGTTCCAGGAAACATCCCAATCATGCAGTTTTCCAAATAATGGAGGCCCAAATGCAGCAATCAGATATCCGACAGACTGAGCCATTCCGGAAATTTTAACAGCATTGATACTGCTTTTCGTTCTCGTTGAAAAAAACAGGATAGATAAACTGAAAGACAAGCCATTAGAAATCCCTATGATCACAGCATTCACATAAATCCACTGAGATTTAAGGAACACAAACATCATCGTACTTCCAAACATCAGGGTGCATATAAAAAGAATCATCAGTCTCTGATCTTTCATCTTACTGGCAATAATCGGGCAGCAGAACGTCACAGGAATCATCGTAATCTGAATCACAAAGAAAACCCAGCCGGAGCTTTCTCCCTGCATATGAAAATCTGCAAGAAATGAAGGCAGCCAGGCTACCAGACAATAATAAAATAAAGACTGCAGACCCATAAAAATACTGATGTTCCATGCCTGAGCAGATTTGAACATATTAAAATCAGAAGTACTGAGTATCGTTTTAGGAAGATTTGGATTTCTTTTATTAAAGATAAATTCCAATACTAAAACAAGAAAACCCAATGCCGCAATAACCAGCCAGATTCCTAAAGAACCTTTCCATCCAAACCCCGTCAGTTCCCCGATCTTCACACTAAAACCAGAAGCCAGGGCCGCCGTAAGATTCATGGATACAGCAAAAATTCCAGTCATAAGACCAATCTGCTTCGGAAAATTATTTTTAACGTATCCCGGAGTGACCACATTTCCAATGCATATCCCTAAGCCAATAAATATAGATCCTAAAAATAACAACCAAAGAGATCCGCTGATTCTTAAAAATAAACCAAAACTTAAAATAATCAGAGAATACATCAGAAGTTTACTGATTCCGAACTTATTAGAAAATCTACTAACCAATACAGAGCAGACTGCAAACATAAACAGTGGAATAGAGGTAAGCAGACTTACCTGAAAATTATCAAGTTTCAATGCATCTCTTACTTCGCCCAATACAGGAGCAACCGCCACAATTGGTGAACGGAGGTTACTGGAAATTAATATAACTACCAGAACGTTAATGATTAACAAAACATACGAAGCATTCCTTTTTACTTCATTCTTCATCATAATAAAAACTTTTCTGCAAAATTAATATAGTAATTTTGTTTAATTTTGCCAAAGTTTTAACCTAAAACGACATGAATGCCAACGACAGCATAAAAATAGATGATCTGAAGAAACCTTATTTTGTATGGTTTGAAGAAAACTGGGTTCATGATGATGTCCTTCACCATCATCAGAAAGGTCAGCTGGTATATGTGGAAAGTGGATTCCAATACATCACTATTGAAGAAAAAATCTATCTTCTCCCACAAAATCATGCTGTATGGATTCCTCCAAATGCAGTTCATAAAACAAATTCACACTCCGAAAAGATAAAACTGATGATCATGTTTGCTGATATCAGTACAAAAAATCCTTTTTATCATGAGGTTAATGTATTTTCTGTTCCACCAGTTTTAAAAGAAATGATAAAATATGCGGAAAAATGGTCTAAGCAAATGATTTCTGATGATGATGAAAATCTATTTCTCAAAGCATTGTTCAACGAACTTCCGCGATTTGTTGAACATTCCTTAACGCTTCATATCAGTCTTCCAAAAGATCAACGCCTTACAAAAGTTATTGAGCATCTTCATCATCACTATCGGGATGAAATTAAGATGGAAGATCTCAGCGATAAAGCACTTTTGTCTTTTCGTACATTGGAACGTATTTTCAAAAAAGAAACCGGACTCACTTTAAGTAAATACCAGCAGATGCTTCGTATCATTAAAAGTCTGGAATTTCTGAGTGCTGGGCAACTTACTATTTCAGAAACAGCTTATGAAGTAGGGTACAAGAGTGTACAGGCCTATACCAGAAGTTTTCTGTCTGTAATGCAGTTCAGACCTACAGATTTTATTAAAAACAATTCAATAGACGTTTAGAGCACCTGCAGAAGCGGTCGAAATATAGCAAAAAAGAGACTTATTGAGATCTTAAAACTTTGAACATTACTTTGTATAAAAGCAATTGACTTGTTTGAAAAAGAGTATAATTCACATTTTACATCATTTTCCACTTCAACAGTCAATATTCAATTATGATACTATTGAAAATAAAAAGGTCTCCACGAATGAAGACCTTAAAAAAACACAAATGATGAAAAAAAATTATTTCGATCCACAAATATAAGTAAAAATCATGTTATGCAAAACATCATAAGCTTATTTTTTTTAATAATTATTTATTTTAAGTAAAAATAATTATTCTCTAAATGATTTTGGTTTTCTTTAGGATTCCGAAATTCTTTATATAAAAACATATCCTGTTAAATATAATTCGCGCCCTGATGAATTGTATGCCATTTTTTAGCATGAACAGAATAGTTGTGAGAAGTGAATTATTATAAAAATAAAGCTACTTTAAAACAATACTCAAACAATTGTTTAACTTTTTTGTGACTCTACTCATAAAAACTTATAGAATTTTTGCTGTATTTTCTCCAAAAAACATATTGCATGAAGCCAAAAAAATTTAAAGGAGTCCCAAAACAAAAATTCGGAGGTTTCCATGATACAGAAACCAGAAAAATATTTGATCAGGATTCCATGTCGTTAAAATTTGAAACATTAAAAGAGAGATTTTTCTCAGTCAATAAGTGGCAAAGTTATTGCGGGGAGGCATTTGCAGCATTTAAGCTTTACAATTTCAATGGTCATCCTGTGGATCGTGAACCACAGAAAGGAGATTTTATAAGGATTGATATTCCGGGACCGGGAGAACCTGAAGCCAAAGGATATGATTGGGTGGAAATTACAGATATCTGTTTTTATCAGAACAGTTTTGCCGAAAGTATAACAATGACCTGCAGACCATCCAGAAACCCTGAAGATAAAAAAAACCGCCATATTGCTCATTTTTACAGCTCCGGAGCAACCTCTACCTTTATGATATCAAAAAGTCCTGCTCATGTAAAAGCCGCAGTATACGGACGTAATGAAAGACCTAATCTGAATGCTAAATTACTTGATGTCATCAGGAATCTTGTCACCGCCGCAGGAGGAATGATGGGAACTGCTAAAATACAATGGAAACAGCTTACCGACAGTTTATTGGATTTTGAATAACCTTTTTCAACCTTTTTTGATCTAGATCAAAGTTTGGTATTTGTTGTACAGGGACATTTGCACCTGAATATTTTAAACAAAATTTATGAGTACAACATTAGAAAAAGGGCAGACTATTAATTTCTATCAGGCGACCGCTCCCATTATCATTTCGGTATTTGGAGTTTATCTTACCATAGGAATTGCCCTGGGAGTACTTCCCGGGTTTGTCCAGAACACATTAGGTTTTGACAGCATTATTGTGGGGCTTGTTATTGGTTTGCAGTCGTTGTCAACACTTTTGACGCGTGCCTATTCCGGGAAAATTACAGATACCAGAGGAGCCAAGAAAAGTAAAATGTCAGGCGTGGTATTAGCTGTTATTGCCGGGATTGTTTATATACTTGCAATACTATTTCAGGGTCATCCGCTGATGGCACTTCTCTTTCTGTTAGCAGCAAGAATCATTCATGGTATTGGCGAAAGCTTTCTGGTTACCGGAGCATTGACGTGGGGAATAGGGCTGGCAGGCCCCTCTAACTCTGGAAAAGTAATGACCTGGAACGGTATTGCTATGTATGCAGGAATTGCAATTGGGGCTCCTGTCAGTATCTGGTTGAGTAAAGAATACAATATGCTGCCTGCTTTCATCCTTATAGCCTTACTTCCGCTTGTAAGCTGGCTTTCTACCGCAAAACTTCCTTCTATTCCTGTAGATAAAGATCATGTACGAACGCCTTTTTACAAGGTAATCGGGGCAATATCGGGGCAGGGACTGAGTCTTGCTTTTTCATCAATGGCTTTTGGATGTATTGCTTCTTTTATTGCTTTATTTTTCTCACAAAAGAATTGGGGAGATGCTTCACTTGCTTTTATGGTTTTCGGAATATGTTATGTTCTTACCAGAATTTTCTTTGCTTCATTTCCGGATAAATACGGAGGTTTTAAGATTGCTTTGATCTCCCTGATCATCGAAGTGGCAGGACAGCTGCTGATATGGACATCTGTTTCCAAAACATTAGCCATTATCGGATGTGGATTAACTGGGATTGGATTTTCATTGGTCTTTCCGGCATTGGGAGTTCTTGCGATTCAAAAAGTAAAACCACAAATGAGAGGAACAGCATTGGGAGCGTATGTTGCTTTTGTTGATCTTTCATTAGGACTGGCAGGACCTATTGCCGGGCTGATTGCAGGCTGGTTTGATTATCAGGCAGTATACCTTTTCGGGGGAATCAGCTGTATGGTATCAATGATTATTTTATTATTTAATAAAAAATAAAAATGGAAAATTCTATCATTACTCAAGCAGAGAAAACAAAAAAAATACGTTCTGCATTTATCATTAAAAACAAACAGTATCTCACCCCACATCTTATCCGTATGGTATTTGAAATGGATGACAATCAGGCTGAACTGCTTGCCAATGTGCGTTCCGGTTCAAATAATAAAATCTTTTTTCCAACTGAAGAAGGAAGAACTCCTTTAATCAGAACATATACTAACAGAAAAATTGACTTGGAAAACCGGGAATTAACTATAGATTTCGTTGCCCATGGTGATAACGGGCCCGCTTCTGCATGGGCATTACAAGCGAGTCCTGGTGATTCATTGGAAATAGGGATGAAAGAAAGTACAAGGCCTTTAGTTCCCGATGCTGATTTTTATCTGCTGGCGGGAGATGCAACAGCATTACCTGTCATTTGTGCTATTGCTGAGCAGTTTCCACCTTATATATCCGCAAAGATCCTATTAGAGGTGGCAGGCAAAGAAGATGAACTTATTCTGTGTTCCGCAGCAGATATATCAGTAGAATGGCTTCACAATCCCCATCCGGAAGAGGGAAGCCGGCTTGCAGAAGCTGTAAAATCTGTTCAGTTTCCGCCCGGAGTTTTGAAAGAATATGTGTATATCGCTGCAGAATACACAACAGTTCATGAACTTCGTAATTATTTTAAAACAACCCTGCAATGGGATCCCCATGGTCTATATATCTGCTCGTACTGGAAAGCCGGACAGGCAGAAAATATCCGGACAGTTTAGATAAAAATAGTAAGCAAACCCTTTTTATCATTACTTTTGCTTACATGCAGGAACTTTTAGCTTCATATATTAAAAATAGAATATCAGTAACGGATGAAGAATTGAATACCATTCTTTCTTATTTCAAACATATTCAATTAAAAAAGAATGAGACACTCCTTACCAACGGACAACACAGCCAACGGACATTTTTTGTTGTAAACGGTTGTCTCCGTATATTTTTTATTAATGAAGAAGGGCAGGATTCCACGCGATATTTTGCATTTGAAAATCAGTTTGCAACAGCATTAACCAGTTTTATTACTTCTGAGCCCTCCGACGAATTTATTCAGGCCGTGGAGGATTCAGAAGTATATTATATTAGTCATGAAAGCTTTTACCATCTCCTGGATATTATTCCGCAATGGGAAAAATTTTACAGGATATATCTGGAAACAGCGTATGTGAGTAATACGAAGAGACTGATGTCTTTCCTTGTTCAGGATGCTCTTGAAAAGTACCGCCAGCTGCTGAATGAAAATCCTGTTGTAGTAAGGAGACTTTCTAATAAAATGGTAGCTTCCTATCTTAATATCTCTCAGGAAACTTTAAGCAGATTGAAATCAAGACTTTGATTTTTGTTTGACAAATCTAATAATATTACAAAGAGCTTTAAATCATTTTTAAACGGAATAAAATTCTCAAAAAATTAATACCAGAGCCTTCTCAGGAAAAATTTAAGCCTTATATTTGCACTCATGTTAAAATGGTTCTCCATATTATGCTCAATGATGTATGTGCTGGCTACCACCAATGCGGGGGAAGTACTGAAGGTGCCTATGTTTGTGGAACATTTTATGGAATATCATGGAAGCTTATCAGAGTTTGTCATGGAGCATTATGATAATCACAAAGAGGATTCTGACTGGGATACTGATCAGAAACTGCCATTTATCAATCCTCCTATTGTATTGACTGTACATGCTCAGCTTCCGGAACTTACATTTGAAATAAAAAAACCTAAAGAAATTACTGTTTCCAAGAAAAACAGTATCTACAAGGAAAAAGATTTCTCCAATGATTATCTTTCCCAGATTTTCCAGCCTCCGCGGCTTTCATAATTGATTTTACACTGACATTGCTTTAGACTTAAAGCAGTCCATTTATTATTACATCAATTTAACCCATCGTGCATTATAACTCTGTTTATGATGTCTTTACTAAACTTTGTTTAAATTTTTCAAATGATAAGTTTACAACAAAGCACATGATTATCAGGGAGATATCCTTACTGAGTGATATGATATCTTCTGTGCTTTTGTAATTGTACAAATAAAGACTTCAGCAGCTTTTATAAGACATTCCGGGTTATCAATTAATAGTTTTTTCCATGTTAAATAAAATTATTGAGTTTTCTGTAAAGAATAAACTCATCATTGCTCTGTTTACAGTGGGGCTTGTTCTTTTTGGGGTCTATGAAACCACCAAACTACCCATAGATGCTCAGCCGGACATCACCAATAATCAGGTACAGATTATTACGACTGCTCCTTCTTATGGTGCAGCAGATATTGAACGCCTTGTTACATTTCCTATCGAACAGGCTACCAGCAATATCAGCGGAATTACAGAACTTAGAAGTTTCTCACGTTTCGGACTGTCATTAGTAACGGTAGTTTTTGATGACAATACGGATGTCTACTGGGCACGCCAGCAGGTTCAGGAACGTTTGCAGCTTGTTCAGGACAATATCCCGGCCGGAATCGGAAAACCGGAACTGGGACCTATTTCCACAGGATTGGGAGAAATTTTCCAATATGTGGTAAGGGCCAAAAAAGGATATGAAAATGTCTATGATGAAACGGAACTCAGAACCATTCAGGATTGGGTGGTCAGAAGACAGCTTCTGGGAACTAAAGGAGTCGCCGATGTCAGCAGTTTCGGAGGAAAGCTGAAACAATATGAAATCGCCATTAATCCCAACAAACTTCAGGCATTCAATATCAATATCAACGATGTTTTTGGAGCGTTGGAGAAAAATAACCAAAATACCGGAGGTGCTTATATTGAGAAGAAAGAAACCGTTCTTTTTATTCGCAGCGAAGGGCTTCTGGGAAGTACGGAAGATATCGGAAGTATTCAGGTGGCAGAAACCAAAGAAGGTATTCCGGTTCACATTAAAGATGTTGCTTCCGTAAAGATAGGGTATGCAACAAGATATGGTGCTATGACCTATAATGATACAGGAGAAGTATCCGGAGCTATTGTCCTGATGCTGAAAGGGGAGAATGCCAATGTAGTGATTGGAAATATTAAAGAAAGACTGGAAAAAATACAGGAATCATTACCTGAAGGGGTTGTCATTGAACCTTTCCTTGACCGTGCTAAAATGGTAAACAACACCATCAGTACAGTAAAAACAAACCTGATGGAAGGCGCTTTGATTGTTGTTTTTATTCTGGTTTTATTCTTAGGAAACTTCAGAGCAGGATTATTGGTAGCTTCAGTAATTCCTTTAGCGATGCTTTTCGCTATCATTATGATGAATATTTTTGGGGTAGGAGGAAACCTGATGAGTCTTGGAGCGCTTGATTTCGGACTTATCGTAGATGGAGCCGTTATCATCGTGGAAGCGGTACTGCATCAGCTGGCCCACAAAAAGCATTTTGGAAAAGATAATATGCTCAGCAAAAAAGAAATGGATGACCAGGTTTCCGGTTCTGCGACCAAAATGGTTAACAGTGCCGTTTTTGGGCAGATCATTATCTTAATTGTATATCTTCCGATTTTTACACTTCAGGGCATTGAAGGTAAAATGTTTAAACCAATGGCCCAGACCGTTGCATTTGCCCTGATAGGCGCATTTATTCTTTCCCTTACTTATATTCCTATGATGAGTTCTCTGGTATTGAGCAGAAAGAAGAAAGAAAAAGAAAATATTTCAGACCGTGTAATGGGAAAAGTAGAAACTGGCCACCAGAAATTCCTGATAAAAGCCCTTAAGTATAGAAAAACCATTATTCTGGGAGTGTTAGTACTGTTTGTTGGTGCTGTTTTTACCCTTTCCAGAATGGGTGGGGAATTTATCCCATCTCTTGAAGAAGGTGACTTTGCCGTTGAAATGAGGATTCTTCAGGGAAGCAATATCAATGAAACCAAAAAAGCAACCAGTCAGGCAGCTAATATACTTTTAACCCAGTTTCCTGAAATACAGAAGGTGGTCATGAAGATTGGTAGTGCAGAAATTCCTACGGAACCAATGCCAATGGATTCCGGAGATATGATCATTGTCTTAAAACCTAAAAAAGAATGGACTTCTGCAAAAACATTTCCAGAACTTTCTGATAAAATGAGTAAAGCACTGAGCGTTATTCCGGGATTGACAACCAGTTTTCAGTTCCCGGTACAAATGCGTTTCAATGAGCTGATGACCGGAGCAAGGCAGGATGTGGTATGCAAAATTTATGGGGAAGATCTGGACAGCCTTGCTGCCTACGCAAAAAAGATGGGAAGCATTATCAACACGGTAAAAGGAGCTCAGGATCTTTATATAGAACCCGTTGTGGGAGCTCCACAGGTTGTTATTGATTATAACCGTTCGGAACTGTCCCGATATAATATTTCCGTAGCAGATATCAACAGGGTTATCAATATGGCTTTTGCCGGTCAGACAGCAGGTGCTTTATACGAAGGAGAGAAGAAGTTTGACATTGTAGTCCGGATGGATAATGAACATAAAAAAGATATCACAAGTATCCGGAATCTTTTGATACCTACCGCTTCAGGAGAGCAGGTTCCTTTATCACAGCTGGCCAAAGTAGAGCTTAAAAACAGTCCGAACCAGATCCAGAGGGAAGATACCAAAAGAAGAATCATCGTAGGGTTTAATGTAAGAGGAAGGGATGTTCAGAGCATCGTGGAAGAACTTCAGCAAAAGGCAGCTAAAAGCCTGAAACTATCACCCGGATATACCGTTTCTTATGGAGGAGCTTTTGAAAATTTAAATGAAGCCAAAGCCAGACTCGGAGTAGCAGTTCCTATTTCATTAGTAATGATTTTCCTGTTGTTGTTCTTTGCTTTCGGTTCTGTAAAACACAGCTTACTGATCTATACCGCCATTCCATTGTCTGCGATAGGAGGTATTTATTTTCTGGCATTGAGAGGAATGCCTTTCAGTATCAGCGCAGGGGTAGGATTCATCGCTTTATTCGGAGTAGCAGTACTTAATGGAATTGTTTTGATATCAGAGTTTAACCGATTGAAAAAGAATGGAATAACAAACACCAACAGAATTGTACTGATAGGTACAAAAATCAGACTTCGTCCGGTGTTAATGACAGCTTTTGTGGCTTCGTTAGGATTTCTTCCTATGGCGATCAGTAATGGTGCCGGAGCAGAAGTACAGAGGCCTTTGGCTACCGTTGTAATCGGCGGTTTGATGCTTGCTACACTTTTAACCCTTTTTGTACTTCCTATTCTCTATGTTTTATTCGAAAATATTAATAAAGATAAAATGAAATTCTCTAAAAAATCAAACTATAAAAAACTGTCCGTTTTCCTACTGCTGATCTCTTTCGGAAGTTTTCAGGCTCAGGAAAGCATTACTTATGACCAGGCTTTGGAAAAGGCCTATCAACAAAACGGAATCCTTAAAAACTCAAAATTAGTATCAGATTATCAGGAAAAACTCAAAGCCAGCTATCTGGATATTCCACAAATGGAAGTTACAGGCGGATTTGGACAGATTCAGGGAGAGGAAACCGACAATTCTTTCGGAATCTCTCAAAGATTCAGTTTTCCTACGGTTTATTCAAAAAGAAAACAAATGCTGGATGCGGAATGGTCTGCGGGTATCATCAATCAGAATTTGACCAAAACACAGCTTACGAAAGAGGTTACAGACGTTTTCTACAGAATATTAGTGCTTCAGGAAAAGAAAAAAGTATTGGAATATATCAGCCAGATGTACAATAATTTTGCTGACAAAGCGGGATTAAGATTAAAAAAAGGAGAAGCCAATATTTTAGAGGAATCAACCGCTGAAATCCAGAAAGAACAGGTACAAGTACAGCTGAACAATCTTGAAAATGATCTAGATATCGCAAAACTTCAGCTTCAGGTATTACTTCAGTCTGAGAATCCTTACCAGCCGATTGCTGATCAACCGACAATGAATATGGGTATTCAGATTTCTGAGGAAATGGTAAAACAACATCCTGAACTTCAGTATCTGCAGCAACAGATTAAAGTAGGAGAGGCGGAAGTACAGCTGGAGAAAAGTAAACTGCTTCCGGATCTTCTTGTTGGATATACCAATCAGAGTATGAAAAACATCAATAATAACCGTTTTAATTCGGTTCAGGTGGGCGTAGGAATTCCATTGTTTACAAAAGGGCAAAGAGCTTTGGCAAAGGCTGCACAGGCAAAAATTGCAATATCCGAAAATCAATACCAGCGAAAAGAAATTGAGCTGAAAAACAGATTGAGACAGCAACTGAATAATTATATGAATCAACAGAGAATCATTGAAAATTATCAACAAAAACAACTTCCGAAATCTGAAATCATTTTAAAAACAGCCCAGAAACAGATGGAAGTAGGAGAAATTGATTACCTGGATTGGGTAATATTGGTGAACCAGGCCGTAAAAACCAAAGCAGACTATATTGATCAGCTGGAAAAACTGAATCAGATCAGTGCCGAACTTAATTTCTTAATTTCAAAATAACAACGTCATGCAGTTCAAGAATATATCTATATACAGCCTTACTTTAATCCTTACTTTATCTTCATGTTCAGGAAAAAAAGAAGAAGAAAAAACGGTTTACGAAAACACAAAATTTACCAAAAACAATGAAAATTCGGTTCATCTCACGGAAAAACAAATTCAGTCTGTAGGAATTACCACCACATCTATTCAGAACAGAAATATGGAAAAGCTGATAAGACTGAACGGAAAAGCAGAAATTGCACCTTCACACATCAGTTTGGTTTCCAGTATTATGGGTGGGCACATCAAATCTATTAACATAATTAACGGAAGCCATTTCAATAAAGGACAGGTTCTTGCTGTTGTGGAAGATCCACAATTTATACAGCTTCAGCAGGATTATCTGGTGACAAAAGCACAGCTTGAAGCCGCAAGACTGAACTTTAACCGCCAGAAAGACCTTAATACAAGCAAAGCCAGCAGTGATAAGACGATGCAGACCGCTCAGGCAGATTATGCTACCCTGGATGCTACTTTAAAGGGGCTTGAAGAAAAGTTGAGAATCATTGGAATTAACGCCAGAGGTTTACATACCGGAAATATCAGAAGTAAGATTAATATCTATGCCCCATTTACTGGTTTTGTAAGTAAAATTCTTGTGAACAACGGACAATACATCAATCCGGCAGATACTTTGTTTGAGCTGATCAACCCCGCAGGATTGCTTTTGGAATTAAAAGTTTTTGAAAATGATGTGAATAATGTGAAAGCAGGACAGGAAATTGTAGTGTACAACAATCAGAATCCGGATGTGAAATATAACGCAAGGATTGTCAGTGTAGTTCCAAGCATTGAAAACGGGGGATCTGCAACTGCCGTTGCTAAATTGTCTTCGGTAAATTCTGAATTTGTAAAAGGAATGTATGTCAATGCTGAAGTTAATATCAACAGCCGCTACACACAGGGACTTCCTAATGAAGCGGTAATATCTTTTGAAAATAAAAATTATGTTTTTGAAGATCTCGGAAAATCGAATTATAAAATGATTCCTGTTGTAACCGGAATTTCTGATGACCAGTTTACAGAGATTGTAAAAGCAGATGCTTTAATGGATAAAAAAATTGTACAGAAAGGTGCTTACAGCCTTCTGATGATGCTTAAAAACAAGGCAGAATAATTAAGTATACTAAGATTTTTATTTATTAAAACCACAAAAGTTACAAAAGTTTTTATTTTAAAACACTTTAGTCTAAGTAAGTTTAAAATACTAACACGAATAAGTTCACATAAGACGAAAATCAGAGATTTTCAAAAAACTTAAATGTACTTATTATGCATAAAAGCTGGCTCTTAAAAAGCCTAAGTGTTCAAAAACTTTTGTGCCTTTTGTGGTTAAAATAAAATCTACTACAAAACGAAAAGATCAGGCAGCCGGCTGATCTTTTTTATTTGAATGACTATCCTTTATATGCATAGCTATAAAACCAATTAAAAAAAATGATATTTGACATGTTTTTCATTTTACAAAATATTATTTAATGCATAATTCATTTTAAAATAATACATTTAAGAAGTGAATAGTTTTTAAAGGATTTTTTAGATGAATAAGAAAAGAACTTTTATCGAAAATTTATGACAAAAAAACCTTTGCACAATTTCCATATTCCGGTAATGGGACTGGCTTACACCATAGACAGCCCGATCCGTGTTGCACAATATGGAATTTCTTCTGTGATTTCTATTATTGATGATGAAATCCTTGAAAAGATGAAAAACTTTTATAATAAAAAGTTTAATCTTGATTATTTTGGAATCTCAACAAAAACAGATGATTACAGGGCAAGAAGAGTTACTGCCTATCTGGATATGGTGGATGATATCGTGAATGAAAAATTTGAATCTTTCAAGCAGGAAATCAGCAAAAACAAAGAGGCTTTAAAGGACTTCATGGCCATACTTCCGAATACTTCGGATCTTAAAACAAGTCTTCAGAATCTCATTAATCAAAAAGGTAACTGGAGCTCCAATATCAAGAACTTCATAGAATCCAACTTAAGACCTGGAAGTATTGACGTTAATATCATGACGAAAGTGGATAAGGACAATTATCAGAACAACGAGCAGCTTCCGGTAATGTATAACGATGCCCATGCTTCACTGAGGGGATTTGCCAAAAGCAAATTGTCATCATCAATGGTTCTTTCTGCAGGAATGAATCCTCGTCTGTATAGTTATATGGAAGAGTTTGAAGACTTTTTCCCGGATGAAAACGGAAAGATCAAAAAGAAAATCATTCTTAAAGTAAGCGACTTCCGTTCTGCAATGATCCAGGGAAACTTTCTGGCTAAAAAAGGACTGTGGGTTTCAGAATACAGAATAGAATCCGGGCTGAACTGCGGCGGCCATGCTTTTGCAACCGAAGGAATGCTTCTCGGGCCTATCATGGAAGAATTTAAGCAGAAAAAAAATGATCTGATACAGTCTGCGCATACCTTAATGACAGCTGCTTTGGAGCAAAAAGGAAAGCCTTTGGTTTCTGAGCCTTTGGAAATGAAAATTACCGTTCAGGGTGGAGTAGGAACTTCCGAAGAACATGAGTTTCTATTGGCGCATTATAAGGTAGACAGTGTAGGATGGGGCTCTCCGTTTTTACTGGTCCCTGAAGCCACTTCTGTAGATACGGAAACCCGAAATCTGCTTGTAAAATCAAAAGAACAGGATTTGTATCTGAGTCATATTTCGCCTCTGGGAGTGCCTTTCAATACAGTAAAAGGAACTTCTAATGAACTATTGAAGTATGAAAAAGAAGCTAAAGGTAAATACGGCAGTTCGTGTCCGAAAAAGCTTCTGGCATTAAGCAAAGAATTCTCACCGGAAGGAACCTGTACCGCTTCTAAAAAATATCAGGATATCAAACTGAAAGAATTGTATACTGACCGGGAAACCTTAACAGAAAAAGAGTTTGATAAAAGAAAGTCTCAAATTACCGATAAAGCCTGTCTGTGTGTAGGACTTGTGAATGCAGCATATATGGAGCAGAATCTTGAAATCAAAGGAGAAAAACAGGGGGTTGTGATATGTCCCGGACCCAATATCGCTTTTTTTGATAAAGAAGTTTCACTTTCGGAAATGGTAAAACATATTTATGGAAACACCAATATTCTTTCCCATACTCAACGTCCAAATATGTTTATCAATGAACTGAAAATGTATGTTGACTATCTGAGAAAGGAAATTGCTGAATCTTCAGTACAGATTACCCATGCCCAAACAAAAAAATGGAATGCTTTCAAGAAGAATATACTTGAAGGAATAGAATATTATCATGATCTTTTTATAGGATCATCATTCTTCAGCAACGGATTATCAACCATCAATCTGCAATTACAGGAATATAAACTTCAGCTTACTGCTATTGATGTTCCGCAGGTTGAAAAATAACCGTATTTTTTAATTGATAGATAATAAAAACAGCTTTCAACGCGGAGGCTGTTTTTGTTTTTTTGAGTTGTTCTGTTGGGGAAATATAAAATATAAATGCAGGCAATCAAATATTTCCAACAAAGGATGTATCTTATTTTTACAATACACAATTTTATCGGAGAAAAAATCCTTGCGTCTTAAAAACGATGTTGCAGGTAAGAATTATTTGCGTCTTTGCGTTTTGTAAAAAATAATAGTCAAAAAAACTGACGAAACATCCGTGTTTTCATTTATAATAACTATAGACGGAATGGCTATTTTGAATATCCTTTGGGCATAATATTCCTTACCTTAGATCCTACTTAGTAAAATTATTTTTATGGAAAAAAGAAAGATCAAAAACACCGATTTAACGATTGCGCCAATCAATTTCGGAGGAAATGTTTTTGGATGGACCCTGGATGAAAAACAGTCTTTTGATATACTGGATCGCTTTACAGAAGCAGGATTCAATTTTGTAGATACTGCAGACACCTATTCATGGTGGGTGAACGGGAAAGGAGGACAATCTGAAGAGATCATTGGAAAGTGGATGAAAAGCCGTTCTAACCGTAATGATATCGTTTTGGCAACAAAAGTAGGTTCTGAAACCAAAGAACATGGCTATGATATCAGCAGAAAGCATATCTTACAATCAGTGGATGAGTCGCTGAAAAGGCTTCAGACCGATCATATTGATCTCTATTATACTCACTTTGATGATAATATCACTCCGGTAGAAGAAACGCTTTCGGCTTATGATGAGATCATTAAGGCTGGAAAAGTGCGCTATATTGCGGCTTCCAATTTATCACCGGAACGTTTAAAAGCTTCATTTGAAGCTGCTGAAAAGAATAATCTTCCTAAATATGTTGCATTACAGCCTCATTATAACCTGATGGAAAGGGAAGGTTTTGAGGGAAATTATGCACCTCTGGCAGAGCAGTTCGATTTAAGTGTATTTCCTTACTGGTCTCTGGCAGCTGGTTTCTTAACGGGTAAATACCGTGATGAAGCAGATCTTGCAAAAAGCGCGAGAGGTGAAGGGGTAAGAAAGTATTTAAATCCTAAAGGACTTGAAGTGTTAAAAGCTCTGGATCAGGTAAGTTCAAAACATAATACCACTCAGGGAACGGTTTCTCTGGCATGGCTGTTATCCAATCCTTTGATCACAGCTCCTATTGTAAGTGCTACAAGTGCATCACAGCTTGAAACGGTATTCAATGCTCCAAAACTTATTCTTGATCAGGAAGATATTGATCTGCTGAATAGTGCAGGCAACTAATTTTCGACTTTCATTATAGACTAAAATTTAATCCGTTCATTGCTGAATGGATTTTTTATTTTGACAATGCTAACCACCCCGTCAAAAATTCTTTGAATTTTCGACACCTCTCCAATGAAGAGAAATTTTAGTTCTTCGATTGTGATTATTCAGTTATTAATTAATCAGAATATTCCTTCAAAAGCTGTCTGTAGCTCATCAGTATTGAGGATTTTGAAATAAAGCCTATAAAATCATTATTCTCACTCACTACAGGAAGATTCCATACCCCTGTATCATCAAAAGTCTGAAGAATCTCCAGAGGTTTATTATCACGGTGAAGTATAGCTGGTGGGGCTTTCATAATCTGAATGACCAGCTGAGAAGCATCCATTTCTTTGTTAAAAAGATAAGGTCTTATATCATCCAGGGTAAGAATTCCCTTTAGCTTTCTATTTTCATCCACAACAGCAAAAATATTTTTATCTCCACTCTTTACCATTTCAAATAATTCAGTAACGGAAGCATTTTCATTAATGGTCTGAGAATACTGATCTATAAAATCTTCTGTTCTCAAGGCAAAAAGAAGGTTTTTATCATGTTTATTGGTCAAAATCTTTCCTTCATCTGCCAAAGATTTCAGTTCCGGAGAGATAGGGGAGAACCATTTGGCAATAAGGTAAGATATCACAGAAGCGATCATCAAGGGAATAAACAGATCATATCCGAAACTGGATTCTGCAATCAGAAATATTGCAGTAAGCGGAGCATACAGTACACCGCTCATTGCCCCAGCCATTCCTACCAGAACAAGGTTGGTCACCGGAACATCTGTAAAGCCTAAATGCTGACAAACCAAAGCAAATAAGTACCCTAAAGTTCCTCCTGCAAAAAGAGACGGAGCAAAATTACCTCCATTACCACCACTGAAGATGGTAAAAGAAGTGGCAAATGCTTTTAAAAGCAATACCAGAATTAAAAATACAATAATCGTCCAGTCTCCGATCTCAAAATACCTGAAAAAACTGTTTTCAATAATAGAGTGGGTATTTCCGTTGGTAAATGCTTTCACTGTTTCATAACCTTCTCCAAATAATGGTGGAAAAAGAACACACAACAATGAAAGTACAGCGCCACCAAACATTGCTTTACGCATTCTGGAAAGCTGAAGTCCTTTTATAAAATGTTCTACTTTTTGGGAAATAATCACAAAATAGCGGGCATACAAACCTGTTACAAGCCCTAAAATAAGGTAATAAGGGACATTTTTATAGTTGAAAGGATCTCTTGTATAAAACCTGAAAAGAACATCTTCCTGAAGCAAAATCCTCGACAAAAGACTTCCGCAGACTGCAGCCACAACCAAAGGAATAAAATCTGTAAAAACCACTCCGGTCAACAGAATTTCAAAGGCAAACATAATCCCGGCAATCGGAGCATTGAATGCAGATGCAATTCCTGCTGTAGCACCAGCAGCCAGCAATAAAGTACGTTCTTTGTAACTTAATCTGTAGGTCTGCGCATAGTTTGAACCAATAGCAGCTCCGGTAACGGCTATAGGACTTTCCAATCCTGCCGAACCTCCCAATCCTACGGTAACCGCACTCTGTATCACCTGGGAATACATTTTAACGGAAGCTACGATACTGGAATTCTGTGCAATTTCATAGAGTATAGCCCCGATACCTTTACGATCCTGTCCTTTGAACAACGTCAGAACGATCATCGTGGTCAATACAATTCCTAAAAAAGGAAAAACAATATAGAATAGTATCTGATATTCAAAGTGGACTTTGGTAGTAATGAAATTGTGTATATTGTGTACCAGCGTTTTCAGAATAACTCCCGCAAGACCCGCCGTACAGCCTACCAGAATTCCGGAAAGAACCAGAAACTGATTCCGGCTCAGCCTGTTGTTCAGCCAATGCAGAATAAGCTCATAACTGCGCGCTTTTTCTAATCCATATTTTTGGAAATCTCTTTTAAATTTAAGGAAGCTCAGGTACTTTTTTTTGTTGTGAATTTTCACCTTAGAAACATTTTATGCTATCATCAGATTGATACAGCTCCGTAAATTTATGAAATATATCACAAAAACACTAAAAAACACTTTTCTTAAAGTCTGTTTATCGTTTTTATTTCCGGTAAAATTTATCCTGTTTTCTTAGAGCTACCCGTCAATAATAATCCTGCTACCACTGCTCCAATGAGTCCTGCACCCGCCAAGATCAAAGGTTTTGCAGGAATATGAAACAATGTTTTCCCATCAATTCCCGTATTTCCTTTAGAAGGTTCCTGTACATTTCCGCCGGTATTTTTATCCTGATGAGCTTTTTTCATGATCATACGCATTCCTGCTGAAGATACATAACGAATAGCTTCGGGAAACATTTCATATAGATTTTTAAATACGACCGCAGACCAATCGGGATAGGTGGCTTCTTTTGGGTTTTTGGCAGTCTTTACAATAGAAGCAGCCAGTTTACGAGGATCAAATGAAGGAGGCGGTGTACTTAATTGTATTCCTGAATAATTAGCAGCATGTTCTATTCCTGAAGATTTCTGAAAACCGGGATAAAGGGCACAGATATGAATATCAGGAAAGTCTGAAACTTCTCCCTGTAACGTTTCCACCATACCACGAACTCCGAATTTTGAAGCTGTATAGGCTGTTCCGTAGGGAGCAGGCATCCATCCGCCAATAGAAATATTATTAAGCAAGACTCCTTTTTTCTGCTTCTTAAATACAGGAAGCACTGCATGGGCGGAATGCATATATCCCAACAGGTTTGTTTTCACGATCTGATCGCTGACATCAACCGGAATTTCCTCAAATTTACCAAATGCAAGCACTCCGGCATTATTCACCCAGTAATCAATTTTACCACTAAATTCAAGGGCTTCTCTAACGAGATTTTCCACGTCTTCAGCAATGGATGTATCTGTGGGAACTGCAATCGCCGTAGCTCCCAGTTTTCTGCATAGTTCTGCCGTTTCATTCAAAGCTTCTTCACCTCTTGCTGCCAGAACAAGATCTGCTCCCTGTTCTGCAAAAGCCTCTGCTGTTGCCTTCCCAATACCACTTGAAGCACCGGTTATGACCACTGTTTCTCCAAAAAAAGGAGGTCTTCTTTGATTTTTCATAATAATAGAGATTTAAGGGTTGGTATTTTTTTAATTATCCATTCCCTGTGTTTCTTTTTGGAAAGAGAATGAGCCTGATAGATGGATTGTTGGTAATAAACAGGCGGAACCAGTCCATTGCCATCTGAATTTTATTTTTGAACCCTACCAAAGGAATAATATGGATGAAAAGCCAGGTGAGCCACGCTGTGAATCCATTAAAGGAATGCTTTGGAAGATCTACCACAGCATTGTATTTTGAAATAATAGCCATACTGCCTTTATCATTGTACCGGAATTGTTCCAGAACTTTTCCATCTTCTATCCGTTTAAAATTGGCAGCAAGATTTTTACCCTGCTGAATAGCAACCTGAGCAAGTTGAGGATGACCTTTCGGGAATTTTTCTTCAGCCAGCATTAAAGAAAGATCTCCTAATGCATAGATATTAGACGTTCCTTCTACTTTATTATAGGCATCCACTGAAATTCTTCTTCCTTTTCCAATACTTTCTTCCGGTAACCCCGGAACTTCTTTTCCTATCACTCCGGAAGTCCAGATCAGTGTCTCTGTTTCAATAGATGATCCGTCGCTTAAAATAACTTTATGATCAGTATAATCTTTTACAGAAACATTCAGAAGTATTTTTACACCTAATTCTTTTAATTTTTCATACGCTGTTTCCTGTGCCAGCCGGCTCATGGGTGAAAGTAAGGTAGGTAAAGCATCAATTAGATAAAGATTAGAAAGCCCCAGCTTAATTTCAGGATATTCTTTCTGAGCAATATATTTTCCCATTTCAGCCAGCATGCCGGCCAGTTCTACTCCTGTGGGACCACCTCCGGCAATAACGATATTCTGAAGTTTTTCGGCTTCTTTGATGTCTTTATTCCGGGCAGCTTCTTCTAAGGTCAGTAGGATATGATTCCTCAGATAGAGTGCTTCTTCTATATTTTTCATGGGTAGAGCGCATTTCTTTACATTTTCCATTCCAAAGAAATTAGACTCTGTTCCTAATGCCAGTACCAGATAATCATAGCTCAGGTTTCCCGTATCAGTTTCTATTGTTCTATTTTCAGGGTTTACTTTCAGAAGGCTTCCCATATGAAATTTCACATGTTTATCGTTTGAAAAGAGTTTTCGGAAAGGGTAGCTGATATTGGAAGCTTCTATAAAGGAAGTAGCAACCTGATAGATGAGTGGTGGGAAAAAATGATAATTATTTTTATCAACTAGGGTTATCCGGAATCTTTTATCATTCTTGAGAGATTTGATAAGATTGATGCCCGCAAATCCTCCTCCTACGATTAGAATATGCTTTTTCATAATAAGTTGTTATTGAAATGGTGTACTGAAAGTGATTCAATAACAGGACCAAAGGAGTTTCAAAACAAATATTTAACATAATATTTAAAATTACAAAATATGCTTTATTTAAATGAGAAACAGAGTTTCAGGTTTGCAGTCAATTTTTCTTTTTAAGGCTTCCAATGATGCCAGCACGATGTTTGCAACCTGTTTAAGAATCCAACACCTTAAATATATTAATATGAAAACAGACATTTTAACTGAAAAGCACCGACTGGGGCTCGGTGGAGTAGCCATAGGAACGGCTTTTGAAAATATTACGGATGAGCAGGCTCAGGAGATCCTGCAAACGGCCTGGGACACGGGAATCCGATATTATGATACGTCTCCCTGGTATGGACTGACCAAGAGTGAGCAAAGATTTGGAAGTTTTCTTAAGGATAAAGACAGGAATGACTTTATTTTTTCAACTAAAGTAGGAAGGCTTTTTCATGAGGTTCCTGAATCTCAAGTTCCACCTACCATGTGGAAAAATCCTCTTCATTACGATTTCTTTCATGACTATACAGCTGATGCTGTACAAAGATCTATTGAAGACAGCCTGAATAGAACCGGACTGAACCATATTGATATCGTTTATATTCATGACCTGTCTGAAGATCAGGTAGGAGACCGCTATCCTTATTTTCTGAAACAAGCAAGAGAAGGGGCTTTTAAGATTCTTTCAAAGCTTAGGGAACAGAGAATTATCAGAGCATGGGGAATGGGGGTGAATAAAATAGAACCTATCTTAGACTGTATTGATTCTGCCGATCCGGAGATCTGTCTTTCTGCAACCCAGTATTCTATTCTGGAGCATGAAGATGCGATAGACCGGCTGCTTCCCGTTGTTAGAAAAGCAGGTGTACAACTTGTTTCGGGAGCAGGGTATAATTCAGGTTATCTGGCGGGAAGGGAACGTTATAATTATAAAGATGTGATTCCAAAAGGAATGCATGAAAAAAGAGAAAGAATGAATACCATTGCTAAAAAGTATAATATAAACCTTATTGATGCTGCCCTACATTTTGTATTGGCCGCTGATGCATTTGCTTCTATTATTCCGGGTGCCAGCCAGCCCAAACAGGTAAAAGATAATATGAAAGCTCTCAATACCATTATTCCTGTTGAATTCTGGACAGAATTAAAAAATGAAGGGCTGATTTATGAGAAAGCACAAGTTCCGGGAGAAAAATAAACAGTTGTAGCGCATTTTTACGTTAATTCGCTTAAATTCGAAATTTAATGATAGTTTATGATCAGAATAAAACTGTAGGAATAGGGTTGGTAAAAACCTTCTAATATAAAAGCGCAATGCAATACTGAATTGTGCTTTTCTTTATACCACTTTCGCCTTACGGACTATTTTTGCTAATAAACCTGGAAAGAATCTCTTCAGATACACTGCCATTACTTCTTTACCTCCTATAGCTTTTTGTTTTTTCTGTTTTTCAATAGCATAGAGCATTTTTTTTGCAAAAATTTCTACAGGCATGCCATTTTTTGTGGCATTATCCATTGTGCCCTGTGATGAGCCATCTCCGGTAACAGCATTAATAGAAATGTCTGTCTGTATAAAACCCGGACAAATGATCGTAATCCTAATATTCTGGCTGAATAGTTCTGCCCGTAAAGCATCAAAAAAACCATGTAAAGCATGTTTTGCTCCTGCATATCCACTTCGCATAGGAGCACCAAATATTCCCATAAGACTGGACACAACCGCAATCTGCCCACCTTTATTCCTGATCATATAAGGTACAGTTGCTTTAGTAAGCGCCACCGTTCCAATATAATCAATATCAATCAGCTGTTTATCTACTTCAATATCCGTTTCCATGGCTAAAGAACGTTGAGACAGTCCGGCATTGTTGATCAGAATATCAATCTTCCCAAACTGTTCTGAAGCTTTTGCCGCAATGGCAGGCATTTCTTTATAATTTTTCAGGTCTAAAGGAATCACCGCATACCGATCTGTATTCAATCCGGCTTTTTGAGCCACCAGATGCAGCTGTTCTTCTTTTCTGGAGGACAGGATGATTTTTGCATGGCTGTTCTTTGCCAAATTAGTTACTAAAGCTTCCCCAATCCCTGATGATGCTCCGGTAATCCAAATAACCTTATGATCAAAGTAACTGCTCATACTTGTACTATTATTTAATTTTTAAGTCCTGCAATATATTTCCCAGCTTTCATTCCTGAAAAAATGCAGCCTCCCAAAAATGTCCCTTCCAGCGCTCTGTAACCATGCATTCCGCCACCGCCAAAACCAGCCACTTCTCCGGCAGCATACAGTCCTTCAATGATACTGTCATCATCTTTTAATACCTGGCCATTCAGATTGGTTTTTATTCCCCCTAACGTTTTGCGGGTTAAAATATTGAGCCGTACAGCAATTAAAGGTCCGTTTTCAGGCGCTAAAATCTTATGGGGAGCCGCTACACGCCCAAGTTTATCCCCTAAATAATTCCGGGTATTCCGGAGATAATTGACCTGAGTATCTTTTGAAAATTTATTATCTAATTCTCTGTCCCTCGCTTCGATCTGAGATTTTATTTTCTCATATTTTAAGAGATTATTTCCAGCCAGTTCATTCATTCTCTTCACCAGATCTTCCAGATTATCTGATACAATAAAGTCTTTTCCATGTTCTTTAAAAGCTTCTACCGGCCCGGGAGCTTTTTTACCAAAAATTCTTTTCAGAAAAAGAACATAGTCCTTATTGGTAATATCCGGATTCTGTTCCGAACCTGAAAGAGCAAATTCTTTTTTTATAATTTTCTGAGTGAGGATAAACCACGAGTAAGAATATCCTGTTTCCTGTATATATTGTAAGGTTCCCAATGTATCAAATCCGGGAAGAAAGGGAGCGGGAAGCCGTTTACCTTCAGCATCAAACCATAAAGATGATGGTCCTGGCAATATCCGGATTCCGTGGTTGGGCCAGATGGGATTCCAGTTTTGTAAACCTTCTGTGTAGTGCCACATTCTGTCACGATTGATAATATGAGCTCCTGTATGTTCTGCGATACCAATCATTTTGCCATCTACATAAGCAGGAACACCACAGACCATATTGTCCGGGGCTCTACCTAGTCTTTCCGGCCAGTTTTTCCTTACCAGCTCGTGATTGGCACCAATTCCTCCGGAAGCTATAATGATATTTGGAGCAGTATATTCAAAGGTTGAGCTAACAGTTCTGTTAGTCTCAGCACCTCTTTCCTGAGTGTCATTTTCCAGAATATCTCCTTTAAGACCTCTTATTTTTCCATTTTCAACCAGCAATTCTGTCACTCTGTGCCTGAATTTCATCTGCAGCAATCCTTTTTCCTGAGCTTTGTAAGCTTTTTCTACAAATGGTTTTACGACACCTGTCCCGGTTCCCCAACTTACGTGAAAACGAGGTACTGAATTTCCATGCCCTGTTGCTGAACCATCACCACGTTCTGCCCAGCCCACCATAAACATCAGCTTAATACCCAATTTCGAGATGTATTCATACTTTTCACCGGAAGCAAATTTCAGATAAGCTTCTGCCCATTGACGGGGCCAGTAGTCTTCCGGACGGTCAAAACCGGCAGTCCCTTTCCAGTCCTGAAGGGCCAGTTCATAAGAATCTTTAATTCCCATTCTCCTTTGCTGAGGCGAATTAATCAGAAACAAACCTCCGAAAGACCAGAATGCCTGCCCTCCTATATTCTGTTCGGTTTCCTGATCCAAAAGCAGTACTTTTTTCCCGACATTGGTAATTTCCATCGCAGCAGTAAGCCCTGCCAGTCCGCTTCCTATGATGATGGCATCAGGCTGGAATGTTTCTTCCATTTTATGAGGTATTTTTTTTGAATGATACTTAATATAAATGTATAAAATTATTTGTAATCGGGTTGAAAATTAAAATAATTTTGCTTTTATCTTTCAGCTTCGAACTCTAAACTTTTCATCTTATCTTTGTGAAAAATAGAAGTATGAAGTATTTGTTTATCATTACCTGCTTTGTCTGTTCCATTTTCAGTCAGGCACAGCAAAAACAGGATCCATGGAAAGACAGCCAGCTGATGGATCCGGCGTTACTGGCTTCCAGAATTGTAAAGCATACAACAAAAGATCTGGTGATCATTTCAGTAGGTCCGGAAGCCATCATCAAAGGTTCTGTAGATATAGGACCAACGCATGAGCCTGAAAACCTGGAAAAACTGAGAAATTATCTTAAAGATATTCCTAAAAACAGAGAAATTGTAATCTACTGCGGATGCTGTCCTTTTGTAAAATGTCCTAATATACGTCCTGCTTTTGCATTACTAATGGAAATGGGTTTTAAAAATGCAAAGCTTTTAAATCTTCCGAAAAACATCAAAACAGACTGGCTAGATAAAGATTATCCTACAAATGATTAATATGAAGACTGGTTTTACCTTATTATTTTTAATAATTTTCTCAGGGTTCATTGCTGCTCAAAGTACAATAGAAGTAGGGAAAAAAGCCCCTGAAATTATAATGGCCAAGGCAGACGGAACTTCATTCGCTCTTTCAACATTGAAAGGAAAGGTGGTTCTGATCGATTTCTGGGCAACCTGGTGCGCACCCTGTGTAGAGGAGCAGCCTGAGCTGAAAACATTGTATGACACCTATTCTGAACAGGTAAAAAACAATAAGTTTGAAATTCTTGGAGTTTCCTTAGATAAAAATAAAGAAAGCTGGCAGAAAGCAATTGACCGGTTTACGATCAAATGGATACAGATCAGTGATTTAAAATTCTGGAAAAGTCCTGTAGCCAAACTTTACGAAGTTGATGAACTTCCCTTTAATGTCATCATCGACGGACAGGGAATGATTTTAGCTAAAAATCTTCACGGTAAGGATCTGGAGGAGTTTTTAAAGAAAACTTTAAGTCAGAATTAAGAATATAAAATCTTACAAATATTCAAAGAGCAGTACATCTATTACTGCTCTTTATTTTTTCATATACACTACAAAGCAATTGATATACAACATACATCAATCCTTTCTTTTTTCTTATAGCTTTGAGGTATGAAAAAAAGTGTCTTCCTTCGCTTGGGGCTGTCAGTGATATTGCTGATGCATAGTGTAATTTCTATTTTCAGTGGAGATGTTAATAATTTCGGGCATTTTTATCTGGATAGTATAGGATTCAGTCCCATTGGGATTTATATTGCATGGGCTGTAAAACTAACCCATCTTTTCTCTGTGCCATTACTTTGGTTTGACCGATATATAAAGCCCGTGGCTATTGGTAATATTCTTATTTTCGTTTTTGGAATCTATTTCGTTCATTGGCAAAACGGCTGGTTTGTAGTGGGAGGTGGAACGAATGGAATTGAATTCAATGTTTTGCTGATCTTCAGCTTTCTGAACCTTATGTATCCTGAAATTTATTTTAAAAAGCAGAACCGTTTTCCCCATGAAAAGGATATTTAAATTTGCTTAAAATCCGCAGTTTTATATTTTAGTTTCCAAGACGACCATTCAAAATCGTAGTTTGTAGATCATTACCTCAATTTGGTCCACTTATATTTCTATATTTGATTGAACAAATCGTACTTTGTATTCTTAAAAATCATGATCAACCTGAAACCATACAAAAGATCTAAATGGCAGATTCATTTGCTTTTTTGGATATTGTATTATATCCTGGAAGTTTACCTTGACTTTTACTGGTCCAGGTATCAGTTTCCGGATTTCCAATGGTCAGTAAGGCTTCAGAATACTCTGATCCTGGAACTGGGATATCTTTTGATCAAAATGCCGCTTGCTTATGCCTTGCTGTATGTATTTGAAAAGATTCATATTAAGGAAATTTTCAAATATCTTCTCTATATTTTTATCGTGATCACCGCTGTTTTTGGGCATCGCTTTTTAACGCATTATATCATTTACCCTTATATTTATGGAGTTACAGAAACTCTGGATGGAAAATATCCGTCGGGATTTATCAATGGTTATGTGGCATTCAATTCTTTTATGGACCTTATTTTTATGGTAGGTCTGATTTTCGGGGTTGAAATTACCCGTCAGAAAAATCTTCTGAAAGAACAGATCTCCCAGCTAAAGTCTGAAAAACTGGATCAGGAACTTACTATGCTGAAGGCACAGATCAATCCGCATTTTCTGTTCAACACCCTCAATAATATTTACGGAATGGCCCTGAAAAAAGCTGATGAAACTCCGGATGTTATTCTTCAGCTTTCCAAGATAATGCGGTATAATATCTATGAAGCAGCAGAAAAAAGCATTTCTATAGCCAAGGATATTGAAAACATTAAAGATTTCATACAGATTCAGAAAATCCGGCATCGGCATCTCATCATCAACTTTACGGAAGATATTGATCATCCTTCTCAGGAAATCTCACCGCTGATCTTGATACAATTTGTTGAAAATGCCTTCAAACATGGGGTTTCTGAAAGTTTAGGAGAGGCATTTATTACCATCGATATCCGGTTGAAAAACGGAATTCTTACTTATTTCATAGAGAATTCCAAAGAAGAAATACTTCATACACATTCCACAAAAATAGGTCAGAAAAATATCCGGAGACAGCTTGAACTGCTTTATCCTCAACATACACTTTCTGTGGAAGATCAAAGTAGCCGCTATATTGTAACATTAACCATAAATTTCCATGACACAACACACAGCCTCTAAAAAATACAACTGCATTATCGTAGAAGACGAGCCCATTGCTGCAGAAATTCTGGAAAGTTTTATCTCCAGGGATCAGGAACTGAATCTTGTAGGAAAATGTGCTGATGCCGTATATGCCAGCAGTCTTTTAAGCATTCATGAGGTGGATCTGATGTTTTTGGACCTCCATCTTCCCGTAGTAAAAGGCTTTGACTTTCTGAGGAAAATAAATAATCCTCCATTCGTTATTGTTACCACTGCTTATCATCAATATGCTGTTGAAGGCTATGAACTTGATATTGCGGATTATCTGATGAAACCTATTCCATATGAACGTTTTCTGACAGCGATTGGAAAGTTCAAACATTTAATGGAGGCGGAGGACGCTTTACTGGAAGTGTCGGAACGTGATTTTATCTTTATCAATAGCGGGAAAAAACAGGTTAAAATTATTTTACATGATATTTTCTACATTGAGAGTTTGAGAGAGTATATTAATATTCACACCAAAACAGAAAGCTTCACTTTTAAAATGCCCATCAGCAAAATAGAAGAGGCTTTAAATCCCAAAATGTTTACCCGTATTCATAAATCGTACATTATATCCAAATCAAAAATTGAAGTCAAATCTGCCAATATTATCCAGATTAATGGAAAAAAGCTTCCTGTGGGAAGAACGTATAAGCCGTTGTTGGAGCTTTAATATTGAGAATAAAATTGTTTAAACCCACCAGATTTTCAGCCTTTTCATTAAAAAAACTGCGAAATTAAAAGTTTTGTAGATTCTGCATCTCTGTTGATAGATATTTTTTCCGAAATTCTGTTTGTTTATTCAAATTTACTTTATGAAAAACAGAATGCATAAAAAATATTAAGTCTGGAAAATGAGTTGGATTAGTTTATTATTCGAATGTTGAATAATGATTTGGCTTAATGATTAGTAATAATCTTAAGCCAATTTCTTTTTGCGGCTATATTTATTTTAAAATATTTTGAGTCCAACTATTCCTACAACAATCAGTAATGCAGAAAGCAATCGTAAAATACTAGCTGAATCCTGAAAAAACAGAATTCCCACCAATAAAGTTCCTACAGCCCCAATTCCGGTCCATACGGCATAGGCAGTTCCAATAGGGATGCTTTTCTGAGCGTACCAAAGAAAGCCTCCGCTAACAGCCATACATACGATCGAAAATATGATCCAGCTCCATTTATTATTTTCCGGCTGTTGAGATAATTTAAGTCCCAAAGGCCATCCAATTTCAAAAATTCCTGCGATAATTAATGCAATCCAGTTCATACTTCTTATTTTTAATGATGGTGCTGTTATTGAAAAAAATGTTATTAAAAATGAGTTCTTTACCATAAAATACTCCATCTCAATTACGACTACAAAATTATCATTATCCATTCATATTCAATAAAATAAACTGTGTGACACCGCAAAAAACAGCGATGGAACGTATGATACACACCGTGAACCGTTTAATATTCCGGAATAGGATGTAAGTTTGGAAATCTCTCTAATATTGATATCTTTATATTATGAAAACAGAGAAGGCAGAAGTCGCTTATTTTCTATAGACCATTCATATCAATTATGTTAACAGACATCATTACAGCTCATCTAAACGTTATTTTTTGCGGAATCAATCCCGGTTTAAAATCATCAGATGACGGACATCATTTTTCAGGAAAGAGTAATCGTTTTTGGAAGGTTCTTCATCAATCAGGTTTTACTCCTTATGAAGTGGAAGCAGTGAATGATACTTCTATTCTGGATTTCGGACTGGGACTCACCACTGCCGTTGCAAGAGCAACTTCCCGTGCTGATGAACTTTCAAAAGAAGAGTTTGACGATGCCCTGGATACTTTTAAAGCAAAAATAACAGAATACCAACCTCAATATGTGGCTTTTCTCGGCAAAGCAGCTTATAAGGCTTTCTCTAAAAAGAAAGAAATTCTATGGGGACTGCAGCCAGAAGATTTCTGTGGAGCCAAAGTTTGTGTTTTACCTAATACCAGCGGTCTGAACCGGGGATTTTCTCTTGCGGATCTTATTTACTATTACAGCAGTTTTTATCAGGCTGTAAAAAATAGCCAGAACTAGTCGTACACAATATCAGCAGTATAAAAGGAGTGGCAAAATTGCTCCTCAATTTTTGTACCCGATTATTTTCCGTCTCCCTTTTTCAAAATCACACTTAAGGGAAAAAACAACACATTTGCTAATCTAATTCTCCCAGTTAATTATTCATTCTCCCCTGATATTTGATTGTTTGATACATTTAAAACTCAAACCATTAAATAGCACTATGAAAACAAAAGAGTACGAATTCATCAAAAGGCATTTTGTCTTATTGGGTTCAACAAAAGGGAATGTATGCTCAGGCATACCACAGCTATGTTTCAAAAAAATGAACCGGCTTTTACTCTGTTCGGTCCTTATTACCGCATTTTCATCTCAACTCAGAGCACAGTCCAGAGTCAGTGAGCCTGTGAATGAAAAGCCTTATCCGGCCGATCAGGTCATTTCTTTGTATGGTAAAGAAAGGAACAGCTTTTCCAGTGACATCCAGCGAAGATCTTCAAACACTGTTCCGATTGAACTCCGGTCAAAAGAAATCAAAGAAGTATTGGCAGGGCAGGACTATTTCCCTGCAGATCTCTTTTTAAATGAGGGTGCAAAAGTTCCTTCCGGCCACAATCCCCAGGTTCGCCATTATGACAATCAGAATGTTACTTTTGACGGTCAAAAGCATGAGAATATCCGGGTTGATGAAATCATTGATCAATACACCTTAAAGAATGCAGATATTGATTACTATTATGACAATGCCTACTATCTCTTCCGTGATGCTTCAGGAAACACAATTGCTGCCATATATTATATTGACCGCACTGTAGGATTCTTAAAGTCCGAGTATAAAGTTGTAAGCAAAGGAAAATCTCTTGTTACATTTCCTCTGCTTGTTGCTCCCAATCCTGCCAAAAATGTGATCAATATTACTTATCAGGTGGAAAAAGAGAGCCAGGCCAGCCTTCAGATCATTGATATGAATGGCCGTACTGCAGATACTGTATTCAGTGATAAGCAGATCAGGAGCGGAAGACATACCATACAGCACAACATCAATCTTCCAGCCGGCAACTATCTGGTACAGTTTAATGCTCAGGGGCAGGCGCCAGTTACTCAAAAAATCATTGTTCAATAAAATGCAGTCAATTATGAAAAAACTAATTATCCTTTTAACCTGCATGTTATGGAGTATGACATGCATTAATGCCCAATGTCCAAACGGTGATGCGGAAATGGGTAATTTCAGCAACTGGCAGACTTATGTGGGAAGCAACACAACAGGAACCCTGAATTTATCAACCTTTACTCCAAGTCTATCACCAACCCAGCATACCGTGACGGGAATAGGTAATGACCCGATACTAGGCGCTTCTTTACCGATGGTGGGAGAAGGCAACAGTGCTTTCAGGTTAGGAAATTCTACTGCTATGAACGGTGCGGAAATCATGTCTTATACCTTCACAGCAGGAAGCTCAATATCATTTATGTATGCTTTGGTTTTACAGGGAGCCCACAGCGATTCTATGATCAATGGATTTTTCAGTTACTGGGTCAGCAGAACCAATGACCTTGCCAACAGTACCGCACCTGGTAATCTGGTCATTTCCCCTGTTAAAATTAACGGCAGCAACGTGGCTGATCCATTCCTCCAGACCACAAGCTATAATGGTGAACCTCTCTCATGGAAGGAGTGGCAGACGTTATGCCTTCCTATTCCTTCTCAGGATGTCGGCCAGCAGCTGACCATTTATTTTGCAACTGCAGACTGCAGAGATAGCGGACATTTTGGCTATGCTTACATAGATGCCCTTTGCAAGCCGGTACCTCCTGAACCTGTACTTGTAGGACCTTCTACAGTATGTAATATTGATGATCCCATTCTTTTTAGCGGAAGCCGCACAACTAATGAGTCTCAATATGTATGGTTTGCCCAGGAATGTGATGCTTTGGGGAACCTCATCGGAAGCCCGCCTTTTGCTGTCACCCGTAATGGGCCTGTAGGAACGTACAGCTTGCGGTCCAGTGGGATTAATTTACAAAGCGGGCATTATTATAAAGTTACTCTTCAGGTCCGGAACTGTACCAGTGGCTGGGTAGTGATTTCAAAAATTGTTAAAATAGAATTCCCTATCATTCAGACAAGCAATAAAGTGATCTGCTGTGGCTCAAGCGTTAAATTAAGAGCCAGTGTGAATGCTCCGGGTAATGGTTCAGCCACAAGCTACAAATGGTATGATGAAGCGGGTAATTTTATAGGTAACGGCAGCGTATCCTATAGCGGACCTATTGGCGGACCCTTTACTCCGGCTAACGATATCACTGTAACACCTACCAAGTGTACCAAGTACAGGGTTGTATTTGAATATAACGGCTGTAAAAATTCACAATGGGTATATGTTACTCTTATTCAGAATGTGCGGGGTGCTTTCGGATGTGTAAGCTATAATAACTGTACAGGAACAGGCACTGTGAAATTTGACCCATGGATCAAACTCTGCGGTAATGAAGCTGAAGTAGGTCCGGATTACGGTTTTCATATGCAGCAGGCTACAAACAGCATTAAGTATTCCTGGAACACAGGCAGTACCAGTGATACCTCTGCTGTAACAGGAAACACAGCTTCAACGGTAACTGTCACAAGTGCTTGCGGAACAAATACGGCAACAATCACTCCTCCGGTTTTTACAGGTGCTTTTCCAGGCTTATTTAAACCTACCGGCATGTCTGTAACCAATCCGTTTGTTATTTATAACACGATGATGAACCAATATGCCATACCTGCATACAATGCCTATTCATATGAACTTAGTGTGTATGACCGCTGGGGAACCCGTGTTTACTACAAATATGAAACAACCTGTCTCGGTTTTTATAACGGCCAGATCAGATGGGATGGAAGATACACTCCTGATGCGAATGGTAATCCGGGACCCTATGTTAATATTCCGGGAGTATACTCATGGAGCCTTAAGCTGACCAATTGTTCCGGCAGCGAAAACTTTAAAGGTGATGTAACTTTTATACAGTAATTTGATTTTCAGATTCAATTTTATAAAAAATCCCGACATTTTTTTTGTCGGGATTTCTTTTGCTGGTATAACTAAAGTTTTAATAGATCAACTCTTATGCTTTATTCGGTCTGCTTACATATTTATTGCCTTTTATAAAAAACCGCCAGGGTAAAAATGCATCTTCCTGTGCATATGCAACACCTATACGGGGAGCTTTTATAATATTATCAGAGGAATATTGAATTCCGTGATCTTCAATCCATATTTCATTTCCATCCAGGTCTTTTTTATTAAAAGATTTATCAATACCTAAAGCTTTGGCTGCAGATCCGGGGCCGGAAGAAATAGCCGCTTTATCGGCAGGCATATTCCGTCTGAGTTCCATGATATCTTTTCCTACCAGTGGCTCAACAGCTCTTATTAATACAGCATGAGGCTCATCTTTTACAGAGGTCACAATATTGAACAGATGATGAATTCCATAGCATAAATAAACATAGGAAACACCACCGTGACTGTACAACGTTTCAGTGCGGTCTGTCCGTCGGCCTCCATAAGCATGGGAAGCTTTATCCAGTACTCCGAAATAGGCTTCTGTTTCTACAATAATTCCGGCTGTTACTTCACCATTTATATCTGTAAAAAGAACTTTTCCCAGAAGATCCTGAGCGAGAAAAAGGACATCCTGGTTGGAATAATAGGAGAGTGGCAGTTTCAAATGAATGGTTTTAATGAATTTAACAGGTTAAAAGTAAGGATATAAAAACAATTTTCATAGAGATAAACAGATTGTCACTACATTTGAATATGAGTTATTGATATTCATTCAATCCAAAAGCAAAATTATAATGAAATCTTTTAATTTGACGCTGTTTATGATTACTTTTTGTCTGACAGCATTGGCATTCAATATTCCTTATCAGCAATCGTATCAAAAAATGATTGTCGGAAAATGGCATCCTGTACTTTCCTATGCTGAAGGGATTGAAACTAACGGAAAACGTACTGTAATAAATAATTCTAAATTTAGCAGCAAAGATATCATGCAGTTTAATGCTGACGGTTCTATTATGGATAGTGGACAGCTTTACTTTTCATATTCATTCGGTCCTGATTATAAGACGTTATCTTTATTTGATGGAAGCAACTCTGAAAGAAAATTTGAAATCATTCAATTAGACAAAACCACCATGAAAATTGTAATGAAAGAGACAGACAAGTACAAAGGAGAGCCCTTTTATATAACCTGGACCATTGTATTTAAAAGAAAATAAAACTTATATAAAAATGGAAATCCAACATTATCTTTAACCATATTTTAAGTGAGTTCTAATTGTATTCTAATGCATTAAAGCTTTACTGCTGCATTATTAGCTTTAATTTTGCAAAATGGAAAAGAAAAAATTATCTGCAGCTTTATGTAAAACTACTTGCTTGTTATTATTAATTGTTGGCAGTAACGTGATTAAAGCCCAAAGTAAGGGAAGCTCAGAGATAAAAATTGCCTATGGACTTGGAACGACCACAGATTTTATTAATGCTTTCAGCAGTGTGTTTACATTTGGTTATGGCCCCTATGAGACAGGAAATTCCGGAGCTTTTGTTGTTGAATATAACTATGCAATAAAGGATAAATGGATTATTGGGACAGACCTCGCATATCAACAGGTAACGAGAGAATATTCCGATAAATCATCAGAAAAATCACACAATTATACTTTTGCCGTAAAAAGTAACTACAACTATATATCCAAGCCAAAGTTTCGCATGTATTCAGGAATAGGATTAGGATTAACATTGGAAAAGAGTAGGAATCCTTTACAAAATGTCTCACATTTTAATTACCAACTTACAGGACTCGGAATCAGATTAGGAGGCAGACTGGGAGTAAATGCCGAAGTAGGTTTTGGATATAAAGGAATAGGAAATGTAGGGCTGGCTTACAGTTTATAATAAGCAGGATCAATATTCATTACCCCTATTTAAAAGAAAAACCAGATAATCTGATATCTGGTTTTTTCTTTTTCTATTTTCCTCCCGGAGGACAATGTTCTTTTAAAAATTTAGTAAACATTGTAGCAAGGTGCAGTGATGTCCCTTCTCCTTCATCAATAGAGTGTGTTCGGTTAGGGTAAGACATCAGCTGAAACTGTTTGTTGTATTTTACCAGTTCGTTGATGTATACTTCTGTATTCTGATAGTGTACATTATCATCACCTGTTCCGTGAACCAGTAAAAGATTTCCTTTTAGATTTTTAGCATAAGCCAGTGGAGATCCATTGACAAAATCTTCTCTGTTCTCCTGTGGAAGCCCCATATACCTTTCCTGGTAGATATTATCATAGAACAGCTGATTAGCCACCGGAGCAATAGCAATCCCTGTCTGGTAAATATCAGGATATTGTCCCAAAAGGTTCAGGGTAGAAGAACCTCCGCCGCTCCATCCCCATACGGCAACCCTTGAGGTATCTGCATAAGGCCATTTTGCAAATAAAGCTTTGGCTCCCATTGCCTGATCACGGATATTAAGCTGTCCTATTTTACGGTACACCGATTTTCTCCATTCACGGCCTCTTGGAGCAGGTGTTCCGCGGTTTTCAAGAGAAACATACAGATAACCATCTTCAGCCATATCACCAACATATAAATCATTCCATCCTGTATAGAAACTGTCTGTTACCGTTTGTGTTGCCGGTTCTCCATAAACCATAAAAACAATCGGATATTTTTTATTAGGATCAAAATTTTTAGGTTTTACTACCCATCCGTCCAATGTAACTCCATCCTGTGTTGCAATCTGGAAAAATTCTGCTTTAGACCTTGCAGGATCTGCTTTTGCTGTTCTTTTGGCAGCAACCAGTTCTTTATGTTCCGGAAGCGAAATTACTGAACCCATTGAAATTGCATTGACACTGTTATTCGTAAAGAGAGCAATCTTCCCATTGGGTGATATTGTATATTTATTAGAACCTTTATAAGCTTCAGGAGTTACTTTTTGTGCTTTTCCTCCTTTCATACTTACTTTATACAGGTATTTCTGCGTCGCATTATTGGGTGAAGCTGAAAAGTAGATTTGTTTGTTCTGAACATCGAAAAACTCAGGTTTTATCACATCGAAAGCATCTTTTGTAATCAATGTTTCCTTACCGCTCATATCTATTTTATAAATATGTCTCCATCCGTCTTTTTCAGAAAGCCAAAGGAATTCTTTTCCATTCTCAATCCAGTCCCAGCCACTTGGGTCATTATCATTCCAGCGGGATTTGATATCAATCCATGCAGCATCTGTTTCCGTATAAATAGCCTTACTGCTGCCGGAACTGGCATCTGCTACAATAATTTTACTTTGATTCTGCTTTCTGTTCAATTGCTGGAGAATAACGGATTTAGAATCCAGTACCCATTCCATTCTCGGAATATAGTTTTGTATTTCATCTCCTGCAACATCTGCTTTCTTTGAAGATTTAGAAGCAAGATCATAGAACCAGATGCTGCATCCTGAAGGATTTTCGCCCACTTTCGGATACTCTACAGGAACTGTAAATGAATACAGACTGTCTGTATTGTTGATCATCAGGAAGTTTTTTGTACCTCTTGCATCCAGTTTCCAGTAGGCAATTTTGTTACCGTCCGGTGACCATCGGAAACCATCCTGAGTTCCAAACTCCTCTTCATAGACCCAGTCGAAAGTCCCGTTGATCATTCCGTCTGTTCCATCGGTAGTGATCTTGGTCATCTGATTGTTTGAAAGATCTTCAACATAAATATTATGCTTAGACACATACGCTACTTTTTTTCCATCCGGAGAATATTTTGCAAACATCAGTGATGAAGATGGCAGGCCTTTCCCAAGCTGGGTAAGTTTTTTAGTATTTTTATCGAAAATCCAGTAATCTCCACGGGTATTGTCTCTCCATACTTTCCGGGTATTGGCAAAGAGTAATAAACTTTTGTCGTCCGGAGATACCTGAAAACTTTGTACCTGCAACGCTTCAGAACTTCCCGCAGGAATCAGTTCATTGCTGTCTAAAAGAGTCTGGTCTTTTCCGGGATGCAGTACATCAACAATTTCAACCCCTTTTTTAGTAAATGAATAGTAAGCATTGCCATCCGGAGTCCACTGTGTCTTTTGTGCAGCCAATGGTGACAGACACAGGAAGTACAATGCGATAGCCGTTAGTTTTTTTATGTTCTTCATAGATAGTATTTGATTAAGCTCAATGTTCAGCTCTATAATTTTCAATTTCTTCAACGGTTTTGATCAGCCCGTTCCCAAGAAGTCTGTATCCGTCATCCGTGATCAGGAAATCATCTTCCACACGGATTCCTCCGAAGTTTCGGTATTCATTCACTGTATCATAATTAATAAAATCTGCATTTTTATTTTCAGACTGCCAGATATCAATCAGTTCCGGGATCATATAAATACCGGGTTCAACTGTTACTACAAATCCGGATTCAAGGGCTTTTCCTAAGCGTAAAGATTTAAGACCGAATGTTTTGGTATCTTTGGGTTCTTCTTCAGTATAACCAATGTACTGCTCTCCAAGATCTTCCATATCATGCACATCGAGTCCCATCATATGCCCCAATCCACATTGGAAAAACAGAGTATGGGCATGGTTTTTTACCGCTTCTTCAGGGTTTCCTTTCATCAGTCCGAGATCTATAAGACCTTCTACCAGGTATTGTGAGGCTTTCAGATGAATATCTTTGAATCTTACTCCCGGTTTAAGAAGCTGTTGGGCATTGTTAAAAGCATTCAGAACCACTTCATACATTTCCTTTTGCTTAGTGGTAAAGGTTTTGCCCGCAGGAAATGTTCTGGTAAGGTCTCCCGCATATCCCATTGCAGTTTCCGCTCCGGAATCATTAAGGAAAAGATCTCCCTCTTTCAAGGTATTGAGACGGTAGTGGTTATGCAGAATTCCTCCGTTGATGGTTACGATCGGAGGATAAGACATCTGACATTCTTTATTGGCAGCAAGATATTGAATGGCATTCGCAATTTCATATTCTTTAATGCCCGGTTTTGCAATCTGCATTGCCAGCAAATGCATTTCATTGGATACATTCACTGCCTGTTCTATCTGCACTATTTCCTGAGGCTCTTTTATAGAACGCTGCTTCACAATGGCTTTAATCATCTCTGCAGAAGGCTGTAATGCTGCTATTTTAATTCCAAGCAGATCGCCAAGCAAAATTTTATTGGAAGACTGATATGGAGGAAGATAATGTACCTTTCTGCCGGAAGTCTGTGCTTTCAGAATATATTGAGCAAGTTCTGTATATGGCATGGTTTCCTGTACTCCGGATTTCAGACTTTTCTCTTTCAGTGTTTCCTGTCTGCCCATCCATACGATGTCATCTATACTTAATTCATCTCCGAAAATAATGGTCTTATTCTCATCAATATCAATAATGGCCGCAATACGGGGTTCCTGGATTCCGAAATAATATAAATAGGTACTGTCCTGGCGGAAATAATAAGGATTGTGTTCAAAATTCACAGGGTTCTCTATATTTCCCAAAAACAATAAAATTCCGTTGGCTACATTACTTTGTAATACTTTTCTTCTATCTTGATAGGTTTGTGTTGAAAACATATTATGAATACTTTTTAATTTAAAGTTTTAAAGTTACGATTTTGTACTATTGACCGCTCTTTATTCATGAAAATAAAGAATAATGTAAAGTTTGGATTTTAATTTGACATTCAGTGTTCATATTTTGCTTAAATTCGGTCATATTTTAACCGATAGCCCATAAAATATTGATTCTATGAAGAGTCTTCAGTTTTCAGTCCCTGCCGACACCAACAAAAGTATCCGCATTCAGGAAGATATAATGCCCAATTTTTATCCTTATTTCCATCGCCATACGGAAACCCAGATCATGTGGATTCTTAAAGGACACGGAACATTGGCCATAGAACAGAACCTCTTCAATTTTGAGGCTGGTGACATTTTCTATCTGGGAGCCAATCAGTCGCATGTCTTCAGGGGTAATTTTGATAAAGATGAAAAGCAAAAAGTTCATTCTATCTCTATCTTTTTTGATCCTTATAAAAAGATCGCCGCATTTTTCGACCTGCCGGAATTTGGGGAACTTAAAAATTTTATTGCCCATTCAGAAGTAGGTTTTCAGGTTGCTCCTAAACTAAAAATAAATATTGGGGAAAACATTGCAGCATTACAAAAAACAGAAGGAGTAGAACAGATCATAGATTTCATCCGCATTTTGAACCATCTTATGCAAAACAGACATCTGCATATTCCTTTATCTTCGGAAAAAAATCTTCCTAATCACATTTCAGACTATGATCAAAGAATTATAGATGCCCAGACCTTTATTAAGAAGAACTTTGCCCAAACGAAACTTACCCTTGACAGTATTGCCCGGGAAGCCTGTATGACCCCGCAGGCATTCTGCAGATCCTTTAAAAAACGAACCCGAATCACTTATATTGAATACCTTAATGAGCTCCGTGTACAGCGAGCATGCAGACTATTGACATCCAGCAATATGTACAGTATTTCTTCGGTTGCTTTTAATAGCGGATTCAACAGTCTTACCAATTTTAACCGCGTTTTTAAGTCCATTATGAAATATTCACCTAAAGAATACCTAAAGCATTACAAAGAGGCTACCATAGAGCAATAAAAACAACCTGTTAAAATACGGTGAGTATCTATTAAAATATTAACATTTACCGTTTTGAAATTCTGCTAGTTTTGGATAAATATTATTTGATATGAGTACAAAACTAAACTGGGAAGGTATTTATCCTGCTGTATTAACTCCTTTTACCAAAGAAGGTGAGATCGACTTTGAAATGTTTGCTCTCAATACAGAAGCCCAGATTAAAGCAGGCGTTCATGGAATTATCCTTGCAGGAACATTAGGTGAAGCCAGTGCTTTAGAAACCGAAGAAAAATTTGAACTGCTGAAATACGCAAAAAAGATCACTCAGGGAAGAATCCCCGTTATTCTTAATCTTTCTGAAAATACGACCAAAAATGCAGTACACTTCGCTCAAAAAGCTAAAGAATCAGGTGCTGACGGACTTATGCTGCTTCCTCCTATGCGCTATAAAGCAGACAGCCGTGAGGTGGTAGAATATTTTAAAGCAGTAGCTACTGCTACAGATCTTCCTATCCTCATTTATAACAATCCTGTAGATTACGGAATTTATGTTACTCTTGAAATGTTTGAGGAACTTATTGAGTACCCAACTATTCAAGCTGTTAAAGAATCTACAAGAGATCTTGCCAATGTAACCAGAATGATTAACCGTTTTGGAAAAAGAATAAAAATTCTTGGTGGGGTAGATACCATTTGTCTGGAAACCCTGATGCTTGGCGCAGATGGCCTTGTAGCCGGTCTTGTAGATGCTTTCCCTAATGAAACTATGGCAATGTACAACTCCGTTAAAGCGGGTAAATATGACAAAGCTGTAGCAATCTACAGATGGTTTATGCCATTATTGGAGCTGGATATTCATCCTAAACTTATTCAGTACATCAAACTGGCTGCTACAGCGGAAGGGATCAGCAGTCCTTATGTAAGAGCACCACGCCTGGAACTTCATGGCGAAGAAGCTGAAAAAGTAAAAAAGATCATTGAAGAGGGCATAGCCAACCGCCCGGTATTAGATTAACTTCAGAAATAAAGCTATGATTGAAGAAGCATCAAAAGAGAATATTGATAGGAGAATTCAGATGGCTGCCGATGCCTATCAGTTTCTGAAGAATACCACTGTAAAAGAACGGGCGGCCTTCATGAACACAGTTGCCGATAAGATTGAAACATTGGGAGAAGAACTTTTGACAATGGCCCATTCTGAAACCTCACTTCCTTTGGCAAGACTTACCGGAGAAAAGGCAAGAACCGCAGGACAATGGAGAAGCTATGCAAAAGCTGTAGCCACAGGAATATATACAGAACCGCGGATTGATCTTGCCCAGCCAGACAAGCAAAAAGGAGACCTCAGAAAATACAATGTAGGCATAGGACCTGTGGTTGTTTTCGGGGCAAGTAATTTTCCGTTTGCTTTTTCTACAGCGGGCGGTGATACGGCGAGTGCCATTGGAGCAGGCTGTCCTGTTATTGTAAAAGCGCATCCCGCACACCCTAATACCTCTCAACTAATGGCTGATGCCATAACAGCTGCTGTAAAAGAATTTGGATGGCCTGAGGGAATCTTCAGCCATATTACCGGAACATCCTATGATATTGGGGCTTATTTGGTCCAGCATCAGGAGATCAGAGCCGTTGCGTTTACCGGCTCATTTACCGGAGGAAAAGCTTTGTTTGACATAGCTAACCACCGTAAAGATCCCATTCCGGTTTTTGCAGAAATGGGAAGCATTAATCCTGTATTTGCCCTGCCGGATTTGCTTGAAAACAGAGCAGAAGCTTTCGCTAAAGAATATCTTTCCTCCTTAACATTAGGAGCAGGACAATTCTGCACCAACCCGGGAGTATGTATTGCTCTTAAAGGAGAAGCCCTGGACCGTTTTATCAATACCCTGAAAAACGGAATTCAGGAAACGATTCCCGCAAATATGCTTCACAAAGGGATCTATGAAAGTTTTGAAAAACATAAAACCATTGCAGCAGAACAGCCGGAAGTACATATTATTGCAACAGCAAATACAGAAATTGATGAATGGCAGGGACGTGCTATGATGATAGAAACCAGTGCCCAAAACTTTATAAAAAATCCTGTGCTGGGTGAAGAGGTTTTCGGACCCTTTGGGATCATTGTAACTTGTGAAACCCGGGAAGAAATGATGGAAATTGCTCAACAACTGAAAGGACAGTTAACAATTACCTTAGCAGCTACCGATGAAGATGCCCGGAATAACCTTACGCTGATCAATCTTCTGAAGGATAAATGCGGAAGGTTGCTATTCAACGGAATGCCTACAGGAGTAGAAGTTGTTTATGCCATGCAGCATGGAGGTCCTTTTCCTTCCACTACTGATTCCCGTTTTACCTCTGTAGGCCCGGATGCTGTCAAGAGGTTTATCCGTCCTATTTCTTTCCAAAACTGGCCGGATGAATTTTTGCCGGAAGAGCTGAAGAATGAAAATCCATTGCAGATCAACAGAATAGTAAACGGAGAAGTCAATTCAGGATCATTAAAATTACAGACAACATGAACAGAACATTTTTTTGTATAGATTCACACACCTGCGGCTGCCCTGTACGTCTTATTGCAGGAGGTGGCCCCATTTTAAAAGGAAATTCCATGATGGAGCGCAGGCTTCACTTTATGAAAGAGTACGACTGGATCCGGAAAGGGCTCATGTTTGAACCTCGAGGTCATGATATGATGAGTGGGAGTATTTTGTATCCGCCTATTGACGAAGAAAATGATATCGGAGTTTTATATATTGAAACCAGCGGATGTCTTCCCATGTGTGGGCACGGAACGATAGGAACAGTAACAATTGCCATAGAAGAAGGTCTGATTTTTCCTAAAATTCCCGGAAAACTGCGCCTTGAAACACCTGCAGGACTTATTCTCATTGATTATGTACAGGAAGGCAAAAAAGTAACGTCTGTAAAACTGACCAATGTAAAATCCTTTCTTTATGCTGAAAATCTGGAAGTTGAATGTCCGGATCTTGGAGTAATAAAAGCAGATGTAGCTTATGGCGGAAACTTCTATGCGATTATAGATCCACAGGAAAATTTCAGAGATATTTCTGATTTTACAGCTAGCCAGCTTATTCATTATGGAAAGATCATCAGAAAATTACTCAATGAAAAATACTCATTTATTCATCCTGAAAATGAACATATTACAGGATTAAGCCATATTCAATGGACAGGCAATCCCAAAGATCCTGAAGCAAGTGGACGAAATGCTGTTTTAGTGGGAGAGAATGCCCTAGACCGTTCACCATGCGGAACAGGTACTTCTGCAAGAATGGCTCAATGGTATGCTAAAGGTAAATTAAAAGAGGGGGAAGAGTTTATCCATGAAAGCTATATCGGATCCCAATTCATCGGCAGAATTGAAGGAACGGATACTGTTGATGGAAAATCAGCAATTATTCCGTCAGTAGAAGGCTGGGCAAGAATTACCGGCTATAACCATATTATTATTGATGATGAAGATCCTTATTGGCAGGGATTTCAGGTTATGTAAACAAACATATGACACAAAATAAAGGAAAAGCACTCATTATTGGTGCAGGAATAGCAGGTTTAAGCTCCGCCTATTATCTTTTACAGAAAGGCTGGAGTGTAGAAATCCTGGAGCAGAATGATCTTTCCAACAATTGTTCTTATGGCAATGCAGGAATGATCGTACCCAGCCACTTTACTCCGTTAGCAGCACCGGGTGTTGTTGCCCAAGGAATCCGATGGATGTTTGATAGCAAAAGCCCGTTTTATGTAAAGCCTTCATTCAATGCTGATCTGTTTTCCTGGGGGATAAAGTTCTTAAAACACTCCAATCAGAAGCATGTAGACCGTTCGGCATCAGCGATCAGAGACCTTAATCTGGCGAGCAGCACTCTCTATAACGAGATTGCAGCAAAGAATGAATTTGATTTTGAACTTAATCAGAATGGGATTCTGATGCTCTACAAAACCGAAAAAGTAAGAGAAGAAGAAACAGAACTTGCCCATAAAGCAATCAATCTGGGATTAACTGTTGACATTCTGGATCAAAAAGGAATTCAGGAACTTGAGCCTAATATCCGGATGGACGTTATAGGAGGGATTAATTACAAATGTGATGGTCATATGAATCCGATGAAACTGATGAAACAAATGATCTCTTATCTTAAAAATAATGGTGTCGTTTTTTATACCCATCACAAAGTAACCGGAATTGAAACTTCAGAAAGTAGGATTAAAGCCGTAATTGCCAATGATAAAAAGTTTACAGCAGATTGTTTCGTCATGACAGGAGGTTCATTTCTCCCTGAACTGGCTCAGAAGGCAGGAATCAAAATTCAATTAATGCCCGGCAAAGGATATTCATTCATGCATACCCCTGAAAATCCGGTCAACACCCTGAACCATGCTGCCTTACTACTGGAAGCAAGAGTGGCTGTCACTCCTATGAATGGGCAGATCCGTTTCGGAGGAACGATGGAGCTGGCTTCCCATCATGATAAAATTAATATGAAAAGAGTAGAAGGTATCGTCCGGTCTATTCCTCAATATTTGCCTGACTTTCAAATGCATTATAAAAAGGAATCTGAAATATGGTTTGGCTACAGACCCTGTGCACCGGATGGGCTGCCTTATCTGGGACAGTCTTCCCAGTTGAAAAACCTGATTATTGCAGGCGGCGGCGGTATGATGGGATTAAGTTTAGGACCCATTTTTGGAAAAACAGTTTCAGAACTTGCCAATGGCCAAAAGCCAACTGTTGACATCAATATATTCAACCCTGAAAGATTTAGTTAAAAAAACATCACATAACACACAAAATTAAGCCCAAAACAATTTGATTATTCAAATAATTTATTAACAAACAAATCCAAAATTTATGAAAAAATTTAAATTACTACTACTTGTTTCCCTATTTCCAATAATAGGTTTTGCTCAGGAAAATAGACCTCATGAGTGTAAAGCAGATGAAATGATGAAAAAACATTTTGAACTGCACCCTGAATCTAAGGCTGAATATGAAAATTTTGAGAAATTCACCAAAGATTTTGTAAAAAAAATGGAATCAAACAAAACTCCATTGAATAATACGATCAACAATCCAACCTACATTATCCCTGTGGTTTTTCATGTGTATGGAGAATCTCAGAGTAATGTAAAAGTAAATTACCAAAAAGTAGTTGACTTACTGCAACAAATCAACTTAAACTTCAATGGAATCAACACTGATTCAAATACCGTAGATCCTGATTTCCAATCTATTAAAAGAGCATTAAGTATTGAATTTCGATTAGCTAAAATTGATCCAGCCGGAAAAGCAACAAGCGGAGTGGTATTTCACCCTTTCAAAGGTGGATATGGCAACGGAGGTGGATATGATGCACAAATTGGCGCAGATGCATGGGATAATACAAAGTATATGAATGTGTATATACAAAATGACCTATATGCTAATAAAGATTTATATCAATCAGGAGTTGCCTGGTATCCGGATTCATACATGACTTCAGTAAATACATCCAGAGTTGTTTATAATGGGCGTTATATATTCAATGCCGCAGGAACAGTAGCTTCAAACGAGTTTTCTGATACATTCACTCACGAATTTGGGCATTGGTTAAATCTTCAACATACGTTTAATGTTCTTTGTTCAACTGCGAACCCTGGTAATGATGGTGATGGAGTTGCTGACACCCCTGTAGAAAATAATTCTAATGGATTAGGATGTGCAGCTGGCAACAATTGTCTTGGACAAAAAGTGAACGTTGAAAACTATATGGGATACAATGGTTCTTCCGGTTGTTATAAAATGTTTACCAATGGACAAGTCAACAGAATGCTAGCCGCATTAAATCATCCTTCGCGAATAAATTTATGGCAGCCTGCCAACTTAGCCGCAACCGGAGTTGCTAATACTCCACCTAAATTAACCCTTAGCAACAGTACATTTACAGAGAACTTAAACAATAATGGAGCCGTGTCATTAGATGGAACAGTAGCATCTGCCCCTACATCAACGATTACGCTAAACGGAGCAACATTTGCCGTACCCAATGGATCAACTCTTACTGCAGGAACACATTTCACTTCTTCATTACCAGCAGGACTAACAGCAACTATAGCAGTTACAAGCCCTACTACTGCTACACTTACCATAAATGGTGCGGCAACCAGTCATCCTAAAAGTCAGGTCCTGAATTCATCAATTACGTTCCTAAATGGGGCTATAACAGGAGGCGTAACTTCATTAGGATCAACTACAGCTTTGGCATTAACTTTTTCTTACAAAGATCCTTATAAAATAGTTACAGGAACTCCTCTGGAAAGTTATGCCAACCCAACAGCAACAACAGTAACAACCAATTCCGGGGCAACTTGGAAATATTTTATCATTAATCCGGAGCTTAGTGATGATGCAGGGTATGGCGCTTGGTACTATGGAGCAAATCAATTAAAATTTGAAACCTATTGGAAAGGATTAGTATGTGAAACAGGAACACGAAATATTAGCTTAATTCCGGCTTGCACCACTATAACTAATGCAAATAATATAGGTTATCCAACTGGTACTCCCGGACAACTTGACGTATACACTCCTACATATACTAACTGGTCTGGCCAAACCGCTTATGTTGGTTTTAGAAACCAATTCGAAGGCTACAACATTAACGGCTATTTCAAACTGATTGTGGGGGCAAATGGTTCAAATTATTCTGTAACAGAGTTTGGATATAATACACAACCATATGGCAGCATTACAACCCCTTGTGCATTATCATTATCCACTGCAGGCGTTGATACAACAAACTCAGAAACATCCATCTATCCAAATCCAGTTTCTGATGTATTGAATATTAAAACAAAAGGGAAAATTAAATCAATTTCTGTTTACGACATGTTTGGAAGAAAAATGAATGCTAAAGTTATTGGTGATAAGGTTGATGTTAAACACTTCCTAAGCGGAACTTATTTAATTGATATTGAAACTTCTTTAGGGAAATCTTCCCAAAAATTCATTAAAAAATAGAATCAAACTCAAAGCAGTTACAGACTGGTTTAAAACTTTTTAAATAACAAAACACTTTTCTCAGAAATATGAATAATAGTTTAGTATTCATATGCAGTTGATTGGGCTTAAAAGTTAAGCCCAATTTTTTATTATATAGGTTCAGTTCATAATTTATTTATGTACTTTTATTCTGTAATTACAATTCCAATGCATTATAAAAACGAAAGGATTATCATCCGTGAATTTACACCCAAAGAGTTTTTATTGTTTTCCACTCTTTTTGAAAATGAGAATGTTACCCGCTATCTGCCTTACAAAACTCCTGAAGAATATAAGGAAATGTTTGATAAAGCACTGGCAGATTATGAAGCAGGGCCATTCAGCAGATGGGGAATATTCAGCACTCAGAATAACGATTTTGTGGGAATGTGCCTGGCCAGAATCTTCCTTGATAATCCAGATCAGCTGGAAATAGGGTATACTTTAGGCGAAAATTACTGGGGAAAGGGACTCGGAACTGAAGTTTGTAAAACCCTTATTGATTATTGTTTCTCATTAAATCTTAAGAAAGATATTGTTGCTGTAACTGATCTTGATAATATCGGATCTCAGAAAGTCCTTCTGAACAACAACTTTAAGAGAATTGAAAATCTGAAACGGGAGGATAGTGAATTGGCTTACTTTATATTACAGAAAGAGTAAACAAGTCCTGATACTTAGAACCGGAGATCTGCGAATTCCCCTCTGCTGGAGGGGTGGCGAAAATTCAAAGAATTTTTGACGGGGTGGTTTCCCCATTCAGTTCCAACGACTTCATCATTTTTTCCACCCACAGATTTCACGAATTTACACAGATGTTTACACGTATTCTTTTTCCTAAGACTAAATCAAAGATTTTTAAGCTTAAGTGAACTTCTCAACAGCTTACCCTGTCACTTAAAATCAACTTAAGTGTTTTTTAATCTTTTGTGACTTTTGTGGTTAAATTGTGTATTTTTCCACCACAGATTACACAGATTTACACAGATGTTTGCACGCATTTATTTTCCGAAGATTAAGCAAATAATGAAATCAAATATTTTTAACCTTTACTGGACTCTCAACAGCTTACCTGTCACTTAAAATCAACTTAAGTGTTTTTTAATCTTTTGTGACTTTTGTGGTTAAATTGTGTATTTTTCCACCACAGATTTACACAGATGTTTACACGTATTCTTTTTCCTAAGACTAAATCAAAGATTTTTAAGCTTAAGTGGACTTCTCAACAGCTTACCTGTCACTTAAAATCAACTTAAGTGTTTTTTTAATCTTTTATGACTTTTGTGGTTAAATTGTGTATTTTTCCACCACAGATTACACAGATGTTTACACATATTCTTTTTCCTAAGACTAAATCAAAGATTTTTAAGCTTAAGTGAACTTCTCAACAGCTTACCCTGTCACTTAAAATCAACTTAAGTGTTTTTTTTATCTTTTATGACTTTTGTGGTTAAGATATAATCAAAGCCTTACACAGAAAACATTTCATTTATCAGATATTTATCATAACTTGCAGAAATTATGATGTCAAAACGTTGCAAATATGCGCTTAAAGCAATGGTCAGATTAGCAAGGAATTATAACCAGGGCTTTCTGTCAACCTCCATTATTGCACAAGATGAGAACATCCCCAAAAAGTTTCTGGAACAAATTCTCCTCGAACTCAAAAGAGCCAAACTTGTCAATAGTAAGCAAGGCAAAGTAGGAGGGTATTATTTGTTAAAATCACCTGATGACGTCTCATTAGCAGATATTTACCGGATTTTCGATGGCCCTATTGCCCTTACACCTTGTGTCTCTTTAAACTTTTATGAAGCATGTGACGATTGTGTAGATGAAGCAGTCTGCTATCTGAGAAAAGAACTCATCATCGTTCGTGAAAAGACCAGAACAAGTATGATGGAGGCCACTCTGACTAAGTTTATCAACAAGGATTAAAATTTTTTTTACTTAAATCCTACTATTTTGATGGGAGTTATAGAATTTTATATATATTTGCAAGAATTAAATCTCAATTCAAAATGGAATACAGTCTGAAAAATGAATTCGAAAATATTGTAAAAGAGGCTTCTGAAGCTTCTTTTCAAACTAATGGGCTGCAATTACTGACTGAAAGATTCCCTGGTAAAGTGATCTTTTCAACCAGTTTCAGCTATGAAGATCAGGTTATCACTCATCTGATAAAAGATTTAAATATTGAAATATTCACGTTAGACACGGGAAGACTTTTTGAACAGACTTACGAAACCTGGACATCTACCAAGGCTTTCTTTAAAAAAAACATCAAAGCATATTATCCGGATACGGAAGAGCTCAGAGAATTTGTCACAGAAAACGGTCCGGACTCATTTTACCAATCTGTAGAGAAGAGGAAAGCATGCTGTACGATCCGTAAGGTACACCCTTTAAAAAAAGCACTGGAAGGATATAAAGTATGGATCACAGGACTTAGATCTGAACATTCTGCCAACAGACAGAATATGCCGCAGCTGGAATGGGATCCGGATAATAAGATCATTAAATATCATCCTATTCTTCACTGGACTTCAGAACAAGTGACAGACTATGTAAAAGACCATCATTTACCCTATAATCATCTTCATAAAAAGGGATTTGTAAGCATAGGATGTGAACCCTGTACCAGAGCGATCAAGGAAGGGGAAGATTTCAGAGCCGGCCGATGGTGGTGGGAAGATGCCAACAAAAAAGAGTGTGGTCTGCATATTCATCAATAAAAAAAGAAAAAAATGTCAATACATCAGTTAAATTATTTAGATCAGTTAGAGGCCGAATCTATTTATATATTAAGAGAAGTAGCGGGCCAGTTTGAACGCCCGGCCTTATTATTCAGTGGAGGAAAAGACAGTATTGTACTGGCTCATCTGGCAAGAAAAGCATTCTTTCACGGGAAAATCCCGTTTACATTTGTGCATGTAGATACGGGACACAACTTTCCGGAAGTTTTGGATTTTCGTGATCACCTGGTAAAGCAGTTAGATGTTAACCTTGTAGTCCGAAAAGTTGAAGACACCATAAAAAGTAAAAAATTAACTGAGGCTAAAGGTAAATTCCCAAGCAGAAACTGGCTTCAGACCTACACTCTTCTTGATACGATTGAAGAATTTGAATTTGATGCCTGCATCGGAGGAGCCCGCAGAGATGAGGAAAAAGCCCGCGCCAAAGAAAGAATATTTTCTGTACGTGATGAATTCGGGCAGTGGGACCCCAAACTTCAGCGCCCGGAGCTGTGGAATATTTTTAACGGAAAAATCCACAAAGGAGAAAATGTAAGAATTTTTCCCATCAGCAACTGGACTGAACTTGACATCTGGAACTATATCCGTAAAGAGAAAATTGCCCTTCCTTCCATTTATTTCTCGCATGAAAGGGAAGTGGTAGATTTTAACGGCCAGTGGCTTGCCAATTCATCCCACGTTTTCTTAGAACCTGAAGATATTATCACCACAAAAAAAATACGCTACCGTACTGTAGGAGATATGACCTGTACTGCGGCTGTGGAATCTAATGCTGTTACAATAGATGCCGTAATCGAAGAAATTGTAGCAACCAGAATTTCAGAACGCGGAGAAACCAGAATTGATGACAGAGTGACAGAAGCCGCTATGGAAGATAGAAAAAAAGGAGGCTATTTTTAATCAATGATAAAAGATAATTGATCAACAATCACACAGAATATTTTTATCAATTATTATTTATCACTTATCATTTATAACAAAAATCGGATGGATATATTAAGATTTATAACAGCAGGAAGCGTAGATGACGGAAAAAGTACCCTTATCGGCAGACTGCTTTACGATAGCAAAAGTATTTTACAGGATCAGTTGGAAGTCCTTGAAAAACATTCTAAAAACAAAAATGAAGATGGGGTAGACCTTGCTCTTTTAACAGATGGTTTGCGTGCAGAAAGAGAACAGGGAATCACCATTGATGTTGCCTACCGCTATTTTTCGACCGCAAAAAGGAAATTTATCATTGCTGATGCTCCGGGACACGTGCAATATACCCGTAATATGATTACGGGAGCATCTAACTCTGACCTGATGGTTATTCTAATCGATGCACGAAAAGGTGTAATTGAGCAGACCAGAAGACATTCTATCATCGCTTCTTTACTACAATTAAAGAAAGTTGCGGTAGCCATTAATAAAATGGATATGGTGGATTATTCTGAAGAAGTTTTTGAATCTATAAAATCTGAATATTCAAAAATTGCAGAAAATCTTGGATTAAACGATGTCAGTTATTTTCCTATTTCTGCACTGAAAGGAGATAATATTGTTTCAACATCCACCAGAACAGAATGGTATGAAGGAAATTCCCTTCTGGAATATCTTGAAGAAGTAACTTTAAATGAAGAAAAGAATAATGGAAACCGTTTTCAGGTTCAGTATGTGATTCGCCCTCAGACTGAGGAACTGCATGACTACAGAGGGTATGCCGGACAAATATTAAGTGGAAAATTCACAAAAGGAGACAAAATTCATATTCTTCCGGCAGATCTGATCACTGAAATCACTAAGATTGAGATCAATGGTATTGAAAAAGAAGAAGCCTTTGAAGGTCAGCCAGCCGTTATTCATCTTGCTCATGATGTGGATGTCAGCAGAGGAGATATTTTTGTGACAGAAGAACATATTCCTGCAGTTGAAAAAGATCTTGAAGTTCTGTTATGCTGGCTTGATCAGAAACCGTTGCAGCCAGGAAATAAATACCTTCTGCAACAAAACAGCAGACTTATAAAAGCAGTTGTAAAAGAGGTAGATTACAAGATCAATGTCAATACCCTGATTCAAGAACAGGTAGACAGCGAAATTAAACTGAATGAAATTGTAAAAGTTACGTTGCGAACAGCACAGCCTCTGGTTTACGACAGCTTTACCCATAATAAAACTACGGGCTCTGCCATTTTGGTGGATGAAACATCCAACGCAACGGTAGCAGCCTGTATAATTCAATAGAAAAATGGCAATTTCCGATCATTTAACACAACGAATTCATCAAACTAAACAAAATAGTATTCATGGATTCTTTGATAAGATAAAGACAAAAAGATGGGTGAAGGATTTGTATGAAACACTTTTCCTTCCTCAGAATGACAATAGTGAAGACCAGCTTAAAAGAAATTTTGAAACACTGAGGGAAACTCTTTCTGAACAGATCAATACCGTAACAGGAGATCAGGACAGTACTGAAAAACAGGTTAATCAGTTTTTTGAATCTCTGCCTGGCCTTTATGATCAGTTGGTTTTGGATGCAAAATCTATCGTGGAATTTGATCCTGCAGCCGATTCTCTTGAAGAAGTATATCTGGCATATCCCGGCTTTTTCGCCACGTATGTCTATCGTATTTCCCACCAGCTTTGGACTCAGGAAGTGAAAATTTTACCACGTGTCATTTCAGAGTATGCTCACAGCAAAACAGGAATTGATATTCACCCGGGAGCAGCCATTGGAAAGTCCTTTTTTATTGATCATGGGACAGGAATTGTGATCGGAGAAACAACCGTTATCGGGAACAACGTTAAAATCTATCAGGGAGTCACCCTCGGAGCCTTAAATGTCTCCAAAGAAAAAGCCCATCAGAAAAGACATCCCAATATTGAAGATGATGTGATTATCTATTCGGGAGCAACTATTCTGGGCGGTGAAACTACGATAGGAAGAGAGAGTATTATAGGAGGAAATGTCTGGATTACACAGGATGTTCCTGCCAATTCTCTGGTCTATCACAAAAGTGAAATAAAAATAAAGGATAATACTTCATTACCGGAATCATTAACCTTTGTGATCTAAAAAAACAAAAATAAAAATTACATTGATATGAAGTTTCAGAATGCATTAGAAACGATTGGAAATACACCGGTCGTAAAAATTAATAAACTCTTCAGTTCAGATCATGAAATCTGGATCAAACTTGAAAAAAGCAACCCTGGCGGAAGCATTAAAGACAGAATTGCACTGGCAATGATTGAAGATGCAGAAGCAAAAGGATTATTAAATAAAGACAGCACCATTATAGAGCCTACCAGCGGAAATACAGGAATAGGGCTCGCTTTGGTCGCTGCCGTAAAAGGATACAAACTGATCCTTGTTATGCCTGAAAGTATGAGTATAGAGCGCCGTAAAATCATGGAAGCTTACGGAGCTGAATTCGTACTTACCCCAAGAGAAAAAGGAATGAAAGGTGCCATTGAAAAGGCTAATGAACTTGCTGAAGAAACTCCAAATTCTTGGATTCCAAGACAGTTTGATAATCCTGCCAATGTAAAAGTACACGTAGAAACCACTGCTCAGGAAATTTTAAAAGACTTCCCGGACGGGCTTGATTATATCATTACAGGAGTAGGAACGGGAGGACACATCACCGGAATTGCAAAAACAGTAAAGGAAAAATATCCTGACGTAAAAGTGATTGCCGTAGAACCGGAATTATCTCCCGTATTGAGCGGAGGAAGTCCTGCCCCACACCCATTACAGGGACTTGGAGCCGGTTTTGTTCCTTCTATCCTGGATATTACCCTTTTAGACGGAGTGATCACAGTAGGAAAGGAAGAAGCCTATGAGTATACTCTCAATGCCGCTAAAAAAGAAGGTCTTTTTGTAGGAGTTTCCACAGGAGCCGCTTTAGCAGCCATCGCAAAACATTTACCGGAAATACAACCTAACGCTAAAATCCTTACCATCAATTACGATACTGGAGAGAGATATCTATCCGTAGAAGGACTTTTCTAAATCCTTAATTAACAACTACTTCAATGAAAACAAATATAAAATCACCAAAGGTCTTCCTTATCGGTGCAGGGCCCGGCAACCCTGAACTGATCACTGTAAAAGCAGTAAAAGCTATCTCAGAAGCTGACGTCATTTTATGTGACCGCCTTGTAAGCCCCGAGATCCTGGAAACCTACGTCAGTAAAAACACAGAAATCATCTATGTAGGGAAAGAATGCAGTAAAAATGCTTCCACTCCTCAGTCACATATCAATACCTTGATGGTAGAATATGCTCTTCAGAATAAGACCATTGTAAGACTGAAAGGAGGGGATGTTTCTATATTCTCCAATATCCTGGATGAATTGCAGGCTTTAAAACAGAATCATATTCCTTACGAAATCATTCCCGGAATTACGGCGGCATTGGGAGCGGCAGCGTTTGCAGGGATGCCTTTAACAGCAAGAGGATACTCCACATCAGTACGTTTTCTGACCTATTATAAATCAGAGATCGTGAGTGAAGACTACTGGAAAGAGCTTGCTTTGACTAATGATACTCTTGTTTTCTACATGTCAAAAGGAAACCTTACCTCTCTTGTGGAAAAATTGAAACAGCTGGGGATTTCAAGTGATAAAAAAATTGCAGTCATTGAGCAGGCTACAACTCCATATCAAAAGGTGTACACTTCATCGTTTGATGATTTTAATGAAAAATTCGGAGACAAAACCTTTGCATCCCCTTCATTGGTGGTGGTGGGTAAGATTGTCAATCTTCATGAAGAGTTTTCATGGCTTGAAAATGCTGAGCAGGAAGGTCTTTATTTTAAATCAGTGGAAAACGGAAGTCTAATCCCTACAACTCAAAATTTCTTTGAATATGCTGTCTGAAACTAAATTAAATGTATTAAAACAAATCTCCGGAGACCTCTCCAGGGATGAAGCCATCTGGGCAAGCGGATATCTTGCAGGTATTGCCGGAGGATCTTCATTGGCCGCTGTACTGCCACCACAGCAAATCAATAATAACACTCAAAATGCTGTAAAGAAAATAACTCTGGCTTACGGTACAGAAACCGGAAACAGCAAAAAACTGGCTACAGCTCTGGCAGGTATAGTCAAGAAAAAAGGACTTCAGGTAAAACTGGCTGACCTTTCCCAATACAAACCTAAAGATCTTGCGAAAGAAGAATTCTTTTTTGTAATCATCAGCACTCAGGGAGAAGGTGAGCCGCCCGCTCTCGCCAAAAAATTCTACGATTATATTTATGAAAATGAAATTAATCTCAGTGGACTTAAATTCGGAGTACTGGCTTTGGGAGACAGCAGTTATCCTCTGTTCTGCCAAACCGGAGAAGATGTAGATTCACGTTTTGAAATATTAGGGGCACAGCGTATTATTCCATTAAAGAAATGTGATATTGATTACGAACAGGAAGCCTCTCATTGGATAGAGCATGTATTTGAAACAGTCAATAAAAATACTGATCAAAGTGTTAAAAATATATCAGCTCCAAAAGTTTCTGCAGGCAGAAAGAAATACCGGGGGAAAGTTTCAGCCATCATCAATCTGAATGATATTACGTCTGAAAAAGAAACCTATCATATTGAAATTGAAACAGATGAAGCTCTTGCTTATCAGCCCGGTGCCGCATTGGGAGTGATCCCGTTCAATTCAAAAGAAGTAGTACACGAAATCATTACTCTCACAGGAATAGATCCTCAAAAACAGGTAGAAACGTCGAAAGTTACAGCTGCTGTTGAAGAACTACTTCACAAACGTCTAAACATCAGTTATTTACTTAAATCTGTAGTGGCTCAGTATGCGAAAATAACAGGGCATTCGATCCCGGAAGTCAGATTAAGTCTTCTTGATCTCCTTAGAATTTATCCGGTAAAAAATGCGGATGAATTTGAAGAAATCATACAGATATTAACCGCTCAGGCACCCCGCCTGTATTCTATTTCGTCTTCTCTGGAAGCTCATGGTGATACGGAAATTCACATTACCGTTGCCAGATCAGAATTCTTTATTGACCATCAGAAACATAACGGATTATGCAGTGGTTTTCTGAGTGAATTCAAAGAAGAAGAAGATATTGAGTTTTATATCCAGGAAGCAGGACATTTTAAACTTCCGGAAGCCGATAAAGACATCATCATGATTGGTCCGGGAACTGGTATTGCTCCTTTCAGATCTTTCCTTTGGGAACGTGATGCAACTGGTGCAGAAGGAAGAAACTGGCTGTTTTTTGGGGACAGGAATTTCGTGTCAGATTTCCTTTATCAGGCTGAGCTTCAGGATTTCCTTAAAACAGGCAGTCTGACCCATTTAGATTTGGCTTTTTCCAGAGATACAGCTGAGAAAGTATATGTTCAGCACAGGTTGGAGCAAAAAGCTCAGGAAGTATTCTACTGGCTGGAAGGTGGAGCTTCTGTATATGTATGCGGAGCTAAAGAGCCGATGGGAAGAGATGTAGAACAAACACTCCTGAACATTATTCAGAAGGAAGGAAAACGAAGCAAAGAAGATGCTGTAATCTATCTGGAAGAAATGGAACTTGGCGGCAGATATGCCAAAGATGTTTATTAAATGTAATTAAGCGATACTCGTAAAAAATTAAAGGAAATAATAATGAATAACGATAAAGAAAATCTTTCACCGGTAGAAAGGATTAAAACCGGCAGTAACGGGCTCAGAGGATCTTTAAAAGAGAGCCTTACTGATAATTTTACCGGAGCCATCAGGGAAGATGACCAGACTCTGATCAAATTTCATGGAATGTACCAGCAGGACGACAGAGACCGAAGGGAAGAGCGTGTCTCTAAAAAACTGGAATGGCTGTATTCTTATATGATCAGATTAAGACTTCCCGGTGGCTTTTTAACTCCGGAACAATGGGTAGGACTGAATGAAACGGCTGAAGATCATTCTACGGGAACCATTAAAGTAACCACAAGACAAACGATTCAGCTGCATGGGATTTTAAAATCTCATTTAAGACCTACTATTCAGAGCTTCAATCTGCAGCATCTGGATTCTATTGCAGCCTGTGGAGATGTCAACAGAAATGTCACCTGTACAGCCAACCCTTCAGAATCACCCTTACAGCAGGAAGCTTACGAACTGGCTGGTAAAATAAGCGAAATGTGTCTTCCGAAGACCAAATCTTATTACGATATCTGGATTGATGATGAACTTCTGGTAGACCGAAAAGCTGAAGAAGATCCATTATATCAGGACAGATATCTTCCAAGAAAACTGAAAATAGGAATTGCCGTTCCCCCCAATAATGATGTGGATGTATTCATCAATGATATTGCCTTGATCGCTATTATTGAAAATAATAAAATTGTTGGCTATAATATTGCTGCCGGAGGAGGATTGGGAGCCACTCACGGAAATGAAGCGACTTATGCACGTCTTGCATCCATCCTTGGATTTGTGGATACGGAAGAAAAAATATTAAAAGCTGTCTACGAAATCATCACGGTTCAAAGAGATTTCGGAAACAGAAGCGACCGAAAATTATCAAGATTAAAATATACAATTGATAAACTGGGTATTGATCAGTACAGAACTGAAGTGGAAAAAAGAACAGGATTCAGTTTTGAACCTGCCAGAGAATTTAAGTTTGAACAAAGAAAAGACCGCTATGGCTGGATTCAGAATCATGAAGGAAAATGGTTTTATACCGTATTTGTAGAGCATGGAAGAATTCTTAATACGGCGGAATATCCTTTAAAATCAGGATTATTAAAAATCGCACAGACAGGAAAAGCCAATTTCCGTTTTACCTGTAACCAAAACCTTATTCTGGCTGATATTGATGAAAAAGATAAACCTGAAATTGAAAATATTTTAAAAGAACACGGAATTTCAGAGTATACGAATGGAGCAAGTGCTCTGCGTAAAAACTCTGTTGCATGTGTTGCTTTGAATACCTGTTCATTGGCTTTGGCTGAAGCGCAGCGTTATCTGCCATCCTTGGTCACTAAAATAGAACCTATTCTAGAAAAATATGGTCTTTTGGAAGAAGATATCACGATCCGTATGACTGGCTGTCCTAACGGCTGTGGAAGATCTCCTAATGCTGAAATCGGATTTGTGGGTACAGCCTATGGAAAATATAACCTTCACATCGGAGGAGACCGTTTAGGAATGCGACTGAATACAAAATTTAAAGAAAATATTGGTGAAGAAGAGATTCTTACCACCCTGGATGAACTTTTCGGGATTTATGTACAGAAAAGACTTGCAGAAGAAACATTTGGTGATTTTTCATACCGTTACTTACATACCTTAAATTAATTATATGACTAGTTTTCATTATGATCTGAAAAAAAATAAAAAAACTCAACCTCTTCATTTAGGGAGACGAATGTGTACGTGTTGTTGATTCTCAAATAACAATACAATCAAAGCTGTTTCAACTTTTTTGAACCACTATGGAAAGTTAATACTACATCCTGTCATTGCGAACCAAAGATGAAGCAATCTCAGCGTTATATTAACGGCTTACCACCCCGTCAAAAAATTCTTTGAATTTTTGCCACCCCTCCAAAAGAGGGGAATTCTAAGTCCTTCAATTGTAATACAAAACAATATTGAAGCTTTTCATCATTAAAAGTAAAAAAGTTCAGACAGCTTCATTCTCAACCTAAAAAATGAAGAAAAAATGAAAAACAAAAAGCAGGGAAACTTTTTACCTAAAGCAGGCATTATTGCATTTACATTTCTATTTTTTAACCTGGCAGAAGCACAACAGCAGCTTATAGAGCTTAGTGGAAGCATCAGAAATACAGGTACACGCAAAGCGTTGGATTCTGTAAAACTACAGATCGAAAATACACAGGATACCGCATTAACGGACCAACTGGGTAACTTTAAAATCAGAACAAGGGTTACTATTCCATTCCGGGTGGTGATTCAGAAAGATGGTTTCACAGGTCAAACCGTTGAAATACTTTCCCCCTCCAACAAAATAACGATAGGACTTAATCCACAAAATACGATTATTGATGATGTCGTCATTTCAGCCTCCAGAGTTCCGGAAAAAATATTAAGATCACCGATAGCTATTGAGAAAATTGATATCAAAACCATCAGGGAAAGTCCAGCAGCTTCATTCTATGAAACATTGGAAAATGTAAAAGGGTTACAGCTTTTAACCTCAAGTCTTACGTTGAAAATTCCTAATTCGAGAGGATTCAATTCACCTAATAATTTCCGATTCATGCAGCTGGTAGACGGAGTAGACGTACAGTCAGCAACATTGGGAGTACCATTGGGAAATGCCATAGGACCTACAGAACTGGATATTCAATCTATGGAAGTTACTCCCGGAGCGGCTTCAGCCCTGTACGGAATGAATGCAATCAACGGACTGGCTAGTTTACAGACTAAAGATCCATTTACTTCTGAAGGAATAAGTCTTTACTTCCGTGGCGGAGTTAATCATGTAGACAATGTAAATCACAAAATAAGCTCACTTGGAGAGAGTGCCATCCGCTTTGCAAAAGTATTCAATAAAAACTTTGCCGTGAAGGTGAATGCTTCTTATTTCAGCGGAACCGACTGGATTTCCAATAATCTGACAGATCAGAATCCAGGATCTTTGGTTACAGCCAATCCTAATTTTGCTTTGGCAAATAATCCGGCTGAAGACCTTTGGAATAAATACGGTGACGAAAGAAATAACCGTGTAGCTGTAAAAGTAGATTACAATGGAAAACCTACTACATTCAATGTTTCCAGAACAGGATATCTGGAGAAAGATCTGGTGAGCCCTGATGTGAAAAACATCAAGTTCGATGCAGGATTGTATTATCGTTTCGGAGATCAGTGGAGAACGTCTTATGTATATCGTTATGGCTTACTGGACGGAACTTTCCAAAGAGGAAATAAAATCCGTTTGCAGAATGCAACCGTTCAGAACCATAAAATAGAACTCACAGGAAAAGAACTGACCTTCAGAGCTTATGTATCTATAGAAAATACAGGAGATTCTTATAACCTGAAGCCTTTGGCAGACAATCTGGATCTTACCAATCTCTCCAATACCAACTGGAAAAATATATTTCAGACTTCTCTTCAGAACAACTTAAATGCTGGAGCCAATCTTAATGATGCTTTTATTCTCGCCCGTCAGGAAGCCGATAAAAACAGGGCAGTGCCCGGAACCGCAGCTTTTGAGCAGTTAAAAAACACCATTATCGGTATCAATAACTGGGATTCTGCGAATGCAGGTATTACCGGGGCTCCGGCAACGGGAGGGGCAAAACTTGAACAGAAATCACGCTTTTATCAGGGTGAACTTACCTACGATTTTAGCAGGTTTGTGAAGATATTCAACCTTCTTGCGGGTATAGATTACCGTTTGTACAGTATTACTCCGGATGGAAATAACTTCGTTGATTTTGATCGCCCTGTGAATGAAAGAAATATTCCTTTGGCCAATGGTACCTTTGGGAAAGATGTTATTTATCAGAAATACGGGGCTTTTGCACAGATTACCAAGCTTTTCTTTGATGATAAATTAAAAATCAATGCAGCCTTACGGATCGACAGAAACCCGGAATTTGAAGCTAAATTGAATCCAAGGATCAGTATTGTCTATTCTCCGGTTAAAGAACATAATTTCAGAGCTTCGTTTCAGAACGGATATCGTTTTCCATCGTTATTTGAAGCCCTTTCTTTCGTGAACAACGGAAATGTAAGAAGAGTGGGAGGTCTCTCAAAAGTGAATGACGGATTGGGTTATCTGGAAAATTCTTACACTTTGACTTCCATTGATAAATTTACCTCAGCAGTGAATGCAGACGTTGATGGAGGAAAAACCCAGGCTCAGGCAGCTCAGGATAACAAACAGCTTTTAACGGTAGCCAATCTGCAAAAATTACAACCGGAAAAGATCAATTCGTTTGAAGTAGGGTACAAGTCTACTTTTTTCAATAATAAGCTGGTGCTGGACTGGGATTTCTATTACAACATTTACGAAGGCTTCCTGGGGCAGGTAGAGGTAGCAGTTCCTAAAAACAGCCAGGTAGGAAGTAATGTCGCCGTACTTGCGATGCTGGACCGAAGCAAACAGGACCGATACAGAGTATATACCAACAGCAACAGTACCTACAAAAGCTATGGAACATCTTTGGGGATTCGCTATAATATTACCGGAAATTATAATATCAACACCAATGTTTCTTATAATGATCTTGCTTCCAACAATACCTCGGATCTGTTCATCACCGCATTCAACACCCCAAAATGGATGGTGAATGTAAGTGTAGGAAACAGAGAAATTGTTAAAAATATAGGATTCACTCTTGTCGCAAGATGGCAGAGCGGTTTTGTGTGGGAAAGTCCTTTAGCATCAGGAGCAATTCCGGCTTATTACACCATTGATGCTCAGGCGACATGGAAGCTTCCGGAAATTCGTGCGAATATTAAAATCGGGGCTACCAATTTGCTGAACCGCCGTTATTTCCAGTATGCAGCAGGTCCTGAAATCGGAGGACTGTATTATCTTGCTTTTACTTATGACTTAAAACTGTAATCAGAATGAGCAATTCACTATATCCCATATTTTTAAAACTTGAAAACCTTTCACTGCTGATCATTGGTGGTGGCAAGGTTGCCCTTGAAAAACTGGAGTCGGTACTTGGAAACTCTCCGGATACTTCCATTACACTTGTAGCGAAAGAAATTATTCCTGAAATCAACACCTTACAACATCAGTTTTCCAATATAACACTGCATGAAAGAGCCTATGATGATCATGATTTTAATGATATGGATCTTGCCATTATAGCAGTGAATGATGTTGTATTGGCCGGGGAAATCAGAGAAAAAGCCCAGGAAAAAAATGTACTGGTCAATATAGCAGATAAACCGGATTTGTGCGATTTTTATTTAGGTTCTATTGTTAAAAAGGGAAGCCTCAAAATTGCTATTTCAACCAACGGAAAATCTCCTACAATCGCTAAAAGATTAAGAGAAACCTTCACTGAAGTCATTCCTGATGAAATGGATCATGTATTGGATAATATGCAGAACATCCGCAATAAGCTGACGGGAGATTTCAATTATAAAGTTAAAGAACTCAATAAGATCACTACAGAATATCTATCTGACGGACATGTTTCTTCAAAGGCCAATCTGGAAATTGAAAAGCTGATCAATATTACCAAAACAGCTCAGAGAAAAGCCAATATTTATCTGGCTGTCATAGGGGTTTTACTTCTTTTCGGTCTATTTGGACTCGTAGTGTACCAGTTCAATCTTTCTAATGATATTCAATACTTTCTGAATAAGGACGGTCATATTTTTTACTGGATGTTATTTGCAGGTTTTATGGCAGAAATTGTGGCCGGATCCATGGGAATGGGCTACGGAGTAATATGTACCACAATACTTTTATTGCTTAATGTTCCACCGCCTGTTGTAAGTGCAAGCATTCACTCTGCAGAATCTTTTACGACGGCAGCTGGAAGTTTCAGTCACTATAAACTGGGAAATGTCAATAAAAAAATGGTGTGGGTATTGTTCCCGCTGGCTATTGTAGGTTCAGTTATTGGGGCATTAACCCTTTCTCATTATGGCGAGCAGTATGCTCATATTGTAAAACCCATTATTGCCTTCTATACCCTTTATCTTGGAATCAACATTTTAAAAAATGCTTTCAAAGATAAGAAAACACAGCAAGGCAAAACCAAACGAAGAACAAATCTCAGAATATTAGGATTGGTAGGAGGCTTTATTGATTCCTTTGCTGGAGGAGGCTGGGGACCGCTAGTTACCGGAACCCTGATCAAAGAGGGAAGAATTCCCCGTTATGTAGTAGGAAGCTCTACTGTAGCCAAGTTTTTGCTGACTGTAACGAGCGCAATTACCTTCATCTTTACAATCGGTATTCATCATTGGAATATTGTTTTGGGGCTTTTGCTGGGTGGTGTTTTTACGGCACCGTTTTCTGCAATGCTTACCGCAAAACTTCCAACGAAGAAAATGTTTGTCGTGGTAGGAATCGTAGTCATCCTGATGAGCCTTGTTACAATAACAAAATCAATCTTTTCATGATAAAATCAATAATCAAAAGAATCAGACATACAATTTAGAGAAGAAGTCTATTTATTTTAGCGCAAAGAGTTTAATGTTTTACTTTATTGAGGTAACAAAAGGGGAAAATCAATGATACAGTCTATTGACAACTATCATTACTCATTTTTAGTAAAAATCTGAAACCATTAAATCTTTGCGTTTTTTATTTTAAATGCTTTTTTAAGAAACAAAAACTTAACAGTATCATTTTCACATTATAAGAGGGCAAAGATATCGTTCTTTTATCTCACGCTGATTTTGCAGATTTTGCAGATATATAAAACCTGCACAATCTTCTTAATCTGCGAGAAAAATTAGAACACCTCTGATTTCCAACAAAAAACAGCTCCCAAAAGAAAAGCTGTCTATAATAGTTAGTTATTTCCAGATTTTGTTTTTCTGAAAGTATCAATTCCAAATCCTGTACAGCCCTGAAACAAAAACAGAAGCAAAAACAGGAGGTATAACATCTGAGGCAGGTATAGAAAATAGCCAAGCCATGTAAAAGGATCCATTTTATAAACTCCGGTTTCGGGTTTGACAGGAATAAGTTCCTTAGGAATTGTACTCAGATCATGGGTAAATAACGCGACAAGGATAATTATGATTAAAAATACAGAGCTTATTCTCGTCCAAAGACCCAACATTAAAAATAATCCAAAGATACATTCACAAAATGCAGTGAAGTTGGCAGTAAACTGAGGAAAAGGAAACCCTATAGTAGTGATAGTATTCAACATATATCCCTGGAAAATAGGATGAAAAAGTTTATTAAACCCTGCTACAAAAAAGAACAATCCAATTAATATTCTGCATATTATATAGATGTTATTTGTATTTTTTTCGAGGTTTGATAGTATTATCTTCATTATTTTTTTAATTCGTTTTTGATTACATCACCATGATAAAGCCATGAACAGCAGTTGGTCATGTAATTCTGGTTTAGATAATAGGATCGTGTATGGAAAAGATTATTCCATAGCTGAAAATGTTATTTTATCAATAACTGAAAATTACATTTTTATTTTGGGCGGAATCCAGATAGAATTAAAAAAAGATGAATAGGGAGGATCATCATATAAAAAAAAGCCATTGCTTATTTCCGGGATCATAAATTTCTCAAATCCAAACGAAGGAAAAGATGCCGTAAAAAAGAGAGAAGAATTAGAACAATAATTATTATTACACTTTATCGGGGTCTTGTTATTTTCTTCAAGAAAGATCTTATTACATTTTTTCTGTGGTTTCTCTTCCGGATTAGAATTACTTATGATTTCTATGGTAGAAAAGGTCGTGTTTTCGGTTTTTGGGATCAGAAAATGGACTAGCATTAAAAATATACTAACTATCTGTATACAATGTAATATTCCATTTTTTCCTGTCATAAATCCCGTACAATTCAGACAAATATAATAAAATATTTATAGCTGCCTTTTAAACGATTATTATTTTTCAAGTTCCCGAACAACTGTTTTAGCCATTTCTTTGGAGCTGAAAGGATTTTGTCCTGTGATCAGATTGTCGTCAATCACCACATTGGAAGTCATAGGGATAAAGGCTTTTCTATAATGTACACCCCGTTCTTTGAGTGCTGCTTCAAGATTAAAAGGAACTGCGTTTTTTCTTCTGGCTAATGTTTCTTCAAACCAGTCGAATCCGGTTATAGATTTTCCTTTAATCATATATTCTCCATCAGATAATCTTACATTTAGCAATCCTCCGACTCCATGACAAATTGCGGCAACCATTTTATGGCTTTCATACTGCTTCCTGAGAACAGCCTGTAATGTGGAGTTATCCGGAAAATCATACATGGTAGCATGTCCGCCTGTCAGATAAACACAATCGAAAGAGTTGTTTTCTACTTCATTCAGACTTTTTGTATGAGCCAGTATATCCATAAATACAGGATTTTCATAATAGCTTTTTGAAATTCCGTCAAGCATAAACGGTTTCAGACTTTCCGGATCAATAGGAGTATTCCCTCCCTTTGGAGAAGCAATGGTAATCTGCCATCCTTTTTCCTTTGCAGCATGATAAATATGGGTAAGTTCACTCAGCCACAATCCTGTCTTAAGCTGACTGTTGGCGTATTGGTCTACATTGGTTACCATTAACAAAATATTTTTTATCATAGCAGTATCAATTAAAAGATTTTCTGAATTCTAAAGGGGAAACAGCGGTCTGATTTTTAAACAAACGATGAAAAGACTGTGGATGCTCAAATCCCAGGCTATAAGCAATCTCAGACACGGACATGGTAGTGGTAGACAACAGCTCTTTTGCCTTTTCAATCACTCTGTTTTGAATATGCTGCTGTGTTGTCTGTCCTGTATGAACCCTCAGCATGTCACTTAGATAATTGGGACTTATATTCATCTGTCCTGCCACAAATTGTACGGTAGGAATCCCATTGATCAGCAGTTTTTCATTTTTGAAATAATCATCCAGTAAATTTTCAAGCTGAGTCAAAAGATCATGATTTACTTTTTTCCGGGTTAAAAACTGGCGGTTGTAGAATCTGTCACAGTACTTTAACAGCAGATCAATATTGGATACCAATAAATCCTGGGTAAAACCATCCATATTGGCTTCTATTTCTCTGCTGATATTATCCATGATGTCTGTTACAGATTTTTCTTCTTTATCGGAAAGATACAGTGCTTCATTGGCCATATAAGAGAAGTAGCCATAATCTTTAATTACAGAGGCTAATGGATATCCCTGCAGAAAATCAGGATGTATAACCAGTACATTTCCTCTCACTTCAGAAAGCAGAATATCTTCAAACTGCAATACCTGATGGGGAGCAATAAAATACATAATTCCATCCTCAAAGTCATAATAATGCTGTCCATATTTACATCTTCCCGCGCAATCCTTTTTAATGGAAATCACATAAAAATCTGTAGTCACGGCACTCAGAATAGTTTCCGGATCAATATTCACTTCATTAAAATCAAACACACTGATCAGAGGGTTGGAAGGCCTTTTCAGCTTCAGATAGTTGTGTAATGCTGTGATAGAGGTTACTTTTTCAGGAGCTTTCATTTTTTCGCTTATTTTTAACCACCCCGTCAAAAATTCTTTGAATTTTCGCCACCCCTCCGAAGAAGGGGAATATGCAGCCCTTCGGTTGTGGTATTGGTTTTTCTAAGTCACTTATTTTATTAAAGTTGCTGTTCTTTTTTTATCTGTTCAATTCCTTGTCTGTAGGGAGTTATCTGAAATTCCGGGAACCTTTTCCTGAATTTTGAATCATCAAAAAGGTTGTCATATTTATATCTTGGAAGCAGTTCCAGTAACTCTTTTGCATTTTTATTGAATAAAGATCCTATTTTAAAAGCCAGATTAGGAATTACAGAATACCTCAGTTCTTTTCCATAGATCTGAGACGTCAATGCAATGAACTTATTATAGCTTAACTTATTATCGTCTACCGGCAAATGCCAGGTTTGCCCATAAGCATCAGGAGTATTTCCAATTAAAGCTGTAGCGCGGCTTGCATCAGGTGTCCAGATCAGACTTCGAAGTTTATCATCTCTTAACGGAACTTTCAGTTTTTTATCTTCTTTAATGGCATTAAAAATAAGACTATTGGTAATACTTTGAGTTTTCCCGGGACCATAAAATTCAGGAGCTCTGCAGATCACAGCTTCTATTGTTCCGGCTTCCATTTCTTTTAAAAGCATGTCTGCCATCTGTTTTCTTACTCTTCCTTTTCTGCCTACAGGAGCAAATTGGGTATCTTCCGTCAAAACTTCATTATTTTGAGGGTACATATAAGTATTATCAAAAAATACAAGCTTTGTCCCGTTGATTTTACAGGCTTCAATTACATTTTTCAATATTGTCAAAAATTGTTTTTCCCACAAATCTGTATCCATAGGAAGTCCAAGTGTGAAATAGGCAATTTCGGTTCCTTTCACGGCTTCTATTGCTTTTCCCCTGTCTGATAAATCTGCAGAGAAAACAGTATCAGTATCGTTTACTTTTTTAGCATTTCTGCTGACAATACGAATGTCTGAAGTATAATTTCTTTTTAATTCTCTTGCCAGTTCCTCACCAATCTGCCCATTGGCTCCTAATATCGTTTGCATCATTTCTAATTTTGAGGGTTATATATTGCATTGAAAATAAATAAATACTTTCAGTTGCTTTTATTTCTAATGCAAAATTCGGGCATAATCATAAAAACAGAGTAGCTGAATCCATGAAAGTTGTAACATAATCTCTGAGATCATAAAAAAGCGGAGAAAGTAAAGATTACAACACTTGAATAATTTATTTTTTATTCCTCATTGTTTCCTTTTCTTTCCCAGCTTTAACTGCTGGCTTTTTTAATTTTTTCTATCCAGAGCCAGATAATTGTCATCAATTCTGCTAATCAGAATGTAGAACAAACCTGCATAGATCATCTGAATACCCATGGCTTCCCAGTTTTCCACCGTACTGCTTCCAAAAAGAAGCAAGATGATCAGGGAAGCTCCAGCAATAGTAGAGATACGGGTTTTGAAACCAATCATCAGCAGTAATCCGATAATAAATTCTAAAAAGGGGAGTGTGATCCCAAAGAGATGTACCAACGGCTCTGGGAGCCAGCTTGTTTCAAAACCCTTCACCATTCCTGATGCAAAATCCTGTAGTTTTATCAATCGGACCAATCCGTGCCCTAAAAGATTTATTCCCATCGAAACACGAAGGAAAAAATAGGCTGTTTTTGTATTATTCATAAAGATATTTTTTGGATAGAAGATCGAAGCCTGAAGATGGAAGTTATATATCCGGTATGATTCATTTTACTGTCTTTTTTATCTGTTTCAATTAACCGGTAATTTATTTTTGCAGACTTTAATAACTTCCTTACTTATTAAACTTTTCTTCGCTATTATCAACAGGAGTTTCAGGATCATTCATTACCATTTTGGCTATATCATCTTTTCTCATAAAGACGACCCCTTGTTTTTCTTTGGTATATTTTATAAACTCTTCCATTGCATGTACCATTGCGGGAGTACCACCAATTCTGTCGTGAAAGCTGATGCTCATCATTCTTCTCTTTGATGCGCCTTCTTCATAAAGACGGTCAAATTCAAATTTTAATTGGTTTAAAAACTGATCAGGACTCCAGTGCTTGCCTTCAATATTCACGATATCATTATTACGCAATGTGTAAGGGATTACAGCAAAATTTTTCCCTTTTACTTTAGTAATAAAGGGTTCATCATGGCTTACATCATCTATGTGATACAAAAAGCCGAGTTCCTGTAAAACTTTAAGCGTATTCGGACCTCTTCGAAGCCAATTAGCGTTATAACCTACAGCTTTCTGGCCTGTAATTTTTTCAACAACATCTACGCCCTGTTTCACAAAATTCAACTCATCAGCATAATTCTTATTCCACTGATTATCCCAGGTAAAACCATGAGCTGCAATTTCATGGCCTCCGTTGGCAATAGCTTTTGCCACTTCCGGATACTTTTCTGCTGCTGTTCCCACTACATGGGAGGTTACTTTAATGTCATATTTTTTCCATAGATCCAGCATTCTGTAAATTCCTTCATTTCCTCCATAACGATACCAGCTTTCTGCCGGAAGATCCGGTTGGCCTTTAGGAAGTGGAGTGCCACTGAAAGGGCTTTCAGCACCCTCAGGCTGTCCGCCTGTTTCAAATTGCATGGAAACTGAAATTACCAGCTGAGCCCCATTAGGCCAGTGTTTTTTTGTTAAAGTCTTTGTTTCAGATAGATCTTTTTTTACTCTTTTATCCTTGTCGTGATCAGAAAAAGACATCAGAACGATTGCTGAAGCAGCCAACAGTATTGATTGTTTTATATATTTCATTTTGAATGTATTTAATAGGACAAAATTGATCAATAATGAATCAGGATATATTGTAAAAATTAATGGTAAATTTGTAAAAATCCATTCTTTCATGAAACGAATCGTTAATTTCAATTCTTTTAATGTTTTCAGCATTGAAAAAGAAATCTGGGATGTTGAATATCACAATCATAACTTTTATGAACTGATTATCATAGAAAGTGGAAAAGGGCTTCATCATCTCAACAATATTACTTTTCCTTACAAAAAGGGAGATGTTTTTCTCCTGCGGCCCAGCGATGGCCATGAGTTTTCTATTACCAATAAAACACGATTTATTTATATAAAATTTACAGAACAGTACATATGGGAAAATTTGCTCTCCAATAAAAAGAATGAGCTGAAAAAAGTTGTTCAGCTCATGATGGAAGATCATTCTTTTGTATACGAATCAGTGATCAAATGTAAAACGGATAGGGAACATCTGCTGCAGCTGGCCCGAATTCTTCTGTACGAGTTCAGCCATAAAAACACTTATAATAAAGAGATAAGTTCAGATCTTTTCTCTGCTATTATTACTATTCTGATCCGGAACACGATGAGCAATATCACAGCTAAAAACTGGATTACTCAAAACCTGAGCAGAATTGAAAGGATATTATATTATATCAATATTAATGCTTTAGATGGGGATAAAATGAAAATTGAAAATCTGGCCAGAGAGTTTATGCTTTCTCCTAATTATATCAGTATTTACATCAAAAAACAGACAGGATTTTCAATACAGCAACATGTGATGCAGCATAAAATGAAAACTGCAGAAAAACTTTTGCTTCAGAGTCATTACAACATCAGTGAGATTTCAGATAAACTGGGCTTCAATGATGCCAGCCACTTCAATAAAATATTCAAAGGGTATAAGGAAGTGTCTCCTTCTGAGTTTAAAAAGAGATCAATGGTGAAATAATGAAGATAAGTTTCATTTCAACTTTCTTAATGATTTTCTTTCCAGCTCAATTAATCTATTTTTTATATCTTTAATAATCAAACCTTTAAGCTTATGAAAGCGAGTGCCGGAATTTTACTCTTTAAAAAAGAAAAAGACAGACTGTATTACTTTCTGGTTCATCCTGGCGGACCTTTCTGGAAAAATAAAGACCTGGGAGCATGGTCTATTCCAAAAGGAGAGCTTCTTCCAGATGAAAATCCATTGGATCGTGCATTAACGGAATTTAAAGAAGAAACAGGGAAAACAGTGGAAGGGAACTTTGTTGAATTGTCACCCATTAAGCAAAAAGGAGGGAAAATAGTTTATGCCTGGGCATTGGAGGGTCATATGGATACTTCAGATCTTTACAGCAATACCTTCTCTATGGAATGGCCACCCAAATCCGGCAAAATAATAGAAATTCCCGAAGTAGATCAATGGGAATGGTTTACTTCAGAAGAAGCACAGCAACGCATTAATATTGCACAGAAAGATTTTATTACAGAACTCGAAAATATAGTAAAAAAAATAACACCTTAAAACAAAGCCATGAAAAAATTAAACAGAAAAACATTAAAAAACATTGTTGGAGAAATCGGTATAGAGCTGAACCTTCCTCTTCCTGTTGGCATCTGTCTTGGAAATCTACTTTCCTTGTGTCCTCCTCATTCTCATTGCCGCGCAGATGAAAGATGCTATCCTGATGCAGTGGGTCCCTGTATCAACGGGCTGTGTCCTTCAGGCTATCACTGCCATTCAGGAGAATGTGTAAGATAAAAAATCAAAACAAAAAGACGTTTATCAATCTGATAAACGTTTTTTATATATTAAAGTTTTATCTCTTTATTCCGATTGCCCTTAATGCACTGGATGTCAAAAAGATATCATCAAACACCGTAAGTGATTCTACATCATTAAATCCTGAAGGAATCAGGTCATTTTTATTAAAAGATAATTCGATAGAAGCATCATATGAAGCGATGATTCTCACTTTTGAATATCCGTTATAATCTACTTTAAAACCTTCAAACATACAGTTTTGTTCTGCCTTCTGATATTCGCCGTATTCTTCAAAACCTGCAATATCAGTTCTTTTTCCGTCATTATGGTCAAGGGATTTCCATGAGTCATAATTTTTAGGTTCTTTCAGAATATTTCCTTCACGATCTAAAGGAACAAACATTCCAAGAGTTAAACGCTTCTTTAAAAAATTGGCATAATTATTCATCAGATTTAAAATCTGAAGATCAGCATATCCTTCGTGTGAATAATATTCCAGCACGAAAGTGGTCATCGGAATCAGCTTATGAGAAGCATCAGTCGGCATAATTAGTCTTTACTTTTTTTTGGCCGATAAAAATAGTATTTTTATTTACTCTACCCAATGGAAGTAAGTGAATAGGATGGAATTTATACCGATTCTGAATAACAATAAGTATAGAACAACCCTTCATTTTTAGTATTTTTGAAGGAAATAACCTTATAGCAATAACCCATCCACTTGAAAAAACTGGAGATTTTTTACCCTTTACAAATTATTATATGTTGAAAAAAATACTTTTAGGAGCCAGCATCATTCATTGTTGCTTTTACAATACTATGGCTCAGAGCCCTGATCAACACCCGGTTTATACATCCGAATGGGGACATCTCTACCGAGATCAAGGAAATAATAAGGATCTTCTGGGGATATTTTCTACCGAAGCTCCGGTTTATCTTCTCGATTCTACCCGCACACAATACAAAGTACAGGTAAGCAACGGTGATATTGGCTTTATAAATCGTCAGCCTTTACAAAAAAACATGCGTGGAAAGAAATCTGCGGGTGAACCCGCTCAGTATTTTTATAGAGGAACACAAGGATATCAGTGCCCACATTATTATGTACAGGTATCAGAATTGCGTGTAAGGAAAGCTCCTACAACAGAAAGTGCAGCAATCCGAAGAGCTGCTTTAAATGAAATGGTTTGTATTGATTATGTTCCTCTATATGAGGATGGCTGGATCTACATTGGTGATCATTTCCACGAAAATCCCGCATATATCCAAATGAAATATCTGGGTACTGAACTTACCTACGAAAAAGTATTGAAAGACTACCTGGCAGCGAAGGGCAAAGACAGAGAAAAAGAACTGGCTCAGGTTGGAAGACTGCGTGAAATGGCATGGATTGGGGATAAAAACCTTAAACAAGCCTTACAATACTGGAAAGAATCCAATACCGGTATAGAAAACCCAAAGATAGATATCGATTTTGAACTTCTTCTGGCAGATCAATTTGCAAAAAAGCCAGGTACACAGGCTTATGAAAAGAAATTGAAAGCATTAAATATGCATTTCCTATGGAAGGAAACCTCTCTTTTTGACGGAAAAATCACAGATGCACAGATGAGACAACTGGAGATGCAGAAGGTTAAAGAGATCCCCAATATGCCGGAATGCGGCTGGGAACCTCAATATTTTTATAGAACACCTAATATTATTATTGCTTTTGAAGAATATAAAGGAAAAGTTTCCGGAAGTATCTATAAAATGTCCTTCAGTAATGGTGAAGCTTTAGTCTTAGGAAATGAGCGTATGGATTCCAATTATGATGAAAGAAATTTTGTAACCCGTTTTGGGGATATGCTGTCTGCACGCTGGATTTCTTCTCCCCACGAATATTACATCCAGAATGGAGATGCAGGACTCTTTATTTTTACTTTTAAAGATGGAAAACTTTTCAGCTATGAATGTATGTACTATTGCTAGAATATATTTGATTATTATTTACATTAAAATTATATAATTCTAAGATTTACATCTCATGATCAATGATCCAATTTACTTAGCTGCAGACACCTCTATATTTGGTTTCAAGATGGCAGAACTCGTTGCAGACAAACTTCAGAAAGGTTATTTTCTTGGATATCGGCACCGTGATTTTTGCGGAATGGCCATGAAAATGGACGAAAAAAATCAATTTCTATATGGAGAGCTTTATGATGGGATTGATTTTTCATTTCCAATGGTTTTTAAAAACAGAGAACTATTTGTTTTATGGCTTTCTAAACAATCCACCGCATCACTGGCCCGACTGGATGATGATGATTTTTATAGAGCAAACCAGGTAATTACAAGACAACGCTTACTGGAATTTATAAAAGACTAATAATGTGCTAAAAATCTAGTCCTATTCTCCAACAACAGTGATTAAATTTAAAGCTGTATCTTTACGCTACCAAACAAAATATTATATGTCATTTATTACACCGGAAGGAGCCAGGAAGGCTCAGCTATCCCTATCAGAAAGAGCACCCGTTGCTCATGCTATTCTCTCAGGAGCAGAGAATATTTCGAAATACAACAGTGGAGTATGTCATGATGTGGTAGCCTATGCTTTATATATGCGTGGTGCCTCTATAAGTCCTGCTCAGCTGGCAGAATCGGCCGGACAAAAATGGTTAACTGTATTTAACTATCCTTCAGGAGAAAAGTGGGACGGATATTCACCAATTCCTGCAGGAAAAGCTATTGGTTTCTACAGACTTATTGATAAAACCTTCTTTCATTCAGCGGTTACAACAGGAAAAGGAAATGAAATAAGATCTGTTAACGGATTTTCATTAGGTTCTGCATGGTCTGTACCTGTAGATATGAAATGGGTATTAGGCAAAAGAAATTCTGACGGCACATTCAATTATGATGGTACCAAAATAGAAGTCTATATCTCTTCTTTATAGTCGAAATTTCATTGTGATAAAAACAGGCAGATTTACAAATTAGCAGATCTGCCTGTTTATTATATATCATCCTAAGCATCAGCACATTTCGGACATATCCCGCTGATGATAAAATTGTACTCCTGTGCAATAAAATGTTCCGGTAAACTGAATTCCGGAATCGCGTTTTCAATACACGTCACAGAATGACATTCTTTGCAGTTGAAATGAACATGATTATGAAAATGTTTTTCGTGAGTACATTTCCCGCTGCACTTTGCAAAATTCACTACGCCGTCAATATTAACGATCTTGTGGATAGCCCCTTCATTTTCAAGCCTTTCCAATACCCTGTAAATCGTTACTCTATTGCATAGGTCACCCAGTTTTTTCTGTATATCAGAATGGGTAAGGGCTATATCTGAGGCATTGATAAGACTTAAAATTTCAGTTTTAGCATGCGTGTTTCTAACTTGTTTCATGTTTTAATGCAACAAAGTTGCTTTATTCGGGTTTTTATTTATACTTTTGCAACAAAGTTACAATAAGAAAATCAATCCATACTATTATGAAATCAAAAATTCTTGATGCTGTAGGAATCTCCGCTGCTGTTTTATGCCTGATTCATTGTATTGTCTTCCCATTATTACTGATTGTCCCTTTGGGAATATCGCATAATCCCTATATTGATTTGGGGTTCCTTTGTATTGGTATCATTATCGTGTTCAGAGTAACCAAAAAGATAACCAACCGCTGGCTGAAACTTTTATTCTGGATATCCGTTTCTCTCATCTTTATTTCTGTACTCACAGATCTGATCTTTGAAATTCATGTTCCTCTGATCTATCTTGGAACTGCGGGTTTAATTACTGGACATATCATCAATTTTAAAAATCATAAACATTAAATATATGACGAAGAAACTTCCTGTAACGGTACTCAGTGGTTTTTTGGGAGCTGGAAAAACCACATTACTCAATCATATTCTGCATAATAGACAAGGCTTGAAAGTAGCAGTCATTGTGAATGATATGAGCGAAGTGAATATTGATGCCCGTCTTATTGAAAATCAAAATACTCTTTCAAGAACGGAAGAAAAGCTGGTAGAAATGAGCAACGGATGTATCTGCTGTACACTCCGCGAAGATCTGATGGTAGAAGTAGAACGTCTTGCTCACGAAAATCGTTTTGATTACCTATTGATAGAGAGCACGGGAATCAGTGAGCCCATTCCGGTTGCCCAAACCTTTACCTATATAGATGATGAGAGTGGAATAGACCTTTCCCGCTTCAGCTATGTAGATACGATGGTAACTGTAGTGGATTGTTTCAATTTTATGAAAGATTTCGGTTCCAATGAACTGTTGATGGATCGTGACCTTACCGATATGGAAGGAGATTATAGAACCATTGTCAATCTTCTTACGGACCAGATTGAGTTTGCCAATGTGATTATTTTAAACAAAGCAGATCTTATCAACTCCGAAACACTTGGATTTTTAAAAGCTGCCATTAAAAAATTAAATCCTGATGCTGTCATTCTACATTCCGAATTTGGTAAAATTGAACCTCAGCAGATTTTAAATACTCAACTTTTTGATTTTGATAAAGCACAATCTTCAGCTGGCTGGCAAAAAGAATTACAATCTGAGCATCATACTCCTGAAACTGAGGAATATGGAATCAGCTCTCTGGTTTTCAGAGATAGAAAACCGTTTCATCCTGTAAGGCTCTGGAACTATTTGAATCATCATTACCCTGAAGGAACAATAAGGGCAAAAGGATTGTTCTGGCTGGCCTCAAGGCCAGATGATGCTTTGAATTTTTCCCAGGCCGGAGGATCTTTCCGTCTGGAAAAAGCTGGAGTATGGTGGGGCAGCATGCCTATGAACCAACGCGCACTGTATTCTTCATTTGCAGAAAATCAGGAATTTATAGAAAGCAGATGGGATAAAAAATGGGGCGACAGAATCAATGAGCTTGTATTTATCGGGCAGAACCTGGATAAAGATCAAATGGTGTCAGACCTGCAGCATTGTCTTATTAATGAGCAGGAAAAAGAATTGTTTGATCAGAAACAACCTTTTGAAGATCCTTTTCCAATGGATATTTAAAATTAACCTTTAATTAATGCAACTTTGTTTCGATAAAAAACTAAATGCAATAACTTACCACCTTATTTCAAAAAAATATGGACAGAAGAAAATTTCTAAAAGGTTCAGCATTACTTTCAGGGTTATTTACTTTATTACCGACTGACCTCTGGAGCTTCGGGAAGGCTATAGAAAATCCGCGGACAGGAAAAACAAAGAACATCATCTTTATGGTAAGTGACGGGATGAGTCTTGGAACACTTTCCATGGCAGATCTGTATTCCCGGAATATTTTGGGAAAAGGGAGTAACTGGCTCAATCTGTATCATGAGAAAAAAGTGACACGAGCCTTGATGGACACTGCCTCTGCAAGTTCTATTGTAACGGATTCCGCTGCAGCAAGTTCCGCTTTCGGAGGAGGAATAAGAGTCAAGAATGGAGTCCTGAATATGGGACTCAACGGTGAAAAACATCTTCCCATATGGCAGCAATATAAAAAAGCAGGAAAAAAAGCAGGCTGTGTGACAACCGTTACCATTACACATGCCACTCCTGCAGGATTCTGTGTAAATTCTTCAAAAAGAAATGCAGAACCCCAAATCGCTGAAATGTATGCCGAGCTGGAACTTGATGTATTGTTAGGAGGCGGAGACGAATTTTTCAACCCCGCCAAAAGAGAAGACAAGAAAGATATCTATTCTGTGTACAGCAAAAAAGGATACAGAATTTTAAAAAAACAAACCGACCTTAAAGAAATCAAAAAAGGAGAAAAATTATTAGGAATATTCAGTACAGGAGCAATGCCTTACAGCATTGACAGAACCCATGTTCAGGAATTCAAAAATACACCGACTCTTGCAGAAATGGCAAAGACCGCCATTGATCAGCTGAAAGATCATCCCAGCGGTTTTGTTCTTCAGATAGAAGCCGGAAAAGTAGACTGGGCTGCCCATGCTAACGATGTTGCAGCACTCATTCATGATCAGCTTGCATTTGATGAAGCTGTAAAAACAGTAATAGATTTTGCCGAAAAAGATGGAAATACCTTAGTCATCATCACTACAGACCATGGAAATGCCAATCCCGGAACGATTTACGGAACTGATGCCACCAAGAATTTTAACAGCATTTCAGACTATCAATACACCAATGAATATATTCTGAACAAAATTCAGAAAGACTATTCGGTAAAAGATATTAAAAACTGGGTTTATGAGAGCAACAAAATTGTGCTGAATGATGATGAAGCCAAACATCTGCTAAGCTTTTACAACGGACTTGAAAAAGAGGAAGAAGGACTTTATAATTATAAAAAACTGCCTTTTAAACTCTACTCAGAAATTCAGAAAAGCAGAAATTCTGTAGGCTGGATCAGCATGGACCATTCCGGAGATTATGTGGAAGTAGCGGCTTTTGGTCCCGGAAATGAACTTTTACAGCCTTTTATTAAAAATACAGACCTCCATGATCTGATGCTGAAAGCCTGTTTGATATAGACATTCATATTTTTTCATATTTAATTATTTGGGAGATACGAGGCGGATTGATTGTGTCCGCCTTGTTTTTTTATTTATCATCAGATCTTGTAAGTTCTGATTTATTTACATACTCTTTATAATATCGCCTAATCTTTTCAAAGCTTTTTCTACTTTATCATTCCAAACGTTATTGCAGCTGATCCGGATATAGTTTCGATAATTTCCATTATTGGAAAACAGTGGTCCCGGAGCAAAATTTACAAACTGGTCAATAGCTTTTTTCTGAAGCTCAAATGCATCAATATGGGCAGGCAGCTCTATCCATACTACCAAACCTCCTTCAGGCCGGCTCATCCGGACATCAGATGGGAAATATTTTTCTATCGCCTGAATAGTCAATAGCATCAGTCTGTGCAGTTCAGGTCTAAGTTTGCGCAGGTGACGGTCATAGGCTCCTGTTTTCAGTAGCTGTAACAAAGAAGATTGTATGATGCTTGCTGTTGCAACATTAGTCACAGCTTTTAATCTGGCCACCTGTTCTGAAAACCGTCCTGCAGCACACCAGCCGATTCTGTAACCAGGGGCAGCCGATTTAGAAAAAGAGGAGCAAAGCATAACCCAGCCATTATTGTCATAGCTTTTTATAGTGTTTGGGCGCTGTGTCTGGAAATGTAAATCTCCATAAATATCATCTTCTATAACCGGAACCTGCATTCTTTCAGCAAAAGCGGCTATTGCTGATTTCTTTTCATTATTTAAAGTAATACCATTCGGATTGTTAAAATTTGAAATTAACAGGCAGGCAGAAATCTTTTGTCTGCTGCAGATTTCTGCCAATTCCTGAATATTGATTCCGGTTAAAGGGCAGCCGGAGAATTCAATGACTTTGAGATCAAGGCTTTCTATTGTCTGCAATATACCATGGTAGATTGGAGACTGCACAAGTACCGTATCACCCGTTTTTGCTGCAGCACGCAGGCAAAGACTTACTGCTTCCAATGCACCATTCGTGATAATCACATCATCAGCTGTGATATTACCCTGCCAAAGGAAAGACCTGCGGGCAATTTCGGTTCTCAACTGACTATTTCCTGCAGCAGGCTCATACTGTAAATGCTGACCTGTTAAATCTCTGGAAGCCTGCTGTAAGCTTCTCCGTAAAGCATTAAAAGGCAGAAGATCCGGATGTAAAACAGCGTTGAAAAATGAAACATAAGATTTGTTTTCAGAATCCGGAAATGAGACTTCCTGTAACACTTTTCCGATTGCTATTTTTTGAGCAAGAGTATTGTTTTCGGCCTGTTTTGGCAGACTTACAGAAGAAACTGAGGTACGGAGCACAACAAATCCTGACCTTTCTTTTCCTGCTACCAACCCCTTATCTTCCAATAGAGTGAAAGCTTTCAGAATAGTACCAACACTTATATTAAACTGCTGCCGGATACTGCGTAATGATGGAAGTTTAGCTCCCACAGGATACGTTCCGTTATTGATGGAAAGCTCAAACTTATCCGCAAGTGCTATGTATTGAAAATCTTTCATCTGTTATACTAATATATTCATTTTTTGTATCTGTTACAACACAGCAAAGATATCTACTTTTACTGAACAAAAAAATAAGAAGAATATGAAAAAATTAGGATTGGTAGGAGGCATCAGCTGGGCTTCTACTTTAGACTATTACCGTCTTTTAAATGAAGGAATAAATCAGCAACTGGGTGGATTGAATTTTGCGGAATGTATTATTTATTCTGTCAACTTCAACCATTTTCAGCAATTTAATGCAGAGTATGACTGGGATGCAACTTTTGAACTTCTCTACAATGCTGCCGAAAATTTAAAAAAATCAGGTGCGGAAGCTATTGTACTTTGTGCCAACACTGCTCATATTGTTGCCGACAGGATTGAAGAACAAATAGAATTACCGCTCATTCATATTACAACTGCTACAGCCAATGCCGTTAAACGAAAAGGATTAAAAAGAATCGGTTTGCTAGGAACAAGCTATACGATGGAGCTGGATTTTTATAAGGATAAACTGATAGAAGGTGGTCTGGAGCCCCTGATTCCTGAGAAAAGTGAAGACAGAGATTATATCGAGGATATTTTAAGAAATGAATTAAGCAGAGGAATTATTAATCCTGAAACCAAAAAAAATATCTGAAGATTATCCAGGAGCTTATAGACCGTGGAGCAGAGGGAATTATTTTAGGCTGCACAGAAATTCCGCTTCTGATCAAGCAGGAAGATGTTGCTGTTCCGGTATTTGATACCATTCAAATTCATGTAGATGCTGCTGTAGCATTTGCCGCTTCAAAGGACAATATAACAGTTGTTCCATAAAACATTAAAATACAATTAAATACAGTTCAATTTAAAAGAAACCAATAATAATTAATTAGTTTAATTTACTAACGGTTTCAACTATAAGTACCATATCATCAGATGTGGTACTTTTTATTTCCATAATGCCTATTATTTCTTTAAAAATCCAGAATTCACTTCAATTAATTTGAAATAAACAGGTATATACCTTTATTATAAAATTTACTATAATGGAATATAAAATTATTTCGTACTTTGGTTTACTTATTAAAATAATAATTTAAAGCATTTAAAAATGTTTAAAATATAAACTTTAAGGATCTGATTATCATTTTTTAATAATCAAAAAAGAAAAATCTCTAATCGTTGAAATAATATATGAAGAAGTATCTAATTCCTGCGAATGAAGAAGCCCGAATGAAGAAACTGGAGTTTTATGATCTTTTAAACCTGGAAAAAGATCCCCAGTTAGACATTTTTGCAGAAACGGCATGCCTTGTGACCGACTGTCCTGCAGCGCTTATTGCAATGATGGAAAGTGAAACTCAAACCATCCAAAGCTGTGTGGGGCTTGCCCTGGATTTTGTAGACCGGAAAAATACGGTATGCCAGTATTCTATTGCAAGCGGGGATGTTGTAATTATTAATGACACTTTATTAGATGAAAGGTCTTCTGACAACGCAATAATTCTAGCGGGAGGAATTCGGTTTTATGCAGGAGTTCCTTTGGTTGATGATGAAGGATTCGTATTAGGAACCCTCTGTGTCATCGATTATAAACCAAAAACCATTACAGACAATCAGATTTCAACCCTGAAAAAAATAGGTGAGGCGATTACAAAAGTTCTGATGGGGAAAAGAAAAAACATTCAGGCTGAATATTTTCAACAAACCTTCAGTATTTCCAATAACCTGATCTGTGTTTTGAATAAAGATTTCTCTCTAAAAGATGTCAATCCGACTTTTGAAAGTGTATTTCAATTGGAGAAGTCTCAGGTCATTGACCGGGATTTTCTTAGTGTTCTGGGCAGTCATAACTCCCAGCTGCAATTACTTACCAAAAATCTGCCCACTACAGAGGAAGAAGTAACATTTACCACTTCTACAAACATTGGTGATACACAGACTATTATAGAGTGGTACCTGAAACTGAATCAGGATCATTCTGAAATTTTCTGTTTTGGAATCAATATTACTCAGCGCATCGAAGAGAAACTGAAACTTGAAAGTTCTGAACGCCGTTTCAGAAGCTTCTTCGAAAATGCAATAGGACTGATGAGTATGCATGATATGGAAGGGAATATTACTGCTGTAAACGAAAAAGGCAGAGAAACCCTGCAGTATTCTGCAGAAGAAGTGGAAGGACTGAATCTGAGAGATCTTGTTCCTGAAAAAAACTGGCCTCTGTTGGAGCAGTACCTGGAAAGAATCAACAAAAACCAGGAAGATTTCGGAACCATGATTTTGAAAACAAAAGGAGGTGAAGAAGTGATCTGGATGTACCATAATCTGGTAGAAATCAACAAAGAAGGAAAACCTTATGTAGTAAGTACCGCGCTGAATGTTACCGAAAGAATGACGTTGGAAAAAGATCTTGTTCATACCAAAAAAATGCTGGAACAGACAAGTGCTGTAGCCCAGGTGGGAGGATGGGAAGTGAATCTTAAAAAGAATACCGTATTTTGGTCACAGTCAACCAGAGAAATACATAAAATAGACAAAACATTCCAGCCTGATCTGGAAAATGCGCTGGGCTTCTATAGTGAAAACAGCCGCGAAAAACTGAAATTATTATTCGAAAGAGCTGTAAAAGAAGGAGTTCCTTACGATGAAGAATTACAGCTTGTCCGGAATGACGGTGTGACGATCTGGGTAAGGGTAAAAGGAATACCGGAATTTGAAGAAGGGGTCTGTATCAGAGTCTACGGAATCATTCAGGATATTGATAATTTCAAAAAAATCTACCTTGAGCTGGCCAAAAAAGAGGCGATGCTGCAGTCATTCGTTACATATGTTCCTGCGACTGTGGCTATGTTTGACAAAGATCTTAATTACCTTTCTGTAAGCAGCAGCTGGAAAAATGAATTCCAAATGAATGACATCAGGCTTCTCGGAGAAAATATGTTCAAGATTTCTCCTAATGTACCGGATGAAAGGATAAAGATCTACCAGGATGCCCTGGCAGGAATTGCCTATAAAAATGAAGATATGGCAATAGAAGTTCCCGATAAAGAAATAATTCAGCATTATAATATTGAAGTTACTCCATGGTATCTTTCTACTCGTACAATAGGCGGAATTATTGTTTCTGCACAAAATATTACAGCATCGGTAAGAATCAATAAAGAGCTTAAAAATGCCAAGAAAATGGCCGATATTGCCAATAAAGCAAAATCTGAATTTTTAGCCAATATGAGCCATGAGATCAGGACTCCGCTGAATGGTGTTATTGGTTTCTCTGATCTTCTGTTAAAAACGCCGTTGAATGAGATACAGACTCAATACCTCAATTATATTAATGAATCCGGAGAAAATCTGTTAAACATCATCAATGACATTCTTGATTTTTCTAAAATAGAATCCGGAAAAATGGATCTTTCCATTGAAAAATCCAATGTATATGATATTGTAAGCCAGGTGATCAATGTGATCCTTTACCAGTCGCAGAAAAAGAATATAGAATTACTGTTAAATATAGAGCAGGGACTTCCTGAAACCATCTGGGTGGATGAATCCAGATTGAAACAGATTCTGATCAACCTCCTCGGAAATGCTGTCAAATTTACCGCACAGGGAGAAATAGAACTTAAAGTGGAAAAACTGAAAATTGACAATAAAGATATCACATTAAGATTTTCAGTCCGGGATACGGGAATTGGTATTCCCAAGGAGAAACAACAATTTATTTTTGATGCCTTCACACAAGAAAACGGCTCTATCAGCAAACGTTATGGCGGAACAGGACTTGGCCTTACTATCTCGAACAATATTCTGAAATATATGGGAAGCAGTCTGTCTCTGGTGAGTGAGGTTGATAAAGGTTCTGTTTTCTATTTTGACATTCAGCTCCCTTGTGAAATGACAGAACGCCCTGAAGATGAAGATCTGAAAATAAACAGAGTTCTTATTGTTGATGATAATGAAGCCAACAGAGTGATTCTTCAGCATATGCTTGCTTATAAAAATATAGATTCAAAGCTGGCAGCCAATGGTATGGAAGCCCTTCAGATACTTCTTGCAGGGGAACGTTTCGATGTCATTCTTATGGATTATCACATGCCAATTATTTCGGGGCTGGAAACGATAGAAAAAATCAAGGAACTGTTTAACAAACAAAACGAACTTTCACCTCTGATTATCCTTCACACTTCTTCTGAAGAGCATGATGTCATCAATTCTTTCCGTCAGGAAAACAATTCTTACTTCCTGCTGAAGCCTATCAAATCTGAAGAGCTGTATAAAACATTGAAACAGGCCGTGAAGTATACGGAAAAAGAAATCAGCCATACTACACCGCCAGAAACAGAAGCATCACCACTGATGCAGGCACCTCAAGTTTTGCTGGTAGATGACAACCCTGTAAATATGGTCCTGAACCACAAAATGATGCGTTCATTGATTCCAGATGCAGAACTCACAGAAGCAACAGATGGTCTTCAGGCTTGGGAACACTGCAAAGAAAAAACATTCAATATCATTTTAATGGATGTTCAGATGCCGGTAATGGACGGTATTGAGGCAACAAAACAAATCCGTTTACTGCCTGGCTATGCCGATGTTCCAATTATTGGAGTAACAGCCGGAAATGTGTTGGGTGAAAAGGAAAAATGTATAAATTCCGGAATGAATGATTTTCTGCCTAAACCTTTAAGACAGGCCGATCTCCTGGAAATGCTGAAGAAATACCTGATGAATAAAGATCACATGGTTTCTGAGGATGCTCTGGATCATTCAAAACATCTGGATATCAATCTTTTGAATGAACAAATAGGTGATGATGATGAAGATTTCAGAAAAGTATTTTTGGACCTCGTAATACAGCAGCTTACTCAGGCTGAAGAAGATATTAAAAAAAGCACAGCTGAAAAAGACAGTACCAATCTGAAATTGATCCTTCACAAACTCAAAGGAACTGCCGGAACTGCCGGACTGCTAAAGCTTACAGAATATACTGCAAATTGGGAAAGAAAAACAGATCCAGATATGGATTTTGCTTCCATGGAACAGGAAATTATCCAGGAAATAACTACAGGACTACAATTAATTAAACATTTAATACAATAAAAAAATAAAACTATGTTGATTCTAATCGCGGAAGACGATGAACTGATTCTAAAAACGATAGAGCACAAATTATTAAAAGAAGGGCATGAAGTGATCCTCACCCGCAATGGTAAAGATGCTATCGAAACCCTTAAAACCAAAGAGGTAGATCTGGCTATTACAGATATTATGATGCCGTTTGCCTCCGGAATTGAAATACTTTCAGCCATCAAAATGATGGACAAGCAGACCCCCGTGATCATGCTTTCCAGTATGGGGCAGGAGGAAGTGGTACTCAATGCTTTTGACCTCGGAGCTGCCGATTTTATAGTAAAACCATTCAGTCCCAATGAATTGATATTAAGAATTAAAAGATTTTCAAAATAAATTACATTCATGTTTCTCACCACTTCCGTGCATTTTCTTTTTCTCGTATTTCTGGGAATGTTGTCCTTAGTACTCTTACTGATCATAGCCGTACTCATTTACAGCTTTTATCAGTATAGAGAATCTGTCCATATTTTCAAATGGTCGGAAATGATCAATAAAAGAATCTCAGAAGTGATTGTATATGGTGAAGAAACCTATGCAGACAACAACTTTTCATCAGCATCCGCAAATCCTTTATTCAGAAATTTATTCCTTCAGAAACTGGCAGAATCCGAGAAGAAATTTTCCGGTGCAGCACAGCATAAACTTAAAGACCTTTTCCAGGAATATGGCCTTCAGAAGGAAGCTTTAAAAAAATTGAATCAGAAAAAGATACATTTAATTGCAGGAGGTATACAGGAGCTTACAGCAATGAATGTGGAAGAAGCACTGCCAAAGATTTCTACATTTTTAACACATCCTTCAGCACAGGTTTATCAGGAAGCACAATATGCCATGGTTCATTTTAAAGGATTTGAAGGACTTCATTTCCTTACCAGCTTTTCAACAAAAATATCAGAATGGCAGCAGCTTCGTCTGCTTATTTCAGTCACCAGTATTCCTGAGAACTCCAACGATAGTATTAAAAGCTGGGTTGAAAGTTCAAATGATTCAGTGGTCATTTTTACCCTTAAACTATTAAGAAAATTCCAGGTATTATCTCTTTATCCTACAGTCGCTGACTTACTGGATCATCCCTCTGTTGAAGTGCGGATACAGGCAGTACAGACATTATTATCCCTTGAAAATCCTTCAACTGTTGCTTATCTAATGGAAATGTATCCTCATCAACCTTTAGAAGTACAGAAAGAGATCCTGAAAGTAATGAGGAAGTCAAAAGACCAATGCTCTGTAGATTTTCTGAAAGATCAATTGTTAAAAGACACTGATTCAGGAATAAAGGTTTATGCAGCAGAAGCCTTATGCTCAATGGAAAAGCAGGACTACCTGATAGAAATATCTGAAAAAGAGACCTCATCAGAAGAATTAATTCAAATCATTAAATACGCAGTACAAGAAAAAGTATGTTAGAATTCTCACACATCATCTATGAAGTTGTTATCTGGTTGTTTCTGATTTACGGAACAGCAATAACCCTTATCTATGGCTGGATAGGAATTTATGCACTTGGAGCTGTACTCCGTTATAAAAAAGAAAATACATTTACAGATTACAGCCTTATTGCGGCAAACCCCAATGCTCCGGTATTCAGCGTTATCGCTCCGGCTTATAATGAGGGAATGACCATTGTAGAAAATGTTCGCTCTCTGCTATCCCTTTATTACCATAACCTGGAAATTATTATTGTAAATGACGGAAGTAAGGACGACTCCATCCAAAAGCTTATCGAGGCTTATGAATTGGAATCCATAGCTTACTTCATTCAGGGAAAAATAGAAACCAATACCGTAAGAGGAGTTTATAAAAGTAAAAACCCTGCCTTTAAAAAGCTGATCGTTGTTGATAAAGAAAACGGAGGAAAAGCAGATGCTCTGAATGTGGGAGTGAATATTTCTTCCGGTGAATACCTGGTTTGCATTGACGTAGATTGCATTTTGGAGCAGGATGCGATTCTGAAACTCGCAAAACCAATGCTGGAGCAGACCGATAAAAAGTTCATCGCCTGCGGTGGAGTTATTCGTCTGGCCAATAACTGCGTGATAGAAAATGGTAAAATAGTAAGTGTCAATATGCCGAAAACTCTTTTGGGCAGAACCCAGGCATTAGAATACATCAGAGCTTTTGTACTCGGACGTATGGCGTGGTCCAGGGCATCAGGATTGATCCTGATCTCCGGTGCTTTCGGAGTTTTTGACAGAAAAATAGTACTCGCCTGTGGCGGTTATGATAAGAATACGGTGGGAGAGGACATGGAGCTGGTGGTAAGAATGAGAAAGTACATGGAAGAAAAGAATGAACCTTATGAAGTACTTACCATTCCGGATCCTTTATGCTGGACAGAAGTCCCTGAATCTAAAGATATTTTGAGAAAACAGCGCAACAGATGGATGCGCGGAGCGATGGAAACCCTGTGGAAGCACAGAAAAATGATGTTCAATCCGAAATATGGAAAATTAGGAATGGTCAGTCTTCCTTATTGGTTCTTTTTTGAATTTCTGGGTCCGTTAATCGAGTTTTCAGGATATATCATCTTTATTATTTTTTTACTGCTGGGAATTATTAACTGGCCATTCTTTACGGTTCTGTTTGCCCTGGTGATCTCAATGGGATTTCTTTATTCTATCTATTCAATATTAGTGGATCTTGTAAGCCATCAGGTTTATACCAAAAGAAAAGACTTCCTCGCCCTTATTGTAACGGCTTTTTCCGAACCTTTTTATTTCCATCCTATCGTGGTAAAAGCAGGAGTAAGCGGATTTATAGATTATTTCAAAAAATCCCACGGATGGGGCGAAATGACAAGACAGGGCTTCAATCAAAGCACACAGCATTTACCTTTCAAAGAAAGAATGTATGCTATTCTTCAGTCTGGTCTTAAAAAATGGGGAATACTCACATTAGTGTTCTTTGCCTTGTTTTTAGTGGGAGTAACCGCAGAGTGGTTGTGGTACCGGTATAGTTTTTCCAAATTTAACACCTCTGCAATTGTTGGAAACCTTTTTACAGAGAATATTTTATTTGCCCTCAGACTCACATTTTGTGTTGGAATTACTTATCTCATCATCAATTTCATCAGAGAAGGCTGGGCAAAGACTCTGGCTATTGCAGCTTTACTTATTGTGACCGTTACCCAATATATTTTATTCCTGTATTTCTCAGAAACCCGCAACGTATTGGGTGCAGACCTTTTATACTACAGCAAAGAAGAGATGAAGCAGATTTTACAGGCAAGCGGAATGCTTAATTTTAAGAACTTTGCCCTGATGGGTATTTTAATAATAGCCTCTTTCATTTCTATATGGATAGCCGGTAAATCAGCTTTGAAATCCATCTATCCGGGACTTGTATTGCTTGCTTTCGGGTTAGCAGCCTTTTTTATTCCCTCCAATATATTAGGATCCAAAACCTTGAGCTCTGAGAATGAATTTAATCAAAATGCGGCAAAAAGTAAATGGGCTTATTTCCTTAAATCCAATGAGGACAATTTCATCAGCGATCATCCTGAACTGAATGAATTACTGAGTGAAAATGAAGATTTCACCACCAATGCCGAAATGCTCAATAAAAATTTCCCTTTCTGGAGGAAAGAAAATACCCCGGATTTTTTAGGGTCTTATTTTAACAGATCTGAGAAAGTTCCCAATCTTGTTTTCCTTGTCATGGAGGGGTTCGGACATGCCTACACTTCCCCAAAAGGATATATCGGCAACTTCACTCCCTATCTGGATTCTTTATCCAACAAAGGATTATATTGGGAAAACTCGTTAAGCTCAGCAGGAAGGACCTTTGCCGCATTGCCATCAATCACAGGATCACTTCCTTTTGGAAAGAATGGCTTCCTTGAAATTGAAAAGACACCGGAAAACTTCAATCTTTATAACATTCTGAAAGCAAACGGCTTTGAGACAGGTTTTTATTATGGAGGCCATACATCCTTTGACCGTTACAGTGAATTTCTTGAATATAGCGGGGTAGACCATATCATAGATGAAACCTCATTCGGCAGTCCTTACCGTAAGCTTCCTGCCAATAACGGAGAAAGCTGGGGATATGAAGATCAGGCAGTTTTTGGTAAGATGCAGCAAGAACAAAAGCCACAGGATCGACCGTATTTCAATATGATTCTCACCCTTTCAACGCACAATCCTTTTTTAATCAACAATAAAGATTATTATGAAAAACTGTACAATCAAAGGCTGAATTCAGGTATTTTAAATTCTGAACAGAAGAAATGGGCCGCAGCTCACAAAAACCAGTTAATTTCAGTTCTTAATGCTGATGATGCCATTAAAGGTTTCTTCAAAAAATACAGCAAACGTCCGGATTTCAAGAATACCATTTTTGTGATCACAGGAGATCACAGCATGCCTGAAATCACACTACAGGACAAGATTGATAGATTCCATGTACCATTATTGATCTACTCACCCTTATTGAAAGAATCAAAACGTTTCTATAAGACCGTAAGTCATTTTGATATTGCTCCTTCTATTTTAGCTTATTACAGAAATAATTATAAAATCAGCACACCTGCTACAATAACATGGGTAGGAAGAGGATTTTCTCCGGATTCCGAAATCAGCAAAACCGGAATTCCAATGATGCAGAGTAAAAACCAACTTATTGATTTTGTCTCTGAAAAGTATTATATCCATGACGGACAGCTTTTTACCCTGAAAAATATGGAAGAAGATGCTTCCAATGATAATGCAGCCCTGAATAAGATGAATGGCAGATTTAATCAGTATAAAAGCATGAATTCCCAGTTTTATTCTACTAAAAAACTGATGCCTGATTCGGTAATGGTGAACTTTAAGAAAAAAGTAAAATCAAAGTTTTAAAACTTTCTGGTGTAGCCTAATGTAATATCAAACTGATTTCCTTTTTCTCCCGGGCGGTATTCCTGGTTATAATACATTGTTCCCACTGAAAACAGATTGGAATGGTAGGAGAAATTGTATTCACCTCCAATTTTAAAAGTTTTAAGCTTAAAGGTTTCGTTTTCCAGAAGATTATTACGGTTTTCTTCCGGGCTGATCCCGGTTCCGATCTGAAAAGCAAAATAATCCTGAGCACCTTTTGTATAATACCTTACAGTTCCCGTATAAGAATGTGAAATATTCTTGCTGTCAGGAGTGATATAAGTACGCAGGTTAAACCAGAAATTTTTATAATATTTCCCTATAGCAGCGGTATACATCCAGATACTGCTGCTGAAATAAAGCTGACGGTAACCTAATTCTGCTTCAAAACTATGGGGAAGGTTTGCATTCAGAGAAACTCCGGTACGGTACTTCGGAAACAATCCCACATGATCAGAATATCCTCCGCCAACATACAGGTAAAACATTTTAGAAAGCCTTGGGTATGCCTCCAGTTCAATCTGTGTGCCGCCCTCGGCAAATTTATTGGCATAATTTCCGCGAACAATCACGGAACCAATAGGAGTAACTCTCTTATAACTTACTCCCACAATATGCCAATCGTTATCAAACTGTTTGTCAAAATGAGAATAATTATACACAATTCCTATTGCATTTTTAGACGTAAGCTCATTTATTCTTACTGCAAGAGCTCTTGCTTCAGTGTTTTTAGGATTGATGGATAAAAGAGTACTTACAGCTTTATCTGCTTCCTCGTAATTATCCATTCCAAAATATACTTTCGCTTTCAACAGTAATAATGTTTCAGATTTAGCATGATAGGAAAGTCCTTTATCTATGATTTCAATAGCTTTTGTATTCTGATCATTCCAATATTCCAATGAAGCATAAGCCAGAAAATAATCTTCATCCTGAATCTCTCTTTTTCCAAGCTCTTCAAATATAGCCCTTGCGGAAACCAGATCTTTGTTCCAGGTATACAGCCTTCCCAGGAAAACTGAAATATCAGTATAATTGGGAGCTTTTTCCAATGCCTCTTTGGCCAGAGCAATAGATGCAGGATAATCTTTCTGTTCAAAAGCAGCGGTTCGGGCTTTAAGGAATAGTTCATCAGCTGATAAATTCTGCTGACTGTACATTGTGATTGGAAAAAGTAAAGCAAATAAAAAGGTTGAATATCTTTTCATTGAAAGTTTAATTATTAATGAACTACATCTGGTATCACAAATATATTGAACTTTTACATCACAACCCAGAGATTATTCGTCAAACCTTATTTTTTTAGATTATTTTTCAATTAAACAATGCTTAAAAAGCAATTATGATGGAATAATTATTGCCGTAATTAAAAAAAATTAATTTCTTCAAAATTTCATTATGAAAATAGCCACATATAATGTTAATGGAGTCAACGGCCGCCTGCCCGTTTTATTGAAATGGCTGAAAGAAGCCTCTCCAGATATTGTCTGTCTTCAGGAACTAAAAGCACCTCAGGAACGTTTTCCTGTAGAAGAAATTAACAAAGCAGGCTATGAAGCTGTCTGGAATGGACAAAAAAGCTGGAATGGAGTTGCTATATTGGCAAAAAACAGGGAAATTACAGAAGTACAAAGATCTTTACCGGGAGATCCTGAAGACATTCAAAGCCGTTATATTGAAGTGATTATTGATAAAATGGTCATCTGCTGTCTTTATCTCCCGAATGGCAATCCTTATCCAGGACCTAAATTCGACTATAAATTATCCTGGATCAAACGTTTTAAAAGAAGAGCCAGCCAACTCATCACCATGGAACTTCCCGCCATCCTTATAGGCGATTTTAATATTATTCCGGAGCCTATTGATGTGTACAAACCTGAACGCTGGGAAAATGATGCCCTGTTCAGAACAGAAGTAAGAAAAGCGTATAAAGATCTTCAGAAGAAAGGATGGCTTGATTCGATACGAAGTCTTTATCCCGAAGAAAAAGTATACACATTCTGGGATTATCTATATAAAGCTTATGACAGGAATGCAGGCATAAGGCTGGACCATATTTTATTAAGTCCTTATCTACAGAGCCGGCTGAAATCAGGTGGAGTAGACAGCCATGTGCGCGGCTGGGAGAAAAGCAGCGATCACGCTCCGGTATGGATTGAACTTGCGGACTAATTGTAATTCAAGAATTGCAGGATCATATACATTATAATATGCTCCTGGTTTATAAAATCAGGAGCATACAATATATAATACGTTGGTATGAATACTAAGACTGTTTTCGGCGGCGGCCAGAAACCTTTTTATCTAGATCCCTGATGTCCTGTCTCAGTTCGCGGAACATTTCTTTAAAATTATAACTTTCATAGTCACCAGGCTCAAAATCTTCCGGGAAAATTCCTGAAGCATACTGCCAGATTTCTACAACTTCCTCAAACGGAATCTCATAAGGCTCATAAAAAGAATTGTCAGCACTTACACAGATTGCATTTTCTTTTCTTTCCTTAAAACGTTTATAGGTAATCCCGTCATTCAATGTTACAAAAACATAGGTTTTTCCCTGTTTCAAATCATTGATTCCTTCCACATATTTTCCTACAATATAAGACCCGTTTCTGAATGGAGGCATAGAATCTCCATCTGCAGGGAATGCCCTGTATTTTCCATTAGTAAGAAAGGGAAGAGCGATACGCTGAAGGCTCTCAATATAATCTACATCACTGTAACCTTCCAGATATCCCATAGAAGCTTTTTGAGGGATAATTTCTATTGTATCATTTCCATGGGTATCTACCGCCACCGGAAGAACAATCCTGTTGTCAGGTAATTTCAGCATATCATCCATAGGGTACTTCTGGATATCTACAGACAGCATAAGATCAATGCTTACATGAAAATATTTAGAGATTTTTATAAGAAGTTCGATAGGAGGTTCAGATATTCCGTTTTCATATTTTGAATAGCGAACTCTGGAAATCATCAGTTCATCAGCTACATTTTGTTGGGAAAGCTTTCTCCTGGCTCTTAAGAAGCGTATATTATTTGAAAAAATTGACATTGATAAAAATATGTAAGCAAAAATACAAAATTTGAATGCGTTACCAACCACCGAAGCAGGTTTTACTATAAGATATAAGGAAATTTCACTACTAAGGTCTCCATTTTTACTAAAACGGGTAAATTTTCATGCCTGGATATTTAATTTTTGCACGCTGAAAATTGATTTCTGAACAAATATAGAAGGCTTTACATAGTTTAAACAATAATCATCAATAAATAGAATTTAATGCATAAATAATAACTCTAAATTTCATAAATTGAGTTATTATTTTTAACATTTAGTAAATCAATCACATATAAGTGAAAATCATATTTATACTAAAAGACACATATATTAATGAAATATTAAATAATAAAAACATATAATTAATTTATTGAAAATAATTTGCAATTGTAATATTATTATTCATATATTCGTGATGTAATAATCATATAAAATTATAGTTATGAAAAACTTAAAAAAATTAGACAGAAACGAATTAAAAGCTATTTCAGGTAACGGATTACTAGATCCAATTGGTACTTTACTAGGTGGACTAGGAGGTGTAGTTGGTGGAGTAGTAGGCGGAGTAGGTACTATCGTAGGTGGTGTAGTTACTGGCGTAGGATCTACTGTTGGTGGTGTAGTTGGTGGTGTAAGCACTGTCGTAACTAACGCTTTATGCCAAACACAATGTGTTGTAAATGGTGTAATTCACATCAAATTACTTGAGTGTGGTTCTACTTGCTAATCTGCAAGAATAGACATTAAAAATCATTCCGCTCTTTTCAGAGCGGATTTTTTTATAGCCCAAAAAGAAAATAAAACCAACGTATCACACTTACAATCAATCATTTATTTTCATTTTGAGATCTTTTGATTGAAAGGATATCAATCCTGAGTTTCCTATGCCGGCATTTCATTACTGAATGTACGTTTAGCCTATAAAGACAACCGTTTATCCCTGGAATTAATATTTCAGCAGGTATGAAAATAACAATATAAATAATCTCATTTCTGCAGTTGTCATTCAATGATAGCTGCATATTTTTTGTGGTTTTTTATAAGGCTAATTAATCAAAAAAATATTTAAAAAAAAAGTAATAAAATTTTAATACGACATGTTTTGACGCTGCGCGTCTATATCTTTATGTTAGAGATAAGATAAAAAATTCCGGGAAATTATTGTCTTACTAAACCAAAATTAACTTTTTTAACAACTATTTTTTAAATTATGCACAAAAAACAACTAGTAATCATTTTTCTATTTCTATTTTTCTGTTCTTATGCACAGACTGAATTTATTACTTTATGGAAACCTAATGTAAATGGTACCATTGACCATGCAATATCTTTTGGCGGTACAGGAACCAATTATACCATTAGCTGGGAAGAAGTGGGATACCCACAACATAATGGAGTCCTTAATTCTGTTACATCCAATAGCACCAATCCGATTACCATTCTTTTTGGACCTTCATTACATACAAACCCTATCCAGGCAACCTACAAATTGAAAGTATACAATGGCAACGGGCTATTTTACGGGTTCAGGGCCAGTACAAACTTTATTGATCCTAATGCTAATCCGGAACTCACCGAAATCAGTCAGTGGGGAGACATCATTTGGCTTCAGCAATTTAATCAGGGATTTGCGGGCTGTCCAAACCTTAATGTAACTGCTGCAGACATTCCCAATCTAACACAAATAAACAATTTATCGGAAATGTTTTATAATTGTTCATCTTTGATCGGAAATAATTCATTTTCAAGTTGGAATACAAGTACAATTACTAATATGAGTAATATGTTTAGCAGAGCAAAGCTATTTAACCAGAATATTGGAAGCTGGAATACAGCGAATGTAAAAGATTTTAATGGAATGTTTTCTTTTGCCTCTGCTTTTAATCAGAATATTTCCGCCTGGAATACTGCATCCGGAACTAATTTCTCTGCAATGTTCAAAGATGCAGTAGCTTTTAACCAGCCATTAAATTCATGGAATACATCAAATGGTGTCAATTTTCGCTATGTATTCTCTAATGCAGCAGCATTTAATCAACCTCTTAATAACTGGAACACCGCTAAAGTAACAGATTTTGAACATATGTTTGAAAATGCAGTCTCATTCAACCAGCCGATTGGAAACTGGAATGTAGCCAAGGTTAGTTATTATTCAGGTTTTAACATGTTTAATGGTGCTGTACTTTTTGATCAGGATCTTTCCGGCTGGAATATCCGACTTCAGAATTTCTTCGGAGGATCAATCGCTTTCGGATTAAAAAATTCCGGTTTATCATGTACAAACTATAATAATTTTCTAATTGCTCTCAATAATAATCCTACATGGGCGAACACAACATTAACATCTGGAAGTATAGATGCAACAGGGCTGATCTATTCTACACCGCAGGCCATTATGGCAAGAGCTCAATTGGTTAACAGAGGCTTTACTATTGTTGGAGACACTTATAACCCGGGATGCTACTTATCAACAGCAGAAGTTTCAAAAAAACTAAAAACTCCAGCTTATCCCAATCCAACAACAGGAGTGATAACAGTGGAGGCAGCTGTAAATGAAAATGTTTCTTTATATGATATCAACGGCAAACTCATTAAAAATGTGACGTTTATAAAAGGAAAAAACACAATCGATCTTACCGGATATCCCTCAGGGAATTATCTATTAAAAGGCGAAACTATTTTCAGTAAAATAATTAAGAAATAATAGATCAGCCGAAAGGTTACCTCTATCAATTAAGCTCCAAGGTCTTTGTACTTTGGAGCTTTAATTTTAAGTGTGTTATATTTGTGTCAACTAAGAAGAATAACCAACGACTCACTAAGAATTGATGACAGAGAAATTCCCCACAATAAACAGTACACTTTCACCAAATGTGCTCGGCAAATTTATTCAACGAAATTATGGACTAACTGACAACATGGAATGCAGCATATTTCGACTTGGCATGAATCATTTATATATTGTTCATGATGACGAAGACAAATATGTTTTTAGAGTTTATACCCATCATTGGCGTACTCAATTAGAAATTGAAGAAGAATTAAGACTTTTAATTCTTCTAAAAGAAGCGGACCGACAAGTTGCTTTTCCAATAGCTGATACTTCGAACAAATTCATTCAGGAAATTGAAGCTCCGGAAGGGACAAGGTTTGGCGTTCTATTTTCGTATGCTAAAGGCATAAAGACAGCAAAATTTTCACCCCAAGCCAGCTTTCTAATTGGACAGGCATTGGCAAAAGTTCATCAATCGACAGAAAATATCGAACTGAAGAGAATGTCTTACAATGCTCAAAACCTGCTCAGGAATCCTGTTCTAAGAACGAAAGAATTTTATAGTAAAAATAATAGCGAAATCGAATTTTTAGAAAGTCTTTCCGATTTTTTAACGCTAAAAATGGAAAATATAGACAAACAGAAAATGAGACATGGAGCCGTTCATCTTGACATTTGGTTTGACAATTTGCACATTGACGATGAAAAAGGAATAACATTTTTTGACTTTGATTTTTGTGGCAACGGTTATTTATGCTTTGATATTTCTTATTTTCTATTTCAGTTGTTAGCAACCAATTTGAACGAAGAGGAATACCAAGCAAAAGCAGATAGTTTCATAAAAGGGTATGAGACCGTAACTAAAATTAATAACGAAGAAAAAAAGTTTTTGTCTTTCGCATGTTTAGCAATTATGAACTATTACATAAGTGTTCAATGTGACAGATTTGAATATTGGACAAATATTTTCCTGAATGAAGATCATTTAAAAAGAATGGTTGGGAATTTAAAACGCTGGATTGTTTACAACAAAATTGAGATTAATTAATAATGGTAATTTTTAAGTGAAACAATAATAACAATTCTGTAATTAATTAAATATTAAGATTTTAATAGATATGAAAAACCAAGCGATATATACAATTTAACATAATATAAATTATAGGATATTTATTATACCATTTGAAAGAGAGTACTAACCACTCCAGAATCTGTTATTTTTTAATTTTTCCTTCCAGATATTCTTTAACGGTTTCTAAGAACTCTTCTTTAGTCATAAATCTGTCCAGAAAATTTTCCAGCTTTCCTTCATTCTCGATTTCCTGAAAATAAACTTCGTGGTCTGTGCTGTATACTGTTGGATTAGTCTGATCCGGATCTGTTGTGCAAACAAAAAAATGATCAGGATATCCATAAAAATAAAATATACAGATGAAATCCATTTCAGAGCCTTCTACCATTTTTTTTACTTCATGTTCCTCTATAAGTCCATCTAGTTCATCGTAATCGTCTGTATCTTTCTTAAACGGCGTGAAAAACCAATCTTTGAAAAAATATTGTCCGTACGCCAATTCATGGTTAGAAAAATAATGCTTTAATAATTCTTTATAAAAACTTTCCTGATCATTATGATATACGGTTGAATTTTCTTCATAATACTGATCTATCACGTAGACATCCCAATCTCTGTCATAAAGATGATGTCCAAATATGATACTCCGCCAGTTCTCTGCAAAATTTTTGTCAGTAAGTACAGCGTCTGTATTTCCTCCTAACTTTCTGATTTTATTTACAATACTCTCATTCATAGGCTATAATTTAGTCTTCCAATATATTATGTTAAATTGAAACCACTATGGAAACTAATCTCTCTTTGATCTAAAAATACAAAATCTTGCCACATGGCAGTTTTTATAATCATGAAACTGAGTACCTTTATCCTACCAAAAATAAGTAATATGAAACCAAAAATGATCTGGGCCAATCTGGCAGTAGCCGACCTTGAACGCACACAGAAATTTTATACAGAGCTGGGATTCAAGCCCAATAATCCGCACAGCTCTAATGAGTTGGTAAGTTTTTTTATGGCTGGAAATGAATTTATTATTCACTTTTTCTTAAAAAATATCATAGAGAGAAATTTAAAACCCATGAAATTCGGAGATCCTCAAAGTTTCAACGAAATCATCTTCACCCTCTCTGCAGAAAATAAAGAACAGGTAGATGAATGGGCTCAGGAAGTAAAAAAAGCCGGTGGAACTATTGTTTCGGAACCTGAGAGTTTTGGAGAAAATTATTATGGATTTGTGTTTGCAGACCCTGATGGGCACAAGTTTAATGTATTTTTTATGTAGAATTAAAAAATATCTTCCAGTGTTCGGGCTTCAATTTATAATAAAAAGTAATCAAATATTATCAGATAATTACGATATTTTATGCTGAACGCGTTTTGCCCATATACCTCCTCTATTTTTAGTAAGATAGAATAGTTCCTGGATTAAAAGACACTGCTTATTTGGGGCTCTTAGCTCTTTTCTGTACGGTAGGGCTTTATGTGATATTTGCAGAAGTTTTAAAAAAATTCCAGCCTTTACGGTCAACTTAACCTTCAATCTGGAGCCGGTATATGCTATTATTATTGCTTTTTTATTTTTTGATGAAAGCAAAGAAGTCAATCTTTCGTTTTATATAGGATTAGCATTTATTATTGCTTCTGTAGTCTTGCAGACATTGATTTCGATTAAAAAAATATTAAAAATAAATATTTTAATAAATAAAATATTCTAAATTAAATCGCTCACAGTTATTTTTTTTCATCAAAATCATATATTTGCTGCTAAACAAAAATAACTGTGAGTAAACCTATTATATTTGGTGAAATTGAAGGTATTGAAGAAGGATATCATTTTAATAATAGAAAAGAGATGATGCCAACAAGCTTTCATAGAAATTGGGGAGCAGGAATTGATGGAAATTCAAAAGAAGGTACTGCTGCAATCGTTCTTTCTGGGGGTTATGAAGATGATTTAGATTTTGGGGAAGAAATTGTTTATACTGGTGCTGGTGGTAATGATAGCAATACTGGAAAACAAATAAGAGATCAAACATGGGAAAAAGGAAATGCTGGACTTATAATAAGTATGGACCAAGGATTACCCGTAAGAGTTATTCGGGGATCAACACATACATCTGAATTTTCTCCTCAAAATGGTTATTCTTATGCTGGATTATATAGCGTTGTTGATGCTTGGGAGGAAACTGGTAAAAGTGGATTCAAAATTTGTAGGTTTCGTTTAGAATATTCTGGCAATAATCAGTCTAAAAAAGCAGTGCGTCAAATTGAATTAGACTATTCTGAAAGAACAAAAAAAAGAATAGAAAGTACTGTTTTAAGGATTGTACGAGATACTAAAGTTGCATGGCAAATAAAAAGATTATATAATTTTAAATGCCAAATTTGTCAGATTTCTATTCCAACCAAATTAGGCCATTATGCAGAAGGTGCTCATATCAAACCGCTAGGCAAACCTCATAATGGAGATGATAATCCTAATAATGTTATTTGTCTTTGCCCTAATCATCATATCATGTTTGATAAAGGTGTATTTTCAATTAAAGATGATTTACAATTAATTGGTTGTTTATCTGGAGAACTTACAATTAATGATAATCATACATTGAATCTTTCCAATCTACAATACCACCGTCAAACGCATGGTTTCGAATAAAATATTTTAGCCTCTCAGAAATAATATGTTGAGAGGCTTTTTTATTTAAATTTATTATTTATTCATTCCCAAACTGTTATATAATTGCACCTGCCATATTCCCACTATCTCCTTAAGCATGACGAATGTAAACGCAGCATTATAACTGTTAGGAAATACCGTTATTTCGGTGTCTATAAAATCTGATGCCTGCGGAATGGGCTTTAATCCAAATATCTGAAACAGAGCAACAGATCTCTTTATATGAAAACCCGAAGTAACCAAATAAACACTTCCAGGAGCCATCTTTTTTACTATCGGACTTGAGAATTTTGCATTCTGATAGGTATTCATGCTTTTATCTTCTTTAATAATATCTGCATCTGATACACCTATTTTTTTAAAGTTTTCGCTAAACAGTTCCGCTTCACTGGTATGTCCTCTGCCCTTTCCGGAAATCACTATTTTGCAGGGTATATTTTTTTTCTTGAATTCCTGATACAATTGATAGGCTGTGACGATCCTTGAATAAGACATCGTATGCAGTTTTTCAGTATTGTCAATATCTACAACTCCACCACCCAATACAACAATAACGGGGTTCTGAGAAGCGGTATTCTTTATTTCAGAAGTATGGATATAGCTTTTCTGCAGATATTCTGAAGTTAATTTACCCAAAAACCCATTTCCTATAAAGATGATCATTAAAACGACCGATACACCAATTCCTATTCTCAGATTTTTGCGTTTATTTTTTCTTTTCAGCAGAGCGATTATAACTACCGCAAGAAATAATAAGAAATAAGGTTCTGCAAAAAGCTGTAAAACACGAAATAAAAGATCCAGTAAAAATTTCATTTAAGATAATATTGATTAATGTATAGAAAACATCAGAACCTCAAAGGTAGGTATTTCTAAACTTCACCAACGACAAAAGTCACAAAAGCACTATTTGAAAACACTTAGGTAAGTTTTAATTAATGCCGAAGAAAAGATCATATTAAGATGAAAATCAAATATTTTCACAAAACTTAGGTGTACTTATTATACATAAAGCCTGGTTCTAAAATAATTTAAACATTACAAACTTTTGTGTCTTTTGTGGTAATGAAGTTCAGATAACTTAAATTTTATAATCAGAACAAATTTCGTATCATTTATCTTTCTGTTTATACAATTATTTTATACATTTGCACTCATTGAACAGCACACTTTTTGGTGTGTTAATGAAAAAGATAAATACCTACCCAATGAAAAAGCAGAAAAGCATCACCGTTTTGATGACCGTATTCCATATATTTTTGGACAGGCATTTTTGTAAAGAAAAAAACAAAAACTCTTCCTTAAATCTCAAGAAACGATCTCTACCTTAAATAGATGGATATTTCTGCGATAACCATCAAAGAAATATCATCTCCCGCTGATCAAGCAGACAGCACAGATTATCACATTTCCAAAAATCAGTATAATCTGCGGGAGACAATCAAAGATCAAATTTTATTCCTCACAATTTATTTCCCTTTTCAAAATAAGCTGGTTTCTACTTGCCGAAACGACTATTGATCTGCCCAAAAACCACATTGCCGTACCCACTGCAATCTTCATCTCCGTAAATTAAAGAAAATCACCACGTTAAAATTTTATTTTAAATTAAAAATAAGATATCTCACTGATTAATTACAGGACCATATTATTAATACGATTTTAAAAAAACTTAATATCAAAATTAATATTATCTAAATGCGATATGGTTTTTAAAAAAATACATTTGTCTTGTAACCTTAATATAATCAATGAAATGTCAACAGTTCTCAAAACATTTGTAGCTTATCTCAAAAGACCTGCTCTCTATCCTGAACTGGGCAGAAAAATCATTAAAAATACGGTAAGCAGAAGAAGTCCGTTCAAAGGAAAAGCAAAAGCAAATTTCTGGGCTGCATCCATAGCAGTTTCCCAAAAAGAAGTAATCTCCAGACTTTTCTCTATGGATACCGATCGTTTCAGATCTATCTATGCTGAGACCCTTGAAAAAGCCAGTTTAAAAGAAAAAGAATGCCCCATTACAATGGGTGGCCCTGGTGCTCTGGAGCTTATTTATTATGCATGTGAATTCACCAAAGCACAAAACGTTCTTGAAACCGGAGTGGCTTATGGATGGTCTTCCTTAGCCATATTGCTTTCGCTTCAAAAAAGAAATGGTACGCTCTATAGCTCAGATATGCCTTATCTTGCTCAGGATGGTGATCAGTATGTAGGATATATTGTTCCTGAAAACCTTAAAAAATATTGGCAGCTGTTCCGTTTTGCAGACAGAGAATCTTTGCCTAAAATTTTGAAAAAAGTTTCCTCTTTCGATGTTTTCCACTATGATTCTGACAAAAGTTATCACGGAAGAATGTGGGCTTATCATAAGATCTATAAAAGACTGAGACCTGGCGCAGTGTTTATCAGTGATGATATTGGAGACAATTCTGCGTATCAGGATTTTTGCAATAGAATGAATATCAGCACTCTTGTTGTAGAATACAATGGGAAATACATCGGCGTTTTTGTAAAACAATAATCTATTACTGATCCAGCATGTATAAATAATCAAAAAAAATCTGCGGAAAACTATTCGTTCGCTTCATCTGGCAAGCCAGTAGTTAATAAAAAATATATAGAAGCATTATTTAAATAATAAAATGGAGAGCATTAAGCTCTCCATTTTTCTTTTAAAAAGCATACTTACAATTAATTAATACAAATTTTTTTCAAAAAAACTTGCGTAGCTAAATAACTACACATATATTTGTAGTCAAATAACTTCACAATGAATTTAAGAAGAGATGTATTTCAGGCGATAGCAGATCCTACAAGACGATCTATATTAATGTTGGTGGCGGCACAGTCGATGACAGCAGGAGCTATTGCCTCCAATTTTGATACGGCGAGACCTACCGTTTCAAAGCATCTCCAGATCCTTACAGAATGTGAACTGCTGAGATCTGAACAAAACGGCAGAGAAATAATCTATCACCTAAATCCCAATAAAATGAAAGAAATAGCCGATTTTATAGAACCTTTCCGCAAAATGTGGGACGAAAAATTCAACAAGCTGGAAAGTGTGATGAAAGCGTATCAGAACAATAATGATAAGAGATAAAAGATGAGAGACAATGGACGTCAAAGTTTAAATTGTGAACCTCAATGTCAATAGCGAATTTTGCTTTGCAAGTGAATCATCGATTACCCTTGAAAGGATAACAACCTTAAACATTAAATTTTAAACCTTGAACGCTTATATTCTCAAACCCTCAAACTCTCCCTCTCTCAAATCCAAGAAACCCTCAAACACCAACATCATGGAACTTAAAACAAAAATCCACGCCGAAGACGGAAAACAGGAAATTTTCATCACCAGAGAATTCGATCTTCCGGTAGAACTCCTTTTCAAAGCGTATACAGAAGCTGAGCTTTTCGAACAATGGATGGGTACCAAAGTGACAAAATTTGAAAACAAACAACACGGAAGTTACCGCTTTGAAACCTCCAATCCACAAGGTGACATAGTTTTCAGTGCCAACGGAACTATTCATGAAGTGATTCAGAATGAGAAAATTATAAGAACTTTTCAGATGGAAAACACTCCTTTTCCGGTTCAGATAGAGTTTTTAGAATTTGAAAAATTAACAGATACCACCAGCAAAATCACAATCCAGACAATCTATAAATCCGTAGATTTCAGAGACCAGCATCTGAAAATGCCATTCGCTCAAGGCATCAATATGGCTCACAATCGTTTACAGGAGATTGTAGGTGGAGGTAGCAGATAATAGGTTTCAGGCTGTCGACCGTAACGATAATCTTGTTCTCAAAAATCCAACAACTCTCCCACTCTAATACTCCCCAACCCTCAAATATAAAACACCATGAATCCAAAAGTTAATTTCTTCTTTGATAAAAGCCAGCAATGGCACAAAGAATTTGAAAAATTAAGAGCAATTGCCCTAAGCACCGACCTTGTAGAAGATTTAAAATGGGGATGTCCATGTTATACCTATGAAGGGAAAAATATTTTCCTGATCCACGGTTTTAAAGAATATTGTGCGATCCTTTTCTTTAAGGGTGCTTTAATGAAAGACCCAGATCATATTCTGATCCAGCAGTCTAAAAATGTACAGGCTGCAAGGCAGATTCGTTTTACAGAGGTAGAGCAAATCAATGATTTGGAAGATGTTCTTCGCAGTTATATGTTTGAAGCCGTTGAAATAGAAGAATCAGGTGCTAAAGTGGAAATGAAGAAAACAAAAGAGTTCGAGATGGCTGAAGAATTTCAAGAGAAACTGGATCAAAGCCCAGCATTACAGGAAGCTTTCAAAGCATTGACTCCCGGAAGGCAAAGAGCGTATCTACTCCACTTCTCTTCTGCCAAACAGTCCAAAACCCGTGAAGCCCGCATTGAAAAATGTATTCCACAAATCATGGACGGTATAGGATTAAACGATTAACTATAAAAAACATATCATGAACACACCACAACCCTCACAAAAAAGAACAAAGATCATCTATTGGATATTCACACTTTGGATGGCCCTTGGAATGGTTTCCACTGCAATTGTCCAGCTGATGAAAAGTAAAGATGAACTGCTGAATTTCACCAATTTGGGTTATCCTTCTTACCTGATGACCATTATTGGAATATGGAAAATATTGGGCGTAATTGCCATACTGATTCCCAAACGCCTGCTTTTAAAAGAATGGGCGTATGCAGGATTTTTCTTTGTGATGTCAGGAGCTGTTATTTCCCATCTGATCGTAGGTGATACGGCAGGAAGAACTTTTCCGGCAGTATTATTACTGGTACTGGTTATAATCTCCTGGTATTTCAGACCTGCAGACAGAAAAATTACTAGTACTGATTAAACATTTTTAAGATAAAAAGCCATAAATTTTGTCGCAGATAAAATCCTTGCGCCTTAAAAAACGTTTATTTGTAAAACCTACGCCTTTGCGATTATCCAATAAAATAAACCAATTCAATCAATAGTAAAACAAAATTTGATATGAAAAAGAAACTGACACAGGAGCAAATCAACGAACTTTTAAAAACACTAAAAGCCCGTTTTGAAAAAAATATGGACCGTCATAAAGACCTGAAATGGGAAAAAATCCAGCAAAAACTGGAAGCCAATCCTGAAAAAATAGAGTCTCTATACGAAATGGAAACTACAGAAGGTGAACCCGATATCGTAGATTACAATAAAAAAACAGATGAATATTCTTTCGTTGACTGTTCCCCGGAAAGCCCGAAACGAAGAAGTCTATGCTATGATTATCAGGCTTGGGATGCCCGAAAAGCCAATAAGCCGGAAAGCAACGTCATTGACAAAGCTAAAGAAATGGGCATTGAACTTTTAGCAGAAGAACAATACCGCAATCTTCAGGAACTTGGAAAGTTCGATCAAAAGACATCAAGCTGGATAAAAACGCCATCACAGGTAAGAGAGCTTGGAGGCGCCCTTTTCTGTGACAGACGATACAACACCGTATTCACCTACCACAATGGTGCAGATTCTTATTATGCAGCAAGAGGATTCAGAGGAATACTAAAAGTATAAAAAGGAGAACTGACTGAGATCTTTTATCAGAATACATCAGGAATCTCTCAACCAGGGAGATTCCACACTCCAGAAAATAATTCTTACTCCCAGATAATTTTCAGCATATTCTACAAATTCTTCCTTGGTAAAAGGTTTTTTAGTTTTAGGATTTTTGTACGTAAGAGTTGGCTCCTGAACCGCCATAGCAACTAAAGGCAGCTTCCCTTTGTACTGATTAAAGAAAGGATAAGAGTTCTTCATCTGCCCTTTTTTATTCGGAACAATATCAGGCCCTCCCAGCCCTATATTATTTTTATACGCAAAATCAAACAGTCTGGACATGTATTGATGGTCATTGTCCCATTCACACGGAAAAAAGTTGACATACTGCAATACATTGGATTGATGGAAAGCATCTCTCGCAAACTTCAGATTTTCCAGTTCGGCCTGGAAATAACGATCACAGCTAAAACCTGTTTTATCTGCTTTCATTTCTATATCTATTGATGTTTCGGGAAGATTAATCCCTTGAATTTTACCGTCAAACTTCTGTGCCAGCGCTCCAATAAGCTTCTGGAACCTTTCGCGGACAGCAGGATTCCATTGCTGGGTAACCCATCCGCTTCCTACAGGTTTATTTTCCCCGGGATTATCATATTGGGGAACCAACCCTCCTGTATACTCTTTATCATTCAATACATAATCAGGAATATATCTGGCCTGCGGTTCAAAAAATCTATCCTGAAGCTGAATAAATAGTTTTCTGTTGATGGAAGTTAAATATTCCAGATCTTTTTCAATAACAGAAAAATCATACACATCTTTTGAAGTTTCCAAAGCTCTCCAGTTGTAAACAATCTGTACCCCTCCGATATCCTGGCGAGTGATCATTTTTTCTATTTTCTTAAGGTCTCCTGAAGAAGTATAAATATAATTCTGAGGGGTCTGACCCGAGATAAAATACAACCCAAGCATAAAGAATCCCAATCCCAGCGCTTTAGTTATCTTTTTCATTAAAATCAATTTTGCTAGGTAAATCATTTTCCGTGCCTAAAGCCGTTTAATAATTAAAGATTAGGATTACAAGGTTATAGGAACTGAGTCCTGTGATAGAAAAATAAGAATCAATTGAACATATAAAACCATATTTTAATTAATATTTTTTGTTAAAATCTTTTCTAAAAAACACTAATTTTCATCATAAAATGATTATCTCTTTATATCCTATTTTTAATATACAAATACTATTGTTATTTTAGCAGAATAGAAATTTGATTTAACAATTAAGGATATGAAAAAATTAATCTTATTGGGCGCTGTATCAGCTTTTTTAATCAATTGCAATAAAAAAACTGAAGCACCGGCTCCCAAAGTGGAAGCAGATACCATTGCTGTAGAAGAACCCGTAATAGATACCCTTGGACCAAAATCGTTCTGTTATATCGGGGTAACAGGAAAAGACAGTGTTTTTGCTTCTATTGATGATAATCTGGGAACAATCACCGGAAAATTATCTTATAAAAACAGTGAAAAAGACAGTTCAAAAGGAGATGTAACCGGTTTCAAATCCGGAGATACCCTGAAACTGACTTACGAATTTGCTTCAGAAGGTAAAAAAAGCAAAAGAGATATTTACTTCATCCAGAAAGACAATGCTCTGACAGAAGGAATTGGAGATCATAAAGAGGAAGACGGACAGTCTAAATATGCTGATGAGAAAAAAATCAGCTATAAAGATGGACAGAAACTAAGCACTGCAGACTGTAAAGTAGTGAGCGAAGCTGTAAAATAATAATGCATTATCAATAAAAAACAGCCTTAAAGATAAGGCTGTTTTTATTTTATGGTAATTCCGTTTCTATAATTTCAATAAAGCGGTTTACGGCTTCATCACCTGTATTCCAGGAAGTAATAAGACGAATGGCCGAAAAATTCTCATCTACTTTTTTCCAGACATAGAATTCAAATTTTTCAGACAGAATCTCAATAAGTTCGTTACTCAAAATAGGAAAAATCTGGTTGGTATAGGTATCTGAAAGAAATGCCGCTCCTTTTTTCTGCAAAGCATTCTTAATTTTCATAGCCTGCTGATTGGCATGCTTTGCCAGATCAAAATACAGATTGTCCTTCATCAGTTCCATAAACTGTATTCCCAACAGCCTTCCTTTCGCTAATAATGCACCTTTCTGTTTGATATTAAATGCAAAATCCTCCTGAAGAACCGGATTATTAATAACAATAGCTTCTCCTATCAGCGCACCGTTTTTGGTTCCTCCAAGGTAAACGACATCCGTTAGAAGAGCTACTTTTTCCAGGGTAAGATCACTGATTTCTGATGTCAGCCCATGTCCCAATCTTGCTCCGTCCATAAACAGATATAGCTTATTTTGCTTACAAAATACTGAAAGCTCTTCCAGTTCTTTTGCCTGATAAATAGTTCCCAGCTCTGTAGAATTGGATATATACACCAGCTTAGGCATCACCTGGTGTGGTACATTGCTATGTCCTTCTAAAACCGGGATGATGTCTGACGGTCTTAGTTTTCCATCTGCAGTTTCAATACTCAATACTTTATGACCTGTGGCTTCAATAGCTCCTGTTTCATTATTTAGAATATGGCCGGGAGCGGCAGAAATCACACATTGATAAGGTTTTAAGATTGCTGAAATAACAATTAAGTTAGCCTGCGTTCCTCCTGAAACCAGAAAAACTTCAGAATTGTGATTGTTGATTTTTTCTTTAATTAATGTTTTTGCTTTTAATGAATACTCATCTTCTCCATATCCGGCCTGCTGATCTAGATTATGCTGTAAAAGAGCCTGTAAAATATTGGGGTGGCATCCTTCAGAATAATCATTTTTGAATGAAAATTTCATAGAGTAAAAGTAAAAAAAGTTAAAATAACAAGAGTAAACTTTTCATTTTATTTTGTTAGATTTGTATTGAAAATCATCTAACATTTTGAAAACAACCCTAACAGAAGAGAATTACCTGAAAGCTTTGTTTCATTTAGTTGACAATGAAGGAAAGGTTACGATTAATGAGCTCAGTAAATTTTTGAATGTAAAAATGCCGAGTGTCAATAATATGATGAAAAAGTTTGCAGAGAAAAAGTGGGTCATTTATGAAACCTACAAACCTTTACTTGTTACAGAGAACGGAAGACGGGAAGCGGCTCTGGTAGTTCGAAAACATAGACTTACAGAAATGTTTCTGGTCAAAAAAATGAATTTTGGCTGGGAAAACGTTCATGAGATTGCAGAACAACTTGAGCATGTACATTCTCAGATCTTCTTTGATAAAATGGATGAAATCCTGGATTATCCTAAATTTGATCCTCATGGAGAACCTATTCCTGACAAAGACGGAAATATTATTTCTCAGGATCTGCAGAAACTAAGCAACTGTGAAGCTGGTGAAAACGTTACTTTTGCCTCGGTCACCTTATCTGATGATGCTTTTTTAACTTATCTCAACGATAGGAAACTTCTCCTCAACACTAAAGTAAAAGTCGTTAAAGTAGAAAGTTTTGATAAATCTATGACCATAGAAATTGATGGCAAAACGGAAATTTTAAGCAAAAAAGCGACTGAAAAAATATTGATTAAGAAATAATCTTAAACGATCAAAATAAACCTCACAGATTGTAAAGTCTGTGAGGTTTTTCATTCCGGCAATATCATACTAAATATTTTTTGAACTCTTAAAATAGCATATTTCTATTCCTATAACTGTTAAAAAACGGTTAAACTCTCTTTCATAAAATACCTGAAAATTAATTTTTAATTAGGTTTGCAAGATATTCTACAAACTTTGTCTTTCTGACAAATACCAACATTTTAATTATTACCAAAAAAAATTATGAAAAAAAGCATTCCGTTTTTTATTATTTCGATGTTATTAAGTCCATTTACAAACGCTCAGACAACTCAGGTAAGAGATTTTGTGATTGAACCACAGATTAAACCCAACTTTTATATTTACAAAACTTTTGGCGTATTTGGAGGTAAAGAATATTCTACCAATGCTGTTTATCTGGTTACAAAAAAAGGAGTGGTCTTATTTGATGTGCCATGGCAGAAAACCCAATATCAAAGCTTACTGGATACGATTCAAAAACGTCATAACCTTCCTGTTATTGCAGTATTTGCAACACATTCACATGAAGACAGAGCCGGAGATTTAAGCTTTTATAACAACAAAGGAATTAAAACTTATGCAACAGCAAAAACGAATGAACTGTTGAAGAAAGATGGAAAAGCTACTTCTACAGAAATCATTAAAACAGGGAAACCTTACCGAATTGGCGGGGAAGAATTTGTGGTAGACTTTCTTGGAGAAGGACATACCGCCGATAATGTAGTGGTATGGTTCCCAAAATATAAAATTCTGGACGGAGGATGTCTTGTGAAGAGCAAAGCAGCAGTTGATCTCGGTTATACCGGAGAAGCCAACATCGCACAGTGGCCACAAACCATGACAAAGCTGAAAAACAAATATTCACAGGCAACCCTGATTATTCCAGGTCATGATGAATGGAAAGGAGGCGGACATGTAGAGCATACTCTTGATCTTCTTGACAAAAACAAAAAGCCGGAATAATAATTTATTTCCATAATCTGTATATACCATAAAAAATCCCGAATGAAAATTCGGGATTTATATTTTTAATGATGGGCTGTATTAGTCTAATACACTCCAACCTCTCTTAGGGTTTGTATTTGTAGAAACCTCTTGTTCGTTAACGATGATGTTTTCTTTTCTCTGACCGATGTAATCAAGCTCGCTCAGTTTAGAGAAAATTGTTTCAAGGCTTCTCAGCATCTGCTGAATATAAAGCAATGGCTCACCACAGTTATGATGATCATAATTGGTCTCTGCTACAATAGAAAGCTGGTTCAATAAGGTGTGGGGAGCAATCTCACTCCACTCTAAGCTATAATTCAGCATTTCTTCCAATTCAGCAGGAACAAGAAGCTGGGTAGAATTATATAAATGAAGGGCTAATCTCGCAAAAGACTCGATCAGAAATACAGGTGGCTGCCATGGAGTAATATTTCTGAACTGGAAATACATATCTCCAAATGTATTCACCATGGTACTGCACAGAAACTTAACATTTTGTGCCAAAGCTGTATTTTGATTTTTGTGAGAGGTCTTCTGAATAATTTTAAAAGCATACTGCTGAAGATTCCCGATAGACTTTGCATAGCTGCTGTAATACTCTACCAAAGCCGGATGACTCTGTACAGAAGTACATGGCGGAATAAAGTTGGAATCTACCTGGGCAATATTTCCTTTTAAATCTACTTTTCCAATGATTAGGTAGTTCCCTCCCGAATAGCTGCTGTTTAAAGAAGTTACAGGAAGCAGTTCAATATGGTGATTCGGCTGTGCACTTGGGTGGCGCGGCGGAATTTCTTCAGGGTCAATATCTCCAAAAGGAACTTTATCAAAAGGATTTACTGAGATTAAGATATAATATTCTCCATCTGTCTGCTCTTCGTTCATGGATTTTGCCAAAGACTTCACGCTAATTCTTCTGTCTGTCAGCTCAATACGGTATCCAGCCATTGTCACAGCGCTGCAACGCTTGATAACAAGCTGTACATCATTGGTTGCCGTATTGTGAACATCAAAAATGGTACGGTCTGTAAATTCGTTGGAAATAGGCAGAAGTCCGTAATTATATGTAGTAATTCCAAGGGAATTGGAATCTCTGATGGTATCAATTAAGAAATTATCCTGATCATTCAGGTGTCTCTGGGAAACCTTCATCCCATCCACCCAATTGATTGCAAAATGTTTAATAGGCTGTATCATGTTTAATACTTTTTAATTTTTTGTGATTATGATTTTTTTGCGACTCCCTCCTCTTCATGCTGAATAACTCTCTTACAAATCACCACTTCATTTTCAGAAATGCTGTTTGTTGTAATGTCGTGGTCGAAATCTATATATTTTCTAAAGCTGAAAAACGATTTTTTAGTGTAAAAGATCCAGTAATAAGGTTCATTTCCTTCGTCTGAAAGATGAATAACAGAACCCGGATTCTTATGGTTATAATCATCCACTACCCTGTAAAACCAATCTCCGAAAGTAACTCCCGTTGGAAGTGTTTTCGCTTTGATTCTGAAACGGTTGGTATCTTCTAACTTTTTGCTCAATTCAACATTCAATACCATTAATCGGTCAAAATCGGCACCCTCGAAATCAGGCAGCTTCTGCTCCGGTGAATATCTCCATGTTTTATAAATATCAAAAGGAATCGTGATAAACTGGATATAACAGTAATAAAACACCATTGGAACTACAAAGATCAGCATACTTGTTGCCGCCATTACAGAATATCCCAATCCTTTACTCATCCAGTTAAAGATCAGTGTAAAAAGATACCCTCCCAAAGCAATACACGTTAATGAAAGTATAGACTCAAACAGAATACTCATTGCCAGAGATTCGATGTGCTTTTTGAAATATTTATGCAATAAATTCACATGAATAATCCCAAAAATAAGGTAAATAACCTGTGCGATGAGATACCAGTACGGATTAAAGAGATTTCCGGCAAATCCAAAAAATCCCGGAATAGCCAGGCATAGACTGCACAGAAGCACGTATATAATAATTACTTTAATTTTTATCGCAGGTTTATTTCTCCGGATTACACCCAGTATAACCATCATAATAATTGCGATTAAAGGCATTAAGATATACCTTAGAAAAATACCTTTTACTGAAGAAATTTCCATTTGTTTCTTTTCGAATTTATACTTTGTTGGTAGCTGTAAATATAATAAAATAATTTAGAGAAATGTAGAGTATCCAAGGCGGCTGGCATTTCTTCCATCGTCTTCAAGACTGAATGAATATTCCTCTTTTTCTGTAACAAAATTCTCTTCCACGTCAACTGTTACCGGAAGAAAATAATCATAGAGTGACTGAAGTACATTTCTGAACGGACTTCCCGGGATATATTTTTTCATATCTTCATATCGAATAGGACCAATATTCACCACCCAGTTTCGCTGCCCGTCCATATGCGGACCACTTGGAATATAGGTTACTCCTAATTTTGAATTTCCCAATAGCATGGAATTATCATTTTTCTCAATCTCATCAATGATGTTGGGTGAAAAAGTCACGTTTACCGGTACCTGCAGAAAAGCAGTCATACACCTTTCAAACCATTTTTTGTCTCCCCGGATCTGGTGGAAAAATGGCAGAATATGCATAAAAATATAAGCACTCTGTTTATCCAGCATCTTTATCAGAGGCCAAAGCTCACTTACCGTTTCCAATAAAGAATCCGTATTGCTCGTAATATCAAATTCTGATTCTTTAAGTAAAGCACTGATTTCCGTAAAAAAAACTTCCAGTTCAAAAGGGCGGAAAAACTTACGGGCATCATCTTCTACTCTTTTCTGTTTGCGGATTTCCCTTACCACAGTATCTACATTCTTTCTGGAAGCTCCAAGAGATGGCGGATGAAATAAGCCTTCCGGAAGATAGTCATAAATACCCTCCCTGTAACTCTCTATGGTAAATACTTCCTCATCAAATCCCAAATAACTGCTTGAAATGCTCTTTATATCCTTCAGGTAAGCACGGTCGTTCACGCCAACACGCTCAATGAATATATTACTTACCGCACGATGGTATTTCAATAGATTAACAGCCACAGCCTCAGCTTTAAAGTCTGTCTGCAGCTTATTGTAATGCATATCTACAATATTAGTCTCATACATAGTGTTTCCTCTGATTATGACTTGTAAAGATAATATATCTCATAAGTTTGAAAAAATATTTTACTAATAATTTTATCCTAAAAATAATAATTTATTGACATTAAAAGGAATAAATTCAAGCAAATTCCGTAAAAATACGGTAAATAGAAGGTTCGTTTGTTTTTTAAAATATAAAATTAACTATTCATAATCAAATGGTTAAGGGTTCAAAATTCTAGGTTTAGGGTTTAAGATTGAGATACCGTGTTTTAGGTCTTCCTTATATAAAGAACCTCATGCCCTCCTACTTCTCATCAGTTATTTATCCTCTTTTTCTGAAAAATATCAGTTTTCAAACGTAATATAAATAGGTCTTTTATTTAGATTAAATTTTATTAACATCATCTTATGGAATAAATTCAGGATAATGCATGCTCATTCCGAAAGCGGGCCGTATCTTTGCAGACTGAAAATTGTTATTTAAAATGAAAAGTATTTATTCTAAAATTCTGATTTTAGCATTCATGGCCTCTTCACTTTATTCTTATGCATGGGGATTAACGGGACACAGGGTTATTGCAGACATTGCAGAAAACCATCTTTCCCGAAAAGCAAGAAGAGAAATTAAAAAGATGATGGGAAAAGAACGCCTGGCGTACTGGGCCAACTGGCCGGACTTCATCAAATCTGATACCACTGGAGCATGGAAACAGGCTTCATCATGGCATTATGTAAATATTGATCCGATGACCGACTTTAAAGCTTTTGAACAAAACTTAAAAGCACAGGCAGGACCAAGCCTTTACACTCAGGTAAACACATTATCCAGCCAGATCAAAGACAAAAAGACTTCTGAAAAAGACAGAAAAATTGCTTTAATCTTCCTTATCCATATTATGGGAGATCTTGCACAACCCCTTCACGTGGGAAGAGCAGAAGATTTAGGTGGAAACAAAATCAATGTGACCTATTTCGGGGAAAAAACTAATTTACACTCCGTTTGGGACGGGAAATTGGTGGATTCTCAAAAATACAGCTACACGGAGTATTCTAAGCTTCTGGATATCAAATCTAAAGAAGAAGTAGCACAGATACAGTCCGGGACACTGGAAGACTGGTTGTACGATTCTCATAAAATTGCCAACAAGATCTATGCACAGACTCCTAACGATTCTAAATTATCTTACGACTATCAGTATAAGTTTAATGATACTGTAGAAAGACAACTATTGTACGGAGGATTGAGACTGGCAAAAGTATTAAATGAGCTTTTCTAAATACGGATTGTAAGTTGTGGATTAAGTAAAGACAGCTTAAAAAGTATTCTTAGATATAAAAACGAGACTTCGGTTTCGTTTTTTTTTTGTCTAAAGTTTAGGGTTTAGGGTTTAGGGTTTAGGGTTTAGGGTTTAGGGTTTAGGGAATTTACGAGGTTTTTTAAAGAATTTCAGATCCTCTTATTGATGTATACTTTGGTTTTTAAATGAAATAAATCATAACATGCTAGTTATCAATTTATTAAAATATCTCTGAAAAAATATTCATTTATTTTACTTTTTACATTATAAAAAAACACTCTACTTAAATCATTTTAATTCACTTTTTATCAATCAATTACATAAAAACAAAAAGACATTCATACATTTTACTTTGTACATTTTACAAAAAAAATAAAACTTGTGTAACCTTTTTACCTTTTCATACGTATATATTATAGTAACTCTTTTTTGAGGATAAAATAAATGAGACAATTAAAAATCACTAAGCAGGTTACCAACAGGGAAACTGCTTCATTAGACAAGTATTTGCAGGAAATTGGTAAAGTGGAACTGATCACTGCGGACGAAGAAGTAGAATTGGCACAAAGAATACGTGCAGGCGACAGAGCCGCACTGGAGAAATTAATCAAAGCCAACCTTCGTTTCGTAGTTTCTGTATCCAAGCAATACCAAAATCAAGGTCTTTCTTTACCCGATTTGATCAATGAAGGTAACCTAGGATTGATGAAAGCGGCAAAAAGGTACGATGAAACTAGAGGTTTCAAATTTATCTCTTATGCAGTATGGTGGATCCGTCAATCAATTTTACAGGCATTGGCTGAGCAGTCAAGAATTGTAAGATTACCATTGAACAAGATTGGTTCTATCAACAAAATCAATAAAGCATACGCTCACCTTGAGCAGGAAAATGAAAGACCACCTTCTCCGGAAGAATTGGCTGAAGTTCTTGACATGAGCGAGGAAGATATCAAAGAATCAATGAAAAACTCCGGAAGACACCTGTCTATGGATGCACCTTTAGTAGAAGGTGAAGATTCTAATCTTTATGATGTATTGCGTTCAGGAGAATCTCCAAGTCCTGATAAAGATCTGATGCTTGAATCTCTGCAAATTGAGATTGAAAGAGCATTGAATACTCTGACGCCAAGAGAGGCTGATTTGGTAAGATTATACTTCGGACTGAACGGAAAACACCCAATGACTTTAGAAGAAATTGGTGAAACTTTCGATCTTACAAGAGAAAGAGTTCGTCAGATCAAAGAAAAAGCAATTAAGAGACTAAAACACAATACCAGAAGCAAGATTCTTAAATCTTACCTGGGTAAATAATTTTAGCGTAAAAAATTTTATAGGCGGAGTCTGTTTTTCAGGCTCCGTTTTTTATTGTAATTCATCAATAAAGCAACTTATTTAATGTATTGTATAATTGATGTAACATTTTTAGTTGGTTCAAACAACACATCAATTTCACTTTCTTTGAGATCAGATACACAAAAAACCCGGAGAAATATCCTTCCCCGGATAACTAAGTACCGTAATATTATCGTCAATTTATTCGAAGACGATATCCCGATTTCAAAAAAACAAGCTGGTTTTAGTCATTTCTAGTAAGAGTTACTTTGTAATTTCTCGCTACGTTTCCGTTATTTATTATATTGATCTGTCCTGCAGTTGGCATAGTTACCGTATAATTAAATGCTGTTGCATTACCACCATCAGCACACCCTCCAAGGCCTGACCATGTCACAACAACAGTATTCCTTGATGTCTGAGCATATGTTGGAGAGCCAAAAGTACTGGTTAAAAAACCATTTATTCCTTTAAGACCGTAATAACTGTTAGTTGAATAACTATGAACCAAATAATTTACAGTAGTAGCATCACCACAACCGTTAACATTTGTAATAGTAAGCCTGTATAAACCATTCGGGATACCTGACAAATATAAACCATTAACGCCCGCACCAATAGTACCGCTATGAGATCTTACTTCACCAGTGGTTGAACTTTCTTGTTTCATTACAACCCCCGTAGCATCTACATAAACAGAAGACAAAACGGTTCCTGATGAGGCAGAGTTGATAGTTCTTATTCTTGCAGTCCCATTAACATCAAGAGTGTTAGTCGGAACCGTTATCCCAATTCCCACAGCTCCGGCAGGAGTTACAGTAAAATCATTAGCCTGTTGAGCTGTGGAAGGAGCTCCCGTAGAAGGGTTGTCTTTAGCTCCATCAACATGGAAAGTGCCTTGAGGGTTAGTCGTATTAATTCCAACCTGAGAATATGCCACTGATGAGATGATCAAAGAGCATATGAGAATAGTTTTTTTCCCCATTACTATTTTTTTTAATATTTAAGCCGCAATAATACAAAAGAGTAAAACCCACTTCTAAAAAATGCCTATTACACAGATATGACATGAGTATAGCACAGGTCTGACATTTTTAAATATGTCATTAATTTTATAAGCGGAGTCTGCTTTCTTGTTTACATCAGAGGTTATAAACAGGACTAATTACATTCAATCTGCAGATTTATGTAACATTCTTCACCATTTGTTCAACTAATCAAAATCATATCCTTTACTCATTTGCAATAAAATCTAAATGAGTAATTTTAGTTGTTGGGATATGACGTTGATAATACACCAAAATAAAACAGACTATGAAAAAAATACTTTTCGCCTCTATCCTGGCTTTCTCCGTAATTTCCTGCAAAGAAAACAAATCACGGCAAGCTCCTATAGTAGAAAATGCAGTTGACAATGCTGAATCTTCAGTTTCAGGATCTATTAAGAAAAATGCCACATACTCACGTGGTGGAAACCTTGTTAATGAAATCTATGAGGAACTTATAAAAAATGATAAATCCTTACAGGAACTGGACAACAGAATAGAAAACATTCAAAAAGAAACCGAAACCGCTATTTCGGAATATGATGATATTATCGGAAAATCAGAAATATACTATAATGATGCTACTACATTATCTAGCTCTGTAACCGATTCCATTACCAAAAAGCAGATTGAAGAAGAAATAAAGGCAAGCTCTAAAAAATATGATGTAAAAACACAAGCTATCAGAGATCTCATCGGCAAAATAAAGGCGAATAAAGCAGTGCTTTATGATCAATATATTGTATTCAAAATCAGAAAGACTCTTCCTGAAATTGAAAAATATCAGAATGCTCATCCTTTGAAAACAGACAGCCTTAACCAATTTATCAATAAGCAGAATCAACTGCTGGGAGAATTGAAAAAATTAAAATAAACACCATTACACCTCATGAAATATACTACAAAATGGCTCACTGATAAAGCCCGCGTTAAAGAACTGGTAGACTTTTTTATTACCCATAAAACAGATTCTTATATTTCCCATGGCGAAATGATGTCCGGCAGAGCTATTGATTCCCATCACTGGAATCCGGATCTTGAACTGATTCTTACCGAGCAGCTGATTACTGATTTTAATTCTGATGGCAGCTCCAAGCTGAATATTTTAATTGCAGAAAATGAAAATGGGGAAATTGTTGGAATGATGGTTTTCAATGTGATCAACAGCCCTTTTAAAAAGTATGCAATTCTGGAGGATATGCTGCTGGATCAGTCTGTAAGAGGTCAGTCACTTGGAAGTAAGCTTTTGGAGAAAGCTATTCATGAATCTAAAGACTGGAACATCAATTTCATCCTGTTGGAAAGCGGAGTCAACAATCATGGAGCTCACAACTTTTTTAGTAAGTATGGTTTTAAAAAGGTATCGGAAAGCTATATTTTAACAATATAAATTTAAATATGCAGCATCAAATTTTAAAGGTAAAATCCTCCCTTAAAAACTGCATAACATCAAGAGTATCAATCATCCAACAAAAAACTTATGAACACCATTTCAATCATCGGAGCCGGAATCGGAGGGTTAACTCTCGGAAATGTACTGAAACAGCATCAGTATGATTTCACGATCTATGAATCCGCTTCCGAAATAAAACCTGTAGGAGCCGGGATTATGATGGCAGTGAATGCGATGCAGGTATTTGATCAACTGGGATTGAAGGAAAAAATTGAAAAGGCTGGCAATAAAATTCACAGAATTGTTATTGCCACTGAATCGTTACAGACCATCTCCAAGACAGAAATTCTGGAATTGGAAACTCAATACAATTCATGCAATGTTGCGATCCACCGTGCTGAGCTCCAGAAGATTTTAGCTGAAAACCTTCCTTCCGATTCCATTAAACTGAATCATTCTCTACAAAAAATTGAAAAAAAAGGAAACTATATTTTAGATTTTGAAAACAGGAATCAATTTGAAAGCCAGATCGTTTTTGGAGCTGACGGCATAAAATCCCCTATCCGAAACCAGATTCTAAAAACCGGAACGATCCGTAATTCAGGGCAAAAATGCTGGCGTGGTCTTTTAGATTTCGATCTGCCTGAGAAACATCATCAGGAGGCCTTTGAAATGTGGGGAAAAGGAAAACGTTTTGGATTTGTAAAAATTTCTGATAAAAAAGTATACTGGTATGCCTGCGTGAATGAAAAAAGCTTTGGGAAATATACTGAAATCGCAGAGATTTTTAATGATTTTGATTCTTTGGTATTACAACTTATCGAAGCTACCGCAGACGAAAATATTATTTGTAACACAATTTCTGACCTCTCACCTATTCCCAAATGGTATTCTGAAAATTTATGTCTGATTGGAGATGCTGCTCATGCCACAACTCCCAATATGGGACAAGGTGCCTGCCAGGCAATTGAAGATGCTTATATCATTGGAAAACTACTGGAAAAAAATCAGGATTTCAATGCGGTTTTTGAAGCATTTCAAAGCATCAGAAGAAAAAAAGTAGATTATATTGTCAACACAAGCCGAACCATAGGAAAAGTTTCTCAATGGGAAAGAGGAAATTCAATACGTAATTTTCTGATGGGTATGATTCCGGAAAGCATCAATCAAAAAATGGCTAAAAAGATTATACAACTGGAAATGTAGAAGTCCGGTTTAAGAAAAATATAAAATTTAAAAAATTATATTCGATTTATTAATAACAACTAAAATTAAAAACATGAAAAAAATCTTTTATGTATTGCTCTTATTCATAGGAGTACATACAGCACAAGCACAGGAGGTCCCGGTACTGGACAGAGGATTATTTTTTGGAAATCCGGAAATTTCCGGAGGACAGTTGAGCCCGGATGGAAAATGGATTTCCTTTACAAAAGAATATGGCGGTATCATGAATATATGGGTAAAAAAAATTGATGAACCTTTTGAAAAAGCCCGTCCACTCACGGATAGCAAACGCCCGATGAACGGATATTTCTGGTCAGAAGACGGAAAGTATATCCTTTATGTAAAAGATGGTAACGGGGATGAAAACATGAATATTTTCGCCGTAGATCCTATGGCAAAAATTACCACCGGAGTTCCGGAATCCAGGAATATAACACCTCTTAAAGATGTTACAGCACAGATCTATATGGTGAGCAGAAAAGATCCTGATTTATTGATGATTGGATTAAATAACCGTGATAAAGCATGGCATGATTTATATTCATTGAAAATTTCTACAGGTGAGCTGAAAAAGATTTATGAAAATACAGACCGTATCACAAGCTATGAATTTGACTGGGATGAAAAATTGAGAGTCCTTTCCAAAACGGATGATAAAGGAACTACCCAGTTTTTTTATAAAGAAGGCGATAAACTGACTCCTATTTATGAGACTTTGGTAACAGAAAGTGCCTATATCTCAAACTGGAATGAAGATAATTCTAAATTCTATCTGGTAACCAACAAAGGGAATCTTGATAAATCTACCTTATTCCTGATGGATCCGAAAACCAAACAGATTACAAAAATAGAAAGTGACCCTAAAGATAAAGTAGATTTTGGAGGGCTGTTTCTGGACAGAAATACCAGAAAGATGATCTACACCTCTTACACCGGAGACAAAACAGAATACTACTGGAAAGACAAAACATGGGAGGACAATTATAAATTTCTGCAAAGTAAATTTCCTGGAAGAGAAGTTAATTTTTCAAGCTCTACCAATGATTATTCTAAATTCTTAGTTGCTGTTGGAGGGGATAAATATGCTTCTGAAGCGTATTTTTTTGATGCAAAAACAAAACAGCTGATTTTCCAGTATACCCCAAGAACAGAATTAAAAAAGGTTGAAAAGTATCTGGCTGCAATGACTCCTATTTCTTATAAAAGCAGTGACGGACTTGAAATTCCGGCATATCTGACTCTACCTGTAGGTTCATCAGGCAAAAATGTACCTGTCGTTGTTCTTGTTCATGGAGGTCCGAAGGGTCCAAGGGATTATTGGGGGTACAATTCAACGGTACAGTTTTTAGCCAACAGAGGATATGCAGTATTACAGCCTAACTTCAGAGCGAGTGGCGGTTATGGTAAAAAGTTCCAGAATGGCGGAGATCTTCAGTGGGGAAAACTGATGCAGGACGATATCACATGGGGCGTAAGATACCTGATTGATAAGGGAATTGCAGACAAAAACAAAGTAGTGATCATGGGAGGAAGCTATGGTGGATATGCAACACTGGCAGGTTTAGCCTTCACTCCGGATGTATATGCTGCGGGAGTAGATATTGTAGGACCAAGCAACCTCTTTACTTTATTGGATTCTGTACCTGCTTACTGGGAAGCGGCACGTGCTTTCCTGTACGGAATGGTAGGTGATCCTAAAACCGAAGAAGGTAAAAAACGTATGCATGATGCCAGCCCTTTATTCAGTGTGGATAAAATCAACAAGCCATTATTGATTGTTCAGGGAGCTAATGATCCAAGAGTGAAGCAGGCTGAAGCAGATCAGATTGTCATTGCGCTTCGTGATAAAGGGAAAAAGGTAAATTACATTCTTGCTGATGATGAAGGCCATGGATTCCGTAAGCCGGTTAACAGCATGGCAATGTATGCTGAAACGGAGAAATTCCTTGCTGAAGTAATCGGAGGTAGATATCAGAAAGAAATGCCTGAAAATGTGGCAAAACGCCTGAAGGAAATGACCGTTGATATTTCAAAGGTGACTTACACACCCAAAAGCGAAAAAACTGCAGGAGCTTCTAAATAAAGTTTCTATATAATAAAACAAAGCCATCTCATTTTTACGAGATGGCTTTTATTTTTTAAGTCCTTATCTTTCATTTTCAACCTGCATTTGCTCTATCCAACGGACCATTTCTTCTATCTGTTTTTCGGAAAGTTTAGCTTCCGGATGAAGATAAGTATAAGAGGTAAGCGGCATTTTCTTCTGTTGTATCTGATGAGCAATAGATTCTAATTTATTGGCCTGTTTACGACGGCTGTAACTACCCCATTCATTAAAATTCAATTCTTCTTTTCCTTTTGTAATATGTTTTTCAAGATAATAACTTAAAGGCTGTATATAGGAATAAAACGGATAATGAGTAGAATTGCTATGACAATCATAACAGGAATTTGTAAGAACAGATTGCACATTCTCAGGAAGTTTGTACACCTTTGAAATATCTGTTGAAGGAACCTGCCCGTAATCAATATTACGGGCAGGCTGAATGATCTGAATAAGTAAAAAAATTAGAACAAACCCTAACAATATGTTTTTCATGTGTCGGTTCATCACTTTTTACAATTTTAAAATACTTTTTTTACAGATCCACAGTTGATCATTTTTTGCCCTTCATACGGATTGATGATCTCTTCCGACTCACTGATCCAGGTTCCTCCTTTTCCATTATTGTACATTGGACAGAAGTCCTGGTATAATTTTAATCCGTCGGTTCCTTTTTCTTTGATTAAATCGGCAATATCATTACTCAGGGACAGCAGATGTTCTCTCTGATGGGCTATATCGTCAGATTTTTCACCTATATGTTCTGCATTCTCTGCTGCACTTTCCAAAATATCTTTTACTTCAGAATTTAGCTTACTTCCATCCTGTTTTTTTAAGATAGAATACAGTTTTTTAGCTTCTAATGAAGCGGTTTTAGAATCATCCTTTGTTAAAGCATTTTTTAAAGGCAGATACCCCTCCACAATTTGCTTTATTGAAAATACTGAAGAAACTGTTGATTTTTTTATATCTTTTTCAGAATCATTCTCTGCTTTTAGTGGTACAGCTTCTACAGACTCTTCCTGCGTTTTAAGATCAGTTTCTGCTGCCTTTTTTGAGGAACTGTTTTTATTACACGAGTATAAAAGAACTCCTACTAAAAGAACGGTTAATATGTTTTTCATTTTTTTTTAAATTAATTTTATAAAATTCTATTGTGTATCAGTAGGTTAAAGTAACACCTGCACCCCAGCCCATTTCATTATCATAGTTTCCGGAAACGGATAACCATTTTTGAAGAATATATCTCATTCCTGTTGAGAATTCCCCATCAGAATTGACACTGAAATTTCCTCTCAGTCTTCTGGAAAGTGGAATATCCTCACGGCTCAGCTCCAATAATACTTTTCCGTTTTGGTCCACACTTGCATCAGCGGTAATCAACATGGGAAGTACATACTGCATACCTATCATGAATGCAAATTTGTTTTTGGAAGCTTTCTGCTGTCCGAACCAGGTTTTTTTACCATGAAAATCCATACCCATATCCTCTGTCATCTGTCTTTCCATGATCTCATGATTTTTTTGAACTCTGACTCCTGCATAAGGAAGCGCCCATTGGAATTTTCCTAAGAAGCGTCCTACTTTTGCACTTCCTTCAAAATGATCAAAATTCCAGTTGGAATGAAACTCGTTAAGGTTTGCCCATCTCGGTCCGAACATTGTCATTGTTTCTGCATGAATTTTATTGCTTGCTATATCCAGCATCGCCATAGAACTGGTCATTGTATTATCCTGTATAAAATTTTTCCAGGCTAATTTTCTGTTCGGAAGCTGTGGATTCGGTTTTGAATTTTCATAACTGAAAACTCTTCCCATTCCTGCCATCATATGATATAAAATATGACAGTGGAAAAACCAGTCTCCATCCTGATTGGCAGCAAACTCTATTGTTACGGTTTCCATCGGCATGATATCCACTACATTTTTCAATGGAGAATACTCGCCTTTTGAATTTATTAATCTGAAATCATGACCGTGAAGGTGCATCGGATGACGCATCATAGAATTATTGTATAGTTTAATTCTAACAATCTCTCCTTTTTTAATCAGAATTTTATCTGTCTCTGTAACAGTTTTGTTGTCCAGCGTCCACAGATAATGGTTCATATTTCCTTCCAGCGTAAATTTCATTTCACGAATGGTATCCGTAGGAAGAATGGTTTTTTCAGGAGATTTTAAAATATTGTAAGACAATCTCTTGATTGTTTTTTCTTCCTTCATCTCCATTTCTGAGTGTTGAGAGTGATCTTCTTTTTTATCTTCCTTTGTCTTCACTCCCATCATTTCATTGATATGTTTCGCTGTAGTTTTTCTTTGATTTTCAGATAATTCCGGGTACATCACTTCATTCATATCCATCATCTGATTTCCCATCGTCATATTCATCGGTTTCATATTTCCGCTCATCTCCATCATGCCGTTCATCATTTTCATTCCTTCAAAAAGCATCAGCCTTGGAAGATTGGGTGCTTCAATTTTTTCACCTGAACCCAGCCAAAGGGAAGCATGTCCTATTCTATCTTCAGAAGTCGCTCTGAATTCAAAGCTTTTATTCTCAGGAATGGTAACTTCAATGTCATACGTTTCAGAAACCCCAACAATCAGACGGTCAACTTCTACCGGGACAACATCATTACCGTCATTTCCAACTACTTTTATCTTTCCTCCACCATAATTCAGCCAGAAATAAGTGGATGAACCTCCATTGGCGACTCTCAATCTTACTTTATCACCAGCTTTTAGATTAGAATAATCAGAACTGGGAGTACCATTAATCAGAAATTTATCATAATAGACATCACTTACATCCATGGCTTCCATTCTTTTCCATTCATTCAATGCTTTTGTCCCGAAGTTTCCGGACTTGATGGCTTCCCAATAACTCTGCACTGCATTTTTCTTTACCGCATACCAGTCTGTATTGGCCATATGAAGTCGTCTTGCAATCTGCATGGGATCATCATCACTCCAATCGCCCAGCAAAACAGGAATTTCCGCATTGTATTCTGTTTTAGGCTCACCTTCTCTTTTATTGAAAACCAGTATTCCATTCATTCCTATCTGCTCCTGAAGGGCTTCATGGGAATGATACCAATACGTTCCGTTTTGGGAAACTCTGAATTTGTATAAGTGGGTTTCTCCCGGTGTCACAGGTTTTGTAGTAAGATAGGGAACTCCATCATGCTCATTGGGCAGAATTACTCCATGCCAGTGCAATCCTGTATTTTCTTTAAGCATATTGTGCAGGTAAATCTCGGCAGTATCTCCTTCTGTGAAATATAAAGTAGGAGCCTGAAGTTTCCCATTGATCGCAATTGCTCTCCTGTTTTTTCCAGTGAAATTGACAATGGTATCTTTTACATACAGATCATAACGAACTGTTTTTCCACCAAAAGTAATTCTTCCGTTTTCAGAATTACGTTTTAAAATAGATTTCTCCTCTTTCGGATTTTCTGCCTGTACATGAGAATGATCTTCCTTTTCAACCAGATCCATCCCACATTTAGGACATTTTCCCGGCTTATCGGAAACTACTTCAGGATGCATCGGACAGGTATAAGTAGTTTGAGCTTGAGTTAAAACCTGGGTTTTAGCTGGTGATACAGCTTTTTTCTCTGGCTGAACAGAAGGCTTTATTACTTTTGCTTTCTCAGCCTTATTGGTTTCCTTTGTTTTACTTGCCTTTTTAAGGTCTCCATTTCTCTCAACTTTTACCTTATTTATTTTTGTTTCTGCAGGCTTTGTCTTCGTTTCTGTTTTAAGTATAGGTTTCGCATAAGGCTTTACAACGACCGTCTTTTTAACCAGAGTCATTCCGCATTTCGGGCAGTCTCCAGGTTTTGAGGACACCACTTCAGGATGCATCGGACAGGTATAATATGTTTTTGTAGTTTGTGCGAAAGTAAAAACAGAGAATAAAAGCACCAGAAACATTATCAGTTTTTTCATAATATTTCAAAGTTTTTAGAAGCTGTACAACTTAAAGTTAATTATAACTTAAGATATACAACTTATTATTTTAAAGAATAATAGACTAATTATTTAATCTCTGACTTTACACTTCCGCATGAAAGCATAGACTTCCCGTAGTATGGATTAAGGATCTGTTTTTCGTCGCTCAGCCAGCTTCCGTCAGCCATTGGGCAATATTGTACATAGACTGGTTTTTCAGAAAGTTTGAACTGCTTGGTCAAAGCGATCATATTATCTGAAAGATTGAAAAAAGTTTCTCTTTGGGCAGCAACGTTTCTTGCTTCAGAAATAGCAGACGCATCTTTTCTCAGAACATTCAGGTTACCTTCTGAAACCATTTTATAATCAATGGTTGAAGCTGTTTTAATGAATTCTGTTGCGGCTTTTGATGTTTTGTCAGCATCATCTGAAGCTAACGCTGATTTGATTGCGATATAGTTCTGATACAGCTTAGAAACCTGAGCATCCTTTTTAGATTGTGCTGATAATGAAATGATTGAAAATAAAGATAGGGCTGCTGTGATGATATATTTTTTCATTGTTTTAAATTTTAGAATTAATTTTTAATAAAGAATAATGGTAACGCATCAGAAATATGCGTCAGAACATGTCGCCAGTAACTGTATACGGTAATGATACAGAAAACGACAGACGGATTCTAAATTCTAAAATTACAATGATTGATGTAGATAGGAACCGGCCGGTATTCTGGTGGTCCATTAATCTGAATTTGAGTATACTTGGTTACTGAAAAAGATTTGTCAACAACAGCAAACTGATGTTTCACCGGGACTTCTGAAATTGAACTTAAAAAATCGATGTTCAGAAGATCAGACTTCTGGGAATCATCTACTTTTACTACTTTGATCTCTGTTTTGCAGCATCCTTTTTTGTCTTTAGCACCGCATTTAGCACAGATACCATCAGTTTTCTGGCTTACAGAAACAAATTCCTTCATGCAATAATGAATGCTAAAAGCTGCTCCGGAAGAAAATCCGAAGTAGAAAATAGAAAACAATATGGCAAGAATCTTTTTCATTGATAAGACAAAATTAAAAATATCTTTGAGACCATTGTTATAAAATTTGGTAATGTTGTTATAAAATTCGGGCAAAATAAAAAGCTTCCGAATTTTTCCGAAAGCTTTTATTTATTTTTTGAGAGATTAAAGTCAACTTCAACCTCTAATTTTTACAGTTTGAACTCCAGTTTCACATTGAAGAAACGTCCTGTAAGACGTACCGGAACCGGATACATATAATTGCTGTTATAATCGGTGATCCATTGGTTCGCTACCGTGTTGTTGATGTTGAATGCGTTGAAAACCTGAACTCCTAATGTCAGTTCTTCAAAATTACCCCAGAAACCAGATCTCTTATTCTTTTCTTTCGGATCGATAAATACTTTTGTCAATCCTAAGTCTACTCTTTTATAGGCAGGAAGAGTCTGCTGATAATTATAAGCAGAACCAAAATCCGGCTGCCCGTTACTGTTGAATAGTACAGGAGCTCCTGTAGGCATTCCCATAGCATAGACCAAAGTAAGATTCACACGCATAGACGGAAAGCTTGGCATATAATCCTGATAGAACATGGCAAATCTCAATCTCTGATCTGTAGGTCTCGGAATATCTCCCCTTCCATCAATATTTTCATATACTCTAGCATAACTTGCAGACAGCCAAGAATCTACACCAGGCACAAATTCTCCGAATAATCTGGTATCAATACCATACGCATATCCTTTGGAATTATTCTGCCCGGAATAACGGATTCTCACATTATCCATATAATACGGAATCAGATTATCCATTTTCTTATAGTAAAGCTCTGTTGTAAGCTTAAATGGTCTGTCATACATCTGGAACTCATAATCGTTGGCAAGAATTACCTGGATAGAGCGCTGTGACTTTATATTAGAATTAAAATTACCGTCTAAATCTTTAATTTCTTTATAGAAAGGAGACTGATAATAGATCCCTCCTGAAATTTTGAACAAGATATCACTGTCCCAATCAGGCTTTATCGCAAACTGGACTCTTGGAGAGAATATTGTTTCTTTATTGAAACTCCAGTTGGCAACACGTACTCCGGCATTTACAAACACTTTGCTCGCTCCCCAGTAGAATTTCTGCGAATACTGTGCATAGGCTGAAAGTCTTGTAGGTTCAATATTGTTTTGTCCGGCAATATAATAAGCAAGCTTAAGATCTCCTGTAGTTCCTGTTCTCGGATCAATAATTTCCGGTCTTGGAATACTATATCCTGCGGAATCTACCAATTTCCACTCATTGGTAAGATCTTTCAGGTTTTCTTTCTCATATTTAAATCCAACTTCAAAGTCGGTATTTACATTAGGAGAAAATTTGGCTCTGAACTGTGTTCCGTATGTTCTTACAAATAAATCATTCCTTGCATGTTCTATCTGTCCGCCAACATCAAAAGATGTCACAGGCTGCTGTGTTACCGGATCAAATGTCTGAAGCTCATATGCTGACTGTATTGTATAATATTCTCTTTCTCTGTTCTGATAGGCAAAGGCATCCAAAGTAAGCTTCCATTTGTCGGTCGGCTTATAATTCATGGAGAATGTACCCATCATATTTTTATACTGGTCATTTTCTTTACCAGCATATCCTATATTTACTGTAATAGGCTGTTGAAGGCTTCCGAAAGTAACACTTTTTGCTTTAGGAATCATTTCGTAATCATTCTTGGAATAATATCCGATGAATGACACAGAGAATTTATCACTGACATGATAATTCAGATAAGACTGGAAATCCCAATACGTAGGGTTAAAGTCTGTATCTTCCTTCAAGGTATTAAGAACAAGATTGGTATTTCTGTATCTTCCGGAAAATAAAGCTGTAAATTTTTTATTTTTTGAAGCCAGCCCTGTTGTCAATCTGCCTCCAATTAAACTAGCCTCTCCTGAAACTTCAAATTTTTCAGGTTCACGGTAATAAATATTTAAAGCAGAAGACATTTTATCACCATACTTGGCTTCAAATCCTCCTGCAGAGAAATTCACTGCAGAAACCATATCCGGATTGATGATGCTCATCCCTTCCTGTTGAGAGTTTCTGATCAGGAAAGGTCTGTAGATCTCAATATCATTGATGTAGATAAGGTTTTCGTCATAGTTTCCACCACGAACCATATATTGGGAAGACAGCTCGGTATTGGAGTTTACGGAAGGAAGTGTCTTAAGCAATCCTTCAATTCCACCGTTGATAGAAGCTACAGATTTTGCTTCTTTTGCTGAAATTCTCACATTGGTAAGGTCGTTGGTTCTTCCTGTTGTTTTTTTCTGGAAGACAACTTCCTCTATATCGGTCACTTTAGTGGTCGCTGTATCCTTTTTTCTTTGTTGGGAGAAAATAAGCATAGGGACCATAAGGCTTAGCGGTAAAACTAGTTTTTTCAAAAGAAATGTTTTAGAATTTCTAAAATTAATGTTTTTTTAACAATTACAAAATCGATTCTCTAATTCTTGTTAGTTTTTGTAACAAATCTTCTAATAAATCTAATCTTAACATGTTGGCACCATCAGACAATGCTGTTTCCGGTGTAGGGTGTGTTTCTATGAAAATTCCGTCTGCTCCTACTGCAATTCCTGCTTTGGCAACGGTTTCAATAAGGTCCGGTCTTCCACCTGTAACCCCTGAATTCTGGTTAGGCTGCTGCAGAGAGTGTGTAACATCTAAAATAACGGGAGCATATTCTCTCATCGTAGGAATTCCTCTGTAATCCACGATAAGGTCTGTATATCCGAAAGAATTTCCTCTTTCAATGATCGCTACTTTCTGGTTATCAGAATCTGTTACTTTCTGAACAGCAAACTTCATGGCTTCCGGTGAAAGGAACTGTCCTTTTTTCAGGGTAACACATTTTCCTGTTTTCGCTGCTGCAATTAATAAATCAGTCTGGCGGACAAGGAATGCGGGAATCTGCAGAACATCTACATACTGTGCTGCCAGAGCTGCGTGTTCATTTTCATGAATATCTGTTGTTGTAGGAATGTTAAATGTCTCTCCTACTTTTTTTAAAATTTCCAGTGATTTTTCCTCTCCAATAGTGGTGAAAGAATCTACACGGCTTCTGTTGGCCTTTTTGAAGCTTCCTTTAAAAATATAAGGAATATTATATTTATCCGTGATATTGATTACTTTTTCAGCAATTCTTAGTGCCATATCTTCCCCCTCAATAATACAAGGTCCGGCAATAAGGAAAAAGTTCTTTGAATCTTTGTGCGAAATATTATCTAAATACTGAATCATTTTATTGTAATTAAAAAGTTCAGTAAAAATACTGAGAAAGTTTCACAAATGGAAATTATTTGATTGCTTTAACAAGCTATGGTTGCAATAGTTTTTGAGTCTTTTGGATTTTTGAATTTCCTATTATTAAATTGATAGATGCTTCGACAGGCTCAGCATGACGTCCCTAATACTATCTGTTATATTAATGTGAAAACTATGATAACCAGTATAAACAACCAGTGTAGAGAACATATCGGAATTTGCGTTACAATAAGGTTATTTTATAGCGATGTCATGCTGAGCCTGTAGAAGCATCCGCAATATTTTATTTAGAATTTCTTCAGAATCTTCTCAAACGTATTCACATTTCTGCTGGTAAACTGATCTTTAAGGCTTTTTTTGCCCAGTACCTTTCCAAAGGTAGAGTCCAAAGTATTGCCTTTCGGAACCTGCCAGTAAAATATATCATTGACAATTTCTGCCTTTTCATTTTCAACCTGAGCAGCTTTTTGAAATTCTTCCATCAGAACTTTTTCAATCCCTGGAATACCAACAAAGCCATAAATATGAAGTTCTTCATTCTTTTCAAAAGGGATACTTTTCCAGAAAACCTCAGTCTCTTCCTGAGATTTTACAAACAAAAATGCTTCATAAGAAAAGTAATCTGACATTGCCTTTTCCAGAATCACCTTTAAATCCTGAGTATTTTTATCCGAAGAAAAAACAATATTTCCTGAAGCCAATATTGAAACCACATCAGTCATTCCGGCATCTTTAAAGACCTTGCAGACATCAGCCATTTTCATATTGGTTCCTTTTACGTTGACACCACGGAGAAAAGCACAGTATTTCATTTTTTCAGGGATTAGGGATTAGATCATAGGTTGCAGGGTTTGGAGTTAAGGGAGTTCCTTATTTTTTAAATCTTTAAATGCTTAAATATTTTAATCAACTCTAATGTACAAATTATAGTCTGTACCGGAAGGTTTCAGGTTGTAAATTTTCTCTAAAATTTTATTGTCACTTCTCAGATGATCTTTCACTCTGAATTCTTTCAGAAGCTTATAATGAGTTTTATAGTACTCTGAATTTGTATTGTTCCCGTCATATAGATTTTGGTAAGAAAGAAGGTATTTCGGTTTTCTTGTCTTTACCGTATTGATCCAGTAATTTACTTTGTCTTTTTTTATCTCCTCCTGAATCTGCTTATCTACCAATCCAACCTCATCAATCGTTTTTAATCCTGAAAAATAAGGTACATAACCAGCAGGTTCCAATAGGATCCACTGGTTTTTATCCTTTTCATATTGATTTAAAAAGGTACCAATCGTTCTGCGATAGTTCCACTCTCCGTTTCCGGTTGCAATACAGTGAACAGTCTGGAAAACAAGCATCGGAAAAATATAAAATACAACAAGTAATGACAGCCATAGATTTCTCTTTTCTTTCTGTTCCAGTACAAAAATAAGAATAGGAACGAAAAGCAAAAGCTGAGGCACCCAGTAATACCAGTCGAACAAGCTTTTCTGAGAAATAAAAATAATCTGTTTTACCCATCCGAAAATGAAGATCATCCATAAGAAGTAGTTTCTCTTTTCTCTTTGTCTGATCAGATAAACGAAGCAAAGAAGTTCAAAAATCAATATTACAACCGTCATAGGATTGAAATCTCCGGGAACTTTCAGCATTCCCCAGAAGTTTCCGAAGCTCTTAAAAAAGTAGCCGATATGCTGCTGGATCGTAAAGTTCTCGCTATAAAGAAGTTTTTTTGCTGTAATGGTATTGTTAACCAATTCGCCAAAGTAAAACCAGTTGAAAGCAACTGTGGATAAAACACCCAGAATTCCGCCAAAAATATAGTTCCATCTGATTTTTCTGTTCCAGAACATATCTACGAGAAATACAATTCCCAGGAATATCACAGTATCAATTCTTGTAAACATAATTAACACCGGAAGAAGTGTCAGCATCCATTTTTTTCCTTTATGGAAACCATAATACAACAATGACATCTCGAGGAAAAACAGAATTCCATATTCCATTCCGAGAATTGAAATTTTAATGGCCGGAGGTAAAATGCCGATCAAAAATATAAAGATTGCCTTGTGCCACGGGTTTTTAAGAACCAAATGGGAAAGAAGCAACGTTCCTATCGTAAACAATATAGAATTGAATATTAAAAGAGGTTCAATAAAGTTTTCTTTTCCAAAAACAAGATTGAAAAGGTAAGATACAAAAACATAAAAATGGGTAGTAGATGCAGAAATTTTGACATCACCATTGAAACCGATTACTCCGTAATCCAGTAGATTCTGGGCCACTCTCCAGGTAATAAACGCATCTTCCTGGATATAATGTGTCAGTAAAAAAAGAAGTTTAAAAGCAACTGTAGCAATTACGGCATAGATAGGGAACCTGCTATTTTTTGTTTCAGCCATTATGTATTTTTAATTTCACAAATATAATCTTAATATTCAGGAATCCCAATAATAAAAAACGGGACCGAAGTCCCGTTTTAAAGTATGTTATTTAGTTGCTTTGATAATTGCTGTCGTTATCTGATTTTCTTTTTCTTTTGAATACGTAGAATCATATGGTTCCATCACATCAAATAAGTACTGATAGAATGGCGTGATCTGCTGAACATTTTCAGACTCTTTCATCGCCTTTTCTTTGCCCATTTCCTGAAGATCTTTGACAAATACATTGAACTTCTTGTCAATAGGCTCTATAGATTTTACCAGATAAGCATATCCTTTTTCTTTCTGCCCGATCTTCGTGTAAGCATCCGTTACAGCAGCTACTACAAGAGAATATTCCATAGGTTTTGTTCTCATCTGTCTTCTCAGGTAGCTTTGATCTGCTTTGGAAAGGCTTAAATAATAATCGTATTCTTCAAAGATTCCTTTTTTAAGAACCTCAGCAAGCTGAAGACCTTTCTGCTCCTGTCCTGCAATAATATATCCTGATACAATTGAGCTTAATGAACGAGGGTCGTTATATTTCTCAGCAGGAATTTCTTTTGCCGCAAGATCCAGAATTTCTAATGCTTTAGCTTTCTGTCCGTTTAATGCAAGTGCAGCAGCAGCTCTGCTCGCCGACATTCTATAGCTGATAATATTGGAAGTCGCTGTTTCATCAAAGTGAACATTTAAGTTTTTGAAGTTCCCCCATCTGAAGCTTTTCACTACGTTATAAAGAGAATTAGCATCTACTCTTCCCATGTCTCCATCAGCTGTAGGAGGTGTTTGGATGGGAATTAATCTGTAGCTGAATCCGTCAAACTGAAGGTAATCGTTCAGATAGAAAATATTCTCACTGTCATAGATACCTCCTGATGAGAAGTTGATTGGACGTTTCCAATCAAAGTTTGCCAAAAGATCCATCAAAATAAGGTTGTTCTTATATAATGTATTTCCTTTGTAAGTAATCATGATCTGATTCGCAACATTCGGAAGATCTTCTTTGTTGATGATTCCTGCTTTTAAAGCATTTTCTTTATTTACCGGAAGAATGAATTTATTTACCGGAAGAATATTATACTTTTCAAATTTCTCTTCCCCAAAATACATTTTCAACAATTCGTCTTTCTCAGGAGATTTGAACTTAATGAAATTGATTGCTTCTTTCAATGTTAAAGAATCCTGAGTAAGATACTTTCTGAAAGACTGGAATTCTGTCTCAGGAGCTCCCTGCTCTTTCAACATAGAGAAAACACCTTCCCAATCTTCTTTCTTCATCATATAGATCTGGTCATTTACACCGTCTCTGTAATCTTCGTGGGCCAGCTGGCTAGGGATTCCCATAGCGTTATAAGTTCTTCTTTTTATCTGATCAAGGTTCCATGGAGTTGAAGCAAGGGTAAAGTTCACTACCTTCACATCATCTCTGAATCTTTCTGTTTCCTGGATCGCCCAAACCGGGTAAGTATCGTTATCTCCGTAAACGAAAAGGATATCGTTTTTCGGTAATGATTTTAAAACTGAATACGCGTAATCATACGCTGTATATCTGTTGCTTCTGTCATGAACATTGTAGTTCTGGAAGCCCATCATGAAAGGTACACCTAATAAAACCACTCCTAAAGCAATATTAGCTCCGTTTGATTTTATTTTAGACTGCAGGAACCATAAAATTGCTCCTGCTCCCATACCAATCCATATTGCAAATGCGTAGAATGAACCTACCATTGCATAATCTCTTTCTCTCGGTTCAAAAGGTTTTACTCCTGTATAGAAAACAATCCCGACACTTGTTAAAATAAATAAAGATAACAGTGCATAGAATCTTCCGAAGTCTCTGTTTAACTGGAAAAAGAATCCAATAAGACCTAAAATTAACGGAAGGAAGAAGAATTTTACGGTACTTTCATTTTTGAATTTAGCAGGCATTTTATCCTGGTTTCCTACAGTTACATTATCTATAAAAGGAATTCCTGAAATCCAGTTTCCTTTTGTGCTTTCCATGTTTCCTTCAAGGTCATTCTGTCTTCCTACATAGTTCCACATCAGGTATCTTACAAAGTAATATCCATTTTGGAAAGAAATGAAATACTCCATATTCTGAAGGAATGAAGGCTTCTGAACATTGATAAGGTTATAAGGTTTTACTTTCAGATAATCTGCAGCAGTAATTGACTTGTCTTCATATTTTGCTCTCAGCTCGTCAAAAATCTGCTTGGCCTGTGGATTATCTGCCACATCTTCATTAGCATAATTAAATGTAAAATCAGGCGCACCATACATTGAAATATAGTTAGCCATTACATCCTTATCCTCATTAAACATTCTCGGCATTAAGCTTACCTGAGATTTATTGAAGACATAATTGAAACGGTCTCCGGTCTTTCTGTACGTTCCTGTTTTTTCATCTTTTTCGTAGATCTCTCCGGTTTTTTGTGTCTTAAAGCTTCCGTCTTCGTTTTTCTCAATTCCGTTAGCATCAAGGAATGCTGTATAGTTTTGTCCGTAGATTGTAGGCCAGTCACCATACTGCTCTCTGTTATAATAATCCAGCATACCAATTGCAGTATCCGGATCATTAAGGTTCATCGGTGGATTAGCATTGGCTCTGATAGGAATAACCATCCAGCAAGAGAATCCGATCATCATGAAAACTACAGATAAAGCTGCAGTCTGGTAGATGTTTTTCTTTGCTTTCTTTGCATATTTGATTAAGAAATAGCAAATCGCTACCATTAAAACAAAAGCGGCAATCGTTCCAGAGTGGAAAGGAAGTCCAAGACCATTCACAAAGAAAATCTCAAGTCTTCCGAACATTGTCATAATCAAAGGGAAGATAATTTTGAAAACAATAATCAAAATCCCCAATGTAATAAGGTTTGCCCAGATAAAATTTTTCCATGTAAACTTGTAGTTTCTTGCATAATATACCAGACATACTGCAGGAATTGCCAGCATACCCATCATATGCACCCCTACAGAAAGTCCTAAAACGAAGAAAATAAGAATAATCCATCTTTCACTGTCTCCCGCTTTGTACTCATTTTCCCATTTGGTGATCAACCAGACCAAAAGCGCGATAAACATAGAAGCCATAGAGTAAACCTCTCCCTCTACTGCTGAGAACCAGAATGTGTCTGAAAAGGTAAAGCAAAGTGCCCCTACCGCTCCGGCAAATAAAATAGAGATTTCCTGATGTTTTGTAATTTCTTCAAAATCTTTGTTCAGAAGTCTTCTCACAAAGTGTGTAATCGTCCAGAACAAAAATAAAATAGTCAGCGCACTGAACAATGCAGACATCGCGTTGATCACGATAGAATAATTTTCGCCCTTCCCTAATGCAAAAATGGCTGCCACGGCACCCACTATCTGGAATAAAGCTGCTCCGGGAGCGTGCGTTACTTCAAGTTTTACTGCAGAAGAAATGTACTCGCCACAATCCCAAAAACTGAAATTGGGTTCTATGGTGGACAAGTACGTGAAAAACGCAATGACGAAAATCACCCATCCTGAAACGGTGTTCCATTGCCTAAAAGTCCAATTTTTCATAGTATTAAATCAATTATGCGAAAATAAGGCTTTTATCTTATTTTATGCGGGTTTTAACAAAATTTAAAAATTTTGGCGTAGTATTTGCGATTATAGACGTGTTAAAACTGTAAATAAGAAAATGACTTTTTACAAAACTATGCCCTAGAAACCAAACAAAAGTTTAGTAATTATTTATTTTTTTGTATTTTTGCAGTCAGATTTTTATTGAAAATAACAAATAATGAGTAATGTTTACGATAATATTCTTGGCCTAATAGGACATACTCCGATGGTGAAGCTAAATACTGTTACAAAAGATATTCCAGCAACCGTTTACGCCAAGTTAGAATCATATAATCCTGGACATTCCACCAAAGACCGAATCGCACTTCACATTATAGAGAACGCAGAGAAAAAAGGCCTTTTAAAAGAAGATTCTGTAGTTGTAGAAACTACATCAGGCAATACTGGGTTTTCTATTGCGATGGTATGTATCATTAAGGGATATAAGTGTATTCTTGCAGTAAGTGATAAAACAAAACCTGAGAAAATTGCTTATCTGAAAGCATTGGGTGCTACGGTGTATATATGCCCAGCCAATGTACCTGCAGATGATCCGAGATCATACTATGAAGTTGCTAAAAGAATTGCCCAGGAGACTCCTAATTCTATTTACATCAATCAATATTTTAACGAGCTTAATATTGATGCGCACTATCAGACGACGGGTCCAGAGATCTGGGAACAGACAGAAGGTAAGATCACTCACCTTTTTGCCTGTACAGGAACTGGTGGTACACTATCCGGTTCTGCCAAGTTTTTGAAGGAAAAAAATCCGGATATCAAGATCATTGGTGTGGATGCAGATGGTTCTATATTGAAGAGCTATCACGAGACAGGAGAAATCCATAAAGAAGATGTACATCCTTATCAGATTGAGGGAATGGGTAAAAACCTGATCCCTGCTGCCCTGCTTTTCGACAAGGTAGATGAGTTTGTAAGGGTAAATGATGAAATGTCCGCGTACAGAACCCGCGAAATTGCTTTGAAAGAAGCCATTATGGGAGGTTATACTACCGGAGCAGTAACGCAGGGTCTGATACAGTATGCCCAGTCTCATGAGCTTACAGAGAATGACCTGATTGTTTTAATATATCCTGACCACGGTTCAAGATACATCACTAAAGTATACAGTGATCAATGGATGGCCGAACAGGGATTTGTCAACAACTGTGTTCACAATTATGACGAAGTTTTCAAAACGGAGTTTATTAAATAAAAACGAATAAAATCAAAATACAAATAAAGCCTTTTGCGTGTTCGGACAAAAAAGGCTTTATTACTTAAAAATTACGATACAATGTTGGATATTTTTGAAAGAATAAAAGAAAATCCAGGACCACTTGGACAATTTGCAGATTATGGTGAAGGCTATTTTATTTTCCCAAGATTAGAGGGACCTATTGGCCCTAGAATGCAATTTCAGGGTAGAGAAGTAATTTTCTGGAGTGCCAATGACTATTTAGGATTGTGTAATCATCCTGAAGTAATAGAAGCGGATGCAAAAGCGGCTGCAGAATACGGAATGTTCTATCCAATGGGAGCAAGAGCAATGTCTGGTGAAACAGATCAGCATCTTCAGCTGGAAAGAGAATTGGCAGACTTCGTACAAAAAGAATCAGCATACTTATTGAATTTCGGCTACCAGGGAATGGTTTCTACCATTGATGCTTTGGTGAGCAGAAATGATGTAATTGTTTATGATATGGATTCTCATGCCTGCATCGTGGATGGAGTAAGACTTCATGCCGGTAAAAGATTTACCTACAAGCACAACGATATGGAGAGCCTTGAGAAAAACCTTCAGAGAGCAACTAAGGTGGCTGAAGAAACAGGAGGAGGTATTCTTGTGATTACAGAAGGAGTTTTCGGGATGAGAGGCCAGCAGGGAAAAATCAAAGAGATTTGCGATCTTAAATCAAAATATCAGTTCAGACTATTGGTAGATGATGCACACGGTTTCGGAACACTTGGTAAAACGGGTGCCGGTGTGGGTGAAGAGCAAGACTGTAATGATCAGATTGATGTATACTTCTCTACGTTTGCTAAATCAATGGCAGGTTTCGGAGCATTCCTTGCAGGTGATAAAGAAATCATCAGATATCTGAAATTCAACCTGAGATCACAAATCTTTGCAAAATCTCTTACAATGCCAATGGTAATCGGAGGATTGAAAAGATTGGAACTGTTGAGATCAAAGCCTGAGATCAAAGCTAAACTTTGGGAGAATGTTTACAAACTGCAAAACGGACTTAAAGAAAGAGGATTCAACATTGGAGATACCAACACTTGTGTAACTCCGGTAATGATGCAGGGAACTCCGGTAGAAGCAACTCTATTAGTAAAAGACTTAAGAGAGAATTACGGTATCTTCACATCAGTGGTGGTATATCCGGTGATTCCGAAGGGAATGATTCTTTTAAGATTAATTCCTACCGCTTCTCATACAGATGCAGAGATTAACGAAACTCTGGCCGCATTTGAAGCGATTCATGATAAATTAGTAAGTGGTTACTATAAAGAGCAGGAACAAAAATTACTGCAGGAACAAGGATTAAGTTTTAAACCGATTTAATTTTAAAATAATAAAAACCACTGATTGATTCAGTGGTTTTTTATTTAATACCGATAACAATACATGAAACTTAGAGGTTACGCATTGGGGATTCTGTCAGCTGTTTCATATGGGCTGATTCCGATTTTTATCCTGCCTATCAAACAGGTACATTTTTCAATGGATATTACATTGTTTTATAGATTTTTCTTTTCAGCTTTGATGGTGGGAGGATATCTGCTGTATTCCAGAGAGAGTTTTAAAATCAATAAAAAAGAAGCATTAATTCTGGCAGTGCTTGGGACCTGTTATGCTCTTTCTTCGGATTTCTTGTTTTTGGGTTATGATTATCTTACTGCAGGAATTGCCTCTACTGTTTTATTCATTTATCCGGTTATTGTAGCATTGATCATGTTTTTCTTTTACAGAGAGAAGCTTTCCAAATTGTCCGTAGTTTCTTTATTACTTGCTTTCGTTGGCGTTATTGTTTTATGTTTAAAAGGAAACGGACTGGAAATCAATTTTGCAGGATTGGGTATTGTAATGCTCAGTTCACTATTCTATGCTTTATATATGGTGATTGTCAACAAATCAAATATTAAAGTTTCCGGATTTAAGCTAACTTTTTATTCAATGCTTTTTACCTCCCTGTTCTTTATGACCAAAGCGGTGATGGCGAATGAATCGTTTGCTATTCCATCGACAGAGATTCTCATGAGCTTTCTCATTTTTGCATTTCTCACTACAGTTATCTCCAGTCTCTGTCTTGTATTTGCCATCAAAGATATCGGATCTACTCCTGTTGCTATTCTGGGAGCTTTGGAACCCGTTGTTGCAGTAATTATTAGTGTATTGATCTTTCATGAAAAATTCACCTCTAATCTGCTTATTGGGATTACTTTAATTCTTTTTGGAGTTACTCTGAATGTGATTGGCAGTCAAAAGAAGATAGGACACGTCTAGAAATTGATACAAAAAATAATACAAAAGCCGGAGTTCTTCATGAATCCGGCTTTTTGTATACTTACGCAAGTGTTTTCTATAATTTTGACTTCGCTTCTGAAAGGCTTACCGTTTTTCCCAATGCACCAAATTCATGCAAATCTCCAAAAACTTCAATACGAATAGACTGATCAATCCCTCCTACTTTTAAAGGATCAAATCCTGCATTTTCTATCACTTTTTCAATATCCCCGTCAATAGATGAATCATCCGAAGCATAAAACAATACTGTTTTTTCAGGATTTCCGTTGGATGCTCCGGCAAGATTTCCAGCCCCTAATGTTCCGAATGCTTTTACCAGCTTGGCTCCCTGGGGAAGCGCAGATCTGTTAAGCTCTCCTGCAGATTCTTTTTCTCCGATAATCTTTTTAAACCCTCCATTTCCATCCGGAGCAATAGGATTGGATACATCAACAATAATTTTGTTTTTCAGAATATCCCCATGATCATTGAAAAATTCCTTAAAAGCCCCGAACCATATTGCTGGTATTACAATATCTGCCTCCTTGATCGCCTGATCAATATCCATACTTTGAGCAAAACCGTTGGATTGCTGAGCGAAGTCCGCAGACTCTTCATTATTTCTTGATGCTACAATCACCTCATGACTGTTATTGACCAAATCACCTGCGATTGCTTTTCCAATATTCCCCAGACCGATAACGGCCACTTTTTTTAATGTTTCCATTTCTTTTGATTTTTAATTATTTATCTAGATCAAAATTAGGAGGAAAGTCATTCAAAAAAGGGCAAACTAGTTTAAGAAATAATCTTGATAAATGGTAAGGTGAAACATTAAACTAGTTTCATATAAACATCATTCTTGAGATTGAAACGTAATAAAATAAACGTTTTGGGCATGTGATGGTAGGCAAAACGAATACGAAACTTTCAACTATATCACAAAATTGTAACAACACACAATCGTGGATTGAAAAATTTCAGCCCCGCTGTTGCTAATCCTTATCAGCACAAGTATTATTCTTAGTTATTATTGTTGATAATTGGAGCGAGTTCTTTTTTTAATTCGTCAAACTGTTCTTTGCTCATCATCTCAATTTCCACTAGTTCTTTCGCTTCTTTTAATTTTGCAATCGCTTCATCTCTGGTCATTTTTTTATTTTTTAAAAGAATTTCACCAGACTCAATCCCTAATTCGGTATCCATTACGCTTAAATATTTATTTATTCCAAAAGCTCTGCCATTTATTTCTCCCAGAACCATCACCACATACAGAGGTTTATTTTTACTGCCTCTATGATATGTTTTTATTTCGCTGACAATAACTCTCGTATTTTTTAAACTGTTATCTGCCATATTCTGTGCATCACCCCCCACAGCAGACATAATACTTCCAAATCCAGCTGGTCTTCCCATTTGTATAAATTCATACGTTTTTTTTGAAGTACTTCTTGATTGTGAAATACCCCCTCTTGCCTTATTTCCATAACTCCCTGAATAAGTTCTTGTATTCAGTTCTTCAGAGGTAGGAGATCCTAATATTAAAGTGTCCCCCACCTTCACACTATTTTTACTCGTTGTTATATATTCCTTAACCTGAGTGCCACTTTTAATAGTGTTAAAAAATTTAATATCCTGAGTGTTTTCGTAGGTCAATAAATCAATATTTTCCTGAGCTTGAATATTAATTACTGATAAAAGAATAGTAAAAAAAGCAATTGTTTTTTTCATAATTGTTATTTAATATAGTTGTTTTACTTAATATTTCTACTAACCTGTAAATTTATGTATTACAGAATCAAAAGTCCCATCATCAGTCATCGATCTATTAATTCCAAGGGTTCTTACCTTTCACTTCTTTTTGATATTTAGAAAATATGATGAGATTCTTTAATTAAAATCATCAGTAATAATTAAAGAATAATTTCAGTAAATATCCTTCAAAAAACTATGAAATTGAAGTCCTATTAATTAGTAAATCAACAATGCTGTCGGCTATTTGCTCAAGTTGTCGTTGTATCAATTCTTCATTATCAGAATAAGGATTTGTTATTAAAAATCTTTCATTCCAGTCAAGCGAAGAGATTTGAGAGTTTGCAGTTCTATTGCTATCTATAGAATTTGTCCAAAAAAGCCCATTCACGTTATAAAACATATTTCTGCCATTTGTTATCATTTGTTGAATATCTGAAAGAACTAAATGCGAAGAAATAAAAGCAATATCTGCTGGATGAAAATGATTTTGAAAATAATTATCAACCGTTTCATAGTCGCCAATTTTTTCTTGATAACTTCTATTACCAAAAGAAATACTTTGATACTTTCTTTTTATTTCGGGATGGTTAATATCAAACAGTTTGTTTACTGGTAAACGTTCATAGCCTAAACCACAAAGTCGATCAATTAAAAGTTTCTGAAGTGTTGTCTTACCTGTTCTGTCATCTCCGATGATAATGAAAAGTTGTTTAGATTTTATGGTCATTATATTTAATTTTGTTAATTAATAGCTAAAAAAAATAATGTTTTATTCCTAAATATCGGGTTCACCTATTTAATCGGACAATATTAATTATTTGTTTTAAACATTAATTATGGAAAACCGTAAATAATTCAAATCAATCCCTCTCATTAAGAGTTTGACCTCAACAAAAAATCCCGGATTAACGGGATTTTAATTTCTTATATTTAAATTTATTTTACCTCTACAGGAACTGAGATTTTATCCCAATCCATTGTGAATCCATTATTGTTTATTTTATAAACTAAAGTTTCCTGTGTTGCCGGTAAAGCCTTTGTTTTTACATCAACACGCAAAGCATCTTTAGCTTCCTCATATTTATAAGCACCCCATTGTTTTGGCTCTTTGTTGAAAATGGCAGTCCAGGTTCCGGATGCCTTAGGAATTAAGAAAAAGCTGTATTTACCTGCAGGCAGTTTTTTACCCTGAACGGTAATATCTTTATCCGTTTCAAAAGTAGTGGCTTCATTAGCACCTGCACGCCAAACTTTATCATAAGCTTCTAAACCACCCCAGATTGTACGTCCTTTAACAGAGGGACTGCTATAGGCAATGGTAATGGTTGCATCTTTAATTTTCCCCGTAGCAGTAGCCGGAGGGCTGGCAGGTTTTTTAGTTTCCTGTGCAAAGGCATTCACTGAAATCGTCATTGCAGCAAAAATCATGGTAGCAGATTTAATCATTGTATTCATAATATTTTGTTATTTGGTTATTTTCATTTATCCGTTTACGAATTTACTGCTTTTGGCTTATAAAACAATAACCCGATTGCAGAAAATATAATGACCGCTGCTGCCCCAATTACATTAAGCCAAAGGAAAGAAACGATATCAAACTGATAAACGGCAATGACGGTAATTTCTGATAAAATGGCAGCAATAAATACATTCGCACCATTGATTTTTTTATAGTAAAATGCGACAAGAAAAATCCCTAATATCGGACCGTAGAAAAGAGAACCCAATACATTAACTGCTTCAATAAGGGAACCCATCTGCGTGGCAAACATGGCTACACCAATTGAGAAAATACCCCAGGCTAAAGTGTGCAGCCGGCTATACTTCAATTCGGTTTCCTGATCAGGAATTTCTTTGCTAAATATCAAATGAACATCTTTTAATGAGCAGGCAGCAAGGGAATTCAGCGCTGCAGAAATTGAACCCCAGCTGGCCAGAAAAATGACGGCAAACAGTAAGCCGATCATCCCTACAGGCAAGGTATTTTTTACAAAATACAGGAAAATATAATTGGTATCCGTTTTCTCTGCATTATAGTTTGAATTATTGATCGCTTCCTCTACCCTGCCGTGAAGCGCTTTTACCTGGGTTTGTGTGTTTTTAAAATCCTGAATTGTCTTTTTAAGTTGGGGAGAATGAGTTTCTTTCAACTTTAGAATTTCTTTCGATTCTGCATTAAATTTTATTTGTAAATCCTGATGCTCTTTTTCAAAAATCGCAGCCTGTTCAGGTTGTGATTCCTTTAAATATTGATAAGATCTTTCATTAAAATAAATCGGAGCCGGTTTCAGCGAAAAGAAAGCGAAAAGCAAAGCACCGATCAGGAGAATAGCAAACTGCATCGGAATTTTAACCAATCCGTTCAACAGCAAGCCCATTTTTGCATTGGTATTGTCTTTCGCAGTAATATATCTCCCAACCTGACTCTGGTCAGTACCGAAGTAAGAAAGTGCCAGAAAAAACCCGCCAATAATCCCGCTCCAGATATTGTACTTATCTTTCCAATCGAATTCTGTGGTGATTACATTGAGCTTTCCGGATTTCCCCGCCAGATAAAGCGCATCTTTAAAACCAATTCCATCCGGCATATTTTGAACAAGCAGAAAACCAGCAAAAGCCATGGTTCCCAGAATAATGAGAAACTGTAATTTTTGGGTGTGAGCAATCGCTTTTGCTCCGCCAATATAAGTGTAAATCAACAGAATACCGCCTGTTAAAACATTGGTTAAATATATATTCCAGTTTAAAACGCTTGATAAGATGATACTCGGAGCATAAATGCTGATTCCTGTTGATAAGCCTCTGGAAAAAAGAAATAGCAGTGAAGTAAGTACCCTTGTTTTTTTATCAAAACGGTTTTCTAAATATTCATAGGCCGTATAAACATTTAAGCGCTGAAAAATCGGGATGAAAGTGATACAGATAACAATCATCGCCAAAGGCAGGCCAAAGTAATACTGAACGAAACGCATCCCGTCTGTATAAGCCTGGCCCGGTGCTGAAAGAAATGTAATGGCACTTGCCTGCGTAGCCATAATACCGATAAGCACAATGTACCAGGGCATTTTATTATCTGCTTTCAGGTATGATTCGTTGCTTTTTTGGCCACGACCGATAAATACGCCGTAAACAACCACTACAACAAGTGTAAAAATGAGAACTGTCCAATCTATATTGCTCATGCCCAGAATTTAGTAAACAAATAATAAAATGCGATCTGGAATACTAATGCAGCTGCTAATAGTATGTACCAGGTATTCCAATTTTTAAGTTTCTTGTTCATCAGTTTTTCTGTGCAGATAAAAAGTTTAAAAATAAACGTGCCGCCCCAACATTTCCCGCAGGAAGCTGTCTGAAAAATGCCAACGGTGTATAAATAAAATTACCCTTTCCATATTTGGCATATAAAGTTGATCCCTGCAGAGGTTCCTCATCTGTATCGTGCATTTCAAAAAGCGGTTCGTACGCTGCATCCCATTGAGCAGGGAAATAGGCACCACGCTCCTGTACCCAGCCTTTAAAATCATCCGCAGTAATTTTATTCGGAAAGTTCAGTATTTTATGATTGGGATTTAAAAACGTAACTGCAGCATTTTCTTCGGTAACCCGCTTATTGGCAATACTGAAATTGTAAATCCCCAATTTGTCAACAGTGGTATCCTGATTGGTGTTGTACTGCATCACCAGATTACCGCCAGCTTTTGCATAAGACCATAAAAAAGGCATCCAGCGACCCAGCTTTTTCTCTGTGTTATTGGCACGAACACCCATTACGATGGCATCATATTGTGACAGCTTGTTTTGACTGCCGCTTCCGCCGGATTCATTTACGCTGCCATAAAAATCTTCGTCCTTCAGGACATCTACCTGAATACCTGCTATACGCAGAAAATCAGGAATGAAATCACCAGCACCTTCTATATAACCCACTTTTTTAACCGCTGCCTGAATATCACCTTTCATTACGGTTACCGTTGCAGGCGCAAAATATTGCAAGGTGGGTAAATGCGGGTACTGAATTAATACTTGTTTTTTATTATAAGTTACTCCGTCTGCCACAAAATTTGCATCCAGTTGCAAACGATCCGAATGTATGGAGGCAAGCTTATTTTTAGGAATAATATATTCAATGGTAGTGTCTTTCCCTTTGAGCGAATTTACATCAGCACTTCCTAATCTCTCTCCGTTATACATCAGGTTTAGAATACCATTACTGTACTGTTTGTTAGAATTAACCTTAACATTTAAACTCAAATGTAAATCTTCATTTTCTTTGACTAAATAAACCGGTTGTGTAAATTTCAGTTCCAGTGCAGGAACAATGCGCAAAGCTTCGACAACATCACCACGCACCGGATCTAATTTCTTGAAAGATAAAGGAAGCTTAACCTGAAGCTTTTCCGAACCAATTTTTAAATCAAGCAAAACATTAAGTGGTGATTCTGCCTCAGGCAAACCAACTAAAGTATCATTGGGAACAGAGAAAATTGCCGGGTTCACAGCTGGTTTTGCCAGCCAATAAGGTTCTGTAAGTGCTGCATCAGCAGGAATCTGAATGTCATGCTGAATGGTAATTAAAGAATCTTTTGATAGTTTTCTGTTGATGCTCTCTGACTGACCTAGCCATTTTACATTTTCTAAAACGACAGGATTTTCAGCTCTTGAGATCAGATTGAGCCTGAAATTGTAATGATCTCCGGCAACAGCTTCAGCCTGACTGGTAACCACCTCGCCCATAAAACCGGCGCAGCTTACAATGATATTGTCAAGAGATTTAAGTTTATCCTTTTTTAGGTCTGTATCCTCTAGCGCCATGACCTTTTTTCGCAAAGCAAGCAAAGCAGGTAAACTCTGGTCTGGAGTATTGAAATTGAAAGCGGAAATAATTTTATCTAATGATTGGTCAATATCAGCGTTTCCTTTTGCTGTCCAGGTGTTAGCTACTCCATCAAAAAGTGTTGCTTTTGCGGGTTCACCAATAACGTGGGCAAAATATTCAGTTCTGATCCCGGCTACAGACTGTGTTCCTGCACCCTGGCTTTTATGTAAACTTCTGCTTAATCCTGCCAGTTCACCGTAGCCCATTCCCAGTTGCGCATCATATTGCCCAACGGTAACTTTCAGCTGATTTTCAGCGGTCGTATTGACTCCACCAAAGCGGAAAGTATTCCACAATACGCGTTTTGGCTGCCATACATTCACATATTTTAGTTGATCAGGAAAAGCCGTTTTATCACCTGCCAGCTTAAAAGCTTTTTCCGCAACCACAGCCGAAGCCGCATGTTGTCCGTGGCCTGCCGCAGCAGTAGGAGGAAAACGGCAAATGATAACATCAGGACGGAATTTACGGATGACCCAAACTGCATCAGCGATAATGCTGTTTTCGTCCCATTGTTTAAAGGTATCGGTTGTATTTTTAGAGAACCCGAAATCAATCGCCCGGGTAAAAAACTGTTGGGCGCCGTCTAACTTTCTTGCTTCTAAAAGCTCATGTGTTCTGATTAAGCCCAATGCAGCACCTTGCTCTGTTCCTAATAAATTCTGACCACCATCACCTCTGGTTAAAGATAAATAGCCCGTTTCTACATTTTGGTCGTTGATTAACCAGGAAAGTAATCCTGTATTTTCATCATCGGGATGAGCGGCAAGGTATAAAACTTTAGGCAGATGTTTAAGAGTTTTGAGTTCGCGGTAAATTTCAGATGATTTTGAGGGCCGAACCTGCTGGGCCGAACAAAAAACCGTATTAAATCCAAGGATAGATACAATGATTACTTTTTTGAACATTTGAATTTGCTTTGCGAGGCAAATATAAGTAAATCCTCTTTCTTTCAACCGTAAAAGAATCAGACTCTGAATTTCACAACATTAAATAAGCATTGTTGTTCATTCCTATAAAGCTGTTTAATTTTTTTATTAAACCACAAAGGAGACACAAAAGCTTTTTAAACACATAAGTTATTTACTTTTTCGTATAAGAAGTACACTAAAGTTACTGAAAGTCAAAGCTTTTCATCTTATGTAAACTTAATTGTACGGCATTTTCTAAAGTATTCTAAAGTGTTAAAAGAATGAAGAATTTCCATCAAAGAACTTATAATCAATGAATTGTATTTTTAATCAAAGAACAATTAAAGAATGTGATTGAGAGAAAAATAGAATTTGATATAAATAATTTCATCTGTGATAAATTATTTATATCAAATAGAATATTACTAATTAATTAATTTTTATCAACTATAAATAATTTTCTTTATTATTTACAAAAAAAAGTTATATTTGAATTAACAAATCACACTTTAAAATGAAAACAAAATTTACACAAATCAGTGCTATCCTTATTTCAGGATTCTCATTTGCCCAAGTAGGATTCAATACAGTATCACCAAAAACAACGGTGGATGTATCTGCTAAAAGAGATATTTCAGGAGTGATTACAGATAACGCACAAACATTCGGATTACAGGCTCCGAGGCTTACAAGAGCTGAACTTACTGTAAATACAGCTACCTATGGCAGCGATCAGAGAGGAGCATTAATTTATATTACGGATGTTACCGGTGGAGATGCCACAGGACAACGTATCAATGTTACTGCTATGGGCTATTATTATTTTGATGGAACAGTATGGCAGAGATTGACACAAGCAACAAATACCATAGCTCCTTCGATTTCCGCATTACAATGTACTACAGCTTACTTAAATCCTTCTACTTATACTCCCGGTACTCCTTTCAACGGAAACCTGAGAGTTATCTATAGCCAGGGAAACGGAGGTTCGTATAATTCAGGAGCTCCTTTTACAGTAAATGGATTAACCTTCCAACTAAGACCTGGAACGCTAGAATTTGGGGATGGCGAATTGGTATTCTCAGTGAGTGGAACTCCTACCACTGGTAATGATATGACTCTTCCTATCACCAGCGCTGCAGTTCCTTTCTTAACGGCGGGACAAAACTGTACCGCTACAGTGGGAAATACCAGTCGTGCAGACATTTCATCTGTCGCTGTGATGGGATATCCCACCCTAACAACCGATCCCAATGGGAAACAAGCCTATACTTTTCCTCTTGCTACCCCGGATGGTAAATATTCAATCAGGGTAATATTTGATACCACAAGTGGTACAACCGCTGCAGTTCCTAATGTACAATTATATAATAATACAGGTTCTACCGTTAATCTGTATTGGAATTATAATACCGAATATGGTGGTTATATTGGTTCAGCGGTAACAACAAACAATATTACTTCAGGAGTATGGGGCGGTATGGCAGATTCATCAGTTACCTGGTTTCCTCAAGGTACAGGGGCAGTGGGTAATGCTTACTGGGGGAACGTAGGGATTATAGATGGAGCCGGTGGCGGACCTGAACATAGAAGATATACCTGGATAGACAGTAATTCTTCTTCAAAAACCGCTTATACCGCAACCATTATGGCAGGAGCACCCACTTCAGGCAGTGCCCAACCCAACCTCTCTAAAATATTCATAAAACTAGAGCAAGTAAAAGCACAATAATATAATGAGGCTGTCTCAAAAAGTCATATAATTGAGTTTTTGTCTTGGCTATGTTGAATCTTCGAGTTCTGACGAAGGAAGAATCTTATTAGGAATCAATTATTTGAGATTCTTTATTGCATTTCATTCAGAATGTCATTTTTGAGACAGCCTCATTTTTTATTTATCTACGAAGTAAGATAGATATAATTAAATATGCAAAATATTGCTGCCACCCCGAAAGTATACCATAAAAAATGTGTTCCGAAACTCAACCATTCCTTTCTTATCATTTAATCGTATGCTTTTAAATGAGCTTAAAAATTTTGATACAATTCCCATACTATATTAAGACATTTTGAGGTTAGGGAATCTATCCTGAGAAATTTTTACAAATTTTTCACCAACTACCTGATATTTTGCTCTTGTTTCCAATTGCTTTTTTAGATTGAGCATATCTTCCGGATCAACTCCGTAATTAAGTCTATCATGAATTTCAAGAGATAATGAACTTCCGTCAATATCAAAGGTGATAATATATGTTTTTGGTAAATATTCTTCTGATGATTTTGAATAAATACCCAGTTGTGATTTCAAGAGACCTCCATATTGAAGGCTTGCTTTTTCAACTCTAAAATTATCAAATACAATGTGTTCATTTAGTTCTCCAACAGTATTGGTACTGAAAAAATGCAGATCATTTCCACTTAACACCCAGAAGCAATCTGTTTCAATTCGTGTAAGCTTTACCCCAATCGTGGATAATGCTACATTTTTTATCCCGTCGGTTACGAGGTCCTGCACTTTATTGGCTGTTGACTGGGGAACAGAGGCCGAAGTAAAAGCATCAATGGACTTACCTTCCATCCACTGTTTCAATTTTGAAAAATCCTGAGCCAGAAGCTCTTGTTTGTACCGGTCATATTTAGTTCTTTCAGAATCTAAATCAATTTCTGATTTTGCAGCTTTGTGCTTATTATTCATGATAATCATGAAAGCTACACCTGCAATTATTACTACTATTGGAATTAAAAATAATAGGTTCATACTTTTGGGGGTTAAGTTTTTGTTTTTTAAATATTTATTGGACCTATTTTTTAATAATCTTGACTTCTGTTTTCAGCGAATCTCTTGTTAAGATGACAGAGTTAACCTTTCCATTGCTGAAATCAAATTTTAACAGGTTCGGATAATCTACAATTCTGAAGGTTCCATTTTTCAGATAGAGTAATTCATACTCATTTTTCCCTTTAAAATGTTCTAAAATTGGAGACTCTACATACAGACGGTTATTCTTTTCCAGAATTTTCGTTTCCATTCCCTGTCCATACAGAAAATCGTCATAGCTTCCGATGAGTTGTTTTTTAAGATTTAATGGGAGCTCCTGAATATCTTCATGAATTGTTTTATTCCAATCCATCAATGTGAGAACCTTTGTTCTGGTATAATTCATTACAGGAAAGCGATTCGGTTTCTCACCATTGGCAAGATATACCATCCCATTACCATCTGTCATAGAAGCCAAAATATTGCCACCAACTCCAGTATTGGAACCATTACACGAGAACCAATCATAATTACTATATCCAAAAGATTTTTGCCAGCCATAGCTCCATCCTCCAACTGCATTTTTCAAAGCAGTCACTTTTGTTACTTCTTTTGCTACCTGATGAGAAATCACCTTATTGTTTTTATTGCGCAGCGCATTTTGGATCTCAATGGAAAGCTTAGCTAAATCTGTAGGAGTAGACCATAACCCGGATGGTGCAACCTGAGGCGTGATGGGTAGACCTGTTTTTATCACTTTTCCTTCTTTATCATGTACAAAAGCCACATTCTTTAGAAATCCTTTTTCATTAGGCTGAATCATTGTGGTATTTTTCATTCCAAGAGGAGAAAAGATATATTCTTGTGCCAATTCTGCAATAGATTTATTCAAAGTATCTTCTAATGCCATTTGGATGATTACATAGCCACCACCGCTATATTCAAAGCTGGTTCCCGGTGTGAACAAAAATTCAATTTCCTTATCATATCTGGGAATCTGCCCTAAAAGGCTTTGTGTTATCGTTGGAATTTTTTCTCCTTCATAATGGTCTTCAAATCCCCCCTGACTTGTACCGGCTGTATGATTTAAAAACTGTTTCCAGGTTGGGCTATTATTTTCAGTAAACTTACTTTTTGGCAAATGCCATCGCTTTAAGTATTTATCTATTGGATCATTCAGGTTGATTAAGCCTTTTTCTTCAAGAATATGGCAAAGAAGTGCGGTGATTGGTTTTGTAATAGATGCTGTAGAAAAAGCAGTGTTTTCATCTAACTTTTCTTTAGAATTCATTGATTTTACTCCCACCTGGCTTGAGTATACAATCTTATAATTTTCAAAAACAACAAGGCTGAATCCAGGAAGTTTGTACTTTTCTAATTGGGGTTCAATATTTAAACTATCCGTAAGAAAACTGTAATCTCTTTTTTCCGGAAAAACTTTTTTTCTTGTCTGGCAGCTTGAAAACAGCGCTATAAGAATTAGTAAATAAATGGTACTTTTCATTGTATCGTTTTTATGTTAAAATTTATTTCGATACAAAGATGTGGAAGACATTAAAACTATGCGACCGAGTACATGTAATCGGTCGGATTTATATAAAAAATGAGTACGAATCTTTATAAAAAAGAGTACGAGTAATTACAAACACTTATTTTACAAGCTTTTGCGATAGGCAGTTGGTGTATTGCCAGTATGTTTTTTAAAAGCAGTATTAAAAGAAGATTTTGAATTAAAACCAACTTCGTATAGAATTTCTAAAACCGTTACCTTACTTTTTGAAGTATCTTTTAAAATATCTTTAGCACTTTCTATCCGATAAGCGTTCACGAAATCATAGAAATGCTGCCCTAACTGATGATTGATTAAAAGAGATAAATCCCGGACAGGAATTTCAATATCATTGGAAACATCCTGAATGGTTAGTGAGGAGTTCAGAAAAGGTCTTTTCTCAACCATATATTTTTTCAATTTCAAAAGTTCTTCATTATATTCTTTTTCATCTCCCATTGTTTGATTACTGCTTTTTTCTTCGGAAACAATCTCAGAAACAAGTTTTAGTTTTGAATCAATGTTTCTAAAAAGATCAGGGTTATTTAACGCTTTGAACAGATACCAACAAAAAATAAAAAGAGATGATACGAAAAGTCCGATCTTGATCCATTCCGAAACATTTTGATAATCAGAGAATTTCAAAATATTTTTTAAAAGAGCTACCGCATATAAAATGCTCAGTACAACGGTAAACTGGAATAACCAGTTATAGGAACTGATGTTTTTTCCTGCATAGTTTTCAAGATATAGTTTCTTCGATTTTCTTAGTATTCTAAAAACAGCAATGATATATAGAACCATCTGCAGATGTATTAAAATATGAATGAACTGAAACTCTATCATATTTTGACGATTCTGAATAAAACTCATTTTTGATGCCGCGTCCACAGTATAAAAACGAGGCAGTAAAACAAGATTAACAATCAAAAACGGAAGCAGATGCAGCAGATATTTTGGCTTTAGCTTAAAATCAGAGTAACAGACTGATATGATATAAAGATAAAAAACAGGAATCTGCAGAAAAGCAAAGGTGGTCCTAAACATTCCCAGGTTGGACGGACCGTCAGTTACCATGCTAAACAAAGGCTCACTAATATCTATTGCATTTAATATTAGAAAAAAAGCAAATAAAGAATTACTTATTTTGTACTTTGTTTTAAGGGTAATCAGGAAAAATGCCAGAAACAACGAGATGAATAAAGAGATTATATTTACAATAATTAATAAACTAATATTATCCATTCTTTATTCTTATTTGTTTATTGCTATTTTATTTTTAAATTTTTATTGGAATTCCGAAAGTCTATCAAGGTTAAAAATCCAACAGGTGCAAATATAAAAATTAGATTGACTTTTGTTTGAGTTTTTTTCATCAAAAGTATATTAAATAGCTATCCAGCAGACGAGCAAATTACAAATTGATGATTCTCAACAATATAAATGCAAAATATTTTCAAGATTAAGATTATCCATTTCATACTTTATATTTAAAACGATCTCACTCATCCGGTCTCCCCCACTGAAGTAAAAAAAATATGATAACTATTGCTGATTAGTTGTATCAGTTTATATGAAAGAACTATATTTAAAAACATCTTTTATATTCAAAAATTGATTTATACAACACTTTTAAATATTGCGATTTTCCAGGGAATAATCTTAGGCTTAATTATTTTAAAGTCTTCCCTATTCAATAGCAATTCAAATAAATATTTGGCATACTTGCTATTTGCACTTTCCATTGTCTTACTAAATTATGTTTTTGAAATTGAGGGAGCTTTCATATCCTATCCTTTATTGCGTTTTATAGACAATATCGACTGGGTATTTTTGTTACCCGTTTTTACATTTTTGTTTATTATAAATCGTATTGATGATGCAGTTAAAAACAGGCAAAAAACGTATTTGTATTACATTCCATTTGTCTATAATAGTATTCTTAATACTGCCATCTGTCTTGATACTGTAGCAGGAATTTATAAAATCCCTGAATCTTACATGTATCTAGTCAATATACTTCAAATGATTCAGCTTTTATTGGCGGTAATTATTATCTTGTTTCTTCCTTTCTATTCTTATTTTATGATAAGGCATTTAAAAGACTCACAAGAGAAAAAATGGGTCATTACCTTATTAACCATTATCTATCTGGTGTTACTTGTCTGGCTTACCACCTATATGACTGGTTTGTTTTTTGGATTAGATATTTCCTCTACCATGAGCGTCCTTGCTTTATGTGCAACATTCATCATGCATTGGACAGCTTATATAGGTATTTACAAATATAAACTGGCCAAAAACAAAGATGCTATCTATAATTTACTAAATAATGGTTCTGTTATTACATATCCCGATTTGCAAATTGTACAAAATAGTACACCGCAAGAATATAAGGAATCTATCACCGCTGATAATCTTTATTTTCAAAAACTGGAACTTCTTTGCAAAGATCAGCACATTTATACCGACAGTACATTAAACAGAGAAAAAGTGGCTGAAAAACTAGGCATAAGCGCGGGATATCTTTCACAAATTGTAAACACAATAACAGGAGATAATTTTGCCCATTATATCAATCAATATCGAGTGGAAGCAGTCAAGGAAATGATATCAGATCCTGAATTTGAAAACTATACTTTGCTGACGATGGGATTAGAATCCGGGTTTACTTCAAAAACAACTTTTTATAATTCCTTTAAAAAAGTGACTGGTCAGACGCCAAATGAATATAAAAACACCCTCAAATAAGTACCATTTTCTCCATTTTTAAGCTTTTGAAACCCGTTCTAATTTGAATTATTTGAGTTTTGCATTCAAATAATTCAAATTAATTTTTTATGAAAAAACCCTTTTTACTAGTCATCCTTTTGTTTGCTTTTAATTCTGTCAATGCTCAAAATGGACCTGATGCAAATCCTTATCAGAAAAACAATGAAATTAAACTGAATCTAATTTCGCCATTATCCGGTGCTGTAGAAGCAGGTTTTGAGCGGTATCTCAGCAAAAATTCGTCACTGGGAATTTCTGTATTTAAGGTTTATGATAATACAAGAGAAAAAGATATGAATTACTATATCTCTCCCTATTACAGATATTATTTGGGGAAAAAATATGCTTCCGGTTTTTTTGTCGAAGGATTTGGAATGTTCACTTCCATTGATGGAAAAAAAATATATGCCTCAGACAATCTGACATTCACTGAAGGTAAAGATGTATATGATCTTGCACTGGGTGCAGGTTTGGGATGGAAACTGGTTACAAAGAAAGGATTGGTTTTTGAAGCCAACACTGCCTACGGAAGACTAGTCTTCAATGCAGATAAAACGGATCACAATCAGGTTCTAAAGCTAGGCTTAAGTATTGGTTATCGATTTTAAAATCAACTCTATCTAAAAGAATAAATTATTTATTAAAGTATTTTGAAAATATCCTTGTTTTGGTCACTTAAGGAGACAATTATTTCATAGTTGTCTCTTTTTTCACAGGTATAAAAAACTGTTGAACAAAAATTACAGTAAAACATCAAATATTTTAATTTGGGAAGAATTAAATTTGTATTTCTATTAGAAACAATGGACAAATACAACTTTTTAGAACTCGTTTCCTCTATTGGGATTTTCATGGTACTTTTGCTTGCCTTGTTTTTGATTACCGTAAAAGCCAAGCACAGACTTTCAAATTGGCTTTTTGCTTTTTTTATTTTTACCAATGCCGTAGATGCATTAAAATTTTTACAGCGAGAATTTCCTGTTAATTATATCAACCTGGAGGCGTTTCGTTGGAGTATTGTTTATTTGGTCCCGGCATCGTTTTATCTCTATGTATTGTCCGTTTGTTACTCCAATTTTCGCTTAAAACCGAAATATTTACTGCATGCAATTCCCTTTGTTGCTTACAATTTGTATTTAATGTGGGGAATCTATTTTGTAGACAGAGCCTCGAAAATAGATTTTATAAATGGCATGAATGATATGCCTTTAATGCAATTTTTTCAATTTCTTTTTGAATTTTTGTTTCAAGTATATTTTATTGCTTCATTTCTGGTTATTAGAAAATCCAGAACGGTCTATCTCGAGAATTATACGAATCCGAATATTTCCGTACTTAACGCACTATACAAAATAACAATTTTATATTATTTCATACATTTTTTAGTACTTCTAAGATGGCTGGTTACTTTTACATTTGGTTTAGGAGAGGTCAGACAATGGATTGTAATCCTTGATGGGTGTGCGTTTTTATTTTGTACCTGCTGGTATCTATTTACTGCATTAAACAATCCGGAATTTTTTCGAGGAGTAAATTCTGAGCTGAAACCTATCACAGAAGTTGTTCCAAAACAAAAAACCAGCCTTCTCCCAGTTGAAGAAAAAAATAAGGAAATCGAATTTTTAAAAGATTTTATGGTTGAAAAAGAACCTTATCTGGATTCCTCATTAACCATTCAGGATTTAGCAGAGCAAGTAGAAATGCCTGTTAAAGATTTATCTACTTTGATTAATTTGTATATGGATAAACATTTTTTCGATTTCGTGAATGAATATCGAATTGAAAAATCAATGCAAATCCTAAAAGATCCTTCTCAAAAAGAACTGACGGTTTTGGAAATTTTGTATCAGGTTGGTTTTAATTCCAAATCTTCCTTTAATACCTCTTTCAAAAAATATACAGGAAAAACACCAACAGATTACAGAAAACAAGCTTTGTAAAATCAAATTATTTTCAAAAAATGAGTTCGATTTTTTTTAATCGGTCGCGTCCTGAGACTTTCTGAAGCATATTTGCATCAAAAAAACAAATTCAAAAAAACTCATGAAAAATATAATTGTACCCTTTCTTTTTCTATTTTCAACACCTGTATTTTCTCAAAAAAGTGAGAAAAATATTCAATTCGTTACGCAACAAAAAATAGATATCACATTTGATAAAACGAAAAATAGACACGTTAATCAAATTGATTCTTTAATGGCAAAATCCTATGAAAGAGGTTTATTTAATGGAAATGTCCTGATCGCTAAAAATAATAAAATTATCTATCAGAAATCATTTGGTTTTACAGATGAAACGCATACAACTTATTTAAATGATAAGTCGATATTTAATATTGGCTCCATTGCAAAGGAATTCAATGCTGTTGCCATCATGATTTTAGTGGAACGTGGTCTTCTTAGTCTTGATGACAGGGTATCCAAATTTAATTTGGGCCTGCCGAAATGGTCTGAAAAAGTGACCATAAGACATCTTCTTAATTATGCCAGTGGTATTCCTCCCATCGAACGATTAAAACCCGAAAATGATGCGGCGGCGTGGAATATTTTGAGAAGTAATGACAGCCTGCTCTTTGAACCGGGAACCAGTTACAGGTATGATAATGGAAATGTATTTCTACAAAGAAGAATTATTGAAAAAGTAACCGGAATATCATTTGAGGAATTTGTCATTAAAAATATAGTGAAACCATTGAAAATGACCAATTCGGTATTTGAGCCCAAATTGGGTTATAAAAACCGAACATCGTGTTATGATATGGACAATGCCCGATGCCCGGAATTGAAATTTATCAGCGGATGGCTCTGGGTAGATAGTAATGATCTCTATAAATGGATTGAAGCACTGAATTCTAATCGGTTAATATCCAAAGAATCTCTTCAGACTTTGCTGAATAACCCATACGCAAAAGATGAAGGCGGGTCACTTGGCAGATACTTTGAAAATGACGAATTGCAAAGACATAATGGCGTCTCTTATAAATTTGAATCTATCTATTTAAACGATTTTAAAAATAATATTACAATAATTCTGGTGTCTAATAATCTAAATAGAGTGTGGGACCTGGGGCATATTATTCACAACCTAATGTTGGGAAAAGAGTACGAAATTCCTAAAAAATCTATTTATCAACAGATCAGAAAAGAATCTCTGGGTGACGTAAATAAGGCTATAGAAACCTACCATGTACTCAAAGAAAAATCTAAAAATGAATATAGCTTTGAGAACCCAGGCGAGCTTAATAAACTAGGATATGAACTATTAAGGGGTGGAAATGTAGATTCAGCCCTTAAAATTTTCAGTCTTAATGTTTCAGAATTTCCCGCATCAGCCAACGTTTATGACAGTCGCGGTGAAGCCTATTTCAATAAAAAAGAATATCAATTATCAAAAGACGATTATCAGAAATCATTAGAACTGGACCCCACCAATCAAAATGCGAAGGAAATGATTTTGAAAATCAACCCACTTTTGTCTTCTAAAAAATAACAATTAAAAAGCACTCCTTTAAAAAGTGGTGCTTTTTTCATTCCAGATCGATTTGTCTGTATTCGACTTATTGAAATTTATAAAATCATTTTTTCTATTCAGATGAATTAAAACTTTTATTCCCAAGTTTTGAGACTGATCTACAACTCCTACTTTTTATTTGCGCACAACCTTCTTATCCTGAACTGGTTCCAGCCATCTTCTTTTCTCTCCTTCTTTGAAGAATAAGGTGTGCGGCATCCAGCATTTTAACCGTATGAATGTAGGGCATCACGATATTTCTTTCCGGTAGATTTTCATACACACCCATTGAGAAATAGACAATTCCGGACATAAAATAATCAAACTCTTTGAGGGTGTATTCCCTGAATGCTGTTTTGAAAACCAACAGAGGATTCCGGTATTCCTTCTCTGAAAGCAGGCCAAGAACCCAAGGGGAAATCTTTTCCGGCCGGGTATCGACCATCCATGTCCTTTCCTTTAGCATGATGAGATAGCCTGCCCGGATCAGCGATCTCATCGACTGATGAAACTGGAAGATCACCGCCGGATCTTCATGGATCCAACTATTCCTCTTTACCGCATAATTCATCAAATTGCTGAGCCTTTCTTTGGAAACATCCAGCTCATTGAACTGAAAGAACGTTTCCATCAGTTGCAACCCGGAGCACTTCTTACCTGTCCGAAACCGGGCATCGAAATCTGTTTTTATCTTTTTCATTGTTTGTATTTTTAGAATGCATGAAACCACCAGCCTACCGATGTACGCTGAGTTGTATTGTAAATGATGAATAGAAATAAAATCTGTGTTCCCGTGAAAGCCCTGAAGCCGCAATGGATTGTACACTCCATTGTACCCTATCATGATACTTTATGTAGTGAAGCGGCTTAGAAAAAGATGATTATAGAAAAACTGAACAGCATGAAATAAAAACGGCATGGGACTCTACAATATCTGAATCAGAGGTACTGGTATACCGTGCACACAGATAAGAGAGCCCACGCCTAGGTCGTGAGCTTCCTGCCTATCTTCCCGTGTGCTAAAAATTACCAGTTTTCTGATACGAGATTCTAAGCAATAGCTTCTATTATTCTTTGAAGTATCGCAAAGCTACTTTATTGCAGCTTATTGTACAAATATAATAAAAAATTTCAAAAAGTGGGTAATTATACCCACAAATTTTTATATGTTTCTATTGAACTTGCTATCAATTTAATATTGATATGTCTACAACATCAGAAAAAATCGCATTTCTAAAAAGCTTTGGAAAAAGAATCGAGGTATTAAGAAATGAAAAAAATCTAAGTCTCAGACAATTATCACAAAATTGCGACATTGATTATAGTGACATTAGTAAGATTGAAAAAGGATTAAGAAATATTCAAATGTCTACTATTCTGGAATTAGCAAAAGGGCTAAATGTAACAATAAAAGAATTGTTCGATTTTGACATAAATTAAAAATAAAATAAATGGAAAAACAATTAGAAAAAATAAGAAATAATCAAATCATTCTGGATAAAAAGCTTGAACAAATACTTAATGAACTTGATTTTGTAAAAAAAGAATTAAAGATTGTTATCAATAATCAATTAAAATTAGAAGATTATGATATTGACTTAAAATCTAAAATTCAACATCTTGAAAAAAGTGTTTTAGAAAATAAATTAAATAAATGAGTAAATCCTGACGAGAGTTGGGATTTCTTATTTTTATGGAAATCCGTAATGAGATTTTTTGGCTTTTTACTATTTTTATGTCTTATAAAATACTAAAAACTATTTCCACAATATTTAACCATGAAAATAACTAAAATTTCAGTCACCAACTTTCGTTTATTAGATAATATTTCAATAAATATAGAAGATGATATAACATTAATTGTTGGAAAAAATAACACTGGAAAAACTTCTCTTTTTGAAATCATTAACTTATTTCTAGGAGGAAAATATAAAATTTCCTTTCATGACTTTTCTCAAAATAGTTATGAAATTTTTGAAAATTGTTACAAAAAATTTAAAGATGAATTACTTGTTGAAGTCGACGAAGTTAAACGAGATCGACTGGAAAAAGAAATTATCCTAAATATTCCCAGAATTACATTAGAAATAAAAATTGAGTATAATAAAAATGAAGATTCTCTAATAAATATAAGCGACTTTATATCTGACTTAGACGATTCAAAAACAGAAGCAACAATACTCTTCAAACATGAACCTAGCGATACAATTAATCTTTTTAAAACATTTCATAACAGAGTAAATCAAGACATAAGATTAATTGAATGGCTAAATGAAAATATTATTGGATATTATTCCACACGTCTTTTTGGAGGAGATAATTTAATAGAAGATAATGTTTTAAGTAGAATTTCAAAAGTTTTATATTTTGAAAGTATTCAAGCATCTAGAAAATTAGATGATATTAAGACAGATAGAAATAGATCATTAGCAGTTGGATTTTCAGATTATTATCAAAATGTTCATGGTGATCAAGATGCTGATGTAGAAGCACTTAAAAATACTTTAAAAAATGTTTCTACTGAATTAGATGAAAAATATGAAAAAGTCCTTGAAAAAATTCTTGAAAAACTTAAATCATTCGGAGTCGACAAGGAAATAAATATTCCTGAAATAATACTGAAATCCAAATTTGACCCAGAGAACATCATAAAAAATAATATAAAATATTTTTACAAAAATGGTGATATTGAACTTCCTGAAAACTACAATGGATTAGGATATAGCAATCTAATTTTTTTGGTATTAAAAATTGTTTCTTTTATCGAAAATTTCAAGAAAAATAAAGCAAAGCATGAGACTGAAATCTTAACAATTCTTCTTGAGGAACCAGAGGCACATTTACATCCACAGATGCAACAAGTATTTGTTGAACAAGTGAGAGAAACTATTGAAAAAACTTTATCAGAAGACAAAGTACAAGTGCAATTAATTATTAGTACTCATTCTTCTCATATGATTGCTGAAGCAGGTCTAAATGTGAAAAGGAGTTTTGAGAGAATCAGATATTTCAACAAATTCAAAAAAGACAATAAAAATATTGTCGAGGTTAAGGATTTTAATGACTTTAAGCATAGAGAAACTAATAAAGATACCTTTAGATTTTTGAAACAATATTTAAACTTAAACAAATGTGATTTATTTTTTGCAGATAAGGTAATTATGGTTGAAGGTATCACCGAAAAACTTTTGATACCTTTGTTTATAAAGAAAGTTGCTAAAGAACTGGAAAATGAATATGTTTCAATCATTGAAGTAGGAGGAGCTTATACTCATAAATTCAAAGAGTTTTTTAAATTTTTAAATACAAAAGTTCTTGTTATAACTGATATAGATTCTGTTGATTCTATCACAGGTAAGTCCTGTCATGTATTAAAAGCTAATGCAAATACAAGTAATTCAACATTATCTATATGGCTTCCTAAGAAAACGAAAATTTCAGAACTATTAGCATTAACTTATGAAGAAAAATTAGACGAATCAACAACTATTAGAGTCGCTTTCCAAATTGCTGAAGATAATCAAACATTTGTAGCAAGAAGCTTGGAAAATGCAATTGTTAATTGCAATCAAATATTTTTTAAAAGTAAATATTCTTCTGAAGACGGCGCAGAGGTAAATGTGCACAAATCTTTTTCTTATCAAAAACTTAAAAATTTGGATGATTTAATTTATATGGATACGGAAAAAGATCAATCAGAAGTAGATCCATCTTCTAAACAAAAAACAGATTTTACTTTCGATTTGATGACTTTTGATGAAAATTTAACTAAGCTTGAATGGAAAGTCCCCAAATATATTAAAGAAGGCTTGGAATGGTTATCAAAAAATGATAACATGGAAATTACAAAAATTGACTAGTATGGCAGCATTTGACGAAGTAAAAGAATGTATTGAGAAAAAATCAAGTTTTGTTGTTGAAGCTGGTGCTGGTTCAGGTAAGACATATTTATTAATCCAAACATTAAATCATTTAATAGAATTGCAAGGTGATAATTTGAACTTGAATAATCAAAGTATTATCTGTATTACATATACCAATGTAGCTAAAAATGAAATTATCAAAAGAATTGAATTTAATGATTTGGTTAATGTATACACGATTCACGAATTTTTATGGCAATCTATAAAACAATTCCAAAAACAACTTAAAATTGAGTTATGTAAGCTCAACGAAATAAGATATCAAAAAGACGTTGATAATGATAAAGCTTCTAAGTATATTAAAAATTTAAAAGACCGAGTTAATAATATTGAAACAGTATTTTATAATGATTCCTCTTTTCGTGATTTTGAAAATGGAGAATTACATCATGATGATGTTATCGAATTGGCTAAAATGCTTTTTGAAAATTACTCGTTATTAGCATCAATTGTTGCACAAAAATATCCATATATTTTTATAGACGAATATCAAGATACATCTTTAGATACAGTACAAACTCTAATAGACTTTTTATTAAAAAGAAATGAAAAAAGTATTGTATTAGGTTTCTATGGGGATTCTCATCAAAAAATTTATGATTCAGGTATTGGAAATCTGGAAAACTATTACGAAGGAGAGAATAAAACTTTAGTCTTAATTAAAAAAGAAGAAAATTATAGATCTTCAAAAGAAGTTGTGAAGTTGCTAAATAGCTTTAGAACAAATATTGAACAGAATCCTCAAAAAGAAATACAAGGTTCAGTCAAATTTCTTTATTGGAAAAATCATCCTGAAAAGGGAGGGGAACAAAAAATAACTGAATTTGAAAATTCATTGAAAAGTCAAAAAAATGATTTCTACGATAAAACTGTAAACAAATTAATAGAACAAGGGTGGGTTTTTAATGCAGAATCAGACAAAATTCTTGTTCTAGCAAATAGTCGTATAGCAGAAAGAGCAGGGTTTTCGAATCTTTATAAATTATTTTCCCAAAGATTTACACAGTCTGTTAAAGAACGGCTTTTAGACAGAAATCATATTCTTATAAGATTAGTTGCTGGTTATGTTGATAAGAAAAACTCGCAGGAAAGACCAGTTGGATTAGAGCATTTATTAATTTATTGGAATCAGAACAACCATAATGAAGTAATTCGATTTATTAAAAAAAATGGCACTCTATTAAGTGAATTTAAACATTATAAAAAGAAAATAATATCTGAAACTTTAGATGACTTAAATAATAATAGAGGTACAAGAACAATCAAAGAAGTTTTAAAAACTGTTTTAGATAATGGAATAATTTCATCAAATTCTTTTAATGAATACTTAAAAAGGATACATCAAAATTCAGAAGAATTAGACCAAAACACTAAAGAAAGAATTGAAAAAGATAAAAAATTCTATGAAAACTTTATAGATTTACCTTACAAAGAAATTTTAAATTTTTGGAAACATATACAAAATGAAACTGTTTTTTCTACTAAACACGGAACTAAGGGTGATGAGTATAGAAATGTATTGACTGTAATTGATGATACTGAGTGGAAACAAGAATATAACTTCAATAATTTTTTTAATAATTTAGAAGAAAAACCAGAAAGAAAATTCCGTACACGAAACCTTTTTTATGTAGAATGTTCTAGAGCAAAAGAGAATTTAGTTGTGTTGATGTTATCTAAAATTGATGATGCAGCACTCGAAAAAATTAAAAAATGGTTTGGGCAAGAAAATATAATTGATTTACAATCATTTATTTAAATTCTCTCTGTGAAGTCTCAAATTTGGTGCAAGTTTAAAGGTAATAATCTTATTTACCAGCTCAAAGTCAGGAGCCTTTGTACTGCAGAGAAAAAATGAAATAACTTTTAGTTAAAGCTATTTTCTCATTACCAGAAGTTGAACATCTCAATAATTGGATTATAATGCTAAAAATTTGAAATTTTAATGTTTAGTAGAGGTATTTAAGAAAAGATAATAGTTATTTTAGTTCAAATAAAAACTTTAACACATGACTACTCAAGATGAAATCGAAAAAGTACATGGCAGTGGAACGCATGTATTATTATTAGGAGCAGGTGCCTCATTTGCATCAACATTAAAAAATCCTGAAAAGAATGGTAAAAATCTTCCCTTAATGTGGAATATTGTTGATATTGTCGGTCTAAACGGTATCGTTGATCAGTTACCAGCTGATTACAAAGCATTAAAGCAGGATTTTGAAAAGCTGTACAGTAAAATATCTAATGAAGATAAGTTTCCCGAGGAAAAAGAGGTTATTGAGCTGGCTGTTTACAACTACTTTGAGCAACTTGATTTACCAGATGAACCAACGATTTATGATTATATGATATTGGCATTAAGATCTAGAAAAGATATTATAGCAACTTTTAACTGGGATCCCTTTCTTTATAAGGCATATGTTAGAAATGGTAAGTTCACAAAAAGCCCAGGAATATTGTTTTTACATGGATGTGTCTCTTTAGGGTTTGACAAATCTAACGGCACGGTTGGACCTGCAGGAATGTATTCAAAAAAAACAGAACAGCTTTTTGAACCATCTCAGTTGCTGTATCCAGTTGATAAGAAAGATTATAATACCGATCCTTACATAAAAGGTCAGTGGGATTCCCTTGCCGGTCGATTGGAAATTGCGGAAAGAGTTACGGTTTTTGGCTACTCAGCACCTGTTAGTGATGTTGAAGCAATAGATTTGCTAAGTAAAGCGTGGGGCAATGTTGAAGATCGAGCAATGGAAGAATTTGAATTAATAGATATCAGAGAAGAAGATGATGTACGGAATGCTTGGAATAAATTTATACACTCTCATCATTACCATTATTGTAAAGATTATTTTAACAGTTCATTAGCATTACATCCTAGAAGAATGGTTGAAAGCTATCGCCATTGGGCAATGCCGCTTAGCCCAAATGAAATGTTTCAGGAAGGAAATAAAGTACCTGATAATTTTCAGACACTTGAAGAACTATGGGAATGGCATTTACCATTGATAAAAGCTGAAGAAGAGTTTTATAATAATGCTGAGTAGTTATATTAAAGGTATAGCTTTGAAAACAAAAAATATCCCAGCATTCGTTGGGATTTTTTAAGCAAAAGAATATCTAATCCTGTATTCTTATAAGGTTTATATTATTTTTTCACCAGCTCTACTCTACGGTTTTGCTCCTTCCCTTTTCATAACTATTATCTGTATATCCGTTAGTAAATACCTGTAAAACATACAATCAGCTGTGGCAACTTTATGCCCCCATATGTTTTAATATCCAGTTTAAGCATTCTTTAGAATCCATGATACTCCAGGAATGAGGATGTCTTGTACCGTCCGGACGAATTCCACGATCATTGGTGATGACAAGATCAGCGTTTTTGTGGCCTTTTAGTCGTAATAGATTAATCATAGCGGTAATATCTGCCACATTAAGGTCGTAAATATCCCTTCCTCTGTTTTCCATCTGCCATATAATCCCGGGTTCTGTATAAATCAGAATAGGGATATTCAGAAGATATTTTGCATTGCCGCCATCTTTTTCACGATAAGAAAACATGGATTCTCTTACGTAATTGGCTCTGTTTTTATCCGGTGTACCCATAGCATCAACCATTTCAGCAGTTAAATATTTAGCTTCATTAGTTCCAATATCAGAATAGTTTCTTTCCATCTCTCTCTGCAACCTGTAATACATATTCTCGTAATCTAACGGTGTGTCAAGAGCGAATACAGAATTGGGTATAAAATAGGTGTTTTTGTCCCTGATTGCCCTTTCAGCATAGGTAAAAGCCAGCATTCCACCGCCGGAAAGTCCTCCCATTGATATTTTATCTTTGGAAATTTTATGCTTTTCCACTGTATCTTTTACCATTCTGTCCAAAAACTTCTGCTCTATATGAAATCCAAAATCTCCGTCTTCCCAGGTTGGGAGTAATACGATAAGATTCTTCTCCAATGCCAGATCATCCAGCTTAATCTGATTCATTACTTTTTCGCCATTTTCACCTCCACCCGGTAAAATAACAAGTATTCCTTCAGGTTTATCCTTCGGAAGTAATTTCAAATAATGGTTCTGAGTATCTTTAAAAGTGATTTTTTCAGGAGTCTGTCCAAAAAGGTTAGTACAAAATAGGCCCAGGAGAAGGGTAAAGCATCTGATGTTCATCATTAAATAGGTTATTAGTGGTTATAACGCTGATTCCCAAAAAATATTTGATTCATAAAAAAGGAAACAATCTTATTGACTGGCTCAAAGTCGGGAAGCTTTAAACAACAGGAAATAAAAACCACCTATGTCTTCCTAATTGTATTCCGCGTAAGACTGATATAATTAAACATACAAAATGTTGCTGCCGCCCCGAAAGTATGCCATAAAAAGTGGGTTCCGAAACTGAACCATTCCCATTTGTCAGCGATACGGAAGGTCAATGCAAAAACAAATGACAGTACAGCAAAGCCCACCCATTTACCAGCTTTCCATTGGGTGTAGATTAAATAACGCAATACCGAGAAAACTACAAATGAAGCCATGATTGCATAATTTAGGTTGATAAAAAGTGAAGGATTATCTATCAAAATCCAGTTTCTCAAAGCAAACATAAGCAGTACATATACGAGAACCATTACAACAGCATAATACCATTTCGTACTCTGTGCTATAAAATAAAATCCGGCAGACAGGCAGAGCAACATAATGGGCAGCCAATCCATCATAATAAATACCGGCCATTGTCTGAATGAATGATAAACAGTTCCTCCTATGGCACCAATATATAATAAAACCAAACAGTAGGTTAAAAAAGGATATTGTTTAAAATTACCTTTCATTTTAAGGGTCCAAAAAATGGCTATGGCTAAAAAAAATACAGCTGTCACCGCATTTAACGGCTCAGGAAAAAACTGAGCCATATCTGTTTCTTTATATAATATGCCTCCGTCCGGAGGTAACTGATGTATTGGCATTGTCCTTTTTATATTTGTTCATAGGCATGCTGTAGAACACAAAATGCAAACAGAGCCAATTTTATTTAACATGAGTAAATTATTCTAAAATACTTATTTATTTCTCAAAATATTGAAATCTGATGTAATTTTTTAATTAATTCTTTATAAACACTTTTTCCGGCGCATAATCATCAGTTTTTGATCCGCCGCTGACGGATTTTACTTAAGAATTGCGGAGTAATTCCAAGATAGGAAGCAATCTGTGTATTGGGAAGCCTGTTGGCCAGCTGAGAATAATGTTTAAGGAAAAATTCATATTTTTCTTCTCCTGTTGCACTTATATTCTGAAGTACCCTATTTTGGAGCTCGATGAATTTCTGTTCAATAATAACTCTGAAATTCCTGTCGAATTTGGGATAATACGTATAAAGAAACCAAAGATCATTTTTTTCAATCTGCAAAACAGTAGAAGTTTCAAGAGCCGCAATGTACAATTGACTTGGTTTTTTATGATGAAAACTGTCTATATCCACAATCCAGTCATTCTCTGCCGCAAACTGGAGATTATGTTCTTCGCCGTTACCATCTATATTGTACATTTTTAAACATCCTGAGACAACAAATGTATAATATTGACACACTTCATTTTCTTTCAGAATAAACTGTTTTCGTTTGATTCTCCTTTCAACAAAACGTTCATTCAACACCTCAATTTCTTTCTTTGAAAGCGGAATATAGCTTTTAAAATATTCTACAAGCGGAATGGTTTCTTTTGACATTGTAAATAAAACTTGTTATATAGATTCTGAATAAATCACCATAACAATATATCAAAAAAAACTGAACAGATATACATATGAAAAGCTTCAAAAAAATAATATCAAAATATAAGCTCAACAATGTTCTTTTTTATATCAACAATCATAAAACAATATGCAGAAGCTCAAAAAACAGATTATTTGTGAAAAAAATATAATATTTGAACGTAAGAAATCACCCATAAGAAAAATATTTGAAAAAATAAATACCTTACTTTCTGGTATAACAAGATTTATCTGATTATATTGCATCTGTCTATTAATAGGTGTTTCCCCCACTGAACAGACCAATGTATATACTTTTAAAAGCCGATGAAAGAATTACAAAAACTCACCAAAGATCAATTATACAAAAAACTCAAAGAAAAATCTGAAAATCTATATACCATTGCCCATGAAGCGCTGGAAAATAATTTCTTTAATGAAAGCTCTTTAGATGAAGAAAGTCTTGCCGAGTTTCTTGAAATGCTGGATGATGAAACAGCAGAAAAAATAAAAGATGCTTCCCTTCACATTAATAATGAAAATAACGCTCCCGAGATTGTCCTTATAGAGAACGAAAACAGCACTTCCCTTGAATTGATTACCGATGAAAATGAAGGCTATAAAATCATTTTCATAGAAGGTGACATTCATTTATCCGAAACCCTTTTTGTTGAAGACTATATCGTTCTTATTGCAACAGGTAATATACAGGCAGAAAATATTATCATCAACGGTTCACTGTACTGTTCCGGAAATGTTACCAGCAAAGTATTATTCGGAGCATCTGGTAATGATAATGAAACGTATATCGGTGGAAGTATTATGACTTCTCTGATTGCAGAAAACGGACATTATACGGTTGCAGAAGGCAATATATATTCCAGGTATTTAATTAGTTTTCATAACGAAATAACAGGAAAAACCGGAAAGTTCATCGAAAATATCAGCCTGGAAAAACCAAGTGAAATTGGACTGTTGAATCCCGAAATTCTTGACGAAGACGGATATTTTGATGAAGATTCTTTTTTAACCTTTATTGATACCAATCCTCCGGATGCCTTATTTGTTAAACCTACTAACTTATTTTGATACATCCCATAGAAACAGGTTGTTATAAACCAGAACTCTAAAGACTTTTCATCACTGTTTATAATCAGGAGAAAAAATTTTTTTCTAAAAAAACTTTAGAATAACTTTGCAAAAAATTTCTGTTGAAAGACCTGCTTCTTATTACTCCGCCTTTTACACAACTTAACACTCCTTATCCTGCAACTGCTTATATTAAAGGATTTTTAAATACCAAAAATATTTCCGGTTATCAGGTAGATTTGGGGATTGATGTTATTTTGGAATTATTTTCAAAAGACGGAATTCAGAAGGTTTTCAGCAAAAAAACTGATCTTCAGGATACCTCTGAAAATTCTCAGAGAATCTATGCCTTAAGAGAAGAATATATCAAAACCATAGATCAGGTTATTCTGTTTTTACAGGACAAAACGCCCACTTTGGCAAGACAGATCTGCAGTATGAACTTCCTTCCTGAAGCTTCCCGTTTCAACCAGCTGGATGATATGGAATTTGCTTTTGGAAATATGGGTCTGCAGGACAAAGCCAAACATCTGGCAACCTTATACTTAGAAGACATATCAGATTATATTGTTGAAAATATTGATCCTGATTTTGGTTTCAGCAGATATGCTGAACGTCTCGGAAAAAGTGCCAATTCTTTTGATGAATTGTATTCAAAATTATCTGGAGGCTCAACATTTATTGATGAATTTACTTTAAAAATTCTTCGTGAAAAAATAGAAACAGTTCAGCCGAAACTGGTTTGCTTTTCAATCCCTTTTCCCGGTAATCTGTACTCTGCTTTCAAATGTGCGCAATGGATCAAAATGAATCATCCTCACATCAAAATTGCGATGGGTGGAGGTTTCCCCAACACCGAATTAAGAGAAATTAAAGATCAGAGAGTTTTTGAATTCTTTGATTTTATTACCCTAGATGATGGCGAACTTCCTATTGAACTTCTTCATCAAAATTTAGAAATTTCCAATGGAGAAGGTGAATTTAAAAGAACTTTTCTTCTCGAAAATAATGAAGTTGTTTATAAGAATAACTCAAAAAGACACGACTATAAACAAGCTGATATTGGTACTCCGGATTATACAGATCTAAGACTGGACCAATATATTTCCGTTATCGAAATCGCCAATCCCATGCACAGTTTATGGAGTGACGGAAGATGGAACAAACTCACGATGGCCCATGGATGCTATTGGGGAAAATGTACATTCTGTGATATTTCTTTAGACTATATCAAAATCTACGAGCCTATTTCTGCTAAGATCCTGGTAGACCGAATTGAAGAATTGATCAGAACAACAGGTGAAACAGGATTCCATTTTGTGGATGAAGCTGCACCGCCTGCTTTGATGAGAGAGGTTGCTTTGGAAATTCTCCGAAGAAATCTTGTCGTTACCTGGTGGACTAATATCCGTTTTGAAAAAAGCTTCACCAGAGACTTATGCTACCTCCTGAAACTTTCGGGATGTGTTGCTGTTTCCGGAGGACTTGAAGTGGCCAGTGACCGATTGCTGAAATTAATTGACAAAGGAGTTTCTGTAGAACAGGTGGCCAACGTAACAAGAAATTTTACAGAAGCCGGAGTTATGGTGCATGCTTATCTGATGTATGGCTACCCTACCCAAACCATTCAGGAAACAGTTGATTCTTTGGAAATGATCCGGCAGATGTTTGAAATGGGAATTCTTCAAAGTGGTTTCTGGCATCAGTTTGCAATGACTGCCCATTCTCCTGTTGGAATGAAGCCTGAGGATTTTGGAGTAATTCCTATAAAACAAGAAATTCTGTTTGCCAATAATGATATAGACTTTCAGGATAAAACCGGAATTGATCATAACAAGTTCAGTTTCGGATTGAAAAAATCTTTATTCAATTTTATGCATGGAGTGAATTTTGAACTGCCACTTCAGGAATGGTTTGATTTTAAAATTCCAAGAACAACTATTCATCCGGATTATATCCACGACTGTCTTTTAGAAGATGGGCAGTTTCAACTGAAGACCAATTCGAAAGTTGTCTTTCTGACCAAAAATGTAATCGCTGAGAATCGCGTAAAAAATAAAAAGAAATACTCTGGTACATATACGATCCTTACATTCCACCTAAAAACCAATATTGTAAAGGTTGAACTGGAACAGGAAAAGGCAGAATGGCTGATGAATGTATTGGAAGAAAATTCTATTGAAAACTCAAAAAAAACTACTATTCAACAACTTAAGAATCACTTTGAAGAGAATTTTGAAGATTTTGAGCTATTCTGGTTCTCAAAACAAATGCAGCAGTTGAAGGAAAATGGAGTGATTTTAAGTTTATAAAAATTTTCAATTTTTTCTCAGGGATTTTTAAAAATAGGAAGTTTTGTGCTTTTTTATATCCTATGGGATGATTAAGTTCCGTTTTACTTTATGAAAATTATTTTGGCTGAAGCCAATTGTCACTATTAAATTAACAAACGGGCTTTAGCCCGTTTCTATTAAATATTATTTCTCTCGAATACAGATTACAAATTTTACAAATCTGTTTTCTCTTTAAAGCATTAATTAGGGGTTTCTTTTGAAACAGTACCGACAGATACTTTTTCCTGAATTTTAATAAAATTTGGATCCATGATAGCCATGCGTTCTGCAAGGGCTTTATAAGTCGGGAACTTTAGAATAGAAGCTCTCCCAGACATTTCTTTATAAATGGTGAAAGATTTTCCGCCTGCTGTCTTTAATTGCTTTGTGGTCGTAATATACCTGCCGATTAGTTTACTTTTGGCATCATAAATCTCAATATCTATAGGTGTTTTATCCATAATTATATCTTGTGAACCGAAACTTACAGGCAGATTGGTAAAATATCCCACCGGAACACCATTACTTAAGATCTCTCCCACTTTATTGACCTCAATATTCATCTTATCAATTTTCTTTCTGATCGTGTATGCATCTTTGGTCTTGCTGTCCAGTTTTCTTTTCGGAACATTTGAAAAGATCTCATCCAGGTTTTTCACATTGATTCCTTTATTATCAATGATTTTAAGATCCTTAACCGAAGTAAAAACTGCTGACTTTTCTTCACCGGAGAACGCTGAAGGTGATGAATAATCAATTTCAATCGTTTTGTCCCTGTTATATACTCTATTGATACTGATATAGCTGTCGCGAACAGAATCAACGATACTTTTATCAATGAATTTTATAGTATACATCGGGGTTTCCTTCAGATCCATAAACGTATATTCGCTGGATTTGTTAGACAGTTTCGCTACCGGAATACCATCCAGATTGATAATTCCTCTCTTGGTTTTGATATTCTGAGCATGAAGGAAAACACCCAGAACTGTAAAGAATATGATTATGCCTCTCTTCATACAATCAAACTTTTACAAATAAAAAAAGTGTAACACAAAGTTACACTTTCTTGAAAATATATTTAGCTTTTCATTTAATTATTCACAAAGGATAATACCTTTATCATGATTAAATTCTACAACACCGCTTTTGATAGCATAAGCAAAAACAGAGTCTTTTCCAGCTTCTTTGGTAAAGTTTTTAGCAAAAGCCTCATCAATAGAATTAGCAAAAAGCTTTACATTACCTCCGATCAAAGAAGAAACAATTCCCGCGTGGTTTTTCATGATGTGAAATTCACCATTTTTTCCAGGCAACAATACTGAGTCTACTTCTCCTTCAAAAACTACGTATTCTGGTGTTAAAATTTTTATATTCATTTTAATTTAGATTTGAAGATTTCAGATTTCAGATTTCAGACAACCTTAAAGTCTCATGTCTGGTATCTTTTATCTTTATGTCTAATTATTAAGCGTTTTCAGCTAACATTTTTTGTCCTGCTTCGATAGCTTCTTCGATAGTTCCTTTCAAGTTGAAAGCAGCTTCTGGCAAGTGATCTAATTCACCATCCATAATCATAGTAAATCCTTTGATTGTATCTTTAATATCTACCAATGATCCTGGAATACCTGTAAACTGTTCTGCTACGTGGAAAGGCTGAGATAAGAATCTCTGAACTTTTCTTGCACGGTATACAACAGATTTATCTTCTTCAGAAAGTTCTTCCATACCAAGGATTGCGATGATATCCTGAAGAGCTTTGTATCTTTGAAGAATTTCTTTTACTCTTTGAGCACAGTCATAGTGTTCCTGACCGATAACTTCCGGAGCAAGGATTCTTGAAGTAGAAGCCAATGGATCTACCGCTGGGTAAATACCTAATGAAGCAATCTTTCTATCAAGTACCGTAGTTGCATCCAAGTGAGCAAACGTAGTTGCAGGAGCCGGGTCAGTTAAGTCATCCGCAGGTACGTATACCGCTTGTACTGAAGTAATTGAACCATTTTTAGTTGAAGTAATTCTTTCCTGCATCGCACCCATTTCAGAAGCAAGAGTTGGTTGGTAACCTACCGCTGATGGCATACGACCAAGAAGTGCAGATACCTCAGAACCAGCCTGTGTAAAACGGAAGATGTTATCTACGAAGAAAAGTACGTCTCTACCTTGTCCGCTTTCTCCACCGTCTCTGTAGTACTCTGCTAATGTAAGACCAGAAAGTGCTACTCTAGCTCTTGCACCTGGCGGCTCGTTCATCTGTCCGAAAACGAATGCAGCTTTAGAATCTTTCATAGCTTCTAAATCTACTTTAGAAAGATCCCAACCTCCGTTTTCCATAGAGTGCATGAAATCATCACCATACTTGATAATTCCTGATTCCAGCATCTCTCTCAAAAGGTCATTTCCTTCTCTCGTTCTTTCACCTACTCCGGCAAAAACAGAAAGACCTCCGTGTCCTTTTGCAATATTGTTAATCAACTCCTGGATCAATACTGTTTTACCTACACCAGCACCACCGAACAAACCAATTTTACCTCCTTTTGCGTAAGGCTCAACTAAGTCGATTACTTTAATACCTGTAAATAAAACTTCTGCAGAAGTTGAAAGTTGATCAAATTTTGGAGCTGGTCTGTGAATTGGTAGACCACCCTCCTTAGAAATATCTTGAAGTCCGTCGATAGCATCACCAACAACGTTGAATAGTCTTCCGTTTACAGCCTCTCCGATTGGCATCATAATAGGATTTCCGTATCCAATTACGTCCTGCCCTCTTTTAAGACCGTCAGTAGCGTCCATTGCGATACATCTTACTGTATCTTCGCCAATATGTTGTTCTACCTCTAAAACTACTTTTTCACCGTTTTCTTTTGTAATTTCTAACGCGTCATAGATTGCTGGAACAGCTTCCACATCTGTGAAGACAACGTCGATTACCGGACCAATAATTTGAGAAATTTTACCTTTAATTTGGTTTGCCATTGCTAAATTTTTTCTTGGTGCAAATATAGTGATTCTTCATAAACCCGCAATTGGTAAAAAAAAGATTTTTATCATGCTTTTGAGAATAGATTATTTTAGTATTATAACGATATAACAATGAATAGGTGCTGCAATAGTAAGGTTATAGGTATTACTCCATTGTTATATTGATACATTGGCACATTATTTCTATATTTGCAGTCAAATTTTTCCGTTTTGAAAGTTTTCAAGAATTTTACAGATTATTCCTCACAGAAGCCTTTAGCATTGTCTTTAGGAATGTTTGACGGGGTACATCTCGGGCACAAGAGTATTATTGATGAACTGACGAAAGTAGGTACAGAGAACAATCTGGAAACTGCTATCCTTACTTTCTGGCCGCATCCAAGGTTTGTTTTTAATCCTAATGAAGATTTAAAACTTCTGAATACCTTAGAAGAAAAGAAACAGCTGGTTGAGAAGTATGGTGTTGATAATCTGTTCCTGAAGGAGTTTGATGAAGAGTTCAGAAACTTAACCGGAGAAGAATTTGTACGTCAGATTTTAATTGATAAACTCAACGTTAAATACCTTATTATAGGATACGACCATTCTTTCGGAAAAAACAAGAGTGGAAATTTTGAACTTCTTCAAACATTATCCAAGGAGCTTGATTTTGATGTTGAACAAATGGAAGCAATCAATATTCACGAAAACAATATCAGTTCTACGAAAGTACGTAATGCACTTTTAACAGGAAATATTAAGGAGGCCAACGAAATGCTGGGGTACTCCTACTCTGTTTCAGGAACGGTGGTTCACGGGAAGAAAATCGGAAGAACAATTGGCTATCCAACGGCCAATATTGATACGGAATCAATTAAGCTTTTACCTAAAAAAGGAGCTTATATTGTAGAAGTATTCGTAAAAGGCAACCAATATAAAGGAATGCTGAGTGTGGGAACCAACCCTACGGTAAATGGAGAGAAATTAACTGTGGAAGTTTATATCCTTGATTTTGATGGAGATATCTATGATGAAGAAATTACGGTAAGTTTCAGAGATTTTCTTCATGATGAAATCAAATTTGAAGGTCTTGAAAAATTGATTGAAAGACTGGACGAAGATAAGAGGTTAACAGAGAAATTTGATTTTTAAGATATAAAAAAGGCTATTCAGTGATGAATAGCCTTTTTATTTATTTCAATATTTTTAAGTATATTTTCTGAGGTTCATTACTTAGTTTCACGTTAGGAAACTGTTTGTCATAATCAACAAAAATATCCCCTTTTTCATCTGCTTTTCCGTTTCCGTCAGAATCCCAGCTTATTGTTACATAATATTTTGCCGGTCCTGCAGGTTTTGGATTGATTTTGCTTTCAGCATCTTTGGGTACTGGCAGGTCAATAGTGAACGGTACAGATTTCTGCTCATACTCTTTTTCTGTAATTAAAGTGGCAGGAGCATCTGCCAGTTTTTCATCCATTCCGTATAAGCTTACTTTAAGTTTTGGATTTTTAATCGTAAAATTCTCTGTTCCTGAAAATTCTATTTTAAGATTTTCTGAAGCTGAGACAGCAGAAGCCGGATTTTCAGCAGTGCTTTTCTTTACTGCTTGGGTGCAGCTTGACAACATCAATGTACCTGCTGCTACGAATAATAAAAGGTGATTTCTCATTTGTTATTTATTTTGTTAACATTAATCATGTATTTTACTGACCATAGGTAACAAATTCCATACCTTAAATTATTTTTATTATTTTATAAAGAATTTACTGCATTCTGAGCCTTCTTTGTCAGGGATTTAAAAACCAAATCATAGGAATGGTCAATGAGTTTAAAGATCAGATCTCTTTTCAAACCATCTGCTGTTACAGAATTCCAATGGGTTTTGTTCATATGATAAGCCCCTGTAATCTGAGGATACTGTTCACGAAGCTCTGCACTCCATTCAGGATCTGTTTTTACATTAATCGCTAAGGGTTGTCTTTCAAGCCCCATCAGTAAAAACATTTTGGTGTCTACTTTCAACACAAGGGTCTCGTTATCAAACGGAAAGCTTTCCGTAACTCCTTTTTTCGCAAGACAGTAATCTAAAATTTCGTTGGCATCCATATCAGAGATAAGTAATGAGTGATCAATAATTAGTAATGATTAAATGATATAATTCTTTAATCTTTAATTCAAATTTAGTAAATTTAAGAAAGAAATAATCTCACAAATCACAATTATTATGAAAGCTTTGGTAATAGGTGCTACAGGCGCCACGGGAAAAGATCTTGTCAATCAGTTATTGAATGACAAAGAGTTTGACGAAGTGGATATTTTTGTTAGAAAACCTGTTGATATTCAGGATGAAAAGCTTAAGGTTCATATTGTGAATTTTGAAAAGCCTGAAGAATGGAAAGATATGGTGAATGGAGATGTGGCGTTTTCGTGCCTGGGAACTACTTTAAAAGATGCAGGAAGTAAAGAGGCCCAAAAGAAAGTAGATTTCGATTATCAGTATGAATTTGCAAAAGCTGCGAGAGAAAATAATGTGGAAGATTATATTCTGGTATCCGCTTATGGTGCCAATCCGCAATCCAAAATTTTCTATTCTAAAATGAAAGGTGAGCTGGAAGAAGCCGTAAAGCTACTGCATTTCAATAAGATCACTATTTTCAAACCGGGAATGCTTGAACGGACAAATTCTGAGAGAACCGGAGAAGTTCTTGGCAGCCGGATTATAAAATTTGCCAATAAACTGGGGTTATTAGAAAGCCAGAAGCCACTCCCCACCAATATTCTGGCAAAAGCAATGATAAAATCTTCAAAAATAAAAAGTAACGGATACTCCAGTATAAAACTTGGAAATATTTTCTGTTTTGCGGAAAAGACTAATGAATAAAAGATTAGAGGTACTGGCTTCGGGATAATGCGGTTTGGCTTTGTTATTAATTTCCCTAAAACCTAAGCCCTATTACCTATTACCTATTACCTATTACCTATTACAAAATTACTTTGTGGTTTTACTTCCCATTTTTTGTCCCAGCTTTTCATATTCAATATCATTAGGTTCCCAAAGTTCTATTTTGTTGCCTTCTATATCCATAATATGGACAAATTTCCCATATTCATAAGTCTCCATTTTATCAACAATGGTTACATTTTCTTTTTTAAGCTGCCCGATCAGTTTTTCAAGATTTTCTACCCGATAATTGATCATGAAATCTTTCTCAGAAGGCTGAAAATATTTTGTTTTTTCACTGAAAGGACTCCATTGGCTAAATCCTTTTTTAGATTGATCTGCTCTCTGATACCACTCGAATACAGCTCCGTATTCATTGGTCACAAGTCCCAGATGGCTTTCATACCATTCTCTCATCTTTTTAGGATCTTTACATTTAAAAAAGATTCCGCCGATACCGGTTACTCTTTTTGTTTCATCAGATTTATTTTCTGTAACGGCTTTAAAAGCAAATCCTGACATAAAAGCTGCCAGAATAGAAAGGGTAAAAATTATTTTCTTCATAAGAAATCATTGATGGTTATAAAAATAAAAAAAGTGGATGTAAACACCCACTTGTAAAAATATACTTTTTTCTCTTTATTTCAGATACTTTGTAATCGCCTCATCAGTAGGCTTTGTAGTACTTACAAAAGTATCAACCAGTTTTCCGTTTTCATCAACCAGGAATTTGGTAAAGTTCCAAAGAATGGTTGTATTTTTCACTCCGTTTAATTCCTTTTCTGTTAAGTATTTGAAGATCGGGGCGGTATCATCTCCTTTTACAGAGACTTTAGCTGCCAAAGGGAATGTCACTCCGTAATTTTTCTGGCAGAAAGCGCCAATTTCGGTATTGGTTCCAGGTTCCTGTCCGCCAAAATTATTGGCAGGGAATCCTACTACAACCAGCTTATCTTTATATTCCTCATATACTTTCTCAAGATCAGCATACTGAGGAGTAAATCCACATTCTGAAGCGGTATTGACAATCAGGATTTTCTTTCCTTTGAAATCTGCAAAATTGATTTCCTTCCCGTCAAGACTTTCTACTTTGAAGTCATATATTGTTTTTCCCATAAGTTCAGTGGTTTTGGCTTTAGAAATTTCACTTTTTTGATTGGTGCAGCTTTGCAGGAATGCTATACAAGAAAGCAGCATTAAAAAAATATTTTTCATTTTTTATCATTTTATGCAGCCGGGCTGCAGTTGAATTAAAACTTAAAAATGTTAGCCGGAAAAACTTTGTTGATTTCTACTTTGTTCAGTAACATCACATAATCTCCGTCTTTTTTGGTACTGGAAGATTCAATTCTGAAAGGCATAATAATATTTCCTACTTTTTTATAGTCAGAATATATCAGCGTTTCATCTTTTTTCACTTCTTTTAAAAGCATATAAGTCTTTGTATCAAAATAATACATATTCTTATTCACATTTTTGGTAAGTTCTACTTTATGACAGTAGATGTCTCCTACTTTTTCTTTTCCAAGATATTTGGCATCAAAACCTTTGTTTTCCCAATCAATGAAGTCATTATCAAAACTTTCCGGTACATATTCAGGGTATTCCTGAAGTTTATTGGCGGCATAATTCATTGCATATCCTTTGGTACCGTCAAAACCTTCAATTGCAGTTTCTTTTCCGCCGGTAGTAATTAATGTTTTAGTAAGATTTGGACGCTGCTGATAAATTTTTATCGGATATTCATCTTTGATTCCCAATACTACTTTTCCCTGAAGCAATACTGAATTCAAAAGTTTCCAATTGGTTAACCCTCCGGATAATTCAATGTTTTTGTCTATAATTTCCTTCGCAGTCTGCGCAAATGTTAAATACGAAAATATCAGTCCAAATACTAATAGTAACTTCTTCATTAATTTTATTTATAAATTCAAATATAGGGGGATTTATGTACAATTGCAAAAAAAGGCGAAAGAGCGAATCTGTGAATCTGTGAATCTGCTTTTTGCCTCTACATTATTTAAATCAGCTTTCTGGCTTTTTCAAGATCTTCCGGTGTATCAATACCCACTCCTACGAAATTGGTTTCTATCATTTTGATCTTCATTCCGTATTCAAGATAGCGGATACATTCGATTTTTTCAGATATTTCCAATGGTTTCATTTCCAGTTTTGAAAACTGCAATAGTGCTTCCTTCCTGAAAGCATATACCCCAATATGTTTAAAATAGCTTATACCATAGGAAACTTCCCTGTGAAAAGGGATTACAGAACGGCTGAAATACAAAGCAAAACCATTGTTATCTGTAATAACTTTTACATTATTAGGATTTTCAACTTCCTCTTTCTCATGCAGCTGTATTTTTAAAGAAGCTAAAGAAATTTCCTGCTGATCATCATGTTTAAAGACTTCAATCAGCTGATGTAAAGGTTCCAGTTTAAGGAAAGGCTCATCACCCTGAACATTGATCACGATATCGCAGTCTATATTCTGTACAGCTTCGGCAATACGGTCGCTTCCAGTCTCGTGCTGTCCTGTCATAACAGCTTTTCCACCGTTTTTTTCGATTTCATCAAAAATAATTTCAGAGTCTGTTGCCACAAAAACTTCGTCAAATAGCCCGGTTTCCACTACGTTCTGATAAGTGGTAGTGATAACGGTTTTTTCTCCTAAAATCTGCATTAGTTTCCCTGGAAAACGGCTCGCTTCGTAACGTGCAGGGATGACAGCTATTATTTTCATTCAATAAAAATATTAAGTAAATCTCTTTAATTCAACAAGTTTCATTGCAATATTTGTAAAAGCTGCAATAATCCTTTTATCTTGAGATCAAATGTAGTGAAAAGTATCTTATTTACTCTACAAAACAGAGTTTTTGGCAGCTTAAAAAGAGAGTTTTACACCTACCATATATATTCCCATTGGCGGGATGCCGTAAAATTCAGATTATATTTTGTTTTTCCGATGGTGCCTTCTGATGAAGTATATCGGCTTTTTGATATTGTTTTTCCAATAAAATATCCCATTAATAAAGCGAGCGGATAATCTGAAGCCCAGTGCACTTTACTTTACATCATCTGAAAACATAAAGCTCCTGCTAAAGTGTACCCTACTAGTTTTATCCATACTGCCCCTGTAATCATTTTTCATCAAACCATACGTTCCAAAACCCATGCCCAGTAAGACCAGTGTGGAACAATTTCCTATCAGATATAAGGTAGATCCAATATCTTTAGGAATTTAAAAAACACCACCTATTTTGTTGTAGTTATTGTCTTTATCCATTCCTCATCTTTCTCCCAACTCTCTTGAATTGTCAATCAGTTTCTGATCAAATGGCAAGAGAATCAGAGTAGCAGCAACGGCACCTCCAAGATAATAAGCATGATCTTTGGCAACGAAATCTTTATTTGTATTGATAAAGTTTCTGGGTAATTTCGTTACAAAATCCAATAATTTGGGTTTGGTATAAGTTCTGACAGAACCGTCTTTCAAGGTATAAGTCTGTACTTTTGGTAGCTCAGATTCCTTGGGCAATTCTTTTACTTTCAGTGTGTCAACTTCTTGTGAGCATACCAATATTGAAACTGGTAAGAGTAGAAATCTCAGTTTTTTCCTCGTGTAATTTTCGACTTTATTATATTTAGGTGTGTAGAAGTCTCAAAGATAATTCCTAGATGAGTGTTGTACAAAGTGGTTGTTTAACTTTTAATGTTTATTTAATCTTTTACGGATAAACGCACATCTAATTCAAATATTTGATGAGAAAAATAACTCCGTACATCCAGGAAATGTACAGAAAAGAGTAAAAAAAACCGAATCCAATGCTTTTTAAGAAATCGCCTTTACATTTTCCTGAATTTTTAAAAACCAATCTGAGTGCCCTGAAAAACACCCAATACAAGCTGGCAGTCAATAATAATATAGCCGACCAAAAGAAAAGTCCCAAAAAATAAGAAAGATCAGCAAAATTGAAAATACAATCCACAAAAGAATGGAAATGATAATGCCTCCTATTCCATCGCCTACAGCTGGGGGATCAAATTCAAAACCATTAAGTTTTGGGGTTTTATCAGTATATCTTTGTATTCTTTCTTTGTTTAAAACATTCCCGACATTGTCTTTCAATTTCAAGCCATAATACAGTCCTGCACTGATAAACAGAAAAAATGCTCCAGCCAAAAAAGAGGTTGATACAATAGAATTCTGAAATAGAGAGCGATGTGCTGCTTTTCCGGAAAGCCAAACGCTTAGAATTACTACTGCAATAATCACCAGCGTTAAAAAAACAGATATTTTGTTTCCAGAAAAGATTTCCGTGGAAGTTTCATGGTTTATATTGTATTTGAAACGCTTCGACTCCGCTCAGCATGACACAATTAATACTCATTTGGGATTTAACGATGTCATGCCGGACAGAGTCGAAGCATATATATTTTTTATGTAAAGACTACTTTAAATTGTTCAAAGCACTTTCCAGTTTTGGAAGCATTACTTTGATCTCATCTGTGGCCAATCCACCTACAGAAGCACGGAACCAAGGTTCAGATTTATCCTCTCCGAAGGCTGAGAATGGTACTAAAGCCACTCCTGCTTCATTGATCAGGTAAAATACCAGGTCTGAAGAGTTTTCAATGATTCCTCCATCGGGTTTTGTTTTTCCGATATAGTTTAACTTAATCGTAAGATAAAGAGCTCCCATGGGTTCGATACTGTCTACTGAAAGTCCTTTTCCTTTTAAATCCTGAACTCCGTTGTGAAGAACTTTTAAACTTTCTTCAAGTTTACCTTTAAAATCCTCAACAAAAGTATCTACATTCTCTGGGTTTGCATAGAATTTAGCCGTAGCTTCCTGCTCTGGTTTTGGTGCCCATGCTCCAACGTGAGTAAGAAGTGCTTTCATTTTATCAAGAATATGAGCAGGCCCGAATCCCCATCCTACACGTACTCCTGTTGCTGCAAGGCATTTGGAAATACCATCGATGTAGATTGTATAATCTTTCATTTCAGGGAAAAGAGAAACAGGATCTACATGCTCAGCGCCAAAAGTAAGACAAGAATAGATCTGGTCATACATTAAGTATAACGGTTTTTCGTCTGCCCCTCTTTTTTTGTTTTCAGCGATGACCAATTCACAGATTTCTGAAAGCTGCTCTTTTGTAAACATTGTTCCTGTAGGGTTCAATGGTGAGCAAAGTGCTAATAATACAGCTCCATCCAGGTGAGGTCTTAGATCATCTGCTGTAGGAAGAAAATTAGTTTCAGGTTTTGTTTTTACTTCTACAGCATTGGCAGAAGTAAGATAAGCATAGTGATTGTTGTTCCATGATGGTGTAGGATAAACTACTTTATCTCCTTCGTCTACAATTGTTTTGTATACCGCATAAATCAAAGGTCTTGATCCTGCCGTAATCAAAATATCTTCTGGAGAATAGTCCAGGTTCCATCTTTTTTTAAGGTCTTTGGAAACTTCTTTTCTTAAAGATAAAAGTCCATTTGCAGGCGGATAATTCGTCAGATTATTCTGATATGCTTTCTGAATCTCTTCCTTCAGCAATGCCGGAATAGGATAGATATTAGAATTCAGATCACCAATAGTAAGATTGGCAATTTCTGCTCCCTTTGCTTTTAGATCATTTACTTCGTTACCAATTTTTACAATTTCAGAACCGATCAGGTTCGCTGCTAATTTTGAAACTTTCACTTTTTCTTATTTTAAATTTATATTATCGTTCTCCATTGATCTTTTCATCTATTTGATCTACCGGCGTTTGCGCATCAAAAAGAGTAATTATTTCTTTTGCTTTTTTTGCCGTATTGGAATTCGGATATTTTTTAATAATCCTGTTGAATTCCGCTCTGTTTTCATCGTTTAGTTTTCCTGTTCCTTTGTCCTGATCTCTTTCGTAAGTGGGTGTATTATCCATTCCCAAAAGATAATCAGACAAATATATTTTATAATCCTGTTCTACAGCTTTTAAAAGGTTACTCTTAGGATATTTCTTCATGAAATTTTCCCAAAACATGAGCCTGTCTCCAAGCTGTTCCCAGGTAATTATCAGTCCTGCATCTGCAGCATAATTGGATTCACTTTCTTTATCAGTCTGTGAAATATAGACTTCATAATCAGGAGTTACCTTGTTCTTAAACAGAGAAGAATAATATCCGGGCACAGTCCATATTTCAGTCATCCCTTCTCCTACTTCCCTGAATTCAAGGCCTTCTTTTTTCAGTTCTGAAGCTATTTTTTTAACATTGTCCGGCAAATTGTACTGATCCTTATCATAGTTATAATAATTCACATATTTATCTAAAATATCAGTATGTAAGTTCATCAGACATTCTGTATACTTTCCTCTTATTTTTAAATAATCTTCGTATACATTGTCATTCTGCTCCGGACTGTTTCCAGCCATTTCTTTTTCGATTTTTGTACGGTACCATTGAAGTGATGTGATATAATCCTCCGTTTTATGAGCTGGAGAACATACTGTATCTATCGGTTTGTACTGATCTTCTTTGGTTTCTGTAGTAGCAATCGAATCATTTTCAAGTTTTGTCTCTGCAGCTGCAGTTTCCTTTTTACAGGAAACTACAGCTGCAGAAAGCAGGCAAACCGCTATTATTTTTTTGATCATCTGCTGTTTTTGGGGAAATTAATCCAGTTTCAAATCTGTTTTAACAGCTCCGATTTTAGCTTCCAATGATTTTAATTTATCTCTGAAATCCGCTTCTGAAGTAACAGAATCTTTTACAGAAACATAAAACTTAATTTTAGGTTCTGTTCCTGAAGGTCTTACGCATACTTTTGTTCCATCCTGTGTGTAATAAATCAATACGTTGGACTTTGGAATATCGTTCATTACTTTTTTCTCGTTCGTAGAAACGGTAAGGCTTGTCTGTTCTTTGAAATCCTTTACTTCTTCCACTAATGATCCTGCCAATTCTTTTGGAGGGTTTTCACGGAAGTTTTTCATCATATTCTCGATCTCTTCAGCGCCTTCTTTTCCTTTTCTTACAATGTTGATTAATCCTTCGTAATACATTCCAAGATCTTTATAGATCTCGATCATGTACTGATACATTGTTTTTCCGTTGGCTTTGCACCACGCTGCAATTTCGCAAGCTAAAAGGATACTTCCACAAGAATCTTTGTCACGAACGAAATCTCCGGTCATAAATCCGAAACTTTCTTCACCTCCACACACAAATTTTTGTGTTCCTTCTGCTTCACGGATCATTTTTCCGATCCATTTGAATCCGGTAAGACCTACTTTGCACTCTACTCCGAATTTCTGAGCGATATCAAAGAAGATATCTGAAGTTACAATCGTAGAACCTATAAATTCTTTTCCTGTAATTCTTCCCTGTTTTCTCCATTCATTCAGGATATAGTAGGTAAGAATGGTATTGGTCTGGTTTCCGTTCAACAGCTGCATTTCACCATCAAGATTTCTTACCGCAATTCCCAATCTGTCACCATCCGGGTCTGTGCCAATCACGATATCAGCATTCGTAATTCTTGCAAGATCCATTGCCATTTCCAATGCTGCAGGCTCTTCCGGGTTTGGAGAATCTACAGTAGGGAAATTTCCGCTTGGGATCATCTGTTCTCTCACAAGATCTATTTTTTTGAATCCTGCTTTTTCAAGTGCTTTAGGAACAGTGGTATATGTTGTTCCGTGGATTGATGTGAAAACTATATTTAAATTTTCTTTTCCAACATTCTGATAGGTAGAGTTTTCAATACATGCATCGATATATACATCGTCCTGCTCCTCTCCGATCCACTCGATAAGATCATCATTTCCGTTGAATTTAATTTCTTCAAACTTTACAGAATATACTTCATTGATAATGGCTTCATCATTAGGCGGAACAATCTGAGCTCCGTCATTCCAGTATACTTTATAACCGTTGTATTCCGGTGGGTTGTGAGAAGCTGTCAATACAATTCCCCCGTTACATTTTTTATCACGAACTGTGAAAGACAATTCCGGAGTGGGTCTATGATCTTTGAAAAGCAATACTTTGATTCCGTTTGCAGTCAAAACATCAGCTACCAGCTTTCCGAATTCTTTTGAGTTATGACGAACATCATAAGCAATAGCTACTTTGATCTCTTCTCCTTTGAATTGCTGCAGCATATAGTTCGCCAATCCTTGTGTAGCCTGTCCTAATGTATATTTATTCAAGCGGTTGGTTCCTACTCCCATTATTCCACGCATTCCTCCTGTCCCGAATTCCAGTTCTCTGTAGAAAGAATCTTCCAGATCTGGAGAATTGCTGTCGATCAAAGCCTGCACAGCATCTCTCGTTTCTTTATCGAAGGTATCACTTAACCAAAGTTTCGCTTTTTCTAGTGTATTCATATTTATGTCTAAGTTTTTTAAGCTGGAAGAGAGAAGCTGGAGGCTAGAAGTTATATTGTGCCTAGCTTCAAAATTCTGGCTTTGTTTTTATTTTTTCTATTTTTATTTTTAAATATGTTTGGAAGCAAATTTCTAATCTGGAAAATAAGAAGTATGAAAAACTAATAGTACTCCCATCTTCCAGCCTTTTTCTATTCTTTTATCTGATTCCTAAATGCCACAATCTGGTTCATCAAATTATAGCTTTCATGATATAATGTATTAAATTCGTCTTCTGTAATATACGCTCTATTTTTTGCTTTATATAAACATGTTACTGTTTCTGCCAAAGAACGAATCGAATATCCTAAAAATTTTTTAAATTCTAGTTTTGATTGCAAAATACTTCCCTCAGAAATATTAAGTGCAATTGAATCGGAAGCTCTTCTTATTTGTGAAGTTAAATTAAACACTTCACCCTTTGGAAATTTTTGAGATAATTTAAAAATAGACTCTCCAAAATCCATAGATTTTTGCCAAATTATTAACTTTTCAAATTTAAAACTCATATTTTTTTAAGCTGGAAGAGAGAAGCTGGAGGCTAGAAGTTATATTGTGCCTGCTTCAAAATTCTGGCTTTGTTTTTATTTTTTCTATTTTTATTTTTAAATATGTTTGGAAGCAAATTTCTAATCTGGAAAATAAGAAGTATGAAAAACTAATAGTACTCCCATCTTCCAGCCTTTTTCTATTCTTTTATCTGATTCCTAAATGCCACAATCTGGTTCATCAAATTATAGCTTTCATGATATAATGTATTAAATTCGTCTTCTGTAATATACGCTCTATTTTTTGCTTTATATAAACATGTTACTGTTTCTGCCAAAGAACGAATCGAATATCCTAAAAATTTTTTAAATTCTAGTTTTGATTGCAAAATACTTCCCTCAGAAATATTAAGTGCAATTGAATCGGAAGCTCTTCTTATTTGTGAAGTTAAATTAAACACTTCACCCTTTGGAAATTTTTGAGATAATTTAAAAATAGACTCTCCAAAATCCATAGATTTTTGCCAAATTATTAACTTTTCAAATTTAAAACTCATATTTTTTTAAGCTGGAAGAGAGAAGCTGGAGGCTAGAAGTTATATTGTGCCTGCTTCAAAATTCTGGCTTTGTTTTTATTTTTTCTATTTTTATTTTTAAATATGTTTGGAAGCAAATTTCTAATCTGGAAAATAAGAAGTATGAAAAACTAATAGTACTCCCATCTTCCAGCTTCTGACTTCCAGCCAAACTACTCTAATTTCTTATTTTCAACTTTCGTTGTTTTCTCTATTTTAAAAGCTCTGATAGGGTCGTTGTAATAGATAAATTTTGCAGTATTCTGAATATGTCCTTTTAAAGAATCTTTTACATTTACTTCTGCATAATTCCCGTTTTTAGAGTCGATATTCAGATTGGTAATTTTCCAGTATGGAGCAATTAAACTTGCTGTATCTGAAATCTTTATAACGGCATCTTTGGACAATCCAAGGAAATTGGCGCGGCTTCTGTTGTGCATTTCCACCTCTGCTCTTCTGGTATTTACAGACCCCATGAAGCTTGCATTATTTTTCATATTAAGTCTGAAATTGTCTGTCTTTATTTCACTTGAAATATTCACTTCCACAGAATCAGAAACAGCTACTTTTTCCAGGTTATATTTTGAATAAATTGTTACATTATAAAAATCCACTCCTTTAGTACCTCTTTTTTCTTTGATGAAAAGGGTCTTATCTTTTACATCCACATCAAGGTTATTAGCAACATTCGGATAGGTTTCTATTTCCACAAAATTCTTAGGCCCTTTGGCATAAAATACACGGAATTTCCCTTCCAGATCAAGGTTTACAAACTCCGAAACATCCACATCCTTCTTTTCAATATTTCCTTTCGGAGAAACTTTTCCACAGGAAACTACTGCCATCAGCATTAATGTGTATACAACTTTTTTCATATTTAATTTTAAATATTCTATATTATAACCGTAACGATCTTTACTGAAAATCTATAAAAGGTTTTTCATGTCTCTCACAGGACTTTCAATATTATTTTAAACAAAAATAGGATTAAAATTTCTAAAAATCTTTGTCTTTTGACAATAAAATACCTGATAATTTTCAATTTTTTGCTTTTCAGAAAAAGACTATTTCTTATTTCTCCTTTCCTCTTACTTTTTTATAAAACCATGTTTTAGGACTTCCGGCCATTGAAAATAAAAGCAGGTAATCTTTACTGATATTAGAAATTCTCATGGATGTTACTTTTTCATCACCATGATACTTCATTTTCAACAAATTATTTTCTATCTGATAAGTTCCGTTATTCCCCATCGAACTGAAAGTTTTATCCCGATAAAAAGTGAGAATTCCTGTTCCGTATCTGGAATTGTTTGTTTTGGTCTTCAACGTATCCGTCTGACGGATTTCCCCGTCATAAATATCAATAAACTCCCAGGAACCAGAAAGTTTGTTGGATGAGCAGGAAGCTGTAAAAAGTAAAAGAAAATAAAAAAGAATAGGTTTGAGTTTAAACATGAAAGTTAAAAGTTTTTATAAATTACAAAAAGCACCCTGCTGACAGAGTGCTTTCATTTATTAAGATGAATTTTTATAATTAATTGTGGTGTCTATCATTTAGCTTAAAAACCACTAAGTACACTAATTTATACACTAATATCACAAACACCAATAGTGTCATTTGTGAAACATTTGCGCCATTAGTGTTTAAATTATATCACTTCATCAATATTATAATTCTTGTGTTCGCGGTTCGTTCTGATAATCATTTCTCCTAAGAATCCTGCTACAAACAGAAGACTTCCCAAAATCATCATTGTTAAAGCAATAAAGAACCAAGGATTATTGGTAATTAAATGTCCGTAAATTCCTCTTGCAACATCAATCAGTTTTGAAATTCCCAGCCAAAGTGCAGAAAGAAAACCAACAATAAACATTATAGTTCCCACTGCTCCAAAGAAATGCATTGGCCTTCCCCCGAAACGACTTACAAACCAAAGAGTTATCAAATCCAGAAAACCTCTTACAAATCTTTCAGTTCCGAATTTTGAAGTTCCGTAAGGCCTTGCCTGATGCTGTACTTCTTTTTCAGTAATTCTTCTGAAGCCTGCATTGGCAGCTAATACCGGAATATAGCGGTGCATATCTCCGTAAACATCTACAGATTTTACCACCTGCTTTTTGTAAGCCTTCAAACCACAGTTGAAGTCATGAAGATAAACTCCTGAAACTTTTCTTGCTGCTGCATTGAATAATTTTGACGGAATATTCTTCGTCATTACATTATCAAAACGCTTCTTTTTCCAACCGGAAACGATATCGTAGTTGTCATGGATTACCATATTGTACAGTTCCGGAATTTCTTCAGGGAAATCCTGCAAGTCTGCATCCATGGTAATAACTACATCTCCGTTTGTTCTTTCAAAGGCTGCATGAAGAGCCTGAGATTTTCCATAATTTCTGGAAAATTTAATAGCGTGGATCTGAGGATACTGAACTTTCATATTCTCAATAATGCTCCACGACAAATCCGTACTTCCATCGTCTACAAACCAGATTTCATAAGATAAATCGTTGGTTGTGCATACTTTATCAATTCTTGAAAAAAGCTCTTCCAAAGAGTCTTCTTCGTTCAGTAACGGAATAACTATAGATAAATTCATTTAATTTTAATAAAAATTAGGCTTGATTTGTTTCTTCGGGCTGATGTATTGTTCTTGTTCTGAAAAACGCTCCGAAAAACACCGACAAAACTACGTAAAATATAAGAATTGCTGCAAAGTATCCTGAAAAATGACTTGCGGTAAGCATATCTTTTCCTTTAACCGCCTCTGGAGTGAAGCTTTGTAATCTTTCTGTGTACTTCTGATCCAGCTCGTCAATATCTTTCTGATGCTTCAGAATTTTTCTTGCAGAGGTGTATTCTGTATCCAATTCTGATTTTTGTCTCTGAACATATTGGTAGTTCAACAGCTTTTTGGCCGCCGGATCTACAAAGTTTAAAAAGGCATAAATACTGAAAATGGAAAGAATTCCTCCGACAAACATCGGAACGAATGCTCTTTTGAAAGCTTCTTTGAATTTTACTACTCTATGGTTGTTCCAATAGGATTTTACAGACCAGAAAGCAGCCCCCGCATAGAGAAGAGGCAAAACAAAAGCATTGGCTTTCAGAGAGATATCAAAATAATTGATTCCTGAGAAAAAAGTGTATACTACAAAGAAAACGATCATTGTAGCGATAAAAAGTATAATTCCTAGTGTTGATGGACTTTTCGTCATATTTAAATTTTTAGAAAAAAGTTGAAAAATTTTCCCTCTAAATGTCAAGTGTTTAGCTTTACCACGGCATTTTTTCGACTAATTTTCTTTGATAAAGTTTTGAAGTTTATAAAATATTCCTACCTTTGCAACGGCAAGTCCTAAACAACCAGCTCCTGAGAATCCTCCAGGGTGGGAACGCAGCAAAGGTAATTGGTCGTAGCGGTGTGATTTAGGTAGCTTGCCATTTTTTTTTGGTTTAAAGTGAGAAGAGAGGTAATTTGATAATTATCTTTTTTTGTTTTTAATACCTTACGCATCATTTTCATTTTTCTAATTTTTCAGATTACCTATTCCCGTTATTGATTAAAACTCGAACGTCTCGCCTAATTTTGGTAAAACAAGTTCTACATTTTTATCTGCAAAATGTTTTAATGCACTTTCATGATTGATCTCAATTGCCGGGAAAGTATCAAAGTGACATCCGATTACTTTTGGAGTTTTCAACAGTTCTGCAGCGGCAAAAGAAGCTTTTCTAGGGCACATTGTGTAGTGGCTCCCGATTGGAAGGATAGAAAGATCAATGTTTCCGTATAATCTCGGGAACAGCTCCATATCTGCCATTACTCCTGTGTCTCCTGCCAAATAGATATTCTTACCTTCAGGCAATCTGAAGATATACCCTACAGGAACGCCACCATAGCTTCCATCAGGGAAAGAACTTGTATGATGAGCCGGAACCATGGAAATTTTAAGATCGTCAATTTTTGCAGATCCTCCTAAGTTCACATCGTCTCTATTTTTAGCCTGTTGAAAATAACCGCATACTTCTGGTACTCCAATGATGGTAGCTTCAGGATAATGCTGCAATACTTCTGCTACATCGGCAATATGATCACCATGTGCATGAGTCAACAGGATGTAATCAATTTTCTGAGCAGAAATATCAAAACCTGATTCTGCTTTTTTGTAATTGTAAAAAGGGTCGCTCAAAATTGTTTTGTCCTTGTACGTAAACAGGAAGCAATTTTGCCCTAAGAATTGTATTTTCATTTTAAATTTAGTTTAAAATTTTGAATAATGATGTCTCATCCCTTTAAGGAAAAGAATCATCTTTTTATTTAAGAACATCCCATGGGTGGCTTTATAAAAAACTCATATATCAACAGACATGTGGGTATTATTATTAAAATCTGGAGACCCAATAACGGTTTCATTATTTGTACTTTCCTGATTAATACATAAAAAGCTAACACAGCATTAGAAATGATAATCAAAGTAACCAAGGCAGGAATGAAATCAATTTCAAAAACTGACATACCCCCCATTAACTCTTCTATCAAATAATAAATAAGTAATAAAGCTAAAACAATAGACAGACAAGAAGTTATCTTTAAAGCAGTCTTCATGTGTTCTATTTTTGCGGGAATTTATCTTCAATCAGTCTGAGATTAATTCCATGTTCCAGATATGCTTTACAGCCGTCTAAAACTGTCGTAAAACCTCCTGTATTGTCATTAATTACTTTTAACAGATCTTCACCTGTCTGGCTGAATCCGTAGCTTTTAATCACAACAAGAGTGCCTTTTTCCATGGTTTTGAATTCATAATCTACGTTCGTTGAAGGCTCTCCCCACTCTGTTTTGATCAGTTGGTATGGGATGATCTGATGTACATTTACTACGTTTTTTACTCCGTACATTTCCCATTCCCAGGTAACTGTTTTACCTTCTTCTAATTTTCCGGTAGATTTTGTGAACCAGAAATGAGTTGTTATTTCAGGATTGATAAATGCTTCAAAAACATCTTCAACCGGTTTCCTGATAAGCATTTGAGCTTCAACATAGACATTAGAACTCATGGTATAATATTTTAGATTTAGTTAAATAAATTAAGTCCGGCTGCTGTAAGAATTGCCATTACAAACGTCATGATGCCTACCTGCTTTAAATACTGGTCTAATTCTTTTGGCTCTTTTACCGATAGAATCTTTCTTCTCAGTTTTGATAGTGGGATCAACAGAATCATTACGATGAAAACGTAATAGTTTTGCTGCTGCATAAATCCGTTTATTCCTAAAAACGCAAGAATCAGCAATAAAGGAAGCTGTAACAGCACCATTTCATAAATCATTGCATTTCTGAATCCCATTCTTAAAGCAAGGCTGTTTTTTCCTGATAGTTTATCACTTTCAATATCTCTCATATTGTTCAGGTTAAGAACCGCCATACTCATCATCCCAACAGCTGTTCCAGGTAATAGCATATCCCAGCTGAAAGTTTTCGTGAATAAAAAGTAACTTCCACATACAGAAACAAGTCCGAAGAAGATAAACACGAAGATATCTCCCAACCCCATGTATCCATATGGTTTTTTACCTACTGTATACCCAATTGCTGCCAGAATACTTGCTACTCCCAATCCTATGAAAATATAGAATTCATTCATGTAGTTTGGAATGAAAGCCACATACAATAAAGCAATAGTAGCAATGAAAGATAATGCTGCGAAAAGGATCACTGCATTTTTCATCTGTTTAGCCGTAATTTTTCCTGATGCTACAGCTCTCGCTTCAGCTTCATTGATTCTTTTGGCATCGGTTCCTTTTACTCCATCACCATAGTCATTGGCATAATTTGATAAAATCTGGTATAAAAGTGTTACCAAAAGGGCCAGAGCAAAAATTTTCCAGTCCCAGATTCCACCTTCTCCGTAAAGTCTCCATTTTGCAATGAAAGCTCCCATAATAATTCCGCTTAAGGAAAGCGGTAAAGTTCTTAGCCTTGCGGCTTTTATCCAATCAGTCATATAATTATAATTGATAAACGATAATTGATAAATGATGATTGAGCGATCATTTATCAATTATCAATTATATTTTTAAGATATCCATTGATCTTCTCCGAAGTTCGGTTTTCTTTTTTCAAGGAATGCATTTCTTCCTTCTTTAGCTTCTTCGGTCATGTATGCTAAACGGGTTGCCTCTCCTGCAAATACCTGCTGTCCTACCATGCCATCGTCTGTAAGGTTCATCGCAAATTTCAGCATTCTGATAGACATCGGAGATTTTCCTAAAATTTCTTGTGCCCATTCGTAAGCTGTATCTTCTAATTCTGCATGCGGAACTACTTTATTTACCATTCCCATTTCAAAAGCTTCCTGAGCGGAATAGTTTCTTCCTAAAAAGAAGATTTCACGGGCTTTTTTCTGACCTACCATTTTAGCAAGGTAAGCAGAGCCATAACCACCATCAAAGCTTGTCACATCAGCATCTGTCTGCTTGAAGATTGCATGTTCTTCACTCGCCAACGTTAAATCACATACTACATGAAGTGAGTGTCCTCCACCAACTGCCCATCCCGGAACCACTGCGATAACCACTTTCGGCATGAAACGGATCAAACGCTGAACTTCAAGAATATTTAAACGGTGTCTTCCATCTTCTCCAACATATCCCTGATCTCCTCTTGCTTTTTGATCTCCTCCACTACAGAAAGCCCAACCTCCGTCTTTTGGACTTGGTCCTTCTCCTGAAAGTAAAACAACACCTATTGAGGGGTCTTCAGAAGCGTCATAAAAAGCATCATATAATTCTGAAGTTGTCTTTGGCCTGAACGCATTACGTACTTCCGGTCTGTTGAAAGCAATTCTTGCTACTCCGTTAGATTTTTTATAGGTAATATCTTCGTATTCCTTGGCGGTTTTCCACTCGATCATCTTATAAAAATTTTTCTCAAAGATACGGAATTACAGAGAAATTCTCTGTGTGAAATTCACCCATCATTTCAATAAAGAAGAGAAATTTTGAATGAAAAATTTCTGCTTGTAGATATTGAGTAAGAATGTGTTTTTCAGAATGGGCAAGGACTCTGTTTTCTTAAAAAATAAAAGCCGGAACATTGCTGTTCCGGCTTTTTATAGTTAAGTTATCAAATGATTACTTAGCAGCTGCACTAAGCTCAGCTTCTTTAGCTTTCATTTCTTTAACTTTTTCAATGTTTTTAGTTACTACATAAATTTCCTTCAATGCAGAAACAGCGTCAATACTCTTTGGATTTGCTTTATACCATCCTTCTGCGTATGGTAGTGCTTTTCCAAATCTTTCTCTTCTTGCGTCGATCAATTTAGAAGCTTCATCCGGTTTGTCTTTTCTCAATGCATTGATCTCTCCTACTACTTTAGCATCATCACCAATAGTTGTATACACTAAGTTCTGATAAGCATCAGAGAAATCAGGTTTAAGTTCAATTGCTTTTTTAAACGCTTCTAAAGCATCATTAACAGTAGCAGGATTTTTAGCCTGCATTACCCCAAGATTATACCAATTTGTTGGATCGTTAGGGTTCTTAGCTAGTTGTTCTTTCAATCCGGAAACAAATTTATCTGTATTTCCTGACTGAAGATATGCTGTAGTCTGAGCTTCTTTAAGTTTAGCACTGTTTGGAAATTTAACTAATCCTTTTTCGATGACAGCAAGAGCTTCAGGTCCTTTTTTCGCATTAAGAAGTAATGAAGCCAGAGTTTCATATAAATCTCCCTCTATACTTTTAGTCTGCTCTGTTTTGAAATCAGTATAGTCAGCATTCTTCTTCATAAGCTCCCAAGTCGCTTTATCAAGATTCACTACCTGTCCTGTTTTCTTTTCTTTTGCAGTATAAGTAGTTTCTACTCCTGTAAATCCAGAATTAACAAGATCTGTATATATTTTGATAGACTGATCACTGTTATTCGCTAACGCATGGCTAAGTCCGGCATAATACATATATATTTTGTTGTCCTGTCCATTAGCCTTCAATAGGTCATAAACTTCTATAAACTTAGGTGCTGCAGCTGCATAGTTTTTTGCATTATATGCATCCATAGCAACCTTATTAGCTTCCTGAAGCTGGGCATTCAAAGCAGCTGCATCTTTTTTCTGCCCAAAAGCAAAAGAAGACGCTACGATAGCCATTCCTAAAATTAGTTTCTTCATAATAACTATTTTATATTTATATTGTACAATTTATTCTTCAGAATCAGAATTCTCATTTTCCTCTGCTGGAGTTTCATTTTCAGCCTGAGGTATTGTATTGTCTTCCTGGTTATCAGCTACAATGTCTGTTCCTTCTTCAGTTTCTTCAGAATCTTCTTCTACATCTTTATCCATTGCTACTTTTGCGATGGCTGCAATTTCGTCATTTTTCTTAAGATTGATCAGTTTTACTCCCTGAGTATTTCTACCCATTACTCTCATTTCATCCATACCCATTCTGATCGCAACACCGGATTTATTGATAATCATCAATCCATCTTCGTCTGTTACGTTTTGAATAGCAATCAGGTTTCCTGTTTTTTCGGTAATGTTCAGGGTGATAACTCCTTTTCCTCCTCTGTTGGTAATTCTGTAGTCTTCTACTGCAGTTCTCTTTCCATATCCTTTTTCAGATACTACAAGTACTGTTTCGTTTTCTACATCGTTCACAACAATCATACCAATAGCTTCATCATTGTCTTCCATCGCAATACCTCTTACTCCGATAGATCCTCTACCTACCTCTCTTACCTTTTCTTCAGGGAAGCGGATACATTTACCATTTTTGGTAGCAATCATGATCTGAGATGTTCCATTGGTAAGGTAAGCACCTAATAACTGGTCATTATCCCTAATCTCGATAGCATTTACCCCGTTTACTCTTGGTCTTGAATAAGCTTCTAATGATGTTTTCTTGATAGTACCGTTTTTGGTAACCATCACAACGCTCATTTGATTTACATATTCTGAATCCTTCAGGTTGTTGGTTCTGATATAAGCTTTGATCTTATCATCCGGTTCAATATTGATAAGGTTTTGTACCGCTCTTCCTTTTGCTGTTCTGGAGCCTTCCGGAATTTCAAATACTCTTAGCCAGTAACATCTTCCTTTTTCTGTAAAGAATAACATATACTGGTGATTGGTGGCAGAAACGATATATTCAAGGAAATCGGAGTCTCTTGTTGTTGCTGCTTTATTTCCTACACCTCCTCTACTTTGAATTTTATATTCTGAAAGGGAAGTTCTCTTGACATATCCTGCGTGAGAAATGGTAAGAACTACAGCTTCGTTCGGGATAATATCTTCGATAGACATTTCTCCTCCTGAGTAATCAATTTCTGTTCTTCTTTCGTCTCCGTATTTTTCTTTGACTTCGATCAATTCATCTTTAATGATCTGGAATCTTCTTGGCTCATTGGCTAAGATATCTTCCAGATTTTCAATCTCTTTCATGATTGCATCATATTCATCACGGATCTTATCAAGCTCCATTCCTGTTAAACGAGCCAATCTAAGATCAAGGATCGCCTGAGCCTGAATGTCTGAAAGTTCAAATGCCTCAATAAGGCCTTCTTTTGCAGCCTGAGGGTTTGCACTGTGACGGATAATAGAAATCGCTCTGTCTAAAGAATCCTGAGTTCCGATTACTTTCATGAACCCTTCAAGGATATGTGCTCTTTCTTTTGCTTTCTTAAGTTCAAACTGAGTTCTCCTTACGATTACCTCGTGTCTGTGCTCTACAAAGTGATGAATGATATCTTTAAGATTCAGCTGCTCCGGTCTTCCGTGTACCAATGCAATATTGTTTACACTGAAAGAAGTCTGAAGTGATGTATATTTATATAATAGGTTAAGAACAACATTCGGGATAGCATCGTTTTTCAATTCATAAACAACACGAAGTCCTTTTCTGTCCGATTCGTCTCTGATCTCGTGGATACCAGGGATTTTCTCATCTTTGACAAGCTCTGCTGTTCTGGCGATCATTTCCGCTTTGTTAACCTGATAAGGAATCTCGCTAACAATAATAGCGTTTCTGTTTCCAATTTCATCAAAGCTAACCTTAGCTCTTAAAACAACTCTACCTCTTCCTGTGTGGAATGCATCTCTTACTCCATCATAACCGTAGATAATACCTCCTGTAGGGAAATCCGGTGCAATGATGTGCTGCATCAGCTCGTCTATTGTAATTTCCTTATTATCAATATAAGCGCAGATAGCATCTACAGACTCAGATAAGTTGTGTGGCGCCATATTAGTTGCCATCCCCACTGCAATACCAGAAGTACCGTTTACCAAAAGGTTCGGAATTTTAGTTGGCATTACTGTCGGTTCCTGTAAACTGTCATCGAAGTTATTCTGGAAATCAACTGTTTCTTTGTCTAAGTCTGAAAGCACCTCATCAGAGATTTTTTTCAATCTTGCCTCAGTGTAACGCATTGCTGCAGGCGGGTCACCGTCCATTGAACCAAAGTTACCCTGGCCGTCAACCTGAGGATAACGTAAGCTCCAGTCCTGGGCCATTCTTACCATAGCATCATATACAGAGGAATCTCCGTGGGGGTGATATTTACCCAAAACATCCCCAACAATTCTCGCAGATTTTAAATATTTTCTATTAGAAAACACCCCTAATCCATACATACCATAAAGTACTCTTCTATGAACAGGTTTTAAGCCGTCTCTTACATCCGGCAACGCTCTTGAAACGATAACGGACATCGAATAATCGATATAAGACGACTTCATTTCATCAACAATGTTGATAGGAATCAGTCTTTCTCCTTCTTTTTGCATAAACAAATTTTATTGTAATGATATTCAAACTCTTAGCTGTAAGTCTGAAAATTATTTATTTCCAATTTTTATTAACGGGCTAATTTACGAAAAAAATGCCGATTTTTGCTGTAGAATTTATCCAAAAAAATCTTAAAAAATCTTAAAATATGAGCGTATTAAGTATAACTTTCCACTGTACGAAAGACAACCTAGAAGAATGGGAAAATTATATTGATGAAACACTGGTTTTAATGACTGAAAACCTGATGGATGTAGACAAATATATTCTTTCTGAAGTACACAGTGACTTTATTGAGGAAGGTAAAAACTACAATCTTCTGTTAATCTTTGATAATGATCAGCTAAGGGAAGACTTCATTCAAAGTGAACTTCTGAATATTTCTGAAAGAATTGAGAAAAAGTTTGGACAGGAAGTTATGATTTTTAATACTTTTCTGAATCCAAAAAAATCGAGATTATAATTTATAATAAAAAGCACTGAAAAAATCAGTGCTTTTCTTTTTTATCTGTGATGTCCATGACCACGGCCTCTGTGATGATGGCCACGATCGTCATAAATATACACTTTCTTAACCTGACCAGGTGCATAATATCTTGCACTTCCACCATAATATCTTTTTGCATGACCCGGCGGCATTCTTCTTCCATGAGGCTCATGCACTATGCAAGAGGACAGCATTAATAGGACCACGCCTACCCCAACAATTTTAAACATACTTTTCATTATTTTCACTTTTTCAATCTCGATAGCGAAATATATCAATGTTAATGCCAAAAGAAATTGAAATTAGGCTAATGTATGTTAAAACTGAATGTTGGTGTTCTTATTTTATAAGTTAGTAACCACTTCTCTTTTTCACCTGCCCAGGGGCATAATCTTTTGCGCTTCCACCATACACTTTTTTAGCCTGTCCCGGCGGAAGTGTCTTAGCACGGTTTCCATTATCATGAACTACGCAAGATGAAAGCATAAATGCCACAATAAGTACTCCGGTAATTTTAATTATATTTTTCATTATTTCTATTTTTTCAACTTTATTATTACAAGGGTAATGCCAAATTGAAAAGTTCAAAATGTAAGGTTTAAGGTTTAAGGTTTAAGGTTTAAAGATATCGAGTTATAATGAAGCTATCCCTAATTCATAACTCATCATTTATAATTTTTTAAATGATTTCGCTTCTTTTTTCCATCAAAACAAGATCTTTCCACTCGCCGTTGAGCTTTCCGATTTTTTTTCTGACACCTACCACCCTGAACCCATTTTTCTGATGAGACTTGATGGCCATTTCATTTTCGGAGAAGATATTGGTTTGTAATGTCCAGAATCCGTGGTCTTCGCTATCCAAAATTATCTTTTTAAGCAACACGGAACCCAATCCCTTACCCTGGTATTCGTTATCAAAATAAATGCTTACTTCTGCAACTCCTTTAAAAGACTCTCTTTTGCTCACTGGCTTCAAAGCGCACCATCCTACCACATCATTATTTTCATTTTCCAGCACCCAGCGGCAGTCATTGAAATATTCCATACTCCAGGCTTCAGCTGTAGGAACTTCTGTTTCTAAAGTGGCGATTCCACCATCTACTCCTTGTCGGAAAATTTCAAGCACACGGGGTTCGTCACCGGGAAGCATTTCTCTTAATTCGTAATTCATCGTATTTAATGGTATTTTCTTTTCATTTTTCTTTTAATCCTTGAATAATGGGTCTGCTTGCTCTTTTCATCTTCAGAAACAACACTGATGTTGCCATCAACTTCCAAAACGGAAAGCTTTACATTCTGTATGTTTTCAATCCCATGTTCCCTTATAGCTTCTTCCAGTTCACTTTCTGTAATTTTCACACGATTCAGGGCTGCCTGATCAGCAATTCCATCTCTGATAAGAATTACCGGCTCATCTTCCATAAAGGCCTGAAAGGAACGGCTGGAAAACATAATCCTCTTTAAAATAAAATTAGCAACAAACAAAACCAATGCCGCAATAATTCCTCCCTGAAGGGAGGTATCAGGACCTACCATCGCATTCTGGACAGCATTTGAAATCAACAGCAATAACACAACATCTCCCGCATTGAGCTGGGAAAGCTGATTTTTACCAAATAAACGGATAGCAATTACCATGAAAAGGTAAACACAGAGGGAACGGACAACAACGTTAAGAATAGGATCCACAATTTTTTTTATCTACTCAAATGTATTGATTTTTGTGATTCTTAAAAAATATTTTATAGACGGATTTTGGTATACATTTTGAGCCTGGAATTCTGATAAATACCGCAAAAAATAATATCAAATGAAAAAATTATTTCTCTTTTTAGGAATTTTCCTATTCCTTGTATCCTGTAAAAAGAATGAAGTTCAGTCTGCTTTATCCCAAGATAAAGCCATTCATGAGAAAGTAAATGAGCTTTATACTCAGTATGGCAAATCCAATGAAGCTATTTATAATCAACCGATTCCGGATAGTTTATTTTCCCCGGGTTTAAAAAAAGTTTTAGACGAGGCAATACATGCATCAAAAGCGGATATTGAAAAGGTAAAAAAGAGTGATCACCCTGATGAAAAGCCATTAATTTTCGAAGGGGCTATTTTTTCCAGTCTTTATGAAGGGTTTACAGGTTATAAAATCAAATCTGTCAAGATACAGGATAAAACTGCTGAAGTACTGATAGCGTTTGAATACAATTCCTCTATTCCTAAAGAAACCTGGATGGATACCGTACATCTGATCAATACAGAGAAAGGATGGAGAATAGATAATGTTACTTTTGATAAGATAGGGAATTCTAAAGATCTTAAAGCAAGATTAACAGAATTTGTTCAAAGTACAAAATAATAGAAAAGCCGCTTATAAAAGCGGCTTTATTTTTTTATGGACACTGCACGATTGGAACATCACTGCAAATTACTTTATTTGCCCATTCGCAAAACGTACAGTATTTTTTAGGTTCTCCTCCGTACACTGACTTCAAATCTGACTTCGTCAGTTTCTTTAAATTTTTCATATAATTTTAATTTTATGGTAGCCCAAAATTAAAACCTTGCTGCTTATTCTTTATTACAACTTAATCTGATAAGTTTTCATTATTCACACTTTTTTGAATAATATGCTGTAAATACTATCTGCTGTGAATCTCTACTGTCACGGGCATTACATAAGTGTAAGCAACCATATTTTCAGTCAGTTTATTGCGATCTACTTTATAATCAAGATCCCTTAATACTGTTTCAATTTCTTTGCTTACGGTTTTGCAGTCTCCTGTGGAGTGAACATTTACAATTTTACCATTTTTTGCAATATCAAATTTCACTACTGAGTTTACTGTTCCCTGCTTGTAATCAGGATTGGTAAGGTCAAAATTGGCTTCCAGTTTATTTCTTATATCTGTAAAAGTCTCACTTCTATTCAGCTGAATAGGTTCAATGGTATTATGATTGGTAGTTTGGGCTTTGGCAGTGTTCAAAATGGCAGCAAATCCACAAACGAAAAGTGAAGCAAACAATATTTGAATTCTATTTTTCATAACTAATTGGTTTTAAATATTATACTAACCTATTTTTGTATCTCTTACCCAAAGTTATTAAAAATAATTCATATTAATTTTACATTCAGTTAACATTGAGTTAACATTGTGATTTAATTAATTGATTTTCAGTGCAATAAATTTTTAAAATAATTAAAAATTTAATATTGGGAGACGATTTTAAGCATGAAAAAGGCTAAACCCGATGAGTTTAGCCAATATTATAGGAATTTTATTTTAAAAGTATTTCAACATTGCAACGAAAACTATTTAGATTCCTTCGGAATGACATACTTTATAATTTTTATGAATATTTACTCTAGTTCTCTCTTCAAAAACTTCCCTGTCAAGCTCTTCTTAGACTTCACAATTTCTTCAGGAGTTCCCTGTGCTACAATCTGCCCTCCATATTTTCCTCCTTCTGGTCCTACGTCAATAATATGGTCTGCTAATTTGATTACATCCATATTATGTTCGATGATAATGAACGAGTTTCCAAGTTCTACCAATTGGTTGATAGCATCCATCAGTATTTTTACGTCTTCAAAATGTAGTCCTGTCGTTGGTTCATCAAGAATATAAAGGGTATTTCCGGTTTGTCTTTTTGACAGTTCGGTTGCTAACTTGATACGCTGGGCTTCTCCTCCGGAAAGCGTCGTTGATTGCTGTCCCAGGGTAATATATCCTAACCCAACGTCCTGTAATGTTTTTACTTTTGCAAAAATCTTAGGAATCGGCTGGAAGAAATCTACCGCTTCATCAATAGTCATATCCAGAACATCAGAGATGGATTTTCCTTTGTAACGAACTTCCAGGGTTTCTCTGTTGAAACGTTTTCCGTTACAGGTTTCACAATGAACGTATACATCCGGAAGGAAATTCATTTCGATCACTTTCAATCCTCCACCCTGACAGGTTTCACATCTTCCGCCTTTTACATTGAAAGAGAATCTTCCCGGCTTATACCCACGGATTTTACTTTCCGGAAGCTCAGCAAAAAGGTTTCTGATATCGGTAAACATTCCGGTATAGGTAGCAGGATTGGAGCGTGGCGTTCTTCCGATTGGTGTCTGATCTACGTCTACAATTTTATCAATATTCTCCAGCCCTTCAATCTTTTTGTAAGGTAAAGGCTCCTGAACTGCTCTGTAGAAATGTTTATTAAGGATTGGATATAAAGTACCATTAATCAAAGAAGATTTTCCACTTCCCGAGATTCCGGTTACTACTACCAGTTTTCCAAGAGGAACATCCAGAGTTACATTTTTAAGGTTGTTTCCTGTAGCTCCTTTTAAAACAATATTCTTACCGCTTCCCGCTCTTCTTTCTTCAGGAATTGCAATTTTTCTTTTTCCATTGATATATTGAGCAGTGATGGTATCTGCTTTCAACAAATCTTTTGGTTTTCCCTGCCAAAGGATTTCGCCACCGAATTTTCCGGCTCTTGGGCCAATATCCAATACCTCATCTGCTTCAAGAATCATGTCTTTATCGTGTTCTACCACCAATACAGAGTTCCCGATGTCTCTAAGGTTTTTCAGGGAATGAATCAATCTTTCATTATCTCTCTGGTGAAGCCCAATACTTGGTTCATCAAGAATATATAGGACATTCACCAATTGAGATCCGATCTGTGTTGCCAGACGGATTCTCTGTGATTCTCCTCCCGAAAGGGTTTTTGAACTTCTGCTCAAGCTTAAATAATCCAACCCTACATCCAGCAAAAACTGAAGTCTGGTTTCGATCTCTTTTAAAATCTCGTGAGCAATGATTTTATTTTTTTCTGAGAATTTATCTTTAACATCAGCTAACCAATCTTTTAAATCTGCTAAGCTTAATCCATTGACCTCAGCAATATTTTTTCCGTCAATTTTAAAACTTAAACTTGAAGGCTGAAGACGTGTCCCATGACATTCTGGACATGTTTCTTCTGTAGTGAAGTGTCTTTCCAGCAAAATGGCTTCATAAGATTCTCTTTCATCAATCATTTCCTCCATGAAAGCAATCAGCCCGTCAAAACCAATCTTAATCTTCTTGGTAATTCCCGCGTATTTAAGATCTTTATTAAATTCTTTATGACATCCGTTATAGATGTAATCCAGTGCTTCTTCAGGAATATCCTGCAAAGGTGTTGTTAATCCTAGTCCGAAAATCTCAAGAATATTTTTGATCTGTGAAAGAATCCATTTGTTTGATTTGATATCTTCCAATGGTAATAATCCTCCCTGATTGATTGATAGTTTTGGATTATCAATAAAATAATCGGTATTGATCTTTTTGATTGTTCCCAATCCTTTACAGTTCGGGCAGCTTCCTTTCGGAGAGTTGAATGAGAAAGTATTCGGTTCCGGCAAAGCCAAAGAATGTCCCGTTTCCGCATCCATCAGGTTTTTGGAAAAGTATTCAATGTCTTTACTTCCCAATTTCTGAATTCCGATAATTCCTTCTCCCATTTCCATCGCGGTACGCAATGATTTTTCCATTCTGCCTTCTGAGGCACTCTCCCCTATAATCCAACGGTCGATAACGATATCAATATCGTGGGTTTTATAACGGTCAAGCTTTAAATCGTATTCAATATCCTGCAATTCACCATCAATTCTTGCCTGTCCGTAGCCTTTTTTAGCCATCTGTACAAAAAGTTCATGATAGTGCCCTTTTCTGGAACGCACTACCGGCGCCAAAAGCATAATTTTCTCTTTTTTATAGTTTTCTTTGATGGTTTCCAGAATCTGATCTTCCGTATAGCTTACCAGCTTCTGCCCGGTAGACAAAGAGTATGCATCTGAAACTCTTGCATACAAAAGACGAAGAAAATCGTACAGCTCGGTAACAGTTCCTACAGTAGAACGAGGGTTTTTATTGGTTGTTTTCTGTTCGATGGCGATAACGGGTGAAAGTCCTTCTATTTTATCTACATCAGGACGTTCCAATCCACCCAGAAACTGACGTGCGTAGGCAGAGAATGTTTCGATATAACGGCGCTGGCCTTCTGCAAAAATGGTGTCAAAAGCCAATGAGGATTTTCCACTTCCGGAAAGGCCTGTAATAACGACCAATTCGTTGCGTGGAATTTTAACATTAATATTTTTAAGGTTGTGTTCACGTGCTCCGTAAACTTCTATATATTCTGTTGATTTGCTCATAATTCGGGGTGATTTTGCCTGAAAATCACAACGTGCAAAAATACGAAATTTTATAGACTTTTTTTGAATATAAAAGGTATAAAAATTTCATAAATTCATAGAGGTTTGTAAAGTAATGTTGCAGGGTGGTCATACAGGTTTTGGCTAAAGCCGGATGAATATATTTTTTTGTTAAACGGGCTAAAGCCCGCTTTTATTGAATATTGTGCCTCACGCTGATTTGGCTGATTCTGCAAATTTTTCAATTTAATGAAATAAAAAAATGCCATATCAACTACGGCATTTATATTTTAAAATGATTTTAATTTTATTTAAAGGTTACATATCCTGAAAATCAACATCTTCATTGTTTATTCTTACTACATATTCAATCCCGTCAATGGCTTTGGCAATGATCTGATTTCTGATAATATTGGCCATGTTCTCCCAATACGCTCTTCCGTAGAAAGAGTAGTTCTGCGGAATAATTTCTACCTCAACAGTTCTTACAAAACCTTCTTTGGGTTTATTGCTGATCATGGTTCCTCTTCTTACTCTCACTTCTCTTACCTCATCTTTCAGAATCATGCGGCAATAGTTTTTGACATCTTCCAAAGAAATAATTTTATCTCTTGTTGTAAGTGCATATTTATAGGCCTGAATACTGTCTGTTCCTTTCTGTTCTTCGGCACCACCTAATGTTTCGCTAAGCAATACAACAGTTTGTGACTTCAACTGATTGGAAAGTTCTGTTCCAGGGCGCATATGATTGGCCAAAGTACAATGGGTAACCCAGAAAGAAGCATAGGTATGGTCGGTTTTTTCTACCGGTTCCATGATAACATAATTCAGTTCCTGTCTGATATTCCTTTTGGCATTGTTTACTTTCTGCACCATGGTTTTCATTTTATCGGACATTTCACTGAGAACTCCTTTTACGTTGTCTCTGTTCAAAAGGGAAAATGCTGCAATTTCGTCTCTTGTCAATTCAAGAACATTAGCAATCATGTCAACTGCATTTCTGCTTGTGAAGCGTTCCATTCCTCCTTTTCTTACGGTATATAAACCTTTTTTAAGATCATCTGCCGGTGTAAAAGGGATTTCGGTGTACTTTCTTCCGTCACCGTCCTGTACCTCATCTACATAAAGGAAATGTTCTCCTTCATCGGTTACCAGAGGAATATTATTTCCCATGATATCAAGACTGTATTCTGTTTTTTTCCAGCCTCTGTTGTAGATTGGGAAAGCATTCAGTACAAACGAGAAGTTATCAAGGATTTCTGCTGAAAACTGCGGTGGAAATTCAAAGGTAAGCCACAAGAAACTTTTATTATCCAGAAACTTTGTAATTTCTTCCTTTCCTTCTAAGAAATCAAGATTCTGAGGAAGTTGTCCGGGTTCTGAGAACAAGCTTCGGGAAATTCCTGTTACTTCAATAAATTTATGGCGGTAAATGCTTTTAATATCGTCAATCACCTTATTTCTAATGGACTGCTCTTTGAACATCTGTTCGTAACCGTCAGTCTGGCTTTCTGCAAGATAGCTTAATCCTTCTCTTACGAATAAAGGGTTTCCATTGCTGGACACTGAAATGTACGGCAATAATTTATAGACAAAATCAAGGTGTTCAAAAGCCGGATTGGAACAGAATATACTTAGATATTTAGGAAAACTTTCACTGATATACTTGCTGACATCTACTCCTATTGTGATTTTTCTATAATCTTCGGGTCTTCCTTGGAACCTTGCAATAGGAATTTTATTAAATCTGTCATCTATGCTGTAGCAGGTATTTCCTACAAACATGATAGAGGTATGAACTTTATTGATTCTTACATTTCCTACCGGAGTAAAAGGGATATTCAGCTGTTTATCGGATTCTGACTTTACTGTGGAAGTCATCTGTTTACGGAAGAAAAACTCCGTGTGTTCCAATAAAACTTCCGATGAATCATAAGGCTGTGTAAAAGCCACGGAATGCGCCGGGATAGGATGTGTATAGATGGACGGTGTCAGCAGTTTTGCAAGCTTTTCCAATATACGGGCATTCACCGTCTGTATTTCATTATTCGCTTTAAAAACTTCTGTACTGAATGCATCTATCAACAGTTTTACAAAAGGATCTAAAGACTGCGGGCTTCTGAGTCCCCAAACTTTAGTTGCATTCTGAAGCATTCTTGCTTTTACAGATTCTTTGGAATAAATATTCTGATCTAAATTCATAATTTTCTTTCGCTGTTAAAAATATTAATCAATAGACATCGGGCTTAGAAACAATTCGGTTGAAAAACTGAAACGTTCTCCTGTTTCCTCCATTTTTGCATTGATGGCAATTCTTACTTTCTTTTTAATTTCGGTGTGTTCTTTAGTATCGTAGCTGTGCTCTACAAATTGTATATGGGCATCGATCTGCGGGCTTACAATTCTTGGTTCATATTCCTGGATTTGTCTTCTTAAGCTTTTCACAAAAACGTTTTCCCAGATGGCACTTGTTACTCCGTTATCGAATTCAAGATTCCAAACATCGTTTCCATAGTTTTCGTCATATCTGTTCTCCCCTTTTTTGGTGGTGATCAGCAGCATAATATTGTGAGCAATACTTTCTCCCATATCGCAGGTATCGATACTTCCGCCTTCGGTCATTAAAGTAGACGGTACGAAAGGCATTCTGTAATTTGGTGTATCCATAACTTATAGTTTTTACTTCATGGTTCCGCTTATTTAAAAACGGAATACCAAAGTACGCATTTTCACCAAATAATTGTTACAATACATTAAAATATTATTCAAAAGAAGGGCCTTCAAACTGAATTGAAAGCCCTTAATCTATAATATATTTATTTTATTTAAGCATCCGCCTTTTTTCGATTGATAAAATAATATACCGGAAGTCCCAGCAATACCAATACAAAGCCCGGCCACGTATATTGCTGTTTGTAAATTAACAGTAAAATACAGAAACATGTTCCTATGATAAGGTAAATAACAGGGGTCACCGGATAAAGCCATGTTTTATAAGGTCTTTCCAAGTCTGGCTGTTTCATTCTTAAGTAAATAACTCCAAAAACCGTAATCATATAGAACAGAACGATCACGAAAGAGATCATATCCAATAAATTCCCGTACTGTCCGCTCAGACACAAAATAGAAGCCCAGACTCCCTGCATCCATAAAGCATTTTCCGGAACTTCATTTTTATTATTTCTTACCGCTGACTTAAAAAACATTCCGTCTTTTGCCATGGTCTGAAAAACTCTCGCTCCTGCCAGAATCAATCCGTTATTACATCCAAATGTAGAGATCATTACCAATAAAGCAATGATGATAGTTCCTGCACTTCCAAAAATATTCTGTGAAGCCGCTACCGCCACCCTGTCGTTGGCCGCAAATGCAATTCCGTCTCTGTCTAATGCATTTAAGTATACATAGTTTACTGCAATATAAAGAATCATTACAGCAGAAGTCCCATAAATCATCGACTTTACAACGTTCTTTTTAGGGTTTTCAATCTCACCGGAAACAAAAGTTACACTTTCCCAGGCAACAGAGCTGAAAACAGAACCTACCATTGCGGCGGCAATTCCTCCCAGCAAAGTCATTCCTCCAATTGGTTCCCAGCCTTCTTTAATGAAATTACCACTCAAATCTTTTTTAAGATTACTAAAAGAATCTGTTCCCCAGCTGAAGTTTTCTGATAGGTGAGAAATATCTACCAATATAAAACCGGCAGCTATCAAGCCCAATAATGCAATGATTTTGGAACCTGTAAAGATGTTCTGAAGGATTTTACCACTCTCTACCCCTCTGGTATTGATATAAGTAAGCAAAACAATAACTGCAATCGCCAGAATCTGTATCCAGGTGATTTTGAATTCACCACTTTGAAAAATTGGGGCAGCATCATTAAGTGAAGGGATCAGATAGGCTGTAAATTTACCAAAAGCCATTGCTACGGCAGCAATCGTTCCGGTTTGTATTACGGTAAACAATCCCCAGCCATAAAGGAATCCCATCCTTTTACCGAAAATCTCTTTCAGGTAGGTATATTGTCCGCCGGCTTTCGGAAACAGTGCAGAAAGCTCTCCATAGCTTATTGCCGCTGCCACGGTCATCACTCCTGTGATAACCCATACCACAATCAGCCAAAAACCTGATCCCAGGTTTCGCGTCATATCAGCACTTACAATAAAGATTCCGCTTCCAATCATAGAACCCATCACCAGCATAATGGCGTCCCATAGTTTCAGTTTTTTTTGCATAGTCAAGTATAGGGGTCAAATATAATCAAATCTGTCTTTCATTTTGAATTTTATTGAAAAATCCTGGAAACAGCTGTTTTTTATCATTTTTAAATCGGTTATGATTCAATATTAATTAGTATTTTTGGGAAAAATATTAAAAATGAAATTTAAAGCTATATTATTTGCAGCCGCTGTAAGTGTTTCTACTTTAGCATTTGCACAGGAATCCGGTCCACCGGCAGGAAAAGCTTTGGTAGGTGATACTTATGGAGGCCAGGTAACTTCATCTGCCGAATCTAAAGCAATCACAGTAGATAATCTGAATAAACAGCTTAAAAAAGACAACAAAAAAGTTGAAAATGTAGCTGTTAAGGGAAAAGTAACTGATGTTTGTGATAAAAAAGGATGCTGGCTTACGATTCAGACGGAGGACAATTCTAAGTTTTTTGTAAAAATGAAAGACTATGCTTTCTTTGTACCTACCGCTTTAAAAGGTAAAAATGTAGTATTGGAAGGTAATGCAGAAAGAAAAGTAACTTCTGTGAACGAGCAGAAACATTATGCAGAAGATGCTAAGAAGCCACAAGCTGAAATTGATGCAATTACACAGCCAAAAGAAGAGATCAGATTTGTAGCCAATGGAATTAAAGTTGTGAACTAAGCTTTAATCATTGAATAAAAATCTTAATTCTAAAAATTTCTAAGGTTTAGTTTGGCTAAAGCCGGATGAATATTTATGAAACTAAAATGGGCTAAAGCCCATTCCTATTGAATATCAAAAAAAGCAAAATCGGCTGTCCTGCGGGACAGCCGATTTTTTAATCTTCAATTTTAAAATCCACCACGGAATCCAGTTTCGGATATTTAGCAGCAGAAATAAATTTCTTTCCGGTACAGTCTATTTCCAGCCAGCCTTTTCTTTTCTTTACATCTCCGGCCTCCATCACAAAAGGAATAAAAGAGATATCATCCTTCCCTTCTTCTTTGATCTCCCTATATTGAACCGCTATATCCAGAATACAGACGTGTTCTGTGTTCAGTTTTACATTTCTATAAATAATATCATAATGGGTTTCCTGATTTTCAGGAATTTCAAGGTAAGTTTCCCAACCTGTAGTATCGGAGTTCAGTTCGCTTATTGCCTTCAATGCATAATAAAGAGCAATAGTATAATATTTTCTCGTTCCTTTTCTGGTGTAATCATCTACAAAGTGTCCACCTTCAAATAAGATAGTAGGCATTCCGGCTTTGATAAAATTATCTCCTGTGGAAGTAGGATAAAATTCGTCAGAATATCTTCCGATCTGGTTCGGGATCATTTCCTTCAAATGGTTATATATATTTCCGATCACTGCCATACATTTTTTTCTGTTTTCAGTAACCGTACGTTCTACATTTTCGGAAGGAGCCAAAAAGGAAAGCGTAGCAGGATGAATACCGTCAGTAGTAAAGATCGTTCTCTGCTCATGAAGGTTTAATGCATAATCATATTTCTTTGAAGCTGCTGCATTTTTCAGAAACTTAATCTCTTTACTGGCTTCATTATGAAAATCTCTGTTCAGATCAATATCGGCTGCATTTAGTCTCGTCCATCTTTCAGAGCCGTCCGGATTTAGCATGAATATAAAATCAAGCTTTATTTTACTGAACAAATCCTCTTTCATTTCAGGTGCCTTATCAAGAGTTACTAAAAGGTCCAGCATGGCATGAGTCGCGTTGGATTCATTTCCGTGCATTTGTGACCAGGCCAATACCTGAATCTTTCCGGTTCCTATAGTTAGCTGGTAAATAGGCTTATCTAAATAGGATGTTCCGATCTCCTGAATATAATCGCTGAGATTGGTCTGTAGATAAGAAAATAATTTTTCAGGGGAAATATAGCGATTTGAGAAATCGGGGGTCTGAGAATAGATCTGTTCAAAATTCATCTTGAGAAATAATTTACAAGAATCAAATTTAACCATTTTTAGGCAAAAACTTAAATTAACATTTGTGACTATCGTCAAAATACAATGATTTACATTTGTTTCATAGTTTAAAAATAATTTACAAAATTTAAACCTTGGTAGCATTTGGTTAAAAAAACAAGTTAACAACTGTAACATTGTTAAACAGTATCAGATGACATATTGTCTGTTGATAAAATTGTGGATTGCGAATAATTTAATTCATTATATTTAAAATACACAAAACCAATATGTTATATATTTTATCTAAACTATATTAGTAACACCACTTGAAGTGTAAAAAAGACTGATTTAGCTCAATTGATGGTTATTTTATTAAACGTAAAAATTGTGGAAAACTTTGTTGTCTACCCTATTATACAAATGTAAAATGATCAGAAAAACAGAAATCTTCCTGAAAATTTTAGTTAAGTTTATATTTTTAGGAATAATTTAGCAGACAATAAAAATAGTGTTTAGCATGAGTACCATTTTCCTCCAATAAAGAGTTATCTCGACTGAATTCAGGATATTTACATCCGTAATTTACTACTGTAATACATATAAAATAGCTATTATACCGCCTAAAACAGATGTTTATCAGTACTTGGATGTCAGATAAGAGAATTTAGTAGATTAACCATGTAAACAGTAAATAAGAAGTCATTTAGGGGCTCAAATACCCTCTGAAAATGCCCTAATTTACATTTATAAACTAATATTTAGGGTAAATAGTGGAACAATATTGTGTCTGAATGGATACAGAAGAGTTGCTATAGGAGAGAATTATAATTATTAAATACAATTGTAATTTAACTATAATATATTGATTTAAAATGCTTTATTATTAGATTACATTTGTATACAAATAATAATGCCAATTATTTACATTTGTATTTTGCATTTGTAAATTATATGAGTTACATTTGTAAAATAATTAAAGGCTTATTTTTATGAGTTTAAATGAAAGAATTTCCAAAATTATAGAGTATTCCAATCTTACTCCTTCTGAGTTTGCTGATGAGATTGATGTACAGCGTTCATCCATTTCGCATATCACATCAGGAAGAAACAAACCGTCTCTTGAATTTATCATAAAAATAAAATCCCGTTTCCCGGAGCTTCTGTGGGATTGGCTGGTTACCGGTGAAGGAGAGATGCTGAAATCCCAGCTGCCTGAAACGGAAATTCCTGAGGAATATACTGAAGAGGAAAAAATAAAAACAACGCCTCTCCCCGACTTGTTTACCATGATGAACGATGATGATGAATTCGGGAGTGCTGAAACTGAAATGGAATCTCCAAAATCAAGCCCTGGAGAATCGTTTATACCGACCCAAGATAAAGCTCCAGAAAAAATATCAGATTCTCAGCGATTAGAAAATCCAGGAGATCAACTGTTAGGGCAAATAATTGGTAATCAGACTCATAAGATAAAGCGTATTGTTTTGTTCTATGAAAACGGAAAATTTGAAAGTTTTGAGCCTTAAAAAATAAAAAACCTGATCAAAGAAAATGATCAGGTTAAAAAATATTTGAAGAAGAAAACTAAAGCTATTGCTTTATTTTGTTTTTTAAATTGAATAGGATATCCAGCTGATGAAATTTTTATCTCATGATGACCATCTATCCCATAATATGCTTTTTATAATTTCGGCTATTTATAAGAGTGTTAAGGTGTCTATCTATTTGGAAAAATTCTGTCACAGGCAGTATCCTAAAGGGTAAATGAAAATATTTTCATACATTGGTTTTTTATGGCTCTATCAAATATAAATATTTAAAGTTAAATCAACAATAAAAATCGTATTATTTTAACATATGATTAATGTAAATAATAATTGTATTGATTATTGTTAATTTCGTTTTACAATCTAAAGTCTGCTTCTTCAGAAATAATGGAGCTTCTGTATTGAAGTTGATTGCAATAAAAAGGCCCGCAAATCTGCAGGCCTGTTAGGTATAGTAAGAACAATATTGTTATTTCTTTCTTCTTTCCAGTTCTTTTTTGATAAGTCCCAGCTCTCTTCCGGTTTGTCCGGCTACAGAAGTGTTTTCTCTGGCTCTTCTTGTAAGATATGGCACAACATCCTTTACAGGTCCATATGGAAGATATTTAGCCACATTATAGCCTTTATCAGACAAATAGAACGTAATATTATCGCTCATTCCGTAAAGCTGCCCAAAATAAACGTGTGGATTGTCAGTATCCAAAGATTTTGCTTTCATTTTATCCATAATCAGCTCTGAAGAGATTTCGTTATGGGTTCCAAAGAAGGCAGAAACTTTATCCAGATGGTTCATCACAAAGTCGATTCCTGCATTGTAGTTTTTATCTGAAGCATCTTTACTTGGCTGGATAGGATCTGCATATCCTTTCTCTGCTGCTCTGGCTCTTTCTTTTTCCATATAAGCACCACGAACAATTTTGTAACCGATGAAGTAGTTTTTCTCTCTTGCTCTTTGAAGATTGGCTTCCATATATTCCAGTCTTCCTGTTCTGTACATCTGAATGGTATTCCAAACGATAGGTTTTTGCTGGTTATATTTCTCCATCATTTCTTCACAAAGATGGTCTGCCGCATCCTGCATCCAGGTTTCTTCAGCATCTACCATTACTTTTTTATCATTCTCGTGACAAAGACTGCATACTTCATCAAATCTTTTTACCACTCTTGCCCATTCTTCTTTCTGGCTGGTAGTAAGCTCCGCTCCTTTTCCAACGGCTTCATAAAGATCAATTCTTCCGAAAGCAGTAGGTTTGAATACAATAAAAGGAATGGCCGGATTTCCCACTGAGAATCTAACAATATCTTTAATTTCTTTGCAAACCGCATCAAAAGTTTCTTCATCTTCTTTACCTTCAATAGAATAATCGAAAATACTTCCAACGCCTCTTTTAAACAGCTGTTTCACAGCCTTCATACTTTCTTCACGGGTTTCACCGCCACAGAATTGCTCAAATAAGGTATTTTTTACAATTCCGTTAACGAAAGGAAAATTGTTGTGTACTGTAAAATTCAGAACAGAAGTTCCAAGGCTTGTAAGAGCGGGCTGTTCAATCATTTTAAACATCCAGTAAGCCTTTCTCAATTGTGCATCAGACTTGTCTGCAAATGCAACTTTAGTATCATTAAAAATGGGCATTCCTATTTATTAAATTTAGTTATGCAAAGGTAATAATAACCTCAGTTTATTTAAAGATTTTTTTTATAATTTATGCTCTATTCCGTTTAAAAGCATTGCAATAATTCCTACGAAAACCCAGAATCGTAATATATTCAATGTAAAGAAGTTACTTCTCCGGGAATCATTGATAAGAAGATAAATACATACTATCATGATAAAAAGCCCTCCGGCAAAATAATAGGCCATGAATCCTGTAATACCGGTTTTGGTAATGAGTTTCATAGAAACTGCCATGGTAACCATGAGTAAAGAAGTCAGGATCAATTTTGTATTTCTGCTTTTAAAATAATTAGGAATTGTGGTATATCCAAACGTTTTGTCTACACTTCTGGTAAGGGTATCTTTCACTATATCAATGCACAGCAAAATAAGAAAAAGAAAAACAGCCATCAGAAATACCTTTTTTGAAAAGGTTTCGTAGTACACCATCATTCCAAAGAATGGATACAAAGTAAGACTGACGAAAGTAAGGTTGTTTACAATAAGTATTCTGCTCAATTTGTGGCTGTAAAACCACATAAAGAACTGATAAATCACAAAAAAAACAAAGACATTATGGGAAATCATCCAGGCTACTCCCAAAGAGATAGCACTGAGTGCGAGATAAGCGTATAAAAAATATTTCTGCTTGATAAAACTCTGAACTCTGGTTCTGAAAGGTTTTACGACGTGGTCTTTCTCCAGATCATAGAACTGATTGATGATGCCACCGGCGAGAATAGTAAGAACGGTACAGAAAATAATACCATGTACTTTGAAATCAAAGACGAATTTTCTGAAAGATTCATCCTGATTAAACAGGAAAAAAGTGGAAACATAGAGGGCAAATGTGAGCAGAGCTGCTACAAAAAACCGTGCTCCGAGCAGAAAGCCCACAAATTGTGAAAATCTGTACAGTAAAGATTTTGATATATAATTTTTAGATTGGAAAGTTTCTTTTTCAGAATTCATTCCAACCTGTTTAAAATCTGTAAATCACTTCTTTTTGGAAGCCTTCAAGCATTTTTTCTGCTTTTGCATAGTCTTTGGTAAATCCTAAGATATAGCCGCCTCCACCGCTTCCGCAGAGTTTAAGATAATAAGCGTTAGAATCCAGACCTTTTTTCCAGATATTAAAAATACTTTCAGGAATCATAGGGCGGAAATGTTCATAGGCCCAGTGAGAAAGTTTTTTCAGGTTTCTGAAGAAAGGATTCATATCTTTTTTAAGGAAAGATTCAATACATGCGTTGTTATAACGGATAAATTCTTCTTTCAGGGTTTTACGGAAACCTTCTGTTTTCATTTTTTCAAAGAAAATCTGAATCATAGGACCTGTTTCCCCTGTTATCCCGGAATCGATCAGGAAAATAGCCCCTTTTCCTTCTTCTCCTTCGGGAATATTTACCCTGTCTAAATTTTCTTTATTTTCGATAAGGATTGGAAGATTCATGTAACAGATCAAAGGATCCATTCCCGAACTTTTCCCATGGAAATAACTTTCCATTTCACCGAAAACAGCTTTTAATTTTTTAAGATTATTTTTTGAAATGTTCTCTGGATTCAGCTTACTGATTGAATATTTTTCAAAAATAGCTGCTACCAAAGCTCCCGAACTTCCAACTCCGTATCCTTGAGGAATATTGGAATCAAAGAAAAGTCCGTTAGAAATATCATTTTTGAAACTCCCGATATCCAACTTAAAATCGTCAGAAAGATCAAGTGCTGTAAGATATTCAGAATATTTCTGCAGATGTCTGTTGGAATTAAGTTCAAATTCAGAACTCAGATCTGAAAATTTCAAAGTTCCTTTATAGAAGCTGTAAGGTACTACAAGCCCCTGGGAATCTTCAATCATTCCATATTCTCCAAACAGGATTATTTTTGCATAAAATAGAGGGTTGGTCATATTGACAATAAATCTTTTTGCAAAGTTAAAAATTATTCCGCTGAATATAAGCAAAACTCAGGCCGAATTTTTTCTATATTAAAGATAATAAAAAAGCCTGATATTATCAGGCTTTTGCAAAGATATATTTAAAAATTACTGTTTGATGAGCTTCTTATTAACTGTCTGCTTCTCTGTTTCTACGGTAATCACATAATTTCCTGTCTGAATTGAGGAAAGATTTATTTCCTGTTTATTACCTTTCAAGGAAGAATCAGAAGCGACCAATCTTCCTGCTTCATCATAAATTTTATACCCTTTTAATCTTTCTTTTGAAGAGAGGGTTATCATATTTTTGGCAGGATTCGGATAAATATCTATTGAATTATTTTTGGTGGTGATATCTTCTACTGCTAAGACACCGCAAGAGAAATTCACCTTCCAGCCATTTCCTGTAACTCCTCCATCTGAAACAAATCTTACGGTTATAGCACCTGAAGGATCTGTTGATGTAAAAGGACCGGGAACTGTGCTTCCACTCAGATTATTTCCATTGGCGAATAATGGTGAAGCTGTAGAAGAGCCATTATACACATACATAAAATCATAGCCCTGTTCAAGATCGAATGTCGTAAATGTCATTGTCATAGATGAGCCGGGAGTAGGATAAAATGTTTTTACAAGGTCTTCATTATCTCCATACTGACCTGTGGAACCGCCTGTATCTAAAAACTGAGTTCCATCACACCATGCTCCATCAGTCAGAAAAAGCTTTGATAGCTGGAAGGCATTAGGCCCGCTGCAATCTGTTCCTACACTTAGTCTATAATAAGATGCCGGCTGAAGGTTTGTAAAATTAAAAGACTGTGTACTGGCATTTCCGGAAGATACTGCCGTTCCGCTACCTGTCGCCAGTTTATATTTCCATGATGTTGAAGCAGCATCTGTAAAAGTGGCATTTGCAGAAGTCTGCGTGATATTGTTAATGTTAAAATTTGTGATGGATGTAGGACAAGACGCTGTGCAGTTCGTACCCAGACATCCTTTTGAATCTACCGTATTTTTGATCAGTGTTCCTGGCTGTATCCCAAAGCCATTTGCAAAATTAATTCCTACACTGCTTACCAAATGACAGTAACTCATAATAGTACCACCGCCTGCAGGAGGAAGAGCTGCAGTACATCCTTCGTTATTTCCTGAAGCAGGTCCGCACCCGTCAATAGCTGTATTATTACCATTCCAGAAACAAGCGTGAGTATGTGGTGAACCTAAATTATGCCCAAGCTCATGTGTCATAGCTTCTATATTCCATGAATAAGTGGGTACATTTTGATAATTAAAATTCATACCACAATAAGAATATCTGTAATCGGTACACAATGAATTTACATATGCGATACTTGTTGTAGCAGGATTTCTTAATAATTGTGCCAGATCGCCATTAAAAGAGGTTCTGGTGGTTCTAAACTGGTTCAGAATTGCACTTGGTGAGCCTGAATAAGGATCGGTGGTTGTCCAAACAAAAACTTCACTTAAAGCTACATTAACATTCTCATTGGCGTACAATGTTGTAACATTATTGTGCATAGCAGTCACCCAATTGGTTGTAGTAGTCGTATTGCTTCCATTTTGGGTATAAGGACCAAAGCCTGCTTCGTAGTAAATTCTTACGCAATTATCCGTTTTTTTATTATGGGTATTGTTAGGGTTAAAAACAGGTCTTTGGGTCTGATTTTCTTTTAGTCCGTCTACCTCACAGGCAAATGGATTGGGGCCTGTTAACTTAGAATCTGAATAGTTTACAAAATCTTCAGAATTTTTAGCTTTTCCAAGTACTATATTTCCTAATTCGGGAGTAGAAGCAACTCCTACGATATCGTTATTAAAAAAGCTAAAAGCTACAATAGAGGCATTATCTCCTTTTACAATTCCCTGATAATAAACGCCTGGAGTATACTCTACTACTTTTCCTTTTTCTGTTACAACTTTAAAATCGTTGGTTAAGATCTGATGTCTGTACATTTCAACAGTGATCTGTTTCCCACCATCAAAAGGAAAAGATATTTCAAGAAAATCAGGTTTTTCTCTGATTAATCTTTTCAATTCTGCTGGCTTCAAAGACATAACAGTAATATCTGTTGCTGCCCTTTTGTATTCAGCCAGTTTATCAGGATTTTTATTGATCTCAAACAGATCATAACTTTTAAGGTCTATTTTTCCATTACGATATTCCGATACTTTTTGAGAAATTGGTTTTAATTTCTGAGAAAAAACAAAAATAAAACATCCCAAAAAATAAATTAATAGAATTTTTTTCATGATTTAATAATTTATATTTTAACAAATAAACAAAAAAAATCAACATATAGTGAAAAATAGCTACTACATTCTAATATTTGTAGCAACTCTATAAATAAATTAAACCAAATAACTAAATGAATGTTTTTTATTCGTTAAAATAAAAAAAGACGTTAAAAATAACGTCTTTTAATTTTTATAAAGTTTCTCTGTCGGTTCTCATTTTGACCTTCAGGAATCTGATTAAAACTAATCCTGCCGCAAAGAATATGGTCATTGATAATGCTGCGATACGCATATTATTGAAATGCTCAATTAATGTTGCAAAGATGAATGTCCCGATGATGATCGCAATTTTCTCCAATACGTCATAGAAACTGAAGTAGGTTGTGTTTTCCATCGAGTTTTCAGGAAGCAGCTTTGAATAGGTAGATCTGGACATCGCCTGAAGGCCACCCATCACCAATCCTACCACTGCAGCTACCCCATAAAACTGGTATTCTACTGTTGGATTTTCTTTGTTCAGGAAATAAGCCCAAAGACAAGCAACGATCCATAGGATGATGGCAATTGAAATAACGTTTTTGTTCCCGATTTTCTTAGATAACCTTGAGAAAATAACAGCTCCAATGATCGCTTCAATCTGGATTACCAAAAGGGTTCCGATCAGTTTATCCTGAGCAAGGTTGATCTCACTTTTCCCAAACAGGGTTGCCATAAGGAAAATCGTCTGCATTCCTACACTGTAAAAGAAGAAACTCGACAGAAAGAATTTAAGATTTTTGTCTTTGAAAAGTTCTCCTCCTACTTTAAACAGTTCATGGAAACTTTCCTTTGCAATATCTTTATAGAAGCTAAGGTTATCTTTAAATACTTCAAAGAAACCTCCCTGTTCTTCATGTTTCTTGAAGATATTCTTATAATTCAGTAATACAAGATCTTTAGGAAGCTTATCTTTCACATCCCCAAACTGAGGAAGGTGTTTGAATGTATATTGAGAGAACCCAAACCACCATGCTCCCGTTAACAGGAAACTGATTCTTGTAAATAATAACTGCTGAGCCGCTCCTTTTGCAAAAACCTGAATAAGAATCAAGCAGAGTACGACTAAAACTACAGAGCCAATATATCCGTAGACATATCCTCTTGCAGAAAGCGCATCCTGCCTGTCCGGTGTGGCAATATCCGGAAGAAAGGAGTTGTAAAACACCAAACTTCCCCAGAAGCCGACACTGGCCGTAATACTGAAGAGAAGTCCCAGAAATACGTTGTGCATCCCTGTAAACATGGCTAATCCCATACATGATGTTGCTCCCAGATAGCAGAAAAACTGCAGGAAAGATTTTTTGTTTCCGATAGTATCTGCTAATGAAGATAAAAATGGAGACAACAATACTACAATAAAGAATGATATGGTAAGTGAATATCCATACACAGCATCTGGCTGATATCCTTCTCCAAAAATTTTGATCGTATGCCTTACGGGAACATCAATCCATGTTTTGGTTTCTGCTATATATTCCTTTTTCTCGTACGCTGTGGTAAGGATAGAGTAATAAATAGGGAAAATAGTAGAGGTAATAACCAGGGAATACACGGAGTTTGCCCAGTCATATACAGCCCAGGCTTTCATAATCTTCGGATTATTCTTTATGTTTTTAGGCTGTCGATTCTCAGTTTCAGACATTTCAAATATATATTAGTAGCACAAAAATAGAAAAACCATTAAGAAATGGATAAGTTTTTAAAAAAATTATCAATTCCTTAATGGTAATATATTCGTAAACAGAATATTAGATATTTTCAATCACGATAGCAGAAGCACCTCCACCACCGTTGCAGATTGCTGCGGCACCGTATTTTGCATTATTTTGCTTCAATACGTTAATCAAAGTAACGATGATTCTTGAACCAGAACTTCCCAGTGGATGTCCCAGTGCTACAGCACCACCGTTTACGTTTACTTTAGCAGCATCTAAACCTAAGATTTTGTTGTTGGCCAATCCCACTACTGAAAAAGCTTCATTGAATTCGAAGAAATCGATATCAGAAACTTCTAATCCTGCTTTTTTAAGAGCGATAGGTAACGCTTTTGCCGGAGCCGTTGTAAAGTTTTCAGGCTCATGCGCTGCATCAGCATAAGAAACGATTTTTGCAAGAGGCTTCAATCCCAGTTCTTCCATTTTTTCTTTTGAAACAAGGATCAATGCAGAGGCACCGTCATTCAAAGTAGATGCATTAGCTGCAGTTACTGTTCCTTCTTCTTTTTTAAATACGGTAGGAAGAGTTGAAATTCTGTCGAAGTTTACTGCTTTGTATTCTTCATCTTCAGCAAAGATTACAGGCTCTCCTTTTCTCTGAGGAATAGAAACCGGTACAATTTCTTCACTGAACTTCCCTTCGCTCCAAGCTTTAGCAGATCTTTTATAAGATTCTACAGCGAAGTTATCCTGATCTTCTCTTGTGATATTATAATCTACTGCACATTTTTCTGCACATACTCCCATATGTACTTTGTTGTATACGTCTGTAAGACCGTCAAGCACCATTCCATCAAGCATTTTGATATCGCCTAATTTTGTAGCCACTCTTGCATTGTAATAATGAGGAACTAAAGACATATTCTCCATACCTCCTGCAACAATTACTTCTGCATCACCAGCTTTGATCGCCTGAGCAGCCATTGTCACAGCCTTCATTCCTGAAGCACATACTTTATTAACTGTAGTAGAAGGTGTATTGATTGAAAGACCTGCTCCTAAAGCTACCTGACGAGCCGGCGCCTGGCCTTCTCCTGCCTGAAGAACATTTCCCATATAGATTTCCTGAACAGCATTAGGATCTAAACCGATTTTATCTAATGCTCCTTTTACGGCAGTTGCTCCCAGTTTTGTAGCCGGAACTGTTGACAAGCTTCCCATAAAACTCCCCATAGGTGTTCTTACTGCGGAAACGATGAATACTTCTTTCATGTATATAATTTTTATTTTTAACGAAACGGAACAAGAGTTCCGTTGTATAGGTTGAATTTATTTTACTTTTACATAGACCACATCAAACTGAGATCCTTCAATTTTAGTATTAACTTTCAGAAGGTTATCCTGAGTTGCTAAAATTTTATTATTGAAGACATCTCCTATCTGTATGGGATTGTTTTTATCGGATTTCTCCATAATGATTGCTTTGTAATTGCAGTCATCCACAAAAACCAATGTTGATTTGATATAGTCTTTTCCATTATTGAAATATTCAGTCTGAACATTATCTTTAATGGTCATATGCCATATTCCTTCCGGGTAATTGGGTCTTACAAATTTACCTTCTTTTATATTGGCACATTTAGCCGGATTATCCGGTTTTTTCTGATTTGCTGTCTGCGCGTTAGCCTGTGTGGCTGCTACCAACAAAATTCCAGCGGAAAATATTTTTAAGAAGTTCATTTTTATAGTTGTGTGCGATTATTTACTTTTTTGTTTCCTCCTGCAAAAGCCAAAAGGAAAGCTCCTAAAAATTCTACAGCCCAGCCCCATTTCAGTTTAACAATTCCGGCAAAAGTTTCCTGCCAGGATTTGAATGGTAAAAAGCTAAAATATTGCAAAGACTGCATCTTCACAGCGAATAAGGTAAATGCAAATAAAAGGATAAGCAGAATACCAAAAAACCTTACGATTTTCACGCTGTTATTGACAATTCCAAAAACGGCACATGCAGCCAATATCCAGCATGCGATCGCCAGATAATGATCAAGCTTCCAATAGTTCCAGTTCCCAATGACAGGCACATGTACCAAGGGTAAAAAACTGCCTATTACGACTAACAGTAATCCTAATAACTGAATATTTTTCATATTTACTAAAGTGCCAAAATACAAAAAAAAACACACTTTTAAACAGTGTGTTTTAAAAATAGGATTTCATTACCCGAACGCTTGTTAGTTATAAAAAAGCTTTAATATTTTTATTCATTACGCAAAGAAACAGATTATTTATTATCAAATTAAAAATTAACATTTGCGATCTCTATCCCGATCTGAAGTCCATATTTTTTCTTCAGCAAAGCATTGTCATTAAAAGCGGGTGTAAAGTCTTTCTGCACAAACAGATTGAATCCGGCATAACTGATTCCCAATTTTCCTCCGAAAACAATATCGTTGACTCCATGCATCACTTTTTCTCTTTCAACAATTCTATCGGAAAATTCATTGGAATACTTGGAATAATTCACACTCCCTATTTTAATGCCCCCATAAACACCCAGAATAATGCACAGCTGATTCTTATTATTATCCAGGTATTTAACCCCTTCATAGTCTTTATATTTTGGATTTAAAACAAATTTCAGATCTGCAGGAACGGTTATATATGTATTATAAAGCATACTTTTTTTAAGGGTTCCGCGGTCAAAATCACCAACGAATAAGTTATATTTATCCTGTTTGAATGCCTGCCCATATTTGGGTGTAAGCTGGTCTGATCGTACTCCCAATCCGAAACGATAGAAAAAAGGGCTGGTGTAACTTCCGATCTGGTTACCGTACCATAATGTCAGCTGCCAGGAGTTGATAACACTGTTTTTAATATCAGAGTTCTTACTGTAAAAATCAAAAGGCTTGTTCTTTGAAGTTAATCCTGCTCCGCCCATACTCACGGAAAGTTCTAAGGTTTCGAGATAATTTTTCGGGTTGTTCTTCTTTTTCTTCTCGTTGAGTTTCATATTAAATCCATTGAGTCCCAGCCAAAGTTGATTTTTTCCATTTTTTACAGAATCTTCAGATTTAAAAACAGCGTCTTTAACGAGTTCTTTGGTTGCCATTTCAAGATCCTGCTTTTGGGAATCTATTTTCTCATTAATAATCTGCTCATATTTTGAAGCGATTGCTGTACGTTGTTTTTGCTTTTCATCGGTGGTGATTTTCTTTTCTTTAAAGCTCTTATCAATCTGATCCAGTTCTACATTCATTTTGCCTTTTTCAGACATCACTATGCTGTCAATCTTTTTTGAATAGACGGTCAGGTTATTCTCCGGAGTTTCCTGGCCAAATCCATAGCTAAAAGCTATTACAGCAGCCATCAATAGTAACTTTGGTTTCATATTTTATTAATTTTTAGACAATATTTGATTGCTGTCCCTGTTCCGGGGCAGTTTCTGTAATACAAAAGATGATTGTTTATTTGCTTTCCAGTGAGTCTGTGTAGACTGTTACTCCAAATATCTTAAGAGAATTGGGACTTTTCACCTTAATTTTGGTCATATCAAGCGCTCCGAATTTTCTGATATCCGTTCTGTTCTCTTCCCGTTTTTTCTGGAACTCTCTTCCCTGCAGGAGCTCATCAGCATTGATATATTCAGTTTTTTTATTCTCTACAAGTACAGGTTTATCTGCTATAGGAATTATATTTTTATCCAATACCGGGGCTTTGATCTCATAATCAGCAACTATAACCTGCTCTTCTTTACCCATACTTAATCCTTCTTTCTGCAGAGTTTCTTTCTGTTGATACCCTTTAGGAATATCTGGAATTACTTTCAATTTCTCTTGGCTGGTATTGTTTTCTGTTATAATGTTCTGAGCAGCATCTATTTTCTGACCCGTTAAAGGCGTCTTTATATCCTTTTTTGGCAGTTCTGTATGAACGATTGGATTGTCTGTATTAGCAGGATGATTTCTATTAAAATAAAGCAATACTCCTACAGAAACCAACAGAACTAATACAGCAGCGTATTTCCACCACTGAAAAGCCTTTTTAAAGCTTATATCAGCACTTTCCTCTTCTCTCTGGTCTATTTGCTCTATCCTGCCCCAAAGATCTGCAGAAGGCTTTATTTCAAGCTTTTCGTAATCAGATTTTAACTGTTTCAGTATTTCTTTTTTCATTTTCTTTTGCTTTTAAAAATTCAGCAAGCCATTTTTTTGCTTTGCTCAACTGGCTTTTGCTTGTTCCTTCAGAGATATTAAGAATTTCAGCAATTTCACTGTGTTTTTTATCCTCAAAGACGTAGAGATTAAAAATCAATCTATATCCTATTGGCATCTGGGAAAATATTTCTTCAATATTTATTTCTTCCGGATATTCTTCATCAAAGGTTTCACTATAATCATCGGCAATTTCCACATCTGCGTAGAGAATATTTTTATTCTTCCGGATGAAGGTAATAGAATCATTAACAATAATTTTTCTAAGCCAGAACGGGAAACTTTTCCAGTCTCTGCATTCATCTATTCTGGTAAAGCATTTCATCAAAGCATTCAGGAGGATGTCTTCCGCATCATGAAGGTTATTGACATAAGAATTTGCAATGGCCAGCATTTTAGGAGCAAACATCTCGTAAAGAGCTTTCTGCCCTCTCCGGTCTTGTTTTTTAGCCAATAAAAAATTCTCTTCGAGATTCTTCATGTTTCAGTTTCTATCTATAAGACGGTCTATTAAAAAAAAGGTTGCCTGAAAATAAAAAAAAATTGCATTTTTTTTCAAAAATGCAATTTAATATCTAAAGAATGTTAGTTTTAATTAATGTTTTACTGATGAAACATCTTCCGGATTGTGCTTGTGTTTAAACAATACAGCAAAGAATATAGCCAGTACCAGCGAATAAATAGCAAATGAAAGCCATATCTGCTGCCAGTCTTTTACCATCACTACAGACGAAAGGGTTCCGTCTGAATTAACCGCTGCATTGAAACTATTTTTCAGAATTTCAAGGAAAGTAGGATTATCCGGTGTAGTTTCCAGATAAGTAGATAATTCTGAAACGGTTGCGAATTTATGGGTAAAGAATTTATCAATAGCCCAACCTGCAATATAACTTCCAAAAACAGCTCCGAAACCGTTGGTCATCATCATAAATAACCCCTGAGCTGAAGAACGTATTTTTTTATCTGTAGTTGTTTCTACGAAAAGTGACCCTGAAATATTAAAGAAATCAAATGCCATTCCATATACAATACATGAAAGGATGATCAGAGAAAGTCCAAATCCGTCCGGAACGCCATATGCAAAGAATCCAAATCTTAATACCCAAGCCAGCATAGACATCAGCATTACTTTTTTAATTCCGAATTTCTTCAGGAAGAAAGGAATCGCCAAAATAAACAAGGTTTCAGATACCTGAGAAATTGACATGATAATGGTAGATCTCTGTACTACAAATGAGTCAGCATATTTAGGAAAATGGGCAAATTCACTTAAGAAAACATCTCCATATGCATTGGTAAGCTGAAGTGCAGCCCCCAAAAGCATTGAAAATAAAAAGAACAAGGCCATTTTATAGTTTCCAAAAAGTTTGAATGCATTCAATCCTAATTGTTCAGATAGCGGCGAATTTTTATCAATCAGCTTTTGTGGCGGACATTTTGGTAAGGTAAGTGCATAAATTCCTAAAAATATTGCGATAGCTCCTCCAATATAAAACTGTCCTTCTGTAGCTTTGTTTCCGCTAAGATTTGTAATCCACATGGCAACAATAAAACCAATAGTTCCCCATACACGAATCGGCGGGAAGTCTTTTACAACATCCAGATTGTTATTTTTCAGGATCGTATAAGAAATTGAGTTGGCAAGTGCTATCGTAGGCATGTAAAAACACATCGCAAGAAGCATTACTGAAAAGAAAGAATTTGGATCTGTGGAATGAGGTAATATGAAAAGAGTAACCCCATAAAGAATGTGTAGTACTGAAAATATTCGTTCCGCATTGATCCAGCGGTCAGCGATAATTCCAGTAATGGTTGGCATAAAGATGGAAGCTATTCCCATGGTTCCGAACACAGCTCCAAACTGAGTTCCTTCCCAATGTTTTGTGCCAAACCAGAAGTTTGCCATCGTAATCAGCCATGCTCCCCAAACAAAAAATTGGAGAAAACTGAGGATGGTCAGTCGTAATTTTAAATTCATAGTTTATATAAAAAGTATCTCTTTAGTCAATTGTCTTTTTCCTTCTCTTGATCTCTTCCTGAATTTCAAGAGCAGTATCATAATCTTCCTCTTTAACGGCATCTTCCAGTAATTTCTGAAGTTCTTCCATAGAAAGAGATTTTAAATTATCTTCCGTCTGTACAGTTTCTGAGAAAGATTGGTCTTCTTTGGCAACATCTTCCAGTTCTAATAAAATCCCTGCTTCATTCAAAACCTGCTGTGTTGTAAATATAGGTGCATCAAATCTTACCGCCATTGCAACAGCATCAGAGGTTCTGGCATCAAGAATCAATTCTTCGTCGTTCGCTTTATTTTTAAAGTTGATATTTGAAAAGAATACTCCGTCTACAATCTGATAAATAATAACAGAGATCAGCTCATAGTTGGCAGAGACTATAAATTTTGTGAATAAATCATGAGTAAGAGGACGCGGTGGATGGATATCTTTTTCCAATCCGAGAGAGATAGACTGGGCTTCGAAATTTCCTATAACAACAGGTAATTTTATGTGTGTTTCTTCATGCTCCAGTAACAATGCGTAAGCCCCCGACTGGGTCTGGCTGTACGATATTCCGCGAATAATTAGCTGTTTATAATCCATAGCTACAAATATAGATTAATTTTTTATTGTGATTTTACTTTTTTACGCAAAAATAAAAGCCCGGAAAGCCGAGCTTTTATCTGTATTGTTGATGATTGTCAAACGTCAATAGTGAATTTTGCTTTGCAAGTGAATTATTTAATTAAAAATTGACGAGCAAAGCGAATTGACTATTCACTTTCTTATCCTTTTATTGCTTTAATTTTCTCTGTTAATGCAGGAATAATCTGGAAAGCATCTCCTACTACTCCATAATCAGCAGACTTGAAGAATGGTGCTTCAGGATCGCTGTTGATTACTACGATAGTTTTTGAAGAGTTTACTCCGGCAAGGTGCTGAATAGCTCCTGAAATCCCTACAGCAATGTAAAGATTTGGAGAAATTGCCTTACCTGTTTGTCCTACGTGCTCTGTGTGAGGTCTCCATCCGATGTCAGAAACCGGTTTAGAACATGCTGTAGCTGCTCCTAACACGTTTGCTAAATCTTCAATCATTCCCCAGTTTTCAGGACCTTTCATCCCTCTACCAGCAGAAACAACAACTTCAGCTTCTTTAAGGTCTAGTTTACCTGAACTCTGCTCATGAGAAATCACTTTAGTATCTTCATTAGCTACTGATAAGTTTTTCACTTCTTCTGAACCTGATACTGCATTTTCTTTAACACCGAAAGCGTTTTGAGAAACCGTAACGATTACTCCGTTTCCTTCAGCTTTTGCATGCATAAAACCTTTTCCGGAGAATGCTCTTCTCTTTACCTGGAAAGGAGAAAGGCTTTCAGGAGCTTCTAAAGCGTTAGTAATTAAAGAATAGTTCTTCATTACAGAAAGCATAGGAGCAATTGAAGAAGCATCAGTTGTATGAGGGAAAACGATGATGTTTCCGTCTGCTACTTCACTTACAGCCTGTGCGAATGCTTTTGCTGAGAAGTTTTTAAGACCTTCGTCTTTGATATTGATTACATTTGATGCTCCATATTTGTATAATAAATCTGAAGAATCTGTTGGGTTTACAGAGATTGCCGTAACGGTATCTCCAGCCTTATCAGCAACAGCTTTAGCGTAAGAAACTGCTTCAAAAGCTGCCTTTTTGTAAACTCCGTTTATATTTTCTGCGTATACGAATACTGCCATTGTTTATATTTTTTAGGTTGTAGGGTTTAGGTTATAGGGATTAGGTCTGAGAAGTATGTGTAAAAACTGCTACCTATCACCTCTTACCTGTTATCTTAATTAGATTACTTTAGCTTCTTCGTGAAGCAATCTTACCAATTCATCCAGGTTGTCAGGAGAAACCATTTTCACAGCTGCTCTTGGCGGAACACTGTCATAAGATACACCCTGAACTTTTACTTCTGAAGAAGAAGGCTCTACTACCTGCAGAGGTTTTGTTCTTGCAGACATAATTCCTCTCATATTCGGGATGATAAGGTCTTTTTCATCTACCAATCCTTTCTGACCTGCAATAATTGCCGGTAATTTTACAGAAATAGTTTCTTTTCCTCCTTCAATTTCTCTTACTGCAGTAGCTTCGTTTCCGTTTACGTCTAATCCTACTGAAGCGTTTACGAAAGGCTGGTTCAATAGCTGAGCCACCATTCCTGGCACGGAACCTCCGTTATAGTCGATAGATTCTTTTCCGCAAAGGATAAGATCATATCCTCCGTTTTGAGCTACAGCTGCAATTTCTTTTGCTGTAGAATAGCTGTCTTTAGGATCAAGATTTACTCTTACAGCATCATTAGCACCAATTGCCAAAGCCTTTCTGATCACAGGTTCTGTACCAGCATCTCCTACGTTGATTACTGTTACTGTTGCTCCCTGAGATTCCTGAAGTTTAACCGCTTTTGTCAACGCAAATTCGTCTAGCGGATTGATTACCCACTGAATTCCGTTCTTGTCGAAAGCAGATTTATCTGCTGTAAAGTTAATTTTGGAAGTAGTATCCGGAACACTACTAATACAAACTAATATTTTCATGTGTACTATTTTATTTTTTCCCTTTGACGCATAAAATCATGACAGTTTATGCAGAGATTTTGTTTGAATTAATTTTTGCTAATATAAATAAAAAATATATTATGCATGCATAATACTTATTAAATTATTATTCAATACATTAGATGTAGTTACTTCGCTGGTTTTGTTGCCCTAAACTCTATTTTACTTGGCAAAACTCTTGGATTCATCTTTAAAATATCCAATATGAGATTCCCCATATCTTCGGGCTGAATCTTCCAACTGTCTTTTTCTGATGGAATATTTCCGTTAAAATGAGTGGCCACCGAACCCGGCATAATAACCGTAGACTTAATATTATATTTTCTTAAATCAATCATCGCTGCCTGGGTAAAACCTACCACTCCGAATTTTGAAGCATTGTATCCCGTTCCGTTTTCAAAGAAGTTGGCCCCTGCAAGACTTGAGATGGTAATATAGTAACCTTCTGTCTTCTTCAGTTCTTCTACAGAAGCTTTTAAGGTATAGAAAACACCTGTGAGATTGGTTTCTATCATATCATTCCATTCTTCTGCTGTGAGTTCGTCTACGGGTTTAAATATTCCCAATCCTGCATTAGCAATGATATAATCCAGTCTTCCGAACTTTTCAACGGTATATTTTACTGCTTCCTGCTCGCTTTCCAGGCTTCTTACGTCAGAAACAATTCCCAAAACATTTTCTGAGTATTGTTTAAGTTCCTCTTCCGCCTTCATGACATCTTCTTTTTTTCTTCCTGAAAAAGCTACTGAGATTCCATTTTCAAGTAAAATTTTAGCAATTCCGAAACCAATACCTTTGGTTCCCCCTGTTATATAAGCTGTTTTATTCTCTGCCATTGATTCCCTAATTTTAATTCTCTAAAATAACAAAAACGCTCCAATTGGAGCGTTTTACTGATACTAAGATTTATCAGGAATTATTTTTTTATAAATTTCTCTGTAAAGTTTCTTCCTTCCGTTTCTACATTCAGTAAATAGGCTCCGGAAGATAGGTTGCTTACATTCACCTGATCCCCATTCAATGTTACATCTATTCTTTTTCCTGACATATCATACACTTCAACATGTTTTATCTTGCCAGGAGTTGTAATTTTTATCACTTCAGTAGCAGGGTTTGGATAAATGGATAGTTTCACATCGTTTTTAACGGCATCTTTTGTAGATAGTGATGCTTCATTATTGATTTTAATATTATCAATATAGGCAGAACCTCCATAATTATCATGCACAAAATCCATTCTGTTAATATTATTGTTACTGAATGGTTGTCCTGTGTAGATCAGCGCATCATTCAGGAAATATTGGATTCCTGTAGCAGTAGACACTATTTTCACTCTGTACCAAGTATTGGCATTCCAGGTCTGATTGGTATTTACTAAGTTAGCTGAACCAGCTGTAGCTAGTAAAATTGCACCGTCGTAAGAAAAATCAATATAAGTAACAATCCCTCCTGCTCCAGTTGTACTTACTGTTCTGAATACAAAATCCGAACTTGATGTGCTTTTTTGGGTAAGTCTTACATCAAATGATTGTGTAAAGCTATTATAGGTTAATGGTGTAGTAAAGGTATAGAAACCACCCATTACAGGGCTTTGCTGTGGTCCATAAGGTAAATCTGGTGTTATTTTAAGACTATTTGAACCTTGAGTTGCCATTTCAGTTGAAACCAATTGAGTGGTCAAATATACTGGCGGTACACCTCCATCATTTGTAGTAATCCAACCCTGCTGGCCATTAATATTTCCTGTTGTAAATCCTTCACTGGCTTCAAAAGAAATAGTCTGCTGGGCAAAAGATGTTATGGAAATCAACGAAATTGCGAAAATGTAAAGTTTCTTCATGATATTTTTTAGTTTTGAGCAAATATAGGTCTTTTAATCAAAAAAGCAAAATCAACGAATATTTTAAACATAAAAATAAATTAACATAATATATTTTAACCTAAACAAATAAAGATATTAAACCTAAATAAAAGTGTCATTTCCAAAAAATCATCCATAAATCCTACAGCACGCTAAAAAGAACACAGGTTCTCAGAATCAATAAATAATTTATCTGATGATCACTTTTTCTGTAAAATTCCTTCCTTCAGTTTTGATATTAACCATATATACGCCTGCAGGAAAACCTTTTACATCCATTCTGCTACTCTTTGTTTCAGTTTTGATCAGCTTTCCTGATTCATCATAGATCTCAATACTTTTAACTGTACCTGGAGAATTAATCTGTATAAAATCATTTGCAGGATTAGGGTAAACAGATACTTCTTTAGCAGTAATCTTTGAATCCCTAATCCCCAATACCAATAGTTCACTATTTATTTTAATATTATCAATATAAGCAGCCCCCGACGCATTATTATGGACAAAACGCAGCTGATCTATATTCATTGAACTTGCGGCTATACCTGTATAAATAAGAACATTATTAACGTAATATCTGACATCTGTGGCAGTTCCTACGACTTTCACTCTGTACCAGATATTAGGCAGCCAGGCTGAAGATATGGAAATCAAATCCTGTGTACCTGATACGGTATTCAAAATTTTGAGCAATCCGGTTTTATCAAAATCCAATCTCACAACCAACTGATCATCAACGTTATTTACTCCCTGAAAACCAAAATCAGAGCCGTTGAGCTGCGACATATTGATATCAAATGATACAGAAAAATTATTATAAACAAGAGGAGCCGGCAGGTTATAAAAACCTCCGATAATAGGATCAGACTGAGTTCCGTAGGTTGCTTCTTTGACAATTTTGAGGGAGCTGCTTCCATCGCTGGCTTTATCTACGCTGATGGTCTGATGGGTTACATTTGCAGGAACTCCTCCTGTGGGAGTACTGATCCATCCCACCTGGCCATGGATATTTCCAGCGTTGAACCCTTCATTGAATTCAAAGGATACAGCCTGCTGTGCAAAAACGCATGCTGACAATAGTGAAATTGCAATTGAGTAGTATTTTTTCATAGGAAATCAAGTTTTGTATTAAAAATATAAACTTTCCATGAATGGTGAAATAACTTATTGCAAATAAAAAATAACGCTTTTATACTCAGTGAATTTAATTTTCAAATCTATTAAAAACGTCTTCCCATACAGGTAAAACAATTCAATTCAGAGCAAAAAAATAAGGTATCTCTTTCCAGAAATACCTTATTGTATCTTATTTTCGTTGAATTACTTTGAATAATTTTCAAAGAACAACGGAATACTTTCAATTCCTTTATAGAAATTAAATAATCCATAGTGCTCGTTTGGAGAGTGGATTGCATCAGAATCCAATCCGAAGCCCATCAATACAGATTTAGCTCCTAAAACCTGCTCAAACATTGCTGTAATTGGAATACTTCCTCCTCCCCTGTAGGGAAGAACTTCTTTTCCGAATGCAGACTCCATCGCCTGTTTTGCAGCCGCAAATTCTTTGGTATCCGTTGGTAAAACATAAGGCATTCCTCCATGGTGAGGAGTTACTTTAATTTTTACCGTATCCGGAGCGATTTTTTCAAAATATTTCGTGAATTTTTCCGTGATTTCCTGAGGGGTCTGGTAAGGAACCAAACGCATGGAAATTTTAGCAAAAGCCTTAGAAGGAATTACAGTTTTTGCACCTTCTCCGGTATAACCACCCCAGATTCCGTTGCAGTCTAAAGTAGGACGGATAGATGTTCTTTCTAAAGTTGTATATCCTTTTTCTCCTTCTATATTGCTTAATCCGATTGATTTTTTGAATTCTTCAGGATTGTCTTTCAATTTGTTCATATCAGCTCTGTCTGCATCTGAAACCGTTTCTACATTATCATAGAACCCGTCAATAGTAATATGACCGTTTTCATCAATCAGATTAGCGATCATTCTTGAAAGAACGTGAATAGGGTTTGGAACCGCTCCACCGTAAAGACCTGAGTGCAAATCTCTGTTTGGGCCCTCCACTTCTACTTCTACATAGCTTAAACCTCTCAATCCTGTTGTAACAGTTGGCTGTTCGTTGCTGTAAATATGAGTATCGGAAATTAAGATACAGTCGCAAGTTAATTTCTCTTTATTTTCATTCACCCAGTCTCCTAAGCTTACAGAACCTACTTCTTCTTCTCCTTCTAAGATAAATTTAACGTTGCAAGGAAGAGCATTGGTTTTCATCATTGCTTCGAATGCCTTCAGGTGCATGAAAAACTGTCCTTTGTCATCCGCAGAACCTCTTGCAAAAATAGCTCCTTCAGGGTGCAGTTCAGTTTTTTCAATATAAGGCTCAAAAGGTGGCTTTGTCCATAATTCCAATGGATCTGCCGGCTGAACATCATAATGTCCATATACCAATACTGTAGGTAAACTTTTATCTAAAATCTTTTCTCCGAAAACAATTGGATAGCCTTTGGTCTGGCAAACTTCAACATTATCAGCTCCTGCATTTTTAAGGTGCGCTGCCACTACATCTGCACATTTCAAAACGTCATCTTTATACGCCGGATCTGCAGAAATAGAAGGAATTCTCAATAACTCAAATAATTCATCCACGAAACGCTGTTTGTTTTCGTTAATGTAATTTAATGTCTCTTGCATTGTAAAAATTTATTTTGTTAAAATTAAAAAAAATGCCCGGCAGGGACAAACAAAAAGACAGGATTTTACCAATCTTATGCTAATGAGCCTTATAGCCATCTTTTTTAATAAAAAATGCCCTGCAAAAACAGGGCATTTGTATATTTTGTACTTCTAATTAGTGTTCAGCTTTTGGAGCCTTTTCAGCTTCAGCAGGTTTTGCAGCAGCAGTACTGTCTGTTTTAGGAGCTGCAGTTTCTGGCTTTGCAGCAACTTCTTCCTTATGCTCTGCAGCAGCTGCATGTCCGTGACCTTCTCCCTGAGCAGCATCAGAATATCTGTCTACTCCTTCTTCCAGTTTCAAAGTCCCTTTATTTCCACCAGCTGGTACTTTTTTACAACTTACCGCTACTGTTGCAATTGCTAAACATATAACTAATTTTTTCATATGTAAAATTTATTTTTTTAAGATCATATGAAACCGCACTATTTTAGCCTATTCTGATTTATCCAAACAGCGGGCGATTTCATGTTTAAATTTTTGATTGCCCAAAAGTAAGAAATCCTGCTTTTTTCGGCAACATTTTTATACTGATTTTAATATTATTTTCCCTTTTTTGGATTGTGTAAAAATAAGGTAATGATCTCCCCCATCTTTCAAACCATACTTTTTCTTGATTTCTTCAGGTTTTAAAGGGTAATTTTTTGAAATGATATTATACTGTTCTTTTTTCTTAATATTTTTAGAGTCAACGAGTTCCACTTCCATAATTCTCCCGGGAAAGTCTCCTTTCTTTTCACTGGAGGTATAGAAATGACTGTTAGGATGAAGCTTTTTTAATCCGAATTTCTGTGAAATCAAATTAAAAACTCCTGCTTTCAAAATAGAGTTATTGGGAATGTAAATGTATTTTTCAGGCTCAGAATATTCAGACTCGGCATTTTCTTCTTCCCCAAATCTGAAAGTAAAGGCAGATTCGCCACTCTCAAGGTTCACACAGCTGCAGATAATCTCGTCCGTATTTTCGTTGGATAAAAAAATGACAACTTCTTTTACATCATTTTTCAGGGCAATAATTTCTATCCTTGAAATAGCCGGCAACATTGACACAAGATACTTAAGATCAATAAGTGGAGAGAGTTTAATGACGACCTGATTGGAAATAGACAGCAATTTCTCCTGGATTTCGAGAATATCAGGAGACAGGTCTTCTAAAAGAAAAACCTTATTTTTTTGCTGATCTCTTCTGGCCGGATCAAGATAAATGACATCAAAATGTTCCTGATTCCCGTTCAGGAAATCTTCAAGCTTCTTGTTGATAAAATTTGCATGACGTCCTAAAGTATTCCAGTTATGCTCAACAATTTCTAAAAGCTCTGTATTCTGCTCTACCAAAGTGATATGATCGAAGTTTTGAGACAGATAATAGGCATCAATACCAAAACCGCTCGTGAGATCAATAAATGTACTCCCTTTCAGGATGTTGGATTTATAAAGGGCTGTTTTTTCTGATGATGACTGCTCGAGATTAAGCTGTGGCGGAAAAATAATCCCTTCTTTCAAGAGAAAAGGAAACTTTCTTTCAGCAACCTGTTTTCCTTTAATCTGCTGTACAATTTCCTGCATAGAAACTTCCGGAAAGGGTGATTTTTTCAGCAGTAGTGTATGTAAATCTGCATTCAGATTTGCATTGATATAGTTTTGAATGTCTTTGTTTATTAATTTAACCACAGATATCACGGATTTTCACAGATGTTTATGTTTTATTATTTGAGTTTTATTCATTCTATTTTTAAGCCAAAGACAGCATGGTTTTTTAAATCCTGATCTTTTATTTCTTTATATTATTCCAATTTGATATATCGCTGATAGTTTTCTTATTAACTATAAAAAACAGACGCAATCATCAGTGAAAATCTGTGCTATCTGCGGTCATTTTTAGAATATTAATCTAAATTTCCTCTTACCTTCCGAAAAATACTTTTGCTAATTTGATCAGTATTAAAGTTAACCAAAATTCCTAGTTTCAATCCTGTTAACTTTAGATAGCTTAATAACTGCTGATGATAAATATTTGCTATTTCTGTTACGGCTTTGACTTCTATGATAACTTTATCTTCCACAATTATATCTGCGATAAAGCTTGAATCAATAAGAATCTCTTTGAAATTTATTGGAATTGGCACTTGTGTTTTAACACTTAAACCATTATTTTCTAACTCAAATGCCAAAACTTTCTCATAAACCTTTTCTAAAAGCCCTGGTCCAAGTTCATTATAAACAGAAAATATAGATTTCCTGATATAAAAACTTATCTCGTTTTCTTTATAACATTTGTATTTTGTGTTTCATAAATCTACACAAAATCTCATTTGAAATGATTAGTCTATCAAATTATCTTTTGTAAAAAATATAATCCGTCAATACCGGAGTTATTCCATTCTGCTTAAGCAAAGAATTGATTTGTCCTCTGTGATAGGTAGAGTGATTGACTGCATGAAAAAGCATTTCAAAAATACTGTTTTCAAATTTTGTTCCTCTTGAATTCTGATATTCTACTCTTTTGTCCAGATCAAAATTTCTTATAATATCAATGCTTTTAAGAAAATTTCTATGGTTAATTTCCTCAAGAGATTCAAAAGGATTGATCTGCCAGACTTCAAAAGTAGTTTCTCCCAAAATCCGGGCATTCCAGATCTGTTGTGCATTAAGAGTATGATTAATCAGGCTGATGGTTTTATCATCAACAAGTTCTCTGTTTTCAGAAATAACTTTAATCATCTCAACATTGAAATGATAGGTGTATTCAAATAAGTCTACCAGTTTTTCTTTCATTATTCAAACATTTCAGCCCAGCGAACCGCTTTTATCTCCTTTTCGTTATACAGATCTCCGATAGACTTTTTAACGTCTAATTTAGGGTATAAATTTACCCCTATCAGCTTTATTTTTCCTTCTTCAATCCATTGCTGCTCTTCAACAGCATGATCATAGATCTTTTTCTGAACAACTCCCTGTTTCAACAGTTCAAGATACCCTCCGGCTTCCTCGATTTCAACAAATAAAGCCCATGATTTCTCTGCAAACTGCTTCGTAATATCTTCAATATAATAACTTCCGTTCGCAGCATCTTCAAATACATTGATGATACTTTCGTAAGCGAGCACAATCTGCTGTTTGAAAGAAATTTCTTCCGAATTATCTGTACTTCTGTTTACAAGATAATTATTGGTAAAAACAGCGTCAGCTCCTCCGATCATTGCAGAAGCAAGTTCTAATGTAGAGCGGATCAGGTTGTTTTCATTGTCAGAAACGGCTTTATTTCGCAGTGAAGTCTCCGCAAAGATGTAAGGAACTTCATCCATACCATATTCCTTAGAAAGCTGGTTGAAAACAATTTTAAAGGCTCTCAGTTTTGCCATTTCAAAAAAGTAATTTCCTCCTACTGCTATTCTGAAGATTAGCTTATTCAAAATTTCAGCACCATAAGCTTCTACCAGTTCTTTAGTTTTTGCTAGCGCAATACCAAGCTGCTGATAAATGGCTGCTCCGGCATTCTGATGCAGTGAGATATCTACACAGATATTTCTTTTAAAGTCTTTAGCCAGTAATTCTTTAGCCAGCTGGTCGTCTATACTTCCTTCTTTTTCATTAAAAATGTCAATCAATGAAAAATACTGGTCTTCTTCTTTAGGGCTGATGTGCCCTGCAAGTTCTTTATTGTTAACAAAAAGAGTTTTCTGATCAAGATTTTCTACATTATGATCAAGGATAAATGCAAATACTTCCTCTTCTAAACTTTCATGATATTGTGCTACCAAATGGGTGCTTTCTTCAACTCTAGGCAGATTTACCAAAGGCTTCTGAACTTCCGTGTAAAAGGGCTTCACCTCTATTCCTTCCAAATTCTGTTTTTCTAAAATAGGGTAAATATCCTCTGTTTTAAGTTGTTTTTTGACTAAACTTTCCCAGTTTGAAAATATATCTGTATTTGACATTAGTTTTAGTTTAAATTGTGAATTGTCAATAATGAATTTTTCTTTCTATATAATAGTACCATAAAACAAAATTAATTGCCCATTCACTATTGACCTTTTTAGCAAGCCCTTATTTCTTAGCAACTTTTGTGCTGTCTACCACCAAAATGAAAATCTCTTCATTCGGCTTTTTCATAAAATAGTTTTCTCTTGCGTATTTTTCCTTCTCAGACTTGTTGTTCATCAGTTTTTTATAAAAAGCATCATTTTTTTCGTATTCTTTTTTGTAGAAGTCCAGCTGCTCTTCATATTTCCTGATCTCACCATTCAGTTCATTGATTACAAGAAATGAGGTTTTATCGAAAAAAATCATCCATACCAAAAACAGACAAATCGTAATGGTATACTTATTCAAAACATATTTCTGTATAAGTTTGAATGTTTCAGATTTCGGCTGAATGTCTTTGATAAGGTTGTTTTCTTCCATTTTTTTAATGTTTTTTCAACGAGTTTTTAATAACAGTAGTTAAAAAATCAATCGCTACGGAATTCTGCTTCATATTTGGGATAATAAGATCGGCATCATTTTTAGAAGGCTCTATGAATTCCTGGTGCATTGGTTTCAATGTAGTCTGATAACGGTGTAATACTTCGCTCAGATCTCTTCCCCTTTCCTGGGTATCTCTCCTGATCCTCCTGATCAGCCTTTCGTCAGAATCTGCATGAACAAATACTTTCAAATCAAATTCTTTCAGTAATTCTTTGTTGGTAAGAACCAAAATTCCTTCTACTACCAATACGTTTTTAGGTTCTACAGTGACATGATCTCCTGTTCTGGAATGAGTGACAAAGCTGTAAATGGGCTGTTCAATAGGCTCATTATTCTTTAAAGCTTTCACATGTTTTATCAATAATTCAAAATCTATCGACTTGGGATGGTCATAATTCAGAGCTTCTCTTTCCGTCAATGTAAGACCTTGGTTGTCGTGATAATAATTATCCTGAGAAAGGATATTCATTCCCTCAATATCAAGCTGCTGAAGTATCTTGTCAACAACTGTAGTTTTGCCGGATCCAGTACCACCGGCAATTCCTATTACAAGCATTATTTTTTTGTTTCTTTATAGTTGGTACAAATATACTATTTTAGATAAAATATGACAATGTAAGAGTATTGAGAAATTAAAAGATTAAAGCATGTAAAGATTAAAAGATTTTCCTGAAGCCTTCTACTCTTTGTCATTTATTGCCATTACTCAACTTTCCCCTTCGGATTCAATAAAAAAACCGGCAAATTGATTGCCGGTTTTTTTATTTATACGATTTCGCTTGTCAATTCGCGCGAAATTAATTTTTCATGCATAGGCTTCAAAACATCCATTGAGCCTGTTTTTACGGTACATTTGCCTTTGTAGTGAACAAGCATCGTACATTGTTCTGCCTGCTCCAGGGTATGTTTGCATATTTCGATAAGACAGTCTATTACATAATCAAATGTATGAATATCGTCATTATGCAGTACCAGTTTATAAACTTCATCCGTATCATCCAGAACGAGGACTTCTTCTTCATACTGGCGCTTTGGATCTTCATAATCTTTTATGATATTATAAAAATTCATTCTAACTGTTTTAAACTTCTCCAATTTTATCTGCTAAATGATCTATAGCATTAGGTTCCTCATAGACCAGTTCTACAAGTTCTACACTTTTATTATTCATTTTCAGAATTTTAAAGTGGTAGTCCTCAAGATCAAATTCCTGGTTTTCTTCAGGGATATCTTCTAACTCATAAAGAATGAATCCGGCTAATGAATTGTACTCACTTTCTTCTGAAAGCGGCAGTCTTTTAGGCAGAAATTCATTGATTTCGTCCAAAGGCTGTGTAGCCTGCACCCAATAGGTATTATCTGATATTTTATCAACGATTTTTTCTTCATCGTCTTCTTCATCCTGAATTTCCCCTACCAGTTCTTCCAGAATATCTTCTAATGTAATAATTCCTTCAGTCCCACCAAATTCATCAATAACAACAGCGATATGTTGTTTTTTAAGCTGGAACGTTTTCAGTAAGTCTGAAACTTTTTTACTTTCCACAACGAAAAAGGCATCCCGCATTAAATCTTTAAGGTCTTCATGATCCAGATTTCCTTTTCTTTTAACAAATTCCCTGATGATTTCTTTTGTATAGAAAATCCCGATGATATTATCAATGGAGTCAATATATACCGGAATACGGGAATACCCGCTGTCCATAATCTTATTGATGATATCTGTAACATCTTCTTCAAAATCTATGGAAGTAATATTCTGTCTAGGAACCATGATCTGTTTAGCAGAATGATCGGTAAAATCAAATGCATTTTTGATGATCTCATAGTTTTCTTCTTCAATCTCTCCGCTGTCAGCACTTTGTTTTACCAAAAGCTGAAGCTCTTCTGTAGAGTGAATTTCCTGTTCGGAAGCCGGGTGAATTTTAACCAATCTAAGGAAACCATTTGACATTGAGTTCATCAACCAGATAAACGGTTTAAAAATTGTGTAAAAAACCCTTAGCGGAACAGCTGTTGCCATTGTAGTGGCTTCAGATTTTCTGATCGCAATTGATTTTGGGATAAGCTCACCAAATACAATGTGCATAATGGTAATCAACACAAAACTGGTCACTACAGAGATTGTAGTAATCGTTGTCTGAGTAAGATCAATACTCAGAGATGCGAAGATATTTTCAACCATATGATGCAAGGCACTTTCTCCTACCCAACCAAGAGCAAGGGATGCCAATGTAATTCCTAATTGTGTAGCGGAAAGATATTCATCAAGATGCTTGATGATATGTTCTGCCTGTTTAGCCATAGAATTACCTTCTGCGGCTTTTAACTGAATTTGTGAGTAACGAACTTTAACAATTGAAAATTCTGCGGCTACGAAGAAGCCATTTAGTAAAACAAGAAATAAGGCCAGCAAAAGCCTGACTATGTCCGAGTCCATTTAGAGGTTGTATAAATTTTATTAGGTACAAAGATATGCAAAATAAAAATAACCTGAATCCGGGATAGATTATTTTGATTGAGGATTTTTTGAAAGAAAATATGAAGCGATAAGATGTCGCTATTTTTTATTTAAAAAAATAATTGAATACATCCTCTCATTTCTATATAAAAAGACGGTTTTTGAACGGTAAATAGCAGTTTTAGTCTTATAAAAATAAAAAGCACCGAATTTATCGGTGCTTTAATGGTATGTTAAAATAATTCTTTATGAATTTTTCAAAGCTTCTGCTCCGGAAACAATTTCCAAGATTTCGTTGGTAATTGCTGCCTGTCTTGCTTTGTTGTAGAAGATCTTAAGATCATTTCTCAAAGCTTCTGCATTATCTGTAGCTTTGTGCATTGCTGTCATTCTCGCTCCGTGCTCAGATGCTACTGAATCAAGAATTGATTTGAAAACCTGCGTTTTGATAGACTTAGGAATCAGGTTATCCAGAATCTCAGCCCTGTTTGGTTCAAAGATATAATCTGTTTCTACCTGTGATTCTGTATTTTCAGGCATTGAGATTGGAAGAAGTTGTTCTGTTGTTACTTCCTGAGTTGCTGCATTAACGAATTTATTATAAATAACATATACTTCGTCAAATTTACCTTCTCTGAAGCTTGCCATTACTCCTTCAGTGATATGAGCAACAGCATCAAAGTTCAGATTATCATAAACAGAACTTCCATTAGCATATACTGAACGGCTTCTTCTTACAGCATCAAATGCTTTTTTACCTACAGGAAGAACTTCAATCTCATATTGAGAATTGTTCTGGAACTGAAGGTTAAGCTCCTTTACAATTGAAGAGTTAAAAGCTCCCGCAAGACCTCTGTTTGAAGTAACAGCGATGAAAAGTATTCTTTTAACCTCTCTTTTCTGAGCATATACAGAAATCTGATCAGGATCTGAACTAGAATTTACATTCTGGATAAGTTCCTGTAGTTTTTCAGAATATGGTCTTAGCATTACAATTGCATCCTGTGCTTTTTTAAGTTTCGCAGCGGAAACCATTTTCATAGCACGGGTAATCTGCATCGTAGATGAAATTGACGTAATTCTGCCTCGTATTTCTTTTAAGTTTGCCATTAATTTGGGTTCAAAGTTTAAGGTCTAAAGTTTAAGGCTTAAAACGTTATATTTTAAACCTTAAACATTGAATTTTTTAGTTGTATTTAGAAGCTAAATCATTAGCAGCCTGCTTAAGAACACTTGTAATATCGTTATCGATTTTTCCAGCTTTAATAGCAGCCATTGTATCAGGGTGCTTAGATCTTAGGAACTCGATATATTCGTGTTGGAATTCTTTAATTTTTCTGATAGGAACGTTTCTCATTAAGTTTTCTGTTCCAGCGTATACGATCGCTACCTGACTGTCTACAGGAAGTGGTGCATTTACCGGCTGCTTAAGGATTTCTACGTTTCTTTCTCCTTTAGAGATAACTGCCAAAGTAGAAGCATCAAGGTCAGAACCGAATTTAGCAAACGCCTCTAGTTCTTTATATTGAGCCTGGTCTAACTTAAGAGTACCAGAAACTTTTTTCATTGATTTGATCTGAGCATTACCTCCTACTCTAGATACAGAGATACCTACGTTGATCGCAGGACGAACCCCTGAGTTGAATAGATCAGACTCCAAGAAGATCTGTCCGTCTGTAATAGAGATTACGTTGGTAGGGATATATGCAGAAACGTCACCAGCCTGAGTTTCAATAATTGGAAGTGCCGTTAAAGAACCACCACCTTTTACAATTGGTCTAAGAGATTCTGGCAAATCGTTCATTTGCTTAGCAATATTATCATCAGCAATTACTTTTGCCGCTCTTTCCAATAGTCTTGAGTGAAGATAGAAAACGTCTCCAGGATAAGCTTCACGGCCCGGTGGTCTTCTCAATAGTAGAGAAAGCTCACGGTAAGCAACAGCTTGTTTAGATAAATCATCATAAACGATAAGTGCTGGTCTACCAGTATCTCTGAAGAACTCTCCAATAGAAGCACCTGCCATTGCAGAATATACCTGCATTGGAACTGGATCTGATGCGTTAGCCGCAACAATTACAGTATAAGCTAAAGCTCCTTTATCAGAAAGAGTTTTAACGATTTGTGCAACAGTAGAAGCTTTCTGACCGATTGCAACATATATACAATATACAGGGTTACCTGCATCAAAAAATTCTCTTTGGTTGATGATTGTATCAATTGCAACAGTAGTTTTACCTGTCTGTCTGTCACCAATGATAAGCTCTCTCTGACCTCTTCCTACAGGAATCATTGCGTCAATTGCAACGATACCAGACTGTAAAGGCTCAGTTACCGGCTGTCTGAAGATAACTCCAGGAGCTTTTCTTTCCAATGGCATTTCGTATAAATCCCCAGTAATAGGACCTTTACCATCGATAGGGTTACCAAGAGTATCTACTACTCTTCCTAACATACCTTCTCCTACTTTAATAGAAGAGATTCTGTTTGTTCTTCTTACTGTATCACCTTCTTTTACTAATTTACTTTCACCAAGTAAAGCAACACCTACGTTGTCTTCTTCAAGGTTAAGTACAATACCTTCTACATCACTAGAAAATTTCACCAACTCTCCGTATTGTACGTTTTCTAACCCGTATACACGAGCAATACCATCACCGATGGTTAAAACTGTACCTACTTCCTCAACGTTTGATTGAGTATCGAAGTTGGCCAATTGCTGTTTTAAGATCGCAGATACTTCTGCCGGATTTATTTCTGCCATTGTATGGTTGTTTTTCTTAATTTAATTGGAAATCTTTTTTAACTTGGTTCAATTTTGTCTTCACAGACGCGTCTACCTGCTGATCACCTACTCTTAGAACATATCCTCCAAGAATTTCAGGCTTTACATTCACTTTCAAATCAAAATTTGAATCGGCGTTTACAAGAGTTGTAGATCTTAAAATCTGATCTAGGTTCTCTTTTGAAAGCGGAGTTGCTGTAGTAAGTGTTACTCTCTGTACACCGCTAAGGTCTTCTACTTTGTTGATGAATTCCTGAGCGATATTTTTCAATTGGGTTTCACGTCCGTGTTTAATCACCAATCTGATCAGATTTTGAGAAGAGACAGATAAACCTTTGAAAATTTCATTTGCTACTTCTATTTTCTTTTTAGAATCGATATAAGGAGTCATGAAGAATTTATTTAAGTCCGCAGACACTTTCATGATCTTTACTACATCTTTCATTTCAGAAAATACAGTAGCCGTTTGACCTGATTCATTGGTAAAATCAAGTAAACCTTGTGCGTATCTTTTAGCTACTTTAGATGTAAGCATTCTTAGTTAAGGTTTGATTTGTTTAAATAATTTTGAACTAATTCGTTTTGAGCTTCGCTGTTGTCTAATTTTTGTTTCAAGATAGACTCAGCAATGTTTACAGATAAAGTACCAATTTGAGTTTTGATGTCTGCCATAGCAGCATTTTTCTCAGCATTGATAGTCTGTTTAGCAGCTTCGATCATTCTGTCTCCTTCAGTTTTAGCAACATCTTTAGCTTCCCCTACGATTCTGTCTTTAATTTCTCTAGCTTCTTTAAGGATAGCGTCTCTTTCGATTTTAGCTTCACGAATGATTCTTTCGTTATCCTCTTTTAAAGTTTCCATTTCTTTTCTAGCTAATTTAGCTTGATTAAGAGCGTCAACAATAGATGTTTCTCTGTCATTGATAGACGTTAAAATAGGTTTCCAAGCGAATTTACCTAACAAAAATAATAATGCTAGAAAAATAACAGACTGGATAATAAATAATCCTGACGAAAACTGATGAATTAATTCCATTATATAAATGTATAAATAATTATTACTTTTTTTAAAGAACCATTATCTGTAACCAACCGTCACAGATAATGGTCTGATTTTAATTAGTTTACTGCGAATAGAGCAGCAAACGCAACACCTTCTACAAGTGCAGCTGCGATAAGCATAGCTGTTTGGATTTTTCCAGATTGCTCAGGTTGTCTAGCGATAGCTTCAAGAGCAGCAGCTCCGATTTTACCAAGACCGATACCTACACCTAGTACTACGATACCAGCACCTACAATTTTAGGGATTTCCATAATATATAATTTTAAAAAATTTGTTTTACTTTAATTTATAATTTCAATTAGTGAGCTGCATGATGTTCATGCTCGTGCTCTTGTACTGCCATTCCGATAAACAGAGCTGATAACATTGTAAAGATATAAGCCTGTAGGAATGCTACCAATACCTCTAGTAAATAAATTACCAATGTAAGGAAAGGAAATGCAACACCTGCGATAAAATTCTTAAATACATAGATCAATCCGATCAAACTCATTACTACGATGTGACCTGCAGTCATGTTTGCAAAAAGTCGGATCATCAATGCGAATGGTTTAGTGATTGTTCCTAATAGTTCAATAGGAAGCATGATCAGCTTCATTGGAACTGGTACTCCCGGCATCCAGAAGATGTGTTTCCAGTAATCTTTGTTAGCTGAGAATGTTGTAATCAAATAAGTAAGGATTGCAAGGAAGAATGTCATTGTAATATTACCTGTAACATTAATTCCGAAAGGCATTAATCCTAAAACGTTAAGGAAAAGAATAAAGAAGAATACCGTTAATAAATAACCCATAAATCTCTTATACTTATGTCCGATGTTTGGAATAGCAACTTCATCTCTTACGAAAATAATTAATGGCTCTAAAAATCTTGCAGCACCGGTAGGAACCACTGATTTTTTATAAGACTTAGCCATACCACCGAACAACACTAACATAAAGATTGATACTAATAAAATGATCAGTACACTTTTTGTAATTGAAAGATCTAATGGTTTTACGTTAGTTGGGTGACCGTGATCATCAAGAGTTATAGTTCCAGCTGCATCAGTCTTATAGATTTTCTCATGGTGCAATACATAAAAAGAACCATCTACTTCAGTAGGCTCTCCGTGCATGAACCCTTCTTTGTTACTCATGAAAGAGTGAAAACCATTGTCATATACAATAACAGGAAGAGGGAAACCGATGTGGTGACCGTCTTTATCAACCATCAATGTGAAATCATGTGCATCCAACAAGTGATGATCGATGAACTCTTTGTTTTCTTTGCTTACTTTGTCTTTCTCTGAAAGCTCTTGAGCAGGAGCTGCCCCGGCAGTAGCCTCACCGTGCTGTGCAGACACTAAGTTTAATACAAAAATACTGTAGAATAAAACTGCGAATTTCTTAAACATTGATAGGTTTTTTTCGTTGTGCAAAAATATGATATTTTTTCTAGTTTCAATAAATTATTTTACTGTTTTTTATCATGATTAATCAGCTTGATCGCATAGTATGTAAGCAGTGCTGTCAGGACAAAATAAGGGATGATAAAATGGAATTTATAGCCTGGAATCACTTCAAAGTTCAGTTTTTTTCTGATTAAGTACATCAAACCGAATTTTAAAAGAATCAAACCAATAACAGACAATCCTAAAAATTCCGGTGCTACTCTATTGATTAAGATAATAAGAGTGATCATCATCATAAACATGACGCTTAGAAAAAGATAAAACTTAATGATCACAATTTCATCCAGGTGAAAAACAAATTTCCAAAGAGAAAAATGCACCAGGAACGTCAGAAAGAATAAAATGACAACAAGAATATTGGGATTGATTTTCATTCTAAATTTTAATAGACCGCAAAAATAGACTTTTTCTATCGTATTATGATAAGATTTGATATATATCATTTTTCTTATCTATATAATATTACGTCCCGAACACTTTAGATATGCTAAAAATTCCTTATTTTTGCAAACCTATAATTTACAATAAATATGTTTAATAGTTTACAGGATAAATTAGACAAGGCATTACATAATATTTCCGGTAGAGGAAAAATTACCGAAATCAATGTAGCGGAAACCGTAAAGGAGATCCGTAGAGCATTGGTAGATGCCGACGTTAACTATAAAGTTGCAAAAGATCTTACTAAAAGAGTTCAGGATAAAGCATTAGGAGAGAACGTTCTTACTTCCCTTACGCCTGGACAGCTGATGACGAAAATCGTCCATGATGAATTGGTAGACCTTATGGGAGGTTCTCAGGAGGGAATCAATCTTTCAGGAAAACCATCTGTAATTCTTATTGCGGGTCTTCAGGGTTCTGGTAAGACTACATTCTCAGGAAAGCTTGCTAATTATTTACAAACAAAAAGAAATAAAAAACCTTTATTGGTGGCATGTGACGTTTACCGTCCTGCTGCGATTGATCAGCTAAAAGTTTTAGGTGGACAAATCGGGGTTCCGGTTTTTACAGAAGAAGGTTCTACAAATCCTTCTACGATTGCTGAAAACGCAATTAATTTTGCAAAATCAAACGGTCATGATGTTGTGATCGTGGATACGGCAGGTCGTTTGGCAATTGATGAACAGATGATGAACGAGATTAAGTCAGTTCATTACTTCATTAAACCAGATGAAACACTATTCGTTGTTGACTCAATGACAGGTCAGGATGCTGTGAATACGGCAAAAGCATTCAACGATGCTTTGAATTTTGACGGGGTTGTTTTAACTAAATTAGATGGTGATACCCGTGGTGGAGCTGCTTTGACGATTCGTTCTGTTGTTGAAAAACCAATCAAATTCATTTCTACAGGAGAAAAAATGGAAGCTTTAGACCTTTTCTACCCGGAAAGGATGGCAGACAGAATCCTGGGAATGGGAGACGTTGTTTCCCTAGTAGAAAGAGCTCAGGAGCAATTTGACGAAGAAGAAGCTAAAAAACTTCACAAAAAAATCGCTAAAAACGAGTTTGGTTTTGATGATTTCCTAAAACAGATCAATCAGATCAAGAAGATGGGTAACATGAAAGACTTAATGGGCATGATTCCTGGTGTTGGAAAAGCGATCAAAGATGTAGAGATCAGTGATGATGCATTCAAGCACATTGAAGCGATTATCTACTCTATGACTCCTGAAGAAAGAAGAAGACCTTCTATCATCAATACCCAGAGAAAAGGAAGAATTGCTAAAGGTGCCGGAAGAAAAATCGAAGATGTAAATCAATTGATGAAACAATTCGACCAAATGGGTAAAATGATGAAGATGATGCAGGGCCCTCAAGGAAAGCAGATGATGCAGATGATGAGCAAGATGCCAAATATGCCGGGAATGGGCGGAATGGGAAAATAACAAGACAAAATCATTCATAAAAAAAACTCTCAGAAATTCTGAGAGTTTTTATTTTATCTGAATATGGGTTTATTTAAATTTATATCCTAGCCCCAGCTGGAAGAAATTCATTCTCAATGTTTCACCATCTACAGGATTTTTGATCATATTCGTAAGACCAAAGCTGTAACGTGCATCTACAAATAATCCTTTATGAATGTTGTAGTCAGCCCCTAGGAATAACCCAAAATCGGTAGATTTTAAACCATCATTCAGTTCTCTTTCTAAATAGCGTTCTCCTTCTTTAAGTCCTGAAGGATCTACCATCCCGGCATTGGGACCATTTAGTTCAAATTTCACCTTGTTATTGGTCTTAAAACTCACATACGGACCTGCATAAATTCCCAGTTCCGGAGTTGCATAATATCTTGCCGATACAGGAATAACGATTCTGTTAAGGTTCATCTTTTCAGTTAAGGTAAAACCAGTACCTGATATTCCAACTTCTGCTTTACCGCCAAGATTGGCATATTCTACCTCTCCCTGAACGGCAAACTTATTATTGAATTTATATTCAACCAAACCACCAACATAAAATCCTGACTTGGATTTTAAACTTGCTTCAAATCCACCAAATTCAAAATCTCCTTCACTAGAATTTAATTTTGATAAAGCGTAACCCGCTTTTACCCCGAAAGTAGTTTGCGCATTTAAACCTGCAAATAAAGCGATTGCAGACGCTAATAAGATTTTTTTCATGATTATTAAATAGTTTTATAATAAAGAAGTCCTAAGATAGCAATCTCAGGACTAATTCATCTATTTTATTTATTATTTTGCAAATACATATTTAACTCCGAAAGTTACAGAAGTTAAACTGATCCCAAATTTGTAGTCATCAGCTCTTTTGGCACCGTCAATATCTCTTTTGTAAGTATTGTACCCGAACTCTCCTATTGTGGCTTCAATTGACCAGTTCTTCGTTATGAAATAATCCAGACCCGGCTTAATATTCACTCCAATATTAGTATAGTTATTTTTTTGCATAAACGGAGCGGAAAGTATAGGATCTCCACCATTACCATCACTGTTAAAATCCAACTCTTCCTTGCCAAACTCCAATGGAACCTGCAATTGTCCGAAAATGTATAATTTATCAGATAAAGTCCAGTATTTTCTTATGAATGGAGCTACCACAAATGCGTTATCCGTATTTTTTATTTCAACCGGATTACTGAATTCGCTTGCATTTACTTTGTATTTGGTAACAGCACTTTTGTATCCTACTCCTAGTCCTACCGCTAAATTTGTATTAACGAAATAACCTGCTGTAGGAAGAATCCTGATTACATTGTCCTTTCTGTTCCCACCAAATTCATTGGTTTCCTTGTGATAAAACCCTACCTGTCCTGAAAGATAAGAAGTTCCTTTAGCAATCTGTGCGTTTGATAAACCAAAAAGCGCAACAGCGCCCATCAATACGATTTTTTTCATGATTATTATATTAGTTTTATAAAAAAAAGCCCTAAGAATTTCTCAGGGCTTTCTTGCTATATGCTTTGTTTATTATTTTGCAAATACATATTTAACTCCGAAAGTTACAGAAGATAAATTCAATCCGAAGTTATAGTTGTTTGTAGCATCACCATCTTTTGGCTTGTAGTTGCTGTAACCGAACTCACCGATAGTAGCTTCGATAGACCAGTTTTTGTTTAAGAAATAATCTAAACCTGGCTTCACAGTAACACCGATTTTAGTGTATTTAGCTTCAGTAGAAGTAGAGTTAGAAACCACAGAAGTTCCTGAACCTGTTGTAGTTGTAGCTACAGAGTTGTTTTCAGTTTCAGTTTTTCCGAACTGCATTGGTACTGCTAATTGCCCGAAGAAATATAACTTGTCAGATAAAGTCCAATATTTTCTTACGAATGGAGCAACAACGAATGCAGGAGTTTTAACTACGCTCTCGTTTACGATTGTAGTGTTTCCTAAAGTTGTAGTTGTAGATAAAGTGTTCTTTTCAGTCTGGTAACCAACTCCTAATCCAATTGCTAGGTTAGTGTTTACGAAATATCCAACTGTAGGTAATACGTTGAAGTTTTCTTTTTTATCGTTACCGTTGTTAGATTCTACTTGAGAATAACCAACAGATCCTGATAAATATGTAGTTCCTTTAGCAATCTGAGCGTTTGATAAACCAAAAAGTGCAACAGCACCCGCTAATAATATTTTTTTCATTTTAAAAAATTTTAATACTTTCTGAGGGCAAATTTACAGTGGTCCCCATTAATATTAAAATTTGTTAATGTGATTAATATCATTATTAAATTTTAGAGTATTGTAAAAATAAATCATAGTTAAGAGAAGTTATTGAGTTTTTCACAATATTATGAATAAAAAAACTCCATTTTACTAACGAGAGGCGAATATGTTTACTTTTTTAAATTTTCGTTTTTTTTTCTAAAACCCCATGAATTCTGGAAAAACGCCAAAATAAGTTAACCTAAAATATTAATTTTTAAGTTATTAACTCTTAAAATTTAAACATTTGTTTATAATATGAAGTTGTTTTTATCTTTTCCTAATCGCTGTAGGGTCATTATTTCAAAAATTTCTGATAAAAGTCTGTACAGTCTGCTTATATTATATCAAAAAAAACTCCGGCCTTCGGCCGGAGTTTTAATATGCAATTGCTTTCTTATTTCAAAAAGAAATTATAACCAATGTTAACAGCTCCTACATTCCAGCTATCTCTGTACCAACCATAGTCACGTCTGTTACTGATTGACTGATATCCGATGTACAACTCTCCTTTAGACATTTGATATCCAAATTTAGGCTGTGCATAGAAACCTCCATCTACTCCATCTTTTGTAGAGATACCATATCCCAGGTCTAATCCTACAAAGATAGGAGCTCCAGAGAATCTGTATTTACCGGAAACAGCTACAGGAATAAATCCGAAATCATCAAAGTGATCTTTTCCGAAGAAATGAGAATATCCTGTTGTTACCCCAAGGTCAAGACCTTTAGCAATATTCCACATATAAGCAGCATCCACTCCTAATGTAAATGAAGATACATCACTTGCATCAGACACAGGAACCCCAATATGTCCACCAATTTTAAAACCTTCCTGTGCTTGAGCAGCACCTCCTAAAAGTGCAAAAGCACCTAGTAATAATAGTTTTTTCATTTTTTTAGTAGCTTTGAATTATTCTGCAAAAGTACTAATTATTTTCATCATAAGGATACAACTGCTCTACAACGAGAAAAAGCAGAACAATTTTTGTCCTGCTTTTTATTATTTCTAAATAAGATTTTCAGAATTAGTTTCCTCCGAATTTGAAACCTACACCCACCTGAGCAAAGCTGTTCTTTACAGTACCTCCACTATTATCGTTAGATAGGTTGGATACACCTAAGCTGTATCTTGCATCAAAGAAAAGTCCGTTCTCCAGCATATATTCAACGCCTAAGAAAGGAGCAAGGTTTAAAGATTTGATATCTTTTTTAATATCCACATCACCAGTATCTCCTTCCACTTCTACATCAAGGAAATCTGAGCCAATTACAGTTTTTTGTTTAGCCGTAAGAATAATTCCTACGTTAACACCTGCTGCTACAGAAAAACCTTCAGTAATAAAGTATTTTGCAGAAACAGGAACCAAAAGAGTTCCAAAAGTAATCTTAGTTGACTCCCCAAAATACATTCCTCCAGCATTTACTCCATCAATTTTTTCTTTAGCTCCAAGTGGTGAGTATAAAACCTCTCCCTGAACAGCAAAGTTATCATTGAATTTGTACTCAGCCATTCCACCGATATAGAAAGTATATTTAGGAGACATTTTTCTTCCGTCAAGATCATCTTGCTTATCATCCAGTTTAATAGTTGACATTGCGAAACCAGCTTTAGGACCAAATCGAAATTCCTGAGCGTTTGCAGAAATTCCCATAACAGCGACTGCTGCAACAAGTAAAAGTTTTTTCATGTTTAATTAGTTTTTACATTCAAGGTCTGCAAAACTAATTATTTTTTTCAAATTAACAAATTTTAACTAACCAATTTAAGGTTAATAAAAGGTTAACGGAAACTTTCACCTATTCTTAACTAGTCGTTTCTTAGTCTTTTGTCCTCATCATTATAAGCAAGAATAATCTTTCTTACCACCGGATGTCTTACCACATCCTCTTCTGTAAGATGCACAAACCCGATCTCCTTCACTCCGTTTAAAATCCTCATAGCTTCTTTCAGCCCGGACTGCTGGTTTTTCGGAAGGTCAATCTGGCTCGGATCTCCTGTGATAATGAATTTAGCATTCATACCCATTCTGGTAAGGAACATTTTCATCTGTGCATGGGTAGTATTCTGCGCTTCATCAAGAATCACAAAAGCATCATCAAGGGTACGTCCTCTCATGAAAGCCAAAGGAGCTACTTCAATTACTTTTTTCTCCATAAAACCTTCCAGTTTCTCATGGGGAATCATATCACGAAGTGCATCGTACAAAGGCTGCAAATATGGATCCAGCTTCTCTTTAAGATCACCCGGAAGGAATCCCAGACTTTCTCCCGCTTCTACAGCCGGTCTTGTCAGAATGATTCTTTTCACTTCTTTATCTCTTAAAGCTCTTGCGGCCAATGCTACACTGGTATATGTTTTTCCAGTTCCGGCAGGACCAATGGCGAAGACCATATCCTTTTTCTCCGTCTCCTTTACCAATTTTTTAAGATTGGTTGTTTTAGCCTTAATAACTTTTCCGTTGACCCCTTTTACGATAATATCCTGATCAAAAACCAGTTGTTTCTCATTTTCGTCTTTAATATTTAGTATATTTTCAACGTCTTTCAGGCCTATTGAGTTATTTTTGGAGATAAAACTGACAATATCATTCAGTTTTTGTTTCAGTATGTCTAAAGCTTCCTTATTTCCCATGGCAAAGATGACATGATCTCTTCCTGTAATTTTAATGGTTGGAAAGCTTGATTTTATTAAGTTGAAATATTGGTTATTAACTCCATAGAAGATTTTCGCATCGATATCTTCCAAATCATATGTTAATTCAAACATGCAGTATTTTTATTTTTAGATTTTAAAATTAAAGCTTTTTTTCAAATTTATATCAAATTCTTTTCAACAATCTTTCGGGCTTTCTTTTTATTTTAAATAACTTTGCAATACTACACTATTCTAGAAATTGCTCATGTCAATTATTACCCTTACTTCGGATTTCGGAAATTTAGATTACAGAGTTGCCGCTGTGAAAGGCAAAATTCTGTCTCTAAACCCTGAGGTTAATATTATTGATATAACCCACGATATCCAGGCATTCAACCTTATACAGACTTCGTATATTGTAAGAAATGCTTATAAATATTTTCCTAAAGGAAGCATTCACATCATTTCCGTAGACAGTTTTCACAACAGATCAAGAAAGAATATCATTTACAAAGCCGATGGATCTTACTTTTTAGCGGCAGATAACGGTCTTTTAAGCCTTATCTTTTTTGATATTAAACCGGAAGCAATCTATGAACTTACGCTTAACAACCGTTTTGATGACATCATCAACTTTACTTCTACAGATATTTTTGTTCCTGCAGCGGTACATCTTGCCAATGGCGGACTCCCTGAAGTAATAGGGCGAAAAATAAGTACAGCCAAACAACTGATGTTCCCAAGAGCAGTTTATAATGAATCGGAAGGCATGATTATCGGTGAAGTAACTTATATTGATAATTTCGGAAATATAATCTCAAATATCAACAAAGACTTTTTTGAAAATATCAGCAAAGGCTACGATAGTTTTACCATAAAATTCAGAAATTTAAGCCTTTCAAGGATATTTTCCAGCCATACGGAGGTTGTTTCAGACTGGGAAAGGGAAACAGAATTCCATGGGCAGTCTGCTGCTATTTTCAATGATAGTCAATTATTGGAGCTTACCATCTATAAAGGAAGTAAGAAAAACGGTGCTAAAAGCCTGTTTGGATTGAATGTGGGCGAAAATATTTATATTGAATTCAGCTAAGATTATATATTTCATAAAAAAACCGATTTTTTTTATATATTTGTCAAAATCTAAAAATCAAAAATGGCAGAATACAAATTATTGCTTCCTTCCATGGGAGAAGGTGTTATGGAAGCGACAATTATCACTTGGTTATTCAATGAAGGTGATAACGTAAAGGAGGATGACTCCGTAGTAGAAATTGCAACAGATAAAGTAGATTCAGATGTTCCGACACCAGTTTCGGGGAAAATCGTAAAAATTTTAAAGCAAAAAGATGAAGTTGCAAAAGTAGGTGAAGCCATTGCTATTTTAGAAATTGAAGGAGAAGGCGCAGCTTCAGAAGAAGTAAAAACTGAAACTCCGGCGGCTACTCCGGATGCTGACACTTTAAAAGCGATTGAAGAGCCTTTACAAACAACAGCTGCTTCAAACGTAGAATTCTCAGGAGATCTTTATTTATCTCCACTTGTAAAATCTATTGCACAACAGGAAAATATTTCTGAAACTGAACTGAAATCTATCAAAGGAAGCGGTTTGGAAGGAAGAATTACAAAAGAAGATATATTAACATATGTTGCTAACAGAGGAAACCAGCCGGTTCAGCAGGCGGCTCCTGTACAGGCAGCATCCATTCCGAAACCAGCAGTATCTGCTCCGGCAGCTACAATCTCGGTAAGCGCAGGTGATGAGATCATTCCTATGGACAGAATGAGAAAGATCATCGCTGAAAACATGGTAAAAGCAAAACAAATTGCTCCACACGTTACTTCTTTCATCGAAACAGACGTTACCAACGTTGTGAAATGGAGAAATAAAAATAAAGCCGTATTTGAAAAGCGCGAAGGTGAAAAATTGACTTTTATGCCAATTTTCGTAAAAGCTGTAGTAAAAGCAATTCAGGATTTCCCAATGATCAATGTTTCTATCAATGGTGAAAACATCATCAAAAAGAAAAACATCAACATTGGTATGGCTACTGCCCTTCCGGACGGAAACCTTATTGTTCCTGTAATTAAAAATGCTGATCAGTTATCACTTTCAGGTCTTGCAAAAGCAATCAACGACCTGGCTTACAGAGCAAGAAACAAGAAATTAAGACCTGAAGACACTCAGGGTGCAACCTATACTATTTCTAACGTAGGAAGCTTCGGAAACCTTATGGGAACCCCTATCATTCCTCAGCCTCAGGTAGCTATTTTAGCCATCGGAGCAATCGTTAAGAAGCCTGCAGTTCTTGAAACAGCTGATGGTGATGTAATTGCTATCAGAAACTTAATGTTCATGTCTCACTCTTATGACCACAGAGTGGTAGACGGTTCTTTAGGAGGAATGATGCTGAAGCATGTTCACGACTATCTTGAAAACTGGGATCTGAACACAGAAATATAAGTAAATATACAATCAGCAATAAAGTAATTTTTGCCGGTTTTAAATACAAACCTCCGTTTTTCGGAGGTTTTTTTGTTTTTGTTAACCAAAACTCAATGAAATATCAAAAGATCAAACAACACAAAATAACAATTACAAATATTTAAATAAAAGGTATTTAATTTATTAAATCAATAACAAATTAAACACAATTCTATCTACAATAACTTTTTTGGAAGTTAGATTTATTAGCGCTATTTTTAAACTTAAATAATATTCAACAATGGATCTGGATTACAGAAAGTATGACATGACTAAATTTTCTGATTTCACCGAACAGGATGAAAATCTCATTGCTGAAGTCTACGATCAGCTTTCTGCGGTCTATGAAATTTCTGTAATTGATCTTAAAGAATCTCCCTATGAACAATTCAGTTCTCATGATCTCTATCCCATATTCATCCCGCAAATCTGTTATTTTGTAAAAGACAGAACGACAGGTGATTCTTTCTATCTTTTTATCGTCAGCAAAGTTGGAATGACATCCGAAGGAGGCCGGTTAGGTCGTAAATTTGACACTATTCAACTTTGGGGACTCAAAAAGGTGGAGGAAGATTTTGGGTATATCTCCATCAATAAAAAGAAATTAATGGATAAGATTGCAGGAATATTCAGCAGTTTTACTATCAATTTGAAAGATCATGAATTTAAAGATTTCTATGTTTTAGGAAGTGATCAATTTAAAACCATGAATTTTCTAACTCCAAAAAGAAAAGCAGCTATAAAAACTTTTCCGAATGAAAATTTCAAACTTGAAGTGGAAAACAATATTTTAAGCTTTGGTTTACCGGAAATACTTACAATTGGAAACGCTGAAATCATCTCAAAATTTTTAAACGACCTATAATTTTCAAAATTTTACCGTAATTTCATCCCTCAAAACAGACAAATGCTGAAAATTTTCATCCTGATACGGAAATCCATCAAAAATTCCTTTGACAATATCCGGAACGAACAGCTGAAGTACAATCTGCTTCAGGCTATTCCTTTTTGGATAGGATCTGTTATTACAGGTTTTTTTGCCGTCATGTATGCACAGATATTTGCCTGGGGTGAACATCTTATGAATTTTATCTTTGACTGGCATGCATGGATGATTTTCATCATCGCTCCCATAGGATTTGTACTTTCCTGGTGGCTGGTAAAAGAATTTGCGCCCAATGCCAAAGGAAGCGGTATTCCACAGGTCATGGCTGCGGTAGAACTCGCCAATCCGAAAGAACACCGCAAGATCAGAAGCCTTCTGAGTATTAAGATTATATTTTTCAAAATCCTGTCTTCAGTCATTCTGGTCATCGGAGGAGGTGCGGTAGGACGTGAAGGACCTACTATTCAGATTGCAGGCTCTGTTTTCAGAAAAGTCAACGAGTATCTTCCCGAATGGTGGCCAAAAATTTCCAAGAAAAACATGATTATGACAGGAGCCGCAGCCGGGCTTGCCGCAGCTTTCAACACTCCGTTGGGAGGTATTGTTTTCGCTGTGGAAGAACTGTCAAAAACCCATATCAATTACTTCAAAACAGCTTTGTTTACTGCAGTAATTATTGCCGGTCTTACAGCACAAACACTTGCTGGTTCTTATTTATATCTGGGATATCCGAAGACCAATGATGTTTCTTTAATGGTTATGTTTCCCATTGTACTTGTTGCTGCAGTTGCTGGTATTCTAGCCAGTCAGCTTTCTGTTGCGATGCTTAAAATCAACAGTTGGAAAAAAAACAAACTGAAAACCGATAAGGCCAATGTTATATTTCTGATCATTTGTGCTTTGATTATTGCCTCAATCGCTTATTTCATCAACAGGGAAATTCTGGGCTCCGGGAAAGAAATTATGGAGCGTGTTCTTTTTACGAAGGATAAGCATGAAGACTGGTATGTTCCGGTTCTAAGAATGCTTGGCCCTGCCCTTTCTTTTACTTCCGGTGGTGCAGGAGGAATTTTCGCCCCTGCTCTCACAGCGGGAGCAAGTATAGGCTCTGTTATTTCAGGTGCCATTCATTTAACACCCAACGAAACGAATGTTGTTGTTCTGGCCGGAATGGTAGCTTTTCTCACGGGAATTACCAGGGCTCCGTTTACTTCAGCAATTATTGTTTTGGAAATGACAGACAGACATTCATTGATTTTCCACCTGATGCTGGCAGGAATGGTTTCTTCCATTGTTTCTATTTTAGTAAGCAGACATTCGCTGTATGATGTATTGAAGGTCAATTTTCTGACGGAGCTAAGACAAAAAGATTAGTCAGAAATTGTCCGTTGAAAGTTGATCGTTTGGAAAAGTATTGTATTGAAAATAGCTTTTCATTAAGAATATCCCCAATATTAAACTTGAAACTATAAACCATCAATACGCAACTATTTCATGAATCCTCTTGCATATAAGAAATATATTCTCTACTTTTGCACCTCGAAATAATTAACAAATTCATTTAACATTATGAACAATTACGAAACTGTTTTCATTTTAACTCCCGTTCTATCTGAGTCACAGGTAGAGGAAGCAGTGAACAAGTATGTAGATCTTATCAAAGAAAAGAACTGCGAAATCGTTGCTAGAGAAAACTGGGGATTAAAAAAATTAGCTTATCCTATCCAATTGAAAAAGAACGGGTTCTATACTCTAATCGAATTCAAAGGAGAAGGTAGTGTAGTAGCTGATCTAGAATTAGCATTTAAGCGTGACGAAAGAGTAATCCGTTACCTTACTACGAAACTTGACAAACATGCTGTTGAGTATGCTGTAACTAGAAGAACTAAAGTAAAAGCAGCTAAAGCTTAATTATTAACCCTATTTTTTTAAAAAAGACAAGACATGGCAATAGATGAAATGGCTAAACAAGCCTCAGCTGGAGGAGAATCAGAAGTAAAATTCCTTACTCCGCTTGATATCAATACAAAATCTGAAAAGAAATATTGTAGATTCAAAAAATACGGAATTAAGCACGTTGACTACAAAGATGCTGATTTCTTATTACAATTTGTAAACGAGCAGGGTAAAATCTTACCAAGAAGATACACTGGAACTTCTTTAAAATACCAAAGAAAAGTTTCTGCTGCTATCAAAAGAGCAAGACACCTTTCTTTACTACCTTACGTAGCTGACTTATTGAAATAAGACAAATAAATAAAAGAAGAGAGCAGTCTCTTCTTTTGTTGCTGAATAAATAAATTAATTAATTCTAACTTGATTTTAGAACACTCTAAAATCTTTAAAAAGGACAACAACAATGGATATCATCCTAAAACAAGACGTAGAAAACTTAGGACTTGAGTTTGATACAGTAAGCGTAAAGCCAGGTTATGCTAGAAACTTCTTACTTCCTCAAGGAATTGCTCTTTTAGCTACACCTAAAAACAAAGCTGCTTTAGAAGCTACATTAGAAGCTAGAAAAGAAGAAGAAGCTAAATTAATCGCTGCTGCTAACGCTGTAGTAGATCAATTAAAGAAAACTTCTATCACTATCCCTGCAAAAGTAGGTTCTGGTGACAAATTATTCGGATCTATCAACAATGCAGATCTTTCTGCAGCTCTTGCTAAAGCTGGAGTTTCTGTAGAGAAGAAATATATCAAAATTCCAGGGAACACTATTAAGAGAACTGGTAAAGTAACGGCAAACATCAGATTACACAGAAACGTTGAGTACAATTTCGAATTCGATATCATATCTGACGCTCCAGTTGTAGCTGCTCCTGCTAAAAAAGAAGAAGTTAAATCTGAAGAAGCTTAATTTTAAGCAACTGAGATTTTCTCACAATATCAACCACTTCAATTATTTGAAGTGGTTTTTTTATTGAATTCCCCCATCTTCTCGCCCTGCATAAATCCACCTCTCCAGAGAAGGAAATCTCCTCTCAATAAATCTTATAACAAAAAAAGCTATTACTGCTCTCTCAAACACTTCCACTCACTATTTATCCCCTCTCAGTTTCTGCTGATATTCCGTAGGAGCAATGCCAATTACTTTTTTGAAAATATTACTGAAAGACGACAGGCTATTATATCCTACCATCATTGCTATTTCGTACATATTGTATTTTCCTTCCAGCATCAGCTCAAGGGAACGGGTAATTCGTAATGCCCGTAGAAAACGGACGTAATTCATGCCCAGAATCTCTTTAAATTTCCTCGAAAGAGTTCTGGTACTCATTCCGAATTCTTTGGCCGTAGATTCTATAGTAAGGGGCTTTTCAAGGTTCGCATGAATATATCTTGCAATCTTTAATAGTGTTTCATCCTTAGGAAAGGGATGCTGTATGGGAAATGCAAGGTGTCTGTGCTTTTTCTCGTGTAAAACTCCTTTAAGCGCTTTGAGAAAAAAATATTTAGAGTGGTCATTTTTTGTGATTTTCCCATCCCATTCTTTAGTATATAAAATCATCTCCCGAAGTAGATTATTAACAGAATAAATATTAATTTCATCAAAAAAGCCATTTTCGCTTTCTTCCTTCTTAAAATAAAAATTATATAAATCAACTTTCGGACTGGTAGAAAAAATGTAGTGAGGTGTTCCGGCAGGAATCCACATAAAGCACCTTGCAGGAAGATACCAATGCTTCTGATCTGTAAAAACATGCACAATACCTCCTTCTGCATATACTAATTGTGCAGAACTGTGATAATGAATCTCTGTTGTTACATTACCTGTGAGGACATGATAGATGTAAAATTCAGCATCCTCCTCTTCTACGGCTTTAAAATGACTGTCATTCATGAAATAAAGATAAGAAGATTTTTCAAATTGGCGTAAATGAGCAAATCTTTTTCTGTTTTCACAAATCAGGTCCTACTCTTGTCGTCGTAACTTTGCTGCATCAAAATCATTTTAGCAAAAATCCTTTAATTAATTTATGAATATCATATTTAACGCATGCCGATATCTATGCATGGCGTTGTGCTTATTATTGAGCAGCTTTTTACATTCACAGATGATAGATTATCAGCATCTCGGCTTACAACAAGCTGTAGAGATTGGTCTGAAAAGCAACAAAAACATTCAGATAAGTCATCTAAAACAGGAAATGTCCGCTACCAAAGAGAAAGATCTCAAAATGGAAAAGCTTCCGGACATTGAATTTCATACCAGCTATACTCAGGTAACCAATCTGTATCAGCATCAGAATGGCGTATTTAACAAAGCGACAAGGTATGATGCGATCAATGGGATGTATGATTTTACATTATCTGCATCAATCCCTGTGTACATGGGCGGCAAAATAAAAAATACAGAAAAAAAAGCGGCTATTGACACTGAAATATCTGCTTTAAGAACGCATCTGGATGAGAGACAGCTTACCATGGAAATCATCACAGCTTTTCTGCAGATCCATCATTTAAAAGAACAGCAAAGTCTCATCAATGATAAGATGAAAGAAGATTCGGTTAACATCAAACAGGTAAAAGCTCTTAAAGCCAACGGAGTCGTAACAGTGAATGAAGTATTGAGAACTTCATTGCAGCTTTCCAATCATAAAATGAGCTGGACAGAACTGGATAACGATATTCAGATTGCAGAGCACAAACTGAAAACTATTCTTTCTCTTCCGGAAATTCAGGAAATGCATGTGAATACGGAAGATCTTATTTCGGAGAATGCTGCGATTCCTTATATTGATGATTTGACTGAAACAGCTTTAAATAAAAATGAATCCGTTGAAATCACTCACAAAAATCTTTCACTGAAGGAATTGGATCAAAAAATCACCAAAGCGAATTACTTACCTAAAATTACAGCAGGAGGAGAATATTTTTTAAAGTATCCGAATATGATGTTTTTTCCTCCCGAACCGTATGCATACCGTCTGGGAATGATGGGTGTGAACCTTAGCTATCCTATCGAAAATCTGTATAAAAATAAATACAAAATGCAGGAAGCACGGGAAAATATAGACCTTGCCATGCTTCAGATAGCAGAAAATGAAGAGAAAATAAGACACAGTGTATATGAAGCCTACAAAAAGTTTGAAGAAACAGACCAGAAAGTGAAAATTGCTGAAGAAGCGATTGACCAGGCTAAAGAAAACTATCGTATTGTAAGAACAAAATATGCGAACAAACTAAGTCTTATCACTGAACTGATCGATGCCGACAATACTTATCTGGAGGCAGAATCTAACCTTATTTCCGTAAAAATAAACCGACAACTTAAATATTACCAACTCCAATATACGATTGGAAACTTATAAAAACTATGGCACAGAAACAACTGACACAAAAGGAAAAAAGAATCAACAAGTCCATTACTTTACTGGCCTGGATCCTGATTATCAGCGGAATTACAGGAATGGTCAGTTTTTATCTTTTTTCAAGAAAGAATGTCACTACCAACGATGCACAGATCGAACAATATATCACTCCTGTATCCAGCAAGGTTTCCGGATTTATCAAAGCAATACAGTTTAATGAAAATCAGTTTGTACACAAAGGAGATACTTTAATTATCATAGACAATAGAGAGTTTGTAAATCAGGTACAAATGGCAGAAGCCAATCTCCACGCCAATACAGCTACCATCAGCACTATTGAAAGCGGTGTCAATACTAAAGAAAGCGATACAAAGATCATTGATGCCAAAATTGCTTCTGCAAGAATTGATATCTGGAGAACAGAACAGGATTTTAAAAGATATAAAAACCTGCTGTCAGAAGATGCCGCTACCGAACAGGAATTTGAAAATGTAAAAGCTTCATATGAACAGTCAAAAGCCAATCTTCTGGCATTGGAACAGCAAAAAAATGCAGTAAGAGCCGGAGCCAGTGAACAGCAAACCAAGGTTGCCCCTGTTAAAAGCCAGATTCAGCAGAGTTCTGCAAGCCTGAATACTGCCAAACTCTATCTTTCTTATACTGTAATTACGGCTCCCTATGATGGGTGGGTTGGAAAAAAGACTATTCAGGAAGGGCAATTGATTAAAGAAGGTCAGGCTTTGGTACAGATGGTCAGCAAAGAAAAATGGATCATTGCCAATTACAAAGAAACACAACTTGGACAGATTGATCAGAACCAGGAAGTCATTATTACTGCAGATGCTTATCCCGACGTAGAATTTAAAGGAAAAATACTTTCCGTTTCTCCTGCATCAGGATCACAGTTTTCTTTAGTAAAACCTGATAACGCAACCGGAAACTTTGTAAAAATTGAACAGAGATTTCCTGTAAAAATTATTCTTGATAATAATAAAGACAACGAAAAACTGCTTTCCGGAATGAATGTTCTCGTGAGCGCGAAGAAGATATAAGTTTGAGTGTGGGAGTGAATTGAAGTACTAGAGTACAAAGTTATTCAATTAAAAATCAATTCAAATCAATACATTTCATACTTTACGATTAAATTATTTTTTTAGCGAAAAGACAAGACTGCAAAATAGCGAATCTGCAAATTTTTTCTTAAGCATATTTGCCATTTTACCTTTTACTTTTACACCTTGCTTTTTTGTCTTTTCGCATTTTTAAACTCAGGCTGTGAGTTTACTTATCTGCCTTTTCAGCATTTATCTTTTAATGCTTTCAAAAAACTATGCAACACAATACAGTTTATCATAAATGGGTACCACAATGGCTGAAACTGCCGCTTCTTATATTGGCATTGTTTCCCCACCTGATGTTGTTGTCGCTTTTGCATTCCAACAGCGCCTTCACCTCTTCTTTTATGGATGTTGATTCAGATGACATCCAGTATTTAATGATTTTGATGTATGGGACATTTGTGGTTACCCTTTTAGTTTTACAGCGGTTTATGGCTTATTTCAGCGTCAAATATTATGTCCTGCTGATGGCCTCCATTTCTGTTATTATACTTTACATTTTATCGGTAACTCACGATTATCATGTTATTTTGGTGATCCGGTTTTTAGAAGGAATTTTCGGGCTGTTGGAAGGTGCTATTTTCCTTCCTTTGATTATTGCTGAATTAAAAACGAAACACGCCAAAGTCTTAGCCTACCTTTTCATGTATACCATTATGCTCACCGGGGGTACAATAACCACTTCCCTGTTGAAATCAAGCATTGAGAACTACGATTTTCAGCATATGATCCTGATGATGGTCTATTTCCATGTATTTGTACTGATCATTGGCATTGCTTTATTCAACAGAAACAGATTCTTTCCTAAAAAACCTTTGTACCAATTGGATGTTACCAGCTGGTTTTTACTTTGGGTATGTCTGCAGGCTGGCGGTTATGCTATTATTTATGGTAAAAGACTGATGTGGCTCGAGTCTGATACCATTATCATGTGTTTATTTATATTCCTGCTTTCGGGAGGATTATTTATGCTTAAACAAAGAAATTCCAAGAGACCATTATTTCATTTTGAAGTTTTCAGTTCAAAAAATGTGATTGCAGGAATGATTCTGTTCTTCATTTTTTACCTGATCCGATCAGGGCTGAATAATGTCTACAGCATCATGGCTACGGTATGGAAATGGCCCTGGGATTATATTGTAAACATCCAGTACTGGAATGTTGCAGGAACTCTTCTGGGTATAGTATTATCAGGAATCTGCCTGGTTCGTGGAGTTTCCTCAAGAATTGTTTTCTTTACCGGATTTCTGTTACTTGCAATAGACTGTGCATGGTTTACCTATACTTTTTATCCTGACACTACCCTTTCTACGATTTGTCCGCCTTTATTTCTACAGGGCGTTGCTCAGGGATTATTATTTACGCCGCTAGTTTTCTTTTTGATTTCAGGAACTCCGGAAGAATATGTGCCCAATGCTACAGCTTTAGGAACCACAACCCGTTTCTGGACAACAGCTATTGGTTATGCATTAATGCAGAATCTGATGCTTTTTTTAACCTTAAAACACTCTGATACAATTAGTTCTAATTTTACAGACACCAATCCCATTTTTTACAGTCAGTGGAATCAGCTTTTCGGTGCTAATATTTCAAAACTGTCAGTTAATGATTCTTTATCAATGACAGCCGGTGCTTTTAAAGCCAAAATAACAGCTCAGTCTATTCTCCTTTCCAATATGGAAATTTTCACGGGACTTTTCTGGCTCGCATTAATTACGGCCATCTGTTTATTGCTGTATCATCCGGTAAAAATAGCTGTGAGAAATATAATGTAAAAGAAGGGAGCTGGAAGATCGAAGTTCCTGAGATAAAAGTAATACTCAAAATTCATTTGGATCAATATAAAAAGTTTAATAATTTTTTATTGAAGTAACTACTTGTCTTCAAACAACCAAAAGTAACTTCCATCTCCCTTCTTCCATCTTCCAACTCTATCCTCTATCCTCTATCCACTTTGGCCAGCTTATTGTTCGTATTTTTCCAGCAGCAATATTGCGCAAAGCACTACGTTTAATACAAAAGCTTACGAATGGAAATTGAAAGAATTTTACTGAACCAAAGGGATCTTTTTACAACACAGCAGACCAAAAATCTTGCTTTCCGGAAAATGTATCTTGAAAAGCTTAAAAGCCTTATTATTGCTAATGAGAAAATGCTGTATGAAGCGATTAACAAGGATTTTGGAAAATCCGAATTTGATACTTTCACAACAGAGCTATCTTTTATTCTGAATGATATCAATTATTATATCAAGAATTTAAAATCTCTTTCAAAGCCTAAAAAAGTAAGCACCAATCTTGTCAACCAGCTCGGGAGCAGTAAAGTTTATGCAGACCCTCTTGGCTGTGTACTGGTAATCGGAGCCTGGAATTATCCTTATCAGTTATCCCTTTCTCCTGTTATTGCGGCAATGGCAGCCGGAAACTGCTGTATTCTTAAGCCCAGCGAAATTGCTGAAAATACGATGAAGGCGATGGTTTCTATCATCAATGAAAACTTTCCTCCTGAATATCTTTACGTATACGAAGGTGGTATTGATGAAACGACAGCTCTCTTAAAATTAAAATTTGACAAAATATTTTTTACAGGAAGTACAAAGGTTGGAAAGATTGTTTACAAAGCGGCAGCAGAGCATCTTACTCCCATAACACTTGAACTGGGAGGAAAATCTCCGGCTATTGTCACCAAAAATGCCAATCTTGAAATAGCAGCAAAAAGAATTGTATGGGGAAAGTTCCTCAATGCCGGACAAACATGTGTAGCTCCCGATTATCTGTTGGTAGAAGAAACCATTCAGGAGCAATTTCTGGAAATGCTCAGAAAATACATCAAAGAATTTAAATATGAACCAGGCTCAGGGCAATACACAAGAATTATTAATCAAAGAAATTTCCAGCGCCTTATACACCTTATTGATAAAGAAAAAATCTATTCCGGAGGATCTTTTGATGAAGAAAAGCTACACATAGAGCCTACTATTCTGAACCCTATAAACTGGAATGACGAAATCATGCAGGAAGAGATTTTCGGACCTCTCCTGCCGGTTATCAGTTTTCAAAGCTACAATGCAGTTCTCAATTCTGTTTTGGAACTTGAAAAGCCATTGGCTGCCTATCTTTTTACCAATAATTCCGAGGAAAAAGAAATCTTTACACGGAAACTTTCTTTTGGAGGAGGCTGCATCAATGATACGGTAATGCATTTAAGCAATGATCATCTGCCATTTGGAGGGGTGGGAAGTTCAGGAATAGGAAATTATCATGGAAAATACGGTTTTGAAACTTTCTCACATCAAAAAGCTGTTCTTGAAAAAGCCACCTGGGGTGAACCGAACATCAAATATCCACCGTATTCTGAGAAAAAATTAAGCTGGATTAAGAAATTAATGTAATACTCATAGAAATAAAAAAACTGCCTCATTTCTGAAGCAGTTTTTTATTTTATCCTTTTTTAGGAGCCCAGGTAGTAAAGAACTCTTTTACTTTTTCTTTGCTATACCCTTTTCCTTCTTCTAAAACATCACTTTGCTGAACCTTGATCATTTTCCCGTCTTTATCTAAAATAATAAAAACCGGATAGCCAAATTTCTCACCCGGATTCCCATATTGGGCAAAAACCTTTTCATTCTTATTGTCCGGAGAAAAGTTCAGGTGATAGTAGACATAGTTTTTATCCACTATTTCCTTTAATTCAGGAGTAGTTTGTACATAATTATTAAAACGAAGACACCAGATACACCAGTTTCCGCCAGCCTGGATCATAACGTTTTTACCTTCTTTCTTAGCCTGGGCTACCAATTTATTAATATCAGCCTGAGCATCCGCTTTCGGATCATAAGGCTTTGGCAGCTTAGCTTTTTCTTCAGCAGCTTTTTTCTTTGCTTCTAATTCTTTCTGCTCAGTCGGAACTATAAGAGCGTTTTTTTGATTTCCTTTATCAGGTGTATTTTTTACATCCTGTGCAAAAGCGATTACACTTAGTCCCAGGAATGCTAACATTGTCAATTTTTTCATAACATAAAAGTAAAAAAATAATATATATCCCTCTGCAAAAATAGAACCATAATTTTATTATCACTAAATTTGCGTGTTTTATGAATTTTCTAATCAAAATATTATATCTGATCTCCAAACTTCCGCTTAAAATATTGTATATTTTTTCGGACGTGATCTTTTTCCTGAACTATTATCTGGTAGGATACAGAAAAGAGGTAATTACCCAAAATCTGAAAAACTCTTTCCCTGATAAATCGGAAGAAGAAATTAAAGAGATCCGGAAAAAATTCTACCTTAATTTTTCAGATTATCTGGTAGAAACTATCAAATCTTTCAGCATTTCTGAGACAGAAGCCAGGGTGAGAATGCAGCACATCAATCAGGAACTGTTTCATGATGCTAAAAAGGAGGGTAAAAACATTATCCTTCTGGCAGGACATGTCTTCAATTGGGAGTGGATCAATGCATTGGCAAAGATTGTTCCCCAGGCGCATTGCCATCCTGTATACAGAAAGGTAAATAATGACTTCTGGGAGAATCAGATGAGGAAGGTCCGTAATAAATTCGGAAATGAAGCATTGGAAGCCAATGAAGTGATCCTGAATATTTTCAGATCTAAAAACAATGGAGATTCAGCCTATATGTTTGTAGCAGATCAGACTCCTCACTTCGCACATGTCACGTACGGATTAGAGTTCCTGAATCAGAGAACTCCTGCTTTTGTTGGATATGATAAGCTGGCTACCAGAATGGATCTTGTTTTCATCTATTGTGAGATGAAGAAGGTAAAACGTGGTTATTATCAGGTAAATTATCATAGAATATGTCCTGATGGTGAAAAGTTTACTGAAAATGAAGTGGTAAGAAAGTTCCATAAATTATTGGAAAACACATTACACAAAAATCCGGACAACTATCTTTGGTCACACAGAAAATGGAAATACCAGGACTCCATCAAAAATTTTGATTCCGAAAAAAAATAGATTGACATGCAGAAAAAACTGGCAGTTGCCATCTTAAACTGGAACGGCAGAAATTGGCTTGAAAAATTTCTGCCGGGTGTGGTTCAATTTTCTCAGAATGCGGATATTTTTGTTATCGATAATCTTTCTACGGATGATTCCATTGAGTTTTTACAAAAAAATTTCCCCACAGTAACCGTTATTAAAAACGATAAAAACTATGGGTTTGCAGGAGGTTATAATGAAGGGTTGAAAGCCATCTCTAATGAATATTACTGCCTTCTCAATTCTGATGTAGAAGTTACCGAGAACTGGATAGAACCTGCTTTGGAATTATTGGAAAAAAATCCTTCCGTTTCAGCAGTACAGCCTAAAATATTATCTTATCACAATAGAAGCTATTTTGAATTTGCGGGAGCTGCCGGCGGATTGATAGACAACCTTGGATATCCTTATTGCAGAGGCAGGGTTTTTGATGACCTGGAAGAAGATAAAGGACAGTATAATGATGATACAGAGATTTTCTGGGCATCAGGATGCTGCTTTTTCATCCGTTCAAAAGATTTCTGGGAGCAGAATGGTTTTGATGCCAGATTTTTTGCCCATCAGGAGGAAATTGACCTTTGCTGGAGACTCATTAATTCCGGGAAAAAGATTTATTATACGGGAAAATCCAAAGTTTATCATGTAGGTGGTGGTACACTTAACAAACAGAGTGCACAAAAAACTTTTTTAAACATCAGAAATAACCTTTCCATGATGCTTAAGAACCTTCCCTTTCCTCAATTGATCTGGCTGATCTTTTTCAGATTATGTCTGGATGGTGTTGCCGGAGTTTATTTTGGATTAAAACATGGTTTTCCACATCTGTGGGCTGTTGTAAAGGCTCATTTTGGATTTTACAGACAGCTTCCGGGAACATGGAAACTTCGTCAGAAAAGCCAAAAGAATGAGTTCTATCAATCGAAATGGCTTATTTTTAAACACTTTTTAGGTGGCAGATGATAGGTTGCAGGTAATAGGGATTAGGGAAATAAATCTTCTACTATATAAGAACAGAGATTGCTAGTAAAAACATTTATAACTTCAACTAACCTTAAACTTTAAACCTTAAACACTAAACTAAAGAACTAGCAACAATTTATAATTTAAAAACAATGGATTTCTGTGCAATAGATTTTGAAACGGCTACTCATGAGAAAAGTTCAGCTTGTGAGATGGGAATATGTGTGGTACAGGATTCTAAGATTGTTGAGACTAAAACCTGGCTGATCAAACCTCCGAGTTTTCCTTATTTTAATAAATTCAATATTGCGGTGCACGGGATTCAACCGGAAGATGTAAAAGATGCACCTACTTTTGATGAGATATGGTATGAAGCCCAGGATATGATGTACGGAAGCCTTATGATTGCTCATAATGCAGGATTTGATGCTTCTGTTTTAAGAGGATGTTTGGAACATTATGGGATGTTTACTCCCCAGCTCAGCTATTTGTGCAGCATACAGCTTGCCAAGAAGTCATGGAACTACCTTCCAAAATACGGTTTGAAACCTTTGGCAGAATATCATAAAATTGATTTTACCCACCACAGAGCGGGAGCAGATGCTGAAGTATGTGCAAAGATCTCTCTCCTGGCTTTTGAGAAATTGTTTCTCACCAGTAATGATGAAGTAAATGAATATTTGAAAGCGAAAATCAAAAAGCTTTAATAGAACAGATTATTGAACCCGGGTTCTTATTCTACAATCTATCAATCATTACTATTGTACTATTCTGGTACAAAAAAGCTTTAATTACTCAACACTTCAGATAACAGATTGAATTTTGGAATATCAATTTCAAAAGTTTCCTGTGTTTCCAGGTTTTTCACCAGGTATTTTCCGCTCATATTCCCTACTCCGGAACGAAGCATTACATTGGAGAAATAAGAGAAATTTTCATTTGTTCCTATTTCAGGAGTGAGGCCGATTACGCCATCACCTATAATCTCTGTGTATCCAAATCCTACATCAAAAATCAACCATTTTCTTTTCAATACTTTGATAGGAAAGCTTCCGTCATTTTCTATCGTGATATTGTATTTAAAAACGTAACGGTTTTCGGATGGATAACTGTTTTTACTATCATATTCAGGTATTACTGAAACTTTGATATTGGAAGTCATTTTTGAAAACATCATTGTAGCATTTTCTTAATAAATACAAAAATCTCGCCTTTTTTATAAGGCGAGATAATATATTTACATTATAATTTTATTAAAACTATAAACCAAGGCCTTTTCTTTCGTCACCTCCCAATAATATTTCAACTGGATTGTCGATACCTTCTTTTACCGCAACAAGGAATCCTACAGATTCTTTACCGTCGATAATTCTGTGGTCATAAGACATTGCAACGTACATCATTGGTCTGATTACTACCTGTCCGTCAACAGCAACCGGTCTCTGGATAATGTTGTGCATTCCTAAGATTGCAGACTGTGGAGGGTTGATAATTGGCGTAGACATCATAGATCCGAAAGTTCCACCATTTGTAATAGTGAAAGTACCACCAGTCATTTCGTCAACAGTAATTTTACCGTCTCTTACTTTGATAGCAAGATCTTTAATGTTTGCTTCCACGCTTGCGAAAGACATATTTTCAGCATTTCTCAATACTGGAACCATTAATCCTTTAGGACCTGAAACCGCAATTGAAATATCACAGAAATCGTAGTTTACTTTGAAGTCACCGTCGATAGATGCATTTACATCCGGGTACATTTGTAATGCTCTTGTCACCGCTTTAGTAAAGAAAGACATGAAACCAAGTCCAACTCCGTGTTTCTGAGCAAATTCTTCTTTATAAAGCTTTCTTAATCTGAAGATTTCAGACATATCCACTTCGTTGAAAGTCGTCAGCATAGCTGTTTCGTTCTTCACAGAAACCAGTCTTTGTGCGATTTTTCTTCTTAAAACTGAAAGTTTAGTTGTAGTGGTAGTTCTAGCACCTGTAGCTGTCATTGGGCTTCCTCCTAATGCAGGAACAGCCGCTAATTCAGCATCAGTTTTAGTAATTCTTCCGTCTCTTCCTGTTCCTGAAACCTGAGCAGAATCCATTCCTTTTTCATCAAGGATTTTCTTAGCAGCCGGAGATGGAGCTCCTGTTGCATAAGTTTGTGGAGCCGCTACCGGAGCTGCAGGTTTTGGAGCTTCTTGTTTCGCAGGTTCAGCCGCTTTCGGAGCTTCTTCCTGTTTTGGAGCTTCAGCAGCAGGTGCAGCACCTTCTGGTCTTTTAGCATCCATATCAATTAAACAAACTACCTGACCTACCTGTACTACATCACCTTCTTCTGCCTTTAAAGTGATAATACCACTTTGCTCTGCCGGCAATTCAAGAGTTGCTTTATCTGAATCCACTTCGGCGATAGGTTGATCTTTTTCTACATAATCACCATCTTTTACAAGCCAAGTTGCAATTTCAACTTCTGTAATTGATTCGCCCGGTGAAGGAACTTTCATTTCTAAAACTGACATATCGAGTATTTTTTATTTTTTAATTGGATATTATTTAAATTAAGCTGTAACTGGTCTTTTTGCAGGAGCATCATCTCTGTCGAAAACTCTGTTGATCACTGCATTTTGGTTTTTCTCAAACATTTTGTGGCTACCTGGAGCTGGAGCACCGCTTGGTACCGGAGCAACTACCTGGATTCCTGTATCTCTGAAGTTTCTCAGGATATAAGACCAAGCTCCCATGTTTTCAGGTTCTTCCTGAGCCCAAACCAATTGTTTTCTGTTTTCGTATTTGTTGAAGATCGCTTCAATAGCATCTGCCTGAAGTGGATATAACTGCTCAAATCTTACCAATGCAATATTTTCACAGTTTAATTCTTCTTTCTTCGCTAATAATTCGAAGTACAGTTTACCTGAACAAAGAACTACTTTTTCTACTTTTTTAGGATCTGCAGTTGGATCATCCAAGATTGGCTGGAATGTACCGTTTGCAAAATCTTCAATTGGAGAAACCACTTTAGGATGTCTCAGTAAAGATTTAGGACTCATTACGATCAGTGGTTTTCTGAAGCCCCATTTCAACTGTCTTCTCAATAAGTGGAAGTAGTTGGCAGGTGAAGTAATATTAGCGACTACCATGTTTTCATTAGCACAAAGGGTAAGGAATCTTTCCAATCTTGCTGAAGAGTGTTCTGCTCCCTGTCCTTCTGAACCGTGAGGCAATAACATTACCAATCCGTTCTGGATCTTCCACTTTTCTTCGGCTGCGGCAAGATATTGGTCAACAATAATCTGAGCTCCATTTACGAAATCTCCGAACTGAGCTTCCCAGATCGTTAATGTATTTGGAGAAGCCATTGCATATCCGTAATCGAAACCTAGAACACCATATTCTGAAAGGTGAGAGTTGAATACATCAAATCTGCTTTCCGATACGTGTCTTAACGGGATATATTCTTCTTCTGTATCTTCTGTTTTTACTACCGCATGTCTGTGAGAGAAAGTACCTCTTTCTACATCTTCTCCGGAAATTCTTACGTTGTGACCTTCTACAAGTAGTGTTGCATATGCTAACCACTCTCCTAATGCCCAGTCTAATGAATTTCCTTCAATAGCTTTGATACGGTTTTCGAAAAGTCTTGTAATTTTATTGATGAATTTTTTATCAACAGGAAGTGTTGACATTTTCAGCGCTAATTCTTTCAGCTTTGCGGCATCATATTTTGTATCAACCGGCAACTGAACTGCTCCTCTCTTTCCGATTGGGTAGTTAGTCCAGTCTTCAGCCATGAACAGATCCATTACGTTCTTTTCAATTTCCTTTGAAGCATCAAAATCTTTATCCAGAAGAGCTTTGAATTCCGTTTCCATTTTAGCAATTACATCATTGGAAGTAATGCTGTCTTTAAGTAATTTATCTTTATAAATTTCTCTTGGATTCGGGTGTTTTGAAATTGTTTTATATAAGTTAGGCTGAGTGAATCTTGGTTCATCACCTTCATTATGTCCGTATTTTCTATATCCTAAAAGGTCAATATAAACATCTTTTCCGAATTTCGCTCTGAAATCAGCAGCAAAATGGATGGCATGAACAACAGCTTCAGCATCGTCAGCATTCACGTGCATTACAGGAGATTCTGTAACTTTTGCAATATCTGTACAGTATGTTGAAGATCTTGCATCCATATAGTTGGTTGTAAATGAAACCTGGTTATTTACAACGATATGAACCGTACCTCCTGTTCTGTATCCTTCCAGCGTCATCATCTGAGCTACTTCGTAAGCAATACCTTGTCCGGCAATAGCTCCGTCACCGTGAATGATGATTGGCAATACTTTAGAGTAATCTTTGTATTTGTCATCTACTTTTGCACGGCAGATCCCTTCTACCAAAGCAGCCACTGTCTCAAGGTGAGACGGGTTCGGAGTAAGGTTGATACACACTTCTTCTCCTGAAGCAGTTTTGATCTTTTTAGATGATCCTAAGTGATATTTAACATCACCTGAGAATACATCTTCTTCAAACTCCTTCCCTTCAAATTCCGAGAAAATCTGCTTGTAAGATTTCCCGAAAATATTGGTAAGTACGTTTAGTCTACCTCTGTGAGCCATTCCTAACACCACTTCATCCACTCCTAACTGAGAAGATCTTGAGATCAACTGATCTAAAGCCGGAATTAATGTTTCACCTCCTTCTAATGAGAATCTTTTTTGTCCTACAAATTTTGTGTGAAGATAGTTTTCAAATGCAACCGCCTGGTTTAATTTTAATAAAATCTCTGTTTTTTCGTTTGCAGAAAGGCTTGGATGGTTTTCATTTACCTGAAGCCATCTTTTGATGAAATCTTTTTCTTCAACGTTGTTGATGTATGTATATTCTACTCCGATAGAATCGCAGTAGATACTTTCAAGATGTTTGATCAAATCTGCCAATGTAGCAGGCTCTTTCATTCCTGTTTCAACAGCGCAGTTGAATTTTGTATTTAAATCTTCTTTAGAAAGACCGAAATTTTCGATATCTAAAGTAGGTGTATAGTGTCTTCTTTCTCTTACCGGGTTTGTTTTTGTAAAAAGGTGCCCTCTTGTTCTGTAAGCCTCAATAAGGTTTACTACTTTAAATTCTTTCTTGATATGCTCAGGAACTTCTCCGTTTGATACTGCCTGAGAAATCTGTTGTTGAACTGCCGGGGCAGCGCTGGCCGAAGCCTGAATAAACTGGGTGTTATCGTCATCTCCATAGTTCTCTAAAGCAAAATCGAAGCCTTGAAAGAAGGCTTTCCATGATGGTTCTAGGGAGTCTGGGAATTTTAAGTACTGTTGGTATAAATCCTCAATTAATTGAGAATGAGCTGCGTTTAGGAATGAAAATCTGTCCATTATTACAGTTTATCTATTTTATTAAAATTTATTTGTAGAATTAATCTTCAAATTTAATAAAAAAAACCGAGTTAGAACAGTCTGAAACCGTTAAAAAAACTTAAGAAAAAAATAAATAAATAAAAATCACTTATACACTGATAATGAGAGCTTCATGTTCACGTCCTGTCCTTCCATCGGACGTTCAATAAAGGTCTGGCGGATATCCCCGAAGCGCATCTCGTCTTTTTTGGCTTTCTGAATCAGCTGCTGAATTGCCCGAATTCGTCCTTCATAGTTCCCTTTATAGTAGATTACGTAATTTTGAGACGGATTTACGGATCTGAAATTGAAATTATTGTCAGACACTCCAATTTTCTTAGAAAGCGGAATTCCCAGAAAATAAGAAACTTCTTTATCTTTATAATTGTCCGCGTCAGTGATCAGGATGGGATATCCAAATTCATCATCTCTTTTTCCCATATCCATCGTCACAAAGTTATAAGCTTTGTTATAATTCATCACGATATTTTTGTAGAGCGCGTCTTTTTTATTTGAAGTACTTACATTGATCCCAAGCAACAGTTTGTCTTCTTCATTTTCCACCATCAGGCTGTCATATTTGATTGCTGCCATCTGATTGTCTTTTTCTACTTTATTTCCTAAAGAATTTTTAAGATTCGTCATGCTTTTGTCGATATTTTCAGCAAAACGGTCTTCAGTCCAGAAGTTTTCTACTCTTTTCCAGACAGCCAGTTTAGGTGTATGTACGTACCAGATTATTTTTGTTTTTTCTGCAGAAACAGGCTTAAATTTAACATCAACCAGCGTTGGATTTTCATTTTCATCCTCAAAAAGCTGATATTTCAATGTTTTATTAAGGTTCTCATACCGGATAAACATTTCTCCATCGGTATTATTTTTAGCATCTACATAACTGATGGCACTTCCCTGTCCTTCATAAGGCGTATAATAATCAATATCGATAGATTGTGAACTGGTAAAAAAGTTGTTCCATCTTGTAAAGTTCTGCAGATTATTAAATTGGGTAAATACCTTATCTACCGGATAATCAATCTCTTTTTCAATGGTGAAATTTTTACTTTCGTCCACAAAATAGTACATGGAAGCAGCATAAGCTCCCCCCAACAAAACAACGATAAAAGTTAATATCTTAAAAATACGCATCGCACAAAAATAATACAAATAAAAAGAGTGAACAATATGCTGATCACTCTGATTGTATGTTTAACAATAATTAACCTGGTTAAAGGCTGGAAGATGGATGAGGGAAGCTGGAGGTTACTATTTGAAAGAAATCGCTAGTAGACTTCTGATTGAAAATCCAAATAACCTGAAATTCTATATGATAAAACAGGTTATTTCCGCCTTTAATAACTTCCATCTTCTTACTTCTTTCCCGAGTTTCAAGCTTTTATTCTTTTACTTAATTTATTCTTTATTTTTCTCAGAAATTTCCTTCCAGATTTTCACTAAATCTTCCACATATCTTCCCATTATTGGGATTGCCTTATTATCCTTAATATCATAGTATTTTTCGGGAAACTTATATTTTCTTAATTGAGCAATTTGCTCTTCGGATAAATCATATGGTAAATCAAAATTGATAGATTGATCAAAATCTATTTTAGAAGGTGCATATTGGCTAAGTTGATACACTTGCTCCATTTTGAGCTTCACAGGACTTGCCCATCTCCCGTCAGCTGTTTTGTATAAAGGAAAAAATTGATATTTCAAATGAATTAAGTCACCGCAATATTCTCCTACAAAAATTAATATATGATCATAATTTCTAAAATCAAATTCATACATGCTGTTATGGTCATAAGCTGTAAAAACAATTGTTGAAGAGGGATAATGTTCAGAAAATTCCTGTTCAATTTTATATTCAGCTTTATATTCGCTATCCATCATTTCACCACAATATTGTGATCTGTCTACAGAAGTAACATTTATTTTTTTTCCTACGAAAATATATAACTTTGATGGAACTTTCTGATCACATTCTTTATTAGGAATACATGGCGCTGGCTTTAAATTAACCTGAATATTATTCTTTATTATATCTGCAACTTTATATTTTTGGGTAGTATACTTTCTTTTAGAAAAATACAATGTATCTGTAACTTTTGCTGTTATGACATAATTCCCAGCAGAATCTGGTATTGTGGAAAGGTTTTTATTATTAGCTAGCGCATCATAACCTTTCCAGTCATTATTTTCAAATGCTTTGTCTCTAAACTTTCTTATCGTATCATTTATGCTAATTAATATAAGGTTGTTTAAAGAATCCTTGGCTATACCTCGAACAGTAATTGTTTGTGATGTATAGCATTTGGCTGTTAAAGTTGTTAAAATCAGTAGTATTTTAAAAAAGACTTGTTCGTATTTCATCAAGAATGGCTTTCTTTTTTAAATTGTGTTTTTATTAACTAAAAAGAGTGAACAATATGCTGATCACTCTGATTGTATGTTTAACAATAATTAACCTGGTTAAAGGCTGGAAGATGGATGAGGGAAGCTGGAGGTTACTATTCCTTGGATAATTACTAATCATTTTTTGATTAAAAACATTCGACCTTACCTTATAAACATGAATTTTATATGATAAGATTACTGGTTCTACATCAGCTTAATATCTTCCAGCTTCCTTTCTATTATCCGACATGTGTTCCCGGAGCAATTACAGCGCCTTTCTTCACTACAACAATCCCATCCTGTACGGAATAAGTTCCATAGTCGCCATCCGGGATATGCTTTCCTCCGATGATTTTCACATTGTCCCCGATGTAACAGTTTTTATCAAGGATTGCTTTTTCTATATAACAATATTTCCCGATTCCCATATTAGGGCGGCCAGCTCTGTCATTCAGCACAATTTCTGTAGTATTCTGGTAAAAATCGGCTCCCATCACATAGGAATTTACGATGGTGCTTCCTTTGTCTATTCTTGTTCTGTTCCCGATTACTGAATTTTCAATTTTATCAGCCATAATGATACATCCGTCACCAAACACAGCCTTACTTACATAAGAACCGTTGATTTTTGACGGAGGAAGCATCCTTGCTCTGGTATAAATGGGTGAAGAAGAGAAAAGGTTAAACTGCGGCAGATCCAGACAAAGATCCAGATTCGCTTCGTAGAAAGATTCTATAGTTCCGATATCTGTCCAGTATCCTTCATACTGATAGCTTAGTGTCTTGTATTTTCCAATAGAGCTCGGAATGATATCTTTTCCGAAATCATCACCAGCTCCTTCATCAAACATTTTTTTAAGGATAGTCTTGGTGAAAATATAGATTCCCATGGAAGCCAGGAACTCTTTTCCTGTATGTTTATTTTCTGCTGAAACCTCAGATTTCAGACCTTCCAGCATATCATAATCCGGCTTTTCATAGAAAGAGGTGATATTTCCTTCATCATCCGATTTTAAGATCCCAAAACCTGTGGCATCTTTTGCATTGACAGGGATTGTAGCAATAGTAAGATCGCCTCCGTTTTCAATGTGAAAATCAAGCATTTCCCTGAAATCCATCTGATACAGCTGATCTCCTGAAAGAATCAGGATATAGTCATAATCATATTTTTCAAGATGTTTCATCGATTGTCTTACGGCATCTGCAGTTCCCTGATACCAGCTTTCATTTTCTACATTCTGTTCAGCTGCCAGAATATCGACAAAGCCTTTGCTGAAAATATCAAAGTGATAAGAATTCTTAATATGTGAATTGAGAGAAGCAGAATTAAACTGCGTTAAAACCAGAATCTTATTTAATCCAGAATTCAGGCAGTTTGAAATAGGAATATCTACCAACCTGTATTTTCCCGCGATAGGCACAGCCGGTTTTGATCTGGAATACGTTAACGGGAATAATCTTGTTCCCCTGCCTCCTCCTAAAACTATGGAGATTACATTTCGATTCATAAATATCTTGCGTTTTTTATTGAGTTTATTGTTTTGTTCTTAGTGTTCACCGCTACTTTAAAACATTCTTTATTTTTATTGTATCAGCTATTATATAAAGCTATGTATTTTTCTGCAGATTTCTCCCATGCAAAGTCAAAATTCATGTTGGCATGAATAAGATCTTCCATCACTCCTTTTTGGTTATAAATGCCCAGCGCCCTGTTCATCGCATGTACAATATCATCTACTCCAGGATAAGTAAAGTTAAGTCCTGCACCTCCGGTTGAGATATCTTCTACGGTATCTCTGAGCCCTCCCGTATATCTTACTACAGGAACAGTTCCGTATCTCATGGAATACATTTGATTCAATCCGCAAGGTTCTACTCTTGAAGGCATCAGAAGGAAATCTGCCGATGCATAGATCTTATGGGAAAGATGTTCTTTATATCCCAGATCCAGAGCAAAGTTGGTATAGGTATAATCGTATTCCTTTAGCTTATTCTCAATATAGGTATTTCCAGACCCGAGAATCATAATATTTAAAGCTCCATAACTTTGTTTAATGCTTTTCCATACTACATCCGGTAAAAAATCGGCTCCTTTTTCTGTAGCAAACCTTCCAATAAAGGCAAATAAAGGCAGTTCCGGCTTCAATCCATATTCTTTGCAGAGTTGTTGTTTATTTTTCTTCTTTTGGGCGACTGCATTTTTACTGTTAAAATTAAAATCCAGCATCGGATCGGTTTCCGGATTCCAGACTTCAGTGTCGATACCATTGATAATTCCGTATGCTTTTCCAAATTCCTGGCGAACAAGGCTTTCCAATCCGCGGAAACTTATAAAAAGTTCTTCCAGATATCCTTCTGAAACGGTGGTAAAGGCATCAGCACATTTAATCATACTGGCCAGAGGATTTATGAATCCGTTCCAATCCATCAGTCCCCATTTATAAGAATCAAAAGACGGCATATAGTGCGCCATCCCCCAACTCATCGTTCCCTGATATTCTCCGTTGTGGATAGTTCCTATTGTTTTCACTCCTTTTAAAAATTCAAATTCCCGGCAGTGTTCTACCATAAAGGGAACCAGTCCGGTGTGATAATCATGACAATGTAAAACATCTGGACGAATTTCCATGGCACACAGCCAGTGTAACACTCCATGCTGGAAGGCGATAAACTGGAAACTTTCGTCCTGATATCCATAAGGATTGTCTCTGTCTAATAATCCGGGGATTCTCACCATATACAGTTCAAACCCCAGAGCGTTTGTCTTTTCTTTCAACACCTGAACCTGCAGCATATTGGTTCCCTGATGAATAAATCCATCAAAAACCAAATCAAATTCATGATCATATATAAAGGGCTTGTTGTACCATGGTATTACTACTTTAGCTTCTACTCCTTTTATTTTATTCTGATATTTTGGCAGCGCTCCTACTACATCCGCAAGACCGCCTACTTTTGCTACAGGATAACATTCTGTACTTAAATGATAAACAACCATTCCTTATCTCTTGTGTTTAATTCTGTGTAATTTATACTTTTTATCTTTCTTCTGTCTTAAAATAATTCCTGCCAAGGGCGGTAGTTTTACAGTCATTGATTTCGGATATCCCCGCCATTCTTCATGCTTCTCTTCCAGTATTTCAGGTTCTACTCCGCTTCCGCTGTATTTTTCATCATCAGAATTTAAAACAACCTCCCAATGAGTTCCTGCAGGAATCCCTATTTTATAATCCAGTACTTTTGGAGCCAGGTTCAAAGCTACCATAGCCACATCATCTTTCCGTTTTCCTTTTCTCAGGTATATATACACTGAGTTTTCCAGATCATCTGCTTCTACCCATTCAAAACCATGTTTATCAAACTGGTTTTCATAAAAGGCAGAGTCTGATGTATACAGGTGATTCAGTTCCTTAACGATTTCCTGCATTCCTTTATGAACAGGATATTTCAGCAAATGCCAGTCCAGGCTTCTGGTAAAGTTCCATTCACTGGTCTGCCCGAATTCATCCCCCATGAAAAGCAGTTTGGCTCCGGGATGGGTATACATATATACATATAAGGCCCGCAGATTGGCAAATTTCTGCCATTCGTCCCCTTTCATTTTATAGATCAGACTTGCTTTTCCGTGTACCACTTCATCGTGTGACAAAGGCATCATATAATTTTCATTATACATATACATAGAAGCAAACGTCAGTTTATGGTGATGGAATTTACGGTTAGGAAAATCTTCTTTAAAATAATCCAGCGTATCATGCATCCAGCCCATCATCCATTTCATCCCAAAGCCTACACCTCCATCGTGAACAGGTTTTGTAAGCATGGGAAAATCTGAGCTTTCTTCTGCTATGGTCATTATACTATTTCCGAATTCCTTATAGACTGCAGTATTAAATTCCTGCAGAAATGTTTTTGCTTCCAGATTTACATTGGTTCCATAGATGTTCGGTTCCCATTCGCCCTCATTTCTTGAATAATCCAGATGCAGCATTGAAGTTACGGCATCTACACGCAATCCATCAGCATGGTAGCGGTCCAGCCAGAACATGGCATTAGAGATCAGAAAAGATTTCACTTCATTTCTCCCGTAGTTGAAAATATGTGACTTCCAATCAGGATGAAACCCTTTTCTCGGATCTTCATGTTCATAAAGATAGGAACCATCGAAGCGGTGAAGACCATTAGCATCTCCGGGAAAATGAGACGGAACCCAATCCAGAATAACGCCTATATTATTTTTATGAAGTTCATCAATGAGAAACATCAGATCCTGTGGTGAACCGAAGCGTGAAGTCGCCGCGTAAAAACCTGTAATCTGATATCCCCAGCTTGGATCGTACGGATACTCCATTACAGGCATGAACTCTACGTGGGTAAACCCCATTTCTCTGACATAAGGAACCAGCTTTTCTGCAATATCCCGGTAATTTAAAAACTGTCCAGGATTATCACCTTCCCTCACCCATGAGCCAAGGTGCAGTTCATACACTGATATAGGAGCTTCCAGCCTGTTTTTTTCCCAGCGGCTATCCATCCATTCCTTGTCATTCCATTCATACCAGGTGGTGGAAACCAAAGAAGCTGCCTGAATATTCTGTTCCCAGCTTACCGCATAAGGATCGCTTTTTTCCAGAATCTCGCCTCTTGGTGTTTCAATGGCATATTTATATAATGTTCCCCAGGTTAAGCCTTCAATAAATCCTTCCCAAATTCCAGATCCGTCCCATCTTGGAAACAAAATGTGATCTTTATGATTCCAGTTATTAAAATTTCCAATAACGGAAACTTTCTTTGCATTGGGTGCCCACACTGAAAAGTACACGCCTTTCACGCCATCTTTTTCTGCAGAATGTGCTCCAAATTTACCATACAGCTTATAATGTCTACCTTCTTTGAAAAGATACACATCATGATCGGTGAAAAGCGTGTAGGTTTTAACAGAATTCATCAAGATCAGTTTATATTTATAATTTGCCTGAAACTACGAAAAATACTGACAATAGCGATTAATAATTCATCAAATAATTATCAATACCATTTCGTGTTTTGTCTTTCTATCAAATATATCATTTTTTACCTCACATTTTTATGATTTCAAAACAATCTTTTTTTATAAATTTAGCATCACTATTTTTATTAAACACATACGATGAGGTTTGAACTTTATACAGAAGAAAAAGACGACAGACCGGTATTTATCACCGGAAATTTCAACAGCTGGAATCCTAAAGATTACAATTTCCAGCTCCAACAAACAGATCCCTCCAATTATTTTATAGAAATTGAAGACCAGATACTTGCCGAAGAAATTGACTATAAATTCACAAAGGGAGGCTGGGAGAATGTGGAGCTGGATGAATATGGAAATATCACTCCCAACCGGAAAGTAAAAAAAGCAGCTGGCAAAACTTCGGATACTGTAAAAAAATGGAGATTAAACTGGGGCCCGTTCAAAGAAGAATATTATCCCATTGCTGAAATAATTTCCGAAAATTTTTATATCCCGCAGCTTGACCGCCACCGTAAAGTTTGGGCACTGCTTCCCTACGATTATCATACAACGGATAAGCGATATCCTGTTTTATATCTTCAGGATGCCCAGAACTTATTCAATGAAGGGAGCGGCTTCGGAAACTGGGAAATTGATAAGAAGCTGTCTATCCTTGCAGAATATGGCCGTGGTGACCTTATCATCATTGCTATAGAACATGGCAGCGAGGAAAGAATTAAAGAATATATTTTCGATAATGATCATGTAGCCAATGGTTCTGAGGGAAAAAAATACATCCGTTTTATTGCAGATACTTTAAAACCTTTTGTGGATGAAAATTACAGAACAAAAAAAGACCGTGACAATACCGGAATCGGGGGCAGCTCATTAGGGGCACTCATCAGTATATACAGTGGATTTCTTTATCCTGAAGTGTATTCCAAGTTATTGATATTCTCTCCTTCACTGTGGGTTGAGCCCAACAACAATTTCCCGATGATGAATTTCCGGATTCCTTTTAAAACAAAAATTTATCTTTATGGAGGCGGTCAGGAAGGATCTAAAATGGTCAAAAGGATTCATATTTTTGAAGAATATCTGAAAAGATGGGAAGAGAAAAAGCTGTTTGATTTTGAGTTCAAGACCAATATCAATCCTGAGGGCACTCATAATGAATTTTACTGGTCACAGGAGTTTCCAAGGGCCATTGAATGGCTATTCTACGATAATACTGAAAACCCTGTAGAAGTAAAACCACAACAACAAAGCATTAAAAACTAAGCCAGCAAAATTGCTGAAGAAGATTTTCGGACAGACAAGAACAAATGAAGAAGACGATTGTCTATGATCTTAGAAAAATATAATATCTACTTATGAAACTAATTAATAAAAAAAACAAAAATTACACTCAGGTCTTCCACGTATTTACAGAGGAAGAATGGACAAAATCCAGTAAAAATTTCAATAAAAACATTTCTACTTTTTTTACGGGAAAGAAGTATGAAGTTTTCATCAATGCTCATGAAGAAGGAATTACCTATTTTATTGGATTAGGAAAATCTACGTTACAGAATTTTGAAATCCAGCAGGTTGCAGCAAAATTTTCACAAACACAGAAAGAAAAACTGCAGGCAGTGCCTACATTAGCTCTGGCAGATTTCATGAATGAAAAACAGTTTGAGGAATTTGTAAAAGGACTTTTAGCTGGAACTTACAACTATCCTTTCGATAAGAAACATGTTTTCTGGAATGTAAAATTTGAATTGCATTTTGAAAATTTAAGCCAGAAAAAACTAGATCATATCAGTCAGAAAACCGAAGCCCTTATTAACGGGCAGACTGCCTGTCAGGACTGGCTCAACAAACCTGCCAATCTTAAAAAACCGGATATTTTAAGTGCATATCTTAAAAATCTGGCAAAAAAACATGAGCTAAAATATACCGTATTTAACAGAAAGAAATGTGAAGAGCTTGGGTTGGGTGCTTACCTATCAGTCAATCAGGGAAGTGCTTATGATGCTGCGTTCACTATTTTAGAATACAAAACTACGGTTAAAAATGCCAAGACTTTCGGACTGGTAGGAAAATGTATTTTGTTTGATACTGGAGGAATATCAATAAAAAGCTCTGCCAATCTGCATTATATGAAGTCTGATATGGGAGGCGCTACAGCTGTTTTGGGTACTTTGATTTATGCTGCAGAAATGCAGCTTCCTGTGAACATCATTGCTGTTCTTCCTATTACAGATAATGCTGTTTCTGAAAAAGCCCTGCTTCCGAGTGATGTGATCACAGCCTACAACGGAAAAACCATTGAAGTACTTGATACCGATGCCGAAGGTCGTTTAATCCTTGCAGACGGATTATCTTACCTTTCCAAAAACTACAAAACAGACTTTCTGATTGACCTGGCTACTTTAACAGGAAGCTCTGTACGCATGTTTGGAGATACCTGTGCCGCGATGTTCTCCAATAATGAGGAACTGAAAAATAATCTGATAAAAACTGGAGATCAAACCAATCAGAGAGTTTGGAATCTTCCTTTATGGGATGTGTGGAAGGACGACATTCAGTCTGATGTAGCCGATATGAAAAACATCTCCTTAAAACCGATCGGAGATTGTATTATTGCAGCAAAATTCTTAGAGCAATTCATTGAAAACCATCCTAAATGGGCACATTTGGATATTGCAGGAGTAGCCTTTGGGAATGTAGGCTACGCCAAGGAAAAAGCAGCAACAGGTTATGGGGTTCAACTCCTTGTGGATTTAATTGAAAATTATCATTAAAAATTAGTTTTTTACAAAAAAACTCTGTATAATTGATTAGTGAATTTTCAAAAACGCACGATATTACATTTTTTAATATTAATAAAACAATAAATAAATGTTTTTATTTTTTAAAATTCACTAAAAATTAAAAAACATTATATGGAGAAGAAAACTATTGTGTGTATTTCGTGCTATTACAAAGGCTACGATTTTATGGACGAAATGAAGAATCTCGGCAATAAAATCATCTTAGTAACCTCAGAAAATCTTAAGGAAAAAAACTGGCCCTGGCATGCAATTGATGAGGTATTTTATATGCCGGAACTCAAGCCGTCTGTATGGAATCTGGAGCATCTGATTCAGGGATTTTCCCACCTGATGAAAACCAGAAAAGTAGATGCTGTAGTAGCATTGGATGATTATGACGTAGAAAAAGCGGCATTAATCAGGGAAACATTCCGTATTCCGGGAATGGGACAGACTACACACCGGTATTTCAGGGATAAACTGGCTATGCGCCAAAAAGCAAAAGATTCAGAGATCAGCGTTCCCGAATTTACAGCTGTATTCAATGATCATGAAGTCAATGAATTTACAGACCATGTTCCTGCACCATGGGTACTGAAACCCCGCTCTGAAGCTTCAGCATCAGGAATCAAGAAAATAACTTCCAAGGAACAACTTTATGAGGCACTGGAGACACTGGGAGAAGAACGTCATCTTTTTTTACTGGAAAGTTTTAAGCCCGGAGACGTTTACCATGTGGACAGCCTTACTTTTAATAAAAAAATTGTATTTACTTCTGCCTCAAAATACCTTGCTCCTCCTATGCAGGTTTCCCATGAAGGCGGAGTATTCAGATCTAAAACTTTAGGAAGATATTCCGAGGAGTTTAAGGCATTGGAAGAAATTAATGCCCGAGTTCTTTCCAATTTCGGATTGATTAATGGTGCCACCCATACAGAATTTATCCAAGGAAAAGAAGATGGAAAATGGTATTTTCTTGAAACCTCATCAAGGGTTGGCGGTGCTCATATTCCAGACCTGGTAGAGGCCTCAAGCGGTATTAATATCTGGAGAGAATGGGCTAAAATTGAAGATGCACTTCTGAGAAGAAATGATTACAGTGTTTCACCACCTACAGGATATTACTCAGGGCTTATTGTTGCGCTGATTAAAGATAAGGAACCGGATTACAGCAATTTTGAATGTGAAGAAGTTGTAAAATTCCTTCCGATAGATTATCATGTCGGAATTGTTTACAAATCCGGAGATGCCTCCATTGTGCAGGACAGACTGGATTCTGCTGCAGATATGATTCATGCAGATATGCTGAACATTCTGCCTCCAAAAGGCAACAAACTGAGTTCCTAAAAATAAAGAGTGACATTGATATTCAAAATGTTATTGAATTCATAATATATAATCTGCCGGAAGATTCCATACTAAAATGTAATTTAGAGAGTATAAGTTCTGGAAAATGGCAAGACATATTATCAGTTCGTTGACTCAACTTTTAGAAAAAAGATCAGCCTGGAGGAATTGAATTTATCAAATAGAAGTACAGTATTAAAATTAAACAAGGAAAAATGCCTCATATAGAACATACAGAATATTATTCAAATATATTGGGAACAAGTCTCAAGGTAGAAGTGACCGGGCATTACGGCCACCCTATTATTATGTTTCCTACTTCCCAGGGACAATACACTCAAAATCATGATTTTCATCTTAACGGAAGTATCAACTGGTTTATAGAACAGGGAAAAGTAAAGCTTTACAATGTTCAGACCATCGACAGCTGGAGTTTTTATGATGACAAAATATCTCCTCAGCAAAGAATAAGAAATTATGAACGGTATGTACAGTTTCTGATCAAGGAATTTGTTCCCTATATTCAGAAACTTCATAAAACCCATCGCGTAGCAGTAGCCGGAGCAAGTTTTGGAGGCTATCACGCTGCCAATTTTGCTTTCAGATTTCCTGATGTGGTTTCTCATCTGTTTTGCCTTTCCGGAGCGTTCAGCATAAGAAATTTCATGGATGGCTATTCTGATGAAATCGTATATTTCAACTGCCCCAGGGAATTTGTAAGAAACGATGAAGCCTGGAAATACAAACACATGCATATTGTACTCAGTACTTCTGATCAGGATATCTGCAAAGAAAAAAATGTTGAAATGTCCGAAATTTTAAGGCTGAAAGGAATCGATTTCTGGTATGACGAAAGAAAATGGATAGGGCACGACTGGCCACTGTGGAGAATGGTCTTCCCAACCTTTATAGGAACATTTTTCTCTTAAACACAATAAAAAAGACAAATAGAAAAAAATATACACCCATCTTAAAAAACAAAAATTATGACAAAAAAAGTAGGAATTCTTTTCGGTATGGAAGACACGTTTCCCTGGGCATTTATAGATAAAGTGAATGAACTGGGAGGTGGAGATATCATAGCTGAACCCGTTACCATCGATAAATTAGAACAGGGTGCAGATTATGGGTATGCGGTAATCATCGACAGAATTTCACAGGACGTTCCCTTTTACAGAGCTTACCTGAAAAATGCCGCACTCAATGGCACTTATGTAATCAACAATCCGTTTTGGTGGAGTTCTGATGAGAAGTTTTTCAACAATGCCCTGATGTCTAAACTGGGAATCCCACTTCCTAAGACTGTTCTGCTTCCGTCACACGAAAGGCCAGACAACACTTCTGAAACTTCATTCAGAAACCTGAAATTTCCACACGACTGGGAATATATCTTTAATTATGTAGGATTTCCGGCATACATGAAACCTCACGACGGTGGTGGCTGGAAAAACGTATACAGAGTAGAAAACCCGGATGACCTTTGGAACAAATTAGGCGAAACCGAACAGCTGGTGATGATGGTACAGGAAGAAATAATCTTTGATGATTATTACAGAGTGTACTGTTTGGGCAGAAAGTATGTTCACATCATGCCTTACGAACCGAGAAATGCCCCTCATCTGAGATATGCCACTACTCATCAGACACAAGGTGAAGAACTTGAAAAACTACTGAAAACTATTCATGATTATACCATTACCATGAATGAAGCATTAGGATATGATTTCAATACGGTAGAATTTGCAGTGAGAGACGGTATTCCTTATGCAATTGATTTTTGCAACCCGGCTCCGGATGCAGACCGAAATTCTGTAGGAGAAGAAAATTTTGCATGGATTATAGAACATGCTGCAAAACTGGCTATAGAAAAAGCTAAAGAATATGTTCCTGGGAAACCTAATATTACTTGGGGAACCTTTGTGAAAGATTCCATAAAATAACATTGAAAAGAAATAAAAAACACAAAAAAAATGCATCATCAGTTTACTATTGGAATTGAAGAAGAATATCAGATCATTGATGTAGAAAGCAGAGATCTGGTTTCTCACGTTTCAAAAATCATCGAAGGCGGCAAAGCGGTTTTAAGTGAAAATTTAAAACACGAAATGCACGAATCTATGATTGAAATGGAAACAGGGATCTGCCAGAATATTCAGGAAGCCAGAGCAGAATTGACGAATTTAAGACGTCATCTTATCAACATCGCTCATGAACAGGGGCTTCGCGTTTCCGGAGGAGGTACTCACCCATTCTCTCATTGGTCAGATAACAATATCACACAGGGAGAAAGATACATCAAAATCGTGGACGACATGGGAGATGTAGCCCGTGAAAACCTTATTTTCGGACTGCACGTCCACATTGGAATTCCTAATCGTGAAGAAGGGGTAAGAATTCAGAATGTAATGCGTTACTTTCTTCCTCACGTGTATGCTCTTTCTACCAATTCGCCATTCTGGATTGGAAGATACACAGGATTTAAATCTTACAGACAGGAAATCTTTGTGAAATTCCCGAGAACCGGTATCCCGAGTTATTTTAACTCTCTGGCAGAATTCGACAGTTATGTAGATCTTCTTGTGAAAACAGGAACCATCGACAATGCCAAGAAAATATGGTGGGACTTACGTGTTCATCCGTTCTACCCTACGATTGAATTCAGAATTTGTGATATGCCACTGAGAATTGATGAAACGGTATGTCTTGCTGCCATTATGCAATGCCTTGTTGCTAAAATCTATAAACTTCACCAGCAAAATCTGAGCTTCAGAAGTTATAGAAGACTGCTGTTGAACGAAAATAAATGGCGTGCTTCCAAAAGCGGTATTGAAGCCCATCTGATCGATTTCGGAAAAGAAGAATCTGTTCCTTATCCTCATTTATTGAAAGAACTTTTAGAGTTTATTGATGATGTGGTAGACGATTTGGGATGCCGCCATGAAGTGGAATATGCCTGGAAAATTCTGGAAAACGGAACCGGTGCAGACAGGCAGCTTCAGATCTTTAAGGAAACAGGGGATCTCACGAAAGTTGTTGATTATATGATCTCTGAAACAGAGTATGGCATAACACATGGTGAAACTGCTTCATAATATTTTTGGTAACTTTACAAAAAATATGATGTAATGAAAGATATTCGAATTGCTCTGCTGGACATGAACAACAATCATGTGAATCAAGGTTTTAGAAACATTAAAGAAATTTCTGAAGCATTTCAGCAGAACTCTGAAGAAAATGTTGTCATCAAGACATTTGATGTGAGATTTAAAGATGAAATGCCCGAGATCGGAGATTTTGATATTTTCATTTCTTCAGGCGGTCCTGGAAATCCACATCGTGAAGGTTTTGCCTGGGAAGACAGATTTGCCCATTTTTTAGATTCTGTTTTTGAGCATAATAAATACAGTGAAGATAAAAAATACCTTTTCCTTATCTGCCATTCATTCCAGCTGGCAAGTATTCATTGGAACCTTGGTAATATCTGTAAAAGAAAGTCTTATTCCTTTGGCGTAATGCCTGTTCATAAAACAGATGAAGGCAAAGAAGAGTTTTTATTCAAAAATCTTCAGGATCCTTTTTATGCCGTAGATTCAAGAGCGTACCAGTTTATAGAGCCGGATCATGACCGTTTTGAAGAACTTGGGATGACTATCATGGCGATTGAGAAGTTCCGTCCTCATATCAATCTGGAAAGAGCGGTAATGGCAGTTCGTTTTTCAGAAGAAATATTCGGAACACAGTTTCATCCTGAAGCTAATCCTGAATCTTTGATCGAAAATCTGAAAGATGAAAAAAACAGAGAAGCTATGATCGAAAATTTCGGTATGGAGAAATATCTTGAAACGATCGACAGAATAGATGATGAGGATAAAATCATTCTGACCAGACATCAGATCCTTCCGAGATTCCTTCAGTTTGCAAAAAAAAACATTTTGAAAGAAGCTGAGACTTTGGCTTAAAAGGCTGGAAGCTGGAAGAAGGATGCTGGAAGTTATTTTCAGTTAAGACTACTGAAAATGCTTTTATTCACGAACTGATAGTCTAAATATTTTCATAGTTAAGAACTTCCCTCTCCCAGCTTCCAGCTCCTTTACTATATATAACAATCGGGCAGAAATGTTCGATTTTTTAACATCACAAAAGAAAAAAAATATGATTCCAAAATACAGAAAACAGTACAATCAGGAGTTTTCGGATGAAAAGTACAATCAATTAAAAAATATACTGGCAGAAAAAGGAGGTACAGCACCTACTTTCAGGGTTTCAGAAAGCCCTATTTTTTTGACTAAAGAATTTGAGAGTAAGCTTATTGATGCCAGCGAAAGTATTATCAGCCAGATTAAGGCAATGTCTGCTGAAACACTTCGGAAAGCCGTTCCTGATAACTGCAGAGTTCCCAATGATACGAATCAGCCTCATTTTTTCACAATAGATTTTGGAGTCTGCAAAAGCGAAAACGGAGCGATAGAACCTCAGCTGATAGAACTTCAGGCGTTTCCTTCTTTGTATGCTTTTCAGAAAGTGTATGAAGAAACTTATTGTGAAGTTTACCCTTTTCTTTCGGAAATCAGAAATCCTATGCCTCATGAAACCTTTAAAAACTATTTGAAGGAGCTTATTGTAGGTGAGGAAAATCCTGAAAATGTAATCCTGCTTGAAATCTTCCCTGAAAAACAAAAAACAGCCATTGATTTTGCTTTAACAGAGCAATTATTAGGAATAAAAACAGTGTGTCTGACCAAAGTAAAGAAAGAAGACAAAAAACTGTATTATGAAAACAATGGAAATCTGGTAGAAATCAAAAGAATTTACAACCGTATTATATTCGACGAGTTGGATAATATTCCGGATCTTAATACAGAATTTGATTTCCGTGAAGAAGTAGATGTTAAATGGATCACTCACCCCAATTGGTTCTTTAAAATTTCAAAATTTCTTTTGCCTTTATTAAAACATCAGTTTGTTCCAAAGAGTTATTTTCTACATGAATTTCCGGAAAATGAAAATCTTGAAGACTTTGTATTGAAGCCTTTATTTTCATTCGCAGGAAGTGGTGTTAATTTAAATCCTACGAAGGAAATTACAGACGCTATTCAGGATAAGGAAAATTATATTTTACAGAGAAAAGTGCATTATGAGCCCATTTTTGAAGATATCAACGGAGAATTTTCAAAAGCAGAGATCCGTTTGTTGTATATTTGGCGGGAAAATGACGAACGCCCTATTTTATTGGAAAATCTTGGGAGAATGACTAAAGCCGCAATGGTAAATGTTGATTTCAATAAAAAGGATGCCATCTGGATCGGAAGTTCGAATGCATTTTTTGGATAAAAAATTTAAAACTAATAATACATGGAAGAAAAGTCGACTGCTTTTGCAGAATTTGACAACAGCGGTTTAACACGAAGAAGAAACTTATTACCCGTGTGGATTAAAATTTTCTTATGGATCTTTTTAATCGGAGGCGCAGTATCTGCTATTTTATTGATTGCAGGTTCTCTGCTGACTCATGTTTCCTTATCGATATATGGGATCAATGCTAATCATCCTTATTCAATGACGGGGCTTTTGATCAGCTTTTTGTTTCTGTTCAAAGGTATTGTTGCTTACGGACTTTGGTTTGAACAAAAATGGGCAGTACAGGCTGCAATAGTTGATGCAATCATAGGAATTGCCGTTTGTCTCATTATGATGGCAATTATCCCATTTACTGTTCCAACGATCAGCTTTACCCTTAGATTAGAACTCATTCCTTTGTATTTCTATCTGATGAAAATGCAGAACATAAAGAAAACCTGGGAAAGCTTATAAAAACAAACCTCCGATATTTCGGAGGTTTTATTTTTTTAATACTAAATATTCTTATTGTCTTCCAGTAACTCTTTGGCCTGATATTCCTGTACCAGATCAATAGCATTGGAAATAACATCACTTAAAGCTGTGATAAACGTTCCTTCTTCAGCCATTCCCATAGCATGTTTTAATGCTTCGATTTCTTTAGGGATAATCTCATAGCTGACATCTCTGCCTGCAGCATTAATACCATCAATAATCAACCCGTTAATTTCATCTTCCGTTCTTCCTCGAAGATGTTTTTCATTCCGGATGATAATATAATCAAACATTCTTCCCGCAATCTTTCCGCATTCTCTGATATCGTTATCTCTTCTGTCTCCAACACCGGATATAATTCCAATTTTCTTTGTAGACTCTACATTTTTAAGATAATCTTCAATGGCTTCGTATCCTGAAGGATTATGAGCAAAATCGATCAGTACTTTAAAGTTTTTAAATTTAAAGACATTCAATCTTCCCGGAGTAAGCTGAGCACTTGGAATAAAGGTTCTCAAAGAATTAGAGATATCTTCAATTCCAAACCCATAAAGATAACTTGCCAAACTAGCCGCCAATACGTTTTCAATCATAAATCGGGCTTTTCCTTCCATCGTAATCGGGAAATCTTTTGCTTTTCCTATTCTGATCTTCCAGTCTCCTTTTTTAATAGTGACGAATCCTTCTTCATACACGCAGGTGATCTTTCCTTCTTTCGCAAATTTTACAATATGAGGGTTATTTTCATCCATACTGAAGATTGCCACATTAGAATCAAGGTCATTCACGATCTTCATAGAATATATGTTATCGGCATTCAGTACACTCCAGCCACTCTTCTTAACACTGTCCATTACGACACGTTTTACTTTGGTAAGATCTCTTAAGCTGTGAACATCATTCATTCCCAGATGATCTTCCTCAATATTGGTAAGAACCCCGATATCACATTGTGAAAAGCCAAGTCCGGAACGTAAAATTCCTCCTCTGGCAGTTTCCAGTACTGCAAATTCTACGGTTGGGTCTTTCAAGATAAATTCTGCAGAAAGCGGACCTGTTGTATCTCCTTTTGACAACATCGTATTTTGAATGTAAATTCCGTCCGACGTTGTGAATCCTACTCTGTATCCATTGCTTTTTACAATATGTGAAATAAGTCTTGTAGTTGTTGTTTTCCCGTTAGTTCCTGTCACGGCAATAATTGGAATGGTAAAAGGTTTCCCTTGCGGATAAAGCATATCTACCACCGGTGCGGCAACATTTCTTGGCAGTCCTTCACTTGGAGCCAGGTGCATTCTGAACCCAGGAGCTGCATTGACTTCAATAATAGCTCCACCACTTTCTTTTAAAGGCTGAGTTAAATTCTCCGCCATCACATCAATACCGCATACATCCAATCCGATAATTTTGGAAATTCTTTCTGCCATTGTGATATTTTCCGGATGCACCATATCTGTTACATCAATGGATGTTCCTCCGGTTGAAAGATTCGCCGTTGATTTCAGATAGACCACTTCTCCCCTTTGAGGAATGGTTTCCAGTGTATACTGAAGCTTTTCAAGAAGTTCCAGTGTATCTTTATCTATTTCAATCTCAGTAAGGACATTTTCATGACCATAACCTCTTCTTGGGTCTTTGTTTTCTTTTTCAATAAGCTGCTGAAGATTCAGTTCACCGTCTCCTACAACATGAGCAGGAACTCTTCTTGCTGCTGCCACCATCTTATTATTAATCACCAATATACGGAAATCGTAACCTGTGATATATTTTTCAACAATTACTTTTCTGGAATATTTTTGGGCATGTTCCAGACCTATTTTAGCAGATTCCCATTCGTTGACATTAATGGAAGAACCTTTTCCATGATTTCCATCCAAAGGTTTTAAAACAATCGGATAACCAATTTTTCTGATCACAGCGTTTAATCCTTCTTCGTCTACAACCAAATCACCAATCGGCACCGGAATAGCAGCATCATGAAGCATTCTTTTGGTTAATTCTTTATTACATGCGATATCAACGGCAATGGAACTTGTTTTTCCTGTAATGGTAGCCTGAAATCTTTGCTGATTCACGCCATACCCCAATTGTACCAGAGAATTTGTTCCCAATCTTATCCAGGGAATTCTTCTGGAAGCAGCTTCTTCTACAATACTTCCTGTAGAAGGCCCCAGACGGACACGTTCTCGGATTTCTTTTAATTTATGAATACAGGCATTTAAATCATAATCCTTCCCTTCTATCAGGGCTTCTGCAATCTTCATAGCTTCTTCAGCAGCGTAGATTCCCGCATTTTCTTCAATATAATTGAAAACCACATTATACACTCCAGGAGTTTTTGTTTCCCGGGTTCTTCCAAACCCCACATCCATTCCTGCCAGGGTCTGTATTTCCAAAGCGATATGCTCTATAACATGCCCCATCCAGGTCCCTGTTTCCACTCTATGAAAAAAACCACCTTCCACTCCTTCCGAGCATCGATGGGTAATCAATGAGGGTATTAATTTTTCAATCCTTTCCCTGAATCCTTCGATTTTATTGGTAGGATAATTCTCCATTTCTTCTAAGTCTAACCTCATCTGTATCAGCTTCTTTCTTCTGATGCTCCAGATGTTTGGACCGCGTAGTGCCTGAATCTTTTCGATTTTCATAGTCTATTGGCATTTTAACAGTTAACAATAACTCCTTTCATAGCCAAAGATAATGTAAAACCCAAAACAAAACCATAGCAAATTTAAAGATTTGTTAAAAAACAATTAATTTCAATTAACATTCTTAAAACATTAAAAATCAATTAAAGATGGCACGAATTTCGCCAAAGAATGTTAATTATTTTTTAATTTTGTACCCATGACGAAGCCTGTTGGAAAATTAATAGTTATCGGAGGAGCTGTAAACAAAGGAAGTTTTGCAGAAACCGATTATGATCAGAATATCGAAAAGAATCTTAATTTTTTTGAACGTGGGATCTTAAGGAAGATCATCAACGAATCAAAACTCAAGGAAGATTCTATTATTGAAATTGTAACAACCGCCTCTCAAATACCTCAGATCGTAGGTTCTGAATACAAAAAGGCATTTGAATTTCTGGGTGCTAAAAATGTAAATGTTCTGGATATTCACAACCGTGAAGAAGCCAACTCTGATGCTATGGTAGCAAGAGCCAATGCTGCTGATGTCATGATGTTTACCGGAGGAGATCAGTTGAGACTGACTTCTATTCTTGGAGGAACAAGATTTCATGATACGATTCTATTAAAATATCAGGAACAGGATTTTATTTATTCCGGAACTTCTGCGGGAGCTGCAGCGGCATCCGAGAATATGATCTACCAGGGAAGCAGTTCTGAAGCACTTTTAAAAGGAGAAATCAAAACCACCCAGGGATTAGGTTTGATTGATAATGTTATTATTGATACACACTTTGTACAGCGTGGCAGAATCGGTCGTCTTTTCCAGGCCGTAGTCAACAATCCGAGAACACTGGGAATAGGACTTGGAGAAGATACGGGGCTTTTCATCCATAATGATGTGATGACAGCTGTAGGTTCAGGTCTTGTAATTCTGGTAGACGGAAGATTTATTAAAGATACCAATCTTACGAATATCAATCTTGGGGAGCCTATTTCTATTGATAATTTAACGGTACATGTTATGTCTATGAATGATCACTATGATCTTACCACGAAGAAATTAACTATTGAGAATTCTCAGTTTAATCCGATACCGCAGGATAAATAACTCAAAAGTAATTCTTAATTTAGTTGAAAATAAAACTAAATGAGGGAAGAAAAAATTGAACAATTGATTACCCTTCTTCTGGAAGGCTATGATGTGGAAAATAAAGAAGAAATGATTTCAAACTGTTCTTTATGCTATGTAAACCCGGCCCAATATATAAAAGATAATGATGCAGAATGGGTTATTGAAAGCAATGAAGACGGTGCATTTGAATTTTCGGTGACCAATGAACTTTTTGATTTTCTAATCCGGGGTGATAAAATAGATGAAATTCATGAACTTATTGATGAAAGTCTCAATAACCTAATTGGAGATTTCCCCATAGGAATACGATATGCAGGTGATTATTTTAAATGGCTGCAGCCGATTCTTAATCAGGAAGATCCGCCACTGGAAGTTATTGAGCTTGCAGACAGCTATTCTGATGAATTACAACTTATCATTGTAGAAAAACATAATGTAGAAAGCATTTCAAAACTTTGTCAAGAATTGAGGGTTCATTTTAAAAGAACTTCAATACCTGCTGATGGTATCTAAAGAAATTAACAATAAAAAAAACTAAACTTTATTTATGAAGCTCATTATCCACGGAGGTTTTTTCTCAGAAAGCGACCAAAGCCATAAAGTAAAAACTGCAAAACAGTATTCTTTAAAAGAGATTGCCCAAAAAGCATTTGATTATCTTAAGACCCATTCGGCTTTTGATACTGCTGCTTATGCTGTATCATTATTGGAAGACGATCCACTGTACAATGCAGGAATCGGTTCTCAGATACAGAGCGATGGTGTTATCCGTATGAGTGCTGCTATTATGAATGGAGAAACTCAAAAGCTAAGCGGAGTCATCAATATCCAGGATGTGAAGAATCCTGTTTTTGTGGCCAAAGATCTTATTGGAGAAGATGACCGGGTTTTGGGAGGTCACGGTGCAAAAATCTATGCTACGGAACATGGTTTTGAGAATTTTTCTACAGAGATTCCTCAGAGAAGAAGTGAGTATGAAGCCAAATTGGCCAATGGAGGTAAAGGAACGGTAGGCTGTGTAGCGATTGATCAAGACGGAAAGCTTGCTGTTGCTACATCTACAGGCGGAAAAGGTTTTGAGATTCCGGGAAGGATTTCAGATTCTGCCACAGTGGCAGGAAATTATGCCAATGCTTTTTGTGCGGTAAGTTGTACTGGTGTTGGAGAAGATATTGTAAGCAATGCTACTGCCACAAAAATTGTAACAAGGGTTACAGATGGAATGAGTCTTCAGCAGGCATTTATCAAAACATTTGATGAGCTTAAAGCCATAGATGGGTTTGCGGGTGCTATTGCCATTGATAAGGATGGAAATATCTATCATCAGGATTCCTATCCTACTATGGTTTTCGCCAGTTTTGATGGTGAAAATTTTGAAGTCTTCTCTTAAATTTAACATTTTTTTATAAGTCCGGTTATTTTTTTGGCACGTATTTTACATTATTGATAACAACAAATTTTAATATTAATACATAAAAAATAGAAATCATGGGAAACAAAGGAAAAGGTTTATTAGCTTTATTAGGTTTAGGTGCATTAGCTTATTGGAAATATAAGAATTCAAGCCCTGAAGATCAACAAGCAGTAAAAGATAAAATCAATACAGCAAAAGATAATCTTAACAAATGGGGAAATGACCTTAAAAACAAAGCCAATGATGTTGCTTCTCAGGTTCAGAATAAAGTGGACGAAGTAAAAACAAAGGCTGAAGATTCTGTAAGCTAAATAAAAGCAGTTTTTTTAACATTCATATATAGGAAAAGTCATCGTAATCAATATTACGATGACTTTTTATTTTGGAAAAATTTCAATTAATATTTATTTTTTCTGGGCTGTTAAAGCAAAGACCAGCGGTATTTTATTTCCAAACTGCGGAATTCTCCATTTTCCTTTTTCAAATTCATCTACATGTCTGAAGCAAGGATATGGCGACCAGTCGAACTCACGGAAAGTATGCAGGTTTAAATCTTTTTTAATCAGATTACCAATAACTTCTGATAATGAGTGATTCCACATTACATATTCCTGTACGATGGGTGCAGACTGATCTGCATAAGTTCCTTCATAAGTTTCTACGATCGGCTTTTCATTAAAATAGTTGTAAGTCACTTTTGTAAAGTCATCATCAAACATCCAGACAACAGGGTGAAATTCTGCCATAATAAACTGTCCACCAGGTTTTAGAAAATGATTGATAATTCCGGCCCATTTTTCAAGATCAGGAAGCCAGCCTATTGTGCCATAACTTGTATAAACGATATCAAATTTCTGATCCAGAATATTAGGTAGATCGTAAACATCTGAGCAGATAAATTCTGTATCCGTTCCGCATTTCTGAGCAAGATCTCTGGCCGTATCAATAGCTTTATCAGAAAGATCAATCCCGGTAACTTTTGCCCCCATTCTTGACAGTGAAATAGAATCCTGCCCGAAATGACATTGCAAATGCAGAATATTTTTTCCTTTTATATCTCCAAGAAGCTCCAATTCTATTGAATTCAAAGAACTTCTTCCATTCAGAAATTCATCTACAAAGTAGAAGTCCGACTTCAGATGCGGTTCTACTTTAGCATTCCAAGATTTTTTATTTATTTCTAAGTAATTTTCCATTTTTTAATTCTTTAAATCATTTATCTCATCCAGCCTTGAACAATATAGTTTTTTGTGATTAATTTTCTTTCGGGTTTATTTATAGCATCCGGTTTAAACCACACTTCAATTCTACTTCCATAAAACTGTCCCCAATCGCCTTCGTAAATTGTAAAGTTATCTTTTAATTCAAATCTTTTTAATTCATCAGTATTATTTTCTACTTCAATCTTGCTTTTCTCTTTTATACTTTTCTCGGAAAGTATATTATTTTTGGTAATTTCAAATATTTTCAGGTATACTTTTCCTTTTTCAATCTTATGTAAAAACAGATCATATTTATACATGCCCGGCTGGAGATAGTCGTAAAGAATAAAATCCTGTTGATGAATATTTACTCTGTCTTTTTCATCATTAAGCTTTAGTGGCTTTTCAAATTTAATATTATCTGGAATTTTTAATTCCTCCGCAAAGAAATCATAAGGATAAAACATCAAGGCAAAAGAGAAGTATCCATAGGTTAGTACCGCCAGTATTACTGTTGAAAGGGTTTGCAAAATTCCTTTCAAATAATCTTTTTTGACAATCCTGATAATACCTAGAATAAAAGGAATCAGTAGAAAAATAAAAGGAAGAAAACAGCAAGTATAGAGTATGTATCTGTTAGATATAGAAAGACCCAAAAAACAGAGAAAAGCTATAAATGTGCAGACTATAACCGAATTATACCATTTTCTATTAAAAAATTCCCACATTTTATGACAGTTTCTCCATTAGTTTCTTCTTTTGATCCAAAAATTCTTCCTCGCTAAGCACTCCGGTTTCTTTTAATCTTCCTAACTGTTCGAGTTGGTCTAGAACACTAGTTTCGGGTGTATTCTGAACAGATACTTCAGGCAGGGACATGAAGTCTCTTACCTTTTCACAAAACAGTTCAGCATGGTACTTTCCTACTCCATCAATCTCTACAACATCATCCGTAACCTGAATATCTATAGAAGCCAGTAAAAATGCTGTTTCATATTGTATTGAGCTTATTTTGCTGTAAGAAAAGTCTTCTACTTTCAACCCGTACATGAATTCTTTATCAACAAAGATCAATCTTCTGTCTGTAGCTACTAAAATGATATGATGATTGTTTATTTTATTTCTGCCTTCAACGAGATAGACAATTTTTTCGTGTGCTGAAAGAATATCCGGCAGTTCATGAATTTCCTTTCGGGCAAATATAGTAGGACTGATATCCAGTCTTTTAAGTTCCTCTCTTATTTCGTCAAGTCTTGATTTTTCACTCATAGTAACAGTTTATGAGCCTAAATTACTATTTCTTGGGAAAAGAATAATTTAATTTGGCTAAAATATTATGTTTCAGATGGAATTACAATAGAACTGTGCAAGCAATACATCTTCCAGCCTAATGTTTCGTACAACAGCTTTCCTTCTTCTGTTGCCACTAAAAGATTATTTGTAAATCCTTTTGATAAAGCGATCTTCTCAAGTTCTTTCAATAAAAAAGAAGCAAGCCCTTTCCTTTGATGATTTTTTTCGGTAATAATCCTGTCATATACAGCCACACCATTGATAAGAGAGACACGGCCTATAGAAGCCTGTTCCCCATTCTCTGCTACAATCCTGACAACAAAAGTTGTGTTATACTCAGAAAATTCTAAGTAATACCCTTCTGCAAGACTGATTTCCGGGAAATTCATCGGGTGAGAACAGGTCATCATATATCCTTGTGACTGCAGTTTCCATCTTTCAGGAATCTTCCCTATAAATTCTTCAGGAGATGTAGATACTTTGAGATAAATCCAGGGCTCATCAATTGAATCTGCAAGTTGGTAAAAATCATCATTAAGTTGAGGAAATACAAAACGCTCTTTTTGTGTTTCATCTCCCACCATCACGTGGAATCCGGATTTATACTGAACAGGAAAAGAGACTTCTCTTGATAAACACCATCCTTTAAGCCAATTTTCTACGATTTCTGCCGATACTTTGTTCTTCATAATTCCGTATAAAAGTTTTATTATAATTGCTCCAGCAGCTTCTTTTTTTGCTCTGCAAATTCTGCATCGGTTAAGATTCCGTTTTCTCTCAGTTTTCCTAATTTCTCAAGCTGATTAAAAATTTCTTCTGATGGCTGTGAAACACTTTTGCCCGTGGTATCAATTTGTTTCAGAGGTTGTTCCTTAGGATTATTATACATGGCTTTTATGGTATCATAGAACGTCTCAGCATCTTCTTTATCCATATAGCATTCAAACTCAACTACTCTTTCGTCCAAATGCAGTTTAATTATCGGAGATCTCGGATCTGTTACAAAGCTTACCGACTTTATGGTTTCATTACGGTAATCATTAATCTTTGCTGCACCAAACATTCCTTTTGATACAGAAATCATTCTTTTTGGGGTTGCCACCAATACACCTGCATCCAATGTATTGACAAACTGAGCATCTGTAATGGCGATTATTTGTTCCTCCTCGGAAATCAGATAAGGAAGTTCTTTGATCTCTCCTTTGGTGAACATGGAAAGATTGGCGTTCAGTTTTTCCAGTTCAAATTTTATTTTGCGTTGTCTCCGTTTATAAACTTCTTTTGAAATTTGGCTTGAATCAGGCTCTACCATCACAGGGAGATTTTGAACTACCGCTGCCACTGGCAAAACCGTTTCTTTATTCTCTGTTTTCAACATGTCATTAATATCATCAATACTGAATTTATTAAGATTGTACAGCAATTCTTCATTGATATTGCTCGTTTCATTCAAACATTTATTGCATAAAACGTTGCCATCTGAAAGCTTATTAGCTCCCAAAAGCGTATCCATAGAGGTTAATTCTGTTTTACACAATGCACAATTATTACTCATTTTTTCTTTTTTATAATTTATCAAGTAACTTTTTCTTTTGTTCGGCAAATTCACCCTCTGTCAGCACTCCAATCTCTTTGAGTTTACCCAATTTTTCCAGCTGCTCAAAAATCGCTCCGGAATTTCCTTTATCAGTAGAATAAACATTTTCCTGAACCAGATCCGGAATTGTTTGGGAAAATGCCTGCAGTGGAACTGAATCCCTTCTCAATTCGTTTTCAGAATAGTTCGTACTTCGGTTTTTAACATTGGAAAATGCCCTTCCATCATTTTTATTGTGCAGTTTAAACTGTGCATCATCTCTATAGGTATTGATTTTCAGAATTGAATACAAAAGATTTTCAATATGATCAATGGAAGAAATATCCTGAAGGAGAAATTCATTCTTGACAACTCCACCCAGAAATTTTTTATCAATAAAAGCAACCCTTTTCTGTGTTGAAAATATAATTCCCTCCCTGTTGTTTTGAAGATCAATTCCTTCTGCAATAGCCAGCAATTTTTCATCTCTGTCCAGAATATTTGCCAATTCATTCACTTCTTCATTGGCAAGAACACTCAGTCTTGCATTGAGAGCAACAATCTGATCTTTTATTTCATCCAACCTTGTTGGTGCATCATATTCGTAATGGCTGTTCCCTGTATATTGAGGGTCTCTGGTATTTTGGTTTGCATCAATTTTACTTTTCAGAATCATTCCTGTAATTTCTGCAAAATAAAACTGATCAAGATTATGGATAAGGTCTCTGTTGATAGTAACGGCTTTAGTAAAGCATCCGGCACACAAATAACCACCGTCAGCAAGTTTATTTTTACCTACAGACATATCTGTTGCCGTTAGCAGTGTTCCGCACAATGCGCAAATAGTGTTCATCTGGTTTTTATGTTTAAAAGTTTTTAATGAATTCAGAGCATTATTTTCACTCTGTTTATATACATCGATCCAAATTACAAATTCTGAGTCAATTTTAAAGATCAAAAATATTTAAATCTTAATATCAATCAAAAAAAACAGCCACAAAACTTTTTTGTGGCTGTTTTTTCTTTTTATATATCCCAAAGTCAGATGATTAATCTATTGGGCAATTTTTGCAATATTATAATCCTAAGAACTCTTCAAGAGAAACGGTTTTCTTTTCACCAGCTTCAAGATCTTTATAAGTAACAGTATTATTTTTAATTTCTTCTTCACCAAGGAAAACCATATTTTTTATCCCTTTCTTTTCTGCGTAAGTAAACTGCTTATTGATTTTTGCATTTTCAGGATATAATTCTGCCGAAATTCCTTTTTCTCTTAGCTGCATAATCAGCTTTAGGGCTTCTATAGTTTCTTCTCCTCCAGAATTAGCAAACAAATATTCGATCTTGGATGATGCTTCTTCAGGGAAAAGGTTCAATTCTTCCATTACCAGATAAATCCTGTCTAATCCGAATGAAATTCCTATCCCCGGAATATTTTTAACTCCAAATACTTCTGTAAGGTTATCATATCTACCTCCACCACCGATGGATCCCATAGCAACCTCATCTGCTTTCACTTCAAAGATAGCACCGGTATAATAATCCAGTCCTCTTGCCAGGGTAATATTGAATACAAGATTTTGCATATCAACACCAAGGCTCAGAGACTGTGTAAGAACATATTCAAGTTCTTCTACTCCTTTCAGACCGATTTCATTTCCTGCAAATTTTTCTTTTAGCTGAAGAAGGTTTTCCAGCGCATCGTCAGACTGGCTGAACAGGAAATCCAGCTTGTCAATAGATTCCTGAGAAATTTCTCTTTCCAGTAATTCTTTTACAACGCCTTCTTTACCAATTTTATCCAGCTTATCTAATGCTACAGTGAATTCAATCAGTTTATCTGTGATTCCTGCATATTCTGCCAATCCGGAAAGGATTTTTCTGTTGTTCATATGAATTGTAACAGGAACTTTCAGGTCTGCAAATGATTTTAAATAGAGCTGAACCAGCTCTACTTCCTGCAATAAGCTTTCACTTCCTACCACATCTGCATCACACTGATAAAACTCACGGTATCTTCCTTTCTGAGGCCTGTCAGCTCTCCAAACCGGTTGGATCTGAGAACGTTTGAATGGAAATGTCAGCTTCCCATGATTCATTGCCACAAATCTTGCAAAAGGTACAGTAAGGTCATAACGAAGAGCTTTTTCTGAAATCTGAGAAATAAGTTTCTGATGGTTTTTATTATCCCAGTCTTCCTGATTGACTTCAGAAGTATAATCTCCTGAATTTAAAATCTTAAAAATCAAACGGTCTCCTTCTTCTCCGTATTTCCCTGTCAAGGTAGAAAGATTTTCAAAACTTGGAGTTTCCAATGGCTGAAACCCGAATAATTCAAAATTATTCTGTAAAATATTGATGATATATTTTCTTCTGGAAACTTCCTGTGCCGTAAAATCTCTCGTCCCTTTTGCTAAATTTGGCTTCATTTTTTGTATGTCATTTTGATAAATGCAAAAGTACGGAATTGCATGGACTTTACACAGCATAAAAAGCTGAAGAAACAATCTTCCCCAGCTTTTTGCTGTTGTGTTATCAATTATTCTGAAAAATCAGACGCTTTCAAGAATCTCAAGGATCTCTTCACCATAATTTTCAATTTTATGCTTTCCAAATCCTTTGATCTCCAGCAATTCTTCTTTCCTGGCAGGCTTATACTTGGCTACAGATATCAGCTCTTTATTGCTGGCGATGAAATATGTGGGAAGATTCTGTTCCCGGGCTTTTTCAGACCGCCAAAGCTTCAGTGCATCCAGTATCTTTTCTTCATCTGTATTCAGGAAATCATTCTCTGCAGAATATTTAACTGCTTTTGGTTCTTTAACTGTATTTTTTGTCAGTTTTAAATCTTCAAAATACAATATTACAGACCAATACCGCTCATCACTTACAAAAGCTGTTTCTACTTTCATAATCTCATTGGCTTCCAGGAAATCATCCAGCATTTTCTGATCTATATAGAGAAATTCTTCCGGAAGTCTTATTTTAAAAACTTTTACTTTCATCATTTGTGTTTTTAGAATTATTTTCCTCCTAATAATAGAATCTCGTCTACACGAATTTCTGTGATATAGCGCTTCACCCCGTCTTTATCATCATAGGATCTGTAGGTAAGCTTTCCTTCTATGGCAATTTCTTTTCCCTTGGAAACATATTTTTCAAAAATTTCGGCCGTTTTCCCAAAAGCAATAAGATTGTGCCATTGTGTTTCTTCTACTTTTTCTCCTTTCGCATTCGTGTAATGATCACTTGTTGCCAAGGATACGCTTGCTTTTATATTTCCGTTGTCGAAGTTTACCATTTCAACTTCTTTTCCTGTGTAACCAATTAATGTTACTTTGTTTCTTAGTGACATAACTTTTAAATTTTAAAGATTAATAATTCAGATAAGAGACGTTCACTGTTTTTCTCAAATCTCTGTTGCAAAGATTGCGATCTTATCAACCCTCAATCGGTTATAAACTATTTAAATCCGTTTGTAGTCGTTTGCAAATGGATAATAAAATAAATAGAATTCTGTAAAAAGCAGTATTTATCATGAGCAAAAGACAGTAAACATTACTTTTAAAGAAAAAATTATATGATAGAAAACTATATCCCAAAATATTTTTCTCTCTTAAAAAAACATTGGAAAATGCATGAGCAACGTTACAAATATCAACAATGAATTAAGCATAGAGATCATTAAAACAATGCAGGAATATATTGGACTTCTAAAAGAGGAAATCGAAAGACTGAAAAAATAGAAAGCATAAACTAAACATATTGAAGTCAGAATAGAAAAATTCTATTCTGACTTTCTTTTTCTCATTCAAATCCTATCCATTTACAAACGGATATTTCTGTATCTTTGTTAAAATTCATCTATGAAAAGGAATATCAATATTTTTGAGTTTCCTCTCAATTTGGGACTTACAAAAAAGGAACATGAGATAGAACCGGGGGTTCGAAAACTTCCGGACTGGCTCAGGAAATTTGATTTTCATAGCAGAATTGCTCCTCAAAACGTTTTCAGGCTTGATGCTCCGGAATATTCCATGGACTTTGATGAGGAGTCAAATGTCAGAAATGCAGATCCCATTATTGAATATGCCAAAAAACAGTCTGATTATATTCTTAAGAATTACGAAGAGAATACATTCAATATTATCCTGGGCGGTGACTGCAGCATCCTGATTGGAAATGCTGTCGCTTTGAAAAAACTGGGAAACTTCGGGCTCTTTTATCTTGACGGCCATACCGATTTTATCCCGCCTGAACTTTCAGAAACCGGAGGTGCAGCAGGTATGGATCTCGCCATCATTACCGGAACCGGACACGAGAAACTGACCAATATTGATGGTTTAAAACCTTATTTATCTGAGGAAAATATTTTCTGCTGCGGAAATGCAGAAACAGATGATGATGAATATGTTAATCAAATCGTCAATTCCAATATTCATTACTATGATCTTTACCGTCTCAGAGAGAATGGTTTCAGGAAAACTGCTGAAGACTTTCTGAAAATGGTGAATGATAAAGATTTGGATGGCTTTTTCATTCATTTTGATGTGGATATTCTGAAAGATGAAATAATACCGGCCGTAGACAGCAGAATGGAAGACGGAATCAGCTATGATGATCTCAGAGAAATGCTGAAGCCTTTATTTGAAAGTCCATTATGTTTTGGGATAGAGATTACTATTTTAGATCCTGATTATGATGAAAACGGAACATATACCCGCCCATTTGTAGAAAATTTAATTCAAATTATAAAAAATAAAGAAGACTAAATGAAGAAGACTATAAAAAGAACATTCAGAGTTTCCAAGTATGTAATCTATAAAGAAACGCTTGTTGATTACAAAGAACACTTCTGGTCATTTTTGGGTGCATTTTTCGGAATTGGAATCATTGCATTTATCCAGTCTCATTCGTTAACGGAAACTGAAAATATATTTCTTATTGGTTCTTTTGGGGCTTCAAGTGTTCTGATTTATGGAGCAATACAGAGCCCGTTGGCACAACCGAGAAATCTTGTAGGCGGACATGTATTGTCTGCATTGGTAGGGGTTACCGTCTATCAGTTTGTTCCGGATATTATCTGGCTTTCGGCTCCTTTGGCGGTGGCCTTTTCTATTGTATTGATGCAATATACCAAAACCCTGCATCCACCAGGTGGTGCTACAGCCCTTATTGCTGTAAGTTCTACCGGGAAGATTCCGGAACTGGGATATTGGTATGTAATTTCCCCTGTCCTTTCGGGATGTATCATTTTGCTGCTTGTGGCTTTGTTTTTTAATAATATTACTCCTAACAGAAGTTATCCTACCCACAGCAGGTTCATGAGACTGTTAAGAAAAAGACATGCACATCCCCACAAAATAAAAAAATAAAAAGATGAATTGTTTGGAATGTGGCGAGAAAATCATCGGAAGGTCTGATAAAAAGTTTTGCAACGACGCCTGCCGAAACGCCTATAACAATAAGCAAAATAAGGATTCTAACAACCTGATGCGGAATGTGAACAACAAACTCCGCAAAAACTACCGAATCCTGATGGAAATTAATACTGATGGTAAAACAAAAGTAGCCAGGTCCAGACTGGATGGCTTAGGTTTTGATTTTGATTATTTCACCAACCTGAAAGTCTATAAAAACGGGTCTGAATACAAGTTTATTTATGATTACGGCTATAAACTTCTGGAAGATGATTTTGTACTGATTGTAAAGAATCAGGCATAACCCACACACCTTAAATAAAATAGTATGAAAGAAGTTGTTCTGATCACCGGAGCCAGTGGTATGATCGCCAAAGAACTGGCCAAAAAGATAGGCAAAGAATATGAAATCAGATTTCTGACCCGAAAAAAAGAACATGATCATGAATATGAATGGGATATCAGAAAAGGAAATATAGATGAGACAACTTTGGAAAATGTTTCTCACATTATTCATCTTGCCGGTGCCAACATTTCAGAAAAGCGCTGGACACCTGAAAGAAAAAGAGAATTGATCTCGAGCCGTGTTGATTCAGCGGAATTACTTCGAACTGCTTTAAGAAAAAATAAACTCAAGCTTAAGTCTTTTATTTCAGCTTCAGGAATTAATTTTTATGGTACTGAAACTTCGGAAAAGATTTACACTGAAAGTGATCCTCCCGGCAATGATTTTTTAAGTGAAGTTGTGGTTTTATGGGAAAGGGCTGCAGATGATTTCAAAGAACAGGATCTGGCAGAAAGAGTGGTTAAAATACGAACGGCTGTTGTACTTTCCAAAAAAGACGGGGCCTTAAAGAAAATGACACCTCCTATTCAATATTATATAGGATCGCCTTTAGGAAGCGGACAGCAATATATGCCATGGATTCATGTTGAAGATATTTGTTCTATTTATGAGCTAGCTTTAAAAAACTCAGCAATGAATGGAGCTTATAATGCTGTTTCTCCCCAACATGCCACTAATAAAGATTTTACAAAAAAGATTGCCAAAATACTTAAAAAACCTTTATTCATGCCCAATGTTCCAGGATTTGTATTAAAACTAATATTCGGAGAACTGGCTACGGCTATACTGGAAGGTTCCAGAGCTTCTTCACAGAAAATCCAGAATGCCGGATTTCATTTTAAGTTTCCGGACCTGAATGAGGCTTTAGAAAATCTATTAAAGAAGCAATAACAGAATGGGGGAAGAAATTTTAATTCTAAAAAACATTTCCAGGCATATTTCGCTCACCAATCAGGAGCAGTCTTATTTTCTGTCTCTGTTAAAAGAAAAAAAGGTTGCTAAGAAAGAATTGATTTTGCAACAGCCGCAAGTCTGTAAAGAGATCAATTTTGTTCAGACAGGGATTTTGAGAGCTTTTCATATAGATACCACAGGAAAAGAATCTACAATCATGTTTGCTGTTCCAGACTGGTGGATCACGGATATGTACTGTTTTATCAATCAGAAACCTGCGATGCTGAATATTGAAGCATTAGAAGAAAGCTGTATTTTGCAGCTTCAAAAAGATCATCTGGATGAACTTTATCACCAGATACCGAAATTTGAACGCTTTTTCCGAATCATGATGCAAAACGCCTACATCAGAGAACAGCTCCGGACGATTGAAAATCTTTCTTTACCGGCAGAAGAACGCTATTATAATTTTCTTCAGAAATATCCTGAAGCGGTAAAGCGTATCAAACAAAAGCAAATTGCTTCTTATTTAGGGATCACTCCCGAATTTTTAAGCCTTATAAAATCCAAACAAAAAAACAGTTTCTCTTAAGCTATATTATTTTTTTTATTCTGAAAGTTCTGTTACTTTACCAAAAAAAATTATGTTTATACTTATTGCAGGTCCTTACCGCAGCGGAACGAACGATGATCCGCAGCTTATCCAGCAGAATCTTCACAATCTTGAAGCTGTTGCTCTTCCTATTTTCAGAAAGGGACACATTCCTATTATTGGAGAATGGGTTGCGCTGCCATTGATCCATCTTGCCGGTTCTACTCAAATAGGTGATGAAGCCTGGCAGGAAATACAGTATCCGGTAGCTCATGCCCTTCTTGAAAAATGTGATGCAGTGCTTCGTATAGAAGGAGCTTCAAAAGGAGCTGATGAGGATGTAAGAATAGCCAAAGAAAGAGGTCTGACCATTTATTATAACATAGAAGATATTCCTTATGCAAAATCCTGATATAACCATCCTTCGTACCGAAGTCCTTTCAGACAACTGGTATACTTTAAACAAAGTCACCTATTCTGCTTTAAAAAAGAATGGAACTACAGAAACTCAGAGCAGAGAAGCTTACGACCGTGGAAACGGAGCGGTTATTCTTCTTTACAACAAACTTTCAGACACCGTTATTCTAACCAGACAATTCCGGCTGCCGACTTATATCAATGGCAATGAAACAGGAATGCTTATTGAAGCCTGTGCAGGGCTTTTGGATAATGACAACCCGGAAGACTGCATAAAACGGGAAACAGAAGAGGAAACCGGGTATAAAATTTCCAAAGTTGAAAAGGTATTTGAAGCGTATATGTCTCCCGGATCTGTTACGGAAATCCTTCATTTTTTTATTGCAGAATATTCAAATGAAATGAAAATAACGGACGGCGGCGGACTGGAAGAGGAAGGTGAAAATATAGAAGTTCTGGAATTACCTTTTGAGGAAAGTCTTACTATGATTGATACCGGAGAAATTAAAGATGCCAAAACGATTATGCTTTTGCAGCACTTACGGATGAAAGGGATCATGTAGAATGGGAACATCATTGATAGTTGATTGATGATAAATGATGAGTAAAATGTATATTTAACAGATCAGAGAAGTTTTGGAAGATTAAATTCCAATCTACGAGATTTTCTACAATAATCCATGAATGATGAAGGTATTGGGAATAAAAATCATTAAAGTAATAGCTGTATTTTCAGTTTTGATCTTCAGTATTCTAATGCTGAAAACGATTTCCCAATATACATCATTTGATAAAAACATCGGATTTCTGGCCTTTAAGCAGCAGGTAGTTGGCAATCCGTACTGGATGACTTTTTTCTACATCCATATTTTTTCTATAACGCTTTGTCTTCTGGCTGGCCTTACGCAATTTTCTAATCGGTTTTTAGCGGAAAACAGAAGCCTCCATAAGATTATTGGGAAAATATATGTTTACAATATTTTGATCATCAATGTTCCGGCATGCTTTGTACTGGGATTGTTTTCAAATGGAGGTCTTATCGGAATTACAGGATTTCTGATTCAGGATATTCTTTGGGCCTATTTCACTGTTGCTGCTGTACTTTCTATTAAAAAAGAAAATATTATCAGGCATAGCAATTATATGATATTAAGCTATGCGGTAACCACAACAGCAATTACTTTCAGAATCATTAAGAATCTTTTGTATAATGAAATCCAGCATGATTACCAGCTTTTTTACGGACTGAATGTATGGGCTGCCCTTTTGATCAACCTTTGTATTGCTTATGTAATGATCAGAAAAAATACAGGATTACCTGGAAAAATCAACGGTAGAAAAGAAAATACAAAGACTGAGAAATGATACCAGAAAAAATGATCCGATAAATATTAATGTATTAAAAATCAATTCATACTTGCTGTTCTTAGTCCATTTGCTGAAAAAGCGCATTATCAGATAAGCGATTCCTCCAAAAACAGCAATAATAAAAAGAAGAAAAAAATAATAGATCATGGTTTTGTGTTAATTCATGTAAATCTATTATTTTAAATCTAAAAAAACAATCATCAATACCAAGAAAAGGAACTATAAATGATCCTATTTTTAATCTGGCCTTTTGAATTTGAGCCGAAATCAATATAGAAGTTTGTCGAAATCCATGTAAATCACCAACAATATTCACATCCAGATTTTTTTTATATCCTCTGTATACCCTACCAACAAAGGATTTCTATATAGATTATAAAACTTAAATGCCCCCGCAGTACAAAATCCATATAAAATTCGCAAAATCAATTGAGAAAATCTATTTATTCCTTTATATTTTGGATTTAAAGCCTTAATTTTGCAGTGAAATTCAGAAAATTCGGATTCTTTCAACAGGTTATGTACATGAAAAAAATGATGATCGGGCTTGCTTTGGCCTTATCCATTACTATTTGGGGGCAAAAAACTCCTGCAAAAGCAAACAATCTGACACCCTACAGTTATCAGACTTTTAATTGTGATAATAAAGGGTATTTTGATTCGGCTAAATATAAAAAAGAAGAAATAGACGGAGTCAATAAGCTTTTGTACCAATTCAATGGAGTTGTATTTGATACCCGACCTGTTTTTAAACTTTCCCAGCTTGAAGAAATCCGCCAAAACAGAGAAGCTTACTTACAGGACCTTGAAAAGCAGTATGAGGAAAAGAAAAAGGAATTGTACAGCATTAAAGTCATTGACCTTCCAAGATGGAAAAAATTGATGGAAGAGACTATTGATTCTTTTGAAAATGAATATCAGCTGAATAAAGAAGAAATCCTTGCTTATTCTGATCCTTCCACCCTTAGAAACAGTAAATATTACAATACCTGCAGAGAACAGATTGATGCAATATCCTCTCCGGACAGAGAAAAGATGTTTGTCGCATGGAAAAACTACACAGAGCTTAAGAGTAAAAATAATGCTGATCCGAAAAGCGTAATGGCGAGATTTGATGCCAAAATGAATGATCCGCAGAAAGAAGATTATGCGTTGATAGACCTTATTGGTCTTGGATTTCACAACTGTGCCAACAGCAGTTTCAGACAGAAACGTGAAGATGAGGTAACCTCTTACAAGGATTTTGATAAGATCTTTACAAAGCTGAAAAGAACTTGTGATGAACCATAATATTGATTCAAAAATTGAAAGATTTAATTATTAAAAAATATAATGACAGTACTCAGATTGGGTACTGTTTTTTATTTGCTGATCTTTTTATTGAGAACGGTTAAGAAACGGTTAAAAGAGGGTTAATAGCTTGTTATTTCTTTGTGGAAGCGACGATTACAATTATTTTCGTCTGTGTAAAAAACTAATTCCATGAAACTCATTGTTATTTTTCTGACCTTGTTATTTTCTATAGCAATATCAGCTCAAAAACCACCCACTATCCTTCCTTTTTCCCTGGAAAACAATTCCGTTTATATCTATTGTAAAGTCAATAAGACTGACAGTATAAAGTTCCTGTTTGATACAGGTGCCGATGGTTCTGTCATCAATATCACTGCAAAGAAAAAAGTACCCCTTACTATTGATGGACAGTCTGAAAACAAAGGCTCAAACGGAGTAAATACCGTCGATTACAGCAGTCACAATACGGTGCTGTTTGGAAGCATTCAGAAAAATGATGTACAGTTTACTCTTATTCCTTATGGTTCTGCCAATTTTGACGGGGTTTTCGGAACAGATCTGATGAAAGGAAAAATCATTGAAATTGATTATCATAAAAATGAAATCTGGTTTTATGAAGAAAATGATCTGTCCATTGATTTGACGGGATATGAAAAGATGAAACTGCATATGGTCGACAACTACCCTGCTGTAGAAAGCAGTATTGTCATAAATGATAAAGAATATTCAGGACTTTTTGGACTCGACAGCGGAGCTGATGATGCACTTACTATTGCCTCTCCTTTTGCGAAAAACAATGCTTTGTCCAAAACTATGAAAACCATAGGAAAAGCTACAGCAAGAGGTTCTGATGGTTCTGTGTATGAAATGCCTGTTGTTCTCTGTCCGGCTGTGAAATTCGCTCAAAAATATCTTTATAACCTCCCGATAACCCTTTCCGGCTCCACAGAAGGAATTGATGCTACGGAAAAAATGGCAGGATTTTTTGGTAATCAGTTTTTAAAAAGATTCAACACCATCATTGATTTTAAGAACGGATTTATTTATTTTAAACTTAATAAAAATCTGTATTCAGGGTTTAATTAACTGTAAGGGTTGACTATACAAATTCTACAGGTCTGTACACAGGGTAATTTTTCACATTATAGCCCACCAAATAAATTAATAATGAATAAGTTATGGTTTTTTAAATTTAATTGCTTAATTTTGCACCCCGAAAATAAGGGTTAGAATATGAAAAAAATTGGTGAGCACAGAACACTTCTTGGGGTAGATAAAAATGTTACTTTAAAAGAATTAAAGACTATTTACAGAAATGTGATGAAAGATACACATCCTGATAAATTCATTAATGATGAAGCCGGAAAAACAGAAGCTGAAGAAAAAAGCAAGTCTGTGATTGAAGCGTATCACTTTTTGGTAAGTATTAATTCTGAAACGCAGGATAAATATAAAGAAGAATATACAGAAACGACTACAAAATCTAACATTCAGGATTTCTATCTTGAGAAATCGATTTTGACTGTTCAACATTTGAATGGAAACATGTATGAGTATATGGGAGTTCCAAGAAATACCTACATCAAAATGGTCAACGCTGATTCACCAAGCCGTTTTGCAAGAAGACATATCTATGGAAACTTTATCTACAGAAAGTCTGGTGAGGCTATGGCAGATTAATTTTTTCACATTACAATATTTGAAGACTTTCGGTTTATTCTGGGAGTCTTTTTTTGTTTTTAATATTATGTTTCGGCTAAAGCCCACTCCTTATTAATATCTATTGTACAATTGATGTCATTCTGAGCAAGATGAAATGCAGTAAAGAATCTCGTGTTTGATTAAAAATGAGATTCTTCCTTCGTCAGAATGACAAAAGTCAATAATTTGACTTTAAAACAGCGGCTTTCCTTAACAAACATCATCCAGCGGTTTTATCGAAGCCTGCAAAGACATTAAGAATCTATATCAACGGCAAAAAAAAGCCGTATCAAAAATGACACGGCTTTTGGTTAATTAAAGATTGTTATATTTAATCTACATGTTTTGTAGTAAATCCATCTTCACTTAGCTCTCTATGCTCATATTCAGCTTTCATTTCAGCTTCATAATCCACTTTTTCATGTTTACCCATTCTTCTTAAGATAGAGTCAAATATTGAATAAACTACCGGTACAATAATTAGGGTCAGGAATAATGACGATGTCAAACCACCGATAATTACCCAGGCTAATCCATTGTTCATTTCTGCTCCGGCACCTTTTGCAATTGCAATTGGGATCATACCGAAGATCATCGCGATAGTAGTCATCAAGATCGGACGAAGACGTGCGTGGTTTGCCTGGATCAAAGCATCATGCGTACTTGCACCAGCCTCTTTCCTCATATTTGCAAAGTCGACAATCATAATTGCGTTCTTCGCTACCAAACCAATCAACATGATCATCCCCAGCATCGTAAATATGTTTAATGAATTTCCTGTGATGGCAAGAATAACCATTACCCCGATCAATGCCAGAGGAATAGAAAATAATACCACGAAAGGATATACAAATGAGTCATATAATGAAACCATTACCAGATAAACCAATACAATAGCAGCCATTAATGCAATCCCTAAAGTACCGAAACCTTCAGTCTGGTTTTCCATATCACCACTCCAGATGTAGCTTACTCCTGCCGGTTTGGTCTTTTCGTTATCCATAAATTGAGCAGCCCATTCATTGGCAACATCTCCTACAGGACGGCCTACCACTTTAGACTTTACCTTTACAGAAGGTGCTTTATCTCTACGTTCCAATAAACTTGGTCCTGAACCCATTTTTACTTCTGCAAACTGGCTCAGTCTTACCTGTTCTCCTTTAGGATTGGTAAACATAAGATTTCTTACGTCTTCAATAGATTTTCTGTTCGCGTCACCAAAACGGATATTAATATCATATTCATATTCTCCGGCTCTGAATTTTCCGTCTGTATTTCCGTTAAATGCAGTTTGCATTGTTTGTCCTACACTAGAAAGATTTAAGCCTAAAGAAGCCATTTTATCTCTGTCGATATTCACCTGTACTTCAGGGCTTCCAGAGTCAGTTGATAATTCTGCATCTACAGAACCAGGAACTTTTTTAAGCAACTCAAGAATTCTGTTTGCCTCTTTATTTGCTGTTTCGTTATCCTGAGCCGTCACTACCATTTCAATTGGTGCATTGTCTGCTCCCATTAATCCAATTGGTGCTGTTTTAAATTCAACTCCTGTGAATTTTTCTTCTAAAGCTCTCTTGATTCTTGCGGATTTGATATCTGTGCTCTCATTACGTTCAGATTTATCTACCAAAATCACCTGAATCTCTGACTGGTACAATGTTGCCTGTGCTCCACCAAAACCTGATGACTGCTGACCAACTGTTGTGATCATATCTACAACATCTTTGTCTTCTCTCAGATATTTTTCAACAGCAAGAGTAATCTGGTTGGTTTTTTCTACAGAAGCATCTTTTGGTAATTCCATCTGAACAAGGAACTGTCCTCTATCCATTTTAGGGAAGAATTCACCTCCGATAAATCCAAATGCAACCAACATAAATGAAGAGATCAAAATAATGAATGTTACAATAACCGTCATTACTCTTCTTAATGTCGTTTTCAAACACCATTCTAAAATTCCTGTGATCCAGTGTGTGAATTTTTCCAATTGCTTTTCGAACCAAAGAATAAACTTCTCAAAAGGATTTTTACCTGAAAGGTGTACCAATTTACCATATCTTGAAGATAACCAAGGAATAATGGTAAATGAGGCCAGTAACGAAAACATTGTCGCAATAACTACGGTAACGCAGAACTGTGCCAGGATATCAGCAACCAATCCTGAGCTCATTGCAATCGGTAAGAATACCACTACAATTACCAATGTAATCGCCGTTACGGTAAATCCAATTTCCGAAGCACCATCGTATGCCGCACGAATTCTGCTTTTCCCCATCTCCATGTGACGATAAACGTTCTCCAAAACTACAATTGCATCATCCACAAGAATACCAACAACTAATGAAAGTCCAAGTAAACTCATCAGGTTTAAGGTATATCCCATAAGATACATTCCAATCACCGTTGCAATCAATGACATCGGAATAGAAACCATAACGATAAACGCGTTTCTGATGTTATGAAGGAACAGTAACATTACCACTGCTACCAGGATAATTGCTAAGAATAAATCGAAAATTACATGGTCTGCAGCTTCAAGCGTAAAGTCTGTTGTATCATCTACAATATTTATTTTAATCGCCTGGGCTTTATAATTGTTCTGAACATCAGCGATTGTTTTCTTCACTAGTTCCGAAACTGAAACCGCATTGGCATCAGATTGTTTTTTAACCTGAAGTAAAATCGTTGAATTCTGGTTATATCTTGCAACTTTCTCCACATCTTTCTGTGTATCAAAAACGGTTGCAATATCAGATAAACGAACCTGAGCTCCATCTTTATTGGAAACTACAAGATTATTCATTTCAGCAACATTTTTATACTTTCCGGAAAGTCTGATCGTAGATCTTGAAGTTCTTGTTTTCAAAGCTCCCGTTGGGAAATCCAGATTTGAAGAAAGAATTGCCTGCTGTACATCTGCGATGGCAAGACCGTATCCCTGCATTTTCTTTTCATCTAAACTTACCTGAATTTCTCTTTCCTGCCCACCTACAAGGTCTACTTGAGCAACACCGTTTACACGGGAAAAAATAGGCTCTATTTTTTTATCTAAAAGATCATAAAGATCTTTATTATTCAGGTTATTACTGGAAATACTCAAAGTCATGATCGGAAGATCATCCAATGAGAACTTTTGCAAAGAAGGAGGATCTGCATCGTCGGGAAGATCTGCCAAAATAGCATTTACTTTTCTCTGTGCATCATTCAAAGCATAGTTTACATCGGCACCGGTATTCAGCTGCACCATAATAACCGATAAACTTTCGTAAGATGAAGATTCTACTTTTTTCACGTTTTCCAAAGAACCAACAGCATCTTCAATTTTTCGGGTTACCGAAGTTTCCACCTCAGCAGGCGAAGCTCCCGGATATACCGTAGAAATGGTTACCATATTGGTTTCAAACTTTGGAATCAACTCATACCCCATCATGGAGTAACTTAATAAACCACCCAGCGTAAGTATCGTAAATAATACGATAACCAGCGATGGTCTTTTAATGGATATTTCTGCTAACTTCATCTTCTGCTTACTTTACGATATTGATTTTCGAACCGTTATCAAGATTAATCTGTCCGCTGGTAATTACCTGCTCGCCTCCATTCAGTCCGCTTAAGATCTGAACTTTGTCGCCGTATACTTTACCGGTCTGAACTTTAATTAATTTAGCAGTACCATTATTTACAATAAATAGCTGTCCTGAACTTACTCCGTTTACAAAAGCTTCTGCAGGAACAGTCAACATATTTTGAGTTTCAGCACCGTGATTTGTTTTAAATGTAGCAGTTGCATACATCCCCGCTTTTAGGTTTCCTTTATTCTGAACCTCAATTTCAACCGGGAAATTTAAAGTAGCATCACTTTTAGGAGCAATGAATGTAATTCTACCGCTGAAAGAATCTTCCGGTAAAACATTCACATTAATTGGAACTTCCTGACCGAGTGCAATTCTGCCAACCTGGCTTTCGTCTACCAATACAGAAAGTTTAAGGCTGTTGATATTAACAATTTCAAACATGGAAGTCCCTATAGAAACTACTGTTCCCGGCTCAACCATTTTCTTGTTGATAGTACCACTGATACCAGCACGGATGCTGGTGTCATTCACTCTTACTCCCTGAGCTTTCACAGCTGCCTGTGCATTTTTCAGTTGAAGTCTTGAGTTATCAACCTGTTGTTTTGTAACCCCTCCTGTTTTAAAGGCATTTTCGTAACGTTGATTATCGATAATAGCATTTTGCAAATTATTCTGAGCCTGTGTAACATCCACTTCGATAGCATCTCTCTTGATGGTTGCCAACACCTGACCTGCACTTACTCTTGATCCTTCTTTTACCAAAACGCTTACAATACGTCCGGCAATTTCAGAAGACTGGTTCATTTCCTGCTTAGGAATGAATGTTCCGTTGGCGGAGTAATCTGTATCAATATTTTCTCTTGTAACGGTTACAATATTAACGTTGATTTTATCTACCTGCTTGGCAACTTCTTTTACTTCCTGCGTCTGCTTTTCTTTGTTCCCGGCAATCTTGTAAGCGGCTAAACCTATCAGTACTGCTGCTACGATGATATATATTAAAGTTTTTTTCATTTTAGTTTATTATAAGTTTTGTAGTGTGTTTAGTTCACCCTTAGCTTTTATCAGCTTGATCTCGGCCTGTTTGTAATCCAGCAATGCATTAGAATAGTTCTGTTTTGCCTGTGTTAAAGCATTTTCAGAATCCAGCACCTCTGTAAGGGTTGCTAACCCATATTGATAATTTGACTGGGTATTTTTCTGAACTCTTTCTGCCAATCCTACATTATCTTTCATGCTTTCGATATTAATCAATGCATTTTCCATATTGGTGATTGCATTTTTATAATCTAAACTTAAGCTCAACTGAGTGTTTTCAATATCAACATCAAGATCCTGAATATCTATTTCTGCCTGATTGATCTTCGCTTTTGTAGCTCCTCCCGTGAAAATAGGAATATTTACATTCAATCCAATTGCCGAATAATCACTCCAAAGAACGCCTTTACTAAGACCGTTTGTCAACGGGAATTTTGCTCCGTTTGCTCCCCATCCGTAGTTCGCAGTAAGATTTACTGATGGATAAAGATAAGCTTCGGTTGCTTTTTTATTGAAAACCAAAAGTTCCCTGTTTTTATTTAAAACTTTGATCTCTGTACGATCATTAAGATTTACGTTGCTTGCAATCAGCTCAGGCTTTGGTTCGATCTCTTTTTCTTCAAGCTCAATGTCTGTAGAAATCGGGATTCCCATATAAAACTTCAGAGCATTTTTTGAAAGTTCAACAGAGTTGATTAAAGTCTGCTTATTGGAACCAATATTCGTAAGCTGAACATTTGTCCTATCTAAATCGATTGATTTTGCCAAACCATTATCAACCAAACTTTTAATAACATTTCTTACTTTTTCGGTGTTGGCATAGCTGGCGGTTACCGTTTTAAGATTTTCCTCCTGTACAAACACCTGATAATAAGCTGTTGCTACATTTTCAATAATCTGTTCATTGGTCAATTGAGCATTCAGTACATAAAACTCTCTTGTTGATTTTGCAGCTTTAAGTCCTGTAAATACTCTTTGATCAAAAATTGCCTGCTGAAGTTGTACAGAAGCTGTAGAACCCCAAGGCTGCCCAAACTGCGCTCTGATTTTCTCTCCTCCAAATTCCAGCAAAGACTCCTGAATAATCGGGTTATAAGTTAAACCCGCCGTTGCACTGACCTGTGGAAGAGCACCGGCTCTGGCTTCATCAATCTTGTATTCGGCTTTTTTTATCTGTAAAGCAGCTTTTTTGGCTTCTGCCTTATTCTGAAGTGCCTGTTTTATAGCTTCCTGCAGGGAAACCTGCTGCTGGGCAGACATCAATGTAGAGCCGAAAATCATAAATGCTGAAGCTATCCCAATTTTTAGCTTTGTAGCAGTTATACGTTTTCTATTCATAATTTTATACTTCGTTTATTTTTTATTTAATTTTCAGTCATTATTTATTTCTAAATGACGAATCATTTTCAGAAATACTTTAGTTTTTTTTAGTTTTTGAACAACATATTGATAATAATCTCTTTTCGTTCAGAAATAATCTTATCATATTCTTCATCATTAATTAATAAATTTTCCATAAATAATGGTCTTATGGCACTTGGGAATACTAATAGAGCCACCATATTAAGAATAAACTGAACAGGTGCCATTTTTTCTATATTTCCCAATTCCATTTCTTTTTCGATATCCTTATACATATCATTCAGGATATCTTCTTCAATTTCTCTTTGATGGCAGGTCCCTTTATTGATCTGTGATACGATATACGTTTCCAGATACGGATACTGAAGGCTTGTAGAAAGGCTGCTTTCTATGAATTGGCTGATCTTTTCTTTAAAAGGCAGATCAGAATTCTGAATGATCTTCGATTTTTCCTGTTCTACTCGTTGCGCTTCATCAAAGATGATCTGAATCAGCTTATCTCTTGAACGGAAATAGTAATTAATAAGGGTCCTGTTCACTCCTGCTTCATCTGCAATCTCCTGCGTAGTAGCATCAAATTTTCCTTTCACAAAGAACAAATTCTTCGCTGTCTCCTTGATCAATTCCTGTGTTTGGTCTTTTTTTGCTTGATTTGACATTTTTGTTAAACAAATTTGTGCAAATTTATACTAAATTTTATTTTTGACAAAATTGTTAAACAAAAAAATTAAACATAATTGTTATGATATCCATCATGTTTCTGACCTGAAGTTTGCTATTACTTAATATATAATGAGAAAGCTATTTTTATATCTTTGCCGCAAAAATTAATAACCTGATGAAGAAAATTCTTTCGCTGTTCATGGTTTTGAACGCGGTACTTCTATTTTCACAGAAAAATATTTCTGAAGAAAACTCCTATTATTTTTATGAAAACAAAGGTCAGATTATTGATCAAGACGGAAAAGAAAATAAAAATGTAAAATATCTTTTCCATTCTAATGGTCTGAATGTACAGCTGCGTTCTAATGGATTTTCTTATGATGTATATCAGGTAGAAAAAATAAGTACACCAGATAATCCTAAAACCCCAAAATCTTATAATCAAAAAGAGGAAAAGGTTAAATACAAATATCATAGAATAGATATAGACTTGGTTAACTCTAATATCAATTCTGAAATAATTCCCGAAGAAAAGTCTCCTGATTATGATAACTTTTATAATATTCCTGGAAAGCCGGCCGGGATCTTAAATGTGTATCGTTTTAAAAAGATTACTTATAAGAATATCTACAATAATATTGATCTTATTTTCTTTAAACCAAAAGATACTCTGAAACCTGTTGAATATAACTTTATTGTAAGACCCGGCGGAAAAATTTCAGATATCAAAATGAAATTCAACGGAGCAGAGACATCATTAAAAAATAAAAAAATTGTGATGAAACTTCGTTTTGGAGATATGTATGAAAATATTCCTCTTTCCTGGATTACAGATGGAAAATCTAAGCATGAAACCACTATCAATTATAAACATATTGATGAAAACACTTATGGTTTTGCCGGGACACAGGATTCATTCACCAAAACTTTAATTATTGATCCTGTACCTACCCCCTTATGGATTAAAAATCACCCAAACTGGGTATGGCAATCCAATACATATTATAGAGTATTGGCCAATTCCAATCAGGAAGTTTATACTGGATTTACTACTATTGCAAGATATAATATTGCTACCAGTACTTATACAATAATGGACTCTAACTCTCAGAACTATGGTTATATCTGTAAATTTGATCCGGCAGGAAATAAAATATGGGGTGTGTTTTTAGGAAATCATCAATTCAATTATGGAGGGGATGAAACCAATCTTCTGAAGGATATTACCATTAATAATAACAATGAAATATATGCTATTGGCCAGGCAAGAGATTCTCAGGGAGGTACAAACAATATAACAACTCCCGGTGCCCATAAAGAACATACAAATTACCAGGGGCAATGGATGGGATATGACATTGATTCTTTCATCATGAAATTTAATGATAATGGTATAAGAATATGGGGAACCTATTTCGGAGGAGATCAATTTGACACAGCAAATTCTATTGTATTAGATTCAAACCAGAACTTAATTATCGGGGGACTTTCCACCGGAAACAATGGGATTGTAACAGCTAATGGAAATATTCAAAATAATCCTAATATTTATAATGGGGTTTCTTTTATCGCAAAGTTTTCTCCGAATGGTCAACAAATGTATGGCTCCTATTTTTTTTTAAAAGAGTCGGGAATTAAAAAAATTGACAGAGACAGTAATAATAATATCTATTTAGCCGGCGATGTTTACCAGGGGTATAATATTACCGGAAATGGAACAGCAGGTACTCATCAGCAAACTTTGATTGGAGAAGGCAATACATTTCTAGCCAAGCTTGACAGTAATTTTCAATTTTTGTGGGGAACTTATTATGGCGGTAGAAACGCGTATGGTATTCAGCACAATTATAATGAAGGGAGAACAATAGTAAGAGATTTAAAAGTTGACAAAGATAACAATGTAGTTTTATTAGGAAATACGGATGCTAATGAAAGAATATCAACTTCAGGAACACATCAGCCAATACGCACATCTAATCTTGGTGATGATATTTTTTTAACAAAATTCAATCCTGCAGGAAATCAAATTTGGGGAACTTATTTCGGAGCAACAACAAGCAATGCTGTAAATGATGATCAGGCCTTCGGACTTTCCGTAGATGACAATAATAGTCTTATATTTTCAGGGCAGACATCAAACGCAGTTCAGATAGCAACTCCAAATGGGTATATGCCTGACAATAATAATGGTTATCGTTCAGGTTTTTTTACTAAATTTAATCCGGCAGGTAATCAGGTTTGGGGAACTTATTTTTACTCATCCGTTCATTCCATCTATGCAAAAAGTAATAATATATATACTTTAGGAGGAGCCCAGGTTAATAATAATTTCGCTAAATTTTATGATTGTGCTGCAGGAATATCTGTCACATCAAACTCTCCGGTTTGTATCAATTCAACTGTTCAGCTTAACGCTACAGGAGGAACAACCTATCACTGGACTGGACCTAATGGCTTTACATCAAACCAGCAGAATCCAACAATACCTAATGCAACAACAGCTCATTCCGGTACATATACCTGCCACGTTTCGGGGTCGGGAGGCTGTGATGGAACTTTTACTGTAAACGTCGTTGTGGGTGACAATATGGCTCCGGTTCCGAACGTTGCTTCTCTAGCAGACATTACAGGAGACTGTCATACAACAATAACAAACCTGCCTACCGCTACAGATAACTGTGCTGGTACAATTACTGCAACCACTACAGACCCTTTATCTTATTCGATCCCTGGAACTTATGTTATTCATTGGACTTATAATGATGGAAATGGAAATACAGTTACTCAAAATCAAAATGTAATTGTAACCTCCCCCTCTCTTCCAACTGCTGCAAATGTCCAGCAAACTTTCTGCGCTATCAATAATTCTAAAATCTCTGACATTCAGATCACAGGCCAGAACATCAAGTGGTACGATGCTGCAGGAAATGTTCTGTCATCAACAACTGCTCTTACCAACGGACAGACCTATTATGCTTCTCAAACCATTAATGGCTGTGAAAGTAATAAAACGGCTATTCAGGTAACGGTAAATACCACTCCTAAACCAATTGCAAATATTAATCAGGATTTCTGTGCTTCGGCAAATCCTACGCTGGAAAAGCTGGTTGTATCAGGAACAGCTCTTAAATTCTATAATGCGGCAGGAAATGTGATTCCGATGACAACTCCTCTGGTAAGCGGACAAATCTATTATGTAACCCAGACTTTAAATAATTGCGAATCTGAAAAACTGGCAATTACAGTAACGCTGTCCACAGATAATGTACCTGCAAAAGATATTACACAAGTACAATGTAATACAACCACAGCAAACTCAATGGTTGTTAATCTTCATTCTTATGAAGCCAGCATTATTAATAATCCAGGAAATTATATTTTCACGTATACTGATACTGCAGGAAATCCTATTTCCAATCCTTCCGGCTATGTTTTAAATTTGGGAACAACACTAATACACGTAAGGGTTGCAACTCCAGATGGGTGTTTTAAAGTGGTGAGATTAAACCTTACTTTAAATCCTAAGCCTTTTGTTCAGCTTCCTGATAAACTTGATTTTTGTGAAGGTAAATCGGTTGTTTTGGATGCAGGACCAGGATTTAAGTCTTATGAATGGAATACCGGAGCAACTACTCAAACCATTACAGTATCTACCCCAGGAACGTACACCGTGAAAGTAACCAATATTTTCGGATGCGAAAGTACAAGCTCCACTCAGGTGGGTTATTCTGTTTTAGCCTATATCATTTCTGTAAATATTACCAATAATACAGCAACGGTTATTCTTTCTCAGAGCGGAAACTATGAATTTTCCTTAGATAATTTCACATGGCAGAATTCTAATATTTTCACCAATTTAAATATGGGAGAATATACTGTTTATGTGAGAACAAAATCCGGATGCATCATCGGGCAGAAGAACTTCTCTATATTCAATATTCCAAACGCAATCAGTCCAAACGGAGATGGGATCAATGATACATGGAGAATCGCAGGATTGGAAAACTATCCGGGAACAGAAATTTATTTATATGATAGAAAAGGAGCGATAATCTATAAGGAGCTTATTAAAAAGAAAACTTTCCAATGGGATGGAAAATATGAATCACACCCTATTTCTACCGGAAATTATTGGTACACTATAAAAGTTTCTGACAGAAGAGTCTACAGCGGATGGCTTCTGATCAAGAACAGAGAGTAACAAAAAAACGAGCAGAAATTTCTGCTCGTTTTTTTATTTTATAATAATTTGATTTTGTCGTCCAGGATATCGATGATTTTATCTTTATAAAGTCCTCCGATCGCTTTTTTAAAGTTTTTCTTACTCATCTGAAATTCATTCTTGATCTCTTCAGGTGAGGATTTATCAGATACATACAGAAGTCCGTAATTTTCTTCCAGTCTGTTAATAATCTTCTGTTTGAACTCGTCAATATTTTCAAAACCGTCCAGCTGTAAGGAAATATCTATTTTCCCATCTTCACGAATCATTTTAATATAGCCTTTTTCTTCTGACAGTGGATAAAGTTTTTTGAAAACATCAGAAGCGTATATCAAACCTATGTACTGCTTGTTGATAACCACGTTCCAGCCCAGTTCACTTTCGTTCATCATAAGCAGATCTACTTTGTCTCCTTTCTGAAATGGCAGATCATCATACTGTGGGTTTCTCTTGAACTTTGTTGTCCCTGTAATCAGCTCCATATCTTCATCTACATAGATATAAACCAGATATCTTTTACCTTCTATAATTTTGGTTTTCTGCTGTTTGTAAGGGATAAATAAATCCTTAATGATTCCCCAATCCATAAAAGCTCCGCTAGGAAGACTCTGTACACAGCTCATTACCGCAAATTCACCTACTTCAGCCAATGGAATTTCGGTAGTCGCCTTTAATTTATCGTCATCCTGGTATACAAAAACTTCAACTTCATCACCTGTTTCTTTTTCATCCTGAATAAAGATTTTAGGCAGAAAAGCTTTTTCTCCGGATTCGTCCACGAGGATCCATCCTGAATTAATTTGTTCTGAAATTGTTAAAGTCTGAGTTTTTCCGAGTTGCATTGATGATAAAATTAGCTGACAAAGGTACGGAAATTTGAAGATGCTAACCTAGTCAATACCATTATAATCTTTGGATGATTCTTATTAACCTTTTATAAAGACCATAAAACATGTACATTTGAATAAAAAACAAAATATGAAACAATATTTCATTCTGCCTTTGCTCTTTTCGGTTATCTTTTCAAAAGCTCAGCTACTGGAGAAAACAGCGGTAAATATTTCTTACCGATACACCGGAAGAAATGTTCTGCAGGCAGGATTAGAATATAGATTTGGAGACAGCTATGATGGTTCTATTATTCTGGGACCGTCTCTGCTTTATACCCATGTTAATAACACAGATAAATTTATTCCGGAGATGAATATCAACTTTCTACGTGCCGGATTGCTGTTTGGAATATCCGGCAATCCCTATTCGTTAGAACCAAGAATAGGGATCTCATTATTTAATGCTATATTTCTGAATAGCGGATATGCTTTTCCAATTCACAGAGATAAATATTTTAAAGGAGTAACCTTTGGAATACAATTCAATATTGCTCCGAAACATTCTAAGTTTTACGATAATCTGAAAATAATGTAAAAGAGCAACTGAAGATATATTTTTATGGGTTATATTATCTTTAAGACTCCACTATCTGCTCTTAAGCTTGCTCCATTTACCGCAACAGAAAGAGGGCTGGAAAGGTAGACTGCCAGGCTTGCAATTTCTTCCGGATTAATAAATCTTTGTAAAAGAATATGTGGGTTGGCGGTCTGGATAATGATTTCTTTCATTTGATCCACAGTCAGATTTTGAGCTTCGGCTATTTGCTCCACAGTAGCAGCAACCCCATCGCTATAAGTAGGTCCACCTAAAATGGTATTAACTGTAACGGCACTTCCTTTTGTGAGTTTGGATAAACCATTACTTAATGCCGACATCGCAGCTTTTGTCATTCCGTAATGAATCATATTTTCAGGAACATTGACTCCTGATTCACTGCTGATAAAAATAATTCTGCCCGAGTTTTTTCGGATCATCCCTGGAAGCAGCTTTCTTGATAACCGCATCCCACTCATCACATTGATTTCAAAATAATGATACCAGTCTTCATCCTGCAATTCATAAAAATCACTGATTCCGAAAACGCCTACATTATTAATAAGAATATCAATATCCTCCAACTCCTCCAGTAGCTTGTTAAGATCTTCTTTTTTGACAAAATCTGCGGCAATTCCAGACACATCTGCATCTGGAAATTCCTCCTTGAGTTTTCTCTTCGCCCATTCCGTTTTCTCTTCACTTCTGCCATTGATAATTACGGACGCACCTTCTTCCAACAATTGTTTTGCTATTGAAAATCCTATTCCCTGTGTGGATCCGCTAATAAATGCTTTCTTTCCTTTTAGTTGTAAATTCATTGTTTTATTTTTGTAATGATCGTTAAAAAAATAGTTAAAAAAATTTAATGCAATAACTGCAATTGCAATTCAATCTGGGTTTTCAAAATCCTCCTGTCCGGGTACATTCTACGAAGAGAATTGATACCACACCAAAACGTGATCAGGCACTTACCCAAAACCTCTGCCGGAAGTGTTGATTTCAGAGTTCCTTTATTTTGTTGTTGCTGAATAACCGAAGTATAGAGTTTTTCTGTTTCCTTTAGTATCTCGGCAGCCTCTTCTTTCAAACTTTCCTCTACGAATGTCATTTCAACAAGTGTATTGGCAACAATACAGCCTTTCATATGCTCATTATAATCAGCATTAGCGATATTTAAAAAGAAACTTTTAATAAGTCCAATTGGATCTTCGCTTTTATTCAATCTTTGCTTGAAATTTTCAAAGTCTTCTCTTCGCTGCTCCAGGCTTTTTTTAAACAGTTCTTTTTTGCCTCCTTTGAAAGAGTTATATAAACTTCCAGCTCCTGCTCCAGTTGCGACAGTCAAATCACTAAGCGAAGTTGCAGTAAAACCTTTTTCCCAGAACAATTTCTGAGCTTTTAGAATCAATTCTTTATCCTGATGGATATTGGGTCTTCCTTTCATTTATTTTTGTAATGATTGATACAAAAATATAAAAAAAGAAATTATCTGACTTATTTTTTTTAATTAAAAGATTTTCGGAACTCCAGTGGAGTTTGTTTTGTAGTTTTTTTGAATAATTTACTAAATGACTGAGGATATTCAAATCCGAGCTGATAAGCAATTTCGGTAACGGTTAAGTTGGAAGCAGTTAATAATTTCTTAGCTTTTTCAATTAAATGTTCATGGATATATTGTTGAGTATTCTGTCCTATTGTATTGCGCAGCAGATCTGTCATATAATCGGGCGAAAGATGAAGTTCACCAGCAAGAAAATGCACTGTCGGTAGCCCTTGGGTAAGAGCTTGTTCGTTGTTAAAATAATCCTTCAAAATTTGCTCAAGTCTAGTGACAATATCCTTATTCACTGATTTTCTGGTAAGAAACTGTCGGTTATAAAAACGATTGGAATAACTCAATAAAAGATCCAGGTGAGATACTACAACATCCTGACTGTAATGGTCTATATTATTCTTCAGTTCCTGTTGTAACTGTTTCAGTAAAGATGAAATTACAATATTTTCTTTTTCTGAAAGATGCAGGGCCTCTGCTATGGAATAAGAGAAAAAACCATATTGATCTATATTTTTCCCTAAAGAATATGGACGGATTAGCTCCGCCTTGAATACTAACATATATCCTTTAACAGGATTATTTTTCATGGATGTTACTGAAAATATCTGTCCTGGTTTTGTAAAAGTCATCATCCCTTCATCAAAATCATAATCTTTAAGACCATATTTAAAATTCCCGTTACTGCCTTTTTTAAGAACAATGCAATAAAAGTCATTAGTAAAATGATTCCATATATCGCTATGCTGATAGCTTAATGATTCAAAATCAATTACACTTATCAAAGGATGATCCGGCTGAGGAAGAGCAAACAAACGATGCAGTTCTGAAATAGATCTTATCACATAAGGTCCTGAATAAGGTTTTTTCATTTATTCAAATTTACACATTATTTAAAATCCGTAGAAAAGGAAAGATGTTTCCATTGCTCTAGTTCTTCAGTTTCATTTTTTCTATGTTCAAGAATTGATTCATAACTATCCTTTCCTAAAATCAGATGTAAGGGCGGATTGCTTAAAGTACTAATATTATAAAGTATTTGAGCAAGTTTCACGGGATCACCAGGCTGATAACCATGGAAGCTTTGAAGCATGTCAATATGCTTGTCCAAGTGATAATCCTCAATCCTATTTTCTGCAGCCGTCAAAGTTGCCTCACTCATAAAACCTGTACGGAACATTCCGGGAGCCACTACTGTCACATTCACCCCGAAAACTTTGACTTCTTGTGCAAGAGCTTCTGAAAGTCCTATGACAGCAAATTTTGAGGCATTATAACTGCCTGTATTGGCATAACCAACATATCCCATATTGGAAGAAATATTGATAATATGTCCTGATCTCTGTTTTCTTAGAAATGGCATAGTGTGTCTAATAACATTAACCATCCCAAACAGGTTTACATCCATTGTTTTGCGGAATTCTTCATCCTTTATTTCTTCTACACTGCCTGCTAAATAATAGCCTGCATTATTAAGAACCACATCAATGCCACCAAAATGCTGAATACCTTTTTTAATAGCATTTTTTACATCCTCATCATTCGTAATATCAACCTGTAAAGAGAGTAAATTTTCTGTATCTCCATTATTTACATGTTGTATGTTCCGGGAAATGGCTATTACTTTATCTCCTTTATGTAAAACTTCTTTTACCGCTTCAAGTCCCATTCCTCTTGATGCTCCGGTTATAAACCACACTTTTTGCTTATTCATAATATATATCTTATTAATGATGCAAAGTTCGGATTTCGGAAAGATCAGGAAGTGTTCAAATCACCGTTTATTGTATTCAAAAGCAGGATATAAATTATTCTAGAGAGAGAGAAAGATAAAAAAAGTCTTATTACAAATTTGAAATATAATCCATCAGCTCCCGCTTACTGCTTTCAAAATCAAAAGCATCATACACCATAAAGTATCTGTTTTTATCAACGCAGTTGCGATACATAGATTTAGCGAGTGCTAATTTTTTATTATCAAAACTGATAGCTTTTACCAGATCTCTTATTTGTGCGGAAGTAAACATTGAAGTGCGCGTCTGCTGATTGATCATAGCTATTTTACCATCATCAAACTTCTCATTCCTCATCATCATATCAAAAAACTGGCGGAAAGAATTATTATCCATTACATTACCCTGATTATATCCATCTCCGGACTGGTTTCCGTAAGGATTGTTCCATACATCATTCCAGTCATTGAAGCCATATTGGCCCTGAACAGGATAAGAATCCAGTAGATATAGCCCTTCATTGGTAAAAAAATCCAGCACCATTCTGTTATTATTGCGAAGCATAAGCGTGGTTCTGTAAATCAGAAAACCATTTTCGTAGATAGAAACAGGCATTCTTCCTGACGACAAATCAAAGAACCTGTATTTCCCGGAACCATTGGCTATCATCTGATCTCCAATTTCAACAGTGAAAAAGCCTTGCTCAGGAATTCTCAGAAAAACTTCCGCATAGCCATAGTTCCTGTTCCACTGATAATTTGGATGGGTATTTCTATTTCTCTGAGGAATCGTATTATTTCCAGGTCTCATCCCATCAGGAGTTTTATTTCTTTCATTTAAACTTTTGGGAGATCTCATTTCTGAGGTAGAAGCTTCATTCTTTAATAACTCTCCAACCTGACCTGCTTCCTGGGCAAAAGAGCTGATCCCCGCTAAAAGCATCCCACTGATAAAAATCTTTTTCATACTTGAAATTTCAAAAATCAATCTCCATTTTCATGCCAAAAGCCACATAAAAAAGGCTGTCTCAAAAAGAAACAGCCTTTAATTTTTAAATATTTAAATGATTAAATTTTTTAATCAATTATTACATATGAATTGGTCTTTTCCCTGTAGCATCCAATGCAGCTTCCTTAATAGCTTCTGCATAAGTTGGGTGAGCATGAGAACTTCTTGCAATATCTTCAGCACTTGCACGGAATTCCATAGCAATTACTCCTTCAGCAATAAGGTCAGCAGCTCTGGCTCCGATGATGTGCATTCCTAAAACCTCATCTGTTTTTTCGTCTGCAATAATCTTAACAAGACCATCAACATCACCACTTGCACGGCTTCTACCTAATGCTCTCATTGGGAAAGAACCTACTTTGTAAGCTACTCCTTCTTCTTTCAGCTGCTCTTCAGTTTTACCAACTCCTGCAACTTCCGGCCATGTATAAACAACACCAGGAATCAGGTTATAGTTGATGTGAGGTTTTTGTCCTGCTAATGTTTCAGCAACAAAAACTCCTTCTTCTTCAGCTTTGTGAGCCAGCATAGCACCTTTGATAACGTCACCAATAGCATAGATATTCGCAACATTCGTTTGTAGGTGGTCGTTTACTTTTACTCTTCCTCTTTCGTCAAGTTCTACCCCTGCTTTCTCAAGGCCAAGCCCATCTGTGTAAGGTTTTCTTCCTACAGAAACCAAGCAGTAATCTCCTTCTACTACTACTTCTTCTCCTTTTTTATCTTTAGCTGTGATTTTTACAGTATCTCCGTTTCTTTCAACCGCAGAAACCGCAGTAGAAAGCATAAACTTCATTCCTTGTTTTTTAAGAACTTTAGTCAATTCTTTGCTTAAAGCTCCATCCATTCCAGGGATGATTTTATCCATAAATTCTACAACAGTTACCTGAGCTCCTAATCTTAGGTATACAGAACCTAGTTCAAGACCAATAACACCTCCACCGATTACTACTAAATGTTTAGGAATTTCTTTAAGGTTTAAAGCTTCCGTAGAAGTAATCACTCTTTCTTTGTCTAAAGAGATAAAAGGTAATGCAGATGGTTTAGAACCTGTTGCAATGATTGTATATTTAGATTCGATAGTTTCAGAAGAACCGTCGTTTTTTGTAACTTTAATCTGAGTAGCAGATTCGAAGCTTCCCACACCTTCAAAAACAGTAATTTTGTTTTTGTTCATCAGGTAGCTGATTCCATCTGTATTCTGCTTGATCACTTCATTTTTACGTTCGATCATTCTTGTAATATCCGCTTGCGGCTCATTGATGATGATTCCGTGACCTGCAAAATTGTGTTTTGCATTTTCGAAATGCTCAGAGCTGTCAAGAAGCGCTTTTGACGGAATACATCCAACATTAAGACAAGTTCCGCCTAAAGTTGAATATTTTTCAATAATTGCTGTTTTGAAACCTAACTGTGCTGCACGGATAGCAGCAACATAACCACCGGGACCAGAACCTATTACGGTAACATCGAATTGACTCATGTTATTTTATGAATTTGTTTATTATTATCTATCTTAATTCTCACAAATTTACATATAAATTACTAAGCACCAAAGTGAGTTTTATCAATTTTAAAAATGATAATTATATGTTTTTGTTTTATGAAAAATGTTATTTTATGAATTTTATATTTTCCTCATTCCCCTCTTTCAAATAAATTGCTGTAAAGATGAGTGGTTTCTCTGCTGATGCATTATCAAAATGGAGAATCGTAGTATTTTTAGGTTCATAGAAAGCATCACCTTCCCGAAGAAAAATACTTTTCTGTCCTTCTATCTGAAAAATAGCTTCTCCGGACTTTATGATTCCTACTACCGGACATTGATGCACATGTTTGGGAGCAGCCAGTCCTGCAGCCATTGTTATTTCCTGAATTTCTGCTGATTTAACACTCTGATCAAGAGAAGTTTTTAATAATTCTTTTCTGGAGATGGTCTTCTGTTGAGCCATCATTACAACAGAATTCAGCATCAAAACAGCAATTATAAATGGTTTCATTGATTTGGTATTTAATTCTACTGCTTGTTTTTATTAAATCAGCTAAAATATCACACATCCAACTTTCCTTGTCCAAATGTACCTGTACTTTCAAAAAATGAACCTCCATATACATACCATTCAAGGCTTTCCAGATACTCTACTGCATTTTCCGGGGTTATCTGTGAACGGTCTTTTTTAGAAACAATTCCTTTGTACCATCTTCCCGACTTGGAAAAACTTTCATTTTCAACAAAATAATGAATCCATATTCTCTGACACAGTTTGCATTGTTGAATGGAAACTTCTCCATATCTTCCGTTCGTATGGTCTATACCTAATTCGGAACTTCTAAATTCTGTATAATTGAAGTCAGGTTTTTCACAAGCGCATCCTATTTTCGGGATTTTATTCATTACGATCTATTTTATCACCCCAAATCTAAGAAAATAAAACCCCATAAGACAAATCCGTTCAATAAGACTACTTCATTAAATCCAGCAATACCTTTTCGTATTTATCCAAAATAATATTCTTTGAAAACCTTGATTTAATAGAGTTTCTTATCGCATCTCTATTATAATTGTTCTGTAATACTTTTACAATCTGTTGTGCAAAACCATCATAGTTTTCAATATTGGCGACTTCACCGTTTACATTATGCTGAATAATTTCATTGATTCCTCCGGGGCAGTTATTGGCTAAAGAATAAGTTCCGCAGGCCCCCGCTTCCAGAAGTACATTGGGAAAACCTTCATACCTTGAAGAAAGTACAAATAAATCTGCATATTTCAGATATTGGTAGGGATTATCCTGTCTGCCATGAAAAATTACTTTTTTTAATCCTAAGAGTTCTTTGGTCTGATGTAAGATCTCTTTATCTTTTCCATCACCCAGAATATGAAGCATAATATTTTCATTCTTAAGTCTGGAAAAAACCTTCAGCAGGTTATCAAATCCTTTTCTGGATGATAAATTGCCAATAGCCACTACATTTTTATAATTGTATTTGAAGCATTCTGGTTTTAAAGAGAGTGCCATTTTATCTTCAATAAAATCAAAGTCTACAGGATTATTGATCTTGACAATTTTTTTCTTTTTAATATTAAAATTATCAACAAGATCCTTCATCATATCATCACTCTGCGCAATGATTCTCTGATAGTTATTGTAAAAATTATAGAAAAACTTAATCTCCTTACGGGTTACATGCTGGGTAACGACATTGGTTTCCCGGGCAATGAATTTGGTTCTTGGAAAGAGTTTGATGAATAAGGATAAGTAAGCATTTACCTCTCCGAAACCTGAGAAAACAATATCTGGTTTTCTTCGGTAGATTTCACCTAAAATAGGTTTTAAAGAATGTCTTATTCTTTCAGTATTGATATCGATAATTTCGACGTCTTTTTTCAGAAAATTCAAATATCCGCCTTGTTTACGTAACAGCAAAATCTTGGGTTCAAACCGATCTCTGGAAAGATGATTCGCAATAGTAGTAACAATTCTTTCTGCTCCCCCGGTTTCTAAGTCCGGCAGAATAAATATGACAGATATCTTTTTCATCAGTGTAAAGTTAGTAAAAAGTTTGGTTATCTTTCAAATATTCCTTTCTTACACTAAAGAACAAAAGTAAGCAAAGTATAAAATTATTGTTACCTTAGAAATAGTTTTCAAAGAAAAACCCTGACCCTGGGATTGAGTCTAATTTAGATTGAATAACAGGATAACGAGAAACCCATCTATGCAGCTCCAAATTACTTTTTATACTATCATTAACAGGAATAGAAACATATAGTATATTATTATAAATATTATGTTTTAAATACAATACTAAAAACCTTTTACCTATATTTTTCTCAGCTTCAGAAAATGACAAATCTGTCGTAGATCGTCCTTTATAATTCTTATTCCCTACTTTAAACGAGTATAAAAAATAGAAACCAGTACCTCTTCCATATCCTTTACTGCTATTTATTTTGCCAATTGCATATTCTCCTTGATTCTTATAATTTTTTTTTAAGTTCTGTCTTAGTGAAAAATCAAAACAAATGATTGCTATTATTAGAAAAAATAAAATTACAGGATAATATTTTTAAAAAAAATCCATTTATCTCTATTTATAAACTTTTAAATACAATAAAAGCCCTTATAAACAGGGCTTTTATTGTGTTCTGACTTGTTCTTTTAGTTAGCTACATCGCTGATAAATTTAATCCTCAGCATTCTCACTTCTTCATCGGACAGTTCATCCCCAAATTCATCCAGTAATACCTTCATGCTGTCACTTTCAGATTCGTTCATGAACTCCATGAAGCCGTCTACGATATCTTCATCAAAATTATCTTCGATATAATAGTCGATATTCAGCTTTGTTCCCTGATATACAATTCTTTCCATTTCTTTCAGGAGTTCATCCATAGAAAGGTTTTTGGCTCTTGCAATATCTTCAAGGTCAATCTTTTTATCAGTACTCTGGATAATGAAAACTTTATGGCTCGATTTATTGGCCACCTGTTTCAAAACCATATCCTGAGTACGTTCTATATTGTTGTCTTCTACATATGTTTTGATGTAATCAGCGAATTCTTTACCATACTTTTTAGCTTTTCCTTCGCCTACTCCATAGATTTTGGTAATTTCATCTACTGTAATCGGGTACTGAACGGTCATATCCTCCAAACTTGGATCCATAAATACAGTATATGGTGGAATTCCATGTTTTTTGGCAACTTTCTTTCTAAGTTCTTTCAACAGATTAAAAAGGTTCTGATCCATACCTCCGCTAGCCTGCTGCTGTACCTGATCGCTCTCAGCTTTTGCCTGGGTAAGGTCAAATTCTCTGTCTTCAGCGATTAAAAATACGTCTTTAGAAGTACCATTCAGGACAGTTTTTCCTTTTTCTGTAATTTTTAAAACACCGTAGGTTTCAATATCCTTTTGTAAACAATTCTGAACGGTTGCCTGTCTCAGGATTGTTTTCCAGTAATTATCTTTTTCTTCTTTTCCAAAGCCAAAATAAGAACTTTGCTCAAGTTTGTAAGATTTTGTCACTGCATTTTCTTTCCCCACGATAACGGAAATCAAATCTTTAGACTTGAATTTTTCTCCTGTATCATTAATGAGTTCCAACGTTTTTTTCAAATCTGCAGTGGCATCCTTTACTTTTGGAGGATTGGATGAGTTGTCACACATATTGGCTCCGTCTCCTTTTACAGGATCGAAATTTTCTCCAAAATAATACAGGATATATTGTCTTCTGCTCATTGAAGTCTCAGCATAACCTACCACTTCATTTAAAAGCTGCAATCCGATTTCTCTTTCTGAAACGGGTTTTTGTGCCAGAAATTTTTCTAATTTCTCAATATCTTTAGGATCATAGAATGCCAGACAGTGGCCTTCACCTCCGTCTCTTCCTGCTCTTCCTGTTTCCTGGTAGTAGCTTTCCAATGATTTTGGAAAGTCGTAGTGGATCACAAAACGTACATCCGGCTTATCAATTCCCATCCCAAAGGCAATGGTAGCAACAATTACGTCTACTTCTTCCATCAGGAATTTATCCTGATTGGCAACTCTCACTTTCTGGTCAAGACCTGCGTGGTAAGGAAGTGCATTGATTCCGTTTACCTGCAGAAGCTGGGCAAATTCTTCAACTTTTCTTCGGCTCAGGCAGTATACAATTCCTGATTTCCCTTTATGCTGATTGATAAACCTAACGATTTCCTTGTCTATATTGATTTTAGGACATACCTCATAATATAGATTAGGACGGTTGAAACTTTCTTTGAACACCAATGCATTAGTCATTCCTAAAGTCTTCTGGATATCATCCTGAACCTTAGGAGTAGCAGTAGCCGTTAAAGCAATCACCGGTACATTGGCGATTCTGTCTATAATCTGTTTCAGATTCCGGTATTCTGGTCTGAAATCATGTCCCCACTCTGAAATACAGTGGGCTTCGTCGATAGCAAAGAAAGAAATTTTCACATCTTTCAAAAAATCCAGGTAATCATCTTTTATTAATGATTCAGGAGCTACATACAGAAGTTTGGTTTTGCCGCTTTTTATATCGTCAAAAACCTGCTTGGTCTGCGTTTTGTTTAATGAGGAATTTAATACATGCGCTACCCCATCCTCAGATGAAAGGCCGTTCACTGCATCTACCTGATTCTTCATTAACGCTATCAAGGGCGAAACGACGATTGCCGTACCTTCCGAAATAAGTGCCGGAAGCTGATAACATAATGATTTTCCACCACCCGTAGGCATTAAAACAAATATATCTTTCCCATTCAATAGGTTGTCTATAATTTGTTCCTGCTGGCCCTTAAATGTAGAAAACCCAAAATACTTTTTCAATTCGCCTGATAAATTGGCTTTTTTTGCGCTCATCTAATTTTCTATTGCTAAATTTGCATCACACCCAAAGTTATAAAAATTTCGCTTAAAATAAAAGCGAACGAATTTATAAAAAATAAAACTTATATTAAATATTCTTTTTAAAATATAACGTTTTTAAAGAACTTTTTTGTATACCTTATCATCATAAAATGGATAGAACCAACATTATATCAATTGCAAAAACCACTTTAGAAATAGAGATTTCTGAACTCGAAAAATTAAAAAACAGAATAGATGACCAATTTGCGCAGGCAGTAGAAATCATCAACCTGGCAAAAGGAAAGCTTATTGTGGTAGGAATTGGAAAATCGGCCCATGTAGGAAATAAAATTGTAGCGACCTTAAATTCAACGGGAACACCTTCACAGTTTTTGCATGCTTCAGAAGCTATCCATGGAGATCTGGGAGTAATTCAGAAACAGGATGTTGTTTTGTGCATCTCAAATTCCGGAAATTCTCCTGAAATCGCCAACCTGGTTCCTTATTTAAAAGACTATTCTTCCGCTTTGATCGGGATGACGGGAAATAAAAAGAGTAAACTGGCTGAGTTTTCTGAAGTTATTTTAGATACTCACGTTGACGTTGAAGCCTGTCCGAATAAACTGGCACCTACCAGCTCTACTACAATTCAGATGGCTTTGGGAGATGCTTTGGCTGTTGCTTTAATGGAGCTGAATGATTTCAAAGCTAATGATTTCGCCAAATTCCATCCCGGAGGAAGCTTAGGAAAAAACCTGACTTCTAAAGTAGAACAGTTTCTTTCTTCTCAAAAACCTCAGGTTACAGAAGATTCATCAATAAGAGATGTCATTATCTCAATCAGTGCATCAAGCCACGGAATTACAGTGGTAACTCAATCGGATCAGATCATTGGTGTGATCACAGACGGAGATTTGAGAAGGATGCTGATGAAAGAAGAAGATATCAGTAAGGTATTGGCTAAAGATATTATGTCTTCCCATCCAAGAACTATTGAGAAAGATGCGTTGGCCAAAGAAGCTATGAAAACGCTGAAAGAAAATAATATCGGCCAGCTTATTGTAACGGAAAACGGAAAGTATTTCGGGATTATAGATCTGCATAAACTGCTGGACGAGGGGATTAATTAGAAAATATAATCCAAAGTTTAGAGATTAATACATAAAAGGTGATTTGCAGATCAAGAGTAAAATTTAACTAATAATCTGCAGACGCTTACTTCTGTCATTTTTTTTATAAATTTGCGCTTTAAAAATTGAATTCTGTGAGTGATGGTAAAGACATGTCCTTTCTTGGGCATATAGGAGAATTAAGAGGGCATCTGATCCGTTCGATTATTGCTATCATAATTGCTGCTTTTGTGGTTGGCTTTAATATCAACTGGATTATGGACCATATCTTTTTTGGGCCTACCAGAAATGATTTCCCAACCTTCAGAGTTGTTAATCATTTTTCAAGAATGATTTTAGGAGAAGACAGTATTCATCTTCCAAAAGAGTTTCCTGTTCGTGTACAGAGATTGTATCAGCAGTTCAATGTAATGATGGCTGTTTCTGTTTTTGGAGGAATGGTAGCAGCATTTCCTTATATTGTATGGGAATTATGGCGTTTTATTGGTCCTGCTTTACATCCGAGAGAGAGAAAAAATTCTATTTATATTATTAATGCGGTATGGATTCTTTTCATGACCGGAGTATTATGTGGTTATTTTCTAATCCTTCCGTTTGCGGTTAATTTTGGGGTTATTTTTAAAATTTCAGACATTATCGTTCCTCTTTATGACTTAAGTGATTATACCACCTTATTTTTACAGGTAGTTTTAGGGATGGGTATTATTTTTCTTTTCCCGATTCTGATCTATTTCCTTACCAGCATCGGAATTCTGACTCCAACATTTATGAAAACATATCGTCGTCACGCTATTGTTTTGATTATGGTAGTTGCTGCAATCATTACCCCGGCAGACGTTTTAAGTATGCTGATGGCTGCATTCCCACTGCTTATTTTGTATGAATTCAGTATTATGATGTGTACATTCACGTATAAGAAGGTACAGAAAAGCAACGTAAATCTTCCGGCAGTACAGAAATAACTAATATTTTCACTAATAAAAATCTAAGCGCTATTATTCAATTGAATGATAGCGCTTTTTTATTAAAAAAATCAACCTTAATTATATTTATTCTTAATATAATTTAAAATAAGAATAAAATTTAGCTAATATTATAAAGTTAGGAATAATTAACACGATATTATCAGTAAAAGATTAAAAAAAACATACTATATTTAAAAACTTCAATAACAAATAAAAAAATATGAAAAAGAAAATTATTTTCGTCTGTGCATTGGCTTTAAGTCTAAGCGGTTTAAAGGCACAACGCTGGGAACCGGTCTCGGAAAAAATCACACCGGTAAGAAAAGAAGTTAAGGTAGAATATGCCTATAAGTTTGATCTTTCTGCATTGAGAGAGCAACTGAAGAATACTCCCGAAGCAGGAAAAGGAGGAAGCCCGGTTATTGTTTCTATTCCAACAGCAGACGGAAGAATTGAAAAATTTTCAGTGTACAGCTCGCCTGTAGTAGAAAAGTCTATGGCAGACAGATACGAATTGGGAGCATATTCCGGTATCGGACTGGATAATCCACATAAACAAATCCGGTTCAGTACTGCACCAAACGATTTCCAATCTATGACATTCGACTCTGATACTGGGAAATACGAATTTATAGAGCCCATCAACAAAGAAAGGGATGTATTTGGAGTCTTTTTCAAATCTAATAAATCCCAGGAAGATCCTTTTGAATGTAGAACTTCTGAGTCTGAGAAGGCAAAGAAAGAAATGAATAAGCTTCTTAAAACAAAAAATGTCTTAAACGGGCTCGGTAATATTAATAAAAGTAATGAACAAAAATACAGAACCTATAGAATCGCAATCTCCGTAAATGGTGAATACACTCAGCTTGCCGGAGGTGTGCCTGCAGCCGCAGCCCGTATTAATGCTACAATGAACCGTGTAAATGGTGTTTTTGAAAAAGATTTTGGAATCCATATGATTGTACAGGATCTTCCACAGCTTATATTCGCAGATCCTGCGACGGATCCTTACTCTAATGTAATAGTAAATCCAAATGGCAGCTACAGTGCTCCCGGTGCATGGAATCTACAACTTCAGCAAACTCTTTCCAATACCGCTGGTGTAGGTAATAATGCCTATGATATAGGACATTTTTTTGGCCACAGAGGTGGTGGTGGAAGTGCCGGAGATGTAGGAAATGTCTGCAGAAATCCTGCCAGCAACAATGATGCTACTTCTAAAGGTGCAGGAATCACGTCACCATCTACTCCGGATCAGCCTTTCGGAGATAATTATGATATAGATTTTGTAGCTCATGAAATCGGTCACCAGTTCGGTGCAGCACACACAATGTCTATTGCTTTGCACGGTGCCCACATGGAGCCGGGATCGGGATCTACTATTATGGGATACGCCGGTATTACCAACTATAATGTTCAGATGCATTCTGATGCTTATTTTCATACCAAAAATATTGAAGAAGTAGGAGCATATGTGAATGCTCAGGATTGTGGTATTATTACAGCAGTAGCCAATACACCTCCTTCTATACAGCCATTGGCTAATAAAATGATCCCTAAAGGAACTGCTTTTGTACTGACAGCTTCTGCTGCAGATACACAAAATGATCCAATGACTTACACATGGGAACAATATGATCTGGCTACTTCTACTTTTGGACCAGTAAGTGCAACCAGAAATAATGGTGCGAACTTCAGATCTCTAATGCCTACAAACTCCCCTACCCGTTATTTCCCTAAATTGGCAAATGTTCTTAATGGTACTCTTACCAGTGCTGTAGATTGGGAAACAGTATCCAACATACCAAGAACTATGAATTTCAAGGTAACGGTGAGAGATAATAATCCGGATGCTGCACAACAACAGACCCAAAGCAGCCTGATGAAAGTGGATATAGGCAATGAAGGTCCATTTAAAGTAACTTCAACTACGGTTTACAATAATACACCTGGAGCTGTTGCCTGGGATGTAGTGAACACTAATAATGCACCGTATAATGTACAGAATGTTAAACTAGACTATACTACAGACAATGGAACTACATGGACAGTTATTACTCCTTCCACACCTAATGATGGAGCTGAGCCGTTTTCGTTCTCTTCTTTGGCAACAGGTGCCAGCGTAAAGATAAGAGTAAGCGCCATTGATAATGTATTCTACGCGGTTGGGAATGCCACAGTTTCTGCATCTGCAAGTGCCTGTGCAACATCTGCTCCGGCGGGGATTACGGTAACAGGTATTACAAGAACCTCAGCATCCGTAAACTGGACAGCCTTAGTAGGAGCAACTTATTCTGTAATGTACAGAAAAGTAGGAACGGCAACATGGACTACTGTTCCTGTTTCAACAAACTCTTATAACATTTCAGGTCTTACAGAAGCAACTCAATATGAAGTACAGATAGCTAATGTTTGCGGATCTTCTGTTGGCTCTTATTCTGCATCAACGAATTTCACAACGGCTTCATTTGCTAAATGTTCCATAACCGGAACAAATGCAGCTGACGAATATATTTCTAATGTGACGGTAACTCCTTCAGGAATGCCTCCTGTTTCAAATAGCAGTAATAATACACCGTATACAGACTACACTACGGATCCTACAAAACTAATCACCCTGATGTCCGGATCTTCAGGTAACAATGTAAGTATTACCAAAGCATGGACAGGTTCACAATATAATGACGGGGTAACAGCGTGGATAGACTTCAACAAAGACGGAGTATTCTCTTCATCTGAAATAATCTACACCAGCGCACCTAGTATAGCAACTCCTGTTTCAGGAACATTCTCAGTACCTGCAGATGCTTATACCGGAGGAAATGTGATCATGAGAGTTGTATTGGGATATGAAAGCCAGCCAAACAGCGGATGCAGCAACCAGCAATATGGTGAAGTAGAGGATTATCCGGTACTTATCCAGCAGCAGCTTTCTACCAATGAGACAGTAAAAGATAAGAGTTCAATTCAGATCTACCCTAACCCGGCAAGTGATGTATTAAATGTATCTCAGATTTCATCTAAAGCTCAGTTTATCATTACTAATATGGCAGGTCAAAAAGTAATGAACGGCCAGATTAATGATAATAAAATCCAGGTTTCAAAATTAAGTACTGGAGCTTATATTATTTCAATTGAAGATAAGGGCACCACTACAAACCTGAAATTCATCAAAAAATAAAACCTAACAATTTTTTACTGCCCGGCATTGACCGGGCTTTTTTTATGCTTTTTCAAAATCTACATTTTATTGTATTTCCGGTATGTGCTATTAATTTAATTTTATACTTTTGAAAAGATTATTAATAAAGGTTTAAATGAAAAAGTTGTCATATACGCTCTTATTTGCATCAGGACTGGTTTTCGGGCAGTTCTTTGAAAAGGGTAAGGTTTTCACCAAACAGGATACTTTAAAAGGCTCCAATACTGAGTTCAGAAATTTTTGGGATGTCAAAAAATATGATCTTTCCGTAGAACCGGATTTTGAGCAGAGAAGTATTAAAGGAAATAATATAATCAGCTTTGAGATTATAAAAGATATTACCAACCCTGTTTTCCAGATTGACCTTCAACAGCCTATGAAAGCTGATAAAGTGGAAGGAAATTTCCCTATTGAAAATTACAAGCAGGACGGGGATTTCATTTTGGTTACAGCGAATAAAAAATTCAAAAAAGGCGAAAAATATACTATCAATGTTATCTATTCCGGAAAACCTACCATTGCTAAAAACGCGCCATGGGACGGAGGCTGGGTTTTTACTAAGGATGAAAAAGGAAATCCATGGATGACTGCTGCTGACGAGGGAATAGGAGCTTCCATATGGCTTCCTACCAAAGATATCTGGAGCGATGAACCTGATAACGGAGTCATTATGAAAATTGTAACTCCTAATGATCTGGTAGGTGTAGGTAACGGCAGACTAACTGATAAAAAAACAACCGGCAGTAAAACTACTTATACCTGGGAGGTTAAAAACCCTATCAACGCCTACTCCATTATCCCGAGTATAGGAAAATATGTAAATTTTAAAGATGTATTTGAGGGTGAAAAAGGAAAACTGGACCTGGATTATTGGGTACTTGACTATAATCTAGACAAGGCAAAAAAACAATTTCAACAGGTAAAACCTATGCTCTCAGCGTTTGAATACTGGTTTGGTCCGTATCCGTTTTATGAAGATTCATACAAACTTGTAGAATCTCCTCATCTTGGCATGGAACATCAGAGTAATGTAGCCTATGGAAACAAATATCAGAACGGCTATCTTGGAAGAGATCTTTCAGGGACAGGAGTTGGATTAAAATGGGATTTCATTATTATTCATGAAAGCGGCCATGAATGGTTCGCCAATAATATTACAGCAAAAGACCAGGCTGATATGTGGATCCATGAAAGTTTCACCAATTATTCCGAGACTCTTTTCACGGAAAAATATATGGACAAAAAATCTTCTGAAATCTATGTTCAGGGGATAAGGAAATTGATAGATAATGATGTTCCTATTATTGGTCAGTACGGCGTAAGAAATGAAGGCAGCGGAGATATGTATCCGAAAGGAGCCAACATGATTCATACGATAAGACAGGTAATTAACAATGATGAAAAGTTCAGACAGATTCTGAGAGGACTGAATAAAGATTTTTATCATCAGACCGTTACCACCCAGCAGATTGAAAATTATATTTCATCAAAATCCGGCATTGATTTCTCAACTGTTTTTGATCAGTACCTGAGAACGATAAAAATACCAACTTTTGAGTACACTCAAAATGGCGATACTCTAAAGTTCCGTTATACAGATGTGGTAAAAAACCTGAAATTACCTATAATCATCAACGGTGATCAGACTATAAATCCTACGGAAGAATGGCAGACCGTAAAGCTTAAAAAGAATGATCCGGTTGAATTAAACCCCAACTATTATATCAATTATTACAATAATAAATAAAAGAAAAAGGCAGATTTGCCTTTTCGCTTTTACATTGAAATTTTAAGAAAAGTTTAATACTTCTTCCGTAACAAAATGATAAAAAGAACAACTATTTAACTATTAATGTAAACCTAATGAGAAAAACAGTACTTAGTCTCGGTATTTTTGCTTCTTTTTTAGCAAATGCTCAGTCTATAAAAACAACCATTGATCTAGTCAATGTAAAAGATGATAAAGTAGCCGTTACCATGGAGTTTCCGAAAATGAAATCAGGAGATGTTAAATTTCATTTCCCTAAAACGGTTCCGGGTACTTATTCTGTAGACGACTATGGAAGATTCATCGAAGGGATCAAATTTTACGATAATAAAGGAAAAGAACTTACTTTCACTAAAGTAAATGATAATACCTATTCATTGAAAAATGCGCAGGGTCTTTCCAAAATCTCTTATCTTGTGAATGACAGTTTTGATGATGAATTAGATACATCAAAGCATAAAGCGGTATTTTCTCCGTCAGGAACAGATATTGAGGCAGGTAAAGTATATATGATCAATACCCACGGATTTATAGGATATATTGATAATATGCAGGATGTTCCTTATCAGCTGATCGTTCAGAAACCAACAGATTTCTACGGAACAACAGCATTGGTAGACCAGGACAAATCTGATGCTACAGATACCTATACCCTTGCGAACTATGCTAAGGTAACAGATTCTCCACTTATGTATACAAAACCGGATTATATTACCTTCAATGCAGGAGGAATGGATCTGGTACTGGGAGTATATTCTCCAACAGGAAAATACAAAGCTGCTGATTTCAAAGAGAATCTCGAAAAAATGGTGGTTGCTCAGAAGAAATTCCTGGGTGATATGAATACCAATAAAAAGTATGCAATCATGCTTTATCTTTCCGGAGGTGACGGACCAAGAGTGAAAGGTTTCGGAGCACTGGAACACCATGAATCTACAAGTGTGGTTCTTCCTGAAGGAATGCCGAAAGATGCTATCGACAATACCATTACAGATGTGGTTTCTCACGAGTTTTTCCATACAGTAAATCCTCTGAAGACTCATTCTGAAGAGATTCACTATTTCGATTATGCAGATCCGAAGATGTCTCAGCACTTATGGATGTACGAAGGTGGAACAGAATATTTTGCCAACCTGTTTCAGATTCAGGAGGGTCTTATCAATAAAGATCAGTTCCTTCAAAGAATTGGTGAGAAGATTGCCAACTCCAAGAGTTACGATGATACGATGCCGTTTACGGTAATGAGTAAAAATGTATTGGTTGAACCTTACAAGGATCAGTACAGAAATGTTTATGAAAAAGGAGCTCTTCTTGCAATGTGTCTAGATATTGAGCTTAGAAAACTTTCCAACGGAGAGATGGGATATCGTGATATGATCAGAAAACTGTCTCAAAGATTTGGAGAAAACAAACCTTTCAAAGATGATAAACTGATTGACGAGCTGGTAACGGTAACCGGATATCCTCAGGTAAAAGATTTCTACAATAAATATATTGCAGGAAACCAGCCCACTCCTTATGCAGAATATCTGAAAATGGTAGGTATAGACATTCAAAAGCAGGAAAGCCATCCTCTTTTCTGGTTTATCAAAGACCCGAACCAGACAGGTTTTGATGAAAAGAACAATGCTTTTGCTTTTGATGAAAACTCTGCTTTGTCTCCTTTTTCAAAAAGTATCGGATTTAAAATTACAGACCAGGTACTTGCTTTAGATGGAAAAACGGTAGACATCAAAAAAGTACAGGACTTTATTGGCTATACCAGAACCATCAAAGACGGGCAGGACGTTACAGTAACGATTCTAAGAGATAATGCCGGTAAGAAAGAGAAAATGACGTTGAAAGGAAAGGCTATTCTGGATAAGATGACAATGGAAACTCCTACCTTCAAGGCGAATCCGACTCCGGAAGAACTGAAATTACAAACACAGTGGCTCACTGGTAAAAAATAATAAGAAAAGCGGGGAAATTTCTCCGCTTTTTATTTTTAAATCTGAATAAATAAGATCTTGTATTTTTTTATTCAACCCTTATTGGTTTATATTTTTAAGATTATTTTCTGTTACAACCTTTATTCTTTCTTAATTGTAATCCTAAAAGTACTTCCCTTTCCTACTTCAGTCTGAGAAATCTTAATATCTCCGTTGTGATATTCATGAATTACTCTTCTTGCCAATGACAATCCTAATCCCCAACCTCTTTTTTTAGTAGAATATCCGGGATTGAAAGCATTTCTTGCCTGCTGTTTTGTCATTCCGCTTCCATTGTCTTTTACTTCAACCAGAATATTTTTATTTCTTTCAAAAATTGACATCGTAATAGCACCTTCCCCTTTCATGGCATCCACAGCATTTTTTACCAGATTTTCAATCACCCAGCTCATCAGAATTTTATTGTGCGGAACCAACACGGTATAGGTCGGAAGATTCAATGTAAAATTGATTTTTTTGGAAATTCTGGTTTTCAAATAATCATAATTCTCCTGAATTGTTTCATTGAAATTCCTGTCATTCAGCTCAGGAATAGAACCTATTTTTGAGAATCGTTCTGAGATCGTTCTAAGTCTTTCAATATCTTTTTCTATCTCGTGTACTCCTTCCGATTCAGGATTATCAAGCTTCATAATTTCCATCCACCCAATCATGGAAGATAAAGGTGTTCCGATCTGATGTGCCGTTTCTTTAGCCAAACCTGCCCAGAGATAACCTTCATCCGTTTTTTTGATCGTCCTGAAAAACCAGAATGAAAAACCGAAATACAACAGAATAAACAATCCTAAAATATAAGGCGAATACCGAAGGTTATTAAGCATACGCGAGTTGTCATAGTAGACAAACTGATTGTTCCCATCCGGCACCTTAATCTCAATAGGATCATAATTTTTCTCCATATTCCGGATTAGGTCCTGAAGTTTTTCAGGGTTCTTTATAGTAGCTTCAGGGATATTTCTGTAATATCCGAGATCAAGAATAGGGTTTTTATATTTATCTGTTACAATGAACGGAATGGTATTGTTGATATTAAGGATATCCGGCAGCAGATCAAGAACATCCGTATCCGGAGTCTTTACTTCCTGCTGTATTCTTATCGCTTTGGAAAGAAGGCTGATCCTTTTGATCTCCTCTTTTCTGAGAAAATTAATGAGTGATGTCGAAGCCACTACAATAGCGATTACCAAAGTAGTCATGACAACAAAAATGATCCAGTTATTCAGTCTGGTAAGTATGGATTTTCTCAAAATTATTTTATTTTAAAACATTCAGAATTTTCTGCAGTTCTGCATTTCCACTTCCCTGGTAGTTGTTGATAATAATCGAAAACACATATTTTTTGCCATCTTTCGCGGTGTGATATCCTGCAAAAGATTTGGTATCTCTCATCGTACCGCTTTTCATCTTCATTCCATTCTCCTGAATTGGGAAACCATCATAGTACGCTTCAAACCATGATTGCTTTTTAGCATATAAAAGAGCCTGCACTTCTGCTTTTGCCGCTACATAATTCTGTGGTGAAAGTCCGCTTCCGTCAGCAAAATTGATCATATTAGGATTAATTCCTTTTGATTTCCAGAATTCTTTCAGATAAGAAACCCCGCTTTTAAAACTTGAATTTCCTTTTTTCTCTTTTCCTAAGGTTTTAATCAATGTTTCTCCATACAGATTGATACTTTTCCTTAGAAACCAATACACAATTTTATCCAGCGTTGGAGATTGGTAAGTCAAAAGAATATTATTTTTAGGAGTTTCCAATGCCTGTTTCCCTTCTATTTCAAGCTGTGAATTCGTTATTGCTTTTCCTGAAATCTCAATTCCCGATTCTTTCAGCCATTGTTTCACTTCTGCTGCGAGCTGTAAGGGCGGATTAGGTGTAGAGCCGGAAACCGTAACCGTTTTTCCTGCCGGAAGCATTCCGTTAATCAACGCTACTTCGGAATGAGGTGCGGTAAAGATAAGACTCTGATCAGAACTTCCTCCGGCTTTCAGATCATTCAGCCATTTCACTCCTTCCAAAGGATAAGAAAAGTTTTTAAAATCTGTTCCGTTAATATTGATATCAAACTGGTTTTCTTTCCAGTTGATTCCCCACACACCGGCTCCGTAATAATTTCCAAGATCATCCCAAGGCCAGCCACCGGGAATCGTCTGATGATCAAAATAAGAATCATCAATCACAAGATCTCCTGATATTTTTGTAATTCCTGAGTTTTTAATTGCCTCAATCAGCTTCTTTTTAAAATTCTCAGGTTTATAGGCATCATATCTCCAGCTTCCTAATGTAGGATCACCATTGGAACTGATGAAAAGATTTCCGTTCAGTGTTCCTCCGGCAATGTTTCCGGAATAGCTTGAAGTGGTTGTAAAAGTATAATTTTTGCCCAGGGTTTCCAGTGCTGCACCAGCGGTAAAAATTTTCTGTGTAGAAGCAGTAGAAAGTCCCTTACTTCCCTGATATTCGTATATAAAGTTGCCATTTTCATCTGAAACATAAAATGATAAACTGGAAGAAACCGTTCCTGAAGAATCCATGAGATCCTTGGTTACTTTATCCAGTTTCTGAGCAATATTCTGCGCAGCAACCATCTGTACAGAGAGTGTGAGAACAGCAAATGTTTTTTTCATTAAATTGTTATTTGGTTCTGAATGCAAAGAGTTCCCATACAGTTCATGACCAGTATCTGAACCTTTTTCATTGATTTAAATTCTAATCAAATATAGTTAAAATAAAAGCTTTTCATACGCCCTGAGATCATCGGAGCTGAAAAGTATCTGATGATCAGACGTTTTTTCAAATGACTGATCATAGGTGAAATATTTCTCGTAATCCTCTTCATCTATAAAAATATCCATCTGGCATTCTTTTATATAATTTGATTTTTCTCCATAATCTTCTATAAAATATCCGGATTCATTCCATTGCTCATGATGACAGCGCAGACAATTTTTTTGATGCACAGCTTTATATCCGCATATCTCACAATTCTGCAAACTTTGGAATAACGTTGAAATTTCACTCCGTCTGTCTTCCGGAAAAAGAGAAAGAGGAATTGTTTTTAAAAGCAGATAATAATTAGGTTCCTGCCATGAGAAATAAAACATTTCTCCTTGTTCTTTTGTATGAATCCATACGCTTTGAAAGTCATATTCCAGGTCGGCTTTTACGATATTTTTGATATTCAGAATGGTTTTATTACTTCTCCTGATATTCTGTTGATGATCAATTTCAATAAAAGGCTGCTGTTCCAGAAAATGATTCAGGCACAGCGTGGTTTGCCACGAACCTATTACCCTCATTTTACCTTCACTGCCACAGATTTCACAAGTCTTTACAGACAATTCTGAATATTTATCTTTGATGGCTTTAAGCTTATTATTAAGTGCTTCGTCCTCGGAGTATGTGTAACACCTCAACCCACCGAATTTTTCCTTTCCAAAAACACGGTGCTCCATATTCCAGCCTGCAATAGCAAATTCAAAGAGCAGGTTCCGGATCAGCTGTTCCCATCCGGTACTGTTCACTGAAAAATTGCTCAGATTATGTTCTACAAAAAGATTGATCTCTTCTTTGTTCATTAAAGTCTGCTTCCTGCTTCTATTTCGTAAGGTTCTTTACCTTTTTCAAAAATTCTTGTCAGCTCATTTCCTTCCACAGTAATGGAATCTGCTGTTCTTCTGATCCAGTTTCCTTCTCTAAGACCTACTACTTTAATGTCATTTTGGGTAAGGAACTCCTGAATACGGGTTTCTCTGGTTTCTCCATTATGCTTCAAATCCGGGTTAGGATCAAGATAATGTGGATTGATATTGAAAGGAACCAGTCCCATACAGTCAAAACTTGGAGGATATACAATTGGCATATCATTCGTCGTTTTCATATTCTGGCCTCCGATATTGCTTCCTGCACTGCATCCAAGATATGCTTTTCCTCCTGATACATTTTCTTTTAGGGCAGACATCAATCCTTCTTCATGTAATGTTTTGACCAATAAAAATGTATTTCCGCCTCCTGTAAAGTATCCTTTTGCCTGATTAAGGGCTGCTGTTTTATCTTCAAATTCATGAAGACCTTTTACTTTTATATGGATGGTTTCAAAAAAAGAGCGTGCTTTTGCTGTATAATCGTCATGGGAAATTCCGCCTGGTCTTGCGAAAGGGATAAACACAATTTCGTCAATTCCTTTATAAAGTTGGATTAATTCTTCTCTTAAGTATTCCAGATATTCTCCACCAAAAAGGGTGGATGTTGAAGCTAATATGATATTCATACCACGAAATTATATTTATTAATAAAAAAATGAATGACAAAGATAGCTTCAAACATTAACGAATCAAAAATTAAACTAAAAAAAACATGTTTCCCGTTAATATTTTCTAAAAAAACTTAAAGCTTCTAAAATTTAACTTTTTATGGAATTATTATTGAATTTTACATTTCGAATTTAAAATATAAGATTATGAAAATGAGTACAATTAATAGTAGAAATCTATTTTTAGGTTTGATACTGGCGGGAAGTGTAAGTTTTGTAAACGCTCAAACGACTCAACCGGAAACTTCGGCAGCGACGAGTCAAACAACCAATCCAACGATTGATGGTCTTAAAAAACAGATTGAGGCCAATCCAAAGGATACAGAATCCTTAGCAAAATTAGCAGCAGCTTATCAGGAAGCTTCAGACTGGCCAAATGCCATTGATACCTGGAAGAAAATTTCTGCTTTATTACCGGACTGGGCTCCATCTTACTACAGCCAGGCATATGCTTATCAGTCTGCAAAAGATGATGCCAATGCAAAACTGGCTTATGAAAAGTATATTGCAACCGTAAAACCGGAAGAAGTAGAGCAAAATAAGAAAAATCTGGCCTATGCCTATTTCTATATTGCCTTTGCAGAACAGCAGACAGATCCTAATAAGGCAAAAGAGCATATTGCTAAATCGATACAGTATGACCCTACCAATCAGGACGCTGTAAAGCTTAGCAAAACACTAAATTCTTAGTAAAAGAAAATGCCGGAAAGTTTTTCCGGCATTTTTTATTTATCCAATCTAGTTTAAATTTAACGCAAAGGTCTATTTTTACTTACTTTTTATTTTAAGGCAGCAAAGTTTAAATCAACTTCGTTGATTCTTTCTAAGCGTATGTATATCATAAGCTTCATCAGCAACTTTTTCGCTTTCTTAACTTACTTAACAATAAGAAAATTTAATTTGGTCTTTGCGTTTTTAAAATTCTTTTTAGTTTCTGTTCACCTATTCAATCACCTTTCCGAAAAAATCGGTTTCACCATGTAAGTGGCGGATGATTTTCTCGATATTCCGCTGGATGCTGGCTTCAGTTTTTAAATTGTTGATATAACGAACCAGTTCATGTCTTCTTGAAGGAATCAGATTTTCAAAATTTTCTGTTGCCAGAGGACTTTCTTTAATCGCTTTTTCCAAATGAGGATGCATAGAAATACTTCTGTCAGAATCATCATATTCCAATACAACTTCAATGATTTCTCCAATTCTCTTCGGGGAATTTTTTAACATTGTCAGGTTCACATACAGTCTCCATTCTCCCAGATATTTCATCAGGTTTTGTTTAAATTCCAGTCCGTTCACCGTTCCTTTTACCGGAACCGGACTTTTATTTCTCCTTGATTCATCAAAAATCCTGTCCAAAATCTCTTTTGGAATAAATACAAAAGGATTAATCCCAATGATTTCCAATGTGGCTGTGAAACTGTTGCTTTTCATGGATGATATTTAGGTGTTAGGTGTTAGGTGTTAGGTGTTAGGTGTTAGGTGTTAGGTGTTAGGTGTTAGGTGTTAGGTGTTAGGTGTTAGGTGTTAGGTGTTAGGTGCAAAATTAACTATTTGTTTAAGATCAATATAAATTATTTTTTTTTACTGTATATAATTCATCCCATTCCCAAACCTGAAACTCTCAACCCCTCCAATTCTACAACGCGTATACCCAAAATCCGAACCTCGTAACTCGAAATCCCGAACTCCGTAACTCAAAATTCATATCCCAGAACCCAATTAATTCCCTATCTTTGTATCAATAAATCTATTTAACAAAATGAAATTTTTTATTGACACAGCTAATTTAGAGCAAATCAAGGAAGCTAGAGATCTTGGAATTTTAGATGGTGTAACGACCAACCCTTCATTAATGGCAAAGGAAGGTATTCAGGGATCTGAAGCAATTAAAAACCATTATAAAACGATCTGCGAACTTGTAGACGGAGATATTTCTGCGGAAGTTCTTTCTACAACGTATGAAGAAATGATTAAGGAAGGAGACGAATTGGCTGCTATTCACCCTAATATCGTTGTAAAGATTCCGATGATCAAAGACGGTATCAAAGCTTTAAAATATTTTTCTGATAAAGGGATCAAAACTAACTGTACACTGATATTCTCTGCAGGACAGGCTCTTTTGGCCGCAAAAGCAGGAGCAAATTATGTTTCTCCGTTCTTAGGAAGATTAGATGATATTTCTACAGACGGTCTGAACCTTATTCAGGAAATCAGATTGATTTTTGATAACTATATGTATGAAACTGAAATTTTAGCGGCTTCTATCCGTCACTCAATGCACATCATTGACTGTGCTAAAATCGGAGCTGATGTAATTACATCCCCACTGCCTCCGATCTTGAGCTTATTGAAGCACCCATTAACAGACAGCGGATTGGCTCAGTTTATTGCAGATTCTCAGAAATTAGCATAATAACTGATTCTTATTCAGATATAAAAAACCCGGAACAATGTTCCGGGTTTTTATTTTTATAATGAGTATTTTTATTTCAGCACATCCAGCTCAAGGATATTATTTTGCTTTTTCAGATCATTCTTCCTTTTTATTTCTTTATCTTTTTGTGCTTTATCAGCAGGAATCAATTTTCCTGAATCATCCATTTCCTGAATTTCAATTCCCTGGGCCAACATCTGTTTTTCACTTTTCATAGGGTCAGCAAGATAGTCTTTAAAAGCTTTTCTATACCTGGTTTCATTCACTGTAACAAGAGCATTAAATCGTTCTTTTTCTTTGGTACTCTTCCATTCATAGCCTTCAGGGAGTTTTTTATTTCCTTTTAATTCGAAAGAATGGGTATGGGAAGCATCTTCAAGTTTTACAATTAATCCCGGAAGCCCATGAAATTTATAAGGACCATCCTGAATGGGAAGATCAGTGGTAAACCAGGCTGTCCATTTTCTTCCGGCAAAGTCACCAATTGCTTTTTGTACTTTAAATCCACCTATCTCTGCTTTATCCGAATAGATTTTCCATTCTTGTTTTCTGGCATCCTGTACCATATATTCGTCAGCCGCAAGATTGGTAAAAAAGTTAACTGAATAATCCGGATACACCTTTTCAACACTATAACTTATTTTGCCTTTGAATTTGATTCCTGAAAAATCTAATTCCTTAACTCCCATCTGAAGCTGTTTTTCCATAGCAGATGTCATAAGAGAATCCGATTCAAAAGAATCCTTACTGTAAAATTTTGATCCTTTTGCAGCAACATCTAAAAGCATAATTTCTACTTCTGGCTTATCTTTAGCTGTGGAATCCAGAACATATCTGTATTCATAAATAAATCTTTGATTCTGGGCATTAGTAATTACAGCCAATATAAGACTCAATAAAATGATCAACTTTCTCATGGTTAGTTTGATATAGTTTTTTAATTCTGTTCTGTAATTTTTTTAACAACTTTACACGGATTTCCCACAGCGACAACATGATCCGGAATATCTTTCGTGACAACACTTCCCGCACCAATCACCGAGTTATTTCCAATGGAAACTCCGGGAAGCACAACCACATTTCCTCCCAGCCAGACATTATTTCCTACTTTAATCGGATGTGCATATTCAAGACCTTCGTTTCTCTGTTTTGCATCAAGCGGACGGCCTGCTGTATAGAAACTACAGTTTGGACCGATAAAAACATTATCACCAAACTCTACTTTGGCACAATCTAAAATAACAAGGTTATGATTGGCATAGAAGTTCTCTCCTACTTTTATATTGTATCCGTAATCACACCAGAAATTGGGTTCTATGCAGATATTTTCTTTTATATCGCTAATAATGCTCTTAAGTATTCTGTATTTGTTTTCTGCCTCAGAGTTTTTCAGTCCATTGTACTCCTGACACAGATCTTTGCAGGCAATACGCTCCTGAATCAGTTCTTTGTCGTAATTGGCATTGTATAAAAGTCCTGCTGCACATTTTTCTTTTTCTGTCATACTATGGAATTTAAAGTCCCGGATAAAGATACACAATACAAAAAAAATACAGTAAGATTATGATAACCTTACTGTATTTTAATCAAATAGAAACTGCTTATTGATAAAGCTCCGGTTCTATTTTATTGTTATTTTTTAGCCGTTCTTCTTTTGCTCTTTTTTCAATAGCCCTATACATTTCATTCGTATCAATACTTTTTCCATCCTGATTTTTCATCTGTACAACAGCTCCTGCAGGAAGAGTACTCATGGTTTGTTTCATGTCTTTTGTAGGATCAACAAGGTAATCCTTCCAGGCTTTTTTAAACTGTTTTTTAGTTATTTCTATTTCTTTACCTCCTAAACCGATTGTAGTAAGACCTGGTATTTGAATATCTTCTTCTGAGGCAGCTTCTGTTTTTTTGTTACCTATTAAAGTCATGATATGTGATCCTGTTTTATCTTCAATCTTAATGATCAGTCCCGGCAGTCCATAGAATTTATAAGGACCATCCTGAAACGGGATATCTGTAGAAAACCATGCTGTCCAGCTTCTGCCTCCAAAATTTGTGGTTGCTTTTTGGGTATTATATTCTCCAATTTTTTGTTTTTCTGGTAAGATTTTCCATTCAGGTTTTTGGTCTTCAGGCATCTTATAAGTAGTATTCCCTATATTTTCTGAGAATGAAACACTGTAATCAGGATATTTTTTTGTAACAGTTGTATTAATTGTTCCAGGTTTTATATTCCTTTTAATATTAATACTGCCTCCGAATCCTCCTTTCATTTGCTTGGCGATATCAGCTTTCATTGTTGAATCAGCAACAAACTTATCGCGGCTGTAATATTTTGATCCATTTTTATCAATATCCAAAAGCATAACATCGCTTTTCACGTCTGCTTTATTGGTAGAATCAGAAACATATTTGTAGTCATAAAAGAATCTGTTCACTTGTGCATTCACAAACACACTTAACAGTGCTAATAAAATGAAATAACTTTTTTTCATAATTTATGTATTATCCGGATATTAGTAAAAAAGCTCTGCCAATTGAATACTGACAAAGCTTTTTTGGAACTTTTATTTCTTTGTCTCAATTCTTACTTCTCCTCTCTTCACTTCCCCATTCTTCTGGCTGTTGACCATTACTTTTGAAATATTGGCAGAATTCAAAGCATTAACGTCATCTTTAGATACTTCTCTTCCGTCAATAAAATACTTATATTTCAGGTCATCACTGCCATTTATGCTAAACTTTTTCACTCCATTCATGGCGATGTTTCCGTTGCCGTCTTTTTTGATGAAATCAGCATTCATTACCATAACATTAGGAGCAGAAGTTGTCATGGTAAAGTTACCAGCTCTGAAACTCTGTGCTGTTTTTTCTGCTTCTGCACGTATTTTTTCGCTTTCCTTTCTTATTCTCTCTCCATCAATCCTTATGATCACATTTTTTTTTCTGATTCGCTCTCCTTCTGCTCTCGCATTGTCTCCCTGTATGCGAGCTATAGCACCTTCTGCTCTTGCCTTCTCTCCTTCTTTTCTGGCTTTTTCGCCCTCAATTCTAGCTTTTTCTCCTTCAATTCTGGCTTCCTTCATCGCATTTCTGGCTTCTTTCATTGCCTTACGTACTTCATCTTTTTCTTTAGGACTAAGATCCTTATAATAGACTGTATTATTATTTTTAAAATAAACTACTTTCGGAGCTTTGGGTTCTTTTGGCTCTTCCGGGGGAGCAGGAGGAATAGGCAGTTTTTTTACCATCCTTGCAGCTTCTCTTCCCGCTTTTTTAGCCTCTCTTTCTATTTTACGAAGCTCTTTTTTATCAAGAGGATCCATGTTTTCAAGTTCCTTCATCTGATTTTTCCATTCAGCAGAATTGAAATATTCATCCACTTCAACTTTGGAAGCTATCTCTCCTATCTCTGATGCGAGGTTACTTATTTCTTCAATTTTATCACTGAAGGCATCACTTTCCGGATCCAATCCTTTCAGCTCTGTCTCTTTTTCTTTTATCTTTTTCTCAAGCTCAGCCACTTTTGTATGATCTTCCGGTGAGACAGGTTTCATATCTGTAATTTTTTCCTGACCCGATGGTCTTACGGTATCTTTTTTGATTTCTGAAACTACTTTTTTAATGGAAAGATTGGTTTCTTCAATTTCTCTGTTTTTTGCATTTACCAGATAAGCAAAAGCTACGGTAAATAACACCGGCAATGCAAGAATTCTTCGCGCATATCCGAACTTGGTTTTTGGTTTTTGTAACATTTTAAGTCTTTTTTTAAGGTTTGAACTTAGAAACGGACTGGCAGCAGGCAACTGTGTTCCGGAAAAGTGGCTTGCTAAAAGCATCTGCGCAAATGCTTTGGTGTCCGATTGTTGTACGGCTTTTTTATCAGCCAGGTACTCGTGAATGAGATTAATTTCTTTTTTGATGATATGAAAAAACGGATTGAACCAGAAAACAGAAGTAATAATCTCGATAAAAATCTTATCAAAGGAATGTTTCTGCTCAATATGTACCATCTCATGCTTTAAAATCTGTTTTCCGATATCAGAATGCAGGGTGATAGCATTCTTCCAGAAAAGATTCTTAAAGTATGAAAACGGAGCTTCACTAAGGTCTGTACGGTAAAGGTTGATCCCGTCAAAACTTTCTTTCTGAAACTGTTTTTTAAACTGCTGGATTTTGAAAATCCCATAGATAAGCTTCCCTAAAAAATAGAGAGAAACCAGTCCCAGAGCTGAAAAAATAATGTTAAAATAAAGGTTACCATTGTTTATATTTTTTTCTGAATTAAAATTCTGAATCTTATCAAGAAGCATATACATATCACTATTTACCTCTATCGTAAAATCATCTACTCTGATGAGTGGCAGCAACAGTGACATCACGATTGCGGCCAACAGATAAAATCTGTTATAATGATGGAATGTCTTGTCTTTTAAAGACAACTGGTAATACAAAAATGTTACACCTGAACATAAAATTGTTTTCCCAAAGTATAAAAGTATTGCTTCCATAGATACTAGTCTTTATTTTTGAGTTCGTCCAATAACATCTCAAGATCTTCTACTGTCATTTCGTTTTTTTCTACCAGAAATGAAACGGCACTTTTGTAAGAGCCTTTAAAATAGTTTTTCACAAGACTTTTCATGGTTTTCCCAGAATACTGTTCTTTTGAAACCAGCGGAAAATACTCATGCTGTCTTCCATGTACACGATAGTCTACAAATTCTTTGTCTTTCAATACTTTTAAAATGGTAGAGACCGTATTGGTATGTGGTTTTGGATCCGGAAAAAGATCAAGAACATCCTTTAGAAATCCTTTTTCTATTTTCCATAAATACTGCATTACCTGCTCTTCTGCTTTTGTTAAAGTCTGAATTTTCATATCCTGTTAATTTATCAATTATCGTGATATAAAAGTCATCCTATTCTATATCACTAAGAAATTAGTTATACAAATGTAGAAATAAAAATGAATCAAACAACTATTTTTTTAGTGATAAACATAGATAACAATACAACTGTTTGAAAATCAATTATATAAAATTAGTTAAAATATATTAATCTTTTAAAGAAGTAAAATATCCACCTGCTTAATCCACACAAAAAGAGTCATTTCAGGTATAAATTCTTAAAACTTGTTAAATTTTATTAAATAAAATTAAAATGAATTTGTTTTAACCGGGAAATTATATTTATTTTAGTGCTTTAAAAATTTCTCATGAAAAGATATAATTTATTGATTGTACTATTACTGCTTATTTTTAACGTTACTACAGCACAAAAGAAGGGTTCTCCTGCTGCCAATCTGAGCATATTAAAGGATACAAAATCAAAAATCGAAGCTACCGTTCCATTGGTGATTCAGCATCTTCAGACCATCTCCACAAAAGAAGGGGATAATAATATTGTGAATAATGGAAAGATTGCTTTGGGCAGAGAATATGGTATTTTAGAATCTGAATGGTTTTTATACAGGAACAATATGAAAAACTGTATCCTGAACAATTCTTCTAAAAAAGCTAAGAAATGTATGGAATACCATAACAATATGTTTAGAGGTACAATGATCAACTACAATAATTATATTACCAACCTTACAAGAAAGAACGGATATCTGGGTGTAGAAGGTGATACTAAATTTGATTTCAAGCCTGCTGATATTGCTACAAAATTGAATGAAGCTTATTTCAATGCCAACGATGCTGCAGGGAGAATGAAAGCGGATCAGAAAAGAGACTTTTTAGGACAGACAATGTCTGATGACAACAAGCTTACTCCTTACGCTCAACTGGCTCAATAATATCTAAAATCATATTAAAAACATAAAAAAAGAGAACTGCAATTGCGGTTCTCTTTTTTATTTAAAAGCAAAAAATCTCCGCCGGAAAAAGCAGTTTTGTGGTACTAATCATAAAACTCTTGGGGAAAAAGTAGAAAATTAGGCAGAGATTTTTTTGCATACACTCTACAGATCAACTGTCCTACCCATGATCTGTAAGAGCTTTACAAAAATAGAACTATACCTTTCCATTAGCTGAAAATTCCTGTAGAATTAAACGTGCACAATTGTAGAACTAATACTACTTTTAAGAAAAATGCTGGGAGTTTCCTGCCCCAGCCTCCAGCCTAAAAATCATCGTTCCCTTTTGTGCCTATTTCCACCATTGGTAGTAATTATGAAGTCCATCATATTCAAATCCACAACGCGGGTACAGCGTATTTCCAATATCATTTGTTTTTTCTGTTTCCAGCATCAATCCGCATGCCCCTGTTTCTTCACACCATTGTTTACTACGGTCAATTAATGCTACGGAAAAGCCTTTTCCTCTGTAATCCGGGTGAACAAATAAATCACTTAGCAGCCACTGTTTCTGTAGTTTGGTATAATGAAAGAGCTTGTAAAGCTGTACAAATCCGACAGCCCTTCCTTCAGCAATCACAAGAAAGATATCCGATTCACTGTTTAAAAACCGTTCTTTGAGAAAAGCTTTTCCTTTTTCAATGTCTGATTCCTGTCTGTAAAAAACACGGTAAAGATTGAATAATTCTGCTGTTTCATTAAGATCTTCAAGACTTGCCTTTTTAATAATGTAATTCATAGTTATGTTTATTTTATTAACAGGACAAAAGTAGTCTTAATCAGGACCAGCCTTATAATCCAGATTCATATTATACTCATAGTCCAGAAGCTTCAGTCTGAAGATAAATACCACATGTTTCGGATTTTATTATCCTGAACAACTTCGGATTTTTGCAGTATAAAATAAAACCAATGAAAGATATCATTCATAAAATAAAAAATACAGATTGGCAGCACCTTACGGAAACAATGCATGAAAACGGATATGCTGTAATTTCTAATCTGTTATCAGATGAAGAATGCGAAATAGTAAAGACAAATTATGACAATCCCGGTTTTTACCGAAAAACAGTGATCATGGCAAGACACCGTTTCGGCCTTGGTGAATATAAATATTTTGATTACCCGCTTCCTGAAATGATTCAGACCCTACGAACGACTATTTATCCGTATCTGGCTCCGATTGCCAATTCCTGGTTTAAAGCCTTACATATTGACACTCAATTTCCTTTAGATCATCAGGAATTTTTACAACAATGTTATACCAATGGCCAACAGAAATCTACTGTTTTAATTTTAAAATATAAAGAAGGTGGTTTTAATACTTTACACCAGGATTTATATGGCGATGTGTACTTTCCTATCCAAATTGTGTTAATGCTCAGCGAACCTGATAAAGATTTTACAGGTGGAGAATTTGTACTTACCCAGCAGATCCCGAGAGCACAGTCAAAAGCTATTGTTTTAAAACCTAAGAAAGGAGATGTACTCATTTTTACGACTCAATTTAAGCCAGAAAAAGGTGCCAAAGGCTATTACAGGGTCAATATGAAACATGGAATAAGTGAGGTTCGGGAAGGAAACCGCTATGCTTTGGGAATTATTTTCCATGATGCAATCAGCTAATTTGAGGTACTGCTAACTGTTAAATTTCAACTTTAAAATTTCAATTATAATGCTCTCACATTCTCAAATATCAGCCAAAAGTCTGAGAAGTAAAATTCATAGCAGAGAAGTTTGTTTTGGAGGAAATAAAAAACTGAAAATCTATGGACTGCTCAGCTGCCTGTCAGGAAAAAGAATGAAAATAGAAAACAGGGTCTTCTTTACAGATGAAAAAGAAGCTCTACAAAGTAATTATCGTCCTTGTGGACATTGTATGAGAGAAGCGTATCAACAGTGGAAACAGAAAATATTTACTCTTGGCTCTTAAAACGATTCTATAATACAATTATAAACTTGTGTCTTTGCGTTATTGCAACCTGAGATTGCTTCACTTTGTTGGCAATGACAGGCTAACATAAAAAAATCGGTATAACTGTCGTTATACCGATTTTTAGTTTAGTAGCGGGAACCGGACTCGAACCGATGACCTTCGGGTTATGAGCCCGACGAGCTACCTACTGCTCCATCCCGCGGTGTATTTTTAGAGTGCTTACCGAAAGCACTTATCTTAGTAGCGGGAACCGGACTCGAACCGATGACCTTCGGGTTATGAGCCCGACGAGCTACCTACTGCTCCATCCCGCGGTGTATTTTTAGAGTGCTTACCGAAAGCACTTATCTTAGTAGCGGGAACCGGACTCGAACCGATGACCTTCGGGTTATGAGCCCGACGAGCTACCTACTGCTCCATCCCGCGGTATATCTTTAGAGTGTTTACCGAAAACACTTACTTAGTAGCGGGAACCGGACTCGAACCGATGACCTTCGGGTTATGAGCCCGACGAGCTACCTACTGCTCCATCCCGCGGTGTATTTTTAGAGTGTTTACCGAAAACACTTACTTAGTAGCGGGAACCGGACTCGAACCGATGACCTTCGGGTTATGAGCCCGACGAGCTACCTACTGCTCCATCCCGCGATATTGGATTGCAAAGGTACGAATATTTTTTACAAATCCTAATTTTTCTTTTAAATAAAGGACTTTTATGAAAACTATTTTATTATTTGTATCTTTGTTTTATGGCAAAAATATTAAAAATTTACCCAGACAACCCACAGGAAAATCTTGTGAATGAGGTTATTAAAACTTTAAAAAATGGCAGGCTGATTATCTATCCTTCTGATACGATATATGCTTTAGGCTGTAATATTTTTGATATAAAAGCCATGGAAAAACTTGCTCAGCTCAAAAAAATGAAGCTTGAGAAGTCAAAATTTTCTATTATCTGTAATGATCTAAGCCATCTTTCTGATTTTACAAGACCTATTGACACCTCGGTTTTCAGATTTCTGAAAAGTCATCTTCCCGGGCCGTTTACTTTTATCCTTGAAGCAAACAAAAGTTTACCTTTGGCGTATAAAGGTCATAAAACAATTGGTATCCGTGTTCCGGATCACCCGATTCCGCAACTGATTGTTGAAAAACTGGGACACCCTATTGCTTCCACTTCCATTAAAGATGATGATGAAATCATTGAATATTCTACCGATCCTGAGCTGATTGCTGAGAAATATGATCATTTGGTAGATATCGTTATTGATTCAGGATATGGAGATAATGTGGCATCCACTATTGTAGACCTTACTTCCGGAGAACCGGAGATTATCCGTCAGGGAAAAGGAATTATTTAATTCAAAATATAAAGTTCAAGGTTTAGGGTTACTGGATTATGGGGTTTAATGGGAAATATTCTATAGGAATTTTACTCACTTTTGTGCTTTTGGTTGCGGCAATGCTTTATTCTTTCCCGGTTATCACTCTGATGACAGGAATAAAAGGAATTACTTCAGACAGCTTTTTTCTCAGCAGGATTGTGATCTGGATCGTTTTGATCATTGTATTTCTGTACAATATAGTTATTGAAAAAGGTTCATTTTTATTAAAAAAAGAAACTCCTTATTCTATCCTATTTTATATTAAAGCAGTTCTGAGCCTGTACTTCATCTGCATCATTGGTGGAGCATTTCTGAATGCAATAATCCTGTTTTTTATCCCCGAAAAAATAAGTGATAAGCTTCTTAACCTTGTATCCGTTTTTAAGAACAATTATTTTTTAATTATTTTCATGTGCCTTACGGCTGCTATTGTAGAAGAATTCCTGATGCGGGGTTATATACAGCCCAGAATTGAAAAAATCTATAATAATCCAACTGCTGGAGTTTTTATTTCAGCTGTTTTATTTGGAATCCTGCACAGCACTTACGGTACCATAGGTCAGGTTCTCGGACCTTTCTTTATTGGAATTGTTTTTGCCCTGTTTTATAAACGCTATTCAAATATTAAAATTCTGATCATCTGTCATTTTATGATTGACTTTATCTCTCTGATGACCCTGAATTTTATTAATATTAAACATTTATCTGTATTTTAACATTATGAAAATTATAACATCTCCTGCAAAATTAATGAACGTAGAAAACTCAACGGATCTGTTGAAATCTTCTACTCCCAGATTCATTGAAGATGCAGCATTTATACAGTCTTATTTAAAAGAAAAATCTCCGAAATATCTGTCCGAACTGATGGAAATATCACCCAAACTGGCTGATGAAAACTGGGAAAGAAATCAAAAATGGAAATCCAAACCTACTGCAAAAGAATCTGCTCCTGCCATGTTTGCTTTTACAGGAGAAGTTTATAGGGGGCTGGATGCCAAGACTCTGGATAAAAATGCGGTAGACTACCTGCAGAAAAACTACAGAATGCTTTCCGGGCTTTATGGTCTGCTGAAGCCCTCTGATAAAGTAATGCTTTACAGGCTGGAAATGGGCCGTCCTTTTGAGTTTGATCAATACAAAAACCTGTATGGATTCTGGAGAGAAAAGATTACAGAACAGCTGAATTCTGAAATGAAGAAAGGTGAAATACTTCTTCATCTTGCCAGCAATGAATATGGGAAAGTAATCGACAGAAAAAAACTGAACCATAAAGTAATCGATTTTGATTTTTATGAATTAAAAGATGGAAAACTCAAAACCATCGTTGTATATACCAAGCATGCAAGAGGCCTTGTAGTAAGATTTTGTGCTGAAACTAACGCCAAGACATTGGAAGATGTAAAAGCGTTCAACTATGAAGGGTACAGAATTGATGAAGAGAAGTCTACAGATACTAAACTGGTTTTTACAAGGTAAATGACAATTTCAACATTTAAAAAATATTTCAAAGCAGAACTTTCCGGTCTTTATACTGAATCGGAAAGTGTTTTTTTATCTTCCCTATTCATCCATCAGATCGTAGGTTTCGATCATTTTCAGCAAAGAAGATTTTCTGAACAGGAACTTCTGACAGATGATGAAAAAAAGCTTTGTCATCTGGTTTCAGAACTTAAAACAGGAAGACCTTACCAACAGATTCTCGGAGAAACTGAGTTTTATGGTATGAAGTTCTTTGTGGATGAAAATGTACTGATTCCCCGCCCTGAAACGGAAGAACTGCTGGAGATTGCTATCAGAGAGATTCAACGTTCAAAGTTTAACATTCAGGGATTAAAGATTTTGGATATAGGAACCGGAAGTGGAGTAATTCCTTTGGTTTTAAAGAAACATTTTCCTGAAGCTATAGTTTCATCGATAGATTTTTCTGAAAAAGCATTGAAGACCGCTCTGAGAAATGCAGATTATCATCACCTGGAAATACAATTCATTCATGCTGATTATCTCCATTTTAAACCGGTTGAAAGCTTTGATATCATTATTTCAAATCCACCGTATATAAGCATTGAAGAAGAGATTGAAATTGCAGACTCTGTGAAAGAATTTGAGCCTAAAATGGCCCTTTTTTCCCCTACTTCCGATGCTTTGATCTTTTACAAAAAAATAGCAGAAGATGCTAAAAAGCACCTGAATGAGGACGGGCTTTTGTTCTTAGAAATCAATCAGAAATTAGGTCCGGAAACTCTGGAACTCTATCAATATTTTTCTAACGCTCAATTATTGAAGGATTTATCTGAAAATGACCGGTTCATTTATGGAAGGAAATAAGTAATTTTGCTTCCAAACACCTAACCTATGAAAACTTTGATATGGTATGCCTTCGTTGGTATTTTCCTGATTCTGTCGTTAACATCCTGCAAACAGCATCCTCAGGATGTTGTGAATGAATATTATAAGAAAGGTGAATTCAACGGTTCTGTTCTGATTGTGAAAGACGGCAGGATGGTATGTGATACTGCCCTGGGTTTCCGCAATATTGAAAAAGGGCTCCGGTCTGATAAAAATACTTCTTTTTATATTGCCTCTCTCAGCAAGGCTTTTACTGCGGCAGCGATTATTATTTTAGAGCAAAAAGGTTTATTAAAACTGGATGATAAGGCATCTCAGTTCATTGAACTTCCCGAATATGCTAAAGATATCACTATCAGACAGCTTTTGCACCATACATCAGGAATCAGTGACTATGAGAATTTATTTTCGAAAAAAGGATTGACCAATACGGAAGTGATTGCCTGGCTGTTTAGTCTTAAAAATCTTGATTTCATTCCTGACAGTAAATTTAAATACAGCAACAGCGGATATATCATTCTTTCTCAGATTATCGAAAAAGTTTCCGGGAAATCTTATGGTACTTTGATCCATGAACAGATTATCACTCCTTTGAAGATGAACAATACGTATGTGTATAAATCTTCCACAATTATCCAGAATAAAGCATCAGGATATAATCGGCAGAAGAAGCCTGATGATTATTCAATCTTAACAACTGGTGACGGCGGAATTTATTCTACTCCTGAAGATCTGTATAAATTTGATCAGGCTTTGCGAACTTATACCTTGATCAGTAAAGAAAATACAGCTCTCATGTATACTCCTGCAAAACTAGCTGGCGGCCAGATTTCAAACTACGGATTTGCCTGGTTTATAGAAGATGAAAAGGGTGGAAAAACCGCAATGCATACAGGCGGTCTGAATGGTTTCAAAGCTTTATTCTGGAGAGATCTGCAGCATAACAGCTGTATTATAGCACTTACCAATCTGGGAGATGCATTTCCTTTGGGTAACTTTTTACATGACATCAAAAAAACAATTCAATAAAGAAGATGACTATTGAATCTCACGAAATTAATACGATAAAAATTGCAGAAGTTATTTCTGATCAAATTATCATCCAATCTGCACAGGACGGGCTGGATCTCATGGGAAATGTTTATTATCAAGGTTTTGACAAGGTCATTCTTTATGAAAAAAACATCACTCCTGAATTCTTCGATTTAAAAACAAAAATAGCCGGTGAAATTCTTCAAAAATTCTCGAACTATCGTATCGGACTGGCTATTGTAGGTGACTTCGACAAATATGATAGTAAGAGTCTGAAGGATTTCATTTTTGAAAGTAACAAAACAAGACACGTAAATTTTCTAAAATCACTGGAAAAGGCATTAGATAATTTATCAAAATAAATTCTTTTTCAGCTAATTACGTACAAAAACATACTATTTAATGGATTTTTTAACAGAAGTATTTTTTTACAAAACGGCATGTTTAAAAAAAATACGGTGATTGAATGTTAAAAATAATCTATTTATATTACCATATTCTCAAAAAAATTAATTCAACAATCGATGATTTAACCAACAAACAAAGTTAAATTAAAATTAATCTCATAAAACACACATAATAAGTAGTTTATTCGTATATTTGCAAAAACACAAAGGTTATGAATTTTACTATTCTACAAGCTTATATTTTATATAATAGGGCTACTTAACTCAATTCTCTTTTCGACTCTTTCAGATAAAACATAGATTGTCTCTATGACACATCCTTGTTGTATCTGTTATCTTGGAACCTAAGGGCTCCTCATACTATCTATGAGTATAATTCATTGTTTGGATGAGTTGCAGGAGTATTTATTTCCAATATGAATCGAGCTGGTATGAAAGTATTTTCATAAAAAACACACCACAAAAAACATACAATACACAGATAAAAAATTATTAGAGACATCATGATTAAAAAATTATTTCTACCAATCGTTTTAGTAAGTTCTTTTTCTTTTGCCCAGATAGGGATTAATACACCAACACCTGACGAAAGCTCTATTCTGGATGTTTACAGTCAAAACAAAGGAACTCTGATACCAAGACTTACTACTGCAAAAAGAGATGCTATTTCCAATCCGGCCAATTCGCTTCTTATTTATGATACTGATAAGAAATGTTTAAGCCAGAATATTGGAACACCTACCAAGCCTGATTGGTTATGTATCAGTAGTAATACTGTAAAAATGTTTTACATGCCTAGTGTTTCTTTTGACACTTCTACCAATGCTACCGGCAGAACAAAAGATTTATATACCTTGTATAAAACACAGTTCGGGTCTCCAAAAGCAAAGAGCACCAGCGCTCCCGCATCTATTCCTTTTTTCCCGTCAAGCAAAGACATTTATTATTATGTAACAGATGCTGATCCTAATGTATTCAGCAATATTTCTATTTCTGATGATGGGGTAATGACTTATGATGTAAAAGCCGCAGCCACAGACTGTTCTTTTATTAATATTGTTTTTGTTGTTAAATAACCGAGCTATGATAAAAAATACCTCAGTTTTACAATACAAAAGGCTTTTATTTATTTTTTCATTATTCATTTTCTCCCAGAATAGTAAAGCACAAAATGAACAGGGAACCGGCTATCCTTATTTTGTAAACTTCACACAGGGATTACAGCCTCAGGAAGCTTATAAAGTAGCAACCAGTGGAGTCCAGAATGATGCCACCTTTACCACAGATGGATTGCGGCTTACCCGAAGTGTGAACAATATTTCGGGAGGTGTAATACTTGCTGATAAAATATTCAAAAGTGACCAGGGAATCAAATTCGAGTTTGAATTTGCTATTTATGGCGGAAACATTAACGGAGGAGACGGTATTTCTATATTCTTAGTAGACGGATCTATTCCTAAAGAGCAGCTTAATCTTGGATACTTTGGTGGAGGATTAGGATATAGTTTTGTACGTGGAGGCGAGTCTACAGAAGGCCTTAGAGGAGCCTATCTTGGAATAGGACTGGATGAATTCGGAAATTTTAAAACAAGCTTTAACCAGGGTGAAAGAGTCAGAAATGGAATTTTCGGTGTATCATTAGCGGATGGACGAAGCAATGTTTCTTTAAGAGGTAAACGTGGAAATCAGTATCTGTCATCAGCTGAACCTGCAGGATACAATGGGTATCCATTGCTTTACAGTACAGCAACCAATGCTGCTCCTTCCAGCAGTAACAGATCTGCTTATCTTGATACTGCAACCGGAAAATATATAGGGATTAAAAATACAACTCTTCAGCAATTCAGCATTGAAAGTGGTGGAACAACCTTTCCTCTCAATGAAAATGATGCAAGATTCCGTAAAGCGTATGTCACATTAGTTCCCAATCCTGCTGGCGGTTACAATATAACCCTGGAAATACAACACGGAACCGTGAAAGAAACAGTGATTGATAATTATTATTATCCAACTTCTCTGAAATATACGGAAACTACAATATCCAACAGTACGGTAAGAACTCTGGATACCTCAGCACCTTCAACTTTCAGAATTGGATTTGCTGCTTCTACAGGAGCTGCTAAAAATATACATTTATTGAGAAACTTAGGGGTTACCAGACCTTATGCTGCAGAAGTAACAGATGATCTGTTCGCGGGATGCCCGGGGATAAAGTCAATTTATTATCCTTTGCTGAATGATGCGGCTTATTCTTCAGCAGGTGGTCAAAACCCGCCAACACTTTCATATAATAACCTTGATTTCAATTCGTTTCGTTTTTTGGATAATAATGGAGCTCTGATTCCGAATATAACTGGTGGTGTTTATACTAACAGCCAGGGAACATGGACTTACTTCCCCACTACCGGAGCGCTTTCTTTCAAACCTGCGGTTGGGTTCACAGGAGTGGTCCAGGTACAATATGATATTAAAGGCGGTGGAAGCAATGGTACTGAAGCTCCTTATAATAAGGAAGAATACAGATCATTGCCGGCATTGGTACAGGTTAATATTTCTAATACAAATAACTGCAGTAAAGCCTGCGTTATTTCCAACAAGAATGTAACCCAGAAAATAACAAGATAATTTGATTAAAAACCAGCTTTTAAGAGCTGGTTTTTTTATTTTCAATAAAATACTGAACAGCATCTTCAATTGCTTTATCAACGGATTGATATTGAATACCTAACTCTTCTACTGATTTCTGATTAGAATAATAATTACGGATCTGCAGAGCTTTCATATTGGAGGTACTGAGATTTGTTTTTATGTTTAATTTTCTCAAGCCGTCACCTATCAATCCAAGGAAACTCAAAATTCTGTTTGGAATAGCTATCATGACTGGATTCTGATCGGTAATCCGGTTTACTTTCTTAAAAAATTCCTTATAGCTCAAATTTTCATTGGCTAAGAGATATTTTTCATCAGTCTTTCCATATTGAATAGCATATAAAATTCCGTTAGCGGCATCTTCCACATGTACAAAGTTCTTCCCTCCTTTCGGATAAAAAAACAGTTTCTTTTTCCAGGTCCAAAAGATGATTTTCCCGGAACTCGGTTTGCTGTCATAGGCTCCGATCATAAAAGTTGGATTAACGATAATAACGTCTGTATTTTTATGGTTCTTTAAAAGATAATCTTCAGCTTCCAGCTTGCTTTGTGCATACAGTGAATGTGTGAAAGGATAAAGCTGCGGCGCTTGTTCATTTCCCCGGAAAGCTGTATTTCCATACCCTAAGGTGTTTGCCGTGCTTACAAATAAAAACTTTTTTACACCTGCTAATTCCGCATGGGTAAACAGATTTACGGTCATTTCATAATTCACTTTTCTATATTCACCATAGCTGATGAGATTCTGACGTGTTTCCGCTGCAATATGAATGATACAGTCAACTTCTTTGAGTAACAATGAAAGATCGGATGAAAGATCTGCTTCCACCAACTTCAGATTCTCGTTTTCTTCGCCCAGCCAGCCGCTTTTCTTGCGCACCAGAGCAATAACAGAATAACCATTTTGTAATAATTTAATAATAACATTAGTTCCCAGAAGCCCTGTTGCTCCGGTTACACATACTTTTTTCATGCTTCGATCTCTCTTTTTATAGCCTGGGTCATCAACGGAAGTTTGATCCATATTGGTAAAATTTTCATCATCAGCCAGCTGATTGGATTTACCATAATTACGGAATCTTTTTTAAACAGCTGACGAATACAGTATGATGCCACTTTATCAGGATTCAAAAGCGTCAGTCTTCCTATGAAACCTTGTTTTTCTATTCTTTTACAGACATCCGTATTGGTTTTCATGGCACCCGGATTCACAACGCTTACAAAGACATTGGTGTCTTTCAACTCTTCATACAGCCCTCTGGAAAATGAATGGATAAAACTTTTGGAAGCAGGATATACGGTTTTAAAACCAATAGGAGAAAAGGCCGCCATACTGGAGACATTCAAAATATAGGCTTTTGGCTGTTTTAAAAGGTTGGGGAGCAACTGATGGGTAATCAGAGAGGTTGCCGTTACATTAACCTGCAGAATGGTATTGATATAATCCGGAGAGGCTTCTGTGAATTTTTTAGTACCCCCAAGTCCTGCATTGTTGATCAGGATATGAATATCAAAAGAACGGTTAAGCCATTCTGTGAGCTTCATGACATTGTTATTAACAGAAAGATCTGTTTCATAGTAATGAACTTTTACCTCATACAGCTCTTCCAGCTCATGGGAAAATTCCTTGAGATTCTGATCCGGAAGGCTTACAAGAATGACATTGATCTTTTTTCTGGCCAGATTTTCAGCAAATGATTTGCCCAGTCCCTGACTTGCTCCTGTGACTACAGCATATGACTCTTTGGTATCCATACGTTTACATTTTATGGTACAAAGCTATCGTGTAAAGAGGGTTTGAATGTTCCGGATTATCTGAACGAACTGATTTTCAATCAAGAAAGATAAAACATATAAATTACTTAAAATCAATATTTTAAATCAACACAAAAGTAAAACTTTATAAACCTGAACTTATTTTTTGAATTCAGAAGGAGTCTGTCCCGTCACTTTTTTAAACGTGGTATTAAAAGAAGTCTTGGAATTGAATCCTGATTCGTACGCAATCCCCAGAATTGATAATTTACTATTTGATTCCTTCAAAAGTTTTTGGGCATATTCTACTCTGAATTCATTTACATATTGGAAGAAATTCTTTCCAAAACCTGTATTGATGACATAAGACAGGTGATGAGTAGAAACGGAGAGCATTTCAGCCAGCCTGATCAGGTTAAGTTCACTGTCAAGGTAGGGCTTTTGTATTTCCATCAGTCTTTCAAGTGAGGTTTTAATCTTTAGTAATTCTTCATCGGAGATGAGCTTTCTCTTTATCTCTTCTGAATCGGAATCTTCATTGATAGAGATCAGTTCTTCTCTTTGCTTTTCTTCTAAAGGATAAATTTCCCTTTGTTTCAGAGAATAATATCCCACCCAGTAGATCACCAGTAAAAAGACAGTATTGATAAAAAAATTCAGTGATTTAGGGTCATAGAAGAGATTATATATCACATAGATGATATTCACAATAAGAAGTACCAGAATGATATACTCAAGCCAATTCAAATTGATTCCTTCAGTATTGGAAGAAAACTGTTGGATCTTTCGCTGGTGTTTTCTGATGGTAATATAAGAAAGTCCGGTATAGAACAGTGCCTGAATCAGGATCAAAATAACACTCAGATATTCAAACGGTGATTCATAACCGAGATTTACTAAGATAAGACATAACAGAAAGGCTGCAGGAAGTAACAGGAATTTAAAATCCTTGATTTTGAAGGTAAAAGAGGGATTGGTAAAGAACAGCACACTAAAGTAAAAAACAATGGGTGTGAAAAACTGAATACATCTGACGAAAAACAGGGAATGAAACTCAACTGTCGTACCCGTGATGAGAAACAAAACCTCATCCAGCCAGAAGGTAGACCACAGAAAAAGAAATATTCCAAACCAGAAATTGGCTTTATGGTTTACTTGTAAAGGATTGGCGAGCTTTAGCAGAGAAAGCAAAACCAATGAACCATAGATAAGTATCACGATGAAACTGTTTAACTCTGATGTGTTCATTGGTTTTGATATTTTAAGCAAAAATAGTCTTTTATCCTATTCGCTTCCTTACAAAAATTTCATATCCCAGATAAATTAACGGAAGCGACATGATTCCTAAGAAAAGGATATTGCTCATGGCCAGCTGCGGATGCATTACAATAGAGTAAACGAGTCCGAAAAAAGCTCCTCCAAGGTGAGCGGCATGGCCAAGATTATCCCATTGTTTAGGATTCAGCATCATGTATACAGAATATCCGAAATATAATGTTCCAAATAACCATCCCGGTAAGAAATTGACACTGATCTCATTCGGTGCCATGGCTATGGAAGCAAAAATAATTCCCGAAACCGCTCCTGATGCTCCAATAGCAGAATACCAAGGCTGGTTTTTATAAATCTGTAAACTGAATAGATTTCCTAAAATCATTGATCCAAAATAAAGAATCAAAAATCCCGTTTCTCCAAAAAAACTAATGACTACTCCCTGGAAAAAATACAGGGAAAGCATATTAAAAAATAAGTGCATAAAGTCTGCATGCAAAAATGCAGAGCTGATCAGCCTTATATATTCTTTACGGTTTGCAATGGCTCCAACATTGAATTTATATTTTTCAAATAATGCTGTATTGTTAAATCCCATGTAACTAAAAATACATGCGGCCGCCATGATAATTAAAACAACTATATTCATCGTATGTTTCTTATGTTATAATTAAACAGACATTGTATGGTCTATTCATTTTCGCTATTCCCGTCACCCTGAAACAGATCTCCTATAATTCCTCCGTCTTCATCTGTATCTCCTGTGGGTTCAGGATCTTCATAAATCTCCGGTTCTTCTTCCACAGGTTCAGGAATGGTAATATTAATTGCTTTTACTTTGAATTTTGTAAACTGATTTCCGATTGCTTTTATTCCTTTTACGGCAATAAATTCATCGATGTTTATTGTTTCAGCTTCACGTTCTTTGCCTTTATCTTTCGCGAAAATAATTTCTGCAGTTACGTCATTGGCAACGATTACATTTTCAATAAATGATTTCGGGTGCTCAGACGGCATGAAGGTCTGTACGTTTACCGTATTTTCCAGTAAAAATCTCTTGATGAAGTAAATGTCTTTTTCTCCATCATAATAAATACAGGTAATAGGCTGTGCAGGTCTCCATTTTTCCAAAACCAGATATTCATCATCAAAACGGTTACCCAAATCAAAAGAAACAAGCTTTACTTCACCGTTTGTATTGATAGTCAGAATTTTGTCATCCCCTTTAAAACTTCCAAGTAATGTTCCTCTTACATCAGCGTTCAGTCTTCTTATCGTATCATCAAACCAGATTTTTCTAGGTGCCAGAGTAGAAACTCCTTCTTCCTTCATATCCACTTTCTTTACCGCATATTTTGTCACCAGGTTTCCTTTGGAATCACGTCCTTTGATGGCAAGTTCGGAGAAATTGATCTCCATTTTGTTCTTTCTGATTCTAGGATTTGGCTTTAACAATACTGTTACTGTTTCTGCTTCACCATTAGGATTTGCCGAAAAATACAGTGTTTCGGAACCTTTTTTATCTGAAGCTAACGGATAATCTGTATTTCTTGTCACTCCGGTTACCGAGAAACGTTTCATATAATATGGTCCTTCTCTTCCCTCCCGGTAGATCATATTATACACTGTTCTTTTATCATTTTTCTTCCAGATGGCAACGTGCAGGATATCTTTTCCAACAAACGTTTTCGCCTCTACTTTTACCACTTTCATGCTTCCGTCTTTTCTGAAAATAATGATATCATCAATGTCAGAGCAATCGAACAGATACTGGTCTTTCCTCAGGGATGTTCCGATAAAGCCTTCTTCAAAATTGGCATAGAACTTTTCATTAGCCACCGCTACTTTTGTAGCATCAATGGTATCAAAAATTCTAAGCTCTGTCTTTCTCTGTTTCTCTTTACCGTACTTTTTCTGAATATTTAAATAATAATCGATGGCATAAGCGATCAGGTTGGCCAGGTGGTATTTCACCTGTTCTATTTTACCTTCAAGTGATGCAATATTTTCTTTAAATTTATCTAAATCGAATCTTGAAATTCTCTTGATTCTGATTTCAGTCAGTTTTAAGATATCCTCTTCGGTAACCGCTCTTAAAAGATGTTTGGTATGTGGTTTTAATCCTGCATCAATTGTTTTTAATACATCTTCCCAGGTTTTCACCTCTTCAATATCGTGATAGATTCTATTTTCAATAAAAATTCTTTCCAGTGAAGAGAAATGCCAGCTTTCCTGAAGTTCGTGAAGTTCAATTTCAAGTTCCTTCTTCAATAATGACACCGTATGGTCCGTATTCATTTTCAGGATATCGGAAACATTCATGAACATAGGTTTGTCACCTACAATCACACAGGCATTCGGAGAGATTGTCACCTGACAGTCCGTGAATGCATACAGGGCATCAATTGTTTTATCCGGTGAAACATCATTATGGATATGAATCAGGATTTCTACTTTATCTGAAGTATTATCCTCAATCTTTTTAATTTTGATTTTCCCTTTCTCATTGGCCTTTAAGATAGAATCAATAAGGTCAGTTGTCGTTTTCGAGTAAGGAAGTTCGGAAATCACCAATGTATGTTTATCCGTTTGGGTAATTTTGGCTCTGGCTCTTACTTTTCCTCCTCTGTGCCCATCATTATATTCTGAAACATCCAGATAACCGGCTGTTAAAAAGTCCGGATACAGCTCAAATCTCTTTCCTTTCAGATAAGCTACTGATGCGTTGATAAGCTCATTGAAGTTATGCGGAAGTATTTTTGTGGAAAGCCCTACTCCAATACCTTCTACTCCCTGTGCAAGAAGCAAGGGAAATTTTACCGGCAGGTCTACAGGTTCATTATTTCTTCCGTCGTAAGATTTGGTCCATTCTGTAGTTTTAGGATTAAAGACTACTTCCAGCGCAAAAGGAGTCAGCCTTGCTTCAATATATCTTGCCGCAGCCGCAGAGTCTCCTGTATAAATATTCCCCCAGTTTCCCTGAGTATCTATCAGCAGTTCTTTCTGCCCTACCTGCACCATGGCATCTGTAATGGAAGCATCTCCGTGTGGGTGGTATTTCATGGTATTTCCCACGATGTTCGCCACTTTATTGTAACGGCCGTCTTCCAGTTCCCGCATAGAGTGCATAATTCTTCGCTGAACGGGTTTTAAACCGTCATACACCGAAGGGATAGCTCTGTCCAAAATTACATAGGAAGCATAATCCAGAAACCAGTCTTTATACAGACCGGAAACCTTCTTTAAACTTTCACCCTCATGCGAATATTCTTCTGTCGTCATCTGTTTTTTTGTCTTTATTCTCTTTATTAGCTTTTACTACTTTGTTTAAAGAGAGTTTTAAATCGTTTACTTCTTTTCTGTTCAAATAAGAGATCTGATATTTCAGTATAGTAGATCCATTATTCTTACTTGAAACGGTGATGTATAATCTTTTGATAAATAAAATACTGACTACATCATATTTTATCAGCTTATATTTTGGAAATTCATCATGAAGAGGCTTGTTTAAAAAAGGAATAATATTCCTGTTTTTAAAGTTCAGGGCTTCTCCATCGCTGTCATATTCAAAAATCTGCCGTCCACAAATATAAAAGATAATCAGCATCATAATAGGAACAATAATCAGTAAATAACTTTCATCATCCAGCGCATTAAACCTATATTTATTAGCTATAAATACAATTACTCCAAGTACCATTATCATAAGAAGAAGGGTGCTTAAAAAGTTATAAACTGATGCTTTATTACGGTTACTTAGTCTCATTTGATTTTTTTGTTGTAAGTTTCCTAATCTCTTACTTCAAAATGTGTTTTTTTTTGCCCTTCTGCATTGTTCTCAAGGAGAGTTTTAATATTTAATTTTTCTGATTTTCTACTTCATCCAGAATTTCTTTTTTAGCGATATCAGTATCATCTTCCACAACAAGGTTTTCAAGAATGAAAGCTTGTCTGTCCGGAGTGTTTTTTCCCATATAAAACTCCAGAAGCTGTTCAATGGTTTGGTCTTTCCCTAATACCACAGGTTCCAATCTGATATCCTGACCTATAAAATTCTTGAATTCATCCGGAGAAATTTCTCCTAATCCCTTAAATCGTGTGATTTCAGGATTTTTCCCAAGATCATTTAATGCTTTTACTCTTTCAACTTCTGAATAACAATATCTTGTTTCTTTCTTATTTCTTACCCTGAATAAAGGAGTCTGAAGAATATAAAGGTGTCCGTTTTTAATCAGATCCGGGAAGAACTGCAGGAAGAAAGTAATCATCAGCAAACGAATGTGCATCCCATCAACATCGGCATCGGTTGCAATAATCACCTGATTGTATCTCAGGTCTTCCAGACTTTCTTCAATATTTAAAGCAGCCTGAAGAAGGTTAAATTCTTCATTTTCGTATACCACCTTCTTGGTAAGGCCATAGCAGTTCAATGGTTTACCTTTCAGTGAGAATACAGCCTGCGTTTCCACATCTCTGGATTTTGTGATAGATCCTGATGCAGAATCTCCCTCGGTAATGAAGATCTGAGTATCACCTTTTCTTTCGGCTTTCTGATCGTTATAATGCTGTCTGCAGTCACGAAGTTTTTTGTTGTGAAGAGAAACTTTCTTAGCTCTTTCTCTAGCCAGTTTCTGAATTCCGGAAAGTTCTTTTCTTTCTCTCTCAGAAATCAATATTTTTCTTTGGATGGCTTCCGCAATTTCCGGGTTCTTATGTAAGAAGTTATCCAGTTTACTTTTTAGAAAATCAATGATAAATGTTCTTACGGTAGGTCCGTTCGGCCCCATATCATTAGATCCTAATTTTGTTTTGGTCTGGGATTCAAAAACAGGTTCTTCTACATTGATGGAGATAGCGGCAATGATAGACTTTCTGATATCAGAAGCTTCAAAACTTTTATTAAAAAACTCACGGATTGTCTTCACATAAGCTTCACGGAATGCATTAAGGTGGGTACCGCCCTGCGTGGTATTCTGTCCGTTTACGAATGAGAAATAGGTTTCCATCTGAGATTTGTCAGTATGGGTGATTGCCACTTCAATATCATCATCTTTTAAATGAACAATAGGATAAAGGGTTTCACTTTCCAGTTCTTCTTCAAGGAGATCTTTAAGACCATTTTCAGAGAAATAGGTCTCTCCGTTGAAAAGAATTTTAAGCCCTGGATTCAGGTATGCATAATTTCGGAGCATTCTTTCGATATACTCTTTTCTGTATTTGAAATGCAGGAATATATCACCATCCGGAATGAAAGAAATTTCAGTACCGTTTCTGTCTGAAGTCTCTTTTTCTTCAAAGTTCTCTTTGATAAGTCCCTGGGAGAACTCTGCGGCTTTCATTTTCCCGTCACGGAAAGAACGTACTCTGAAATACTCAGAGAGCGCATTTACCGCTTTGGTACCTACCCCATTTAATCCTACAGATTTTTTAAATGCTTTACTGTCGTATTTACCTCCGGTATTCATTTTGGAAACAGCATCTACTACTTTTCCCAATGGGATTCCACGTCCAAAGTCACGAATTGTAACTTTTCCGTCATCCACTTTTATTTCGATTCTTTTACCTGATCTCATCCTGAACTCATCAATGGAGTTATCCAGGATTTCTTTAAGCAGAATATAAATACCGTCATCCGCGGAAGATCCGTCACCAAGCTTCCCAATGTACATGCCGGGACGCAGACGGATATGTTCCTGCCAATCGAGGGTTCTAATATTATCTTCTGAATAGGTTGGATTTATTTCTTGTGACATATATGATTTCAGCAAACATACAAAAGTACAAAATTGTATAAAATTATCCGAATTTTTCAGTTTGTTTTTTAAAGATTTCCCCAAAAAAATTGCAGTATTATCAATCAAATTATATAATTTTCACAATTATTTTACTAAATGTGAAAAAAATTATAATCTCTTGTTTATTTTTCTTCATTTTACTGGCTGTTTCATTATGTAATGCTCAAATTCCCGGGATGGTACATTATAATGAAGGAGACGGTCTCAACAGCTCATATACCTATGGATTGAATCAGGATGAAAATGGATTCATCTACCTGGGAAGCGACACCGGCTTTTTCAGGTTTGACGGAGCAGAATTTAAGCAGTTCGGAAGTAAAAACGGGCTCAAGAACATTGAGATCCTGGACTGTTTTCCAATTCCGGACAACGAAATGTTTATTATTTCTTTCCTGAATGATTTTGCATATCTGAAGAAAGGCAAAATCATCAACTCAGACCGCAATCCGGAGTTGAAAAAAATAAAGTTTACTTATACTACACTCAGCCATATCAACGGAAATACGGTCTATCTGTATGAGGGAGACAATCCCAAAAACATATTAGTTTACAAGAACGAAAAAATCACGACAATACCCATTTTTATCCATCAGAATGCTTCGGATAATTATTTTACTTTCGGATTGAATATGGCAAACGGAAACCTTTATATTTCTGATAGATATAAAAAGAAGAATCTCGAAGTCTATAATGTTTTCACCCGAAAAAAAACAGTCTGCAATATTTCTATCGAAAAAAATACAATGGTAACAAGGAAGGGAGATTTTTTTATTTTAAAAAACGGAAGAAAGATTGATATATACAGAGTTTATCATCAGTTCCATTTCAAAAAAATTGCTTCCTATACAGCTCCCGAAAACATACACCGTCTGGCCATTGATAAAAACTCCCGGATCTGGGCCTGTCTTGAAAATGGTGGTGTTTTATATTTCAAAAATCCTTTCATGGAAACAGAAGGCTTATCAAATCCTATCCGATTGATGGATGGCTACATTATCCATGATGTACTGACAGATAAAGATAACAATCTTTGGTTTTCTACCAGAAACAATGGCCTTTTCTTTATTTCGGACCTGTTTTTCAGAAATTATATTCATTTTCCTGTGAAGAACAATTCATCTCATATCACGGCTATTGCAAAAAACGGAAACAGTATCTATCTCGGTTATAATGAAGCCAAAGGCGGTATTTATCATAACGGAGTCATCACGGACCTTCATTTGGGAGAAAGCTCTCAAATGGAGAACAAAGCCATTTTGTCTGATGGAAATACAATCATCTTCGGACTTTCCAGAAATCCGGTCCGGTATAATACAGTAACAGGAGAAAAACAGGTCCTGAAGGAAAATGTCATTAAAAACATGGTTCCCTATACTTTGGGATCTGCACTTTTCTGTACTCTGGAAGGTCTTATTGCCTATAATCACCATAAAGGATCCTACGAAAAGCTGATGATGGGCAGCCGGATTTATACCGCATTACCTTATACCCGGGACAGCATCTTTGCCGGAACATTTAAAGACCTCTATAAGCTGAATACCGCTACAAAAAAGAAAAGGCTGTTTCTGGAGGGGTATTATTTTACAGACATTAAAAAGCTCAGTGATAATCTGTATGCAGGTGCAACCAATCTTAACGGAATTATTTTGTTTAATAATTTCAGAGTGATCAAAAAAATCATGGAAAGCGATGGTCTTCCGACAAGACAGATCAAAAAAATAGAAATAGAGAATGAAAAGGTTTTCTGGGCAAGTACCAATTACGGTCTCAGCAGAATTGAATTTAAGGATAAAAAATTAAAAATCAATAATTTCACCCATACAGATGGTCTTCCCTCAAATGTTGTTGCAGGATGTATTATTTCCGGAGATACCGTTTATGCAGGTACATCAAAAGGTCTGGGTATTCTCTCTATTAAAAACCTTTTGAGCCAGCAGAAATCTGTTCATAAAAAAGTAATCATTAATTCTGTAAAGATCGGGAATAATCTCTTTTATGATCCTGGCCAGCCACTGGAAGGCAAGACTCCGGATAACAGCCTGACTTTTAATGTAAGTTTTCCGGATTTTGCTTCACAAGGGCAAATCAGCTACCAGTATAAAGTTGAAGGACTAAGTGAAGACTGGCAAACCGGCAGTTCCCCGAATATTACTTTCAACTCTATTCCACCAGGGGATTATACTTTTAAAGTTTTCGGATTGGGTTACAACGGGAGAAAGTCGTATGTCTCTACTGATCTTCATTTTGAAATCAAACCTGCATTCTGGCAAACGTGGTGGTTTAAACTGCTTCTTGTCTTCATTGGAGCTGCTGCATTATCTATGCTGATCACATTTTATTTTCAGAAAAAGAGAAATAAAAAACTGGAGACTTTATATTATGAAAAGAAAATTGCAGAACTGGAACTTCAGGCCATTAAAGCACAGATCAACCCGCATTTTATTTATAACTGTCTCAATTCCATTCATTTTTTACTGTATAAAAAAGATTATTATGAAGCGGAGAACTACCTTAATACCTTTTCTGTAATGATCCGGAAAACGCTTCATTATTCCGAAAAAACCTTCATGCCCATAAAAGAAGAAGCAGAATACCTGTCTTTATACCTGAATATGGAAAAACTGCGCCTGAAAGATCTTTTTGATTATAAAATTACCGTTTCTGAAAATGTAAATGAAAGCTGGACTGTTCCTTCACTCCTCATTCAGCCTTTTGTAGAAAATGCCATAAAACACGGTATAGCGAATCTTCAGGACAGAAAAGGAAACATTGAAGTGTTGTTTCAATATACAGGAACAGCTCTCTGTGTGATTATTGAAGACAACGGTGTGGGCATTGGAAAGAAGCTTCATTCTAATGCAAATTCTTTTGGAGTAAAATTATCTGAAAAGAGAATTGAAACATTCAGACAGCTTTTTGATACTAATATCATATTAGAAATAACCGATCTTCAGGAGAAAGAGAAAAGACCGGGAACTCAAATCACACTTTATATTACACCTTATGAAAACCAAAATACAGGCATACATCATTGATGACGAGCAGGATGGAAGAGATTATATCTCCCTGCTGCTGGAGAATGAATTTCCAGAAATAGAGAACACCCACCAGGCCGCCAGTGTAGAGGAAGCCTATATTTATCTTTCCAAAAACTCACCAGACATTCTTTTTCTGGATGTTCAGCTGAAGGATGGAACTGCATTTGATCTTCTTTCAAAGTTCAGAGAAGTTGATTCAAAGATTATTTTCATTACAGCTTTTGAAAATTTTGCGATTCAGGCCATTAAAAACGGAGCTGCCGATTACCTTTTGAAACCCATCAAAAAAATGGAGTTCATCATTGCCGTGAATAAAGTACTGGAAAGCATCAGAAAAAGTAAAAATACAGTAAATCTTCAAAATAATAAGATCAGCCTTCCAACACTGCAGGGATTTAAACTCACAGATATCAGTGAAATTATTCGCTGTGAGGCAGATTCCAGCTATACCACATTTTATTTCACAGATAAGAGCAAGATCATTGTTTCCAAAACACTCCACGAGTTTGAAGAACAGCTTTCAAAATATAGTTTTTTCAGGATCCATCATAAACATCTGATCAATCTGTCTCATCTTAAAGAATACATCAAAGGAAAAGGCGGCCAGGTAGTGATGGCAGATCATTCTGTACTGGATGTTTCTGTCCGCAAAAAAAATGATTTCCTTCACCGGATAGGATATCTTGATTAAAAAATAACTCAAGGCCCATCGAAAACTAAAATTACTATTCAACTACAATTAAATACAACTTACTGACACTTACTAGGATAACAAATACACTTATCAACCGGTATTACCGAACGCCTTAATATCATAATACCTTTACCAGAAGTCAATACACAAAATTTAATTCTAAAGTTTTTTGTTGATTTTTGATCTATAAAATCAATGCTGTATTATGATAAAAGCTTACATTTTTACCATCTGCATTTTTCTGGGCGGTCTGTTTTTCAAAGCACAGGCACCCTGCTCAGATTTTAATTCATCTACCTTGCCTGCCGGAAACTGGGTTCATGCTCCTTATCCTAATGGCAATGTAACCGTTTCAAGCGGCACTCCCAATGCTCTGGATGGTTCTCAGTTTCTAAAACTAATTGATGACTCCGGAGGTTCAAGACTTGTCAATACCGTAGATTTTAAAAATCTGGGGCAGCGGTTTCCGGGGCAATGTTTATTTTTTGATTTCTATCTTGAAAATGATGGAACTTTTAATGGGTCTCCGCCCATACATCCAGCCATTCACATTATGTCCGGCAGCAAAATAATCACGTTTGTTGCCAATATCACCGTAACTGAAGGAAGCGGATGGGTACGGGTACGGGCTCCCATTGCCAATTGCAGCGGCTCTGTTCTGCCTTCCAATTCTGAAGGAACCTGGACAATGGATCCCAGCAGCGGTACAACCTGCACAGACTTCAACAACATCATCAATAATTCAACTGCTGTAATGCTTACTCCCGATTATACATCAAATCCCTCTGAAATAGTATGGTATGACAACATCTGTGTAAAACCATGTGCTGACTGTGACCCGAATTTCAAACTTGAAACCTCATTCAGTTCTACAAGCAATACTGCAACAGCCAAGGTATTTTTAGACAGCTATAATCCTCCTAACAATTATTCTGTAAACTGGGGAGATGGAACACCGCTTACTGATCATATGACTTCACACACTTATAATACCCCCGGTTCATACACGGTATGTGTCATTCAATCTGATAGCAAAGGTTTAAAAAAATGCAGCACCTGCATTACATTTTGTTATTCAAGAAAAGTAATTTTAAAAGAAACTGACAACACAGGTCTCCGCAGTGAACATCCTGATCTGGAAGCCATTTCGAAAGAGGAGCTTCAGGCGGCCAGAAAAAGAGATATTTCTTTGGTTCCGAATCCTGCCAAAAATTATGTGGATGTACAGACATCTCTTTCAAAGAAGGAAAAAGCAGCCGTAAGAATTATTGACAGCTCAGGAAAAACAGTATTAGAAAAGTCTGAAAATCTCAATAGTGGAAACCAAAACATCAGATTGAATACTGAAAAGCTGATCCAGGGAACTTATATTGTTGAACTCACATCTGAAGGAAAAACCGGTTCACAAAAACTAATAATCTCCAAATAAATAGCCAAGAAAACAATAACCAAAATACGGTCTCAAAAGTCAAACAATTTAACTTTTGAGACTGTCTCTTTATCCCTCAATCATTTGTAAGGGGTAAATATTTATCTTTTTTCTAATTGTTCTATCATATTTTTCAGCATAGCAGGTACAATCAGCTTATGAAAAGGGCGAACAGGAAGAAAATATAATACACCCAGCCAGTTATGAAACTTTACTGTAGTTGATATGGTAAGTGATTTTTCGTCAAGATGCTCTTTATCTTCATCAAATAAAAGTGAAACTCTGAAATCCAGATGTTTATCATCTTCCCCAATAACAATTTCATTATTTGTTTTATCAAACACTTTAAAAATACCCATGCGCTCTCCCACTTCACATTTAAAATCCCTTTTCTGCTGACTTTCTGTTTCATATCCGGTCTTCAGCCCCAATAATCTTACTGCTTTATTTCTGAAAGCAAACATTTTCTTTCCCCATTCAGGTCCGCTTGTAAAGAATATTTTTCCGATTTCTGAAATATCAATATTCCGGCTTCCATGGGTCAATTCTCCTTCAAAACTATCACTATAATCAAAATCTTTTTCCCCTTGGGATAAAACTGATTTTTCAGGAAACTCTGTCTTCTTAATCTTCATTGTCATTGTTTTTAATAGCTGTGTGCCTAACAAATGTAGGTATCTTTCTGTAAATTAAAAAGAGAAAAACCAAACATATGTTTAAAATCATATTTATTCATAAACTTTATCATTTAAACCATTAAACAGTTCAACATCAGCCTTAAACCTCTCTCTATTTAATTTTTATTTTTATAAATGGAGTCTGTTTTAAATATTTCATTAAATTCGATCAACAAAACTGTTTTTATGATACAACTTCCTTTATCAAAACTTTCCAATGTAGGAACTACTATTTTCAGTCAGATGACTCAGCTTGCCAACGAAAATGAAGCGATCAATCTTTCTCAGGGATTTCCGGATTTCATGCCTGATCCTGAGTTATTGAATCATGTAGATCACTTTATTAAAAAAGGCTTTAACCAGTATGCTCCGCTGGGAGGAATGATTGGACTGAAGGAAGAAATTGCCAGAAAAATTGAGAACAGCCATCATGCAATTTATCATCCTGACTCCGAAATAACAATTACAGCAGGCGGAACACAGGCTATTTTCACAGCCATTGCTTCTTTTATCAAAAAGGATGATGAAGTGATTATTTTTGAACCGGCCTATGATTGTTATGAACCTACTGTAGAACTTTTCGGAGGTATTGTAAAACGTTTTGAAATGAAAGCTCCGGATTATAAAATCGACTGGGCTGCCGTAAAAAATCTTGTCAGTGACAAAACCAGAATGATTATTCTCAATAATCCCAACAACCCATCCGGAAAAATCCTGACAGAAAATGATATACAAGAGCTTATTAAGCTGGTAAAAGGGACTTCCATTTTTATTTTAAGTGATGAAGTGTATGAAAATATTGTTTTTGACGGAAAACAGCATTTAAGCATTTGTAAATATCCGGAATTGAAAGAAAGGAGTCTTCTTGTTGCTTCTTTCGGGAAACTTTTTCACGTTACCGGATGGAAAGTAGGCTACTGCGCTGCTCCCAAAATCTTAACGGATGAATTCAGAAAAGTACACCAGTTCAACGTTTTCTGTGTGAATACTCCTATCCAGCTTGCACTGGGTGAGTACATGAAACATGATGAACATTATACCCAACTGAATCAGTTTTTCCAGGAGAAAAGAGATTTTCTGAGAAAAGGTCTTGCAGGAACATCTTTTGAACTGCTGGATTGTGAAGGAACTTATTTTCAGGCAGTAAAGTATGATAAGATTTCGGATAAAAACGATTTTGATTTTGCATCTGAGCTTACCATTAATCATAAGGTTGCCAGTGTTCCTTTCTCTTCATTTTATAAGAATAAACTGAATGAAAATGTGATAAGATTATGTTTTGCCAAGAAGCAGGAAACTCTGGAAAGGGCAATTGAGAATTTATCAAGAGTATCATCATAGTTTTTGTGTGCTTTTGTGGGAGCTTAGAGACAAAGATCTTTACTCCAATTGCCATTGCGAGCAAAGCAACCTCATTGAAATTTATGGATTTAGTATTGAAAACGCTAAGACGCAAAGGAACTTTAAAAGTAAACGTTTTAAGGCGCAATGATTTTATCTCCGATAAAATTGTACTGTTCTAAAAATGAGGTAGATATTTCAAGGTCATTTCAGATGACGAGTTTATATTTTTCTTTAATAAATGACTTATTGTTCATGATTTTCATATATTTATAAAATAACTAATCCATTAAATATCAAAATCATGAAAAAGGGAATCATCTCACAAGGAAAAAAATTAAACAAAAAAGAATTAAGTACAATCAATGGAGGTTTAGGTAACGTAAGATGTACCAATTCTTCTGGGTACTGTGTATACATCGGGCCTGGATGCAGAGAGCTTAAATGCCAGCTACCTGAACCCCTTGAAGCTGTTGAGTAATAATACTCCAAAAAAATGACAAATAATAATTCGGCCGGCTCAAATGAGCCGGCCGAATTATTATAAAGATGATTCTTCAAATGTTATAAAAACATTCCTCCTGAAACTTCAATTCTTTGTCCATTGATCCATCTTGCATCTTCCGTACACAGAAATGCCACTACACCGCCGATATCATCAGGAAGTCCTACTCTTCCTAAGGCCGTAGCACCCGCCACTACAGCGTTGATCTCTTCATTATCTCTTACTCTTCCTCCTCCGAAATCTGTTTCAATAGCTCCAGGAGCCACAACATTAGCTTTGATTTTTCTTGATCCTAATTCTTTGGCCATATATTTTGTGAGCATTTCTACCCCAGCTTTTATAGATCCATAAATAGAAGATCCCGGAGTTGCAAATCTTGCCAATCCTGAAGATATATTGATAATTCCTCCCCCATCATTCATGAATGGCAAAAATTTTTGAGTCAGGAAAAACACTCCTTTGAAATGAATGTCTACAACATCATCCAGCTGTTCTTCCGTTACTTCCGTAATGGGTGAATATAAAGCTGTTCCTGCGTTATTGATCAGGTAATCAATACGAGTACTTCCTGTATTTTCCTGCAGATGATCCGTAACTTCTTTTACAAAGGCATCAAAACTTTTAATGTCTTTTGTATCCAGCGGGAAAGCAGCAGCATTTCGTCCCATTGATTTTATTTCATTCACAACAGCTTCAGCCTCTTCCTTATTACTTCTGTAGGTAATAATAACGTCTAATCCTTTTTGAGCGATCTTTAGAGCTGAGTTCTTGCCCAATCCACGGCTTCCTCCGGTTACCAGTGCGATATTTGTTTTTGTGTTCATTGTATTTTGATTATTTTGATGGTACAAAGTTGGGACATTTTCAGACTGAAGTGTTTGCTTGAATCAATCTGAAATTTGCAAAATTCAAATCAGGAACGAAATTCTAACGGGGTAAAGGAAGTTTTCCTTTTAAAAAAATTAGAAAAGTGGGCAATTTCTTCGAACCCCAGAGCATAGGATATCTCTGAGACGTTCCATTTGGTCTGTTTTAAGAGTATTTTTGCTTCCTGAGTGATTCGGTCAGAGATAAATTCTGTAGTCGTTTTTCCGGTGCTTTCTTTTAATCTTTTGTTTAAATAATTGACATGAACCGCCAGTCGGTCTGCATAATCTTTCGCGGTCTTCAGCTGCAGTCTCTGGTCCCAGGATTCAATAGGGAATTGTCTTTCTAACAGCTCTATAAACAGAGAAACCACTCTCATAGATGCATCATTTGATGCGGATATTTTGGTAGCCGGCTGCAATTTCTGTCCATAATGAATCAGTTCCAGAACATAGTTTCTGATCAGGTCATATTTAAAAACATAATCTGAATCTATCTCTTTTTTAATTTTTTTAAAGAGGCCTTCTATCTCTTCTGCAAGCTCATCGTCAATTTCAAATACAGGTACTCCTCCAGGTTGAAAAATAGGGAGATCTTCGAGATTATAATAGGATTTATCTTTAATGAAAAAGTCTTCTGTAAATACACAGAAACTCCCCGACTGATCAGCATCTTCAGGTATCCAATGGTACGGAACTTTTGGAGTGGCGAATAATAAGGCGTTCTGTTTTATTGATATTACTTTGTCAGCATATTCTGCCCTGTTTCGCCCTCGTATAAAACTTATTTTATAGTATTTCCTTCTGTTATAAGGCATTTCGGAAGTAGTCTTTGCTCTTTCGAGTGTCTGGGCAATATCAAAAACATTAAAGTGTCCGATATCTTTATGAAGTCCTTTTGGAAAAATACTTTCGAGATCTTTACCTAATTTGGCGGCCATCTCTTTATAAAAATCTTCCAGTGAGGTATTTGCTACTTTTTCCATGGCAGATGATTTGTAAAATTCAAATATACGAACTTATGAAACAGCCTGTTTCAAATTGATTACATTTTCAAAATAAAACATCTTATTCATATATTGAAAAACTCTGCAGACTTATTGATTTAATGTAAAATCAATAACCAATATTAAAATATTTCATTAAAAAATTATTCTTTTTTTCTAAACACAGTGATATACTTCATTTATTTTTCTTACATTCGCTAGCACTAACTCACTAAAAATCAAAACTAATGAAAAATCAAAATTTAACTAACGGAAAAAAATTGAACAAAAAACAATTAAGAGTAATTACCGGAGGAAAAGAAATGTGTCTTCTTCCAGATCTGACTTGTAAGAAATTTTCTTTTGCCTGTGCAGAATTACAATGCCAGCCTGGTATCGAAATTTAATAACCAGCACAACGAAAAAGCTGAATAAAAGCTTTTATCATTATAAAAAGTCGCTTCCCAGCAAGGGAGTGACTTTTTTAATTTTATTTCCGCATCTATTAGATAACAATACCTCCAATATTCTTTAGAATCCATTTACCTTCTACATATTCTGCTGCATAATCATTTGTAAAACTGCTGCCTGATTCATAGATATAAAATACATTTGGATCCTGATCATTGGTTTGAATTTTGGAAATATCTTCCTCAATGACATCGGTTATTCTGGTATAATAGGTTTGATTGTTTTTTTCTTCAGGTATAAATAATACTCTGATTTCAGGATTGATCTGGTGGAAGTAATCACAATCATTCTTATAAATATGGAATGTATAATGTAATTTTTTCATATTTGTCATTCCATAATTTGGCAGCAACAATTCATAGAGCTGGGTAAATTTATTCTTTTCAGATGCAAACATAGGATTCATATCATCAAAATCTTTGATTCCGTCACCATCTGTATCCTTACTATCAGGGTTTAAACCAAAACTTTTTTCAAAAATATCATTGTAACCATCGTTATCTGAATCTTTCATCAGGTCTTTTAAATTTATTTTAAATAATTTTCCATCTTCCATCGCTGAATAATCATCATAACCCGGAAGTCCCACTATCTTTATGATTTTCACAAGACTTCCTTCAAATTGAAGAAACCCGTCTTTGATGATGGGCATTTCCAGCATTTCATTTATATAATAATGGCTAAAGCTCAATCCTATAAAATAAGCCTTAGGTATATTATTTTCAATTTTCAGCAGCCAGAATCCCATGCTATTTCGTCCTAAAGCGTACAGAATATTTCCTGCCTGCTGCTGAGAATAATATAAAAACTGATCTGAAAATTTATCCCTTACTATTTTAAATTCTTTGTCCTGTCTATTAAATATATTTTCAGACTCTTCAGAACTGATATTGGCATGACTTACTATACTGTCTTCCTTAAAACTCCTGTATTCTTTAAGATTTATAATTTCAAGATAATCAGGTTTCTCGTTCAATATCTGTTGAATGGTATAAGGCTTCTGCTCTTTATAATCTTCAAATACCTGATCTCTGTGATTGACAAAGCACTTTTTTTCTATGGATTGGGAGCAGGAGAAAAATAAGATAGGAATAGCGAAATAAAAGATTCTCATAGTAAAAGTTTAGCTCATGAATGCAAAAAACGCTCCCAAATACATGGAAGCGTTTTTTATTATAAACGAACTTTAATATTTTCTTATACATTGAATCTAAAGTGCATGATGTCTCCATCCTGTACTATATATTCTTTACCTTCTACAGAAAGTTTTCCGGCTTCTTTAATCTTTACTTCAGAACCGTAATGGATATAATCATTATACTTGATTACTTCTGCACGGATAAATCCTTTTTCAAAGTCTGTATGGATTACTCCTGCAGCCTGTGGAGCGGTCCATCCCTGTCCAATAGTCCAGGCTCTTACTTCTTTCACTCCGGCTGTAAAATAAGTCTGAAGTTTCAAAAGATCATAAGCTTTTCTGATCAAACGGTTAACTCCCGGCTCAGTAAGACCCAACTCATCAAGGAAGATTTCTCTTTCTTCAAAAGTTTCAAGCTCATTGATATCAGCCTCGATCTGTGCTGCCAATACTACTACTTCAGCACCTTCACCTTTAGCCATTTCTTCAATCTTAGCAATCCAATCATTTCCGTTTTTGATAGAATTTTCATCTACGTTACAAACGTAAAGTACAGGCTTATTGGTTAGCAACTGAACTTCTCCGATAATTGATTTTGCAAAATCATCAGTCGCAAATTCTCTTGCATTTTTACCATCCTCAAGGAATTTCTGTAGGTTCTGAAGCGTTTCATAAGTAAGGATATCTTCTTTCTTTCCTGACTTGATGAATTTCTTAGCTTTTTCAACTGTTTTTCCTACTGTTTCAAGGTCTTTCAGCTGAAGCTCTATATCAATAATTTCTTTATCTCTTAAAGGATCTACTGAACCTTCAACGTGGATGATATTTCCGTTATCAAAACATCTTAAAACGTGAATGATTGCTTCACACTCGCGGATATTAGCCAAGAACTGGTTCCCCAATCCTTCTCCTTTGCTGGCTCCTTTTACAAGACCTGCAATATCAACAATCTCAACTACCGCTGGTAAAACTCTCTCAGGTTTTACGATTTTCTCCAGTTCAAAAAGTCTCTGATCCGGTACAGAAACCGTCCCAAGGTTCGGCTCAATAGTACAGAAAGGATAATTTGCTGATTGAGCTTTTGCATTACTCAAACAGTTAAAAAGAGTTGATTTACCTACATTCGGCAGGCCTACGATTCCACATTTCATATTGTAAAATTCAAAGTTTAAGGTTTAGGGCAACCCAAGGTTTCTCCAACTTTAAACATTGAACTCTGAACCTTGAATTACGAGTGTGCAAAGATAGTGATTTTTGAGGGAGTTTCATAATAAAAAAATCTGTCAATATTCTGACAGATTTCCTAAAGGTTCGGATTCACCGGCTGTTTTATGGATTATTTCCCGTAGCATTCTGAGCCAGCGGGACATCATTCGGTGCTTCCTGTAAAGTTTTATCTAAAGTAAATAAAGATTCATCGGTAGCTCTGTCACCACCAGCGATTTTTAATTTATCAATTAAGTTTTGAGCTAATGTTTCTTCTTCAATCTGTTCCTGTACAAACCACTGCATAAAATTCCAGGTTGCCCAGTCTTTTTCTTCCATGGAAAGATCTACAATTCTGTAAATAGCGGTTGTATTGTCAACTTCATGTTTAAAAACGCCATCAAAACAAGCTGTAAGAGATTTCGGATCTGCAGGAGGAGCAGGAATAGCGTTTACTTTTGGTTTTCCACCTCTGTTTAAAATGTATTCCATGAATTTGATTGAGTGATTTCGTTCTTCCTGGGCATGACGGTAAAGAAAGTTGGCAATTCCCTGATAGCCTTTATCATCGGCCCAAATTCCATAAGATAAAAAAACGTGTGATGCATGAATCTCCTTATTCATCTGGTCACTAAGTGCTTTTTCCATATTGGTGGAAAGTCTTTTAGTATTCATAATGTTATATTTTGGTGATTATGGGATGAATCATGCAAAAATGATTCCGATGCAATTTATATTTTAAATATAATTATTTATTTACATTTTTATTTAATTGAAAATCATTATTTTAAATTAATAATTTATAGTTATTCTAAAATAAAAACCAGTTCTACTTGAGAACTGGTTTTTAAATTTATAATTGAGATTGCTTCCTCTTACGGTTCGTAATGACTAATAGTAGATAGAAATTTTCAAATTAACTTTTTTGCCTTTTATCAAAAAATACTATTTAATTTTTCTGGCGATATAATCACTTTCATTTCCTAATCTGTCAATGGCTTTTATAGCAACTGCACTCAGCTTTTTACCGTCTTTAAATTTAGGAATGTCTTTTGAAAGGGTATCTAACGTCAAAATTTCCGTTTGCCATACTCCATTGTATTGTGTAAAAAGAACCCACTGAAAAACATCAGCAGCATTTTTCGTACTCCAGCTTGTCTGTGCGAAGCTTCCGTTGTCTGCAATAAACAATGTAGGAGTTTGCAATGGGACAGCTTTTATCCATGGCGATTTTGGTACTAATGCTTTTTCACTGTACGGTCCGCTTTTCAAAGCAGGCAGCATATTTGGATTTTTCGTAAGCCCGGCAATACTCCAGTGAATTTCTCCGGCATCATTTTTCAGAATATTTCGGGAAATTGCAATCTGATTTTTGATTTCCGTGGGACGGTCTGATACTTTGATCTCAACAGTATTTAATCCCGGCCATAAGTGACGGTTCATAGTATTTTCAGACTGCCACCAGCTTAACAGGGCTTCAAAACTCTGTCCTTTGGAGTCGATGGGCCAGTAAAGTTGTGGTGAAAAATAATCTACCCAACCTTTATTTAGCCATAATTTAGCATCTGCATACAGCTCGTCATACTGTGAAGATCCCACAACTCCTGCAGGATATCCAGGTTTCCATATTCCGAACGGGCTGATCCCGAATCTTACATTATTTTTTTCTGCATGAATTTCTTTGTAAATACGTTCTACAAATTTATTCACATTATCTCTTCTCCAATCTGCTCTGGATAAGGTACCGCCACTGCTTACATAAGCGTTCCATGTTGCATTATCAGGAAAATCTGCACCTCTGTTATAGGTGGCATAAGGATAGAAATAATCATCAAAGTGAACGGCATCAATATCGTATCTTTTTACAATATCTTTCACCACATTGGATACGTGCCCTTGTGTTTTTGGATTAGCAGGATCAAACCAGTACATCCCGTTTTTTAATCTTAAAACAATATCGGACAGTTTATTGGCCATTGACAGACTATTCACGGCACCACCATTGGCATGGTGTGCACGATAAGGATTTAACCAGACATGCAGTTCCAAGCCTCTTTTATGAGCTTCTTCTATCCAAAACTGAAGTGGGTCATAGTTCGGAGAAGGTGCCTTTCCTGTTTCGCCGGTCAGAAAGTAAGACCAGGGTTCAATATTACTTGTATAGAGGGCATCTGCAGAAGGTCTGATCTGAAAAATAGCAGCATTGAAATTGTTATCTTTCAACATATCAAGCATACTGATTGCTTCTGCTTTTTGCTGTTCCACCGTAAGATCATTTCTTGACGGCCAGTTGATATTGGCTACACTCGCGATCCATGCTCCACGGAATTCTCTTTTGATTTCCGGAAGATTGGTTCTGAAATTTTCTTCAGTTGGAGTTGTTGTCCCTGTAGTTGGTTTTGTTATTACAACAGGCGCTTTTGGTGGGGCTGTATTGTTAGTGGGTTTTGTTGGATTCTTCGTGGAAGGTGTTTTTACAACATTGTTCTGTACGGAACATGAGGTGTAAGATGCAAAAACGCCCAATAAAACGATAAGTTTTAATTTATTCATTCTCATAGTCACAACACTACTTTAAAATTTATTTTTTATTTGTCAGAGATTATTATGCCAAAATAAGCATTTTAATGGGTTTATATAGAAAAAGCCTCGAAAATCGAGGCTTTGATTTTATGTATAAGATTTTTATTATGCTTTTGCAGATCTTTCTACTCTTTTTCTTTCTTCTTCAGAAAGTAATTTCTTTCTCATTCTGATAAAGTTTGGAGTTACCTCAATTGCTTCATCAGCCTGGATGTATTCCATACATTCTTCAAGAGAGAATAATATTTTTGGTGCAACACCTGTATCTTTATCTTTTCCAGAAGCTCTCATGTTATTCAACTGTTTTGCTTCAACGATGTTTACTACCAAATCACCTGGCTTATTTTGCTCACCGATAACCATACCTGCATAGATCTCCTCACCTGGATCAACATAGAACTTACCTCTATCCTGTAATTTAGCGATAGAATATTCTGTAGCTGGACCTTGAGTTTTGCTGATCAATACACCATTACTTCTTCCAGGAATAGCTCCTTTGAAAGGCTTATATTCTGTGAAACGGTGTGCCATAATAGCTTCACCTGCAGTAGCTGTCAACATTTGAGAACGCAATCCGATCAAACCTCTTGAAGGAATTTCGAATTCCATGTGCTGCATTTCACCTTTAGTTTCCATAATGTGAAGGTCTCCTTTTCTCTGAGTTGCCAAGTCGATAACTCTTGAAGCATATTCTTCAGGAACGTCAACAACCAAAGATTCATAAGGCTCACATTTTTCTCCGTCGATTTCTCTCAAGATAACCTGTGGCTGACCAATTGTCATTTCGTAACCTTCTCTTCTCATTGTTTCAATTAAAACTGACAAGTGAAGAATACCTCTACCAAAAACCAAGAAAGTGTTTGCATCATCCGTCTGCTGAACTCTTAATGCTAAGTTTTTCTCTAATTCTTTGTATAATCTTTCTTTAAGGTGATTTGAAGTAACATATTTACCGTCTTTACCGAAGAAAGGTGAATTGTTGATAGAGAACGTCATGTTCAACGTAGGCTCATCAATTGCAGTTCTTTCCAATGGTTCAGGATTTTCAAGATCTACGAAAGAGTCTCCAATCTGGAAAGCATCAAAACCTACTACAGCACAGATATCTCCTGCTTGTACTTCAGTTACTTTTTTCTTCCCTAATCCTTCGAAAACGTATAGTTCTTTTACTTTTCCTTTTACAATTTTTCCATCTGCCTGAGCAAGACCGATCCATTGAGATTCTTTAAGTTCACCTCTTGTTACTTTTCCAATTGCAATTCTTCCTAAGAAAGAAGAGAAATCTAATGAAGTAATCTGCATCTGAAGGCTTCCTTCCGTTACTTTCGGTTCAGGAACATATTGTAAAATACCATCTAATAATGGCATAATATCTTCAGTTTGCTCTAAAGAAGTGTTGAACCAACCTTGTTTTGAAGATCCATAGAATGTAGGGAAATCCAATTGCTCTTCTGTAGCTTCAAGATTGAAGAATAAGTCAAATACCTTATCGTGAACTTCGTCAGGACGGCAGTTTGGTTTATCTACTTTATTGATTACCACTAATGGTCTCAATCCTAGTTCCAATGCTTTCTGTAGTACGAATCTTGTTTGTGGCATTGGTCCTTCGAACGCATCTACCAACAAAATAACTCCATCAGCCATTTTCAATACTCTTTCTACTTCTCCACCAAAATCGGCGTGACCAGGAGTATCAATTACGTTAATTTTTGTGTCTTTATAAGTAACAGAAATATTCTTGGATAAGATTGTGATCCCTCTTTCTCTTTCAAGATCGTTGTTATCCATAATTAACTCCCCACTCTCCTGATTTTCTCTGAAAATGTTGGTAGCGTGAATGATCTTGTCAACCAAAGTCGTCTTCCCGTGGTCAACGTGTGCGATAATCGCAATATTTCTAATGTTTTGCATAAAAGATTTTTACGGGTGCAAAAGTAGTGATTTTTAATGAAAAAATATTTACTTATACAAATATTTAATATTATGTTTAAAATACTTATTTACAAGACAATAAAAAAGAGTGTTCCAAAAACACCCTTTAGTCTATCTATATACAGATTTGTACTTCACATGGATCTACTGCAGGCGGTTCTCCACAAATAATGTCAAATTCACCACAATTGCTGGAAAATCCTGTTCCCCAACCCCATCTTACAGCACATGTATCTGCATCTTTACATCTCACCATTCCTTTAATGATTCCTCCCTGAACTGATTTCATTTCAGTTCTGGAAATTTTTCTAAGATTTCTCATGTTGTTTTATTTATTTGTTATTAGCCTGATAAAATTATTAAAAAAAACGTAACAACAATTATTTATTACAATATTTAACATTAAAAAAAACAGCATAGCTTACTTTATATCAATATCTTATCAATCTGTAAAAAAGTACCAGGTCAATTAAAACCACAATAAAAAATTTCACAAGAAATGATTTTTTGGAAACTTTATGATTGAAAATAATCATTCCAGAGGCTGCTCCTACAACACCTATAAGAGATATTCCTAAAAGCATATTTTCTGAAATTCTCCATTGCTGTTTTTTGGCTTGCCATTTATCAAAACCGAAGACACCAAATGTAATCAGATTAGCTATGAATAGAAAAGGAATCATTTTAAAATTAATTTAAAACAAAAATAAAGTTTAATTTATATATAGGAAAATCCCGGAATTTAAATCAAGATACAGAATAAGATTATTTAAATTTGCCCTCCGTTAAAAAAAACAAATTAATGACAGTACACGATCTGGCGGGAAGCTATGCTATTGAAGGAAGCAACCAGGAAGAGGCTTCGCAGGCTTCTTATCATGGTATATTAACCTTATCCATAGATGAAAACAACCGTATTATTGCTCAATGGGTTATTGGTGATCATCTGCAAAATGGTACAGGATTTTACAAAGACCATATTTTAGTCATCAACTTCAATTATGAAGGAGACGATCATAGCATCTATAAAGGAGTTGCTGTATACCGCTGTCTAAGTAAGGATATACTGGATGGTTTCTGGTCTGAAAAACATGGTAATCCTCTGTATCTAGGGAGTGAATATTGTGTGAGAATTCAGAATTCAAAAATTTTGAACTGATTTCTTTTTAAAAAGGGTAAAAGAATGGTTTTAAAAATAAAAAGAGCTGCCTTAATCAAGACAGCTCATTCGTTATTAAAGTTTAAATAACTTATTTTTTAGCTTTTACATCGATAGCAATCTCGATATCTTTGCTGATCATCCATTCTGCCGGATCTGCTTCTGAAGTACCAAACTTAAGTCCCCAATCAGCTCTGTTTACAGTAAATTTAGCCTGAATAGCCGCTGAATTTTCTGCTACATCTACTTTAGCAGGGAAAGTAACATTCAATGTCTTTCCTGATAATGTAAGGTTTCCGCTTACTGTTTTATTAGCTCCTGCTACTGCATCTTTCGGTGCTTCTTTCAAATCTACAACACTTGTAATTTTGAAATCTGAGGTAGGGTTTTTCGCTGTATCAAAGAAATCAGGAGTTTTCAAGTGAGTTTCAAGGTCTGCAGGTTTTTTATCTTTTTCTGTTACTGAAGCCGGATCTACCTTAATAGAGTTCATATCGATTACGAAGTTTCCTGCGGAAACCTGACCTCCGTCAACACTGATATCTCCAGATTTTACAGTAAGTGTTCCCCAACGAGGTGCCATACCTCCTTTATGGAAAGCTTTCCAGTTTACTACTGAACCTACTGTATCTACTGCAAGTGTTTCACCTTTGCTCTCTGCTACGGTTTGTTCCTGAGCTGTAGCAGCAGTATCTGCAGTTTTTCCTTTATTACATGATGCCAAAAGCAATCCTACTCCTACTAATGCAATTACGCTAATTTTTTTCATATTGAACTGTTTTAAAAAAGTTTATTGAAATTTTGTTGTTTTCGGGTACAAAAATAGAAAAACCTATTTGGAGGCATCTTATCATACATCAAGAAATACAAAATTATATATTATTTGCAATTGTAAACCCATTTACGAGACACCTCTCTTCTGTATTGTGAGTCATAGCTGCTAGAGAATTCCTGATTCTTTACCGTTTCATTTCTAAAGCAATCTTCAGCATTGTCTTCCTGAAGATCACCTTTAGCAATCCATCCTGTATCAGAATAATCTGTATAACTGCCATCATGTTCATTTTTTAATACAACAATCCGTTCATACTCCTGTACCTTACACTTGCATATTTTAGGCTCTTCAGGCTCTCTTTGATAACAAGACGCTAAAAAAGAACAGCAAATGAATAATGTAAATATTTTTTTCATGTTATTAGTTTTGATATTATAAAAACATAAACTAAGTAAAATATTTAAATACAAAACCACAGTAAATAGAAATTTAAAAATTAATTTTCAATCACTTAAGATTACATTCATAAAGGCCGAAGATAGATTTTTAATTTATTTAATACAGGAAACCATAAACTTACACCAACGATTTGTCTAAACTTAAATCTTTATATAATCTTCATTGTTTATAAGTACAGTTTTACAACAATGATGATGCAAAGAAGTATAAAGTTATTATAATAGGATATGATAAAAACAATGATACTCCGCTTTATTATAATGAAGTACTGCCTTAATTAATTTTAAGTTTATTATTACAGCCTGATTGCATTTTGTTGTAATCAGGCTTTTTTATAGCTGTATTTTATTTTTTTCTCATTCCAAAACGCTATTTTAGCTATCCGAAAACAGAACAATGACGACCGTAGAATTTATACAAAAACAGCTCAATATTTCTGAGAAGAGCATCAACAATACTTTACAATTATTAGCAGAAGACTGCACTATTCCTTTTATTTCGCGTTACCGAAAAGACAAAACCGGAAATCTTGATGAAATACAGATCGAACAGATCTCAAAGATCAGTAAGCAGTTTGAAGACATTGTCAAAAGAAAAGAGTCTATCTTAAAATCTATAGAAGAGCAGAATGCTTTAGCCCCTGAGCTTCAACAGAGAATTGAAGACAGCTTTGATATTCAGGAGCTGGAAGACCTTTATCTGCCTTTCAAAAAACGTAAAAAAACAAAAGCTGATACCGCCAAGGAAAAAGGATTGGAACCTTTGGCAAGGATCATTATGAGTCAGAAAAATAATGACATTCAGTTTCTGGCTTCAAAATATCTGAATGATGAAGTTTCCTCTGAAGAAGAAGCGCTTCAGGGTGCCAGAGACATCATGGCAGAATGGATCAACGAAAATATGTATGTCCGCAAGAATCTCCGCAGACTCTTTCAGCGTAAGGCGGTTGTTACCTCCAAAGTTGTAAAAGCTAAAAAAGAGGAGGAAGACGCCCAAAAATTCTCCCAATATTTCGAATGGGAAGAAAGTCTCAGCAGAACACCTTCTCACAGACTTCTGGCGATGTTAAGAGCAGAAGCTGAAGGTTTTGTAAAAACGAATGTAGGGATCGATAAGGAAGAAGCCATCGATTTTATTGAGAAAGCTATTATCAAATCCAATAATGAAAGTTCAGAACAAATTGCAATAGCGATAAAAGACAGCTATAAAAGACTTCTGGAACCTGCTATCTCCAATGAAGCTCTACAGAAAGCCAAAGAAAAAGCAGATAAAAAAGCGATTGAGATTTTCTCTGAAAACTTAAGCCAACTTCTACTGGCTCCTCCTTTGGGGGAGAAAAGAATTCTGGCAATAGATCCGGGATACCGAAGCGGATGCAAAGTAGTGTGCCTGGATGAAAAAGGAGACTTACTGCACAACGAAACTCTTTACCCTCACGCTCCACAGAATGAAAGCGGGATGGCTATGAAAAAGATCCGTTCTATGGTAAATGCTTATAATATTGAAGCGATCTCCATTGGTAACGGAACGGCAAGCCGTGAAACAGAATTTTTCATTAAAAAGATTGCTTTCGATAAGCTGTTGCAGGTTTTTGTAGTTTCAGAAGCCGGAGCATCAGTGTATTCTGCCAGTAAAATTGCAAGGGAAGAGTTTCCAACCTATGATGTAACAGTGCGTGGAGCCGTTTCCATCGGAAGAAGACTTTCTGATCCGCTGGCTGAATTGGTAAAGATTGATGCCAAATCTATTGGGGTTGGACAATACCAACACGATGTAGATCAGACTCAACTGAAAAATGAACTGGATTCTACAGTGATGAAATGTGTAAATTCTGTGGGAATTAATTTAAATACAGCAAGTAAATCGCTTTTAAGCTATGTTTCCGGAATTGGAGAGAAAATGGCTGAAAACATTGTCAATTATCGTGCTGAAAACGGAGCATTTGAAGACAGAAAACAGCTTAAAAAAGTTCCTAGACTTGGAGAAAAAGCCTTCCAGCAAGCAGCTGCATTTGTAAGAATTACGAATGCCAAAAACCCACTGGATAATTCCGCTGTACATCCTGAAGCTTATGGAATTGTAGAAAAAATAGCCAAAGACTTAGGCATTAAAACTGATGAGCTGATTGCCAATAAAGAAAAAATAGCTCTGGTAAAACCGGAAAGCTATATCACAGGAGAAATCGGGATCTTAGGAATCAAGGATATTTTAAAAGAGCTTGAAAAGCCGGGTCTGGATCCAAGAAAAGCTGCCAAAGTATTTGAGTTTGATCCTACAGTTAAAAGCATTAAAGACTTAAAAACAGGCATGATTCTTCCCGGAATTGTCAATAATATTACGGCTTTTGGATGTTTTGTGGATCTTGGAATAAAAGAAAGCGGATTGGTTCATATTTCCCAGTTGAAAGACGGCTTTGTATCGGATGTCAATGAAGTAGTAAAACTTCACCAGCATGTACGTGTAAAGGTAACAGAAGTAGATGAGGCGAGAAAAAGAGTGCAGCTGAGCATGATTTTGTAATTTTCGGCTGTAAATTAAAGTATAAACCACAAAATATTTATTTTGAACACAAAGAATTTAATTTTCGATCTTGACGGAACATTATGGGATTCCAGAGCGACAATCATTAAAATATGGAATGAAGTTTTAGGCAGGCATCAATTGATCCAAAGAGAACTTAAACCTGAAGATATGGATCAATATATGGGATTATTGGCTCATGATATTGTAAAAGATATTATTCCGGGCATTTCAAATCTGCAAGCTCAGGAGCTTCTCTCTGAAATTGTTGCCAAAGAAAATGAAATACTGCACATACAAGGAGGAATTTTATATGAGGGCGTAGAAAATACTTTGAGAAACCTGGCTAACACCCACTCTCTGTTTATCGTAAGCAACTGCCAGAATGGTTATATTGAATCATTTTTAGACTATTATCAGTTCAATAATCTGTTCGTTGATTTTGAATCTCATGGACGGACGCAAAAAACAAAATCTGAAAATATACAGCTCCTCATGGAAAGAAATCATTTAACCCTTGAAGATTCCATATATATTGGTGATACCCAAACTGATTATGATTCCGCACTGACAAATGGATTACCGTTTATTTTCTGCAAATATGGATTCGGAAAGCTGACTGATTCACTTTATGAACCATCAATTCTTACGTTTTCGGACTTAATACCCCATATTTCCGATAGTACAAAACAATGAAGATTTCTGAGCTTAAAGAGAAGAGAATTATTCGCAGACCAACCCGATCCTTTGATGAATTAGGAAACAGAATCTATAATGAATTCGAGTATGACTTTCCTTATACTCCTACTCATAAAAGAAATGAAACAGAACGTTTTTTTGCCAAGGTGATAGACATGATTCCTTTTTTCATGATATTCGTCTTCACATTCCATTTACCTGTTATTCTTGGTATCATTCTTTCAATTCCCTGTGTAATTATATCAGGAACACTTTGTGAATGGTATTTCGGAACGACCTTAGGCAAGAAAATTTTTAAGCTTACAATCCTTGATGACCATGGAAATCAACCGGGTTTTATAAAATCATTGGTAAGAAATATATTGTGTCTGGCCAACTTTTGCCCGATTTTAACGGATTACACTCCGCCGCCTAGCCACACCTGGGAAACACAAGGCACTCAAATGAACTTCAGTATGCATTTGAATAACAAGATCTGTAAAACCCATATCGTAAAAGAAAACAAAGTAAAAGAAGTACGAGAAATGCTTCTGCAAAAAAAATAAAAGGCTGCCCATTGAGGCAGCCTTTTTATTTTCTAATTCTACTGTTAGAATAGAATTTTATTTATAATCTTTAGAACTTCTTCTAGGCTCTTTTACTTCCGGCCATTTTACCGTTTCCCCTTTATCATCCTGAGGCATTACCCTCTTTTCCCTGTTGCTGAATTCAGGATCTTCGGAAGCCATATAAGCTAATGCTGCAGTTAAAATCACATTATTTTTCACCTCATCGAAAACAATTTTGTCATAGGTATCTTTTGTGGTATGCCATGTATATCCGAAATAACCCCAGTTCAGAGAACCCAAAGAAATTCCGGGAACTCCTGCTGCTACAAATGAAGCATGATCAGAACCTCCTCCACCAGGCATTCCAGGAAAATCCGTTTTAATATGATTTCTTACCGCTTTTGGAACCCCATCCAGCCATCTTCCTACATAGTCATAAGCTTTTACAAACCCCTGACCGCTGATATTGACAACACGTCCGGTCCCGTTATCCTGATTAAACGCAGCCTGCACTCCTTTAATAATCTGAGGATTATCCGCCACAAAACCTCTTGAACCGTTTAATCCCTGCTCTTCGCTTCCCCAAAGTCCGATTACGATAGTTCTCTTGTTATTAGGATAATATTTCTTCAGAATTCTCATGGTTTCCAGCATGGTGATTGTTCCTGTTCCATTATCTGTAGCGCCCTGAGCTCCGTCCCACGAATCAAGGTGAGCAGAAAGAATAACGTATTCATCAGGTTTTTCTTTTCCTTTGATCATTCCGATCGTATTAAAGCTTTTGGCTTCAGGAAGTATTTTAGACTGGGCATCAATTTTTATTTTAGGTTGAGTACCTTTTTCTGCCATCCTGTAAAGCATTCCGTAATCTTCCACATCAATATCAATCATTGGAATTTTGGTTGTTTTGGCACCAAAAATTCTGTTAGCCCCCATGATTCCTGTCCAGTTTGAAATAGCAATTCCTGCCGCCCCTGCTTTCTCCAAAGCTTCTGGAAGGCTGTTATTGTCATATCCGATATTTTTTATAAAAGCAGCAAAATCTTTAGCCGCCTGTTCTTTCTCTGCTTTAAGTTTTTCATACAATTCCGGTGTAGCAAATTCTTTGATCTGCTCATCAGAACGTCCGATTTTCTGGTATTGTGCCATCAGCACTATTTTTCCTTTTGCAGAAGGTAGCCATTGCTCAAATTCTGCTTTGGAAGATACTTTTGGAAGAATAATAACTTCTGCCTCAATTGCTTTTTTAGTAGCCGGGCTCCATGCAAGCTGTGTAGCAGCCAGAGATTTTACACGCGGATATGTCATATCAACATGAGTAGTACCTCTCTGCCATCCTTTCCATGTTCCAAACTGCTGAAGATTGGCATCTACTCCCCATGAACGAAGTTTACCAGCACTCCATTCGTTAGCTGCAAGCATTTCGGGAGTTCCTACAAGACGCGGTCCGATCCCGTCAAGCAGTTCAGATGCCAGGTTTTCCAGCTGGGAATTATTATTTACTTCATCTACAAAACTTTTTACGATAGGGTTTAGCCTTTCTTTTGGGTCCACCTTTACCTGAGCCCAGGAAAACTGGGCAGCCAGCACTACTGCAGGCACTGCAAAAAATCTATTTATCCTCATAATATATATTGATTGGTTTAAAGATAAAGGAAATTAGGGAGATGATGAAAAAATAAGCCTAAAAAAGAGGTTTTCTAATGATATTATCTATATTTTCACATGAAAATAATAACAGAAATCCACTGAAAATTATAATTCATAAAAAACTATCAATATGACAGCTTTAATGATGTTTGGATTAAAATTAGTTAGTCGCGTATATATATTCAGAAGTGTAAGGAAAGCAAGAGTTATGCTTAAAGTATTTAATTTTGAATATTGAATTACAGTAAAAAAACTCATAAACCGGGAGTTTTCACCCTATTTCAAATCCAAAAACGTATTGTATTGAGGGGATAAAAAAGCCGGCTTTAAAAGCCGGCTAAAAGTAAATTATTTTTTAGCTTCTTCTACAGAAACTTTTCTGAAGTCTTTGAACAGTTTGCTTAGTTCTAAAGCTGCTTTACGAGCTCTTGTACCAGCTGCTTTGTTACCTTTTTCTGCTTGTTGGTTTGCCTCAGTTGTGAACGCTTCAAATTCTGCGTTGATTTTTTCAATTAGTTCTTTCATTTATTTAAAAATTTAGGCTGCAAATATAGGTTTTATGGCGATTCCAGCCTAGCTGGAGTGAAAAAAGTTTAAGCTAAATGGCTAAAATATTCACTTTCACCTCTATAAAAGTGCATTTTTGGATAGTTTAGCACCTGAAAACGATCATAGAACACGATTACAACCCTTATCTGAGGACTTCTGAAAGGAATTTTATTTCGCTTATTTTTTCATTATTTGGGTTTCTAAATCTTCATTTTTAGATCTTTTACTTTGAATAAAGTTCTTATGTTGCAAGAAACAATTCCCGAGCCTTTTCACCTGCTTTCTGTAATAAAATAATACTTTCAGAAGTAATCCGCTCTGCAAAAACAATCCGGAAATGAAATTGATATTTATCTGTAAAAGAAAAAGTGTTCCCGGGAGTAAATAAAATCTGGTGCTTTTCACAGTATTCATAGAACTTTTCCATATCTGTATTCTCCGGAAGCCTCCCCCAAATAGTATATCCGCCCTGAGGTCTGTGAAAATAACAACCTTCGGGGAAGGAACTTCTTAAAGCATCCAACACCTGAATAGCCTGCTGGTTGAGCTTTTTCCGGAATGAACGCAAATGTCTTTCATAACTGCTTCCTTGCAGCAGTTTCAAAACCAGTTCCTGATAAATGGGTGAAACCGTCCGCCCTAATGTAAACCTGACTCTTTCAGATTTTGCATAAAAATTTCCAGCACAAAGAAAGCCTAAACGTATTCCCGGTGCCAATGTTTTTGAAAATGATGAATAGGTCATCACGCTTCCGTTTTTATCCAAGCTTTTTATAGAGTGGGGTCTTTGTTCATCGAAATAAAGATCGGAATACATATCATTTTCAATGATACACAACTGATGAGTTTTTGCAATACCAAGAATTTCTTTTTTTGTTTCATCATCCATCATCATTCCTGTTGGATTATGAAAATTCGGAGTTATAACAAGAGCGCGGATGTTATTTTCCTGACAGACTGTTCTGAAATATTCCGTATCAAAACCGCTTCTGTAGTGTATGGGAATCTCTATCACTTTCAGTTCCAGATGAGCAATTACTTCAAGTACGGAAAACACACACGGACTGTCAACAGCGACCACGTCTCCAGCTTTGGTGGCCAATTTCAAAGCGATTGTGAGTGCCTGTAGTGCACCGTCTGTAATGATTATTTCATCAGGATTTAAAGTACTGCCGTAAGTTCCCATTTGTTTTGCAATCTGTTTCCTTAATGTTTCCAGACCATTTGGCGGGTAATACCTGAGCAATGAAGCTCCTTTTTCACGAATCACTTCCTGCATCGTTCTGAGGATGAGTTTCTGCGGGATCAGCAAATCTCCGGGAACAGCTGTGTTGAAAGAACTGGATTCCGAAGTCCTTTTGGAAGTAAGCATCATACTTTTCATAAATTCTGCATCTCTTACTACAACAGGCAGTTTTGTTCTGATTTCCGGAATATTCTCTTCCTGAATTTCTGCAACAAAATATCCTGACCTTGGATAACTCCTGATTAAACCTTTAATCATAAGGTATTCAAAACCACTTTGTACAGAACTTGTACTAAGCTTATATTTTTCTTTAATTTCCCGAACAGAAGGAAGCCTGTCTTTTTCCTGCAAAATCCCACTGTGGATTTGCTTCTCAATGACTGTCGTAAAAATTTCGTACTTATAAGATTTCGCCATAACACATCAACTGTACTGAACAAATTTACAAAAATACATTTCTGTACCGATGATATTTTAGCGAACTGTATCCTTTTTGAACGGATTAATCTTATAATTTTGAATAAAAAAGATCCCATGGATATCATTTCAAAATTTACAGTAGGTTCTGAAGAGGGAATTTCTGATCTTATAACCATTATTGATTCTTCCGTTTATACACTGCATAAAGACTTTGTAAGTGAGGAAAACATTAAAAAATATATTCACAATGAAATAGATCCGAGAAAAATGATCAACGACCTGAATGATCTTTCCAATCAGCTGATCATGACGTATGCAGATCAAAAACCTGTCGGATACAGTATCATCAAAAGTGGTTCTCTGCATCCTGGCATACCGGATGGAAAAAGAGCAACAGAAATAAGTTTTGTGATTCTTTCAGCGTTTGATTTTCCTGAAACAAGGCAGTCACTTTGGAAAAAATGCAGATCAGCTGTGAGCTTCACAGATATCCTTTGGATTAATATGCTTGATCATAATCCGCTTTCGGAATTTTTAAAAGAGTCTGGGTTTGTACCTACTATCAGTTCGAAAGCTGGCCCATTTCAGCTTCCATCACATATTTTAGAGTTGGAGATTAATAAAGGCTAGTACAATCTTTTTTAACCACTGATTTTACAGATTTTGCGTATATTTTATAGCACTTACGTATATCTCATCATCAATAGATCTTTTTTATATTGATGATATTGAGGAAAGCTATTATTCTTATTTTTATTATCTCACTTAAAATAATTTTAAATGAGTAATAGTTTGTCTATCTTTGATTTTTATAATTTTTTACTTATGAGTGATCAGCTGGAAACTATAGAGGATTATTACAAACGTATTCGTAAGAACCAGATCAAGATGTTTGATTCTGAGGATTTTGAAATGGGTAAATCCCACTTCAACATTTCGATGCGGAAGTACTGCAGTTTTAAGAGTCCTTACAACCGCCGTGATTATTATAAAATTAGCTTTATCATTGGAAAAGGGACTATTCATTATGGCACCCATCAGCTGTACATTGACCGTCCGGCATTATTCTTTCCTTCTCCAAGCATTCCCTACTCCTGGGAGTGTGACAGCGATCTCCAAGAAGGGTATTTCTGTCTGTTCAATCAGGAATTTTTTAATGGAAATTCAGAATTTAATCTGTTCAAAAAGACTTCAATGTTCAAAGAATGGAGCAAGCCGGTAGTTTTTCTGACCGAAGAGCAGACCCAGCTGGCCACCCTCTATTTTGATCAGATTTACAAAATGAATAATTCGGCCTATCCTTTCCGTTGCAGCAGTATCAAAAGCAACCTGGCTTCTGTTATGCATCTGGCATTGGAAAACCGCGTGGAGGACATCAATCCTAATGAACTTCCTGCAAACGTGCGTTTATACAGATTATTTGATGAACTACTCAACAAACAGTTTCCTTTGGACTCCCCTGCTTATCCGCTTGCGTTAAAAACTCCTTCGGACTTCGCTGATCATCTTAATGTGCATGTCAATCATCTGAATTCCTCGGTGAAATCTGTAACTCATCTTACTACAACACAGATTATTAAAGAAAAGATGTTTGAAGAGTCTAAAAACCTGCTGAAGTATACCAATTGGGATATCGCTCAAATTGGCTATACATTAGGTTTTGATCAGCCTGCTCATTTTAATAACTTTTTTAAAAAACATGCCCGGACTTCACCATTAAAATTTAAGAATTTATCCTAATATTTGATTTTTGTAATTTTTACTTTGTCTTTTAAAATTCACTTTCATATTTCTTGACTTATTTTTGCATAGTAAAAAATGAATGAACATGTTGAGAGAAGCATCTGAAAAAAGAATCAGATTAATTACCATTATGGCTTTCGTGTCTATCCCGCTTTCGGGATTTGTCACGGATATATATTTACCATCGTTCCCTTCTATGGCCAAAGAAATGATGGTTTCAGAAAAAGATATCCAGATCACTCTGACCTCATATCTGCTGAGCTACGGAATTTCTCAATTGTTTGTAGGAGGAATTCTGGATAGTATCGGCCGCTACCGTCCGAAATTGATTGCATTGTTCTTATTGATCCTGACGAGTATTTTAATTACGATGACCAACAGTATTTTATTGATTTGTCTGCTTCGTATTCTTCAGGGTGCTGCAGTTTCGGTTCTTGTTGTGGCTACGCGTGCTATTTTTGTAGATATTTATGATGCAGAGAGGGTAAAACATTATTTGAGTTACTTTACGATTGTCTGGTCATGCGGTCCTATTCTGGCTCCGTTCCTCGGAGGTTATCTTGAGAAAATTTTTAACTGGCATGCTAACTTTTATTTTCTGGCTGCCTATGCCGGATTTTTGTTCTTGTTTGAGTGGTTCTTTAGTGAAGAAAGCCTTCCTCAGAAAAAGAAACTGGATCTTTCGGAGAATATCAGTCTTTATAAAATGATGCTTAAAAACAGGATTTTCATGCTGGGAATTTTCATTTTGGGATTGAGCTACTCTATTGTTATGTTATTTAATATTACCGGACCGTTTATTATTGAAAATACCTTCCATTTTACACCCGTAGTTATCGGATACTGTACATTAATCCTGGGGTTCTCATGGATGATTGGAGGTTTTATCGGGAAGCGTAGACTGACCCTTGATTTCAAACCAAGAATACTACAGCCTATCCTGCTTCAGCTTATCCTGATTGCAGGGCTGATTATCACGAGCTATTTTGCAGAAAGCCTTTTCATTATGATTCCTTTTGCCTTTTTTATTCACATCTGTTCCGGAATTTTATTTACCTCCTTTTTTACGACAAGTATGCTTTACTTTCCTAAAAATGCAGGAACAGCTGGCGGATTGATGGGTGGATTGGTATATGTAATCACTTCAATAACGAGTTTTATCATTTCGGTAAGTGGAACTGTTAATGAACAAAAAGACCTTTCCTGGCGTTATCTGATCATCGCATGTTTCCTTTTCGGAATCATCATCATCATGAATAAAGCCGTAAAAAAAGAAAAAGCAGGGATTTAATCTCTGCTTTTTCACTTCTGTTTTATACTTTCCAGATATTCTTTTAATATAATTGCATGGCAATGTTCTTCATCTTTTGCGGCATATAGAAGTGTAATTTTTTCCTGATCTTTATGGCGTTTCAGAAAGTCTTTGCCAAGATCAGCTTCATGGAGTTCTTTCCTATATTTTTCCGAAAATTCTGTCCATAATTCAACTGAATGATGAAACCATAGTCTTAACTCTGTTGATGGTGCCAGATCTTTCTCCCACTCATTGAGATCGGCATTTTCTTTAGAAAGTCCTCTTGGCCACAAACGGTCTACCAATACACGATAGCCATCGTTTGGAGATGGAATTTCATATACTCTTTTTAACGCAATTACAGACATTATTCTTGTTTTTAAAAACTTCTAAGTTATCAGACTACAAAATTTGTTCCTGTGCGCCTGTTTTCCTATTTCTTATCTCTTGCTGTAGAATACTTTATTTTCAATTAGTTTTAATTAAAACTAATTTTTCGTATATTTGTTAGGGTAAGCAGTGATGAAATTCTTTCAGACCACCTCTTACCTTGCCATATCATTATTATACAACATGCCTGAAAAACAGAACAATATATCAGAACTGGCTCTGGAGCTTGGCCTGGCAATGAGTGAAATGAAAAGCCGGCTTCGACAGAAGATTCAGACCACGATTAATGAATATGATCCGGATCTTTCTTTTGAACTTATTGAAATTCTGGGCCTGCTTTCACGTAAAAATGGTATCAACCAGCAGGAAATAGGAAATAAAGTAAGCAAAGACAAATCAAGCATTACTTATCTCATCAACAGCCTTGTAAAACGTGATCTTGTTGAACGGATTGCTGATAAAAATGACAGAAGAAATAAACAGGTCTTTTTGACTCCGAAAGGTCAACAGATTATAGAAACCGTTTATCCGTGGGCATTGGATCTTTACAAAAAAGCGGCTGGAGATATTGATATGGAAGAGATTTACAAAGCGCTGCTTCTTGTAAAAAAAATGACAGCAAACCTGGAAGAATCAGGACCAAAACATAATACAATATGAGAACAATCCTTGTACCCGTTGATTTTACATCAACTACGGAAAATGCAGTAAGAGTTGCCGCAGATTGGGCAAAAACCTACGAATATCAAAACATTATCTTACTCAAAACAGCAGGAGAATCTGAGTTTGATTATCTGCATATTGCAGAAGGACATTCATTTGTGAATGAAGAAAATGTCAATAATTTACTGCAAAGGACAGAATCACTATTTGATCAGTTAAGCAGTATTATTACAGAAAAGTCACCTGAAATTAAAGTTTCCAGGATATTAAGCGACTGGGCTCTTACCAGAAGCATCAATGAACTTTTAAAAAACCAGCCTTCTGTAGAGCTGATTATCCTGGGAAGTGACGACCAGACTTCTTCTACTGAGAGCTTTGTTTCCGAGAATATTATCAGCATTGCAAGAACGAGTCCTGTGAAGACCTTAATTGTTCCCAACAGCTATCACTACACTCCTATCAAAAATATATTTATTCCTTGTGATATAAAGGGAATTAAAAGATTAGAAAGATTGTTTCATCACAAATCTGTTATCCACAAACAGGATGTACGTCTGATGTTTTTGAATATCAATACCAATGAGAAAGAGGATGAGGACAAAAAAAGAGAGCTGGAAGAGTATATTCGTGAACGTTTAACGGAGATTCCAAGCAGTATTCATTATTCTCATGATGAAAATGTTATTAAGGGAATTCTGTCCTTTGCAGCCTCTAATGAAGCGGATCTTATTATAGCTTTGCCAGGTCAGCATAGCTTTCTGTATTATCTGGCAAGCAGAAGTATTTCTGAGGGAATCTACCAGAACACCCATCAGCCCGTACTTATTTTAAAATAATAAGGTTTTTAAAAATGAATGCGTAAAAGCTAATAATAAATTTTAGTACTTTCAATTTTAACAAGTTCCTGTTCCTGCATTTTCTTGACATACCTGATCACCGTTTCTACCCGAAGACCGGTTAAGGTAGCTATTTGCTGTCTGGTATAAGGAATCAGAAAGGAATAGGTTTCTTCGAATCCGAAATAATTTTTAATATGATCAAAAAGCTTTGTAAGCTTCACAATAGGATCTGAAATAGCAAGAAAGCTGGAAATCATAAATCTGAAATGCATTCTGTCAGCCATATATTTATTAATCTCCAGCATTAAATCCGGTTTTTCCAACAGTATCTGCAGAAATTTTGCTTTGGAAATCTTAATAATCTCACACTCAGTAATGGCAATAGCATTGATTGCATAATAATGATCTGTAAATAAATAGCTTTCACCAATGCAGTGTCCATCAAAAGGGAATCCATGAACAAATTCTTTTCCGTCTTCTAAAAAAGTATTCAGTTTCACAGTACCATACCTGATCTGGAAATAATATTTAGCTACAGTTCCTTCTTTAAAAATAATATCTGCCGCATCATATTTTTCCAGAATGGCTCCCCGGGAAAATAATAAGTCTTCATATATAATCATCTTGCCATTATTAATTTGAGTAAAAATACTTAAAGTATAAGCAATGTTGCAACTGATCAAATACCAAAGAAAAAATGATTTTTGACATCAACACTACTCTTTTTTATTACGCTGTAATTTTCTTTTTATGTTTTGTACCCCAGTCTGCCAGAGCAGCAATCACATCTTTCAGGGACTCACTGTATTCTGTAGGAACATATTCTACCAACACCGGTTTCTGATCGGTAAGAACAGTTCTTTCAACTAAATGATTCACTTCCAGCTTTTTCAATTCGCTGGACAAGACTCTTGCCGAGATTCCATTGATGGTTCGCTGTAATTCATTGAAGCGGGTATGTCCGCCTAAAATAGCAATCATTACTCTAATGGTCCACCTGCCCCCCAAAACATATAAAGCATCCTCAGTAGCAGCCAGATGCGTACTGCATTGCGGCCTTGAATACACTATTTTTTCTTCTTCCATTGTCTCTGTTTTATCTGGTTGCTAACCTAAATGTTATTACTAACCTTTTGGTAACTACTATATTTTTATTAGTAAATATAGATAATTTTGAAACATCAATTTTAAAAAAAAATAAAAATGAAACGAGTACTTCATATTATCTCTAGCCCAAGAAGCGAGTCTTCCATCAGTAAAAAACTGGGAAATGCTGTTGTAGAAAAAATCACGGCAAAATATCCTGACAGTGTTTTTAAAAAACGTGATCTGGCCAACCCGCTTTTTCCTCATTTAGAAGAAAGCCATATCAATGCATTTTTCACTCCGGCCGAAAACCGTACTTCTGAGCAGTTGGAAACGGTAAAGCTTTCTGATACAGTAATTGATGAACTTCATGAAGCAGACATCATCATCATTGAAGCTCCACTATACAATTTCAGTATCACTTCCACTCTTAAATCATGGCTTGATCACATTGCGAGAGCAGGAAAGACGTTCAGCTACAGTGAAAATGGTCCCGAAGGTCTGGTAAAGAATAAGAAAGTATACCTTGCTTTTTCAAGTGGCGGAGTATATTCTGAAGGAGAAAGACAGGCCTACGATTTTGTAGTTCCTTACTTAAAGCAAACTCTTGGATTTATGGGAATGACTGATATTTCTGTTGTTCGTGCAGAAGGTCTTTCTGTTCCGGTTATTCAGGATACGGCGCTGCAAAAAGGGATTGAAAGTATTGTTGTAGAGTAAAAAATTAAAAATGCTGTCTCAAAACTGTCATTCTGAATGATATAAAATATAATGAAGAATCTCATCTGAGTGAGTGTCAAAAAGATTCTTCTTTCGTCAGAATGACAAAAACTAAATTATTTGGTTTTTGAGACAGCATTTTTTTACTAAGCCTTCATTATCATTGAAAAAGTAATCTATACAATTAAAAGAATATTTTCCTCAACATATGTATAGACTTTCCTTGTTTTTATCTCTCATTTTTACTGGATTAAAATAAAAATTATGGAAAATAATAAACAACCTCAGCTGATCAATCCTGCAGAACTGTTTAATCCTGGGCCTTATGGTTTTTCACACAGTATTTCTGTGAAATCTCCTTTCCAGATGTGTTTTATATCCGGACAGAGCGGCGGTACAGGAGAAAATCATCTGTTGGCTGATGATTTTAAAATACAGGTTCAGAATGCTTTGAAAAATTTAAAAATCGTTTTACAGAGCCATTCTATGACGTTTGATAATGTTGTAAAAATCACTCTTCTTATCGTTGATCACAACCAGGAAAAACTTAAGATATGGGCGGAAGAAGCTAAGAAAGTATGGAAAGAATCATTCTTGCCTACAAGCACACTTATTCCTGTGAACCAACTGGCTTTACCTGGGATGTTGTTCGAGATAGACGCCATTGCGGTGAAAAATTAATTCCTGTTAAGACGTTCAATAAGTAACGATGAAAAGCTTCTTACTCCGGTTCTGATACTTTCTTCATCTACCTGAAAGTTAGAAGAATGATTCATGGCAATCACTCCTTTTTCAAAATTGGAACCTCCTAGAAAAAAGTAAACGCCTGGTATTTTCTGTTGAAAATAAGAGAAATCATCATTAAAAAATGGAACCTGTCCATAATCTATAGCAACTGTATTTTTTCCATAGAGATTCTGAAGGATTTCCGTGGCTGATTTTGTTAGCTTTTCATCATTGTTAACCGTTGGATTTCCCTGTACAAATGAAACAGAAAGAAGCTTTTCTTTATATCCGCTATCTTCTATAATTTTCTGAACTCCAGGAATTATTTTATCTAAATTAGAAGAATTCGTCTCATACAGATAGGTTTCAAAAAAGGACTCATTATTCTTAGAATAGGCCGTAAATTTTCCATCCATGAACAGGTAGTCTTTAAAAATAGTATCAGGATTTGCCAAGCCAATTTTAGAATCAATAATAGATTGTAGTTCCCAGGGCTTAGCTTCAGGCTGAATACGGTAGAGAAAATTACTGATCTTTTTCGTTAACCCTTTTGTTTCATCTTCGGATAATCCATTTTTTAACTGAATCCTTATTTTCTTCTGATAGGCAAACATTTCATTTGGTTTCACCATTATCTGTCCTACAGGTATGGCCGTTACATGCAATCCATATATTTCGTCAGGATTTATTATAGAAAGCAAGCCTTTATCCAACATTTCTTTTGCTCCTTTGAAAGTTTCTTCTTCAGGTTGAAATATGAAATAGACGGTTCCTTTTAAGGATTTTTTATTTTTTGAAAGAACTTCAGCAATTCCTAATCCAATCGCCATATGTATATCATGACCGCAGCCATGCTGAATACCTTTTATTTTCGATTTGAAAACTTCAGGATCAGGATAATCATTGGGTAATGCATCCATATCTGATCTCCAGGCTATTTTTTTGCCTTTTTGATCTCCTTTCAGAATCCCTACAACGCTGTAACCATATCCACCGGTCTTAACTTCCAACCCCAGATCAAGTAAATATTGTTTAATTCTTTCCTGAGTTTGCTTTTCATAACCTGCCAATTCTGGGTTTTCATGAAATTCTCTTCTGATATTAACCAATTTATCAAATATCCTGTCTGTTTCGATCTGAACAGATTGATGGATATTGTTGGTAGATTGAGCAACTGCCTCCTCCTTTTTGTTTGATCCTTGTGCAGACAATGTCAGAGAAATGAAACACAGTACACTAAAAGCAAGTTTTTTCATGGTTATAATTTATACGTTTATCAGGGTTTATTTCAACAGATAAGTACAGAATAACTTTTATTATTACACTTTACAGCAATATATATTTCCTGATGTCTAAAGGTAAGATTATTTCATTTTTAATTAAAAAAATAATTACATCTCACACAATTTCAATATTTTATTTTCACAAATGAGACTTCTAATACTCTTTTTAAGGGTAATAAATCCTACCCTATTATTTAAAATAATTCTAAACTAGGTGAAAACACGGCGCTTTAAAAACACCATGAATAAAGGATTTGTTACAAAAAATTAAAATTACACCATTGTAAATTACGTAGAAATACTGAATCTAATCTGAGAGGATCTGATTAATTTCGGATAAACAAAAACTGACAACTATGGATAGCTTGAAAAGTATGCATTCATTTCTGGAAGAGAAATGGTATCTGAAAAATCCGGCAGCTATAGATCAATCGGTATGATAACTTCCTGTTGAAAGGAGTTGAAGATATCTAACCCAAATTTTTAACGAAATGAATATTATTAACAAAATCCTCAACGTCGACGATTATTATTTCGACGTGTTTATGTCTATCTCGGAAGCGCTTGCCGGGTTTACTGTAAACGAGTTACAGTCTACAGGTTTGGCAGAAACCTATTACACCTACATTCTCAAAAGCTTAGATGCCGCTACTTTCGTAGAATTTCTTACTGTATCTAAAAACATTCTTGAAAAACATTCCGGTAAAGATGAACTGAATAAGGCTATTCAATCCGAAATTATCTCCAATCCCGGAATGAATGACATTTCCGGAAAAGTGATCACCATGTGGTATCTGGGAACCTGGGAAGGCGCTTATATCAATGATCTTTCTTACAAAGAAGGTCTTGTCTGGAACCTGATGCATTCTCATCCGCCCGGAGCAAAACAGCCTGGCTACAAATCGTGGAATATAAAACCTGTAAACAGCAACTCATGAATCAAACAAATAACAAAAAAGATGTGATCATCGTAGGAACGGGGATCGCAGGATCATTAATTGCAAAACTGCTGACCGATCATGTATTTGACGTGACAAAAGGTAAAATGATCCACCGTGCAGATGCAGGAAAATCGGATAATATCAGGGAAATATCAATCCTTATGTATGAAGCGGGTCTGGAAGCTGGTATTGAACTGGATTCCGTATCCTCAATGACCACTTACAATGAGTATATCCATACTTTTTACAGAGAAGAAGCCAAAGTTCCCAACTCTCCTTATCCGAATTTGAAACAGGCACCTTCTCCAAATGTTCTGGATATGGAGCACATTGTTCAGCCCTTTCCAGATAAAAAAGGATATCTGGTACAATTCGGACCAATGCCGTTCGCAAGTGATGCCATCAGAGTGGGAGGCGGAACGACCCTTCACTGGCTGGGAACGACTCCAAGAATGCTTCCGAATGATTTCAAACTTACCGAGAAATATGGCATTACCATTCCCCAGCCGAATTCCGATAAGCCAAGTCCGGTTAATTGGCCGATAGATTATGAAGAATTAAGGCCTTATTATGAAATGGCAGAATTTGAAATCGGGGTTTCCGGAGATGTTTCAAAACAGGAATATCCAATTTTGGAGAATAGGGAACAATATTATGGAGATTATGTATTCCCGATGGAAGAAATTCCGCAAAGTTATATGGATCATAAGATCATTGATGGGCTTAAAGGTACGAGTGTAAAGCTAAGCTCCGGAGAGATTCCTTTGATGATGGTACCATCTCCTCAGGGAAGAAATTCTATTCCGAATCCAAAATACGGGAAAACAAAGATCATCAAAGCCGAACCAAAAGAATCGGGTTACAAACTGGTTTTGGACAGCTCTGAAAAAGAAGAATATAAGGCTCTCGGTTCTGTCTGGAATCCTTATATGGGCGAGCGCTGTGAAGGAAATGCGTCCTGCGTTCCCATCTGTCCGGTTCAGGCTAAATATAATGCTTTAAAGACCTTGAAAAAGGCATTGTATAAGCTTAATGATAATGAAAACCTTAAGCGTAATCCATACATGCAGATTCAGGCTCAGAGTGTTGTGTACAGATTAAGTGTTGACCAGAATGATAAAGAGAAAATTTCCAAAGTTCATCTGAGAAGGTATACTTCAAAGGAAAAAACAGATTTTGTTGAAGAATCTATTGACACCTTAGACGCTATTGTGATTCTGGCTGCCAATGCTTTTGAGAATCCAAAAATCCTGCTGAATTCCAAATATACCGTTAATAATGTTGTAAAAACGGCTGCCAACAGCAGTGACCAGGTGGGAAGAAACCTGATGGATCATATGGTAATGCTTACCTGGGGACTTTTCCCCGAACCGGTCTATCCATACAGAGGTCCTGGTTCCACCACCAATATCTCGTCTTTCCGTGACGGAAACTTCAGAGGTGAATTTTCTGCATGGATCTCTCCTCTTGACAACTGGGGCTGGGGCTGGCCGGCATTTTCTCCGGGATCAGATGTTGCCTATTTTATCACCAAGGAGAAGCTTTTCGGAGCAAAATTAAGAGAAGCACTTACGAACAGACTTTCAAAACAGGTTTTATTCCACTTCGAGATTGAACAGCTGCCGAATCCAAATAACAGAGTAACCATTGATGATCAGTATCTGGATGTACTTGGAATTCCGCGTCCTGTAATTCATTATGAATTAACAGAATATGAAATGAAAGCTATGGAACAGGCAAAAAACGCTTCTGATCAGATGTTCAAAAGATTACATATTAAAGATTTCACATCATACACCGCCGAAGACAAAAACTCTGTCATCTACAATGGAGTAAGATATTCCTATAACGGAGCGGGTCATATAGTAGGAACTCACAGAATGGGTTCTACAGCAGAGGATTCTGTCACCAACAGCTACTGTAAAGCTTGGGACCACCCGAATTTATATATTGTAGGAGCAGGAAACATGACCACTTTGGGAACTTCAAATCCTACTTTAACATTATCAGCATTCACAATCCGTTCAGTAGAATCTATCCTTGCTGATCTTGAAACTCAACTTAAAAAATAACAACATGAGACAAAGACTTATCAATAAAACAGCACAGCCACAGGAAACATTAACAGCAGGAAGAATGGCCGCAAGAAACGCGGTAGCTACAGAAGCCGTTTCATTGCCTTCTCTATTATTTGATTCAACACTTAGCAAAGAAGACTGGACTGAAGGATTAAAACACCACAGCAAAATATTAACTCATCTTTTACTGAATGATCAGATTGATGATTTTAATGCTTATTTAGGTTCTCAGTTCGGTTCAGAAGTGTCTGAATTAAAAAAAGGAGTAAACGAAATTGATTATAAACCCATTTTACAGGACCTTTTACAGACAGCCATTCTCATTGAGCATTCTACCATTCCGCCTTATCTTACAGCTTTGTATTCTATCAAGGATGGAACTAATGCTTTAGCTTCACAAATCATCCGAAGTGTTGCCGTAGAAGAAATGCTTCACCTGATCATGGTTTGCAATGTCCTGAATGCAATTGACATTCAACCCTCTGTAAACAAACAGGAGAACTACCCTACTTATCCGATGAAATTACCCATGAATGTTGATTTCTATATAGGTCTGGAAACATTCTCAAGTAACAGTATTGCCACTTTTATTGCCATTGAAAGCCCAACCAAACCTTTGGTAAAAGCTCCGAAATATGACCATGTAACAGATTCTTCAGCATTATATTCTCAAAGAGCAGCCGTACAGAATACCAACTTGTGGACCCTTGAAAACATGAAAGGTTTCATCATGGAAAATGTTCATACTATTGGTGAATATTATGATGTTTTATTCTTCTATATTGTTATTTTCCAAATCATTGCCTACTACAAAGCACATGGAACGCTGCCGAAGAATTTTGAAGAATTGAATATAGGAGGAATTTTCACAGGAAAGAAGGAAAAACAGATCCGTCCTGAGCAATACTATGGAAGTGGCGGAAAATTACATTTCGTAGAAGCTCTAGATGGAGTAATTGCTGTTTTTCAGGAAATTAAGGGGCAGGGAGAAGGCGCTGACGATTCTATTTTCGATGTTGATCCGTCACAATTTGAAGAAGGAATGGAGCTGGCTCATTATTTCAGATTTAAAGAAGTATTCCATGAGCATTTCTATCTCGGTGGAAACTATGAGCCTTTTATGGATGAAAACGGAATGATGCCTGTTACTACACCACCAACCGGAAAAGCCCTACCTGTAGAATGGGATGAAGCCTATCCTATGAAGCCTAATCCAAAAGTGGAAGATTATATTAAGAACAAAGAATTACATGCACAGGGCGTTGAGTTTAATAAAACTTACAGACGTTTATTAGATGCTATACAAAGTGCTGTGGAAGGAAACCAAAGAGAATTGGAAAAATCCATTATGTACATGTATGCCTTGAAAGAACAGGCTGTCAATCTGATGAAACAACCATTGGATTCACAAAATAATGCAGGTCCGACTTTCGAATACACCGATTTATAACCATAAAAACGATATATCATGCTTAAAAGAAAAAAAGAAAGTCCCAAAGCGGGAGAAGAACTGTTGCTCCGTAAAATGCCAGGCCAAAATGAAGTTAATCTGGCTGAGCTAATGGATGGATATTCAAAACTTCTTATTGATGATCCGGTGAGACCATTCAGAGAAGATAACCTTCAAGCCATCGAAAATAGTGTAGATTATGGAATCCTTGCAGCTTTGGATGGTACGTGGGTAAGCTATAATGTTAATTACAATAAAGATATTACAAAACCCTCATTAGCAAGCGGGGTGCATACTACTATTATGCCTTCTCCGGGAACCAATTCAGGAACAATTCCCGGAAAATTCGCTTTTGATAGTGAAGAATATATTGAGAAACTAACATTTTCAATCGTTCCCGGTGGAGTTCGTAACCGTGGTGGTGCGAGTGAACTTTTCTGTGGAGCTGTTAAATATGAACAAAGCATAAAGAGCGTTAACACTGTACAGGGACAAGATGCTTTGAAATACACCCCTATCCACGAAGAAAACGGAATGTATCTATGGCTGAGTGATGTCTATAATCATGCAGCAACCAAAGAGTCTATTGAAAGAGATCGTGGTATTCATGCTGTTTCAACAGAAGATGCAAAATATGGATATACCGGCGAATACAGAGATGAGCCTTTGCTAAGGATAACACCAGACGGAGAAGCCAACCCCAAATATATTCTTCAAAGCCAGCTGCAGCCGGGACAGCCTTATTACGAGATTATTCCGGCACAGGAACTCAAGCCGGGAGCAGGACTTGATGGTCCTTATTTCATCCCGGACTACTCTATTTCCCGAAGTGGCGTTATTCCTCATGGAAGTACCATTACATTATTGGGAGATATTATTCCTCAAAATAAAGATAATACAACCTTCTATTTAGTGGAAGGCTCTCCTCAATTTCCTTATGGTAAAGAAGCCTGGGAAACGAATCACCTTTCCATTTCACGTACGATGGGGAATGCAGGAGTAACACCTGAAGACATCATTGATCTTGACAAACCTGCACCGGATTGGGTTCATGAAACCCTTAATGATGATAATGATCCGGGGTCAAATAAAATCTACACCCAGAGAATACTCGCAGATGATTTATATCCTTATTCTGTACGACCTGATCTGAGGCTCAGGGATACATTAAGAGGCCAGAAGGTCAGCAATTATGTACATGTGAGAATGTCTTCCAAAATGAAAACCGGCGCACAGGGAGGTATTTTAAATGTTCCTTTTGTAAACCGTTTTGTTCCTACTGTTGAAGTGGATATGGATATGTGGATTGAAACCATTATTGAAGATGGGAAAGAGGTTCTTCAGCTGCAATATGAGCAAATTGTATTCTTCGAATTTGATTTCGGGAATGATGGAGGTACCACAAGCTGGCCTCATATCCAGGTCAATACGCTTCGTAAGTTAGCAGACATCCCTGAAGATCAGAGAAAAGTGATTGAAGAACAGTTCTTCAATACTGGTGAAAATTCCAGTGCAACTTCAGGATGTCCATATCATAAAGGATAGAATATCATCAATATTATACAAAAAAGAGGCAGATTATTGCCTCTTTTTTTATGTTTTCTAAGATATATTAAAGATTCTCGTAGGTTTGGTCCACCATGAAGGATACTGCTTTTTTGATCTTTTCACGTCCTTCAGGTGTATTGGTGTCTATCCCGCAGAAAATACTGCCATTCAGAGAGGCAAACATATTGAGGTAATAAAGCCCTGAAACCATAATCGCCATGATAGAGCGATAGGTATCCATTTTATCTTTGAAACGGGATTCCATCAATAATTTGAAGATATATTCTCCGTTTTCCTCCTGGGTATCAATTAGTTTTTTTAATGATTTTCTGGGTTCAGAAATAGTCCACAACAATAGTTTTTGCGCCTCTTTGTTGGTGTATACATGATCAAATTGTGAAAGCAGCATGTGCTCGATAAATTCTCTTCCTCCATCTTCCAGGTTCGGTTTCATCTTTTCTACTTCCTCACTCGTTACTTTCACCCAAAAGTCCTGTGTACGGACATATTCGTCCATCAGACCATCCATACCCCCAAAATAGGTATAGATCATTTTCTTATCTACCCCGGCAGTTGCAGCGATATCGTTGATCTTCAATCCTGCATGTCCTTTCGTTTTCAGAATTTTTCCAACTGCATCTAAAAATTTTTTCTTACTGCGTTCTTTGTTTCTAATACTCCCTGATGCTGACTTTCTTTCCATGACTAAACATTCAATATACAAGTTTAAGAAAATTTTTTATTATTTTAGACACCTTCGAGTGTCTAATTTCAACTATTTATATATATTTGCAAAAACTAAAACCATCCATTATATAAAAACACTATCGAGATTGAAAAATAAAACTATTCAGATTGTATCGTTAGTTCCCTCAGTTTAAAATGTTTCGAACATAAACGACTGGGGTAAACACAACCCAACAGCATCATTTTATTTAATGGTGCTGTTTTATTCTCAGAAAGCTGATATGATATTAAATAAAATACTTTTCAATAGAAATTTTAGCTTATTCTCTTCAATTACTGAAATGTAAATCTTATTTTGAAAAGATTTTCTGTCTTTTCTTATATGATCAAATTGGAATATCAGCATCATTCAAAAGAGTAACTTCTTCTTATTATAAAATTAACATACTGCAATTCAGTACATTAAATAAAACAAAGAAAATTTTTACTATTTTAAACACTTCATAGTGTCTTATTTTATATATTTGTACAAACTAAAACCATCTATATATTTTAAAACACTTTTAGGTTGAAAAATAAGACAATTCAGACTGTTTTATTTAGGTTCCCTTACTTTAACACGAAACACTAAGGTAGAAACACAACAACACAATTGACCATTAGAAATTTCTAATGGTTTTGTTTTTTACCGGAATTTAATTCCTGAGATTATAACACACCGAATATTACAGATTCTCATAAGTCTGATTCAATAAAAAGGAGATTGCTTTTTTGATTTTTTCCCGTCCGCTGGAAGTATCCACGTCTATTCCACAGAAGATACTGCCGTTTATGGCAGAGTACATATTCAGATAATAAAGTCCGGAAACCAGGATAGCCATTATCGAACGTAATTCTTCACTATTTTCTTTAAAATAAGGATCCATCAGCAGTTTAAAAATATATTCACCATTTTCTTCCTGGGTGTCAGTCAGTTTTCTTAGTGATTTTCTGGATTCCGAGATGCGCCATAGAAGTAATTTCTGCGCTTCTTTGCTTTTGTAAACATAATCAAATTGTGACAGAAGCATTTCTTCCATGAAAGATTTTCCCCCGTCATCCAATTTTGGTTTTATCTTTTCTATTTCATCAATGGTTACTTTACTCCAGTAGTCCTGAGACCGGATATATTCATCTATAAGCCCATCTACCCCGCCAAAATAAGTATAGATCATCTTTTTGTCTACCCCGGCGGTAGCTGCAATATCAGTCACTTTCAAAGCAGTATGTCCTTTTGTTCTCAGTATCTTTCCTACTGCGTCCAAAAATTTTTTTTTACTGCGTTCCTTGTTCCGGATACTACCTGCTGCTGACTTTCTTTCCATGGTAAACTTTTCAATCATACAAGTTTATGAATTTTTTTTTATTTTAGACACTTTTTAGTGTCTAAATGTATATATTTGCATAAACTAATAACCATTTTATATAAACGAACGATCAAAGTTGTGAGGTTGAGTGAGATCAGATTGTACCGTTAGTTCTCTCAGTTTAAATGTTTTTAACATTTCATGGCTGAGGTAAAACATTACTCGCAGCACCATTTTTATGGTGCTGTTTTTATTTAACAGACGTATTTTCTTTCATTTAAAAGTTATAAATACTCATTCTGTTGTTTTTTTTAATTTTATTTTCACCTTAAAACACCCTATATCACAGGATTTTATCAATTTAATTAAAATAATTTTATTTTTTTTAAATTTTAGACACTTAGAAGTGTCTTATTTTGTATATTTGCTTCAAACTAATAACCATTTTACATAGAAGCACTATTGAGTTGAGAAAAATTAAAAAGTTTCGAAAACAAGCAACTAAGGTAAAAACACTAAATGCAACAGTATCATTAGCTCTTTAATGATACTGTTTTTAAAATTTAGATTTTGATTTTGAAATACAGAAAATTGTATATACCGGTTTCGGTATAGAGTAGTTGATATGAAGAGAGACTGTCCCAGGACAGTCTCTTATTTTTAAAAGGTCAAAGTTTAGTTTGTTATCCTTTTGCTTTTTCGTCTGTAAAAAAATGATATCCTTCCTTTTTTTCAATAAGCTGTAATGGATATAACGATGGATTATACTCACCGTTCAGGACTTCATTCAACGCATGCTTTTTCGATTCACCAAATGCAATAACCAGAATATTTTCAGCATTATTGATCACAGGTGCAGTCAAAGTAATTCTGAACATTTCCTGAGGCTTCAGATAATAAGCAGAAGCCCACTTTTCTTTTTCATTTAAAACCTCCTCGCCAGGAAATAAAGAGGCAGTATGACCGTCATCTCCCATTCCTAAAAGGATAAAATCAAAAATACCCTCGTTCCCAAGCACACTTCTAATCTGTTCTTCATAAGTCTTTGCATAGTCTTCAGGAGTTACTCCTTCAGCATACATAGGAAAAATATGGTTTTTATCAACGGGAACCTGGCTGAGAAGAGCCTCATCCGTCATTCTGAAATTGCTTTTATCATCTTGTAAAGGAACCCAACGTTCATCAACCCAGAAAAAGTATACCTTATTCCATTCAATCTGTTCTTTATATTCCGGAGTTGCCAATAGTTTGAAAATGGCTTTTGGGGAAGAACCGCCACTGAGTGCCACCACAAAACGCCCGCTTTTTTGAATAGATTTTTTTGAAAGGTCAACAAATGCATCTGCTGCCTCTGTGTACAGTTTTTCCAGATCGTCAAATACTGTAATATTCATTTTTTGTCTGTTTAAATTTATATTGTTTTATACCCAGCTATGTCCCTGTCTCTCCACCAAAGCATTGCAATCTTCCGGTCCCCAGCTTCCTGCTTTATAATTCGGGAAGGATAAATCTTTATTATTTTCCCATGCTTCCTGTATTGTTGTCACAACATCCCAAGCCTCTTCTACCTGATCCGAACGCATAAATAAGGTAAGATCTCCTAAAAGAGCGTCCTGCAGCAAAGTTTCATAAGCTTCCGGAGTATCATCCTGACAGGCAAAATTATCAAAAATCATTTCTGCTGGTTTCAAATCCAAAGTCAGTCCCGGTTTTTTCGTCATAAACTGTAATCTGATATCCATCATCGGCTGAATATTAATAATCAATCTGTTAGCTGATAAAAGATGTGGGCTGTCTGAAAATGTGGAATGAGGAAGCGGCTTAAACTGAATGGTAATATAAGAATGCTTTTCTTTCATTTTCTTTCCTGTACGAACATAAAAAGGAACATCCTTCCATCTTTCGTTATCCAGATAAAATTTTATTGCAGCAAAAGTTTCTGTATTGGAGTCTGAAGCAATTCCGTTTTCCTGACGATAACCTTTCACTTCTACCCCGTTTATGGTACCTTTTCCATATTGACCTCGTACAGCATAATGATCTACCTGATCAGGAGAAATTCTGCGGATACATTTTAAAACATCTACTTTACGGTCTCTGATCTCGCCAGACTGCAATGAAGCCGGCGGTTCCATAGCCACCATACACAAGATTTGCAACAGGTGATTCTGAATCATATCCCTTAATGCTCCCGTCTGTTCATAGAAAGCACCTCTTGTCTCCACTCCTACTTCTTCCGCTACGGTAATCTGCACGGATTCTATATATTTATGCTTCCATAAAGGTTCAAAAATAGAATTCCCAAATCTGAATGCCAATATATTCTGTACTGTTTCTTTCCCTAAGTAATGATCAATACGATAAATCTGTTCTTCTTCAAATGTTTTTGCCAGAAGACTGTTCAGCTCAATCGCCGACTGTTTATTATGTCCAAAAGGTTTTTCAATAATAATTCGGTCTTTCTTCGGATCGGAAGCTAATGATGTTGTTTTGATATGATTGGAAATAGTGGTAATGAAATTAGGCCCTATTGACAGGTAAAACAACCTGTTGGCTCTCATCCCGTAAACAGCATCAAAATCCAATAATTTCTGCTGTAGATTCTGGTAAGAAGTTTCCTCATCCAGCTGATGTTGAAAATAAGTAATATGAGCCTGAAAGCCTGCCCAATCTTCAGAAGTTACTTTTTTTCTGGAGAAGCTTTCAAGGTTTTCCTTGATATAATTTCTGAAATTCTCATCAGTATTTTCGGCTCTTCCCAATGCTACAATATTGAAGCCTTTGGGCATTCTGCCGTCGATATATAAGTTATAAAATGCCGGAAAAAGTTTTCTTTTTGCCAGATCTCCCGTTGCACCAAAAATAACGATAGATGTTGGCTGCAAGATTTTATTTTGATTCATTTTTTTCCGAATTTAATTGTTTGCACTTTGCCAAGAAGTATGGAAAACACCATCTCTGTCAATACGCTGATAAGTATGAGCTCCGAAATAATCACGTTGAGCCTGGATCAGATTTACGGGCAGAGATTCTGTAGTATAGGCATCAAAATATCCCAAAGCTGTCTGAATTCCCAAACTTGAAATACCGTTTGCAGCAGCATATCCGGCAGTTTTTCTTAGAGCTTTGATTTTCAATTTTACCAATTCAGAAATATCATGATCAAGCAGAATATTAGAAAGATCAGGGTTTTGAGTATAGGCAGAATAGAATTTTTCCAGCAATACGGAACGAATGATACATCCTCCTCTCCAGATTTTCACAACATCTTTCAATGGAATTTCAAAACCGTATTCCGCAGATGCTTTTACCAGCAAAGACAAGCCTTGTGCATAACTGATTAATGTTGAAAGAAAAAGAGCATCCCCTACTTCCCTGATAAACAGTTCTGTATTTTCCGGCTTTGTGATTTCTTTTTCAGCATATATTTTGGAAGCCTGAACTCTCTCATCTTTATAGGCAGATAAAATTCTTGAAGTTACCGCAATATCAATGGTAGGAATAGAAACACCAATTTCCATGGCCTGCTCAGAAGTCCATTTTCCGGTTCCTTTTGCTCCTGCTTTATCTAAAATCTGATCAACAAGATAATTTTCTGTGAATGAATCTTTCTGAGTAAAAATATCTCTGGTAATCTCAATAAGGAATGAATTCATTTCTCCGTTATTCCAATCTCTGAAAACCTCGTAAAGCTGTTCGTTATTCAGCCCGGCACCTCTTTTAAGCAGATCATAAGCTTCACTGATAAGCTGCATTATGGCATATTCAATACCGTTGTGCACCATTTTCACGTAGTTCCCGGCAGATCCTTTCCCCATATATGCTGTACATGCTTCGTTGTCTACTTTTGCAGCAATAGCTTCAAGCATTGGTTTAAGAAGTTTGAACGCCTCCAGATCACCTCCAGGCATTATACTAGGACCTCTTCTGGCTCCTTTTTCTCCACCTGACACTCCCATTCCCATAAAATGCAGTTTTTTAGATGCCAGATCAGCAACACGTCTGTTGGTATCTTCAAAATAAGAATTCCCTGCATCAATTACGATATCACCTTCATTCAAAAGCGGGGTAATGTTTTCCAGGACTGCGTCTACAGGTTTTCCTGCAGGAACCATAAGAATAATTTTCCTTGGGACTTCTAATGCAGATACAAAATCTTCTAAAGAGCCTGTACCTTTTACTTTCATTTCAGAAGCAGCACCATTCTCTAATTCTTTTACTTTCTCCTGATCAAGGTCAAATCCTGCGATTGAAAACCCGTTGTCAGCGATATTATAAAGAAGATTCCGCCCCATTACTCCAAGGCCAACTATTCCATAACTATATCTTTCCATTATATTGGTATTAATATGAATTTAATTACAGAGAATAAAATTACGTAAATGCCTATAAGGAAAAAAATAAAGGAAGAAAAAAATTCGCCAGACTTCCGTTTTGCCCTCATTTATAAGCTACTAATATTCACATTTTCACAGGTTTTTCTTTTTATAGAAAAAAATTCAATCATTATTATGGTAATGATCTATTAAAACAGTCTGTTTTTTGGCATAATTAAACTTATATTTGCCAAAATTTATAAAGTAATGAACTATAAACTTGAACTCAACACTCAGGAACCTAATTCTAAAATTGTTTTTAATACCATCAAATTTGATTCGTTCAAGATTAATATAGTTGAAAGATATATCGGGTCAATGAAGGCTCGTCCTGCATTATGTGAAGTTTTATTTAAAGTAAGAACTTTGGATGATGTACTCATCAACAGAAGAGATGGTAATATAAGAGTAAAGATTAAAGGTGATGATTTTGAAACATATCAAAAATTATCCAGAGACCTGAATTCTTATGAGTATAAAAACAAGTTGATCAACAGAAAAGAGGTAGAAGAGAATTATGTTCATTTCATCCTGAGTTTAGTGATCACAAATTATCAGCTTAATTAAGCTGTTCCGGGAATTGTCCCCCTACAAAAATATAGAGGGACAATTCTCAAAACATATGTATAAGAAACAGACAGTTCTTAGTATTTAAAAACTGTAAACTACCCGAAAAGATATTTGTTTTTCAGCATTTTCAATCTGAAAAACATTTAGAAAAAATAAAGTTTAAATCAAATTATTTGTTATTACGTAGGATATTGCTTCGATAATATTTTTTACACCAATTCTTTCAAACAATTTGCTTCTGTGAAACTTTATGGTACTGGGTAACACGAATAATTGCTCTGCAATTTCTTCTATTTTTAATCCCTGAAAATAGAGTCTTATAATTTCAATTTCCCTTATTTTTAGGGTAACTTTACATTCTTCCGTCCATTTTCCTGTAAAGAGATTATATTTCCAATAACTTTCTGAGGTGTTGGATATAATCCGGATATTTCCTGCAGTCCGATTAAGGGAATAGGACACGACACAGACTATTTTAGAGATTTCTCCATCACCATCAAGCTCTATAGGTGTAATCCTGTGATTAACAAGTACATCTACGCTATTGGTATATTTAAGATGGAAATCATAGGTAATGGTGTGTACTTTTTTCTCTTCCGGTGAAAGACATTATGTTATCCGATGGAGGCAGGGAACTACAGGAACATGGCTCCCCAATGCAGCAGGTCAGAATCTTCCGGCAGGACAAAGTTTTTACACGATTACCTGACTTACTGAACAGACTGCGTATCAGGTAAAACCGCAACAATCTGTAATGGAAACCAGGGAGCTTTCTCACCAAATACAAGTTTTACCACTCCGCCGTTAGCTTATTGTAACATGACCGGAACAGGAACAAACGATTATATCTCTAATGTGAAAGTTACTCCTGTCAACTTTCCGGTAGTGGATAATACTTCGGTTCAAACAAACTATATCAGCTACATTACACCGGCGACACTTTTCTATTGAAATACAGAAAAGTAGAAATTCCAAGCTGGACTGATGTTACAGTATCCACCAATACTTACACAATCACGGGTTTACTGGAGCTTACAAAATATGAAATGCAGATTTCCAATATCTGTAAGGGAATACCGGGAAATTTCACAAAACTGTATTATTTCACCACTCCTACAGTAATCTACTGTCCGATATCAGCAGCTAATTCTACAGCGGAGTTCATTTCAAAAGTTACGGTAAAGCCTAATGTAATAAGGAAATGATCAATGAATCTATGGCATCTACCTATTCGGATTTCACAGGAAATCCTTTAAAGTTTATTGACTTGATTCAAGGTTCCACAGGAAACCATATTATACTTGATAAGACTTTAAGTTTTGGTATCAATGCAGGTGTTGCGATCTGGATTGATTTCAACAGAAACGGAGAATTTGACATCAATGAAAGAATTCTCGCAGACGGACCTAATGGAAATCCAACAGCAAGTACTACCTTTTCTGTTCCTCATGATGCTTTCATAAGCCTGAGTGATCATAAGTATGTAGTCATGAGAGGCGCATTACAGAAAGACGGAATTCTTATAAACTGCATGAGTTTCAAGGATGGTGAAGTGGAAGACTACACTGTCAGAATCTCAAAACTGGCGGTTTCTAATTCTCTTAACTAGGCGGATATTCACATTTATCCTAATCCGGTAAGTTCGGTATTGTATGTAAAAAACATAAGTACAAAAGCTAAATATAAAATCTACAGTACCCTTGGAAGACTCATATCTACCGGAATAATTCTGAACAATACTATTGATCTCAGCAATCTGATCAACGGAATATATATGATAGAAATAGAAGATGGAAATACAACCGTTCATAAAAAATTAATAAAAGAATCATAATTGATTTTAAAAAAAGAATTCGTAATTTTTAAGATCAAAATTCAGCAATGCATGAAAAGCTTTATATTTAGTTTATTGTTCCTGATATTAGGCATTCCTATTTGTGCTCAGAGAGATACGGATCACTGGTTTGCTCCTTATTACGCCTCTGTAAATTATACGCAGGCATTATATCTTTCTACCGATTCTGTAACTCCTTTTGTTGTTACGATTAACAGCAACAACGTTCCGATTGGCAATGTAACCATCAGTAAAGGTGCTCCTCAAACTTTTGTGGTACCCATTGGTAATATAGCTGCCAATGTTACAACAAATGCTTTCACTACAATCAATAAAGGTTTATATGTACAAGGGGCCAAGCCATTCTACTGTTCATTAAGGATGGTAAGCAGTACTGCACACGCTGAAATCATAACAAGTAAAGGAAAAGCCGGGATTGGCAAAGAATTTTATGTAACCGGAACTCCTACTACTGCATCATCAAGCTTGTATAACTTCACGGCAGGCATATTAGCAACAGAAAACAATACGGTTGTAACCACTACATGGAACGGAAATGTAACATTTTTTGGAGGAATACCAGCAACTCATTCGCAGACAATTACACTTAATAAAGGACAATCTTTTATTTTTGCCGGAGGTCCGGGAGCAAATGGTCAAAACCTATCTGCTTTTATTGGAGCTAAAATTGTTTCTGACAAACCGATTACCCTTACCAACGGAAATGTCAATGGAAATTTTGGAAGCAACACCAGTACGGGCTCGGATGCAATTCTTGATCAGTCTGTACCTACAGATAGACTTGGAAGCACTTTTGCCATGGTAAGAACCAGATCTACCAATGCTGATTTGGAAGGTGGCATCGTTGTAGGAACAGAAAACAACACCCAAATATTCATCAATGGTTCTAACATTCCTATTGCGACCATCAACAGTGGGGAATTTTATAGAATTTCAGGAAGCAACTATGCTCAGCAGGGAAATTCCGGGCATTTTAATATGTTTATTACGACTTCAAAAAATGTCTATTTATATCAGCTGGTTTCTGTAAATAACAGCAGTGCAACCTGTGGTTTCAACTACATACCGCCATTAAACTGTTTTCTACCCCGAAAAATTGAAGAAATCGGGAAGATCAATGAAATGCCAACAGGACCGGGAGTAACAAGTACTGTCCCAACCGGAGCTGTTGTAAAACTGAATATTTTAACAGAAGTTGGAGCCAACGTAACAGTAAATGGAAATACTCCCACAGCTGCAGAAGGACCTTTCGCATTGACGGGGAATGGCGGCTGGGTGACCTATGCTATCCCATCTATCACCGGAAATGTAACAGTTGTTTCTGACAAGGCTGTAACGGCAGGTATTAACGGTGGATACAGTACATCCGGATATGGCGGATACTTCGCAGGCTTCTCTTCTATTCCATTGATTTCCAAAAAGACAGGAGAATGTATTCCGGGCATTGTACTGGAAGTGAATGACAGTTATGACACCTACCAATGGTTCCTGAACGGAAACCCTATTACCGGAGCCAATGCCAATACTTATACTCCACTGATTGCGGGAAATTATACGGTAAAAATTGCAGTAGGCAATTGTAATCCGGCAACTACTCCAGTTTATAAGGTCTATACCTGTCTTGAAGAATCTACCAAAGCGGTAACGGTTTGTGAAGGACACCAGACTATAGTACCGGAGTTTACCAATTCTACCCAAACTTATGTCCCAAGTACGGTAACTATTATTACACCTCCAACAAATGGTACAGTTACTATTGATGCATCAGGAGTACTTAATTATGTTCCCAATTTCGGTTATCTGGGTACGGATACTATTGTTTATAAGTTTTGTGGAAACAATCCGGATTTTACAGATTGTGAGCAGGTAACTTTAACTTTAACGGTTTCTGAAACGCCAATTGTCAAAGATGCTGCCTTACGATCTTGCTTCGAGCCTTCCAATCACGCACTTGGGGTATTTGATTTAACTTCAGCAGGGGTTAATATACAACCAGGAACTATTAAACATTATTATCCGTCTCCAACAGATGCACACAATGGGACAAACCAAATTCTGAATCCAGCCAATTACATTGCTCCTACTGGTGTAGTTTACGTTAAAGTAAGTAATGCCAACGGATGTTATAGAATTGCAGAAGTCACCCTTACAGTTATCGCTCCTATGTACTCAGATGTATTAAAGGATAAAATTATCTGTATGGAAAATACAACCACATTAGATGCAGGGCCAGGTTTTACTTCTTATGAATGGAGTACGGGAGCGACAACACCGTCCATCAAAAATGTAGGAGTTGGAACCTATTGGGTAGATCTGAAAAACAGAGAATGTACCACCAGACAAACGGTGAAGGTGTATGCATCTGAAAACCCTGTCATTTCGGAGATTACGATTAATAATAATTCGGTTACATTAACTGTGATTGCAGGAACAGCGCCTTATCAATATTCCATGGATAATATCAACTGGCAGAATGAAAATATATTTACCAATATACCCCGCGGAAGCAAAACTTTCTATGTAAAGGATTCATACAATTGTATTCCTCTGCAGGTAGAAATCACAGTTCCTAATCTGATCAACATCATCACTCCGAATGGTGACGGAATAAATGATATCCTTGATTATTCTGCTTTAGCAAATAAACCTAATTTTATATTCAGTATCTATGACAGATACGGAAGTAAGATTCATGAAGGAAGTAAACTGAACGGATTCAAATGGGACGGAGCCGTTGACGGCAAAAAAGTATCTACCGGAACCTATTGGTTTGATATGGGCTGGAATGAGACCAACAAAAAACAGACTCCAATAAAATACACCGGATGGATTACAGTAAAAAACAGAAATTAATCCCAACCTTCCACAGTAAATCATTGGCATTTAAACATCTATTTATTATGAAAAAGTTATTATATATATTCCTCATTATTTCTTCAGGTCTACTTTGGGCTCAGAAAAACAGCAACGTACAATTTGCTGTTTACAATGATGCCATTGGAACTGCCAGCATGTTTGATCTTTACAAAAACAGTATTGAGAAAGTAAACGTTTATAAAACCAAGGCTGCCCTGCCTTCTCATTTAAAGAAATTTGATTATCTCGCTGGCAACGGCTTAATAGAGATTAAGTTTAAAAAAAATGAAGGTTATCCTGATAGTTTATCACTGGAAATGCTCAATGAGCAGAGCAATCTTCCAAAGGACAGACCTGTGTTTATTGAAGGATATCAGTTTAATGATACCACTACCCGGGTCTATAATGAAATGATTGGCAACATTGAACTGGCAGATTTTAACGGTCAAAAATGTATCCATATTTCCACCATAAAAAATTAATGACCTGCATTAACAGGATATTGATTAAAAAAACAGAGGCTATTTCATGAATGAGATAGTCTCTGTTTTTTCATTGAAGCTTTTAATTTTATTTTAAAAATCTGGATTTCTTGTGATAGAAAAATTCAGATATATGTAAGTATAGAATCTTATTTCTGATATTTCTAAAGGATAAACTTTAAGCGATTATGATATCTTTTTAAATAAACTGGTGTATTATTTTTAATACACAACACATTACACCAAAAAATGTTTCTTCCATTTGGCAACAGTATTCCGGCTCAATTTAAAATATCTTGCCAATTCAGAGTTACTCAATTTATTGTTTTTCTGATAATCAAGGATTTCAAGAATCGCCGATTGATCATAAGAACGATGTCTTTGATTATCAAACTGGGTCTTCTTATCAGCTTTAGGAAAAATAATATCATTGATGGTAATAACATCTTTTACCGAAAATCTACTTTTGGATAATATGGATTCACATTGTTCTTTTTTGGTGGGATGCTGCAATCGTAAGATATCTTCGTATATTCTTTTATAATCAGGTGATTCACTTTTTTGCATAAATTCTTTATATGTTTTAATCAAATAATACCCCGAAAGGAGGCCGAAGCGTGGCTGATCTCCGGCCAATAATAACTAAACTCTTAGCCACAAAGAATAATTTATCTTTGAAAAGTTCACTTACAACAATTTATCTTTTCTTGGAATACAAATTTGATTAATCCTCATTGTTTTTCCAAAAAAACACCTATCACATAAGTGTTACAATACATTGAAATACCAAATTATAAATAGTAAAATAGCGATGTGATATAATAAGCTTCTATTTAATTTTTTTCATCCACAGATAAATATCCTCATCCGATGGAATCCCTAATCTTTTACGCAAACGGTTTTTTCTGGTCTGTACAGATTGGGGCTGAACAAAAGTATAGGCTGCGATATCCTTGGTAGAAAAATTAAGAAATAACAGAGCACAAAATTTTAATTCTGTACTTTGCAGTTCTGGTTCTATTTTCAATAACTTTGATATAAACTCAGGATATACTTCCTGAAATCGGGCAAGAAATTCCGGGTCATTATTTTTAGCCAACTGGGAGACTTCCTCAAATGCAAAATTCAATTTTTGATTAAGTTCCTGAGTTTCCTTTTCTTTTATATTTAGCACTCTATTTTTCTTTTTCATCCTGTTATGTACAAAAAAGATGATAATAATTGCACCCACAAATCCTATAAGTATAACGTATAATAAAATGTGGGTTCGGTGCTCCAAAGGCTTCTTTTTTTCTTCTACAAGAAGACCTACTGTATCTTCCAGATTCTCTTCATCTATCCTCTTTAAGCTATCATTAAGACTATTATATTTGAGCTCATATCTCTTTCCATTATCTATCTGACCGGTTTTTTCGTATGACTTGGCTATTAAATGGTATAACTCTGATAATTTTTTTAAATTCTTTGCTTTTGTGGCAAGCTTTATTGCTTTTTCATAATCTACAATTGCGGAATCATATTGCTTTCTCACGTCATGAATTTGTCCAAAAAGCTTCAATGTTGCAAAATCATTATTCCCCCAATCAACAGGCACAGAGCGAGCTAAATTCATATAAAACTCTGCAGAATCAATTTTATTTTCATTCAGCTTTGCTTCAGATAAAAGCAGCAATGCTGCTTTTAAGCTTGTATTCATTCCGACGTCCATTTTTTTTGATTTCTTCAATTCATCAACAATCTTCTTTCCATAGTACGTAACAGAGTCATACTTTTTTTTCTCAAGATAATTTTTCCCAACCTGAACCAGAATCATTCCTTTTATGGCGTGTCTGGTAGAATCATTTTTTAAATCATTTGCCATCAACAAATTCTTTCTTAATTTTTTTAGTGCTTCATCATACATTTTAATTCCTCTGTAATTAATACTGTATAATATATTCATGGAAATTTCCTGATCTTCAGCATCCGAATTTTTAAATTCAGGTTCCATCATCTTTAAGAAGTAATTGCTTTTATTATACTTGTGCTGCATAGAAAAAGCAAGCGCTAAATTATAATAGGCAGACAATTTACCTTCTGCATAATTAATATGCTTAGCGTCATCCAGTATCGAAAGATTCAATGTAACCATTTCATCTGTCTGCCCTTCAATAAGAAGTGCATTAGATTTCTCCAGTCTCTTTTCAATAGTTCTTGTGGTAATTTTAGACTGTGCAAAAAGCAAAAATGGAAAAAACAAAAAGATAAATTTCATCATATAGTAAGCACGTGTAACAATTTATATACATAACAAATATAACAGTAAAATCAAATCAAATTAAAACCAAATAAATGATTTAATTATTAAAAAAATCAATAATAATAAGAAAATACAATATCCAATTAATCATTATACGAGAACTACTGCTATTTCAGGAGCAATTATAAAATATTTAAAGAAAAAAGGAATCAATATGAACATGACATAGGTATGACACAGATATGACATAAGAATTATTACTGTTTCTAGCTTATTTTTCAGGAATATAATTTTATCGTCACAAAAACCATCATAACATTATTAAAATTTCAAACATAATTACGAAGACAATAAATTATTGTACAAAGTAAGCATTTACCCCTCCATCCATATTTCAATAATCATTCAAGAGCCTTTTACTTAAAACCAAAATTAAACACACATTTTACATACAATGAGAGAGCGGATCATAAAACAGAAAATAATACATGATCAAAAATATCATCTGATTATCAGAAAGTTAACATCATGTCATAGCTATGTCATAGATAAAATTTTGCACCACATTAAGTCACGAATGTAATATTGCAACAACAAAATGTACCCTCTTGATTTACAGCACATGCAACTTATATATCTGTGAGTCTAAGTGAAAAAAAACAAAATAAAAAATCTTTACATCTATGAAAAAATTATTATTACCCGCTGTTCTCCTTACTTCATTGAATGTGTATTCACAGGTTGGGATGAATACTTCAACACCCAGCGCTACGCTTGATGTAATTAGTAAAGGGACCACAAGCACTACAAAAGCCTTAGAGATTAATGACAGCACCAATAAGGAGTTGCTTAGTGTATCTGATGATGGCTCTGTACGGCTGGAAAATTACAAGAATTTCAATTTATTGGGAACTGATGCTAATGGCAACCTGAAAGATGGAACAACACTAAGCATACCTTCTATCGTAGGAATTGCCACAGGAATTACCTCAACCAGTGATCTTCCTGCCAATACAGAGGCTAAGTACACTTTTACTACTGACAAAATCAATGCTGTAAACTTATCATACAGCTCAGGGAATTTTACAGTATTGAAAGCAGGATATTATGGTATTTTGCTTTACACAAAAAAAAATGTTGGTATGAACTTTCCTACAACTGGAGGAACAGTACAAACCTTTATAAAGAAAACTGCTTCTAGTACTACAACTGAACTTTCTGTAAATCAAAGTAGTTTGACTGACAATCTTACTTTCGAAGCAAATACTATAGGAGTAACTACATATTTTAATGTCGGTGAAATAATAAGTTGTAGAGGTAACTACACAAGACCTCACAGATTAACTACAGCTTCATTGAGTATTGTATATTATGGTACTTAATATCTATACTGAATAATAAAATATCTATTTTCAAATTATAAAAACCACTTTTGGTCTATCACAAAAGTGGTTTTATTCAATTTTTCTTCATTATGCTTTTTAAAGATATCCATATCGGTGAATTGATACAAAAACGGGTGAAAGAAACCGGCTTTTCTTCAGACAGACTCCTGAACTTTATGCAATGCAGCCATAAGGAACTTGCAGAGATGTACAAAAGCAAATCTCTGGATGCAGAGATTCTTCTTAAATGGAGCAAGCTTTTAACTTATGATTTTTTCAGGATCTATTCTCAACATCTTTTGCTGTATTCACCTCCTTTGTCATCAGATTATTATCAAAAATTAAAACAAAAAAAAACACAGCTTCCAGAGTTCAGGAAAAATATTTATACCGTTGAAATAATTGATTTTATTCTAAATCTTTTAAAAACAAATGAGAAAACCAAACAACAGATAATAGAAGATTACAGAATCCCCAAAACCACTTTATACAAATGGATAAAAAAATACTGATTGAGCTTTGAACTCCTATAAATCAAGATTTTTAGTTGCTGCATACATTCCAATATCCCTCTATTGAATGTATGCTTTCCTTTTAATTTTTTATAAACTTACGATTCTATAACACAAATGAAAAGTGTATCACTGCAGGATTTCGGTCCTGCAGCATGATACGAAGATGTATCAAAATAACGGTCAAAAAAATAAGGATTGGTTTGTCTCCAAAACAAAGTAATAATGATTGAATTCTATGAATATAGTTTAGTATTACATTTCTATTTTTTATCCCCAACCTTTTTTTAAGAATTTATTCATTAATTCTCAGGGGAATTTTATTTTTGGTTGGGGAATTTTATTTTAAATACAAAAACCTCTGAAACAGAGGTTTTTTATGATCATAAACTTACGAGCTTATCCAAGCTTTTCATATTAATCCAGCTTATCAGCCAATAGGAAGTCCACAGGCATTCAGAGTGCAGATCATTACCAGTATAATACTGGATAATTTCATAGTTTTCATCATTCCATCTTATTGATTAGCTCCTCCATTCACCAGTAAATGCTGTCCGTTCACAAATGAAGAAAGATCACTTGCAAAAAATTCCGCAATATTGGCTACATCTTCCACTTCTGCCAATCTCCCCATCGGACAACTTTCAATCAATGATTTTCTCAGTTCAGGATAGCTTCTTTCTTCTGCAAAAATTCCTGAATGGTCTACAGCGAAAGGAATAATGGTATTCACCGTTACCCCACGATGTCCTATTTCTTTTGAAAGTACATCCACAAGATATCTGGGGGTTGTTTTACTTCCACCATATACTGCCATACCCTGCACAGGAAAAGCTGTAGTAGACGATGCCACATAGATAATCCGTCCGTTGTTCTCTACATTCAGAGCGGCTTGCTGCATGGTGAAATAAGCTCCTTTGGTATTAATTGAAAACAGTCTGTCAAACTGCTCTTCAGTAAACGCTGTTACAGGAGTTTCTACCATTTCAATACCGGCATTGGCAACCACGATGTCTATTTTCCCGAATGCTTTTCTGGCTTCCTCAAAAAGATACGTAATTTCAGTCACTTTACTTACATCTGCCTGCACAGAAATCACATTGCTTCCCATTGCTTTGATGGTGCTTTCCACCTCATCTGCAGAAGCTTTATCCCGTGAATAGTTTAATACGATATCAGCGCCCAAAGCAGCATAACGTTCTGCGATAGCTTTTCCTAAACCTCTTCCTGAGCCTGTAATAATGGCTACTTTATTTTGTAATGAATTCATTATTTTTGATTTTTTAATTTGAATAATAATTGTGTTTAAAAATAAATTTTATTGAGTGGATGATTCCGATACCTGTTTTTCATGGATGGTTTCAACGACCTTGTTATTCAGCCAGGCAAAGAAAAATCCAGCAATGATGGGTATCAGTAATTTTAATATCGGGAGCGGTTCCAATGGCGGGTGAACTCCAAACAAAATAATCAATCCTAAAAACCATGCGGGTATGTTATTCAGCTTTTGGGTTCCTGCGAAATACGCTAATGATCCTATGTAAAAAAATACAGACACCGGAAATCCAAATGCCCCGATAAATTGTCCCAAAAATCCGGCTGTCAACTGAATCAGTACCGCCATTCCCATTCCCAGAATAATCTGTAAAAATGCCCATAGAGAACTGTGCCACTTTTTACCGAAAATATAGAAACTCACCCAGGCTATGAACATCACCCACGTAGGCCATTGCTGTGAAAAAGAAACAGTGACGGCTATGGCCCCGAAAAGGCCGAATGCGGCTGCAATTGGTAAAGTTTTCATACTATATGATTATGCCATAGCACCGTTTACCCCAATGGTTTGTCCGCTGATCCATTTCGCATCATCTCCGGCAAGAAAAACCACAATTTTCGCAATATCCCCAGGTTCTCCCAAGCGGTTAAATGCATTTAAAGAAGCCAGCCTGTCTATCACTTCCTGTGATTTACCGGTAGTAAAAAGTTCCGTATTGGTAGGTCCCGGAAGAATTGCATTTACATTGATTCCTCTGTTGCCAACTTCTTTTGCAAATACACGGGTCAATTGTTCTACAGCAGCTTTTGTTGCTACATAAGTGCCATAAGAAGGCATCATCAGTCTTGTAGTAGAAGATGAAAAATTAATGATACTTCCATTGTCGGTCAGCCTGGTAGCTGCCTCTCTTAAGGTATTGAATGTCCCTTTTACATTAATATCGAACTGACGTGTAAAGTCCTCATCAGTAGTGTCTTTGATCAGTTTGGTAATCATAACACCGGCATTGTTTACAAGAACATCCAGTTTTCCATAATGGCCGACAGCCTGATCAAACAATTGTTTTACAGCCTCAGGACTGCTTACATCCGCCTGTATGGCAATGGCCTCACCCCCATTGGATTCTATTAAGGCTACAACATCTTCTGCAGCCTCTTTTCCACCTGCATAATTGACGATAACTTTTGCTCCTGCTGACGCAAGCTGTTGAGCTATTTCAGCTCCGATTCCTCTTGACGCTCCGGTCACAAGGATCACTTTGTTGTTTAATGTACTCATATTACTTTGTTTTTATCAATGTTAATTTGATAGGACAAAGTTGGTACATTACGCTCATCAAGGACGTACAAGAATTATAGCAGATGTTGCAAATATCTAAGATTGGCTTCCAAAATACTGTTTTCTGTATTCTGCGGGGCTTATTGAAGTGTGTTTTTTGAAATAATTGCTGAAATGAGGAGTTTCAAGAAAGCCTAATCTTGCTGCAATCTCTTTAATACTGAGTTTTTCATTCTGAAGCATGACTTTGGCCTCAGTTGTCGTTTTATCGGCAATCCATGAGCTGATTGTTTTTCCCGTTTTACTACTGATAACACTGGAAAGATAATTGACATGCAGGGCCTGCAGGTAGGCATAGTCCTGAACTCTTAACTGAGCATTTGTTTTTCCGCTGATCAGATCTCTGAAATGCCGTTCTACATTCAGTTTGAAAGTTTTAACAATCTGTGAACTGCGATTCCCTTCATAAATAGGGTCATAATCCTGAAAAAAATATTCTTTGATCTTTAACAGTAATGCAATCACTAGAGCTCCGATAATCTTATTTTTATATAAAGAATGTCCTTTATACTCTTTGTGTATCAATCTATATAGCTCTTCTATCTGGCCGAATTGCTGCTGTGACAAAATCCGGGGAGCAATAACTTCTGACAAAAGAAAAGAAAAATCCCGATAGACATCATCATGTACATATTCTTTCAAAAAGCCTTCTCCAAAAGTGATAAGACATGTATGCTTCAGTTTTTCCCATTCAAAAATCCTGTAATTTCCGGGGTTGGTAAAGTATACGGTATTTGAGGTCACTTCAAACCGCTGGTCATCTATCGTATAATGTCCGAATGCACTCTTTATAAATAAAAAACTGAAGTAGTTTGGTCGAAAAGGCTCAGAACGAAAGGGTAAATCTTTGAATGTTTCTTCTAAATAATGAATGGTAAAGCCAGATTCCACTTCCAGATAATCAACAGGAAGATCCAGCTGCTGATAGAGCTCACGGAGTGTCCGGACATTCAGTTTATCGTTTGCCATTGCATTAATTTTAGGTAAATTTAAAAATTTAATCGAGCCTTTCTACATGAAATATTGTTTACTGTGAAAAATTTCTTAAAATAAAAAGAAGAAATACTTTCTCTTAAGGACTGGGAAACAAATCACAAAAGAAAACTTTTGTGGAAGGATTCATAATGGATCTGAAATTCTTTCAATGCTTCCTTGCTGAACAAGCATAAATAAAATACTGATTATCAATACTTTAAAACACATGCATTAAAAAAAATTAAGAAAAGTTTTGTTTTTATGACCAATCGGTCATATATTTGTATCATTATTTAAAGGTATCATGGCAAAAGGTGAAGAAACCAGACAGTTCATTATAGAAAAAGCAGCTCCTATTTTTAACACAAAAGGGATTGCAGCTACTTCTATGAGCGATATTATGGAAGCTACTAAATTGTCTAAAGGCAGTATGTATGTTCACTTTGAAAATAAGGATGTTCTTGCCTGTGCTGCCGTTGAGCATAACATGAAACTGTTAAGTGATAAACTCCAAAAAGTTTTGAGCCGGCATACAACTTCCGAAGAGCAATTATTAGCATATATTGATTTTTTTAGTGATCCCAATCACCCACCGGTTGTCGGAGGCTGTCCTTTATTAAATTTTGGAATGGAGGCTGATGACACTAATCCTGTGGTCAAAGAAAAGGTAAACCGTGCCATTAAACAGGGACAGGAATTACTTTCCGGTATTATTGAAAAGGGAATTGCTAATAAAGAGTTCAGAGCAGACTGGAATCCGGCTGATTTTGCAACAGTTCTTTTTGCCATGCTTGAAGGAGGTCATTTGATGTCAAGAATGTCTGGTAATAATGACAGAATGGAGATCATTGGCAGCAGCCTGAAAAAAATGATAGAAGAAAATAGAGTGTAATTTTTTTTATTAAAAATATGACCGATCGGTCATTTAAATTAAAAAGAAAACTTTAAAAAGTATAATCATAACAATTAATTAAAAAACAAAACAATGTCAAAAACAGTTTTAATTACAGGGGCGTCAAAAGGTTTCGGAAAAGCATGGGCAGAAGCTTTTTTAGCAAAAGGATACAATGTAGCGGCAACAGCCAGAAATGTAGAAACACTTAATGATTTAAAAGAAAAATATGGAGATTCTGTATTGCCTTTAACCTTAGATGTAGACAAACGGGAAGAATCTTTGGCTGTGGCTCAAAAGGTACAACAGCACTTTGGCAGCATTGATATCCTGATCAATAATGCGGGGTATGCATTAACGGGTGCTATTGAAGAAACGAATGAACAGGAAGCCAGAGCACAGTTTGAAACCAATTTCTTTGGAACTCTGTGGCTTACGCAGGCTGTACTTCCTATTATGAGAGATCAGAAAAGCGGCCATATCATTCAGGTATCTTCTATTCTGGGATTGGCAACTTTACCAACAATGGGACTTTATAATGCTTCTAAATTTGCATTGGAAGGGTTAAGTGAAACTCTAGCTACAGAGGTAAAAGAATTCGGTATTCATGTTACTTTGGTAGAACCTAACGGCTATGCTTCCAATATCTGGCATACAGGAATTAATACCCAAAGCAACCCCGTTTATGATGGTCTTAAAAAAGTCTTTTCGGAAGCTGAGAACTCTTTCGGAAATGTAGAAGCCACAGCACCGGCATTGATAAAATTAGCCGAAACTGAAAATCCTCCATTGCGTTTATTGCTTGGGAAAGTCGCTCTTCCTTTTGTAAAACAAAATTATGAACAGCGATTAAAAGTCTGGGAAGAATGGAATGAAGTATCCGTAGAAGCTCACGGATAATTTTTCAGAAAATACAATCATAAAATAAGCTCCGTTTTTGTATAAAACGGAGCTTATTTTTTATCTTTTAAAAAAGGAATCTGTTATTTTCTTAACTCACAGATCTCTTTTACTAATTTAGGATACATCTTATGAAGATCAGTGCCTCCTTTTGGCTTACGCTTCATCTGGCGGTTCATACCGTCATAATGATTATTCGGATACTGCTCGTGCACCGCATCTCTTATTTCTGACTCATCCTCATTGTCATGATTTTCGGAATAGGCTTCATCTGATACATACAGAAGTCCTTCTCCCCAGCAATCACCAATATTAAAGCTATATTTTCCACTTACAAATGACTGGATATCCTGCGTAATATCTTCAAAAAAATCTTTTCCTTTAAGGATCAGCCAGCATCGGAAATAAATAAATCCGTCATCAGAAAGGAAGCCATCAAAAACATATGTCCCTTTTTCTGATCTGAAATCACCTTCAAGGATAAAGGAAAGTTCAGCAATTTCGGCAGTATACAGTTCACTCAATTTTTCCTGAAGGGTTTTTTCAAAAAGAATAAGTCTTTCTTTCCCAAATTTGGCAAGATAAGCCGTTAGATTTTCCAGGTGTTCATCAATATCATATTCACTCCAATGGGCTTTTTTATATGTATTAGATTTTTCGATAGCTTCCCAGAAATAAATATCTGCTTTTTCATTTTCTGAAAGCTCTTTTTTCTGGGGTATTTCTTCGTTCTCCTGAATTTCAGTATATCCTTTTTTTATCTTTTGGCTGATGAGTTTCTCAGATTCCCGGATGCACTCCTTTTCGTCAGCAAATTCTTTAATAGTTTCACGTCCTTTGGTTCCGGTTTTCCCGAATGCAATTTTTTGTATAGTTCCTGAATAGTCAATATTCCAGAATTTATCAGAAAGTTCTTCCTGATTGATAAAATTTCGTTTCATAGAAGTTTATATAATGTGATAGGCCGAAAACCGTGTTTTCAGAAAAGCGAAACTACAAAAAAAATGAAGAACCAGGTGCCTTCTCCAACACGTCTTTTCACCAGATCAATCCTTATACTATTTCCTATTTACCACCTGTAGTGTCTATTTCGATACGAAATATGACTACTTGAGTACATTACCCGTTTCCCTAGCGATTCTCAGAGCATAATTTTGTCTCATCAAAAAAGAAAAAGAAAAAGAAAAACAAATCTAAATCTAAATACAACAAAACAATGAAAACAACAATTTCAAACATCCTGTTAGCAGCAACTTTTATTTTAAGTACTCCTGCAATATTCAAAGCGCAAGCTAATAACACCCATACGGCTTCGTCAAAATCTGACATCAGTATCCGTCCTTTTCATATCAATATTCCACAATCTCAACTGGATGAACTCAAAAGAAGAATCTCGGAAACCCGTTTTCCTGATAAAGAGACAGTAAAAGATGCTTCTCAGGGAATTCAGCTCGCTCAGTTAAAAGAACTGATCACCTATTGGGGTAATGGTTATGACTGGAGAAAAGTAGAAAATAAGCTGAATGCGCTTCCACAATTTGTAACAAAGATTGACGGACTTGATATTCAGTTCATTCATGTACGTTCAAAAGAGTCTAATGCGATGCCTGTGATTCTTACTCATGGCTGGCCGGGTTCTCCACTGGAATTTATTGATGCCATAGGCCCTTTGACTGATCCCGTGAAATATGGAGGTAAAGCAAGTGATGCATTTGATGTGATCATCCCAGCTATTCCGGGATATGGCTTTTCAGAAATACCTACTGAATTGGGCTGGAATCCAGATCGTGTTGCCCGCGCCTGGGATGTTCTCATGAAAAGACTTGGTTACAAAAACTATGTTTCTGAGGGTGGCGACCACGGTTCTGTAGTATCTGATGCTTTGGCAAAACAGGCTCCTTCCGGTCTTTTGGGGATTCACCTTACCATGCCGGCCACTATTCCTGCTGAGCTTGTAAAACCCATCAATGCAGGCGATCCTGTGCCTGCCGGACTTTCCGCTTCAGAAGCACAGGCTTACAATGCAATGAGTACTTTCTTTGGAAGAAATGCAGCCTATGGAGGAATGATGGTAACACGTCCACAGACAACAGGGTATTTACTTTCTGATTCCCCAAGTGCTTTAGCCGCATTCCTTTACGAGAAAATCGCTGAATGGAGCGAAAGCGACCTCCACCCTGAAAATGTAATCGGCCGTGATGCGATTCTTGATGATATTACGCTTTACTGGCTTACCAATACAGGAGCATCTTCTTCGCGTTTCTATTGGGAGAACAATAAAAATAACTTCAGCGCTGATGCACAGAAAACAAAAGACATTAAAGTTCCTGTAGCCATTTCGGTATTTCCTCACGAGATTTACCAGGCTCCGGAAAGTTGGTCAAAACGTGCCTATCCTACTTTATATTATTATCATAAAGCTCCAAAAGGAGGACATTTTGCCGCCTGGGAACAGCCACAAGTCTTCACAGAAGAACTTAGAGCCGCTTTCAAAGATTTAAGAAAAAAACTTTAATAAGAGATCAATCAACAATATTTTTCAATCTAAATAACAAAAATATGGAATTAAATACCATTCAGGAAGTAGAAAATACAACAGTAGTTAACATCAGTAAAGTGTTGTATTCAGGTAACGTTGTAGTAACCGGAGGACGCAACGGGGAAGCTAAAAGCAGTGACGGAAAACTGGACATTGAACTGACCTCTCCAGGGGCAAAAGGAAACGGAACCAATCCGGAACAGTTATTAGCTGCAGGATGGTCCGCTTGTTTTATCGGAGCTATGCATTTGGGTGCTGTTAAGATGGGAGTTAATCTTCCTACGGACCTGTCTGTCAATACCTCAATAGATCTGGCATCCAATAATGACGGATTTTTTCTACAGGCTCATTTACAGATTATTTTACCGGGTCTTCCTATAGATGAAGCCAGAAAAGTTGTGGAAACGGCACATGCGACATGTCCTTATTCAAAAGCAACCCGTGGAAATATCAATGTAAAGATAGATGTTGTGGTGTAGTTATCAGCATGTCATAAGAACATTCTGATTGAAAATCTTCCTTGTTTTTTTGGCAAGGAAGGTTTTGTTTTTAAAAAAAGTAAAATATTCAAAACACAAATCAGATGCTTTCGGGCAGCAAACGTTGAGACCTTCTGTACATTTTAAAAAAAAACAGAAAAAAAATAATTCAAAATAATGGGACTTTGAATCTTTTTTCAATACATTTGTGGCTTGATTATCTCATTAATTTGAGTTTCATGGTTATTAGTTTTTATCCCCAGGATTACTGGGGATTTTTTATTTCAACCAATACCTGCCCAATTCTGCTCCATCAGTACTTCAAAAGTATTATTAAAGAAAGGAGGGAAGTAAATTCCATGAACCCCATACAATTTGACAGAATATAAAAAATCCATTTCCGGAAAATTCCGGAAATGGACACCACTTTATCATCATCCAAATCACAACTAAACTATGAACAAGGAAGCAATAGTCTGTGCATCGCTGCCACTTAATATTTCATCGTAAGCTGCAGAACCTGCTGCCGCTCCAAATAAAGTTCCTGTATTATAGCCCTCCTGGTTTACATTGTCTTCTCCGGCATACACAGGATTGGTTGCGGACGGCATATTTCCCCCGTCAGCAAGCTCAATCCATCCTTTATTAGCTCTCATTCTTCTTACCTGTGAAGCATGTCTGGATTCAACAGAGTGAATCTGTAATGCAGCCTGAAGCACAACTTTATTGGACATTACGTTTCCCGCCTGTCCTTTATAAGCTCTTACTCCGGTATCTTCAAAAGCCTGGGCGAGAATAAGAAACTGATTATAATCTGTAAAAGGCGAAAAATTTCCGCTGGCTGTAAAGTCAAAGGTTGGTTTATTTCCCGGTGTTGTTCCAAGAGAAGTGAGTGTACTTTTCAGAAAGCTGACATGGGCTGATTCATGTTTTGAAATCTGCATAAAAACAGTTCTGTCTCCAGTGGGGATCAATCCTGGTGTGGATAATCCTATACTGTAATATTCATTTTCAAGATATTCCAGAACCAATGCCAGTTGTAAGGCATCCGTCAGGGTACTTTTTAAAGCATAGCCTGTTAAATTTGTTTTTGTAGTTTCCGCTTTGGCGGAGGCAGCCATCAGCGTTCCTAATCCAAGCGGTACTGCAGCTGTAGCTGCTTTTTTTCCGAATAAAGACATATTCGTAATCGTTTCCAGTCTTGAAGCTTCCTTTGTGAAAAATTGATCATAAGAGAGCTTATCCAGTAATTTAAGAATATTCATAATGTAATTTTTAAAGGTGAATGATTAGTTAATGCCTCTTTCTTTCCAGGTAAAAGGTGTTTTGATAAACGCTCCGGCAGCCATTACGATATCTTTGGGCTCTTTTGCAAGATCAAGTCCGTTCGCATCTATCACATCATCTCCCGAAAAATCAGCAGTTCCCGGATTAATTAAATTTCTGATGGCGGAAGCATGCCTGGCCTCTACCGAAACTATTTTGCCGGCAATCACCAGATAAGCAGGATTGGAAATATATTTCCCTGTCCCGTTGTAGGCTGCTACTCCTGTATCTTCCAAAGCTTTTGCTGTGGCTAATACGGAATTACGATCATTAAAATTCACATTCGGATACTGGAATTCCAGTTTGGGTAGCACATGGTCTGTAGCACCGCTGATGGCTGCTTTAAAGAAATCCCGGTGAATCACTTCATGATGATAAAGGTCTGTGAAAACTTCTTTCTCAATACTTGAAATTCCCGTATAAAAATTATTCACCACTTTCGTATAAAAATCTGCCTCCAGCTGCTCGAGTGCATAGGCATAGTTTAATACACCTACATCTCCTGTCCCCAGATCATATTTAGGTTCATCTATGATCTGAAAATCATCATTGTCATCACATCCTATGAAGGTAAGACCTGCGATGGCTAATCCTACTCCACTTAATTTTAAAAAGTTTCTTCTGCTTGTATCAAGGGTAGCTCCCTGATTAGAAACCTGAATTGTTTTTTTCATGCTATTATTTTTTTAGTGTTCGGATATATAAAAAAGAAAAACAGCATATTCCGGTATGCTGTTTTGTATCTTACATTATTAAGGCATTAGAACCGTATCAATTACATGGATCACCCCGTTAGACTGGTTCACATCTGCGATAGTCACTTTGGCACTGTTTCCTTTTGCATCCTTTATGTAAAGGTCTTTTCCTTTAGTCCAGAATGTAAGATCTTCTCCCTGTACAGTTTTCATCATACTTTTTCCATTTCCTGCTTTCACAGCAGCCCAGATTTCTTTTGCGCTGTATTTTCCAGAAAGAACATGATAGGTTAAGATACTTGCAAGCATTGCTTTATTTTCAGGCTTTACAAGACTTTCTACCGTTCCTTTCGGAAGTTTTGCAAACGCAGCATCTGTGGGAGCCAGTACGGTAAAAGGCCCTGCGCTCTGTAATGTTTCTACCAAACCGGCAGCTTTCACTGCAGCAACAAGGGTTTTGTGATCTTTGGAATTGACTGCGTTTTCAATAATATTTTTGGAGGGATACATAGGGGCTCCTCCTACCATTACTGTTTTTTCTTTCATCGTTTGTGCTGTTACCTTCCCGCCAAAAGCAAATGATAAAACGACCATTGCTAAAACTGTGATTTTTGACTGTGTGTTCATTGCGTTGATTTTTAATTAATTATATTTAATTGTGCTTTTAATGTCATTTACGAGGTCGGTTTCATTTCAGATTGAAAAAAAATGAAATTTATTACAACACATTGATTTACAGTAATTTATTTTTTATTAAAAAAAAGAAACAATCTTGAAAATGTAATCTCTCACATTAAATATTTTTCAATAATTTTCAAAAAATCATGTACGAAATAAAAGACGAATTGGATTTTATTGACTATATGTTTTATTTTATTACATTTGAATAGAAAAATAAAAGCTATTAAAACAACCTATTCGGAAGAAGAACTTATCGTTTTATTAAAAGAAAAAAACGAAACTGGTTTTCATTATCTGTATGACCACTATTCTGGTGCGCTGTACGGAATCATTCTCCGGATCGTTCAATCTAAAGAATATACTGAGGAAGTAATTCAGGATGTTTTTGTTAAAATATGGAACTCTATCCATCAGTATGACGCCTCCAAAGGGAGGTTTTATACCTGGATGATCAATATTGCAAGAAATACGGCTATTGATTATTTAAAGTCTAAAGGATTCCAGAATGAGCTTAAAAACCAACCACTTCCGGATTTCGTATATAATACTACAGAGCTTTCAACGGTCAACAATTCATCTGATTATATCGGGTTTAACAATGTGCTGGAAGGGCTGGAAACAGACAAGCAGGAACTCATAAATCTTGCTTATTATCAGGGATACACTCAACATGAAATATCCGAAAAGCTGAAGATACCGCTGGGAACAGTGAAAACGAAAATGCGTAATGCACTGATGAAATTAAAAGATTTGCTAAAAGATTATCAATAAATTGAACACAAAAGAATACATATCATCCGGAATTATAGAATCTTATATTCTTGGCCATACTTCTCCTGAGGAAGCAGGGATTTTGGAGTGTGTGATGAAAAATAATGCTGAAGTAAAGGCTGCTTTTGAAGAAGCCCAAAAAACTTTGGAACATCTTGCTACCGCTCAGGCTGTAACACCTCCAAGTGATTTGAAATCTAAAATCTGGAATAAAATTCAGCAGGAACAAACTGTTGAAGAAGTAACACCTGTTCTTTCAACAGATATTCCTGAGACCAAAGATCATAAAGAAATTCCGGAAAGAGTAAATATTCAGGGAAATACCCGCTGGAAAACCTATGCAATAGCAGCTTCTGCATTGTTCCTGATAAGTGTTGCCGGCAATTTATTCTGGATGAACAGCCAATCCTCCCATAAAAAGGAAATCGCTTTGCTGTCTGCAGAAAAACAAGCTCAGGATCTGGCAATGAAAAAAATGAACCGTAAGATTGATATGTTCTCCAATCCGGATATGCAGATGGTCATGCTGAAAGGGGTAGAAAAACATACGGATTCCAAAGCAATGGTTTTCTGGGATAAAAAAACAAAAGAAGTCTATCTGAATGCGGAAAAACTGCCTAAAGCTCCTACTGGAATGCAATATCAGCTTTGGGCCATCGAAGACGGACAACCTGTGAGTGCAGGAATGTACACCGAAGATAAAGACAGCAACATTGCACTGGCCAATATTTCCAATGCTCAGGCTTTTGCCATTACGCTCGAAAAAGAAGGCGGAAGTAAAGTGCCTACCATGGAGAATATGTTTGTAATGGGTGAAATTTAAAACACTCCTTTATCAATTCCCAAAGTTCACAAAATGAGGAACATCTGTTGCAAAATTATTCATTGGTAAAAGATTATTTCTGTTGCTGTTAAAATCAAAAACAGAGTTGTTATCAAACGGAACCCGCGGATAATACATGAAAGAAATCTGAATCCTGTTGAACACCAGATACGGATTATTAATTAAAACACCTATTCCGATTTTTGCATTAGCTTTGGTTTTCAATAGTTTATCATCAGGCATTCCCAGCCAGCCAACCGCGGTAGTTAAATAAGGACTGAAATGGAAATTCTTCCAGGTTTTGTTAATAAACAACTGGAGCTGATATCTTAAAACCAGTTTTTTAGTTCCGATATAATCTGAATTGTAAACAGGAAATTCATCTGCAGAAGAAAGGTTTATCCTGTCCTTGTATGAGTAATTATGCTGTGGATTTCCAAGGGCTAACGTTGGAGAAAAGAAATGTCTTGCTTTGGCAAATTTCCAATCCATAAGATTCGTAAAATAAGTTCCGTCTACACGGAAAGACTCCCTATTCTGACTGTCTTCATTAAAAAAACGTCCAAACTGAGCTTTGACAGTGAAATATCCTACCTTTATAAAACTACCGTAAGAAGCAGAGATTCCCACATAAGGGTTCACTTCTTTATTTCTTGATAAGCCTCCCGCAATAATGTTCACCGAATTACCGTACGCAACATCTTCCGGCAAATCATATTGAAAAATATTTCTCTGAACCGAAAAGTTTCTGTGGATAAACCCAACAGACATCAGAAAACTGTTGTATGAGCTAAAGTATTTATACTGGTCTATTCCCGGACTGTCTTTATACTGGTAATTCTGAAATCGTCCTATTATTGCAATATTGCTGGATACTTTTTCGTTTGGATCTGATGAAACGGGAATCTGATAACCACCCCATAAATCCTGGCTGTACACTTTGATCTGAACTTCCGGAAAAGCCGTATCCGTTTCTGTAGGAAGCAAAACATTCCTCTTAAAATATTCAAATGTAAAACCACCCGCCCATTTCGTCAAAGGCGAGAAAAAGTCTCTTCTTACATTGAAATTGATTCTTTCGTTTCTCAAAAAATCCCGTTCGCCAAGAAGCTGGGCATTGATATAAGTGCCTAAAAGGTTATAGGCTGTATAGCTTCCCAAAAGATAATCCTGCTTTTCTTTGGAATCATTTCTGTAAAGAAAATCAAGGGTGTGTCCTAATCCCAATACATTTTCTTCAGTAGCTCCCAGACCGAGTTTACTTCCTGAATAGCTGATCCTGGGTTTCAGACTCCAGGAATCCAGGACTTTTACCACTACATCAATAGAATCTTTACTGGATGTACTGTCGGAAACACTGATATTCACTCTGTTCACAAATGGCATTGCTCTGAGCAAACGCTCGGATTCATAGAGTTTCTGGGCGTTGTATTCTTCACCTTCTTCAAAAAGCAGATAATTATTTACGGTGGAGTTTTTTGTATTGGCATGAAGATGATCTGCCACCCAATCATACCATCTGGATCTTTCTTTAGTGTCCCTGGAACCATATCCAAATGGATCAATAGTCTCTATCCTGATTTTTCTGATGTATTTTTTGTTATAAGCCTCCTGCGACAGTTTTTCAGTCCTGGACTTAACGGAAGTTGAATCCGGCTCTCTACGAAATATAAAGCGGTGAATAAATTTGGTAACTTTTCTCTTATCTGAAAATTCTTCTATTTTGTAATACAGCGAATCTTTCTTCTCCTGTGCATTTAAAAAGAAAAAACCACCTAAAAAGAAAATTAAAATTGCAATCGTTCTAGTCATTAGTCATCAAAATTCAATACAGTTTGTAGTATCAATTTATACGCCAACAGGCTTTAAAATGGACAAGAATTAGAAAATTTTCCACTTAAAGTTTTATGTTTTATATTTTTATTTTTTAAATAATATAACGGTCAAAGAATGACCGCTTCTTCTTGTAACATCCTAAAAACAAATTGTTATGATAATTGATATTTTAGAATATACATTATTTTCAGTCTTTATTAGATGAAACCTGACAATACTATCAAATTCAGAGTAAAAGAAAACAACAGTAAAATAATCAGTTCTTTCGAAAAACGGCTCTCTTTTTTAAAAATATAATTGATCCAGAATGATAATCCTAGAAACACTAATCCTGCTGTTGTAAAAACAACAGTTCTCGTGATAAGAGCTGGAATAAATTCATTTTCTCTTATCTGATCCCAATTTTCTTTTGATCCTGTCCAAAATCGTGATATTCCTATTAAACTTAGAAAACCAATTGTATAAACTATAGTTTTCAACAATAAATAGATATTATTTTTATTTGTATACTCCATTCTTACATCATCGTAATAGTTTAGATTATAAAAAGGTTCCTTCTACAGCGTAAAAAAGAAATATACCTTTAAAATAATCACTAATAAGTGCCAGAACACAAATATAACGAAAAGCCCTCTCTAAGAGAAGGCTAAAGCCCAGATGTTTTATTTGTGTCCAGCATGTCAACTGAAAAGCTAACTTAAATCATAAAAGCAAGAGTATTTCAATGCATTTTTTTTGTTATTTTTACTCATTATAAATAAAAATAAGACATGAGAAAAATCGTACTCTCGGGAATCGCAGTTATAGGAGGGTTTCTAGCAGCAAATGCACAGTGTAAACCTGTATCTACTCTTGCAGAAAATTTTGATACCTGGAAAGATATCAATAAATGCTGGACTGCTCAACCAGGGAAAGCTATGCTGTATGCCAGTGATAAAAGAATTATTTTTTATTCAATGAGCAACCCAGGAGAAAATATGTATCTGGTAACTCCGGAAATGAAAGCCGGAACTTATACACTTTCACTTGACCTTTCGGATAACGGAGGCGAAACAACATTAGAACTTTTCTCTGTAAACAGCCCTTCTGATGCAAAATCCTATGTTTCAATCACTAAACCATCAAAGATAACAGGAGAGAAAAAAACATATACCATTTCTTTGAAAAAAGACTCCCATCTGGGGCTGAAAGTTTTACTGAATGGAGTACATCAGGCTGTTTATATGGATAATTTTTCTTTAACTCCAAAGAAATAGATCAAGAAACCCGCAATTAAATTTTTATATAATTGTTTTGTTTAAATTTTTGTTTTCCGCTCTACAAAACCTTCAGACTTCATACTAAATAGAGGATACAAAGGTTTATATGAACACAAATAAAAGGCTGTATCCTATATTTGACGATGCAAATATAGGATACAGCTTCTAAAAGTGATTACAAAAGTAAAATTCAAGCCTGTTATTGAATATGGGTGAACAGAATTGATCCTGCTCTCTGTGTTTTCATTAAGATTATTGTGTAATTATCCCATATTCTGGTTTAGGAAACTCACCAGGAGTTTTGTACCTGGTGGAATTGCCTTTATGATACCATGCTCCTAATCCTGAGATCATCAATGCCATATTATGTACAAACCGTACAACATTTTTTTGCTCAAGACCAAAATCAGGCAAATTATTCTGGAGTTCAACAAACTCCTGAACATATGAATCGTGGATATGCATTGCTTCAGTAATAGCTTCTTCCAATGAAACATGATACTGATTCTTTATCACCAATATAATGTTCAGAATTTCTGTATCAATTCCTAGGTCCTTCTCTATTGAAGCAAAATCATTCTGAATCGCCATTATTCTGCACATCAGCATTTTTAACCGTTTTATAATCGGATGTTCAGATATATACCCCGGAACAATATAATTAATGGAAGGTTCTACCGGATCTCCATAGGGGTACATAGAAATCGAATACTCACGGATAAGCAGGAGATTACTAAGGGTTGGGAATTCTCTTTTCAATTTATAAGATGTTTCTTCCATAATTCCATAGGTCGTATAATTATAAAAGTTTTTAGTCCAACGTATCAACCAATCATTATTAACGTAAGGAATAAATTCCTGCCTGCTTAGAGCCACTTGTTTTATAAGTCCGATATCATCCGCTTTAGGCTGTTCTCCCAGCATGACATCCATTATATGGTCTCTGATATCTGCAAATTGATCAACCGGACACAACTCATAATAATCATCAAACAGAGTCAGCCATACCATAAATCTTGCTATAGGTCTGATCTGTTCTTTGGTGCTAGCCGCCGGAAACATATAAGATGCGGCTTCCACGAGGCCGTGTTTCTTATATTTAGTTCTTGTGGCTTCGGACATAAACTGATAATCCGTATCAATCCAATTATTCTGTTCTTCATAGAATGATTGTGAAAACGGGCCTATTTCATAGGTCCAGGGATATTGTAAAACAGGAACATCTTGCTGTTTCATCTTTAAAATTTAAAATTGTTATATTGAATTAAGCTTATTTTACAGTCTTGGGGGTCAGGTTATCCTCAGGCCAGGCAAAACCAACACCTCCGTGCTTATACCTATTGGTTTCCAGGTAAAAAGTATTAACACCCTGCAGTCCAACACCGGCATAATAAACGAATTTGTCTACGTGTTCCTGATATTCACCAAACTCCCGATACTCATTATGTAAGCCATTCAAACTGGCCAGCTCTTCATTATGAATGCGTAAAGCTTCTGCACAAGCATCTTCCAAAGAAAGATTATACTCCTGCTGCAAAACAAAAACCAGATTAAAAACCTCTGTTCCTTTCGCCATTTCTTTTGGCAGGGAGTGAAGATCATTTTGCCAGGCAACAACCAGGGTCATATGGGAAATCATCTTTTGCACTACGATATGCTCAAAGATATGTTCCGGCAGGACAAGACCAGATTCAATCTCACCAAAGATCAGATAAGGACGCATTAGAACAGAATATTCTCTAATGGTTTTGTAAAGATTCAGTGATGGCGGGCGGTGGGCTATTTTGTATGGATATTCCAATTCGATTCCATATCTGAAAGACTGATAAAAATAGTATACAAAACGCTCAAACCATAGGTCTGGCATGAAAGCACGAAATTCATCCCGGATCATTGCCATGTGATGATAGAGCGCATTTTCCTCCGGCATAGCTTGAGCCCCCTTGAGAATATCTGTACAACGGATCCGTAGCTCCTGGATCTCTTCAAGGGACAAATGCTCCACCTGATCATCGAGAGCAACATATTGGAGCATAAACCTGTTGCATGGAATGGCCTGCTCATAGGTTAAGTGCGGCCACATACGTGCGGTACACATATGAAGCTCCATTTTTTTATAAATTTTCCGTTGTTTTTCTGTCAAAAAAGTATAATCATTATCAATCCAGCCATCCATATCTTTCCCCATTTGTTCAGCATGTGGATTTATAAGGTCAGGCCATGGATAGCATCCCCTTGGCAAGTAATCTGCACTATTAAATTGTTCTGGTGTCATTTTTTATCTATATTTTAAAATTATTGTACTTAAATAAACATGAACAGCTTTATGCAATACATCACAACCGAATTTCTTCTGCATCGTGATTATTACTCTAAAACTGTATTGTAGATCATGCATTCACTCAGGTAAAGCATATTGGTATACCTGACTTCTGGCAGGTTCTTAATATATGATCACCATTGTAGTGGAATGCGATGGCAACCATTCAATTTTTATTGAAGTTGGTTATGTCCTAATGTTTCTTTTAATTCAGAAACACTTGGAAATTCTGTTTTGTTATAGCGGTCAAGCTTAGTGGATATATTTTTCCAGCCACTCAATACCATACTCATAATAATCATCAAATAGAGTCAGCCCTTGCTATAGGTAATCTGTCTTTGGTACTAGCCGCCGGAAACATGTAAAACGTGGCCTCTACGAGGCCGTGTTTCTTATATTTAGTCCTTGTGGCTTCGGACATAAACTGATAATCCGTATCAATCCAACGATCCTGTTCTTCATAGAATGATTGGGAAAACGGGCCTATTTCATAGGTCCAGGGATATTGTAAAACAGGAACATCTTGCTGTTTCATATCATTTAAAATTAGAAGACTAATTATTGAGTTGCACATTAAAAATGCTTAATTTCCACCCTTTCCAGTGTTTCACCTTTTCCGTTGGGTGGTACAGCAAATCCTCCCGGTTCATACCTTTTTGTCCCACTTTGATAGTACCAGTTATTTAATCCACTAATCATTTGCTTTATGTAATAAATAAATTCTTCTGTTTCTTTTTGATATGGGCTGAAATCCGGTAAATGGTTGGATAGCGTTACAAATTCATCTACAAGCTCGTCATGGATTCTCATTCCTTCCCTACAGGCTTCATCAAAAGACATTTTATTATGATACATCAGTAATTTGATAATATTGAACATTTCTGATTCTATCGCAAGTTCTTTTCCTATAGTTGCAAAATCGTTCTGTAAAGCAACAATAATTGACTGCAGCATAATTATGCGCTGGATAACAGTATGATTATAAATAAAATCAGGCAAAGCAAATCCCGTTGTTGGGCAAATCAAATCAACAAATGGAATCATACCTATTGAATTGGCACGAATTAAATGAAATAAAGGAATGGGAGGAATTTCCTTACTGATTTTATAAGGAGATTCTTCCATAATTCCATCAGTAACAAAATTATACTTATATTTTTTAGCCATTCGTTCAAGCCAGAAATCTGGCATTCCAAGTGCTATCCACTCTTTTCTATTGGCTTGCATCTGGCGGAATATTCCTATTTCGCCAGGTTTGGGATCATCCCCCATCATAACTTCAAAAATCCGGTCTCTAAAACCTGCAATTTCTTTTATGGGTAAAAGTTCAGCATAATCATCAGTTACTGTCATATATATTGCAAAACGTGTAGCATGAAGAATTCTTTCTTTTTCAGCAGCACCGGGTACCATAAAAGGACCTACATCTATCAAACGCATTTTCCTATATCTTGCCATGGATTCTTTTGAAAGAAACTGATAATCCTGGTCATACCAGATAGTTTCTTCTTGGTCTAAAGTTCCTGCAAAAGGACTTCGAAGAGTTTCCCAAGGATATACCGGCTTGGGTACATTAAATTGTTTGTTCATAATATGTTGTTTTAATTTTAATAGAATAAAAATTACATTTTCAATAATCTTGTTTTTTTCAAATTGCAATATGTAATTGGAAATTTTGTCGATTTTGGTATTAAAATTGGCTCAGCCTTTCTTTCAATTCATTTGTCTGAGGAAACTCCATAGCATTATAACGGTCAAGCTTAGTGGATATATTTTTCCAGCCACTCAATACCATACTCATATAATGTACCCAATTGACCACAGCCTCGTGCCATATACCAAAGTCTGGAAGTGAAGCCTGCAGGGCTATAAATTCCTTAAGATCTTCATTATGGAGGCGCAGGTCTTCCAGGCAGGCTTCCTCTAGCGAGACCCTGCGTTCGTTCTGGATTACCTTCACAATATTATAGTAGATACTGTCCGTTGCTTCATCTTTTACTACAGATTGAACCTCATTGAAAAAAGTTACCAGATGGCAGGCAAGTGCCTGGAGCCGGCGAATCACCGGATGATCATGAATTTCTGGCGGCAGTGTGATCCCTGTTTCAACTTCAGTAAGCTGCAGGAAAGGATACAGACAGATAGAATCTTCCCTTAAGACAATACATTCTGCCGTTGTAGGGAACATCTTATTCTCTTTGTATTGCTGTTCCTTTTTAAGCCCGCTAAAATACCTGCTGATCATCTGTGTGAAACGATGCATAGATTCTTTTGGAATAAACTGAAGCAACTCCTGTCTTAACGAAGCAAGCATAGAAGCTAAAGGTATTGTAGACTGAGAAACAGACATTTCACCATTCAATATAGCAATGGATTGAGCATGTACATCATCAATGTCATCAGGCTTACTTTCTTCATACAGATCATCATTGTAAAGTGTCCAGAGCATCAGTCTGCAGATAGGCCGGAAACGTTCAGCAGAAGCGGTAGGAAACCATTGAGCAGCGATGTGGGCCGTTTTGGTTTTCTTGTACTTTTTACGCAAATCAGGATTATTTTGGTACAGCCACATGTATTCACCATCAATCCATTGATTTTCTGTAATTTCCTGCAATTGATCCGCATGAGGATTTTTTAAGGTTGGGAACGGGTACCTGAACTTTGTACGAAGAAGTTCAAGAGGATTAAAATTTTCATTACTCATGATTATATGTTTTAATGGTTTTATCTTTTATCGTATAATAGTTTTATTTAAACATATAGCTCTTTATAAAAACAGCAACTATACTTTAAAAAATATATTACACTAATTACCAACAAGATACATTCATGAATGAAATAAATGTACAAATTAATTTTATTAAATAATACGGAATTTCATTATATTATTAAATATATTTATAATATTGAATAACAACAACTTACAGATCTCCAATGATAATAACTCAAATTTACACATCAGATTATCAACAAATTAATACTTCAAAAAGAGATAAATATTCAATATTTTACCTGTAATCAAATAATTAATATAATTATATTATGATTGATTTTATAAGATTGTTGAAAAAATAAGTAATAATGGAAAAAGATACCAGATTTTAAAATATTCCAATGGGAGTATTCCACAAAAAAGAACTCCTGCTGAAAAATCTACAGGAGTCATTTAATGATTTTTGATATATACTAATCGTCCACCCTAATCAATTACCGGAAAAGACCCCAAAGTAAATTGTACGGTTTTTTCCTGATAAATATTGGGATTCATGGCATTGGGTACTACTAAAGTCAAATTAGTCCTCTCACCAGGCTCATAATTTTTTAAAGCATCTGAAAATGTTTGCGCATCATATACGGAATAAGAACCTACTTTTTTAACCAGGGTACCGGGAAGGATATTATTAAGATGTAAAGCTCCACCTAAAGTTGTTGGACCTATCAGTACCCCTTTTACATTCTGCAAAACGGTATTATATCCGTTAAAAATATACAGCTGTACATCCCATGGAATAACATCTATAACTCCTACAGAAGCTCTAAACTTCATATCCTCTTTGGCAATAACAGGTTGAGTAACCGCATGCTGGACCGATATGGTTTTCGTATGACTATAATCCTCCACCATCTTTGTCATTTCAGTACTGTTCAGCACCCTTTTAAAGGTGGTGTTACCACGGGCTTCATTATTCCCCCATCTTACTCCATTGGCTATAAATCCGATATAATCTTTTCTGCCAAGAGCGGCTACAGCTGCTTCGATATTAGGAGTTAGGTTAGGATCATTTTTTTGCAATGATTCTGCAAACTGCAAATGTAAATTCTGCAATTTCTCGTTTCCTTCCGCTTTTGCTTTTTCGGCTGCCTGAAAGTGATTTTTAATGGCTTCTTCCCGAGAGATATCAGGAAAGAATTTTTCTTCAAACTGATAAATCATATCATCATCCGCATCATACATTTCGATTCTTGTATTATTAATTTTTTCAGCATCATACTGACTGTCAACCTGCTGATTAAATGAAGACTTCATCGATTTCCTGCTGCTTCCTAAACCGAGAAAGGCCCATCCGCTTGATCTCTGGCTGACACTGCTCTTTTGAGCATCACTTAAAAATTGGTTAACAACTGTACTCCCATCTATATGCGCATTAATATAACTGTTTTTAGAATTCTTAAATTTATAGCTAACCGATATATCACCATTTCCGTTGGCCAGCAGATTCTTAACATATTCCGTAGGATTTTCAATACTTATATTTTTAAAGCTTTTATTTCCAACCAGAGTTCCTGAAATGCGCTTGCTGTAAACAACCTCCCCTCCTGCTTCCACAATGAATTCTACCTCAGTAGGTGAAATGATCTGGCTTTGAAAATTTGTATTATAATCATTAATCAACTGTTCCTGAGGAGCCAGCATGGTAGTTTCATACTGCTTGGCTAAGGAAAAGAAATGATTGGTCAATCCAGGATTAGTAATCAGGTAAGGTGTTAACACGGGCTGCCCGTTTATATTTTTTAAAATTGGAGCATAAAAGGCTGCTATTGTTGTGCTTCTTATTGCAGCACAAATCGATGCTTTCTGGCTTTCATTGGGTAATGCCAGCTCCTGAGTTACCGGAATAATCAACGTCCGGATTTGATCAGAACTCTTGGATGTTTCATTTCCTTTATTGTCTATATATTTAATATTATTGATATCAAACTTAAGAATAGGCAGTATAAACACCTTAGCAACAGTACCCTTGGCAACATTTTCATAAAAGCCGTGGGTGTTGTAAAGCGCATATTTCCCTTTACTATCTATAGCTGCATAATTCTCGACTGAAAATTTGTTTGAATTTGGTGTCACTTGTGACCAAATAACTCCGGTATTGGCAAAAAGCAATACCATGATTACATAAAAATTTTTCATGATTAGTTTATTTAAAGGTTACTATAATGTTTTTATCAGGAGTACTGTTAGGATTTGAGGTTCCGTAAAAAGCATCTTTCAATTTACTGTATGCGAGTTTACTATTTCCTACAGTACAGCTTTTAATATCTGTTTCCATCCCCACCAAAACACATCCTTTGATCTGCTTTGTATAGTTTCCCATATGAATTTGTACCCCATCTCTGTCTGGTACGTTTTCAAGCTGTATTCTCCATCCGTCATTTTTATCATATCTCAAAATGCCGTTATAGGATCCGGGAGGAATACAACTGATATTCTTTGTATTATTTTCCCATGGCAGTTCCAACGTATGGCAGATAACTTTTTTATCTGCAATGAGATATCCTAAGGTACAGGCCGCCGATGACAGTTTTCTTTCAATCACTATTTCAAAATTTCTTTGCCCAAAAAGGCTGCCTGAAAAAACAGCGGTTAATACAATTACAAGTAAAGTTGTTTTCATGATTTTATATTTTAAGATTGAGGATAAACCTGTATTAACGATATTGATTGATTTCATAGTAAAATTACATGTAAATCAACTGCCTGTCTATAGCACTTTTGTGTAATATTTCAGCTTCCGGATTTCTTTATACTATGCCGGATAATCCATTTATAATCATAAAATGAAATCAATAAAAATCATTTTTCAAGTAGTATTGAGTAGCTTTTTCAGAGGCTTCTAATGAATTGAGTATTACAATCTAAAAGCTTAGGTATTTTCTATCAATATGAAAAAAATAGGCTGCATTACAATAAAGATTATCAGATTTTCATCCTACGACCACCCATACAGTAAACCCTTAAACGGCTTCACTTACATAAAAAACACCACCACTTATTAACCTCTCCTTTGCATTGAATATCTTATATCTCATTTTTGAACTATAAAATAAGCGGTATCCGAAAAGCTTTATATAAAAGAGTAGGAAAATAAAAACATTTTGTATTATGAAAAATCTAAAAAAACTTTCAAGAAATGAATTAAAAACAGTAACAGGAGCTGGAGCAATTGGCGGCCCATTTCCGTCAGTATGCATATACACTCATCAATGGTGTGAAAAAGTAAAAAAATGCATCCCAAAAACAATAGATTGTAGTCAAATTGAGATTCCCCAGCCCATTTAAAAATAAAAGTCCAACCAATTTTGCGGCAATCTTTGGTGCATTTCAGAAAACGATAATAGAATAACTAAATAAAAAAAAATCCTGCAAATCAATGATTTCGCAGGATTTATCTGTTAATATTAAAGTCAGAAATTTCATAATCAATACAATAAATCAGTTTTAATAATGTTAAGATAATGTATTCAATATACTTAAATGTAATTATAATTTATAAGCGAACTTTAGGGTAAGGAATCTGAAAGAAATCCTGATAACAGCCCGAATTTAATGATAAAACATAATTATTTTTATACATTTATATAAGTTCAACTCAAGCTTCAAAATAAGTACCCAAATATCCTAACTATGCCACAACGTTTGATATTTAAACTCATTTTAGCTTTATAATCTGCCTTTACATAACAAATTAATCATTTTATTGAAGCTTAACTATGTACGTTATTACAGACCAATTAAAGAATTTAGGATTTAGCATCAACACATTGAATAATATAATACAGAGAAATAATAATAAAAGAAGTTTTAATACACTCGAGTATTTCTGTATCTATATCATTATCGAAGATATCACATTAGAGATAGAAAACATTCCACATTCCGTAAAAGGCGGTCATATAGCATTTGTAGGTCCTCAAAAACAAATTGTATTTGGTGAAACTAAACGAGGTGAGATTTATGTGATTGCATTTTCCTCAAGTTTTTATGAAAGATCTGCAAAAGACAGCATGTTTATCAATTCAAGGCTTTTTTTCAATTATGATTCTGATGTTTTTATAGCACCTTTTGAAAATATTAAAGAAATGAACATTGTTTTTATGGGAAGGATGCACAACTTTCAGCATAAAGATGAAAGTCTATATGTTTCTGCAGCCCATAACGCTATTGAAAGATTAATTCTGGATGCATTTTTACATATCCCGGCAGAAACACTGAAAAAAGACATCAAATTTGATTATCTCCACTATGTCAATAGATTTAAAGTGCTTTTGCAGAGAGATTATAAAAAGGCTAAAAAGGTTTCCCACTATGCTAATGAACTCAATATCACTCCCAGAAAACTAACTGAAATGACCGAGTATGTTCTGGGAAAAACTGCCAAACACATTATTATTGAAAAACTTATTAATGAGTGTAAAAAATCCCTTAGTTTTTCAGGCTACAACATTTCTGAAATTGCTTATGATCTGGGATTCAGTGATGAAGGAAATTTCAGTAATTTTATTAAAAAACATACAGGAAAAAATCCCTCAGAAATGAAATAATGTAAAAATAATATTGTATTTTTGGATAAATAACAGATCAGTGAAAAATTAATATATGTTGAAAAGATATATTTTTTCAGTAATTTTCTTTTTTGTTTCCATGAGCATCTATGCGCAGACAGATGATATTCAGGTGAATGTAAGACTTTATCCTACACAAATGCTGGCGCTTGGAGGTGACAGCGAAATGGCTGATGATACAGATGAAAGTATCCAGCCGGAAATAAGTTCTGTAATCATTTCAAGTCCGTCAGGCTTTCAGCTGGGAATTCAACAGAATGATAAGGACGAGTATAACCTCATCAAAAGTCAGGATGGAGTTATAGAAAAAAAATTCATGATAAATCAAAAAATAGATAAAATTATAAAACTGTTTAAAGATAAGTCTACTTCTATGATGTTAACTTTAATCTCTCAATAGGCCGTTCTATAGCTTATTTATCATGCAATAAATATTATTTTTTTAAATTTTCAACCATCCGTTTTTAGTAAATTGACAATAATGTAATATTGATTTAATAATATTAACAATATTTTTAATTTTTAATTAACTTAAATCCGCATATTTCTTTATAAAATACTTTTTTTCAGCAAGATTATTTCCAAAACCAAATTTACAAATCTTTAGTACTTTTTCACAAAATAAGTACCTATACCTCTTTCTACATTTGCACCTGAAAAAAAACAAGAATTAATATACTATTAAAACTCCGTTATTTTATGAAGAAATATATTGTAGCCTCTATGTCGCTATTTGGTTTTGTTGCATTCAAGGCTCAGCAAAATGTAACTTTAAATGTTAGATTAAAACCTATCCAAACGCTTATCGTTAATCCTTCTCAAAAAGTTGTTAACTTAGACTATAAAACCAAAGATGACTATGCAAACGGAGTATCTTCTGTAAATGCTGACCATTTAAGTATTTATAGTACAGGAGGTTTCCAGGTTAAAGTAAAAGGTGCCAATGAAGCATTGCAAAGTGGGGCAAAGAATATCCAGGCCAATACAATCCAGATTAAGGCCAGTGCCGGAACTGAAGTTCTTAACGGAGCTCAGTATGCACAGAATGTACAGCTTTCAGCTAATGACGCAATATTAGTAACATCCGCTAATGGTGGTGTAGACAAAAAGATTAACATTGAATATAAAGGTGCTGGTGCCAATGCTTATCTTGACAATTATATTGCAGGTCAGGATCCTACCGTTTATACAACAGAGTTGACCTATACTATTATTTCTCAATAAGTATTTAAATATTATATAAACTACTATAGATAAAGTGTTACAAATTGTAGCACTTTATCTGTACTTTAATAGCAAAGTATAATAATGAACCGATCTTATATCTTCATTGTATTCTCTTTACTCCTTTTCTGTTCTCAACTCAAAGCTCAGACAGGTGTATCTGTGTCTCCTCCCAGACTTTATTTTGAATCTGATGCAGGAAAAAGCACCACCCAGAAAGTAACTGTAACCAATGTAAGTGCAAAAAATTCTTTGGATATGGCTGTCAGTTTAGGTGACTGGGAATATAATGAAACAGGAGAAAACAAAATGTCTCCGGCCAATACGCTGCCAACATCTTGCGCCAGCTGGATATCTATAAAAAATGAAGACACCTATTTTACCCTAGCTCCCGGGGAAAGAAAAGATATTGATGTAACCATAACTCCTCCCGGCACGTTGTCAGATCAGATGTTAGCCCATACTGCTGTTCTGTATGTGAGCCAGATGAATCCCGTGAATGATGTAGATAATAAAGGAGCCAATATAAAAGTAAGTATCCGTTCAGGAATTAAACTCTTTCATAAGTTAACTGCCAAAGCCAGTAAAAAAATTGAAATCCATAATCTTACCCTAGCTCAGTCAAAAAAAGACCTCAGCATCTTGTTCGAAAATCAGGGTAATATATGGACAGATGGAAAAATACAAACAGAACTTGTCAATACAGAAAACGGCAATAAAGTATCACTTGATCAGATTATTTTCTATACTATGCCCGGAAATAAAAGAGAAGTGAATATACCTCTTCCTGCAACCCTTTTAAAAGGAAAATATACTGCATCGGTAATGATTGATTATGGAGACAACAATAATCTGGAGCTGGCAGAGCTGAATTTTACGCATGAATAAAAAACTGTTTCTTATCCTGTTATTGATCTACATGAGCTGTTTTTCACAAATTTCATACAGCTCGTGGGTAAACAGTTATCTGCAAATTAATTCTTATAACGGCAATACAAATCCGGATGCGTACACGCTTACCTTATCGGGTAATGGAAATATCAACATCCCTTATTGGAGGGTTTCGGTAAAGTTGAAACAGCCTATCACGTCCAATAATGGAAATTATATTTTACCTGCGAATAAAATTTCTTTTCAGCCGGTTTCATCCTCAGGAAAGGCCTACCCTAACCCTGTTCCGTCTATCCCGCAAATTGGCATGCCGCTTAATGTGATTTTGAAAGAAGGGCAAGAAGTTTTCTTAATTCCCCAGTCAAATGCAGCATTATTTAATCAGCCCGCACAACCGAATGGTTATTACAGCCTTCAGATTAAATACAGCATGAATCTGGCAGGAGGAACCTATCTGGGAGCATATCCTGCCTGGATTACTTTTACAGCGCCATTACAGTTTACTGCTTATGATCAGTACAACAATATTATTGGTACTATGGATCATAATTTTCAATTTCAGATTGGCACGCTTTCAGGAACTCCTACGGATATTCCGGAGATGTCTATGAAGTTTGGAGCTGCCGCCATGAACGGCACTCTTGAATTTAAAAATATACAGGATTACGTAAATGGGGCTAATGTAACGTATTCTAATGCACTTATTGTAAAAAGCAATACGAAGTATCAGATCAAATTAAAATCCCTTCAGACTCAGTTCAGTTCATCTGCCGGTAACTTCCTGCCTCTTGATGCAGTACAGCTTAATCTGATTCCTATTTCAGGCAACATGGGAACTGTATATACTGTTTTGCTGAGTACGGCGCCCCAAATTATCGCAGCTGGTAGTTCTACACAGAATACTGATGTTTATTATGACATGAAGTATTCTACTAAACCTAATGATCAAAGATTTATCAATGCCAAAGCAGAAGATTATACGACAACCCTACAATTCGAGATTACTCCTCAATAATTTATAATGCTTTATAACAGGCTGTTCAGGAAAATAATACTTTTTATTGTGATCCCGTTTTCCATTTGGATTTCGGCTCAAACTGGTACAGCTATAAGCATGGAGATCCGTAATGAGCCCAATCAGGCTAATCCTAACATTATAGAAATCCTGCTCGTTTTGAAAAACAATGAAAGCAAACATTTCAAAGGCAAGGTTGAAGTCAGGACTCCCAAAGGTTTCAGAACAATATCTGACAGCAATTCAGAGATAGAACTGAATCCTGGCCAGAATCTGTTTATTCCCATCAAAATACTGACCAGCAACACGATCATCTCCGGTAAAGCAGATCTCACATTCACCATTACTGATGAAAAAAATCAACAGGTTGTAAAAAAGAGCCTTTCCTATGTGGTGATGGAGAATAACAACATGAAGATAACAGCTGAAAATCCTGTTGTCTACATGGGAACTTATAAAGATTCTCTGGAAGTCCGGGCAAGGGTTTCCAATTTAGGAAACAAAAGACAGCATGTTACCCTTGTATTTAAAATTCCTGAAGCTGCCCAGAAGAACCTTTTTATTGAAAAAAAAGGAACTATCGACGTGCAGAAAGATTCTGTATTTGTTTTTCGGTTTCTGCCTTCCGGAAATCTGCTTAAGAGCCCTCAGTTTACCATTAATATTGCAGGTTTCAGAGAACCGGACAAGGAAATTTTTGGTAACACTTCTATATCGGTACAAAACGTTTCTTCTACCCAGCGTTATCAGGATATGGAGTTCGATATATTTTCAAATTACAGCAAAAACACCATCACTGCGAGTTACAGACGTGTTGGCAACACTACAGACATGTATCAGCTGATGGGGTCAGGCGGCTTTAATCTTCCTTCGGGTTATATGTTTATCCGCGGTAATATTTATACGCTGAACAATCAAAGAGATCCTGTTGTAAGCAATACCTATATATCTTATCATAAAGAGCAAAGTGAATTCACTTTAGGGAATATCAGTAAAATTATGGAAGTCTCCTTATTTGGAAGAGGTGCAGAATATGCTTACACTTCTTCAGATAAAGACAAGAAAATTGAAGTAGGTTTTGTAGATCAGAGTTTCAGTCTTATTGAAAGAAATTCTTTTCTGAAATATGGATACGGTTTTTATGCCAGAGGAATAATGGGCGCTCAAAATGCATCGAAAAATTTCTCAGCAACCTATATTTTTAAAAATGACCCTTATGAAAAAGCGAATCATCATGTCTTAGGTACAGATATTCAGTATTCTTTCAATAAAGAATGGAAAATGAATTCCAAAATATACAGTGGTTTAAGTTATTATGAAAATACGCATCTTACCCAGCCTTCTCTGGCTTTGGAAACACAGTATTCAGGAAGTATCAAAAAAATTAATCTGAATGGAAACTATTTCTACAGCAGTGACTATTATCCTGGAAATAGAAGAGGAATGCTGCAAATACAGCAGAATTTTTCAACCCCCATTTTTGAAAACCACTATTTGTATGCGAATGCGATGATCTCTAACTTTTCACCAAAATTTCACTCTTACAACAATGATTTTAAATCAAATACCATAAGAGGAGATATTGGAATCAACTTCGCGAAAAGGAAAAATTTCGGATTTGCTGTGGGCATGCAATATCAGGAGGAAAGCTCTAACAGCTACAATAATTTTTTTGATACTTCAGGAAATCAGGAACTGCAAACACTGAAAGCACTTAGAATCATTCAGAATACAACATGGATAAGCAATAATAGAAAACACTCTTCATTACTTGCACTGGAAGCAGGCTCAGTCCAGTATCCCGATGGCCACAATGCAGAATATCAGATGAAAATCACTGGTAATTACAGTTATAAATGGTTCAATATAAACGGAATATATCAGCATGGCAGCTATTACCTTTCCGAATTTGCTTCATCCAGAAATTTCAATGAGGACATCATGTATAAGAAATTTTCAGTATCCGCTTTTGTCAATAAAAACCTGTTAAGCGAAAAGCTCAATATTACTTCAGGATTATCCTATACTGATGATATTTTATATGGTAAGTCTCCTTCGGGATTTGTTAACCTGAAATATACAAAAGAAAAATATGGAGTATTCCTGAATTCTTCCTGGTTTAATTATTCTTCCAACAATTTCAGCAATAATTTTTTTACTATTGAAGCAGGTGTCACTCTGAACCTTCAACCTAACAGACTTATCGCCAGCAAAAAAGGAGAAATAGCTGCATTTGTATTTTATGATAATAATAATAACAGTGTCTATGATGAAGGTGACCAAAGTGCTGAAAATTACATTATTATGATCAATAATGTCTCTTTCAAAACAAATCATGATGGTAAAATTGTGTACAAAGCTATTCCATATGGTCAGTATAGGGTAAAACAGGTAATCCAGCAGGGATGGTATTATAATGAAATGGAGTTTGAAGTGAAAAAAAGCAGCTATTCTCTTCAAGTTCCACTGCATCAAAACGGAACCATGCTGGGAAAAATCACTTATGAATTTGACCCTAAAAAAGCATTGGAATTTGAACCTAAAACTGCAGGAATTATTTTCAGCATCTATGATAAAGATAAGTTTATACAGCGTGTTGTTACAGATGACAATGGCGAAATCGGCTCTTTCCTTGGGTCTGGAAATTACAGAATAGAACTTGTGGAAAGTTCGTTACCCGCAAACACCTATTGTGAGAAAATAAACCGGGACTTTACAGTTCAGGCAGGAAAAATAATAAACATTGAACCATTTATTATCAAAGTATCAGAGAAAAGGATACACGTCAAGAAATTTGGAAATTAGACGAAGAAAGGGCTTTTAATTGTAAAATGTCTTAATTAGAGACTTAGCATAAAAAACAAGTATTTCATAATCTCCACTAAATTATTTGTTTTTATAAAAAAAAATCACTATATTGATATATGAAAAAAAATGATCTTCAGGACAATATAACACACGCAGGCAAAGTTAATGAGAGAACTAAAGCCTTAGAAATCCTTGAAAAAGCAAAGAAAACACAGGGAAAAATTACATTTCTGCGACAAGGCGTAGGAAGAAATTTTAAACCTAAAAACGAGGAATAAGATAAGACCAAATCATTAGGGAAGCCATTTTAATTTCCCGATATTTACGGGTTTTAATGTTTTAATTTAGCTTTATCAAATATAAAAAGCCCTCTCAGTGAAAGGACTCAAATTTGTATATAAAAAATTCTTATTATGATCCGATTGAAACGCAAGAGCAAACACAATCGTAAATACCTTGATCAGGATCACAAACATAGATAGATTCACATTTAAGATAATATTTTGCAGGACACATAATTGGAGTACCCGCTCCTTGTACACTTTTCATTTGATTTCTTGCAATTTTCTTTAGATTTTTCATAATTATTTATTAATGAATTAGTTTTTTAATAAACATTTTGCTTATTTACCAAAAATATATAAATAAAACTAATTACGAAATATCATGCATAGTTTATTGTAAACGACAAAATATTTCTGGGCTCTTAATTAAATATTCTAAATGGGAAAATTCAGAGAAAATCATAATACGACACGCTTTGTCGCTTTGACCAATATATTTGTATTATTAAACAACAAATGGTTTCCCGTAGTAAGCAATTTAATGATTTTTATATATTTGTCGCCTAGAAAACTAAATAACTTTCAAATTTTATACAAATAATGAAAAATAAATTTATTTCGAGGTTACTTCCCTTAGTGACCATTTTAATCTTGTTATATTCCTGTAGGAATGAACTAATATCAGAACAAGAGACATACAACAACAGCAATCAATTCAGACCAACATCTAAAACAATTAGTCTAGAACAAAGTAAACACAAATTGGTTCTTAAAACTGAATTACAAAAAACACAAACTACTCTTCAAAAGACCAGCATTAGTGTATCAGGGAAAACAATTAATTTCACAAATGGATTTTCTATTAATACAGACAATGTAACTTATATTGAATCTGGACCTACTTTCCACACTTACACATTTAATCTAGTTAGAAAGAATGCTCCTGAAAATGCTCCTTTAGAAAATCTGGTATTGGCTTCTTTACCCGACGGTAGCTATAAAGAACTTTTAGTAACTTATAATTTTACACTACAGGAAAAACTAGACTTACTTTCAGGAAAAGGAGTGAAAACAACAGGAAAAACAACAGCAGTAGAACTTGTAAAAGGAACATATGGAGCGGGCCTTTCCAATAGAAATATGGGAGGTACAGCATCTTGTTCTTACCAAACTGTAGACATGTATTTCTCTTGCTATACAGGAGAACATCACCAAGGTAATGAGAGCTCCTGGGGTGGCTGTAATTGGCAAAATCAAGGAGGATATCCAGCTCAACATCTTACTGTAGTTGCATTAGTCTGCACAGCAAGTACAGCCCTGGGAGATGACGGCTCGCCAGGAGGTGGCGAATTGGGATCTACTACAGGCTTAGGAAGTGGGCCAAATGAAGGGACTCCTACATTGCCGACGTTTGTACTTCCAAAGTATACTCCTTGTGGAAGGATAAAAAAATCTACTAATAATGAAAAATTTAAAGCTAACATAACTGCATTAAAGGAGAAAACAGGTTTCAGTTATGAAAATGGTTATAGATTGGGTACATCTCAAACAGGAACAGAAAACCAACTCTTACAAAATAGGCCTGGAACAAAGCAAGTAGACATTAAATTTTTCCCAAATACATTTGCAATACAACATACTCATTATGATGGTTTATATCCAATATTTTCTCCAGGAGATATTTTACAATTTAATCAATGGATAATTTGGGCGAATGGATTGAATAGTACGCTAACGAGTACGCCTCAAATTCCTTTAAATGACCTTACATATACAGTAGTAACTAGCGATGGTAATTATTTAATGGCTTTTGATGGTACAGATGTTGTCTCTCTTCCTAATTATACAGCAGAACAGTTTGAAGAGTTAAACACGAAATATATTGATTATCTTAGCAGTGCTGTTAAGGTAACAAATGTAAGTGAAGAAGTTATATATGATATGGAGAAATTGGAGAAAGAGTTTTTAAAATTTATGAAAGATAAAATGAATATGGTTGGATTTAAACTATTCAAAATTGATAGTGATGGAACTAATACAGAAATTTACCTTGAAAACGGAAGCAGAAAAACAAGACAATGTCCAAAAACATAAAATTATGAAACAATTATTATTAATATTATTTTCAATAATTATTACAATTTTCTGTAAAGCACAGATTTACCCTCTTAATACAAGCCCAAGTGACATTCCAGACAATGCCTATCTAAAAGATACTAATAATGAACTGGATAAATATGTTGGATTATGGAAGGGCACTTGGAATGGTAAAACACTTTTTTTAGAATTGAAAAAAAATAAATCTTATTCTTCTATTCCTGGAGATACACATCCATATTATCGAGATGAAATTTTGGGAGAACGAAAAATAATCAACGCAAGTGGGATTGTGGAAATAGACAGAATTTCTGATTTTGATTATAAAGCACCAGAGTTTAGAGGAATGGGAATAAACCTAAAAAATGGTCTACAAAAAACTCTTACATTCTCTCCTAAAAATATGTGTAGAAAAACAGCAACATTAATCATTACTAATTTCACTCCAAACCAAGTGACTTTGCACTTTGAATATTTGCCAAGCTTTTATAATGACGTTTGCCAGCACAATGCCTATGTAGAGCAGAATAATGACTTTCCAATGAATTTTCCTAAAGATATCGTGTTGACAAAGCAATAACTTAAATGTCCCTCAACTTTGGATACAACCATTTATCTTCCAGAAACAAAAGATTTGATTTTTACTAAACAGTAATTACGCTTAATATCTTCAACTAAAAAATGATTGGTTCTACTACAGATAGGTAAAGCCAATCATTTTTATTTTAAGCCACTTTTATACTTACATCATACTCAGGCTTAAAACTTGATAAAATATCCTAAAATAGCTTAAAAACACTTACTTTACCGTAGTTCCAGAACAGCAAATTAATCTATATGTTTTACGATATTAATATATTATAATTGAAAATTCATTAATAGTTTCTTGCATTTAAATTACTCCTATTCTCTAAACAATTACAAAATAAGGTTTTTAAAAACAAATCAACCCACTGAAAAACAGCAGGTTGATTATTTCCCTTAGTGACCGCAGAAGGATTCGAACCCTCACTGTCGGAGCCGAAATCCGAAGTTCTATCCATTAAACTATGCAGCCGTGTTCATAAAACAATACGTAATGAGTAATCTCAAAATACCATTGTCATGATTTCGACTGCGAAAATACTGATTTTTTTACAATTTATAAAGCCTGCAAAAGTTTAATTACAAAATCATTGATAAGGTAAATTATCTTTTTGCAACCGGATCAATGGGGAATATTATGAAGAAAAAGAGCAAACATTTAAAGTTCAGATGTTTAAAAAATAAAATATGTAACATTCAAAATAAACTTCAGACTCATACCATAAACATAAAGCACATTTTCGCAGATCAAAAATTATGAAAATTAAAATATTATCAGCCTTTCTGTTTTTCTGGGCAGCTGTATTTTTTGCACAGAATAACCCATCCAATGATGAGTATACCAAAGCTAAAGAAATCATTAAAGATCTCGACTCCATTGTTTCCCCCAATGGGATTCAGGAAAGCTATCCTGTTACCATAGGAAGTATAAAACAGCAGGTATATGTAAGAGGACAGAATAAAGAAAATCCAATTATACTGTTTGTTCACGGAGGGCCCGCCTCTCCTGTAGCTCCGGTTATGTGGATGTTTCAAAGACCCATTGAAGAGTATTTTACAGTCGTTAATTATGATCAGAGAGCTGCAGGAAAAACCTATGCTATTAATGATACCGTTAATTTGGGAAAAACCATACATATTGACCAATATGTAAAAGATGTGATTCAGCTGACGGAATATATTCAGAAAAAATACAATAAGAAAAAAGTAATATTAATGGGCCACAGCTGGGGAACTATTGTTTCCATGAATGCTGCCTTAAAAAGACCTGACCTCTTCTATTCCTATGTTGGAATAGGTCAGATTATCAATACCAAAGATAATGAGCGTTTAAGCGTAGAGTTTGCTTTAAAAGAAACAACCCGTTTAAAAAATGAAACTGCCATAAAAGAATTGAAATCCATTGCACCCTATCCCGGAAATCAGCCGGTTACACGGGAAAAAATTATTATTGCAAGAAAATGGCCGCAATATTATGGTGGTTTAACGGCTTTCAGAAATAATTCACGGTATTATTTCCAGGCCCCTCTGCTCTTCTCAGAATATTCTGAAAAAGATCTTGATGCCCTTGGCGGCGGAAGTCTTTTTACATTGAAAAAACTTTTACCGGAGTTTTTAAACGTTGATTTCAAAACCGTAAAAAATTTCCCTATTCCCGTTTTCATGTTCATGGGACGCCACGATTATACAACCCCTTCTGAACCCACCAATGCATGGTTACAAAATGTAAAAGCTCCTGTAAAAAAAGGAATCTGGTTTGAAAATTCAGCACATTTAATTCCCTGGGAAGAACCCGGAAAAATGCTGGTTACCTTATTGAATGACGTCTTACCAACTGCTAAAGACAAGTAATAAAAAAACCTTACATCCTGAAATGTAAGGTTTTTTGTTTTATTGAAATATCTTAAAGTTTAGAATGTAATTTTCACTCCTCCCAAAATCTGTGCACCAAGGACTTTATAGCCTTTGTACGTCTGGTATTTTGAGCTCAGAAGGTTATTTCCGAGTGCGAAAACGCTGAAGTTTTTGTGAATTTTATACTCTGCAGAAAGATTTAAATCAGCATAGCCACCCACTTTATCGTTTGTATTCTCCGTAGACTGGTAGATTACCGGAGATCCCACTCCTTCAATGGCAAAAGAGTTTGTCGTTCTGTCACTTGCAAAGATTCCTTTAAATCCTAACAATAGTTTTTTGTCAAGCATCGTATATTTTGCCCCGATGCTCGCATTGAACAATGGAACGTTATAAATATTGTCGTAATTCTTAAGATCATACTTTGTAAATCTTAATTCTCCATCTAAAATCAGGTTTGCTAATGGGAAATACTGCACGCTCCCTTTGATATCGCTTACATTTCCATCATCATAGACCGCAGAGAATGTATTGGCAAAGTTATAGGCAGAACGTTCAACAGAGGTATTATCAAAAAGACCATTGCCCTTAAAGAACATAATATCTCTCATCTTTCCATACCCTGCAGAGAAGTCGTATTTCAGCGTTTCGTCAATATCTCCTCTCAATCCTACATAAAAATGATACTTCGTCTCTGTAGGCTTTAAAAACTGATCAGAAAGGATGAATGGATTCGTCTGTAACATATCTCCGTAAGTATTCAGTTTCAGACCTCCGTCTACCCCACCATAGAATTTAAATTCTTTGGCTGCAGCAAACTGAAACTCTGCCTGCGGGAACCAATAGGTCTTATTATTTTTTTGCTGTTCCAGCTGATCATTAGAGTTTTTAGCATTCAGGAAAGAGAATGATGAACCTAACATTAAATAGGAATCACCTTTTCTGAACGTCACTTTCGGAGTCAGGCTGGTATTGAAGAAATTGGAAGAGTTTTTATCTCTGATGGCAAAATCAGTCTTCACCGCATCCAATCCTACTCCAAGATCAGCATTCAGATTGATTCCTGATTTTCCTAATTCTACCGCATGCTTGGAAAAGTTGGCAAGAATGGAAACCTGGTTTTCCTGAGCATCAAAATGATCTTTAAGGAATGATGATTTTACCCTTACATCATTTAAGATTTCATTGGAATAAAAGTCATAATATCCGTTTACTTTAAACTGATTTACTTTTTGCTTCAGATCAAGCTCACCAGTCGGCTGCATCGCATAGATCCCGTAATAATTATAGTTGTCTAAACCATATTCAGCATTGATATTGAATTTTCCTTTTTCTCCGTAAGAGTTCAGGAAAGCACCAATATTGGCAGAAGTCTGTCCGGATTTCCAGTCATACTCTTTTTTAAGACCATTAGTAGAAAGAACGTGAACATCCGCTCCCACTTCAAATTTATTTTCAAGGGTCTTGGAGATGTTTCCATCTACTAAGATTTTACCGTAATTACCCATTCCGAACTGGAAATAATTATTTTGAGCCGTTCCGTCAAATTTCGGAGCAACATCCTCACCCTGAATCGTTGAAGTTTTGAAATCAGAAACAGCGGGAACATCCGTGATGGTATATTTCACAGGAGTCTGCGATTTCTCTTCCGGCGGATAGTTTTTAATGGTTTCCACAGAAGTCTTCTTCTTCTCGATCTTCTTCACTTCCGGCTCTCTTTTTTTGTTAAGAACCAGTTTTTCCTCCTTGATCTGGGAAAACGCCACTGACGAAATTCCTAAAAATAATATGGATAATATTTGAATCTTCTTGTTCATATTTTCTTTATTTGAAAAAAATATATAACGGGTTTTACTTATTGGAAGCAATATAATTGCCTAATAAAGCTTTCCCTGACTGTTTTGAAAAAGTTCTCCCTAGTCTGAATATATTAAACAGCCAAAGGCTTTGATAAACTTGTAATTTGTATTGATAATTTTTCGTTGTACTGTTCTCAGCTACATCATAACTGTAAGAAATATCATACGGAAATCCTGAAGGCAATAACCCGACTGTAAGCATACTCCCAATCATAGGATTTCCACATGGAGGAGTACGGGTAAGCATGGGATGCAGTGTTATTTTAGCTGCATGGGTACTGTCTTCTACAATTTCATAAATATCTGAATGTTTTAAAATCTCAAATTCATTCTTAAGCTCTTTGTTCACTACAAAAGCCTTTTGTTTTGGAAAGTCAGTTTTTGCGCGGTTATACTCTTTAGGATATGCACTGTATGATGGAATGCAGCTCCAGAGTGAAGCCGAAACAAAGAAAGAATAAATAGCAATTTTAAAAACCTTCATGTCCTATTTCTTAATCTGTTTTTTAACTTCTTTTGCTTCTGCAACAATTTCAGGGAAATCCTTATAGTTCGCAATGATCTGATCACATGTATAACTTGCCTGGTAGTTATCCTTCAGGCCGATATAGTTTTTCGCCATCAATACCAAAGCTTTTGCTCCCCAAAATTCTTCTGATGCATAGTTATTGGCAAGCTTAAAGATCGTCTCATTAGAAGATTTGAACGCTTTCCCTTTGTTCTGATAATAGGCTTTTGCATATAAAGCTTCTGCAGCTACTGAAGTGTTGGATGATTTTTCAAGAGAAACATACGCAGACTGTGCATCTTTATCTTTTCCTGAGTTCATCAGACTTCTTGCTTTGATCACTTTCGCAGTTTCAATAACAGCTGCCGAGTTTTTAGAATTAGCAATTACAGCATTGGCTAATTTTTCAGCTTCAGAGAAATTATTTTCTTCTGCATACAGCTTCATCAGCTCAACATTTGCATAATTTTTAATGCTGATATTGGAAGAGTTTTTAATTCCCTCAAGGTACTTTTTCGCTTCTGCAGTATTCCCTTGTGCAATAAAGATTTGAGCTAAACGAGTTTGTGCATCATCCTGGTAATCATTCTGAATTCCAGCAACTTCCTGAAGCACAAGTAAAGCTTTAGTTGAATTATTAGTTTGGTAATAACTTTCCCCCAATTCATACTTCGCCTGGTACAATCCTTCCCCTGTTGGGTTCTGAGTCAGATATTTTTCGTAATAAGAAATTGCATTCTTATAATCTTTCTTCGCAAACAATTGTTTACCTGTTGACAGATTGATCTCATCAATTTCTGCAGCATCTACATTGACACCAATATTTCTTGCGAAGGCTTCATAACCTGAAACATCTCCGTTTTTCGTGAAGACAGGTTTCGCTGCCTGAACAACCTTCTGGGCATATGCTGTATTTTTATACTGCTCACCCAAAGATTTCAGCTCAGAAAGTGCTTTATCATTCTGGTTCTGATCAATATAATTCTGTGCTCTGTAGATTGAAGCATTAGCAATTAAATCTTTATCAGCAGATCCTTTAATCACTTTTCCGAAATAATCATTGGAGTTTGTAAAATCATCCTGAGCAGCATAGGCTGTTCCTATTTCGTATTGAGCATCATCGTAATATTCAGAATCCGGATATTTTGATAAAAGGTTTTTAAGGTTGGTAATTTTCGCCTGAGTATCTCCTTTGAATCCTAAAGCCATTGCTTTTTGGTACAAAGTATAATCCGTTGCATCTTCATTTTTATCATAGATGGCAATCGCTTCATTCAGATCATTATTGGCATAATGAATATCTGCCAGACGAAGTTCTGCATCATTTTTGAATTCCGGCTTCGGATTGGTAAGATATTGTTTGAAATAAGCAGCGGCCTGATCAAATTTCTTGGATTTAAAATAAGCATATCCTAAATCATAAGGAAGCTGTTGTTTTTCAGGGAAGTTTTCGTTCAGAAGCTTTTCATAACGAACAATGGCAGACGGATAATTTCCTTTCTGGTAATACACCTGTGCCAGCCAATATAAAGCTCTGCTGTTAAATTCTTTATTAAGATTGAAACCAAGGCTTCTTAAGAAATACTTTTCAGCCTCGTCATAGTTTCCTTTGTTGAATTCTTCAGTCCCCAATAAATAAGAAACCTCCTGGTCTACTTTATTGATCTCAGGAGTTGAACTCTGTAATCTGTCAATAGCGTTCAGAGTTTCTTTATAGTTTCCGGAATACAGATATGATTTTACCAATAATGATCTCATTTCTGAATCATTAGCTCCATTCTGATTGTCATTGATATAACTTTGGATTACCGCAGAAGGACTTTCAAACGGGTTTCCAATATCATAACTTAATTTAGCATATTGCTCATGAGCCAGCTTTTTCACTTTTGCATCATAATCCATCTGATAAGAAGAACGGAATGCAGAAAGAGCTTCCTGTTTTTTGTCTACTGCCAGATAAGCATTTCCCAACTGGTAGTAAGCATTCTGTGCCAGGGCTGAATTGCTGTTCAGAAGCTGGTTGTAATAAGAAACCGCCTCATCATATTTTTTTAGCTGTGCAGCTACAAATCCCATCTCATACAAATCGTTTTCAGACGGATTCTGCTGTACACTCAGATAATCTTTCAAATGTGGATAAGCAGACGTATAATCATTCTTCATGAAATAACTCTCCCCGATAATCTTATGAACTTCTGCTTTATAAGAATCAGAAATATTTTCGTTCAACAAAGCATTTCCTTCCGTGATTGCCTGATCGTAGTTCTTATCATTGTAATACATCTGTACATAATAAGGACGTACCAGCTTTGAGAACTTATCCTGATCTTTTATAGAATCAAAATACTGGAAAGCTTTATCATTTTGTCTGTTGCTGTAATATAAATGCCCCAACATATAAGCGATTTCTCCTTTTTGAGACTGATCAGCTGTTTTATAAGCTTCCTCCAGGGCATCGATAGCTCCTTTAGAATCACCTGTCATGAATTTCGCATACCCAAGCTTCAGAATATACTGCGTGTTTTCCTCTTTTGAAAGCTGATACTGGTTTACTTTTTTCAAAGTCTCCAAAGCTTTATCAAAATCTTTTTTTGCCAAGTAGTAATCTGCCAATGGAAGATTAGCCTGTGCAAAATAAGCAGAATTCGGATATTCTTTCATGAAAGCGGTTAATCCTTCTTCAGCATGATTTTTCTGAAGAATCACGCCAATCACATTATCAAAAAACTGCGCAGCTTCCTTTTTCGAACGAGACAAGTTCTGATTGTAGAAATATTGTCTTGCATATTCGTATTGAGAAGCGTTGTATATTTTGGTCTGATAAAGATTTTCGGCTAGATTAAACCTGTAATTTTCTTTCTGGGTAAAATATTGGGACTGCTGAGCATCGGAGATTCCGAAATAAACTACTGCAGCCGCTAAAAGTATTTTTTTTGATTTCATTCTTCTTGATATAAGAAAATTAGTCTAAATAAGTTAACGAAAATATTAAAAACTTATTGTTTAAGCAAGTTTTAACAGATTTATTAGGTTTAAATAGCAATTTAGCAATGATGAAAAATTTCTCACCATTCAATGATAAAATTTACTACTTTCGTCTGATAAAATGTAAACAATTTTAATAATAAGTTATCAAAAACATATTTTAAGTTGATACTTTTTCAACAGCAGCTAAAAACATACCATAAACACACTATCACATGAAATTTAAGATACTTTTAGCATTAATTTTTGTAAACCCGCTGCAGGCACAAAAATTTCAGTTTCCAAAGACAGCTGTAACAGACTCTCTTATATTGGAAAAACAGATGCCAGGACTTGCTCTGCAAGTGATCCCTCAACTTCAGTCTGCAAAGTACAAACCGGAAAACAAGATCGACCTTCTGGACAATCTTTTCCGTTTACAGATAGTAGCTCAGGATTATAAAAACTCGTTGGCTTCTCTGTCAGAAAACCGTAATCTCTTTGCCGATCATCATATGGGAGACTATAGATTGATGGGCTTTGAATTGTACAGCATGGCTAAACTGGCACAAAAAGAAAGCAGCCTCTCTTTTTCTGATGCGCTTCAGAAGGCATTTAATCAAAAATATGAAAGCATTCCGGAAAAACTGATTCCCAGATTACCTCTTGCAGTTGACGGCAATGTGAAAGAATCCAGAAAACAAATGAATCAAATACTGGACGCGCAAAAGAACAAAGATAGTATTGATTACAAAACTGCTCTCTCACTATGCAAAAGTTATCTCAACTATAAAACATATTCAAGTATCAAACCCCAGGTGATGAAATTGCTGGCTTCAAAGGATAAGGAAAGATTCATTATTGAAACCAGAGATCTTAAAATAAAGAACGGGAATACCTTAACGATTACCATTGTCAGAAAAAAGGAAAACACTTCCCCACTTCCTGTTATACTTACCAATAATATTTATGCGGGTCCGTTTGATGAATTTTTTGGAAAGAGAGCGGCTACTTATAATTACGTAGGAGTTGTTGTCAATACCCGCGGCAAGAGAAACAGTAAGGATGTAAATGATCCTTTTGAGCATGAGTCGGAAGATGTCTATGAGGTAATAGACTGGATAAGCAGACAGCCATGGTGCAACGGAAAAGTAGGAATGATTGGTGGAAGTTATTTAGGTTTCAGCCAGTGGGCAGCTGTTAAAAAACTGCATCCTGCATTAAAGACGATTGTACCGCAGGTTGCAGTAGGAATCGGGATAGACTATCCGGCACAGAATAATATATTTATGAGCTATATGCTGCAGTGGATACAGTATGTTACCAACAATAAACTTACTGATGAAGTAGACTTTAGCAATTTCGCAAAATGGAATTTAATCAATACAGAATGGTATAAAAGTGGAAAATCATTCAGGTCTTTGGACACGATAAGCGGGAAACCCAGCAAAATCTTTCAACGGTGGCTGGATCATCCGGGGTATGACCAGTACTGGCAGAAAATGGTTCCTTACAAAGAGGATTTCTCTAAAATCAACATTCCAATTCTGACAACAACCGGATATTATGATGATGATCAGATAGGCGCGCTGTATTATTTTAAAAAGCATCATCAATACAATAAAAATGCAGACCATTATCTGGTAATAGGTCCCTATAATCATGGAGGAGCACAGAGTTTCGGCTTTACTTATGTGAATGGCAGCCCTATTGATCCGGCAGCCAGAATAAGTATCGATGACCTTGCATTTTCATGGTTTGATTATATTCTTAAAGGAGGCAAAAAACCGGAAATTTTAAAAGACAGAATTAATTTCCAGGTGATGAATACCAATACGTGGAAACATGTTTCTGATCTTGACAAAATGCATACTTCCACTGTTAAATTCTATCTTCAGGACAAGAAAAACACCTCATCCGTGTTTAATAAACCGGATACCCAAAATTTCACAAAACAAATTGTTGATTTTAAAAACAGAGATCAGAAAGACATTTACTACAAAGTCAGTAAAAAAGACAGTATAAAAATGACTACTTCAATTGCTTTTGAAAGTGAAGTATTGGATAAGGATATGATCATCAGCGGAAACCTTTCAGGATTCTTCAATGTTTCCATCAATAAAAAAGACTTTGATACTGACACCTATCTGTATCAGATTCAGCCGGACGGAAAATCATCTTTATTATCAACTCATATTGTGAGAGCCAGCTATGCAAAGAACAATGAAGTAAGACAGCTTCTTGAACCCAATAAAATGGAGCAGATTCCCATTAATAACTCGTATTTCATGAGTAAAAAAATAGAAAAAGGAAGTAAACTGCTATTATTGGTGGGTGTGAATAAAAACCCTAACTGGCAGATCAATTATGGGACAGGCAAGGATGTAAGTGACGAAACGATAAAAGATTCCGGGGAACCTCTGGAGGTAAAATGGTATAATGACAGCTATGTGGAAATACCTGTTTATAAGGATTAAAACCTTTTGTTTGAGCATTTTTACCTAAATGTTCTTAACAAATGTTAACATCAAAATAAAAAATCATTACATTTGCTTTTTTTCAAATCAAATATAGTTATTGAATGAGTCAACTTTTTAGAAGAAAAATCTATTCAGATACAGATACTTCAACGGGACTTTTAAGAGTCCTAGGTGTATGGGACATTGTATTTTTTGGTATTGCGGCTATTATAGGAGCTGGGAGTTTCAGCAGTTTGGGAGAAGCCGTTTTCAGAGGTGGTCCCGGTGTTATTCTTCTATATTTGATTTGCGGTTTTGCCTGTGGATTTACCGCCTTATGTTATGCTGAATTTGCCAGCAGAATTCCTACCGCAGGTTCTGCCTACACCTATGCCTATGCGAGTTTTGGTGAGCTGATTGCCTGGATAATCGGCTGGGCCCTGATTATGGAATATTCTTTCGGAAATATTTACGTAGCCTTTTCCTGGTCGGACTATTTCACCAGTTTCTTAGGGCGTCTCGGAATGCATATCCCTGATTATCTGACCTGCAGCTATACTGAAGCAAGAAAAGCAGTTCAATATGGTTCAGAAAACAAAGAACTGTTAAATGCCTGGAAAACAGCTCCATTGATTGGAAGTTTGAAATTCATTGTAGACATTCCGGCATTGGTTATCAATGGTTTGATTACATGGCTTTGCTATGTAGGAGTAAAAGAAAGTAAAAACTTCAATAACTCTCTGGTTATCTTAAAGCTAGGTGTAATTATATTGGTTATCCTGGTTGGTTTTTCTTATATCAATACTGAAAACTGGACACCAGTAAGCCCTACTACCGGAACACCATCCTTTATGCCAAACGGCTTTGCCGGAGTAATGAGTGCAGTATCCGGAGTATTCTTTGCTTATATCGGATTTGATGCCTTAAGTGTACTTTCTGAAGAGACCAAAGATCCACAAAAGACCTTACCAAAAGGAATGATTATCTCTCTTGTACTGTGTACGGTAATTTATATTGCCCTAACGCTTGTACTAACAGGGATGGTAGATTATAAAAAGTTTGATGGCGTAGGAGATCCGCTTTCATTCATCTTTGAAAAAACAAATGCTAATGTAGCCTGGATGGAACTTACCGTTTCCTTTGTTGCTATTGTTGCCATTACCACTGTATTATTGGTTTTCCAGATGGGACAGCCGAGAATCTGGTATGCGATGAGCCGTGACGGACTGATGCCTCAGAGATTCCAGAAGGTACATTCAAAATATAAAACTCCTTCTTACGCAACTGTTGTTACCGGAATTGTAGTTGGTATTCCTATCCTATTCACAGATAAAACATTTATCCTGGATTTTACGAGTATCGGAACTATTTTCGCTTTCGTATTGGTATGTGCAGGGGTACTTATGCTTCCGGCCAAAGAGAAAATCAAAGGCAGATTTCACCTTCCGTATGTGAATGGTAAAATTATTTTCCCTGTTGTTTTCATTGGTAGTTTGATGGCTTTCTATAAGTGGCAACCGGAGTTTTTTGACAACCTGATGAACTGGTCAGATCCTAATGAAGGAGAATTCAGAGCTTCTATTTTCTTCTTTATTATCATCAACCTGATCTTATGTGTAGTAGCTTTTGTCAAGAACTTATCATTGATTCCATTGGTTGGATTAAGTTCATGTCTGTATCTACTCACAGGAATGAGCCATGAAAACTGGTTCTGGTTCGGAATGTGGTTCCTGATCGGTATGGTTATTTATTTCTGCTACGGATATAAAAACAGTAAACTTGGAAAAGAATTAAAGAATAGCTAAAAAATAGCAGCAAAACTTCGAAAAGGCAAAATGGCAAAAAAGTCGAACATTTGAACAGACTGATTTGCGATTTTGCCTTTTTTATTTTTTACACTCTAAAAAAATCGGCCGAATTATTGCTATAACTTCAATATAATCAATAAACTAACCTACCATGGCTGAAAGAATTAAAACCTACAGAGAATTTTATCTGTTTTACCTTACTGAACACAGTAAAACAGGAACCCGGATTTTTCATTTTATAGGAACACTGCTCATATTTTTCGTCATAGGATATGTGATCAGTTCCGGAAAGGAAAGATTTCTCTGGTATATTCCAATTTTCGGATATGGATTTGCCTGGTTCAGTCATGCAGTGATTGAGAGAAACAGACCGGCTACTTTTAAATATCCATTATGGTCTTTAATTTCGGATTTCAGACTTTTTTTTGAACTGTTGATTGGTAAGCAGAAATTCTTTACATCCAATAATCAACCACAGAAGCAGGAACAGCCTTAAAGCTTTTTCCAGTTCTTTTTTTATACGAAAAATATTGAGTGTTGGGAAACGCAAAGGCGCAAAAGTTTATACATTTCGTCAATTTTAAGGCGCAAAAAAAATCTAAGATTTTCAGCAAAGAAATATTATCAATTTCCCAGAGATCATTCCGGAGATTTAACATTTTTTCTCATCAGAATCTGCCTAATTTGTAAAAACTTTGAGAGGTTAAGAATATGCAGTTTACAATTTTATCAAAGATAAAATCCTTGCGTCTTACATACACATGGTTTGTAAAAATCTTAGCGCCTTTGTGTGTTCAAAAAAACTTCTACTTATAATTTTTTAATTTTGGGTTTGCTTCACCTTCGGTTCGCAATGACTATAATTCAGTGGGATTTTGTTTATTTGGATGAAGCTTCTTCCCTATCAGATATCCCAATGAGGGCAGAATAAAAGATAATACCACCGGGAATATCAATGAAAGGCCAGAACCCTCAAGACTAATCGTTAGAGGAAAAAGATATCCATTATAAACAATGAGCGCCAATGTAAAAATAAAACTGTCACTATTATTTGTAGAAAGAATATTAAAATGACTTCCAAACTGATCGAATAAACCGGAGCAAGCGAATAAGAAAACATTCAAAAAAAACATCCACAGAACGGTTCTGTAGATCATTCCTTTTTTTGCATTCAGATATCCCGCAAAGATCAAAAAAAGAGATAAAATTCCTGAAATAAAAAAATCTACACCAGAAAAATCTGTTTCTCCGCCAGTTTTTGTAAAGAAATACATTGCATACAGAACAATATTAAGGAGATAGATTATCGTTACATAATTCATTACATCAAAAGTTTACTGTTGGCTGTTAGTATTTTTTCTCAAGGATATCGTAGTGGATGGTGTTTACCACTTTTTCAGCAAGAGCATCTCCTTTTACTTTAATAGGATTGGGAATGTAACTTGAAAAAGTCATTGTGTTATCCTGATTAAGGGTCACTTCCACTTCTTCAAGTATATTTTGCTCATCTACATAAAACTGAATTCTGTTTTCTACGATTCTCCAAAAAGAAAGTCTTGGTTCAGATGGGCTGCAGTCACCTGTTTTCCCTTCTACATAATTATAAATGGCATATCCGTCTTCCCTGATGGCATAATTTCTCATCAGACGGCAGTTATCAAATTCTTTTACCACTTTCTTTTTATTTTCATAAAACCCGGATTCTTTCAGTTTCCAGAATCCTGTAACGTTTTCTTTCTTTAATTTCTGGGCATTCATACAAGATACTGCCATAAGAAAAGCAAGAGAAAATATCTTCTGCATAGATAAATTTGTGTGTTTTATATGATTTTAAATGAATATACAATAATTGGAATAAAGAGTTTCGGCGGGCGGCTCCGCCGCCCGCCGAAACTTAAACCCTAAACTCTAAACTTTGAATTTTAGAATCCAGGCTCTATTTAAATTTCTTCTTAAAACTGAATTTAAGTCTATTCATCAGCCCTGGTTCTATGATGTCAATTCCAATTCCAAAATTGCTGTCTGCAATGGTATGATGGTCTGTTCTGAACTTTTCAAACTCACTTTGCGGAATTTCAAGATTGATCAGAGGGTTGTATTCGATGTATACACTTGCCCCGTTCTTGCTTACTTTTTTACGGCTTTTATAGTCAAAATACGGATTGGCAATGGTGCATTCCTGAACCGTATATTTTTCTTCGGTATCAATCTTCTGATCTGTATAGAGATTAATTTCATACTTTTCGGTATCGAAATTATGCCAGAACGATAAATCTTTATGCATAAAATCTCTTGCACTTGCCTTCACAACATTTCTGTCAAAATACATAAGGAAACGGTTGTTCTGAGGGTCTACATAGTAAGGATTCTCAATGATAGCGGTATATTGAATCTTCACTTCATTCAGTCTTTTATCATCACTTATCACATCAATGGTTGCATCTTTGAATACATTCCGTACATCTGTACCATTTCTGTCACTCGAATAATTTAAGCCATAGAAAAGGAAACTGTTCCAGCTGTCTATAATTTCCCTTTTGTTGGTGCTTTTAAAATACCTTCTCATGGCATTGGCCCTGCTTCCTTTGTAAGTTGTTGACAGAGTAAACTTTCCGACAGTCCCCTGTACATTAAAATCTACTTTTTCGTCAATACAGAAATAAGGAAATTGATAAGGTTTTCTTATCTGGAGCTCCTGATCTTTTTTCACTTCCAGATAATGCATAAAATACATGAATCCTCTGTTTTCAATCAGTCCGAATTCATCACGAATCGTAGCATCAATAAAGTATTCCTGATCTTTATAATTCACTTTTACGACAACATGATTGAAGCTTAACAGTGATGGAAGGTAATATTTGATATAATAATCTGTATTGAAATTCACCAATACAACAGAAACATCCACTCCAATATAATCAAGGATCACTTTTAATAAAACTGATTTCGCTTTACAGTCTCCCTGCTTATTTTCATAGGTTACAGACGGTGCTTGCGGCTTATGTCCATTCATTTCATCCGCATTGAAGATATAATAGATATGGTTCTGAACATATTCTACAGCAAACTGAAGCTTTTCACCCTGATCGGCAATAGCATCCAGCTTTTCAATCAGGTTCGGCGCAAAATCCTTCAAGGAAGAGCTATTGAAAATCTCCTCATAAAGAGGCACAATATAATTGGAAAGGTCTTTCCAGCTGCTTTCGGTAGCAAAGTCCACATAAGGGAAAATTTCTCTTCCTGAATCTACAGGATTAATATAATTCTGTTCTTCTATCACAAACCTCTCCCCTTTTTTCAGATGGTTCGTTTCCGGTTCCAGAACATCTCCCTGCTCATCTCTGAAAAATGTCTTTTTATAGGCAATCGTCTGCTCACGTTCATTGATAAAAGTAAATTTAAAATTGCCATAGGCCCAGTAATTATCCGGACTTACCCATACATATTTTGAGAATTCCTTTCTTAGGAAATCCCGGTCTGTAAATGCTTTAATCCTTGAATCTTCTAAAATCAGTACATCATACAGCCTGAGATCTTTAATAGTAATATTGATCTTTTTATTACTGCTCAAAACTCCGCCGCTGCTCTGGTTTTCGCTGTCAAGAACTTTAATATTCGTATCCGGAATTTTATCTATCAGTACTCCATCTCTCAAAACACTGATCCTGTGAATCTGATAGACTTCATTTTCCTCCACAATGACATCAGACACAGAAGCTCGCTCCAGATTTCCCGGCTCGTTCAGAGTATAAGCCATGCAGACATATTCACTGTTTTCCGTATTGCTCGTGTAATATTTTTTGTCTAAAAAGTAGCAGTAATCACGGCCTTCATCAATTTGTTTTTTGGCAAATTCGGAGTCTTTGATTCTATTTTTTATTTCCTCATCTCCAATATTTCCTGCCCACATTTCAGGTTTTTGAATCCTGTAATTTTCAACTTGCATTTGATTTTCCATATTTATTGTAAGAATTATGTTTTGCGGTTAGTGTTTAAGAACTTCAAATTAAATGATTAAAAAAATAAAAAGCAATAGCAGAAGTACTACAAATTCAGGAAAGCCAAGTTCGGCATGGTAATTGCGAAGTATGGGGGAAAAATCAAGTTTATGAAAAGTATCGCAACAATTCTAAAAGGGGCAGCACCCGCATTAGCATTATTTGCAATGACGCAATGTACAACCACAGCCAATGCATCCACAGGCGATGAAGCCACCTTCATCGTAGGACCACAAACAGCAGACTGTACCAGCGTAGCTCCTATGAAATGTCTGCAGGTAAAAGAAAATGCTTCCGGAAACTGGACCAATTTCTACAGCAATATTGAAGGGTTTACCTATGAACCGGGATATGAATATGTTTTAAAAGTAAAAACTGAAAAAATTGCCAATCCTCCAGCTGACGGATCATCCATAAAATACACCTTGGTAAAGCAGGTTTCTAAAACGAAAAAGAAAGAAATGGCATCCAATGAAAAAACACTTATCGTAGGCCCACAAACCGTAGACTGTTCTGCAGGAGCAGGCCGTATGAAGTGTATGCAGGTAAAAGAAAATGCTTCCGAAAGCTGGACCAATTTCTACAGCAATATTGAAGGATTTACCTATGAACCAGGTTACGAATATGTTTTAAAAGTAAAAACTGAAAAAATAGCAAATCCACCGGCTAACGCTTCTTCCATAAAATATACATTGATAGAACAGGTTTCTAAAACGAAAAAATAATAAAAAAAGCTTCTGAAAATTTCAGAAGCTTTTTTGTTTTATGAAGGAAATGAAGTCTGAAGTTATTTTTGACAATCAAGGAAAATTCTCCAAGGATTCATCTTTCCAGTATTCATACTCTTTTTCCCTATTTTAAAATCCACTCTCTTTTTGAGGTGGATCCGGGTATTTACCTTTAGCTGCCTCACCTACCGTATTTGCAGTAGTCATAGCTACTACAAGATCATTCAACATGCTGCTGGCTGCTGTAGGTGAATTGGGAAGAAGAACCAGGTTGCTTCTGTTACTTGCTCCTATGGAATGCAATGTATCATAATGCTGTGTCACTACGATAAGTGCTGATGCTTCGTGTGAATTGATTTCTACATTATTCAGCATCCTTACAGACTCTTCAAGACCCTTTGCAATTTCTCTTCTTTGGTCTGCAATCCCTTGTCCCTGAAGTTTTTTAGATTCTGCTTCTGCTTTTGCAACGGCTACAATTCGGATTCTTTGTGCTTCGGATTCATATTCTGCAGCAGTTTTTTCTCTTTCCGCCGCATTGATTCTGTTCATCGCATGTTTTACCTGTTCATCCGGATCAATATCAGTAACCAAAGCTTTGATAATATCATATCCATAGCTGTTCATAGCCTCCTGAAGCTCACTTTTTACTGCAATCGCCACATCATCTTTTCTTACAAAAACATCATCAAGTTTCAATTTCGGAACTTCTGCTCTTACCACATCAAAAACAAATGAAGTAATTTGATTTTCAGGATTTTCCAAACGATAATAAGCATCTCCAACCTGATTTCTGATCACCTGATACTGAACAGAAATTTTCATTTTGATGAAAACGTTGTCTAATGTTTTAGTATCAATCATTACATCCAGCTGCTGAATTCTCAGATTCAGTCTTTTCGCAATCTGATCTATGATTGGCAGCTTAAGATGGAGACCGGAATGTTTTACTGCCCGGAACTTTCCAAAACGTTCAATAATCGCTGCGGTCTCCTGCTTAACTACAAAGAACGAAGCGAATAAAATGATTAGCCCGAAGAAAATAACGGGCGCTAAATATATTCCCATAGCTTTTAATTTTTTAATAGGTCGTAATAAATCCTGTTTTGTTAAAACATTTTTATTGGTGTTTGCTTAAATATATGAAAAATAAATCTAAGGTTTAATACATTATCTCCTAATAATCAAGCCCAAGAATGATTGATTATTTTTAAATTAAAATTATCCTGAAAAAAACTTACTTTTGAATATTCATTGCATATCATGGTCAATTCTAAAGAAATATTAAAGAATCACATCTCTAAATTCACTTCTCTTGCTGAAGAACAACTTGATTATGTTTTTGGGCATTTTAACCTGATTACTTTAAAAAAAGGGCAAAGCCTGATCTCGGAAGGTGATTTCGTAAATCATGAATATTTCGTTCTGGAAGGCTGTCTGAAAGCTTTTTATCTTAACGACAGCATGAAAATGTTTATTCTTCAGTTTGCTATGCCGACCTGGTGGGTGACAGATTTTGATGCACTTTACAGTAAAACCAGGGCTACTATTAATGTAGACTGCATTACGAACGCTACTATTCTTTCTATTTCCAACGAAGACAGGGAAAAAATCTGCAATGAAATTCATGAAGTTGAACATTTTTTCAGATGGAGAACCAACAAAGGATATGTAGCAGCACAAAAACGTCTGCTTTCTTTCATGAATAATGATGCTAAATTCCGGTATGAGGAACTTTTGGCCATGTATCCTCAACTGTACAATCTGGTTCCTAAACACCTGATTGCATCTTATCTTGGAGTAACCAGGGAAACCCTGAGCAGACTTCATCAATAAACAACACCCTTACCTCGTCTATCCTCTCTTCTATTTTGTGAGGTACATCACGTAACTTTTTCTTTCAACCGGCTGAACTTTGTGTCATTAATTAAACCCAAATAAAAATGGACACAAAAAATTTCAAAGTCAATAATGAAAACAGTACGATCGACTGGATCGGAAGAAAAGTAACCGGAGCCCACAACGGAACAATCGGTGTAAAAGATGGAAACTTCACATTTGAAGATGGAAAACCTGTATCTGGAAAATTTGTCATTGATACCCGTGCTATCAAAATCCTTGATATCGAGGATGCTGAAACCAATGCTCAGTTTGCAGGCCACCTGACCTCTGACGATTTCTTTAATTCTGATCAGTTTCCTGAAGCTCTTTTTGAAATCACTCATGCTGAACCTGGTGATCAGAATCTGTATAACGTAACCGGAGATCTTACCATAAAAGGGATTACTCATTCTATCAACACAAGTCTGCAGATTGTAACAACGGATAATACGGCTGTTTTAGATGCTAAAATTGTAGTCGACAGAACAAAATTCAATATCAAATTCAGATCCTCCAATTTCTTTACCAATCTTGGTGATACGCTGATCTATAACAATTTTGATTTACATATTCATCTTGTTGCAAAAGCTTACTAACAGAACTTAAAGATTATTTAACCTTAAAAATTTACCATCATGCCATTCATAAAAGTAGATGTGCTTCGCGAAGATCTTAACCGCGAAACGAAACAACAATTAATCAGAAAAATAAGTGAAGCTGTAACTTCAGTTTTGAATAAGGATCCTCATTTGACCCATATTGTGATCAACGAAATCGAAGATGATAACTGGGGATATGCCGGAGAACAGGTTTCAGTATTAAAAGAACAAGGATTTTCAACAGAAAAAAAATAAACATAAAATGAAAAAGCAAACGATAATTGTAACAGGAGCCTCTTCAGGGATAGGATTGGAAACAGCCCGTTATTTCTTAGACAGAGGTGATAATGTAATCATCAATTCACAAACAGCATCTAAATTAGAGGAAGTTTACCATGAGCTGGGAGCCGGAGAAAACCTGGCCATGGTTGCCGGAAATGTATCCGAGAAAACAACGGGAGAAGCCTTGGTAAAAACTGCACTTGAAAGATTTGGATCAATTGACGTTCTGGTCAACAATGCGGGAATTTACGAGAACAAACCTTTTCTGGAAGTCACTGAAGACTATCTGGACCGTTTTTTAACAACCAATTTAAAAGGAACATTCTTTACAACACAGGCTGTCATTCCTCAAATGATCAAACAAAAAGACGGTGTTGTGATCAATGTAGGAACTCCATTAGTATATCATGCGATTGCACAGTCTCCTTCTACAGCGCCTATTTCAAGCAAAGGAGCTATTCATGCACTGACTTTGCAGCTGGCTGCAGAGTTTGGAAAAGAAAATATCAGGGTAAATACGGTCGCTCCGGGCTTGATAAGAACACCGATGCATGGTGCAGGTCTTGATAACAATGCCGGAATGCACCTCATCAACCGTATCGGGGAGCCGGAAGAAGTAGCTCAGATGATTCATGCGATTGCTAAAAACAAATTAATTTCCGGAGCCATCATCAATGTTGACGGGGGAATGGGTGCCGGACATCATTTATCATGAAACTATCATTAATTATAGCATGGCTGCTCAGTTTTCCATTGAGCGGCCATGCACAAAATGTAAAGAATATGAAAACCAACCCAACACCAGAAACTGAAATAAGAAATGTCATTGAAAATTATTATTTCAGAGGAATTTATGAAGGAGATACAGACCTTCTTAGAAAAGCCTTCTATAAAGGAGCTTTGTTTTTCGGAGATGTAGATGGAGTTCCCTATTTCAAAACTGCGGATCAATATATTGAGGGAGTCGGAAACCGTGTAAGTCCGGAAAAATCCGGAAAAGATTTTAAAGCTGAAATCCTTTCTATTGACATCATTAATTCAATTGCTACAGTGAAATTAAATGTAAGAATGTATGATTTTAATTATTATAATTTCATAACTTTCAATAAGATAGACGAAAAATGGCTCATCGTTAATAAGACATTGACCAATGTACACCCTTAATTCAAGTTTTTTTAATTAAAAATCAACAAAATCATGTGGAATAAAAATAGAATTACGGAATTACTGGGTATTGAATATCCTATTCTGCAAGGTCCTTTTGGCGGAGGTCTTTCTACAGTTGAGCTGACAACAGCAGTGAGCAATCTTGGCGGACTAGGCGGATTCGGAGCGTATACTTTGTCACCGCAGGAAATTTATGATATTCACAAAGAAATACTAACGAAAACGGATAAACCTTATAATCTTAATCTCTGGGTAAACGATCACGATATTATTGATAAAGAACATACAAAAGACCAGTATCAAAAGGCCATTGAAATTTTCAAACCTTATTTTGATCTTTTAGACACGGATATTCCTTCACCTCCACTCTCTTTTGAATCAAGATTTCAGAATCAGCTGAGTGTTATTTTTGATATCAAACCTAAAGTTTTCAGCTTTATGTTTGGATTGATGGATGAAAGTATCATCGAAGATCTTCATCAGCAGGGAACTGTTATTTTGGGAACTGCAACAACCTTGGATGAAGCTGTTGCTCTGGAAAAAACCGGAGTGGACGTTATTGTGGCTTCCGGCTTTGAAAGTGGCGGCCACAGACCTTCGTTTCTGGATCAGGCTGAACTTTCTACAACAGGAACTTTCGCTTTGATTCAACTGATAAAGGATCGGGTAAAAATTCCTGTAGTTGCAGCGGGAGGTATTGTCAACGGGCGTGGAATTGCCGGAGCTTTCCAACTGGGCGCAGAAGCGGTACAGATCGGAACGGCATTTCTGGTCACTGAAGAATCCGGAGCTTTACCGATACATAAAGAGTTTTTGTTTTCTGATGCAGCAAGATCTACCGCTCTCACCAGAGCGTATACCGGAAGATTAGGACGCGGAATTACCACAAAAATATCCCGGGATGTATTGGCTGCCACTGACAAAACATTACCATTTCCTTTACAGACCCATTTTATGGGCGCACTGAGAAAGGCTGCTTTGGAACAGCAAAAGCATGAGCTGGTATTTTTCTGGGCAGGTCAGATTGCCCCGCTTTTAAAGCATAAAAAAGCCTCCACTTTAATGCAGTCATTAATTGAAGAGGCTTCTGAATTATTGAATAAATAGAATTTACACGGTCATTCCGATGTCTATTCCTTTAATTTTTCTATATAAATCGGTAGCATAGTTATCAGTCATTCCTGAAACGAAATCAATTACTCCGAGAACTTTCTGATAATCGGTACCATCATTGTAAATGAATTGCTTTGGAATTAATTTCAAAGCTTTTTCATCATAAGATTTTCTATGGTCTTCCGGTTTCAGAATGGAAGGAATAAAATGATCCAGCAATTCATACATTACATTATATCCTGCATTTTCAATTTCTACAACCGCTTTATGATTATAGATTTTTTCTACGGAGAAACTTGCAATATCCTGCAGTGCTTTATTTTCTTTTTTATAGATATCAAGTAAGCCGTTGCCAAGATTGCCTTCAAGAATCGTTTCAAAGTTATGTTTGTACATCTCAATCGACTTATTGATCAGAGCATTGATTACTTTTGCTCTTAAGTAAGAAATCTGTTCGTTTTCGTTGGAGATAGAACTTAGCTTTGTTTCAATTCTCTGAACATCATTTGTTTCAGATTTTACCAGTTCAAAAAATAAATTTTTACAGTCTGCTGTTGAAACAATTCCCAATCTGTGGGCATCTTCCATATCAATGATGTTGTAGCAGATATCATCAGCAGCTTCTACCAGCCATACAAAAGGATGTCTTTTGAAAATATAAGGTTCTTCACTTTCAGAAATAAGCTGGGTTCCTTTGGCAATTTCAAGGAATATGTCTTTTTCATTCTGGAAAAACCCGAATTTCTTCCTGTGAATGATTCCTTTTTTCTTGGCTACAGCCTCACAAGGATATTTTGCAATACTTGCCAGTGTGGAGAAAGTAAGCTGAACACCTCCCGCATCTTTCCCTTGCTGCTGCTGTGCCAGTACTCTGATCGCATTGGCATTTCCTTCAAAGTTAACCAGATCCGCCCACTCTTTTTCATTGAATTTTGACTTCAGGTCTCTTTCATTCCTTTCAAAATAGCTTGCAATGGCATCTTCTCCAGAATGTCCGAAAGCAGGGTTTCCGACATCATGACATAAACATGCAGCTGCAATTACGTTTCCCAGATTATAGAGATAAAAATTCTTTGAATCTTCAGTCAGTTCACTTTTAAAATCTTCAGCAATAAATTCACCGATAATACTTCCTAAACTTCTTCCTACAGATGATACTTCCAGAGAATGGGTAAGTCTGTTGTGTACAAAAACACTTCCGGGAAGAGGAAAAACCTGCGTTTTATTCTGTAGTCTTCTGAAAGCAGAAGAGAAGATAATTCTGTCGAAATCCCTTTGAAAATCAGTTCGTGAAGCTTTGGTCTGTGGATTGTTTCCTGTACGTTGATTGGTGAAAATCTGGTTTAAATTCATCATTTTTCAAAATTACTCCAAATTTTAATTGTATGGAATAGTATTTGGATTTTTATTAAACAGATCTGTCATTCAAAAAATCTATAATAGTAAACGTTTTTTAGGGATCGGAAAGCTTGAAGAAATATTCTACATTTGATGCAACTAATACAACCGAAGAATACTTACAGTTTTTCTTTATCCAAATTTTAAAATTCTTTTACAATGACGGACAACACATGGCTCAAAAGATGGGACGAAAGGTATAGCAGCGAAGAGTTTGCGTATGGAACAAAACCCAACAATTATCTGAGAGAACAACTTACTCTATTAAAACCAGGTAAAATACTTTTCCCCGCAGAAGGTGAAGGCCGAAATGCTGTTTTTGCGGCAACTCAGGGATGGCAGGTTTCAGCTTTCGATATCAGTGCCAATGGCAGAAACAAAGCGTTACAGCTTGCTGAGCAACACGGAACTACAATTGATTATCGGGTGGGAGAACTTTCAACTCTGAATTATCAGGAACAACAGTTTGACGCTATTGCTCTGATCTATGCCCATTTTCCGGGAGATATTAAATCTTCCATTCACCAAATGCTCAATCAGTATCTGCGTAAAGGCGGTTTTATTATTTTTGAAGCTTTCAGTAAAAGCCACTTGGAGTATATTGCAAAGAATGAAAAGGTTGGCGGGCCAAAGGACGTTGAATCCTTATTTTCTATTGAAGAGATTAAGGCTGATTTTCCGGATTATAACATTATTGAATTGGCAGAAACAGAAATAGAGCTCAATGAGGGATTGTTTCATAATGGAACAGGCTCTGTAATCCGTTTTGTCGGACAGAAACTGGTCTGAATATTTTAAACAGGTTTATTTTGGGATAAAGCTCAGATTTTATTTGGTTATGGAATATTATTTGAATCTTTATCTCAAAATAAACGTATGCCTGAAGGTCCATCCATCATATTAATGAAAGAAAGCCTGCAGCCATTTGCAGGTCAGCAAGTAACAGAAGTTTCAGGAATTGCCAAATTCGAGAAAGAAATTTTCATTGGCCAATCCCTTCTGGAAATCCGCACTTTTGGAAAACAAACTTATCTCGTTTTTGAAAAAGCAGCGATCCGGATTCATTTATTAATGTTTGGTTCTTACAGCATTGATGAACAAACCAAACCGGATAAAAGCTTGCGTTTAGCATTGTTTTTCTCTACGGGAAGCATTTATTTTTACACCTGTTCTGTAAAGTCTGTAGACCTTGAATTCCTCTCCACAATTGATTGGGAAGCAGATGTAATGAGCGATCAGTGGAATCCTAAGAAAGCCGAAGAGAAATTAAAATCCAATCCGAAAATGATGGTTTGTGATGCATTGATGAATCAGGATATTTTTTCGGGTGTCGGCAATATCGTTAAAAACGAAGTGCTTTTCAGAATTGGAGTACAGCCGGAAAGTCTGTTGGGAAATCTACCTGTCAAAAAAAGGAAAGAACTTATAGCTGAAGCCAGAAATTACAGTTTTGATTTCCTGAAATGGAAAAGAGAATTTGTTTTGAAAAAACACTGGCTCGTTCATACTAAATCTATATGTCCGGTATGTGGACAGAAATTGATCAAAAAACAAACGGGTGTTGGAAAAAGAAGAAGCTTCTATTGTGAAAAAGATCAGAAACTTTATTAGATTAATTAGCTAAAGCTGTTGAAGGGTTTATTTATTTAAAGAGGTCTTTTGTACCATTTAGCTTTTGTCATTCCGACGAAGGAAGAATCTTATTATTGTTCAAAACATAAGATTCTTCACTACATTTTATTACGTTCAGAATGACACCTCCTGCCCTACAGATTTTCACTGATGATGTAGTATCTGAGATTTACATTACCCATTCCTTATGATTCACTACTCATTTTACATTAGTCTGAGTTCAGAAGCCCTCCGGCAAATTTTGTAAAAAACTCGGATCTGTATACTTCTCCAAGAGGAATTTCGGAGTCTTCAATATATATATTATGATTGTCAAATGAATCAATATAATTCATATTGACGATGTAAGATTTGCTTACTCTGATGAAGGTTTCTCCGGATATTTTCTGATGAATTGTTTTTAAATTCATTGCAGTGATAAGCTTTTGCTGCTTTGTATGAATGACTACATAATCCTTAAGCCCTTCTATAAATTTAATATCTGCAAAACTGATTTTATAGAACCTTCGTTCTGCTTTGATGAATAAAAAATCTGCAGTATTGGATTCTACCGTATTTTTTACAGTGTCTTTGGATAAAAGTTCAGTATAAAGTATGGCTTTATCAATTGCTTTTTCCAGCCTTTTGGGATCAACAGGTTTCAGAAGATAATCTACAGCTTCCAATTCATAGCTCCTCAGTGCGTACTGAGAATAGGCTGTTGTAAAGATGATCAGCGATTTTTTGGGAAGCATTTCTGCGAACTCAAGACCTGTCACCATGGGCATTTCTATATCAAGAAAAATAAGATCTACATCAATTTCTTTAAGAAAATCGAGTGCAGACGGAGCATTGGAAAATTCGCCAAGGATATCAACATTGGAAGTTTCAGTGATCAGAGATCTCATTTCGGATCTTGCCAAAGGTTCATCATCAACTATAATACAATTCATCAAACGGGAATTTTTAAATTTACAATATATTCTTTTTCACCGGATTCTATCTGCAGGTCAAAAGTGTCGTTATAAAGAAGTTCCAGCCTTCTGGTGATATTGGCAAGCCCAAGTCCACTGCTTTTTTTGTCCGAAACGGTATAACCAGCACTTCTTGAATTCACACATATAAAATGGAGCTGTTTATTCTCAATACTAATTTCTATTTTCACATAAGACTCTCCTCCATTGAGATCCACACTGTGCTTTACAGCATTTTCAACAAAAGTGGTAAACAAATTCGGTGGAATAAATGTGCTGCTGATTATTCTTTTATCAACATCGGTTTGAATATCAAAAGAAAAATGATCACGTCTTATTTTTTCAAGGTTTAAAAAATTGCCCAAAAAATCAATTTCTGAAGCCAGTAACGTTTTTTCTTCACTGTTTTCATACAGCTGATATCTGAGAAATTCAGAAAGTTTTACAATCACTACTGAAGCTTTTGCAGGATCTGTTCTGATCAGTGCTTTTACATTATTCAGCATATTAAACAGAAAATGGGGATTGATCTGATTTCTCAGTTCATTCAGTTCCATACTCATAGTAAGGCTGCTTAGCTCATTGATCCTTTTATTATCATTAATCCATTTCTGCAAAAGTTTTATCGTTGTGGTCGTCATAATGATCGGAATACACATTAGAACTCCTTCATAAATTCCTCCCTTTTCACTTTCCTTAAGAATATTTTTCACTCTGAATTCTTCGAAAAACAGTCTGAAACCGTAACCAATAAAATTAAGCCCCGCTACTCCCATCAGAACAAGCAATACAAGATAGGTAACATATTTTGTTTTAAAGAAAAACCGCGGAACCAATACATATATATTTATATAGACCATTGCAATGAGGATCGTATACACAAAGAATAAAACATAGTATTGATATATTCCCGAATACCAATGCCAGAATCTCGCGCTGTACAGCAAAAAGAAAAAGAAAATCAGAAACAGGAGGTGCCTTCGGAATCCATACTTCGCTTCCACCAAAAAATCCATTGCAAAGGTTTCTTCAAATTTCTGCGGACTGTATTTCATACGATAGGCTTATTTTATCATTAACAAAAATAGACAATAACGGAATTTACAACTATTTTATTATACGAAACCTCTCTTTTATTATACCAATTATGATGTTCCGGGATTTCGTATAAAATACCGGCCACTTTGTATAAAAACAAATTTACGCTGCTCTTTTCTCTATTCCTTTGTGCTGTAAAATGAACACATATGGAATTAACAGCTTTTCACGAATTGACTCAGGAAATATCATTGGAATGTTTCTTTATGACAGAATCTCAACAGGAAGAAAAAGTAATACAGCTTATTGATTTGCACCATTTTATTGAGTGTTTTGAACCGAAAATGAAAATTCTCAGCTACCTCCATCATCCTATTAACATGGTGGAACATAATGGAGATAAAAAAGGAATCCTGTTTTGTGACCTGAAACATTCTGCAGTGCCTGACAGCAATGCTTCTGAAGAGTTTAGAAGGAGATACGGGCTTTCGGAACTCTGGTTTGTTTTTGTAGAGGAAACATTTGTACCGGATACATCCGCCTATGCTGATGCGATTATTGAAAACAGTCTGGACATCTTCTATGACAAGATTTTCAGCTTTAATTTCTTTCAATCTATTATTCACCCTTTAAAATAAACGACCCATGAAAACATTGAGAAGAGTACTTGTGCCACTGGCAATACTCCCTTTAAAGAACATTACGTATGCCCAGAAAAAGGACAGTATTCCTTTGAAGGTACGTGCTTTTTTTGCTGATAAAATTCCGCAGGCCCGGAACTTCAACGTCGAATACACCTTTGTCACGCCATCCTCCTTCTCATCACAGCTCCAAGGTCAGGATCTGCCGGACAATAAAGTAAAAAGCCTTCAGCAGATGAAGGCAGATGCCAATATTTATTTCATCAAAAACAGAAGCTGGCTTTTGAGTACTACACTGAACTACCGCTACACTTCAATCAGGAACGAAAATCCTGTAATTCCGGGAATTGGATCTGAAGAAAACTTTCACTATCATTCGGAAGCGATTAATCTGAGCTATTTTTCAAGGTTATTCAAAAAGACAGCGATATATTCAGCCAGCATTTCTGCTGATGGTAGTGATCAGCATTTTGAACGGATCAGAGGATTGGTAACTGCTTCATTGATTTTAAAAGTAACTCCAAAAACAAAAATGACGCTTGGATTGGCTGGAATTATTGACCCAAGCACCCAGATTCCTGTACTCCCTATCTTCACTTATGAAAACAAATTCAACAACGGATGGGTATTGGATGTTCTGCTTCCGAAAAAAGTATTGATCCGAAAAGATATTTCTTCCGATGGCAGGATTTCTCTGGGAACGGAAATGGATAACACATCATTTTATACCTACCGCAATAACAACACCTATGAATTCCGGCAGGCTGTTCTTAATTCAGGGGCAATTTATGAGCATAATCTTGGAGGAAACTTTATAGGAACTTTTAAAACAGGACTCAGAACAAATATCAACTCAAGAGCTTTTAATAAACAGGATTCCTTTAATGATTATATATGGAAAGGGAATTATAAACCTTCATTCTATTTCAATGTTGGAATTTCTTATAATCCATTTGAAAGAAAAAGAACAAAATGATGTTGAAAACAATTCCCGTAAATACTTGATTTTGATTTTTACAATATCCGAATAGATCTCCAGAGTTCTCTAATCAAGGATATTAAAAAAAAATTAAAATTTTCTCCTCTCAGCATTTAACCATTATTACAAATTGCAATCAAAACTACAGAAAAACACAAGTTCAGAGATTCTCTTTTATGAAAAATCTTATTACCTCTTATGCAAATGATTTAAAGATTTTATAAGAATAGAATTTAAAAAATAGAAAATGGCAGTACCCAAACAGATATTTCAAACTTTTAAAACTAAAAAACTTCCTTTAATTACACGATATCACATCTGGAATATGAAAAGAAAAAACCCGGAATACCGCTATTTTTTCTATGACGACCAAGATATAGAGAAATTTATCACTGAAGAATTTCCTCCTGAATATATTGAAAATTATCGTAAACTGGCTATAGGAGCTTCAAAAGCAGATTTCTTCAGATATGCTGTTTTATATAAAAAAGGCGGAATATACCTTGATATAGACAGCGGTATTATAAAACCTTTTAAACAACTCATCCAGGAAGATGATGAAGCTGTAATCAGTGTAGAAAGACACGAAAATCTATATGTTCAATGGGCACTTATTTTCAATAAAAATCATCCTTTTCTAAAGAAAACATTGGAATTGATGATTGATAATATAAAAAACCACCGCTTTCCGCATGATGTACATGCTACTACAGGTCCTACTGTATTCAGTAAAGCAATCAGAGAATCATTAGAGGAAAATCCGGCTATTCCCTTTAGACTATTTCGCGGCATTGAGTTCCGTGGATATTTAAAGTTTAAATATAAACTGGGAAAGTTCTTTTTATACAAATCAAGGTCTCAACATTGGAAACAGATGCAAAAGCGTCAGGAGATTATTTTTTAATGCGTTCCCATTTTTGAAAATACATTAATAACAATCACCCCTATTACAATCAGAGCAATACCAATAATCGCCGGAAGATCAGGAATCTGCTTGAAAGCGATAACTCCAATCATTGTTATAAAGACAATTCCCACGCCGGACCAGATGGCATAGGTAATCCCTACCGGAATCTGACGAAGCGTGAGACTTAGAAAATAAAAAGCACAGGCATATCCTATGACTGTTATTACGGATGGCCATAGTTTGGAAAATTCCTCAGATTTTTTCAGAAAACTCGTGGCGATGATCTCAAATACAATCGCTAAGGCAAGAAAAATATAACTGCGTCCCATAAATTTATTCTTTATACAAAAGTAACAAAAGCACTTTGGTAATTCCAAAAAGGAATAATGGGAAAATTCGCTATTGATCAAGAGACAGCAAATGTTTCTCTTTCTTTAACGCTTTGAAAACTCTTAGTTTTTTTTAACTATCAATCCTGCAATTATACTTCTTTCAGGCACTTAATTCATCTTAAGTGCTTTATTTTTAGCTCCATCCAATATTGTAAAGATTTTGAAAAAGTATGCCATTGTACAAACTTATTTTTCCGATATGGCACAAAAAAATATTTCTCCATGTTATGAAATGTGACAGATGACAAAAATTCCGAATCAAAAAATGAGGCTAAAAATAAATTTTCTTAACATGAAAATCCTTTTCACGTGAAAAATTTACATTCAAAAAAAGCGGTTTAAAACAATATTATGCTAAGCATTATTTATTATTTGTTTTATCAACTCCAATATAGAAGTCAAGAAACGGTTAACGTTTTCACATAATTTTACAGATAGAATAATAAAAGTATTAATAAATTCTCAATAATGCATTAATTTAATGTAAACAAAAATTCACTAATAAATTAACACAAACCACCGTAATATACTGATATACATCATAAGTATTTACTTTGGCACGTGATTTGAAAGTAGTAATATTGCAATTGAAAGATTAATAAAAAAAAGTCAAATAATTAAAAATAATACAAAATGATAACTTATATCGGTATCGTAACAGGTTTAGTAGTAATCACTTCATATTTCATGACAGTAAGAAGAGAAAGAAACTAATCTTAAATAAAACAAGCCTATAGAAAATCTATACTAATTATATTGTTTTATGTTTTTAGTCTGAGAGATCGGATTGCTCTTTTACCATCGGGTAAAAGGGCCCAAAAACATAAACAAAAAGATCTTAGTTTCATAACAAATTTTAATATCCAAATGAGAAAAGCCAGTCGCAAGTCTGGCTTTTCTTTTTTATTAAGGAATTCCGCAAAAGTGTAAATTGTTTATTGCCCACAGCTTTCACAAACCTTCACAGATTGTTTGGGGACTTTTTTTCGTGTTGCGGTAAAATTGTTTCCTACTATAGATTTCCATTCATCATTTATTATTCATCATTCATTTTACACTGGACCAGGCGTTTATTATTATTCAGGATTCTTTTTAACATTCAATAAAGCTTTATCTTTGTTTATCCAATAATTATTTTATCGTCATCATGAATCTGTACAATCTTATTATCCAGGATAAAGAACAAGTCAACCTTAACGAAATATTTCTTGATAAAAACAACAAGGAGCATCTCGTTCAGCTTATCAAGGAACACAACTATATAAAAGAGCTGCAGGAATATGGACTTCCGGTTAATAATAAGATTCTGCTTCAGGGAAGTTCAGGATGCGGAAAAACAATGACAGCAAAAGCTGTTGCCAATGCCTTAGGAAAAAACATTATAATCCTTAACCTGAGCAATATTGTCTCCTCACGAATCGGCGAAACATCCCAGAATATTAAAATGATATTTGATAAAGCTGCAAGGGAAAGAACAGTACTTTTTCTTGACGAACTGGATCAGATCGGAAAAGCAAGAGGCAGTGATGATAAAGATGTAGGGGAAATGAGAAGACTGGTTAATACTTTAATCCAACTCATTGACTATTATCCTGAAAATGCGCTGTTAATTTGTGCTACCAACCATCCTGAAATTATTGATACGGCACTGCTAAGACGTTTCCAGCTAAAGATCAATTATGAAATGCCGTCTCAGGAATTTCTGGATCAGTTTTACGATAGTTTATTGTCTAAATTTCCGGAAAATATGAGGAATATTGAGCGTAAGTATGGAATTTCTTTTGCGGAAGCCAAAGATTATGCGTTTACCGTGGTTAAAGGTGCTTTAATAAGAAAGTTGGAAGCAAAAATAGTTGAGAATTGAGATCACTAAATTAATTGCCAAAATTATATGATTCCGTTTTACTAGAAACTATTTTTTTTCTTTATTAAAAAATGTCAATTTAGTAAGTACTGATTAAAACCCATTTTGAATTTGAAAATTTATTAATTTTAAAACACTAGAATCAACACAAATGGATGATAAATTTTTACTCAATCAGCTAACCAAATCATTTTTTAATTTGTTTACCAATACTAATGGAAAAAAGCCGGACTTTGAAAGTATTGATGATATTTGTTTAAATGAAACAATAATAATCAAAAAGGATAAAGATAACGAAGAAGTTTATACCCTTGACAGTTTTATTACTCCAAGAAAAAAAAATTTAACAGACGGAACCCTTATCGAATTTGAGGAATATGAAGTAAATGAGGAAACAAAAATAGTTAACAATATTGCCCAACGCTTTTCTAAATACCAAAAGCGTGGATACCTTAATGGTAATTATTTTGAAGGAAGCGGGACTAAATTTTTTCAGTATGTTAAGACTGCAAAAGGTTGGAAAATAAATTCAGTTATTTGGGAAGACGAAAATATTTAGATTAAGAGATAAAGGATTTATGAATATAAATGTTGTATTAATTTAAGCGTAAAAACAGTTGAAAGAAAGTATTCTATTTCTTTTGCTGAAGACTATGCCTTAACTGCCGTTAAAGTGGCTTTAATGAAAAAACTGGAAGCAAAAGAATCCATCTCATCATGAAAGAAGATATCCTGCACAATCTAGCATTGATCAATAACCGAATAAAAAATTCCTGTGAAAAATCCGGAAGGAATATTGATGAAGTGAAGTTATTATTGGCCACTAAAACAGTTTCTGCAGATCATATCAAAATTGCTTTGGAAAACGGACAAGCCTTAATTGCAGAAAACAAAGTACAGGAATTGAAGGAGAAGTATGAGGACTTAAAGAACATCCCCCATGAAAATCACTTTATAGGCCATCTTCAGACCAATAAAATCAAAGATATCCTGAAATATGGTGTTACCTGCGTTCAGTCTCTGGATCGTCTGGAACTTGCTGAAAAGCTTCATCAAAGACTTTTGACTGAAAACAGGACGATGAATGTCTTAATTCAGGTGAATACGTCCAATGAAGAGAGTAAATTCGGAATTGATCCCAGTGAAGCGATTGAGCTTACCCGGAAAATTTCTCACTACTCTACTTTGAAAATAAAGGGCTTGATGACCATTGGTCTCTTCAGTGCTGAAACCGAGAAAATAAGAGAATGTTTTCAAATCCTGAAAAAACTCCAACAGGATATTATCCGTGAAAACATTCTGAATGTGGAGATGAAAGAACTTTCTATGGGAATGAGCGGAGATCTGGAAACAGCTATTGAAGAAGGAGCCACCATTGTACGGGTGGGAACTGCAGTTTTTGGGGCGAGAATCTATCCGGACAGTTACTATTGGAATGAAGATAATAAAAAAGCATAAAATTATATGTTTCCATTTACTTATACTTTTGAGAGAGAAATTATCAAAGACAAAACATCTGATCAGGTTATTTTATACAACCCGTGATATATTGCGGAAAAAAAAAGGTTCAAAACATTCTTTACGGGCCGAATTTTGTTTCTTTCGATGAAGGTCTTTTCACAGAAAGATCCAATTGGCATTATCTATCTTTAATTGACAATGGGAAATTCATTTATAATGAAAACAATAAAACACTGACTTACGAAGTAAAGCTATGGAAACTAAACCTTTTTTCGCTTATTTTTCTCATTATTACCATGGCTAATTTTAAAGATATCTTCGGTAATCTGTTTCCTTTTTCAGCACTTTTGATCAATCATTTACTTTGCTATTTTGGAAACCGGGGATTGATAAAAAAAAATCGTTCATAAAATTAACTATTTGTCCTAATTGTTTATCATTTATTACCAACATTAGGATATAGCCAAAAACCTTACAACAAAAGGCTTTTTACAGTCTACAAATTCGGTATACTTTTTGATGTAAAACTTTCGTAACCAAACAAATACATGTATGACAAAAAAATTACTCTCGGGCTGCCTATTTATAGCAGTATTATTCTTTTATTCATGTGAAAAAGAAAACACACAGATGAAAAGTGGAATTTCAATTGAAACTATTTCAATTATAACCTGCGTTACTATGGGTGTAGCGATTTTGCTTGCCTATAGCATTAAAAGAAGGTAAAGAAATATGACAGAAATAATAGAACACCTCTCAGTTTTGAGAGGTGATTTTATTTTAAAATAGTAATTAAATGATTGACATTTCATTAAAATATAATAAATTTCAAAAAATTCCTTTCCGCAACTAATAAACCTATGAAAAAAATACCTCTGGCAGTACTTTTACCTTTGCTCATTTTGAACTGTACTCATAAAAAAGAAAATACTCAACAGGCAAAAAAAGAGAACCCAAACCTTAAAATGTCCATACCACTTGAATATCTTGCGGATTACCCTGCAATCAAAGATTCTTCAAAGTTTATTACAAATCTTCGACAGGCTTTTGATCTTCATATTCATAAAAGCCCGCTTCAGCAGGAAAGTGAAAAAATAACGACATTCAGAAAGGTAAAAATAAATGGTTCAGATCAGGATTATTATTTCATTGAATATGACTGGAAAACAGGACCCACTGCAGGATATCCCTGGAAAAACCAAATATTATTAACATCCGATGGAAAGCTTGTCAAAACTTTGTTTGCACAACGATATGAATTTATAAAAATATTTCCCAAACAAAACCCTTTCTTATTGGCGACATTAGTAACAGGCCACGGAAATGGAGGTCATGAAATTTATAAAATAACGGCAGATTCTTTAGTAAATATTTATGATGGAAATGTCAAAACTTATGATACTAATGAGGACAGCAAGGTTTATGAACCTCATGAATTACAATTAAAAATAAAAGATTATAATAATGATGGATTCAATGATATTGCTTTCACAGGAAAACTTGTATTGATCCAGAGACGAACACCGGATGGATTCTGGTATGACAATATAATAATAGATGGCAGGCAAATCAAATATTCTATCAATAATCCCTACAAAAAAATTCCTGTAGAATACATTTTTCTTTACGATCAAAAAACAGAGCGTTTTAAAGCAAAAGGAAATTACAGAGAGAAATACAAATAATTCGAATGATACCACATCAATCATTTGTAATAATATTGAGACTGTTGTAACCCTACAGCCTGTTTCCCGGATATTTCAATAGAATTTGTTTAATAAAATAAAGCAGAACATCTCACAAATGAAGTGCTCTATCCTTTAAAATTCATTCATTTTTATTATATGATCAAAACCAATAACCAAAACTATCTTCTGCTAATTCTCTTACTGATTCCAAATTTTCTCTTAGCCAATGCTGGTTCTCCCATGATTTGGTTTAGTTTTTTACATTTGATCTGGATCAATTTTATAATCGGAACATTTGAAAGCAAACTTCTTTTAGAAAAGTTTAATCTTGAAAACAGAAAATGGCTGATCATTGCAGCCAACTACATTTCAATGTTTATAGGATATTATTTCATTGCCCCTCATTTTTCTTTCATCAACGGATATTCGGACTTCTGGGGTATGAAATCAAGGGTAGGCCAATATGAACTGGGAGGTTTTTTTATTGGATTTCTATACAGTTTTGGAGCAACTTTGATCATTGAATTCCCTTTTTACTGGCTTTCACTGAAAACAAAACAGAAAGGATGGGGATTATTAAAACCATTTTTTCTGGTCAATCTTTTCACAAATATTGTAATGCTGGCTATTTATTTTGTGATTGTTGCTTTTGCCGCAAAATGGAGCTAGCGGTAAATTACAAACTGAGATCATAAAAGTTACTTGAGATCTTCGCTTTGCTCGCAATGACAATAGCCGTACAAAATCTCCCGATTTGCAAAAAAACACATAGTTTAGATTTCGCTGAGTGGAACGCCTTTTTGCGAACATTGTAAGCAGTTAGTAGAAAAATCTTTGCGAAATTTGCGTTAAAGAAATTACATTATAATCTGGTTCAAAAACTTCAACTTCTCTGCTCGTAATGACAGAAAACAAAAATCCCTCTCATTGCTGAAAGGGATTTTTTATAGTTAAAAAACTAAGATTACATATAAGCTTCAATCGGCTCACAAGTACAAACTAAGTTTCTGTCTCCGTAGGCTTCATCTACTCTTGATACAGAAGCGAAGAATTTGTGGTCTCTTACCCACTCTAATGGATAAGCAGCCTTTTCTCTGCTGTATGGTTTATCCCAAGAATCAGAGATTACCAATTGCTCTGTGTGAGGAGCGTTTTTCAATACGTTGTTTGCAGCATCTGCTTCACCGTTAGCAATTTCATCAATTTCTTTTTTGATAGAGATCAATGCCTCTGCGAAACGGTCAATTTCAGATTTGCTTTCAGATTCTGTAGGCTCAATCATCAAGGTACCCGCAACAGGGAAAGAAACAGTAGGAGCATGGAAACCATAATCCATCAATCTCTTCGCCACATCAGCCACTTCAATTCCTAAAGATTTGAACTGACGGAAATCTACGATACATTCGTGAGCTACTCTTCCGTTTTCGTTAGAATATAAGATTGGGAAGTGTTCTGCTAAAATTTCTTTCAGATAGTTAGCATTCATGATTGCGTGACCTGTAGCCTTTTTAAGACCTTCAGTTCCCAGCATCTTGATGTAAGAATAAGAAATATTAAGGATCAATCCTGAACCGTAAGGTGCAGCAGAAATACCCTCAATAGCTTCTTTAGACCCGATTCTGATATTCGCATTAGAAGGAAGGAAAGGTACTAAGTGTTTAGCAACACAGATTGGACCTACTCCAGGACCTCCACCTCCGTGAGGAATTGCGAAAGTTTTGTGAAGATTAAGGTGGCAAACGTCAGCTCCGATGTTTCCAGGACTTGTAAATCCTACCTGAGCGTTCATGTTCGCACCATCCATATATACTTGCCCTCCGTGTTCGTGGATAAGGTTGGTAATTTCTTTAATGTTAGCATCAAAGAATCCGTAAGTTGAAGGATAAGTGATCATTACAGCAGATAAGTTTGCTGAATGAAGTTCTGTTTTAGCTTTAAGGTCTTCGAAGTCGATTTCACCGTTTTCAAGGTTTTTCACAACTACGATTTTCATTCCTGCCATAGCTGCAGAAGCCGGGTTGGTTCCATGTGCAGACTGAGGGATCAATACTACATTTCTGTGGTGGTCTCCTCTTGAGATATGGTATTCTCTGATTACCATTAATCCTGCATATTCTCCCTGAGCTCCAGAGTTTGGCTGAAGAGAAGTTCCTGCAAAACCTGTGATTTCTGCTAAGTCTTTCTCTAATTCGCGGATCATTTCCTGGTAACCTTCAGCCTGATTTACAGGTACAAATGGGTGAACGGCACCCCAGTTTTCCCATGAAAGCGGTAACATCTGAGTTGCTGCGTTCAGTTTCATTGTACAAGATCCTAAAGAAATCATTGAATGTGTCAATGATAAGTCTTTTCTCTCAAGACGCTTGATGTAACGCATCAATTCTGTTTCCGTATGATATTTGTTGAATACTGATTCCGTAAGAATTTCGTCTTTTCTTAAGTTTTCGTCCGGAATGCTGTATCCTTCTTTTATTTCTAATTTGAAAGTCTGCTTATCTTTAAACTGAGCGAAAGAAGCCATCAGAATATTCAATTTCTCTAATGTTGTGCTTTCGTTGATCGCAATGCTTACCACACCTTCTGTGAAGTAGTTAAGGTTAAGTCTGTGATCCTGCATCAATCTGATTAATCTTCCTTTCTCATCTTCAGGCATCGTCATTTTCACAGTATCAAAGATTGGCTCTTCTACTACCTGATAACCTAATGCTTTAAGACCTCCTTTCAAAGCATTTGCTTTAAAGTGGATCTGATCAGCGATATAGTTTAATCCTTTTGGACCGTGATATACAGCATACATTCCTGCCATTACTGCCAAAAGAACCTGAGCTGTACAGATGTTTGAAGTAGCTTTTTCTCTTTTGATATGCTGCTCTCTTGTCTGTAACGCCATTCTTAATGCACGTCTTCCGTACATATCCTGAGAAACTCCGATGATTCTTCCCGGAATATCTCTTTTATAGTCTTCTTTACAAGCAAAGAAAGCTGCGTGAGGACCTCCATATCCTAATGGAATACCAAATCTCTGTGTAGTTCCTACCGCACAGTCAGCTCCCATTTCTGACGGAGACTTTAGTTTCACCAAAGCCATCGGATCACAAGCAACAGCTACCTGAAGGTCAAGTTTTTTGTATTCTACGATATCTTCTGTATAATCTAAAACGATTCCGTTTTTACCAGGATACTGTAATAAAACTCCATAATAAGAACCATCAAACTGGTGTGTTTTATGATCTCCTACTACGATTTCGATTTCTAATCCCTCAGCTTTTGTTTTTAATACAGAAACTGTTTGAGGAAGAACAAGGTCAGAAATAAAGAATTTATTAGCTCCTGCTTTTTTCTGATCTTTCGTTCTGTTGTTGAAGAACATATGCATTGCTTCAGCTGCAGCAGTAGATTCATCCAGCAAAGATGCATTAGCCAATGCAAAACCTGTAAGATCACATACTACAGTCTGGAAATTAAGAAGAGCTTCAAGTCTTCCCTGTGCAATTTCTGCCTGATAAGGAGTATAGGCTGTATACCAGCTAGGGTTTTCAAAAATATTTCTCTGGATTGCTGAAGGCAAAAGTGTATTGTGGTATCCAAATCCGATATAACTCGTATAATCTGTATTTTTAGATGCCAATTCTTTTGAGTGGTTCAACATTTCGTATTCAGAAAGCGGTTCCGAGATCTCAAGATCTTTCTCTAAACGGATAGAAGATGGAATGGTCTGAGAAATTAACTCTTCAATACTAGAAACGCCAAGTTTCTCCAACATCGCCTGTTTATCGGCTTCATTAAGGGAAATGTGACGGCTCACAAACTGTTCTGTATTCATTTTTATTTATTAGATTTTGTTTGTAAAAAGATGTGTAAAATTACAATTTTTTGAATGATTGTACAAGAGCATTTCCGGGGTGATAATTCACAAAAATATTTGTGATTTTTATCACACTCTATTTTAATTAACCTTTTAACAATGTTTATGTAAATCCCAACAAACACATTCCTTATTCTATACATAATATGCAACAAAACAATCAATTCACTTTCAATAAAATACTGACACCATATTTAAAACAATGTAAATTATTTACGAGTTATGTCTTACTGATTAAAGTTATCTTTAGAATATTCTCCAATCATTAGTTTTATTCAAAATGTAAACTTAAACCCAATTAAAGGATAATCTAAGAACTATTCGGGCATAGAATTTAAGCCTGAGACTCTATTAAAAAGCAAGCAATATCTGCTATAGATCAGGTTTAAAGAATTTTATGAAATTTTATTAATTATATTTATTCTAAATTAATATATTTGCAGCATGAATATGATTATCCCATTTAAAGTTCCGCCTTTGGCACCTTACTCATTCAATAACGAAGAGATGTTCTGTGAAAAGAAATCGTGTTGTAAGAAATTCAAGAAAGGGAAAAGATGCAAAAAATGTCCGGGAAGAAAGAAAATGGCATAAACTAGCTGAAATTTTTTATCAGCACATAGATAGCAATCGCTATAATAACAATTCCCCAGATCAGCATCATAATCTTAGACTGACCGGATTTATTAATCCGTGTTCTAGGCTGTGGTTTAAACATTTCTTCCACCGTGTTTTTGAACTTCTCAGAATCGTTCTCAAAAACTTCTGTGATGGTAATTCCCTGAACAACGGTTTTGTGCAAAAGAGAATTCGTTGCATGAAGCAAAAGCTGGAATTTTCCATCTTTAAATTCTGTGATCTTAAAGATCCTTTCTCCATATGGCTTTTCTAATCCGAAAGGCAGTACTTTCACCACATCGGCATTACTCGTCTGCCAGTTGATGATAATCTCCTCCCCTTTTTTCGCATGAATTTTATTTGCTGTAAAAGTTTTGATCGCAGGTGGAATATTATATCTGAAACTTCTCTGATGATTTTCTAAATTCTGATCATAGGCACGTCTTCTGACAGGATCACTCAACGTTTCATAAGCTTCCTGGATTTCGCGAAAACGATCAGCAAAAAAGTCGTCATTGTCATTTTTATCAGGATGATATTTTAAAGACAGTTTTCGATACGCTTTTTTGACGTCTTCTTCCGAAGCATCCTGGGATATACCGAGAAAATAGTAGTAATCTTTCATTGAGAAATACAAAAATAAGGATTTATTTTTCTTTGTGTTTGATGTTTACGGTAAAATTTTGTTGAAAGTATAGATCAAAAAGTCATTGCGAACCGAAGGTGAAGCAATCTCAATACAGCTCGTAATCTATTGGTTGAAAAACGCAAGGGCGCCAAGTTTTTTTAAGCTGCCTGAATATTTTTAAGACGCAAAGATTTTATCTCCGATAAAATTGTACTTCTCTAAAAGTGAAATGGATATTTCAACAGCACTTTTGTCATTCCGAGCATAGCGAAAAATCTCAACTTCGATTAGAGGTATTTCCCGCAGATTACGAAGATCATTTCGCAACAACTTCAATGATAACCACTAAAAGGTAATAGACTTACCAATATCTATTTACGGGAAATCCAATCCTTGGTAGGGATAACCCAATCGTTGAGAGCTTTGAAAAGAAAACCATGATTCATTCCTGTATTAAGCTCTATTTCTTTAAAATCCTTAATACCGGATCTGATAAACCTTTGTTCCTGTGATAACCGTACATGTCCGTCATCTGATTTCTCTGTAATGGAAAGAATTCTTCCGTACAACCTGAAGTTTTTATCCTTTTCCAAAGAATCATCTTTGAAACTAGCTCCAATAAATACAAACTTCAATTGCGGATTCTTCTCATAATAAGACACATATTGTGCAATATAACCTCCCTGAGAAGTTCCTACCACTGTTATTCTTCCAGCTGGAATTCCTTTTTTCAGGAGACTATCAATCTGTTTCTTTACCTTCTCAGCATACCCCGATGGATCTATGCCTGCTTTTCTTTTCTCAGAAATAACAACTGTATTTTGAGCCCTTAGTTTGTTGAGTATTGCTTCATATTCTACAACACCATATTTGGGATGTTTTTCCCAAAAAGAATGATCTTCCAAAAATTTATTATGTAAAAAGAAAATGTATTGTTTTTGTTGTGACTTTTGACCCAACACAATCATTGATAAAAAGAAAAATACTGTAATGAAAATATTTTTGACCCTCATCATAACGTGAAATAGCATTTAGTAATAACAAATATAGTGTTAAAAAGCCTTTGTGGAAACCGTTTTATATAAAAAATTCCGGCGCGGGAAGCTCTGCTTCCCGCGCCGGAATTAAACAATTTCAATTTAGTCTTTACGTATTATGCTTCGCAGGTATTATCCTTTTTGCAGCATCTTGAATGGAATTCTTTTTTGAATTTCCCTTTCAGTTCCTGATAGTCTTCATCATTCATTTCTCTGATCTTATCTGCCAGCCCGAAAGGTGATTTTTCCTTGATTCCATACTCATCAAAAATACCTTTGATAAATCTTTTTCTTTGTATTGCTTTTTTAGCGATTAAGGCTACGCCCACAACAGCTAATGCTCCCAGAGCTCCTTTTAATGCTGAATTTTTCATTTTTTCAAAATTTTAAATTTTACTACTTCTTGTTTTTTATAGAGACGAATGAATTTGCATTTTACTTTACTACTTCTTTAAAATTCTCAAATTATTCGTTGTTTCTGTTGAAGAATCCACCTGAACATTTATTCCTCCATACTTCTTTGAATTTTTCTCTTTCTTCAGGTGACCAGCTTTCCATTTTTTCTCTCATTTTTCTTTCCTTAAAATCTTTCATTCCTTTACCGAAATGGAAACCTCCAAAAAGAATTTTACTTAGGATCAGTATTCCCATTGCCTGCCAGAATGTGATGGCTTTTACTCCTAAAATCTCCGGGAGAAGGCAATTCCAAAGCAGCATTACAATCCATGTAACAGCGGCTAAAATTAATGGCGGGCATAACAATAAAAAAATCCAACCCTTTTTGTGTTTATAATTCATAATTTCTTTTTCTAACTTTTTAAATCTTCGTACAATTTTCTCAATCTGTTTCTCAAATGCTTCACAGCATAGTTTTTTCTACTGATGATGGTTTTGATGTTTTCTCCCTGTTCATCGGCAATCTCCTGGAGGGTTTTGTCGTTCAGTTCATTTTCTACGTAGACCAGTCTTTGTTTTTCGGGAAGTTCGTCAAGTGCCTCAAACAGCTTTTTCCAGATCTCATCCTGAAACATTTTTACCTCAGGACCTGCGCTATCGTCCAGTAAAAGGATATCCTTGATAGAAAAACTCCCGTCTTCATCCTCATATACGAAATCTTCAAGATTTTCTGTTTTCTTTTTACGGTAACGGTCTGTAATTTTATTCGCCGTTACCCTATATAGCCACCCACCAACATTTACAATCTCCGAAATATTTGTAAGGCTACTGAACTGATACCACACTTCCTGCAGAATATCTTCCGCATCCTCCGTGTTTTTCACTTTCGGACGAATATAGGACATCAGCTTCCCTCCGTAGTTGGAAACGGTCTGTGAGATGATGCTTTCTTTCTCCTTCTGTGGCATTGTTATTTTTTCGACAACCTCCATATTGCTATGACGGCCAGCCTTTTGGTTTTACTTTAATAAATTTAAAATATTTTTCTTATAATTTAATTTTTCTTTTATCCATCGAGTTTTTATTTCATGTTTTTTTAAGGAGCTATTTCCCGCTATCCGCTCATACTCCTCACGCCAAGCTGTCCCGCAACCCCAACCCTCCGACTCTCCCACCCATGCTCCGGGGTAACCGCTGCTATCAGGGCTAGGATGGAATACGGTGAGTTGGGATTCCACGCCCCACTCTATTTCGCTCTGAATAGCAAAAGTAGTTGGCAATTCATTCTAACTGTACAAGAACAAATTTTACCATAAAACTCTTTTGCCTGGCTCGTAATGACAAAAAAAACGGAAGACCCAAGCCTTCCGTTTCCGTTATTATTACATTAATCGTTTATTTATTAAAGTTCTCCGCAAAGAATCCTAACATTGATTTGTAAAGTTCTATTCTGTTCGGCTCTTTTCCAAATCCGTGTCCTTCATCATATTTTACCAGATAAGGAACTTCAAAGCCTTTGGCACGCATTGCTTTTACAATCTGATCAGATTCATTGATATTTACCCTTGGATCATTAGCTCCCTGTACTACAAATAAAGGTTTCTTGATCTTGTCAATCTGGAAAACAGGTGAAACTTCTTTAGCAATTTTCTCTTCTTCAGGATTGTCAAGGTCATACCAGATTTGTTTTACCATTTCTTTATAGGGTTTCCAATATTCCGGGAAGGAAGCAAAGAAGGTAAAAATGTTGGATACCCCTACGTAATCTACACCACAAGCATAGAGATCAGGAGTTTTGATCAGCCCCATCAGAGTGGCATATCCACCATGGCTTCCTCCATAAATGGCTACTTTATCTTTATCTACCCACCCTTGCTCAATGGCATATTTTACTCCATCTTCTACATCATCCATCGCTTTTCTTCCAATCTGTTTGTAACCAGCTTTCTGGAATGATTTTCCGTATCCTCCGGAAATTCTGAAGTTGACCTGAAGTGTGGCATATCCTCTGCTTGCAAAAAGCTGTGTTTCCGGATTGAATCCCCAGCTGTCTCTGATTCCCTGCGGGCCACCGTGAGGATTTACAATCAAAGGAACTTTTTTCCCTTCCAACGCGGCTTTAGGCAGTGTGATATATCCATGGATAGTCAATCCATCTCTGCTTTTAAATTCGATAGGTCTCATTTCAGCCATATCTTCTTCCTTCAGCTGAGGCATCAGGTTGTAAAGAAGCTTGGTCTGTTTGGTTTTTGTATCATATTCGTAATAGGTTCCATACAGCTTATCACTTCCTACAACAACCAGAAGTTTATCATTATTGTCATCGGAAGAAACAATGCCGAATTCCTTGTCTCCAAACTGAGACTTCAATTTGTCGTCTATTTCCTTATAAAATTTACTTACAGGAACTGTTTCTCCCTTGATTCCCTCATAGCTGATAAAATCCAGTTCATAGTTTCTGTTTTTACCGGCTGTACTTATAGAACTTACATCGTATACAGGATTAGAATAAATTTCTTTAATCACTGCATTTTTCTTTAGATCATACAGTACAATTCTGGCTTTATCACTATCCAGATTCGTCACTACATACGCTTCATCTTTATTTTTAGAATTTTCATTAAACTCTATAATACTGAAGGTATCAGACCAGTCTGCGGATTTGATCAGATTGAATTTTCCTGTCTGCAGATCTTTGTAATAAGTCTTTGTTGTCAATCCGTTTTCAAGAATGCTGTAGCCTCTCAAAGTCCCGTCTTTATCAAAAATATAGTCGTCAATAGGACTGTTGACATCTTTATTTTCATATAATTGGGTCATTTCTCCAGTAACATAATTGATTTTAAAAGGTTCAAAGATCTGCTTATTGTTTTTGTTCATGGTAACCACAACAAAGTCTGTATCTTTGATAGGAATGATCGACTGTACTTTTACTCCGTCAAAGGGTGTTAAATCCTTCTGATTTCCACCATCTGCATCTGTAGCATACAAATGAATATTCTCATTTCCTCCTCTATCCTGTGTGTAGTAAAGTCGTTTTTTATTCAGCCAGCCATACCCTCTGATCAGGTCATCTTTTTCTACGATGGCTTTAGTAATTTTTCCTGTACTCAGGTCTTTTACATAAACGTGGTTCTTTTTATCCTGATCTTTTTCTTTATAGGAAAGGTATTTTCCGTCAGGAGAAATTTTAAATGCCGAAGCTTTTGGTCTTGCAAAATAGTCTTCCACTTTGTATTTAAAGTTTCCTTTGTCATAAGAAATAAGTTTCTCAAGATTACCTTTGGAAGACGGTAAGGTAGGATCTCCCGGCAGTTTGGCAGTAGAGCTCTGTGCGTTGATCATAATGGTAGATAGTACAACAAGGGCTGTACCGAAAATGTTGTGATTTAGGTTCATAACTTCTGTTTTTAAGGTTCAAGTTATCAGAAAGCACTCATTTTTAAAACAATAGAAAACAAATGCATTATATAATAAGACATATGATACCCACAAAACGTTACACTCTTTTATCAATTAATTAAAAAAAATATCAATTATATGAAAAAAACAGCCTTAGTGACTGTCTTTTTTATCTAGTGTAAATAAATTCCGAAATACCATGTCCAGACAATTAAGATAATCTGCATGGGAATCCTTTGAGTATAAAGGTACTTCATTCCCGGGCCGGTGTAATCTGCTTTAAAAATATTAATCCTTTTCCTGGAAGACTTGATATTGGCAACAAAAACCAATACATAAAAAATGATCAGTAAAATTGCGGTAATTTCACGAATTGCCGGAATCATAAGCCCGATTCCCGCTGCAATTTCCAGTACTCCTGTACAATATACCCAAAACATTCTGGCAGGAATAAACTCCGGAATCATCATGGCCATCCCTTTTTGGAATTTAAAATGTGAAAAACCTGTAAATATGATAAATACAGCCATTCCCAGATTTCCTGAAAATATAAAATCCGGCTTTCCATGGAGCAAAAAAGTTCCCAGCAAAGCCAGAATAAATGTTGTAAAAAGTATTATGAGTAGTTTCATTTTTTAGGGGATAGGTAGCAGTAATTAGGGATTAGGGATTAGGGATTAGGGATTAGGGATTAGGGATTAGGGATTAGGGATGAAGGTAAAAGATTTGAGACTATGATTAGATAATCAACAATTTCAAACTTTAAATTCTAAACCTTGAACTTTAAACTTTGAACTCCTTTACACAGAATCAAGACTTACTCCTTCTGCAAGACTTTTCACGACCATCAGACCTTTTGTAAAGCCAGTGTTCATGTGATCTTCCCATTGTTTTTCAACCTGAACTTCAGCATGAAGTTTTGTTTTCCCACCAAAGTCTATTAAAAAATATTTTTCAAAGCTTCCGTTCCATTCCATTACTTCCTTGCTTTGGGTATCCTCTATTCCGTTTTTATCTACCATTCCCAGATGTTTAAAAACAATCTGATTGGGTTCTTCCAGGCTGTCTATGGTTGAAACCATTCCTTCTCCTTCAGCATTAAGAAAATAGGTCTTTCCGCCTACCTTCCAATCGGATTTCATGACAGATCCTGCACCGAAAAACAGGGTCCATTCACTATACGTTTCAGGATTCCAAAGAATGTCCCATACTTTCTGTAGAGGAGCATCAATTACTGTTTCATATGATAAAGTTTCCATTTTTTATATTTTTACAGTGATTTGGTTATGAATTACTTTCAATATCAGGTCTGTTTCAACCTGATGTGTTTAAAGCTGATTTTCTGAAAGGTGTTTAACGATGTTCATCGCTTTTGGAAATTTCTCTTCAAAAAAGTCTTTAAATTCGGGAGGAGTCTGTATTTCTGCTTTCAGCAGAGTTCCTTCTTCGTTTTCTTCAAGAAAATAAGCTTCCGTTGCTTCTCCCCAGTCCTGAGGAACTTCAATACCGTCATAAATTTCTCCCAGGTGCAGAAATTTTATTTCTTCGTTGGGAATAACTTTTTCTACCCTGCTGTACATTCCATTGTTTTTTGGGTCAAGAAATTTAACAATATTGTTCTCTTCAAGTGTTCCTTCATAGAAAGAACCTTCTGTAAATGCCGTTGTCCATTGCCTGTATGTAATATCTGCCCACAGGACGCTCCATACTTTTTCAGGTTCGGCATTGATTTCTATTTCATATGATAATCGTTCCATTTTATTTTAGGTATTTGGTTGTAGATAATGGGTGGCAAGTGATTGGGTTGGAATTGAAGGTTTTAAAGTAAGAGTGTATTAAACTACAATTTCTAACTTCCTAACTTCTCATTCTATCCTCCGACAAAATCACCTCCATTGATGTGAATGATTTCTCCTGTGATATAGCTTGCATCTTTAGAAGCTAAAAAAACATAAGCAGGAGCTACTTCCGACGGCTGCCCCGCACGCTTCAGCGGAGTATCTTTTCCAAATCTGGAAAGATCATCAAAAGCTTCTTTCACCAGCGGAGTCCATATAGGTCCGGGTGCAATTCCATTCACCAGAATTCCTTTTTCGGCAAGATTATCCGCCAGTGAACGGATAAAAGACAACACTGCTCCTTTTGTAGCGGCATAATCCAATAAATGATCGCTTCCACGGTATGCTGTGACAGAGGTTGTGCAGATGATTCTTCCTCCTTTTCCAATCAGTGGAAGAAAATTTCTGGTGAAAGAAATCATAGAAATGATATTGGTATCAAATGTTTCCTGAATCTGCTCATCAGAGATTTTTTCCAGGCTGCTTTTGGAAGTATGAATTCCTGCATTATTCACAAGAATATCAAGCTTCTTCCACTCTTTTTTAATCTTGTCTGCACACTTGGTCCTGAATGTTTTCCGGGTAAGATCGCCTTTTATAAGAAGGCATTTCTGTCCTTCTTTTTCAACCAGTTTTTTGGTTTCTCTGGCATCATCGTCACTTTCTCTATAGATGATAGCAACATCCGCTCCTTCTCTGGCAAAATGAACGGCTACAGCCTGTCCTATTCCACTGTCTCCTCCTGAGATTACCGCTTTTTTTCCAAGCAGTTTCCGACTTCCCTGATAATCGTTCCGGATAATTTCCGGAAACAGCCCTTCTTTAGGGACTTTTGACTTAGATTCTGATTTGTTCTGTGTTTTCATATGCAAATCTTTTCTCTAAATCACATCAAACAATACGCCGAAATAGATTAAGAATGATAAGCATCCTCCAAATCCTGAATGATAATTTTCTGCATTTTCATCATAGCCTGAACTACTTTATAGGCTTTTTCCTGATCAGAATCGTTCATTAGCTGAATAAGTCTTTTAGGCACTATCTGCCAGCTCAACCCATATTTATCTTTCAGCCAGCCACACATACTTTCTCTGCCACCATCTGCTGTCAGAGTGTTCCAGTAGTTATCGGTCTGCTGCTGGTTGTCCGTCATTACCACCAATGATATTCCTTCATTGAAATCAAACTGATGATCGTAAGAATTATCCATGCAGAATACGTTGTAATTGTCTATCGTAAAATGGGCATGCTGAACATTTTCTGCTGGTTCCGGGATGTCGTGCCCTTCACTTCCTGCTCCATAGGTCAATATGTTTCCTATGCTTGAGTTGGGAAACGTTTTGGTATAAAGTTCCATTGCCTCTTTTGCTTTTCCATTGTTCTGATGAATAAACATTAAGGTAGGAATTATTTTCTGCTCACTTGCTTTTTCACCCAAAAACAACTGCCATGTTACTCCATATTTATCCTGAACCCAACCGTATTTTGGACTCCATGAGTAAGATCCCAGCTCCATCAAAGCTATTCCGCCCTCCAGCAGCTGATCCCAGTATTTTTGTACCTCATCTTCTGTTTCACAAATTACCATGAAAGATATGGAAGGATTTTTTTTGAATTGCGGACCGCCATTCAGAAGCATCAATCTTTGTCCGAACAAATCAATATTCATCACTACAGGTGTATCTGCTGTAATCTCACCCCCAAAAACTTTACAATAAAATTCGGCAGACTGTTTGGCATCTCCGTCATACCAGAGACATGGGAAAATATCGTTATTCATAATTTTATATTTAAATGGATTGATTTATATTGTTTTTCTTTTTTCTTAGGGATAGTTTTTACCTGCTGAAATTTTACAGCAAAAGAAATCTTATGTCTTTACATTTAAAGGAAGCTGCTTCACTTTATCTGCAAGACATCTTAGATATGTCTGGTTATACTTTCTATGCTTCTTTAAAGCATACCTGATTTTCTTTCATAAAATTCTTCAGCTTTACCATCGTATTTTTCCCGAAACCATGAAGCTGCATAATTTCTTTCTCGGAATAATCTGAAAGTTTTTCCAAAGAATTTATTTTTTCTTTTTCTAAGGCTCTTCTTGCAGGTATTGCAATAACCCCATGAAGAAATTCTTCTTTAGGGTCATAATTAAAAGCATAAATGGAATTTAAACTCTTGGACATGATAACTAAATTGATCATGGCTACAAAAAATATTGTTAATGATTCTCAGCATACTTGTGGAAATTATTAAGAATAGCATACCAGCCATCTCGCTGCATTTCCACAGAATTTTGTTTTTCCGGATCGAAAATTTCAATAACTTTCGTTGTATTTTCATCTATTTTATCGAAAACAACTTCTACTTTCCGTCCGTCCTCCATATGATATTTGATCACCTCGTGAGGAATGATTTCATCATAAACGCCTTCAAAATCAAATCCGAAACTTTTGTCTTTAGCTTCCATTCTGTTTTTGAATCTGCCTCCTACCTTCAGGTCATTTTCAGAACTAGGACACTGCCAGCTTTCATGGGCAAAATTCCATTTTGTGATATGTTTTGGCTCATTGAAATAATTCCAGACTTTTTCAACGGGTGCTAAAATTGTAATGTCTATTTTAATTGGATCCATAGTTCTAATTTTTTTATAGTTTAAGTAAAGAGTTATAGCTGTCTCAAAAGTCAAATAATTTGTTTTTCGTCATTCTGACAAAGGAAGAATCTTACTGATAAACAAGTACTTGAGATTCTTCATTACCTTTCATTTCATTCAGAATGACACTTACGAGACAGCCACACCTCTTTTTATCATTAGTTAAATATAAGATTATTTTGCATATTCATCATTATAGTTCACCATCCAATGAACACCATATTTATCCTGAAAGCATCCGAAATAGTCTCCCCAAAACTGATCTTCAATCGGCATTTCTACATTTCCGCCATCAGAAAGTTCTTTAAAGATTCTGTCGGCTTCATTTCTGGAATCCGGGAAAATAGAAACATAATTATTATTTCCTACAGTCAGAGTCTGCCCAAAACCCGGTACAATATCTGATGCCATTAAAAGGTCACCTCCAATAGGCAAAGCAATGTGCATTACCCTGTTTTTTTCTTCTTCTGAAAGGTTTTCTGTACCGGGAGCATTTCCCATTTTATGAATTCCTCCGACGAATTCACCCCCGAAAACAGTTTTGTAAAAATTGAACGCTTCTTCAGCTGTTCCATCAAAATTCAGATACGGATTTAATTTAGCCATGATTTTTAATTTTAAAGTTATTATTATAAAATATAAGGTTCTATTGTTGATCCATTAAGGAATAATTAATTTAGTATGAATAGTAAATACAGCTTGATTGTTAAATCATTACAATTCACTGAGCTCCATTTCCTATTTTTCAAAATTCTTAATGGTTTATAAATTTTTCCACTTCTCTTACGGTAAAGTCTATTAAGTTTACATCAATACTTCCGTCAAAGTCAGGCATCATATAAACACCATGAGTTGCAGGAAGTATCATTAACCGGGAGCCTTTCACCAGACGCCACATCGCTGCAGCATGCTCCGGTTTCATCACATCCTGATCACCGCTGATGAATAATGTAGGTGATTGTATGGAAGCCAGCACCTCATCATCCCAGTCTTTAAACGTCTGCATCCGTTTGCAGTCTTTCTCAAAAAGGTTTTCCAGTTTTGAAAAATCAGGATTGAGATTTAAAAAATTAATTTTGAAAGGTTCCGGCATCGATTCAAAAGTTGCTTCCTGCATTCCTTCAAAAAAGCCGTCTATCATTCCGTTTCTTTTATAAAATGCTGAGGCAACGACCAGTTTTTCTACAATTCCGGGATGGCGGTGTCCAATCTGCATTACCGTACTTCCACCATTGCTGAATCCCCAGAAGGAAGCTTTTCCAATGTTTAATTCTGCTAAAAGTCCGGCAACATCGTCAGCATCCTGTTCAAATGTTTCAGGAATATCGCGGTGTTCACTGCGTCCGTGGTTTTGCAGATCGATCCCTATGAGCTGGAACTTGTCTTCCAGTCTGGCAATGACTTCTTTAAAATCATACAGAATAGAAGAACCTCCGCCATGGATTAAAACCAGGGGTTTTCCGGATCCATAGATTTCGTAATATAATTGGATTCCATTGACTTTTTTATAGCCTTTTTCTACCGGATTCATAATTAATATTTAAGATTTTCGTCCACATCATATTTCATTCCGGGATAGTCCAGAATTCTGCGCATCAGGCCTATCTGCCCGCAGAGATAATCTTCACGGCCGATACACATTCCGACAAAATTGAGTTTTGTCTCTTTAATAAACGGAATATTCATTCCTATTTCAAATATCTCATCCAGTTCTTCATCAGTTACTTCATAAAGTCTTTGGTATACTTTAGCAGAAATTTTATGAAAGTTTTCTTTTAATTCAGTTAAAGTTGGATATTTAAAGCTTTCATCCAGTGCTTTTCCCTGGAAAAACAAGTCACTGTAAGGGTCTTCTTCCTGTATTCCAAGCACCCAGCCTAAGCCATAGCGCATGTTAACAAAATTTCCTGCCATCCATACAATATGGTTGGTTTTATTTTCAATTCTTTTCAACGCGTCTTCTTCCGAAATGCCGTCCAAAACATTCATAAAGCTTTGGGAATGCATTCTGTAAGCCGGAATAACGAGTTCCATTTTTTTTGATTTTGGTGTGTCCATTTTAATTAGAGATTAGAAGTTAGAAATTAAAGGGTAAAGAGTCGGATAAACGCAAAGACACAAGGTTTCTATAAGCTGTGTGTTTTTAAGGCGCGAAGATTTTATCTTCGATAAAGTTGTACTCTTCTAAAAATAGCATGGAAAAATTTGACAGTTCATTTGTCATTCCAAGCGAAGCAAGGAATTTATTTTATAGCGCCCGGTTTTCCTAAAATTCTGCGGAGATAACCCAGTTGTCCGCTGTGGTAAATCTCATGAAGGCTTAGCGTTGAAATATCATTAACCATTTCAGGTTTAAAGCTCGTAAGAGTACCGAGTTTTGTTTCCAGCCTTTCCTGAGATTGTTTCAAGTAGGATTTTAAATCTTCAAAGCTGACCAATTCATCTTTCCGTTCCAAAGGAATTTCCCCTCTGTTATAGCATGAAAACTTTTCACTGTCCCAAACGGATTCTTCGCCTAGAATATTAAGAAAGGGATTTCTGATATGGATTAAATGCCCCAGAATCCAATTCATACAATTGGCTTCACCATTAGGAAAAATCATAGATTCTTCATGGGTAATGCCGTCAATATTCAAAGAAATCACCTGATAGTTGCTTACAACCTGATTCTTTATTAATTCTATATCGTTTGATATTGCTTCCATTGGATATGTATTTAATAAGTGAATGATAATGTTATTCTGCAGGCATCTGAGATACATCTCCATGCATCACTTCCCACTGATGGCCATTGATATCAGCAAAACTACTTTGATACATCCATCCGTAATCTACGGGCTCACCATATTTTGAGCCTCCGTTTCCAATGGCTGTTTTTACCATTTGATCTACTTCTTCCCGGCTGTTTACCCCAATGGCAAGAAGTACCTGTGTGGTATCTCCTTTAGCAAAAGGCCTGTTGGTAAAGGTTTGGAAAAATTCTTCTTTCAGAAACATCGTGTAAATATGATCTTTCTTCATTACTACACATATTGCCTTATCGTTTGAAAACTGTTCATTGATAGAAAAGCCAAGATCTGTCCAGAATTCTCTGGTTTTTTGTACGTCTTTTACGGGTAAATTGACGTAAATATCATTAATATTCATTTTGTAAATTTTAGTGGTGATTGTAGTTCAAAATTACCAGGATACGGTAAGAATATGCTTGTCATAGGACAAGATTTAATTTTTATTTGGATTTAATTATTCTGTTGGCATTTGAGATAGATCGGCAAAAGTGATATTCCAGCCGTGCCCGTCCAGATCCCAGAAAGAATTCTGATACATCCATCCGTAATCCTGAGGTTCTTCATGCTGCCACGCTCCGTTGTCTACAGCGGTATTCACTACTTTATCTACTTCTTCACGGCTGTTCAGCCCTACTGCTACAAGAACCTGACTGGTATTCTCTTTGGCAACAGGTTTATTGGTGAAGGTCATGAAATAATCCTCCTGCAGAAACATCACATAGATGGTATCATTCAACACAACACAGGTTGCTTTATCATCAGAGAATTGTTCATTAATCGAAAAACCTACCTTGGTCCAGAATTCTTTTGTTTTCTGTACATCTTTTACAGGAAGGTTCACATAAATTTGATTGACTTTCATTTTTTATAATTTTAGTGTTAATTTGTAATCCAAAATTACCAAGGTGCAATGAAAATCAACTTGTCATAAGGCAAGATTTAATTTTTCTTAGGATGGGAAACTATTTCTTTACGAATACGGCTTAAGGAGGTGTCTGTAACTCCCAGATAGGAAGCAATCTGCTTCAATGGCGCAAATTGTATGACTTTAGATTTTTGTTCCAGCAGATTAAGGTATCTTCTGGTTGCTGAGAGCGTGAACATTTCTACGGAGCGCTGTTTGTAGGCAAAAAGCTCCTGAGACATCCATGATCTTCCCCATTCCCTGAGATTTGGGATTTTATGGAACAATTCCTGGAACGTATCATAATCCAGCCTCCAGCATTCACAATCTGTAATACAAGCGATATTTTCCTGAGACGGAACTCGCTGAAACATTGACAAAACTTCAATAATCACTTCATTCTCTACGAAAAAATGAGTGGTTACTTCATTTCCGTTGAAATCATTAACATAGGAACGCGCCAATCCGTTTTCAAGAATATAATATTCATTGGCTGTTTTTCCTTCTTCAAGAATGAAATCACCTTTCTGGAAAGATGTTTTTTCATGAGCCTGAAATATTTCAGCAAGCTCTTCAGGGAAGAAGAAGGGAAAATCATAGCAGATTTCTAAAGCCTTATTGGTCATTGGTGTCAATTTTTTAAGTCTTTAAAAGTAAAATTTTTAATTGAATTAAGAGCAAAAAACATTAAACAAAGAACTCAGCACTTTTATAAAATGACACATACTACACTGAAATGAAAGAGATTTACAGACTGATATTTTTTAAACAACTATTTAAAAAATACTATTTTACCACCCCGTCAAAAATTCTTTGAATTTTTGCCACCCCTCCAAAGGATGGGAATAACTATTTGCCGATGATAGTAATTGTAGATTTTTTACAGGAGATATTTTTTAAAATAGAGAAAGTTGTATGGATTTTGGAGTGCTGGGTTTCTGAGCATCTCCAAATACGGTTTTTCCGCCAAAGCGCCAGGAGTTTTGTCTTTCTTCTTCAATGACCTGCTGGATATCAAAATCCGGAGTGAAGTCCTTTTCTGCTTCGGCAACGATCTGGTGAAGTTTATTTAAAGAGTTTAGCTTATCAGAATTTCCCAGTTTGGACTTTTCTATTCCTCTTCTGAGAATGCTGATACTTTCATCATAGGTATTGACAGGCACAGGGAAAGGATGTCCGTCTTTACCCCCATGAGCAAAGGAAAACCTTGCCGGATCGGCAAATCTTGACGGTGCTCCATGAATTACTTCACTTACCAAAGCCAATGACTGCATGGTTCTTGGTCCTACTCCTTCCAGCATGAGCAAATCTTCAAAATTCTGTGGCTGCTGTTCTCTGGTAACATACAGAAGTGCTCCCAGACGTTTCAGATCTACATCGGAAGCCTGAACATCATGATGGGCAGGAAGAATCAATCTTGCAAAATCTTTCATCACTTCTGCGGAATCGGTATGGGAAATATCTAAAATTCCTTTTCTATTCTCTGCAGCTTCAGTATCGGTAAGGTTAAGAATCTTTCCTCTTGAGATTCCGTTGATTCCTGTGTGAGGCTGCTCTACAAATGAAGTGATGTTTTCGGAATGCCAGTGATATCGTCTTGCTGTTCCATCCGATTCATGCATTCCCTGCTGAATAACACTCCAGTTTCCGTTATCTGAAAGAATGAAATTGTGCAAATACAACTGATACTCATCCTGAATGGCCGTATTATCTACTTTCGCAGAAAGTTTGCTGGCTCTTACCAGATCTGTTCCGTTAAGTCCGGTTTTATCTGCAATTCTGATTAACTCTGAAGGCGTTTCTCTGGAAAGCTTTCCTTTTCCACCACAGATATAAAGTCCCAGCGATTGCGAATTGGGATTAATGGAACGTTTCAGCGCTCCCATGACAGAAGTGGTAATGCCTGAAGAATGCCAGTCCATTCCCATTACCGCTCCAAAACTCTGAAACCAGAAAGGATCTGCCAATCGACGCAATACCTCATCTTTACCGTAATCCATGAGAATGACTTCAATAATGGAAAGTCCCAGCGACATACGTTCATACAGCCATGGCGGTACTTTGCCATAGTGAAGAGGTAAATCTGCTGTTCCGGAACGTTTCATTATATTTTTAAAAATGTAAAGTTAAGTTTTATTCCCCTTACTATTTAATGATCCGGATCATTAATTCTACTATTACAGTTATTGGATAAGGCTTGTAAAAGAAAAACCGGGATCACGCATTTCCAGTTCATTTTTACTGGATTCCTCCTGTGCTTCTTTAGCGTAGATAAACATTTTTTGTTCGTAAGCATCAATAGCTTCCTCTATGCTTTGATAGTTTCCTTCTATTAGATTTTCTGATAAAATTAAAGCATCCATCAACCCGCTATTTACTCCCTGTCCTGCAAAAGGCGGCATCAGATGAGCAGCATCACCAATAAGTGTTACAGGCAAAGAGCGGTTGTCTTTCCAGAGTTGGTCTAATGGGATCTTCCTTGTTGGCAGCCCTACAAAAAAGGAGGTTGACAGGAATAACTGCTGGTACAGCTCATTCCATGCAGAGAATCTTTTGGCGAGAAACTGACGAACCTGTTCTGTATTCTGAAAGTCCAGGGTACAGCAATCTTTCCATTCTTCGGGCTTTTTGAATATGACTCCATAAGTCAAAGCTCCATTATTAAAAGGATTAGCTACCAATAAATTGCCTTCAAAAGCAGCCATTGGTCTTTTTCCGTCACACCATTCGAAAAATTCAGGACAAGTTTTTTCAGGCTGAGGGATATCTCCCTGGATAATAAAAGTTCCGGTTTCTTCCACTTCCGTATCTGTCACATATTTTCTTACTCTGGACATTCCACCGTTGGCACCGATGACAAGATCGGCAGTTACATCGGGTTTGTCTTTAAAGTGAAGCAACCATTTGCCGTTATTTTCTTCCATTCCTGTAAAGTTCATATCCCAGATTACCGTATCATCTGCCAGACTATCCAATAATATTTCTCTTAAATGATTTCTGTTGATTTCCGGGTTGTCATATTGATTTTCAGGGGTGATTTCTTTCGTAAAAAGTATATTGCAGTGTTCATCAGAAACTTTGATTCCCATAGGCAGCGCCATCTCATAATATTTATCCAACAATCCAGCCTTTTTCATAGCTTTCTGTCCTGATTCTTTATGAAGATCCAATGTGCCGCCCCAAACTCTTGTCTGTGCATTGATATCTCTTTCATAGACTTTTACTTCAACACCTTTTTGCTGTAATAAAACGGCCATGGTTAAACCTACAGGCCCAGCGCCAATAATTGCTGCTTTTTTATGATTCAGTACCATAATTTTTAATGTATTTATTATAGTACAAAATTCCGGAATGCAATGGTATCACGCTTGTACAAATGCGACAAAATCATTGCTTAAGATTTGTTTTCTTTTTCTGGCTTCCCGTGCGAAAGCAGCAGGTGTTATACCACTGTACCGTTTAAATTCTCTGCTTAAATGTGATTGGTCTGTATATCCAAATTCCTGTGCGAGTGCAGCAATTGAAGCTTCCGGAGCGTGCCACAAACGGTTTCTTATCTGTTCAAAACGCATAATTCCGGATATATCCTTTACGGTATGACCGGAAGACTGCTTAAATTTTCTTTCCAGCGTACGAACTGTTGTATGGGCTGAATTTGCCACCTGATTGACAGGGATCGCTCCATTATTTTTTCTCATGGCAGCACCTGCTTTGAAGAGCAGACTGTCTATTGTAATCTGTGAATGTAATTTCAGAAAATATTGTTCTACCTGAGAGACAGCTTCCTCTATTTTCCTCTGATTGATGAGATCATTCAATATAGTTTGAAGCTGTACAACGGGATGTTCAAATGTATGGACTCCGTTTTCAGTTTTTTCTGATGACAGTCCCAACAAATCAAAAACAGTCCATGGAAAACACCTGATCCCGATAATTTCCAGTTGGTTTTGAGCATGAAAAAGAGCAGGCTGATTGAGCAGTCCCATAATGAACGGAGAAGGTAAATCCTGTAAAATTCCCTGATGGGTAATACTGCATCCACTTCCAAAATGAAAGATGATCTCGGCATAACCATCCGGCATCACCGTAAATCCGGACTGTTGTTCACCATAGTCTCTTCTATTATACCAAAAACATTTAATGGTATCCCTAAGTTCTTCCGGAACTGCAAACTCCTGATGTATATTTGAAAACATTGCTTTATTAATCGTGAGAGTACAGTTTCAGATCTTTATGTTTTGCTTCATTATATTCTTCTTCAAAGGTAATTTTATTTCCAAAAGGGTCAACTACAGTAAACGATACGGATCCGTAAAACGTTTTTTCAAGTCCGGGACGGTTATATTTATATTTTTTGTCAATAAGTTCTTTATGATATTCCGGAACGCCTTCACCCCAGACCGCAATCCTTGTTCCGGGCGTTCCATCTCCGTGATGTTCGCTTAAATGGAAAATCATGTTTTCTCTTTTCACTTCCATATAAACGGGAGTATTTTCATCAAAATAATGTTCCCAGACGATCTCGAATCCCAGCCATTCTACATAAAATTCTTTTGTTTTCTGATAGTCAAAAATTCTTAGTATAGGAATAATACGTTCTGCTTTCATTGTATGTTTTTATTGGTGAGACAAGATATTGATCAGTTTCTGAAATGGATCTTTAACGAAAAATCTGCGGACTCCCCAGTCTTCATCGGTTAGATGATAAGTAATTTCAAAACCGGCATTTTTCATTTTGTCATAGATTTCATCTACATTATCTACTTCAATGGAAAGATCGGGAACTTCTGTATTGTTTCCTCCCTGTTCGGCAAAACTGATCTGAATTTTTGCTTCTTCATCGTTTCCCAATGTTTTAATCCAGCCATGATCCATCAGAACATCCAGTTCCAGAATATCCTGATAAAACTGATTGGCTTTGGAAAGATCATCCGTTTTGATATTGGCTACAATTCTTTTTACCATTTTGCACTAGTTTTTCATTAAAAAAAGCCTTGTGAAATTACATAAAATTTCACAAGGCTTAATAAATTATTGTATTGTATCTTGTATTAAATGGAAGCTGCTGCTTCTAAAATCAACTGGGTAACTTCTTCAGGATGTGATGCCAATGAAGCATGTCCTGCATCCAGAGAGATTATTTTCTTAGGTTCAAGACGCTCTGCCATTTCTTTTTCAGTTTCTGCAGGGATCATACGGTCCTGCAATGAGATCTGATACCAACTTGGGCGTGTTTTCCATGCCGGTTCGCCCGCAACATCACCAAAACACTGACCATGAATAGGTTTTTGCGATAATGACATAACCAGTGCTTTTTCATCATCTAAATCCTGGCAGAAAGCAGATTTAAATTCATTGTATTTAATCCATAAAAAACCTTTGTTATCAGGATAAATGCTTGCTCCACCCGGTGATTCTCTTCTTCCTAACAGAGATCCCAAACTATCTCCGGCATCAGGTGCAAAAGCAGCAATATAAACCAATCCGGCTACTTTATCATGGTGCCCGGCTCCTGAAATAACGGCTCCTCCATAAGAATGTCCAACTAAAAGCACTTTCCCTTCCTGGGCATCAATAAGGTCTTTGGTCTTATTAATATCATCCTGCAGCGACGTTAATGGGTTCTGAACACTTCTTACTTTATATCCTGCTTTTGTCAATGAAGGAATCACGTATTGCCAGTGTGATCCGTCTCCCCATGCTCCGTGTACCAAAATAATGGTTAAATCTTTTTGTTCCATAATGATTGTGTTAGAATTTGATAATGGTAAAGCTACGGTATAAAATGTCGGTGGAAGTTAACTTAAGTTAATTTACAATACGGCTTCTTATACGGCTGAGTGACTGTTCTGTTATACCAAGGTAACTGGCAATATATTTCTGAGCGATTTTCTGAAAAAGAGCAGGTTGTTTTTTTACAAGATTAAGGTATCTGTTTTCAGGGGAAAAACACAGCAGGTCGTCGATCCGTTTCTTGGCATCCAGATAAATCTTTTCACTCATCATTCTCCCAAACTGCTGCCAATAGGCTTCTTTTTTATATAGATTCTGCAGATGATCTTTACTCAGCAATAATATTTCACAGTTTTCCAGCGCCTGAATATTCATATTGGAGACTGTATCACAAAGTATGCTTTCATAATCGGTAAAAAATTCATTTTCAAAATAGAATCCAAAATTGATTTCACGTCCCTGATCATTGATATAGAAAGACCTGATGGTTCCTTTTTTGATAAAGCCCAGATATTTGCATTTTTCTCCCTGCTTCAGAAAAAAGTCAGATTTTAAAAGCACTGTATCATGAAGTAAAGCGTAGAATTCTTTAAAATGATCTGAATCTATCTGAAAAAGTTCTCCGTATTTCTTGTAATGGTCTTGCATCATTTGGTGTTGTCGATTAGATTTTACATTCAAAAAAAGCCTTGCAAATTACATTCACAAGGCTTTTCTACAAAAATTATTTCTATTATTTCAATGCTGCAAGAGCTGCATCGTAATTAGGTTCGTCAGCAATTTCCGGAACCTGTTCCGTATATACTACTTTGTTGTTTTCGTCTGTAACGATCACGGCACGGCTCAATAACCCTTTCAAAGGAGAATCTGCGATTGTCACTTCATAATCATCTCCAAAGCTGCTTCTGAAATCTGAAAGTGTTTCAACATTATTCAACCCTTCAGCGGCACAGAATCTTCCTAAAGCGAATGGAAGGTCTTTTGAAACATTGATGATTACTGTATTGTCAAGTTTTGAAGCCTCTTCATTGAATTTTCTTGAAGAAGCAGCACAAGTAGGCGTATCAATACTTGGGAAAATATTGAATACTTTTTTCTTTCCTGCAAAAGTTTCAAGCGTTTTCACCGCTAATCCTGAATCTACCAATGCAAAATCTTTTACTGTGGTTCCTACAGATGGTAATGCTCCTATTGTGTGTACTTCGTTTCCTTTTAAAGTGATTGTCGTGGACATAATTTTATTTTTTTAGTTTTTCAAATTTAATCAAAAAAGAAAATTTTTCCCGACTTATTATGGTTAAATTAATCTTAAAGTGAAAATAAAACTTTTTCACCTGCTCATCGGTTTTCAAACAAAATTACTTACGCACCTGCGCTCCTAAAAAAATTAAGTTTCAGACTGCAAAAGTTCAATACCTGAAATAATAGAATTATTTTTAGAATTAATGGCAGCACATCCGGAAGCAATACAATTGCACAGATATAAAATTAAAGATATAAAAGCCACTTTTTTATGGAAATATCCTAAATAAAACAATGATATTTACTAAATTTGTGGGACTTAAAATTTCAAATAAAAAATAACAGTATAATGTCAGAAAAATCAAAAATCTATTACACACTTACTGATGAAGCTCCAATGCTGGCTACTCACTCGTTTTTACCCATTGTAAAAGCTTTCACAAAATCAGCAGATATCGAAATCTCGGTTCCGGATATTTCTTTGTCAGGAAGAATTCTTGCCAACTTCCCTGAGTTTTTAAAAGACGACCAAAAAATAGGTGATGCTTTGGCTGAACTAGGCCAACTGGCAACTCAACCTGACGCTAATATCATTAAGCTACCTAACATTTCTGCTTCTGTACCTCAACTGGATGCAGCAATCGCTGAACTACAAGGTAAAGGTTTCGCCGTTCCAAACTATCCTGCAGAACCTAAAAATGATGATGAAAAAGCAATCAAAGCTAAATATGCTAAAGTATTAGGAAGTGCTGTAAACCCTGTATTAAGAGAAGGAAACTCTGACAGACGTGCTCCAAAAGCTGTTAAAAACTATGCAAAAGCAAACCCTCACAGAATGGGTGACTGGGCATCTGACAGCAAAACTGACGTAGCTCACATGAACAATGGTGATTTCTACGGTACAGAAACTTCTACAACATTAGAAAACGCTACAAAATACAAAATCGTATTCAAAGGAAACGACGGTTCTGAGTCTGTATTAAAAGACTTTGCAGGTCTTCAGGCTGGTGAAGTAATTGATTCTTCTGTAATGAACTTAAAGGCATTAAAGGCATTTGTTCAGGAAGCGATTGAGGAAGCTAAGAAAAAAAATGTACTTCTTTCTGCCCACCTTAAAGCTACGATGATGAAAATCTCTGATCCTATCATTTTCGGGGCTATCGTTGAGACATTCTTCAAAGAAGTATTTATTAAATATGCTGAGACTTTCAAGTCTTTAGACATCAATCCAAATAACGGTCTTGCTGATCTTTTTGATAAAATCAAAGGAAATGCTCAGGAAGCTGATATCAAAGCTGATATTGAAAAAGCTCTTGCTGCAGGACCTAGAGTGGCAATGGTAAATTCTGACAAAGGAATTACGAATTTCCACGTACCTTCTGATATCATTGTTGATGCCTCTATGGCTGCTCTTGTAAGAGGCGGAGGTAAAATGTGGAACAAAGAAGGAAACGAAGAAGATACAGTGTGTATCATTCCGGACCGTTCTTACGCTGGTTTCTATCAGTCTGTAATTGACGATATGAAAGCGCACGGAAAATTAGACCCTACAACAATGGGATCTGTTCCAAACGTAGGTTTAATGGCTCAAAAAGCTGAAGAATATGGTTCTCACGATAAAACTTTCCAATTAACTGCTGACGGAACTGTAGAAGTTCAGGATGAAGCTGGAAACGTTCTTCTTTCTCAAAAAGTAGAAAAAGATGATATCTTCAGAATGTGTCAGACAAAAGATGCTCCTATCCAGGACTGGGTAAAATTAGCGGTAAACAGATCAAGATTATCTGATACTCCGGCTATCTTCTGGTTAGACAAAGGAAGAGCTCACGATAGAGAAATCATCAAAAAAGTAGAAAAATATCTTGCTGATCATGATACAACAGGTCTTGACATCAGAATTCTTGATGTAAAAGATGCCATGACTGAAACGCTGAAGAGAGCAAGAGAAGGTAAAGACACTATTTCTGTTTCCGGAAACGTATTAAGAGATTATTTAACTGACCTTTTCCCTATCCTTGAGCTTGGTACTTCTGCAAAAATGCTTTCTATCGTTCCATTGATGAACGGTGGTGGTTTATTTGAAACAGGCGCCGGAGGTTCTGCTCCGAAACACGTTGAGCAGTTCTTAGAAGAAGGATACTTAAGATGGGATTCTCTAGGTGAATTCTTAGCACTTCAGGCTTCTTTAGAGCACCTGGCACAAACTCAGGGAAATACAAAATCTCAGGTTTTAGCTGATGCATTGGATGAAGCTAATGCTAAGTTCTTAGCTACAGATAAATCTCCTGCAAGAAAAGTAGGTCAGATCGACAACAGAGGTTCTCACTTCTATTTAGCAATGTACTGGGCTGAAGCGTTGGCTAACCAGACTGCTGATGCTGAACTGGCAGCTAAGTTTGCTCCTGTTGCACAGGTAATGCAGGAAAACGAAGAGGTAATCAATGCAGAATTAATAGGTGCTCAGGGTAAACCTCAGAACATTGAAGGATACTACAAAACTGATACGTATAAAACATATGCAGCAATGAGACCTAGTACCGTTTTAAATGAAATTATTGACGGAATCTAATTTTTCGTTCTGATATAGATAAAAAGCTCCTTTTTTTAAAGGGGCTTTTTTTGTTTCTAACTACTCTGTCAAAAATATACCGATAAAGACCACCCCGTCAAAAATTCTTTGAATTTTCGCCACCCCTCCAAAGGAGGGGAATAATAAACACGTACTTACTCATCAAGGTAAACATCGGCAACTCCCTAATCCCTACAACCTATCACCTGCAACCTAATATCTGCCATCTCACCTACCTATCCTCAACAATCACTCTCCTATGCTCCCTCCCCCAGTTAATCATTTCCATAATAATATTTCCAAAGGTTCTGCAGTATGCTGTGGGTTCATATTCTATTAAAACGGGAGTTTCCGGGTAAACGGTACGTTTTAACAGTTTATTCATTTCCATATCTTTCAGTTCTTTTGAAAGCATTCTGGTGGTAATTCCGGGAATACTCCTTTCAATTTCCCTGAAACGTCTGTTCCCATTACAAAGTGAATTGATCACAGGAATTCGCCATTTCCCTCCGATAAAATAAAGGGTATCCTGTAAAGCTCTAAGTTCTTCTGTCTGATCTCTTTCCATAGTTGCAAAGTTAAGTGATATCATGAATGATACTGGTATACTCTGTGATACTGATTACAAAAGTATACCATTTTGAAATAACTTTGTCAAAAATTTTACAATGAAAAAATTAAGCAATAAACTGGCTATCGTAACAGGAGGAAACAGCGGCATCGGATTCGCTGCCGCAAAAGAACTTATTTCAGAAGGAGCAACGGTTATTATCACAGGAAGACGAAAGGAAGCTGTAGAAAAAGCCGCTCAGGAACTTGGAGCCATCCCTTTCATCGCAGATCAGGCAAACCTTAATGATATTGATCTTTTAAAGGAAGAAGTAGAGAAACAGTTCGGGAAAATAGATATCCTGTTTATTAACGCAGGAATTACAGGAAGCCTGACTCCAATTGAGAATATGGATGTCGAAAATTTTGATCAGGTGATGAACATCAATTTCAGGGGTGCATATTTTACATTAAGCAAATTCATTCCTTTATTGAATGACGGCGCTTCTGTCATATTTTTATCATCTATTGTGGCTTCTACTTATAAACCCAACAGTTCAGCGTACCAGGCAAGTAAAGCCGCATTGAACTCGATTGCAAAAACAGCAGCAGCAGAATTAGCTCCAAGAAAAATCAGAGTGAATATGATAAGCCCCGGTCCTATAAAAACCGAGATTATGAGCAAAGCCGGTCTTGATGAAGAAACTTTAAAAAATATTCAAAATCATCTCATAGACCAGATTCCATTGAAGAAAATGGGAGCCGCTGAAGAAGTTGCCAAACTGGTTACCTATTTGTCAGATGATCAGATTTCAAGTTACGTCACCGGAACCGAAATTGTGATAGACGGCGGTATTACTTTATAAATAATAGGTTTAATCAAATCCTGGTAACATAATTACCGGGATTTTTCTTGTGTATTTTCGGGACTTAAAATTCTGTATTCACCTTTTGATTTGTCCGGTTAAGCCTGTTTTCCGTTTCGCGGCATATACCATCCATTTACTTTTGATCCAGAAATAAAAACAATACTCATTATGGATACCGTAAAGAAAAAAAGAAACCCCATTGCTATCGTATTTCTGGCTATACTAGGAATCTTCGGAGGGTTGCAGCTATTCAGCAAACCCCTGGAAGGAAAACCTGTTACAGGAAAAATTGAAGCACCAAGGGAAGTGATCAGTATTCTTGAAAACTCATGCTTTAGTTGTCATTCCAATCAGCAAAACCTCAGCTGGTATGATAAAATTGCCCCTGTTTCCTGGGCTGTGAATAAAGACATCAGGAGAGCCCGGGAAGTCCTGAATTTTTCAGAATGGGAAAAACTATCTCCTGCTGAACATCAGGGAAATATGTATGCAATTCTTAATATGATGCAAAGCGGAAAAATGCCTCTTCATGAATACACTCTTCTGCATCCATCTGCTAAGATTACCCCAAAAGATATTGAAATCATTAAAAAATATACACTTTCATTATCTTCAGTAAATCCGGCAGCACAACATAAGAATGAACCTCAACCCTCTTCCACTACCTTTGTTTCAGCTCCCACAAATTTTCCGGTTTCACCCAATGGAGTTCAGTACACTCCTGATTTTAAAAACTGGAAAGTGATCAGTATGAGTACGCTGTTTGACAAATCCATCCGTGTCATCTACGGAAATGATATTGCTGTAAAAGCTGTAGAAACAGAAAACTTTCATCCATGGCCAGACGGAAGTATTGTCGTAAAATCCGTATGGAAACAGGAAGAACTTTCTAACGGGGAAATCAGACCTGGAAAATTTATCAATGCTCAGTTTATGGTAAAAGATTCCCATCAATATAAAGATACTGAAGGCTGGGGATTTGCAAAATTCTCCGGAGATGATCTTCATCCTACAGGAAAAACTGCATCTTTTGCTAAAGAATCATGCATCGCCTGCCACAGACAGCTCGCAGAAAAAACAGGCTATCTTTTTGATGTTCCGATGAAAGTAAATACACAAAGATTAATCCAAAATTTACAAAAAAAATGAAAAATACCATCCTGATTTTACTGGTGAGCCTTGTTGCTCTTACCTCTTGCAGCAAAGAAAATAACGATAAAGATAATGGGCTTTCAAGGGTTGTTTTTGACCCCGGCCATCTTAAATTCATTTCCAATTCTTTAAATCCTAAAAAAGAAACAATGTCCGCTTTATACGGCAATGAAAAGGCTTTGGAATCTTTATCGAAAGAAAGCCAGACACCGGAAGTTGGTGCTGCTATGAAACTGGTGACCTGGAAATATCACGACAACCCTCAATATATTGGTGGTACCATCACGGGTGAATTGGTAAGTATCGAAACAGTTCAGACCGATCAGTCGGGAAATATTTCTTATGCTGTTAAAGATGATCTTACAGAAAGCAGTTCTCCTGATAAAGAAGAAAGAATAAAGTACTTCATGAGCTACCGTCCTGTTAGCAGACCATAACAGATGTCCCTCACTATTTATCATAATATTTTCAATAAAAAGCATTAATTTAACCTTTTCAAATCAGCAGATTTCATGCAACAGCAAAAAATAAAAATTTCACAAGCCATTATCTGGATAAGTTCTATTTTTCTGGGTATTTTATCTTCTGTTCCTCAGCTTGCTTCTCATGAATTCAACTGGAAAGAAGCGATAGTCAACTCAGCTATTACCGCAGCATTTTCCATCATCATGTGGTATGCCAACATTTATATGTTAAATCGTACCACAAAACGGAGACAGCAGATTTCCTACTCAAGATTGATGGTCGTACTGGCTTTCGGGATGATAATTATGTTTGGACTTGCCTGGATTCAGCAGCTTATTTTATCTCATATCAATTTCGGCCCGGTAATGCTAATGGTTGAAGTAAGAGGAATTTTAATCAATCTGGTATGTTATATGTTTTTGACACTGCTTCAGAATAACTATACAGGCCAGCAGATACAGCTTGAACTGGAGAAGGTAAAAAGTGACAATTTAGGAGCTCAGTATGAATTATTAAAACAACAGATCAACCCGCATTTTCTTTTCAACAGTTTGAATACATTAAAATTAATGGCAGAAACACATGACGAAGAAACGGTTGATTTCATTGTAAAACTTTCTGATTTTTACCGATTTACACTTGAAAGCAGAAAACTGGACCTGATCAGTGTTCAGGAAGAAATGAAAATAGTAGACGCTTATCTTTTTCTTCAAAAAGCACGTTTTGGTGAAGGAATTAAGTTTACCAACGATCTCGGAAAAGAAACTGACCCAACCCTTATTCCTCCTTTTACGCTTCAGCTTTTGGTAGAGAACTGCATCAAGCACAATATTGTTTCGCAAAGTAAACCTCTGCACATTAAAATATATACCGCTGATGATCAAATTGTGATTGAGAATCCTATACAGCGAAAGATGAATACTGAAGATTCTCTGGGAGTGGGACTTGATAATATTAAAATGCGCTATAAACATTTGCTGGAAAAGGAAATTACGATTAACTCAGACGAAAAGAATTTTCAGATAAAACTACCATTAATTCATGAATATCATCATTATTGAAGACGAATTCAGGGCTGCAAAATCCCTTCAGAATTTAATTTCAGATTTAAAACCGGATTCTAAGATACTGGGGGTTTACGACAGTATCGAAACAAGTATTGAAGGCTTGAAAGACGTGAAACCCGATCTCATTTTTATGGACATCCAGCTTTCGGACGGACTTTCATTTGAGATTTTCAAATCAGTGGACATTACATGCCCGGTGGTTTTCTGTACAGCCTTTGATCAGTATATGCTGGATGCTTTTAAGAGTAAAGGCGTTGATTATGTTTTAAAACCATTTTCTAAAGAAGATATTGCTGAAGCTCTGAGAAAGGTTGACGAATTAAAAAAATTCTTTCAGAAGAATGATCTTCCTGACCTGGAACTGTTGATACAAAAAATCAACCAGCCTGCTTCTGCCGGGAAGAGTAATTTTCTGGTATTTAAAAATCAAAAATATACAACGATTCCTACGGAAGACATTGCCTATTTTTATATCCATAATGAAATAACCCATCTGGTAACCTTCGGCAAAGAGCAGTTTTCCCTTAGTCAGCCTTTGGGACAAATTGCGGAACAGGTCTCTGATAAACAATTCTTCAGGGTTAACAGACAATATTTGGTTAATTTCAAAGCTATTAAAGAGATGGAACATTATTTTCAACGTAAAATACTGGTGAAACTTACTGTTGAAACACCTGAAAAACTTCTTATTAATAAAGAAAAGACTCATAGTTTCTTTACCTGGCTGGAAGATAGATAGAGGAGTTGAAAGGCTGAAAGTGAAAGGCTGGAAGCTGGAAGTACTTGCAGTCATTCTAAGAAATAGAACTCTTTTGAAATACATTACAACCCTGATTGATATGATCAGGGTTTTCTTTTTTATTCTTTATTTGGTTGTATCAATTTCTTAAGCTTCTTCCTGCTTATATCTAAAAAAAATAAAACGCTATTCCTTTTCACACCCCAAAAACTTCCAGCCTCCCACTTCCAGCTTCCAGCCTTAAAACCCTTCCCCTCACAATTTCCTGATTCACCTTTTAATTTGTCCGGTTAAACCTTTTTTGTATTCTTCTGCCTTCCCAGAGTATCTACTTTTGAATCAAATTAAAAGACATGATACTAAAAAACTTAATCACAGTAATTGCTTTCACTGCGTTATTATTTGCTACTTCAGCATTTATTTATCAGGATAAACCAGAAAAGACAGCACAACATCCAACCACAGAAAATGGTTTTGCTGTTTTGGAACTCTTCACGTCAGAAGGCTGCTCCAGCTGTCCTCCGGCAGATGAACTAATGGGCAAAATCGGGAAGGAATATAAAGATGAGCCCGTTTATCTACTCTCCTACCATGTGGATTACTGGAACCGTCTTGGATGGAAAGACCGATTCAGTACTGCAGATAACTCCCAACGACAACAGCAATACAGCCGTATCTTAAATTCACAGGTTTATACGCCTCAGTTGGTTGTCAATGGAAAAACAGAATTTGTAGGATCTGATGAAAACAATATTAAAAATGCAATCCGGGAAGCTCTATTTAATTCTAAAAAAACAAATATAGCATTAACGGCAAACGTTTCTCAAAAGGGCATCAATGTAGAATATAAAACATCGGGCACCGATCCTAAAAATACACTTCTCATTAATCTGGTTGAAAAACATTCTTCTACTCAGGTAGGAAAAGGTGAAAATGAGGGTCACCATCTGCACCATTGGCAGATTGTTCACAAGCAAAATCAGATCTCATTGAATAAACAAATGGAAGGAACAACAACATTTCAGCTTCCTAATGGTTTTTCTGCTGAAAACTGGGAAGTCATAGCTTTTATTCAAAACCAAAAAACAGGAGAGATATCAGGGTCTGCAAAAACAGCTTTCAAATAACTTTTACACAACACAGTAATAATAACAACTAAAAATAATACTACAATGAAAACAAAAACAACAAAAATCATCTATTGGGCGGGCGCTATTTTTATGTCATTATGGTTCGGAGCCAGCGGTTTCTTTGAACTTACAAAAAATCCTGTCGTTTGGGATATCACCCAACAGCTTGGCTATCCATCTCATTTTATTTATATACTGGGGGTTTTCAAAATTTCGGGGGTTCTTGTTCTTCTCCTTCCCAACAGATTACTGAGGTTGAAAGAATGGGTATTTGCAGGAATGTTTTTTGATATTATTTTTGCTTTCTTCTCAAAAATTGCGGTACTTGGTTTTCCAGCTACAATAGACGCAATAGTCGCTTTCTCTGTCCTTACGATGACTTACCTGATGTTCAGAAAGATGTATTCTCCAGAGCTGGTATTTGGAGAGGCGTAATTACAATAAAACTTTAATTTTTTCTTATGTTGAAACAGATCCTCTCGTTGCCGGGAGGATCTGTTATATCAAGTCGATGATTAATATGTTTTGGCTAAAGCCAAATGCATAAATATTTATTGAAAAAGCGGACTAAAGTCCGCTGTTATTGATTGAATTACCTTTTATATTTAACCACCCCGTCAAAAATTCTTTGAATTTTCGCCACCCCTCCAGAGGATGGGAATATTGAACACATATTTATTAATCTTGGTCAACGCATCCCTAATCCCTATCCCCGCAACCTATTATCTATTACCTGCAACCTAATTCATAAAACTTTCCGGAAACCATTCAAATGCACCGGATTTTGTTTTTGTAAAGCCCAGACCCGGCCATGGCAAATGATAAGCAAACGCTCTTACTTTGGTATCTGCCAGCTGTTGAAGAAGCTTTTTTCTTGAAGCGCTAGCAATATCCAGATCAGTATCTCCAAAGTAGCCCCACTCAGGATGTGGAAAAAGGATTACATCGGAATGAATCAAATCTGCAATGTAGATCAGCTTTTCATTCCCTGAAGAAATGGTTGTCACTGTTAAACCCGGAGTATGACCGGGAGCGAGCTGAAAACTGAAATAGTCATAAAGCGGATTATTAAGGTCATAAAACTTCAGTTTCGGCTGAATCGTTTTCAGAATATTTTGAACAGCAGGAATAATCTGATTAAGTAATTCAGGCTGCTCTTTCAAAGCACTATTATTAAAATCTTTGATAGTGGCTTTCATCCAAAAATCATGTTCAATTTTTGAAATAAAAATATTGGCGTTTGGAAAAACGAGGTTCTGCTTTTTGTCAACTACGCCACCAATATGATCAGGGTGGGCATGAGAGATAAAAACATCGGTAATATCTTTTGGTGAAAAGCCGGCTTTTTGGAGACTTTTTAATAAGAATCCGGTTCTTTCATCAGCAAAAATACCCATTCCGGTATCTAAGAGGATAAGTTTATTCTTTGTTTTAACCAATAGAATATTCATTGCCATATCAATATAATTGTCCGGTCTGAAATTATTTTTAAGGATTGATTTCAGCTCAGCAACAGTTCCTCTGGGAGCAAATGCATTGAGATTTTCTTCATGAATATATCCGTCTGTAAGAACAAAAAGTTCCAGTTCTCCAAGCTTCAGTTTTTTAAAGCCGGAAAGATCATCACCTGTTTTTTCAGGGATTTTCGGAGTTTCTGCCAGTACACTGGAAAAAGGAATCATGCTTAATGTTCCCGCCAACAATCCATTCTTTAATAGTTCTCTTCTGTTCATAACTTAGTTTTTTTTCATTATTTATACATTCTCATTGAGAATAATAACAAAAAAACTGAGCTCCCATCAGAAGCAGGAACTCAGTTTTTATAATAGTTTTTAGTTGTTCACCAGTTTCATTGAACCTTCAGTGTATCTTTCCCCTACATTCGGGTATTTTTTCAGAATGGCTTCAATAGTATCCAGATCTGATTGGGAAAGGTCTATATTGACGGCTGCAATATTTTCTTCCAGGTATTTAATTCGTTTGGTACCCGGAATCGGGATGATGTCGTCTCCCTGATTCAATACCCAGGCCAGGGCGAGCTGGGTTCCTTTTACCCCTTTGGAAGCGGCAAAATCATTAATCTCATTGGCCAGTTTGGTATTATTTTCAAGATACTCCTGCTGATAGCGTGGTAAAGATTTTCTAAAGTCATCATCACCCAGGTTCTGTACGTCATAAATATTGGTAAAAAGACCTCTTGCCAAAGGCGAATAAGGCACTAAAGAAATTCCCAGTTCTCTGATGGTTGGTAAAATTTCTTTTTCAACATCTTTTGTAAGGATGGAATATTCTGACTGTAATGCTGCAATCGGGTGAATTTTATTTGCTTTTCTGATAGATTCTGCTGAAGCTTCAGATAATCCGATGTATTTCACTTTTCCTGCTTTTACCAGCTCTGCCATTGCCCCTACTGTTTCCTCTACCGGAACATTAGGATCCACTCTGTGAGCGTAATACAAATCAATAGTGTCTATTTTTAATCTTTGAAGACTTAGATCTACTGCTTTTCTGATCCATTCCGGAGAACCGTCAAAATAAGTTCCCGGAGCTCCGCTGTGGCTGGCTTTACCGTCTTTAAACCTGAATCCGAATTTGGTTGCAATAAAGATCTTATCTCTATTCGGAACCAATACCTTAGAGATCAGTTTTTCGTTTTCCCCATTGGCATACATATCTGCTGTATCCCAAAAGTTTACACCCAAATCCAAAGCTTTGTGTAAGGTATTGATACTTTCCTGTTCATCCGTAGGACCATAAGCAAAGCTCATTCCCATACATCCTAAACCAATTGCTGATAACTGTTCGTCTGTGTTTCCTAATTTTTTAAATTTCATGATAGGTATGATTTAATTTTATAAGACAAAATTAGAACATGAAAAGGCAAATCCCGATATAGAATTCAAACTAAGAATTATAAAATTCAAACAATGTCCATTCTTAGGGCATTAGGAGTAATTCCGGTTTGTTTTTTAAAGTAATTGGTAAAATAAGCGGGTTCTTCAAAACCCAATCCGTAGGCGATTTCAGCTACATTCCAGTCTGTATGTTTCAGTAAAGCATTGGCTTCCTGAATAATCCTTCCGGTAATCTGCTGACTGGTTGTTTTCCCTGTGATTTCTTTTACAGAACGGTTTAAGGAATTCACATGTATAGAAAGACTCTGAGCATAATCGTTGGGGGTTTTTAATTTTAAAAAGGCTTCAGGACTGTCGATCGGAAATTGTCTCTCCAGAAGTTCCATAAATAAGGAAGCAACCCGCTGTGAGGCATTCTGATAGGGTTCAAAACTTTCTGCCGGCTGCATTCTCATGGTTTCATGAATCATCAGATGAAGGTAAGCTCTCAGCATATCATATTTGTGAATATAATCCGACTGAATCTCCGTCATCATTTTCGTATAAATATCAGAAAGTATCCTCTGCTGTTCTTCATCCACAAAGAAAACCGGAGTTCCTCCAATCTTGAAAAGCGGAGAATCCTGCAGGTTTCCCATACGGCTTCCGTTATGCAAAAACTGATCGGTAAACAGACAAAACCAGCCTTTCTGATCTTCATCATCTGCTTCCCAGGAATAAGGAATAATAGGATTTGAAAACAATAAAGCAGGCCGGTCTACTTTAATCCATTTATCTGCATAATGGAGTTTTCCTTTTCCTATGATCAGTGAAATCTTATAATAATCTCTCCTGCTGTAGGGAGTCAACGGAGAACAGTATTCCCGTGAAAATACATTGAAGTGCCCCATTCTGCTGACTCCAATGCACTGTGATGCCAGATTGGGAGCATTTCTTTCATAAAAACCTTTGATTGATTCGTGTGATTCCATGAATCAAAATTATAAAATTCAAACAAATTAATCAATAAAAACAATTCTGTTTGAAAAAATAAAAATGACTGACAAAGATGCCAGCCATTTGAAAGTGAATATATAGTTGATAATAATTTTAATCCCAATCGTCGTCGTCATGACCATGACCACGGCCATGATGTTTAGACTGTTTTTTATAGTATTTTTCTTGATTTTTATAATATTTCTCCTGTTGTTTACGATATTTTTTATAATCGTTTTTATTTCTGCCATAAACAATCACAGGATTTTGACCTCTATAATATTTCTTTTTAAAAAGGATATATTTTTCTCTACCCAGAATTCTTTCCAGCTCCGAATAACGGTCGTTTCTCCATCTTCCCGGTTCTACCACATACACTCTGTTCCACGTGTTGTAATCACGATATCGGTCATTGAGTACATAAATCTGGTTTGCCTGTGTTGTAGACAGCAACAGATCGGCAACAACTCTTTGCCAGTTAACATCCGAAATACTCCTTCTGTAATCGTTATAATAATCTGACTGGGCATAACTCAAGCTAAATGTTCCAACCAAAAATACTGTTATAAGTAACTTTTTCATTTCATTCCCCTTTTAAATTAAACATGATGGTATAGTCAATTAAAGTGCCAAATATTAATTACAAATACTAATATTTGTTAATAAAAATCACAAACAACTGATTATCTTTGAAATATTTTATACATTTTAATGAAATTATTACCTATTAATCATCCTGAAATGACAATCAGAATACAATTAATTTTATTAAACAAAGTATTTTAGTAAGCAAATAAAAATCAGCACATTAGAATTAAATTTTGAATTTTAAAGTATAAATATTGTAAGTTTGGGCTAAAGCCAATGAATGGATCATTTATTGTAGGATGGGTTAAAACCCACCTCTATTGAATTTTAACGACAAGATCTTTTATCTTTTATCTTTTATCTTTTATCTTTTATCTTTTATCTTTTATCTTTTATCTTTTATCTTTTATCTTTTATCTTTTATCTTTTATCTTTTATCTTTTATCTTTTATCTTTTATCTTTTAATCATTATGTTATAAATTTCGTTAAGATTTCTGAAAACTATTATTTCATATTATTTAATTTCGTAATTTTAGTGGAGAGAATGTTTTTTGGGAAGTTCTCCAAATTATTTTTTATCAACCAAATCTTACATTATCATGGAAAATATAAAGTTTCAGGTATCACCATATCAGGATGAATTGCAGCTACTTATTGATGGAAAAAAGGCAGGTTATATGTCCATAGAAGTTGATGGAAGACTGCTTATTGTGTATTATACGAAACTTGATGAAGAGCGTGAGGGTAAAGGATACGCCAAACTGTTACTGGATGAGCTGGTACGCTACGCAGAGGAAAAAGATTTGCTTGTAGACCCGGAATGTGATTTTGTGCGACAACAGTTTGAAAACCACCCTGTAAGATATAAAGATATCTGGCATGCCTGATCAATCTTCCCACCAGGCTGTAAATTGCTGTTCATGCTGATTCAGATCTACTACCTCTCCAATCATCGGAGTGAGGATATTCAATCCTTTTTCTTTTCCAAGAGCAGTTATCTTTTGTAAAGGTTCATTCCATGGGTGAAGTGCGAGTGCAAATTTTGCTGCATGAACAGGGATGATACGCTCGGCTTTAAGATCAATACCAGCCTGAATAACATCTTCCGGCAGCGTATGAATATACCTCCATGCTTCTCCATACTGTCCGTTCTCAAGAATAGCATAATCAAAAGGCCCGTATTGTTCGCCGATAGTTTTAAAATGGCTATCATATCCACTGTCTCCACCTAAGAAAATTTTCTTTGTTGGTGTTATCAAAACATAGGAACTCCATAGCGTATCATTCTGTCTGATTCTTCTGCCTGAAAAATGTCTGGCGGGGGTAAAGGCAATCTTTATATTATTCTTCAACCTCACTTCAGTTCCCCATTCTTCTTCAATAAGCGAATTTTCAGCATAACCCCATCTTTCTAAATGTGCTCCCACTCCCAAAGGCAAAATAGCCATTTCCGTTCTGTCTTTGATCGATTTTACAGTCGGGTAATCCAGATGGTCAAAATGATCGTGGGATATTACCAGATAATCAATATTGGGAATATCTTCAGGTTTAAAGATGTCTGATCCTTTGAATGCTTTGTTAAAATATTTAAAAGGTGAACCATATAAACTCAACACAGGATCAATCAGGAAGGAAATACCATCGGTCTGTAGATAATAAGATGAATGCCCCAACCAGATAAATACATCCTGATTTTTGTCTCTGTTTTTTAAATCGGTATGAAGGGATGGAATTTCTTTCAAAGGCTTCAAGAGCGGATCTTTTTTTCCCAAAAGGAAATCGTAAGTCACTTTTGACATTTTGTAGCCTTCTGTAATAGATGGGGTATGGCTGATATTCTGAAACTGTCTTTTTTTATAGAGTTTTGAATGTTTTATACGCTTCAGCCGCTTTCCTTTTGGCACCCCGCCAAACGCCTTCATATTGATCACTATAAAAAAGGTAACTGTCAGAACAGCCACTGTCGTAATAATCCAATAAATCATCTGTAGAAAATAAATATCAAATGTATTGACTTTTGCCTTTAAATGAAAATTTATTCAGTTTTAGTATATTGTTTTAACTAAATTTATCATGTATTTTGGAAAATTTATTATTCATTTAAGTCATGATTAAATTTAAACTTTCTATTTTAGCATCCTAAAAAACTCAGATCTATTGAAAAATTATTCGGTAATATTTCTTCTCGCAATACTTTCGTCTTGTGCCTCTATAAAAAAACACAACGAACAGCGGGCCTCATGTATTCCACCGGAGCAACTCAAAGAGGATGTGGACTTTGCTTATTCAAAATTACAGCAAATGCATCCTCAATTATACTGGTATATTCCCAAGAAGGAATTGGATCATAAATTTGATAGTCTTAAACAGACTCTCACCGAATCTCTTACTCCTCTTCAGTTTTATTTTAAACTTCAGCCTGTCATTGCGGGAATCCGGGAAGGGCATCTTTCATTGAGAATTCCCAGAAAAAAGTTTAACAAAAGAGAGTTTAAAAGACTGGAACATCAGAAGGGAATGTTCAGCCGTCTCGAATATTATATATCAGGCGATCAGATGTATATTATTCAAAACAGAGATTCTATTGAGCATATACAACCCGGAACTGAAATTTTATCAATTAATAATGTTCCTGTATCAGATTATATAAAGAAGTACAGAAGTCTGATCAGCAGTGATGGTGATAATACAACTTTCCACCCCTATTTTTTAAAAGACCTTTTCTTTAATTTTTATACTGCAGAGAACGGTTTGGGGAGTAAAGCAACTCTTGAAACACTTTATCAGGGAGAAAAACGAACGTATACTTTAAGCAGGGAAATAAAATCTGATTCCGATCTTGAAAAGGATAAGGAAATGAAGAAAAAGACGCTTGAAAAGAAACTGAACGATTATGTAGTTTCAAGTAATTCTTATAACAGAAGTTTTAAATTCCTGGATAAAGACAGCACTATCGCTTATATAAAGGTACAGAGTTTCTCCCGAGATTATTCTGATGAATTTTATAAAAAAACCTTTGCCAAGATCAATGAGGCCAAAGCTCCCTACCTCATCATAGATGTCCGAAATAACTATGGAGGTTCTCTCTATGAGATCAATAACCTGTACTCCTATTTAGCGGATTCACCTTTTACCCTGATCAAACCTTCCCAGGTAACGTCAAGGGATACTCCACTGCGTACAAATTATTTCAGAAAAAGCAATCCTTTAGAATATGCTCTTAAAAGTATTGCTTATCCAAGTTATTTCTTCGCGCAGGCTTTCAGTACGTATAAAAAAGACGGAAAAGTTTTCTATAAAATGAAAGCTGATAAACCCACAAAACCTAATAAACAGGCTTTCCACGGAAAAGTTTTTGTATTGATCAACGGAGGAAGCTTCTCAGCATCTTCTATTATTACTGCCAAGCTTAAGAATGATAAAAGGGCAACTCTTGTAGGTGAAGAAACCGGTGGCGCTAACGATGGAACTGTTGCAGGTTTCTATTCTTATCAGAAACTTCCTAATTCTAAAATCAGGTTTCCAATCGGATTACTTCTGGTGCAGCCTAATATCAAATTCTCAGACTCTCGGAAAGGTGTTGTTCCCGATGTAGTAGTAACTGAAAGCATGCAGGATATTATTGACAAAAAAGATCCACAACTGGATTGGATAAAAAATGAAATTGCTAAGGAAAAAGACAATAAGGGACAATAATTTATAAAGGTTCGGCGGGCTTTCAGCCCGCCGAACTCTTTTCTATCTTTTCAACTCTTCCAAAAGATTTTCAATATGCTGCATATATCTTCCGTAATACCGGTGAAACCAGAATTTCCCGGCCAGGTAGAGTAAAAACAATCCTCCAATCACAGAACCTATTAAGATCACTGCAATTTTCAGTTCACTCAAAGGTTTTGGCCACGGGATAAATTCCAGAACAATAAGAATCTCACATACCAGAAACGGTGCAAAACTGATGTAGTATGAAAGATAATATTGTTTATTCAGATTCAGCTGCATCACCAGATCTTTCAGAGAATCGTAGGTCTTAGGTGCAGGATTACTGATTTCGTTATACAGTTTAAAGAACTTACTGAAAAAGAAAACGGTAACAATAAGCATGGAAGCAATTAAAACCGTTATATATAATTGCAATTTAAAAGGCCTGCAGACTGAGCAAACCAGAAAAGCAAAAACAAAAATCCCTATTACCCACCAGAATTCCACACGCATATTTTTACGTATTTTTTCAAGGGGAAGATTCAGTTTATTTCTTTGTTCTATACTTATTTCAGGAGTTTCCTCCATAATATCTTCATTCCAGGTATTTTTCAATTCATCGATATTCATTGGATTACTGATTTTAATGTTTGTTGGTTTTTATTTGGCTTAAGATATCTTTAAGTTTGTTTTTTGAGCGGTTCATTTTCACTCTTACATTTCCTTCAGAAATTCCCATCTGCTCCGCAATCTGTTTTCCTGAAAAATCTTCCAGATAATAGAATATAAAGGCTTTATCAATAGGATTGAGTTGATGAATAGCCTTATACATTTCAGCCAGGCGCTCTTCTTTCCGGTAATCATAATCTTCCTGTACAATGATATGATTGGAAAAATCTTCATGGGCAATAAAGCTTCTTCTTTTTTCTGATTTAAGGAAGATAATAGCTGTATTCAAAGCGATCCTGTACAGCCATGTTGAAAATTCGCTTTCACCTCTGAAACCAGGAAATGCTTTCCAGAGCTGATAGGTAATCTCCTGAAAAAGATCATCCCGATCATCCTTTTCAGTCATGTACATTTTAGAAATCTTAAATAGGATTCCTTTATGCTGTTCAATTTGACTTATAAACTCTTGTTCTAATGAGGTCATGATTTGTTACTCTATAGAGTTAGTTTTCATTTAAAAAAATTGTTACAGTATTTTTACAAAAGAAATAAAAAAACCGGACAGAAAGATACTGCCAGGCTCTCATTGTGCGTCCTTATAAGTTTATTATTTTTTTGAATAGTACCTGAAATAATTCTTGTTGAATTTTAATCATCCTTAAAGGTATCTTCCTTACTGACCTAAACAGCTAGTAAAAAGCAGTAAAAATGTGTATAAAAAAAGAACCTGATATGGGAAATATAAGGTCCATCGTTCAGTCTTTATTTAAAATCTAAGAAGTCGTCTTTTTCAAGATAATGGTTCAGGGCATCAATAAGCTGAGATGAAGTGACACCAGCATACTGCCGAAAAGCAAGATCCACTACATCCTGAATATTCTCATCAGAACACATATAGCTCAGTTTATTTTGAAAAACAAAATCGGGTAAGATTTCGTTATCATTTTCACCAATATCCAAAGGATCACCGATAAAAATTTTCATTTCCGGTTCAAATTCATCTTTTGAAGAGTATACCGCATAATTATAATCAGGATCAAAGGATGTCTTCCGATCCTGTTTATTCTTTACAAGCTCAAGAAATTCCTCTATGGGATATACTTGATTTTTGATCTCATCCATATTACATTTTTTACCTCAACGTCTTTAAAGATAGGAAATAAAAGAAAATAGAGCAATTTCTAATTCAACTGGTCTAAAGCTTTCTGCAGTGCTCCTATATCAAGAAAATGAAATTTGGCACCAACCACGATAATTATTAAAAGTACTGCTGTCAAAAATAAAATGATAAAAATATACATTGAAACAAACCATATAACGGTATTCAGAATATTTCCTTTGATACCCATTTTATTCATAAAAAATTTCTGTGAACGCTCAAACCATGTTTTTTTCTTTTCAGGTCTCGGACTTACCTCAATCTCATTCAGTTCATCTACCAGGCGTACTACATCATCAATATACCTTCCGTACATATAATAGATCCAGTATTTTATGATAAAAGCAATCAGGAGCAGAGTGATCAGAAGGCTGATCCCGAAAATAGCCAGATTATATTCCATCTCAAAATGGAAATTAATTCTGATCAGGGAGAGAAGAAACCCAAGAGGAATATAGGACACATAATAGGCTATATAAATTTCTTTCGATATGAGAAGCTGGGTTTTAAGATTGAACAAATCATAATTTGTATTGATACTATTCTTTTGAAGCAGCTTATACAATTTCAGAAAACGGGAATAAAAATAGACGATAATAACAATGGTCAGGACTGTGACAAATGCGGATATGATTTTAATATTAGAATCGGCAGAAGCAAACGGGAAATTGGTTAAAAGTAAAGGCAGCGTTACAATCATCAGCCAGAACTCTGTTTCCATATTTACTTTCAGCATCTGTAACGGGGAATGTATTTCCTTCTGTTTTTCAAGAGAAATTTCAGGAGACTCCTGTCCTGTATCTTTGTTCCAAAGTTCTTTAAAGTTTTCTAACTCCATCGTTTTATCTTTTAATGAGAACCTGTACTTTGTTTGGTAATGATCTCTTTCAGCTTCTCTTTTGCCCTTTTCAGCTTTACCCTTGTATTGACTTCGGTAATTCCTAACTGAACGGCAATTTCTTTTCCCGAAAAACCCTCCAAAAAGAAAAATATAAGCGCTTTATCAATAGGGCTCAGCTGATGAATGGCTTCATACATCCGCTTCATATTCACATCATCTGTATCATTATAAGGTTCCTGCCGGGCACTCAGCCCATCTACATTCTGATTCTGTATAAAACTACGTTTTTTTTCACTTCGCAGGAAAACAATTGCTGTGTTGAGCGCAGTTCTGTACAGCCATGTGGAGAAATCACTCCTCTTTTGAAAATCACCGTATGATTTCCAGGCCTGGTAGATGATCTCCTGATAGAGATCATTCTGATCGTCCTTATTATCCATATACATTTTAGAGATCTTGAAAACAACACCTTTGTGCTTTTCAATTTTCTCTAAAAATTCTTTTTCCGGTGAAGACATGATTTACACACTGATCCTTAGATAATATTTCTAAAAAACATCATCTTATTATAACACAAAGCTCTAATTTCTGGCATTAAGTTAAAAAAATCCTCAATAAATAAAAAAATTTATTGAGGATTTTTATTTATGTTAAATATAAAATGATCAGAAAATATAATCTGTGCTTAAAAAATTGGAATCATGTTCTCTGACAATCGTGTTGAGTAATTCTTTATTGGAGTCTGTAAGTTTTGCCGCTACCAGAGACCGGATTGAGAATGAACGGAGTGCATCAAAAACAGAAAGTGTCCCTTCCGCACTGTCTTTTCTTCCGGTAAAAGGGAAAACATCCGGACCTCTTTGTGCCTGGCAGTTGATATTAACGCGGCTTACCAGATTCACAAACGGATCGATCAATCTTGCTACTTCCTGAGGATCTTCACTGAAAATACTTACCTGCATCCCGTGTGAAGCATTCACCTGATATTCTATAGGCTCTTCTATGTCTTCAAATGGAACAACAGGAATCACCGGACCAAACTGTTCCTCATGATACAGTTTCATCTCACTGTTTACCGGATAAACTACCGCCGGAAAAACAAAAGATTCATCCGTATAGCCTCCATCTTTATTTAAAACAGCTGCTCCTTTCTGTAAAGCATCATCAATACATTCTTTCAGGTAAGGAGGTTTGTTGACTTCCGGAAGTGGAGTTACTTTTACGTCTTTTTCCCATGGCAATCCCGGTTTCAGAGCAGAAACCGCAGCACTTAGTTTTTCTGTAAATTCCAAAGCAATCTCTTTCTGAACAAATATCAGCTTCAGTGCTGTGCATCGCTGTCCGTTGAAGGAAAGCGCCCCTAAAATACATTCGCTCACAGCTACATCTAAATTCGCATTTTTGGTAACAATGGCTGCATTTTTCGCATCCAGACTCAGAATAGCTCTTAAACGATTCACTTTCGGATGCAGCTTTTTTAAGCCATTAGCTACTTTACTTGAACCAATGAAGGCCAGAACATTCACTTTTCCACTTTCCATAATTGGCGTGATGATTTCTGATCCTTTTCCATATAATGTGTTTACAGTTCCTTTCGGGAATGCTTCTTTAAAAGCGTTTAATAAAGGATAATGAGCCAATACACCGTGCTTTGGAAGTTTAAACAGAATGGTATTTCCCATGATCAAAGCAGGAATCAATGTGGTAAAAATTTCATTCAGAGGATAATTGAATGGTCCCATACTTAAAACCACTCCAAGCGGAGCTCTTCTGATCTGCGCAATGGTGCCTTCTGCCTGTTGGAAGCGGGAGGATTCTCTGTCCAGATCCTTCAGGGCATCAATGGTCTGATTGATATAATCTACGGTACGGTCAAATTCTTTGGTAGAATCAGCAAGTGTTTTCCCAATTTCCCACATCAGTAATTTAATGATCAGATCTCTTTGCTGGATCATTAGATATACGAATTTCTGCATGCATTTGATACGTCCTTCCACAGACATTGTAGGCCACTCACCAAGACCGTTATCATAGGCTTTTACACAGGCTTCAAGAACATCCATAGCTTCCTTAGGGCCAATATTCGGGATACTACCCAAAAGCTTTCTTTCTAATCCGTTTTCTGTAGGAATGCACACCGGAGAATAGATTTCGGTGACATCTCCGTTCCATTCTACCAGTTCACCATTCAACAAATAAGTTCTCTGGTGAATGACCGGAACTTTATACTCTTCCGGAATTTCATTTTCACTCTTAAAAATGTGATGGAATGATGCTGTATTTTCTGAACTCATAAATCTTTCTATTTTTTATGTGATAAGATTGAGACTATCTCAAACGTGTCATTCTGAAAGAAATGAAATGTAGTGAAGAATCTACATTCCAAGCATCAATAAGATTCTTCCTTCGTTAGAATGACAAAAGCCAAACTATTTGACTCTTGAGACAGCCTCGTTTAATAATATAAAGGTAGAAGTAAAATGTTTTGAAAAAAACAATCTGACAATAGATTTGATCTATTTGAATTAAAATTAATCTCAGCTCCTGAAAAAAGAATAATTTAGCTGAAAAATAAAATTTCATGTTTTCAAAATTAGTTTTCAGTACCCTATTATTCTTTTCTGCAATAGGCTTTGCACAAAAATCTAAAGCAACCAATACGGTTTTAATGGGAGGAAAGGAAGTACATACTTATGCAAAATTACCGGCGCTGAATAAGCCAGCCCCTAAATTTACCCTTACAGATGTGAATATGAATGATCAGACTCTGGAATCTTACAAAGGGAAGAATGTGATCTTAAATATCTTTCCTAGTGTAGATACAGGTGTTTGTTCAGCTTCTGTACATCATTTCAACGAGGAGGCAGGAAACCTTCCCAATACAGTAGTCCTTTGTATTTCCAAAGATCTTCCGTTTGCACAGAAAAGATTCTGCGGTGCCGAAGGAATTAAAAATGTAGTGATGCTTTCAGATTTCCGTTCAGACTTTGGGTGGAACTATGGTGTGGAGCTGGTAGATTCTGCAATGAAAGGCCTTCTGAGCAGAGCGGTTGTGGTGATAGATCCTTCAGGAAAGATCATCTATGAAGAGCAGGTTGCAGATATTTCTCATGAACCGAATTATGAAGCGGCAATTGCAGCGGTGAAATAATACATATTTATTTGGATATAACACAGACTCCGGCGATCTTCGATCGCCGGAGTTCTTATTTCTTTCTTTTCTTCTTAGTGGTAATCACTACTATTCCGCCTTTGGCTTTTTCACCGTACTTTGTAGATGCAGAAGCTCCCTTCAGAATATTCATAGTCTTTATAAGATTAGGATCCAGTGTTTTTACTTTTTCATAATCGCTTATTTTTCCATCTACAATATACATAGGCTGATAGATTACTCCGCTTGAAGGAGCCCCACCAATACGTATACTGTTATTATCTTTAGGAGGCTGCTCAACAGATAATCCCGGCAATTTTGTAATGAGTTCTTTTCTTTCCTTTTCTTTGCTGTCTAATAAAGCATTAGCCGGTATTACTGAAACTGAGCCAAGCAATTTTCTGTCTCTCTGAGTACTGAAAACAATTTCCTGTACTTCTTCGGTCTTTAGGGTATCACAGGTTTTATTTTGCTGTGCATTCACACTTACAATTCCTCCCGTTGTCAGCATGGCACCTACCGCAAATTTCACAAAAAGAGAATTGATGTAAGAATAACTCAGATCTCTGTTGAGCTGTGACGGATTAAAATTCCCGCAGATCTCTTCCGAAGTCCCGGAAAAAAAATCTATAATATCATCATCCGGAGCTTTCCTGAAGTCTCGTACTGTTTTGGAACAAACAGCACAGAATCTTCCTTTTTCATCAGGGGTCATCGTATTCCAGTTTTCATGACAGGGTTTGGGTATCGTAATTTTCATAGGATCTCTTTTCTTCTAAAGATGTACTAATGACAGAAAAAGTTGGAAAGAGTTGTGAAATTTTCTAATATTTTAATTTTGTTGGAAAATCGCAAAGCTTTTTTTGAGATTCCTGCGGAATGACAAAGAGGACGCTAAAAAGTTTTCCGATAATTGTGCGAGTAAGATTGATCCTTTAAAAACACATTAAAATATACACCATGTTTGTCATTCAGAGCGAAACGAAGTGAAGCGTGGAATCTAAAACTACTTGAGAAAGCAGAGATTCCTACGGAATGACAGACTGTGTGGATAATCTAAGCGCTCCTTTTGTCATTCCAAAGAAATCTAAACTCTTATTACAACAAGAAACAAAAAACCTGCTTTACAGCAGGTTTTCTTTATATCTAAAATGTTTTACAGTAAATTTTCATCTACAAGGTTTGGAAGAGTTACCTTCAGATTAGGTTCTGCTTCCATCGCTCTTTTAATGGCGAAAACAGCGCCTTCATTTCTTGCCCAGCTTCTTCTTGAGATTCCGTTGTTTACGTCCCAGAAAAGCATAGACTTCAATCTTCTGTCGGCATCATCGCTTCCGTCCAACAGCATCCCGAAACCACCGTTGATCACTTCACCCCAGCCTACTCCACCACCATTGTGAATGGAAACCCAGGTTGCCCCACGGAAACTGTCACCAATGACATTGTGAATAGCCATATCTGCTGTGAATCTCGATCCGTCATAGATATTGGAGGTCTCTCTGTAAGGAGAATCTGTTCCTGAAACATCATGATGGTCTCTTCCTAATACCACAGGCCCGATTTCTCCGTTTCTAATAGCTTTATTGAAAGCTTCTGCAATTTTCATTCTTCCTTCTGCATCTGCATAAAGGATTCTTGCCTGTGAACCTACAACCAGTTTATTTTCCTGTGCTCCCTTGATCCATTGGATATTGTCTTTCATCTGCTGCTGGATCTCTTCAGGAGAGTTTTTCACCATTTCTTCCAATACTGCACATGCAATATTATCCGTTTTCTGAAGATCTTCCGGATTTCCACTGGAACATACCCAACGGAACGGTCCGAAACCATAATCAAAGCACATAGGTCCCATGATATCCTGTACATAACTCGGATATTTGAATTCTCTTCCCAATGTCGGATTTTCTGCCATTACATCAGCTCCGGCTCTGGAAGCTTCCAATAAAAAGGCATTTCCATAATCGAAAAAGTAGGTTCCTTTTGCTGTATGTTTGTTGATGGCTGCCGCATGTCTTCTTAATGTTTCCTGAACTTTTTCTTTGAATAACTCAGGGTTTTCAGCCATCATAATATTAGATTCTTCGAATGTTTGGCCTACCGGATAGTAACCACCAGCCCATGGATTGTGAAGTGAAGTCTGATCTGAGCCGATGTCAATTCTTAAATCTTCCTGATCAAATTTCTCCCAAACATCAACAATATTTCCAAGATAAGCCAATGAAACCGTTTCTTTGTCAGCCTGTGCTTCCCTTACTCTTTTCACCAATGAATCAAGATCTTCATAAATCTCATTCACCCATTTCTGATCATGACGGATTTTGGTGATTTTCGGGTTTACTTCTGCACATACAGTAATGCAGCCAGCAATATTACCTGCTTTTGGCTGGGCACCACTCATTCCTCCTAATCCTGAAGTCACGAAAAGCCCTCCTTTAGGGTCTTTTTTTATTTTTCTGAAAGCATTCAACGCTGTAATGGTTGTCCCGTGAACAATTCCCTGCGGGCCAATATACATATAACTTCCTGCCGTCATCTGTCCGTATTGAGTAACACCCAATGCATTGAACTTCTCCCAATCATCCGGTTTTGAATAGTTCGGGATCATCATTCCATTGGTTACAACCACTCTTGGTGCATCTTTATGAGACGGGAACAGCCCCATTGGGTGTCCTGAATACATCACCAATGTCTGCTCGTTGCTCATTTCCGAAAGATATTTCATGGTTAGCAGATACTGAGCCCAGTTGGAGAATACAGCTCCGTTTCCACCATAAGTGATCAATTCATGAGGATGCTGTGCTACTGCATAATCCAGGTTATTCTGAATCATCAGCATGATCGCTTTTGCCTGCTCAGATTGTCCCGGATAATCTGTGATAGGCCTCGCCTTCATTTCATAATCCGGACGGAAGCGGTACATATAAATTCTTCCGTAATCTTCCAGTTCCTGCTTAAATTCAGGAATCAGTTCTGCATGAAACTGAGGATCAAAATAACGTAGTGCATTCTTCAATGCCAGTTTTTTCTCTTCCTCCCCCAGGATTTCTTTACGCTTTGGAGCATGGTTGATATTGGTCTCGTATGGTTTTGGTTGTGGCAGCTGATTAGGAATCCCCTGCTGTATCTGTTCTTGAAATGTCATATTGCTATTTAAAGGTCTATGTTGAAACAATGTTTGAAGTTTTAAAGATATTCAAATTAGAAAATATAGGCAAGTGAAAGGATGAAAATGGCTTCAGCTTATGGTTTATACAAAATTATCGAATCCGGATATTAATCACAATCTCCTATTAAATACTATATTTGAATAAACGAACTTCGATTCCCCTCCTCCGGAGGGGTGGATTTCAAAGTGCGAGCTTTGAAAGACGGGGTGGTTTAAAACACAACAATGAAAGAAATCCTCACCATCATCAACGGAATTCCGATCCGCAGGAATTTCGTTGAGAACCTGCCCTACAACCCCTATTTAAAAATATTATTAAAAGAAAAACGTAAAGCCCGGATCTTGGGTGAAGTGATCTTTTGGAGAAAAGTCCGTGCTAAAAATTTTCATACAATTGATTTTGACAGACAAAGAATTATTGGAAATTATATTGTTGATTTCTATGTAAATTGGGTCTTATCATTGAGATTGATGGTTCAAGCCATGATAAGAAAGAAGTTTATGATGGGATAAGGGAGGAATATCTTGAGTCATTAGGACTGCTTATTTTCAGAATTACAGATTTTGATGTGAGGAATCATCTGAGTGTGGTGATGAAGGAGCTGGAGGATTTTATTGTGTTGTACTATGGAACCACCCCGTCTTCAAAAATTCTTTGAATTTTGAATCCACCCCTCCAAGAGAGGGGAATTGTCTTACTAAAAGAAGTCGTTATTCAACATAAAAAACCTCACTGAAATTCAGCAAGGCTAGTCTGTTATCATCAAATTTTAGGTTAAAACATCATCATTTTCTTCTTCATGGTCATCTTCATTATCGCTGAGACTCCAGTAGTTGTTCTCTTCATCTTCTTCCCCTATTTCTTCCATTTCATCATCGTCATCGGCTCCTGGAATATCTAAACCTTTATCTATTTTATCCTCATCAAAATCTTCATCTAAAATAGGATTGCCGTCTCCATCAAGCGAAATATGCTTTTCTCTCTTAAATATATCTTCATTAGGGTTATAATCCATCTGTTCTAACCTCTTGTTCTGTTGATTAATATTTTTCTCTGGTGCCATGATGTTTAAGATTTTAAGTTTATATAATCAGAACAAAAATAATTCCAAGTTATGATGAAGGGGCAGAATAAACGTCAGGATTTGCACAATACGGCATTTTTTCGTTTTTTGAAAAAGCGATGATATTTCCTGCAGCCAGTCTTGCCATCCCGTTTCGGGCTTCAATAGTGGCAGAACCAATGTGTGGCAAGATACAAACACTTGAAAGTTCAAGAATAGGATCGTCTGCTGACATAGGTTCAGGGTTGGTAACATCAAGACCCGCTCCCCAGATTTTCTGATCAACCAATGCCTGATACAAATCTTTCTGATTGTGAAAACCACCTCTGGCAGTATTGATAAAAATAGCATCCGGTTTCATCTGTTCAAATATGGACTCATTGAATAGTTCTTTATGTTCAGAAGTAAAATTGGCGTGAACACTCAATACATCTGAATTTTTGATGAGCTCTTCAAAAGAAACATAAGCTGCTCCCAATTCCTGTTCCGCTTCTTCATTATGATGACGGTTGTGATAAATGATATTCATTCCAAAAGCTTTCTTAGATTTCTCAGCCATTTCATAACCGATACGACCAAGTCCAAAAATCCCCAGGGTTTTCCCATAAAGCTCCTGTCCTAAAGCATGCAGGGGATCAAATGCGCCCCAGCTTCCATCTTTTACTTTCCGGAAATTGTAGCTTGCTCTTCTCGCTACGGACTGCATGAGTAAAAAAGCAACATCTGAAGTTGCCCTGCTCAAAACATCAGGAGTATTGCCTACCGGAATATTCCTTTTGGTAGCTTCTTTGATATCTACATGATCAAACCCCACAGAATATAAAGCAATGGCTTTCACATTGGGGCAGGCTTCAAAGAAATTCTTGTCATATTTAAATTCTGCGCCAATACTTACAATGGTATCGGTATTTTTACAGTAATTCAGCCATTCTTCATAAGAAAGGTTTTCTTTTTCAGGAACTGTAATTTCCAGTCCTGCTTCTTCCAGCATTTTAATTCCTGTTTCGGGAATTTTTTTATTGATAAAGACTTTCATTGGTATGGATTAATGATTCTAAATAAAAAACCTCACTCGAAAAAAGTAAGGTTCCTGAACTTTAATATTAAAAATTATTTCTTTTCATATGAACGGTCATTGTTCTTCTCCCAGGCTTCAGAAGCAATTTCCTGAATTTCTGTCCAAACTTCTTTCGCAGATTTCTGAGCTTGTGTCATAAATCCCTGTTTGGTCGCTTCCTGATTCCTGCTTTTCATGTCATGAATGTAATCTTTTACCTGCTGGGAATAACTTTCTGCGTTATATCCCGGATTATTATTCAGGTTTTTCTGAAGATTACTAAAATCATGTGACGCTTTGAATCTGTTCGTATCCATAATAATAGATTTTAGTGATTGGGTTCTCATATGAGTCCAATTTTCATTCCGAAATGAGTTAAAATATTTTAAATTTTGGCTAAGCCGATAGAATGTATGTTGATAAAAAAAACGGACTCTCTTCGTCTCCGCTCAGGATGATAGTCCGTTCCTATTGATAAGATTGGTATTCGATGGAACTGGTCTCAAACACCAGTTCTTCTGCTAATTCCGTTATTATTGGTTGGTATTTCCAAGCATCGGCACAAATTTATAAGCCCCGAATTCTTCTTTTTCAAATTCTGTAAGACCTATTTTGGTAAATCTGTATAAAACCTGTTCATCCGTAGGTCCCAAAGGAATTACCATTATTCCTCCGATGTTCAATTGTTTTAAAAGTTCTGTTGGTAAGGTAGAAGCACCGCAGGTTACAATAATTTTATCAAATGGAGCAAAAGTAGGAAGCCCGGCAAAGCCATCTCCAAAGCTCTGAAATTTTGGAAACAGATGAAGTTCTCTGAGTTTCTTTTTAGAAAAGTCAAACAGGTCTTTCTGTCTTTCAACCGTATATACATGAGCTTTCATTGCTATTAAAACAGCCGTCTGATATCCGCATCCGGTACCAATCTCCAGTACTTTTTCTCCTGGTTTTACCTGCAGCAGCTCAGATTGTTCTGCAACCGTTGAAGGATGGGAAATGGTCTGATGTGCCAGAATGGGAAATGCCCTGTCTTCATAAGCAAAATCTTCAAAGATACTTTCGATAAAAAGGTGTCTCGGAACTTCACCCATTGCCGAAAGTACATTTTCGTCCGAAATTCCAATTCTGTTTCGAAGATAATCAACTAAAATCTTTCTTTTTCCTTTATGTACAAACGAATCCTGCATTTGACAAAAATAAGAATTTAGAAATTAGATTCCAGAAATCGTATGAAAGAATTATCCACAAAAAATAAAGCAGTCTAAAAATGACCGCTTTATTCTTATTTCTCAATTCCATTTTATTGGATAGGGCCCATAAAAATCGCTGAAAGTATTATCCGCACACCTTTTTCTTACAAAAAAGTTATAGTTCACTGTTTTACTTAATCCTATATAAATGGCTTTTTGACCTGTAATCACTAATTCCCCACTTGCCGGTGGTGCAGAACTGGTTGTTAACACCGTTTCATACATAGAAATCCCATCATTTTCCCAGGATACTGTAGCATCAAAAATAGAAGAATATGCGGAAGAAGTCGTTTTTGAGTACGTTGCATATCCCGGTTTTACACAAGTTGTTGTATTACTGGCCAAAACGGTAACAGGTCCCGCCCAGTTGCTCCGGCCATTGTCTATTCCGCAGTTTTTTCTTACGTAAAGGTCATATTTATTATTCTTATACAATGGAAGACTATAGGAATTCTTATAGGTTACAACTGTGGTTCCATTTCCTAAAGTAAAACCTTGCTCTCCATACTGTATTTCATAATATCCTTCGCCCTGGCTAATCATATTCCAGGAAAGCTGGTTACTTCCTTTTTCAAATATCAGATTTTCTGGAGTTCCACCTAGCCTGCGGGTCATATGGACTATCTCCTATACATCCGGCAGTACATAATCCTAAGATAAGTAATATCGAAATTATTCTTTTCATCGTTATTTTTCTGACCGTGAATTTACTGTAATTTCTTTAATGAATACATGCGTTCAAACTTAAATATTTCCAAGTGAAAAGTCATGTATTTTATAAATGTACATTCACTATCTTTACAAAAATTTAATACAGCTATGTTAAAAGCAGGTTTGGTAGGTGCCGGACACTTGGGGAAAATACATTTAAAACTTCTTAATCAATCAGATAGATATGAATTTGTAGGTTTCCATGATAAAGATATTGAAAACGGAAAGAAATTAGAAGCCGAATTCGGATATAAATATTTTGAAAATTTTGATGAATTGCTTGAGCAGATTGACATGCTTGATATTGTCACTCCCACAGTTTATCATTATGATTATGCTTTAAAAGCCATTGAAAAAGGGCTGCATTTCTTTATTGAAAAACCGGTAACCCAGACTCTTGAGCAGGCAGAAGAAATTTTACGTTTATGCCAGGAAAAAGGAATTAAAGCACAGGTAGGACACGTTGAGAGATACAATCCTGCTTTTATTGCCACTAAGGAATATATCAGCAATCCGATGTTTATTGAAATCCACAGACTGGCAGAATTCAATCCCCGCGGGACAGACGTTTCTGTAGTACTGGACCTTATGATCCATGATCTGGATATTCTATTGAGCATGGCTAAATCTAAGGTTAAAAACATTCACGCAAGCGGTGTTTGTGTGGTAAGCAAGACTCCGGATATCGCCAATGCAAGGATAGAGTTTGAAAACGGATGTGTTGCCAATCTTACGACTTCCAGAATTTCTATGAAGGCGATGAGAAAAAGCAGATTCTTCCAGAAAGATGCTTATATCTCTGTAGACTTCCTTGAGAAAAAGGCCGAAGTGATCAGAATGAAAGATGCTCCTGAAAACCCTACTCCATTTGATATGATCATTGAAAATGCAGATGGAGAAAAGAATCAGATCTTGTTTGAATACCCAAATATTCAGTCCAACAATGCTATTTTGGATGAGTTAAATTCTTTCGCAGATGCCATCACCAGTGGTAAAAATGTAGAGGTTTCTCTTGAAGACGGAACTGAAGCATTGAAAATTGCTTTGCAAATCATGAAGCTGATCAGCTAAAAATATGCTGTTTTTATCACAGCCATACATATAGTGCTATCTTATATTCGAAAAATGATTATGAGGTAGCATTTTTAGTTTTCAAATAGGCCATTACATTTATCAGGATCTTTAAACTTTAATATTTTTTCGTTAAAAATTACTGATTTATCAATAAAAAATCCTTTTCAAAACAAAAAAACAATATATTTGAAGAACAATTCAATACAATATTGAAAGATTTTGTTTTACATATATGGATATATGACCCCATAAATGATCTGAATACAGATTCATTTTGTGATGTCGTCATTCATTATAACCTCTAATTTTCCTATTATTTTAAACCATTGAAACCATTATGAAAAGAGCTATTGTAATATCCGTACTTTTATTGTCTCAATTTGGGACATCACAATTATTAAAGACTTCAGGACAGAAAATCGTTAATGATAAAGGTGAAAATATCCAATTGAGAGGCCTGGGCCCGGGCGGCTGGATGCTTCAGGAGGGCTATATGCTGAAAACAGCTGACTTTGCCGGCCCTCAGTATAAGATTAAGGAAAAAATTGTGGATTTAATTGGTGAAGACGGAATGAATGAATTCTACAAAGCTTATCTGAAAAACGGAATCACCAAACAGGATATTGATTTTCTGGCAAAATCCGGATTCAATTCAATACGCCTTCCCATGCATTATAATCTTTACACACTTCCGATTGAAAAAGAACCTGTAAAAGGAAAAGATACATGGCTGGAAGAGGGTTTTAAAATGACCGATGACCTGCTTCAATGGTGTGCCGCTAATAAAATCTACCTCATCCTGGATCTTCATGCTGCTCCGGGCGGACAGGGAAATGATGTCAATATTTCTGATAATGATAAGTCTAAACCTTCACTTTGGGCCAATGAAGAAAATCAGAGAAAAACCATAGCATTCTGGAAAAAACTGGCTGAACGATATAAAGACAGCCCATGGATTGGCGGCTACGACCTGATTAATGAGCCTAATATTAATTTCACAGATAAAAACCCTAATGGTACAGATGAAATGTCTAATGCCCCGCTTTGGAAACTTCAGAAGGATATTACAGCAGCAATCAGAGAGGTTGATAAAAAGCATATAATTTTCATTGAAGGAAACGGCTGGGGGAATAATTATAACGGGCTGCCGGCTATCTGGGACAACAATATGGCTTTCAGCTTCCATAAATACTGGAACTACAATGATGATCAAACACTGAAATTTGCACTGGATCTCAGAGAAAAGCATAATATGCCTATCTGGCTGGGTGAAACAGGTGAAAATTCCAATGTTTGGTTTACTGAGCTAATCCAACTTTTGGATAAACATAATATCGGGTATGCATTCTGGCCGATGAAAAAGATTGATAATATTGCAGGGATCACCAATGTAAAGATCACTCCTGAATATGAAAAACTACTGGATTACTGGAAAAATGGTGGTGAAAAACCGTCTAAAGAGTATGCAAAAAAAGCTTTACTACAGATTGCTGACAACTATAAACTGAGCAATACAGAAGTCAAAAAAGATGTTATTGATGCGATGTTCAGGCAGACAACTGATGCTTCAACAAAACCTTTTAAAAATCATCAGGTTCCGGGAAGGATATTTGCTTCAGAATATGATCTGGGTAAAATGGGTTCTGCCTATCTGGATAAAGATTTCATTAATCTATGGGTAAGTGACCCTGCCAAAAGATCAGAATGGAACTCCGGACAGCAGATGAGAAATGACGGTGTAGACATTTATAAGTGTAATGATCAAATCACCAATCAGTATTATGTGGGGAAAACAGAATCCGGGGAATGGCTCCAGTATACTGTTCAGTCAAAAGGGAACAAAAATTATACATTTGACATCCGGTATGCGGCAGCCAGTGATTCAAAAATAAGGATTGAAACAGCTTCCGGAAAAGTTTTAGCTACCGTATTATTAGCTTCCAGTGGAAGAAATGAGACTTGGAAAACGGTTTCTGTTAAAAACATTAGCCTTCAGAAGGGGGAAAACAAGATCAGAATATTCTTTGAAAATGATGGGGTCAATCTGAATTATTTTGAAGTAAAATAGTAATAATTATCTTAAATTGCAGCTCTCTTTTGGTCTTCAAAGGAGGGCTTTTTAATTTCGCTATTATGAAAAAAACAGCATTTCTTTTTCTTCTGATTTCTGCATTTACATTTGCTCAGACATCGCTATTGGAACAAAAAATACATTCAATTCTTAAGAACAAAAAAGCAACAGTGGGAGTTTCTGTTCTGGGTTTTGAAAATGGTTTTACCTATGATAAAAGTGCGGATAAGAAGCTTCCGATGCAAAGTGTCTTCAAATTCCACATTGCAGCTGCAGTTCTGAATTTTGTAGATCAGGGAAAGCTTTCGTTAGATCAGAAAATTGTACTGAACAAATCAAATTTACTTGAAAATACATGGTCGCCGCTTCGTGATAAGTATCCGGGAGGCAATGTTGAAGTTCCGTTAAGTGAAGTGATTGAATATACTGTTGCCAAAAGTGATAATAATGGCTGCGATATTCTTCTTAAGTTATTGGGAGGAACCCAGCCCGTACAAAAATTCATGGATTTCAAAGGGGTGAAGGGTTTTCAGATCAAATATAATGAAGAGGGAATGCATAAAGACTGGAAGGCTCAGTATGAAAATTACAGCACTACAAAATCTGCAGTTCATGTCCTGAAAAAGTTTTATGATGGAAAATTATTATCAAAAAAATCAACAGATTATCTGATGCAGGTAATGCTGTCTACTTCAACAGGATTAAACAAAATGGTAGAACAACTTCCAAAAAACACTCCTGTGGCCAGAAAAACGGGAGCTTCCGGAAAAAATAAGGCTGGTTTAACAGGAGCGGAAAATGAAATTGGCATCGTTACTTTACCTAATGGGACACATTATGCATTAGCTGTATTTATCAGTAATTCAATGGAAACGGATGCGGTAAACTGCAGGATGATTTCTGATATTTCTAAGGAGGTTTGGGAATATTTTAATAAATAAAATTTTAAGCTTATTTTTAAAGCGATTTTTAACATGAAAAAAATAATAGTAACAACGGCTCTGCTGGCTTTCACATTCTTTTACTCACAGAAGAATCAGAATTATTTAGAGATCAGCTATGGAAGTGTATGCTGCGGCCCACCATCTGATAAACCTGTCATCAGCTATCTGAAGGAATTCAAGAACAAAAGCAGGGTAAAAAGCCTGGAAATTCTTTTACAGAAAGGCAGAGGCAGAGAAGGTGAATTTACATTATATGTTGGTACTGACTATCTTACAAAAAATCAAAAAAGCCGTCTTATAAGAGGATTAACGGCTACTGTTTCTAATCAGAACAACAGTAAGAAAACCCAAAACACAGGAAACGTTTTCTTTGATTCGGCAACTGTTGTTTCTCAAACAGATCTTATTGACGTAAAAAATTTAACTATCTATAAAAAATAAAGGAAAAATGATCAAAAACATTGTAGTTATCGGAGCGGGAACCATGGGAAATGGTATTGCACATACTTTCGCACAAAGCGGTTTTAAAGTAAATCTTGTAGATGTATCTCAGGAAGCTCTGGACAGAGGTTTGAAAACCATTACTACCAATCTTGACAGAATCATTGCAAAAGGAAACCTTACAGAGGAGCAAAAAGCTGAAACATTAGGAAACATCACTACTTTTACAGCACTGAATGAGGCCGTAGGAGCTGCAGACCTTATTGTAGAGGCTGCTACAGAAAACATGGATCTTAAACTGAAGATCTTTGGCCAGATGGATGAACTGGCTCCTGAAGGCTGTATCCTGGCAACCAATACTTCATCTATATCTATCACAAAAATTGCGGCAGCTACCAAAAGAGCTGATAAAGTAATCGGGATGCACTTCATGAACCCGGTTCCGATTATGAAACTGGTAGAAATTATCAAAGGATATTCTACTTCTAAAGAAACTTTTGATGCAATCTATGAAATGAGCAAAACTTTGGGTAAAGTTCCTGTAGAAGTGAATGACTATCCAGGTTTCGTGGCCAACAGAATTTTGATGCCAATGATTAATGAATCTATCGAAACTCTTTATAACGGAGTGGCTGGTGTAGAAGAAATTGATACAGTAATGAAATTGGGAATGGCACATCCAATGGGCCCGCTTCAGCTGGCAGACTTCATTGGTCTTGATGTATGTCTTGCCATCCTGAATGTAATGTATGATGGTTTCAAAAATCCAAAGTATGCCCCTAACCCATTGCTTGTAAATATGGTAACAGCAGGGAAACTTGGTGTAAAATCAGGGGAAGGATTCTATGATTATTCTGAAAGCAAAAAAGCTGAAAAAGTTTCAAAAATGTTTTTGAAGTAATTTTAAAGTCAATAATTTTATTTATCTTTGAGAAAGTTAAAACATTAAAAAAATGAAATTACCAAAGTTTTTATTAGCAGATAATTCGGAGTTTCCAGAAGATCTATTCGTAGTTCATACAGAATACCCAAGATTTATCTTAAACGTTGAGGAAGAAGAAGTTGAGTGGTTAGATGATCTTGAAGGTGATGATGAAGAAACTATGGCAGACGAAGCTACTAAAGTAGTAGAAGCAGCGTTTAAATGGTGCGACGAAGAGTTGGCTAAGTACGACGAAGAAGAGGAAGATTAATAACACTCTAAACATAAAAAAGGAACTCAATTGAGTTCCTTTTGTTTTTTATTCTGATTTAGTGAATTTCAATAGTAAGAGATTGTCTTTATACAATTCTAAAGTATTTCCGGAAATCACATATTTGTTTGCTTTTCCCATCATATCCATAAAGTTCTGCTCAACTCCGATGTTGTTGCACATCATTTTTGTAGATCCCATTTGCCCGGCTGTAAAGCCACCTGTAGACGGATCTATTGAAGCTGTTCCGAAATAGTTGTTACACCCTGCATTTCCAGTGATTTTCTCTCCTTCAATATTTAATGTCGGAACCTTACCTTTTACAGTTTCAGCCAGAGTCCATTTTGTATTGGCAAGAGCAGGCTGAGCCTTTCCTACTTTAGATGCAGACGGGCTTGTCATGGATCCACATGATGCCAGTACTGCTGCTGCACATATACTTAAAAAAAGATTTTTCATTTTTTTCTTTTTGAATTAATCCAAATTTACGGAAATTATATTATTTAAACGGGCTGCAGTGAATTTTATTATTCTTTAACAGTTGACATTTTGATTTTTTTTCTGGTTTTATTTTTAATAATAAATGTCTTTTTGATTGCCTTGATTAGGGTTGGAAAACATTAAAACCCCAAATGATTTTTAAGAAACAGCGAATAATTTAAGGCACAGGATTTTATCTGCGATAAAATTTCACACTGTCTTTGTCATTCAAAAGAAATCTATACAATTAGATTATAAAATGTGCTAAGACTCCTACGGAGTGACAAAGATTGAGTATAAATAAAGTCAGAAAAGAATACTTAGAATACAACTCAATAGGGACAGGCTTCATCCCGTTTACATAAAAGCCAGCATTCAAATGGCTTCAGCCAAACGCTAGCAACATTCTTAAAAAAAACGGACTTTAAAAAGTCCGTTTCTATTATATTGAAATATATATTTTCAAGTATTAAGATCTCAATTCTGCATTGAATTCTTTCTGGAAAGCTTTGATCAGAGAATCCATTACTTCTGTGATTTCCTTTTCTTCCAATGTTTTTTCTTCGTTTAACAGCTCGAAGCTCATTGCATAAGACTTCTTACCTTCAGGAAGATTCTTACCTTCATACACATCGAATAGATTAACACTCTTAATGAATGGAGATTTATTCTTTTTAGCAGTCTGATATAAATCCTGATAGTTTACATTTTTATCAATCAATAAAGCTAAGTCTCTTCTGATTTTGTTGAATTTCGGAATGTCTTTAAATTTCAATTCGTTTTTAGAACGCAGTTCCTGAGCATATTCCAGTTCAATTTCTGCATAGAAACAATCCTGATCAATATCAAAGTCTTTTAACAAAGCTGGTGCCACTTTTCCGATTCTTACCAAAGCTTTGCCATCCACTTCATATACCAATGCATCAGAGAATCTCTCATCAGACAAAGCACCTTCTTTATAATCTACAGCAAGTCTTTCCAATAAAACTTTTACATATGCCTTAAGGTTATAGAAACTTACAGCAGACTTAGGCTGAAGCCAGTTTTCTGCAACATCTCTTCCGGAAACCAACAAAGCCAATTGTTTTCTTTCTTCGTATTTATCTTTTTTGTGATAAATTTTTCCTAATTCGAAGAATTTGATATCTTGATTCTTTCTGTTGATATTGTATACTGTATTCTGAAGAAGTCCTTCCAATAAAGACTTTCTCATGAATGCTAAATCCCCGCTTAAAGGATTTAACAGTTTTACGGCATCAGTTTCATCTTTTACAGAAGTCAATGAGTTATTCATTACTTCATTGAAGCCAATGCTTTGTAAAGATCTTGCCCAGTTATTTTCCAATTCATCCTGATCGTTAGTACTAAGCTTAACTGGCGTAAATGAAAACTTCTGTGGAGCATCAATTTTATTGTATCCGTAGATTCTTAAGATTTCTTCAATGACATCAATTTCTCTGGTTACATCTGCTCTGTAAGCAGGAACAGAGATTTCAAAACCGTTAGGAATTTCATTTAAAACCTGAATTTCCAATGCTTTCAAGATTTCCTTTACTTTTTCTCTATGAATTTTTGTTCCTAAAATCTGCTCAATTTTAGAGAATCTAATAATCACATAGTTATCTTCTATTTTCTTAGGATATTCTTCCAACAGGTCTCCTACCAATTTTCCTTCAGCTATTTCCTGAATCATTTTAATAGCATGAGTAATTGCCGTTCTTGTAAGGTTCGGGTCTACTCCTCTTTCAAATCTGAAAGAAGCATCTGTATTCAGGCTATGGGCTTTTGCTCCTTTTCTTACTGCAATCGGATTGAAATAAGCACTTTCAAGGAATATGGTTTTTGTAGTTTCTGATACTCCGGAATTTTCACCACCGAATACTCCGGCGATACACATTGGATTATCTTTACCGTCTTTGATCATGATTTCAGAACCATTCAATGTTCTTTCAACCCCGTCTAAAGTGGTAAATTTCGTTCCCGGTTTTACGACACCTACTTTCACTTTCTTGTCTGCAATTTTATCTGCATCAAATGCGTGAAGCGGCTGTCCGTAGCCATGAAGAATATAGTTGGTAATATCTACAACGTTGTTAATCGGGCTTAGCCCGATCGCTTTTAGTCTGTCTTTTAACCAAGATGGAGATTCTGCTACTTTTACGTCTTCAATAACGGCTCCAATATATCTTGGACACAATTCAGCATCTTCAATTTCCAGTTTGAAATCATGAGTTCCCTCATTATTCAAAACTTCGGAAGCTACTTTATTGAATTGAGACTTCAGTTGGTTTGTAGAAAGATAGGCATGTAAATCTCTTGCAACCCCATAGTGAGACATAGCATCTGTTCTGTTTGGAGTTAACCCAATTTCAAACACCTCATCATTAGTCAGCTCAAAATAGTCAGCGAAGTTTTTACCTACTTCATATTTGGTTTCATCCAGCACCATAATTCCTCCGTGATCATCGCTCAGACCTAATTCATCTTCTGCACAGATCATTCCCTGAGAAACCTCACTTCTGATTTTTGCTTCTTTAATTTCAAAAAAGTTTCCGGTTTTGTCATAGATTTTTGTTCCGACAACGGCTACAGGAACGGTCTGCCCTGCTTCCACGTTAGGAGCTCCGCAAACAATATTCAATATTTTTCCGTTTCCTACGTCTACTGTTGTCTTCTTCAGTTTGTCAGCATTCGGATGCTTTTCGCAGGTTAATACTTTACCTACAACAATTCCTTCAAGGCTGCCTCTTACGCTTTCAAATTTATCTATCCCTTCAACCTCAAGACCTATATCTGTAAGGAATTCACCGATTCTTTCAGTTTTTGATTCCGTTTTTACAAAGTCCTTCAGCCAGTTGTTTGATATTTTCATTTGTTTATCTATCTACTTATTTAATTCGTCAAATGAGCCTTAAGGTTTCATCTGCTCTATTTTGAAACTTTTATTTGAAATTCCACCCCTAATTCCGGTGTGATTTTTCGAGCTACAAATGTCGTGTTTTTTTGAGAAATAGAGAAATTTAGAAGCGACTTTAAGATAATTAATTTTCATTAATAGTTCCGCTTCTGATTGATGAATCTATTGGTCAGATGGTCTCATTACTTTCTTCAGGCTATCAGAAAATAGTACCAGCCCTCCGGCCATCATGATAATATCTTTCAAGACCAAACGTCCTGCTCCGGACAAATAGGGAAATCCAAACTGAGGAGTCGGATAATCTCCACCCAGATTCGGCACATACACTTCGGGAGTGGTTCCCAAAAATGACAGGGTAACCAATGACATTAAAAACGTTAAAGCACCTCCCACTGCTCCGATTTTAGGAAACCAGATTCCCAGCAGCATCAAAAGTCCGATTATTACGATCATTGTCCCCAAACCATAAGAAAATGTGTATGTTCTGTTTTCTTTATGCCAATCAATATTTTTCCGGATAACCTTCCCTTCTGGATTTTTGTACAGGGTATATTCTGCAACAAGCTTTTTGTCTTCATTAAGAACTTTATTCCCGGCATTTTTGTAGAAAAAACTCATCAAAGGGCTATTGGCAACGAAAGGGACAATTCCTTCGGCTTCATAATGAAATGCTTTCAAGCCTCCAATCCAGGCCATAACGATAAAAACTGAAATTCTGAGAAAATTGAAAAAGTACATATCCAATTGTAATAAGCGGTGGTAAAGTCTGTTGTCTTGCATGTGATTTATTTTTTTAACAAAGGTATTCACACGCTTACAGCCCTAACATAGATATTTGAGGACATTACATGGACATTTTTGCCACCACAGAGATTCCTACTTGCTCTCTATATTTTTTGGGGGAACATCCTACCGATTTTTTAAAATACCTGCTGAAATAAAATTCGTCGGTAAATCCCAGCTCTGAAGCAATTTCCTTTACAGACCTATAGGTTAAATGCAGCAATTTTTTGGATTCCAGGATGATTCTTTCATTGATAAGCTGAGTAGGCGTTTTCGAAAATTCTTTCTTTACAGCCTTGCTTAATGCATTATTGGTTATGCTAAGTTTATCACTGTAAAATGACAGCTCCTTTTCATTTTTAAAATGAACCTCCAACAGTTTCTGAAATTCTGCAGCATTTTTATTGGGTAATTTATCCTGAGAAAGCATACTATTCTCAATACTGCTTTTCTGTTTGCTTCCAATGGCAAGGATAAGCTGTATATAAGTTTTGATAATGGATTCTGAAAACTGATGCTTTTCGGATTCTTCTTTTTTGATATGATTAAAAAGTTCGAGAATATAATTATAGTTTTCTTCTGACAGCTCAACCCCCGGGTTCAGATAAATATTATTGAAAAGAAGCCCGTTGCAGGCTACTTCTTCTTTATGATATTCTATACAGTAATAATCACCATGGAAGAAAAGGACATGAATAGTCTCATCAGATTCTGAAACCAATTTAGCCTTCTGGTAAGGGGAAAGAAACAGTATATTGTATCCGCTGTAAGAATAGTTAATATCATCCACAGAGAAAATACCGGAACCTTTCCATAGAACAACACTATAATTTTCAGTAGTGAGTTCCGATGGAAAATCTGAGATAGGATAAGACTGTATTTTTATTTCCATGATGAAAAAGTTGCTGGCACAATATAAAAAAACAAGAGCATATAGATTATTTATTCTGATGCTCTTAATTGGTATCTAATATTCTTTTGAATACGTTTTTTTCTCTGTTAAATATTCGGTTTTAGTTCCGTTACCAGTTCTGAAAAGGGTTTTAAGAGTGTTTTTCTGTTTGGGTTTTGAAGGATCGGGAAGAAAGCATTGAAAATGCAGATGGGGCCCATTTGTCCAGCCTGTGTTGCCACTCAATCCTATTAAATCACCTTTTTTAACCTCATCCCCTATTTTAACTTTAACTCCATTTTGTTTCAGGTGAAAATATTGTGCAATGGTTCCATCCGAGTGTAAAATTGAGATATAATTAGCCTGATTCGCACAACTTGATGTAGGACATCCTGTATTATTATTCTGAACGGCATCAATCACTTTACCCTCTCTTGCCGCTGTAATTTCTGTTCCTTCAGGCATTACGAAATCTAAAGAGTTTTCATTCTGGTGAGAAAATATTCCATTATATCCCTGATAAACATTGAAGGACTTTCCTTTTTGAAAAGGAAGATCATAGGTATAGTCAGTATCATAGGTCTTTATCGTTGCATCTCCCGCCAACGTATAATATGCAGGCATTTTCTTGATTTTCCAACCTTTTTTATTATCATTGACAACAAAATAAGCAATTCTGTTTTTCATTGATTTAGGAGGTAGTACTCTGATCATTTTAAATGCCTCCGGACTCTTCAAATTTTCTGTTTCCGGCTGTTCAGAGAAAGTTATTGAAATTGGATAGATTTCAATATTATCAGCATAGTAAGTGATAATATCTTTTGAGTGTTCATAATATATTTTTGCACTCTTCTGCGGGAAAGCCCAGATAGAGCAGATAAGTGATCCGAGAATTGTTATTTTTTTCATGTTTATTAAAATGTTTTTCTTATTATACTTTTGCTTCAAAGCAAAAGTATACAATCATCCGCTAAAATTTGAATGTAAAATTTCCAAACTCGCAGGGATGATCCGGTTCTTCTTTTGTTCATCAGTATATCCCATGCTCAAACAGTGTTTTTTTAATGGATTACATTTAAATTTTATTGATGCTCCTAATTCCTAAGTTGATTCCACATAATTGTAACTATGAGTGGAAATGCAGAATTACAAAAAAAGCCGGAAAAATTCCAGCTTTCTTTTATGTATATACATTAATCTTATAATCCGATTACCGGCATTGATAACATTAAGATATTTTCATTTTCTTCAAGACCGTCAAGAGGTTCAATGATTCCAGGTCTGTTAGGTTGAGACATTTTCATAGTGATATCGTCAGATCCTAAAATTGTCAGCATTTCAGTTAAAAATTTAGAACTGAATCCGATATTGATATCTTCGCCGTTGTAGTCACAAGGAATCTGCATATCTGCTTTGTTTGCATATTCAGTATCTTCTGCATGAAGGTGAAGAATATTTCCGGAAAGCTTGAATCTTACCTGATTGGTAGATTTATTGGACATGATAGATGCTCTTTTGATCGCTCCTAATAAAAGGTTTCTGTTGATCGTCAATACATTTGGATTTTCCTTTGGAATTACCGCTGTATAGTTTGGATATTTACCATCGATCAGTCTACAGATCCAGATATGTTTATCAAAAGTAAACTTGGCCATATTCTCATTGAAGTCAATCGTAACGTCTTCGTTGGAACTTGCCAGGATATTTTTGAAAATGTTAAGAGGTTTTTTAGGCATGATAAACTCCATCGGCTCAGCATTCATCAGATCAGCTCTTTTGTATACCACCAATCTGTGGGAGTCTGTAGATACGAAATTGGTTTCGTTTTCTCCAAACTGGAAAAGAACTCCTGTCATTACCGGACGAAGAGAATCATTACTTGTAGCAAATAGGGTGTTCGTCAAAGCTTCAGACAAAACTCCAGCTGGCATTGTAACACTTTGTGAAGCGTCAAATTCCGGCAATTCAGGATAGTCATCAGCATTGTCTAATGCTACTGCGAAATTATCTTTTTCATCTAAAATCTCAAGCTGGCTTCCCGTACCTTCGGCATTGTCTTTTACAACAAATGTCAGAGGCTGTTCACCATATGTCTTGATAAAATCCTGAAAAATTTTAGCAGGAACAGCAAATTTACCTGTATCATCAGACTTTACTTCCAGAGAAGTAACAAGAGTTGTCTCGCCGTCAGATGCTGTAATGGTAACATTATTTCCGTCTAATTCAAAAAGATAGTTTTCTAAAATCGGTCTCGATTGAGAGCTTGATATTACGCCACTTACAGTTTGCAACGCCTTCTGCAGTTCACCACTTGAAATAATAAATTTCATAGATTTATAAAATAAGTTTCTACAAATATAATAAATAGATACAATAAAGAAAAGAATAATATGGAGGAGTTTTTCACAAATATCCTTAATCTGTTTTGAGCCTTGATATTATGCTTAAAATTCTTTTGATCTTGTAATATTCATTAAAATATTCACCTTATCCGGATTTCTATTTGTACTTTTTTTCTTCAAAACGTATTTAAAACATCGGTATTGGAGGCAAAAGAGGGTAAATATTGATTATTTTCTTTGATAATATCCTGTTTCGAATATAAAAGATAATTCATACCAATCAAAATACAAATCCTATCTTTGTCTGAAAAGTTTTAGAATCATGCAAAAACCTCCCATTCATAAAAGTTTTCTCAATGCTTTCCGGGGTGTTTTCATGATGATAAAAACGGAAAGAAATTTCCAGATTGAGCTGCTGGCATTCTTCGTCAATCTCTTCTTTATTTTTTATTTCAAATTAAGCAGTACAGATGCTGCATTAGTTCTTATTGCGTCTTTTGCTGTTTTAAGTGCTGAAATTTTCAATACGGCTATTGAAAAGATCTGTGATATCATCCAGCCTGATTACGACAAAAGAATTGGCTTTATTAAAGATATTGCTGCAGGAGCCGTTGTGCTAACAGCCGTTGCCTCAGTGATTGTTGGGATTCTGGTGTATGGAAAATATATTTTAAGATTGATAAGAACAATAAAACACCTGTTTTTATAAATTCAAGATACTTCTGAATATTTTTTATTATGTTCGCGAAAAATTAACTTATGAAAAAGATTTTGACAGGAGTTCTGGGCTTGGTACTTCTTTCATCATGTAGTAACGACAGCGATACTTTACCTGTTGACAACAATGGAAATACTACAAATAATGTTATCGGAACATGGAAAATACAAACTGAATATACCGTTTCCGGTACTGATAAAACAACGGTTATAAAAGAATATGCTCCCGATGACTGCAAGAAGAAGAGCACTTATGAATTCAGAAATGACGGGAAATATTATATGACAGACTATAACAGTGTGAATTCCGAATGTCAAAAGGCTGAAGCTACTCTTAATTATACCTATTCTTCCGCCAATATGGAAATTACAATAGGAAATAATACGGCAAAAGTACTTGAACTTTCTGCTAACAAATTCATTTTCCTTGTGACTGATAATGAAGATCATAACAACGATGGAATTAATGATTATACAAAATATATTTTATATAAGTAATCAATAGTGAAATAATAAAAGCCTGCCCATATGAATGTGGCAGGCTTTTATTATTGACCAGTCAATATTTTCTTTCTGATTTTATTTCACCGCGATTAAGATATCAACTTCCGCATCTGACGGATTCTGTGCTTTTTCTCCATAGATTTCAAAATCAGCAGTAAATATTCTTCCCAGATCCATTTTCCAGATTTTCAACCATTCATTGATCACCAACCCTTTTGAAAGGTCTCCTTTTGTGGTAAATTTTACGTAATCTCCACCGTCAAAAGAATACCCAACCATTCCTTCAGGGATATTGTCAAGGTTTTCCACTTTACATCCCAAAACTGTTGTATAAGGCTTTGTATGGTCTTTTTCGTAATCCGTATAAATGGAATAAATGGTGTTATCTATCCTATCCGGAATTGAATTGAGAATATCCTCATTGATCATTTTTTCCCATAATACAGGGATATCCTTTGCTGCCTGCTCATTTTCATTGGTTGTTCTTACTGAGATTCCGATGACCTTAAAAGGTTCCACTTTCACGTTATTCATTTCTTGATTTTTGTTGTAGGACAAATATAAGGACAGGTTGTGACAAGAGTATGTCAGGAGTATTGGTGTATTTTAAGTTTTGGCTAAAGCCGTGGATTTGTGTTTTATGGAAAGGGTAGGCTCCCTTCGGCTACGCTCAGGATAATAACCCACTCCTATTGAATATTTAATTACTAACTTTTTATTGAGATTGCTTCGCTTTGCTCGCAATGACTATTTTCCGACGTAAATAAATCCTTTCTTCCCGGATTTAAAAACAGTTTCAATTCTTTTATAGTCATCCACTTCATATTCATCTGCCTGTAGGATTTCCGCTTCTGTTACCTCAAAAAGCACTCCTTCTATCTGATCGTCATCGTTTCCTGAAAACTCTAGGACAGGATGGTATTTCTGACCGCTTTTCCGCAGTACTTCAGGGTCTGTAATTTCTAGACTGTTCAGTTTATATCCTGTTAAAACATCTTTCTCACCTTGCAAAAGTCTTCCGAAGGTTTCAAGCTGTACCTGTTCTTTCTGCAGAGTTCCATAAGAAAATAAATTTGCCATTATAAATATTTTTCAATGATTGGGATGGCAACCTCAGCCATCATTCCATAGCCTTTTTCGTTGGGATGTACTCCGTCTGCAGATAATAAAATTTCTTTATCTTCCAGAAAAGCAGAATAAAAATCAATATATCCCAGTGAATGTTCTGCCGCAAGATCTTTAAGTATTTTATTATATACAACAACATCTTCGTTGATTCTTTTTTTACCGGAACTTACTACCACTCCATCTATTTTTTGAGAGAAAGGAAGAATGCTTACAAGATAAATCTCATTGGAGAATCGTCTGGCATGTTCAACAGCTTCTTTAATATTGTTTCTAAATTTTTCAGGATTTACCATCTGTATTCCTTCCTTCACAGCCAGATCATTGGCTCCGTAGCTTAGGAAAACAATATTTCCATCAGGGGAATTTCTTGCGGCTAATTCGTGAGGAATCCTTTTCAGTAAACCTTCCGTAGTTTCTCCTCCTATTCCAAGATTGAATAGAATCAGTTCATCTCCATTTCCTTCGTGAAATTGCTGTAAGGCATATCTTTTCAAAATATCTACCCAACCTCCAAAAACGCCATCATATTCCCCATAGGTAATGCTGTCACCGAAGAACAGCCCGTAAATAATTTTCTTCATTCCACTTTTATTGTTTCCTTTTTTGTTAAAGTAAAAATAGTGAGAAAAATTATTAATATCTTTCAACTTACATAATTTTTAACGCAAAAAGCGCAAAGTATTTATATTAATTCCATGTTTTCGTTCGCAAGGGCGTTTCACTCAGCAATAGACGTATTCTTCCCCTTGTTCCATGAAGAGATTTGAACCATTATGATTTGTGAAGAGGTGAAGAATGATGAAGGTAATAGCTAAAGCTATTAATAAGCAGACTACTGTATTCATCATTGATGAATCTTAACTTTCCTTAAAAACTTTACTGTTCTTAATGGTTTAAGATTTTTCTAATTACTCATTATTCATTATTCATCATTCCAGCTTCAGAGCAATATTCCTATGTGACTCGATAATTTCCACCAGGATTTCAAAAAGGGTCTGCCCTTTTCCTTCAGTAAAATCATCTAATTTCTGCTGAATTAATTCTATATTGAATGGTTTTCCCTGCCTGATTTTGTTTTCGTAGAATTCACGGGTGGCAGTAAAGCCAAGATCTTCTTTTGATTTCTGTGATTCTTTCCAGATGATTTCAATTTCTTCTTTGTTTTCAAATACTCCGAAACCACCGTAGAGAATATCATCAAAGCCATCCAGCGTTCCTACTTTCCAATCCACATCCTTCATCAGAACATTGGAAATTTCTTTGTAGAAACCAGCTAAAGACGAAAAATGACCGCCATGGATGACGATCATTTTTCTTGTATTATTATTTGAAGTATTCAACACCGTTTTTGAATATATTGTGATAATTCGCGGTTGGTATATTTTTCATGAGGCCTTCAGCAAATCGTTCCGGGTGTCCCATTCTTCCGTAGATTTTTCCACATGAGCTGGTGACACCTTCGATTCCGAATAATGAGTTATTCGGGTTAAACGGCATTCCGTGAGCGATGTTTCCATCGAAATCGATGTACTGAGTCGCAATCTGTCCGTTTTCATATAACTTTTTGATTTCTTCTTCTGAAGCCATGAAACGTCCTTCTCCGTGGGAAATCGGAATGGTGAAAGTCTGACCTTTCATTCCTTTTAACCAAGGGCTTTCGTCATTTACCACTTTTACCGTTACCATCTGAGAGATGTGTCTTCTGATGGCATTGTGAGCTAACGTCGGAGAGTTTTCATCCAAATCTTTGATTCTTCCATAAGGCAGCAATCCTGATTTAACAAGAGCCTGGAATCCGTTACAGATACCGATGATCATACCGTCTCTGTCTAACAATTCATGAACTGCATTTTTCATCTTCTCGTTTTTCAGAACGTTAACAATGAATTTTGCAGAACCGTCCGGCTCGTCACCTGCGGAAAAACCTCCTGAGAATGCCAGAATCTGAGAGGTTCTGATCTCTTCTACCCATGCATCAATACTTTCCTCCAATAACTGGTGGTTGATATTGATCAAAGGCAGGCTGCTAACTACAGCACCTTCTTTCTGGAATGCATTCAGCGTGTCATATTCACAGTTGGTTCCCGGGAATACCGGAGCAAACACTTTCGGCTGTGCGATTCCGTGTTTTTTAATGATGATATTTCTTGGATGGATTGAGTTTGATTTTTCATCAATTTCAACCGTAATCTTTTCTTTTTCTACTGTCGGGAAAAGGTTCTCGAATGTGTTTGTGTTCGCAGATACAAGGTCTACAATATTGGATTCAAGACCATTGATTTTTACAATCCCTGAATCTTTTACTTCCCCAATAAGCTGAAGAGCAGCTGAGCTTAATTCTTCTTTTGCTTCAATGATTAAGCTTCCGATATTTTTAGCCAATAAAACGTTTTCATCAGCATTGATCTCAGCACCTAATCTGTTTCCGAAACTCATTTTTGCTAAAGCTACTGCAAGACCTCCTTCTTTCACTGTTTTCACAGAAACAATTTTTCCAGCTTTAATATTTTCGAAAATGAATTCAAAAACTTCTTTTAAAGCATTATAATTCGGAAGTCCGCTTTCCTGAGCAATATGATTAAAGAAATACAGTTTGTTTCCTTCATTTTTCAATTCAGGAGAGATGATATTTTCTTTATCTCCGTTGGCACATGCAAAAGAAATCAAGGTTGGCGGAACATTCAGATCCTGGTACGTTCCACTCATGGAATCTTTCCCTCCGATAGCCGCAAGACCCAAATTGATCTGTGCATCATAAGCTCCTAAAAGTGAAGCTAAAGGTTTACCCCATTTTTCCGGGGTTTGTCCTAGTTTCTCGAAGTATTCCTGGAAGCTTAATCTGATGTTTTTGTAATCACCTCCCATCGCTACAATCTTCGCCACACTCTCTACTACAGCGTAAGATGATCCTAACAGTGAATTTTGTTTTGAAATTTCAGCATCGAATCCCCAGCTCGCCAAAGAAACTGTTTTAATATCTTTTGCTCCTAAAACAGGTAATGTCTGCACACTTCCTTCCATTAAGGTCTGCTGGTATTTTCCTCCTAAAGGCATTGCTACTGTAGTTCCTCCTACTGAAGAGTCAAACATTTCAAGCAGTCCTTTTTGGGAAGCTACATTTTTATCTTTTAAAATGTTCAGGAAGTTTTCTGCTGTGAAAGCTTTGGTTTCTTCTTTTACGTCTTCAAGGTGAGTGATTTTCACTTCCTGAGATTTTGAACATCCGTTGGTATCTAAGAAAGCTCTTGAAAGGTCTACAATTTTGTCTCCTTTCCAGAACATCTGCATTCTTCCTGAATCTGTTACTTTTGCTACTTCTACAGCAACAATGTTTTCAGCTTCACAGAATTTAATGAATTTTTCTTTATCCTGAGGATCTACGACCACTGCCATTCTTTCCTGAGATTCAGAAATAGCCAGTTCAGTTCCGTTTAATCCTTCATATTTTAAGGGTAATACATCAAGGTTTACTTCTAAAGAGTCTGCAATTTCGCCGATTGCCACAGAAACACCTCCTGCTCCAAAGTCGTTTGATTTTTTGATCAGCTTCGTCACTTCAGGATTTCTGAATAGTCTCTGAATTTTACGTTCTTCTACTGCATTTCCTTTCTGAACTTCAGAACTCATGGTGTGGATTGAAGTCTCGTCCTGTTCTTTTGAACTTCCGCTTGCACCTCCAACTCCGTCACGACCTGTTGCGCCTCCTAAGATAATGATGGAATCACCATTTTCAGGTTTTTCACGTCTTACCCAGTCTACAGGAACAGCTCCGGTAACGAAACCAACTTCCATTCTCTTCGCTTTGTACCCTTCGTCATAGATTTCGGAAACCATTGTTGTCGCAAGACCGATCTGGTTACCATAAGATGAATATCCGTTGGCAGCCTGTTTTGTAATGGTTTTCTGAGGTAATTTGCCTGGTAATGTTTTGTCAACCGGCTCCAAAACGTCCGCAGCACCCGTTAATCTCATTGCCTGGAAAACGAAAGATCTTCCGGATAACGGGTCTCTGATCGCTCCTCCTAAACAAGTGGATGCTCCACCAAAAGGTTCAATTTCCGTTGGGTGATTGTGGGTTTCGTTTTTGAATAATAAATACCAAGGCTCTTTTTTACCATCATATTCGGCTTCGATCTGGATAGTACATGCATTGATCTCATCAGAAATGACAAGGTTATCAAGATTCCCCGTTTTATGGAAATATTTACCGCATACTGTTGCCAGATCCATTAGGGAAATTGGCTTTAATTCACGGCCTAAGAATTTTCTTTTTTCAATATAGTCATTGAAGATCGTTTCCAATGTATGTTTGAACTGACCTTCAAACTGAATGTCTGACAATTCTGTTTCAAACGTAGTGTGACGACAGTGGTCACTCCAATACGTGTCTAATACTTTTAATTCTGTTTCTGTAGGATTTCTTTGCTCAGTTTTGAAGTATTCCTGAATAAATTTCAGGTCATCCAACCCTAATGCAAAACCATGATTGTTATAGAAATTCTCTAGTTCCGCATCATTGAAACTGATGAAATTTTCGTGGATGATTACTTTTGACGGGGTTTCATCTGCAGGAATATCCAAAATTGATAAGTCTTTTTCCTGAGATTCCACTTTGTTGATCAAAAGGTCTTTGATTTTAACCAAATCTACTTCAGAAACTCCTTCAAATTCGATTAATTTTCCACTTCTTACTTTTGATTTTTCATTTTCTGTAAGCAATGCAATACACTGCTGCGCAGAATCTGCTCTCTGATCATACTGGCCAGGCAAAAACTCCATTCCGAAATGAACAGCTTTTGATGGGTTTTCTGTATGCAAAATATCAGTAACAGGGTCTACGAAGGTATTGTTTACCACTTTTTCAAATTCTCCGTCATTCAAATTGAAAATATCATACACATTGTATACTTTCACGCTTTGAACTGCCGGAACAACCGCTTTTACTTCATCAAAAATTTTTGGACTTTCAACATCGAAAATTCCTCTTTTTTCTACGAAAATTCTTTTGTTATTAGACATTAGATGTCAGATTTTTAATATTAGATTTATTTTTCTTTTTACTTTTCTGAACTTAAAGTTTCTTTCTTTAAATCCGTCTCTATTGGAAAATTTTGAAAGAGATTTTCCCTTCAACCATTATTCCGTACAAATTTAAAGGAATAAGTCTATCTTCTTCAAATTTGAGTCCTGGAATTTCCAATTTTATTTATTTGTTTCTAAATTTATTCGGATTATCCTTATGTTCTTTCTGATAGTCCTCCGCATTTTTTATTTCTTCTTTCAGCCAGTTTTCAAAAGAAATCTTCTTTTCATTAAAATCCCCTATTGCATAAAATATTTTGCCATCTTCTGAAACCAGGAACTTAAAACGGTAAAGCATATCCAGGTCCTTCTTTCTGTGATTATAGGTATTTACCTGATAATACGGGAAATTCTCTTTTGGCCTTTCTACAATTTCAAAAAACAGATTCTTTTCATTTTCAGATAACTTATTGTAAAAGTTTACATAATAAAGATCTGAAAGTTTTTTCTTCTGCTTTTCAAAGAACTGAAGAATGTTTTTTTCTTTTTCATTATACTGAAATGGATTCAGATAATATTTACCATCAATTTCAACTTCATTACCGGATCGTTTTGCAACAGGCTGAACGGTTTGTCCTTTGGTATTCATGACTCCCCATTTTCCACCTACAATGGATCTGTGCTCGTCATTTGTTTTCTCCCAATCGCAGCCATCACAAAATGCGGCGTATCCATAATTAAAAGGTGAAGCGAAATCATGCTCAGCCGGAATCACAATCTTTCCGTTTCGGTCTGCAAATCCTACTTTACCATTTTTAACCAGTCTTCTCAGTCCTTCAGAGAAATAATCCGGTCCATTATCATATAGAAAAGGCTTGTAAAGGAATGTACCATTTCTATCATATACATTTCCCCAGGCATTTTTTTCCGGTTTTTCCCCTTCCTTATCCCCATCAAAAAGAATGGTTTCTCCTTCTACAGGATCTCCATCTTTAAGGTATGAAAAGACTTTGAACTGCGCGGGAACAATTATTTTTCCCGCTTTATTTTTTACTCCAACCAGAGAGTCTTTGGATTTAAAATAATGCAAATCGTCTTTACCCTGAGAAAAGGATATGATTGGTGTCAATAAAATGGTTACCAGTAGTTTTTTCATATTAATTGGGGTTGGAAATAAAATATGCAGCCGAAAAGACTGCATATTGTTTTATACTTTAAGATCAGCTTCCAATCCTATTAAGTCTTTGTTTTGGTCAATAATCGGCTGTACTTCATTTTGGATAAATTCCTCCGTCTGAATCGGCGCGAAACCAATAAAGTTTTTAGGATCTAAAACTTCTTTTAATTTTGATTTGTCTAGTTTTAAAGAATCATCATTTAAGATTCTTTCAATAAGGTCATTTTCTTTTCCTTCTTCTTTCACTTTCTTGGAAGCTTCCATAGAGTGAACCCTGATCACCTCATGGATTTCCTGACGGTCACCCCCAGCTTTTACTTCTTCCATGATGATATATTCTGTTGCCATGAAAGGAAGTTCTTCCATAATATGTTTGTTGATTCTGTTCGGATATACTACAATTCCGTTCATGATGTTGTTCCAGATCAATAGAATTGCATCCACTGCTAAAAACGCCTGAGGAATGGTTAATCTCTTGTTCGCAGAGTCATCCAAAGTTCTTTCAAACCATTGTGTAGAAGCTACCATTGCAGAACTTGTTGTCAGAGACATTACGTATTTTGCCAATGCTCCGATTCTTTCACTTCTCATTGGATTACGTTTGTATGCCATTGCCGATGAACCGATCTGGTTTTTCTCGAATGGTTCTTCAATTTCTTTAAGATTTTGAAGTAAACGTAAGTCGTTTGTAAATTTGTGTGCAGACTGTGCAATATTTCCTAATAAAGCAACTACTTTCGCATCAATTTTTCTATCGTAAGTCTGTCCGGAAACTCCGAAAACTTTTTCGAAACCGAATCTTTTTGAAAGTTCTTTATCTAAGTGTTTTACTTTAGAATAATCACCGTTGAAAAGTTCAAGGAAACTTGCAGCCGTTCCTGTAGTTCCTTTTACTCCTCTGAAACGAAGGGTTTCAAGGAAGAAATCCAATTCTTCGATATCAAGAACCAAACTCTGTAACCAAAGTGTCGCTCTTTTTCCAACGGTTGTCAACTGAGCCGGCTGGAAGTGAGTGAATCCTAAAGTCGGAAGATCTTTATACTGAATAGCAAAGTCTGCTAAATTCTTCATTACGTTAACCAACTTTTTCTTTAAGATTAAAAGTCCGTCACGAATCTGAATTAAGTCTGTATTGTCTCCTACAAAAGCCGAAGTTGCTCCCAGGTGGATAATCCCTTTTGCCGAAGGCGCCACATCCCCATAAGCGTGAACGTGAGCCATTACATCATGACGGAATTTTTTTTCGTATTCTGCAGCTTTTACATAATCGATGTTTTCAGCATTAGCTTTTAACTCAGCGATCTGCTCGTCTGTAATTTCAAGTCCAAGGTCTTTTTCGATCTCAGCAAGAGCTATCCAAAGCTTTCTCCAATTCTGGAATTTGTTATTGTGTGAGAAGTTAAATAACATTTCTTCACTGGAGTAGCGCTCTTCCAATGGATTTTTGTAGGAATTCATTCGTTCTTTTACTTTTTAGATGTACAAAAATACGGTTTTTCAGTGAGAGATAAAAATCTTGCTTTTATGATTTTTCAACCATATTCTGAATCAAATAAAGAGTTTTCATTGATACTTTTACCCTGAAATAAAAGTATACAAAAGTTCAGGACATCAATCATCCGCTAAAAATTTGATTGTACTCCTAAAATTTCCAAACTCGCATGAATCATATGGCTCTGCTTAGATTCTATAATGTTATACTAAGTTAACATTGGATTGTTATCATCATAAAAGCCAGAAAAATTCCTAAAACAGCTATAAACATTCCTAATATATTCAATAATAATATTATGAATTTATAACTTAAATTTTTAAAAAATGTTGCGAGTGCAGGAATGATAAAAGTATTTGAAATCATTAGCATTATTGAAAAATTAAATCCTCCTTCAAGCGGAGAAAATCCTTTTTTAATAATGTATATATTGGCTGACAGTGTCAGTATATTTAAGATAATGATACTAATAGCTAGTATATAATTTATTCTTGATCGCACGAAAGTTCTGTAATTAGGACTACAAAATAACATTTTTTTCACTTATACTTTTACCTTGAAGCAAAAGTATACAAAAGTTCAAGACGGGAGTCATCCGCTAAAAATTTGATTGTACTCCTAAAATTCCCAAACTCGCATAGATCATACGGTTTTGCTTCGGTTTTATCTTATAACCCATGCTCAAACAGTGGAAATTTTTTAACGGATTACATTCAAATTTTCTTAACGCTCCTGATTCCTAAGTTTATTGATAAACGTATATAAAAACAGGCTGTCCATTTCTGAGACAGCCTGTTTTACATTATTTTCATGAATCAAATTAATCAATAAGTCCACATGGTGATCCTACTGAGATACATTTTTTTACAAATGAACACCAGAAATATCCTGGCAGACACATTGGGATCCCTCCCTGAACAGTTTTTAATTCTCTTTTTGAAAGTTTTCTTAGGTTTTTCATAATACTAATTTTTTGATTTTTTTCCTACTCTATATGCTTTTCGGATTACGCTTTAATTTGGTAATACCAATATACATTTTTTTCAGATACAATATAACCTATTCATTTTATACTACTTATATCACTCTATAGCCTTCTCCCCCCTTCACCAACCCCCTCTACCCCCTTAGGTAAGGGGCTATACCCTGTTAAACAAATGGGTAAAGGGAGTTCATTAAGGGACTAAAGCCTCTTTGATAAGGGGATAGAGACCGTTAACCAAGGGGTTGTAGACCGTTGAGGAAGTGGCTGGAGGGACTTCTGAAGTAGGTAGAGACGGTTAGAAAGTGGTAATTGGTATTTTATACAAAATGAGAGACTTTTATTATGGATATAAGTGTAGACCATTATATAACACCAACTACTTTATTTTTCTTTTAAAATATCCAATAAAAAAATAAAGCACAATTGAAAATAACAGTACAATTCCTACTGTGAAATAAGTTTGAAAAGGAATTTTGTGACTGCTCGCTAATGCCATTAATAAAAAAAAGACAAAAATTAAAAAAGAAATAATACAAATAGCTTGCAATATGTTGAGTATGACTTTCATTTATTGATATTAATCTAGTATATTTTTTATACAAAAAGAATAAGATTGTTGGGACAACATCAGTACCACAACAAAAAAAATAATTTTAAAAGATAAATTCTCCTTTCGATAAATAAAAATCGCATAGTACATATAGGAAAGTAAAATTGGAATAAGACATACAATAATTATCATATTCTTGGCCACAGTAACACTATCATTCACTTTATAGATATTTATAAATCTATCCAGTTTAAAAACATTATAATAAACTATTAAAAAATATATAAGATTTATGCTAAAAACGATTAATGTATGAAACAAAATCTACCTATCAGTTTTAGAATAAGGTGAATGTTGAGTGGTAGCATAATTTATCTGATAGTGAGACTGAAAAGTATACTCAAAAATTATACAATTTTAAAAATAAAAATGAATATTAATACATTATGTTCATTTTATAATTTTCAAGTTTTTATTGTACATATTATAAATTACTTTAGTATTGCTTTTTTTATAAACAGTAAAGTAAGTAATGTCTTTATTCTTCACTATAGAATCTCCTATTTTAATTAATGAAATTATTCTTAAATCTTCCAAATAAATTCTATTACCATCTGATGATTTGACAATATTAAAATGAGTCATAAGGTCATATGAGTTTGAAATAACTTGTCCATTACATTGCTGATTAAAATATTTATATTTAGATAGTTTGGAATCAAATATTCTTTTTATAATTATCCCGCAAAGTACAATTCCGAAGAATAATAAAATAATTTTGTTAATATTTCTTTTTAAAAATCCCATATAGATATTTTAGATCGTTTATAAAAGACTCCTTATTGATAAAGGTACTCACTCTTTTTCATATCTCAATCTTATATATTTACATGTTCAACACTCAATTATAGATTAAGCTAGATTGAAGCAAATTGATTTGTATTCAAAGTTTAAAAGTAGTAAAACTTATAATATAAACAGCCCCTGAAAGAATGCAAGGATTGTTATTTATTCTAGCTTGGACACGAGCAAGGCGCTCGCGCCAGCGGGGGTACAAGATAATTAGAAATAAAAATGTATGCTGGTTCCATATGACAAAGCCAATTCAAACATTCTATTGATTTCATCTGAGCTATTAGAATTTTTCTTTAACTCATTCAATAAATTATATATAGAATCTAAATTTGTAATATGCTCATCTTCAAAATCATCAATATTACTATTTGACATTCTATTAATCAAAGAAAAAACACCTTCAAGCCACAGTTTTTCAAATTCTTCGTTAGTTAAACTCAACTCTATCATTTGTTCTGGGATTGCCCAGCCATACTCTAGTGCAAATTCGGCATTCCTGTCTTTTGGAACGATTATTAATTTTGCTTTTCTATTCATAGGAATTACACCTGTTCTAGTCTAAAAAAATCAAAAATACTAACTGTAAAATTAATCCATAAAAAATTAGAACTTTTAAAATGAAGATACACAAACTCCGCCTTTTGAGGCAATTACTTATTTTATATCATGCCACACAATGAAATCGTGCGGCAGCGAGGGGATACTCAATCTAGTTAAGTAAAATCTCCATCTTATTACTAATTATTTTTTTGCCCATTCAGGAAATGTTTTCCACCCCTCTGGAGGAGATTTTTGGATACTATCAGGAATAGGAATATTTGGATAAATGTTAGAAAATGAATTATCTTCTAAAGAAAATTGCACCAAATATCTTGCAGGTATTTTTACTTCAGGATCTTGGGCATAAATGTTTGTAGTTTCATATTGTTTCCCATTTACATTATAATTGAATCTAATTCTTTTATAGGATATTATTGGCCAATACATTTTTGTAGCATACCCAATTGTGTAATTACCAGCCTTAACAGGAGATTGTTTATTATATATATAAAGAAATAAAGGAGAAATCATTATCAAAATGATTAAATAATTCCATTTTGATTTTCTTTCAAAAATATAATAATGTAGTTTAGTCAATAACCTTTTTATCATTGTATCTTATTTTGAATAGTTGCTCTTGTATAATCAGGACCATTCGTATATATATATGAAACGGCCGTTCCTATTGTTTGCCCTAAACCTGAAGTCTTTTGAGCTACAGCTTGTTGAAAAGCTGAAGAGCCAGTTATTCTATTTACCAATGTTCCTCCCGCAGCACTCATTGATGCTTGAATCATGTAAGTTCTAGCAGATACGCCACCCGTAAATACTGTTTTACTATCCGACATATTAATATTTACAGCAGTTGAAATAACCGCATTACCTACTGGGCTCATTCCTATCCCTGATAAAGCAGATTGTGTTAAATTTATATTCTGTACTGCCTCCATGAAATTCCCACCATTCGTTGTAAAATTTGCTGCTGTCTGTACTGAAGCATCAGTAAGTGATTTAGCTGCAAAAGAACCTATAGTGATTTCTCCGGACAAAGCAAAACCTCCTGTTCCTCCTGTTGCAAGTGCTAATAGAACACCTATAAACAAAGCCTTTTCAACACCCTCTAATTGTTTACATGCAGTACAATTATTAATGGCTGTTCCTAATCTTTCTCTATTAACATTAGTAAAATCCTCAGACCAATTTCCATTTTCTTTTAAAGTTACTTCTGATCCTGAAATAGATGTATATGTATTATTTGTTTTTCCATCAGAATAACTATCATAATGAGCTGCTGCTTGTGATGCATTTTTTATCTTATCGTCCCAATGCCATGTTGTACTTCCATTTTCATCAGTTGTTCCTACCCAATCTTCTAATTTTCCATCAGGATCGATAAATCTCATTGGATTATTATATGTGTACCTATATGGAGACCACGCTCTGTTTACCTCCGCCAGCGGATCAACAACTCCCCATCTTCCAATATCAGGCATATAGAATCTTGCTCCATAATCATACATTCCAGTCTCCTGAAGTTCTTTGCCGTTGTACTTATACTGATATGTAATAGGCCATCTAAATTTGAGACAGTCTATTGATATTTATTGTATATGTGATTTTATTCTTCGTAGTCTTTTGAAAACTTAATACCTTTCTTTTCTAAAATATTTTTTATAGTCTCAGCTTTTTCTTGGGGTGATACTTGTATAACTTCATTTTTATAATTGAAAGTAAGCAACCACATACTAGTGTTATAAGAAAACGGATAAGAAGCTAGATTAAAGTTTTCATATGGAACTTCCTGTATATTCTTAAATGCGTTTTTCAACATGATTGTTTCATCCAGTGCTTCATCAATTATTATTCTGTAATTATAAAGTTTATAGACTTTTGTATACTTAAAGCCAGACATTAGTTCTGGATTCATAAAATATACGTTTAACCAATATTTGTTTTCATTTTGTATTTTACTTGCACCAACTATTAATATATTGTCATTTGCATTTACGTATTGCTCTTTGTTTTTGAAGTCAATATAACTTTCAATAACTTGCATTACTACTTTAGGATCAATCTTTTTATCTTGTGCTTTACAAGAAAATAGAATTAGTATAGTTCCTAAAATAAATATCAATTTTGCTTTCATAATTAATTTATTTTTCTGTTACTACCTGTATATATTGCTGTTGAACCATTAAAGTTAACATACCCTTTTCCTGGTGTTGGCCATTTCCAAGTACTATAGACATTGGTAGTTTTAAATATTTTATTTCTGCTTGATACATCAGCATCTACATAACCTCCTGTAATGATTTTGTAAAAAATAGGACTATTATTTTTATCAAATCTAAAATTAAATCCTCCAGGAGCTATACTTTCTCCTAGTGGATGAGAATGATCAAAATCAACACTTTTGGTTTGATTAATGAAGTGATTACCATTTCCTCCTGTTAGGTTTACATAGGGAATAGCAAAATAAGCACTAACACTTACATTAGTAACATGACTCGTAGTTATAACATTTGAGGAAAAACCATCTCCAAAATTGAAAGTATCTCTAGTGAATTCAACACTAGTATTTTCTGCTGCAAAGTCAAAAAATTGTTTGGCTGCATCATCGTTTTGTATTTGTAGATACGTATAAATGTTACTTCCTTTTGAGCCTTCGTGTCCTGGCGTTTTAAAATTAATATCTTTAGCTTCTCCTATTTGTGAATCTCCTGTTGGGTTTGCTTCTGTCACATTTGTACGGGCAATTTGAATAGATTTAGATTCATCTTCGTTTGTAATAGTATCATAGGCATTATTGTCTTTTGTTCTTTCTATATTACCGTTATTAAAAATCTTAATCTTATCTTCTGCTTGCATACCATCAGGATCAATAAATCTGATCGGGTTATTATATGCATATGTATAAGGATTCCATCTCCTCGAAGTTTCCGCCAGTGGATCCACTACACCCCATCTTCCAATATCCGGCATATAAAACCTCGCGCCATAATCATACATTCCCGTTTCTTGGAGTTCTTTTCCGTTGTACTTGTACTGATAAGCATTCTGCGTTGTAGCTGTATAATTATGCATTAATCCAAAAGGATAATAACTATTTACTTCAACAATTTCTCCCGGTTTCCATTCTCCCAGACAACCCAATATAGGTGAACAGGTTGATGTATTATATCTTCTTGGCTGGATCACTCCATCTCCATTTGTATCGGTATAGCTTAATCTCACATTTCCTAAATGATCTGTAAAATTGTAGACATACTTGTTAAGAAGAGCATCATAATATCCTTCAGAAGTGGGAATTATCCTCAATTTCAATTCAGGAACTTCGTTCGGATCAGGAATGAATGTTCCTTCACCATCCCAGGATTCTCTTAAAAATGTAGATTTATATTGAAAGCCATCCAGATAATAGGTCTCCAAATCCCCAAAGAGCTTCTTTACTTTTACTCCGTCTGCTCTGTAAAGATAACTTGTTGCTTTTAAGTTCTGGGTAATCTGATTAGGTAAATTTAAATAATTATATTCAATAGATGAAATACCTTTATCCAAATGTTTAGTCATGTTTCCATTGCCGGTGATACTGCCTTTATCGTACTCAATGGTATTGGGAGTTATGAGATAAGGATAACCAGAAGAGTTTTGTTGTTCATCGGTTACTTTTATCAGCCTGTTTCCGGAGTAATCATATTTAAGATTATCTATGCTCAGTGCCACAGTGCTTCCCGGGAGAACGCCTTCTGATCTTTTAAGCCGTGTAATATTTCCGTTAAGATCATACTCCAGCTTTTCAAAATATTCTTTGGCAGTTTCAGATCCGGCTTTCTGATAGAAGCCTGCTGACAGCCTGTTTAAACCATCATAAACATAACCATATCTTTTTAATGGTTCATTATCTTCTGTTAAGGTTTTCCAGGATACCTCAGCAATATTTCCGTTATATTTCGGTTTTACCTTTAAATCACTAAAATCTGAATTAGGCGTTTCCAGTCCTTCCACCTGATTATAATTGATTTTATAGCCAAACAGATCACTCCCTAAATTGGCAGGATCATTAACTTTTGTCATCCAGCCACGGATATTATATTGGTATGCAATGGTCTGTAATGGGGATGCTGCAACTGTTCCCCCAACTTTCTTAGATTCCAGCTGGGAAAGTTCATTATACTTATTCTGAGAAAGGTATTCAACTGGGTTACTGCCGATCTGATGGGTATGGGTCAGAAGCCTGTTCTGGGAATCGTAAGTGAATTTTTCTACGATGGTCTTTTCAGGGTCTGAACCAAGTCTTCTATGGTAAGTATTGGTTTGAAGAACAACCCCGGTAAAATCAAGCTTATTATTAATCACAGTATAGCCTCCAAGATAGTTACGACTTCTTGATCCTATGTTTCTTCCTTTGGTATCATACCAAAGGAAATTCCACGTCCAATTGTCATCTTCTATATTCTTTACATAAGAAGCGGTAAGAAGTCCTTTAGTTGTCCTTTCCTGAGCGGGATCATCCGTAAGAAGAGGCTGGGCAAAGACATTGGTGACTGCTGGAGAACCTGCCGGATAGGTATCATAATAATTAACGCTTAAGACCTGGGTAACACCGGTAGGAGTTGAAAGATTAGTATAATATACAGGCATACCGTTTAAAGTAAGTCCTGCCGCAGCTGTTCTGGTTTCATATACATTAGCATTGGCATTGATGCTGTTCTGCATTGATGCCCTGCTGGCAGCATTATTTGTGATTCCTGTGTAAATAAGTCTTCCAAACTGATCATATTTGGTAAAGAGCCATTGCCCTTTTCCTTTAAGGACGGTATCCTGAGTCAGGATAAGCTGGTCAGCTTTATTATATACCATATATTCCCAGCCTTTGCCAGGGAGTTTCTTTTCTACCAAACGGTTTCTCCCGTCATATTTATACTGGTAACATAAATCATTAAGTACCGTATTGGGATCTGCTTCTACAGAAGCTTTGGGAGGGATCACATAAGCCAGTTGGTTATAATCATTATAAACATAATAGGTATCTGCATTTTCTGAAGCACTGATTACCTTTCTTACCAGTACAACCTGCCCCTGACCATTTTTAAACTCAATGGTTGGGTTTCCGTCTTCGTCAGTAACCGTATTTTTATACAGTTGGCCTATTCCATAGGAGCCGGATAAGGTGAGTTGGGAAGTAAAAGTGGCATAGTTAAAAGTGGCAGTGTATTTTTTTACTTCACCATCGGCATTGGCGTCATACCCAAATTGTACAGGTTTTGTACTCCATGCTGTACCCACTTGAACCTGCTGCTGAATCCTGTCTAATGGTGAGTTTTCCAGAATCTTCTCTGAATAAATCTTCTCTGAACCATAAGGGGTACTGCTCACATTGGATAAGGGATCAGGAGTAATGGCCCCGTTGAGCGTTCCTGCCTGGGGAACAGGAAGATAGTCCTGCACCTGCCTTCCGAACGCATCGTATTTAATTGGAGTGACTACATCTTTTCCCAATGGGGAGGCTTTTACATTAACGATTTGTTTAGGTCTTCCCAGCCCGTCAAAATACTGAACCGTTTCGGAAACTTTAGTATTAGTAAGCGTAGGATCTGACAAATAAGTCTTGGAATACACATAGTTTTCTGTACTAGTAAGCTGGGACTTGGCTGTTCCCATGAGAAGAATCACTATTATAATTAGTATATTTTTCATTCTTGTTTTTATTTTTGGTATTGAAAATAAAAATTTATTGAATTCTGCGAAGCAGGATCAACCGTTCCAGAAATAAGTGTTGCATTACAATTTCCAGAGGTATCAATAAAAATTCTCCATTTGCGATTAAAGCTTGTTTCTGTATAAATTATTTCTCTATTTACTGAAGGTATACAAGACGCTCCTACCTTACCAAAGGTTAACCCACTTCCCCAGCTCTGCCAAATTCCATAACTTGAAAATGAAACATAAAAATTAACATTGTTATTTACTGTCGTTGTTGAATTATAAATATATGATGGATTTCCGAGTGCTGGAGAGAATGTAAAATCGCAAGATACAATCGGTATACAAGCACCATTTTGATTAGCTATATTTTGTCCATTAGTATTAACGTCTTCTATTGCCATCAAATTTGCTGCTAGTTTGCTTACATCAGAAGTATATGTTCCACTAGGAACAGTATAGGTATAAGAACCTCCTACTGTATTACCAGTACAGTTTGTTCTTGTGAACACTCCACTTTTTTCATCATTAGTATTCACTGTAGGAGAGCTATTACCGTATCTATATTTAAATTCTTTTATTATTTTATTATTAACATCTACGATTTTTTCTAATCTATTAGTAATATCATATTTATAATACTCTCTAACTCCTGAAGATGGTGTAACACTCGTTACTCCAATTAAAGGATCATGAGTATAAGTAGTAACCTGATAATTGCTTAAATTATTATTTTTTCTAAGATTATCCTGTGCAACTAATAGCAACTCTTCTTTAACAGGATTTGCTGCATCTTCATTAGATAATGTAATGATGTTCTGAATATACGTACTTACATCATCATATTTAGCTCCTTCGATTTTTGCTATTGGTAAGCTAAAGTTATATCCCCAAATAATAGATACTGGTGATCCGTCTTTGGTTGTGTATTGAATAAGATTTCCTTTTGCATCATATTTATCCAATGTCACTTCTGTTGAAGATGTATTATCAGTCAAATCAGAGGATTTTACAGATTTAGGGAGTATAAAATCACCAATCTGAACATCGGGTAATGAAGTAGGATAAATAGTTTCTATTTTTGATAAAGTTTTGGTTAATCCATTTTTTGTTTGTGTTACAATAGTCTCCATTGGAATTTCAACCATGTTCTTACTAATCATTAACTGATTTCCTTTTTCTTCAGCATAACTATAAGAGGTTTCATTTATCGACGTATCGGGAAATGTTGTTTTCTCTGTTTTAGGTAAATATCTGTTATTATAAGTCGTAAATAATTTTGTTTCCATATAATTACCAGTACCAACTGGAAAATATTCTTTAGTTACGGTAGATTCAAGCAAAGACTTATATAGGCTAATCGTATAAGTATGAATAAGTCCTCCAAATGGAGCATAACCATTTGTTGTAAAATTATGATCAACAAACGTAGTTACAGGTTCTAATACTGCTCCAGATATAAAATAGGTATTTAAGTTATCTTGAGAATTAAACTTATAATTATATCCTACCTCTTTAATTAATGAATTATTTTCATCATAATATCTTTGTTTGGTTATGTCCCCATTTCCAATAACATAATTCTTTCCTCTAGGCATCATGGTCAAACAAGAACCACTTACATTATTAATAAAATAGTTCTCCGTTTTTCCTTTTCCATTAACTTGTTCTATAACTTTAGAATACCCTACAGCGCCTTTTTGGGTAAGAGTTGATACACCTTGAGCCGGAGTACCTTCATATACTGATATCCTAAATGGATATTCTGCATATGTACTAGGTAAATATTGAATTGAACAACCTGGATTAGCTACTATTGAGCCTCCAGCGAGATCACTTTGTAAGGAATAACATCTGTTTTCTATTTCATAAAATTTTGGAAATTCAGCTAAATTTCCATTGGATATAATTTTTGTTCCATTATTATTCAGTTCTTCATAAATATAATTTTTAATTAAAGGTACTGCACCTGGCTTTTCTATTGTTTTAATATTTTTTATCCTCACTCCGCCTCCCAAACTATAATCCTTTTCGGGACTTGAACTAATATTATCCATTAATGACTTTATTGGATAATTGGAAAATGTATTCAATTCATATTCGAACTCTGTTCTTCCCCCTGTTGGGTAATTTATCCCTGTCAAAATTCCTGCTAATGCACTAAGAGAAGCTCTCCTATCAGATAAATATTTTTTACCATCTGCTTTGTAAGTATAAAGCATAGTTGTCTCTTCATCAAAAATAGGTGTTGTTGGACTTGGAATTTGATACGCAGGGAGTTGATACCAGTATCCTGTTGGATCTTGATTAAAAGATGTAAGGGTAAATGGATTTGTTCCTTTTACAAATTTATCCGGAGATGGAATAAAAGTATCATCATTATTCTGCCCATTGTAATATCCCCAAAAATCCACAGCAAAGCTCAATTTATTAGGTAAATTATAAGCCGTATTATAATCAAAAGAATATCTTTCATTAGTCAGTGATTCGGTAAGGCTTAATAATCTCAATCTGTGTGTTAGTACTTTATTGTTTGGAGCAACTAACCAGCTAGCTATTTTTTCTGTATTCAAATTATCATTAGCTACTAAATAATCATAATTGAAATCATATTGCTTAATAAGTTTATAGTTGTTATATATTCTAACAGAAGTTAATTTCTTGGATTTATTAATATCTTCCCGGTCTTCCCAAGTAAATTCAACTTTACCATTGGTAAATTCAATTTTTTGAATATAATTTTCGTCTATCCTTTGTTTACTATAATAATTTGCACCAAGGTTATTGTTAAAATAGCCAGGTCCTGCCCCACTTCCTGAAGGTATTCCCTGAGTCTGCGTAATGTTCACTCTCGTACTTCTTGAACCTGCTAATCTCCATATCCCGCTAAGTGAAAAATTAGAATAAAAAAACTTAACACTTTTTCCTTTTGTATCTTCTATTTTCGAAAGAAGATCAGAAATTCCGGTAGCGGGTGTTGTATAATTAGATCGTGTTATTTCCCTTTGATCAAAATAATAATTCAATCCTTTTTCGTCAGTAATCTGAAAGTTATAATCTCCAAAAGCATTAGGCTGAAAACCTATATTAGGAATAATTTTTAAATTAATATTAGCCTGTCCCTCTATAGCAAATTTTGGATAATTAGTTTTAGTTGTTTTTGCCATATCCAAGTAGGCCTTATAACTTTTACCTGGCAAATTAATAAGAAACAAATCAGGCTGAAAATCATATTCTGGATATAGTGAACCTTGTGGATCATTAACAAGCATTCGAAAAGTATTACTATAGTATGAGCTTACGGCAGTACTATTATTCCATGTAGGAGTAGGGCAACCTGATACTGATCCAACATAACCAGTGGCATTTTTAGGATAAATATTATAATATCCATATGCACTAAAGTCATTGGCCCCCGCCATAATATGTGATACCACCCCACCTGTATTTAATGACCATCCTAATCCTACAGAAGAAGCTTCATCATTTACTTTTATTCCGCCAGAATGATATGAAATAGAGATTGGAACTTCAATATCACCTTCTTTAATCGTATAAAGAGGTATAGTAATATCAGGTACTCCTGTATACAAAGAAACTGGTGTTTCAGCATACCTGAATAATGCTGCCGTATTAGGAGATACTACTGCTGTATTATTTACAGCATTTTGGATAATAGAATTTGATTTTGTCTGAGTATATATTGTAGTTATAGATAAACTATAAATAAGTATTAATATCTTTTTCATCTCTATTTATTTCTTAATCAGTTTAGCATTCGCCGTTTTATTGGTATCAGTTTTTACGGTAATCAGATAAGCTCCCTGAACCAAAGCCTGGGTATTGATCTTAGTGACTCTATTCTTTGTTTTTATACTTTGTAATTGTCTTCCGCTCATATCATACAACAGAATATCTGCATCTTTAAAATCAAAGCCGATTTCTACATAAGCATAATCTGAAACAGGGTTCGGATAGATTTTGATGTCGTATTTCTCAATCAGCTGATCAACTCGTTTGTCGCCCAGTTTTACAATCTTCCAGTTTTCTTTACCCAGTTCTTCTGCGCTGGTTCCAGCTAATACAATTGAACCGTCTCTGTTCAGTTTCAAATCAGATAATCTCTCTTCTTTCTTGCTAGATTCTCCTTTGACGTGTTTCCTCCATTGTTCATTCCCATTGTGATCCAGATAAAGCATCCAGAAGGTTTCATCATCGGTTTGAATTCTTCCTTCTGCCTGAGTATATCCTCCTAATAAAATTCCTTTGGATGATTTATCATCTGCAGAATGAAGAACACTCATACTCATTAAGATGTCTCTGTTCTTGAAATTGTAGGATTTCTGCCACTGTTCATCACCTCTTTCATTTAAGGAAATCAACCAAAGGTCTGTACCTTCTTCTATTCCTACGGTTTTATTGCCTGATCTTTCTGATCTGGATTCTCCACCGATGATGAAACCATTTGAGGTTAAAGCCAATGTTCTGATATGATCATCACCTTTTCCTCCAAAGTTCTTTTCCCATTCTACATTTCCGTTCTTGTCTAGTTTGACAATCCAGTAGTCTCCCTCACCGAAATTGTCTGTTGATTTTGCGATTCGAGATACGGGGTTCGGGTTTTGAATGTTTGACACAGAACCCGCATCTCGCATCCCGGAATCCTTTTCAGATCCCGAAACGCGAACCTCGGAACTCCTGGAATAAATTCCTAGTAATGCTCCGCCGTCTCTCGTTGGAATCATCTTCTCTACTTCATCTAAGCCCTTTCCACCTAAGATTAATTGTGAAAGTTCTTTTCCGTCTTTATCCAATTTTGTGATCAAAACGTCTTTGGAACCGTAACCTTTTGAGGAATTTTGTACATTTCCGGCCACAAAGAATCCTAAGTCGGTAGTTTGGATAACAGCTCTTGCTTCTTCATCGGAAGAACTGCCTAAGGTTTTCTGCCATAATTCATCACCAAATTCATTGATTCTGATCAGCCAGATATCTGATCCTCCTTTAGAGTCCTCTTTTTTATCCAGTCCTTTTCCTGAATAGGACGTTCCAGCTAATAGAAATCCACCGTCCTGTGTGGTAACAGTTGCTGATAAATAATCATGGTTGGAGCCTGAAAAGTATTTTTCCCAGACTTCATTTCCCTGCTGGTTTAGTTTTACCAAATGGAAATCATAACCGTTGTTCTGCTTACTTCCAGCCTCCAGCTTCCCGCTTCCTGACTCTATAGAGCTTCCCGTAATAAGATACTGCTGATCAATGGTTGTAGTAACCTGGCTTAGAAAATCCTGGGTAGAAGATTTGATGTCTTTCTGCCACACTACTTCCTGAGCAGAAGTGCCCAGAATAGCGCATAAGGTTAGCGCTCCGAGATAGATTTTTTTCATTCCCGTGTTGTTTTTTTGAGTTAGTAATTAGTTTCTTAAAACTTCGCAAATTTAACACTTTTTAAGATATGAAAATCACTTTCATATGGTATCCTGTAAATCATACTATTTATTGTTAAATTCACTTTATTTATATTGATATTTTCATTTTCCTGATGCAAAATTATCTCCGGATAACGACAAAACATGTCGCATAAAAATCTATTTTGATACTAATGAATATACAGCACAAAAAAAACCACTCTTCCGAGTGGTTTGCCTATTCTTAAAATCTGATCTTACTGATAGATTATTTCATCATTCTTTTTGATCTGGTAGCTTTTTTTATAGGGAGTTAAAACATAGCTGTCTTTAATATAATCTCCGCTTTTCCATATTTTCCCTTTTCCCTCTTTATTCAGGATAATACTTTTCGCTGCTCCATCCGGAATAAAAACTTCAGCTTTTTTCATGTCTTTCGTGAAAATTATGGCTGTCATTGAGGTATAACTTTTATCTGAATTTACTTCTTTGAGTTTTATTTTCTGATTAAATGTTTTTATACAATTATTTTTTAACTGTGAATAAGTATATCCTGCAGAACCGATACAACCGTGAACATCTCTATCACCTCCCAGAACAGGAGCCTGTTTTTGTGCAAAAACTAAAGTAGCAAGGAACATTGCACTGAATAAAATTGTTTTTTTCATATGTAAAATTTTTGTTTTCTGGTTGGTAGAACTATGTCCCCCAATAGGGTATTAGTTGATTCATCTAAGGTACAAAAAAAACCACTCTTCCGAGTGGTTTTCATTTTGAAAATATGATCTTACTGATAGATCACAATATTATCCTTTTTAAGCTGATATCCGTTTTTTTTGTAAGGAACCAGTACATAACCATCTTTTTTCCATGCTTTGGCTTTACCTCCTGCTCTGGTAAGAATGATGCTTTCTGAGTCGGTATCTTTTACAAAAACCTCAGCTTTTTTCATGTCTTTGCTGAAAATAACTGCAGCTATTGAAGTATAACTTTCTTTTGGAGCTACTTCTGTCAATTTAATTTTCTGTTCAAAAGTTCTTACACAGTCTTTCTTGATTTGAGAATAGGTATATCCTGCAGAACCAATACATCCGTGTGCATCCCTGTCTCCACCTACTACAGGTGTTTTTTGAGCGAATGCTAAAGAACCAAGGAACATAGTACTCAATAAAATTGTTTTTTTCATGTCGATTTGCATATAATAGTAATTACCGAGGTATTATTAAAAATCATGCCAAAAAAGACATAATACACATTTCTGTGAGTAACTTTTTTAAATTATTTAGTCCAGTTAATTTTTGAGTGTTGAACATTATCAGAACTGGTTCCAATCATGATATCAAATTCACCTGATTCCCAGTCGTATTTCAAATCTCCGTTGTAGAACTTCAGATTTTCAGGAGTAATGTCGAAGGTTACTTTTTTAGTTTCACCTTTTTTCAGAAATACCTTCTGGAACCCTTTCAATTCTTTTACCGGTCTTGTAATGCTTCCCACCATATCTCTGATATACAACTGAACTACCTCAGCACCATCAAAGTTTCCATTATTAGTTATGGTAACGGATGCCTGAACAGTCTGATTTCCTTTCGGATTGGTACTGGATACTGCAATATCAGAATACCCGAATTTTGTATAACTTAAACCAAATCCAAACGGATACAATGGTGTATTACACTCATCCATATAGTTGGAACGGAATCTTTGATATTCACATTTATCAGTTAATTCCTGGCTTAGCGGACGTCCTGTATTTTTAGCATTATAGTAAATAGGAACCTGTCCCAGACTTCTTGGGAAAGTCATCGGCAGCTTTCCTGATGGGTTTACTTTTCCGAATAAAACATCGGCAATCGCATTTCCAGCCTCAGATCCCGCAAACCATGCATTAAGGATGGCATCAGGAGCATCTTTTACATTGGTTAAAGCCAATGGACGACCTGTGAAAAGTACCATTGCAATGGGTTTCCCGGTTTTCTTTAACTCATTTAAAAGATCAACCTGTGATTGAGGAATGGTAATTTCTGTTCTTGAAGAAGATTCACCGCTCATTTCCGCAGATTCTCCGATTGCCAGAACAATCACGTCGGCTTTGTTTGCAATATCTACCGCTTCTTTTAACAATTCTTCTTTTGAACGGTTATCCCTATCTGTTTTTTTACCATGAGCTGCATAGATATCCTCCAGCTTAGCATCATAATCAATATTAGCACCTTTAGCAGAAAGGAATTTCACATCTTTACCGTAGTTAGCCTGAAGCCCCTGCATAAGGTTTACTGCTTTATCATGTTTTGCAGCAACACTCCATGTTCCGGCCATGTTTAATGAATTGTTCACCAATGGTCCTATTACGGCAACAGTTCCTGAATTTTTCAAAGGAAGCACCTGGTTTTCGTTTTTCATTAAAACCATAGACTGAGCTGCAGCACTTCTTGCAATATTTCTGTTTTCCATGCTGTAAACTTCTTTTGCCGCCAGTTTTGCATCACCATATTTATACGGATCTGTAAATAATCCTAAGTCGTATTTTGATTCAAGAACTCTTTTTGCTGCCAAATCAATTTCAGCTTGTGTTACTTTCCCTTCAGATAAAGATTTTTTTAATGTTGTTAAAAAGCCTTCCCCTACCATATCCATATCAACACCTGCTTTCAGAGCTAGTGCAGAAACCTGCTGGAGATCTCCCATACCATGGTCAACCATTTCATTGATCCCGGTGTAATCCGTTACCACAAAACCTTTAAACTTCCACTGATTTCTTAAAACCTCAGTTTGAAGCCATCTGTTTCCGGTTGCAGGAACTCCGTCCACTTCATTGAAAGAAGCCATTACAGAAGCTACACCAGCATCTACCGCTGCTTTGTAAGGTGGGAAATATTCGTTGAACATTCTCACATGGCTCATATCAACTGTATTGTAATCTCTTCCTGATTCACCTGCTCCGTATAATGCAAAGTGCTTTACACAAGCCAGAATGGTATTTCCAACAGACAAATCTTTACCCTGATAACCATACACCATGTTTTTTGCAATTTCACTTCCTAAATAAGGATCTTCACCAGAACCTTCCGATACTCTCCCCCATCTTGGTTCGCGGGAAATATCTACCATCGGAGAAAACGTCCAGTTGATACCATCAGAAGAGGCTTCTTTTGCCGCTACTCTTGCTGACTGCTGAATCAGATTCATATCCCATGAAGCAGCTAAACCTAATGGAATCGGGAATGTTGTTTCATAACCATGAATAACATCCATCCCGAAGATCAAAGGAATTTTCAGACGGCTGTTTTCCACGGCTACTTTCTGAACTGCTCTGATTTTTTCTGCTCCTTTTATATTGAATAGTCCACCCACTAAACCTTGTTCAACTTTTTTACCGATGTCTGAGCTTTTAGCAAGACCTGTCGTAAAATCACCTGAACTTGGTAAGTTAAGCTGGCCGATTTTTTCATCTAATGTCATTTTCGACAAAAGATTGTCTACAAATGCTTTCTTTTTAGCCTGGTACTGAGCCGTCTGATAGGACTGAACGGGCTTCGTTACCATTTCCTGTGCGGAAAACACAGGTGCCAATGCTAAAGTGGCGATTACAATTAACTTTTTCATAAATCTATCTTCTTAAATTATTGTTTTTATATTTTTAGTTTTAATTCGATGGGTTTATCTTTCGATCATTGTGTGTCAGGTCATTTTTGCTTCTTTTTAGACAGCATCCATTCATAAAGCTGCGGATTTGAATAGGCAGAATCCCACGAGTTATGATTATCATTCGGGAAAATAACCAATTCTGCAGATGGATTTACGGGATGCAGTTTTTGATAAAAATTAAAAGCATTGGCAGGCAGAACAATATCATCCATTCCGCCATGAAATATTTTCATATTCAAATCCTTAAACTGATGAATATTGGCCGTCATTACCTGATCTGTAGGTGCACAAACTGAAGCTACCGCCGCAAACATTTCAGGATGCTCCATGGCCAGTTTCAAAGTTCCCCACCCTCCCATAGAAAGTCCTGTAAGGTAAATACGGGAAGCATCAATTTTATATTTTTTCTGAATTTCCTTGATCAGATTATAAACGGTAACGGTATCCCACCATTTACCTTCCGGACATTGAGGCGCCAGAATAGCAACGGGTTCTTTGATCAGGTTTTTATAGGTAAACGGGCTGTGTGCCTTTACCAGATCAAGATTATTTCCGCGCTCCCCTGAACCATGAAGAAAAACAATCAAAGGTGTATTCCCTTTGGTATTCTGAGGATAGTCCAGAATGTAGGATATTTTTTCCTGTCTTTTAATTTCTTGATTCAGTTCTGCTTTTATTTCCTGTCCGCTCAGCTGTAATGAGAGCGGCAGCAGTAAAAGAGGAATATATTTCAGTTTTAGTTTCATATTATTAAGTTTTGGCTAAAGCCCTGGATTTGAATCTTTTTATTTTTAAACGGGCTAAAGCCCGTTTCTATTGAATTTACTTAATTCCATATTTAGCTGACTGGAAACTTAATTTTTTCAATCCCTGCTGAATTTCAGGAGCATTCATAAACAGCTTCCAAAGGAATCCTGATCTGTAGTTTTCGATCATTGGAGCTATTGTTCCCTGATCTATCGCCAGATATCTTGGTGTAAACCAGTTGTCGTAATTGACTGAAGTAGCATCATAAGGACCCGCAGATCCTATGAATTCAGGTTTTTGGGTATAAATGAATCTCAGGAAAGCCATTGATTCTTTCGGAGTGTAGGGAAAACTACTCAATGCGGCCGTAGGTGTTATCACACCGTTGTCATTATTACCCGGCATATGAGCTGTATAACCAATACTTCCATCCTCATTTCTGGTATAACCGGCTGTAAGTCCCCAGTAGTTAGGTCCGTAACCTTTCCATTGTTTTGGGTTTTCAACACAGTATTTGTAGTCGATAAGAGTTTGGTTTTTATTGATGTCAAAGTAGTTTTTTACAAGCTTATCAGATAAGCCTGTAGGATCTAGTCCGATATATGAATATTGAGCCCAGAAAAGAGGCCCGCCATATTCTTCAGCGTAGTTGTGTTTTACATACAGAGGTAATCCGTATTTTGTTTTGTCTGTAAGGTAGGTTCCGTTTCTCGTCCAGCCTTTATAATACGTTTCTGCATCAATGGAATACGTAGGTGAAGATGCGGCCAGAATATAGGTAATAAGACATTCATTATATCCTTCCAGAGGAAAATTCATTTCCCATTGGTATTCCGGTGACCAGTGCCAGTAAAGAACTTTTTCGCCTCCTTTGGTATACCAGTTCCACTGAATTCCTTTCCATAGTTCATCACATTTTGCTGCCAGTGCTTTTTCTTCTGCATTTCCGTTTTTAAAGTATTCACGGACCATCAATATTCCCGAAGTAAGGAAAGCGGTTTCCACAAGATCCCCGCCATTATCTTTTTTGCCAAAAGGAACCGTCTTTCCGGTTTCCCCATTGATCCAGTGTGGCCAGGCTCCTTTGTGACGGTCTGCCTTGGCCAGGAAATCCATGATATGAGTAAGCCTTTTTACTGCTTCTTTTCTCGGAACAAATCCTCTTTCTGTTCCCACAAGAATGGTTGCCAGCCCAAAGCCTGAACCTCCTGTAGTGATAACATGTTTATCATTATCCGGATAGATATTATCTTCGTGATAACGCTCTCTTCCTAACATTGAATGAGGTTCTGCATAATCCCAGAAATATTTCAGAGCATCTTTTTGTACTCTATCCATAAGCTGTTCATCAGTAATATTACTTTTTACAGCTTCAATTTTTCCAACTTCCTGTTTTGCTGCAGGAGCATTTTTACAGGAATACACAAAAAATAAAGAGGTGACAGCCATTGATAATACATTCCTTTTCATGAGATCTCTTGTTATAGGTTCTAAAAGAAGAGGAGAACTTTCATTCTCCTCTAAGTTTATGGTTTATTTTTAATATCCAGGGTTTTGAGCCGACAATCCACCTGATTCCATAATAAAATCTTGTGGAAGTGGGAATAATTCGTGCTTTCCAACCTTGAAAACTTTTCCTCCATCGGCAGCCATTGCAGCCTGAGCCTGACCTGTTCTTACTAAGTCAAACCATCGGTCATGTTCAAAAGCCAATTCCAGTCTTCTTTGCTTCCAGATATCTAATCTTACATCTGTCTGAGAAGAAGCAGGAGTATTACCGATATTAGCTCTGTTTCTTACCTGATTCAGGAAAGGAATAGCAGCAGAAGTTTGTCCCAATTCGTTCATTGCTTCAGCTTTGATTAATAATACCTCAGCATATCTCAAGTAACGAATATTCACATCTGTTGAAGCCTGATCTCTGTAATTTGAAGAGTAAGCTTTATAGTTATAGAATTTATTTTCGGTATTTGGACCTACATAATATCCATCATATAATGTCATATCTCTATGGATAATTGTAGCATCTCTTCTCGAATCTGTTGCGGAATAAGCATCATATAAACCTTGGGTAGGTGTAGCAAATCCCCAACCCCAGCCTGTAGTACCTCTTGCACCCTGAACCTGGCTATACTGCTGGATTGCTCTTCCTGCTGTTCCACCGCTACCATTAATTTCAAAGATAGATTCAGCGTTATTTTCTCCAGAAACTTTATAAATTTCCTGGAAAACTGGTGTCAACGAATAACCTGTAACCAAATTAGTTTCATCTACAGCCAACTGCCATTTCTTCTGATATAAATAAACTTTAGCTAAAAGCGCATGAGCAGCTCCTTTTGTTGCTCTTTGACCTCCGGTTCCGGCTGGTAAAACTGCAGCAGCATCTTTAAGATCTTTTTCTATAAATGCGTAAATTTCTTCTTTACTTTTTCTCGTAAGTGTCATCAATTTATCTGCTTCAACTCCCGTTACTGGAACGTGATCTACCAAAGGAACCCCTCCAAAAGATTTCACTAAAGTAAAATACATGAACGCCCTTAAAAATTTAGCTTCACCTGCTAATCTTTCACGTAATTGTGGATCAGCTTTATCTAATTGAGGAAGATATTTCAATGCCTGATTACATCTATTAATTCCCTGATAATTAGAGGCAAACAATTCTTTAAACGATGGCGTTGATGATGTAAATGTCAAAGCATCTAAAATATCTTTATCTGAACCTGAATCACTCGCACTTGAACCTTTATCTGCATCATCAGAAACAATTGATGTAACTCCTATCCAGGCAAACGTACTCATGTTCCAGTCTAAAAACTTAGCGTAAATAGCCGTAACTAAGCTATTTGCTCCTGCATCGTTATTGTAAATTTCACCCAATGCAGACTCAGGAATTGCTTCTGTAGGTGATACATCTATAAAGTCATTACTACAACTTTGGTTAACAGCTCCTAAAATTAAAAACGCGGCTGCTATGATATATTTCTTATTCATTTTTTAAAAATTTAGGTTAACACCAAATACAAAAGATCTCAATGTAGGGTAAGCATCCAATTCTACCCCTGCACGTTTATATGGATCTCCTTCTGCAGTGGGATCCGCAGGATTATATCCGGATAACTCTGAAGAATATCCTGAGTATTTCTGGAACACAAAAGGATTAATTGCACTTACATAAAGTTTAATTGATTTTACATAATCAGTTAAGTTCTTAAATGTATATCCTACTGAGATATTATTAATTCTGAAATAATCTCCGCTTTCTAAATAGAACGTTGATGCAATTGGAATATTTGCAGGATTTACAGGATTTGCTGCATTAGTGTTTGTTGGTGTCCAGAAATCATTCGCTACAGATGCTTCAACATTTTCTCCACCATTTCTTTGTGCTTTTTTACCGTTGTAAACTTTAAAGCCAAAAGCTCCATAACCGCTTAGGGCAAAATCCCAATCTTTATAAGACATTGAAATATTAACACCTAATGTTGATTTTGGTATGTAAGAATCAAAGAAACGTCTGTCTCCCGGATCTGCACTTCCTGTAACACCATTACCATTTAAGTCTTTAAATTTCAGGTTACCGTTTGCATCATAACCATCTGCTTCCCATAAATAGAAGCTTCCTAATGCGTATCCAACAGCATTAGCGTTGAAAAGTTTTGTGTCTTGTCCGTTTCCAAGATTTCCTCCCACGATTTGAGAAACCGGCTTAGAAAGATCAATGCTGGCAAGTTTATTCTTATTATAAGAATAATTAGCACCAATTGAATAGGTAAAATCCTCACCTACTTTATCTGCCCAGTTTAAACTTACCTCAGCACCTTTATTTACAACACTTCCCATATGGGAATAATTCAAATCAGAAATTCCGGTTGCCATATATGGAACAACACCCAAAATAAGATTTTTGGTTTTCCTATTATAGATATCAAAAGTACCTGTTAATCTTTTATCCAGGATACCAAAGTCTAATCCTAAAGACGATTCTTCTGTAACTTCCCATCCTAAATCCGGATCGTAACCTTTATTAACAGTAACTCCATTGCTTACCGGAGAACTTCCAAACGCATAATTATAAGTTGCTCCCATTGAAAGCGGTAAATAATTCAAAGGAACATTCTGGTTACCAATTTTACCCCAACCTCCTCTAACTTTCAACAAATCAAAGAAGCCATCTTTCATAAAGTTTTCTTCAGAAACAATCCAACCTGCTCCGAATGATGGGAATGTACCCCACTTGTTACCAGCCGCAAATTGAGAAGAACCGTCTCTTCTAATCGTTCCGCTTAATAAGTAACGGTTCATAAATTTATATTGGAATCTTCCGAAGTAAGAAATTGTAGTATTTCTGTTTCCTTTTATAGATTCAAGAGCTTTTGTATCACTATCACTATATAGGTTACCATAGTAATCAACTCCGCTAAGGTTCCAGTAATCTTTTGAAATTGGAACATCTTTTCTGTTAATAATTAAAGTCTCCAGACCGTTCTTTACTGAAGCTTCTGTACCTACAACAACTTCAATATCATGGTTTTCAATTTTCTTTGTATATGTTAAATAGTTATTGAGCAACCAGTTGAAGTAGTTCTGACTTTTATTAGTTAACCTTGTTAATGGTGATGTAGTTGAGTATTGATTATCCGTTCTCATCGGGTCACTATCTAACCAGAAAGATTTAGAATTTACGAAATTATAGTATTTATAATTTCCATATTCTCCACTAAACTGAGAAGTAAACTTTAAATCTTTATAGATATCTATATCCAATTTTAATCCACCCTGTAGTAAAAAATTTCTACCTCTTTGATTGTCGTAAGCAAGCTGCATTACAGGATTACCTACATTATTAAATCTTCCTCCCTCATAATCGATATTTCCGGTAGTTTTATTATAAATTGGCTGACCATATTTTCCATTCGGATAATATACAGGTACTAATGGCGATTGTTTATAAGCATTTGTAAAAGCGCCATACGATTTAGGAGTATCATTAGTAAAAGTAGCACTTAAGGTTTGAGCTAATCTGATACCTTTGGTAATTCTGAACTCGTTATTCGTTCTTACTGTAGTCCTGTTATAATTCGTCCCTTTAAGGATAGACTGTTCATCATAATTGCTTAAACTTAAAAAGTATTTTGCAACTTCTGAAGATCCGGAAATGGATAAGTTATGTTGGTTGTAAATACCTGTTCTTGTAATTTCTTTAAACCAATCAGTTTCGTATGGCTGATTAGGATTCAAATAATTACTTGCTGTACCTGCATTATTGTAATTTGCAAATTCAGACCCATTAGCCATTTTGATGGTTTTTAAAGGGGTCCTAAATCCAACCAATCCATCATAAGAAACACTTAACTTCCCTCTACCTGACTTTGTAGTAATAATGATTACCCCATTGGCTGCTCTGTTACCATAAATCGCCAATGCTGCGGCATCTTTCAATACATCATATGTCAGAATATCATTTGAGTTGATATTATTAATATTATCAGTAAACATACCATCAACTACATACAAAGGAGTTCTTCCTCCAAGTACGGTTCCAAGTCCTCTGATCATCACCGTAGGTGTCGATCCGGGTGCATCGGAAGCAATTACCTGTACCCCAGCTGCTTTACCCTGGATAGCCTGTGATGCATTCAATACCTTTGTTCTTGTTACTTCTTCTGCACTGATAGAACTAATAGAAGTGGTGTTATCCACTTTTTTACGGCTACCATATCCAATCATAACGACTTCGTCAATTTTCTGGACTTTAGCAGAATCCTGCGTAACCTGCGCATTCACGTTCATCCCAAAATATAATACGGCAATGAGACATGAATACTTTAAATTACTTTGTTTCATATAGTTTCAATTTTATTCAAATAAATTCAATTTTGTACCTGTCTCTAAATAGTGGAGTTATTTAAAATCTCAAAAAAAGACATTAGCCAAAAATAGAAAAAATATTGAACAATGTTAAACTATCTTAAATATTTAAAAATTATAAAGTTTTACTGTATTAAAATTGACAAAGTTCTAAATTTTATAATTTTATATTTAAAATAATTATTAATTATCAATCATTTTATTAATTATAAATTAACATTTTCAATACAAAAAATCACCAAATCCTGTTGCGAGCTTAATATTTTGTTAAATAGAGAATAGTAATTACCTTTGGTGCAGTTTTTGAGAAAAAAGCATTTAGAAATCAATAATAAAAAGATCAATGAAAAAATATATCATTGCAGCCGCTCTTATCATAGGAACCGGTGCTGTTATTACCACCAGTGTACAATCATGTACAACATTGGCCACATCAGACATGGGGCTTTCTATTATTAAAAGAATTCTGCTTAATGGTATTGATAAAGGAATGGGTATCTATGGAAATAAGGAAGCCTTTCTGCAGAATAACATGGTAGATAAAGCACTTCCCAAAGAGCTGAGAGACATCAATTCTATGCTGGAAAAGGTGGCCCCGTCATTGGTTGCTAAAGAAAGAGATTATATTGCACAGGCAGCAGCTTACACGGTAAATACTTCAAAACCTATTCTGGAAGGTGCCGTCAACAGTCTGAATGCTCAGGACGTAACAAGAATCATGCAGGGAACTACCGCAACACAGGTTCTGAAAGAAAAAACATCCCAGCAGCTTATTGCAGCGATTGCTCCCAAAGTGGATGAGAAACTGAATGAATACGGGATTGTAAAAACCATCAACTCCGCATTGTCGGGAAGCAATTTTCTGGGCAGTCTGTTAGGTGGAAATAAAAACACGGTTAATTCAGGCGGACTGAGTCAGCTAGCTTCCGAACAACTGGTAAACGGGCTATTCAATATCATTGAAGATTACGAGCATCAGAACTCCAAATCTCTTCTGGGACCATTTGGAAAATAGGAGAAATTTCGTTATATTTATATTATATTAATAATTGCAGATGGATATATTACAAGGAAATCAACACGCAAATCCTGAAGATTTTTACAAGTCTTTGAAGGATAAACTGGAGGATCATCATGATTTTCCGGAAGATTATTTATTTAAATTTATTATTCCTACAGACCAGTCAAAGCTTACTGAAATATACAGAGTTTTTGACGGCATTAAATTTACACTGGGAAACCGCGAAAGTAAAAATGGAAAATACACTGCCTGCAACATCAATGCATTTGTTTTGGATGCAGACCAGGTTGTGAATATTTATAAAGAAGTAGCAAAAATAGAAGGCGTTATTCTATTGTAAAAACAGGAACCGTTTCATAGTAATGAAGCGGTTTTTTATTGTTTAAAAATGTAAATAAAAACACTATGAACATCCAACTGATCCTATTTAATATTGTTTTAATCACATCTGCAACAAGCTGCGTTCACAAAAACAGCAGTGAAAACAGCACAACAACTATCACCACTGTAGTACAGCAGCAAAGGATTGAACAGATTCAGTTAGCAGAAAGAACGAGAGGGTTTAGTAAGAGCATTGTTTTTACTCCTTCATTAAAAACAACAAATACAAATGAAGACATCGTCAATGCTAAGGTATCTACTGCTGAATGGAAAGCAGTTTCTAAACTTGCTGAAACCCTTGATTTATCTAAGATATCAGATCTTAAATCTCCTACTACAGGCAGACATTCTGACCGTGCCATGGCTGCTTCTATTATTATTACTTCTAACGGAAAAGAGTATACTTCTTCAAGTTTTGATTCCGGGCATCCTCCAAAAGAACTGGAAGCATTATATAATGCAATCAACGGAACTGAGAAAACAAAAGCTCAATAAAATAAAAATCCGCTCTTTTACAGAACGGATTTTTTTATGTTTGTATATTTATTATTTTTCAATAAAGAATTTCACATTTTCAATAGGTCTTCCCAACATAGCGACTGACCCTTTTACCAAAATTGGCCTTTGGATCAGAGAAGGATTTTCGGAGAGAATTTTAAGCCATTCTTCTTCTGAATAATTTTTATCTGCATAATTATCAATATACAGCTTATCTGTCTTGCGGATGATATGAAAAACACTTTGGTTGAGCTTTTTCAACACGGTTCTGAGCTCAAGAATACTTAGTGGATCTTCAATGATATTAATGATCTCAAAAGACACTCCGTTTTCGTCAAGATATTCCAGTACGGCGTTTGACTTTGAACAGTTCCCGTTATGTAAAACTTTAACTACCATGATAAATTATTCAAAAAATTAAACTCTCTCAACAAATTTAGAAAGAATTGAACAGAGTCTGTCTTAATGTTCTGATAAAAATATGTTAAAACAGCCCGTGAAGTTCTGCTTCAATTTTCTCCAGAATGAGCCCGAAATCTTCCGGCTTTTCCACAAAATCAAGATCATCTACCTCAACGATAAGAAGTTTTCCTTCTGTATAATTGGATATCCATTTTTCATATTTTTGGTTCAGTTTTGAAAGGTATTCAATACTGATAGAAGCTTCATATTCACGACCTCTTTTATAGATTTTTTTAACCAGATTGGGAACATCAGATTTCAGATAGATCAGTAAGTCCGGAGCCGATACAAAAGACTTCATCAGATTGAAAACCGATGAGTAATTATTGAAATCCCTGTCCGAAAGAAGATTCATATCATTTAAGTTTTCTGCAAAAATATGGGCATCTTCATAAATGGTACGATCCTGAATGATATTTTTACCACTTTCTCTGATCTCCTTTACCTGACGGAATCTGCTTCCCAGGAAATAAACCTGCAATGCGAAACTCCACTTACTCATATCTGAATAGAAATCTTCCAGATAAGGATTATGATCTACGTCTTCAAATTGTGCATCCCATCCGTAATGCTTGGAAAGCATCGTTGTCAAAGTTGTTTTTCCCGCTCCGATGTTTCCTGTAACTGCAATATGCATAATATTCTTTTCCTTGTATTTACTGATTAGTTGATAAGTTTTTCGATCCCTTCAGTCTGAACTTTGGAAGTATCTTCAAGCAATTTCTGCAGCGTATTGTCTGAAGTCTTTTCATCCTTATTCTCATCGGGTTTTTCTTCAGTTTTTTCTACTGGTTTTTCTGTAGATTGCTGTAGAGATTCCGGCTGAGCTTCAAGCTGTTTCTGCTGTTTGGCTTTCTTTACTTTTTCAAGGCTGTAAAGATAGAGTTTGTTCCCCTTGATTTCAAAATAAGAAAGGATATTTTTATCCACAATTTGCGCCTCTGGATCTTCAAAAACCGTTACCATTCCTTTTTCAGGAACGTATTGTGAAATGAAATTACTGGCAACAACCAAAATTGCATCATTCTCTCTTCGAAACCGTTTTCCGTTTTCTAAAGGGACTTCAAAAAGTTTTTCAAATTTCAGGCTGTAAATTCTGATATGTTTTCTTGTTAAAATATAGACCTTATTTTCATAGACCAGCATATCCGTCATATCTTCAAAACTGATATCAAACGGATAGGAATTGATCGTGGTATCGTTCCTGAAATTATACTGTATCAATCGTTTTGTGCTGTCATCCAAAAGCCACAGCTGCTGCAGATCTTCGGCATAAGCCATTCTGATGAAACCAAATTTTTGCTTAAAATCAAGCCTTTGAATTTCATTCATATTCTGATCTATAAACTTCATTTCCTGAGCGTTTTCAGAAAATAAAGGCACATTCAGTGGATTTTGTACGTTCTGCACCTTATAAGGAACAGTAAGCATCATTTTCCCGATCTGTTTTCCTAAAGAATCATATTTGGTAAAACTAAAATCTTTGTTTTTATAGATATACAGATTTCCATAGTCATCGGCTAGCATATCTTTCGCTTCCTTCAATTTTAAAGTATCTAATGGGATAATATTCTGCGCAGAAAATGTGCAGAAAGCAAAAGTTAATATCAGATATAGTAATCTCAAAATTCTTTTTTACTAAAGATAGCGCTCCCTATGGAACGCTACCAATTTACATACTTTATTTTATTCAGATAGAAATTGTTATTAAACTTTTGTTATTTAATGACAACTTCGTAAATCTTCGGCCAGTTCTTCCCTGTTACCAACATATTCTCACCTTTAAAAGCAATTCCGTTCAATACGTCATCACTTCCTTTTGTGTTCTGTTTTGCAATTTCTGTGAAATCAAAAGTTCCCACTACTTCACCGTTGGCTGGGTTAATTTTTAAAATAATTGGTTTCTGCCATACATTGGCATAGATAAATCCGTTGTGGTATTCCAGCTCGTTCAGTTGATCATAAGCCTGAGCACTACCGGCAACAGCGATATATTTAATCAGTTTTGAAGGGTTATTGACATCAAGGAAATACAACAGTTTACTTCCGTCAGAAGCAATCAGACTTTTCCCGTCATATGTCAGTCCCCAGCCCTCACCCAATACATTTGGATAAGCAAATTCTGAAAGTAGCTTTAAAGAGCTTTTATCATAAATATATCCTTTTTTGCTCTGCCATGTCAGCTGATATACTTTATCTCCTACAATGGTACTTCCTTCAGAAAAATCTTCCTGAGCCTGTTTGGTAGAAGCAAGCGGAGTTGTAGTTCCCAATGTATATTTTAAAATCTGGGAAGCTCCGTTCTGTCCGTCACTTTCATAAATGGTATTTCCTTCCACCTGGAAACCTTGTACAAAGTTTTTAGGATCGTGAGGATATTCTGCTACAATCTGGTAAGGAATATTTTTTTCAGGATTTTTTGCAAATACATTAATGGTTGCATCCTGATTCAATACTTCTCCTCCTTTTGTTTTAACGTTGAATGTCACAGCATTATCACCTAATGTGAAAAACTTAGGATCAACGGTTAAATCTGTTGTTTCTTTATCTCCAAAGCTGATGGTTACACTTTCTGCATTTTCCGTCACCTCCTTCGGAAGCTCAAGCTTATCTCCGAAATGGTATCCTTTCGCCTCCATTGAATTATTATAAGTATTCAGTGTATCAAGAATTTCTTTATTCTTGTTACAAGATGCCAGTAATAAAATCGCTGCGAAACCCGCTATTATATTTTTTTTCATTGAATTTCTAAATATTTCCCCAAAAATAGCAAATTTTATTCCGTATTGCCAATATTATCTATGGGTTCACCAAATTGCAGTATATAACCATTGTTATCATAGATCGCAAATTCTCTCATTCCCCACTCAAAAGATTCAATCTCATAGCAGACTTTGGCCTTTGTTTTAAGGTCTTCCCAAAGCTCATCCACCTTATTTACATTGAAATAAAAAGAGCCGGAAAAACCAATTGAAGTATTTTTTTCATGCTGGTTAGGCTGAGAAAGCATGAGGTATATTTCATCTTTACGAAGGGAAGCCCATTGCCAGTCATCATTTCTATCCATCAATATAAAACCGAGAACACGCATATAAAATCCTATGGTCTCATCAATATTTTCTGTCCAGAGAATAGGACGAAGTGCTGTAAACTGTGTCATGATTCCTGTAATTCAAAAGTATTTTTATGGATTTTCATATTCAGGGAAACCCAGGTTTCTGTATCAATCTTCGCTTCGCTTTTTACTTCAGGGTCAAAGGCAAACCCTACTTTCCGGTAACATTCAATAGCTCCGGTATTCCAGTCGTAAACATTCAGTTCTGCCGTTTCTTTATCAAAATGACTAAACCCATATTTCAGAAGTTCCTGCATTACTTTTTTACCATAGCCTTTTCCTCTGTTGTTCTCGTCCCAGATCAGAATTCTGCCCAGCAGGAATGTCTTTTCCTTTAAAAAAATCTGAGCGTGACCAATGGTAGTTTCTGTGTGATCCGCAATGGTAAACAAGGTTCTGTTTTCATCAGACAAATCGGTTTCCAGCTGTTCAGTAGTAAGTGGAAAACGATATGCGGGTCCGGCAAACTGAAGAAGCATTCTTTCATCTTCTATCTTTGAAATCAGCAAAGGTGCATCTTGAATCGTAAAAGGTTTTAATGTAATCATGGTCTATTTTTCTACATATTCTTTTAAGCTTTGTCCCAAAATAGTTTTCCAGCCTTCTGTAAAGTTTTCTCTTGAAAAACCATCTCCTAAATCTTTGAAGTTTTCAATATCATCGTGAGTCAGCTTTACTAAAGTCTGTCCGTCCTCGGGTTGCAATTCCCAGGTTACAATGGTCTTCAGTGCTGAAAAATCAGGATATGACCATGTATGTTTCAATTTCTGATCAGGTATTATTTCTAAAACTTCACCGTGATGATGGTATTTATTGGCTCCTCCCGGCTCATAGAAATTAAATTCCGCACCTGATTCCAATACAAAATCCTGGATATCAAAATACCAGGATTTCATTTCATTTTTATCGGTCAATGCTTTCCAGACTTTTTCTGCCGGAGCATTTATTTTATACTGAACAGTGATGGGTGTGCTCATATTATAGATTTAATATGTCTAAAATTAAACATTTTGTCTAAAATATTTAACCACAAAAGCCATAAAAGTTTTAACCTGAATTTGTTTAAAGTTAAATTTCAAATAAAGAAAAATACATTTAAGCTTTGAAAAATCTGAGATTCTTCATTTTGTGACTTTTTTATAACTCAAGCTTATCTTTTGTGGTTTCCTTTTAATGATCAATGTGAAAATCCGGTGATCTTTGCTTCATCAAAATCCAGCTGCATTTCAATGGCTCTCATCACATGGTCATCAAATATCTTTTCTCTTTTCATTCTGTGCAGTTCGTTTCTCTGCGCCTGAATAACCTGCCGCAAGACGTCTTTATTTTCATTGATTGCCGATACATAGTCTCCTGTAGAAGCCATACATTGGGCTTTGTCGGCCATCAGCATCATTTCATTTTCCAGCTTGTGTTTTTGATGACGTACCAGACTGTTTGTGACTGCCAGTTCAGAAAAATCATTATCCAGTTTGTGCAGTGCTGTTTCTTTCAGCTTGCGCATCAGAATCACTTCCTGCTTTTCTTCAGGTAATTCACTTCCGGCATCCTGAATATTCAATAATTTCAGGATCGGGCTCAGCAATAATCCTTGTCCTACCAGTGTAATCAATATGATAACGAAGGTTACAAATAAAATAATGTTCCGGTGTGGAAATGCATCTCCGTTTGGTAAAAAAGCAGGAATCGACAAGGCTGCAGCCAGTGAAACCACACCCCTCATTGCTGCAAAACTAATAATGAAAGGTTCTCTCCAATCCGGTTTCGGAACTTTTAATCTTAATTCTTTGGAACAAACTCTTGGGAAATACATCAATGCATAGCTGTAAATAATTCTTGTCCCGATGATAGCTCCCCCAATCACTACACTGTAGAAAATACCTTCTGAGATTGTATATTCTTTCATTCCTTCCACTACAATGGGAAGTTCAAGGCCAATCAGAATGAAAATAATTGTATTCATCAGGAATATCAATACACTCCACACGTTCCCGGACTGTATCCTTGAAGTGTGGCTCAGATAACAGTGTGAGTTATAAGACATCAGTAATCCTCCGGCCACTACTGCCAGTACTCCTGAAAAATGGAAATGCTCTGCTCCCACATACATAATGTACGGCACAATAAGGGTAATAATGGTATCTATATTGGAATTGGTAGGAATAATTCTGAGCAATGCTCCAAATAAAAAGCCGGTCGCCACTCCCACAGCAATTCCTCCAATAGCCATCGTAAAGAAATCCTGAACAGCATCTCTCCAGATAAACTGTCCTGAAATAACCGCTGCAAGGGCAAATTTAAATACAATTAAACTGGACGCATCATTGATAAGGCTCTCTCCTTCCAGGATATTGGTGATTTTTTTAGGAATTTTCATATGCTTCAGTACCGAAGTGGCCGCTACCGCATCTGGTGGAGAATTTACGCCTCCCAGCAAAAATCCCATTGCTAAAGTAAGTCCTGGAATAATGGAAGACGAAAGATAAGCCACAACGATGGATGTTAAAAATACCAATCCGAAAGCCATTGAAAATATTTGTTTTCTCCATTTATGAAAGTCCTGCCATGAAGTAAACCAAGCTGCTTCAAACAGAATAGGTGGCAGGAAAATAAGGAAAACAAGATCAGGTTCTATTTCTATACGCGGCATTCCCGGCACAAAGCTTATCAGCAATCCTGCAATCACAAGAAAAATCGGGTAAGCGACTTTTAATTTCTGGCCGATCATTACCAATATCATCACAGACAGCAGTACTGCAATGGATATTATAACATAGCTGTGAATCATTTTAAGTTGTTTTTTTTAATGTTACTTTTTGTTTTGATCAATACACTTTCTGCTTTTTACAGAGAATATCTAATCTTTTAATTTTCAAATTAGAGTACAATATTGTTCTTTGGAGTGATGGCTGGCGGAAGGTCAGATTCATCCAGCATATCTCTCATATCAATCTCTATGGTACGGCTGATCTGAGTGATTGGAACGTCATTGGGACTTCCTTCAAATGGGTTTACAGAAGCTTCTCCAACACTGTCTAAGGTATGAAAACACCATGTCACTAATAAAGAAAACGGAATATTAAACCATACTGTCCAGCCTTCTACTACTGTTCCGTCTCCTAATTTATCAAGCTCTTTCAGTAATCCGAAAGGCACAAAAACAATGAACAACAATAAAAGATAAGTCGTGATTGAAGAGAAGTTTCTGGGATACGGAAAGTTTTTAATTCTTTCTGCTTTTCCCTGATCGTCAGTAAACTTCACCAATTGCTGATTGATCTGCGTCCATTGAAAATCGTTGAGTTCTCCTTTTTCATAGGCTTCAGACAAGGCTTTACTCTGTTTTGCCATCAATTGTGTTGCTCTGTTCTTTTTGCTTAAAATATACTGAAGCTCCGGTTCGGACAGGTATTTTTTCAATTCCTCGTCCAGTTTGGAAAGTCTCTCTGGAATGTCATATTTTTTAGAATATTCATCATACTGCTCTGTCCCCATGTTTTCCCATGCTCTTGGTTCACGAAGCTGAAACCTCAATGCGGTAAGCCATGCATAATGACGGAGAAACATTTCTTTTACCTTACCTGCATCTTTGGAAAGCAGCGCATCTCTCAGAATATATCCAAAGCTGCGGCTGTCATTGATAATGGCTCCATAGATCTGTCTTGCCTCCCAGAGTCTGCTGTAGCTGGCATTGTTTTTAAATCCGACGATAAAAGCAACTGCAGTTCCCATGATAGCAATGGGCTGCCACGGAAGTGAGAGAAATTTCAATCCTAGGAAGTACAGAACTGTAGGAATAGCTGATAATACGATCAGAGCATAAATACTCCGTCTGGTCCAGATAATGAACTCACGGGCTCCAAATCTTTTTCCTGAATGCATAGGTGTTTATTTTTTGTGTTTATTATTTTTATTTTTCAAATAATGGCTTTCATCAAGCATTCAGCAGCGGTGATGATCAGTTTTTGGTAAATGGAATATTATTATAAAAACCAATCTGAATCTGTCCGCGGTTTCTGTTCTCCTGAATCTGGTTCATATAACCGGCTTCAATCCTCATGTTTTTATTAATCACATATCCTAAAGCGCCATAGACTCTGTTTCTGTCAAAAACCGGGCTGTTGAAATGCAGGAAAATCTCATTGTATACTGATGCATAAAGGGTTTTCGGCAACATCTCTTTTTGAGTAATCGGAATATTCACTCCCAGCATATAACGGAACCTCATCCTGAAATCATCTTCCAGAAAACGTTCTTCCAAACGGTAACGGTGCTGAAGATAAAAACGTCCAAATTTCTGCTTGGTAATATACTGCTGGAAAATTCTGTGCTCTATATTTTCTTTTTTCTCGCCGTTTACATACGGCTGGCTCAGAATAAAACCGTATCCCAATAAAACATTGTTATTATTTTCTGTAAGATCATATCCAATCCCGGTACGGATAAGTAACTGTTCCAGATCTCCAACTGCATCAAAATTACGGTATTGAATTTCATTATGCCAGTTCAGCTTCTTGCTGATCTTGTTATTTCCAAAATACATATACCATGCTCCCAGATCATTTTTTTGGGCAAATGTCAATATGGACCCCAAACCTAATACTGTGAATGCCAACTTCGTAAAAACCTTTCTCATGCTTACCAATTACTATTATCTATCGTTTTTAACAAAATTAATAATTTAAATCAATAATAGCAAATACTATTTCAAAACGATTTAAAGAAAGTTGGGTACCATAATTTGCATACGGTTTTCTCTAAAAGATTATCCTGGAACCTGTTCTGTCAGCACATCAGTTTCATTTTGGTCAAAATAAGTGCAGGTCATCGCATGAAGATCCATCTTCCAGCCTTTGACACCGTTTTCTGCACAGTCATTACAGAAAGTCATATAATCTGTTCCTCCCTGTTGGTGAAGTCTGAGTCTTAGTTTAAAATTTTCAAGATTTAGGTTTTCTGAAACAGTAAGCGGATGATACTTGCTTCCGGTCTGAACAGATTGGTTTTCGTGGTCAAAATATATTGTATTTCCATCTGAGACATAGGTTATATAATGAGAAACTCCTAACTTTTTTACAGCCTGAATATAAGCCGGGAAATCGGCTCCGCTTTTCACTTTCTGATGCTCTGTTTTAATGTCTTCAATTGTAAATTTCATCTTTTCTATTTTTTGTGTTAAGTATAAAATATTCTATCATTTTATGAGTCTGATATACTCCTTCCATCAAATTTAAAAATTTTTGGGATGCAAATATAATATCAAATAAAAAACCGGCAATTGCATTGCCGGTATGTTCTAACTATATTTCAAATACAAAATATTAATGTTATGGATGCTGCTGCATTTTAGCAGGATCATCATAGTTTACCATCCAGTTGATCCCGAATTTATCACTAAACATTCCGAAATAAGCTCCCCAGAAAGTATCTGCCATTGGCATTGTTACCTGTCCTCCTGCAGAAAGACCGCCGAATAATTTGTCTGCTTCTTCTTTAGATTCTGCATTTATAGAAATGGAGAAATTGTTTCCTGCTTTGAAATTGGAAGACCACTCTCCTCCTGTATCGCTTCCCATCAATATTGTTTCTTTAGAAATCGGAAGTGAAACGTGCATGATCTTGTCTTTGTCTTCCTCAGAAGTTTCTTTTCCTTCCATTGGAGGCATTTCTCCAAATGTTCCGATGTAAGGATATTCTCCTCCGAAAACAGATTTATAGAAATCGAATGCTTCTTTGCAATTTCCATTGAATGTAAGGTAGACGTTTACTGTTGCCATAATTGTTTTGTTTTTTTAAGTTTAGTTTTAATTTATATTTTATTAAGGCTTTTCAGATAAAGCTTTTAATCCTGAAAGCCCTTTCTGATAGTCTTTTCCAATAGCATCCTCCATATTTATAAATAGTTTCATCAAAGTAAACGGATAAGGAATCTGTGATGTAAATCCCCACGTTGCCTTGCTTCCGTTTCCTTCCGGAACTACTGTTACATAAGCGTTTGCTTCACTTTCATATGGAGTAAGAAATTTGATTTCCGTATCTATTCTTTTACCTGTCTCATCTACCTTTTTCAGTTCCTGACAACCCTTTCCAGCATTTTCATTTTTACTGTCCCAGCACACTTTTTCTCCGGGCTGCCCCGTTGTGCCCGTCCAGTCTTTTCTCATAGCAGGATCAAGGTCATTCCATGGGCTCCATTGATCCATTGCTTTTATATTATCTGTGCTGATCTATAAGAATCATATTTCCATCGGGATCTTTAAGGTAAATATGCTCAGGCCCTGAGGTTGTTTCATCGGCTTCTTTACCGATCTCAACTCCACTTTCTTTTAATCTTTTCTGAATTTCACGCACATCTTCAAAAGATTCAAGATTCTGTGCATTTTCGTCCCATCCCGGATTGAAAGTAAGCATATTTCCATCAAACATTGCCTGAAAAAGGCCTATCAAAGTAGAACCGTTTTTCATGATCAGGTAGTTACTTTCTGTAGCTCCTGCCATAGTTGTAAAGCCCAGTTTCTCATAAAAGTCTTTGGATTTCTGAAGATCTTTTACACTTAAGCTGATTGAAAATGCTCCTAGTTTCATATTTTTTTTGTTTTTAAAGCAAGTTTATGTCCTGCGAAAACCAATCCCCAAACAAGGATTCCTACAGTCCAGAACCAGATTGGAGTAGGTAAAGAGGTCATCATATAGATGGTTATCAGTAGAAAAATGATTCCACAGATTACAGCTGCTGTAGATTTTCCGTTATTTGAGATTTTTGAGGCTGTAAATCCGGAAACAACTGCTGCTAAGGCATATGCCAGAATGATAAAAAACAGAGCCATAAAAGGAGTATCATTAATATATACCTTCAGTGCCTCCATATCTCCGGCGACCGCTTCTGCCGGAGGAGGATACAGATAATGTCCTATTTTTTCTACGACTGTAATACAAATGGAGCCTACAAGAAGCCCCACCACTACAGCTAATATTCTTCTCAGCATGGTTACTGGTTTTTTAAATGGGTTTTAAACGCTATAGTTCCGTCATAGCTTTTCCAGTCTCCTATAAGCTCAATATATTGCTCTTCAATTTTTTCTGTTTTCTTATTCCACTTAAAATTGTAGACAAATCTTCCCTTAAAAAGTCCTGAATGTTTTCCTTTATTCTCTTCTGCCAGTTCATATTCCCCAAACACGGTTCCCTGCTTCCTGGAATCTTTATATTTTGAAATGGTAATCTTACCTTCAAATTTTGTGTAGTTGGTATCCACAAGGGAATATCCTGAAACAAAATACTCCTGGTCATTCTTTTTATTCTGTTCAGAAATATTGATCTTAAGTTTCAGTTCCTGGCCTTTGTTTCCGATAGTTCCCAGATAAGGTTTGCTGTTGTTCAGCCAGGTATTTGAAATATCCGGCATCTGGCCCAATACAAAATTGGCCGCCAGAAGGAAGAATAATAAAATTTTTTTCATGCTGTGTGTTTTAAACGCCAAATTGTGACAGATGGTGGTTCAGATGTTTAGCAAACATATTGTTCCACTCCTGAGCTTTTAATTTCCCGAAAGAAAAAGATTCTTTCCCATCAAAAGCGTCTGCCCCCAATTGCTGTGTCTTCTGGATAAAACCAATTAGTCTTGTTTTTTCTTCGTGAAAGTTTTTTCTGGTTGTCACCAAAAACTGTGGAGCCGTAGGAGAATCTCTTGGATATGCTTTCTCTCCTACTACTTTAGATTTCACAAAGGTTTTTAATATAAATTTTGCAATAGATCCCGGTTTTTTATGTTTTTCCGGCTCATAAACCATCTCATAGGTTATACAGCAGTGTGCCAGCATTTGGTCTACCGTCATTTTTCCCCATAAACCATGGGTGTCTTCTACCAATTTGTTTATCCTATCAATATAATTTTGAGCATCTTTTGCATCAAATACATTTTCCATATAATTTCTATTTTACTATGGACAAATATATCAGTTTTTTTGTTTGATTTTATCGTTGGTTGAAAAAAGGAAAGAAGAAATTATTGCAATTACTCATTAGAGGACTTACACAGTACTGAGCATTTGAAATACAAGACAAGAAACTGCTTACCAAATGATTATTGGTTATTAATTAACCTGAATTCCAATGAAGAAAATAATATGATTTTTTTAACGCAAGAGTCGCAAAATATTATTTTAGTTTAAAATAATTTTGTTCGCAATGGCATTACATTCAGCGAAAACTGTAATCAAGTCTTGCTAAACGGAGTGTCTTTGTGATCGGAAAATTAAAAGATATTCTTCAATATAACTTTGCAAACATTAAAGATAATATTGTATAAAATCATGACAAACAATCTTATTTCTAATTAAGGTTAATTGATATCGGCGATTAGTCCCTCTACGACTACTCAACATCCTCCGGAGAAGTGTTCTCAACTGCAATTTCCTGTGGTGCCGCTTTTCTGAAAATAAACCAAAGTTTGATCTTTAAAGCAATCCAGCCAATAATGGCGTATACCACTAAAAGGACACTTAAATGTTTCAGGTAAGGAAATGTAAGTTCTACGGATCCTTTTTGAATTAATAAGATTTTGAAAGCCTGCAAGAAAGGGGTTAATGGAATAATATTGGCGATGAACTGAACGAAAGCAGGCATCGCATTCAATGGCCATGTAAAACCACTGATAATGAAAGCCGGTGAGGCAATCACCATCAAAATCTGTGTTGCTTTCAATGCATCGGGAATCAGAATACTAATAAATACTCCCAAAAATGAAACTGATCCTACAAAGACCGCTGTCAGGAGAATAAAATTAAATATTCCTTCAGGCATCGGAACATGGAAAATCATGTGCATAAAGTAATAAATACCTACAATGAGAATAGAAAATACCCAGATAGGGATCACTTTTATCAGCATGGTTGGGAAGGCCCATTTTTTCATCTTGAGGTATTCTTTCACAAAAGATCCTCTTTCAAATTCGGCGGCAAAACTTACGGCCATAGCTAATAAGATCACCTGCTGCAATACTACTGCCAGCATTGCCGGCCACATAAAGATCAGGTAGTTTCCGGTAGTATTGAAAAGGGTAATATAATTGGCTTTGAAAGGCTCATATTGTGTTGCTGCCTTTGCTGCAGGCATTCCTGCCTTTTGAAGTCCTTTGATGGATGCTCCGGCAGAAAATGTTCCTATGGTCAGCTGAAGGGCTTTGGAGGCAAAATTTGCCGTTAAAACATTTCCTGTATTGATATAAACATTCAGTTCGGGATATTTTTTCTGAAGCATGTCTCCTTCAAATCTTGAGGGAATAATCACTACAGCGGCAGCTTCATGTCTGATCACCTCATCTTTGATGCTCAGAGGTTCCTGCAGGTATCTGATAATCCTGATGCTCTTATTATCATCCAGCATTTCCGTCAACTGGTTAGACAGCGGAGTATTATCCCTGTCGACCACCAATACGGGAGTATTTTCAACTTTTCCGCTTTTGTAGACAAACCCCAGCAAGGTTGCATAAAAAACCGGTGCCAAAAAGAACACGGTTCTTAAGGTAGAATTGCCGATAAAAAGTTTGAACTCACGTTTTAAAAGACGGAAAAATTCTTTCATCTGTAGATTTTTATATGTTAAAGAACAACATGAAATTCAATAGAAGTTTCATCCGTTCTTTTCAATTTATTTCAGGATTACATTAGCATTGACTAAAATACTTTTAGCCTTATTCATGTCTTTAGGTTTTACTTTGATCTCATAGATCGCATCCTGCAACTGATAATCAGGGTAAGCCGTTGTAATATCCGCATACTTTGTAAGCTGTTTGATGTATACAATGTTTCCTGTAAGATTTTCTTTATTATAAACGATCTGCATCGTAACCTCCTGCCCTTTTTTATATTTTGAAATAGCACTTTCCGGGATCGTAAATCTGAAATAGGTACTTTCCGGAATATATCCGTTAAACAAGGCAAAACCAGCTGTAGCCAGCTCTCCTGTGTTTAAACTGATGGTTTCTATTTCCATGTCGTTGGTGGCAATGATGTATCTTTCAGAATAGGCTACATTGGCTTCCTGCAAAGCTCCTTTGGCCTGTGATGCCTGTCCTGCTGCCATCTCTATTTTCTCAAAACGGGTTCCTCTGTTTACGTCATCCAGCTCTGCTACAACCGCATCATATTGTGCTTTTGCACCCTGCAGTTTTGCATAGATTTCGTCATGAGCCTGCGGAGACATTAAACTGTCACGGAACATATTGTTTGCTCTTTTGTAAGATTTCTGAGCAAATTCATATTGCTCTTTCAAACCTTTATATTTGGCCTGAAGCTGTCTCAACTGATCGGATGTCGCTCCATTTTTTGCCATTTGTTCCTGGGCTGAAGCAGCGTTTACTGCGCCCTGTGCCTGTGCTATTTTTGCAGACACTTCAGGTACATCTAACTGAGCCAAAGTATCTCCTTTTTTCACTGTTTGGCCTTCGGAAACGTATATTTTTAAGATCCTTCCGGTAACTTTTGGGGCAAAAGAGATTACATCCTTCTTGGTTTTTCCTTCAGGTTCTTTGATCTTTTCATTTTTTTTGTCACAGCTCCCCAGCAAAAACAGAGCAGCGAAGAGTATAGATATATTTTTATGCATCATTTAAATTTTTAAGGGATTAAATAAAATTTGGTGATATCCAGTTCCTGGGTAGATCTCATCAGTTCTATTCCCGCTCTTCTCTGGTTGAAAATGGCATTCTGATATTCAAGTTCAACAGCTTCAAGATCGTTTTCTGCATCAATAAGCTGAGAAGATTTGCTCATTCCGTACCTGAATTCTTTTTCTGCCTGTACGAGTGCATTTTTTGCCAGTTCTTTTTCTTTGGCTTTTAAGGTAATCTGAGCAGAAGCTATATCATAATTGGTTTGATTATTAGCCAGATTCAATGTCAGTTTTTTCAGCGCATCTTCTTTCTGGTTCTGTAATACTTCTTTTCCGACCTTAGCTGTTTCTTCAGCGTGTTTTCCTTCTTTACCATCAAAAATCTCCCACTTAAACCCTACTCCTGCTGTAATTAATGGAAATACGTTGATATTATTGGGTCTCCAGTCCAGTTTTTTTCCTTCATAACCAAGTAGTGGAACTGCCGGGATTACATTTTCTGAAGATTTGATCCTGTTTCCGTACAAGCCGATATAATATGCGGAAGCCATCAGCTGTACTTTAGGAATCATCCATGTTCTTTCAGCCTTTATTTTATAGTCTGCTGCACTTATCCCATGTTCCAGTGCACGGATTTCAGCTCTCTGCTCTATCCCTTTTTCTGCCGCAAGCAATTCTACAGGAGATAATACCGGATCAATCATTCTGAGCCTTTCTCTGCTGATTCCTGTTAAAATATAAAGCTGGGTAAGAAGCAGTTCTTTCTTCCCTTCATATTCTACCATTTTTGCATCTAAGGTGACCTGAGCTAGTTCGATTTTCTTATGGTCATAAGGAGTAATCAAACCGTAGCCAAGCGCTTTATCGGCAGTTTTTCTGTTGATATCTAGTCTTTTTTTGCTTTCATCCAGCACTTTTTTAGACTGATGAATCAAGGCTAGCTGATCATATGCTCTGGAAATACCGGCAATCACTTCATCTTTTGTTTTCTCCAGCAGAATATCTTCAGATTTCTTCTTTTCTTCAACCGCTTTTTTCATGTACTTTACCTTCCCTCCGGAATACAACAGCATTTTGGCATCTGCCTTGGCAATACCTGAAAATCCTGATACATTGAAATTATTGTTAAAAGCTCCTTCCGGAATATTGATAAAGGGAGCGAGATTGATTTCCGGTGACGTAAGTCTTGCTGTTCCGTTAAGATAGCCGGCTTTACCACTCAATTCCAGGGTAGGAAGAAAGAGGTCTTTCAGTTTGTGTTCGTCAAGATCGGTAAGTTTGTTTTGGGTAACCTGCATTTTGAGGTTCGAATCCCGAACCATAGCACTATCCAGAAGTTCTTTAAAATCCGGCGCAGACTGTGCCCAGCCAAAAGCGGGGAAAACAAAAAAACTAAACGTAAAAATCAATAAATTGTTTTTCATGGTTTATGTTTATAACAAATATAATGCAAAAAAAGATAAAATCCTTTAAGATAATTCTACAATATGGTGAATTTAAAGTAAGTTTAAAATGTGTTTAAATTTAACATCTTATAAAATAAAGTTTTGGGCGAATCGTTTAAATGTTAATTAAAAACTAAAAAACTTTGAAAAAAAATTTAACTCTACTTTTTTTACAATAATTCTAAAGTAATTTTATTAAGAAATAAAAGGGTTTTAAAGTACTCGACCGGAAAAACAAGCTTTAGTATTTTATTCTGAATTTTGAGATTTAGATTCCTGCGGAATGACAAACTTGGATGGGAGACACCGAAAATTACAATCTTTTCAATTAGCAAAATTTGCGAAAAACAATATTCAATAGGAACGGACTATCATCCTGAGCGGAGACGAAGGGAGTCCGTTTGATAAAAGATCAAATTCTATCGGCTTTAGCCAAAAAATATATTACAACGCTATGTCCGCAAATGCATTATGAATCGGTTTAAACTTGTTCGCAAAGGCGTTTCACTTAGTTAAGATAATGGGGAAAACATTGAATTAATTCTAAATTGATACTGTATAAAAACGAAAACTCCCCACATCGCTGTGAGGATTTTTCTGTATAATTATAATAAGCTGATTTATCTTTGAACTGCTTTTTTCATGCCAGCATCCGGACGTAAAATTCTGTAACGAACTTCAATATCTTTCGGTACATAAAATACCAATGGAAGTTTACTGTTGTATCTTACAGTTTCAGGCTTTAGGGTAACAAACTTTTTAGTCTGTTTCTGCCCTGGACATCCCATAAGAGTTCCTGCTGTTTCTCCTTTAGACTCTACTTCATAATAATTGTAGCCCCATCCCTGAAGATCCTGAGTTTTCATTTCTCCCATCAGGAAATAATTGTTACAATCTAACATTTTTTCAGCACCTACAAAAAGTTCAACTTTTAAATCGTTTTCGTTTTTTGCTACGGGAAGCTGAATATATACTTGTTTATATCCTTCTTTAGCTTTGGGGAACATTTCAATCTGTAGTTTTTCAAACTTTTCTGCTTTCTTTTGCGCGAAAGCATTTACTCCAGCCATCAATACCAATCCAGTAATTAAAGTTTTAGAAAATTTCATCTTTATAATTTTTTTAATTTCTACTAACCTAATTCCAAAAACCATTCCAGAATTAAACAATTGTTTGATTTTTCGATTTAATTCTATTTTTATTTGAAATCTTTAAACAAAAACTGCAGTAAAAAATTACTGCAGTTTTTTTATACATTATTCTGATATTGTCACATTACTTCCTTTTGTGTGAGCATTCATCTGTGGTGCATAGTAATTCTGCATGGTTGTAATTCCGTTGGAGAACTTCCCTGATGCATTGGAAACCACATCATATTCAAAAACATATTTTCCTTTTGGCATGTACTGAATATAGAAGTTGGTAGAAGCATCTTTGGTGGACTGGTAGTATCCAAGATTATTTTTCCACTGATATCCGGATAATACATCTACAGGTTCAAATCCTGCCGCACGCATATCTTTAATGTGGATAAACTCCATCGCTCTGTCTGTATTCAGAATCATTCTTACGGTTACTTTATCTCCTACTTTCAATGGGGTTTCTGCTGAGATTTTCTGAAGTTCTTCACCGTTTACGGTTTTCACTTTTTTATAGAGTTCTTTCGTTACGGAAATATAATTCTCAGAAGATTTGATTTTATCGAGATCTTCATAATACTGCCAGAACAATCCTCCCTGCACAATTCCTGGACCAGGTTTTGTAACGGTTACTGTCGCTAAGTTTTTGTCTACGGCTTCTGGTTTTAAAGTTGACTTCACATAACCCGTGGCTTGTGTCTGAGGAGCTAATTCTTTTCCTCCCCAAACGACAGCAGCTTTATCACTTTCTGCTCCTGTCCATGATTTTCCTGAATTTAAAATAGTAAAAATCACTTCTGCTGTCCCTCTTGAGCTTCCCCATGAGTTGACTTCCTTCTGAGTTACCAGCCAGATTTTCATATCTTCAATAAAGTTTTGATCATTAGATTTTAACTTGTTGAATGCTTCCAGTGCACCAGCATGGTTGACCACCTTTGAACCAAACCATCCCCAGTCATTAAGATTCTGCTTCCAGTAAACGCCTTGTGTTTTTGTATCCGTTGACGTTTCTTTAAGGTAAGTCATCAATTTATCAGATACATCTTTCAGACCATAATCATTCATTAACAATGCTGCACGGTGAAGTCCGAAGAATGTGAAATCTGTAATCTTAGCTGTTTTTGCTTTTTGTTTAACTAACGTTTTCAGAGTAGCACCTTTTCCTTTCAACGGATATTGTTTTTCCCAATAGTTTCTGGTATCAAGATAATCCATAGCCCAGTTATTCCAAACGTTCCCTTTTTTCACATCAAAATACTTGTTGACCTCATTGTCTACATACTGAACCAGTTTAGCTGTCATAGCATTCTGGTCGGCACTTTGATAGTCTTTTACATTTTCTTTTAACCAAGAGTTGATCTTTCCTAAGTTTTTAAGAATATACAATGAGGTACCGTAAGAACTTGGATAACCAGGATACCATGAGAATCCACCATCCGGATTTTGCAGTTTTTTGAACTCATCCCAATCCTGACTGATAGAATTTTTCATCGTATTGGCATCAAACAGTAATGCCAGTTTCTGCATTTGCTCCCCTTCATTTTTACTTTCCAGTACCCAAGGTGTTTCTTCCAGCAACAGTTGTTTCAGCTCCTGATTTTTTTCAAGATTTGAATTTAATAATCCTTTATTCTGATATTCTTCAAAAACCGTTTTCATTTTCGGATTAGCTTTGAATATTTCTGAAGCCAGCACATCTGCGAACCATTTATTGAAGATCACATCTGCTGAATTATTCTGATCATTTTTCAGACTTGGAAGGGCAAACATGATCTCCCAGATCGGATTGGTTGTCAGTTCTAACGTATTGGAAACATTAGAAGCTGTTGTGGATGTATTATTTTTAAGATTGTCCAACACAAATGTTTTGGTTTCTCCTTCTTTCACAAAAACAGGAACAGCATCTGTCACCAGCATTCTGTTTGGTAACACTGCAATCGCCTGCTGCTCACCATCAGAATACTGACCAGCTTTAGCAACCACTTTAAAAATAACAGAGGAAACATTTTCCGAAACCTTTAATTTCCATGTTAATGCACTGCTTCCATTTTCATTTAAACTAAAGTTTTGTACTCCTGAATTTATTCCAAATTTTGAAGAAATATTTTCATTGGTAAAGGCATCCAGAATTTGTAACTCTGCAGAACCGTTTAGTTTTTTATCTGTAAGGTTAGATAACTTCGACTGCAGATTCAGCTCATCTCCTTCTCTCAGGAATCTTGGATAATTTGGAGTTACTGAGAATTCTTTCTGTGTTACCACTTCTTTTTCCAATGTGGCTGCTCTTGCATCTTTTGTGTGGGCAAGGAACATCAGTTTCCATTTTGTCAATGCTTCCGGAGAAGTGAATTCAAAACTTACGTTTCCTTCGGCATCTGTTTTAAGATCCGGATAGAAGAATGCTGTTTCGTTCAGGTTTTGGCGAACGGCCACTTTATCCAGTGCTTTTTCTTGATCATCTTTATCTAAAACACCATCTGCATTAGATGCCATTGCGTCTACCGCTTCGTTCATTACAACTTCTTTTGCTACGGATGCTCTGGCAGTTTTAAATTTTGCGCCAGCAATTGGTGATGGCGGCGGTGCATAAGCCGGGGATTTAACTCCTTCCTGAATTACAACTCCTGCAACATTCCCCTGTAATGAATATAAAAAGTCACCATCAAACCAGTTAAACTGTGGAACCTGTACATATTTGTCTTCAAAATATCTCAGTCTTTTCTGATAGTTCTGCTGTTGCAGATAATTGTTGATTCCGTAAGAAGTAACAATCACAAATGGCGTGTACAATTTTCTCCAACTAAAGCTGTTTGCGGCAAACTGATCCAGAGACATATCGTACATATTGGCCAAGACCTCAGCATTAATCTTTTCTTTATCGTTTCCGGTTACTTTTACCGTCCATTTTTCCTTAGAGTTCGGTTCTAGTTTATCTCTGAAGGTTACTGTTTCAATTTTTAAAGGTTTTTCAGTGTCTTTTATATTTAAAGCTGCAGATTCTGTTTTCACATCATTAAATGCAACCAGTTGGAACTGCAGATTCAGTGTGGACACACTTTTGTCTTTAGGAATTTCAACGGTATATTCCAATATTCCTTTTTTAATCTGATGAACTTCTGAAACCGTTTTCCCGGATCCATCCTGTACAAAAACATTCACTAATGCATCAGGAATTGCTGAGAACACATACACTTTAGCTTTTTCTCCTCTTGACAATTCTTCCTTCGGAGCAATCACCGTAAGGAAAGTTTTTTGAGCCGGTTTTAAAGAGGCTTTATCCCAAACACTGAAATTCTGAGCTTTTTTTATAGTATCTTTCCCTTCGATATTGAAAAGTTCCAGCTGGTAATCTCCTGCTTCAAGCTTTCCTAAATCAAGATTCGTTGAAAACTGCGCATTGTCAGCAGATGGCTGCTGCTGTCTTTCTACCAGTACTTTTTCTGTTTTCCAATTCTTGATCTCATCATTTTTATCAAAAAGATCGTGTGGGAATTTGCTGATAAACTCTTCTTTTGAATATTTCGGCAGATTCTGAACATCAGATTTAAAATTATCTCTAAAAATTCTGTCTGGAGCAATCAATTTCGACAGCTTAACCTGATATGGTTTTTTAAGATTCTGATCATTATAATTCTTGGTTTCTACCTTTACTTTTACATTTTCATCTGCAAAAGTATTGTTGATATTTTCTGCCTGAATATAATGAGAGACCGAAGCTACTTTCAATTGCGTATTGGCGGTCTGTGTTTCCCCATTGATGTCTGTAACAGAAGCATTGATGGCATAGTTATCAATTTGTATCCCCTCCAGTTTTTCATCTTTTTTAAGCTCTAAACGAATCGTAAACTCACCTTTTTCATTGGTCTTTGCCTCACCCAGAATTGAGTTTTCATTATCATTGTCCTGTGGATACCAGCTGAAATATCTCCATCTGATATTATGCTTTTTGATTTCATAATTTACTGTAGAATTATTCAGCGGAACACCGGAGAACATGACTGCTTTTCCATTCAGTTCTATAGTCTGTCCGTATTTGTATTCATCCTTTACCGGATCAAAGGTGACTTCAAATTTTGGTCTTTTGTATTCTTCTACTCTGAAATTTTTATATCCCTGGCTTTCACCGTCTATTCTCAGATAAAAATTACCGTTCAGTTTTCCTTTAGGAAGAATGAAGCTTCCGTGGTAAGAACCAAACTCATTGGTAGTAAATTCCTGGGAAGAAACCTCTTCGCTATTGGTATTAAATAAGGTAATTTTTTGTTTTAATCCTGAAAGAACAGATTCAACTTCTTTATTGATTCTGGTATTAATCACCTTGAAATAAACAGTCTGTCCAGGACGGTAAATCCCTCTGTCTATGAAAATCTGGGCAGTTGAACGGGTTTCTTTGTTAGGATTATAATCGTCAGCATTTCCTCTGTTTCCATAGACCTGCATGATCTGGAAATCATTGGTCTTAGGCTGTTGGATCAGGAAAGTTCTGTAATAGTCTTTGTTTTCAGAAGAAGGGAACTTAAATACTCCGCTTGCATTCGTTGTTCCTTCAATTTTAGTTAACGTTTTATTGGAAACAAATTCATAAAATTTAAGACCTTCATTTGTTAGAGGTTTCCCATTTTCACTGTTAACCAATTTCAATTCATCTGCAAGAGGTTTTCTGTCTGTTTTAGACTGGTAGATGATCTTGTTTCCGGATACCAGAAAGTAAAAATTCTGTCTGGAGTCTGAGTCTTTCATGTCGGCTCCGGCAACCGTAAATTCTGCTACATATACTCCTGAAGGAAGCGGTTTCACTTCCAGTGAAGTTCTATGATTCTGATAATCCTTAGGATCAGGAAGCTGGAATGTTTCTTTCCTTACCAGATTCTTCTTTAATTTTCCGAAAGTATCAGAATAAGAATTCTGAACGTATTGGAGTAGTGATGTAAAATCATCTTTTACTTCATAAATATTCAGGGTAAATTCTGATACATTCTGATATTGTGCAACAAAATGAATCGGCAGGTTATTCTGAGTCTGGGCTTCATATTTTAGAGTAAGATATGGATTTACAATCTGAGCTTCCTTGCTTTTGATATTCTCAATAAATGGAGATTTCGGATATTCATTTTTTGCCTGGGCAGCCAACGCAATAGCTTCTTTAGGTTTCTTCTTGCCCACAAGTTCATCCATGATTTCTCCCATGATTACCACTTTATAATCTCCTTCTACATTATATTTTAAAAGATTCTGAAGCTGTTCAAGTTTATCTTCGCAGTGATTGAAATTACAATTCTCTGTAATCTTTTCTTTCATGAAATACAGCTTTGCATTTCCTGTATTCTGAGCAATCAGCTCATCATAAATCGCATTGATCGTTGTACGGTTTGCTGTCAGTTCATTTTTTGTGAAAATATTGTTTTCAGATAAAAACTCTACTTTCTTTATTGCATACCAATCAGACAATGTTGGAAAATAGGCTGTATCACCCGTTCCGGAAAATATATTCTTATACTTTTCCAGAGAAATCTTTTTCATTTCAGGCTTTTCCTGATCAAGTTCCTGAAAGCTTTTTGTCAAATAATTTTTAAAATCAAGCTTACTCCAGGTCTCAATTTGTGAAACATCCTGAGAATTGATATTGGTTCTTCCGTTTATTTTCCATGAGTTCTGGTTGTAATAATCCATGAAAAAACCATTCAGTAAAACTTTGTATACCAATTTACCTTCCCCGCTCATCTTGCCTTCTGCATCTTTAAGCTTTTTAAAAAATTGGGAAGCGGAATCGTTCTGGTCATCATCCACCGTTTGGTTTACAATACTGAACTCCGCTTTCAGAGAACGGATCAGTTCAAAGGCATTATTTTCTTTCATCGCTTGTTTTTGTATGTCTAAAATAATGGGAAGATTAGATTTATAAGCTCCTTTCGTACTGTTTTCAGCAATTTTTTTCCATTGGGTATCGTAATATTTTTGTGCGGATACCGTTGAAAAGCTTAGCATTACAAGCAAAAGCATAAAAATCTTGGAAAATCTTTTCATATATATTAATTTTGATAAATGAACATTTTAAAAATACTGAAAAAAACTGTCATAGACAGCCAACTTTATGTCTCTCTTATGGGAACTCTTTTTGCAGTATTTTTCATGAAAGAGCAAAACACATTCCGTTTCCCTACCTTTGCATTAATTTTCATCACTTATTTCAGTGGTTATCTGTATACTAAATACCAATACACCAAACATTTTTTTAAAATAGTAATTGTAAATGCAATAGCCGGAGTCACATGTGCTTTTTTAATCATTCACAATCATAATGAAATAAGACTTCTGAAATGGTTTATTATTGTCGTTCTTGGATTGCTTTACAACAGTTTTTTTCTCGATGTTTATATCCGGAGAATCCCTCTGCTTAAAGTTTTCTATGTAGGACTGGTGTGGGCACTGGTGAATTGCTGGCTTACCCTTCCGGAATTCAACATTCCCATTTTCCTGATCAGCTTTTTCTTTATCACTGCTCTTGTGCTTCCTTTTGATATCCGGGACATGAATAGTGACACCGTAAAGACCTTTCCTATGCTGATAGGTGTAGAAAACACCAAATACATTGCCTACGCACTTGTTTTCATCAGCAGCATACTCTCAATTTTCTACCTTGAATTAGAATATGCTCTTGCTTTTTTTATGACAAGCATCGTAACTTATATTCTTATCTATTTCTCTGATAATAAAAGAGATGACGCTTATTACTCATTCGGGGTGGAAACTTGTTCGGCACTTCCTTTTTTATTTTTACTAATAATGGAGTATTTTTGACGAATGATTATCAAGAAGCTTTCCCTCTACAATTTCAAAAACCACTCTGAGAAAAAATTTGAATTTTCACCACAAATCAACTGTTTTGTAGGAAATAACGGTGTGGGAAAGACCAATATTCTGGATGCTCTGCATTATTTATCCGTAGGAAAAAGTTTCCTGGGAAATACAGATGCCAATAATATTAAAAGAGAGGAAGATTTCTTTACTCTTGATGCTGAAATTCAGAATGAAGACAGCGAAGATATCATCAGAATCACTCAGCCTAAGGAAGCTAAAAAGGTCATCAAAAAGAATGATAAGAGCTATGACAGGCTTGCGGATCATATCGGCTACCTTCCGAGTGTTATGATTTCACCTTATGATTCCAATCTTATTTCGGATTCCGGGGAAAGCAGGCGTAAGTTTCTGGATTCTATGATTTCTCAGACGGATTCAGAGTATCTTTTTGACCTTATCCAATATCAGAAGACCATTCAACAGCGAAATGCTTTGCTGAAATATTTCGCCAAAAACAGAACTTGGGACAAGGATTCGCTGGAAATTTATGATGACCCTATTACCCGATTCGGGACTAAAATTTTTAAGAAAAGAAAGGAATTTGTAGAACAGCTCAATCCAATTGTTCAGAATTTCTATCAGATTATTTCCGGTGGGAAAGAAACTGTATCTGTTATTTATGAATCTCATTTGCTGGAAAATTCTTTTGAAAATCTTTTAAAAGAAAGCATCGAAAGAGACCGTATGCTCACCTATACTTCAAAAGGAATTCATAAGGATGATCTTCTTTTTGAAATGGATCATGTTCTGATCAAGAAGATTGGATCGCAAGGACAGCAAAAATCTTTCCTGATTTCTTTAAAACTGGCTCAGATGAGTCTTGTGAAAGAACTCACAAAAAAGACGCCTATCCTATTGCTTGACGATATTTTTGATAAACTTGATGATACCAGAGTTTCACAGTTGATTGAACTTGTTAATCGTGAAAGTTTCGGACAGATCTTCATTACCGACACCCATAGGGAAAGAACTGAAAGTGTGGTAAAGAAAATCAACGAAGAAAGTATTATTTTTGAAGTGTAATTCGGGATACGGGGTGCGAGTTCCGAGACGCGTTTGAAATTTGAGATATGACAGCAAAAATCCTCATCTTTTTATTTTCAGGGCTTTTTCTATTTTCTTACGGGCAGAAGAAAAAGAAAAAACATGTAGATCTACTAGCGGAGTATCACTCTTTTAAAGACGGCGAGCTTAGAAAGGACTTCAGCCCTACACCTCTCAATAAGAGAATAGCTGCATTTCCTTTTAGTAAAGCAACTAAGGTAAAGATCATTTCTTATAATCTGAATTTAAAAAGAAGCACTGCCAATTCTTATGTACCTCCCCCGCCACCGTCAAAAACGAAGGAAGACTCCATTAGACTTGCAAAATATTATGATAGTATTAAAAAAAATACAAAGTTTGAATTAAGAGAAGCTATTGAACAATCTATCTTTGCAGGTATTCAGGAATCCAGAACTTTAACATTGTCTGAGATTTCTGAGCTCACCGATGTAATCTACAATACCTGTGATAAGTATTATTTTAAATCAGTTTCCTCCAGTGGTTGTTTCTTTCCAAGAAATGCAATATTATTCTATGATGAAGATGATAAAATTTTTGCTTATTTCGAAATTTGTTTTGAATGCTCAGGAATTGAATCTTCGCCCAGAAATATTCTAGATCCTTTCAAAACTTGTGAGTATCTTTATCCAGATTTGCAAAAGTTTTTTAAAAGTAAGGGGCTAACAACTGAATATGAAGAGAAAAAAATAGTATGAAGAAGAAAAAACGTGAATATCAATCCTCCGAACTGGTAAAATCTTTTGCCAGAATCTACGGTTTTGAACATAAACTTATTGCATTTGACATTAAAGATTTCCTTGAAGAGTATCTTGATGAAAGCCTTTTTAATGAAATTAGAAGTGTCAATATAGAAAATAAATGTGTTATTATTAAAATTGATTCTCCTTTACTGAAACATGATTTTAAAATGCGTAAAAACTTTTACCTGAAAAAGTTCCAGGATAAATTTGGGACAGAAAAATTTAATGACCTTCAGATTTTATAAGGACAAAAGATATTCTATAGAAAAATGCTACCTGAGGGTAGCATTTTTTATTTTTATTTAATGCTCTTCAGATTTATTGGAAATAGTACTGCTCATCAGGTCATCTGCTTTTTTATCCAATCTTGAACTTAATGGCAGGAAGAATTTCAGCGGATGCTTTGTAAAATATCTGAAAATTTCTTTATAGATATCACTTACCTGTCCAAAATTCATTTTTCTCGATCTGAATGCCAGGAACATGGATAAACTGAAACTTACCAGGAAGTTGAAGAAACCAATAAGGAAAACCGTTACAAAAGACATCCAGAATGTATAGGAATCTACTGAAAAATCTTTTCCATACAATCCCAACGCAAAGTTACCCGCTGCAAAGGTGATGTGTCTGATATCCAGATCCAGCCCGAAAAACATTCCTACCGGAGCTGTTGCTCCAAGGAACACCCCGAACCAAAAATTGGAAACAATCCCAGGCCAGTTTTTAGCGTAATATTTTGAAAGTCCTTTTGCGAATTTCTTTCCGAAAAAGCTTCTGATTGAAAGATTTTTGGCAATTCTTTCCGGAATCTGGTAAAACACAGAATTGTTCCCGATATTTCCTGAAATAATTCCTGAAATAAAAAGATAAAACCCTGCAATACTTGCATGCAGAATCGCTTTTGATTTAAAAGGATCAAGGTCTTTTAATAGTTTATCAGATCTGTCTACTGCCAGATTTTGTGAGAAAAATACATCCAGTCCATAAATAATGGCAAGCGCCACCGGAAAAGCGAGTAATACATTTCCTACAAAGGCAATAAACTGACTTCGGAACAGTTTGGATACCAAATGGGCAAATTCAGTATTATTTCTTTGGGCCTTTCCTTCTTCAGACAATACTTTTGTCATGGTAGCAGCAGTCATAGCCGGCTGTTTTGTAGCAAGAGTAAAGCCCATCAGATAGATCATTACGAATCCCATTGCATAATTCATCGAATACAGAAAAGCGTGTGAAAAGTCACTTCCCGGAATATACCCGTACAGCATTTTCAAAACACAAAGTGCTCCTACAATGATTCCACCACCACTCGCCTTGTAGAACATCGTCATATATTCCTTTCGGGTAGAAGTGATGTAATGCGTTCCGGCTTCTGCGGTATGATTGGTAATAAGGTGGGAAATCAGCCTTGTACTATCGTTAATCAGATCAGAAATATTGTTTTTATGAGATTTATAGCTCAGAATATTAAAGACCAACTGTTTAGATTTTATCAGAGCATCTTCATCGGTATCAATGACCAATAACTGTACGATATCATAAATCCGTTCAGTCTGCTGGCGAATCTTAAGCAGGGATTGGTTAATCTTTCCGGAAATACCATATTTAGCGGAATTTTTAAAAGCAATATTTACAAACTCCTGACATTGCTCTGCGTAGATTTTTATCTGTTTATATCTGCTGTCTTTAGAGTGAAGCTGAAGTTCGGGTTCTTTTACCAGATCATCTGCTAATGTTTCCAGCTCATTCTGAAGGGCAAGAAAAGGATTGTCCAGATTTCTGTACTGTGGGGCCATTCTCACCACTTCCACCTCCATAGCCATCCCAGTAACCCTCCAGGAAAGAATATTCATAGAGAAAATGAGTTCTTTTTTCACATTGGGTTTCAGAATAAAATCTGATGCCCCCAGCATGTTTAAAAATTCATCAATCTCATTTTCGGGAAGGTTATGCAGGTATCTCAGATCTTTCTTAGGTCTCAGACTCACATTATCAATCATAAACCACACTGTCTTTTCGTTTTCAACGGGTGGTAAAACCTTGTTCAGGATTCTTTTTTTAAGCTCCGGAAAGAAGGCATTCTCTGAAAGAATATTAGCTTCCGTCAACGAAAGATTGAAAGGTCGTCCTCTAAAAATATTGTGGATGTAATATTTAAAGTTCTCAGCAAAATTAGGATTGCTTCTGAAAAAATTGAGCACATCTGTAAAGTCTGCCTCTTTGATGGTCTCTAAAAACTCTGCAAAGGGTTCTAAAGAAAGGGTTTCATTCTTAAAAGAAAAATATTTTTTAAGAACTGACTCAAAGTTTGTGCTGGAATTAAAGAATTTCATTAGTACAAAGATACTATTTCAAACTCACATTCCTCATCTGTCTCATAATCCAATTATGTTTCTTTCTTAAATAGGGAGATGGATTTTTAGGGTCGTATTTTTTTGGATTAGGCAATACAGCGGCGATCCAGGCTGCATCTGAAGCACTTAGGTCTTTGGATGATTTTCCAAAATAATATTGTGCAGCAGCTTCCACTCCAAATACACCCTGCCCCATTTCAATGGAATTCAGGTATCTTTCAAGGATAATATCTTTACTCCATACTTTTTCAATGATAAAAGTATAGACTGCTTCCAGCCCTTTTCTCACCCAGCTTCTGCCCTGCCAAAGAAATATATTTTTTGCGGTCTGCTGGGAAATTGTACTTCCTCCTCTTATTTTTTTGCCTTTCTCATTATATTTCATCGCTTTTTCGATTGCTGTATAATCGAAACCATTATGATCAAAGAATTTCTGGTCTTCAGAAGCAATTACGGCTTTTTTCACATTGCTTCCCATTTCGTCATAGGAAATATAATCTCTGTGTAGTTTTCCATATTCAAAAAGCCCTCCTATCTGGGTAAGGGTAATCGGGGGATTAAAAAATCTGCCCCAGATAATAAAAACTACATTCAGAACAAGAATGATGAAAATAAGCTGTTTAATTTTTTTCCACATAATTTTATAAAAAGGAAAGGCAAAAATAAGCAAATAGTACGAGTTACTGCAATTCTTTCATATAAGTAAGCTGATAATCCGGTAAAAGTTCCGGATGAAAGATTTTAATATAATCTTTCAGGATCAAATCTGCCCTTACTACACCACTTTCAAAGAAATCGTTGGCTTTCAGTTTTTCTTTTCCTGCTATGGTGTAAATTTTTCCTTTATTGAATACATCCAGTTTTCCGTAGAAAGGATTCATCCCCAACATTTCTTTTTTTGAGGTATGACTTCCTGCATTCACCCAATACTGAACACCTCCAGCTTTGGCATATACTTCTTCAAAACTCATCGTCAATGCCTTTTCATCTTTATTGTCCTTCATGACATAATTGGCATTGGCATCCGAAATATAATGGGCAACAGAGGTATTTCCACCAGGAAGATACCATACATCCCCGTACATTTCATTAGCCAGTACCAAAGGTTTTTCTTTAGCCTTTGATGCAAGCTGTTTCAGATCATTATAATTTTTTTCAACTTCCTGATATTTCGTTTCCGCTTCTTTTTCCTTTCCTAAAAACTCTCCGAAAAGTTTAATATAAGCTGTCTTTTCCAAAGGCTTCTGCTCCATGTATTCATCCAGAAATATCACCTGAATACCATTGTTTTTTAGCAGTTCGTAAGTATTGTCAAAGCTGGCAATATGATTGGTAAAAATAGCATCCGGCTTCATGGAGATAATCTTCTCTACATCATATTTCTGCTCGCTTCCTACGTTCTGGATTTTTCCTTCTTTAAGCATATTCTGAATTTTTTCTGAATAAATATATTCCGGGCTGGAAACTCCTATGATTAGATTTTCTGCTCCAAGCTCTGAAATATACCCTGCCATACTTGCATTCAGCAGAATTATTTTCTTGAATGGAGTCTGATTTTGTTTAAAATGATAAGTGAAATTCCCCGATTTTAGCTCCAAGGTGCCATCATGTTCCTTAAATTGGGTCCGGGCGGAGATATTTGTCCAATCTGAGGACGAAATTTTTGATTCTCTTTTACAAGCTGTTAGCGCAAAAACCGTAAATAAAAGTAAAATTCTTTGTTTCATCTTTCAAAGAACGGAAAAAAGTGCTATATTTGCAAACCTTTAAACAACAAGGTAACACAAGGCCTCGTGGCGCAACTGAATAGCGCATCTGATTACGGCTCAGAAGGTTACAGGTTTGAATCCTGTCGAGGTCACCAAAAGCCAAATAGCGCCAACTGAATACAGTTGGCGCTATTTTTATTTACTTTGAATAATTGTTTTTTAGTTTACAATTTAATGTGTACAAGTAAAGATAATACTCATAATTCTTTAACATTAGTTAATCTGGAAAAAATTCTTTATTTGTTTCCTTAACGTAATACACATTGATGAACTTCCTTCCATCAATCTGTATTTTTTCTTTTACCAATACTTTTTTAAAGTCATTAGAAACAAAGTGTATTATACTTAATTATTAAGAAGTATAACTTTTCTTATTTTATTCCTTAATTCTTGACTAAATTTTTTATTATTTTGGGTTGTAATCAAAAGCTGTATAATATTACTGTTTAAATATTCCATTTTAATAATAAAATGGAAACATAAATTTAACCAGTAACCTTGGTCGTGATCAATAATATCTTTCAAGATTAGTTCTATTGGAAAAATATCGGAAAGTAATATATTATTTTTATTAGTTAGCATTGTTAACTGTTTACTCACCGTTTCTATATTTTCAAAAATTATATAAAAAGGATAACCATGGAAATTATTTATATTAATATTTGTCGTTTTACCTTCATAAACTATTTTCCAACAACTATCGTAAAAATAACACTCATAATTAATCTCTGATATATATATTATTCTTATTTCCATATTGTATGATTAACTTTTAGACCTGCTTTCTGTTCCATGCAGTTTACAAATTGTTTTCTGATTTGATTATTCCATCTATGTCCAGAATTTTCATCTGTAATTAATCATTAGTTAGCCATCACAATCTCAATTTGTGAGAAAATTTCTAAAATATGTGCAAAACTTTGCTTGTAAAACGATTTCCACAATTATGACACTGAAGAGTTTTATTTTCCTCATTAATCATTTTTAATTTCTTATCTCTTAATCCAAAATTATTTGGATATATTAACCCCGGGTCAACAGATAAAGCTCCTTTATATACTTTTCCACAGCTAAAACATGTCAAATCATTTACAAAATAAGTTTTAACAGACCTTTCAAAATCTATATCCTGAAATGTATTATTTTCTACTTTTAAATCTACATTAGTAATATCAGTAAAATCTATCCAAAACAGATAATCCAGCATGAAGACTCCCTTCTTATAATACTCTGTAAAAACCGGCCGACATATTTTCAATAGCTCTTCAGAAGAAACATATTTTTTTGCGTCATTAGAAACAAGTATATTATCATTTATTTGGTAATCAAAATTATCCCAATAAATAAATTCCGTATTCTCTGCTTTAATTGATTTATTCATATAACGTGTATGAATTAACCTAATTCTTCTATATCAATCAAATCTGGAAAAATGTATTTATTTGTTTCCTTATCATAATAAACATTAATCGAGGGAACTTCCATATTATGACTTTCAAAAAACCACTTTCTAAACATATAATACATACCCTCAGGCTGATAGTCACAGACATTATATTCTAATTTTTCTATAGAAAAACAGACTGGAAATATTTTGACAAATTGTGTTATACTTTGTATTCCTTTCTTTAAATACTCTAACGAGCTATTATCCAGAAAATTACTCTTTAACATAACAAAGACAGAAGGGCTAACTTCGTACATATTTTTATCATTTTGATTATGATTTATAATTTCCTTTATATTATAAAATATAGCTATTCCCCAGCTTGACTTTAATATTACAAATTCATTCATTAATTTTTTGTTAAATAGGCTTACACCTTATATCTATATTGTTAAGTTGAATTGCATTTTTCTACTGAATTAGTGAGTTTCTGAAAATATACAATTTTTATTTATGAAAGAGTTTTACTTTCATTGACTACATTACTTTGGATTAACATACCATTTCCCAAGCTTTTTATACGAAAAAATATTATATATCAACATTTTAGCAAAATAAGCAGGATAATAAGAATCTATTTTTGCGATCAAGGTTGTATTATCATTTTTTTTAACAGCAATTATATTTGTTTTTGGATACTTCCCGTTTATTTGTTTAAAATTTTCAGCATTGTATTCGTTTGATACATTATTCATTTCAATAAAAAATACTTCATTATAATAACCGTCTATTGCAGATATAATTCGGTCTGTTGTAATTAAAAAGTAAGAATTTTTAAGATCACATTCCATAATAGGAAGCTCATTTACTAAGAGTATAATATCAGATCTAAAATAATCATCTCCTATTATCTTAGTATGAATTTTATCATTAAACGTTATCCAATCTCTTTCTCCTTTATCCATACTTTTCAAAGCAATTTGAATTGCTAATTGTTTAAACTTTCTTATTGCTTTCATTATTTTATCTTTTTCCAAATGTTACAATAATAGACTAAAATTAGCCAGTTCACTTTAAAATGTCTTTACCCGCAGTATAATAGCAACCAAGCTGGTTTCGAAATATCATTCCTCACATTTGTAATTATAATACTTTTTTTGAGATACTACATTTTGGCATAGTACTGCCTTCTCTAATCAAGTGTTAAATTGTTAAAAAAGCCGTTTTTTTTGTACAGCCTCTTTTAATTTTAAGTTTTTCAGGTCAGTAAACCTTAAGCATCAAGATTCTCTCTAGACTCTAAAAATTCATTAAAGGTTTTTCTTAATAATTCTAAAGAATGATATTTTGTTGATGAACGCATTTGAATTAGTTTATACCACTGTAATTCTTCCTTTGTTTCAAAACCTTTTTGTAAAAACGCTGTAAATTCATCAAAAAATTCATTGAGCTCATCTGACTTCTCACTATTTCCAATACTATACCCTAAGAAAAATAAATAAAATTCGATTACATCACTAATCAAATAAACTCCATTTTTTTCTATTACATGCTTTAAAAAAATTATTTCGTCTTTTATCATATTATTGTAGAGTTATAAACTTTAATTTTTGAATTAATTTATTTTATTTCAAATGCTTTGCATTAACCATTCTTTGATAATCTTAAGAAAGATGTTTATTTTATTTTTTGAATTACTATATTTCTGATAATTAAAACTCTAATAAAAATTCTTTATTTTTCTCATACATTTCTTTTATTAATTGTGAATGATTACTGATAATTGTATTAAGGTCACATCCACACCAAGGGCAATATTTTATACCTACTTCTCCTACATGTAAAATTCCTGTTTTATCATCATTATCCTTGTTTCTATATTGTTGAACGAAAAAAAAAGTTTTATCATAGCTATCCTTTTTAACTAAAATTGAAAATCCACTTTGTCCAGCATTATTGATAGCTGTAAAAAGTCCATCACAACAAAAAATATTATTTATCATTTTTATAAGTTTTTTACAGCTTACCAAATAATTTTAAATCCATTAGGCCCTCGTTCAATATTCTTATCATATTTCACATACTAATCTAAGAACTAGACAGAGCATCATGATTCTTAAAAAACTCTTCTAATATATCTAAAAATTTATTCGTCTTTTCTATTTCAGATAAATCTTTATTTACATGCTCAAACTGTGCGAACCAATTCATATTCGGAGCTTTAAAATTAGTTCGGTTTTGATACCATTGTGAAATTTCTCTTTCAAAATCTATATTATAACTAAATCCTAAACTATAAAAAACACCTTCAAAAAAATGGATATAATCTTTTAAAACAGCATTAGCTCCATTAAAAAAAACCATACCAGGGTGCCTTTTTATAATATGTATTAATCCTACAATCTTTGTTTTCATATACATTATTTTACTGTTCTTTTAGAAACAATTTCGGGACAATTCTCTAAATAATTACACAATTTATTTCTAATCTCTGATGTATAGAATCCATTTTGTTGAAAGTTTTTTATTGATGGGAATTCATTATTTATTCTCACCAGTAAAATAAATAATCTCTTCTTTAAAGAAAGAAATTCCTCTATAATTCCATGATATATAAATCATATTATATTTTTAGGTGATAGTGAAGCGAGAATTTATAAAAAATAAATTTCACTTTGTAAATAACTAAAATTAACTGTTATCGTTTCAAAAAATATCAAATCAATACATCTGATACGTTACTGAAATCAATTTCACCCTTAAAAATCCTTTTTATAAATGTTTATTCCCTGATCGCCCATAATTAGAAAATACTTCTGTGTTTTTGAAAATCCACAATACATATATCCTTCATAGCTCATCTCATGAAGCTGAAAAAACCATGATTTTCTTGTTTTATAATTCATTAATCTCGGTATCTTGAAATTATTATGGATATTATTTATTTCCAATTTCCACTCGTTATCTGAAGTTAATAAATTGCCTCCTCCTCCTCTTAATCCAAAAACATCTACAATCTCATTTCTTTCTTTTAATGAATACTTTAAATTATCTGCGGAAAGATTTTTTTTAAAATTTGACTCATAATCTTCCATAGTAATATTTTTATTTTCTATATCATATAAAAAAATACCATCACCATTTACAATTAAAAGATCGTCATTTGTTAACCATCCTATGAGAATAGATGAGTTCAATTTTAGTAATGTGTAAAAACTCCATCCTTCATTTAACTCTACTAACTCTTCGTATAAAAATTCGCTATCGAGTTTTGCTTGTAATACATCTTTAATTTTCATAATATTATTTAACTTTTATTATTTTACCACTTCCTCGTTTCTGCCATTTTAGGAAACCATTAATTTTAGAGGAATGAACACCAATTCTATTATACCCTCCTACCACATTGGCATCAGAGGCAGAAATACTTTTTAGCCCTAATTCTTGTGGGTGTTTAATCTCTAAAATTTTATCTGCATATTTAGAATTAATTTCAAATTTTGTTATTGTACTTCCCGGCTTATTTCTGGCATAATTTAAAGCAGCTGTCTCGTCACCCACAAACATATAAACTGTCTTTGGTTTACCATTCATGGAATTATAAATCACATTATTAGCACCATCCAATTCTAAGAATTGACCAGTTCGTTGCACTCTGTAAACAGATGTTGTTTGTGGTGTAAGAGCTCCAGCTGTCACTAATCCATCGGCGAAAAGAATCGCATTAAATGTAGCATTTTGACCTTCTTCTCCTCCCATTGTATTACCATCCCACTTAGTCATCCTAGTAGCCAGTCCATTATAGTCTCTTTTATCAGAAAGAGGATTAACATTTCTTAGCAAGTTAGCGGCATCAAGACCTCCATTAATAATAGGTTTAATTACTAGCCCAAACATATCTGGAGAAGAAGGCTGATAATCTCTATAGGCTTGTGTCCATTGTCCTAATGTATTATGAGTTCGCCCAGAAGGTGCTTGGGACATTGTCGGGATTGTTCCTGCCGTTGCATTTCTGGATGGTGAATTTCCGAAGCCCAAAAATCTACCAACTCTTTGCAGCCAATTCAATTTTTTGCCTTTAAGCACGATTTCTTCTATAACCCCACCTTCATATACTTTGTTAACGTTCAGTCCTCCAGGCTCTCCTATCCTTTCCCCCATCATTCCTGTAGGATCTGTATAGTTGACAGGATCATTCCAAGTATAGGCATATGGAGACATTGTGATTTCTGCCAATGGATCTACCGATAGCCAGAAGCTTCTTTAATATCTGTCACTAAAATAGCATAATTGCTATAAATCCATTTTCATTACATTCGATTCAAATCCCACTTAAAACAATAATCCACCGCAATTGCAGTGGATTATTGTTATCTACCGACACTACTCCCAGCAGGGAACATCGGAATTCCATATTTATTATTAACGAATCCAGTCTACATCTTTCTGCTGAAATTTAACCTTATCTAATATTTTATAATCATTTTTTAATATCAATTGATACCACTCATCAGGCAAAATCACATTAAAATCAGATACATATTCCGATAGATCTTCTGGCCATATCCAAAAACCATCAGTAAATAATAAAAATTCACCTATTTTTTTATCATTATCTCTAAATAAATGAGGAAAATTAATTTTACTAGACACTGCGATAATACCTCCCGAATTTAAATATGAAATTAACTTATTCTTGTTATAAGACTGATTAATTTCTTTATTAACATACAAATTAACAGATGGATAATCTTTATATCTATTTCCATATTCTTTCCAAAATCCAAATTCTTTATACATTTTATTTTTTATCTATATCGGCTGGCAAGATCATGATTCTATTAATGGAATATCTTTATAATTATCAACTCTGAGATTTAAAACATATGCTATTATTTTATCAACATCTGTTTCGGGACATGTTTTTCCTTCATTCCAAGCTGGTTGTTCCGGAATAAATCTTAATTTACACATGTTTTCTTTAAAAAATAACACTTCAATGTTAAAAAATAATTTTTTATCTCCTTTTGTTAAACCAAAAATACTAAGATTAAGTATTATACTTTCCATATTTTCATTATTTGTATAATGAAAATTCCAGGAATCATTTGTAATTCCATTTTTTTGTAATCTATATAAGAAATAATGATATAACTCAAATCTGATATCATTAGTTGCTCTAATAAGGTATTGAAAATATTCAAGCGCGAAATTAATTGATTGAAACGTTTTATATGTATTCTCTTTTTTAAGGTATAGTATTTTTTTTGGGTATAAATATAAACTTTCATCAAAAAAAACAATTATTTCTTTTTCATTTCCTTCAATGCAAACATTTCTATTCTTTGCTATTATTTTTCCATTTTGAACATACAGAAATTCAAAGAAAGGATTAACACCTGTACTACAATATAAATTAAAAAGTGTTATTTTTAAATTTTCAAAATCCATTATTTTAATTTATTAATTATTATTTTGTGATCTATAAATACCTGAAAACCTCCATCTGGATACACTTTAGTATAATTACCTCCTGTTTCGCTACCAGCCTGATATATTGTTTTAACTCCATCTTGAACGACTACATTATTTTCTCCAACTAATTTTAAAATTCGTTTATCTGTTCTCGTTTTGTCTAATGCTTTAAATACATTCTCTAAATGATTAATAGTAGCTTCTTGAGACGTAAGAGTTTTTGTTTCAATATTTGCCGCATATTCCATAAACTTTGCAAGTCGCTCAGGCCAACAAGTATTATGCACTAAAATACTTTTTTCAGAAACGTAATAATTATGGTTGTCTTCCACTTCAAAGTTATAGACTTCTACTTTTTCATCCAAGAAAATAATAGATTCCAGCAAAGAAGTTTTACCATCTAAAGTAGTTAAGTACATTCCTTTGGTAAGTTCTTTGGCTTCTATCCAGCCTCCGCTTACATAGAATGGGTGTTCCGGAGTACATATAATTTCCGTACCATTTACAGAGATTTTCACCAATGAATAAGAAATATTACGGGATAATTCCAGAACTTTTTTCAGTTCCTTTTTGCCTGTTTCTTCATTATAACTCCATACCAGATCGCCTTTCCTGACTTCTTCAATCTTTCTGTTTCCTTTTTCTGTGGCAACTAAAGTTCCTTTTGCAAAACATATACTTATTAATCCTTTTGTTAGCTGTCTTACAGGAACACAAACAATACCTTTGGCAGCATTTAAATACTTTACGGGAATCAGTTCAGGAAGGATTGTCAATGGTGCTTCCTGTAACGCGATCAATGTTGTATACGCTAGCTGAGATGAAGGATTTGCATATGGATTATCTGGAACAGGTCCTATAGTTGGTCCCGAAGGATTCGGAGCTGGTGCAGGATAATTATTAATAACATTGGAACCTTCCAACTGACTTTGGATATCCCCCGTATAAACTCCCCAGTCCCTATTATATCGCATCCCATCTCTTGAGAATGTCGCTCTGTTTCCGGTTCCATTTCCATAATTAGTATTTACTGACCAGTCGCCATCATTATGTTTATATACATTAACATCATTATTTCCAAAGCGCATAGAGTTGGCATATCGTTCTGCATTTCTACGTGCTTTAGACCAAAAAATAATATGCCAAAAACTATCAGGATTTTTCCCTCCAGGCTCCCCTATCCTTTCCCCCATCATCCCTGTAGGATCTGTATAGTTTACAGGATCATTCCATGTATAGGCATATGGTGACATGGTGATTTCTACCAATGGATCTACCGATAGCCAGAAGCTTCTTTGCGGATCATAATACCTCGCTCCATAATAATACCATCCAGTTTGAGAATCAAATTCTTTGCCGTTGTATTTATAAGGATTACCATATTCATTATTGGATAATTCCATCAATGGTTCTCCGAACGGCATATACTCATACCAGTTGGTGATTTTAGATACGCTATTTGTTAGCACTGAAGAGCTTCCCAAATGATCAGGATGTATCCAATACATTTCAGAACTCAGGATTTCCGGAATTGTCTCTCCTGTCAAACACCCATCAGGATTGCTGTTGGTGATTTCATTCAATAAGGCACAGAAGCTTCCGCCGCTGCTCAGCACATCATTATATTTATTCAAGAAACTTTTATAACAAGATTCTTTCTCAGGATCCTGAGAAAAACTAATAATTAACTGCTCAATGACATAATCACAATCCGGCTCATTAGCTAAGGTATTAGACGGAGAGGTATATGTTCCCTGTGTGTCTGCATTGGGAACCCACACAATCTGCGGATACTGAGCCTGAATAGCAATACCTTTTCCGTTCTTCAAAAACTAAACTTCTATCAAACCCGCTCTTTCATAAATTCCACAATTTCATCATTTTGAAGCTTCGGATTAGCTCCCGAATAACTCGCCACCAAAGCACCAACCGCACTTGCAAAATCCAGTGCTGTTTCGGGGTTTTTATCTGATAGCAACTGGGTGATTAAACTTGCCAGAAACGAATCCCCTGCTCCAACCGTGTCGACCACTTTCACAGGGTAGCCACCATGTTTGTAAAATTTATTGTTCCAAAGTAATATTGAGCCATGTTTTCCCAACGTGACACAAACAGAACTTGTATTTGTTTTTTCTGAAATGAAACGGATGTTTTCTTCAATATCATCTGATTTAAAACCCAACTCACCGGCAATTTCAAGGATTTCTTCATCGTTAAATTTAATGAAATCAGATTTGTTCATTAATTGTTCCAGAAGCTCAATATGGTAGAAAGGCTTTCTCAGATTCACATCAAAAACCTTAAACATTTCAGGGTTGGAATCCAGTAGCCTGAAAAGCGTGTTTCTTGAAGCATCATTCCTGCAGACAAGGCTTCCGTAAAAAAAGACATCGGCATTTTTAACGACATTCAAAGTATCATTATTGATTTCAATAAAATCCCAGGCAGAAGGAAATTTGATTTCATAAGTTGCGGAACCACGTTCATTCAGTGTTACCTGGACAATACCCGTATCATAATTCTGGGTTGTCATAATTCCGCTGGTATCAAGTTGATTTTCTCTAACGTAGTCACAAATTACTTTTCCATCCTCATCATTACCAACAGCACTTATCATCGCTACCGGAAATCCGAAAGACGCCGTTCTGAGTGCCAGATTGAGCGGAGCACCGCCGATTTTCTTTTCTCCACCAAAGACATCGAAGAGAACTTCTCCGTAGCTTACTGCATTTATTTTTTTATTAAGAAACATTAATTAAGGATTTTTAACATTAATATTGTTGAATGAACTGTCCGAAGTACCAAAAATACTCCATTTTTTGTTTACAACATTGTACACACGATTGCTGAACGCTAATTTATCATTCACATACACTACACAAACATCATTGCTGATGAAAACCGTTACGTTATAATTGGTTCCTGAAATTCCAGACAAAGGATAAGCATTGGCAAAATCCTCACTCCCGCCATTCATTACATAACTTACCATTCTGTTGGAAGAAGGTTCAAATGAAATTTTAAAACTATTCTTCCCATCATTATCCTGCGCTAAAATCAATCCTGATTTTCCGTTAACAGAAGCGTTCAACGTAAAGCTGATCTGATTGGCTTTCTGGAGCTTCCCGAACATTACCTGGGAATTCGCGGAAAGATTAAAACTATTCCCGTTCTGAGAAACATTACCTGTAATCTTATCTACTGATAATACAGCATTTTGACCAAATACAGATTGTAATCCTAAAACAGGTTTCACAGCCAGTGTTCCGTCCGAATTCTGAACCAGTCTGTGAGCAACAATATTTCCTGCCCAATCTTTTCCACCGGTATTATTTTCAGGAGTTTTTCTTGCGGTCCAGCCTACCAGATAACGGTTTGTATTATCCGAAACCGTTTTAGCCGCATAGAGATAAGAGCCGTCAAGACGGTCATTCTGAGGTGTGGTCCAGGGTCCGTTTGGCGATGTGGAAATTCGGTAATGCGTTCCGGTATTGCTGCTCCAGTTTTCAGAAAAAACAAGATACCAATAATTGCCCATTTTGAAAAGGTCCGGGCATTCCAGCATAATATAATTTTCGGAAGAACTGGTCGTATAAATCGGATTTTCTACGGTCCAGTTGCCGGTTGCCGGATTGGTGGTGATAAATTTCAGCACAACTGCTTTCTTGTCAGAGGTCTGAGCAGAAACCAGCATCCAATATTTTCCGTCTTCAGAATTAAAGAAAACGTGTGGGTCACGGAATTCATAATCATAATACCCTGCCGGAGCAGTGATTTTAAAATTCTTGATCTTCGTCCAGTTTTTCATATCCGTACTTGTTGCCAACAGAACACTCTCCCGTGGATTACCTGAAAGAAATGAAGCTACTTCATTATGACCCGTATAATAGTAATAATAAGTATTTCCAACCTTTACAAGGCTTCCCGTTCCCACTCCGAAATCGGCTTCTGATGAAGTTCCGTAAGGAATCTGTCTTCCCTGATAAGTAAAATCTGTAAAATTACTGGTCTCGAAGCTGTGAATATCGTGAAATCCTTCTCCTGCAGGTTTTGTTTTTGCATCGTGAAGAAAGAAAAGATGGAACTTCCCGTTTTCATAATAAGGCATTACGTCTCCTGCATAACCTTCTGTATAATAAGGATTATTCTCTCCCATCCATCGGTTGGGTGGCTGAGGAAAGATATTGGTTTTGCTGTAAATATCTTCCGAATTAACCTCCGTATCCGAATCGTGATTCTGACAGGAGAATATTGCCAGCGAAAGTACAGCTGCTACATATATATTTTTAATTGACATTGGTTCTGATATTAATGGGTTACAAGATAATTGAGACTGTTCTCCGTCATCTTTTTGATGTTATCCTGAAACGAGTTGGGCTGGCTTGGGTTTCCGTTCACTGTTTCATTGTACCAGTCGTAGGCACCCGTACAGATGACCATACATTTTTTGTTGGCAGTTCCGCCGGGAAATTCAGCAATAGCGACACGTCCGTCCAAAGTATTGTCCCAAGCCTCGCTGGCAAGATTATTACCACCTGTCTGGTTTCTCCATCCGGCACCATTTACATATCCACCCCAATCCGGAAGGAACCACCAGGCTGTATGATTCAGACGGAATGTACCTTTCTCAAGCAGATTGGCTTTCCCGGATTCGTAAGTCTGAAGACCATCGAAAACAGGATGATTCTCATTTCCTTTGAAAGAGATTCCCCAATCACTTCCTGTATCTATAAATCCGTTCGGAAGAAAATCTCCGAAAACATTATTCGGTCCTTTTCCTGCGGGAACTATTTCCAACGCGTCAACATATTGTGCAGCAAAGCTTGTGAGCAAAATATTTCCTCCACCATTAAGATAGGTTTTGATTTTGGAAGTTACATTCGTATTCAGCGCATCGCCCGGCAGAGCGGTAGCCGAGTCAAAATGCCACCAGATCACATTAATTCCCGTAAGGTTGGCTGCACCACTTGCGACATCAGCAATCGAAACATATACTGCCCCTGAATATTTTCCGAAAAGCCAGTCAGAAGCTGCAATCTCATCCGGATTTGTCAATCCAGTTCTTGTAGCAGCCGTTCCAAGGAATGCAACGGACGGTCCTGAAACAGGCGTTGTTACTTTAGCCGTATACACTTCTGTAATACTGCCATTAGAAACAGTAAACGAAACAGGACTGGTAAAGTTAAGAGTCGTTCCCGATGCAGGATTGATGCTGACGCTGTTTCCTGTTTCTATTACCGGCTGCAATGCGGTAAGATTTGTTCCCTCCGGCATTGTAAGAGAAATGGTTTTGCCCGAATTATTGATAGTAGCAGATAATCCATTGATCTTAAAGCTGATAATAGGATCCTGAGCTTTTACAGTTACCTGATAATCTTTGTAGATATTGCCATTTTTCACTTTGAATTTAACCGGCTGTGAAAAATCAAGCGTTGCTCCTGATGCCGGAGAAACTACTGCTCCCTGCGGAATTTCAATAACCGGAACCAATGTCTTAACGCTTGTCCCGTAAGGAAGTGTGATTGTGATTTTATCATTCTTATGATCAATTTCCCCTGAAACACCATTCACCCTGAAAGAAGAAATATTGACCGAAACATCCGTAACAAGTCCATCTTCATTACTGTTATCACAAGACATTATAATTACGGCTGAAAGTAATACCATTATAACCAACTGCAAATTTTTAAATATACTTTTCATATTTTAATATTTTTAGTAGCCGTTATTTTGTTTATAAACCCCTTGGCTGAAATTGATCTGAGCCAAAGGAATCGGGCAATATTCTTCAATTCCGTGGTCAAATCCTGCCTGAGAATAGTAAGATCTTTTTGTTTTTTCACCGGAATAATAGGTATTCATCGTTCCTGCTGTAACACCCCATCTCACAAGGTCGAAGAAACGGCTTCCTTCCATTGCAAATTCCATTCTTCTCTCCCATCGCAATGCTTTCCTTGCAAAATCCTGGTTCCAGGTACAGTTCACGCCCGGCTCATACTTGCTGATCAGATTGTTCGTGGTATAACTTCCGGTCAAAACCGTACTGTTCGCTGCACGCTGTCTCACCTGATTGATTAATGGCAATGCTTCGTTGATTTGTCCAAGTTCAATTAAGGCTTCGGCCTTCATCAGCAAAACATCAGAATATCTTATGATGATTCTATTTTTGGAATTACCGTAGAAAGGGTCTACATTCACGGTACAGCCACATCCTACAGGTACATTTTCCTTCAATGAAGAATAATAACCATAAGTTCCAGGGCTTCTGCTCCAGCTTTCCTGAAAAATTTTATTTTCTTCATATTTCCAAGGCAGTCCAGGCAAGGCAACCGTATGGTAAAGCCTAGGATCCACTTTATAATTGTTGAGCTGATTGTAATTCAAATCTGTATCATTAAAAGTATCAAACATCGGTAATCCCTGAGCCGTCGTTTTGAATGCGTTCACCAGATTCTGGCTTGGTTTATGAAAATCGCAGCATCCCAAACCTTGTGGCAGAGAAAGAACATCACCGTAATTGAGCCTTCCGAAGAGCGTTCCGTCATTGTCAGAATATTGAATGGAAAAAACTGCCTCCGGGCCGTTCTCATGTGTTCCCGGTAGGAAATTGTACCCGAAATCAGGCTCCAGCGTATAATTTCCGATCACTTGATTGGCAGCATCAATAGATTTCTGAAGCGTAACCGGATTTACCTGCGTTACCGTATAGTTATCATCCTGCTGATACGCCTGATACAGCCTTACTTTAGCAAGATAAGCATAAGCTGCACTTTTCTTGGGTCTTCCCACTTCTGACTGTGTTGCAGGCAGATTAGCCGCTGCAAATTCAAAATTAGAAGCAATAGCTTCCCAAAGTTGCTGGTCGGTTTTTGCTCTGTTGGAGATTTTCGGATAATCATCAATGGGTGTATTTTCATCGACATAAGGCACGTATTTAAATAACGTTTTCAGTAAAAAGTAGTAATGTCCTCTTACGAAACTCATCTCGGCAATCCGCTTTTGCTTGTTTGGGTATTCGGAGTCTGAAAGCTGCTTAAGTGCTGCAATCGCTTTATTACATCTGGAAATCCCTACATAATTGAGATACCATAATCTGTCTAACTCACCAAAATCTGAACGGATATTATTTGAAATTTCAAAAAAGTGAAAAGTCTGGATATCATTGGTTCCGCTTCCTCCTTTGTACGCATCATCAGAACGGACGTTTCCATAAGGCCAAAGACTGAAAGGGGTATCATAGTGGTCATTTCCGAGAGATGCATAGGCTGCAACCACAAAACCATCCACATTCTGAGGTGTTACCACATCAGCTTCCGACAAAACACCTCTTGGTTCATTGTCCAGAAAATCGTTGCAGGAAGTAGTTCCAAGCAAAAAGGCAAAAGCTATTGTAAAAAGTATATTCTTTTTCATTTTTTATTATTTAAAAATTATAAGGAAAAATTAACTCCAAAATTAAACGTCAGCGGTAACGGATAACCGAATGCCGGCGTTTCAGGATCTATTCCTGTAAAGCTTTTGGATTTTATCGTCCAAAGATTCTGAACACTTGCATACATTCTGAAATTAACAATGTTATAATGCTCCATCAGAGATTTCGGGAATGTGTAGCCCAACTGTAGAACCCTCAGCTTCAGATAACTTCCGCTTTCCACATAGTATGATGAGAATCTGGATTCTGCATTGCCATCCACTGTCGTAAGCGCAGGAATATCCGAATTCGGATTCTGAGGTGACCATGCATTCAGAAGTCTTGTTCCTTTATTGGAACCTACATCATCCACGCTCCAGAAATCGGTCTGGTATTTTTTTGAATTGATTACATCTACATCGCTGATGCCTTGCCAGAATGTTGAAAGATCAAAATTTTTATATGAAAAGTTGAGATTGACACCATACATAAATCCCGGATTCGGATTGCCAATCCACGTTCTGTCTTTGTCGTCAATCATTCCATCACCATTTAAATCTGCATAGCGGATTCTTCCCAATCCTTTACCTGACTGACTTGCAGAATTATCCACCTCTGCCTGAGTCCTGAAAAGTCCGTCGGCAACATAACCGTACATTGAGTTTACCGGACGCCCAAGAATATTATCCGTTGTTCCGTTTCCGCCATAATTGTTGATAACGGATTGTGGAAGTTCAGTAATTTTGTTGCGGTTCATCGAGATATTCCCTGAAACTTCGTAACGGAAACCACCTGCGGTTTCATTCTGATAAGACAATGCAACTTCAATCCCTTTGTTTTCCATAGAAGCACCATTGATCCATCGATCTCCTCCTTCTCCGATCACACCAAGATAAGGTGGCAGTACAAGAATGTCTTTTGTTGCTTTTTTATACACATCGACACTTCCTGTCAGTTTTTGATTAAAAAATCCGAAATCCAGACCGAGATTGGTCTGCGTGGTGGTTTCCCATCTCAGGTCATCATTTTTTGTCTGAGTTGCGATAAATCCTGATGGCAGTAATCCGCTTCCGACACCGGAAATATCGTAAGCCGTACCGTAAGATGTTGCCCAAGTTGGATTTCCTCCCGCATAATTTGCTATATAAAGCGAATACACCGCGGAATTACTGATTTCCTGGTTCCCGGTCTGCCCCCAACCCGCTCTTAATCGCAAATCTGAGAAAAACGGAATCAGATTTTCTGCAAAATGTTCCTTATTGATTCTCCATCCTGCCGAGAATGCAGGGAAAGTCCCGAAACGGTTATTTTTACCGAATCTTGAAGAGCCGTCATAGCGCATTGTTGCAGAGAAAAGATAACGATTGTCATAATCATAAGAGAATTTTCCGAAGTAGGACAACAGGCTGTAATAGGTGGAACTTCCTCCATTGAAAGCATCCCCTGTTCCTGCATCGGGATACATATAATCCGGTGTTTCTATCAGGAATCCTTCTTTTCTCAACCAGGTATTTTTATACGTATCCTTGTACATTTCCATTCCACCCAAAACATCAAAATGATGTTTTCCTGCTTTTGCGGTGTATTGTGCGGTATTGGACCACGTCCATTTTTCGGTGTCTGACTGGTCGATGTTTACTGCATTGGTTTTGTTTTGCAGGTAACCTGAAACATAGCTTCTTTGCAACATTCTTTTGTAATAATTGGAAAGATCTATTCCGAAGCTGGATTTTAAAGTCAGATTTTTTACAGGCTGTAATTCTGCATAAACATTTCCGAAGAATCTTTGGTATTGGTAGCCGTTGTCTTTATTATATTCTAAAAGTCTGACAGGGTTTTGCCTGTCATTCATTCCGCCAACCGGTCCTCCCCACCCGATTCCGTCCACAGTATGAACCGGAATAATGGGCAAAGCACGTAAAGCAGGATCCAAAACGCCCGGATCCATCAGTTCATTGGTTTTATTGAAGGTGAAATTCTCCCCGATTTTCAACTTTCCGTCGAAAAAGTTATAAGAAGTATTAACCCGGGCAGACAATCTTTTGAAATTGGTAAGTTTCACGATTCCATCATTGTCATAATACCCCATAGAGAAAAAGTAAGAACCTTTATCCGAAGCGCTTGAAGCAGAAACATCCAGCGAATTGGCAACCCCGGTCTGCGAAACCTCATCATACCAGTTGGTATTGGCTGATTTAATCGTTTTTCCGGCATCCAGGTATTCCGGAACATAGCTGTTGTATAAAGTCGGAATACCATTCTGTACCCCCCAGTCAAAACTGTAGCTCAGGTTGTTGCTATTCGGGTTCAGTCCGTCATTGATGTTGGCCTGCCAAAGCACCTGTCCGAATTGTTTTGCATTCAGAACTTCTGTTTTCTTTGCATATTGTGAATATGCTGTATAATAATTGAGGTCGATTCTCATCTTCCCTTTTTTTCCTTTTTTGGTCGTGATGATGATCACACCATTAGCCGCTCTGGAACCGTATATACTTGCTGAAGAAGCATCTTTCAGTACTTGCATCGATTCGATGTCACTTGAATTAAGCTCGTGCATTCCGGCTTTTGTGGGAACACCGTCTATTACGTACAGAGGATCTGTATTGTTCAGTGTTCCAACCCCGCGAATCAGCACTTTTGTGTTACTGCCGGAAGGAGATCCGTCAGCTGCAATGTTAACACCCGCTACCCTTCCTTGTAAAGATTTGATCGGATTGGGTTCGGTTTGCTTGTTCAGGTCTTTCATATCTACCACAGAAACCGCACCGGTAATGTCTGCTTTTTTCTGTTTGGTATACCCGGTTACGATCACCTCATCTATACCTTTTATTTTCTCTGCAGCTAAAACAATGTTAAGGACTGTTTTTCCATCCACCACGACTTCACGGGTGGAATAATCCGGATACGTGAAAACTAAAGTGTTTCCTTTTTGCAGGTCGTTGATCTGAAATGCACCGCTATTGTCTGTGGTGGTATTGACTCCGGTTTCCGAAACGGTTACGATAACCCCACTTAACGGTTTCTGATTTGAGGAAACTACTTTACCTTTAATGACTTCCTGCGCAAACACATACGAAAAAGGCAGAAGGCAAAAGGCGATGGCTATTTTATATTTCTTCATACTATAGTTTTTATTTGATATTAATCTGATGAGCATTGAAGTTCACCGTACTTCCTTTGGTATCTGTAAATAAGCTCAGTTCCGAGAAGTTTTCATTCGGGAAAAAGATTTCGGTCATTACCTTTTCGCCTTTATTGAAGAAAATTTCGATGGAAGTTTTATCCAATACAATTTTGAACGTTGCGTTTTGATAGTTTTCTGCTAATGGAGCTTTTGAGATCCTGTCTGCAAAATTGTTCTTAAAATCGGTTTTGCCGGATTGGGTACGGTCAATAAACAATTCCTGCTTGTTATTATCAATTCCGAAAATTACACGTTCTCCCAATGAATTTTTCAAAGCAAAAGTGTAAATCCCTTTGGTCATTTTTTTGAGATCAACATCTAAAACTGCTTTGGAAAGGTCTATTTCTCCTTTGCTGATAAGTTTTTTATCCGAAACAAGGTTAATTTCTTTTTTAACTGTCTTTCCTTCGTAATTTTTAAGTTGGGAAACAGGAATATTTTTCAGAGTGTAACCTTCTTTGGTCCTTTCCAATATTACTTCACGAGGAATAGTGGAACTTCCTCTCCATTTTTCTGTAGGCACATTCGGTGAATAGTCCCAGTTTGACATCCAACCTATTATTACTCTTTTGTTATCCGGAACGTTATCAAACGAGACACTCGCATAATTATCGCGTCCCCAATCCAGCCAGACTACTTTTTCTTTTTCAAGCTGCTTTGTAAAAGCATCATCCATTTTGAAAGTTTTTCCGTCAAAATCACCTACAAAATACTGGGCTGCAGAACCTCCGTTTGGCCCACCCGGATTGATGTTAACGATAAGCACCCATTTTTCTTCATTGGTTCCTTCTACCTTTACCGGGAAAAGATCTGGACATTCCCAAACACCACCGTGTCCGCCGAAATCTTTACCAAATTCTGAAAGGAATGTCCAGTCTTTCAGGTTTTTTGAGGCATAAAAATGCTGTCTATCCTGTACCGCCAATCCCATTACCCATTGTTTTCTTTTCGCATCCCAAAAAACTTTCGGATCCCTGAAATCTTTTATTCCGGGATTTTTCAATACCGGATTGTTACTGTATTTGGTCCAGGTTTTTCCATTATCCAAAGAATAAGCGATTGCCTGAGACTGCGTATCAATTTCTCCGGCTTTCTCTTTCTTCATATCATGGTAGGTAAAAATTGCTACCAACGGAACATTTTTTCCATCTCCAAAACCTGATGTATTATCCTTGTCTACAACTGCACTTCCTGAGAATATTGCACCCTTCTCGTCATAGGCAATTGCAGAAGCCAATTCTTCCCATTTTATAAGATCTTTACTGATGGCGTGCCCCCAATGCATCTTACCAAAATCCGGCACGCTCTGAAACGGTGTATGCTGGAAAAATAAATGATAAGTTCCGTTAAGATAAAAGAGACCGTTCGGATCATTCATCCAGCCTTTTTGAGGAGTGAAGTGATAATTGGGCCTGTAAAGTTGCTCTTCGGACGTTTTCGAGTCCGACTGTGCGTTGAGTCCGGAACAAAACGTGAAAGCCATTATTAAAGTCGATATGATTTTCTTCATTATGATTATTTAATAGGAAATTTTCGAATTATTTAAAAATTTTAGAGGTGTTCTTCGCCATGATTATATTGGTTTGTAAATCTACTTCGTCAGTGTTTTGCTTAATTTTTCCAGTGATATTCCTTTGGTTTCCGGCATCATAAACATTACGAATAATAATTGGAATACCATTGCAACGGTAAAGACCAAAAATACGGTCCCGGCTCCGATGGTGGAAAATAATGTAGGAATTAGTGATGGAATGATTGCTGCCAGAAGCCAGTGTGTGGAACTACCGAAAGCCTGTCCCGATGCCCTCAGATGGTTTGGAAAAATCTCTGAAATAAACACCCAAATTACCGTTCCCTGACCAATAGCGTGAGAAGCAATGAAGAGGAACAAGAAAATAGGAATCGCCAATCCTGACCAATGAAAATAAAACGCCATAGAAACCAATCCTAAAGAAATGATGTAACCTACGGAACCCAAATACATCAATGTTCTTCTTCCTACTTTATCAATAAGGTTGACTCCAACCAAAGTAAAAACCATATTAACAACACCAATTCCTATACTGCTGAGAAGTGCTGTTTTCTCACCCAATCCTGCTTCGCCAAAAATTCTTGGTGCATAATACAGGAACGCGTTGATCCCCGACATCTGATTAAAAAAAGCTACTAGAAAAGCCAACATCAGTGGAAAACGGTATTTTTTCATAAAGATATTTTCCTTTGGCGATTCTGCGTGGTCATCTTTCATCTGGGTGATCAAGGTGTCAGAATCCTGATCGGGACTTAGGATTTTCATCACTTTTTTCGCTTCTTCTATTCTAGATTGCGAAACCAGCCATCTCGGACTTTCCGGAATAGTAAACACACATAATGTATAGATTGCTGCGGGAACTGCCTGTACACCAAGCATCCATCTCCAGTCATTATCGCCGATACCGCTTAGTAAATAATTTGATAAAAATGCAATCAGAATTCCCAGAACAATATTGAACTGATACAGGGAAACCATTCTGCCACGATCTTTTGCAGGGGCAATCTCTGAAATATAGGCCGGTGCAGCAATCGTAGAAGCACCAACGCCCAAACCACCTATAAACCTGAAAAATGCAAACAGATAAGGATCATTGGAAAGCGCCGTTCCTATAGCAGAAAACGCATATAAGACACCAATGATCAAGAGCGTTTTTTTCCGTCCTAATGTATTGGTCGGGATTCCGCCGAAAATAGCGCCTATCACTGTACCCCACAATGCCATACCCATTACGACTGCTCCGTGAAATGCATCTGAGCTATTCCAGAGCGTCTGCAACTTTTTGTCTGCGCCGGAAATCACGACCACATCAAACCCGAAAAGAAATCCTGCCAAAGCTGCCGTGATAGACCACATAAGAATTTTATTCATCTGTTAAAATATTTATTTGTTTTTGGCTAATATATCCCCGGGCGGCAATCCGAAGGTCTAATTATGTAACTAAATATTTCGTCAAGGTTAATTATTTGTTAATTAATTTCAATTAACTGAAAATCAATAATTTATTTAAAAATAATTTTATTAAAGTTTCATCAGGTTACAAAAATGTAACATTGTTTTATAAAAATGTTACGTATGTTTTGGTGTTTTTATGATTTAAGAACAACTAATGTCATGAAAATTTTAACCAAAAAACGAATCAAGCTATATGGTTTTTAGCTCAGGAACTTTTAGGAATTATAAATCGTTCAGAAAGCTGTTTATTAGTTTAGATGAAGGTATGTTGTTGTGAAAGTATAATAAAAAAAGCAGCAGTTTGATTTACTGCTGCTCAATATTGTAAAAAATATTAGATGTGAGGATTGATTTTAAATACAAATTGAAGCTCCATATTTTATCACTTTAATGTTATATTCAAATATTTAATCATTTGATTTTGTAGTATTATCACTCCTTCCCCGCAGACTTTCTAAAGGCATTCGGGGATATACCAAACTTATTCTTGAAAACAGTAGAGAAATAATTCGGGGAAGAAAAACCGGTTTTGTATGCAATTTCCGAAATCGTCAGTTCAGGATTTTGAAGCATAGATTTGGCCTGTTCAAGACGGAAATTATTGATATAATCGCTAACGTTTACATCAAACATTGCTTTAATCTTTCTATACAACTGAATTCTGGAAATATTGAGCAGGTCTGCAAGATTCTCTACTGAAAAATCGGCATTATCGATATTGGTTTTGATGAGATTATTCAGATTGTTCACAAATTTCTGTTCTATATTTCCAAACGATTTGCTATCCAAAATTCTGCCAATATTATTTGTATAATAATAACGTAGCTTTTCACGGTTGTAAAGCAGCGTATGTAGTGATTGTATCAGAATCGGGTAACTGAAAGGTTTGGTGAGATAAAGGTCAACGCCGGATTTCAAGCCTTGAAGATAAGATTCTTTATTATCAAGAGCTGTCAGAAGAATGACCGGAATATGTGATGTACGAAGATCATTTTTAAGAATTTCACAGATTTCAAAACCATTTTTGCCTGGAAGATTAACGTCACAGACGATAATATCAGGAATTTCATTCAGTGCCCTATCAATTGCATCATTCCCATCAGAAACCGTCACCTTAAACTCATTCTGAAGCTTTTTGCTTAAAAAGAAGGACAAATCCAAATTATCCTCCACCAAAAGAAGCGAGTAGCATTCGCCCTGAGATTCATCATGTTGGATATTAATCTCGTCTTCCAATCCATTTAAAATAGCATCGTTTGTCAGGCTTTCGGCATCTGCGAGACTAGGTTCTTTTACCATTTGGTCTTCATTGAAATGCTTGTTTCCCTTATAAAGACTGATGATAAACTCCGTTCCCTGAAAAGAGTTCACTTCTATCTTCCCAAGATGGAGCTCAATGAACTGTCTGCTAAGATGAAGCCCAATTCCTGAACTGTTTTTTCTATTGTTGGAGCCTTTGAAATACGCTTCAAAAACATTGCTGATTTCTTTTTCAGGGATTCCGATTCCATTATCTTTGAAGCTGATCACCGCCTGATTTCCTTTTTCCTGAATCGTGATTTTAATCTTTCCATTATCTGGTGTAAATTTGAAAGCATTGGACAAAAGATTGAAATAGACTTTATCCATCAGGTTTCTGTCGATGTAAAGCTCAAGATTTTTATTCTGTGAATGAATTTCGAATTTGATATTTCTTTTCTTAGCTTCATTTTCAAAATCACGAAAAATTGAGTAAGTAAAATCATAAATATTCGTCTTGGAAACTCTTAGGTTAAAAGTTTGATTTTCTATCTTCCTGAAGTCCAACAAGTTGTCTATCAATCGTAATAATCTGTTGGAATTTTTATTGATCAGCTCCAGCTCATAGGATGGTTTTGTACCTTTGGTTTTGCCAAAATCCATTAAAGACTCCAATGAACTGAGAATAAGCGTAATGGGTGTTTTAAATTCGTGAGATATTCCCGTAAAGAAATTAACCCTCGCTTCATTGCTGTCTTTCAACTCATTGGCAATGGTTTCAATCTGATTTCTTTGAATAGTAATTCTCTCGTTGGTAAGTGTAAGCTGCTTATTTTTTATCTTTATTGCATAAATAAGGTAAATGGAATAGGCAACCAGACAAAACATCAACACTAACAATATAATAGACCATCGGAATAATTCTTTTTGCGAAGAATATAGTTCGACCTGTTTTTTAACCGCCTGTACCTGATTTTCTATAACGCCTTGCTGCTCAATAATTTTATCAAACTGATTGCGCATAATTTCCGCATTCATCCGGTCAATGATCGTTGTGCTGAGTTTAATGCGTTTCGGAACAGCAACACCATTATAAATCTTAATCGCCGTCTCGATCGCTTCTGCTCCACCAGTCGGATACAATAAAGTGGCATTCAGTTTTCCATCCAAAACCATCTGGATTCCACCGTCTTTTGTATTCAGGCCGTCAACGCCGATAAATTTGATTTGATTTTCCAAACCTCTATTTCGTGCAACCTGCCATGCATTGGTGGCAAGCTCATCATTAAAGGCAAAAACATACAGACTTTGATTTCCTAAGGAATCCAATGATTTCCTGAAAGCATCAGCCGGAAGACCTTTAAATGTTTTTATCAGATCTGTGTTGGGGCTATTTCTGATGATTTCCTGAAAGCCAAGACTTCTTTCTATGGTTGGGGAAGATTGGTCATCACCTCTTATTTCGATTACTTTTTTATAATTTTTGGAATCTGAAAGAATGTAATTGGCCGCTTCTTTCCCAATCTCCACGTTGTCTGCACCGATATAAGTCGTATATTTTTCTGAATTGATCTTTCTGTCGAGCAAAATAACCGGAATATTTTTAGTAGCTGCTTTTTCCACTACCGAAACCAGGGATTGCGGATCAATGGGTGAAATGATAATCACATCCACCTTACCATCAATCATTTTTTGGATATCCTGAACCTGCTTGCTTACAGAACTTTCTGCTTTCTGTATATTCAACTCTACTTCGGAATGAAGCGATGCCTGTATCTCCATAGAATGGTTCATTGCCAATCTCCAGGGATGATTGCCCAATCCCTGCGAAAACCCGATAGTAATTTTATCTGAAGCTTTCTGCGGTTTTTTACAAGAAAAAAAGACAAGGAAAAACAGAAGGAATAATATCCTGTAGGCTTTAAGAAAACTGAAAAATTTTAATAATTTTATTGGTAACATATTAACACAATATTAATGAAGATGTTGCAGACAGGCAATTTTTAATGATAGTATTTTGTATTAAATCTGCTCTATTCATTATATGTAATAAAAGACTAATAAGGTCAATTGAAGACTGGCTATACCAAGATTGCCTTTGTAAAATGCTTAAAGTTAAATTGTACTAAAATTAGTCTACAAAAAAATTACTTGATAAAAATGAGCTTTACAATTTTTGTTTTAGTTGGCTTAAATGAAGCACGTATTTGAAGATACAGTTATCTTCCTCATAAATAAACAAATGACGCCATTTTTTTATTGAATTTCTTTTAGACTAATTTCTCTAAAGTCTTTAAAAAAATTTTCAAAATTAAACGTGTAAATAAAATGACTTTATATTACCATTTACTGGTCTAATACTACTTTATCTTTTTAAAGATATCAGACATCGCTTCCTTGTCAATACTTTCCATATCTATTAATTTCAGGGATTTTACCATTTTCAAGGTTGATGATTTATACTTCAAAAAATGCGGCGTTTGCAAATGAAACTGATATGCTTCTTTGTCCGCATAGATTTCTACAATTCTTATCTGAGTTGGATTTTCCTTTTGATACATCGGAAAAATTGCAATCACACCTTTCTCCAGCTTTACTGATGCTGAAGCTTCTTCCTTCAGAATAGAATTATATTCTTCTAAAAATTCAGGGATAATTTCAATTTCGGAAATCCGAATCATCATATCGTTTTCAATAATCGGAACAAGCGGTTTTCCAATGATTTTTCGAGCTATATTTGCCTGAGTTTTATTAACGGTTTCTTGAACCAAATCAGCCAATTGAGCTAATTGATTTTCAGTAATTCCTGTGTTTTTTCCCATATTGATATGCGATTGCAACTGTCCTTCTACTCCATCCAAAGAAGCCAGAGCAAAAATCGTGACGATTTCTCTTTGCTTATAAGTCAGCACATCGCTCACAAAAATATCGGCAAAAAGATGTTCTTTTAAAAAAGCGTCAACCCGTGGAGCAAACTCACCAAAACCTGGTGCTGGTTTGGTTTGTGGCATTTTTGTAAGTTCTTCAAGGGTTTTTCTGCCTTGTTCATATTTGTCTTCAACATTATTTTCGACAATGATTTTCTTTCCTTCGATATCATTAATACCTTTTGATTTTCTTTCGTCTAAAACTGATTTAAAAGTATTAATAGCATTCAGACTTCTCGGAAAACCACAGTACGCATACAATTGAACCAAGACTTCTTTAATTTCATTAATCGTCAAACCAGAATCCAATCCGGCATTCAACTGAAGTTTTAGACTTCCAAGATTTCCAGTTGTCGTGAGTGAAGAAATCTTTACCAAACTTTGTTCTTTAGCATTCAAATTTTGATTGGTTTTATTTTCTTGTGCATTCATTTTTGTCATACTTAATGTGAGAATAAAAAGAATTATCCATTGTAGAAACTTGTTTTTGCTCATCATAGAAAATTATTTTTTGTTGGCTTCAGCAAATTCTTCATCGGAAGCAGCTTCCAGCCAAACATTTTGATTGGTCTGCGGATTTCCATTCGTTGCTAAATGCGAAAACCAGTTGTCAGCAGCGGCACCGTGCCAATGCTCAACATTCGGAGCAATTTCTACGATATCTCCGGGTTTTAAACGACGTGCGGGTTTTCCTCTTTCCTGATATAAACCTTCACCACCTACAACAATCAAAAGCTGTCCGCCTGTGTGGCTGTGCCAATTGTTACGACAACCGGGTTCAAATGTGACATTAGAAAGGGGAACATTTAAATCTTTATTGCTTGTAAGTGGCGCCAAATAGGACTTGCCAATAAAATACTGCGCATAAGCCGTGTTTTCTTCACCTGTCGGAAAATCACTTATTTTAGGAATATCTGTACTCATTTCGTTTGATTTTATTTTGTTTGAATTTACTTTATTTTGTGCGATTACAGTTGGACTAAACGCTAAAAGAATGATGATTAAATATTTCATTGTTTTACATTTAATTTATGCAATTGTTTTGATGATTTTTGCAGGAACTCCTCCCACCACAACATTGTCCGGAACATCTTTAGAAACGACCGCTCCGGCTGCAACTACAGCATTTTCTCCAATCGTAACTCCCGGTAAAATGGTTGCATTGGCTCCAATCCAAGCATTTTTCTTGATTAAAATGGATTTTCCAATTAATCCTTTTCTATGTTGAGGTTCTAAAGGATGATTTTCCGTTATCAGGTTTACTTTCGGGCCGATTAAAACATCGTCTTCAATGGTAATTCCTCCTAGAGTCAGAAAGGTACAGTCGAAATTGATGAATACATTTTTACCAATATTGAGATTCTTTCCATAATTGATGTAAATAGGTGTAAATACCACTACATTCTCCAATTCTTTGCCGATAATTTGACTTAATATTTTTAAAATCTCATCCGGTTCTGTAGAATTATTTAATTCAATCAATTGTTTCTTAACCTTATAAGAAGCTTCTAGCAATTTGTGAATTTCCGGGTCGCCGGGCATTATTGTTTCACTATTTTTTAGTCTGGTAAAGATATCTTCGTTAAAGCTCATTATTAAATATTTAAAGAAATAAAAAGGCTGAATCCGCTTTTTAAAAAAGCAGATTCAGCTATTGCAATGTTCAATTATTTTAAATTGGTTCTGAAGAAATTATCCAGTTTTTCAAAAGGAATCACATCTACTTTGTCGTATAAGTCAACGTGAACCGCATTCGGAATAATCACCAATTCTTTCGGTTCCGCAGCCATTTTGTAAATGTCTTCTGAAAAATACCTTGAATGTGCATTTTCACCAGCAATTAAAAGAATAGGTCTCGGTGAAATTTCTTTGATGTAACTTAAAATGGGCATATTCATAAATGAAAATGCGCTGGTCAATCTCCAACCTTTTGTTGAATTTACTGAACGCTCGTGAAAACCTCTTGGAGTTTTGTAATAATTAAAATAATCTTGTACAAATTGAGGCTCACTGCCAGTTAATTTTTCCGGAAGATGAGAAGATGGATATGCTTGTTCCCCAGTTTCTACATCTTTCCATCTTTGCAGATTCAGGTCTACGAGTGTTTTTGTTCGTTGCTCAAGTGTAACTACATCATTATATCCTTTAGAAATCACTCTTGTCATATCATACATACTCGTGGTAGCAACGGCTTTTATTCGCTTATCGATTGCAGTAGCATTCAGTGCCATTCCTCCAAATCCGCAAATTCCGATGATCCCGATCTTATTTCTGTCTACATTTTTCTGAAGTCCCAGGAAATCAACAGCTGCACTGAAATCTTCGGTATTGATGTCGGGTGAAGCTATATTTCTTGGTTCGCCACCACTTTCGCCTGTGTAAGAAGGGTCAAAAGCGATAACAGCAAAACCTCTTTCCGCCATTTGATTGGCATACAAACCGGAAGACTGCTCCTTCACCGCACCAAACGGTCCACTGATTGCCAACGCTGCCAGTTTTTCGTTTTCTGCATTTTTTGGAAGATATAAATCTCCGGAAAGTATGATTCCGTAACGGTTTTTAAAGGTAACTGCTTTTCGGGTAACTTTATCACTGAGTTGGAAAGTATAATGTTCGTTTTGTTCTGTTGCATTCATTTTTCCTGGATTTGATTTTTTATTCTGCGCAAATGCCTGTCCAATGAAAAGAAAGGACAGAGCCATCACTGTTGTTATTATTTTCATATCTGAATTTTGTTTTAAAAATTACTGATACAAAATTAGAAACAGCGTAGTTCTGACAGTTAATGATAATCAAACCAAAAATTAAGAAAATCAAACCTCAGTCAAACGAAATGCTTTTGGATTGGTTCCGGTTTGTTTTTTAAAGAAATTATTAAAATATGTCGGATAATCGAATCCCAATGCGAAAGCTATTTCTGAGATATTCCAGTCGGTGTGCTGCAGCAATGCTTTTGCTTCTGTGAGAATTCGTTCCGTAATATGAGTCGTTGTGGATTTTCCTGTAACTTCTTTCACGGCTCGATTGAGATAATTAACGTGAACATTCAAATTTTTTGCAAAATCCTGAGCTGATTTCAATTGCAGAGATTGGTCTGTAGTTTCGATGGGAAATTGTCTTTCCAACAGTTCCAGAAAAACGGATGATAATCTTGATGCTGCATTTTTGTTCTGGTCAAAATCTTCTGCAGGTTCTAATTTCAAAGATTCGTGGATAATCAAGCTGATGTAATTGCGAATCAGCTCATCCTTGTAGACATAGTCGCTTTTCTGCTCAGCAATCATTTTTTGAAAAATTGTATTGAGAAAGAGTCTCTGTTCTTCGGTAATTTTCAGAACGGGAGTTCCGCCAATTTTAAAGAAAGAAGATTGCTGGAGGCTTTCGGAACGTTCAGAATTCTTGAAAAATTCCTCAGAAAAAAGAATGGTATAGCCTTTATAAGTTGTTGAAATGGTTTCCCAGGAATACGGAATATGCGGATTTCCAAAAAAAAGCACCGTTCCTTCCTGCTCGAAACTTTTATCAGAATAATGAATTTTACTTTTCCCTGTCGTAAGGCAGATTTTATAAAATTCTTTTCTGCTGTAGACACGGGTTTCACTTCCATCCTGTTCAATCTGGAATGCACGGAAGCCTTTTAGTTTTAATTCAGTATTAAACTCCGAAACAACTCTTTTTAGCTTTTCTTTCATTTTTCAAAGTTAAGAAAATCAAACTAATCAGCTCTAAAATCATTACAGAAGTAAAACGTCAATAGAATTCTCTGTCGAAACAAAAAATTCTATCGCTTTAAAAAATCTTGAAAAGACTTAATACTTTACAATTTTGTATTATGAAATTGTTCTCGATTCAATCATTACGAAATACCCGATTCTTTCTTTAATCAGCCATTTCCCATTTTGGAAATTTTACAAATGTTTCACGCAGGAAATAAAACAATTCCTGGTCTAATTGCCAATGGCGAAGTGGTATGTGCAAGTGCTGTTTCGAGTGGGCCTCTATTACTTTCCGAAAAAGAAAATCTTCCGAAAGAATTAACTGAAAACGAAATTTTTGAAATTATCAAAGCATTTGGTGATACCAGTAAGAGATTTTTCCCACGCGATCCGGAGACAAAATAAATGGCATCAATACCATTCATACTTTCTACAAGCGTATCAGCATTGCTGAGCAGATCAATATAAACGTGCTCAATATGATCTGTATTATTTGCTGAATTTGGATCTCTTGAGCCTGCTAAAACTGATGCTGACGAGCTAATTTATTACCCAAGAGAGATCCTACTCTATCATTTGCGCCAATGACCAATACTTTCATAAGTTTAATTTTAAATAATCTGTTAACGGGATATGCTCGGTGCCTGCCCATGAAATTATTTATATACAAATTTATGTATTCTGTAAAGAGCACACTATCCTTTTTAGTTCAAATAAATTTACTAATTAGTCCACATCATATAATATATTGGAGAAAAGTGAATCACAATATTCCAGCTCTTTTCTCAGCTAATATTTTGGTCACCAACCAATATGTTATCAATCGTTAAGATATAAAATAATTATTCTAGCAAATCAAACTGATTTATAAGAGCAAATCTTCCGGAAATGTGTTTGAAGAGCATCTTTTAAGTTTATACGTAAAGATAATATTTATATACTCCTTATTTTCAACCATATAATTCTAAGACATTTTATATATCAGTAAAAAAAGAGTTTGGATAGCCCCAAATTTTATTTTGAACGACAGCTGTTCCATTCTTCACGATAATATTGAGTTCAATTTCAATTCTTAAAAACTTACAAATACCCTCTCAAAAATGAGAGGATATTGGCATTCTATTAGAGCATGATTTTAGTTCGGCTTGGAACTATGATTGTATATCAGTATCATTGATAATTAATCCCCATTTATTTTTCATATAATCATTTAGCGGTGTACTCCAAAAATAAGGAGGCGAGCAATACTCACTTATTTCTGGAAAGATCGTCTGAATCCGTTCTTCATAAATAGGATTTTCTTCAAATTTTTCTGATATCCCAAAATATTTTTCATTGATAAAACGTGTAAGCTCATCATCATTATCCAACCCTTTGTTCTTTAATTGATCCAGCTTTTTAAAAAATTCAATTACAACCTCTTTATATTGCTCATCATCAATAGCTGAAAGGGATTCAAAATTCAAATAGGTATCTATAATATGATTTACTTCTGTTATCTTACTGGTTTCCATAATGGTGCTGTAGCTTGTATTTGGGTTCTAAATTGTTGTAACATTATTCTTCCGACTGGTGTTATATTTGCATGGTTGATCTTATCTACATTGATACCTAAGCCGGATCTGTACACATCTGTGGCTTTTATTCTGAATAGAGTTGTTTTAGGAGTAGCAAATTCTACAACCGGAACAACATTGCCATATCCTGGTGTTACTGACATTCCCATTCCTGAACTGCCATAAACATAATCTGTATCAGCTTTTATTTCACCAAAGATATTATTAGACATATCCTTATTTCTTATTCCTAAAGTGTTAAGAGAGTTACCCAATTCAGGAAGCCCTCCAACACTTCTCATATTCCTGTACAAATATAAGTTATTTAAGTCTTCAGGTTCGTCTGCCGGAGTATCAACCGCAGCATCTCCATGCAGTGTCCAGATTGCTACAGCTGAAGCAAGGATCGTTAATAATGAAAGTCCTGCTCCAGTTCCTGCTATAGTACCCGTACCTGTTCCGACTCCCGTGTTTCCCCAGCCTACAGTAAGTGGAATTGCCGTTCCTAAAGATGAGCCCTGCGTAACGTATTTTGCCTCGCCATTAAAACCCAGATAGGTATGTCCCGTATTCTGCTCAGAACTGTTGGTAATGACAACATTATCTACAACACTTCCGTCAGGGCGGAAATCTGTGAAACCTCGTTTTGTATATTCTTCATCTCCCTGCTGCATTCCAGGCAAAAAGACCCATGCTCCATTTCTATAGCCCCAGCCAGCCCCTTCTCTTCCGTCCGGATCAATAAAATTTACAGGATTATCAAAGGCATAATTGTAAGGGTTCAGCCTTGTCATTTTTTCAGCCAACGGATCCAGGACTCCCCATCTTCCAATTTCTGGCATATACATTCTTGCTCCATAGTCATACATTCCGGATTCAGATAAATAAACCTCCTGATCATCATAGTTATTTACTCCTTCTTATAACTTCTTTTACTCCGCCTTTGGTCAGAATTATAGAATTGTAAAGCCCCATACTGTCCGGAATAAATTCAATTGTTCTGTCATTATTATCTTTTCTAAAAAATTTGGTTTTAGATTCTGGGATAAGTTCCATCTCTGTACTATTAAAATAAAGCTTACCGTCAATTTTCAATATGGCAATTTTATCATACTTACCGACATATTGATTGTATAAACTTGTGTCTATTTCAATTCGGTGGTGTTTGTAAGGAAGGTCAACCTTTTTTCCCAATGCAATAGCGGAAAGTCCATACGCTATAATATGGGAAAATGATTCGTTATTAGAAAGTACAGTCACAAAAAGTTTGTCATCCGTAAATCGGTTAAAGGAAGTCATTGTACCAAAAAAACCTCCGTCATGGGCAATTAATTGATGTCCGTGATTATAAAACGGATTGATTATAAAGCCATATCCCCAATTTTCAGTGCTATAGGACTTAAACATTAATTTTTTCATCTGTGCGGAAAGAATATCTGTTCCATACAGAGCTTTATCCCATAAGGCCAGATCTTCAACAGTAGAATAAACACCATCATGTCCTAAATTAATCTCCCAGTTGATATAGGGATTATGAATAAGCCCGCTTTCTGTAAGACAATAAACCTTTGCTTTTTTTTCAACTATCGATTTATTATTACTGACGCCCGTATTATTCATCCCTGCTTTTTCAAATATATTCTTCTTTAAGAAAACGGCATACTTTTCACCTGACACTTTTTCAATGATCTTAGCCAATAAATAATAGCCAATATTACTGTAACTACCTCTAATTCCAGGAGAGAATTCATACGGTATTTTTTTTATTTCGGTATAGGCAGAATCTTTGTCCATAGAGCTTAAAGCTATGTCTTTAAAACCCATAGCCAGCCCTGAAGTATGCGATAATAACATATGGATCGTAACACTATCTGACTTGGGATAATCTGGCAGAAATTTACTCAGTTTATCATCAAGGGACAGTTTCCCTTTTTCAATCAATAGAAGTATAGCTGTGGCGGTAAATTGTTTTGTGACTGAGGCCAACTGAAATTTAGTATCTATGGTGTTTTTAATATTCCACTCATAATCTGCCAAACCATACGCTTTTTTTAGTAAAACATGGCCGTCTTTCGCAACAAGAACAGTTCCACTAAAATTATTTATTTCAACCTGAGCCTGCATATATTCCGCAAGAGTAGCTGACGCATTTTTCTGTCCAAAAATAAGAATTGGGAATAACAGTATTATTAGGATTAGCTTCATAAATTATTTAATGACATTATTAAGCTGCAATGTTACTACTTAATAAACCAGCATCATTGTATTTTTGTAAACCCCACTAAATAAACATCCATTTTATGAGATCTTTTTCAACTGTTGTTATTTTTGAAAAAAAAACTTTTGGGGTAAAACCTGTTAATTTTTTAAAATCCCTGATCATATGTGACTGGTCAAAATAATCCATACTATAAGACAATCCTGCTCTATCTTTATTTTCAAGCTGGCTTTGAACAGCTGCCCTGAATCTGATGATTTTCTTGAACTGAGAAGGTGTTTTACAAATATACTGATCAAAATGCTTGTTTATCGTTGTTCGTGACCGACCCGTTGTATAAGACAATTTCGTCATAGATTGATTGATATTATCTTTATCGAACATTTCAGTCAGCACCTCCGCCAACAAGACATTCTCAAACGGATGAAATTTTGAAAGCCAATACAATTCTATTGCTCTGATTTTTTCATCCGGAACTTTTAAGGAAAGAATGGCTGCCATGGTTTCTTTATAATCCGCGTATGGACTAAAATCAGGAAAGCTTCCCTCTGAATAATCTCTTAAATTATTCGGTATAAAAGCATTTATCCCCAATGGTTTAAAGTAAGTAGTAATTTCATTGATTATACCTTCATAGCTGATCAATACAGGTTCATTAAAATTGCTTACCAGGTTGGTTTCAATTGGATTGGACTGGCAATGCCTAGTTGTTATTTTATTTTTGGTGACCAAAGTTTCTGTTTTCTCACTAATAGTGACAATTGTATAAATGCTTGGAAAGGTAAAATAAGTTGCAGAAGATTCTTCAGAGGTCTGCTCCAGAATATAAAAGCATTCAATATACTTTTTTAATATAGGATTTTCAGGTCTATAGATTTTTATTGTCATCCTTTTAGCTTTTAAATTTATGTAAATCCAGCTCGATTAACCAATATCTTTTTTCTGAATCAGAAAAGGAAAGATACAAACCAAAACATTAACAGGATTCAAACCTAAGTAAATAATTTGCAAAATATTGATTACCAAGCATATACACTTAAAACACATTCAATATATTTTAAAAATTGGTTAGATGTTCTTACCAGTAGGTTCACAAAAAAATATTATTCAAGTAACTTATACCAGATCTGATATTTGCAGCTCTCACGGTAATACAACACAAATCCCACAATCAGAAGACTTTCATCCTCTGACTGTGGGTTTGGCTTTATCTTACATTATAGTAAGAAGTTTTTAATCTATATTCCGTAGAGAATAACTATTATATTTTTTTACCAGATAAACTTACAGTTCTGTTCTTGTTCTGCAATTATTCTTCCTGATTTTGTCACATACAACCTAAGGAAACATCCCGGGCTGATATTATATATTCTTTTGCCATATACATCAACTCCCATCGTACCTCCATTGTCAAAATTATAAATAACGATCTGCTGTTTTGGGTAGATTTCTTTGAAATTCACCACCATTTTAATCTGTTCTCCAATAATATGGATAAGCCTGTTTCTATCATCTACTGCAAGATAACTGGAAGAATCGATCACATATTCGTGTGGATCTAATCTAACGGCATAATCCTTAGGATCAGACTGGTCATTAACAATTTCATCTTTGAGAGTAGCTGTTCTGCCATTAGGAATAAACATTGTATCTGGGTTTTCATCTTCAGATTTAAAGTTTTCACTGGCTTTTATGGAGCCTTTTACAGCTAACTTATCACTATCATTGGCTCCTCTTCCCATTCCGAAGCGAGTAGACTCTATATGAAAATTTAAACCTCCCAACCCATCATACTCGGAACCATAAGAATAATATTCTTTTCGTTTCGTTGCTAAAAATCTTTTCTGATGAATATCTACAATACCTGACTCAGCACTATTCAGATGATTATCTGAAATCACTAAACCTGATCCTGTATTTACTGTAAAGTCCTGGTTGAGCTGTAACCCGTACTGAGTCATATAATTCCATTGCTGAATATTTGTTTCAGTAAAATCTGCCTCTGTCCAGAATTTATACCATGACGTCGTCCAGCTTCCATCAATTCCTTTTCTGATTTTCAACATCGGAATGCCGGAACCATTAATTCCAGTCTGATTGGCAAATGCTAACTGATAGGAAGAATCCCCTGTAGAGGCAGTGTTACCATCCCAGGGAGCATAGGTCATGATTCCTGCATAATTTCCAGATGCTCCCAAGCCTGCACTGTTAGATTTGGCAAAATCAAACCTTACTCTTTTAGACGTAGAATTGGGTGCAATATCATCTGCATTTCTTGATCCGTCTCTTGATGTTACAAAATAATTTGTAAGATTGACAGAATTGTTACCGCTAATCGTTAATTGCTGCCCGTTTTCACTTTCAGGAGTAGCACTTAATGCAATTTGGTTCCTGTTTACAGCATGGTTTCCTAACGTTCCGTTTGGAATCACAGGACTGTTGGTAAATGTCTTTGTATCGCTTATTGTTTCAACTCCATTTTTTCCAACAAATAAATTTAAAGATTCATTTTTTGTGTAATAATTAGATAATGGAGCGTTCGTAAGATATCCTGCATTAGCATGATTTCCCCAATTAAATGCGGTATTCCAGTTGTTTATATTTGCTGCAGAAAAATCATTTGAATCCCAATCTTTTGTCCAGGGATACCAGGTTCCACTGAAATAGTACCTCCTGTAAACATCATTGTTATTAGCATAGGTAGTATATTCCTGAACTATATGTGTTGAAGTATAGTAAACTCTTAATTGACCTGCTAAGCCTGCAGGATAATTATTTGCAGAAGTTGCATTTGCATTTCCTGTCTGAACCCACCATCCTGTAGAATTAATACTATTTAAATCTACTGTAGGACCTAAAACACCTCTGTAAACAAGACCTGTATTATATGCTGATATCCAATCAGAAGAAGTGCCATCATTTAAAGTTGTAATTTTACCAGTATTACTAATTTTCACAACCTCTGTTAATGTCGGAACACTACCATTTGTACCAGTAGCACTGCCATAATTAAATGAAAAAGTTTTATGGTTATTCACTGTAAGTCCCAATGAATTTAATGATCCTCTTGGTTGGATAAAATCAGTACCATCAAATTGTAAATTATGGGCTAACCACATCCCATAACCATGTGTTGAATTAGGTAGATTAGTATGAAAAATCGTTGAGCCTGTCGCTGTTTGACTGCCAAATAACAAATTATAAGCATCTACAAACTGAGTGTTATTAGCATTGATAACTACCTGACCCGCACTTACTGAATCTCCCTGAGGTCTCAAATAAACAATTCCTGAAGTTCCATCTCCTGAAATTAATGTATATGTAGACCCTGTTTTAATTCTGTTTACTCCCTGTCTTTGAACCTGAAGTTCACCCGCTGTACTGTTAATAGTTCCTGCAACTCCTATATTACCGGATGTATAACTATTCCCGGAAACATGAAGTCTATATCCATCCAGTGGTAATGATGATCCACTTAATCCAATTCCTACTCTCTGATCTGATGTCCAGAGGAGCGCCTTAGTAGCATTATAAGTTGTTGCACCGAAATAACCATACGACATTTTTACTGTCCCATCTGCCTCTACAGCTCCAAACCACGCAACAGTATCCACTACACCATTAGAACCTGCTAATTGTAAAATATCTCTAGCAAACCCTGATGCTGCCGTTATCGCAGATAAATCTTTTCTTATTGTACTACCAATAGAATGATTAAATGTAAGGGCACCAGTCATCAGATCTCCTGATTTATTCACATAAGCACTGTTATCCAGGGAACCATCCGCTTTTAAAAACTGGGCAGCTGTGCCGCCCGTTACTTTATAGCCTTTAGAAGTGTTATAATATGCGTATTTTACATCCATGTTAAATATCTTTACGCGTTACTGTTATGGATACAGCATTAGGTAAAGCAGAATCAAATTCAACATCTATTTTATTCGGATCGGTTAATCTTATTCTACCTTCTATTTTGTAAAAGGTTACCGTGTCATACATGGCTACATCTACATTTCTGGTCCCTAAATTGTGTACCACACCACCTGTTCCGGAAATAGAGGTAGTGTACGACTTTACATTATTACTACCGGCAGTTACTCTACCTTTAGCATCAACGGTCACCTCATCATAAGTCCCGGCAGTTACACCTGTTGCAGCTAATGTCAGACCTGAGGTAACATTGGCAGAACCGTCAAAAGTTGCTGTCCACGTAGCGTCACCTGAAGCAGAAATTGTTCTCGGTGTTGTCAGTTTTGCAGCTGATCCGGTTGTATTGACTGCTGCAGTTCCCGTTAATAATGTCGCAGGAACAGCAGTAATAGGAACTGTTACGTTTCCAGAACCGTCAATATTTTGTGCCGTTGCGGTAACTCCGGAAAGTGTAATAGTTCGTACTGTAGTCCACTTTGTAGCGGAAAGAACATTTTTTGCTGCATCTGCCGTGTTATCAGCATTCCCTAAGCCAACATGAGATTTGTTTAAGACTACAACACCGGTTAATCCATTTACAGAATCTACAGCCCCTGAGGTGATATAAACGAACGTTGTTCCCGTCCATCGGTAAGTTTTGTTGGTATCAAGGGATACATAAATTTTACCTGTCTCACCAGTGATAAGCGTAGTATAACCCGCTTCTTTGTAGAACTTTCCGTCAGCAGCTTTATAATATCCTTCCAAAACATCATCTACATAAGATGGCAATTGAGATGCAGGCACCAGTCCTGATGCATCCAGTGCGGCAACTCCATTCGCAGCTCCTTTTTGTGATAACGGAATATAGTTAGCTAAATCCGATGTAGTGGGCATAGAGCCCAGAGACACCGTTATTCCATTGGTTGTCTGGGTAATTCCCGTAACCACATTTCCTGTACCTGAAGTAGTGACCGGTAAAGAAAATGAAGTGCCTGTCAATGTCAAACCGCTACCTGCGCTGTAGGTTGTATCGGTAGAAACTAACGTAATTGTATTCCCGGTCTGGTTAACCGCCATATTGGCACCTGCTGCAAGGGTAACATCTCCGGAAACCAAAGAACCGGATGCACCTCCTTTCAGACGGGTAATGGTATCTGGCGTTGTAAATGATCTGTTTGCTGACAAATCATAAGCTGTACCATTAATTGTTAAAGTACGTGTTTTAGGCACATAATCTAACGGATTTAAATTTCCATCATGCCAAAAAGAATTGATTCCCCTTGTACCGCCGCCGGCAGTTAAAATATCATTGTCTGTTTTCCCTTCTATTTTATATCCAACAGAACTTCGGTAATAAGCGTATTTAATGTCCATAATTATATTTTTTTAATTGTTAACTGAATTATATTGGGTGGTAATGAATCGAATAGCACTTCAATATTATTGGTGTCTATTCTTCTCACCTTAAGGGGTATTGTAAACATTGTGACTGTGTCATAAGCTTCAATCACAAAACTTAGCGTATCAAGATCATGTTTTATCCTGGAGTCACCCCTAATTCTCTCTTCATGCTTAATCTTTTCGGAACTGGCCGCATCTTCGATTTTTTTAATTTTATCATAAACCAAATCGTTAAACTGATTTTGATAAGTAATTGCGCCCCAGTTTGAATAAATGCCGGCAAGGTTAATTTTATCGTCTGAAATGTTTCTAATAACAACCTCTTTAAGCAATTCTATCTGTTTCCTGTTTTCTTTGATATAGTCTACGATTTCCTGAAGCTCATCAAGATTGGCGTCATTAGAGCGCAGTATTTCGTTAATTTTTGCAATATGCTCAAGCATTTCATCATCCTTTGCCTGCATTACATTTACAATTTCACTGATCTGCTCTTTTGTATAGACATTTCCAGTCTCTTCACTTCCATCTATAGTAGCGGCAAATTTGATTTTTAATTTTTCTTTCCATTCCTCTACATTAATATCCGTAAGATTGGATGCATTACGTTTTGCCAGCACTGAAATATGGGCGTTTTCATCTTCCAGATGATTGGTAAAAGTTGTGGTAGACAGTGTTTGTTGAAAGGCTTCATGTAAACCCGTCACCTCATCCATTTTGATTTTTTCATCTAAATGGCGGAATGAAGAAAAGGTCTGCTTAAATTGATACTCTGTAGGAATATCACCTTTTTCAAACCAACTGAAAATTATATTTAATGGTGTACTCATCTTGATTATTGAAAATTAGTTTTGATAAAATTGACAGTTCGGGAAACCTATATTATTTCTAGACTGATTACTTTGAATAGAATTCTACATTTTTTGAGTGATTTTTTATTCACTCTTTATACCCTTGTCAATTGGTAGATTACCTGTATGTCATCAACAAGAAAACTATGTATTTTGCCGATGTTTATATTTACATTCTTCAGAGCTCAAATTTCATTTTTCTTTTGCTCTTATAAAAGTTTTTTGACCTTCCCATTCTGTAGTTGCAGTAGACTTTACTTTTCTGAAACGGAATGATATTGCTCTGTAATTACAGTGTTCAAAATTCATTTTTTTTTAGCTCCTGTGAAAGTTTTTTAGTCTCTCCATTCTGTAGCTGCAGTAAACTTACAGTTCAATAAGCTCGAACGGACTAAATGATTTATAAAAGTGTTTGAAAATAATTTCGCCCTGGTCACAAACAGACATAATTTTTATAAAAACAGGATCTTTTAAAAGAAAATGCTAAATATTCCGTTTAATTCTTAAATTTGGCTAATGCAAAAGTATCTTTACCTCATCATAACATTATTATCTCTTACCAGCTGCTATACTTATCAGGTAAAAAAGCAGCCGGATCCGGCAACTGACAATAAACAGAGCCCGAAAAAGACATCTGAATTAGCGAATAATACTTCTACCCAAATACAAAATACAGCTACTCAACCGACTGCTGTTCCGATTAATATTCAGGAGACGCTTGCCCCTAACAAAAATGTTAAAATTGATGTTGCTGGAAAGAGCTATAAAATAATAGTTGACAGATGGGAAAGCGACAGTCTGGTTGCACACGCTGTTTATAATCCTAAAAAAATTCTGAAATTTCATAAGAACCAGATCAACAGCGAAAAAATTGCAGAAAAACGCTTTTCACAACCCATAGCTGATATCATTACAGTTACTGTGTATGCCGGAATCGGTGTTTTAATATGGGCGCTTGTACACTAATTTCAAAGTCACATTTATCTGAAAAATAACGGTAATTGCCTCTGATTCAAGCAAACTTTATATAAAAGTGTCTGAAGATAGCCAAGCCTGATCACGAATGGGCAAATGACGCCACTTTAAGACAAGTGACGTCATTTTATATTAGTGATTACTCATCATTTTAATACATTTTATTTTCTGCATATTTATAAACGGTCTTTTCATCCCAGACAAATAACTGGATAGAGCTATAAGGTGGTATTTTATATGAATATCCTGCACTTTCTATGTCAAATCCTTGCCAATTATCACTAGCATTTAATACTAATATTCTTTGACCTCGGAAACATTTTCCTAACACAAAATGCTCACCATATACACATCTGATTACCAGCATTCTATTATCAGAATCATAATATTGAGTTCCCGGCTGCTGCTCAATCATGCCATGAGATAATCTCATTCTGGATTTTTCATTGGTAATCTCATCATCAAGATAGGAAAGACTTCCGTCCGGAATAAATAAAGTATTAGGCTTCTCATCTTTTGATTTAAAGTTTTCGGTAGCTTTTACCGAGCCTGAAACAGTTACTTTATCTGCATCATTAGCATCTGTACCTATACCAATGTTATAGCTCTTTCTATTGAAATTAATACCTTCCCAGCCATTATATCTGCTTGAATATTTATAATACTCACCTTCCAATACAGCTAAATAGAATCCATCCTGTTCATTATATATACCAGATTCTCCGCCATTATATTCATCAGCAACCATTAATCCATTACCTGTATTATTAGTAAATTGCTGGTTTACAATAATACCATTACTAGACATAAAATTCCAGTTATTAATATGACCTTGTGAGAAATCTGCGTCACTCCATAATTTATACCATGTCTTAGACCACTTATCATCAATGCCTTTTCTTATTTTAAGCATTGGTATTCCTTCTCCATTTATACCAGTTTGATTGGCAAAAGCTAATTGATATGAAGAATCCCCAGTTGATGCAGACGTACCATCCCATGGAGCGTAAGTCATTACCCCCGCATAATTTCCAGAACCTCCAACAGATCCAGCGTTAATAAAATCAAATCTAACTCTACGGGAATTACCATTTGGTGTAACAACTGTATTCGGGTCTCTTGAACCATCTCTGGATGTAATAAAATAATTGGAAGCTAAAACTCCGTTTGAATTGGTCAGATTTATCCATTGACCATCTTCCCCTTCAGGTTGAATTGACAGAATTTGACTCGTAAAATTAGATGATACCCAGGATTGAGTAGCTAAGAATACATAGCCATCTGTTCTGTGATATATGTAAGGTGCACCTGCTGATAAACCACTTGAAAACCCTAATGTTTGTGCATTTTCAGCAGAATTAACTTTAGCATCAGGATTAAAATTATTGTTAGTCCAAAGTGTTTCTCCATCTGACAATAAAGGAATATTACCTTTTTTCGTCATGGTTGTGGTATTGATAGCCTGCCAATACTCTAAGTGATTGCTGAATAAAGGAAAATCTATTCTATGATACCATGTATTATTTCCTGCAATGTGTAAAGAGTTACCATAAGTAGACGGGAACCCGGTACCTGAAGCCCAATCTGTAATGCTTAAAGGATAATCTGTTTTTACTGCAGTTGCATCCTGATGATTACCTCTTTTCGCTAAGTATTCTGCGGGATTAAAATTGTTAGTAGTCCAGGGAATACCTCCTTGAATTTTAACAACACCATTGTCGGAATTCAATAATAAATCACCGTCATTTACCGCTCTAACTACAAAACTATCTCCTGTCCCACCCCATGTGGCAGAACCTCCATCAGCTCCAATATAAGCTATATCTTTAGCCCCGTCATACTTTTGCCAGGTCAAATAATTCCCTGTCTGTGCAGTACTTTTCCACTTACCTAACATAGCTGGGGTCTCTATATTAAAAGCACCTGTCATAGTACCTCCATCTTTTCTGAGATAGTTTCCTAACTCTGAAGATGACACAAAATCTGCTGCTAATCTATGGCCTCCGCCCGCAGTTAAAAGATAGTTATCATTATAGCCAATTTTATTAAAACCTTTTGAAGAAACCTGGCCAGCATCAGTGAATTCTATACCATTATTTAAATCCCAATCTTCCGCATTATTTGAAGCAGAAGGTGCCAATATTAAATTGTTATTTGTAGGCTTCTGAATGGACCAGGATTTATAGGAACTATTTTTTAGTTTGAAAGGTATTCTGTTGTAATAGGATTTTGCTGCCGAGATAATTTCATCCGTATTTCTTGTCTGATAATCACCTGGTTTGAAATTTACATTGTCCCAGGCTCTTCTCCATAGAGTCCAGTTGCCATTATGCCCGCTTCTATAAACTAATTCTCCTGCATCTGCACTCGTATCATTATATTTTACCTGTAATTGTGCTGTGGTATCCTGAGCACCCATGTGCAACATAGGACTGTATAAATGCTGAACTCCTCCTGCATTATTGTTGGCTCTATAAACTCCAGAACTGGAATAGCCTCCAAGACTGTTGAAGTTATCATTAAACTGAACTGCTTTAGGGATATAGCTGCTGTCTGCAAAATTAGTTAACCAACTTCTTGTAGCTACAACATCAGAAGGCAAAACAATGATATTGGCAGGATATAAATCAAAGTTAGGTTCTATTGCATGAGACCATCCTACATTCCAATCTTGATTATAGTTCCCATATTTAACTTCCACTTTAGCTACTTCAAATGATAAGTAGGCATTCCAAAATGTATCCGCCTCTCCTAATAAAATACTGACATATCCGTCAGTTCCTATCCCAATTCTTGCGGTAGTTGTAGGGAAATTATCTGTTACTTCCCATATCGCTTTTGAACCATTAGGGACCATAGCCCCTGATACATATTTGTAAAAAGCTACATTAACTTTTCCCAGGTATTGACTTTCATATCCATAAATATTAATATCAATACTAAACATAGCATGATCTGGTGAAGCCTGTGGCATTTTAATAGCTAAAATACCTGTATGTCCCCCATCATCATAATAGCCCTGATAAACTTTATTAAATATTCTTACCTTATTCTGGTGCTTATTTATAGATCCCCCTCCTTCAAATTCCAAATCCTTTGCCCCAAGATTAACATCCTGTGTTGCGCCATTATAGGGAACATAATTATTTAAAGCCGATGCATTGACAAAAGTTGACGGATCTAAATTATGAGCATCCCAAACCACTCCATTTACTCCATTTTTATAGTGTATTATATCATTGCCATTAGACTCTATAATAGTATTAATAGTAGGATTTCCTATATATAATGTAGATGGATTACCATAATTTAAAACCTGGTTATTACCTGTCGTAAATGAAGTAGAATAAATACCCTGTTTAGAATAAATCTGACCTGACCGCCCCAGAAAATGGGTAGGATTATTGGCATCTCCAAAATGGAAACCTATACCTTCATTCAGGCTATTGGCACTTCCCTGATAATAAGAAAGTCCATACGTATCGGCATTAGCAAATGACCAGATTCTATTTCTTTCATCTACTTTGTAAAATCTGTTTTGAAAACCTTCATCTGTCTGCACAAAACCTCTTGAATGTATTCCGTAAGGAGGAATAAACTGGGAATCAGTATAAGCAGAAGAAGCCAGTAAACCACCAGATAAAATAACCTGAGAACTATTCCCATTTAAACCCGCTATAGGTCTGTCTGAATCTAATACCCAATAGCCACCTGTATCTTTTTTCTCCCAAAATGTATTATCAGAAACTAACTCTTCTTTGGTTAGTAAATGTTTAAGCTTGATCTGAACTCTTTTTGTACCTCCCGGGTCCGGATGATCCGAAACTGAAATAACCCGGTTTCTACCTTGGTCTAAACCTCCATACCCAACAGTTACTTTTACATCAAACCCCTGCCAATAAGACAATTGAGTAAACCAAAAACAAAGTTTACCGTTTAAGTTTAAGGCCGTAATCCCATTCCAATAATGTAATGTAGAGTAACCGCTATGAGAAATAATAGTACCGTTATAGATATAGCCCTGGATCTTACAATCCAAAGGTTGATCACTTCCGTACATATTACCTTTAATCTCTAAAAGAAACTGATCTCCATAGTCTACAGAATAGTCTACATCAGTTTCAATCAGTGTTCCCTGCGGAAAGTCTCTTCCTGAATGAAACCAGGAGTCTTCTTTTTTTCGGGAATCATAATCTCCACCGCCTCCTGTAAGAAACTTTTCATTATCTGAACCGTCTTTATAATACCCGGCAGAATTTACGTAATCAAAAGCATTCCCATTGATATTCATAAAGTGATAACCGTTTGACCTGTACTGCAATGTAGCGCCATAAAGGCCCGGCTGATGAAAAGAAATGGCGGGGTAAACTGTATCAGATGTACCATTACCTCTTAATTCCAAAGCCACTGAATTATAAGCATTCCCGGTACCCCCTGAGAATGTTTTTCTTGCCGATATAACTTGCTCGGTATTAGTTGTCACTAAATTTAAATCAGACACAATTTCCGCATGGGTTCTTGTGCTGATTTTTTTCGTTACAGAATTCCAAACCATTACAGAACCTGCATCGTTTGGAACACTTTTCACAATTATTTCGCCTTCTACAGCGATGTGATTGTTAAAATATTCAGGAGCAATCATTAGTCTAATCTTGCAGTTAAAGTAATTCTATATTCACTCGGGGTAAGAGGTGCTAAAACATCTATCTGTACATCATTTGCCGATGTAGCCACACAGCTTACATTTATTTTTCTATTATCAGCATTACGATAACAGATATAATCAACATTCAGGGTATTCCAGCCATGATTAATGGAAAAAGTAACGGATGAGCCATCTCCGATTTGCACTGTTTTGGATTTAATTTTTTCATCCAGAACAGCTTTCGTAGATTTTGGAGTCATTGCTTTAATAGGATTGACACCCTCAATAGCTTCATCATCTGTAGCAATTTGAATCAGTCCTTTCACCGTATCTGTAGCATCTACAATGTCAGGAATGCCTTTTTCTATAATCTGATAATTTTTAGGAGCATTTGAAGCATCATCAGTATTAGCAATAAGATGATCACCAACAGAAACGGGCTCATTGCCCACCCAGCCATTTGCTGTAATCACCCACACCATCCCTGTTTTAATGGCAGCTGAGGTAACGGGTAACGGAGCCGTCATTGAACCTTCAGTAGTGGAAGGACTATAACCTCCCGGCTGATAAATTAACGCTCCTGTAAGGCTTTGTCCTATTAAATTTTCAATATAAGTTTTAATCTTATTGGATGACCAGGTAAATGTACCTGACTGAATAGCATCATTCAAAAAGATGGAAACAATATCTGCATTGGTAAGATTGCGGCCTGCTATTTTAATAACGTGTCCTGAACTATTGGTCAGTATCTGACTTAGTAATAGAAGTCCGCTTGTTTGATCTGTTTGAAATGGATTATTAGTCAGTGGATAATCGGGATGTACGTAATTTTGAGCCAGGTTAATCCATTGGGTACCGTTCCACTGATGCAACTCATTTTTATAATCAATGATCCAACCCGGGAGAGCTTTATCCGTACTGGGAAGTGTATCAAAATACTGAAAGCGGGTGTGCTGTAATTCTCCAAAAAAATTATCCTGATGTGCGTTATTACTTATTACTGCGTTATTATTCATTGTTTTTTATTTTTTATGGTTTAACTTTTAAAATGAGAATATTGACTGGATTAACGATGTCGCCAAACATGTTAATCTTTATGGTTTGGTTGGTAGCGTAATCGTCAATATTTATTTTTTTCCCCGTAACACTGTCCCGGGCCTGAATGATTACATTTTCCGTTTCAAGGGTATTAGGAAACTCTGTACTTCCTGTGACCTGTACCACTGCACTTGTAGCTGTTTGTGAAATCAGCAAAACCTTATCATAGACTTGCTTATTAAATTCCTGTTGATTTTTCGGGCTGCCTAGCCCATCGTAGTCAAGTAACAGCTTTACTTTATCTTCCCTTGATTCTCCTATTGGAATAGCTTTTAAAGCTTCAATATCGTCACGGTTTTTTTTTATGAAGTTTACTATTTCCTGAAGTTCATCTAAAGACAAATCATTGGATAATAATACATTCCTAATATTTTCTATCTTCAGGGCTAAGTCTTTATCAGCATCTTTCAATGCATCAACAAAACCATCTACCTGTATTTTAGTATATGTATTACCCAATTGATCAGAACTGTCAATGGTAGCAGCATTGCTTAATCCAAGTTTACTTTTCCAACTGTCAACATGAGCTGAAGTCAGGTTGCCTGCATTCAGTAAAGCCAAATATTCTGAATGAGCATCTGGGTCTTTTAAATGTGCTTGAAATGCTTCCGCACTGGCAAATAATTGAAAAATTTCTTCAAACCCTTCAATGCCTTGCATAGGGATTAAGTCATCTTTGTGATAAAAAGATAAAAATGTGTCTTTAAACTGGGTTTCTGTTGGAAAATCTCCAGTTTCAAACCAACTGAAAATTGTATGTAATGGTGTACTCATTTGATAATTGATAATTAGTTTTGATAAAATTGATAATTGGGGAAAGGCCTAAAGATTATTTCTATTGCGCGGCATTTTAAGGGGAGCGAAGAAAACCATATCGTTGCAGATGAAGCTATATGATATGCATTTACTTAGAAAGAATCAATGAAGCTGATTCCACTTTTGCTATCTCTGAAATCACCTGACTTTGAGATTTATTTCCAATGATAATATAGGGTTTAAAGTCCCCACTATTAGGTGGGAATTGCTTATTTAGAAAAGAACAGATCAGCCTCAGCCTTTCTTCTGCGGATGAGTCCGTTTAACGTTTTTCCGGCAGCAGTAATGTATTTCTCGGTAAACCAATTTCTGATTGTTTTCTCATCTGCCTTTTTATTAATCAAAGAAAACAGAGTGTCAGATCCTCCTGTATTGTACGTGTGAGAGACAAGAGCATCAAATTGATTTTGAGTAAGAATCAATTTAATTTTACTGTTGACGATTTTTTCATACGTTGGTAAAACAGATGAAAATAGCTCTATTCCTTTTTCTTTGCTGATTGCAGGATCTTTCATGGTTACTTTCTTTCCTCCCGGATAGTACGTGTTACCATACCCAATTGTCGGAATTCCTGCAGAATCCAGATAAGGCTTAGCACTGAAACCTTCAAATGATACAATCAGGTTTATTCCTTTTTGTGATGTTTTCATTTCTTAAAATATTTATAGGTGAAAAAGATGAGTATTAAAGTGATTCCAATAATCGTAATGAAAATCCAGGCCAGGATTTCAAATCCATTTGATTGGATTTTCTTTGTTTCTTCAGAGACTTTTGAAGCTACTTCTTTGATCGTTTCTTTTGAACTCGTTTTCTGAGTTAAATCCTGAATAACATAGGTGATTTCTTCTTTTTTAACCTCTGATTTTTCATGGCTGGCCTTTGCATAATGGTTGCTGATGGAATATTCTGCATTTCCCACAATGGAAATACGCTGAATGGTATCCCTCCCTACTATGTTATGGAAAACAAGGGGATTGGATACATCAGATTTTCCTTTAATCAATAGATCTCCTGAGATTTCATTTCTCTCTTCCTTCAATGACACATCATCTGATATACTTTGAATTGATTGTGAGCTTTGTAAGCTTAAAGAATCAGCTTTTTCTGTTTCTGTTTCTTTTGTATTTTCTTTATAAGTGGTTGTAATTTTGTGTTTACTCCGGCAGCCCAACATGAGGCTGCTCAATATGATCAATAACAGAATTTTTGCTTTCATTGGTTTTAGTTTTAAAAATTGAACAGGCCTATAGCTCTGATTTCTTGAATTCTTCAATTCCGGAAAACCTGATTGGAATTCAAATTCTTACATAAATATTTTATCTTCTTTTACGTACTCTTTTTTAATGCTGTCCAGTAACATGTCTACACTTACTGTGTAGCCGGGTTCTTTTAATGCTATTGTTTTTAAACTCACATCCTGTATGATATTCATAATATTAGAACCGGTTAATTCATATCGTTTGGCAATTTGTTCCAGATCAATATCTTCAAGCTGTAATTGTTCGGGTACATTTTGCTGCCAGATACGCAGACGCTCTTCATGCTTTGGATTATTGAATTGTATGCAGCTATGAAAGCGTCGCGTAAAGGCTTTATCCATATTATTTTTAAAGTTGGATGCCAGAATAATAAGTCCTGAAAATGTTTCTATGCGTTGCAGCAAATAAGAAACTTCCTGATTGGCATATTTGTCATGGGCATCTTTTACAGAGGTTCTTTTTCCGAAAATAGCATCTGCTTCATCAAAAAATAAAATCCAGTTTTTATTTTCTGCTTTGTCGAACAGTTTAGCTAATTGCTTTTCTGTTTCTCCGATATATTTTGAGACCAGCATGGAGACATCTACTCTGAAAACAGGACGTTTGGTGTATTTCCCTAAAAGACTGGCTGCAAGAGTTTTTCCGGTTCCCGGTTCTCCATAAAACAGCACTCTGAACCCTGGTTTAAGTTTTGTCTGCATGTCCCAATCTTCCATAAGAATCCTGCTGCTATGGTACCAGGCTTCAATACTTTTAAGCTCCTGCAGCGTAGTTTGAGGAAGTATTAAATCGGTCCATGATCGACGGGTATGTATTTGTTCTGCAGGAAAATCATTGCTCATTTTCGGCAATAAATCCAAGCCAAAAATGATTTTATTAAAAGCTTCTTCATGAATTCTTATCTGGCTGTTCTCATGAGCTGAACCTGAAAAAGCAATGAGTTCTTCTTTACTCAAAACCGAATTCGGGCCGAAATAATCCAGTGCTTTCAATCGTTCTGAGATACTATCCCCTCCTAAAATATATTGAGCGGTCTGAATTGTAGGATAAAAGAGCCTGCCACTATCATTGGTTGCACAGAAGTCAAACATCGCACTCCCTGGAAACTCCAAATAAATGCGTTTCAACAATGATGGATCCAATCGTGGTAATAAAGCCATTAAAAGAATCACAACTTCCTGATGGGCAAGCTCTTTCCCTGAAATATAATCTCCTAATTGAAAATTTTCATGGTTACTGGTATTAAATTCAGGGGCTCCTACATTAAAATCCTCTGATGGATTGTTTATACGCCATGTAATAACCTTTTCTAAATGAGTAAATAATTTTTGTAATTGTTCTGACTCCATTGGTTTTATGCTTTTAAAGATCTGGTGTATTGCTTCTTTTTTATTTTAAGATGCTTCCACCTGTCCTGTGGTTGATTTCAAGAAACCTCAACCGGAAAGTAGCTCACATTCGAGTGTCTCTCCACAACTGCCGAAGCAGCTGCTTTTGGAAAGTCGCTCCGTCATTGGAGTCCTGCTTTTTTAAAGAATCAATCTACGTCTGAAAGAGAACTGCAGATCCGAAGACCTGTCATTCCGCTTCCGGGAAGAGATTCTAATGCTTTTACATCAGAAAATTCCAGGATTCCAAACGCTAAGAGGTGTCCTGTCAATGAGAATCTCTCCGATTGAGGTATGTTTTATATTTTATATGATTTTAAATATCATGCAACACATCTCAAGGATGGTTACGTTGTATTTCGTAGTTTGCTTAAGAAAACCTCAACCGGAAAGTAGCTCACATTCGAGTGTCTCTCCACAACTGCCGAAGCAGCTGCTTTTGGAAAGTCGCTCCGTCATTGGAGTCCTGCTTTTTTAAAGAATCAATCTACGTCTGAAAGAGAACTGCAGATCCGAAGGCCTGTCATTCCGCTTCCGGGAAGAGATTCTAATGTTTATACATCAGAAAATTCCGGGATTCCAGGCGCTAAGAGGTGTCCTGCTAATGAGAATCTTTCCGATTGAGGTATGTTTGTGATTAGTCAATAATGTAATTAACCAAATCGTTAAAGTCACGCCCTAAAATAATTTTTATATTAACGGGGTACGATGTATATTTTGTTCCGTTTATCTCAATTTCCAAAAACATCTGAATAAGAGAAAATGGTTTTCTATGATGAACTGTATGTCTGAATGAGCCCGGTCTGGTAAGTGTTCCCGATGGATAAAATTCATTGAACTCTGATCCAGGTCTGAAATAATTAACAGGATTAATGTCCAGAATCATTTCTTTAGATGTTACCGGATATTCGGACATTCTGCCCCAGGATATTGCGTCTAACAGCTGTTCCTTGTAAAAACCTCCATCTTTTACTCCATCCTTAATCTTTTTCTTCTGTTTGTACCGTTTTATGATAATCTTAGGCTTGTATTTATCAATATCTAATTTGTTTGATAATTTTACCTTTAAATACTTATAACTTACACTTCTACTGAAAGCATGTGCATAATTATCTATTGGCTGTGGCTGGCTTCCATTTTCAGCTTCAAGGTTGATATGTCCTCGTCCTGATTTTTCAATATTTCCGGCTCTATAGAAATGATAGTATTTGGAGGTCCAGTCTGCTGATGCCTTTACATCCAGGCCGAAATTAAGCTCATTTAAATGAAGATAATTGTCTATGAATCGGCCAAACTGGCTTTCTGTAGGATATTTACCGGTTTCAAAGTAGGTTTTCAGCTCCTCTCTTGGGGTTAATATATTGTTTTCTTCCATGATATTTTAGTTTTCTTTATTTGCTTATATTCTTAGTATGCCTGCTTTCCGGAGCTGATTATCCGTTGTGATGTACAGTTCAAAATTGATTCTTTTTTTGTTCTTATAAAAGTTTTCAGTCCTCTCTATCCTGTAGTTGCAGCACCCTCCATATCACTCATAAACAAATAATTACACCTATACTCTACGGTTCTCGTTTCTTCATCTTTTGCAATACATTTCCACCTTCCGTTTTCACAGAATTTATTATTTGTTTTCAAAAAAATAGATGTGACAACCTTGTTTCACTTTGCGGATAAATTCAATGGAAAAGATTCCATCGCAGAGTATCTTATCCAAATAAGGTTGTATTTTTAGTAATGAGAATGTAGTGGATTAATTCCCGACTTGTTTTGTTACCTAATAGTACTTACTATTTATGTTATGATGACAGTTCAAAATTAATCACTTTATTGTTCTTATAAAAGTTTTTCGCCCTATCTGTACTGTAGTTGCAGTAACTCTGTTTAAAAATTAATTATTATTTAGAAGAATAGCTACATTCGATCCTAACATTTCTGACTTTATCTACCTGGCCACCCCACCAATTTTCCTGACTTTGCCCGGCATACAAATATCCTGTGGCTACAAGAGTGTTGGTATCCGCATCATACAAATCGCACTGTATGTTCTGAGTGATTGCTTGAAGGTCGGCATTATAAGCAATGTACAAAAAGTCCCATGCATCATAATGATCGGTAACAGTATCTTTATCTCCATGTTCATTACCCCAGTATTGTGAGTATGCTCTATATTGGATAGGCACTTCAGTTTTGTTAATAAACTTAATACTTGTATTCACAATATTTATTCTTGCTTTATTATCCATTTTGGAAATTTCGATGGGTAGTCTGGTATTCTTCAATTTTCCAAAGTCAAAACCATCAGGAAGTGTATGCAGATTGTTTCCAAATAATCTACGAATATAATAGCTTTCACTTAACTGATAACCAAAACTATAGTACTCAGTTTCCCCTAAATTACCTTCTGATATATTTTTTATTTTAATCGTATAAGGAGTATTTCCAAATAAGTATTGTCTCACTACACCTACTTTGGTAGAATCTCTTATTGTGATCACCTGATCTTCTTCATCCGGTGAGGCCACAACAATCTGGATTTCCAAATTTCCCACGTTATTTGCAAAATAGTAAATAAACGCACTATCAATAGATGCCAAACTGTTAGCAAAGAGTAACATTTCTTTTTTGTTTAGAACATCTTCCCTGTGTCTTAAAGAATCAATCAGATCCGAAAATTGGTTTTGTGTAGGATGTTTACCTGTTTCAAAATAGGTTTTTAACTGGTCTCTTGTAGTTGGTTTATTTTCTTCCATAATACTTTACAATTCTTAGCGGCTTATGCTTAGAGCATAATTACCTTTGGTTTTCAATGATTATTAATGTTATGTTTTTAAAGTTTGGGACTCATCCTTTTCTTTATTCCTGTAATTTTTTTTGGACTGTTCTGCTCTGTAGTGGCAGTAAACTTAATTTTTAAAGTCGAATGATGGGTACATGATTTCAAAACTCACACCCTTATTCTTAGATCCTTTTTGGCGAATTTAATTATGCCAATATAAATATTTCGTAATATTGATTACTCCTCAGATATTCCTGTCTGATTATTTTTCATTGATAGAATAATTACATTCGATTCTTACATTTCTGATTCCACTTATGTCACCACCATACCAGGCATCCTGATTTTGTCCGGCATATAAGTAGCCTGTAGCTAGAAGACTATTTGTATCTTCATCAACGATAGTGCATTGTATAGATTGATTCAATTCTGTAAGGTCTGCCTTATAATTAAAGCTTAAATTATCAGCTATATCATAATGATCAGTAACAGAGTCTTCAGCTCTGAATCTCGAACTCCAGTTACTTCCACTTACCCTGTATTGTATAGGTACTTCAGTTTTATTAACAAACTTAATATTTGTATTTATAACATTTACCTTTCTTCCATAATCTTGTTTATAAATTTGTATGGGTAACCTTTTGCCCTCCAGCAACCCTAAATCAAAACCTTCAGGAATTGTATTCAGGCCATTTCCAAACATTCTAAAAATTGTATAGCTTGGGCTTATTTCATATCTCAAAAGATAATATTCAGTTCCTTTTAATGTTTCTTCTGATATTTCTTTTACTTTAAAGGTATAAGGTGCGCTGCCTAATAAAAATTGCTTTTCCACAATGTTGTCAGTTTGTCTTACGGTTACCACCTGATCTTCTTCATCCTGCGAGCTAATAGCAATCCGGAATTTTAAATTTCCAACAATGTTTGTAGAATAGTAAATGAATGCATTATCAATAAGTGCCAGACTATTGGCAAGGATCGCCTTTTCTTTATTGGTCAGGGCATCTTCTCTGTGTCTTAAAGAATCTATCAGTTCCGAAAATTGGCCCTGCGTTGGATGTTTACCGGTTTCAAAATAGGTTTTTAATTCTTTCCTTGGAGTTAATTCATTTTTTTCCATAATTTCACTATTCTTTGCTATTTATATTATTTATATGATTGTTTTTGAGATACTAGTTCGTATCATTGATTTTAAGTCCAAAATTCATCTTTTTTTGATTCCTGTAAAAGTTTTGGGACCTTCCGATTCTGTAGTTGCAGTACCTGTTATTTTGTAAAACTGAATGGCTTGCTTCTTAAATTTCAAAGCTCAAAATTCATTCTTTTTTTATTCCTGTGAAAGTTTTTTGGCCTCTCTATTCTGTAGCTGCAGTACCTCTTTTTTTCAGAATAATTAAAATAGCCATGCTTTGCCAGAATGAGCACTTTTATATCATAAAACCTGGTCCATATCTATAATAAAAAAGGCTCGGATTATAAAATCCAAGCCTTTTTAACTTATATATTTAACGCTAGTTTCTGTTTCGCAGAGTTAATAATTAATCTAATTTAAAGAAGAAATATACTACCGCTACCCATTCTTTTTTGACTCCCCTGGCATACCCGATCGTACTGTGGCTGCTGTTTTCTACCGTTCCATCATCTTTGATGTAACCAATAGTGGAATGACTGCTGCTTTCTACAGTCCCGTCTTTTTTTACATAACCTACTGTAGAATGGCTTTTGTTTTCAATAGTTCCGTCACTTTTGATATAACCAATCGTGCCGTGGCTTTTATCTTCGATAGTTCCATCATTTTTAATGTATCCCACGGTGGAATGACTGCTGTTTTCTATGGTTCCATCACTTTTAATATGCCCTGTGGTGCTGTGACTTCCGGATTCTATAGTCTGGGCACTTACAGCGGAAAGACTGAACAGAAGGGAGCAAAAGAATAATTTTTTTTTCATAATCAATATTTTAATGAGTTATTAACTTTGGTTTATTTGATGTATTCAAAAGTATTGATTATTCTTTTATAAAGATAAAAACTTGTAGATAAAATGATTGAAAATAAAAGCCGCACGATTATATCGTGCGGCAGTGAGAGATAATTTATTAATTATCCGTTCTTTTATTTTACCTATTCCCCTCAGGAGGAAATGGATAGTCTTGTAAAGGCAATAATTCTTCTCCTCTTTTTGCTAAATAATTTTGAATTCTACCTAGTTCATAAGAGTATTCAAATATTAAATTTTGGCTAGTTTCTTTAAGGTCAATAGTTACAAAAGGAGAACCGTCTAAGTATTCAACGCTTTCTCTTTCTATATTTGTATTATTTTCTTTATTGAACTTGTACGTAAATTGAACCACTGCTGTTGGAGCATACATTATCTTTTTGACTTTCATTGTTATTAATATTTTAAATTATCTATTAAATTTATTTTTACATTCGGAAACATCTTACTAAAATCTTGAATTACTCCTTGGCAAGAAAGACAATAAGGTAACTCTGATACTATTTTTATTTCTCCTTTTATGTCAGGATATACTCCTCCTTTTTTTGCGCCTAGCTTTTCCGCTATTTCCGATAGCATTACATATTCAGTATCACCATCTCTTAACCAGGCATTTGGTTTATTTATACCCCCTTCTTTATCTACCATATAAGTATTAAAAATTGGCTCTTCAATATATATCTTTTCTCCACTCTGCCTATAATCACCTTCAAATTTTATATTTCCAATTTCACCTTCAATATAACCACCATTTCTACCACGTGCTTTGTGTATTAAGTCTTTTTGCATTCTTTTAGAAATATCCTTTTCCCTTATTTTCTCAATTTCTATTGTTAAACCTTATTTAAGTGCTCTTTGGCTAACAATAAAATATCTGGTCAACCTATGATTACAAGTTTTATAATCATAACTCATTCCTTATAAAGTTAATTTTTTTTGAGCAAATGATATAAAATAAAAGCCGCACGATCGTATCATGCGGCGGTGAGGAAATAACATAGTTATACATTTCTTTATATTACTTCATCATCATCATCAGGAGGAAAAGGGTAATATTCTAATGATAAGAACTGCTCTCTTATTGATGCTAAATAACTTTGGATTCTACCCAATTCGTATGTGTATTCAAAAATTAATTGAAACGGAGTATCTTTAAAGTCTATTGTTACGAAAGGAGAGCCTTCTATTATTTCGTCTGTATTCTCAATATTTGTGTTATTTTCAGTATTAAACTTGTATGTAAATTGAGTTACTGCCGGTGGGGCATACATGATTCTTGTTGTTTTCATTTTTTAAAATTTTACATTATCTGTTAAATTTATTTTTACATTCGGAAACATCTTACTAAAATCCTGGATTACTCCTTGGCAAGAAAGGTAATAAGGCAATTCTGATACTATTTTTATTTGTCCTTTTATTTCAGGATATACTCCTCCTTTTTTTGCACCTAGCTTTCTTGCTATTTCTGATAACATTATATATTCTGTATCATCATTTCTCAACCAGGCTTTTTGCGTATTTACACCTCCTTCTCTATCTACCTTATAAGCATTAAAAATTGGCTCTTCAATATATATCTTTTCTCCACTCTGCCTATAATCACCTTCAAATTTTATATTTCCAATTTCACCTTCAATATAACCACCATTTCTACCACGTGCTTTGTGTATTAAGTCTTTTTGCATTCTTTTAGAAATATCCTTTTCCCTTATTTTCTCAATTTCTCTTGTTAAACCTTATTTAAGCGCTCTTTGGCTAACAATAAAATATCTGGTCAACCTATGATTACAAGTTTTATAATCATAACTCATGCTTTATAAAGTTAATTTTTTTTGAGCAAATGATATAAAATAAAAGCCACACGATCATATCATGCGGCGGTAAGGGAATTTATACAAACTTATTTATATATTCATCATAAGCTTGTAAATAACTTAAAATAGATTTTGCAACAGTTTCATATGTACCATCTTGCATTATCGGCATATACTGATCATATCCTAAATCTTCATACCATATATTTTGATCTTCCTCTCGAGTTGATACTTTATCAATCACTTCTGTTTTACCTATTACTGCTGTTCCAGCTCTAAAAAAAAGAGCCCAATTCGTTAATCCTGCCGGTCTGCATTCTTTCAGTATTCTTGGAATATTACTATTAATTACACTCAACAAAAAAACTTTTTCATTAATATTTTCTTTTACAGAGCCATTTTCATCTTCCGGAATTGTGAAACCCATTGGCAATAAATAATATCCATCAAAATTAGGATCTACTTTATTTATAGTCTCTATTGGATGTCCCAAAACATTATTTAAACCTTGAATAAATTCATCCAAATTATCTACCTCTACAGGTTCAACATTTTCTATTTTTAATAATTTTACTGATATCATATTTCTTTATTTTACATATTTAACTTTTACTTCAATATTATAATTTATATATAACCTATCACTTAGTGTTACTCCATGTTCTTTCATAAATGCATCATAAGAACCATTAAATTTAGGATTAAGTGGAAAATTATATTTTTGGAGATCTTTCACCGTAAAATATTGTCCTTTTCCCTTATTTTTTCAATTTCTCTTGTTAAACCTTCATTTAAGCGCTCTTTGGCTAACAAATGAACTACAAAGTTAAATATGATTATGCATTTTTATCAGAATATAGTAAGCTTTATTAAATACAGTACAAGTATCTAGATGCGATTTTACACAGGGTTTCTAATTTTTTTTTATTCGCTCCCAATAAAATATCTAGTCAACCTATGATTACAAGTTTTATAATCATAACTCATGCCTTATAAAGTTAATTTTTTTGAGCAAATGATATAAAATAAAAGCCGCACGATTGTATCGCGCGGCATTGAGAAGATTTATTTAGTTTCTTTTTTTCTTTCCATGTATCTCTTATAATTGGTATCATCCAATTCTACCTGTATCTCCTTAAATTGTTTATATTTATGCTCTTCAGGTAATAAATCATAAATATCTTCGTAGTACACTATTTTATTGTCAAATAGTATTCCTTGTTCTGAAATATTATCATATTCTAATTTTTCAAATTCAAAATCCGTTGCTCCATATTCAAAACACAGTATAATAAAATCTCTTAAAAAACTATTAAGTCTTGGTGTATTTAAATAAGCTGTTTCTGAATTATCAACCACACCATTTGTCTTCTTGTTATTTAGCGTGTCAAAAAAAGCATCAGCATTAAAAGTAATATAAAAATAATTTTTAAAGAATAGTATTGTAACCGGTTCTGCATAAATGTTATCATTCATATTTAGAACATCCTCATAGGTGATTAACAAATCTGCATTGACAATTTTTTCTGCAAAAATTTTCTCATAATTTTCCTTTTGCACAAATAATAATGAATGATATAATGAATTATTATTATAGTTATATAAATAATTAAATTTTTTCCAAATGGGAGAATTTATTGATTCACTTTTAACATCCATTTCATTAACTAGCTGTTTTAGGTTAGTTAATTCTGAAATATTATGAGGTAACAGAATACCATATTTAAAAGTTAAAAGAATATATGAACAAATAAAATCTAAGGTTTTACTTTCCAAAAACATTTGTGATTCTTTTGTGTTCCATTTAATTGTGAATGCAGAAACATCATGATCCATGTATTTCCAATATTCACTTACATTATTTATTTTATTACCATTCATTTTTATTAATTTTAAATGTTCCTTTTCCATTTGTGACTTCTAATTCCTGTATAGCGTTCTGTAACTGTATTTTTTCAATCCCACCTTCAGCAGAAGTGTAAGGAAATAAATCTTGTCTAATTTTATTAATAAACTCTAGTTTGTTCAGATTAAAATATGAATTGGTAGGATTATCAATTTTTAATTGCCCAAAATGATTGGGATATAACTCCTTATTTGCAGTACTTAATCTGGTTTCTGTATTAAACTTTCCAATTATACTTTTAATATTATCTCTAATTTGTGAGTCACCACCTATGACACGCTTATTTTCAATAATTTTCTTCTTTGTAACATTTAAAACATCTATTTCATCTCCACCAACTATTTTAGAAATAATAACTTCACTACCATCATTTAATTCTTTCAATCCTGTCTCCAATTCATTTAATAGATTTTTTACTGAACCATCAATAACTGAACCATCAGGCTTAATAACACTATCATCCAACCATCTAATAATATCTTCCGGGTTTAAAAATCCAGTTTCATTAGCAAGTCTACTTATTGTCTCGGACATTTTTGTACTTCCTAGTTTGGCATCAATATATTTAGACCGAATAATTATATCATCAATTACATCTGGTGCTAGCCCTTTTTTTCTAAGTCCTTTAATAATATCCTGTGCTAGTATATCTCCTATATTCCGTACTATTTCACGTGCTGTAGACATGTCATTAGCATCTAATACTTTTCCAACATCTACAGTATTATTTTCATCAACTTTACCTCCCTTTGGATCTGTATGTTTAGGCTTTTCTTCAAATATATTACTTTTCTTTAAATTATCATCAATCTCCCGCAGAGCTTTTTCAGATAAGTTTTTGGTAATTTCTACTTGCTTCTCATTGGCTCTTTTACCCACTTCTTCATTGCTGATAAACTTTTCATATTCTTGTAGCGTAGCATCACAAGCCTCAGTATCCTTCGCCAATTTCACTCCTTCCTGCATTTTGTTTACTGCCTGTACCTGTTCTTGTATTAAAGCATCTATATGTTGTGGCACTTCTGTACGCAACTCTTGTAGTAGACCTTCTTTATAGGTTTCTATTCCTTTTAACCCTTCAGGTGTCTGACTTATAGCTTTCCAGGTGGTAGCTTGCCCGTTTTGAGTAGTTGCTTGCACGTAAAAATCATCACCTGCTTTATCCAATCTTTCTATAAAAGTTTGAATATCCATTTGGGCCAACTCATTGGCTGTTTGTACTGCATTTTGTTTAGCCTGCTCTCCGCTTTGTATTAAACTTTGTTTATTATTTTCCAGCTCTGTCAAAAATCCGTTCTTCACTGCAGCAAAATTATCGAGACCTATCATATCTCTTAGTTTAGCTCTAAAGTTTTTTACACTTTCTCCTATTTTAGCCAGTGTTTTTGGGAAATAGGTTTTTGCAATAAAGCCTGCTGCTTTTGCCAGCCCCAGCATAGCCAAAGCTACTATAAAATTAGCGCGTGCAGAAGCTGCCTGATTTACATTTTCCTTAAAGGTATTGGCATCTTTAGCTTGTGATGCAGCCTTAATACGTGCTTCAGATTCTAATGCCGACAAAGTGATGGTAGTATATAACAATACTTCTACAATTGTAGCTATAACTGCTGCCACCTCACCTACCCCGGTAAGCAAAGCAATGACAGCAACTATACACACTGCTGCCAGCAACCAACCCGAGATTTTAGCACCTGCTCCCAAACCTGCTGCTAATCGTTGCCATGCATTGACATCTCCATTAGCAGCTTCTTGAATATCTTTTTCTATGGCTTCTGCTGCTTCAGGTGTATTCATCAATGTAGCCGCTTTAGCAAAATCTTTGATAACTTCGCCCGGATGGTCTTTCATATACTGCAATTGCGCTCCAGTCGCTTTTGTAGTCTGTTCTCTGGCTAAATCATACTGGTCGCTTTCAGATATTTTACCTATTTGGTTTTCATCAAACCCATTCCACGAACCCTCTATAGCTTCCTGCATAGACTGGGGAACATTGGCAGCTTGTGCTTGCTCGCTTATTGCTTTCAGTTCCTCTTTTTTTGCCAAAAATAAATCAACGGCTTTTTCAAATAATTCTATATTGTCTGTAGCTTTCAGTGTAAGAAGTTGGAATAATGCTATATCTTCTTGTGACAGTTGTTTCAATTTTTGAGCAATTACCAATAAACGTTGATAATCTGATGGTTTAAGATTACCTTTTTCTAACTTGATAAGCTTTTTTATTTCATTAGGTAATTTAGCCAGTTCGCTTTTCAATTCTTCAGGGGTTTTTTCCTGGTTGGGTTTAATGGTATTTTCTTCACCAGATTCTTTACCCGATTTTTCTCCATTTCCTGTACCTTTACCTCCCACGACCCCTTTATAGTCAGATTTCCGGTAATCTGCAGTTCCTCCTGAACTTACAAGCTTTTGTACATATGCATTTTCAAATTCAGGCGTCCAGGAATGATTGACTTCTTCTCCAAAAATCATTCTTTCTGCGTACCGATCCAGCTTATAGTTAGTATCTATACTGCGGCGAAATTCATCCGTTTTGTATGTATCGAAATGCAAGGTATACACATCACCTTTGTGCGTTACTCTTTCCTTACCACCTGCCTGAAATACAAGTTCAGGTGCAAGAATTTGACTTTCAGCTGTTTGTTCCTTCGACTGATAAGTTTCAGGTTTAACACCATGATAATCTTGTACCTGATTGATATTCAAGGCAAATAGATAGCCTTTTTCCGCATCTCTGGTTTCCGGATGGTTGGGATCTCCAGTTTTTGCTAAACTTTCCTGCTGCTTTTTATACATTATTTCCGAGCCCTGATCGTAAATGGTTTGTGAACCATGAACCATCGGGGTAGTACCATTGGCACCAACTGTATTATTATTAGAATTTCCTGATCCCTTTATAATATTCAGATTGCCAGATTTTGGTATTTGTACACCACTCACCTTTGCCTCTGATTGATGAACAACCACAGGCTTATTCTGTCTTTGATTTTGGTGGGCTTTGTTGTCTTTTTCTACAGGTTTTGCTGCTTTCATTGACTTAGTTTTTAGTTTCATATTGTTTAAAAGACCTATAGGCACAACCAAAATATTGTGCCTTATAGGGTGCCTGCCGGGTTAGAAAAATCATACCGGGTGAGGTAGATTCTTTAAGAATGTAAGTAAATAGAAATGGTATTTGACTTTGAGAAACAGGCAACACTGAACCATTTCTTAGTTTGTTCTCTTGTTTTGAATTTTCAGGTTTTTTTAAGTTTGGTAATTCACTCTTTTTCAGGTAAATTATCTGTTTAGTGACTGATTCTTTACGTTGCAGTAAATATCAGAGCATCAGGATAAGTTGACATCTTTATATTCATTTATCCACTCTGTTTCCTTTAGCTGCTTCTTTATGTGATTTCCAGAAAAATGGTCACTTTCGTTTTCATTACGTTATTGGTTATTAGTTCATACCCTCATTTTTTTCTTCCTTCTCATCAGAAGATCGATCTGTATTGGAACCATATCGGTTTTCAATAAGAAGATTCACTGCTTTATCAATCCAGTTAGGCAGATTATTAGTGATCATTTTCAGAAATTTATCATAACCGTATCCCAGTACAAACAATACTCCTGTTGAATACCATTTGTCATGCAATTCAGCTCTGTTCATTAAATAGCTCATTGTAAAACCCACAATCACCACGATTACCAATGTGATAAAGTGTTCCCATGGCTGTTTTTTCTCTTTATTTTGTATGGAGACCAGTACCCTTAATAATCCTCCTGAAAATGCTATTGCAGTTCCGATCAAAAGGGCTTTTATACTATCCAAATTCATTCGTTTCCTAATTATATTATTTATTAAAATTTTTGATTTTCCAACAACTTTCAGATGCTTACTTATTCCTGAGACAGGATGTACATATCATCTAAAAATTTTCTGATTTTCCGGATATTATCACTCTCATCTGCATAGGCTAGCTCGTCAATAAGATCACTGATATCTCTGCTTGGTTTCTTCAGTTTTTCATTGTCTTTTTCCTTATCTTTTTTCTTTTTTTTCTTTTCTTTTTTTTTCATGGTTTCCAGAATTTATTAAATGAATAATTTCTTTTTAGTTTTTTAAGTTGATTTCCTTTCCAATACACTAAGGCCAAACGGTTTCTTTTTGAAATTCATGTTTCATTTAAAAACAATAGAACTAAAAGCAAAAACCGTTTTTCACCTTACTATTTTACTTATAATTTAAATTTGAGAAAGATGTCAGGCCAGTCCTTCAATCTGATGCACGGGCTATTGAGGGTACAGCAATAATTTTGAATCCTTTTTACCTTTTTAGAATGAATAATTTCAAGATATGAATCATGAGTACACACTATCCACAAACATTATCTTACTGATATCCAAATAATAACATTATATTAAATGCTAAGAACTGAGCTTTCTTTCACAAACCATAACTATGGCTGAAGAATGATATTATATATTGTTCTCTCGGACAAAAACAACATTTCCATCAGCTCGTTGACAATCACTTTCATTTGTTTATCCTGATTACGTTTTACATAATCAATGACAAAATCTTTTCTTTTTTCGACTAATTCTTTACTACGTTTCATATTCTATGGTTAAAAGTTTTTTTGGTTAAAAAGTTTTTTTTGAATCAGACAGGCTTTCCTTTTCTTACCTATTGACCGTTTCATTGAGTCATAAGAAACCCTAAAGACGAACATTCCGTCTTTTAAAAGATGTCTAATTCAATTATTTAATTTTGTTTTTTTAGAAGCCGGTACCAGGTATTTCCCAATAAAAATTTTACCCTGACTTCTTTATTTTAAATTTCATTTGCCCTTTTGTATGTATTAGCAACTTTACTGACAACTATAATTAATCGATATTTTATATGTTGAACAGTAATGATATTCTACATTTTGGGCTTGCTTTTTATTTTCAGGAAAAACAAAGAGCAAAATGATTGCTTTATTCAGATATCAATCAAAAAATAAACGCATTTTTATCACCAATAAAACGATACAAAAACGAACAAAAATCAAAGAATTCTATATTTAAAACGCACTTTTTACATTTTGTAGATTGTTTAAAATTTTCCCTGTTTCTATTAGCACCGGATAAAATAAAAAAGGAAAATATCTGTATTTTAAATACATTATACATAAAATTATTTTTTAACTTTTTTAATTACAGACAATTACAAACAAAAAACAACATTTTAAAATATTAAAAAAACATTAAATTTCAAATATAATTTTGTACATTTGTACCGTTCCATCTTAATGACGAAACAAATATACGAACATTGTTCGTTTTCCAAAATAAAAACGAACATTTTGTTCATTTTTTTTTGCAAATAACTATAAACATATCAAAATGAACTATTTAGAATTCAAAGAAATCAGAAAGAAACTAAACATGAAGCAGGCTGATATAGCAAAATCCATAGGAGTAGGCACAAGAGCCGTACAATATTGGGAAAAAGGCGAACGAAAGATACCTGAAACAACGGCTTATTTTGTAACCAATTTACTCTTAAAGCAACAGGAACTCAATGATGACAGCGCATCTCCGGTTGTTTTTTCAGATTTAAAGATTATGCACGTTCCGCTGGCGAATCAATATGCACAAGCCGGTTATCTGAGTAATTTTGCTGATGAAGAATACATAGAAAGCTTACCCACTATTCCTTTTACGGACGATGTAGAGCACCGGGGTGAATACATGTGTTTTGAAGTGAAAGGAGACAGTATGGATAACGGATCATATGAAAGCTACCTGGAAGGTGACATTATCTTGTGCCGAAATATCAGACAGGATTACTGGATGAGTAAACTGCATTATGATAAGTGGGATTTTGTAATCGTTCACAAAGAGAAAGGGATTTTAGTAAAGCGAATCGTCAACCACGATGTTGAGAAAGGTCTTATCACTCTTCATTCTCTGAATGAGTATTATGAAGATTTCGAAATCCATCTGAAGGATGTTGCGAAACTTTTCAATATTATAAGTACTAGACGTAAAAACAACAGAAGATAATTGCCTGAGTGAATAAAATCCTCAATTTCTTGAGGATTTTATTGGGGCATTTTGGATCATCATCGTGTGAGATATTCTAATAACACTTCACGTCGCCTTCAAGAACCTCTATTTCACCTGTTTCTGGCTTTACCCGATAAATTAAACTTGGGTTAAAATCTGAATTGGATCTTAGGAATCTTATCCATCTTATTCCACTTTTTTTGAGGTTTTCGGGTGCATTTTGCTCAAAGTCTCTTATATTTTCCGGTATTGCAGGCTTACCATTAGTAAGACAAATCAAGCTCCCTATATCTGGCCGAAAAGGCTGTAAAGTTACTTTCATCTTCCAGGCAGGATCTGTTCCATAACAAAGAGCATCTTTGTTCCGATCATCTACACCAGACAAGCAGTAAGCTTCTACTCCCCATATTCCAGAGTCAAATTCAACGAAATCCGACCAATCCGAAACTCCATCTCTCCCGCAATATTTTCTTATTCTTATGTATAAACGAGTTTTATCAGGAATATTTCCATTTCTCATGTCAATATTTTCAAATTGGGTATAATTTACATCACTAAAGCCCACCTTTGAATAAATAATATCTTCATCTTTAAAGCCAGGATCTTTTGCGATTTGATATTCCAATGCTGCAAGATTGGTGGTAGTATCAACCCAGTAGTTCATTACAATCTGCCCATCATCCAACACTTTTATTTCATAGATCTTCGGCACATAACAAGAAGATGAGGTACATCTCCCAACGTTCAAAGAAAACCTCTTCGTAGTAACAACATCATCTACAGCCAGTTTCACTTCCAGATCGTATGTGTCTGGAGTCTGAATATCATTTTGAATATCATTAAGCTTTATTGTATTATTAATTGCAAGCAATTGCTTTATATCATGTGTGGGGCCTGGAGGATTCAGATAAGTCACAGTCGCCTCCGTTATTGGTGAAGAAGATTCATATTCTATTTTGAATGAAGCATCACATTTTGCTGCTGCCATTGTATTATGTTTTTATTGTTATTATTTATTTTTTCTGGTAATTAAGGGGTGTTATCATTATGCTAAAGACAAACACCCCTTTATATTAGATATAGCATCAGGAAATATCTTCCTTACTCCACTATTATCTCTGCTACATCAATTTCAAATGCATCACTATTAGCATCCTTAACCAAAATCTGGAATTTATATTTCCCAACGACTAACTCTTTGATTGTCAAAGTTGCTTCGTTAACATTCTCAAGTATTACATCCGGACCTTCTAGTTTGCTCCAAAAATACAGAAGCTCATTCGCTCCGCTCCCCCATCCTTTTAATCCCAATTGCCTAATAGGTAAATTAGATAAACGAATGTTTTGATTTCCACCGGCACCAGCTGTAATCGTAGGTAACTCAACATTACAGCAATTTTTATCAGGAAAGCTAATGTTATCTATCACAACCGTTGGACGGTATTCATTTCTATAGGAAAGAATATTTGAAGTTACTGTATTGTTTTCCCCATCTACTACAACTGCTTTATATAAATTTGTACCCACCGCATTTATAGAGTCTGTAAATGTCGTCCCTGTAAAATTGCCAATAAATAAATTCCATACAGCCCCATTATCAGTGCTTTTATGAATATGAACGTTGGCAATATCACCATCAGGATCGCTAGCCAAAACGTTAACTGTATAATTACAAACAGGCTGTGTACATACCCTATCCTCAATTCCGAAGGTATCATTCCATCTGATTGATACCGCTGGTGGATGGTTTTCTTTTTTATAAGACAGAGTATTTGAAGTTGTCTTATTGTTTTTCTGATCAGTAACAATCGCTCTATACAACTGTGTACCAGCTCCATTTATAGCATCTGTAAATGTTGTCCCTGTAAGACTGCCAATAAACAAACTCCATGTTGTCCCATTATCAGTACTTTTAAAAATCTGAATAGTTGCAATATCTCCATCCGGATCAGTTGCATAAACATCAATTGTAAAATTACAAACCAACTGCCTACACAGCCTGTCCTCAATTCCTGAATTATCCTTCCATCTGATCAATGCTGTGGGTGGGTGATTATTCTGATCTTTTATAATTCCAATATCATCAAATCCCGGAAGATTCAGCGTATTTTCTGCTTCCCTACATGAACCCACTAAACCGAATCTAATAGAGTATTTGCCTAAAGGCAGTGTGATTGATCTTCGCGGACGGAATGATCCGGGTTCATAATGCCATCCATTTCCGAGGTCATTTGAATCATAAATATTCAAGCCTGTTATTCCGGAAAGATCTGAAGGCAAATCCCAATCAAATGTGAATGTCTGGGTATCATCACCATTATCAACAACTGTATATTTAACATTTGAAATCACCGGACACTCTTTATCCAGAGGTAAATTTACAGTCACCGTGTCAGTACAGCCATTGCCGATCACTTTTACTTTTACTACCGGAATCATTGATGGATCCAGATTGTAAAATTTATAACTCAAATATCCATTTTCATCAGGATTCATAGGAAGCCAGACATCAGTACCCAGGAAATCCCAGTTGTAAGTATAGTCGGCAAAGTTTGCTCCGGAAACTCTAAAGTTTACTACTGTTGCCTTTGAATCTCCTCCAGGATAAATGATAGGTTGAACGACTTCTACTTTTATATCCGGTTCTGAAATCACCTTAATGCTGCAATCAGTAGGTTTCCCATTTACAGTAAAGGTAATTACCTGGCCATGGAACTGATCTTCCACAGACTTCGGATCGAAGAAATATTGTCCTTTGATAAATTTCACACCGTCACCAACACTTGCTTTTACCACTCCACTCATAGGGGATACTGTAAAAGGTATAGGACTGGCCTCAGCACAGATAACAGAAGTTGGCAAGCTTAATTTAATGATCGATTTCGGAGTACAGCATATGTATGGAAGTGAAAAGTCTGCAATAACTTTCGGGTCTTTTATGGAACCATACACCATGATAAAAGTTCCTCCCGTTTTAACTCCCCGCTTATGTTCCAATCCGGAATTTTTTTCTACATATTCATTGAAATATGCTTTCGACAGATCTTTATTTCCTTTTAATTCTTCTAAAGATAAAAGCATAATATCAAATCCCAGCTGCTGCTTATCCTTGATTTCCTTTATCTGTTCAAAAGCGATTCGGTGATCCATCCCCTGATGGCCTTCTATATTATAAAACGAATTGTTATCTATATTGAGATTTAAAGGACTTACCTGTTCGGATTCCCCTATTAACACCCACTCGGTATCAAAGGTTAAATTACTGCCAGATGACCGGTTGCTTGTCTTGTCAAAATTCCATGTTTTTAAAAATTCTTCTGTAGCCCGGTAGTAAAAAGGAACCGCCTTATTGCCCAAAGGATTTAATATTTGTGATGGAGTAATTTTAACGCGTTCCTTACCTTTAATAATACTATCAGGATCAAAACGTCCCACTTGCTGATTAAATCGATTGATTAAGGTTTTAACTTTTTGGGTTGCTTTTTCACTGTCTAAGACAGGCGAATTATAAAACTGATGTCTTGAGGAATCCAATTGGGTATCCGAGATTAATTTTCCAAGCATGATGTGTTTGGGAAAAGAAACAAAATCAGGAAGACATTTGGTAAATGCTTTAGGAAGTAACTCTATAATTTCAGCATAGGTATCCATCAAATCCTTTACTACATCATAAGCATACTGAAAACCAAAATCCTGGTTAAAAATCTTTGTAAATGATGCTTTGAATACTTCATGGCTAGAACCTGAAACCTTTAATATTTTAGCGATCGCCTGGATTTTATCAAAGACGATTTTACCGTAATCATCCTTGTCCAGAGCCTTAATATACTGTCTTTTTAAATCAGAAGCACTTACAATTTCGTCTGCAACAAACTTCTCTAAAATAATCCGGTTTTGTTTTACAGGCTCCATAATCCCTTCTATAAACAAAGGATGAGGCTGAAGATTATCTTTTCTTTTGGGTTTAACCTCACCTGTTACGGGATCAGGCAGAGAAAAACCATCTTCTCCAAGAATATGAGTGATACCACTTGCTGTAGTAACTAATACTTTGAGGTTTCTAATCTGCTGTATACCATGATTATCACAGTCAACTCCTCTACAGGGTTTAACCTCTTTTTCATAATCCTCCAGATACAGCAGCAGGTATTTGTCTTCTAAATTCGATAGGGTATTAATGGGTTGAAAATCCGATCTTGCTTCCTGAGCTGTTGCCAGTTCCCAGAGTTCAATCTGCTCGGTTCCCTCATAAAATACCGGATATTTTACTTTAAAATTATCGTATGCTTTACAATGCGTATAGTCTTTATTTTCTAAGTTGATGGTTTTTAAATCACTCACATACAAATCCTTACTTACCTCACTTGTATTACTTAAGGTGAGCAAATCTCCGTCAGTTGTCACAGCCGCCCCCTGAGAGAGCTGTATCTTGTCTAAAAGTCTGTTTTTATAAATAAGTTTGGGTTTGAGACCACATACAACACCAACCCCCTTAAGCAGCACTCTGGACAAACGGTCCTGATCTTCGAAAGAGTCCAGAAACTCATTGAACTGATCGGGATCTTCCAGATACTGTCCTTTACTGAACTTTCGATATTGAACGGTTATATTACTTAATTGATTATTCATTATTGTTCATTTTTAATGATTTATTAAGGTCTTTTAATAAACTTCATAGACAATTCAGACTGTCTATGAAGTTATTATCTGACTATTATTTTGTCACTCCTGTACAAGGGTTTATTTTTAGGAAATTCCCATTTGGATACCCTTTATAAATAGGAATAGTAGCGTTTGCTAAGAAGATTTCTGTATAAGCAACATCCTGGTGACAACCTGTTGGTGGTCTGTTACTAGGAGGTAATGCACATTCAAGTGAAAACTCTACAAAGCCATCCAATGATTGTGATGCCATTTGTTTCGCTTCAGCCTGAGTGATCGTAATTTCATTATATCTGCTCAACGCAGGAGTACCAGGTTTATGATTACCTCTATCCTGATTACCTCCTGTATTACTTAAATGTATATTTCCAACAAAACCAGGGTATGGATTGATCCCTCCTATTACAATATCATTTCCTTTTAAGTTGAAAGTAGCATCATTACAAACGTGACCTTGGTCTACATCATCTCTGTACTGAATAACCACTCTCATACCACTTAAACATGCAATAGTGGATTGACCTTTTAATTTAAGCGGAGCTAATTTGTACACCGTACTACAACCATTAGCATTGGTTACTGTAAGTATTGGATTGAAAGTTTTTTCTTGTCCAGCAACCAGTTTGTACACGTGGATCTTTTTGTTAGCAGGTGCCTCATTATGCTGTATTGGAGTACCATCATCAAAATTCCAGGTAAATGTAAGACCTGTAAAGTCCCCGGCAACATTAAATTCAACTGTAGCATCCGGATTGTTGGCATTCTCGTCCATCGTAGGAGCATCATAGCTCACGGTACCTGTAGTAACAGATACATTTGGTTGTGCATATACGACCATCTGTGCTTCTACCGGATCATCATCCACGGTAAACGTAATGGTTTGTCCAAAGTAAGTTGCATTCACCAACCCTGGATCGAAGAAGCTCTGACCTCCGGATTGTGTAACCGCAGGAACCTGAGTACCATTTACAAATGCTTTTACCTGTCCGTCTGTCGGAACAATTGTCATAGCAATCGGAGCATCTTTCTGACATAGCTTGCTGCTCGGTAATGACAGGAATGCAGGATCTTTTTTAGAACAACATAAGTAAGGTAACGAAAAGTCTGCAAGCACCTGATTATCAGCATCAGAATAATAAACCAAAGCAATAGTCCCGCCCGGTTCTACTCCGCCCTTGTGCTCCAGTCCTGATTTTCGCTCCAGAAACTCACTTAAAAGCTCACTTACAACATCATCTTTTTTAGGATCTTGTTTTACAACGGTAATTCCTTCAGGTGATCCTTCTTTTGAGAATTCGGCCTGGTTCAGCAGTCTTAACTGTTCATCCAGTTTAGAGATATTCAGTAAAGTATTTTGTGAATTGAATGTTCTGTTGCTAACATCACTGGAAATGGACACCAGCTGCTTTCTGAGCTCGTCTATCGATACTGTTTTTTCTCTGACTGGCGGCTCGCTGCCAGGTTTTTCGCCTTTATCCAGAACCAATGCAATGACATCAAAAGCTAATCCGTATTGTGTTTTAAGGTCATTGATGTTTTGCAATGCTGTTTTATAAGGCATTCCTAGGTGACCTTCAATTCTATAGAAATCATTATTGTCAATGTTATAATTCAGCGGATTCTGAATAAAATCTTCTCCTGCCAGATTGGTTGTATGATAACTTAGATTGTAAGCAGCTCTATCGGTTTTTGCTTTTTCAAAGTTCCACTGAGCCAATAAAGGCTGATCCACATTATAGTAATATGGTATTGCCTTATTACCCAGCCTTACATTAAGATTGGAAGGTGTAATTTTAATGCGTCCGATATAGGTTTGAAATCCATTGATTTTCTGCACAAAACGGTTGGCAAGCATTACAACTCTTTCATAATTCTCATCATCATTTGTTGTTACAGGGGAATTGTAAAATCCATGACGTAAAGGGGTGTACTGCCCTAATTCCTGTTTTGCTCCCACAGGACCTAACATCAGGTGTTTTGGGAATGAAGTAATATCCGGGCAACACTCGGCGTTCAGATGCAGGATCAGATCTTTTATTTCATTGTAGGTATCAATCAAATCCTTCAGTAAATCATATCGGTATTGATAATCCTCCAAACCTGTTGTCGTCATAGACAATAAGGAATTCAATTTATCGATAAGCGTTTGCCCTCCCAGGTTGACACTCACGTTAAAAGTATCTGCAATAGAGTCAAAGCCCTGGCTTAAATCTGCAACAGCAGTGATTGATTCTTTGAATTTTGTTTTTAATTGTAAAGCTGTTTTAACTTCGGTATCCAAAATAACTCTTTTAGCCTGTATGTTCGGCAAACTGTCAAAAAGCTTTTCATAAGTATTGTGTTGTTTATAGATAGCATCTTTTGCATCACCTTTCGCTATAAGCTCTGAAACAGATGCTGAATCTGCCAGAAGTACTTTAAGATTAGAAACCTGCTCAGCCCCGTTATTGTCACAATCTGCATCCTGACATGGATTTTCATCATTAGAATAACTTTCTAAATACAGAATTACAATTTTATCATTTAACGAACTACGAATATCTATTACCTGTTTAAAATCCCCGGCGTTAGCTCCTTCGTTCACTAACTTTGTATACTCTTGTGTTGTAAACAATTCTAAAAGAGGAATTTGCTGCCCTCCGATACGAAAATGTTCATATCCTACGACATCAATATAATTTCTATAGTATCTATAATTTTTAGCCTGGAAGTCAATGGTAACCTCTGAGTTTTTGCTTCCTGCCTTACGCAGTGTTATTAAGTCTCCATCCGTAGTCACCCCGGCTCCTTGCGTAATAGCAATCGTATCAAAGGGAATCTCCTCAAGATCTCTATCTCCGGGGCTGGATGTTTTTTCTGCTAAAGAAGGTGAGATTTCAAGCTCTACATATTCCGATTGAAAACCACACACTATCCCCACGCCGCTCAGACGGGTTCTTGATAGTCTGTCCTGATCTTCAAAATAATCTATAAATTCGTTTAATTGCCCTTCAGTTAACGCCTGATTGTCGTTAAACTTTCTATATTGGGTTGTTACATTGTCTAATTTGGTATTCATTATTTTTCAATTTTTTTTGATAAGTTCGATTGTCCTAATATGATTTTTCCATCCAGAATGTCACTATCACTGGCGTCGCAGTCCAACAGTCTTCCCGGTCTATAGATATTATTCAAATGGCTAAGAGCAGTCAATAAATCTGTAATGCTGTTTCCGAGATTCGCAATATTGTTTCTTGACTTATCTGAAAGGTATTTTTTAAAGGCTACTTCAAATTCAGCCAAATCATTCTGAGCAGTTTGTTTTTCACTCAAACGATCTCCCACCCAGCAAATTTTTGCTAAAACATGAGCCGGAATTTCCTGTCTGATCACTGTTTCTGCATAACGTCTGAAATCAGGATCCTGGAAACGATAGGCAAAGCCAGGAAGAACAACGCTCACCCTGTAAGAATAAGGGTCAAAAACGTCTGTTTCGCAGTCTTCTTCGCAAGAAGACATAAAGGCTTCCGAATATTCTATCGGATCTGTTGCAGGATTTTCTTCTTCCAGGTCATACATGATTCTAAAAGTACCTCCGACAGACATGCAGCCAATACCGCCCATGAGTTTATAATCTTTAGTGGTTGGCTTTAATAATAAATGCTCAACAAGGAAAATACCCTCTTCTGTAAATTCATATTTGAAATAATTAATCGTCTCTTCAATTCCTTTTTTCAGGTCTTTCAATTCTGAATAAGGATTGGTCTTTTTGTGGACAGCAATAACATTTTGTTGACCACTATCATCCAGAATTTCAAAATAATAGTTCCCTCCCAATGAAACACGGATTTTTATATTTCCAATTAAACAGTAATCCTTTTCACAGTTTTTCAGTTTTTCTAATGTATCTGCAGGATTCTTCTCATCCAGTGTAGCTAATGCATTTTCAAGATCTTCCTGATCGATCTGAATGGTCTGATAAATAGCTTCATTCAGGTTTTTGATTGCAATATGCTCAGTCGTATAACTATTTACAGATGATAAGATAATATTGTTATCAGTATCTTTTATTTTCCAGGTATACGTTTTTTTACCGGCATTATCTATCGTTTCAATAATGGAAACCGGCGACTGCGATAAGTTTCTATGGGTATAATCTTTAATTCCCAACAAACGGGCGATTCTTTTCTGAACACCGGAAATATTACTGGTATTCCAAAGATCTGAATCTCCGATTAAGGTATAATTATAACCTAACCCTCTGTCTTTACTTAATGATGAATATTCTTTTAAGAAATTTTCTTTATTACCTAAGACAATTTCATCGGTAGATTTCCCATACAGGGATTTCATTAAGAAAGTATAGTCACTGAATGTTTCGGCAAAACGGGAGATCAAATGATCCAAAACTTCATTTCTACGTTCCACACTGTTATCCAACTCTTTATACAATGAATCTGTAAGCTGATCATCATTTTCAGTATCGTATTCAGAAACCAGTTCATCAAACCCTTTAATATTCTTAAGAGCCTGTGTAAAAAAGGTTCTTTTTAACTTACCATTGATGCTTAATACTTCTTTAACTTTTTCAAGATGCTTGAAATAACCAGCAAGGATCTGATCAAAAAATAACAAATACCCTTTCATCTGTTTGGCCAAAGCTTCTCTCTCCGGAGATTGATTTCCTATAATTCCTGATTCTCCTACGCCATAAGTATCCGGAAATTCATTCAGAATAGTAGCATAGTTCGCAATATCATATGAAGTTCCTTGCGGTAAAGCCAATTCTTTATTCTGTCTTGCATCCTCTCTGAGTACTTCTTCTTCCCTTTTAAGGGTTTCTAAGTAATCCTGAACTTTTTTGTCATTGATATTTAACGGAAGAGATCCTTTACTGTAACTGAATGAGCTCAGTTCACACAGTTCCGGTTTTCTGCCTTTTTCAATGCAGATCAGCCAGTCGTTATTTTGCTTGATCACACTGTCACAACCTGCAATAGAAACGTCATGAATTTCTTTAACCCCTTCAATCTTCATGATTTCACTGATGATATCGGAAAGACGAACTTCTGTTCTTAACTGGCTGTTTCTAAGCTCTTCAGTATCGATAAAACCGTTATCCAAAAGAGGTCCTTCAAAGATCTGATCTGTAGTCAGGCCTTTGTCCAGCATTTGCTTCAATGAATAAAAATGAACCTCAGGAGAAAGATAATTATTGATCGCTCTTATTACTTTGGCATGCACCAGTTCCTCATCTGCTTTGTTGACAAGTCCGATACGGGCACATACTGCAACTTTCTGGATTTCAACTTCTTTAATTTCCGCCAGATCTTCGCAAAGTCCTCTGTTGGCATGGTAACTGTCTAATATTTTAATATTGACATTAGATTTTTCACATCCGATACCATCCATATCAATCTCTTCAGCATAGTCTACATACAGGTCATACAGTCCTTTTACGTCAAAGCTTTGTGTTTTTTCTCCAATGGGTTTAAAGTCTAAATCTCCTGTTTTGCAATCAACGTATAATTTTTCATTTTTAGGGACTAACCAACAGTTACGGATCGGTCTTGTAAGACTTCCTGCCATGTTAATATCTATAAACAACTTTCTGTAGTCCAGTTCGTTTAAAGGTCTTGAAGGCAAAATCTCTGCAGCCTTTAAAAACTGGGTATGAATGTCTTTTTTTACATCATCAGATGCTAAGATATCTTCCATGTTCAGGTTCATCCTCATCCCAAGATCCGTTATGGCATAGCTTAAAACTTCCAACGTGGTGATACCGGGGTCATGAGAGTTATAATCGGTCCATAGTTTTCCTCCTAACTTCTCTATGTATTCAACCCCGGTTTTGCGTAGAAAATGAAAATCTGTCTGATCCCCGGTTTCTATATTTTTTGATATACTAATATGTTTATTTTCTGACATGATTATGTTTCTTCTTATTTATTATTAAATACATACCTGCTCTGTAATAGTGACATTGTGCTGTTTGGCAGATACCAGAATTGATTTTGGATCTACTTCGATTAAAGACTGCCTTTGCGGAACATTGTTCACCAATATTTTAATATCATCAATGTAGTCTACATAATACAGCTGCTCCAGATAGTTAACCAACTGATTAACATTCAACTCTACATTAAAATCAATATTTTCAGAGTCTGTAAAAGCCCAGGGCGATATGTATTTTTTAATATCTTCGTCCAGCTGTTTGGTGTAAAATGTTTCATCGTACTGCTCAAAGAACTTGACCTTTGTTTCTACTTTCGCTTCTTTGTAATTGGGATTGATCACCTGAGCTTTCACATGCATTGTATTTAATTCATTTACATAATTCTGAATCTTATTTAGCGAAGCTCGGCTTACTCTCGGCTGATAGACATCAAAAGCATTTTTATTTTTAATATTCGGAACCACCATCAGGGTTACATGGCCCGGAGCCATATAGGAAGTTTCGGAAGTATGATTTAAACATTTTACCTTAAAGACTTCCGGGAACTCCTGTAATACCAAATGTTCGTAATCCCATTGGGTAATAGCTCTGTGCTTATGTCTCAATCGTTCACTTACCCGTCTGTAAAACTCAGTATCGGTTTCTTTGTATTTACCGTCAAACGAGTTATAAGGCTGGCTAACCGATTTTACCTGAGGAACTCTTGTGATAAGTTTAGCAATAGTTTTTGCTTCCAGTCCGTTATTAAGGTGAGACAGGTCATTGTCCTGATTCTGGAATGTCGCTAAAACAGCCTGCGTATAGATTCCCTGAATTTTACATACTGCATCATAACTTCTTTGTGATTTGGCTCTGATCCAGACTAATCCGTCGGTAAATCTTGTGTGGCTTTTATCAACGTCCTTAGGCACTTTAAACCTGACAATCCCTGATTCCAGGAACTTTCTGGTCTCGTTCTGCAGCATATAATTCGACAGACTCATCCATGTATTGTTTAAAAGGATATGCCATTCTATATATTCTTTTTCCAGGAAGGTCTCTACCAAAGGATTTTCACTTCCTTCCAGCATTTGAATCAATAGTGAAACTGTCGTCTGAGGCATTGCTTCCAAACCGATATATAATTCGCCTCCATTTTGATGTACAGGTACAATGCTGTTGGTTTCGACTTCTTTTTCATACTGTCCGAATACATCCTCATGATACAGCTGTACTTCTTTATTTTTTGAAGCTTCTCCGGCAGATTTTCTTTCTAAGTACGAATATGCATTTTCTTTTGCGCTGTAATTCAACTCTATATCTTCAGCAAAAGGAATATACGGTTCGTTGGGAATAAGTTTTTTTAAACTCGGATTACTTGATAATGCCAATGTATACAGTTTAGGATATACATCCTGTAATGATGACTGATTAAGTGTCAACCTGATGGTCTCACTTGTCCCTGCCTCATTACTTGTATTATTTACAGAGAATTGGACTTTATAAGCATCTCTTACTTTACTGAATACATTAATATCATTCGCTTTTTCATACCAGATTTCCTTATCCAGTAGGGCTACATCGGCCTTAAAGTAACCATCAGAACCTACGATTGAGGAGTTTTTTAAAGATTCAAAATCGTTTAAACTGATGTTTTGATTAGGCTGAATGACGTATCCGCTGTATAAATCTTTTATAGAATCCGGAGCATTTTTCCAGTTGATCGTAATGTCCGCGTTCTGCCATTTTTTGGAAAACATTTCAGGACATTTGATATAAAAATTAGATCCTTTAACAGGTTGTGCGGTAAAAGGATAATAAGGCTTTTCTGAATTTAATGTTCCGTTGTCATTTTCTATCTGAATTGATTTTACTCCTTTTACATCAACTGCTATTTCAATATTTTTTATTAATTTTTCTGAAAGAGCTTCGTACATATCGTAATATTTTTCTCCTTCAATCATCAATCTTATAACAGGAAAGCTGGTTTGAAATGTTTCTGCCAGCACTTCTTTATTATATTTTACAACTGCCGGGAAATCTTTAGATAATGTAAAAGAAAGTTCTAATCTTGCTTCTTCGTTTTTAATACATTTTAAAACAACACCTGATAACCATTCTTTTTCCCCACTACAAAGCACTTTGATATTATTTTCAATATCTGTTTTTGAAAGATTTTGTAATTTCTGGGTTGAATTTTTATTAAAATCGATCTTAAGAGTCACTGTACGTTCTCCTTCTTTTAAATCTAATAATGAAGAGGCTATTGAAAAACCCAGTTTAGCTTTTGGAAGTTCTTTATAAATAGATTTATTTGAAACGGTTTCATCAGAATTATATCCAAACGGCCACCAGTAATTGCCGTCTTCCGGCAGTTTGTCTCCCATTCCATCGGCAGAGTTGGCAACCGAAGCCATTTTTAGTTCTCTCTTTTCCGCATCATTTAAGAAACTTTTGATTTCCACTACTTTGGCCTGATTGGCAATAAGTTCATCACCTGTTGTGTAGATTCGTTTTTTTCCGTCAGCGTCTTTACCTCCATCCAGCAATGTACCGGCTGGAATTTTTTCCTGAATCGCTTTTTTGGCGAGTTCAAAAATCACATAGACCTTGTCTGATTTGGCGTCGTTTTTCTCAATTTGAAGAATTTCGTTATAATAGAAATCCAGGTGCCTTTTAGTCAGATTATTGAAGGCATTTTTTGAGAAATCTAATAATTTTAAAAAGCAGACAAATAATGTCAGGTGAGGGGTCAGGCTGCTATCCTGTTCAAACTGGGACATAAGATCTGTAACCTGTTTTTTCATACTTTTATACTCAACGCTCTCTCTGCGTGGGATCGCATTGGCATCATCACCCAGGAAGAAGTTTCCCCAGTTTCCTTTTGGTGTTGTATTATTACCTTTGTCAAAATAGTTTACACGTTGAGCAAAATTGTTGGCGAATAATAGCCAGTCAAACAAATCGAAATCGTGTAACTCAAGATTCCCAGGATCTAATTCTGCTAAAAAGCGCTGCATTTGTGATTTTCCTTCACGATAATGTGAAAATGTATCTGTTTTTTTCATTTGTTTATATTTATCTTTCTATGGTCAGATGCAATACTTATTGTAGTGTTTGGTAGTATTCAAAATGGCTACAGACATCCCGTAATTCATTATATTTCGGTAGCTTCTCCTTTGTAAAAAGGGAAAACCATATTGCTTCTTGTATTAGTATTTCTTACTTCGTAGTCAACCTGTATCAAAACTTCTCCCTGAAGCTCCTCCTGAGCATCTATTTCAATACTTAGAATGTTTATTCTGGGTTCATGATATAAAATAGCACGCTCAACGATTCCTTTCATTTGGGTAATCAGCGTTAAGTCCAGCGGTTTAAAGAGCATTTCCTGCAAGTCACACCCGTAGTTTGGGAACATTACACGTTCACCTGGGCGTGTTGACAATAAAATCTTAAGGCTGTTATTGATGTCTTCTACATCTGTGGTCATGGCCAGTTTTCCTTCAGTTTCGTTAAACTCAGGCGGAAAACTCCAGCCTGTTCCTAAAAAATCTGTATTTATTTTCATACGTTATTTGTTATATTTAATGTTCACATCTTGCATCTGTAGCATAGAGTTTTTTGGTTATTCTAACCGTTTTGTTATTGATGTTTTACATTTTTATTTTAGTTCAGATGTTATTTCTAAGAGAGCTTATGATTATATTAAAAGCTGCCTTCCATATTATCCGCCTATTAAAACAGTAGCATCACCCGCGGTTATTACCCCTCCATGAGCGGTAGAATCTCCCATTCTTGCGGCAGGTTTCCCGCCTATTAAAACACTTGAAGATCCTGAAGCAATGGTGTCCGGTGGCCCGGTACATACTGCTTTGTCTCCTTGTCTTGCTGCGGGCATTCCGCCGATAAGTACTGTGGGTTCTCCTGCCGGAATTATAGGACCTCCTACATGGGGAACAGTTCCCGTTACCATAGGGCAGGTATGCATATCTGTAATTCTTGCTGCCGGTTTCATGATTATTAATTAATTTTAACTTGAGATCCTTTTACTACTGTTACTGCTCCTGATTTAAGCTCTGAACCGGAACTTCCCTCTGCTTTGAATTGAGCACTTGCTTTTACATTGATATTGGTTCCTTCCATATTAATGTCTCCTTTTGCTTTGATCTTAATGTCTTTTCCGCTTTCCATACTTATACCGTCTTTATTAAGGGTAAGAGTATTAGAATGCTCATCTTTTATTGTAATGACATCGGCATCTTCATCTACAATCACTTTTTTACCTTTTGGGGTTTCCAGTGTGTACGAAATTTTGTCGTCATTAAAGATCATTTTCATTTCGCTTCGGGTAACAAATCCTTTTTCATGATTATCGTCAGAAGCTACAAGAGGAGCCGGTTTTGCACTGCTGTTTAGCATTCCGAGTACCACGGCATCATTGGGATCATCATTAATAAATCCGATGATGACTTCGTCTCCGATTTCGGGTCTGAAGAATGATCCTCTGTTTTCTCCGGCATCAAGAGTGGCAATACGTGCCCAAATTCCTTCTTCTTCGTTATTGATGATGGGGATCTGCACTAAAATTCTGTCTTCTCCGTCCGGATCTGATTCCAATTGAGACACTACTCCTACATGTAATCCGCTTATGGCAGGGATAATTCCTGAACCCGGCATTTCACTTACATCATAGGTTTCTGAAAACCATGTTGGAGAAAGTCCGAATTGAGCATCCACCAGCCAATTTCCTTCAGCGATTTCATGGCGGACACCGGTTACATATATTTTCCCGTTGAAACGGTTCCCTACTCCCTGCAGTGTTAATGAAGCTCCTGGTATCACAGATGGGATTCCCTGGAGTTTTACTCTTCCTCTTGTTTTGGCTAATTGCTGGAAAGTTGCTTTGGCATCACCCCATTCCTGCAGTTCTCCCTGAGTAAGATTTCCTCCATGCTTAAGCTGCAGGTCTTCAATTCCGAAAACATCTGCCAAATCACCTGATGAAAGATTTCCGTTGAGATTAATCGCCGGATCCTGAGCTTCAACTTCTGTAAGTTCCTGATCAGTATAGCTCCATGTTTTGGCTGTAATTTTACTGAATTGGTCTCTGGCATCAATTTCTCCATCAAATTCATGTATGGATGATCCGTAAACCACCGTTTCTACGGCTTCAGCACTAAAATCAGGCTTAGCAATTTTTATGGTTCCATCTTCAACGAAACAAAGTTTACCGTTTGCCTGCGCTCTGGTAAGCATGAAATCCCAATCGGAAGCCTGGTACTGAACCAATTCCTTATGTGAATTTGAAGTAGCTTCAACATCGGCAGTAAGCCCGTTATTACTAATGAGTTCTTCCATGACATCACTGTCTGTGCTTTCGTAGAAGTACTTGCTTTTTCTTCCTAAGGTCATTTTTACGGCCTTATCTCTGCATTCTACAATCAGGTAAGAAGAACCGTTTCTGATTTTTATGTTGTGTTTTACAACAACTCCTTTAAAAATGGTTTCTTCTTCAGAATGGTATCCAGCGGTAATCTCAATTTCTTTTCCGGGAATCAACAGCTCTTCATTACTGAGCTTGAAATCCTGCTCCGGTACACTTCCGTCTAAAATAACAATGCGGGCATAAGGAATTCTGTTGACTTCTTTTTCCACGACAATGCTTTTCACCCCGTACTTCCCCGGCAGTTCTGTTCCTCCAGACATCACCTTATGGGTGACTAAATCTGGATTTTTTGCTGTTTGTATGTATCCGCTATTATTCATATCATGAAACTTTTTCTAATGGCGGAAAGAATAATTCCTGCCCTGGTTTTAGCTGTCTGAAATTGACAAGATTGTTTACTTTAGCGACCTCCAGATAATATTTGGAGTCTCCGTAAATTCTTTCAGTCATTAATGGCAGTGTATCGCCAGCTTGTACTGTTCTTTTGTGGGTAAGATCCGGAGATTGTTTATCTTCAATTTTACCGGCAAGTTTAGGACTTGTTGATTCACTGAATGTTGCCTTTCCTATAGCTCTCAGAGGCTGGCCTTCGTTATCAAATAATTTATATTCTATCGTTAATTCAGAAAGCACTCCTTTAAATTCAAAACTTCCCCAATTAAGGATAACATTATAAGGTTTATGGATAGAACCTTCCAGCTCGCTTGTTGCCTTATAAAAATCTTCAATCTGTTTTGTTACAGCTGTTTTTGCAAACGATTTCCCTTTAATTTTATTGATCAGTTTAAGCCCTGAATTCGCTTCTGTAACTCCTGTCCCATCAAATAGAAATTCTAATTGTAAATCAGGTGATGCTGATGAGGTGTATCCTAAATTAGGTTTAGAATTACCATCTGCCTGATCTTTATTATATTTCGTTTTATAGGTCATAGAAAAACCTGTCGGATTGATAAAAGCTTTAAAAGCACCGCTCTGAACTCTTTTTTCATAATCAGAGTTTTCGTATGTTCCGATTGTCAGTTTTTGAATTGCTCCTCTCATTATCTTTCTTTTTTACGGTTTTCTATCTTTGCTGCCTGTTCTACACTTTCGCTGATTGCGCGCATGAGCTGTGCTTCATCTACCGATGCGGCAGTCGTCGTTGCTTCTGCTTTTTCGTCCACATTTATTTTAATGTGAAGCTCTTTTATTTCTATTGGCATTTTGTTTGTTTTTTAATCGATCATTAATATTCAAAATACTAATAACCAATGATTTAACATGTTTATTTTTAAAAATCTAAGCACATGAAGGGTGTGTTCAGTCTCTGTTATAGACCAATCTGTTGTTTTTTATGAAAAAAGATTTGGGTAAATGTTATCTTTAAACTAACACACGTTCGGGTGCTTAGATTTGATTTAGAAATTACAAGCCTAAGCTTGCTAACGATGAGGGTATTGTGAAATATCTATATTTCAGTTCTATTGTTTCAATAGCAAGTTTGCTTTCTTCTGCGTTGAATTCTGACACTTCCCATCTTACAGGATATGCTCCAACTACATTCCAAACCATTAGGGGTGCTGTAGACTGAATCCCGCCTGAAAGAGTAATGATCAGGTCTCTGGGTTCAAACTGGAAGTTTTCCATCGCATTTCTACACCAGCTTATCAATCCGGAACTTACGATTAACCCACGCTTAAGAACCAGATTAGGATATTTGGGTCTCAAAGGAAGCTGGTGCGTAAACCTGTTTTCGCCTCCTTCGGCATATTCTTCAGTTCCAATTTCTGTTGATAAACCAGATATAGATTGAAATCTGGAGTCAATACCCTCTGTTGTTGAAATCCCATTAACAATAAAAGAGAAACTGGTTGGAGGATATAAAACTGCCATGATTAGTTATTTTCAATAGTTAATCCTTCGTGTGCAATTTCCAGCGTTTCAATAGCAACCTCGTTACCTTCAGCTTTCAGATCTGTTGATTGTAACTTAAGTGGGAATGCATTTTTCACTTTCCATGTAACTGCAGGCGCTCCTGTCTCATCTAAAAGAGAAATCGTAATAGATCTGCGCTCTACGGTGCTTAGCTGAATACTTTGGAACCAGTCGAAATATTCGTTATCAGTTTTGAAAGTTCCTCTCTTTAAAGTGATATTACTGAAACTTTTCATTCCAGGCATTTTAATCTTACTGAAATCAGGACTTGCGCCATGTCTGTATTCAATTAAAGCTGCTTCAACATTTAAACCGCTGACTTCCTGAAAACCTACTTTTGTTCCGCCCCAATCTACTTCAAAGGCAAACTTTACTAATGGATATGTACTCATAATGTATTTATTTTTATTTGTTATTTAATTTAGCTTATGCTTCCTGTAATTTGTGTGAAAAACGTAACACAATAAATTCAGCCGGACGTACTGCTGCCATTCCGATTTCAATGATCATTCTTCCTTCTAAAATATCCTGCGCAGACATTGTTTTGTGTAAACCAACGCTTACGTAAAAAGCTTCTTCCGGCTTGCTTCCTGCCAATGCACCGTCTCTCCACTGCTGGTCAAGGAAATTTTCGATCATAGCCTGTACACGAACCCATGTATTGGCCGTATTCGGTTCAAAAACGAAACGTTCTGTAGCTTTCTTCACAGACTCTTCTACCATGTTGAAGAAACGACGTACAGGTACATACCTCCATTCGTTACTGTTTCCGTCTAATGTTCTTGCTCCCCAAACCATCGTTCCTTTTCCTGTAAAAGTTCTGATCGCGTTGATTGATTTTCCTGCTACCGCATCTACGTTAAGACCGTCCTGCGTTTCATTAGAAATTTTTACAACAGGTGCCAGTACATTGCTGATTGCTAAGTTGGCTGGTGCTTTCCATACTCCGGAAGTACTGTCTACTTTAGCATAAATTCCGGCAATTGATGAAGATGGAGTCAATACCAGTCTTTTAGATTCAATTTCTTTTTTAGCCTGGTTATACAATGCTGAACTTCTTGATTTCAACCATGCTAAGGTATTTCCATTTTGAGGCATTGTAACGTCCACAAGAACTCCAGCAGCATTTACTTCTTTATAGCTATCGATTTTAACGTCTTTATCATCAAAGCTATAGCTTAAAACAGTCTCCAATTTTGGATAATAGGCAGCTCCATATTTTAATCCTGCAGCATCTACTCCAGCTCTAAAAGCAGCAGCATCTTCAAAAACATCCATAATAACGAACCTGTCTTTCAAGTCTTCTGCCTGATCTAAAGCTTTATTGTATAATTTATAAGCATCTGCTCCTAAAACTTCAGCATCCGGGAAAACAATAAGCGTTGGCTCATCTTCTTTTTCCAGTGATTTCAATCCGAACCACAGACCTCCAGCAACTGTTTCCGTTCCTAATGCAGGAGTTTTTTCATAGTCAGCTACTGAAACAATATAACATGGTCCACCACCATTAGCAAAATACATTTGCATAGCATAATGCATTTTGTAAGGGCTTACCTTGGTATTATCTATATTTGCAGTAACAACTGTATCTTCAATCTTAATAGAGATTGCTGTTTTTTCATTTTTTGCTCCTCCAAAAATCGTTTCGTATTCCAACATAGAAGAAATTCTTGTCGGTTCATTTCTTGGTCCTTTATCCGTATGTCCGATAAAAGCCGGGATAGCTGTTTCTACTTGTGCTACAGATGGTGGGAATTTCGCAATTTCTTCTACGTAAACTCCAGGTGTTTTGTAATTCATTTGTTAAAAATTTAAAGTTAATATTAGTTGTTTTCAATAGTTAATCCTTCGTGTGCAATTTCCAGCGTTTCAATAGCAACCTCGTTACCTTCAGCTTTCAGATCTGTTGACTGTAACTTAAGCGGGAATGCATTTTTCACTTTCCATGTAACTGCAGGCGCTCCTGTCTCATCTAAAAGGGAGATCGTAATAGATCTGCGCTCTACGGTGCTTAGCTGAATACTTTGGAACCAGTCGAAATATTCATTATCAGTTTTGAAAGTTCCTCTCTTTAAAGTGATGTTACTGAAACTTTTCATTCCAGGCATTTTAATCTTACTGAAATCAGGACTTGCGCCATGTCTGTATTCAATTAAAGCTGCTTCAACATTTAAACCGCTGACTTCCTGAAAACCTACTTTTGTTCCACCCCAATCTACTTCAAAGGCAAACTTTACTAATGGATATGTACTCATAATTTATTTTTAATTTTGATTGTTATTTAATTGATTTTATGCTTCCTGTAATTTGTGTGAAAAACGTAACACAATAAATTCAGCCGGACGTACTGCTGCCATTCCGATTTCAATGTTCATTCTTCCTTCCAGAATATCCTGAGCAGACATTGTTTTGTGTAAACCAACGCTTACGTAAAAAGCTTCTTCCGGCTTGTTTCCTGCTAATGCACCGTCTCTCCACTGCTGGTCAAGGAAATTTTCGATCATAGCCTGTACACGAGCCCATGTATTGGCAGTATTCGGTTCAAAGACGAAACGTTCTGTAGCTTTCTTCACAGATTCTTCTACCATGTTGAAGAAACGACGTACAGAAATGTATCTCCATTCGTTGCTGTTTCCATCCAGCGTTCTTGCCCCCCAAACCAAGTTTCCTTTTCCTGTAAAAGTTCTGATCGCGTTAATTGATTTTCCTGATTCAGCATCTACATTAAGCAGATCTTGTTCTTTATTGGAGATTTTTACTGCTGGTGCTTCTACTAAACTAAGCCCTAAATTGGCAGGCGATTTCCAAACTCCGGAAGTACTGTCTACTTTTGCATAAACTCCGGCCATTGCTGATGACGGTGCCAATACTACTGATGTAGACTCGATTGCTTTTTTAGCCTGGTTATACATCTCAGAATTAACAGCCTTCAAATCCGCTAAAGTTGTGATACCAGATGCACCGGTAACTAAGATATCAGCATCTTTGAAATCATAGCTTAGAACAGTCTTCAATTTTGGATAATAAGCTGCTCCGTATTTCAGACCTGTAGAAGATACTTTATCTCTAAAATCAGCAGCATCTTCAAGAACATCCATAATGACGAACCTGTCTTTTAACAATTCTGCCTGATCTAAAGCCTTGCTGTACAAAGCATAGATTTTGCCAATCGCAACAGAATTACCTGCTCTGGCAGTAACAATGCTGCTGGCAGCAAGAGCATCAGTCTCCATAGCCGAAGCCGTAGTAAAATCTGTCTCAAAATCAGTCGCAACCTCATCAGCTGCTGCCTTAACAGTAGCAACGGTAGCATTATCTACAGCAGCAGCAATCTTAACCGCCACTACAACAGCCTGACCGGCCTTAGCTCCCACAATCTGTAAATCGTTAGGATTAGGAACATTAAACTCCGCTGCCTTAGCAACTGCAGCATCAACAGCCGCTTCTACATTAGCACCTGCAACAGCACCTGCAACAACACCTGCAATACCTTTAGCTGCGGAAGCAACATTTTTAGCATTTAAAGCTGTAGTAACAACAGCCTGAGCAGCAGCAACATCAGCATCAGAAGGCACTAAACTTTGAAGATCCGGAAAAACAATCAGTGTAGGTTCATCTTCTTTTTTTAATAATTCAAGACCTGATAAAAAAGCTTCTGCAGGTGTAGGAGCATCTACAGCCTCCGGACTTTTATAATCTCCTACAGAAACAATATAGCAAGGGCCACCACCATTGGCAAAATACATCTGCATGGCATAATACATTTTAAAGTCGCTTACCTTGGTTGGCATTGCTGTTGCAACACCATCTTTGAAAGCTACAGCGAAGATTTCAGAGTTTGCTTTTCCAAAAAGTTCTTCATACTCCAACATCGAAACAATTCTCGTTGGTTTATTTTTCGGTCCATCCGCTGTATATCCAATAAAAGCAGGGATAGCCGTTTCAACTTGCGCTACGGAAGGGGGAAATTTTCCTTGCTCCTCCACGTAAACTCCAGGGGTTTTGTAATTCATTTTTAAAAATTTTACGTTAATATTAATTATTCCTCGAAGTAAAACTTCGAATATTTATTCGTGATTGATTTATTGTTTTTATTTTTTAGAACTGTTGTAATTTGTGCGAGAAGCTGAGTACAATAAACTCTGCCGGACGTACTAATGCTATTTTAAGGTCAACATTCATAATAGTAGTGCCTTCTACTCCCTTAACTGTTACCTCGTAGGCTTCTTTCGGAGTGCTGCCTGCTAATGCGCCCTCCATCCATTGCTGGTTAAGAAAATTTTCCAGCATTGTTTTTGCCCGTAACCATGTGTGAGGGATGTTAGGCTCATTAATAAACTTATTGAGTGCTTCGTTGATCGCCTGTCTGATCATATTATAATAACGGCGTACATGTACATACTTCCATTCGTTATCTTTCCCTTCATTATTTTTATCTTTCCCTTCAAGGGTTCTGGCTCCCCAGATTAAGGTTCCTTTTCCTGTAAAAGTTCTGATTGCATTAATTGATTTTCCGAAATCATCAATGTTTAAAGCAGCTTGTTCATGATCGGAAATTTTTTCTGTCGGAGTAATAACATTACTGATATTAACATTTGCGGGAGCCTTCCACACTCCTCTTACGCTGTCTACTCTACCATATGCTCCTGCAATTGCTGATGATGGTGGTAAAACAACTTTTAACGACTGTATTTCTTTTTTTACCTGATTATACAGTGCAGAATTGGATAATTCCAAATTTTTAAGCGTTATCCCGTTTGCATCTCCTTTTTCGTCTTTTACCTCAAGAATTGCAGTTTTTAAGGCATCAAACTCTCCACTGAACACAGGTGCATCTTCGTCAAAACCATCAGGGATCACAAAATCATCTATTATTCCGTCATATATGGCTTCTAAAACAACTTTTGCTTCATCAATTGCTTCTGTTAAAGCATTTTTTTTATCACCTGCATCCGCTGCTTCATTCACTTCTTCTGCTATCGCAATAGCCTGATCTAATAAATCAGCAAGCACGTAAGCATCGGCAGATCCCGTTGAGATTTCGGCACTTGCCAACCTTTTTAATTCATCTAAAGCAGCGATCTCACCCGCATAAAAAAGAGCACTCCCCTGTCCTGTTTTTTGTAAACCGGCATGGGTGATAGGGGTTTGAGTTTCATCAAAAGTATAATTCAAAATGGTTTTTAAGTGAGGGAAGTAAGCCGCCGCATGATTAGTTGGGTTTATATTACTTCTAAAAGATTCAATCGTGGTAAGATTGTTTGATTTGATGATAGAATTTCCGTAATAAGTATCCAGGATAACAAACCTGTTCTTACTCTCATCCTTAGCTTTATCAATTGCCTGATTATAGATACTATAAAACTCAGATTCATTGGCTAACGAAATAGCATCAGGGAAAATAATAAGAATCGGTTCTTTAATATTTTTATGATCTATCTTACCCAATCCTGTTTCCAATGAGGATAATTGTACTTCTGCTGATGTATAATCCCCTACAGAAATGATATAACACGGTCCGCCGCCATTAGCAAAATACATTTGCAGCGAATAGTACATTAAAAACTGTACCTGAGGGGCTACAATAGTTGCTCCCTGGCCTTCTACATCTTTTAGCTGGATATTTTCTTTTTTTGCTTTTCCAAAATATTGTTCATATTCTAAAAGAGAATTGATTCTGAAGGGTTCATTATACCCGGCAGGGAGTAGGTCGGTATACCCAATAAACGCTGGCATAGCTGTTTCTATATAGGCAACTGAGTATGGAAGTTTTGTAATTTCTTCAACAGAAACACCTGGTGTTGCTGAATTTAACATGTTTAAAAATTTAAAGGGTTATTAGTTTTAGTTTTTGCTTTTATGATTAATCAATTTTAATACTTTGGATATTAACGTCATTAATTAATTTAACAGGGATTACATCCTTAGCCGCAATTTTTATCACACTTATTTTATATAAGGCAGATGGCATTATTTTTCCGCCTAATAGTCCCCAGACGTAACTTAGCTGTTCAAAGGGAATTGAATGCAGTTCAATTCTGAAACTGAAGTTGTTTTCGGGCTCAAGATCCACATACTCCAGAACATTTTTTGCCTGAAATACCTCAATCACTTTTGAAATACTTAGTAATGATTTGCTATAGGTACTTCTGTTGGCAGCAATCATTACATATAGGTTTAAGTAAGCTGGTGTACTTTCTTTATCGTATCGGATTGGATTGTTCTCAACAACAACCTGCTGATACCTTGACCTGTTTTTCAATGTTGATTCTTCCTCAATGTTGAGCAGACTGATTACTACTTTGTTATTAAGTCCCTCAGTATTGTCATCATGTTTTGCAATGTCATCAACAACAGCGATTTCAATTTCGTTAGGAACGTTAGGATCCCATAAACCATCCGGAGCATTTAGCTGATTTTTTAAAACTGTTAATACTTTATTAATCATAATTTCTGTTCTTAATTATTATGGTGCAAACATACAATCACCCCCCCTCAAAAGACAAATATTTTACGGCCTCAATACAGTCTTTGCAGTAAATAGGATTTTAACACTTTTTAAAAAAAACCAAAAAAAACACTATTAAAACACTGAAAACAAACACATTAAAATCAATATTAAAAAATTAAATCTAAGACCAGAGATTTTCTCCGGCTAATTACACTAAATTTTCAGCCTGGTGATTGAGGCTCATTCTGCTTTTAAAAAGCATCATTTTTCAACATAAGATTATCCATTAACTAAATGGTCATTTTTAGTGGTCCTGCATTTCTGAATTTTGATTACAAGAAGTATTAATTCTACAAAAAACACATGCATTCCTGATTAGGAGTACCACATTTTTTACCCAACAAGTTCTAAAAATTGTAAACCCGCATCACCACGAAATGATTTTTGTGTTTTACTGCAAAGACAGAATAGAGCGGTCTTATAATTCGCAAAATGGCTTTTCTTCTTTCTAATTTTGACCCAATAATTTTAAAAACTTTAATCATATGAATATTAAAAATCTTTTCAGCAAGCGCAATGAAATCATTGAAGGCCACTTTAACGAACTACGCTCAAAACTGGGGGCAGCAAATCAAAATGAAGAAGCTATTTTCTCTTTAAGGGAAGAAATTTGTAATGCATGTCCTTTAAAAAACGGCAACAATTGCAACGCAATGAAATGGCTCAATCCAGAGACACTGGAAGTGGTAGATGGTCCAAAAGATGGGTTTATCAGAGGCTGTGGATGCAGATTGAGTGCTAAACAGAGATCAAGATTCAGTCTTTGTCCTGCAGGTTTTTGGGGTGGAGAGTTCAACCAAAAGTAAAACCATTTGACGACTCCCGATATTTTATAATGTAAACCTATTAATGTGAAGCAAAATCATATCATTCAGAAAGTTTTTCTTGAAATTACCGTCAACAATAAAGAAAAAGCATTGCATATAAAAGATGATATTAACAGCTTTTTGTCTATTGATGTTTTTCCGGAAATAGAAAAGCATATCAAAGCTTTAGAATATAAATTAGCTGGTCAGACCCTGCAGATTCCCCGTTTAGAATTAAATGTGGATGTAAAAAGCAGCGCATTAAATACAGAGTTAAAAGATCAGATAGCTGAACTTTTTAAAGAAGAACTGTCAGAAATTACCAGTCCCATTGAAACTTCCCATCAGGAAACAGAAAGGGACACTAAGGTATACCTGATAGACAATCAGGAAAAGATGCTCAGGGCTTTTATCTATTTTTTAGAAAAAGGAGCTATGCCCTGGTGGAATTCAGAGAGCAATAATATGGCTATTTTGGAATCAACGGCTTTTGACCGGCTTATTTCGGCCGATAATTTTCAAAGGAGCATTCTACCTGTTTTGTCAAAAGAAAATGTTAAAAATCGGATTATCAATCAGCTTTCCAATGAACAAATTGCACAATTATGTTTGGCAATTCTGAAAAATAAGGAATTAAATATTAACCTGGACACCGGTACAATACATTATATATCAAAACTGAATCATACGGATAGAATTGCAATATGGCGTTTGATCTTCAATGTAATATCGGAGTATTTGAATACATCCAATACCCATCCACGGGAGTATCTTTTACAGGAAATTTCAACAATAGAACAGATTGGCTTATCACAAACAAAAAGCAATCATCAGAACAGGAAAAAAGTAGTTAAGATATTCCCTTTTATTACAGAAAATGAAATTTCTGAAAGCATCAAAACGAATGCTGCAGAGCTACCTGAGAATGTAACAGCTTTAATAGAAACTATTCAGGAAAAAGATACAGAAACTCCGGCAGAGGTAAACCAGAACGAGGGACAATACATTCAAAATGCAGGGCTTATTTTGATCCACCCATTCATCAAAACCCTGTTTGAACATTGTGAGCTCATTGATCCAAAAACCCAGCAACTCACTGATCCGGAATTGTGTGCCCATCTATTGCATTATATCGCTGCCGGAAAAACAAATGCTCCGGAATACGACATGATTTTTGAAAAATTTCTGTGTAATATTCCGATGCACCAAACAATTAACAGGCATATTAAACTTTCACGTAAGCATAAAACACAGGCCAAAAATGTAATAGAAAGTGTACAGCACAACTGGGCTCCTATGAAAAAATCATCTGCTGCACTATTACAAAATGAGTTTTTCCAGCGACCGGGGAAATTAACCATTACCGACTCTGATTACACCCTTACCGTAGAACGAAAAACACAGGATATTCTTCTTGAAAAGCTTTCCTGGGGAATTGGTCTCGTAAAACTCCCCTGGCAGAAAAAATTCATATTTGTAAACTGGTAACAGGTTACATTTTCTAAATACTCTGAAACTTTCCAAATGCTCTAAAGTTGCTGATTTTACATCAGCAATACCTCACTGCAACACTATTAATTCAAAATAAGATTATGAAATCTCCTATTAACCATGAAGACCCGTCATTAATAAAAACAAAAATTAATGAAAAAACGGAAACAATCAATCCCCTATTCCAAGCCAATACTGTAAATCATAACTCTTTAAATGAAGAAATGAAATGGCTGCAATTCCTTATTGAAAAGCGATGCAAAGAGTTGTTTCTGGAAGATGAGACAGAATTGAATGTTGGTTATGAAATACCTGAACCTCCAAAATCAGACGATAAATCTCCTTATTCGGTTACGGTAAACACCCATCAGCTTACCGTTGTGGACAGAATAATCTTAGCGCTGGGCATTGCTTCAGCTCATTATCCGTCCGTTCTGAAAACATTTGTGCAGATAGAAGAAAGCAGTAATGCATTTGCTATTGAAGCAGGTGGTGAGTATGATAAAATCAGCCGCAGCTTTAAGCCCACTTTTCAAACCGCACTTTTTTTGCTGGCAGGTAAGGATTTATCACTGTGGTCGCAGTATGGTGCACAACTCATCAATGGCAGTGTGTTGTTGAAAAATGATATTATTTACAATCGTTCTTCAGCAGAATTTATTCATGGAAAGATTGAACTGGATACCGCTTATCTCAATTATTTTTTATCAGGTCAGAAACCACAGCTGGACCATGGTTCTTACTTTCCCGGCAGGCTTTACAAATCTGATCTCACCATGGAAGATATTATTCTGGAAGATAATGTGAGAGATCAGATAAAACCCATCGGCCACTATATAAAAGCATTGGAAAACGGCTTTTTCAAAACCAATGAGCATAGCTTTAAACCAGGCTTTATTACTTTATTCTACGGTGCACCGGGAACGGGAAAAACGATGCTGGCCGGTATTCTTGCTACTACATTTGGTATTGATATGTATCATGTAGATCTCTCACAGGTAGTGAGCAAATACATTGGTGAAACTGAGAAAAATCTTGAAGTATTATTTCAACAGGCTGCAGGGTAAAAACTGTATGCTGTTTTTTGATGAAGCCGACGCTTTGTTTGGGAAACGTTCTGATGTAAAAGATGCTCATGACCGTTACGCCAACCAGGAAGTTTCGTATTTATTGCAGCGAATAGAAAAATTTGACGGATTAACAATTCTGGCTTCCAATTTTGAAAACAATATGGATGATGCTTTCAAACGCCGTATCGATGTTTCTATCAATGTAATACGACCGACAGAAATTACCAGAAAAGCCCTTTGGGAGCATTATTTGCCTAAAAATATAACTTTTGAAAGTGAAGACCTTTTAAAACATTTAACCAAAGAGTATACTTATACAGGTGCTAATATCCGAAACATTATGAAAAATGTTGCTATGGCATTACATGACCGTAATGAAACCATTATTACTTATTCTCTAATCAGTACTTATTTAATGATAGAAAACGAAAAAGCTTTCGGAAAAAATCAATCCCGTCTCAGCCCATTTGTACAAAACCCTTAGCACAGCATAATAAACACTCATCTAATAACCAATACCATGAGCAGACACAAAAAAACATTTGCGCCCAGGGCCGGCAGGTCCGATAAGCAAAAAACCAATAATAAAGAGGATAAAGAAAAGTCTGAGCAGATCACCGATCAGGACAGCAAAATATCTCTCGCAAAAACAGAAGTTACCCAAATAACATACGATCCTTTTAAAAACAGAGCATTCAGTAAAGTAGAAAAAAAGGGATCGGTCATCCAATTGTTTGATAAAGGGCAGCATATTTCAACACTTAATAACGCACTTAATAAATTAGGACATAAAACATCTGAAAATAAGAATCTTTTCTGGAATGAAACGAAGACTGGAATCATCAATTTTCAACGTAAAAACAATATTAATACTTCCGGTACTTTTAATAAAGAAACCTTGCTGAAAATGAATGAAGCATTGCAATTCTTAAACAGTAAGAAAGAAGTTGGACTTTCTGTTTCTGAACGTGCGAGAATGCTATACGAAGCCTTTGAACACAGAACATTAGGGATCTTTGGAGGAACTGATGAAGATAAAGTTTTTAAAGCTTTGGAAAAGCTGTCCTATGAAGACCGATACGAGCTTATTCAATACTATGATGCAACATACAAACTTAAAAGAAAAGTAGGATTAGTACAGGATTTATATGAAGAATTAGACAACAAAGATTTATTTAAAGCTATACGGTTATTATATGCAAACTATGAAGAGCCACAACCAGCACTGGAGCCAGAGCCGGCACACCCCGAAGGTGAGCTGTTACAGGAAGTTGTTGTCACAGGTAAAGGATCATGGATCAAGCCTAAGACAAAGTATGCCATAGAAGGACAACCTATAGAGTTTGATTGTATCTATCAATATGAAACACCTGTTATTAGTGCCAAAGGAAGCAACCCTAAAATGCCGGAAGTTGTCCGAAAAGTATTGATCCAGAATGATGGCAGAGTATACAACTTGTTTGAATACCCTTTTAGAAAGGATACTAAAACATTCGGACAGGAAGGAACTGCAATCAGCCAATTTTCTATTAACACCCATAAATCAGGGAATTATACATTTGTATTCATCATAGAAAATTCCATAACAAAGGAATTTAGGGCTTTAACCAAAGAATATCAAGTTAAGACCCTTGAAGAGGCGGCGGCTAGTGACTTAAAACAGAATAAAATTCAAAATTATTCAGATTTCAGACAACAGGTAGCCTTTATTGAATTCAACCTTTCAAAAGGAGCATCCAAAGAGCAGAAAAGCAATCCGGATTTCTATATTGAATCTGCATCATTTAGTGAAAATCCAGCAAGAGTGGGTACTGCAGATATTAACCATATTCCGCAGTCTTACTATTCAATTAAAGGAAAGCCTATCTCTAAAGATCATCATTATTTTTGGTTTGCAGAAATCAATACCCCAAAAGAAATGTTTGATGGGGCCAGCGCATTACTTGGAGTAGAATATGCTAAAAATGCCACTGTACATGGTTATAAAAGAGGAGAATATTTTGGCAAAGACGGATGGAATATGAATTCTTCGCAGGCAAAAGCTGCTTTTTTAGGTTCACTTGCAGGTGTTTATACCATTCATTGTCTGGTATTAGACAAAAACAACAATCCAACAGGGCAGGAAGCTTCTTACCGACAAGTTGTCTTACCAAGTGATGACTATCAGGCGCTAAAAAATATAAGAGAATATAAGAAAGAGATTGATAAAAGCTTTAATACTATTTCTCCCAAAACAGCATTGGCGATTAATGCCGTAGCGATTAATGAAAAAACTACAGAAACACTGTCGCTCAATTTATTTATAGGAAAAAGCAAAAAAAATCCGACCAATTATGTACTAACAGACCTTACCCCAGGTGTACAACATCAACGTACTTATGCAGGAAATAATTTAAAAGATTTATTTGAAGAATTTGACAGTAAAAACACGTATCCGGATGGTATACTGGCGTATGAAATTCCATCCAATACATTAGGCTATCCTACTCTAAAAGGGAATTTTACTACTAACGGAGCATCGTTCATGGAATCACTTTCTACCGGAGCGGGCTGGGCTTCTTTAGGATTGGCAGTAGCAGGATTGGTAGCTTCATTTACACCAGCAGCGCCTATTGCTCCTTACTTATTTATAGCGGCAGGTGCCGCAGGTGCCACTTCCGGAACGGCCAGCATTATTGATAAAGTAGAAAAAGGAACACTTACCAGCGAAACGCTGGCTTTGGATGTTATTATGATAGCCTCCAGCTTTTTAGGAATGGCAGGCTCATTATCAAGTATCGCTAAGGTATCTTCTGTTATAAAAATATCATCAACAGGGATACGTTATATCATTCTAACTGACTTTGCCCTTAATGGTACTGCGGCAGTAATGATTACCTCTGAAGGTTTAGAGAGCATACAAGATATTCATGATAATAAAAATCTGACTACAGCAGAAAAAATAGATGCTATCGTTAAAATTTTAGGACAGTTGACATTAACTGCAGGATTGCTAGTGTTAAGCAGTAAAAATTTAAAAGGAGGAGAATTAGAGAAACTGCCAAAGGTAAAAAGACAAACATCAAAAAAAACTTACAACCCGGAGCAGCATAGTGAATTTATTGATACACCTGAAAATTTAACAGGTGGAAAATCACCAAAATTCACTATTTTTAAAGCAAAATCTAAAAGCTCAGTAAAAAATATCTTAGCAGAAAGAGATGCGTTTTGGAAAGAACTTAAAGAAAAGTATTTCCCTGAAAATGATTGGAGTAAAACTGACTTTGTTACTGAAGGAGTAGATTTTAACAAATTTAAATCAGATCACCCTAATTTATTTGATGAAATGGCTTCTAAATATGATTCAATGGATGCTGCCAATAGATTTTTACCTGGATTGATAGAATCAGGAAGTTCTATCCCTTTCAAAGTCACTTTTAATAAAGGAGATGAGTTATTTAAAATTGTTCCAAAAGGAGGAAATATAGACGGGCCTTCACCATATTATTTAACAAAGTCAGAATTGGATTTCGTTAAACTACATCCAGAAAGACTTGAGCAGGTTTTGGGACTTCCTCTATCCAGTACAACAAGTGAATATGATGTTTTTAAACTTGTAGCAAAAAAAGACAATATTTCAGGATTTGAATCAATAATTGCGCAGACTAAACAATCAGCCAAACTAAATCCTGGCGATTTTTATAAAACTACAGGAGGTAAAAAACAGACACTAATTATTGATAATATGGATTCTGGCACCTGGGAAAAAATAAGTGTTCCGGTCGAAGCAATATCACCTAAATCTCTACCAAAAATTGATTAAAACTATGAATAAAAAAAAACTATTAGAAAAGAAAGATTGGGAATATTATATTTTTGAAGAAGACAACAATATTGAATTATCTGTTCCTGTTCCCAATCCCAGCCCTGGATTTGATATCATTTATGTCTTGAATGAATCTGAAAAAGAAATGTATTTACATACAGGCATCAAAGCCCTTGAAGATAGAATAGAAGATATGAAAATTAACTTTTCAAATTATAAAATGAATTCATGGAGATAATAATATCACATCAACTTAAATAAAACATTATCTCACATATAATATAAAACCACAACACAAGAAGTTGTGGTTTTTATCTTTAATTGCTTTTCTTAGGTTAGATATAAAAGTATCTTTAAGTAACTTAGATTAAAAATTAATATGACTAAAATTACAATACATGCGGAGATAGAAAAAGATGGAGAATCTTTCTTGTTCTATGTAAATATTTCCAATATATCTGAAGAGACATTAAAGTTAAACCTTTCTAATAACACCGGCGGGCTTGTAAGAGAAACAGTTCATTTATATGATAAAAACAAGGATCGATTACATAAAGGAGTAAGCTATATGATCCCTATAGATGATGCCACCCATCTAACTTCAATTGAAACAGGAGAATCAGCTCAGCTTATTTTAAAAGCGAAACTTGAAGAAATAGAGAATGACCTGTTTCTCGATTTCAAAGGAGCCAATTTTAATGTCAAACAAGATGAAACCTATTATTTTCAAATAGAATATCTTGGGGCAAAATCAGATATGGCATCTTTCAAAATTGATTAAAAGACAATCAATTTTGAAGAGTTATTAAACAAAGATGATTCTACACTGATAAAGTAATTCAGCATGATCAGAAAAAACAAAATAACCAGACAAAAATTATTTGATGGCGATGAACAAGAATGTCTAAAAGAAATTTTTGAAATTGAAAATCAGAAAATCAAATGGATTGATTTTTACAACAGTCCGTTAAGAGATTTAAAAAAAGAAATAGATGGTGAAAGTTTCGATACCATCGTCAGAGAAAATGGATTTAATATAAGAAACAGTTTCATTGAAAAATACGTATCCGAAGAGGGATTAGAAATTCATTATCTGAAAAAGAATGAGATGATCTATCTGTTTTCATATGGAGAATTTCAACCCGGAAGGTATATGCTATTTTTAGAAGGCATTTATCATTAACCAAAATAAAATCAGAGCAGATGATTTCTGCTCTGATTGATATTTAATTAGCAACTATTTAATTTCTTCAGAACTTATTATTATTTGCCTGAAAAAATCATGTCTTTTTCGGTCTCTGTCTTTCTGTTCTGATCATAGGTATATACACATATACCGCCTACCCAGGTTTCCAATACCGGAATATCCCGCATTTTCATATATTGTAATGAAGGGGTATTTAGTGAAAGCGGGTTCTGTTCCAATATAACAAAATCAGCAAAATACCCATTATCTAACGATCCCACCCATTTGTCTGCATAACATTGCCATGCAGCATCATAAGTAACCGCAATCAAAGCCTGTTCAGGAGTAAGACGTTCCGCACCATTTAAAACTTCAATATCCTTTGGATTCTTTTCCATGATTCTGGTAATTGATTGTTCCATCATTCTCAAAGGACCTAACGGACTCACCTCATTATCACTGTGAAGGGTAATTCTCATTCCGGCAGCAAGCGTTGAACCGCAAAGATCGAGCATTTGCGCCTTTGCACCGAATATTACTTCCTTAAAAGCATATCCCCAGTACCCTACGTGTCCGATTAGGAAACTTGGTGAAACTCCCATTTGGAGCATATTGGTAATCTGATCTGCAGTAAGAAGTGAACAATGTTCTATACGGTTACGAAGTTCAGGCCCTTTATATTGAGCCAGAGTACGCTGATATGCATTAATGGCAAATGTTACTGCCTGATCACCATTGGCATGAACCATTAATGGCCAGCCTTTTACCGCTACCACAGAATTGATCAATGTATTATAGCTTGGCGGAATTGCATGGGCAGGAATACCAGTCTGCGGGAAATTAAATACCCCTGTATTATTGGCAGGATCACACAGGTATGGAGCACTCTGATATCCGGTTAATCCCTGGTTTGAGCCATCTGAAACCACTTTAATATGTCCGTAATACACAGGTTTATAGTGTTCCGGCTCTTTATAAGGTTCCAGTTTATCTACATCCTCCTGATTGGAACAAAGATGTGCCCCACCCGTTCTTACCACCTCAGGATGCGTCTCAAAATATTTGGTTAAAAGTGTTACCGAGCCCTTATTAAGCCCGGCATCATACATAAAAGTAACTCCTCTTGAATTGGCCGTGTGAAAAAGCTCGGTAAGATAACGGTTGATCTCTATGCTCATCGCAATGATCTGAAGTTTTATGGTCTTCAATGCCGGAGTCATCTGCAACCCTTCCTGCAGCTGGCCTTTCGTTTCACTAATATATTTGTCAACAGTTTTATACTCACTTTTTATATCCGGATTGTGATCAAATACATACTCTAATGCCTTCGTATTCAGATAAAGGGTATGCATTGAGGCGCTTAACAGCATCATAGGAGTATCATGATTAATCGTATCAAGGATGACATTATCAATCGTTATTAATTCTTTTTTACCATTTTTTTCCTTAAATGGCATTAATGATGGATCCAATCCTCTTCCTAAAATAACCGCTCCGGGAATTTTTGGAATGTGCCCGTTGATAATGGCCCCAACAGAAGTCAAATCGTATATTGCTTTTAAATTCTGTCCGTCAAAAGGACTCAGATCCAGCCAGCCGGTCATCATTGCCGTGGGAATCATATGAACATGGGGTTCTATCAGTCCGGGAAGTAAAGTTTGAGTGCCTGTCAATTCTTTTCTTTGAAATCCTGAATGTTTGTCATTCATATAGGTTTCTACCTGATCTGCTGTACCGGTGACAACAACTTTTCCATCAGCAAATCCAATGGCTTCAATGGTATCCGTTGATCCACCGATCATAGGCAGAATAGTACCTCCACTTACCATCAGTGTTTGAGGCTTTTCGTGGGTCGCTTTTCCGGAACCGGGATTAATTTTCGTCAGATTTTCTGCACTGAAAAGTTCTTCTTTAAGAACATCTAAAACAGGATTGTGGCAAGAGCAATGGGTGCAGCCATACGTGTGATTGTGTTGTTTTTCCATAAGAATGATTTGGTTTTAAGTGTATGGTTAAAGTTTATTTTCTCCGTATCTATTTTCAATAAAGCAGTGTCTTTAGCACACAGAAAGACAACCTTGTATCGGACAAGATTTATTGTATCATCAAAATAAAAAAGGATTTTTTTTAAGATATTATACTTAAATAAATATTTATGTATGAATAATTTTCATTTATTTACATGTATTAGTTTATTTTATAAAAATAACAAAAATATTCTTTCAACACACTTTTTTCACTCAATATTGAATATTTTTTTCTGTCTAAATTTTTAATTTACAGTACATTCTCATTTAATTCACACTTACTGTAGATATTTTTCAACACTTCATAATGCACTGCCACTCAAAACCATCATGTTCTAACAACTTGTAAACACAATTAAACCAATAGTCAGGTTGTCTAAATAAAGTAAGCGCCAATTTGTGAAAATTGGCGCTTACTTTTTATCTCATTAATTCCGGTTACCATTTTTCCTGGTTTACCGCTTTATACCATCAAAGCTTTTTTTAACCGTTCCAGACCTTCCGTCAGGAGCTGCCTTGGACAACCGATATTGATTCTCAGGAAACCTTCTCCATTTTTCCCGTACATTGTTCCGGAATTAAGCCAGACTTTACCCTCCATCAGAAGAATTTTTGACAATTCATCAGAAGTTTTACCAAATGAGCGGCAATCCAGCCAAACCAGATAGGTTGCTTCCAAAGGAATTACTTTGATGGCAGGCAGATGTTCACCGCAAAAATCTCTAAGAAATATAAAATTCTGATATAGATAGTCTTTAAGCTCACCCATCCATTCATTTCCTTTTGTATAGGCTGAAATCAAGGCTTCTATTGCAATTGGGTTTGGATAGCTGTTTTCCTGAAGCTCTAAAGTCTTACGGGTCTGTTCCAATATATTTTTGTCCCGGGAAATCAGGTACGATATTGGTAAACCTGAAAAATTAAAAGTCTTACATGGTGAACCGCAAGTCACCGATTGCAGCTCATCATTCTGAGCTACCGAAACAAACGGAATATGCCGCAGATTATTAAAAATCAAATCAGAATGAATTTCATCAGAAACCACCATCACATTATTCCGTGAACAAATCTCCGCTATTTTTTCCAAATCTTCTCTTGTCCAGACTTTTCCCACCGGATTATGTGGATTGCAGAACAACAAAAGTTTAGTTTTCGGATCAGAAGCTTTTTTTTCCAGATCATCAAAATCAATGGTGTAATCTCCTCCTTCATATTTCAAATCATTGCAGACTATATGACATCCATAATTTTCTAAAATGGTGAAAAAGTGATTGTAAACAGGAGTCTGCAAAATAATATTTTCATCAGGCTTCACAAACGTACGAACGATGGCCGAAAGCGATGGAAGGATCCCCGTTGCAGGTAAAAGCCAGTCTTTTTCTATGGTAAAATGATGATTTGTTTCCCACCAATCAATCACCGACTGATGAAAGTCTTTAGGAATTGTACCATATCCGAAAATACCATGAGAAACCTTCTCAGCGATAGCCTCAATCACTTCCGGAGCGGTTTTAAAGTCCATATCAGCAACCCACATCGGTAAAATATCTTCTCTTGCCCAATCCCATTTTACAGAATCGGTTCCTCTTCTTTCTATAATTTCGTCGAAATTGTATTTCATGTTTAGGGTCATTATTTTGAATCCAGATAATTTTTCAGGTCTGAAATATTTTTAATTTTAAGTTCATCAGCCTGTTTTTTCCGCATCATCAAAGCATAAGCATTATTAAAACCCAGTGGTTGCAGCCATTCAATCCCGTACTGTTTCTGGAATTCCAGATTGACATAGCCGAACGTTTTTTCCGGGCTTTTAGAAACTTCTTCTATCGTTTTTGCCGAAGGTTTCAGCAAAACCAAAAGTCCGGTTCCTGTATATTCGGGATAAAAATCAATGGCATCATTCACCAGAGCATCAAAACAGATTTTCGTTCCGCCAAGCCCTGTTTTCGTTTCCACTTTATAATCTGTGTAGCCTTCAATGAGCATTTTGTAAATTTCGGTAAGAATATATTGCTCACCAAAAATTTTTGAACCGATTTTTATGGTTTGGGAATTTCCTTTGCGTGGATTTTTATACAAATGTGTTTTTAATAAAAAATCTTTGGCGATTTTCTCAGGAGTCTGTTTGAGATAATCCGCTTTATAATTCAGATCTGTCATGATTGAATCATTGAATTTCCCAGCTAAAAGATTCAATGTTTTTTCCAGTTCAGGAAACTTTTTCAGAGTTTTTGTTTTGATTACCGGAGCAGCAAAATAAGGCGGGAAAATCTTCTTGTCATCCTCCAGAACATACAAATCAAAAGCTTTGATTCTGCCATCTGTGGAATATCCGCTGATGAGGTCCAGTTCTTTTTCGTAGGCTGCTTTGTACATAATGGCATCACTTACAACCAGCGGATGTGCATCAAACCCATACACCGAACGAAGTCCCAGATCCCCATCCTGCCGTCCCATAAACTCAGGCGTAAAGCCTGCTTTAAGCTTATGATCCGACACTGAAGTCAAAAGATAAATGATACCGATAATCACCAATACTACAGGAACAATATATTTTAATTTCTTTACGGACTGATAGCTTAATTTCTGCAAAACCGCAATGGTCTGATCTAAAAGAACAGCCAGTAACGCTGCAGGAATTGCTCCGGCCAGAATCATATTGGTATTATTGAGGGAAATTCCGCCAAAAATAAATTCACCCAAACCTCCCGCCGCCACAAATGAAGCTAAAGTTGCCACCCCAACATTGATGACTGCCGCAGTTCTGATGCCCGCAATAATGACAGGCATTGCCAAAGGAAGCTGAACTTTGAAAAGCAATTGTTTTCTATTCATCCCCATTGCTTTTGCGGCTTCAGTGACCGCCGGATCTACTTCCATGATTCCGGTATACGTATTTCTGATAATGGGTAAAAGTGCGTAGATCAGCAGAGCAACAATAGCCGGAGTTGCTCCGATCCCGAAAGCAGGGATCATAAATCCCAGCAAAGCAATGCTCGGAATAGTCTGTAAAATTCCTGCAATTCCCAAAACAGAACCTGATAATTTTCTTTTTCTAGCAATTAAGATTCCTAAAGGCACACCAATAATAATGGCCAGAAACAGAGACAAAAAAGTGAGTCCCAGGTGCTGTACAATCTGAGTAAGCAGTTTTTCATGCTGCTCTGTGACAAACTGCCAAAAACTTTGTTCACTCATACAGTCTGGAATTTTCGGTATTCATTAAAAGCTTTAATCAGATTTTCATAATCTCCGGAAAGCGAAGTATCTGCACTCAACTGCTGTAATGCATCCCATAAACCTATATTGTCTGAAAACTGAAGCTCTTCATAGAAACGATGACCATCAATCAAAGAAGTCATATCCTTCAATGTAGCCACTTTGTATTCCAGTAAAAGCCGGTTTTTGGCAAAGAAGTTTTTAACAAAATCATTTTGGGGCTGGTACAGCATTTCTTTTGGAGTTCCAGTCTGAATAATTTTTCCTTTATCCATCAGACAAATTTTATGACCTAAATCGAATGCCTCCTGAACATCGTGAGTAACCAGAATAATTGTTTTATTTTTAAGCTCTTCCAGTGATTTGAATTCTGTATGAATATCGCTTTTGGTAATATTATCCAATGCTCCAAACGGTTCATCCATCAACAAAACAGGTGAATCCGCAATCAAAGCACGGGCAATTCCCACTCTTTGTTGCTGGCCGCCGCTTAATTCGTTAGGAAAACGTGTAAGGATCTCTTCTGAAAGATGAAGCTTATGCAATAATTCACGGATTTTACCATCCGTCTTTTTTTTGTCCCATTTCAGTAAATCGGGAATGACTGCTATATTCTGTTGTATAGTATAATGGGGAAATAACCCGGAATGCTGCATGACAAAGCCAATTCCCATCCGTACCTCTTCCACTTTTTGGGACTGAATATTTTTACCGTCAATCAGAATAGTCCCGGAATCTACTTCAATGAGGCGGTTTATCATTTTCAGCATGGTTGTTTTTCCGCAGCCGCTTGTTCCTAAAAGCACCAAAATTTCCTTGTCATTGGCCTGAAAAGAAATAGCATCCACTGCTTTTTTTCCGTTAAAACTTTTTGAAACCGATTCAACTGTAATCATAGGTAAAATTATTGTGTAAGTCTGATTCCGGTAAACTGCCACTGTAAATGAGTCTGGAAAAAGTTCCGATAGGTATTTCTGCTGTGCCCGTGCGGAGTTGCTGCTGAAGCACCACGAAGCACCATTTGATTCACCATAAATTTCCCGTTATATTCTCCTACAGCTCCTGCTTCTTTTTTATATCCCGGATACGGAAGATAAGCAGAATTGGTCCACTCCCACCGTTTTCCCCATTCCAAATGCGCTGATGCCACTTCCCATTCAGCTTCAGTTGGCAAGCGTTTTCCTTTCCATGAAGCGAAAGCAGAAGCTTCGAAAAAACTGATATGGCAGACAGCTTCCTCTAAGTCAATTTCCTGTAGGCCGTTTAACGTATAATTCATCCATTTTCCATCAATATAATGCCAGTATAAAGGAGATTTTGCATTATTCTGTTTTACCCAATCCCAGCCTTCGGCATGCCAGTGTCTGAAATCTTCGTAACCGCCAGCTTCAATAAATTCTAAATATTCTTTATTAGTCACTAATTGGCTGCAAATCTTAAAATCATTCAGATATACTTTGTGTCTTCCGAGCTCATTATCAAAACAAAAACCTTCACCCTTAAACCCAATTTCATAAATTCCTTCTGGAAAACTTATCATTTCAAAATTTCCAGCAGTTTCTTTTTTTGAAGTATTTTCCTTTTTGTAAGCAGGAAATAAAGGATTGTGACCTAAAATATATTTGATGTCTGTCAGTAACAGTTCCTGGTGCTGCTGTTCGTGGTTTAAGCCCAATTCCAGTAAAGATTCCAGCGATTCTGTAAGATATCCGTTCTGAAGAAATTCATCCATCTTCTGATCTACATATTCACGGTATTTAAAAACATCTGAAACAGAAGGACGGCTCAGATTTCCCCTGTCGGTACGGATCACACGGGCACCGATGGTTTCGTAATAACTGTTGAACACAAAATTATACTGAGGATCAAAAACCTCATATCCCGGAAAATTGGGCTGTAAAATAAAGGTTTCAAAAAACCAGGTTGTGTGGCCTAAATGCCATTTCGGAGGACTCACATCTACGATAGGCTGAACTACGTAATCTTCAATTTCCAAAGGACTGCAGATCTCAACGGAATGATTCCGGATTTCGGAATATTTTTTTATCCAGTTTTTATGAGGATTTGCCTGTACAAGTAATGCATCTTTTTTCATAAAAAATCATTTTAAATTATACCATCCAGATAGAATCTACAAACCAGTTTTTAGTATCTCTAATTTCAACAAGAATATGAAACCCTGAGTCTCCAGCCAGTTTTTTGATATCCTGTTCCGAAAATTTCTGAGAAACCTCCATATCAATCAGCTCATCTTTTTTAAAATGAAACAAATGATTTCCCACATGTACTTCCTGATCATAAAGGCTCACCAAAAAACTTCTGCAGGCTCCTGAAATGGGGTCATAGTTTTGATAGTGTTGAAAATTTTCCACCTTGAAATCAGCTTTCAGTTCCCGGTTGATTCTGGTAAGAAGATTAAGATTGAACGAAGCGGTAATTCCCGCAGAATCGTTATAAGCGGCAAGAATGGTGTTTGGATTTTTCTTGAGGTCAAAACCTACGAGAAACAAATCTCCGGCATTCAGTTTTCTTTTCACTTCATTGCAGAAATGTCTGGCTTCCTCACTTTCCATGTTTCCGATATTCCCGCCTAAGAAAAGGACCACTTTTTTCCTTTTCGAAATACCGGTGGCTTTATCAAGCATATCGAAATACTCTCCTTCCAGGGGTAAGATTTCCAGTTCAGGAAGTTTTTTCTTCAGGTTTTCCTGCAAAACAGAAAGAATATTTCCCGAAATATCAATAGGCATATAGGTGAAATCTGTTCCTTTTTCTACTAAATTTTTGAGAAGGTAAGATGATTTCATCGCATCGCCTGCTCCCAATTCTATCAGATCAAAAGATTCATTGATATTGGAAATCGCTTTTGCTAGTTCTTCTGTTTTATTTTGAAATATGTCCAGCTCACAATTGGTAAGATAATATTCAGGCATGGCCATAATCTGCTGGAAGAGGTGGTCTCCTGTTTTGTCATAAAAATATTTTGAAGATAATTTTTTCGGATGAGCAGACAGACCTTTTAAGACATCCGCGCCGAAGTTATCGGAATAATCATTCTTAAGACGATAATTCTGTTTTACCTGCATATTCATAGTTTATATTTTGGTTTGGTTCTTCATTGAATACAACTATCTTGCCGACACCGGAATTACTTCCCGTCCTCTATAAGCTTCTCCAATTCATGTAATTAAAGATAGGTTTTATTTGCGGTTTTTATCCTACCACATCTTATGTTATTGATAAAATACTGAACAGTTGTAAAAGGGTTGTTATCATCAAACCGCTTTATCAGTACCGTTTTTCCGAAAAAATCCTTCTACAGATTTTACTGTTAAAAACCTATCCATCAAAATCTGAAAGAAATACGCCTGAAATTGGGTCAATATCAATTTCCGAATCCTTTAAATGATTACTTTAGCATAGAATTAAAATGCGCTGAGATTTTTATGAAAAATATATTCTGTGTATTGCTTATCTCAATGGTAACGCCTGTACTGGCACAAACCAAATTAGAAAAAGCAATTACCAATCTTGAGAATAATTACGAGCAGGAGAAAGTATACTTACTTACCGACAAATCCCAATATGCCGCTGGTGACAAAATCTGGTTCAAAAGTTTCGTATTTGATGGCTATAACCGTTCTGCATTATCTACTACCCTGTTTGTAGAATTGTACAATTCTGATAAAAAATTAATAGACTGGAAAACGGTACTTCTTACCAATGGGGAAGGCAGCGGAGATTTTCAGCTGAAAGAAGACCTTCCTGAACAGGTTTATTTTGTAAGAGCTTATACGCCTTACATGACTAATTTTAACGAAGATTTTCAGATTGTTAAAACACTTCCGGTTTACAACCCAAATTCCACAGAATCATTAGTGATTGCTAAAAGTTCTGATTGGTCTGCAAAAGTGTTTCCGGAAGGAGGAACTTTCATTAACGGGATGCCTACCAAATTTGCAGTAAGATTATCTGCCAGTTCTTTACCGGAAAACTGGACCGGAAAAATAATTGATGTACAAAATCCAAAAACTCCCGTCACTACATTTAAATCTTTTGATAAAAATGTTGCTTCCTTTACAATAACTCCGGCATCCGGAAAAAAATACCAGGCTGTTATCCAGGATAATGCAGGGAAAAGCCAGACAATAGATCTGCCACAAGCTGCAGACAGCGGTCTGAATGTAGAAGTTCACAGTTCTAAGGAAGGGATTAAATATACTTTAAAAGGCGTTAATCTGAAACAACAGCTGCAGGGTTATAAAATTGTAGGACTTATCAATAACCACCTTGCTTACAGAGCAAATATCAACCATTTAACCAATGAGGCATCAAGTCTTATTCCCACAAAAATCAGCAACGGAGCCAACGGTGTTTTGCAATTGGCAATTTTTGATGAGCAGGACAATCTTGTGGCCCAAAGACTTTGCTTTATAAAACCTGGTGATTTAAAGATTGAAAAAGCAGAAATCATAGCTCAGAGCTTAAAACAAACCCCAAGATCTTTCAACAGCATTGATCTTTCTCCGGAGTCTTATTTTAAAAATTATACGGTTGTAGTGAGTGAAGATGACGGCACCTCCACTCCGGAAGAAGAAAATATCCTTAGCGGACTTTGGCTAACGGGAGATTTTACTTCAAAAATAGACAGCCCGGCACAATATTTTTCCAAAAATGCCAATAGTGAAGCTTTGGACGCACTGCTTATTTCCGAAAACTGGAAGAGATTCGACTGGAATTCCGTACTCAGCGGAACTGCCCCTGTCATTAAAACCCAATCTCAGCAATATCTTTCTTACAGAGTAAAACCTATTAAAAACAATGCTCTGCTCATCAACTCTGATGTAAATTTAGTATTGCAATTAGGGAAAAATCAACCGGCCTTTAATCAATTTAAAACAGATCAAAACGGATATGTTTATTTAAATAACCTCAACAATGATGAACCTGTAAATGTTTCATTATTCGTCAATTCTGAAAATAAAGAATCAGGTACTGATAACTTATTCGTCACCGTAGAACCACTGGTGAATCCTTCAGAATTTAAAGGTAATTTCCCGGGCACAAAATATACACTGGTAAAAGCGGCTAAAAACAAAACCCTTCCTCCGGCAATTTCCAGAGCCATTAATACTCAAAAAAATTATAAAAAAACAGAGGGTAACGATATCCAGATTCAGGAAGTAGCATTGGTAGGAAAAAAGAAAGACCCAAAAGAAGAATTAGATAAGCAGCTCTCCACCGGAATGTTCAGTTCTGTAAATTCTACGGTCTTCGACTTCGTGAATGAAGACCAGCATGCTTCAGGATATACCAACATATTAGACTGGCTGCAGGGAAAAGCTGCCGGATTAACGTTTCAAAGAAATAATTCAGGTGTAAATGTACCCTATATCCGGGGCCAGCAGGCTAAGCTGTATTTAGATGAGGTACTTACTGATCCTACCATGATTTCAAACATGCCTGTTAATAATATTGCGATGGTAAAAATTATTAAAGGCTCAGGATTAATAGGTGATGCCGTAGCCATCTACACCATGAAAGGAAATATGAAGTCCAAAAGTAATGAAAAGGAAGCACCAAAGAACAACTCAGCCATCATCAAAGGATATGATAAGCCTTCAGAGTTTCCTATTGAAATGATAGATGATGACGCTCCGGAAAAAATTGAAAATGACACCAGAGAAACTCTTTACTGGAATCCGAATTTATTTGACAGCGATTATGTTCCACCAAGAATTAAATTCTTTAATAATGATAGTGCAAAACAATATAAAGTACTGATCATAAGTTTTGATGAAGATGACCATCTTCTTTATGATCAACAAATTTTGAAATGATAAAAAGAGGCTTTTTCAGCCTCTTTTTAGTTTTGAAGCAAGAGGCTGGAAGAAGGAGGTTATGATGGTTATAAAAATAACTGTTTGCCTTTTTTAAAGAATAATAACTCTAGTCTTTGTCACTGACTACAGAATCTTCTATTTCTGACGAGCAATTGTCATTGGCTACGCCGAATCTTCGATTTCTGACGAAGGAAGAATCTCTTTAAACTCTATGAGATTTTTCATTGCACTTCGTTTCATTCAGAATGACAGCATTGAAATCAGAAGTTTCACACCAACTATCTACTGCTACACCTTAAAATAACTTCTATCTTCCTGCCTCCCGCTCCCAGCCCTACCTTTCTAAAACGCAAAGGTAAAATCCAAACAAATTATTTATAAGGGAGCTACAAAGTCACTGATGAAGCTCTATGGATATGCATCCGCTTGAAATTCCCGTTCGTGAGTTGTCTGTTCTTATCAACCATCAGTTAGGACAGCATTTCTACGATTTCGTGAATACCTATCGTATCGAGTATGCGATGAATATTTTAAAAGACACCACAAAAAATAAAGTAACTATTCTGGAAATCCTATATAAAGTAGTTTTCAATTCAAAATCTTCATTCAATACTGCTTTTAAAAAGCATACAGGAAACACACTTATACAATATCGTAACCTACTACAAAACAACACCTTGTAATTACTCATACTTGCATCTTACATTATCCGAACGCATTTTTCCAGGCCAATGAGGCCGAATACTTTTATTCGGTCGCGTAGAGGTAAGCACTTCCACATCTTTGTATCGAAATCATTTTTAATCATTAAAATAATGATACAATGAAAACCTCATTTACCTTTTTAGCAGTACTATTACTGATGAGTACTTTTACTTTTGGACAGAACATTTCCCAAAAAATAGAATCAATTATCAAAGACAATTATCAGAAAAATCCGGACGTAGCAATCAGTGTGGGGTTTATCAGCAATGATGAAGAATATTATACGGCTTATGGAAAACTGAGCAAAGAAAGTCCTGTTGATATTAATAAGAATTCCATATTTGAAATTGCTTCTATTACTAAAATTCTGACGTCCAATTTAATTGCCCAGGCCGTTATTGAGAACAAGCTAAAACCAGAGGATTATATTGACAATTATCTGCCTAAAGGTTATATTCTACAGAAAAACCTCAAAAACAAAATCAAAATTTCAGATCTGGCTTCTCATCAATCCGGCCTGCCAGACATAGATTTTGCCAAATTAATAGAATTAAATCCGCAGCAGCCTGTAAGCAATGTTACAGAAAAAACCCTGACTTCCATTGTCAACAACTGCAGTGAACAAATACCGCTATTCTACGATTGGTTATACGCTGCTGGGACAGATACTGGAAAAGGCGTACGGTAAAAGCTATGATGAAGTAATTCGTGAAAAAATAATCACTCCTCTGCAGATGACCAACACCTTGACAAAGGATTTCAATGTAAGGAATATCACAGCAGGTTATAATCCCAATGGCGGTGTTCAGGAATTTTTCAAGTGGAACATTACCGCATCGGCAGGATTGGTAAAATCAAATGCTTCGGATATGCTCACGTATCTGAAAGCAGTTCTCACCAACGGAAATCCAGTATCTGAAGCCGCAATGCTCACTGAAAAGCTCTACTATAAGGATGAAAAAAGAGAAATGGGACTCGGCCTTACCATTAGTACTGATGATCAGAATACTATTTACCTGAAGTCCGGTGATTCTATGGGCCAATCTTCCATCATCTGCTACAACAGAGCAAAAAAATGGGGTATAATTATCCTTTTAAATCAAAGAAATTCTAAAATGAGACAAAACCTGCTGAATGAGATCTACGAGAAAGTCCTGAAATAAACCTCCTAAGCCATCATACAAAAATCCAGAAAACACTTTTCTGGATTTTTTCATTGTACTATTCTGCTTCAGTTTGCTTTTATTCTTTTTGCCCAGCTCTGATAGACAGGATACCAAACCCGATCTCCGTTGGACCCATTACAGAGAATCACAATACTGCTCTTTGTGGGCAAATGCATAAACAAGCCAGCACTCCAGCCTTCATTCTCTCCGGTATGTCCTACTGTTTCAAGCTCCTCATAATACATAAAACGATATCCAAGGCCACTCTTTCCTTTATCGGAAAATGGCAAAACAGATTTTTCCATCAATTGTACGGTTGATGGTTTCAACACTTTGTGCAGTTGGTTGGGCTCATAGTTTAATGACAATTCTGCAAAATGTGCCAGGTCCAACACTGTTGTCTGCAGTCCTGCGGCAGCCTGTTCTGTAAATATTCTGTTCTTTATAGGCTTACCCGAAGCATCATAAGCTGTTGCAGAATTTTTCATCATTTCTTCCGTCCATTCATAGGTAGTGTGATTCAATCCTAAAGGGTTGAAAACATTCTTTTTCATATAATCTGCAAATTTCTCCTTCGTTCTTTCTTCGAGCATAAGCTGTGCCAGTGTATAGCCGCCACCCGAGTACTCCCATTTTGTTCCCGGCTCACTGATCAAACGCACGCTTTCCCCATTTCTTTTGGTCTTTCCGGAAAGGGATTCTTCCAGACTCAACAATTTTGTTCCTTGTTCAGAACCTCCATACCCATGTACCGAAAGGCCTGCCGTATGGCTAAGAATACGCCTTAAGGTCACTTTTGATATATCATATTGGGAAGCAGGCAGTTTCCAGCGGGTCAGATAGTCATTTACAGGATCATTCAGGTTTACAAGCCCTTTTTCTGTGAGCTGCATGAATCCCCATGCAGATACCATTTTGGAAACAGAACCCACATTAAAAATAGTTTCTGTGGTTACCGGCTTCTGGTTTTCTTTATCAGCAAATCCTATACATTGTGTCCACACTATTTTTCCATTCTGAATCACAGCTATGGCTAACCCGGGAACATTGTTATTTCTGGCTGCTTCCAAACCTATCTTCTGAATTTCTGTATAGAGTGAATCTTTTTTCATCTTTTCAACTCCAACAGCGTGCTTAGTTCCCGAACAGGAAATCAGAAGTAAGGTAAAAGAAAAAACACTGATGTATTGTATTATTTTGCTGTTCATTTTCTTGTTTTTTTTACAATATTGACAACTTCAGGAATAATAGCATATGATTTTTACAAAGCCAGTTTTGATGCTTCCTTCACCTTTGTTGCGGTACTAAAAATACAAAGAATATCATCAGTATTATGCTCTGCTTCAGAAGTTTTCTGTTTTTCAGTTAAAAAACATCATAGTATGCTGGTGACCAATACCTGCAAACATAGTAGCTTCCCTCTTTCAGCTCGCGCTCCCCACTCCTACCTCCCTCTGCTTTGAAGAATAAGATGTGCAGCATCCAGCATTTTCAGCAGGTGGATATATGGGTTAACGAGATTTGTTTCCGGAAGCTTATCGTAGGCTCCCATTGAGAAATAAACAATCCCGGACATAAAATAATCAAACTCTTTGACGCTGTATTCTTTGAAAGCTTTTTTAAAGACCAGCAGAGGATTATGGTATTCTTTCTCCGAAAGCAGGACGAGAAATAATGAAGAAGGATTTTCCAACGGAAGATCTGCAACCCACTTCTTTCCTTCCAAATGGATGAGGTAACACGCACGCACAAACGACCGCACCGCCTGATGAAACTGAAAAACTACCGACGGATCTTCGTTGATCCAGCTATTGCGCTTTACGGCGTAATTCATAATGCTGTTTAACTTCTCTTTGGAGACTGCCAGTTCATTGAACCGGAAAAAGTTCTCCATCAGCTGTAACCCGGAGCGCTTCTTACCACCTTTCCAAAGCTGAGGTTCAAAATGTGTACTTGTCTTTTTCATGTTTGTATTTTTTTATAAATGTAATAAAAAATTGTAAACATTCGGACTTGAGTCCGAGATTTTTATAAGAATAAGTAATTTATTTGTTTCTATGACAGAAGCAAATAGAAAGATTGTTGAATTTATAAGGGATGAATGGGTTATCCCTTTGAACAATAACAGCAAATTTGCAGTAGATCATAATATTGATGAAAAGACTGTACGAAGAATAAAAGATGATGAAAATTATCAAATTGCTCTTCTTACAATCATGCGAATTTGCCATGCTAAGAACTTAACGCTTGCCAACTTCTTTAAGATGGTTGGAATATAGATGCAAAACAATATAATGAGTAGATCCTGACGAGAGTTGGGATTTTTTTATGCGGAAAATTTAAAGATATTTTTCTTTAAAATTTCCGTGAAAATACTGAATCAAAATTTTAAAGTGATTTTTATTTTTGTTGTTTACGGAAAGCCGTAAGAAAAAGAATTAATCAATTTATATATTTGGTGCTCAACTTTATTTGAAACTAAAAACCAAACTAAATGAAAAAAACTATTTTATATTATCCTACAATCAATATTCCAAATAATTCTTGGCTAAGAAATTCATTATTATATTGGGATGAAATAAGTTCAATTGTTCCCAAAAGTTGGGATGAAAAAATATTAGTAAAATTGTCAGATGATATAAAATACCTTTTAGATGAAAAAGAATTTAGACCAATAAAACCTGAAGATCTAATTACAAAAACTGATAATTGGATGCTTTCTGAACAATTTGCAACTGAATTTTTAGAAATTGCATCTTCGGAAAGTTTTAAAAATTTTATTGATATTCAGAACCATTTATTAAAATATACCAATAAGAAAACAGAATATCAATATTTAAAGATACACAATAACAAAGTTTCTGGTAATTTACAATATAAACTCGAAGAACTTGGCTTAGCTTATATAGATAAAAGTTATGAATGGATTTTCTTTGAAAAGCATACCGCCTATTTATATATGTCAATATTAGCTAAATATTTAGCTGAGATTGATAGTGAATATATCACAATTAGCACCGATACAAAAATCTATGAAAATTTCAATTTTAAGCAATCAATTTTTGAAAATAAATTACCCGTAATCTCTTGTAATTTTCATAACTTACTTCCTACACCAAACTTGTCTGTTCCCATAAAAGAAATTATTAAGTTTAAGAAAAAAAGAAAAGATAATTTAGAACATTTCAGGAAGTTGATAACTAACTTTGAAAGTAAACTATCCAAAGCTAAAACTAACCAAGAAATTAAAGAGGCAACAATACTTTTTCAAGACGAAATTAAAACTGGCGTTTCAGATTTAACAAGCGTTTTAGCAGATTCAAGAATAAAGCATACATTTAAATCTCTTAAATCATTAATAAGTATTAAATCAGGACCAGTCGTGCTGCTGCTGGTGAGATTGTTGAAACAGTAAGTCAATTAAATATTCCATTAGAGTTAAAAATTACTGGCTTAGGTATTTCTGGCATAATAAATCTTTCAACTGATTATATTGATTTTAGAAATGAAAAGCGTGTTAAGGTAAGAGAAAGTCCTTTTTCATATTTATATTATGCAAAAGAGAAATTCAATTTTAAATAAAAACTAAATTATTATTGAAAGAGGTAAACATAAAATATTCAAAATAGCAATTTAATTGATTTCATAGAATTATAAGTTTTATTATACATAATCACATGAGTACTGAAAAATTCACTTCTAAATTTGCCGTTAATTTTGGAGCCAATATTGTTCCTATTAAGAGGATAGAGATTTTCTCTCCTGAAGAATGGGAGGAATTCACATCTGAGTGGTTAGGGCTTAAAAAGAAATCATATTGTGAAATAGAAAGATTAGGAGGAGCAAATGATAAAGGACGAGATGTTGTTGCTTACATTACTAATAAGCATAACCCTAACTATTCTTGGGATTGTTATCAATGTAAACATTATGACAAACCTCTTTATCCAACCGATGTTTATGTAGAAATTGCTAAAATAATATATTATAGTTCAATTTTTGAATACCCAATTCCAAAAAATTATTATTTTGTTGCACCAAAAGGCTGTGGAACTAGTCTATCAAAATTATTACAAAATCCGACTGAATTTAAAAAGAGCTTGATTTCAAGTTGGAATACTCATTGTAAAGATAAAGTCTCAAAAAATCTTTCAATAGAATTGAAAGATAATTTCCTTAAATATTTGAATTCATTTGACTTCTCTATATTTAAAAAAATAAATATTAAGAATGTAATAGAGGAACATAGATTACATCCTAATCACATTATTCGTTTTGGTGGTGGTTTACCTGAACGTCCAAAATTAGATAAAGCAAGTATTTCAACGAAAGTTGAAAAATATGAAATAGTTTACACTAAACAACTTCTCTTATCTTATAGTTCGGAGGCAAATAAAAAGTTTATTACAGCTGACGATATTAATAGCATTGAACAATACTCACATCATTTTAACAGAAGCAGAATTAATTTTCACTATGCAGAACAACTGAGAAACTTTTATAGGGATAGTTTACCTACAAATACATTTGAAGATTTTCAGGAAGAAATTTATGATGGTATTATAGATATTGTTGAAGATTTTCATGATAATGCTTTAAAAAAAATAAAAGAAGTTGAAAAACAAGCATCGAATCTCCAAATTACTTCAAATCCAATAACAGCAGTTAGTGTTATAAGTGATAGAAAAGGTATATGCCATCAACTTGTCAATAACAAGAAAATTAAATGGATAGATGAATAATACAACACCTTTTAACAATCCAATTGAAATTGGATTACGTTCATTATGTATTTTAAATGAGATTTATCCTACTCAATTAAATGTTCAAAGTCTTATATATATAGATTACATAATTATACATTCTGGAGATTTTGATAGTTCAATGAAAAGTCTTCATGTACCAGTACCTTATAGAAAAAGTGAAATTTATATTAGGAGAAAACTAATACAGGATAGTTTAAATTTTTTTATAAAAAGGTCATTAATTGAAGTTAGCTATTCTACTGATGGAATTAGATATATTGCATCTGAGAAGTCATCACCATTTATTGAAAATCTATCAGAGAACTACACAAATGATTTGTTGCTAAGGATAAATTGGTTTATAGAAAAGTATAATTGTTTTAAGGAGAATGAACTAAAAAAACTCTTTGAAGATAAAGTAGATTTCATACATTCAGAATTTAATTTAGGTATTTTAAAATGAAAAAAGGGTTTATTTTTACAGAACTTCGTTTATGTGGTGACAATGTTCAGGATGCCATAATAAGATTTACAAAAGGGCTAAATGTAATTTCGGGTCCCTCTAACACAGGTAAGACTCTAATATTTGAATGCATAGATTACATGCTAGGCTCATCTGATAAACCTAAAAGTCCAGGAAAAGTAAAGCAATATTCTAAAATTTTTTTAGAATTGAAATCAGAAGAAGAATATTATACACTTGAAAGTGGCTTTACATCGACTTCTTTCAATCTTTATAAGTGTAAAATAAACGAAATACACAAATTTCCATATCCTGAAGTTTTAAAAAAGAAACATAACTCAAAATCATCTGATAATATTTCGCAATTCTTACTAAAGTTGAATAATATTTCAGATAAAAGAATAAGAAAAAATAAAAAAGGAAATGCTAATAATTTATCTTACCGGAATCTAATAAAGTTTTCACTAATTGATGAGGCAAGAATAATGACCAAAAATTCTCCAATTTATACACATTATATGCATATGACTGAAGAATCAAATGTATTTAAGTATATAATAACAGGAAAAGATGATAGTAGTGTTTCTGTAAAATTAAGTTCTGATGAGATTGCGAGAAGAAAAGGAAAAATAGAAATTCTTAAAAATATAATCGTTGAAGCAGACTATTTAAATTTAGAAGGATACAAGCTTGAAGAAATTAATGAGCAGTTATCAAAAATTGAAAAATCCTTAAAAGAACATCAGCAAAAGTTTGATAATATCAGAATAGCATATCTAGATATAGAAGACAAATACAAAACTAAAAGCATTGAACTAATAGAAAGACAGGGAGCCCTACAAGAAATTACTGAATTATTTAAAAGGTCTAGTGTTTTGGAAAAACAATATTTTAGTGACATTGATAGATTGAAATCTACGATAGAAGCCAGTTCGTTTTTATCTAATTCAACTACTCATTCTTGTCCTGTATGTCATAATGAGATTGATGAAAAAATTGACGAGATATCATTAAATGCAATTGAAATCGCTTGTGAAAATGAAATTAACAAAATTCATTCTTTATTAAACGAGCTAAGTTCTTCAAGAGCTATAATTATAAATGAAAAGGAAAGCCTTCAAAGTTCAACGAATTTATTGGGTGAAGAAACTAATTCGTTAAAACAAGAGTTAAGTGTAGGAATAGGTGTAGAATTAAATGAAATTATTGAAATTATATCAAGACTGAGTAATAAAAAAAGTCAATTATTAGGTATTAAGGATAATTTAGAAAAATCTGTTAGTTACGAAAATACAATTTCATCTTTAGAAGAATCTTTACCGAATGATATTACAAAAGATGATATAGACACAATAACAGAAAGTAATATTACCCCCTTATGTAAAAAAATGACTGAAATATTAAAGGGAATTAATATTAAAAAGAATGTTTCATTTAATATCAAGGCTCTCGAATTTGAGATTGAAGGTGAATTAAGAAATGTGTTTGGAAAAGGTTACAGAGCGATATATTATGCCGTTTTTATTACAGCATTACAAGAGTTATTATTAAATAAAGATTATGCTATTGGAGTTCCTGTTTTGGATTCCCCTTTAGTTACTTATAGAAAACCAGATAGTGAAGGAGAAGGAATTGATGAAGATTTAGCAATGAATTTCTACAGGTATATTGCTAAAAGTAATATTGAACAATTTATAATAATTGAAAATGAAGAACCTCCATCTGATATAAAGGAAATCATAAATCATATAAAATTCTCTGGATTAAAAGGGAAAGGCAGATTTGGATTTATACCTTAATTTTAACTTACTTATTGATCAGATAAATTTACTATATTCTCCAAAGTCTCCCGACTTTGGAGATTCTATTTTAAACAAAAACTTTATATATCAACATTGAAGAGAGTTACCTATATTTGAAACTTAACGGAAATCGTAGAACACCCCAACACTTACCATATGAAAACAAAACTTAGCTATCTGTTTATTCTGTTATATGCTCTTGTAAGTGGTCAGGAAAAATCTATCATTAATGACCTGAAGTTTTCTAACTATTTCGGGCATCCCAAAACCATCACAGAGATCATCACTTATTCACCGGAGAACATCTATAAAAACATTTCCTATTATGACAAAGAGGGGTTTCTGACAAAAGTAGAATATTACAATGCTATCGGAAGCGGATCTTCTCATGAAAGGTCTATCAATAAAATCATTACCTACAATTCAAAGGATAAAGCCAAACGCTATTTTGAAGCCTTTAATCCTGGAAATAAGAAGATAGAAACTACAGGCTATTTTGAAAAAGTTTCGGATTCTCTATACAAAAGAGTTTCAAATGATTCTGTTCACAATATATCGCTGAGCAAGTTGTTTTATTTCGACAAAAATAATCGTCTTATAAAAACAGAAGAAATCGGAAATTTCTTTGAAACCCCAGTTAACAGCACTATTTTCTACACCTACATCAATGAAATGAGAAGTGAAACCCTTCTTGAAGATGCCACTAAGCAAAAAAAATCTAAGCTCATTTATAAGAATGTAAAACTTGATCCGCAAGCCAATTCCATTTATGAAGAATTAGTAGATGATCAGGGAGCAATACAACAAAAAATAGAAAGAGTATTTGAATATTATTAACCAGATTGGTTCACCGCTTTCATAAACCTCTTACCCCCCTTAAAAATTAATCGGCAACACTTACTCAAGTGTCTGGAACCACTTACAGAAATAGCTTCAGCTTCTTCCTTAGTCGTTCTGACCACTTAAAGAACTGTCTACTGACACTTAGATAAGTGTATATTGACAATGATATAAGTATGTCCTGAAACCTACAAACTACCTCCAAACTGTTATCTAAGGGGCTCTACCCACTTATCATACCCTCTCCAGAGACTTCCGAACTGCCTCTATCCCCTTGAGTAAGTGGCTCTACCCTGTTAAGTAAGGGGGTATAGGGGGTTGTACAAGGGGGTAAAGGGTGTTACATAAGGGGCTCGAGACCCTTATCATACTGCCTCGAGGGACTTCTGAAGGGGGTAAAAGGATAAAGCTTACTTGTTACAACCTGATTTCCTGCTTTTTGAGATAAAACCGAAAACATCTGTGAAAATCTGTGAGATCTGCGGTAAAATAAAACCACAAAAGTCACAAAAGCTTTAAACACTTAAGTGATCTTTAGAGAATATTGTTGCGCAGAATAGTACACATAAGTTTTTTAAAATCTTAGATTTTTTATCAGATTTAAAGATTAGACGACTATATAGAAAGCCTAAATAAGTTCTATATTTGAAAATCAACCAACACACCATTCCAAATGAAAAACAATGCCAATGAAATACAACTCAGGCCGACCGTAGTGGCTGATCTGGATGTTCTTTTTGAATTTCAGCTTGATCATGAAGCTAGACATCTCGCAGCCTTTACTTCAAAAGATTCCACCGATAAAGAAGCTTATCTGGCCAAATATACCAGATTGCTGGCTGATCCTACCATTAACAACCAGACGATTATCGCCGGTAATGAGATCGCCGGAAGCATTGCCAGGTTCATCATGGAAGGTGATGCAGAAATCACCTATTGGATTGATAAGCCTTTCTGGGGAAAAGGGGTTGCCACCACAGCACTGAAAGATTTTCTTACCCTTGAAACCACCAGACCTATTTTCGGACGTGTTGCTTTTGACAATCTGGGTTCACAGAAAGTACTGGAAAACTGTGGTTTTGTAAAAACCGGTACAGATAAAGGCTTTGCCAATGAGAGACAAACCGAGATTGAGGAGTTTATTTACAGACTTGACCGTTAATGCAGCCTATGTACCGCAAAGGTTAATTGAAAGACTTCCTGAATTCTAATGGAGAAAGTTTGGTTTTGGTTTTAAATAAACTACTGAATGACTGGGAATGCTCAAACCCCAGTGCATACGCCACTTCACTTACAGACAGATTGGTGGTGGAAAGCATTTCTTTGGCCTGGCTGATCAGTTTGTCATGAATATGCTGCTGGGTACTCTGCCCCGTTAAGGAACGCAGCATATCACTTAAATAGCTGGGTGAAAGATGGAGGTTTTCTGCAAAATAACTTACCGTAGGTATTCCTTTATTAAGAGACATTTCATCTTTAAAATATCCATCCAGCAAATCTTCAAATTTTTGCAGAAGAGTGCTGCTGGTTGCTTTACGGGTGATAAACTGGCGCTTATAAAAACGGTTGGCATAGTTCAGAAGCAGTTCTATCTGAGAGATCATTACATCATGGCTGAAGTCGTCAATACGGCTGTTGAGTTCAGATTCAATAAAATTGAAAATAGAAAGTACCGTATTTTTTTCTTCTTCAGAAAGATGCAGGGTTTCTTTTGTGGAATAGGAGAAAAAACCATATTGCCTGATCTTCCTGGCGATGGGATATCCTAAAAAGAAATCAGGATGAATAAGCAGAGAATATTGTGAGCACACCGTATCACTGTTCCCGTTCCCTCCTATCACCTGGCCGGGTGCTGCAAAGAGCAGTCCGCCCTCATTAAAATCGTAGTAGCCCTGTCCGTATTCTATTCTGCCTTCCAGTTTGGGTTTATAGGAGATCTTATAGAAACTCAGAACATGTTTTTGAGACAATTTATCAGTAGCGACCAGATTATGTGCCCCATTCATTAAGCTAATGAGAGGATGCTTCGGTTTTGGCAGTCCGAAAAACTGGCTGGCATCTGATAACGATTCAAATTTGAATGGAGTTTGATCTGTCTTTTTCATAAATGGTATTTTAAAGGTACGAAAAACCGGCTATAATTTTATAACCGGTTGTTACAGTTTATTATGATCCCTGCGCGGCACTGGAAACTTCATCCCAGGCTTCCCAAAGATTGATTCTTTCTGCATATACAGACTTCACCAAAGGAAGGTTATGGCTTCCCAGATGAAAACGCAACGGCGGATTTTCAGCATCTACCATTTTGAAGAGCGCTTCTGGTGTCGCTGTAGGATCTCCTTTCTCATAAGACTGAATGGTCTTTATAAATTCTGTCTTAAAGTCATTGTACACCTCCATATTCTGGGAAAATTTCAAGGAATCCTGACTTCCGAATTCTGTAGCATAGGCCCCAGGTTCTATAATAGTCACTTTGATCCCGAATTGTTTGATCTCTTCCGCAAGACTCTCATGGATGGCTTCAAAAGCCCATTTGGAAGAACTGTAATACCCAATGACAGGCAATGTAACGTGTCCGAGATTGCTTGATGTCCCCAGAATATGCCCGTATCCCTGTTCTCTCATGATAGGCAACGCTGCCTGAATGACACTTACAGGACCTAAAATATTGGTTTCATATAAAGCACGGATTTCATCTGCACCCGCCTCTTCTATGGTTCCTACCAGCGAATATCCGGCATTATTCAGTACAATATCCAGTTTTCCGAAATGCTGATGGGCTTTATGTACAGCTTCTTTTACCTGTTCAGGATGGGTAACATCCAGTGTTAAAGTAAGTACATTATCACCGTATTTCTCCTTAAAATCGGCGATGCTTTCCACTTTCCTTGCAGTAGCTACCACTTTGTCACCACGTTCCAACGCTGCTTCAGTCCAGATGCGTCCGAACCCTCTTGATGCTCCGGTAATAAACCAGATTCTATTTTGCTGTATCATAATTTTAAATGTTTTATTGACAAAGCAAAATTATAAAGCCTGTTTCCTGAAATTGTAGTCTAATCGCAGAGCTTTGTAGGCGAATTGAGGATCTTTAATTTTTAAACCAAAACATAAGAGCTTTAAATACTTAAGTAAGTTTTGGAGGACAGAAACATCATACTATGTAATATTCTTACCCATAAGGTTGTTTTATGAATGACTAACCCACAAAGACTCATCATGAATATTAAAATTACATTACTGCTTCTTCTTATTTCCAATTATTTTTTTTCACAAACCATCAACCCGGAAAAATTAGATCATTATTTCAGTTATATTGAAAAGAATAATGTGGGAGTGGGCAGTTTATCTATTTTTAAAAATGGTAAAGAGGTTTATTCTAAAAATTTCGGACAAAAAAATATCCCGGACTTAACTTATAATAAGAATACTAAATATCAGGTAGGCTCTGTTACGAAAATGATTACAGCCGTTTTAATTTTCAGGTTAATTGAAAAAAACAAACTGAATCTCAATACTCAACTTTCAGAGTTTTATCCGGAGATTCCCAATTCTGATAAAATGACCATTAAAAATTTATTGGAACATACCAGCGGGCTGGGAAGCTATGTGGTGAAAGATGGAGAAGTATGGGTTACCGGAAAAGTAAAGGACAAAGAGATAATGGATTTGATCATCAAACAGGGAAAGAGTTTTGAGCCCGGTGAAAAAGTGGCCTACTCTAACTCTGCTTATTATCTTTTAACGAAAATTCTCGAAAGAAAATATGAGAAATCGTTTTACAAGATCGTTCAATCAGAAATTATAAAACCTCTCCAATTAAAAAATTTAATACCTTTCAAAGCCAATCAAAAAAACATATTCCCACCTTTTCGTTATGAAAACAATTCCTGGAGTATGTTGAAAGAGGAAATAGACTTTCTAAATGTAACCGGCGTGGGTGATATCTCTTCAACACCTTATGATCTGAATATTTTCATCAACAGTTTATTCCATAATGTCATTCTGAAAAAAGAAACACTGAAACTGATGGAACCTGTATTGGGAAAGGAAAATTGGGGAAGAGGAATGGCAATCTGGGACTTTAATGGCATTACATTTTACGGCCATGGCGGCGATACCCTAGGATCACACGCTATTCTCATCTATAATAAAGAGGCAGATCTCTCCATCGCTTATAATACCAATGGAGAACGGATTAAAAAGGAGGATTTCATAAAAAATGTAGTTAATCTGCTCTATAACAAAGAAATTACGCTTCCTGAAATCAAAAACAAATTGTAATAGATCATAATAATTGCGCATGCATATCAATAAAGCACTGCAAAGCTTTGGACTGCGGTCCGTCTTTTCTGAAAACAAGAATGGTATTCATGGTTCCCAGCTGCTTATTGAGGCCATAGGTCTTAATGTTTCTTCCTGCGTAATATTTGGAGACAATTTCTTCCGGCAGTATGCTGATTCCCAAACCAGCTTCTACGAAATTAATCACACCCTCAATAGAATTCAGGGTGGTACTTTTATAATTCAGAATTCCTTTATGGCTAAGCCACGATTCTAATCTTTCCCTGAAAATACAGCCCTCATCAAATACGATGATCTTCAAGGGTTCGTTCGCAATCAGGGTTTGCAGATTCGGACCTTTTGATGAGGTAAGAATGACAAGCTGCTCTTCTTTAATACAGATCTTTTCCAGTCCTTTGGCATTTACGGGAGCGGAAACGAAAGCAGCATCAAGCCTGTAATCCAGAACTCCGGAAAGTACGGCATCTCTTGTATCAGATTTAAACTCTAGCTCGATACCGGGATATTTTTCGTCAAAAGTATTGAGGATCTCGGGTACTTTCAAAGCCATTGTTGTTTCTATACAGCCTATTTTCAGACATCCTCTTATATTTTCACCGCTCAGAATATTGTTCTTTGCTTCTTCCACCAAATGCTGAATCTGTTTAGAATACTGCATCAGGATCATCCCTTCAGAAGTAAGCTCTACTTTCCTGGATGTACGTGAAAAAAGCTTAGTATCAAACTCATCTTCAAGACTTTTTATTCTTGCCGTAACATTCGACTGAACCGTAAACATCGTGGAAGCGGCTTTGGTAAAACTTCCACTTTCTGCAACGGCTTCAAATATTTTCAAATCGTTTATATTCATTTCAACTAATCATTAAAAGTGATTATAGTGATTATAATTAATCGTTTTCAGTAATCAAATATCCGTATTAATTTTGAACTGTCAAAAAAATCAATGAAAACAATTTCAAGACAATTAATTGCAGCCCTGTCGTTTGGCTTAGTGATGAGCAATATGACCATGGCTCAATCCAAACAAAAATTAACTTTAAACAATCACATTATGGAAAACCATCCTATCCACTACAGAAACATCAAAGTAAATGATCTAAACCTATTTTACAGAGAAGCAGGCCCAACTGATGCTCCTGCAATACTTTTACTGCACGGATACCCTACTTCATCCCACATGTTCAGAAACCTGATCCCGATTTTGAGTAAAAAATACCATGTCATCGCTCCAGATCTGCCTGGTTTTGGTTATTCTGATGCTCCGGATCACCAGCAGTTCTCATACACCTTTGACCATCTTGCAGAAACGGTACAGGCATTTATTGATAAACTGGGAATGAAACGTTTAGCGGTTTATATCTTTGATTATGGAGCTCCGGTAGGCTTACGCCTGGCCATGAACAATCCTGCAAAGATCACCGGCATCGTCTCCCAAAACGGAAACGCCTATGAAGAAGGATTAAGCAAGGAATGGAATCCTATACAGAAATACTGGAAAGATCCCTCACAGGAAAACCGCCTTGCATTGAAAGACTTTGTTTCTAAAGAAGCGATCCAATTTCAATATTATCATGGTGTTTCTGATCCTTCTCTCATTGCACCGGAATCGTATACCCTAGATCAGAAATTCCTTGACAGACCGGGTAATATAGAGATCCAGCTGGACTTAATGAAAGATTACAGAACCAATGTAGCTTTATATCCCAAATTCCATGAATATTTCAGAAAACACCAGCCAAAGATGTTATTGGTATGGGGAAACAAAGATCCATACTTTTTGCCTGCAGGAGCTGAAGCTTATAAAAAAGATCTTCCCAATGCAAAATTAAAATTTTATGATACCGGGCACTTTGCGCTGGAAACCAACGCTGAAGAAATAGGTGTCGAAATATTTGAATTTATGGGAACACTGCCTCAATAGTAAATGCAGGTCTTAAACTAATAAAAAGTAAGCGAAATATTTAATTATGAAAACAATTGTCATAAAAAACTACGGAGGACCGGAAGTTCTGGAGGTAACGGAAAGTCCCGCTCCTTTTATAACAAATTCTTCTCAGGTATTAGTAAAAGTAAGGGCAACTTCGGTAAATCCTCTGGATCATCAGGTAAGACGTGGAGACTACGCATCTCAATTTGAATTACCTATCACAACCGGCCACGATATTGCGGGTGATGTTGTTGCCGTGGGTGAAGCTGTAACAAAATGGCAACCTGGTGATAAGGTCTATTATTCGCCACGTTTTGGCGGACCGGGCAGTTATGCAGAATATCACATTACCGACGAATCCTCATTATCCGGAATGCCAGATAACATCAGCTACGAGGAAGCCGCTGCGATTCCGCTTATTGGAGGAACGGTATGGGAAATGCTCGTGGTAAGGGCTCAGATAAAAAAAGGTGACCACATTCTCATTCTCGGAGGTGCAGGTGGTGTTGGCTCACTCGCTATACAGGTGGCTAAATCGTTAGGTGCTTATGTGTACACAACAGGGCAGAGCATTTTACACGAAAAGCTTCAGCATCTCGGAGCGGATGTAGTCATTGATCATCATAAAGAAAATTGGGTTGAAGAAATACAGTCTTACACCCAGGGAAAAGGTGTTGATGTCATTATCGATACGGTTGGAGGAACTACGCTCTCAGACAGCCCTCTGGCTTTAGCTGATTATGGTACTGTAGTAACGCTGGTTGATATTGTACAGCCACAAAACCTTATCCATGCCTGGGAAAAAAATGCAACGTATCATTTTGTTTTTACCAGACAAAGCAGAGACGAGCTTCATCATATTACCCAATTGATAGAAACCGGACAGGTAAAACCCGTTATAGACAGTATCTACCCTATTGAAGAGGTTCAAAAAGCCCATCAGAGGATGGAGGATTCAAAACGCAACAAACCTTTATTGGGTAAAATAGTGCTTTCATTGTAAAACACAGGGGCAGCCGTTTTTAACAACCCATAGAACAGGTGGCAAAAACTTAAAAGTATCATTGAATTCAATGATGCTTTTTTATTGCATGGAGCATTATCAGTCAAAAAATTAGCAGAGTAAATTTTGTATCAGGAAAAATGATAAAGAAAAACCACATCTCCTGTATAAGCAGGTTTTATATGATCTTTAATGAGCAGTTTGGCTTCAACAACTGCTTTTACTGTTCCCTTGAGGTTGATTACTGATTTTACCGTTGCCTGTAGCTTTACCTCACTGTTTACCGACACAGCGTCTCCGAATTTAAGATTCTCGATCCCGTAATTGATCTCCATTTTTACATTGCGGACATCGGCAATCTGTTTCCAGAGATAAGGAATCAATGATAAGGTCAGATAACCATGAGCAATGGTTGATTTAAAAGGGCCTTCTTTTTCTGCCCTTTCTTTATCTGTATGGATCCACTGATCGTCTAAAGTAGCATCTGCAAATCTGTTGATCTGATCCTGATCTATCATATGCCAGGCAGAATCTCCAATCATCTGTCCTTCACAAGCCTTGTACTCATCAAAATTATTGATAACAATCATATTATTTCCTGGACCTTTTAAGGGATTAAAATATGTACAGCATTTATAAATGAATGCGGTAACAATTGCATATCAAGTCTCATATTTTATTTTTCAGATATCAATCTTCTTGAATCCCCGAAAAACCTCTCACATAAAGTAAGAGGCTAATGAACATAATGAAAATAAAAAAAATCTACTTACATCAATGTCTTTTCAAACAATATATCCGTATACTAAAGTGTATGGATGTTGAATTGTAAAAAATATAAAAATATGAGACTTGACATGTCAAAAGATGTTAGTTTAACATCTATGCAATTAAGATTTCAATTATGCTAACTTAACATTAACAGCATTTAAACCTTTATCACTTTTTTGTACATCAAAAACGACTTTATCATTTTCCTGGATCGATCTTGTGTTTAATCCTGAAGAATGTACAAATATATCTTTACTTCCATCTGCTGGAGTAATAAAACCGAAGCCTTTTGCTTCATTGAAAAATTTTACGGTGCCTTCTTGCATTGTAATTATTATTAAAAATTATATATTATAGTCTGTAAACGTTACAGATTCTATTGGTAAAAATGAAATAGCTGTTCATGCTATTCCGGTTCTTGTTCTGATCCTGTAGACATAGACTTCAGTGGTGTATACTGCAATTCTACGGCTGCTGGACCAATTTGCTGGTTACATGTTTGGTACGTGTAAGAAGCATTGTTCTTATGTTTTTTTTCTGCAGAGTATCAGTCTGCACATCATTTTTCTTTTCTTTTTCTGCAAAACCATCCGCCTGCTTAGCGGTCTGCGCTGCAGAAGAAACCGGACTGACAATAACCTCCACAGGATTGTTCAGAATTGTTCCGGCAAAATGCCTTACACTTCCCGGGATTGTTGTAGAAAAAAACAGATTTTGTCTTTTCTGGGGAAGCAGTTTTACTACTTTTTTTATATCATTAATGAGACCCATCTCAAGCATTTTATCTGCTTTATCCAAAACAAATACCTCAATTTTCGAAAGATCAATATGTCTTTGATTTTCCAAATCGAGCAGCCTTCCCGGTGTTGCCACAAGAATGTCCACTCTTTTTCTCAGTGCTGCAAGCTGGCTTCCGACAGGAATACCTTCGTACACAGAAAGCTGAGACAATGGCAAATATTTACTGTAAATTCCAAGATTTTCTTCCAGCTGTCTGGCTAATTCCGGTGTGGGCGTAAGTATTAAAATCCGTATTTCTTTATGTTCCGTAGTATGCCTTTTCAACAGTTGCAGAATAGGCATAATAAATGCTGCTGTTTTTCCTGTACCTGACTGGGAACATCCTACAACATCCCTGCCCGTTAAAATAAGTGGAATTGCGTTACACTGTATTTCAGTAGGTCTGGAATATCCTGCTTCTGTCATGGCACGGATAATGGGATTGATTAGGTTTAAATTTTTAAAATTCATTATAAATTCCGGCTTCCCGGTATTTCGTAAGCAAGTCTGTTTATCAGAATTGAGTTGGTATATCATTAAGGATAAACAAATAAAGAAAACTCTTTTCTGCTCATCATTTTTCTTGTTTTAGCTACAATATTATCCTTACTACAGTATGGATTATCCAGCTATGACGCATCGCTTCTCTACAATAGAACTTTATACTCTTTGATTTCTGCCCAAGAAATGAAGACTATAAATTGGTAGCTGAAAAAGCAAAACTGAAAGAAAAAAATGTGATTTTAAACTATGACAGAATAGCAAAGGCAGTGACCTGTTTTATAAATGTTTTGCAAACCTACAATAAAAAAAGGCAAATACAATTTTATTTAAATGATTGATTATCAAAAAATTATTCTTATCTTCTACCAATCAATCAAATTGTTTGCTATCGCGGATGATTTTAAACTCCGAATCATGCAAATTTCCGATCCCATAGCCAAACCTCATCCCAAAACTCTGGAATCACCTACAGGCCCGCATGTAAGGATTGCCTATTTTATTATGGTACATCATAAACCTGAGGTATTTAAAGAGATGTTTCAGAAGATTTATACAAGGGATCAGTTTTATCTTATCCATATCGACAGGAAAGCTAAGCCCGAATTCATTGAAGAAATACAGCTGTACATCGTTCAATTTCCGAATGTCTATATTCTGGACAGCCTGAATATTGTATCAGGAGGCTTCAATATGGTTCAGGCAGAGCTGAATGCTATGGAATTTCTATTAAATGTAAGTAAAGAATGGGATTATTTTATCAACCTAAGCGGGGAAGATCATCCTCTGAAATCACAAAATATCATCCGCCAGTTTCTTTCCACCAATAAAGACCGGAATTATCTTTTTTATTATGACCAGAAATTTTACAGACCGGATACTCTGCAGAGAATACAGAATCATTTTACGGAATTAGCCTATATGATCTCATCCTTCATCTATAAAAGAACATTTATGAAGGGAGTGGTCCCCTATATTGGCGGAAAATGGTTTATTTTCACCAGAGAAACCTGTGCATTTTTAACCAGTAACAAAATAGTAATGGACTTTGAAGATTATTATCTTCATACTTTTCTGCCGGCAGAATCATTTTTTCAGACCGTTCTTATGAATACTTCATTTAGTGATATCATCATCAATGATGATAAAAGAGCGGTAGTTGAGAAATCAATTTTTCAAAACACACAGGACACATCCACTTATATTGAATCCTTACAATCCGGAAATCAGCTTTTTATCAGAAAAATAAATGGCAAAACTGATGAATATATAAGAAAATACATTGAAGAAAGTTTTCATCTCCCGTTGCCCTATGTAAATGAGATTGAAAGAGAATTAAAAAGGGATAACGACCATAACAACTGATGCTTCACCTGTATATTCTGTCACCAGCCATCCCATGCGAGTATTTAAATGACATCTTACTCAAAGCTTTCGGTGGAATCATTATATTTGAAAAAATATCATAAACAAATCTGTTTTCTTCGGATATGGAAAAGAAGTTGACTTTGGAGCATTTAAAGCTTGCAACATTAAATAGTCAGGGATTAACCCAAAATACACCATTCGGAACCGGAAAAGATGCAGTTCTTCATGCATTGGAGCATCTCGGATATATACAGATTGATACTTTGTCTATGGTGGAACGCGCCCATCATCATACGCTCTGGACCAGAATCCCGGACTTTAAAGCAGATGATCTGGAGGAACTGGTAGGAGAACGTAAAGTATTCGAATATTGGTTTCATGCCGCTTCTTATCTTCCAATGCAGGATTTCCGGTATGTTTTACCTCAAATGCTGACCATCAAACGAGGGGAATCCCGTTACTACAATGCAGACCCAAAAGTAATGCAGTACGTTACAGATACCATCCGCAACGAAGGCCCTAAACGGGCAAGAGATTTCGAAAACGAAAGTCATAAAACAGGAACCTGGTGGAACTGGAAACCTGCCAAACTGGCTCTTGAAAGACTTTTTATGCAGGGAGACCTGATGATCAGCGGACGTTCCGGTATGCAGAAAACATATGACCTGGCCGAAAGAGTTCTACCCACTTCCATGAATACCACAGAACCTACTCCACTTGAGCTGGCGGAATATCTGGTAACAACCAATCTCCGTGCTTATGGATTTACTACGGTAAAGCAGATTACCCATCTTAGGAGTGGAAATGACCTGAAGAAGAATGTCAATATAGTGTTACAAACTATGCTGGAAGAAAACAGAATATCGAAAGTCAGGGTTGATGGAGGAAACTCCGTTTTTGTTCAAAATGATCTGCTGGAAAAAACATTTGCTCTGACAGAATCCAGTGTACGGCTGCTGTCACCGTTTGATAATTCTATTATTCACCGTGACCGGATCAAACAGATTTTTGATTTTGATTTCAGGCTGGAATGTTATACTCCAAAGGAAAAAAGACAATATGGTTATTTCTGTCTGCCGATACTGTTTGGAAATCAGTTTATAGGAAGAGTTGATTGTAAAGCCCACAGAAAAGAAAAAAAATTTGAGCTTATTCATTTACATATTGAAAACAATACAATAGCTCCTGAAGTATGGCTTACCCCTTTTGTAGAAACCGTAAAACGTTTTGCAGTCTTCAACGGTTGTGAATCGTTAGTATTGACAAAGGTAAGTCCATCAAAATTAGATACTGCTGTAAAAAAGGAGTTATCCAGATCAAGGCTTACAAAATAATCTTCATCAATCTATAAAAGGCAAAAGACCATCTCAAAAGTGTCATTCTGAATGAAATGCAATGTAATGAAGAATCTCATATGTTTGATCGTTAATGAGATTCTTCCTTCGTCAGAATGACAAAAGTCAAATTGTTCGACGTTTGAGACAGGCTCTTTATTTTTTCCGGGAAACCTCTGATTAGTTTAATTTCTGATTTGTTTTCTGGACAAAATCATTCCATTGCTGGTTCAGATAGGTTAATGATTTCTTTTTGTCATTTTCATTCAAAGAAGAATAATTAATGGAATTGAAAACCAGTTTTTTCAATGCTTTTACATCCAGTTCCCAATACACCAGCGCTACCCAGAAATCATAACTAAGCCCTGCGTATCCATAAACTGAAGGATCATCACTGCTGATGGAACACTGTATTCCATTGCTTAACAATACTCTGGCAGGATGATTTCTCATATCACTCACATATCCCAGAACCTGGTTACTGATGGGGCTTACTTCAACCAGTTTATTCTGTTTTTTGATCTGCTCCATGGTTTTGGGGAAGTAGATAAGATTCAGTCCGTGTCCAATTCTTTTGTTGTTTAATAAAGCTACATCCAGAACATTTTTATTCAAGGCGGAGTTACTTTCTCCGGCGTGAAGGAAAAGAGGCATTTCTACACCATACTTCTTGTTAAGTTCATTCAGTTTTGCCCAGTTTTTCTCAAAAAAACTGATGTTATGTCCCGCAGCTTCATCTGCTACAAGATCAAAACCTGAGATCATATCCGGAAATTCTTTCTTCATCTCAAACGCTGTTTCAAGCTGTTTTCCGATACTTTCATTATCCAGGAATTTAAAGCTTGAATAGATCAGTTTCAGGGTGAATTGCGGATCAGACTTGTGTACTTCTTTAAGAATGTCCTGCAGATCTGTGATGGAAGTTTTTAGAGGATATTTCCCATGCTGAAAATCGTAAAGCTCATCAAAAATATATCTGATTTCTACGTGCTGTACTTTATCTTTGATCAAATCCTGAAATCCTTTCAAATAATATTCTTTAAAGAAAGGACGATAAGGAAGCAGCAGATTGATACGCTTAAAACGTTTTTCAAATTCAATCCAATAATCTGTGTAAGAGCATAAGCTATCACGTTTCAGAGTGAGAAGTTCCTGTAATTGTTTTTCAAAATCCGGGGTTGAGTTCAATTTTTTATCAAGGCTGACAAATCCATTCGGAACTTTTCCTTTTTCAAAAAAAGCCAGCTGTCCAAAAATGAACTGATCATTATCTTTCTGATCGTAAACATAGCATTCCTGATATTTTCTGGCAGCCGAAATAATCCATTGCACCTCCGTTATTCCTCCGCTGTGGGTGTGCAGTAAACCTCCTTTCGGCATGGTCTGTAGGAGTTCATACAGCTTACTGCTTTCTATTAATGGTCTTAGTTCATAAAAAGAGCTGTTGTATAAAGATATTTTTTTGGATTCTGTATCGCTCAGAAATTGCTTACGTATTTGGAATATCTTTTTATCCAAAGCTGTTTCAGCATCAGACAGTTTTATATCAGCGTCAAATGCTATATCCTCATTTTCCTTCTCTAACGATTTCCAGTTTTGCTGGTAAGCAGATGTTTCAGTCCCTTTATTTTGTCCCCAAAAGAAAGGTGCTCCCAAAAGTGCTATATAAGTAAGGTATTTTTTCATCATAATATTGGCGTGGTTTTCTACAATTGTTATGCTTTATCGCTCCTGATAAAGAATTGTGCAGATAAAATAATTATCAAAAATATAATTAATTTTTCTTTAAAAGAACACCAATTCCATTAAGAATGATGAGAGATATCAATTTTTTAAATTTCAGAAACAGTTTTTCAAGGATGGCAGCAGGTACAATTCACTGAATTACAAAACAATCTTAAGAAAAAGGCTGTCTCCTCTGTGAAACAACCTTATTTTTTTATTTTTTTATCAAAACTCTATTTTTGGATATTCTGACAATCAGGATCGGATTATGGAGTACAGCATTAATTTATTTTATCAAATTCCGGATATGGAAAGCCTTTTCCTGCTTCACAAAGAGATTTCAAACTTCTGAAAAATAAGGCCCAGTCAAAACTGCAGGATGCAAATTCTGAATTGTATGATTTCCAGCCATCATGATGGAATAACAAAACACATCCTTTTTTATGAGGTTCCAGCTCAAAAGTGAGTGTAGTACCAACCCAGTCCTCAAATCCCTTGATACAACGCCACTTCACCAGACTATAAGGTTTCAGATCCATCACTTCCATCTTTTTAAAATAATCAGGTCCAAAACCAAATCTCAGCATACTGCCTATCTCAGCTTTTGCTTCCGTATCCGGAGTCCACCATCCGGCTAATCCTTCCTGGGTAGTGATGGCTTCATATACTTTTTCAACAGGTACAGTAATGAGCAATCTATGATAAATGCTTTTCGTATCTGTATTTTCCTCCGGATGATCAGAGACCGTAAAATCTTCTTTTGGAGTTGCTTTCCCCTGACCTGTCATAATAAGGGATTTCAGGCTATCCTGAATATAATGAGTCCAGGCGTCATGGCAGACCTCGTAGCACTCACCTTCAGGAACCAGCCCCTGATGGGTAAATGTAAGTTCTGTTTTTCCCTCTTTTTCATGGATATCAAATACGATATGAGTCTCTACCCATTCTGTTTTATCTTCAATGAAATTAAAAGCATTATCCAGAACATGCCACATCACTCTGGTATTGGGCTGCATTTCTGTAATTTTTATCCTGCACCGGTGGACATCACGATAATGATAGGCAAATTCGCTGTTCAGTACAGATGTAGATCCTTCAATGTTTTCAGACCACCAGCCCCGGACATTATTAACGGCATCAAATACCTGCTGTGGCGCAGCATCAACGGTAATACTTGTTGTAAAATCCTGTGATTTCATAATTTTATTTGTTATTAGTGTTAGTTTTTTCTTTTCTGCCATCCTTTCGGACTGTATTCTCTTATTTACTTATTCAAAGGTAAGAACATAGAAAGACCTGTAAGGGGTGTAAAATAGACATTATAAGAGGTTGATCCGGACATCTTATTTTTTTATATTTGTATGATACAGATGAGGTTACAATCGGCACAATTTATTCACCTTTACATTCTGCGATATGAAACATTTAACCATGTTAGTTCCCGATGCACAGACAGCACCCAATACATTATCCTGTATTATAGGGACCTATCATATTTTTACGGAAGCAAACAGGTATTACAGCCACAACAATAAAGATACGGTATTCACCATCGAGCTGGCCGGAGTTTCTGAGCATTCTGATTTTGTAAATGGTTTGCTTACCGTGATCCCACAGAAAAATATTGCAGCCGTCCAGAAAACCGATCTGATTGTCATTCCTGCCATTGCCTCGAATTTCACAAAAATAGATGACCAAAATACGGCACTTGTCCATTGGATATCGGAACAGTATAAAAAGGGAGCGGATGTAGCCAGCATGTGCACTGGAGCTTATATATTGGCTTCTACAGGACTCCTGGATTCAAAAAGCTGTTCTATCCACTGGAATACGGTTGCCAATTTTAAAAAACTGTTTCCCAAAGTGAATGTAAGGGCAGAAAAAATCATTACGGATGAACACGGTATTTATACAAATGGCGGAGGGTATTCTTTCTTAAACCTTCTTCTTTATCTGGTTGAAAAATATTACGACAGACAAACGGCTATTTATTGTTCCAAAATATTTCAAATTGACATCGACAGGGAAACACAATCGGATTTCATCATCTTTAACGGGCAAAAATCGCATGGTGATGACATGATTATTCAGGCCCAGGAATACATTGAAAAGAATTTTTCTGAGAAAATATCCATGGAAGCACTTTCCCAGAAATTCACAGTTGGAAGACGAAGTTTTGACCGCAGGTTTATAAAAGCAACCGGCAATACTCCTCTTGAATACCAACAAAGAGTAAAGGTGGAATCTGCCAAAAAAGAACTGGAAATCTCCCGAAAAACCATCAATGAAGTGATGTATGAAGCAGGCTATTCTGATGTGAAAGCCTTTCGGGAAATATTCCGCAGAATTACGGGCTTATCTCCTATCGAATACCGGAATAAATACAATAAAACAGGGATTAAATCCAAACAGCACCATTCATAATAATGCTGTTTGTATCTTATCTTTATCTTCTACTGAAAAGAGGTTCTGAACTCCAGCGGAGAAAGCCGGGTTTTATTTTTAAATAGTTTTGTAAAGGACTGTGGATGCTCAAAGCCCAGTTCATAAGCAATTTCACTTACTGAGAGATCTGTCGTAGAGAGTTTTTCTTTCGCTTTTTCAATCAACTTATCATGGATAAACTGCTGGGTACTTTGCCCGGTAAGGGTTGTTAATAGCCGGCTAAGATAATTGGGTGAAATTCCAAGTTCTTTTGCTGTAAACTGTACCGTAGGCAACCCTTTTGACACCAGATCATTATCATTGAAATAATCAACCAATAAAGTTTCTAAACGGGTAAGAATGTTATGATTGGTTATTTTTCTGGTAATAAACTGCCTTTCATAAAACCTTTCGGAATAATTGAGCAGTGTTTCCATATGGGAGATGATAATATTCTGGCTGAATTTATCAATTACCCCATGATATTCCTGTTCAATATGTTCTATAATTCCATTGATGGTAAGCTCTTCTTTTTTGGAAAGAAACAAAGCTTCATTCACTGAATAGTCAAAAAAATCATATTGTTTTATGGTCTTTGCCATTGAGGTGTTCCACAGAAAATCAGGGTGAATCAACAGCATCCAACCAGATTGTTTATCCTTCATACCGGAATCTGCTTCAATTCTGAAAACCTGATTCGGGGAAATAAAAAACAGAGTTCCTTCATCAAAATCATATTCCTGCTGGCCATACTTCAGCTTTCCATTCATTCCTGTTTTCAAAGAAATCTGGTAAAAATCCAGCATCCAGTTAACTTCTCCGATATCAGCAGGCCGCTTAACATTTTTGTAATCAATCACACTGATCAGCGGATGCTCAGGAGGCGGTAATCCTCTTGAGCGGTGAAATTCTGTAATGGTTTTTATTCTTTTTGTAACCCGTCTTTCCATATCTATAAAATTACAAATTGTTTTACCACAGAGAACATCGATTTTCACAGATGTTGTGGTTATTATTGTACACTTTTAAAAATCTTTGTTTTTTTAAACTTATGTGTACTTATTTTGCGTAATGACATCCTCTAAAACTTACTTAAGTGTTTAAAGCTTTTGTGACTTTTGTGGTTTATTTTACCGCAGATTTCACAGATGTTCACAGATGTTTGCGTTTAATGTTGTACACTTTTAAAAATCTTTGTTTTTTTAAACTTATGTGTACTTATTTTGTGTAATGACATCCTCTAAAACTTACTTAAGTGTTTAAAGCTTTTGTGACTTTTGTGGTTTATTTTACCGCAAATTTCACAGATATTCACAGATGTTTGCGTTTAATGTTGTACACTTAAGAAAAAAATCAAAGATCTTTAAAAGCTAATGTGTTCTTCTTCTTCTTCTTCTTCTTCTTCTTCTTCTTCTTCTTCTTCTTCTTCTTCTTCTTCTTCTTCTGCGTAATAATATCCTCTAAAGTATACTTAAGTGTTTAGAGCTTTTGTGACTTTTGTGGTTCAATATTTTACACTTCCTCATTTTGGTAAGCAGCGGCAAATTCTTTTGCAAAATCTGCCAGTTTCACCTTCCCCAGGACAGGTGGATGCTGATAATAATCTTCGTACAGAATTCCACTTGCCTGACTTGCCTGAGTTTCTACAAAACCTTTAGCTACCTGTTCATTGAAACCGATGTCAAGCCAGCTTTTCAGTAATTCCTGATCTGAAATCACTTTCCATGACAGCTCTGCCTTCCCGATTGATTCTCCCAAAGCTTTTGCAATTTCATTGGGAGAAACTTCATCACTGGCTACATAACGTACTGTCTTCCCATCAAATGGTTTTTCAATTTCCTCAGCTACAACATCTGCAATATCTAACGGAGAAACCCACGGTTCTTTCTGATCACCTCCCCAATTGGAAACAATGGCTCCTTTGTTTTTTATCGTACTGATGAATGAAAACATATTGAAATAAATACCAACAGGACGAATGAATTTAATTGCAATATCATCCGGCAGCTGCTTCAGGATCTGCTCTACATGATAATGAAAGACAATAATGCCTGTCCCCTTATCTGTATGGGCACCAATGCTGCTGAGATGGATAATCTTCTTCACTCCTGAACGTTCTACAGCAGTTTTGTAATGACGACCGATTTCACCGATCTTTCCGATAAAATCAATGTTTTTATCAAACATATCTCCTGCGGCTTCCATTGTTTCCATTAAATAAACAATGTCTGCTCCTGTAAAAGTTTCTGTAAGAAAGTTGACGTCAAACATACTGCCTATCGTGGCTTTTGCTCCCAAAGCTTCTATAGCAGCTATTCTTTCTTCCTTACTGCTGATTACTGTAACTGAGTGTCCTTTTTGTACAAGTTCTTTTGTAAGTGGTTTTCCGATGTTCCCAATGGAACCTGTTAAAACAATATTCATTTCTTTAATTTTTTGTTGGTGTAAAATTCCGAAATGCATCTGAAGAATATTTCACCGGATCTATCCTCTTCTTAGCCAAAAAGCAAATCTGATAAACTGAGTTTTTTATTAACAGACACTTTTTAACACTTTTTTTAATCCATAGCGGTTGCACTTATTTTGAAGTTTACTTACCTTTGCCTCTGGGATGCGGAAAAGATTTCATCAATATTTGTACAGCTTGTTATTTGCATTGCTTACCATTTTAGGTTGGTATTATGGGCAAATTCAGCAGTATATCTCTACCAATACTTCTTCCGGCCTCCATTTCACCTATGACCTTCTGGTTCATCAGAAAAAAAGCAGTAAAGAATCTTTTGCCTTTCTTACCAATCAGAAAGTCCATGACGCTTACGGTGTCAGCCGTCCCCGCTACAACAAAATCAGAGCTGATCTTTCTGAAAACGAAAATGAAAATGACGACAATGTAGAATCTTCCGGTTCTACTGAGCTTCTTCCACTTTTCAAAGATGGTTTCTGGCATCTGATCTCAGGTTTTGTCGCTACCTTTCACAACAGACAAATTGCTGTTTCACTCGCTCAATCAGCGCATTTAAAGCCTTTATATGATGATCTGTACATTCAGTACAGGGTCATCAGACTGTGATTTTATAATATTTTTTTCGAAAATTCTTATATGCTTTCATTCCTATTGAGAGCTGATAACTCTATTTTTTCAATTATAAATTATTATAAAAAATATTATCATGGTCAAGAAAAGTCTCATGTATATCAACCTGTGCCTTATCTTCTTGTTTGCGGGCTGTCAATCTGAAAAAAAGGAAAAAACAGAAACAGCATCATTCAACGTTACAAGTCCGCTTGTGAAAGATACTTTAGTCAACAAAGATTATGTCGCGCAAATCCGTTCTATCAATCATATCGAGCTTCGTGCTCAGGAAAGAGGATACATTCAGTCTATTTATGTGGATGAAGGACAATTCGTTCAGAAAGGACAGCTGCTATTCAAAATCATGCCTAACCTTTATGAATCTGATGTAAACCGGGCAAAAGCAGAGTCTAAATATGCACAAATTGAATATCAGAATACCAAAAACCTCTCCGACAAAAACATTGTTGCTCCGCAGGAAATGGCTATGGCGAAGGCGAAGTATGAAAAAGCCCAGGCAGAACTTTCATCTATGAATACGCATTTAAAATTCACTGAAATCCGAGCTCCCTTTGCCGGAATAGTAGGAAAACTACATGTCAGAAAGGGAAGCCTTGTAGATGAAGGAGAACTGGTAACGGAACTTTCTGACAACAGTAAAATGTGGGTATACTTTAATGTACCGGAAGCCGAATATCTTAATCAGATGGATGCAAAAAAGGACAACAATCCAATGCATGTACGCCTGAGAATGGCCAACGGCAAAGAATTCACTCAGGACGGTATCGTAGAAACCATAGAGTCTGATTTCAACAATGAAACAGGAAATATTGCTTATAGAGCAACATTTCCCAATCCCAAAGGACTGTTGAGATATGGAGAAACCGGAAACATCATCATTACCTCGCCCTATGCCAATGCAATGATGATTCCTCAAAAGGCTACTTTTGAAGAGCTGGAAAAAAAATATGTCTATGTGATCGGCAGAGACAGCAAGGTACATGCACGAGAAATAAAAGTAGCTGCTGAATTACCGCACCTATATGTAGTTGCTTCCGGACTTGCTAAGGATGACAAAATCCTTCTGGAAGGTCTTAGAATGGTTCAGGAAAACCAAAAGATCGGTTCAAAATACCAAAAGCCTGAGAAAGTAATGTCGAATCTGGATCTGTACGCCGAGTAACCCCAACAACAGCATTATGTTTAAAAAAGTAATACACCGACCGGTTTTCGCTATTGTAATATCGGTTGTTATTCTGTTTATGGGAGGTATCGCTATGAAACAGCTTCCTACTGAGCAGTTTCCTAAAATTGCTCCTACCACAGTAGCTGTGTCTATCGCCTATCCGGGTGCGAGTGCAGACGTACTGGTAAAATCGTCTTTGATTACAATTGAGAATGCCATCAATGGTGTTCAGGGAATGCGTTACATTACCACCGATGCTACCAGTGCAGGTGAAGCCACCGTAAATGTTGTCTTTGACCCTGGAACGGATCCCAATGAAGCGGTAGTTCTGGTAAAAACCAGAGTGGATCAGGTAATGCCTTTATTACCGGAACTTGTACAGAAAGAAGGAGTTGTAGTAAATCCAATTCAACCGAGTATGCTGATGTACGTGAACCTTTACAGTACCAATAAAAGTATGGATGAAAAATTCCTGTACAACTACTCTATGGTGAATATCATCCCGGAAATCAACCGTATTCATGGTATTGCGAAATCCCAGATTTTGGGAAGCCGCAGATATGCAATGCGTATCTGGCTGAACCCTGACCGTATGCGTGCTTATTCTATTTCTGTAGATGAGGTGATGAAGGCCATCGGCGAACAAAGTATTATCGGACGTCCGGGAAGAATCGGGCAGAGTTCCGGTATTGCAGCACAGTCGCTGGAATATGTATTGACCTATAAAGGGCAGTACAACAAACCTGAAGAATATGAAAACATTATTGTGCGTTCCAATGCTGAAGGAGAAAATGTAAAGCTTAAGGATATCGCCAAAGTAGAACTAGGAAGTGAATTCTTTGATATTTACTCCAATCTTGACGGGCATCCCTCCGCTTCTATTGTGTTAAAACAAAACTATGGAAGTAACGCGAATGATGTGATCAGAGATGTGAAAGCAAAACTGGCAGAAATGAAAGGAAATTTCCCTCCTGGTGTTGATTACAAGATCAGTTATGACGTTTCCCAATTCCTGGATGCTTCTATTGAGCAGGTAATGCATACTTTGAGAGATGCCTTTATCCTGGTTGCCATTGTAGTTTTCATTTTCCTTGGTGATTGGCGTTCTACTCTGATCCCCATTATTGCTGTACCGGTTTCATTGATCGGGACTTTCTTTGTAATCCAGTTTTTCGGGTTAACAATTAATCTTGTTACCCTTTTTGCATTGGTACTGGCGATCGGAATCGTTGTTGACAATGCGATTGTTGTTATTGAAGCCGTTCACGCCAAGATGGAAGAAAGCGATATCTCGCCTTATAAAGCGGTAAAAGAAGTAATGGGTGAAATTGCGGGCGCTATTATTGCGATTACGGCTGTAATGGTTGCGGTATTCATTCCGATTTCTTTTATGACAGGTCCTGTAGGTACTTTTTATCGTCAGTTTTCTATTACCATGGCCAGTTCTATTGTCATTTCAGCAGTGGTAGCTCTTACCTTAACGCCGGTATTGGCGGCAATGTTATTAAAGAACAACCATGGGAAGCCTAAAAAGTCTAATATCTTCACAAAATCTTTAGCTGCTTTTAACCGCGGTTTTGATAATGTGACAGGCAGATATGCTTCGTTTCTGAGAAAAATTGTCAACAGGAAAATGGTGACATGGGGAATTCTGATTGCCTTTTGTGCCGGAATTTTTATGATCAACAAAGTACTTCCCGGCGGTTTTATTCCTAATGAAGACCAGGGAACTATCTATGCAATTATACAAACCCCTCCCGGCTCTACTCTGGAACAGACCAATAAAGTTTCGAGAACCTTACAGAAAATCTGTATGGGTGTTGACGGTGTAGAATCAGTATCATCGCTTGCCGGATATGAAATCATGACAGAAGGACGTGGTTCCAATGCCGGAACCTGTCTGATCAATCTTAAAAGCTGGGACGACCGCGAACATTCCGTAAAAGAAATCATGGAGGAGCTTGAAGAAAAATCAAAAGATCTGGGTGCAACCATTGAATTCTTTGAACCGCCGGCTGTACCGGGATTCGGATCTTCGGGAGGTTTCTCCATGAGACTGCTCGATCTGAACAGAACGACCGATTATCAGGAATTTGACAAGGCGAATAAAGATTTCATCACACAGCTTAAAAAGCGCAAGGAACTCTCAGGAGTATTTACCTTCTTTGCGGCCAATTATCCTCAGTATGAGCTTGTGTTTGATAATAATGCAGCCATGCAGAAAGGGGTTTCCATCGGAAAAGCAATGGACAACCTCAACATACTGATAGGGAGTACGTATGAGCAGGGCTTTATCCGTTTCGGGCAGTTCTTTAAAGTATATGTACAGTCATCTCCTGAATTCAGAAGGCTTCCAACAGATATTATGAATCTGTATGTGAAAAATGATCGTGATGAAATGGTTCCTTATTCTGCGTTTATGACAATGAAAAAGACTCAGGGACCTAACGAAATTACCCGTTATAACATGTACAACTCTGCTGCTATCCGTGGTCTTCCGGCGGCCGGATATACTACAGCAGATGCGATTCAGGCTATCAATGAAACGGCGGCAAAAACACTTCCTCACGGATATAAAGTAGCGTGGGAAGGATTGTCTTATGATGAAGCTCAGCGTGGTAATGAAGCTATTTACGTGTTCCTTGTTGTTCTTGTATTTGTGTATCTGGTGCTGGCGGCCCAGTATGAGAGTTTCCTTATTCCGTTTGCTGTACTTTGTTCGCTTCCGGTGGGAGTTTTCGGATCATTCTTATTGTTAAAAGCAATGGGACTTGAAAATGATATTTATGCGCAGGTAGGATTAATTATGATCATCGGATTATTAGGGAAAAATGCGGTTCTTATTGTAGAATTTGCAGTGAAAAGACGTCAGGCGGGTGATTCCATCCTGGAAGCAGCAGTGGAAGGATCCAAAGCCCGTTTCAGACCGATCCTGATGACTTCATTTGCCTTTATTGCAGGTTTGGTTCCGCTTGTTTTTGCAAGAGGTGCCGGAGCTATCGGAAATCATACTATCGGGGCATCCTCATTGGGCGGAATGTTGATAGGAACCCTGTTCGGAGTAATTGTAATCCCTGGGCTTTACTACATATTTGCCAAGTGGTCTGACGGTAAAAAAATGATCAAAGACGAAGATGAATCTCCATTAAGCGAAGACATGATCCATTATGAATAAAAGAAAAATATATCAATATGCAGGTCTGGCAGTCTTCTTATTAAGCCTTACTGCCTGTAAACCTATAGAAATAGCACAACGAACCGAGAACAAAACGGTTCCTGAAAAATACGGTTCAACAGAAAATGATACCATCAATACCGGAAAACTGAAATGGAATGAATATTTCAGCGATCCCCAGCTTCAGGAATTGATCAGCCAGGCCCTTCAGAACAACCAGGAGCTGAATATTGTTCTTCAGGAAATTGAAATGTCTAAAAATGAAATCAAAGCCAGAAAAGGTGAATATCTTCCGTCTGTTGGTTTAAAAGCCGGCGCCGGAGTAGATAAGGTAAGCCGTTATACCAATATTGGTGCTATGGAAGCCAATACGGAAATAGAACCAGGCAGGGAAATGCCTGAGCCTTTGTTTGACTTTGGTGTAGGTGCGCAGGCGAAATGGGAAACGGATATCTGGGGGAAACTTCACAATGCAACCAGAGCTCAGGTTCAGCGATATCTTGCCAGCATTGAAGGAAAAAACTTCATGACCACTCATCTGATTTCAGAAATTGCCGATTCTTATTATGAGTTACTGGCCATGGACAATGAGCTGGTGATTTTGAATCAAAATATCAAAATCCAGAATGATGCATTGGAAATTATCCGGGATCTAAAAAAGAATGCCCGATCCAATGAACTGGCTGTACAGAGATTTGAAGCTCAGGTTCTGAAAACCCAGGGCATGCAATATGATATTCAGCAAAAAATTGTTGAAACGGAGAACAGAATCAATTTCCTTGTAGGGAGATTTCCCCAACATGTGGAAAGAAGTCAGAATTCGTTTGATTCTGTTGTTCCTCAGGCTGTTTATGGAGGAATTCCTTCTGAACTTCTGGAAAACAGGCCCGACATCAAACAGGCTGAATATGAACTTGCGGCAGCTAAACTTGACATTAAAGCAGCCAAAGCAAGGTTTTATCCTTCTCTTGATCTTTCTGCGGGGATCGGGTTACAGGCTTTCAATCCTGTGTATATTATCAAGCCTCAGTCGTTTTTATTTTCTCTTGCGGGAGAACTTACGGCCCCATTGATTAACAGAAGAGCGATTAAAGTGGCTTATTACAATGCCAATGCGAAACAGATTCAGGCGGTGTATCATTATGAGCAGACTGTTTTAGGGGCTTATATTGAAGTTGCGAACCAGCTGTCCAAAATTCATAATCTGGAAAGCAGTGTGAACATCAAATCGAAGGAAGTAGATGCTTTAACCAAGTCTATTGATATTTCCAACGATCTGTTCAAATATGCCCGTGCCGATTATATGGAAGTTTTGCTTACTCAGAGGGATGCACTGGAATCAAAATTTGAACTGGTGGAAAAGAAAGTGAATCAGCTTAAAGCAAGTGTAGCGGTATACAGGGCTTTAGGCGGCGGCTGGGATCAGGCTCCTTTAGCGGTTCCAGATATTAAGAAAGAATAAATCCATATTTCAATCTTGTTTTCATAAGAAGTCTATCAAAAGGTAGGCTTCTTTTTTATAGATTTTAGCTAAGCCACATGAAAATTAAATCCTCTTTGATTTAACGGACTAAGCCCATTTCTATTGAATGTTACAATCTGGAAGTTATTTAACCGCAGATTTCACGGATGTACACAGATGTTTGAGCATATTTTCCCTTTCATAATTTATAATTCAAACCTTCCTAGCCCTGATAGCAGCGGTTACCCCACAGCAAGCAATGGATTCAGCCAGGTGCGAGGAGTATGAGCGGATAGCAGGATTAAGCTCCTGACACCCATTTTATGATGAGTATGTTATAAAATAAATAAAAAGTCTACAAAAACAATAGACTTATTGTATTAACCTTAATTCACAGCATCAAATCTTATTTTTTATAATTTTTTTAACATTTTATATGATTAATTAAATTAATGGATATCAGACACATACAATAAAAAAATCTATAATTTTCAATTAGTCTACTAATTTAGTAGGTTAATATGATTTATCTCATACGTTCCTTTTACTGGGGTTCATCAATTATTAAATAATTTTGACACAGTTAAAAAAAAAATAAACTCTATTCTCATGAATAAGAACTACTTTGATTCTTACCTATGCACAATTATGGTGGCAGCTCCGGCACAGCAAAAGTGTTGTAGAAGGTCTGCTTTTTCACAGCACACCTGTATTTCTCAAGATATGTGCTTTGATATGATGTGCAACATGATGATGTCATAACTTTTTAAGAGATACATTCATTACTGTAGGAATGAAAGCCATAAGTTCAAGGCTTCTTTAATCCGGGTACATCTCCTGTACATTTTATTATTCTATTTCTTATATCTCCCTGGAAAAGGAGGAGGAAAGTTATTATTGAGTACAGACAGATCAGCAGTAATACACAGTTCAATTTAAACCTAGATTAATATAATGAAAAAGAAACAATGTAAGCTTGGTGTATTAGCTTTGCTCCTATTCGCGGAATATGGCTATGCCCAAACTAAAGACAGCCTTTCCAAAGAAACTTCAATAAAGGAAGTGGTTGTGGTAGCCTTCGGGAAGCAGAAAAAAGAGGAGATCACAGGATCTGTACAGTCATTGAAGGCAAAAGACCTGTCTAATCTTCAGAATGGAAATATTCTTCAGGGAATTGGAGGAAAAGTAGCAGGTGTACAGGTGATCTCTTCCGGTCAGCCTGGTTCTCAGCCAACCATCAGAATGAGAGGAATAGGTTCTATCAATGCTTCAAGCGACCCACTGATTGTACTGGATGGTATCCCTTACAGCGGAAACCTGAACAGTATTGCCGCATCGGATATTGAAAGTATTTCTTTTCTTGAAGATGCTTCTTCTAATGCTCTATACGGATCCCGAGGGGCCAATGGAGTGATTATTGTGAATACGAAAAGGGGGAAGAGTAAAGGAGTAAGTATTGAAGCCGATGTAAGAACTGGTGTCAATTTCAGATCTATTGAGGATTACTCCGTTTATACTTCTCCACAGGATTATTATACTGCTTATTATAACAGAGCCAGAATTGGTGAAATTGCAAGACTGAAGCAGCCCGGTGCAGTTCCTTCCGGACCAAGCCCGCATGACGTGGGACTTGCAGCGCTTACCAAACTGGGGTATAATGCTTATAGCGTTCCTTTTAATCAATTGATTTCAAAGGATGGATCTTTCAATCCTGATGCGAAGCTATTGTATCAGGACAACTGGAAAAAACTGCTTTTCAGACCTGCTTTGAGAAGAGAAGCCACGGTAGGAATCAATGCCAATGGAGATCAGGTAAAGTCCTATACTTCCCTTAATTATCTGGATGACAAAGGGTATTTAATATCTTCCGGTTTTGAAAGATTCGGGATCAGATCGAATGTAGACTACTCCATCACATCAAAACTGAAGTTGACCAGTGCTTTGTCTTATACCTACAGTAAGCAGGATTTTGGGGAAACAGGAGGCTTTTCCAACCCTTTCCAGTTTGCCAGAAATATTGCACCATTTTATCCTGTTTTCCTCAGGGATAACAATTATCAGCAATTGTATGACAGCAACGGAAATGCTCTGTATGACTATGGAGATGGACAGGGACCCAATGGGGCAACAAGGTCTTACGCCGTTTTTGAAAACCCTGTAGGCAACCTCCAGAAAGATAAATCTCAGATCATAAGTAATATCACCAATCTTAACCTTGGTTTAAATTATGAAATCATCAAAGGACTGGATTTCACCTATAACTTTGGTGCCTATCTTGAAAATACAAGAAATCTTCAGTTCGGAAATACGGAAGGCGGAACTTCATCTTCTGTAGGAGGTACTATTTCGCAAAGTTCAAATTTTAAATATACTCTGAACCATCAGCAATTGCTTACTTATCAGAAAAAACTGGGAAATCACAGTTTCAATCTTTTGGTAGGTCATGAATTAAACAAAATAAAGGATGATGGTTTTTCAGGTTCAAAACAACAGCTTTTATTACCTGATTCTCAAGCCTTCGATAATGCCGTAAAAATTACCGGGTTATCAGGAAATGGCTATGAATATGCTGTAGAAGGGTATTTCACAAGGTTATTGTATAATTATGATGGAAAATATTTCTTTAATGCCAATATCCGTAGAGATGGTTCTTCTGTCTTTTCTCCGGAAAGCAGATGGGGAAACTTCTATGGATTGGGACTGGCCTGGAATATTGCAAAAGAAGATTTCCTTAAGGACAACAGTGTAATTAATTCTTTAAAATTGAAAGCTTCTTATGGGCAGCAGGGAAATGACAACATTCTTTTAGGAGGTTCCAACAGAGATTATTATGCTTACCAGGATATCTACGGAATTAATAATTTCGGTGATGACAAACCCGTTATTTCGCTTAAAAAACAAGGAAATAAGGATTTAAAATGGGAAACTTCCAAAAATCTGAATGCCGGTTTTGAGCTGTCACTGTTAAAAAACAGAATCACCCTGAATGCAGATTATTTTGAAAGAAAAGTATCGGATATGATCTACACGCTTCCTCTTCCTCCATCCAATGCAGGTTCTTATGTGAAATACGGAAATATAGGAGATATGACCAACAGAGGTGTTCAGGCTAATATAAGTGTGGATATTCTCCGTGGTGATGAGTTCCAATGGAGCGCTTATGCCAATGCCACTCATTATAAAAATAAGATTACAAGATTACCGGCTGAGCAGAGAAATACAGGTCTGGTTTCCGGATTATTTATTCTGACAGAAGGTGGAGACCGCTATACGTATTTCCTTAAAGAATTTGCCGGAGTGAATCCTGAAAACGGAGATGCTTTATGGTACCGTACATCCATCAATCCTGCCACTCAGAAAGAAGAGAGAACTGTCACCAACAATTATAAGGAAGCTACAGATTATAACACTGGTAAATCAGCGATTCCTAAGGTATATGGTGGATTCGGAACAGATTTCAGCTATAAAAGATTCAATCTGGCAGTGAATTTTGCCTATCAGTTCGGAGGATATGGATATGATGATATTTACAGAAGCTTATTCCATTCGGACAGCTACGGATCTAACTATTCAACGGATCTGGATAAAACATGGACTCCTGAAAATACGACCGCAGCGCTACCGAGAGTTGATCTCACTGCAACGAACCAGAACGGAAATTCAACGCTTTATCTGATTAAATCGGATTATATCAGTCTTCAGGATGTAACGCTCTCCTATCAGCTTCCTGATGGTTTCGCACAACAGGCAGGCTTATCAGGTCTGAAAGTCTATGTGACAGGTAACAACCTGTATTTGTGGTCTAAGAGAAAAGGATATGACCCAAGAGCTTCATTAACAGGAGTTTCTGACGCCTACCGATATTCTCTTTTATCAAGTGTCTCTTTAGGTTTTAAACTTAATTTTTAAAAGAACAGGAATGAAAAAAATAAAATACTTTTTAGCAGCGGTAACCATAGGTTTTATGATCACCAGCTGTGCCAATGATCTCAACACTTTACCGGAAGGTGATATTTCAGGTGAACAGCTGAATAACGACACTTCCAGTCCGGAAAAAATTCTGGGTGGAATCTATCTTGATCTTCGCAGTAATGGTGCCGGCGGTACTACCGTTCACTCAGATTTTGGAATCATGGGAATTAAAGCAGGTGCCGACCTGATGTCCAATGATGTCATCCAGTCTACGAACCAGCATTTGGGAATGTTTTATAATTACGAAGCTACCAATGCCAGCAACATTGTTTCTGAGATTGTATGGACTACTTTTTATGCAAGAATATTTGTGATCAATAAGCTTCTTGATGGTTTAGATAAAAATGCGAGTGCAAAGAACAGAGCCATTGCAGGACAGTTATTAGCTTTAAGAGCCTACTCTTATTTTTATTTAGTCCGTTTTTATGCCAACGATTATAATGGTCATCAGTCTGAACCGGGACTTCCATTGGTGCTTACCGCAAGCAATCCCAGCCAGGGACTTCCCAGATCAACTGTTGCTGAGGTGTATGGACAAATCAAAAATGATATTGAGGAATCTATTACACTCTTAGATACTTATGCCCGTCCGTCCAGAGCCCAGATCGATAGAAGAACCGCCAAGGCCATTGCAGCTGAAGTATTTCTGGAAACGGGAGATTACATCAAAGCGGCTCAATATGCTGAGGAAAGCAAACAGGGCGTTGGCCTTATGACAGAAGATGATTATACCACCACCGGATTTTCCAATATCAATAATCCTGAGGTAATATGGGGTTTTCATAATACGATTTCTACTATGAGCATCGGAAATTATTATGCCTCATTCTTCTCAATGTTTGATAATACCAACGAAGGATATGCGGGTGCTGCTCAGATCCGTAAACTGATAGACAAAAGACTTTATGAAGCAATTCCGGAAACGGATTACCGTAAAAAAGTGTTCAATGGCAGTCAGGCTGCGGCTTATACCTTTAACGGAAAAACAAAAAACTACCCACCTTATGTAAGCTGGAAATTTAAAGATCCTACTCTTTTTGAAGGAGATTATATTTACATCCGGGCTTCCTCATTATATTATGTACAAGCTGAGGCCCTTGCCAGACAGGGAAGAGAAACGGAAGCAAGACAAGTATTATTCGAGATTACCTCGAAAAGAAATAAGGCGTATACACTCTCTACAAAATCTGGCAATGCCCTGATCAATGAGATTGTCCTTCAAAAAAGGATAGAACTTTGGGGTGAAGGCTACGCGTGGTTTGATATGAAACGATTAAACACCCCTTTAGAAAGAGTATACACAGGGACAAATCATACTTTTGGAAGGTTCAACCTTACTCCTGATAAATTCAGATTCCAGATTCCTAATAAAGAGATTAATAATAACCCACAAATCAAACAGAATGAATAGATAAACTAAAACAATTTTACATTCAAATATATTCAGTGACGAGGCGCCATTTACAAGTAAATGGTGCCTTTTTTATTAATAATGACTCAGTTGTATGTTTTTCAAACGCAAAGTTTTTATTATTTAAATTATCATTAAAGCAAGCGACAAAGCCGCATGAAGCTTTATGACAGTACGTCCGCTTAAACAGAATCAATGTAGTTGATTCCACCTTTGCTTCCTCAAAAAAAGTAAGGATCGTTGCGTCAAATATTTATCTATCTATTTTACAATAATATCAGACTTATAATTGTCTTTTAAAAGCTCTCCATTTTTATACAAACGCTGGTTAATGACCTTCCCTTTTTCATTGAAATAAAGCCACAAAGCATTTTTCCTCCCTAAAGAATCCAGTCGCCCCATTTCTTTCGGCATTTTGTTATTGTGAAGAATCTGGATCGGAAACAGGCCTTTCAAATCTTTTAGAGAATCCATTTTTTCAGGAATCAGTTCCGCTTCATTTCCTATTTTGAAAGTATACTTTTTTCCTTTATCACTTTTAAGAATAAGCTCATCTCCTGATATCTCATATTTTCCCTCTGAAAATGGAGCTGTTGAAATCTGATCATAGCTTATATATTCTGTTTTTAAAAATTCAAAAGTTCCGTTTTTTATATACAATGAATATACTCCGCCTCCGGATTGCAGCTCAACATATTTCGGATATTCTTTGTCTTTTTTACAGGAAATAATTGTGAAAAGAAGGACAAAAAGGCTAATAGTTTTTATTTTCATGGAACTAAATTATTAAAATATTTACAATAGAAGGAGGAGTGGAAATACATATATTTGGAAATCAAAAAAACTTTAAAACCAGATTCAAATGCAGAAAGGAATTATTTTCACGCTATTTGCGCTCTTATTCAATCTCCCTATTTTTTCACAGCACAAGAAATCCCTTGATCTTAAGAAAACCATTGAATCCATTATCTCCAATAAGAAGACAGATGTGGGTGTTTCAATCCTTGGACCTGATCAGAAAGAAACAATACAGATTAATGGTAATACATTATATCCCATGCTCAGTACAGTAAAGTTTCCTATTGCTTTAACGGTGTTGAAAAAGGTAGAAAAGGGTGAACTTTCTTTACAGCAGAAACTATTCATTAAAAAAGAAGAACTTCTTGAAGATACCTGGAGTCCGTTCAAAAAAGAACATCCTGAGGGTAATATAGAAATCAGCCTGGAAGAAGCTCTGAAATGGATCGTTTCCTACAGTGACAATAATATCAGTGATATCCTGATGAGGTTGGTTGGCGGGTCGGAGCCTGTTCAGCAGCTGGCCAACAGTAAAGATTGTATCATTCAAAACAATGAAGAGGATATGCACAAAGACTGGGAATCTCAGTTTGTAAATAAAATAACACCCAACGAAGCTATCCGGCTCCTTACAGCATTCAGTAATGGAAAAATACTGAATAAAGAACATAGCCTGTGGCTCTATAACATTATGCTCAATAACACTGCCGGACCAAAAAGGCTTAAGGGCAATCTTCCACCGCAGGTAAAAGTAGCCCACAGAACTGGAACATCTTTTACCAATAAAGAAGGAATGACAGGTGCCATCAATGATTTCGGAATTATTGAACTTTCAGACAACAAAAAGATATACATCGCTGTTTTTGTTCATGATACCTATGAAAAGTTCGAAAATGCAGAAGCAATTATTGCAGACATCTCGAAAGCAACTTATGACTATTACCATAAAAAATAAGGAATGACCCAAACACAATTATTCTTCACAGCTCTGTTTTCAGCAGTACTGTCTGTTACCGCAACAGCTCAGAAAAAAGACATTTATAAACACAAAATAGACAGCATTATAACGGCTTCCAGTCCAATTGCATTCAATGGCGTTGTCTTGGTTACTCAGAAAGGAAAAATCCAATACCTGAAATCCAATGGGTACAAAGATTTCGAAAAGAAAATCCCGGTGAAAACAGATGACCAGTTTGAAATCATGTCCAATTCAAAACAGGTTACCGCTGTTTTAATTTTACAGGCTGCTGAACAAGGAAAACTGAGCCTCCACACCCCTATCAAAAAGTATCTTCCCTCTCTTACCCAAAGCTGGGCAGATACTGTTACTGTACATCATCTTTTGAACCATACTCATGGCATTACAGATATAAATAAACCGACAACGTTCAAAGCCGGCTCCCAATTCAAATACGGTAACCTCTCCTATATGATGTTGGGGGAAATCCTTAAAAACACAACTGGAAAAAGCTTCACAGAACTTGCCACTTCTCTTTTCAAAAGGCTAAAAATGGATAAAACACTGGTATTCAACACCAGGAACAATCAGTCTCTTGTTCCCGGCTATATGAACGAAGACAATCAGTTTGAAAAAGTGAAACAATCATTCCTGAATGATAATATTTCTCCTGCAGCTGGTATTATTTCTACGGTGCAGGATCTTGCTAAATGGGATGCAGCATTATTTAAAGGAAAACTTCTCTCTCCTGAGTTTCAAAAGCAGATGCTGACTCCTTCCACAAGCTCCCAGCACAATGCTTTTGGAAAAGAAAGTATGGGGTTTGGTTACAATGTAAGATTTATCAAAGAAGCAGGTCTTGATTATTTTGCAGTGACAGGTCTCGGAGATGGTTTTACATGCCTTAATGTCTATTTTCCTTCTACAGATACTACTTTGGTCATTTTAGAAAATCAGATGCCTGAAAAAAGTGAATACTGGAGCTTTAAAGAGGCTTCGATAAAAAATGTGGTTCTAAAAGCGATGACTTCCAATCAATAATTTTTTATGCTAACTATTTACGAGTCAGTTTCTATTCCGAAACTGACTCTTTATTTTTTATGCTCCGCAGATTGAGAAGGCTATACAGATTTTTTTTAAACTTTGGATTTAAGGACAGAGAAAGGTTTTTCAATAACAAAACGGTAAAACAAGCCACCCAAAATACAAGCAAACAGACAAATCAAAAGAGTGATATTATCTGAGGTTTCAAATTTAAAATAGTCAAGAAGTCCCTGTACCATATGGATAATTCCTTTATGTGAAAGGTAAACAGTATATGACAGAGCTGCCAGCTGAGCGGTAATATATGACTTTGAACGATACAGGAAAGACGATTGTGAAATGGCAGCCATCAGAATAATTCCATAGCCTACCGCCACCAGTGTAAACCCAAATACAGAAGCCGTTTTGGAAGTCTGTTCATTACATACCCAAAATGAAATTCCCAGCAATACTATTCCAAGAAAGAAAAGCTTATTTCCATTGCCGGCAACTATTCTTTTGAATATTGAAGAATACTGCATGAGATAACCGATCATGACACCCATTCCCAGGCCATCTAACCGTGTGTGGGTAGGATAATATATTTTCATATACCATAATTTCCAGAAATCTGTGGAAGAAGTATCTGCCACCGCAATAAATTCATTCCATACCATCAGCCTTGCGGTAATAGAAAATCCAATGACAGCCATCATCAGAATGGCCATATATCTGAACAGTTGTGCTGGAATGACGATCAAAAGAAACAAAGGAAGAATGAGATAAAACTGTTCTTCAATGCATAATGACCATGCATGAGAAAATGTTCCAAAGCTGATGACATCCAGTCCATAATTTTGAGTAAAAGTGACAAACTTCCATAAAGGGGATAAAGCTTCCCTTTCTCTGAAAAAAGGAAATATAAAATAGAGTAAAAGAGTAAAAAAGTAAGCCGGAATAATTCTGAAAAAACGTTTTATATAAAATGCTTTCAGACTGATATTTCCCTTATCTTCTATTTCTTTGAACAACTGGCCTGAGATCAGAAACCCGCTTAAAACAAAGAAAAGATCCACTCCTGTCCAGCCAAATCTTCCAATGCTGTCGATCCAGCCGGGATGCTTAAATGCCCGATAATGATATAGTAACACTAGTAAAATAGCAGCAGCTCTCAGATGATCCAATCCGTAAAGCCTTTCAGAACGTTCCGTCATTATTTTTTTATGCAAATATTGACCAATTTCCAACTACTTTCCTACATAGAATCCGAACAACGGCCTATTCAGTACCGACAACAAAACAGGAAGTTTGTACCATAAATGATGTTATCTGACATTATTTTAAAGTATTCTGCATGACATTTCTCTGGCGTAACTTAAGTTTTTATATTTTTGAAGATGATGAAAACTCCATCAGGAACTCAGATCAGACAAACTCTATACTTCCAGCTGTTCTTCTGGATTGCTTTATTTTTATTCGGAACGGCAAGAATGTATGGAGAATATGAAAGTGGAGCTTTTAAAGAAATAATGATTTATAACTTTTGTCACTGGATTTTCCAGATTGCAGGAGCCAATTTTATTTATTTTGTGCTGATCCGTCATTTTTTTGACCGGAAAAAGTATGTTACCTTTTCTCTGTATCTCATCATCAGTCTTTACGCTATTTCTGTCATCAACAGGTTTTTCCTTGTTTATATTGCTGAACCACTTTTTACCAAGGAAGTGAAGGACAGTATTTTCAGTATTTTCACAGATATTCCTTACCTCTTGCTCCATTATACATTTACTATTATCAGCGGGGCATTTATCTTTATTTCAATCATGTTTTTTATAAGGTATAAGGATGAAAAAGAACGAACAATCAAACTGCAAAAGGAAAAAACAGAACTGGAATTACAGTCTCTCAAATCCCAGCTCAATCCTCATTTCCTCTTTAATACCCTGAATAATATTTATTCTCTGTCAATCAGCCATTCTGATAAAACCTCTCAATCTATCAGCCAGCTATCCGATATTCTGGATTATATTTTATACAAAGGGCAGAAAAAATGGGTAACCGTTTCTGATGAACTGGCTATTATTGAACATTATATTGCGCTGGAAAGCCTGCGGTATCATAATGAAAGATTAAAAATCCAGAAACGCACCAGGTTAAACTCCCCGAATACCATTCCGCCCCTTCTCTATCTTACTTTGGTAGAAAATGCCTTTAAACATGGAGTCGGGAAAAGTTCCGAAACCACAGAAATAAAGATTGAAGTGGAAACAAATGATCTTCATTCTGTTTTTAAAATTGAAAACACTTTCTCAGACCACCAGACAGCCAATGAAAAAGGAATCGGGCTGCAAAACATACAAAGACAGCTGCTCCATCATTATCAGAAAAATTTTACCTTCAGTATCTCACAGGAAAACAATATTTTTAAAGTTGAAATAAGTACTCCTTCACATCATGATTAACTGTATTATTGTAGATGACGAACCTCTGGCTATGTCATTACTGGAAAACCATATTTCTAAAATCGACGATTTAAAGTTGGTGGGAAAAGCTCAAAATGCAATGCAGGCTTATAAAACACTGCAAAATCAGACTGTAGACCTTATGTTTCTGGATATTCAGATGCCTCACCTCAATGGAATTGATTTTCTGAAGTCACTGTCTCAGAAGCCCAATACTATTTTCACTACAGCTTACCGGGATTTTGCCATTGAAGGTTTTGAACTGGAAGCGGTAGATTATCTCCTGAAACCCATTACTTTTGAACGGTTTTTCAAATCTGTGGAACGCATACTGAGAACTACAGCCGGCAATAGAGAAAATTTTATCCTTATCAAAATTGAAGGAATGCACCGGAAACTTATGCTTTCGGAGATCGCTTATTTTGAAAGCCAGGGAAACGATATCAAAGTTGTACTAACAACCCAAGAAAGTTTTATTTCAAAAAGTAAAATCACAGATCTGGAGAAAACTTTGTCTGGTAAAGGCTTTGTAAGAATTCACAGATCTTTTATCATTAATTCCGCTATTGTGATGGCATTCAGTAATAATGAGGTTCTTCTTGGCAATCATCGAATCCCTGTGGGAAGAAGTTATAAAAATGAATTTGATACTTTTATAGCTCTTATTTCTAAACGTTCTATTAACAACTAAAGGACATCTCTTCATAATCTGCTAAAATTTAATTGGTTACATTTGGATAAACTGAAAGTAGTATAACATGCTTTTGAAAAATTTCGAATTATAAAACCATAAAATATGAAAAACAGATTCTTTATTCCATTATTCTCAACCCTATTATTTTGTTTGATATGGACTAACACTTTCTCACAATCAAAATCTTATACACCAGTCTCTCAGGAACTCTACAATACCATAATAAAAAAGGACAGCATTCTTTTCAGCGCTTCCAACTCAGGAAATATTGAAAAACTTAAAATGTTTTTCACTGAAAACCTCGAGTTCTTCCATGATGTTGGTGGCCTGGCAAACTATCAAGAGACTATTGATAATTTCACTAGAGTAGCTAAAAACTATGCATACACCCGAAGAGTTTTAGTTCCTGAATCTGTGGAAGTATATCCTATTAAAGATTATGGGGCTTTACAAACCGGGACCCATCAATTTTGCCGTCTGGAAAATGGTTTACTGATCAATTGTGGAACATTTAAATTTGTTCATATCTGGAAAGAAACCCCTAATGGATGGAAAATATCAAGAGTGATCAGCTATGGACATTAAATTAATCACATTTTATTTTCATTAAAAAAAATACTTCCTATATATCAGTAGATTATGATAAAAAACCACATTATTTAATAACTTTAACATTTGCTAAAGTGGGAACCTCTTTACAATATAAAACATTGTAAATAAATACATTATAATCAAATTCATATATAATGAATTGCATAACATTATTCTACCAACCTGTATGGATATTAAAAAAAATGGTTATTTTTGCTCCATCCGAATAAAATTGCTTTTACGCTTTTTTATTAGTAATTTTATGTGCACCAAGTTATAAAACATTAAAATTCATTTCATGAGAAAAATAATTCTACTTATTACATGTATGTTCGGTATTTCAGTTTTCTCACAGATTAAAGTGTTGAAGAATGAAAGTTTGGTGGAAATTGGTAAAGATAATTCCGTTGGTCTCTATAAAAAGGAAGATAAATTTACAGTCAACTACCAGGATTTGAACACCGCTAACCTGAATACAATCCGATCTTTTTCATTTCAGAATATTAATGGTGATGTTACCGGATTATTTAAACTTATTATGGATGGGTTTATCTCTGCTCCTGGTGAGAATATTATCCTGGAACTGCCTAATGATATCATTGAGCTTCATTATGAAAAGAACTATGGCCAGCCAACCGTACAGTTTATCCAGGTGATCAATAAGAACCGGAAATATATAGGAAAATCACAGTTTTTGACCCAAAAACAAGTGGAGAAAATTTTCGGAAGAACCAATGGAAAGTATGCCATGTATGACAACTCAGGTTCTGTAAAACCAGCTGTAACCAAAGGAGCCGGCAATACAGCCTCTACTGCTGCTCCGGCAACAGGTGGAACCAAGAAAAAATCAAAAAAATAATTATATTTTATAAATATTGCGAAACTCATTCTATCGGATGAGTTTTTTTATTTTATTTTTGCAAAAAGACATTCAAACTTATGCCGCTTCAGATAATCAATTTAACCAAAAAATTTGGTGAGCAGACTGCCCTTGACAATATCAACATTTCTATTGATAAAAATGAGATCATCGGTCTTCTTGGCCCGAACGGTGCCGGAAAATCTACCCTGATGAAATCTATTGTCGGAGCACTGAAAATTGACCAGGGTGAAATCATTTTCAATGGGATGAATATCTCAAACCATGAGATTGAAAGCAAAAAGAAAATAGGCTTTCTTCCTGAAAACAATCCGCTTTATCTGGAAATGTACGTAAAAGAATATCTTCAGTTTGTAGCCAATATCCACAAAATATCAGAGTCCAGAGTAGATGAGGTGATTGAGCTAGTAGGAATCACACCAGAAAAATCTAAAAAAATCGGACAGCTTTCTAAAGGTTACAAACAACGTATAGGATTGGCTCAGGCTATTATTCATCAGCCGGATTTACTGATTCTTGATGAACCTACCAATGGTCTGGATCCCAATCAAATCATTGAAATCCGTAATGTGGTAAAACAAATCGGCCAGCAGAAAACGGTTTTACTTTCTACGCACATCATGCAGGAAGTGGAAGCACTCTGTTCAAGAGTTATTCTTATTCATAAAGGGAATATTCTTCAGGACTGCCCTATTGATGAGTTTAAAGGTAAATTTGAAAGCCTGGAAGAAGCGTTTGCAAGTTATACTGTATAAAGAATATGAAATCGCCCGGAAAAATTTCCGGGCGATTTTTTTTAATTATTCTTCAAGTTAAAATCAAGAATTGTTATCCGGTTTCTCCTCAATTACAGCAGCCGTTTCAGTATTTTTCTTTTGCACCTGTTCCAAAAGCTGAAGTCCTAAAAGTCCGCTAATTCCGCCATTCGCTGAATCTCCGTTTCCTCCGATTAATACTTCAGGCATTATTCTTACATTCTGGCTGGCAATATTTTCCATGATTTTCAATTGGGTAAAGTTATTTCCGCCCATTGCTTCTACAGATAACTTATAGGATTCTGCATTAGATTTACCAATGGCCAGAATTTTTTCTGCCTCTGCATTACCTGTTAATGAAATTTGTTCCGCGTTTGCTTTTGCCAGCAACTCTATCTTTTCTGCTTCAGCTTTTGCGAGAAGTCTTGTTTTTTCTGCTTCACCTGTGGCCAACAGCTTCAATCTGTCTCCTTCTGCATTCGCCTGCAATCTTACGGAATTGGCATCTCCGGTTGCTTTTTTCACTGATGCATCAGCTATTCTTTCCGCAATCACAACACCCTGATCCGCTTTTACAATTTCTTTCTGCATATCAGCAACAGCCGTTTCTTTTTCCAGAGCCTGACGCGTTTCCTGAGCCAGCATTTCAGTTTCGTACGTAATTTTCTGTTCTTCCGCCAATTTTCTATCCGTTAAGGTTTTCATTAAACTTTCCGGAGGAACAATCGCTCCTATCAAAGTATCTACTGCATTTACATTATATTGTTCCAAAACACTGCTGATGTGGTCTTTTGCCGACTGCTGTCTTTCTTTTCGCGTTCCCAGAAATGCAATCACATCACTATCCTGCGCTGAATTTCTAAAATAATTCCCAATAGTTGGCTCTAAAACCTGGCTTACAAGATTGATCATATTTCCAAAGCGTGCAATCACTTTTGGAGCTTCATATGTCGGAATATGGATGATTTGCGAAACATCAAGATTGAAAGGGAAACCGTCTTTACTTCGTACCGTAATCGTTGAGAGGTTTTTATCCAGCTGGTGAGATTCGCTTCTTTCATAAGCCCAGTTCAGTACCAAATTGGTGGTAGGAACAAGTTCAACCTTCATAATATAAGGATTGATGGGATATTTTCCGGGACCAATGGGTTCTGCCCAAACTCCTTTACGGCTTTTCTCAACAATGTTTCCATGTTTAAAATCAATCCCGCTCAAATCTTGCCCTTCTTCTCCTACATAGCTGATAATAACTCCCACATGGCCAATTGGAATTTCCGTCATTTTCACCATTTCAACTTTTGTAAACCAGGGATTCAGGAAATAAGAACCCGCCAGAATTACCTGCTCCTGAAGACCTTTAAATCCTCCGCTATTTAAAAAAGTATCTACATCCTGAAATTTATTATGTCCATTGATAATTTTACCCGCAATCTGACCTTCTGCTAAAGGGTCTCCTTCCATGGTTGTGATAACCCCCACTGCATTATCAGGAATCTGAGTCATATCCGTTAATTCTATTTCAAATAATAACGTGTTGATTCTATAGGATCCTGGTGCAATAATCGCGGTCTGACGGCCTTTTCTTCCTCCGTTTTTCAAAAAAGCTTCAGCATCCTGAAAAGAATCACAATCAACTTTTCTACCCAAGATTCTTCCGGTTTCTAGTTCTACCCCATCTTTTGCCAGCAATAATCCTATTTTTCCGGTCGGAATCACTGTAAAAGATTGAAAATCGATAGTATATTGCCATATCCATTTTCTGAAATATACCCCCGGAGCTAGTGTCTGAGCCTGAAAGCCTGCCTCTCCGTTGGTTGCAATAATTCTTCCTTCCGGAAGTTCCTGCTTACCTACCAGCACAAATTTTTTGGTTACCAACCCTATTTTGTCCTGAGGGACAATGATTAATCCAAAGAAAATTCTTAAAATGAATTTATAAAAAAGTACGCACAAAAGTGCCATTACGGCCGGAACCATCCAGCCATGAAAAGCTAATTCCATAGTTTTGTTTTTTGTTTTTGATTATTTTTGAAAACAGGGATTGTGCTCTGGTTCTTCGGGATATGAAAAAACAGAGTACGAATTATGTGATAATTCTTTCGAAAAAATTAAGAAATTACAGGAGGAGATGTATTAAAAATCGTGAAGATGATTTCTGATACTTTTAATAGAAAAAACTTAAAATTAATTAGTTTCATTTTGATAATAAAGGAACGAGATCCTTTGATGGTACAAATGTACAGAAGAAAAGTATTCAGTTGTTTCAAAAACTGACAATATTTCACAAACAAAAATATAACAAATTGATAATCAATACAATTATTTCTAAAAACAGATATTTAGCGGTCTCCGAAATCTCTTTCCGACACTCTATATTCTTCTTTTTAATTGAAATATGGCGCTATATTTGATAGACTCTGAAATGTTAACCAATAACCACTCAATATGATAAAACATATTTTACTAGGGACTTTCTGCTTGGCTCAATTTTCTTTTGTTTATGCCAAAGAGATTCCGAATCCGAAAACAGATATTTCTGTAGCTTCTTCTGCTCTTCAACAGGTACCCAAAACAGTTATTATTAAAACCAAAAAGTTCAAGATCAGAATTGACAAACAGCCAAATGGCAAATACCTTTATCAATCATGGAATGCCAATGCAAAGATCACAGCAAAACCAAGCATGATCATCAGTGATGGTGAAATGATTCCTGACGGTACTGGAGGGAATTATTATATCACTTTCAGCAATGAGGGGCACAGCTACCAGATCTGGAGAAATTACCTTACAGATTCTCCTAAAAAAGCACCTTATACACTGGTTGTCAACGATGCCAACGATAATGAAATTGTACGACAGGACGGGTATGTAGTCAAGAATTAGAATAAAAGCTGGAAGCTGGAGGAGAGAAGCTGGAAGTTATTACAGTCTGTCTAACACTCTACTTTATGAACTCAACGTTTATCTTCCTTTTGTATAAACTAAAATCCTGCGTTGATGCGGGATTTTTTATGTTCCCGACTGTTTTAATTCTTCAAAATAACCACTGGTTTCATAGCTTTCTTTAGCTGCTTGGTACCCGATATTGAAAATCTCTTCCAATCTGTCCTTTCTTCGTTCGAAAGTTCCGTAAGAAGATAATTTTTGAGAGGAAATAAACCAGTCACAGTAATCAAATTTTATTTTTTCAATTCTATAGGAAAGTAAATCATAGGAACGGGAAACGATTGCTTTAATGGAGTTCAGGTCTTTGATTTTAGCTTCGTTGGGTGGAGAGACAAATACGCCGATCAGCTTATCACAGTCATCTCTGATGATATCTGCCGGAAAGTTGTTCAGTACACCTCCATCACAGTACATTTCCTCTCCAATAATGTAAGGGGTTGTTATTCCGGGAATGGAACACGAGGCAATGATAGCATCCACAATCTCAAAATCTTTGTCAAAAATCTTCTGGGTTCCGGAAACGAGTTCTGTGGCCACAATTTTTACTTCAATATCGAGATCACCCAATTTCATTTCATGAAAAATAGGCTTCAGATAATTCCGGAAAATCACTGAAGAAACAAGTCCCGGCTGATTGAATGTAAAATGTTTCCAGTTGAAAAAATACACAGAATTGAAAAATTCCAGAATTTCTTCCGGAGTTTTTCCGATAGCATGAAGACATCCTACAATAGATCCTGCACTACAGGAGGAAAGGATATCTACTTCAATTCCTTTTTCCTGTAAGAATTTTAATACTCCTGCATGAGCGATTCCTTTGGTACCGCCGCCTGATAAAACAAGTCCTACTCTGTCAAAATTCATAGAATAAATGTAAGGAAACAGCCTGAAATAATCGAGTTAATTTTTATAAATATGCTGATTTTAAAATTATTTTAATAAAATCAATGGTTTTATTAATGTATTTCAACGAAAAAGCCCGGATATCTCCGGGCTTTTATATATTGATTTCTGTATATTTCAGATTAAATGTGAATCACTTCACCGTAAGCAGCAGCAGCAGCTTCCATAATTGCTTCAGAAACTGTTGGGTGCGGGTGAATAGACTTGATGATCTCGTGACCTGTAGTTTCCAGTTTTCTAGCTACCACAGCTTCAGCCACCATATCCGTTACTCCTTCACCAATCATGTGGCATCCTAACCATTCACCATATTTAGCATCGAAGATTACTTTGATAAACCCGTCTGTGTTTCCGTTTGCAGTAGCTTTACCACTTGCAGAAAGAGGGAATTTACCAACTTTGATTTCGTATCCTTTTTCTTTAGCCTGCTTTTCAGTAAGACCTACAGAAGCTACTTCAGGGTGACAGTAAGTACATCCAGGAATATTGCCATAGTCGATTTTTTCAACGTGCATCCCTTTGATTTTCTCAACACAAGTGATTCCTTCTGCAGAAGCAACGTGAGCCAAAGCCTGAGTTGGGATGATATCTCCGATTGCATAGTAACCTGGTACTGAAGTTTCATACCATTCGTTTACCAATACTCTTCCTTTATCTGTCTGGATACCTACTTCTTCTAATCCGATATTCTCGATATTAGCAGCAATACCTACAGCAGATAATAAGATATCAGCTTCCAGAGTAATGTTTCCGTTAGCTGTTTTAACAGTAGCTTTTACTCCTTCACCACTTGTATCAACACTTTCTACAGAAGCGTTTGTCATAATCTCGATTCCTGTCTTTTTCAGAGATTTCTCTAAGTGTTTAGAGATTTCTTCATCTTCTACAGGAACGATGTTTGGCATAAATTCAACAACAGTTACTTTAGTTCCCATTGTGTTATAGAAGTCAGCAAATTCTACCCCGATAGCTCCAGAACCTACAACAATCATAGATTTCGGCTGCTCAGGAAGAGATAATGCCTGTCTGTATCCGATTACTTTTTTACCATCCTGTGGTAAGTTTGGTAATTCTCTTGAACGAGCTCCTGTAGCGATGATAATGTGGTTAGCTGAATATTCAGTTACTTTACCCTCTTTATCTATCACAGAAACTTTTTTACCTTTCTGTACTTTTGCAGTACCAAGAATTACGTCAATCTTATTCTTTTTCATCAAGAATTCGATTCCTTTGCTCATTTTGCTGGCAACACCACGGCTTCTCTGAATTACATTCGGGAATTCAAAGCTAACCTCCACTTTATTCAAACCATAATCTTCAGCATGGTTGATATAATGAAAAACCTGAGCAGATTTCAATAAAGCTTTAGTTGGAATACATCCCCAGTTAAGGCAGATTCCTCCTAAATTTTCTTTCTCGATAATTGCGGTTTTGAAACCTAATTGCGCTGCTCTGATCGCAGTAACATATCCACCAGGACCACTTCCAATGACAATAATATCGTAATTCATTACTTTAAAAATTTTTATGCGAATTTAAGGAAAAATATTGGATGTTTGATGTTTCTGTAAACCGATCTTAAAATGCATCAATAAAGCTATTTTCATTCAATTTTAAACAAAGAAAGAGGAAACAAACGCATCCTCTTTCAATAAATTTTATTTTACATTGAAAACTTCTCAAAATTTAAAATATAAAAAGCGGCTTTTTTTATTTTAATAACCGCAAAAATTCTGTATTATTTAGCCTGTCTAAGTAATCGTTTTTCAGTCGCATATCTTTGATTTAAGGCTTTCATCTGATCCCTTTTCATCTGTTTGGTAGCAAGCGGATGATTAAGAATGAGCTTTTTCTCAGTATTGTATTTTTTGGTGAGCTCTTGCATTTTAATATTAACCAATTCCGTTTTTGATGGATGTGGAGGAGCTGGCGGACGTTTCTGGGCAGAAACATTCATTGATAAACCTAATACTAATAGTGTTGAAATTAAAAACTTTTTCATGATGTTCATATTTTTGAATGACTTCAATAAATTTTATAATTTTCATTAAATTCATTCCGGTTCGTGATAAATCTTGCATATATCATACCAATATTTTTTGTAGAAAGTAAAATTCATCATGTAAAATCATTAACTCATTTGAAATTATGGTCATTAATAACGATCTATTTTTCATACATTTATCTTTTAACAAACACCTATGAAAACGTCTGTAAAAAAAGGTAATCTGACTAAAGACAGTATCTGGATGAAAGAACCCGAAATTCACGATTTTCCTGCGGCACAGGATTATCTGGAACTGCTTTTTGAGCCCGATAAAGCCAGAAAAATGGTTGAAAAATTAAAGGCAGCTGATACAATTACAAAAAAATCAAAAGATATTTTAAGAGCTAGTAAGCTTCCTCTGCTTCCTGAGACCAATATTCATGTAAAAGAAAACCTGAAAAAAGTAGAAAAAAATAAAAAACTTTCGCCCATACTTTTAGTAAGAGGTGAAAATGAACTGATTATTGCAGATGGTTACCACCGCCTTTGCTGCAGCTATTATCTTACCGAAGATCTGGAAGTCCCGTGTAGACTGGTTTAATATTTCTCAACAGTTATTACATTCTTAAATAGTGATTTATTTAAAAATATATAATTTATTAAGTTTTATTTAATTTTTAGTTATTTTTTTTCTATATTTGATCGAAACCAAATTTCCAACACATGAAAAAATACATTTTGATCCTTTTATTTGTAACCCTTCCCTTAACTGCACAAGTAGGTATTAATACTACAACTCCTAACAGCACACTTGCTATAAATGGTTCATTGAGGGCTGGCTATAGTGAAGTCACCGCCACTGCTTATAATATTCTGACTACTGATCATTATATTACTTATAATGGAACAGCCGATGCCACATTTACCCTTCCTGTCATCGGAACCGGAACAACGAGTTTTACAGGAAGAATTTATAAGATCAAAAACATTTCGCCGAATAATATCACACTTCAGGCTTCCAGCGGTAATACCCTAAGAATTGACAACACTCCTGTTGCTTCTTTTGTGATTCCTATCGGTGCCTATGCTGAAGTTGTGAACAACAGCAATACAACTGGCGGAACATGGGACTTGTCTTTTACAGTTCTTCCTAAACCGAGCAATGTGGAAATCTATGGAACGCAAGTTCTCATTCCTCCTCATAGACTTGGAACAGCACCTGTTGCCGACTGGACTAACCATGGTAATCCTGGTTATGATACAGGAACAACCAATGACAGATGGTGGATCATTAGCAAAACATCAGTAGATAATGCTCACACGTCACTCTATTCCAATGCCAGCAGAATGACCTTGGTTTATGAATATCAGGGTACTCCGTTCAACGTTACCAATATGTATCCAATCCTTACAGCAGGAAATAATTCAAGTTTCCCGGATGTATTTACAGCATCTTTTGTAAGCCTTGCCAATAACGGTACTGCCGGAAGAACAAGACTTACGGTATCTGTAGCCCGTATAGATTTCATTGGAAATAACGGATCTAATAACAGTAACTGGACCGGAACATTCTTATTGAACGTTCTACTAGCCCGAAAATACTAGATATCTTCAAAAAATTAAAAAACAAAAAGAGCAGGAATTTCTGCTCTTTTTGTTTTTTAATTTAATCTACAAAACTTCAATATTTTGTTTTAATGGAAGGTTCTTGGATGAATTGCCAACCATAATTCTGTAAGTTCCTTTTTCTACAACCCATTCCATTTTTTCATTCAAGAACTGTAATTGCTTTATGGGAACTTCAATGGTGATAGATTTTGTTTCTCCGGGCTTCAATTCTACTTTCTGAAATCCTTTAAGCTCAATCACCGGTCTGGAAACAGTTGCCAATAAGTCTTTTACATAGAGCTGAACAACTTCGCTTCCTGCTTTTGGTCCTGTATTTTTTACATTGACTTTAGCAATAATAGTTTCATTTTCTGAATATTTGGTTTTGTTCAGCTGTAAACCGGAGATTTCAAAGGTGGTATAACTTAAACCAAAACCAAACGGATACAATGGCTCACCACTCAGGTCATAATAATCATTTCCTCTTCCCGTTGGATGGTGATTATATGTCAAAGGCAGCTGGCCTTCTTCAACCGGAAAGGTTATAGGTAATTTCCCGGATGGATTTTCTGCACCAAAAAGAGTTTTTGCCACAGCATTTCCTCCTTCTTCTCCCGGATACCAAACATCTAAAATAGCACCTACTTTATCTTTCCAGGCAGTTGTTTTTATAGCAGATCCACCTACTAAAACTACTGTTAGCGGTTTTTTCAATTTTGAAACTTCATGAATAAATGATTCCTGATTTCCGGGTAAACTCAGTGAAGAACGGTCCTGAAATTCGCCTTCATGAATACCGGCAGTAACAATGATATAGTCTGCATTCTGAGCAAGATCTAAAGCTTCTTCATACTCTTTCCGGTACTTATGAAGTCCATAGTTCCAGATCAGCTCAAGGTTTGCTTCTCCCCGATTTTCATGAAACTCAATGGTAATGTCATATTTTTCACCTTTTACGAAATCTAGATCAACCATTTTGGTGGAATAGCTTAGTTTTTCCCATTGATCAATGATTAATATTCCATCAAGGTATAATCTGAAGCCGTCATTTCCGCGCAATCCTAACTGATACTTTCCTGAATCCGGTGCTTCCAGTTGTCCTGTCCAGCGGATGCTGTAATGATCAGGTTGAAGTTTTTGAGGATCGGGTGAGTATAAAGTCCATTTAAAATTGAGCTGTTCATCCTGTTTTTCAAAAGCCGGACTTCCTTTTAAATTGGTATTAGAGAAATAGGTCCCTTTTAATCCTTTTTTGTTTTCGGAGGATAAGTATTCATTGGAAATTGTAGTAAAATCCTTTACATTCCAATCAATCCCTTTTGAATAAACGACTTCAATATTTTTATCTCTGGTATAATTTTTAATTCCGTCAACAATATTTATCTTTTTGTTTCCAGGCCCTGAATAACCGCCTAATCTGGCATCAACAGCATCTGTTCCTACCACCAGAATTCTTTTTACATTTCCGGGAACAGGAAGGGTCTGATTATTATTCTGGAGCAAAACGAAAGACTCTGCAGCCGTTTTTTCTGCCAGCGGTTTATGATTCAGTTTTTTTAATTCTTCAATTTCTTTGACTGAAACATAAGGGTTTTCGAATAATCCAAGCTCAAATTTAGCTCTCAATACTCTTGCAACAGCATCATCAATTCTTTCTTTTGATATTCTTCCATCCAAAAACGGAGGAATAAAAAGCTCATAATGTTTATATTCTGTCTGAAAAATCACATCCAGCCCTGCATTGATGGCCTGTGCAGAAGCATCATCATAATCTTTTGCCGTAAAATGCAGCACATTTGCGCCTCCTACCGCACTTGCATCACTGATGACGAAGCCCTTGAAATTCCAGTCTTTTTTTAACTTTTCTGTTAACAGCCAATGATTAGCGGTTGAAGGTCTTCCATCAAGAAGATTATAAGAGGTCATTACTGAACGGCTTTTTCCTGTTGTAAAAGCATTGTGAAAAGGTATTAAATGTGTTTCCTCAAGGTATCTTTTGCTCCAATGAATCGGATATGAATCTCTTCCACCTTCTCCTACGTTGGCAAGAAAATGCTTCGGAGTAGTAATGATTCCCATATTTTCAAATGAACTGACAAAACTAACTCCCATTACTGAGGTCAGAAAGGGATCTTCACCGTAAGTTTCCTCTGTTCTGCCCCATCTCACGTCACCCGCCAGATTTACTACAGGGGTCAGAATCTGACGGATTCCTCTCAATTTGGATTCTTTTGCAATCGCTGTTGAAACCTTGTTCATCAACTCCGGGTTGAAAGTGGCTGCCAAACCGATGGCCTGAGGAAAAGCGGTAGCTCCTTCTCTTACCAATCCGTGTAATGCTTCGTCGAAGGGAATAATCGGGATTCCTAATCTTGATTCTTCTACAAAATACTTCTGAATAGCATTGATTTTTTTCACCAATCTTTCGGCATCTTCATTGGCGTTATATTTCAACAACTGCCCTGCAGCGCCGCCTCCCTGGTTTCCAGCACTTACCTGCAATCCAAAAATCCCATGAGAATATTGCCCCTTTGGGACGTTATCCAAATCTCCGGGAATCATAAAACACTGCCAGAATTTTTCTTCAGGGGTCATTCTCTTCAGCAGATCCTGAACTCTGGTTTCAATGGATTGTTTTGGGTCTTTATATAAGGGTTTTTGAGCAGAGATAAATACTGAACTCAACAAGAAAATTCCTATAATTTTAAATCGAAGTTTAAAACACATCTCAAGAATAATTTAGTTTAAAATTTGTTCTTTTACCTTGAAGCAAAAGAACCAAAAGTTCAAGACTTGGAACTCTCCGCTAAAAATAGAATCTGCTCTCTAAAAATTCTAAAACTCGTGTGAATTAATGTTAGTTTTCCTGTTCAACAGTTGTCTCGCACTCAAACACTAGAATTTTCTTAACGTTCACAGACTATATTTTCTTAACGCTTCGATTTCCTATGTCACTTTAATATAAAATAAGTCACCAATTCAACTATTGCGTTATTTGAATTACAGTTGAATATTTTAACTTATTTCTTTCTTTAGGTAAATTAATTTCAATTGAATTTCCTAATTTTTTCCATTTAATTTTGTTTGACAATCCTAAAACTTTCAAAGATTTTGGTTTAAAATTATCAGGAATTGTAAAACTTAATGTTGATGGAGCCTTATATTCTGATTTTTCATCAAGATGGAAAACATTTACCGTATGATGGTCTTTGCTTTGGGTATAATAATAATCTCCTTCGTGATAGGGAGCAATGCTTCTTGTAGCAAAAACAGCAGACTGATTTTTGTTCATCCAGCCGGAAATCTGCTGTAATCTTTCATACACTATGGGGTCATAATCACCATTAGGTCCGGGAGCGATATTCATCAGGTAATTTCCTCCTCTGGAAATGATTTTCACCAAGGTTTCAATAATCTTTTGGGAGGTTTTATAGTTGTCATTGGGAACATAGGAAAAGGAATCTCCCATGGTGATACAGCTTTCCCAAGGGATGGGAAGAGCATGTTCCGGAACCGCCTGCTCTGGTGTAACATAATTTTCCCATTTTCCGGAAACGGTACGGTCTACAATAATAATTCCCGGCTGATTTTTCCTGGCCATTGTTCCTATTTTATCCATATCAATATCCTGCTCTACTTTGATGGTGCGCTGCCATTCAACTTTCGGATCAATGGTATGAAAAGGACGTACCCAGCCTCCATCCAGCCAGAGTATATCAATTTTACCATAATCGGATGTGATTTCGTTCAGCTGATTGAAGGTGAATTTTTTAAAACTCTCCCATCTTTCCGGATATTTTTTAGGGTCATAATTTACATTTCTGTCTTTCGGCGGAAAGTAAGGCCACCAGTAATCATCGGAATGCCAGTCAGGTTTTGAAAAGTATGCTCCAATTTTGAATCCCTCTTTTCTGAAGGTATTGAAGATTTCTTTCGTCACATCAGATTTTGGATTTTTTGAAAAAGGAGTTTTAGGAGAAGTGATTTTATAATCTGACTGCTGAGTGTCAAACATCGCAAAACCATCATGATGCTTCGTGGTAAAAACCACATATTTCATTCCAGCTTTTTTTACTGCATCCGCCCATTTTTGAGGATTAAACTGAGTGGGATTAAAAGTTGTCTGAAGGTTTTCATAATTCTTTACATATTCGTCATAAGATTTCCCATGCTCAGGTTTTCTCTGCGTCCAAGATTCGTCTTCAGGGCATAAGCTCCAGCTTTCAACAATTCCCCACTGGCTGTAGGTTCCCCAATGCATAAACAGTCCGAATTTCATATCCTGCCATTGGTCCAGATTCTGAACAACAAGAGGGTCTGTGGGTTTCTGATATCCGTCAGACACATTATGAGCCTGTGAAAATACGACTGAACTTATTAAAAAAGATGAAAGGAAAAAAGGTTTTATTTTGGGGATAACCAACATATGGAATAGTTTTCCGCTAATTTAATTATCCTTTGGGAAATCCGCAAACATTAGGATTCCAAGAGATTAAGAATAGCTTCATCAAATCCGGAAAATGAAAACTGAAATCCATTTTTTATCAATCTTTCTGGGTACACATTACGGCTTTTTAAGAGTAATTCGGTTTCCGTATTCAGGAATACAGATGCAATTTCCAACTGCCAGACCGGAGCATTAAGCCCAAAAGGAACATTCAGTTTTTTTCTCAATTTTTTCATCATATTTTCATTGGAAACCGGTGCAGGGGCGGTTATATTGATCGTTCCTGACATATCCTCATGCTGAATAATCCAGTCTACTGCTTTACAAAAATCATCAATATGAATCCAGCTTACCATTTGATTCCCTCTTCCCTGTTTTCCTCCTAAACCCATCCTGGTAATCATTTTCAGCTTTGGAAATGCTCCGCCATTATTGCCCAGAACGATTGATGTGCGAAGAACAGCTTTCCGTATTCCTTCATTTTTGACTGCAAAGAATTCTTTCTCCCAGCTTTTGCAGATATTCATTGAAAAATCATCTCCTATAATTCCGTTTTCTTCTGTATTGAGATGTTTTTCAGAATGAACGTAAATGGTAGCAGAACTAGCATTCAGCCACACTTTTGGTATTTCAGAACATTGATCTACTGCTCTTTGCAATATTCTTGTACTATCAATTCTTGAAGAATAGATTTCCTGTTTATTTTTCTCATGATAACGACAGTCTACAGATTTTCCTGTAAGATTGATCAGAACATCTGCTTTTTCCAAAGTGTTTTTCCATTCACCCAATGTTCTGGCATCCCAGTAAATTTCGTTTTTACGTTGAGGATTACGGGTCAGGATATAGACTTGGTTTCCTTTTTCCGTAAAGTATTTCTCAAGATTTTCACCAAGAAATCCGGTGCCTCCGGCTATGATTATTTTCATTGTTTTAAAATTTTAAGTTCAAAATACAAAGTTTTGGGTTCAATGTTTAAGGTTTTAACCACAAATTGTACAAACTAACACAGATGTTTATGGATAAAGGGTATTCTTGTTCTTTTTTAGCTGATGTATTTCTTTGTTCTCACCTGAATTTCTGAGCCTTCGGCCAACATTACGGAAAGAGGTTCCTGATGATTCAAACATTCAAAATTATTTCCGTAGATCTTTTGAAAGTCAATATCCACATGATGCTCTTTTACGGTGTAACAATCCCATTTTGGATGGCATACTTCATATTCGGTGGTTGTATTTTCCTTTTTTGTAAAGCCAAAATAATGTTCTGTGATAAATTCAAACTCTGAGTTTTCTTCCATAAGTTTTGTCGTACGATCAGCCATAATTTCAATAGAATGCCAGCTTTTATCTTTCCATGAATACCGGATCAGCAGTTCGTCCCCACTTTCATGAATCTGGTTTTTCATTGGCATTGTGTGATAATTTTCTTTGTACAAAGTATTGGCGACAAAGCTCAATGCAGGTTTGGGAACAATTTCTTTGATAAATACCACACCTCTTTTCCAGACTCCTTTTTCTTTTTTCTTTACATAAAATCTTAGGTTCACTTCCTCAAAGTTCCGGTGAAAAGGAATGGGTAATCCCAGCAGTTTTGTATTTAAAAACATGAATCCTACTAAGCTTACATAACATCTACCTTTATAAAAATCGAGTTCTGTACCTTTAGGTAAATAAGGCAATAAGATTTCAGGATCTATTTCGTAATTGATGATGGCCAGCTTCCGCCATTCTGCTTTTAAAAAATTCATAATACTGTGTTCTTTAGGTTAAAAAATGGCTATTCCGTCATGGGTGGAAGATTCTGCAATGGTTTTGATCATCTCATTTCTTTTGAGCAGAAAATCCTTGAGATATCCTGTAAGAAAAATGACATTAAACAATTTTCCTACAATCCCGAGTGGAGATTCAAATTCAAAAATATCGGTCATTAATGTTTTTCCGTTTACAGATTTAAAGGTATGTCTGTGTCGCATAGATTTGAAGGCGCCTTTCTGCATAACATCAATGAACTGAACCGGTTTCTCCATACTGACAATTTTTGTGGTAAGGGTCTGATAAATTCCCAGATGTTTTGCCCGCCAGGTTACGGTTTCGTTTTCTTCAATCAATCCTGAGGTACGTCCTGCAATTGCTTTTTCATGAGATACTGAGGTTGACTGCTGGTGCAGATCAATGTTTCTTGCCAGATCAAAAACATAGTGAATATCTGCATTGATTACGGTGTTTAAATAGATGGTTGACATTTTCAGAGGTGTTAAGTTTGTTAAATTTTAAATTCAATGGTTGTCAGAATGATAACGACCAACGCAGTGATTCTGAATACTATCCAGGAAATGGTAGGGAGAAAGTTTAGTTTTAGTATTCTGCATCTTCTTATATGTTCCAGAAGCATGATCAATACTACAATTCCAAAGTATATCAGATAAAAAACAGGGGTGAAATCGATCATCAGCGCAGGAATTAAAAGTAAGGTTCCAATTAAAGAAACAGTCATCATATTTCCGAGATAATCCCAGATTTTATCTTTGAGATAAGTTTTTAAAAAGAGGATCTGCCAAACGAGCTGACCAAGGCAAACTGTAAATTCTCTCAGGAAATTTCGTTCTAAATCAAAATTCAGCTTTACGGAAAATTCACTTAGGATATATGCTGAAAAAATAACAACAAAACTGATGTAGGCCATTCTGTATTTCAGGTTAAAATCCGGGATACATGATTGTTCTGTACCGTCATTTTGGGAAGGAATAATCTGCTTTCTATTGTAAGAAATGAAGGAATACAGCTTTTGAAAAAACCAATACAGAGGTTGTATTCGAGCAATTTTTTCCAACAATGGCAAAGAGTTTCCAATGATGAGAAGCAGACTGTCCAGCCCGTAAACGACTTCATTTTTGTCGTGATCTACCAGAGCAATTTCATTTTTCGCACGATTGAAATCGATTAGGTTTTTATTTCTAACAGAAAGTTCTGTAAATGCTTCTCTTCCATCTTCATCCAGCATTCCACATTTTGTGAAACCTTTGGAATAGAGATTACACATCGGGCATTGATTGTCGTAGATTAATGTGTGGTTTTTGAGCGTTTTCATAATTGTGATTTATAAGGTTCATAAGTATTATAGCAATCATAAACATATGCTGCTGCCATCACGGGACTGTATAAAAGAGCAGCCATTAAAACATATCCAAAAAAATCATTGATATGTTTTTCTGTAAACAAAATCAGTACAATAATCCAAACCGGCAGTACTACAATCCCATACGCGATATACAATGCTGATTTTTTTGTTCTAAGAAATAGTTTGACCAGAAAGCTTATCAATTGAGGGATTCCTACTATAAAATAAAACAGAACAAATCCCGACAAACCACCAAATATAAAAGCCTGAGGCCCTATTATTATAAAAAACAGATGAATGTAATAATCATATTTTGCAAATGTTTTCATGGCAATGACTGTTTAAAGTGATCCTTTTCTTCTGAAATAAATAATCAGAAATAAGTGAACGATTAAATTTTTCATACTTACTGTTAATTTTATATTTTCAGTAATTTTTGAAACATAATTCCAAATAAAAAATTAATTTCTTTCAAGATCAGCATTTCTTTCACTTACTACTTTTTCTTTGTTCAATGCGTGCTTACGTCCTTTCAGGAATAACAATAGATTCAAAAGCATCATTATTCCTAAATAAATTGAAAATCCTCCTATTTTTTTGCTCAGCGCAACGACCAGCCTTTCTATGGTTTCAATTTGAAAAAATTCAATGATGCATAGAGCAAAACCTATATTTAAAAGGTAAAACCCAATTTTAAATAATGAATTTGTTGCCATTGCAATGTCTTTTTTCTGGTGAAAAATATCAATCATGAATGTTTTTGAATTTTTAAACAAAAATTGGGATACCAATACTGTAAGGGTAATTACAATAGGTAAATAGATCATGTACGCAGAAAAATTATACGTTGTGGTTAAAACTGTAGTTGTCATAATAGTATTATTTTAATGTTAATTTATTTCTCAGGAAGTAAAGGATAAAAATGTTCATATAATGCAGCATAGAAAGGATTAAAATGATACTTCCAACTCTCGTAGCAGTAATGGTTATCATTTCTTCGAGACTGCTTATTTTGTTCCATATTGTAAGGTTTATTGCGATAAAACCAAGATTCACGAGATAATAACAGCCAAGAAGTATCCTGTTAATTGTCAGGCAAAGACCTTCATCATGAAGTAAGTATTTCAAATAGGCTTTTCCTTCATGGTAACATCTTCTTCCTACATCAATTATGACATAAGAACTGATACTTAAGAAAATTATATAAGAAACAATATTAAACATTTTATAAATTTTATATTTTCAGTAATTTTTGAAAATTAAATTGAAATAAAAAAGGATTTTAACCCTTTTTCAATTTTTCTATTTCAACAGATTGGTAATCTTTCCTACCAGCCAGTGATCATCACTTTTTATCGCCAGATCCATAATATTATTTATTTTTCCGGTTACAGAACTGAAATCATTCATCAGTTTGATAAATTCCTGAGCTTCTTCTGAGTCTTTATCTTCAATATTTTTTAATTCTTCAAGAAAAGAAATTACAGGCTCAATTTCTCTTTTTCTGCGTTCTTTGGTAATCTGTTTGAAAAGGTACCACACATCTTTTTCTGCCACGAAATATTCTTTACGGTCTCCTTTCACAAATTCTTTTTTCACAATTCCCCAGTCTATCAGGGCACGAAGATTCATATTGGCATTTCCTCTTGAAATTTCCAGCTGTTCCATTACCTCATCAGTAGAAAGGGGTCTGCCGCTAGCCAAAAGCAATGCATGTACCTGTGCCATCGTACGGTTGATTCCCCAATTGGTGGCAAAGGTTCCCCAGGTCTGAATGTATTTTTCTTTTGCTTCTGAAAGTTGCATTTTATTTTCCTTTTAAGTTTCTGTTACAAATGTAATTATATTTTTTTGAATTTTCAATAATTTTTGAAAATTAATTTTTAAAATAAAACTGACCTCCATAAGAAGGTCTGTTTTATTTTATAAAAAATTAAGGTTAAGGCTCAATACTAGCCGTTATTCCCTGATTCCAATACTTTGCTTCCGGCATATAATAGAGATACACATTGCTTGATTTACCAGTATAAGTTCCTGCAAATTCCACTTTGAGATCCAGATTGATGGTTTTTGTTTCCTCTGCATTGAAATGTTCCCAGTAAAGTACCAGATAATTGTCAAAGATTTCATAGTAAGAAATCTGTTTTTTATCAATCAAATCTTTCAGCAAGGCATTTTGTAGGGTCAGGCCTGCAGGAATACCGATCTTCGCTATAGTCATTGGCAGCTGGCCGTTGATTTTATTTTTAACGGTAACCGTCATTCTGTTGGTCTCACCTACTTTGGATACCGCAGATTTTAGTTTTGTTTCCATTATAACGGGAATATCTTTGCTTTCCGGGGCCTGAAGAGTATAATACTGATATTCTAATTGATAAGGCAGTCCATTTTTGGTTGGATAATGAATACTGATCTTATTTTCTCCGGCTTTATATGCTGATGAAAGACTGATATTAGGATAAGTACTTGCTTTATTGATGGTGATAACCGGTCTTTCAGCTCCATATAACTGTCCATTTTTAGAGAAAAACTCGGACAAAGCCTGTATGGCCAGCGTTGTTGCCTGGGTAGAACCGAACCCGAAATATCCATTGAAATTAATAAGCTGATCAGCAGCTTCTGCAATCTTCAACTGATTCAGTTTTTCATCTTTCTGAAGTGCCATGATATATAATGAAAGGGTTTCCGCATCTGCAGACAATCCCCATGAGCCTGTAAAAGTGATTTTAGATTTTATATTTCTCGTTTCATACTGCTGGTCCAGAAGCTTTATCAGATGATCATACTCCTGCTGTTTTCCCAGATGAGCGGCAGCATTGGCAAGCAAAGCAAGCTGATAAGAATCTTTTGTGACTAAAGCTCTTTTCATCATTATAGCAAAGGTGTCTTCTATTTCATTTTTAAAACCCAGTTTGGATAAAGCATATACCACATACATATTTCTTGACCAGGAATATTCGGAGAAATCTTTTCTTAATTCATAGGGTTTTCTTACTTCAAATAATCCGTTTGCATTCTTTTGGGATAAAATAAATGAGGAAAGTCCCTGAATAAGCTTGGCATCCGGGTTTACATATTTTTTTAAATCCGTAAATTCCAGTAACGCAAATGCGGAAAGTGCCACATCTGATTCTCCGCTGCTGAAATATCCGAAACCTCCGTCTCTGTTTTTATAACTCAACATTTTCTGAAACCCTTTTTTCAGGTTTTTAATCACCAAATTCTCCGTTGCAGTATCTATTTTTTTCTCTGATTTTAAATAATCCAGAATAAAAATGTTTGGGTAGACTGTTGAGGAAAGCTGTTCAAAGCAGCCATGAGGCTCTCTCTTCAGTTGTTCAATATCTGCAAACATCTGTAAAGCAGCGTTTTCAAATACATAATATGAGGAATACAGACTTCCGTTGATATACTCCGGAATATTGATTTTGATATCTTCCGTTTTGTTATTGATGATGGAAAACTTATGTGGGAATCCTTTCTCTTCTACTTTAAACGGAAGAATCATCGTTTCCCTGAAGTCTCCGGATCTTAGAGTAAGCTGAATATTGGAATCCACGATCTCATCGGTCTGTATTTTGACAAATAATCTTCCTGATTCCAATGGTTTCAGGGTAATTAAATTGTCAGAGCCGATTAGTTTTACATGATTGGGAACAATAACATCCATGGTTATTTTCCTTAGTTCCGAAGAATTATTTTTAATCACAACAGGAATCGTCATCTGATCTGTTCTTGTCAGATATTGAGGAATTTTAGCATCTATTGAGATAAGGCTCTGTGCAGCATACGTAGTTTCATCATTTCCTACAAGTCCTGATACTGCAATACCTTCTGTCATAATTCTAAAAGTGGAGTTGGCATCCGAATTATAAAATTCCACTTTTGCTTTCCCATTTTTATCGGTTTCTACCACCGGATTCCAATAAAGCGCTTCTCTGTAATCGAAACGGTAGGATGTATTGGTGGTTTTATATTCCGGATAAGCAAATTCTCTTGATCCTGCGTATGATATAAGTCTTCCTTGTGGTAGGGTTTCAACAGCAATATAAGATTTCGGGGTAATATCAAAACTGATCTTTGAACTGCTGTTTTTGTATGAATTTACAATCACGACTCCATTCACTGCCCTGCTTCCATAAATAGCTGTAGCGGCTGCATCTTTGAGGACAGTGATACTATTGATATCATTCGGATTTATGGTAGTATTGAAGTTTTCAACAGGAGTACCGTCTACAATGAACAATGGGTTCTTATTGGTAATGGATGCTTCTCCCCGTATTCTTATCTGTGAACTGGCTCCGGACTGTCCCGCTGGTGTAATTATTAACCCGGCGACTTTTCCGCTTAGTAATGACGTTACATTGGGATTCTGAATTTCCATCGAAGACATTATTGTTGTAGAAGTAACCGCGGCTTTATCTCTTCTCAAACTGTATCCTAAAACCACAACTTCTTCAATCCTTTTATTCTGAATAGTATCAGTTTTTGACCGACCGGGTTTGCTCAATGTTTGGGTATTATTTTTGTTTTCTGTCTTTATTACTTCTTTTCTTTCAGCTTCTTTTACGATTTCTTCTACATCAATATTAGAAAGCTTCTGTTCCACTAAAGGGTTAATATCCAGATTATAAGACAATATTCTGATTTTCAACTGATGTTTAGGCTGAGAAGATCTGGCTATCATTTTATATGAATTGTCCGCATTCAGGTCTGAAAAATAAAAACGTCCATTTTCTGCAGCGGCTTGTTTAAGAATTTTTTTATTATCAGTATTCAAAAGGAAAACATCTGCTTTCACCGGTTTTTTGTTTTCGTCTTCCACTACTCCATAAATTGTGTTTTTCTTTTCAGGAAGGTATTTGTATTTATTGTTTTTTAAAACTTCCGGGATGAGGTCGAAATATCTGTAACCGTTTGTGAGCATCACAAGATCTAAGCTTTTATCCGCTTTTTCTTCTTTTTTATCGAAATAAAACTGTGGCTTTTCAATTTTCCCTTTCAACTCAGAGTCCATCAGAAGCCAGGAAACGATATGATTTTGCTTGTCATCAGCGTATGTCCATAGTTTATCATCCACTACGCTCAATCCAAGGTTGGCAGGAATAGGTCTGCTATTTTCATCAGTAGTTTCGATATCCAGAATTACTTTTTCCCGTGGCAGGTAATGTTGTTTTACAGGCTTAATTTTTATATTTAATCGATTCTCTTTATTGGTAAAAACAATACGTTCTGCAAGAGGGATATTATTCTCAAGAACGGTAAATCGGCAGATTCCTATCGGGAAGTCTTTTTCATCAATTTCAAATGAATTGCTGCCTTTTTTTAGCAGAATATCTTTAGTATACAATTCTTTTCCGCGGAAATTTCCCTTCAGGGTAATCTGTTTTTCCTGAGTTGAAATGATGGTGAAAATTATTTTTCTGTTTTCATTCTGAATATTTAAAACCAAACCTTCATCTTTTGCCGCCGGGAAATTGAAAGTCTGGTTTATATTTTCCGGCTTACTAACTTTTGCATAATAGGATTCTTCCTTTTTAGGAGTAAAACGAAAGCTTCCCATCCCGAAATTGTAGGCTGAAATTTCTTTTACCTTTTCATGATTCTGATTGTAAACAGTCAGGACAGCATCTACAGGTTTTTCAAATTCATCAAGAATTTTAAAGGCTATATTTTGTTCTATTCCATTGATAAAAGTTCCTCCTTCAGGTAAAAACTTTACATCCAGATTATTCAGAACAACCGGAATATTTCTGGAAATAGATTCTGTAAATCCATCAAAATTCACTTTAATATTCAACAGTGCATCAGATGATTTCAGAACTTCAGGGAGCTTGAAAATCAATTGATTTTTACCTTCTTTGTTGGTGATGAGTTTCCCTTCTGAGACAGTTTCCCCGTTGGCCATTACCGTATAATCCGCTTCATAAAAGGGAATCGGAAGGTTGCTCAGACTTCTCATTGAAAAGTCGGCTGTTACCTCATCTCCCGGGCCATATCCTTTTTTAGGAAAATCCAGCTTCATTAATATTCTTGGGGAAACTATTTTCTGGAGGGTAATTTCTTTCTCGAAGGTATTTTTTCCTTCTTCATTCTGCATCCAGTTGGTAAAGGCTCTGATCTTATAAATTCCGCCTTTCATGTCTTCATCAAAATAGAAATACCCCTGGGCATATCCATTGGTAATTTCATATTTCATTTTTTTCAAAACGCTTCCTGCGGGATCAATAATTTCAAAATTAACAATTCTGCTGTCTTCCACCGGAAGATTGTTTTTTCCTTTTACAACGTATATTTTAAAATACATTCCCTCACCAGGTTTATAAAAAACATGGTTGGTCTGAATGTACGTTTTTTCCTTTTCAAAGTCCTGAAATGACTGCTGTGCTTTCAAAGAAAAGGTTGAAAAGAATAAGCTCAGCAAGATGATATAGGGTGATATAAATTTGAAATTCATGGGTTAAAATTTGAGTGAAACAATACATCCAAATGTTTTAAAAGAGGGAAGGTTGAAAAAATCAAGTCCTCTTCCGTTATCCATATCATAAAAATTCTGATTGGGATCTGCACCTTTACTGGCCTGCCAAAGCATTAGATTATTCACATAAAAAGTAAGTTTAAGATTCTGTTTTCCATAGTTGATTGGAAAACTGGAAGACAGTGAAATATTGCTGATTCTTATATAATCTGCCTTTTGAATATAGTTTTCTGCCACGCCAAGGTAACCATATCTGGACCACCGGTTTTCCTGTACATTCAGGTTGGGATCATAGAAATCTACAGGAATCTGGTTTCCCGTTCCATTGGCCTGCACGCCCTGAAAAACATAGTTTTTGATATTTCTGTCTTCTCCCGATTCAGAAGAACGGCCATAATAGTCAAGAACTGCCTGTGTTCCATTCCAGAGCTGTCCGCCTTTTTTCCATTCCCAATTGATATCTAAGGAAAAGTTTTTATAGGCAAAACTATGGGTAAATTTCATCACGAAATCTGGTGTAGGATCTGCGATAATTTTCATTCCTTCTGCTTTTTTGGGGAATCCAGACTCATCAATAATCAATTGCCCGTCAGCATTTCTTTCAAAATAGCTTCCCATGACAGCTCCCAAAACCTGTCCTTCAGTAAGGGTTTTATAAATGTCTTTAAATCCTGAAACAGCCAGATTCTGATATCCGGGAGAGATACGGTCTACAATATCTTTATATTTGAAAAATGAGACTTTATGGGTTGTAAATATATCGTACCCAAGGCGAAGCCTGTCATAGGTAAAACTGAATTCATATCCACTGTATGTATGGTCAGCTATGTTCTTTAATTTCAGCTGATTATTTTCAAAAACAGGAAATATATCATTTATATTCTTTCTGTTGAAATATTCTCCTTCCAAACTTACATTATAACCAAAGTTAAACCTAGTTCCCACTTTCCATTCTCTGGTATTGATATTGGATAAACCTCTGAAGCTTTCCACTTCCTGTACCGGGAAATATTGATTGTAGTTTTGTGCATTCAATAAAGTGGTGGCATAAGAAGCGTATGATCTTGTAATTTCCGGCTCTGAGCTTAGCTGTGTGTAACTTCCCAGTATTTTAAAACTGTAATTATACCAATCGAAAATGTTATTGAATTTCACATAGAAATTAGCTTTGGGAAGCCAATAGCTATTTTTAAGCGATGTATTCGAGATGTAAAATGAATTTCCAAGATTTAAACCTGCTTCAAAATCATAATCCCGGATATCCATATTATAATTAAAAATATGATCCTGCGAAATTCTCTGATAGAGGTATTTCTGATTGATAAAACTGTTATAAACATCCGATTTTTTATCATTTAAAATAAAATTCAGGCTGAAAATATTTTTAAAATTATAATCTCCCAATGTATAGGAACCCAGTATATTGGAATGGTATGAACTGCTGTTTTGAGTTCTTTCATTCAATACTCCATTGCTAAAACCATAAGCAGAAGGTTTGTACTGATCAAAATTCCAGATGTTGTTACTTTCATAGGACTGGCTGATATTCAGTTTAAGATGATCCCAGTCTTTTATTATATTAAGGCTAAACCATCTTTCGCGGTTCTGATAACTATATTTGCTTTCCTGCTCAAAAAGAAATGAGGGATTGTCAGCATATTTGCTGTAACTTCTCTGAAAACCATTGTTTAGGAAAGTATGTTGTTCATTTGAAAAAGAAACGGGTGTTAACAATGAATTCTGATAAGCTTTGTTGAACAGCCCTATCCTATTGGTATTAGTGGCTTTATCTTCTTCGTAATTAAAAGCAAGATTAATGGAATATCCACTTAGTCCCGTATTAAGCTTGGCTTTAAAGGAATTGGCAATATCAAACTGATCGATAAAATACATTTGGTTTTTCTGCTGGCCAAGGTTCAATGACAAACGGATTTTTTCATTGTAACCTTCTTTTATAAAAGCATTTACGTTCAACTGATTGTTGTATCCTACTGTTGTTTTAAAAATGTTGTTGTCATATTTCTGCGCGCGCTGAAGACCATCAACCCAGGGGATTAATTTTCCATTCTGATCATATTCATAAGGTAATCCATTAAATCCTAATGTAGAAATATCGGGTCCGAAACTGAGCATCTCATTGGTTTCAGGTCCTTTCCAGACAAGACTTCCGTTTTCTGATCTTCCCTGTACATATTTGCTTTGAGTTCCCGGAATAGCATTCCTGTTTTTAATATCTAATGATGTGGTAAAACTTCCGTTAAAAAGTAATGTTTTCCGATTGAGTCTTTTTACAATATAAACACTGTCATTCCTTTGCTTTAATCTTCTTATCTGATCAAAATAAGAGTGTGATCTTCTACTTAAACGGGTCTTTGTTTTTTCAATACTGAAATCATCTTTAATCTCCTTTGAAACCAGACTGTCATATGTTTTACTGTAAATATTTTCTACATTTTTATTGCCTGTCTGGCTTTCCAGAATGACTTTTAATTCCCTGAGCTCATAGGTAGAAATAACATGCGTATTCTTGCCTTGATTCCAAACGAGTGTGTCATAAGGTTTGGCAGCAATAATTGCAAATCCTTCCTCATCGGTCAGTTCATAAATACCACTGTTTTTATTATGAATCTTTAAAAAATTCTGTGTTTTATCTTTAGGTGTTAAAAATTTTCCGGAATAATATAATTGTGAATTTTGTGCCTGTAATACAGTAATGGTAAATGGCAGTAACAGCAGATAATTCTTTTTCATCAGTTATTAGTATGCTTAAAAATATAAAAAAGAAATTTCCGGGGAAATTTCTTTTTTACAAATTATTTTTTAATTGTTTTATAACTTTCTATCAATCTTATAAACTCTGAACGATAGCCTTCTTCATCTTTATTTTTGCCTTGCTGGGCCAGATTTTCAATCTCTGAAAGATCTTTTTTGGTAATCAGTTCAGAATTTCTTAGTACCAATCCAAACCATGCTACTGAAGAAGCAAATTTAAAATCCGGACTTATTGATCCTACAGGTGTATCTTCTTTTTTAATTACTTTACTGATTTCCATGCTTTTGTCTCCATCAGGCTTTTTATAACGGAATTTTACAGTTGCCAGTTCATCTCCAAAATTCTTAGTATTTGAAGTTGCAGAATATTTTAATGCTGTCTTTTTGGGAATAAATTCTGAGTCTACATTTGCCGGAATGATCTCATATAAAGCTGTAACTGTATGACCGCTTCCCAACTCTCCGGCATCAATTTTATCGTTTACAAAGTCTTCATTTCTCAGCTTTCTGTTTTCATATCCTATTAAACGGTAAGATTTTACAAATTTAGGATTGAATTCAATCTGAATCTTTACATCTTTGGCTATGGCATACATACTTCCCGCAAATTCTCTACCCAGAAATTTATTGGCCTCCTGCATATTATCAATGTAGGCATAATTTCCATTTCCTTTATCTGCAAGGGTTTCCATGGTATTGTCTTTGTAATTGCCCATTCCGTAGCCAAGACAGGTAAGAAAGATCCCAGTTTTCCTTTTTTCCGTGATCAAGGTTTCAATATCCGCACTTGAAGAAGCTCCTACATTAAAATCGCCATCTGTTGCCAGAACAACTCTGTTATTCCCTCCTTTAATAAAGTTTTCCTTAGCCAGTTTATAAGCAAGTTCGATTCCTGCTCCCCCTGCTGTACTTCCACCTGCCTGAAGGTTGTCCAGCGCTTTGATAATTTTCTCTTTCTCTCCTGCTGATGTAGGTGGCAACACCATTCCTGCTTGCCCTGCGTACACTACAATTCCTACTTTATCTTTAGGTCTGAGCTGGTTCAGCAAAATTTTAAGAGAAGACTTCAGCAATGGCAGTTTATTTTCCTGATTCATTGAACCTGAAACATCTATAAGAAAAACAATATTGGAAGCAGGCAGACGATCCATAGGAATATTTTTTCCCTGAAGTCCTATTTTAAGCAGTTTATGTTTTGGATTCCATGGAGACTGATTGTATTCTGTATTAATAGAAAAAGGATCACCATTTACAGGCTGTGGATAATCATATTTAAAATAATTGATCATTTCCTCTACCCTCACTGAATTTTTATCAACTTTCCCTCCATAATTGATCATTCTTCGTACATTGGAATAGGAAGCATTATCCACATCAATAGAGAACGTGGAAACAGGCTGATTGCGGGTTAATTCAAAGGCATTCTCAGCCAATGCAGTATATTCTTCATTATTATAATCAATATTCTTATCCGTTTTTGCCGGCTTTTGAACCTCTTTTTTGCCTCCTACCTGATTGTCGTAAACTCTTCCTGATTCATAAGATCTCTCTAAGCTGGAACTTACTTCCATTGCAGTAACTGATTTTGGTTTTGGACAGCCATTATACTCAGGCATTCCCGGAACTGTGGGACAGGCATCATCTTTATCCAGAATACCATCTCCATCGGTATCCGGCCATGGGCAGCCATTATTTTCAGGAGGTCCAGCTACAGTAGGACATGCGTCATCTTTATCAATTACCCCATCTCCATCCGATTCTACCCACGGACAGCCTTCATTTTCTACAGGACCAGCGATATCAGGACATTTATCCAATTTATTAGGAATTCCATCCTGATCTTTATCTTTTCTGATACTGTAAGTCTTTGGTTCGTTGTTGCTTTCAGTATTTTTTTGAGTTTTACAGCTTGTCAATGCAACAAGCCCTAGCATGGTTATTACAATTTTTCTCATCTTGTTCAAATTTCGGCAGGAAATTATTAAAATAAATTCAAACCTGTTAATAAATATTTGATAAAACCGATTTTCCTAAATTAAAGAAAGAAATCTCCGGGGAAATTTCTTTCTTTAAAAATCACTTTTGAACTGTTTTATAACTCTCTATTAATCTTATAAACTCTGAACGATAGCCTTCTTCATCTTTATTTTTGCCTTGCTGGGCCAGATTTTCAATCTCTGAAAGATCTTTTTTGGTAATCAGTTCAGAATTTCTTAGTACCAGTCCGAACCATGCTACTGAAGAAGCAAATTTAAAATCCGGACTGGCAGAAGATATTCTGTTATCATCGTTTTTAACAATCAGGCTGATTTCACGGCTGGTATTTCCATCAGGCTTTTTATAACGGAATTTTATTGTAGCCAGTTCATCTCCAAATTTTTTCGATGAGGTATTATGAGTATATTTCAGATCACTGTCTTTAGGAGTAAAGTCTGATTTTACATCTGTCGGAATCACTTCATACAAAGCCGTAACAGTATGTCCGCTTCCCAATTCTCCGGCATCTATTTTATCATTTACAAAGTCTTCATTTTTCAATTTTCTGTTTTCATAACCAATCAGGCGGTATGATTTTACGTATTCAGGATTAAATTCAATCTGGATCTTTACATCTTTGGCTATGGCGTACATACTTCCTGCAAATTCTTTTCCCAGAAACTTATTCGCCTCCTGCATATTATCAATATAGGCGTAATTACCATTTCCTTTATCTGCAAGAGTTTCCAGAGTATTGTCTTTATAATTACCCATTCCAAAACCTAAACATGTTAAAAAGACTCCTGATTTTCTTTTATCTTCAATCAACGTTTTAAGGTCTGAAGTTGAAGACATTCCTACGTTGAAATCCCCGTCTGTTGCAATAATAACACGATTGTTACCGTCCTTCACAAAGTTTTCCTGTGCCAGTTTATAGGCCAGTTCAATTCCTGCTCCTCCTGCGGTACTTCCTCCTGCCTGAAGATGATCCAAAGCTTCTATAATCTTATCTTTTTCCCCTGCTAACGTTGGGGGCAGAACCATCCCTGCACTTCCTGCATATACTACAATTCCCACTTTATCTTTGGGTCTGAGCTGATTCAGCAGAACTTTAAAGGAAGACTTCAACAGGGGCAATTTGTTATCCTCATCCATTGAACCTGAAACATCAATAAGAAAAACAAGGTTTGATGCTGGCAGATGATCCATTGGGATATTTTTTCCCTGAAGCCCTATTTTAAGTAATTTATGCTTTGGATTCCATGGCGAATCATTGTATTCGGTATTTATTGAGAAAGGCTCTCCATTTTTAGGCTGTGGATAGTCATATTTAAAATAATTAACCATTTCTTCTATTCTTACTGCATTTCCATCAACTCCCTGTCCGTTATTGATCATCCTTCTTACGTTCGAATAAGAGGCATTATCAACATCAATAGAAAACGTAGATAAAGGCTGACTGCGGGTGAGCTCAAAAGGATTTTCAACAAAGGCATCATAGCTCTCATTATTTTGAGTAACTGGTGAAATCTGTTGTTGTTTATTAATTTCTTCCTGAAGTTTCTTCAACTTTTTTCTTTCCCTTCTTGAAAGGTCTTTGGTTATTACCACAATTACTCCATTTACCCCCTTACTTCCATAAATTGCTGTAGCAGAACTGCCCTTCAGAACCTGCATACTGTCAATTTTGTTAGGATCTAAATTTCTGAAGTCATCAGCTTTTGTCAATATTCCGTTAACTACGTATAAAGGGTTATTTTCTGGTGAAACAGAAGCTGCTCCTCTGATCAGGATCGGGTTATTGTTACTAAGAAATCCTTGATTAATGCTGTTAACTACATTTTTATTACCCGATGAAGTGGTTATCTGCACGCCCTGAGCACTTCCCTGTAATGATGAATAAGTGGTGGACTGTGGTAGATTACTGACAGAACTACTTGTTATTGTACTGGATGTTGTTGCATAATTTCTTTTAACCGCCTTTGAATATCCCATTACTACAACCTCTTCAATACTTTTAGTCTGATTGGTATCTTTTCGCTGGCCGGTAGGAATATAATTTGTATTTCTATCAGCATATACATTTTGTTCTCTTTCCATACGGTACTCAGAGATTACCGGTTGATAGATATGATCTGAAGGTACTGGAAGTGGCAAAGGCGGAAGTGGCGGAACTTTCACAGAGTATTTAATAGGTTCCGGATTGACAGCCAGATTTTCTGCAGGTTTAATAATTTTCTTTTCTTTTTGAATATTATTCTTTATAGTACTATCTATTTTTGCAATATCTGTCTTTGTAACCGGACCTCTTAAAGTTGTATTCTCTGCGATTACAGGTTCTGCAGTCTCTTTATTATTCATAAAGTAAAAAGCTCCCAAACCAATTATCAAACTTGCGGCAATACCATATGGCAGCCAAATAGGAATTGTTCTCTTTTTTTCTTCTTTTTTATCTAATTTCTCTTCAATTTTCCCCCATACTTTTTCAAAACCAGGAAAAACAGTTGGCTCTTCTGAAAGCTTGGATGCTTCATTGAATTGTTGATCTATATGATTATTTTCCATTGTTGTAAAAGTTTAAATGTTTTGATTCACTAAAAGTTCCTGCAGCTTTTTTCTTGCAAAATTGAGCTGTGATTTTGAAGTACCTTCACTGATGGAAAGCATTGCGGCTATTTCTTTATGAGGATATCCTTCAATAGCGAAAAGATTAAAGATCGCTCTGCAGCCTTCGGGAAGAAAATTCAGTAAACTCAGAATATCTTTTTCAAGGGAAAGGTTCTCTGTGGTTCCTTCAGAAGGATCCATGAAATTTTCTTCAAGAAAAATCAACAATCCCTTACTAGATCTTAATTTCTGCAGGCATTCGTTCACCGCAATTTTTCTGGCCCATGCTTCAAAGGTCTGAGCATTTTGAAGCTGGGTAATTTTCGTGAAGATTTTATAGAACGTATCTGCCAATACTTCTTCTATATCTTCATCGTTTTTCAAATAGCGTCTGCAGACTGCGTAAAGCCTACCCGCCATTTTCTCGTAAACCTTCCGCTGTGCATTGCGGTCGTTACGCTGGCATTCCAATAATAATTCTTGTTCCATAGTCAGGAGTTATATTATTATAGATGCAGAAACTTTTGCTGGGGTTGGAAACATGGTCAACTTTTTTATTAAAATATCGAAAAAACAAATTTTAAAATAAGCCATTTGATATTTTTTTATCATTTCAAATTTAACTTTTCCATCTGTAACAAATCTTTATTATCAACGACTCTTAATATAAATAATCTTTTTATAGTAATGAAAAATGCCAAAATTGCATCATTACTTTTTGTTTTGTCTGCAGGAAGTATGATGTTTGCCCAAGATGACTTAATCAACAAGTTAAAAAACAACCAATCACAAAATGCTAATTTTCAGTTCACAACGTTAAAAGACGTTGGTGCAACTTCTGTAAAAAACCAGGGTTCATCAGGAACTTGCTGGAGCTATTCAGGTAATTCTTTCCTTGAATCTGAAATGCAGAGAATGGGTAAAAAACCTGTAGATCTTGCTGAGATTTTTACAGCGAGAAACTCTTATCATGATAAAGCGAAATTATATGTTTTAAATAATGGTGCAATCAGCTGGGGTGACGGAGGAGAACTTCATGACGTAATCAATATGTACAAGAAGTATGGTGCAGTTCCTCAGGATGTGTACACAGGATTAAAAGCCGGACAAACTACGAATAACTTCAAGGAAATGCAGGGGAAACTGAAGCCTGTTCTTGACAGCCTTGTTCAAGCTTCTTCAAAAGGAAAACTTACAGATAACTGGATGGATTCTGTAGATGCTATTCTTGATGAATATTTAGGAAAAGTACCTGCTAACTTCACATATGAAGGGAAGAATTACACTCCGAAAACATTTGCAAAGGAAGTAGTGGGAATCAATGCTGAAGATTATGTAGAATTATCTTCTTATAAAGATTATGCATATTATGAGAAATTTGTAGTTCCGATTCCTGATAACTGGAGCCACGATTCTGACTGGAATGTTCCAATGAAAGATCTTACAGCGATCATCGACAATGCAGTAACGAAAGGATATTCTGTAGGCTGGGCAACTGACGTTTCTGAGCCTTATTTCTCTTACAAAAATGGTGTAGCTTATGTTCCGGATATGGAGCTTGATCAGATCACTGCAGAGAATAAGCAAACTTTATTTACAGAGCCTAAAAAAGATAAAACAATCACTGAAGATATGCGTCAGAAAGCACTTAATAACCTTTCTACAACGGATGATCATGGTATGCATATCGTAGGTTTGGCAAAAGATCAAACGGGTAAAGAATATTATATGGTGAAAAATTCATGGGGAGTAACCAATGATTTCGCCGGATATCTTTATGTAACAAGACCTTATGTTGAATACAAATCAACAGCGATCCTTGTTCACAAAAATGCAATCCCGAAAAGCATCTTAAAACAATTGAAACCAACTAAGAATATTGGTTTATAAGATAAAGAAATCATTTCTGCCGGTTTAAAGGCAGTTTTAGATATTTAAATCTGTTAAAACCCGCTTTCGGAAATTCCGGAAGCGGGTTTGTTTTAAAATATAACCTTTGAAAAAATATATTTCCCATTTTAGTGCAAAATATTGTTTGATTTACAAAAAATATTATATTTGTATGAATCAACAAATTAATTAACATGAAAAATCTAAAGAAATTAACAAAATCGACATTAAAAAACATCATCGGAGGAAATGCACCACAGTGTGAAGGAGATACTGTTGCCTGCCGCCACAAAGCTGAAAATGGAGTTCCTGCCTACTGGTCATGCGAACCAGCTGCAACAGGATGCAGATTCTTATAAAATAACCTTCAAAGCCTTTAGAAGTTGTTTATAAAACAAATAAGAACCCGATTTCAGAAATTCTGAAATCGGGTTCTTTAATAAATAGGTGAAAATTAAATATAAAGTGAATTATGCTGATTTAATATCAGGTTGAATGGTCAAATTAACTTTGCAGGTCAATAAATTATGCTGTAAAAAATTGACAGCGAAGTAAATTCACTATTCGTTATTGATATTAAAATAAAACGCCCATACTTTCTGCTGAAAAATCCAGAAGAGCTTCAGTGTTTCCATCTTTGATCTTCTGTACCCATTGATGATCCTGCAAAATGGCTCTTCCTACCGCAACAAGATCGAATTCTTCATTATCAAGTCTTCTGATCAGCTCCGTAAGATCTGTCTTTTCTGTTCCCTGTCCTGCAAAAGCATTAAGAAAATCTCCGTTCAAACCTACAGAACCTACTGTAATAGTTGGCTGTCCTGTAATTTTTTTAGCCCATCCCGCAAAGTTTAAATCAGAACCTTCAAATTCAGGTTCCCAGAAACGACGCTGTGAACAGTGGAAAATATCTACACCAGCTTCTTTTAAAGGTAACAACCACTCTTCCATTTCATTTGGAGTGAATGCCAGTCTGGTTTTATAATCCTGCTGCTTCCATTGTGAAAGACGGATAATAATGGTAAAATCATCTCCTACTACTGCTCTGATAGCCTTTACAACCTCCACAGCAAATCTGCTTCTTTCCTTTAATGTTTTACCGCCATATTCATCTGTTCTTGTGTTGGTCACCTCCCAGAAAAATTGGTCGATCAGATAACCGTGAGCTCCATGAATTTCAATACAGTCGAAACCAAGGTCTTTTGCTGATTTTGCAGATGCTGCAAACTGTGCAATGGTATCCTGAATATCTTCAATGGTCATTGTTGAAGCCTTTTCCATTGAAACCAAAGGATAATCCTCAGACATTCTTGTATCTCCTACATGCCAGATCTGAGGGCCCATTTTACCTCCATTCTGATGTACGGTATCTATTACATTTTTCCAGCCGTTCAAAGCTTCATTTCCGTAAAAATCAGGAATGTTCTGCATATTTTTTGATCCCGGTCTGTTGATCACAGTCCCTTCGGAAAGAATTAATCCTACTTCTGAAGCGGCCCTTCTCCCATAATAGTCTGCAATATTCTGAGTTGGAACTCCATTGTCAGACTGTGCTCTGGTCATAGGAGCCATTACTATTCTATTTTTAAGCTGTAAATTTTTGTATTGAAACGGTTTAAATAATGATGATGTGCTCATATTTAAATTTATATTTTATAATTGTTACACAAAGTAACTAATAATAGTTCGTTTTTGTATCTTTTATAAAAAAAATAGTGGTAACTTCGCAGTAACTTACATTAGTAACATCAAAGTAACGTATGAAATTTTGGTTCCATATGGTATTTAAATAAAGATTTTCTTATGAAAAAGAATGAATTAATGCAATACAGCTGCCCTCTGGGTAAGGCAATGGCCGCTTTAGGAAGCAAATGGAAACCTATTATAGTTCTTGTTATTAAAGACAGGAAGCTACGTTTTGGAGAACTGGCAGTACGCATTAATGTCATTTCCAGAAAGGTATTAACGGATCAACTGAGGGAAATGGAAGCCGATGGACTGGTGATCCGTGAAGAGTTTAAGGAACTCCCTCCAAGAGTGGAATATTCTCTTACAGAAAAAGGACTGGCATTGTTACCGATCTTATATTTACTGGAGGAATGGGAAGCAAAATATCAGGTGAAAGGACAGCATGAAAATAAAGACTGTGCTTTTTTGAATGAAGAAGTAAAAAATAAAAAGGCTGTCAATGCTTGATAACTTTTGCTTTTTAAAACAATTCTGAAAACCATTTATTAATTATCCGGCTTACTTTTTATAAATAAGGATAAAATAAAAAATGTAATTAAAAACATAATAAATTGAATAAAAAAAACAGGCCATACACTTGGATCAGCATATCTGAAGCCAAAACTCAAAATTGATACAGGAAATGTTATTAATAAAGCATATAAAGTCCATTCACCATATAATGGATCACTGCCGTAGGCTGAACATACTGCCAATGTTCCGGTTCCTACATATAGCATTGAAATAATGAGTGTCCATTTTTGGGACTTCAAAAATGAGGTTATTTCTTTCATTTTTTATTTAACATAATTGAGTACTTTCAAAAAGGTAAGTGTATAACCAAAAAGTAAGTATATAGGTTCTGAACTGTTTCTGATGCAAATTTGCATAAAAATTTTCATTATGAATTACAAAGAAATTGCAAAAGAAACTATTGGAAATCTGTATAAGACCCACAACAGCATTAGAAAATCCGGGATTGATGAAAAACTAATTGCACTCGTTGAACTTCGGGTTTCTCAAATTAACGGCTGTGCTTATTGCTGCAGTTATCATGCAAAAGAACTCTCTGATTTTGGCTTTGAACAGGATGTCATTAACAGACTTCCAGGCTGGAAACATACCAATGCCTTCGACGCCCAACAAAAGCTTGTTTTAGAATGGGCTGAAGCCGTTATTTACAGCAAAGATAACTGGCATGACACCAAAACAAAACTGATAGAGCAATTTACAGAGCGTGAAATTATAGAATTAACCGCAAGTATTACTTTAATGAATACACTAAATAAACTGAGAATTACTCTGGCGGAATGGGATTAAAAAGCCAACAGGTTAGCAATATATTACACCGTTTATTTGTCAGTTGGTAATTTATTAAGTTTTATCTGAACGCTTTCATGATAACTACCATTAATATAATTCACAAATCCTTTCTCTATAACAGCTTTTGAACCTGCTGTAGGAATTGAATCTTTGTATTTAAAATAAAGAGTATCATTTTTTAGTTGATAGTTTCCGTTATACACATCTTTATCCCGTATCATTCCCTGAGAAATAAATTCAAAGCTTTTATCATCATACATTTTCAAATAAATCCAGCCTAAAGGAGCTTCTCTGCCTGCCAGCAAAACCTCTTTTTTATCTTCTTTTTTACAACATATAATTATTAATATCAAATATAAGAGTCTAATTTTCATGATTTATCTTTAAATGATTCAAGCAAATATAAATTAAAACCGCTCCCCAAAGGAAGCGGTTTCAAAATTTATTTAAAATCCCAATTAAAATATCGCAGGATATTTCTGAGGATTTGTTTCATTAAACATAGCGTAGATTTTTTCTACCATATCGTCTGTAGACGGCTTACTGAAATAGTCACCATCACTTGCATACGCAGGTCTGTGATCGTTTGCTGCAATCGTCAACGGATCAGAATCCAGGTATCTGAAAGCTTTCTGCTTTTCAAGGATCTGCTGTAAGATGAATCCTGTAGTTCCTCCTTCCACATCTTCGTCAATCACTACTAATCTGTTGGTTTTCTTAACACTTTCAGCTATTTCGTGAGATAAATCGAAAGGAATCAATGACTGAATATCAATTACTTCTGCCGAAATCCCTAATTTTTCCAATTCGTTAGCTGCTTCTGTTACAATTCTCCACGTAGAACCGTAAGTGACCAAAGTAACGTCTTTTCCTTCTTTTGTTACTTCAATTTTACCTACAGGAACGGTGAATTCTCCTAAGTTATCAGGTTGTTTCTCTTTCAATCTGTATCCGTTCAGACATTCTACGATGATCGCAGGTTCGTCAGCCTGAAGCATAGTGTTGTAGAATCCGGCAGCTTTAGTAAGGTTTCTAGGTACCAATACCAGAATTCCTTTTGAAAGGTTAAGAATACCTGCCATTGGAGAACCTGAATGCCAGATTCCTTCTAATCTGTGACCTCTTGTTCTGATGATCAATGGAGCTTTCTGCCCTCCTTTCGTTCTATAGTGTACGGTTGCCAGATCATCACTCATTCCCTGTAAACAGTAAAGAACATAGTCCAGGTACTGGATTTCAGCGATTGGTCTCAAACCTCTCATTGCCATACCAATTCCCTGTCCAAGAATGGTTGCTTCACGGATTCCTGTATCAGCGATACGTAAAGCACCGTATTTTTCCTGCATTCCTTCCAATCCCTGGTTTACGTCACCAATGTTTCCGGTATCTTCACCAAAAATTAAAGTTTCAGGATATTTTTCAAAAATTTTGTCAAAGTTATTTCTGATTACTACTCTTCCATCAACATCTTCAGAACTGTCGGAATATACCGGCTTAATCTCCTGAATGTTTTCAGACTTCCACTCCGACTGAGAGTATAAGTGAGATGAATAGTTGTCTTTTTCAACAGCAGCCACTTCATTGTATTTCTGCATCAATTGATTTCTTTCTGCAGAGTTCGTTCCTCTTGTTGCCAGTAAAGCTTTTCTTACTAAATGGAAAATATCCTTTTTAGCTTTTGAAACAAGTTTATTGAATTGAGAAATATATGTTTCAACTTCAGCATTCTGCCCTTTAAGGCTTTCTACTAAAGGTAAAATAGAATGAATAAGTTCTGATACTGCTTTCTGATAGTTTTCCCAAGCCGTTTTCTGTCCTGCTTTTGCTATCTTTTTTGCTTCTTCATCAATGGCTTCAAGCTCCTCAGTAGTAGCAATCACCTCTTCATTTCCATCAATTTCAATAGAATAGTTCAGAATCCATTCTTTAAATTTTGCCAATCCGTCAAACTCAGCTTCCCAAGCCAGACGTTCTTCATTTTTATATCTTTCGTGAGAACCGGATGTAGAGTGCCCCTGAGGCTGAGTAACATCAATTACATGAACCACTACCGGTACACTTTCTGTTCTTGCAAAATGTTCTGCCTTAGCATATGCATCCAATAATGCAGGATAATCCCAAGCTTTCACCTGAATGATTTCACATCCCTGATTATCTCCTTCTTTTCTCTGGAAACCGCTTAGCATCTCACTGATGTCAGCTTTTGCTCTTTGATTTTTAGTAGGAACTGAAATTCCGTATCCATCATCCCAGATAGAAACAATCATAGGAACCTGAAGTGCACATGCCGCATTCAGAGTTTCCCAGAAATGACCTTCTGCTGTAGAAGCATCTCCAATTGTTCCAAAAGCTATTTCGTTCCCTTCTCTTGAGAATTTTTCTGAACCTTCAAATTTTACACTTTTATAAATTGTAGAAGCCTGAGCCAATCCTAATAATCTTGGCATTTGTCCTGCTGTAGGAGAAATATCCGAAGAGATATTTTTCTGAGCCGTCAAATCTTTCCAGCTTCCGTCTTCATTTAAACTTCTTGTTGCAAAATGCCCGTTCATTTGTCTTCCAGCTGAAGCAGGCTCTCTTTCCACGCTTGTATCTGCATACATCTGTGCAAAGAAACTTTCTACCGTTAAGGCATCTATTGCCAATGCAAAAGTCTGATCCCTGTAATATCCTGAACGGAAGTCTCCATTTCTGAAAACTTTCGCCATTGCAAGCTGAGGAAGTTCTTTTCCATCCCCAAAAATTCCGAATTTAGCTTTTCCAGTGAGTACTTCTCTCCTTCCGAGATAAGACATTTCACGAGAGATCCTTCCTAACCTGTAATCTTCAAGTATCTGATTTTTAAAATCTTGAAAGGATATTTGCTGTGTTTCAATATAGGTTGTTTGCATAGCTAAGTAAAAAAGTTTTTTAGTCTTCAAGTATTTTGCTAATATACAATTTTTAAATTAATTTTAATTTTTAATAATCTTTTTTAAAAATTTGATAATAAAAAAAATTGTGCTTTATTTTGAAAAAAATTGTAAAAGATGGAAAAAAAATCACCTCACATTTTGAATGCGTCAAGCAATCTTTTAGGATTTTCATTGATTATCATGACATCTCTAAAAATCGCTAAAATCAGTCAGAATACATATTTGGACGAATTTGCAGGTCTTGCCAGCATTTTTTTTGCATGCAGCTGCTTCTTCTCATTTCTGGCTATCAGAACGAAAACTGAAAAACGGGAATACACCTTTGAGAGTATTGCGGATTATTTATTTTTAATCGCTTTATTTTGTATAGTTCTAGCTGTTATTATTGTAAGCCTAAAAATAATCTAATTCAAAAAATACCAAATCAATTGTCATTTTTGAACTATAAGCTATAGATATTTATCGAAAATCATTTATTTTCGTTTTTCTGGTATATTATTTGAAATTCACGTTAGTAATTATTTTTAAAACACTATAAGATGACAAAAAAATTACTGACCGTAGTTAAGGTCTTCGCCTTTTCTACACTTTACTTTGCACAGGTAGGAATAAACACCTCGAATCCTCAAACAACCTTTCATATTGACGGAGCTAAAGACAATTCGACATCAGGAGTTCCTACAGCAGTACAACAAACTAATGATTTTGCAGTGACCAATACAGCGCAAGTTGGTATAGGTACAATTACTCCAACAGAAAAGCTGGATGTAAGTTCAGGAAATGTACGTGTCCGAACTATTAATTCCAATATTGGAGTTGGAGGAACAGACAGAGTTGTTGTTGCTGATGCCACTGGTGTCTTGAAAACTATTGACTTTACAGCCTACTCATTATTTCATGCACGTTTGGCTGCAGATCAAAATATTGGCAGCGCAGCTTCAATCGTGACACTAATGTTTGCCAGCCCGGTTGCTACTTCCCCATTTTATTCTTACAACACCTCTTCGGGGGTTCTGACTTTTAGTCAGGCCGGTAATTATCTGGTGACTTTGCAGGCAAGTTTCACAAATATTTCTGCAGGAGCGCAATTACTTTTAGGTATCAGACCTGTTCCGGACAGTAACTACCTGGGAAGAGGAAGCCATTATGCAGGAGTCGCAACTCCCACCCTGACTGCTTCCACAAGAATTGGTGAACTAATGAATTATACAACTGTAATTGTAGTGCCTACAGCTGGTTATCAGATTCGTTTTACAGCAGCTCCCAATCAGGCATGCACTATTTTATCAACAGAGATGGGGCCTACAGGAAATGGAAATGTGACCAATGTAACGGTACAGAAAATATAATTAGGGAAACATAAAAAGGATTCGGCGCACCTGTGGTGCGCCGAATCCTTTTTATATATCAGTTTTATATATCAGTATTTTTAAAACTTTCTTTCAATTACATAATCTAACATACTATGTAACGATTTTCTTGCTTCAGAATCCGGAAACTCATTCAGGAGATTTTTTGCTTTCTGCTGAAAGTCTTTCATTACCTTAATGGCATATTCCAATCCTCCTGAGTTCTTAACGAATTCTATAAGCTCTTTTACACGTTTCGGGTTGTTATTATAACGTTTTATGGTATCGAAATAATACTTTCTATCCTTCTCATCAGCTATTTTCAGGGTATGAATTAAAGGCAGGGTCATTTTCTGTTCTTTAATGTCAATTCCTACAGGCTTTCCAATCACGTTTGAACTTAAATAATCGAAAAGGTCATCTTTGATCTGAAATGCCATTCCTGTAAAGGTCCCAAAGTTCATCATCTTCTTAGCCAAAGCTTCGTCTGCATTATTGGAAAGAACTCCTATTTCACAGCAGGCAGCAATCAGAGTCGCTGTTTTCTGGCGGATAATTTCATAATAAACATCTTCAGTAATATCCAGCTTTCTCGCTTTTTCCAGCTGAAGAAGCTCTCCTTCTGACATTTCCCGGATTGTTCTGGAAATTACACCAAGCAAGTCATAATCTTTATGATCTGTAGATAATAGTACGGATTTTGACAAAAGATAATCACCTACCAAAACCGCAATTTTATTCTTCCACAAAGCATTGATTGAAAAGAAATTACGACGTTTAAAACTTTCATCCACTACATCATCATGTACAAGAGTAGCCGTATGAATCAGCTCGATCATAGACGCACCACGATACGTTTTTTCAGTCACTTCACCCACCAGTTTGGCACAGAGAAATACAAACATTGGACGCATCTGTTTTCCTTTGGTGGTAACAATAAAACGGGTTACTTTATCTAATAAAGCTACTTTACTCTGCATTGATTCATAAAACTTCTGTTCAAAAAGTTTCATTTCATCATTGATCGGTCGTTTAATCTCTTCTACTGTATTTGCCACAATCTGCGAATGCTGGGTGAATAATTATTAATTCTCACAAAGATAATTTTTTTCGCTCAATTTTAAGACATATTAATCTTTGAGTTGATCTTTCGGGATAAAATAAAAAGAGGGTTTTGCAGTTCCCAATGGAGATTTAAATTTTTCTCCGGAAATATAGATTCCTGTTTTATCTACGCTTATTCCTTCAATCTGAGCTAATGAAAGAGCTGTTCCTAAATAATAATGCTTTGGCTTTTCTTTGAAAAATACCCCGGGCTCTGTTTCATTAAAGACATTTAAAAAGACTTCCGTTTTCTTGGTATATCCCACCAAATAAAGCTTTTTATCAAAATAGGAAGCATCTGTAACAACAAAACCTGTTGTATAGGTTTCTATTTTTTCTGCTTTCTGCAATTCTGAAATGTCTGGATCTACGATATAATGAGAGGTTGCTTTTGCAGCCCATTCTTTAGTAAAGATATGCAGCTTTCCATTCAAATAGATCATGGCTTCCGCATCAAAATCATTTCTGGTATTTTTAGAAATAAATTCTGTCTGTTCAGGATAATAAAAAAGAATTCTAGATCCGTCTAAAGCTCTTTCTGAACCGGGAATTTTAATATTAATAGACGTATCAAGACGTTCGTAAGGAACTTTATAAATCATCAGATCTTTCCTTGTTCCCGTATTATTTCCAAAATCTCCGATATAAAAGTTTTCACCGTCGTTTGCCAAAGCTTCCCAATCGTTATTAATCAAATTGGTTTTAAGTGTTCGGATAATTTCGCCATTATTTTTATCAATTTCAAAAAGCTCAGCTGGATTTCCGCTATCATTGAAGGTATATAATTTCCCGTTCAAAATATCCAGCCCTGAAGTTTCATCAATCTTCTCATTCAGATAATTAACTCTGTATTTTTTTATTTTCAGAAAATCGGTCTGCTGGGAAAATGCAGATTGAGTAATGATAAGGGCAACAATCAGAAAGAATTTTTTCATAGGACAAAAATAAGGTTTTATTGCCAGTTGAGGGGTTGGGATCTATACGAACATAGATTCTTACGGAATGGACAAACTAGGCGTTTTATTTCTCCACACACCTTGCCATTCCACAGAAATCTGAATATTTTATATAGTCCTTTGAAAAATTTTTGATTTTGTATTGTAGAGTTTAAGAGATTTATTATTTTGTTTATTCACCTTTCTCTATCTCAAAATAGAAAAACGGGCTGAAATAGCCCGCTTTTCCCTTAGATTTCTATCGATTTTAAAAACAAGTTTAAGCAGTTTTCTGCTCTTCCTGAGTTTGCTGTTGTTCTTTCTTTTTTGCCTGTTTTGCAAAATATTCTTTCTGGTATTGCCTTACCGTTTTTCCGGTTCCGTCATGTCTCCACCCCGGTGAATTGAAAATATAATTGATTCTGTCTGTGAATTTTAATCCTGGCTGTTTGAGATCTTTCCAGATTTTTCTCCATTCATAAAAAAGGACTGTATCTGGTCTGTTATCCGGCATTTTGGGATAAATCCCATACTTTACAGGAATATTAGGATCTTCTTTTTGAAAGGTTCCAAATATTTTATCCCAGATGATCAGACACATTCCCATGTTCTTATCCAGATATTTTACATTACATGCATGATGAACACGATGGTGGGAAGGAGTGACAAGAATATATTCTAAAAATCCCATACGCTTCACAGTCTGTGTATGAACCCACGTTCCATATACCTGACCAATGGCATAAGCCACCATAATATGCCACGGATTAAATCCTAAAAATGCAAGTGGTGAAAAATATAAATATCTGTAAAGCGGCTGTAGTACAGGGCTTCTGAATCCTGTTGTAAGGTTAAAATATTCTGAACTGTGGTGCGTGATATGAACTGCCCAGAATGCTCTGGAACGATGGTCAACATAATGCAGTACATAATAGGCAAAATCTGTGATTATAAAACAAGCCAGCAGATACCATACACTCAGATCCCATGAAAAAAGCCTGTGATTGTAGAAGAAAAACATTACGCCCATGGCAAACGCTTTCATGATAAGGTCCAGACCAAAGTTCATCAATGCCAGATAAACATTGGTAGCAAGATCTTTCCCACTATATAGCTTAGCTTCTGAAACATGGCTGTAAATCATTTCAGCTAAAATAACGGTTGCATGCAACGGGATAGCCCATGCATACACATTTTCCAGCCCATCCTCGCTCATAAGAAAATCCATCATCACAAAATAATTTGTGCAAAGGTAGGGCTTTAACCTTTTTTTAAGAAAGTTTTGATTTTTTTTAAGGAAATTTTAATCTGTTGCTTTGTTGGCCAATTGCCCGCAGGCAGCATCAATATCACCTCCACGGCTTCTTCTGACCATTACAGTAACCCCTGCATTTTCAAGCTGACGGATATAGTTTTCTTCCGCCTGTTTGTTACATTGATCATATTTTCCGTCACCAATCGGGTTGTATTGAATAAGATTTACTTTTGAAGGAACCTGTTTGCAGTATTTGATTAAAGCTTTAATATCTTCATCTCCGTCATTGATTCCTTTCCATACACAGTATTCAAAAGTAATGACAGAACCTGTCTTTTGATACCAGTACTGAAGAGATTCCATTATATCAGTCAACGGAAATTTATCTGAGAAAGGCATGATCTCGTTACGCTTGGATTCGATAGCTGAGTGAAGGGATAAAGCCAATTTCACACGCAGTTCATCATCTGCCAGCATTTTGATCATCTTTGGAATACCGGATGTAGAAACGGTAATTCTTCTTGGAGACATTCCCAATCCTTCCGGCTGGGTAATTTTCCTGATGGCTTCAACGACGTTTTTGTAATTCATCATCGGCTCTCCCATTCCCATAAATACGATATTGGAAAGTGGTCTTTCGAAGTACATTCTACTCTGGCTGTCAATCAGGGCTACCTGATCTACAATTTCAGCTACTTCAAGGTTTCTCATCCTTTTCAGTTTTGCTGTAGCACAGAATTCGCAGTTTAGTGAGCATCCTACCTGGGAAGATACACAGGCTGTAGTTCTTGTTTCTGTAGGAATAAGAACAGATTCCACCATCAGCCCGTCATGAAGTTTCACTCCGTTTTTGATGGTTCCGTCAGTGCTTTTTTGAAGAAGATCTACGGAAACAGGATTAATAGTGTATTCTTCGGAAATTTTTTCACGAAGTGATTTCGAAAGATTCGTCATTTCATCTATCGAATGGAGGTTTTTACTCCATAGCCAGTCATAGACCTGTTTCGCACGAAACGGTTTTTCTCCTAAAGACTCAAAGTAATCTTTAAGCTGGTCCAGTGATAATATACGGATATCTTTCATAATATTAAAGAGCCAAGTTAAAAGTAAAAAGTTTAGTATTGTTAACTATTGCAGCCAAAATGTTTTTCAATTCGTTACTCTCATTCAATAAAGCTTTAAATTCTTCAGAATCATAACCATCTAATTCTTCTAAAACCCGAAGCCAGAAATTACTTTCTCTTGCTTCTCTTAAAGCAATTTTCACTTTATTTTTAAAGTCAGCTTTAGAAGATCCAGCTTGGGATTCTTCATAATTAGCACCTATTGAAGTAGCTGATTTTCCAAGTTGAAATCTTATTAATTTACTTTCAGAATCATTTGGAAGTGTTCTTAAAAATTTAAGACAATTAACTCCAAATGTAAAAGTTCTTATAAGTAAATCATTTTGTCTCATTTACACTTGTATTACTTTTAACTTGGCTCTTTTTACTTTTTTATAGAATTAACATTGCGTCACCGTAAGAATAGAATTTATACTTTTCTCTTACAGCTTCTTCATAAGCCTGCATTACGAAATCTTTTCCAGCAAAGGCAGCAATCATCATAAGCAGTGTAGACTTCGGTGTATGGAAGTTTGTGATCATTGAAGTAGCTACTCCGAAATCGTGAGGCGGATAAATGAATTTATTTGTCCATCCGTTGAAAGCAGAGATCTTTTTGTTTGAAGAAACAGAAGTTTCCAATGCTCTCATTGTTGTAGTACCTACCGCACAAACTCTTCTGTGAGATTCTACAGCTCTGTTGATCAAGTCAGCATTTTTTTCATCGATGATAATCTCTTCAGATTCCATTTTGTGCTTAGAAAGATCTTCTACCTCAATCGGGTTGAATGTTCCCAATCCTACGTGAAGTGTTACTTCAGCAAAATTGATTCCTTTGATCTCTAATCTCTTCATCAAATGCTTGGAGAAGTGAAGACCTGCTGTAGGTGCAGCAACAGCTCCTTCTATTTTAGCATAGATAGTCTGGTATCTTTCTGCATCTTCCGGCTCTACTGCTCTTTTGATATACTTTGGAAGTGGAGTTTCTCCCAATTCTTTTAATTTCGTTCTGAATTCGTCGTAAGAACCGTCGAATAAGAATCTTAATGTTCTTCCTCTTGAAGTGGTGTTATCAATAACTTCTGCTACCAAAGATTCATCTTCAGTGAAGAATAATTTGTTACCAATTCTGATTTTTCTTGCCGGATCTACCAAAACATCCCAAACTCTGGTTTCTTTATCAAGTTCTCTTAATAAGAAAACTTCAATTTTAGCACCTGTTTTTTCTTTATTTCCGTAAAGACGAGCAGGGAAAACCTTAGTATTATTGAAGATAAACAAATCATCCTCATCAAAATAATCCACTACATCCTTGAATAATTTGTGCTCGATAGTTTGTGTTTTTCTATCAAGTACCATTAATCTAGCTTCGTCTCTGTGCTCTGATGGGTGTTCTGCTAATAATTCCGCAGGAAGATCAAAATTAAAATCTGATGTTTTCATTTTTTAAATTACGGTTTAAAAATTATTGTAATTACAAGGTGTAATTTTCGGATTGCAAATATACGACATTGAATACCCCTTTGTCAAGTATTATTTACAATGAAATATAAAACCGTGATTTTACGGGGATTTTTAAGCTTAAAAAGTTCTATTTTTGGGAAAATTAAAATTCAGTATGGAGTCAGTAAGCAAAATATACTTCCTTAATAATCCGTATCCTAACGGGCATAAGATCGTCACATTCAACTGGAGTGGACGAATTGATGAGTATGGTTTTATCTGGTTTGATTTTCATTTAAAAACTGAAGACTATTATGCCAATGATGATCATGACAGCGAAGAAGAAGACGAAGATTTATCAGACTGGGACTCTAAAGGCGTATGGGGAAACTACCATACCTGTACTCTATCGTCAAATTATTGGGGTGAAGAAAGAGGAATCAGAATAAACAATCCGGATGAAAAACTGGACTTTGATGCTGTTGTTAAAAATGATCTTTTCAGTAACGATCTTCCGTCTGAACAACATTTTGATGATGAGGATCTGGCCTTCAATATTTATCTGCTTGGCCATGACAGCTGTGCAGGTCATGAAATCCGGTTTTCAAAAACAGACAACAATCAATATGATATTACATGGACCGGCAAGATAGCATTAACCTACGCGGGTGATGATGAATTTTCACATGAGTTCAAAGCAGAGATTTTCAATGCTGAATTTGAAGGATTCCATTATCCTAAAACCTGGTCGGTAGAAAAAGCTGCTGAGGTATTCAAAGCAAAACTTGCCAACTTTGAAGCCTATGAATTTGTGGATCTGAATCCTAAAAGTAATAAAAGAGAATATAAATTAAACAAAATCAAATCGATAACCGCATAAAATAACCAATCAAAAAATTATCATTATGAGTAAATATTCAATTGAAGCCTTTATCAACGAAACAAAAGAAAATCCGCAGCAAAGAGATTATTTTGAGCTGGAAACCAAACATCTTCTGGAAATCAACCTAAATAATCAGGCGGTATGGACTAAAAAAGGAAGCATGGTAAGCTATGTGGGAAATATCAATTTTGAAAGACAGGGAATGCTGGCCGGAGGAATTGGAAACCTTCTAAAAAAAGCAATCAGTGGTGAAGGAAGTAAGCTTATGAAAGCGGAAGGAACCGGAAAATTGTATGTAGCAGATGCCGGGAAAAAAGTACGTATCCTTTATCTGAATAATGAATCAGTATGTGTGAACGGAAATGATGTTCTTGCCCATGAGCAAAGTGTAAACAGTGATATTACTATGCTTAAGAGTATTGCAGGAATGATGTCCGGAGGACTTTTCCAGGTGAAACTTTCAGGAACGGGACATATTGCGATTACAACTCACGGAGATCCATTGACTTTACTGGTAACTCCTGATACGCCTGTATTTACAGATCCTAATGCCACTGTTGCATGGTCCGGAAATCTGAGCCCGGAACTGAAAACAAATGTTTCTTTCAAAAGCCTTATTGGCAGAGGAAGTGGTGAAGAGTTTCAGATGAAGTTCTCAGGCCACGGATGGGTATTGATCCAGCCTTACGAAGAAGTTTATTATATGGAAAAATAAAGTCCGCAAACCTTAGAGGTAATTTTGTATTTTCGTAGTACTTAAAGCAATAGCAATGAATAGTATTATAAAGCTATTTTTTCTGATCGTTATAATTCCTAATATCATTATAGCCCAAAAAACAAAGAATAATTACGAATACAATATAGACCTTCTTCATATGTCCAACGATGAAGTCCGGGTATCTTTTTCGCCCCCAAAGAATGATCTTAAACAGGGCAGGTTTATTATTCCCAAACTGGTACCCGGATTTTATCAGGCTATGAATTTCGGACAATATGTTTCTAATTTCACAGCCACCGATAAAAACGGAAAAAAAATTCTGACCGAACGTCTGGATAAAAACAGCTGGCTGGTACATGATCTGAATCGTGTAAAGAAAATATCCTATCAGGTAGCGGATGGATGGAACTCTTTGGAGAAGGAATCCAATGAGGCAAGATCTGCCGGAAGTATGTTTATAAAAGACAGTGTTTCAGTCATCAATTATAATTCTTTAGTGGGATATTTTGAAGAAATGAAAGATATTCCTTACCAAATTACCATTACAAAAAACAAGGATTTTTATGCTTCCTCTGCTTTAGATTATCAACAGAAAAATAAAAACACGGATGTAGTTTGGGCAAAAGATTACCGGGAACTGGTAGATTCTCCTGTTCTGTATTCCGTTCCAGACACAACGTGGCTCAAGATAGGTCATACTAAAGTGCTTGTATCATTTTATAATAAAAAGGAAAGACATTATTCCAAAACAATAGCTCATGAAATAGAGAACATTCTGAAAAATCAGCAGGCTTATCTGGGAGGCACATTACCGGTAAAGAAATATGCATTTCTAATTTATTATGAATCTTCAAATGAGAATGGATTTTTGGGAGATGGTCTGGAACACTCCCATTCTACAGTCTGCCTGTACAGATCCGGAAGTATGAAATTTCTTCCGAATGCTTTAAACAGAGTGGCTTCTCATGAGTTTTTCCATGTTGTTACTCCTCTCAACATTCATTCAGGAGAAATTCAGCATTATGATTTCCTGAATCCTGTCATGTCTAAACATCTGTGGCTGTATGAAGGAATGACCGAATATGCTACGATTCATATGCCTATCAAACAAAAAATGATCAGCCTGGAAGATTTTGAAAAGAGTCTGGAAGAAAAGATACATGGTATGAAAGAGTTTGACAACACATTATCTTTTACGGAAATGAGTAAAAATTCTATGGAAAGACAGGATCAGTATATGAACTTTTATATGAAAGGAGCATTACTCGGACTGTGTTTAGATATAAGGCTAAGGGAACTTTCTGATGGAAAAATGGGAACTCAGAACCTGATGCAGATGCTTATGAAAAAATATGGAGAAGGTAAATATTTCAATGATGATGATCTGTTTGATGAAATTACAAAAATGACTTATCCTGAAATACGCACATTTTTCAGCAACTTTATAGAAGGCACCCAACCTATTCCTTTGAAAGAATATCTGGAAAAAGCAGGTTTCAACTATGATGAAATTACCGGAAAGGTAACTTCTCTACCCAATCCCGATTCAAAACAAATAGCTTTAAGAAAAGCATGGATTAATCAATAAATCTCCGGGATATTCACCATATGCTTTAAACTCTTAAATTTTTCGACGCTCAAACTAATGACCTCTTCAACTCCCTACTATCACAACGTCGGGATTTACAAAAGTTTTTAATATATTTAAGAAAAAAAATAGATGGACAATAGCAATTCGCGCAGGAACTTTCTTAAGACAGCAGCTTTGGCAAGCTTTGGGGCATTGGTTTTACCCAATTCATTATTTGCCTATTCCAATGATTTTAAAACAGATAAAAAAGTCCGTGTCGGTTTCATCGGTGTAGGTCTTCGTGGGCAGGAACATGTAAAATTACTGGCAAAGCGTAATGACGTAGAGATTGTTGCGTTTGCAGATCCAGAGAAAAGAATGCTTGCCGCGTCTCAAAAAATCTTAAAAGACAATAATAAGCCGGCTGCTCAGGAGTTTTCCAACGGTGAATATGACTATCGAAATCTTTTAAAATCAAAAGCAATAGACGCTGTTGTCATTGCTACTCCATGGGAATGGCACCTTACCCAAGGGGTAGAAGCTATGCGCGCTAAAAAAATTGTGGGTATGGAAGTTTCCGGAGCGATAAAGCTTCAGGACTGCTGGGAGTTTGTAAAGGTATATGAGGAAACAAAAGTTCCTATCTTTATGATGGAAAATGTATGCTACCGAAGAGATATTATGGCCATTCTGAATATGGTTCGTAAAGGAATGTTTGGAGAATTGGTACATGGCAGAGGCGGTTATCAGCACGATTTGAGAGGTGTACTTTTCAATGACGGCGTTACTCCTTACAATTCTGGTGCAGAATTCGGAGAGAAAGGATTCAGTGAAGCAAAATGGAGAACTGAACATTATGTAAAGCGTAACGGAGAACTTTATCCTACACATGGATTAGGCCCGGTAGCAATGATGATGGACATCAACAGAGGAAACCGATTAACGAGGCTGTCTTCATTCTCATCAAAATCTGTAGGGCTTCATAAATATATTGTTGAACATCCAAAAGGAGGAGAAAACCATCCTAGTGCCCAAGTGAAATTCAATCAGGGAGACGTGGTAACAACACAAATTGCCTGTGCTTATGGAGAAACCATTCTTCTGACTCATGATACAAGTTTACAGAGACCTTATGATCTGGGCTTCCGGGTTCAGGGAACTGAAGGGTTGTGGCAGGATTTCGGATGGGGAGACTTCAACCAGGGTCATATTTATTTTGAAAAAACGATGAACCATACCCACCGTTGGGATAATACTGAAAAATGGATGCAAGAACACGATCATCCGATGTGGAAGAAGTTTGAAAATACAGCAGCAGGAGCCGGTCATGGCGGAATGGATTTCTTTGTGATGAATACTTTTATTGAATGTATTAAAAGAAATATAGAATTCCCGATGGATGTGTATGATCTTGCGTTGTGGTATTCGATTACGCCATTGAGTGAAGAGTCTATTGCCAAAGGCGGTCAGGTAGTTGATATTCCTGATTTTACCAATGGAAAATGGAAAACCCGTAAACCTGTATTTGGAATGACCGATGAGTTCTAAGAAAACATTACTCATATTAGCAGGTGGATTAGGAAGCAGATATAAAGGATTAAAGCAGGTAGACGGAATACTCAATAACGGTTCGCCAATTCTGGAGTATTCTATCTTTGACGCTCTGGAAGCCGGTTTCCAAAAAGTAGTTATTATTGTCAATAAACTGATTCCTCAAAGTTATATTGAGAGACTCAATACCATTTCAAAGGCTAAAAACTTTGAACTTCACTGGGTATATCAGGAAATAGACAGTATTCCTATTTCGCTGGAAGGTTTTGATTATCCTGATCGTGAAAAACCATGGGGAACTGCTCATGCTGTACTTTGTGCAAAATATTCAATACAGGAACCGTTTGTGATGATCAACGCGGATGACTTTTACGGAAAAGAAGCGTATCAATTGGCTGCACATGAAATCAACCATCATCATATTTCAGATTCACAATTGGGTATGATTGCTTATCCTGTAGGGACAACATTGAGCGGTAATGGAGCTGTAGCCAGAGGAATATGTACACTGGATCCGGAAAATTATCTGATTAAGGTTGAAGAGCAGACTTCCATTCAAAAAATAAATAACTCCATCGTTTATATTAAAAATGGAGAAAATGTAAAATTAGATTCTGATACTTTGGTATCCATGAACTTTTTTATATTCCATCCTCATATTTTCTGTTATCTGGAAGCTTATTTTTATGATTTTATCGAATCTGATCCGCTGCCTACCCAGGAATTTTATATTCCTACAGCCGTACAGAGAATGATAGATGAAAACAGAGTACAGGTAAAGGTAAAAGCATCTCCGTCTCAATGGATGGGTGTCACTTATGCCGATGATAAAAAGGAAATTATAGATTTTCTGACTTCAGAGATTAAAAACAACAGATACCCGGAAGATTTATGGAGTTAAATGATATTATTAATGAGTTTATCGGTACAGATAATTATAAACTCACTTCTATTACTGACGGATTGATCAATACAACCTATCTTTTGGAAGATAAAGATCAGAGGAAAAAGTTTATTCTGCAGAAAATCAACAATCATGTTTTCAGGCAGCCGGAAGTCATCGTTAATAATCATTTAATGGTTAATGAAATTCTTAGAGCACATGATTATCAGTTTCAAATTATTGAACCTATCCCCTCTCTAAACAACAGGCTTTTGGTAGAAGATGCCGATGGTCAGCCCTGGCGTATGCTGAGTTTCGTAGAAAACAGTATGACCTTTCTTTCCGCTCCATCTTTACAGGTGGCTTTTGAAGCGGCTAAAACCTTCAGTTATTTCCTTACCACCATCAATACCGAAAAACTGCCTGCCATAGAAGATTCTCTTCCGAATTTCCTTAACTTTGAGAAAAGGGTTGCAGATTATAAAAATTCATTAAAGAATGCAGCTCCTTATTTAAAAGAAAATGCAAAGGCTGAAATAGAAATCACCAATAAGTTATTGTCTTTGCCTGATCAATGGATCGAAATGGAGAAAAACAATCAGATTCCCAAAAGAATCATCCATGCAGATGTAAAAATCAGCAATATTCTTTTTGATCAGAATCATAGCCCGCTGGCTGTGATTGATCTGGATACTATGATGATTTCTACTATTTTATATGATTTTGGAACGATGGTCCAGTCTTATACCAATACAACCCATGAAGATGATGGCAGTGCCAAAAACAATTTCAACCCTGAAATGTATAAGGCTGTAAAAGAAGGGTTTTTATTTTATCTAAAGGAAAAACTGACCCCGGAAGAATCTGGCAATCTTGATTATGCTGCACAAGTCGCCATTTATATCCAGGAACTTCGTTTTTTAACGGATTACCTGAACGGAAGCACTTACTATTCTATCACACATCCTGAGCACAATCTGGATAGAACCAAAAACCAGCTGGAGCTTTTGAAAGGACTGAGAGAATATTTGGGAGTTTGAGAGTTTGAGGGTCGGAGAGTTTGAGAATAATAGAGTAAAACAGATTCCTACGAAATGATAAAGATACGGATAGATAAAGCGTTCTGTTTGTCATTCCGTAGGAATCCAAGCCAGCTCTCTAAATCTAATCCCAAAACTAATCTCAAAAACTCCAGAATTCTTTACCGAGAATTACATACAATACTTAGACTCCTACGGAGTGACAAAGTGTACGGATAGATAATACATCGTATTTGTCCATTCCGAAGGAAATCTATACTCTTACAGCCCAGCTCTCCGACCCTCAAACCCTCAAACTCTCAAAAACTCCAGTATCCTCTTCCATTCTTCCAATTTCTTCTCAAAAGAAACCGTATGAAGCGGACTTGTAGAAGGTAATAGGAAAATGGGCAGTTTATAACTTTTCCCCAACAGTTTTTGTAAATTTTTGTAAGATTTTCCACCATTGCAGAAAATGGCTTTCACGTTTGGATGTTTGTCCAGCAGTTCAGCAATCTGATTGGCTTCTTCATTTTTGATTTCAGAATCCAGGCTTCCTTTTCGCTCGCAGGAATCAATGACATCCCAAAGGGCAATATGATGTTTCTTTAATACTTCGATTCTCTGAGTATAATTTTCAGTAAATTCTTCATTCAGCAATTCAAAGATGATTTTCCAGAATTTGTTCTGAGGATGGGCATAGTACTGTTGTTTTTCCAGTGATTTTACTCCGGGAATTGATCCTAAAATGATAATCCGAGACTGAACATCAATAAGAGGTGAAAATGAAGAAATCCGGTTTTGCATATTCAAATATAAAGATTTAATTTATTTAATCTGGCTGGAAGCTGGGAGCTTGTAGAAGGAAGTTATTGAGGTTATGAAAAACGGGTTATCCGTATTTTCATCTCTTTAAACAATGATATTATTAATTTATGGCAACCTCTATAAATGTTAAGATTAACAGCAACTTCCAGCCTCCCCTTCCAGCTTCCAATAGCCTGAATTTTAATTTCCTTAACCCAACTCAGTTTATTTAAGTTTTGGCTAAAGCCATTGGATTTTTCATCATAAAAAAAGCGGGCTAAAGCCCGCTCCTATTGATATTTTATTTTTATTGATCTTACAAAGTTTCCTTCAGCCAATCAAAGAATTCTCTCTGCCATACCAATCCGTTTTGCGGATGAAGTACCCAGTGGTTTTCGTTAGGGAAATAAACCAGTTTAGATTTTAATCCTCTTAATTTAGCAGCCTGGAAAGCTTCCTGCCCCTGCTCGTAAGGAACACGGAAATCAATTCCACCCTGAACGATCATGATAGGCTTGTTCCATTTATCTACAAAATTGCTTGGATTGAATTCTGTGTATGCTTTTGGCTGTGGTTTCTCCCATGGTGAACCAAGATCCCAGTTCGCAAACCAAAGTTCTTCAGTCGTCAGATACCATGATTTCATATCAAATAACCCATCATGAGCGATGAACGTTTTGAATCTGTTTTCATGGATTCCTGCCAGCATAAATACGCTGTATCCTCCGTAGCTCGCTCCTACCGCTGCTACTCTGTCACCGTCTACGTATGGTAAAGTTTTTGCAAAGTCTGTGGCTGCCAGATAATCTCTCATTGGCTGTCCGCCCCAGTCTCTTGAAATTTCTTCATTCCACTTTGTTCCCCAGCCTGGCATACCTCTTCTGTTTGGAGCAACCACGATATAATCATTAGCTGTCATCAGAGCAAAGTTCCATCTTACACTGAAAAACTGAGTAAGAGCAGACTGTGGACCACCCTGGCAGTATACCAAAGTAGGATATTTTTTATTTGGGTCAAAGTTTGGTGGATAGTGGAACCACACTCCCATTTCTTTACCATCAGAAGTTTTCACTATCTTAAGTTCAGATTTCCCCTGAGCTAACTTAGCATATGTTTCTTTGTTCGCTTCAGTCACCTGCTTCATTTCTCCGTTTTTAACGTTTACTGAGAAAAGTTCTGTTGCATGGTTTACGTCTGTTCTTCCTACTAAAAGTGAAGATTTATTATCTGTAAAAATTTCGTTAACATCAAAATCTCCTTTTGTAATCTGCTGTACTTTTGCTGATTTTGAATCCAGGGCAAAAAGCTGTTTTGTACCTCTGAATGCTGCTGTAAAGTAGATTGTTTTTGAGTCCGCACCCCAAAGTACGTCTCCTGAAACACTTTCGTCCCAACCCGATGTAAGGTTAGTTGTCTTTCCAGACTTCCAGTCCATGATTTTCACATCATTTTTATCGGCTTCATATCCGTCTCTGGCCATACTCTGCCAGATCAGAGATTTTCCATCCGGACTGAATTTAGGATTTACATCATATCCTTTGTTGGATTCTGTAAGATTTTTGGTTGTACCTGATGCTAAGTCGTAAGCAAAAATGTCGGTATTGGTACTTGTAGAATAGTCTTTTCCACTTTTAGGTTTTGTAACATATAAAAGCTGTGCAGAATCTGAACTCCAGATAAAATCTTCAGCGCCCCCGAAAGGTCTCTGAGGAGAATCCCACATTTTTCCTTCCAGCAGGTCTTTAGCTGATTCTGCTTTATCAGAAGTATTTACTACAAATACATGGTTGTATTTTCCTTCATTGAAATAATCCCAGTGTCTGTGGTTCAGGTCTGTGTATACCTGAGCCGTCGTTTTAGGAGTATCACTGAATTTATCTTTCCCCATTACTTTCTCTACCAGCACCTGCTTACTGAAAGCAATTTTCTTCCCGTCCGGAGAAATGACAACATTATCAACTTCACCGATGGTATAAAATTCTGTCCAGGTTTTTCCTGCATCTTTAGAAAGATAGATTTTATCACCTTCCTGAGCATAGATACCGTTTTTATCCCATTGAATAAGGGCTTTTTTACCAAAATCAATTTTGGAAGACTGATTATTAAGAACATTCAGAAAATAGTTCTCGTTTTTTGTTTTCTCTGTTTTCAGATCAACCTGTCCTACTTTATAGATAAGGGAGCCCTGATCTGGTGAAACAGCCTGTACTCCAACTTTTTTCAAAGTCCAAAGAATTTCAGGCGTCATTACTTGTTGTGCATTCATTAAAAGCGGAGCTGCCAAGGCCAGCAGACTGTACTTAAGTTTCATATGTTGATATTCATTTTTTAACGGATGTACAGAATCCTAATGATTTTATACATCCTTTTATTAAATTCAAAGATTGCCAAAGTTAATATTTAAAATAAAAACGGACGAAAGAATTAACATTTAAGTTTTACGATATTGAAAATAAATAGTTAATATGCAGATGAATTTTTATTAATTTTATAAAAACTAAACTAATATCCATTTTACATGAAAAAATTTCTCCTTTTTTCTGCACTCTTTGTGTCTTCTTTCTTTTTTTCACAGTTAACGATAAGCCCTTTCCCCAATCATTATTATAATGCTTATCAGGCAACTATTTCGGGAAACGGAACTATTTATTATACTACTGATGGAAGCACCCCTACATTGAGTTCCAGTTCAGCAGTCAATAATGTACAGATTCCCATTGATCAGAATAAAGAAATCAAAGCATTTCTTGTTGATGGTCAGGGAAATTCATCAGCTGTCATCAGTAAAAAATATTATACAGGAAGTATTCCTACGGCCAACATTTACTTTAAAATTCCTTCTACATGGGCTACCGGAAGCTGTGTAATGATTGATATGGTGAGTCCCAATTCCATTGACGGATTTGCCATGGATACCTTCTGGCCAGGAGTTGTAATGCAGCCTGCAGGATGTGAATCCTGGTATAAGACTGCCAGAAATTTTGAAAGTGCCAATGTACGTTTTAACAATTGTACTCTCTTTGAAAATATTCCTGCAACCATCAGTACCAATTTGATTCCTATGGAAAGTACTTTGTATTATGATTTTACTGACGGAATTATAACAACTCCACCCTCATGTTTATTTTTAGCGACTCATGAAACGCAGCAAAAAAACAGCAATGTTTTAATTAAAGTTTACCCGAATCCGGTTTCAGATATTTTAAAAGTAAATACGGATAGGGATTTTCAGGAATATGAGATTATAGATGTGAATGGAAGAGTGATTGTAAAAGACCAGTTTGTAAAAGAAATTTCTATTCATCAACTTATTTCAGGAAATTATTTTCTAAAACTAAAAGATTCAAAGGGAAATTTGGTGTTGTTGAAGTTCATTAAAAAATAAAAAAAATCCGCTTGTTGAGCGGATTTATATTTTGATCTGTAATGTTTTTAATTAATCTCCATCTGAGAACATTGAATTCGCCAGAGAAGTCACAATTGACAATAATATACTGAAGATAAATGCCCACCAGAAACCATCTACCACCATACTGTCTATGAAATAGTCCGCAATCAGAATAATTCCGGCATTGATTACCAAAGCAAAGAATCCTAAGGTAAGGATCGTTAACGGCAGACCAAACAGGCTTAAAATAGGCTTTACAAATATGTTCAGAACCCCAAGCACAATAGCAAAGATAATGGCTGAAGAAAATCCTTCAAAATGTACTCCCGGTAAGATTTTGGTCAAAAGATAAGCAACAATCGCTGTTATAAATAATCGGATAATTAAGTTCATTGAGTTATTTTTTAATGTTTATGGGGGATATGGAGCAAAAGCCATTCCATTTCAAAAAAAAGAATTCCGTGAAACCCTTTATTTAAGGAATATTTTATCTGTTATTCCCCTTAATCCTTATTTTATTTTCATCATAGTGACCAAAGAGGTCGCCACGTGACTTTCTGAGTCGGAATTTTCACTCTGAACATAGATTTCCGTTCTCACCACAATGATTTTCCCTCCCCCTTTGATAACATAGGATTTTGATACCAACGCATCACCCATTGCAGGACGAAGGTAATTCACTTTCAATTCAACGGTTACCACATAACAGTCTTCTGCATAATGACTCACCGCAGCATATCCGGAAGAAACATCCACAAGAGAAGCAATCATAGCCCCGTTGAACATTCCTGCTTTCCGGGTCATCATTTCCATTTTAGGAATCTTCATGGATATAAAATCGGTTTCTACTTCCAGCAGTTCTGCTTTATAGAACTGTAAAGTTTCCGAACGGTTGAAGCTGTCTGTGATGAGTTTTCTTTTTTCTGGAGTCATTACTTTTTGAATTTGCATGTAAAGGTAGAAATTGATTTAAAGATTAAAGAATTTAAAGATTAAAAATTTCCAGTGGCAGGAAGCTTTGAGGGAACTGAGATAAACTTATACTGCTGTTTGATCTCTACATGAATATTTAAACCTTATATATATTGGAAATTTGTACGGGTTTTGTGGTGTGTGGTTTTGTTCAGCAATAATCAAAATTTTTCAGTTCAAAAGGCTAGCTTTGCAGGAAAGCTTTATGATGGGTTTAAAAAGTTTTTTTCTACTTATAGGTTTACTGGCAGGCTTCTGTTTTCAGGCACAGACATTACATTTGTATGGCGGTGCAGATCAGGACCAATATCTGGGATGTTTAACCTGTGATCAATTTGATAAAAATTCGATATGGAATAAGTTCAGCGATTACGGAAATGTTTTCAATTCAAAATCAATCTGGAATGCATATGGAAATTATGGAAATCCTCACAGCACCTACTCTCCATGGAATGAATATGGAGCTTATCCTCCGGCAATCGTTGATCAGGATGGAAATTTCTTTGGGTTTCTTACTGCAAATCCTTATAAATCTGAAAGATCTGAACTGGAACTGGCTGTGATTTTATGCAAGCATCATGAAGAGATTAAAAATGATGTTAGCGGATGGTATGAGAAATTGTTTCGGTAATCCATGAATTCTCACCTCTCCTGTTGGAGTATTCGTATAAAAAAGACTGTGAAAACATAAGGCTGGATTCCTGCTGAATGACAAGTATACCGCATAGTTTATCATTCTGTAGGAATCTAACTGTGCAAATTAAACTTTTTAGAGAATGACTGTGTATATTTGTTGTTGACTCATTTTTTACAGATAAAATTAATTAACTTTCACTTGATTCACTTCAAAACGAAACTCGCCCATTATGCTGAATGATTACAAAAAATATGAATTATTTGGAAAGACTCTGATACAGAAAATTGATATGACAGGGCCATTCAGATATGATTTTCCGGTTTCGGAGCAAGCCTGTTTTCTGTACGTGATCAAAGGAGCATTTCAATATAAAACAGATGAGCAGGAATTTGATGTTCCCACCAACTATTCCCTGTTTCTGAACTGTATCAGCTCGGGAAAGCATATTCAAAATTCAAATTTAGAAAGTCACTGTCAGGTCGTAATTGTGACCTTCTACCCGGATATACTGAAGAAAATTTACGACAGAGAATTACCTTCCTTATTGCAGAGACCTGCAAACACAGTTTCAAATCAATCCAGTGAGAAAATAAATAATGATTTTCTGATTCAAAAATATGTAGAAGGCTTACTTTTTTACTTTGAAAATCCATCACTCATTAATGAAGATATATTAATTCTTAAGCTAAAAGAGATCATGTTATTACTGGCTCAATCACAGAATGCAAGTGCCATACAATTGATTTTGTCACAACTTTTCTCTCCAACAGCTTACTCTTTTAAGCAAATTATTGAAGCGAATTTATTTACGCAGCTCACCATTGAACAGCTTGCAGAACAGAGCAATCTAAGTATATCATCCTTCAAGAGAGAATTTGCAAAACTCTATGACGATACTCCCGCCAACTATATAAGAAACAAAAAACTGGAGAAAGCCGCCGAATTGCTCTTAATATCTGATGAACGCATTACTGATATCGCATTTGACTGCGGATTTAATGATCTGGCGACTTTTACAAAAAACTTCAGCGATAAATATCATATTTCCCCGTCAGGTTATCGTCAGGAGCGGAAAGAAAAATAACTAAAAAACTATTTTATACAAATTATACAGGCATTTCTTATTTCAATAAGGAGTGTTTTTTTTGAACTAAAATCTCAAATTCTTGAACGAAATCACAAAATCATTTCTGTGATTCTACCGCAAATTTGTACCATCAGTTTCAGGGAATGGAAATAGTCCCACAACTAAAAACTGAATGAGTATACATTTAAAATAATATCAATATGCATCTATCAATTTTAGGAATTTTTCATACCATCATTGGCATCACAGCACTTGTTGGCGCCATTATAGGATTTATCAAATATGGTAAAATCAATCTGGCTCAGCTATCCGGAAAGGTCTATTTTTACGGTACGCTCATCACCTCACTTTCAGCATTGGGAATCTCAAAAGCCGGAGGTTTCAATGCAGGGCATGTATTCTCGTTATTTATCATTGTTTTGATCTCTGCAGCGTACTTCCTTTTCTCAGGTAAAAAAGAAAGCAGGAAGGCAAGGTATTTTGAGAATTTTTTGCTGTCATTCAGTTTTTTCCTGTCTCTTGTTCCCACAATTAATGAGACTTTTACAAGAGTTCCCATTGGACATCCTTTGGCTAAAGATATCAAAGACCCGATCATTGGTCAGACTCTTCTTGTCGTTTTCCTGCTTTTTGTAATGGGATCTATCTTTCAGTTTATGAAGCAGAAAAAAGAGAATGTTGAAATTTCACGTCTTCAATAGGATATTTGTATTGAAAATTGGAAAATATAGAAAATAAGGCTGGATTCCTCCGGAATGACAAATACAACGCTTAGTTTATCTGTACCGTTTGTCATTCCGGAGGAATCTCTGTATAAATGAAAAGCCGGAAGATTGTTGGAAAACGCAAAGTCGCAAGGAGTTTTTCCAAGTTGTATATTTTTAAGGTGCAAAGATTTTATCTCCGATAAAATGCGATAATGTCAAAAGCTGGATTATTTATCTGTATGAAGTTCTTTTTTTATCTCTGAAATATTAGCTAAGTTGTGTCTGAAAGTCGTCGCTCAAAGTCAAAACACCTTCTGCAATAGCATCCTGATGGGTGGTAAAGCCTTTCAATTTTGAAGTTTTTCCTTTTAAAACAAGGTCTAAAAGCTGTTTATCAGATAATTTTTTACCGAAAATTTCAAAGGTAATTTTGAATCCACAGTTTTTGAAATCGGAACATCCTACTGCTGTTTTTCCTTTGATCAGGTTGTGTTCTTTACATTTCGGACATTTCGTTTCTTCCCAGGACTGAAGTTCTTTTTTCTGTGCAGGTTCTCTTTTTTTCTTTTCCTTCACTTCTTCTTTTTCCTCTTCCTGAAGGGTAATCACTTTTCCTTTTCCATACACTACTTTTTCAGTAAGCTCGGTAACCATCTGAATCAGTTCTTCTTTGAAAAGATTGGCTTCATACTCTCCTTTTTCTATTCTACGAAGTTTTGATTCCCATTCACCCGTCAGTTCCGGACTTTTTAAAAGCTCGTCTTCGATGGTGTCAATCAACTGAATTCCGGTTTGGGTAGCGATGAGGTTTTTCCTTTTTTTCTCGATGTATTTTCTTTTGAAAAGGGTTTCAATGATGTTCGCTCGCGTGGATGGTCTTCCGATCCCGTTGTTCTTCAACATTTCACGCAGCTCTTCATCTTCAACCTGTTTTCCGGCAGTTTCCATTGCTCTCAGCAATGTTGCTTCGGTATAAGGCTTTGGCGGCGTTGTTTTCCCCTGGTGAATCATCGGATCATGTGGTCCGGTTTCTCCTACAATAAATTCAGGGATCGTTTGTTCTTCTTCTTTTTCTTTTTCCTTATCGGTGGTTTCTTCTTTAGGTTCTTTGGCATAAACGGCTCTCCATCCTGCTTCAAGAACCTGCCTTCCGCTGGTTTTGAAAGGAATGGTTCCTACTTTTCCTTCCACCAGGGTATTGGAAATTTTACACTCCGGATAGAATACGGCTATAAAGCGCTTTGCAATCAGATCATAGATCAGTTTTTCTTCCCTGCTCAGATTCTGGGAAGGTGGAATTTCCGTAGGAATGATCGCATGGTGATCGGTTACTTTGGTATCATCGAAAACAGCTTTCGATTTTGGAATCGGAGCTTCCAGTAACGGAGCAATCAGATCCTGATAAGGATACATCTTCTGAAGAATTCCTGTTATTTTCGGATATAAACTCTCGGATAGATAAGTTGTATCAACACGTGGATAGGTTACGTGCTTCTTTTCATACAGACTCTGGATATAATTCAACGTATTTTCTGCTGAATATCCATATTTTTTATTGGCTTCCACCTGAAGTCCGGTCAAGTCGAAAAGTCGTGGATTTTTTTCTTTTCCTTCTTTAATTTCGAAAGAAACAATTTCAAATGGGTTGACTTTAAGGTATTCCAATCCTTTTTCTGCACGTTCCAGCGTTTTTAAACGATCAATTGCTGCACTGAAAAGAACATCACGGTATTTGGTCTTCAGTTCCCAATATTCTTCTGTGGTAAAGGCATCAATTTCTTTCTGGCGCTGCACCAGCATGGCCAATGTGGGAGTCTGTACCCTTCCAATGGAAAGAACGGCTTTATTTCCGCCAAACTTCTTCGTAAAAAGCCTGGTCGCATTGATTCCCAACAACCAGTCTCCTATGGCTCTGGCATTTCCGGCCAGATAGAGGTTTTTATAATCTTCTGCAGGTTTTAAACTTGCAAAACCTTCTTTAATCGCATCTTCCGTCAATGAAGAAATCCATAAACGCTGGATGGGTTTGTTGCATTTTGCTTTCTGCAATACCCAACGCTGAATGAGTTCTCCCTCCTGCCCGGCATCCCCGCAGTTGATGACCTCATCACATTCTTCGACCAATCTTTCAATCACTTTAAACTGATTTTCAACGCCTTTATTCGGGATCAGCTTGATTCCAAAACTGCTGGGAATAATCGGCAGTGAAAAAAGATTCCAGGATTTGAACTGAGGACCGTAGTCGTGAGGTTCTTTCAGGGTGCAAAGATGTCCGAACGTCCATGTCACGCAATAGCCGTTTCCTTCCATATAACCTTGTTTAGGCGTGGTAGCGCCCAATACTTTGGCGATATCTCTGGCAACACTGGGTTTCTCGGCAATACATAATTTCATGAACTCGGGTTTATTGAAGGAGTGCAAAAATCGTGATTTTTTTTGACATTGCAAATTGGGACATATATTAACTATAACATACAAGACTACTCACTTTATTTTTTATGTAGATGTCTGTTGATAGCAGTAAATACTACGTGCTTTCTTTTTTTAATTTGATTCATAAAATGGTCTTCTTCAAATATTGTACAACAACGTTTTACATAAGAATAATAATTAGATTCTTTTTTATTATTGGAAGAATAATGTGAAAATTCATAGAACCCTCTATCATTCTTAACTAATGAGTAACGTTTTCTATCTAGTTTTTTAAGTTCAGTACTTTCAGAATCTTTAACCTTTAAAGGTCTATTATAAAGCTTTTTTATTTGATTAATATAGATTGCCTTCCTTGCTTCTGGATTCTTATCTAATAAAGCCCGTGCTCTTTTACATCTTCTCTTCGTTATAGAAATAATTTTTCTATAATAGGACGATAAGTTAGCCGATTTTATAACCGTTTTATATCCTCTGAATTCAAATCCTAAATATAATAACGGAGTTTCTTTTTCTGCTTTTGTTATTTTATTTACTTTAAAACAAGTCAATCTTTTCTGATTATGTTTAGGAGAATAATTAATATTTCTGAAAATAAATTTTTCAGTTTTATTTTTACTTATTTGAACTTTACTTTCTTCCACAAGATCGTAAATATATTTTTCAATAATATCCGCTTGATCAGGCTTACAAATTATTATAATATCATCCGAATATCTCTTATAATAAGTTTCTTTTTCAATCACAATATCATTGACAATTTTTAAGTCAAAGTCATATAAATATAAATTTGCAAGAAGTGCACTAATTGGAAGTCCTTGTGGAATTCCTATATTTATTTTTTCTTTGGAAAAAAATGGATTATTATAAATTCTAAGTTTCCCTTCTTTAATCGTTTTCCTAAACTCTTGATTACTATAAAAGAAACCCTTGAATCCTTTTTCTCTCCTTATTTTAGCTAGTTTTGATTCATCAAACCCTAATCTGCGCCCTTTCTTATTTTTCTTTTGTATCCTTAGATCATCGAGAAGTACATATCTAAATTTTGTACAGGCTTTAAAAACATTATAATGGTCTTTTGGTAGCTCATCGACTTCTAAAAGCCATTTCCATTTTTGTTTTAAAAATCGATGATCTAAACTCGAAAAAAAACTTTTCAAATCAAAAGTCATAACACAAACATCTTGATTTTTACCTCTTTCTTTTATTTCATCAAATGCTTCTTTTGCAAAGTGAATTGTACTTTTACCTTTTTCATTTTCTTTAGAAATTGGAATTTTACGATAAGCATTTACAGAAGCATCTAATAAAGGATTTTCTTTTAGTTTGTTTTCGTAAAGCTCATTAAGAATCTCTTTATAGTATCCATATACGAGTGCATCCATGTGACTGGCATAGTGCAAAGGGCGAAGCTTATGTGTTCTCTCCGGTTTGTTGGTTTCTTTATGAAAATGACAATGTTTACGATTATCGTTATGCTTATGCTTTTCAGGATCTCCTTTCTTATATTTTCTATCTTTTAAAATGGTATGTATAAGTGGATAAAATGCATATTTCGCTATATAATTTTCATTTGTAACATTACGATAATACCTCTTCCAATCTTCTCCTATTTTAAGAGAAGGAGACAAATGCAAATAACCTTTTTCTTTTATCCAATCTGGTTTTTCCATTATAAAAATTGCTTGTAAAAAGACAATAACGTTTTATAATTACATACAGCTTACGCCCAGATAAGTACCCAACTACTGAGTCATTGAAAATTTCGTAATTATTAATAGAAGCACTATTAGGCTTAGTCCAAACTGTGTGTTTAGAGCTAATAACTAACACTATAATACAACATGAAAGCAAAGATAAGATATAAATTTATCCTTTTGGTAGTTTCATATATAATTTGTATATTGCTACTAATACTGTCAGGCCTCCCATGTATGGGGATATCAGCACTGATGAAATTATTAATCCTTATAATCCAATTATTATAAGTAAATCTTTTAACTCTAAAAGATCTTTTATCTTAATTCTAGTTGTAATTAAACTTCTTTTTACAAGCAACTCAAAAATAGTCATTTATTAGTATATTTGCTTAATAACTTTGAAAATATCAATAAACATGGAAAATTTTTCCATTGGAGATTTTATATGTCTTAAAAATCATCCATACTTTGAAGACAATAACTTCATTAAGATAGCATCTAATGCTAATATGACTCCTCCAATCATGCTCATTGGAGAAATATTAAATAAAAATGAATACAATAGTTTAACCGGCAAAGCGGTTGGAAAACAATTCAAATGCTATTATTACTCCCATAAAGAAGGAAAATTTCATAATACTTGGTTTAAAGAGGACGAGATAAAAAAACTGGACTCAATAAATACATATTTAAATTTAGAAAAGTTAATTTCTATTGAAGACTATGAAATAGATTATTTAAAGAAAACCTACTTAAATAATCTTGTTTGCCTAAAAAATGTTGATTTTGAACTTAACAAAAAGAAAGTATTTATAGAAAACTCTAATGGATTAAGAGCTAATAAAGAGCAAAATCATCTAGATTTTTTACCTCCTGTAATGACAATCATTGATATTGTTAAAAACAAAGAAGAAAAAAGGTTTTCGACAAAAGATCCAGAACTACTTGAAAAAGATTGCTCTAAATACTTATTTAAATGTAGATGGTATAACCCTCAAACGACCAATTATTCAGAAGAATTTTTACCTTCAAAAATCTTAGGTTTAGTAACTATTAATATAAATTCATTAACCAAATTAAAAGATTTAAAAATCAAAGACATATACTATCTATATTCATTAAATAAAGATGAAGAAATTGTTTTTGAAGATTCTTCTTCAAAACTAAAAAAATCCTTATTGATGGTTAATGAAATTGTATTTAACCATTATTATTATAATTTTGAATATTTTGATCTTTTATCTCAAAAAAGGATAGTAAAACCGATTTACGAAATCAATTCTATTATGCAAAACGTTGATAATTCAGAGTTTTGTTTCAATATTGAGAAAGTCTTTGGTAAAAGTTATCCTAGTTATAAAAAAGTTTTCACTGGAATTGATGAAAAAATTTTTACTCCTAATGAATATTTCTTAATAAATTATACAGACAAGGTAGATAAAGTTACCAAAAGAGTAATAAAAGTAATCGGTATAGATCATTATACAGATTCGGAAGGACAAGATTTTATCTTTGTTATTGCAAATTGTACTCTACGAAATGGACGTATACGTCATTTTAATATAGACAAAATATCTAAAGTTGTAGAAATAAAAGATGGAACTAAATTATTTGAAGAATAAATAACAAAAAGCCCCCTTATAAAAAGAGGGCCGGATCAACAATGTAATGAAACTAGTTCATTATTTCTTTTGAGCTTCTGAAATGGCATCGGCAATTCCACCGCCTGCGGTTTCAAAGAAGGCAGGGCCAGCCAGAAGATATACTTTTTCTAATTTTTTTGTAGTGGATAATTTGTGTTCTTTCAAATAATTTTCAGAACGGTTGGCATGTACAATTCCTTTTACTACGTTTCCAGCGATCAAAGCGGTTGGAGAGTCTATTCCTGCATCTTTAAGGTCACTTGCAAAGGCAAAATTGGTAACGCCTAATCTCATGGCTTCGCGGGCTGCCACTTCTCCTACGGAAGTCATTAAATCAGGCGTGAATTTATTACGGTCACCCAAACCGATCAGTAATAATTTCTTTGCAGACATCGATCCTGCAGGTGGTGTAATTAAAAGGGTTTCTAAAGAATGTCCCTGAAATTGTCCAGCCTTTCTGATATTGGTTAATTCTCCTTTTAAAGCTTCATCCAGGTGAACCAGTCCGTTCAATTTAGCAGGTAAAGCCTGAGCACTGAAGATGTCTCCTTCTGTATATTCGAACACACAGGCTACCTGAAGCTGGGCATCGGCAGAGGAAGGCCCCTGTACTAATCCTACCATGGAGATTCCGTCTACGGTTCCCCATGTTTTAGAGGTTCCGATAGCGGTTGTTTTTGCAGGTGCTGTAGTAATTATTTGTGCAAAATTTAACGTTGAAAATGCTAAAGCTGCGATTACCAGTGATTGTTTTAATGTATTTTTCATGAGATTTATTTTTGTCGTTAATTGTTTTTTGTTGCTTGTTGAGAGTTTTTTTGTTGGATACCGCAAGGGCGCTAAGTTTTCCCTAATGCTTTTTTTAAGGCGCAAGTCGCTTTGCTCCGGCTATTTTTATTTTTTCAAAGGTAGTTTCAGTGATCAAGAGGTACATTGATGTGGGATAATTTTGTTGCAGATTTTAGGATATTCTTGTATTTTTTATAACATCATATTTCTTTTAAAATTTAAATACAATTCTGGAGTTGATAAAGAGTCCGTCTTTGTGGTTATCGATCACCTCGTTGATGAATTCGCCTGTATTGAAATATTGTATTCCTGTATTAAAGGTTAAGAATTTATTGATCTTATAATTAAAGCTTCCTAAGAAAGCAGTTCCGATGTATCTTTTCTTTGAATTTGAGGACGGCAGGTTCAATGTTCCGCTCGGTCTGTAAATTCCGTCCTGGGTAGAATATCTCCAGTTGAAAACGACATCTGCCTGAACGGTTATTTTTTCACTCAAATCTACGGTTGCATAAGGATGGATATCAATCAGATTGACAGGGCCAATCTGGGGATTAAATCCAAAATATCCTCCTTTCGGATACAGAGGATTGAATGTTCCCAGTTTTCCGTCTCCTTTATTGCTGTCTCCTGAAATATAATCATTTCTGAGATTGATGGTCGGTTTTCCTTTTACATTTTCAAACATATATCCGATGTCTGCAGAAGCCGTCCATGCACTGATATTTCCTTTATTGAAGTTTCCGAATTGATAAGCTGCTTCAAAATTGTAGATAAAACCACCGCCATATCTCCAGAATCTCCCTCCGAAAGTATGTCTGGTCTCATCTGAAATTCCGTCTTCAAAGCGTACATCTTTTCTGTGAATTCCCAAATAATACAGCTCCAGATTTCCACTTCTGGGAATAATCAAGGTATTGTAACTTCCCCAAAGATTGATAGATTTTGAAGAGGTATTATCAAATGCTCCGGGGCTGATTTCACTGGCAGCCATCATAAAGGCATCAGATCTGAAATTCCATCTTTTGTACATGAATTTTACGCCATCGAAATACAATCTTAAATTCGGTCCTTCTCTTACTGAGATCAGTCTTCCGCTTCCATAATCCAGTTCCTGCCTTCCCGCACGCACCGTCAGCTTTTCTTTGTCATTTTTCAGGATATCTACATCAATGAAGAGATTCTGGATATTCAAATGGTCTTCATCAATTGGCCTTGGTCCGTTCTTTCTTCCGTTTTCCCAGGCACTTCTCACCTGTCCGAAAATTCTTACCCGCGAGCCCAGATGCAAATCAGCGTGTATATTATATCTCTGAATCAGAAAGGGATTGCTTCCAATTCCTGATCTTCCCCAATCTTCATTATTAAAATCCACAAATTCCAGTCTTGTTTCTCCTCCCAATGACAGATAGTTGTTGTTTTCTGTAACCGGGATATATTTTATGGAGTTATAAAAAGTTTTTGCAGAGTCTTTATATGCAGCATAATCTTCATCAAACCTCATCAGCTTAAACTGAGCAGAAAGCTGAGTGGGAATAAAAATCTGCAGAAAGAGTACAATGGCAACCAGTTTTTTCATGATTATTTCTTTGTTAAAAAATTATCAACTGAGTATTTTCCAGATCCCACAAACAGTAAAAACAGATAACATAAGCTATACATAAAGGGGGTATCTTTCACTAATAATGCGTCATTCCAATGAAGGATAAAGTAACCTGTAAGGGTCACCGCCAAGATGGGCAATACTGCAATTCTTGTGAGAAACCCAAAGATGACAAACACCGGAAACACCAGATTGGCGGCATCAGCAAAAAGACTGTTGAATGCTTCCGGAAGGTGTAGTGGATTTGGAACCTGCTCTGCTTCTGAAACGCCTACCCCTAATTTTTTTAATCCGTGGGCTACGATTAATTCTACAGAAAGTAAGATCCTGAAAACCAACAGTGCAGTATCTGTTAATTTTCCTGCCGGATTGGTATTGATGATGGTATGGATTAACTTTTTCATGATTTAAATAGAATTTTTAAGAATGAGATTGAGGGGATTTTGTTTAACCGCAGATGACACAGATTGACACAGATGATTGTGGTTGCTTTGATGTTGCGGGAGGTTTTGCGTGTAAGACCACCCCGTCAAAAATTCTTTGAATTTTTGCCACCCCTCCAGAGAAGGGGAATTTTTACCCTCTTCAGTTGAAATACTTGTAGCTTTTGTGGGTTAAAACTATTTTGTTTGATAACCTCCGTAATATTTTACAGGTGACCAGTCCGGAATGACCGGAAGAGATACCGGAGCGGCAGTTTTATAAGTTTCGTCTCCGTAAACTACTTTTCCGTCTACAATCGTCAGTTTGGAAGTAATATTTTTAATGTCTTCATCATTGACCGTGAAATAATCTTTGTCTAAAATGGTAAGGTCTGCAAAATATCCCTTTTGTATTTTTCCTTTCTGATAGTCTTTTATTAATTCATATCCGCCATAAGTAGAAAGGGATAGGGCTGTCTTTCTATCCAGGGTATTTTCTTTACCCATTACCTGGTTTCCCCCGATTGTTTTTCCTGTAGTAATCCAGTATAAAGCAACCCATGGATTGTAGCTTGCTACTCTGGTTCCATCCGTTCCCAATCCTACAGGAATTCCCATTTCAAGCATTTTTTTCACCGGAGGAGAAGCTAAAGCAGGCTTTTTTCCGTATCTGTGGATGAAGCTTTCTCCCTGATAAGCCATTCTGTGCTGTATGGCAATTCCGCCACCCATTGCTTTAATTCTTTTCATATTGTCTTCAGTCACGGTTTCAGCATGATCAATAAACCAGACCAATCCGTTCAAAGGAGTTTCTTTGTTGACTTCTTCAATGACATTCAAAAATCTTGTAATACTTTCATTATAGGTCGCATGAATTCTGAAAGGCCATTTATTTTTTACCAGAAGGCTTACGACTTCTTTCATATTTTTTTCCATGGTTGCAGGAAGCTCCGGTCTTGGGAAAAGGAAGTTTTCAAAATCAGCTCCATCTGATACCAGGTTTTCCCCGCCTCCATTTACATGATAATCTATTTCGTTGAAATCATTGTGGCCATGGTCGTCAATCTCTACCATCCCTATCCATTTGGTATAATCTGCGAGTTCGGATCCTTTTTTCTGAGCAAATAAATAGTAAGGTAAACGAACAGTAATTTTCCCTTCTTTGTTCAATTGGTCTGTCGTTCCGTAATCATCGGGAAAATTCTGAAATCCTCCTCCTGCATCCATTACCGCAGTAACACCTAATCTGTTCAGCTCAGTCATGTACTGAAGGGTAGAATTTACTTTTTCTTCTTCTTTCAGCTCCGGCAATTTGGCTAATGTTGAATAAAGAATAAATGCATTGGGCTCTGCCACCAGTAAACCTGTAGGATCTCCGTTGTTGTCTTTCTCAATTAAACCTTGTGCAGGATTAGGAGTTTCTCCATTGATATTGAGTTCCTGTAGCCCCGCTTTGTTCAGCCATGCTTTCCCATAAAGGTACATGATGAAAGTGGGTACATTTCCTGTTGCTTCATTAATTTCAGCCAGTGTAGGAAGTCGTTTTTCTTCAAACTGATATTCATTCCAGCCTCCAATCACTCTTACCCATTGTCCTTTTGGGGTTCTCTGCGCCTGTTCTTTCAGCATTTCCAGCGCTCTTTTTAAAGATTTCACGCCATCCCAGCGAAGTTCAGTATTGTAAAATCTTCCTCCACGAATCACATGCAAATGGCTGTCAAACAATCCAGGGATTACTCTGTTTCCTCTAGCATCAATGACTTTTGTATTGCTGCTTTTTAATTTTAAAATCTGGGCATTCGTTCCGGTTTGTAAGATTTTATGGTCTTTTATAGCTACAGCCTGTACTTCAGGATTTTTATCATCCATTGTGGTGATCTTCCCATTGGTAATAATCATGTCTGCTTTCTGAGCGTGCAGGATTCCTGTCCCTAAAACGGCAGAAAATATAAGTGTATTCAGTAATTTCATTATTTCAATATTTAAGTTTGAAGGTTTCGGCAGGCTTTCAGCCTGCCGAAACAGACCATTAATGTTTTAACATTTCCTGAGCATACTGAATTCCAATACCGTAAGCTCCACCATATTTTTTCATCAAATCATTGACTGGTTTGTAGGTTTCTTTTCTTGCCCAGTCTCGCTGAAGTTCCAATACATACTGAACAGAAGTAATAGGATGTGCTCCGGCCTGAACCATACGGGTGATTGACTGATCATGAGCTTCTTTAGAAATATCCCCTGAAGCATCTGTTACCACATATACATCATATCCCTCGTCAATAGCTGATAATACTGGTCCTACGATACATACACTTGTCCATAATCCTGCGAAAACCAGTTTCTTTTTATTTTTGCCTGTAATTGCTTTGTGAGCATTAAGATCTTCCCATGTATTCATTGTAGTTCTGTCTACATATCCGCTTGTTGCTTCAGGATATACTTCTGAAATTTCAGGGAAAACAGGTCCGCTGAATGATTTTTCTGCCACCGTTGTTACCACTGTTGGAACATTAAAAATCTTTGATCCTCCCGCTACAAGTGCCACATTGTTTCTTAATTCTTCCATGCTGATACTTTTTGTTGCAAAAGCCATCTGCCCTTCATGGTCTATCAATACCACAGCATGATTAGTAGGATTTAATAATGATTTTCCAGGGTTTTGAGCGGATGCTGTTAATGATAATAAACCAGCTGCAAATGATAGGATTAATTTTTTCATAATGATTTAATTTAAGGGTTGCTATTTCTATTGAATTTTTATTTATAGTGTCATTGGTACGTCCATCACAAGGATTTCTGTACCTTCTTTTAGTGCTTTAATATTGATATCCTGAATATCCCAGACTCCGAATCCATCACGTTCTTCCAAAGTCTCTCCGCCTATTTCTGCGCTTCCTTTAAGAATGAAAACATACATTCCGTTTCCTTTTTTTCTGATCTGATAAAGTGTTTCTGTATTCTGATCAAAAGTTCCCAGATGAAACCAGGCGTCCTGATGAATCCATACTCCTTCGTCATCCGCATTGGGGGAAAGGATCTGTTGAAACTTATTGTGTCCTTTCGTTTTGTCTAAAGTGATCTGGTCATATCTTGGAGTGATATTTCTTTTTTTCGGGTAGATCCAGATCTGAAGGAATTTTACAAGCTTATCACTGTTTTTGTTGAACTCACTGTGCATGATTCCGGTTCCTGCACTCATCACCTGGATATCTCCGCTTCTGATTACTGCTGTGTTCCCCATGCTGTCTTTATGTTCAAGATCACCTTCCAAAGGAATACTGATGATCTCCATATTGTCGTGAGGATGTGTTCCAAAACCTCTTCCTGCTTCCACTTTATCGTCATTCAGGACTCTCAGGACTCCGAAGTGCATTCTTTCAGGATTGTAATAATTGGCAAAACTGAAAGTGTGCTGGCTTAATAACCATCCGTGGTCTGCTTTTCCTCTTGAGTCTGCTCTGTGGATGACAGAGTTATCTTTTATTTTTGATTCTGTATTAGGAAGATGATTGTATCCGATGGGTTCTAATGGTTCGATCTCATCAATCTCGTTTTTCATAGCATTTGCCAGAGAAGCTGATGCTACAAACATTCCTGTTCCGAGTAATCCTTTTTTAAAAAAATCTTTTCTGTCCATATCTACGTTGTTATTTGTTCGTTTTTGATATGACAAATGTAGAGCGCTGAAAAACCCTGCACATTTAACTAGTTTAATAAATGACTTTGCAGCAAAAAAAAATGCCGGATACTTGTGTAACCGGCAGTATGATGATATTTAAACTTTTGAGGTATGTAAGAGTATTTAAGAATAACTATGTTTAGATTCCTACGGAATGACAAATAATACGCTTTTTCTCTCCATACAGTTTGTCATTCTGTAGAATCTCACCTTTGTATTCATCAGTATTTATTCTTGAATTGATAAAATAAAAGAGAGGGTTCTTAAAACCTAAAGGTTATTTCTCCTTTGAGGCAAGACGTTTTCTGATGGTACTTACAAATTCTTTTGAAACCCCAAGGTAGGAAGCAATATAATATTGTGCTACTCTTTGTGGGATTGAAGGATATACTTTAATAAATTCAAGGTATCTGTCTGAGGCAGTTTTGGAAATGGTATTGACAAATCGGCTTTGCAGTGTTGCCAGATTCCTCTGAACCAGCATTCTGAAAACTCTTTCAAATTTAGGGACTTCCTGCAGTAGTTTTTCTTTTGTTGCAGGATTCAGCATATAGATTTCCGAATCTTCCAGCGTTTCAATATACACTTTAGAAGGTTTCTGTTCCTGAAATGAGGCAATATCACTGATCCACCAGTCTTCAATGGCAAACAGCAAAGTGACTTCAGATCCATTATCATCCAAACAATACATTCTAAGACATCCTTTGTGAATATAGCCTTCAAACTGACAGATCTCTCCTTCTCTCAGCAAAACGGTTTTCTTTGGAAACGACTGGCAAGAGAGCAGATCTGTAAATATTTTTTCTTCTTCGGGGGTGATTGAGATAAATCGGGTAATATTTTTGATGATATTTTCAAACATAATGTCAGGTTTACCCCTGCAAATTAGGAAAAAGACTGTAAACTTCATTCTTTAAAAGTCCACTTCCTCCTCCGTAATGCTCAATCACTTTAACATCTTTATGTAAATCAGCGCAAAATATTTTAATATCTTTTTCAAAATCTTCATCAAGTCCTGAACTTAGAAGAACAATATCTACCGCATTATCTCTTATATATTCATAACAGAAATTTTCCTCACTTTGTATTTCGGCAGTCCAACCTTCATTATTTTCTATAATTCTTTTTAAAGTCTCGAGAATTTCCTGATTCTTTCCAATGACTAAAAAATGTAATGTTTTCATGTTTTAAGATTTAAAATTCAAGGTTCAGAGTTTAAAGTTTATAGCTGTTGATCTCACTTTTACAAGTGCTTATTCCCTGTAATCTTCAGTTCGTTCAGATCCAATTGAGATTCTGCTTTTCTTATTTCGTCTTCGCTGAAGCGTTTTTCACGTTTCATTTGAAACAGTTCTTTTCTCTGCAGGGCAAATATATCCAGCATCACATTGTGATATTCTGCCATATCGTTTCGTCTGTTGGTACACATTTCCAAAGAGTTTAAATGATTCTGATGAAGTTTAATATCGGTTTCCAGAGCTTTTTTAAAATTCTCGAGCAGACTATTGCTGTTCACCAATTCATTATATTCTTTATCAAGTTTTTGGACAGCAAGCTTATCCAGTCTCATTTGAATCCCGGCCTGCTGTTCATGGGAAGGAAGAATAGGATCAATTTCCTGAATTTTTGTCAATTTGATCACCAAAGGCAGTGTCAATCCCTGAAACACCAATGTCACAAAAATGACTACAAATGTGATAAAAATGATCAGGTTTCTCATCGGAAATTCGGCCTGACTGTTCATCATTACCGGTATTGACAAAGCTGTAGCCAAGGATACAACTCCTCTCATTCCTGCCCATCCTATAATTAAAGGATTTTTCCATCCCGGACTTGGATCACGGCGGGCTTTTTCACTCAGCCATCTTGGGATATGAGCCACAGGATAAATCCATAACAGACGTACTATAATAACGATCAAACTTATAATTAAACCATATTTGATTCCTTCCATTAATGAAATTTCGCCCAATCCATTGATGATATCCGGAAGTTCAAGCCCTATTAATACAAAGACCAAAGCATTCATTACGAAAATCAGGGTATTCCAGACCCCTGTCATATTGATTCTTGTAGTTCCTGTTTTAAAAATTTCATGAGCACGGAAAGACATAAATAAACCTCCGCTCACTACAGCCATTACTCCCGAAAAATGAAAATGTTCTGCAGAAAGAAACAGAATATAAGGCGTAATTACGGTAATGGCAGCATCAATGGCGGGTGTAGTAGGTAAAAACCGGTGAATTGCATAAAAAATATGAGCTCCGGCAATTCCTATTACAATTCCCATTCCTGCTACCAGAAAAAACTGCCCTGTTGCTTCATGCATTGAAAAAGCTCCTGTCATTACTGCGGCCAGCGCAAATCTGAAAACAATCAGTGAAGAGGCATCATTAATCAGGCTTTCGCCTTCCAGTATAGCAAGAGTGCGTTTTGGAACTTTTAATCCTTTTAAGACTGTGGTGGCAGCAACAGCATCCGGTGGTGAGACAATTCCTCCCAATAAAAATCCTAATGCCAGTGTAAATCCGGGAATCAGCATCTGTGAAGTATAGGCAACTACCAGAGAGGTCAGAAATACAAGACCAAAAGCCAGCAGGCTGATGGGACGTTTCCATTTCCAGAAATCATTCCATGAAGTATACCAGGCTGCTTCATACAAAAGAGGAGGTAAAAAAATTAAAAATATAATTTCGGGATCCAGCTTTAAAACAGGAACTCCCGGAATAAAACTAATTCCTAATCCGGCGAGCACCAGAAAGATAGGATAAGCAATTTTAATCCGTTGTGCCAGCATGACCAGCATCATGACGAGTAATAAAAGTCCCAGTATTAAAAGTAGTTGTTCGTGCATTTTCTTTAGGTTATAAGTTTTGGCTAAAGCCAATGGAATATTTATTTTCTTAAGGCGGGCTAAAGTCCACCTCTATTGAATAATTAATGATGCTTGATAGATTCCTCCGGAATGACAAATATTACGCCTTATCTATCCATTCACTTTGTCATTCCGGAGGAATCGTAACTTTACTTAAACACATTAAAGGTCTTTAAAAATTACGAATAATTTTAAAGTTAAAATACTTATTTAAATAGTATCAAGTTGGCCAATTCAATTTCTTCCTCATTAATAGAATGTCCAAAATTGGCATATACTTTTTCTGTCACCTCAGCATTCATTTCTCGTAAAATATTGGCTGTAGCATATACTCTTTCTACAGGAACATGAAAATCAGGGTTGCTGGTTCCCAGAAAAATAGGGGTTCCGGCGAAATCTCCTTTATAGTTTTCACGATTGATCTTATCTCCTATCACTCCACCAATAATGGCTGCTGCTCCACCGAATTTCTGAGCATTGCGGGCCAGAAATTCAAGGGTAAGGCAGGCTCCCTGAGAAAATCCGAAAAAGTATATATTTTCCGGTTTAATTCCTGCTTTTACGGCGGCTTTTACTGTTTCTTCAACCATTTCAAGGGCTGATGATAACCATGGTTCGTTTTGTTCTACCGGTGCTATAAATGAAAAAGGATACCAGGTATGATTTAAAGCCTGTGGGGCTAATAAAGCATAGTCTTTTACATTCAAATGTTGAGATAAACTCAGAATATCCTGAGCGCTTCCTCCACGTCCATGAACCATAATCAAAGCTTTTTCTGCCTGATTTAATGGAATTCCTGCTGTTTTTATATTTAAAATATGACTCATTATTTCTATCTGAATTTTTCTGTTGGATAATTAATTGCGGGAAGAACTTCTTTCAGACGTTCTCTTCTTTTTTCAAACTGCTGTGGCAACTGCAGATCTTCTCCTAAAAACGCTGCTTCTTCATCTACATCGAAACCAGGGCCGGAAGTTGCAATTTCAAATAAAACACCTCCTGGTTCTTTAAAATATACGGAAGTAAAATATTTTCTGTCTTTCACTTCGGTATGTTCCAGTCCGTAGGCATTTAATCTTTTTACCATTTCCAGCTGAGATTCTGCATCCGGAGTAGCGAAAGCTACATGATGAACAGTTCCTCTTCCAGCTAATCCTTTCAATGCATTAGGAGTAGACAATAGATCTACATATTTTCCAGGCATATTTTCTGTTCCTAATCTCAATCTGTCAGAGCTTTCTCTAATCACTTTATGATCCATCTGAGTAGTAAGAAGAGCTGCTGTTCTTTCGTAACCATCATGCCAGATTTCTACGTGATGGATTCCTTTGACGGCATAATCTTTAGGAATATAACCATTGTAATATCCTTTTCTTTCATCCTTATCATTAAAAACCAACTCCAAACCCAATCCGTCAAAATCTTCAAGATAAATAAAAACTTCTTCTGAGAATCTTTGCTGTGGCTGTTTGAAAGGAATATTAAACTGTTCCAGACGGTTCATCCAATAATCCAGAGCTTCTATAGAAACTGAAAATGCAGTCGTATTGAGCATTCCTTTCCCGTGTCTGCCATTGATCAGATCTTTGCCATACGGAAAAGTAGTCATGATCGTTCCCGGTGTTCCGTATTCGTCCCCGAAATAAAAATGATAAACATCTGAGTAATCAAAATTGACCGTTTTTTTGACTAAACGAAGGCCCAAAACACCAGTGTAAAAGTCTATATTTTCCTGTGCATTGCCGGTAATTGCCGTAACGTGATGCAGTCCTGTGATAAGTTTCATTGTGTTGAAATTGTTAATTAATTATTGTGATGGATAAAAAGGCAAAATTGCGAAAGGGTAAAATAGCAAATAAACGAAGAAGGCGGAATGGTAAAAGGAAGAAAAATCTCTAGGATTGTTTCCAGAGGCAACATACAATGTTTAGATTCCTACGTGATGACAAGGTGGACGGATAAATAAAGCGCATAGTTTGTCCATTCCGAAGGAATCTATGCTCTTACCATCTCAAATTCTCTTACTCTAAAACCCTAAAACTCGTATTCAAAAACCCGAAACTAAAAAACCCGCATCCCGAAACTCGCCTCTCAAACTCACTACAGTTCTTCTTTCATCCACACATCATTATATTCTTCCGGATGACGTTTGAACTGTGCGTGAACATACGGACATAACGGCAGAATTTTTAAATCGTTTTCTCTTGCGTAGGAAACCAGTCTTTCTAGTAAAATTTTAGCAAAACCTTTTCCTTCATATTCCGGATGTACCTCAGTATGATAAACCGTCAGTTTTTTTCCAATGACTGAAATATCCATTTTACCTGCTTTATGATCGTCTGAGAAAAGCTGGATTTCTCCTTTTCTTCCTTCTAAAACTATTTCTGTTCTTTCCATTTTATTGTTTTTAATTCTTAATTCAAAATTAGCATCTTTATCAATGATGACCGATGATCTATGATAACTTCGGAAGTACTCCTTCTATTTTCTCACGCATTCCTTCGTACTGTGCAGGAAGCTTCAGGTTTGTTCCCAACTCATTCAATGGCTCATCTACCGTGAATCCCGGATTGTCGGTTGCAATTTCAAACAAAACACCTCCCGGCTCACGGAAATACAATGAATAGAAATAATCTCTGTTGATTTTCGGAGTAATGCTTAGTCCAGCAGATAATACTTTTTCACGATATTCCATCAGAACGTTGTCATCTTTCACTCTGAATGCAATATGATGATTGGTTCCGGCAGCATTTCTTCCCGCAGGAATTGTATTGTTTTCAATAATATCTACAAGATTTGCCGTATCAATTGCATCGGTAGCCAATCTGTATCTTTCTCCTTCCTGTTTCTGCAAATCGTAACCTAAAACATCAGTCAGAACTTTTATTGTAGGATCTGCTTTTTTTAAGGTTAAAGTTACATTATGGAATCCTTTCAATGCATATTCATCTTTGATATCATCAGTTGTCCATACTTTTCTGCTGTCTTCACCTGCAGGTTCTATCAACTGTAACTGAAGACCGTCAGGATCTTTAAAAGAAATCATCTTTTCTCCAAATACTTCTTCTTCTTCTTCTTCCACATTTACATTAAAGCTTTGCAATCTGTTTTTCCAGAACTCAAGACTTCCTTTGGGTACTGAATATCCAATATGGGTAGCCATTCCGCTTCCGTTATTTCCTTTACCAATTCCTTCCCATGGAAAGAAGGTAAGAATGGTTCCCGGTGTTCCGTTTTCATTCCCAAAATAGAAATGATAAGTTCCCGGATCGTCAAAATTCACTGTTTTTTTCACCAGTCTTACTCCTAAAACCTGAGTATAAAAATCTAAATTTCTTTTGGCATTGTCTGCTATTGCAGTAATATGATGCAGACCTAATATTCTATTGTCCATTGTCTTTAATTTTTATGCTAAATTACAGTGAACAGAAATGCTGCGCATTTAACTAGTTTAATAAATAAAAAGATCCTATGATCTTGTCGCGTTGATCTGATAATAATAAGTTGATTTAAAATTCACAGATCTAATGGGAGTTCCGGCAATAAATAAATTAAGGTTTATAAATAATCTACAAAATAAAAATGCATCAGAATAAATTTCTACTTGTTTTCTTTTTAACAATATAAAAATTATTTAATTCTCATAAATTTCAATTTATTTTACATTTTTGATAATGAAAAACAAGCAATATTTTCTATGTTTTTTGAAATAAAAAAGAACTAAAACTGTTTTTTTAATTAAAAAAAATAGTAAACAAACAACTAATAAAACACTAACAAACAATATATTAAACTATTAATAATAAATTAACATTTAAAATGTCTACTTTTTTAGTGGACTAATAAAAATTAAATTATATATTTGCAAACGTATTCAGGAAATAGAATAAAATGAAGACAGAATTAAAAAATAATTTAATTAAGAAACATACCATCAAAAACATGATGAAGGATATCTGTATGCCTGTGCATCGAGAATACTGTGGTTGACCTTACTTTTATTTAGACATATTTTAAAGGCTTTACCACATGGTAGAGCCTTTTTTTATTGAACACAACAACATTAAAAAAATAAAAATGAATAATTCTAAAAACAAATGGTTGATTCCATTGGCTTTTACAAACATCTATGTGATATGGGGAATTACGTTTTTAGCTATTTCATTTGGCTTAAAAGGTTTTCCGCCATTCATTCTTTCGGGGTTAAGATTTCTGGTTGCCGGGATTCTGATGATAGGATATCTTCTTTCTAAAGGAGAAAAAGCAAATTCTCTGATCAACTGGAAGAAAAATGCAATTACCGGTATTCTTATTCTTACCGGAGGAACAGGACTCGTAGCCTGGGGAGAACAATATGTAACGGCTTCAGAAGCGGCCATTTCTATTGCAACCGGCCCGTTCTGGTTTATTGCAATCGACAGAAAAAACTGGAAATATTATTTCTCAGATAAATTTATTCCGATAGGATTGGCCATTGGATTTGCAGGATTAATTATGTTTTTAAAAGGCAGTGTAAACTCAAATGCTGCTCATGCTATTGCCAATGAAAATCTACGCATCACTGCGTTTGTCGTGTTGGGCTTAAGTTCCATCGCATGGGTACTGGGATCTTTATATTCAAAGAAAAATCCGGCTTCTCAATCTACCTTTATGAATATTGCTCAACAGCTTATAGTAGCGGGATTAGCTTCATTTTTAATTGCTTTTATGAGAAAAGAATGGACTGGTTTTTCAGTTTCTGCAGTTCCATTATCGGCATGGTTTGGGGTCCTATTTTTGATCTTCTTTGGATCGATAGTCGCTTATTTGTCGTACATTTGGCTTCTGTCCGTAAAACCCGCTGCCTTGGTAAGCACTCACACCTATATCAATCCTATTGTAACAGTGATTGCAGGCTGGATTGTTGCCAACCAAAGCATCAATGGAGGTCAGCTGTATGGTTTATTCATCATATTGCTGGGAGTACTTCTAACGAATGTCACCAAGTATTTCAGACTTTCAAAACGGTCAAAGGTAAAAATCAGAAGAGTAAGAAGATTTTTTAACAGAGCAGGCAGGCCATATCAGCCTATTTAAACAGAATACAAAATCAGAATGATAGAAATCAGAAACATATCGAAAACATTTCACCAGAAAAAACAGTCCTTTAAGGCATTGGATAAGGTGAGTTTAAATATAGAGAAAGGAGATATTGTAGGAATTATCGGTTTTTCGGGTGCAGGAAAAAGTACCCTTATCCGTACAGTAAATTTACTGGAAAGACCGGATGAAGGGCAGATTATTATTAATGGAAAAGATTTTACCCAGCTCAGTTCTAAACAATTGGCTGAGGAACGTAAAAAAATCGGGATGATCTTCCAGCATTTCAATCTTCTTTCTTCAAGAACTGTTTTTGATAACGTAGCTCTACCTTTGGAACTGGATCATAGCAGTAAGGATGAAATCAACAGAAAAGTCAACGAACTACTGAGGATCGTAGGGCTTGAAGATAAAGCCAATGATTATCCCAGAAGTCTTTCAGGAGGACAGAAACAGAGGGTAGCTATTGCAAGGGCTCTAGCTAATGATCCTCACCTTCTGCTTTGTGATGAAGCAACCAGTGCGCTGGATCCGGCTACAACGCAATCTATTTTGCAGCTTTTAAGAGATATCAATCAGAGACTGGGAATTACCATCCTTTTAATTACCCACGAAATGGAAGTTATCAAAGCGGTCTGCAACCACGTTGCAGTGATCGACAAAGGAAAATTATTAACAAAAGGAACTTTAAGCGAGATTATTTCGGACAAAGAAAACCCGATAATCCGGCAATTTATAAATTCAGACATCATGACCCTGCCACAGGAATTCATTAGCAGACTGCAGAAAGAACCCAAAGACGGTTTATTTCCGCTTGTCGAAATAGAACTTAGCGAAAACATCAGTGTTGAACAAATTCTTTCAGCGCTATACAATCAATATAAAATCCCTTATAAACTTTTAAAGGCTGACGTAGAATATTTCGGAAATTCAAATTTTGGAAAGATTTTGCTGCAGCTTCAGGGTGAGGCTAAAGAAAACCAACAGGCGATCTATTATTTCAACCAAAATAAAATTCAAAATACAGTAAAAGGATATGCTTAGTGATACGGTAATTGCCCTTTTGGCAAAAGGAACCTGGGAAACGGTTTATATGACATTTTTATCCGGATTTTTTGGATTTGTACTTGGACTTCCGGTGGGAATCATGTTATTTTTAACCAGAAAAGGACAACTGCTGGAAAATGCAGTCTATCATAGAGGACTATCTATTCTGGTTAATATTTTCCGTGCCATCCCTTTTATTATTCTGATCGTATGGATGATTCCTTTTACGAGAATTCTGGCAGGAACTTCTATTGGAGTAAATGCAGCTTTGGTTCCGCTAAGTGTGGGGGCAGCTCCGTTTATTGCGAGACTTGTTGAGAACAGCCTTATTGAGGTTCCTCATGGTCTTATAGAAACGGCAAGAGCCTTGGGAGCTTCTCCTTTACAGATTATCAGAAAAGTATTGCTTCCTGAAGCACTTCCTTCTTTAATCAACAATGCCACTATCACTTTGATTACGCTTGTAGGATATTCTGCAATGGGTGGTGCTGTAGGGGCAGGCGGACTTGGACAGGTTGGCTATCAGTACGGTTATATCGGATATGATATTATCATTATGAATACGGTATTAATTTTACTGGTTCTGCTGGTTTTCATCATTCAATTTGCGGGAGACCGGTTGTCAAAAAGATTTGATCACAGGTAGTTGAGTGGGAGTGTCGGAGAGTTTGAGAGTTGAGATTCGGGTTTCGAGATACGAGATATGTGATGCGTGATGCGAGATCAGTATACTATAAAATTTAATTAGCATGAAAAAAATAAAGATTTTTGGTGTAATAGCTGCCGGAATACTGCTGTTCAGTGCTTGTTCGGGAAGAAAAGATGATCCGAACTTTATCCGGGTAGGAATCACCTATGGTCCGGAACAGGAAATTGCTGAGGTTGCCAAAAAAGTAGCTAAGGATAAATATAATCTGGATGTGGAACTTATTCCTTTTAATGATTATGTAGTTCCCAATGAAGCCCTGACAAACGGAGATATTGATGCCAATGCTTTTCAGCATCTTCCTTATCTGACAGAGCAGTCCAAGCAGAGAGGATACCATCTTGTACCTGTAGGAAATACATTTGTATACCCTATTATAGCCTATTCAAAGAAGATTAAAAATATCAGTGAGCTGCAGGAAGGCAACACTGTTGTTATTCCCAATGACCCAACCAATGGAGGACGTTCCCTGCTTCTGCTTCAGAAAGGAGGTCTGCTAAAATTAAGACAAGGTGTAGGACTTCTGCCAAAAGTAACAGATATTACAGAAAACCCGAAACAGCTGAAAATCATGGAGATTGAGGGAGCCCAGATTCCAAGAGTCTTAGATGACAGGGATGTTGTGGCAGGAATTATCAATAACAATTTTGCAGCTCAGGCAGGATTAGATTCGGAAAAACAGGGGATCTTAATTGAAGATAAAGACTCTCCGTATGTGAATCTGGTGGTTGCCAGACAGGATAATAAAAACAGTCAGAAAGTAAAAAACTTTGTAAAAGCCTACCAGTCTCCGGAAGTGGAAAAGAAAGCCAAAGAGATTTTCAAAGGCGGAGCTGTGAAAGGATGGGATTAATGAGTCTGAGGATTTGAGAGTGAATTCGAGATGCGGGGGTACGGTTTTCGGGTGAGAATTTAAGAATAGGAGGGTTTGGTGTAGATTCCTACAGAATGGACAAACTACACGCTTTACCTATACGTCCACCTTGTCATTCCGTAGGAATCCAGGCACTGTGTTAGGAGAGTTGTAGGGTTAAAGATATTGAGTGAAAATATAGGAGTAGCTTCATTTGTCTTTTACCATTTTGCAATTTCGATTTTTTTCTTAATAATTAAAAATATTTAATAATAAGCTGTCTGCAAATACGTGGACAGTTTTTTTATTCATTAAAATTTATTTTCTCAATTTGAGATAATAAAAAATTTTCTCTATTTTTGCTTTTAATCAAATAGAAAGGCATTATGTTAAAGAAAACCGTCATTATAAGTTTATTCACCTTTATTTCTGCTTCTTATATGGCCCAGACTAATAATATCCTTCCCGTTTATTTAGATGAATCCAAACCTGTAGAACAGCGTATTCAGGATGCATTATCAAGAATGACACTGGAAGAGAAAGTGGCAATGCTTCATGCACAGTCAAAATTCAGTTCACCGGGTGTTCCAAGACTTGGAATTCCGGAATTCTGGACCACTGACGGTCCTCACGGGGTACGTCCTGAAGTGATGTGGGACGAATGGGATCAGGCAGGATGGACTAACGACTCCATTATCGCCTACCCTGCCCTGACTGCTTTATCCGCTACATGGAATAAAAAAATGTCATGGAATTATGGTAAAGCTTTGGGTGAAGAAGCCCGCTACAGAAAAAAAGATATTCTTCTGGGACCTGGAGTCAATATCTACAGAACTCCTCTGAATGGACGAAATTTTGAATATATGGGTGAAGATCCTTATCTGACCTCAAAAATGGTAGTTCCTTATATTAAAGGGGTACAATCTAATGGGGTGGCAACTTCTGTGAAACATTTTGCACTGAACAATCAGGAAATGTTCCGTCATACGAGCAATGTGAATGTAGATGACAGGGCTCTTTATGAAATTTATCTTCCACCTTTCAAAGCAGCGGTAACAGAGGGTGATTCGTGGACAATCATGGGTGCTTATGATATGTACAAAGGCCAGTATGCCAGCCAGAATCAATATCTATTAAATGATATTCTAAAAAAGGAATGGAACTATAAAGGGGTCGTAGTCTCCGACTGGGGGGCTGTAAACAATACGGAACAGGCGATTCATAACGGACTTGATCTGGAATTCGGATCGTGGACCAACGGACTTTCTGCCGGAACTAAAAATGCCTATGACAACTACTATCTGGCAAAACCTTACCTTGATCTGATTAAAGCAGGAAAAGTAGGAACCACAGAGCTTGATGATAAAGTAACAAGATTACTTCGCCTTGCTTATAAAACAACAATGAACCGCAATAAACCTTTCGGGAATATTGCTTCTGAAGAGCATAAAGCTGTTGCAAAAGAAATTGGAGAAGAAGGAATCGTCTTATTAAAGAACCAGGGTAATGTACTTCCTATTGACCTTAATAAAGCTAAAAAAATAGCGGTTATTGGAGAGAATGCCATTAAAATAATGACTGTTGGCGGAGGTTCTTCATCATTAAAAGTGAAATACGAAGCTCTTCCTTTAGACGGAATCAAATCCAGATTTGGAAAGCAGGCAGATGTACAGTATGCGAGAGGTTATGTAGGAGATATCGGAGGTGAATATAATGGGGTAAAATCCGGACAGGATTTAAAAGACACCCGTTCTGAAGCTGAATTATTGAATGAAGCTGTAGAATTGGCCAAGAAATCCGATTATGTAATTTTTGTAGGAGGATTGAACAAAGCTGATTTCCAGGACAGTGAAGGAAATGACAGAAAAAGCTATGGACTTCCTTATAACCAGGATCATGTGATTTCTGCTCTTGCAAAAGCAAATAAAAATCTTGCTGTTGTTTTGGTTTCCGGAAATGCCGTAGCTATGCCTTGGATCAAAGAAGTTCCTACCGTTTTACAGTCGTGGTATCTGGGTTCTGAAGCTGGAAATTCTATTGCCTCTATTCTGGCAGGTGATGCAAATCCATCAGGAAAACTTCCGTTTACATTTCCTGTAAAACTGGAGGACAATTCAGCACATCAACTAGGAGAATATCCCGGACAGAAAGATGAGTTGGCTGCAGGAAAAGGCAAAGATCAGAAAAACCCTATCAATATTACTTACAACGAAGGCGTTTTTGTAGGCTACCGCTGGCATGATACTAAAAATATAAAACCTCTGTTCAGTTTCGGACATGGATTGAGCTATACGACTTTTGAATTCGGAAAGGCAAAAGCAGACCAGACAACCATTTCACAGGATGGTAAAATTACGTTTACTGTAACAGTTAAAAATACAGGTAAAAAGGCAGGTGCTGAGGTTGCCCAGCTTTACATCAGTGATTTAAAATCATCTGTTCCAAGGCCTGCAAAAGAACTGAAAGGTTTTGAAAAAGTATATCTGAATCCTGGCGAACAGAAAGAAGTTACTTTCACCATTGATAAAACGGCTTTAAGTTTCTTTGATGCTCAAAAACATGACTGGGTAGCTGAACCCGGAGATTTTGAAGCACTGATTGGAAATTCTTCCGATGCCATTAAAACAAAAGTGAAGTTTACCCTTAAATAAAAACTGAGAGTTAAGAGTATAAACTCTATTTAATAATTATTTGATAGAATGCAAACAGATTCCAAAATGGGATCTGTTTTTTTATAATTTATTTAAACGCAAAGATTCTTAGATTCTGTCGTATGATACAAGGGCGACAACGTCGCGGATGAAGCTAATAGATAATAGAATCAATTACTATTGATTCCATCTCTTTGCTCACTTAAATTCAAAAGTATCTCAGATTAAAACTTTGCGTTAAAAATAAAAATCTAAATTTTAGATGTGCTCAAATATTCAATCTTCAAAACTTTTTTTAAACCATTAAGGAGTTCTTAAGTGATGAAGAAAAATTAAGATTCAAATAAATTTGAATGAAGCACAGTGTTTTATGAATATCTTCAGATATGCTCTTAATACTCTTAACAGCTTAATATTTTCTTAATGGTTCAAAAACTTCAGTGTAGATTTTTTGCTATACTAAGATCATTAAGCATAAATATTTCAGGAAAATAAAAAGCAGATTCCAATTGGGAACCTGCTTTCATCGATCTAACAAATATTATGATTATTTTCCGCCGCCACCATTTTTCTCTACATCGGTTTTTGTATTTTCTTTTACCTTCTGGTTTCCGAAACGTTTTACAAACGTAAGAGAAACTCCGTACCAATCCCATTTTGAATACTCTCTGAAAGTCCCATCCTGGCTGTAAGTCGTGTTATCACCATAAGGTCTTTTGAAAATATTCATCAGCTGCATGCTCAGTTCCATCTGAGTTTTCGGGAATATTTTGGTGACTGAAATATTGTGGAATACGTTGGTATTATTCGCATATGAATTTCCATTGTTCTGATTGGCAAGTTCCACCCATGCACTCAGATTAATGTTTTTATTGAAAAGGTTGGTATAAGAAACATTCGCAGAGGCTCCCCAATAACTGATATAATCTTTGGCACCTAGTTTATTTTTCTCGTTAAAATCTTTATTATTAATGTAATACCATCCAAATCCGGCATTTACATTCAGTTTATTTTTCAGGAAGTTCTGATTGGTATTGGCAAAAAGGTAATATTTTTCAACTTTTCCATCAAAGTTCCCTGGTAGAGAAACTGTTCTTCCGTTTTCCGTTACATAAGTAGTCCAGTAATCCTGATTGGTGTGCATATATCTTGCGGAAAGAAAATACTTTTTCAAAATTCCGAATTTCAGATAAAGCCTGTCGTTGGGGTTTGGATTCAGATAAAGGTTTCCTCTGGAATACGTTCCATTAATTTCAGGCGTCACAAAAGGGTTAAATTCAGAATACCAAGGTCTCCAGATACTTCGGTTATAGGTAAGACTCAAATCAAATTTCTCTGAAAAATTGTATTTCAGCAATAGATTGGGAAGAAAAGTTCCGTAAGAATCTCTTCTCTCTGTACCTGCCACATCCTGTCTCACTTTATAATCAATATATTCATATCGGATTCCGACTCTTGTTTCCAGTTTTTCGAAAAATGTTTTGCTATAATTGGCATATAAAGAGCTCAGATGATCTTCATAATGGAATCTGTCGTTTTTGGAAAGATTAGCGTATTCCGGTGTACCATTATCAATACTGAATCCATAGAGACTGTTAGGAATAACATGATTGTTCAATTCCGTTTTCCCTCCTACTTCCATCGTACCTCCTGTTTTACCAAAAGGTTGTGTATAATCTATTTTCAGATAATAATTACGCATCTGATTGGAACTGATAGACCCCAGCTGCTGATTGGTTATCACACCCTGCTTATTAATCTGCTTGTCAATCAAATTATCATTGTCATTACTGGAATAATTGGTTCCTAAATTAATATCTAAAATTCTATTTTTTTCTTTATCATAGTATTTATAGAAAGCATTAGTACCCAGATTACGGCTGAATCCCCAGTTATTTTGAATTTGGTGAAAAGATTCACCCGGATCTCCATCTTTTGTAGTCATCCCATCAGATTCTGCTGAAAGCAAATTCCTGTTCTGGGAATACTCCAGTACAAGTCCGAAATTATTTTTATCATTGATTTCAAACTCTGAAGTGGAAGAAAGAGATGGACTTTCATTTCTCATTACATTTTCCAGATTAAACTGAGTAAGTTTATTTTCAGCATAACGGTTATCCCATGTCTGATTCTTCTGCACATAAGTTCCGTCATTATAACTTCCAATAAGAGTTTGGGTAAATTTTTTCTTATGATAGTTGAGATTAAAATTTGTGTATTGTGAGTTCTTGGTACTTTGTCTGTTGTTGAAAGATATACTTCCTTTTAAACCTTCATCATCCCTTTTCTTCAAAACAATATTGATGACGGAACCTGACGTTTCATAACGTGAAGAAGGACTGGTAATCACTTCAATTTTCATCAGGTTATCGGCAGGAATTGTCTTAAGATATTCCTTTAATTCCTTCCCTGTAAAAACCGATTTTCTATCATTGATGTATACTGTAACCATCTGTCCTTCGGCTTTTACATCATCATTATTATCTATGCTTACCAAAGGAGTCATTCTAAGAACGTCCCATGTTGTATTTCCTGCCAGAATTGCACTGTTGGCTACATTAAATACAGTTCTGTCTACTTTAGATTCTACGGTCGGCTTTCTGGCAACCAGGGTAACCGCTTCTATTTCTTTTGTATTTCCTTTTACAGTATCCTTTGCTGCCGGGGCCTGCTGAGCCATTGCAAATGAACCTGCTAGTATCGCTATTGGAAATAAGATTACTTTCATGTGAAATTATAGTTTTTTCTATAAGACCATTATCTTCACAAGTTTGTTACATCAAAAAGTAAAAAAAAAAAAATAAATCCTTAATTCCCAGCAAGATATCAATTAAAAACAGAAGCATAAACCGGAAAACAGTGGAAATTTTTTAATAAACAAACACAATATAAATCACTTCCATAATAAATATTCTTAAAAACATGTTTTATCTGTAATTTAATTTTTATTAAAAAACTTTACAATTTGTCATTGATATGAGAGTCTTCATTATGAAAATAAGTTGTTCATTCATTCAATTTCTAAAAGTCTTACCAACAAAAAAGCCCGGATCTCACCCGGGCCGCTAGCAATAGCAAATTTACAAGGAATAATATTAAAAAATATATGCTAGTTTAAATTTTCAAAATAATGGATAACGCCTACTTCAGGCAGACGACGTGGATCCTTATTAAAATCCGACTCCTTATTTTTGCTGTTTTCCAGAAAAGAATTGCTGAAAAGAGCATAAGAAGGCTGTTCTGCCAGTCCGTTTTTCAAAAGCTGATGGGCTTCCACAATAGTTTTCCCATATAGTTTTCTGAAGTTTCCAATATTGTATTGTGAAAAAGATCCATAATGAACAATAAACTTGAGAGCCAGATCAATGGTAGTGCTTAAACTCTTACTCAGCTCCTCTATCTTTCTGTTGAAAGCACTTCTCATCTTCCACAGCATTTTTGAAATGCTCTGGTAAGACGGATTTTCATCATAACGGTAAAATAAAATGGCATCTCCCTCAATCTCGGAAATTTCAAAATACTGATCGTTCACATCAATCAGTGTAGACAATAGCTGTCTTACAATATACTCGCCTGTATACAATTTTGTATTGAACACAAATTCGGTAAATCCGCTGAAATCCGGAATTAAAATGATTCCCTCCTGTATATTTGTCTTCATAATGATAATGGATTAAAAACCTGCTTCATCATTACAGACGAAGCAGATTCAATTTTACTTTATTGCCACCCGCCTCCTACTGAGCGGTAAAGTGCTGTTATAGCATTCAGTCTCTGGGTTTTCAGAGAAGCCAGTTCCAGTTCTGCCTGAAGTTTATTCGATTGGGCAATGATCACCTCTACATAAGTTGCTGAATTATATTTAAATAACAGATCAGCTTTTTTCACTGCTTCACCGGATTTCACGGCCAGCCCTTCTGCAATTTTCTGCTGCTCTTCCAGTTTTTGAATTTGTACCAATGCATCAGAAACTTCGGCTACCGCTTTTAAAACAGACTGTTTAAAGTTGATTTCCGCCTGATCAGCAACTACTTTAGACTGTTCATACTGCGTTTTCAACTGTTTTCCATTCAAAATAGGCTGTGCTACTGCTCCTGCCACCATTCCGAAAAGAGATCCCGGAACACTGAACCATTTACTGATCTGGAAAGCATTTACACCACCCTGTGCTGTAATATTCAGTGACGGATACATACTCATTTTGGCAACGTGAATCGCTGCAGCACTCTTTCTTACGTCAAGCTCAGCCGTTTTAATATCCGGTCTGTAGCTTAATAATTCTGAAGGAACTCCTGCTGCAAAATGATCCGGAGACTGTACATTGTTCAGGCTTGCACTTCTTTCAATTTTCCCGGGCATTGAACCTGTCAGCAGGCTCAAAGCATTTTCCTGGGTTGTCACAGAACTTTCAATTGCAGGAATTGATTTCAGAATCTGATCTTTTACAATTTCCTGCTGCTGCACTGCCAAAGCTGTCGTTAATCCCAGTTCCTGCTGTTTGGTCAGAAACTTCAACGTATTATCAGCATATGCCAGATTGGATTTTGTAATTTCCAGCTGAGTATCCAGCATCAGCAGATTATAATATCCCTGCACTACAGCAGACACCACTTGTGTTTTTACCGCCTTTGCTGCTTCCTGTGTTTTAAGATATTCTGCTAAAGCCTGCTCTTTTCTGCCTTTGATCTTACCCCAGATATCTGCTTCCCATGAAAAACTAAGAGAAGTTGTATAATCTTCCATATACCTTTTCCCCATGAACTGTCCGGCCATCATTCCGTTCATACTGTTGTCTGAGGGACGGTTGATATTCGCATTGGCAGAAGCACCGATCGTCGGGATATTTCCCCATTTACTCTGAGTATACGCCAGGGAGGCAAATTCTATCTGCTTTAAAGCCACCTGAAGATCATTATTCTGTACCATCGCTTTATCAATCAAGCTTACCAGAACCGGATCTTTGAAAAAATCTTTGTAGCTGATTTTAGCAATATTTTCATTTTGCCCTGAAACAATACTATCGCTTCTGAAGACTTCAGGCATTTTTACCTCAGGCTGCTCATATTTCTGAACTTTACAGGAAATTGCCGTCCCCGAAATGAGTGCGATATATGCTATATTTTTAATTTTCATTTTTAAATCATTTGAATTAATATTCCCAATCCGCATCCGTTACTACCTTTCCATTGATCCTCTCATGCAAAGCCTGGAATACCACAAAAAGAACAGGAACCACAAAAATTCCTAAGATCGTTCCGAAAAGCATCCCTGAAATGGCCGCATATCCGATAGAATGGTTACCCATCGCTGAAGGCCCTACCACAAAGATCAATGGCAGCAATCCGGTAATAAATGCCAGAGAGGTCATCAAAATAGGACGTAAACGTGCTTTTGCTCCTTCCACTGCAGATGCAATAAGACTTTTCCCTGCTCTACGTCTCTGAATAGCAAATTCCACAATCAGGATACCATTCTTCGCTAAAAGTCCAATCAACATAACGAGAGCAATCTGTACATAAATATTGTTAGACAGCTCCGCGAATGTAATTCCGACAAATACTCCTGAAAGTCCTACCGGAATAGCAATCAATACAGCTAATGGAAGGATATAACTTTCATATTGTGCGGACAAAAGGAAGAATACAAAAACGATACATAATCCGAAAATCATGACAGATTGCGAGCTTGAACCTGCTTCTTCACGGCTCATTCCTTTATAATCATAAGTATATCCCGGAGGAAGTACCTGCTTGCTCACCTCTTCAATTGCGGCCATCGCCTGTCCTGTACTGTATCCCGGAGCAGCTATTACCGTTAAGTTGGATGAGTTGAATAGATTGAAACGGTCTACCACTTCAGCTCCCGTTACCTGTTTAAGGCTTACCAATGTATTAATAGGAACCATCTGGTCTAAATTATTTTTAACGAAAATTCCGTTCAGGGATTCTTTATCCTGTCTTGTTTCCGGAGTAGACTGTACCAGAACTCTGTAATACTTTCCAAATCTGTTGAAATCTGAAGCCTGAATACTTCCGTAATATCCCTGCATTACTCCCAGTACTTCAGAAACATTCACTCCCAGCTGGGCAGACTTCACTTCATCTACAAGTACTTCAAACTGAGGATACGTAACATCGAAGGTGGTAAATGCTACCGCCACTTCCGGTCTCTGCATCAGGGCTCCCATCATTCCATAGGAGATATTTCCCAAATTCTGAAGTTCTCCGTTTGTACGGTCCTGAAGCACAAGCTCCATACCACTTGTATTTCCGAAACCGTCTACCGTTGGCGTATTGATCACAAGGAAATTGGCTCTTTTATCCTGAGAAAGCATACCCTGCGTCTGGCCTATAATGTCATTGATGTTATTCACAGCTCCTCTCTCGCCTCCTTTTTTTAATTTAACAAAAATAGAAGCTGCAGAAGATGACATGGAACCACTGAACAGGTTTAATCCGTCTACTGAAATTACTTTGTCCACAGCAGGATTTTTCATCAATAGGTCTTCTGTGTCGGAAACTACTTTTGAAGTTCTGTCCTTTGATGCTCCCGGAGCAAGGTTTGCTGTTACAATAATAAAACTCTGGTCTTCATCCGGAATAAATCCTTTAGGTGTTGTCATAGACATCCATGCAAACAATCCTCCGAAGGCCACAATGATGATCAGGGCCACCCATTTTCTTTTTAAAAGGAAGAGTACAGCTTTACCATATCGGAAAGTCAGCTTATTGAAGCTCGCATTGAATCCTGCAAAGAAACGGTCTTTGAAATTCATTTTTTCATGCGTTCCCGGATGGTGTTGTTTTAAGAATAAAGCACACAGCGCCGGGCTCAGTGTCAATGCATTGATTGCTGAAATCACAATTGCAATTGCTAACGTCAAGGCAAACTGCTGGTAAAACAATCCTGTGGAGCCACTCATAAAGGCTACCGGAACGAATACGGCAGACATGATCAACGTAATAGAAACAATAGCTCCTGTAATCTCACTCATTGCCGACATCGTGGCAGCTCTCGGATTCAGTTTTTTATGCTCCATCTTGGCGTGAACCGCTTCCACCACTACAATAGCGTCATCCACTACAATACCAATCGCCAATACCAGGGCAAACAGCGTAAGAATATTAATAGAGAATCCGAAAACCTTCATAAAGAAGAAAGTTCCTATAATAGATACCGGAACTGCAATGGCCGGAATCAGGGTTGAACGGAAATCCTGAAGGAAGATATACACCACAATGAATACCAGGATAAATGCTTCTATCAATGTATGAATCACCTGCTCTATGGATTGATCCAACGCTTCTTTTGTTGCGTATGGAATTTCATAATCCATTCCTTCCGGGAAAGATTTTTCCAACTCTTTCATTCTCTCCTGAAGAGCAATCTGCACTTCATTCGCATTAGATCCTGCCATCTGGAAGATCGCCATCGTTACGGAAGCTTTTTTATTATAATTGGAAGAAACCGTATAGCTGTATGCTCCGAATTCCACTTTGGCAATATCTTTTAGTTTTAAAACAGAACCGTCGTTCAATGCTTTGATGGTGATATTTTCATATTGCTCAGGCTCTGTAAACTTACCTTTGTACCGAAGAACATATTCCATTACTTCTTTACTTCTCTCTCCTAATCTTCCGGGTGCTGCTTCCAGGTTTTGGGTCTGAATGGCACGGGAAACATCGGATGGGGTAAGATTGTATGAAGTCAGCTTATTCGGGTCAAGCCAGATACGCATAGAGTAATCTTTATTTCCATACACCATTGCATCTCCTACTCCTTTTACCCTTTTCAGCTCCGGAACGATGTTGATTTTCGCATAGTTTTCAAGGAAAAGGTCGTTCATTTTTCCATCTTTACTGGTCAGCGAAACCATCGCAATCATACTGTTCTGTCTTTTCACTGTTGTGATTCCTGCCTGAATTACCTCCGCAGGAAGCTGGTTGGTCACCTGTGCTACTCTGTTCTGCACATTAATCGCTGCCTGATCGGGATCTGTTCCCAGTTTGAAAATAACAGTAATGCTTAATGTTCCGTCATTACTTGCGGTAGAAGTAATGTAATCCATATTTTCCACTCCGTTGATAGCATTTTCCAAAGGTGGCGCTACCGACCTGGCAATCGTTTCAGCATTGGCTCCAGGATAAGCAGCAGTTACCATAACAGTAGGCGGTGCAATGTCCGGAAATTTGGTAATCGGAAGGCTTACCATCCCGACAATCCCCAGTATAACAAGCAATACGGAAATAACCGTTGCCAGTACGGGTCTTTTTATAATTTTCTTTAACATGATTTCTTCTTACGATTTTTTCTGTTGAGCATTTTTCTTTTGTGCCACGACAGGGGTTCCCGGCTGTAATCGGTCAAAGCCGCTGGTAATATATTCATCTCCTGCCTTAAGTCCTTTGGCTACAATGAAGTTATCGCCGGCTTTTCCATTCACTTCAATGGGAACCATTGCTGCTTTTCCACCCTTAATTGTGAACACAAACACTTTATCCTGAATAGTTCTGGTAGAAACAATAGGAAGTAAAACAACATTGCTGTAGAACTGATCCAATACAATTTTACCGGTATTTCCGCTTCTTAAAAGATTATTGGGATTGTTGAATTTTGCTCTTAATGTAATTGATCCGGTTGTCTTATTAAACTGTCCTTCCACGGCATCAATCTTTCCTTTTTCAGCATATTGCTCACCACCGGAAAGAAGTAATGATACTGCCGGAGTATTTTTGATCACTTCATCAATGTTGTTTCCTACATACTGTTTTTGGAAATTATTAAAATCATTTTCGCTCAAACTGAAATATGTATATACCTGATGAATATCTGACAATAAGGTAATCGGTTCCTGATTCCCCGGCGTCATCAAACTTCCCAAACGATAGTTGAATCTCCCGATAAATCCACTTACCGGAGCTTTGATGGTAGAGAAATTCATATTGATTTTAGCTGATTCAATAGTGGATGTAGATTGGCTTACGGCTCCTCTTGCTCCATTGTAAGCAGCTTCAGCTTCTTTTACCTGAATTTCTGAAACCATTTTATTTCTGAACAGTTCTTTTTTCCTGTCAAGATCAATTTTAGAAGTTGAAAGGGTGGCCTGAGCAGTGATCAAAGCTGCCTGAGCACTTTTCAGCTGCTCGCGAAAAACCTGATCTTCAATTTTGAATAACGGCTGCCCTGCTCTCACAAAGTCTCCTTCATCTACATAAATTTTGCTTAAATATCCTGTTACCTGAGGTCTGATTTCCACATTGGAAACACCCTCTACAGATGCTGCATATTCTCTGGAAAGAGAGGCGTCTCCCTGGGTCACTTTTGCCACAGGTAATTCCGGTGCCTGCTGCTGATAGCCTTGGTTTTGATTATCTTTCCTACACCCCGTCAAAACGATTAGTGAGAGGAAAAGTAGGGTTGATTTTTGAATAAAAAATCTTTGCATAACAATAGTCCTTTTAAATTTTCCGGACAAAAATCGAACGAAAAAAATTCAATAGGATTATTCAAAAAACCTCTTGTTTTGTCAAAAAGACTCCTTATTTCAAAAAACATGAGAAATATCATCCATAGACAATATAAATGGTACTATTTGTTATTTTTAATCGAAATTATAGTTTAAATTTGGTAAAAAGACGTCTTAAAACCATAAATAACTCATTATCAATACAAATCATCCTTTCTGTATTCCAAAGGGGATCTTCCCACATGTTTTTTGAAAAACTTACTGAAAGACGCCTGATCTGAAAACTTTAATTGAGAGGCGACTTCTGCAATATTCAGGTTAGGATTTCTTAGCAGCAATCTGGCTTCTACCGCTAAAACCTGATGGATAATATCTCTTGGGGATTTGAACACCGTTTTATTAATGACTTTCGTAAGGTATTTACGGCTGATAAAAAGCTTATCGGCATAGAACTGCACGTTATGCTCTTCTTTGAAATGACGCTGAACCAGCGTGAAAAAGCTGGTCGTCAACTCATCTTCTCTATTGGTTACCTGATGAGGTTTTTCTGTTTTCTTGAAGTAATTATCAATTTCATAGATGACTAGCGAAAAATGATGCCAGATCATTTCATTAAAATAATAATTATCTTTTTCCTTATCATTCAACACTTTAAGTTCATCGAGATGGAAATTCAGTTTCCTGTACACATCAGATTCATTCCTGATGATATGAGTAGGATCTGACGAAAGGCTCTTCAGAACATTATTTGACTTATAATTAAAACCTGCGTCAGAAATAAAATTCAATGAAAAGAATATATACTTAGCATCATAGTCTTCAGTAATTTCATCCAGCCAAAAAGTTTCTAACATTGGGCAAAAAACAATATCACCTTTGGAGACTTCATAGCTTTTGTCATCCAACCTAAATGTGACCCCGCCCTTCTGTATCATGAAAATGCAGAAATAATCTGAGCGGTAAGGAATATTCGGCTGTATGATATAATTAGCCTTATCAATTTCCATCACCACAAATTCCTTGATTCTAAGATCAAATTCCACCTGCTGCAACACTTCATCAAATGCTAGCTGCGAAACAAAATCAGATTTTGGCTGCGATTTTTTAGACATTGGAAAGAAAATTAAGCACGAAGATAATTGAAAAAGGAAAAAGAGCCAAGAAGTAAAGAGAGCTAAGAAGGCAAATAATCGGATTTTACTTTTTATTGTTTCCTAAACAACAATCAGCAATTCTTTATCATATCCGTTGTATTTTTCATCAATATAGCCATGAGGATTACAGATAATTTCTGTTTCTCCGATTTTATATCTGCACGGAGTATGAATATGCCCATGAATCCAGTATAGTGGCTGATAGTGCGTAATTAAATCTTCCAGATCAGAAGCATAGGCTGTTGTTAACGGATCCTCTTTGTAATATTCCGGAACAGATTGTATACTGGGTGCGTGATGGGTAATGACTATATTTTTAAGTCCTTTTGAATCTTCAAGACTTTCCTTCAGCCATTGTTTTGAAAACTGATGGATTTTAAAGGTATCCAATGTCCTCATTTTGGAATAGGAAGGATCTCTTCTGATCATTTTATAGTCATTCATTTTAGACTGACAAAGCATTCCGTACTGAACCGGATTCCCAAAGATGGAAAAATCCGTCCATAAGGTTGCACCGTGAAAACGAATACCGTCAATATCTGAAAATGAATTTTCCAGTACGTGAATATTAGAACAGAAGGCAGCTTCTTTGATCTTATTGAGTGTTTTTGGGTAGGACCCTTTATAATATTCATGATTACCCAAAACATATATTACAGGTTTATTGGGAATTGCATTTTTAATCCATTCAATTCCTTTGGTTCCCAAATTGACATCACCTGCCAAAACAACAATATCAGAATGATCAAAACATAATTCCGTACTCCCAAACTCCCGGTGAAGATCACTGATGATCTGTATTTTCATGATGTGTAGTAAAAAACAAAGGTAATGAAGTGATGTGGAAAGACAAAAAAAGAACCGATACCTAAGCACCGATTCTTCGTCATATAGTTTGTGTATTTTTAGACTGCCTGTTATGAAACAACAACTTCTGCCTGCTTCACTTTTAAGCTTTTCAATATAAAATAAAACAACATTCCGAGCGCTATAAGAGCATAACTGATTAAAACAATCAGATTCAGACTTCCTACTGAAAACTCTGAAGGAAAGATCTGGCTCATTAAAGTCATGAATGATAATCCAATCCCGGCTCCCAAAAAGTAACTTGTAGAGCTCAAACTTGATGCCAATCCGTAGTTTGAAGGTTCAACATCCTGGATTCCCATTACAGAAAGTGCGGTAAAACAAAATGTCATTCCTACCCCCGAAATACATGCTGCGCCTAATAAAACTACAGCTAGCGGATGTCCGGTATAAACAGAGATCAACAGTGACAATCCTCCCATCAGCATAAACAACCATCCTAAAACTCCCATCTGGGATGAACTCAGACGCTTTGATATATGAGGCAGAATAAATTTAGCCGTCAGAGCAGATATGATACTGAACGGAACAAGCATTAATCCTGCAGAAGCAGCGCTATAACCCATATCTTTCTGAAGCATCAGTGAAATCAGGAATAAAAACCCGATAAAAAATGCTCCCAACGTAAAGAATACAGCATTGGAAACCACTAAAGATTGATGTCTGAATAATTTTAAATCAACTAAAGGTTCTGCAACAGATTTCAGTCGGTAATATACCATAACCAAAAGCAGTATTGCCAGAATCAAGGAACCTACAACCATGAACGGCTGTTCTTTAATATGCACCAATTCATGGGTACCGTAAGTAAGACTTAAAAGCCCAAGCACCATTAATATTCCGGAAATCATATCTGTTTTCTGTGCGGTTTCATTTTTCTCATCTGCAGGGAGATAGAAGTAAGAGAGCACAAGTGTTACAAGAAGAATAGGTACATTAATCAGGAAAACCCAGTGCCAGCTTAGGTAAGTACTGATAATTCCTCCTACCGAAAGGCCGCTTCCTGAACCGATTGCAGCAAATGAACTGAAAATTCCGATAGCATGGTTTCTTTCCTGTTCTCCTCTGAATGTATTGGTCACAATGGATAATGCAGAAGGCATCACCAATGCAGCTCCCAATCCCTGTAAAGCACGGAATATTGCCAGCACTTCAAAGTTTTGAGATAATCCTGCTCCCAATGAAGTGAGCATAAAAATCAATGCTCCGAGTAAGAACATTTTCTTTCTTCCAATCTGATCTGAAAGCTTTCCACCAATAATCAGAAATCCTCCAAAGAACAATACATAAAGTGTCTGCAGCCATTGAACAGTCTCCGCTCCGATCTGAAACTGCTGTTGAATAGAAGGAATTGTTAAATTAATAATGGCAATATCCAAAGCCTCCACAAATGTTCCCACCGATGCTAAAATTAATATTACATTCTTCCTTGTATCCATATATTCAAATTTCCTGCAAAATTAAAATTTACAGAACGTATTTGAAAATTTAACCTTAAATTTGGAACAATATTAAAGATACAAAACACATTAAAGAACAAAACTACTGATAAATCAAACAACAATCCATAAAAACAGAACAAAATGGCAACTGAAAATTATATCCCTGACGAAAAAGACTTGTCTATCCTGCGACTTCTTCAGAAAGATGCAAAAATGAGTGTCCGAGATATTTCGGCAAGAATCAACTTGAGTCCTACTCCTACGCATGAGCGTATTAAACGTATGGAAAAACAAGGAATCATTAAAGAATATACCGCTGTAGTAGACCGTAAAAAGGTCAATAAAGGAATGATGGTGATCTGTATGATCGCACTGAGTGTTCACAATAAGAAAACAGCGGGAAAATTCATTGAGGAAGTGGGCAAACTGAAGGAAGTTGTAGAGTTTTACAATATCAGCGGGGATTTTGATTTTATGCTGAAGATCCTTGCTCCCAATATGGATGAGTTCCATGAGTTTTTTGTGAACAAATTATCAGAAATTGAAGGAATTGGCCAGACCAAGAGTATTTTTGTGATGAACAGCATCAAGGAAAGTGCTCAGATTGTTTAAACTCAGAAATAAAAAAAGAGGTTGTCCCAAAACTGCCACTCTGAATACAGACAGCCTGCAAATGCAGTTCAGAAATGAGATTCTTTCTACGTCAGCATGACAAAAGCCAATAATTTAGCTTTTGAGATGACCTCTTTCTATTATTTTAATTATTTCCAGTAATTCCAGACTGATCCGTCAAATATTGCCAGTGTTTTGCTGGTTGTATCATAACAGATCATACCGGGATAAGGATTTTTTACGCTAAGATGCGGTGCTGCTACTTTTGGAAGAATCATTGCTTTATCCTGAGATTCAAGAACCAATACTCCATCAGCAGTACTTGCTGCCTCTCCCATAATCACTCCTTTACCTGATTCCGCAGAGTTATTGACGATAACCGCACTTGAATTACCAGCATCAGACAAAGACTTCCATGTGTCATTTTCGTAGACTTTCACTTTATTATCCGTAACATCAAAGATCAGTGTTCCATTTACCAGAGTTCCGGTTGGAAATCCGGATGTTGCAGGAAGAATCAAGCCTTTTGTATTTCCGGGAACATTATCAAAATCCAATACGGTACTGTTTCCATCCACTGTCTGTTTTCCGATAGCTATCTGCGCAAAAAATGAATTAAAAACGATCAGGGCAATGGCTATACTTATATTTCTTATATTTTTCATACTCTTAGTGGTTAGATTAATCATTACAGCTTTTTTGCACACATTTCCATTCTGTCCCGTTATAAAGCTTTACGCATTTGTCCTGGATATCATATAAAAGCATTCCTTCTTTCGGATCGGCAATGGCATCATCAGATTGCGGTGTCTGGCTTACATGCTGAACTCTCGTCATGACAAAACCTTTATTTTTTGATTCCATGGCCAGGAATCCATTAGGTATATTTTCCGGCCAGGCATTATTTTTCTGCTGTACTGTAATTCCGAATTTCGTAAATCCATCAGGTGTTCCTGAAACCGCTGGTTTTGTACAGAACCCATCCAGGTCATCGATGATAACCGGAGCATTCCCACAACTTGTTTTATCTTCGGATAGTCCTTCAGGCCAAAGACCCGGACACATGGCTTTTGTTGCATTAGGACCGCAGAAGCTTGAATTCCCCATCCCTAATCCTGTGACAGATCCCATGGCAATTGTTACAATCTGACTATCATCACTAATAATAGAAGCTCCCCCACCCCCACTTACGTCTGCTTTTGCGATACAGTAAGCTTTTCCGGTAGGAATTCCAATATATTCAACAGAAGGATACGTTGTAGACTGCTGGGTAAATGTTCCGCAAATCTCTACAACACTGTTTGTTCCCATTTCAATAACTGAGGTTGTTCCAGGGTAAAATCCTCCAAAAGTTGGATCTTCCTGAACTACCGATCCTACAAGAGATAAGAAGGATTTGGTTCCTAATTTAATTTTTGAGTTTTTCTGAGATCCGAAAGTTCCCACTTTCACTGTTCCTGTAGATTTAACACTGGCTCCATCACCGATTTCCAGAACCCCATCAACCTGAATACTATTAGATTGAAGCTGCCCGGATTGAATGACAAGTGTTGCCCCATTCGGAATACTTATATTCGTACTTACACTAAGGCTGCCATTAAGACAATAGGTATTTCCACTGGTCATGGCCTGTCCTGTGTAAGGAATACACTGAGCATATGTTACAGCGCTGAAAAAGAGCATTAATAAAAAAATGACTTTTTTATTAATTTTTAAAAAAAATAATTTATTCATGCACATTTACAATATTTTAACAGATTATTATTGTTTAATTGGAAAATATTTAAATTTTCAACATCATCGACGGACTAAGAATCAATTAACATACCAAACAGGTGTTTAATTTTTTATAATCTTAAAACACTCATCAAAATCCGTATTTAACAATCCTATCAAAACATTCACAAAACACTATATTAAAACACATTAAACCTTTAAAAAAGATCACAATTAAGAATTTTTTTATATTATTTAAAAGTTTAAATATTCTTTTTCATCCCTAATCAGGTGATGGAATAAAGAATCCTGTTTTTACATACAGCATCCTTATTCACAATACAAAATGATCAAAACCATGATGAATTGTATCTGGATTCACTCTTCTCTGTTTTTCATCCGAATACAACAATAGATAATCTGAATAACAGACGTCAGCGAAAATTCATATTAAAAAACGTAAATTTGCAGCATGAATAATGATACGATATGTGCACTGGCTACTGCCAATGGAATAGGTGCTTTAGGCATCATCCGGGTTTCAGGAAATGAAGCTTTATCTGTAGTTCAGAAAAGTTTTCCGGCAAAAAATCTGGAAAAACAGAAATCCCATACCATTCATTACGGTTATTTTATGGATGAGGAGGAAGCCATTGATGAAGTAATGCTTTCCATCTTTCTGGCACCAAAAAGTTTCACCACTGAAAACTCTGTGGAGATTGCATTTCACGGCTCGCCGCATATCGGAAAACGTATTCTTGAAACACTGATCAAAAACGGAGCGAGAATGGCCAAAGCAGGTGAATTTACACTTCGTGCTTTTATTAATGGAAGAATTGACCTTTCCCAGGCAGAAGCCATTGCTGATGTGATTGCCTCTGATAACGAAGCTTCCAGAAAGGTAGCCATCAATCAACTGAAAGGAGGAATTACCAATGAAATTTCTTTACTAAGAACGGATCTTCTGAATTTTGTTTCTCTGATTGAGCTGGAACTGGATTTTGCTGAAGAAGATGTAGAATTTGCAGACCGAACTGCTCTGAACGGATTATTGGATAAAATTGAATTAAAATTAAATTCTCTGATTGAAAGTTTCCAATACGGAAATGCCATTAAAAACGGGACAGCCGTTGCCATCATCGGAAAACCGAATGCCGGAAAATCTACGCTGCTAAACTCTCTTTTGAAGGAAGAAAGAGCGATTGTAAGTAATATTGCCGGAACCACCAGAGATACCATTGAGGAAATTCTTCATATAAAAGGCCACGCCTTCCGACTGATTGATACGGCAGGACTTCGCGAAACAGTGGACGAAATTGAAGCTATCGGGGTAAAAAAAGCAAAAGAAAAAGTAGAGAACGCCAATATTCTTGTTTATCTGGCTGATGCTGCTACTGAAGATTTTTCGGAAGATATTGAAATGATTCAGTCGCTGCTGAGAGAAGATCTGAAACTGATTATCTGTGCAACAAAAATTGACGAAGTGATTCCTACCAAATATGAAACAGTAGAGAATATTTTCAGAAATGCCATTTCTCACGAGTTTGATTTTATCAAAATATCAGCTGTTGAAAATCAAAACATTCAGGATCTGAAAAACGAACTTTCATCGTATGTTGAGCATTTAAAATCTGAAGAAAATAACGTTGTGATCACCAACCAGCGTCACTTTGAAGCCCTTAGAAAGTCTCTGGAAGCAGTTCATAAGGTAAAAGAAGCTATTTCCTCCCAGATTTCTACAGAATTACTGGCTTATGAGCTTAGAAACGCCCTGGAACATCTTGGAGAAATTTCCGGAGAGGTTACGAATGATGAGGTGTTGGGAAATATTTTTTCTAAGTTTTGTATCGGGAAATAGAACACATAAACAACTGATATACAGCAATTTATGTTTTTTTGTGGTTTTTGAGACTATTTTAATAACCTATTGATTTAATGCAATTTATGTGATTTCACACGTTCTGATGCTACAATTTTTGCCCCTTTTCTTGCCCCTTTGGCATTAAAACATAAAATTTAAGCAAAAGAAAAATAAAATTGCTATAGAACTTCAGGGTCTTATATCTTCTAATAGTCATTAATTTACCCATAAAAAAGACTATTGGATTATATCTACCCTTAATTTGGAGAAATTATTAGTTTTTCCAAATCCAGATGTGCTGATTTATAAAAATTAAAGTCAAATTTAAAAACCAATCTAAACGAAGAGAAGAAAAAATGCTCAAATATTTTTTATTAGATTAGGTTGTACTTTGGGATGAATTTTGCATCCGATTATATGTAATGACCCCTGAACATGGGGTATAATGACAACCTAATGCCATTATTGTAGCCTTCGGCCTAAATAACTATTCTTCAAGACTTAAAAAATCTGATCATGAGCTCAAACATCAGAATTGAAAAAGTCTGCCAATATTGTGGTACAAAATTTATAGCCAAAACAACCGTTACCCGATATTGCAGTCATATCTGCAATAAAAAAGCTTATAAACTTGAACAAAGAAATCTAAAAATTAATTATGCCAGGCAAGCAATACGAAGTTTTGAAGAGCGGCAGTATCAGTCTATAAACACTCCCGTATACTTAACTGTAAAAGAGACTTCTGTGATATTGAAATGCAGTGCGAAAATGGTTTATTATCTAATCAATACTGGCCGTTTAAAAGCCATCAACCTATCTGTAAGAAAAACAAGAATCAAATTACTTGATTTAGCACTAATTTATTAGAACCAATCAATGGCGACCTAATGCCGAAAAGATTGACTTCATAATATTTTAGAGGACTTCAATAGCTGTTGCTATGAGCCAATTTGACAATATTCAATTGAATTTCACCCCTTAATACCGATATCATGACCAGAGTAACTTTACGGCATAAACCGATAAGTAAAGGACGACAAAGTCTGTATTTAGAAATTTATCCTCCTATACAGAGTGAAACGACAGGAAAGCTACTTAGAAAGCTTTATCTTAAAATGTTCATCTACAACAGCCCAAGATCTGAAGCTGAAAAACTCCATAATGAAGAAATTAGCTCTTTTGCTGAACGTGTACGTCTTCAACGACAAATTGATGTTCACAGTACTGACTATGGTTTTTTGAATAAGACAAAATTCAACTCCAACTTTATTGATTTTTTCCAGGCAGAAGTCGATAGCAAATCAGGGGCAATGCATTGGAGTATGGCTATTGCCTATTTTAAAAAGTTTGCAGGTGAAGTCTTTTTGTTTAAGCACCTTAATGAAGCCTTCTGTGAGAGCTATAAAAAATACCTATTATCCTCTCCCGCAGTTGGACGTTCAAAAATCAAGATTCAAAAAAGTACTGCTGCCACTTATTTTTCAAGATTTAAATGTGTTTTAAAAAAAGCTTACAGAAATAAATATATTTCAACAGACCTAGGAAATTTTATTCATAATATCAAAGTAGATGATACGCATAGGCCTTATCTTTTTAAAGACGAATTACAAAGGATGGCTAATGCTGACTGTAATTCCTCCATTGTCAAGAAAGCAGGACTGTTTTCGGCATTAACAGGACTTCGCTATTGTGATATTGAAAATCTAAGTTGGAGTGATATACAGGGAACATCCGGAAATTACTATATTTTGTTTAAACAAAATAAAACAGGAAAGGCAGAATATTATCCGGTTTCAGATGACACCCTTTCACTACTAGGTCTTCGTGGTGAATATGACGCAAAAGTTTTCGAAGACCTAACCTATTCTGACGTAATCAAATTCCTCCCCGGTTGGCTTAAAAATGCCGGAATAAAGAAACACTTTACATTCCATGGTTTTCGTCATACATTCGCCACTTTACAGCTGACGTCAGGTACGGACATCTATACTGTATCAAAATTATTAGGTCATAAAGATGTAAAAACCACAGAAGTTTATGTCAGGATTGTTGACGCTTTAACAAAAGAAGCTTCAGAAAAAATTAAGTTGGATTTGAATAATAAAAATTCATTAATTTAAGATATTGCCTTCTTTTTCATATTTTATTTATGCTTTATGTAATGGTCTCAAACTTGAAAGAGTTTTTTTAAGTTTTACTCCCATGATATTTTCGAATTTCACTACCATATTTTTGCTTATTTAATTTAAAAGGCACAGTCCCTTTAAACTATGCATTCTACGCAAATGAGTCTAATTTAGCTTTTCTCCTTTCCCAATCAGGCATCATAACTGTCAATAAATCAAAAAAATTCTGATCGTGATGTTTATGTACAATATGACACAGCTCATGCATTACAACATATTCAATGCATCTTTTTGGAGTATGCACTAATTTGGGATTAAAAATAAGCTTATTCTTTACTGTGCAGCTTCCCCAACGTGTTGGCATGTCCTGAAAATATATGCTTTTTGGTGCCTCAAAGCGTTCGGAAAATTTTTTAATAATAGGCTTTGCAATTTCTGATATTTTATTGACAGCTTTAGTCTTTAACCATTCCAAAAAAAAATCTCGAGCTCTATCCTTACTTCTTGTAGATACTAAAAACAAATTTCCTTTGTATGAAACTTCTTCCTTATAAGATTTTTCCACTAGAAATTTATATTGACGACCTAAATAATAAATGGAATAACCTGATTTAACTTCATAATCAAAAATTGTAGGTTCAAATTGTAGAAAAAATGATTTTTGTCTTATGATCCAACTCGCTTTTTTCAGAAGCAGTTCTTTTGTCCTATCCAAAGATATTTCGAGTGGTGCAACAACAACAACGGAAGAGTCAGGTAATATTTTTACTCCAACACTTTTACGGTTTGAATATTTCAATTCAAATTCAATTCTTTCCTTCCCATACTGAATACTCTCTATCATCTCATTTATTTGCGACTGCAATATCTATTAATTTCCTAGTTAATTTATCAGCTTCTTCTAAAGGAAAATCAAATACATCCATTAGATAATCACCAAAATCTAATTCAATTTTGTTAATAATATCTGTACGTTTATGCCAATCAACTATTTCATAATTTGAAATCAAATCATCAAAAACCTTAGTAATCTCCGTTTCTTTTCCCTCTTTGAACTTTTCCTGCTTTAGTAATTGATAAATAGCTACATTTCTTTCCTTTCCTTTTATTTCGTCGGGAACTTGGTATGATGATCCATTTAGTATCTGATCTCTAAAACCATTGAGTTTTTTAAGAGCTTCCAACTCTGACAAACGATTAGCTCGCATTTCCGCTATAGTTTCAGATATTAACTCTGATAACTTTTTATATAATGCGGGATTAGCATCTATGTTTATGGATAGATATTTAGCTGTAGCCGCAGCAATCTTTTCTGCTTTAGCTCTTGGACCTACAAGCTTTTCTACTTCTTCAGCAAAAGCCTCGGCATCCAGAATATCCAGTGGCTCAACAAGGCGAATAATTTCTTCTGTAATAACATGTTGATCCAATAGCTTTTGGAGTTGCTTCTCATATTGTGTAAAACTAACTGTATCTAAATAAAGTGAATTTGCAGCAACTCGGATGCCTGCGTATTTTTTTAAATCATCTTTGTATTGCTGAATTTCTCTCGGCGAAGAGCTATTATGAAAATCTATTGATGATAAGGCTATTTTTAGTATCCTTGCAAAAAGACTGAACTTACTATAAAAATCTTCTCTTACTGCCTGATCTGATAACAAATACACATATTCATCAATATTATGCTCATTAACTACTTGCGTAAAAAGGTTTAGTAAGTCTTTATGTGCACGTGGTAATTTACCTACTTCTTCAGATATATTGGTCAAAGATCCTATAATATCTTCAGGATCAAAAGAACTATCACCCGAATAGTTTTCTAAAGCTTCTTTAAGTTCTTCCATGATACCAGCATAATCAATTATAAACCCGTAATCTTTTCCAGGATATACCCTATTCACCCTAGCAATTGCCTGTAAAAGTGTGTGTTCCCTAAGTTTTCTACATAAATACATCACGACAGTTTGTGGAACGTCAAAACCAGTCAGGAGTTTGTCAATAACGATCAACAACTCTATACTTTCCCCCTTTTCATAATTCTGAATGATCGTATTATCAATATCAGGACCGTATTTAGCTTTAAGCAGCTCAAAGTACTGTGTTACTTCTGGAGATTCAGAGCTATGTATATCTTCATTGTTTTCCCTAGTATCAGGCGCTGACATCACAACCTCAGCCTTAACTTTACCAATAAGATCAAAGCACTTTTTATATTTTACAGCTGTTAGTTTATCAGGACATACGACCATCCCTCTAAAGCCAGTGTGTATACCCTCTTCATTATACCCCCAGTTAGATTGAAAATGCTTACTTATATCAAATGCAATTTGATAAATATTCTGTTCCGTTTTTAATATAAGGTTAGCTTGACTCATTTTTCTTTTGAGATCAGCTCGATGCTTCTCTTCAAGATCTTCAATCACCATATTTACAGTATTATCCAATGCTCTTCTATTCACATCTTGAACCGCTAATCTTCCCTCATATAAAATAGGTACAATTGCTCCATCCTCAACTGCTTCAGATATAGGATAAGTATCTATGATTCCTCCAAATTTATTAGCGGTATTCTTCTGCTTTTTCATTAATGGTGTTCCGGTAAATACTATAAAGCAAGCATTTGGCAACACCTTTTCCATGTTCACATTAAATATACCATGCTGCGTTCTATGGGCCTCATCTATCAATACGAATATATTGGGACTAGTTAGTTGATTTTCCTCCAGACTCCTTACAGCAGCATCGAATTTATTTATAATCGTTGTAATCACCAAGTCTCCATTTCCTTTGAGTAAACTAACTAATTGTTTTCCGGAACCAGCATTAATTACTTCAATTTCAACTTTCTTCAATGTCGCTGTGATCTGCCTATCTAAATCGATTCTATCTGTTACCAGTATGATCTGGGGATTAGGAACTACCTCCTTTATTTTACGTGCTAACATAGCCATAGTCAACGATTTACCACTTCCTTGCGTATGCCATACTACACCGCCCTTCCTTTTACCATTACGGAGAGGTTTTATTCTTTCAATTATTTTGTTGATTGAGAAAAACTGCTGAAAACGTGCAATCTTCTTAACCACACCACCTTCAAATAGTATGAAATCTTTGATAATAAACAGCAAACGCTCAGGACTCAATAAGCCATGGATACAGATATCTTGAGCGGTCGGAGGAACGTAATGCTGGTATTTTTCTACGTATGTCGTTCGATCTTTTGAATTTCTAATATCGGGATTTGAAAAAATCTTGTTTTCCACCTCTATGCTTAAAGGTGAATTGACTAAATTATCCAACAACTCATTGAAATGATTGTCTTTCTCCTTCCAAATCGACCAAAATTCTTCTTTTGTATTTGTTGTTGCATATTTAGACTCAAATAAACAGGTTGATAATAAAATTTGGCTATATACATACAAACTCAAAATACCATTCTCCTGTTGATTTCTTATATGCTGTGAAATAGCTTGCTTTAGTGGATCTTTAATTAGAGGGCTTTTACACTCAATAACAGCTAAGGGTATTCCATTTACGAAGAGAACTATATCTGGCCTATAGCTCTCTTTTCTGCCTGTACGAAGTACAGAAAACTCTTCTGCAACATGAAAATGATTATTACTCGGATTATTCCAATCAATGTAATTTAACGTAAAACTTTTTTTGTCGCCTTCAATCGACTGCTCTAGCGCATGTCCAAAAATCAAAAGGTTATATATCTGATTGCAGGAATGTACTAAACCTTCTGAAAGTGGTATATCCTGAATTTTTTGAATTGCTTTTTCAATATTTGCCGATTCAAATTTTGTTCTTTTATTCCCTATTTTAATGTCGTTGATAAACATCAATCTTTCCCGAAGTACTTTTCCCAATATGACATTACTCTCTCTGCTATCGCGGAGCTCAAGAGACTGTTCCTGAGATAAATAACTATAACCTAAATTTATAAGTAATTTTAGAGCTGGAATTTGTGATGTATTATCTTCTGTAAAAGCCATGGTTTATTGGTTTTAGCACATTGATATAATTTTACATTTTTAAAATGTAAACATTTAAATAAAATTTGACTATATTTTCTTCTATGGCAAATTACGGAAATAAAAGAGAATTACGAGCAATTTGCTCGTAATTCAAGCCCCTGTAGTTTATCGCAGGGTTTTGAACATTTGTTCTATTGCCCTTTTCTTTTGCTCCATATTAGGATGCACATATAGATTTAACGTGGTACTTATATTTGAGTGCCCCAAAAGGACGCTGACAGTCTTATAATCGCAATTGCTTTCTATGCATCTTGTAGCAAAACTATGTCTTAAACCATGAAACTTTATATCCGGCATATCCAGTTCATTCATAAAACTCTTGTAGTAACTTCTATATGTTCTAGGTTCAGTTGGTTTTGAATCATTTGTAAGGACAAAAAATGATGGGTTTACTACCTTCTTAAAAGGTTTTAGGATTTTTAATAGATCTTTACTGATAGGTATTTCACGATTTGAATTTTTAGTTTTTGGTGTATCGATGATTAATTCGGTTCTCCTTTCACCATCTTCTATAAGATATATCCTCTGAATTGTTTTTCGAATACTAATTATTGCGTTATCCGTATCAATATCCTCCCAACTTAACGCACAGATTTCCCCTATTCGGATTCCAGCACTCAAACAAATATAAACACCCAAATTTCTAAATGTAAAATGATCCTGAATATAGTTCATTATCTTTTTCTGATCTGACCTACTTAGAACTTCAATATCATTCCTCTCCCTTTCAGTTGGGAATTGGATATCAAAGGGTAAGTAGTCAAAAAATTTCCTTTTCGCACCAAATTTTAAAATCATCTTTAGTACAATCAGGATATCCTTAATAGTCTTATGGCTCAATCCGTCTTCCAATTTTTTAATTACAAACCCCTGTACTTCTGACTCTTCGATTATATATAACTCCCCAAAGGTGGGAAGAATATGATTCTCTATCAAAAGTATATAAGCCGCAAAACTTGACTTTTTAACAAATTGCTTTTTATCTATTTTCCATAGACCAATAACTTCCGATAGCTTTTTCTGCTGTTTCATTATAATTTTATTTAATTAACGAGTCAAAGGAAAGAAATAAAGAAGATTTTATCTTTGGAGTAAATGTATCCCCAAGGTTCCTAATTTGAGATTTTCTCAATTTACTGGAGAATGGGAAATTAAAAAATTGGGCGAAGTAGCTGATATTTATGACGGAACCCATCAAACACCTACTTACGTTAAGAGTGGAGTTAGATTTGTTAGTGTTGAAAATATTAATAGCTTAGCTAATACAGAGAAATTTATCACGAAAGAAGCATACGAAAAAGAGTATAAGGTAAAACCTAAAAAGGGTGATCTCTTGATGACAAGAATAACTGCAGGTATCATTGGCGCAACTGCTATAATTCAAGATAATGAGCCATTAGCATACTATGTTAGTCTCGCACTTATTAGGGTTAGAAAGGGGTATAAAGTTAATTTTCTTCAATATAGAATTGAAAGTAGTCAATTTAAGAAGGAGCTTAACAAAAGAATTATTCACGTAGCTTTTCCTAAAAAAATTAATTTGGGTGATATACACGCTTGCACAATTGCCTTTCCTACAATTGCTGAACAAGAAAAGATAGCTTCTTTCTTTTCACTGCTTGATGAGAGAATTCAAACCCAAAACAAAATAATTGGAAACTTGGAAACCTTAATCAATAATTTTCGACGTCGACTCTTTAATAAAAAACTAAGTTTTAGACTTGAATCTCATAAGACAGAGTGGAAAGAATATACAATCTCGGAAATATTGAAGATTGGAAGCGGAAAGGATTATAAACATTTAAACACGGGCAAAATTCCTGTATTTGGTACTGGTGGACTTATGACATTTGTGGATAAATATCTGTATAATGGTGAAACTGTCTGTATTGGGCGTAAAGGTACAATTGATAAACCAATGTATCATAATGGCAAAATTTGGACTGTAGATACTTTATTTTATACACACTCCTTCAAGAATTGCATTCCTAAATTTGTATTCCATCTTTTCAAAACAATTAAATGGCTTGAATACAAAGAGGCTTCTGGTGTTCCAAGTCTATCAAAATCTACTATTGAAAAAATTAGAATTCGGGTACCAACTATAAAGGAACAAGAAATAATTGTTTCTTTTTTGGGAGAGATTGACAATAAAATACAGCTTGAAAAATCGATTCTAGAGAAATTTATTCAAAATAAGAATTATCTATTGAAACAAATGTTTGTATAGATTATACAAACATTTGTTTCAATAAAAACTGTTTCTCCTGTTCTAATTTTTCTAAATACTGGCTCTCAATATCAATCTTAGTATCGATTGATAATAGGAAGCTCGCAATTTTAATTTGCTCCTCTAAACTAGGTAGTTTTATTTCAATTTTTTCGAGAGCTGCTTTGCTAATTTCAGCAAACGTTGAGCCATTTGCTCTTTTCTTTAGTTCTTGTTTATTATTCTTTAACCAATAAAAGAGAAAGATGTTGTAACAATTTTCTTTAGTTACTAAGGACTGAAATCCTTGATTAGTAGCACATTCAACAATAGCTATTGAAGTTTCACCTATTGTAGCTCTAGTTGTTAATAATATTGTTCCTTTTGGCAGCAGTTTTGCTGACGAATTTTTTAATCCTAATGCAGTAATTGTCCTTTCACTCTTAGAGACAAAGTTTCTTTTTATTTCAGTTGGGGTAAACCACTGAATATCTCCTTTCCAATATTCTTGTCTATTTGTATCTGGTGTCCCACCACCAAATATTTCACAAACTTGCTGCAATTTCGTCGGCTGCCACTTCTGAGATTCATGTCCCTCGAAAGCTGTAAATTTCGACTTCTGAGAAAATATTCTATATGATATACTTTTTTTTAATACATCTAATTCCTTAAGTATTTTGTTTTGGGTTTGAATTCTTTCGTCAAGTAAAGCCAAAAATGAAGAAATTCTATTCTGCTCATTGAGCTTTGGTAAACTTAAAGAAAGAGAAGCTAGTTGACTTGAATATAGATGTACTACCGAAATACCCTGTGCTAAATTAGCTATTTCTATTTTCTTTTTACTATTTAGATAATAAGATAAAAAGATTCCATTATTCTTGGTCTTGATAATATTCAAATCGCCTCCTAAAGCAATACCTGACTTCAAAACGCAAGAAGCTGTTGCAATATCAATACTTGTTTCTCCTGAAGCCGGAATGATAACGTCGTTTTCTTCACTTAAAATTAAAGTCGATATATCAACATTCGTTTTGGATTTTACGTCATTAATAATTTCTCTGTAATGAGTATATAGTTCACCATACCTTATGCACTTAGTTATCCCAGATTCATCAATATCACTTTTAGAAATTCCCTTTCCTTTTGAAAAAGTAGCAATCTCACCTAATTTTTTGACTTCCCATTCTCCAGTAAATTGAGAAAATCTCAAATTAGGAACCTTACTTACTTTTAACTCTTTATCCGCCATCTCGATCATTTAATTTTCTTTAGTAAAAACATTAAGGATTCAAATAAATTAAAAATCAAGACCTAGTTCTTTTAAATAACCTTCAATCTCCCTGTCCAATTCATCTCTTTTAGCTTCCAAAGATTTAATATCCTGCATAACAGCTTTAATATCTACCTCCTCTTCTGCTTCAAAAGTATCAACATATCTTGGAATATTAAGATTGTAATCATTCTCGATAATTTCATCCAGCGTTGATACATATGCAAATTTATCCTCTAAAACACCAACATGAATCATCTCATCGTGAAAGCGCGAGAAAACGTTTAAAATACGTTGAATATGTGAATCGCCCAATGAATTTTGGTTTTTACCGGGTACAAATCCCTTACTTGCATCAATAAACAGAACTTTTTGCTTATTAACTTTTTGCCTATTAAAAATAACAATTGCAGCCGGAATACTTGTTCCAAAAAATAAATTTGAAGGTAGCCCTATAATTGCCTCAATAAGGTCTTCTTCTAAAGTTTTTGCACGAATTTTTCCTTCTGCCGCACCTCTAAACAATACACCATGGGGAACTACAACACCAGCCTTCCCTGTATTATTCAAAGATTCAAGCATATGGGAAATAAATGCCCAGTCCCCCTTTGATTTTGGTGGCACTCCCCTCCAAAAACGATTATAAGTATCATTTAACAACTCGTCCGCACCCCATTTATCCAATGAAAACGGAGGATTTGCTACGACCGTATCAAACAGCATGAGACTATCGCCATCTTTATGCTTAGGATTACGTAAAGTATCTCCCCAACGTATTATTGCACTATCATAACCATGTAGATACATATTCATTACAGCCAGTGCCCATGTGCTCCCATTAGCCTCCTGTCCATAAAGCGAGAAATTATTATCACCAACCTCTCGTCCAGCCTTGATCAGCAATGATCCCGAACCACATGTGGGATCGTAAATACGTGAACCAGGTTTTGATTTAGTTAATTTAGCCAATAAAGTAGAAACTTCCGCCGGCGTAAAAAACTCTCCTGCTTTCTTACCTGAATCAGAAGCAAAATTCGCTATTAGAAATTCATAAGCTCCCCCTATGACATCATTATTCTCCAGATGTGACGATGAAAGATTCAAAGTGACAAAATCATTCAAAAGATTTCGTAATCTTGTTACCTTCCCCTTCGCATCACCTAAATTAGAGCTATTGAAATCAATGTTCCTGAAAATATTTGAACCATCTTGTCCTCCAAGTTTCTCCCTGTTAGCCTCCTCCAGCTCAGCAAGAGCATGGTTAATCATTTCACCAATTTTAGGATTATTACGGTTTTCATATAAAAAATAAAAGCTTGACTCATCTGGAACTATAAATCTCTCTCTCTCCAATGCTCTTTTAACACGGTCCATATTTCCATCATATTTCCTCCCATATTCTTCTTTTTTTTCAATGAATACATCTGTAACATATTTTAAGAATAACATAGTCAGGATATAATCTTTATATTGAGAAGGATCAATTGTTCCACGGAAAGTATCACATGCTTTCCATACTGTATTATTGATATCTTTTTGAGTTACTTTACTGCTCATTTTTTAGTTTTTTATATGTTACTGTGTTGATGAAATTTTCTTTTAGAACAATCAACCTTTTCTGAAGCGCAATTTGCTCTTTTTTTAATGAATCTAAGTTTATGATCTGCTTTTGGGTTGCAAAATTAGGAATAATAATATCCAATTCCCCCAATTCCTGTTTAGTAATCGATGGCATCACCTGAGTATTCATTTTTGAATCAAAAATCTTCAGTGTATCCGGATGATTTAAATACCATACCAAAAATTCAGGTAAAACTTCTGGACTAGCTATGGTAAGCACTAGAAAAGAAGCACTTGCGATTGTATAGGAATACTCATTCTGGAATCTAGCGGCAAAAAAACGCCTTCCTTTCGAATTGAACAAAATCTCATTTTCCTGCAAGAAATTTTTTTCAATAGCAGGTTTAATCAAAACATTTGCTTCAAGATCTTTTCGTAAGACCCCGTCATCGCTATAGTCCGAGGTACCGATCATTCTAACATAGGCATCAGTCAATTGATCTTCATCATTATTAACAGTTTTGGGAACTACCATCCCAGACCGGATATTGACAATGTCTGACAATTTAAACTTTTTATTCATAGCAATTTTTTAAGCAAGTCTCCGTTCCATAAGAAACGGAGAACTTGAAAATTATTATATATCATGAGGATATTCAGGTCCCAACCAGGTTCCATATTCAAGATATTTATCATAGTAATACACCCATTCAGATATCCAGGGTATTACATCGACCAAATCCATGTATGGGCGCCCCTTTAAATCAAACAGAGGATGATACAAGCAAAGAGAACCGTCTCCATTAAAATGTGTATCCACACATTTTTTTAGATTTTTCGTCTCAACGGTAACACGTTCAAATCTACCACGTAAAAATGGAGAGCACAAAATTTTAAAATAATAGTTTCTACCATTCAACAGCAGTGAACCTGTCCCTTCAAGCATCCGGCCTGTAACTTTAAAATCTATCCAGTCAAACTTTTTTTCGCATTCAAGTTTGGTCTTGAACAAAAAGCCCATCCAGTTTTTCCGAGCCAGCTCGCTAGGACTCAGCATAAAATCCATGACTCCCATTTTTAACCCCTGTTGACATGTTAATCATTCCATCTGCACTTGTGTAAGCAGTACCAGCAAGCAAAGCTGCCAATTTTTGATTTCCTTTGCGACTCTCCTCAAGTTTGACAAGCGCTTGTATATTCTCTTTATAATAACCATTTCCAAACAGGTCCTTATAATTAAACTCATTGGTTGAATTCCCAAGAAAGGTATTTAGTTTTCTCTGAAAGTCCTCGACAAAGCCGACAAAGCTATTATAATGTCTCTCCTCCCAAGAATCCGTAAAATGTTCTCTTTCATTTTTATCTTCATGGTCATCCACCGGATTGTAAACCGTGAACTTTACTCCCTTATACTTAAAGTCATCCGCTAGTCCCTTTAATTTGGACGCTGCATCCTTTAAAGCTTCCTGAATTGAGTGACTACCAGCATGAATCTGTGCTAGCAATGTCGTTAACACAATGCTTGAAATCGCAGGAGTGCGCTCGGTATCCTTATTTTGATAATACAAATCCCGATAGCGTTTAACTATCTGAACCGTTCTCTGCAAAGGGGTTTTTAAATATAAATCTGTAGGCAAATCTTCTGTCTCAATCTTTGCTTCCAGAAGCATACCATATCTTTCCTGAAGCAGAAAACTCGTACGATTTCTTTCAGAAATCTCATTAAACCATTCAAAATAACCCTTAGGATTTGTTCTTGACCAAAAGATTCTTTTTTTATCCAACGGAATCATCAATCTTGTATTATCTTTCATTATGATGCAACCGGGCAGTATATCCATATGAAAATCACTGTTATAGTTAATACGTACACAACGGTTTTTTTCCTGAAGAAGAGGTCTATATGTCTCATGCTCAGCAAGCACACGATAGAGTTCATCATAAATCTCTGATGGTGTATGATTCAGGAAAGAATCCTCAATATGCAGAACGATATCTAGGTCAAATTCCTTGCCAGCAAGAGGTTTGATTGTTGTTCCAATCAAAAGTGACCCTTGTGCATATACACTTATTGTATAACCCTTAAAAAAATTTTCATCTTTAGCCAAAATATCATTAACAGCCTTGTATGCCGATTTCATCTGACTTTTTCTAGTTTCATCAAGCTCCAAATTGGAAGCAATTATAGCAAGAAGTTCATCTTTCTTTAGTTCCTGCTCTGTATATCTATTTAAGTTATTTTTCATTGATTAAGTATTTAGTATGTTCCCCTATTTTAGCTATCTGCTCCTCATTTTCACTAACAATCAGTCTTTCAATTTCATTGATATCGACTAGCATTAGTTCATCTCCCGAATTTCTCGCTCTGCCCAAAAAACCTTTTAGTGCGACTTCCTGCTCCTCTGTGGGCAAAAATTCGATAATGTCATAAATTAAGACTTCATAGCATTGATGATAGGTACTGTAATTAAGGAACTTCATTATCTTAGATACTTTTTCGAATCTTTTTTTGCGAAAGATTTTGTCATCCAGGATATTACTCTCAATAAGCTCCTCCTCAAACTCCCTATCCCAGGAACACTCTCTATCACGTTCCGACTCAAACCACTTTACCACATCCAAAGCATACTTACCCTTTACTCGAAAACGTAAATCATCCTTACTGATATCATCTGTTTTAATACCTTTATGAGGACAGTCTTCCTTATAGCCCCATTTTCTAAATTCAGAAAAGGAGTTGTACTTTTTATACACACCTCCAACGGGTTGTAACTGGTCTTTTATCCGATGCCCTCGCACCAATAAGAACTTTGAAGTACCTGGAATTTTGATTCGGATTAAATAACTAATTGAAAAACGAACATCCTGATTTCTAATTTTTGTAAAATTGGACAGCCCGTACGTATAAAAGAGGTTAAATTTGTCAATGAGCGCTTCGGTGGCTTTTTTAACAATAACCTGACCAGCAGTTTTACCGCAAACTGCCAAAATTGTTTTTACTACCATTTAAGTGGATTTTTTAAATTTATAAAAATGCTTAATGGAGTACTATAATCAATGAAAACTTGTGTAATAGATAAATAATACATAAGTTTGCAGAACGAAAACGACTATAATACTCTAATCATATGAGGTGACCAACCTCTGGTTGTATTGTAAGCTCAATACCGATTTTTGTAAGTCAATAAAAAATTTAAAACCGGATCTACGCCAATAGATTTGGTTTTTTTGTTTAGTAATAACATTACAAAGATATAAAATTTCACACAACCATCAATAAAAAATCAAAGTATTTTTTGTACTAAATTTAAAACACAAAAACAAACATCTGATTACCAACATTTTAGATGCTTTAAAAATTTAGACAAATAGACGGATTTTAAAATTTGTTTTAAATATTTTATACATCATTAAATATTAAATTCCCAAAGTGGATATTTAGCATTGTTCTGACATATATTTAAATTAATTTATCCGTGAATACGAGTCTCCTATCAAAAGTAGTACAGGCAATAAGGACGGAGCATTTTTCAGAACAGACGGCTTCTTTGCTTCATAAAGGCATATATTAATATTTACATTCTATTTGATCATTGTCATACTTCTCCCGTGAACAGAGCTATTTAATTTACTGACTGATACAAGAAAGACTTTCTGTAGTATGTGTTTTTTGTCTATTTTTGAATTCTATTATAAATATATAACCTACTACATGAAAGAACTCGCAGATAGTATATATGAAGTTGTGAAAGACTATCGTAACCATGATAACGTATATATCACTCCGGAAAAAATACTACAATGGGGTGGACAGTTTGGAACTGATAGTAAACTAATTCTTACAGAACTAAACAATATCCTACCACAGGTTTATATTTCTAGGGAAAAAGCTAAAGAATACGTAAAAAGTAACTTAGATAAATATTACAAGATGTTCAACTACTCTAGTATAATCCAATTTTTAATGGATGCAGAGTTTATGGATGTGCAACAACCTCATAAAAGTCAGCCCGCTATTCTAAAATTAATTGATGAGGTACTAAATGAGCAATATTCATTATCATACTTAGATTACTTAACATTTCCCAAAAAGCATTATATATATTTTGATGATATCCTAGCATCAGGTAGTACTATTGGTAAGCATCTAATTGAGTTTTTAGAAAAAGAGGACACAAAAAATAAAAAAAATACTAACAAAATTCTTGAAAATGAAATCACTTTATCCGTATGTGTATTTTGTGTTCATAGATGGGGACTTTCTTTTCAAGAATTTAGAATCAATAAGACATGCAATGAGAAACTGGGTAAAAAGATAAATTGGTCTTGGAATTACGAAATTCAGAATCACGGAAAATTCTCAGACCAAAAACTAAACATTGCAATTCCAGTTAAAGGTAACAATCCAAAAATCAATAGCTACCTTCAGAGTTTAACCGCAACAAAATACGAAGACTATGCTTACAGAAATATGAATACGCCTTTGATTGAAACTTTTTTCACTAGTTCTGCTAATCGCATTCTATTTGAAAATATTATAACTGAAAAAGGAATTGATATAATTAATATGATCCAAGGCACAGTTTCTCAGAATATACGTCCCCTGGGACTTATAAATCCACAATATAAGATTTTTGGATTAGGAACTCATTTTTTCACATGGCGAAATATACCCAATAACGCACCACTAGTATATTGGTGGCAAGTTGAAGGGCATAATTGGACACCATTATTTCCTGTTGCCAATAGAGGTTTATAAAAAAATGTTTAAATTAGCATTATGAATCCCAGCATAAGAGAATATAAAACAAAAGAGATTATTTCTTTTGCAAAAACTGAAAATGAATATGGAGGCTTATCCAATATGGCTCCGGGCTATTCACTTTTTGTTAATGAAGTGAATATTCAAAGTGCAGAAATTCTTTATCAGTCATGCAAATTCCCTTTATTCCCTTTAATTCAAAAGGAGATTATTGAAACAAAAAATCCTATGGATGCCAAAGCGGTGAGCAGAAAATATAATCAATTTGCAAGGCAAGACTGGGACAGTGTAAAATTCAAAGTAATGAAATGGTGCCTTGAAGTAAAACTAATTCAAAACTTTGATATATTTTCCAAATTGTTATTAAATACTGGGGATAAAACAATTGTAGAATATTCTAAAAAAGATGATACTTGGGGGGCTATTCCTACCTCACCTAACTTGTTAAAAGGCAAGAACGCATTGGGAAGACTTTTAATGGAGTTAAGACAGAATATCCGATCGGGAAGGATCACCAAAGAAAGTGTAATTTTACAACCTGAAATCAAAGCTTTTCTACTTTTTGATTATCAAATCGAAACCGTATATAATGAGGATTATTTTATTAATGATCTAGATGACATTTATGCTTACTAAATAATTTGCTCAATCAAATTTGGATTCATAGCAATAATATAACTGTCTTTGAAACAGTTTATTACGGTTAAATTTATCGTGTGACCCATTTGTCCCTCGAAAATCATAACAAACTAATAAACAATGGTTTAATATGAGCTCTAAGTTTTGTGTCGGATAATTGTGTTTTTGTCTTTTGGCCTAATAATAACAACTTAGGGATTGCATTTTCAATTAACAGAAAACGATCTCCTAAAGATTCATTACCCTCAATATGTAATGATGACATATTTACAAGTTCCTTACCTATTTTTATTTGGTTAGTATTTTCAAGTATCCTGAGAGAATTAATCATCACCGGTAACAAGGATAAATATCGTTTATTGAATGACACAAATAATCGAGAATATGAAGCTATAAACTGTTCTAAACTAAAGTTTGCTGGATCTTCTAACTTATTTAAAGCACGATAAATGTTAAAAAAGCTATTAGTAAAGCCAAAATAGTCAATTTTATTATTCTATTCTTCTTCATATTATATATTCTTTTTTCAATTTAAGAACTGAATTTTATCGTGATATCAAATCTTTTTTAGTAAACAATTCTCATATTTTAGAGTTAAACTCTTTGGAGTTAAAACCATAATTTAAAAAGCTGTTCCTGATATTTATATATTTTTTGATATTATTTTGCATTCTGTGTCCGTCTTTAAAGAATAGTAATTTTGAATTGGGATACGAGGCTTGAATTTTATGGTTAATTTCATCTGAAAAAACAACATCTTCAGTACCTTTTAAAATTAAAACCTCCCCCAAGAAACTACTTCTTTCGAGAACAAACTTTCGAGGTGGAATATTATTAAGCTTGTGATACTCCAATAAGTCAGAAACAGCTTTTGATGATAGTTCGTACAACAAATTGGCTTCGCTTTCATTGTTATATTTCAGTAAGTCATAACCAACCAGTTCAAACCAGCGTACCCTTGCTGCGATTTCGGAGGGTGGTTTTATCATATAATTAAGCATTGAAAGATTGGTGATCGGTTTGAACTTATATTGAAATAAACTTCCTCCGTTTTTCAATTTTTTCAAAATATTTATTTGTGCTTCTTTTGGGGATTTTTCAGTTCTTCCAGTTTGGTACAAGATGTTGCAAAGAGTCTGTTTATCTATTGATTTTTGTTGGAGAACTTCTCTTAAAATCCTTGCTGCTTTAGGATTGTATTCATCAAAATCTGGCGAATATTTTAAGTTGAAATTTTGGGATAGATCAGGAGCTCCTGTTGATTCCAAAATTACACGATTTACATTTTTACCATACTTACTTATAAATTGCTGAGCTAAAACTCCAGCTCCTGATGCTCCAAATACATTTATTTTTTGATCACTTGTCAAAAGTCCTTTTTTGATTAGATCCTGTCTTATCAGTTCAATATCCTCTATCTGCTGATCAGAATTAAAAAGTTTTGATGCTATTTCATAATCCACTTCGCCATTTTTATAAACCTCAGGAAATAAAGTAGGTGAATGTCCTCTAACTCCAATCAAAACATAAGAGCTTCCCTGTAATACATTTTCAAAAAACTGAAAATCTGTTTTTGTACTTACTAATTGCATTTGTCCATCGGTCAGTAAGAAAGTAATGTTTTTGCTTTTATAAAAGTTAGGACTCAACTGATAAAAGCCTCTGAAATTTTCACTGGTCGATTGATGATGGTCGATTGGCAAATTGATGTAATGATGAAAGCTATCATCTGGCATTTCAGGATAGTTTTCGTTTGTTCCAATTCTACTGTTAGGAATTTTGTAAAAATCGCAATGTAAATACCACAAACCACCCGCAACTATTGTCAGGATAATGGAAGTTATCAAAACTCTTTTTTTAATTCTTGTCATTCAGTTATTTCTTTAATTATGTTGGTTTCACCATATTGCAAACCGATGTTAGGAGCTGGCTATCTTTATGTAAATTCTAACAAGTCTGGTTTTAAATATTTTTCTTTTGCTGTTGTCGAGTCGAAAATGTCAAAACTATAATGTTGTTCGATGATGTTCTTGAAGTCTGTTTTTAGCCTTTGATGTATTGTTATGAACTCATAAAAAGAGGCTATAGATCCTTTTTGTATAAAATGTTTAACTGCTTTTATGGCTGATACAGTTAATGTTTCATTGTATTTGTCTGTTACACCTAAATGTCTTACAAAATTTTGAAGTTGTTCGGTGATATTTTCAACAGCCTTTTTCTCTCCATATTTTGAAAGATGTATCCAAGCTAATCTAAGATGAGCTTCGTGTGAAAAAAGTGTTGGGTCTAATGAAGAACCTGCAAATTGTTCTTCAAATTCTTTGTCCGTTAGAATAAAATGTGGTTCCATATTTTTAGATATTATTTTTCTGATGTTTGAAATTGGAAGCAAGTCAGAATTAACTAACCAAATTTTGTCTTGCATATGCTGAAAACAGTAATTCTCTACGATAAAAAAGGGTTGGAAACTCGACTATCGAAAATGTGCAGTTATGCTTTTGTGTTAATTTTTCCCTATTACTGTAGTTATATAGCCTTTTTCATTGTTCTTCATTTTATGCATAGCACCTTTGTTATCTGCAATAAAAATAAAGCCTGTATAATCATCTGTTCCTTCTTTGCCGTATCTGTTTGATGCGATTATCCAAGCATTGTATTTCTTAGCCATAGGCCAATAATCCATCTGTCTGCAAAACCACGGAAGGTTGGATGTTACCGAATAAATTAAGCCGTCAATTTCCTGTTCTTTGTATGCGTTTACGAGCGCTGTAGAGTTTGCGTCAGCACAAATTGACAGCCCAAATTTAAAATTGTCAATGTTAAATGTTAGGGCGTTATTTTCGGCTGTTGTTATCCCGTTTTGTACATCGTAGTCGTGTAGTAATGATTTTCTATGTTTGGCAACAATTTCACCGTTTGTATCAAAAACCACCATTGAGTTATAGAGCGTGTCTCCTGCTTTTTCAATAAGTCCGATTGCTAAGTAAACAGATAGTTTTTTTGCAACCTTTCCCAAACTGTCTGTTGCATTGCCGGGAATTGTTTCAGCAATATTTTTTTGATATTTATTAGGTTCCTTGCTGTCAAAATAAAGACCAAGAGAAGCTTCACCAAAAACGATCAATCGAGTGTCGGGTTCTTTATTTTTAATTTCTTCCGCTAAGTTGATGATTTGAATTATACACGAGTCTTTGTCGGGCATTGTTTGCAAGGAAGTTGTTGCTACCTTTATGATTTGTTTCATACCTTCCACCTTTACGGGAGATGGATTTCTGATCCACTCTTGTAAACTCATCGTTTCCATTCCTGGGATGTTCGGTTTAGTAAAAAGTGTTTTAATCCCTAACCCCAAAACTAATATTCCAACGATTACTAAAATTCTTCGCTTAATTTTTCTTGTAAATTTCATTTCCTTTTTAGCTTATATTATGTATTTGTGCCACTGTTCATTCGGAGTTTATCAGACCGAAGTTCGCAAAACTGTTTATTAGAAATTAGTTACTGTATGGTTTCATGTTTGTAGACATTGCTTTTCGTTATTAGTCCAATTGTTTTTCAAAAAGTTACCATCAACAATTAGAAGTTGAACACCATTCTCAGAAGAAGAACGATGAGAACTAAGCTCGTCTGATACAACATAAGTTTCACCTTTTGTCAGTTTAATTTTCTCACCAGTGTTTAGTTCGCTAATGAATTCTCCATCTAAACAATGCACAATGTGTCCCTTTTGACACCAATGGTCTGCTAAATATCCGTTTGAATATTCCACTAGCCTTATTCTAAGTCCACCAAATTGAGTTGTCTGCCATAGTGCTACTCCTGTTTCTCCTTTGTATTCAATTTTTTCAATTGAAGTCCAGTCTATTGTCTGAAAGGGTATATTGCTCATTTTGTTTGTCTTGTTTATTAATTTTACTTTTACATTTTATCTATAAGGTTGGTTGTTTTTTTAGTATTACTAGGTGACAAGGAAGTTATAAGGGTATTTCAATTGCGCTATTCCTTGATACATCCTTATTTGCTTGAGCTCATTTATCTCTTCCTTTTAGAAGAGTATGATCTTGTAATTGTAAGAATCTACATGCTCAAGTGCTAAAAGTGGAGGAAAGCCAATTTATCTAGAATAATACAAAAATTATCCTTTTTCTAGCGTCCAGAACCAAGCATTTTTATCCAAATAGGTTTATAAACAGGATTCTTAATTCCTTCTATATGATATGGATTGCGACCTTTATTTTGTTTATGAAGTGGTTGGTCTAGTGCAAAGACATTTTCTCTGGGTATGTGCAATGCTAGACATATTTCATCTAACTGTGTTGCTGCAGCTTCTTGTATATGATAAGTAGCGAAAACGTTTTCAGGGTGTGTAATGAATTTCTGATAATACCAACCAGCTATCTCTTTTGTTTTTGAATTGCTGTAATCCCATCCTCCGGAAAAACTCATTACCCTTGCCACCGATTCATACTGGGCAATAAATTCGGCCATTCCTCCACCCTGGGATTGTCCGGCTATGGCTATTTTGCTCCAGATAGGCTTGTCCGTACTTTGATTTAAATATTGAGACCAGAAACCTTCTTTATCATTTCTTGATAAATACTGTAACAGCTTTGTCAAACGGGGTATAATAGCATCTTGAAATTCATCCGGAATAGACAAAAAAACATTATCACCGTAGATTCGTTTCCTACGAAACTCAGCTGCACAATTAATATTTTCATTTAATTTATTTCCTACACATACCTGCGAAACACCGGGTGTACTAATAAAAGAGAGTGCTATAATCCTATAACCCTGATCCAATGCTGTTTTAAAAAAACTTAATGGAACATTATCAGTTGATCCGTTGGTACCAGTGAGCCATAATAATACCTTATTATTTTTAATAGCCTTATCGTAATACACAACATGTACACTGTCCCACTTACGTACAGAGGAATCCGCTTCGCTGGGTTTTACCTTTATTATTTTATATTCAGCAAAACCATCAGCAAGGGCTATGTTTTGCGCTCCTATACTTATGTTTGGACTTATAACAAGTAGCAATAAAATTAATGGTACAAAGATTGAGGAGGAAATTTTCTTTTTCATTTAGTATTAATATTTGTAGAGTTTCGTATATAAATCTCCTAGTCCAATAATAAAATTTGTATTGAAGGAGATGATCATCAAATTTTTATAGAAAACAGCTTGATAATAGGAATAGTGACCACATATATTCCTGCAATAAAAATACATTGGGATGCCTGAGGTAATTAAATTCAAACGTTAGCAATATATTTAAAAAAGAGCTAATAATGTTTAAAAAGGTTTTCCGTTCCATTTCGAGACTGTAAAGTCTTAATGTCACCTATAGCAATTTTTTAATTTTTATGTTTTCCATATTTACGATTTTATATTCCATTCATAAATTAACCAATAAGTATTTTCATTTGCACCTAATCGTTCATAGAATTTTTTACCTGATTTATTCCAAGGTGCTACAGTCCATTTTATTTCTTCACAATTGTTCTTCTCTGCTTCTACACGTAAAGCCTTCATTAGTTGTTCCCCAATTTTTTGACCTCTGTAATTTTCATCCACATAAAGTTCCTTTAGATATATTGATGGTCGGTTTTGGGCAGTGTATGGAAGAAAATAATACACTAACATTCCTACTATCGAATTGTTGTTCTCAGCAACAATAGAATAAAAATCAGGTGGACTCTTTTTAAACCCTCTTTCCAAAACTATTTCAGGTGTAATAGCAAAGTAATCAATATAATTTTCAAAGATTGCGAGCTCTTTCATAAGAACCCATAATTTATCGCAATCCTCCGGAACCGCTTTTCGAATTTGTACTTCGGGATAATTTATATTCATCTTTTAATTTTAAATTACAGTTTTAACCAGATTTTTTTTAACAATTGTCCTAAATGCATATTATCAATCTACCTAAAAGTGTCCTATTGAATTGGTTTTTGCCGTCTACTAATAATCACTCTACCTCCTTTGCAATTTTCAAAAGTATTTTATCATCAAACCATTTTTGAAGTGGAACTACGCATGCAGGATTGCCACCAAAAATTTTGTCAGTAAATGCATCAATTTGATATAAGTTATATTTTATTACAATTTATATTGTTTAATTATAACAGTTAATTTCAATTTTTAGTTTTCCTAAATTTGATTTTAATTCTATTGATATCTAGTAGGGAATTCTAAACCATAAAATATTTTCTCCATTTTGCAACGGTATTTCGACTTAGTTTAAAGTGAGATGCCAATTGGCTATTGTTCAAATTGTGCTCTTTCTGATACTTTAATATCTCTAAAATAGTATGCTTATTATAAGAACGGTATTTTTGATTATAGTCATCAATATTCCTATCATCAGAGAGCAACCTATTTATTTTAATTACATCCAAAACTGAAAAATCCTTTTTTTCCAATAATGATTTACATTTTTTTGCTTTCTCAGGATATTTTTGGGCAATAAGATCTTTATAAATTTTTTTATAGTCAGGACAGTGATTCATTTTTGATATTTTTTAATCCATTTATATAATGTTGTTTTTGGTATTTTATACTCCTCAATGATTTGTTTTTTTGTCTTTTTCTCTGAATATATCATATCCAACATAAAGTCAATAATTTCCATTGTATAAATATTCTTTTTGAAAGTTGGTAGTGTAGTTGCTTTCTTGATAATGATTGGACTTGGACGACTAGGAGGAGAATAAAGAATTAAATGATGAGAGTAAATGCGAAAAAAATCATAACTGGTTAATTTACAAAGTTTTAAAAGTAGTTCAGTATTAATACTATCCGATTGGTATATTTCTTCTAAAACATTTTCCGTGCATTTTAAAAAACTGCAGACTCGGGATATTTCTATCCCGCTTTCCACAATTTTTTGTTCTATCATCTGCCCAATATGTATATTTTTAAAATTCATTTTGGTATTATATTATTACATTGGTATATAAGTAATAAAAACAGTAGAGCCTGGTGCTGTTTTATATTGCTGACTTCCCGATCTGTTACATCTTGAGTCTACAGTTATGTCGCTATTTACATTTAAAATAACTGTTCTTGTTACATTGGTTGTTCCCCTGCCATCTTGCCATCGGCTGCCAATTAATTGGGCAGACTTTGCACCAGTGTTTAATAGTATCGAACATCCAGATCTAACATCATCGACAGCTTCAGGAATATCGGAGAATAATCCCCATACTTCTACGGTGTAAATTCCATACTTATTTACTCTAAAGGTATTAGGACCAGTTTTTGTAATGTATTCATTATCAAATTTATTAACCTCTTCAAAAGCTAAAGGCCGAGCTACCCCATCTGCATTTCTTGTCACAGTCTGAGTACTGGAAGCATAAGCGGCGAATGAGGGAAGAGAAACATCAAATTTTTTCAAAGTTCCCTCACTCGTAATTCCGACATAACTGTCAGTATCTCCCAAAGTAGCGGAAGGAACTCCCCTGAATCTTGCGTTTCCATCAACATCCAATTTATTTTGAGGATCGGAAATACCTACCCCTAATCTTCCTGAAATTACACCTGTTCCCTGGACGTCAAGTCTCTGTGAGGGAGAAGTTGTACCAATTCCTAAATTACCGTTTTCATCCAGTTTCATATCTACGTTTGATGTTCCGCTTGTTCGGAAATCTATGGAAGATTCATTTCCTGTTCCATTGCCCTGATAACTGCTTACAATAGTTGATAAAGGCGTATTGTCTACACCATTTATTCTTCCGTTAAAATTAAAATATCCAATAAGATTTCCACTAGACAAGTTTGTTCCATTATTGTTTCTTATTAAATTGATATTAGCAGGATTACCCCCACTGGAAATTATTTCGACCTGAGTGTTCCCTGAATCAAATTTACCGTTTCCCTTTACATCCAGCTTTTGAGAAGGTGAGACAGTACCAATTCCTACATTCCCGTTATCTTTAATTACAAAATCTGAATTTGTAATTCTAGGACTCCCTGAAGAGGAAGCTCCGAGTTTTACCATACTGTTTGCTGTATCATCTATAAAAGCATCCGGAGATGGATCTCCATTAAAAGATTCACCATTAAGCTTGATCCATACGCTCCCATCAAAATAATAGTAGCCTGCAGTAGTGACATTAGTTGTTTTGACTGTTACGGGATTTGCTCCTGCAGTTATGTATACCATAGCACCCTTAAGATCATCCGTGTATAAAGCATCCTTTGCTTTCAGCTGATTCCCTGTAAGTCTAGGAGCTAAAATACCATCTGTTTTGGTTATGTCTGTTTCGGTAGCCTTTACATCAAGAGTCGCTTTAGGTTGTGGAGTATTTATTCCAACTTGTCCATATAAAAATGTGCCCATTAAAAGGGCACATACATGAAATAATGCTTTCTTCATTTTTTTTGTGTTTTTAGAATTAAATTCGAACCTGAGTAATTTTATTTTTTGACATTTTGATTATTTTAAATAATCAAAAAAAGGGGATAATAATATATTTAACTTCATATTTTTTTAAATCAGAATATTATTGGCTATCTTCTTTCAATCTTTCCAAACTGAGAAACAAATCTTAGTTTGGAAAGAAGCCCATTAAGGTACTGATAGCTGCTGTAATGAGAAATTTCTAGATTCTATTAAGGAAGTAGGGCGTGTAATATGAACATCTGTTGTAGGTTTATTACCAAACCCCCAATTCATACTTAGATAAACTTTATCCCCTGCATTTAAGTGTACAATACAGCTTGTATTAATAGGGGTATTTGCTATCTGTGCAATAACATTCATGATGTTTGCCCTATTTCCTCCTATTATGTTAGAGAGTGCTGTACCGTTTTTTGAAATATTAAGATTAATTCCTGTCCATTCATAAGATCCAGATAAAGCCCCTCCACTACCAAAATAGGCATATGCATCTATCTTATAAACTCCTGATTCTAAAATTTGCCAGTAGTCACCTGCATCGTTCCAAGTTGCTGATCCTCCCTGGTTAACAATAAGGTTACTTGCAGAAAATGGAATAACTTGGGGAATGCTATTATTAAAATCGGTTAATGATGTTCCAGTATACATTATCTGGTCAATAGCCCCAAGTGCTGCAATAGTTGCAGTTGTTTTATCTATAAAAGTTGATAACTCCCAAGTTGTACCGGAAGTAGTTCCCTTACTGATTATCATAGTATATCCTCCTGGGTTTAGCTTAAAACTTGCAACACCTGCCCCTGACTGGTTATCTATCAGTTCTGTGCCGCTAGTTGCAATCGTAAGCTGGGCGCTTCCGGTGTTCTTAATAAAATATACCCTGCCCAATATATTCCCTTGCGCTGGAGCTGCTGCAACTGCAGCTGGTAAAGTGAATGTTCCAGCAGTACTGCCGTTAAATGCCATATAAAAATCGTTAATTCCAAGTGTAACTGATACCGAAGATATTTTATATTGTCCGGCAATTGATCCGTTGACAGTAAGGGTACTTCCTGGTGAGGTTGTATTTAGTCCTACCTGCGAGTGTAAAATTGAATTAATTAATAATACAATTAAGTAAAGTAATGGCTTTTTCATATCTGTAAATTTTTATGAGTTTTTAGCATCTTTGTAAAATATTTCGTTTTTGGTTGATACGACTTAATTTTCCCTTTTTATAAATAACCATTACACAAAAATGATAAAAGACCACTTTATTATAGATGCAACCTCCTATATAATTATAATGGCTGTGGGATTAATTTCGTTAAGATCATCTGCATAATAGACAGTACTAATACCAACATATTTGAAAAAAAAATTTTCCCATTATGCATAATTTTTGTTTAAACAAGTATTTTCCTATTATGTTTTGAAAGATAAATATGTCTAACATTTGATCTAAATCTTTTTAGAGATATAACAGTGAATTTTGTGCTAAGGAAAATATAATTTAGAGTATACAAAAACAGGAAAAAAAAATTTTATATTCATCACTTTTGAAATTTATTTACTTTTTTATAAAATTTTAATTATTAAATTCTATTAAAATTTCAAGAACGAATTTATATTAATGATTAAAAAAAACGTATACAGCATTTATACTGCATTATTTAAAGTATTGATTTATAGTGTATAAAAAAAGCATTAACTTTTCCCTATAATCTCAAATGATTGTTTTTCCTACAAAAAGATACTTTTTATTAATGGTTGTTGATCCATTTATTAAGATCTATATCTCTAGAAAGCTCTATTTTTTTTCGGTGTATGTTTATAATGAAGTGTAATATTAGATATCAAAAGACATGTTTTTATTTTCCAGATTTTAGGAATAATTGTTTTTTAATATCTTAGACCGAGAAAATTTCATAATATCTGAAATAAAATAGCGGGCAGATAGTTATAGAACATAGAGCTAACATCAATAGTATTTAAATCTTCTACAATTTCAATGCAAATTTGCCTTTTTGATTTGAATATTCTGAGGTGTCTTGCAAACATTATAAGGAATTAAACTCATTATTTTATCAACATTTCTATGTTTAAAATTTATAATATTGAAGATTTTAAGTCTCAGAAATCTATAGGTAACGAATTCATGATTGAAAGATTTGAGGATCTTAATCGCCCTCCTGATCTACAGTGGCCTCATAAGCATAGTTTTTACGAGATACTTTGGCTTACCTCAGGGAGTGCTATCAATATGGTTGATCATCATCAAACAGAAATTGGACCCAATACTTTATTTTTTATTTCACCTGCCCAACTTCATCAGATGTCAACAACTAAAAATGTGAAAGGTTACAGTATTACTTTTACTGAAGAATTTTTGTTGCTTACCTCAAATAATAAGGATAGACTTCTTTCCCTGAGCTTTCTTAATAAAAGTGGCATACTGCCATTCGTTAAATTAACGGATGATAGAGTGAATGAGGTGAAACGTCTCATAGAAATGTTAGAATATGAAATAGGATTATCTGAAAAGTCAGCAATTATTGTCAGTCATTTACTTTTTGTTTTACTCAACAGAATTCAACGTATTATTATCAATACCCACGATTATATTTACGACAATGTAAATAGTCTAAGGGTTAGAAAGTTCCGGGAATTGGTAGACTGTCATTATCTGAATGAAAAAAAAATTAAATTTTATGCTCAGCAGCTCGGTTTAAGCCCCCATCGTCTGAATGAGGTTACCAAACATATAACTGGAAAAACGGCTGGTGATATTATTCGGGAACGTGTATTAATGGAAACCAAAAGGCTGTTAGTTCATACTGACTGGAACATTTGCAAAATTTCAGAACATCTTGGTTTTGCAGATTTATCATACTTTTCAAGACAATTCAGAAAAAAAGAAAAATTAACTCCACTTGACTATAGAAATACAATGTCGGAAAAGTTCCAGAATATTTAGAACTTTTCTCTATCGCAATTAATCACCTCCTAGATGTATTCTAGGAGCGACTCTTGGATGATAGAAATTATGTTTTATAGTAGTCCGGTATTAGTTAATACAAGGATTCTTGACTTGACAAGTTCTTTTCATTCTATTTCTTACCCTACCATAATTCAACACTCAGAAAAATAAGCATCAGATGCCATTTCAACTTATTCATTTACATGGCAAATTATCTTTGATACTATTGAATGGTACCTTCAATTCATTATTATAGGTATGGTAAAACAAATATTTTAGTGAATAATAGAAATTTTTTTCTCAAATATTATAGATGAACTTTTTTTAGTTTTTACAAAAATAGCATTATAAATCAATTGATTACACATTGCAGTAGAAATGCAGTAGAAACTCCATAAAATAATTACTATAGCTTTACTACCAAATTTAAGTATGACTCTTTACATCTTTAAAAATGTATTATAATCTCTAATAAAACACTACTATTTTAATAAAAAAAATTAAAAGCAATGAAAAAAAAATGTTACCTATAGCAGTCCTTTTTTATGGATTAACTTTAGCACAAGTTGGAATAAATACAACATCGCCAACTCAAACATTAGATGTCAATGGCAATTTGCGATTTCGAAATGTTCCTGAAAATGATGTTCTGGGCAATACAGACAGAACAATCTTGTTACAGGGAGATGGAACAGCCAAAAAGGTTATGATAAGTTCTCTGCAGCCTCCTGGGAAGTTTGCATTGGATGACATTTACCCCCTGAAAGCTAGTGCTCCTATTGATAAGAATGTCACAGGTACCACCTGTAGTACAAGCAATTCGAAGATTGATAATATTGATATCGGTAGGTATTCATCGACATGATGCCCTAAAGAATACTAAAAAATAAGAGAACAAGATTAATATCTTTTTAATCTCTGAGAATTTTTCCCAGACAAATTAAAGTAATACATAGTCAATCAATAATTTACTTTGTTGGATTCTGGAAGATTACCTATTTAATCTTAATCTATATAGGTATTGTCTGGAATATGATTTCATCAATTTCCAAAATAAAAACATTTTATCTATTACTGCTATAGCGATGATAAATACTGATACTGCCTTAATAGAAAGGCTGTGGGTATATCATATTTTCGTCTTGAGATTACATTAAGTCTATTTCAATTTTGAAGTTTCCAGCTGCAGTAATATACATTATCCTTTAACAAAAAAATATAAAAAAAATGAATACAAAAAATTTATTTTCAATTGCATTGTCAGTAGTAAGTGTAGCTTTTTTCGCACAAACAGGCAATGTAGGAATTAATACAACAACTCCCGGTACAACACTTGATGTGAATGGTGCTATTACCAACCGTGAAACAGCCATAAGTGTCGCCAGTAATAATGCTAATATTCCGGCTAATATAAGCCAGGCACAGCTTACAGGAAGTGCTACTGCAACAGTTTCTATTTCCGTTCCGGCTGCTCCCAATGCTGGTCAAAGGCTGGTAATTTTTAACAACACTACAGGTGGGTTTGGTGCAGTACTAAATGGGGTTACCATACCCAATGGAAAAGCACTGGAATTTGTGTACAGTAATGCAGGGTGGAGAGCTACCGACGGAGGGACTTTAGGCGCAGTACCTGTCAATATTTATACCGCAGATGGTTCGCTTAGCAGTAACAGAATTGTAACGCAGGGAGCCAATACCTTGGCATTTACAGCCAATCAGCCTAATGCATTTTCTGTAGCCGGAAATACTTTTTCAGTAGATGCTGCCAATAATAGAGTTGGGATTGGTACAGCTGCACCGGATACTAAATTAACGATCAATACACCAGATAATAGTTTTGGTATCCATCACACCAATGGAACGATTAGTCTTAAGTCTTATATAGGATCAGGTGCTGTATGGCTGGGAACGACAACATCACATCCCTTACATCTGGAAACAAGTAATAGTACAAGATTGTCAATTACAGCAAATGGTAATGTTGGTATTGCTATAGATACTCCAACCAATACATTGGATGTAAATGGAAGTGTTAGATTTCGTTCGTTAGTGACTCAAACGAGTCTTGGAACAAATAATATTTTATTGTCTGATGCCACAGGTGTTGCTTCACAGATTACTGGTAATGACTTTATCAATACTTTGAAAACTCCTAATAATATTTTCAATGCTGAGCAATTTGCCAGTAGCGCAACTCTGCCTGGAAATGGGGCTGCTAACACAGTTATATTTGGGACAGTCAATATCAATACTGCAGGGGCAGGTACCTGGAACTCTGCTAATAGCAGTTATACAGTAGCCAAAAGAGGGATATATCATATTGTAGCTGGAGTACGACTGGAAAATGCTTCTGACTCACCAAATTACGGACTTTATATTCATGCCGGTAGTAATGTTTGGACCTTCGGCGGAGCTCCTCAGGCAGGAAATATTTTTATATTATCCGGGACTTATGTAAAGTTGCTGAATGTGGGAGATATTATTTATTGTGAGACCAAAGCAGGTGTTGGTGGAGCTAGCTATAATCATAGCAGTGCATTTTTGCATATTATTTATACTGCATTGTAAATGCTATCATGAAGATGAATTAAATTACTGCTGTGAACCTATAAGGAAAGTTGGAAGCATATAGTTCTTAATTTACTGGATGACAAATTGAAAATGATAGTTACTATGTACTTGTACTTATGTATCGTGTTTTTCTATTGGGCAGATATGAAGTATACTTAACAGAAAAGGCGATTGTACAATCGCCTTTTAAAATAACAGCCCAATCCTGATTGCTTATTTTATTGATTTGATATAAGGAATGAAGTAGACCTATTATTCATTAAAATGTCAGAAAAGTACCAAAATATATAAGAATTTTCCTTTATTAATTTGGATGATTTTGTCAACTTTGTGGTAGATAAGATAGCCGGTCAAAGATTCAATGAGGGTGGTGTATGGACTGCTAATAATTCACAAATGGTACTCTGAACTACCACTACACAATCCAAACATGAACAATATAATCTGTAATACATCATATCTATGGCTTATTTTTATACTCCCTCTTTTAAAATACAAGTTGAATTAAAAATATTAAATTCCCATACATTGTTTCAAATAGTATCTTTTAAATTCAGGAAAGAACTAAGTTGGGGTACAATGGCATCTGATTTTGCTGAAAGTGTGGTAAGAATGTTCAGCATTCACATGTCTCATATACATTACCCTTTTTCCTAAGCCTTTCGAATATCCAGCTTCAATTCCCATTCCAATTGCTTTTTCTGAAGATTCAGCAATCAGGAACTCGCATGCTAAAATATCTGCAAAAGCCTGGTCTATCATTTCTTTCTCCTGGTCTTTTTCGAAATAATAGTTTTCTACAAAGATATATGGTGTTATTTGAGCTTCTGTTAAAGATGTTTTGAGGGCCTCTATTTCTTTAGGAAGTTTTTATAATTCGAAAAACCAATAGCTGTATAAGCTTTCATTATTTTAAATTTTAGTACTGTGAAAATACCGGTTTACGTGAAGTAACTGTGAATAAAATGACATTTTCCGAATCATTTGAACATTACCTTAATTTTTTTTCAAATACCTATGACTCATTTAAAAAATATTTTTATTGTTCTACTCCTTTTGCTGACCTGTACCTTTAAATCTCAAATCACCATTGAGAAAATTGATAGTTTGCAAACCACAACATTCCGTAAGCTTCTTAAAAATGGGGAGTTGTACAAAATCGTTTTATTGGAAACGGAACTAAGAAAAGAATGTCAACGATTAAATTATGAAAATGGCAAGATACGGGGAAGTCTTAATTTAGCTAATGTACTGATCATAATGAAGAAAAATAAGGAGAGTCTTCAAATGGTTGAAATGGCTGAGAAAGAATTGAAAGGTAAGGAAGAGTATGATCTTGAAGCCTATATGTACTTTGTGTATGGTAAAAACTATAATTTTCTGGGCTTGCATGAACAGGCAATTAAATACTTTGATAATGCTTTTGTACTGGCTCATAAGATTAAAGATCAAAAGGAAAAAGAAAAAAGACTCTACAGTATTTATGATTGGAAGAGAAATAGTTTTGAGTATTTAGGATTAATGGATTCTGTTTACAGCAATGAGCGGAAATGTCTGAAATCTCCAATGCCTATGCTATACATTACGATAGCCGAAAGACATTTTAAGTTACATAATATAGACTCTGCTGAATTTTACATTAATAAAGCCAATGAACTTCTCACTACCCAACAAATTCCTATTGAGGGGAAGGCCAATGTACTGAGGGCTTTTGGAAAACTGAATATTGAAAAGAAGAATTACCATAAAGCTTTAAAATATTTATTCAGTTCTTTAAAAATCACTTCAAAAGCTCAATTAGGTATGGGAACGCTGGAATCTTACAAATTGATTGCTGGGACGTACAGCGGCTTGAATCTTCCCGAACTTGAGAATAAATATCTGGTAAAATACTCTGCTCTAAATGATAGCTTACAGCAAGAGGAAAATGCCGGAATCAATATGATAATTAAACGAATGCATAAGGAGCAGGCAGATCAAGAAAAAAGATACAGTTTCGTTTTATTGTATGTCATACTCAGTATTGTTTTCCTGGGCGGTGTTATCATATATTTTGTTTTTAAATTTTCCAAAAGTAGGGAAAGGATTAAAGATGCCGTGATCAATGAAAAAGTAAAAGAGTCAGAACACCTTAAAGAGAAATTATCTTATACATATGAAGAGCTGATTATGCTCGCTAAACAATCAGATCCACTCTTTATGATTAAGTTTAGAGGTTTTCATCCGGATTTTTATGATTGTCTAATTTCAAAATATCCGGATTTAAATTCAAATGAAATGAAATTATGTGCATTTCTTAAATTGAATTTATCCAACAAACAGATTGCTGATTATGATCACATTTCAGTTAGAACAGTTGAATCGAAAAAATACAGACTCCGAAAGAGGTTAAAACTTTCCAGAGATATTGATCTCTATAAATGGATTCAGGATTTTTAATTTTTTTAAATTATATAATCAGTAAATCAGGGTTTTATAGGGTGCGGTATAAATGCAGTAAAGATTTTTTGGTACTAATCGAATAAATTTGTTTTCTAGAATGTCTATCGTATAAATAATTGTATTGCAAAGACCTGTCTAAGCTCAAATTAAGATAAGCAGTATTGATATTAATCCATTTTTTCTTTATGATTTTAAATCTAAAATAAAAACCAAATCTATTAACATCAGAAAAGTTACAATTAAAAGATTCTAAAAACACAACCAATGCTTTGCTCTATTTAGATTTTCTGTCATTTTCCTTCCCATAAATTACTGAAGTTTCTGATAGAGCGAAGATTTGATAGATTCTCAAGTTGCTGGAATGTAACTTCTCTAACCCACAAAAAATCTTAGTGTATGAAAAAGATATTGAATGACCTTAGTTAGTATTGTTTCTCCTACTCAAAAACTAAATGTAATCGGTCGGAAGTCACCAGTACAAAACAGCATCTTGATTTACAATCTTTATGACGTACATACTTTTATAATATGTTTATGAATTTTAAAAATATCCACATTGGACAGATGATAGAACAAAAAATTAAAGAAAACGGAATAGAAATATCCCGGGTTTGTAATTTTTTGAATATTATGGACGTTGATTTACAGCAAATATATAAGTCTGCAAATATTGATTGTGATACGTTATTAAGGTTTTCTAAGTTAACGGAATACGATTTGTTCCGTATCTACTCACAGCATCTGATTTTGTATTCCCCGCCTAAGGGACCGAATGTTAAACAGGATAAGACAGATCTGCCCGTTTTTAGAAAAGCAATTTATTCGAAGGAAGTGATTGATTTTATTTTGGAGCAAATTACATCAGGCAAAAAGACAAAATCACAAGTCATTGAGGAATATAGAATTCCTAAAACAACATTATACAAATGGATAGAAAAATTTCAAAAATGAAACAATATCCCAATTATGGTAGGATTTATGAAGATCTTATTGAACAAAAATATCCGGATAAAAAGGTAAAATGTAAAACATTACTCAAAAATAATGTTTTATCAGTATTGGATGTCATTAGGCTAAACAATTTGCTTTTTAGTAATGAACAGGATTGCTATAATCAAAAGCTGCGCTCTTATGATGAACCTGCTATTCTGGAAATTTTACAATATCAGAAAATTAATAAGCTTAATAATACCAATGTAGCATCCCATTTTAAATTAAGCCGGAATACGATTACAAAATGGAAGAAACTATACAATAAATTGTAATCTAGAACAGATTTTTAATTCTACTTACAAATATATATGTATTAAAAACTTCTGCCAATGAGATCGGGCTATTATCGTTTTTAGCTGAACACTTTGCTGAGTGATAATATCACTGTACGTTTTTTGTGTAAAATCCTTTTTTATAGGTAATCTCTATATACATAAACAAATAATTTATAGAATATCATTTCATCAGGCTTTAAAAAAACTACTTATAATAGTATGTGATATTTATTATTTGGCTTATATTTTAAAAAAGGAATGGTGAATTCTTTATTTGTAAGCAAACAGCAGTTTTAGCAGGATCAGGAATAATTTCTCCTGTAATCAAAGTGCAATATGATAGTCGCATCATAACACAAAACAATATGACAAAATCAAAAGAATTTCAGTATTCTTCTTATTCTCAAAAACAACATTCATCAAATTTTTTTCCATTTTTTAAACAGATAACTTTGTTGTTGCTATTAGTTATTTGTTTCTATGCTAAGGGACAAAAAATTGACAAAAGAGTGATTGGTAAAATTGATTCTCTAATTGTTATTGCTGATGATTTATACATGAATGGAAAGGATAGAGAACTTATTTTAATTGTAGAGAAAAAAATAATACCTGAATCAAAAAAAAATAATTATCAAAGAGGGTTATGCTATGGTAACTTTTATATTGCCTCCTGTTTATCATTTGCTGGAAAATACCTTAAAAGTAATATATACATTAAGAAATCACAATCATATACTTCGTATCTAAAAAGTGATTTCACGCAAAGTTCCCGTAATTATGGATTAATAGGAGATAATTTAACAGATCTTGGACTTTATACAGTGGCAGCTCAAAACTATTATAAGGCTGTTCGCGAAATTGAAAAGATTAATACCAAAAATTACAATGACCTTTTAACTCAAAGTACCACCTATAATACGATGGCGAATTTGTATACTATACAGAATTTTCCGGATTCTGTATATTCCTATTTGCTAAAAGAAAAAAAGATATTAAGAACAATTCCTCTGCATATTGCATATAGAGAAGTGGGAAGCTCTTATAGCTCACTAGGAAACTATTATCTTTTAAAAAAAAGTTTTGATTCAGCTGAGTATTATCTTAAAAAGTCATTATCAATTCTAAAAAATAAAGAACATCCGTACGAAATTGAAGCTTTAATCGGAATGGGGGATCTTTACATGTACAGAAAAAAGAATGATAAAGCTATTCAATACTATCAGGAAGCATTGAATAAATCAAGTCTCCATAATTTGCGTTCGCATGGAATATTATATAAAAAATTAGAGGATTTCTATTTTAAATGCAATGACATCGAAAAAGCTAAGGAATATTCAATTTTAGGACTAAGGTTTGAAGACAGCATCAATGTAAATATGGATCGTGATCGCAATTTCATTGTCAATGAAATTTTGGAGAGAGAAAGAGAAATTTACGAAAATGAAAATAGAAAAATTAATTATGAAGTAGGATTAATAGTTATTATTGTGGTAATTATTTTATCATTAATAGTTATTTATATTTTTCGAAAATCAAAGAAACAAAATGACTTGAAGTTAAACATCAAAGAACTCGAGATAGCTAAAAAGATAGTTTATACTAATGAATTGGAACAAAAGTTAAGAATATCTTTAAATGAAGTTATAGAAGCCGCAAAAGAAAATAGCCCTGTTTTTTTTGAAAATTTCCAATCATTACATCCGAATTTCAGCATAAAATTACTAGAGATTAATGGTAGTCTTACCACCAACGAACTAAAACTTTTGGCATATGTTTACCTTAACTTTTCATCTAAGGAAATAGCAGCATATACCTTTAGATCATACCGAACAGTACAAAGCAGAAAGTATATGTTACGGAAGAAACTTAATCTGGAGACCAATCAAGACCTCTATTTATGGCTAAAAAGAAAGGTATACTTATATAGTACGTAAATATTAAGTATTTTTTTTAGATAATAATATACTTTAATGTACCACCAATTGACATTTATGAAAGTAGTGCTTTTTTTGGATTAAACCTTTGCCTGTTTTTTGCTTAAAGCAATGCAAGAATTAAAATTGGTAAATTAAAGTATATCATCACCATAATTATTTATTATAAAATCACTCCATTTTCTCCAGCTCATTTAGTTAGGGAACAGGAGAAACTAGAGCAGAGCTAGTATTCTGACTTCCTAAATCAAATGTTGATTGCTCCAAATTGGTTATCTGTTCGTTTGAAATAATCAGCAATTTAATTCCCCATGCCATTGATGTGGTGTTATTTTTAGCATTGGGAACATCTATTTTCAACCTCCATGTCCCTCCCTCAGTAAATGCAATTATATTAGCAATTTGGAAGTCAAAAGTTGAACCATCGTTATTCTTGAATCCCGCACCAGGACCGATTAAATTTGTATCGAAACCTGTAATTAATGCTGTATATTTATTCTCTGGGATTTTTGTATCAAAGTTTGAAATCCAGTCATCTCCATTATTTTTGGTAAATACATAATATTTATAGTACATTTTGGAAAGTGATTGCTGGATAGTTTCTATAGGCACTTTTTTTGCTGTACCATCAGCTTCCAACAGCATAATCCTTTCTGTAGAAGTAATGGAATTGGAATTGGGAACGTTTCTAAATCTTACATTTCCATCTACATCAAGCTTCTGTGTAGGAGAGATTGCAAAATTTGTATCTACTCTCCCTATTCCAACATCTCCAGATTCATTAATCAAAACGGCTGGCCTATCACTGGTTGACAGAGTTAATGAAGATAAATTTGAAAAGCCATTTCCCCAGTAATTTGCTTTAATTCCTGCTAGAGGACGATTAGCTCCTGCTATTTTGCCATTAAAGACAATTCTACCTAACTCAGCACCATTACTTAAGTTCGATCCCCCCGTATTTTCTAAAGTCACCTTTACTGGAGAATCTGTGGCTGAAAATATGCTATTTCCTCCTACATCAAGCTTTTCTCTGGGAGCCGTAGTTCCAATTCCAACATTTCCTGAAGGCATTACTGTAAAGTCATCCTGTTGCTGTGCTAAATTGGGTGCTCCTGTTGTAGGATTGTTCTTTGCTCCATCAACATGAAGGCTTCCTTGAGGCTTGGGAGTATTTATTCCCACTTGTCCGTATACTATAGTGCTGAAGAGAACAGTAGTCATAGGTAATAATAATTTTTTCATTTTCTTCGGTTAAATAATAAATGCAAAGAAACAATGGAAAGAGAATTAGAGAAAATAAATAGATACGTAAAATTGATTAAACATGTAAGATGTTTAAAATTAAAGTGTTACAGTGATTGAAAAACTGTAATTAAAGAGTGATACGTAGTTAATACGTATCAATTCTTATCATTTTAATATTCAATAGGATCAGTAAAAATCAATGGTTTTGTTTATGTAGGGTGTGTACACTGAACTGTCGTACATCACTTCTTCCTTGGTGATGGGGTTCTTTTCTTTCTCAAATTTAATCTAACTAAATGAAATTCAGCCTGCCTTTTATCAGTTAAGTCTTAATATTGCCAATTTAATAAACCTTACTGGAGATAACAATTTAAATCAGTTTTATGAGTTAAGGATTACTCTTGAGTAATTTTTTTTCTTCTGAATATGTGATGGGTAAATGCAAAAGTATTTCATCTTCAAATTCTTTCATTGATTGCGGAAGATGTAATGCGGATGAGAACATAAAACCTCCTTTTGAAAGGTTTACATTGCGATATTTTCCCGCAAAAGTATATAAGTGAGCCAATGCTAACTTATGTATTTTTAAAATATATTTGGTATTAAATTTAGTTTTAGCTGTAAGGCTTTCTGTAAGCAAAATTTCGGCTTCCAAAAATCCTTCAAATTCTGAAATGGCTATTTCTTCAGGTTTTATCAGCCCCAACTTATTGGGTAATGTTTCAGCTTGGCCTCCTGGAATATCATATTTCATAAACATGGTTTTATAATAGCTAATTTACAGAATATTTTAAACCACTATTTCTGGAAAAATAGTTAATTTAATAATATAAAGGTTGATAAGTACCTTTTTTTCATTTTTACTAATCATTTTCAATTTATAGTCTTTACCTTCCTCAATCCAAATATCTGGCAAAATCGAAATTATATCAATTTATTTTTCAGCTATTGGAGAACCCTCATCTGATGGTCCTAATTTAACTTTATCTTTTTTAAACTGAAACGTATTTCTGATCTCTTGAAGTTCGAAGAAAATATAAAATTACGGTTTCCTTTTATTTTTTTGTTTGTTATATAATTAAATTTGAATTATTTATTGCATAAATTGAAACACTTTACTATTTTTTCAGCACTAATAACAACTTTACATAATGACACCATTGTTTAATAAGGACACTGACCTAGTTGGATGGTTGAGTGAGGATAAAAAAAACATATTTGATACAGCTATGAACTGGGTTGCATTTGTAGCCAGTGATTCAAGCGTATGGAATGTAAATAAGAAAAATTGGTGCGGACATCTTTATGGTAATAACATCAGAGATTACACTGGTAAAACATTATTTTGGAATCCTGATACACCTATTTCAAATACTTCTCCACCATACAGACCTTATACTCCCTTTACTCCTTTTATTCCCTTTAGACCTTTCCAACCTTTTACTCCTGTAGGCGGATGGTCCTCTCTAACTTGAGAGCAATTTGTAAATGGAGACTCATAATAGTATAAATACAACAGTACAAAAAAAATTAAATGGACAACTTAACGCTTGAGTTTGATCAATTTTTAAGATCAGTAGAAATTAGCAAAAACGATGCCTTCACATTCCTATTGGGCGCTGGGGCCTCCGTAACATCAGGTATACCTTCTGCTGGAGAATGTATTTGGGAGTGGAAAACGAATATCTACGAAACAAAATCAAACTCCAAACTTTTTGAAATCATTGATAGGAATTCTGCTCAGGCGCGAATCCATATACAGAAATGGCTAAATAGTGAAAGTGTCTATCCTAAAGAAAATTCACTAAAAGAATATTCCTTTTATGTAAAACATTGCTATCCAATTGAGGATGATAGAAGAAAATACTTTCAAAAACTTTGTGAAGGTAAACAACCTGGATTAAAGGATATGAATTTAATTAAACTAGGTATCAAGTTCAGCCGTATATATTGGAAAGAACCAAACAGCAGAATTTGCCCGTTACAATCAACTATCCTGAAATGGTTACTAAAATTTATCCCTACTTTCAGCATGATAAATTAGCTGATTTTAATAGGAGAAAATCTTTGGTTTTTATAAATAAAATTTTTATTATGGAATTACTGGAATACTTACAAAGAATGGCAGGCTTGTCAACCGAAAAAGCACATATTGTTGATGAGGTCTTTGAATATATAGAATTACCAAAAGGGTATCAGCTATTAAGTGAAGGTAAACAATCAAAAAAAATATTTTACGTTGAAAAAGGCATGATGCGTTTATATTACCTTAAAGACGGTAAGGATATTACCCACGATTTCTTTGATGAAACTAAATTTTATGCTCCTATTGAAAACATATTTCTAAATCAACCATATCCATATTATCTTGAAATGTTGGAAAATGGTATCATCAGAACGGCAGACTTTATGAAAGTCGAAAAAATTATGGATACAGACACTGCACTGCAACGGTTTTCCAGATATGTTCTGGTTGGTACCATTAAACGGCTTGCAGAACAGCTTTATTCTATCCAGTTTCAATCTGCGCAAGAGCGTTACCAACTATTAATTAAAAGGCATCCCAATATTCTTCTCCGTTCATCACTTGGGCATATTGCATCCTATCTGGGTATTACCCAATCCACATTAAGCGTAATCAGGGGCGAAAAGTCAAAATAGTTTTTTTAAGACTTCGTCATTTTTTTAGATATCGAAAAAGTTCGCCCAAAAATGTTGCTGAACTTTGCTGTATAAAAAGCAAGGTAATGCAAGAAAATAAAATAGACAATCACAAAGCATATGATATTATAGTATGCGGGTTAGGTCCCGTTGGGTTGCTTACCTGCAACACATTAGGTTCGCGTGGATACCGGGTTTTAGGTGTTGACAGGTTTGAAAAAGCGTTTAGTTTTCCGAGAGCTATTCATATGGATGAAGAAATTGTACGCATAGTACAGTCTGTTGGTTTACTGGATGAATTGCTGCCAAAATTGAAACCTGCAAACGGATTAGAGCTTGTTGATGAAAAATTCAATGTACTGTTTCGCGCTAAAAGTGTTTTCCCGGGAGGCTTTTCTTCTGATCATTTTTTATTTCTGCAACCCGAACTGGAAACTATTTTAAGGAATGGTTGCAAACGATTTCCCAATGTAAATCTTATTTATGAGGACATTACTGATTTTGAACAAAGCAATGAAGAGATAACCGTTTTTTCAAATACCGAAAGACTTGCAGATGCAAAATACATGATCGCCTGCGATGGTGCCAACAGTTTCACCCGAAACAAATTAGGCATTGGCCTGGAAAATTTAAGATTTGATAAAGACATTTTGAAAATAGATGCATTGGAATTGGATTCTACGCTGGATCAATATAACACTGTTCAAAAAATATGCAGTCATAGGAAACCTTGGGTAAGGATGAATGGTGTAGGCAATCACAAACGTTGGGAATTAAATTATACAAATGGTCTGAGCAAAGAAGAAATTCAAAAACCAGAAAAAATCAAACAACTTTTGAATGAAATAGGTGTAGAAACCAACAATTTGCAAATTCAGCATGGCGTATTATATTCTGTGAAAAGTGTTGTAGCAAACGAGTGGCAGCGCGGAAATATCATTTTGGCAGGCGATGCTGCACATACCACACCACCTTATACCGGGCAAGGAATGGCAGCAGGTTTCAGGGATGTAATCAACCTCACCTGGAAATTAGATGCTGTTCTTCAAAAGCAGTGGTCTGATATTATCCTCAAAAATTATCAGACCGAAAGGCATCCGCATGTAAAGTTTCATATCCGATTGGCAATTTTGGTAGGCTGGATTTTTACTACACGGCTTTGGATGGTGTTGAAAGTGCTGTCAAAGATTCCATTGATCAATGGGTGGCTGCTAAATTTTCATCTGCCAAAAAATCCGCTGGGAAAGGGTTTCTGGGGCACAGGAAAGGCGAAGCGTTATCTGTTTCCGCAAGTAAAAATTAACCAAAACAGTTATTCCGATATACTTTTAGCGAATGAATGGACATTGGTAGCAATCGGTAAAAGCAGAGAGCCACATATTGCTGGCCTTTGCGAAAAAATAAAATTGAAATATATAGTATTTGACAACGAACCTTATACTGAAGAGTTACGGAAATGGGCAGAAAGAAAAGCATATTATTTCATTGTCCGCCCCGATCTGTATGTGTTCTCATCAGGTGACAATGCTGAAAAACTGTGCAGGGAATTTCAACTAAAAACGAAAAATATATAATCAACACCAATAAAAAAGGTATGATAACTTCAATCATATACAGCATTGCTTTCATTTTTGGTTTGGCAATTATCAGCAAGTTGGTGGGCAAATCAAAGTTCACTTTTCAAAAGGCAGGTTACAGCACGACATCTATGTATGTAGTTGCTGTTTTGCAGGCCACGTTTACAGCAGGTTTATTTACGCAATATGCCTTGTGGTCGGCTATTGGTTTGTTGCTTATTATGATAGGTATCTTTTATACATTAATCAAAATAAAAGAAACCTGGCAGAACTATATATTAGCGGTTTTGTCCACGGTTTTATTGGTTGCATTAGTCAGCTTATCAGTAATTAAACAGATTAATAAAATATGAATATAGCAAACAGAAAAGATGTTCAGGAATTTGAGCAGAAGCCATTGCCTGATTTGCCAGACAGCACTTATGAAGCGGTTGCCCGAAGTGCCACGAAATATCCAAATCGCGTCGCATTAAAATTTTTCCTGCAAGGCACTAAGTTCAAACATTCGGCAGAGTGGACATACAAAGAGTTATTCAAAAAAATTAATGCCACAGCCAATATGTTACATGATTTAGGCATTAGAGATACCGATGTTGTTTCCTACATTTTACCTAATTCTCCCGAAACCGTTTTTACACTTTTCGGTGCAGAAACCGTAGGCATTGTGAACGCTATAAATCCGTTGTTGCAACCCTCGCAAATGGCGGAGATTATGAATGCAGCAGGCACAAAAGTTTTGGTTACGCTGTCACCATTCCCTAAAACCGATATTTGGGGAAAAGTATCGGGTATTTTTGCCGATATTCCCACTTTGCAGACAGTTATCACCGTAAACCTTGCCCAATACCTTGATTTCATTCCAAAAATAGTTGTACAGCTCACAGTCAAAAAGCCCAAAACATCACACAACATACGGCTTTTGGATTTTCACAAAACGGTAAGCCAATATCCGGAAGATCATCTTTCTTTTCAGCGTACTATTTCGCCCGATAATATTGCTTCTTACTTTCATACAGGTGGCACAACAGGTAAACCGAAAATAGCACAGCATACCCACCGCAACGAGATTGCCAATGCATGGTCGCTTATGAATTGGGCCGATTTAACCGGCTACAAAACACTTCTTTGTGGTTTGCCCTGGTTTCACGTTAATGGCGTTATTGTTACGGGTATCGCACCGCTTTTAAGTGGTGGCTGTATTTTGATGGCAACACCGTCAGGCTATCGGGGCGAAGGCGTTATCAGAAACTTTTGGAAAATTGTAGAGCATTACAAAATTTCCTTTTTCAGTTCCGTGCCTACCGTCTTGCAGATGATACTGGAGACACCAATGCAGAAGGAAAATATTCGCAGTCTGGAGTATGCTTTGTGCGGTGCGGCTCCTTTGCCGGTTAAATTGTTCAACGATTTTGAAGCAAGCACCGGTGTAAAGATCATAGAAGGCTACGGGTTCACAGAAGGTGCCTGCGTTAATTCTGCCAATCCTGCTTTTGGCAAGCGCAAAGTAGGGTCCATTGGTCTGGCGTTGCCACATCACCAAATGAAAATTGTGGTTTTGGAGGAAAAAACAGGGCAATATATCCGTGATGCCGAAACAGGAGAAATCGGGATCATTGTTTGCAAAGGCATCAACATTTTCCCCGGTTACAAAGAAGCTCAACACAACGAAAATATATGGGTAAATGACGGAAAAGAGGTGTGGTATAACACAGGTGATACAGGCAAACAAGACACAGATGGCTATTTTTGGATAACAGGCCGTAAAAAAGAGCTAATCATTCGTGGCGGACACAACATTGACCCAAAAGCCATTGAAGAACCATTGTCACAACATCCGGCTGTTGCGATGGTAGCTGCTATCGGCAGTCCCGATAAGCGGGTTGGCGAAATGCCTGTTGCCTTTGTGCAACTCAAACCCAATCAGCAAGTTTTAGCAGAAGAACTGAAAACTTTTGTACAGGAAAACATTACCGAAAAAGCAGCAATACCAAAAGAAATTTTTATTGTAGAAGCCATTCCGCTTACCGCAGTAGGTAAAATTTTCAAGCCCGGGCTTACACAAATTGAAATAAAAAGGGTGTTCAGTAACGAATTGATATCTATCAACGAAATCGAACACTTTGAAATCAACGTAGACCAGACTCCTCAATGGGGTATGGTGGCACACATTATCACAACGGGGAAAGATCCTGATATTATTGCCGAAAAGGTAAAGGAAGCCTTAGGAAATTATACTATTAAATATCAATTAAAGTAAATTATTATGGGAATATCAATCGTAAAATACAAAAAAAATGGCAACACTATGTGGGGTATTCTATCTGGCGAAAAAATTTCGCAACTTGCTCTCCAACCTCCTAATTTGGTGGCAATCATAACGGCGCCAAATACTTATCTGATTGACGAAAATTTGGAAAAGGAAACGTTTGATTTTCAACAAGTAGAAATCCTTGCACCGGTTTCGAGTCCTTTACGAGTCCTTTGCCAAGGCGTAAATTATGCTTCGCACCGCAAAGAATCAGGTTTGAGTGACAAATCCAGCGGAAATGTACTATTTACAAAAGATTCAAGTTCCATTACCGGTGCTTTCAGCCCTGTGATCCGGCCCAAAGACTGCCAATGTTTGGATTATGAAGTGGAGTTAGGTTTAATCATCAGAAAAGGCATTACTCAGCCTGTAAAAATCACCGAAGCCAACTTACATGAGTACATTGCGGGCCTTGTGCTGGCTAACGATTTTTCAGCAAGAGACCTTCAATATAAAGACGATTATGCACAGTGGTATAAAGGTAAAAGTTGCCGAACCTTATTGCCTTTAGGACCTGTTTTTTATCTGCTGGACAAAGACGATTTCAATTACCTGAACAATCTTACCATTCAGCTTTGGGTAAACGACCAGCTTCGGCAGGAAGCCAATACTGCACAACTTATTTTCAAACCTGCCGAAACACTTACTGAGATTTCAGAATTTCAGGACTTGTCTGCAGGCGACGTGCTTTTGACAGGCACACCGGGCGGAGTTGTGATAAAGGCACCAGGCAAGTTTCTGCAGGGTGTTGCGACGTGGTTGCTGAGTAATGAGAAAAAAGTAAATGCACTTCGTAAAAAGAAAGCTGATTATCTGCAAGACAATGACATCGTAAAAACAAAGATTTATTCAGCCGACGGGAAAATTGATTTAGGTACGCAACTCAACAAAATAATTTCTTATGATTTCTAAATTACAACACCACGTTTTTTATGTAGAAGATTTGAAACGTTCAAAAGATTTCTACATTCGGTTATTCGACCTGCAGTTTTCAGCACTTAATCATCCTGACAGCAGTGCTGCAATGAAAATATCAAAACAGGAAATGCACTTTTTCAGTTTCGGTTTTTACCACCACGATATTTGCATGGTTAAGCACCACAAACTAAAAATGGATAATCACTCTATGTTGCACTATTCAATGGTGGTGCGTGATAAAAACGGCTTTGAAAAAATACAGCAACGGGCCGAAGCCATGAGCATTCCGTTGCGACAAGGCAGAATGTTGAAATCAGCACAAATGCAGCCCGATTGGCAAGCGTTCTGTTTTCAGGATCCTGACAAGCATTGGATAGAAATTTTATGGAAACCTTAAATGTAAAGAAGATGAGACAAAATGCATACATACCGCCAAATGTTATTTCGCCATTTAAGCAAAAGATTGCGTTTCTGCTACGTAAAAAATGGGCAAGAGAATTAGTGCTGTTACCGGGCACTATTACCGGCAAACGGTTTTCCAATAAAACCGCCGATTATGGAGTGTTTAAACCGTCATTGATTTCACATTTAGACCAGCTTTCAATATATGTGCAAAGTATCGATGATAGCCGGAAATGGTACAGCGATCTTGTGGGATTAAGCACAAGCCGGATAACCGAAACAGAACCGCATCCATTCAAAAAAGGATATACCATCCGATGTTGTTATATGAGTGCTGATGAACATGAAGAATGTTTGGTACTCATTGAGGAACGGAACGAGCAAGGGGAAATTACAATTCCTTCGGGAATGAGCTTTTTTCATTTTGCATTTGAAGTAAGTGGAAACCGCTTTGAAGATGTGTCAAATTTTGAGAAACAAGGAAGGACAAAAGGATATATACCTAATTACGGAACTGTCACTCATAATGATAAACCACCCATGGGAGATGGTGAAACAGGTGGTAATACTGCTGTTTATTTCTATGATCCTGATTGGAACAATGTAGAGTTCTGCGGAACGATGGACACGATTAAGAATTATAAAAATAAAAAATAATTTTCAGGTAAAAGTGTTTTTTTTAGATATCTAAAAAAGACATAGGAAATAAAGATTCATCTTTGCATTATCAATTAAAATGAGAAAATGAAAAAACTTATTGTATTAGTATTCTCCATGTTTTTTGCTGCCCTTGCTTTTGCCCAAACTGCAAAAGATGATTTTACAGGAAAATGGAAAACTGAAGATGGCATTGTTATCACCATTTCCAATAATAAAGGAAAATTCTCCGGTGTGGATCCTAAAGGCCGTCCCGCACTCTATAATGTACACCTTGAAAAAAATGAATGGAAAGGCAATGTAGAAAATCATGAGACAGGGCAGAAAGGAAACTGTGAAATTTACCTGGAGGGGAAAAAGCTGAAAATTGTAGCACATAAAGGTATTTTTTCAAAAACCATGTATTGGGTAAAGCAGTAAACACAAATTATTTATTTTAATTCAATTCATTTAATTTCTAAATCAAAGTATCATGAATATTAAACAACTTTCACAAGATGCAGCATTAAAGCTAAAATTGTATTTAGCCACCCTTGGCAAACCTTCAGGAAAAATGCACGATGTAATTACCGATGCCGATGCGGGTCTGCGCAGTGGCAACCTTTCGGAACTTACGATTATCACAGACTTAAAACCAGAAGGAGCAAGGAACCTTAGAATTATTTTTGAAACATTGAAAGGCAATCTTGCCGGTGCAAAAGAAGTGGGTACACTGCACGATATGCGTTTTGTTTTTTTGGAAAACGACACCAAGCTGCTTTTCTGCACCTGCTATGATGGCGATTGGGATACCTACATCAATGACTTTGCCACCAAAATACCGGAGATGATGGATTTGCTATTTGGAAATATTGAAGGATGGCCTGGCATAAAATCGCCCACAGTAAAAGAATTTATACTCAGCAAACAAATTACGGCTTCTGGCTGGTTTGTAAGCCACCCCAACCTTACCGTTGCCGATATTACAAGATTAGAAAAAATTGGTAACGGCCTGAATAAACTGTTGGAATTATAAGTTTCAAAAAAAATGCAATGAAATCAGAATATATTTTGTTTTCGGAAGAGGCCGAAGAGCTGCCAAAAGATTTTGAGCAGCATACAGCGGCCATTAATGCGGATGTGAAGGCGTTTGTAGAAAGGTCTCCTTCGGTAAGCAATACCAGCTATCATACAAGAGATGCCCACACAAAAGGATATGCAGCGCTGAAAGCAGAGTTTACTATTCTTGATAATCTGCCAGACGAATTGACACAGGGAATTTATGCCAATCCTGGCAAACACGAAGCTGTTGTTCGATTTTCAAATGGTGCAGCCCGTGCTTCAATGGATAGGTTTAGTGGTAATGCACAAGGCTTGGCTATAAAAGTTTTGGATATACCCGGTAAAAAATTAGCACCCGGTGAAGAGGATTCAACCAATGTGGACTTTAACCTCATTAATCATCCCATCTTCTTTTGCAACTCTTCCCACGACTATATGTTTATAGACAAACTGTTTCACAGATTACACGAATACTTTGGCAAAGGTGCTTGGGGAAAAATTGAATTGGCTTATCTGTGGACAACCGAAATGGGCAAAGCATTTCCAAGCAGAAACACACTCAAGGAATTGAAGGCATTACTGTCTTTCCAGGACATTAAGCCCCAAAATACATTGTTGTACAATTTTTATAGCATGGGAGCGGTACGACATGGCAAATATATAGCAAAGCTGAGAGTAAGTCCCTGTGAGGAGTCGGTAAAGAAGGTAAATCAGATCGATGTAGATGTTAATAAGGACGACGAGGCCTATCGAAAATCTATTTTAGAAATGATTCGTAAGCAGGACTTTAAATTTAAATTTCAGGTACAACTTTGCAAAGATCTTACAAAAATGCCTATAAATGACCTTATTGTGGAATGGTCCCAGGAATTGTCCCCCTTTCAAACGGTGGCAGAATTGTATATTCCCCGACAGGAAGTTGATGATGACGGAAATTTTGAAATAATGGAACATCTTTCCTTCACTCCCTTTCGCTGTTTGGAAGCCAACCGCCCAATGGGTGACCTTCAAATGGCAAGATTGAAGGCCTATCAAATTTCGTCAGAAACAAGGCATCGGCTTAACGGGAAGGAACGGAAAGAACCCCGAACGCTGAAAGAACTTTTTGGTTAACATTTCAAATTTTAATAGTCTTATGTTCTTAAAAAATTTATTTAAACGCACTGTCGAAAAAATAGACCTGCAAGATATTCAAGCCATTATATTGCGTGAGAGACCTCTGCCTTATCACGGGGTAAATGTTTTTTTGGAAATTCTGGATACTGCTTCCGCCAAAGCATTTTTGAAAGAAATAATACCTTATGTTACCAATGCAAAAAATTGGTGGGATAATGATGACGCATGGCTTGCCATTGCTTTTACCTATGAGGGATTAAAGAAGCTTGGACTTCTGCAGTTTACTATTGAAAGCTTTCCGGAAGCCTTAAAAAAAGGAATGGCAGCCTATAGCGCAAAACTAATGGATATTAATGAGAATGCCCCCGAAAAATGGGATTCTGTTTTTAAAGCAACCAATAACCATATTGCCGTTTCCATCGTTGCAAAAAATAGAGATGATCTGAACTCCAAAAAAGCACTTGCCCTTCAAATATTGGAAAAGCACCAAGGTGTTAGATTGTGTTTTCAGGCAGATTTTGATACCCCTATAGAAGGCAATTTTAACCATTTTGGTTTTCGTGATGGTATCAGTAACCCGGAAATTGAAGGCAGTGGTGCAGAACAGTTAAATTCAAAAGAACGGCCCATAAAGGCAGGTGAATTTATATTAGGATACACCAACGAAGCTGGTAATCATTATCCTATGCCACACCCACCTGAATTTGCCAGGAATGGTACCTTTGTCATTTTTAGAAAATATCACAGTCATGTCGCTGCATTCAATAAATACCTCAGCGAACAGGCAAAATCAAAAGACGAGCAGGAATTGTTAGCCGCTAAAATGATAGGCAGATGGCGGAGTGGTGCCCCATTAAATATCTGTCCATTTAAAGACAATGCCGCATTAGGGGCAGATGCTACAAAAAATAATGATTTTGATTTCAGCAATGATCAAAGTGGTAAGTTAGTACCTTACTCAAGCCACATGCGCCGTATGAATCCACGTAACAGTAAAATGGCGGTAATGTCGGATGTAAACCTGCACCGCATTATACGCAAAGGCGTCGGTTATGGGCCTGCACTGTCTAATGGGAGCACTAAAGATGATGGTAAAGAGCGAGGACTTTATTTTATAGCATTCAGCGCAAAAGCAATGGAAACACTCGAATTTTTACAAAGAGAATGGGTTAATAACGGTAACTTTATGAGCCTCAAAAATGAGAAAGATCCTATTATTGGCTTGAATGAAGGTAAAGGGACTTTTACAATGCCCAGCGATCCTTTACCAAAACGCTTTATTGGAATGCCGACATTCAATACATTAAAAGGGGGCATGTATTTATTTATGCCGGGCATAAATGCTATAAAATGGATGAGCGAGTTATAGATGCTGTAAGGTTAAAATTAATTTCAATTCGGAGGTTTAAAAAAATCCAAAAAGTTATTATTTAAATTATCCATCCAAGAAAAGACGATTTAGTGCGTTGTATAGCTACAAGGTAAACACTTCAAAGCACTCTATGGTTTTATTAGAATCAATTTTAAATAATGTTTTCTTTAGCGGTTATCCCGGTAAAATTCATTGTAATCATCAAGCGTCAAGATCCTTCCTACAAATAACTTTCCAGCTTAAGAAATAGTTAGTCCTACTTCTTTTAATTTTCTCTCTACTAAACTTTGTTCTTGTAAATAGGTTGTCTTCTGTATTTTTATATTCGGTTCTCACTTCATTTTTGACCTGAACATTTTAGGAGACATTTTCATTTTCTTTTTAAAGAATTTACCAAAAAAAGACTGATCACTGAAATTAAGCTCTTCTGCAATCTGTGTAATGGAAAGATTAGAATTCAATAGCAGATCACGAGCATCAATAATGACAGAATTGGTAATAACTGTACGGGTAGATTCACCAGAGGCTTCTTTTACGATTCGTGTCAGATAGCTTGGGCTTACAAATAGCTTCTCAGCATAAAACTCAACAGCTCTCTCTTTTTTTGAATGCTCGGAAAGCAGAATAAGAAACTGATTGATAAGATCCTTCTTTCTTGATGTTTTAGAATCAATGGTCCTGGTGTCATTGTAGCGGTATAATACCATCAGCTCAAGGAGCAGCGCATTAAAATAATGATTAATGATGTCTTTCGAATAATAATTTTCCTGCTCATCAGCCAGACTGATCTTATCAAGCAGGAACCTTATGGTTTCCCTTTCATTAAGGCCGGGATGTAAAATCGGAGTATTTCTTTCGGAAAAGAAGATGATCTCATTGATGTAATGCATGTGGCGGATATTTTTTTGAACAAAAGAATCGTTGAAGACAATCCCCCTTGCCTTGATGTAAGAATCCTTGTGGGCTGGATAAATAATTGAATTTGGGGTAAAAATAACAATATCATCTTTTTTAACGCTTATTTCTTCAAGATTAATCTGTATTTTACCTTCCCCTTCTGTAACCAGCATAATTACGCCATTGTCTGTTCTGAAAGGATATTTGTAAGAATTTTCGTCCAGGTCATGAGATTCCCGGATGATGAAAAAATCATTGTTGTTTTTTTGATTATCACCGTTTTTGTCGATCATTTTAAACAGATCGTGTAGATTATGAAAAACAATATCTTTATGAGTCATAGCTTTTAATATGAACGTTAGTAAAGTTAATAAATAAGCCGCTGGATCATGCTATATATTCGAAAATTCATCATACGGCTGATTTTCAAATTTGATATTTATTTTAAAAATAAATTTATAATACTTTCAGCTCTTTGATGGTAGAAAGATGACGATAATACAATATCTGATCTTTTCCTAAAGAAATCGGCAGAGATATGAAAACCTGAAACCATGGAAACAAGATCGACTAGAAACAATAAGGGATTGTTGTAGCTTGTCCTTTCTTCACGGATACAAGCTGAGATCTCAGGTATCATTTCCGTCAACGGGAAAAATAATTTCTCCCCGAATCCTGAACACTCATTCTGGGTGATAATATAAACATCCAGGTAAGGATATTTTTTGCTTTTTTCAGTATTGAAATCAATATATCTTTTCAGTTTCTCCTTCAGTGAGAGCTCCTTAATATCATTCCAAGCGGGAGCTGGAAATTCATTGATCACTTCACCAATGATGATGTTAACAAGGTTGACTTTTGTACGGAAATAATAATGTATTGCCGTTCTGTCCATACCTGCGCTTTGTGCGATCTGCTGTGTTGTGGCATAGAACCTGCCTTCCACGAAAAGCACATATTTAGCAATTTCCTTTATTTTTTCTTCAGTATTCAAGATTTTTGTTGGTGGATTATTCATTATCAGGATATGATATGCAACCTGCCTCCTGAGATATTTCTTTCCACAATAGAGAATTCCGTTTTATACAATTCAAAAACAGGTTTAAGTTCATTTTCTGAAAATAAAGTTTCAGAAGATACACTCAATAGTCTGAAATTGTTGTCGAGATATTCGCACTGGCAGTTGGGAATTGTTTCCAGGATATCTTCCCTAAGCCAGAAAGCATCTATAATTTTTTTGAATTTTGTTTTAAAAAGCACATTGTTTTTCATTTCTATTTTTTATGTGTTCAACGATTATGGTAAGATCTTTGGGAGTATTTACCACCAACTAATTCCATAGCTTAGCCAAAACCCAGAAACAGAAGTAATAATGGTTATTTTCAATCTCACCTTTGTATCTTCCATTACTTATTTTCTGTACAGTTTGGATCTGGCAAGACGGATTCAGAATATGAAGTTGTCATAAGGTATCAATTCCTCATCAACACCTCTCGTTGTAAGAAAATTACGGTGTTAACTATAAATAAGCTTAGTTTCCCGACCTTCGCTTCAATACATTTTGAGTTTTCAATGTTGAAATCTCATTCACTCCAGCAATCAATATTTGTAATCAGTACCAGGCTTGTTTTTTACCAATCAGCTCACCGGTTACAGATATGGTCCGGCGCTTCAATAATTTTCTTTCATATTGGTTGATAATACAAATTTCTGCAGTAAAATGTTAATAAAAAAGGTCTAAATTCGGTGTAAACTGGTCAAAATCTGAACAAATAATCATATCTAAATATTTTTAGAATTCCACTTATATAAGAGCTGTTTTTTTGGAATGCTCATTATTTTCAAAGGAGCATCTTTTGTGCAATCTGTTTTCAAATAGTCGGTAAGAAAATTCTTTAAAAGAAAATAAATGATCTCAGTATCATTCAAAATCATTGCATTGCAAAGGTCATGGTTTGTTTTAATAGGCTCGGAATAGCTATTCATATTAAGCTATTATCTTCTGGAAAATTATAGTTTCGTTTTAGACCAATATCAGCCAAAAACAGACCTTTTATCATGTATTTCCTTACCTCAAATTTGCATGGTGAACCAATTTCTGATTGGATTCCTTTTAACGGTAAAAATTTATTTTATGATAATCAAAAAAAAGAAAAGTCTTTTTTTATTAGGAAGTCTGTTGCTGCTTTCAGCATGTGGCGGAAAAGAGCAACCTACAGTCAAAGTTGAGCCTATAAAGGTTGCCGTGCAAAAAATAGAAATGGTTTCCCAGCCTGAAACATTTTCTTACAGTGGAAATATTCTGGCAGACAACAGTGTGAACATTGGTTTTGGAGTTTCCGGTCGTGTTACCGCAGTATATGTTCAGGAGGGTCAGCGCGTATCTAAAGGTCAGCCTTTAGCAACCATAGAAACCAGTACTTATCAGAATGCCTTGGCTGTTGCCGGCGCAGGAATGGATCAGGCCCAGGACAATTTCAACCGTCTCAACCAGTTGTATCTTAAAAAAAGTTTACCGGAAAGAGATTATATCGCTGCAAAGGTAGCGCTGGCACAATCTAAAGCCAATAGAGATATTGCCATGAAAAATTTGAAAGATACCAGGCTTTATGCTTCTTTTTCAGGGATCGTTTCCCAAAAGCTTACCGAAGCCGGTGCTACAGCAGCACCTGGAGTTCCGGCATTTACTATTGTGAAAACAGATAAGGTGTATGCAGTTGCATCTATCACGGAGAATGAGATCAGTTCACTGAAAATAGGAACTCCTGCTGAGATTTCTATCCCAAGTCTTAATCGTACGATTGATGGAAATATTACCATCATCAATCCTCAGGCGGATGACAATTCCAGAACTTATACGGTAAAGATACGTCTAGACAATCCAGGAGGTCAGATACTGCCGGGGATGATTACGGATATTAACATCAATACCGGTAAAAGTAAGGATGTCATTATTCTTCCTGCTCAGGCAGTCCTCAAAGACCCTAATGGTTCGAGCTATGTGTATACTGTAAAATCTGCTAAAAATAAGACTATAGCATTTAAAAAGAGAATAGAAATGCAGAATATGGCAGGCGCCAGCGATGTAGTTATCAAAAGTGGGCTGGTTCCGGATGATCAGGTAATTATTTCTGGGCAGACACGCCTGGAAGATGGTCAGCCTGTTAAATTTTAATTCAAAAGAAATAAAAGAAATGACGAATAAAAAAGTGCATTTTCTGGAAGCTGTGATGAAGTACAAGCAGGTAGTGATCGTGCTGGTAGTCCTGTTGATGGTAATGGGGATCAATTCTCTTATCAATATGCCTCGAAGCGAAAATCCACGAATCGAGATTCCGACTGCTGCTGTATATGCATTTTATCCGGGAGCCGATGAGCATCAGGTTGAGGAAGAAGTGGCAAAAAAGATAGAACAGTATCTCTTCTCCTTTGAAGAGATCAAAAAGAAAAAAGTAAAAGCCGAAGTGAAAGAAGGACAGGTATTTTTCACCGTGGAAATGAATACTGATGTCAAAGACCGTAAGAAATTCTGGCATACGCTTCAGCTTGATATGGATGCGAATCTCCGTCCAAAGCTTCCTGCCGGAGTTGTCGGACCATTTATCAACAGTAATTTTGCCAATGTAACGGCAATGATCATCTCCGTATCTTCTAAAGAAAGAACATACGCTGAGATCGAAAGATATGTTGATAAGCTGGAAGATGGTCTGAAGGTAATACCTACGGTTTCCAAGATTAACCGATCCGGAGGCCAGAAACAGCAGATTTACATTAAGATCAATGACCAGAAACTACAGCAGTACGGTTTTGGAATCAACACATTGGTCAGTGCCATACAGCAGCAGAATGTCACCGGATATAATGGAGAAATATCCTCCGGTTCCAATGCAATCATTCCAGTCTTTACCAATAGCCGTTACAAGAATATATCTGATATTGCCGAGCAGATCGTCTATACCACACCGGCAGGCAATGTGGTGCGCCTGAAAGATGTCGCCGACCTTGAAAGACGTTTTGAAGAACCTTCTTCATTGGTAAGAATAGGAGATGAAAAGGCAATGGTACTGACCGTTGACATGCAGCCCGGAAACAATATCGTAGCCTTCGGGAAAGAAGTGGAGAAAAAGATTGAGGATATTCAGAAAAATTTCCCGCCGGATATTCATATGAAAACGATTGTGAATCAGCCAGAAGCCGTTGGAGAAAGTATCAGTCATTTCATGGTAGAGTTCGCCATGGCGATAGGTTCTGTGGTACTTGTTGTAATGTTACTGCTTCCTATACGGGTAGCTGGTGTAGCTTCAGCAGCAGCGCCTATTTCTATCGTTATTACGTTTGGGCTCATGCAGATCGTGGGTCTGGAACTGCACCAAGTAACCCTTGCCGCTTTGATCATCGTCCTTGGAATGGTGGTGGACAATGCCATTGTGGTAGTTGATAATTATATTGAAAAGCTTGATGAAGGGATAACACCATGGACGGCAGCCTGGCAGGCAGCCCAACAGCTGTCACTTCCGATTTTTACGGCAACGATGGCCATTATATTTGCATTTGCTCCATTAGCTTTATTTATGGATGGCATTGCAAAAGATTTTATGTTTTCACTCCCGATTACTGTAGCTATTGCACTGATCACCTCAATGCTAGTCGCTCTGTTTCTTACACCATATACCTGCTATGTATTCATTAAGAAAGGATTAAAGCATAAAGTAAGTGACAGACCCCTGAAGAAAAACATGCTGGATCATCTTCAGACAGCATTTGATAATGGGATTGGATTAGCTTTCAAATGGCCAAAAACAACAATGTTTATTGGCGTGCTATCTATCGTTAGTGCCCTCTTTATTGCTACCAAAGTAGATCCGGAGTTTTTCCCGCTCACTGAGCGTAATCAATTCAATATGGAAGTCTGGATGCCTAACGGGACTTCACTGGAGAAAACGGAAGTTAAAGTAAAAGAGCTTGAAAAGATCCTTAAAAAAGACAATCGCGTAGTGGATATCACAAGCTTCGTAGGAATGAGTTCGCCACGATTCCATACTTCCTATGCGCCGGAATCTCCCAAAAAATATTTTGCACAGGTTTTCATTACGACAATCAGTAATGATGCATCTAATGAAATGGTCAAAGAATATCTTGAAAAACTGAAAAATTTTATACCTGATGGCTCCATTAAGTTGAAGCAGCTCAGCTTTCAGGAAGGTTCACCAATTGATATCCGTGTGGTAAGTGATAATGAATCCAATCAGAGAAGCGTAGCACTGGAGATTAAAAATATCCTTGAAAACACACCAGGAACCAATAATGTCCGTCTGAGCAGCGAATATGATTATATGGGCGTAAAGCTGAATGTGGATGATGTTAAGGCCAATCGGCTAGGTGTAACGAATCAGGCCATTACCCAAACACTTGGAGCCGGGCTGAAAGGATATTCTGTTTCGACATTATGGGAAGGAGACAAACCTGTCGATATTTTCCTGAGATATGATTCCATAAGCAGGAAAGATATGAATGCCCTGGAGAATCTTCACATACAATCGTATTTTGGCGGAAAGATCCCGTTGAAGGAAGTGGCGACATTGCAGCCGGAATGGCATACAGGAGTAATTTCAAGAAGGAATGGCATCAAGTATACCAGTGTATTGGCAGAAGCACAGCTTGGCCCTAAGCCGTCAAGAATACTGAAAGAAGCCCTGCCAAAAATTGAGGCGCTTGCGCTCCCGGCAGGCACGACAATCCAATATGGAGGAGATGCGGAATCAACGGCTGAAAATACTCCGGGAATGATGCTTTCACTTTCTGTGAGCCTTATCCTGATCTTCCTGACACTATTGTTCCAGTTCAAGAGTCTGGGAAAAGCGCTCATTATCCTTTGCACGTTCCTACTGAGTCTTTTCGGAGCCTTCTTCGGACTTTTCATTACCGGAAATCCATTAGGAATGACAGGCTTTATGGGAATCATCAGTTTGATTGGTATCGTGGTAAGAAACGGAATCATCCTGGTAGATTATGCAGATGAGCTAATTCGGGAACATGGGTACTCACACAAAGCGGCGGCTATAGCGGCGGCTAAGAGAAGAATGCGCCCTATATTCCTTACATCTGCCGCTGCTGCCGTAGGAGTAATTCCAATGATCCTGGGTAAATCCCCGATGTGGGCACCTTTAGGAAGTGTATTGGCCTTTGGGTTGATCTTCTCAATGATCTTTACGCTTTTCATTGTTCCGGTAATGTATTACAAGCATCTGAAAGATCCCGTGCCTATAGATGAAACACCTGAAGATCAATTGGACGACGAGGTTATTTTATATAAGCCCAAACCTCATCACTAATATTTATAATATCAATTTTTTAACCGGTTGCTCTGCGTTGATTCCTTGTTAATAAACTCCTTTGTTTACTGCTGCAGGGCAACCATTATGTAAAAAAAATGAAAATAATATACGATACGATATCAAAAATAGTTCTGGTGCTGTTGTTTACAGCGGCAATAGGAGCTCAGGCCCAGGAACGTATAGTTTCTGTGGATGAAGTCAGAAATCTGGCATTAGAGAACAATAAAAAGATCAAAAAAGCGCAACAGAATATAGAAGCTGCCAAGGCAGCAAGAACGGCTGCAAAAGCAGGGGGAAAACCTACAGTGGACGGAAGTGTGGGAGGATATTATTTCTCGAAACCACTTTCCAACCTGATACCGGAAGTATTGGGAAGTGCCAATGTGAATGTTACCCAGGTTTTGTATGCCGGTGGAAAAGTAGAAACTGGGAAAAAGCTTTCTTCAAAAGTAGTAGATCTGCAGATGGCACAGAAAGACCTTACCAAAGAGGAAGTAAAACTCTCTGCGGAAACCATGTACTGGCAAATTGTAAATGCCAAGGAGAAAATAGCACTGGCAAAAGAGTATATAAAGCTTTTGGATCAGCTGCATACCAATGTTAAGAATTCCTTTGACGCAGGGTTGACATATAAAAATGACCTCCTGAAAATAGAAGTTCAGCAGAATGAGGCACAACTCAATCTGAAACGTGCAGAAGATGGTCTTAGCATAACCAAGTTAAACCTTGCTCAGATCGCAGGACTTCCCAATTCCGATTTTGATGTGGAGGATGCTGTAAGCGGCAGCTTTGCTGGTATTTTGGAAGACAATCAGCTACAGCCGACGAACCGGCCTGAGCTATCCATTCTTGCCAAAGCAGTAGAAATAAATGAGCTTCAGGAAAAACTGCTTGATGGTGACCGCAAGCCGACGGTAGCTCTTTCAGGAATCGGCTTTTCCAGTTTTGGTAAAAATGTTAATCCTACCAATATGAAAAATAATATGCAGGGATTTGTGGGAATGCTGTCTGTAAACATTCCGATTTATGACTGGGGAGTAAGAGAACAGAAAGTAAAAGAGCAGCAGTATAAAACCAATGCTCAAAAGCTTGAACTGGAAGAAACGAAGGAACTTCTGGTGCTGGAAGTCCAGAATGCCGTGATGCAGCTCAACCAATCTGTTAAACATATCGAGCTTGCTGAAAAATCTCTTGTTCAGGCCACGGAAAATCTCAGGCTGAACCAAGACAGATACGACGCAGGAACTGTGGTAGCAGAAGAAATATTGAAAGCTCAGGTTCTCTGGCAGGAATCCAAATCGGAGATTCTTGATGCCAAGGCAGAATATAAGATCAATGAAGCTAAGTATAAGAAAGCTTCAGGGATGGATGGTGAGCATTAAGTGTTTTTAGAAAGGAAGAATAATCTTTTCCTTAATACTAAAAAAGACTCACAAAGAAAGAAGAGCTAACTGTTCTGTTTGATCTCGCAAGCGATGAATCAATCTATTGTAATATAAGAGTCGTTGCAGATGCAGAATTTATGACAGAGTAATATTAATAAGAAGATTTAACACTAAAATTTATAAAACATGGACAGATTAAAAGGTAAAGTAGCAATTATTACGGGTGCAGCATCAGGAATGGGTGCAGCCCACGCAGTTGCTTTTGTTGCAGAGGGTGCAAAAGTTGTACTCACAGATATTAACGAAGAGAAAGGCCTGGAAGTCGCCAAATCTCTGGGAGATCACAGCGCACTGTTTGTCAAACATGATGTTTCGAGCAAAGAGGACTGGGATAAAGTAATTGAAGCCGCTGAAAAAACTTTTGGCCCGGTCGATATACTGGTTAATAATGCAGGTATTGATAAGCCCGCCTTATTGGAAGAGATGCCAGAAGCTTTATACCGACAGGTGATAGAGATCAACCAGGTATCTGTTTTTTTAGGCATGAAAGCAGTAATTCCTTCAATGAAAAAAGGATTGACGGGCTCGATAGTCAATATATCGTCAATCGCAGGCTTTGTTGCAGCACCATACAGGCTTGCCTATTCTGCATCTAAATTTGCAGTTAGAGGAATGACCAAATCAGCAGCGGTGGAATTGGCGAAGTATAATATCCGGGTTAACTCTGTACATCCGGGATTGATTGATACACCAATGACCAGCGCGGTGCCAAAGGAGGAATTGTCAAAAATCAACATCCCTTTAGGAAGAGCTGCAGATGCGAAGGAAGTGTCCTCTTTAGTAGTTTATCTTGCTTCTGATGAGTCAAGTTATTCTACAGGATCAGAGTTTATAATTGATGGGGGTATTACCGCACAATTGTAAAATTAAATACACACAGAAAAATTTGCAAGATAAAGAGCTTACATGGTTCTTAAGGCAGAATATAAGATCAATGAAGCTAAGTATAGAAAAGCATCAGCGATAAATAGTGAGTATTAAGTGTTTTTAGAAGGAAAAAGATTTTTTCCCTTGAACCGGCTGTTTGTAGACAGTCGGTTCTTTTAAAAATTTAAAAAGTTTAAACGTATTATTAAATGATCTTTAAAGAGGACTAATGGATTCTATATACCCTTAATTTGGAGAAATTATTATTTTCTGACCTCCAAAGTTTGATGATTTAAAAAAATAGCAATCAATCTAAAAACCTATTTAATTTGAATGAACCCCTAAAAAAATTAAATTTTCAATTATTTTTTCTCAGATTAACCTCTTCTTTGGGATAGATTTTGCATCAGTCTAAAATGCATTGACCCTGAATAAAAGGAGTATAATGACATCTCAAATGCCATTATTGAAGCCTGTGGCCTATAAAAGTATTCTTCTGGACTTAAAAAAATCTGATCATGAGCTCAAATATCAGAATTGAAAAAGTCTGCCAATATTGTGGCGCAAAATTTATAGCCAAAACAACTGTTACCCGATATTGCAGTCATACCTGCAATAAAAAAGCCTATAAACTTGAACAAAGAAATACGAAAATAAGCTATGCCAGGTACAACGCACACACTATTGAAGAACGACAATACCAGACAGTACCCCATCCGGTATACCTCACTGTAAAAGAAACTTCTGCAATATTGAAATGCAGTACAAAAATGGTGTATTTTTTAATCAGTAGCGGCCGCCTGAAAGCCATCAACCTATCTGTGAGAAAAACAAGAATTAATGTATTAGATCTAGCACTAATTTATTAGAATCAATGGCATCCATATCACTGATGAGATTGACTTACTGATATTTTAGAGGACTTCAATAGCGTTTGCTATGGGTCAATTTGACAAAACCCTAATCTACCCTAATCCCTAATACCAAGATCATGGCAAAAGTAACGCTACGCCATAAGCAGATAGGTAAAGGAAGAAAAAGTTTGTATTTAGACATTTATCCCCCTATCCAAAGTGAAACAACTGGTAAACTGCTTAGAAAATTTTATCTTAAATTATACATTTACAATCGTCCAAGATCCGAGGCTGAAAAACTCTATAATAAACAAACCATTTCATTGGCCGAGCATGTACGTGCCGAGCGGCAAATTGACCTTGATAATGCTTACTATGGATTCTTAAATAAAACAAAATTGAATGCTGATTTTGTAGAATTTTTTCAAACAGAAGCAGATAAAAGACCAGGATCAGTGCACTGGAGTATGGCAGTTACTTATTTTAAAAAATTTGTGGGCAAAGTATTTCTATTTAAACATCTTAATGAAACACTCTGCGAGGCGTATAAGAATTATCTACTATCTTCTCCTGCGCTTGGACGCTCAAAAAGAAAAATTCAAAAGAATACGGCATCCACTTATTTTTCAAGATTTAAATCCGTTCTTAAAAAAGCTTATAGAAACAAATACATTTCGGCAGATCTGGGAAATGCCATTTATAATATCAAAATAGATGATACCCATAGACCTTACCTTTTTAAGGATGAATTACAAAAAATGGCTGATTCCGAATGTAGCTCCCTAATTGTTAAGAAAGCTGGGCTGTTTTCTGCACTAACCGGACTTCGCTTTTGCGATATTGAAAATCTAAAGTGGGGCGATATACAAGGAACTCCCGGTAATTATTATATATTATACAAGCAGAATAAAACAGGAAAGGCAGAATATTATCCGGTTTCAGATGACACCCTTTCACGACTAGGTCTTCGTGGTGAATATGACGCAAAAGTTTTCGAAGACCTAACCTATTCTGACGTAATCAAATTCCTCCCCGGTTGGCTTAAAAATGCCGGAATAAAGAAACACTTTACATTCCATGGTTTTCGTCATACATTCGCCACTTTACAGCTGACGTCAGGTACGGATATCTATACTGTATCAAAATTATTAGGTCATAAAGATGTAAAAACCACAGAAGTTTATGTCAGGATTGTTGACGCTTTAACAAAAGAAGCTTCAGAAAAAATTAAGTTGGATTTGAATAATAAAAATTCATTAATTTAAGATATTGCCTTCTTTTTCATATTTTATTTATGCTTTATGAATTTATATCGCTAAGCTTGTATACCTCGGGCTCTACACTGATTTTTACTTGCATGCCGTCCGCATTTCTCTTTTCTAATTGTTGAGTTGTAGTGTCCTGAGCATTATTGACAGGATTATTTTTATCTGCTTTTGGTGACTATGTGGAGTGCCTGGCGCGTAAAAGATCCGAAGAAATTCTTTGGAAACCGCTGTATTCAATGGAAGCACCTGCACTAAATAAGGTGTATTGTCTCTTCCCTATCAAACGCAACAACAGTATTTTATCACCAGAAAGTTTAACAATGTCTTTTAATGGGAGTTGCAATAGAAAAATAATTACCATTGATTATTCATATTTTTTTTTTACATTTGTTTATGAATGAATATTCAGTTGACTAAATTATGCCGAGAGAAAAATTAGATAAAAAAACTCAAATTGTAAAGACAGCATTACGGTTATTTTCAGAACAGGGCCTGCAACAGACTTCAATGGCACAGCTTTCAAAAGAGTCAGGAGTTGCAGTAGGAACAATGTATTTACATTTTAAAAGTAAGGATGAATTGGTTGAAGGATTATTTCTGCATATTCAAGAATCGTTTGGTAAAGCGGTTAATCTTTCTGAAGTAGAAATGAAAGCTTCTTACAAGGATCGTTTTTTTATTTTAGGCAGAAAAGTACATCATTATTATGTAGACAATCCTACGCATTTTTTTGTTGTGAATACCCTCAATTATTCACCATATATATCAAAAGAAATTACAGAATTGGGAAGAACCTATTATCAGCAGTCTGTAGACCTGATGACTGAGGGACTTGAGAACGGATCATTTCAACCTATTAATATTATATTATTAATCCGGTTTATTTATAATGCCGTAATTGCACTGGTTCAGGTACAGCTCAAGGATAATATTGAAGTTACAGAACATATGATAGACCAAAATATTGAAAGAATATGGAAAGCTATTTCGTAAAAAAAATTTAATATAAAAACTGAATGAATATTCATTTAAAAGTGGATATCATTAATAACTAATGATTTAAAAAAAATTATTTACAATGACAGCACAAGAAGCTTTTAATCAATTAGACCCTAAGAAATGGGCAGAAACTTCAGTAGTGGAAAAACTTCATTTACTGGAAGAAGTACAGAATAACCTGAAAAAGTATGCAGACGATTTGGGCACCTCTGATCAAAAAATGAAAAACACCATCATGGGTGAAGACATTTACACGCATGCCGAATCAGTATTTGCCACGGCAGTTCCATTGGCAGGAAATGTTTCAGCCTGCATCCAGCTTTACGAATCCATCGCGAAAGGTGAAATGCCAAAACCTTTGAATATTACCAAAGTAAATGACGACACCTATGATGTACACGTATTCCCAATGGATGCCAAGGATAAAGTACTCAGCGGAACACAAAGCGGACATTTACGTGTAAAAGGAACTCCGAAGCAGGTAAATCCTTTAGAAAAGCCAGCCGGAGTAACAGCCATTTTGGGTGCCGGAAATTACAGTTCATCACTTGAAATGGTAAAAGCGCTTTTTTACGATAACAAAGCTGTCATCCACAAACCGCATCATCTAAACGAAGAAACCGATGCTATCTGGGAAAAGATTTTCCAGCCTATTATCGAGTTTGGAGCCTTACGCTTTGTTTCAGCAGACCAGGGACGGGAACTTACAACAATTGATGGTTTAGCGGCCATCTATTTCACAGGGGGAACAGGAACGGCCAAAGCAATTATGGGCAATACCAATACCCCTATGGTAGCTGAGTGTGGTGGCAATAACCCCTGCATTATTGTTCCCGGCGACAGACCCTGGACGAAAAAAGAAATGGAACATCAGGCCAATCAGATTGCTACGGTTGCCAAGCTCAATGGCGGTGCTGTATGCGGACGCCCGCAAACACTGGTGACTTCCAGACATTGGGAGCAGAGAAATGAATTTTTAAATGCTCTGAGAAAAGCTCTTTCTGAAGATACTCCGGCTGCCGGAGCCTATTATCCTGGCACAGACAAAGCAGAGGAAGGTTTCAAAAAAGCCTATCCGAATGCAGAAATCTTAAAACCTGAAAACGGCAGATTCAAACATGCCAATTTTATGCTTATTACAGACTGTGAAGAGGACAGCTATGCCACACAAAACGAAGCATTCTGCCAAATTATGGATGAAGTTGCATTAGACGTACCAGCCAATGCCAAAGATTTTTTACCAAAAGCTACTGCATTTTGCAATGATAAATTATTGGGCTCATTGGGATGTATGCTTCTGATAGATGAAGACACAAAAAAGGCCCACCAAAAAGAATTAGATACAGCCGTTAACAATTTGAAATACGGAGGAATAGCCGTAAATACTATTCCTGTATTTGTATTTTTAAGCCCATATCTGACTTGGGGCGGAAATGAGCAAGGTAAAGAAATGGTATCCGGTTCCGGTAATTTCGGAAATCTGTTGGGATTTGAGAACATTGAAAAATCAATTGTTTACGACAAATTTGTAGCTCCGGGACATATGCTTCGTACCAACCAGAAGGCATTTGACCATCTTGCAAAAAACATGGCAACCTATTCTATGGAACCTACCTGGAGAAACTTAACGAAAATGGCAGGAACAGCAATAATAGACAGCTTAAGAAAGAAAGATTTTTAATTTAGCACCTCAATACATACAATGAGAAAAACAATTTTAATTACAGGATGTGGCAGCGGTATCGGGCGTATGACTGCCAAATATTTCCAACAAAAAGGATGGAATGTGGCAGCCACTGTCCGCTCTAATCCGGAACAAGACACAGAACTTAACAGCCTGGATAATGTACAGGTCATAGCACTGGATGTTACCAAAGAAGATACCATTCAATCTGCCGTACAACAAGCCGTTCAGCGGTTCGGAAAAATTGATGTACTTCTCAACAATGCAGGGTATGGCTCTTATGGTATCCTGGAAGCAACCCCTGAACAGGCTATCAGAATGCAGTTTGATGTCAATGTAATTGGGACCCTGCTGGTAGCTAAAAATATCATTCCCATCATGAGAAAGCAAGGTGAAGGGACGATTATCAATATTTCTTCAATGGGAGGTAAAATTTCTTTCCCATTAGGGACGTTGTACCACGGTTCTAAATTTGCAGTGGAAGGGTTGAGTGAAGCCCTTTCGTTTGAATTGGAAGCCATTGGTATTCAGGTAAAAATGATTGAGCCAGGAATGATCAATACGAATTTTGAGGAAACGGTAATGCAGAATATGAATGTGGATCCTACCCAGACTGAATATGCTCCGTTCCTGGAAAAGGTAATGAAGGGAATGCAGCAGGCAGGAAGCCAGAATTCAGAGCCAATTGTAGTGGCTGAGAAAATCTATGAAGCTGCCACAGATGGTAAAAAACAACTGCGTTATATAGCAGGAGCAGATGCAGAGAAAATTATAGAAGCGCGTAAGCAGCTGAATGACGAAAGTTATTTAGCCATGATAAAACAAAATATGGGATTATAATATGGAATTTTTGCAGGAACTCAGTATATGGACAAAAGGTGATGCGCTCCAAGGCAAAATAATGGTAGGCATAGGACTTATTTTAGTGCTGTGCCTGCTATTTGGATTCAAATATGAAAATCCTTTATTAAAGGGGATGTTCATTCCTATTTGCCTGCTAACAGCGGCTTCTCTGGGGTATGGAAGCTTTCTTACCTATTCCCGAGCAAAACACCTCAAAACGGTGACAGAACAATACCAGAATAACCCAAAAGAAACAGTAAAAATGGCCTTGGGTAAAGCTCAATCTGACCATAAAATCTATATTATTCTAAAAATTGTTTGGAGTACTTTGCTCATTCTTTCTGTACTTATTTTTTTATTTACTGTAAAAGAATATTACAAAGGGCTTATTCTCGGATTATTCTGTTTATTCGTTGGATTTTTATTGATAGAGACATTTTTACACAGCCGATTAACCCATTGTTTTGAAAATGTTTCACGACTTGATAAGGTGAATTGAGAACTCTTTATATGAGCATTCATTCTCGGACACGAGATACAAAAAAGGCCGTTTCAGCGATTTTGAAGTGGCCTTTTTATTAAAATATCATTCAGATATTAACTACCAATGGTACTGCATTCTGCTGACTACATCAAACCTTTACCAGACTTGGTGTCTTCATATATCTTTTTTATGTTTGGAGGAAGTTTTCTTACCAAATTATCTTCATCATTAATTCCTGAGTTAATGTCATTATCAACTATTGCTCTAATAGCAGGTACAACAAGAAACCAAGCCTTATTTTCATTTTAAAAATTTACAATCTCTGTTTTGGCAAATGGTAAAGCAGTGAACTTTTTTAGTGACCATACCCTTTCCTACTGCACCCTATAACCTCATAATAACCTTTGAAGACTACAATTTCAGAAAAAATGGACTAATGGAATTGAGTTACGTATATAGTAAATGGATCTTTCCTTTTTAAAGCAATTCGCCATAAAAATTATTGTCAACTTTGTATATGTGATTGATTTTATCCTTTTCACACCTTCCTACCAGCGTACCGTCCTCTTGATTGGTCAAAAAGACTTTACCAGTACAGCCTCTTTTTGTACAGTCTACCGACCTTCTATTAATCGTAAAGTTCCACACTGAATTACGTCGGATCGTTAAATGAGTTTCCTCATCCAATACAACCTCATCCAATATTCGGAGCTTATCAAAAAGCAGTAAGTACAAAATCTTATGGGCATATTTGTAATTTCGTAGACTGTCAATATTATAATGCATATAAACCAGCATCAGACCTGAAATTACAACAAAACAGAGCGTTTTTCCCCAATTAGCTTCTACAAGAAAAAATGAGACGGCAAAGAGCCCAACGAAAATGATCCATATTATGTAAAGATGCATTGAATCTTTCACGGATTCCCACAGGGTAAAAGTGACTTGCCTCTCCAGGCACTCTTCAAAATATACAGTTTTATCGTCAAAAAATGGTACGGGCTTTCCAAGCATCGCTAAAACCTCTCGTTGAGAATAATTGATTAAATCTTTAGCAATATCTTTATGACTGAGTACCTCGATTTTAATATCTGGATACTCCAATCTTATTTCGTCCATAATATCACATTCCTTGGGGCCTATTTTCCGGTTGGTAACAAAGATGAACTTTTTGACTTCGAGGTTTTTAGCCAGGCAGTTATTAAAGTCATTTCTTATTTTTGTTGCTATATTCTCAGACCAGCTCGACATGGCAAAGTACTCTCTAGTTTCAAACACACAACCATCTTTACCACCATCCCCCAGTGGGCCCATTGATTCTACCTCCTGAAATGCCCCACCATATTTTTTTCGTAGGAAATTCACACAGGATTTCTGAAACTCTAAACCATCCTTCCCTTTTAGCACATTTTCAATGTATTCTGTATCCAACATAGATTTTTTGTGTTGAAAATATAAATATTAAATCAACCAAAAAAGTTACAGCGTGAAAATAAAATGGTTTTAAGAGCATTCTACATTCTGCGAGTCTTGCCGCCCTGAAGTTGCTATAAAAATAGTTCATTAATAAAACACCCGCAGATTGGGGATCTTCGGGTGTTTCAGCCATATTATTAACCTATTTATGAAAAGTATGCTCGAACGAGCAAATATTTATTAATATCTAATTTAAAAACTTTTTCAGAAAATGTCAAATTACACTATTTTTTTAGTATCAAAAGCCAACAAAAAATCAATACAAAGCATCCTTTATAGTTAACACATAAGGAGACAAAATCATTATTTTTACGATAAAAGCTAAAAAAGGTTCATTTCTTAATCACATTGTGTTACTATACTACATAAAGGTAATTGACGGAACGGCTAAGGCAGAAATTAATTTCCACACCTCCGCAATCAAGCCACTGGCAAGACCATCAAAAAAGGAAGAGGATTTTGTACAACCCAGTACAAAGAAAAAAAATCAAGCGAACACGCAGAAGCAAGAGTCTGATGATGACCTGCCTTTCTAAGGATACACTAAGTAATTACAAACATTTCAACCCTTTAAAAAATAGAAATCATGGGACATAATTTAAATTTCAACAACGGCAGATATTCATTTTTCAGTGTAAAGGAAAAAGCTTGGCACGGACTAGGACAGATAGTCGAAGATTATCCGACAAGTGCCGAAGCCATCAGACACGCAGGATTTGACTACAGCGTAGAAAAAAGTCCACTCTTTACAAAAGGCTCAGGAATCGTACAGATTGCAGACGGTATCGTCATACAGAACACGGAAATCGAAGTTCCCAACTACTTTGCGAATATCCGCACAGATAACAATACCGTACTCGGGGTAGTGGGTAAAGATTATCATATCGTGCAAAATAAAGATGCCTTTACATTTTTCGATTCTATAGTAGGTGGTGGCAGTGGGATTCTGTACGAGACCACAGGGGCACTCGGTCAAGGGGAACGCATATTTATAACCGCTAAACTTCCAAATTACATCCGTATCGGCAACTCGGACGATGTCATTGAAAAATACATCTTCCTCACTACCTCCCATGACGGAAGCGGAAGCATTACAGCAGCCTTTATCCGAGTAAATGTAATCGGGGCGGGTGGAACTGGTTCTAAATTTATGACAGCACTGATGGAAATCAACCACAGTCTTTTGGAGCTTGACCACCCTGGTTTAGAAGTCCATCTATGGGATGGTGATATAATTACTCCTGCAAATATCGGACGTCAACGATTTGCTGAATCGGAAAATGGTCTTTTCAAATCGCAGGCAATTATTAACCGCCTGAACCGCTGGGCAGGTACAAATTGGAAAGCCATCTCAAAAAAATTTCAGCGAGATGAAAATGGGGAAATTCCGAACCATGCAGGGGCATCAACTTATGTATCCTGTACAGATACCGTTGCTTCGAGGTTTGAAATACTTGAGATCATACGGGAATTAAGCGAAAAATATGGTTACCATAGAGATAAAGGAAGATATTGGTTAGACCTTGGTAATAATGTTGTGTAATCTATTATGTTATGTTCCAAATACTTTGTAAACTCTATATACCCGATCAGAAAAAAAATATGCTTTAAATAATCCATTTTAGTACTAAAGAATAGTTACCTCTGTAAGCTATAAGGAAATGTTCTGTCTTGGGTTGTTTTATTTTTAACCTTGTCAACATTATTGTAGACCTCAATTAAGTTCCATTTTAAATAACATATAGTAGTCTAAAAAATATCTATTTCAATATCAATTTTTATTTCCTCCATTTTTAGATTGCTTGCATTATCTAGGTTAAATTTACCTTTTGCAGTAAAAGCTTTATTATAAAGTATATCTTCATTGTCTAAGTCTAATAATCTTCCATTAGTAGAGAAAAAGCCGTCATTAACCAAAAAGATTCTATTAGGAATATCGATCTCAATATCCGTTGGGTTGATGTCTACTTTCCAGTGGCTACAAACATAGTCTTTTGGTTGGGTATTGTTTAATACATTATGCCATGTATCATAATCATTGCTTAATTTTTCAGCAAGTATGTCTTTTATTCTATCAGTTTTCATGCGTAATCTTAATTTTGGTATTATTTAAAAGATTATGTAGTGATATAATCAGCTGATTTTTAGTTAAGGATTCTTATAATCCTGGTGATCGTACTCTAAACATAAAAAGATTATTTTGTATTGACACATCTCAGTAATATTCGCATTGTGGAAATACATTAATTTGAAAAGTCCTTTTTCATTGTTATTCTCTAAAAATCTGGGTTGAGAAGTTTTTTTATACTGTTGTCTGGTAGTTGCTGAATTTCGAGATATTATAATCTCTTACACTCCGAAATGCAATAAAAATTCCTGTAACATTTGTCAGAGGAATTTGATAATCACTATCGGCCATATCTAAAAAAATAGTTCTACAACATTATAATCATTATCTATAATTTTTGTGATGGGATCAGTTATAATCTAAAGTGATGAATTTTCAGTTTCCCTATCCGGCCATGCAAAGCATTCGGGATCATAACGATTTGTATCTACCAGGTAAAAAGTATTCAGACCTTGTATCAGACTGCCCCAGCCCAGGAACAATTGTTTTACCTGTTCCTGATACTTCCCAAAATCGGGAAGATCTTCCTGTAAAGCAACAAGTTCTGCAAGATCATCATCATGAATTTTCATGGCTTCAGTCATGGCATCTTCTAATGACAAGTTATAGTTTCGCTGTAAGACGATAACGATATTCATAACTTCGGTATCCTTGCTGAGTTCTTTTTTCAATCCCTGGATATCATTCTGCCAGGCAATAATTCTGGACCATACGGCTCGAACACGCTGTATCACAGGATGGCGCTCTACTTCTTCTGTTAAAAAGGTATGAAACTCTGCATCAACCAGATAGAAATAAGGGAATATTACAATTGAATATTCTCGGAGTACTTTAAACAATGCAAGTGAAGGTACTGTTTGGGTTGCCTTATAAGTTGCCTCTTCTTGAGCACCATATCTTGTAACGGTGTAAAAAGTATCTGCCAAGCGTTTCATCCATTCATCAGGCATAAAAGCACCAAATTCATCTCTGATTTTGGCGGCCTGGATGAAATAACCGGGATCTTCCGGAGTAAGGCTGTCTCCTCTGAATATTGCTACGAGTCGGTCGCAATATCTACTGACCTCTTCTTCGGTTGAATATTCAAGTTGATCATCAAATATGGTATGGAAAACAACATACCGATGCATAGGTGTTATGCGCTCATAACTTGCATAAGGGTACATTCTTGCCGAACACCTGTGCAGGTTCATGCCCTTGTATCGTTCACGTATATTTTCAGATAAATATACATAATCAGTATCAATCCAGTTTCTGTAATCAATACCCATTTGTTCCACATTCGGATTGATTTTATCTGGCCAAGGGTAATAACCTTGAGGCAGGTAATTCGACGGGTTGTAATCTTCTGGTTTCATTTTTTTAGAATTAAAGTGATAAATTGATGTTTGATAGGTTGTTATTATGATAGGATATTTTAAATTAAAATATTCTTGCACAAAGTGTTATTGAACCTGATTTAGCTTTGCTTTTAGTTCTGCTGCCCCAGGAAATTCAGCTGCGGTATAACGGTCCAGTTTTGTAGATATATTTTTCCATCCGCTCAGTACCATGCTCATATAATGGACCCAGTTGACCATCGCGTCCTGCCAGATTCCAAAATCAGGAAGAGAGGATTGTAATTCCACAAATTCCCTAAGATCTTCATTGTGAAGGCGCAAATCTTCCAGACAGGCTTCTTCCAGGGAAATATGCCGTTCGTTCTGGATTACTTTTACAATGTTATAATATATGCTTCCTGTAGCTTCATCCTTCACTACAGACTGCACTTCATTAAAATAAGTTACCAAGTGGCAGGCTAATGCCTGTAAGCGACGTATTACGGGGTGTTCATGAATTTCCAACGGAAGGATAACACCAGTTTCCACTTCTGTCAACTGCAAAAAAGGATATAGGCAGATTGAATCTTCCCGCAGGGCAATACATTCCGTTATTGTAGGGAATTTTTTATTTTTTTTATACTGCACTTCTTTTTCTAATCCGATAAAATATCTGTTAATCATTCGAGCGAATCTGGAGACTGATTCCTCCGGAATAAACTGCAGAAGCTCCTGTCTCAATGAAAATAGCATGGCTCCCAAAGGAATGGTTGATTCTTCGGCATTAATTTCACCATTCAGAATGGAAATAGATTGGCTTCGAACGGCCTCAATATCCTCCGACTCGCTTTCTTCATAAATATCATCATTGTAAAGCGTCCAAAGCATCAGCCTGCAAATAGGCTTGAAACGTTCAACCGGTGCAGTAGGAAACCACTGTGCAGCAATATGAGCTGTTTTGGTTTTCTTGTACTTCTTACGCAGGTCTGGATTTTGCTGATAGAGCCACAGATATTCTCCGTCGATCCAGTCATTTTCAGTAATCTCCTGCAGAAGATCTGCATTAGGGTTTTTTAAACTTGGGAATGGATACTTAAAATGATTATTAAGTAGGGATAGGGTGTTTCATGGGAGTATTATTTATTAGTTTTTCATAGGGAATTTTATTTTAATGATCAAAATAGGTTGCTGATCGAATGATCAAACTTCCATTGATAGAACACAATCGCTAATAATGCAAGTCAATCCATCACTTTAGTTTTTTTTAAGATTGGGATCAATCATACAAAACAGAGATTGGCAGATAATTTCAATCTCAAGCCAGCCACTACAGAGCATAGTATTTTATTGAAGGAATAGTATAACGGTACTAGTTTTAGGAGAGCTAAATGTCTGTATGGATATTTACTGGAAAATTAAAAACCTGGATGATTTCAATTTTCAATTTTATTAAGGAGTATATTTTTCATATTTAATGATTCCGTGGTTAACATTTTGTGGTATTAGTTTCTCTTACTAAATTAGTAATTTTATTAATATAAACTAATTTTTTAAGAAAATTTTAAATTTTAACTCTTTTTGATTGAAAAAAATATTTTCAATAATTACTATCCTTTATGAAATGAAATAATTTACGGTTTTAAATTCCAAAAGAAGGTTCTGTTATAGAATCAAGGATAATCCGCACCCGACTGTGGAAGATCTTTGGGCATTATCTGAAGAAAGATTTATCGAATGGAGAAAGATACATGACTTTCCACGATTGCTGCAACATTTTGATATCGTTTTACCTGAATTTATACAATGGAAGCAACAATATAATCTGACCAACGAGGACATTATTCAGTCAGGAAATATAACTCAGCTCCTTGAAAAAAAGGACGTCAAAAAGAAGTTCGCATTGACGAAGAAAGACCGTAAAAAATACGTTTATCTTACCATACAGAAATGGCAAGAAAATGAACTTTTAATCGTATCCTCAACTAAATCGGAAGGCCATGAGATGGTTTTGGGAGAAGATGTTTATTATACACACGTCAATGAAATAGAATCTTACCTTGACTGGTCAGAACGTCACGGTCGGAACGTCAATATCCTTGCACCCGTTTCAAGATCAGCTCCAAGGTCTTCTAGGGAAAGGGTTTTTATTAATGCCATTGGCCATTCCAATCAAAATGATTTTGAAATTCTACGAATGGGAGGTATTGAAGTGCCCAAAACCCCTTTTGATGTCCTTCAAAGAGGAAAATATATAGAATTTGCGAACCTTTGTGGCCTTCAGATGGATGGAGAATTTCATTTTGGAGAGGAGGGTAATTTAGCCTGCTCTTACTGCATTTGTGATAATTGGACTACCAATAATTTAAATATGCCCATGTTGAGGCTAGAGAATTGTTCTTTACTAAATTTTAAACTCATCGACTCAAAGCTGTCCTCCTGGTTTTTCTATGATACGGTGGTTAGTGGAAACTTTTCAAATTCACAACTTCAAAGAGTATACATTATCGGGGGAAATTTCAACCCGTTAATGCAGTCCTGTTCTTTGTTTGATACAGAGTTGATCAATGGTAAATATACCAGTAATAAAAACTTAAATGGTTTCAAAAGTTTTAAAAAAATCTATGAAAGCCAAGGTGAGGATAAATTAGCTAAATCTTATTATGTAATGGAAAATGAGGTATTGAGATCAAATCTTAAGGGTTGGAACTTTGTCACCAAAACACTAAGTTATTTTTATTGGCAATATGGAAGCAAGCCTCACCGCATAATTTACTGTTCAATTATTTTGATTCTTTTATGTTCGTTTATCTACTGGTTAAATAGTGATCTTGTGTCGATCAATACCAATGCAAAAGAGGCATTTAATTTTGGAAATAGCCTATATTTCAGCACGATAACATTCAGTACATTAGGATATGGTGACTATAGCCCTCAAGGCTGGTTGAAATCAGTAGCAGCATTAGAGTCCTTTCTTGGCGTAATCAACACAGGTTTTTTATTGGCTGGATATGCAAATAATAAATATTAGTTCTTTTTAGCGACTAAATATGCAGATAATATTTTGATAAAGTTAATGAAATGCTAATATCCTATTGATAGAACGCATTTTTATCCATAATAATCACATTCAATTAAAGAATTAGTAAATCCAGTCTTCTTGAAATATTAATGCTGGTACATATAGCTCATTTGGTGTAAAATGTTGACAACAAAAAATAGTATATTCATGCGGCAACTAGTTATTGACTACTCGAAGGCTTAAGTATAACTTTGCCCGAAGTTTTCCCCTGCTCAACTAAACGATGGGCTTCCTGAATTCCTTCAAAACTAACGATTTTAGAAATATTGGGCTTTATTTTTCCATCTTTTAATAATTGAAAAAGATTTTGCAAATCTTCCGTGAAAAATTTAGGATTCCTTTTTTTGTATGCTGTTATGTCGTAAAACGCAGCATTTGGAAACCATGGTAAAATCTTCCAAATCAAGACCTTGATAAAGTCAAGATAGACACTTCCTTCTTTTCCCTGCGCCATTCCTTGAAAACCAAAATCAACCAGTGTTCCGCTTTTGTTTAAGATACGAAGCGATTTTTCAAGCTGTATCCCGCCAATAGGATCAAAAACGGCATCTACTCCTTGTGGTTCTTTCTCCTTTAGAATTTGTTCAAAATCTTCTGTTTTGTAATCAATGGTTTGCACTCCTGAATGCCCAATAAACTCCTCATGATGTAGGGATGCTGTACCATACATCTTTAAATTCATTATCATTCCGAGCTGAACTAATGCTTTCCCAACTGCCCCGCCAACAGCGTGGATAAAAACAGTCTGTCCGAATTGCACTTTTGCTACTCTGTGTAAAAGCTGATAAGCCGCAACATATGTAAGCACAAGACTTATGGCTTGCTCATCTCTTATCCCGTCAGGAACCGGAACCAGAGTCTCTGCATCCAAGCAAATATACTCAGTATATGCTCCAGTAACCGTTAATTGCGCAATTCTTTGTCCTATACCTATATTTTCCACTCCCTCTCCCAAAGCATCTACAATTCCTACCAAGTCATAGCCCGGCGTTAACGGTAAATTTCCTTTTCTTACAGATGGATAAATTCCACGTCGGATGAGTGTGTCAGTAAATGTAACACTAGCTGCCAATACTTTAATTCTAACTTGCCCCGACATTGGTTCCGGTAAATTGTTGCACGTTACTATTTGTAGTACCTCTGGGCCACCAAATTCAGTTATCATTATTTTTCTATAAAACATCTTTTCCTTAATTTTTTCGTTTTTATTGCTTTTAATAGGGAAACCAAGGGACATTTCTGCCAATAACAACTTAATATTATTCTACATGCATTACCTCAATACTAAATTTTGTTCAACTCAGTTTGGTAGCGCCAAGAAACCTCTTTCCAGTTGATGATTTTCCAAATATTTTCCAAATAATCCACTCTCTTATTCTCATGCTTCAAATAATAAGCGTGTTCCCAAACATCAATACCCAAGATTGGAACACCTTTGATCTCGGCAGTATCCATAAGCGGATTATCTTGGTTGGGTGTCGAAATAATTTGTAGTGCACCATCTTTGATAATCAACCAAACCCAACCGCTTCCAAAACGTTTCAATCCAGCTTCATTTACTTCTTTTTTAAGATTTTCCAAACTACCAAACTGATTGTTAATGGCTTTGGACAAACTTTCTGAAAGTTCTGTGGCTACAGGTGAAAGACTTTTCCAAAACATTGCATGGTTATAATGTCCACCTGCATTATTTCGCACAGCAACAGGGTGTTTTGAAATATTTATGAATAATTCTTCTAATGAAAGATTTTCAATTTCCATTTCATCTAAAGCTTTGTTTAGATTATCTACATAGGTTTTATGGTGTCTATTAAAGTGAATATCCATCGTTTTCGTATCGATAACGGGCTCTAGTGCACTTATTTCATAAGGCAACGGTTGTAATGTGTATTTCATTTTTTTAAATTAAATGGATGAATAATTATTGATGATTGACTGATTTGTTCCAAATATTCTACGAATTAAAATTTCATAAGTTTCTGCCTTTTCAATCTGAATATTGAAAGCCTTGCGTAAAGTGTAAATCAATTTTTCAGGATCCTGCAATAACTTGGTGAGTACGACACCATCCTGGCTTCTGTGTTTAAATTGATTATTTTGAAGCGTATAAACTCCGTTTTCACCTCCTCTTGTAATAATTAAATTTTTCACAAAGCCCGATTGAGGATTTGTTGACATATACCAGTTGGCAACTTCTAGATCCTGTACATTACTTTGTTCATTTTCAAAACTGTACATTTGAAACCAATCCTTATTCCAGTATTCAAGTGTATAAAAAGTCTCGTTTCTCACAATTCGATACCCGCTTTTAGAATTCATATTTTTTGCATTGCTAATTAGGGGGACAGGAAAACAAGGTGTAGTTACACCGAAACCGGCATCCACCAAATAATCTTTACCATCGAGACTAACAATAATAAAAGCATGTGTTTTGGGCGATAATGAGCTATCAGCCTTTTTCCATAATACTCTTCCTAAAAGGATTTTTTTTTGAAACCCTATAATTTCCAATACATAATTAAGAAGTAGATTTTGCTCATAACAGTACCCTCCACGCTGTTGATGAACTAATTTTTCAAAAATATGTTCTATTTGCAGAGATGGTGATGTGCCGGTAAATGCATCCACATTTTCAAACGGAATAAAGTGAGTTTGCAATTTTACCAATTGCGACAATGTTTCATAATCTGGTTGGGCAACATTTTGAAATTGAATTTTTTCAAAATATGATTGTATGTGCAAGTCCATAAATACTTTATTTTGATATTAAGGATCTTTTACGAAAAATATATGTATCCAATGAATATTTTCCACTGCCTTCCACTATTAAAGCGATTGCAATTCCTATTGCTAATAAATCAAACTGGCAGCCTTCCCCTTTTTGGTTTCCAAACCAGTTCATAAAAAAACCATTTTCCAAATGTGTGGAAAACATGATCCCAAGTAATAAACCTACGTAAGCAATTGCCCAGAATCTTGTAACCAGTCCAAGCAAAAGACAAACAGCTCCACAAAACTCTATTATAATTACCGCAAATGCTATAATTGTTGGAAGATGTAGCTGCTCAGTAAAGATTTTTATCGTACCTGTAAATCCTGCACCTCCATACATTCCTATGGTTTTCTGCAAGCCGTGCGGCAGAAAAATAAGGCCCAATGTAACTCGTAAAATTAATCCGGTGAACGTGCTGTATGTTTTAAAAATTATATGTTTCATTATTTTGAATATTTATTTGTATGCCAATTGAATTTATGTTCTTATAAAGTACTTCTGAAAGAAATGATAATCCAAGCCCCACTATGCTTTAACTGATCATTAAAATTTGTAGGAAGTAATACTTGAAGTAAATGCAGTTTTTTTTTCTAATATTTTTAATTGAAGATGTTGGAAGCTATAAAAACCCCGTAATTCTCTTTAGTTGCTTTATCCGGGCCGTATGCATCCCAATTTGCTCCTAAACCAAAACGGAAGTCTTTATAACTCAGCCCTGCCCGCAGCATGAGATAACTTCTTGCATGATCTCCATTTTTCACCGCTGCACAATACAACCCTTGCGCTCGAGTATATATGTTCCATTGCTGATTTATCTGCGGCTTATATTCAAACAGCGCAAATCCCTCCCAATTGCTATATTTAGACAAATCAATCCTCGGCATCAGGGAAAACAATATTGTTCTGGATGAATAAGTGTATAATACTGCTGTGTTAGGGCGCAAACCGGAATTGGGTGTATAATGTGTTCCTGCTAAAATCTTAAACCCTTTAGCGAACTGATAAGTGAGATGAATTTGATTCATCATATCTTTTGAATAGGTCTCACTCCATTTCGAAGAAAAATTGGTAACACTGAAAATACCGAATTTATGAAAGTTCCGAAATGATTTATTAACTGTCATTTGTGCGGCATATCCACTTGTACCCGGTAAAATTTCTACCACAATTGGGGAATTTTTTACTTCTTGAACACCATTTTCCTGAGCGAAAATTTTGGAAGAAAACAGAAGTAGTGCATTAATCAAAAATATCCTGTTCATTATTTTTTGTTCTTAACTGTTATTATGATACAAATTTCTTCCAATTCGAATCATAATTGTAGAACAAAAAAATCAAAGACTAGGACAAATCAATCATTTTCCGATATTCACTAGGTTGAAGACCGGAATGTTTTTTGAAAAACCGTGAAAAATAAGAAACATCTTCAAATCCCAAGACAAAAGCTGCCTCAGAAATCGTATGATTGGATAATGATAAAAGCGCCTTAGCTTCCATCGTAAGTGCTTCGTTTATAATAGCTGACGACGTTTTCCCTGTTACTGATTTTGCACATTTATTAAGATGATTAGTTGTAATATTGAGCATCTCTGCATATACCTGTAGTTTGTGTGTCTTTTGTATATTATCGGTAATTAATCTCCTAAATCGCTGTATTAATGCTTCCTTAGGAGAAAATACAGGCAAAGGAAGTGTTTGGATAAAATTGGCAATTTCATTCAGAAGAGTATTTAAATAGGATTTCAATAAACTATTGCCAGTATCTTTTTCATACAGCAAAAGAAGTTGCTGTAAAACATATTGAATTCTATTGGTTGTTTCCTTATCAAAACTGAAAACAGGATTATAAATGAGTTCAATATAATTAGATATTTCTTTTAATTTTTTTTGGGATGAAAGATCATTAATGAAATGATTTGAAAAATGTCCGTAATAGCCTTCAATATTCCCTGCTTTTTTTAAGATAGTCCGTATTTTATAAGCAGGCAAAAGCATTAACATTCCAGATTTTAATACGAATACATCCGAGCAAACCATTTTTGACAACTCACCTTTTGTTATGAAAACAAAATCGTTCACCGTTTTACGATGAGGAACAGAAGGCAAAACTGCAGTTTCATTTAAAGAAGTAAGAGGTTCAATCAAAAAATCGCTGAAAATACTTTTGGTATCTAGTCGAACGACATTGATTATTTTTTTGAAATTATCCGGTTTAAACTCTGGAATTCTAGCCAATTTGGTACTATTTATATTTGTTATACTAAAATAAAAATTTATTACACTTTATGCAATTATGGTATATATTAATTATCACAAAGATGAACTATATTGAAACCATACTTGTTCATTGAAAGTTCAAACTCATAGTGCTTTATCGTCCATGGAATTGTTGATTTTTTATGAAACAAAATTCATGCACTCTTTTATAACACATTTTTTGAGATTAATTAGGTATTATTTTTGAGATTATCTTATTATTAAATTCTCGTAGAGTTTTGAAAAAATTGTTTTAAGGCATTATTATCGCATTTTAATTTTCTACTTATACGTCTACTAGTTATTTTTCAACTTCAGCAGTAAACACTTCATTGCTATATTGTATTATCATTCATCTTCTGATGGATGAGCTAATATTAATTGATCATAATCCCAAAATAAAGATTTATTAAATAGTAAAATGAGCTTGCTAACGCAAGAAATTGAACAACAAAAGGAAACCATAGCACACCAAGCAGCTATTATAGCAACCCAGAAAAAAGTTATCAATTTATATGAGGCTAATGAGACTTTAGAAAAGTGGAAATAATAGAATTAATACTACGCTATCTCACACCAAATCCATAAAAAATAGTAGTATTTTCCTAATAAAACACTACTAAAAAAACTTCTATAATTTAGCTTTCACTTTTCGGATTTTTTGCAAACTGAGATCTGTTTAATTCTATTACCCTTGATGGAAACCTGGTGCATCTTCACCCATAACCAGCAAAATTGATGAAAGAAGCTTCATCAGTGGTAAGGAAAGGAACGTGATAGCCGATTTCTCTTGGATCTGCAAACCTTCTCATAAGAGTAGGATCAAGATTTTTGGGATCAGCAATTTCTGTTCTCCTGGGTGCATTGAGCTTACCCTGATATTTCTGGTTGCATATTCCAATGCGGTAATTTTCGTTGATCTAGTTACTGTAATTTTTCTTCCAACATTTTCTGTATAAGACTATTCCAGAGTAACTTGCAGATAAATTTTTTATTCTGTGCTGATTTTGCATTGTGCTAACACATACCACCATTTTTACATTCTAGGCAGTTATTATTGTTATTTTAAAAAATCCTCCTCAACAAGGACATTATTTAAAAATACACCTGTATTATTGCCCGTTGATACAGCATATGATACTGAACGTAAAGGATTCGTATTGTCTCCACAAGCAAATATATTATCTATTGTTGTTTTCTGAAATGCATCAACTTTGATAAGTCCCTGTTCTGTCAATTCACAGCCCAATAATTCGGGAATTTTACAGTGCTGTTCAAATGGTGGCCTTGAATAGATAGCCTCTAACTGAAAAGTTGAATTGTCTGAAAAAACTATTTCGTCAAGTACCCCGTCCTTATGTTTCAATGAGGTAATCTCCTTCTCCACTATTGAAATATTGTGTCTTTTAATTTCATTGGTTTGCTCCAGCGTCAGTTCCGATTTTCCATTAGTGAATATCGTTAAATCTTTTGTCCAGTTATGAATAAGTCGAGACAGGTGAAATGCACCATATCCATTAGCCAAAATTCCAGTTTTTTGATTCTTTACTTCATATCCGTGACAATAAGGACAATGAAGTACCGTAATCCCCCAGCATTCGGAATACCCTTTTATGTTTAACATTTCATCCTTTAATCCTGTTGCAAAAATCAATTTTCTGGCGGAGAAAACTTTTCCTGATTGCGTTGTAACCTCAAAACCGTTCTCTATTTTCTTTCCATTTATGGCAAGTTCATGTACGAATTTTATCGTGTCGTATTTCAACACCTGTTCTTTTGCTTTCTGTGCAATAGCACTTGGTTCTTCTCCATCTTGTGTAATGAAGTTATGAGAATGAGGTGTCTGACGATTACAGGGTAAACCACTATCGATAATTAAAACATTTCTTAACGAACGTCCCAAAGCCATTGCAGCAGAAAGTCCTGCGTAACTTCCACCGATTACGATTACGTCAAAATTTTTGTTGTCTGTCATTTCATTAAAATTTAAAAATGATGTTATTGGTAAAGTAAGACCAAAGTTACTAATGCAAGTCCCCCTAGTTTAATTAATTCTCTTCTTGATATTTTTTTTGATCCATTTGGCACACTCGATGTTGTGATCAGAGTGTTTGTAGTTTCCAATTTCCCAGTGAGGGCACTACCTGAAGAATTAAGTTCTATTGTCAAGTTGCCTTTTTGGCAAAATTTAATACGCTTAATATTTTCTGACCGGCTTGTTTCCATATACGCATTATTAGATGATTACAAAATGGAATATTTGTCATACCTCCCTACAAAAATTAAACACTGTTCAAATGTACATAAAAATTTCTATTTTCAAAATAAGTTATGAATGAAATTAAAGAAAAAATGACAATTAATACTAAATAAAGCTATATAATAACATATTAAGGACTGTATATTGCCTTTGAAAGTTCTCCTCTATTAATAATTAATTTGAAAAAGTTTTGATTATTGAACACTGTTCAATATCTTTACACCCAGAAATTCAATTTAAAATTTATCAAATGAAAAAAGTATTAATTACAGGAGCTAGTGGTGGCATTGGTCTTGAAGTAGTCAAAAAACTGGCGGCTCAAGGTTATAGCCTAACCTTGGTAGCACGTAATGAAGAGAAACTTTTATCTCTACAAGAATCTTTAGGTAAAGACCGCCATCAAGTCCTTTCTTTAGATCTGACAAAAACAGCGGATATATTAGAACTCAGTAACTATATAACAGATAATCGGTACAATGTCCTGATCAATAATGCAGGTACCGGAACTTATGGTAAATTTGTCGAAATACCACTGGAAAACCAGTTAAGTACAATGACACTGAATATGGAAGCTTTAGTAACACTTTCGTATGCCTATTTGAAGAAAGCAAGATCTGGTGATGCACTGATCAATATAGGTTCACTCCTTGCCCATTCTTCATTGCCTGGCGGCGCTGTATATGCCGCAACAAAAAGTTTTGTAGCCAACTTTTCGGAATCGCTCTGGTTCGAATTTAAAAATAAGGGTATATTTGTGGCAGGCTTCAATCCAGGTGCTGCAGACTCGGATTTCCACCACAATGCTGGAAAGGAAACCAGTGCATTTCCTAAATTTGTTGTCTCTTCGGTAGCACAAGTAGCTGAGGAACTAATAAATGCACTAAATAATCGAAGCAAACCAAGAATTGTTCAGGGATTTAAAAACAGAATGATGCTCTTTGGTTTCAGATTACTCAGCAGGAAAGCCGCAGTTAATATTATGGGTAAAATAAGTCCCGGAATTCCTCACTCATAGAAGGATCCAAACAATAATTTTTAACGATTCATATTGATCATACATGAGTATAGCAGAAAGAAAACAAGAAGAAAAGCAGGAAATGCACCAGCGCATCTTAAATGGGGCTAGAAAAATATTCCTTGAAAAGGGATATGAAAAAACCAGTATGCGTAATATTGCAAGTGAGATCAATTATAGCCCTGGTAGTCTTTATTTTCATTTTAAGGATAAAACCGAAATTTTTCAAGAGCTTCAAAAAGAAGGATTCACGTTGCTTCTAAACCAGTTAAAAGTACTGAATAGCGTGGCAGATCCATTTGAACGCCTGAAGGCATCGGGACGTGTGTTTATTCAATTCGCGCTGGAAAACAAGGATTACTACAACCTAATGTTTATGGTTGAGGAAGACGTAAAAGAGCCCAGCGAAAACAGGTTCAAAATAGCACAGGAAGCCATAAACCATATGTGTTCGATGATTGGCGAATGCCAGCAACAAGGTAGGTTCAAAGGAATGGATACAGATTATTTTACATTCATGGTGCTCTCTGCAATGCATGGAATATGTGCCTTGTTTTGCAAAGACCGTACAACAAGTTTTATTAACAGAACAAACGATGAGCTTATGGAAAACGGCTACGAATGTTTTGTTTCTTTACTTGAAAAGGGCTAAACCTTTTTTAACTCATTATTGAACACTGTTTAAAAATATTACAATGATTAATAAATTTTATAACCGAAAATTTTTATGGCCAGTTTTATTGGCTATATCGCTTATCACTGGGCAAAAGACCAGTGCACAAAGCAAGCTCGACCTCTACATTTCAGAAGGTCTTGAGTCAAACCACAGCATTCATCAGCAGAATTTCATGCTTGAAAAGAGTATATATGCTCTTGCCGAGGCTAAAAGCCTGTTTATGCCCAATGTCAGCTTCTCAACTACCTATACTAAAGCAGATGGTGGGCGCACTATAGATATTCCAGTTGGTGATATGCTGAATAATGTCTATTCTACCCTAAATCAGCTTACGGGAACAAACGCTTTTCCCCAGCTTCAAAACCGCAATGAACAGCTTAATCCGGATAATTTTTACGATGCAAAATTCCGAATTACCCAGCCGATCTTAAATGCGGAAATCAGCTATAACAAAAAGATTAAATCCAAGCAGATCGACCTTCAAAAAACGGAAGTCCAGCTCTATAAACGTGAGCTGGTGAAAGAGATCAAAACTTCATACTATAATTACCTGAAGGCTGTCAATGCTGAAAAGATCTACCTCTCCTACCGAAAGCTAGTATTAGAAGGTGAACGCGTAAATAAAAAGCTTTTTGATAATGGCAAGATCAACCGCACAGCAGTGATCCGCAGTAAAAATGAAGTTTCTAAAATAGACGCTTCGATAGTCACGGCTCAAAAAACAAAAGAGTCCGCACAGTTCTATTTTAATTTTCTACTGAACCGGCCTTTATCGGACAGTATTGCGGTGGAGGAAATCACGACTTTGCCTGAGCAGGATCTTTCCCTTATGGACAATGTTTCTTCTCGTGAAGAACTCTCCAAACTTAAAATTGCAAAACGGATCAATGAAGACCTGACTGGACTGGCAAAATCATACCTCATCCCAAAAATTGGCGCCAGCATGGATCTGGGTTCGCAGGCTTTTGACTGGAAATTCAATAAGCAGAGCCGTTATTATCTATTGGGAGTCTCCTTACAATGGGATCTCTTTGCATCGGGTAAAAATACCAATCGTATAAAACAGGCCGTTGCAGAACAGCACGCTATTGAGTCCCAGACTGGATATGTTGAGCAGCAGCTATTGACCGAACTCAGAGTCCGTCAGGCCAATATGCTGAGCGCCATTGCACAATACCAGGCTGCGCAGAGCCAATTGACAACAAGTCAGACCTATTACAAAGATGTATCACTGATGTATAAAGAAGGTATGGCCATTTATATCGAATTGCTGGATGCCCAAAATCAATGGGTAGACTCCCAGCTCCAGGCAAATATTGCCCTTTTTGATACATGGATTTCCTATTCGGCCATTGAACGTGCCGCAGCTAGTTTTAACATTCAAAAATAAAAAAATGAAAAAGATTCAATTCGTACTTCTTATTTCAGGCTTATTTCTTATATCCTGCAATGAGAAACCAAAAGATAAAAGTCCAATTGGTGAACCTGATATTATATCAGTAAAAGTATCCCCTATCTCCTCATTAAATACATCCGGTTCCATACTGGTGACGGGTCTGATAAGTACAGAAGACGAGACCAATTACTCCTTCAAGATAGGTGGTGTTATTAGCAGTATTCTGGTAAATGAAGGACAGTTTTTCAGAAAAGGTCAATTGTTGGCAACACTGAATACAACAGAGATCGCAGCTGGCGTTGCCCAATCCGGATTAGGCGTAGAAAAGGCACAACGTGATTATACGCGGGCAACAAATCTTTATAGAGATAGCGTCTTTACCCTTGAGCAATTACAAAATACAAAAACAGCTCTTGAAGTCGCAAGAAAGGCAAAGGAGGCTGTTGCATTTAATGAACGTTATGCAAAGATTTATGCTTCTTCAGATGGTTTTGTAGCCAAAAAGATTGCCAGTGAAGGCGAAGTTGTTGGTGGTGGCATGCCAGTGCTTTTGACCAACTCCGTAAAACAAAATGCAAGCTATCTATTAAAAGTTGGTGTAACGGACCTTGAATGGGCAGAAGTAAAAATAGGACAACTTGCAAAAGTTAAACTGGATGGCTATCCTGATCAAGTTTTCCAGGCAAGTGTTTTAAGAAAGCTACAGTCTGCTGACCAACAAATCGGTTCCTTTCAGGTCGAATTAAAACTAAACCTGCAAGGTATTGTACCTGCTGTTGGTATGTTCGGTAAGGCAGAAATTGCCACCGAGCAAAAACAAACATCCATTGTTATCCCCTACAGTTCACTGGTCGAAGCAGATGGAAAAAAAGCCTATGTATTTACGGCTATTGGCAACAATAAAGTTAAAAAATTACCCGTCAATATTGAAAAATTTGACAATGATAAAGTTTATCTAACAGGGAAACTTGATGGTGCTAATAACATTGTCGTTTCAAACAGCGCCTATCTCAACGAACAGTCCATCATTAAAATAATCAAGTAATCCTACATCCGATGAAAATAACAAATTTCGCTGTAAAGAATTATCAGTTTACGCTGATCATATTCGTTCTTTTCGCAGTTGTTGGACTGTTGACACTGTTCACTATGCCACGATCGGAAGATCCGACAACACATTCTCCGCAGTATATCATTACTGCGATATACCCGGGTACCAGTCCGAAAGATATGGAGGAACAGGTGGTAAAACCCATTGAAAATAAGATATACGGACTCGAGAATATTGAAAAGATCCTGACTTCGGTTGAAGACGGAGTCGCTGTCATCCAGCCAAAATTTAAGTACGGTGTTGATGTTGACAATAAATACCAGGAAATCTCCACAGAGATCAATGCCCTGAAGAACAGTGAGCTTCCTAAGGATATCTATCTTGTCAAGACCGAAAAGGTCGCCTCTTCCGATGTTAAGATTATTCAGGTTGCCCTCGTTTCAGGCACAGCGTCGGCTAAGGTCCTACGTGATAATGCAGACATACTGAAAACAAGACTGGAAAAGATAACCGATCTAAAAGAGGTTAAATATACGGGGATCCCTGAACAGGAAATCCGGATTGACATGCAGCTGGATAAGCTTGCACAATTAAAAATACCACTGAGTCTGGTTATTGGAAGTCTCCAGAGTGAAGCTGCAGACATTCCGGGTGGAAGCATCAATCTGGACAGCAAGGTATTCAATGTAAAAACAAGCGGTAAATTCAAAAACGTGGATGATGTTGCCAGTACGGTTATTTACAACGCCAATGGCAAAATCGTTTATCTAAGGGACGTGGCTGAGGTAAGCTATAAAGATGGAACAGTAAATCACATTACCCGTCTCAATGGACATCGCTGTATCTTGGTGACAGCAGCGATGAAGGACAATGTTAATATCAGTAAGGTAAAGGAAGAATATATGCCTGTACTGGACGCATTCAGCAAAGACCTTCCAGAAAACATCAAAATGGTCAAAAATTTTGATCAGGCAGACATGGTATCCAAACGATTGGGACATCTGGGATTTGATTTTGGTCTTGCGATCCTATTGGTCGTTATTACCCTACTCCCACTTGGGTTCCGTGCTTCATTGATCGTTATGATCTCCATTCCATTATCACTGGCCCTGGGATTGATCGCTATGAACCTGATGGGCTACTCGCTTAATCAGCTCAGTATCGTAGGACTTGTTGTGGCTTTAGGATTATTAGTGGATGATAGTATCGTTGTCGTGGAAAATATAGAACGATGGCTTAGGGAAGGTCATTCAAAAACAGATGCCATCTTAAAAGGAACCAAGCAGATTGGCGTCGCTGTGGTTGGGTGTACGGCTACGCTTGTGATTGCATTCCTGCCCCTTGCCTTTCTTCCTGATATTGCAGGTGAGTTTATCCGAAGCTTACCCATTGCGGTCATTACAAGTGTTCTAGCCTCGATGCTCGTAGCACTTACCTTAGTTCCGTTTTTGGGTAGCCGCATGTTGAAAACGCATACCCATGGTGGCGGCAACTTTTTCCTGCAAAAATTGCAGCAGTTTTTAAGTTTCTCTTATCGCAGAATAATGCCTTTAGCACTTTCTTGGCCGAAGGTCACCGTGGGAATTTCTATAATTTTGAGTGTGCTTGCCTTTCTGCTCTTTCCATTGGCAGGGTTCAAGCTATTTCCGACATCTGAAAAACCGATGTTCCTGATCAACATCAAATTACCTTTACAGGCTGATATTCCTGAAAGCGACCGCGTGGCGAAACTTGTAGAAAAAGAATTAAAGCAGCACAAAGAAATTGTCTATTTTACTTCCAATGTCGGGAAAGGTAATCCGCAGATCTATTACAATGTACATCAGCAGGATATCAAGCCGGATTTCGCGCAGATATTCGTTCAGATGGAAGAAGAAGCCAGCCCTAAGTCCAAACAGAGACTGATTAGAACATTACGGAAAAAGTTTGCTGATTTTCCATTAGCCAGAATTGAGGTAAAGGATTTTGAACAGGGAACTCCTATTGAAGCAAACATTGTCGTGCGGTTATTCGGGGAAAATCAGGATACCCTGAGAGCACTTTCTTTTAAAGCCGAGGAAATTTTACGGAAACATCCAGGAACATTCTTTGTAAACAATGAGCTCAATGCCTATAAATCCGACGTAAAAGTAACCATTAACAAAGAAAAAGCAAGGACTTTGGGTGTGCTGACCAGTGATGTTGATAAGGTGATCCGTATGGCAGTGGCAGGGCTTAATGTGGGTGATTACATTGATGACAGAGGCGATTCACGTAATGTTGTGATCACGCTCCCTCGCGAGAAATTCTCCAACCTTGATGCACTAAAAGGACTTTATGTCAACAATCTTCAAGGAACTCCTGTCCAGATTGACCAGATTGCCACTATTGGTTTTGAAACCTCTCCTACGGCGATCAATCACTTTAACAAATCGAGATTTGCTAAAGTTACCTCATTGACCAAGGACGGAGTATATGCCAATGACATTCTAAAAGATATTGTTCCCCAGCTCAATAGAATGAAATTACCTCCGGGCTATTATTATAAATTATCCGGAGAAGCAGAATCAGAAGGTGATGCATTAGGTGGAAATTTCCTTTCTGTGATCTTACTGAGCGGCTTCCTATTTGTTGGCGTACTCCTGCTACAGTTCAAAACGTTCAAAGGAATCATTATCGTGTTATCGATTATACCGCTCGGAATCCTTGGAGGAGTAGTTTTCCTTTTGATAACAGGTAATCCCATGTCACTGGTATCCATTATCGGTTTTATTGGACTTTCTGGAATTCAGGTGAAAAATTCACTCTTGTTGGTGGATTTCACCAATCAGCTGCGCCTAGAAGGACATAGTATCGATGAAGCAGTAAATATGGCTGGTGAAACCCGTTTTCTACCGGTAGTTCTCACTTCGATCACCGCAATCTGTGGACTACTCCCGATTGCACTGAATCCTAACCCACTTATTGCGCCGCTAGCAATTGTTCTAATTGGTGGGTTGATTAGCTCTACTATCCTCTCCAGGATCGTTACTCCGGTAATGTACAAACTAATCCCTCCACAATTGGAATCAGAGGCTAAGGCTTGATACCAAATATATATGGACTAGATCAAGGTTAAAACAAAAGAAATGGCTACCCAGAGCGGTAGCCATTTCTTTTAACCATAGGGAAACCATAAAGTAAACTTCAAAAATATTTATCATTCCTAATTTGGAACTAGCAAGTAGCATTTGATAACCATTTCAAAAATTTTTCTGATAGATTTTTTTGAAATTAGTATTTGATTTGGTTTGATGTTAAGATATAACTATCTTTGAAACAGTTTATTACGGTTAAATTTATCGTGTGACCCATTTGTCCCTCGAAAATCATAACAAACTAATAAACAATGGTTTAATATGAGCTCTAAGTTTTGTATCGGAAAATGAAGTTGCAGAAAAAGGAGAGAAAATAGATGTACTTGTTTTGAACGCAGGAATTGCAAAACAATATCTAATAGAAGAAACAACAGAAGAAGTGTTTGATGATTTATTCAATATCAATGTAAAGGGCTTATTTTTTACTTTACAAAAACTAATTCCACATTTAGCAGAAGGAGCCTCTGTCATTCTTATTTCGTCCGGAGTTTCGGTTAGTGGATATGCACAAATGGGAGCATACGCTGCAACAAAGAGCGCAGTTGACGCAATTGCACGCACAGCAGCAACAGAATTGGCAGACAGAAAAATCCGGGTAAATACCGTAGCTCCCGGTTTAACCGATACACCAATGAATCAACAGACACCAGAAGATATTAAGAATGCTATAGCAGCAGCGGTTCCGCTGAAACGAATCGGAGAAGCTGAAGAAATAGCAAATGCTATTGTGTTTCTGGCTTCAGACGAAGCTTCTTATATTTCAGGTTCATACCTGTCAGTTGACGGAGGGGTTACTATTCGCAGATAATCCTTGTAATTTTACAACAAGTTTTTAATGATCGCATGATGATCACTAATGATTAGTTGTATTCCGGTGAAAGAAAAGTGTTGGAAATTTTTTCTCCTTTACCGAATTTCTAAAACTGGTCGAATTTTTACAGTTATAATATTATTATTAAAACAGTGTTTCCAAAAGATTTTGGAAACACTGTTCGATTATTATTAGATCTTCATTATCGGATCGAACTAACAACGGTTTTTTTCCTATTGTTATAATGAAAAGATGATTGCTTTCAATACCAAAAATATCCACAATGCACATATCAAATTATTGTGAAACTAAAGATTCTGATGTGTAATATAGATAGAAGAAAGTCTTTCTCAGCTATCGCGGATAAAGATAATTTGGCAAATAAGGTGTATGTCCCACTTGAATTACGTGACCTTGTCCATCATTCTAAAAGTATCATAATTTATCCCGACAGGGAAATCATACCAATACAATTTATTCTTGCCTTTTAAAGTGCTTCCATCTAAAGGCGCTCTGCCTCTCCCCCTTGCCTGTTTACAAATTCGTAGCTTGAGAAATCTTACACTTATTGTATTCAATTTTATTTGAATATTTTAATGCTAAAATACTATTGATTTTTAAATAAAAAGATTTAATTAATTTCCCAATTCAAGCTGATTTTTCACAAGATTAAAATATTCCTTTCTTAAGGTGACTAACTGATCATGATTTCCCTGCTCTACAACTTCACCATTTTTAAGTACTATTATTTGATCAGCATTTTTTACAGTGGAGAGTCTATGAGCAATAATGACTACTGTTTTCCCTTTGAAAAACACTTGTAAATTGTCGTGAATTATTTTTTCATTCTCTGCATCCAGTGCTGAAGTAGCTTCATCAAATAACATGTAATAAGGATTTTTATAGACTGCCCTGGCAATTAAGATTCTTTGTTTCTGACCACCGGAAACACCATTGCCCGCAGCACCTATTTTTGTATTATATCCCAGTGGCAGACTTTGAATGTAATCATCGATATTGGCGACTCGTACAGCATGGTAAATTCTTTCCTTATCAATATCTTCACTTGCCCCAGCTATGTTACGCTCAATAGTATCAGAAAAAATATATCCATCTTGCATAACCACTCCACAATTTTCCCTGATACTTTTGGGTGATAGTGTAACAATATCACTTCCATTGAAAGTAATATTTCCCTGTATGGGATTATAAAATCTTAACAAAAGCTTCATTAATGTGGTTTTACCGCTGCCACTTGCTCCCACTATGGCTGTTACTTTCCCTGCAGGAATTTTAAGATTAATATCCTTAAGAACATATGGAGATTGTGGTCCTTCATATTGATATGATACATTGTTAAGAACAATTTCCCTGAATGTCTGATTGTCATCCACTCCTTTATTATCAGGCAAGGGTATTAACCCCTCCTGCTCTTCCTCTACATGGTTTTGCACTTCATTTAAACGTGATAAACTTAATTTAGCGTCCTGAAAGGAACGAAAAAACGCAATTAATTGGTTGATAGGGCTATTCATCTGTCCAATTATATAAGATACGCTAAGTAAGGCTCCCAATGTCATCCTATCTGATACAACAAGATAAGCTGCTAAAAAAGTAACAACTAAATTTTTAATCTGGTTAATAAAATCAAATCCTGATAACTGCAGCTGATTGATTTTCATAGTTCGGATATTTGTATGATAGAGCTTTTGTTGAATGTCTTCCCATTCTTTTCTTTTTCGTTCTTCAAAATTATTGAGCTTCATTTCTGTGATTCCATTTATTATTTCTAAAATGGATTGTTGACTTTCGCTTCTTTGATGGAACCTGACATAATCTATAATCTTTCTCTTATTCATCCAATACATCGACCATGAAATAGATAGAACAGTCAGTATAAAATAAACCAATAATATTCGATAATCATAATACCAAAGGACACCAAAGAAGACGGAGAAGGTAATTACAGAAAAAAAGGCATAAATACTCTGGGAAGTGAGAAACTGTTCAATTCGTTCATGGTCCGAAATACGCTGTGTATAATCTCCAGCCATTTTGGTATCAAAGAACTTTATGGGTAGCTTAAAAAGCTTTGTAAGAAAATCCGATATTATCTGAATATTTATTTTTGTACCAACAGTTACCATAATCCAATTTCTGAAAATTTCGAAAACAATATTTCCGCTATATAATGCTAACTGTGCAAAAAACAAATACACAATAACATGCAGATCTTTTTTCACCACACCAGAATCAATTAATTGTTGTGTAAGAAACGGTAAAACCAGAGTGACTAAAGTTCCAAGCAATAAGAAGAAAAATAACAGAACTAATTCTTTTTTAAAAGGCAATAGATATTTTAAAACACTTTTAAAAGTGGTTGGCGGTTCCCGGTCAAATTCCTGATCCTGAAACTTTTCACTCGGATCCAAAAAAAGAGCAATTCCAGTATCATTTCCTGAAGCCCATGATTTTTTCAACTTATCCTCAGATAATTTTAAGAATCCGTGAGCAGGATCTGCAACTTTGTATATCTTTTTTTTTCTGATAAAACTCTCCTTAATCCGGTACAAGACCACAAAGTGATTTTGATTCCAATGAAGAATGCAGGGAAGTAAACTATTTTCCATATCACTGATGGCCAAATTAGCTGCATAAGTATCGAATTCAATATCTTCAGCAGCCTGTTTTATCCCGAGCAGAGATACTCCATCCTTGGTTAAATAACTCTTTTCTCTTAAATATTGCATACTGATGGCTTTCCCATAAAAATTTGAGATCATGGCAAGGCAAGCCGGCCCACAATCCATTTGGTTGTGCTGTGCGATGAACTTCATATTTTTCATATTCCTATTATTAATAATTCGTCTAATGCCGGCAATTTTTTATTAAAGGAAGAAAGTAAAGTACATCCGATACCAGCTAGCCCCCAGCCGAACGAAAATTTGGCAGCAGTATTGAAATCCTCGTACTTTTCTAAAGCAAATTTGAATTTTGACAATGTATTTTGATGAGGATCTTTGCATAATAAAATTTGCTCTATCCAGTACTTTGAATAATCAAAATAATATTTCTTTCCAGTGTTTCTGTATAAACGGTCTAATATAAAATAAACTCCTGAACACCCAAAAATCACACCTCCATCAAGTGTATAATTGGAATCGTAAGATCTGGCCGCTGTTTTCAATAGCATGCTCTCCACTTCATTTTTGAGTTCTTCGTCATGAATGACTTGTGAGGCGTTATATAAAGAATATAAAACCCCCAGGTCACCATAACACATTGATAACTGGGTCGGAGTATTAGGAACATCAATGTCAGGATAAAAGTTAGGGAAAAAGCCTTTATCAAAACTTCTCTTTTGTGCCCAAACAAAATTGACAGCATTTCTTAGTAAATTTAATTCATTATGGTTATCCCTCGTTAAAATGTTATGTTGAAATAGCTTTGTCAAAAAATTGATAATCATTGCCGAACCGTGAGATATCCCCAGATACACTTTGTCACCATAAGCTGGTGCTTTCCAATATACCTGATCATCCTGATGGTAAATTGCACATTGAGTTAAATTAAAAACGATATCATGTACTATTTGTAATCCTACTGTACTTTTAAAATGAACATGATGATTGAGAAAATAGTGACCCGCCGCTAATGCTCCGGAAAACAAATCAAAATCTTTACTTTTTAATGCAGGTTCTACAATCTCTTTAAGCGTTTCATTGATTTGATTGTAATAGCTTGAAAAATCATAATCATATCTTAAGTTTTTATCAATAAACAATAACCCTTTCCCAAAGCTGGAAATAAGATTTAACAAAGTGTCACCTCTGTACTTAGGGATAAAAAACTCATTTTTAGATTGCTCAGAGATACTAATAATTGCATGTTCAATCATTAGCTCTCCCTGCTCTAAAAATTTTATGTCACGATATGTCTCATGCAAGAAAAAGTTAAATACAGCCAGCCCCAGATAGCCACTTTCCACTGTACCATCTTTAAACAGATTTAGATTATTTTGTATATCGATACTGATGTGAGACAATATTTCGTCGATTTCAGTGATTTGCTTTGCTTCGTTCATAAATTGATTTATAACCTTTAAACATCATATAATAAATTACAAGCTCATGCATTCTGTTTTTAGTATAGAACAGCCTGTTCATAGACAAATGAATAAGATCCTGAATGGTATCCCATAGTAATTTTGTATTTTCAACTTCTAGTAGCAGTGGACCTAGTACTTGTTCCAATTGGCCAGTTCGCTCATCGAATATATTCCGGAGATCTCTATGGGTTAACACATCATCTTTCCGCAATATTTTTTCTAAAACTGACCGATATGTTCTAAATTTTGCATCCAGTGAGATTTTGAATTTTTTTGTGGAATCTGGATTTTTTTTATCGATAAATTCCTGCCGGAATTTTTGGAAAAGAATTTCCATTATTGCCCAGCGATCATGTAATTTTATATGAAAATTTGAAAATAGGGTGTCTATTGAAATCATTGCTGCAATTATCCTGTTCTGTTCATTGTCTGTAGATGAAATTAATTCCAAAACTTTTAAGGCACTTACACTATCATAATAAAATATGCGTTCTGCATTTTCAATACCAACGATCTTATATCTTTCTATTTCACGGCTATATGTGTCAATCTGTAATCTTACAATACCATTACCTTTGCCAAAACCATCTAATAGGTTATTAATCATTTCCAGTATTTCTTGCATTATTGGTACATTTACCCGCATCCTAATATGATGATCGGGATCTTGATATCGAATAAAATACCATCTGAACTCTCGTTTAATGTTGGCGAAATGCTTTACTAACAGAGAACCTATCACAGTAATAATATTATCCGAAAATTCATATGGACAGTATATTTTATAAAAAGTCCATTCAGCCCCAGGAGAAAAAAAACGATTAGATTTAGAACGTTCTAACTCTTGTTGTAATCCCTGACCATCTTCCTTAGCTTGAGCTGAATTTTTTATAGGGATAATATATTCGGTTACATATTGTTGCCCAGATTTAAAATTATTGTACATTTCAAGAAAAGATTCAAATAAAACAACCTTATCTTTTCTTATTTCCCTGCAAAGTATTTCTAGGCACAAATCCGTATCAGTATCTAAACATAAGACATTGTCAAGTTCCTGAATCGAACAAAATTTAGGAATCTTTAAAGTTTTAAGGAGTTCTTTTAGCCCATGAAGCGTAATTTTAGGGTCTTGTTCTATTTTCCATCGTGCTGGTGAAAGAATAATTTCTTTATACTCAACTCTTGGTAAATACGAAAGCCCTTTAAGGCCTTGCCAATCCCAGCTTACACCTGTATATAGATTATATTTCTCTAAATCTCCCAAAAATTGAATTAATGGTAATTGACTTGTATCATGATTGTAAGCTGCCGAATTTTTCAGAAAAACAGTTTTTTGATATTTTTTAGATCGAAGGGTAATATGTTTATTGCGAACACTTATCAGTAAATCATCAATAGTAATAGTCTTTTTCAATTCGTTAGGTTCAGAAATACTACAATAGGCAAACTCGTATTGATAATTATTCGGTCGCAATAAAACATTGCCCAATCGTGGGTATGGCACATGATTAATTTCTACATATAATGCTCCGTTTGAATCCTTATCAGTGATACAGTTTTTAAGTTTTTCCTTTAAAGCTTCATCATGGAATGCGTAACGGGATAAAATTTTTTCCGGATATGGGGTTGGTAATGAGGATTTATTTAAAAACTTAAAATTACCCTGATTCAATTCTACCTCTGATACCGAAAGTAAATCGCCAAACAAAAAATAATTGTCCGCAAGTGGATAAGAATCTTCGCTATGAATTGAGTTGAGATCGGTTTCTGTCAATTGAATGGGTTTCATTTCAGTAAAACATGAGCCATATTTTGCAAGAATGAGCTGTATGATAGCCGATACCTCCGAAGAGTTCTGTTTACCTTTATGAGGAAAAAGAATACCATTTAACAACTCTGTTCCCTCAATATTTCCTGAAACATAATTTCCATACCCAATTCCATATTGAGCATCAAGTGCCTGGGCAAGTGGAACTTCCTGACGTTCATATTTTTCTTCAAATTTTCTGACGAAAGCTTTTAAACGAGGATTATCCATATTTCTGTATAAATGTGAAATCTCATTAGCCCTTAAACAAAGTGTTTTGACTGCTTTGGTAGATATCTGGTTAGTACAAGTTTTTGCTTCTAAATCAATTTGGAATTGCTGAAGACTTTTATTATATAGTAATCCAAAATGTTCAGATAGCTCTTGTAATGGTGCAGTACTTATTTCTTTCTTCAGCCTCATTTGAACTTCTTCAACGCTAATTAAACAGTCTGCCGGGATTCTTTTGGAGAGTAAAAATTGTATTGAATCCTCTAATGGGTCTTTTAAACTAGTTATAAAAGGTGGCTGTATTGGAATCAGAATCTGAGAATCGATCAAACGGTTTAAGTAATTTCTAATTTCTTCTTTCTCAAATCCTTCTGATTCATGATAAATCTCTTCCACTAGTTCAATGTAAGTTGATCCTTGAGCCGAAAATTCAAGAATATGTTCTAAAATTTCACTATTCTCAAGCTCGCTGACACTATAATTTTTATGGTTATCAGATTCTATATATCTTATTACATCACTACAGTAATAAAGAGTATTTGTTGGAATGTATGTTAAATTTGCCTCTTTATCTTTATCAAGTATATTTTTAAGGAGTTGATCTAAAAAATGTAAATCAATACGTACATGAGGCTCCCATTTATCATCAAACAAAATCTGTACAACTCTATCTTTAGATGGCAGTACAGTTCCCAAAGAAAAAGCAGAAAAAGTGCCATAAGGAGTGGCTCTTGTACACATTCTCGAGTAATATTTGTATAATGTTAAAACGATTTTATCGTTCAAACCAAAATCCTGATCTGATTTAATCCAGTTTAATGTTTCATAATAGAAATTTTTAGAGGAAAGATAAATGGAATTTAAAAAGAAGGCACTGCTAAAGATATCCTTAATTTGTTCTTTATCTTCTCTTCGTATGGCGTTCGTCAGAGTTTTGAAGTTTTCTATAGAGAGTCTAGGAACTCTAAGAAGGAAATAATCAAGTGGATGAAACATGTTGCCTAAATTATGGTTGTTTATTCTGCTTAGAATTTTAGTGAAAAGTGCAGACAATCCTTTAAGATAACAGCCTTCCCGGACTTGTTGTTGGGAAGGCTGCTTTTACAAAAAGTAGAAATAGCCTAACTTATTCAACTACCGTCGTACCTGTACAAACAATGGTTGAACCTTTGTCTTGACATTTGATTTCTGGTTCCTGTGCAGGAGCATTACCGCCTTTTAAGGCTGTTAGCTGTTGATCATTCAATTTAGCAATTGACTTCTTGTTTAATTCTAGGTTACTGAATCTTTTTTTCATGACTTTTAATTTAAAAATTAGTCTCTACTCTGTTAGGGATTTTCGAGTTACTCCCAATACGCGCGTAATATCTTTATCTAATTGATTCTATTTTTATCATCAAAACGGACGCGTTTATCTGTCCCTTTGACTTTACTGCTTCCGATGCTATATGTCAGACTTATTGTGACATTCCGGTGATCATTGTAATTAAAGAATTGGTATCGAAGTGCATTATTATAGGTGTAACCATCATTCTTTAATGTTCTGAAAACATCATTAACTACAGCACTAAGATTTAACCGCTTCTCAAAAAGGGAGGCCTTAAAGCCAAACGAAAAATTCATCTGATCCTTCAAATAATTGTTTGCATATACAAACGGTAATTGATGCCAAAAGTTAACGAGCAAACTGTAAGATTTAGCCTTATTTAATGCAATTGTGTTATAGATGGAATAGTATAGAGAATAAACATCTAAAGCTTCTAAATCCCGAATCGTGGGTAGCGTTTTAGAATATGATCCATCAGTACTTAATGAAATTTCCCATCTTTTAAAAAATGTATTATAATAACCGATAGTGATTCCCGTGGTTCTCTTATTAAATCCATTCTTGACTTGATTTGCAAATATTCCGTTTTCAAGCTCTGCTACACTGGTAGTGTTATCCTTGCTATATTGGTGGTATAATCCTATATTCAGTTTGTTATCCAGAGCGTAATTCAATTCAAAATTATCATTAAAAGTGGGCAGCAAGAATGGATTACCTGTAAAATACATATATTCATTTTTATACCACCTGAAAGGGTTCAGAGATTGAAAACCAGGTCTGCTGATTCTTCTTGAATAATTTACTGAAATAAAATTTTTCTCATTTGGTTTATAGCTTACATATACAGTTGGGAATAATTTGCCATACTTATTTGTGACTGTTTCATTTCCACTATCAGGAGTTTTTCCTTCCAGCGAAGTATATTCATATCGTAATCCTGCCTTTGCTGACCAATATTTGTTAAAATCTTTATTAACACTTATGTAAGCTGCCGAATTGTGTTCTTTATAATCGAATATATTACTGTTTGCCGGATTGAATACCATTTTTTCATCTATTATATCATAATAGGCAACGTATGAATTGTTCTTCAAAAGAGTATACTTTGTCCCAACTTCCACTGTGGCCCATTTATAGGGCAATGTTAAATCCGCTTGCAACGAATATATTTTATAATTCATATTGCTGTTATTCTGAGCAGATGAAAAGGTGCTGGTAAGGCTGTTTATAGTCTGAAAGTTATTGCTGCGGTCGGAAACATTACTTAAATAATTTGCCCCGAGACTTAGTTTCTTTCCTAAACTATCAATTTTAAGGTCATAATACAGATTCAATGTATGAGACGGCGTGTTCCACCGTTGTTTAGACGGTGTGATAAACACTGAATCCTGAACAGAACCGGATAGATAGGCACTTTGTCCATCTGCATCAATATTATATTTACTTCTTCCGAAATCGTATATTAATCCTGCATTAGATTTGTTATTTATTTTAATATCAAGGCTGTAATTAATTCCAATTCCACGGGTTTTGTCTTTTCTGGTTTCTGTTGTGTATATTCCTTGGCCATTCCCTAACAGATCCACTGATCCATCCATTAGATAACTTACCTCATGCTGACGGAGACGCAATGAAGAACTTAAAGTTTTTGATTGATAATTTATAGTTCCCCCCAATCTGATTCCATTATAATGATTTCTTTGATATGTAGTATTAATAGAACCACTCCATCCTAAATTCGGATTTTTTTTCATAATGATGTTCAGTAATCCGCTATTCCCCGATGCATCGTATTTTGACGGAGGTGCTGTAATCACTTCAATCTTGGAAATATCTTCTGATCTTAATGATCTCAGATAATTTGAAAGCTCAGCTCCGGACAGATTGATTATCCTGTCATTTACCATTACCGATACCCCGCTTTTGCCGATTAGTGATATCGTTTCATCCTGAACTTTGACAAGAGGGGTAGTTTTAATGGCATCCAGGCCGTTCATACCCTGAGATGCTATTGAATTACTTACATTATAAATCAAACGATCAACTTTTCTTTCAATAAGTTTTTTTTGAGCTGTTATGGTTACTCCTTCCAACAATATGGATTCATTAATTTCAATTTCTCCTAAGTCTTGATTTTTAATAAGGTCAAAATTCTGATTATAATATTCTGATCCAAGACGTTCTAAAATTAATCGGTAATTTCCTTTCTCAGCTTTAAAAGAGAAACGCCCCAAATCATCAGTCATAATACCTGCCAGCAACACTGTATCGTTCTTTACTAAGTTAACTTGAATCAATTCTATAGGCTTCTTTTCTTTATTGATTACTTGTCCCCTAACTACATACTGCTGAGCCAACACCGTTTCGGTGCTAAGAAATATTATCGCAAAGGACAGCGGTAATGTTTTAAAATACTTCATGAATACGATTACTTCTTATTTTAATAAAATCTCCACACAGTTGTGGACAACTAATTACCATAGATCCAATGATCCCCATTTTTTACAGGTGGATCTCCTTCATTTTGTTCTGGTGCTGCATCTTGTTGTGTGTTTTCTTTAAAAATTGAGTCTTTAGCGATAGTTTTGAAATCGAATTGGTTAATATTGCCCAAATTTTTGTTCTTTAACAGAGCATTCTCAGTTTCTTTTTGATTATTATTGTTTATAAATATATAATCATCGTCATTACTACAGGAATTGAGCAGTGCTAAAATAGGTATCACTAAAACGGGGATAAACTTTTTCATGGTTTGTTTACATTTAATGTGTTTATCCAGGTACCGGGATTATTAATAAGCTTGCATCGAATTTATTGATTTAAAACACTCATGTCGGCTTGAATCTGATTAGATTTATAAATTTCAATGGTATAATTTACAAATCACACCATATCTAAATGCCTGATTACAAGAGTTTTGATTAATATATTACGGACAAAATATTCCATACGCTATTTTGTGTTTTTTGATTAAATTTGAATGTACCTTTTATGCCTTATTTATGCATTTATTAAAAAAACTAACAATCATATTATATTTTTTATCGGTAAGCATTTGCGTTTACAGTCAAAATCCGACTAAAGTAAATGGAGGAAACTTAAATGATTTAAGAAATTTATATGAAAGTTTTGAAGAAAATAATGAGCAGGCAGTTCCTTTGGTGCATAACTATATCAGCCGCGCAAAATCAGACGGAAAACATCAGCATATTTTTCAGGGGTATAAAGATCTGATTTACTATTCTAAAAATAGCAACACAAAGCTTTTATATGCTGACAGCTGCGTCTATTATGCCATGAAATCAGGAGATCCTGAATTGATAAGCCGGTCCTATTTAAGCCGGGGTATTGTTTACTACTTTTTTTTCAAAAAGTTTCAACCTGCTTTAGACGAATATCTCAAGGCATACAACTACTCTTTAAATACTAAGGACGAGTATTTGAAAAATAGCATCGTTTATCATTTAGGAGTAGTAAAGAGCTACCTGGGCTATTACGATGAAGCCCAAAGTTTATTTGATAAATGTATAGCATATTTTGAACCACTAAGCAGAGGTAATTCCCATCCAAACATTATATTCAATAATCAAAAGGGTTATTTTAATAGTCTGCACCAACTGGCAGTATGCTATAGGAATATGAATGAGTTTGGAAAGAGCGACTCAATAGTAACCCATGCCCTAACTCTGTTACCGGCATCTAAAGAATTTCAATTAGAAAAAGCGTATTTCTTAAAGTGCAAGGGGGTTTCAGAATTTAGAAAAGGGAATTATGATTGGGCTGTTAAGAATCTATCGGAGGCTTTACCTGAATTAAAGAAGATAGATGATTTTTCTTGGGCTTCTGTATGTTTTTTTTATTTGGGAAAATCATTTTTGAAAGCAAACGATACTCAAAAAGCAATTACTTATTTCAATAAAGTAGATTCAATTTTCCAAAAACATAACTTTATACTTCCTGAGGTCCGTGAGAATTATGAAATTCTAATCGATTACTATGATAAAATAGGAGATTCCGATAACGAGCTTCTTTTTACCAAGCAACTTCTGAAAGCTGATAATATTTTGGGAAAGGACTTTAAATATCTAGCACCCAAAATTCATAGGGAATATGACACAAAATCATTACTTAAAAAGCAAAGTGATCTGGAAAGCCAAAATTCTCATGCACTTATCCTTATTGTGGGAGCAGTCCTCGTTATAACCATACTCCTCATTATACTTTTCAAAAGAAATAAGAAGCAAAAAGAAGTGCAAAAAAAGTACTTGGAGCTGGAACAGAGATTGGTAAAAGATGAACAGAACCTCGAACCAGACAGTAAGAATATTGCTAATAGGACCAGAAGAAAAGAAGGTAAATTAGCAACACCTGAAAGTGTAATCGAAGATCTATTGCAAAAGTTGGAAATATTTGAGCAAGGGAAAGAATTTACAAAAAAGGGATTAACACAACTTGACCTTTCTAAAAAATTTAACACAAACACCACTTATCTTTCACAAGTGATTAATGAATATAAGGGTAGTAATTTCAATACTTACCTGAATACACTTAGAATAAATTATATTACCCACGAATTGTATCACAACAGAAAATTCTTGGATTACACCATTGAGGGCTTAGCTAGTGATTGTGGTATGCCATCAAGGCAATCTTTCACGGAAATTTTTACAGAAATTAATGGTATTAGACCCACTGTATTTATCAAGAAGCGAAAAGAAGAACTGGAAGAACATACTCAAAAAGAAAAGTAAGCCATAAAAAAGTCTTTAATATTTACTTTAAACTATAATTTGAGATTTTAAAAAATGTCAACTCTCAATCAGAAGTTAAGCATTGATGAGGGCTCTTAGTTTATCTTTTTGGATTCCTAACTTCTAAGGTATATTAAAGGGCGTAAAAATGTATCCAGGTCAAATTCATTGATTCACTTAGGGTTGGGAAATTCCACCATTCATAAACATAAATAGTATTAAATAAGAAAAATAAAAAAAGCTTACAAAAAGTAGAATTAAAAATAATTGTTGGAGGCCCGTCTTGTGTCAGGTTATGTTTTAACCTGTGTTCAAATAATTCATGTGGCGGCCTGGACAAAAGTGTTTTTCAAACCCCATAGATATATGGGGTTTAAATTAAGTTATTCTGACTTTTTTTCATACTCTTAAAGTTAAAGAGTATAAGAATTCTGTCCTAACAAAGATAGGAACTCCATTATACGAATAGTACTTCCTTAAGACTATTTGTTCTGCCGAGTGTATTCCTTTTCAGCATATTGATCACTGGAATGATAACGCAAAGTATCCTTTATATACCATGTATTCAATCCTTGAATCATCATTCCCTGATAAAGTACATATTGATATACTTTGTCGTTCCACTCACCAAAATCTGGCAGGTTTTCATGCAGAGCAACAAATTCAGCTACATCTTCATTATGAATGGATACTAATTTTTGTGTCGCCTCCTCCAATGAGATATTTTCTTCATGCTGTATAATAAGTACCAAATTAATCACTTCTCCTTTTCTAGCAATTTCTTTTTTCAAGGAATACAAATCATTTTGCCAGCTCATTATTCTACATGTTAATGCCTGAATTCGCTGGATTACAGGATGTTCAGAAATCTCTTTAGGCAAAACAAATCCAAGCCCAAGTTCAGCCCAGGGTTCATAGGCATACATGGCAATGCTATATTCCCGGAATATCATATAATAGTTCCGCGGAGGAAATGTTCCTGTTGTCTTATAAGGGGCTTCAGCACGCATTCCGTATTTTATATAACGATCCATAAAAAAGGTGAATGTCTCCAGCCATTCGGGAGATGTAACTGCAAGATATTCATCCCTGATCTGTGCCATTATTTTATCATGAGGATGCGCATCAGGCAGTGGCTGATTACCTTTGAGGATACCAATTATTCTTTTATGTATATCATCTACCTCATCAACAGTACATAATCCACAATAATCATCGAAAGTGGTAATCCAGATCATGAAGCGATTACAGGCACTTGCATGCTCATAAGTTGGAGCTATAGCAAGCATCCTGGCGGTGGCTCCGTGTAGGCCCATGCGTTTATAATTTTCACGCGTTTTTGCAGATAAAAAGGTAAAGTCAGTATCCAACCAGCTTTCTAAATCTTCCTTCATTTGATCAAAATGAGGATTTACCAAATCTGGCCATGGATATTCAAAAATTAATGCATAAGGTTGTTCGAAATGTTTAACTTCAGATTCCATTTTAATTAGTTTTATTTTTAGTTATTCTATTATTAAAAACCGTATTCCATTGGTTATCAAAGTTGATTCTGCCCCAACATTTCTTTTAATTCTGAAACGTTGGGAAATTCGGTACTATTATAACGATAAAGTTTGGTGGAAATATTTTTCCAACCCCTTAGCACCATACTCATATAATATATCCAATTAACCATACCTTCCTGCCAAATACCAAAATCAGGAAGAGAGGATTGCAAGTGTATAAACTCCTTAAGGTCTTCATTATGAAGTTGTAAATCTTCAAGACAAGCCTCTTCGAGAGGAATCTGCTGTTCGTTCTAGATCACTTTTACAATATTGTGATTGATTTTGTCAGCTGGCTCTTCAATAGAATAACAATTATTTCTATTATGCATGACGATGGTTGTTGGAATTAAAATGGTATCACTTTTCATTTCCTGAAAAGAACAAAATTTTCATAAATTGTAATAAGTAGCAACTTGAGGGTTAAAGTTTTATGTTAGTTTTGTACTACTAAATTAAAAATTTATTTAACACAACCTAATTAATCTCATGAAAAATTGATATTTAGTATATAAATATTGCAATATCACTGTATTTATGGGAGATTAAAAGGAATGAAATCTTTTATTTTAGCGTAAGTTTGAAATTTCTATTTTTATCAGATTTTATCACCATTTTTCATCTCCTGTTTTTGAATAAAGTGCATCCTTCTGTAAAGGGCAGTAGAAGCTGTGTCATTTTCAATGGCAGCAATACTTATATCTCTGAGCTCTCATCGTTTCGTTCAATGATCACCCTATATAGAAAATTAGTTTCATTATTGTCTGTTCAGAGTTGAAACCCCAGACTAGATTTGTAGGTGTTGATTTCTACACAATCCTAAACCAATAAAAACTAAAGTTCTCAAAAAGCATAAAAAAATATTAAATCCTCTAAAATAATGATTTGCAGAATTTTTTTTGTTTTTTGTTATTGCCAAAATTTATAAAAACACATAATTTTTGTGGCAAAATCATAAACAAACTGACGTACAAAATGTAAATCAAACTAAAAGTAAAGCAAGGATGAAAAAAGCCATTACTAAATTACAATCTAAGATCAATAATAATTTAAATTTGACTTGATTCGAATTTGAACACAACTATATTTGACACAGATAATACTATTAATTTTGGAAGGATTCTCGGTATGTTCAATACGACCTTTTATTATCGCCACTTCATATTTGTTTAATTCTTTATCTTCGTTACTTGTCAGAGCATCATCACTTTCCTCTTTGTTATCTAAGAGACTCGAGAAGTCCAAGTCGGTTAGTCCACCAATAATTTGGACATCAATTCCAGATTCAACTTTTCTACCGTATTTTAGCCAGTTTTCTGTCTCCTCGTCTTTCGCTTCTTCAGCACACTTTTCGATTGCAAGTTCTAAGCATACCCTGGCCGCCAGGCAGGCACAGGAAACTGCTATCAATTCGTTGAAAGCAATAAGAAAGAATATTGATAAAAGTTTGAAATGACTTTATAAGTTGGGTTTTCTTAAAAAGCGTATACAACCATTATTTATTTTTTAGCTTATTTAATGTTTTCTCGATCATTTCTATTCGATTTTTAACCTTTTCAGCCGAAGCATCCAAAGTATACCCCTCGTCCAAAAGTTCTTTGATAAGCAATATTTTCTTGATGTTTTCGTAGTTGTATCTTCGGTTTTTGCCTTCTTCTTCAGTTAGGCTTACAATAATTCCTTTATCTTCCCAATAGCGAATTTGTCTTGTGGGAATGCCCGTAATCTGTGATACTTCGCCGATTCCTACAACCAATTTATCTAAAAAATCAAAGTCAAAAGACAGGTCATTTTTCGTTTTCAGCTTACTCATTTTGTAATTTATTTACAATTTATGTTGCAAATATAGAAATAAAGCCTTTATTTTACAATTGTAAATTATTTACAATTATGGACAATTAAAAACAACAAAAGCATGAAAATAGCAATTCTAATTCTTGGCATATTAATGATGACAGCAAATGTAAGTGCACAAACGGTATCTTTAAAAGAAGTACAATCCTACCTAGACGAATTTAAAAGGAACTTTGAAATCCCAAGAGATTACCAATTTCAATCAGTAAATAAGGTCAATGTTGACGATATACCAGCTTACTTATTCCGTTTTGAGAAATCGACAAACAAAGGCTTAAAAGGGGAACATTATTCGTTTGTCATTTCAGAAAAGGATAAACAGATGTTAGGATTTACCAATATGGATAAAAAGTATTCCAATATAAATATGCTTTCAAAATCGGAAACCGAAAAAATAGCTAAAGACTTTTTATTGAATTTGGATAGGTCTTTAGCCAATGGTCTGAAAAATATTTGGATAGAAGGACATGATGAAGAAATTTTGGTAAATGGTGTAAAAACAACAATCACAGGAATGAAATACAAATGTTATTGTGCCTCACAAAATAACTATGCGTGGGTAATTGTTGGCTTTGACGGCTCTATAATTACATTCGAACGTAATATAAAATGGAATAACAGCGAACATAAACGTACTACCGAAAAATGGTTACACGATAGTTGGCTAGCCGAGGCTAACCTAAATATGTCAATAGAAGAACAGATATTAAGAAAACTTACAGAAGAAACCTTTGCTAATGGGGCTTTGAATAAGCTGAACGTAGAGAAAATGCTGAAAGGCTTTCACTCTGATTTCGCTATTCTGATACCTAAAGAAAACAGCCTTTTCCGTCTTTCACTTCGGGATTGGATGAAAGTTGTAGAAGAATATAAAAACAATCCCGAAAAGATAAAATCAGGTATTAGAACACTTGATTACATGATTGAAATCTTAGAAATTACGGGGCATACTGCAGTTGTAAAAACACAGTTTTTCAGAGAGGGCAAACTCATTATTACAGATTATCTGTCATACATAAAATACCCAGAGGGTTGGAAAGCAGTGGCAAAAATTTCCAATGAACACATCGTAAACCCTTTGCAACTCAATCTATAAATCCAAAAAAATGAAAACGACCATTTTAATTATTATAACATTTCTAACCATGAACTACTTACCGGCACAGACAAAAAGAAAAATCAGCACTCATTCTTATTGAAACTCAAAACGAGTGGATGCACATAGACGGAAAGTTGTACAAGACTTTGGTAAAAGACAAACAGATGATGCTAACTTCCATTACAAATATTGAAAAAACATTGGATTATGCCAGAAAAAAAAATATTGAAGTAATTCATGTTGGCTTGCGTTTTGAAAAGGGCTATCCCGAATTGGCGAACGGAAAAAGTGGTTTACGCAAAGCGATTCCAAATGCAGGAACATTCCCGATTAATGGGTTTGGTTCACAGTTTTACGAAACAGTACGACCGATTGCAGGTGAATTTGTAGTTACGGGTCGTGTAGGTGCAAGTGGATTTACAGGATCAAATTTGGACATATATCTGCGTAACAACAAAATTGAAAACCTGTATTTAGTTGGTTATGCAACACACGTCTGTGTGGAAAGCACCTTTCGAGATGCTCACGAAAAAGGTTACAATACCTATGTGATTTCCGATGCAACTTCGGCTTTTAATCAAACGCAACAAAATTTTTTTTTTAGTGAAGTTGTTCATCATTTTGGCGAATATTTGACAACCAAAGAATTCATCAAAGAATAAAAACTTTAAAATTACATCACTTTTTATGGTCTAGATAACCACACCACTTTGTTTGGTAAACAGTTGTATTTCCAGCTAGATATTTCCAGATTTTTGATAAGAATAGTTTAAGCATTTTATGTTTAATTATGTAATAACATTTATGCAAGTTACTTTTTAGATTACGCTTATATTATAGAAAGAGAAAACAATTACTATCAATGAATAAACCAATAATTGCGGTGAGATTTTCTTGAGCATTTAAAGATACATTGCCTCTTTGCTTAATTAAAGATTCCTCTTGAATTTAAAACTTTAAACTGTATTTTTTTGATCTTTTTCATACTTTAAGATAAAAGAGTATAAGAATAACGTCCTCACAACGGCAGCGACCGCACGAATAATAATCTCATAACCTTTTTAATACAATAAGAAAGAGGCTTTCTCAAAAGTGCGACAGCCTCTTTCTTATTGTAAAATCCTTTTTATACATTAAAGTATGATGCTTTGCTTAAATCCTTCCAATAACCCAATAAGTTGATCCATCGTCTAAAACAATAACACCTGAATACGACTGGCTGATTGAAAGATCAGACTGAGCATCAATCTGGCTTTGCGCGTGGACCGTAATAGTATTACCAGAACCGTCTGTTTTCTTAATAATTATTTTTCTTCCTTTTTGGGATGGAGCAGGCAAAGTAAGTTCAATGTTTGAAGATGAAGTATCTGCTAAAATAATCTCATCAAATCCGGTAACTGTGTAATTTGCTGTAATCTTCTTTACAAAAGGCTGTATTTCGATAATATCTCCATTACTATTGGTGCCAAGTCTGTATGCATTGACAAGATTCGTTAGTCTCAATCCTGAAGTACCAGGTTGTTCACTTTTCACTTCCAGACTATTACCTGGTACAGCTGTATTGATCCCTATCTTGGCATAGATATTTCCACCTACATTCACATTACTCCCATAAATACTGTTTCCAATATTGAGCTGATTACTCCCTGAAGTATCTTTTAAGTCGATATCGGAGCCAATGGCAATGTTGTTTGATCCAGAGGATTGGTTCCGGGCAGCACTTTTTCCTATCATAATATTATTGCTACCCATCCATAATCCTTGTCCAGAATAAGCACCTAATGTGACATTTTGATTTCCGGTAGTATGATTGGCTAGAGATGAGAATCCTACAGCTGTATTTTCCAGCCCATCTTTATTACTGTACAATACATTTGTTCCAATCGCAATATTATGATTACCTATTGTATTTCCTGCTAAACTTCTATAGCCTACTCCAATATTCCATTTTCCACTTGTATTGTATTTCATGGCTTCAAAACCAACAGCCGTATTGGCCTCCCCAGTATAATTTGATGTTAAACTATGGCTTCCAACTGCAGTATTATCATGGGCAATCATATTTCCGTTCTCTCCTTTAAGACTTTCATATCCTATCGCTGTATTCCATCGTCCCTGAAGACCTGTATTTCCTTTATATGAACCTACTCCATAGGAAGTATTATAAATCCCAACTCCACTTAATCTCCCTGCAATTATTCCACCTCTTTTGAAAACCAGATCCTGATTGTCTACTGTGCCCATAAAATTCGTGTCATGGTTAGTACTAATATTTCCGGAAGTTCCCCATGTGTTTCGGGTATCACCTATTAAGGTCCAGTTATCTCCGCTCCTGTAATAATATCCAGGTACAACAGCATTTGTACTGTTACCCGCTACCGCTGTATTATATATTAAAAGCCCGACTGCCGGATCCTTAATTGTTGTACTATCAGTTACCCCTTTCAGAGCAATTCTGGGTGGTAGAAATCCTTTATTATCTGCTGTAACATCTAAAGCTGCTGATGCGTGAGGCTGAGTAGTATTGATTCCTACCTGACCAAAAATATTTATTGAACTAAGTACAGAAAGTATTCCTGTAATCATTATTTTTTTCATTACAATTTTGTTTTAGTTATTTACTATTTTTTCGCTATCTCAAATCCCAAATCATTCACTCAATTTTTATGGCGATCATATAAAGGCTATCATAAAAAATTTCAATCTTGTGTAAACAAGAAAAAAGGAAATTAGATTTCTCTAAACATGTAATCCTTGCAACGAAATATGAAGCATTTGAAATAATGTATATTGGGGAATTTAACAGACTCTGCAATTCATTTAAGCGACTCTCTATTAACATGGCAAAATTAAAAAGGTCTTACTGGTTATGAACAAAAAAAAGTAAAAAACCCGACTGACAAATCAGCAATTCAAATCAACATTATCATAACTAACTGACATACTTCATACTATAAAATAAAAAAGTATTAACTATGAATTAGTAAAAACCAACTAAAATTTGAAGTTATAACGTTGATTATTGTAATAAGAAAATTAAAAAAAAGATTTTGCAGATTTTGTGATGAAGAATTTGGATGAAAAATGAACTAACTTCTTATCAAAAACACTGAATATTATACGACAATTTATAAAGGAGGCTACAAAAATTTTCTAGTAGATCTAGGTATCGAAGCCATACATCTAACTGGTTAGAAAAACTTTCATTGTAAATTAGTCTGGTTCTTCAAAGCAGGATATTATATCTAGATAATTAGTGTGCATAAAAAAAACACCAAAGAAGAATCTTCAGTGTTTTAATTCTAGGTTAAATCATCTTAACAACATGGTTATAATTAATTTAAAAAACATGCATCAATATACCTCATCTTAAAGGCAAGAGTATTTTACTTTCCTTTTTCATCTTGTCTCTTTTAGAGATACATTTCTTATATACCTTTAGTTTTATTCATTACAGCTTTTTTCAATTTTTTTCCAGAAGCTTCCATTATAAAGCTTAATACCCTGATCTACTGTATCATAGATCAGCATTCCCTCAATAGGATGTATAATCTTTGAGATCCCTGCTACTCTTGTAATCACAAATCCTTTAGTTTTTGATTCTAATAGAATGAAAGCACTGTAATGCTGTGGCCAGCCATCTGTCTGACTTTCTAATGATGAAATCCCAATCAGCGAAATATCAGCAGGAACTGACGTATTGCCAGGCTGGGTACATTCATTACAATTAAGTTTTTCAACTACATTTACTGCTGCAGCAGACTTAATCGGACGAAACAACTGAAATTCTGAATAATAATAAAAAGGATAATAAGTTCCTGGACCCACTGCTGACGGGTCAGCAACAGGAGTTCCTCCATGATGATCATTATCATACCAGTACAATTCCGGAAGGTTTATATTGACCCCACCTGAAGTCCAGGGTTCAATAATACCCGGAGTTGTAAGATCAGTTTTTTCTCCTAAACAAATAGTAAGTTGGGACTTAAGAACAATTGGCTCACCACCATTAGGAAGATTTGAACACGGAGTTGGAGGTATATTATTAAAACTACTGTTTAACCGTGGAGATGCATAGTAAATATTACTTGAATTTTTGTTGACAGCATGATATCCCTGAGGTCCATAATAATTAATTGCAGGGTCATAATATCGGGGAGAATATATCCCTCCGCCAGCAGCAAACCGATCAGATACTTCACTAACTCCAGTCCAGTAAACCGGATCAGCCGTAATCTGATTATCTGCATTAATACTTGCAACAGAATACCAACGTACAATTGTTCCCGGACTTACCATCCCTGGAGCTGGCGGAACTTCTAATTTTGTAAGGTCCTGTGGATTGCAAATCGTATTTTTATACCCCATTCCACCAGTAATTGTAGGCTCATCAAATTCGGCATCTGTATAGAGCCTTACTTGTGGGAAAGGAGCAATTTTTTTTATTTCTACTGCCTGCAAGATCCCATTACAAGTTTGCCCATTAAAGCTCTGCTCATATCTGGCGTAAAAAGTTTTGCTGCCTGGAGGTAGCCCCGGACTAGATGGCCCTGCAAAATCTACGAGTGCAGGATTAGGAACAGGAACTGTTCCTAAAGCATCTGAATACCATTTTACAGAGGTAGCTACTCCAACAGGTCTACGAGAGGTCTCTTCCAGCCCTTTTAGGCTAAATGTTTGACCGAAACCAAAATATCGAGCTTTATTATTAAGATAAACCGGAGTATCCGAAAGAGATATTACAGAAACGGGATCTGAAGGCAGACTATAACAGTTTGTCGCAGGATGGTAATAGAAGGCATAGTAAGTACCTAGCTGAGTAATATTTTCGGCATCTATCATATTACCGGATGCGTTAGGATTAGTATACCATCTGACCTCAGCACCTGGAGGAATATGTCCTGAAATAATTTTGATACTGATACTTGTATTTATTCCTGGGCAATGTGAAAATTCATTGCTCATAGAAAGATTTAATGTAGGGACAACTTCGTTACATTGTTGTCCCTTCAGGGTGTTAAAAGGTAATATGACAGCTAATATTACCGCTCTCATTACGTATTTTCCAATATTCTTCATACTATTATTTTATATCTGCTATTTCCAGAAATACCATTTATTGCCATCAAATACAGCCAAGGTTTTACTTACCATATCATAACATATTGTTCCGATAACAGGATTAAGGATATTCAGGTGAGGATTTGCAACTTTAGGTAGAATAAGCGCTTTATTTTCAGATTCCAAGACCAATACTCCTTCCGCAGGAGAGTCAGGAGCACCAATTATGACTCCCCGGCCCGTTTCAACAGATGGATTTATAATCCGTCTATCTGTATTTCCCGGTGCATCCGTTAAAGAAATCCAGGTTCCATTACTAAATACCTTTACAGTTGAATCACTGTTATCAACCACAAAAGTTCCAGGATATGGATTAGTAGGTAGAGCCGGTAATAAAGGCAGTACAATTCCTTTCGGAGAGTCTCCAAAATCAAGTATACCATCTCCGTCCACTAATGACTTTCCAATACCAATTTGCCCTTTACAAGGCATAAAAACAAATAAACTCATTGGTAGGAATATCACCAAAAGATGAACTCTAAATATTTTACTGATCATAATTTATTTTTTAGAACAGCAAAAATACCTGTTTGTCCATCGGAAGGTTAAAAAAAAGTAAAAATATCCCCGTCAAATCAGCAATTGTAATTTTACATTTTCACAAACTGCAGACCTGTTATAAATTATGTCCTCGCAAAACTCATTATAATTTATAAAAAACAGAAAAAAGAGAATCAGTTCAGTATTCAATTGTAGTATTCATTAAACAAATATTCACGTTTGTCATCAAATCATAATCCGACTAGTTTACAAAAGCAACCAACTTATAGAGATCCATTATGAGTTTTTTTCAAAGGTCACAATTCAAGTAATTATCGCCAATTAAACTTAATAGAAGAATTCCTTCATGTTTAATTTCATTCAACATGAACTGCAAGAGATTTTAAAATTTTCTCACTTCTTTTAAAGCTTTGAAGGCTTCTGAAACCGGACAGATATACCAGTTCTTCTTCTTCAGCATTTTTATATTCCGGCAGATTTTTTAATCGCTGAAATTCCTCACGTCTGTACCGGTTGATATACATGCTGAAATTAAGCCCGTAAGTTGTATTGATAAAAGAAGACAGATAAGTACGATTAGTACCGAAAATAGTGATCAGGTCTGTAATTTTGAGATTAGGATCTAAATATGGCTTCTTTTCATCCATATATCTCGATACTACTTCATGGCTAAGAGGTTCCCGAAATTCTTTTTCCTGTTCGGAAAGCCTGTCTGCTATTATATCTTCCGTGAGCAGTATAAAATTCTGCTTGAAGATATGGTAACAAATCGTAACATTTACTATCAATATAAATAAAAGAGGGATTAATAAACCGATAAATTTTTTATACACCTCTGAATCAATAAAATAATATAATATAGGAAACGGAGTAACTAAAAAAAGAACACCAAAGATCTGATAAAGCCACACTAACGATGTTTCTTCCATATTGGAAGAATACTGTACTATTTCTCTTCTGTAACGGATAATTCTTTTAACAGCCAGATATAAGTAAATCCCACTTAAGATCATTCTGATATAAAAACGGCTGTAGTCAAAAAAAATAAACCCCTTATAACCTTCTATCCATTGAATATCTTTTGCATCCATAAGCAGCAGAACCCTCCAGGGTATGAATGCAAACCATAAACAGTACCCTCCGGCTAAAATAAGAGGGACTACATAATACCCGTAAGAAAATTGCTCAGCAGTCCTAAGTCTGGTTAACTTAAAGATCAAATGATAAAACAAGACTGGTAATAGAAGCGTTGTCAAAAAATTAACTGGTTTGACTTGAATAAAAGTCGCTTTATCAAAATTATATAAGAAAATAGTAATTACATAAATAACTTCTACTACATAACCAGTGACAAGAAGGATAATTACCCTCCTTATAAATTTATCTTTATTTCCAAACAGTCTCATCAAAAGTAGTATGCTGCAAAAAAAAGCAGAAAATACACCAATAGAAAAAGACAAGGCCAACAATAAGCGTTCAATTTCCATAATTATCACTGTCTTTGTGTTCATCCTTCTCTTCGGCAGCTTTTTTAGCCCTCCAGTAGGATCTTGGATTAGAGAACCCTGCCATCAAAGCGAGTTCTTCCTGGTTCTTATCTTTATGTTCTGGATTTCTCTGAAGACATTCCAACTCTTTTAGACGCCAGAGGTTATTGTACTGTGAAAAATTGACTCCGAATGTTTTATTGATAAACCCTGACAAGTAGGTTCTGTTGGTCTCAAAATGAGCAGCAAGATCCTGCATCTTAAAACCAGCATTCAGATGGGGTTTACTATCTTCATAATACTGCTCCAGTTCTTCTTTGGTAAGAAGCAGAGATGTATTGGTTACAGTTTGCACTCCAAAATTATTAATGATATTTGACAATGAAGTAATTTGTCCTCCCGTGATCATTACAGTATGATTGTTACCAAATGATAGAATTGTATAATTTCTCATCAATATGTTATATACAATGAGAATATGCTGTAACGGAACAAACAGCGCCATCATCATCAATACAGCACTGATACGCAATGGATTACAGATAAACAAAATAAGAAGAATAAATCTTATGATCATCAGTGGTTCCATCCAGCGCATAACTTTCCATTTTTCAGCACCATATTTTTTTATCAATATTCTTTTATACCTAATAATCCTTATGCTTCCCAATATTGCATAACAAAGCATGAAAAAGAAAACTGAAAGAGAGGTATAAGGCATGAACAAAGATGAAATGGCATCATTTGAAAGCTGATTAATTCCTGTAAAAGTAATCATAAAGATTCCTGAAACAAAAAGAAGGATCAGTGGTATAATATAATGAGCTTTTATCTGAAACCGATTGTCATTTTCTATAGGAGTCAGAAGACTTATAAAATGATAAAAAATAACCTGATTGAGCTGCAATACAAAACACACCAATGGGAGGTAATATTTCAGCACATACTCATAGATTAAATTGAACTGAACATATACCCAGCTTAAGACCATAAAAGCAAAATAAACACCCAGTAACTTCTTGACCAGCTGCTCCACTTTAGTCAGTTCCTGCCCGTAAGCAACGATAAACAACATACCACAGGTAAGTGAGGAGATCATTGGAAGTGAGGTATATATATATTTAAATAGTTCTGTCATGTTTAATAGTTGGTTATAAGTCCTCTCTTTTCCATAAAGAACTTACAAAAATAATGAAATTAAGCTTTAACATTACTCTATATAAGTGTTTTGTAATAGAATTTTAATATTTTAAAGTTAAAGATCATTGTATATTTAATATCCTTTATTAAAAACAATTCTACAAATAAAATCGCAGACCATTAGTATCTCAGATCTGTCTGCACGGACCATTTTGATTATATTAAACTTACTTTACAACTGTCTCTATAAGGTAATTTATTGTTATCCTGACCCTATAATTAAAACAGCTCAACAAGCATAATATATGTCCGATCTGCATAACAGTAGACAGTAGTTGAAGCATAAATGGTTACCTGGTAACAACAGTTATCTCCGGATCAGTAATGTAGATAATGTCTGATTCCCTTTTTAACATGTTGTGGTATGAAGTTTGTCCTATTTTTCTAAACACGGATTGATCAGAAGGGATAAAGATAATTCATGTGTAGGGAAAAGTGCATAAGCACAACCAGCACAAGACCCATGAAAAAATACAATTATTTTCAATTCGGAATTTATAGCCTGCTTAATAATATTTCAATGCCAGTACCTTCAGAGTCAACAGCCACTATGAATTTTCCTACAGTGAAAATCTTAGGGGAATCTTCCATTGCCCGTGATATTACTACTTTAGCTGTGTTGCCTCTTGAAGATGTAGATTGGTCCAAAGTACCTGCCTTCCACACAGGACATTCATGCAAACTGAATAAGAAAAATAGCAGTGATTGTACTTCAGTCTAAACTTGGAGTTCCTGTTAACTGATATACCAGAGTTCCATTTCCAGAATACAAGATGAATGTGGAGCAATAGTCCCTAAGCAAGCAGTTCCTGTAACTGCAATGACAAAATCGTCGCTTTGCTGTAAACGTATAAGATCTTCTGTTGAAGATTTTTTAGTGGATGCCCTCTCTGCTCCGTTATTATTGAGTACAACTTTGTGGCTTAATGCATTAATCCCAACCTGACAAAATACAGTCGAATATCTCAATATTATGAACACTGAGGAGCACTTAATTTTTTTTTTGCATTATAATTTTAATTGCATTTTTCGAATCATTCCTGTTTAAAAAATGCTACACGAAGCTTAAAAGTTATAAATTAGGACACTCTATACCGGAATATTGTGGAAATATTTTTTCCATTTGGCGATGGTATTACGGCTGATTCCTAACTCCCTTGACAGTTCCATATTGGTCAGATTATTTTCGTCTTGATATTTTAAGATTTTCATAATTGAATTCTCATCATATGACCTGTGAATTCTCTTGGTTCTGCTTCTGCCAAATATAATTCTGTTAATCTTGATCACATCAAGAGCGGATAACTTATTTTTTTTTAAAAGTATACTACATGCATCTTTCTTTTCAGGATACTTCATTTCAAGAAGGTCTATATAGATTCGTTTGTAATCAGGGATAAACCCGTTCTCATTTAATTTTTTCATATGCTTAAATATTATTTCCATCATCAATGTCATCATCTTTCCTATTTATTCCATATCTGATCTTCAACTCCGTTGTGGACATTAAACAACCTCCCAAATGTAAGTTTTGTTAACCCTTTTATTCTCAAAAAATAAAGACAAGATATCGGGGACTGTCACCATCTTGTTTCCAATGTGTACGTCCAGAAACAGGAAAGGTGAAAATTGAATTCGTCTCCGAAAATTTTCCTCATATCATTTTTTTTCAGTCCCTCAAGACGGACATATAGATTGTTTTCATGCTTTTTCATAGGCTTTCTTTAGCAACATGCATCTTTATATATTTTGATTCTGCCTTAAATAAAGGATTTCTGTGCACAGCTCTTACAGATAAATGAGAAGCTATCCCATCCTCAAACTCAATAAACAAAAGAGTCTGTTTGAGCCGCGACACTTCCAATACATAACACCAGAATTCTTTTTCCATCTCATCGGGATTTCTTCTCATCATTAAGTATATTTCAGTCCTGTTTTTCCCCAATAAATCATATTTTCGCATTTTATTATTTACTTTCAGATACATATAATTCCTCATCTTAAATGTTATTGTCCCTTAGATTGATCCGTGACATATATTCTTAATTAATCTCACTAGCATAGTTAGAAATCCATACAAAAATGTGCTGCCGCGAAAGGCCATTAACGCAGGATTTCCACCGCCCGAAGAAGAATGGTTTCAACCTTACGCAATCCCTTACCCCGTTATAAAAAATTGTTCTGGATAGGCACGAATAAACGCACAGAAAATCGTTTTTTTGATATCAGCAGCTGCATCATTCGTCGAGGACACCAAATTGAATCAAACGTATACGTTTTCCTTCATGTTTGTTATTATCCAAGCTCCTCTGGAAACCCAACTATCAATACCATCGTGCCCCCCCAGAGTGCACAAAAACTTAGTAACATCACTCTCCCGAGGGCCAAATTTTTATTTTTTCCCATTTGTTTTTATTAAATAATCTATTTAAAGCATCAGGCTTCAGAAGGTTAATACTTATTTAACTTTTAATGACCTTAGTGTTTTTTAAACACGATCATTACTAGACCAATATTCTATTTTAGGCTTAAGATCGGAACAAAATGGGGAAGAAATCCCTCCCCATCGACAAGTTGTACTGGTAATTTTTTTCATCAGTATGTATTGATAACCTGTCTGAGCCACGTGAAAAACTTCATTTAACACTATAACCGAAATAAAATTATAGAAATGAAAAGCGGAAAAAAATAATTCTAAATGACTTTAAGGGTTAATATCTATAATATGGCTATTCTATTTCTTTTTTCTGATATTTGGCGATCCATTTATATAAGGTAGTCTTGGGAATATTATAATCCTTCATCACTTCCTGTTTTGTTTTATTTTTCGATACAATAAGTTCCAGAATGAATTGAATGATCTCAGGGGTATAAATATTTTTCCTGAATCGGGGCATAGAATCTATAACATTCTCTTCTTCCACAACAATTTCCCTAGATCCAACAGGAGCATACAACATAATATGTTGAGTATACAATCTGAAAAAATCATAGCGAAGTAATTTACTCCAGCGAAGTAATACTTCTGTGTCCAGAGAAGGTTTTGAAAACACTTCTTTAATCTCTTCTACTGTACTATTCATAAATCCAGTAATCCTGTCCATCTCTATTGCTGATTCTTCAATTCTCTTTTTAATAAATTCACCTATATGAATGTTTTTAAAATCTTCCATAACTTACAATCTTGGATCGATAATACTAGATTCCATTTTATTTTTACTATTAACTTTTGATTATAGACAGGCATGATGAGGAGGGGATACTCCTCATCTGAAACATGTTAAACATACTGATTATCATTAGTGCGTTCCATCATTTGGTTATAGTATGCTTATAGTTTGCCTGTCTTAAAAAAATAGAGATTAATCATAGTTTTCAGGTATATAAATAACTTTTATAAATCTACCGTTAAGAAGGTGGTAGTATTCTGAAACTCTGGTGCAGCAAAACTAATGCTTCGAAAAATGAATAAAGAAAAAAAGGTAAAAACAGCGGCTGACATTTTGTAAAAAGACATTTACAATTGCAACAAATTACTGATTTTAAGAGCATTAAATTAAATAAAACGCATTGAGATAAGCTTATTTTTTGACACAAAAAAAAATAAATTTCACATAATTCTATACTATAAAACATATTGCTGTAAAGATAGAAGTAGACAAATTTAAATTAGAATTGTTATTTCCATTATAATTTGATCCTTATTTATGCTAAAAAATTAAGATCTTTTTCCGATATTTTTATAAACTAAATGAAATTCAGCCTGCCTTTTATCAGTTAAGTCTTAATATTGCCAATTTAATAAACCTTACTGGAGATAAAATAATTTTAATTTCGACAAGCTGTCCTGGCAACGCAAGTCCGCTTACTCCAACCATTGTACTGGCTACGGTTTTAGGATTATTGTAAAATTCTGTTTTGAAATTTTTTCTTGCCTCAAATGCAGTTGCCATATCCATTGCATAAATCACCTCTTCTACTACATTTTCCATTGTCATATCATATCTTGACAATAATTCTTTGATATTAGAATAGGTTTGCTTCATCTGCCCTTCCATTCCTTCTGCCAATTCGCCTTTATCATTGTGACCTAATTGACCGGAAATCCAGACGGTATTGCCCTTTTTTACCGCTTGTGCGTATCCAAAAATATCTTCCCAAGGCATTCCAAAGCCTTCTGCTATTTTATTTTCCTGTGACATTTTTTTATATTTTAAATTAATAAGACAAATGTAGAACAGAAAGAAATCTTAGAAATTTAATTAGTTTAATAATCAAAAAAAACTCCTGCAAAGCGCAGGAGTTGAAAACTAAGTAGTAATTAGTAACTACTCATTCTTTATTAATTTTAAAGTTCCATTTTTACCGATGCTGGATTTCCACTGAACAATATACGTACCTCCCAAAGAATTTTTGAGATCAATAGGTAATTTGTTTAATCCGGCTTCTATATCTGTAGTGTATGTTCTAACTACTTTACCATTGATATCAACAACATTGATTGAAATTGTTTCTTTATCCGCTGCCGTATAGTAAAGCTCAGAGAATCCCATGCTTGGATTGGGTACCAATACTGTATTATCACTTTGGAGATTTCCATTTTTAGAAACCGTAGGACGAGTACATGTATAGCATAAAAACTTGGTAACCCTGATGGTATACTGGTTTGGCGCATTGCAATAAATATCTACTCCATATCCATACCCTGAATAGGTTGGCTGATATGCAATCATATTAGGATCTGAAATGGTTGTATGACTTCCCACTACAGTTGAAAGCGGATAGTATCCACTAGCCAATTCTGGACTTACCGGATCATTAAACTTTGCTTTAACATACGTAACCTGAGATGAAGTAGTAAATGAAGGAAAAGCATAGTCTTTAGAAGTTATACTATTAGGAATAAATGAATTAAATTGCGGAGCAGAAACCCCGGTTTTTATTTCAAGTGTAAGAGTAGTATTGGCGTACGCAATATTTCCCGGAATATAATCATCATGTCTGGTAAAGGTGACTTTATAAGTCTCTACGGGGCCAATAATTATTTGTGCCATTAATTGATTATGACAGACCAGCAAAAAAGTTAGCAATAAGATAATTTTTTTCATTTTATTTAGATTTTAAGTTGTTATTTTTATTGATAGATCTATTCTGATTTTTTTAATAATGTAAAATTGAAAGTTCTGAGCCGGATCGTAAATGGACAATTAGTAAATGTGAAAGACTTCCTGATATCTGCCTATATTTATTTAATAACTGTAGATTTAATATGCCATGCCTTTTTAAATCCATAGGTATTTTTAGAATTAAATGTCTCAATTTTGAGACATTTACCTTATATTTGAGGCATTGAAAAAATAATGAATACCCAACAAAAAATTATTGACACAGCAATATCTGTCTTCAATGAGAATTTTTCGGCAACATTTGAAGAGATTGCAGGACAATGTAATCTTAACCGCAGGACATTGCACCGATACTTTAAAAACCGAAACGAATTATTGGAAGCCTGCAATGCAAATATGATGAAGGCCTGGGAAGGGGTGGCCATTAAAGCCTGCAACAGTTCTACCAATCCCCTGATACAACTGGAAAATTTATTATATGCTGGTATTGAAAGCGGAACGAAGTATGCCTTTTTAATTAAGCTGAACGAAGTAGAACCTGCTTATACAACTGAGATAAGTAAGGATTATTTAAAAGCAAGAAACAGTATATTCAGTGCAATAGTAACACTGCAAGAAAAACAGGTGATAGACAACACACTGCCATTAGCATGGATAAGAATGCTGTTCACAAGCGTTATCACAGCAACTATCACCGCATACAGATCAGGAGATATTGCTCCTAATGAGGTAAAAAAATTAGCCTGGAACTCATTCAGCAGAAGCATAGGCTTAGTAGTAAATAAACAAAAATGATACATTCTTTTTTAATGATAGGCCAATCCAATATGGCCGGGCGTGGCTACGCAAAAGAAGTTCCGCCTATTTTTGATGAACGTATTAAAATGTTGAGAAACGGATTATGGCAGATTATGTCAGAACCAATTAATTTTGACCGCCCGAGCTCGGGTGTAGGGCTCGCTTCATCATTTGCAGCTTCCTGGAGAAAAGATCATCAACAAGATGAAATTGGATTAATTCCATGTGCTGATGGAGGAACCAGCCTTGATGACTGGGCTGTAGGGAGTGCTCTGTTTGAGAATGCCCTATCACAGGCCAGACTTGCCCAGCGAACAAGTGAGATTAAAGGAATCTTATGGCATCAGGGTGAAAGTGACTGCTCTCCTGAAAAGGCAGAACAATATCAGGAAAAATTCTCTAAGATTATTAATGCTTTACGCCAGGAACTCAATATTCCCGAAGCCCCGCTTATCATTGGCGGATTAGGAGATTATTTATCCAACGGATTATTTGGTCAGTATTTCACGCACTATTCTTTCGTCAACCGGGAACTTGAGGACTTTGCGCAATCTAATGAAAACTGTTATTTTGTTTCCGCAAAAGGGCTTACGGCTAATCCTGATGGTGTTCATTTCAATGCGCATTCACAAAGATTATTAGGAATCAGATATTATTGTGCTTACCGTGATCTAAAACATCTTCTGAACCCCAACGTTAATGAAAATGATATTTTGAACAAAATCTATGATCGTCCTTATACCAAGACTGAAAGACTTAAGCTGCTGGAACACGAATTTGCAGTCGGGAATATTGAAGGTAAAGATTATTTAATGCAACTAAAAGCTATAGGGCAAGAGTAAAGGAACATCTTACTTATTATTTCAGTATCTAATATATCAGCAGATCAACAGCAACCGATATTCACCATCGTTTTCTACAGGAGCTCTATGAACACATGGCAGCGCCTGCTGTTCCGGATGATCTACAGCGATTCTCCAAAGATGACCTTTCCCTAAATTTACGGGTTCTGCATTGGGCTTGGGCTGATAATGAAGATCAAAGAAATATTCTCTGAGGAAGTCTTCAAATTCTTCTTCGGGGCCATCGTGTAGTTTTTTGAGCTGTTCCCGGATTTCAGGAATCAAAATTTTCTGTTCTACCTGGTCATTGGGAATGATATCACTTGCTGTTCCGTGATAGGTACATAAAAAAGTATCTGTCCCGATGGGTGAACGATCTACATGATATGAATATACATCTGTTGAAATGAAACCGAGTTCTTCATCCCGTTCATAGCATTTAAGCAAATTAAGAACCGGAGAAGCGCCAAAATCATTTAATAACTGTAAATCATTTAAGATCATTTTTCTTGCCACATCCCCATCTTCTGATAATTGTAATGCTAAAAGATCCTGAGCGGAAATTACTGTTACATCTTCATTTAACTGAAGTTGAGAAACGATTTCTTTAAAATTTCCAACTAAATTCCGATGCCAGCAAATTGCATTCATCATTCCTTGAAAACTGGTATTTACAAGTTCAGAGAAAGAAGATACCACCTCTATTTGCTGATTGTCAGAAAATATATTGCCCATGTTTTGAAATAAGCGGTTTAATTGCTTACTGGCTACAAAAATACGGAATAGGTTATTTAAATCGTCATTACAAAAATCAGATGTACTTTTAATATGGAAGTTTTTATTTGACATTCTTCTTTTCTATTCATATTATATTTATTCCTAACTTCGAAGAAACTATCTGTCAATGAATTAACACCCATTACCAGCTATGCAAATTTTACCTTCCGCCAGCTTAGCACCTTACATAAAGAGTTATACCGTTGTTACCATCGATAATGATCTCAGGGATGAAGTTTTTTATCCCAGCGGATATATAGATCTGATCATTAATATTTCCGGTGGTGCTGCAGCTACTATTATTAATGGAAAAAGAAAGGATACTCCGGATATAGAGCTTCTGGGGCATCTCACACTTCCTACCAGGCTTACTGTTGCACAGGGAACTTCGGTGCTGATAGCAAGGATCTATCCATATGCCGGTACTTTATTCTTTTCTGATCCTTTGTCGGAATTCACGAACTACGCTACTGATATGTATGATGTAGCAAAAAGTGGAAGCACAGATTTATATGACCGCATCATGTTTGCTGATAGTCTTTATACAAAAATCAATGTTTTGGAAGCATACTTTCTTCAACAGTTGAAAAAAAATGAAAACCGGGTAAAGAAAACTATCATGGTTCAGGCAGGCAGTCAACAGTTTTTAATGAATCATCATACCTTGGACCTGCCGGCTTTGACACAGGCTTCAGGGTTATCGGAAAGGTATATTCAAAAACTTTATCTTACGAATGTTGGAATAAGCCCCTCAGCTTTTGCTGCTGTCATCAGATTTAACAAAAGCCTGCAAATGGTTCTCAACACCCCGGAATCACTTACCACTATAGCTTATGACTGCGGGTATTATGACCAGGCCCATTTTATCAAAGAGTTTAAAAAGTTTACAGGCATCACTCCTTCTGCCTCCAGGCAGTCACTGATTAAAAATGATATGGATCTTCAACAGGCTGTCAATATTGGTTTTTAATTCTATTTTGCAGGATGATTACTGCTGAACATGTCGCGGTGCATTTTCCAACCCTCTTTTGTATTCTTCCAGATCACTATTACTTTTCCGTCATCCAGTTTTTTACCTTCTACATCTGTCATTTCGTAATAACTTTCTTCAGTGACTGAGGTTTTACCATCTCCATACAGGTTTTGAATCGTAAACTTGACCTGAACCTTAGGTCCATTTTTAAAGAAATTGAGTAACTTTTCTCTTCCGCAAACCGGTGTTGTATTGGAAGGAAACAGACAGGCATCATCTGTATATCTGGTCAGAATAGATCCGTCATTTTTGTTAGCCAGATTGGCATAGATTGTATTACTGGCTTCAATAGTCTTTCTTACCGTTTTCATAAGATCTTTAGTCTGGGCATTACACCAGGAAGTAAGTATTAATAACAAGCTTAGAATAAGTAACTTTTTCATTTTATTTTTTATACAAAGCAAATTATTCTGACAGACAAAAAATTGTAAAATAACGAACAAGTTTATTTTTTCAATTAAGAGTATACAATAAAAAACAGCGCCCCCTTTTAGAGAACACTGTTTTATATATAAGGTTATTAATTTTCAGTTTTGTTTTTTTACTTCTTCAATATCTTTTCTGTTACTGTAGAAGATTTGGTTTTAAGTTTAATATAATATACTCCTGTCTGAAGAGAAGATAATACTACCTGTTCCTGCATCAAATTCAAAGTTCCCTGTTTTACCAGTTGTCCTGTTGCACCAAAGATTTCATAAGAAACCAAAGGTTCTTTACTTCTGATTGTAAGTACATCCTGAACAGGATTCGGATATAATTGTATTCCTGCCTGAACAACTGTTTCTTCTACTGACATCTGACTGCATGCTGATTTAGCAAATTTTGTAAAAAAAGACTGAGATTTCCCTCCTGATACATTGACAGCCATTGTATTGACATTATCATTGGTATCTGTAAACAATTGGTCATGAAAAAAGCCTCCCACCACATAATTGCCATCTTTATCTGCGGCCACCGCCGTAAATTCATCTATCACATAAAAGTTACTGTGAATCTCTCCTGTTCCCAAAACATCTCCGGTATCTTTGTTAAGTCTTACCAATAAAGGATCCGATCTATCTCCATCAGGGCGCACCATTGCATAGCTTCCCCAGACATCAGACCAGCTTCCTTTGGCAAAAGCAATTTCGTTTCCATTAACAGCAATTGTTCCTTTGGTAAAACGGTAACCAAACTGAAGACCAGACATACTATCCGGAGTTCTTGCCCATTGTACTGTACCTGACGCATTCATCTTCATGACAAACGGAACGGCTTCCACATAACTTCTCAGAGGAAAAGTATAACTTCCGAAGGTTGCAGGCACTGTTATTCCATTAAAATAACGTCCTGAAATATAAACATCTGAAGTAACCGGATCTTTTACAATAGAATGAATTTCATCATCAGTACTTGTTGTACCATTATTAAGCTCTTTTCTCCATACTTCAGTTCCGGTTGTACCATCAAAAGCCAGCACATACGCTGCTTTCGTAAACGGAACATTATTGTAAGAAAGATCAACCAGATTACTGAATCCGGGATCCATCCTTTTACCGGCAAGATAATAGCGGTTCAAACTTTCATCGTAAACTACATTAACCTTTCCCTCTCTTCCCACTGCATTTATCGCATCTCCTGTAATAGGCAAAAGCAAGGGAACTGCCGGTGTCATATTACCATTATCATAATTGAACTTCACGGCATAATACTGATAGGTTGATGTAAAGGATGAAGATACTGTAATCAAACCATTTAAATGGGTTCCCGCTCTGAATCCCATCACAGCATGGATGTTTTTGGAAGAATCCATGTACATCATCTGGACGTCACACATACGGGATGAATAATTAACGTCTCCCTGCAAAGGCTTGCTCCATGCCAGTGTACCGTCAGAAGTATTATATTTCAACAGAAAGGCTGCTTTGTGGGCAGGATCTATTGTTTGGTCATAATGGGTATACAACGGTAATGTATGGGTATCATCGAAATGTACAGGAACAGCATTTGGATCTCCTACATAAGAATTATTATAAATGGTAGCCATCACATATAATCCCCCGTTATTATCTACTTTAATATGCCAGGCATTTTCTCCGTCTCCCGATCCCCCTATTGGTCTGGACCATCTTATATTTCCTTCACAATCAGCAGAGAACAGAAAAAGATCACTCAGACCGTAATTGGTTACAGAAGTACCATTCAGATTTTGTCCCTGTTCGCGCATTGTTGCAAGATAGTAAGTGTTATTGTTGTTATCTACTACAATATCCCTTATTGATTCATCAAATACATAATGAAATCCCGGATCAGCAGAACCTGTTAATCCTCCTGCCTGTTTTCCCCATTGCCATTGGTAAGTCTGGCTAAAAGATAATCCTGGTAATATCAGAAGCAGTCCCCAAAGTTTGTTTTTTAGTTGTATCATAAAAGTTCATTTAATTATCACATACTATAAAAAAACAGTGCCCTCCGAAGAGAACACTGCTTGATAAGCTACTAATTTTTAATTAGTTTTCCTTGTAATGATGTGTCTCCCGTTTGTACAATAACAATGTAAACACCCTGCAGCCAGCTGGTAACTTCCACGTCAACCTCTCCGGAAGCCGCTTTCAGTTCCTTACGGAATTTGACATTGCCCATGGCATCAAAAACCGTAACCTGTTTTGCCAGTAATTTTTCATTACCTGTATTATACGAGATTTTCACTTTTTCCTTAGCAGGATTTGGTATCATTTTCAGAGAAGAAACCGAAGCAGCAATCACACTTCTTCCTGCACTTCTCATACCCATCCAGTTAGGATCTACCGCTTTGGTAGTAAACTTACAGGTTTCATTTGAGAATAAGATCTCATCAGTACCCTGGAAGCTTGAGTTTGGATAGAATGCCAATGGATTAGCGTTCATATCATATACCCCGCCTGCAGGAATAGTAATAATGGATGGAATATAAACTCCAAATCCATTAAGACTTGAAACCGTAAGACTTATAGGCTGGCTTCCGCCATTGTAGATTACACCATAAACATTATAGTGATCTCCAACCCATTTCATGTCTTTAATACTCGCTTCCAGCTTACATTCTGTTTCGAATCCACATTCTTTACCTGGATAGTAATTCATGGTTCCGGAAGTAAACTGACATCCTAAATGATCGATCTGAAGCTGATAAGTTCCAGGAGTACTAATATATAACGGATAGATGAAATCATTGTTTCCGCTCTGGATATTATTTCCGAACAACTGCCACTCATGATGATCGAAGATTCCTTTAGGCCCTATAATATAATTCTTTCTAAGACATTGATCATAGCATCCTGTTGGGAACACCCACATCAGACTCTCAAGGCTTAATGGAACCTGCGTGTTGCCTACTACTTTACATCCGCTTGGTGCAGTGTAAATAACCTGATAAGCACCACCTTCATTTACAGTGATAGACTGACCTGTCATTCCGTTGCTCCAGTTATAAACTCCTGCAGACGGTCCTGATGCAGTCAGCACAACCTCATAAGGCTGACAATTCGCCATATTGTATGTTACCGAAATTGGTGCCGGTGGGCTATTTACGGTAACTGTAAAGCTTTTACTGCTTGTACATCCTGATGCACCTGGTGTTCTTACTTCCAGCGTATAAATGTAGGTACCTGCAGCTAATGGTCCTGTGCTCAAAGCAATCGGATAAGGAGATGAAGTCCATGGTACGACTACCGAATTTCCTTTTTTCCATTGATATTCCAATGTATTATCCGTTACAATACCGGTAAGTACTGTTGAAGACCCTTCACAAATATTAGCCGTTCCGGATATGTTAACATATGGAGGGTTTTTAAGTGTTACAGGTATTGCTTTTGTGCTCATAATACTTGTTCTACATCCATCTGATGATACTAGCACCGGCCAGTAGTTACCAGATTGTGTTGGAGTGAACACAGGAGAACTTGGTGCTCCTGACACAGGTTGAGAACCATTCATCCAGATATACTGACTTGGAGATCCAAGCGTACTGGTAAATACGATATTAGGAGCACTTCCCATACACGCAACAAGAACAGGAGGCGCTATATCACCGTCAAGAGTAGCCTCTTTCACATTTACATCAATGACAGCAGAAGTATATTCACATCCCATAGGTGTTTTAATTTTCAGCTGAATTGTTTTTGTTCCTGCCGTATTATATGTTATTGTAGCATCCGGTCCTGTTGTAACATAAGATGTACCATCAAAGATCCAGGTATACGTATTTCCTGAAACATATGTTATTGGACTGAACGTAATAGGTGAACGTGCACATAACCATGCCGGAACCAGGAAGGCCGTATTAGGAATCGGATCTAATGTAATAGTCTGCGTAGTCGTACATGTTGGTTTCCCTGGTGCAGACACTGTCATGGTAAATGTATACGTACCTGGTGCCAGATTATAAGTAGCCGATTGTCCTGTTTGAGTAGGTTGTCCCGGTGAAGTAAATGTATACGTAACAGACCCCGGATTGATTTCAAATATGGTAGAAGTGTTGAACAGCGTTACATTATATCCGTTTCCGCTGCACACTGTACTGATATTGAATTTAGGTTCATAGTTCTTTCTTACCTCCACTCCTTTACTGTACCAGCATGAACCGTATCTCAGACGTACAAAAACGATGTGTGCTCCTGCAAGATTAGTCTGATATACCGGTGAAGCTGTTCCCTGGCCGGAAACTAAAGTAAGTACAGTATCTGACAACCATTGGATTTCATCCGGAACTCCATTATAAGTTAAACCTGAAACTGTAATGTTATTACAAGCTGACCATGCCGGAACGAAGTTAATCTGAGGGTCTGTTGTACAGCTTCCACTGCTCGGACAAGACTGGGTCACATTAATATTCTGAGAAGAAACCACACAACTGTTAATATCTATAGCCTCTACTCTATAAGTTCCAAAAGCACCGGCACCTGATATCGTGTATGAATTGGTAGTTGCCCCTATTATCTGACCATTGTTTTTATACCACTGCCATGCAATAATATTCGTAAGCCCGGTAGAGCTATTAGCCGTAAGCGTATACGGTGTCATCGTTGTAGGATCACAAACCGCAATATTATACACCGGAGAAACGGTAATGATGGTTTCAGGGTATACAATAAAGTTAGCACTTGCTGTCGGCTTATAATTACATCCGTTCGTACCTGTATACGTTACAGTAACCGTTTGAGAAATATTATTTCCTGAATTGTTCTGGATATATCCGTTATTCGGGAAACTGTAAATTCCGGCAGGGTTGAAGGCTGTAGTATACGTTCCGCCAGGAAAAGTGAAAGTCACATTTGTAGCCGAAGTAATGGTTCCCTGATTTACAGTGAAAGTAAGGTTTGATCCTAAACAAATTCCGCCAACATTTGTAAAGCTCACTACCGGAAGGGTAATTAAAGATACCGGCATAGTGATAATCTTCGTCACTCCACATTTCACTACTTTTAAAATCAAATCTGTAGTACTTGTTGAAGAAATTTCGTTGAAATTTACCGTAATATTAGCTGTACCCTGCCCTCCGATAACACTTCCGAAGTTAGAGCTCGCAAATGACCATTCCATAAAATCCGGAACAATTCCATTCAGATTGGCACTGAAATTCTGAGTGCTGCTCGGACAGAAAGGCCCTGAATTCGGATTAATAACAATCGTACTAAGATCCAGTTTCGTTACATTGAACGATTTTGGAGCCGAAAGACATTCTGCACTACTGATGGATTTATTCTGTGCAGACACTGTATATGATGTAGCGCCAGCGTTAAATATAACCGTTACAGAAGGACCTGCATTACTTCCCTGAATAGTTCCGTTGGTAACACTCCAAACCGGTACCATTCCCGAGTCAACTGAGCTGATGGTATAAACGTAAGGTTTTCCAGGGCATACTTTTGTTTCTCCGGAGATTGTTCCGTTAGGAGCCTGTGGAATTGGTAATACCTTAATAATTCTTGCATTACTTTCACAACCTCCACCTTGCTTGGTAGCTGTAACAGTATAAGTTCCTGCTGTCGCAAAGTTGTAGTTAAATATTCCTGTCATTACAGGAGAAGTATAAGTAGAACTTCCTGTTGTTACTTTCCAGATAACAGGGATATTAGGCGAGGCTGTAAATCCTTGGCTTGTTCCTGCACATATTTCATCTACACCTCCGCTTATCACTACCGGCGCCTCTACTATAATATCAATAGATGCCTGCCCTTCACAAGTCAATAAAGTATTGAAATAATTAGCTGTAAGGTGATAAGTACCTGGCTGACTTGCTGAGAAAACAACTTCATTTCTCTGCTGGGTATTTGTCAGCTGCCCTCCTGCAGGACCTGATACATTCCATTGAACGCTCGTTGTAGGCCATTGAGGAATTGAATATGTGTACTGTCTGCCGGTACATATCACTTCCTGCCCTTTAACTTTTGCATTCTTTAAAACTACAGGAATTTTGATCGTAGTCCATTCAGGACAGGCACAATCAGACATATACATTACATATCCGAAGCCATCAAGCGGATCTACCTGATCCCAAACCACTTCAATTTCGTTACCGTTAGTGTTAACAATTGTTCCACCAATAACTTTCCACTGTCCTTTGTTACATCCATCCTGTGCATTGTATTTTTCAGTACTTCCTTCGCATACTACAGAGGCACAGTTGATCTGTACAGGATCTGCTTTTAATACCTTAATCTGTTTTTTAATTTTATCCTGACAGCCGCACTTGTTGGTTACGGTCAATTGAATTGTATAATTTCCAGGATTAGCATACAAATGAGATGGTTCAAAAGCTGTGGAAGTTGTACCATCGCCAAAATCCCAGAAGTAATTGATGATATCAGACCCTCCGTTCTGTTCGGAAAGATTATCAAAATAGATCGTCGTATTTTTACATACCGTATCGCCCAAATTCATCAATTCAAATTTTGCGATCGGTCTGTTGATCTTCACGATACAGATAGTCTGAGTTTCAACAGTTCCGTCATTGTACGTGATGACAGCCTGCAGAGATCCGTTACCTGCTGATCCCCAGCCTACATTGGCTATGGTATTCGCAGGTCCGGAAGTAGTTACCGTTCCTCCGGAAACCGTCCATTGTACACCAAAAACATTAGGTCCCTGCACCTCATAGGTGACAGCTGATGCCTCACAGACACGCAGACATTGGGATGAATTGATGTAGGAAAAGGCGACTCCATTGTCTGGAACCTGATCATCTTTTTCGCCACGGAATTCCTGGCATCCGACCTGAGCGGTCCATGTAATTCGAGCTTGTGCTTGCAGTACCCAAGGTACCAAAAGCCAACATAGTAGAAGCCATCTAAAGATGTGCTCCCTACCAAAATAGGTGTTGTTTTTCATAGTTATTAAAAAAGTTATTAATTTTTTTGTCAAATTAATAAAAAAATTAATACAAAAATCATTTAATAGTGAAAAAATAACATAATTTTACAATTGAATCCCAACGATATAGATAAATTCATGTTTATATGTTATTTCACCACTCTATTAGTTATATAAAAAAATCTATTCGCATCTTAATTTTTACAGCTAAAGACCATCATAAACCAAATAAAATTCTAAATTTTAATTTATTAAAAAGCAAAAAACATTACCAAAAGAGAAATATGTTTATTTTCTACTAAAAAAAATACATTTAAATTAAAATTAATAACATTAATAAAGATGAAAATAACAATCTTCTCATCCATTCATTATTCTTCAAATAATCTTCATACATCTTGACCTCACAACCTTCTTGTACAAATACACACATCCAAAACCAGAATGATATCCTAAGGCACAATAAAGGAGAATTGCCAACAAGGTTAAAAAACTTTATCTTTGTTTTTCGAGGCTTATCATAAACATTTTATTTGAAGATCTTCCCTATGAAAAACAACAGCTTTTTATTTTCTGCAAAAGGAATTTGTACCGCAGCTTTTCTTTCCTTAAACACAATAGTTTACGCTCAGAAACCGGCAGACATTTCAACAATTTCAGAAAAAACATTAAACACTATTCTGGAAAAAAACAGAGCTTATTATACACAGGGCAAAGTGGCAGATTACATTCCTGAACTGGGAAAAATGGACGCTAAAGCTGTCGCGTTTTCAGTAGTAGATAAAAATGGAAAAGTATTCAACACCGGAGATGTGAGTAAAAAATTCACGATGCAGAGTATCTCCAAAATCATATCATTAATGGTGGCTATAAACGAAAAAGGAGAAGCGCATATTTTTGACAAGATGGGATATTTCGGCTCTGACAAACCCTTCAACCATTTTTCAAACCTTGAGACCACAGGCAAACCGCTCAATCCCATGATGAATGCAGGAGCTATTCTTACTACTTCGTTAATTTCAGGAGACGGCGAGAAACCTTTCCTTAAGATTCTGGATATGGTAAGGTATATTACCAAAAATCAGACAATTGAGTATAACAAATCTGTTTATGAATCTGAAAAAGCAACCGGACACCGTAACCGGGGTATGTTTTACATCATGAAAAACAGTGGACTGATTTCAGGAAATGAAGATCAGCTGGATAATTATTTCAAGCAGTGTTCTATTGAGCTTACCGCTGAAGATCTTGCAAAAATCGGTTATTTCTTTGCCAACCAATGTGTAAGGTTTGACGGAGATGCCACTTATAAGAATGCAGATATAGCAAAATTGGTGGAGTCACAGATGCTGACCGCCGGAATGTATGAATTCAGTGGTGAATACTCCAGAACCGTAGGTCTTCCAAGTAAATCCGGTGTCGGAGGCGGAATTACCGTAAGTGTTCCCGGAAAAATAGGAATTGGTGTATTCAGTCCATCTTTAGATCAACATGGAAATTCACTGGCTGGATATCACATGATTTTAGATCTTGCAAAACAATACGGATTAAGTATATTTTAAATCTTGAAAGCCTGTTCACCGGATAATAAAATTACATTATCCAATAATCTTTAAAAGGCTTATTCATCAGAAACATCTCAACCATCAAACCTATAAAAAAAACAGTAAGTATATCAAACACTTACTGTTTTTTTATGAATTTCGGAAAGATATATTAATTATTCTTAAAATTCTCTATCTATTTATTTATCAAAAAGATAGAGAAAGTTCATAAATAATTCAAATTAAATCACAATATATTGATTAATTTTATTTAAATTCGCTTTGCTGTTTTATCAGATTGATAAAGGCAATTTTTACATTTCGGAACCTTATTCATTCTATATTATCTTTTTGTAATATATGCAAAAACAAATCTCTTGTTTTTGAAATATTTTATTTTTTATTCCTATATTTGCTTAACATTTCTTTAACTATAACTATTTATAATTTAAGTTGAGAAGATTGTACCGGCATGTTTCTAAGAATAAATAAACAATAAATATATTTTAATAACATATGAACAATTGATATTTTTATATTAATAAATAATTATCAAATTGTATTTATGATTAAAAAATATATACATTTTTATTATTTTTATTCACTCATAACAGAAAAACACCATCAATACTAATGGCATCCGTGTTCTGATATGAAATATCATTAACTATTCCTATACCGTAAATGCTATGAAAAACTTGACCAAAATCAGGCTAATGCCTTTTGAAAAACCGGATACCAACCTTATATCATGCAATCTATTAACAAACAATAGATTTTTGAATAATTACCATAAAAACACATACATCATTAAAGATTTAACAAAAACCAATTTTATTATATCGTAACAAAAGCGATCGCCTTAATACCGAAAGGCCTTACATTTTGTTATGAATCTCTTGCTATCATTCAATAATTATCACGCCATGAAAAACTTAACCATTATTGGACTGACGCCTTTTGAAAAACCAGACGTTAACCTTATCCCTAAACTACACCAGGCGGGTGCATTTCCCGTTTTAAGTTTAGGAAATGAAATAACGACTGCACAGGAAGCGTTACATCAACTTGATCAGATAGACGTACCATCGTATGGTATTTATTTTTCTAATGACAATTTCACCGCTCTCCAAATTCCTGAAAAAGTAAGGTTTGCAATCCTTCCGTTCGGAATGTCGAAGCCCATCAATCTGCCTGCTATTTATCAGGTAAGCAGCTTGGAAGAAGCCAGACAAGCTGAACAATCAGGAGCAGAAGGAATCATTATCAAAGGAAATGAAGCAGGTGGATGGGTAGGCTATGAATCCACGTTTGTATTATTTCAGCGTGTGATCAAAGAAATTCAGAACATTCCGGTGTGGGTACAGGGAGGAATAGGTCTCCATACCGCAGCGGCATCAAAAGCATTGGGAGCAACAGGAGTTGTACTGGACAGTCAGCTGGCTCTGTTTCCTGAAAGTTCAGTTCCTAACGAACTGAAAGAAGTCTGCTCAAAACTGAATGGTACAGAAACTAAGGTGATTGCTAACCATCGTGTATTGGTAAGACCCAATTCACCTGCATTACCAGAAAACACAACAGCTGAAGATCTGAAACAGTACTTCACTGGTCTGGACCTCAGTACATGTTATATCCCGATGGGACAAGACATTTCGCTGGCAACAGATTTGTATGAGGATTTCAAAACCCTGAAAAAAATGGTTTTCGGATTCAAAGAAGCCATGTATGGACACCTAAAGCAGGCAAAAGCACTTAAAGTAATTGATAAAGACAACACTTTAGCTCAGGAACTGGGTCTTCGTTATCCTATCGCTCAAGGTCCGATGACCCGTGTAAGCGATGTACCGTCATTTGCGAATGCAGTAGCAGATGCCGGAGCATTACCTTTTGTTGCCTTATCCTTATTGAAAGGAGAATCTGCAAAATCTCTGGTAATGGATACTAAAAGACTGGCTGGTGAAAAAACCTGGGGTGTAGGAATCCTGGGATTCGCACCACAGGAATTAAGAGATGAACAGACATCATATATATTAGAAGCTAAACCTCCTGTCGTTTTAATTGCAGGCGGAAGACCAGCCCAGGCTAAAGTATTTGAAAAAGCCGGAATAAAATCATTCTTACACGTTCCTTCCCCTGCCCTTCTGGATATTTTCCTGAAAGAAGGTGCCAGAAACTTCATTTTTGAAGGGCGTGAGTGCGGAGGCCATGTAGGTCCCCTTTCAAGTGTGGTTCTTTGGGAAAAACAAATTGAACGTATCTTAAAAGAAGAACACCCTGAAAACATCAGTGTCTTTTTTGCAGGAGGAATTCATAACGCCTTTTCAACTGCGTTCGTTTCTATCATGGCTGCACCGTTAGCTGCAAGAGGAGTAAAAATTGGTGTATTGATGGGAACCGCTTATCTCTATACCAATGAAGCTGTACAGACCGGAGCCATTCAGGAAGAATTTCAGTCGCAGGCTATGCAGGCAAAAGATACAGTTCTACTGGAAACAGCTCCCGGACATGAAACCCGTTGTTTAAATACAGCATTTGCCCACCATTTCAATACAGAAAAAGCAAAGCTTCTTGCTGCAGGAATGGATAAAAAACAAGTGTGGGAACAGCTCGAGAAATTAAACGTAGGCCGTTTAAGAATTGCGGCTAAAGGTATAGAGCGTCAGGGTGATCAACTTGTCAATATTCCTAAAGATGACCAACTAGACTTAGGAATGTATATGATTGGGCAGGTAGCTACCATGCACAATCGTGTGATCTCATTAGCGGCTCTGCATCAAAGTGTTGTAGACAACTATGAGCATATTCAGGATGCAGTGTTACCGGAAGAGCCGGTTTCTACAGAAAAACCTCTGGATATCGCTATCGTAGGAATGGAATGTATTTTCCCGGGTGCTAAAAACCTTGATGAATACTGGAGAAATATTATTTTAGGAAAAGACAGTGTTACCGAAGTACCGGATGAAAGATGGAATAAAGAATTGTATTACCACCCGGATTCTGACGGACCGGATGTATCTCACTCCAAATGGGGTGGATTTATTCCTAAAATTGATTTCGATCCATTGGCATTCGGAATTCCGCCACAATCTCTTGCGGCCATTGAACCTACACAGCTGTTAACTTTATTGGTTGCCAAGCGTGCAATGGAGGATGCTGGATATGGTGAAAAACACATCAACAGAGAAAACATTTCTGTTATTATAGGTGCTGAAGGAGGAAATGATCTTGCCAACAGCTATAGTTTCAGAGGATATTATAAGCAGGTTTTCGGAGAACTTCACGAAGAAGTAAAAGAAGCCTTCCCACATACCACAGAAGACTCATTTCCGGGTATTCTTGCCAATGTTATTGCAGGTAGAATCACAAACCGACTGGATCTTGGTGGCAGAAACTTTACCGTAGATGCTGCTTGTGCTTCATCATTAGCGGCTATAGATCTTGCTTGCCAGGAACTTGTATTAGGAAAATCCGATATGGTACTTGCCGGAGGAGCAGATTTACACAACGGAATCAATGATTACCTGATGTTCTCCAGTACTCATGCTCTTTCCAGAAAAGGAAGATGTGCTACATTCGATGGTGATGCAGATGGTATTGCCCTTGGAGAAGGTATCGCTATCCTTGTTTTAAAAAGATATGAAGACGCAGTACGCGATGGTGACCGTATTTATTCGGTGATCAAAGGAGTTGGCGGATCCAGTGACGGAAAAGCTCTGGGATTGACTGCTCCAAGACAGATAGGCCAGGTAAGAGCGTTGGAACGTGCTTATTCCCAGGCTGGTATCAGTGCTGCTTCCGTAGGTCTTGTAGAAGCTCATGGTACAGGAACTGTAGTCGGTGACAAAACTGAATTAAGTGCATTAACTAATTTATTCAGCCGTTCAGGGGCATTACCGGGACAGACTCATTTAGGTTCTGTAAAAACACAGATCGGGCATACAAAATGTGCGGCAGGATTAGCAGGATTAATCAAAGCGTCCCTTGCCGTATATCACGGGGTAAAACCACCTACCCTTCACCTTCAGCAGCCTAATGCTTATTATAATGCAGCAACCAGTCCGTTTGCCTTCCATGCAGAAAGTGGATTGTGGGCGGAGAAAAATCGGTATGCAGGAATCAGTGCGTTTGGATTTGGAGGAACGAACTTCCATACGGTAATTGCCAATCATCCTAAACAGGATAATTCAATCGCAATGCAATCGTGGCCTTCAGAACTGTTTGTTTTCCGTGGAGAGACTTACGAAGAAGCAAAAGGACAGTCGAGCCAGATTAAAGCTTTATTAGAAATCAATGATGGCATTCCATTAAAAGATCTTGCTTACAGTTTAAGCATCAGTTCAGAAAAACCAATCCAGTTCAGTATTGTTGCAGACACCGCTGAAGATCTGATGATGAAGCTTGAACTAGTACTACTAGGGATTGAGACAAAAGATACCTTTACTGTGAATAAGAAAGAAGGTAAAGTAGCCTTCACATTCCCAGGACAGGGCAGCCAGAGAATTAATATGGCTCGTGATTTATTCGTCGTTTTCCCTGCTATGCGTAAGATTATTGATGAGTATCCTGAACTTGAAAAAGTAGTTTTCCCATCTAAAACATTTAATGAAGCTGATTTAAAACAACAAAAAGAAACCATTAAAGATACCCGTTTAGCGCAACCTCTTTTAGGAATTGTAGACCTTGCACTGGCTAAATTCTTAGAATCATTAGGCATTATTCCTGATATGCTGGCAGGTCATAGTTATGGTGAAATACCTGCTTTATGCTTTGCCGGGGTATTTGGAGAAGATAAACTGGTTGACTTAAGTGTTCAGAGAGCTCAGTCTATTTTAGACTCAGTAGAAGGTGGAGATCCTGGTTCAATGCTGGCTGCAAGTGCTACAGCGGAACGTTTACAGCCGATTATTGCAAAAGTAGAAGGATGTTATCCGGTAAACTTCAATGCTCCTGCTCAATGTGTCATTGCAGGAAGTACTGAAGCGATCAATAAATTACTGGAAGTTCTTAAACAGGAAGGTATTTCTGCTAAAAAACTGGAAGTTGCGTGTGCATTCCACAGCCCATTATTGGCAAAATCCAAGGATTTATATGCTCAGGTATTGAAAGATGTTCCTTTCCAGGAAATGCAGATTCCTGTTTGGTCTAATACTACAGCTGAGGTATATCCGTCGAATCCATCAGAAATAAAAGAAAGACTTACTGATCATCTGGTACAGCCTGTAAGATTTGTAGAACAGCTTCAGGCGATGTACAATGACGGTGCAAGAATATTCATCGAAGTAGGACCAGGAAAAGTCCTTACAGGATTAACCAAATCCTGCCTTGAAAAAGATCAGCTGACCTTATATGTTGAAGACAACAGCCGTAATAAATTCAGCCATCTTCTTTGTATGCTGGCACAATATTTAGGAACAGGCCGGAGCTTCAGTATCGATAAACTTTTTGATGGCCGAAGCGTTAAGGTAATTGATCTTAACCAACCTGAGCTTTACAAGAAAAGCCCTGCCATCTGGCGTGTAAACGGGCAAACTGCCCACCCAACTCATGGTAATCTGCCATCTAATGGTGCTTTACCACTTATAAACCCTATTCCCATGAACAATTTTACTAATAATCCACAACCCCCTGCAACTGAAGCTCAGTCTACTGCTGAACGTATGCTGCAGGAATATTTAAACAGCATGAAATTAATGATACAGGCACAGCGTGATGTGATGCTTTCCTTTATGGGACAGAATCCTCAGGCGTTCCCTGCTCCTGTATATCATTCACCAGTACAGACTCCTGCTCATCAGCCAATATCTACCATTCCGGCTCAGCCTGTTCAACAGGAAAGACCCGTAGCCGTTGCTGCTGTGAAACAGGCCCCTTCAAGAGATATCAAATCCCTATTACTACAGGTGGTAAGTGATAAAACAGGATATCCTCAGGAAATGCTGGGTATGGAAATGGACCTGGAAGCTGACTTAAGTATTGATTCTATTAAAAGAGTTGAAATCATCGGAACACTTCGTAACGAACTTGGAACTCTGGGTAACGGAAACACCAGTGAAGATACTGTTATGGAGCAATTAGCAGGAATAAAAACCTTAAGTGGTCTTGTTTCATGGCTTACTGAATTCTCAGGAGCTGAAACAACTGCTGCCCCTGAAAAAAACGGATCTGCAGCTGAATCAACAGCTTCAAAACCACAAGCTCAACCGGCATTCTCTCTTGAAGACCTTCAAAATGCTATTCTGAATATCGTAAGTGATAAAACAGGATATCCAAAAGAAATGTTAGGTCTTGATCTTGATCTGGAAGCGGATTTGAGTATAGACTCCATCAAACGTATGGAAATCATCGGTGATCTTAAAACCAAAATCGGTTTTGGTCAAAACCTTGAACAGGCTGATGATGTTATGGAAAAACTCGCTGCAATTAAAACACTTCGTGGTCTGGCAGGCTGGATCAACGAAATGAATGGTGAAGCGAACGAAACAAACAGCGAAACCAAGGAAACAAACATTGCAGAACCAACTCAAAATGTACTTTCACGTCTTCGTTTTGATATCACTCCTACTGACGCTTCTTTAGTACAAAACACAGAAATATTGCAGGGAAAACGTTTCGCAATTACTCAGGATGAAAGAAAACAAACCTCAGCGATCAAAGAAGCTCTGGAAAAACATGGCGCAATTGTAGAAATAGTAGATACAGAAAAAGATCTTTCAAACATTGACGGATTAATTATGTTAGACCTATTCTCGGCAACTGACAAACCAAGCATTATCGATCACGTAGATCTGATCAAAAAACTGGATTTTGATAAAGCTAAATGGGTATACCTAGTTTCAGACATCACGGCTCATCTTCAGGAAATCACTGATGTAAGTATATTACGCCACCATCAGGGATATCCGGGACTTTTCAAAAGCTTAGCAAGAGAATTTGATAATACAACATGCAGACTGATCAGCCTGAGTACTCCTCAGGAAGTAGATCAGATTGCTGAAATTACATTAAAGGAAATCCTTACAAATGATAAACCTGCTGAGATCATTTACAAAAATGACCAACGACACAGAGTAGATATCATTCCTTCCCCATTGTCAACGAGTCTGAGTGAAGCTCAAATTCAATTAGATCAAAAATCTGTGGTATTGGTATTGGGAGGTGCACAGGGAATCACTGCAGAATTGGCAAAACACATGTCTCAGGCGTATCCTTGTACTTATATTCTGGTAGGAAGATCTGCAGATCCTAGAAATGAAGTTTCTGCTAAAGAATTTGAAAGTATGAAAACAAAAGAGGAAATCAGAGGTTTCCTGATCAGATCCGGACAATTCACTTCTCCTGCAGAAATAGAAAAAGAAACGACGAAGATTTTCAAAAACAATCAGATCCTACGCACAATCCGTGATATGGAAGAACTTGGAAATACCATTATTTACCAATCATTGGATCTTTGTGACGAAGAAGGATTAAGCAATCTGATCAGCAGTATTTACGAAAAATACAACCGTCTGGACGGAGTGATCCATGGAGCAGGTCTTTTAGAAGATAAACTATTCAAACAAAAGACGACAAGTTCTTTCGGACGTGTATTCGATACCAAAGTGAAACCACTTCGTGTATTGGCTGAACAGCTTCGTACAGACTGCCAGTTTGTAGTTCTGTTCTCAAGCATTGCTTCCGTATACGGTAACAAAGGCCAGACAGATTATGCTGCTGCCAACAGTGTACTGGATGATTACGCGAATGCTTTAAACAAAAGATTAAAAGGAAAAGTAATCTCTATCAACTGGGGACCCTGGAAAGGAGCCGGAATGGTCTCTTCCACCCTGGAATCAGAATATGAACGCAGAGGAATATCCATGATTCCTTTGGATGAAGGGAAAGAAATCTTTCTTAACGAGATCAAATATGGAACTGAAAGCCAGGTGCTGATCATGTCAGGAAATAATTGGTAAAACGCTGCATAAATTCAATATGAAAAAAACAGATGTTGCTGTAATTGGCCTTTCCTGTGTCTTTCCCGGGGCACAGGATGCCAACACTTTTTGGCAGAATATTGTCAATAAAGTCGATTCTACCGAGCTGGCTCCGGCTGATCGGATAGATCCGGTTCATTTCAGTGATGCAACAAGTCCCGTTGACCGTTTCTACTGTCAGCGCGGAGGGTTTATCCCTGATTACACATTCGATCCTACAGCATTTGGTATTCTGCCATTGGCTGTTCAGGGAACGGAACCTGACCATTTGCTTACCCTTGATCTGGTGCAGAAAGCACTGGAAGATGCAGGTGTATTTCAAAAGAACATTTCCCTTGAAAAAACGGGAATCATCATCGGTAAAGGAAACTATACCGGTCCGGGAGCTACCCGCGCTATTGAAATTGTAAGAACCGGAGAACAGATTTCTTCGTTACTGCAGGAATTACTGCCTCATGTGTCTTCTTCTGACATTGAAAAGGTAAAACATGCTTTTCAGGAACGCAAAGGACGTTTTGCAGCAGATACTGCTATGGGATTAATTCCTAATCTTGTAGCCTCCCTTGTCGCCAACCGTTTCAATTTAGGCGGTGCCGCATTTACTGTAGATGCAGCCTGTGCCTCTGCTTTGATTGCTGTAGACCATGCTGTACAGGAACTTCAGAGAGGACGTTCCGACATCATGATTGCAGGAGGAGTACACACAGGACAGAACGCTGCCTTCTGGAGTATTTTTGCCCAGCTGGGAGCCATGTCCCGTCAACAGCAGATCAAGCCGTTCAGTATGGATGCTGACGGACTACTGATCGGTGAAGGTTGTGGTTTTGTCGTTTTAAAACGATTAGAAGACGCCGTTCGCGATCAGGATAAAATCTATGCTGTTATTAAAGGGATTGGAGTAAGCAGTGACGGTACCGGAACCAGCGTGATGAGCCCGTCCGTGAAAGGTCAGTTAAAAGCTTTGGAACAGGCATGGATCAATGCTGATTTAGATAAAAATAAAGTGGGATATCTTGAAGCTCACGGCACAGGAACGCCCCTTGGAGATAAAACAGAACTTCAGACCTTAGCTCAATTCTTCGGAAAAGAAGAAGCTGCTCCGGTGGCAGGTATTGGTTCTGTAAAGTCCAATATCGGTCATGCTATGCCGGCTGCCGGGATTGCAGGATTAATTAAAACCTGTCTGGCATTGCATCATGATACTTTGCCGCCAACATTATATTGTGAGAATCCAACTGCAGAGATGCAGAACACAAGGTTTGAGCCTGTACAGGAAGCCAAAAACTGGTCAAAAACAGGACTTCCAAAAGTAGCGGCTGTGAATGCTTTCGGATTTGGAGGAATCAATGCACACGTAGTTCTTGAAGGCTATGATATGCCTAAAAAAGATCAGGTGCTGATATTGGCCAGACCTACTCATGAACAACTGCTTTCAGCATTACAAAATAATGAAACAGCCATTGGTGAAGGAGATTTCAGAGTGGCTATATTCGACCCAACACCTGCAAGAGTAGAAAAAGTCATTAAAATTGTTTCCAAAAATATCATCTGGAAAAACAAGCAGGATATCTGGTACACCTCTACCCCATTATTAAAGGATGGTGGTAAAGTAGCCTTTGTATTTCCTGGCTTAGATGGTCTTGCAAAAGGTGAAGTAGAAAGCGTTAGTCGTTATTTTGGATTAACAGCTCCTATCGAAACAGAAGGTGAAGGTCTTTTAACTGATGCATTAAATATTTTCAACAACTGCAGTATCCTTGATAATTCACTGAAAAAACTGGGAATTATCCCGGATATGAATGCCGGACACAGTTTAGGAGAATGGCTGGCAGGATATTCATCCGAATTAGCCGAAGCCAATTCTGTAAAAGCATTAATTGATGTGCTGAATCCTGAAACTTTTGAGTTAAAAGACTCCAAGTTTATCGCCATAGGAGCCGGAATTGACGTTATAAAACCTTTTATCACTAAAATTTCAAATCTTTATATTTCCAATGACAATTGTCCTAATCAGGTGATTCTTTGTGGAAGTAATGCTGCGTTGGATGAATTGGTTCCTTTGTTAAAAGCCAATCAGATTTTCCATCAGGTATTGCCGTTCCAATCAGGATTCCACTCTCCTTTTATCGCCGATAAACTGGATGTCATCCTTGCAGGAATGGAAAAAGCGCAGTTCCAGAAGACAAAAATTCCATTGTGGTCAGCCACAACATTAGAACCTTATCCTTCGGATCAGGCAGCAATCAGAAAACTGAGTGCAGAACATTTGGTTCAGCCTGTCCGTTTCCGTGAACTGACCGATACATTATACGAAGAAGGCGCAAGAGTATTCATTCAGGTGGGTACAGGAGGATTGATCGGGTTTATTGATGATACTTTAAAAGGAAAAGCATTCAGTACGATTGCTTCAAGTGTTCCTACCCGTTCTGCATTAGCGCAGTTACAACGCGTGGTCGCTTCATTATTTGTAGAGGGAAAAACCATTGCGCTTGACTTTTTAGAGATTCAGAATCACACGAAAAAAGTATCAGGAAAAGGGATTAAACTGGAATTAGGTTCGCCTATTATCCGTAATTTTAAAGAAGTTAAAGCGTTGGCTCAATCATTTGATGCCCCAAAACAATATACCGCAACTGCTTCATCTATTGCCACCAAAAGCGGCCATCCGCTGGTACAGGCATTCCAGGATAATGTTGCCGATATGATCCGCATGCAGGAAGAAGTATTGACTTTATTCCAGAACCGTCCTGAGATCACAATCCAGCGCCCTGCAGCTCCGGCAGCACATGTTGCTCCGAAAGCCCCAAGAAGTACAACCTTCTCAAAAGACCTGTATGTAACCCTGGAAAGTCATCCTTACCTGATTGACCACAGTTTATTGAGACAGCCTAAAGGATGGGCTCATGTAGCGGATATGGAACCGGTAATTCCGATGACCATGATCTTTGAACAGCTTGCTGAAATTGCAGAAGCTGAAGTTCCGGGAACATTGGTTCATAAAATCATGAACGTAAGTGTATTCCAATGGATGAACGTTGCCAAACCTTTTGAAAAAACAGTAAAAGGAGAATGGCGATCACCCAACCACGCTTATCTGGATATTGAGAATTTTGCCAATGCAGAAGTCGTTTTAAAATCTGCTTCTGTTCCAACACCAACTTTCAATATTTCCATTGGTAATCTTTTACCTATCGAAAGAACCCCTGAAGAAATCTATGACATGCACATGTTCCATGGAGACAAATACCAGGGAATCACTGAAGTTTCAGCCGTTGGAGACAAAGGAATTATCGGAAAAATAAAAGGAAATGGCGGTAAAGGTTCTTTACTGGATAACGCAGGACAGTTATTCGGACTTTGGCTGCAGCTTACATTGGTGAAAGACCGTATTGCATTTCCTGTAAAAATCAGAGATATTGAATTCTTCGGCGATATGCATGATCAGGAAGGTATTTTTGAATGCACCTGTATGCTGACCGAGCTTAATGATGAATTTGCCATCGCAGATATCATCCTGAAAAGAGACGGAAAAGTATGGTGTGCCATTACCGGCTGGCAAAACAGAAGACTGGAAATTGATGCCGCCTTATGGAATGTTTCCATGTCACCGCTGCACAACAGACTTTCGGAAGAGATTGCTCCTGAAGTTTTCTTTTTCCACCAGGCGTATACGAGAGTGGCTTCATGGGATTTTATCCTGAAAAGATATTTCAACCAGACGGAAAAACAGCATCACCAAAAGTTATTACCCAACAAGAAGAAAAACTGGATGGTAAGCCGTGTAGCGGTGAAAGATGCTGTAAGAAACCTTCTCCGTCAGGAAAAAAATCATGCCTGCTTCCCGATCACCTTTGAAATCCGTTCCGATGAAGTAGGAAAACCTTACCTCATCAGTGATTTTACAGAAGACATTCATATTTCTCTGGCTCATAAAGGAAAAGAAGCCGTGGGAATTGCGAGATATGGCAAATCTGTAGGAATCGATATGGAACTCATGGAAGAACGCAGCGAAGGATTCTATGATCTGGTATTTACAAACAATGAATTAGCCTTATTAAAAGGCAGAGACCAGGCAGAATGGACCACCCGTTTCTGGGTAGCCAAGGAAGCCTACGGAAAATTCATGGGAACAGGACTGAAGGGAAATCCTAAAGCTTTCGAAGTCGAACTTATTAAAGATGATCACCTGTGGATCAATAACATTGAAATCAAAACTATTAAACATAAAAATTATATTATCGGATGGACACTGTAAACGCAACATTAAAAATGAACCACGAAGAACTTTTTACTTTATTAAAAGGTTTTATTACTGAAGTGATAGGTGCTGAATTCGTAGAAGAAATGGACATTACTCCTGAAAGTTCATTCACTAAAGATCTTGAAATGGACAGCATCGAGATTGTCTCTTTCTCTGAAAAGATCAAAGCACATTTTGGCGATCAGATCGACTTTACAGGTTGGTTATCTTCTATGGATCTTGACCAGCTTATTAATCTTGACCTTAGTATGATCATCAATTATATCTACGAATGCCAATAATCACTGTCAATAACAGACAAGTTCATATACAGGAACTCAACAAAGGAGCCGAACAAACCGTGGTACTTATCCACGGTATGTTCAGTAACCTGTCCATTTATTATTTTAATATTGCCCCTGTGCTGGCGAAGCATTTCCATGTAGTGATGTACGATCTGAAAAGCCACGGTATGAGTGAACGCTTTTTGGATGGGTACGACCTTGATACCATGTCATCCGATCTGATAGGTTTAATAGATCACCTTCAACTGGAAAAAGTACACCTTGTCGGCTATAGTTTCGGAGGTCTTATTGCTTTGAAAACAGCTTTAGAATATCCTGACCGCGTGAATCAGCTCGTGGTGACGGAAGCTCCGGATCCTCAGGACGAAAAAGCCCGTAACATCATTGATGAATACAGCAAAGAATTTCTTGAGCATTATGTCGCCAATTTTACAGATACCACAAAAGTACAGATGGGTAAAAGACAAATGGAAAAGAACCACCGTATGTATGAATTTCTGTTTAATCAGACCACCATTAAAGCAGATATGATCAGGGAAAAACATTTCCTTGGTGAAGCCCGTTTCAATGAATTGGCGGCTCCTACTTTATTGCTTTATGGCGCTGACTCCAACTGCAGACCTACCGGAGAGTGGCTTCAGTCTCAAATCAGCGGATCTGAACTTGAATTAATTCCGGGCGATCACAATATTCCTATTCAGGAACCCAATCTGATTGCGGAAACAATCGCTCAATTTTTATCTAAAATTTTAACACAAAACCATGGCTAAATTTGCATTTATAGTTCCACCATTGACAGGACATGTCAATCCTACCTTAAGCATCGGTGCTACTCTTTTGGAAAGAGGACATGAAGTAGCCTGGATCAGCCTTGACCCGACTTTAGAGGCTAAACTTCCGGAGGGAGGAAAATTATTACTGATCCAATACGATCAGACCGACGAAGAAAAGAAAGAAAGTGAACAATATCTCGATATTATTTCTAAAAAAGTGGTGTATGGTATAGACAGCGTGAAGTTCCTTTATGAAGAGGTTCTTATTCCGCTGAACAGACATTGCTATAAGGGAATTATTGCTTTACTGAAAACATATCAGCCTGATTTGGTTATCGGAGACCACCAGTTATTTGCAGCCCCTGTTGCTGCTAAAACGCTGGGAATTCCTTATGCCACTTCCGTTACTGCTCCGGCCGCCATTAAAATTATGAATGAACTGCCTAAGGTACACGAGTGGGAAGTGAATCAGATCATTGATTTACAGAAAGAACTGGGCTTTCAGGAGGAACGTTCTCTGGCGACTTCAGACCTGTTGACCCTTGTTCTGACTTCCAGTTATTTCTTTGGTGAAATGGATGATCTGCCTTCTCAATATCAGTTCACAGGACCCGTTCTTACAGAAAGACGTGTTTCATGTGAATTTGACTGGGAAAAATTAAAAAGCAAAAACAACAAAAAGATCCTGGTAAGCATTGGGACTACCTTCGATCATGATCATAAAAAAGCATTCTTCCAAAAGGTAATTGATGCCTTTAAAGATGAAGATCTAACCGTTGTAGTGGTTTCCGATCCTCAACTTTTCGAGGAATGGCCGGATAACTTTATGGTGTATCAGCAGGTTCCACAATTGGATCTGTTACCTCATCTTGACGGTGTGGTTTGCCATGGAGGTCACAATACCGTATCTGAAACATTATCCAACGGTATTCCTTTGGTAGTGATCCCTATTGCCTATGACCAGTCACACGTTGCAGGACGTGTTGTACGTACAGAAGCGGGTGAACGTCTTAATTTTAACCGATTTAAAGGAAATCATCTTAGAGAAGCTGTACAGCAGGTTCTGAACAATCCGAGCTATAAAGAAGCAGCTCAGAAAGTGAGACAATCTTTTGTAGAAGCCGGAGGTTCTACTACAGCGGCCAACTTATTGGAACAAGCAATATTGAAAACTTCAAAACCTGAAAAACCGTCTAAATTTTTATTTGTAGTTCCTCCGTTTTTCGGACATGTGAGCCCTACGTTAAGTGTGGGAGCAAGCTTAATTGCCCGTGGCCACGAAGTAAAATGGTTCGGAATTACCCCATTAGACAGCAAACATATTCCGGAAGGAGGTTCTTATTTCTATCCTGAAGAAGATCTTGTTCCGTATCAGGAGGAAATTGCCCGTATTTTAAAGAGACAGGATGACGGACCAGCCTGTTCAGGACCTGAAGTGATGAAACTGGCACTGGAAGAAACGTATGTTCCTTTCGCTAAAATGATGATGCCGGGACTTAACAGACTTACTGAAAGCTGGATGCCGGATGTTATCGTGAATGACTGTATCACTTTCGGAGGGGCCCTTTTCGCTCACAAAAATAATATTCCTTGTGTAACGACAACACCTGTTCCACCGGATGTGATGGGAGATACGGAAAAAAGTGCTCCGAAAATCTGGGAATGGCAGCAAAACCTGATCAAAGACCTACAAAAAGAAGTAGGCATTCATGAGGAAGGAATTTATATCCATTCTCACAAACTGAATATGGTGTTTACATCACAGGCCTTTGCCGGCTTTGAAACGGTTCCGTCTCATATGAAATTCGTAGGTCCGGTAAAAGGCCGTCCGAACGATGCACCATTTGACTGGGATAAACTGAATGCTTCTACCACTCCAAAGATATTTGTATCATTGGGGACATTGTTGGTAGACATCAGAAAAGCTTTCTTTGAAAAAATCATCGCCGCATTTAAAGACCAGCCAGTTACGGTAATTGCCGCTACTCCACCGGAAATTTTTGAAGAATGGCCGGACAATTTTATTGTGAACAGTTTTGTTCCTCAATCTGCAGTGATGCAGCAAATGGACATAGTGATCTGCCATGGTGGATTCAATACCGTAAATGATACTTTCCGAAACGGATTACCAATGTTGATCACCCCTATTGCTTATGATCATTTCCATATTGCAAAACTGATTGAACAGGCAGGCTGCGGAATCAGTATCCGATACAAAAGACTGCGTGTAGATGCGCTTCGTGAAACCGTTTTTGAACTGTTGGAAAATCCTAAATACAGAATTGCTGCTCAGGAAGTAAGAAACACATTTACCCTTGCCGGAGGTAACGATAAGGCAGTAGAATTATTAGAGAATTTTGTACAGGAACATTCAACACTAGCTCCCGTATAGCCTATGAATCAACACATGAAAAGAAGATTATTATTTGGTGAACGCATGTTATTGGGGGACGGAACAGAACCTTTTAATGCGGTCATCCCGTTCAGACTGAGAGGTACTTTTACTTTAAAAGATATCCAGCAGGCTCTGGCTCAAATTCAAAATAAACATCCATGGCTGAGAGCATTAATCAGCCATGATGAAAAAAACATCCCGTGGTTCAACGTTCCCGAAAAACCGATCTCTATCCCTGTAAGGATTATCACCCGACAGAGTGAAGATCAATGGCAGGAAGAATCCAGAAGGGAATGGAGCACTCCATTTAATTATGAAAAACTGCCCCTGATCCGGTTTATCTGGATCAAAGGGGAAAATGTTTCCGATATGCTGTTTACCTTCCACCACTGTTTATGTGATGGAGGTTCTGCCATGTCTTTCCTGAATGAGTTTCTGAAAGTACTGGATAATCCGGCTGCTGAAATCGGGACAGAAAATCCGATTCTGGGAATACAGGATGTAGTTCCTGCCCACATTCTGAACAGCCGCAGACAGAAACTGAAAGCTAAATTTATAGGAAGACTTGCAGCTACTGCCATCAAATGGATTCCTGTAGGCAAAAAAGCAGTAGAAAGACAGAATGACTACCTGATCAACTGGAAACTGGACGAAACGGTAAGCAAGGAATTAATCGCGTACTGCAAATCTCAGAAAGTGACCGTGAATACCTTTTTAAGTGCGGCCGTCTTGCAGGCATTTAAAAAAGTAAGGGCTGAAAAATCTTTCAACAAAGTTTCCTGTCCGGTAGATATCAGACGTTTTGCCAGTCAGATTAAAGAAGATCATATCTTCGCTTTCGGGCTGATGATTGTGGTTTCTGCTGATGAAAAGTTAAGCTTTGAGGACAACCTCCGCGCCATGCAGAAATCTGTGGAACAAAAGACCTCAAAACTGAATCCTTACATCACGATGATGGTCATGGAATCCGGGCATGATGCGCTGAATAGTTTCACCAAATTGTTGAAGAACGGGAAATCCTCCAACGACTGTATGTTTTCCAATCTGGGACGGATACAGATTCCTCATGAGTATAAAGAATTTACGGTTGAAACGATCTTCAGCCCATCAGTGATTGGTCCGTTAGGGAATACCACTACCCTGGTGGTTTCTACCTACCGTGGAAAAATGGATTTTTCATTCATGGGAAGCGAAGGTTATTTACCGTATACAGAAGCATTGGCTATCCGTGATGAGGTCATGCAAACGATTCATTCACAACTAAAACAAATGGTAATATCATGATCAAGAGACCTTTAATGATGGTGGAAAGGATCATGTATGTAGATCCGGAAACGCCTTTAAACTGTGTGTATACCGCAAAAATCAACGGACAGATTTCTGAGGGGACTTTTAAAACAGCTTTAATCAAAATCCAGCAGAAACATCCCATGCTGAGAGCTATCGTTGATCATACCGTCGGACGATATCCTTTTTTTATGGGACATAAAGATATTGAACCTATTCCCCTTCGTATTGTAGAACGAAAGACAAATAATGACTGGTTCAAAGAATCCGAAAAAGCATGGTTTCAACTTTTTGATCAACCCAAAAAGCCTCTGGCTGAAGTAGTATGGGTAAAGGGACAGGATCATTCCGAAATCCTCTGGATCATGCCTCACTGCATTTCAGACGGAACTACCGGAGTGACCTTAATGCGTGAACTTCTGAGTTTGCTGGACAATCCTTATTCTCCATTAATTCCTTATGTTGCTTTTGAATCTGTAGATGATTTTCTGCCTTCGGATTTTAATACGGGAATTAAAAAATACAAGGCCAGTCTTTATCTGCTGTTCGCCAGAATATTCTTTTCTATCCAGCGAAAAAGTAAAAAGAGAAACCTCGGGAAAAGCTACGCCATTCACTGGCAAATGACCCCGGAGGATACAAAATTGATTACTGAGAAATGTAAAGCCAACGGAATTTCCGTCCATGCTCTGCTATGTTCTTCCGTAATGCAGGCCTTCCGTGATATTCAGGGAGAACGTGCCAAAGGTAAGGTGATCAGTCCAGTGGATGTACGTCATTTTATTCCGGAAATCAAAGAAGATCATTTATTTGCTTTTGCCCCAACCGTAGAGCTTTCCATCAAGAAAGACAATAAAGATGTTCTGGGGAATGCCAAGCAGATCAAAAGAGACCTTATTGAGAAAATCAGTAAGCTGGAAGCCCGTGAACTCCTGTGGATGGGAGAACGTATGCACCCTATTGTAGGACGCATGATCAATATGCTGAAATCCAGTGAAGGCGGACATGATGTGACCTTATCCAATATGGGAAAGGTGAATATACCGAATGATTATAAAAACTTCAATCTGGAAACGGTATTCAGTCCTACCGTGGCTTTCCCATGGCTGAACTCCAATACCTTAGTCGCCAGTACGTACAACCAGCAGATGAACTTCGCCTTCATGTCCAATGAAAACTTTCTTCCGAAAGAGGAAGCCCATCTGATAAAAGATAAAGCCATTGAGCTATTGACTACCTCTCTATGAAATTGAAAATAAAGCCTCCGAAGCCAAAACCCATCAAGAAAACTACCCTGAAACGCTTTCTCATCAAGCGTACGATTTACTATGTCCTCCCGAATGTATTTTTTAATTTCATCATCGCGTATGCCAGCTTCAAGGAGTTAGGCTACACTCATTTTTTCTCAGGAACCCAAAACCTGGCCCGCCTTACCCTGCCAATGGCCATTTTCCTTCCGGTAGTCCTTACCATTGACATCATCAAAAGAGTAACCGATGCCGCCAGCCAGGAAGCCATAGAGTTTACCGTAGACGAGCAGTTGAATATTAAAAAGTTAATGACCAAACTAAGCATTATACATGGCTTAATTACAGGTTCATTGGTACTCTCCCTACTCTTTATAGGACAGTATAATTTCTCAAAGGATTATAAGCTGGATGCTACGGCAATGGCTGTGGTAGTGGGTGTTTTAGCTGGGATTTTGTCTGTGGTGTTTGTATATCTGCCGGTGTGGAGATTGAGGAGGTGGATGTGTAGGAGAATTGAGATACTGACTTAAAAACAATTTGTAATATAAATCTTCTTTTCCATAAGGAGGATTTTTTTGCATAATAATATCTTAAATATTTTTCACCAAATGAACTTTTAAATCTTTTCGCTATACTTTGATCAGATAATCATTACCCCTTTTCAATTAATTAAAGCACAAACACTTTACTCTTAATAGATTATGTTTATTACACATTTTGGTTACCTATAATTCAATGTTATTTTGCTAAATTTGACAAGAATTTTACGTGGATAAATATTGTCGAGATTAAAAATGCAACATATAAAAAGCAAAAAAATAGAAGGGATTATTGATCAAATTATAGATCAATATGTCTATGCTGATAGATCTGAAAGACCTTGGGTTATCGGATTTAGTGGGGGAAAAGATTCAACGGTATTATTAACTCTAGTATGGATTGCTTTACAAAGAATTAGAGAGCAGTTGCCGCATCCTTTTCAGTTAAAAAGAAAGGTACATATTGTCTGTAATGATACCATGGTTGAAAATCCAATTCTTGCTGACTATGTACAAGATGTTCTTAAGAAAATAGATGAAGAAGCTAGAAATCAGGATTTACCCATTTTTGTAAAAAGAACAACGCCAAAGCTGGAAGAAACTTTTTGGATTAATGTCATTGGAAAAGGATATCCTGTTCCAAATAATTCATTCAGATGGTGCACAGATAAATTAAAGATTCGACCAACTTCAAGCTTTCTATTAGATCAGGTAGACGAGATGGGTGAAGCAATTGTTTTATTAGGAACCCGTTATGATGAAAGTGCTACAAGAGAACGTTCAATAAGAAAACATGAAGTTACAGGAAGAAGATTATCTAAACATAAAACATCGCCAAATACTTATACCTATGCTCCTATCAAAGAAATGATGATGGAAGAAGTATGGTATGTCATTAATGCTGTTCCTTCACCTTGGGGATTTGATAATTCTATTTTATTTCAAATCTATGCAGATGCAAGTGCGGATGACTATGAATGTCCTACTGTAGTTACAGATAAAAAACATACCTCATGTGGACAAAGTAGATTTGGATGTTGGACTTGTACTGTTGTCAAGAATGATAAATCAATGAATGGTTTAGTTAGCAATGGAAGAAACTGGATGCAGCCATTATTAGACTTCAGAAATAGGTTAGTTGAAAATCGTAATCTTCCTGAAAATAGAATGAATATCAGGAGAAATGGCCAAGCTGCAATAAATGAAGATGGAGAAAATAATGGTACTTACAATATTATGTATCGAAAAGAAATTTTAAGAGACCTATTAACCATCCAAAAAGAAATCCAAAAAGAAAGACCAGATATTACTCTTATCAATAATCAAGAATTAATTGCTATTCAAGTTATTTGGAATAGAGATCTTGAATTTGATCATACTGTTGGTGGAATTTATAAAGAAATATATGGTAGGGACATAAGCACTAATAACATTAAAGCACTAGACCATACTGAAAAAAGAATCATCCGTGAAGTTTGTGAGAATGATATGGGTTATTATAATCTTATAGATAATTTAATTTCTCTACAGGAAACTAAAACATTACTGATCTCTAAATATGGTCTGCATAATGACATAGAAAGAAGAATTGAGAAATTTGCAATGCCAGAAAAGAAATAAAGTATGAAGATTAGAAAAATAAAATTTAATAATTTTAGAATATATAAGGGGGAAAATGAAATTAATTTTTCTTCTGCTAATTCTTCAAAAAACATCAATATTGTGGCAGGTAAAAATGGTTTTGGAAAAACAACCTTTTTAACCTCACTTATTTGGTGCTTTTATGGCAAGATGATGGTTGAAGTTGAAGAAAAATATAAACGTGATGTTCGTAATTCTGGTGGGTATGAGAGCTTCTTACTTACCCTGCTCAACAGAGATATTAAAACTGAGTTTGAGGAAAATAAAAATATCAATCCGGTTTTATCTATGGAGATCGAATTAGAAGATTTATCTATACCTTCTATGCCTAGTGAATCAGTTTTAATAAAAAGATCTTTTAATCTTAAAAGCGGTATTGAAGATGTTGAAATTTTAATTGATGGAGTTGAGAATGAATTAACTAAAGAAGTTGGCTATGAAGTATTTATCAATGACTTCATTTTACCTCGTGAGATCGCTAAATTCTTTTTCTTTGATGCTGAAAAAATCGTTACGCTTGCAGAAGCTAAATCAAAGTCAGAGCTCAAAAATCTTAGCAAAGCCTATTCAGAAGTATTAGGGATAAAAAAATATGAGGATTTAAAAAAGAATCTGGAAACATTACTTATTAAACTTCGAAGAAACGGAGCAAAACCGCATCAACAAGAAAAACTACAAGAATTACTAGATAAAGAAACTGAAATTCAAGAGCTCATTACAATCAGTCAAAGTAAAAGGGATGAAATTGAAAAAGAAATTTTATTAAATACTCAACAAAGTGAAGCTTTACAGGAAAAATTAATCCGAGAAGGAAATGGTATTACCGTAGAAGAATTGAAAGAACTTAAAGACGAGTATCATAACTTAAAAGTCAAATCTGATGAAATTAAAGGGAGGTTAAAAAAAATGTTGGATATTGTTCCCATTGTATTAGCTGGTAAAAAACTTATTGAATTAGAAAATCAGATTGATAATGAGGAAGCTTCAAATAATCCATTAAATATTGATCTTATTTCAAACTTAAAGCTTTATCAATCAATTATTGAAAAGTTGAAAGAATTAGGTATTGAAAACAAAAAAAGTAAACAAGTTGTTCAAACCATTCAAGATACCCTTGGCTCATTTAATACTTCTAAAGAGAATGAGACAAAGGTTCTGCTGGATTTTTCTTCCGAACAAAGAAGAGAAATCAAAGCTGTTATTGACAATATTAAAGGAGGCTTTAGTATACAATTTCAAGATATTGTTAAAGAGGAAAAAAATAATCGTTTAGCTATTTCTAGGATATTCCACAAGATCAAACAAGCAGAAGCCAGAAAAGACAATGCAGTAGCTGAAAAATTGAGAGAAGAGAAATCTAAATCGGATAAAAAAATCATTGCCTTATCAGAAGAAAAAGGTGCTCTTAATGAAGAAATTGCTACTTTAGAAACTCAATTAACGAGTAATCATAAAATACTTTCTGAATTTGAAAAGAATTTTAAATTAATTGAGGCTGATTTAGCAAAAAGTGAGGTTACTCAGAATCTTTTAGACAAAATCAATATTATTATAAAGAGGATAAAAGAAGATAAAAAATACTCTTTACAGAAGTCCATTTTATTAGGATTAAAAAAACTAATGCATAAAAACAACTTTATCAGAAATGTAAAAGTGAATGTGCAAGATGATATTATGGATATTGATTTATTAGATGTTAATAATAATATCATAGACAAAGAGTCTTTATCTAAAGGTGAACAGCAATTGTATGCTACTGCTTTATTAAAAGCTTTAGTAGATGAATCAGGAATTAAGTTTCCAGTATTTATTGATAGCCCTTTGCAAAAATTTGATAAGTTTCACTCGCAAAACATCATTAAAGAGTTCTACCCTTCTATTTCTGAACAAGTCGTTCTGTTCCCATTATTGGAAAAAGAGCTTTCAGAAATAGAATATGAATATCTTAAACCTTATTTGAATAAAGTACATATGATCGATAATGTTGAAGGGGTATCGTCATTAAAGTCATTTAAGATAGATCAGTTGTTTAACGAATTTAAAAAAGACAGTAACTATGTTCACTCAAATTAAAACCAATAAAGCCAATAAAGATATAGTTGCCCAGCTTACAAGAAGATTGAATTTAGGTACTGAAAATATCATAGCACGTATGGCTTTATCATATTCACTGTCTCTAGATCATAAATTGAATTTAAATACCCTTTCTGACTCTGGTGGTAAAGAATATTCCCGATCTGTTTTATTTGGAGATTACGATGATATATATATTGGATTAGTTTGTACTCATTATGGTATTTATAAGACAGACAAGGACCTTGGAAAGTATATTAAATTGCATATTGACAATGGATTGCAATTGATTAATGAGGAATTACAGAAAGCCAATAATATTGATGGTTTTGATTTTTTAGTGGAACTAATTTCTGAAAAAATTCAAATATTACATTAAGTAAAACTTTATCATTCAATAAATTGGTTATATTATCTCGTTTTTCTAAATTTGGAAAAACGATAAACCATAAATGAAAATTAAAGATGCAATTTTCGAAGTTCTCGAAAAAGAGAATAAGCCTCTTAGTGTAAAAGAAATTTACCTTCAGATTATAGAAAATCAACTGTATAATTTCAAATCTGATAACCCGGAACACATCGTTCGCACACTTCTTAGACGTCAAAGTGAAAATATAAATTTTCCATCCTCTCGTAAAGTAAAGTATTTTACATTTCTTGAGGATGGAACTTTTTGGTTTAAAGATAAACCTTATATATCTAAGCAAAAGAATAAAAATTTACCTAAAGAAAAATTACCATATGACGAAATAGTAGAACTTCAAAAGAAATACAATCACACATTAAAAAAATTAATATTAAGCCAACTTTCTAACATTGAACCTGAAGATTTTGAGGAATTTTGCAGAAAACTATTAGCTGTTTACGGCTTTAAAAATGTTAAAGTAACTCAAAAAACCAAAGATGGGGGTATTGACGGTTATGGTGAACTTAAAATAGGTATTGCAACTATGCTGGTAGCCTTTGAATGTAAGCGATGGATAAATACTGTGGGTCGGCCAAAGGTTAGCCAATTTCGTGGAGATATACAAGGTAAGTATCAACAAGGCATTTTCTTCACAACCTCTAAATTTTCTAAAGAAGCAAAAGATTCATCATTACAGTCAGGAGCCGTTCCCATTATTTTAATTGATGGAAATAGTATTGTTGATTTAATGATGGAAAAAGAATTTGGTGTAGAAAAAATTGAACTGCCAATTTATTCGAATGCTTTAGATCTTATTTTACAAAAAGAATAGATATAAGAACTAAGTTTTCAGAGACCATCTACCTATTTCACATATAGTTTCAATCTAAACAACATTACAAGATGTTTATACAAATTTTCAGCTTATACTGAGAGTTTTTGATGAATTATTTCACTTTTTTACTGTTATCATAATACATATTTTATTAAAAGAATTTACCTAATACGATAAGTTCTATTTAACTTCTGTTTTAACATTCTCCACGCCTCTTCATGTTTAGTAAAAATTATTGGAGGAGTCAAAGCAGTTCCATGCTGTCTTTTCATTTCTCGTATTATTGACTTGATATGTCTTACACATGTACTATAAACATCTTCATTAGTAAGATTTTGATTTCGGAGTAAATAGAACCCCGCAATAATATGTAAATTAGCAGGGACTAGAATTTTTTTATCTGCAGCCGTAGCAGATTTTATTTTTTGCCTAACAAATAAAGCGAATTTTACCGCAGTATATACATCCTTTAGATTTACACTAATTGGAAAAATGGAATGATAAAGAGAATCAAGATCATTAGAAAAAATTTTAGCTCTAGAATTCTTTGCAAATGCGGGCTTTTCTAGCATGGTTGAACAAAGTACCTGTCCAAGTTCTGTAAAAAGTAAAGAATTATTATTAGTAATCTTTGTCGCTTTTCTATGATATGAAATTTCTTTTTTATTAAGATAAGATTCTATTATTATTTGGATTTTATCATTTGTTCTTAAATCCCAAGGATTAATAGAAACTTGACTATTACTTGCAAAACAAATTTTTTCAACCTGATTTGTATCAGCGGCAAAAATCTTAGCAATTACCGTTCCATACTTTAATGCACCTGAATTTCTGTTATCGTGAAAATGCTTTGAAATAGTTGTTATTGTTTGACATCCATTAACAATTTGAGGATTTTCAAGTCTGTATTTTCCATTACTAATAGATAATATTCTATCACATACTATGGCTATTCCATTATGTAGTTTATAAAATTGTTTTGCTTTTTGAGTACTGCTCAAAGATTGAACAATCTCATTAGTCACCTTTTTGCTATTTTGTAAACCTCGAACATTTGATTGAAATATTTTTTCTGGATAAGGATCAAAATAATAATAAAAATCGACAAGCTCCTTTAACTGTATTCTACATACTAATGAAATTATATCAGTACCTTCTCGAATAATAATTTGCGAATTAGTATCCTGTGGATTGTTTTTAGCTGCAGTGATTTTAAGATTGTAGTCAATAGGTAACTTATTAAGGCTAAGCTCTATATATATTAAATCTACTAAACTTATTAATCTTCTTTCTATAATTGAATCGTACTGTAATTGATCTAAAGCAATTTGGCCTTGAGGATAATCACTATTCCCACCTCCTCTAATAACTCTTAGTGCTACATTATAATTACCGGTCAATAATAATTCATTAATTTCCGGAATTTTCCTTTGGATTAAGTTATTACATGCTAGTAAATTTCCATCACCTCTAAAAACATGCGCATCCACGCTATCTCGGAATAAGCGAATATCATTTTCTCCAAAACCGATTGCTACTTTAAAATCATAGATGTAAATTGTATTATTAGATACAACAATTGCGTCTATTTGATCATCTAAGTCAGCATCTGTAATACTCCTGCATAGTTCACGATAAGTTATTCCCGGATGTAAAATCTTTAATCCTCCAATAATGTAGCTATAAGCATCTATACTACTACTACCTACATTATTATAACGTCTAATTCTTTCTGCCCAATCTCTATTTGAGTTTTTTATTGCGTTTAAGTATTCAGGTAAATCCATAAATCTATTTATTATAATTCCCAAAAAGCCTTATCCCTTATCAAAATCGGCTCCGAACCAGCCAAATTCACAATACTTTGATGCTTTTCTAAATCCTTTATTGTTTTAATTAAATTTTCTTTTTGTATCTTATTATCCAGTGAAAATAAAGATTCTACTTCTTTCATTTTAATCTCATTCACACGATGAATCACCCAGGTTAAAATATAATTGGAATATTCATTCTCACCGGTAGCAAAATGATTGAGAAATTGGGTTGACAGGATAGTTCCTACTCCAAATTCTCTTCCTTCTTTCAATATTTTACGAATAGAATTAAAGTTTTTACTCAGAAAATTATCTGCTTCATCTACTAGAATCATTTTTCTAATCTCTCTATCACTTCCATTAATTATACTATGCCCATGATGCTGCATTTGTGTATAAAAAGCATCTAATGTAATTGCTACAATTAAATTCTGAATCGATTCATCATAGCCAGATAAATTGATAACAACAATTCCCTCAATCAATGAATACAAAGACTTTGTTTTCGCTGTATCCGGCTCAAATATTTCAAATTCAGAAAGATTTGAAATGGCAGCATATAAACTATCCTGTGAATTGTTTTCATGACTTAGATAAACATCACACACATCCCCTAAAGTAGGTGGAGCCTGTGTCCACGAAGTGCGATCAGCCTTGAAAATACCCTTGCTTTCGTAAGCTTCTACAATAACATCTCTTAGACGTTGTTTCTGAACATTTCCTAAATTAAAAGCATTCGATATTGTTTCTTTTAAATCATTAGCAGTATGCAATGGTAGCATTGGTTTAGATTTTTCATCTGCATCTAAAGCCAATGGATTATAAGGTAAATGATAAGGGTGTAAAACTTTGGCATTTGTTTTATTCACAAAATCATCTTTAATATAATCCCCTTTATAATCAAAGATTAGAATCCCTAATCTTTCATTTCCAATATTTTTATCTGCATTAGCATTCAATTGGGTGATCAATGATTTGGTAAATTGTGTCTTTCCTGTTCCCATTGTTCCAATAATACCTGTATTAGTGTGCATTACTTTATTGGTATTATTTGGTTCCCAAAAAACTTTTTTAGAATTATTCAGATTAGTTCCGAATTCTATTTTAATCCCTTCAGCAGTATTACTGGTTACCTTTTTTTTTTCTATTTCTTGAGATGGTTCTGTTTCTAAATTATTATTGATTACTTCATTATTAAGTTCACTTAATATAACTGGATCCGGATCAGATGTAGTTTGCTCAAATGCATTAATCAATAAACAATCTTTATTAATCGTAGTTTCTGTATTGTGAAAAAATTGAATAAGATCATCAACGGATTTCACCAAAAATTCATATCCATCTGTTTCCAATAACTCCACGTGCATATAATGATCATTTGTGCTAATCTTCCTGCTAAACTTATCTTTTGCAAAATGAATTAACCCAAATGAGCCAATCATCAAATCTAAACGATTATTGATTATAAAATTGTTGTTCAGTAAATCTTTACGATAATCGTTGGAAATAATACACCAGTCTTGATGATCCCATACATTGAAGAGTTGCATTTTTTCAGCATTTGTAAGCACAATTTTTGCGAAAAAATTCTTGTAAAATTCACTTAAAAACCCTTCCTTACTTAAGTGTTCACGCAGTAAAGAAGCGGTACGCTCTCCTTGTTCAACACCTTTTTTAACAATTGAGTTATTACCAATTTTTAATTCTACAGGATATAAATGCATTAATAATTGATCATTATCTTTTTCTAATCCTATAAATAGCAAGTCATCACTGAAAGATCCATTGGCACCAAGATTCTTAGTAGAAAATAACCCATCTCCCATATTTAAACCGGCATTGCCTGAAACTCGTAGAATTTCTTCCAGGGAAATTGGAACCCAAATTATATTAGGATGATACAATATGGATAAAGTAGATTTTATTCCGGAAAGTAAACTCAGCTTTTCTCGAGGAAACTGACTACTTTGACGAATGAGTTTCAATAACCATTCTCCGTTGATTGCATTGAAAAAATTAATAATACTATTTTTGTCATTAGTTTCAAACTGCACATGATGTTTTTGTAAAAACTCTTTGACAACAACCTCATATTGATCTGTCTTTTGACTTACTGTAATGGCATCATACCCATTTGAATTATTATATTGATCACTGTAGTGAATAATCACTAAATCCTTACTTTCTTTGAAAAAATCAAGATCTACCTTGGGGTCTATATAAGTGACCCATTGGGAAGACTTATATAATTTTTCTAGGCTCTCTTTTACATCATAATTGATAGAAGTACAAAGTGCTTTACTCTTTTCATAAGGATCACCATTATTAGCAACACGAACAAATGCATTATAAAGACTTGCTAACCTTGTAAGCTGGTTTGGATTCTCAGGTAAATCTAATGTACCAAATCCTGTTCTGTAATTTTCAACTGTCGGCGTAGACACTACATCCGCCATTAATCCATTAAATGACACTCCAGTTTTCACTAAACTTAGATCATCATATGATCTTTCAGTTTTAGTAACATCAAATTGATAAAAAGTAATATGAGCATACTCATAATTTTCATTTTTTTGAGGCTCATTTTTAGAGTAAAACTTTACCTGATCAAAAAAAGCATTTAATAAGTCATCCTTTTCGAAGTTTTTAGACTTTAAATCAATTCTCAGATGCTTTTCTACATCTTCTACATTCTCATAAAATGTAAGCTCTTCAAATTTGGTAACAATTTTATGTGAACCATAAATATTTACTTCAATAGGATATAAATCAGATATTTTTTTATTTATATTATTATTCAAATATTTTCTATAATATTCAAAAATACCTTCTACAACTTCCTTACAATCTCCCAAATTGACAATATTGATTTTGACAGGAGACTTTACAGACTGATTAAAAATAAAATCGAAATTAGTTGTAAAATCTTTTATTTTATCAGCAACTAAATTTGACACATAATTTTTAGGAACAGCTTGCTTGGAATTCAGATAGATTGAATAATACAACCATTCTGGTGAATGATTAGAATCTATCGGAATATACACTTCATTAGGCTTACCCTCTATATAAGGGATCAGGTTGTAAGGATTTAACCGTTTTAATATAGCATCATAAATATCTTCATCTTCTAAGTCATTATTTAATTGAAGTTGATAGGCTACATTTATAGGATGTAGTGGGCTTAATTTTATTTTCTCTTCTCCGACATTTTCTTTAACTACCCCTAACCATAATAGATTTTTCTGAGCAGGTTTTAAAGATTTATTTTCTTCAAATTGTTCCAATTGTCTGATGAAGCAATTGATATATTCTAGCGAAATTTGTTTCAAATCCTCACTAAAATAAACTAAACTAGGTTGTGCTTGTTTAGACCTATAGTAATTTCTTAAATTATTAAAAGTAAATTTTATATCATCACTTAGTTCTAAATCTCTATCAGAAATTTCATTATCGTAACCTAGTTCCCAGGAATATGAATCAGAATTTATAATGTAATATTCGTGAATCAAATTTACTCTAAACTCTTCACGAATAGTCCTTTCATTATTTTTAAATAATAATTTTATAGTATCCCCTTCTTGTAAATATTTAAAACTAGTTTTGTTAATTCTTTTTTCTTTCCAAACTTCAAGCCCAGAAATAAGCTTAGGCAATTCAAAATCAGTTTTGAGTGCTATGGGAATTTTAACATCAGAAAAATCAATTTTAAAAAGGATAACATCTTCTTGGGATAAAGACGGATCATAATCTAAAACTAACTTTTCATCAGCGTTAACTTTGACAGTCTTATCTAAGCTTAAAATTTGGTTGGACTGAATATTACCTTCGGGGTTAAAGATGAGAATTGGAGTTTCTTTAATCTGTAAGTAAGAAGATGTTTTGCTAATTTTGAGCTGAAAATTTCCTTCAAATTCAGAAATAACATTTTCTTTGAAAGGTAAGTATAAAATTTTGATAAGATATTTTTTATCAGTTTCAGAGTCTTTATACTCAATTAGGCTAAATAAACTTTCCGGATTAAATTTAACAAACTCAATAACAATATTATAACCACTATTGGTAACTTTAATATTTTCAGATCCACTCCTTACTCTAAGTCCTTCCTTTTTTATGAATTGATCATATTTTGCATTCAATTTAAAAGGAAGTTCAAGCGATGGATTAAAAACAATAAGATTTATATTTCTTTTTTTAGAAGTCGAATCACCATCTGCTTTATACCAAAAAGTTTGTAATAAATTATCTCCAGTAATCGATTGAAAATTCGGAGGTGTCTTCTCTTTCTCACTCTCCATCCATTTTACTAATTGTGAGTAATCACATGAATTCCAACCTTCAGATACTAGAGTTTTAATTGCAGTGTCAGGAAGTTCTTGATCTAACTCAATTGTAGGATCGCCATTTAAAAAAATTTTCTCATACCTTTCATATAAGTTAAAATTCCCATTAAGGTCTTTTACTAAGGCTTCATTTTTTTTAGTTCGTAATTCTTCGTGCGAAAAAAGACCTAAAGAATTAAAATCTTCTTTTTTAAATGTTTTTTTAGTAAGTACATTAATTATAAATTCATAATCAAAAATTGAATTATTATCCTCAACAACGCTTTTAGTCTTCCTTTCTGAAACAAATTTCAAAATAGCTTTCTCATATTCTAATAAAGAATCATTTTGATCAATATCCTTTTCAATTCGTTTTTTAAATACGGAATGATGCAAAGGCATCCCTTCTTTACTCAAACTACTGCTACCTCCTAGTAAACTATCAAGCTTTCCACTAAATAAAATTAATATGGCTGTGTTATCAAATTTGTCACTTTGTTCTGCAACTTTGTTTCTAAGCATCGTAAGATAATCCTCAGATGCTTTTAAACTTGAAGCAATAATAACCTGAACATCACCAATGATTAAACTGGAAGTAGAATACTCTTCACCACCATCAGGATGTATATAAGAGAAAGAGATAGAATTTTCGGATAAGCTATTAAAAAGTAGAGACATCTGATTTTCATCCTCCAGATAAAAATTATAACGATCTCCTGATTGAATTCTTTGTTCCGTAAAAAACTCTATTATTAAATCTGAAATATACTTATATAGTTGACTTGACGTATTGTGCATCTCCACTATCACTTTTTTTCTCTATTAAATTAATTTTTTCAAACAACTTGATGATTTCTAATTTTGACATTTCATCAAACGTTATTCCTCGTTCCCTTAGCTTTTCCCACAAAGTTTTTAATCTGATTTTATCTTGATTTCCAATACAAAGTTTTGTTAGGAAAAGCAGAAGTTCTTGGGATAATACAGTTGTATTTCCTAATCTTCCTCTAGTTTTGGTATAATTTAATTTCCCGAATTGTAAATACCATTGGGCATATTTTTGATCAGCATGTTCACGCTGTGTATTATCGAATTGATACTTTATCAAAAAGTATAGCGTAAAAATATTCTTGCTTATTTGGCTAGTAAACATTTTAGCTGAAAGTTCAATATTTAACTTGTTTTCACACTCTTCCCAGCTTCCACTTGTTAAAGGAATACTCTCTTTATAAAAAGAACTTATCTCAGTAATATATTCTCTAAGTTCTTTTTTATCATCTTCTGTTAAGTCATCATAGATTATAACAAAATCATTATAATTCTTAATTGTAGAGCCATCAATATAGATATAGTTCAACAATTCTAAAGTATTTGCATGATAGAAAAAATTAGATGAATATTTATTTAGTTCCTTCCAGCCCAATGAATGATTTCTCAATCTCGATTCAGACAATGTCTCCCAATCCATTGTAAAATAAATTGGTCTAATTCTTTTTTCATTTCTTCCAAAATCATTTAAATTAATTGCCAACTGATTTAAATAATGGAAATAATAGTATTTTAAAAAATCCTCAATATGTTTTAGAAATAAAGATCTATTACTTGATAAAAAACTAAAATCATCATTAAATTGTTTCTTTATTTCAGGAAAAAAATTTTCATATCCTTCTATTGAAGAATCTGGTTTCGAATTTACATTAGGAAGATTAGGAAAATTATCAATTATTAATTTTGATAGAATATTTTCAGCTTCTATGTCAACATTTAAATTTGTTTCTTTAACATCCTTTAAAAAAATATCAGATATAAATATAGAAACTTCTTTAACAGCATTAAGAGACTTACCTGAAGTGATAAAATTCATATAAGGTAAAGTTTTTATATGAAATTTCACTAGGCTATTGTCCTCTTCAAAAAATAATTGTGTTAAAATATTTTTTAATTGTTCAGTATGCTCTGTTTCAACATTATTGATTGCTGAATTTAGAATATTTTCTTTTAAACTAGCTTTAAAAGAATCTTTAGAATCTTCAAATTCAATTTGAGTTTTACCATTTGATAACCTAAAAATTTCTCCGGTTATTCCTTGAAAAGATTTAAAATCATCACCTAATGAATCCCCTGCTGGATTTGTCTTGAAAGGTAATAGTTTAACTTGTCTTCCAGTAATATGTTTAAAAGTATTATTTTTATTCACATACTTGGACTTTACATTATCAATTCCTCCTTTAAATAATTCTATTCTTTTCATATCATTTGAAAATTGTAATCCCCGAATTCATCCATTGAGAATGTATAATCTATCTCTTGTCCAATATTTACTTCATCTATATATAAAGTAGAGTTATCTTTATTCTGATTAATTAGTTTATTAATAATATCTACAAAATATACATAGTTATTATTGTCTTTTTTGTTAGGTTTATAGCCTTTTAGAATCATCTTCAAAAGTTTGAATAAACTATAATCAACATGAATTTTTGGAACTCCTATATAAGATAGACAAAACTCTTGCGAAAATTTATTATGCTTAACTTCTGTTTTCGCTTTGGCATTTTGCATTTTAAGATCTGGAGTTGCTTTAAAATCTTTGAAAATTCTGTACTGACTTTGTTTTTTTCCCACATTGATAATGATTTTCCCATTACTTTTTGGATTACCATTCCAATTTTTTGCAGCTTTCTCAACTAAAAGGTAAATACTCTTAAATTTAGGATTATTGTTATAATGAAACAACCAAGACATATATTCATCGTAATCTTCATCTCGAAGATATTCCTGACTAGAATAATTACTAAAATAATTAAGCCTCAAAAACAATTTTGAAAGATTTATTGCTAGAATATATTCTTGATTAATTAAAAAATCAATTTTGTATAAATAGTTCTGATTAATATAATCAGAAAAAACAGTCATTGCCTTTTCTACATTCATTAAAGTCAGTAAAATATCATCTGTAGCAGCTGTTCGGTTTATACAAGGATCTAAATTTTCGATTTTACTGAATAAACTTGATAATTCAGGATGCTCAAATAAATAATTAGGAATCAAGTTTGTTAGCATCTCATCTGCTTTCATCCTTTCAATCTCCCCATAATAATCTGTATATTTTATACTACTAAGATTGATTGGAACCAAAATATCATAAATGAAATTAAGTAATGTTCGGATAGAAACAATCTCTTTACTTTTTATAATTGCTTTGATAATAAGTTGAGAAATTATTAATCTATTATTTTCATCAAAAAGAAACTCATAATTATAAAGAATCGGGCAAAATATTTTTTCATCTAAACTTATCTTATAATCCAAGTATGCTCGGTGAATGCTATTAGCTTCATCATCAGTAATGATCTTTTCCAAAACAGTCATTATCACTTCTGAATCGGCTCCATTTTCAGTTAATGAATAAAGATGATAGTCAGTAAAATTAATATGATTAAAATTCCTGCTTACGTCAGCTATATCGTCCTGAGGAAACTCAGCATCCAAAATTTTATATTGTGTAATATATTCTTTAAGATAAGTGAATTCTTCACCGTAAGTGTCTATAAACTTACTTAAGGTCCCTAAGTTTATAGCAAGAATCATTTTATCTTTAGATTGGTGTAAATTTTCATCTCTGAATCCATTTAGAACCTTATATAATGTAACATTGGAAGATTCATTTGGATTATGAGATTCGGTAGCATCATTATGAATTTTAAATTGAGAGATTGTATCTTTTAATTCATTATGGAGATAAGAAAGTATATGTGATTTTCCGTCGCCAACATTTCCACAAACTAAAATTAATTGTGCCTGCTCTGATGTACTGCTTTTAAGAATAATATTTTTTAATTCTTTTTCTACTTCTCTCTCTATATGCAAATATTTTTTGAATTCATCTAAATCATATTTATCACCTTGTGCGATAGCATGACGAGATGATTCTTTGAGTTTCTGTAACTCTGCAATGAATGGGTGATTTTCCATTTGATTATTAGTTTCTATACTTAACAATATAAATTCCAACTTGATAGTTAGATTACCTCTTATTCTTCTTTGAAAATTGGATCATCGAAAAAATCCTTTAAAGTAATATTGATAATTTTACAGATTCGATTAATACTGTAAATTGTCATTCCTCGATCGTTATTAATGTTTTCCCAGCTATTTAGAAGTTGCCTGTCCATCTCATTATCAGTTGCAAACTTTGATTGAATATTACCAGATTCGGATCTTAGTTTCTTCAAACGCTTTGCAATCTTAATTCTTAATAATTTATCTTCTTCACTTAATTTTGCCATCAGGCAATTTTGCGAAATATTTAAAAATTATTGTAATGCATATGAATTACATAATCTAATAATAGTGAATCTTAAAAATATTTTATAACCTTATGGAATCCCGTAATTTATATTTAAATTTCATATGCATTTTTTAAGCAAGAAAGTGCTAAATAAATAATAGTTGACATTAGTAAAAATGAAGCAATCTATTAAAAGTTCGATTAGTTTTTACAACAAATAAAAAAATAAGTAGTGGTTTCTAATCTTTTTTATAATAGAGTGATTATTCTATAAAATTTATGCTTTCCCGTAAGCAGAAACTGGAGATTATTATTATTATTATTATTATTATTGCCAGAAAGAGTTTTAAAAACAATATTAACTAATAAATCATGAATAATTATATTTCTTTTTTCAAAGAGATTCAGGCTCGTTCTAAGTTTGAGATTGAATATGAAAAAAGGCATTCTAAAAAGCTAGCTGCTAAATTTAATACGATGAAGTTCCTCCACTGGAACGAAAATAAAGTCTCTGAAATATTAGCGTTTTTTTTAAATCCAAATGAAAACCATGGTCAGGGTGATATTTATTTGAAGCTTTTCAAAGAAGAATTAGGATTGTATTTCCCTTATGATACTCCGGAAAAAGTTCAGGTTATTTTAGAGGATTCAACCTTTGATAACCGACGGGTCGACATTGTTCTGAAGAATCAGGACCAATCAAGTATTCTGGGAATTGAAAATAAAATTTATCCCTGGACAAAAGATCAGGAAAATCAGGTTGAAGATTATTTGAAATACTTACAGTATATCAGTAATAACCATTATCAGCTTCTCTATTTAACCCCGAAATCAAAGGAATTAACAGAGTACAGCGGCGGAAAAGAAATCGAAAAACTGATAGAAACAGGAAAGCTCTATTTGATCAACTACGAAGAACATATTATACCAATATTAAAAGAATTTATAAAAAATACAGAAAATGAAAGAGTTCGTTCTTTTTTAGTAGATTTTGAAAGTCAACTTATTGAAAATTATATGGGAAAAGAAAACTTAGATATGGGTTCATTGAATCATTTTATCACAGAAACTGAAGAAAATATAGAAACCGCTTTTAAAGTATCCAACACTTTAAATTCGATTAAACAGGAAATGAAAAATCTTGTTGATCAGCAGATGCTTCAACTGACAGATGAGTTAACTGAAGAATTAAAAATGCGTATCATATATAATGAACAGTTTCATCATTTTGAAATTCCTGTCTTTAAAAACTTATTCATCAAATTCAATTATGAAGAAGGTGGAGTTATTTATGGTTTGGTAAAAACACCTCAATATAAGGATTCACACCACGATAAAATATATCTGAATGATCTTAGAAATTATTTAGGAATAAAGTTCAGAACATCACATTGGTGGCCTCTGTTTTTCTTACAATATGCTAATATAGAACATGATGCTTCATTCTGGATTGATGTAAGAAATGGCAAGTTTAAAAAATTTATGAAAGATTTTATTATTGCGGTTATAGAAGCTCCTGAAAATTTAAAACCAGATCTGTAGAAGATTCATACCATTTGTCATTTCGTAGGAATCCGGACAGAGATTTGGATAATAAATTATGATAGAATAAGAGTTTAGATTCCTGCAGAATGACAAGGTGAATGCATATTTTTTTGTGTATGTATGTGTGCATAGCCACTTATTTGCTCCAGACTTAATACAAACTATCCGCTTAGACTATCCACGAAGTTTGTCATTCCGTAGGAATCCAGACAATGGTTTGGATAATAAGTGATGAGAAAATAGGAGTTTAGATTCCTGCGGAATGACAAAGATTGTGTCTCATTACCTTGTTTGGTTCGTAGTATACCTTTCACCTTTTCTTACAAATAAAAACTCATACTCAATTGAGAAAGAAGCTATCATTCTTCTTTCAATACTTTGATTAAATCCAATTGAAAATCCAGTTGAAAAATATTTTTTGTAACTTTTATAAAACAAATACACAAATGATTGAGTTTTCAACAGGAAGATATACCTACTATATCTATATTCTTACCAATAAAAATAGAAAAGTACTTTATACTGGCGTTACAGGAAACCTCCACATAAGATTGTTTCAACACAAAACCAGACTAAATCCAAGTAGCTTCACAGCAAGATATAATCTTGAGTTTCTAATTTATTACGAGAAATATGATTGGATTCATCATACTATTGAAAGAGAAAAGGAAATTAAAAACTGGTCAAGAATTAAGAAGCTTGAGCTTATAAGGAAGACAAATCCTAATTTAGAATTTTTGAATTACTTGTTTGAAAACTGGCTTTGATATGAGTAGTATTTCATATCAAATGACAAAATTGTTTGTCGTATAATGAAGTACAAACTATCCGCTTAGACTATCCACACAGTTTGTCATTCCGTAGGAGTCCAGGCAGAGATTTACATAATAAATAATGGTAGAAATAAGAGTTTAGATTCCTGCGGAATGACAAGGTGGCCGCATATTTTTTTTGTGTATGTATGTATGTATGTATGTATGTATGTATGTATGTATGTATGTATGTATGTATGTATGTATGTATGTATGTATGTATGTGTGCATAACTACTTATTTGCTCCTGACTTAATACAAACCACCCGCTTAGACTATTCACACAGTTTGTCATTCCGTAGGAATCCAGACAATGGTTTGGATAATAAGTGATGAGAAAATAAGCAGTTTAGATTCCTACGGAATGACAAGGTGAACGTGTATGTAGATCGTTTGTTATACACGGTTCAACTAACTCCTACGCCCATCATAATACTTTAACACCCATTATACCCATTCCCCAGATAAATTTTCGTTCTTTTGCAAAAAGTTTTAATTTTTAAATAATTGCATGTCGAAGTTTGATGAAATACGGTATTTTCATGATCATGAAGTGAATGAAAGATTGCAGAGTGTAGCCCGTGATCCCATGATGAAAGCACTGATGAACTTTACTTTTCCCGGTGTGGATGAGCAGGTCTGGCTGGAACAGTTTAAAGAGATCCACTCTATAAGTGATTTTCAGCATCATTTTGTAGCGCATACCGTTCGTCAGATCCTTTCAAAAAGTTCTGAAGGTTTAACGACCTCTGGCTTCGATAAGCTGGATAAAAATACTCCCTACCTTTACATTTCAAATCACAGAGATATTGTATTGGATACTTCACTGCTTAATCTGGCTCTTCTGGAAAGCGGCCATATTATGACTGCTTCTGCCATTGGCGATAATCTTGTGAAAAGAAACTTTTTGAATATACTGGCAAAGCTGAACCGCAACTTTTTAGTTCAAAGAGGATTGTCTCTTCGCGACCAGCTTAAAAGTTCACAAACCATGTCTGAGTATATTGATCATCAATTACATGATGAAAACCGTTCTGTATGGATCGCCCAGCGTGAAGGCCGTACCAAAAACGGTAATGATGCCACTCAACAGGGTGTTTTAAAAATGCTTGCCATGGCATCCGGAGATCAGTCACTGATAGAGTATTTTAAAACCTTAAAGATTGTTCCGATATCCATTTCTTATGAATATGATCCTACAGATTCTTTGAAAATGCCTCAGCTACTGGCACAGCACAGGGATGAGGAATACATCAAAGGTAAAAATGAAGATTTTACCACTATGCTCAGCGGCATATTAGGGCAAAAGAAACGAATTCATCTGCATGCCGGTGATGTTATTGATACCGAACTGGATGAAATTGCCGCTACTATTGAGAATAAAAACAAACAGTTGCAGGCTATTGCACAGGTGATTGACCATTCAATTATTAAAAATTATAAGCTTTGGCCAACAAAATATATAGCCTACGATCTGATTCACAATACAGATACGTATGCTTCACACTATACCGAGCAGGAAAAACAGCTGTTTATCCGAAGACTTGAGATGCGTATAGACCCATCTGATCCGGTTTCCAAGGAATATTTCCTAGCGATGTATGCCAATCCTTTAGTTAATAAACTGAAGCTCGAAGAAGAAATAGAAGGCTAATTACCATTCAGATAAAAATAAAAACCACTGCTATTGAGTAGTGGTTTTGTTTTGTTCAGAGGTAAAAGAAAAATGATAAAGTTCTCTGGTTTTTTCTTTTCAACATCCGGGTCATACAATTTAATCCGACAGTTTTATTTAGATTGTGACATGGAGTCTACCTCTATAATGGCATCTGCAAATGCTTTGGGAGCTTCCTGTGGTAAATTGTGTCCAATTCCACCTGTCAGGGTGTGATGGGCATATTTTCCGGTATATCTGGAAGCATAACTTTCCGGGGCAGGAAACGCAGCTCCGTTGGCATCACCCTCAAGGGTAACTGTTGGGACCGTAATGGACGGAGATTTTACCAGTTTAGCTTCAAGCGCATCATATTGTTTTTCTCCTTTCACCAACCCCAGACGCCAGCGGTAATTGTGAATTACGATATCAATGTGGTCAGGGTTATCAAATGCTCCGGCAGAGCGTTCGTAGGTCTGATCATCGAAAGCCCATTTTGGCGAAGCTGTTTTCCAGATCAGTTTATTAAATGCCACAGTATTGGCTTTGTATCCCTTATACCCTCTTTCAGTTGAAAAGTAATACTGATACCACCATAAAAACTCGGCATTTGGAGGAAGAGGTTTCTCGTTTGCCTTTGGGCTTCCTATTAAATATCCGCTTACGGCAACCAGGCCAGTGCAGCGCTCAGCCCACAGTGCTGCCATGATATCGGCAGTTCTGGCTCCCCAGTCAAAGCCACCAATGATCGCTTTATCAATTTTCAGGGCATCCATAAAAGCAATAATATCTAGTGCAACAGCACTCTGCTGACCATTGCGTTTTGTATTGGGAGATACAAAGGTAGTTGTACCGTAGCCTCTTAAATAAGGAACTAAAACACGGTAGCCCTTTCCGGCAAGTATAGCTGAAGATTGTTCAAAACTGTGGATATCATAGGGCCATCCATGAAGAAGGATAACGGGCTTTCCATTTTCAGGCCCTACTTCTGCATAGCCTACATCCAGCAGCCCGGCTCTTATTTTCTTTGTATGTTGGAAAGCTGATCTGACAGCTGTATTTTCCATATCTTTCCCGCCAGTGGCAGAAGTCTGTGCTTTTAGAGATAGTAATCCCATTCCTATAAAAATAACTAAGGATAAAATGGCCTGTACTTTTTTACTGAAGTTCAATGTAGTATTCATAATCGTGATGTTTTATTATGGTAAAATTATGATATAACAGAGCCAGGAATAAGTGTAAATACTTTGAACAGGCCATATTGAACGGTGAATAATGATTTTCACACGGTAAACCAGACCGCAGAATATATACAGATGCCTGAAATGATTATCAAAATAGGCAAAACATCATTCATCATTCCAAAAACAGTATCTTCGTATCTGAAAAAATTTGACAAAATGAAGAAAATAGTATTGCTGGCTTCGGCTGTCCTTGTTCTCAATTCATGTGTGGTAAGAACGGCTACAAAAGTAGTTTCAGGCGCTGTAAGCTTAAGTTATAAAGCGGTAAAAGGAACTGTAAACGGAATCAGCTGGGCCGTAAGCAAAGCAAAAGGGAAAATTGATGAAGACCGTATAGACGGAACCTGGAAAGTGGTAGGTGTTTACCGCGGTTCTTTCGAGGATTTTTCAAAAGATCAGAATCCTGACGGCTCATTTACCTCAGAATGTACAGAAGGTTTTGACCAGATCGTTTTCAAGGCTAAAAAGTCTAAATTCAAACCTGTACACTGCAGTTCACAAGATGAAGACTGGGTAAAATATTCTATGGAATTCGGAAAAAACCCTTCAACAAAAGAAAAGGAAAATTATATAGAATACAATTCCAACAATTATATTTCTGTCATCGATGCTAATAATAAGACGATGATTCTGGAAGGAAACCTGATGCCTAAACTGGGATTTTCCGGAGCTAAGCTGTATCTCCTGGAAAAAGTAAAATAGAAATACAGTAGGAGCAGGTTATTTTAAAAACTGGTTTGCAATAAAATAGCCTCCTCCTATCACCAGTAATGGCAATGCAATAGAAATCAATATTAAAGGCCAGGCAAAAATTCTAAAATACGTATATAATTCTACAGAAGAAGGATCCTCGGGATCGTAAATAACGGTCTCCGTTTCTCCTACCGACCAGGCTGAAGGATTGGTGCCTTCCGGCAGTTCATAGGTATAGTCAACATTATTTTGTGTACGGAAGGTAAAGAGAGGGCTGAATACTACTCCATCCGATTCAAATTCCCGCAATGAAGTAACAGTTGCGGTTGCCTTTTCTGCTTTTTTTAAGAATGAGAGTGTGTTTTTGAAGCTCATCAATGCTGCAACAAACAGAATCACTCCTGCTCCAAGGATAATATAATATTGCCACATAGCTTTCTTTTTATTTCCGTTCATAATAGTGTATCCTGAAAATAAATATTCAGCTACCTTACTTATTTCCAGATTGATATCCTAAATATACAAAGATTTATCACAACATATCATTATTTACTTTCTATCTCCACAATCTTCTTTCCTTGCTCTCCCAGATAGTGAACCACCAGTTTTTCATAGACTTTATAGCCATCATCTACATTGGTAAATATCACAATCCCCTTTCCTGAACTGGGCAGTACAATGGCAATACATCTTGTTCCCTGATCGGCACCTCCATGAGATAAAGCATATTCACCATTCCCAAAATCATAGATTTCAAAACCTAACCCGAAATATTTACCTTCTTTTACTTTTACCTGTTTTTTGATCATTTCCTGAAAGACTTCCGGCTTCAGATTTTTTCCTTTCATAACGCTGATCATAAAATTTCCGTAATCTTCTATCGTGGTATGCATATCATCGGCAGCATTGGCTGTTGTAATTTTTTCTATTGGATAAGCATTTCCCTTTTCATTGTATCCTGTTACAAATCTTGATTCTGTATTCTGATCCCAGATATAGTTTGTGTTATGCATTTTGAGAGGCTGAAAAATAAGTTCTTTCGCAAGCTGGTCCAGTGATTTTCCAAACTTTTTTTCCAGCGCTTTCCGAAGGTATTCAAAACCTTCTCCTGAGTATTGGTATTTTGTACCGGGATCAAACTGAAAGTTCAGTTTTTTGTCGGCGTTCATCCATCTCCAGTTGGGAAAGCCGGTCTGGTGGCTCAGGATCATTCTGGTGGTCAGTTTCTGATGTCTCGGATCGTTGATGATATCCGGATCAGTCCAGTATATATCTAAAGGTTCATCCAACTTCCATTTCCCTAAGCTTATAAGCCTTAATGCGACCATTGCCGTGACAGGTTTGGTAAGAGAGGCTACATTAAAACAGGCATTAAGAGGAGCTGAAATTCCTGTTTTAGTATTTCCAAAAACTTTTACCTTCTGTAGTTTTCCTCCTTCGATAATTCCTAATCCCATCGTTGGAATATTATTTTCTTTCAGCCAGCTTTGCATCGACTGATCGTTATCAAACATTGTTTCATTATCAGTAGTCTGCTTCGGATGGTGATCAAAACTCAATGAATTCTTAAGTTTCCACTCAGCATTTTCCAAAATCCACAGATGAGTAAACTTTGCTTCCCCAACCAATTTTTCAGCTTGATCTCCTACCTTCTCATAAAACAGATGATCTCCGTTCTGAATGGCAGCATATATTTTTCCATCTTTATACATGGGATAAATCTCAGTACTTTTATCAACTAATACTCGTTTTAATTGGTAGGTTTCCGGAGACTTGCACAATCCGTTTTTAAAATCAATAATAAATTTCTTTTTATCCTCAAAGCCGCCTTTATCGTGATAAAATTCAAATCCGTCGCTTAACATGCTTTCCATCTTCCCGATGTTACAGGTATTGTAGCCTGCTGAAAAAAACAAGCTGTCTTTCAATATAATTGTTTTATAAAGAGGATCTGTTTTTTCTGTCTGTGCATGAACGATACTCATCAACAGAATAAAAAAAGGAAGGATAAGCTGTGCAGATTTTGTCATTGTTATTTTTTTGACAAAGGTTCAATTTCATTTTGTTTTTTTAATAAAAATGAACCCGACAAAAACCCGACAAAGCCACGACAGAAATTATAACATACTGAATCTCAATTTGAAATACAGTTTCTTTTTACGGTCAATCTCTGCAGCATTCCGGAGGATCATAAATACGTTGGACAGTACAATAAGGATCATCAGAATAAGCGTAAACTCTTTTCCGAGCTTTAAAAAGATACCGAGCATAAATACAATGTGTGCCATAGCTGTCCAAAACATCTGCAGTGAAATAATCTGTTTGGTGAGACTGTTTCTCTGCTTCATAATAAACATTAATAGAAAGGGAGCCAGAATATTTAATGGCGGTACGACCACAAATAATAAGGAAGAGAGATTAATCATTTTAACCAAAGAATAATTGATCGTTTCAGGTTCTTCTGCGGTTTCTGTTGTTACCTCATTATTTTCCTGGGAAATGATGATTTCTTCCTGCAATAATAAAGATTCCTCTATTTCCAAAGTCTGCGCCAGCGTTCTTAAAGTATGTCCCTTAGGTTCTGTTCCGGATTCTATCCGCTGAATGGTTCTTACAGAAATTTTTGATTTTTCTGACAGTTCCTCCTGAGTCAGATTTTTTTGTTCTCTTATCGCTTTTAGTCTGGACATGTTCTGGGGTAATTCGGAAAAAAATTGTTTTGGCTAATTTACAGTTTTCCATTATTAAAAAAAATAAGCCGTCTTTTTTAAAGTGAACAGTACTAAAATTAATATTCATATAAGAAATAAGTGTACTTTTATTAAAAAATAACCTTCTATTTTTCAACTATTTATAAACTTCAACACCAGATCAGTCTATGGAAAACACAATATCCAAATCCGAAATCAGGAAGAATATTGCGACTTACCTGTGTCTTACCCTGCTTTTTTGTCTTCCGGTCTATTATATGTGCATTCGTACCGGAAAACTCGGTGGCGGAATTATATCCTATGCTACCATTGTGATGTGGTGCCCGGCCATTGCAGCACTTCTTACCTGCCGTATCCGGAAAATTCCTGTTTCTTCCCTGGGCTGGAAATGGGGCCTTACGAAATACCAGATCATGGCTTACTGTATTCCTATTCTTTATGCTTTTGTTCCTTATCTTATCATCTGGATCAGTGGTGCTGGCGGCTTTTATAATCATGAATTTATAGCAGATGCCGGCAAAGGGATGGGCTGGAATCTTTCTGACGGCCAGACCATCATCCTGTATGTCATTCTGATGAGCAGCTTTGGTATGGTGCGTTCTGTAGGCTCGGCATTGGGTGAAGAAATAGGCTGGCGGGGTCTTCTTACTCCGCAGTTAGCAAAGATCAATTCTTATACTGCCACCTCTCTTTGGATGGGTCTCATATGGGCTATCTATCATTATCCTCTTCTGCTTTTTTCCAATTATAATACGGGTGGTCCCAAATGGCTGGCTCTTCTATGTTTTACGGTCATGATATTTGCATCTTGCTTCATTTTCACCTGGTTACGGTTAAAATCCGGAAGTTTATGGACCGGAGCTATTTTACATGCCAGCCACAACCTTTTTATACAGTCTATTTTCACACCGCTTACTGTGGATACGGGAAATACCAATTATTATATTGATGAGTTTGGGGTTGCCCTGCCTATTGCAACCGCTATCGTTGCCTACTTTTTCTGGAGAAAGAGAAAAGAATTACCTGAAAAGGATACTGAAGATTCCCTTCTTTCCGCATAGCATTATTCATCAAAAAACAGCCTTCTGTGTAGAAGGCTGTTTTTTGAAATATCAGTGAAGTCAGTATTTTAATTAATCAGCAGAGTCCGGGCTTACTGTTTAATTGGCAATTTCCAACAGTTTTTTGTAATCTTTTCTTTTCTGTGGGATGATTGGGTTGTACATAATTTCTTTGTCAATCCAGCGTTCAGGCTTTAAAAATGAGAGAATAAGCTCCATATCTTTGTTATTAAACCCTTCATAAAATCTGCTTTTTTCTTCTTTTGGTATGGGAGTTAAGGCTTTTTCATCTTTTCTACGCGGAGCGAAATGCGCCCCTGTATAATCTCTTTTTTCGTCTCTGAATTTTGCTTCTATAGTAGGTTTAAGCTGCTGCTTCAGTTCTTTTATCTCATTTTCTGTTTTAGGTGTGGTCATTATTATTTTGTTGATCTCTTCACCTAATTCGTACTCAATTCTTTGATTGATGTCTTTTATTTTTTCCTGAAGAAATTTACCTGATCGTGTTGGTGGTTCACTCAGCAACAAACGTTCATATCCGGTGGCATCACCTCCTTTTTTAGTCTTACCTTCATTCTCCTTCTTCCAAGCAAGCATTCTGCCTCCGCTCTCACTGCCTTCTTCTTCCATGTACCTTACCGTGTATCCTAACATCGCCATCACTTCAAGGTTACCGCTTCTGAAGCCCAGATGCTTTACATGGGTGAAATTTTTCTCAAAATACTCATACAGCTTAAACTGCCCAAAACGGGTATTACCTCCCCATGCTAATAAAGATGGTGTTTTATCATCCCAAAATTCGGTGATGTTGAATACTTTGGAAGGATGAATATACCTTTTGACATCACTGACAATATCATCAAACTTAGATCCTCTCTCTTTCACATAGCCTTTATCTCCGGTAATAATAATTGCATCATACATCTCTGCTACTCTATAAATAATCTGCCTGATCCCTGTATAGCTGGTATCGTGTTCTATATGGATATCTCCTCCTTTTCCACTGAAACGGGACCATAAAATAAGTAAGTTGTTTCCACTGGTGGGTATTCCTTGTTGTTCCAGCCATTTTTTTATAGCGTCATCTTCATAGGTGTTGATATTGACCTCCCATCTTTCTTTTAGCTTAGCCCGTAAGGCCGGCGAGTATTTTCTGGCAATATAGTCTGTTCCATAATTCACCCCTTTAATATATCCCTTTCGCTGATACTTACGTGCTTCATCTTCTAATTTTTTCTTACCGGCTTTATCTCCCCTTAACTGTTTTACTTCTACAACATGTATTCTGTCCCCACCTATCCCGGAATCTCTATAGAATTTTTTTATAGAATCTGCTTTATCGGTATGGTCTTTGACCGTGCCGTCGCCTTTTGAAATGACAACATGAAGCTCCTCATCATCAATTAAAGTCGCGGCAATTCCAAACATATCACCGGTGGCATATCCGGGCTGGATAAGCACCTTAGGTTTAAATTCAGGTTTGGGGCCACGTTGACGTTCAGGTCTTGGTGCTGGTCTGCGAGCAGCAGCATCTGTATTGGAAACAGGTGCTTTGTTTTTTTTTCTATTTCTTATCATATCGTTTAGTATAATACGTTAGGGAACAAATTTCAAGGTAAAGCTCCCGACAAAATAGAGGGGATCTACCCATTTTTAGAAATTCAGGGTTTCCCCTTATGGGCAGACAGGGTATTTGTGTATTATGTAGTAATGATGATAGAAATACAGTTATATGGGCTGCTCTATTTTCCGATTCTGTTATTTACTGACACGATGGTTATCTAAAAAATTCACTCGTAGGAGAATTCCCTTATTTTTTAAAATTCAGTTTTTTCCCTTAATGAAGATTTATTCCGTTTGATGAAATTTGTATCAGACAAAAGAGATCAACAGTCTCACAGTGAAGACTTACCCAGGAAATAATAAGGTTGAGTTGAGACTTTGAAAAAAGATGTTTGAAAATAAAAATAATAGTAACCCATTAAAACCAGAATATGGCAGAAACAGTAAACACCCAGACTACAGATGCAGTAACGCAGACCAATGTTACCGTACTTGGTGAGTCTCCCGCACAGGCTATGAGTATGCTTTACCAGATGGCCACACATGCCAGTGGAATTTCCATTCAGAATTCTGTAACAAACCAGCAGAACTTGAACCAGCTCAACCCTGCGATTGTTGCAGATGCCATTAAAATTTTAAAAGGATAATATAAAACCTTACAATCATGAGTGAACACAACAGTGAAACCCAACAATCCCAAGCAGCAAATGCTACCACTCCGGCGGAGAAAGCTGTAGTATTTGTGAACAGTGAGGTACTGGCCCCTCCTAAGGCTTCCCCAATGACCGGAGTAACAAAAGTAATGATAGAACAGTCTACAGGAATGATGGTTCAGGATTTACAGTCTTTTTTGAAAGGATTTGAGCAGGTAGGTTTGATTGCATTAAGCAGGCTGGCCAATAATCTACTGACGTATGGAACTACTTTCGGTCCGGCTCCTGGCAGTAAAGAAACTTCCACTCAGATGGCAGAGCACCTGCAAGGCCAGGATGCAGGAAAGGGAAATGAAATGATGAAAGATCTGTTCAAAATGGTAAGTGAATATGCTGAGGTGAAGGCTAAAATTTCCAATACTATTTATAATGTCAACACGCCTCCGGTTCCAGTGGCTCTTCCTTCTCCTCCCTCGTTTACGGAAGTTTCTCCTGAGACTGAAGATCCTGAAAAAAAAAACGAGTAGATCCGGTTCCGGAAGAAGTCTCATCAGAAAAGGAAGGTATGAGAAAAAGCTTTATCACGGCTGATCATGGGGGAAAATTAGTATTAAAGTCAGTAAAACTGACACAGCCACTCGTAAAACCAGAGATTAAGGAAGCAGTAATTCCTTCAGTAGAACCTGAAGTTAACCGCAAGAAAAAAACAATAATAAATCAACTCCTTGAAAAAATTAAAATAAATAAAAGATGAATTATTCTTCAACAACCAAACCCGCCAAAATTTTAAATCTAGAAAATTTAAATGATTTAAATGAACGACTTTACCTGACCCGAAGCAGTGATATTTCTTATTTTGACACGAGAAGTACTGATGTTAAAAAGACGGAACATAATGCAGAGCGAGTTGTATTTAATCTTCAGACCTCAAACATTAATATTCAGCCTGCCATAAGACTGGTGAACTGCATCAACAGAGGAAATAAAAGATACAATCATTTCCAGTCTTTTGTAGTGGAACCTATAGACAGATCAACGGGAATTGCCGTCATCATGGTCAAGCTGGATGATCCGAAAGCTTTTTATTGTAATGTGAGAATTTTACCTTTTACCACCTTAAATGAAATTGCAGTTTCAGATCTTGATTCAAAACTTCTTACCATTAATCTTGAAAAGGCAAAATGGATTCTCAAAACAGATATCACGATCACCCCATCTGATACGGGAGAAGCTCAGTATTCTGTACATGATGTGGATGTAGCTGCTATTTCCGAACTGGTAAGCCAGGAAGAAATAATTGAATTAAAAAGAGAGCTGGAATTCCAGGCTTCTAAGCTGATTGCCCATTATTTCCAGGAAATCCTGAGTATTGTAGTGAATGAAAACCCTCCAAACAACGGCAGGCTTCCTGTAATTCCGGATGATTATATCCTTACCCTTCCTCCCAACCAGTTAAAAGAAATGTTGTCAGCCACTGCTATTTCAGCGTGTATTGCGTTGGAGATAACGGGTTATAATGTAGTAAAAGATATCAACCACGACTGGAAGGCTGCAGCTGCATTTATTAATTATCTGCTGTAAAGTAAGCGTTTACTTTTTCCAACATTATAAAAACAGTACTTATGCGCAGAAGAACCCGCAAGAAGGCACCCGCTCACAAACCTCCGGTACCTGTAACGGAACCTGAAATCGTCGAAAAAGAAATCATGCCTTTTGTTTTAAGACATGAAGAGGAAATCATTAATTACATCAGAGATAAAGCCGTCAAAGAGACCATGAAATCACTTGGCCCTTTGCTGGAAAAGCTGGAAGAAGCTGTGAAACAACAAGAATCACCTCAGGTACAGGAGACTATACCACCACCTCAGGCTGATCCTCCTATGATGAACTATGAAGAACAGTTGAAAAGACTTCAGGAGGCCTCAACAGCAAAGGTAAAGGAGAAAGAGCTCAAAATAATGGACCGAATGAATAAGCTGAGTGCCAGATTTGGTAATATCCGCCCTTAAAAACATCAAAACCAACAGATATTATGAACGAAATCGATACTATAATTATGGGAATGTCTACCGCTGTACCTAATGCTATTTCAACACAGGTAAGTGCGCATTCTACAGGTGCAATGCAGATCAATTCTGCCCTGAACCAGCAACGAAATAACATGACGGCAATCGGCAGCTATGTCATGGGTCTAAAAAAAATGAGTCCAAAGAATATGAAAATAAAAGAACTGGAGACCATTAGGAAAGGACGTTTCTAATTTCAGTTCAACCCAAACTACGGATGTGGTTTATTTCCCTGCAGAGATGAAATCCGGTGCCCTCAACATATATACAATCAGGTCAACATTTATTTGCACCGTCTTTCAGATGCTGTCTATGTACAGAAGCAATCATTCAGAATCCATCTTTAGCCCAAAGGAATCCAGCATTGCCAGCATACCTGCAGTAGAAATTTATTTTTAAGACAGATATTAAAAATAAAAGCCACATCCTTTTATCAGGAAATATGCTTTAAACTCACACAGATTTTACAGATAAGGGTTTCAACCATTGTATTCAGAGCCACCCTTCAAGTCTAATTTATTCATAACCTGTCAATACCAATGCCTTTGAAATGTATCATCTGCAGGATCTGTAGTGAGTTTAAAAATAAAATAGAAAACTAGTTTACCTCAATAATTATTAACCGAGATCAGATCTCAACAAAAAACAAAAACAATTATGCCAGTTAATGAACAAATCACAGACGCAGTAACGCAATCGAACGTGAAAGTAGTAGGAGAATCTCCTGCCATGGCTTTAGCCAACGTGTACCAATCTGCAGCCCATTCTACAGGAATTATGTTTGAAAATGCAGTAAATGCACAAAACCAGCAGAATATTTTAGGGCAGGCAGCTACCACTCAGGGTATTCTGCAGATCTACAGCCTGGATACGGTAGCAGATGCGGTTTCCATTGCTAAGATTCTTAAGCCTTAATTTTTACACTTTTTTGATAAAAAGTAATTCTCAGCCGGAAAATCCGGTCGTTTTTTAACCTTAATAAACAATAATCATTATGCCAGTTAACGAACAAATCACAGATGCAGTAACACAGTCGAACGTAAAGGTAGTTGCAGAATCTCCTGCAATGGCTTTGAGTAACGTGTATCAATCTGCTGCCCATTCTACAGGAATTATGTTTGAAAATGCGATGACTGCTCAAAATCAGCACAATATCGTAACGCAAGCAGCTACCACACAAGGGATCACTCAAATCTACAGTAAAGATACCATTGCTGATGCCATCTCCATTGCTAAAATCCTTAAACCTTAATCCATTTTTTGCAGACCGCAAATAAACAATTTTATACCACCGGAAAATCCGGTTATTTTAACCCAAATAAACAATAATCATTATGCCAGTAAACGAAAAAATCACAGACGCAGTAACACAATCGAACGTAAAAGTAGTAGCAGAATCTCCTGCAATGGCACTTGCCAACGTATATCAATCAGCTGCCCATTCTACAGGAATCATGTTTGAAAATGCAATAAATGCACAAAACCAGCAAAACATTGTCAATCAGGCAGCTACTACACAAGGAATCACTCAGATCTACAGTCTGGATACCATTGCTGATGCTGTTTCTATGGCTAAAATCCTTAATCCTTAATCCATTTTTGCGAAAAGCTTAAATACCATTGCCCGAACAACCGGAAAAGCCGGTTGTTTTTAACCCAAATAAACAATAATCATTATGCCAGTAAACGAACAAATCACAGACGCAGTAACACAGTCGAACGTAAAGGTAGTTGCAGAATCTCCTGCAGTAGCTTTAAGCAACGTATATCAGACAGCAGCACATTCTACAGGAATTATGTTTGAAAATGCAGTGAGCGCGCAAAACCAACAGAACATTGTAACTCAGGCAGCTACTACACAGGGTATCGCACAGATCTACAGTCTGGATACCATTGCTGATGCTGTTTCTATGGCTAAGATCCTTAATCCGTAATTCATTTTTGAGGAAAGCTTAAATAATTATTTTAAACAACCGGAAAATCCGGATACTTTTAACCCAAATAAACAATAATCATTATGCCAGTAAACGAACAAATCACAGACGCAGTAACACAATCGAACGTAAAAGTAGTCGCAGAATCTCCTGCAATGGCTTTAAGTAACGTATATCAATCTGCAGCGCATTCTACAGGAATTATGTTTGAAAATGCAGTGAATGCACAAAACCAACAGAACATTTTAGGTCAGGCAGCTACCACTCAGGGTATTCTGCAGATCTATAGCCTGGACACTGTAGCAGATGCGGTTTCTATTGCTAAAGTATTGAATCCTAAATTATAGTGTATTTTTAGATTTCTTGTTATCAGGGAGTGCATTCATGTACTCCCTGATTCTTTTTTTGGATAAAACTATTTATCAAATAATACGATTTCGTTCGGATCTATAACCTGATTCTGCACTGCGTAAATAACGAGACCGGCCATATTTTTCACTCCTGTTTTGATCATCAGGTTGGTTTTATGGGTTTCTACAGTTTTGGGAGAAATAAAAAGAGAATCAGCTATTTCCTTAGTGCTGAGCTGCTGACAAACCAGCCGCAGAACATCCACTTCTCTATCGGTAAGCTCATTCTTAGAAAAAGCATGAAACTCCGGAAGCTTATTGGAAAGCTGGCTTCTCATGACATCAATCTGATCATTGGAAAAGTAATGTCCCGTATGGTGAACGGTTTTGATGACGGCCAATAATTCTTCTAATTCAATTTCTTTGGGTAAAAAAGCATGGGCTCCCATTTTCAGCATTTGTCCCATAAATGAACGGCGGTAAAAACTGGAAAGAACAATGATTTTTGTCTCCGTTTCTCTTTTGGCCAGTTCGGACATTACTTCAAGGCCGTCACCATTCGTCATTCTCAGGTCCAGAATCAGAATATCTAAAGATCCGGAATCCTCGGTGAGAAATTGATAGCCGCCTGTTGAGGTCAGCATAACCTGATACTCTCCATTATGATCAATATATTTTTTCAAAAGCTGTACAAACAGCAGGTCATCATCTACAATTCCGATTTTAATTTTTGTGTGTTCCATGTTTATTTTATTGTATGGCCATACAGGCTATGAATTTTGTGCCTTTTTCGGGCTGAGTTTTAAGTTTATAAATAGCTTGAATTTTTTGTGCTCTTGACTGAATATTCCTCAATCCTATACCTCCTGAGTGGGGTTCCATGATAAAACCTCTCCCGTTATCTTCTATGGTCAGCATCAGATAGTTTAGAGATATTCTCAGGGATACATCTACTCTGGTAGCTCCAGCATGTTTGAGAATATTGGTGATCAGTTCCTGAACAATTCTGAAAAGGTTCAGTTTTACCGGACTGCTGATCGGAGCTCTTATCGTAATATGGCGGAAAATGACTTCTATATTTTTATTAATCTGTTCAAGATAGTCTGCAATCAAATCTTCCAGCTCAACTTCATCAAGATCCGGCGGTGTAAGATTATGAGACAATTCCCTTATCAGCTGCATGGATTTTTTTAAATCGCGATTAAGCTCTTCCGGGTTTTTATCCGTAAGATTCAGACGGATGAGATTCAACTGTGAGATAATATTATCATGAAGTTCTTCTGCCAGACGTTCCCTGTCCTGTTCCTGTAAAAGCAGCGTATTCTCCCAATATTCCTTTTTTGTATTCCGGACCAGCTGAGAGACTTTCTTTTTATTTTTCTTTATACTTTTCAAATAATTAATAACCAATAACGTAATGAATAACGTTGTTAAAAAAAATAGTCCAATACCGATCCATATCCACAGAACTATCTGATCCTGATTTTCCCAACGCCACATCCCAGATTAATAAAAGCAATATAAAAAGACAATAGCAAGATGCCTCTAAAAAGCCAGATAGGTGCTACCCAACTCAGATGGTTGCTGATTAAAAAATTAAAGGTCGTGGATATGATGCATTCAATAGAAAAAAGCAGGAAAACAATGACGTTCACGATAAACATATCCCGATCTGCCTTTCCTTCCCTTATGATCTTCATAAAATAAGAGGCGGCATAACTACAAATAATAATACTGGTGATAATATTGGAATAAAAAGTAACCTGTGTATTATCCTGCAAACACAACACATTAATAATCAGTACCAATATTGCATAACCATAGATCATCCACCTTACCTCACGGGAAAGCCGGATGTAGTAGTGGCTATAAATCACAGTAAGAATCATTAAGCCAAAAAACTGGCTCAATATATAGTTGTAAATATTGAGTGTATTTAATTTCATCAGCCGGTCCGCCAAGTCCGTCAGCTCCAGCATGAATTCTCCTGAGAGAAGTATAATCACAGGAAGTTTTGTTTTTATCCCTTCTCTTACCAATACAATCAGTCCTGTACATAAGACCAGGTTAATAATAATTTGTAAATACAGGGATAAACTGTTATACGAAAACACTGGTGCTTTGCTTCAAAAGTTGATAATCATTAAGAGTATCAACGGTAAAAGGAGGTCTTGGAGTAGAATAATTTTCTGCAGTCTCACTCATATGATTAATCGCAAGGCTTTTCACTGTAATAATTTCGATATGATAAGGAAACTCCGGATCTTTTTTCTCCAGATCATCGGTAAGTCCAAAGAAACTGGTACAGGTTTGTCCTCCTGTAATTCCCATTTTATCATAATCTGAAAACGGAATTGAAATCAGCTGAAAAATAGCTTCTGTTTTCTGAGCCTGTATCCATGATGTACCGAACATGTTCCATCTGAAATTACGGTTAATGGCTGATTCAGACGTAATCGGAGGTGAGGTCACTTCTCGGTCATTGCTGCTCTCCATCTTCTCTTCAGGAAATTTGCTTGAAAATTCTTTAATAATGATGGTACTAAAATCGGCATCCTTATCACTTTTAGAATCAATCAGAAAAAATTTCAGCTGCTTCTCATGAATACCTACATACGCATGAATTGTCTTCAATTCTACAGTTCCAAGATTCTGTTTCCATTGTTCAATTTCGTCACCTGAAACACTGAAATGAGTTCCCTGATTTAAAAAATTCAAAATTTCTGCCCCATTTGTATCAATTCCGTTTTTATAAGAATCAATAAGATTTTTCCATTTTCTGATGGCTTCAAAGATGTTTTCAGTAGTCATGATACTATTTATTTGTGAATGATAATTATTTTATGTGTTGAAATTTACAAAAAAAACAGACTGCTATTTATTTTAAATCACATTCAAGTGGAAAATAAAATTTAATTGAGTAAAAATTAATATTTCTGCAATTTTTTATAATATCGGATCAGGGACAGTCTGTATCTTTGTGCCGGGAATACTCCCGTTTAAATAACTACTGTCAATGATTCCATTTCACGAACTTATATTTTTCATCCTGGCTGCACTCATCTTAGTGATCAGTCCCGGTCCTAATATGATTTACCTGATTTCAAAGTCTATAACACAAGGGAAAAAGTCCGGATTTATTTCCTTGGCCGGAGTAGTGTGCGGGTTTTTGTTCCACATTATCATGGTATCTTTTGGTCTGACTGCAGTTTTGCTGGCTGTTCCATTGGCTTATACCGTTCTTAAAGCCCTGGGAACGGTCTATCTTTTATATCTGGCCTATCAGGCTGTAAAACCAAAAAGCAGGAATATTTTTGATGTTGATAAGAATGTTGCTCATGACAGTCCCAAAAAGCTTTTTACCATTGGTTTTTTAACAAATATATTAAATCCGAAAGTGGCTGTCTTTTACCTGTCTTTCTTTCCTCAGTTCATCAAACCTGAGTATGGTTCCGTATTCACGCAGAGCCTTGAACTTGGAGTGATTCAGGTTCTGATCAGCTTCAGCATTAACTTTATCATTGTATTAACTGCTGCAAGAGTTGCCTTATTCTTTTCCAATAATCCGGTCTGGATAAAGATTCAGAAATGGTTTATGGCCAGCGTGTTAACCTATTTAGCGATAAAAATGGCATTTTCAAAAGCAAAATAAAATCCGGAACAGGTTTCTTTCTGTTCCGAATCCCGTTGTATATTCATATAAAATCTGATCTAAAGAAAATATTATCATTATGCACCGCGAATTTGAGATTAATATTCCGGATGTAAAACCGTGAAAATACGTAATTTTACGGTTGCGTATTTATCCTCATCACAACTGGCTTACAGATGAAACAGACTATTCCTACTTACGATTTAAACGGCATTTCTCACCACAGATTCCATGTTAAAAGAATGGATAAACGGACTCAGGATGCTGAAGATATTCTTTTAGACAAAGGAATACACCGGGACAGTCATTACATTTTCACCTGTATGGAAAGCGGTCATGTAAAAATGATGGTAGATTTTAAAACAATTGAATCAAAAGATTCCGGTATTTTCTGTGTATTGCCGGGGCAGGTCCATCAGGGACTTTTGATGAAAGACGTTTGCGGATGGTTTGTAGCTGTAAAAGCGGAACTTGTTCCTGATACGGTACGTGTTTTTTTTGATGAATCTCTGGGTGAAATACAGCCACTGCTTATTGATAAAAAACTCATTAAAAAAATAACCACAACAGCCAGTATGCTTCATGCCTCTTATACAAACGAGATGCTTTCCTCCAAAGAAGGATTTCTGGTTGTTCATTCATTGCTTAATGCATTCCTGGGTATGTTTGCCTTGATTTATTCCCAGAAGAATCTACCTCCTGCTTCCAGTGAAAACCGGGCTTTACAGTTATCGAGAACGTTCAGAAGCTTGGTTCGAAAGGATTTCAAAACCTCGAAAAGTCCATCCGAATATGCGGAAATTTTAAATATCACAAGAGGATATTTGACGGAGGCTGTCCGGGAAGCAACCGGAAAACCTGCACAACACTGGATTCATCAGGAGATTTTAATTGAAGCTAAAAGATTGCTGGTCTTTACGAGCCTAAGTGTAAAAGAGATCGCTTATGAACTGGGATATAGTGACCATACTTATTTCAGCCGTTTATTTTCCAAACTGGAAGACCAATCTCCATCAGAATTCCGGAATCTGCATCAAAACAAACACTAACCACGAATAGTCCAATTATTCCCCCGAAACAGCTATCGGTATTTTCTGATTTTGCAACGTCCTTTGCAATAAAAATGATTTATGCCGAGTTTACCAAAATGGATCAACGACACTGTAGAAAATGTCTGGTCCTCAAAATTTAAAGACTGTACGGTTATCCAGATAGAAAAAATTACGAATGATCTTCGTCTTGTCCGTTTTCAGGCTGACTTACAGGATGTTTCTTACGAACCTGCGTATGCAATAGCGATAAGAATCAATGGCCGCGATTTCCGGAATTATTCTCCCTTCAATTTCAACCAGGAGGCCGGCACTTTTGATGTTCTATTTCACCTTCATGATACATCTGCTGCCGGAAGCCATTTTGTTACCCAGCTTTCTGCCGGAGATTCTATAAAGCTTTTAATGCCCAGAGGAAAACAATTCTTTGCTCCCAACGCAAAAATTCATTTTTCTGTGGGTGACGAAACTTCACTGGGAAGTTCACTTTCGATCAAAGAAGCCGTGGAAGAAAATGGTTCTTTATTCATCTGCCTTCATGAACTGGAAGAATGTTCTGCTCTTGAAAAACTGAATTTATATGGCTATCACAGCCCCAAAAACAATACCATGAGGATGATTGAAGCGCTGAATGATTTTCTGAGGGAGGAAAAAGAAGCTATTTATAATGATGATGCTGTTTTCTACCTCACCGGAAACGGAGAAAGAATGTCTCTGATCAGGAAGTTTCTTAAGGCCAGAGGAGTTTCTCCCAAATGTATAAAATCACAGGCATACTGGATTGAGGGGAAAAAAGGATTGTAAAATGGCAAAACAGCAGTATTTTTACTTTAACAGTGAAACCTTTATCCGGTAATAAAAAATCAATTATTACCGGATAAAGTTATCATCAACTCTACATCTTAAAATTTATAGATTATTTCTGTTTCCTCCCTAATTCCTTCACTTTTCTTAACCATTGAACCCTTTGTTCATCTTTAGAATTCCGGATGATCCCGATATAGGTCAGTTTTACAGGTTTTACACCGCAATATTCCAATATGGATTTTTTAAGCTGATTCACGCTGGGTCTGCCAAAAAACAAACGGTAATACCAGCCCGGCTGATCTAAAGTGGTAATTATATGTGCCGTTTTACCTTTTAAAAGTTTATCCCACCACACAGAATTCTCCCGGTATTTATAAGCCATTCCCGGTAAGAAAAGGCGGTCTATAAATCCTTTCATCAAAGCTGGAAATCCTCCCCACCAGACAGGATGTACCCACACCAAATGGTCAGCCCACCGAATAATCTCCCATGCTTTCATCAGATCCGGTTCCAGTTCCATTCTTTTCTGGTATCCAAACTGCAGATTAGGATTAAAGTTTAAATCTCTTATAACAATTTCCTTTACTTCTGCGCCTGTTTCTGCAGCTCCTGCACTGTAAGCTTCTGCCACGCCAAAGTTGAAAGAATCTTTATTGGGATGCCCGTTGATAATTGCTATTTTTTTCATTGTGTGATATTGATATTGATGGTTTCATAGCTATGAAGCTGTGTCATTAATGATAAAGGCTCATGCAGCTGATGGCTGAAATACACATTATTTTCATGGGGATTTCTCAACAGTTCTTCGGTATGCAGAACAGCAGATAAAGCAGTAAGTTCTGCCTGTCCTTTCATACTTCGTAAGCTCAGTTTCTTCTGACCTTCTTTATCTTTTACCACAATTTCAAACACAGACTGATCTCCGTTTCCACTGGATCCAAAAATCATTTTTCTTTCTTTTAATGATAAAATATTAAAAATTCTAAGGTACTGAAAGGATCCCAGCAGCCATGTAATGAATTTAGAATTATAGGTCATTTTTACACTTACTCCGGGAATTCGTTCCACCTTATTAAGAATATAAAGATCTGGTACATCAAAATTGTAAGCCTTTCTCTCTCCTATTCCAAAAGAGAACTTAAAAGGTTCCGTATCCAGAAAGTGTCTGATAGAGACAGGTCTGTCATTCTTATAATGTACAAAAGGAACGGCTACGTTTTCTGCCATAAAATGAGCTGAACTCTCTCCTGCCAGATCTTTTACCGAATAATAAACAAATACCTTTACTTCCTTAATATCATCTGAACTGGAAAGAGTATTGACCAATCCCGGTACAATTCCGCCCATCCATCCTGAACTGAAAACAATTCTGCTGTTCACGTCTGCTTTTCCGGCAATAGCATAAGCTTTTACCAAGGCCGGAGTAGGCTTGGTGATATCCAGATAATCTATATGATGAGCAATCGCAAAACGAAGTATATGATCTTCTCTATCATTCACAGAAAGAATGATGAGGTTTATTTTTTTTTCCAGAATAACCTTAAAAGAAGCAGGATCTGTAACGTCGATTCTCAGGTCTTTATCCGTTTGTCCACCTTTTCTTCCTCCAATAAAAATGGTAAGATGAGGGTTTCTTGATTTCATAATGCGGGAAATAGTTTTTCCAACCAATCCATTTCCTCCAATGATTAAAATATTTTGCTCCATAACTTTTTTTGACAAAAGTATAGCGCTCCCATTTCAATGAACAGGACAAATGTCTAAAAAGAAACTTCCTTTCTGATACGACTCAAATGCCGCTGTGTAATTCCCAGGTAAGAAGATAAATACTGTAATGGAATTTTCTGAATATAATCAGGATAATTTTCAAGAAGTGCTGCATACCTTTGGCTCGCACTGTCTCTCTGAAGCTGAAAAAATCTTCTTTCCAGTTCAAGATATTCCTGTTCAGCAATAATTTTTAAAAACTGGGTCCAGTTCAGTGCATCCTGAACCAGAATATCCATTTTTTCTTTTTTCAGGATCAATAATTCTACATCGGTAATAGCCTGAATACTTTCTTTACTGAGACATCCTGAAATAAATGATGAATAAGCCGCAATCATCGTACTCGGAAACTTGAAACAATAAGTCATATCTTTTCCGTCACCGGAAGTATAGAAAGACCGGAAAATTCCGGAGTTTATGAAAGCTACTTCTCTACACCGCTCGCCTTCCTGTACGAAAAAGTCATTTTTATTCAGCTTACGGATTTCGAAAAGTTGTAGAAACTCTTCAATTTCGTTCTCTGAAAACAGATTAAAGCTTCGAAAATAATCCTGTATCATCATTCTTAAAAATAAGGGTATTTTAATGAATCACGAAAATAGATAAAAGATGAATGCAACATGCTTTATAAACGCAAAGTTTTCATTTTTTCTAAGATTTTATTTTAAGTGAGCAAAGCTGAGATCAATTTCATTGATCCTTTTTAAGCGAATGTATAGCCATGCAAGTTTCAATTGAGAACAAAAAAAATCACCTCAGGACGAGATGATTTACCGTTTTGAATTTACTTGAGTTATTTATGAAGATATGAATGATGTTTTGTTGGGACAAAGATAGGTCAACGCCGTTTTTTATCAATCAGTAGAATCCCTAGAATTATATCCGTAAAAATACGGTTGTACAAAAAGAAAAGCCCTGCAGGAAATACCTTACAGGACTTTGGTTTATCTAACAATTCTTTTGTTTAATGTTTAAAGCTCAAGATATAAAGTGATGATTTCATTAACTTTAAACCCTGACTAATCTTTATTAAAGAGGGCTTACCAATTGCAGGAACCAGTCTTTAACTTCTCCTTCCAAATAAGGAGCGAGCTTTGCTTCACACGTTTTATGGTAACCATTCAACCATGCGATTTCACTTTCTGAAAGGATTTCTTTCACTACAGTATCTTTGAAGAACGGGCAGAATGTTAAGGTTTCAAATTCATAGAATGTTCCGTGAATTGTTTTTTCTGCTTCTTTTACTGCGATCAGGTTTTCATGACGGATTCCATAATGTCCTTCAAGGTAATATCCAGGTTCGTTTGAACATACCATTCCCGGAAGAAGTTCCTGAGGGTTCAGGTCTTTTCTGATGTTTTGGGGTCCTTCGTGTACATTCATGAAGCTTCCTACACCATGTCCTGTTCCGTGGTTGAAGTCTTTACCTTCCATCCATAAAGGAAGTCTTGCGATAGCATCAAGGTGCACTCCTTTTGTTCCTTTTGGGAATTTTACCATTGATAAACGGATCAATCCCTGTAATACCAATGTTGAATTTCTTTTAAACTCATCCGAAGGTGTTCCTAAGGCAAAAGTTCTTGTAATATCTGTAGTTCCTTCAAGATACTGACCTCCTGAATCTACCAGGATTGTTTCCTCATTGGTTACGTCTTTGCTTCCTTCTTTTTTGGCAGAATAATGCATGATGGCACCATTATCTTTATATCCCACGATAGAACCGAAGCTTTCTCCGACAAAATTTTCACCTTCTGCACGGAATCCTCTTAGTTTCTGTCCGATAGAATATTCATTCATCGTTTCTTTTCCTGCATTGTGAGTTAACCAATAAAGGAATTTTACCATAGCGACTCCATCTCTTACCATTACTTTTCTGAACCCTTCCAGCTCAGCTTCGTTTTTCTGGGCTTTCATCAAATTACCAGGAACCGGAGCTTTGATAAACTGGTTGTCAGTTTTTAAAGTTTCAAAAATCTGTTGATTGCTGTTTGGAGAAACCAGTACTTTTTCATTTTTAAAGGTCTTCAGGTAATTGTAGAATTCTTCGTAAGGCATCATCTTCACAAAGGAATCATCCATTTGTTTTCTTGCTCCTACTTCCATTTTTTCTAATCCTGTAAATAGAACAGCATCGTTTTTAGTAATCACAATATATCCTAAAAACACAGGATTGCTTTCTACATCACTTCCTCTCAGGTTAGCCGTCCATGCTACGTCATCCAGACTTGATATGATATGTACGGTAGCTTCCTGATCTTCCATTTTCTGACGGATGGCAGCAATTTTATCAGAGACGGATTTTCCCGCTCTTTCTACCGGATGTACGAAAATAGGGTTAGCAGATGGCGTTCCTCTTTCTTTCCAAACTTCTTTTAAAAGCGGAAAATCTACCAGCGTAATATTTTTTGAATTAAATTTCTGAGAAAGCAGTTCCCAGTTTGCATTAGAGGCTGCTAAAGCATTTACAGCCACTTTACCTCCTGAAGGGATTTCTGAAATAATCCAGTCGATATAGTTGGGAGTTCCTTCCATACCGTCTTTGAAAAGATCAATACCTGAACCATCCAGCTCGATAGCAGCTTGTGTAAAGTATCTTCCGTCTGTCCAAAGTCCGGCTTTGTCTTTGGTAACTACCACAAAACCAGCAGAACCTAAGAAACCTGACAACCAAGCTCTCTCCTGCCATTCTTCGGGAAGGTATTCGCTCATATGCGGGTCTGCAGAATATACTATAAATGCATCAACATTATTTTTCTGCATTTCTTCACGAAGCGCAGCAACTTTTTCCTTTGAAGTCATTCTTTTCTTTTTTAAACACCGAAAGTTACGAAAAATTTGAAGTTGGAGCTGAAATCTAACGGCTATTTTACTTAATAATCTGTTATTTTATCCCGAATTCTTTTTGAAGAGATCTGCAGTTTAATTTTATATGTTTTTGTATTAAAAGACATTGATTATTTACCCTCTAAAGTCACAAAATCTTTTTTAATATTCTGTTTTTTAAATGACAATCCTTGTGTTTGAAAAGTATATTTAAGCTTTCTGACACTTAATACATGTAAATGGATTGGGAATAAATTTATAATTTAAAAACATTAAAACCTTAAACATATTTGATAAAACAAATCATTTTCATCTAAAAAAAACTACCACATTATCAAAATAATAAATTTTTGGAAAGATTATTGCTGTATTCAACTCCATGAAACAGCAGAACTACAATAACCACAGGAAGTTTTATCCACCTCATCATTTTATTTACCTTCCTTTACTCATCCTGTTAGAGATTTTCGGAATTTATAAAATCTGGGATGATCCTGGAAATCAGCTGATCTGGATTTTATTTTCTATTGTGATTTTTCTGCTTTTTTATCTGGCGTTTATGACGCGGCAGCATTATGCATTGGGGCTTCAAAACCGAATGGTAATTCTGGAATTTCAACAGCGGTATTTTGAAATCTTCAATAAAAGATCGGATGAAACTGTTGAAAAACTAAGATTTGATCAGATTGCTGCATTGAGATTTACCTATGACGATGAGTTCAAAGAGCTTTTATACAGAGCTCTTCACGAAAACATCTCAGGAGATGAAATTAAACGGTCTATAAAAAAATGGAGGGCTGACCGACTCAGAATCTAACACCTCAACAAAATATATGGTTATGAAAAAGTGGAGCTTTTACAGTATTATGATATTAAGTTTGTTGACACTAACAAGTTGTGAAGCAGTAGAAACAATTTTTAAGGCAGGAATGTGGTGGGGAATTCTCTTAGTCTGTATAATAGTAGGGATTCTTTTACTGATTTTTTCGAGGGGTAAAAACTCTTAACCATGCTTTATGGAGAAGAATACAGATCTGGAGATGATTTCTCACCTTAAGCCTTCAAAAATTGTTAAAATAATGAAGGACCCGGAAGCTTCTGCAAAGGCGGTACATCTTGTATATGCCACCGATGCAGAGACCGCCGGAATTACCCGTAAGAAAACAGGAAAGAAATATTCCTATTATAAAGACGGTGAAAAGATCAAGGATAAGGAAGAAATTACAAGAATCAACAGCCTGGTACTTCCGCCTGCCTGGGAAAATGTATGGATCTGCGCCCTTGACAACGGGCATCTTCAGGCAACAGGCTTTGACATCAAAAAAAGAAAACAATACCGCTACCACCCTCTTTGGAGCGCTTTAAGAAATCATACGAAATTTTACAGAATGCTTCAGTTCGGATATGCGTTACCGGAAATGCGGCTGAATATAGAACAGGATCTTGCTTTGAGAAATTTTGAAAAGCGAAAAATTCTGGCTTTAATTGTGAGCCTTATGCAAAGAACCAATATCCGTATTGGTAATACTATTTATGAAAAACTGTACGGTTCTTTTGGACTGACTACTTTAAAGGATAAGCATGTCAAGGTAAAAGGACAGAAAATTACGTTCTCTTTTAAAGGCAAAAAAGGCATTATGCATAACGTTGACCTTAGAAGTAAGAGGCTGGCAAGACTTATTCAGAAATGTAAAGATATTCCGGGAAAGGAACTTTTTCAATATTTTGATGATGAAGGAAACCGCCATTCTGTGGATTCAGGTATGGTGAATGACTATATAAAAGAGATCAGCGGCGAAGATTTTACGGCTAAGGATTTCAGGACCTGGTCTGGAACGGTAAGTGCTCTGATCGCTTTTAAAGAGATCGGGTATGCAGAAAATGATACTCAATATAAAAAGAAAGTAAAAGAAGCCCTGGAGATCGTTGCAGAAAACTTAGGAAATACCTCGGCTGTCTGCAGAAAATATTATGTTCATCCTTTAGTTATTAATCTTTACGAAAACAATACCATCAAAAAATACCTTGACGAACTGGAAATTATAGAAGAAAATGATGGAAAAGCTGATCTGACAAAAGAGGAAAGGCTGGTTCTGAAAATTCTTGAAAATGAGAGGATGTGAGAAGATGGAAGAAAGGAAGCAGGGAGATGGAAGTTCTGAAATCAAATCCCGAACTTTCAACTCATTTTGATCAAGCTTCTGCAATACTTCCAGCATCCGGCTTCCTACTCCCAGCCTTATTATATTGAAATCCTGTTGTTATTCAAAAACTGTATTCTGTATTCCTTTGGAGTAATACCTGCAATTTTTTTGAAAAGCTGGGTAAAATGGGAAGCAGTATGAAAATTCAGTTCGTAAGCAATTTCAGCAATATCTTTACTGGAGTGAAGTAATGCTTTGCTGTAATTGATATCTATCTCATTGATCCACTGTTTTGGGGATTTCTGGGTAACACCTTTTACACATTTATTCAGGTAGCTTTCTGTTACCGACAGTTTATCGGCATAGAACGCCACTCTCTTTTCTCCCACATGATATTTAAACAAAAGATCCCGAAACTGAAGGGACAATTCCATAGGACGTGTCGCAGATTTGTGATGGGTATCAGAATCTGTGCTCAGCATTTTGATTAAAATAAGATGAAGCATCGTTACTACTACATCATTGATATTGAGATTATTTAGCCACAACTCCTGCTCCATGATAGGAAGAAGCTGGGTAATGGTTCCATAAGTCAGGCTGTCCAGATTCAGGAAAGGAGTCATGAAAAAGATACTGCTTTTATGCTTTGGCAGTTCCTGTTCAGACAGGATATTATTTTCATAAGCCAGGAAGAAACCTTCAATATCATCAGATAATTCTACGGTTGCCGTGATGGTTCCTTGTTTGATAAAGATAACCCCGCCTTTCCCAGCATGATATTCTTTATTTTCAAGATATTGTCTGATATGACCGTTGGTAACGAAAATGATAAAATTAAACGTTGTACGATACGGAATGACCGGCATCAGAATGCCTTTAAGGTAATTTTCTATCCGATAGAGCTGTATATCAGCATTATTGGCTAATATCCTGTCCGTAATATTCGGAAGAAAGAGTTTTTTATATTGAAAATTGGATAGAACTTCCATATCCTTTTTATGATTATTTAAAGTTATACAAAATATTTTTAAGACTCAATATTGAATCAGTGGAAAGTAAAAGGGCAAAAGCAACTCCCGCATCCAGCAACCTCCTCTCTCACCACTTTATACTCTCCCACTCATTCATTTAGAACTTATAATACACTCCTACCCTCACTCCAAAAGGACTTCCCGGTGTATAAGTAAGATCTGTAATAGGTTCTGCTTCTCCTTTCAACTGCGTTTCTGTTGCAAACTGGGCTTCATTCCATTTTACATTGAAAAGGTTGTTAAGCTGAACATTTGCACCCCATTTCTGGCGGTTATAAGAAAGCATTAGATCATTTACAAAGTAAGCTTTGGTTCTGATACTGTTATCCTCTACTGCTGGTCTTGCTCCCAGATATCGGTATTGAAGTCCTAAAGAAAAGCCATCCAGGAAATCCCAGTTTACAGATCCTGTACTGGTTACTACAGGAGCCAGCGGAACGTAATCCTGTCCTTTTTCTTCTTCGGTAAATCTTGCATGGGAATAATTGATATCGGCATTCAGATAAAAGTTTTCCAACGGCTGGAAACGAACTCCAAGATCGGCCCCGAAACGTCTTGACTTTCCGGAAGGTTCTACTACAGCATCATCTCCTACATAAACAAATTCCTGCTGCAGATCCATATACCATAATGCCGGAGTAATAATCAATGATTTGAACGGATGTAATCTCACCCCAAAATCTGCTCCAATAGAATATGGAAGGGTATTTTCGTTTTTATTGGGAACGACTACTCTCAGGTCATTGGAGTGGAAGCCCATCCCTGTTTTCAGAAACCACATCACGTTATCATTCTGAGCGTAGGAGAAATTCAATTTCGGGCTTAGTCTTGTTGCTTCTTTTGACTGTCCGGACGGCAATTGTTCTACATCCAGCAGATTATGCATGTTAAAGATAAAATGATCTACTCTCAAAGCAGGGTTAATGGTCCATTTTCCTGTCTTCCATACCAATCCTGAGTAAGCATGAAGGTTGGTTTCCGTCCCTGTCACATCGGATAATCTGTCAAGCAGCATATCTCTGTGATACACATGGTTAAGCTGTAAAGTATTGATATCATCATTCCTTAACCCTATTCCAGAAGTCCAGTTTAAAGAACTATTAGCCAGGGCAAAAGTTTTGGTATATTTCACTTCGGCACCGTAGATATTTCTTCCGTCGGTCTGCTGAATTTCATCTCCATGATCTTTATCTTTTAAATTAAAGGTAAAATCAGAATACAGATTGAAATTATACTTTGAATAGAAAGCCATGGCATCAATCTGCTCAGAAGGAGATATAATGTGCTTGAAATTCATCTGAAGATTTGTTCTGGAAGTTTTTCCGCCTTCCGTAGGGTCTATACTTCCCCATCTGCCAATGATTCCTTCATCTACGGCACGTTCCGGAATCTGTCCGGAAGCATTCCATGAAGAATTGAATGTTGAAAACTGAATATTGAAATAGTCTTTATCAGTTAACCATTGGTTGTATTTCCCGAAGATGTTAACTCTGTTGAAATTCTGTTTTACATCAAAAGGGCCGTCTGTATAGTTGTATTCTGCTGCGATATAGGCATTTTTTCTTCCCAGATCATCATGCAGAATATTGAACATTCCCAAAACTCTTTTTGAATTGAAAGAGCCTCCTTCCAGTTTAATCATACTGTTTTTCAATCCATTATAGGTCTGAAAATCTACATATCCTGCCGTATTGAAATCACCGCGATCCATATAATAGGCTCCTTTTCCGAAGTCAATATTGTTTACCGTTTCAGGAATCACAAAGTGTAAATCTGAGTATCCCTGACCATGGGCATGAGAAACGATATTCACCGGCATTCCGTCCACATTAACGCTGACATCGGTACCGTGATCGGCATCAAATCCTCTTAAAAAAAGCTGTTCGGCCTTTCCTCCTCCGGCATGCTGTGCAATAAACAATCCCGGAACTTTTCTCAATAAATCCTGCGCTGAGTTTACCGGAAATTTATTCAGATCAACCTTGGTAATGGCTGATAAAAATGAACTGTGATTGATGGCAACTTCAGAAATCTGAAAAGGCTTATGCTGTAAAAAAATAACTTTATTTTTATCTTCATCGCTGGTCACCACCCATTTTACCTCATCATATCCCTGACGGCTGATCACAAGGGTATCAGGAAGTGATTTTACAGGAATGGCAAATATACCATCTGCCGCGGTATGAGTATGGCTGTTCCCGTGGTCATATTTTACCAAAGCATCTGCAATGGGAAATTTGTCATCTGCATCTTTGATCAGCAACTGTTTTTCTGCTTCCTGCGCCATCATTTTTCCACTGAATGCCATAACCAGAAATACGGCTGCTATTTTTGTTATTTTCATTTTTTATTTGTTTGTATAATGTATTAATGATTTTAGAAGTTAAATGAAAGACAAGTGAATCATCAGTCATTCGTAGGAGAACTTTAAACTTTAAACCTTGAACGTTAAATTTTGAACTCCCTTCTAAAACTCTATTCTTTAGTTTTAAGAAATACTTTCTGAATTAAAAGCGTAATCCACGTTCCGGCTACGAATGGAAAAGTAAATACTCCACCCACGATATCTAAACAATGATTGTCAATCAAAAGATCATCAATGGCAATCGTGATAAGAACGGCAATAAGTACCCATAAACCATCTGTTTTTTTAACTCCGGAAAAAGCAATTGCTGAAAGCACGGCATTAAAACCAAATAATCCCATGTGAATTTCTTTAATAGGTTCTCCGTTCAACTGTGATAATCCTGCACCAAGAATAGATGCTGCCAGCCCATATAAAGCGGCTATGGGAGAACTGATGAAAACGGCAAGAAAGAAAATCATTCCTGAAAGTACTCCACCCTGAAATATTACTTCGCCAAAACCATTGGTACAGGCAAGAAAATCATCATATTCTGTGGGCACCACTTCACTGCTCAACATCGCAGATGGCGGGATATGCGTAAAATGATGGAGTGCAAATACCAATATCCATGTAATGATAATGAAAGGAAAGGTAAACACCGGAATTTTCTTCTGAATAAAGAAATGCTGAATAACAGCTGCCAATGCTCCACCCAACACTATTAAAATCCAGATCAGCAATGTAGTTTCAAATAGAAAGGACAACGCTACTCCTACAAGTGCCGCACTGAAGCCGTAAAGCCCGGCATTGATTTCAGATTTAGCATAGTTAAGTTTCATGGCAGTAAAAGTTCCGGCCGCCGTTGAAAGCAATACTGCAATCCCGCACTGCCAGCTTCCCATAAAGATTCCTGTAAGAAACAGAAGTCCTGTCCATCTGTTTTCCTGAAGCATAATCTGTCCGATTCCTTTCAAAACATGGTCTATAAAAGGTAGTTTTTTGAAAAATTCGTTCATAGTTTTTTTGTATAATGTATTTTGTACAATGTAAAATGTATTGATGATTTGAGTGAGACAGTAAAAGTAATAGCTGGAAGCTAGAAGTTGGGAGCAGGAAGTGGGACTCTACCCTAAAACTCTCATTCTCTCTGACCTTCCAACTCTACCACTCTTACCCCGAATCCCGAAACTCGTTTACCATCCAAGAAAGACCATTCCAACCCCGCAAACGGTTACCACAGCTCCGCTCACCACTCCCATATATCTTTCCAGCTTTTCAGTATTGAATAGTGTTGAATAACCATAACGTCCCAGAAGAACCATTCCAAGCATTGTCAGGACGGTAGTTATGGTGAAAGACGTTACCAGAACAGCAATTTCAGACATTGAATGTTTTACTCCCGAATAGAATAATAAAGGAATTAAAGGTTCACTGGGTCCCATTACGAAAATCATAAAAAGTACAAGCGGAGTCACTTTTATTCTTTTTTGAGGCATTACCACTTCACTATGATTATGTTCGTATACATAAACATCATCACCCATTACATCAAAATGCTTATGAGGCTTGTTTCTGATGGCCTGAATGAGACCATATACCAGATAAACGCCTCCAAAAATAAGCAGTGCCCATCCTGAGAAATTTCCTCTGATATCCTGAAACCAGGAGATCTTATTGAGCTGCCATCCAAGGAAAACCCCGATAAAGCCTAAAATCAGAGAACTGAATACGTGTCCGAAACCGCAGACAACCGTTAATACTGCTGTTTTCATTCCGCTCCATTTCTTGGATTTTGAAATCACAATGAATGGCAGGTAGTGATCCGGCCCTGAAGCGGTGTGTATGAAACTTATTGAAACGGCACTCAAAAGAAGCGCCCAAACTGTACTATCCATTTTTTACTTTTTTGTTTTACTCGAGTGACCAGAGAATTTCCTGAATATACAGGAAGAAGTTGTACATCAACTCTCCTCCGTGTCCCAAAGCTCTTACGACAAAACCATTGTCATCCATTGCAGAGACTCCGACTTCCATTTCTTCATGATGCTGTGCCGCTGCTTCAACGATCTCTTCAATCAATCCATTCTTGTCTACATTTCCCTTCGTACTATAGAAGATCAGGGTTCCCTGGTGGGTATACTGTTCCAGATTTCCGATACTGCTGATCGGGATCATATCAGGCTGAATGAGAACATTATCTTTCACTATCAGCTTATTGTTGTGGTAGATTTCCATCACATTCTGAAAACGCCTCAGTTTAAAAACTTCTCCATAATGTTTTCTTCCGCAGGTAATAATCTCACTGATGATGATCTGGCTGTTGTTCCCGATATGAATATTCGCTTTGCTCTTAAAATTGGAATCTTCATGTGGAACTATGGGATGAGGAACGTAAGCAAAAGAGGTTTCATCTTCCATAGAAACATTAAGCTCCTGAAGTGCTTTATCCTTCATATTGAAAAGCCTCTGATAGGATTGTGACTGCAGCTGAAGCGCAGCACCTTTTTCAAGAGCAACCTCCAGATGGTAGTGGTCTCCATCCAGAATTCCCGGAGAGGAGCTCATCACCATCTGATAGAGTTTTTTGTCACTTTTCCGCTGCCCTACAGAAACCACTCTGAAAGGAAGTGAGACATAAAGGTTTTTCACATAGGATTCTCCTCCCTTAAATCCTGCGATAATATTTAAACGACTGTCCATTTATCTTACTAAGTTCGGTTCTTCAATTTCCTCGAGAAGAGCATATTTTTTAATCCAACCTATTACTTTGTCCAGTCCTTCATCTGTTTTTAGGTTTGTAAATACAAAAGGATTTCCTTTTCTCATTCTTCTGGCATCATTTTCCATTACTTCAAGGCTGGCTCCTACATACGGGGCAAGGTCTATTTTATTGATAATTAACAAGTCTGATCTTGTAATACCAGGACCTCCTTTTCTAGGAATTTTCTCTCCTTCTGCTACGTCAATAATGAAGATGGTAACGTCTGCAAGGTCCGGGCTGAATGTCGCTGAAAGGTTATCACCTCCACTTTCGATAAGAACCAGTTCAATTTCAGGGAAACGTGCTGCAAGCTCATCTACGGCTTCAAGGTTCATACTTGCATCTTCGCGGATGGCAGTGTGTGGGCAGCCTCCTGTTTCTACTCCGATAATTCTGTCATGGGGAAGAAGACTGTTTTTTGCCATAAATTCAGCATCTTCTTTCGTATAAATATCATTCGTGATTACTCCAAGGTCATACTTTCCGAATAATTTTCTGCTTAAACGTTCCAGTAATGCAGTTTTTCCTGAACCTACAGGTCCTGCAACTCCTACTTTTATATATTTTCTATTTTCCATTTTTTTAAAATTTTAATTGTTTTTTAACGCTATGGACGCTAAGTTTTTTACCGTGAATATTTTACGATCGCAAAGGCGTTTCACTCAGCAATGTGCATCGTATTCTGCATCATCAGCTATTTACCTTTTCCTTACGACATATAAAGTCTTGAATACAATCTCTCATGCTGCATACATCTGATATCGAAAGCGGTATTACAAAGTCCTACCATATCTCTGTCCAGCTCTATGGTTTCCCAGACTGTTTTTTCCATTACAGGATAAAGGGAAAATAAAATATCTTGTCCATCCAGCTGACCAAGAGGAACAAGCTTTACCGCATTGGTGATCATTCCCGCCACTGAGGTATAATAGAATCCTAAAAGAGCTTCATACAAAGGAATTTTCATTAGGTAAGCATACACTCCGAACACAATACAATAATGGGAATTGGCTTCTTTATTCTGCACTGCTTTTTCAAACGCTTCCATAAAAGGGAAACGGTCTCTCCTTTTAAAGATTTTGATCAGCCTGATCCCCAATTTCTGACTGGCCTGGCGAATTTCCTTCGGACATTTTATAGCGTTACACTCATTATCAAGAAGTAACAATGCCTGCAAATCTCCTTTTTCCGCTGCTTCATACGCCAGTTTTACAAAAGCCCCGTCATTAAATTTAAGGTTGTACTGAAGCATATTCTGCACAAATTCTTTGGCAGTACCTAAATTATGTACAATCCTTTCCTGCACATAGGTTTCAAGTCCGTTGGAATGAGTATACCCTCCGATGGGAAGTGTCGGATCTGCAAGATGAAGCAGTCCTGACAGGAAATTTATGTTGATATTATTCATCTTTCGGAGCTGCCATTTTTAAGATTTTTGTAAAGATTGTTGATCCCAGACTTCCATGCCCGTGGGGTTCTACATTGGATTTAAGAAGATTCAGCAGTTTCACAGATTGTTTCTCCGGGTTGAAACCGCTTGCTTCCAGCCATCTGAACATCGGCATTTCAAAAGGAAGCAATACTTTATCATTCTGAATGAAAAGCGGAATATGTTTGTTTCCGATCTCATAACATACGGTACCCATTTCCAGGAGTGAAGCGGGTGACATCACGATCGCTTCCGTCTCCAGAACATTTACCGCGATTATTTTTTCTGCATCCTCAAAAAGAATATCTCCTTCACGCAAACGCTGTCCTTCTCTGAGAAACTTGATCGCAACGTCAGTTCCCTGTCTGGTTTTTTTGCGCTGGATTCTTTTGGTAGTTTCAAACCATTCCAGATCAAGATAATCTATGGTTTTCCCTGTAGGATTTTCAGAAAGGTTGCCTGTGATTTGATTAATTATCATTTTTGGATTTTTTTCTAAAGTCTAAGTTTTTGGAGATTCCTACCCCGAATGTTGAACCACTGATTCCTGCTACATAGTTCTTCGTCCAGCCTTCTTCTTTGGTTTTAGTCTGAAGCATTGAAAGTTCTGCAAATTTGAATTTCAGGGCCCAGCCTCCTCCCAGTAATATTCCGATCAAGGGATAGGCACGAAGACGGAATCCGTTAAAGTTCTGCATTGCATCAGCAGCCGTTGACAGCTGCTGTCCCCAAACATAGTGAGCATCTACCTGCCCGATCAGTACAAAGTACTTTCCAAGCATCAATGAAGGGCTGTACCAGATACCTGCTTCATTTTGTTTGTAGACTACATTATGATCAACTGTATTCTGTGAGTAAGCATAATTGGCTCCGATAAGGTCATTATTGTTAATGAAGTACCCTACTCCAAGCGGTGCGCTTGAAACAGTACTGCTGCTGCTGGATGGAGTTGTAAGTTTAGAATAGTCTAATGAACCATACACCATAAACTGTCCTTTTGGTCCGTCTTCATCACTTTTAAGCCTGTGCCCGCCCAAAAACTGAGCGCTCAGATTTCCTGAAAGCATAGACATTCCGGCTACCGCAAGAGAAACAACTGTTTTATTTAAATATTTCATTTTAAACTTAGTTCTATAATTATTTTAAATTCAGTGAGTAAACCTTGGATAAAGAAGTACCTGAAAGTGTCATTCTAAACGAAATGTAGTGAAGAATCCCTATGAGATTCTTCCTTCGTCAGAATGACAAAGCCCAATAGTTTCGCTTTCAGATACTGTATTTTAAATTGATCTTAGAATAAGTAATACAGCTGGGTTAAAGGAAGTTTTTCCGCAGGTTCGCAAGTGATGTACTCACCGTCTACCGTTACTTTATAGTTTTCAGGGTTCACTTCAATTAAAGGAGTCTTATCGTTATGAATAAGGTCTTTTTTGGAAATATTTCTACAATTTTTTACCGGAAGAATCATTTTCTCCAATTTGTAAGAAGCAATAGTTCCGTTGTCGATAGAAACCTGAGAAACGAAATTCGCACAAATACCAAACTTGGCTTTTCCATGAGCTCCGAACATATTTCTGTAAATAATTGGCTGAGGTGTTGGAATAGATGCATTTGGATCTCCCATTTTAGCAGCAATCACAAACCCTCCTTTTACAATCATTTCCGGTTTTACTCCGAATAATGCAGGCTTCCAGATCACCAAATCTGCCAATTTACCTTCTTCAAGAGATCCTACATATTCTGAAATACCATGTGCAATAGCGGGATTGATGGTATATTTAGCCACATATCTTTTTGCACGGTAATTATCGTTTCCACTATCCTGATCTTCAGCTAAATCACCTCTCTGCTCCTTCATTTTGCTTGCCGTCTGCCATGTTCTTGTAATCACTTCTCCCGGCCTTCCCATCGCCTGAGAATCCGAACTCATGATGCTGAAAACGCCCATGTCATGAAGAATATCTTCTGCTGCAATGGTTTCAGGGCGAATACGGGAATCAGCAAAGGCTACATCTTCAGGAATATTCTTGCTCAGGTGATGACAAACCATCAACATATCTAAGTGCTCATCAATCGTATTGACTGTGTAAGGACGTGTAGGGTTTGTAGAAGCGGGCAGTACATTTGGGTACATTGCTGCTTTAATGATATCCGGAGCGTGACCTCCACCAGCTCCTTCTGTATGGAATGTATGGATCACTCTTCCGTTGATTGCTCTCATTGTATCTTCCAGGAATCCTCCTTCATTCAGCGTATCGGTATGGATAGCAACCTGAACGTCATATTTATCCGCTACTTTCAGTGCTGCATCAATTGTTGCGGGAGTTGCTCCCCAGTCTTCATGGATTTTCACACCTAAAGCACCTGCTTCTACCTGCTCTTCAATAGGTTCTTCTGCCGAACAGTTTCCTTTTCCGAAGAAACCAAGGTTCATAGGATATTCTTCTGCTGCCTCAAGCATTTTCTGCATATTGAGTTTTCCCGGAGTCACTGTTGTAGCATTAGTTCCGTCATTCGGACCTGTACCACCGCCAATCATTGTTGTGATCCCGCTGTATAGAGATGTTTCGATCTGTTGAGGACAGATGTAGTGAATATGGGTATCAATACCTCCGGCTGTTACGATATATCCTTTTCCACCGTGGACTTCAGTTGAAGCTCCAATAATCATATTGGGACTTACACCATCCATTGTATCAGGGTTACCTGCTTTTCCGATTCCTACGATCTTTCCGTCTTTGATTCCGATATCACCTTTTACAATTCCCCAATGGTCAATGATGACAGCTCCTGTGATGCAAAGGTCCAGAACACCTTCATCTCTTTTAGCAGTAACATTCTGTCCCATTCCGTCACGGACTGTTTTTCCTCCTCCGAAAACGGCTTCGTCTCCATAGTGAGTGAAATCTTTTTCAATTTCAATGATTATTTCAGTGTCTCCCAGTCTGATTTTGTCTCCGGCTGTAGGACCTAATATATTGGCGTATTGTTTTCTGTCTACGTGTAAGCTCATCTTAATGATTTTTAAAGTTTAATTCTTCAACTTTTGCAAGGCTTGCCTTTTTCTGTTCTTCGGAATCTATCTGTCCGTCGACAAGGTTGTTGAAGCCCATTGCTTTTTTGGTTCCTCCTATTTCTACCAATTCCACTTCTTTTTCTTCTCCCGGTTCAAACCTTACTGCAGTACTTGCTACAATATTCAGTCTCTTTCCGAAAGCTTTTTCACGGTCAAAGCTCATCGCTTTATTGACTTCAAAAAAGTGGAAGTGTGAACCTACCTGAATAGGACGGTCTCCGGTGTTTGTTACTTTTATTTTTACAGTTTCTCTGCCTTCATTGCAGATAATTGTACCTTCTTTTACAAAAATTTCTCCTGGTATCATAATCAGTAGTATTAGCGGATTGGGTTATGTACGGTTACCAGCTTAGTCCCATCAGGGAAAGTGGCTTCAATCTGAACATCGTGGATCATTTCTGATACGCCGGGCATTACGTCATCTTTAGTAAGAAGATTAGCGCCTTCCTGCATCAGTTCGGCTACTTTTTTTCCATCTCTTGCTCCTTCAAGCAAAAAGTGGCTGATGAGTGCAATTGATTCAGGATAGTTTAATTTAAGGCCTCTTGCCTTTCTTTTTAGAGCGAGTTCGCCTGCCAGAAATAGCATAAGCTTTTCCGTTTCTCTCGGTGTTAAGTGCATAGTATTTTTATTTAAAATTGGACAAACAGTACTGGTTCACCTCTCCATAAAGGCAAATAGACATGTTCAAAAAATGTAAAATGGGAATGATTTTTACGGATCTGTATTGAGTGAATACAAACCACAATGGATCATTAAAAATTAAAAAAAAGGAATTAGCAGCCCGCTATCTGCAGGCAGTGATACAGAATGTATCTTGGTGCTGTAATGTAGGTACGGTTTTGAACAGCCGCAACCTGTGTATTGTAAGTATAGCCTGCAAAGAAATAATTGAGCCACTGCTGTGCAAGTACTGAGTAATCAAATTTCACTTTCTCCCAGTCATTGGAATCCTGTACATCCTGCACATCTGAAAAACTATACATTTCAGGCTGGGTCTGCTGATCGGATTTCTGCTGAAGGAGATTGATTTTTGAGATAATATCAGAGTATGACTGAGTTTTCCCTTTATGTGCAAAAAGACCCGCACACAACGCTGAGAAAAACATCAGAAAAGAGAAAAATAAAACTCTTTTTTTCATACTATTAATAATGGTGTAAAATTAGAACAATCTTAAAACCTTGGCTATCAAAAAAATTATTTAAAATGTTCAAAATCACAACAAATACAATTTTATGTAATTTTAACATTTCATGATAAATCCCTTATTTATAATACTTAAGCATAGTTTATGAACTATGACAAATATTTTATTGTCCTTATTCCTATAATTCTGATATTCCACTTTATCTTTTCCTTCTATTTAAAAGATCGAATAAATACATCCAATATTATCAACACAACATGTTAAAAATCCTTTATTCATTAGCTATTACTTAACAATAAGCTTTATTTCATAAAAACAGGCGGTATTTTTTTCTTTCCTTATAATTATCGTAAATTTGTATACACATCTTATTTAATTTAATAAAATAATAAAACGTAATATGTCAAAAGCAATTTCGCAAGTACCATTAGCGGTAAATGAGCCGGTAAATTCTTATGAACCGGGATCTCCGGAAGTTAAAAGCCTTATCGACACTTATAAAAAAATGTGGGCTGAAAAGGTGGAAGTTCCAATGATTATCAATGGAAAAGAAGTGAAAACTGATACAAAAGTACAGCTTCAGTCTCCTCAGGATCATGCTCATGACTTCGGTTTCTACTATCAGGGTGGTATGCAGCATGTGGATGACGCTATCAACGCGGCATTGGCAGCTAAACAAGAATGGAATGAACTAGGCTGGGAACAGCGTGCAGCAATTTTCTTAAAGGCAGCTGATCTTTTGGCTGGTCCTTACAGAGATGTGATTAATGCTGCAACAATGATCGGGCAGTCTAAGAATGTACACCAGGCTGAAATTGATGCAGCTTGTGAATTCATCGACTTCTTAAGATTCAATGTAGAGTTCATGACAGAAATGTATGCTGAGCAGCCGGTTTCTGACAATGGAATCTGGAACCGCGTTGAATACAGACCATTAGAAGGATTCTGCTTTGCAGTAACTCCGTTCAACTTTACTGCTATTTCCGGAAACCTTCCTACTTGTATGGCAATGTTAGGAAACGTTGTAGTTTGGAAGCCGTCTGACAAGCAGGTATATTCTGCAAAAGTAATTATGGATGTATTAATAGAAGCTGGTCTTCCTGCAGGTGTTATCAACATGATCTTTACAGATGGAAAAGAAACTGCTGAAAAAGTATTGGCACACCGTGATTTTGCTGGTCTTCACTTCACAGGTTCTACAAAAGTATTCCAGGGAATGTGGAAAATGATTGGTGATAATATCCACAACTACAGAACATATCCAAGAATTGTTGGAGAAACAGGAGGGAAAGATTTTGTAATCGCTCACCCATCTGCTAACGTAGAAGCTGTAGCTACTGCCTTGGTAAGAGGTGCTTTCGAATATCAGGGACAAAAATGTTCTGCTGCTTCAAGAGCTTATGTACCTAAGTCTCTTTGGGCTGACGTGAAAAAAGTAATGGAAACTCAGATGAATTCTATTAAAGTAGGTTCTCCGGAAGATACTTCTAACTTTGTAAACGCTGTAATTGACAAAAATTCTTTCGAGAAATGTAAAGGATATATCGACAGAGCAAATGCTTCAGGTGAAGCTTCTGTAGCAATCGGTGGAAAAGTTGATGATTCTAAAGGATGGTTTGTACACCCAACAGTAATTGAAACTACAAATCCTCACTACGAAAGTATGGTAGAAGAGATCTTCGGGCCAATCTTATCAATCTTTGTATATGAAGATAAGGACTGGAAAGAAACGCTAAAACTTGTAGATTCTACTTCTCCTTATTCATTAACAGGTTCTGTATTTTCACAAGACCGTTACGCGATCAATGAAGCTTATAAAGCTTTAGAGAATGCTTCAGGTAACTTCTACATCAATGATAAACCAACAGGTGCTGTAGTGGGACAACAGCCTTTCGGTGGTGGTAGAGCTTCAGGAACAAATGATAAAGCAGGTTCTAAAATGAATCTTCTGAGATGGACCTCTGTAAGAAGTGTAAAAGAAACTTTTGTTTCTCCAAAAAACTACAAATATCCTTATTTGGGATAATAAAAGATAAATAATCATTGATAAATGATTGAACAGCCTCGGAATTTCGGTTTCGGGGCTTTTTTGTGGGATGCAGAGTTCGAGGTTTAAGATTTAAAGTTTAAGGTTACTGGTAGCCAGAAATATACTTTTACTTCTCCAATACTTCAATACTCTCTCCCCTAATCCCTAATCCCTAATCCCTACAACCTGTTACCTAACATTTTTTAACAAACTTTACCTATATTTTACGACTTTCCCTACCCTCTTAGGAATAATTGTTGATTTTGGATAGGTATACACCCCAAAATAAAATAGTATGAAAAAGTTATTGCTAACAGTCATTGGAATAGGAATATTTGCAGTGAGCTGTGGAACCAAAGAATCGACAATGTCATCGAGCAATCGTGATTCAGCGACAGTAGAAAATACTCAAAAAAGTATACCGCCTACAACCACTGATACAATGACTACAAAAATGACAAATCCTGACAGTGTCAAGATAAAAAAAGATTCAGCGGTAATGTCTCCAGTCAAATAGTATTGATATACGTTCAATTTAAAAATGGAAAATCTGCAGATGAAATCGCTGCAGATTTTTTTATTGGATAAAGCCAATGGGACGAATATTTTTTTGTTAGTGAGTTAAAATCCACCCCCTATTGAATTTTAATAATAACATCTTTTATCTTTTATCTTTTATCTTTTATCTTTTATCTTTTATCTTTTATCTTTTATCTTTTAATTAATCTTATATTTGATTATTACCAAACATTAATATATACTACTATGAAAAAATTCTGGATAGGAGCAGTTCTTGGACTTCTTTTCCTTGGAAGTTGTGCTCAAAATAAAGAAAAACGAGAGGAATATAAAGATGCCCACAACAAGGAATCTTTAAGAAACAAAATGGGTGATTCTGCTGTAGCTAATTCTATACCCGCTCCGGCAGCTGATACTTCAAAAACCAAACCCGACAGTCCAAAAGTTAAATAAAATCACAAATCCACAGACTTCTGTGGATTTGCACTTAAAAAAACTTGACTGAAAAAAAACCGGGCAATCAACCCCGATTATAAGATATGGTTTATATTCTGTGAACAGAATACTTCCTTTAAAGATAAAAACAGGAACCGTGGCTGTTTCAATGATGAAATATACACGCGTTCCATATATAAATTTTCATGGTTTAGTTTTCAGCTTAGGGATGATTTTCTTACTATACTATTATTTCAGGAAAAGAAATATTCCTTCAAAAAATAAAAGAGATAAGCTGTAGTATGATTGTATTCATGTCCCTCGAACTGGCGCAAAGATAGGATAGCAAAGGGTTCCTGTAAAACAATAGGTTGTTCATTTTCGTGAAAACAGTAAGATAGAATTTAAAAACCTATCTATTTTTAATCATTTTCAGGAAAATGAACATTTTTATCTGATTGATTTTCAGCATCAAGATATTTAATATAGGCTGATGGAGAATAGTCTGTGACCGCTTTGAAAACTGCAGCAAATTTACTGTGTGAAGAGAAGCCGCATTCATCAGCAAGGATGCTTATTTTATACTGTCGGTATTTCTCATCGTTGATCAGCTTATCCACAATATATCTGATTCTCAGTCGGTTGACATACGATTTAAAGTCAGCACTCTTATGCTGATTGATTACATAAGACAGATATTTTGTATTGGTATTCAATTCACCTGCAAGGAAAGACAGAGACATTCCCTTATTGTTATAGAGATCACCTTTCTCAAAATCTTCAAGAAGTTCAAGCAGCTTTGATTCTGTTTCGGAAGTCATCAGAGAATCATTTCGTCTTCGGTCTGTTTCAGAATCTTTTTCATCAATTTCTTCCACAGATATATTGGAAAACTCAGAACCATCGGATTGTTTTAAAGGATGATTACTCCTGCTGCTGATCATTTTCAACTGAGTTCTTATGATATTTCTAAACTTTGAACGTTGTTTTTTCTGTTTCATTCTGAAGAAAACAAGTAAGCCAACCAACAATGTAAACAGGACAATAATAGTGGCATTTTTCACCAGATTCATCTGTCCGCTCTTCTTACTGGTCTTCCCTTTTGAAACCTCTGCTCCTTTCATTGTGAAGCTTTGATTACGGGCTGCAATACTGTCGTATGTCCGTACATATTTCACAGCATATAAAGAAGCTTTGAAATTATCCCCCATCCCTTCATAGTAATCATTTATATTGGAGTATACTGCTTTTTTCAATGTAAGACTTCGGGAAGTGTCTGCTATTTTTTCTGCTTTTTTCAGGTATAGTTCCGCATCTTTCCAGTTTTTCTGCTTCAAACGGATTCCTCCCAGACCATTATAAACCAATCCGAGCGTACAGCTTCCGACTTTGAGCAAACCTTCAGCTTTCCTGTAATAATTTTCAGAAACAGGATAGTCATTCAGTTTGAAATAGACATCACCAAGCAACTGATAGGAAGCAGCAGCTGTTCTGTTTTCATTACGGCTGTTGATTCTCTCAAAATATTTCAGGGAAGATTCTATAAATCGTATTGCATTTGAGTAATTGCCCAGTTCCATTTCATAGAAAGCCATTTCCTGATTCAGGAGTCCTGCCGCCTCATTGCTTTTTTGAAAATCAGTAATCCTGCCGGAAGCTTCCAGTCCTTTTACAATGTATTTTTTAGATCTTTCATATAACCCTACCTGTCTATATTGCCTGGCAAGTAATCTGGTTACAACAGCCATCTGTTCCGGGTCATTTATCTGATTGATTATCGAGTGGACGTTTTCACTATAGCAAATTGCTTTTTTAAGCTCGCCGGCATGATGATAAAGTTCTGAAGAGAGAATAAGAGATTGTATTTTCTCAGAAGGTTTCTGTGCCAGCATATAAAGAGAATCTGCGGTCTTGATCGCTTTGGGTAAATCCTTATGTGCGGTAACAGAAGACGTTCTTTCACAGATAAGGTCAAAGTTGTTTTTTTTCTGAGCGAATATGGGGACTGCTGTTGCCAGCAAAAACAAAAATTTCAGGATATTTTTAGACATACAGAAACAAATTATTATTTTTATTTTATAATAATTCATCATTATTTTCACTGGGTGTCTTTTTGTTTTTTACAAAACTAGTGATATTTTATTTTTTATTAAAATATTATATTGAAATTTAATCATTTAACTTAAAACAGCGATTTACATTAATTTTAATAATTAGACCGAAATAATAAATGATTATCCTTCATATGAACTGATGCCTGTTTTAAAACCAAAATTCCTTTATAATTATTTTCAATATGAACGGCTCATGTGTCATCATATTTATTACATTTGCAGGGAATAAAAAGTTTTTATGAAAAAAATAGCAATACTTTCCTCAATCTTTATAGGAGTTCTTGCATGGGCGCAGGGAATTAAATTTGAAGACGGCAATTTTGCGTCTATCCTTGCCAAAGCAAAAAAAGAAAAAAAACTGGTCTTTATAGATGCATATGCTTCATGGTGTGGACCTTGTAAACTGATGGTAAAAAATATCTTCCCACTTCAGTCTGTGGGTGAATACTATAATTCTCACTTCATCAATGCTAAAATTGACATGGAAAAAGGTGAAGGAATTGAGTTGGCTAAAAAATATAATGTAAAAGCATTCCCTACTTACCTGTTTATTGATGGAAACGGTGAAGCAGTACACAGAACGTTAGGATATGTTGAAGAAAAAGACTTTATCCAGTTTGCCAAAGATGCCGAAGATCCAAACAAAAGACTGACTTCTCTAAAAGAGCAGTTTGAGAAAGGAGAAAAAGATCCTGAGTTCCTAAAGAATCTTGCAGGGCTTACAATGTATAATGATGCTGAGTTTGCCGGTAAAGTACTTAACCGTTATTTCCAGCAGAAACCAAGTTTAGATCAGGAAGATGTTCAAATGCTTCTTTCAGGGGTTCAAACTACAGACAGCCCTTTGTACAAAATTTTTCAGGATAAGAAAGCGGATATCGTTAAATTCTTCCCGGAAGATAAGTATGAAAAGTTTGACAAAAACATCAAGTTGAATACCGTTTCCAAAAAAGCATATAATGCAGATACAAAAAAATGGGACGACAACTATTTCATGTCTGAAACTCAGAAATTCCTAAGCAAAGAAGAGGCTGACAAGATCTTAAAAAGAATGAAAGCCAACAGAGCTTTAAAGAATAAAGATATTCCTGAGTATGAAAAATTGATCCTTGACTTATACAAAGACTATTCTGCAGCAGGTTCTGAAGAACTGAATTCTCTTGCGTGGAACTTCTTTGAAAACGTAAGCAATAAAACATCTCTTGAAAAAGCAATTGCATGGGCACAGGAATCTGTAAAGAAAGATCAGAACTTTGCTAATACAGATACTCTGGCAAATCTTTACAATAAGATTGGGGATAAGAAAAATGCAAAAACATGGGCTGAAAAGTCTATTGAGCTTGCAAAAAGCACAGGACAGGATTCTACGGATACCGAAAAATTATTGAAAAGCCTTTAATAGGAATACATAAATCAAAAACCGCAGAACTTTAGCAGTTCTGCGTTTTTTTTATATTGTTTGGAGAATAAATGTTGCCAACCGCCCCGTCAAAAATTCTTTGAATTTTCCCCACCCCTCCAAAGGATGGGAATTTTCACGTCTTCAGCTGTAATATGAGTGGAACATAAAGCTTTCTTTCTGTTTTATAGATACAAAAGCTATTTACTCTCTTCTCTTAGTATTCAAACAGCACACTTCCCCAGGTAAATCCGCTTCCGAAAGCTGAAAGAAGTACCAAATCACCTCTTTTAATTTTCCCTTGTTCAATCGCTTCACTTAAAGCAATAGGAATAGAAGCAGCGGTTGTGTTCCCGTATTTCTGAATATTGTTAAAGACTTTTTCATTCGGTAATCCGAATTTATCCTGTACAAACTGAGCAATTCTAAGGTTCGCCTGGTGCGGAATGAACATATCAAGATCTTCAACTGTTTTTCCTGCTTTGTTTAATGCTTCCATCATCGTTTCAGGAAATCTTGTCACTGCATGTTTGAACACGAAGTTACCGTTCATGATTGGGTATACTTCTTTGTTAGTTACATTTTCAGGTTCTCTTCTCATTCTGTCACTCCATCCGAATTTTGAACCCGGGAACTGCGTACAAAGTTCGTCTGCATATTTACCTTCAGAATGCATATTCACCGCTAAAATATCTCCTGAATTTTCATCTTCTGAAGCTGAAAGTACAACGGCCCCTGCTCCATCTCCGAAAATAACAGAAACTCCTCTGCCTTCATCAGAAAAATCTAATCCGAAAGAGTGAACCTCCGCTCCTACAACAAGAATATTTTTATAAGTACCTGATTTAATAAATGCATTGGCAACACTCATAGAATATACAAATCCCGAACATTGATTTCTCACATCCAGTGCTCCAATTGTATCGCATCCCAACATATCCTGAAGCAATACCCCGCTCCCAGGAAAATAGTAATCCGGAGAAAGGGTTGCAAAAACAATAAAATCAATATCTTTTGAGGTAAGACCTGCGTTCTGAATGGCTTTTTCTGAGGCTTTAAACGCTAAATAAGCAGTAGTTTCCTGAGCGTCATTCCTGTTTTTTCTATGTCTGCGTTCCTTGATACCCGTTCTTTCCGTAATCCATTCATCATTGGTCGTCATTAGTTTTGCTAAATCATCATTTGTAACAACGTTATCTGGAACATAAAATCCCACACCTTTTATTGTACTTTTAATCATATAGTTTTTTAATTTTGGCAAAGATAAAACTTATTTAACACATAGTTTTTCAAAATATTAGTATTTTTACTTTATGCCAATTGATACGATATACAGAACCTCCCAGTGCGAATGGGTAGATGTAGAGGCTCCTACTGCAGAAGACCTGAAATTTCTTCATGAAAGATATGAAATCAATAATCTTCTTCTGGAAGATACCATGGACCCCAACCACCTTCCCAAATATGAAGAGGACGGAAATATCAAATTCTTTCTCCTGCGTGAAAGTACAGAACTGGAAAGAAAGAATCTGAATACCATCAGTGACATCAGTACCAAGATCGGGATTTTTTTGGTGGAGAATACCATTATCACCATCCACAGGATGAAAACCAGAAGTATCACCGAAGTCAAGAAGAAAGTTTCTTTAATTCAGGAAGACCTTAATCCTCAGCAGATCACACTGATGATTGCTATATTGATCATGAAAAGTTTTGATGATGAATCTTTAAGTCTGTTTGAAACTATGGACAATATAGAGAATGAGATTTTCCTTAAAAACACCAATCATACAAGCCAGATCCGCCGTCTTTATAAACTGAAACGAAAATCAGGATTGAATTCACGGGTACTGGTGATTTCTACGGATGCCATTGATAAATTTAAATTATTGAATTTACAGGACTCCGAAATTGTTGATTTGAAAGATAAACATAAAGATGTAGTGGCAGATTTTGATCACTTGAATATTCAGATCACCAACCTTATTTCCATGTTCCTGGCACTTTCGGATCAAAAGGCCAACCAGGTTATGAAAGTTCTGGCTATCTATTCTATTTACTTCTTACCGATCACCTTTATTGCCGGGGTTTATGGGATGAATTTCGATAATATGCCTGAACTTCATCATAAATACGGATATTTTATAACGCTGGGAGCTATGGCTACGGTCATGATCAGTACGTTTATTTATGTAAGACGTAAACAATGGTGATTAATTTTTATATAAGCACAAAGACGCAAAGATTTTATCTTCGATAAAAATATAAACCGGTTGATTGCTTTTTGCCTTTAACCCAAACACCATCAAGACAAAATACCATGACCTCGGAAAACCTCAACAAAATCATGGAAGATTCTTCTCTTTCGCAGGCCTCCAAAGATAAACTGGCTGCTTTGCATGAGAATATATCTGCCAAAGAATTCTCTGATCTCCTGGATCAGTCTGGGAATCAGTATATAGAGTTTGTGCAGGAAGGTGGTGGTGTCTGGGGAAGTGCACTGGTAGGCTATCTTTACGGGCTGGAAATATTTGGTATCCGTTTTCTGAAAGTAGCCGGAACGAGTGCCGGAGCCATTAATACGATGCTCATTGCGGCCTGTAAAACCAAAGAAGAGCCCAAAAGTGAGCTTATTAAAGATATCCTTTTCAGCTGGGATTTTTCCGATTTTATGGATGGAAAAACTTATGTAAAAACGACGCTGCATGCAATGCTTAACAATAAGGATTTTTTTAAGATCAATGCCATTATTGCTGCGATCCTGTTCATTATCCTGATCAGTATTCCTTTTTTGGTTTCTTCAGCTACTATACTGAATGCCAAACTGATGTTTTTGATTCCTCTGATTCCGGCTGTCATTCTCTTTTTCTGCATTCAAAAACTGTATAATAATTTTAGAAAAGAGAACAGCGGCCTCAACCCCGGAAATGTTTTTCAGAATACCATGCAAAATGCTCTGGATCAATTTGGAATCAAAACGGTGGCCCACCTCAACGAAAAATTTATTCAGAAAGAACGGGATCTTAACCTCAACTACCGGTATGGAAACGGTCAGGAATATTATACAATGACTCTGCAGAATATCGAAAAGATTAAAATAAAAAATAAGGAACATATTGATCAGACCCGATATCGAATTTTCTATGAAAGTGCCCTCAATAATGATTATTATAAAAACAATCCGTTTTACCTTCTCAAATCTGAATATGTGGTCATTACCACCGATATCAATGCTAAAATTAAAGTGGAACTTCCTACAATGGCCAATCTCTATTGGTCCGAAGAGGAACTGAAGCACATCAGCCCAGCGGAATTTGTAAGAGCATCTATGGCTGTTCCTTTTTTCTTTGAACCTTTTCAGAAACAGATCAATAAAGATGACAGCTCTGTAAAATACGCCTGGAGATATTGGATGAATACCAAACCGGAAGATATCAACCCTGCCGGGGTTTTCATTGATGGAGGCAGTATTTCCAACTTTCCTATTGACCTGTTTCATGCCGATGAAGTTTTTTATCCAAGAATGCCTCTTTTCGGAGTACAGCTGACTAGTGATTCTGCTATTCTTTCGCAAAGAGGGAAAACCAGTGCAGAAATCATGAAAACACCCTTCAGCTATGCCGGAAATATCATCAGTACGTTGAAAGGTTTTAATGACAAAACTTTCCTTACCAAACATACTTTTTACCGTTTATACAGTATACAGAGTGTGAACTGCGGTACCAGCAGCTGGCTGAATTTCTTTATGAAAAAAGAGGAAAAGGAAGAACTTTTCAACAGAGGTTTCCAGGCAGCCCTTGATTTTCTTAACACATTTGATTGGGAAAAGTATAAATATGAACGCATGATGCTCACCATGAAAGAGAAGAAAATACTGAAAGAAGAGGATACGCCGACGGTGGGATAAGGATTTTTAGGTATTTTAGCCGAAAAGCAAATTTAATCATGAAATACATCTGCCAATGCTGCGGGGAAGAAAAAGAAGACTGGCCGGCAATAGCCTATTCATACCCTTATTTTTATTCCTGCTTATCCGAAGAAGAATTAAAGAATGCTGAACTCAGTTCAGACCTGTGTGTTGTTGAAGACTCAGAAAATACGCACCGATTTATCCGCACAGTTCTTGTACAGGAAGTCGCGGATGACTGCAGAGATCTGGATTACGGAATATGGGTTTCATTGAGTGAGAAGAGCTATAATGAATATGTTGAGAATTACGATAATAAGAAATTTGAAGCTGAATATTTTGGATGGCTTTCTACCTATCTTCCGGATTATGAGTTTGAGGAAAGTGTTCCTACAACAGTTGTGGTAAATAATTCTATCGGCAGGCCATTTGTTTATCCTCACCAAAGCTATGAACATCCTTTTGTACATGATTTCTATAATGGAATTACAAAGGAAGAAGCAGAGAAAAGAATCAACAGGATTTTAAATAGAGAATAGATGAACTGGATTATCAGAAGTACAAAGAAAGTAAAATTCCATACCAATCTTCAGGAAGTTTTAAAGCCTATATGGGATGATCTGACTATTTATCACTGGATCTTAACTGATCTGGATTTTATATCTGAACAACCACTTCCTATTAATTTTGATGAAGATTTTTTTGTTTTGGATAATCCGGAATTTGAAAAGCTCTGTCAAAGCAATACTCAGATGATTTGGGGAATAATATCGGCTGTTTCAAACAGTATTGAACCAGATGCTTCATTAATCTCTAAATTATCTGCTGAAGATTCCATCGTTTGGGAATCTAATCATTTTTTAATTCAGGAAAGTATTTTAGAGATTATTGCTTTTGATAGCGGGTATACTATAGTAAAGTTTAAAGAAAAAAATCTTTCAGATAAATTTAAAGAATATTTTCAGGAACAGGCAGTAGATCTGCAAAAGTTCAATGAAAAATATATGAGTTGAACATGAAAAAATTTATCTCTGGAAAATTTCATATTATTCTTTTGGTACTCACTTTAGGATTGATCATATTCTGCATGGTAGACGAGAATTTATGGGTAAAAAAAATGCTCAAAAGTCCTAAATATACAATTGGAGAGGCTATTACGGATTGGCATCCAAAGAATAACAATGGTGTAGGAACAGATTATAGCTATCAGGTTAGTAATAAAATATATTATAAAACAACAAATTGTTCTTACAAAAAAGGAGATAAATTTCTCATCATTTTTGATTCTATCAAACCTAAAAATGCAAAAGTTCTTGACATTTATTCTATTGAGAATTATCTTATAGATTTAAAAATTCCCGCAAAAGGCTGGAAATATCAAGATGTCCCTTTTAATATTGATAGCAATACAATAAAGAAATATATTCAGAACTGGAATGTAGAACCTTTTGAATACATAGAAAAGTAAGTTGAACTCATTTAATTAAAGTCCAACTTTACTTTTACTCTGTTATAAAGCATCCAAAAACTCCAGATACATCGGAACACTTCTGTTGATCCATTCATCGGAAGAATCTCTTTCAATGCCGTAATAAACAAAAGGTTCTTTATAATCTGCTTTTATATAATCAAACGTCAGTTCATAAGGCCTGAAAAGCTCCTTCATGGTATATTTATACTCTCCGGATGTACTGTATCCTTCTTCATCAATTCCAGCAGTAACGGCCAGTGACATTTTCTTTCCTGCAAGCTTGAAACCACTGTTGCTTCCATACGCCCAACCATATAAAACCACCTCATCCAACCATTGCTTTAAAAGCGGCGGGCTGCTGAACCAGTAAAAAGGAAACTGAAATACAATTTTGTCATAAGACTCCATCAACTTCTGCTCCTGAGTTACATCGATTTTGCCATCAGGATAAGCTTCGTATAATTGATGAACCGTATATTTTTCAGGATATTTTTTTAATTCGTCAGTCCATTTTTTATTGATCACAGATTTTTCAATATCAGGATGGGTAACAATTACTAAAGTCTTCATTATGTTTAAATTTCTATTACAAAATTACGATACGTAACTTACATTTTGTACATTAGCCACCCATTGTATGGTACTATAAAAAATGTAAGTAATGACTAAAATAAAGGAAACTTCAACGAATTTTGCCAATAAAAAAGCGCTTGCTGATGAATGTCCGGAAATCTATGCTTCCAACATTATCGGGGGACAATGGGCATTGGCTATCTGCTGTTATCTGATCAATGGAAAAATGAGATTCGGAGAACTGAGAAAAAAGCTTCAGAATATTACAGAGCGTATGCTTACTCTTCAGCTTCGCAGGCTGGAAGAGGACAAAATCATTACCAGAACAGTATTTGCCGAAGTTCCTCCAAGGGTAGAATATGAGATTACAGAAATCGGGTACAAGCTGAAACCCATTATCCTCGAGTTTGAAAAATGGGGAAATGAACATAAAAAAGTAGTGAATGAAGCTACAAAGAATGATTGAGATTCCTACAGAATGACAAGGTGTGTGTTTAAAGTTAAATACTTCTATTTGTCATTCCGTAGGAATCTATGTCTATTATTGATCCAAACTTCTCTTCCACAAAGGTTTTTGAGCCAAAACCTTTGAATGTATCGGACAGGTTTCATGATGGGCTCCTTTCAGATATCCAGTACTCATGAGAAATTCGTTGACAATCTCTCCACCTGTGAATTTGAATGTTTTTTTGAATAACTTCATCCATTCCTGCAATGTTTTAGGATGATGATGTTCCAGCCATTTTTCAAATGACCCGAATTCTTTCTGAAGCTCTAAAATCGTTCTGGCATTTTCAATCGCAGCATTTACCTTTAATTTATTTCTGATAATTCCCGGATCATTCAACAGTCTTTCGCGGTCTTCTTCTGTATACGCTGCTATTTTCTGAATATTAAAATGATCATAGGCTTTTCTGAAACTGTCTTCTTTTTTCAGAACGGTTTCCCAGCTTAAGCCTGCCTGATTGATTTCCAGAATCAGCCTTCCAAACAATTCATTATCATCATGAATTGGAAATCCATAATAGTGGTCATGATAATTTTTGTGCAGTTCTTTTCTGCTTTCGGGCTGCATACCTTCTATTGCTAAACAATAACTCATTACAATATTCTGTTTAAATTCTAAATAATGTTGTAAAAATAAATCAGATTTGTGACAACTGTCCGTCAGTAGTGATTTTTATTTTTTAAATTTAATGATAATTCCATTTATTTTATCCTGCTCACAGAATATTCAGTAGTTTAGAGGATCCTAAAACGCTATCATGAAATCACTGTTTTCTATTATCTTTATTGTATGTTCTATTTTTTTAAATGCACAGAATCTATATTCTAAAGCCTATGGAAATCCAAAAAACATTCCTGTTATTTTTATTCATGGAGGACCGAGCGGAAATGCCACTTTATTTGAAGGAACTACAGCTCAAAAACTTGCTGATAAAGGATTTTATGTCATTGTCTATGACAGACGCGGTGAAGGCCGTTCAAAAGATGAAAATGCCACTATGACTTTTAAAGAAAGTTTTGAAGATTTAAAAGGAATTTACACAGCTTATCATATTAAAAAAGCAAATATTCTTGCTCACAGTTTCGGTGGAATTATCGGGACTCTATTCACTTCACAATTTCCTGAAAAAGTAAATTCTCTGACTCTTGCCGGAGCTTTATTTACCCAGCAGGAAACTTATGATCATATTTTAAAACAGGCAAAAGAACATTTTAAAAATGATTCTGTACAGCTCAAAGAGATTTCGGAAATAGAAAATCTGAATAAAAATTCTGCGGCCTATAGAAAAAGATGTTATGAAATGGCCGGTAAGCTGAGTTTCTTCGATATGCCCAATCCTACTCCCAAAAGTGAAATGCTGAGAAACGAATACAAGGCAGGTGAGTTTTATAAAAACAATATAAGAAATCCTGATTCACCCCTTAAATTCTATAAAAATGAAACTCTGAACAATCTGGATAATACTCCCGTTCTAAAAGACATCCGAAAAAAAGGAATTCCCATTTTTGCAGTGTATGGCAAGGATGACGGAATATTTTCAGAAAAACAGCTGAATGATCTTAAAAATATCGTTGGGGTGAAAAATTTCAGACTTATCGACAACTGTTCCCATTATTTATTTGTAGACCAGCAGGAGGATTTTTTGCAATTTATGAAGCTTACATTGAAATAATGTGTAGTTTTGTAACCATGCCCCATTCAGGACTCCATATGAAAACCTATAAAGCTGTCATTACGATGCTTGTATTGGTGTTTTCATTATCACCGTGTTCTGTAAAAAGAAATGTTCTTGATATTTTTGATATTCAGTATATCAGCGGGCTGAATAAGGTAAAGATAACTTCATCTCTTTCTTCCAGTTGTGACGCTGCATCCGCTTCAGCAGGAGTTTCAGTATCAAAAGCCAACATTCAGGGCCAATACAAAGATTCTTTTTCCAATTTTTATTCTTCTGCAGAGGTTTCTGCTGAAGAGAAGATTTTTTTCAATGAATACTCAGGGCATTCTACAGGAAACAGCCCGCCGAAATATATTCTGTTTAAAAGACTGAAGCTTAATCTGGTTTAAACTTTTTTAACCTAATTAAAAATCAGTTTTTTACAATACAATATTAATTTCAATGAAACATACTCTAAACAGCCAGTCTTCGGACATGGCCGGATTATATGCTTTATCCCTCCGCATGGTGATCGGATGGACTTACTTTTCAGCCTTCTGGCGCAGACTTATCCTTGAAAACAAGCTTATTCCTGATGAACAGGGATATATCGGGGAAAAATTCAATCACTTTTTACCGAATGCACTCGGTATAAAACCTATTATTGAATATCTGGTCACCCATCCTGATGCCTTACAGCGATCCATGATGATTTTCACTATTATTGAAGCTATTGTGGGATTATTCATTATTCTCGGGTTATTTACACGGCTGATGAGCATCGGCATCTTCAGTCTTGCCCTTGGGATTCTATTGGGTTCCGGCTGGCTGGGAACAACCTGTCTTGATGAATGGCAGATAGGAGTTTTAGGAGTTGCTGGCGGATTTGTTCTGTTTCTTACCGGAAGCGGTCCTTATTCACTGGATTACTATTTCATGAAGAATAACAAAATCTTCACTCAAAAAAGGTGGTTTCAGTGGCTTGGCTCAGGAAATTTTCCTGTCTCACAACCAAAAGTTCTTGTACTGGCAGGTTCGCTTATCATATTCGGGCTGACTCTTTTTACCAATCAGTATTTCCATGGAGGTGTATGGGGAGCCCTGCATAATAAATCGGTAAAACCGAAACTGGAAATTTCAAATATTTCCCATACTAATTCGGATTTAAAATTTGAAGTGTACAGGACGGAAGGGGCCGACGTTTATGGCTCTTTCCTGATAGGCATCCATATTCTGGACAAAAATGGAAATATTTTAAAAGCACTGGATCATCAAGAACTTTCTGAATTGTCTAAAGAAAATATACAGAATCATTATGTCACCAAAGTAAAACCCGGAAAGCACAGCTTGGTAATTCCCTTGGGAGCAAAGGCTGATGTAACTTTGGATATTGATGATATTCTTCAGAAAAGTGAAATTCATGCGCTGAAACTGATTGATGTGAGCGGAATTGAGTGGATAGAGAGGATGAAGTAGATTAAATTTCAAGATTCGGGGTGCGGGTTTTATGTTCTCGCTAAAGCCGATCCTTAATTTATAATGGTAAAAGCGGACTTTCGTCCGCTTTTATTAATATTTTGAGATAAAATTGATTACAATAAGATCTGCGAAATCTTCAAAATGCTTTTGAAGAATCTTATTTCTCTGAGACCATTATATGATAACTGCATGAACTGTCCGGGTCAAGTTTCAGCACTTTTATTTCAAGTAAAACATCCAGCCCCAGGGTATCGCAAACTCACTGTAAAAATGGTTTTATGACCGGCCATTTCAACAGGCCGGCGATTTGCAGGCTCTGCGTTATTTTATGGTAACGGTCTACTCCTTTGATCAGCAGTTCACATTGGTGGTCATTTAATTCTTTAAATTCAAAATTATATTCGGGACTGGATGTAAAAATTGCTCCTATCAGTATTTTGGCTGCGGCCGGAATACCGGGCTGCAGATTAGGTTTTGTTTCAAGATTTCTCAGTGTCATTCTGGATCCGAGATCATACATGAAGGTACTGGAAAGCTGTTCAATAGCTTCGGCTCCATAAAGTCTGCCAATCTGCTTAAGCATTCCACCATAAAAAGCTCCTGTAATATCAGACAGGCGCTGGGTAAGTTCTGTAAAGGTTCCGGGAAAAAAATCTGAAATAATCTGAGCCTGATTCATTTCAGGAAGATAGACATCATGCTTTCTGAAGTCTGATAATGCCAGATAGGTTTCCGGCAGTTGTATTTGATTCATATTTAATATTTTGTAAGTATGTTGAGATCATGGTTTAGTTAATTATTAAAACGAAAGACAATATTTAATAAAGCTTTCAGAAATAAGGATATTATCTTTATTGAATATAAAAACAAAGTGGATGATAGTACTCAATCAATTGATATAAAACTGATATTCAGATAAAAATCCGGTACTTTATTGGGAAAACACCTTTTTGAAGAGTGTTTGAGGGATTAGGGAATCTATTCATATTTTTTCATTTGTTCTTGTAAAGCTAGAAAAAATAATTAAACTCTCCAATAAGTGATATTATTTTTTATTTAACAGAATTAAAACTAAAAGTTATTGTCTGATATTTTTTTATGACAGAAATGAACAAAAAAAACCTTCGAAAATATCGAAGGTTTTTAATTAAAATTTAGTGCATGGCTTCACTCAAATCTATTTTTTCTTTGCTCTTTCTTTCTTTTACGAGTAAGATAAACGGAATACATATCAGGAATACAATTCCGAGGTAAAGAAATATATCCATGTAAGACAATACCGTTGCCTGCTTGGTTACTGACATGTCGAGCATTTTATAAGCCGCATTCATCGCGGCGTCCGGGGTCATTCCTTTCGCTACAAAACTTGCCTTCAATGCTGCGAGTCTTTGCTGGACCTCAAAACTGTTTTCGTCAAGGTGGGAAATCAGGTTATTCCTGTACTTCTGGCCTGCATTGGCAATAAAAGTTGTAATTGCTGCAATCCCGAAAGATCCTCCTAGCTGTCTCATCATCCCGGTAAAGGCTGCTCCCTGACCAATCTCCTGCCCTTTCAATGTACTTAAGGACAAAGAGGTGATTGGAATAAACAGTAGTCCTAATCCTGCTCCTCTTACAATCAGCATCCAGAAAAAGGCATCTTTACTGGTGTCCGGTGTCAGAATTTTATATCCCCAGAAACTATAGACAAAGAAGATGAACAATCCTAAAGAAACCAGGATCTGCTGTTTTGCTCCTTTCGCCAGCAATCTACCAATGATTGGCATCATGAAGGCCGTCGTTAAAGCTGCAGGAATCATCAAAGCTCCTGACTGAAGTGCCGTCCACCCTAAAATACTCTGGGTATACAGTGGAACGATGAATGTGGAACCATAAAGCCCAAATCCAAGCACGAATGACATCATGGTTCCGATTCTTAAATTGCTGTTTTTAAGCACCCTGAGCTCAACAATTGGATATTTAAAGGTAAGTTCCCTCCAGAGGAATAATATAAATCCTAAAATTGCTGCTGCTGTGAAGGCTACGATCATTCCGCTTTCAAACCAGTCTTCTTCATGTCCTCTTTCCAGAATGAACTGTAATGAACCTACCGTTACCGCCAGTAAACCAATTCCAATCCAGTCTACATCCGAGACCTTACGTTTTTCGGCATATTTCGGACTTCTTACAAACTGCAGCGTCATCAAGGTTGCGGCAATTCCAATAGGAATATTAATATAGAAAATATATGGCCAGCTGAAGTTGTCAACGATATATCCTCCAAGAGGCGGACCTAATGTAGGACCAATGATTACTCCCAGACCATAAATAGCCTGGGCCATACTTCTTTTTTCAATCGGATAAGATTCCGTAATAATCGTCTGTGAAGTTACCAATAAGGCTCCCCCACCGATTCCCTGCATCAATCTGAAGAACACGAGTTCCCAGATATTGGTCGCATTTCCACATAAAAATGAAAATATGGTAAATATAATGATGGATGCCGCAAAGTAATTCCTACGTCCAAACTGCTGGGAAAGCCAGCTCGTCATTGGTACTATAATTACGTTACCAATGGCATAAGCCGTAATTACCCATCCCACTTCAGAAAGTGTAGATCCAAGATTCCCCTTCATTTCATTCAAGGCAACATTGACAATCGTGGAGTCTACAATTTCAAGAAGGGCACAAAGGATAGCAGTAATCGTAATGATCACTCTACGCGCTCCATATTCTACTAATGAATCTTGCATAAGTTTTTATGATGTAAAAAATCAATGGCGAATTTTGTTTCACAAGTGAATCCTGAATTATAAAAGCAGTCTATTTTAAATTGACTACAAAAACTGATTCACTATTGACAACGAAGTCCATTGACTTTTAACAATTTTAAATGTTATTTCAAAGCAACTTCTGCTTTCACGTTCATTCCTGTTCTCAATCTTTTTGCAATATTCTTGTCAAGATTTACAAAATCGATTTTTATAGGAAGTCTCTGAACTACTTTTACGAAGTTACCACTCGCATTATCCGGAGGAAGAATAGAGAAAGTAGCTCCTGTAGCCGGAGAGAATGAACTTACCACTCCTTCAAACTCTTGATCAGGGAAAGCATCAATCTCGATTTTCACCTTCTGTCCTTCTACCATTTTATCTACCTGTGTTTCTTTAAAGTTGGCTACAACCCATTTCTGATCGTTTTTAACCAAAGCAAACAACTGTGATCCTGCCTGCAGATACTGACCTGCCTGTGTAGACACTTTTCCTACATGTCCGTCTTCAGGAGCAAGAATTACGGTATATGATAAATTCAATTTTGCATTTTCTACATCTACTTCTCTTTGCTTAGCAACAGATCCGGCAACACTGATTTGTTGTGAACTTGCGGCTGTCTGAGAAGAAGCAATATGGGTTTGCTGAGCAATTTGATTTCTCTGATCAACTAAAACCTGTAACTGTCTGTCTGCAGATTGTTTTGCAGCTAAAGCCTGCTCATATTGCTGTTCTGTAATAGAATGATCTTTTACAAGATTAGCATATCTCTTCAAATCCTGAGAAGTTTTCCAAACGTTTACTTTTGCCGCTTCTATCTGAGCATTAGCAGTTACTACTGCCGCTTCTGAAGAACCTATATTTTTAGAAGTAGCTGTTGTAGTAGCTTCTGCATTTGAAATATTGCTTTTAGCAGTAGATAATGCTGCCTGAGCCTGTTCAAGAGCCATTTTCTGATCTCTGTTATCCAAAATCACCAACGTATCTCCTTTCTTTACAAACTGGTTGTCTTTTACTTTTACCTGAGCTACATATCCTGAGATTTTAGAAATTACCGGTGACATATTGGAAGCAATCTGAGCATCGTCAGTTTCTTCATGATACTGTCCGTAAGTAAAGGCTCTGTAACCATAGAATCCTCCTCCGATTACTACTGCCGCTAAAATGATAGGAAAAACTAAACTTTTTTTCTTTTTAGGTTCAGCTGCCTGTGTATTATTATTTTCCATTTTGGTTTCGATCTGATTATTTAATTGTTAAAGTTCCTGTTGTCTGTAATAGTTTTCTGTATGCTAAGGCAGCATCTGCTTTAGCATTGATCACTCCAACGTTGGCTGCAATCTGAGCCGCATCTGCATCCAGTAATTCTGTCATGGTTGCAAGACCGTTGTCGTATTTATTTTTTGTAATTCTGTAATTTTCATTTGCCTGCTCAGCAGATTTTTCGAAAACAACAATTCTCTTTTTTGAATAGTCTGTATTCTGATACTCTCTGTTGACATCAAGCTTAATGTTATCATTCAATAGCTCATCTGTAGCGGCAAGTTGTTTTTCTCTCGCCTGCGACTGTCTTAATGAAGAATTTTCTTTCCATAAGTTGGATAAGTTATAAGAAACCCCGATTCCTACATTGATAGCATTGTATACAGTAAGAAACTTAGGAATATCTGCGGCTACATAGCCTCCGGTAAATGCAATAGAAGGAAGATTTTCAGCTTTTGCCGCTTTTGATCCCAACTCTGCCGCTTTTCTCTGTTGTGCCAAAGCCTGTAAGTCCTTACGGTTTTCTCTGGCTTCAGTTACATAAAAATCAACAGGTTTCACATCTGAACCTTCTTCAATATAGTTTTCATCTACTACTAACTCTGTAGTTTCAGGAATTCCTAACAACAAATCCATATTGATGTTGGCAATATTATAGTTGTTCTTAGCTTCCAATAGCTGAAGTTCAATATTTGAAGTCTGAAGGTTTGCTTTTAATCTGTCATTTCTCGCAATCAAACCATTGTTTTCCATTTTAAGGAAAGTTTCATCTCTTTTTTGAGAAGCAGCAAGGTTTTCTTCAAAAACTTTAATAGACTGATTGGCTTTAAATAAGTTGTTGTAAGCCTGGGCAACATTATAAGCAATCGCAATTTTGTCGTTCTCAGTGCTTAATTTTGAAGCTTCTACCAAATATTTCGCTGACTGAATACCATACTTGATTCTTCCTCCGCTGTAAATTGGAACACTAAGATTAGCTGAACCGTAAAGTACTTGATGTACTTCGGGACCTCCTGCTCCTGAAACACCCGGAAGTTTGATATCTACATTCGGTTTTATCGGAAGATACATATAGCTGCCTGATACTTTCAATTCCGGTAACTGTCTGTTTTTAGCTTCCAAAAGATCAGCTGTAGCCTCTTCGATCTTGGCTGCATCGATCTTGAGATTCTTGCTGTTCTGGATTCCCAACTGTACAGCTTCGTCAAGAGAAAGTGTTTTTTTCTCCTGAGCATTTGCATTTGCTATTCCTACGAATAGTGATAATGCAATCACTGAGTTATTTATTCTCTTCATAACCTAAAAGGTCTTTTAGTAAGTATTTAATATGTTTATTAAGTTCTGTATAGTATTTTGCATCAAAAGTTTCCTCATCCTCTGTTTCATTCAGAAACTCTTTATACATTTCTTTTGCATTGAATGCATAAAATAAGGTTCCGCTTATAGTGGAATGAAGGAGATAAATAGGTGGATTTTTGGTGAAAATTCCATTTTTAAGACCGCTTTCCAATATTTGTGAATACATAGAAAGGAATCCCATTTTAGTTTGTTTCAAAAATTCTATAATCTGAGGATTCTTACTATACAGCTGTTCTCTCTGCATAATCCTGTAAAAGCATTTTTGAGTACGGATCTTGTTAGAAAACTGATCGATTACTTTTTCAATCTTCTGCCACTCGTTGATATCGGTTCTTCCCAAAAGGTCTTTTGAAAAAAACTGACCTTCATTCATTCTGTATTCTACTAATTTCTCATAAAGTTTTTCCTTAGAGCCAAAATAATACGAAATCATAGAAATATTTACATTAGCATCCTTTGCAATTTCACGGGTGGAAGTTCCTTCGAATCCCTTTTCTGCAAAAAGCTTCTCGGCTGCGAATAATATATTTTCTTCTTTTGAAATCATGTTAGTGTTCATTTTTCAGGGCGCAAATGTACACAAGTTTTAACACAAATCAAACGATTGATTGATTTTTTAATATAGATTTAATTTATTGTAAAGAAAAGACGTTTTCTATAATGGGCACTGAAACTGCCGGAAAGCCTGTTTTCAGACAAAAACAACTTCAGAAAGCTTAATAATAATGGAGTATTTAGAGAAATTTCACTGCAAAATGTGAATCTTTAACATAATGTTAATGTAAAATGTATTAAAAAAAGGAAAAACAGAAACAAAAAACTCCGGCTGCTACCGGAGTTTTATTTATGTGCTTTTATGAATATATCTGGATAGTTTTATACCCAGATCGGTCCACACAATTTTAGGATTTCCGTTTCGGGTAAGGTGCAGATCAGCTGTATTGATTTCATCTAAGATGCTCTCAATATTGGCTCCACTGATAAACTTTGAAAATCCTGCCCAGTTAAAGCCGTTCGCATTAATCTTTTTATACACCAGATTTTCGGACTGATAATTCTGAAGTAATGCCAGTCTGAAGATTTCAGAACAGTAGTTCAGGAAATTTTTCTGCTTTTCCCTGTTCCATCCTGCTATTTCTCTTGCCCAAAGAATGATACTTCTCAGATACTCAGGTTTTTTTTTCACCATAAAGGCATCTCTCACCCACTGTACAAAGAGCTTTTCAAATTCATTGGTTTTCTCTCCGGAATTCAAAAGTTTTACAGCATCATTAAGATCTCCCTGCGCTTCATGAACAATCTCTTTCACTTTTTCTTCTGAAACAGAAAAGTTCTTTTTGAGATGGTTTTCAATATCTTCATCATGTATTCTCGGGATTTCTACAATCTGCGTTCTGGAAAGGATGGTAGGAAGAATATCATTGGTACTTTCCGCAGTAAGAAGGATGATTGTTTTAGCCGGTGGTTCTTCTAAAAATTTCAAAAACTTGTTGGAAGCGGCAATATTCATTTTATCAGCTCTCCAGACGATAAGGATTTTAGTTCCTCCTTCAAAACTTTTCAAAGAAAACTTCTGGTTCTGGTCATCAATTTCATCTGCGGAAATAAACAGCTGCTTATTTTCCGACTCTAAAAAAGCAGTCCAGTCATCATAGCTTGCATAAGGAGAAGCCATGATCATTTCTCTGAATTCATCAAATTTATTCTTACTTAAAGAATTTCTATTATCCGTAAAAACAGGAAAGCTGAAATGCAGATCCAGGTGATTGAGATGTTCTACTTTCGCTGCAGCATGTTCATTCTCACGATTTAGAATCTCTTTTGCATAGGCTAAAACCATAGGTAAAGTTCCGTATCCCTCTTTTCCTACAAAAAGTTGGGCATGGCTCACTCTGTTTTCGGCAATGCTTTCTCTAAGAAGTTTTTTCAGATTCGTCTGTCCGGCGATGTTCTCCCAATTCATGTTTCAAAGATAAAAAATCTTATCTCAATTTATAAAATTAAGTCTGCTTAAAATGTATAAAACTATAGATTACAAATTTCAAAAGAGATCACTCCTATCCTATTATAGGAAATATCAATAATAAGATTAGAATAAAACTTAAAATTAAATTTTACACAATTTAATTTTAAGCAATAAATTTACGAAGTGAAATTTTTCGTAAATTCATTACGGTTTCACATCATTTTCAACTAGTAAAAATCATACACCAATGGATACAAACCTGGAACAAAAAATCAAAGGTATATTTCAACAGCAGAAAGCCTTTTTCAAAACCAATAAGACTAAAGATATTGAATTCAGAAAAGCGCAATTAAGAAAATTCCGTGAAATCTTTTTGCAGCATACGGATGATCTTTGTGAAGCCCTGTCTATTGATCTGGGAAAAAGCAGAAAGGAAGCAGAGTATGTGGAAATTCAAATTGTCATTAGTGAGCTGGATTATTTTCTGGAGAATATTGATGAATGGGCAAAACCAACTCCCGTCCCTTCAAAGCCACATCCATCAGGAGCTGAAGGGATAAGCAAAGTAATGTATGAACCTTATGGTGTTACCTATATTATTGGCCCTTTCAACTATCCGGTTCAGCTTACATTCAGTCCGCTCATCGGAGCTTTGGTAGCCGGAAATACAGCGATTCTAAAACCTTCTGAAAATACACCTCATGTTGCCCAGGTTCTTGAAAATATTGTAAAAGAGTCTTTCGATGAATCTTATGTAGCAGTCATTCAGGGAGCTATTGAAGAGAATACTCTATTATTAAGCCTTCCTTTTGATTATATTTTCTTTACCGGAAGTCCGAATGTTGGAAAAATTGTGATGAAAGCAGCCGCAGAGCAATTAATACCTCTGGCATTGGAACTTGGGGGAAAATCGCCAACGATTGTTCACAAAGATGCAGATCTTGATAAGGCGGTAGCAAGAATATCTTACGGAAAGTGGATTAACTGTGGGCAAACGTGTGTTGCTCCGGACTATATTTACATCCATGAATCTATAAAGGGTGCATTTATTGAAAAGTTTAAAGCGCATTTAAATACTACTTATGAAGGTCAGTCATTAGGGAAAATCGGGAAAATTGTGAGCCAAAATCAAATTAAACATCTAGCCGGTTATTTGGAAGCAGCTCCTGAAAAAGTGATCTATGGGGGCAACTATGATCTGGAAACCCGTCATTTTGAAGCTACTTTAATGGATAATATCACCTGGAATGATCAGGTAATGCAGCAGGAGATCTTCGGCCCTATTCTTCCTATCATGACATATAGTGATATTAATGAGGCTCTGGAAGAAATAAACAGCCGCCCCAAACCACTGGCATTATATGTTTTTACAGAAAACCAGGAATTTGCAGATACCGTTTTGCATCATACCACAAGCGGAGATGCGGAGATCAACAGTACAATTATCCATGTGGGTTCGCATTATTTACCTTTTGGGGGTGTAGGAACTTCAGGAATGGGAAAATATCATGGGAAATTCAGCTTTGAAAGTTTTAGCCACAGCCGATCCGTGCTTCAGGTAAAATAATAAATAGAGATAATAAGTCCTATAAACTAAGGCTGTTCAATATAGAACAGCCTTTTTTATATAATAGAACTGATCTTTTAACTGATGAAAATTTGCATTTTTCTTTGAAAGAAAGGCCCTTAACAAACTTTAACCACATATAATTTTTACAATTCATTAATATTTAAGATATTTGCGCATTGTTTTAAAAATAAAGAATGAAAAAAATCTTTGTAGTATCATTCATATCAGTTGGATATTTTCTAAATGCACAGAGTCTAAGCAACTCGCCTTATGCAACGTATGGAATTGGAGATGTGAAATATGATAATACGATCGAGACTACTTCTATGGGAGGTATATCAACTGCTTTTATAAGTGATTTCACTAGTAGTTTCAATTTTGCCAACCCGGCAAACAACGCCAATTTTGAACTTACGAGTATCAGACTGGAGGCTACCAATGAAAACAATTATTTCAAATCGAACTATAACGATATGAAATCTACAAAGCATTCTACGTATCTTTCCAATATTTCTCTTGCATTTCCACTATCTCCAAAAGTGAAAATGGGGATTTCATACCAGCCATACAGTTCTAAAAGTTACGATATCGTAAATGAACAATTAGCTGCAGACGGAACTCCAATGTATAAAAATAACTTTAAAGGCAGCGGAACATTGAATGCTGCACAGGTTGCTGTTTCTTATAAAATTAATCAGGAACTTTCTGTGGGGGCAAGAGCTAACCTTTATTTTGGAGACCTTAATGACCTTAATGAATTCCGTGCGTACAACCCTGCTACAGGTAGTTATGCTGGTGAATATGTTAACGGTTATCAAACTAAAAACAGAGTCAGAAACTTTAATTTTACGCTTGGTACAAGCTACCAGACTTTAAATACCCGTACTGATAAGAAATTCACAGTAGGAGCAACTGCTACTTTTGGTAACACAAGTAATATGACTACTGAATACGTCAACAGTACTTACAGATACTCTGATGCTCAGGAAACCAATAAGGTATATGAGACAATCATAGATCAGCAGGAAACAAAATCTAAAAACCTTCTTCCATTACAAGCATCCGTAGGGGTTGGATATGGAAGTGAAAACCATTGGTTCTTATCAGGACAGGTGGATTATAAAAAAGGAGAAGATATCTCTTATTTTGGTAAAACTTTCGACTTTCAGGATACGTACAGAGTTTCTGCCGGTGGATGGTATCTTCCTAACTATAACAACTTCAGAAACTACTTCTCAAGGGTAATCTACAGATATGGAGCTTTCTATGAGAGAGGAAACCTTAAACTGGAAGGAACAAGCATCAACAAATTCGGTATTTCTGCCGGGGTAATGCTTCCATTCAAAACAAGTAGTATCACAAGAATGAGTGGTCTGGAAATAGGTCTGGAAGTAGGTAAAAGAGGAACTCTTAAAAACAACCTGATCAACCAGAATTTTGTCAACCTGAAAATCGGCTTTAATTTTGCTGATAAATGGTTCCGAAAGACTCTTTATAACTAGAATGAATTTTTCAAAAAAAATATCATATAAAAATATAGCATGCCTTTTTAGTTGTGCTATATTTTTTATATTGACATCCTGTGAAGAGGATCTTACCAAAAGAAATGGAAGCCAAAGCAAAAATTTCCCTTCACAGATTATCAACAACGCCAATATTATACAGCGTGACTCCGGCTTTATCACTTTAAAAGCCAAAGCACCCATCATTGAAAAGTATGAGCTGATTGACAGCCCTTATGTAGTAGCCAGAAAAGGAATTGACATTGAGTTTTTTGATAAAAAGAAACCTAAAGTTCCGGGAAGGATTACAGCTAAATACGCCCGTATCTTTGAATATAAAAAATTCTACGAAGCCAAAGGTGACGTAAGGATAAAAACCAATGAAGGACAGAGATTTGCAATGCAGAGTATTTATTGGGATCAAAGAAAGAACAGAATCTATACTAAAGATACAGTATATGTTACCATGGAAGACGGCTCTACGCTGGTAGGCGCCAATGGAATGACTGCAAAGGATGACTTTTCAGAATATACTTTCTATAACAACTCAGGAGATTTCAGTTCAAAGAGAATTTCCGAGAATAAAAAATAATCCAAAAAAATAATGAAAGCTCTGGCTATTGGACTGATGTCCGGGACAAGTCTGGACGGTTTGGATATCTGTCTTGCTGAATTTGAGAAACAAGACAAATGGACCTTTCAGATCCTGAAAGCCGAGACAATCCCCTATTCTGAGGATTGGGAAAACAAACTTCGAAACTCTATTCATCTTTCTGCTGAAGATTTACTGGAACTGCATTCAGAATATGGTTTTTACCTTGGCCGGCAGGTGAAAAAATTCATTCATAAGCATCAGCTCGAAAACATCAGCCTGATTGCATCTCACGGTCATACGATTTTCCATCAGCCTAAGCGAAAATTTACCCTTCAGATAGGAGACGGCAGAGCGATCAAACTGGAAACAGGATTACCCGTTATCTATGATTTCAGAAGCCAGGATGTGCTGATGAATGGAAACGGAGCTCCGTTGGTTCCTATAGGTGATGAATTACTTTTTTCGGAGTATAACGCCTGCTTAAACCTTGGCGGGTTTTCCAACATATCTTTACATTCAGACGGAAAAAGAATCGCTTTTGATATAGCTCCGGTTAATATTGTATTGAATCATTTAGCACAACAAATCAACAAAAGTTTTGATGAAAACGGAGCGCTTGCTCAAAAAGGAGAAATAAATGAACCTTTACTGAACGATCTTAATGCTTTAGATTTCTACCAGCATTCACACCCAAAATCTTTGGGAATCGAATGGTGCAATAAACATATATTTCCAGCTCTTAAAAATATTGAAATCCCAGATGCCCTGGCCACTTTTACAGAGCATACCGCCCAGCAGATCGCCAATGTTATCAATAAAAATAATATAAAGGATATTCTTATCACCGGCGGAGGTGCTTACAACTCATTTTTAATTGAAAAAATAAGATCAAAAACACAAGCTGAAGTGATTATCCCTAAAAAAGAAATCATTGATTATAAGGAAGCCCTGATCTTCGCTTTTATGGGTGTTTTAAAAGTAAATAATGAAGTGAATGTACTGTCTTCTGCTACAGGAAGTTCCTATGACCACTGTTCAGGGGTCATTGCATAACAATTTTCATATTAAAATAAAAAAACCTTCAAAAATGAAGGTTTTTTTTGTTATTTATAGGCTTCGATTTTATCGGTAAGCGTATTGATAAAGTTCTGTAAAGGTTTTTCTACCATCATTTTGATGAATGGATTGAATTTTCCCTCGAATAACATCTGAACTTCAGTCTGATTATCACTGATTGGGTTTAAAGTTGCTGTTAATGTGAAATCCAAGCTTGAACTTGCAGATTTTAAAACAGCTTTCTGATCATCTACTTCGTCTATTTTTAACGCAATTTCCGGCATTCCCTGTAATCCGAATTTAAATCCGTTATCTCTTGTTTCAAATTTTTGAAGACCATCCGGCATAAAATCTTTATAGTTTTCAGGTGATTTTAACAACTCGGTAAGTTCTTTAGATGATTTATTGACAATAATCTTTCGTCCTTCTAAATTCATTTTTTATTTTTGTATTTAAATTCTTAACTATTACAAATGTATAAAGTTTTTGTCAACGAAAAAAAATTATTGATATCTAAGCATCCGGAAGCTCTTGAAAAAAAGCTTGAGTATGAAAATTATACAACTTTAGAGATCGCTTTGGATCTTCTGGAGAATACTTCTGTGCAGGAACTTAACGTATATGGAGAGAATTTGGATGAAATATGGCAGGAATTTCAAAAGCTTTTCAGAATTATAGAAGCAGCTGGGGGCCTTGTTAATAATCCTGAAGGGAAAATTCTTTTTATTAAAAGACTCGGCAAATGGGATCTTCCGAAGGGTAAAATGGAAAAAGGAGAATCCAGAGAAGAATCTGCAGTACGGGAAATAGAGGAAGAAACCGGCCTTAGTGATGTTGAACTCTTAAAATTCATCAATACCACTTACCATATTTATGTAGAAAGAAATGGTGAGAAAATTTTAAAATGTACCCATTGGTTTGAAATGAACTTTGACGGAGAAGACACTTCCAAGCCGCAAATAGAAGAAGGTATTACTGAAGTGGCCTGGAAAACAACAGCAGAAATTGAGGATGAAGTTTTCCCAAGTACCTTCAAAAATATTATACTGATTGTACAGGAATTCTGGGACTTGAAGAAATAAGTAGTAGGTCTGGAAGCTGGAAGAGTGAAGCTGGAAGTTACTATCCGGCAATCCACTTTTTCGGAGATCATTTAACAATGAAGTTTATATAGTTGAATAAAAAAGAGAATACTCTTCACTTGCCTTCAGGATCTTCCCTCTCCCAGCCTCCAGCTTCCTTACTCTGTTAAATAAATTCGATCAGCTTCTCCAAAGCAATTCCTCTGGAACCTTTCAGCAATATATTTTCAGACTGAATTTTATTTTGTTTCAAATATTCTATCAGGACTGTTGTATTTTCAAAAGCAAGATCTGAAGAATTAACCTCTTTAAAATGTTTTCCTACGGTAATAATTTCATTGAAGTTAAGTTCCTGAGCCAGTTTTAAGATGTTCTGATGTTCTTTCTCACTTTCATCACCCAATTCCAGCATATCCCCAATAATAATGGTTTTACTGCCCTCAAAACTGATGAAATTATTCAAAGAAGCGGTCATAGAGCTCGGGTTGGCATTATAGGTGTCCAACACCAAAGTCCTACCCTCTTTTTTCACCACCTGAGATCTCATATTGGTTGGCGTGTACAATTCCAGCGCATGTTTTATTTTTTCAAAACTGATTCCGAAATGAAGCCCCAGGCTTGCCGCTGCACAAAGATTGGTGAAATTATATTCTCCAGTCAGTTTTGAAACTGCTTTTACTCCCTGATAAGTCAATCCTACAAAATGTTCTGCAGAAAAAGATTCAAAATTGTAATCTGATGTCTCTTTTCCAAAAGTAATTTTAGGTAAATAATTTTCAGTTTTTTCTACCTGAATAGGATCATTTTCATTAACAAGAATAGTTCTGTTATCATTTTTAAGATAGTCATAAAGCTCAGACTTTCCTTTAATCACCCCCTCAAAACCTCCGAATCCTTCTAAATGGGCTTTTCCGAAATTGGTAATATACCCAAAATCGGGTTGAGCGATGGTACACAGGAATTCAATTTCTTTCTGATGATTAGCTCCCATTTCAATCACAGCCATTTCATGTTCCGGTTTAATGGAAAGAATTGTCAAAGGAACTCCTATATGGTTATTCAGATTTCCAAATGTATACTGTACATTATATTTTTCTGAGAGTACAGCATGAATCAATTCTTTAGTCGTCGTCTTCCCATTACTTCCTGTAAGCCCAATAAAAGGAATGGTAAGCTTACTTCTATGATAAAGAGACAATTGCTGTAAAAATTCAAGGGTAGATGGAACATAGAAAATATTTTTATCTCTGTTTTCAAACTCCGGAAGTTCAACAATTACGGCCAAAGCTCCATCATCTATGGCTTTTTCCGCTAATGTAGCTGCATTGAAATTCTCACCGGAAAAGGCAAAGAAAATATCATTCTCTGCTATTTTTCTGCTATCGATGGTCACTTTTGCAGCCTGCAGAAATAAAGGATAAAACTGTTCTATATTCATGTGGAAATATATATTTTTTAAAAAGAGGTCATATGCAATCGCCAAATCTATATGAGTATTTTAGACTTTTTAACCAAAGCGATTTCATGGTTCAAAAATAAAAAAACCTTCCGAAAGTTCGGAAGGTTTTTTATAAGTATTTTTTGATAAATATTATCTTCTAGTTCTACCCTTATCGTTAGTTCTGGCATCCTGTGCAACACGGAATCCTACCCAACCATAAGCTCTGTTTTGATTTTTATATCTTCTTTGTCCCGGATCCAGCCAATACGCTGTATCCTGCCAAGAACCACCTTTTACAACTCTAACCTCGTTAGAAATTCCTGAAGTTCTGTCTTTGGTATCTTTTTGTAGTTTCACTCTACCAGCTCCATCTACAACAAAGCTCTGTTTAGGAGAATTGTACATATCGAACCCGGCAGCAGAATCAGAAGCTCTGTAATATTCTAAAGAAGACTGTCTGTCACCATCTCTGTAGTTTCTGTAATCAGCGATAGTTTGTCTTTCGAATTGTCCAGGAAGTCCTTTGTAAACTAATCTACCGTCAGCCAAAGTATCATATTTGATAGTACCTTCGTCGATCATTTTATAAGTTCCGTCACCGTTTCTTACGATAGCCTGAGGCATGTTTCCTCTATAGTAGTTGAAATCACTGTAATCTTCATCAATGATTGGTCTGTACACATCCGCAGTCCATTCTGAAACGTTCCCGAACATACCATATACACCAAGATCGTTAGATGGATACTTTCTTACGTCAGAAGTCTGTGCTGAACCGTCATTCTTCCATCCTGAGATTCCTGAATAGTCACCTTTACCCATTTTGAAGTTTTCAAGGAACATTCCTCTGTCTCTTCCTTTGGTACCTCTTAATCTTTCGATTTCAGGTTTTTTTCCTAGGTATTGGTTATATTCTCTGGTTTTTGCCATACCAAGAGCTGCATATTCCCATTCAACTTCGGTAGGAAGTCTGAACTTCTGTACCATTGCAGAATTTGGAGCTCTGTTAGCTGCAAGCAATCTCTGGTTTGTAGTTTTCATACCAGTTTTTTGCTGCATTCTTTTTTCATTAATATATCCTTGCATTTCAGGATCATTCGATTTGAATTTATCCATGTTGAATGCAGTTCCTCCCTGGTTGTTGGATTCGTTGATATACAAATCTTTGGCAATAATACCAGACTGCATCAAAGCTTTTTCATTCGCTCTGTCTGTCAGCCATTCACAGTATCTGTTTGCCTGAGTCCAGGAAACTCCTACCACCGGATAGTAATCAAATTCCGGAGAACGCAGATACGTTTCATTATAATCGTTTCTTGCTAATTTGTTGTCCCACAATAAGGTATCCGGTAATGCACCGTTATAGATTTCCTTAAAACTAGGATCACTTGGTGGGAATACATACTTCAACCATGTCAGGTATTCGCGGTATTCGTAGTTAGTAATTTCTGTTTCTCCGATAAAGAATGAACTTACCTGCATCCTGCGAGGCGTGTTATTCCAATCGTGCATAACATCATCTTTCACTAATCCCATTGTAAAAGTTCCACCTTCTACATATACCATTCCAGGCCACCCCTTCTGCTTTTGTTGCTTTCCTGCAAAAAACCAACCTTGTTTTTCGTTTGGTTTCCAACCCGTTTTACTGACAAATTTTTTGGTACCGCCACCTTTGCTGGTTCCTGATCCGCCACAGCTGGTTAATGCAAGTGTAGAACTTAATGCTATTAATGAAAACAACTTTAGTTTTTTCATAGTCGATATAAATATTTTCAAAGTACAAAGAAAAAATAAATTATTCAATAAATCAAGTAAACATTTGATTTTTTTGAAAAACGTTAACAATTTAATTTTATTGTATCGCAATTTAATTCTAAAATTTTCATTTATTTTGTAATTTAGCAATTTCAATAGTAAACATGAAACGAAAAATTACGCTTTTATCTTTAATCGCTTTTGCATCAACACTTTACGCCCAAAGAAACACCATAGAATGGAATGGATCGAAAATTCAGGATTTTGGCGACACAAAATTAAATCTTCCTAATTTTAAAAATGAGGGTTTTTCTTTCAGCCAAAATAATGTTTTTATAGTAACCAAGCAAAAAATCGGAGAAAAGCAGCTTAAAATTTCAGATCTTGTCTGGGAAAGCGTTCCTACTCAGGATTTATTTGAGTTGGATAAAGGAAGACTCCCTGATTATGATGTAGCAGATGTTTCTTATTATAATTTAGATGGAGACAGCTATGCCAGTATAAGTGTTGCTTTGTTTAAAAATGTAAAAGGCCGTGTTCAGAGATTATCTTCGTTTAATGTTTCAGAAGCCTCTTCATTTGTCAATACTACAGGAACTGTTAATAAGATAGGAACAACCGGCAACCCATTATCAAGTGGTAACTTTTATAAAATAAAAGTTGACAAGTCCGGTGTATTCAAAATCACATCCCAGTTTTTAAAAGATAACGGAATCAATCCCGGCTCTGTAAATCCTAAAAATTTCAGAATTTATGGAAACGGAGGGGTACTGCTTCCTGAATATAATCAGGATGCAAGATATGGAGCTTTACAGGAAAATGCCATTCAGGTAGTAGGTGAAGATGACGGGGTATGGAACGATAATGATTATGCTCTTTTCTACGCTCAGGGTCCCGATGGATATAATCTTTACGACACTTCCAATGGAAATGGTTTTAAAAGAAAAGATACCCGGTTCAGCGAAAGAAGTAATAATGTTAAAAATATATATGAAGATTTTTCTTATTACTATATCAACTTTGACAAAGGTTCAGGGAAGAGAGTTCCAACTGTTGATGGAACCCTTCCTGCCCAGCTGATTACAAGATATGACAATTACCAGGTGATCAACAAGGATCAGAAAAACTTGTTGAAAGTAGGAAGAACCTGGGTGGAAGACACTCCATTCAGCAATGAAAAAACAATAACACTTTCTACCAACTCACCCATACAAGCTGGTGATGTTATACGATACAGAACTCAGGTGGTAGCCTATAATTCGCAACAGAATACGATTGATTTTAAGATCAATAATTTAAATCCGCATCCACTGCAAACGATTCCTACAGATACTTCATCTTATCAGTATACCTTCTACCCTGTAACGTATTCCGGAACGCTTACCAATCTTACCGGAAATCAGATTACAATGGTTTTGAATCCTGATATTTCTAAAAACCCTAACGGAACTTTCTATTTTGATTATGCAGAAGTTCAGTACAAAGAAAATCTTGCGTTCAATGGTTCACAGATGAACTTCAGGGATTATTCAATTGTAAGTGGAAGTAATACAGATTACGGATTCAGCATTACCAATGCTGCTAATATAGAACAGGTATGGGATGTAACGGATATTACCAATGCCAACCGAAGAGTGAATAAAGCCGGAGCCGGCGCTTTCAACTTTGCTTATACAGCTGCTGATCAGAATTTCAATAATGAATTTGTGGCATTCCGTGCTGATGCGGCTTTCAGCCCACAGTTTGTAGGAAGAATTTCCAATCAAAATCTTTCTGCCTTACAAAATATAGATTACCTGATTCTGACGGTTCCTGAAATGATGGGCCAGGCACAGAGAATTGCCAACTATCATCAGACTGCTCATAATTATAATGTAGAAATTGTAGACGTTAACAAAATCTATGAAGAATATGGCAGCGGAAGTAAAGATCTTACAGCTATAAGAGATTTCATCAGCAAACTCAATACTCCTCTTGGCAGACTTCAATACGTATTTATCCTGGGGGATGCTTCATTTGATTATAAAAACAGAGTTCCCAATAATACAAACGTTGTTGCCAGCTACCAGAGTGAACAGTCTTCAGATTACGTATCCTCATTTGTAACGGATGATTATATTGTAATGACCAAACCGCAGACCACATTGTTAATTGAAAACAATTTACCGGATCTGCCTGTAGGAAGAATTCCTGCTGCAAACGCAAGTGAAGCTGGAGATATGATCAATAAAACATTGGCTTATTACAACAAACTTCAGGGGCAGTCAACTCCTTTCGGAGACTGGCGTATGCGACTTGACTTTGTAGTGGATGATAATGATGAGGGAGGAGGTCCGTTTCATAATGTAATGAACAGTTCTCTGGCCGGCATATTTGAACAACCGGGACAGACGGAACTTAAAGAATATAATGTTAAAAAGTTATATATGGATACCTTTACCGCTCAGAGTACCTCTGGAGGTCGAAGATATCCACAGGTAAACCAGGCTATTTCCAATGCTATCGGAAACAGTTTATATCTGTTTTATTTCGGACATGGAGGAATCAATGGCTGGGCACAGGAAAGAGTATTAACAACTACTGAGGTTCAGAATGCCAATAACTTCTCTAATGTATACAGCAGATTCCCGTTTGTTTCTACCATCACCTGTGAATTTACATTATGGGATGAGCCTGCAACCAATTCTGTAGGGGAACAGTTTATCAAAATGAAACAGGGAGGTGCATCAACAATGATTACTTCCAGCCGTGCTATTGGTGTAGATTACGGACGTGATTTCACGAATACATTTACCCAGAATATTTTTAAACTAACGAATGACGATTTCAATACGTTAGGAAATGCCCATTTACTGGCTAAAAAACAGAAGGGACCAAACAATAACCATTTAAAGGTAAACTTCCTGGGTGACCCTGCTATGAAATTAAGCAGACCTCAAAGACTTCTTACCATTGACAATATTGAAACTCCGGTTCCGGGACTGATCAGAGGATTGGATTTCGTGAAAATAAAAGGACACATCAATAATCCGAACGGAACATTGAACAATACCTTCAACGGGAAAGTCAGCATCAATATTTTTGATAAGAGATTAAATAAGAAAACATTAAATAATACCGGTGTTTTAACCCCGGTTTTAGATTATACAGAGGAAGGAAGTGCTATTGTAAAAGCTGCTGGAACTGCTGTAAACGGAGTATTCACTGCAGAATTCTATGTTCCTAAAGATATCAACTATGCGGTGGGACAGGGAAGAATTTTAGCCTATGCAGACAACAAGTCAACGGATGTTTTCAACAACCAGGCGGTGCAAGTAGGTGATATCAACCCTAATGGAATCAATGACAGCCAGCCTCCAAAAGTAAAACTGTATATGAATAACACCAACTTTGCAGATGGTGGAATTACCAACCAGAATCCAATGCTTCTTGCCTGTCTTACAGATGACACAGGAATCAACTCTACAGGTTCAGGGGTAGGTCACGATATTACCACGTACCTGGACGGGCAGATTATCAATACCGTTGTTTTAAATGATTTCTACTCTGCAGGAGAAGGAAACGGATGTTTAAATCCAAGTCTTGCTGACTACCAAAAAGGAAATGTAACCTATCCTTTCAGAAATTTAGCGATTGGACAACACCAACTGACATTTAAAGTTTGGGATATAAACAATAATTCTACATCTGCTACGTTAAATTTTGAAGTTAAAGATGAATCTGACCAACACCTGACGATCAACCGTCCGCTAAACTGGCCAAATCCATTTACAAATAAAACCTATATTCAGTTTGAACACAATTGTGATGATATTCTGGATGTGAACGTACAAATTTATACTATAACCGGAAGATTGGTAAGAACTTTATCGCAGCCGGTAGTCGCAGAACCGTTCCTACAGGGCTTTAGAACCCCTCGTCAGGCAATAGAATGGGACGGAAGAGATGATTTTGGGTCAACAGTAGCAAAAGGTACGTATATTTTTAAGATATTTGCAAAAAGTCAAAATCAAGAAAAATGCAAAGGAAGTGCTACAGCTGTAGAAAAAATGGTACTTTTGAAATAATTAAATAATACATAGACAATAATATTAACAAAAAACTGATAATATATAAAAGACAACATATGAATTTAACTACTAAACTGCTTTTAGGATTTGGTTTGAGTGCTGGTTTTTTAGGCTATTCGCAAGATTTAGGTAAAGTAAACCCAGTTCTTACCGGAGCTCCTTTCCTAAGAATTGCGCCTGATGCGAGATCAGGAGGTATGGGAGATCAAGGGGTGGTAACCTCTCCGGATGCATTTTCACAATTCTGGAATGCGGCTAAATATCCTTTCAGCAGAACAAGTTCTTCCGTAGGTCTTAACTATACGCCTTACATGGGGAAACTTACCAATGATGTATTCTTATTATATGCTTCGTTCCATAAGTTTTTGGGGCAGGAAGAGAGATCTACAATCTCTGCAAGTATCTATTATTTCAACATGGGACAGGTAGACCTGACTCAGTTGGTAGGTACAGAAATTGCATCAATGGGTACATCAAAACCAAACGAATTCTCAATTGACGTTGCTTATGCTTTGAAGCTTTCTGATTCATTCTCTGGTGCTGTTACCGGTAGATTTATCCGTTCAGACTTAGCCGGAGGATTCAACACAGACACTACACTTAAAGCAGCAAACAGTTTCGCAGTAGACGTTTCAGCATACTATACCTCACCAAGATTCTCCAGTATCGGAGGATATGATGGTAAAGTGAATGCAGGTTTAGCTATTCAGAATGTAGGTCCGAAACTGGATTATACAGGAAATGAAGAGTCAAGATCTTATCTTCCTACAATGGCAAGATTAGGAGTTGGGTATGACATGTACCTGGATGATATGAACAGAGTTGGAATTTCTGTAGAAGGTTCAAAACTTTTGGTTCCCGGATCTGAATATGCAGGAATTGATCCAAATACAAGACAGCCTATTTATCAAATCCCGAATGTAGGGCCAATGGCTGGTATTGGAAAATCTTTCAAAAATAAAAACAGTATCATGTACAGTGGTGCTTTAGAATATTCTTATGACAATGCATTTTCTGTAAGAGGAGGTTACTTCCATGAAAGTGAAGAGCAGGGAGCAAGACAGTTTGCTACAGCGGGTGTTGGTTTAAGATACCGTTCTTTCGGACTTGATCTTTCTTACCTGATCAACATGTCTAAAATCAATAGCGCATTGGATAACACGCTTCGTTTCGGTCTTACCTGGAACATCGGAGAAGAAACATCCAACAACGATCGTTAAAAAAAGCTACAGCTATATAAAAAAGCCTCATACATTGTATTGAGGCTTTTTTATATCAATTGTGAAAGGGTCAATCCGCTTCGCTTGTCAATTTCTTTTACATACTATAAAAATTCACCATTCACTTTGCGAAGCAAAAATTCACTATTGACCTTTAAATAATGTAATGGTATACTCAAGAAGTCTCCCATCTCCATAATCTCCATGTCCCGGAACTACAATTTTCACGTCGGGATATTCTTTTTTTACTTTTTCAATGGTATTTGACCACGCAGAGACATTTGCATCTCCTAAATATCCTTTGCCCGCCTCAAGCTCTTTCAACAAACAACCTCCAAACAGAATATGTTCACTTGGGAAATATCCAACAGCATTATCTCTTGTATGACCTTCTCCGAAATACTTAGCAATAACACCCTTATCACCCACTTTCAGAACCACAGAATCATTAAAACTGTTTTCAGGGACAACGAAATTGTTTTCTTTGGCTAGTTCTATTGTTTTAGCATAGGAATAAGAAGGAATATTCTTTTTATGAAACGCCAGCAATCCTCCTAAACTATCATCATGAAAATGAGTGGGAATCACTGCATTGATTTTCGCATGAAGTTTTTCATTGATCCATTGTATCAGCTCATCTGAACTTTCATCATTAGTGGGCGTATCAAAAACAATAGTTTCATTATGGTTTTTTACAATCAATCCGTTACAGGGAACATTCCCGAAATCATTGGTCTGCTTAAAAGAAGTATGAATAAATGTGTTTTCTGAAATCTGGGTGATAATCAGAGTTTTTGATTCATAAATTTTCTTTGCCTTAAAACTGCTTTTCTTCTGTGAAATACAGCTTAACATGATAAAAGAAAACAAAATGGCTAATATATTTTTACTGATGATCTTCATAAAATGATAATTTAAGCTTGAGATAAGCTAAGGTAAGAATTCGTGGAACAAGATTTGTTAGCTGTTGTGTTAAAAATAACCAATTATGAGTTGTGAATCATTCATATGTTTCTTCTGTCAATTTATTTTTAAATAGTCCTACAGCTCAATTAAAAAAATATAATATTTAAGTTTACAAAAGTCTTTCTTTTATGGCGATTTTCTTAAATTCAATAGCTATTTTTGTAGTATGAACTATTCGGCAGAGCTAAAAAAATTTGTAACCAGCCAGTATGTATATTCTGCTATCAGAATTACATTAGCTACTGTTCTGCCTTGTTTAGTCCTCGCCCACTTCGGGCTTTTGAAGGAATATTTTCTTTTCCCTCTAGGAACCAGCTTTGTAGCTCTTACAGATCAGCCCGGGCCTTTCATCAGAAGAAGGAATGCCCTTACTTTTGCAATCCTCTGTTTTGTTTTTGTCGCGCTCATCGCAAGTCTTGTGATGAATATCAAAATATTGGTAATTCTGGAAGTCATCGTATTTGGGATGTTTTTCTCCCTGATCGGGGTTTACGGTCAGAGATTGGCGGCAGTAGGTTCGCTGTCACTCGTTGTACTCGCCATTTTTATTGACGGTCATCTTACAGGAAGTAATATTTTTAAAAGTCTTCTGATCTTTGCTTCAGGCTGTATATGGTTCCTACTTATATTCCTTATTGTAACGACAATCCGTCCCTATAAACTGGCAAGCCAGATGATTGGGGAAAATTATCTTCAGCTGGCCGAGTTTTTAAAGATTAAAGCTAATTATTATCAGAAAAATCCGGATTTTAATAAACTGACCACTCAGGTTATTGCAAAACAAATTGCAATAAAAAACTTACAGGAAGACACCAGAGAAACTGTTTTTAAAACAAGAACTATTGTCAATGAATCTACAACAACCAGTCGTTTATTGATGCTGATGTTTTTGAATTCCATGGACCTTCATGAGAAGCTGATGACTTCCGAAAGCGATTATCAGAAGCTTCAGCAAAGTTTTGAGGACAGTATGATCCTTGTTAATATCCATGATTATCTCAATCTTTTGGCAGAGGAGATCACCAATATCGGAATTGCCCTTCAAAGTGGTACCAGAGCAAAGCCGATGGTAAATCTGGAACAGGAATTAAAAAGTCTTAATTACAATTATTTCGAACTCAGAAATAAGCAGCTTTCTCCTGATAATCTGGAAAATTTCATGATCCTGCGCCAGATCCTGATGCGTATCTATGAAATTACGAAAGAAATCAACGAGATCTATAAAGTATTTTCTCAGAATATAAAACTGGCAAAAAGTTTATCCACAGGATTAGACTTGAAAAAATTCATGCCTAATGAGCCCAAACTCAATGCTAAGGTTTTAAGAAATAATATTTCGTTATCCTCTTCCCATTTCCGCCATGCAATAAGAATTACAACGGCTTTGCTGCTGGGGTATATTTTCTCGATGTTTGATGTTCTGGGACTGGGACATACGTATTGGATATTAATTACCATTACAGCCATTTTAAAACCAGCCTACTCCATCACGAAACAGAGAAACCTGCTCCGTCTCTATGGCACAATTGCAGGGGCCAGCATTGCTTACGCCATTCTGCATTTTGTACATATTAACGGTGTTTTATTTGCTATTCTTCTTATCAGCATGATTATGTGTTTCAGTTTTCTGAAAGGACGTTATTTCTGGGCGGTATTATTCATGACAATTTATGTTTTCCTGAGTTTTAATTTTTTAAATCCAGGGAAAGTCAATATCATTTTTAAAGACAGAATATTTGATACAGCGATTGCGGGAATCATTGCTTTTGCAGTATCTTATATAGTACTGCCGGTTTGGGAACATACCCAAAACCTGGATCTGATGAAGAAGTCTGCTGCAGACAACCTTATCTATTTTCAGAGTGTGATTTCCAAATTCTTACAGGGAAATTTTGATCTTGAAGATTATAAGGTAAAGCGAAAAAATGCGATCATTTCTTTGGCCAACCTTTCTGACAATTTTCAGAGAATGATTTCGGATCCTAAAAATCAGCAGAAAAAACTGGAAGTTGTTCACCAGTTTGTGGCAACATCACACCTGATCACAGCATATACCGCTTCTCTTTCTCAATATTCCAAGAGTAATGAACAATATCCTGAAATAGATGCTGAAAGCTGGAGCCGGAAGATTGAAGCAGAAATGCAGCAAACTTCTGCCCTCCTCAACGGAAATGACATCAACGAAACGTTGAAAATGGAAAGCCGTCTTGAGCCGGAAGATTCTTCCATTGAAGATATGCTTCTGAAAAGAAAAACCGAGATTGAGGAAAATGACATTGTAGACAGAAGAGATCCAGATAAAATATCCCATTTAACGGAGCTTAAAAACATCCATGATATTCTGGAACTGATCTATGATGTAGCAAAAGAACAGAGAAAAGTAATCGAGAAGTACAAAAACGAGACAGATCCTACTCCTCCACAATCGTAAAGCAGTAGTCATCGAAAAACTCTACCCTGGCCTTGAATTCATCTGAAAACTGGTCGTCATAGACACGGCAGCTTATTTTATGAAGATGCTTCAGCTCGAAAGGCTTCACCTCATAGTTTTTCTTTAAAGACCAGTATTTTGAGTGGTGAATTTTATACATACTTTCTTTTACACTCCATATAATTGTATAAAAAGTATCTGCTTTATCTTCAGGAATAAAATCGCGCTCATTTTCATAGGTAAATTTATCAATTACCCTTAAAATCTTAGGATTGAACTTTTCTACATCAATCCCTATTTTATTTTTAGAAATGGCAATGGCAGCAAAGGGAAAAGAATGCGTAATGGAAATCTCTGCATCGTTGGGAGAAAGAAAAGGCTCTCTTTCTTTATATAAAATCTTAGAATTGGGCTTTAATCCTTTCAGGAGCTTGCGTACCATCAGGACTTCCAATAATTTTTTAGGATGATAATCTTTTACCTTCTCAGCATTTTCCGGTTCCAGAAGCTTATGGATATCCAATTCTTCACTTTCATCATACTTCCAAACAAGGATGGTGGCATTATCATCTGAAAAATCTCTGTAGAGTGGCATTCTTTTTTATATGAGACAAAAATACTAAAAAAAGCTTGAAGCTGGGAGCTGGAGAATGGAAGTTACTATTTGTTATAAAAATAATTTGTAAACCAGATAAAAGAAATTGTCGATAAAAAACAAACTCTTTGTTTCCTTAATCTTTATAAACCTCCAGCTTCCCGCTCCCAACATCCAGCTTAATTATTTAGACTGATGATTCACATCATTTCTATGCTCTACAATTTCAAGATTTGCATCTACAAAATAGGCGCTTCCGAATCCGTTTACATAAGATCCCTTTACAGGCTGCAAGGCAATTAAAATAAAATCTCCCATTTCAGAAATGACATCCACTACTTTACCATGAGCCTCTTTAAGTTGGGCAACTACAGTATTCCATACTTCAGAATCTCTTTCAATCTGAGACGCTCCTGCTTCAATAGTCAGCCTTTCACGGGCATAGATCTGCTTCGTTGCTGATTCATCTTCAATAAACATGATGGATGTTTTTCTTCCGTCAGCAAGGTTTTTAGTATGTTTTGCCATGAAAGATACCAGGATATAAAATGTATGCTCTACTTGAACAAAAGGAGCATAGCTTGAATTGGGATTCCCTTCTGCATCTACAGTAGCCAGAATAATACTTTTTGAAGCATTGATGAGTTCCTGTACTTTTGGAGCAACAGGTTTGATTTTCTTTTCTGTATGGGTATGGTTCATAATATATTTATTTATCAGTTAAAATTAATTATTTATATTAAGACTAAATAATATTAATTCATGTTTAATCTCATAAAACTGAACTTGATCTGCCGTTTTTATATCTTAATTATTAATCGTAATTTTGCCTTTCGTAATCAATTGAATTTAAAATTATTCATTACATATGAGTACTACAACACAATACGTTCCTTATAAAGTTAAGGATATCTCCCTTGCAGAATGGGGTAGAAAAGAAATTACCCTTGCAGAAGCAGAAATGCCTGGTTTGATGTCTATCCGTGAAGAATACGGACCATCTCAGCCACTGAAAGGAGCAAGAATCGCAGGATGTCTTCACATGACAATCCAGACGGCTGTGCTTATCGAGACATTGGTAGCTTTAGGAGCTGAAGTTACCTGGTCATCTTGTAATATTTTCTCTACACAGGATCACGCTGCTGCTGCTATTGCTGCTGCTGGAATTCCGGTGTATGCCTGGAAAGGTTTAAATGAAGAAGAATTTGACTGGTGTATTGAGCAGACTTTATTCTTTGGTGAAGACAGAAAGCCATTAAACATGATTTTGGATGATGGTGGAGATTTAACAAACATGGTTTTTGATAAATACCCTGAATTCACAAAAGATATCAAAGGTCTTTCTGAAGAAACCACTACAGGTGTTCACAGACTGTACGAAAGAATGAAGAACGGAACTTTAGTAATGCCTGCAATCAACGTAAACGATTCAGTAACTAAATCTAAATTCGACAACAAATACGGATGTAAAGAATCTGCTGTAGATGCAGTAAGAAGAGCTACAGACGTAATGTTGGCCGGAAAAAGAGTGGTAGTTTGCGGATACGGAGATGTTGGTAAAGGTACTGCAGCTTCATTCAGAGGAGCTGGTTCTATCGTTACTGTTACTGAAATTGACCCAATCTGTGCGCTTCAGGCTGCTATGGACGGGTATGAAGTAAAAAGATTAGACACTGTAGTAGACAACGCTGATATCATCATCACTACAACAGGTAACTTCAATATCGTAAGAGGAGAACACTTCCTTAAAATGAAAGATAAAGCTATCGTTTGTAACATTGGACATTTCGATAACGAAATCGATATGGCTTGGTTAAACAAAAACTATGGTCAGACTAAATCTGAAGTGAAACCTCAGGTTGATATTTATACTATTGAAGGAAAAGAAGTGATCATCCTTGCAGAAGGTAGATTGGTAAATTTAGGATGTGCTACTGGCCACCCAAGTTTCGTAATGTCTAACTCTTTCTCTAACCAGACTTTGGCTCAGATCGAATTATGGAACAACTCTGCAGCTTATGGTAACGAAGTATATATGCTTCCTAAGCACCTGGATGAAAAAGTAGCAGCTTTACACCTTAAGAAATTAAGCGTAGAACTTGAAACTCTTTCTCCTGAGCAGGCTGAATATATCGGTGTAGATGTAAAAGGGCCATTCAAGCCTGAATACTACAGATACTAAGATTTAAATAAAACATGATATGATCCCACTATTTCTAAGATAGTGGGATTTTTTATGGAGTGCCGCAAGGCAATTCCGTATTTTTGTCAACTAAAAAAATAACATGAAAAACTACTTATTTCTGGGAATGATGAGCCCTGTTGTATTCCTTAACAGCTGCAGCGGCAATGATGATAATGAGGGAACCAATAATCCTTCCGAACCAAAAATGTTATTAAGTAAAATCACTACAGTTTACTATGATAATCCATCACAGCCTCAAACCAGCGTAGAAACCCTTGAATACAATAGTCAGGGACAGCTTATAAAAACTTCGTCTGTCTATGGAACTTCCACATTTGAATACAATAACGGGAAACCTGTAAAGATAAATCATTATAATACCAACCAGACACTGGAATACTATTCTGCTTTTAATTATAACGGAGATCAGCTGGCAAGCGTTAAAGCAATCTACAACACTCATCCGGATTACAACAGAACGATTACCTATAATTATAATACCAACGGACAGGTAATCTCTACATCTCTTTGCCAGTCGCCAGACTGTTCCAATCCCATCGTTGATACGTATGCTTATAATGGGAACAATATTTCATCAGAGATTTCAGAGGGTGGAGGATCCAGCACTAAAGTTGTGTATTCCTACGATGATAAACTGAACCCATATACCAATCTCAATAAGTATATTAGAATTATGATGGGCAGAGCTATTGTGATGAGCCCCAATAATTATCTGATAGAAAAGATAAGCTACAAAAGTAACGGGACCTGGATACAAAACCAAACCAGAACCTCTACGATACAATACAACAGCGCCGGTTTACCTACTCAGGTAGTCTCAAAAGAAGCCAACGGAAACCTTTCAGCTCAGTATAATTACGAATATATCACTCAATAATAACAGACTCTCCAATTTTGGGGAGTTTTTTTATGAGCTGATCCCGCTATCCGCTTATACTCCTCACGCCAGCACTGTCACCCTGAGCGAAGCCGAAGGCTCTCAACGCAAGTTCCGGGGTAACCGCTGCTATCGGGGCTAGGGGAAAATTTTGAATTATAGATTATGAGCTATGAATTTGGAGGTATTCTATACATATTCAATAAGAACGGACTATAATCCTGAGCATAGACGAAGGGAACCCGTTTTTATAATAAAATAAAATCAACCGGCTTTAGCCAAAACTTAAAATCCATGAATATAACAATCCGTATTTTTCCCATATTTCCCCTCTGCTAGAGCTCTATTTATAAAAAATGAATATCTTAGCCCTCTTAAATAAAACATTAAACTATGAAAAAACAAAGAGTATCGAATGCATTCGTCGCTGCATCATGGGTAGCATTGGGAGCAGGAATGATTGGTTTCATCGTCGGTCTTGCAAGAGCTGAAATGCTGCTGAATGAAAAAGGATATTATTTTACTATTCTTCTTTATGGCCTATTTGCCGTTGTTTCTCTACAAAAAGCAGTACGTGACAGGTTAGAAAATATTCAGGTAACAGACATTTATTACGGGATCTGCTGGTTTGCTACATTATCATCTATTGTATTGCTGGCCATTGGACTTTGGAACGCCACTATTCTTCCGAGTGAAAAAGGTTTTTATGCCTTTGCCTTTCTGCTCGCTCTCTTCGGAGCCATCGCAGTCCAGAAAAATACACGTGACAATATGCTTCAGGAATAAAATAAAACTCTCCAAAACGGAGAGTTTTTTATTTGATCAAAATAAAAAATAATTAAAACATTAACGAATAAGATTACTAATATTTTAAAATTTCCATATATTTATATCATAAAATAGAGATATAATTAAAAATATTCACTCATTTCTATTTTCACCTTAAAACTAATACCATAAACTATAATCATGATTTTAAAAAAAATCTCGTTACTCATTTTCCTATTGTTGATACTCACAATAAAAACACAAAATGAGTTCATCACCATTTGGAAACCCCAAAATGCACAGCTCATTAAATTTCCCGGCCGAGGAACTAACTTCCAGGTGTCATGGGAAGAGGTAGGATATCCGCAACATACCGGAACAATGCACAATGTAACCTCAACTACTGAATTTACTATCAACTTAGGAACACCATTAAATCCATCTTCTGCCCAGGCCAGCTACAGAATCAAAATTAGTGACGGAACCGGCAGCTTTGATCAGGTAAGGTTTTTTGATAATACAATAATTCCCACTTATAATGCCCCTGACCGCACGAAAATCACACAAATTACTCAATGGGGAAATATAAAATGGAAAAGCTTTGACAATGCTTTTGTATTCTGCGACTATATGGATGTGACAGCTACTGATGTACCAGACCTCAGTATGGTAACCAGTTTGCGTCAGATGTTTTATTTATGTACTTCATTACTCGGCAATCCTTCTTTCAATACATGGAACACCTCTACAATTACAGATATGTATTATATGTTTGGTGATGATTATCTCTTTAACCAACCATTGGGAAACTGGGATACTTCCAATGTTACAGATATGTCATATATGTTTGACAATACAGGATTCAATCAGCCTTTGGGAAAATGGAATACCGCAAAAGTTACCACCATGGAGCATATGTTCCATACTGCTCACAACTTCAATCAGGATATTCAAAACTGGAATACAGGAAATGTCACTAATATGAATGAAATGTTCCATGACACCGCTTTTAACCAAAATATTGGAAGATGGAATCTAAGTTCATTAACAACCGCTACCGATATGTTTCTCAACTCTGCTATGAGCTGCCTGAATTATGACAAAACCCTTTACGGATGGAGTCAAAGCTCATCAACACCTGCTAATATTAATCTATCAAATGCATCACCATTGGTCTATTCTCATGCTGATGCTGTAGCTGCAAGAAATTATTTAATCAATAATAAAGGCTGGACGATATCCGGTGATGTTTACAATGGACTCTGCAATCAAACACTTTCAACTTCTGAAACGGCAACCATCAATACAGCTTCCATTTATCCCAATCCTGTAAAAGATCATATTTATCTGAAAAACATTCCGAAGCCGGAAAGTTATATTATAACTGATATGAGTGGAAGAACTGTTGCCAAAGATAATCTGAAACATGAAGAAATTACTGTCAGACTTTTGTCTCCGGGAAATTATATTCTGCAGGTCTTGACAGAGAATAAGATTCATTCATTTCCATTCATTAAACAATAACCTAATACCATAAAACGATAATCATGATTTTAAAAAAAATTCCAACACTCATTTTTCTTTTGCTGATATTCCTGGTAAAGGCACAAAATGAATTTATCACGGTATGGAAACCCAATCTTACCCCGCCTTCCTATCCTTATGCAGGAATTCCTGTTAACTCAAATAATAATCAAATCTGGTTTCCAGGAAGAGGAACAAACTATCAAATCTATTGGGAAGAAATAGGCTATCCTTCACACAATGCAACCTTAACAAATGTAACTTCTGCTTATCAGACCCTGATCGATTTCGGAGTTCCGCACAACCCCAATCCATCAGATGCCACTTACCGGTTAAAAGTAAGTAACGGAAACGGAAATTTTCACCAGATAAGATTTGCTGACTGGGACATATTTAATGACAACGGAATTGTAGGGGATGTTCATAAAATACAATTGATAGAACAATGGGGAAATATTCAGTGGTCTTCTATGGAACAGGCATTTCAGGCATGCAAAATTTTAGATTTTACCGCCACAGACATTCCTGATCTGAAGGAGGTCACAGATTTGTCTTACATGTTTTCAGGTTGTTATGGCTTAGTGGGAAATTCCAGTATCAATACCTGGAATATTGCCAATGTAACGACGCTACTGGGAACGTTCACAGGATGTTTTGTATTCAATCAGCCGGTTGGAGACTGGAACACATCTAATGTTACCATGATGGGTATAACATTCAATGCAGCGAAGCTTTTCAATCAGCCATTAGCGAATTGGGATACCTCCAAAGTAACTGCTACTACCGCTATGTTTAGTGGAGCAACTCAGTTTAATCAACCTATTGGAAATTGGGATATGTCTAGTAATCTTGATGCAGAATTCATGTTCTCGCATGCTTTAAATTTCAATCAACCACTTGGAAACTGGAATACAACACAGATTATTGAAATGAATAATATGTTTGTAGGTGCAAAAGTTTTTAATCAGGACATCAGCAACTGGGACACCCAAAATGTCAAATTTATGCATGGTATGTTTTATAATGCAGAAAATTTCAACAGCAATATTTCCAATTGGGACACAAGAAAAGTAGAATGGATGCAGGAGATGTTCAAAGGTGCAAAAAGTTTCAATCAGGATATAGGAAAATGGAATGTAAGTTTAGTAAAAAGTATGAACAGCATGTTCAACGACGCAATTGCTTTCAACCAAAATCTGGGAAAATGGAATCTCAGTTCATTATTGTACGCTTCCAATATGTTCAAAAATTCTGCGCTGAACTGCCAGAATTATGACAGCACGCTGTATGGCTGGAGCCTGAATCCTTCAACACCAAATGACATTAACCTAACCTCAGTTTCTCCTCTTACTTATTCCCATAATGCAGCAGTAACTGCAAGAAACAATCTGATTAACAATAAAGGCTGGACAATCAGCGGAGATACATATAACGGAGAATGTCAATCCTTCCTTGGAACTTCTGATGTAAAGATAAAAGGTGAAATCAATATCTACCCGAATCCTGCCACAGATATTATTTATGTAAAAAATTCCAATGCAAAAGACTTTAAAATTATTGATGCAAGCGGAAGAATGGTTTTAAGCGGAAATTTGGGGGATGAGCAGATTAATATTCAGACCTTAACTCCTGGAAATTATATTTTACAACTCATTCTAAAAGAAAAAACAATTTCTTCAAAATTCATTAAGAAATAAAAACAAAAAAGCCTCGCTGAAAAGTGAGGCTTTTATTTTGAGTTTAAAGATAAGCTATTTGTCAAAATGATTTGGATGCTGGGCTTTGATATCCTCTACCGTTCCTAATACTTTATCTTTTAGGGAATCCTGGTATTTCTGAAGTTTTGCTGCTACTTCTTCATTTCCGCTTCCTAAAATTTTTGCCGCTAAAATTCCTGCATTCAAAGCACCGTTTAAAGCTACAGTAGCTACCGGAATTCCGCCGGGCATCTGAAGAATAGATAAAACAGAATCCCATCCGTCTATTGAATTACTGGACAAGATCGGAACCCCAATTACCGGAAGTGTTGTACAGCTTGCCACCATTCCCGGAAGGTGTGCCGCCCCCCCGGCTCCTGCTACGATTACTTTCAACCCTCTTTCCTGAGCGGTTTTTGCATAATCGAACATTCTTTCCGGTGTTCTGTGTGCTGAAACTACAGTTAGTTCATAAGGGATATCCAGGCTTTTAAGAAAATTTGCAGCCTGCTCCATGATCGGCAGATCACTCTGACTGCCCATAATAATTCCTACCATCTTCAATTTTATTAGATGTTCAAAGATAAAAAAATAAAGCGGGAAGTTGGAAGAAGGAAGCAGGAAGTTCTTTTATCACAATCAAACAAAATCCAATCAATCATCAATTATTTCCCCTTTTACCATCTGTATCATCAAAAATTAAAACAACTGTACCCATTCTTTTTTCTTCAAAACCTCTACATTTGTGTGTTACACTACTTATTTACATTGAAAGATTATAAACTTATTTTTGCTGTTCTTACCGTTTCTATGGTTTGGGGAACTACATTTTTGGCTATACGCGTGGCAGTGGAAACCATTCCTGCCTGGTTTGTAGCAGGAATCCGTCAGTTTTTGGCTTCTCTCATTATGCTTGTCGTTCTACTTTCGAGAAAGGAATTCAAATGGATTGGCTGGAAAAGCTTAGGATATCAGGTTGTTTTTTCTTCCCTGATGCTGGTTGTTGCGAATGGTATGACTACAGTAGCTGAGGAAACTGTTTCGAGCAGTCTTGCCTCACTGATCAGTGCCTGCTCTCCTATCCTTGTTTTTTTGGGAAGTGTAGCTGTGGGATTACAAAAGTTCAGTGTACGGGCTCTTAGTGGCGTCTTGTTATGTTTCAGCGGAATTCTTTTTATTTTTTGGAATGGACTGCAAGATCTTGCCAACCCTGATTACAGAATGGGGATGATTTTCCTCTTCTGTGCCATTGCAGGCTGGGCTTCCGGAACCATTTTCACCAAAAAATTAAATATCCAGAGCGGAAATATAACGTTGAATCTGTTCTATCAGTTCCTGTTTGCAGGGGTTGTTCAGATTATTTTTGCATTCCTGTTTTCTGAAAATTATAACTTTGGAAACTGGTCTGTAAAGAGCATTTCAGCCATGTTATACCTTTCTGTTTTTGGTTCAGTAGCCGCTTTTTTTGCCTTCCATTATGCACTGACAAAAATTTCGCCGGTACAGGTTTCTATTCTGGCCTATATCAATACCATCATTGCTATATTTTTAGGCTGGCTGATTATGGATGAGAAAGTGACTTTCAAGTTTATTCTTGCAGCTGTTATGATCATCTGTGGCGTTTTTATTATTAATTACAAACCGGAGATGTTCAGGAGGCAGAAAGTATCATAATATGTGAAAAATTTCCTCATTTTTCTATTTGCTGTATTGCATTTCTCACCATTAAATTCGATTAAAATTTATAGGTAAGTATCAGAATTTCTTTACATTTGTCAAAACACAACTTTATAACCATGAAGCAAAAACTATCCATCATTACTGTTTTACTTCTTCCTGCATTTTATCTTTCTCAAAAAGCAGAGCCCAGGGAAGATATCAAACTGAAAAGTTTTGATTACAAAATCTATATTCAAAACAAAAAAGACAAAGAAACGGATCAGGAATTATATCTGATTCCTAATAAAGGGGATACTATCAGAGAAAATGCTCTTGTTAAAAAAATATCAGGGGAAGAAACTCACAGAGGTATGTACAGAATGAATAACGCAGAAATTCATTTTGTAGATATTGATCTTACCACAGAAAAAATCAACCATAAAATCTATAGTCCCAATAAAAAAGGAGTGCTAACATTAGTCAAAGAAAATTCAAATCTGACCTCTTATCCTAAGAATCTTCCTCCAAAATTTAAAGACAATAAACCTCCGCATCCTGAATTCGAAGGTGGTGAAGCAGCATTGTATCAATGGATTGAAAAAAACATATATCCGGCCTTGGAAAATAAATATAAGAAAAAAGAGAAAGGAAATTCTGTTCTTATTTTAGATATAGAGCCAAACGGAGTTCCAACTTTTGTGGAAATAAAAAATTTGAATATTTCTGATACCATCAAAAAACAACTCACCAATATCGTAAAAACATCTCCTGTCTGGAAGACCAATATACAAGGGTTTGACGTGTCGGGAATTGTCTTTATTCCTTTAGAATACTAAAGAACATCGTCAGGGAGTATTTTCATATTCCCTCCATTTTTCCTATATTGTATACTCCAACCTATACAATATGCTGAAAAACACATTTTTTTTATTTCTGGTCGCCTCTTTTTTTCTTGTAAGCTGTGATTACAAAGAGAAGGAGAAAAACCTGACAGACAGGGAAAAACAATTATTAGAAAAAGAAAAAGTATTCGCGAAGAAAGAATCCGAATATCAGTCGCTCCTGAAAATGAGAGACAGTATTTTTGCCAAAAAAGATTCGGTAGTTATTACTTCTTCATGGCCCGCTGAAATTTCCGGTCCATGGAATGGAAAAGTAATCTGTACAGAGTCTAACTGCAGTGAGTATGCTGTGGGTGATCAACGTACTGACACCTGGGAGTTTGATAACGATTCTACCCAGCCTATTACCAAAATCATCAATAACAATAATCTGGTAAGGCTGTATACAGGCAAGTTTGAAAACAATGAGATCAGGTTGTCTTTCAAAACAGATTCTACTGCCAAAAAGAATGTAGAAATGAACGTTCTTCTTAATGATATTTCAGACAACAAGATCAAAGGCACAAGAACCATCACATCTGATGGCTGTACCGCTAAGTTCTCTGTTGAATTAGTCCGTTCCACAAAATAAACACTTATGATTTTACTGAGTATACACAACCTGAGTCTTCCTATAGAAGATCCGGTACTGAAGTTCCTGTTGGTACTGGTCATTATTTTGGCAGCACCATTACTTCTAAATAAAATTAAAGTTCCCCACCTTTTGGGACTTATCATCGCCGGAGCTATCATTGGTCCGAACGGATTCAATGTATTGTCCAGAGACAGCAGTATTGTTGTAACGGGAACCACCGGACTACTCTATATTATGTTCCTGGCGGGTCTTGAAATTGATATGGGAGATTTTAAAAAGAACAAGTGGAAAAGTCTCACCTTTGGCATCTATACCTTCACCGTTCCTTTTGTACTGGGATATCTTGGAGGATATTATATTTTGCACTTTTCAATGCTGACTTCCATTCTGTTTGCCAGTCTTTTTTCATCCCATACTCTTATTGCCTATCCATTAGTAAGCAAGTTGGGAATCGCCAAAAACAAGGCTGTTAATATCACCGTTGGAGGTACAATGATCACGGATATCCTGGCCTTATTGGTACTTGCCATAATTGTGGGAATGTCCCAGGGAGATGTAGGGACAGAATTTTGGGTTAAATTATCGGTTTCTTTCATTGTTTTTGCACTGATTGTACTCATTGTCTTTCCTATTATAGGACGTTGGTTTTTCAAAAGAGTAGATGATAAAATCTCACAGTATATTTTCGTATTGGTCATGATTTATCTGGCAGCGATGCTTGCGGAACTTGCGGGTGTGGAAGCCATTATCGGGGCATTCTTTGCAGGATTAGCCTTAAACAGACTTATTCCTCATACTTCTTCTTTGATGAACAGAGTTGAATTTGTAGGAAATGCCATCTTTATTCCGTTCTTCCTGATCAGCGTAGGAATGCTGATTGATTTTAAAGTGTTCTTTAAAAGCTGGGAAACACTGGAAGTTGCCGGAATTATGCTGGTAGCGTCCATAGGAGGAAAATATCTTTCTGCGGTAGCAACTCAAAAAACATTCAGACTGACTAAGGAGGAAGGAAAACTTATTTTTGGGTTAAGTTCTGCCTCTGCAGCTGCAACACTGGCTTCAGTAATGGTAGGATACAACATCATACTTTCTGAAACCGAGACCGGAGAACCTGTAAGATTATTGAATGAACATGTACTGAACGGAAGTATTCTTCTGATCCTGATTTCATGTACCATCTCCTCTTTTATTTCTATGGCAAGTGCTCAGAAAATTGCTGAAAGTGATAATGAAGATACCGTTTCCGGAAATACGCATGAAGAAGAAAGCATTCTGTTGGCCATCAACCATGAGGCTACTGTTGAGCGAATGGTGAATCTTGGAATTCTGATTAAAGCACATTCCAATACAGAAGATCTGTTTGCCCTGAACGTCATCAATGAAGATAAAAATGAATCTTCAGTAAAAAATGCTGAGAAACTTCTTCATCAGGCCGCAGATGCAGCCGCAGCCGCAGATGTGAAACTGCAAGCCCTAAAAAGATATGACAATGATGTTGTCAATGGAGTAAATAATGTGATTAAAGAACAGAAAATCACAGACCTCATCATCGGATTGGAGGATGAAAAAGGATTCTCACCTTCTTTTGTCTATAATCTTTACAACGGTTACCTGCAGAATGATGATGTGAATGTGCTGGTATATCATGCTGCACAACCGCTTTCTACCATAAAGAAATATGCCGTCATGATTCCTGAGAATGCCGATAAGGATGCAGGATTCTTCCATGCATTGCTTAGGGTCTGGAATATTGCCAGAAATTCCGGAGCTACAGTTGTTTTTTATGCCCCTGAAAATATCATTGATATTCTACAGAAAATTATGAAAAAAGCCAGTATAGAAGCAGAATTTATCATTATGAGCACATGGCAGGATGGCGAAAGAACCGCTGCCCAGCTGAAAGATGATGAAGCGCTGATTATCCTGATGGCAAAACGAGGCATGAAATCCTATATTCCACGAATGAGACTGATCCCGGAACTTCTCAACAGAAATCTGAAAGACAACAATTATCTTTTGATTTTCCCTTTCTCAGAATATGATAAAAACAGTCCCGAAATACGTTCCGTAGGAAATCATGGGGATTTTGTAGAGATTGGAAATGTGATTCAGAAGATTTTTAAATAAAGCTTTTTAAAGCTGGAAGCTAAAAGAGGGATGCTGGAAGTTACCATAATCGAATAATAAGTTCTCTCTTTTAGTTTTCTTTAGTAAAATATCTCTGCCTTGATTGTAGATTCCATCACAACTATTATTTTAACAAAAAAAACATATAAACCATTGAAAGCAAACAAAGTATTCCTGTTAATAGCAATTCTAAGCATACAAATGTCTTTTGCTCAGTTTGCTAAAATTGTAGACAAAGATGGTTATGTAAATGTGAGGGAGAATGCAGATGCTAAAAGTAAGATTGTAGGAAAGGTCAATTCTGATGAAATTGTCTACGCTTATGAACCGGATGAGAAGAACAAAAACTGGCTGAATGTTTATTATAATGACAAAATAATAGGCTACATCCATAGTTCAAGAGTACAATTGATAGAATCTTACGAACCTGTTTCTCCTATAGTAAGGAATGAAAATAAAGCGGTTTTCAAATCTGGGAATATCAAGGTAGATATCATTTCAGGGAAGTTCAATTACAAGGAAAATAAAAAATTCTTTTCTTCATCTGATTATAACGGGCAAAAAATTGAGGATAAATATAAAGGGCAACCCATATGGGGAACAGACGGCACCATTCCTCAAACCTATTACCAATCTATTACGGTAAAGATTGGAGATAAAAAAGTTCAGATTCCTAACCGGGAGATTGAAAATCTCTTTAATCCTAACAATGAATTTACGGAATGTCATTTTGACCGTAAAAACGATACGTTATATATCACAGCTATTAATTCTGACGGAGCGGGAGGTTATGTTGCTCTTTTTAAAATTGTAAATGGAGAATATAAAGGAAAAATGATAACAATACCTTTTTAGAATCTAGCAATTTCGTATTTTGGCTCAAAAAATAACCTATGAGACCAACTATCGGATTATTATTCTTTTTAGTTTCAATGATTATCTCTGCACAAAGCCTTACTCTTTCTGATAAGGAACTCCGGCAGAAACTAGATTCCATCAAAGCAGAAGGAAACCTACTCTATTCATATGAAAGTGCATCATGGCATGCCGGAGATCTTGTAGGCAATAACAAAAATTTGGCTGAAAATACCGGAAGCTACATCACCTATCAAACCAACGATAATAATATAAAAACAGCTTTTCTTAATAAAAGCAGTAATCTGATCATCGCCGAATTTTCTTTTAAAAATAACCAAACAAAACCCATAGATGAAAGTTATAAGCAAAGAGAACTTAATGAAACTGAAAGCACATTAAAAAATATCCGATCAGCCATTATACCACAGTTATATGATCCAAAATATGAGGTAACGGTACCACAGGGATATAGTCTTAATATGATTATTATTCCGTTTAATGAAAACTATAAGGTATATTTAATACCAGGTACTGCACAGTCCGGAGTCATCCCCTTCGGAAATGATTATCTTTTTATTTCTGATAAAAAGGGTACTATTATTTCCAGTAAAAAATTTCATTCAAGGCTTATTCCGGCTTTTACGTCATTGGAAAACGGAGGTACTGTAACAATGGCTACCCACAGCCATTTAGTCACTAATCCTTTTATTTCTGCAACGGATATCTGTACTTTTAAACTCTATGCTCCGCTTACAAAACTGGAAGAATTTTCAGTTCTGTCAACAGCTTTAGGAAGCTATATCAAATACAATTATAAGAAAGACAGTATCGAGGTGGTTAAAAATCCTTGATAAATCAAAACAATTAAATCATCAATAGCATTAGATTTTAGGTTTTATGTTTTGGCTAAAGCCAATTGAATTTATAATCATTTTATAAACGGCTAAAGCCCGCTCCTATTGAATAGCCGTATAACAAAAAGGGAGTTGTTTAAAAATTTAAACAGCTCCCTTTTATATTTTTTTTAAATAGTTTACTCGGAAATTACTCGTACCATTCCCTTCACCATGACAAGCTTTTCCATAAGTTCTTCTCTGGAATCTGCAAGGACATTGATGTGTCCCATTTTTCTTCCTGGCTTGGTTTCGGTTTTCCCATATAAATGAATGTAGGTTTCAGGTAACTTAAGAACGTCTTCCATTCCGTCATAGACTACTTTTCCAGCGTATCCTTCTGCTCCAACAAGATTCAGCATTCCGCTGTAAGTGATAGCATCAGTATCGGCTAAAGGTAAGTTTTTCACCACTCGGTACATCTGCTCAAATTGAGAATTGGTATTTCCTTCCTGGCTCTGATGTCCTGAATTGTGCAGTCTCGGAGCGGTTTCATTCACCCATATTTTTCCTTCTTTGTCAAGAAATAATTCGATAGCAAACAATCCCGGAGAGTTCACCGCATTTAGAAATTTCTCTGTTATGGAATCAATCTGATTCTGAACATCTTCTGTTAAAAGAACCGGACATACATTGAAGTCTAATAGATTTAATTTGGGATCAGCAACCATTTCCGTCACCGGGAAAATATTGGTTTCTCCTTTTTCATTTCTTGCCACAATTACGGAAAGCTCTTTTTCAATATCTACCAGACTTTCAATGACAGAAGCTTCCGTCCATAAGTGTTGATAATCTTCTTCCGTTTTGATCACCTGTACTCCTTTTCCGTCATATCCGCCTGTATTCATTTTCTGAACAAACGGCAATGGCATAATGATTTTCTCATCACTATTCCAAACTACCTGAAATTCCGGGCTTGGGATATCATGGCTTTTATAAAATTCTTTCTGAAGGATCTTTTGCTGGATCGTTTTGATGATACTGGCATTAGGAACAACTTTTATTCCCTGCTTTTCAAGTTCTGCCAATGCATCAGCATTTACATGTTCTATTTCAATGGTTACAACATCCTTGTCTTTTCCGAAGTTCAGAACTGTATCATAGTCATTAAAATTTCCCTGTGTAAAATACGATATGTTATGACATGGCGCATCAGAAGCCGGATCCAGAGTATAAAACTCATCGTCATACTTCAGTGCACTTTGTATCAGCATTCTTCCCAGCTGTCCGCCTCCCAGAATTCCTATTTTCATTTTTTATTTTTATTAAATTTACTTCTTATTGAATTTTATCGATTTTTAAATACCCAAGTCCCATCGGGTTCTCCTGATTTTCTGCATCAGATTTTTTAAGAATGATAGTGTATTTTTCTTTCATATAGGCAGGAAGAATATCACTCACATTGAAAATATCATCAATATCCACTCCATGCTTATCATCAATATGGCTTACAGCTCCTTCAAAGCCCATTGTCTGATAAAACTCGGTAGCTTTTGCCCTTTTTACAATCTCTCCCATAGACTGTCCCACCATTAAATGTTGCTCATGGAATTCTTCAAAAACCCCCGGCTTATATCCTCCCAGATTGAGGAAAAATAATTGGTCTTCTGATGATTTCTCTCCCTTCTCTACAATTTCCACTTCATAGCCGTCAGCAAATTTGACTTCCTGATAACAATCCAGGTGAATTTTACCTTCTGCTTCCTTCCAAAACTCTTTCATATCCGGAATCAAATCTTTAAGATTCTCTGCTATTCCGAAGAAAACATCGTGCTGCTCAATATTTCTTCCTTTAGGAGTTGCCCCAAGGATAACATAAAATAATTTCATTACATTTTTCATGCATGCAAAAATACGTTAAATTTATCTTTTTCAAATGTTTGGCAGACTACTACAATAATTTTATATTTGTAACATTATTTGTAGTATGTCAGAAATCATCATACTCTTCCTTGGCGCAATTTCCGCTGGTCTTTTAGGTTCACTTACGGGTTTAGGAGGAGGAGTTATTATCATTCCTTTATTAACGCTGGGATTCGGCGTTCCAATGCATTATGCTATCGGTGCTTCACTTATTTCAGTGATTGGCACCTCTTCCGGCGCGGCCGTAGCGTTCGTCAAAGAAGGATTTACCAACATGAGAATCGGGATGTTTCTCGAAATTGCCACCACAGCAGGAGCTATTGCGGGTGCTCTGGTTTCCGGAATGCTTAACCCCAATACAATCGGAATTATTTTCGCAAGTATTCTTCTTTTAACGGTTATTTTAAATCTTAAAGGAAAGCCCGATCACCAGGAACCTCTGATCAAAGGAAGTCTTGAAGATAAACTGAAATTGTACGGAACATTCCCTGATAAAGGAATATTGAAAAACTATTCTGCAAGAAATACAGTTCCTGGATTTTTGATGATGATGTTTGCCGGTGCAATGTCTGGGTTATTAGGAATAGGTTCTGGTGCGCTGAAAGTATTGGCAATGGATAATATGATGAAACTGCCTTTCAAAGTATCTACAACGACCAGTAATTTTATGATCGGAGTAACGGCAGTAGCGAGTGCACTGATCTATTTCCAGAGAGGAGAAATTATTCCTGTCATTGTAGCTCCGGTATTGATAGGAGTTGTCATCGGAAGTTTTATTGGTTCAAAAACACTGATGGTATCAAAGACAAAAAAATTAAAGGTATTTTTTGCCATTGTGATTACCATTCTTTCGGTTTATATGATGTATAACGGTATCAACAAAAGCTTCAGATAATGAAAAAGAATTTTACAGATGTAGATCTGAACCGCTCCGTAGGAAACCTTCTGAGATTGGGTGTTATTCTTTCTGTGGCAACATCCCTGATTGGTTTTATCAAGTTATTTTTTGAGGGTTTCAAAATGCCCGAAAAATATACCAGCCTTGTGGTAGGTACTTCTTCAGAGAAAGTATGGGGACATTTCTGGAATTCCCTGTGTAAAGGAGAAGGAATGGCTATTATTCAGCTGGGAATTCTTCTGTTGATCTTCACCCCTTTAATGAGAATTGTTTTCGCTTTAATAGGCTATCTAAAAGAAAAAGACTACGTATATGTAGTCATTTCTTCTATTGTTTTAGCGATTATGGCAGTGAGTTTCTTTGCAGGCTATGCACACTAATTTTTACATTTCATAAAACTCTAACGGCAATTGGTCGGGATCCTGGGTAAAGAAAAATTCTTTTCCGGTGAATTCGTCTATACGGATTTCTTCGCAATCCAATCCCTTTCCTAGCAGTTCATTCCGTTTTTCCGAGACATTCTCAACAGAAAAAGCAAGATGTCTTAAACCGCATGCTTCAGGACGTGACGGACGTTGTGGAGTATTGGGAAAAGAAAACAGCTCAATCACATAATGATCTCCGATAGCGAGATCAAGTTTATAAGACTGTCTTTCCTCCCGATATACTTCCCTGATGATATTCAGGTTTAAAATTTCCGTATAAAACTTCTTTGAAACGGCATAATCTGAGCAGATGATTGCAATATGATGGATCTTCATTTTCTATTTTAAATTAATTTTCAATTGAACTTTATTATTGTATTTCTTTACAGTTGTCTTTTCTTCTTGTATCAATAATATACTGGATTTTCCATTCGTTATTCTGCTTTACCAGCTGAAAACTATTAGCCCCGCAATGAGATAATTTTCCCTTTAAGTAAAAAGAATAAGGCGTAAATACACTGGCCAGGTCTCCATCTGTATGAATGGCTTCTACTACAATCCTTTCATCCAGATCTCCTTTTGTAAATTTTGAAACCGAAGCAACAAAATCCGCTATGCTGTCACTTTTTACAGCACCATCCTTTGCGATCGTTTGAAAAACGGCATTTTCAGCAAAGGCCGATTTTACCAGTTCCGGATCTGCATTTTTCATACCAAGGAATAAGTTACGGATAGGTTTTTCAATATCTTTATTCTGCTGACCGAAACCCGAAATACTGATCAGAAGAAGAAATATAATTATTTTATTCATAGTATAGATTTAGATAATTAAAAATAGATAAAATAAAATTTAAATTGATTAACAAATTTTAAAATTCATTTTCCTTAAATTGTGGTCAAAATTATTTCAGAGCTTTTATATGTGGATTATTTATCTGACTTTGGCCATACTTCTGCTGGTCATGACCATACTGCCAAAAATTCAGCATTCACACTGGATATTCAGGATGCCAGAATTTGCTAAAATACAAATCACCTACCTTATATTTCTTACTTTTCTGTTAGGCCTTTTTACTGATTCTAATGGATATTTATGGTATTACCAGGGGCTTCTGCTGGTCTTATTTGTTCATCACAGCCATACCCTCATCAAATACACTCGTTTTTACCCAGTAAAAAAACACAGACAGCGTCACAAGTCTTCTGATAAACTGCATTTTATTTCTGCCAATGTTTATCAGTTCAATAAAGAATATGAGAAATTCACCGGACTTATTAAAAAACATAACCCCGATTTTTTCATGACTATGGAAAGCAATGGTGACTGGGAAAAGGCAATGAGATCTGTGGAAAAAGAATATTGCTACCAGCATAAAGTGACTCTTGAAAACACTTACGGCATGCATTTCTATTCCAGAATTGAAATCAAAGAAGCAAAGACCCATTATTTCGTAGCTGATGATATTCCGAGTATTGAAATCCATATGAAAACAGCTGATGGCTTTTCTTTTGTTTTCTTCGGGGTTCATCCTCCACCGCCGAGTCCTACGGAAGAAGAAACTTCAAAGGAAAGAGATGGCGATCTTCTAAGTACTGCCAAATGTGTAAAAGACATTAAAAAAGCTGTTATTGTAGTGGGAGATTTCAATAATGTTGCATGGTCAAGATCATCCGTACTTTTCAGAAAAACAAGTCATCTTATAGATCCGAGAATCGGGCATTCTTTTGTTTCTACCTTCCATGCGAAATACCGTCTTTTAAGATTTCCTATCGATCTGATGTTTCATAGTGAAGATATTTTTATTAAACAGCTGAAGACATTGGAAAATTTTGGTTCAGACCACCTTCCGGTATACTGTGAGTTTTTTATAGACCATCACAACGATGAACAGGAAGAATTGATTGAAACAGCGACTTCCGAAGAGAAAGCAGAGGCTGAAATTATCATAGAGGAAGGAAAAAAAGAAGACGGAGACCGGGAAACGGTGGTTACTGAGGATTAAAAAAGTGGGCTAAAGCCCACTTCTATTGAATATTTTTAATTTTAAAATCTCATCACATCCTTCACTACTCCATTTTTCTGTGTGTGCTGTAATAATTCAGCTTCAATAAAGGCTTTAATCTGTTCTTCAGTCCCATTATTTGGGAACAGAAGGTGAACATTAGCTCCAGCATCCAACGTAAAGAATAATGATAGGCCAGTTTCTCTTCTGAAATCCCAGATTTTGTTGATAACCGCCAAAGTACCTGTTTTCATGAGTATAAAAGCAGGATCACTCATCATCATCATCGCATGTAGCGTAAGTGCTTCATGTTCTACCAGCCTGATGAAACGTTCCATATCTCCCTTTTTCAGAATCTCTTTCATTGGAACAAAGTTTTCCCTTGCTTCCTGAAATCTTCTTTCCGCATAAGGATTGGTATTCATCAACCCGTGTCCCACTGTTGAGGAAACACTTTTCTGCCCTTCATGAATCAGTAAAACCCAGTCGTTAAAGTTTTTGAATACATCATGAATTTCAGCATCCGGATACTGTACCCCGAAAAGATCTGAGCTTCCTTCTACCTCATCAGTTTTTCCCCATACCACAAGTCCGTTATACAAACTTCGGCATGCACTTCCACTTCCTAATCTTGCTAAAAATGATGCCTTTCTCAAAGATTCTTCTCCAGAAGTTTTTCCTGTAAATGAAGTGTCCAATGCCATCAGACATTTTGCAATGGCTCCAAATCCTGAAGCTGAACTTGCAATTCCTGAACTGTGGGGAAATGTATTTTCTGTTCTGATGATATATTTTCCTTTTAAAATCCAGGGAAGATACTGTTCTATATTTTTAAAATATTTCTCAATTTTTTCGGCAAACTTCACTTCTTCATTTCCAGCCAGAAAGGTCTGTACCGAAAAAGCTCCATCCGCGATGAATTCCATTGAGGTATTGGTTTTACAATGGTTTAAGGTATAACTGATACTTGGATTGGCAGGAATCTGATCCGCATATTTTCCCCAGTATTTAATCAGGGCAATATTAGACGGGCAGCTTTCTGAAACCGTTTGTGTATGAATGGTAAAATTTTCTTTTCCTATAAAATCTTGTGTCGTCATAGTCTAATTTAACTGTACTGCTTAGTACATTTTCTCTATAATATCTGCGTATTTTTTGATCACTACATTTCTTTTGACTTTCAGTGTAGGAGTAATTTCTCCTGTATTGATATCAAATTCTGCCGGCATCAAAGTAAATTTCTTCACTTTTTCATAGTCCGCCAGGTGATTCTGTAATTCTTTTATTTTCTCTTTATAAAGGTTGATGATCTTTTCATCTTTTACAGCATCTTCCCAATTGGTGAAAGGAATACCATTCTTTTTAATATAATCCTGTAAAAATTCAAAATTTGGAACAATCAACGCTGAAACGAACTGTCTTCCTTCCGCAATCAGCATAATCTGCTGGATAAAATTATTGTTGGTCAGAAGATTTTCAATCTGTTGTGGAGCAATGTATTTTCCATTGGAAGTTTTCATCAGATCTTTGATTCTATCTGTGATAATAAGATTTCCTTTATCATCGAACTTTCCGGCATCACCGGTTTTGAACCATCCATCTTCTGTGAATACTTTCTGGGTTTCTTCAGGTTTATTATAATATCCTTTCATGATTCCGTTTCCTCTCGCCTGAATTTCATCGTTTTCCCCGATACGCATTACAACACCCGGTAAAGGCTTTCCGCTCGTACCATGTTCAAAATGTGTTAAAGGGAAAAGTGTCAATGTTGCAGTAGTCTCTGTCAATCCATAACCTACTGTCACGTGAATTCCCACTGAATCGAAGAAACGGGTAACTTCCGGTGACAATGAAGCTCCTCCACAAGGTAAGAACCAAAGTCTTCCACCCATTTTTTCTTTTATTTTACTGAAAACCAATCTGTCTGCGACAGCTTCTTTGAATTTTAATCCAAAAGGAATTGGTCTTTCATTTCTTCTCAATTCAGCAGTTTCCCATCCGGTTTTAAGAGCCCAGTCGAAGATTTTCTTCTTCAATGATGAACCTTCTTCTGCTTTTTCCAGAACTCCTGCATATACTTTCTGGAAAAACCTCGGTACCGCACACATGGCAGTAGGTTTTACTTCTTCCAGTGCTTTGGCTACATTTTTAGGATCTTCCAGGAAATACACACGAGCTCCGCCATATAAGCATAATAAGCTCCAGCTTCTTTCAAAAACGTGGCTTAATGGTAAGAATGCCAGCGAAAGTTCTTCCTCGAAGTTTTTAAACTTAAAAAATTCAAAATGAGAATCAAATGCTTTGATAAAATTTCCATGAGTAAGCATTACCCCTTTCGGAATTCCGGTAGTTCCGGAAGTATAGATCAATGTAGCAGTATCATCATTTTCCTTTTTGCATATCTCCAGTTCCGGAGAAGCTTTTGCAATAAAATCTTCAAGATAAAAACTATTGAATTCTTTCTTGATCCATACTGCTTTTTTAGAAACAATAATGGTTTCAAGATTGTTTTCTTCATTATGTAAAAACTCAAGACAGGCATCATACTGCATCTGATTTCCTACTAAAACAGCTTTAGCTCCGGAATCGTTAATGATATGTTCTGCCTGCTCCGCATTATTGGTTGAATAAATAGGTACCGTAACGGCGCCAATGGACATTGAAGCCAGATCAACGATCATCCATTCTGATGAGTTATCCGAATAAATAGCAACTCTGTCATTCTCCTGAACTCCAGCTTCCTTTAAAGCATTGGCTGTTTTAAAAATAACCTCACTGAATTTTTTCCAGCTCAGCTCTTTCCAGGCTCCATCTTTCTTTTTAAATCCGATGGCTGCTTTTATAGGATGTTTTTCTACATTTTTAAGGATAATTGCCTCTGCAAGATTCATTTCTTCAGCTTTTTGTCGTTAATATAATTATTCAGGTGAAAGTCTATACTTTCTTTTACAGGAATAAACTGATAGTTCAGTTTTTCTTTGACTTTGTGATTGGAAATGGTGTTGAATGAAGAAATGGCTTCAATATTTGATTTGGTAGCCATTTTCAGTTTGGGAATCAGCCATCCGAAAAGGATATTGGCTATTCTTCCGATATTTAATATGGATTGTGAAAGAATTCTGGCATCTTTAAGCCCCAGACGGGTTCTTACCTGTTTTGCCAGGTCGGCATATCTGTTATTTTCAGCAACAATGATAAAACGTTCTCCGAAAAGATTATTTTCCATGAGCCCGATTGCAGTATAGGCTACGTCTCTTACATCAACATAGGCAGAACCTCCTGAAAAAGTAAAACTGTTGTCTTCAAAGGTTGAGAAAAGTTCTCCACTGCTTTGATTCCAGTTTCCGCTTCCTACGATCATTCCCGGATTGATAATGACTACATTCAAGCCTTCTGCTGAAGCTCGCCATGCTTCCATCTCAGATAAATGTTTTGAAATAGCATAGGCAGAGTGTTCCAGTTTTGGATTAAAGTCAGAATCTTCGTCCAGTTCTCCTTTTTCATTAAAATTATCAAGAACGGCAACGGAACTCACATGAAGAAATTTTTTAACGTCTGATCCTTCACACGCAAACAGGAGATTTTCTGTACCTTTAATATTTGTACGGTACATTTCTTTTTCATCTTTGGGATGAAAGCTCACTTTTGCGGCACAATGATACACCTCATCCACACCTCGCAGTGCTGTTGTCAGAGAATTGAGATCATCAAAATCTACGTTTACCCATTCGATCTTGTTGAAAAAATCGTCGGGATTCTCTGTATAAAAGCTGTATGAATGCTTTACTTCGTTTAAATTGCTGCCCGGTCTTTTGGAAGCACGTACATTTTTACCCCTTTTAAGAAGTTCCAGTACAATTATTCTTCCCAGAATTCCGGTAGCACCCGTTACAAAAATCATTAATTATTTTACTTGATTACTGACTAAAATATAACAATATTTTCTATCCGGCAATTCTTCCGGATCCGGCAAAAATTCCTTAGAAAAACTGCTTCTGCAAATTTGCGATTTTTAAAGCATAATTCAACTTTATTTAACCAATATTATCACTCAGAAATCAACATACAGGAAAAATTTAAATCACAACAGGTTATTATATTTAAAAGTCCTGAAAGAATATACAACTTTCAGGACTTCTATGATTAAAAACACTTTGTTCTTAAGCCATTACCTCATTATTTCTCCTTGGAGCTTTGTCACACAGAACGTCTGCAATACTCTTGGAAATAAGGTTTCCTTCTGTAAGATTATCCAGCCAGAAGAATTCTCCTGCTGCATTGATCTCGATGAAATAATATTCGTCTTCAGGGGAAACAATCATGTCTATCGCTCCGTAATCTACGTTATAGATATCAAGAAGTTCAAGCAGTTTTGCTTCTACATCTCCCGGAAGTTCTGTTCTGTTCCATTTATCAATCAGATTAATTCCATCTTTTCTCCAGTCTACTTTGGCATCTTCAGATTGCTGGGAGTCTATTTCAAATGCATAAACATCTCTTCCCACAATGGTAATACGAAGTTCTTTTTTCTTTTGAATCATTTGCTGGAATTGCATAGGGCAGTACAATAATGAATCCAGTTCTTCCAGTTTATCTTCGCTGACAACGTTAGTAAACACTACATTTTCCACACCGTCTTCATAGATGGCAAAACCGGTTTGCATTTTCGCCACTACATTCTGATGTTTCAGAATAAATTTTCTGGCTTCATCAGGATTGTTGGTAAGACATGTAGCCGGAATGGTCAGCCCTAGTTTATCTGCAATTTTCAATTGCTCTTCTTTACTGTCGAGTCTTCTGTACACACTTGGTTTTCCTAAAGAATAAGCATCCACAGATTCAAAGAAACCGAAAAGTGTATTTCTGATTTCTCCCATTGCCGCACCGTAAAACTTAGAGTCCATTTCCTCTTTCAGTCCTTTTCCGATATTGTAAGCTCTTCTGTACCAGATGGCTGAAATATCATCCAAACGGTGTTTTGCATCTGGAGTTTCAAGAAAACTTATCCATTCTCCATCCTGAAAAATGGTAGACAGTTTGTTTTGTAAAGGATAGACGTCAACATCAAAACGAATGACTTCACAGTTATTTTTTTCAATGTATTCTGTTACTTTTTCAATAGAAAAATTATCTGCGGTATGAGTTATAATTAAAATTTTATTCATGGAAATTGATTCTGTTGATAAGATTATCGGCAATTCTTTCTGCAATGGGAAATCCCAGTTCTTTTTGCAGCATTCCCCACTCTCCCTGTGGATTAACTTCAAGGAAATAATATTCTCCATCTTTCCCTTTGATCATATCGATGGCTCCTATATAAAGTCCCATTTCATTCATCATGGAAGTGAGATTGGTTTTAATGAAATCCGGAAGTTCGTAAGCGGACCAGAAATAGCCTTCACGAGCTACCCTCCAATCTGCATTTTCACTGTTATTGATCTTTCCTGTAAAGAAATCACCGCCTACATAGACGATTCTCAATTCATAATCTTTGTCGATGTAGGGTTGAAAAATCATTGGACAGTAAGCAATGTCTGCAAGGTTTTCAAGTGATTCCTCTTCAATAATTGTAGTGGACATCATATTTTCTCCTGACATCGTTTTCGCTGTTACTCCATGAAGCTTGGCAATTGCTTTCCCCTGACAGTATTGATGGAAAAATGTTGTTATTTTCTCTTCATCATTGGAAAATATAGTTTTGGGAATGGTTAAGCTATTTCTTTCTGCAATTTTCAGCTGAAATATCTTATTCCCATCTACTTTTTTTTCATTTTCATAAGGGTTGATCCAGGGAATATGCTCTAAGGCAGTGATCAAATTGTAACGCAGGCTTCCATATTCGTTCAGGAAAATTCGTTCATAGTCCTTATCCAATTCTTCAGGAGCACTGATTCTCCATGCTTTCCTGTGCCATACTCCTTTGATCGCATCAGAATGAATAGTATTTCCATACTCATCAGTCAATTCAAATGAATTTTCATGAATGCTGATTTTCTGAAGGTGATTCAATCGGTCAGAATTCAGTCTGAAATAAGGGACATTTTTGGAGGCCAGGTATTCGAAAAAGATATCGATATTATAAAAATCCTGTGAATGGGTGATGCAGAGAATCATTTGCCGGTTTTTATTAAAAAGGGAAACTTAATGTTTAAGTTTCCCCTACTATTTTATTAAATATTCTACTGATTTTATAGTGGAATAGTGATTACATCATCATCACCGTCAGATGGATATTTCAGCGTGTGCATCATATCATCTTTCGGAGAAGTTACAACGTCTATTGCCGGTTTTGTAATAACGTCTCTTTCAGGAATTGACATATCAGTTCCTCCTTTTACTGTCTCAGGATCTTTAACCTGTTTTTCTAAGAATGATGCGAAAAAAGGCTTCTTCTTTGAGTTTTTGTTTTTCATAATGTTTAGTTTTAGTTTGATATATAATTTAGCTTAAGCTGTATGTATATTCTTACACATCTAAAACATCATCATCCCCGTCAGAAGGATATTTCATCGTTACATTATCATTATCAGGCTTAGTAACATTATCCTTAAGAGGTGTAGTGATCTGGTCCTGAAGGGATGTAGTAATCTGATCTACCAATACAGAAGTAATACCTCCTCCTTTTACTGTTTCAGGATCTTTAACCTGTTTTTCTAAGAATGACGCAAAAAATGGCTTCTTTTTTGAATTTTTGTTTTCCATAAGTTAATATTTTTATTGTTTTGGAAATCCAAAATACAAAAAATTCAAATCATGGAGAAATAATATTGGTTTTTAATAAAAATTTAACACAATATAAAAAATCAAAGAATAAAATTAATTCAATTCAAGAAACTCCTTAACAACGTTTGCGAAATCAACCGGATTCTCTGCCTGTACCCAGTGTCCGGCATTTTTCACTGTAACTACCTTAGCTTTAGGAAATTGCTGTCTGATCCCAAATTCATCCTGAGGCAGGATATAATTGGACTTTTCGCCCGCAATAAAGAGTGAGTCACCTTCAAAAACACCGAATTTAACAGCATTGGAAACAAATTCGTTATATTTTTCAGATAATGTTTTAAGATTGAATCTCCAGCCCAGCTTTTTATTTTCATCCCAATACAGGTTTTTCGTCAAAAACTGTATGGTAGATTTTTCTGGAATATATTGGTTCAGAACTGCTTCTACATCATTTCTTGAACCTACGGTATTGAAATCAACAGTTTCAAGCGCTTTGATAATTCCCTGGTGGTGTGGCGGATATGCTTTAGGTGAAATATCAACAACAATCAGTTTTTCAACACGTTCAGGATATTTTATAGCAAACTGCATCACTGCTTTACCTCCTAGAGAGTGTCCTAAAACATGAGCTTTCTGAATTCCATAATGATCCATATAGTGTGCAATATCATCTGCCAGATCGTCATGAGACATACTTTCTGAATGAAAGCTTCTTCCGTGGTTTCTAAGGTCAATAAGATGTACGGGTAGATATTCTCCCAGATCTTTTCCGAAACTTCCCCAGTTGTCAAGCATTCCAAATAATCCGTGAAATACAAGAAGCGGCGTATGAGTTGAATTTTCGCCGAATATTTTTGAATTTAAAATTTCCATATTGTATTAGAAGTTAGATGTAAGAAATCAAAAGTCAGATAATAAGTCCCTGTAGCATTTTGCATTATAAACCTGCAAAACACATGAGAGCCAAAAACGAAGTTTTATCAACCTCTAATCTCTAACTTCCGGTTTCTTAATTATTACCATTTTGCCAGTCTCTTCAGATAAGCCTGAACTGTATTTTCCAATCCCATATAAAGTGCTTCTGAAACCAAAGCATGTCCGATAGATACTTCCAACAGGTTTGGAATGGTGGCTGCAAAGTATTTCAGGTTTTCTAAGCTTAGATCATGACCTGCATTGATTCCCAATCCAAAATTGGTAGCTTCAACCGCTGTGTCATAATAAGGTTTTATAGCCTGTTCTTTATTGGTCAGATAATTTTTTGCGTAAGCTTCGGTATACAGTTCTATTCTGTCTGCGCCTGTTTTAGCGGCATATTCTACCAACTCCGGCAAAGGATCAAGGAAAACAGAAGTACGAATCCCTGATTTTTTAAACTCTGCAATAATCTCTGTAAGGAAATCAAGATGTTTTTTAGTATCCCAGCCTGCATTAGATGTAATTGCATCATCAGCATCCGGCACTAAAGTTACCTGCTCCGGCTTCACTTCCAATACCATATCAATAAAACTCTGATGTGGATTTCCTTCAATATTAAACTCAGTCGTAACTAACGGTTTCAGATCATAGACATCTTTTTTTGTGATATGCCTTTCATCAGGTCTTGGGTGGATGGTAATTCCCTGTCCTCCGAATTCCTGAATTTTTACAGCAGCTTCTGTAACACTTGGGGTTTCACCTCCTCTTGCATTTCTTAACGTCGCAATTTTATTAATGTTTACGCTTAGTTTTGTCATTTTTTATTTTAGATGTTAGATATAAGATGTTAGAAGCAGGAAGCATGGGGCTGGAAGTAAATCCAGACTTTGTACTTCTATTGGTCTTCCACATTTATGATCATTTAAAAATTTAATTTAAAATTTGTTTAAAAGGTTCTGAAACTTCCGTCTTCCAGCTCTTTTACACTTTTACACTTACCTGCATCACCTGAAGTTCAAATTCTTTTGAAGCGACTAATAAGTGATCAAAAATATCGGCCTGAATCTGTTCAAAACGTTCCCATTGAGAGTCACTGGCAAAACAATACACTTCAAGGGGCAGCCCTTGCGGGGTAATCTCTAGCTGACGTACCATTCGGGTTCCATTTTTGTCTACATCCGGATCATTTTCAATATATTTCTGTGCATAATATCTGAAAACACCGATATTGGTAAGCTGCCTTCCATTCACAATTTTATCTCTATGTTCAAGGCTTTCTTTTTCTTTTTTGATCTCCGAAGTCCTTTCTTCCAGATAATCTGAAATCAGGTTAATCTCCTTTAGGCGCTCAACATCTTCATCAGTCAGAAACTTAAAAGAATTGATGTTGAAGTAAATGGATTTTTTTATTCTCCGGGTATTAGATTCAGACATCACCTGCATATTCTTGATCTCAGTGGTCATCAAATCATAAGTAGGAATAGTGGAAACCGTTTTATCAAAATTGGTGATCTTAGTCGTTAAAAGATTTATTTCCGTAATATTCCCTTCAATAGTATATTTTGGAATGCTTACCCAGTCTCCTACTTTTAAATTTTTAGAAGTGGCAACGTGAAGTCCTGTTACAAATCCTAATATTGTATCTCTGAAAACCAGTACAAGCACTGCTGTAATCGCCCCAAGACTTCCTACGATTGTGGTTCCTTTGATCCCAAAAATCACACAAAACCCTACTACGGTAAATATAAAAAGTCCTAAAATCTTTACAGTTTCTGAAATGGCATTAAGCGCCATAATCTTGTAGAAATCCTGTTTGATGCTGAAATAGTTTCTGAAAGCCGTCAGTGATCTGTAAAGCATTCCTGCTAACATTAATACCAATCCCAGATTGATACATCTTATGATAAAAATGGTTGTCTTCGGCAGCGCATTTTCCGGAAATATGGATCCCTGGATGCCAGCTACAGCAATCAGAGCAGCAAAATGAGCTACAGAGTTGGTGATTTTGGCCTGATAAATAGATTTTAAGATGGGAAATTTCTGTTCATTATGAAATAACCTGAATACAAAATTGATGATGAACTTAAAAACAAAATCAGTAATTAAAAACAGGACAACAAGTAAGCTCAGTTTTACAATAATATGGAAAACCCAGTCCAACCCGGAAGGTGATATCTGGGTAATATAAAGGTAAAGCTGTTCGCTCAGCTCCTGTATAAAGTTTTTAGTTTCTTGTAACTGGTCATTCATTACAGCAAATTTATGAAATTAAGAATCATCATTTTACTATTCATAATCAATTTTCATCCCAAAAGTTATTCATCAGAAGATATTTGATAAAAATATTTTTTGAGCAAAAATGGAAAATATCAAATCCTCTACAACCCCTGATTATAAATGAAAATTTAACTATAAAAACCAATATAAAGTAAATAATATTAAAAATAATTGCAATTTTAACGTTTTAATATTAAAAAATTATTAAATTTGATTAAAACTAACCACATAAAAATCAATTAAATATGAAACAAAATTACTTGTTGATCATGCTATGCAGCCTTTTGCTCCTAGCTAATTGTAAAGGAGACGACTCTGTTACTCCTGAAGAAAATCCTACTAAAGTAGTTTCCACCGGAAAAATAGAAGGCAAAGTATTTGCTAAAAACGGAACCAAACCCGTTGGAGGGGCTCTTGTATTTACTACTGACGGCCAGAGCAATATTTACCATACCTATTCCAGTTCTGATGGCAGCTTCAGTTTAACAGCTCCTGAAGGCAATACAACACTTCACATTCAGACGGGTGATGGTAAAAATTTCAGATCCGAGATTCCGGTTACTATTAAAAAGAATGAAACAGTGACTGTAGCAGCAACGGATTCAAAGCTGGATCAAATCGCAAAAATGGCTTATATAAAAGGAAGTTATGATGAAATTGAAGCTATTATAACTTCTCTTGGGTACACTGCAACTGAGATTACGTATCAGGATTTAAAAAATATCAATACTATTTCCCAGTATGATATTATCTTCCTGAACTGCGGATCCCGTACTTATGCCCAAACAGGAACTTCAATGCCAAGCAACGATGCCAATGTATACTCCAATCTATCTACTTTTGTAAGTAATGGCGGAAGTCTTTACAGTTCAGACTGGGCTTCAGCTTATCTGGTAGGAGGAAACACAAATACTGAAAACTGTAATGCTCCCGGCGGTTTCATCAATGATAACCTTCTTTGCCTGAAAGATATTGGTTCAGCCACCAATTATATAGGCTGTAGTGTTTCAAATACTGCGTTAGCAACTGCGTTAGGATTTAATACATTGGATATTCAATATGATATGGGTTCGTGGGAAAAAATTCAGAATTATGATCCTGCATTCTGGGATGTTCTGGTACAGAAAGGTAACGAGCCTCTTATGATCAGAACAGGACATTATACCAATCCCTCCGCTCCACAGACCCCTGTAGGAAGTTCTTTAAACAATAATCACATTACCATTTGTCATCACACAGCAAGTGGAAACAATATTACGATCACCATCAATCAGAATGCATGGAATGCCCACCAGGCACATGGAGATACAATGGGTCCATGTACCGGAAATTCCAATAGCGGAAATATCTACTATACCACATTTCATAACCACGCCAGTGGAAATATCGGTAAAGCAGGACCGATTCTGGAATACGTAATCTTAAATTTGTAATAAAATTTTATAACTCAGTTCTCAAAGTGGTCTTTTATAAGGCCACTTTTTTTATATTGCATCTATATTTTAAAAAGAATGGATACGACAATTATTAATATATTCTGCCTTATTCTCCTGTTTGTAGGGATATTGGGAACTTTTCTTCCTGTTTTGCCGGGGCTTTTGCTGAGCATCTGCGGGCTTCTGATCTATAAATTCGGGACGGATGCGGATCTTCCTATGATCTATATCTGGGCATTCGGAATTCTTACAGCAGCATCTGTAGTGTTAAGTTATGTCATTCCTGCAAAAACCAACAGAAAATATGGAGGTACACGCTGGGGAAGCATCGGGTCTGTAATAGGAACTATTGTTGGTATATTTATTCCGATTCCCCTGGGTTTCCTGATAGGAATGTTTGCAGGGGTATTTATTGGTGAATTACTTCATGACAGTAAGGATATGAATAAAGCCTTACAATCTACCAAAGGAGCACTGATTGGATTCATTTACGGAACCGGATTCAGTTTTGTGGTAGGAGTGGCAATGTTTTTGGTAGTACTTCTTAATATGTTTAACGTTATTTAATTAAAATATAAGAAACTATGTTCCATAAAATTATCATACTCAGCCTGGGAATTTTCGCATTAACAGGATGCGATGCCCAAAAGAAATCTAAGATTAACACAAAAACTACTGAAATGCCTGCAGGTACTAAAACAACAAGCACTAATAGTCAGAAAGATGGTGTTATATACCTGAATGAAGGAGAAAATAAGTTTTTAAAAGAATACCAGATGAATGTGACATTCAAAGGGGTTTCTGAAGACAGCCGTTGTCCTGAAGGAGTCAATTGTATCTGGGCCGGAGCCGCTCTTGCTCAGGTGGAAGTAATGGGAACTTCTACACGACCTATGATTCTGAATCTCGCAAGCATAGATTATCCGGGAAGGAATTACCGCCAGTCGGCAGAATTCAATGGGTATACCATTACCTTACAAGATGTTGCTCCATATCCAAAACAACAGGACGGAACAAAAGCATTAGCCGGAAAATATAAAATCGGAATTACAATAAAAAAGGCAGATCAATCAACAGATTCTACCACGAAATAGGCTTCTTGCCTTTGGAAACAAGATACTCATTAATTTTTGAGAAAGGCTTACTCCCAAAAAAACCTCTGTATACAGAAAATGGTGAAGGGTGCGCCGATTTCAGAATAAAATGCTTAGCCGGATCTATAAGTTCGGCTTTTTTTTGTGCAAAAGCACCCCATAAAACAAATACTACATTCTCTTTTTTATCTGAAATTTCTTTAATGATAAAATTGGTGAATTTTTCCCAACCCAGATCTTTATGGGAATTGGGTGAATGAGCGCGAACCGTTAACGTAGCATTCAGCAGCAAAACACCTTGTCTTCCCCAGTCATCCAATTCTTTGGAAGTTCTCACCACTCCTAAATCATCTTTTAACTCAATAAAAATATTTTTAAGTGATGGCGGTGCAGTAACCTGTTCAGAAACAGAAAAACACAAACCATTGGCCTGAAAATCATTATGGTAAGGGTCCTGACCAATAATAACGACCTCAACATCATCAAAAGCCGTCAGCTCCAGTGCTCTGAAAATCTGATTTTTCGGTGGAAAAACTTTAGTTGTTGCATATTCATTCTTTACTTTCTCCCAAAGGGTTGTAAAGTATTCTGTACTCTTTATAGGGGCTAAAATTTCTGTCCACGTCATACTGCAAAAATAATAATATTAAAATAAGAGCCTGCATTATACTTTAAATATCTTCAGTTTTCTTTCGATCAGCATATAAGAAACATAGGATAATAACAACGAAAAAGAGATCAATAACAGATTATTAAGATGATAAGAATGCACAATAACGAAATCCTGCTTCTTCACAATATAATGGATAATATATAGCGAATAAGAAATATTCCCCAGGAAATACACTGCCTTGGTTTCTAAAAATGTTTTTAAATAGTTTTGCTTTCCTTCATACAGATATTTTATCATAAATGCTGATAATAAAGGAATAAATAACAATCCTTTTTCAATAAACAACATAGATACAAACAGTAAGAAAATGATATAAATAACGAGGGTATCCTTCTTCATTTTAAATAGTGGTAAAAGAGCAGCCCCAATTCCAAGAAAATAAGAAGATACTGTTCTCAGAAGCGAAACAAAACCATAAGGAAGATCAAGATATCTTGGTGATTCGCCTACTTCCATGGGATATTCAGAACCTATATACAAATGGTCGGGGAAATAAGGAAGCATAAATCTCAAAACCAAACTTGAAATAATTAAAACTTCGCTTCGTATCTTATAATGCAGGACAAACCATAATATAAACGGAAAAATCAAATAACAAACCCACTCGGTACTTAGCGACCAATAGACAACATTCAGCAGGTAATCAGGATTAAAAAAGCATTGTAATAAGGTCGCATTAATCAGAAGCCCTGCTATAGAAGTCTTCATTAAAAACAATGCAATAAAAACAACCGATACAATGTATACAGGATAAATTCTATTGATTCGTTTTTTATAAAAAATTTCTATTGTTTTATAATTAAGTTCTTTAAATTTTCCAGAATAAGAAACAGTCAATAAAAAAGCACTCAATACAAAAAATATATCCACGGCCACATACCCCTTCCCTACTATATCCTGAATGAATTCATTCCTAAAAAAACTAAAATGAAAAAAAGCTACCCATAATGCAACAACCCCTCTAAGCCCCGTTAAAGATTTTATTTCATTTTTCATATATAATTTCAATCGGCGATAAAGATAGAAAAAACCTGTTAGATTTTATATTATTCATTACCGGACGGTCTTTTTAAACTAAAAATAATGTTATCCGGAAAGCCTTCATCTTTCTTTCCCTCTAACAAAATAAAGTCATGTTTTACAAGAAGTCCTTTTGAGTTTTCATTAATTTTATTGGTAATCGCTACAATTTCCTGTAAATGCAATTCGTTAAACCCAAAATCTAAAACTGCTTTCAATGTTTCAGACATTATTCCCTGTCTGTGATATTCTGGCAATAATTCATAACCAACTTCTGCTGTTTTCCGGTCTGCAGAAAAATTCCAAAGACAGATTGTTCCGATAAGATTCAACTGATCTTTTAAAGAAATTCCCCAATACACGGTTTGATTATTCTGAACTCTTTCCTTAATCGTTAAAATAAACTGAAGGGCATCATAATTTGTCTTCGGTGAAACCCTTTTCACAAATTTATTGACCTCCGGATTGCTTCGGATTTTTAAAATATCTTCGGTATGCTGTTCATTGATACCGTTTAAAATCAACCTTGAGGTTTCTAGTTTCATTGTTCAGATAGGATAAGTGGTTGTAAATAAAATTTTATGTTTACTAAAGCTATTTCAGATATCTCTTAATGCTAAGGTTTCTGAGAATCCGCTTTCATCAGCGTCCAGATTCATAAATAAATACACCCCGTATTTTACAGTATAGCTTTTTTCGTAAATAACAATTGATTCTGTTTTATCCTGATCACTTTTTTTGTGTTCTTTTTTACGGACATCATTATTTTTATTGCTATGGCCAGCCATTTTTTTACGGTCCTTATTTTTTAAGCTTTTCACCGGAAGTTTTTTACCAGCGGTCTTTTGGGGAGTTCTGCTAATGGATTTCTTTTCATTTTTCTGAATCTGGGCCTGAGCCTGAATACCTGCCAAAAGAAAAAGAAGGGCAAGCAGTAAATTTTTCATAGCTATAGTTATTAGTGCAATAAATATAAGCCTTAACCATTATACATTCAAACTTTTTCTCTTTCAAAAAAGAATTATTCTGTTTTTTCAATCATACGGATCACTTACTTTATGTATCAAGGTATTTAGATCCATCGGTAAAACCTCAAAACTTTTATCATTTTAAGGGTTCAAAAAAACATCAGATTTAAAGTTAATTTATTCTGTAAATCTCTCGGATATACGTAATAATCAAAATTCTCACTAAATTTGCAGTGTGTATATAGATAAAGAAGATTTAGACGAATTAGAGTTTCCGCAATTGCTCGCGGAAATCTCCCCATTTGCGTATTCTCCGAAAACAAGAGAAAAAATTCTTCAACTTCGCCCAATGGAAATAGACGAGGCGGAACTTTCGTTAAAAAAAACGTCAGAATATCTGTCGAGTTTTGAAAGTTCAAATGCGATTCCGTTTGATGAATATGAAGATATTGAAAGTGAGCTGAAACTGATGCTGATTGAGAATTACCGACTGGAAAATGCTGCTTTCATCAAAATAAAAACCATCACGGAACAAATCGGGAAACTGCAGAAGTTCTTTCCTACCATGCCCGAAACATTTCCTACTTTATTACAAGAAGTTTCTGTACTGGAATTCAGAAAAGAGATCATTGATAAAGTAGATAAGGTTTTCAACCGTTTTGGTGAAGTAAAAAATGAAGCTTCTCCCGCCTTAAAAGGCATAAGAACTGAAATTCAGCTTGCTAAAAAAGCAATTCAGGAAAATTTCAACCGTGCACTCACCACCTATGGACAGAGTGACTTTTTGGATGATATCCGGGAAACAATTATTGATGACCAAAGGGTTCTGGCTGTAAAATCAGGATTCAAAAAAAGAGTGGCCGGAAGAACGTTGGGAATTTCCAAAACAGGTTCCATTACTTACATTCAGCCGGACAGTGTTGTAAAACATTACTTCAAGCTTCGTGAAAGTGAAGAAGAAGAGAAAAAAGAAATTGACAAAGTTCTCCGACAGCTTACCACAGAACTGGCAGAGTTTCAACCTCAGCTATGGAGATATCAGGTTTATATTTTTGATCTGGATCTTACAAGAGCGAAAGCTAAATTTGCTGATTTAGTGAATGGAATTCTTCCAAAGATCAACCGTCATAAGACATTGAAACTTAAAGACGCTTACCATCCATTGCTATGGTTGAGAAATAAAGTAGAGAATAAAACGATTCATCCCCAGACTCTTGCTTTAACAGAACATAACAGAATCATCTGTATTTCCGGGCCTAATGCCGGTGGAAAATCAATTACTCTGAAAACGGTAGGGCTATTACAGCTGATGATTCAGAGTGGTATTCTGGTTCCTGTTCATCCCAAATCTGAAATGTTTTTCTTTGAGAAGATCATGACCGATATTGGTGATAATCAATCCATTGAAAACCACCTGTCGACTTATTCATCCAGATTGAAGAAAATGTCCGGAATCATCCGTGAGGCAGATGCCAATACGCTTCTATTGATTGATGAATTTGGTACCGGTTCTGATCCTGAACTTGGAGGTGCGCTGGCAGAAAGTTTTATGGAGTTTTTCTACGACAAAAAGAGTTTTGCCATTATTACAACGCACTACACCAATATTAAACTGGTGATAGAACAGCTTCCTAATGCCCAGAACGCAGCAATGCTTTTCAATGAAGAAACGCTGGAGCCGATGTATAAACTGGAAGTAGGCCAGGCAGGAAGTTCATTTACTTTTGAAGTTGCAGAAAAAAATAAAATTCCAAGATTTATTATCCATTCTGCCAAGAAAAAGGTAGAGCATGATATTGTTAACCTTGATAAGACTATTGTAAAGCTGCAGCAGGAGAAATTTGAAGTTGAAAAGCTGAAATCTGATCTTGCAGAAAGAAAAGAATCTGTAGAAGATAAGCGTGACAATCTTCAGAAACTGAATGATCAGCTTCAGCAGAAACTTTTCAATTTCCAGAAATTATATGAGGAGGAACACCGCAAGCTTCAGTTCGGGAATAAGATTGAAACATTCATCGACAGTTATACAAAGGGAAAATCCAGAAAGGATGTTGTAAAAGACTTTGTAAAGCTTCTTGAACAGGAAAAATTCAGGAAATTAGGCCATGACAAAGATGAAATAAAACGCCTGCAGGTTGTTAAGAGAAAAATTACTCAACAGCTGAAAAAGGAGGAAGTCATTGAAAAAATTGCAGAAACCAATGAAAAACTGGAAGAACAGCGTAAAAGCGACCGTGCTCTTTGGATGAAGATCGGACAGCGTGTTCGTATTACAGGAAGTACCAGTGTAGGAACTATCGAAAAGATTTCCCGAAACAAAGTGATTGTTAATTACGGAACTTTCAAAACAACAATTAATGCGGATGAACTTGAGAGAATCTAATTAATCCGAAAATTAAGTAAATGCAAATAACAAGGGAGAGTGCCAGAAGGTGCTCTCCCTTTTCTATTTAATCCTAAATTTTTTCTATTTTTATATAAAACTATAATTTATGAAACCATTAAAAGCACTTTCAGACCTTTTACCAATACCCAGTTATACGGTTATTATTTTATGTTTTTTCTTTCCGTTTTTCCTGATAAAATGTGGAGATACAACATTAATGTCTGTCAAAGGAACTGATCTTATAACAGGAGTTTCCAAAAAGGCTATCAATGAGCGAATGAAGGAAAGCCTCAAAAAAAGCTCACCTTTTGGCGCCGCACTTGGAAATGATAAAGCAGAAGCAGATACATCTTCAGACACAGATATTGAATATTCGCCTCTGAACGAACCCAAGAATAAAAAAGACAAGCAAAATATTCCTCCTAACCCATTGATCATCATTGCATTTTTGGCTGCTATTGCAGGAATTCTTGTTCAGGTGATGAAGAATGTCAGAAAGAAATATCTGTATCATATTATTCTTTCTATTATAGGACTCGCCTCTTTACTTATTTTTTATCTGACATTTCAATCTAATATGGAAGGATTTGGAAATAATAAAATAGCGATGGGATTTGGAAGTGATATTTCGATCAGCTATGGTTTCGGGACTGCGTTTTATCTATGTTCCGTTTTATATCTTTTCGTTCTTTTATTCTATGGGATCTTTTCTTACTTTCTGAAAAATAATCCCCAAGCTATTTATGGTTCTACACAACAAAATACAGAATCTTAAAAACTATATTGCAGATAAAAAAAGAGTGTTTTTTCAAACACTCTTTTTTTATTTTATTTCTTAATGAATTTTAGTCGGGTTACCCTTTCTCTGTCTTTCAGCTGGATGAAATAAACACCTTTTGAAAGGTGATGAAGGCTCACTTTATGATCTGAAACTTTACCTTCTCCTGTTTTTTGTCCCACAGCATTATAAATTTCAAAATTTGCTGCTTCTGAAATGCCGGAAATATTTAAAATATCAGATGTCGGATTAGGATAAATTTCAGGCTGTACAGATTTTACTGATTCTCCAACGCCTAGTGTGAGATTTATAATATCTACCCCATAATCTTCAACCTCGCCATAGGTGAATGTCCCACAAGCATCTGTAGGTGTAGTTTGACTTGAAACCACACGCATTACAGTACCACACGTTGTCAGTGCTGCAAAACTTGGAATATTAAATACAGACACAGCCGGAGCTGCCTGAGTAACATTATTGGCAACCATTACTCTTTCACTGGATTCAAAAATGCCGTTAGCATTGAGATCTATCCATGCAGTTACTGTTGTTGTACCTGGAGTTCCGGTCCAGCTATTACTTACCGAAAGTTTATTGCCCACACTTCCTACAAAAAACTTTATTCTACGGCTTATATCGCTTCTGTAATCTGTATAGTTGGATGAGCCGGAGTTGCTGACCATTGGAGCCGTAACCCCTGTGGAGTTTACTGTCACATTAGAAATATGCATCATGCTGGTATCTGTAGAAGCGCTTGCACAGTAATTAATGACTGTTGTAAAAAATATAGGATTGGACCATGTTCCCGTTATCGTGTTACATATTTTTGCGACTTGTACTTCATAAATTGTACAGGGCTCTAACATACCAATAGTAAGCACATTTTGCCCAGGCAATACCGTTGTTGCTATCATCCAGGTGGTACTGCCAGCTTTCCGGTATCTTACATAATTGTTCGGAGTATTTGGGTCGGCAGTCCAGGTAACCGTTGCGGAAGTAAGGCTAACATTTGATACCACAACATCTGTTGGAGCATTTGTATCACAATAAAATAAAGATTTTGATCCTGCTTCTATCTTGTTTTCTGCCTGAAAGCTTGAAATACCCAAAATAAAAGAGAATACATAAAGTAGTCTTTTTGTCATGTTTATTAGTTTTTAAATTCTCCTGAAAAATAGGGCGTTTTTTGAAATAATTCTTATAAATATTTCATTTATTGTTATATTTTATCAATACATTTTAAATTACAAGCCAAAAATCACACCTATTATACAAAATAATCCCATAAGATATCTGCATTTTTAATCCATCTGAAACAAATACAAGATTTTAAAGAACTGCAATGGTATAAATTATCTCCTGAAAAGCATTTAATTTATATATTTGGGGGATCAAAAAATTTTCATGATGACTTTCATAAACAAAGCATTCTATTTATCCGCTTTCAGTATTTTATCTATAGCCTTTGTAAAAGGGCAGAATAAAGTTCCTTTCGGAGTTGTAAAAGCTGAAGAAGGATATGCCAATGTACGGGTTCATAAAGACAATTACAGAAAAATTGTAGACAAGATCCGTATGCGTAAAGGAGATGTATTTGTTTATGTAAAACCTGCTCCCGGAGAAACAGAGTGGATCTGGATCAAATATCCTGAAAAACAGGATGAAGACAAACCATTTGTACGTTATGAAACACTGGACAAAGAAGGAATGGTCAATAAAGAACGTATTGCTTATATAGACCAGCTTCCGGCCTATACTCCCTCCAGGTCCAAAAACGGAAAATCACTTATTTTCACAGATAATTCTGATCCAAAAGTTCCTACTGCCCAAAGAAGCAAAGTTGTGATTGATATCTACCCTTCCAATGCCGGCTACCGTAAAAAGGAAAAAGATGCGGAAGGAAAACTTCTTACCATTGATAAGGTAAAACCTTGGGGAATCGGAAATGATCTTCCTGAAGGAATGACTGAGATCAAATCAATCAGGGTACAACAACCCGGAAGAGGTTCTGTCTTTGTAAGAGAAGCCATCAAAAACATGTTCCAGCCTACTATGGATTTTGAGAATATTGGCGTAACCTCCCTGGACACCGATAATATTTTCTTATACATGATAAACGGTTCAGGAGAAAACAGATACACCACGCTGTGGACGATCAAGAAAGGAAGAGTAATCAGCCAGATTATTTACCATAATCCGGAATAAATTCATTATTTTTGCACTCGAAAAGTTTTACGCTTATTCATCACAGGAATTGGTTCTGCATCACTGCAGATTAAAAGGGAACCGTGTGAAAATCACGGACTGTCGCGCAACTGTAAGTAACTGAAATCTTTATCAAAGATCCACTGTGCGAGGCATGGGAAGGAGATAAAAGATGTTACAAGTCAGGAGACCTGCCTATTTCTTTAAACAAATAACTTTCGCGATTTGAAGTTGTATTGATCTGATGGATTGTTTCAGGGGGTTCTTTAAGTTCCTGTCATTATTCTGTTGTTTTAATATCGTTTTCATTTCGCTTTAATTAATAATGATATATGACTACAGAAGAAAGAATTGAAGCATCCGAAACCAGAATCTTTAAAGCGGTTTTCCCTAACACAACCAATCATTACGATACCCTTTTTGGTGGTACGGCCATGCAGCTGATGGACGAAGTAGCTTTTATTACAGCCACACGATTTGCCAGAAAAAGAGTGGTAACAGTGAGCAGTGACAAGATCGATTTCAAGAAACCTATTCCAGCCGGAACTATTGTGGAACTGATTGGCAAAGTTTCATACGTAGGAAAAACCAGTATGAAAGTAAATGTTGAGATCTATACCGAGCAGATGTATTCTTATGAAAGAGAAAAAGCCATTGTAGGTGATTTTACTTTTGTAGCGATTGACGAATTCAAGAAACCAATCCAGATACTATAAATGATAAAGTTTCGGGCGGCCTTTGGCCGCCCGAAACTTATTCTATTTTCAATAAATTTATTTCACAACTTTTTCAGTTTCCAGGCTTCTGCTCAGCAGCAGTTCAAAGGCTTCTCCCATTTCATCCGATGCTCTGCTGATAGCATTTTCAAGCATATTCCGGATTTGTTTTTCTGTTACTCCGGCTTCCGTCCAGCTTTTTCCTGAAGTATGGGAATTTAAGATAAATGGCATAATTCTGTCGATTCCACAGGCAAAAATAGCATCCGGTGTTTTCTCATCTTCAAACTCAAGCCATAGATTGAAGAACTCTGTACGCAAAGGCTCATCCAGGATACCGAAAATCTTTTGTGCAGATGCTTTCTCTCTGTCAAACTTCCCTACCATTGCTTTTTCATCAAAAATAAAGGTATCCCCAGCTTCTATCTCTACCAAATCGTGAATGGAAAGCATTCTTATCACTCTCAACAGATCAATATCTGCACGGTTTTTAGCATATGGATAAAGAATCTGAGCAAGAATGATGATCTGCCATGAATGTTCCGCAGTATTCTCTCTTCGGGAATCATCAGCATTATAATTTCTTCGCTGTACATTTTTCAAGGCATCCACTGCCAGGATAAAATCAATCTCTTTCTGAATTTTCATCTACTTTTCTCTATTATATTGTTCTGAAGGGTACACCTTTGTTTTGGTTACCCATTTATTATTGATCTTTTCTTTAGTGATCACTTTTACGCGGCCTTCTACCGTCATATCTTCTTCTTTTTCAAAGACTTTATCAAGTCCTTTATTGGGAACAACAGCATATTCAGTGGTAAAAATATCACAACAGCCAGATTTTCCATAGGAGATCAGGCGCTTACGTTTCACATCCACATCAAAAATATCAAGAGCACTGGACGCAAGATCCGTAAGTTCTTTACTCTTCACAAATGCCATTCTTGTACTGTTGAATACATAAACGTCATAGGAAGCAGCGCTATAGTTTCCCATATTCCCGTTCCTTACCGCTATATCTTCAGTTCCGTCAAAATTAAAATCATTAATGATTACAGAGTTCTGTTTATTTGTCAGCTGGATCATTTTTCCCAGCCTGGGCTTTTCAGTCTGATCTGTTTCCAACACCAGATTATCCGATGCAAAAGTCTGTACCTTTGTATTTTTATGATCAAACAATTCTACAGTTCCTTTGCCGCTGCACCGGCCATCATAGCAATTTTCTACCTGGATGATTGCATCATAATTCTTTGATGCATTTTTAACCTCAAACTGATATTGTCCGAAACATGCAGGCCCCAGTAAAACAAAAGCCGGTAAATGTTTATACTTATTGAATAAATTCATGGTAATAGTAAGTGATTTAGGTGTTTTTTTCCTAACAAAAATACGAATCATAATACCGATCTCAAAATTCCGGCCTTATTATCTGTAAGGATCTGAAACATTTTAACAGCCTTTAAATAAAAGAGTGTTCAGTAATAAGAAGCTATTTCCCGCTATACGCTCATACTCCTCGCTCCGTACCTGAACCCAAGCCGCTGTGGGGTAACCGCTGCTATCGGGGCTATATTTTGGGTAATGAGCAATAATTAATGAATGATAACTTTTTTCTCTTTATTTCTTTCATTTTCATTTAAAATTTAAATATTTTTTGATCAAATTCATTCTTATCAAAATTCATAGTAAAATTTATAAATCTGATTATCAAATATTTATACTATTTATTTTAAAAATTTCACTACTTTGTATTGCATAATACCATTTTATTTACATATCTTTGTAATGTAAAATCGAAATAGGTACAACTAGCTAGGTTCCGAACTTCGAAAATTATATAACTAATTAACAAAACTTATCAAAGATGAATACCGAAAATACCAAAGCGCAAATGCGAAAAGGAATTCTGGAATTCTGTATTCTAAGTCTCATCAATAATCGCGAAATGTATGTTTCTGATCTTATTGATGAACTGAAAAAAGGAAAACTGGATGTAGTGGAAGGAACCCTCTACCCTCTTCTTACAAGACTTAAAAACGGAGAGTTTCTCTCTTACAGATGGGAAGAATCTACAGGAGGACCACCCAGAAAATATTATCAGATCACAGAAAAAGGAAAACTTTTCCTGGATGAACTTCAAAACACATGGAATGAGCTGACAGCCTCAGTAAAAAACATCACCCAACAAAATTAAAAAACAAAGCTATGAACAAGACACTCTCAATAGGACTCGCAGGTTTTTCTTTTACAATAGAAGAACACGCATATATAAAGCTCAGCGATTACCTGAACGCTCTGAGAAGCTCACTGGATGCTTCTGAAGCTGATGAGGTAATGCATGACATAGAAATAAGAATGGTGGAGATTTTCAAAGATTCTCTGGGAAAACGTGAAGTAATAAATGATACCGATGTAGAAAAGGTAATCGCACAGATCGGAAGCCCGGAAAAAATTGAAGAACAGGAAGAGGCTTATTTTTCTGAAAAAACATCTGCCAAAAATACCAATTCAGGAACTTATTATTCCGATAAAAAACAACTGTTCCGTGACCCGGAAAAACAAAAAGTAGCAGGGGTTTGCGCAGGTTTAGCTCAATATGTAGGAATGGATATTACCGCAATGAGAGCAATCTGGCTGGGAATTTTTGTATTAGGAATTTTTACAGCAGCCATTTCATCTTCACTGATCGGTCTTTTATATGTAATCCTTTGGATCGTACTTCCAAAAGCTGAAACAGCAGCAGATTTCCTGAAAATGCAGGGAAAGCCTATGAACTTCGACAATCTTAAGAATGAGTCTAATAAATTGGTTCAGTTTGCCAATGAATCTACTCAGAGGGTCGGAGAAATATACAACGAAAACAAACCTTATATCAACAATGCAAGCAGCGGAATCTGGAATGTTTTCAAGTATATCGTAGGAGGATTCTTCGTATTGATGGCTGTAAGCAGCATTATCGGAGTATTTGTATTATTCGGTCTTTTCGGAATGGATACAGACTTTCCTGGTGCCAATGAAATAAGATTCTATATGGATGACCAGGGTCTTGATAAAGTATTGGCAGCCATGATGGTAATCGGAAGCTTAATTCCAGCAATTCTTTTCAGCTTATTAAGTATTAAGATATTTTCTCCAAAAACAAAACTGAGAAATATCGGATGGGTAGTAGGAGGTTTATTTCTTCTTCTGATCGGACTGGGAACGTACTTCGGAATAAGCATGGCTAAAAAAGACATGATCTACAGAGGAAGTAAGGAAGATGTAGAGAATGTGGCCATCAACACTACTTCAGATACAGTGTATGTAGATGTAAAGCAAATCAATATTCCTCAGAATTTCAAAGCTTATAATAATGACATTTATTCTGACAAAAGATCAGTGTATGAAGAAGACTATATCTCTGTAGACGTAACAAGAAAACCAGATATTAAAACACCTTATCTGATCATCAAAAAAGAAGGAAAAGGATACAATTTCCCAATTCAGCTGACAGTTCCTGTAGAAGTTGTAAACAACAAAATACTACTTCCAAACTATATCAAATATCCATATGAACACAGATTCAGAGACTATAGCCTGGAATATGAACTTGTAGTTCCGCAAAAAGCAGTGGTTATTTCAATGAACAAAAACCATATCCATATTGATGGTGACTTAGACGGAGATGGTATCAATGATGAAGATCAGGACAACGATGAAGATAACAACGGCGTTAGAATTGAAAAAAATAAAATCACGGTAAACGGTTCTAGTATTGAGTATAACTCTGATGATCAAGACAGTATCATCGTAAATGGCAAAAAAGTTCCGAACAACCAGGCAAAGAAAGTAATTGATTCTGCAGTGTCCAATATCAAAAAATCAAATAAAGATATGGACATCAAAATCAAAGACGGGAAAAACGAAATTTCCATACAAACTAAATAATTAACTTCAGAGAGTGGTAGAAGGTGTGAGTGGATGGCAACCGTTTGAAATTCACACTCTTCTTCTCTCAGAAAAGTAAAAATAAAGCCATATTTAGTTTCTTATGTAAAAAAAAAAGTTTAATTTCGTAGAGCTAAAATTTAATAACCAACCAACCAAAAACACAGCTTTATCATGATACAATTTGCAATGGAATTCGTAATGAAAATCGTAGATTTAATTAGCGGTTTGTTTTAAGAGCGATAATATTTCAATATATTTGTAAAGTATAACCAAAGTTTGGTTATACTTTTTTGTTTTTAATTCAAGAAATCTATGAAAAAGCTGATAGGCAAAGCAATGTTAAAAATATTAGGCTGGAAGGTCGTTCTGCAGGGCGATGTCAACAACCTGAACAGGTGTATCCTAGTGGTAGCACCTCACACCCATAATATGGAATACATTTTAGGAAATTTCGCCTATTGGTCACTGGAAAAACCTTTAAAAATCATTATTAAAGATGCCCACACCAAAGCCTGGTATGGAAGTATCGTAAAAGGTCTTGGCGGTATTGGTATAGACAGAACCCAGAAAAATGATCTGGTGAATTTTGTAGCCAACCAGTTTTCTAAAGAAGATTTCAGTCTTGTTATTACCCCGGAAGGAACAAGAAGCTGGGTTCCGAAATGGAGAAAAGGATTCTATCATATGGCCCTCGCTGCAAAAGTTCCTATTGTACTGGCAGCAGGTGATTTCAAAAGAAATATTGTTTACCTGGGTTATACTATTCCTTACGAAAGAATAGCTTCCGTTCCCTTTTCAGAAATTATGAAGGAAATTCAGGACTATTATATAAAAAATGATATTGTCCCGAAAGTTCCCGAAAACTGGAATCCTGATATCATGGGAACCGGTAATGAATAAAGCTAAAAACGAAATTAATCAATCATCATTTATCAATTATAAAAAATGAAAGGTCAGACAAAAGAAGAAATATTAGCATTCATCAATAACTGGGGAGATGTAACGCTTGCCAAAACCCTTGAAATAAAATTCATCGATATTGATCTTGAAAATGAAACCCTTACTGCCACTATGCCTGTTCTTCCAAGAACACATCAGCCGTTTGGCATTATGCACGGAGGAGCAAGCTGTGTTTTGGCCGAAACTTTAGGGTCAAGCCTGTCTAATATCTTCATTGATGGTGAAAAATATTACGGAGTAGGAACCAATATCAATTCCAATCATTTAAGAAGCAAAAAGGACGGCATTGTAACGGCTACTGCACGTTTTATCAGAAAAGGAAAATCCATGCACGTTTCAGAAATTGAAATCCGTGATGAAAAAGGGGTTTTGATCAATCATACAACAATGACGAATAATATCATTAACAGATAAGTTACCACAACATAAAAAATAAAGAGCTTAAAATAAATTTAAGCTCTTTTTATTTTGACATTTTTAAGACTAGTAATACCTTTGCAGAAAGGAAAATTACTCCGGAAAGTCCTTATATTATTTCTGGTCATTGATTTTCAAAAATTCCTTCATAGCTCATGATTTATTTCAAACTCCCTTTTGACGAAAGACTACTGTCTGCTGATGAAAAAAATACAAAAAATGCAGTCAATTTTTATTCCTACAATGGTTTAGATCAAATCAGTTTCCATGGAAATATTGTTGAAGTTAATGCTGAAGAATTTACCCATACTTCAATTACAAACGAAGAATTGATCAGTGACTCAACAAATTCTGCTGCTGAAACGAAGGAAGAATACTGTCATACTCTACAGCAAGTGATTGAAGTAATCAAAGAAAACAATCTACCTAAACTTGTTTATTCAAGAAGGAAGATTTTTACAGATTTCAAGACAATCAATTATAGAGAAAGTTTCGAAAATTTGTGTAATTCTTATCCCAATGCTTTCAGATATCTGTTTAACGACGGGCAAAACACATGGATGGGGGCTTTCTCAGAAGTTTTAGGAAAATTCAATAAAATCACCCACGAGTTTGAAACCATGGCCCTTGCCGGTACTCTTCCGGTATCTGAAGAATGGTCTGAAAAGGAAATTGAAGAACAGAAACCTGTTACTACTTATATTCAGGATATTCTTAACAATTATTCTGACAATGTAAAACAATCGGAAACCTATGATCATATTTCAGGAAATATAAAGCATTTACGCACAGATTTTAAGACCCATATTAAAGCAGAAGACCTTGACCGTATTATTCAGGACCTGCACCCTACTCCTGCTGTCTGTGGCATTCCAAAAGATTTTTGCAATGAGAATATCCGTAAATACGAAAAATTTTCACGTGAATTTTATGCCGGGTATATCAAAGTTGAAACCGAAGAAAGTATTCTGTATTTTGTAAATCTACGCTGTGCAAGGCTTTATAAAGATTCTGTACATGTTTTTGTGGGAGGTGGAATAACAGCTCAAAGCAATCCGGAGAAAGAATGGAAAGAAACAGAACTGAAGTCTGAAGCCATATTGAAAAACCTGGTTATTTCACAGAACTCCGGGAACTTTTAATATCTTGATTGATTGTACTATTTAACCGCAGATTTCACGGATTTTCGCAGATCTTTGCCTATAGTTTTCTTTGTTGAGTGTAACGCCATTACGAACGATTTTAAAATGGTTTATAATCATTTTTGCGAACTTTGCGTAATAATTTGCTTCGACTAATGCCAATTGAGGTTTTATACTTGTTTGAACAGACCAAAGCACACCTCTATTGAATATAAAAAACCAAAATTGTATTTAAGATAACCTATTTCCTAATCCCTATCACCTTCTACCTAATAAAACAAAAACCTCCTTCAAAATGAAAGAGGCTTATATCTATATGAAATATTCAATTATTTCTTTAAACCGATTCTACTCCATGTATCCATTACAAAAAGCAAAATAAGGCCTAATGCAGCAGCTCCAGCTGAGAACGCAAACCTAACGTTATCTTCATCTCCTAAGATATCTGTCGCTTGCCAGTTGATCGCATAAAGATTGATGGCGATGAATACAATAAACAGTACTAAAAATACTTTATAAAACTTCTTCATGACTCTTAAAAATTAATATAATTCTGCACCAACTGGGCAAAATTTGCGGTGAATAATTTAATTGAAATTGCCAAAAGGATAATTCCGAAAACTTTCTGAAGGATCATCAAAGTAGCATCCCCAATTTTCCTCTCCAACCATTTCGCTGATTTCAGCACCAAATATACGAAAATTGTATTAAGAACAATTCCGAGGATAATATTAATATCATGAAATTCAGCTCTCAGAGACAGTGCTGTGGTTAAAGTTCCTGCTCCTGCAACCAGCGGAAATGCGATGGGTACAATAGATGCAGCCTTTGCTTCAGTTGTTTTATTAATTTCAATTCCTAAAATCATTTCCAAGGCTATGACAAAAATCACAAAAGCACCGGCAATGGCAAAAGAATTTACATCTACTCCAATAAGTTTAAGGATCTTATTTCCTACGAAAAGGAAAACAATCATAATAGCACCAGCAGTGATTGCAGCCTTTCCGGCCTCAATCTGTCCGAACTTCTGCTGAAGACTTACTATAATAGGAACCGAGCCGATAATATCGATAACGGCAAAAAGAACCATAAAGCTGGTAACGACCTCTTTAAAAGAGAAACCATCAAAAATTTCCATCTCTTTGTAATTAAAAATTTCGCAAAAATATGAAAATAAACTGACTATTTGCTAATTTGTGAATACAAATTAACAATTGTTTTCAAAAGTTCTTCAAGTGCATCAGCAGATTTCACAGGATTGTATTTCTCCATCTGAATTCTCTGCTGCAATTTATTGTATTCTTCTGCAACTGAAGCGCCTTTGTGTTTTTCAAGAAAAGTCTTAAACTCTGCTGCAGAGCCTTGAAAATACTGACTTCTCACTTCCTGATCCAATTCCTCCAGCGTTGTAAAGAACTTTTCATAATCGCCGTTATCTTTAAGATTTTCCAGATAACCGAAATAATCATTGATATCTGTTTTCAGCAATTCTCTGATCTCTTTTTCTGTTTCAGCTACTGAACCTAAAGGTTTTGACGGTATATTTTCCCTAACTAATGTACGTTTTTTTTGCCAATTTTTAAATAACAGATAAGCCACAAATAAGCTTATCAGAATGGCGATATTCGTTAAAAGGATATTCCAATGGAATTTACTTTTTTCTTTTACTTTGAACGAAGTAGTTTTTAAAACCGGTGTATTTACAGTCTCCAGAAGGTTATTAGTATACTCATTTACTTTTTCTACCGTAGAGCGGGCTTCCAGGATCTGATCGTGAGAAAAAGCATTAAGATCCAGTGTTTTTTGTCCCAGATCTACATATTCTTTATTTTCAGGATCAAAGAAAGCAAATTGCTCAGTTTTAATAGAGATTGCCCCTGCTTTTTTTGGAATAATAACATAATTAGCCAGAATCTCGCCTTTCATTCCTGTAGTTCCCGGAGAAACTTTGGAGGTAATTTTCGGAGGAAAAACTTCATAATCCGGAGATGCTGCAATTTTAGGAAGTTCCATATCCGGTAAGTTTCCTTCTCCTGAAACCTTCACAACAACATTCAGCGGCTTTTTAGCTTCCGGTTTTTCTTTGGAAGCGTTATATACATTGACATTAAAGCTTCCAACAGCATTTTTAAAACATTCAGGAGCTCCTTCCGGAAGCTTTCTTACATTGATTTTTACTTTATTGGAGACAATCTTCGTTTTATTAGAATAGCTGCTCACAGAAGCCGATACTCCGGGAACTTCAATAAATCCTGCTTCATTTGGAAATACCATAAACATGGCCAACACCTGTGAAGGCATATTTCCATATCCAGACGGATCTATCTCAGATTTATCAAAATTAATAGGATGTACATTGATATTATCCTGCTGTGGAAGATGGATATTTTTCACCTTTCTCAGGTTATCCATATTTCTTGAATATACTCTAAGAACAGCAATGGTAGGCTGATCCTGATAGACTTCCCTGTCATCAATTTCCATATTCAGATAGACATCATTGGATGTATTGGCAGCTAATGCTCTTCTATCAACAATATCACGGATATTGACATCGAAAGGTTCTGTTTTATAGATTCTGTTGTTTACTGTAACCAGCACAGAACCAATTTTTATTTTTCCTTTTTTCTTAGGTTCGAGAGCAATTCTCGATACTTTTTGAGTAATTAAAGTATTGGTAGCAGGATCAATAACGGTATTGGTAACAGATCCGCTTCCTATAATATTAAATTTTGAAAGATCCGGAAGCTGAAAACCTGTCTGTTGTACAAGGTCACTTCCGTTAAGTTCAAGAACAATAGTAAGGTTTACGATATCCTTCCCTGCATACTCGGATTTGTCAGCATCCAGAGTAAGATTTACCTGTCCGTAAGTAATTACGGATGCGAGGGTAAGCAATATGTAAATCAATTTGTGCTGCATCACCAATCTTTCTCGTTGCTTTCAGGCATCGAATAAGAATTTTTGTTTAAAATTCTTCTGGCGGTTTCTTTTTCTTTTTCGTTTATTTTATCTAAGATCGCATTTTCAAGATTCTTAGGCATTCTGCCTTCATTATTCTTATTCTGCTTAGGATTATCCCCCTGGTCGCTTTTACCTTCGTTTTGCGGGCCATTTCCTTGATCCTGTTTTTTGTCTTTGTCGCCTTTCTGATCGTCACCTTTGTTCTGATCATTTCCGCCGCCGCCTTTTCCTGAGTTATTCTCTTGGTTCTTTTGTTGTTCTTTTTCTTTCTCTTTCAGTTTGGCAATCTCATAATTTTTTCTGGTTACCTCACTGTAGGGATCCTGCTTCAGAGCTTTCTTATAAAAATCAGCCGCTTTTTCCGGCTGGTTCATCTGCATATAAGCATTCCCTAAATTATGAAGAGCGGCAGTCTTATCAGGAAGTGTTTGTGAAAGTTTCTCTGCTTTTTCAAACTCCGTCTTTGCCTCTTCGTATTTTTTACTTTTATAGAGAGCATTCCCCATATTATAGTGAGCAGTAAAATCTTTATCATTAGATTTTATTGCTTCCATATATTTTGAGGAGGCTCCGTCATAATCTTTACCGTCAAATTTCTGGTTGCCTTCATGAACTAAATTCCTGTAGTTTTCCTGCCCAGACATGAAGCCTGAGAACGAGATGACAACAATAAACGATAAAAATATGATTTTAGTATTCATCACTTGCAAAATTATTCCTTTATATGTTAAGAAACAGAGTTTTATTTGTTAAAATTCGGTTAAAGTACTTGTAGAATTTCTTCTATAAATAAGGGAAATCTACACATTAAAATCCTTTTTCGGATTAAAAATATAAATTAAAAAGAAAAACAGAATAGATACTCCAAGGAAATATTGATAATAATGATTGGCATTCTGTGATTTCACCATGGTTTCAGCACCTGCAGACTTTTTATTGACTGCATCAACAATTCTGTCCGGAGCTTCATTGATATTATTGCCATCAATATAAGTTCCGTCTGTAGATTCTGCCATTTTCTTTAAGGCTTCAGTCTGTCTCTTTGAAATAACTGTTCCACCGTTCACATCTGTTTTGTACCCCATCAGCTGCCCAAATACATATTCCGGAACCGGGGCTCCTTCGTCGGTACCAATTCCTACAGAAGTAACGCTTATACCTTCTTTATTTGCCAGTCTTATCGCTGCATTATCGTTCCCTTCGTTATCTTCACCATCACTCAGCAAGATTACTTTTCTTGATCCTTTGCTTACATTTTTAAATTTATCCGCGGCAGCCTGCATCCCTTTTAGAAAATCCGTCCCCTGAATCTGCATAGAATTGGTTTCAATCCCGCTGATATAAGTCTCTGCGGAATTATAATCTGTAGTAAGAGGCATGATAGACATTGCATGTCCGGCAAAGATGACAATACCCACCTTGTCATTATTCATTTTCTTCATTGTAGCCGTCATCAGGTTTTTAGCTTCTGCAAGGCGGCTTGGGTCTATATCCTCAGCATTCATAGAATTGGATACATCCAGCATGAAGATCACATTGTTCAGTTTCTGGGTACTTTTCACCTCTTCTGAACCATTCAAAAGATCAATGATGGAAAATATCAGAAACAATGTTCCTAATAAATATAATACAGGAAAAAACTTCGTAAATCCTGATCTCTTTTCAAATAAGTTATCGTGAAACTGGCTGGCTGCAAAAATTTCCCTTTTCTTATTTCTCCATTTCAAGAAACGGATCAAAAAGGAAGCTAACAGCGGCAGAAGCAACAGTAAAAATAAGTACCAATAATTTCCTAAAGACCAACTCATCAGCTTAAAATTTTATAAAACACCCATCTCAATAATGCGTCAAATACCACCATTCCTAAAGCAATCCAAAGAAATATCTTGAAATATTCTTCATAATTGTACAGTTTGGAAACTTTCACATCAGATTTTTCCAGCTGGTTGATCTCATCATATATTTCTTCCAGACTGCTGTTTGAGGTTGCTCTGAAGTATTTCCCTCCTGTAGTCTGTGCAATTTCTTTCAAGGTATTTTCATCAATAGTCACTTCTGTTTCCGTAAAGATAAGATCTCCAAAGATGTCCTGCGATGTTGGCATCAGAGCATACCCATTGGTACCGATTCCGATTGCATATACTTTTATATTATTATTTTTTGCCAGCTCAGCTGCAACCTGTGGAGGAATGGCATTCTGAATATTGCTTACCCCATCCGTCATCAGGATCACCACTTTACTTTTTGCTTTGCTTTTAATCAAATGATTCACTGCAACAGAAAGACCTTCTCCGATAGCCGTACCAGGTTCAAGACCTGCAGAATTCAGGTTTTTAATTTCATCAACCACCACCTGATGATCTGAAGTAACCGGAACTTTGGTAAAGGCTTCTGCAGCATAAGCTACCACTCCAATTCTGTCATTGGGACGTTTCTGAACAAATTTTACAGCAATATCTTTCAATGCTGTAATTCTGTCGGGATTCAGATCCTTTGCAAGCATACTTAACGAAACGTCAATGGACAGCATAATATCTACTCCCTTTGTATCATCCCTGTCCTGAGAAATCGTAAACGTTCTCGGTCTGGCCATGGCAATAATCAAAGCAGAAAGAATAATATACTTTGAGATTTTCAGTAAAAAAAGTACCCCCTGGATTCCATCGCTATGGTCCATATTCTTTATGGTAGGCACTTTTATACCTTTTCTTCTCTGTTTTCCGGTATCCTTAATTAAAAGAGGGATAAACAATAGAAAAAGTAACAAGAACCATGGGCTGTAAAATTCAAAATTAAACATCCTTTCTTAAGTTTTCGAATTCTAAATCTTTGGATGATCTTTTCACAAAATCTCTGATATTGGCAAAATCGGTCTCCATTGTATTTTGATCAGGGAAGGTTTTGGCAAATTTCACCAGATCTCCTCTCAGGAATACATCCTCTATTATTTTTTCGTTGTCCTGTGAAATTGTATTGTTCTTTTTCATGACATCAATAAGGTCATCTGTAAGAAGAACATCTGCAGGAAGATGGTATTGTTTGGTAATGAAGGTTCTGGAAATATCAATGAGTTCAACATAGAATGAACGGAAGTTTCCTCCTTCAATATATTTTTTCTTTTTAAGTGAGTCAAGCTCTTTCAAAGTCTGATTGGTAGCTATTACCGGAGAACTTTTGGATTTCCTGCCCCATTTTACAATCATAACAATTGCAATAATTAAAGCAATACCTGCGAGTGCTGCCAGAATATAAAACTTGTAAAGCTCCCAATAATCCTTAGCGTCAAGTTTCACCTGCTTATTACTCATGATATCATTGATCTGATCTGCTTTCTGAGCCGTATTAATGACATCTATTTCATAAGGAATAGTTTTAAGTACTTTATCTCCTACTTTGAATTCCAGTTCCGGAATAGTAAACTTCCCTTCATCGAAAACAGCAAATTCAATCTTTCTTTCGTAAGAATTAGCCGTCTGCCCGATACTGTCTTTGGTTTCTTCAAAATGAAAAGGGAGCAGTTCATTTTTCGGAGCGGAAGTTACCTGCTGCTCATTAAGATTATCAATCTTTATGGTAATATGATTGATTTCTCCAAGAGCAAGGGTTTTCTTTTCTACGTTAGAGGATAATATCTGTGAAAAAGCATTCGCACAGATCAGAAAAGATAATATTAAAAGTATTTTTCTCAATGTTAAAATAATAAAGGCAAATGCCTGATGTTTTTAGTTACGAGCTGAGCCCGTGTTATTTTTTCTGAAAATAATTATACAACAATTTTGAATAATCTGAGCCGGTATTAATATTCATAAAACTGGCAGAGCTGTTGGCAAAATCTTCTTCCAGAGCTCTCAGCTTTTGTTTTTGAGCTTCCGCGAAGGTATACCGCCATCTTGCGCTGGAAGTATTGGCCCATATTTCTTTTCCGGTTTCCGCATCAAGTAAACGGGCATATCCTACGTCAGGAATCTCATTATCTTTTTCATCATAAATCCTCATTCCCAACAACTGATGCTTCTTTGAAGCTACTCTCAGCATTTTGGAATCATATTCATCTCCAAAATCTGAAAACAGAAAAACCAGAGATTTCCTTTTAAAAATCCCCATCATATATTCCATCGCTTTGTCTATTCTGGATTCTGCCGGAACATAATCTGCGGTCAGAATATTACTGATAATGGAAAGAATATGTTTTCTTCCTTTTTGAGGAGGAATTACTTTATATACTTTATCAGCAAACAGGATCAATCCTACTTTATCATTGTTTCCGGCTGCTGAAAATCCTAGGCTTGCTGCTATTTCGGCTACATATTCTCTTTTCAGCTGAACTTTCGTACCATAATCCATGGAAGCAGAAATATCAACAAGAATCATCATCGTCAATTCCCTTTCTTCCTCCATTACTTTTACGAATGGCTCACGGAATCTTGCAGTTTTATTCCAGTCGATTCTTCTGATTTCATCTCCAAACTGGTAAGGACGAACTTCAGAGAAAGTCATCCCTTGCCCTTTAAAAGCGCTGTGATATTGCCCCATCAAAGCAGCCTCCGTCTTTTTTCTGGTACGGATTTCAATCTGCTTTACTTTTTTTACAATATCTTTTATCTGCATAGACCAAATTAAGGTTTAAAATTCAAAGTTTAATGTAGAATACAGGATGATAGTTTCAAGTTAATTTTTTAACTCAATAGATACATTCAACCATTCGTTATCAAACTTCGGACTGTATTTTTTATAAAAATTGATGGCTGGCTCATTCCAGTTCAATACCTGGAACACCATTCCACTGTAATTTTTTGATTTTCCATATTCCAGCGTAGCATCAAACAGCATTTTTCCGATCTGTTTTCCTCTCAGTCTTTCTGTCACAACAAGATCTTCAAGATACAGCCTTCTTCCTTTCCATGTTGAATATCTGTCATAATACAGCGATATTCCCACTATTTCACCTTCAAATTCTGCCACAAAAGCTCCCCAGACCGGAGAAACTCCAAAACCATCCTGAATAAATTCATCCAGCGTCACTGTTACTTCATGCAATGCTTTTTCATATTCCGCCAGCTCTTTAATTAAATCCAGCATGGAAGCACAGTCCTCCAGAACTGCTTTTCTGATTAGTACATTACTCATTACGGGGCCTGGATTTTTGCTAAAATTCTACTAACGATTTCTTCTGATGAAACTTCTTCTGCTTCAGCCTCGAAAGTCAAGCCTATTCTGTGTCTCAATACATCTTTTGCCAATGCTTTTACATCTTCAGGAATCACAAAGGCCCTTCCCTTTAGGAATGCATATGCTCTTGAAGCGATAGCAAGGTTAATAGATGCTCTTGGAGACGCCCCAAAGCTGATATAATTTTTAAGATCAGAAAGACCGTAATTTTCCGGATAACGCGTCGCAAAAACCATATCCAGAATATATTTTTCAATTTTCTCATCCAGGTAAATCTGGTTGATCAATTCTTTTGCATCTACAATATCCTGAAGAGAAATCACAGGTTTCACAGTCGGCTGATGTGAAGTTGAAACCATTCTCATTACCTGTCTTTCATCTTCAAAAGAAGGATAATCTATGGTACATTTCAACATAAAACGGTCACTCTGTGCTTCAGGCAGCAAATAAGTTCCTTCCTGATCAATGGGGTTTTGGGTTGCCAATACCAGGAACGGCTTCGGCAGCTTCATTGTTTCATCACCAATCGTTACCTGCTTTTCCTGCATTACCTCCAAAAGAGCCGACTGCACTTTTGCCGGCGCACGGTTGATCTCATCTGCCAGTACAAAGTTCGCGAATACAGGACCTTTTTTTATAGAAAAATCATTGTCTTTGATATTGTAAATCATGGTTCCCACTACGTCTGCAGGAAGCAAATCCGGTGTAAACTGAATTCTTGAAAATTCACCATGAACAGCATCTGCCAACGTTTTTATGGCAAGGGTTTTAGCCAATCCCGGCACCCCTTCAAGAAGAACGTGACCATTCCCCAAAAGCCCTACCAAAAGACGGTCTACCATGTAATCCTGCCCAATAATAACTTTGTTGATTTCCTGTCTCAGAAGAGAAAATAAGTAGTTTTTTTCTTTTACTTTTTCCGTCAATTGGCGGATATCTTCAGCTTGATATATCTCTGACATAGCTTGATTTAAAATAAGTGGTAAATTTCTGATAAATACTTGCATTAATCAACACAATAAATGCCATTTTTGAGTTAAAGTTTGTTAAATATTCCAGTATTGATGCAAGGTTAAGAACTGCTGAAAGCTTAAAACTCAATAAGATTATTCTATTTTTTCATAAAAATATATAAATTTTGCTTTAATCACCTGCTCAAAAATTGTCATTTCCAGTTTATTAAACTATTTTTGGTGATTAAAAATTTCGCAAAATGAATTATCATTTTCAAGCGCACAGACAGGTAAGAAAGAACGTTTTAGACGTCCTTCAGAACACATCCCATGAAGATCTGATTCTGATTCCGGATGGTTTCAACAATAATATTTACTGGAATATTGCTCATACTGTTGCTACACAGCAGCTTTTGCATTATTACCTAAGCGGAAATCCTTTCCGTATTGACAAATATTGGATCGAAACTTACAAAAAAGGAACTTTACCGAATTTAAATGTTCAGAAGTCGGAAGTAGAAGATTTAGAGTTTTTACTTACGGAAACTTCGAAGATTTTAATGAAGGATTATGACAGTGATTTCTTCTCAGACTACACTCCTTACACGACAAGTTTTGGGATGGATCTGAAAAGCATTCAGGATGCCATTATCTTCAACAACATGCATGAAAGCCTTCACTACGGATATGTGATGGCGCAGAAAAGAGCAATTTTAGGAGAGAAATATTAGATTCAAGGTTCTTTGTTTAAAGTTTAACGTTATAGGGACAATTAATAGATTCGAAGACTTAGAAATTTGGAAGTTGTCTCGAGAGCTTAGCAATGAAGTTTTTCATATCATTGAATCTACCAATCTTAAAAATAATTTTAAACTTTGTAATCAAATTGACAGTTCTTCAGGCTCAGTAATGGATAATATTGCTGAAGGATTTGAAAAAAACGGTAACAGAGAATTTATACAGTTTCTTTCTATTGCTAAAGCTTCATGTGGGGAAACCAGATCACAATTGTATCGGGTCTTCGACAGAAGTTTTATTTCGCAGGAAAAATTTGAAACATTAATTGAGCAGACAGAAACGTTAAGTAGAAAGATCAGCTCTTTTATAAAATATTTAAATACAACAGATTTAAAAGGTACAAAGTACAAACCTTAAAATTCAAAACTTTACACAGTAAGCCTTGAACTTTAAACGATGAACTTTAAACCTTAAACATAAAATTTTAAACAACTCAATGAAAGACGATTTTATTTTCGGGCTGCGTCCCGTGATTGAAGCAATTGAAGCGGGAAAAACGATTGACAAGGTCTTTGTGCAAAATGCACTTCAAGGTCCTATTTATGCTGAACTAAAAGCAATTTTAGCGAAAAATAAAATCCGTCCCAATTATGTTCCGGTTGAAAAACTGAACCGTTTTACAAGAAAAAACCACCAAGGTGTGGTTGCTTTTATTTCGGATGTACCGTTTCATAAAGTGGAGGATATTGTTCCACAATTATTTGAGCAGGGAAAAACTCCTTTTCTTTTAATTCTGGACAGACTTACTGATGTAAGAAACTTTGGTGCTATCTGCAGAACGGCAGAATGTGTAGGTGTTGATGCTATAATCATTCCGGAAAAGGGTGCAGCTCCTATTAATTCTGATGCTATAAAAACCTCTGCAGGTGCTATTTACAATATTAAAATATGTAAAGAAAACAACCTGGCTCATGCTGTGGATTTCCTTCAGCAAAGCGGAATTTCTGTGTATGCAGCCAGTGAAAAAGCTCAGAAATTAATTTATGATGTCAACCTTACAGAGCCATGTGCTATTGTTATGGGGAATGAAGAAACCGGAATTTCTAAAGAGGTTCTTCATCATGCTGACGAAAAAATAAAACTTCCTATTGAAGGAAAAACTCAATCTCTGAATGTTTCTGTAGCATGTGGAGCGATTTTGTATGAAGCGGTAAGACAGAAAATGACTGCTATACCAAATCCTTAAACATGAAAATAAAATTGCTTTTACCATTATTTTTTGTACCATTTGCATTGAATGCACAGACAAAAAATACAACAACTGACAACCACCTTACCACTGAACTTGATAAAATTGTTCAGAAGGAAGCGCTCACTTATATGCAGAATCCTGCACGTGTAGGGCTCTCAATAGGTATTTTCAAAGATGGTAAAAGTTATTTTTATAATTATGGAACCACGGAAATCGGAAAATCAGAACTTCCGACCTCCAAAAGTGTTTACGAGATCGCATCCATCACCAAGACTTTTACCGGAACACTTCTGGCCCATGCTTTAGCAGACGGTAAAATTAAAATAGATGATGATATCCGGAAATATCTTAGCGGGAATTATCCTAATCTTGAATTTGAAAAACAGCCGATAACGGTCGGTAATCTTACCAATCATTCATCAGGATTACCTCAGTTCTTACCGGATCAGTCTGAAACATTTAAAAAACCGATGGACTCTGTTGCTATAGCATTAGCTGATTTTTATAAAAACTACTCGAAAAAGAAGTTTTATGAAGATCTTCATCAGGCTAAAGTAGATTTTGTACCCGGAACAAACTATAAATATTCCAATGTAGGAACACAGATCGCAGGAGATATCCTGGAAAAAGTATATCAGAAAAGCTATAAAAATCTGCTTTCAGAGTATATTACAAAGCCTCTGAAAATGAACCAAACCATTGTTGGTACGAATTCTGCACAGCTATTGACTCGCTATAATGAAAAAGGAAAGGTAATGCCCAGAAATTTCACAACAATTATGGCTCCTGCAGGCGGAATTCTTTCTACAACAGGAGATCTCGTGAAATACATGCAGTACCATTTGGATGAAAGCAATAAATATGTAAAAATATCCCATACTCCTCTTGTAAAAAGCGATGGAGATGGAATCGGACTGTACTGGAGGGCACATACCTATGAAGACGGAACTCAAATGGTTTTTCATACCGGAGGTACATTTGGTTTTTCAAGCGTACTTCAGGTCTATCCATCAAAAAATATGGGAGTTGTTATACTGTCTAATGAGTCAGATGGAGAATCTCAGGGGAAACTGTATGATATTGCAGAAAATATAATAAGAAATAGTAGTAAAAAATAAAGTTAAAATCAAATGAAGAACATTGCAGCGCTTGCGCTTATATCATCAATAGCTCTTGTATCTTGTAAAAAAGAAACGGCAAAAATAACGAAAGTAGATCCTAAAACCGGAAAAACGGTAACCGTAGAAGTTCCTGCTGACTCTGTGGCAAAAGTTGCAGAAAATCCGGCAATCAAAGATTCTGCAGGAGTTATTACACAGACTTTTAAGCTTGAAAAAGGGAAAACTTATCCTCTTACCACTTATCAGAGGGATGTAAAAACAATGACGGATCCTCAGGGAAAATCCATCACTGCAACCAGTGAATCTACGGATGAAATGAACTTTGTAGTTAATGATATTAAAGGGGATGTATACGAAATGACCCTTAACCTTGTAGCGAAAAGAAATTCCCAGTCTGCACAGGGAAAAACAGTAGTGGTAGATACCAAGCTTGCTCTTCCTAAAGAGGATGATCTTAAAATGATCTGGAATGTAAACAAAGCACTTACCGGAAACAAACTTGCCATGAAAATGGATACAAAAGGGAATGTAATCTCTATTACAGGATTTGATGCTGTTTATACAAAAGTTTCCAATGCAGTAGGAACTCTTATCAAAGATGCCAATCAAAAAGCGAGTGTTGTGGCAAGTCTTAAAGAATCATTCAATGAAAAGGTATTAAAAGATCAGTTCCATAAAAACCTGATGATTATTCCTAAAAAAGGAGTAAAAATTGGTGAAAAATGGTCTACTTCTGAAAATGCAGATGCAAGTGGAGCTGTAAAAGTAACTTCCAATTATGTAATGAAAAGTTTAGGAAACGGATCAGCAGAAATTGCCGTTACCGGAGGTATTCCTAAGAAGACTGAAAAGAAAGCTCAGGGACCTATTACACACAGCCTGAGCAGTGAACTGGTTCAGAACGGAACCATTAAGTTTGACGAAAGCACAGGATGGATTACCAACCAGAATATCAACGTAAAAACAACACAGATAGAAACCATTTCAGATGGAAAACAATCTCAGTCTATGAAAAGCGTTTCCAATTCATCGGTAATGGTAAACCCATCTGCTAAATAACTGAATTAAATGCATTCAGGGTTTATTATTTAAACCCTGAACTTTAAATTTTAACATTATGAAGTACATTCTTGAGTTAGTACTCACTGCCATTATTATTTTCTTTGTCTGGAATATTCTGAAAAGGATTTTCTTTAAGACATTTTATAGTTACCGTTTTAATAACAATAATCAAAACAACGGACAGCAGGATATACAAGACTCGAATAAGAATAACAAACAGAACCTTAACTGGGATGCAGAAACTGTAGACTTTGAAGAGGTGAAAGAGAGTAAGGACAAAAGGTAAACATTCCAAGAAATAAAAGATAATAACCAGCATGGCAAAAAATAAAAACTTCATTTATATTGCAGCTTCATTAGTAGTATTTATAGTTTTAGCATTTTTATATTCTACTCCTGTATTTACAGGAAAACAACTTTTCCAGCACGATATTGTGCAATACAGAGGAGGAGCAAAAGAACTGCTCGACTATAGAGCGAATACCGGAAATGAAACCTATTGGAGTGACTCCATGTTTGGGGGAATGCCGACTTATCAGATGGGAAGCCAGTTCAAAGGTGACATCATCAAGAAAATCGACAGCAATCTGAATTTCCTGCCAAGGCCGGTTAATTATCTCTTCCTGCTGTTTGCAGGTTTTTTCCTTTTGGGAATGGTAGTAGTCAGAAATTGGAAGTATGCACTTTTAGGGGCCACTTTCTTCGGACTTTCAACCTATTTTTATATCATTATTGCAGCCGGGCACAATGGTAAAGTAAACACCATTGAGTATTTTGCACCGCTGTTAGCCGGAATTTTACTGGTTTATATCAGAAAACAATACATCTGGGGATTCATTGTTACTACCCTTTTTATGGGGCTTCAGATTGCAGCCAATCACCCGCAGATGACGTATTATCTGTTCCTTGCACTAGGATTTTTATTCTTGTCTGAACTGATCAGAGCAATACTGAAAAAGACACCGATGAAGCATTTCCTTATTTCATCAGGAATTATTGCAGCATCATGCATTATCGGAGTTGGAATGAATTCACAAAGAATCATGGCCAATTCTGAGTATGTAAAAGAAACAGTTCGTGGAAAGCAGATCTTAAATAATGACAGCCATACTTCAGGAAAATCCGGAATGGATAAAGAAAGTATGCTGATGTGGAGCTATGGACAGCTTGAAACTTTAAACCTTTTCATCCCAAGATTGATGGGTGGCGGAAGCCAGGAGCCGGAAGGAAAAGAAATGATGAACAGAGTTCAGGAACTGGTTCAGGAAAATGTTGGTTCACAGGCTGAAATGGACAGAATTTCAAAAGGCTTCAGCGGAATGACCTACTGGGGAGATCAGCCGGGAACTTCAGGACCTGCTTATCAGGGAGCCATTGTATGTTTCCTTGCTTTATTAGGATTCTTCTTTGCCAGAAAAAAATACCGTTACTGGATCTTAGGTGCTTCTATCCTGACTATTTTACTGGCTTGGGGAAGTAACTTTATGCCATTATCTGACTTCTTTATTGATTATGTTCCGTTTTATAATAAATTCAGAGCACCTTCTTCAATTCTGGTTGTAGTGGAATTATTATTTCCTTTAATTGCCATTCTGGGATTATACAGATTCTTCACAGACGAAGAGCTGACTGAAGAATACAAGCAGAAAATTCTTATGTATGTTGGAGGTGGAACTTTAGGATTTTTATTAATTCTTTTGATCTTCGGAAAATCATTATTAGGGTTTTCTACAGAAGGCGAAAAAACTTATTTTCCTCCTTTTCTACTGGATTATCTTGTAGATGAAAGATATAAACTATTCAGAATAGATGCCATAAAAGCATTTATTTATGTAGCGATTACAGCTGCTGCCTTATTCTTAACCTTAAAGAAAAAGCTTAATCAGAATATTGCTTTGGTAGTAATTGGAGTAGTAAGCTTATTTGATCTATGGACCGTAAACAAACGTTATTTAAATGACGAAAACTACGTAGATAAAATATTTGCTGAAAATCCTTTCCAAACAGAAAGTTCAGATCTGCTGGCTGAAAAAGTTCAGGGGAATCCTAATCTGGAATCCATTTTATCCAATGTCAATATTAACAAAACATTGGAAACAATCGCTGAAAAAGACAAAACTCATTACAGAATTTACAACCAGACCCTGGGTGTGACAAGTGAGACCAATACCTCTTATTTTAAAGCTTCAATTGGTGGTTATCACGCCGTAAAACTAAGAAGATATGATGATGTTCTGAATGAATACATCAATAATGTAGACAGTGTAAAAACACCTAATATCTTAAACTTATTAAATGCCAAGTACATGGTTTTCGGAGGACCTGAGCAGCCACAGGTTGTTCCTAATCCAAAAGCCAATGGAAATGCATGGTTTGTAAGTGATTTAAAGTTTGTAGATTCTCCTAATCAGGAAATTAAATCCATCGGGACTATCGACAATAAGAAAACAGCAGTTATTGCATCATCTGATAAATCCTATTTTGACAACAAACCGGTTCAGGCAGATCCTGCAGCATTTATCAATCTTACGAAATACCAGCCTAACGAACTTGAATTTAAATCTCAGTCGAAGACTCCGCAATTAGCAATATTCTCTGAAGTATATTACCCTCATGGCTGGAAAGTATTGGTGGATGAGAAAGAAGTTCCGTACATCAAAGCAGATTACTTACTTCGTGCAGTACATGTTCCTGCAGGAAACCACCACATCAGAATGGTATTTGAGCCTGAAGTAATTGAAAAAGGGAAATGGCTTTCTCTACTATCATTCGGATTATTCATCCTGTTGTCTGCATTTGGAATTTTCTGGATGAACAAGAATAAGAAAAAAGAAATTTTAGCTGAACAAAAAGCTTAATTCCATATTATAAAGCTTACATAATATTGAGCAATGTCATTCAAAATGGAACAGAAGAAAATATTGATTATCACCTATTACTGGCCTCCTGCGGGAGGTCCTGGTGTTCAAAGATGGCTGAAGTTTGCAAAATATCTGCCGGATTTTGGATGGAAACCTATCATTTATACTCCGGAAAATCCAAGTTATCCATTACTGGATGAAACCCTGATGAAAGATGTTCCTGAAAATATTGAGATGGTAAAAACCAAGATATGGGAACCTTACCAGCTGGCCGAAAAGCTGAATAAAAGTAATAAAAAATTTAAAGCAGGACAGTTTGATGTAGGAAAAAATCAAAGCTGGAAATCCAAACTTTCGATCTGGGTTAGAGGCAATTTTTTCATTCCTGATGCCCGAGTTTTTTGGGTAAAACCTTCCATTAAGTTTCTGGAGAAATACCTGAAAGAAAATAAAATAGATACGATTGTAACTTCGGGTCCTCCCCACTCGCTTCACCTGATTGGTTTAGGACTTAAAAATAAAATACCGAGTCTGAAATGGATCGCTGATTTCCGCGACCCATGGACAGAAATTTCTTATTACAAACATCTGAAACTAACTAAAAGTTCGGATCAGAAACACCGCCAGCTTGAAAGTGCCGTATTTAAAAATGCGGACATCACTTTGGCTACAAGCTATACTGATGCGGAAAACTTCAGAAAAGTAGGAGCTAATGCTGTTTGTATTACGAACGGATTTGATGAAAGTGATTCGGATAGTAAAGTAAAAGGACAGAATAGTAAAGATCAGTTTACTCTAAGTTATATTGGTGTTTTAGAGCAACTCAGAAACCCTGAGAATCTTTGGAAAGCACTTGATGAACTGGTGAAGGAAAATGCTGAATTTGCAGCTGATTTTACATTGAAATTTGTAGGCAGAATAGACGATAAAATCCTGCAGTCTATCGAAAATTCAAACCTGAAAAATCATATTCAGAACCTTGGATATCTTGCACACGGAAAAGCGGTGGAGGAAATGCAGAACTCAGATCTGCTTCTTATTACCAATTTCCCAAATGAATCTTCAAAAGGAATCATTCCCGGAAAAATATTTGAATATCTGGCTTCAGGAAAACAGATTCTTTCATTCGGGCCGGACAAAGCTGATGTTGCAAAAATTCTGGAAGAAACCCAGGCTGGAAAACATTTCAGTTATCAGGATACAGAAATTATCAAGAAGTTTATTCTTGAAAAATTTATCCTTTGGAAAAACGGAAATCTTCTCGAAAACACTCAGCATATTGAGCAGTTCTCAAGAAAAAACCTAACCCGCCAACTGACTGAAATTTTATAATACAAAGAAAGGAAGTTAGAAGCTGGATGCTGGAAGTAAAATACCGGCTTCCAACTTCTAATTTTTAAATCGTCCACTGATCATTCACCACTGCAATCAGATAATATTTCCCCTGAAATTCTTCAAATACAAAACGGAGTGTCTTCCAATCCATTTCGCCATTTTTTTCGGTTCCTTTGATATAGTTTTCGGTGAAGTCATGTTTAGGATAAATTTCCTTTAAATTATTCAGGGAATTGCCTCCTCCTATGAATTTATTCAGTGAATATTGGGATGCTGTAAAATCTTTAGAAAAGACCCATTTACCAAGATAATCATTGACCGTTGCCTTATAAGGATCTCCTGAACCGTCATGTGCTCCCCAGGTAAATAGTGTTTTAGTAGGCTGATATTTTTCAAAATCTGCTTTAGAAAAATGTTTATCTCCCTTTATATCCACAAAAGCATACATTGAAAAACGGATTCCTTTTTCAGGGTGGATCAAGGCAGCAAAACTGGTATAATCCTTATCTTTCAGAGCCTTCAAAACCTCATCATTGGTCTTTTTCAACACAGCTTCTTTATCAGCAATATTCTGAACGGTACCTGCACTGTCTGTTTTATTTTGTGCGATGGAATCAACCACATTGGGAACAGGTTTTCCTGCCTCTTTTTTACAGGCTACAACCAGAACCAAAACAACCAATGGAATAAGTATTTTTTTCATATTATAAATTTTGCTATTGGTAAAAAGCACCAAAACTGATGCCAAGCGGTAAATAATTTAAAGAGATAAAGACTATGAGCGCTGCTGGGTTATCGCTTCTCATTTTAAAAATTACATCGTACATTTGTTAGATGGAAATGTTGGATATTCTCATTATCGGGGCCGGACCCATCGGTTTGAACTGTGCCCTTGAAGCTCAAAAAAATAATCTTAGTCATTTAATCATAGAAAAAGGAACCATTGTCAACTCTCTGTACAACTATCCTTTATATATGCGTTTTTTCTCTACTGCAGAAAAACTGGAAATTGACGAAATTCCATTTATTTCGACAGCTCCCAAACCAGGAAGACAGGAGGCATTGGAATATTATCAGGGAATTGCCAGACAAAAAAAACTTAACATCAATCTGTATGAAAAAGTGCTGGGTGTTTCCAAGAGCAATGAGCTGTTTGAGATAAAAACAACCAAAGCAACCTATCATGCTAAAAATCTGGTGATTGCTACCGGATTCTATGATATTCCCAACCTTATGAATATTCCCGGCGAAAATCTTCCAAAGGTCAAGCATTACTATACTGAACCATATCCTTATGCAAAACAGAAAATTGTTGTTGTAGGATCAAGTAATTCTGCGGTGGATGCAGCCCTGGAAACCTATAGAAAAGGTGCTGAAGTAACGATGATTATTCGTCATTCCGAGATTTCAAAAAGTGTAAAATATTGGGTGAAACCGGATATAGAAAACAGAATTACAGAAGGCAGTATTAAAGCCCATTTTAATGCCGAAATGATCGAAATTAAAGATAATACTGTTGTTTTTAAAGATGAAAACGGAGAAATTCATGAAATTGACAATGATTTTGTGCTGGCGATGACGGGTTATCTTCCTGATTTTGATTTTCTGAGAAATTCAGGTATCGAACTCAATGGGGACTGCCTGAACCCGTTCTATAATCTTGAAACTATGGAAACCAATATTCCCAACCTTTATCTTGCAGGAGTTGTATGCGGTGGAAAAGATACTCACCTCTGGTTCATTGAAAACTCGAGAATTCATGCTCATATGATTATCAATACCATTCTTTCCAGATCTTAATATTAAATAACTCATATATACTAAAAAGCTTCGGGCAATTTCTACGAAATTGCCCGAAGCTTTTTTTTTAAAACTGATTCAATACTTACATCATTTCTCCTGCTGATTTATTTTTATCCTTAAGCAGCCATGGAATGATAAAGTAAAAACCGATGGCAATAGCTGCAGCCAGCACCCCAGTTCCAATCCATAACGTGTTAAAGCCTAATTTTTCAGCAATCAATGTTCCTATGTAAGGTGTAATGATGAATGCAATGGAAAATGACATTCCGTTCAATCCCATATAAGCCCCTTTATTGTTCTCTCCTGAACGTAATGCCGTAATAGTTGACATAAAAGGAAGTGTCCATATTTCTCCTACACAAAGTAATGTCATAGACAGCACAAGGGTAACCATACTATAATCGAAAGCCAGCATTGCATAGGAAACTCCACACAGGAAAGTCCCGATAAGCATGGTAAAAGCTAAAGTAAAATATTTTTCAGCAATCTGTACAAGCCCCATTTCAAGCAATACAATCAGAAAACCACTGTATCCAAGAATATAGCCGATATTTTGCTGACTCATATGTGCGGTATCTTTATAAAATATTGTCAGTGTACTGAACAACTGAAAGAAACATATTGAAAACAGCATACAGAATACACAGTATACCAAAAATTTACCATCCCGGTACGGAGAATTCTCTTTTTTAATGACAATTGCTTCTTTTACCTTTTTCGCCTTTTGTTTGGCCAATTTTGCGCGGCCTTTAAAGAACCAGATATACATCAGCCCTGCCAGCAAAGCAGCCAGCGCATTACTGAAAAACAGAAATTCATAAGAAATAGCAGATAAAATACCTCCTAATGCAGGCCCGATAGAAAACCCAAGATTTACAGCCATACGGTTCAGTGAAAAAGCCCTAGTGATATTTTCAGGTTTCGCATATTTGGTGATTGCCACCGAATTTGCCGGACGGAATGTTTCACTTACAATACTCTGCGCCAAAATAATCCCGGCCAGACCAGCTTCAGTTGTAAAAAGCGGAATTAAACAAAATAATGGAACACTGAGGAGTAAACTCAGACTCTGTACCCTGTATTCGCCAATTTTATCTGTGATCATACCTCCCAGCCACGAACCAATTACCGAGCCTATTCCAAAAAAGCTCAGAACAATTCCTGAATTTTCAATACTGAAATGTAAATGATTGGTCATATAAACTCCCAGAAACGGAAGTACCATAGAACCGGCCCTGTTGATGAGCATTACCAACGCCAGCATCCAACTCTCCTGCGAGAGTCCTTTGAAAGAACTCGTATAAACGTTAATTAATCTCACAATAATATTTTGGGGAAAATTTGAAAGAGCAAAATTAGATAAAAATAACCCAAAAGCCTTTATTTGAAACCCTTTTTTATAAATAACATCCATAAAAACAGACTATCAGCTGTATCCTAAAAAAAGCGTTTTTTTTACTATATAAAACTAAAATTCATTTATAAAAACCGTAAATTGCAGTAACAACAGGGATTTTTAGACTAAAGTCACTTAAAAACACAATAAAAATTCAATCAATACTAAGAATGGTAACCTACGAGAATTTACATGATACGCTATCCTTTTACAGTATTGACTGCCGGCAATCTTACTATATTTCCTCCGGAAAACCCATTTTTGAATTTCCTAAAGCTCCTTTCAGAATGGATTATTATGCACTGTGCATCTGTACTGCCGGAGAAATCAATATTGAGATAGACCGTCAGAAATATAAAGTAGATGCACACAGTTTTCTTATGGCAGCTCCTTCTACAATTGTAAAATTTGGAAAAACCAGTGATGATTTTATCATGAAACTACTGTTCTTCGACAAGAATTTTCTGATTAAAAATATTTCCAATCCCTTTATCATTGAAAAAATGAATCTTTTCTCCAAAGGGTCTTACAGTGTTGTAAAAACCACTTCAAAAAATTCTTCATTACTCCAGAATCTTCTGGATGATCTTGAAAAAAATCAAAGAAGCAGGGTAAATTTACAGAAGAGATTATCCGGACCATTATTTTTCACCTGCTGCTGGAAACGGCTGAGATCATGGAACAGGAAAATTCTTCAACTCCGGGAAAAGAGGATGGAAAAAAAGACCTTTATCTGAAATTCAGCAAACTTATCAGGGAAAATATCAGGCAGCAGCGAACGGTTCAGTTTTATGCGGATCAGCTGCATATTTCCAATAAATATCTTATAGAAATCATTAAAAAAGCAAGTGGAAAAACACCTCATGAGGTTATTGATGAAACTTTGTTGAAAGAAGCTTACGTCATGCTTGGGAATCCGGATATTACTATTTCAGAGATAGCATTTGACCTTCAGTTTAATTCGGCATCTGCTTTCGGACGTTTTTTCAAAAAGCATACTGCTCTCTCTCCTTCAGAGTACAGAAATAAAGAAAATATTCAGTCATGAGAATTTGGGGATAATAATTCTGAACTTGAGGATATATGTCGCTTTGTGAATAGAGGTACCTTTATACTGTTAATTAAAAACAATAAAAGATGAGTACGATCAATTCAAAATTCGACAACGTTTTAAATGCCTCTGACCAGTTTGGAAAAGTAAATCACGAACCGGATTCAAGTAAAGAAGTTCAGATTAACACTCCTGAAAAAACGATGCCTTTCTCCGACCAGATTGGAAACTATCAACGTAATAAAGGAATTCCTTTACAGTCTTACGAAAACAGCAAAATCTATATTGTAGGAAGCGGAATTGCCGGTATGTCGGCTGCTTACTATTTCATCCGTGACGGACGTGTTCCCGGCAAAAACATTATTTTCCTAGACCAGCTTAATGTTGAAGGTGGATCTCTGGATGGAGCCGGTAACGCAAAAGACGGCTATATCATCCGTGGCGGAAGGGAAATGGACATGACCTATGAAAATCTATGGGATATGTTTCAGGATATTCCTGCTCTGGAATTGCCTGCACCGTACAGTGTACTGGACGAATACCGTCTTATCAATGACAACGACCCGAATTATTCTAAAGCAAGATTAATTCATAACCAGGGACAGATCAAAGATTTCAGCAAATTCGGACTTGAGAAAAAGGATCAACTGGCCATTGTAAAACTACTGTTGAAGAAAAAAGAAGAACTTGATGATCTTACGATTGAAGATTATTTTGCAGAATCCTTCCTGAACAGTAACTTCTGGTTCTTCTGGCGCTCTATGTTTGCCTTTGAAAACTGGCACAGCTTACTGGAACTGAAACTGTATATGCACAGATTTCTTCACGCGATTGACGGAATGAAAGACTTTTCATGTCTTGTGTTCCCTAAATACAACCAATATGACACTTACGTAACTCCACTGAAAAACTTCCTGGTAGAAAAAGGAGTACAAATCCAATTCAATACGCTGGTAAAAGATCTTGACATCCATATCAATGCGGAAGGAAAAACAGTAGAAGGAATTATTACGGAACAAAACGGAGAGGAAGTAAGAATACCGATCGGTAAAGATGATTATGTTATTGTGACCACCGGATCTATGACTGAAAGTACTTTCTACGGAGATAACAATACCGTTCCTGAAGTTACAATAGACAACAGCAGTGCAGGACAAAGCGCAGGATGGAAACTGTGGAAAAATCTCGCTGCGAAATCTGAAGTATTCGGGAAACCTGAAAAATTCTGCAGCCATATTGAAAAATCTTCCTGGGAATCTGCAACATTAACATGTCGCCCTTCTGCCTTCACAGAGAAATTAAAAGAGCTCTGTGTAAATGACCCTTATTCTGGAAGAACTGCTACAGGAGGTATTATTACCATTACAGACTCCAATTGGGTAATGAGTTTTACCTGCAACAGACAACCTCATTTCCCTACCCAGCCGGATGATATATTGGTGGTATGGGTATATGCCTTACTGATGGATAAAGAAGGTAATTATATCAAAAAAACAATGCCTCAATGTACCGGAAACGAGATTCTTGCCGAACTATGTTACCACTTAGGAATGACAGACCAACTGGATAATGTCATAGAAAACACAATTGTTTGTACTGCATTCATGCCTTACATCACTTCCATGTTTATGCCAAGAGCGCAGGGAGACCGTCCGAGAGTTGTTCCTGAAGGATGTACCAATTTAGGTCTTGTAGGACAATTCGTAGAAACCAATAATGATGTGGTATTCACCATGGAAAGTTCTGTGAGAACAGCAAGAATTGCCGTTTACAATCTTCTTAACCTCAACAAACAGGTTCCGGACATCAATCCGTTACAGTATGATATCCGACATTTATTAAAAGCTACCCAGACTCTTAATGATTACAAACCTTTCTTAGGAGAAGGTATTTTAAGAAAAATATTAAAAGGAACTTATTTTGAACATATTTTAGTCAACCGTCCGGAAGAAAAAGAAGAACATGAATCTTTCATCATGGAACAGGTAGGTAGATTCCAGGAATGGGTAAAAGGCGTGAAGGGCTAATATCTTAACACTTGCACTACTTAACACAATAAAAAAGCAGGACTTAATCTAAGTCCTGCTTTTTTATTATCTATTCCTTAAAATTATTCAGGTTTAAAAGAATCTTTCAGTGTTACTGTACGGTTAAATACCATAGCTTCATCTGTAGAATCCTGATCTTTTGTAAAGTATCCTATTCTCTGGAACTGAAGAGGCTCACCCACAGCGACATCTTTCAGACTTGGCTCAGCGAAACCTTTCACGATAGCCATAGATTCAGGGTTGATAAAGTTCAGGAAATCAACATCTTTCTCAGCATCAGGCTGTTCCACTGTAAACAAGTGATTGTAGATTCTTACTTCCACAGGAATCGCATGTTTTGCAGATACCCAGTGCAGAGTTCCTTTTACTTTTCTTAAACTTTCTTCTGTACCGCTTCCAGACTTACTCTTCTCATCATAAGTAGCATAGATGGTAGTGATTTCTCCATTTTCATCTTTCTCTACTCTTTCAGCTTTAATGATGTAAGCTGATTTCAAACGAACTTCTCCGCCTAATTTCAGTCTGAAGAATTTATTGTTAGCTTCTTCTTTGAAGTCTTCACGCTCAATGTATAACTCTCTTGAGAAAGGAACTTCTCTTGTTCCCGCATTTTCCTGCTCAGGATTATTTTCAGTCTCTAACCATTCTTCTTTGTCTTCAGGGTAGTTTTCGATCACTAATTTTACTGGATCTACAACGGCCATCACACGTTTCGCAACCTTATTCAGGTCTTCACGTACACAGAAGTCAAGTAACTGGATCTCGATAAGATTTTCTCTTTTCGCAACCCCTACTTTATCGATAAAGTTTCTGATGGAAGTTGGAGTAAATCCTTTTCTTCTCATTCCTGAAATGGTAGGCATTCTAGGGTCATCCCATCCGGTTACCGCTCCTTCCGCTACCAATCTCTGCAGCTTTCTTTTGGAAGTAATCATATAGGAAACGTTCATCCTTGCAAATTCTCTCTGCTTGTTTTTAACCCTTCCTTCTTCGTAAACCTGATCCAAATACCAGTTGTATAGCGGTCTGTGATTTTCGAACTCCAAAGAACAAAGTGAATGTGAAACTTGTTCAATATAATCAGATTCACCATGAGCCCAATCGTACATTGGATAAATTTTCCAGGCTGTACCTGTTCTGTGGTGAGGCTTATTCAAAATTCTGTACATCACAGGGTCACGCATATTCATGTTTGGCGAAACCATGTCGATTTTTGCGCGAAGAGACATTGAACCACTTTCAAATTCTCCGTTTTTCATCCTTTCGAATAAATCTAACGATTCTTCAACAGGACGGTTTCTGTATGGAGATTCAATTCCTGGCTCCGCAGGATTTTTTCTTTGCTCAGTAATCACTTCAGATGCCTGCTCATCTACATAAGCTTTGCCTTCTTTAATTAACTGAACTGCCCAATCGTAAAGCTGCTGGAAGTAATCGGATGCGTACAAAACTTTATCCCATTTGAAACCTAGCCATTCAACATCTTTCATAATAGAATCTACGAATTCCTGTTCTTCTTTTTCAGGGTTCGTATCGTCGAAACGAAGGTTTACGGGAGCGTTGTATTTTTCACCCAGGCCGAAGTTGATGCAGATCGCTTTTGTGTGCCCTACATGCAGATAACCATTCGGTTCAGGTGGAAAACGGAAACGAATCTGATCTTTTTTCAGACCGTTTGCCATATCATCTTCAATAATTTGCTCAATGAAATTGAGTGATTTTTTTTCTTCTTCCATTAAAGTAGCTTTTATTTTTTAGCTAAAAAAGTTTTACAAAGTTACGGAAAAATAAGCTTTTGTAAAAGTGATAATTTAAAAGCCTTATTGATTGTAATTCAATATTTTTCACTAACTTCGGGAGAACTAAAACCATTTTAACCAACTTAACCATCATGGCTGTTTATATCTTAAGCAACCGGAAAATTATCCGGCATAAAGGCGAAAGAGTGGACTCTTTTTCCAATGATGAATATTCTATTCCCAATTTCAGGATCGCCAAATGTGATTTTGACAACTACAAAGAACCCACCGCTCAAGCCAAAAAGAAAAAAGACTATACCAACAGGAATATCTTAAACTACAAGTTCTTTTCTGAGCCCGAAAAACAGGGTTATGAAGAAGTTTTGGATGTTCTGCTCAATGAAAAAGGTATTAAAAAATCCGCCGTTACAGCCAATAATCTTGGCGGAACTCAAAGAATGTTCTATGAACTGTACAAAAACATGTCTTCCACTAAAGACCGAAGCGATGTACTGATATTCATCCACGGTTATCTGTATGATTTTGATGATGAATTAAAGGCTATTCTTGATCTTAAGAAAATATTCATTGATAACCCGGCATCTCCTGTAGAACATATTTTATTCGTAAGCTGGCCAGCCTCGGGAAGTATTATCCCGTTGAGTTATTTTGATGATAAAGCTTCCAGTATCAATTCCGGAACATCTCTGATGAGATTGTTTTATTTCTATACCCAATTTTTAAAAGATATCTTTTCCAACCGGGATCTTGCGCCCTGCAATCAAAGAATTCATATTATGGCTCATTCTTTGGGGAACAGAGTACTTCAAAGCATGCTCTACAGTCTTAAAAGGGAGAATATACTTCGTGTTATTGATCAGGTTTTACTGTTGAATGCAGATGTAAGCTATAAGGTATTTGAAGATTCCGAAGATTCCTACAATAAGCTGCCATTACTGGCCAACCGGATTTCTATTTACCTGAACAGGCAGGATACTGTTTTGGGAATTTCTCAGTTCACAAAAAACATTCTGACACCACGACTTGGCAAAAACGGACCAAGTGATCTTACCCATTACAAAGATATTGTTTCTATTATCGACTGTACGTTTATAAAAGATGATATTTTGAACAGCTTTAAATATGAAGTAGGAAACCACTGGGGATACCTCTCCAGCTCGCAGGTACAGTCAGATATCTTTCAGAATTTAAATGGAATTGACAGGAATCTTATCACCAACCGAACTAAGGAGAACGAAAACATTTTTACAATTATTTCTTAATAAGTAATTAAAATAATTCTAAAAAATGAACTTTATGTTAAAATTTGTTCGTTATCATAGTATGGCATAATCATTGCTAATTCAAACATTAGGGAATTACAATTTTTAATTATGGGACAGATTAAAAAAAGGTTTTCTGATATATTAAACTATATAAAGAAAGCTATTTTCGTAAAAGATGTGATTTAATTGAGTAACAACCTCTAAATCAACAAAGTATTCGATACACAACTACCAGGTTTATCCTACAGACCGGATTAAAAACATTCTAAATATTCTGAACAGGAAGGGATTATTGGTCAAAAACAATAACCACACAAATTCATATTCAATACTACACAACTATTTCAGAGGAATTGTTAAATATTATTAAATAATTCCCCACTTGTTGTATAATTGAAAAAAGTTTTCGACATTTACTTATCAATTAAATAAAATTAATATCATGAAAAATTTAAAGAAAATCAAAAGAGGAGAATTAAAAACAATCAAAGGAGGAAGACCACCTCTTGGATGCAACAGTTGGAACCCAGCTGCAATGTGCTGCAGATCATGGGCCCCTGATTACTGTGGTCAAACTACATGCCCGGATTCACCTCCACCATTATGCTAATTAACTTTTCAGTTATATTTTTTGAACCATAGCAGCTCATTTCTGAGTTCTAAATCGGATTCAAAATTATTTACAAATAAAGCTCCAGTGCCTAAACCTTGAGGCATTGGATTTTTTTTGGTAAATGTATATTGGGCAATGGCATTCAATCCGATATTGCTTTCCAAAGCTGAAGTAATCCACCAACCGATATTTTGATTTTCTGCAAGAGAAATCCATTCATCCGAACCGAAAAAACCTCCTACCAATGCAGGTTTCAGAATAATATATTGTGGTTGTATTTTTTCTAAAAGTTTTTTCTTTTCTTCAGGATCAATAATTCCGATCAGTTCTTCATCTAATGCAATCGGAGTAGGTGTTTTAGCACATAATTCTGCCATATCATTCCAGTTTCCTGCTTTAATTGGCTGTTCAATAGAATGGATATGAAGATCTGCAAGCTGCTGTAAAACTGTAACCGCTTCTTCTGTGCTGAATCCCCCGTTTGCATCCACACGAAGCTCCAGCTGATCTTTGGAAAATTTGTCTCTTAACTTCTGAAGAATAATATGTTCAGATTTCCAATCGACCCCGATTTTTAATTTAATACAATGAAATCCTTTTTCAAGTTTATCCTGAATCTGTTCTTCCATGTACCCTACTTCTCCCATCCATATCAGGCCATTGATGGTAATTGCAGATTTACCTTCCGTAAACTCACTTGGAAAATAAAGGCTGTCTCCATATTTCAAATTCTGAACCGCTTGCTCGTAGCCAAACCAAATGGAAGGAAACTCTTTCAGTTCTTCTTTTAAAAATGCTCCATCCTGATTGATATTTTCACAAAGCCATTTCAGCTTTTCTTCATAACCGGGCCTGTCATCAAAACTCAGGCCTCTGAAAATAGCACATTCACCAACACCTTTTCTTCCTTCTTCCGAAATAGTGAGGATAAAGGTTTCCTTATCAAGCAAAACGCCGCGAGATGTTCCACTCGGGCGTTTGAATTGTAATAAATATTTTAAATAAATTGCTTCCATTATTTTACGCTGTCGATACGCATAAATTCTTCCGCTTTTTCTACCATTTGTATACTTCCACAGAAGAACGGAATTCTCTGGTGAAGTTCTGTAGGTTCTATTTCAAGAATTCTTCTGAATCCGTCTGTTGCTTTTCCTCCAGCCTGTTCTGCAAGGAATGCCATTGGATTGCATTCGTATAATAATCTTAGTTTACCATTTGGAGCCTGCGAATAAGAAGGATAGATATAAATTCCTCCTTTCAGCATATTTCTATGAAAATCCGCGACCAAAGAACCGATATATCTTGAAGTATAAGGACGGTCTCCTTCTTCCATCTGGCAATATTTAAGGTAATTTTTTACTCCCTGAGGAAATTTGATATAATTTCCTTCGTTAATGGAATAGATTTTACCTGTTTTCGGGAAAGTCATGTTAGGATGAGAAAGATAATATGTTCCTAAAGAAGGGTCCAGTGTAAATCCGTTTACTCCGTTTCCGGTAGTATAAACAATCATTGTAGAGGAACCGTAAATCACATATCCCGCAGCAATCTGATTGATTCCTTTCTGTAAAAAGTCTTCCAGCTGTACAGGAGTTCCGGGTTCAGTAACTCTTCTGTAGATAGAGAAAATAGTTCCTACGGAAACATTTACATCAATATTGGAAGATCCGTCTAAAGGATCGATAAGTACTACATATTTACTTAAATGTCCGTTTTCACCACATTTAATATCAATAAAATCATCATTTTCCTCAGACGCAATACCACAAACAACCTCTCTTTGAGACAAAGCCGTAATAAAAATTTCATTAGCAATCACATCAAGTTTCTGCTGTTCCTCACCCTGAATATTTTGGTTACCGGCAGCTCCTGTAATATCTACAATTCCGGCTTTATTTACTTCTCTGTTTACCACTTTCGAAGCCAATCTTATTGCGCTCAGAAGACGAGAAAATTCACCTGTAGAATATTGAAAATCGTCCTGTTTATCTATAAGAAATTCTCCTAAAGTCTGTAATGGTTGATTTGACATATTTTTCTTTTTACGTTTTCCCCAAATTTCGGAAAATTTATCGCATTAAGAAAATTTAATTACAAAAGATATTACCTACTGTATTTCAATAAAATACAAACAAAAAAAAGCATAACATTGAACTGTTATTGAAAATTATATCTCCGGATTTGTTATCTCAGATGCACAAAAAATCCAAATTATTTCATTATTTGTTGATTTTAAGGAAATCTTAATTCTATCTCCCTTTCAGGCTATTTCATATCTCGTTGTAAATTTATAATTTTGACGTCCGTAAAAAACTCATGTAATTTTTTATCTAACAATTTTATTTTTAATAATTTAATGAAAATTTTTAAGTTTGGTGGAGCATCTGTAAAAGATGCCGAAAGTGTGAAAAACGTGTCTATGGTTCTACAAAGCCAGGGATTTGCCAAATGCTTGCTGGTGATTTCAGCAATGGGCAAAACGACAAACGAGTTGGAAAAAGTTGTTGAACTTTATTTCAAAAAGGATAACTATCAAACTGAGATTGAAAAGATAAAACGAAAACACATTGAGATTGCGGAAGGCCTTTTTCCTGAAAATCATGCCGTTTTTGCAGAAATCAATCTCTTTTTTGATGATATTGATTCTTTTTTAAGAAGAAATAAATCTCCCAACTATAACTTTGTTTATGATCAGGTGGTAAGCTGTGGAGAAATGATTTCTACCAAAATCCTGAGCGAATACCTGAATGAAATCCAATTTACCAATCAATGGCTGGATGCCAGAGATTATGTGAAAACGGATAATTCATACAGAGAAGGTACGGTAGACTGGGTGAGAACTGAGGAATTTATTTCCAATCTGAATCCTGAGATCTGCTATGTTACTCAGGGATTCATTGGTTCTGACGAAAACAATTTTACGGTGACTTTAGGAAGAGAAGGTTCAGACTACTCTGCTGCTATTTTTGCTTATTGCTTAAATGCTGAAGCGATGACGATTTGGAAAGATGTACCGGGAGTAATGACCGGAGATCCAAGAAAGTTCGATGATGTTTCTCTTCTTTCCAATATCTCTTATGAAGAAGCGATTGAAATGGCTTATTACGGAGCAAGTGTTATTCACCCAAAAACATTACAGCCGTTACAGCAAAAAAGTATCCCTTTTTATGTAAAGTCTTTCGTAGATCCTACCAAAGGAGGAACAAAAGTAGGTGCTTCTGAAAAAAACCAACAGGAAGAATCTTATATTTTAAAAGAAAACCAGGATCTTCTGAAGATTTCTACAAGAGATTTTTCTTTTATTGCAGAAGACCATATGAGCTTAATTTTTGGATATTTATCTAAATATAAGATCAAGGTTTCCCTGATGCAGAATTCTGCTATCTCCCTGGCTTTGTGCCTTGAAGACAAATTTAATCATATAGATGAGCTCAACCAGGAGCTTCAAAAAATTTTTAAAACCGAAGCAATTAAAAATGTATCTTTATTCACAGTAAGAAATGCGAAGATGGATCATATTGATAAATTTTACCATGAAAAAAATGTATTATTGGAACAAATTTCCAAGAATACTCTTCAAATGGTAACACAATAATATTAATTGCGACTAAACACACATGAGTTTAATTTCGAAAAACGATCTGATCAAAGCTTCCGGCTTAAGTAAACTTGGGTTTCTCAAGAACCCGGTAGCATCTGCTGTGATGAGCATTGCTAAAATAAACGAAGTAAATAAATTATACGACAAACTAAAAGATAAGGAAGGCAAAGACTTTTTCGACTCATTTGTAAGAGAAAGAAACTTAAGCTATGTAGCTTTTGAAGAAGATCTGGCAAAGATTCCGAAAACGGGACCGTTTATTCTGGTTTCCAACCACCCGCTGGGTGCTATTGACGGGATTCTGATGTGCAAGGTCTTATCAGAGGTTCGTCCGGATTTCAAGGTGATGGGAAATTTCCTTTTGGAAAAGATCAAACCTATGGAACCGTATGTAATCGCTGTAAACCCTTTTGAAAACAGAAAAGAAGCTTACAGCAGTTCTTCAGGAATGCGTGAAACACTCAAGCATTTACAAAACGGAGGCTGCGTAGGTATTTTTCCGGCAGGTGAAGTTTCTAACAAGAACAATCCTTACGGAGAAATTTTAGATAAGGAATGGGAAAAAACGGCACTTAAGCTTATCAGAATGGCTAAAGTGCCGGTAGTTCCTATGTATTTTCATGCCAAGAACAGCCGTCTTTTTTATCAGGTGGCTAAGCTTCATCCGAATTTGCAGACTTTGATGCTTCCTTCAGAAATGATGAATGATAGAGAAAAACCTATCAGAATCAGAATCGGGCGTCCTATTACTGTAAAGGCGATGGACGATATGGAAACAATTGAGGAATTGGGAGAGTTTCTGAAACGTAAGGTTTATATGATGAAATCTTACTACGAAAAGAGAAAATCCCTTGCTCAAAGCATCAATCTTCAGAACTTATCGGTGAAGTTTCCTTTATTGAAGGAAGAAAACATTGTTCAGAATATCATTGATGAAACGCCTCTGGAAGATATCATTAAAGATGTTGATAAATTGAGAGGAACAGACAAAATGCTGTTCAGTAATGGGAATTACGAAATTTACTTTACCACTTACGAGGAAATACCTTCTATTATGAGGGAAATCGGACGTCAGAGAGAGCTTACTTTCCGTGCAGTAGGTGAAGGCAGTAATCTTCCGTTTGACCTTGATGAATATGATAAACATTACCATCACCTGTTCCTTTGGGACAACGGGGAGAAAAAACTGGCTGGTGCTTACAGAATGGCACTGGGTAGAGAGGTTATGAAGAAATATGGTATCAAAGGCTTCTATACAAGCTCTTTATTTGAGTTTGAGCAGGATATTCACCCTTTCTTTAAAAAGGTGATCGAAATGGGCCGTGCCTATATCTGCCAGGAATATCAGCAGAAACCACTACCTCTTTTTCTTTTATGGAGAGGGATTGTGCATGTGTGCCTGAGAAATCCTGACCATAAATTCCTTATGGGTGGTGTGAGTATTTCCAACAAGTTCTCGGAGTTCTCAAAATCATTGATGATCGAATTTATGCGTTCCAATTATTTTGATTCCGCAGTAGCTCAGTATATCACTCCAAGGAATGAATATAAGGTAAAGCTTCGTGACAGGGATAAAAACATTTTCTTTGAGGAAATGGAATCTGATCTTAATAAGCTAGACAAAATCATTGACGATCTTGAGCCTGAATTGAGACTCCCTGTTCTGATCAAAAAATACATCAAACAAAATGCTAAAGTAATTGCTTTTAATGTTGATCCTAACTTCAATGATGCGATAGACGGATTGATGTATATCCGAATCAGTGATCTTCCGGAAAACACGATCAAACCGGTATTGGAAGAGATGAGTGAGCAGATCAGAAAGGAGCAGGAAAATAATCCGGCTGATAATCAGTAAGTTTTTAACTTTATTCAAAAAAAGTACGATGAATACTTGCTTTGTATACTAAAACTTACTACTTTTGCATCACTTTAAAACAACGAAGTAATAAACAAAAACATAAATGGTTTCTTAGCTCAGTTGGTAGAGCAATGGATTGAAAATCCATGTGTCCCTGGTTCGATTCCTGGAGAAACCACTTAAAACCTCTAATTCAGTTTAGAGGTTTTTTTGTTTTTATATACCTCCCTTTCCTCCCGGTAGTTTCTTCCGGAATATTGAAAAACGAATACTTGATCTTAATGCACTTCTAGATAAAATCTGTTTAAAAAATAAAATTAATCAAAAATATGGGAATTAATTTTTTATTTGATTGGTAAAACTTAATTTAGTATTGTAAACCAAATTACAAATACTATTATGAGAATAAAATTATTTGCAGATACTTTTCTGGGTGTCGCTCTGCTTGTTTTTCAATCCTGTGCAGAAACACCGATGATAACAGAGGACACTGCTGCTGCACAAAAAAATGTCTCAACTTTAAAGAACGCATCGTCCTTCAATGTACCCGTTGCCGGGAATTCTTTTTTTACGGTAAAACCTTCGGGAGCCAGTGAGGTGATCACTTCTACTAATTTAGGTAACTGGACCAACTCCAATACTGTTATCAGCACTTATTTCAGAGTGAGCAATACAGGAATATTAAATATAGGATTAAAAGCATCAGTTCCTTCAGGTACAAGTGTTGTAAAAGTAACGGTTGGCAACACATCCAAAAATATTACTTTAACGGGATCGGCTTATACAGATTATACTGTTGGAGATTTTACCGTTTCTACTCCCGGCTATGTAAAAGTCGATCTTCAGGGTGTTTCTAAAACCGATGGATACTTTGCAGATGTTACGGATGTTATCTTCAGCGGCGCAGCTTCTACAGGAATCAATATTTACAGCAATGACCCTTCATATTATTATTGGGCTCGCAGAGGGCCTTCCTGTCATCTGAACTATATAGTTCCGACTACCAATAATGTCAGTTATTATTACAACGAAGTAACAGTCCCTGCCGGAGAAGATAAGATTGGTTCTTATTTTATGGCTAATGGCTTTAGTGCAGGCTATTTTGGAATGCAGGTGAATTCTGCCACAGAAAGAAGAATTTTATTCTCTGTATGGAGCCCATTTGATACTGATGATCCTAATAATATTCCTCCTGATCATAAAATCCTCCTCAACAGAGCAGGCACCGGAGTAACAGTTGGAGAATTCGGGAATGAGGGCTCTGGCGGACAAAGTTATTATAAGTATAACTGGAGTGCAGGACAAACTTATAAATTCTTATTAAAAGGCGAACCGGACGGAACCGGAAAAACAGATTTTACAGCCTGGTTCTTATCACCTGATACGACAACATGGAAACTGATCGCCAGCTGGAAGCGACCTCAAACCAGTACTTATCTTAAAAGCTTCTATAGTTTCGTTGAAAATTTCAATCCCGAAAATGGATATCAGGGCAGAAAAGCAGAATTCAAAAATCAATGGGTAAGAACTTCAAACGGCAATTGGATCGCTGTTTCCGGAGCAAAGTTTAGTGTGGATAATACCTATAACGCAAAACAAAGAATAGATGCAATGGGAGGAACAAGCGGTAATGCATTCTTTTTACAAAACGGAGGATTTTTTAATACAACGATTGCTCCCGGCTCACAGTTTTCTGTTACCGCACCTACGCAAGCTCCCAATATCAATTTTTCAACCCTTCCTTAAAATTATAACTTAAAAATAAAAGCCAGTTACTTTATGAGTAACTGGCTTTTATTATATTTTTCCAACTTCGTTCCGTGGATGAGATGCTTTTATATAAAAAGTATAACATTTTTGACTGTGTTTTCAATATTTATTTCTGAGGATGTTGTTTTCGCCATTCTGTTATCTTCATGGGTTGATTGTCTGGGCCGCATGTTCCGTTGTATTCACACTCTTCAACAAAATATTCATCATAATCTGCATTGTCCCACCATTCTTTAAATTTTGGAAGATTGAAATAATTATTTTTCTGTAAAAGATCTATTTCCTCCTGATCTAAAAAGAATCGCAGCCTTCCCATCATTTTAGAATTATCCCCATATCCTGAAACAAATCTTTTGTCATACTTATATTGTTCCGCAAAATAAACAATATTCGCTAGTATTTTCACCTTATCTTCCTTTGAAACACCAGTTTCTTTGTTATTAAAATCAGCAAGATACTCAAGATAATCTTTTATGTGATCCAAGATAAATCTGTTTTCTGACGGATCAGTAGGAAGGTATAGTTTTTGAAGAACTTTAAAAGTATTGGCATGGAGCTTTAAACTTCCGTCACATTGTTTAATCCAAAACAATTTTCCATAATCTTGTGGATTATTTTTATTAAACTTTGTTCTTTCAATAACCCACTTTAAGAGGTCAGTATCTCCTGCATATCCAAATGTTTTTACTAAGCTTGCCATAAAATTTTGATCATTCAAAATAAGCCATTTGTATTGGACTTTGTTATTATTGAATAGATACTGATTACGGGCAATTAAAGTTTTTATGCTCTTTTTTCTCTGTTCTTTTAAGTCTGTAATATCTTTCCAATAATATATTTTCACACCTGCTACATGATTCTTATTCTCAGCTTCTCTTTCATATTGGAATAATTTAGAATCTTTAGTGTAATCCAGTATTTCAGGGATGCTGTATAAATTTGATATAAAAAGTTCATTTTTAAAAACATAAGTACTGTATGGATTAACATCAATACTATTCAAATTTTTAAAAAGCTTAAAATCTTTTGAGCATTTATCTTCAAAATTGATATGCAAATACTTTGATTCTGATCTTGGATCAATTATCCTATTGAATACTTTATTAATTATACTAGAAAAGGCTTCTTTATTGGGCTTCTTGTATCCATTATCTTCTAATTCTTTTGATATAATTGATTCAGTAGCCTCTAAATCTTTTAATGTAAATTGATAAGCTGGATAATCCGTCTCACTTTTTTCGCCACTTGCACCAGCCTTCAATTGTGCCTTAAGAATGGATAAAAAGGAACTTTCGGAATTTTCAGCCATATTTTGTGAGTGAAAATCATTTACCTGCAATACTACCAGAAAAAATAAAATTCTTTTTATCATTATTGTGTTTTTAAATAAAAGCACAGTTTATCAAACTGTGCTCTCAATATTTATTTTTAGGATATTTGTTATATTCAAGGGCTGGTTGTCAATAACAAATTTAATTGAACTTAGTCTGGAGCACCTACACTATCAAATCCCTCTGCGTAACTTATCACTTCTTTTAAATTTGGCAGGTTATAGTAATTATTTTTCTGCATTTCTTCTTTTAGCTGAGTCCACTTAATTTTACTTCTGGAGTCATCTTCAAAATAAGCGCCTAAAATATTCCATCTAGGATCCCAACCATCCTGATGCCTATGATTTTTTTTGAACAAAAAATCATACGTGTTAGCCAGATAAGCTATCATTTTAATTTTTTCTTTTTCCGAATAATTATTATACTCTTCAGTTTCTAATAACTTAGAAGAAAACTCCATTAAACCAAACAGATCGTGAGGATTTGAACTTTTTTGATAAACAGCAGCTATATTCTGTAATATTCCATTTCTCACCTCTAATTCTTTATCACAATTTTTAGCAAAAACAAGCTCCCCTATTTTATACATATCCTTCGATTGAATATATTCATTGATAAGCATTTCATTAAACTTAGGCTCACTGTCATAACCAAAATTTTTAACCAGTAACTTTATAAAGTTTTTATCATGAGTTACTAACCAAATGATATATGTCTTGTTATCATTGAACAAGTACATATTTCTGGCAATGATTCTTTGGATATTTGCTTTTCTTTGTTCTTTTAAATTTGTAACATCTTTCCAATGTGGAATTTCAACGTCTACTTGTGAACTTGATTTTCTAATAATTTTACTAGACTCAATATTATTCAATGTGGGATATTCTTTTTGATAATCAAGAATTTCGGGGAGATAATAAAAGTCAGTGAAAAGTTTTCTTTGTTTATCAATATACCCACCTTCATAATCTACGCTATTATTACTATAGGTAACAAAGTTTCTATCACATCTATCAAAATAATTTACATATAAAAACGGATTACCTGAATTAGGGTCTACTATTCTTCCAAAAATATTTTTAATTTTATTACTAAATTCGTTATCAGATAATTCTTTAAAACCATTAGATAATAATATTTTTTTTGCAGTTTCAGTAGATGCTTCAAGCTCTTCTATCCCAAACTGAATTTTAGCTAATTCAGCTCCCGCCTCATCAATTGATTTACCTGCACCTTCCTGCAACTGTTTCTTTAGAACCTTTTGTATTATAGTATCATCATTCATACTTATTGGTTTTTGACGATTGCCTAAACTTTGCTTTTTTTCTTGGCAGCCAAAACTGCTCATTATTAATAAGGAATATATTGTTAATCTAATTTTACTTTTTATATTCATAGAAATTATATTTTATTATCTGGAACTTTCTTTAGAATTTTCAGCACTAACATCATACTTTGGAAATTCTTTATCTTTTTCAGATATTGTATATTTTTTAGGTTTGGTAATAGCAACGATCGATTTACTCTCTTTATCAACAGAACCTAGTATTATTTTTTGATGTCCTGCTGTTTTTTCTCCATTCCCTTGATTTCCTCCCAAATATACATATCTTGTACCATCTAAATTTTCACCAGCAATTAATGCCACATGTGAATAATCAAAAACTATTAAAGCTCCAACAAAAGCATTACAATCTTCTCCATTTTCCCATGTACTTCCCTTCCAGCCAAAGGCAGCTGCACTTTTAGGAGTATTAATCCTTTGATAATCCCGAGTCTGATCAAAACACCAAGCTAAAAATGCACCACACCACGGATTTGTATAATCGTAACCTAATCCAGCAGCAGAAGAGACATCAAAGTATTCTGTGATTTTTTCTTTTAAAGGGCTATCAATTTCTCTTAATCCTTTATATTTTTCATATTCTTTCCATGCAGCTTGAAACCATGGAGCATTTCCCACCAAGTTCAATCCTGTCCCTTTACCACATTCTACAACTCTAAATACCGCTTTCATAGAATCACCTGCTTTAACTTCCCATTTATCTAGCTTACCTCCACGATACCAAATTTTTCTGTGTAGTCTTGATGGTGTAAGTTTATTCAAGATATCAACTACAGAATCAACTACAACATCATCCGATAATTTGCCTGTATCATCCGCTTTCAAATACATAGAGTCCTTATACCAATCTGCCATCCCAGTTATTGCTGCTTCCTTAGGGGTATAGTCCCTATCTACTCCGTCAGAAATCATCACTCCAGAGTCTTTAGCTTTTTCATCTATTTTTTTCTGAATTTCTTTGTAATTACCCTTTCCTGTTATTTGTAACAATCCTCTACCTCTAAAATTCCAGGTATCATCAACAGATTCATTTCCAAGTCTTCCTCCATATGCTATTTCTGCAATTTTCTTTTCATTAGATTTATATCCGTTTTTTGAACTTCTACCATATTCATACGCCAGATCATTAGGTGGGCTTTGCTTACCCAGTTCAGGATTTGCTCTAAAATTTTTAAAATGTTTTGGTAGATCTTCGGCTGCATAATCCAAACTTTCACCATGGAGACCTCCTTTTAAACTCGTTCCTGCTTCTTGTAATGACTGTGCGAAAAAATGAGCTTTTCTTGCGCAAGTATTTAATTCGAAAATATTTCTGTATTTATTTAAAGTTAACGCTAACTCTTGTAAATCGTCATTCTCAGCATTTTTATATACTCTTTTGAGAATATCAACTGTAATTTCAGCTTTACATCGTGGACAGCCATTTTCTCCTTCTTTCTTCACTTCCGCCATTTCCACCACCACAGGCATCACATCATTATCAATAGCCTCAGGTGTTTCTTTCTGAGAAACCTTCAGACAACCGCTTTCATAAAAAATATACTGTTTCCTTAACTCCAGCATTTCTTCTTTTGTAAAAGGAGTTCCGTCTTTTTTGTAGGCTTTAATTCCCAGTTTTTCCATATCTTCCGTTCTAACCAGATCGGCAGGAAGTGTATTATTAATCGTAAACTGGCTTTTTTCTATTTTCCATACCTTTTTTTTAGGATCTGCAGGGTCTTGCACTTGCCGGGAAACCTGTGCTATATAGTAATCAAAATTCTTTGGTGGATTTTTCCATTCTTCTTTTGCCGTGAAAGAAACTTCGAGCAAGCCGTCTTTTCCTGTCTTTTCTTCGTTGTAGCTTTGTTTGCTTTCGTGGGTATAGGTTATATGGTCTTTTTCGTTTAACCCTTCTTTAGGAATCTCCTTCAAAACGTCAATTTTCAGAACTTCTTCAGTCATATTGACGGTGTGCACCCAAAGTTTATGGGTTTTACCATAGAAAGTCTGCTCCCGCTGGATATCTTTACCATTTTCTGTGGAGAACATAATGGAGATAATTTTCTGTTCGGAAGTCATCACCAGTTCTTCATTGGAATCCAGAACTTCCAGATAAGTTGTAGTGGCATCTACCACTACAGGACGTGTTCCCTGAATGGTAATATTCCCTGGAAGCACAATATCTGCAGATGAATTCGCCTGAAGTTCTACGGTAAATACCAGACGGTAAGACGGGTTGGGATTTTCTGTTGTTTTGGGTATAGCTGCCAGCAATTTTTTCTTGTAATCGTCATTGGTGGTAATAAGAAAAGACGCTTTGCCCTCACTGTTAAGGGTGACGGTTTTTTCTTCCAGCATATATTTGTCTTTCTCTTTATAGAAATCATCGCCTTCTCCTTTTACCCAGACTTTTACTTTTAAAGCCTGGTTCTGAAGACCATCAATTTCAAGAAACCCATAGGTTTCTTCTCCAAACCCTGTTTCAGTACGTTTTACTCCGGTTGCATACGCCCAAAGAGCTCTTTTTACGGTAGGTTCCGAAACTTTTACTTTAGCTTCTATTTTCTTGCCATCCGTATAATCTCCTGTTAAATAAGCGGAAATCGTATATTCTCCGAGATCATTGAATGTAATGGTTCCGTCTCCGTTATTGGTGACTTTATCCGGTACTTCTATTTTTATGGCCTCATTTCCAGCCAGTGTAGCAATTCTTGCTGTTGCTGTATATTTTATCTTGGTTCCTTTCGGAATATTCGTGGCGGGAACGGTGAATTTATCAATTACATTTTGAATCACCTCAAAATTAAAACAGTCTGATCCTGAAAATCCGGGTTGTTTTCCTTCTCCAACCGGGCTGGCATAAGCTTCTAGCACATATTTTCCGAAATACTGATTACTGGCCAGCTTTGCATCATTATAAAGCAATTCAGCAACTCTTTTACTGATGACACTAGTCCTGAAGGAAGGTGAATTTTCAAATAAGGCCACTCTTCCAATTCCTTCTTTTTTAAGATACCAATATACAGATGTCCCGGAAGGTATATAATTAACGTTGAATTTGGAAGCCTGAACTTTGATAGTATCACTGAATCTTACTAAACCCGGTTCTCCTTTCACTCCCATTACCCCGAGGCTGTTTTCTATTTTAACTTCTATAGACTGTGGTTTTGGATCTGTGGGATCTGTAAATGCTTCTACAGTATATTTTCCTTCATTTTTAAAAGTTAGAAATATACGATCACCAATCCCAGTTACATCCACAAGGTGCGGAGAAGAGACTTCTGAATAACTGCTATAGAGTACTGTCGTTCCTTGTTTTACGGTCCATTGAACGCTATTCACAGGCATAAAGAAACCTCTGTTCAGTATTTTCGCCTGGTCGGTCGCACTGCTGAGTTTACGTTCAATAGATACGGGCAAAGGGATTTTAATTAAGGTTGAAGATCCTGGACTGACAATCTTCTTAACAAAGTCCTGAACGACCTCTACATTAATAGAGCATTTAGCATCACCAGCTTTTTTGCCATAAGCTTCGAGCCTGTACTTCCCTTCTGCAAGACCATCAAATATTTTACTCATAGATTGGCTGAAATTGCTTCCCAATCCAATAAATGTTTTTACTTTATCTTTGGTTCCTTCTCCTTTGAAAAGAGCCCAGATGATTTTTTTCTCATCACCTTTAAATTGGGCTTTCAAATCCAGATTATCACCGCCAAAAGGATTTGCAATGGGAAATAACGGTCCGTTCATCCCTTTGATATAATAATAGTTTCCGACAGGCTTATCTTCCGGTATCGGCCTTATCATTGAGATTGATGACACTGCAATGCTTGCTTCAGACGCAGCAGATGAAGGCCATTGTGGTGAAGTATTGGCTACGGAAAATTCATCTGCTTCTTTGACTTCAATCTGGGAAACGTTGTTGGCCTGCCCGGTAGTTGCAAAAGCAATCGTTCCGGGAACGCCATATCCAGGGCAATTTCCGGTAGAAGCATCCAACAGTATTTTCATACTCTTATTGAATTCTACGTTTTCATAATAGTCTTTATATTTGATACTGCATTTGCCTTTGCATGGGTAAGTTTTTCCATCTGAACCTTTACAGTTTCCAAATCCATTGCCACCACCGAAGCTGTCGGCTTTATCATCAAGGTAAGTTGCTACAGGTTTATTCTGTGCAAAGTATTTGTTTTTGCCTAATTTTTTTTTCTGGCTTTTCACTTCCATCGGAACAGCGGTTCCATTGGAATTATTGGTTACAGAACTGCTGCAGTACGCAGTGGCTCCTTCTATAATGATGTATCCTTTATCCGCCATGTCATTTGTTCATAAAGATTAAGTCATTGTGATCGTTTCCCGGTATACTGTTTTTTCTCCATCTGACAATATAAAGTCAGCTTTCTTTTTGGAATACTGTTTTTTACGGGAGTTGTATTCCATTTCTATACTTAATTTTACCTGATACTGTCCCGCGTGATACAGGTATTTCTTATCTAATTCTTCCTGTATGGTGTCCGGAACTTTGATTTCGGAAGTAAAAAAGGCATTAAAACCATATTCTCTCTGTTCTGCATTGATGACTCCGGGACATTCTATATCACCAATCCCTTTGATATTCCATACGATAGACTCATTATTTTCTCCTCCGTTATCTACATAATAAGGGGCGAATAACAGCAGATTCCAGAAGGGTTCTTTCAGTTTATTTTTATAAAAAACAGCTTCATCTTCAAGCGCAGACAGATATTGGTTTCTAAAGACCTCAGCATTCTGGTATTTTTCCTGAAGCACTGCCGTTTTGAGTTTCCAGTTTTCTATATTTTTCTGATGGTCTGCTACGCCCAGAAAACTTCCTTTTTCATCCACTTTTATTTCCAGTGGATAAGAGCTCTGCTCCAGGATATACAGGATTTCCATAAATTTATTTTCAGATGGAAAAGAGGAATCATCTACCTTTTCTATCAGCCAGTTTTTTGTATGATCTTCATTTTCCTTCTCCTGCAGTGTAATTCTAAAAGATGAATAAAACCCTTTTGCTTCTCCAAATTGTATTTCAAGCGCATTCTCCACGTGATAATCATGGGTTCCTAAAGCATATTTCTGAAAAGGTTTTACTCTTGTTTCTACCATATTGGTTGGTTATTGTCTATTATTTAAAAGTCGTTCCACTCTTGGTGCAGCTCGCTGATTTTATTAATCATTACACTTATTATCCATTCGGAGGTCACACCAATCAACAGATATATCAATGTTTTCAAACTAAAAACCGAATGGAAAATAAATCCAATCTTCATATGATCACTCAATGATGCTGAATCAGTATGATCAACTATTGAATCCCATGTTGAGAATAATATTCCTATAAATCCTCCTGCAGTTATTATTTTTTTCTTCATTTTGGAATAAAATATTTCTTCATTAATTTTCAATATAGCCTGAGTTGTATTACTATCATTATTTTCTTCTTCTAAAAATCACAATACTTATAAAAGATAAAAAAACAACTATTAAAAGGGAATATATCACTGTTGTAAAAAATTCTGTGTCATATTGTGTCGCGTCGTGATTTCCATCTCCATTAAGCGAATCATACCTTAAAAAGGAATAAATAATATATGCTCTTGCCAAAAAGGAAGTTCAAGAAATATTATAATTCCGATAGCTATCTTAGATCTTTTATCAATTATCATTGCTTACTAATTATCTGAAATAAAATGTATGAAAAGATAAATTTCATTATACTATTTAAAATCACACTAATGAATATGTGCTTATAGGTTAATAAATCTGTTTTAGTCCAATCTGTTTCGATATTATTTGACCATTCAACCTGTTACTTTTTCATAAAAGAGTAAACATATTCTTTACCATCCATACACTCATAAAATATCTGATATTTATAATAATTTTGATGCAGGCGAATACTATCTAATCTTCTCTTTATAGAAAAAGCATTGCTTCTATAAAATAAGGTATCAGAGGTACAAGGAACCTTATTTACAATAATTTTATAAACGGTTGTATCTTTAGGTTGATCAACATTATATTTAGGTTCTCTTAATACCTCTTTTGCATGATTTTCTATTTTTATTTTTTCTAAAAGTACTTTTTCAGATGAACTTAAAGTTCCTTCTTTAGGTGTTGTAAGCCAAAATACAATGAGAAAACCATATCTGTAAATGATCAGACACAGTACTGCAATAATTCCTATTATTAAATATTTCTTCATTAATTTTCTGTATAATATTTTTTTGTTTTTTCATCATAAAAGTAAAATTTAGAATTTTTATATACTCTTGAAAAAGGTGTTGGGCTTTTTACTTTTAAGGCATTAAAATTCTTTTGTAATACTGTAGTAGATGTTCCTCCATATCCCATTCCGCTACCAGGTGTTGTGTATGTTTTATTTTCCTGATTTACAAATTGAAACTCTATCAGCTCAAGATCTTCAAACCATCCCCATACAAAAGCTTCGTCTTTTGTATACATATGTCCGAATTCATCCCCTTTTGGATTCTTTGAAATACCGCTGAATTTCACACCTCTTATTGTAGAGGAATCATTAGCATTTTTATACATAAGCACAGGATCCCAGTCAATATCTATCTGGTAAGTTATTTGTGGAAATGTAACACTAAAACCTGAGGTATCTGCCGGGGACAGATGAACAACTTTTTCAATATTGAGCTTTTGGTTTTTAAATACACTCAGAACCCCTTCTGCAAAAGCTCCTCCCATACTATGTGACACCACCATTATACGACGTTCTTCTTTGAATAATTCCTGATAAAATTTTGATGCCTGATTTTTAAGCCTGGCTTCTGCAAACGATTTACCTTGTTTATACCGATCTCCTCCCGATGAAAATTTTGTACCGGCTCCGTTAATAAAATATTCTTTTGTGGATCTAAAATACTTCTTAGCGCTGCTTTTAAGCCCAATACCCCAATATTGTTCTCCCCATTCACTTCCAGCATAAGGCATTTTTTTATTCCAATATCCACAAATATAAATAATGATTGGATCCAAAATTTTGAATGAAACTTCTGCTCTTACCTTTTCATCTGGTGCTTTAAAGAAAGCATACACTCTTAATTTGGATATTTTCCTATCCTTAGGAACAATATAGGATATCTTCTCCTCACCTGTTACCTGAGAAGCATTAGCTAAAGGGGTATCATCATACTGGATAGCCCACTTAAGACCTTTCAATTCTGATTTCGTAGGAGTTCTGCTATACTGTATTGCTTTAAAGTAATATTTAACTTCTTTTTTTATAATCTTAACTTCTTTTGTACATTCTATATCTTCATAACATTTCACAGCCTTTACAAGTAATGACTGAGTTTCACTTTTCGCCTGATATTCATCAAATTTCTTTCCTCCTTTTTTCCCATAAAAAGTATTTTCCTGAGGGGATTTAAAATCCAATGTCCCCTTGGAAGCATCTTTCATAATCTGTTCTGCTTCCTTGTAGGACTTTCCAAAGACATTTCTTACGATATTTCCACCTTCGCCCGCCATATTACTGCATTTTTACCTGTTTACCGCTATTGATAAGCACTTCTTTGGCACTTTCTACATTGATGGCATCTTTTGTACTGATGTAAGAGCCGGCTTCCATATTTTCTGTAATATTTTTAGCTGTAGATTTTCTGCCAGCTTCAGCCGTTTCAATGATATTGCTTGCGGTCAGATTATAATCATCATTGGCGGTTTCCGTGATATCTTCTCCAGCCATAATATTGACATTTCTCTGCGCAGAGGCAATAATATTTTTACCCGCATTGATCTGTACATTTTCTCCGGCTGTGAAGGTTATATTTTTGGGAGCATTAACTATTATATTCCCTTTTCCGTCCATTAAATAAGTATTTCCACTAGGATCTTCTATGAAAATACTTCCTTCCTGATCATTAAAAATCACTTTATTGCCACTCCTTGTCTGAATAGATTTAAGATGATTGTTGATGCTTCCTCCCAATGCCACCTGCCCATGGAACATCCCTCCCATTGCAAACGGAAAATCCGGGTGGTGGTATTCAAAGCCTACCATTACCTGGTCTCCCACTTCCGGTACTGCTACAAAACCTCTGTTTTGAGTAATAACATCTGTACCGCCTGCATCCGGGCTCATCATTCTGATAAAATGGGTAGTATCGGGATTTTTCTGCCAGTCAAATCTCACCTGTATTCTTCCCTGATTAAGTGGGTCCGTATTGGAAATAACGGTAGCTACCTGTGGTTCAGCTTTAGGATGTATGAAATCCGGTTTCGGCATAAAGCCTGTACCTTCTGCAATAGCTTCAAAACTTCCCGTATAATACCCTCGGGCGTTTACTTCATGGGATACTTCGGTAATCGTAAGTTTTGTAAAATAAGAAGTCTGACTGGTATCCGGTTTCCTCATTTCAATATCAGCAAGACAACCTGGATATAAAAACGGAACGGTTGTATTTCCTGAAACAGTAAATACTTCTACGGCAGCACTTCCGGCAGCACTTTTCTGAGAATCACTCACATCCACAAACATATTGGCATTGATAGGTGCTGGAGAAAGTGAATGGGTTTTAAAAATATTGTTGTTCAGCTCATATGCTTTGGACGGAATTTCTCCCAAATGTCTGATATTATTTTCAGAGCCTTCCATTTTTGTGTGGCTGCTGCTGTTATATCCAAAAAACCGGGGATTGGTATGGACAGCATTCAGCTCCACCTGAACATCTGTTGCATTGCTTCCATATACAAGCCTGATCGGTTTTTCTGAGGGGGGAAGTTTTCCAAAATGAAGGACTTCACCATCATAATAAAACTGTTCTCCGTAGGCTTCTGCAGTTCTTGCAAGGTAATTATAATGGGTTTCGTTATATTGTGCACTATAATTAATATAGCTTTTATTTTGAGTATCTACTCTGAAATCAAACTTCTCAGATCCCAGTGCTTCTTTACATATTTTATTGGCAATGATTCCGGTATTAACAGCCTGATCCCCTCCAAAACTTTGAGTATGGGGAGCAGCATCCATAAGAATGGTAGGGCTCTGACCTCTCAGTACAATATTTCCCAGACTCATTTTTTCCTGGCTGAACGCTGCTTTAGTGATGACCCCCACAAAAGTTCTTTCAGGGCTTTCACTTTCATAATCTTTGTATTTAAAGACAATCGTAATCCTCTTTCCCAAAAACTGACGTGCTTGTTCCAGGGTATGGTTTTGGGCTTCTCCAAGAGAATCATGGGCTAGAATAAGTTCAAAATTGTGATGTCTTCTGGCACTTTGCTGTAAGCGGAAATGCTTGAAGTGTTTGATAATTTTGCCTTCAATCACAATATCCAGCTTTACCACACGGTTGATTCCGGGAATATGATTCTCAGAAATCTTATCAGAATTCGAGGCATTTTTATTCATAGTGATTAGGTGTTTTTTTCAGAACATTTTTTTAAATAAACAGTCGTTCTATAAGGTTAAAAAAGGCAGAACAGCATCCCTTGGACCGGGTGTACTATTCTGCCTGATATTTAAATTCTGAGTAGGCTTAAGAAGGCCATGCTCCGAAATAAGAAGAATTCCCCAGATCTATCTGTTCTGCACTTATTATAAAACTGATGTACATACTGTTCTCATCTACAGCATCGAAATCTACCTCATGCTGGATTACATAACCGTTGTTCCACTTCAGTGTTGTTAAAGTTCCTTCTTCGTGAGATTTATTGAAAGTAATCTCTCCTACAGTAGGCTTGTACTTTCCATTCAATAAACTTTCCAGAATGTCTGATTTTTCAGTAGCTTCTACCGTGATTTTGATAAGAGCATTGGAAGGATCTGATGCTACACGTCCCGATACATCTGTAGATCTTGATACGCTGTAGTTAAGCTTTAATAACTTTTGCCCTTCACCGTTGTTGAATTTTAAAATTCCTCTTGAATTTTTTTCTGCCATGATTTGTAAATTTTAATGGTTAATATTTTTATGATTTTGTTTTTCTATATCACCAAATATAGATGTAATTACAAAACGTAAATGAAATTTATTATTAAATTTAAAAAAGTGTAGTAATTCTACGACTAACACTTGTTAGGTTTATTACACACTACAAATCAAGCGCTTGCAATTTATTTCAATTGCAAATTTTGTTATTTTACTGCTTGTTTAAGATCTTTTAAAACGGGAAAATAATTTTTATAATTTATCAGATCAAAGTAATTTTTCTATCATTAACAGAGTGTGACAACAGTTTGTAGGACAGAAAATGAGTTTCAGTACTGAAAATACAATTATAGAAAGGCGTTAAAAAATAATATTTTGAAAAAAATAAAAAAAATAAAAGCTACCAAATTACTGATGAACAAAGCATTGAAACTAAAAACAACTGACATCAGAAGGTTTCATCAAAAAAATAAAACAAAATACTTGCGTGGTATTATAAAATATTATACTTTTGCATCACTTTAAAACAACGAAGTAATAAACGAAACATAAATGGTTTCTTAGCTCAGTTGGTAGAGCAATGGATTGAAAATCCATGTGTCCCTGGTTCGATTCCTGGAGAAACCACTTAAAACCTCTAATTCATTTTAGAGGTTTTTTTTGTTGTTTACACTCTCAATAATTCTTTTCACTATCTCTTTCATGCATCAAAGCTGATGGCATTTTTTACGATTACTCAAATATAATCACACAATAAGGATTTATTTGTAAAATTAAATTATATTTAAACATAAATAATTATCATTAAAATAAACACAAAATAACACCAAAATAAAAATCATGAAACACCAAAGCATTCAAGAAAATGTTAATAATGAATTTAACATTAAACAAAGCCAGTTTAAAAATGTAATTTCTATTTTCAAAGCAGTAAGCCGTTCTTTTCCCGAAAAAACAGCTATTATTTCTAAAAGCCAGAGTATTTCCTATGCAGAATTGGATTATCAATCTGATCAACTCGCGATTTATCTTCTGAACTCATCCTTAAAAAAGGGAGCTTCTATTGCAGTCTGCATGTCCCAATCTATAGAGCGCATTGTCTCTTTTCTGGCTGTTCTGAAGGCAGGTTCAGCATACATCCCTATTGACGGACAACTGCCTGCAAACAGAATCAAAATGATCATAGAAGACTCAGAAACTGAACTTATCATCACTGAAAACCTATATGCCGATAAATTTGCAGAGACCAAAACTCAATTGATTAATATAAACCAGCAGGCCAATGAAACTGCAGAAAATTATATTGATATCAATCCTGACGACATTGATATGATGCAGACAGCCTATATCATTTACACCTCAGGAAGTACAGGAATTCCTAAAGGAGTAGAAATACATCATGAAGCATTTTATACTTTTATAGTATCCTTCACAGAGCTTTGGGGGTATTCCGTCAAAGATAAAACACTTCAGTTCAGCTCAGCCGGATTTGATGTTTCTATTATAGACATATGGGTACCACTGTTTACAGGAGCAACCATTGTTCTGTATCCTGACAACAAAATCATAGGAAAACCTCTACTGGATTTTATCGTTGATCATAAAATTGAGGTGGTTCCTTTTCTTCCACCCGCTGTACTGAGTACGTTGCCAACAAATCTTCCCATCGGAGATCTGCACACCCTTTCAATTGCAGGTGAAGTTCCATCGGAGCAGACCATAAAAAACTGGTGCAGCAGAGTACGCCTTATTAATGTATATGGCCCTACTGAAACAACCGTAAGTGTTGTGACTCACCATTTCCAGGATGATACCAATCCCCATATCATCGGAAAACCATTGGAAGGCGCTCATATTCACATCCTGAATCAGGATCTCGAATATGTGAGTGAAGGTATTACAGGTGAAATTTATATCGGTGGTAAGCAAGTAGCAAAAGGATATATCAATAAGCCCGCGGAAACATCAGAAGTATTTATTGATGCCCCTGAATGGATGCAGTCTGATCACGGGATCAACTACAGATTGTATAAATCAGGGGATCGTGGATTCTGGAGAAAAGACGGCAATATTGAATTTGTAGGACGGCTGGATGAACAGGTGAAATTAAGAGGTTACAGAATTGAATTAAAAGAAATTGAGCATCATATAGGACAACTTGCACAGGTTGCAAATGTCGCGGTTAAAGTTCATCGTCCGGAACAAGGACAACCCATTCTTGCTGCATTTCTGGAACTTTATGAAACAGATAAAGAACATATTACACTGGAAGACATCCGTGCAAGACTGAAACAAAGCCTCCCCACTTATATGCTTCCTGAAAAGATCATATTGTATGACAAACTTCCTTTGACCATTACTGGAAAGATTGACAAGAGCAAACTTCACATTCCATTGCAGCAAACCATGAAAAAGAAGAAAGAAAAGGTGGATACATCAGATCTCAAACAGGAAATCACTGAAATATGGATGGATTTACTGAACATGGATGAAATAAATGAAAATGACAATTTCTTTGAATTAGGGGGACATTCTTTAATGCTTGGGCAAATGCATTCCCGTTTGCCGCTGAATATCCAGAAAAGGATATCACTTCCGGAGCTGTATCAGTTTTCAACCATATCTCTTTTTGTAAAAGAAGCTGAAGCCCGCTTGATGCAAAATCAGCTTAGTCAGCAGCAGAAAGCCCTTCTTGTGGAAGAACAGCTTATAAAAGATGCAGAACTTCCATTTGATTTTAAGATTACGGTACAGCCGGATCCCAAAATTTTAGCCGATCCATCTGCAATTTTCCTCACAGGAGTTACTGGTTTTGTAGGCTCACATTTACTGGAAGAACTCATTCCCCGAAACCCAAACGCCATTATTTACTGTCTTGTAAGAGCCGAGAATGAAGATTTTGGATTAGAACGCATCAAAAGTACTTTTTCAAAATTCAAACTTGTATGGAAAACAGAGTATGAAGATAGAATAAGAATTGTTTTAGGTGACCTGACGCAGCCGAAGCTGGGTATTGATGATAAACTGTATGGAAATCTCCTGAAAAACATTGAGGTAATTTACCATATGGGAAGCGATGTAAGCTATGTAAAACCCTATGAACATATCAAAAAACCAAATGTTGACGGAATGGCACATATATTACACCTGGCAGTACATGAAAAAACAAAATTCCTTATCATATCATCATCAATGGGCGTTTACAGCTGGGGCAGAAGCTTTACAGGAAAAACATGGATGACGGAAGATGATCCTATTGAACAAAATTTACCCGCCGTATGCCGTGATATGGGATACATCCGTAGTAAATGGGTAATGGAAAGCATGGCTTCCAAAGCCCGTGACAAAGGTCTCCCTTTGATTAATTTCCGTTTAGGGTTTGTAGTTTGCCATGGAGAAACCGGGGCAACTCCGTTAAACCAATGGTGGAGCTCTTTGATGCGTTCCTGTATTGAATTAAAAGCATTTCCGCTGGTAATGGGATTGAAAGATGAAGTGATTACTGTAGATTATGTCTGCAAATCTATTGCTCACATCAGTCAGAATCCGGATGCAGTAGGACTCAACTTTAATTTGAATCCTTTACCGGAACATGATCTGTCTCTTACTGATTTTTGTGTACGCATCACTGATTACTGCGGGCTGGAAATGAAAAGCTTAGATTTTGAAACATGGTTTGAACAATGGAAACGAAATCATGACACACCTGTGTATGCCCTGCTTTATCTATTTTCTGATGATATTCATGAAGGAAAATCCCTGGTTGAAGCTTATGAAAACACCTACTATTTTAAAAGCCATAATACGGAGCATTTCTTAGAAGATACAGATATCAGGCCCGCCATTTTTAATAAACCAGTTATGGAAGCCTATCTAAGGTATATGAAGATGATTTAAAAATCACCAATTACATTCAAAATAACTCAAAATCTCTAATTCATTTTAGAGGTTTTTTTTATATGCAAAATCAGAGTAATGGAATTAGCAGTCAGTTCAAAATTGGGAATTGACAAAAGTTTGAATGAACTGAGAAGAAATTATATATTAAAAAAAAACGAGATCATTTATTCAGCCAGTTCAGGCACTCGGTAATCTGCATTTTACTGATAAAAATTTCGGCATTTACTTCCGGTTCTGGAGAAAGCCTAAGTTCTACTTTTTGACTGGAATGCTTGATAATTTCAGAAACAGCTTCTTTATTAATGATAAACTTACGGTTTATTTTAAAGAAAATCTCAGGATTCAGCTTCTGAATAATATCTTTAATGGTATCATCAAAAATATAGGTCTGATGATCTTTTGTGGTAAGGAAAAGGTATTTCCCGGAGGCAAAAAAATAAGCCGTGTTATGCTCGTCTATTGATTTGAGTTTATTTCCTTCTCTTACCATAAAACGTTTCATCACCTCATCTTCTGTCTGGCGCAGTGAGGAAATTGATTTGAGCACCGGTTCGGGATCAAAATTGTTTCTTATGGAAATAAATTTCTGTAAAGCTTTATGCAAATCCTCTTGTTCGAAAGGTTTCAGAAGGTAATCAATGGTAAAATGCCTGAAGACTCTCATGGCATATTCATCAAATGCAGTAATGAAAATAATAGGGGTAAAAAGCTCTACCTGCTCGAAAATTTCAAGGCTCATCCCATCACCAAGATGAATATCCATAAAGATAAGATCTGCCGAATCTTTCTCAAAAAAATCAATTGCCTGCTTTTTGGAACGAAGAATAACAGTCTCTGTAACAGGGACAATACTCTGTGTATCCAAAAGATTTTTCAGATAATTCACAGCCAGCAGCTCATCTTCTATAATGGCAATTTTCATAACGGTGCAAAAGTACAAAAAAACCGCTAGAACGATTAAGTTCAAGCGGTTTCATCTGTATTGAATTTGATATGAAGTTCTATAGATTAGGGTTATTCTTCTTCGCACTCATTGGATATTCAATGGTATATCGCGGATCATTCTGCTGAAGAATATACTCTTTACCACTGATAGTGTGGCTAATTTTTTTCTGATTTGCTCTTCTTAAGTCGAACCATCTTTGTCCTTCCAAAGCAAATTCTCTGAATCTTTCATCCAGGATAAAGTTCATAAATGCTGCAGAATCCATTGAATTCACTGCATTTTGTACTGAAGTATATCCATCCGGAGTGTATCTGTTTTTTAATACTTTCAGAAGGGTTTCTTTAGCTTCATTAAGTTTATTCAACTTTAATAATGCTTCAGATTTTATAAAGTACTGCTCTGCTGTTCTGAAAGAAACTTTGAACTCTAAGCTTCCTCCTTTAATAACTTTATACTTACTTCCATTTTTCTCAAAATACATGCCAAACCTCTTGTCTGTAGTATTATTGTATGAAGAAATCAATTCTGGAGATGCAAAAGATAAATTCTTTATAGAGTTATCCCATGTATTATCCAAAGCCATGATAGACTCCGGAGAAGCATAATGGTTGGGTGGTGTGTTGACAGTATTTAAATTGCTCAAATCTCCTTTTACTGCCAATACCTGATCTGCATAGTTTAAAGCCTTATTCCAGTCTCCTTCATATAGAGCGGCTCTTGCCTCAAATGCCAGCAATGCTATTTTTGAGAATCTGTAGTTGACACCTATTGCCTGCTTCTGTTCTATCATCAGATCTTCTGCTTTCTTAAGGTCTGCATGAACCTGATTGTATACTTCCTGTACTGAAGATGGTTTCAAAACCTGTTCCAGATCAATTTCAAGACTGATTGGAACTCCTCTGTCTGTAGAAGCTGTTGCACTGTTGTAGGGTTTTCCATATAGATTCACCATATCGAAATACAGGTAAGCACGAAGAGCATATGCTTCTGCTAAAATCTGATTCTTCTCCGGAGAATCCTGCATTGTTTTGCTTCCTTCATTGATGATCTGATTCAGATAGAAGTTTACGGAATAAAAACTTAACCAGGGAAGCTCCGCAGAGTTAGAGTCATAGTTCGAATCTTTCCACATCGCAATTTCACGATAAGAAATAAAATCTACTCCATTATCATCAATACTGGTCTCATCGGTACGAAGGGCTACCAGCGACTTGTGAACGGGATATTTTGAATAGGCAGATGTAAGTACTTTCCGGTAATCTTCAGTGGTAACAGGAATGATTTTTCCTTCAGGCTGAATATCTAAAAATCTATCACATCCGATATTGATAAAGCTGATTGCTGTAAGCACTATGATTGCTGTAATTTTTCTCATTTTTCTCAAGTTTTAAAAAGAAACATTAAATCCTACGGTCACCGACTTGGTGATAGGCTGTGCATAAATATTACCATACGTTTCCGGATCAAAATATCCTTTATATCCGTTACTGAATACAAACAGGTTACGCCCTTCAACGCTTAGTCTCAAACTACTGATTCCCATAGGATTTGTAAATTCTTTCGGAAGTGTATAGCCTAAACGGATGCTGCTGATTCTGATATAGCTGATCTCTTTTGCCCATATATCAAGCAGATTGTATGCGCTTGAGCGGTTTCCGGCAAACCATTTATTCGCCATCCATCCGTCCGGATTAGCATCCATATCAGGACTTGTAATTCCCGGAAGCGAACCCCCTGCTTCATAGATATCTCTTGTATAATTCCTTCCTCTGTCCAGCTCCATTCCGCGGTAAGAAGGTGTTCTCATTACGGTTTGCTTCAGATTGAATGTTGCCGAGATTGTAAGATCAAAATTACTTACCTTAAATGTGTTGATAATCCCTCCGGTAAACTTCGGATCTCTGTCTCCCACATAAGTAAACAGGCTTCTAAGTTCAGCGTTTGAGAGTTTCGTATCTACAAGCTGCCCTGGAAGGAAATCTGCATACACATCATACAATTTAAAGAATTCTGCTGCGGAAATCTTTTGATCCCCTTTCCAGAACAATGGATTTCCGTGTTCATCCATTCCTGCAGTTTTCAAAGCAAAAACCGCATTCACAGGCAGACCTTCTCTTGAAGGAAGGAAAGCATTCTCACGGGGCTGCTCGCTCAATACTCTACTCTTGTTGTGAGCAAAGTTGATGGTAGTCGTCCATTTGAAATTATCATGATTGATGTTTCTGGTAGACAATGCCAGTTCAAAACCTTTGTTGGTCAAACTTCCCCAGTTCATCATTGTATATTCAAAACCTGTTTCAAGGGGAGTTTCTCTCATACTGATCATATCCGTTCCTTTTCTGCTATAGACATCAGCGGTAAGGCTTACACGGTTATTGAACAATCCTAAGTCTAGTCCTAAGTTGGTATTGATTGTTTTCTCCCATCTCAGTTTATCGTTCGGAGGACTGATAACATTGATAACTCCTTCTTTTACACCTGGAAGAATCGTTGTATCATTATATTCCCCGATAAAGAATGGCGATGTATTTCTGTCAATATTTCCCTGAAGACCATAAGAGGCTCTCAGTCTAAGGTTAGATACCGCAGAAATATTTTTCATAAAATCTTCCTTCGTTACCAGCCATGATCCTGAAACTGCCCATATCGGAAGATATTTATATTTTTTATTCACCCCAAAAAGGTTGGTTCCGTCATATCTCACACTTCCGAAGAATGTATATTTCTGATCATAAGTATAAGATGCTGTAGCAAACATAGAAGCATATGCATTCTCTATAGGAGCTGCTTCACGATACGTTTCATATCTTTTATCTGCTGCAAAACCTGAATTCGGGAAAACAATTGCCGTAGCTCTTCTGGTCTTTGGATCGTACCCAAAGGCTCTGGTAATAGTAGTATTATCTTCTGTTTTACGGATTTCAGTTCCAGCCATCAAATCAATTTCATGTTTTGAATTGATCTTCGTGCTATACGCCGCCTGCAATTTCCAGTTGTACTGGAAGAAATCATTATCCCAGTTTTGTTTCACAGCACCAGCCGGTAGAAAATAATTGTATTTACCGTCTTTGTAATAACGGGTATTTTCTTTCATTTTTCTGGTGAAATACGTATTCTCTGCAGCAAATTTTTCTGTTTTATTGGTATCATACTGGATCCCTAACTGAGAGGTAAATTTTAAACTTTTTGAAGCTTTATATTCTAAATCTAAAATCGCTTTCAAAGAGTTATTTTTCAGCGAATAGTTTGTATTTTCTCTTTCTTCAAGGAAATTGAAAGGAATATAGCGGTCCTCAAAACCATCCATATCTTTATCATAATTGTAGCTTCCGTCTGCATTGAAAGGTTTCAGATAAGGATTTGCATTTCTTGAATAATTAACAGGGTTTATTGAAGCATCAGCATCCGTTACAAAAGATTCACGTTCACTTTGCGTTCCGAAAATAGAGATTCCTGCATTTAACTTATCGCTTAATTTATAGTTGTTTTTTAAAGTCAGGTTATAACGTTTAAAACCTGTCCCGATAGTTGTTCCTTCTTCATCATAATATCCCAGGGAGAAATAATAATCTGCACGATCGCTTCCTCCGGAAACACTTAATCCATATTGTTTGTTGATAGCATTTCTGTACAACAGTTTGCCCCAGTCTGTGTTATTGTTTCTTAAACCGTTGATTTGCTGTCGTGTTAATGAATTCAGCGCATCAAAACCTCCGTTTCTGAAAGCATCAAGCTGACTATTCTGAGTCAGAATTCTCATTACTTCTCCTTTATCAGTACGGTAAGTAAGATCGGTACGCTTGGCAAGCATCAGTTCCAGATCTACTTTTTCAGAAGCATTCAGAAGATTCAGTTTATCAAAATCAGGTCGTGATGTCACGAAAGTATCTGCTGAGAAGTTCAGTCTAAGACTCCCCTTTTTTCCTTTTTTCGTGGTAATGGAAATCACTCCATTTGCTGCTCTTGCTCCGTAAATTGCTGTCGCTGCAGCATCTTTAAGGATTGTAATATCTTCAATATCGTTAGGATTCAGTCCTGCAATAGAAAAGTTCTGAAGCTGATCTATATTATCTTTATCGGTAAAGTTCGGAACATCATTTCCTTCTAACGGAAGACCGTCGATTACCCATAGTGGATCCTGAGGACCGGAAAGAGAAGCTGTACCTCTGATTCTGATCTTTGCCGGGCTTCCCGGAGCCCCTGTTTCAGGAGTTACTGCTACACCGGCAATCTGACCTGCCAGCATCTGGTCTACACTGGCAACACCAGCCTGGCTGATGTTGTCCATTTTTACTGTAGAAACTGCTGAGGTCTGCTTACGTTTTTCAATTTTCTGATATCCAGTGATGATTACTTCCTGGATTTTATTTTTGTCTGTAACTTCAGAAGTTAGTCGTATTGTATAGTTGGTCTGTCCTTCATTCAACTGAATTACCCGGGATTCATAACCTGGATAGCTTACTGATACAGATTTGGTATCTGCAGGGATTTCTAATATAAATTTTCCGTCCTTATCAGCTACTGTACCTACGGATACACTTTCGATAATTCCTTCCAATTCTGTTTTTGTTGAAACAGATTGCGTCTCGATTTTTATAGATGCACCGGCAATTATATGAGAAGTATTTCCATCTTCTATTTTCCCGGTGATGGTTTTCTTTTGCTGGGCCATTGCTATATTAGCAGCCAAAAGAGGTAAAAGTATTAGAGTTTTTTTCATTGCCGTTTATTTGTTTAAAGCCTCTTGTATACGAATGATTAAATCTGTGTAATGTGCTCTGGAAGCATCATCACCTCTGTATCTTGTCCTGTTCAGTAAATCCAGAACCTTCTGAAGTTCCGCTCTCTTGTACGTAGTGACTTCAGATACTCTTTTCATGGATGAATAATTGATATTCCTCAAACCGTGATCATCTTCATGGAAATTACAGATGGTTGGGATATTCAGGGTATCATCAACTTTCAATCCTTTCACTGCTGTTTTCTCAAATAATTTATTCACCGAAACAATCAGGGCATCCACATAGTTTTTCTGAGTCATTTTTTCAAGCATCGTAAGGCTTCCTTTTTTGTTAAAAATGGCCGTTCTTACCTGATCAAATAATTTCTCAACGGTATAGATCTCTTCTTTTGAACCTGACATCTGATGCTTTAGCTCATTTTCAAGCAACCTCAATAATCGGTCATCCATAAACAGGGAATAGATATTTGCATACTGCATTCCTCTCGCCATGGTATATGGTGTCTGCTCAAATGGTCCCATTGGTGAATCTTTAACCGGATACGTTTTTTCTGTAATCGGATTGAAGAATAACCATTCCGGAAGGTTGATTGCATTTTTAACAAGATAATCAACAGCTCTTGTCTGTATTTCAACAGGAACTGCTTCGTAAGCTTTCTTCTTGTTGCCAAAAACAGTATTGTTCAGATAAATTCCTCCCACATTCGCCATCACATGACCTGTGTACAGATCCCATTGTCCGATAGCTCCCATATACAGTTTTCCAGCATCCGTATATTCCTTACCATCTTCATAGGTCCATTTCAAAAGGTTGTTGAGAACCACTTTCAGGTTTTTCATCCCGTACTCACTAGCTTTCATGGCATCATCTCCTAAATCTTCAGACTGTGAACGTGGATCGATAGTTTCCAGGTAGCTCTGCTGCTCGCCATAGAAATACATCGGGTCATCCTCATGTTTTTCAATTAAATTTCTCAGCGCTTTTTTCTCAACAAATTCATCCGGATACCAACGGTAACCCCAGTCTATAGCATATTTGTCATAAAGACCAATTTTCGGAGTGATGGCTGTAACCCCATCTTCCGGCTGTGCTACATAATTGTAACGTGCATAGTCCATAATGGAAGGTGCTGTACCACCCATTTTGTCTGTAAATTCTTTGGAACGAAGCGACTCTACAGGGAATGCAAAGGATGCTCCCATATTGTGCTTCAGTCCGAAAGTGTGTCCAACTTCATGAGATGAAACAAAACGAATCGCTTCCCCCATGTGCTCATCACTGAATTTATTTCCTCTTGCTTTCGGGTCGATAGGCCCTGTCTGAATTCTCATCCAGTCATGAAGAGAAGTCATTACATTATGCCACCAGATGATATCTGCTTCGATAATTTCACCACTTCTCGGGTCTACTACGGAGGGTCCCATTGCATTTGACTTTGGCGAAGCGGCGTAAGTAATCACAGAATATCTTACATCATCAATATCAAAATCTTCATCTTTTTCATCCGGCATTTTCGCAATCACTGCATTTTTGAATCCTGCCTGCTCAAACGCCGCCTGCCAGTCATGTACTCCGGCAATGATTTTTTCACGCCATTGTTTTGGTGTTGCCGGATCGATATAATAAACAATCGGTTTCTTAGGCTCTACCAGCTCACCTCTTAAGTATTTTTCTTTATCCTCGTCCTTCGGTTCAAGATTCCATTTGGTAATGAAGAATTTTTCATCCATTTTCTGCTGATTGTCATTAAACGACCAGTGCTTTTCCGAGAAAAATCCTACTCTTGAATCTGCGACTCTCGGTTTCATCGGTATTTTAGAAAGCAGTACCAGATTTGTAGTAACACCAAGGGTTACCGGAAGATCTACTCCTCCTTCATTTACAGAAGTAGACAATTGAGACTTCACCACAAGATTCCTGGGGAAAGTTTTCACTCCTTCTATATAAGAAAGGCTTGATTTCACAGATCCCCCCAATCCTACATTGGCCAGAACATCATTGAAGCTCTTCTGATTTCCATCAAAAACTTTATTGACTTTAATGGCTACTGCTGTAGAATCGCTATTTTGTGCTTCAATATCAAAGACTTCAATCACAGATTCTGAAAAATTGTCTTTCACAGATTTTGTAATGGCATCATTTTTTGGAGATGATACTTTAGGCACCACCGTTTTTACCCATACTTTTTTAGCTACGGGATCACGATGGAAAGAAATGACCTTATTTTCATAATTCATTCCTTTGTTCAAACCTGCCTCATTCACCTGCATTGGTACCTGAGAAAGTTTGTTCACCACCAAAAACTGACGTCCCATCAGACTGTCAGGAATTTCAAAATAAATATCCGTTTTTACCTGTATCGTATTAAAAAGTCCTTTTTTATAAGTCCCTTTTTTGATCAGATCTTCAATTTTCTTTGTTTTCTTTGATGAGGAAGTCTCTGTCTTATCAGTTTTGTCTTTGTTGACCTTTACTGTATCTTTTTTCTGTGCTATTGCCATTGGTGAGGCCATAGCAAGACCTAAATACAGTGCCAGCCTGTAATTCTTCATTAAAATAGTCCGATTCATTCCAAATAGTAAATATCTTAGTTTCAGCCAGCAAAGCTATAGGTATCGTGAATCATATATATAATATTAGGGAGTGAATGGTGATTTTTCGGGAGTGAATGGATTTTTATTTTCACTTCATTAATGGTAAAAAACATATGAAATATTCACCATCTACAGAAATATGAAGAAGATTATTCTTAAAATACTCATAAACTTGATTCAAATAATCAATTCCGAATTTTTCTCCCTGCACTGGTTCAGCTTTTGGCTGCCAGGTGTTCTTCACAGTAATCCCATTTTCGTCAATAATAATGATAATTTCCAAAGGCTGATCTATGGTCGCAATATTGTGTTTGATTGCATTCTCAGTAACAATCTGCAGTGATAAATACGGAATGCGTTTTTCCAGACTTGCAGAATCATTAATAATCAGTTCAAAACTCATTTCTTCATCAAACCTGCTTTTCAGAAGTTCCATATACTGCTGTATAAATTTTATTTCCTGCGAAACCGGAACTATATTCTCTTTCGGAGGTACTATAAGATACCTATAAATCTTGGAGAGATTCATGGTAAACTTCTGCGCATTTTCTTTATTGATGCCGATCAGCATATAAAGAGAATTCAAAGAATTGAAGAGAAAATGTGGATTGATGTTATTCTTAAGTTGCTGCAGCTGGTTGATCACTTCTGCTTTGTGCATCTTTTCGTTCTCTACTAACAATAAATTCTTTTCAGACTGTATTTTTTCTTTTTCCTGATAAGCCAGATTAGTCGCCCTCTGGAATAAGATAAAAACCGTTACAATAAGAAACAGAGCTGCCAGAAAAATATACACAGTATAGGTTTTTATCTTGCTTATATTTTCATCAATGATGAAATTAACATGGTTCACAACCGTATATCCGTCAAAATTGTCTGTTTTTAATGGTTTTATGAAGCGGGTTACTTCAACTCCAAGATATTCCGAAACCGCTGTTCCTTTGGTATATCCGGCTTCAGAGCTGCCAGACAAAGTATCTTTAGCCTTAATATCTGTAAAATCAAAAATATTCTTTCCGATGTATTTTTTCTCCGGATGGGTAATACAAATTCCTTCTTTGGTAAAGACATACGCATACGTATTAGAACTTTTATCTACATTGATAAAGTACTGATGGAGATCATCCAGGCTTACAGTAGAACCATAATACAATTTGTTTTTATCAGGCAGCATCAGGGAATCATAACTCACCCAATACATACTGTCTTTTTTAGTTATCAAAAGATCCCTGAAATGTCCGGACCCGTTGTTTTTTAAAACAATAGCTTTCTCTTTATGATCTGTATTTTTGAAAATATCAGATAACGGATTATTACTTTCTGTTTTTCCGGAAGCAGTATTTTCATAATAATACCAGCTGTAAGGCAGCAGATTTCTTTTTTTGTTTAAATCATTTAAAACCAAAGAATAATCTTTATAATTCTTCAGACCGTCTTTCTGAATCAATGCGCGAAGCAGATACTGATAGTCCTCAATATTTCTGAATTCATGTTCCACAGATTCATATTTACGGAAGAAGGTTTTCTTTGCAAAATCATCAGTGTTTTTACGGCTGTCTTCAGTAATTAAAAGGCTCAGAACAGCAAATGCTGCCACTGCAATCAAGCAGGCAGATAGAGCGGTGATGTAAATGTATTTTTGGGATAAGGCGTGTTTAAAATTAATACTCAAGTCTCTCTGAATTGTTGTTCTCCTACATATAAATTATTCGTTTGCAAAGATATAACAAAGATTCCAGGACTGTAAAGTGAATTATTTTTATATTTAAAACCATCGATAAGCAAGCCTATTTTTGGAACCAAAACATATATTATTAACTATATGTAATAAAAAAACCACCAAAAAGATGACAGTTTCAATATGTTCAGATTATCGTTTTTCTACAACTTTTTTAATAATTCTTCAGTATTCAGTATCGTGGCAAATTCTTCACTCAGATTGGCCAATGCCATGAGATGCACCAGTTCTGCTTCATATTTTTCTCCATGTATCCCGACTCTGTCAAAAGCTGCTGTAGCATCAGAAATCACGTAGGTTTCAAATCCAAAGTTTCCCGCCATTCTTGCCGTAGTGGAAACACAATGATTGGTCGTAATTCCCAGAATCACCAGAGTATCTATTTTCTGAAGATCTAATTTTTCTTTTAAATCAGTTCCAATAAAAGCGCTGTTCACATTTTTTGTAATAATAGGTTCATTATTTTGAGGTAAGACATTTTCATTAAATTCAAATCCCGGATCAGATTCGTGCAGTTTTGAATTAATGTCTGTTGAGCTATGTCGGATGTGAAATATAGGCAAATTCAAGCTTCTCCATTTTTGCAGTATTTTTCCGCTTAATTTTTCTGCTTCTTTATTATTTCTGTTTCCTCCCCAATAGTTTTCATCAAGAAATCCTTTTTGAATATCAATAAGAAGCAATGCCGATTTTTTGTTTTGTAATTTCATCTGTTTTTATTTTATCATTATTTGAAAAGTCTGTTCATAAGAAACGTATTATATTCATCCTTTACAGGAGAATCGAAGAGATCAAATACATGCAGTGCACCGGGAATTACCCACAATTCAGTTTTCACTCTTGCTTTATATAAAAGCTGAGCATATTCTACATCCTCATCTCTTAAAGGATCCAACTCACAGGCAACAATGGTGGTTTGCGGTAACCTTGAAAAAGCATTATAACAGGTAAGATCCGAATATTGAATGCTTTTATCCTCATTTCCTTCACCCAGAAAATGCAGCCACGCTATCTTTGCGTAGCTTTTATTCCATAGTGGAATATCAGTAAACTCTTCCATTGAAGGAGTATTCAGCCTGTTGTGAATCACAGGATATAGTAAAAACTGATGTTCTATATTTTTAATATTATGGTGTGCTGCCATTTGAGTTACAGCCGCTGCAAGATGTCCACCTGCACTTGCTCCAAAAACGGTAATACGGTCAGAATTAATTCCCAACTTTGACTCACCGTGCTCAATAGTCCATTGTAGAGCATCAAAACCATCTAAAACAGGAATAGGAAACCGATATTGGGGAGAAAGCCTGTAATCAACAGAAATAATGGTTGCTTTGAGTGTATCTGCTATTCCAAACATCTGGTCATCCACCTGTTCCGGTAACCCGAAAACATATCCTCCTCCATGAAAGTAAAGCAGAATCCTGTCCCGGTTGAAACCTTCAGGTTGATAAATGTGAAGTCTGATCTCATATCCATCTTCTGAACTTGGTATAAAAATATCTTTTACAGCAATATGATCAGGCTTTTTAAAAGGATTCGCTTTCGTAAATTCTATTCTTTCCTGTTGAATAATTTCCGGGGCATTCAAAAATAAATTTTCATCAATTTCTAATGAATAAGGAACATTTTCAATACTATTTTTTAAATCAATGTTAATTCTATTAAAATCCATTTTTTTCTAAATATTTTATTCTACATCGGCGATAAAACCATTTTCCGACAGGATACTTCCTGTTTTTATTTGTAAATTTAACCTATCAACATCGTCCTTTCCAAGTTGACAAATGATTGTCTGGAACGAACAAAAATGTAAGTATGAGTATTAAAGAATCATCCACCAATAATGAAAATAAGAAAACACTGGAGTACAGCTGTTCTGAAATATATGCTGTAAATCTGATCAGTGGCCGCTGGATTCTTTCCATCTGTTACCATCTTAAACATGGGAAACTTAGATTTTTTGAATTGAAAGATAAAATCCACAATATTTCTGAAAGAATGCTTACCCTGCAGCTGAAAAAAATGGAACAGGAGGGGCTCATCGCCAAGAAAGTATATGCAGAAGTACCTATAAAAGTAGAATATGAGCTTACAGAAATTGGCAGAAAGCTGATTCCGGTTTTGAATCAGCTGGAAGTATGGGGTAACGAACATAAACAGATGAAGAAAAAATAATCTAAATTCTCACTCATTTAAAAAAAGCCCAAAGGATAACTCTTTTTTTTACATAAACTGAAAGATCAGAAAAATAGGTATAAATCTTAAAATTAGTTAATATCAACGTTCAATCAGCAGATTCAGCGTTTTATATTTTTGAAATTAATTATCTTCGCCTACAAATCTTATTTGAAAATGAAGAAGATCATCTCCGGGATATCTATTTTTTGTGCCATTGCTATCTCAGCTCAGGAAGCCATCCAGTTTCAGGAGCTCCCTTTCAAGGATATTATTGCTAAAGCCAAGAAGGAAAAGAAATTGGTTTTTATTGATGCATATGCTTCCTGGTGTGGTCCATGTAAAATGATGGAGAGAAATGTTTTCACCCAAAAATCTGTCAGTGATTATTACAATACCAACTTTATCAATGCAAGATTTGATATGGAAAAAGGAGAAGGCAGAGACATCGCTTCTAAATTCGGAGTACGTTCCTATCCTACTTATCTTTTCCTGAACGGTGAAGGAGAACTTGTTTCCAGAAATACCGGTTATATGGAAGAGAGCATGTTTGTGGCTATGGCTCAGGATATCAATTCACCAGGAAACAAAAAAGGATCCCTGAAAGATCGTTTTGCCGGTGGTGATAAAGATCCGGAATTCCTGATCAATATTATGAAGCTGAACGCCAACACAGATTATGATTTTGCTAAAAAGGCTTCCGAAAGATATTTTCAGAATAAAAAGAAAACCGAGGAACTTACAAAAGATGAAATCGGCTTTCTTCTCTATTTCGTAAAGTCGTCAGAAGATATCAATTATACTGTTTTCGCATCCAGAAAAGCAGAGATCATTAAATTTCTTCCTGAAGAAACCTACAACGAATTTGATGCTCAGCTGAAATTAGGAAAAATAGTAGAACAGTCTATTGATGATAAAAATAAAAAGATCAACGATGACTATTTTTTAAAAACAGCTGAACCATTGGTAGGAAAAGAAGCTGCTCTTAAAAAACTGAATCAAACTAAACTCAGCTATTATGAGCAGAACAGTAATTTTCCTGAATACGAAAAAGCCGCTTTAGAATATTATAAAAATTCTGATTCATTTGACCCTAATGAGCTTTTAAGAGCTGCCTGGGTATTTGTAGATCATGTAAAAACCCCATCTTCATTAAAAAAAGCGACAGAATGGGCAGAAAAATCTGTCATGAGAAGCGAAACCTCAGAAAACACTTACATTCTTGCTAAACTCTATTACCTTACCGGAAATAAAGAAATGGCAAAAAACTATGCTGAAATGGCAAAAAATATAGCAGTTCAGGGCAATAAAGATTCTCAACTTGCAGATGAATTATTAAAGCAAATAAAATAAACATTACATACCGGATGAAATATAAATTATTAGCAGCAGGCATTTTAGCTTTCCTGTCAGCAAGCACAGTAAGTGCTCAGGAACAGGAACAAGGAGGACAGGAGAAAAGTTTATACATAAAGGGAAATGCTTTATTTGCTCCGATAGGAATATTAAACCTGGGAATAGAAAAACAGATCAGTCCGAAATATACCCTTCAGGGCGATGTTTTCATTTCACCATGGAAGTCTTTCTCAGGACATGAATTACAGTTTTATTCTGTATCTGCAGAAGGAAGATACTATTTTAATGAGGCATTCAAACACTGGTATGTAGGAGCTAACATTGGTTTTGCAGCCTACAATGCTTCAAAATGGAATTACTGGAATGATGATACCTTTGAAAACTGGAACGGAGAAACACTCCGCAACTCAAATCTGTATCAAAGGGGGTTCTCTATTATGCTCGGTGTTACAGCAGGATATCAATTCCAGTTATCCGAACGATGGAATCTTGACATTTATGGAACAGTCGGAACATCACAAGGATTTTATAAGGGATATGACCGTACCACAGGGAGACGTTATGATCGTGCAGAAAAATTCAATAAAAGTGGTGAGATCATCCCATACAGAGGAGGCGTAATGATTTCCTATAAATTAAAATAAGACAATGAAGCTATTCGGAAAAAATCATATTATCATTTTAGTGATCACTTTTGTGATTCTTTTTTTAATGAACTATATCGGAAACGATCTGCCTGATAAACTGCAGAGAGCTTTATTAACTGCTTTTGCGGGAGTTGTTGGATTAACAATTGGGCTCTTTATATTAAATAAGGGCAGAAATGATAAAAATCCGCCCCAAAATTTTGATTAATTAATCTTCATATACCACATACCGGGTTCTGATCTTTTCGAAACTTTCCAGATCTTTTTTCCAGGAATCTTTAATTTCCTGAATTGATTTTCCGGCTATAATCTGTTTTCTGAAATCATCAGTTCCTGACAGGGTATCAAACCAAAGATTTTTAAGGAAGAAATCCTGCTGGGGATTCTTATAATTCTGATAAGCTTTGATCACCCATTCAAGGTTAAGCGCTCTTAAGTCTTTAGGATATTCTGAAAGATTTTCACCATAACACAATTTCCCGTTCAGAAATGGATCTTTAGCACCATAGCTTGGCTTCGGCGTAAACTGGTAAGGAAGATTTGCCGTCCATGGGGAACCATAAATCTGAAAAGGAAGATCTGTCCCTCTTCCTACAGAAACCTGAGTTCCTTCAAAAAAGCACAGACTTGGATATAAATTGATTGCTTTATCATTGGGTAAATTCGGGGAAGGTTTATCAAGTATTGAATAGCGCTGCTTTTTATGATAATTCTTCATCTGAATAAGCGTATATTTAGCCTGGATGCCATTTTTCAGCCATTTTTCTCCGTTCACCATCTTTCCATACTCTCCTATGGTAAGCCCATAAACTACAGGAACTTCATGCATCCCTACAAAGCTGGCCCATTTTTTTCTCAATACAGGTCCATCAGTATATCCGTCATGCGGATTGGGACGATCCAATACCATGATCTCGACATTATTTTCAGCACCTGCTTCCATCAGATAAGACAGAGTGGAAATATAGGTATAGAATCTCACCCCAACATCCTGGATATCAAAAACAACAATATCAATTCCTGCCAGTTGCTCCGGCTTTGGCTTTTTATTATTGCCATACAGGGAAACAATTGGGATTCCTGTTTTTATGTCTACACCATTTTTCACTTTTGCACCCGCATCTGCATCTCCTCTGAAACCATGTTCAGGAGCAAAAATCGACTTGATCTTTATTCCGTTTTTTACCAGAAAATCTACCAAATGAGTTCTGTCACTCATCAAACCCGTCTGATTGGTTACTACCCCTATTGTCTTATCTTTTAAGAGTGGCAAATATATTTCAGGCTGGTCTGCCCCGGTTTTAAAATCCGATTGAACATGAGTCTGAGAATAATATTGATTGAATACTCCTAAAAAAATTAGGCAAATCAGAAGTAAATTTTTAATTTTGAAATCTAAATTCATAAGCTTGAAATTTCCTTTATATTTCTCTAGAAAAATAGCATTTTCCAAAGATAACAAAAATAACCTTTCAAGGGTTATCATCTTCATTGGCAGGCTTTCCGTAGCATTGGGGATTATTGTTTCCTTAATTACTGTAGCCACCGGTTTTGGTTCAAAAAAAGCTATCAAAGAGAGGCTGGCAGATTTCAGCGGACATATTACTGTAAGATCAACACGTTCAAATTCCTCTTATAATACTTCCGTACTTGATAATCAGGGACTCAATATCGCAAAAATAAAAGAACTTCCCGATGTGGAAAGTATTCAGAAATATGTGATGGTTACCGGAATTATGCGTAATGAACATAATTTTGCGGGAATTATATTTAAGGGAATCGGAAAAGATTTTGACAGTTTAAGGTTTAAAAAATTCCTTATTGCCGGCACCACCCCGAAAGTTACCGAGAAAGGCTTCAACAATGATGTTGCTATTTCGCAAAAAGTAGCCAATGATCTTCATCTTAAGGTGAATGACAGTATTGTTACCGTATTTTTAAAGGCTGATCAAAAACCACTTTATCGTAAATTCAAGATTATAGGGATTTACAGAACTGATATTAAGTTGATTGATGAACAGTTTGTTATCGGTGGAATCAACCATGCCAGAAAAATTCAGGATATGAAGTCTGATGAAATTGGCGGAATAGATATCTTTCTGAAAAATGTAAACGATATCGACAAGGATTTTCCTGAAATTGAAAAACAGATCGGCTATAAAAATTATGCTGAAAAAGCTACTGAAAAATTTCCGCAGATTACGGACTGGATCAGTATTTTTGATACCAATATAGCATTGATCATTATCATCATGCTGATTGTAGTGGTTATTAATATCATCATGGTTCTTCTGATTCTTATTATTGAAAGAACAAATTCTATCGGTCTCCTTAAAACATTGGGTGCAAGCAATTCACAGATAAGAGCTACCTTCATCAATTATACCCTGATTATTATGATTCCGGGACTTTTGTATGGAAATGCTATCGGATTGGGACTTATTTTAATTCAGAAATTCTTTGGAATAATAAAACTTAACCCGGAAAACTATTATGTAAGTACAGTTCCGGTAGACCTTAATCCTATCGCAATTATTTCTATCTCATTGGGAATTCTTCTTATTTCAGGATTGGCTTTAATTATTCCCAGCTACCTGATCAGTAAGATCTCTCCTGTGAAAGTTATTAAGTACAACTAAATTGATAATTGACAGGTATTCGTTGTTTTTCAAGGGATTTTTAATTTTACCCACAACTTATCCACATGTTATCCACAGCGCAGATAATTTTAAAAGCCTTATCTTTGCGCCGCATATAAAACATTTATGAAATACGCAAAAAATATCCTTGAAACTATAGGTAACACGCCGCTGGTAAAGCTTAACAAAGTATTAGGTGAAGATTTTCCGGCATTAGTATTAGCAAAAGTAGAGACCTTCAATCCCGGAAACTCCGTAAAGGACAGAATGGCTCTTAAAATGATAGAAGATGCCGAAAAAGACGGCAGATTAAAACCTGGAGGAACTATTATTGAAGGTACTTCCGGAAATACAGGAATGGGATTAGCATTGGCAGCGATCATCAAAGGCTACAAATGTATTTTTGTAACCAATTCTAAGCAGTCAAAAGAAAAATGTGATATCCTTCGTGCTGTAGGGGCTGAAGTAATCGTTTGTCCTACAGACGTAAAACCTACCGACCCACGTTCTTATTATTCAGTATCCAAAAGACTGGCAAAAGAGACGGAAAACGGATGGTATGTCAACCAATACGACAACTTATCCAACAGAGCGGCTCATTATGAATCTACAGCTCCGGAAATCTGGGAACAGACTGAAGGAAACCTGACGCACTTTGTCGTAGGAGCCGGAACAGGAGGTACCATCACGGGATGCGGAACGTTCTTTAAAGAAAAAAATCCGAACATCAAAGTAATTGGTATTGATACATATGGTTCTATTCTGAAGGAATTCCACGAAACCGGAGAGCTGCACTACGACCATGCTTACACCTATATCACAGAAGGTATCGGGGAAGATATCATTCCTGAGAATTATGACATGTCTGTAATTGACCATTTTGAAAAGGTAACTGATAAAGACGGTGCTATCTATGCCAGAAAACTGGCTAAGGAAGAGGGAATTTTCTGTGGATATTCTGCAGGAAGTGCTATTGCTTCTTTGATCCAAATGAAAGATCAGTTTACTAAAGATGATGTGATAGTCGTTTTACTTCATGACCATGGTTCAAGATATGTAGGAAAAATTTACAATGACGAGTGGATGAAAGAAATGGGCTGGCTGGAAGAAAATAAAGAAGGTTAATAAACCACTTTACAGATCATAAAAAAACGGAGCAAAATTTTGTTCCGTTTTTTATTTTTATTGTTTGATATTTTCTTTTAATCTACTTTTAAGAATGCTGTATTCTTTCTCACTCATTGCTTTTCTGGGAAACATATAGCTGTATTTTCCTTCAAGGGAAATAAATTCATTATTGCTGTCAAAATATTCAAAATCTTTCCACTCACTGGTTTCTTTTTCTCCATCAATATTCACAGTGAAAAAATTCTGATCAAACTTGATTTCGTACACTTTACATTTTTCCAGAACATTTAAATAATGATTCACCTGTTTTTTCCATCTTGAAACTTTATTGACACTTACAGACAGAAAAATAGCACAAAGCAAAAATATAAAACTCAAAAAGTATAAAATACCTACACTTTCTTTGCTCAGATTATCTTTCAAAAGAAAAACAATAAAAACAACGATTGCTGCTGCAATGGTGGCAATGGTTTTACTCTTCGTTGTAGGTGAAAAAAGCAGACTTCCCTGATTACCGCTAAAATAAATATCTTCAAAAATCTTTCTGTCCGGTTTTAATGTAATCACCTTTTCTTCATTCATAATTATAAAGTTTGCTTTAAAAAGCTACAAAACTAAACTAAATATCTTCATATTGATCACTTATTGCAGAAAGTTTATTCATCAGCTCCCTGTTTCTGCGGTTCAGTGCATCCAGCTTTTTCAGCATATTGTGGATCACTTCAAGACCGGGAAGATTGACTTCAAGATCATAATACCAGTTGGCAAATTTTTCCAGCTCGGGCAGATCATCATACATCAGATAATGGATATTGTCTTCAATCTGTATATTCAACAGCCCATAGTCTACAAGCTCATCAAAAAAAGTGATTTCTATATTATAGATTCTTACGAGTTCTTCCCGTGATATTCTTTCACTCATAGCTTAGGAATTTTTTAGTTGTTCAAAAAGTTCTTTCTGCTTCTCGGTAAGGTTCGTTGGCAGTTTCACTTCATAGGTTACAAAAAGATCTCCATGTTCTCCTTCTTTTTTATAGACAGGAAAACCTTTTCCTTTCAGTCTTACAGTGATTCCCGTTTGGGTTTCCGGTTTTACTTTAAGCTTTACACTTCCTTCCAGGGTATTAACATTCACTTCTCCTCCTAAAACAGCAGTGTACAAATCGATCACAACTTTGGTTTTCAGATCATCCCCGATTCTTTCAAAATTCGGATCGGCCGGGATATTGAAAGTGATATACAAATCCCCGTGAGGGCCGCCATTGACACCTGGATTTCCATGTCCTTTCAGTTTGATTTGCTGCCCGTCATATACTCCTGCCGGAATAGTGATTCTGACTTTCTTCCCATTGATATCAAAGGTTTGCGGATGGGTTTTTGCAGCATCTCTCAGATTCAGATTCAATTCTGCTTTGATATCCTGCCCTTTGAATTTTCCGGAAGCTCTTCCTCGTGAGTTTTTACCAAACCCACTACCTGCTCCACCGAACATATTCTGGAAGAAATCTGAAAAATCTTCCCCTTCACCAAAATCAGCACCGGAGAATCCTCCGCCATAATTTTGTTGTTGATATTGTCTTTGCTGCTGCTGTTGGGCCTTTTCGTATTCTTCGCCGTGTTTCCAGTGTTCTCCGTACTTGTCGTATTTAGATCTGTTTTCCGGATTGCTGAGCACTTCGTTGGCTTCATTCAATTCTTTGAACTGTCTTTCTGCTTCCTTATCATCAGGATTCAGATCGGGATGAAGTTTCCTGGCCAGTTTTCGATAGGCCTTTTTAATATCATCCTGTGTTGCGCTTTTATCTACGCCTAAAATTTTATAGTAATCTATATAAGCCATAGAAATGAGGTTTACTCAAATTTATGAAATTTAGGTCTGAAAATTGTATAACAAAATGTTAAAAATAAACCTATCTTTGATAAAAAGCACCACATGAAAGAGGTACTGAAAAACTACTCCGGAATCATATTTTTACTTTTGGGAATCACTATTGGAAGCATCATTGGAATTGTTGCTCCCGGTTTTGTGGACTATATAAAACCTTTGGGAGATATTTTTCTTAATCTTCTTTTTGTGAGTGTAGTTCCTTTGGTATTTTTTGCCGTATCCAATTCTATTGCTTCTTTGGAACAGCAATCCAAATTTGGAAAAATCATCCTTGTGATGTCCCTTACCTTTTTATTCTTTATTCTCACAGCAGCTGTTTTTACCATCTGTGCAGTATATCTTTTCCCGGTTTCGGGAGTCTCAGGGAGTTCTGAGATTATTTCTGAAGCGGCGAGTGATGATACATGGGGCAACAGGATTGTAAGCTTCTTTACGGTAGGTGAGTTCACTGAGCTTTTCTCGAGAAGGAATATGCTGGCTCTTCTGGTATTTGCATTTCTGACAGGGTTTGCGGCCAGAAAAACAGGTGAAAAAGGGCAGCCTTTCAGGGTTTTTATTGCTTCAGGATATGAAGTGATGAAAGAACTTCTTTTACTGGTCATGAAACTGGCTCCCATTGGTTTGGGTGCTTACTTTGCCTATCAGGTAGCCACTTTAGGACCTCAGCTTTTTGGATTTTATGCTAAACCTTTAGGATTGTATTATGTTGCAGGAATCATTTACTTTCTGGTCTTCTTTTCTATCTATGCTTTTATGGCGAACGGGCAAAAAGGAGTCAAAAGTTTCTGGACCAACGCTATCTACCCAACTCTTACTGCAATAAGTACCTGCAGCAGCTTTGCAACCATGCCTGCTAATTTACAGGCAGCATCAAAAATCGGAATTCCCAACTCTATTGCCAATCTGGTAATTCCTATTGGGACTACCCTTCATAAAAACGGATCTTCCATGTCTTCAATCATCAAGATCTATGTAGCATTCTTAATCATTGGAAAAGATTTCTTTGATCCTGCCAACCTGCTTTTGGCATTGGGAATTACTGTATTTGTGAGCATTGTGGCTGGTGGTATTCCTAATGGTGGGTATATTGGTGAAATGCTGATGATTTCTGTTTATAAATTACCTCAGGAAGCAATCCCTGCTGTAATGATTATCGGAACTTTGGTAGATCCTTTAGCCACCGTATTGAATGCTGTAGGAGATATAGTTGCCGCCATGTTTGTCAACCGGTTTGTAAAGGTCTGATGGTCATTTAACTATTTTCTTTAAAAGATGAACTCATTTTTCAAAAGCATTGGCTTATATAACACCATTACTATTGATCTCAATATCAACAGTGCAGAGCTTATACAAAGACTATGGAAGGTAACTTACAAAACCAATACTACTTTCATATCCCTGGAAAAAGATTCTTCAATTCCTACCCGGTTTGAATATCGGGGAATGATTGCTGCAAACACTTTCACCATCAAAAGAAGAGCGAGGCTATTTGATATGAACAGAAATAATCCTGTCTTTCATGGAACTATTTCTGATAAAAATGGGCAATCTTCTGTCTCTGTAGAATTTTTCCCATCAGGATTTCAGATTTTTAATTGGATGATGATTCTGTGTTTTTGCTTCGTGGCAGCTTTTGTCAATATACAAGGTGATCAAAAAGATCTTATGTTCGCAGGAGTAGCTTTGGTAATTGCTGTTGCTCAATATTTTATTTTAAAAAGAGGAATTTCAAGAGGCAAATATGAATTTGAAAGAGAGCTTATTTATATTGCACAAAAGCCTTAAGCCTATCTTAAATCCAATATTCTATTCACTGCGTTTTACAGATTCAAGGTTTTCATATTCTTCGGGAGTGAAAAGTCTGTAGTGAACTTTAAAGGTTTTTCCCAAAGGAGTTTCCAGAGAGAAACCGCCAGGTCCGAAACCGTCTGTAACATCTAATGTAAAATGTGAATATTTCCAGTATTCAAAAAGATCACGATCTATCCAGAACTCATATCCATTGATGGTTCCGATCATCGCATCGTTCATTCTGGGAAAAAATCCTCCTTTTTCAAAGCATTGTGGCTGTGTGCCTTCGCAACATCCTCCTGCCTGATAAAACATAAGGGGGCCATATTGGTCTTCAAGTTTCCGGATCACTTCAAGAGCCTGCTCTGTTGCGGAGAGTCTGGATATTTTTGCTTCCATTGTTTTTATTTTAGCTTATTGCAAACTTTATCGTTATAAAAGATCCCGGTAAGTAATTCTAACCGGGATCAGCAACACATCATCAATTAATTTGAACCGGCAATATCCAGAACGATTCTGCCGTCAATCTGTCCTTTTTTCATTTTATCGAATACCTCATTGATATCTTCTAATTTCGCGGGAGTAACTGTGGCTTTTACCAATCCTTCATTGGCAAAATCCAACGCTTCCTGCAAATCTTTTCGCGTTCCTACAATAGAACCTCTCACGGTAATTCTTTTCAAAACCGTTTCAAAAATCGGCAGTTCAAAAGAGCCGGGAGGGAGGCCGTTCAGAGCAATAGTACCTTTTCTTCTCAAAACATCTATTCCCTGTTTGAAAGCAATAGGTGAAACGGCCGTAATCAATGCACCATGCATCCCGCCGACTTCTTTATGTAAATATTTTCCGGGATCGGTATCTTTTGCATTGACAACAAGGTCTGCGCCTAATTTTTTTGCTAATTCAAGCTTATCATCTGCTACATCAATAGCAGCGACATGCATTCCCATTGCTTTGGCATACTGAACTGCTACGTGTCCCAACCCACCGATGCCTGAAATGGCTACCCATTCTCCAGGTTTCGTTTCCGTTTCCTTCAATCCTTTATAAACAGTTACTCCGGCACATAAAATAGGAGCAATTTCCAAAAAGTTGACATCAGACTTCAAATGACCTACGTATCTTGAGTCTGCGATAACGTATTCTGCAAAACCGCCATCTACACTGTAACCTCCATTTTTCTGTGCTTCACAAAGGGTTTCCCATCCTGTGATACAATAGTCACAACAGCCACAAGCACTGTACAGCCACGGAACTCCTACCGCATCACCTTCTTTTACAAAAGCCTCAGGTCCGCAAGCTACCACAATACCTACCCCTTCATGTCCTGGAATAAGAGGCATCTTGGGTTTTGCAGGCCAGTCGCCATCTACAGCATGTAAGTCTGTATGACAAACCCCGCAGGCAATTACTTTAACGAGAACTTCATATCTTCCGGGTTCTCTTACGGGTACTTCTTCAATTTTCAGAGGCTGGCCGTAGCCCTGAACTACTGCCGCTTTCATTGTTTTTGGAATCATATTTTATTTTTTGGATTGAGTTATTGGGTTATTAGTTTTTATCTCCACATCTGAAAAGGCAATTCCTCTGCGTGAGGGATAGTAAGGGCGGCGAGGAACGAGCCGGTGCGAAATGCAATGAAGCACCGAAACGAAGTGCAGCCCTGCATAGCCCGACCGTTGCCCTGGATAAAGCCAAGGCAATCGGGCACGTCCTAAATAATATTAAAAGAAACCTAACTTATTCTTGTTATAAGAAATCAGCATGTTTTTGGTTTGGCGGTAATGATCAAGCATCATTTTATGATTTTCTCTTCCGATTCCGGATTGTTTGTATCCTCCGAAAGGCGCTCCTGCAGGGTAAGAGTGATATTGGTTTACCCATACTCTTCCCGCTTCTATCTGACGGGGAATATTGTACAGCTGGTGTGCATCTCTTGTCCACACTCCTGCGCCAAGCCCATAGATGGTATCATTGGCAATTTTCACTGCGTCTTCTTCATCCTTGAAAGTGGTAAATGCCAGCACCGGACCGAAAATTTCTTCCTGGAAGATTCTCATTCGGTTGTTTCCTTTGAAAATCGTCGGCTGAATGTAGTATCCGCCTTCCAGATCCTCTCCAAGATGGTTGACTTCTCCTCCTACCAGAACTTCAGCTCCTTCTTCTATTCCCAACTGGATATAGGAAAGGATTTTATCTTTCTGAATCTTTGAAGCCTGCGCTCCCATCATCACGGTTTTGTCCAGTGGATTTCCTACTTTGATCGCTTTTACTCTTTCGACTACCTTCTCAATAAATGCATCTGCGATATCTTCCTGAACGAGTAATCTTGAGGGACATGTACAAATTTCTCCTTGATTGAGGGCAAAAAGAACGGCTCCTTCTATCGCTTTATCTAAAAACTCATCATCGGCATCCATTACAGAATTGAAGAAAACATTCGGGGATTTCCCACCCAATTCCAAGGTCACAGGAATGATATTTTCTGTTGCATACTGCATCACCAGACGTCCTGTAGCGGTAGATCCTGTAAATGCGGCTTTTGCTACTTTCGGATTGGTAACCAAAGCTCTTCCAAGCTCTGCTCCAAATCCGTTAACAATATTGATAACGCCAGCTGGTAACAGATCTCCAATAAGCTCCATCAAAACCATGATGGAAACAGGAGTACTTTCTGCGGGTTTCAAAACCACACAGTTTCCTGCTGCCAATGCCGGAGCCAGTTTCCAGACAGCCATGAGTATCGGGAAATTCCATGGGATGATTTGTGCGATTACTCCAAGAGGTTCATGAACGATCAGCGATACGGTATCTTTATCCAGTTCGTTATGAGACCCTCCATCTGCCCGGATTACGGAGGCAAAATACCTGAAATGGTCAATTGCCAAAGGTAAATCTGCAGCCAGCGTTTCTCTCACTGCTTTTCCGTTATCTATCGTTTCTACGGTAGCAAGATATTCCAGATTCTGCTCTATTCTGTCGGCAATTTTATTCAGAATAATACTTCTTTCCGTAGAGGAAGTATTTTTCCAGGTTCGGAATGCTTTTTCTGCGGCATCTACAGCCAGTTCCAAATCTTCTTTGGAAGAATGGGCAACCTGAGTAAAGTTCTTCCCATCTACGGGCGAGACTACGTCAAAATACTGCCCTTTAACGGGTGGCGTGAATTTCCCGTCAATATAGTTATCATATCTGCTTTTGAACTCCGGACGCTGTAAAAGCGTAGTTGATCTTGGTTCTGTAATAGTGCTCATATTAGTATTGTTTTTATTTTTCGATAAAGCCAAATTACACTGAGATGTCCAAAAGAGTATAGCACAATCCTATAAAAAAAGTGTAAAATAGTGCAAAGTGTTCAATTTTAGTATTTTATTAACAGCAACGTACTCTCAAATTTTCTATATTTGAGTCACCTCCTTTTCAAAAAAAATTAGAAATGAATAACAATAGTAAGATTTTATTAAATACTCCTGAATTACGTAAGGAAAGCCAACTATTGAGTCTTGTTGAACACCAGACGAAATTCAATCTAAACAACTGTGAATTAAGTATTTATGAGACTCATAAGGCTGCTTTTGATGTAAAACTTCATTTTGAAAACATTGCATTTACAGCTATGCTGAGAGGTAAGAAACATATGAAGCTGGATAATAAGACCAATTATTTTGATTATTATCCGGGAGAAAGTATTCTGGTAGCGCCGGGGGAAACGATGGTTATTGATTTCCCTGAAGCGGATGAAACCCCTACCCAATGTATTTCTTTAAGTCTTAACCCTGATTTTATAGAAGATTCTCTTAATTATCTCAATTATCATCTTCCAAAAGTGGATGAAACTTCGCAATGGAACATTCAGCTGGAGGAATATTTTCTGTTTAATAATAAAGCTTTGGCTTCCGCGACCAATAATATTATGAGAATTGCCATGGATGATAATTCACAAAAGGATATTATGGCTGATTTTGCATTGAAAGAGCTTCTGATAAGACTGATGCAGACCCAGGCAAGAAGCATGGTAGAAAAAAATATTGTTAAAAATAAATCCAGAATAGGTTTTGTAGTAGATTACATTAAAAGAAACCTGCATCAGAAATTGTCTATTGATAGTATCGCAAAGCTGGCTTATGTAAGCAAGTCGAATTTCTTTAAAATGTTCAAAGACGAGCTGGGAACTTCACCGAATGATTTTATTCTGCAGGAAAGGATCACCCGTGCGAAAGAATTATTAGCCAGCCAGACCAGCATTAAAGAAACAGCTTTTCAGACCGGGTTTTCAGATACAAACTATTTCACCAGAGTATTTAAACAATTGGAAGGGGTAACTCCAAAAAGTTATCAGGACAGAATGGTTCTGAGATAATCTATCTATAAATTTATATAAAAAAAGAGCCCCATTTCTGGGACTCTTCTTAAAAAATATATTAAAATTAAATCTTAATATTTGTCATTCTGCTTAACGTTCGGGTTTGCAGAGATCTCTCTGATTGGAATAGGTAATGTATATCTGTAATCACCATTCGGAAGATTTTTCACATCGATAATATCATCCGTAGGGTTTCTGTCCATAGATACATTAGCTACTACAGCAAGTCTCTTAAGGTCGATGAAACGGTGTCCTTCAAGTGCTAATTCAATTCTACGTTCTTTCAAGATATCAGCATAAGCTAATTGAGTGCTTGAATAAGTAGGAGTTGTAGCTGTTCCCTCGAAGTTTCTTGCTACTCTCACTTGTTGAATTCTATCGTGAGCTGCTGTAAGGTTTCCTGCAGCTACTTCAGCTTCCGCTATAATGAAATACATTTCAGACAATCTGAAAACTTTTACATCATTTCTTGTAGCAGTACTTGTTTTACCAGGATACTTGTCAATAACCAATCCGTCAGTTCTTGTATTTCCTGCTGTTGCAGAAGCATAATCTGGATTTGGTTTTGATGAAGGATCTACGTAAGCATATTTTCTGATATCTCCGGGAGTATTTTTAAATATGTTGTATAAGTTTCTTCCCCAGAACCACATTGGTGCTCCACTAATGTTAGACTGGTTTGTATTCCATTTTCCACCAATAGCAGCGCCTGCACCTAAAGGAAGTCTGTTAAGAGAGAAAATAGATTCTCCATTCTCAGTATCGGCCCACATTCTTCTATATGGGTTGAAAGAACCTCCTGCAATACCATTTCCACTTTTCTCATCAGTCCCACCATAGAATGCAATATTCCACTTGTCGGTAGGTGTATCACTGAAAGGTCCGGATTGGAATACAGAACCATCAGCTTCAGTTACAGGAACTGCAGCATTGGAACCTGTGATTGGTGTTGCAACTGTAAGAGAAAGACCTGAACCGTTGATTACTAATTCTGCATTTTGCTTAGCTAGAGCCATTTCACCTCTGTAAAGATTGAAACGAGCAGCAACAGCGTTTACAAAATTCTTATCTACTTTATATCTTCTCGGTGTTGTAGAGTTTCCTAAGATTCCTCTCGCGTAATCTAAATCAGCATTAATGAAATCATATACATCCTGATTTTTAGCTCTTGGCAATTGCGCTTCTGTAGAAGGAACATCCTTCAGAAGAATAACTCCTAGTGCGTTAGGATCCTTCATATCGCTAGAGAAATAAGCCTCCAGCTGTACATAACAATATGCTCTGATTGCTCTTGCCTGTGCAAGAATCGCATTGTATGTATTCTTTTCTTCAGCAGATGTAGGTGTAATTCTCTTTGCTCCTTCAAGAAGTCTGTTAACTCTGTTGATTACTTTATAGTTATTCATCCAGATTCCATCACTCGCAACAGTACCTACTGTACCTCCTGTAACAACAGCACTAGACGGATCAAGAAAATGTCTGTGCAGAGTATATTCCTGTCCTCCACTACCAGATCCTGGTTTTACTTCGTCAGTAAATACCGCTGTAAAGTAGATCTCATCAATTGGATCTAACTGAGCGTAAACAGATCCGTTTAAAACTTCATTAAGGTTAGCAACACTTGTATACAGATCTTGTTCCTGTAATTCTCCAGCCTGCTTTATATCTAGTGCATCCTGGCAGCTGTTCAGCGTAAATGCTGCAGATGATAGGGTTGCTACAACTAATATTGTATTGATAATTCTTTTCATAATTCTTCTCTATTAAAAATCAACATTTAAACCTACAGATACGGTTTTTGGGTTAGGGTAAACATTTAGTGAATACGAAGTAATTGGCTCCGGATCAAATCCTTTCCAATCTGTCCAAGTATAAAGGTTTTCCGCCTGAACAAATACTTTGATTCCTTTTACCGGCAGTTTACCTAACTGACTTTTGCTAAAGTTATATCCTACAGAAATGTTCTTAAGTCTGATAAAATCTGATTTGTGTAAGAATCTGTCTGAAGAACCTAGGCTAAGGTTACTCGCTTTCAATCCAGGTACATCAGTATCTCTGTTATCAGGAGTCCAAGCATTTAACAAGTCTGCTGAAAGGTTTCTTGTAGCAGCTGCACTTGGGTCCATAATCCATGACTGTAAGTTATCATAGATCCATCCTCCTTGTTGGAAAGAGAATAATGTATCAAGGAACCAGCCTTTATGTTGTAAGTTGAATCCAAAACCTCCTGTAAACTTAGCATATCTTGATTTTCCAGTCAATACTCTGTCTGCAGATGTCGGAGCTTCAGTGATGTTTCCGTTTTTGTCAAGGAACTGTAAGTTTCCGTTATCACGGTTTACACCAACATATGAATATAGCTGATACTGACCAGCAGGACCTCCGATAGCATTTACTACATCTCCTGCAAGGTTTTCGCTGTTCATAGAAACAATCTTGTTAGAGTTGTATGCACCATTAACGAACACAGAGAATCTTGTATTTTCGTTTCTGATCACGTTGTACTTGATCATCCCTTCAATACCTTTATTATCAAGAACTCCATCGTTCCCTCTGATTGAATAGTACCCCGTAACTGATGATTTTTGAAGGTCATTGAACATTCTTGATGTTCTTTTCTGATAGTAATCAACACTACCTTCAACCAATCCTTTATAGTTGAAATCTAATCCGATGTTACTTTGTTTTACCTGCTCCCACTCTAAGTAAGGATTTGATAAATTAACAAAGTTATATCCTAATAAATTCTGGTATCCTGAGAATCCGTTATAAAGATCAAGGAAGTTATTTGGAAGAAGCGCTAATGGGTTTTGGTTATCACTGGCAATTCCTAAGTTCTGGTTACCTGTAGTACCGATTGAAGCTCTTAGCTTAAGCAATCTGAACCCTGAATTAGCCATGAATTCTTCTTTGTCGATATTCCATCTTGCTGCTACTGACCAGAAAGTCTCCCATCTGTTGGTAGGAAGAAAACGGTAAGAGCCATCTCTTCTAACAACTCCACTTACACCATACTTATCTTTGTAATCATAATCTACAGTTCCAAAGTACGCTAGTGTACCGGCAGTTACTTTTGTAGCACTGTTAGAAGGTCTGTAGATATTGGGTGTATCCGGGTTAAATGGAATATAACCAGTTCCTGCACCAAACTCCCACTGTAATGGGTTCAGACCATTTTGTCTTTGAGAATTTGTAGTCACATGAGCTTTAATATAGTCCATGTATGCACCAGCACTAATTGTATGATCTCCAAAAGATTTATTGAATGTAATATTCGTAATACTGTTGAATGTCAAATCTTTTGTTGTAGAAAAATCTTCGAATCCTCCATATGTAGATCCATCTCCTTTTGCTACACTGATAGCAAGGTATCCAAGTGGAGATCTTGCGAAGGTTCTATCGTATTGTTTGTATTCAATACCTGTTCTGTTTCCAACGCTTAAGTAATCTGTAATTTTGTAATTTACGTTCGCATTAGCAGAGATACTTAGCTCTGTAAATCTGTTTCTGATTCCTCCATTAATGTTATCCTGAAGAATCCAATGTCTGTTGTTAGTAGCATCTCCTTTAATAGCATTATATAGCTCCTGTCCATTTGCATATGGAGAAGGTGTTGCATATGGTAATGAAAGAACACTTCCGAATAAAGGATTCTGAAGGGTGTTGTTGGAAATACCTGTATTCGTTTCATCATCCAGCTGGTTTCTTCTGGAGTATCCTAACCCCATAATAGCCCCGAAAGTTAATTTCCCGTCTTTAGACTTACCATTAAGGTTATTTCTCATTGTAAATCTCTTGAAATCTGTAGATTTTACAGTTCCTTCGCTATCAAGATATCCTAGAGATAAGAAGTTATTGATGTTTTCTCCACCACCTGTAATTGAAAGGTTGTGTTGCTGCGAAATACCAATACGGGTAAATTGTTTACTCCAGTCTGTATTAGTTCCCCAGTTGTCAATTTCTTGTTGTGATAAAGTTTTACCTTTACCAGTTTGCAAATTCTTTTGAATTTGTAAAAGTTGTCTGCCGTCTGACATATTGTAGTCAGAAGTAGGTAATTTACTGAATGAAGTTAATGCATCATAAGAAACCTTCATTCCAGCATTGAATTTTCCTCCTTTAGTTGTAATTACAACAACACCATTCGCAGCTCTGTTACCATAGATCGCAGTTGCCTGAGCATCTTTCAGGATACTGAATGTATCAATATCATAAGAGTTCAGGTTTCTGAACTGAGAACCGGAAGTAATTACCCCATCCACAACATACAAAGGATCTGTAGAACCATTAAGGGAACTCGCACCTCTGATCAAAATATTGAATTTTCCAGAACCTGGAGATCCAGATGCCGAATTTACTACTATCCCGGGAGCAGTACCCTGAATTGAGCTCAGTACCGAGATATTAGGTCTGTTTTCTAAGGTTTCAGAACCAACTGTTACCGAAGATGTAGTCGTTTTTGCTTTAGTAGCAGTCTTGCTATAGCCTAAAACAACAACTTCTTCAAGTTTTGTCTCCTTGTCCTTACTGTTCTTAGAGTCCTTTTCCTGAGCTAGTACAGTCTGTCCTGTAAAAAACAGAACACCGACTGTCAAAACGCTTAATTTCACATTCATATTAACAGATTTTAATATATTCAAGGCACAAATATGTCGATAAATATCTATAACATCAATTTGCTAAACGTTGAAAACAGGCTTCCAGAAAGGAGAGATTCACATTCATACTCAAAAAATGATGGAGAATCATTTTAATTGTATTTAAAAAATTAACAAAAAATAAGTCAATTTAAACATTAACGGAATTTTAATAAATTTTAAAATTAAAATCAATTTAAACTCATTTAAAACAAATGGTTAAAAAAATAAACATAAAACATTATTATTAACGAAAATAATAAAAGAAATAAATTCTTAATTGTATTGAAAATGGAGAAAAAAAACACCTTATTTTCTTAAATTTTACATAAAAAAGGTACTTTAAAAGTCAGACAACCCCTATTTCAAGACAGGGTTATTCAGATTAAAATAAAAAACCGTTAATATACCATATAGAGAATTCGATTAAAACCAGTAAAATTTTCTGTGATAATACATGTAATTTATTAACCATTTCTCACTTAAAATTAAAAATAATTCAACCTCATAAATTTTAAAAACATTCCCCCGTTTTTTGCATTTATAAAAAAGTAAAGCACCCCAAAAGAGAGGTGCTTTGTATGATAAATAAGAATAATCTTACTTCTGATAACTGTAATATCTCGCTCCGACTAAAACCGGATTTTCAGTCTCAACAGAGACAAGCCCAAAACCATTATACTCTTTGTTTACAGATTCCTTCTTCTGTTTTCTGTGAAGTTTCTCATAAGTATCAAAGTCTACAGCGGTTCTTTGATTCAAATTTTCAAATAAGTTCCATTTCTCCACTACATTCTTCCAGTTTCCGGATATTTTTCCGGCAAAAACTTTTGATTTTGAACCGCTTCCATAGCCTATAAAACCAATTTCTTTCCCAGATAAGTCTTCATTTTCATTAAAAGAGGTTTGTAATGCCGAAAGAAATGCCATAAAGACAGAAGCTGTATACATATTTCCTATTTCGGAAGAAGCTCTCTGTGTCTTTTCTATCTTATCATTGATTAATTTTAGATAGTCTTCAGATTTTGCAACAGCTTTCTGTTCCTCTGCTGTTTCATAGGACAGACCATTCTCCAAACTGTAGATTTCAGTAAAAACCCTTTTCCCATGAAATGCATAAGGAAGGTGGAAGATGATATACTTCCAGTCTTCGTAAGGTTTTTCCTTGCCTGTGATCTCTTTATAATGATGATAAGCTTCTTTTATTCTATCCTGATAACATTGGTTAGAATATTGTCCATCAAATACAGGTTCATCTGTAAAAATTTCAATTTTTTCAGGATATGTTTCCGGAACACCATTCAGATCTTCCTTATTATAAGTTCTTCTTGGTTTGAAAAAATCAAAAACACTTTCTGAAGCTACTCCCCAGTTATTTTCAATTTCAAGAAGGTCCGGCTGTGAAGAAATCAAAAGAGCTACCGCTCCTCCACCCTGTGTATATTCACCTGAAGAAGCCAATTCATATTTAGCATAGTCACTGGCAATCACTACTGCTTTTTTATCAGGATTCACCCTTACAAAATCCAGGGCATTATGCAGTGCGTCTACACCTCCTACACACGCAAAAGTCATATCCAGCACATCACAATTTCTGAAACATCTTGCTCCAAATTTTTCTTCCAACACCCGTTCTACCATCTGAACAGCATAAGATGCCGTAGGTTTTGCTGCATCCACCGCACTTTCTGTTCCCAGATATACTCTTGCTATTTCCTTAGGATTGATATTATAATCTTGTATAAGCTTCAGTAATGCTTCTGCGGCAAAGGTTGCTGCATCTTCGTGAACATCAGAAAGCCCCATTTTATGAAGACCTAAACCTTTTTCCAACTTCGCCGGTTCTATTCCTCTTTTTTCTGCTAAATCCTTAATCTCCAAATATAAACCAGGCACATAATAGCCCGCTGCCTCAATTCCAAAACTCATAATTGTCTAAATTTTAAACGAATTTATGAAAGATAATGCAAAAAACAGTGGTAAAATATGCTGAGTTTTGTAATATTATTAAAACCCAATCTACTTTATATTATATTTTGACAAATTGGTATTCAGTCATGATAAAATAAAGCCGGCAGATTTGCCGGCTTTATTTATTATTTATAGTTTTCAATTGCTTTATTGATCACATCAATCTGCTTATTAATACTTGCAGCATTTTGTGGATTCTGTTTCAGCAGTTCCATTTTTTTGCTTAAGCCATCTTTCAGCATCTGGACGATCATCATTTTAGCCTGTGGATTATCTGCCATCTGATTCTTGGCATATCCTGCTATTTTCGTAATGCTTTCCGTAGCTTTCAGATTATCGGAAGTCATGATCCAGTTGAAACCATCTTCTGCTGCTTTTCCTAATTCCGGGTTCTGGAATTTAATAAATGGATAAAAGGTGGCAAGAGGAGCAATATTCTCTATCTGAGAAGTAATTTTATTCTTAACAATAATCGGAAGCAATTGTGCCTGCAATTCATCTGAAGCGCCCTTCACATCAATTTTATCGGCCAGATTGTTTGCTTTTGATGGATCAATGGAAAGAAGTGCACCCATAGAACTTCCTTTCACGGCATTTGAAACGGCATTTACTCCTTTTTCAAATAACGGAAGGTATTTTTTGTCTTTTGTTTTTCCTAAAGCTGCAATAGCAGCTGCCTGAGTTAATGTTTTAGGATCGCTAGATGCCAGCTTTTCAACATCAGCGCCTAATGCCTTCATTTGTTCAGGATTAGCGAGGTCTATTAAATTCAAAGCTTTTATTCTTACTCTGAAGAAAGGATCTTTCAATGCAGCAGCCAATAATTTTACTGCTGCAGGACTTTTCCCAGCCTGATCTTTGATTCCGGTTAGAGCCAGATATCTGCTTTTAAACTCCTTAGAATTTGTAAACTGCATCAGGTTCTGTTCAGGAGTTTTGGTCTCTGTAATATCTGCCAGTAAAACTCCATCAGCATTGATATTAACCAGATCAGGAGTTTTGGAAACATCAAAACTAAATGTATTTTTTGCTTCTGCATTTACCCAGACACTGTATCTTTTAGGTTTTCCGTTATCATATACATCTATAACCAGAGGAAATTCAAATGGCTTTTCCTGAGTTTGATTAATGGTTACCGCCACTTGTTTTTTAACAGGCTCAAATGTAAATGAATAATTAAGTTTCGGATTTCCGCTCCCAAAATACCATTGATTGAAGAACCAGTTTAAATCTTTACCAGATACTTTTTCAAAAGATAATCTCAACTGATGTGCTTCAGCATTCTGATATTCGTTGGTTTTAAGATAGTCGTTCATTCCTGCAAAGAAGGCATCATCTCCAAGATAATTTCTCAGCATATTTAAAATTCCACCTCCTTTCTGGTACGTTACCAGATCAAAAACATCTTCACGGGATTCATAATTGAACCTTACCAGATTTTTATTAAAGTCGGATGGGTTGTGAAGGTAGTTATTCACATCGGTCATCAGGTGATAATCTGCCTGATCTTTCCCGTATTTATATTCATTCCAAAGGTATTCGGAATAGTTGGCAAAGGATTCGTTGACTGTAAGATTGCTCCAGCTTTCCGCGGTAACCAGATCTCCAAACCAGTGATGGAACAATTCATGCGCAATGGTATCTTCCCATGTATTTTCATCAATAAGCTGGCCCGGCTTCTGAAGAATATCACTCCCATGAAGTGTTGCTGTGGTATTTTCCATCGCTCCACTTACATAATCTCTTCCGGAAATCTGAGCATATTTAGCCCATGGATAATCATAGTTCAATTTTTTGGAGAAAAAATCGATCATTTCCGGAGTATTTCCGTAGATCTGCTTAGCATAAGGTTCGTATTCTTTTTCAATATAATAATCAACCGGAATGTTTTTCCATTTGTCTTTTACAATGGCATATTCTCCTACTCCCATGAAGAAAAGATAGGTAGAATGTCTTTTGTCCATCACCCAGTGATCCGTTCTAAGCCCGTTAGATTCTTTTTTAGATTCTTTCAGAAGGCCATTGGAAAGGGTAACATATTTATCAGGAACCGTCATATAGATTTCCTGTGTTGTCTTTTGGTTGGGTTTGTCAATAGTCGGAAACCATGCCGAAGAGGATTCTGTTTCTCCCTGTGTCCAGATTTGTGTAGGCATATCCGGATCTGTTCCCTGAGGATTGATAAAATAAAGTCCTTTTGCATCATTGATGGCCATACTTCCCTGTTGTTTTACCTCATTCGGGCGGGATGTATATTTGATGTAGACTGTATACTCCTGATTTTTCTGGTATGTTTTATCAAGGCTGATTTTCAGAACATCATTTTTGTAATCATATTTCAAAGGAGATTTCTTCCCGTTATTATCAAGCGCTACTTCATGAATCAGCATTCCTTTTGCATCAAGTGTAAGTTCGTTTGCAGCATAAAAATAAGGGGAGGCAGTAAGCCATTCTTCCCCATTCATCTGTTCTTTCTGATAGTCGAAATTTACTTTAAGCTTTGTGTGTTTAAGTTCCGTTACTTTAGCGGGAGTTGCTCTGTATACTTTTTCTCTTCCTGAAGTTTCGGTTTGTGCTGATACATTGGCGGAAAATAAAATCCCGAGTATAGCAATTGATAAAATGGCCTTTCTCATCTGTCTACATTATTATTTTTAGAATTATTTTTTAATGATTATATCGAAAATATCATTCACCAGGGTTTCATAGTCCCCTTTTTGAAGCTGTTCCTTTGTCTTTGCAAAAGCTTTTTTAAGTTCACTTTCCGGATTTTCGTCATCCACTGTTTCAGCTGAAGCTACTCCTTTCAATTGAAGTATGGCGTTTTTCAGCACTTCAATGTCTGCATTTTCTTCAATATTTATTTTTAAATACTTCATGATTTATTTTTAAGCATTTGAAATTTATGATCTGTAACCCAATCATCCACTCCTTTTTTCAAAGGGTTAAATGAGCCTGAGTTGTTCTTTCAAATTTAAGAAACAATTGCCAAAAGAAAGTGTACTAAAGGATTTATATTCTGATTCCCCAACTTATGAGCACAGGTAATGCCATCTATTAATGTTAAACTAATAGAAGTAAATAAAAAAATTAAAGTGATATAAGATTATTAAATAGCCACAGGAGCTTTGATTCCCGGATGCGGATCATAATTTTCCAGACTGAAGTCTTCAAAATCAAAATCAAAGATATCTTTAACTTCCGGATTCAGTTTCATCGTTGGAAGTGCTCTCGGCTCTCGTCCCAGCTGTCTGCTTACCTGCTCGAAGTGATTATTGTAGATATGAACATCTCCAAAACTGTGAACATAATCTCCCACTTCCAGATCACAAACCTGCGCTACCATCATCAACAGCAATGCATAGCTTGCAATATTGAATGGTACTCCAAGGAAAACGTCAGCACTTCTTTGGTACAGCTGTAGGGAAAGTTTACCATCTGCTACATAAAACTGGAATAGAGCATGACAAGGAGCCAAAGCCATATTCGGTATTTCCGCAACATTCCAGGCGGAGACAATCAGTCTTCTGGAATCCGGATTCTTTTTAATCTGGTCAATTACTTCTGTGATCTGATCTACAACTTTTCCGTCTGCACCGCTCCAGCTTCTCCACTGCGCTCCGTAAACCGGTCCTAAGTCTCCATTTTCATTGGCCCATTCATCCCAGATGCTTACTCCGTTATCTTTAAGATACTTGATATTGGTATCTCCTTTCAGAAACCAAAGCAGCTCATAGATAATAGATTTCAAATGCACTTTTTTAGTTGTTACCAAAGGGAATCCTTTAGACAGATCATATCTCAGCTGATATCCGAAAACACTTCTTGTTCCAGTGCCTGTTCTGTCGGTTTTATCAGTTCCGTTATCTAAAATATGCTGTAAAAGATCCAGGTAGTTTTGCATTTTGAATGAGATTTTAAGTTCCAAATTTAGTAAAAACCATCAAAAAAAGCACTCATTTTTATGAATGCTTTTTATAAGCCTGATGTCTATTTTCTATTAAACAACTGTATATCTGCAATCTAACCTATATTAATTTTACCATATATTTTCAATTGTCTGATGAATAGTATTTACGGTGAATGACTCTCCTGTTTTTTTACCATACATCACTTTTACCAAGGGAGATTCCGCAGATACCGTCATGATTTTCTGATTTTCAAAAACAAGTTCACCCATTGAAACAGAGATATAGAACAATCCCTTATTGGTTTTCACCAATGCACCGTTCTGAACTTTTTCCAAAGGGTCGGAAGTTATTTTCTGCAGTACAGCCTGCTGATTCAAAACTTCGTTAAGCTGTCTTTGAAGATTATTAATTTCCTGCTGAAGCATTTCTCTTCCGGTTTCGTATTTGTCACCCATTGAGCTTTTTGTATCATTGTTGGAAGCCCTTGTTTCTGCAATAAGGTTTTCAAAATACTGGATTTTGTCGGCAGCTTTTGCTTTAATAATATTGATTATTTTCTGTTTGTTCATTCTAATAGTGGGATTTTATTGTGGATAGCTAAACCACCCGTCAAAATCTATGATTTTGACACCCCTCCAGCGGAGAGGAATTGAATACCGTTAAAGACTATTCTGTACTATTTTAAAATGTAAGTCAAAAATTTTAAGATTATTTTTCAAATACGGCATAATCAGAAACTTTAAAGCTAAAGTCTGTTCCGTTACTGAAATCTCTTTTCGTTTTATCAAAAACATTTCTGAATGTTCCGGATACATGTTCGTCTTCAATTGAAAAGTTAACAGGTTCTTTTGACATGTTCAAGACTACTAGCACTTCATCATTTCCATTTTTTCTTACATAAGCCAGGATTTTGTCATTGGCTGTAGTATTAAGAAGGTATGTAGTTACATTAGAATCACCTCCTCTTAAAGCTGGGTTGGAAGCTTTTAAATCCAATAATGTTTTATAGAAACCGGCAACCTGATAGGTATTGGTCCATTTGATGACATCTTTTTCGAAAAATTCCAGTCTCTTCATATTGGGAAGTTCCTGGCCTGAGTACAACAACGGAACTCCATTCCATGTTGCAGAGAATACTGCCATAGGTTTTGTGATGACTCCGTATTTTTCATATTCGGTTCCGTTCCATGAGTTTTCATCGTGGTTTGCAGTAAACCATGCTCTCATTGAAGCATCTCCGATATTAGAATATTGTCTCAGAAGATCTTTTAATTCCTGAAGAGGTTCATTTTTTTTATAATAATCTGCAGATTTGTGCATCCATTTCCAGGAATAGCTGGCATCAAAAACTTTCCCATATTCAGGACTTTCCAACTCATCAAATTCTCCCAGCCAGAAAAGAGGTTTTACTTTTTCTACTTCGGGACGGGCCTGAACCCAGAAATCTACCTCTACCCATGAAGCAAGATCACATCGAAAACCGTCAATATCAGTTTCCTGTACCCAGAATTTCATGGCATCAATCATGGCCTGACGCATCTCCTGGTTTTTATAGTCCAGTTCAATAATATCATCCATTCCGGAAGCGATATGGAATTTTCCGTCTGGATCTTTCAGATAAAATTCGGGATGTATTTTCGTCCATACATGATCCCATCCTGTATGATTGGCCACCCAATCTATAATTACTTTGAATCCCAATCTGTGTGCTTCATTCACCATATCTTTAAAATCCTGCAACGTTCCGAATTCGGGATTGATGGAAGTATAGTCTGCAGCAGCATATGGACTCCCCATACTTCCTTTTTTATTCTGCTGGGCAATGGGTGTGATAGGCATAAACCAAAGGGTTTTTATTCCCATAGATTTCAGGCGGGGCATTTCTTTTGCAAATGCTTTGAAAGTTCCTTCCTGAGTATATTGTCTTATGTTTACTTCGTAGATATTTGTATTATGTTTCCAATCTTTTGGCAGTTCTGTCATCTTCCGGGTATTTTTTTGAGTGGTACAGGAAACAATTCCCAGACCAATTACAGCTAACAAAATTAATTTTTTCATTAAACTATTTTTAACAAAAGTAAGAATTGTTTTTTTGAGAAAGGCAAAATTTAAGGCTAGATAAATAGCATCTCCAACCCGTCAGTAGAACCTGAAAATCTTACTGAAGAATTTAAAGACCTCAAAATAGACTTACAAAAGCTCAGCTGATATATCTGAAACCTCAAATGAGGCTGTTTTTATTTAAATACCTTCACACTTTTGTAAAAAAAAGCCCCGGATTAAAATCCAGGGCCAGTATATTGTGTTGACTATCTTTCGTCATCATTGTCATCTTCGTCATCAAAGACATCGTCATTGTAGTCTTCTTCTTCCTCATCATCGAAGCTATCGTCTTCATCTGCAAAGTTTCCTCCTGATCCGAAATCTTCATCGAAACCAAACTCATCATCTGCCAAAGGCATTGCTGATTTCTTTTTAGATCCTCCGGCACTTCCATTTTTGCTAGGTGCCTTCAACGGAACGTTTCCGAATCTGTATACCGTGATAGGATAATTAACCCCTTTTGTTTCTTCAATAATTTCTACAAGTTCACAGAAGAATTCCCAAAGGTCAAGAAGCCCGTATTGGAACTGTGCTTTGTCACCTACACTTTCAAAAGCTTCATCAATGTAAACATCTGACATAATCTCACCATCACCATCATCACTCATATCTTCCAATGGGACACTTTTTACAATTGTTCCGTCATCTTCTAACAGATTAAAAGTAGAAAGCTCATCTCCCTGCAGACTGAATGCACTTTTAATTCCTAAATGTAAGTTCCATAACGTTTGTTTTCCCTTAACTTCGATATCACGGAAAATATCTTCTTTCGCATCTAATATTACGCGGATTTTGTAAACCATATCAGTTTCTTAAATTACTTTTTTGCCTTTATAATTATGATAAATCTCTGGTGCAAATATATAATAAATGACATGTGACAAAAAAATATTTCAGGATTTTTTAAAATATTTTTTTTCCTTACATTTTACCGGAATTATTTACTTTTTTCGAGCATAAAACTAAACTTCGTCCCTTCAAGGTACACGCTTTCTACGGTGATATTTTCGTTATGTGCTTCAAGAATATGTTTTACGATGGCCAATCCCAGCCCGGAACCTCCTTCTCTCCTGCTTCTGCTGGTTTCTACACGGTAAAATCTTTCGAAAATCCTTGGAAGAATTTCAGACTTGATTCCCATCCCATTATCTATCACTTCTATCAGCACCTTATTTTTGAGTACACTGGTCTTTACGATCACTTTCGCTTCCTGTCTGTTGGCATAATGGATCGCATTGGAAATAAGATTAATGAAAACCTGGGAAATTTTCTGTTTATCAGCCTCCACAAAAATCTGTGGATGAAGGGTCTGGATCTGTAACGTTGTATTTCGTTTTTCGGCTTCAAGATCAAGCAGATCGAAAATCTCTTTAATCAGAAGATTGACATCAAATTTTGAAACGGTAAGATTGATTTCGCCTGCTTCCAGCCTGTTGATCATATCAAGATCTGTTACAATGGCGATAAGTCTTTCGACAGATTTATCAATTCTTTCCAGGTATTTATCCCGGATAGTAAGATTGTCTACTCCGCCGTCTCTTAAAGTTTCTACATATCCCTGAATAGAAAACAAAGGCGTTTTCAGTTCGTGGGACACATTACCGATGTATTCTTTACGGTAGCTTTCCATCTCTTTCATCATATCAATTTCTGATACCTGCTGCTGATTGAGATCTGAAAACCTTTCTCCTAATTCTTTGATGGTAATATTTTCATCCTGATTCTGAACTATTTCCTGTGGCAGAAATCCTGAAAGTCCTTTTACCTGTTTTCTGCTGTAATAATTGAAAAGAAGTTCCAATACCACACAGTTGATCAGAAAGATCAGGACAATACAGATGAAAAGACCCGTTTTAAACAAAGGGGTCTCATAATAGATATCTTTCAGTGAATCGAAGACGACTACTAAAAGAAGCATTACCAATGTCAGCAGACAGGAGGCAACGAGGGTAAGTCTGTAAAATTTCAATTTTACAACGTTTTAATGATTGAACGTAAAGTTAAGATTCTAAAATAATTAAACGATCAGTTTATATCCAATCCCTTTTAATGTCTGAATCGTATTGATTCCTAATTTTTCTCTCAACCTTCTGATATGTACATCGATTGTTCTTTCACCAACAATCACATCATTACCCCAAACCTTTTCAAGAATTTCTTCTCTTTTGAAAACCTTTTCAGTATTGGAAGCCAAAAGGTAAAGCAAGTCAAATTCTTTTTTAGGAAGAAGAAACTGCTGTCCGCTTTTGGAAACTCTGAAATTATCTTTGTCGATAATAAGGTCTCCGATTTCGATTAGTTTTGCATTGTCAGAAACCTGTGAGGTCAGCTGTAATAATGCATTCACCTTAGAAATAAGGATTTTCGGTTTGATTAGTTTTACGATGTAGTCATTGGCACCCGCCTGAAAACCTGCTAACTGAGAAAACTCTTCGCTTCTTGCAGAAAGGAACACGATAAGTGTTTTCTGAAGTTCTTTCACTTTACGAAGTTCCTGACAGGTTTCTATACCATCTTTTTCAGGCATCATGACATCTAATAAGATAAGGTCCGGAACGATCTCCTTTGCTTTTTCTATACCTTCGTTACCATTGGTAGCTGTATAGATATCATACCCCTCCTTTTCCAAATTGTAAGACAGAATCTCTAAAATGTCCAGTTCATCGTCTATTAAAAGAATTTTTTTGCTCATCTTCTAGTTTAAGAATTCCCACAAAATTAATTATTTCCATTGATTTCATCTATCTGCCAAATGTTAACTAATTATTAAAAAAACATATCGCAGCACAAAATTACAAAATCAATAAAAAAATTAAATAATAAATACACATAAATCAAATATAAGGAATAATATTTAAAATTAAAACAAAAATTATAATTATATAAATTAAACATCAATAACTATAAATTTCTCTCATCTGTTAATACAAATTTCATAATTAATTAAGATTCTCCTAAAGTTTTCTTAAAAACTTAGCCCTTATTTTGCCCTTGAAAAAGAAGTAAAATGAAAAAACAACTCCACAAGAGCATCATGCTACTTGCCTTGTTTTCTGCTGGCTATGCTTTTGCACAAAGTCAGATTTTGGAAGGTAGGGTATTGGACGAGAAAGATAACACTCCTATAGAAGGGGTAAAGGTAAAAGTAAATGGACAGGAAGTAACGACTGACATTTCCGGATACTACTCTATCAACCTGTCCCCCGGCACCAATTACATTGTAACGGTAAGCTCCAATGGGTATAACAGAAAAGAAATCAGTGAGGTTATTATCAAAAATGAAGGTAATACTCATCTTGATATCGTAATGGACAAACCCTCTACCAAGGAAAAAGAAATTGAGGGAGTTGTCATCAAATCAAACGCAAGAAAAGAAACCATAGCCTCTACTATCGGACTACAGAAAAATGCCGGTGTAGTTTCTCAGGTTATTGGTGTTGAAGCTATTAAAAGAAGTCCGGACAGAAACACAGGGGAAGTTCTGAAGAGAGTTTCCGGAGTGAGTTTATCTGAAGGAAAATATATTGTAGTAAGAGGTTTATCAGACCGTTATAACCAGGCTATGCTGAATGGTATTCAGTTATCCAGCACGGAGCCTGACAGAAAGACTTTCTCTTTCGACCTTTTCCCTGCCAACGTTATCGAAACCCTTGTTATCAACAAAACTTTCATTCCAGAATATACAGGTGAATGGGGAGGAGCTTTGATCCAAGTAAATACAAAGGATATTCCTAATAAAAATTTCTTCAATGTACAGGTAGGTGTAGGAGGAAATACGGCGACTATGGGACAGGAATTCCATATGCAGAAAGGTGGAAAATGGGACTTTCTAGGAATTGATGACGGTTACAGAAAGCTGCCAACCAATATGCCTGCAAAAAATGCGTTCAGTATTTTAGATGAAGGTCAGAAAACCAATATTGGTAAAGGGTTTACAAAGAATTTAGGATACAACAGTATTGGTTATCCTGAAAACTTAAGTTTACAACTTGACGGAGGTTTCAATACCAAATTATTCGGAAAAGATTTAGGGGTAATTGCTGTTTTAAACTATAGTAACAACAAAAGAAGAACTGAGTCTACCAACCGTTTCTTTACCATCAACGACCAACTTGCCGATACCAACTTCGATTATTTTACAGAAAAATACAGCAATGATATTATCTTAGGAGGAATGTTGAACCTTTCTTTAAAGCTCAACAGCAACAATAAAATCTCCTTAAAGAATATCATCACCAACAATACGGTGAACCACATGTCCTTCAGAACAGGGAAGGACTTTGAATTTGACCCGATTAACGGGACAAACATTATGGCAAGGGAAATAGGTTTTAAAGAAACTACTTTCTACAACTCTACCCTTACCGGTACTCATAAAATAGATGCTCTTGGCGGATTTACCGTAAACTGGTACGGAAGCTTCGGGATCCTGGATCAGTATATTCCTTTGCTGCAGCGTTTGCAGTATAACCAATACACCAATATAGAAGGAAGCCCATATTTAGCATTGATTTCTAATGGTCTTTCTCAAAAGTCAGGAAGTGTATTCTATTCTACCCTAAGTGATTATCTATATAATGCAGGGGGTGATATCTCCAAAACATTTACGATGTTTGGACAAAAACAAACGATCAAAGGAGGTTATTTGTTCCAGGTAAAAGACAGAATCTACAATTCGAGACCGTTCTCTGTAAGACTTGAGAAATTCAACCAGGGATTACTTTCTCAGCCTTTCGAAACGATCTTCAATCCTGGGAATTTCGGAGGTAACGGTGGATTTACATTTGATGAAATTGCAGGAAACCAGTACAGATATATTGCCAACACGATCCTTAACGCGGGGTATTTACAGTTTGACAACAACTTTACACCATGGTTAAGAGCAGTTTGGGGATTAAGAGTTGAAAACTTTGATCAATTGGTTGGAAGCACGAAGAAAAGTGATGACCGTTTTGTGAACACCCGTGTTACAGATTTCTTACCTGCTGTAAACTTAACATTCAAGGTAAACCCTAAAATGAACATCCGTGTTGCAGGTTCACAAACTGTTGTTAGACCGGAGTTTAGAGAAGTTTCTCCTTTAGCATATTATGATTTTGATCTTGGAGCTACTGTAATTGGTAACAAATCAATTGAAAGAACCAAAATTACGAGTGCCGATGTTCGTTGGGAATATTACCCAAGAAACGGAGAAATTATATCCGTAGCAGGTTTCTATAAAAACTTCAAAAAGCCAATCGAATTATACTTCAACCAGTCAGGGGTAGGAACGAGTAATACCTTCAACTACCTTAACGTAGATAAAGCTGATGCTTATGGAGTGGAACTGGAAGTAAGAAAAAAACTTGATTTTGTAAGCGCTCTTAAAAACTTCACCCTGGGTGGAAACGTAGCTTTAATTAAAAACAAAGTAACAGATGAGGCTACTAAGATTGACAGACCAATGCAGGGGCAGTCTCCTTATACTGTCAACGTAAGTCTTCAGTATGACACTGAAAAATCAGGATGGTCTTCTACAGTACTATTCAACATGATCGGAAGAAGAATCCTTTATGTAGGAAACGATCAGGTACCACCAATCTGGGAAGCACCAAGACCTCTTTTGGATTTCCAGCTTGCTAAAAAAATATGGAGCAACAAAGGAGAAATCAAGCTGAATGTTTCAGATATTCTGAACCGTCGTGCTAAATTCTACCATGACCTGAATGATAACGGTAAGTATGACAGCAAAGATGCTCTTGCTATCGAAAGACTTTCAGGAACCAATATCAGTTTAACACTGGGATACAATTTTTAATTCATTCAACAAATAATCTAATAAATAATTTAATTCTTTATAACATGAAAAAGTTCGTTTTATATTCTTTAATGCTTGGCGCTCTAGTATCAACTACCGCATGTAGAAATATAGAAGAAGATGGACCTACCATTATTCAAAATGGAGGTAATGGAAACGGAGAAACTGAAAACCTTATTCTTTCAGGAAAGATCACTTCCAGCCTTACGCTTAAAGCAAATAAAATCTATAAGCTAAGAGGACTAGTATATGTAACTAACGGAGCTACTTTAACTATCGAGCCAGGTACAAAGATTGTAGGTGAAGCTGATAAAAACGGAGCTTTGATCATTACAAAAGGAAGTAAAATCATGGCAGAAGGAACTGCTGCCAACCCAATTATCTTCACTTCTGAAAAACCAAGTCCTAAAAGAGGAGACTGGGCAGGTGTAGTAATTTTAGGTAATGCTCCTACTAATGCTTCTTTCGGTGGGGCAAACGGAGTTGGAGAGATTGAAGGAGGAATCAACAATTCTGAAGGTCTTGGACTTTACGGTGGAAACAATGCTGCTGACAACAGTGGTATATTAAAATATGTAAGAATAGAATATGCAGGATATGCATTCTTACCGGACAAAGAGGTCAACGGACTTACATTTGGTGGTGTAGGTAGCGGAACTACAGTAGATTATGTAGAAGTTGCTTATGCTAATGATGACAGTTTTGAATGGTTCGGAGGAACGGTAAACTGTTCTCACCTTATTTCTTACAAAGGTCTTGATGATGATTTCGATACGGATAATGGTTTCTCAGGAAAAGTACAGTTTGGTATCGCAGTAAGAGATTCTCAGGTAGCGGACGTTTCCGGTTCTAACGCATTTGAATCTGATAATGATGCTAACGGTTCTACTTTGACACCTCAGACATCAGCTACATTCTCTAACATGACGATTATCGGGCCAATCAACTCTGCAGCGCCAGGATCAATCAACGCGTTATTCCAGAATGCATTACAGATCAGAAGAAACTCTTCTATCTCTGTATTCAACTCTGTATTTACAGGATTCCCTGTTGGTTTATTCATCGATGCTACAAAAGGTGCTCCAACAGATAACAATATTGTAGGTAACAAATTATTCTTTGAAAATAACGTTTTAGCAGGAATGCAAACTCCTTTAAAATTCGGACCATCTACTTCTACTCCGACAACGTATACATTGAACGATCTTACAACTTGGTTTAATGCTAAAGGAAATACAATCCTTGCTTCTACTGCTGATGTAAAACTTGCCGGTGCATGGGCTCCTGCAGGAACTACACCAAACTTTACGCCTAGCGCAGGTTCTCCATTATTAACAGGAGGTGCATTTACTAACCCTAAATTAGCTACTTGGTTTACACAGGTAACTTATAAAGGTGCTGTAAAAGATGCTACAGATACTTGGTACGCAGGATGGACAAACTTCAACTTATAATAATACATAAGTACTTAGATTTAATTTCAAATAGAAGGCCTTCGGAAGTATTTTTCCGAGGGCTTTTTTTTAATTGTTATCATCAGGTATTATGACGGTCCGCTGAAATCAATATTAAGAGGTGTTCATATTGTAAAAAACAGAAAATGGCAATTTGAACAGTTGTTATTTTTGTTTAACAGTAGATTTTTATAAGGGTTTGTTAAAAAATTTTGGCTAAAACCAGGGAAATATATTCTATTGATAGAGAAAAGACCCGAAACCCATAACTCATAATTTATAATTTATCATTCAATAAAAAAGCCACCAGGAAACTCCCGATGACATTCACAAAAAACAAGTGTATAAAAATATATATTTCAATTAATTTCTCCAAAATAAATTCCCGTCATTCATCAGGGCTTTTATTTCAGACATTCTGGAAACAGCTTCTGCAGAACACGAAGCATCTGCCAGAACAATGGCAGCTTCATCACCAGCTTTAGGCCATTGCTGTTTTCCTTTCTCATCCAATGGAAGAATACTTTGAGTGGCAAACTGCAAAGCTCTTGATAATGCATATTCTGTAGCATAACCATATAACTCAGCAATGAGATTCGCTTTCTGGAGCATACTTCCCGAACCAAAAGTACTCCAGTAATCCTGTACATTATCATTTCCGATCAATACATTGACCCCATATTTTTTCAGGGTTGGAATCGGCATTACCGTTCCTTTAAAAGGTACTGAAGAAGCGATTCCCACTTTTCCTTCAGCCAGTTTTTCTGCAATCTGCTCTGTTTCTTTTGGTGAAAGATGAGCCAGGGCAAATGCATGACTTACAAATGTTTTCCCCTGCAGTGCCGGATTTTCAATTGCTTTATCAATCAGGTAATTGATTGTTTTCATTCCAGACTCTCCTACTTCATGCAGGTGAATATCAATTCCTTTGTGGTGATCTAAAGCCAGCTCAACGGTAAAATCCATTACTTTTTCTATGCTTCCGTCAATACTTAAAGGATCCAATCCACCGATAAATCCTACACTTTTAAGCTGTGCTGCTTCTTTCATCAAAGGAACCGTATCTGTATAGTAAACTCCATGTTGCGGAAAAGCAACTAATTCTGCTTTGAAAGAATCCTTTTTATTTTCAAGAGCCTGCTCAAGATGCTCCAGAGATTTCAGTCCCGAAGTAGTATCAATATTGAAATGAGTTCTTACGAAATGAGTTCCATAATGCTGCTGCAGACTGATCAGCTGTTCTGCTCTGCTTACAGAAGTTTTCAATAGTTCAGGAATGATTTCCTGCTCATAAGCAATCATATCTTTCACTGTTCTTCTCTTAGGAGAAAGAGCCTGCCATGGAAGACCGTACAATGTTTTATCCAGATGGATGTGCATATCTCTGAACGCCGGAAGCATCAGATATCCTTTAGCATCTATTGCTTCTGAAGCGGGATCATTTGCTGTTACTGTTTTTATTTTTCCATCTTCAATTTCAATACTGAAAAGATCAGTTTTTGTTCCGGTTACCTCTTCATTTTCGTATTCAAAACCTGTTTCCAGGCGGACATTTTTAAGGGAATATTTTTCTTTTGCAGTTAATTGATAGGGAAATTGCATGATTCTAAGATTTTAACAATACAAAATTAGCCCTACTTCAGGGTAAAACAGGTGTATCAATTATGTCTTGTTTTGTACAGATTATTCTTTGAATTGGGAAGGTGTCATTCCCGTCTGTGCTTTAAAGAATTTGGAAAAACTTGCATGATCGTAGAAACCGAGATCATACACAATGTCTTTTACTGACATTTCAGAAACTTTTAAAAGTCTTTTGGCTTCCAGTAAAATACGGTCCTGAATGAGAGATGAAGCCGAAGCATTAAGATTTTTCTTGCAGACAATATTCAGGTAGTTGGCCGAAATATTCAGTTTATCCGCATAAAAAGAAACTGATCTTTCTGTTTTAAAATGTTCATCAATAAGATGGAGAAATTTTGAAATAATAGGATTTGAGTTATAGACTTCAAAGTCTTTGAAAGCTCCTTCCACAGATTTACTTACCAACAGCCCAATCAGCTCACTCCTTTTTTGAATAAGCTCCCAAAATACTTTTTCACCACTCAGTTCTTTCTGGATAGATTGAAATTCATATAGAAAAGTTTTAAAAATTTCCGGGGAAAGATTGATAACCGGATGGTTCTGATAATAAGAGGCAGAAAACCTTAATGACGGCAGGAAACTTTCAAACCAGTCCCGGCTGATCATCAGCTGATAACCGATGGTTTCTTTTTCAATCACCCATTGATGTACCTGATCCGGAAAAACAAGGTGGATCTGATGGTCTTTTACCGGATATTCTGTAAAATCAATAGTATGTGAACCGACTCCATGCTCAAAAAGATTGATGATAAAAAAATCATGCTTATGGGGATCATCAATGGAACGTGCCCCATAAAGTTCATTAAACAGCAGATTACAGCCCTTCAGCTGATTCTCACTAAATTCCTGAATTCCTAAAATTGGAAAATGATCCGTATGATAGCCCACTCTGCCTGATTTTCTCCTAAAATTACTAAAATTTGTGAGAAAAAACTAAAATAACCACAAAAGGGACAAAAGCTTTACATACACCACTCCTACTTCAGTTTCTATCTGCATTCAGTGACTATTTCCGAAAATCAATAATATATTCCCAGGCTTTCCTTTAGTAAAACTTTTATACCCTTTGTGGTTAAAAAAACACAACTAAATCATATATATAAATTTATAAGCAATTATATTGTTCAAATCTTATCTACAAGACTTTTTTACTTTTCATTTAAGTTCAAAAAAGTTTAAAAGACAACATTTCCATCATGCACCAATGATTCAACTTCTGAAATTCTTGATACAGCTTCTGCAGAACAGCTTGCATTCATCAGAACAAAGTCTGCTTTATCACCTGATTTTGGCCATTGCTGAGTTCCTTTGTCATCCAGCGGAAGAATATTTCCCGTGGCCAGTTTTAAACTTCTTGACAATAAAAACTCTGTTGAATATCCATACAGTTGAGCCATTAAGTTGGCTTTCTGAAGCACACTTCCCGTTCCGAAAGTATTCCAATGGTCTATGATGCTGTCATTTCCTGTCAGAACGGTTACATTATGTTTGTAAAGCGTTGGTATTGGCATGATCAGCCTTCCGAAAGGGATTGTAGAAACAATTCCGATCTGTGCCTCACCTAATTTTTCAGCGATTTCTTCCTGTTTTGCAGCTTCTAGTTTAGCCAGAATAAAACAATGGCTTAAATAGGTTTTCCCTTTCAGAGAAGGGTTTTCATTTACTTTTTTAATAAGATATTCTACAGTTTTCAATCCGGAATCACCGGTTTCATGCAGGTGAATATCGATTCCTTTTTTATTGTCCAAAGCAAGCTGAACGGTAAAGTCTACCACTTTTTCAATATCACCATCAATGTTGAAAGGGTCTACACCACCAATAAAGTCAATATCCATCTTTGCTGCTTCTTTCAGATAAGGTACAGAATCTGTATAGAACACGCCATGCTGCGGAAAGGCTACCAGCTCAGCTCCAAAACACTTCTTTTTATTTTCTAAAGCTTTCTGCAGATTTTTTAATGACTGCAGTTTGGAAGTGGGTTCAATATTCACATGGCTTCTCGCATAGGAAGTTCCTTTTGACTGTAATAATTCGATCAGTTTCTCTGCCTTGAAGGTTGAATTCTTCAGCATCTCCGGAAGCATTTTCTGCTCCAGCTCTATCATTCCTTTGATCCCTCCGGTTCTTTTTCTAACGGCCTGCCATTGATCTCCATAAAAGGTTTTATCAAGGTGAATATGCATATCCTTGAATGCAGGAAGCATCAATAGTCCTTTTGCATCTGTCGCTTTAGCATTAGGCTGGTTCGGAGCAATCTTTATAATTTTTCCGTTTTCAACTTCTATATAGAACAGATCTGTTTTGGTAGAAGCCACTTCTCCATCCTGATATTCAAAACCTGTTTCCAGACGGACATTTTTCAGAATCATTTTCCCTTTTGCCGAGCTGTTATTTCCATCAAGGAAAGGTGATGCAGTCATGATATTAGGTACTAAAGTTAATCCCACTACAGCCAAAGCTGAATTTCGGATAAAGTCTTTGCGGGAGATGGTATTGTCAGAAGTCTTCATTTCCAATCTATTTATGACAAAATTAAAAAGAAGTCTGGTGAACAAAGTGTATCGTTTATTACAAAATCTGTATGATTTATGCTTTGTTCTGATTGTTTTTTAAATACCTTGTTATTCATTACAGCAATAAACAACTTTATCCATAACGCTGTTATTCTTTAGGAACATATATCATAATACCCACATTACTAAGACTCCTACGGAGTGACAAACTTTGCGGATATTTTTAGACATAAAAATTACTTACAATTTATAAAAATGTTTACCAGTAACCTTGTCATTCCGTAGGAATCTATATCATAATATCTACATTACTGAGACTCCTACGGAGTGACAAAGATTGCGGATATTTTTATCAGATGTAATGAGTACTTTTTATTTATCCGGAAAGTATTGACAGCATCTTTGTCATTCTGTAAGAATCTAAATGATGCTGTTTTACGTTGCCGAGACTCCTATGGAATGACAAACTTTGCGGATATTTTTAGACGTAAAAATTACTTACAATTTATAAAAATGTTTACCAGTAACCTTGTCATTCCGTAGGAATCTATATCATAATATCTACATTACTGAGACTCCTACGGAGTGACAAAGATTGCGGATATTTTTATCAGATGTAATGAGTACTTTTTATTTATCCGGAAAGTATTGACAGCATCTTTGTCATTCTGTAAGAATCTAAATAATGCTGTTTTACGTTGCCGAGACTCCTATGGAATGACAAACGTTGCGTTGAACATTTTGTAATTCCAAACTAATGAAATCAATTTTCTGTACATAAAAAAACCGGATTTAAAATCCGGTCTTATTATTATTTATTTGAATATTCAAATTTTCTTACAGCTTCCAGTGTCATATCAATTTCTTTATCCTTGATTGCATCACTGATGAAATACGTTTCATAACCACTTGGCGGCAGATACACTCCATTCTGAAGCATCTGGTGGAAGAAGTTATTAAACAATGAATGGTTAGCTTCCTGTGCTTCATCAAAGTTAGAAACTCTGTTGATATGGAAGAATACCGACATCATAGAACCTTTTCTGTTGATTTTATGAGCAATTCCTTTTTCATTCAGAATTTTTCCGATTTCAAAATCTAATGTTTCTGTTGTCTTGTATAATCTGTTGAAAAATTCAGGATCATTTTTAATAAGCTGAAGGGTTTTTAATCCCGCTCTCATTGCTAAAGGGTTTCCACTTAATGTTCCTGCCTGGTATACTCCTCCTTTTGGAGCCAGGTGATCCATAATTTCGTTTCTTCCTGCGAAAGCTCCTACCGGAAGACCTCCACCGATTACTTTTCCGTAAGTCACAAGGTCTGCTTTAACATTGAAAAGCTCCTGAGCTCCTCCGAAAGCCAGTCTGAAACCGGTCATTACCTCATCAAAAATTAATAAAGCTCCGTTTTCATCACAGATCTTTCTCAGATTTTGTAAGAAATTGTTTTCCGGCAGTACACACCCCATATTTCCTGCAACCGGCTCTATAATTACCGCTGCAATTTCTCCCTGATTGTGACGGAATAGATCTTCTACCTGTTCAAAATCGTTATAACGGGCAAGTAATGTATCTTTAGCAGTACCTGCTGTTACTCCCGGAGAATTTGGATTTCCGAAAGTTGCCGCACCACTTCCTGCTTTGATCAGAAATGAATCTGAATGTCCGTGATAACAGCCTTCAAATTTTACGATCTTATCTCTTCCTGTATAACCTCTTGCCAGTCTTACTGCACTCATACATGCTTCTGTTCCTGAAGAAACCATTCTGATCTGGTCAATATTCGGAACGTTATCAATAATAAATTTTGCAATTTCCGTTTCCAGTTCTGTAGGCGCTCCGAAAGAGAATCCTTTCTCTGCCTGGATTTTAAGTTCTTCCAGTACTTCAGGATGGGTATGTCCCAAAATGGCCGGGCCCCATGAATTGATATAATCGATGTAAGTATTGTCATCTGCATCGGTAAGGTAAGCTCCTTTTGCCGATTTCATAAAAACAGGAACACCTCCTACGGATTTGAATGCTCTCACCGGAGAGTTTACTCCTCCCGGAATGTATTTGTAGGCTTCATCAAACAAAGCCGAACTTCTTTGATACTTCATATATACTTAGTTGCTGTTGGCAGTTGCTGGTTGGCATGTAACTGTCAACGGTAAACGCTCAACAAAAAATTAAATTAGTTTCGTGGTTTTTTGTCTATTAAATAAATAAGCTGTCCTGCAGATGGTTGCTGTCCTTCATCCATTCTGTTTTTAGCATACAATTTATTTAATTTGATTCCGAATTTCTGAGCGATATCATGCATATCTTCTCCGGATTCTGCTTTATAAGTAGCTGTATTTCCTGTAGAATTTTTTGATTCCAGAAAAACAATATCATTTTTCTTTAAGATTTCACCTTCCAGTTCATTCCACTTTATCAGTCTGCTTTCGCTGACTTTGAATTTATTGGCGATGAATTTCACATCAGTATCTTCAGGAATTACGATATATTTCAGGCCGTCATTCGGATGGCTTTTGATAAGGATGGAATTAAGAATTTCAGCTTTCGTTTTGATTCTTTCCACTCTTTTTTGCTGTTGTGCGTAAGAAGTCTGTTTATAAGGAACTTCTACAGTAACCGGGTCTTTAGCTTTTTTAACCGCTTTTGAGGGTTCCAGCTGTGCCATGAAAGTTCTGTCGTCCTTCAGATCCGGATACATTTTAAGTACGGCATACAATACCTCATTAGAACTGGTATTGTCGAATTCATATAGCTTGTACTTTTCAATTTTGGTAATAAGAATTGAAGCATAACGTGGATTGGTAGCATAACCCGCTTTTTTTAAACCGGTTGCCCACGCTCTGTAATCTCTCATATCCAATTTGAAAAGGTTTGCGTAATATTTTCTAGTGGATAAAAATATAGAATGGTCTTCATAAGACTGTCTTGGATCGTCATATACACGGAAGCATTCATTGGGTGCATCATCGGTATGTTTCATCGTTCTACCGGTCCAGTCTTCTTTACATTTTATACCGAAGTGGTTTTTACCTTCCTGTGCCAATCTGCTTTGCCCGCCCCCGGTTTCCAATAATCCCTGGGCAAGGGTAATAGAAGCAGGAATTTTATATTTTTCCATTTCTTCTACGGCATATTTAGCAAACTTCTGAATATACTGATCTTCGGTTGCCCAAGCCTGGGCAGAAAATTTTGATAAAACTAAAAGGCTTATGGATAGGAAAAGTCTTTTCATGTTTTTCAATTTTACTTATATAATTAAATTTCTGTTCTGTTTTTCTAAAAGCAGATTAGCTCCTTCAATCCCCTGTAAACCACCAGTGTGAAAGCACAAAATGCTGCTGTTTTCAGGAAAATAATCATCTTCAATCAGTTCAAAAACTTTCTCCATCATTTTTCCTGTATATATCGGTTCTAAAGGAATACCATACTTCTCTTTGAAATCATTGATAAAACGGATGTTTCCATCATTTATTTTACCATAACCTCCAAAACATGAATCTATTAGATTAAAATTCTGTCTCAAAGTTAATTCAAAAATTTTATTTTCCAGTGAAGCATCATCTACAACTTTAAATCCTATAACTTTCTGATTGTCTTCACTAAATTTTGAAATTCCTGCAATGGTTCCTCCGGTTCCAACTGCGGTGCAAAGATAGTCAAAATCTTTTGTTTGTTCATTGAGCATCATTTTCACCCCTTCCACAGCCTCTTCATTGGTACCTCCTTCAGGTACTATCAGGGCATCGGGAAACTCCTGATGAAGGAATTCTGTCAGTTTTTCTTTATGACGGTATTCTTCACGGGTGACAAATTTCAGGTTCATTCCATTTCTTTTGGCAAAAAGTAAAGTAGGGTTATCACGCCACTTATGCTGCAGCTCTTCACCTCTGATGATTCCCAATGTTGGAATCCCCGCCAGATTCCCTACTGCTGAGACCGCGGCGATATGGTTGGAAAAAGCTCCGCCAAAAGTAATAATATAGGGTTTATCCGGATTTTTTTCCAGATAGTGGTTCACATTATAAAATAGTTTCCAGTATTTATTGCCTGAAATCAGCGGATGAATCTGGTCTTCCCTTTTAATGAAAAGTTTTACGTTTTTATGAATGGGAATTTCCTGAATGGAAACAGGTTCTGTGGGAAGTTGTAATAGCATTTCAGTTTTACTACTCAAGGTTTACTGTTTGCAAAAGTAGGAAAAGATTTAGTGTTGTAGAGATTTTCTCTTTGTATAAAGTTTTGTTTACTTATTTTTCACCACGGATTTTCACAGATGATTATTTTGATATTTTTTTAGGTTTTGGCTAAAGCCGGATGAATTTGAGTTTATTTGATAAACGGTCTACGCTCAGGATATTAACCCACTTCTATTGAATAAGTAGAGATGTGAATACTTTTTCAAAATAATTCATAATTCTACAGATATTTCCGGAAGTTCCAGAATTTTCTTTTTTTGAGATAATTCAGGTTCTTTTCATTGGCATAAGCTTCTCTTTCAAATGATATTCTTCTGTAAGCCAGATAACCGTCTTTGAGCTTAAAAAACCAGTAATAGTATTCAATGACATAAAAAATATAGAAGAAAATAATGAGCATTTCCAATTGTTGGCGTAAATGGATTTTTTCGTGATTGATCAATACATTATTTTCCTTATCTTCGGGTTTCCTAATGAAGATAAAGGGAAAGAGAGCAATGCCATTAATTTTTAATTTTTTTAAAGGCTTTTGGCATACAATTATCATAGTAACAAATATAAAAAGTTTTTTGACTAGCATTTAACTTATGGCCCATTATGACATCAAAGAAGGTGAAGACTTCTACTATAATGAACAGGGGTACAAGGTTTTTACAGAAAAATTCCATCTGAAAAGAGGTCATTGCTGTAAAAGCGGCTGCAGACACTGTCCTTACGGGTACGATAAAAAGACTGATACATTCATTAAAAATGATAAAAAAAATAAATAAAATGAAAAAATATATTTTTATTTTGTTGGCATCTGCTACATTAGGTTTAACTTCTTGTAGCCCTTTTCAGGTACGTTCAGATTATGCTGAAACCGCCAATTTCAATTCTTTCAAAACGTATAAAATAAGAATTGATGATCTAAAATTGAATGATATTGATAAAGACAGAGTCCTGAATGAACTGTCTAAACAGCTTCAGAGCAAAGGGCTTCAATCCGGAGAAAATCCTGATCTGATTATCAACGTAAAAGCGAATCATAAAAAGGTTACAGATATCAATTCTTCTTCACCTTACGGTATGTGGGGATGGGGTGGACCATTCGGATGGGGTGTTGGAATGAGCAGAACATGGACTTCAAATTATAATGAAGGCGCACTGATCGTAGACCTTATTGATTCAAAAACCAACAAATTGGTTTGGCAGGGTATCGGAAGTGGAATTTCTGTAGATTCTCCAAAGGCGAAACAAAGACAGATTCCGGAAATCATGGCTGAGATTATGAAAAATTATCCGCCACAAAGAAAATAAAATTAAGTCATCCATTATATAAGCCAGTACTTTTGTACTGGCTTTTTTTATAAGTAATTATTCCGTTTTTCCATAGATAAAACAGATTTTCACAAATCAATTTTTGTGTATTTTTATGAGTCGGATTATTAAGTTTTAAGTTTTGGCTGAAGCCAAATGAATATTGATTTTGATAAGCGGGCTAAAGCCCACTCCTATTGAACTAAAAGACAATCACTTATTAATAGAAAAATAATTTATAACTTATAATTCATCATTACTAACATGCTGTACATTTAAAATTAACGCTCACTTAATTTTTTATTCACAAAAATGTGTTATTCTTGCTTAAACTTAATATTATATGAAAAAAGTTATTTTATTTTCTCTATTTGCAGGACTTGCCTACGCTCAGGCTCCTGCAGGATACTACAATTCTGCCAACGGACTGAGTGGCGCAGCATTGAAAACTGAATTAAGCAGTATTATCACCAACGGACATATGGACAAAGGTTACAGTGGACTATGGACTGCGTATAAAACTACTGATATTGATAAGGATTATGAGAATGACGGTTCTATTCTTGATATTTACTCTGAAAAACCTTCAGGCACAGATCCTTATAAGTATACTCCGGGGACCAACCAGTGTGGAACATATTCTACGGAAGGAAATTGCTATAACAGAGAGCATATTGTTCCTCAAAGTCTCTTTAATGAAGCTTCACCAATGGTTTCTGACGTTAATTTCATCAGAGCTACAGATGGAAAAGTAAACGGAATGAGAAGTAATTATCCTTTCGGAAAGGTAGGAAGTGCTTCTTTTACTTCACAGAATGGTTCAAAGCTTGGAACGTCAGCTTCTTCAGGATATTCGGGGACAGTTTTTGAGCCGATTGATGAGTTTAAAGGAGATGTGGCCCGTATGATTTTCTATTTTGTAACCCGTTATCAGAGTAAACTTTCTTCTTTTTCCTCAGGAAACATGTTAGGAAGTTCTACATTCCCGGGACTGCAGACATGGGAACTGAATGTTCTTCTGGCTTGGCACAATCAGGATCCCGTTTCCCAGGCTGAGATCAAAAGAAATAATGCATCTTATACTTTCCAGGGTAACAGAAATCCATTTATTGACAATCCGAATTATGTAAACCTTATCTGGGGTTCTCAACAGCCTTCAGGTGATACTCAGGCTCCAACCACAACAACAGGGCTTACTGTTTCAGGGAAAACTTCCAGCAGTATTTCTCTTGCCTGGAATGCCTCTACAGATAACGTAGGTGTAACAGCTTATAACGTTTATATGGATGGAAATCTGAAAACTACGGTAAGCTCAACCTCAACGACTATTTCAGGACTGACTCCTTCTACTACTTACAGCTTCTATGTTGTAGCGAAGGATGCAGCAGGAAATTCGTCATCAAACAGCTCAACGGTTTCCGGTACTACCAATTCAGGAGGTACTACTCCAGGAACCAACTGTGCCAATGAAACTTTTGAAACAATTCCTGCAGCCAATTCTACCTATACAACCAGAACATGGAGCAATGGTGGAATCTCATGGACTGCAACGGATGCAAGAACTGATCAGACTCTTAACAATAAAGCTATTACAGTAAGAAGCGGTTCTTTAACTTCTGGCAGTTCAGCAAACGGTATTGGTTCTTTAACAGTAACTACACAGCTTAAATTCTCAGGAACAAATGGAACTTTTGATGTAAAAGTAAACGGAACAACCGTAGGAACTGTTCCTTACAGTACTTCATCTACAACTACTACTATCAACAATATCAACCTTTCCGGGAATGTAGTGGTAAGCCTGGTTAATAATTCAACAAGTAACAGAGTGGCTATTGATGATCTTGCATGGACATGCTATTCCGGATCAAGTGCAAGAATGGCTCAAAATACGGCTGTAGAAACAACTTCTAACAGTTTTAAAATCTCTCCTAATCCTATTACCAACCAGGAGATTTTTGTAAAAGGAGATCTTCAGAAGGTAAGAAAAGCTGAGATTTATACCCTGCAGGGGAAAGCTCTTCAGACGATTGACCAACCTTTCAGAAATGGAAATTCTATCAGAACCATAAATCTTGGTCAGGGAGTTTATATTCTGAAACTGGATCAGGTTACGATGCAGTTTTTGGTAAAATAATTCAAATACTTATTTAAATACAAAAAATGCCGGTCTAAAAAGACCGGCATTTTTTGTTGTTTAAAACTCAACAGTTTTTTTTATTTGATCGTTTTTTTTAACGCAGAGATTTTATTTTTTAATGTTTTATTTTTAAAGAGCAAAGAAGGATCAGCAAGCTGATTTGACTAAGCGAATGTTATAGAGAGATTTTATCCAGATCCGGATATCCCGATCCTTTCAGAAGGTCTTTCCATTCTTTATTTTTAAATACAAAGAGATTGCAGCGGTATTCATCCGGTCTGTTATCTATTTTGGTTTCGCAGTAGTAATAGAGTATATCTTTGTTTCTCCAGATTGCTACTTCCTGTCTGAGTTTGTTATGCGTCTGGATGATTTCATTATCTCTAACTTCTGATTCAAAACCTTCACGTATGGTATCAAAGCTGGGTTTCTGAAGTGTTTTGTTCAGATTATCCAGAAGTGCAGTTTTTTCCTGCTCTGTATAAATATCAAGCTGATACATTCCCAATTCATCTTCTTTTTCATTGGCAAGAGGACCTATTTCCTGATCAACCTTTCCGAAGTGTAAAATTACTTTATTGGTATTTTTATTATTCTTCCCTTCCAGATCTATTCCGTTGAAGTGCAATAGTTCTTTTGATGAAAAAGCCAGTTTTTCATTTCCGATGAGGGTAACTTCACTGCTACGTACGGCTTCTTTGGCTGTTGCTCCGGCAGATTTTAAAATTTCATTAATATTCTGACCTACAGTAATTTTGGCAAGATTAAAGGGTTCTGTCTGCGTACTTCCCTGTGTTTCAACCAAAGCTTCAGTTTCTTTATTTTTCTGATGGCCGCATGAAGCAAGTCCCCAACAGATCATTGACAGTACTATATATTTCAATCCTTTCATAATGTTAGTGTTAGTATACAGTTCTCAATAATAAAACAGAAAAAAGTGGATTCAAGTATCCGGAATCTGTTTTTTTTATTTCTTCATCCTTTTAAAGGCTTATTTTTAATTCATATACTTATACCACGGAGAAGCCGGAGGTGTGGGATATTTTAATCCAAAAACTGCATTATTACGGTAAGCATCTTTAGTCACAGAAATGTATTTATTTCTTATTTTCCCATCATCTTCAATGGAGATACTTAGTATGGAATAATTTTTTCCATCATCCCAGAAGAAAGAGGTTGGATAAGTAAATGAATTTTTCTCATTTGGATTCCATGAAACTTTTTCGGGAGAAAGTTTTTTCAGTTTCTCAAAAATAGGTTTTACAAGTTTGGCATCTACGGTTGCTTTATCAGTGATAGAAGCTGTAGGATTTCCATGTTTTTTTACTATTCTTTCTACAAATTCCAGAGAATATTTTTCGGCAGCATTGGTGTCTACTGCTCCTACTTTTTCTTTGTATACCGTAATTCTTGTACCCATCGTATTGTCTAAGGGTATATTTCCATACGTTATTCCTTTGTTTTCATCAGCATAGTATTGAATGATATCTGCTTTTGCTGCATCTTTCATAAATAAATCTTTATTTTCAAAGTCATATTTTTTGGCATCATCGCCTAATGAAACTGATGAAAGGTCAAATGATTTATTTCCACAACAGATATTAATCAATACTATAAAAATCAATATCAGAGCTTTAGATTTTCTCATCATATTAAATGCTTTTTCCAACATTACTGATTCTGTTTGTATTTAATTATTTTAGACCAATCGGTAAACATTTTAGTAATGGTATTGGCATTGATTAAACTGAAAATGAACATTCCGGTAAAGACCGTAAGCCAGCAATATACTAATTTCACTCCATTTTTGTCTGTAATAAAGAAAAGTACAAATATGGTGATCGCTCCAAATATAAAAGTAAAAAGCAATGTATACAGCAATACATGAATGATGTACATATTGAGTTTTAGTTTCCGGAATATCCAGCCTATCAGGGCAACGGGGATCAATAATAACAAAGGTACGAACATCGCCCCGAAGATAACAACTTCAGGATAATCTGTAATTCTGTCCTCCAGTCCGAAGAAGGTGTTAAAACTGAACCCCATCATAATGTTTCTCGGCATTGGTTACCTCCAGTAAAGTCTTGTCTTTATATCCTAACATTTTCGCCAGTATAACATTGGGAAATTCATGAATTCCGATGTTATAAAGGTTAACGCTATCATTAAAAAACTCTCTTCTGTCTGCTATTTTGTTTTCCAACTCGGAAATCCTTTTCTGCAGTTCAAGAAAATTATTATTAGATTTCAGTTCAGGATAGTTTTCCGATACAGCAAAGAATGATGAAAGAGCTTTTGAGGTTTCATTGGCCAGCTCGGTTCTTTTATCTGCGTCTGTACTGTTATTATAAAAAGTTCTCAGCTCTGTAAGGCGTGCAAGAAGCTTTTCTTCATAATTCATAAAGTGTTTGGCAACAGTTACCAGGTTGGGAATTTCATCTGCACGCTGTTTCAGTACAACATCAATATTGCCATAGGCTTTTTCGACATTAAATTTGAGCATGACCAACTTGTTATAAAGATTGATCAGGAAGCTGATGATAACCACTCCCAGCAGAATAAGTAATATGATTGCGACCGTCTGATTCATTATTATACAAGTATATAAATAATTATTAAAACGATGATGGAACAGGTAAACATAAATGACCTCAGCAATGGCTGATATTTGTTCCAAACCGTGATTCCTGATGATGAAGTAATTCCGAGAACTTTATAATAGTCGTCTTTTCTAATGAAAGGTGTACCGTTTTTAGAATCAGCATATCCCACCAGAAGCATTTTCTGACCGTCTTTTATAAGGGTTTCTTTGTATCTTTTGCCACCGTGACTGCTTATATTGGTTTCTCCCAGCAAAACCAGTTCTATCCCTTCAGGTTCTACTTCTATAACTCCTGTATCATCTTTCATCTGAAAAACATTACATTGGGTTTCCCTGTGAATGGTGCTGTATGTTTCTTTACCGTCTGAGTCTCTGCTAATATTTTCAATGGTATAATAATATCCGATGCATTCTTCATTCTTCACCGGTGAAGATAATGGATTTTTCATGATCAGGTTACCTTCAATCTCTACCACTCCTTTGGCTACAGAATGAATCTTTGAAGTAGGAAGAGATGACTGCAGACGTAGAAAACGTTTTGAAGCATTAGGCTTCATTACAATGATAAACAGGAAGACAAAAAATAATAAAGGAATAAGAATGATAGCTTTTTCCGCATAGCTGTCATAATTATTTGCAATTTCATAAGCATATTCATGTAATGGCATTTTGTCTTTGAAAATAACCCATAGAATAAAATAAATAAAGCATAATGCTATTATTCCTAAAATACTGTAAACAATATATGGTCTTTCTTTTTTAACTCCCATTATCCTTTTTTGTAAAGCCATAGTAAAATAACTGAATATGATTCCAGAATACTTTACCGCTTCTAAATGACTTCAAATTCTTCTTTTCCCTGTGGAATATGAAACATCAATTCTAGCATCAATTCTTCACCTGTTTGATCTTTATAAAGGAAAAATGCAGGTTCTCCATTTATTTTTTTATAGGTCGCCAGTTTTCCATTACCATAGATTTTTAAAATCCTGTCTTCCGGCAGCGGCATCATTTTAAAGCCGTTATTAAAATCTTCCAATAAGCTGTTCAGTCTTGCTTTTGTATCCGCATCGCTTAAATACATGGATGATGCCATATTTTTTTCACGATTCCTGATCATTTCAAAGTAAGCTTCATATTGTTTTGAACTGATAAGACTACTTATTTTTTTGTATGCTGAATCCAGTTTGGTACCAAGGTAGGAATTATCTTTTGAAATTGACAACAGGTCCCGGCTATGTTCCCATTTCATCATTTCATAAGGAATTTCAGCCTGAAATGATGATTTATGATGTAATGAGGGCTGCTTCTTTGCAGTTTCTTTTTCTGAAAACTGAAAACTGCCGCAATCTTTTTCATGGACAAACTTATCATTAAAAACATCAAATAATTTGACCGTATATTGAAATGCTGTTCTTGAATCTATATGCTGTTCTCCTGCAACCGGTAAGAGCTTAATCTCAATTTTCTGTTCCCCGGAGCTGCTTATTCCGAAATTAACAGGTACATTGGGAGACATTTGTCCTTCTGTTTCCATGGCAATGACAGGGATGTCATTCACCAAAATTTCAAATTGGCAATAAACAGCAGTAAAATCAATGGTATAATAAGGTTCTTTAGCCATTATTGTTATTATTTATTGTAAAACATATCGAGACTGCGGTAAGAAACCCATTCTTTGTATTTCGGGTTTGTTTTATCTAAAGCAAAGATCTTTAATGTATTTTCATTGGGTTTCTTGGAAAGATTAACGGTGTGGATGGTGAAGAAGGTTGTTTTTGCTTCTTTATCTTCCCAAACCTGTATGGTTTCTTCTATATGGTCTGTTTTGAATTCTCCGTTTTCATCAAGGAAAATGGGTCTTTCTTTTGTGTTTACTTTTTTATCTGAGAAGTCAGCTTTATGGCCTGCTTTTTTTTCAATGGCGCTCAGAATAGCATCCGTATTCGGGTTGTTCTGCAGTACCATTTCATAGCACCAGACTTTTTTATCATTTTTTGAATAAAAAACGGATACGTCATCGGTAGCAGATTGTAAGGTATTATTAAATAACGAGAGGTTCAGATTTTTGTCTTTTGGAAATTGGAATTCCACATAATCCACTGAGGTATTGAAATCACCTGAAGCGTTGTCATTAACACTTAATCCAATCCCTTTAAGCAGGTCTTCTCCATTGGTTCCGAATTTCAGATCTTTAAAATCCATTTTTCCCTGAGTATTATTTACTGGTTTACTGGTTATATTAGTATTCGCTGTCTGGGAAACAACTTTGTCTGTTCCTTTTTCCTGACAGTTCATGAGAACAAAGCTCAAAGCAATTTGGCATATAACGATCTTTTTCATTCAACTTTTATTTAATTTTCTTCTTTATTGTATACACTATAAGGGTAATTTTCTACCTTCTTATTGTTTTTTATCCTGAATTTCAAGTACTCAGAATATTTTGTAGTCTGGGTAGCATTTATGATCAGTGTGGTAAAGTTAGTATTTAAACACAACAGATCCGATTCTTTTGTTTTTTCGCCTTGTATTTCGGCATTTCCATTATTCAGAATATATATCTTTCCGGAAGTTTCCCAGATGATATTTCGTTCTGTTTCGTTTCCTTTATCAAAAGCTGGTTTTCCCAGTTTTCTCAGGAGGAGTTTTTCCAGTTTTTCACTGTCCTTCCGGGTATACAGATGGATTTTATAACCGTTTATATCATTTGAATCTCCTAAAAGCTCAAGATAATTTTTCCCGGCATACGTTGCGGAATTACTTTTAATTTCATTGGCAAAATACTGTCCATATAAGCTAAAAGTATTCATATCTTTTAGCTGATAGGCGATAAGATTTTCATCTAATGCAGATTTCTTTTCTGTATAGTCAAGTCCACTTAAAACCTTTTCTTTTTTCAAAGGAAAAAGAGTATTAGCTAAGTCTTCTTTTTCGGTACTGCATGATATAAACAGAGACATGATTAAAAGTAGAAACATATTTTTAGTTTTTCTTTTTTTCCCAAAGCAATATTTTGTTGTCATAACCTACTAATTCTGCTAAATATTTCATAATATCAAATCCGTCAAAAAATGTACGGGTTCTGTTATAGTTCACCGGAGTCCAGTCTGAGCTTACTTTTTTATAGGTAAATCCGGCTTTTACCATGACTACTACGGTTCCTACGCACGGGTCTATACTTAAGCTTGGAATATAATAAATTCCGGCTGTAGAATCATATTTTAATTTATGTCCTGAAGTAATTCCCATCGTAGCACCTGCAGTTAATTTCCCTTCCACATGTCCTTCCAGTTCCGGCTTTTTTGTGGTTCCAATAACAACAAACATTCCTTTTAGCTCGAGTCCTGATTTTAATTCTACGGTGATGTTTGAGCTCAGATCAAAATTAACTTCTTTATCCCCTTTAACGGTACTGAATGAACCGTCTATTACACCGTCTACTTTTCCTTTTACTTCAAGATCAATATACATTTTAAAGTTGATAACCACATGTTCTGTTTCATATCCTTTGCTTGCCCATTCTCTGATCATATTAAAGATTTCAAGAGCCAGTACATTTCCTGTTCCGGCTGTAGCTACGGCCACTCCTGCCTGAACAACCAGAGCTAAAAGGTCAAAAACAATAGCCAGTTCCACCAAAGGTTTTGCTTCAATGAAAAGCATCAGCTTGGTTCCTATATCAGAATGTGCTTCATTGACATCTGCTTCCCACTCTGCACCGAAATATAATGCGGGTGCATTTAATCTTATATCAAATGGCAGCTTTCTTCCTACTCCTTTGGATACAACACCTTTTGTCTGTGATGTAATTCCCTGGGACATTTTTTTGACGGAAGAAATGATAGAAAAGAGTTTATTGATCTTATCCTTATATTTTACAGTAAGTTCCGGTTTACAGTAGTAACTGCCATCTTTTTGTTTATCATAAGAGGCTTTAAGCTCTACTCCGAATTCTACGTCTGTATATTTTCCTTTTTCTTCATTGGCAAGGCTCAATGCTTTACCTCGAAGTTCTTTATGTTTTTCAGGAGTCATTTTTTGCCATTTTATACTTAAGCTGTTGCTTAGGTTGATAAAAAAGGCAAATCTCCATTTGATATCAGGATAGGCTTTTATTAATACGGTAGTTCGTCTTTCATTGCTATAATATCTACAGGTATGCACGTGCATATGAAACTGATTCGGACTGGAAGAAGCGGGCCAAATATACTGCATAAGAGTCATTGATTGGGCATCAAACCCGACTCCTCCTCCAAAATTATATCTGCTCAGTGGAGCATACACTTCATAAGGAAATGATGGAGTCTGAAAGGTTTTCTTTGTATCTCCTTTATCTATTGCCTGTCCTACATCTACAATATAAATTTCTTTTTTATGTTTGTTTTTCGTATCTCTGAAGCAACTGTTGGTGTCAAAGCCTGTGACGTCTATGATAAGTTCTTTTTTTGTAGCTGAAGTAGGTGCTACCACCGCATAGTTTATCGTTTGCGCATCATGGGCATTAAATACAAATGAAATATCTACTCTACGGTTGTTTTCGTAGTCTTTCTCATTTTTATATTTAATATTATCCCTTCCCATTTTATCATCGGTAGGATCTACTTCTCCTTTTCCTACTGAGATAATTCTTCTGGGATCCAACCCTCCGTCTGCAAAGAATTTTTTGACAACATCTGCCCTTCTTTGGGAAAGTCCTCTGTTATAATTTTCTTTTCCTATAACGCAGGCATAGCCACTAAGATTCATTGTGGAATCTTTATGCTCCAGAAGGAATTTCAGAACGTTATTCAAAATTGCTACTCCGTCTTTATCAATGACTGTGGAATCAAATTTATAAAAAATCGTTCTCTGAATATGCTCCTGTAATGCAGCAGATTTTATCTGTTTTACACCATCTCCGTTTTTAAAAACTGTAGCAATTGTATTGTTGGCTTTTCCGTCCTTTGTTTCATTTTCAGTAATCTTTATCACTTCAAATTTACACGGCTCTAGTCTTACAGAGTTTACATCCGGTTTATAGACTTTGGTTGGAGTTTGATTCTGGGCTCCGTTGGTATTGGTAGTGACTATTTTATTTTTTACATTCAGATAGATGGCATGAAGATCATCACCCAGCCTGTCTTTGATGTATTGTTTTGATGCGGTATCTTTTACTTTAACGTAGAATTCTTCCACGTTCTGAATGTTATCTACATAAGCCATCCATGCAAAAGTATTCTCCATTTTCACATTTACCTCACCATCTATTACCTGTACATTGTTGTAGGTGTGTACCAGTTTATCTTTTTTTGCGGACTGCTGGTTCCATAGCTCAATACTGAGTGTATTTCCGTTCAGTCCTTCTGTCATCAGGTTCAGGTGCACAATATGTCCGTAGGAAATATGCTCGGTCTTTTTGTTGTTTTTAATACTTTTGCTGTTTTTCTGTGTAGACCATTTGCTGCTTACAATCTTGGGATCACACCAGCCTTTCACATATATTCCTGTATCATTTTTGGGGTCTCTTACTCCTGACAGACTGGCTTCAATATAAAACTGATAGCTTCCACAGAACTGTTTTCCAATTAAAAATTTATATCCGGTAGCAGAGGTTATCTGATTGATAATAATTTTTTTGCTGCTGTTCTGCCTCATCCAGGTGAGAGGTTTCTTTTTGTCTGCATCTGTAGTGCCTGGTAACCATTCGCCCACTCCAAACTGCACCCACTGATCCGGCTTTATCGTAACCCTCTGTCCTAATACAGACATTTTAGGGTAATAAAGCCCACTTACAACTTTTATTTTCTTTACGCCTTTTGCCATTTTTGTATCATTTAGATTGCACCATCCTGACCTCCTCCCGAAGGCTGTTCGTTATACATTTCTTCGGAATCCACCAACGGATTGATCTGCTGCTGGACGTCTTTATCTGCATTTTTAAAGTTCTGCTGGCTGGCTTCTGCTCTCTGCCCGTGGTCTATAATCTCAATGCATGGAGTTCCGGCAATAGCACATACGGCTTTGCTGTCTTCTACAATGATATATCCGCCATTGCTGAGCTGTACTTTATCATAAAACTTCTGCCATTCTGTAACCATGATCTTGCAAGGTGGCGGCGGAACTCCCATTTTGGTACAGTTTCCGAATGTGTTTTTTTCAAATGTGGCTGCTCCTATTTCTTTCGTGGTAACGATGAGTTTTTTGGAAGCGCTTTTATCATTGGCATATTCTTTTTGGTGTGTAAGTACTTTCAGCTTGTCCGGAGCCTGCCCGAACTGGCATTTGCACATGGCGCCCTGTACTACAATATGTTTTTCTGCCATATTAATTTTATCTTTAGTGAAATGGTAATTTAGTTTTTATCAATTCCTGAAACTGATACTGAAATCTTTTTTTCTTCCTGCAGCATGATACTGCATTCCAGGTAAAGAGATTCCGGAAGTGAAGTTTCTCCTTTCATATAGCTTATGAGTCTGAAAGTTCCTTGTTCATTCATCACAGGTTCGTCTTCTATAATCAATGAAAAAGGTGATCTTCTTATAAAATCATCAATGTCTCTTTCTTCATATAATTTCCCTGATCCTTCTACAGTAATCAGACCTGTTTCTCCTTTTATCGGATCTGTTTGCAGCTTAATTTTGTATTTGGGTTCAATAGCATTGTCCACTACCGGAAAAGTTGCTGTCATTTCTGTCGTATAATCCGTTCCGAAACGTTGGTAAATCCCAAAGAACAAAGCCCGGATGAAATAATCATTTTTAAGGTAAAGATCTATTGCTTCAGGCTGGCTGATTACTTTTTCAATCTTTCCGCAGTATTCGTCTACGGTTTCGCCCTCAAATTCTTTATATAATTCTTTTTTTACAGCCGGCCATCTTTTGATAAATACCTCAGCATTTTCTACTGCTTCAAATCTCCCCTGTTCATTTGTACTGATCTGTAAAGGGTATAAAATCTCAGAGGTTCTGTACGCCAGCAGATCTGCAATTTCATTGACTTCTTCTTCATTGAGATAAAGATTAGATGTTCTGTCTATCTCAAAAAAGTGGTGTCCTCTTTCTGTTTTCAGCCAGCGAACTGAGGTTTCATATTTTAATTCGCTTTTATCATCTCCTTTTTCAATGGTAATGACAACACTGTATTTCCGTACTGAAATTTCCGGCTGAAAAATGAGATTATTCCCTCTTCCGAATTTCACCAAATTGTTTTTATCTGCAACTGCCGTTCTCGGAATAAAAAGTTCTTTCTGCCCGTTAAGGTTGATCAGGATCATATCCTTAACATCGCAATGATTATTGTGGAAGAGTTTTAATGCATCTTTATCCAGTCCGTACAGCGAGGCTATACTTTTTAAAGTTTCATCTTTCTGAACGGTATGTATATTATATTTCTGCATAAAAATGTTCCTGCTTCAATTTCTTTCTTTATATTTTATTTTATTAAAAATGAATAACCCTTGTTCTGTTAGGTCTTGGATCCATACCAATACCTTCTCTTCTTGCTGACCAGTGAAGATATTCATGGCGAAGTTTTCTTAAATCATCCTGTTCCTTTACTTCTGTCTGATAAGCTGTCTGACGGTTTTCCGGGATTTCGTTTCCTCCATAGGCATCCCGCAGGGCTTTATAATGTTTGAAAGAGTAAGGCTTGCCATCTCCCATCACGTAAGTTCTGAGACGGTCTTTTATTCCTATTAAAAACTGATCATCCAAAATAGAATATTTATCGTCTGTCAGTTTCTTTATGGTTATAGGGAGATTTTTATCAATGCCATATTCCGCCATAAAATGCAAAGGAATGTAGCTGTATGTCTTCAGCAGCTTGCGTGTTCCTCTTAGTGACAAATAGAATCCGGGGGTAATGGTGAGCTCATCTTTATGATACCAACCTTCATTTTCAAGCTCTGTTTTTAATGCTTTTAATTTGGTACTGGTAGTCCATGAAGTTTCAACTTCTTCCCACGTTTCCTGTCCGTTTTCGTAAGCTCCACCTACATCACAGTGTACCCCGGGGAATGTTTTTTCAGTTCCGATATGTACTCTCGTAAGGTCAAAATTTTCCCTGTGTTCATCTTCTGCAGTAAAGTGAACTACTGTCTGTGCTTTTCCGATATCATTCAGGCTCAGTTCTTCAACGTCATTGCTGAAATTAGGTACTGGTGACAGGTATTTTGAATAGGAAGAAACGGTATCGTAAATTCCCAGGAATCTTACTTTTAAAACATCTACTTTTAATCCTGCTTCTTCAAGTTTAAGGCCTAAATGTCCCCATTTTGGAAGTTCTTCTGAAGCTACCCCTTTTCCATCGTCGTCTGAATAAGTAGTAACGGAAACGGCTTCGTTGGCAACTGTACGTGAGGTGGCTTTATATTTTGTTTTTCCAATTTCGTATACAAAATTACGGGCAGCAGCAGCCCCACGGCTGAATCCGAAAACATCAAAAGTAAGCACAGCAATTTTATCAGCTTTCTTTTCTGCTTTAATGGTTTTTACCTTTTTTACAATTTCTTCGCAGCCTTTTCTTACCTTCGATCTGATCCCGGTTTCTCCTGTTCCAAAAGCATATCCCAACGTAGCATCTCCTTCTTTATCCTGAGTACCGATGCCTTCTATATAGATTCCAAAGTTTTTATCATAGTTATCCCACATACGGGCTACATTACTCCAGTCATTGTTGTAACTGGTATTGTCTGTAGATTTACCACCATGTTTTTTATGGGCATCAGTCTCCCTCTTTCTTTCGTCTGTATTGGTTTTATTATTCAGGGTTCCGTCAAAAAAAATCCCAATGGTAATATCCAGTACTTCCTCTTTGGATACAGATGGTGTATAACTTCCAAATTGATTGTTGTGCATAGTTCTTGTTTTTAAATTGACTGAGTGAACGCTATGATTCTATCTTTCGGGATACCCTTATTTTTGCTTTGGTAATGGCCAGTTTTTCTTTTTCAGATTCTAAGGATACCAAAACATTTGTATTGTCTTCATTGACTTTAATGGTAAGATTAATGTTTTTATCCTTCCCTAATTTCTGAAACAAATCAAATATTTCTTTATCATCAAAAGCGTCTATCCATACTGCATACCTGTTGTTGTTTTTATCTTTCCAGTAAAAACCACAGAATCTTGGTACCGCTCTGCTTTTATAGGTATTATCTTTCAAACTCTGATCAAAAAGATTTTCCTGTTCTCCGTTATAATTGGTAAAACCAAAATCTATCCATACTGCTCCTTCAGGAAGAACTACTGAAGGTTTCCAGTTGTATTTTTCTCTGTAGGTTGTATAGATGTCCGCTGCAGGATATCCTTCTTTTTCAATTTTCTCACGAATTTCCGGCTTGAATGTCTTGTAAGAAGGATCTTTCAGCATTCTGTCTGCAAAACCTTCTTTCAGCATATACTGAGCATTATCATATGCTTTTTCTTTGGTAATAACAGTATCGTGAGCCTGGAAAGCACCTATTTCTCTCTGGTTACCAGCACCCTTCATCCAAATCACCACTCTGCCCTGTGGAGCTAATCCTACGACAAATGAGTTGTATGTAGATTTTTTTTTCGTATCCTGATCTACAAATCCTTCATCAAAAAGGCTTTTTATCTTTTCTTTGTCCAGATTCCATTTTCCGGTATAGAATTTTTTTTCTACCAACGAGTACCATGTGAACTCCAGCTCATGGGGAGCATTCATTCTTTCGGTGGTTACGTTCATCGTTCCTCCTTCTTTTCCCCATCCTGTATTCTGTGTTCCCCAGATCGCATCAAAACTGTAGGTGAAATCATCAGCCACAATAGCTCCTTCATACACTTCCATTGGATATTCCTGTGGGGCAGAAACGGTTCCCAGCCAACTGTATTTTTCTTCCATTTTTTTATTCTGACAATTCGTTAATGAGAAACAGCATACTATAAAAAGAATCAGTATGTTATATTTACTTATGACCATGGGACATAATCTTCTTGTTACTCGCTAAAACCAGATTATCTCTGTGTGCTTCCACATTGATTTTCTTTGCTATTTTTTCAACCTTTTTTCCTACACTCAGGTGATAGGAATCTTTTACTGTTATGCGCAGATTGGTTGCTGTTTTTATGATGGCCATATCAGAAAAGTTTTGATTTTTCAGCACTGTTGAATTCTACTATCTTTCCACTCTGCATGGTCATATTTTCCAGTTCGCTGAACATAGAAATTTCACCTGCTATTTCATTGGATGTTTCAGATTGTCTCTTGAATTCTTTTTCAATCATTTCTGTTCGGGTATCGGAAGCTTCCGTAATGTCTCCTGAAGCCGTAAGTTTCATATCTTTTCCTGCTATAGAAACAATATTGTCATTTGCAGTACTGGTAATACTTGCTCCAGCTCCTATTGAAATTTCTTTTCCTGCTGTGATATTGATATTGTCACCAGCATTTAAAGTAAAGTTTTTAGGTGCTTTCATACTGATATTGCCCTGTCCGTCCATGAAATAAGTATTGCCACTCGGATCCAGAATGGTTACACTACCTTCTTCATCATTCATTAAAATTCTGATTCCACTTCTGGTTTGGATAGATTTCAGATGATTGTTTACACCACCTCCTAAAGCGATTCCTCCATGGAACATTCCTCCCATTACGAAGGGTCTGTCCGGATGGCTGTGAACAAAATTAACCATCACCTGATCTCCCACTTCCGGAATAGCTACATATCCGCGGTTTTGGGTAATCTGGTCTGTTCCCCCTGCATCAGGGCTCATCATACGGATAAAGTGAGTGGTATCATTGGTCTGCCAGTCAAATCTCACCTGTATTCTTCCCTGTCCTTCGGGATCTGTATTGGAAATTACCGTTGCAGTCTGTGGTTCAGCTTTTGGAAGGGTATATTCCGGTTTTGGAAGAAAGCCTGTGTCTGCTGCTATCCCTATGAAGCTTCCATTGTAATGACCTATTGTGTCAATTTCATGTTCTGCTTCTGTAATCATGATTCTGGTGAAATAAGAAGTTTCATTAGAGTCCTGTTTACGCATCTGTACATCTGCTACACATCCTGGATGCAGGAAAGGAACTGTTGTATTTCCTGAAACGGAAAAAACGTTGACAGCTTCGCTTCCTGATGCACTTTTCTGAGAGTATTCAACGTCAAGATGTGTGGTAGCTTTGATGGGAGCCATCTGTAAAGCCGGGGTTTTATAAATAGATTCGTTATGACTGTATGCTGTTTTTGCCAGATCACTCACATGTTTGATCGGGGTTGAACCGGAAGTCAGTCTTTCATTTTTATTACTGTTGTAACCGTAAAATTGTGGTTTGGTATGTACCGCTTTCAATTCCACTTTTATATCATTGGCACTGCTTCCGTAGGTAAGGGTTATGGGCTTGTTCTGAGCAGGAAGTTTTCCGAAGTGTAAGACTTCACCGTCATAGTAGAACTGTTCACCATAAGCTTCAGCCATTCTTGCCAGATAGTTGTAATGGGTTTCATCATACTGGCTGCTGTAGATGATCTGGGAAAAGTTATTCGCATCTACCCTGATATCAAAACGGCTTTTGTCAATTCCCTGTTTAATCACTTCTTCTGCAATGATTCCTACATTTACAGACTGCGCACCTCCAAAACTCTGGATATGTGGTGCTCCGTCAAGGAGAATGGTAGGACTGTATCCGGTAAGCACAATGTTTCCTAGGCTCATTTGTTCCTGGCTGAATCCTACTCCGGTAATCACTCCTACAAAGGTTCTTTCAGGACTGTTATCTATATCTTTATAGGAAATAACAGCTGTAAGTCTTTTTCCAAGGAACTTATTGGCTTCTTCCAATGAATGGGTCTGTCTGTCTCCCAGGGTATCATGTGCCAGTGTCAGCGTAAATTCGTGGTGTCTTCTGGTGCTTTGTTTAAGCTTAAAATGCTTATAATACTTGATAATCTTCCCTTCTATGACAAGAGAAAGTTTTACCAAACGGTTGATACCTGTATGATGGTTTTCGGAAATACCATCTGCATTCTGCGTAGGACGAAAAGACGTCGCTTGTGATTTTCCAGGTGTATTTGACATATTTTTTAGTGATTTGATTAATTTTCTAACCGTTTATTCAACAGGACGGGAATTTAAAAATAAAAACAAAAGCTCCCACTGAATATAGTCTAAGGTAAAAAAAGACCGTCTTATTTAAGGACAGTCTTTTATCTTTTACTCATGAAAGACCTAGCTCATTGGCCAAAGTCCGTCATAAGATGAGTTTCCATATGTAATGCTTTCAGCACTTACTACAAAGCTGATCAGCATATTGTTACTGTCTATTGCATCAAAGTCTACTTCATGCTGGATAACATATCCGTTTTCCCATTTCAAAGAGATCAGCGTTCCTTCTTCGTGAGATTTATTGAAGTTTATTTCTCCGCTTGTAGGTTTATATTTACTGTTCAGCAAACTTTCTAAAACATCAGATTTTTCTGTTGCTTCAATAGTTACTTTAATCAATGCGTTTGACGGATCAGATGCTACACGTCCTGATATGTCTGTAGATCTTGATACGCTGTAGTTAAGCTTTAATAACTTTTGACCTTCTCCTCCATTGAATTTTAAGATTCCTCTTGAATTTCCTGCCATATTCTTAAATTTTAATCATTAACAACTGTTCCCAGATATAGGATTTATATAACAAAGATAGACTTCATGTTCTAATTTAAAAAGTTTTTATGGCACTGTTTCATAAATTGTAGTAGTTCTACGACATTTATCAAATTTTTGAATTAAAAATCAATTTTAGAATTTTAAACTAAATTACCTTGTTTTTCATTGAAATTTTTCTACAAAACCCTTTATAATCCTACTTACAAAGAAAACCAAAAACAATCACTTTATTCAATATCAATTATTTAGCAATTTTCTTCTGACATCAATAATGTTTATACCCATACCCAATTACCATAATAATAAGATTAATGATTACCAGACCCATCAAAACATTGCTGTATTTTCTTTTTTTATCGATAAAACTCAGGCCCAGAGTAAAAAAAAACAACAATAAGGTATATACGGCAGGATACATGTGAAAAGCTTCAGAAAACTTTCCTTCAAACACCAATATAATGGCTCTCTGGGCACCACATCCCAGGCATTCCACTCCAAGGAATTTTTTGCTGGGGCAGGTAAGCATGAAGTCTTCGATATCCATTATTGTGGTTTTGTAAACTATTTCTGTAATTAAGAAGAGATTTTGGCTCTGGTATACTGATGTGGAAAAAAGCAGTCTTCTTTCATCTCAAAAGACCCCTGAACGGCAATATATGGATTTCTAAGAATTTCTCTTGCCACAAAAACAAGGTCGGCATCACCTTTCTGAAGGATTTCCTCAGCCTGCTCCACTTTGGTTATCAATCCTACTGCTCCTGTCTTTACACCGGCTTCATTTCTCACCTGTGATGAAAAAGGAACCTGATAGCCATCGAAAACCGAAATTTTCGCGCCATGGATATTGCCTCCGCTGGATACATCAACAAGGTCTACAGCATGTTCTTTTAAAATTTTTGCCAGCTCTACACTGCTCTGGATGTCCCAGCCGTTCTCAGCATATTCCGTTCCGGAAATTCTTACAAAAAGGGCTGTATTTTCATTCAGTTCTTTATTAACAGCATCTACAATCTCAATCAAAAACCTGATTCTGTTTTCAAAACTTCCTCCATATTCGTCTGTTCTGATATTGGAAAGTGGTGACAAAAACTGATGGATCAGATATCCGTGTGCCCCATGAATTTCAATAACGTCAAAACCAGCTTCTACAGCTCTTCTTGCTGCTTTTTTAAAATTCTGAACCTGCTCCTTTACCTCATCTGTAGTGAGCGTATGCGGAATTCTTTCCGTCGGATGATACGGAATAGGGCTTGGTGCAACGGTTTCCCAGCCTTCTTCAATAGAAATCTGCAGGTTATTCCATGTAGAACCTTTCCTTCCGGCATGAGCCAGCTGGATTCCTATTCTGCTTTCAGAGTTTTTATGAACAAACTCCACAATCCTTTGTAATTTTCCTGCCTGCTCATCATTCCAGATTCCCATACAGTGATTGGTAATCCTTCCTTTAGGTTCTACTCCCGTAGCCTCTACAATCAATAGACCTGTCCCCCCTTGTGATCTGCTTCCGTAGTGTACGAAATGGAAGTCATTGGCTTCTCCGTTTTCACATGAATACATGCACATGGGAGACATTACCCATCTGTTTTTTAACTCTACATTCCTGAATTTTATTGGTGTATATAACATGGTATCTTTTTAAAAAAATTGAACTTTTTAACGGAAGAATAAAATGTTGCCCACCTCATTAAAAAGAACTAATTTTACCCCCCTTTTTTAGTTGACAATATATGAAAAAAGACCTACAGATCAGTTACGAATATTTTAAAAATAGCAGTGAACTGAGCGATATAGAAAATACATTATTTGAAAGAGCCAAGGAGGCCCGTGAGAATGCTTATGCACCTTACTCCCAGTTTTTAGTAGGATGTTCTGTATTATTGGAAAACGGAGAAATCTACTCCGGGAACAATCAGGAAAATGCAGCCTACCCGTCCGGACTCTGTGCAGAAAGAACTACTGTTTTTTGGGTAGCCGCCAATTTTCCAAATGTGAAAATAAAAAAGATCTTTGTGGTAGGAGGTCCTAAAGAATTTCATGAAAAAAATCCTCCGATTCCTCCTTGTGGAGCGTGCCGCCAAAGTTTGATAGAGTATGAAACCAAACAAAACGAAGATATTGACCTTTATTTCTCCAGTATGAATGAAGAGGTTGTAAAAGTGCAGGCAGTGAAGGATCTGCTGCCATTTTATTTTGATTCTTCATTTTTGTAATAATTAGTGTATTGTGTAGAAAGGCACAAAGATTTTATCTCTGATAAATTTAAAGAAATTTCTACACCGTGTCAAGGTTTAAAACCTTGACACGGTGTGATAAAAGAAAACGAACTTCACATTTCAGCATAAAAAAGACTGTTTCGTAATTTGAAACAGTCTTGTTTTTTTTCTATTCTTCGTCTTCAGATTCTACGTCTTCATCTTCATCCCCATCGTCTTCATACTGCTCCAGATAGTAGCTAAAGCTGAAGTCTTCCACTTCCTCTTCGGCATCTTCAAGAGTAGTCAGCAGGTCTTCAAAAATCTCAAGCTGATCTACGGTCATGTTTACGAATTCCAGATGGAGGGGCATTTCTATTTCTCCGGTGATGGTGTCAGACAGTGCATCAAGATTATCGCCAAAATGTTCAGGAAGCTTAATTTTTTCCTTTAACTGAGCGTAAAAATCCTCATAGTCACCTATGTCTGTAAAATCTATATATACTGTCTTCATATTGAACTAAATTTCCAATTTTTATTGATTAAAAAAGTTTTGCATTTTTTGCAGAAATCCGTTTCTTGATTAGAAATCTATCTCTGTGTAAATATTTTTCAAAATTAATATTTATAATAATTTAAATGCAAATTATACACTGGTCATTGCGAGGAACGAAGTGACTATTTGTTATATACAGTTATTGCTTCTCAAAGCTCTTATAATGGTTTTTGGTAAGGTATACGTCTCCATTTTGGGTATAAATGATACGGTCAGCATTTCTTCCGCCACAATGATAGTTTACATCGGCTTCAAAATATCTTTCTCCATCTGGCAAACGTCCTTCTCTGTTTCCGAATTTATCTCCGCCAATCGCTTTTCCCGGAAGTACGTCACAAAGGTTTCCCTGGGAAGGATTCCATCCTTGCTTTCTGGCTTCATTTTTAGTGATATAATAATCCGGGAGTTGATGATTCTGTTTCACGTAGCTGATCACCGTCTTTTCTTCTGTCAGCTGATCAATAGATACCTGAGCTGATGAATTTCCATTATTGGATGCTCCATCCGGGGAAGTACTGCCATAGCTCACTGTTTCCTTTTTTATAGAACCTGCATGATCTTTCTTATCTTCAATAAAGTTCCTGTAAACATACATTACAGCCATCCCGAAAAGGAGTCCCAGGCATATAAAAAATAGGGATCTTATTTTACCGTTCATAACAATAGTTGTATTAATGTGACAATTTACCCATCAGGCAATGTAATCATTTAGCAGTAAATGATTACATTGCTGAACTGGTACATTTTCTTATGCTCTCCACTCTTCAGGAATATCACAAACCGGAATAGGGTCTATTTTATGTTTGGCCGCTTTATGCATTCTGTCGAAGATCTGGAACACTTCCTTATCTCTTCCTTCGTAGTCATCAGCCGTTTTTGTTCCGTATTCCTTCTGGATTTTTTCCAGTTCCTGATAAGTAGCACCAATCTGCTGCTCATCTGTTCTTTCCGTATCCCAAAGTCCATCGGTAGGAATTGCTTCCTGAATACTCTTGATCAGATTCAGTTCTTTGGCAAGTTCATATACTTCAGTTTTATAAAGGTCTGCAATGGGAGAAACATCTACTCCACCATCGCCATATTTTGTATAGAAACCAATTCCGAAATCTTCTACTTTGTTTCCTGTTCCACAAACCAGAAGCCCGTTCAGCTGTCCGTAATAGTAAAGGGTAAGCATTCTAAGACGTGCTCTTGTGTTGGCAAAGGTCAAATTCTCATTGGGATACACCTCATCATTTACATGAAAGGTTTTATAGATCTCTTCAAAGGCCGGGGTCAGATCTACAGATATTGTTTCTACATTGGGAAATCTGGATTTAAGGTCATTCATATGATCCTGTGCACGATCTACCTGATCAGCTTTCTGGCGGATTGGCATTCCGATCAGTAATGTTTTCATGCCTGTCATTGCTGCTAATGTAGAAACAACTCCGGAATCTACTCCTCCTGAAACTCCAATTACATATCCGTTTACTTTGGCATTTGTCGCATAATCTTTTAACCAGTTTACAATATGATCTATCACTTTTTGTGTCTGCATTGTTTATATTTTTTTAGTCTATTCCAAATTCCTGAGGGTATTTCACCACTCCTTTTTTATCTTTTAATCCGTCTTTTACCAATTCTAAAGCCATTCCGTTTTCTTCCGGAATATCAAATGGAAATGAGATCCCAAAATTACTTGTTTTTTTGTAACCAAAGCGTGGATAATAATTTTCATGTCCGATTAATATTACAGATTCATATCCCAATTCCTTGGCAATATGATGTCCCTGCACAATCAATTTTCCTCCGATTCCCTGATTTTGAAATTCAGGTTTTACAGAAACAGGAGCCAGTGCAAGAGATTGGAAAGATTCTCCATCACCTTCAATTATAATTTTTGTGAACAGAATATGTCCTGCAATTTCACCATTCCCATCTTCTGCCACTAATGACAATTCCGGAATAAAAGCACTGGACAATCTTAATTTTTCAACAAGAACCTGTTCCTGATGATCGCTGTGTTCCATATCCCTGAAAGCTTCCTCTACAAGATAGAAAACTTTTTCATGGTCTTTTTCTTCTTCTTTTCTAATGGTCATTACTTTTATATTTTTCACGTTTCAGTTCGTACCAGAAACAGATTCCGTCCGGTTCTTTAAATTCACTGGTTTTTTCGAATCCTAATTTTCTTAAAATATGATTTGAAACCTCATGTTCAGAATGAGCATAGGCATAAATAACCTCAGCATTCAGGTCATTAAAACCATAATTCAGAGAAGCTATTCCGGCTTCCACAGCATATCCTTTTCCCCATGATTCCGGCAAAAAACGATATCCCAGCTCCAATACATTTTTGTAGCCATTGGTTTCATGGGTCAATAATTTTAATCCGCTCCAACCTATCAGAAGACCGCTTTCTTTCTCCACTACTCCCAGTCTTCCTACTCCATTTTCTTCATATTGTTTCTGAATCATGCTGATAACATTACGGGATTCATTGATATCTGTCAATACTGGCACTCCAATATATTTCATGACTTCCGGATTAGAATCCAAAAGAAACATACGTTCAACATCCGTGTCTTCAAGCTTTCTTAATATCAGTCGCTCTGTTTCTATTTTCATACTCATTAGTTTTTATTCTTCAGCACCAAAAATAGTTACGTCTGTTTTTGTACCTTTTTTGATGTCTGTTTCTTTTATTTTATTTCCCATTACATTGAGGGTTTGTAAAGCCGGATTCCCGGAAATATCAATTTTTTGAAGCTTATTATGTTCTACATTCAGTTTCCTTAATACTTTGAACTGCGTAAGGTCAACTGTTTTTAATTGATTTAAAGATAATGTTAATTGGTCAATTTTTGGAATTCCATTCAGCGAAACACCTTCCAACAGATTATTGTCCAGATATAAAGAACTTACATTTTTCAGGTTTTCTGCTTTGAATGAAGATATTTTACATCCTGTACAGGAAAACAATTCCAGTTGATCTAAGTTGTTGAGTACAATATTAGGAATCACATTATCATCCAGGATAATCATTTTCACATTTTTAAAAAAGTGCAGATCTTCCGTTGAAGTAATTCCTTTCTGAACAAGGAACAGATTCGTAACCGTCCCAGCTTCCATGAGTTCAAGTATTCCGTTTTTATTCAGATCAAAATTTTCAAGTACAGCTTTTTCAAAGTTTTTATCTTTAAATTCCAGCTTTTGTCCATAGAAAAAAGAAAGTCCCAAAATAAGGCAAAGGGTTGTAATTATTTTAATTTTCATCATGAATTGTGTATTTAATCCTTATTTTTGTAAACTTAAATTCCATGTAAAAATAATGAAGATTTTTAGATATATTGCGCTTTCTTCTATTTTAGCTGCCGGACTTGTTTCCTGCAAAAAAGAAGCTGAAAATCGATGGAAGGTAGAAGTTAAAGAAACTGCCGAAAAAGTTGATGTAACAGATATCTCCAAAGAATTTTACAATCCGAATGTTCCGCTGGAACAGTTTAAAACTCAGTTTCCATGGTTTCAGGGAAGTGTTTCGGATGCAGATTTTGAAAAGAGAAGAATGGATGCTGAAGAGATCAAAATCTACAAGGAAGCGATAGGAAAGATCAATCAGGCTACATTACAAACGGAGCTGAAGAGTTTATTTTCACATATTAAATATTACTTTCCTCAATTTAAAAGCCCCAAAGTATATTTATTTTCATCTGCGTTACAGATGATTCAGGATCCGATATTTTATGATCAGAAAGGAAATCTACTGTTTATAGATATTACCGGTTTTATGGGAGATGGAAATCCTAATTATAAAGGACTGGAACTTTATTTTCAAAAATCAATGAATCCGCAGAATATCGTTCCTAAGGTTTCACAGCTTTTTGCTGAAAATATTGTAACGGAATCTCCTGATCATCAGAAATTCATTGATCAGATCGTTCTGAATGGAAAAGTAATGATTCTTCAGGACGCTTTTCTTCCTGATGTTCCTGATTATCTGAAAATGAATTATACCAACAAGCAATATGAATGGGCAACAGCTAATGAAGCCAACATCTGGAATTATTTTGTAGAAAGCAACCTGATTTTCGGTGATGATCCAAGATTGGGAGAGCGTTTCATATCGCCCGGACCATTCTCAAAATTTTATACGGAGATTGACAATGAATCTTCACCACAAATCGGAATTTTTACAGGATGGCAGATCTGTAAGGCATACCTTAAGGAAAAGCCTGAAACAAAACTTACCGCTTTCCTGAAAATGGATGCAACGACCATTTTTAATGAATCCGGTTATAAACCGAAACTTAAACAATAGAAAATTTAGAATTTAGAAAAAATAGAAAAATGAGAAAGACTCAGATTACGATAGATGTAGAGCTTGATGAAAATCATATACCTGAAAATATTACATGGAACGCTCAGGATGGAGGTATTGATAAGCAAGATACTAAAGCAACGATGATTTCTGTATGGGATGATAAAACAAGAGAGGCATTAAGAATTGATCTTTGGACTAAAGAAATGCCTGTAGACCAAATGAAGATGTTTATCCACCAGATTTTAATATCTTTAGGAAGCACTTATCAGAGAGCAACGGGTGAAGAGGATGTAGCACAGTGGATGGAAGAAGTTGCCGAAGAGTTTGCTGTGAAATCTGCTATTAAGTAAAAAAACAATTGTGATAAGCCGGAGACAGTAAGCGGTAAGCTTTTTGTATTCAGCTAGAGCAAATTTAATAAAAAACAATGGGCTCAAGTAATATATTCTATTGCTTAATGCTCAAGCCTAAAGCAAAAAATTATGAATTTTAATACAAAAGTAATTCACGGAGGGCAGCACCACGAGTCTGCAACAGGTTCTGTAAATGTTCCTGTATTTTTGACCTCTACGTTTGCACAAAAAAGCCCTGGAGTACATTCCGGATATGAATATTCAAGAGCTGCCAACCCCACAAGACAGGCATTGGAAGATTCTTTGGCAAGTATTGAAAATGGAGCGAGAGGTTTAGCTTTCGGTTCTGGTCTTGCTGCCATCGACTGTGTTTTGAAATTATTAAACCCAGGTGATGAAGTCATTGCTGTAGATGATCTTTATGGTGGTACTTACAGAATGTTTACAAGACTTTTCGAAAAATATCAGCTGAAGTTTACTTTCGTGAATTTCGATGATGTTTCTAAAATTGCTGATGTTATCACTGATAAAACGAAACTGATCTGGGTAGAAACACCTACCAACCCTTTGATGAAATTGGTAGACATCAAAGCGGTTGTAGATATTGCGAAAGGAAAAGATATTTTAGTAGCAGTAGACAATACCTTTGCAACGCCTTATATCCAGAGACCTATTGATCTGGGTGCTGATATTGTGATGCACTCTGCCACCAAATATCTGGGTGGACACTCTGATGTGATTGCGGGAGCGCTTATCGCTAAAGATGCTGAACTGGGAGAAAAACTTCACTTTATTCAGTTTGCAAGTGGTGGTATTTTAGGACCTCATGATTCTTACCTTGTACTGAGAGGGATCAAAACACTGGCATTAAGAATGCAGAGACATTCTGACAACGGACTTGCAGTAGCCAAGTATCTTGAAAATCATCCTGCTGTAGATAAAGTAATTTATCCGGGATTAGAATCTCACCCTCAGTATGAATTGGCAAAATCTCAGATGAAGGAAGCAGGAGGAATGGTTTCATTCACTTTCAAATCCGGAAAGAAAGAAGATGCGATTAAATTCTTAGAGAAAGTAAGAGTATTCACCCTTGCAGAATCTTTAGGAGGAGTAGAATCTCTGGCTAACCACCCTGCTCTGATGACCCATGCTTCAATCCCGGCAGAAAAACGTGCTGAACTGGGGATCACTGATGATCTTGTTCGTTTAAGCGTAGGTATTGAAGATGCAGAAGATCTTATTGCAGATCTTGAGAAAGCTTTTTCTTAACATACTATAAACTAAAATGAGAAGGGTTAATCAATCCTTCTCATTTTATTATAACCACCAACCAATCATATGAAAAACACAAGAAAAGCAGTCATTTCCGACTTGCCTCAACTTGCTGAACTATTTGATCAGTACAGAATATTCTATCACAAGACCTCAGATATTTCTGCCGCGACAAGTTTTCTTCAGGAAAGACTTGAAAATAAAGATTCTGAAATTTTTGTTGCAGAAGAAAATGGTAAACTTACAGGTTTCGTACAATTATACCCTATATTCTCATCTACAAGAATGCAGCGCTACTGGCTGCTGAATGATCTCTACGTGAATGAAAACCATAGAGGAAAGGGCTATTCTAAAGAATTAATTGAAGAATCCAAGGAGCACTGCCGTTCATCAAAAGCATGTGGTATCCTTTTAGAAACAGGAAAAAGCAATGATATCGGGAATCAGCTGTATCCAGCCTGCGGATTTGAATTGTATGACTCTGTGAACTTCTACGAGTGGAGCAATTCATGAGTAATGAGTAATTTTTGTAAAATGGTTAATTTATAAAATATTCAAAAATAGCTCTGTCCTTATACCAATATCTCGGAACTCGTACTCCGTACCTCAAAAACAACTTATAAAAACAAAAAAATAATATGACCGATTTTCAAAAATACATTCAAAGATATTTAGATCAGGTTCCATCAGGGAACTGGCTAAACGAACTGCAGATATCAACTGATAAAACCATAGGAATTTATTCTAATCTTACCGAAGAGCAGTCTCATTTTGCTTATGCAGAAGGAAAATGGACATTAAAAGGACTTCTACTCCATTTATCGGATACTGAAAGAGTTTTCCAATACAGGATATTAGCTTTCGCAAGAGGCGAAAAAAACAATCTTCCAGGGTTTGATGAAAATGAATATGCCGATCAGTCTTTCGCCAATGAAAGAACACTGGAATCTCTTCTGGAAGAATACAAGCTGGTGAGAAAGTCTTCCCAGATTCTATTAGAAACGCTTACGCCTTCCGCCTTACAAAATACAGGTACAGCCAATGGCCATGAAATTTCTGTGGAAACCATCGGAAAGCTGATCGTAGGACATAATTACCACCACCTGAATATTATTGAGGAAAGGTATTTATCGAAGTTGGGATGGATGTAGGAAAACGAATTTTACTCATTAGTATACTGATTTTTGTACTCTCTCTTTGTCTTATTGCTTTTAAAGTTGAAGATATGGGAGAGATCAAAGATTATAAATCATTTGAAGTATTTCTCTTAGGTCCTATTAGTTTTTTGGGTGGTGGAATATTTGAGCTTCTAATATGGACAGCCAATGGGTGGTTTTTTATTTCAGCTTTATTTTGTTATAAAAAATCTCCTTTACTCTCTTTAATATTTGGTTTAGTATCTTTTTTAACTGCTGGATCATTTTTTTTCTGGAAGGAAATTTTAGCTGCTGAAAACGGAAGAATGGGCAAAATATACAGTTTAGAAATGGGTTATTTTTTGTGGATAGCTTCTATTTTATTTTTAGTTCTTGGTTCGTTTTATTTAATTATAAAATCTAAATTTAACGAAAATGAAATACCCGCTTAATTCCAAATGAGGTCTTTAAAAAATTTAAAAATTACTGAAAGTATTCAATCTAAAAAATTAGTTTTTGAAGAAAGTTCATATGATAAGTTTGATACTATTTCAATCTATTTTGGATTTTCAGTATTAGCAGGGATTTCTTTATTCTTTTTAAAAGAAGTAACTCCTTCTCTTAATAACAGCCTAGAATATTTTATCCTTATCTGTTTATTGCTCTCTAGCTTATATATAATATACTGTAAATTTACAGAGAAACATTTAAAACAAATTACATTTAATATTCATAAAGAAGAAGCAAAAAAGAGAATCATTGAATATGGAAAAAGATATCATTACAGAATTTCAAAGATTTCAGGAAATCTGATTTTCCTTAATGAACCAAGTGACATTTATAGCTTGGGCAAAGATTATGAACAAACTACAATTATTTTCTTTAAAGATAATGCTATTCTTTATACTTTAATTAAGGAAGGATCAAGATCGAATTTCACGGTATTGCTTTCTCAACATTTAACGAAAAGTGATTTCAAAAAAATACTTCAGTCGAAATATAGTGAACCTATAAAACGTGAAACTTATTTTAATTCTTTTTTTCACGGATTATAATCTTTATAAATTGATCATTTACGTACTGATCGTTTGCCCAAAATCCTTATATTTTCTACCTTTATCCACTCTTTGAATTCACATACAATTATGGAACATATTATCGAAATATTAAAATCCGGCGGAACAATTCTTTACCCTACAGATACTATTTGGGGAATTGGTTGTGATGCCACCAATATAGAAGCTGTCAATAAGATTTTTGACATCAAAAAGCGTGAGAAAAACAAATCTATGATCATTCTTGTAGAATCTGAAAAAAGACTTCAGGATCTGGTGGATGTTCCTGAAATGGCATGGGACATTATTGATCTTAGTGAAAAACCTGTAACGATCGTTTATGAAAATCCAAGAGGTTTACCCAAAGAACTTCTTGCGGAGGATGGAAGCATCGGAATACGTCTTGTAAAAAATGATTTCTGCAAAAAACTGATTACAAAACTGAATAAACCTTTGGTATCTACCTCTGCCAATTTTAGTGGCGAGAAAAGTCCATTGAAATTCTCTGATATTTCTGAGGAGATGATCAGCCTTGTAGATTATGCAGTGGAAGAAGACAGAGAAAAAGTTTCAAAATACGCTGGTTCTTCGGTGATCAAAATATGGAGTGACAACAGAATAAAGGTTCTTCGGGAATAGAAATTCTGAACCTTTTTGTTTATTTTTTAGAGTCTTGTCAGTTCATATCGGCAGGATTTCTTTTTTTTAATTCTATCTTTGCAAACTCAACTCATAAATTATTTGCTATGAATCATCAGGAATTTGCTCAAATGTGGGTTAATGCATGGAATTCTCATGATTTAGAGACTATTCTTACCCATTATTCGGATGATATTGAGATTACAACTCCCATGATTGCGATGGCTACAGGCGGTAAAGAAAGCTCTTTGAAGGGAAAAGAAGCTGTCCGTGAATATTGGAGAAAGGCATTGGAAAAATTCCCAAATCTCCATTTTGATCTTATTCATTCTACAGCGGGAGTAGATTCAGCAGCATTATTTTATAAGTCGATAATGGATAAACATGCTGTTGAAGTCATGTTTTTTAATGAAGATGGAAAAATTAATAAAATGTATGCTCATTATGATTAATGGGTTACATGCGTAGAAATTGTCACTATTATTAACGATGAAAATTAATCTTAATCAAAATAAGAATTTAAAACTTTTTAAAATAATTTCTGAAGCAGCAGAAAGGAATAACCAGTCCGTGTATATTGTGGGTGGTTATGTACGTGACCTTCTGATGAACAGAAAAGCTTCTACAGATATAGACTTTGTAACGGAACAAAGTGGTATAGAGCTTGCTCAAAATGTAGCTCAGGATATAGATCCTAAATTAAAGGTTTCCGTATTCAAAACTTATGGAACAGCAATGATTAAGTATAAAGAACTTGATCTTGAATTTGTGGGAGCAAGAAAGGAAAGCTATACCGAAAACAGCCGAAAACCGGAAGTAGAAGGTGGGAGCCTTGAAGATGACCAGAAAAGAAGGGATTTCACCATCAATGCGATGGCTATTTCTTTAAATAAAGATAATTTCGGAGAACTGATTGATCCGTTCAATGGAGTTGAAGATCTTGAGAATGGAATTTTAAGAACTCCTTTGGAACCGGCTCAAACCTATTCTGATGATCCGTTGAGAATGATGAGAGCGGTACGTTTTGCTTCAACTTTAAATTTTAAAATTGAGGAAAACTCTCTGCAGGCTATCCAGCAGGAAGCGGAAAGAATCAAGATTGTTTCTATGGAAAGAATCATGGTAGAATTCAACAAGATTATGCTTTCTGAAAAACCGTCTGTCGGATTGAGGCTCATGGAGCAAACCGGTCTTATGAAGCTGATTATTCCAGAGCTGATCGAACTGAAAGGAGTGGAAGAAGTGGAAGGACAAACCCACAAGGATAACTTTTACCATACTTTAGAAGTTGTAGATAACATTTCTGTGAATACGGATAATCTTTGGCTTCGTTGGTCTGCCTTACTCCATGATATTGGTAAAGCTCCTACAAAAAAGTTTGTAGAAGGAACAGGATGGACTTTTCACGGACATGAATTTTTAGGTTCAAAAATGGTAAAAAACCTTTTCCAGAGATTGAAATTACCTTTGGGAAGTGATATGAAATATGTTCAGAAAATGGTAAAGCTTTCATCGCGACCTATTGCCCTGATCACTGATGATGCTTCAGATGCTGCATTGAGAAGACTTTTATTTGATGCCGGTGAAAACCTTGAAGATCTTTTTACCCTTTGTAAAGCTGACATTACAACTAAAAACTCCAAGAAACAGGAAAAGTTCAAAAGAAACTTTGAATATGTAGCGGTGAAGATCAAAGAAGTGGAAGAAAAAGATCAGGTAAGAAACTTCCAGCCGCCTATTACTGGTGAAGAGATTATGCAAATGTTTAATCTTAAGCCAGGCCGTGAAATTGGTATTTTGAAAGAGAAAGTGAAAGAAGCCATTCTGGAAGGTGAAATTCCAAATGAAAAAGAGGAAGCCACAAAATTTGTGATTGCTGAGGCGGAAAAACTGGGATTAACAATCTAATTCAATCTATAGCTAATATAAAAGCCCGGCGGGATGTTCCATCCCGCCGGTTTTTTTATTTTCACAAGGAAAACAAAGCCGGCCGGTTTCTTTTGAAACCGGCCGGAAAAAAACACAAATGATGAAAAATAAAAAATTATTTTTTTATATACTGTGAAGTATTATGGATTCAGGTAAGTACCGTTAGCACCAAGACCTCCAGTTTTAATGGATCCCATCTTGCTCCCTGTAGCTGCTGAATATATTACCATTTCACTTTCTTCTGTAAACTTCTTAACGTCTGATGCAAAGATTCTTCCATCAATAACATTAAATCCATAAAGCGTATAATAAGGTCCACCATCCGCTGCTGTTAATAACGGACTTGCAGGAACTGTTGGTGTAGCTAAGCTTGTTGTATATACTTTATTGACAGAGCTGAAATAGAACTTATCGTTATCAATCTGAAGATTTGTAGCATTTGGAATTCCTGTCAAAGTAATTACCGGTGTTATAATTCCTGCGCTCGTAATCTTGTAGATATAAGAATCTGTAGCTGTTGAAGAAATTGTGTAAACATTGGATTTGTAAGATACAGTGTTTCCAATCTGACCATTCGGAATGGAAATTTCAGTTTTGCTATCGTTGGAAGTATTGATATACGTAATCTTATTTCCAAATCCTGATGAAGCATTCTGTACGAAAACATTTCCTCCTGCTTCTACTGTTTTATCAGAAACATCAGCCATGTTGATTTTACTTACAAATGAATAATCAGAAGCTTTATATTTCGTTACACTTTGAGTATGAGCAATGAAATTGGTGTTGGCAACATAAATAAATCCATTCGCAAAAGTAATTCCTCTTGGATTATCAAGCTGATCTGAAATGACTGCTAATTTCTTAAATGTATAACGGTCTACTACAACAATTTTGTTCGAGTTGTTTATCACAAGATAAGCCTTATTTCCGTCAAGACCAATGGTCTGAAGAACGTCACCTAAGATTTCTTTACTGTTGTTATAACCATATACATCGTCCTGCTTCAGGCTTAAATCTCTTGTAAGAAATGTTACTTTAGCCCCCTGGCTGTTGAAGTTACCTTCATTAGAGATAAAATATCCGTTCTGGTAAGTGATCGGAGACATTTCAAACTCAGCAGAGTCACTTGTACATGAAGACATGTTAAACAATAAAACCACTGCAAATAATACAGTTAAAAGTTTAGTTATTTTCATAATTTATTCAATTTAATTTTTTAAAAATTTATTGTCGCATACACACTATAATTTCTTTTCGGTAAAGGATAAAAAGAAACCGTTTTATAATAAGTATTCGTTAGATTATTCACTTTAAATCCTAAAGTATACTTTTTTGCCAGTGTTGCTGAAACTCCCATATTTAAAAGAAAATAAGGATCTATTGCTTCTGATCTTTTTTCATCACTTGTAGTGTAAGTAACGCCATTCACCAGTCCCTGTGCAAAAAACTTAAAGAAACCGTATTCATAATCTACATTGGCCATTCCTCTGTGCATGGGAACATAAGGTCTTTGCATTTTCGTTTCCTTATCAATAGATTTTGCATAATAGTACCCGGCATTAGCCCGGATTTTATGATTTCCCAATTGTTTGCTGAAAGACAATTGAGATTCCAATCCGTAAGATTCAGATTTATTGACATTAAATGCCTGCCAATACCCCAAAGCAGTAGGCAGCCATACAATAAGATCTGTAATGTTCATATAATAAGGAGACAAAGTAAGTCTGAAATCTCCTACTCTGAACTCATTCACCATATCAAACTGGGTAGACGTTTCCGGTCTCAGATCTTTATTTCCTCCCGGCTCATAATAAATATCATTAAATGACGGATATCTGAAGTTTTTTGACACGTTAACGCTTACATCATACCATTTTGCGGCACTCCATTTTCCGGAGAATGAATACATAAACGGAGACTTCACATCTTCCACAAAATCTTTCTTAAATCCACCCTCAAAACGCAGGTCTTTAGTAGCAAAATACCTCAGCAACCCGGAAACAGAGCCAATATTTCTACTGACACTGGATATTCCGCTCTGATATCCTTCACCTTTATTGATCTGAAATTCTCCGATAAGATTAAAATTCCACTTAGAATTCAGAAAATAATTGAAATCATTTTTAAAGATATAGTTTTTCCCTGTTCCCCCACTTGATTTAGGCTGGTTTAACGAACCGAAATACTGAAAGTTTTCTTCTGTATAGGCCGCTTTAAAAGAGTTGCCGAACTTAGTTTTATTCCAGTCCCAGGAAAGAAGGCTTCTTATACTTTGAGTTTTATATTTTGTTTTTGTTCCCGTTTCTTCATACACAGGATAATGCTGTGAAGAATCGAAAAACTGGCTTTGCCACGAAATTTTATGATCGTTGGTTATTTTATAGGATGCACCTGCATTGAATGTGGTATTATAGTAATTTCCATTTCTGTTGATGTAATTCAGATCGCTTACCTCATAATTGTTTTCACTTACAGAATAATTTCCGGAAGCTTTAAAACTGAACTTATCATTGCTGTAAGAACCTTTTACAAAATTATTATAGGTATTAAAGGAAGCCACCTCAGAAAATAAAGAACCATGGAAACCTTTATTAAAATCAAGGGTATTATTCAGGTGAATACTTCCCCCAATGGCACCACTTCCATAGACTACACTTCCACCGCCGGCTTTTATACCGATCTGATCATAGCCAAACAAAGCAATATTATTGATATCTCCCTGTCCTAAAAAACTGGAGTTGATATTAATCCCATTCCATACAAATGCAGTCTGCTGAGCGGTAGTACCCCGGAAAGATGGTGAAGAAACAGCCCCACGGCCATTTTCTTTGATAAAAACCTGTGACTGAAATCTCAGGAGCTCTGAAAGATTACTGGAGTTTTTCTCGGCCTCTTCTGCCGAAATTATTTTTACGGGATGAAAAAGTTTCACCCTATTCATCTGGTTGTCGAAGACATAAATAGTGTCTATGGTTTTCTCTTGTCCAAAAAGAAAACAGCCATAAGATGAAAAAAGCAGTACTAAAGATCTTTTTATATCCATACTTTTTTACTTTTCCTCCGAAAGCAATATGTTTTTTGATTATAATGTTGGCAGGTCTCCTGACTTTCGCATTCTGCTCCTTCCCGTTTTAGACAGTGGCTGTTTGCAGAAACTTTTATTGCGATTTACAGTTGCGGGGACAGTATGGGAGTTACACCCAATTCCCTTTTCATTCCAAAATACTGGAAACCAAAATTTTTGCAAAGATAGTTTTTTATATGTATTTGCCAAAAAACCGGCTTTTACATCAAAAATTTCAGACTTTTGCAAATAAAAAACAGCCGCTTTCAAAATTGAAAACGGCCATCATCCCACTACTTTACTATTTATATATGTTATTTTTTAATGAATTTATAAGCTTGTTTTTCTCCTTTCACAGAGTATTGCAGAATATAATCTCCTTTTGATAAAGATGAAACATCAATTTGTCCTTCCACAGTATTGAATGATTTCACCCTTTGCCCAACCATATTATAGATTTCTGCTTTTTCTATTTTTCCTGTTCCTTTAAAATAAAGCACATCAGTTACAGGATTAGGATAAATGCCAACACTGTTTTTCTCTTTCACGGTATCATTTACTGATAAGAATTCAGAAGTATCCAGATAAAAAGCAACTATTTGACCTGAAGCATTCGTCCCTGATCCGGCAATTTTCTTTCCGTCTTGTGAAATCGCCAGAGGAAGTCCCATCGTTACTCCATTCGTTGCAATTCCTAAGGATACTGCATAATCATTCAGATTAACTCTTCCGGCAGATGCAGTCCAGATAAAACCTTCTCCCGACATTGGAGGTGCTCCAAATGCTCTGTAATAACCAATAACCCGTGTTCCATCAGCTGAAATTCCTGTAGCTCCTCCTTTGAAATTGAACGAAGCATTAGGATGTGTTATATAGGTCAGCCCACTTGTAGCATTCCAAACATAAGGATTAGGATTTGCAGATCCTATAATGGTATTTCCGTCAGCCGAAATTCCGCCTGCTTCTCCTACATTATTCCCGTTATTATCTGTAATAAAACTTTCTACTCCATCCTGCCATTTTGCACCGCTTCTTGTTCCGGTTGGCTCATCCTGCCACCCTACAATCACGGTTCCTGCCGCATTGATTGCATTTGCCCTGGAACTGCGTCCTGAAACTATACTTCCCAGGTCAACCATTCCGTTTACCTCATCCCATTTAACAGCATGTGCGTTCGCAGCAGTAAGAAATCCTAACCCTACAATAGTATTTCCGTTAGGTGACATTCCCCATGTAGAACTTACACTGCCGTCCCAACCGGTAGGAACCAGCCCTCCTCTGTTTACCCATGTGGAAGTAGCTACGTCATAAGTTGATATTTCATTAAATCCTGTTGCAGAATTTGTAACAGAAGATGATATTTTGGTTCCATCGTTTGAAACAATCGTTCTGCCTGCGGCCGGATATCCGTTTGATATTGAACCTATCTGTACAAGTCCGCCTGCTGCATTCCATTTATATACTCCTCCTGCACTTGTATGCATACTTACTACTCCATTATCTGAAACTGCACCTACATTATAATTTCCCAGCCCTATTACTGTAAGCTGTGCTGCTGCAAAACTAAATTTCAGAAAAAGACAAGCCGTCAATATTTTTATTGACATTCTGTAAATTTTTTTCATATTTTATTATATTTAGCGTTCCGAATTGGTGAAAACAATATTAATACAATATTTACACTATCCAAAGAAATAGACTTTCATAATTCGTGAATTTTAAAAGAGTTTAATTTTTAAACAAATAATAATCAATTAGATACAAAACATCATTTTGAATATGGATTTTACCCGAACTATTCAAAAAAGCACAAAAAACAAACTATCAAGACAAAAATTATTTCAAAATAGCAGAAAAATATTACTGTTTATTTTCATTTGCTGTTCTTTTATTACCAGTGGACAGTCAGGTCCGGACTTTAATATTTTGGCAGATAAGGCATTTCTGAAATTGTATCAGAATTCTGACGAATGCATCAGCTATACTCAGGGAATCCTCGTAAGTGATCAGAATACAGAGCATAAAATTGTACTGCAAAACATTATTTCACAGGCTTTTGCTATGAAAGGCGATTACATACAATCTGTGAATATTTTTGCGCAGAAAGAAGATGCCGATCCGAAAAATGAACTTTCTTATTTTATGCAGGTTTTCAGTGATTATAATCTTGCTGACCAATACCAAAATCTGAGTCTGTACAATCAGTCAAAAAGAATTATTACCCATCTTTTATCTGATCAGAAGCTTCTTAAAAGTAATGATGCCGCATTACGAATAACCACAGCAAAGCTGTACCAACTACAAGCTTTGAACTCAGGAATCAATAGAGATTATCCTGCAGCATTCAAAAACCTTGATAAAAGTAATCAGTACCTCAGCGATCATAATGAAGAAAACAGAATATTAAAAACGGAAAACAGAATTTTCCGTTCTTCTTATCTCCTAAAACAAAATAGACTTGTTGAATATAAAGCGCTTATAGAAAATATTATTTCTGATCTTGAACACCAGACCAATCAACCATTTCTTTTAGGTTTAGCGTATGAGAATCTGTCCCAGTATTATTTTTTGAAACAGGATTACACAACATCTGTTGAGAAACTGGAAGCTGGACTCTTTTTGATTGAAGATCTGTCTTTTAATAATTTAAAAATTAAAATTTATGAATCATTATCCCGCAACTATTACGCACTTCATGATGATATAAAATATCATCAATACAATAAACTCTATAATGATTTAAAAACAAAAACCGATGCAAGCTCGAAAGAAGGAATACGATATATTGTAAAACTTGTTGAAACCAATCAGAATAAAAATATTGAATTTCAAAAACTGATGTTCCTTAGGTCTTTCTTACCTCTGGCTCTCATTCTATTTCTGATTATTATTGGCCTGTCCATCTATTTTTTAATTATTAAAAGCAAAAATAAAGATTTAAAAAAGCAGTTTGATTTCTTTAAAAAACAGAGCAATGAGAAACCTCAACCCATTTTATTAAATAAAGCTTCTGCAACAGCAAAAGATGCCGGTTTCAACAAAATATCGAGGGAAAAAGAAGATGAAATCCTTCAGAAACTTGAAGAGTTTGAAAAATCCAACGGATATCTGAATAAAAATATGTCCTTATCTATGCTTTCCTCTCAAATGGAAATTAATACAAAATACCTTTCTGAAGTCATCAACAACAAAGAGAAAAATTTCAATGGATACATTAACAAGCTAAGGATCAATCATATTGTACAGCTATTAAGGAATGATTCCACTTTTCTTAATTATAAAGTAAGCTATCTTGCAGAATATTCAGGGTTCTCATCACACAGTGCCTTTACAACCGTTTTCAAATCCGTCACCGGAATGTCTCCCAATGCCTATATTCAGGAAATCAGTAAAACCAAAACCGTATGAAATCACTTTTAAAAATATGGCCACTGCTCCTGGTATCCTTTTGTATTTTCACAAAGGCTCAAAAGACACCGGATAGTGTCTTAATAAAAAAAGCCAGGCTTGAAATTTATGACAATCCTGATAATACAATTAAAATTGGGGAACGGCTGTTAAAGAAATCTCATGATGTCAAAACTTCTATCCAACTTTATAAGCTTCTTTCCACAGCTCATATTGCCAAAAGAAACTTTGAGGAATCATTAAGATATATTATGAAGGCAAAGGAACTTTCCCAGAAAACCAATGATCCCTGGAGTCATGCAGAAGTTCTTATCTCTGTCGCAATACAATATCAGCAGATGGAACTTTTCAGCAAGAGCCTTGAAACGCTGAATGAAGCGGACCAATATATTGCTAAAATCCCGGACAAAAATCCCTTGAAATATGTTGAAACCGCTACAAGCTATGCCATAAGAGGAATGATTTACAAGAGCCAGTCCAACTCAGAAATTGCATTGGAAAAGTTTTTAATTTCAATCCAGAATTTTGAAAAAGTACCTATAAAGAAAACTACCAATTCCAACATGAGTGTGGTCTTATACAATATCGGGTATTGTTATCTTAATCTCAATCAAATTGATAAAGCACAGGAAGCTTTTGTGGAATCTTTAAACTATGCCCGGAAGAATTACTCTAAAAGTCTGGAAGCTTTTGCCTTAAAAGGAATTGCCGAAATACACAAGAAAAAACATGAAAATCAACCTGCTATAAACCTTTTGTTAAAAGCAGAAAATCTTTGTAAAAATATAGGAGATATCACCCTGAATGAAGGAATCTACAAGGAATTGGCAGAAAATCATCTTGCCATGGGACAACAGAATCTTTACCAGCAGTATAATAAAAAATACCTGGAAATGCGCTTTAAAAGAAAACAAAATGAACTGAAATCCATTAACCAGGTCATTGACAATCATAATAAGGAAACCTCTTTAAAAAGTGAAAAACTGAAATCCTATTATCATTATATTAAAATTGGCTCTGTACTGCTGGGATGTATTTTTATAGTTATCCTTTTATATTCTATTATAAAAATCAGAAAACAGAATAAGAATTTTCATAAAGAGATACAGCAAATGATAAGAACATCATAAGCTATGAAAACAAAAAAGCATTCCAAACTGGAATGCTTTTTTATAATGTATAATTTCAGCTTATCTACCGATAACTTCTGTAATTGGATTTCCTACATTTCCACTTGGGAACTGAATTTTCAGTAAAGAAGATACCGTAGGAGCAATATCAGTCATGTGATATTCTTTATTGCTTTCTCCCTGCTTCACTCCCCATCCCATAAAGATCAATGGAATATGTGAATCATAAGAGTTCCATACACTGTGTGTAGTTCCTGTTTTAGAATATGGAGGAAGCATAGAATCATGAGAAATCAACTGAATATCTCCGCTTCTCTGTCTGTTGATTCCGTTAATAATTCTTTGTTTGATGGGCTCCGGAATGCTTGACTCCTGAACTTTATCTACAGAAACAGCATATAAAACAGTAGGATCTTTCTCAATTTCTTTTACTGCAAAGTTTCTTACATCATCCAATTCAAGTTTGCTGTCTGCCAATACTTTTCTGTCAAAATAAATCTGATAGTTATCAATCGCATTGATCAGTTTATCTGCTCCGAATTTATCTTTTAGCTTTTGGTTCAGATTTTTTTCAGCATCTTCTCCGAAGAAACCTGTCGGAATTTTATGTTCTTTAAGAAATCCTACAGAATGCGCTCCACCATGGTCTGCAGAAAGGAAAACAGTATATTCTCCTTTTCCTACTTTTGAATCTAAATAATTGAAGAATTCAGCTAAATCCTGGTCTAATCTGATATAAACATCTTCTACTTCAATAGAATTTGGTCCGAATTTATGTCCCGCATAATCTGTAGAAGCAAGGTTGATAGCTAAAAAGTCTGTAATATTATCTCCACCCAGTTTTTCACCCTCTACAGAAGCTTCTGCCAACTTCAATGTCAATGTGTTTCCGAAAGGAGTATAACGGATATTATCTTTTTTAGTCTGATAATCCTTTGCTAAGTTGCTGTAAGGGAATGTAGGTGTTTTTGCGCTTCCCAGCAGCCCTTCCCATGAAGAATTGTCCGGTGCACTTTCTGTATATTGGTTGATCGGAAGTAAGGTATTCCAACCGTTTGCTACTAATTTTTCAGGAAGATTCTGAGCATTGAATGATTTTACCCATTGAGGCAGGTCATTCATATACCATGTGCTGGTAATGAAATTTCCTGTGCTGTCATCAAACCAGAAAGCTCCGTTTGGAGTGTGCCCTGCAGGAAGAATAGAAGCACGGTCTTTCAAAGAAACACCCACTACTTTTCCCTGGAAGTTGGTCGCCAGTCTCAATTCGTCAGTTACTGTAGTAGACCAAAGATTTTTTGGTGAGTGGCTTCCGATTTTTGTATTGGTTGTTCCTACTGGCTGAACGCTCTCATCTGCAGTACAGTAAACCCCTTTTCCGGTCTCTTTATCTGTCCAGTCGTTTCCTGCAATCCCATGAATTGCCGGTACAGATCCTGTATAGATACAAGTGTGTCCCAAAGCTGTAATGGTAGGCACATAAGGAATGTGTACGTTATTCAAAGAGTATCCTGTATTCAAAAGTCTCTTAAAACCATCATTTCCATACTTACCATAAAAACGGTATAAGTAGTCCCAACGCATCTGGTCTACGACCAGACCAACGACTAATTTGGGTCTTTCCAGTTGAGTATTTCTGTTCTTCTGCGCATTGATTGTAACTACGGACAAAAAAGTAGCTGCCGCAATTGAAATGTTCCTAAGCATCCAAGTAAATTTTTATTGCCAACAAATTTAAGGGTTTTGAAAGTTTTGGAGTGTGAAATTTTATTTAAATTTGAACTAATTATCTATTAATGCTTTGGAAAGGACTACTCATGTAATAACTGCAAAATCAATACAAGAACTTCCTTGCATTGATTACCTCAGAAATATTCCCCGTCAAAAAAGAATTAAAATAATTTTTGGTCATTCCATCGGCTACCTGAGAGAGGATTATGGTAAACAATTAAAGAAAAACCTGCCTCATTTTCAAATTGGTATTCATTCAATGGAACCTAAAATTGAAATAAATAAACTTATTACAAAAGAAGAAATAATTGCCAACCAATTATTTTTTGTACAATGTGCAAAAGACTATAGAAAACTTGGAGAAGAACTAGTCAGTTTATTTTTTGAGAAGAAGAAAATAAAACTAAACAAAGATTTTCCATTTCTGGCTTTTAATTATTTAAAAGGTAGAAGAACTCAGGGTGGTAAAGTAGGAAAATGGAAATATTTCCTTCATGGTTATCATTGTTATTTTCAAAATATAATCACAAAACAGGAAATTGAAGTTCCATTTATGTTTGGGATGGAATTCGGAGACCTTGATCCTTATTTTTTTTCTCTTTATATTAAATCTACACCTGAATACAAACCTCTTCCCGTCACTATTTATGAAGATTTTGCGGATGGAAAAAGAATATTAGATGTGATGTTTCAATTAGGGCTATTGGAACAAATTAATTCAAATCTTGAAAATCACTCCGGACTTGTAATCAAAGACAGAAAAAAAGTAGAAATTAAAATCTACAATCCCGACAAAGATTATGAAAAACCTAAATTTCAATCAAGATTATCAAGATTTATTCAGTTTTTCAATATTTAAAATAATTTAAGACCAATGATTTTAGGCGTATACTGGTATTTCAAATTTCCGGATCATCTATATGACTTTACGTTTTTCAAATTTTATCCGGGATTTGGTGGACATGCCGATACTCCTGCTGAATTGGCAGCGAAAGTTCAGGTTGAAAACACAAATGATTTCCTCATAAAGTTGGAAAAACTGAAAGCAAACTTCAGACAGACACATTTACAGGTAAACATCAATGAAAATCAACTGATCATTACTATTGGAGATTATCAGCTTTTTGACTTTCATTTTCAGTTTGTAACAGAAATTGAAAAATTATTGATTTGTGAAAATGCTCTATTACTAAATTCAGGCATTCCCTTTACTATTCAATCCAGTAAAAGCTATCCTCCGAAAAGAGAAGCTTTCAAAAATATTGAACACCGGTTTATTCAGATGGTGGGTTCAGATTTAAAAAAAAGTAATGCTGAAAATTATATGGTCAGAATTGACTGCAACCTTCCTGCACAGCATAAACAAAATCTTATTAATGACTTAGTGCAGATTTGCCAGGAAGAAAATCTCAATGTCTTCTACTATAATGATTTCAATTTTAATGATCATTGTAATTTGATGCTTTTTTTCAGCAATGGCAGGCAGAAAAAAGAGAATATCCAAAAGGTGGATATCAATTCCTTTGGAAGCAAAGTTCGGCAGCTTGCCCAGAAATACCCTCTTCATTTCGGTCATTTCGGAAGCTTCAAAGAATATCCTTTACATGGCCCTCATACCATACTTATGGTGGATGAAAAATATATTATACACAAAAAATAAAACCATTTTAATTCAATATTATGATTAAATTCAAATATGTCATTCTGTACGTGGAAAATGTAGAACAATCTATTAATTTTTATAAAAATACTTTTGGTTCTGAAATAAAATTTATCACCCCGGAAAAAGATTATGGAGAACTCCTGACCGGAGAAACTACGCTATCATTTGCCTCTGTTAACCTTGCAGGTTCAAATATTAAAAAAGGTTTTTTAACTTCAAAAACGGAAGATAAACCTTTCGGAATAGAACTGGGTTTTACCACAGATAATGTAGAAGCCTTAGTAGAAAAAGCAATAAAAAACGGGGCTGTTCTTTATGAAGATATTGCGGTAAAACCCTGGGGGCAAAAAACAGCTTACATCAAAGATCTTGATAATTATCTGATAGAAATCTGTACTGAAATTCAATAAGCTTAAAATATCTGATGTGGAAATAAAAAAATTACAAAAATTAGAATCCAACCCAAGCTTACACTGGGAGCATAATGGCTATACAACGGAAATAATATATTCTGTTTCTTCGATTGAATTTGGAGGTTCTTTTGAGTTTAACTTAAAAGAAAAATCTTTCCCTTACAACAAAATATGGGAAACAACTTCTGAAGATCTGGAAGAACTCAATGCCTTTATCGAACAAGGAAATTCTTTTGGTGCTTTTGCAGATGAACAACTTACAGGCTGGATCATCTGTGAACACAGAACATGGAACAACAGCTTTTATATTGAAAACATCCTGATTGATGAAAAACACAGACGACAGGGAATTGGCATTATGCTGATTAAAAGTGCTCTTAAACAGGCAAGGAAACTAAACTGCAGGGTGATTGAACTGGAAACACAAAACACAAATTATCCAGCCATCCAGTTTTACAGAAGAATGGGATTCAATATTACCGGACTGAACACAAGACTGTATGAAAATGCAGAAGAAATTGCTCTTTTTATGACCTTAGACCTTGATTAAATCTATGATAAAATAAATACTATCTTAAAATCTACATCCTTATTAATTAAAACACTTGCCGGTGTGTTAAAAATTTTATACATTAGTTATCAACAAATTAAAACATGATTACTATGAAAAATTTAAAAAAATTAAAGAGAAATCAGCTTGTGATGATCAGTGGTGGTGACACTCCTTATGCATTATGTGATATGGATGGCAATTGCCCACCAACAATAGGCTCTTACTATTGCAGTGATGGAACCTGCTACAGAGTTTCCGGCGGCGGCGGTGGCAACCCTGGATGTAATGAACCAATGCGTCTTTGCCAGGAATGGGAAACAGGATGCGGATGCGTTTATATGTAAAATATTCTTGTTAGATAAAATTTTGTTGAGGGCGGTTTTTACCGCTCTTTTTTATGACCTGTTGCTAAGGTATAATCTCCGGCAATTTCATTAATTTCGCAAAAAACAGAATTTCTCAATATCATGGAAAATCTTCTGAAATATATCAGATTACTCACTCCATTTTCGGACAAAAGCTGGGAAATACTTCAACCTGCTCTATCGGAAAGGAATTACAGGAAAAATGAACTGATGTTACAGGAAGATGAAGTCTGCAACACTTTATTTTATATCGATAATGGGTTTTGCAAAAGCTATTATGAAATAGACGGAGATATTAAAAACACCGGATTTTTCTTTGAAAATGAAATCGCTACCAATATCAGCAGTTTTGGGAGTGGTCAAAAGTCTGAATTTAATATCATCGCTTGTGAAGATCTGCATGTTGTTATTTTTGATAAAACAAAACTATTTGAAGCAGCCAGAAATGCACCGGAAATTGAAACTTTGGGACGCCATTGTATTCGCCAGTTTGCATCCAGACAAGAAGAATTTTCAAATCTGTTCAAACTTTATACGGCAAAACAAAGACTGGAGTATATTGAATCCAAGCATCCGGAAATGCTGCAACGTATCTCGCTCACTCAGTTGGCTTCATTTCTTGGAGTAGCAAGAGAAACATTAAGCAGAATCCGGAAACGAAGAATTACCCGTTAATACATTACATCCAAAACTATATATATGAAAACACTAATCTGGCAGGGAATTCTTTACCAATCTCTTGAATATTTTAATTTACTATCTGATGATAAAAGCTATACTGCAGAATCAAAAATCATTGGTTGCTATGAAGATAAAATCTTTGCTGTAAACTACAGCATTCTCATTGATAAAAACTGGATTGTTCAGGATTTTTTGATCGAATCCGAGATCAATACTATTAAAAGCAAACTTGCAGGAAAAAGAATCCAGGATCAATGGGAAATCAACAATACCATAAGCCCTGAACTCAATGGTTGTGAGTTTATAGATATTTCCCTCACTCCATTTACCAATACCCTACCCATCAACAATTTAAAACTTCAGGAAAGTATTTCTCAAAAAATTGATGTTCTTTATATTGATATATTAAATCAGCAAATCAGGCCTGTTCAACAAGAATATACAAGGACAGCATCCCATAAATATCTGTATGAAAATATTGAAAATGATTTTAAAGCTGAAATTTCTGTGGATGAAAGCGGAATAGTTACAAATTATCCAAAACTATTTGAAAAGATTGCCGAACATTAAAAACGTTCAATATAAAAAGTAAAAAAAAGACATCTAATCAGGTGTCTTTTTTAATGATAAATAATCATAAAAATAACACGACCTATTTTGTCGCCACAAGTAGATAATTTTACATCAGACTAAAACAAATTCATAAATATACAATAGGAACTTAACGATAAATAGTATGATTTACAGCATACCACATGAAAGTATTTTTTACGTCTTAAAAAATGTTAAATTCGCGAAGTTTTTTATAACTAATTACTAACTCAAAAAAACAACACGGGAATGAAAAAAATCTATCTTGGTGCATTCATCTTATGCACGGTCTTGGGGATCTCTGCCCAGGAAGTAGTGTGGCAGAAAGACATCAAATCCTCTACCCAGGATTTTCTAAGCCAGGTTACTACAACCATTGATCAGCAGTATCTTATCACAGGAAGTTCTATACAGTCAGGAAGTGGAAAGCTGGATGCTGGAAGTAAACAAAATAACGGATATGATTTCCATTTGGTAAAACTAAACCAGCAGGGAAATGAAGTCTGGGAAAAATACTTTTCAGGCTCTAACCATGATTATTTATCAGCAACAGTTACTACGCAGGACGGTGGATTTCTATTAGCTGGAACGTCCTATTCAGGAAAAGGACTGGATAAAAAAGAAGATTCTAAAGGAGGATCAGATATCTGGTTGATCAGAATCAATGAATTTGGTGATGAATTATGGCAGAAAACTTTAGGAAGTTCTTCTGATGAAGAAGCAAGAGCTGTTATCCAAACTACCGACTTAGGATTCTTTGTGGCCGGAAATGTACAAAATTCCTCAAAAGGTTACGGTTCCAAAGACGTTTTGATCACAAAATTGGATAAAGACGGAAAAGAACTTTCACAATTAATCTTAGGTGGAAAAGGCTTAGATGAAGTAGAGAAGATGATTCCAACGAGAGACGGCGGAGCATTGTTAGGAATTTATTCGAGGAGTTCAGCTGGACAAAGTAAAATGTATAATGTACAAAGTCCTCAAAATACATCTGACACCCGACATCTGGCAACTGTACAAAAACAAAGCGACAATTTCGGTGAGGGAGACTACTGGATCGTCAAGCTAGACAAGAACGGAAAGGTAGAATGGGAAAAGAATTTCGGAGGAAAAGGTGATGATCATATAAGAACGCTGGCCTTAACTTCCACTGGTTTTGTCATTGGTGGAGAATCCAGATCAGAAAGATCAGGAAATAAAATCGTAGGCATTGAAGAAGGGACAGACCTTTGGCTGATTTCTTTAAATGAAAGAGGTGATGAACAGTGGCAGAAATCCTACAATTTCAAGAACAGAGATATTCTGATGGGAATGAGTGTGATTCACGCAGCAGATGACAAATCATCCAAAGGAATTCTATTAGGAGGTTACACTCAGGCTGAAGGAAGAATACAAACCGATGATGAAACGTTCTGGATGCTTTATCTGGATCAGAACGGCAATGAACAATGGAGAAAACACGTCAAAGGAGAATCCAGACAAAAAGAAGAGAGACTTTCTGACTTAAAACTCAATAGAGATGGTTCCATTATTCTTGCCGGAACCAGTGCGGAAGAATTGGGTAAAGAAAACTGGAAGATTGTAAAGCTGGGAGACAAGCAGGTTGATCAGCTCATTGAAAAATACGACATCAAGATCTATCCAAATCCTGTTTCAGATTATGCTTATGTAGAAATCGGCTTTAATCCTTCGACAGGCTCAGGACAGGGTTTTAAAGATGCTGATATTCTACTGTATGATATGTCTGGAAGACAGCTTCAGAGTATTAAAACCAAAAATAGAGTGACTAAGATTAATACCCAGGCTTTGGTTCAGGGCACTTACCTGATCACTATAAAAACTGATACCAATAAAACGGCGAATGCCAAATTAATCAAAAAATAACATCATGAGAAAAAAACATAAGATCATAGTATTCCTGCTTACATTATGTTCAGGATTATTATTCTCACAAGGTGCATCGGGTGAAAGCTTCACCTCGGCACCTTCTGCAGCATCAGTGTCTAGTTTCATCAATGCTCCTATATCATTATCCACAGGGGTTCCGGACATTAATATTCCTTTCTTTGCACTGGCTACCCATAACCCGGGAATAGGAATCAATGTAGGAATATCTTACCACCCCGGCAATGCAGGTAAAACAAGCAAGGCATCGGATGTAGGCCTGGGATGGTCTTTATATGGAACAAGTTGTTTAATTTATAGAGCCGTAAACCAATACAACAGCATACCGACTGATATTTATTATTATTCTTTTTTGGGATTCAATGGTAAATTTTTACTAAAAACCAATTCCACAGGACAAAAAAAAATCACAAAAATCACTCATACCAATCTGAATATTACCTATAATCAGACGGAAGATACTTTTAATGTTGTTGATCCATCAGGAAATACCTATTTTTTTGATAAAAAAGATCAGAATATTTCTAGAAAAAGTAATAATTCTACGGCATACATTTCAGCTTATTATCTTACTAAAATAAAGGATGTTTATCAGAATGAGCCCCTACTTTTCACCTACATTGAAGATAGTTATGTGCCTAATGATCAAACTCTCACTATGAAAAGTCTGAAAATCAACAAAGTGACTTCACCGGACTTTGGTTCCATTGAATTCAGCTATAATTTTAATGAAGCTCTCAGAAAAAAGCTGGCCGATCCTTATCAGTTGCACACTGTAGCCTTGAAAAACAAAGCCGGAAAAGTGATTCAGAAATATACCCTGCAAAGTGACGATAGCGGATTTACCTATACTGAACCTTTACTATCTTCATGTACAGCAGAAGCAGTACCTGATGGTTTCTATGACAGAAGAATGCTTCGTTCAATTCAGAAATACGGAACCTCTGCACAATTTGAAAAAACAAGTTTTGAATATAATAAAAGTCCTTTTACAGGAAGCAACTGGACTGAGTTTAAGTGTCATTGCCTTAATGGACCAGACGGTCCAAAGTTTTTAAACATTGGACTTCTAAGCACTATAAAATATCCAACAGGTGGGCAGACTCGGTACGAATTTGAACCCAATCAGTACGAATTCAAAAAGACCAATATATTAGATCCATGGACTATTTCTGGTGATGCGTATATACGTCCTTACGAATTCGTGGATCAGGATGCACAAGTTCTGGAAACTGTAGGTATTTTTAATTTTGATACCCATTTTACAAATACTTATACTTTTAATATTCCGGCAAATCCGGATGACTCCGAGGGAGGAAGCTATCTTATGTATTGTGTAGACGTCACCGCTTACTATACCGATTCTCCAGTATGGGATCCAGGCTTAACTCCTTATGTTGATATCGAGCTAACCTCATCAGTACTAGGAAATGATGGTAATAAAAAATTTATGCCGGGAGCCAATACTTTCAAAGTATTGGGAACAGGTGGCGGAGGCACTGTTACTATCAAAAGAATCAGATACAAATCAATTCCGCTTCCCAACTATACCACCGGAAATGGAGTCAGAATCAAAAAAATAGAATTTCTTGAAAATGGAATTCCTGTAGATTCAGAAACCCGTTATTATTCTTATCAGCAGTTTGATGATAATAGTAAAACAAGTGGCTATTTGGGCCCACTCAAGGACGCACCTGTTGTTTATAAAAATGTGAAAGAAACTATTGGTCAGAATAAAGGATATGCAAAATATTATTTTGGAACTTTGAAAGATCGCCTTGAAAATCAATCCCCGGAAGGAGGATTAACAAATCCGGTTTCTCATTACAATATCCTTGTCAATGGTTTTCTGGATAAAAAAGAAGTCTTTGATGCCAGCAATACTATGGTAGCAAAAGAAGAAAACATCTATGAATTAACTCCAACAGGATTCTCATATTCTCTTGATGATAATTTTGATTCAGGCGTTCAGGTAAAAAACTCTATTGTGACGAAGCAGACGAATACCACTGCTTCTTTTGTAGGGCAGGATGCTATTTCTTCAACCATAGAATCCACACGAGAAACCACAGATCTTAATATTACAGGCAAAAAGACCATTACTTCTGAAGGAGATATTCTGGAAGAAAATTATACATATCCTAATCCAGCTGCTATGCGCTTATTTGGTGCGGGAATCAGAGATAGAGTTATTACTACTGAATCCAAAAAAAATGGAGCTACCCTTTCTAAAACAGAAACCCGATATGATGATACCACTCATCTATACCCAACTTCCGTCATAGGATTTTTGCCTGATGATCTTACCCAGTCCTTTAAAAATGCAGTGAATGATATTTATGATGACAAAGGAAATCTTGTTCAGTACAGAGCATTTCCAAATACGGCAGATGCTTCCACAGGAGGAATTCCGGCTACCATCATCTGGGGATATAATAAAACCATGCCGATTGCTAAGATAGAAGGTGCAAAACTATCGGATATTCCGGCAGCACTTGTTACATCCATTGTTAATGCCTCTAACGAAGACGCAGATGCTGTTCCAGCCAATGAAGCAACAAAGGAAACAACACTTATCAATGCTTTGAATACCTTCAGAAAAGATACTGCTCTTAAAAATTTCGTGATTACAGTCTATACCTATAATCCAATGATTGGAATGACTACTATTATTTCTCCAGCCGGAATGATGGCAAAATATGAATATGACTCTTTTGGTAGACTTCAGAAAGTCATCAATAGTGAAGGAATTCCGGTGAAAGAATATCAATACAATAGAAAAAACTAAACGATGAAAAACAATACAAGTATAATTCATAAAGGAAGGCTGAAGTTGAAAAAATATTTTTCAGCGCTGGCTTTGACTCTTTCTCTGTCTGCTTTTGCACAGACCACGACAGAGAACTACGTCTACAGCAAAGAAAGACTTTCTGAAGATGGAAGTAAAAAATCAGAAACCATACAATATTATGACGGCTTGGGGAGACCTAAGCAGGCCATTCAGGTAAAATCTACCCCACTGGGACAGGATCTTGTAGTACCTATTACTTACGATCAGTTAGGACGACAAACCAGAAGCATTTTACCGGTTCCTATGGTTACCACCAACCTTGGAATACAGAATGTTTCTGAAGCCACAGCCAATGCTTATTACGGAGTACCTAACGCCTATTCCGAACAGAAACTGGAAGCATCTCCTTTGGCAAGAGTCCTGGAAACTGCAAGCCCAGGAAGTGAATGGGCAATGAACTCCGGACATACCGTAAAAGCAGGCTATGAAATCAACAAAAGCTCAGATAAGGTAAAGAAGTTCTCGTTTACCAATTCATGGGTCAGCACGATTGCAGTTTCTTCTGTTCCTACCGTTTCTTTTTACAATGAAAAAGTATTGGTAAAAACCTTGGGAACTGATGAAGACGGTAATAAAACCATTGAATTTACCAATGGATTGGGACAAACCATTCTGGTAAGAAAAGTCATTACCGCTACTGAAAATGCAGATACCTATTATCTTTACAACGATTATGGCCATCTTGTCTACGTTATTTCTCCAAAAGCAGACGCTCAGATTACCTCCAGCAACAATATCATCACCCAGCAGATTCTGAATGATCTCTGCTATCAGTATAAATATGATAATAGGGGCAGACTGGCTGAAAAGAAAGTTCCCGGAAAAGGATGGGAATACATGGTGTATAATAAAGCTGATCGGCTTATTCTGACCCAGGATACGGTCCTTAAAGAAAAAGGACAATGGCTTTTTACCAAATATGACCAATTGGGAAGAGTTGTGTACACAGGAATCACTAATAATGCTTCTAGCAGAGCATCAATGCAAAACAGTGCCAATACCAATGCTAATTTATATGAAACCAGAACTGCAGCAGCGGGACTGACCATAAACGGCATGCCTGTATATTATACTAACGTTTCGACTTCTACCGGTGTTACCCAGGTCTTAAGTATTCATTACTATGACACCTATCCGCAATACAGTTTTAATCCTGCATTTCCATCAGCAATTTTCGGAAAACCTGTTTTAAAAGATGATCTTTCCGGAAATGTAAATACGAAAACAATGCCTGTCATGAGCCTGGTAAAAAATATAGAGGATGACAACTGGACCAAAAATTATAATTATTATGATACAAAAGGAAGACCCGTCGGTGGATATTCTATCAATCATTTAGGAGGTTATACCAAAGCAGAATCTGAACTTGATTTTTCGGGAGTACCACTTCAGGTAAAAACTTATCACAAAAGACTCAATACCGATACAGAGAGAGTGATTACAGAAGTTTTCACCTATGATAACCAAAACAGGCTGCTTACCCATACCCATCAGGTAGACAGCAATACTCCTGAGATCCTGACCCAGAATAAGTATAATGAGCTTTCCCAGCTTCAATCTAAAAAAGTAGGCGGAACTTCTGCGGCTTCTCCCCTTCAGACTGTTGATTACACTTATAACATCAGAGGATGGCTTACTAAAATCAACGATCCGGCAAACCTGAACGGTAAACTTTTTGGCTATGAAATAAAATACCAGAATCCTGTTTATACCAACATTGCTTCCGGAAAATTTAATGGAAATGTAGCAGAAATAGACTGGAAGAATTCATCTGAAAATGTGTTGAAAAGATATTCTTATTCCTATGATCCTCTTAACAGACTGAAAGATGCCATCTATACAGAACCGAATGCTACCAATCCTTATAACAACAATTATAACGAGAATCTGACCTATGACCTCAACGGAAATATCGCCACTCTGAGAAGAAATGCTTTTCCTGTATCGGGAACCACTTCTACCCTTGTGGATGATCTTACCTATCAGTATACAGGAAACCGCTTGGATAAAGTCATAGAAAGCTCATTGAATGACACAGGTTATGAAGGAGGAAACAATCCCATTACTTATGATCTGAATGGCAATATGAAAGATATGCTGGATAAGGGAATACAATCGATCAATTATAATTTTCTCAATCTGCCTGATACTTTTGATATTATCCAAACTACATTTGGTAATCCTATTTATAACACGCTTAATCATCTGTATCGTGCTGATGGAACCAAACTTAGAAAAACCTACACAAGCACAACATCCGGAAGAGGAGCAAGTACCACTACTCAGATTACAGATTACCTGGATGGATTTCAATATAGCTTTAAAGAAGGCAGTAGTATCTGCCTAACCTGTAGAACAGAAAATGCATATGAGCAGCAGGCATACAAAGGAATTTCTGATCCTTTAAAAGAGATTCCTTCACAATGGAACCTTGATTTTGTGGCTACATCTGAAGGCTTTTACAGTTTCACAGAAAACCGTTATATTTACCAGTACATAGACCATCTTGGAAATACCAGGATAAGTTTTGCAAAAAACAGCGAAGGAGCTCTTGAAGTTACAGATACCAACAATTATTATCCGTTTGGATTAAACCATATTTCAGGAATGTTTAGCACATCTGGTTTTGGAAGTTATTATTCTTATAAGTATAATGGAAAAGAGCTTCAGGAGACGGGCATGTTTGATTATGGAGCAAGAATGTACATGCCGGATTTAGGTAGATGGGGTGTTATAGATCCATTGGCAGAAGCATCCAGAAGATTTACCCCATACCATTACGGAAATAACAATCCTATAAGGTTTATAGATCCGGATGGAAGACTTACGGTAGATAACCTACAGGGAGGATATAGTACAGGAAGTGCAGTAGCAGATTTTATGTACAGAACCGGATTAAGTTCAGATGAAAGAAATATGCCTCTGTTTTATCGTAATGAAGGGGGAATGATGATAAGAACTGAAGCTTTGGGTAAAGATGGTGAAGGTGGTGGCAGTGGACCTGCACAAGGTCCTGGTCCATCGAAAAGTAAACCTAATTTTATAAAAAGAGCAACAAATTTTATTAAAAGGCTGTTTGGAGGTATTAAAAATAAAATAGAAATAGGAATAGTTGAAACAACAACACCTTACGGTGCTATAGAAGACTTTTCGAAGGGCACTGCAAATTTTCTAGACCGTTATATTCGTCCTACACATGAAACATTCTTTAGCTTGTCTGGAGGAACAAATGATCCAGATAAAGAAACTCTTAATAAGCTAAGGCCAGGAGATAATATTGAAGCCAATAATATGTTCGAATATATATTAAATGGCACAATGAGAGCTGTTAAAATAGTAAATTTAAGACCTGATCATTTTCAGACTGCTATTGATATGATGTCACTTAGCTCTCTCCCACGAGGTAATGGTTTCTATCCGCCAGAAGGATATGATTCCACTGTAGAATCAGACACTTTGAGCTATTATGGTGTCCAATCTGTTGGTATAATATCATATAAAGGAAATAACAATAATGTTGTTGGTTTTGGTATTAAAACTATAATTATTAATCAAAATAATATGTCAGGAAAGCAATACGATTCTTTAATTAATAGAATTAATAGTGATGACAATTATTATAACACGAAAGTTAGCTCTGCGGCTGACAGTTTACTACATCAAATGTTAAGAAAATGAAAAAAATAGGAATAATATGCTTAATGGTATTTTTAAGCTGTAATGAGAAAGAACAAACTAAGAAAGTTTTTGGTCCTGAAAATAAGTTAAAATATATTTACAAAACTAAGGGTGATATTACAACTATTTATGATTATTCCAAAGATGGAAAATTAATGATGAAATTAAATTTCAAGCAAGATCAATTTATCGACACCATATATTTCTATGATTTTGATAATCATTATACAGTAATAGATAGTTCTAGGGGTAAATATTTCTACGGAACACAAATACTTACTTATGATAACGGAAAATATGCATATAAGGGACCATATAGGTATACTAAAAATATTGACCCAAAAAAAATTGCTAAAAGCTTACTCAAATTTGGTCAACATAGTACTTATACCATTGATGGCAGTTTAAAAGAAGAGCTAAGTTTTAAAATAATTGGCGATTCTTCATTTGCTGTTAATACAAAAAAATAGTAAAACATTAAAATATCATTTTAGAAATTCCATCATAAATTCTGGTAATGCTCTAAAAACACTAGAAACAAACTAGAGTATTGATTTACAATACTCTAGTTTTAAAATATAATGGAAAAGAGCTTCAGGAAACAGGGATGTTTGATTATGGAGCAAGAATGTACATGCCGGATTTAGGAAGATGGGGAGTTACTGACCCATTGGCTGAAGCATCCAGAAGTTTTACACCCTATCATTATGGAAACAACAACCCGATAATGTTTATAGACCCGGATGGAAGGATTACGGAGTCTTTTATTAAAGGAATGCTGTCTGCTCCTTCAGGCACAACATGGTACAATACAGGGATGGGTTTTACCAATGATCAGGGAGGCTCTATGGACTATGATGGAAACAGGATTACCTGGGGAATAGACTACACACGTATGCTTATGCAGAGTGTTGGTCTTTCTCATGGTGGTGAAGGCGGCGGTGGTGAAATGCTAATCCATATTCCGGAAGTTATTATTACCGGAAGGAAGGGTAAAGGCTTTGCAGAAGGTTCATACAATAGCTTCATGATGGAAGTTAAAGCAGACAATGCAAGATTGGCATGGAACCTAAGCCAAAGCAGGTCTTTACTGTATGATGCCATAGAAAATACCAAAGTAGGCCAGTCCGTATCTGCCGCTGAAAACTTCCTGTTTTTAGAATTACCTGCTTCTTTGGTTGGTGGAGAGCTTTTAGCTGCTGGATGGAAAGCAGCCGGAATGAGCAGGCTTATTTGTCGTCCTGCAGCAAGGCTTACCAATGGTCTTATTAAGATTTGCTTTACAGAAGGTACATTAGTAGCGGTAGATAAAGGAAGTAAAAAGATTGAGGACATTAAAGAGGGGGACATTGTATGGAGCTATAATGAAAAGACCGGAAAAAAAGAACTGAAAAAAGTAGTAGCACTATCCCATAACACTTCTTCTTCATTAGTAAAGATCTCCTTAAACGGGGTAGAAATTACCTGTACACCGGAACACCCTTTCTATGTAAACGGAAACTGGGTAGAAGCTAAAGACCTTGTAAAAGGAATTGTCCTTACTACTTTAGATGGGAAAACTTCTTTCGTAGAAGCAATTAATTTCTTGGATGAGAAAGTAAAAGTCTATAACTTTGAAGTAGAAGACAATCATAATTATTATGTTTCTGAGAAAGAGATTTTGGTGCATAATACCTGTTGGACCGAAAGATTAGGAATGTTTATGGAGTATGCTGCAAATATTGAAATAAAGTCTCTTACTTCTCAAGAAGCAACTATTAAACATTTAGAAAGTATATTTAAAGCTTTAGATAAAACAAGAACTGATGATAGAATTATAAAATTGGTTGCTGATGATATGGGAAATGTATTTCCTGAAGCTAAAGGTATATTAAGAATACAGCAAAGAGGTGCTGGTAATGCAACTTACGTTTATCCAGACGGAGGTTTCCAAATATTTCAAAATGGAAAACTTATTATAAATAAAATAAAATAAAAATGATAGAAAGACTTAAAAATGCAATTTTTAATATATCAGATTTTGAATATATAAATTTTTATCAAAATTCTGAAAGTATAAAATTTATTTATTACGATGTTATTGTTCATGGAAATAAGGATTCAATTTTAGTTTTTTATGATGCTGAAGAAATGGGGGTCTTCAATAAATTACGCTTTATTAATAAGAAAAATTCACTTGAAAAATTCAATACGATTTCAGATGCATTAAATTATATGAAATATCTTTCTAAAGTAGTTAATGATATACGGTATGAAACATATCATTATTTTATTTATAAATTGAAAGAAACAAAAATAGACACGAGAAATATTTCTTTTGGATTTGGAGGAAACTATCCAAATTATTCAAAAGAAAATTTATGTATACGTTGTGATATAAGTGATATAAGTATAAAAGAAAATAAAATTAAATTTAATTTTGTTGTTACTTTTGATAAAGATTATAAATGTAAAATGTGGTTTTATCCTGAGAATCCTGTATGGAATGAAGGTAAAGAATGTCCAGAAACAGATGTTGATAAAATTATAGAATATATTCTTAATCTTAAAGTTTATAGTTACGATGATATTCCATTGAAGGAATCATAAAATTTAAATTAAAAGAGTAGTTAAAAAACTACTCTTTTTTATTTTTTAGATGGCAAAACTTCACCTGTAGAATTTATTAAATTCTTGGATGAGAAAGTAAAAGTCTATAACTTTGAAGTAGAAGGCAACCATAATTATTATGTTTCTGAGAAAGGGATTTTGGTGCATAATAATTGTAGTGTTGGTGCAATTATTGACGCAATGCCTTCTTCTTTGAAGCAACTTAATAGGTGTAAAGATTTTGCGTCAGAATTAATAAAACGAATGACCTCACAGGGTATAAAAGGAGAAATGATTACTTTAAAATCATCAAGAAATATTTGGTCTGATGCATTTAATATGAATATTAGTACAAATGGAGATCATGTTGGAGTAAAAGTAGGAAATATGGTTTATGATAATTTATATCCACAAGGAATTAAATTTACAGATTGGATGATGGATTTACAAGTTGGCTCTCCGATAGTACAAGGTCCATTTATAAAATCTTTTTAAAATTAGATTTATGACTATACATGAAATATTACCTTACATTGAGCATAGACCTTTAACGTATTTAAAAACAAAAGATATTTATCTTTTAGATTCTTTTATTGGTGGCTATTTATCCTGTCAACAAATTTATGATCAGAATTTTAATGATATAGATTTTCAAACTAATTTTCACGAATGGTTAAGATTAAAATTTAATTTTGATTTAGGCTTGACTTGGGCTGATTATATTTTTAAGATAAGCCAGAATGAAAATATGAATTCTGTTGATATTTTTTTTAGAGAATATCATTTATTTAAAAAAGAAAATAAATAATCATAAATATTCCCTTATTATTTCAGTAAGGGAATATTTTGTTTTTTTAAATCAGAAAGTAAAATTCTATAACTTTGAAGTAGAAGGCAACCATAATTATTATGTTTCTGAGAAAGGGATTTTGGTGCATAATGATTGCCATTTTACAAATGAACTTTTGGGTTATGTTGGAAAATATGCTCAGGTTTTTGATGGTAGTGTAAATATGGGGTGGCTAACTGGTGACATAATGGAAGTACAGGTTAATGGTATTGTAAGGGCTAATAGCGCGCCAAAAAATGCAGTATTTAAAGCATTAACAGAAGGAGCTGAAAGCATGGCAAGAAAATATGGTATGAGTGAAGTAAGAATACAATTTAATATGGTAATGAATCAAAACCTCAAACATAATTCCCTTTGGGCAAGAGAGTATGGTTATTTTTTTAGTAGAGAGGGTGATACTGTTTTTTGGGAAAAAGTTTTACATTAATAATTATGAATATAAAAGAATTTAAAGACAAAGCGATCGAGATTAGTCTTAAATGTGTAGATAAAGCACCAGAAGACTGGCTTACTTTTAATGATCAAATAAATACTCAATTATTAGATGATAGCTATGAATCCAAATTTGTTTCATTAGAAAAAAATGAATTACCTATTTTAGATTGTAGCCTAAATAATTCATATTTATTAGTTACAACTGAAAGGGTTATTTCAATAATAGATGATAATTATGACGAGGTCTACTCTAAAGATTTTGAAGGATTATGTAATGATTATGAAAAATTTAATTATAAAAAAGAGAATAATCATCATCCTAAAACTAATTTTATATGTATTGAAAAGACCAATAAATCAAAGTTATTAGCAATAATAGATTCTTATTATCCTGCTTTTTTTTCTAAAATGTTAATCTGTAATGTATTATTGTATAAAAAAGAAGGAAGGTGGTTTTTAAATCCGAGTAGGAAATTATAAATAGAAATATTTAAATAAGCAATAAACAAAGAGATTGACCAACAATCAGTCTCTTTTGTTATTTAAAAATAAAAGTCCATAACTTTGAAATAGAAGGCAACAATAATTATTATGTTCTGAGAAAGTAATTTTAGAAATGGCTTTTTACCCTAGAGGAAAAACGAAATGGCTAATCAATTTGGAAATAGGCAAATGATTCAAAGTCTTAAAGTACTCCAAAACTATGCAAGGGGAAAATGGATTTACACATTTAAGACTTCAATTTGAGAGGGCAGCTAACAGTTCAGCAAAGAATCCTGGTCATATATTCGATCAACTTTTTAAATTATAAAATATGAATAATACAGAGTTATTGGAAAAATATAAAGATTACACAATCACTAATATTGAAGATTTAATATTAAAAATGAAATTAGAAGATGATTTATCTATGATGCAATCAACAATGTTATTAGTTTTGAAATTTAAATTAAAAATTACTGAAGCTGATAATTATCTATTAAATTCTAAAGCTTGGTCTAATCGTAAAGAGTCAGTAGAAAAACTTCGGGATAATATTTTTGATAAACTAAAAAATCAACATTAAATAAAAAGAAGTCGACTCAATGAAGTGAGACGGCTTCTTTCTTTTTGAAGTTCACAAATTTGAAGTAGAAGGCAACCATAATTATTATGTCCCCTCGTTGCCTCACGATTGCATCGTGTGGTGAAGTAATAATAAAGCCACCGCTATTGAGTGGTGGCTTTATTATTTTTATTATAAAACCCCTTGCATTCTTGCAGGGGGTGTTTATAATAATAGAAAACCGATGGAGTGAATTCAATGGAGGTATAAGAAATCTAAAAGTAAAAGATAGTAACAATCTGGCATTTATCTGTAAAAGAATTAACCAATTTTCTGAAGGAGAAGAAGTGAGAGTTAGTCACAACCATGGTTACCTTACAATATTTCTTAATGGTCAAAAAGTGGATATAATTTTTACAGTCAAGAACGGCATTGTTTACAGGGTTGGCGTAGGAAGATATGTTTATGATGAAGAGCTTACTGTCCATATTTTAAAATTAATGAAAATAAAAAATCGTTGTTGGGGTGAAGACTGCAAATAATACGGAATCCGCTCGTGCCTATAAATAAACAAAACCACTGTTTGTGCAGTGGTTTTACACTTTATTATACAACCATCACATTTCCATGAAGATAAGTTTTTAAAAACACTTGAATTTCAAATAACCTAGATATCTTCGGGAGAAGCTAAAGTCTTCATCAATACAGATACCGAAATATAGGGAAATCAACAGGGAACTATCCATAGCAAATTAACGTGAACTGGCAGATATGGCCATCGGAACAGCCCACTTTACACTAATGAATGAAGAAAAAAGCTTTACCAATATAGAACTTTAAGATTAACTTTTTCCGCCCAACCTGGAAAGATAAATTTACAGCTCATGCAAAACCTACATAATCTGGTAAAACCATCACTGTCTATCATTGTAAAATCACCAACACTGAAAGAAAACTGGCAGCAGTAACCAGCACTGTTATGAGTAAGCAAAAGGAAAATAATCTGGTATTTTAGTAATAAATAACTCTTTACAATTGTTATAATAATATGAAAACAATCTATCTCCTACTCTTTTTGTTCATATCTCTGGCTGTCGTTTCAGCTCAGAATCATCATTCTGAAGGTTTTTATGAAACTTCAGATCATGTAAAGATCAAATACAAAGTCTCCGGAAAAGGAGAAGCCTGTTTCTATGTTCCCGGAGGTCCCGGGCAGGGCTATCCCTCTTTTGAACTGATGGGAGGGAATAATCTGGAAAAAAGCATGCAGATGGTTTATATGGATCAGCGGGGTTCCGGCGCATCCGGCACTTCGGAAAACTATCATCTCGATAAAATGGTTCAGGATATAGAAGAAATGAGACAACATCTCCATTTGAAAAAAATCTTTCTGCTGGCCCACTCCTTTGGGGGAATCATTGCCGTCAATTATGCAAAAAAATATCCTCAGCATACGAAAGGACTCATTCTGGCGAATGTTACCTTACATTTCCTGAATGATGAATCAGTTAAAGAACAGATTGAATATGGGAACAGTCTTTTACAGACAAAAACCAGGGCTGTTCCTAAAGACAGTCTTCCATCAGAACTTTCAAAAATCAGCAGTGCCTTAAGGAAAAAAAGAATCGGATATAAATTCCTGACCGAAGATATTGAAACCATCAAAGAGTCAGATAAAATTGATTCTCTCCATCCCCGAATTATCAACTTCGGAATGGCGGTCATCTCAAAACCCAAAGATTTCCCGGAATATTATGCCGATTACGCTCCTGCTACAAAAGATATTCATGTTCCTGTATTGATTATTACCGGAAAAAAGGATAAAGCAGTCGGAACCCAGCACTATAAAACATTTAGGTTTCCTAATCAAAAAATAGTTTCTATTGATGGCGGGCATCTTTTGTACTATGAAAAAAATAAAGAATTTGTGAATGCTGTCAGTCAGTTTGTGAATACTGCAAAGTGATATTGTATTGACTATTTTACAGATATTAAGTTTTTGGCGCGGCCTCCGGCCGCGCCAAAAACTTAATCAATATTCAAAGATTAAAAACAAACCCGGCTGTTTCAAATGAAACAGCCGGGTTTTATCTATTTTAATTCCTGATTAAAAGCTGGCAATCATTAAAATTTAAGATCTCCATTCACTTCTCTTACTGCATTAGCAGCTTCAGCGAATTTCAATTGCTCTTCAGCAGTCAATGCTACGTTTACAATTGATTCTACTCCGTTTGCTCCAATGATTGCTGGAACACCAAGGCAGATATCATTTTGACCGTATTCTCCCTCAAGCATTAAAGAACAAGGGATCATTTTCTTCTGGTCACATGCAATTGCCTGAACCATTACAGAAACTGCTGCACCTGGAGCATACCAAGCTGAAGTTCCTAATAATTTCGTAAGAGTAGCTCCTCCTACTTTAGTTTCTTCGATTACATATTTTTGTTGATCTTCACTTAAGAATTCAGTTACAGGAACACCGTTTCTTGTAGCTTTGCTCAATAACGGAAGCATACCTGTATCACTGTGAGCAGCGATTACCATACCGTCAACATCAGAAATTGGAGCTTCTAATGCTTCAGCCAATCTGTATTTGAATCTTGCAGAGTCTAATGCACCACCCATTCCGATGATTTTGTGCTTAGGAAGACCTGAAGTCTTGTGAACAAGGTAAGCCATAGTATCCATTGGGTTAGAAACCACGATGATGATTACTTCCGGAGAATGTTTTACTAAGTTTTCAGTAACTTCTTTCACGATACCAGCATTGATACCGATCAATTCTTCTCTTGTCATTCCAGGTTTTCTAGGAATTCCTGAAGTGATTACTGCTACATGAGAACCTGCAGTTTTGCTGTAATCTCCTGTTGTACCCGTAATTTTTGTATCAAATCCGTTAAGAGATGCTGTCTGCATCAAGTCCATTGCTTTCCCTTCAGCAAACCCTTCTTTAATGTCTACCAAAACTACTTCTGAACAGAAGTTCTTCATTGCGATGTATTCCGCACAGCTTGCTCCTACAGCGCCTGCACCTACTACAGTTACTTTCATATTGTTACTTTTTAAAAATTATTTTTGTTAGTTAAGTTTAAATTTGAAACTCCCCAAATTTAACAATTCCTGAAAAAATGCGCAATTTTTCAGGAATTTAATTAGAATTAAAATAAATTAGTTGACGTTCAGTAAAAACGTGTACAGCTTTTTCGCACCAGAAAGCACTTCTTTGTAGTTTTCTTCAGCTACCTCCGTATCCAGAACTTCTTTAAAATTTTTCCACATAGGTCCTGTATTTTCCTGATAACACCCGAAAAAGTTGAATGGAACCTCATCAAAACCTTCCGTTTTGGAAAGCTGTTTGGCAATTACGTTCCCACCAAGGGTAGAACCTTCAATCACATACATCGCTCCTAGCGCTTCATGCTCGTTATTGAACTCCAGGTTATGAGATACTTCCTGATTTTCCAGAGAAAGGCTTTTCAGATCTTTTTCAATAAGAGAAAGCTTCTTTCTTGCATCAAGCTGAAGTTTCTCTGCATATTTACCGGAAAGACTGCTGAATATTTTGTCTTCACTGTGAAGAAGCATCAGGTAATTGGTATGGATGATTTTTTTATAATCCTCTAAGGTGAAAGTTTTGTTAAAAATCTTTTCAGAATTAAAAAGTTTCTCTGCTGCATCGTGATAATCTGTCGTATTCTGTTTAAGATATTCTGATACCATAAATAACGTTTTAAAAGTTTCTCAAATATAAGGCTTTTTGAACGTTAAAATAAAGGAAGTTCCTTCACTGCTGCTTTCATAATCCACATTTCCTCCTATCCTTTTCATGATACGGTGTACAATGGACAGCCCTACTCCGTTTCCTTTAAATTTCTTCGCATTATCCATCCTGTTGAAGATTTTAAACATCTTATGTTTTTCCTCCTCAGGAATACCGATTCCATTGTCGGAAACTCTGTAAATAATAGTCTGGCCATCTTCTCTCCCTTCAATTTCCACTTTCGGAAGCTCTTTGTGGGAAGAATATTTCACGGCATTATTGATAATATTCAGGAACACCTGATGAAGCATTGTTTTATCAGCCAGTACATCCGGACATTCCTTAATGATGATTTCACTGTTTGGACTCCCATAGGTCATCTTGGCATTTTGAGATATTTTTTCAATGGTATGAGCCGTTTTCAGGCTTTCAAGCTGTATTTCACTATGCTTGGCGCGGCTGAGCTGCAGTACATCATGCATCATTTCCGCCATATTATCTATTTCCTCAATAATCGTATTGATCTTGTTTTTGCTTTTTATAGAATCATCAGCAAGATTTCCCAAAAGCATTTGTGCATTCAGTTTCATTACCGTAAGAGGCGTTCCCAGGTCATGCGAAATGGTATAAGAAAAACTGTCAAGTTCATCATTTACCTTTTTCAGCTCATCATTAAGCCTTTTGATTGCATTATAATTTTTGTGTGAGGTTTCTAAAATCAAATCTCTTACCGCCTGTACAGCACTCACATTTCTGGAATTCCATCTTTTAGAATTTCCTTTGATATTTTCTGTAAAAATACGGAAGGAGGTTCTAGGTGATATCATCTGCTTTTCTTCTCCGTTTTGAGAAAAGACACTTATCTTTTTCTCAGGATTCCCGGCCCAGTTGATGTGTTCATCAAACTCTTTCCGGAACCAGATCAGCATTTCATTTTTCTCCTTTTCTATAAAATAAATAACGATACCTGCAGCATTGTCAGACAGATCCAGTTCATCACCGTGCTCTTTAAGAAAGTTACGGCTTACATAGATTCTCTCATTTGTATTCCCCAGTGCCCATTGGACAATTCTGTTGATACTTTCCGGATTGGGAGTTTTACCATCTGTTATGATACTCTCATCCGAAACAATGGCAAGCCCATCCGCCTCAGGTAGATTTCTGATCTCTGTCTTACACTCAATAAGAGAGTCGAACAGGTTATTATGTTTTAAAAACTCCGTTTTAAGCTGAGACACTTTCTCATTCAGTTCCAAACGGTAGTTCAGTTCACTCTTGGATTTAAAAGATGAATAAGCATTAGCAGCCAAAGCTGTAAAAATTCCTGCCTGCACCCTGTCCTCAAGGTCAATATGCTTAGGTTCTACATTCTGGCAGGTTACCAATCCCCAAAGATGATCATCAATAATAATGGAAACACTGAAGCTTGAAGCAGCGCCTGCATTTTTAAGATACTGCCCGTGAACGGGTGACATACCTCTGGATGCTGAGTAAGTAAGGTCAATCTTTTCAGGGCTCCTGCTTAAAATAGGAACCGTATCTGCATATACATTGCTGAAAATTCTTTTTCTTTTTTTCAGATAAAGATCGCGTGCCTGTTTTGGAATGTCGGATTCCGGATAATGAAGTCCCAGAAAGCTTTCCATATTCTCATTTTTCTTTTCGGCGATTACTTTTCCTGAACCATCCATCATAAATTTGTAGACCATCATCCGGTCATAGTTTACCACCTTCGACAGGGTTTCCAGAAGATGATTCCAGAGCTCCTTTTCATTATCGATGATATAAAAATTATCGTACTTATTCGAAATTCGTTTATTGGGATTAATCAGGACTTCTTCAAACTCCATAAAAATATAAAGCTCACTTCTGAAAACAGAAAAATGGTACTCTGTATCACCAATAAAAATCTTATCAAAATAAGTTTCATTCTTCCGTCTGGTAAACTTATCCAATGAAGTATAGATTTCTGAATCAATAATGCTTTGAAAACTTTCCGGAAAGTCAGTAAGCTGCCTTCCGAACAGTTCCTCTGAACTCCCGATTTTAAATATATCCGAAATATTCCTGCTAAAAAAAGTAATGGTACGGGACTCCGCATCAATGCCAATCAAATAACCAAAACTTTGTATAGAACCCGGAATATGGATAGGTTCTTCATGGCATTCTATAAAATTCATATATCTCTTCAGTCTATCTATCAAATATAACGTTTTTTGGAACAGCTTCCTATTTTGTGGTACGTAGATTTTAAACTTCAGTCTATCAAATGTTCAAGAGAAAAATCAGTTTAAAAAAAGGCCGAAAAACACATTGAAATATTCTTCATTTTTACCCACTTTTAATGTCATATATCTAAAATATACAAAAAAACATCCAATAATCCAATTATCATGCTTTAATTATGATTCATAACATGATTTACACATTATTAACCTTAATAATTATTTTATTTAAACAAATTTATCTAAATTTATATCACCAAATAATGAACATGATCAGAATTAATTGAATTATTCACAATAAATTCAATACAAAATTTAAATTCAAATAATACTATTATGAAAAAGTTCCCATTAATTTTATTTTCTCTGGTCCTCTCTATAGGATTATGGAATCCATCGGAAGCATGCACAAGAGTGGTTTACAAAGGGCCTCAGAATACCGTTATTACAGCCCGTTCTATGGACTGGCGTGACGAAATCCCTGCGAACCTGTGGGTTTTCCCAAAAGGAATAGACCGCAACGGGCAGGTAGGCTCTAAATCTGTAAAATGGAACTCCAAATACGGAAGCCTTATCAGCTCTTCCTGGGATATTGCATCAGCAGACGGAATGAACGAAAAAGGACTGGTTGCCAACCTGCTTTGGTTAGGAGAATCCCAGTACCCGAAATTCGATGGAAAAGGAAGTAAAAAGGGACTTGCCATATCATTATGGGCACAATATTATCTCGATAATTTTGCCACCGTAAAAGAAGCAGTAGAATTTTCACGAAAAGAACCGTTTGTTATTGTAAGTGATTATATTCCGGGAACAGAAAGATTTACAACAGTCCATCTTTCCATTTCCGATGCTTCAGGAGACAATGCTGTATTTGAGTATATTGACGGTAAACTGGTCATTCATCATGATCCATCTTATACGGTAATGACCAATTCTCCTGTTTTTGAAGAACAGCTGGCCCTTAACAATTACTGGAAAGGAATTCCGGGAACAGTTATGCTTCCGGGAACCAACCGCGCTGCAGACCGCTTTGTACGAGCTTCTTACTATGTGAATGCAATTCCGCAGACTGCCGATACCCGTACAGCGGTGGCCAGTGTTTTCAGTGTCATCAGAAACTGTTCCGTTCCTTACGGAATCACCTCTGCAACAGAGCCTAATATTTCTTCAACAAGATGGCGTTCTGTCTCGGATCAGAAAAACCTGGTGTATTATTTTGAAACGGTTTTCACACCGAATACTTTCTGGGTAGATCTTAAAGATTTCGACCTGAGCTCTAAGGGAAAAGTAATGAAACTGGATCTTAGTAATAATAACACTTACAACGGTAAATCCAACGCAAATTTTAAAGAATCTGCACCGTTCACATTCTTAGGATTAAAATAGATATTTTACCACAAACCGCTTACGCTTATGCAAAAACAATCTGCCTTCAGCAGATGAAAAGACCTAAGTATGCAGCACTATAATTGAATGTGTAGCCACTCCTTTCCTCGGGATAGATGCCAAATCAAAGATTTGACAGGTAGTTTAAAATACTTGTCTTTCATTTAAGTGCATGCAGGAAAGTAATGGTAAAATAAAGTTTACAATAAAAAAACAAAAATAGATATGGCCTTTTTTTCGATTAAAAAGAAAAGCCTGATCCTGTGCATGCTAGCCTGTGGGTTATCAGCTTATGCGCAAAATCAGGATTCTCTGAAGACCACCCCACCTCCACAGGAAGAAGACAATGTAAAATATCCGCAGCTGCAGATCAAAGGCCTTTTTCAGGCACGTTATCTCGTGGGGATGTCCAAGGATGTTGATGTCAACGGACTCCATCATACCGATGGTTCCGGAACGGATAATAATTTCATGCTCAAATACATGAGGATTCAGGTACGGGCACAGATCAGTAAACGTACAGAAGTTGTTGTTTTGGCCAACCTTGCCGATTTTAAAAATGATCCTAAAAGCAGAGTTCTTGAAAATGCTTATCTGAAGTATACCTTCAATCCGAAATTAGCAATTACGGTAGGACAGTTCAGACCTTGGTTCGGTATCGAAGAAACTTACCCTATTGATATTATTAAATCTTTAGACTGGTCCAATCAGTATACTGAATTCGGAAAACTGGGCTGGACGAGTTTCCAGATTGGTATGTCTGCTACAGGACAGCTTCAATTAGGAGAAATCCCTTTCCAATATGCTGTTTCGGTAGTCAACGGAAATGGAAAGAATCAAATCAATGACAACGATAACGGAAAACAATATTCTACCCGTCTGGTTTTTGGACTCTCCAAAAAATATAATTTTAACGTAGGACTAAATGCGGGTACCGGGGAAGTTTTTAGCAAAAAAGTATATGCTCTGGGAGTAGATCTGAGCTCACTGATTCAATTTGATCCAAAATGGAGCCTTGATATGCAGCTGGAAGCCAAACAGGCGACCAACCACGTTCTGTACAATTCCATTGCCCCTGAACTACGCCCTGATAATCCTGATCAGTATCTGATCCGAGGAGCTTATTTTCTTCCGAATTTAAGATATGAAATCAACCATAAGAACCTCAGTGCTTTTGAATTATCATGCCGGTACGAATACCTTGATACCAATTTCAGAATGGCTTCCAACCCAAGACAAACGATCACTCCTATGTTCGGATTGGAATTTCTGAAAAATTACGGTGCAAGAATTCAGTTGGGGGTTCAGTTTGACCGTTACAAATATCAGGTGGAAAATACATCACAATACAATAACAATCTATTCATTGTGCAGGTACAGAGTAGATTCTAAACGATTAAATAGTTAGTATCATGAAAGAAATTAATATCAAAAACGTAGCGATTACATTTGTTGTTGCGTTAATCATATGGTTCATTCCTGCTCCGGAAGGTGTTGCTGAGAATGCCTGGCATCTGTTCGCCATCTTTGCGGCAACTATTTTAGGGATTATTCTTAAAGCAGCACCAATGGGTACAATGTGTATGATGGCCATTGGTTTTACAGCCCTTACGCAGGTTGTGGCTCCGGGAGATGCTGGAAAATCTATTACCAAAGCGCTTTCCGGTTTTGGAGATAAAGTAATCTGGCTGATCGGGATTTCATTCTTTATTGCCAGAGGATTTATCAAAACGGGACTTGGAAACCGTATTGCCTTTCTATTCATCAGGATTTTTGGTAAAAGTTCATTGGGATTGGCTTACGGATTAGGACTTGCCGATGTTTGTCTGGCACCTGCTATTCCGAGTAATACAGCGAGAGGAGGTGGAATTATCTACCCTATCATGAAGTCTATGGCTATCAGCTTTGATTCCGTTCCTGAAAAGCCTGAAACCCACAGAAAATTAGGATCATTCCTAACGTTGAACAGTTATTATATGAACCTCATCGCTTCTTCTATGTTCCTTACGGGGACAGCAAGTAACCCGATGTGTCAGAAATTTGCAGCGAACCTGGGTATTGATATTACATGGATGTCATGGGCTGCTGCAGGTTTTATTCCCGGTGCGGTAGCCTTCTTTGTCGTTCCTTTGGTATTGTACAAACTATACCCGCCTGAACTGAAAAAAACAGGTGATGCTCCGAAAATGGCAGCTCAGAAATTAAAAGAAATGGGACCTATCTCTAAAAATGAATGGCTGATGTTACTGGCATTTTTCATTCTGTTAGCCCTTTGGATATTTGGCGGAGCACTTTCTATTGATGCAACCACTACTGCATTTATTGGATTAACCTTATTGCTGTTAACCTCAGTATTGACCTGGGAGGATGTAAAAAGTGAAAAAGGAGCATGGGATACCATTGTTTGGTTCGCTGTACTGGTGATGATGGCAAGTTCTTTAAATGAACTGGGTTTCATTGGCTGGTTCAGTAACCTTATCAAGGTACAAATTGGAGGTCTGAGCTGGCAGGTAGCTTTCCCGGTTATTATTGTAGTCTATTTCTTCAGTCACTATATTTTTGCCAGTGCTACTGCTCACGTAGCAGCTATGTATGCAGCATTGCTGGGTGTTGGGGTTTCTTTGGGAATTCCTCCTATGCTATTGACGATGATGCTGGGTTTCATGGGTTCTATTTATGGGGTACTTACCCATTACGGCCATGGCCCGGCTCCGGTATTCTTCGGAAGCGGATATGTAGACCTGAAAGCATGGTGGGTCAGAGGTCTTGAAATAGGAATCGTTCTATTGATCATTTATATGGTTGTAGGAGGATTGTGGATGAAAGTCTTAGGATATTATTAATCATAAAATAAAAAATATGTTATCAACACTGTCAAGAAAAATGCTGATGTGCCTTACAGGACTCTTTTTGGGATTCTTCCTGTTGATTCATTTTCTCGGAAATCTTCAGCTTTTTCTGCCACAAGAACAGGCGCACCTGCAATTTAACGCTTATTCGCATTTTCTATCCGGAAATATTATTATCAAAATAGTTTCTTATGTTTTGTATGCCAGTATTATTCTACATGCTGTAGACGGGCTGATCATTACGTTAAAAAATAAAAAGTCTGGTGGCGGTTATCAGTCGGACAGACGTGGAAGAGCCAGTAAATGGGCTTCCAGAAATATGGGAATTCTCGGGACATTAATCCTGATCTTCCTGGTGATCCATTTCCAGAACTTCTGGTATATCTACAAATTCGGAAATCCGCCTTTGGATGAAAACGGAAATAAGGATCTGTACATTCTGGTAGTGAATGTCTTTAAAGAATGGTGGTACGTTATCATTTATGTTTTATCAATGATTGCTTTATGCTATCACCTGATCCATGGGATACACAGTGCTGTAAGAACATTGGGGCTCTATCACCCTAAGTTTGTACAATGGTTCAAAACTATAGGAATTGCCTATTCAATCATTATCTGTGTAGGTTTTGCATTGATGCCGGTGTATGTATTCTTTACTTATCATTAAACAGAACGGTCATGATTTTAGATTCAAAAATACCACAAGGCCCATTAGAACATAAATGGGATAATTATAAAAAGAAAGCAAAACTCGTTAACCCTGCCAACCGCAAAAAACTGGATGTCATTGTAGTAGGAACAGGACTGGCAGGAAGTTCCATTGCTGCTTCTTTGGGAGAAATGGGATATAATGTTAAATCATTCTGTTTCCAGGACAGCCCGAGAAGAGCACACTCTGTGGCAGCCCAGGGAGGTGTGAATGCTGCAAAAAATTACAAAAACGATGGTGACAGTGTCTACCGGATGTTTATAGACACACTGAAAGGAGGCGACTTCAGAGCCCGTGAAGCAAATGTATACCGTATGGCAGAGTGCTCTCTGAACCTCATCGACCAGGCTGTAGCTCAAGGTGTACCTTTCGGACGTGAATATGGAGGATATCTGAATAACCGTTCCTTCGGAGGGGTTCAGGTAAGCCGTACTTTTTATGCGAGAGGACAAACAGGGCAACAGCTTCTTCTGGGAGCTTATCAGGCTTTGATGAGACAGGTTGGAAAAGGTTCTGTACAATTGTTTTCAAGACATGAAATGCTTGATCTGGTCACTGTTGATGGGAAAGCCAGAGGAATTATCGTAAGGAATTTAGACACCGGAGACATTGAAAGACATGCAGCCCATGCTGTAGTATTGGCAACGGGAGGTTATGGTAAAATCTATTACCTGTCTACCCTCGCCATGGGATGTAATGGTTCTGCAATCTGGAGAGCTCATAAAAAAGGAGCTTTAATGGCTTCCCCAAGCTGGATTCAGGTACATCCTACTTCTCTTCCACAATCCGGAGATTATCAGTCTAAACTGACCTTAATGTCTGAATCATTACGTAATGACGGCCGAATCTGGATACCATTGAAAGAAGCTGAAAACAGACCTCCGAATGATATTCCCGAAAATGAAAGAGATTATTACCTGGAAAGAAGATATCCGGCTTTCGGGAATCTTGCTCCGAGGGATATTTCTTCCCGTGCAGCCAAGGAAAGAATTGATGCAGGTTTTGGAATCGGGCCTTTGAAAAATGCAGTGTATCTCGATTTTTCAAAAGCGATACAGGAACAGGGAAAAGATAAGATCAGTGAAAAATATGGAAACTTATTCGATATGTATCTGAAAATAACAGGTTATGATGCATATAAAGAACCTATGATGATCTCTCCGTCTGCACACTTTTCAATGGGTGGACTTTGGGTAGATTATGAGCTGATGACCACCATTCCGGGATTGTTTGCCCTAGGTGAAGCTAATTTTGCGGATCACGGAGCCAACAGATTGGGAGCCAATTCTCTTTTACAAGCTTCTGTAGACGGTTATTTCATTGCTCCTTACACCATTGCAAACTATTTGGCAGATGAAATTCATACCGGAAAAATTTCACCGAACACTCCTGAATTTGAACAGGCAGAAAATGCCGTTAAAGAGCAGATTCGTGATTTTATAAGTATTAAAGGAACTAAAACCGTTGATTATTTCCACAAAACATTAGGAAAACTCCTGTATGATTATTGCGGACTGGCCAGAAATGAAGAAGGTCTGAAATATGCCATTCAGGAAATCAGAAAACTGAAAGAGGAATTTTATAAGGATGTAAGGGTTTCCGGGCAGGGAGATAAAATGAATACCGAACTGGAAAAAGCAGGCCGCGTTGCCGATTATTTTGAAATAGGAGAACTGATGTGCTATGATGCCTTAACCCGTAACGAATCGTGCGGAGCGCATTTCCGGGAAGAATTCCAGACTCCGGACGGGGAAGCGATGAGAAATGATGCGGAATACCAGTTTATCTCCGCATGGGCGTGGACAGGTAAAAATGGCGAACCTGAGCTGATTAAAGAGCCTTTAACCTTTGAAGAAATTCAGCCAACGGTAAGAAGTTACAAATAAAAACAGAAAATTATGGATTTACATCTTAAGATATGGAGACAGAAAGACAGAAAAAGTGAAGGAAAACTGGTGGGCTACGACCTGAAAGGATTGAACTCCCATATGTCTTTCTTAGAAATGCTGGATACCTTAAACGAAAAACTGATCATTGAAGGTGATGAGCCTGTAGAATTTGATCACGACTGCCGTGAAGGAATCTGTGGACAATGTGGAATGATGATTAACGGTATTGCCCATGGCCCTCTGAAAAATACAACCACCTGCCAGCTTCATTTACGGTCTTTTAAAGATGGGGAAACGATTCTGATAGAACCTTTCCGTGCTGAAGCTTTTCCGGTGAAGAAAGATTTAAAAGTAGACCGTTCTGCTTTCGATAGAATTATATCTTCAGGAGGTTTTGTGTCTGTAAACACAGGCCAGGCTCCTGATGCTACAGCCATTCCGGTGACTCACCAGACTGCTGAAGAAGCTTTTGATTCCGCAGCCTGTATCGGATGTGGGGCTTGTGTGGCTACGTGTAAAAACGGAAGTGCAGCATTATTTACCTCTGCAAAAATCACCCATATGGCCCTTCTTCCTCAAGGGAAGGAAGAACGCAGTAAAAGGGTTCTGGATATGGTAGCTCAGATGGACACCGAATTATTCGGGCACTGTTCCAATACAGAAGCCTGCGAAGTGGAATGTCCACAAGGAATTTCCGTACTCAATATCGCCAGAATGAATTTTGAGTATAGCAGAGCTTTATTTTTCAGGAAAAAAGCTTAGATCAATAAAAGAAGAACGCTAAAAATGATAATGTTTGAAAGGGTAAATCTGCAATGCAGGTTTGCTCTTTCTTTTTATGATTTACTTCTGCTCATTCATTATGGCCACAACCCTTGCCGGAGCTGCAGAACCGCCTACAATCTTTAATGGAAATACACAGATTTTAAATCCGGATGGAGGTAATGCACTAAGATTTGTAAGCTGCTCGATGTGTAAATATTCTTTTTCAATTCCTACACGGTGTCCTTCCCAAAAGAATTCAGGATCATTGAGTTCTTTGGCTTTTTTAGCCATATATCTTAAAGGAAGATCCCAGCCCCATTGATCAATTCCCATTACTTTTACGCCCTGGTCAATCAACCACTCTGTAGCTTCTTTGCTCATTCCTGTACCTTTTTCTACAAAATCTGAAGTTCCCATCATCTTATCTCGGTCAGTTCTGATCAGTACAATATTTCCTTCCTGTATCATGATTCCATTTTTGTCAAGGTTTTTTTTGAGATCATCTACGGTGATAGCCACAAAATCTTCTTTATGAGTACAGTCAATCACAATTCCATCCCCATAACACCATTCCAGAGGAATCTGGTCTATAGTTTTAGCCGGTTTACCTTCTACTACAGGACCATAATGCCATGGAGCATCAATATGAGTGGTGGCATGAAGACCCATATTTTTAATCGTGTCATCTGCCCAGCCCGTCCAGTTTTTAGGAAAAAGTCTTGAGGGCAGTCTTAACGCCAGACGAATCAGCCAATGTGATTTTCTGTGTGCTTTATGTTTGATTTTCACCCTCATGAACCATGGGTCACCTGCATTATATTGAATAGGTTTTGTCAGATCAACAATTGTTGTTTTCATATGATTTAGCTAATAAGACAAAGATAGCGAATATGATAAAAAGAAGAATAAATGGAATATTTGTTTGAGTTAAGAATCTGATCAGTACATAAAAAAGATCAGCTAATTACTGATCTTTTTCTAATTCTATTGGGTTTTCATATTTTTTATTTTCTTCTCGTTCTTTTTCTCTCTGTCTTACCATTTCCTGACCTTTTATTATTGTCGTTCCATAACTTGCAAGTACAGCAGCAGAATTTGCTTCTGCATTTCTTAATGCTTGTTTTAATTTTTGTTGTGTTGTTTCTATAGCTTCAGTATATCTGTTTTTCTTGATGGTAACTAACTTTCCTTTTAATTTAGATGCAGGTATAGATTTTACCAGTTCAAAATCAAAATCTCCTTTATCATCTGTTATTTTGACAATTAATCCTGGTAATCCACTAAATTTATATGGACCATAAGGCAATGGAATTTCAGGAGAATACCATGCTATCCAGTTTCTTCCTTTAAAGGTAACTTCTGCTTTTTTGCAATTAATTGTATTGATCACTTTAGACTCATTAATAAGTTTCCAATTCTTTATTATTGGTTCTTTATAAGTAAGTAAAGACATTCCAACTAATCTAAAATATTGTATATTTTCATTAGATTGAATTATGGTAAAAGATAAACCTGTTTTTGGAATCACTGTTCCTTTTTTCCAACCAAGAGTGATACTACCATCAGCATTCTTTGTTGCTGTTCCTGAAGCCGTCATTACAGAATCACCCTTAAGTGATATATTACTTGCGAAAAATGCACGGTTATTCCCTATCTGTAATAAAAATTGTTCCTCATGTTTATAATCAGTTCGTAAATCGAATTTAGCTTTTAATTGGTAAGTAAATTCACCATGAAGAGTATCCTGTCTGTATGATTGTGCATAAGATAAAACACTATAAAATAAAATGAATATTTGTATTAGTTTTTTATGGTAATGCATAAGAGATATTTTTCATTATAAAATTGCACTTATAGTCTTAATTTTCACTATAAGTGCATTAATTTAAGCTAATTAGGCTAGATTATTACTAGGACCATAGTGAGAAGCCGACTTACAATAATTTGCTTCAAGAGCTTCAACCCACGCATTTGCTTGCTCTGCTGTCCAATCTTGAGTAGTTGTAGCTTGTACACCGCAAGAAGTTTCAGCATACCAAACTTGACCTCCTTTTACAGATTTAAGGTTTTCACGAGTCATTTTTTTTAATTTTTTCATAAAATATGTTTTTAATCAGGTCTCAAATATATATACAACTAACTCATATCTATAGGATATTTTTTATTATGTTAAGCAGTTGTTTATCTGATAAAAACATATTTTTCACTTAAAAAATTTTCGTATAAAATTGAATTGATTTTATCATATTTCCTACACAAAAAGTATTCATTAAAAAAATGCTTTTTATTATTCTTGATTATGTTAAATAATTAATTTCAAACAGAAATTTTCACATATAAAGTCTAAAGGTTGTTTAATTATTTTGACGCATTACCATCAAATTTAGCATTTTACTTTTTTGCCTTTTCCTTAAAACCCTTTAGGAATCATAATCTTCTTCGGATCATTCTCATCATACATGATTTCAATAGTTCCGGATTTAGGAACAGAAGAGAGGTTCAAAAGACTGACAATTTTCTTGTAAACAGTAATATGTTCTGTTCCTCTGAAATCTTTAAAGCTCACCTGAAACATAATCTGCGGCTGATCATTGACAAGAAGACCTGTCTGGCTTACACTGATAATATTGGCTTCAGCATTTCTTCCTGAAAAGAGGATTCGTTCTTCTTTTTTATTTTTAAAAAGCCTGCTGATCAGCAACTGAAAAACCAAAATATAAATAAGAGTCATTACTCCACTGAAAATAATCGGATGCATGAAAGTCAGAAATCTCCAGCCAAAATCAAAGGATTCCCGCATATAGAAATAATAGTAGAGCCCAATCACGTAAGTAATCAACAGGACAGTAAACACAATTCTTAAAATGATTCCTGAGGTATTGAACCCGACTTTCTGATCGCTTAAAATAAAGTAAGGTTCCTTTGAAACATTGGGATTTAATAGTACTTTCACCTTATTTCCGACATCAAATCTTTTTTCCTGTGGTTTGGAGTCGTGAAACATCATTTCATGTTCAATTCCTGTATTTCTGAGATTAGGAAATGAAAGTACAACCTGAATGATATTCATATTGGTTTTCGGAATATACTTCAGAAGTTTATAGTTGATGATTTTGGCTTCTCTTGGAATTCCGTTCCGCAGTATGGATTGAATCATATTCTTCTCTTTAAAGGTTTTTATAAAAAGTATATTGATAAAGAAAAGAATCACATACAACCATATAAGCAAAGAAAAACCGAGATACCCATAGCTCACAGCTAATGAATTTCTCGGTTCTGTCGCCAGTTCCTCACCCATCATATAGATGAAAATGGGAAAAGGAGCACTGAAAAAAAAGAAAAAAGCTCCCCAGAAAATGATCAAAAATTTCATAACGTTTATTTTGTGTGGTGAGATAAAGTTATGATTTCTTATTGAACGGGAGATATCTTTTTACACCTCTTTTTCAAAATAAAGTCTGTAGTATTTTCCTTTATCATCTTCTCCGGTTTCAATTTTCTGTCTGTCTCCGTGGATGTAAATGTGGAAATTTTTATCCAGTTTAATAATACTTTTAAAATGTCTCTGAGTCTTTTTTACCGCAGCTTCACTGATCGGGAATTCTTCAGCGATGTTCACCTGCATTTCCTGTTCGTAATCTGTTTTAAAGTTGACAAAACTTTCAATCACGTGTTCATCTCCCAATACTTCACTGGCAAAATCATCTAACTTAAATTCTTCTTTTTCTTTGAAGAAATTGATAGACTTATTAAGGAAGTCCGCCTGGTCTGCTTTGGAAACTTCAAATTCCTGAGGCAGCTGTTTTGTGATATAATCTTTATAGACCATCAAAGCCTCCTGCGTGTGAAAATATTCATCATCACGCTGTTTTACCTTCAGGAAATCTTCGAACCAATAGTACATATCTCCGTTTTTGTTGTTGTCAACTACAGAAAGTACATATCCGGTTTCTTTATCATTGTTGTAGATCAAAGCGGCTTTATCAATTTTAGATAAACCAATTCCCTGATCTTTTTCAATATCAAAAGTTTCTTCTGAAGGGTTGATTTTCAGGAAAGATTCTCTCTTCTCTGTTTTGAAGATCCCGATCTTGTCTACTCTATCAGGACGGTCACTTTCATCTTCAAAAAGTACGATAAAAAGTTCCCCACTCTGAACTCTTGGGTTTTCGGCAGCATCAAAAAGGTGTTTTGCAATATTCTCCGACTCCCAGATGAACTTGGATTTGTCATCAAAAATTTCTGATACAGCACTGTAAACCGGGTTATTTACCAGGTAAGTATCACTGTAAAAATGAAAAGTTTCTTCTGATTTAAAGGAACCTAAAAAGTAATCTTCAAGCATTTCTGCCATTCCTTCTTCCAGTTTCAATTCTTCCTGGGAAAGCGTCAGGGAATCTCCATTGATCTTATTTCCTACTCTGTGTACTATTATTTTTGAAAACATTTTTCTGAATATTTGGACTGCAAAGATATTCATTCTTATTCTTTCTGCGAAACCTAAAAATTTTCATTTTATTCTGGGTGAGATTTTATCCCACTGTGTCATTCTGAATGAAATGAAATGTAGTGAAGAATCCCATAAACCTGAATATCAATTAGATTCTTCCTTCGTCAGAATGACAACAGCTAAACCATTTGGCCTTTGAAACAGTCCCAATTCTCAGTCGTTCGTTTGTACCAGACTTGATAATAGAAGTTTTTGGCTTTCATTTTTCCAAATTGATAAAACCCTTATCATTTTGACATGCTTTTTTGTTTTAAAAATTCAGCAACAAATACATAATTATTTAAATATCAAACATTTAAATAAGACATATTTCTAACGGAATACCATTGGCATCATGATTTGAAAACATAGAAAAATGGACTTAAAGACATTAAACAGACTCGATAAGCTGCGAAGATTAAAAAGCAGAGGACCTGAAACTCCAAAATGGCTGAAGCCCTATCACCTGCTCTTTTTTGCTTTTTTAACCATTTTCATCTTTGGCGCCATCATCAGAATGCTGGAACAGAATCACCATTAAAATATAATATTATGAATTATCTACAAGCCGTAAAGGAAATCACCGACGTGGTTCCCGATTTCGAAAAAGAAGTGAAAGAAATTAAAATTCAAAACTCATACAGCATCATCCGCACTTTCACGGAGCGCATTAAAAACATGATCCGCCAGAATGACAGAAATTTGCTGTTCAGAAGTTTACAGAAAATGGACAAAATTTATACTGACGGAGATACCGTATTAAAAAATGCTATTGAGACTACTTTCATCTATTCTCTGGACAATTGTACCGCTTTCTGCAGTGAAGAATACAGAAAAGTGATTTTTAGTCACATTTCTACCAACCTTCAGAAGGTATATTCAAGACAAATTTACAGTCACGGTATATAAAGGTTTTATTACATTTTTTATCCGTTTCATTACAAAGTGTTTAAATTAAACAAAATCAAAAATAACTCACAATCAATAGATTATGAAAAATAAAATAAGAAGAATTTCAGATTGGAAAACCTTGAAAACCACGACCAACAGACACAATACAGAGATATTGCTCACTCACATCGCTGTGATAGTATGTGTATTTATTTTTGCAGCCTGCCTTTAAATTTTGGTATACATTTCGCTGCAATATAAAGTGTTTGAAAAATTCTTAATTATGATGAAAGTACAAATGCAAACTATTAATCAAAAAATAGCTGTTGAATACTTAAAATTTTTCTATCCGCCACTTCGCAATGAAATCACACAATTGTCTGTTCAGGACAATTTCGCTGGAATCATGCAGGCTACCGTGAATTATCTGAAGAATCTTTTACAGGAATCTAAAATCAGCATTATTGCCCATCACCTTAAACTGATGGACTCAATCTATAAAAACGGGGATTCTTATGTAAGAACCATGATTGAAAATCTGTTTGTAAGATCTTTTGAAAGCTTCAAAAAACACGCAAAGATTCAACATTGGAAACTCCTTTATCAATATATGCCTGTAAGCTTCCAGATCATTTATAATGAGCAGCAGAAGCAGGATATGATATATTTTGGAAAATAACATGTAAACAAAAAGCAAAAAGGCAGATAAGTGAATTCGCCTTTTTGCTTTTTTGTTCTGTTACTGACAAATCACACCCTCTTCTATTTCAACAATACGTGCAAAACCCTTACTTTTGCGAAAAAATAACGATGAAGTACCCTTTTTACGCAGCCATGATAGGCCTATCTCTGGTTTCGTGCGGAAATAATGACAGCACTATTGACGATCCGAAGCCGATTGATAAAGAAATGTATCAATTTGAATTTAAAAGCTATGCTGTAAAAGGAACCACTCTTTATACCGGATCATTTGGAAGTAAATCTAATCCTGATGAATCTTATTTGAGTAAATACTGGAGCATGTATCAGGAACCTGCCTGGAAAAAGATAAGCCTTGATCTTACCAACAAGACCATCAAACTGATTTCCGAAACCTCATCTACAGATTTCACTTATAATTTCACGATTGTAAATGACTCTGTACTCATCAAAGAGAATACTACTAATAAGCCAACTTATATTGGTGATTTCAATAAAAATACCTCCTCTTTCACTTTAAAAAGAACTTACAGATACATTAAAAGAGTACCCCGAACCGATGGAGAAGGGTTGCTGATTACTAAAAGTGCACATTTTGGGACAACCCAATACGAAAATATTTTTGGGAATATATTTACCACTCCTTCTGAAATGGTAAAATCAGGAGATCAGGTTTTATGGACAAATATTGAATATTACTATAAGAAGTTTTAATCAATCGATGATATAATAAAAATCCCTCCAATGAACATATTGGAGGGATTTTCTATTTTTAAAAGTCTTATTTCGTCACAAACACTTTCTCAATGGTCTGCGATTCTTCTTTACTCAGTTTTGAGGATTTTCCCAGTTTAGCAATAAAAGCATTTACTTCTTCCGGGGTTGCCGGTGATCCCAGGTTTTGCCCTTTATCATCAAAAGAATCTGCCAATACTTCTCCTTTTGGGTTCAGAACCAGCCAGAAAGGAAGTCCGGCATTTTCACCTTTATATTTATTCATCAATTCCTGCCCGCCAGGGTTTTCAAGACTTTTCTTTTCGCCTCTTTCCTGAACATCCACATAAGCAGTGACGAATCTTTTATCAAAAATAGGTTTGGCTTCAGGAAGATTCATGTTTTTTTCCATCATCTTGCACCATTTGCACCATGAAGCATGGAATACCAGTAAAACATTTTTATTGTCTGCTTTAGCTTCTTTGAAAGCTGTATTCAATACTATATCTGCTTTTTCCTGTGCTGCTCCTAACTGAAATAAAAACAGTGTAACAACGATAATAATTTTAGAGTATTTCATTCTGAATTTTTGTTTAAATCTACACGAATTTAAGCATTTAATCGTTCAATTATTTTATTTAACTTTAAATATTATTATAAAGAATGGGATATAAATATTTTTACGGTTTTCTTCTAGCTTTCAGCTTTGCAGGATATAATGCTCAGGTTTCCGATGCGGTAAAAAAGCTGGCACAGCCTTTAGATACTATTTCTTATGCTGAATCATCTCATATCGGAGTCGGTGGAGAAGAAAGTAAAATTTATAATCAATTTAAAAAAGTTGCCAAAATAGCGAGCAATGACGAGCTCTATTATTTTGCGATGAATGGGAGCAATGCATTAAAATTATATTCAGGGAAAGAATTGTTTAAAAGAAAGGATAAAAGATTTTTAGACATCTATACATTTTACTCCAGAAACCCTTTAAAAATGGAGTATATTTTAGGTTGCACCATAGATAGTAAAAATATTACAAAGTTTTTGAAAGATGAAGTATATGCTGCTCCACAATATATTTCATTACGGGATGGGTTATTAAAAAATAATAAACAAGATGAAATAAGAAAAATACAACTCAAGCAAATTAAAGAAATGGGCTATGGTAAGCTTACGGAAGGAGATGTCAGGACAGTAAAGAAAGATTTGGAGAAAATTGATCAAAAACAAAACTAGTTTCCTTTATGTAATACAATACGCCTAAAGTTTCATCCCATTCAATATATTAACTTTTAGTAAGTTTACAAAATGATTGAAATAAAAAAATATTCTAATCAGTCAGGACATCCTGAGCCAAGACGGGTCATCAAATACACATTATTCTGGTGTGATCATGGAAGTGCTGAAATCCTGATCGACGAAAATATTTTCATCCTGAAAACCGGCCAGGCCATAACCATTACTTCAGGACAGTTTCATCAATTAAAATCGGTGGAAGGAGAACTTACGGCATTAGAATTTACCCTGGACTTCTTCTCTAAAAGTGACAGTGATATTGAACTTATTTTTCACAATGGGCTTTTTTGTCATTTCGGAATGAATGAAATGATTACTATACTTCATCCCGAATTTTTCTCCGAAATACTCAACACTATTGAAAAAGAAATTCTGGAACAGCCTTATCAGTATCTGATCTCCACGCATTCTCTGGTTGAATTGCTGTTGGTAGAAATCAACCGCAGTAAAATTGCCAACGGTGATGAAATATGGAAACCTGATGCTTTATTCTTAAAGTTCCTGGAAAGTGTCAGAACCCATTTTAAAAATAATTATCAGGTCTCCCATTTTGCTGATATCCTCGGAACCACTGAAGCCAAGCTGAATGAGGTTTCAAAACTTCACACGAGCAAAACTGCTCAAAATGTTATCTACAGCCTTATTATTTCTGAAGCAAAGAGACTTTTACTGTATGAAAAACTTACCGTGAAAGAAATAGCTTACCTTCTTGGTTTCAATGATCCTTTCTACTTTTCCAATTTCTTTAAAAAACATACTTCCCGTTCTCCAAAAGATTATCAGAAGACCGTAAAGGAAATTTAAAGAAGTCAGAAAAAATTAACAGCCTCACAATAACTTCCAGCTTCCAACTCCCCTCTCCCAACAAATATTCTATGCTTTTCCCGGAATTGTCTATTCTTTAGACAATGGTTTTCGCTGAACTTTGTACCTGTAATTAAAACCTAAAAATAAGGTATGAGAACTCAACAGGACACTGCCGTTTTTTTGTTAAGGATAGCTCTGGCATCCGGATTTTTATCTGCTGTAGCAAGCAGGCTGAATCTTTGGGGAGCTCAATCTTCAGGATGGAAAAAATTTGTCGATTATACTGCTGAAACGAATTCATTTTTACCGCAGTCATGGGCTTCCCTAGTTGCCGTATTGTCTACAGCTGCTGAATTATCAATCGGCATTCTGCTTCTTATAGGGTATAAGGTAAAAGGCACAGCACGGTGCGCCTCTATTCTTACTTTATTTTTTGCGGTTGCGATGAGTATTTCTTTTGGCATTAAAGAGCCTTTGGATTATTCTGTCTTTGCATTCAGTGCCGGAGCATTTCTTCTGAGTACTTTCTCCCGTTATCAATGGAGTATAGACCAATTTCTACAACAATAACAATTAAAATTTATATATCATGAACACCAACATTCACGATTACATCGTAAAAACAGAACAAAAAGAATGGCAGCCTCTAATTGAAAAAGGGATTCATTATGAAGGTATTTTTGTAAAATCTTTAAAATTTGATCCGGAGAAAAACCGTTCTACCAGCATTCTTTTAAAATTTGAACCGGGAGCCAGCTATCCTTATCACAATCATCCTGCCGGAGAAGAACTGTTTATCATGGAAGGTGATGCTGCTATTGCAGGTGCCCAGCTTGAAAAAGGAGATTATTTGTACACTCCGCCTAATTTCAAACATTCCGTGAAGTCGGAGCATGGGTGTACTATTCTTTTTGTGATCCCTGAAGAAGTAGAGATTCTTTAACCCATTAAAAACAAAACCACAGTAAAATATTTCACTGTGGTTTTTTCTTATAAAATGTTGCAGCATTACACTGACATTTTTATTTCAAGGCGGCTTTGTTTGATGATACAGATCTGAAATTAATTAAAGTTTTTTTCTTTCTCACAATATCCACCAGAGTCTGTACTGAAAAAGTGAGAATGATATACAGTACAATCAGCACCGACACATATCCAATTTCATGTTGTCTATATCCAAAAATTCCTTTTCCCCAGGAGATCAGTATCCATTGGATCATGTACATTGAGGTTAAATTTCTGCTGCAGTACTTCAGAACACGCATAAAGCCATTTTCCTTAACGTTTGCAGTTATTGTATTGATCAGCCATAAAAACAGTAAGGTCCAGCCTGCAAAATAAATAACCCCGCCAGGCCCCATATGATAAAATCCGTTGTAATTATAATCACCATACAGAAAAACCAGCGGTGCACCTATGGCAATAAACAACAGTCCTACATACAGCATATTTCTAAATACCAGTTTGATGTTGTAGTTCAGTTCCTGAAACCATTTACCGAAAAACATTCCGATGATAATAAAAGCCATCCATGGGAAAACAGGAAAATAGACATATGCCGGATAATCCGTATTGAAAAGAAGATCCAGAACATAATTGATCACAGGATAGTCAAGATTAATTCCGCTCACTTCTCTGGATATCAGTGCAACGAATAAGCCTATCGCCAGAATAATATATTTATTTTTCACATACTCTCTGATAAACCCAACGAACAGTAAAGACATCCCTGCCAGCTGTAAAATATCACCCAGCTGTACCAGATATACATACTGCTGCTCTATAGGAGCATGCCATCCGTATTTCTGGATAAAATTATCGGGAGCAAAATTAAAAATAACAGGGATCATAAATTTCATAAAATTCATAAAGAGACCTGCAAACACCAGTAAAACACCCCGTTTTAATGCACTTTTAAGACTTTGATGAGTGGAAGTCATAAAGGTAATTCCCATACAGATCAGGAAAATGGAAGTTCCTCTTCCGAGAAAAACAATAAAACTGCCAATTGCTGTTTCATATTGTGATTTTACATTGGCGTATACCAGTAAGGTATGTATAATGATCATTCCGATAACACTTATACCTTTTATTAAATCCAGAGTGAGGATTCTTTTGTTTTGTTGTTCCATAGTTTTTTTAGTGAAAATTGTGGATTAGATGGATAAAATTGTATTCATTAATTTTTTGTTAAACAATATTTTTATTTATTCTAAATAAAAATCAAATATACAAATTAAAACCACTCCTTATAATTCATTAATAAATTTTCATAAAATATTAATAATTAAAGATTTACTTCCACATTAAAACCCATTTCAGGTCAATATCCGTCCCTATCCATTTATATAATTTACCCTTAAATCCTTTCAAAAATGAAATGATTAATATCCCTCTACATAAAAAACTCTTCCTGGGTGGAAGAGTTTTTACTATAGTGATTATGATTTAGGCAATTCAGGGGGACGCATTTTGTATTTGTAACTATTTAACGTTTTTAAAAATGCTACGATATCAAAAACTTCGTCGTCCGTAAGATTCAGTTTTTCCACCATTCCTGATTTATGGGGAAATTTCGGGTCATTGATCTGATCTTCTTTTGGAGTTTCTCTTCCCATTCCTGCGTTGTACATCATGACAATGTTAGCCAGCTCAGGGAAAAGCCCGTTGTGCATGTAAGGTTTGTTCTCAGAAACCTCTCTCAGTGTAGGGGTTTTGAATTTCCCTACATCTTCATTTTTTTTAGTAACGATATATCTTCCCAAGTCTTCGTATTTCCTTCCGTAATAGGTGAGTCCGAGGTTATGAAACTTCTGGTCAGAAAAATAAGGAGTGTTGTGGCAGTTGATACAATTCGCTTTGGTTCGGAATAAATGAAGCCCATTGATTTCAGAGTCCGTTAACGCATCTTTTTTCCCGGAAACGAATTTATCAAACTTTGATGGCGGACTGATCAGAGAACGCTCAAACGTTGCAACGGCTTTTGCAATTTTCTCTTCTGTCACTTCCCCATTTCCGAAAGCTTTTATAAAGAAAGGCTTATAATCTTTAATCTTCTTGATATTTTTTGTGGCCATTGACATGTGAAGATTCATTTCCACCGGATTTTCGATAGGAGCTTTCACCTGCTCTTCCAACGTTGCTGAACGGCCATCCCAGAAGAATGTTTTGGCATATCCGATATTCACTAAAGTAGGTGCATTTCTTGTTCCCGTCTGTCTGTCATGACCAAAGGAAACTCTGCTCCCGTCTGACCATCCTATTTCAGGATTATGGCAGTTGGCGCAGGAAATCTGTCCGCTTTTGGACAATCTCGGATCAAAGAATAACATTTTTCCCAATTCCATTTTATCTTCGGAATAGGGATTATCTTCAGGAAATTTCATCTTAGACAAAGGTCCGATATCCTGAAACCCGTCTTTTGCTTCATCAAATAAGTGAGGAGCCGGCCATTTGCTCTGATCCCCGCTGCTGTATAAAGTACGAAGCTCTTCTACAGTATATCCTGTAGGATCATTTGAGGTATAACTTAATAAACATACTATTCCGGCAACGGCCAGAAAAGCGATATATCTGTCTTTCATTTATTTTTAATAATAAACATTCAACCCTACTAAGGCAACATGATTAGCTCTGCCATTGTAGTCCACTTGATTTTTATACATACTGTTCATCAGCCAGGTCTGAGAAAAACTTCCGTACAGCTCATATCTGATTTTGTTTTGATCAAAGATATAACTTGCGTTAAAATTAAGACCAATTTTTGGAGTTGCGTCATAAGCAAAATCCGGCTGAGCAATTTTCGTTGCAAAGATATTCTCTTTTGTGCTCTGATAAGGCTGATAATTGAATTCTTTTTCCAATGGAATATACAGGTTTTGCGAAAGACCAACCATTATTTTATGTGAAGGTTTTAAAGCAAATTCTTTTTCTGCACCCAGACGGTAATTGAAAAAAGAAAGTTTTCTGTCCATTACGACCGATGCATCTTTCACATGATTTTTCCCATATGCTGCATCAAAAAGAATCTTAAATGCTTCATTTTTATGGTTAAACCAAATCACACTATTCTGCCAGAAAAGATTCTTCTGCTCCAGGCGGTACGATCTGTATTCCAGAGGATAATTATAATTGGTATCCAGCTGATCCTGATAGGTCACCATGGAAGCCCATTTTTTACCATTATAGTTCCCTAAAAAATTAAGGTAGAAACTATGCAGATCTGTTTTTAGTCCGGAATATTTTGTATAGTCTTTATGCCAGTTAAAGCCTGCGTCCTGATATTCGAAGACCCTGTAAAAGCGTTCAATCAGATTTTTATAATCATATCCGGCAGAGAAATGGGTACTTCCATTATTAAAAGCATATTCTCCACCCCAGATATAGCCTCCCATTTTATATTCAGAAGTTTTATACTCGGTATTCCCGATGTACTGATTACCATAACCTTCATTATAACGGATATAAATGCTGTCATTGGCAGGTACATTTCCTTTCATATTCACAAACATGATATCATTTCCCTTGTAATGATGTACGTAGCTCAGTTTCCCAAAAATGGCATGCTGTTTCCACTTTAAACCCAATTTTGCAAAGGCTTTGTATTTGTAATCATCTACCTTCGGTCTTGGATCTGCATTCTGACGGTAAGATTTGGCATACAACCCTTCTCCTCCCAACTGCAGGATTACAGGTTTTACAGGATTATAGGCAAACTGTCCGCTGATAAAATAGCTTTGTTTCTGCCATCTTGCCGAACGGGGAACCCAATAATATGAAGGGTTATAAATAAAAGAAGAATTTGTAGTTCTCTCATCGCTTAAAATATAGGGAACATCTTCTTCAGTTGTTTTGTCTGCTTTAAGTCTTCCTGATAATGCAATTTTATCATTCAGTTTATAAACTCCTTCAGACTTAAAAGTAAAACTTCCTGTTTCTCCTGCTGTCTGTACTCTTTTAAAATTTTGTTTTACAGAAGAATACTGAAAGGTTGTCCGTGAAAAATCCAAAGGCTGGAAAAATGAAATATACGGATCATTTATTCTGATATCCTTTTCTACCGAACTGATGTTAATACTATCTAAATGAGTAGTCTGAGCATGGAAGAACTGGCTGCCTAAAGCAACCAATCCCAACATACTGTATTGAAAGACTTTAATCGTCTTATTTCTATTATTGTGCATATCCTCTAGGGTTTGCTTTAATCGTTACAAAATCATTGGCAGAATTATTTGTATCCTGCAATACCATACGTCCATTGACAATTTCCTTCGTTTTACGGATTACAGAAAATCCTGTAAAAGTACCTTCAGCCTGCCCCAGAGAGTTGACAATGAAAGTTCTTGAAGCATCTATATCTGCAGGGAAATCTTTAGGTACTTTCTGCTCTTTATCCGTAATATCTATTCCGTCTATGATATAGTTTTTAGGAATTTGTAAAAACAGGGTTCCGGTAGGCGCTTTAGGAGCTGCAACTTTTTGCCAGCTTGCCACTTCTGCATCCGTTGCTCTCAGAATTCCTAATCCCAGCATAGAATTTACATTCAGGATTAAATCATTAGAGGCAATACTCCAGTAAGCAACCTGCATATCCGGCACCATAATATTCTGGATATCCCATGCGAAGGGCTTTTTACCAATACTTATATTATAATCTCCCATATAAGTTTCAAAGTCGGCATGGCTCAGATCAACAGTTTTATCAGGCTCCTGTATTGGTATTCCTGTACCGTTAATATCATCAAAAGGCATCTTATGATTAATGGCCGTTTGAGCTACAATAATACTTTTCCCAGGTAAAATTGGGTACTGGCTACCGTTGCCCGGTATTTTGATAAGTATATTAGAATAAACATAATCCGTATTGGCTGCAGCACCTCCTCCGGCAGTTTTGCTCCAGTCATACTGCCCATTGGATAAAGTATAGGTGGTCACATTACTGTTCACATTTCCTTCCAGAAATACCAGGTATAATCCGTCAGCATAAATAGTCTGATCCGAGTTGTTGTGAACCTCAATAAACTGATCTCTGAAATTGGCTCCTAATTTATTATCCGAACCTGCATAATAATATTGTTTGATTACAAGATCTCCAAGGTTTCCACTGGTGATTCTGATCAGTTTTGAAGAAGTATTGGCATTGATGGTTACTTTTTCATCAAAACCTCCGAAGTGAACAATTTCATAGCTTGTTTCCTCTCCTATTTGCTGTTCATATTCACTCTGCTTCAGCTGTAATTCAGCCTGAATACTGTAACTTCCCGGCAGAACGGCATCTAATTTCAGTTCTCCGTTGGCATCTGTTTTTCCGATAATCTGATCTTCTGTGGCTGTATTTTTCAGGATAACAGTTACATTCGCTACTCCTTTGTCTGCTACGGAAGGGTATTTGGAAGCATCATATTTAATATTTACAGTAAACGGAACAGGCTTAATCTCGTTATTTCCTCCAAAGTCATCATCTCTGTTGCATCCAACAAGGGCAAGAACGGGAATTACTAACAATAGTATTAATCGTTTCATTATTTTTATTTTTAGCGTTATTAAAATCTGTATGAAATATTTCCTCCAAATGAAGTAGACGTAAAGTTTCCGTAAACAGCCCCTCTTTCGTCGTATGCTTTTAAATTGAAAACATTACTTACGTATATTGACAATCTGAAACCACTTAAGAAATCTTTTGTAACCCTTAAATGAACATTATGAAGTGTTTTGTTATATAACCCTGAAAGTTTTTCGTCAGAAGGTTTCAGGAATAATCCCTGGTATTTTGGATTGGTACGCTCATTTTCAGGAATCATCTGCATTTCTCCGTCATGTTTTATATACCCTATCGGATAAATATCATTCATTCCTGTCAAAGATCTGTCTGAAAGAAAATGATCTGTTCTCAAGCCAATAATTAACCCTGATGAAGCAAGGTGATAATCAAAACTGAAACTTGCTCTGGCCATGGATCTTTTATTTTTGATATCATTATAAATCCCATATTGGTAATCCTTATCCATGATCTCCGGTGCACTGATTTTGTAAAGTCCGTCATCTTTCTGCCCGGAAGTCTCCACATAACTGGCATTAAAACCAATCACAAGATTAAGAGCTTCTATTTTTTTGAAGCTGGCCATCAGTTCCAATCCTTTATCTGAAGACTGATATCCGTTAATAATTCTGTTCTGGAGGTAATTAAATTTTTCAGTTCCTACAATTTCAAAAGTAGGCACATTTGTTCCTGATATATTGACATCAACTTTGGCTTTATCCATTATTTTATGAACACTCATGGTAGTAAAACCATCTACCAGCTTATTGTAATATGCTGTAAGGTTAACAATCCCAAAAGGAAACCTGTAATCTACTCCTATTTCAGTTTTCCAGCTCTTTGAAGGTTTAAGACTTGCATTATCTCCTGGTGTTACGACCGTTTGCATAATAGCTGCTGAATAATATCCAGGCAGACGATAATCCCCAAGAAGGAAGTCAAAATATCTTGGTGCTGTGTAGATCTGATTAAGTGAAGGTGCTTTAGATGTTAATCCAAACCCTCCTCTCACAGAAAGTTTCCCCATCTGATAAGAAGTGTTTACCCTTGGCGAATAGGTAGAATATGAATTCTGCAAATCATAGCGAAGACCCAGATTTGTTTTAAAAATGTGTTTATTAGCAAAGACTTTGGTAATATTATCCTGAATATACAATGCATACTGTTTACTGGAAAATACATTGTCCCTGTAATTAAAATCTCTCATCCCATTGGAACCCTGCCCGGCTGCATTTATCGTTGTGAACTGTCCTGCTGTTCCGTACCTTCCTTTTCCAAAGTTATCTCCATAACGGAAATTAGCTCCCATACTGTAATTATGAGCCCATTTTGAAGAAGTTAGTTTTATTCCGTTAATGCTAAAATTGGTGTAAATATTAAGAGGTTTCCCATCCGAAAATGCCTGATTCTCATAACTTGGCGGTGTATAAGGTGCATAATAAACTCCATCTGTTGTAGAGTTTCCATAAGGACGAGCGCCTTGGTTCAGCCAGTACCTGCGTTCTGTAAGCTGAGTTGCATAGCTTAATCCCATATCGACATTGATTGATTTAAAGAATGTTTTTTTACCATTCTGTGCGAAAAAATAACTGATATTATTTCCTAATGAAAAGCTTTTATTTTCGACATTGATAATCATTCCGTCAACATCATCAGGGTCTCTTTTTCCTTTGCTGCTATTGGTAGAAAATGAAGCAGACAGCTTATTTCTAAATCCATTTTTATTACTTGACCAAAGAAAATTGACATTTGTTCTGTCATATCCTACAAGGCTGGTTCTGGGATCTGAAAGAGAATTCATATAATCAACAGAAGCGTTCAGGGCATTATTCTGATTAATTTTAAACCCTTTGGTAAGGCCAACCTGATAAGTTCCTTCTCTCAGCGATGCATCCAATCGTAATGGTGATGCTTTTGCCGTTGTAGTAACTTTGATCAATCCAGAAGTCAAATCTCCATATTTGGCATCCGGTACTCCTTGTACAACTTCAATACTTTCGATATTTTCTGTAGGAATTTCTCTTAAATCAACCCCGTAATTCGGCTGGCTTGGCATTAGGTTTCCTCCTTTGGTAGAGGTATTAAAGCTTATTCCAAAAGGGCCGCTGTTGGCAGAGTCATAGCTCTGCATATTTTCGTTATTAGATAAGACAATATCATTGACCATCAACTGTACCCCAAACGCCCTGTTCCCGAAATCATCACCTCCAGGAACATTTCCAGAACCTGTTACTGAAGGTCCGCTTGCGGTTCTGAAAACAATATTTTTAAATTGGGTATTGTCAAACTGCTGTACATATTGACCAGGTAATTGCTGTAATACATCTCCGATAGAAAATGACTGCAGGTTTTGAAGTGCTTCCTGTTGAATTGCTATTTCAGAAAATTGTTTTTTTCTTGCAGTAAGCTGCACTCCTTCGATTCTGATTTCTGATCTTTCACGAGATGAGCTTTTAGGTGATAGAATTTGCAACTTTAGTTCCTCCCCCTCTTTGATTATAATGGTTTCTTCTCTATTATTATCATTTAGGAAAGTAATCTGGCATTTTCCTTTGAGAACCATAGAATTACCGTTCTTATGCAATTCTTTACATTCTTTCAAACCACCACTGACAAGTTCTCCCGTTTTGATTTGTCCATTATGAGAAAATTCAACTTTCTGAGCAGACAAGAATCCGCCTGCTGTTAGAAAAACAGCACCTGCTAATAACGATAATTTCACCCTTAAAATATTTAGAGCGCAAATTAATTATAATTATTCTAAATAAAAAGTAAGTTTTAAAATTAATTAAAGTTATTTTTTCTTAAAACCAAACAATATATACAAACAATTCCCTGAATGAAGAATAAAACAATAATACAACTTAAATACACACGATATTACATCTGGCTATGGCTTTTTAAAAACGGACTGAAAGTTAAATGCATAGGATGATGGACCGTTTTCCTGCAAATACTCTAGCCGCTTCACAGCTTCTGTTATGTCTGGATATTCGCTATCTTTAATCCACCACAGAGCATAAAAGGCTTTTCCATATTTTTGAAACCATTCTTTCCTTCTTTTCAGAAAGTCAACATGAAATGTTTTATAGGTATAGTATTCCAATGTTTCTATATTTCTCCATACAGATAGATTGATAATAATTTGTTCATCATTAAATGGATTAAAGCTTGCCGCATTGTTATCCTCATCTTTTAGCCTCCATATGAACCCATCACTTTCTTCTGCTAGTTGATTAACTGAATCAAAATGACTTACAAACTCATTCATTACTGGATCTTCTATGTTAACTCCTTTCATTCGGGCAACATTAATTTGTGCTAATTGGTACATTTTTTTATTTCTTTAATTCTCGTTATATTGTGTAAAAATAGATCCTGTACTATTAGCATAAAATAACTATCAATATAGATACTATAAAAAAAATGAAAAAAGAATGTGAGACCTCATACATCAATGTGGACCAAAAATCTTATCCCTGTGCAGTAAGCTTTGTCATGGATCTCATTGGAGGAAGATGGAAAGGAGTTATTCTCTGCCACCTAAAGAAAGGTGATAAAAGGTTTGGTGAACTAAAAAAAGAGCTTTCTTTTATTACAGAAACAACCTTAAGTATTCAGCTGAGACAATTAGAAAGAGATCAATTAATAACACGAACAGTATTTGGAACAAAGCCTCCCGTAAAAGTTGTATATAGTTTGTCAGATTCAGGATTATCATTTATTCCTTTATTGGATCATATTAATAATTGGGGCAAAACTATTTTAGAAAGTAAAAAGGTGCTTTAAAAGTTTATACATTAAATTTATATATCAGTCTACAGAAAATAAAACCCCGCAGTAAATAAATTTACTGCGGGGTTGATTTATAATTAGATGTTAGTGTTTATAGATAACTATATAAATTAATATTATCCATCCCATTAATAAATAGAGTACTCAATTTGCTGTGCTTATTTTGGGTTACCATTTAAAAGTTTTGAGTTTGTTGACTTATTTATGAATATCAAATAATCAAAAGAGCTAGCAACATTAGTTTTTGTAAATTCATTTTGATCTGTACCAGATCCTGTTTTGCGAAATAGAATATCTTTTAATATCCAATTGCCAAGTTTGTTGCCATCCTTCCTGATGGCTTTCAGATCCATAATAAAAATTGGAATGTCGAGTGAGTTAAGCTTATATTCTAATGTTCCGGGACCGGCTTTTTCTGAATTATAGGTACCAAGCTTCCCATTAATACTGGCAGAATAAGTACCTTCATAAAAGGCAAATCCAAAATTCACAAAATCTTGACCATACATTTCATTTACCCAATACCCCATTCTGTCTGAATTTAATTTTGCAATGTGATAATTATGAGCGGAGACAATTACTTTAGAATTCAAATAGTTTTCTTTTAACCATTTAACATTCTCTGCCATAAATTGGTCTCTTCTAATAAAACTCTGTTGGATATATTGTCTAATAATATCTACATTTTGTAGGAAGCGCGATTTTTCTTCCGGATTTTTTATTGATATACTTTTTTCTTTTATTAAAAACAGATACTCAGATATAATTTTTTGACCTTTTCTAGAATACGTTCTAAAGCCTCTGTTATTTTCCTTTAAAGCGATTTCCATGTCATCAATCTCTTGCTCGGGCAGCTGATTTTCCTGATATGTTTTTCTTATTTGATCTATTGCTCCTTTAGCATATTGCATATCGAAACCATCAAAAAAAACTTTTGAACTATGATTTTCATTGTATTTTTTTAACCATTCAACAAAAGTTAAAGTTTCTTCGGTTTGCCACAGCCAAAAATACATTCCCTTTAGAATATCTTTGGGGTTTCCTTTTCCTTCCTGAATATAGTGATTCATTAAAAAACTTTCAGGCATATTGGCTTCGAGCGAAAAGACATTGAAATTTTTGTGGGCTATCAAATATTCACTTATTTTATATTTCATTTGATACACTTCACTCGAACCGTGAGTAGATTCTCCTAATCCTACTATTTTAGAATTTCCAATGAGTTTGTTTAAGATGAGCAAATCACTATTGTCTTCTTCGTCTGGATTAAAAGTTTTTATGGGATATATAAACTTTGAAATATATTCTTTCTCTTCAGAGTTTAAATCATTTTTTGATTGTGCATTGCTTCCTATAAAAAATATAATCAGAATAAAAGATAATTTCAAATTCATTTGCTACCTATAATTAGATTACAATTTTACAAAAAAATGTCACTTAAAAACTTCAATATAAATGTAAATCATATTAGATACCAGCGCATACTTTTTTAGTCGCAGATCATTCACTATAAATGATAACCTAACAGTTTTCTAATCTGATAAAAAAAAGCGTTCAATCAATTTAAGATCTTCCGTGACGATTTCTGCATTGCCTCTGAGTTCTTTGTTAAAAGGCAGTTTTTTGTTGTAAGAAACCTTTTGGAAGTAAAAAACCCATAAACAAATGTTTATGGGTTTTTTTTATATGCTATTAATTGTTATGAATCAATTAATTATTTTACTTCTTCGAAGTCTGCATCCTGTACATCTTCAGCTCCAGCGTTTCCGCCAGCATTCTGAGCTCCGGCACCTGCATCAGCACCAGGCTGTTGACCAGCTGCATATAATTCTTCAGAAGCTGCCATCCATGCTGCATCTAATGCTTCAGTTTTAGCTTTTACATCATCAACACTTTTAGCTTCGAAAGCTGTTTTTAATTCTGTGTGAGCTGTTTCGATAGCTGCTTTTTTGTCAGCAGAAAGCTTTTCACCGAACTCTTTCAATTGCTTTTCAGTCTGGAAGATCAATCCGTCAGCTTTGTTGAAGATTTCAACTTCTTCTTTTCTCTTAGCATCTGCTGCAGAGTTTTCCTGAGCTTCTTTCTTCATTCTTTCGATTTCTTCGTCAGAAAGACCTGAAGAAGCCTGGATTTTGATAGACTGCTCTTTACCAGTTCCTTTATCTTTAGCAGATACACTTAGGATACCGTTAGCATCAATATCGAAAGTTACTTCAATTTGAGGAACTCCTCTTGGTGCTGGTGGAATATCCTGAAGATCGAATCTACCGATTTCTTTGTTATCGTTGAACATTGATCTTTCTCCCTGCCCTACTCTGATGCTTACAGCCGGCTGGTTGTCAGAAGCTGTAGAGAATACTTCAGATTTTTTAGTTGGGATCGTAGTGTTCGCCTCAATTAATTTAGTGAATACAGAACCCATTGTTTCAATACCTAAAGAAAGTGGAGTAACGTCAAGTAGTAATACGTCTTTTACATCACCTGTCAATACACCTCCCTGGATTGCTGCACCAATTGCTACAACCTCATCCGGGTTCACTCCTTTAGATGGTTTTTTACCGAAGAATTTTTCTACTTCTTCCTGGATGATCGGGATTCTTGTAGAACCACCTACCAAGATTACTTCGTCAATATCTGAAGTTGATAAACCAGCATCTTTTAATGCTTTAGCAACAGGCTCCATAGATCTTCTTACAAGATCTGCAGATAGTTGCTCGAATTTAGCTTTTGTTAAAGACTTCACTAAGTGCTTAGGACCTGTAGCAGTAGCCGTGATATATGGTAAGTTGATTTCAGTCTGAGGAGAAGAAGATAATTCAATTTTAGCTTTTTCAGCAGCTTCTTTCAATCTCTGTAATGCGATTGCATCAGATTTCAATTCTACACCTTCTTCAGCTTTGAACTCATCAGCCATCCAGTTGATGATCACATCATCAAAGTCATCACCTCCTAAGTGCGTATCACCATTTGTAGATAATACTTCGAATACACCATCTCCTAAATCAAGGATAGAGATATCAAAAGTACCACCACCTAGGTCATATACTGCGATTTTCTGATCTTTATGGTTTTTATCAAGACCGTAAGCTAACGCTGCAGCTGTAGGTTCGTTGATAATTCTTTCTACTTTAAGACCAGCGATTTCACCAGCTTCTTTAGTAGCTTGTCTCTGTGCATCATTGAAGTATGCAGGAACAGTGATTACCGCTCTTGTTACTTCCTGTCCAAGATAATCTTCAGCAGTTTTCTTCATTTTCTGAAGCGTCATTGCAGAAATTTCCTGTGGTGTATATTCTCTATCGTCGATTTTTACTTTTACAGTATCATTTGGTCCTGCAACCACTTTATAAGGTACTCTTGAAACTTCAGAAGCATCATCTTTAAAGTGCGTTCCGATAAATCTTTTGATAGAGTAAACAGTTTTTGTTGGATTCGTTACAGCCTGTCTTTTTGCAGGATCACCTACTTTTCTCTCTCCGTCTTCTGTAAAAGCTACAATAGAAGGAGTAGTTCTTTTACCTTCTGCGTTAGGAATAACAACAGGGTCTTTACCCTCCATTACAGCAACACAAGAGTTGGTCGTTCCTAAGTCAATTCCAATTATTTTACTCATAATATTTTATATTTTTTTCTATTTTTAAATTAATTTACACTCTCAATTTCTCAATATCTGTACCATTCAAAGAATTGTGACAAAATGACACAATAAAATAAAAACCCCGATAAAATCGAGGCTTTGTATGATTTAATATGGAAATATTTTCATTATTTTTTGATAAACTTCATAGATTTTACGAAGTCTTTGCCATTATAAGTTCTTACATAATAAACACCACTGGCAAAATCTTTCACATCAATTTTATCTGTTTCATTTTTAATAAATGCTTTTTTCACCAATCTTCCTTCTGCATTGAAAATTTCCACTTCATTAATAGGTGCTAAAGGAGAAGCAATAGAAATATACTGTGTAGTAGGATTAGGGAAAAGATTGATAGAATTTACCTTTTGTACATCATTTACTGATAAAAATGCACATGCGTTAGAATTCAAGAGACTTGCTCTTGGCCCTGCCATCGTATTGGTCTTGATTGTTTTCTGATCATTGGTAAAGAATGCCATCTCGGTATCTGTCACATAATCCATAAAATTCATGAACATAGCTCCGTTTGCAGTCGGATTACACATGAATCCATTATCTGGAAAAACATTACCTCCGTAATGAGCATCATTAATAGCAGGAGTATCAGCACAGCCGTCATCATTATCTGGTGTATTACAAAGACTGCCATCTTCTCCCCAAGGGTGAAGCAATCCGAAATAATGTCCTATTTCATGCGTAGCAGTTCGGCCTCCATTATAAGGATACTCAGCAGCTCCTGTAGTTCCGAAATATTTATAACCAATAGCAAGTCCGTCCTCCGGAAAACCAGCAGCATCAGGCAGATAAGCCCAGCCAAGATAAGGATTAGGCATATTCCCTACCCATATGTTCAAATATTTAGTTGGATCCCAGGCTGTAAGTCCCGAGGCTAAATAATATTGGTTTGCAAAATCAAAATTTGCAGCTACAGATTTTCTTTCTATTCCTGTAGTTGCAGCACCTGTAGGAGTCTTTGTTGCCATACAAAATGTCAGTTCCATATCGGCAGCATAAGGTTTGAATGCATCAGGAACTACAGAACTAAAGTTAGGATTCAACTTTCTGAAATCATTATTCAGAATTGCAATCTGTGATGCAATCTGAGCATCAGAAATATTCTGGGCAGCACTTCCATAAAGAACATGTACTACCACGGGAATAGTAACAACAGTCTGTCCATTTTTAGCCATTGCATTAGCCGCCGCATTTTTACTGGTTAAATAATTTCGTAAATCTTCTTTTTTTGCCAGAGCCTGAGGGTTTCTTGTATAAAACTCCTTCATTTTCAAATCAGTGGCACATTCTCTTTGTCCAAATACATTAGCCATCAGAAAGCCGGCAGTTAATAGTAAAATTTTTTTCATATAAATAGTATAAATAGTCGGCAAATATAACCATTCTTCCAACAAGACTATGGAATAAATGAGTAATTTACAGTAAAATCACTGTAATTCTAAATTTGCTTAAACCAATTGATTACCAATATGCTTGTTATCAGCAAAACAATTTAATTCACCAACCTTTAAAAATTAATCAAAGTTTAACCTAAGAAATAGAGACAGAATCTTTACGAATTATTATTTTTGATAAAATATACACATTTAGAATGTCATTACACTTTAATCCACGAGATATTACATGGCTTGCCTTTAATGAAAGAGTTTTACAGGAGGCCATGGATGAAAAAGTTCCCTTACATTTAAGAATACGTTTTCTCGGAATTTTCTCCAACAATTTAGATGAATTTTTCAGAGTACGTGTTGCCGGATTAAAACGTGCCATGGATTTTAAGGAAAAAGTGATTGCTGAATCTTTCTACCAACCTCCCTCCAAAATCCTTCAGAGAATCAATGAAATTGTGATGAGACAGCAGCTGAATTTTGATAAAAGCTGGAAAAATATCCAGACTGAAATGGCTGATCATAAAGTTTTCATTAAAAATGCCAAAAACCTGACAGCAGGACAAAAAGAATTTGTCAGACAATATTTTGATGAAGTGGTAGAATCTAATGTAATTCCTATTCTTCTTCATGAAAATACGCCAATGCCCTATTTGAGAGATAAAAGTCTTTATCTGGGGGTTGCGATGAGAAAAAAAGACTGGCAATATTCCAGCAATTATGCCATTATTGAGATTCCTTCCCGTTTTGTAGGAAGATTCGTATTGCTTCCAACAGAAGATCCGGAAGAGAAAAACGTAATGCTGCTGGAGGATGTCATCACTTTCAACCTTCCGCATATTTTCTCTTATTTCGGATATGATGAGTTTTCTGCTAATGCTTTTAAAGTAACAAAGGATGCTGAACTTGATCTCGACAATGACATCAGAACCAATTTCGCAGAGAAAATAGAAAAAGGACTCAAAAACAGAAGAAAAGGAAAGCCTACCCGTTTCGTGTTTGATAAAGATATGGATAAAGCGCTGCTGGAACTCCTTATCAGAAAGCTGAATTTAACGAAAAAAGACAGTATCATTCCGGGAGGAAAAATTCATAATTTCAAGCATTTCATGGATTTCCCAGATGTTTTTGAAAAGTATGAAAGACCTGTGGAAAGAAGCTCTTTTACTCATCAGGCATTTGAACATGGTGAGAGAGTAACAGATGTTATTTTAAAAGAAGATGTGCTTCTTACTTTCCCTTATCACAAATATAATCCGGTCATTGATCTTCTCCGTGAAGCAGCAATGGATCCGGATGTAAAATCTATACAGATCACTGCCTACCGTATGGCAAGCAGCTCAAAAATCATCAATGCGCTCATCTATGCTGCCAGAAATGGTAAAGAAGTGACCGTAATGCTTGAACTTCAGGCAAGGTTTGATGAAGAATCCAATCTGAAATGGAAAGATATGCTGGAACCGGAGGGGATTACAGTTCTTGTGGGAATTCCCAACAAAAAAGTACATGCTAAACTGTGTGTTATCAAAAAGAGAGCGCATAATAAAACCATCCAGTATGGATTTGTAAGTACCGGGAATTTCAACGAAAAAACAGCAAGAATATATGGTGATCATTTGCTCCTTACAGCCGATCGCGGTATCATGGCAGACATCAATAAAGTGTTCAATGTTCTGAAAAAACCGAAGGATGATTTTATTCCGATTTTGAAAACTTGTAAAAATTTATTAGTTTGCCCTCAATTTATGCGTGAAAAGATTGTTCACCATATTGATAAAGAAATAGAAGAAGCCAAAGCAGGCCGAAAAACAGAGATCATCATCAAGGTAAATTCTATGAGCGACAGGCTGCTGATAGAAAAGCTATATGATGCCGCCAAAGCTGGTGTGGTAATCAGACTCATCGTAAGAGGAATTTATTGTGCTGTAAACCAGAAAGAGTTTAAAGAAAAAATAAAAGCGATTAGTATTGTAGATGAATACCTGGAGCATGCCAGAGTAATGTATTTCTACAATAAAGGAACAGAAGACATGTACATTTCTTCCGCTGACTGGATGACCAGAAACCTGGATTACAGGATTGAAGCCGCTGCTAAAATCACTGACAAGAACCTTAAGAAAGAATTAAAAGATATTCTTGATATTCAGCTTAGGGATAATGTAAAAGCCAGAATTCTGGATAAGAAACTCAGCAATGAATACATAAGAAATGATAAAAAAGAATGCCGTTCACAAATAGAAACCTATAAATATTTAAAAGCTAAAACAAGCAAAAAATGAAGATAGCAGCGATAGACATAGGGAGTAATGCAGCCCGCCTTCTAATCAATGAAGTTAAGATTAATAACAGAAAACCTGAATTCATCAAACTCAACCTTCTCAGAATTCCCCTGAGACTGGGAATGGATGTTTTCACCATCGGAAAAATAGGTCCCGAAAGAGAAAAAATGGTCATTGACTCCATGAAAATCTTCAGTGATCTGATGAAAATATATAAAGTGGATCATTACAGAGCCTGTGCTACCAGTGCCATGCGTGACGCTTCCAATGGCAACGAAATTATTGAACTCGTAAAAGAAGCATCTGGAATCAACATCGAAATTATTTCCGGTGATGAAGAAGCTACCCTGGTTTATGAAAATCATGTTGCAGAAGGTCTTGATAAAGAATTCGCTTACTTATACATCGACGTTGGCGGAGGTTCTACGGAACTTACCTTCTACGAAAACGGTAAAATGGTTTACGAGAAATCGTTCAATATCGGAACCATCCGTCTTCTCAACAACCTGGTTACGATGGACAACTGGAAAGAGATGAAGGACGAGATCAAGGAAAATATTGTCAGCAAGAAACCAATTGTAGCAATTGGATCAGGAGGAAACATCAACAAAGTGTTCTCCATGAGCAAAACCAAAGACGGGAAACCCATGTCTTTATCCCACCTGAAAAAGGTCCATAAAGAATTCAATGAGCTGTCTGTAGAAGAAAGAATGACCAATTACAACCTTAGAGAAGACCGTGCCGATGTATTGGTACATGCCCTGAGCATCTTCAATAATGTGATGTTATGGTCTGATATCAACAGGATTTTTGTCCCTAAAATATCTGTGGCAGACGGATTGATCCACAACATTTACACTCAGTTACAGCACAAAAAGTAACAACAAATAACAATATTATAAGCCAGCCATTGAGCTGGTTTTATTTTTTGAAACTGTTTTCAGCTTTTCACAGTACTGTCATTGCGAGGAGCAACGCGACGAAGCAATCTCTATGTTCTCCCATGCTATTAAGTTTTGGCTAAAGCCAATGATAAATCATTTATTGTCAGGTGGATTAAAACCCACCTCTATTGAATTTTAATAAAAGTTACTTTTTACTTTTTACTTTTTACTTTTTACTTTTTACTTTTAGTAAAAAAAATTTCCAAATTTTAAAGTAAAACCTCATCCCCATTCGTCATATCATTATCAATAGCAAAACAATGAATCCAATCAAAATAATTCTTACAGGAGCAACAGGGATGGTAGGTGAAGGCATTTTAATGGAATGTCTTGAGAACCCCAATGTTTCTGAAATCCTCAGCATAAGCAGAAAACCTTCTGGAAAATCACACCCCAAACTGAAAGAATACCTTGTCCCGGATTTTTTATCCATAGACATCCATGATGAAAAACTAAAAGGCTATGATGCCTGTTTTTTCTGTGCCGGAATTAGCAGTGTAGGTATGAATGAAGAAGATTATACCAGAATCACTTACGATACAACCCTTCACTTTGCAAAAGCTGTTTTGAACCAAAATCCGGATATAGTTTTTAACTATGTTTCAGGAGCAAGTACAGACAGCACAGAGAGCGGGAAAATGATGTGGGCACGGGTAAAGGGCAAAACCGAAAATGATTTGAAAAAAATGAATTTCAAAGGGGCTTATAATTTTCGCCCCGGATTTATGAAACCTGTTGACGGTCAATTGAATGTAAAATGGTTTTTTAAACCTTTTATTTGGATTTTTCCTGTTTTTTTTCAGTCAAAATCATTAACTTTACACGAAGTGGGTAGAGCAATGATCAATGTGACACAAAAAGGATACCCTACATCTACTTTAGAAATTAGAGATATTAAAAATTTAGCGATATGAGAGACATGTTAAGAAGAATTATTCTGGTTATTTTTGTACTCTTGCTTGTGACTGCTGTTTCAGGATATTTTTATATGCAGAAACATCCATTAGAAGGAAATAAGTCCGGAACAATTTTAAATTTTTCCGGAAAATCAGGAAAATAAATACATCCTACAAGTCCTCATGTGAACAACATTCTATCATTTATCGGAAACAAACCTATTTTTTAAACATTTCTTAAGATTCCATTAAAATAGTTGCGAAACATAAAGTTCATTTTTGCATTTATCTAATTAAAGTAAAAATGATCAACAACTACCTATTAAAAGGGTCTGTGATTGCCACATTCTTTTTTCAGAGCGGTCTTTTCGGACAGACACTGATTCATTACTGGAATTTTAACAACAATACTTCTGCTGCCACAGTCACTACACCTGCTTCTACCCTGGTGAATGGCTCTCTTACGGCTATAGCAGGAGGTACAAGTGTAATAGATTTTGCTGGTGGTACCGGGCAGAATTTTAGTGATGAAAATTTAAATGCCAGAAATGGAGATGCATCCGGAACTCATTTAAGGTTCAATAATCCAATTGGAGGAGGATTACAGTTTAATCTGCCTACCACCGGATATAACAACGTCATTGTTAAATTTACCACCAGAAGATCCGGACAGGGAGCCGGTACTCAGACATGGTCTTATTCAACAGACGGAACTAATTTTGTGCAGTTTCAGACTGTGAATCCTCAGGATGCCAATCCTCAGCTCATTACTATTGATTTTTCTGCCATTCAGGGAGCCAATAACAATCCCAACTTTAAATTAAAAGTTGAATTCTCAGCAACAGGAGGCGGAACAGGAGGTAACAACCGTTTTGATAACTTTACGGTAGATGCCACTCCTGCCGGAGGTGCGGACACCACTCCACCAACTGTTACTTATCTTCCTGCCAATAATACCAATAACGCTTCGACTACTGTAAATCCTACCTTATCTTTTAATGAAAATATAAGATTAACAGATAATTCTGCGATCAATAATTCTAACGCTCAAAACCTTATAGAGCTTCGTCTTGGGAATGCAACAGGGGCGCTAATTCCATTTACAACGACTTTCAGCAACAATACGATTACTGTAATCCCAACTTCGGGACTGGTACCGGGGCAAACTTATTATCTTGCCCTTAAACCCAATATGGTAGAAGACTTTAGTGATAATGGAGTTACAGCTGTTACATCCAGTACTTTCACTACAGCCGGAACAACAATTTCTTTGGAAAAAAACTTCATTAAGGTCAATGAAAATGCAGGAAACCTTGCATTAAAAATCAATATCGCCAATCCTTCAGCAGCTACAGTAAATCTTGTGGTAAAACCGACACCATTCAGTACGGCTGATGCTAATGATTTTACTTTAGCCAACCAAACTATTAACATCACTCCATCTACAACAAGTTATACAGTCAACATTCCGATTACTGATGACACAGTGGCAGAACAGCAGGCCGAATATTTTGTTGTAAGCCTCGAAAATCCTACCGGAGCAACTATTTCAGGAGACAATACTGCAACTGTTTATATTGTAGACAATGATAAGCCGGCACCGGTTCCATCCCATCAGATTCAACTGAATTATCTGGGAAGTTTTGATCCTTCAGGAAATAATAACAGCTCTACGGAAATTGTGGTTCATGATGCATCAACTCAACGTTTATTCACGATCAGCTCCATTACAGATGTTTTTGATATTATTGATTTCAGTACGCCTGCCACTCCATCGGTCGTAAAAACAGTCAATATGGCTTCCTATGGCGGAATCACAAGTATTGCAGTGAAAAACGGAATCATCGCCGCTGCTTCTCCGAATACCGATCCGCAGCAAAATGGTTCTGTAGTATTCTTTGATATTAACGGAAATTTCCTGAAACAGGTAAGTGTAGGAGCTTTACCGGATATGATCACCTTCTCTCCTGACGGAACAAAAGTAGTGACCGCCAACGAAGGGGAACCTAATAATGCCTATACGGTAGATCCCGAAGGAACGATCAGTATCATTGATATTTCCGGAGGTATCGGAAATCTTACGCAAAGTAATGTGACAACGCTCAATTTCAATAGTTTTGATTCTCAGGTAGCAGCTTTAACAGCTACCGGGTTAAGAAAAGTAAGAACAAATAATACGCTTTCTCAGGATCTGGAACCTGAATATGTTACCATCAGTTCAGATAGCCAGAAAGCATGGGTAACACTTCAGGAAAATAATGCTGTCGCTGAAATTAACCTGGCAACCAAAACCATCACGGGAATCTGGGGATTGGGTAAAAAAGACATGAGCCTTCCGGGTAATGGTTTTGATGCTTCGGACAATAATGGAGAGGTTTTAATTGCCAATTGGCCTGTAAAAGCTTATTATGTTCCGGATGCAGTACAGAATTATAAGGTAGGAAGTACTCATTATATTGTAACAGCCAATGAAGGAGATGAAAAAGACCTTTCAGGCTACAGCGAAAGAACCACTGTAGGTGCAAACGGTTATATTTTAGATCCAGTACTTTTCCCAAATTCAAATATTTTAAAGGCTTCCTATAATCTTGGAAGATTCAGGGTTTCATCTGCCACAGGAAATACAGACGGAGATGCAGAATTTGAAGAAATGGCAGCTTTAGGAGCACGCTCATTCTCTATTTTCAATGCGGATACCAAACAGATCGTGTACGACAGCGGAGATCAGTTTGAAAGATATATTGCAGCTTATCAGCCGTTAATTTTCAATGCCGATAATGAATCCAACGGTGCCAAAAACAGAAGCCGTGCAAAAGGCCCTGAACCGGAAGGCGTAGCATTAGGAAACATCAACGGACAGACATATGCTTTTATCACATTAGAAAGAACCGGAGGCGTTATGGTATATAATATCACAGATCCTAACAGCCCTACTTTTACCGATTATAAACATTCGCGTACTACTTCTGCCTACGGAGGTGACAACGGGCCTGAAGGGATTATCTATATTGCTCCTGAAAATACAACAACCAATAAAGGCTATGTAATTATTGCCAATGAGATCAGCGGAACTTTATCCATGTATGAAGTGGCAATGCCTCCTACTTTGGGAACTGGTGAAACAAAAGCTGAACAGGCAACCTTCAACGTATTCCCAAATCCTGTTAACAAAGGAAATACACTTTATTTCAACAGAAAACAGGATTACGAACTGTATGATATGTCCGGAAAGCTGATCGGAAAGGAAAAGAACGCTTTAACCATAAGCACATCCAATCTTTCTACAGGCGTTTATCTTGTAAAAACTTCAGAAGGACAAATAAAAAGAGTCATTGTAAAGTAAACATAAATTACAGTATACCATTCTATTTTAAAGCTTCGGATTTTCCGGAGCTTTTTTGTTATTGAGAAATTCATTAGTTTTAAACTTTTTTATAACACAATGGAAAATCAATTAGAAAATATTATTCAACAAGTATGGCATAAAGAAAAACGAAATCTTTTTACCTTTCTTACAGGTGCAGGAATCTCATCCGACAGTGGTATTCCCACTTATCGCGGAATAGATGGAATATGGGTAAAAGGAACTCAATTTCACAAACCTGAAGAGTTTGGGACTTTACGTTATTTCAGACAACATCTGGAGGAAGTTCTGCAATACTCTCTTTTCAGAAAAAAAATGTTTGAAAATGCATTTCCAAATCAAAGTCATTATGACCTTGCAGACATTGAAACTCAACTTCAGGATAGATTTCATCTCATTACCCAGAATATTGATAATCTTCATCGTCGTTCCGGAAACCAAAGAATTTATGAAATTCATGGAAACAACAGAGAAATCAAATGTTCAAATGGATGCAAAGAAATCCTAGAGCTTCCTACAGAAATAAAAGGTAAGAATTTGGATGAAGACCTTACGGATCATGATAAAGAACTTCTAACATGTACTCAGTGCGGTCATTGGATGCGCCCTAATATTTTATGGTTTGATGAATATTATGATGAAAAAACTAACAAAAAATTCAGTGCTCTCAAAATTGCAAAAAATAGTGGTGTGCTTTTTATTGTTGGAACTTCCGGAGCAACAAGCCTTCCAATTGCTATCGCCGAAACAGCTCTCAAATATGGAGCATTTATCATAGACATCAATACGGAAGATAATAACTTTACAGATCTGATCAGAAATAAAAAAAAATGCTTTAATCATCCGGGAAAAATCAACCGAAGTATTGAAAGTGATAAAAACGATTATTGAAAAAACAGTATCATAAAACTTATTATTTAAGATGATTTAACTTTTGAAATGCCTGAAAAAATCATTTTATTTCTATATTTACCTTTAACAAACCAAATTCACAATGAAAAATATTAAAACGGCAGGAATTCTTGCTTTTCTGTTATTGGGAACAGGAACAGCTTTTTCACAATCCAGAAAGATAGAATCCGCAAAAGGTGTAGAGAAAACAGAAGGTAATAAGGTGGTCCATGTAGAAGGTGTGGGTCATAATCTCAATTATACTCTCAACGGAGGAGTTGTTGAGGTAGAAGGTGGTGACAATACACTAACAGTCAAAGGAAGTGCTAAAAAAATTACGGTTTCCGGAACAGGTAATAAAGTATACATTGATAAAGTGGACAAAATATCCATGGAGGGTGGTGACAATATGATCTACTACCGAACTTCCGGAACAAAATCCGGTAAACCTGATGTTTCTATTACAGGAGTGGGAAATAAAGTAGTAAAACAATAGAGATATTTAACTGTATGTTTGGATTTGCATTAGATAAAGGTGATGAACTTGAAATAATCACTTTAATAGATGTAGTAAACAATATTGAAGGTTCCAATCCTATCACTTATAAAAAAGTTAGGTTGACAAATGTTCATAACATTTCCAGCCTTATTTCTACTATTGAAAGTTCATCTAAAATGTATGAAAACAATGGTTTCATTTGTAAACTTGATCAACAAAACAATATTATATCAAGTACTTTTATCAGCAGTATTAAAATAAGCAAATCCAAAAAAAATATTATTCTAACTGGTCTTGCGTGGACGCATCCAAAAGGATATCAAAAAGCCCTGGATATGAAACTTAATAATAAATTTATTGAAAAAAATATATGGAAAAGTTTCAGAAAAGATGAACTGCAAGGATGGCTTGTTCATGCCTTACATTTCCGTAATCCTAAAATAAACAGGGAAAATATCAACATTCAGATTGATGGAAATGAATTCCATAACTTAGATGGTTTTTTCTGCTCATTAGGAGAGGAAATTCATGGAATTTCAGGATATTTCGGACGTAATTTATACGCATTATATGATTGTCTTCGTGGAGATTTTGGAGTAAAGTCCATTTCAGAACTCAATTGGATCAATCATAAAAGAAGTAAAGCAATACTGAAAACACAATTTACACAAATCGTTAAGATTTTTGAAGATTATAATGTCAAAGTTCTACTGAATTAATTTTGTAATCAGAAACCTCACAGGTTTTAAAAACCTGTGAGGTTTAGGTATTATGTTTTCTTTCATTTTAAATAAAAAAAGACAGGCCTCATTGAGGTCTGTCTTTTAAAAATATCTCAGATATAATTTATTCTACGTTGATTACCTTTTCGATTTCTGGCGCATGTTGTTTGATGGTATTTTCAACACCTAATTTCAGCGTTGAGAAATTCAACGAACATCCGGAACAGTTACCCAAAAGCTTCACAAACACCTGATTATCTTTCACATCAATAAGCTCAATATCACCTCCGTCTTTATTCAAAAACGGTCTGATGCTTTCCAGAGCTTCCATTACTCTTGTTACTGTATCTTCGTGCGTTATGTTTGTTTCCATATTTTTCAGTTCAATTTGGTTCTTTCAAATGTATTGAAAGGTATTATTATTTTGCTTTTGGTGAGCATCCTGCCATTGTTGAAATCTTCACTGCTTCAGTAGGAGGAAGACTTTTATTTCTTTCTACAAGGCTTTCTACCATTTTTCTGGCTGTTTCTGTGTAGATATCGGCAATCTTAGATCCTTCCTGAAGAGCAGCAGGTCTTCCTACGTCTCCAGCTTCTCTGATACTTTGGATCAACGGAATTTCTCCCAATACAGGAATTCCAAGATCTTCAGCTAAATATTGTGCTCCCTGGTTTCCAAAGATATAATATTTGTTGTCAGGAAGTTCTTCAGGTGTAAAATACGCCATATTTTCGATTAATCCAAGCACCGGAATATTGATACTCTCCATCTGGAACATCGCAATTCCTTTTCTTACGTCTGCCAAAGCAACATGCTGAGGTGTACTTACGATCACTGCTCCTGTTACCGGTACTTCCTGAATGATTGACAAGTGAATGTCACCTGTTCCCGGAGGCAGGTCTATTAATAAGAAATCCAGTTCTCCCCATGCAGCATCTCTGATCATCTGGTTTAATGCTTTTGAAGCCATAGGACCTCTCCACACTACCGCCTGATTAGCTCCTGAGAAATATCCGATAGAAAGCATTTTTACTCCATAGTTCTCAATAGGTTTCATCAAATTCTTTCCATTTACTTCTACAGAAATTGGTTTTGCACCTTCTGTATCAAACATGGTGGGAACTGAAGGACCATAGATATCAGCATCCAATAATCCTACTTTGAAGCCCATTTTTGCCAACGTTACTGCCATATTTGCAGAAACTGTAGATTTTCCTACTCCTCCTTTACCGGAGGCAATAGCGATAATATTTTGAATTCCCGGAATTTGTTTTCCTTTGATCTGACTTTGCTGAATTTCACTAGGTTCCGGAGAAACGATTTTAAGTTTTAAATGAACCTCTTCTCCAAACTCACTGGCAAAAGCCTGTTTCATTGCAGCCTCCAGTTTTTTCTTTTCGTGCATTGCAGGCGAATGAGCAGTCATGTCAATATAAACATCATTACCCATAATCTGAAGATTATTCACCAAATCGTCTACTTCTATTTCTTTAAGGAAATCCTGAACCTTTTCTTTCGTCAACATATAAATATAAATTGTTTACAAATTTACGCATTTTTCACCTATTTAGAATAAGTAAACACAATCATAGATAAATTCTTTTGTAAACACAGACCTTCAGCCCTTTATATATCGGCAATTATTATCTGAAATAGGTTACTAACGGAATATTTTTATTCCAGAATTCACTGGATTTTAACAGCCAGGAGGTAGAGAAGAAAAACAATGAGGTGGTTTCAAAAATAAGGGTAGAATACGTTAGAAATTGATTCGCGGAAGCTGAGTCATCTCCTAAAATAGCAATAAGCCCAATGCAGGCGAGACTGATGAGTATTCCCCAGCCGCAACATTTGTAATACAGGTTTCTACGACTTTTTTTGAGTACTTCTTCTTCGGAAATAGGCTCTCCATCCTGTTCTTTATCACTTTTTTGAAAAAAATAAAGACAAAAAACGGCAAAAGACACGAAAAGCAGCCCTGCACTGATATAATGTACCCAGCTGAACCAGTCCTGATAGTTAGCCTTATCTATATTGATGTAAATATTTCCTCCATATCCATTAAATTTTGTTGGAAATACAGCGACCAATACCGCCATTACTCCGGCAAAATTTGAAAGCATATTTTCATATCTGTCTTTTCCTCTGTAGGTAGCGAATAATCCACCCAGAATACATAATGTTCCAACAAAAATCACATGCCCGAAACTGTAGTAATAATGGCTTATACTTACTTTAAGCGGATGTTCATCATTCAGAAAATAGGTGGTCATAAAAAGAAGAAAGGAAAGGAGAAATCCGAGTAATCCGATAAACATTCGTAATTGGTAATAGGAGATCAGAACGCCGTTATTATCATCTGGAGCAGGTTTTTTAGAATGAGTTTCCATGACTTTGTTTTTTGAGGTTATCGTTTGTTTTGAGGTTATAATGAAATCGTTATTTTATCAATAATTTTCACATTTTTGTCCGGATCCAGTCTGAAATTGTCTTTGATAAATTTCTTTGGATCCTTAGTAAGCATCTCTTTTTGTAAATGAGAAGCCTGTTTCTTTTTTAATAAATTCATCCATTGGTATGTTTTTTTGATAGCAACTACATAGATGACAATTTCTTTATCTGTTATTTTAAACTTCAGAAAGTTTTTATTTCCTGTATTGATTTTCCCTGATGAGATTTCGGTTACATACAATTTAAAAAAATGATATCCGAAAAGAATATACCATCCAAAAAGTATGGACTGCAAAAGAGCGGAAATGATCAGTTGAGAAACAAAATAATCACAGCCCGCCGGAATTTTAAAGAAATTTTTTATTTCATTAATAGGAATAAAAGACAAATGGCTGTCCTCTAAAAAAGTAAATCCATAAGTTGGAAGCTTCATAAATACAAACCATTGAATAACAATAGATAATATAAACAAAAATCCCCGTAGAATTTTGCTCGTCCATTCTTCCTTCCCTGAACATTCTGTATTGGTGACTTTGGTGATGGTAAAATGAAAGATGACAGGAATTAAAAATAAAATTAACCCTTTTAAAATAGAATCAGAGTAACAATGGGTATAGGTAACAATTAATGAGAGAAAAAACAGCAATACGGTAAATTCATAATTAATGATAAAGAAAATAAGGTTCCAGAATGTTTTTTTACCGGATTTTTCTTGAGATGGATATCTGCCATCCAGTTTATAGGTAAGTTCCGTAGTCGTTGTATTTTGCAGGATAGGAAGGGTGATTGTATCTTTTAAAAAATCGGTAACATGTCCGAAAGCACCGCCACCTCCTGATGTAATATAATGTTTGATCTCTTTATCATAGCCTTTCTCATTTTCATCTAATTTATAATGTGAATAATGATGAATATCTCCTGTAAGCACTACATCAAAAATAATTTCTGATTTTATATTACTGCCCTCCAGCTTTCTGACAGCTTCTTTCATTGTTCTGATGATATATTCCAGACTATCCATACGCTGTCTTCTCTTATGTCTGTCTTTTATCTGATAATTGTACCAGTAAGGTTCTGCAATGAGCAGGATAATGTGGTTTGTATCATTTCCTTTTGATATTTTCTCGACATATTCAGTAAAAAAAGTCATCTGAGGAATATCAATATCACCGAGCAATTGATTGTCAATACCCATTAAGTGAACATTATCCCTTAGTGAATAAGCGAAATAGCTTCGGTTCTGTACGGTTCTGTAATCACTGATTTTACTTCTCTGGCACATCAACCTGAAAAAAGCACTTAAACCATCGTACCAGTCATGATTTCCCGGTGTGGCAATGAGTATCGGGCCTGCTTCTTTTGTATCAGGAGCAACAAGTCTTAAAGGTCCTTTGAAGCGGTCTCTGTAATTGATTTCAGAGCCTACGGGATATACCAGATCACCTCCCACTACCAAAACAGATCCCCTTTTCAGTTTGATTTCAACCTCATCCTCAACATCTCTGTTGAATTCATTTTTAAAAGAATAGATATAGCTGTCTCTTGTCAGATGGTAAAAAACAGAGGTGGTAGCATCAAAGCCATCGCCGGTATCTGCAATGAAATCAAACCAGAATTCATCTTCAGGTTCATCACAATTATTTTCTATCAGTTCTCTTCCGGTATCTTTTCCCAAAGCGGTCTGCATTTCTCTTTTATCAATGATAGAAAGGATATCTGCAGAAAGAGAAACCATTCTGAAACTATTCATCAGCCCGGTAAAATCAAACCATTTGACAGGTTTTTGAGGAATAAAGTAATAAGGGTATTTCTCATCAACATCTTTAAATATTTTCACTTTTTTAGAAGCGTATAGACTGTCTTTAAAGTAAAATATCAGAAACGTAACTGCAACAAGCAGCAGAAGGTAAAAAAACAATGTTTCCATCATATTTTGTATTAAGTTGGTCTTCGTTTCCCCAGTTTTGTTATACTTAAAAAATTTTCGAGTATTTCGAACCGGGAATTATTAGTTTACCATCAAATGTATGAAATTTGGAATTCGAATCATATAACACTTTTGTGGTATTTTATCCGTTAATAAAAATATTTATGAATAGATATTTAAAATAAAATAATTAGATTTATTAACACCATTATCATTGTAAAACAATTGTTATGAAAACCAATACCTACCCTTCCAAATATGCACTGCCAAAAGGAATTTTTACAGTCGGAAAAACGAAATTCAAATGGTATGATCTGGCTGGTGACCCTGCAGAAATCTCTCCACAGGACATCCATAATGCCCGATTATGTGTGGAATATGCTGAAGAAGACTTTCAAAATATTGATGATCTGGGATTTATCATTATGCATCGTTGCGGAGAAAATTATCTTCTCCTGGTATGTACGTGGCGAAGTGAAAATGAATTATGGGAAAGTGTTTATTATGACGGTTCCGGAAACTTTGAAATATGGGACAGAAACAAAACCCACCTCCCTACTTACTGTGTTTGGGAAATGGGTATTGTATATCATGAATCCCAATCCTGGAAAAAATATCTGGGTTCTGAAAGAGAAGAAAAAGACAAAGAGAAATATCTTACTGATTTCTTTGAGGGAGAAGTATAAATATTTCCATATTGAGATTCTTCCTTTGTCAGAAATCGAAGATTCGACGTAGTCAATGACATGCATCGAAAAAATAATTTAAAATCAGGTGATCAGTTGGCTCTGTTTTTTTCATCAAACTTTACATTGCGGTCTATTCCTTTTACTTTTTTATTTCCGAAAGTATAGGTTGCAGATACCGTAAGTCTCCTGGCATCATAATAATTATTGTACGAATGAGTTCCGGTGGTGTAATAGATTTCACCCAGACTTTTCCCTTGCTTCAAAATATCAGAAACAAACACATTCAGCTGAAGACTTCTTTCCATAAAGCTCAGTTTCAGACCCGATGTAAAATTGCCGGCAAATTTCATATATGAATTTCCGGAATTGGAAGGCAGACGGAACCAGTAATTTAAGATCAGCTGTATCGTTTTGCCTGGGTTGAGTGATATATTATTCTGAAAATCGAAATCATAGCTGTTTCCTTTTCTGGAAAGGGCATCGGTTGCAAAAACGTCAGTATTCATATAAGAATAATTGGCCGAATAATTAGCTTCCCATTTTTTGAAAAAAGTATCGGAATAATTAAGAGAAATGCCCATGCTATTCTGATTATAATAATTTTCAAAAGTGCTTACCCTGTTTTCCCCTTTCAGATTAGCCAGCTGACCAAACGCTTCCACTGTTCTCTGAAAATAAGCGGATGCCGATAATTTCCCTTTATAAACATAAGAAAGTTCAAAATTATGATTAATGGAAGGCTTCAGGAAAGGATTTCCTGTGAAATAGGAATTGATATTGATGTACCAGCGATACGGATTAATCGCACGAAATCCCGGTCTGTTGATCCTTTTGGAATAATTCAGGCTGAAAGTATGATTTTCATTGCTTTTATAGCTGATATAGGCAGTAGGGAAAAATTTCCCATAAGAGTTTTCGGTCTGCTGTCCGGAAGTTAAAGAATTCCCATTGACTACAGAATACTCATACCGTAAACCTGCTTTTGCCGACCATTTTTCGTTGAATGATTTTTCAAAACTGATATAAGCTGCATAATTTTTTTCATTATACTCAAACTCGTTACTTTTCAGTGGATCTGTAATGTAGTCTCCATTTGTTAAGTTCTGATAGAATATACTAGAGTTATTATCAAAATTTGTGAATTTCACACCTGTTTCAGTCTTTACGAACTGGTAAGGCAGTGTAAGATCTGCCTGTCCGGAATAAATTTTATAATCCACCATTGAGGGTGATTTTACGACAAATCGATCGCCAGAACTTTCTGTAGTCGTAAAATCAATGGTCGTTTCCGGAGTATTGGAAAAATAATTTCCTGTAATGCTCAGTTTATTATCCTGTTTCCCGAATTTCAGGTCATAGTAAACACTTGTAGTATGTTGTCTGCTGGTAGCCCTGTGCTCTGCATAAGTAAGTAAGGTATTGGTATAGCTGCCATTTTGAAAATAGTCTGAAGTATTGGTGATATTCATATTGGAATGCCCGAATCCGAAATCATAAATAAATCCGACATTAGACTTCTTCCCCAGCTGATAATCCAGACTTAAGTTAGCTCCAAGACCATCTCCGAAATCACTTCTGTTATCATTACTTTTAAGACCATCTGCACCTTCTATCCAATAGTTTTCATAAGAGTGCTTTTTATTTTTATTTTGTCTTAATTTCAATGAGGTTCGCAGTTTTTCATTCTGATAATTCAATGTCACACTGTTTGAATGTCCGGTATAGGTCTGCTGCTGAAGGCTGGAGGTCAGGCTTCCACTCCATCCGATATTCTGATTTTTCTTTAAAACAATATTGATCAGGCCGCTGTTTCCCTGCGCTTCATATTTGGCAGGAGGAGAAGTAATGACTTCAATTTTTTCTATATTTTCGGATCTGAGGCTTTTCAGGTAAGTAACCAGCTCAGCATCTGACAAATTCAGAATCCTGTCGTTGATCATTACTGCTACTCCACTTTTGCCAACAATGGAAACTCCGGTATTGTCATCAACTTTTACCAAAGGCGTTGTTGCAAGAGCATCCACGCCATCCATTCCCTGTGAAGCCACCGAATTGGAAACGTTGAAAACTAATCGGTCAGCTTTTCTCTCAATCAGTTTTTTTCTGGCAGTAAGTGTAACCCCTTCAATCTGTTTTTCATTCTTTTTTTCAATAAAAAAATCGTGTTTCACCTCACCACTTACCATCAGCTCCTTACTGGATATTTCTGCACCGTCCTGGATAATCTTAATATTATAGCTCCCGTTTTCTGAAAGCCTCAGTGAATAGTTTCCTTTTTCGTCTGAAATAGCGGTCTGTTTTTCTTGACCTTTTACAGCAATCACCTCGACATAAGGAACCGCATTTCCGGTTTGGATGATCTTCCCTGTTATTGTCTGGGCAAATGCAGCTACCGGCAATAGCATGATTACAGTAAGTAATGTCTTCTTCATGAATGATAATAGTTTTCTATAAGACAAGCTAGACTTCTGTTTTATTACCTCTGTTTTGCTGTTTTTCAATATCTTCGCCTTTATAAAATCAGAACATGAAAAAAGGGCTTATAGCATTTTCTTTATTTATTACTCAGATCATTTCCGCACAGAATTACTCCCAATATGTGAATCCTTTTATAGGAACCGGAGGCCATGGCCACACTTTTCCAGGGGCAATCGTTCCATTCGGGATGGTACAGCTTTCTCCGGATACAAGAATTGACGGAAGCTGGGACGGATGCAGTGGATATTATTATTCGGATTCCGTGATCTATGGTTTTTCTCATACCCATCTGAACGGAACCGGAGTTTCAGATTATGGAGACATTATGCTGATGCCTACGATGGGAAACCCAAGTCTGGACAGTAAAAATTATTCCTCAAAATTTTCGCATAAAAATGAAAAGGCTGCTGCCGGATATTATGCTGTTAAATTAGATAAACATAATATTGGAGTACGCCTGACAACGACAAAAAGAGTTGGTTACCATGAATATACCTTCAATAATGCAGGTGATGCCAATATTATTTTAGACCTCAACCACAGAGATAAGCTTCTGGAAGGGGAAGTAAAAATCATTGATGATAAAACCATTGAGGTTTTCAGAAGAAGTGAAGCCTGGGCCACCAACCAATATATCTACGCCAGAATTGAGTTTTCAAAACCTATGAAAATTTCCAAGAAAGAAGTCAACGGAAAACAGGAAACTCATCTTTTTACCGGAACAAAGCTTGCACTGGCATTTTCAACCAGTGTTAAAAAAGGAGAAAAAATTAATGTAAAAGTTTCTATTTCTCCCACAGGATATGAAGGAGCTGGCAAAAATATGCTGGCAGAAGGACAATCAAAGGATTTTGATGCTGTAAGAAAACAGGCAGAAGCCAATTGGGACAAAGAGCTTTCAAAAATTGAAGTGAAGTCTGATGATAAAAATAAATTAGCTGTTTTTTACACCGCTCTTTACCATGTTTTCACACAACCAAACATCAATATGGATGTTGACGGAAAATACAGAGGCAGGGATAACAAACTCTACACGGCAAATGGCTTTGATTATTATACCGTATTCTCACTTTGGGATACCTTCAGAGGAGCTCATCCTCTGATGACTTTAATTGACCGAAAAAGAACTGCAGATTTTATCAACACGTTCATCAAACAATATGAACAGGGGGGAAAACTTCCGGTATGGGAACTGGCATCCAATGAAACAGAATGTATGATTGGCTATCACTCCGTTTCTGTAATGGCAGATGCTATGGCCAAGGGAATTCAGGGGTTTGATTACGAAAAGGCTTTTCAGGCTGCAAAAGGTTCTGCCATGCAGGACATTTTTGGATTAAATGCTTACAAGCAAAATAATTATATCAGTATCGATGATGAGCATGAAAGTGTTTCCAAAACTGTAGAATATGCCTATGACGACTGGTGTATTGCTCAAATGGCAAAAATTTTAGGCAAAAAAGAAGATTATCAGTATTTCATGAAGCGTTCTCAAAACTGGAAAAATCTTTATAATCCTAAAACAGGGTTTATGCAGCCAAGAAAGAACGGAAACTGGTATGAACCTTTTGATCCTAGAGAAGTCAATAATAATTATACAGAAGGGAATTCATGGCATTATTCTTATTCCGTACAGCAGGATATTCCGGGACTTATTGCAGCTCATGGCGGAAAAGAAAAATTTGAACAGTTCATTGATGCCATCTTTACCGCTCCGGATAAAACCACTGGAAGGGAACAGGTAGATATCACAGGATTGATGGGACAATATGCTCAGGGAAATGAGCCAAGCCACCACATTGCTTACCTGTACAATTTTGTAGATAAGCCAGAAAAAACAGATGCTAAAATAAAATATATCCTTGATAATTTTTATAAAAATACACCTGACGGATTGATTGGAAATGAAGACTGCGGCCAAATGAGTGCGTGGTATATTCTAAGCTCTATGGGAATTTATTCCGTTACCCCAGGATTACCGGAATGGGAAACGACAATACCTTATTTTGATGAAATCAAGCTTCATCTGGAAGACGGTACGACAAAAATCATTACTAAAAACACCAGCAGAGCAGAGCTTAAAAAACTTGGTTTCGAAAATGTGAAACCTGTTAAGGACTTTAAATATGCAGAACAAACAGCTTCGCCCGTGATCGCAGCTGACAGAATCTTTGATTTTTCTACCAAAGTTGAGATCTCCCCACTGAATCCAAATGACAAGGTATATTATATGACCATGGATGAAAGCGACAGCAATAAAAGAAAGACTTTCTCTACTTACAAAGGGCCATTCTCCATCACAAAGACTACTCAGGTAATGGCTTATGCCGAAAGAAACGGAGAAAAAAGTTCTGTAACCACAGCCAATTTCAACAGAAGACCGAATTATTGGGACATTAATATCATGTCTAAAGTGACTCCACAGTACAGCGCTACCGGAAAACTGGCTCTTATTGACGGAATCAGAGGTGATATCAACTGGAGGAAAGGTGAATGGCAAGGCTATCAGGGACAGAATTTTGAAGCAATCATTGATTTCAAATCTCCTCAGCAAATCAAATCACTATCTTCCACCTACCTTCAGGACAGCAGAGCATGGATTCTGATGCCTAGAAAAGTAGAATATTACGCTTCCATGAACGGGAAAGATTTTATTCTTCTGAAAACGGTTGAAAGTGACATTGATGCTAAAGATGAGAAGGTACAGGTCAAAGATTTTTCTACAGAAATTCTTCCTACTGAAGCGAGATACATCAAAGTAAAAGCCTACTATTTTGGAAAACTTCCTGAATGGCATCAGGGAGCAGGAGGAGATGCTTATATTTTTATTGATGAGATTTCTGCAAAGTAAGGAAGATGGAAGAGTGAAGCTGGAGGTTTCTATTTGCCGGATTACTTTTTAAAAGTTGGCTTGTAGAAATTTTAGATTTTAAAAAAATTAATAAAATAGACTGATTTTAATCCTTAGTCTTTCAGAAGCTTCCTTCTTCCAGCTTCCCATCATAAAAAATCGGCCTTCGAAAATTCGAAGGCCGATTTTTTATGAATTCATTCTTTCCGACCATTGCAGGACTTCCGGAAGTTCCATATCAGAAAATTCTATGTGGATCACTCTCCTTTTCTTTCCGTTGGTTGTCCGGTTAGAACCGTGAAGCGTTAAGGGTTTCATGATCATAATTCCGCCTTTTTCAACATTGCAAATTTCTTCTGTTTCAATCGTCCAGTCGATGGTTTCCGGTCTGTAAATACCTTTTGCGTGAGACTTTGGAACTACTTTCAAAGCTCCATTATTTTCGTCCGTATCGTCCAGATGGATTCTTACAGTATAGATATTTTCCAAAATGTGTAATGGAGGCTGTACTGCAAACTGATTCTTTTTGGTTGTCCATGGACCGAAATCAGGCAGGTCCAGTTTTTTATCTACAGAAATAGTCAGATCCTGATGATAAGCTACATACCAGTTGGAGGTTTCAGGCTTATCAAAATAAATACTTTTGACCACAAAATATTTTTCTCCGAAGATTTCCTTAACCACTTTCTGAATATTTTCATTAAAAATCAGGTCTTTGATTTCCGGAACTTCTTTTAAAAACTGTCTTATAGCGAAAAGATCTTCAGACTTTCTGAAATTCTCTTTTGAGGTATCTATATGCTGCAGAACATGGTTTATTTCTTCAAGTTCTTTCTGTGAAAACACATTATTGATAACAGCAAAGCCATATTCAAGAATATGGCTTTTATTGTTTTTTAAGTTTTGTAAACTCATTGATATTTAAATTTTGTCTAATGGCTCTGTTAATTGTCCTTCCCATTTGGAAACTGCAGAAGTTGCCAGTGTATTTCCTAACACGTTGGTCATACTTCTTCCCATATCACAGAAATGGTCAATTGGTAAAATCAAAGCAATTCCTTCCGGTGGAATACCAAACATAGAACAGGTTGCCACAATAATTACCAGAGAAGCTCTCGGAACACCTGCAATTCCTTTTGAGGTAAGCATTAATACCAATAGCATGGTGATCTGCTGTCCAAGGCTCATTTCGATCCCATAGATCTGAGCAATAAAGATTGAAGCAAATGTCATATACATCATACTTCCATCCAGGTTGAATGAATATCCTAAAGGTAAAATAAAGGATACTACTCTGCTGTTACAACCGAATTTTTCAAGCTCTTCCACCAATTTCGGGAACACTGCTTCTGAACTCGTTGTAGAGAAAGCGATCAGTAACGGTTCTTTAATTCTTTTTAAAAGGTCAAAAAGACGGTTTCCTAAGATAAAATAACCCACCAGTAAAAGTACCAGCCAAAGAACTGCTATAGCAAAGAAGAAATCTCTCAGATAAATAGCATATACTTTAAAGATTTCAAAACCATTGGTTGCCACTACTGCTGCAATAGCTCCCAATACTCCCAGTGGAGCAAACCACATGATATACCCTACCATTTTAAGAATTGCGTGAGCGATGATATCAAAAAGCTTTACCACAGGCTTAGAATACTCTTCTCCTAAATTCGCAAGTGCAACTCCAAACATCACAGCAAATATCACGATCTGCAATACTTCATTGGTAGCAAAGGCTTCAAATAAACTTTTAGGAATCATATGCTTTACAAAGTCTTCCATGGAGAAACTTTTACTGCTTTTAAGAAGTTCATCAGCAGAAGATACGTCCTGAATCGGTAGTTTTGTGACATGTCCCGGCTCAAGCCAGTTAACAAGGATTAACCCGATAAAAAGGGAAATCAGAGAAGCGGAAATAAACCAAAGCATTGCTTTTGTTCCTACTCTTCCAATCATTTTAATATCACTCATTTTGGCAATCCCCACTACTAATGTCGTAAAAACCAAAGGAGCAATAATCATCTGTACCAATCTGATGAAAACCGTTCCCAACAATTTTATGTTCTTAGCAAAAGGTTCCGCATTCTCAGGATATTTCACATGTACAATACCTCCGATTCCTACTCCAACAAGAAGGGCAATGATAATTGCTATAAAAAGTTTATTCTGTCCTTTCATATATATAGTTCAATTTGCGCAAATATAATGGTTTTTCAATTGGCAGAAGATTTTCTTCAATGTGGATTAATTTTACATTAAGTTTTTAATCCCTAAAAATTAAAAGCCTGGTTTAGAAAATATTGTAAAAAAATTAAAAAACATTTATTGAATTTTTATTCTTTTGGTACAAATTTTATTATTACATTTGATTGTATAACAACATTAATAAATATACAATATGAAAAAAACTATTGCAATGGCTGCATTAGCTGTAGCTGTATCTTTCGGTGCTATTTCTTGTAAAAAGAAAGTTTCTGATGCCGACCTTCAGACTCAGGCTACAACGGTAGTAACTTCTAATCCCAATGCTTCTGTTGAAGTAAAAGAAGGTGTAGCTCACTTAAGCGGTACTTTCGCAGACCAGCAGTCTAAAGACGCGATGATCACAAAATTAAAAGCGATCAACGGAGTAAAAGACGTAATGGATATGTCTACTGTAGCTGCTGCTCCTGCTCCTGTTGAAACTTCTTCTGCTGTAGATCCTGCTGTTCAGAAAAAAGTTCAGGATGCGGTGAAGGATTTCCCTTCTGTAAAGGTAGAAGTTGTAAACGGACAGCTTACTCTTACAGGAAATGTTTCCGGCCTGCAGGCTAGAAAAATCAAAGAATCTGTAGATGCTTTGAAAATCGGAAAGTATAACAACAACCTAATCGTAAAATAATTTAAGATGAGCGAATTACAAGATAAATATTCAAGCGTAGTTTCAGCGGCACAGTCTGCAGGGATCGCCAATCTTCAGGTTCAGGAGCAGGACGGAATTCTTTATGTTTCCGGAAATGCTTCCAACACCGCGGCTAAAGATGCTGTATGGAATGCTTTAGGAGCTATTGATTCTACTTATTCTGCTTCAGATATCAATATTGATGTACAGGTTGCAGGTCTTACTTCAGGAGCTTCTTTAACAGTAGCAACAGAAGATTCTAACCTGAATATCAGACAGGAACCTTCTACTGAAGCTGCCGTAGTAGGTAAAGCAGCTAAAGGTTCTTCTGTAACTTTAATTGAGCAGACTTCTGATGACTGGTGGAAAGTGAAAACTGATGACGGCCAGGAAGGATATGCTTATTCAAGATATTTAAGAGCATAATTTTTATTAAAAAATAATAAATTTTCACAAAAAAAGCATAGAAACATCCCAACTTTGGGATGTTTTTATATTTTTACGGCTCTGAAAAAAAAACTAATGAAGAAAACTCTGCTGCTATTGACTTTGATGTTCACAGTCATTATTCTGCACGCCCAAAAATTACACATCGATGGAAAAATATCCGATTCTGAAAAGAAAGCGATAGAAAATGCCACCGTTTATCTTTTGAAAGAAAAAGATTCATCCATTGTCAACTATACAGCAACCAATAAAGAAGGTAAATTTTCTCTGAAGATAGACGATGTAAAAGAACCTTCCATTCTTAAAATTGATGCTGATAAATTGTCGTCCTATTCAAAAAAATTTGATAAAATAGATCAGCCCCTATCCTTAGGAGATATTCAGCTTGAAAAACAAAGTATTGTCAACAATATTGATGAGGTAAAAATCACGGCATCACCGGTAAAAATTAAAAAAGATACTATTGAATTCAGTGCAGCGGCAATCAAAGTACGGCCTGACAGTAAAATAGAGGAACTTCTGAAGCAGATTCCCGGAGTAGACATCAGCAATGAAGGAAAAATTACAGTCAACGGGAAAGAAGTGGATCAGATCATGATCAACGGCAAACCTTTCTTCGATAAAGACGGCAAAATTGCCCTGCAGAATTTACCTGCAGATATCATCAAGAACATTCAGTTTACAACAACCAAGACAAAGGAAGAAGAACTGAGCGGGCAAGCAGCCAAATCTCAGAACACTACTATCAACTTTAATATTGATGAAAAAAAGAATAAAGGATTACTGACAAGACTTACGGTCGGATACGGGTCAGACAAGCGGTATGAAGCAAGCGGACTGGCCAGTTATTTTAAAGGAGACACAAAAGTAAGTATTCTTGCATCATCCAATAATATCAATTCACAAGGGTTTTCCAGGGATGAAGTTTTTGACAGTATGGGGAACGGGCGGAATGCCTGGATGATGCAGGGCGGATCAGTCTCAACGGTAGGAAATGTGACGTATTATAATCAGGGAGGCGGTACAAGAGGAATTCAGCGGTCTACCACCATAGGATTGAATTACAGTGATAAAATGGGGAAAAATGCTGATCTGGATTCTTTCAGTCTGATGCATTCGGATTCTAATACGGAGACAAGATCCAAGGTTTCCAGATCTACTCTTCTACCCAATTATACGCTTCAGACCAATTCTGAAAGTAATGGAGAAAATGAATCTAAGCAATACAGTTTTGATACTTCAGTCAAAATCAAGCTGGATTCTATGACAAGTGTTTATTTTTCCCCGAGATTTACTAAAAACAGCAGTTTTAATTTCAATAATTCACAATCATCCACTTTGAAGAATGGCAGCCTTCTGAATGAAAGTAACTCCTATTCAAGTAATGATGCGGAAAGCAATTCATTTAATCCATACATCTATTTTTCCAGAAAATTTAAGAAAAAAGGAAGTGTGCTTTCAGCCAATATGAACAGTTCTATTTCTGAGTCTAAAAGGGATAACCTAAACCAATCCCAGAACACATTTTATGACCAAAACGGGATAACAAAAGATAATCGTGACCAATTAGCCAAAAATAAAAATCAGAACAGCTCATTCAATTTCAGTGCAGGATATTCAGAACCCGTTTCCGATTCGTCCAGTGTAAATTTTAAAATAAAATATGAAGCGAGATCAGCGAGGGATTTAAGGAATGTAAACGATTTTGATAATGTAACCGGAGATTACACTAAATTCAACCAGCTTTTATCGAATAATATGAAGCAGAGAATCAATCAGATTTCTCCTGAATTGAGCTATCAAATCAATAAAAATAAACTCAACTTCTGGGCTTCGGTGAATCTTGACATTTCAGATATGAAGGTAAACTCTATCTACAACGGACAGCAATATGACCTGCAGAAAAATTTCGTGTTGCCCGAATATAATCTCAACCTTTACTATCAGCTTGGGGAAGGTAAAATCTTAAGTATCTATAATTACTCTAACTTCAACATTCCGACTGCAGAACAGCTGACTCCTTATAAAGATGAATCCAATCCTTTGATTACCTATCAAGGAAACCCCAATTTGAAAAATACCTGGATCAACAATCTTTATCTGTATTTCAATAATTATAATAAAGTAAAAAACCTCAGTTACTATTTCAATATTGGCTTTACGTACAGGAATAATGACATCATCAATTTTTCTACTTATGATAATGCAGGAAAACAGATCGTTACTTATGACAATGTAAGTGGAAATAAAAGCATTAACGCCGGCGGGGGCTTTAGTAAAACCCTGAAATGGAAAAATGACAAACTGACCATTAACCCAACATTCAACATGAATTATGCTTACAATAATGGTTTTATCGACGGACAATCTTTCACCAGCAATTCATACAATCTCAATCCTGGTCTTAATCTTGTGTATGAGATCAAAGATAAAATGACGATCAAACCTTCTTACCGACTTGGATACAGCTTCTCAAATTATACCAATTATAATTTAAAAAGTATAAATACAGCCAATCAGTCATTAAAACTGGAACTTACCAATTATTTGCTGAAAGGCAATTTCGTATTTGGAAACGATTTTGAATATAATACCAACTCAAATATTGCTCCCGGCTTTAAAAAGGATTTCTACTTCTGGAATACCAGTCTGGGTTATTCATTCTACAAAAAACAGTTTACAGCAAAAGTGAAGATTTATGATGTTTTAAATCAAAATCAAAGTGTGAGAAGAACCATCACAGATTCTTATTTTGAAGACCGTGAAGATCTGATTTTGAAACGATATATCATGTTCTCTATCAGCATGAAGCTGAATAAGTTTGCCGGTAAAAAAATGCAATAACACAACACCATACTTTTATATATATATTTTTGATAATGGCCGGATCTTTCCGGCTATTTTTATGAATCCAGAAAAGATTGATCAATAACCGTGTTTTTATTTTTAAATTAGCAGCAAATTTTTTTTATGAAGATCCATATTTCAGTACTATGTATTCTTTTTTTCATTCTTGGAAGAGCTCAGAAGACGGAACAGAAAGATACTTTCGTTAAAGACAATTTCACCAAGAAAGAATTTTATATTCCGATGCGTGATGGAGTAAAGCTTTTTACAGCTGTATATATCCCGAAAGATATATCAAACAAGAACAAATATCCGTTTCTGATGCAGAGAACCTGCTACAGCATTGCACCATACGGAGAGAGTGAATATAAAACAAAGGTAGGTCCCAACACTTACCTTATGAAAGACAAGTATATCTTTGTATACCAGGATGTGCGCGGAAGATATATGAGTGAAGGTACTTTTACCAATATGACTCCACAAGTAGAGCGTAAAACCAAAAAAGATGTAGATGAAAGTACAGATACTTATGATACCATTGAATGGCTTTTGAAAAACATCAAGGACAACAATGGTAAAGCAGGTCAGTTCGGAACATCTTATCCTGGATTTTATACTGCTGTAGGAACATTATCACAGCACCCTGCGCTGGTAGCTTCTTCGCCGCAGGCTCCTATCTCTGATTTCTGGAATGACGATTTCCTTCACAACGGAAGATTTATGTTAGGCTATTTCAGGACATTCCCTGTTTTTGGCGTTCAGAAAACACAACCTGAAAAACAGGCCTGGTATATGGATTCTTTCATCAAACAGACTTCCGAAGACGGATTAAAATTCTACAGAGACATGGGCACCCTGAAAGAGGGCTATGAGAAATATTATAAGAATAATTTCTTCATGACAGAAATTATGAATCATCCCAACTACGATGAGTTCTGGCAAAAAAGAGGTCTTCTTCCTCACCTGAAGAATATCAATCACGCTGTAATGACTGTTGGAGGATGGTTTGATGCAGAAGATCTTTCAGGTCCTTTGAATATTTATAAAACCATTGAAAAAACAAGTCCTAAAGCTAAAAATACAATTGTAATGGGACCTTTTTCTCATGGTGGATGGTCTCAGGAACAGGGTAAACATTTCCACAGTGAAACGTATTTTGGAGACAGTATTGCAACCTACTACCAGAAAAATATTGAAACCAGATTCTTCAATCATTATCTGAAAGGCAATACAAAAGAAGATGCCGGACTTCCTGAAGCGCTGATGTATGATACCGGAGCTAAAGAATGGAAAGAATTTGCTTCTTATCCGCCTAAAAATGCTCAGAAAGTTAATTTCTATTTAGCTGACAACACCTTGAAAAAAACTTCGGGACAAGGATATTCTGAATATTACAGCGATCCTAATAATCCTGTTGTAAGCTCAGATCACCTGAAAGATTTCAATGGCTTCACTCCGAAAAATTATATGTCGGAAGATCAGAGATTTGCAGTAGGAAGACCTGATGTACTGACGTTCACAACAGATGTTCTGACTGAAGATATGGCATTTGCCGGAGAAATTATGGCCAAACTGAATATTGCATCCTCTTCTACAGATGCCGATTTTGCAGTAAAGCTTATTGATGTATATCCTGAAGATTTCAAACCGACAGAAAAGAAAGACGGTGTTATCTATGGCAATTATCATCAGATGGTAAGAAGTGAAATAATGCCTGCCAGATTCAGAAATACAAAAGAAAAAGGAGAAGCATTGGTTCCTAATCAGAAAACAGCTGTTAATTTCAGACTTCAGGATGTAGTTCATACCTTCAAAAAAGGACATAAAATTCAGATTCAGATCAGCAGTACATGGTTCCCACTTTTTGCTATCAACCCACAAAAATTTATGGATAATCCAAATTTTGCGACCAAAGAAGATTACACTAAAGCATTTATCAAAGTGTATGATGACAGCTCAATTGAGGCTGAAGTTTTAAAATAAATTGAAAAAGCTGTTCGTTTGAACAGCTTTTTTGTTTTTGAAGACTTGAAGTATATTTTTAGGTTTTGGCTAAAGCCGGATGAAGATGTTCTTTCTGTTCAAGTGGGCTGAAGCCCGCTACTATTGATAAAAAAACATATAATAATTTATTCTTCAATTGTTCTGAAGGTCAGGTTGACTCTGGGAGTTTTCACTTTTGTAGTGGGTGGAAGCCTGTGAAGCCAATTATCCTGAGTAGTTCCTTTCATAATGAGCAGACTTCCATTTTCCAGAAATATTTCGGTCTTTTCTTTGGTCTTTTTATGTTTGAATAAAAATTTCCTTTCTGCTCCAAAGGTCAGAGAAGCAATGGCACCATGTTTCTTCAGATCTGTTTCACCATCACTGTGGTAAGCCATTCCCTCGCTTCCGTCATGATATAAATTGAGCAGGCATGAATTGTAAGTCTCACCCGAAACTTCTTCACATTTCTTTTTTAATTCTAATAATTCCGGAGTCCAGAACTTTGCATATTTTGTTCTTTTCGAATAGGTATATTCAAAAGGCTTTTCTCCGAACCAGGCAACTTTTCTTTTAGTCAGAATCAATTTACCAAAGATCACTGCCTCATCATTTTCCCATGGAATCTGATTGAGGAGATAATCATAATAAAAATCCGATTGTTCTTTAGAAAAAACCTTTCCGTAATAATGAACGGTTCCGTCATGTGGAAGTATATTGAGAGGATAGTCTGATATTTCTTCGAACAGGCTCATCATAGTTTTTATAATTTAAATGTATTTATGATTTTTTATAGCTAAACACAAATAGCTCAAATATTTTTCACAAATGGCACTATAGATTTTGCATCAATAGAAACGGACTTTAGTCCGTTTAATCAGAAATAAAAAATCCATTGGCTTTAGCCAAAATTAACCTTTTCAACCGCAAAAGTCACAAAGAATTTTATACTTAAGTATTTTTAAGAATAATTCCTGCATATAAAAATACACTTAAGTTTTTGAAAATATAAAATTTTCATTTTATGAACTTTAAGACAAATAATTTGAACTTTAATCCTTTGTAAAGTCTTTTGTACCTTTTATGGTAAAAATATGTTACGAGTACATCTGTGAACCTTCCCAGCCTACGATCAACTGCTTCCTTTCACTTCCCCAGCGATATCCGCCAAGATTACCGGTAGACTGAATAACACGGTGACACGGAATAAGAAATGCGACAGGATTACTTCCAATAGCAGTTCCTACCGCTCTGGAAGCTTTTGGATTTCCTATTTTTTCAGCCAGGCTGCCATACGTTGACAGTTTTCCCATCGGAATAGTCAACAGGCTCTCCCATACTTTAAGCTGAAAATCGGTTCCTTTTAAATGTAATTTTATAGTATTGAGTTTGGTCCAGTCTTTATCGAATATGGACAGTGCGTTCTTTTGAAGGGCATCTTGCCGCTCAGTAAAAGAAGCATTGGGGAACTTTTGTTTCAGCTCCCCGAATGCTGTTTCTTTATGGTCTTCAAAAGCCATATAGCAGATTCCTTTTTCTGTAGAAGCTACTATTATATTTCCGAAAGGACTTTCAGAAAAACTGTAATGAATACTAAGGCTTTTTCCACCATTTTTATATTCTGCCGGAGACATACCTTCTACCTTTACAAACAGGTCATGAAGCCTGCTGGTACTGGAAAACCCTGTCTCATAAGCGGTATCAAACAAACTTGCTCTTTCTTCCTTCAATAGGTTTTTGGCATGTTCAAGACTGATGAACTGCAAAAACTTTTTCGGACTTGTTCCTGCCCAATCTGTAAAGATCTTCTGAAAATGGGCGGGGCTCAAGTGAATATTCTCTGCCACTTCCTCCAAACTTGGCTGAAGCCTGAAATTGCTCTGGATATATTCTATCGCTTTAGCAATTCTGTTATAATCTATCTGACTTTGTGTGGACATCGTATTGTTATTTTACCTCACAAATTTCCAAAGAATATACGGCAGAAAAAATCCGATTCTTGCGGAATATTAGTTGTTGTTATAAATATCGTTATAAGCAAGCATTTTATAATATAGCTTAGCAGCAAGGAAAGCCGTTGGCTTAGCCATTGGAGAATCCATTAATTCTACAATATCAAATGCCACTACATTACATTTTTCAAATACTTTTCTCAATAACTCCAGTGTCGGATACCATTGTAATCCGCCTGGTTCAGGAGTTCCTGTAGAAGGAGCAATAGAAGGATCAAAAGCATCTAAATCAATTGTGATATAAACGTTTCCTGATACTTGTTCCAATACATCATTGATCCAGTTTTCGTTGTTCGCGATTTCGTGAGCAAAGAATACTCTTCCTTCCGGTAAATACTGAGCTTCTTCAGCATCCATAGAACGGATTCCCACCTGAACTAAATTATGTTTCTGGTTAGCTTCAAACACCGCACAAGCATGGTTAGAAGTAGAACCGTGGAATTCAGGACGTAAGTCTGTATGAGCATCAAACTGAAGAACTGTAAGATTGTCATATTTCTCTCCTACTGCACGGATAGAACCGATAGAAACAGAGTGCTCCCCACCAAAAAGAGTAAATAACTTACCTTCATTGTTCAAAAGTTCTTTTGTTTTCTGGTAAACAGCTTCTGTCATTGCTTCCGGACTGGAGTTTTCAGAAATTTCTCCTGCCAGGTATACTCCCTGAAGATAAGGTTCTGTTTGGGTTTCAATATCATAAAGCTCCATGTTTTCAGAAGCATCTAAGAATAATTCAGGACCTTTATCAGCTCCTTTTCCCCATGTTGAAGTTCCATCATAAGGAACAGTTACCAACATTACTTTCGAATTCTCTAACGTTGCGTTTTCCTCGGGAATTCCTGCGTATGTTTTCATATATAATTATTAATTAAAAAATTAAATGATTGAAAAATTAAAAGATTCCACAAAGATACAAAATAGTACCTGAGTTATAAATAATGAACGGTTTGTTATGAATTTTTAACCTTCCTTTCTATTTTTAAATTTTTAAATCTTTCAATGTTTAAATTTTAAAGTTATTTTTGCACAAAACTTTTAATATGTCTTTAAAAGCTGTTCTTTTCGATATGGATGGAGTAATTGTAGATACAGAACCATTACATAGAAAAGCTTATTTCAAAACGTTTGATGAATTGGAAATCACGGTTTCTGAAGAATTGTATACCTCTTTTACCGGAGCATCAACCAAAAGAGTTTCTGAAACCCTGATCAATGAATTTAATTTAAATCAGACTTATGAATCCATTGCAGGAATCAAAAGATCTCATTTCAAAGATTATTTTTATAATGATGATGAATTTGATTTAATTCCGGGGGTAAGAAACCTAATTGAACATTATCATGAAAATGGAATAAAACTTATTCTGGCTTCTTCGGCTACCATGGTAACGATCAATATGGTTTTTGAAAAATTCGGATTGGAAAAATATTTCAGTGGAAAGATCAGCGGTGCCGATTTAAAAGAATCAAAACCTCATCCTGAAGTTTTTTTACTGGCTGCAGAAATGGCAGGCGAACCTGTTGAAAACTGTATGGTCATTGAGGATTCCACCAACGGAATTCTTGCCGCGCATCGGGCTAAAATTTTCTGTGCGGCTTACAGAAGTCCACATTCTAAAAATCAGAATTATACATTGGCAGACACTGTAGTTACTGATTATGAGGAACTCGAACTTGATAAAATCTCTACGTATTTCTAAATAAAAAGCTCTCAGAATCTGAGAGCTTTTATTTTGTATATGTTTTGTCATCTGAACGAAGTGAAGATCCTTAACTTTCCTTAATTCTTAATAAAAAACTTAATGGTTAAATTTTAAAATATTAAGATATATTGAGTGATTAAGATTATTAAGATGAGATTGCTTCGTCACATTCGTTCCTCGCAATGACAGATTAAGGTTTTATTTATAACCAAGAATCTTCAATATATCTTCCGGTTCCTGTTTTTCGCGGAAAATTTCATAGTGCAATTCACCGTTTTCATCCTTTTGGATCAGGACGTGTCTCGGCTGAGGCATCAGACAGTGGTGTACTCCACCGTATCCTCCGATTGTTTCCTGATACGCTCCTGTATGGAAGAATCCGATATACAATGGCTTAGTATCACTGAAAACCGGTAAATAAATTGCGTTGGTATGCTGTTCAGAGTTATAATAATCATCTGAGTCACATGTAAGCCCTCCTAAAAATACCCTTTCATAAGAATCTTCCCAACGGTTTAGCGGAAGCATGATAAAGTGTCTTGAAATCGCCCAAGTATCAGGAAGAGTGGTCATAAAAGAAGAGTCAATCATATTCCATTTTTCTCTGTCATTCTGACGCTTCTGAGAAATAATCTTATAAAGATTCGCTCCACTTTCCCCTACAGTAAAACTTCCGAATTCAGTATAAATATTAGGTTCTTCCACTCCTTCTTCTTCACAGAATTTTTTAATCTGAGAAACGATCTCTTCTACCATATACTGATAGTCATAATCAAAGTTCAAAGAAGTTTTTATTGGGAAACCACCTCCGATATTCAATGAATTTACTTCCGGAGCGATTTTTTTCAAACGTGCATATACACGAAGACATTTATACAATTCATTCCAGTAGTAAGAAGTGTCTTTGATCCCGGTATTGATGAAGAAGTGAAGCATTTTCAATCTTGCATTCGGGTGTTCGGCAATCTTCTGGCTGTAATAAGGAATAATATCTTTATATCCGATTCCTAATCTTGAGGTATAGAATTCAAACTTCGGTTCTTCCTCTGATGCGATTCTGATTCCAATATTAAAGGTAGAATCGATACTTTCCGTAAGTTTATCCAATTCTCTGTAATTATCAAGAATCGGAGTAATATTTTCAAAACCATTGTTGATCATATCTGAAATATTTGTCAGATAATCATCAGTTTTGAAACCATTACAGATTACTTCAATGTTTTTATCTACTTTCCCTTTTTCGTAAAGAGACTTCACAATATCCATGTCATAAGCAGAAGATGTTTCTATCGAAATATCATTCTTCAAGGCTTCTTCCAATACGAAATTGAAATGACTGGATTTTGTGCAATAGCAGTAGGTATAATTCTTTTTATATCCGGTTTTTTCAAAAGCTTCTTTAAACCAGCTTTTGGCCTTCTGAATATTTTGAGAAATTCTCGGCAGATAGCTAATCTTTAGCGGAGTGCCAAATTGTTCAACTACATCCATCAATGGAACGTCGTGAAACAACAAATTGTTCTCAGATACATTAAATTCCTCCGTAGGAAAATATAATGTCTGATCAATAAGTTCCGAGTACTTTATTTTCATTTCTAAACAAGTGAATTAAGAAATGCAAAATTGCTAAAAAAGTTTGATTTTCGGGTGTTAAAATTATTATAATTTTAAATAAAGACCCAATATCATATCCTGCAAAAATTTATCTCTGATAATCAATAGGTAAACTTTTGAATATATTCTGTTCTTTTGGCATCTGAAATCCCTAATACCTGCTGAATATAGACATCTATGGAGCCATACTTTTTATCAATCTCCCCAAAAGCAGCATCAAGGTATCTTTTTTCTACCCAGCTCAGATTTTCAAGCACCTGCAAATCCATCTTCGGATAGATGAAATGTAAGCGATTGGCAAGGCGAAGTCTCTTCTCAACCATCTCTTTCCTGTAGTTGTTGGATAGAAGATATTCATTATAAATAGTCTCTTTATCAAACCTCAGAATCGTTAAGATGAGTGCTGTTGTAATTCCTGTTCTATCTTTTCCTGCAGTGCAGTGGTACAAAACCGGATCTTCAGATTCCAGGATCTCAATGATGATTTTCTTTATGGTCTCAGGATTTTCCGTAACATATTCCCGATAGAAATCTATCATTCTCTTATCTGCATCTGAAGCATTCACCTTCCCTTTCAGAACCAGTTTTCTTGCCTGAGCCAGCTGGTCTCCTTCATCTTCAAACGCTGAATATTTTTTGTAAACGATTCCTGAAGGCAACTGATCAGGTTTCTCGGCAATTTCCTTTGAATTTCTAAGATCAATAATCTCTTTGATTCCCAATTTTTCAAAATCATTAAAAGATTTCTTTTTAAGCTTATGAAGATGGGCACTTCTGTAGAACTTTCCTTCTTTTAAGGTTCTTCCATCTACATTTTTAATATTTCCTACCGTTCGGAAGTTCGTTACCTTCTTTATATGAATCACTTTTTCAGTCTCATTTTTACCATATTCAGGTGTTTCAAAATGCTGTGTTCTGCATGAGAAAATACTGCATAATGAAATGGTGAGAACTGATATTTTTATTAATTTATTCAATAGCCTTTTTTATAATATGTTTTGGCTAAAGCCAATGGACTTTGTTTATTTATCTAAACGGGCTAAAGCCCATTTCTATTGATAGAATAACTACTCGATAAAGATCTTTTTAATAGATCGTGGGATATTCTATTTCGCTGATTCCTACAAATAACAGGATATCTCCTGATTCATATTCTATGGAAACCTCATCTTCAACGGCAAAGTTTCGGGTTCCTATTCTTGAAGTAATGCTTAAAGTTTCATTCGTCAAAGACCAGTTAAGTCCTTTCGTTGTAATATTATTCACTGATGGAAATGGATAGAGAGAAATCATTCTATTTTTCGCTCCTTTCAATTTAAAATGATTTGGAATAAAGTAATATTCTGAAAACTCATCATAAAATTTAATTTCCATCTGATCTTTGAATGCATAAGCAACGGTAAGGTTTCCAAGAAAATGATCCTGCTCACCTCCACTTCCTCCAAAAACATCAATCTCTGAAAAGCCTTTTTCCAAAATGATTTCTAAAGCTTTGTGAAAATCTGTTTTATCCTGATCCAATGTAAGGATAAATTTTTCCTGATACATATCTTCATCTGATCCGGAATGGGAATCAAAATCACCAGATATAAAATCCAACCTGTCCATTGGGAAACCCATTCTTTTTAAATAGTGAAAAGCACCGTCTGTACAAGCAATCAAGTCATAATGATCAAGATCAGGGAAAGATTGGGGAGCATCTCCGTTGATGAAAAGTAGTGCTTTATCTCTCATTCGGATTCCAGTATTCTTCCAGTTCGTTGTTCAGTTTTGAAACATATCTTGCCAACACAAAAAGATAATCTGAAAGTCTGTTTAAATATTTAATCAATTCAGGACGTACTTCTTCTGATTCATTCAAAAATACCAATGAGCGCTCTGCTCTTCTGCAGATGGTTCTTGCAGCATGTAAAAAAGTGGCAGGCTTTCCACCTCCTGGAAGGATAAAGTATTGAAGCGGCTCTAGTTTATCTTCAAAAGCATCCATCCATTGTTCCAGTTCTTCAATTTCTGTGTCTGAAATAATGATCGGAAGGCGTGATTTTCCGTTGGCCAGCATCAGTTTATCTACTGGTGTAGCAGCCTCGGAACCTACAGTAAACAGATCAAACTGTATTTTCTTCAGCTGTCTCAATACTTCTTCATCTTCAATATGACTTTTTGCAATCCCAATGAATGAATTCAGCTCGTCTATATTTCCATAACTGTCTACTCTGGCACTGGCTTTAGAAACTCTTGTTCCGCCATATAATGCCGTCTGACCTTTATCTCCTGTTTTTGTATAAATTTTCATAGTACTAAAATACTTTTTTTTGCAGAATGTAAAAAGTAAAATGTAGTAATAACTTCCTATTCTATCTGAAAAAATAAAACTGACATTAGAAATTAATGTCAGTTAATATTTGCATATGGGTTTTATATCTTTTGAGCTTGCTTGGCCTTTTTTAAGCATGACAAAGCAAATGCTAATTCTTTTATTTAGAGATTAAAAAGTATAATTAACATTTAGCTGGAAAGTTGTTCCGTTAAATCCAAACTGATTCACCTCCCAAGGATATTTGAACCTTCCTCCGAGATCTGTTACTACATCTCCTTTGCTGTCTATAACATCCGGATAAATATTAAATAAATTATTTACAATTCCGGAAACTTTAAGGTCTTTCGTTATTTTATATGTTAGAACGATGTCTGTAACTACCTTCCCAGAAAATGTCTGATCTTTGGCAGGATCAGTTGCGTGCTGCCATGTAACAGAACCAAAATAAGTATTATTAAGGTTAAAGTTAAACTTTGAAATATCATAAGAAAGACTAAGAATAGTTTTTGTTTTGGGTCTTGCAGAAGTAATTCTGGATTGTTCTTTTCTATCAAAAAAGTTTTCTGAGTAACCATTTTCAGCCAAAATAGGCGGAACGGCAATATTATCTACTATTTTAGTTTCGTTATAATTGAAAGCAGCAATAACTCCCAATCTTCCTTTGCCTATAGCAGAAGTATAATAATTTGCGACGAAATCTACCCCTTGAGTAACTGTATTTACCGCATTGGTGAAAAACTTCAAAGAGGTTATTTTATTATTGTCTAATATTACTTCCACAGGGTTTGTTATATCCGGACTACCCGGAGCACCGGTTTTATAACCAATATCTCCTGAGAAAAGTACCCGGTCTTTAATTTTTATTCTATAATAATCTGCTGTAATAGTAAGGTTTTTAAACGGTTTTACGGCAAATCCCCCGGTAATGTTAAAAGCTTTTTCAGCATTTAATCTGGCTACACCAAGATCAGATCTTACAATTTGAGAGTCATTATTAAAAGTACCCTGATTAGCTACAGTATTCCCTGTAATTTTGGTTTGAACATTGGAATAATAAATCTGGTGTAATGAAGGTGCCCGAAATCCTGTAGAAACAGATCCTCGGAAAACCAATTTATCATCTAACAGTTTATATCTTGCATTTCCTTTCCAGGAAACATTATTTCCAAAATCACTGAAATTTTCATATCTCACAGTTCCTCCCAATAACAAGTCTTTTGTAACGTCCCATTCAGCATTTATATAAGCTCCAATATTCTGACGGTTTTTATTGACTTCATTTTGAGGCTGCAGTCCTGGAAATGATTCTGCACCACTTCCTATATAAGATGCTTCCTCACCTGCCTTCGCCTGATAGTTTTCATTTCGTACTTCAACGCCGGCTCCTAAAACAACCGCACCAAAATCCCGGTTGATATCTATGTTTCCTATAATATTACTAAACTGATGACCTCCTGCTCTAAAACGGGTTGGTGAATTGGCTCCCAAAGATGTATTAATGGTATTTGCTACCGCATAATCTACGGCATTAGAGCCAAAGGTTGCACTCCCATCAAAATTCCATTTTCCAAACATGCCTTTCCACCCGGAGGTTAAATTATAATCGTAAACATCTGTTTTAAATTGCGGTTGAAATCCATTGTAAGGTTGTCCTTGTGGAGTTAATAAACCAAAATCTGAAGCTACCCAATAGGGAGTTCTGTACAAAGCAAAACTGGTCCCACTTCTGTAAGTTGTACCCCCAAAAGCATAAAATTTGCCTGTTTCACCTGTTGGCAACTCAAAATTGACAAACATATTGCCCACTTTTGTTTCCGGCTGCCCTATAATCATTCCCAGACCAGGATTAGCTTGCGTCCAGGCATTATCTACACCAAAAAGGTCATCTTTTGTAACAGTACCTGCACGGTTAGTTTTATTTTGGGAAGAATATCCGAATGTAAGATTCAGACTTCCATTTTTGGCAACTCTGATTCCTGTATTAAAATCTGCTCCGATATTAAAGCCGTCTCCTTCCGAAGTAATCCCTGAAAAAAGATTGACTGTACTTTTTCCAACACTGTTCTTAAGAATAATATTGATTACTCCTGCAATAGCATCAGAACCGTATTGTGCAGATGCGCCATCTCTCAATACCTCTACGTTTTGTAAGGCTGCTGAAGGAATACTTTTAAGATCTGTACCTACTTCACCTTTTCCAGGGGTATCATTTACATAAATTAAAGCACTTTGATTTTTTCTTTTACCATTTACCAAAACCAATGTTCTGGATGGTCCTAATCCTCTTAAATCTGCCGGATCAAAGTGAGCCGTTGCATCAGAAACAGTTTGCTGTGATGAATTAAAAGAGGGTACAGCATACGTCAAAGCTTTATCAAAAGTAATTTGCCCTGTGGATTTTAATTGTACAGCAGAAATATTATCAATAGGAATTGCTGAGGTAATGATGGTTCTGGGCTTAGTTCTACCCGTTGTAACCACAACTTCATCTATTTTATTTTGTTTTATGCTGTCCTGAGCATATCCCATTGCACCAGCTCCACTTAATACCAGTGCACAAATTTTCTTATTAAACAATTCCTTTTTCATATCAATTGACAATTATTTAATAAATCTAGTGAAAATATTAATATTAAATACAAAAATAAATCATATTATATGAATAATACTTCATAACCACACAAATAGTATTTATTTATAAAAACAATGATAAACTCACAAACATCAGTAATTTATTAATAATATGAAAAGAAATGCAGTAGTAAATTCCTAATTCTGTCTGAAAAAGTGATTAACTTACACCGGGAATAAATATGATTTCATTCTTTCTGATAAGTGGTTTTCGTAGCTTGAGATTGCTTCACCTATTGACTGCATATAAAAAATGGCCGTTAAAACGGCCATATCCAAATTATTTATTTACCTCTACGTATTGTATGATGGTCTGATTTTTTGGGTTGTAGATAATTGTACTACTGTTGGGAAACCTTTTCAATTTATAATATTGAATGTTTTTATCGGATTTTATATCTTCCAGAATACTTGTATCAAGGGTATTATCAGGAAGAAATTTTGATAAAAGACTTATTTTATCAATGATGTTTTGTCCATCAATCTTACGGGCTGTCTTTTCTGATTTGCTTTCATCAGAAGTAGGCTGGCCTTCTAAAAACGGGAGCAATGCGGCAATGTCTGCTTTGTATTTAAAAATGTAACCTTCAGATCTTCCCGGGATTTTAATTTTTTTCCCTTTTTCTTCAGAAACTATAGAAGCTCCCGTACCAGGAAAAACGGTATTAAACTTAACATCTTCGGAATTGGTTATCGTATTTATTGATTCATTGATTGTTTTCTTCACTGTTTCTTCTACAGCCAGCTGTGCCTTTTGCTGCACAGTTTCTGTTGTTTTTTGAACCGTCTGGTCAATTTTTTCCTCAATCTTATTGCATGATACTAATAAAAATGCGGTGACAACAGGCAAAATATACTTCTTCATAATTCTAATAGCGATTTTTGTTATTAATATCCTTCCTTCTAACGGAAAAGTAGGTCAGGATATTTTAGCAAAGAAAAAAATATTTTTTCAATATCAAAAACCCTACTGACAAACTGTTGTCATAATCCTGTCTTACCTTTGTATCAACAACAAACAAAAACAAAACATTATGACAACTACAGCAACAGCCACTAAACAATTCATGACTTCTGAACAGTTATTAAACGACTGGCAAGGACATAGAAATCTAACGAGAAGAGTTATTGAATCTTTTCCTGAAAAAGAACTATTCGAATTTTCTGTAGGTGGAATGAGACCGTTTGCAAAACTGGCAGTAGAGCTGATTGGCATTGGCGGACCTGCTTTAAAAGGAATTGTTGAAGGAAGCATGGAAGCATACAACGAGGAAGCCTTTAATCCGAAAACAAAAGAAGAAATTTTAAAGAAGTGGGATGAAGAAACAGAAGTAATCAACCATTATTTTAATATGATTTCTGAAGAGCGTTTCCAGGAAACTTTCAATTTATTTGGAGAATATGAATTCCCTGTATATCAGAACATTCTTTATTTTGTAGACAATGAAGTTCACCACCGCGGACAAGGATATGTTTATCTTAGAGCTTTGGGAATTGAACCACCTTTCTTCTGGGAAAGATTTTAATTTTAATAAAAGTAAAGAGGTAAAATTGCAAAAAGGCGGAAATCCTGAGAATACATCTGCAATGTCATTTAATTAGTGATTTTCCTCCATCTCAACAACTTATATCATTTTTTGCAACAAAAACAAATTTAGCTTTTTTGCGATTTTGCTCTTGGCTTATTAACCATTTCATTTATTTGCCTCAATTAAGTCTTTAAACCTCAACAATTACTCTGTTGAGGTTTTATTGGTGTCTTTCTGTCATTTTTACAAGCAGCTCATTCAATCTGGTGCGAAGACTTTCCGGTTCCAGAACGGTGGCATAGTCTGCAAAAGTAACGAGCCAGCGGGGAAATCCGTCACTGATCCATTCTGTTTCAAAAGTGAGTTCTACCCCCTGTTCAGTTTCCACTTCTTCTGTCAGTCCATAATATTTTTTGGAATTCACCAGATGAGACATTATCTTTTTGTCAACCAAAAGTTTGGCTCTGACTTTATTTCCGTTTGATTTTTTCCGGTAATCATTTACCTGCCCATATTCCTGCAAAAAGGGATTCAAGGTTTTTGAAATTTCTAAAATCCTGTCTATCCGAAACTGTCTGAAATCTTTTCTTAAAGTACAGAATGCCATGATGTACCAAAAATTAAACTCAAAGAACATCCCGACAGTTTCAATTATTCTGTTGTCTACCCTACCATCTACCGTCTGATACCTTATATTCAATTGGGTTTTGTCTGCGATGCTTTCTAAAATAATTGGAATCACATTTTTAAGAGAATCTCCGGAATCGGTATGAAAACTAAAAACATCAATCTGTTTTTCAATATTCTGAATGAGGTTTTTATCAGAATTCCGTAATACTGACCGTACCTTTTCCATGGCTGCCTGATAATGGCTTCCCAAACTTTGGTGGGAAAATTTCTGCATTAGCTTTTCGGCGGTTATAAAACTTAAGACCTCTTCTTTGGTAAACATAATGGGAGGAAGTTTGTATCCGTCCATCAAAGAATAGCCGTTTCCTGCTTCACCTACAATAGGAATACCTGCATTTTCCAGGGTTTTTACATCACGGTAAATGGTTCTGATACTTACATCGAACTTTTCAGCCAGATCCTGCGCCCGAACTACAGGTTTAGACTGTAATTGGGTAAGGATAGCGGTTACCCGATCGAGTTTTTTAAGATAGTGATCATTCATTATGTAACAAAGCTAAAATTCTTTTTCGAGGTATGTCTTATAAATGGGACTGCTTTTTTTATTAATTTTATTTTTCACAAAACAGTTTCTTTTTTATGCTTCACACTCATTTTGTTCAGTCTATTGAAAAAGTTTTAAAACCGGAACAGGTAGTGATAGACGGGCTTGTTACCCATCTGGAATCCAAAACTTACAGAAAAGGAGATTTTTTGTTAAAAGCTGATGAAACCTGCCGGTATTTTTATTTTATTGAAAAAGGACTTGTAAAACTATTTTTTGACAATGGTGATAAAGATTTTATCATGACTTTTTTTGCAGAAAATGCTTTTTTCGCTGAGCTGAGCGGTTTTCTTACCGGACAGCCGTCAAAATACATGATCGTTGCCCTGGAACCTACTGAAGTCCTCCGTATACACAGAGATGTTATTGAAGGATTGTGTAAAAAATATCACACAGCAGAAACACTTTTCAGCAAATTGTATTCAAAAGCTCCGGTCAATATGATGGGAAGGATCAGTGAAATGCTGGAAGATGACGGAAAAAAACGCTATTACAATTTCATGAAGCAAAGACCTGATCTTATCCAGCGCATCAGTCTTGGTGATCTGGCAGATTATATCGGAATCACTCAGGTTTCTTTAAGCAGAATAAGAGCACAGAAAGATTAAAAGAATGGAAGCAGGGATGCTGGAAGAGGGAAGCTATTGAAGGGACAAAAGAAACTTCCATCCCCCAGCTTCTAGCTTCTAACTTTTTCTTCATATTATTTATCATTTGTAAAAAAATTCAGGAAAATACAGTTCTACATTTGTCACATAATTAATCAAAAAACAAATATTATGTCACAAAGAATCAACGCATTTGCGATCGGAAACAAGGCTGTAAATGCACTTCACACCATGGGATTTCAGGTACAGAATTCATCACTGGACAATTCATTTCTTGAACTGATGTATTTCCGGGTTTCACAAATGAACGGATGTGCTTTTTGCCTGGATATGCATTCTAAAGAATTAAGAGCAAAAGGTGAAACAGAACAGAGAATATTTCTCGTAAGTGCCTGGAGAGAGTGTTCATTTTATACCGATAAGGAAAAGGCAGGACTGCTATGGGCTGAAACTTTAACAGCTTTAAATGGCAAGGAAGTGAATGATGATATTTATTCAAAGGTAAGTCATTACTATTCTGAAACTGAAATAGTGGATTTAACAATGGCCGTTATTGCCATCAACAGCTACAACAGAATTAATATTGCTTTCGGAGCAAATGTAGGGACTTATCAGGTTCCTGAAAAAGCGCATTAGACAATTGTTATTAAAATAAAAACTCAGCGGGCAAGCTGAGTTTTTTTATTTAATTTTCTTTAAAAGTATTCACCAGTTTATCGAGATTCAGACTGCGGGCTGATGCATCAAAGATCTCACGGTAAGTACCTTCTTTACTGTAAAGTTCATCATGAGTTCCATTTTCCACTACTCTTCCTTTTTTCATCACGTAAATGATATCGGAATCCAGAATCTGCGACAGGGAATGGGAAATGATAACCACTGTCCTTCCTTCTTTTATTGCATCCAAAGAATTCTTGATCTGTTCGGTGGCGATGGCATCAAGACTTGCCGTAGGTTCATCCAGAAAGATAATCGGGGGATTTTTAAGAAACAACCTGGCAATGGCAATCCTCTGCTGCTGTCCTCCAGAAAGCTGAGTAGCATCATGCTGGTATTGATCCGGAAGATCCATGATCTGTTCATGCAGATAAGCTTTCCTTGCAGCTTCCTGAATTTCTTCAAAACCTGCATTCATATCTCCATAGCGGATATTATCTTCTATACTTCCCTGAAAGATATGGTTTCTCTGAAGTACCAATCCAAGATCACTTCTCAGAAAAGTATTATCAAATTCATTAAGATTTACTCCGTCAAGAAGAATCTCTCCGGAATCCGGAAAATAAAATTTACACAAAAGATTAATCACTGTTGATTTTCCCGCACCGCTCAATCCTACTAAAGCTGTCGTTTTTCCGTTTTCAATTTTCATGGAAACATCATGTAAGGCTTTTGTTCCGTTGGGATAAGTAAAATCAACATTTTTCAATTCAAAAGTTCCTTTGATTTCTTTTTCCACAAAGGTTCCATTCGATTCGGTTTCGTTGTCTGCGTTCAGGATATCAAAGTAGCCTTCAGCGTAGATCATGGCATCATTCATATCATCATAAATCCTGTGCAGCTGGCGGATAGGTGCAGAGACGTTATTGAAAAGCATAATATGAAGCATGATCGCACCGATAGTCATTTGCTGATCAAGAACAAGATAAACGGTTAAAAGAATGATTAAAACTACTCCGAACTGCTCAATAAACGTTTTTAAACCATCATAAATAAAGTTGGTTCTTCTTGTGATCATCTGGCTTTCCATCAGTTCCATCTGAAGATCGTATTGTTTTTTTCCTTCAAATTTTTCACGGACAAAACTTTTAATGACCATAATTGAATTGATCAGATTCAGAAGTCCGGATGTCTTTTTTTCTCTCTGATTTCTAAGCTGGCGGCGCACTCCTCCAAGTTTTTTGGCCTGCAGAGAACTGATATAAAAATAAATCGGAACAATGATCGTTGAAACAAGTCCTACGTACACATTCTGCATATACATAATGATCAATGCAATAATGGCGTTGGAAAAAAGCGGCAGAATATCTATAAAAAAATTCTGTACCAGTCTGGTTAAGCTTTCTATACCACGGTCTATTCTGATCTGTAATTTTCCAGATTCATGGTTTTCATCATTAAAATAAGCAACTCTATAGGTTAAAATTTTATCAATGGCTGACTGAGCCAACACAGAACTCACATTGATCCTGATCTTTTCGCCATAAAATTTCTGTCCGAAATTGATAAAAATATTCAGCAGTTCTTTTCCCAGCAAAATAATTGAAATGATGATAAGAATATGAATACCCTCTGTCATCGGATGTGGAAGATGGGTTAGCTTGGTGACTTCATCTACTGTATATTTCAAAACAATAGGGTTTACCTGTGCTGCGAGGGCTCCCAGAAAAGTAAGAAACAGGGTTCCGTAAATCATTAATCGGTAAGGTCTGATAAAGGGGAAAAGCTGTTTATAAATTCCGAACAAGGTGACTGTTCTGTTAAAAGGTTTCGCCATAGAAATCATTTTTAAATGAAAAACGTACCGCTTTCAAAAGAAAAAGGTACGTTTTATTATCATGTTCAGCAAATAAATGCTTTATATTTTATCCTTCAAATAGATAAGTTGTAAGGTAATGCAGTTCTTTTCTGCCAGCTTCTTTAGATTCCGCTTCTGCCTGCTCTAGAGAATATTGAGAATTGATTTCTTTTTTCTGAAAAACAAATGAGTTGTTGGCATTTTTATCTACCACATCATTAAAGATATGTTCAATTTCAGAGTTTGCTAATGAAGCAAAGCTGATGTCTTCAAAACCATACATCAGTCTCAAATCATCAAACTGTCTGAAGTTTTCATCTACAAATCCCTGTAACTGCGCTTTTGAATCAAAGTTTCCTGCCCAGATATTGTAAGCATATTTTTTCTTTTTAGGTTTATCCAAAATACTCTGATACACGAAGTTTTCACCAAGATATGCCTCTCTTACCTGCGGGTCATTCGCAAGGTCTTCCGGAAGTCCTTCTTTCAGGATTTTTCCTTCAAACATAATATAGGTTTTGTTGGTAATGGCCAACGTCTGCTGTACGTTGTGATCGGTAATCAGAATTCCAATATTTTTATCTACAAGACTTCTTACAATCTTCTGGATATCTTCAACGGCAATAGGGTCTACTCCCGCGAAAGGCTCATCCAAAAGAATAAAATTCGGGCTTGTAGCCAAACAGCGTGCGATTTCTGTTCTACGTCTCTCTCCTCCGGAAAGAAGATCTCCTCTGTTTTTACGGACATGCTGTAAAGAAAATTCTTCGATCAGTTCATCACATTTGATCTGCTGTTCACGCTTTGAAAGCTTGGTCAGCTGCAATACTCCCATAATATTTTCCTCTACAGACAGTTTTCTGAAAACGGAAGCTTCCTGAGCAAGATATCCGATTCCCTTTTGGGCTCTTCGGTACATGGCATCCGTAGTAATCTCCTGTTTATCCAGGAAAATCTTTCCTGAAGTGGGCTTAACCAACCCTACGATCATATAAAACGATGTGGTTTTTCCTGCTCCGTTCGGACCCAGCAAACCAACAATTTCTCCCTGTTGAACCTGTACAGAAACACCTTTTACAACTTTTTTAGGACCGTATTCCTTGATTAAGTTTTCTCCTCGTAAAATCATAGGGCAAATATATCAAAAATATAAACTTCACTTATATGTTAATATCAACTTGTTTATTTAAATATAAACTTGTTCACTTCCAAATCATTGTAACTTTTAACCATTTTAAACTACTTATCGTAAAACATCTCAATCAATTACAATCATTAAGAAATGGAAAATTACGGTTACACAAAAACAGAAAATGCACAAAACCAGCAAAGCAGCGTCCCTTATCATTCGGAAAAGAAAATTCCTGCGGCATTATTGGGAATTCTTGTAGGCTGGCTTTAAATAAATTTTATCTTGGCTATACGAAAGAGGGAATCATTCAGCTGGTTCTGAATGTTGTTACTTTAGGAGCAGCTTCTGTCATTCCTTTTATTGAAGGTATTTTGTATCTTTTTATGAGTGATAAACAGTTTGATGACACCTACGTCTATGGGAAAAAAGGTTGGTTATAAAATAATAAACCACTCACCTGTCTGAAAATAAAATAGGCTGTTCTTATCTGAACAGCCTATTATTTTTTATTGAAATGATTAATCAGGTGGACAAGCTAAATGATTAATTGTACATGGATGCCAGATTCCCTTGCACCATGTTCCGCAATTTGGATCATCAATGATCACTTCTCCTCCTTTGATTTCCTTCAATTGATTTCTTTCAATCTTTTTAAGATTTCTCATAAATAAATTCTTTTGATGTTTTAATTATTTTCGTTTCTCGAAATTAGCTTTACTCAAAAGTATATTTTTTATGTACTCGAAAGTCTTCAATCCGGACCATTAACTTAACATTAACGTTAGTGTCTGGATCACGATTTTCTAACCGTTATTTATTCAAAAGGATAGCAGCTTCTTTTGCAAAATAAGTAAAGATCATGTCTGCTCCTGCTCTTTTGAAACAAGTCAGGCTTTCAATGATCGTTTTGTCATTATCCAGCCAGCCGTTCTGTGCTGCCGCTTTTACCATTGCATATTCCCCGCTTACATTGTATACTGCGATCGGAAGATCAATGGCTTCACGTACTTTGGAAACAATATCCAGATAAGGAAGTCCCGGTTTGATCATGATAACATCCGCTCCTTCGTCAATATCTTTAAATACTTCATTCAATGCTTCACGTGTATTGTGGAAGTCCATCTGATATGTTTTTTTATCTTTCGGAATTTCCATATCATCTTTCGGAGCGCTGTCTAAAGCACTTCTGAAAGGTCCATAGAAAGAACTTGCATATTTGGCAGCATAGCTCACAATTCCTACATCTGTAAATCCGCTTTGTTCCAATGCCTCACGAATGACCTGTACTCTTCCATCCATCATATCACTTGGTGCCACAAGATCTGCTCCTGCTTCAGCGTGGGATACTGACATTCTTGCCAGTGCATCGTTGGTAGCATCATTGATCACTTTTCCGTTTTCAATGATTCCGTCGTGCCCGTAAATTGAATAAGGATCCAGCGCTACATCCGGCATAATGATCATTCCCGGAACGGCATCTTTAATTGCTTTGATTGTACGCTGCATCAGTCCGTCATTGTTCCAGGCTTCTTTTCCTGTATTGTCTTTCAGATGTTCTGACACTTTCATGTACAAATTGACAGCTTTTACTCCCAAAGAAAATAATTCCTTACATTCCTTCACGGTTAAATCTATACTCCGCCTAAAAATCCCCGGCATAGACGGGATTGCCTCCTGCTTGTTTTCGCCCTCCATTACGAAGATTGGCATTACAAAATCATCAGTTGTAAGCACATTTTCTCTTACCAAACTTCTGATAGATTCATTAACTCTAAGTCTTCTATTTCTTGAATGTATCATTTTGGAATACTTTTTGAATAAGTTTCTACAAATTTAATATAAGTTCTACAAAAAAGTATTGTATGAAATTATAGAATTTATTACATTTGTTATATATATTCGAGAAATTATAAATTTGATGAAAAAACTTTTACTTTTATTTCTATTTGTAGGCACTTTTGTTGGATTTTCCAACAATTTAAAAGCTCAGCTTAGAGAGCCGAGTTCCATCACTCAGAAAGCGGATGATGGGGTGTTGCTTGCTTATCCAAATCCTGCAAAGGATTTCCTTATCATTAAGGCAAAAGATTCTTCTTTAAGAATCAAAAGTGTGACTTTTTATTCTATTTTGGGTATGCAGGTCGCTAATTATACAGTGAATATGAATTCCGGTGAGATTAATATTGAAAAATTGAAACCCGGAAAGTATATGATCCGTTATATTTTAAGTGACAACACGCAGAAAGTTACTCAAATCGTGAAACAATAAATTACAATCCTGATAATCATCAGGATTTTTTCTTTTACATTAATTCTGTTTTAATATTTCCGTAACTTTCGGAATCTTTTTATACTAATTGTAAAAAGAATAATTTTAATGCTAAAAGCTGAACATATTAAAAAGACCTACAATGCCGGAAAAAAGGTCGCCCTGGATGATTTCAGCATCCATGTTCCAAAAGGTAGTATTTACGGCCTTTTAGGTCCCAACGGAGCCGGAAAAACTTCTTTTATCCGTATCATTAATCAAATTACTCAGGCAGATTCCGGAGATATCTTCATCAACGGACAAAAACTGAGCCCGGATCATATTAAAGACATCGGCTATATGCCCGAAGAAAGAGGATTGTACAAAAACATGAGTGTTGGCGATCAGATCCTATATTTCGGGGAACTGAAAGGAATGAGTAAGAACGATGCTCTGAATGAAGCCAAAAAATGGTTTGAAAAACTGAACATCGATCAATGGTGGAAGAAAAAACTTTCTGAACTTTCTAAAGGGATGGCACAAAAGATCCAGTTTGTAGTAACCGTTCTTCACAGACCTCATCTTTTGATTCTTGATGAACCTTTTTCAGGTTTTGATCCCGTAAATGCCAACTTAATCAAAGATCAGATCATTGATCTTAAAAATAACGGAACAACTATCATTCTTTCTACCCACAGAATGGAAAGTGTGGAGGAAATGTGTGATTATGTTGCTTTGATCAACAATTCTAAAAAAATCATTGACGGAAGGGTTTTTGACGTAAGAGAAAAATTCAAGAAAAATATTTTTGGGGTTACACTTTCTGAAGTCAGCAACGATCAGTTTGACCATTTTAAGAGTAAGTATGACATCTTCAATTTATCGAATGAAAATAATCTTGTTTCCTTTGACCTGAAAAATGAAGAGAGTCAGAACAATGTTCTTCTTGATCTAGTACAAGTGGGCAAAGTGAGATCATTCGATGAAAGAATTCCTAGCATGAACGAAGTGTTTATTAATGCTGTAAGTAACCATCCCTAATTTATGAATAATATTTTTTTAATTACCAAGAGAGAATTTCTTACACAGGTTAAGAAAAAATCCTTCATCATATTAACGCTGCTTGCCCCCATAATGATTATTGCTTTCGGAGCTGTAGTAGGATTAATGTTTAAGGCTAATGAGTCACACAGCATTATAGAAGTGGTTGATAAGAGCGGATTGTTTATGAATCAGCTGAAATCTAATGATAAATTAAATTACGTTTTTGTTTCTGCCGCAGATGAAAAATCAAAGATCAACAATTTAAAAAGAAATGAATCCCTGGATGGTATTCTGATTCTTCCGGAATTGAAAAATCAGAATTTCGATGCGCTTGAAAAAGAGACAAGACTGGTAATCAACAGTAAAATAGGATTCGACACAAAGCAGCAAATTGTTTCTGACATCAGCAATGTTGTTAAAAAAGAAAAAATCAAACAGCTGGGCATTCAGGAGACTCAGTTAATTGATCTTGATAAAAGCTTCACATTAAAGACCATTAATGTAACGGATAATAATAAAGAGGATTCTGATCTTGCTTTCGGGGTTAAATCCGGGCTGAGCATGATCCTGATGTATGTTACCTTTATGTTTATCATTATTTATGGGGTAAGGGTAATGCGAAGTGTACTTGAGGAAAAGAACAACCGTGTTGTGGAGATCATTATTTCTTCCGTAAAACCTTTTGAACTGATGATGGGGAAGATTCTGGGGGTAACCATGGTTGCACTGACTCAGTTTCTGATCTGGATCACAATGTCTGTCATCGGAGCATTAGTTCTGAATACAGGCTTCTCACCTCTTCAGAAGAATATCCCGGGTGGAAATAATGAGATTGCGAGTAAACTGGATGTGGGGCAGCTTGCTACCCAGATTTCTCACAGTTTGCTGGAACTTAATTTTCCACTGATCATTTTTGTATTCATCGTTTTCTTCCTTCTAGGATATATTTTTTACAGTTCTATTTATGCAGCAATCGGTTCTGCAGTAGATAACGAAACAGAGACACAGCAATTTACTTTATTTGCAATTTTACCCTTAACCTTGGGGATGTATGGAAGTTTTACTTTGATGAACAATCCTGATGGGCCATTAGGCTTCTGGCTGTCAATCATTCCGTTTACTTCACCGGTTGCGATGATTGCAAGAATCCCATTTGGAGTTCCTGCATGGCAGATTGCATTGTCTATTGCATTATTACTGGTAACAACTGTTTTTATGATCTTCCTGGCCGGAAAAATCTATCGTGTAGGTATTTTGATGTATGGTAATAAAGCTACTTTAAAAGAGCTTTGGAAGTGGATTAAAGGATAATCACCAAAAGGCTGAAAAGTAAAGATTACAGATCAATCTGTTTATAATTTATAATAAAAAAATCCCGGAAACTAAGTTTCCGGGATTTTTTATATTCTGAGATATTCTATTTGAATATATAGCTTAAGGTAAGTGCAATTACCTGTTCTGATTTTTTCTTATCACTTCCTCCTTTTTCTTTTACAAGACCAGGGTAAGTATCAGAAAGTCCTAAATCATATTTTAAAGCTATTTCAAGTTGTCTCTTATAGCTATATCCTACGCCTAGTCCAAGTCCCCAGTTAAAGCTTTTTGCTTTTCCGTCTACTCCTGGTTGTGTAGGATCAGTAACGTCCGGATCATAATAAGGTCTTCCTATGGGAGGATTCTTTACGTCCTGACTTACTAAAAAGTTAAATCTAGGTCCAATCAATCCAAAGAATTCTGATTCAGCTTCTGAAAAGTATCCTTTGAAATAAAGTGGTACACTCAGATAGTTATTTGCATATACTGCATCGTAACCATCTTTTCCTTTAGCATCTTTATCTTTTCCGGTTTCTCCTGCACCATAGTACAGAACTTCGGGTTGGATAAAGAATTGGTTTGCCTTCCCTACGGGGATCAAAGCCAAAGCTCCACCTTGGAAGGTATATCTTGGGCCAGAGGGATTGTGGGCATTTGCTACTCTTGAGTAGTTTAAACCTGCAGTAAGACCAAATCTTGTATTATTCCATTGCACCTGTGCAAAAGATAATGCGGACAGCGTCAAAGCTGAGGCTAATAAAAGTTTTTTCATATGGTGTGGTTTTATATTATCCTAGAATTTTTGCTACAGTAGCACCAATGTCAGCAGGAGAATCTACAACGTTGATACCGTTTTCTCTCATGATTTCCATTTTAGCCTGAGCTGTATCTTCATCACCTCCTACGATAGCACCTGCGTGCCCCATAGTTCTTCCTTTTGGAGCAGTTTGTCCAGCGATGAATCCTACAACTGGTTTAGTAGACCCGCTTGCTTTGTACCATCTTGCAGCTTCAGCTTCAAGACCTCCACCGATTTCACCGATCATTACAACAGCTTCAGTTTCAGGATCGTTGATGAATAATTCTAATGCCTCTCTTGTCGTTGTTCCAATAATTGGGTCACCACCGATACCGATAGCAGTAGAAATACCGTAACCTGCTCTTACTACCTGGTCAGCAGCTTCGTAAGTAAGGGTACCTGATTTTGAAACGATACCTACTTTACCTTTTTTGAAAACGAAACCTGGCATAATACCAATTTTAGCTTCTTCAGAAGTAATGATTCCAGGGCAGTTTGGTCCGATTAATCTGCAGTCTCTGTCAGCAATATAAGATTTTACTTTTACCATATCAGCTACAGGAATACCTTCAGTAATACATACAATCACTTTGATACCTGCTTCAGCAGCTTCCATGATAGCATCTGCTGCAAATGCCGGTGGTACGAAAATAATACTTACGTTTGCTCCTGCTTTTTCAACAGCATCAGCCACTGTATTAAATACCGGTTTTCCCAAGTGCTCGCTACCTCCTTTTCCTGGAGTAACACCACCTACTACATTTGTTCCGTATTCAATCATCTGACCAGCGTGGAAAGTTCCTTCGTTCCCTGTAAATCCTTGTACAATTACTTTAGAATCTTTGTTTACTAAAATTGACATTTTATTGTTGTTTTAATTTATTTATTATTTTATTAATGCTCACAAATTTACTTAAATTTCTTTGATTTTGGATAAAACCTTTGGAATAGTTTATTTGAGATTTCTCAGCTTTACTTCTTTTTTCAGATAAGTTTTGAAATCTTCAGCAAACATCCCAATATAGGTACCTTTTTCAAGATCTCTGTTTACTCCGGTTTTTCCTAAAATTACAGATCCTGCCTCAATTTTATTACCGGAAGCAATGCCTACCTGTCCCCATAATGTCACCTCATCTCCAATGATGCAGCATCCAGCAATTCCTACCTGAGACGCAATAAGACATTTTTTCCCGATAACGGTATCATGTCCTATCTGAATCTGGTTATCCAGAACAGAACCTTCTCCAATGAGGGTAGAATCCGTAACCCCTCTGTCAATGGTACATCCATTTCCGATCTCCACATTGTTTTCGATGATAACATTTCCTACAGAAATCAGACGGTCAAAATTTCCATTTAATTTTCTGTAATAAAACGCCTCACCTCCTAAAACTGTGTTGGACTGGATAACAACATTATCCCCGATTTCGGTACGGTCTCCTATCACAACATTTGGGAAGATAAGGGTATTTTTTCCGATTTTCACATTGTTCCCGATTACTGCAGAATGGTGAATTTTTGTGCCTTCTCCTATTTCAACATCGTGAAGTTCTTCTGTGAAATTATAGATTCTGGTAAAATGAGTATTGATTTTATTAAAGTCTCTGAAAGGATCATCAGAAACCAAAAGCGCTTTGCCTTCCGGGCACTCTACTTCTTTATCAATTAAAATAATAGTGGCTGCAGAGTTTAGTGCTTTGTCATAATATTTAGGGTGGTTCACAAAAACGATATCACCTGGCTTTACCATATGAATTTCATTGGTTCCCAATACTTCAAAGTCTTCTGGCCCAACAAATGCTGAGCTTATTAAATCTGCAATCGTTTTAAGCTTTTGCGGAGAATGGAATCTCATAACAATAGATTTTCTTATAAAACAAAATTCGGACTGCTAGTGCAAACCGAATTTATGTAAATTTTATTTATTATTTCACTCTTTCTAAGTAGCTACCGTCTTCAGTGCTTACTTTAATTCTGTCTCCCGGCTCAATGAACAAAGGAACCATTACTCTTGCTCCTGTTTCAACGATTGCGTTTTTAAGAGCGTTAGTTGCTGTGTTTCCTTTTACACCCGGATCAGCTTCGATAACATCCAGATATACTGACTGTGGAAGTTCTGCAGAAAGCGGAGTTTCATCAGCTTCTTTCAAAATGATTGTTACTTCTTCCCCTGCTTTCATCAAGTTTGAGTTTTCAATCATTTCTTTATTTAAATATAACTGAGAAAAATCATCGTTATTCATGAAGTGGAATCCGTTCTCGTCATCATAAAGATATTGGAACTTTCTTGTGATTACTTTTACTTCATCAATTTTGTGACCAGCAGAGAATGTATTGTCTAATACTTTTCCGTTTGTCACAGATTTTAGTTTTGTTCTTACGAAAGCAGGACCTTTCCCTGGTTTTACGTGAAGAAACTCGATTACTTTAAAAATATCGTTGCTAAATTCGATGCAAAGACCTTTTCTGATATCGTTACTTGTTGCCATTAATTATATAAATATTTATTTTCTTTTTTTAATTTCGATACCTTGTCCTTGAGGCATCATTCTGTTAAATGTATTATTATTGAATGCATTCACATTATTATTTAATCTGTTTACATTCATCTGAACATCAGATTTATACTGATCAGTTGTTCCTAATATTGAACTTCTGATACTTTTCTGTTTCAGAATACCATTTAAGTTATTCTTGGCAATACTATCATTAGATTCTCCGGAAAGTTTTCTTTCTATGGTAAAAGGCTTTTCTTTTTTCCCAGTTGCAGACTTTTCCGTTTGCTGACCAAACAAAAAAGAAGTTGCAGAAAGCGCAATAAGTACGATTAAACTTTTCATTGTCTGATAGTATTTATAAATTAATCTCTATCCTTTCCGGTACCATATCCTTTTACGATACCTCTAGGTGAGTTTTGAATAAACTGTAGAATTTCATCTCTTTCAGCCGTTGGAAGCATTTCTTTTTCAATATAGGCTAACGCTTGAGAAACATTCATCTTCATTTGGAAAATAGCTCTGTAGATTTTTTGAATTTCAAAGATTTTCTCATTAGAAAACCCTCTTCTTCTTAATCCAACAGAGTTGATTCCTGCATAAGAAATTGGATCTCTTGCTACTTTTACATAAGGTGGAATATCTTTTCTAATTAAAGATCCTCCTGAAATCATAGTATGTTTCCCGATTTTACCAAACTGCTGAACAGCAGATAAACCTCCCATTACGGTAAAGTCACCAATTTCCACATGTCCCGCAATACCACAACCATTTGCAATAATCACATTATCTCCTATAATACAGTCATGAGCAACGTGTGAAGTTGCCATGATCAGGCAGTGACTTCCTACTTTGGTGTATCCTAATGCTTTGGTTCCTCTGTTTATGGTGACACATTCTCTTAAAGTAGTGTTATCTCCAATGATTGTTTGTGTATCTTCACCATCGAACTTCAAGTCCTGAGGGATTGCAGAGATTACAGTTCCGGGAAAGATTTTACAGTCTTTTCCGATTCTCGCACCTTCCATAATGGTAACATTGGGACCAATCCACGTTCCTTCTCCAATTTCTACGTCCCCTGCAATTGTAGTAAATGGTTCTACGATTACATTTTTGCTGATTTTCGCGCGTTTATCTACGGCTGCTAATTGATGAATCATTTAATCAACTTTATTTTTTGCAACTTGAGCCATAAGCTCTGCTTCTACTGCTACTGTATCCCCTACGTATCCATACCCCTGCATATGAACAATTCCTCTTCTGATAGGCTCTATCAATTCAATTTTGAATATAAGCGTATCTCCAGGAATTACTTTTCTCTTGAATTTCACCTTATCAATTTTGATGAAATAAGTAGAATAGTTCTCAGGATCCGGAACGCTGGCCAGTACCAGGATACCTCCTGTCTGTGCTAGAGCTTCTACCTGAAGTACTCCAGGCATTACAGGTTCTTTCGGGAAGTGTCCAACGAAGAATGGTTCGTTCATTGTTACATTTTTCAACCCTACTACGTGAGAGTCTGAAAGTTCAAGAACTTTATCAATCAATAAGAACGGGGGTCTGTGAGGCATAAGCTTCATAATTCCGTTGATATCGAATACTGGTTCTTTTGTCAGGTCAAAATCCGGAACGTTTTTCTTTTTCTGCAATTTCCACTGGCGGTTTAGTTTTTTCGCAAACTGGGTATTCACAAAGTGTCCCGGTTTGTTGGCAATAACTTTACCTTTTATTTTTACTCCTGCTAAAGCCAGGTCACCAATTACATCTAATAATTTGTGTCTTGCGGCTTCGTTAGGATAGTTTAAATTAAGATTGTCAAGAATACCGTTTGGTCTGATAGATACATTATCTTTTCCAAAGGCTTTCTTTAGTTTTTCTGTCGTTTCAGGAGTAAGATCTTTGTCTACATATACAATCGCATTGGAAATATCTCCACCTTTGATCAAACCGTGATCTAAAAGCATTTCCAATTCATGCAGGAAGCTGAATGTTCTTGCTGATGAGATTTCGTCTTTAAATTCTGAAATATTTTTAAGAGTAGCATTCTGAGTACCTAATACTTTAGTCCCAAAATCTACCATTGTCGTTACTTCGTAAGTATCTGAAGGAATGATTGTGATTTCCGAACCAGTAGCCGGATCACTGTAGGTAAGAACTTCTTTTACAACCAGATATTCTCTCGCCACGCCCTGTTCTGCAACACCAACGCTTTCAATAGCTTCAACAAAGTATTTTGAAGATCCATCAAGAATAGGTGGTTCAGAGGCATCCATTTCTAAGACTGCGTTATCAATATCACAACCTACAAGAGCTGCCAAAAGGTGTTCGCAAGTGGTAATTTTCACCCCTAGTTTTTCTAAGGTAGTTCCTCTTTCTGTTGCTACAACATAGTTTACATCTGCTTCTACCTGAGGATGTCCCTCCAAGTCTGTTCTTACAAATACAAAACCTGTATTTTCTTTAGCAGGTTTAATGGTAAGTTTTACTTCTCTACCCGTATGAAGGCCAATTCCAGAAAGAGTTACCTCTTGCTGAAGTGTTTTTTGCATATCACTCATTAGTATTATCTTTTGAGGTATTCTCAAGATTATTTATTCTATTTACTATTCCAGGAAGATTCCTGAAATGAACATAACTCCTCAAATAGTCATTATAACTGATGGCTGGAGAGCCATACAATGTTTCTCTGTCATTAACGCTGGAATTCACACCACTCTGAGCCTGAATCTTCACTTGATTTCCTATTTTGATATGTCCTACGACGCCTACCTGGCCTCCAATCTGATTCCAGTCACCAATTGTAGTAGAACCTGCAATTCCCGCTTGTGCTGCAATTACATTGTTCTGACCTATTTTCACATTGTGGGCAATCTGAATCAGGTTATCAATTTTAGTTCCTTTTCCTATAATTGTAGAGCCTATTGTTGCTCTGTCAATACTACAGTTTGAGCCTATCTCAACATCGTCTTCAATAATTACATTTCCAAGCTGCGGTATTTTTTTAAAACCCTCGGCAGTTGGCTGGAAACCAAAACCGTCACCTCCAATTACCGTATTGGAATGAATCACACAGTTATCCCCAATAATACAGTAGTCATAAATTCTGGCGCCACTGTCTATCTTGCAGTTTTTACCAATTTTCACTCCTTTTCCTATATATACATGTGGATAGATCTGTGCCCCTTCCCCGATTTTAGCTTTCTCGGAAACATAAGTAAATGCTCCGATATATGCTTTATCTCCTATGACAGCTGTATCGTGAATGGAAGAACCATTTTCTATACCTTCTTTTCTTCCCTGCATTTCCTGATATAAATTCATCAGGATCTGAAAAGAAAGATAGGCATCTTTTACAACGATTAAGGTAGGGTTATAACTGTTTTTCTCCAGAAGTTTTTCCGAAATGATGATAACAGAGCATCGTGAGGTATCCAAGAAATGAGAAAATCTATCTTGTGCTATAAAAGAAAGATGTCCTGATTCCCCGTTTTCAATTGGTGAAACCCCTGTAATAAGTGCATTCTCATCACCTATTATTTTTCCGTCAATAAAACTTGCAATTTGCGAAGCTGTAAATTCCATATTCTGCAAAGATAAGAAATTCTAGAATTTGCAAACATTTTTTGGTTTCAGATCGTAAATTTTAATATTATTTAAGAGTCTAGCCTGGAGATATCTCTTGGAAACATAAGGATATAGCGGGTCGTCTTATTTACAATTAACCCTGATAAAAGCTGATCTTCTGACTCATGAAGTCTCGTTCTCCTGCCATTTTTATGCAGTAAATAGATTGGTTGTTTTTCCGCATGATAGGGTAAAAGTTTTCTTTTTATTTCATGAACCAATTCATTTCCATTATCAATTTTGAAAAATTCATTGGTATTTTTTACTTTTTCATCAATTGTTTCCTTACCAAATGGATGTGATGAAATAATTGTTTTAGGTAAATTTCTCTGAATTACACATTTACACCAATATGACAGCACAAAATCACCTGCATTTTGCCATTCTTTCATTGCCTGAATCACATCATTATCATCAAGACTTGTAAATCTCTCTATATCTTCATCCGTTGCAGCACTCTTTTCGCGGTATAGAAAATATTTCAGATTATCCGCTGCAGGAAGCTCTGTTCCCTGGGAAATCAGATATTTTGCTCTTTCAAGGATTTTAACCAAAAGAAATTCTGCTAACGCTGAAGTTTTATGGTAATAAACCTGCCAGTACATAAACATTCTGGCTGTCAGAAAATTTTCAATGGAATAAATTCCTTTTGCATCAATCACCAGCTCACCTTCTTCACAGACATTCATCATGGAAATAATTCTCTGGGTATTAATATTTCCTTCCGATACACCGGTAAAAAAACTATCTCTCTTCAGATAATCCAAACGGTCCACATCCAGCTGGGAAGAGATCAATTGGTTGAAAAATTTTCTATGATATTTTCCTTGAAACATTTCGATAGCCATTGATAACTGGCCATCAAACTCCTCATTCAGCTCATTCATCAGGAGTAAAGAAAGGTTTTCATGATGCCAGTCATCCATCAGCATACTTTCCAGCGCATGAGAAAACGGACCATGACCAATATCATGCATCAGAATAGCCAACATCGCCCCTTTTTCCTCTTCTTCAGAAATTTTCACCCCTTTCTGCTTTAATGTTTCCAATGCCGTAAACATCAGGTGCATTGCTCCCAGTGCATGATGAAATCTTGTATGTGTAGCTCCCGGAAATATCAGGTTCAGAAGACCGGTCTGCCCGATTCTTCTTAATCTCTGAAAGTAAGGGTGCTCAATGATATCAAATAAAATTTCGTGGGGAATTTTGATAAATCCATGAACAGGATCGTTGATGATTTTTAGCTTATTCTGCATTCAAACTTCAATATTAGTAAACAAAGTTAGGCATTTTAAAGTTTAGCCATTTGTTAAATTACTATTAAAACATGAAGTTAAAAAACTGATATCATTCATATTTTTCACAAATAATACGATTGAAAATTTCTCCGATTCATTTTTATTTTTAATTCAATGTTTTTTTTGAAAACCTTTTGCAGTTGTTGTTGCAAAGGACTACCTTTGAGAGAAAACACGACAACCCTTAATGAGAAAGTATTCTCTTTTCCTTCTATTATTTTTAAGTTTAAATTTTTCCGCACAAATTATAACTGAAACGCAAAAACTGGAATCCCTCTGCAGAATATGGGGATTTTTAAAATATTATCATCCACAGGTAGCAAAAGGAAATCTGAACTGGGATAAACAGCTTTTCCAAAAAATTGATGAACTTGAATCTATTAATGAGAAAGAGGCGTTGAATAATTTTTATGCTGACTGGATCAGAAATCTCGGAGAAGTTACCCCCTGCAAAGAATGCTCAGTAAAGAATAATAAGGTGTATTTTCTTAAAAACTTTGATCTGAGCTGGATAGATAATCGTCAAATTTTCTCCAGAGACCTGTCTCAAAAACTACATTATATTGAAAACAACCGGAATCTTGGAGATAATCACTATTTCGGAAAAAGTGGAAGGAAAATATATTTCAGAAATGAAAAGTCCTACGGTTCAAAATTCACTTCAAAGACCATTAGCTTATTGGAACTATTCAGATACTGGAATTATGTAGAATATTTTTTCCCGTATAAATATGAAACTGATCAGAACTGGAACGATGTTCTTACAGAAATGATACCCAAATTTCTGATGATTGACAATGATGAAAATTATCATCTAACATTGGCAGAACTGGTTACCAAAACAGATGATTCCCATGCTTATCTTTCATCAAAGGAAATTCAGCGGCATCAATACGGAAACCGAAGAGTGCCTGCAGACTATTCTTATGCAGAAGGAAAACTTGTGATTACAAAAATCAATGCTACAAAATTCCGGAATAAAAGCCCGCTTCATGTAGGAGATGTTATTTATGATATTGAAGGTAAAACAATTCCGCAAATAGTCAACAGCCTTGGAAAATATATTCCAGCCTCCAATTCCTGGGGTAAATTCAACAAAGCAAAAAGCAAGCTTCTCTTCAGCAATAACGATTCTATTTCTGTAAAAATTGAGAGAGGTGGACAAAATCTGGAAATCAAAACCAAAACGTATTTTACCAAAGATATTCTTCATGAGAAAAATGAAGCTCCAAAAAAATGGAAATTCATAGATAAGGAAAAGAAAATCGGCTATGTTAATATGGAGATTATAGAGAAGGAAGATCTGGATGAAATGTACAACAGTTTAAAATCTTCAACATCTATTATCTTTGATCTTAGAAATTATCCAAAGCAAACGATCATCCCTTTAAGCTATCTTTTGCTTCCTGAACCTTCCGTTTATTATCAGTTTACTTTTCCTGATCCTTATTATCCCGGTAAATTTTACAGCAGAAAAAATGTTATCGGCAGGAAAAATCCTGAATACTATAAAGGGAATGTAATCGTTTTAGTAGATGAGAATACCCAAAGCCAGGCAGAGACCACCGCAATGATGTTCAAGCAGCATCCGAACGCTAAAATTATCGGAAGCAATACTGCAGGAGCCAACGGAGATGTGATTATGTTTAAAATTGCCGATCTTGATACCCGGTTTACAGGACTTGGAGCTTATTATCCTGACGGAAGGGAAACACAAAGAATAGGCATCACTCCCGACATTCTTGTAAAACCAACTGTAGAAGGCCTTAAAAACGAAAAAGATGACGTTCTGGAAAGAGCTTTGGAATATATAAAAACCACAACAAAAATGTGAAATATCAGACGATATTTTCATTTAACTAATATTTAACTTATAATCTTTTTATTTTGTGAGATTTTAAAAGGATTTGGTCAACATTTTGATAGAATAACCGTGTAAAAAATAAATTATGTCAGAAAAGATATTATGGATCGACGATGAAATAGATTTACTTAAACCTCATATCGTATTTTTAGAAAAGAAGGGTTATCAGGTAACCCCTGTTAATAATGTGAATGAGGCTTTGGAACTTATGGATTCAGAGAAATTTGCTTTAACATTAATTGATGAAAATATGCCGGGTATCTCCGGACTGGAAGCCATTCCTATGATTAAGGAAAAAGATAACTCCTTAAAGATTGTGATGGTTACCAAAAGCGAAGAAGAACACATTATGGAAGAGGCTATCGGATCTCAGATTGCCGATTATATATTGAAGCCTGTAAATCCTAACCAGATATTACTTTCCTTAAAGAAAAACCTTCAGGAAGACAATCTTGTTGAGCAAAAAACTATTTTGCAGTACCAACAGGAATTCAGAAACCTTTCTATGGAGCTTTCATACCTGAGAACGTATCAGGAATGGGCAGAATATTATAAAAAAATCCTTAGCTGGGAAATCAAATTTGATAAGGTTGCAGATAATGAATTTGCTGACCTTCTGCAGTCTCAGAAAGAGGAAGCCAATATTCAGTTTGCGAAGTTTATTGAAAAAAATTACGCAGACTGGCTGGTTGATTCTGACAAACCTCTTATGAGCCACACCCTATTCAAGGAAAAAGTAAAACCTGAAGTTGAAAAAGAAAAAGTTCTTTTGCTGATGGTAGACAACCTTCGTTACGACCAGTGGAAAGTGATTGAACCTTTATTTACAAAATATTATAATAAGATATCGGAAGATTATTACTACAGCATCCTTCCTACTGCTACACAGTATGCGAGAAACTCTTTTTTTGCAGGATTAATGCCGTCTGAAATTGAAAAACGTTTCCCGGATAAATGGTTTAATGATAATGAAGAGGGAAATAAAAATGAATTTGAGCGTGATTTCCTGGAAGATCAAATGAAGAGAATTGGTCTTGGATCCAAGTCTATGAAGTACCTTAAAGTACTGAATGCTGATTTTGAAAGAAAGATCTATGATGATTTCAACCAGCATAAGAGTAATGATCTGCTGGTTATCGTATACAACTTCATTGATATTCTTTCCCACGCGAAAACAGACAACCACATCGTAGATCAGCTGATCCGTGATGATAAAACCTTCCGTTCTCTTACCTTCAACTGGTTTGAAAACTCTTCTTTGCTGAAGATTATAAAAACAGCGGCAGAAAACGGCTATAAACTGGTCATTACGACAGACCACGGAACAGTATACGTGAAAAAGCCAAGTAAAGTGGTAGGAGACAGAGAAACTTCTACTAATATCAGATATAAAACAGGTAAAAGTTTAACGTATGACGACAGCGATGTATGGGCAATTACCAATCCTGAAAAGCTTTTCCTTCCAAAAGGAAACTTAAGCTCGAAATATATTTTTGCTAAAAACAATATATTCCTGGCTTACCCTAAAAATTACAATCATTTCGTTAATTACTATAAAGAAACCTACCAGCATGGGGGAATTTCACTCGAAGAGTGTATCATTCCTATCAGCATTTTAGAACCCAAGTAGTTTTTTTCATAGTTTATTTAATTTTGGGTTTAAAGCGGAAAAAATCGAATGATTTTTTCCGCTTCTTTTTTATAGTTCATATCTTCGTAAAAAATAAATCATGTTTATTATTTCGCTTACCTACAAGAGTTCTATTGAAAATGTAGAACGTCTTATTCCCCAGCACAATATTTTCCTTAATAAGCATTATGAATCCGGACGCTTTATTGCTTCGGGAAGAAAAGAACCCAGAACGGGAGGTATCATTACAGCCAATGCAGAATCTAAAAATGAAATTGAGCAGATTATTTCTGAAGATCCTTTTTATATTCATCAGGTAGCGGATTATAACATCACGGAGTTTATCCCTTCGAAATACAATGAAAATTTTAAACTTTTTATAGAAGACTAATGAGATTAATCACATACAACGTCAATGGAATCAGAGCTGCTTTTACAAAAGATTTCCTGGGCTGGCTACAAACTGCTGATCCGGATATCATCTGTATTCAGGAGAGCAAGGCCGGAAACGATCAGATAGACATCGAAAGCCTTGAAAAATTAGGTTATCACAGTTATTGGCACTCAGCAGTAAAAAAAGGCTACAGCGGGGTCGGAATTGCCTCAAAAATCAAACCTAATCATGTAGAGTATGGCTGCGGCATTGAAAGCTATGATAATGAAGGGAGAATCATCCGTGCAGATTTTGACGGATATTCCGCTATTTCGGTGTACGTTCCTTCTGCGTCTAATATTGAAAGACTGGATTTTAAAATGCAATTCTGCCATGACTTTCTGGAGTATATCAAAAATTTAAAGAAAGAAATTCCCAATCTGATTATATCGGGTGATTTTAATATTTGTCATGAAGCAATTGATATTCACAATCCAATTGGGTTAAAGAATGTTTCAGGGTTTCTTCCTATGGAAAGGGAATGGATGACGAATTTCATGAATGAATGTGAGCTGATAGACAGTTTCAGATTTTTTAATAATGATCCGGACAATTATACATGGTGGAGCTACAGACAAAATTCCAGAGCCAGAAACAAGGGATGGAGGCTGGATTATAACTTCACTTCTTACAGTTTAAAGGATAAGCTCTCCCGGGCTGTTATTTTAAAGGAAGCTGTACATTCTGACCATTGCCCTGCTTTATTGGAATTGAATGTATAATCAACAGATATTACGCATACAAAAAGCCAGCTGAATCAGCTGGCTTTTTTTTAATTTAAATCATAAAACTAATCGACAATTTCATATTCGACCGGAATTGTACCATGACTGATATCTCCAATCTCATCGAACGCAGCTTTAGACATGTCTAAAGATCTTGATGAATGGTAAGGCCCTCTGTCATTAATTCTCACTATTACCTCTTTACCATTTTTAAGGTTAGTAACCTTAACGTTTGTTCCAAATGGAAGCGTTCTGTTTGCTGCAGTAAACTTTGAGTTATCAAAGATTTCTCCGCTAGCAGTTTTTCTACCGTTAAATTTATCGTGGTAGTACGATGCATAACTTGTTTTTTTCGCATCTAAGGCATTACTCGTAAAAGAATAAACACCTAAGGTTGAAATCATCATTATGATTACGAGAATGAATCTTTTCATCATTTTGAACTTTTATTGGTTTTGACGGAGCAAAAGTATCAGGAATCTTTAGAAAACACTATTCGATCTGTTAAAAACCGTTAACAAAATATTAAACAAATGTTAAATATCACTGTAACCCCCTATAAACAGGGGTTTTAGACTACAGTGTTAAAAAGTGTTAAAAAAACAGTCTAAAAGTTAACATAATTAACTACTTTGTGCATAATTTAAATTTCATGCTTTTAAAAACAACTGTAAATCAATAAATTACAAAATAAACAAAGTTAAAATAAAATCAGAAAATCAATCTTAAAAAAAATAAAGTCTTAAGAACCAGATTCCGGAAAAACTTTCTGACAGAGGACCTCTGCTCCTATAAAACCAGATGCCTGACTTATTTTTTAACACCGTTTTGTTTTGTTAAAATTTATAGATCGATACGATATCCAATAAATATCCGCTTTAATCATTCAAAAAAATGAATGAGTGATGATTTATAACCAAAAAAAATAAATGAACGCAAATCTCTTAAAAGTAAAAAACCAATGATTTCTCATTGGTTTTATATGTAATTAAATAAATGTCTTATTTTAAATATTCCAATACATAGTCGTATGTACCGTTAGGATACACTACAGACATACTAGGAGATCCTGTAATAGCATTTCCTGGAGTTGTAACCGGATTATAAGAATATAAACTTCTATCATAAACAGTGTTTGTACCTGCTTTATAGATTGTAATACCATACATTGTAGTCATTCCTGTAGGAGCCGGGATATTAACTGCTGTAGAAGTACCACTTGCAGTGAAAGATCCTTTGATAGCATAAAGCTGCTTATCAACACCCGGACTAACATTAATAATAGTATTTGTAGTTGTTTCTGCTGTTCCAACAGTTACTTTAGGTGAAGTTGAAAGCGAAACCCATCTACCAGTTGAAGTTGCAAAACCATTTGCCGTTCCACCAGTTGGATTAGAGAAATAATAATATCCCGGAGTTACACTTGTAGCAATACCAGAAACAGTAGTTCCTGTAGCACTATTAAAAACAATCATACCATCGTAAGCAGTTGGAAAGTTATCCTCGTCAGTAACAGGAGTTGCAAATGTAAAGACAGTTAAGTCTGTTCTTGGAAAAACAATCCCTTTTCCGTCATTAGCACTATCTGTAAAACCTCCGGCACTTCCTGATGCATCAAGGAAAGCACCTTGTCCTTGTATATTTCCACTGGCGAAACCATTTGTTCTTACCTGTGCATTTGTATATTGAAACATTGCCAAAGAAGAGGCAAGAACTAATAATATTTTTTTATTCATGACTAAATCTGTGTAAAATTAATAATTATTGAGCTGAGTACGATTGCCAAGAAGCTCCATCATAAACGAATCCAAGACCTCTACCATTAGTAGTCATTGAATTAAATGATGCTGCACTTGCACCGTTTACAGTAAGGGTACCTCCACCTACTTTAACAAGCGTAATAGTTTTTCCTTTTGTTGCTGCACTTACAGGGATTGTTGACAAATCAGCATTGGTTGTAAGGAATACATAACCATTTAAGTCTGCTGCAGATAAGTCTGCTCCTGTAGCTGAAGTTCTTACAGAAGGAGCAACAGGTGTAACGGTTCCACCACCACCTACAGTGATCCAGGTATTCGTAGTCTGGCCATCATAGTAGTAAAAACCTACAGCTGTAACGTTGGTAGTTTTAGGAGTTGCTGTACCGTCAATTGTTGTAACGAAAGCAAGTGCTCCATTTTGAGCTGTAGTATAAGCTGCATCTTTAGCTAATAATTGTGCTCTTGTCATACGAGGGACTAATAAAGCGTCAGGTCTAGCGTTGTCAGTAGTATTTGCTACTACATCTAGCGTTGCGGCAGGCGTGGTTGTGTTAATCCCCACTCGCCCTGTAGTCTGAGCCTTAGAAAAAGCCGAAAGGCCAACAAGCATAATTGCTGTTAATAAAATTTTTTTCATAAGTTTTTAAAGATTTTTAATTACATTTTTTTTCATCAATATTTTCAAAAAATAGGAAAAACGCATCCCAACTTGTGAATATTACATTGAAACTGAAGAGTAAAAAAAATTATTTTTATTCAATTTTAGCTTCATATTAATAATTAACTTATTGAAAGCATATTATTTAAAAATATTGCTTATTGCGCAAATTTAAGATATAATTTTCAAATTTATATACTTTAAAATAGAAATTTGAAAAATCTTAATTACATAAAACACTAACAAACTGATTATCAATTAAATAAAAACAAGCCACCGAGAAAATTCTATGTTAATTTTCGTTAATAACTTAATTTTATAAATCTTATTTCAAACTGATTAATAAGCATTTAACGAGACTAATTCTCCGTATAAGTCAAACTCTTCGGCCGAAGTAATTTTAACATCTGCAAATTCACCTATCGAGATATAGGTATCTTCAGCAGAAACCAAAACCGTATTGTCCACATCCGGTGAATCATACTCTGTTCTTCCGATAAAATAATTGCCTTCTTTACGATCAAAAATACATCTGAATATTTTACCTACTTTTTCCTGGTTCTTTTCCCACGAAATCTGAGACTGCAATTCCATGATTTCTTCTACTCTTGCCTCCTTTACTTCCTGTGGAATATCATCTTCCAATACATAAGCCGTAGTATTTTCCTCATGAGAATAAGTAAAGCATCCTAATCTGTCAAATTTCTGTTCTCTTACCCAGTCTTTAAGTTCCTGGAATCTTTCTTCTGTTTCACCAGGATATCCAACGATAAGTGTTGTTCTGATTGCCATATCCGGAACTTTTTCTCTGAACTTTCCTAGAAGAGCATCTGTTTTCTCATGGGTAGTTCCTCTCTTCATGGATTTCAACAAATCGGAATTGATATGCTGAAGAGGAATATCTATATAATTACATACTTTAGGTTCTTCACGGATAATATCGAGAACATCTTCAGGGAAACCGCTTGGGAAAGCATAATGAAGACGAATCCATTCTACACCTTCTACCTTCACCAATTCTTTTAAAAGATCTCCTAACGCTCTTTTCTTATAAAGATCAAGACCATAGTAAGTAAGATCCTGAGCAATAAGAATTAATTCTTTTGTTCCCTTTTTTGCCAGTTTCTGAGCTTCTAAAACCAGTTTTTCGATAGGGGTTGACATATGACCTCCTCTCATCAATGGAATCGCACAGAAAGAACATGGTCTGTCACAACCTTCAGAAATTTTAAGGTAAGCATAATGTTTTGGAGTCGTTGTAAGTCTTTCTCCTACCAGTTCGTGTTTATAATCTGCTCCAAGATGTTTTAGGAGCATCGGCAGATCTCTTGTTCCGAAATATTGGTCTACATCCGGAATTTCTTTTATCAAATCTGGTTTGTATCTTTCTGATAAACATCCTGTAACGAATACTTTTTCAACCTCTCCTCTATTTTTAGCCTCGACATAATCAAGGATAGTATTAATAGATTCTTCTTTAGCATTATCAATAAATCCGCAGGTATTGATTACAACAATGTCACCACGGTCTTCATGAACCACTTCTTTGCCATTAGCTTTCAGCTGGCTCATTAATACTTCAGAATCATATACATTCTTGGAGCATCCAAGAGTGACTACATTGATTTTCTTCTTCCCTACAGATTTTGTACGCATCGTTTTGATTTTGAGTCTGCAAAGATACAAAATATTGAAGAGTTAAGAATTAAAAAATAAAAACCACTTTATAAAAGTGGTTTTCAGAGATATATTTTAAAAGTTTTTGTCTTTAAATCCAGGGGAGTTCTGATCTTTTTCCGAAAGTATGGCGTCTTTTTCATCAACTTTCCAATCAATATCAAGATCCGGATCATTGAACTTTACGCTGCCTTCTGATTCTTTGTTATAAAAGTTATCACATTTATAGGAAAATACAGCATGGGTACTTAATACGGCAAATCCGTGTCCAAAACCTCTTGGCACATAAAGCTGTAGTTTATTTTCTGCGGTAAGCTCTATTCCGAACCATTGCCCAAAAGTAGGAGAATCTTCTCTAAGATCCACAGCAACATCCCACACACTGCCCTCAAGGCATGATACCAGTTTTGCCTGTGCATACTCACCTTTCTGAAGATGGAGTCCTCGAAGCACTCCATAAGATGATCTGGAAACATTATCCTGTACAAAATGGCCGTTCATTCCTGTCAATTCTTCAAATTTCTTTTCGTTGAATTTTTCAAAGAAGTAGCCTCTTTCATCTTCAAATATGGTAGGCTCTATGATATAGCAATCTTTAAGCGGGGTTTCTTTAATTTTCATAATAGTAAAAAAACTCTATTTCAATATGGTTATTATTGTTTTAAATAAAATCTTCGTATCATTTTTGAAAGACATATTTTCAAAATAGTCAAGATTCATTTTTACTTTGTTTGGAAATAATATTTCATCATTATATAGCAAAGGATTCTTCTGGCTGTTCAGAAGGTCTTCTTCGTCTCTATATTTAATACTTGCTTCACACGTTAATCCGGGTTTTAATTCCAGAACTTTTCTATCTGCTCCGGCCAGTTTATCGTAATACCCTTCGATATCAGGTCTGGGACCTACAAAACTCATATCACCCTTTAAAATATTAAACAATTGGGGAAATTCATCAAATTTAAACTTCCTGAGCGTCTGCCCGATTCTGGAGCATACTCTTTTTTTATCATGAATTGTTTTAAATTTAAATATGGTAAATGGCTTTCCATACTGTCCTATCCGGGTCTGAAAAAAAATTCCATTAGAAGATGTATCGATACTTGCAATCACAAATAAAACAATCAGCACCGGCATAAGAAAGAGGGTCAATATTACCGCTAAGATAAAATCAAAAACCACTTTCCAATATTTGTACTGATTCATTAAATTCAATGATATTAAACTCCGAAATAGTTACGGATTACGTTTGCAATTCTTTCTCTGTCATCATCTGACAAGTTGGACCCTGACGGAAGACACAGTCCGTTATCAAAAAGATTTTCGGAAATTTTTCCTCCGTAATAGGGAGAAGATTCAAAAACCGGCTGTAGGTGCATTGGCTTCCAAAGTGGTCTTGATTCAATATTGTCTTCTAAAAATGCAAGTCTTAGGCCTTCTCTGTCTTTTCCTGCTACCTGCGGATCAATAATAATGGCAGATAACCAGTGATTTGAATAAAAATCATTTCCAGGTTCAGAAAATACGGTCACTCCTTCAATATTTTTGAAGGTATCCAAATAGAAATCATGCATTGCTCTACGCGCTACCACTCTATCTTTAAGTACTTCCATCTGTCCTCTTCCTATCCCTGCAACAATATTGCTCATTCTGTAATTGAAACCAATATGTGAATGCTGATAATGAGGTGCATTATCTCTTGCCTGAGTGGAAAGGAAAACCGTTTTATCTTTATCTTCCTGAGTATGGCAAACCAAAGCTCCGCCTCCTGATGTAGTAATAATTTTGTTCCCGTTAAAGCTTAATACTCCAAAACGTCCGAATGTTCCGCACGCCTGTCCTTTGTAAGTAGAACCAAGAGCTTCTGCAGCATCTTCTATAACAGGAATCTGAAATTCCTGGGCAATAGCTGTAATTTCGTCCATTTTTGCAGGCATACCATACAAATGAACTACAATAATTGCTTTAGGCTTCGTTCCTTTTTGAATTCTGTCTTCAATGGCTTCTCTTAAAGCTTTTGGACATATATTCCAGGTATCCGGTTCGCTATCTACAAAAACAGGAGTTCCTCCACAGTAAGCAATAGGATTGGCTGATGCTGAGAAAGTCATTGACTGGCAAATCACCTCATCACCATGCTGTACTCCACATTCAATAAGGGCAAGATGCAATGCTGCAGTACCGGCAGAAAGAACGGCAACTTTTGCATTTTCACCCAAAAACTGCTCCAGATCTTTTTCAAATCCGTCAACATTAGGCCCCAATGGTGCTACCCAGTTTTCTTCAAATGCTTCGTTGATATATTTTTGTTCGTTACCTCCCATATGAGGTGAGGACAACCAGATTTTAGTATTCATAATATTAATTAGTAACTTGTTTATATAATATTTTTTTTGATGATTTTACCAGGATTTCCTACCACAACTGAATAATCAGGAATATCATTAATAATTACTGCACCAGCACCTACTACACACCATTTTCCTATTTTGATCCCCTGTATTACTGATGCCCCGATTCCAATCTGGGTACCTTCTCCTATTTCAACACCTCCAGCAAGCGCTGCATTGGGTGAAATATGAACAAAGTCTTCAATTACACAATCATGATCTACTGAAGCGTTGGTATTGATGATACAGTGTTTCCCGATGGTAGTTTCTGCATTGATCACGACTCCTCCCATTACTACAGTTCCTTCTTCAATGGTTACGGAATCTGAATTTATAGATTTCGGATGTATTAAAATACCAATCTCATTCTTAATTTCTTGTGCAATCTTCTTGCGGATAGCGTTATTTCCAATGGAAATAATCAGTTTTTCCTGATCCGCCGGCAGAGTATTCAACACAGGAAGCCCATAGCATTCTTTTTTAGTGATATCCTGATCTATGAATGCTTTAATTTTTATATCATTAGCTGTTGCAATATCTGCAATTACCTTTCCGTGTCCACTTGCTCCGAATAAATACATAACTCTAAATTAATTTCCCCGAAAGGGTTCTATGGTTACATGTCCATCAGCAGAAATGCCTTCTCTTACAAACACTTTCTTTGCTGTCAGAAAGAAAATCTTCACATCTAAGATGAATGATATATTTTCTACATACCATACATCATAATCAAATTTCTGATTCCATGATATTGCATTTCTACCATTTACTTGTGCCCATCCGGTAATTCCCGGCCTTACCTCATGTCTGCGTGCCTGATTTTCATTATACAGTGGCAGATACTGAACTAAAAGAGGTCTGGGTCCGATAAGGGACATATCTCCTTTAAGAACATTAAGTAATTGTGGAATTTCGTCCAGAGATGTTTTACGGACAAATGCTCCCAGAGCTGTTAATCTTTCTGCATCTGATAAAAGGTTTCCATTAGAATCCTTTTTATCATTCATTGTTTTAAACTTTATAATTTTAAATACCTTACCATTTCTGCCAGGTCTCTGTTGAAAGAAAAAAGGCTTCCCATTATTGGAAAGAAACAATCCAACCATCACAATAAGAAAAATTGGAAGCAGAAGGGTAATTCCTATGAGAGAAACTACAAAGTCGAAAATCCTCTTTAAATAATTTTTGTACATTTTTAGAAATTAGGTGTATCAATCATCATATGCTTTTATCAATATCTTTTTTAAACTTCCTGTGTTTTTGCAGTATAACCAATACCTATAATCATTGAGCTAAAGTACAAAAATTCCGGTATATTGAAAAGATTGCAGGAAGTCTGTACCAAGGTAAAGTATTGCAAAAATAACGCAAAAATCAGTTTATAGTATATATTTCCCTTTTGAATATTCCAAAATAAGGCAGCATTTTTTACAACGGGCCAAAATTTTAAGAAATAAATAATCAGCCCTAAAATACCTGTGCCCATTAAAAGCTCTAAAAAGATGTTATGTGGATGAGTGCCATCCTCAAATAGTATTCTTCCTCCAAATAAACGATGCGAATTAAATATCTCGATAGCTTTGCTATACAATGGACCTCTGCTTGATGTATCTCCATGTGCTATCCATTTATACATTCTGTTAAAACTTGTAATTTCTCCGTTGCCATATTGCTCATGCAAAATAATCAATCCTATAAACAGCAGCAGCAAAATCAGAGCATATAAAATATATTTTTTATTCCCTTTTAAAATAATCATATATAAAGAACATACAGAAATAGCTACAATTGGACTTCTCGCCATAGACTGTATCACATTAAAAAGGCCTAAAAAAAGACAAAAGAACAAAAAATAGGATTTATAATCCTCTCTGCAAAACAAAAGCAAAAATAATGATATGATAAACAATGAAGCTCCTATATGACCATACATTATGTAGTACGTACTAAAAATATGGTCTAATTTTATATAGCCATATATATAATTTATAACAAGAAGGCCACAGAGAATAGTAACACAATATTTTGCTATACTTTTAAAATCTATTTTACTATAGTTGATACATAATAATGCAATGCTGGGTAAAAGTACCATACATAAGATTCTGAAAATATCTTCATTCCTTGATAATAATACTTCATGATTAAAAGAATAATTATTAAACGAATAAATAAGTTTGATGATATAAAAACCCCAAAATACAACAAGGCTTATAATAGAAATATTTTTAAAACTAATATTTTTTCTTTCTCTATATATTATAAATAAAGAGAAAATAATGATAAAGATTCGGTATGGTATAGAAAAATTCCTGGGGTTCATCTCCAAAGGTTTTGCAAAGGAGATGGCAATAGTATTTCCCACCATAACAGATAACAGGAATAGTTTATAAATGAAATTATTATTAATAGTAATTTTCAAAATAAAGCCTATTTTTTATTTCAACCAGTGCAAAGCTACTTCTTTTGCTTTACGGAATGAAATAAAATAGCATCCATATATTTTTTTCCCAATACCGGATATGTCCTGTTTTCAAGAATCCATTTTCTGCCTTTCCCTCCAATCGCTATTCTTTCTTCCGAGCTCATATTAGCATAATATAAAATTGCTTTTTTTATATCTTCTGTAGATGTACTGTTGATAAATTTACCACAATCCGCTTCATTAATCATAGAAGGATATCCGGTATAAGAAGCAATAATTGGTTTCGCCGCGAGCATATATTCTACTACTTTGTTCATAGACTGCCCGTAGTCCCACACTTTTGAATCTTTGGTGGATAAGTATAGAATATCACAAACCTGGAGAAAATATTTCACTTCGTTTTGCTGGATTCTTTGTAAAAACGTAACATTAGAACAATCTTTTAACTGTTCTTTGTAGGACTCTCTGAGATCACCGCTTCCCACTAATACAAAATGAATATCAGTGTTCTCTTTCATCATCTGTATTGTTTCAATAAAAGGTTCCAATGCATTAGTAACTCCCATACTTCCCGCATAGCCAATAATGACTTTACCCGATGGTACTATTTCTAAAAAAGGTTTTTTTTCTGTTAGGAAGTCTTCGGAATAATTTTCAGGATCAAATCCTAATGGTGAACAATGAAAAGGTTTTTTATATCCGAGTAATTCTTCTACGTGTAAATCCAGCCTTGGCATTGTTCCTGCAACCAGATCAGCGTTTTTATATCCAAACTTTTCTATAAATCCTATCAATAAAACAAGAGGATGCCATTTGGAAAAACCCGCTTCTTCTGTCATCGTTAAAGGCCAGATATCACGAATTTCAAAAACTAAAAAACTACCAAACTTTTTTTTCAGATAATAACCATATATGATCGTAAAAATAGAAAGTGATGAAATAATAACCGTATCAGGCTTTGTCATCCCGGCCAGTTTCATAGAGAATAGTTTTCTTTCAAAATCAAACCAGGACAATATCCTGTCCATTGATGCCGTTTTAGTATATTTTTTTGTTTTAATCCATCTTATAGCTACTCCATCTTCCTTTTCATCATTATAGATCTTGTCAGTTTCAGGACAATTGGTAAAATGATTAGAATCTGAAGTTATCATGAGGGTATTATTTCCCTGTCTTTTAAATTCTCTTGCCAAATAAAACAAACGTGATGGAACTTTTGCGTATTGTGGAGGTGAGGCATATTTGGAAATCAGCCAGATATTTTTTTTCATTTCCATTAGTGCAGGGTTGGTTTTTTAATTGGATCAATTAGGAAATCAAGCATGATGGCTTCATTCAGAATATTACTGTTATTAAGATTCTCAATTGCGAGATTGTTTTCAAGTCGACTGAAGTCTGATACAAAATCTTTTGCTTTAGATTTATTTTCTAAAATATTTGATTTTATTCTTTCCCCAACACCATCATTCACCCAATTCTGTGTGACATCAAAGCCTCTCTTAAGACGGTTTTTAAGGATATATCCCGGTACGTCTTTTTTCATCATTTCACGTAATATCCATTTTCCGTAACCATTTTTAATTTTAAGTAAGTCAGGTAATGCTAAAGCAAATTCCAACAACCTATAATCCATAAAGGGTAGCCTGCTCTCAATAGAAAAATACATTGAGTTTCTATCTTCATATCTTAAAAGAGAAGGAATACTATATTTTTGAATATCTGAAATCTGTCTGTTTGATAAAGATGAATTTTCAAACAGATTTAAAGAAATTTCCGGTAAGCAATCCAGGAACGATGTATCTTTCCCTGTTGTCTTCAGATATCTGTTTTTCTCATTCCAGTATGTTTTTATTTGTTTTGCTTCAAATACCAACATCAGTGCTAATGAGTGAAAATATTGTAAGCCTGATAAAACTTCTTTATTTTCTATTGCCTTTCGCAATGCTACTATGAAAAACTTTCTGTATCCGGCAAAAATTTCATCACCTCCCTGACCGCCTAATAATACTTTAATGTTTCTTGCTTTTACCTGCTTGTATACTTCATGCTGTGCTATAATACTCAATCCCAGAAATGGAGATTCCTGTGCCTCCATGGTTTGGTCATAGATATTACCCATCTCTTGTTCCGTGTAAGAATGGTGAATATATTCAACATTAATATTTTTATCTTTTGCAAACTTATTAATAACGGGACCTTCTGATTTCGGGTGATCGGGAGCTCCATAGCTGAAAGCCATTAGATGATCTACTTCTTTTGAAGCGATTGCTGCTATAGAGGAAGAATCTACACCTCCACTCAAAGAAATCGCCAAAGGAACATCACTTCTCAAACGTATTTTAGTTGAATTTCCCAACAAGGCTTTTCCTTGGGAAATGAGTTCTTCCGAGCTTAATAACTCTAGTTCTTTTCTTTTTTTTGCAACCTGCTCTTCCAGGGAATACCAGATTTTAGTCTCTGTTTTCAGTTCTCCTTCCAGCTTACATTTCATTAATGATCCTGGTAAAAGATATTTTACATTTTTGAAAGGAGTCCTGTCTTCATATCCTTCAAAAAAACCGAATCTTATCCCACTGGAACAATATTCCAGATCTATATCCTGATTTGTTTGTTTAGCTACAGAGGCTATAGACGAAGAGAATAATAATTGACCATCGAAAAAAGTATAAATTAACGGCTTAACTCCAAATCGGTCTCTTACCAGATAGAACTCTCCTTTTATCTTATCAAATAGACCGAAAACGAACATTCCATTCAGCTTATTCAAACAAGCTTCCCCCCAGCATTCCCAAGCTCTTAAAAGAACTTCTGTATCTCCTTTTGTTCTGAAGACAAAACCATTGGATATTAATTCTTCTCTGATTTCCTGATAGTTATATATTTCACCATTATAAGTGAGACTATATCTTTCATCATCAGAAATCATAGGTTGATTAGATGCTACTGACAGGTCTATAATCGCCAGCCTTGAGTGGGCCAAAGTTACTGACCAATCAGCGTATTCTGCTTTTTCAACGCCATAGTAATCCGGTCCTCTTCTTCGTATATAATTATGTAAATCACTTCCTTCTTTAAAATCAAGATTTTGTGATCTTTTAAATTCTATTGCTCCTGTTATTCCGCACATATTAGTTTGATAAAACTTTTTGATAAAACGTTAATAATTTTTCAGCCTGGCTTTCCCATGAAAAATTTTCAAAGACTAATTTTCTTCCCACTTCACCCATTTGTTTCGCTTTTTGCTTATTAAGCATAAAGTAATCAATAGCATCAGCAATTTCTTTAGGTTTTTGAGGATCTACAAAAATACAACATTCACTCCCTTTCAATAAATTTCTCCAATATGGAAAATCTGAGGCTATAAAAGGAATTCCTGCAACCATGTATTCAAACATTTTTATAGGCAGACTCACTAAAAATGTTGGGATAGGGTGCAAAGTAACCACTCCTACTAAGGACCGGTTATAAATATTTTCTACTTCTTCAGAATTAACATATCCGAAATCATTGACAAGGTGGTAATCTTTATGTTCTTTTATCTCTTTTTCCAAAGTGAGAGAAGAATACATACCTGCCAGATTCAATCTGGCCTGTGATTTTGTGAGCTCCAATGAATTCATCAGATCTTTAATCCCTCTTGTATCATCAATAGATCCTACATAACATACTTCATCCTGTTTTTGATCCCAGGAAATTTGTTCCAGTTTCTTATCAGATAAGATAGGATAGTTATTGATATTTTCAGTTTGTTTGGCAAACTTTTTAAAATAATTTTCAATATGAGGTGTAGCACCAATCACTCCATCTATCTTTTTACAGGTATAGCGTTCAAAATTCTCATATAATGTGGAAATAATATTTGAAACAGGAGATTTTAAATAGGGTGAAACTAAAATCGTGTTTACTGTATCTTCGTGGGAATCAAAGATTACTTTTTTATTTAATTTTTTCAGTTTTCTTGCTATTAAAAGCAATTCAGGATCATGAAGATGAAAAACATCTGCGTTAAGTTCTTTAGCTTTATTAAAGATTTCACCTGTAGTTTGTGTAATTCTCTTCAATCTACCAGCTGGGACTCCTATATCTATAATTTCTACATTGTCCACCGTCTCATTGCCTTTACCATCAGCAACTACCAACGTCATCTTAACATCCTTAGATGCCAGACTTTTACACATCTTATGAAATATTCTAGAATCGTTTCTTGGATGAACACTTGTCAGATGGCAGATGTGAAATCGGTATTTTTTATTCATTAATTGATTTTTGGAAAGTTTTCAATTTTCCTGTTAAACATTGATTATGTTTTTATTTCTTAATTTCTTTGGTTCTCCGACTGAATCCGACAGGACTTTATACATAACTTGAAATTCAACAATGCTGCAACAAATCATTTCAGATTTACAATTTCCTGAAAGAAACCCTTATCATGAGTAATATAAGCGCTCTGTTCGGAATAATAAGGGACATTTTTTGCTATTCTTTCATACATAATGTTTACTTCATTGGTATTTAACATTTTCCACCATCCGACAAAAATATGTTCAAAATTTTGAGATGCCTGTATTCCTTTTTTTCCATCTTTAATATCACTTCGGAAACTACTGTTATTGCCATCTATATAATTATTGAAAGTGTAAACATTATTTTTGGAATCATAAAGTGCAATATTAGTGGTCAACTGATTTGAAAGTAATGTAGTTAGTTTTTCCAAATAGCTGTATTTTGGTTTATCATCTTGAAAATTAAGTTTCAACAGATGTAAATAAGCAGACATTCTTGAAAAATGAGAAGCATCCCAATTGACACTTTGGCTTTTCTCAAGGGCTACATCCTGAAAATCCGGATGATCACGCCAAATATTGGGCTGTAAGTACCATGCTTTATTATCTTTAATACTTACTTCTTTCTTCAATACCTGATAGAATCTATCTTTAATGGAAACTAAATCAGGAGTTATGGTTTGCTTTGCCTCTTTTTCAATCAGTAAAAGACTTACGCCTGTTCCCATAACGTAGAGCTCAAAATCAGTAATTGCTCTGTAATAGCTTAAATTACCATTAAAGTTCCCACTTAAGATATAATCTATCCTCTGTTTGACCCCATAAAATTTCTTTGATTCCGCATCCCAAATGTTTGCAGGATTTTTATTCCAATAATATAATACTTCACTTTTTATGAAATTATACATTTTGATGTTTTCGGCATTGTCTTTTATTCCATTTCTTCTTAAATATTCTGAAACAGTAAAGTAAAAGGTTCTTTTAGCCAAATCATCTGCCTGAGAATTCTTTTTTACAATAAGTAAAGTATTATAAGTAAACAATTTTCGCAGCTTATTGATTAACTCCTGATTTTGGGTATCGTAAGCATATTGTATAGGAATATACAAAAGTGCAGAACTATCATAAACAGAGCTGTACCACTTGGCCAGCTGAGTTTCTGAACTAAACACATCAGTATAAAAATCCAAGAGCTTAGAAATTTCTTTTACACTCAAGTTTTTGTCCGTAAATATTTGATCATCTGATGTAAATATTATCTTATTTTGTGTTTCTGGTGTACGCGCCAAACAGAAAGAATTACTATAAAACAAATAGGTAAGTAATAAAGTAACTTTAAAAATCAGGGTAGAGCTTTTCATTTACGAACAAAAATTTAAATTATTTTTCAGTATACAATTTCGGAATTCTATTCACGATTTTAATTACTCTTTCAAAATCGAGTCCTAAAGTATCCAGATACCATCTGATATTCTGATAACGGGGAGTATTTTCTATTCCCACGAGTTCTAAGGCTCTTTCTCTTGTTATTTGTCCTTCTCTGATCTGATTACTTCTGAACGTGTCATGCTCTGTAAAACCAGCTACAGTATAATATACATAATTATAAAAAGCTGCTGTACCATCACCAATTCTCCAGGTAGTGGTAGTATCAATTGCTTTCTCCCAATTATAATCATTTAAAAGAGTATTATCTACCTGCTCCTCATCCCATCTCCAATAATCAAAAATGTGATAGTAATCCTGTTTTTCTGTGAAGCTGCGATAGTATTCACCAGACAACGTATCCCAAAGTGAACTATTAAAATATCCAGGACTCTCCATCATCGCTCTGAATCTTTTGGAATGGTATCTCAGCTGTTTCATAGCACCATGACTGTATACTCTTTTTTCTTCAAAATCAGGTTCAATATCTAAAAATCCTGTTTTAAAGTGAGTTACTTCTAATGGATTTACTCCCCACAGATTAAGATTGATTCCTGTTTGCTTTTTAATATCTTCTACATGTCTGAAAAAGTGTTTATCTCCAGCGGTTAGCATTGCCATCATTCCTAAATGGGGTGATTTCAGCCATGCTTCCAGATTCATTCTGATATTCTTTCTTTTGAGTGAGATGTCTGCAGCAACAATAATGTTTTCTACGCCAAGATCTGCACACATACGGCTGATATTTCTTCGGCCAAGATCCGTTACCATTCCCCAATCATAGGTATAGGTAACAGGTTTCATTTCCAGCTCTTTTACAATAAGGTGCAGTCCATAACAGCTGTCTCTACCTCCTGAAAAGGGAACAATACAATCCAGTTCTTTTCCTTTTCTTCTGTAGGGCTCAACCAGCTTAAACAATTCTTCTTTCGGTTTAGGATTATTTCTTGGTTTGTAGCTTTTACAATAATTACAGACCCCAGCTTCATCGAATTTTATAAAAGGCATGGTCTCAGGAAGAATACATTTGGTGCATCTCTTGATGTCAAGTTTTTTATATTCAAGTAGATTTTCTTCAATAGTATTAAATTTAAACTCAGGGATTAAGTCTTCTACTCTGCTTTTTTCATCTATAACCGTAAGGTTTTCTTTTGAGACAGGAATATCCAGAATCAAGGATTCTTCTTTTATCTGGGTAATGTTTTCGCATCCTATAATTTTAAGTCCATAGCTTTCTGATGCAAAATAAGTTTTATCCTCATTGTATCCTACGTATAAACTGCCATTATTAGAGAATAAAAGGAGTTTTCCTTTTTCAGGCAGAGCAAGAGCACAGGCAATAACTCCCTGGCATAAAGAAAATATCTTTTTAGGGAGATCTTCTATTTTATTGTCATTATTATTAAGAAATTCTTCTGCTATAGCAACTATAGCTTCAGAATCAATTTTTAATTGTCTGCTTACTGATAACTTACTCCAGACTTCGTCTTCGTTAACTATAATACCATTATGTATCGCACATATATTACCTCTGATCACGGGTTGATTATCTCCCAGTCCGTTGGTAATTAATCTGCTATGTCCTAAAACAATATTGTTATTATAGGGTTTTACCTTATTCAGTAATTTTTCAATGCTGTAATCAGCTCTGTTTACTTTATATTGGTTATTTTGATAATAAATCAAACCACTGGAATCTACTCCTCTTTGTTCGGAATGTTTTACCAGGGTTTGAAACTTCTGTTTATTAATACTGGTGTTCGATATGACACCAAAAATTCCACACATTTGTTTTTTTTTTAATTAAATAATATTTATAGGAACTTATATAAGTATAATCATGTTTTATAAAATTAATATTATACATTATCTAAAGTATTTTAAGTTTTTAATTAGCTATTCCAACTTTGTATCTCTTCTCGGATATAAAAAACATAATCCATATAATACTGCATCTCCAGGAATCAAAAGAGTTACTTTTATTGTCTTCCAGATAAAATAACAAAACAATAATAAATAAAATCAGCATATCCTTATTGTTTTTGGAAATAGAATAATTTCTAAGAAAGAATAATATATATGCAGATAAGTATAATAACCCTCCTAGTATTCCCAATTCCATCATTGCCTCAACAAACAAATTGTGTGGATAGTTACTCACATCTACACCCTCCAGTATAATTCCTGAACTTCCAATTCCTAATCCAGAAAAAGGATGATCTAATATTGATTCCAACCCAATCTCAAGAAAATTCCCCCTTATGGATAAACTTGCATCTTCATTATAAGATTTAAATATGTTAAATCGTTCAAAGTCTACATTTTGAAATGCAAAAGTATAAATATTCTCTCCAAAAATAAGTATGGTAAAAAATAATGCTCCTATTGCAAACCCTGTTTTATAATTTATTTTATAATTTTTAAGATTCAAAGTAAAGAAAACAATTAAGGATAGTACCAGATTAATGATAGGTCCCCTTCCTCCAAGTTGAAACAGTAAAAATAATATTGATAATCTGTAAATTGCAACATACCATGTTAATTTACTTTCCAGAGAAAAAATAAAACATGCACACAGCATAATTCCAATAACTAAATATGTAGGAACTTTATCCACTAATAATTCAGAATCATGGAATATGATAAACATATTATTAAAATACAGATAAAACAATCCTACAATCATTAATCCACCAATAAGATACATCAATAATTTCAATTCAGAAAAAATTGATTTTTTAAATACAACAATCGGATAAACGACCGTAAACATATTTAAAATAATAGCAAGGGTTTTAGATTGAGCGTACTCAGTAGATATTGAATACAGATTTGAAACAATAAAAATCAGGCTGAATACAGTAATTAAAGTGATAATTGGACGGTCTTGTTTTTTGAGCGGAACAATTTCACGTATTTCAATAAGTATTAATGCTGTACAAACCAAAAGAGATAATAACGTCAAGTCTATTGGAATGGGTAACCACTTCAGAGATCCTGAGAAAACAAAAATAAAATAAATAAATACTTTAAAAAATACAAATTTGTCGGTAAATAAAGACATATTTCTCAATTAGAATTGGTTTTTATCAAAATTAAGGCAGTTTTTCATTTATTACAATCAATCATGCTATGTTGGATGAAATCTTTTTTTGTTATTATTGTAAGTTTCTATTTTTCATATTATATTGTGAAATAAATCTTAAATACACCATCTTATACCACTTTCGATCTCTGAAAACTCTATCATTATGCCAAAGTATGATGAAGTCCCCTTCAACTCTTTTTGTTATTTTAAAAAGATTTTCCAATACCTCAAAAGCTTTATCCATAGAATATTTTTGGTAATGCGTCAACGTAGCATCCATAGCAATTAGAGGGATCTCAAGAATGTTGTAAGGTTGGTCTTTTTCAAAATTGTATGGGTGAAATTGGTGTGCTGTACCACATTTAAATCCTTCATGGTCTGCAAATCCCATAGTATAATCGACCTTTATACCACATTTCTCAAGATTTTCAAAAGTTATTCTACGGTCAAATCTAAGATAATGCTGCCTTGCCAATATAATATCTCTTTCTGATGTATTTCTAAGCCTCTCTATTTCATCGTTCATAACAGCAATATCCCTGAACGTATTAAAGCCGGGATGAATACCCAGCAGCATATCTGCATCTGTAATTTTGGACATCAAATTCAAGACATTTTGGTTTATAGCCTGACCCTTATCAAATTGAGACGGCTTCGCGGTCATAAAGAAAAAAACCGATTTTAAACCGTATTTTTTTGAATCTTTATACAATTGCTCTATTCCTTTAAGGTACTGATCTTCTTTTTTAAAAACAATAGTTTTTAACATGTTCAGTATTGAACTGCATAATTGTAAAGGTCTTCTTTCTCTAATAGCTTCTCCAGCCAAAGTCTTAATCGATGTAAAAAAACCGTCAAATCTATAAAGGTTATCTATATCATGAGTAGGAACAAGTATTGTTGACCTTACTAACGGGGTAAAATTTTGCACTTCATTTTTAAGAATTTTCCTGATCAGAAATGCATATTCATCAACAACGGGTATATTAATCAGATTATATTTATAGACTAAGCTGTCCTTGTATCTGAATCTGTCAAATTCATCTCGCGCTTCTGAGGTCAATTCATCATAGCATGATAATAAAACAAAAGATAAAGTAATAATATCATAATTGATTTGAATATATTCATTACTATATTCATACAGTTCACTTACATTTTCATAAATAACCGGAATATTATAATGATTATCATACGAAGCTATCTGCTCCATATGAGCTTTGCCGCCAATCAAATTAACTAACTTTTCCTGCGAACATAGCTTAAATTTAATTTTTATTCCTTCAACCTGGATAGTTACATAATCTTCAGATAAAGATTCTAAAGTTGGAGAAACCGCATAACCAAATGCAATTTTCAGTAAAAACTTAATTGTATATAATATTGCATTTTCTGTTCGAAATTTATTTAACATTACTTTCATGACAACAAAAAAATCAAGATTTATTAAATAGTAAAGAAAGTAATAAATATCTAAATAAAATTACTCCTACATAAATCCATATAAAGAAATCTATTGTAGAGCTCTTTCCTAAAAAAAATGAAACAAACAAAACCAAAGTTGTAATTATCTCCCAAACGAGGAAAATTTTATTCTTCCTTTTAACCAATACACCACTTGAATAATGAGAAAAAGACGATGAAATAACAGTCGTAAAAATTATTATTTTACTCATATCAAATGCTTTTCTCCATTTATTAATATCAAAAAATAAAGAGAAAAAATATTCACCAAAAATTAAATATACTATAGCAAATAATAAGGAAACTAAAAATAATAATCCAACATAAGTATTCATTTTCTTATTAAGCTTAGCTTTATTGGTTTCTGACAAGTCTTTGTATATTAATCCATTTAAACTTTCAGATATTAAACTTAATGGTTTATTCACAATTTTAGAAGCCATGAAATAATTTCCCAAAATAGCTTCTCCAAAATAATGCTTTATAAAGAAACTAGGTAACTCTGCATTAAAAGTATTGATAAAATAAGCTGGCATTTGATGTAATGGAAACGACTTATATTTTATTATAATGTTATAAAACTCTCTGTATACAAAATTTCTTCTTTGTATTTTGAGATAAAACAATATAAATATAGTAGCCAAAAAGTTGGGTATCACATAAGATAATATCAAAACCCAATATGACAATTTTATATAATAACCAGAAAGTATGATGATAACTGCAAACATAGAGCTTAGTATCATTGATTTACTGACAATATTCAACAAGCCTTTTTTAATAAGAATATCTTTTGATGCACTATATAAAGATTGACTAAATGCAACCAACGGTACAATTAAAAAATAGGAATCTATATCAAAAAATAACATTGAAATAAGTATAACGAAAAAGGAAATTAATGAGATGGTTATACTTAAAAAAATGGAAACAGCATATAGCATGCTATATTCTTCGCTCTTTGCTGGTAACATAATTGCTTTGTTGTAGGACAAAGTATAAAAGTACGCTAATGGGGCTGAAATTGACAAAATAAAGGAAAGTACTCCAATTTCGTAATCAGAATAAATTCTTCCGGTTAATGGAACTGCAATCAGTAATATTAATTGAGATAATATATTGCTACCTAAAAAAGATATTATTTTTCTTTTCATAAATTTAAATAATCTTCTTTAGTTCTCTTAAAAAGAGTTTTATATACAATATATATAAACAATTTAAAATTTTTGTTCACATACGCTTTTTTAAGTTGTGATAAAAAAATATCTGATACTGAACTTTTTTTAAGAAATAAGGGGGCAATTTCGCCATTCGTTAATGCTTCATGAAATTTCAAATCTTTTTTTTCATATCCCACCACTACATTTAAAAGAGTTTGAGGAATATGAGAATCAGAGCTCCAGATTACGGGTTTTTTATATTTTAGAGACAACAGATAAGACTTGTAGTTATTAATGACTGATGATCTGGCGTTAAATACTTCTATCACATCAACAGCTTGTGCCAGTTCTTCTATTTGGGTGTGCCCGTCATATGGATGAGGTAAAATCAAGATGGCATTTTGTTCTTTTGCACTTTTATAAAACTCCTGCCATGTCATGTCTGTAATTTCATTCTTTACATTTAATACTATAACGTCTCCCCGATCAGTTTTATATTCCGCAGCAGTAGGAATCTCTACATTCAGATTTTGTTCTTTTATTTTTCTTTGAAGTTCCAAACTCCCTTTTATGGTCTCATGATCAGTTAAAACAACAAAATCAAGTTTTTTATCTCTTATTGTTTTCACTATTTTTTCAATCGTATTTATTCCATCATAGGAATAGGTACTGTGAAAATGAAAAATTCCCTTTTTCATTTTATTTACTTTGAGAAAATTTTCTTTATGGTCCATATTAATTTGATTGAATCAACGAAAAAGTTTTCAAACAAGTTCGTATAAGAGTCCTTATAAAAATATTCTTTTATTTTATGCAGTTTTCCTGTTTTAAGTAAAACCAAAAGATCTCCGTCTAAAACCCAGAAGAACTTTTTTTCAACTTCATATTTTTTCTCAGTTTGTTCTTCCACATTATTTGAATAAGCTTCAATCAAGGTTTTGCCAAAATTGAGTCCTACTGCATAAGATAAATCTAATGAACCCCAAAATTTGGGATTTAACTCTATTAAATAATATTGCTGTTTCGTCTCATCATATTTATACTCAATCATTAATGGACCGGACCAATTTAAATATTCTATAATTTGTTTAGATATATTAAACATTTTTTCACAAAAAATAGACTTGGCAGCTGTACTAGATCCCCCAGTAATTGGTATTTCTCTAATACGCTGGTGCATGTAATAGCTAATGATTTTACCTTCTTTAGCAATACAAAAAAAGCCTCTGCCTACTCCTGATACCTGCTCCTGCATTAATAGTTTTACTCCCCTTGACAAGTATTTTTCTATTTTTTCAAATTCGGATTCAGAACCTAATTTTACATATAACGGATCAAATTTGGCTAAGCTTTCATTGCTTGATTTAACAACACAATTCTTATCTCTACTGTATAGCCTTAATTCCTCCAGATTTGAAAATAATTTACATTCAGGGTAATTTACATCGCTAAGAGAGTTCAAAATTAGCATTTTATCTTTATTTAATGCTATTTCAAGACTCTCTTTTGTAGGTATTAAACATAATTCTCTATATTTTTCAGAGCATATCTTTACAGCTTCACTCCCTACAGGAATTATAAATTCGGGATTAATCTGTTTGACTGATTCTTCCAAATCCCCAACAATATAATCTTTACAATAACCCAATCTTTTAGCAAAAAAAACAGATTCTTTATCCATAGCAAAAACTTGATGCCTATTTTCTCTATGTAATTCCCGCTGTAGCGCTATAGAGTTTTTATAATTTGCTTCCGTTATCAAAATTCTCATATCTGTTTTTCATTATTCAGGGTTGAACAAAATTCAAGGATTTGACAGTATAGTTCTTTCTTTTTTCATTCTGAAATTCATCATTATGCCAAAGTAATGAGAATTTCCTACTTTTTATCATATATTCTCTCAATAATATCCACCACTTTAAGCCCTTCCAGAGCATTCGTAGTAATAGTATTTCTCCCTTTCAATACATCAACAACATTTTCAATAATGTAATGGTGATTGGCAGCAGATCCTTTATAAGCACCATAATCATTTCCAGGATTTGTTGGAGCTAATTCCGGCATTACATAGTCTTTTATATTACAGACTTCTACTTTGTCCATATACTGCCCACCGATTTTCACAGCTCCATGTTCTGCAATGATTGTCATTGAACTTTCAAGGTTTTGATTCCAAACAGAAGTAGAATAATTTAAGGAACCCATTCCTCCGTCTACAAAATCAAAGCTGACGAAACCTGAATCTTCAAAATCAGTAAGCGTTTCATGATTAAAATCTGCAAATTTCGCCTGAATATTGGTAATATCTCCGAATAACCAATACATGATATCTATAAAGTGAGAAAACTGCGTGAATAAAGTTCCGCCATCCAGCTCTTTCTTTCCGTGCCATGATTCCGGTTTGTAATATCGGTCATCACGATTCCAGTAGCAATTAAGCTGAACCATAAATATTTTTCCCAGTTTTCCGCTCTCTACCATTTCTTTTACCCAGGCAGAAGGTGGCGAGTATCTGTTTTGCATCACTGCAAAAACTTGTTTATGTTTATGCAACGCCTGAAAAATAAGTTTTTCAGCATGCTGTTTCTTCAGCGCCATTGGTTTTTCTACCACAACATGCTTTCCTGCATCTATCACTTTATAAGACTGTTCAAAATGGAATCCGTTTGGAGAAGCGATATTAATAACATCCACTTCGATTCCGGAAGTCAAAAACTCATCTAGTGAAGCAAAAAAAGGAACTTTATAATTTTCAATGCCCAGTGCAGATTTATCTTTAACATCAATTAATCCGACTAATTCACACTCTTCATTTCTTGAAATCATTTCGGCGTGTCTTTTTCCGATATGCCCGCAGCCTACTACTGCAAATTTTATTTTTTCACTCATTTGTATGTTTTTAAATTTTAGAAACCTTATTATTTTCTAATTTGTATTTTTCTCCACTTTCTTCACAAACGGCAATATTTTCTGCATCAAATTGAAGTCTCTGCCCAAATTCGCTCATCCATCCCATCTGTCTGGCAGGGTTTCCTACTACCAATGCATAATCCGGTACTTCTTTTGTAACCACAGCTCCTGCTCCAATAAAAGCAAACTGACCTATATTATGGCCACAGACAATAGTTGCATTGGCTCCTATAGACGCTCCTTTCCCAACATGGGTCTTCAGGTATTCATTTTTTCTGTTTACAGCACTCCTGGGGTTTATTACGTTGGTAAAAACCATTGAAGGCCCTAAAAAGACATCATCATCACAGGTTACTCCTTCATAGATAGAAACATTATTCTGAACTTTCACATTCTGTCCTAAAACTACTTGAGGGGAAATGACAACATTTTGACCAATATTACATTTTTCGCCCAAAATGCAACCTGTCATAAGATGTGAAAAGTGCCAAATTTTGGTTCCTTTTCCTATTTGACATCCTTCGTCAATAACCGCCGTTTCGTGTGCAAAAAAATCTGACATATCTGCTTTATATTAATTAAAATAATTCTTAATTTCTGTAACAATAACATCCAATACTTCCTGATCAAATTCTGTATGTACAGGAAGGGAAATCACTTCGGTGCAAAGTTGCTCCGTAACAGGAAGACTAAAACCTTCTTCTACATATTGAAGAAAGGCTTCTTGTTTGTAAAGGGGTAAGGGGTAATATATCATACTTGGAATATTCTTTTCTGCCAAGTATTTTTGTAGTTCATCTCTTTTCCCATTTTTCACTCTAAGAGTATACTGATGGAATACATGGGTAGAGTTTTCAGCTCTTTTGGGTGTCTGAATTTCGGCAATACCTGCAAGATTCTCATCATAATAATCAGCCATTCTGTTTCTGGCGGCTGAGTATTCGTCCAAATGTTTTAGCTTAACTTTTAAAACGGCTGCCTGAAGTGTATCCAACCTGGAATTACAACCTAAAACTTTGTGGTAATATTTCTTTTCCTGACCATGGTTGGCTATCATTCTGATTTTTGAAGCCAGGTTGTCATCATTCGTCATTAAGGCACCTCCATCACCATAGCATCCAAGATTTTTTGACGGAAAAAATGAGGTACATCCGATATGGCCGATAGTCCCTGTTTTTTTTACAGTGCCATCAGAAAATGTATAGTCAGACCCAATTGCCTGAGCATTATCTTCTATTACAAAAAGATTGTGTGTTTTTGCAAATTCAAGAATCTTCTCCATATTGGCACTTTGCCCATATAAATGAACCGGAACAATGGCTTTGGTATTGGGTGTCAGATATTTTTGTAAATCTTCCAGCTCAATATCAAAAGTATCTTCGTTTACATCTACCATTACCGGTTTTAGTCCTAAAAGACCAACAACTTCAGCAGTAGCTACATAGGTGAAAGCCGGGCAGATGATTTCGTCACCAGGCTGCAGATCAAGCGCCATCATGGCAATTTGAAGAGCATCTGTTCCATTAGCACAGGGAATAACATGTTTTACCCCCAAATATTTTTCAAAATTCTGTTGAAATTCTTTTACAGCAGGACCGTTAATAAATGCTGTATTGTCTATACATTCCTGAATACCAGCATCTACGTCTTCTTTTATTTTCAGGTATTGACCTTTAAGGTCAACCATTTGAATTTTCATATCTTTAGTTTTTTGAGTGCACGTAGAAGTGCATATTTTAATTCACGATAAGCTCACTGATCTTATTACCTATAGAAAGGCAGGAAGTGGCTGCCGGAGAGGGTGCATTTCTAACGTGAATGATATTTCCGTTTTTCACGATATCAAAATCATCAATTAATCCTCCATTTCTGTCGCAAGCCTGAGCTCTTACCCCTGAACCTCCTGCTACAAGATCACTTTCCTGTATTTCCGGTAAAAGTTTTTGCAGGGCTTTTGTAAACGCGGATTTGGAAAGTGAACGATGCATTTCTCCCATTCCTGTTTTTCCATATTTTGCTACAATTTTCCTAAACCCCGGCCATAGCATAGTCTGCATTGTTTCGGTGAAATTGAAATCGAAAAAATGATATCCTTCCTTTTTGAAAGCCAGCACAGCATTAGGGCCAGCTTCGATATTACCATCAATCATTCTGGTAAAGTGCACTCCAAGGAATGGAAAACTAGGGTCAGGAACCGGGTAAATAAGATGTTTTACCAAATATTTTTTTTCATCCTTAATTTTATAATATTCTCCTCTAAACGGAATAATGACCACATCGTTTTTTTCGTTGGTCATTTTGGTGATCTTATCAGAATAGAGTCCTGCACAGGAAATCAGCTTTTTGGTTTTGAATTCGGAAATATTGGTGTTTACAATAATTTCAGATCCTTTATCAATGATGTTTTTTACTTCATTATTAAATCTTACTTCTCCTCCTAATTCTTCAAAAAGTTCTTTTATTTTTTTTGCTATTCCCGGATAGTCAATAATTCCGGTCTGTGGAACTTTGATTGCTTTTACGCCTTCACAATGGGGTTCAATTTCTCGGAATTCTTCTCTTGAAAGGTATTTTAAATCCTGCAGGCCGTTTTCAACTCCTCTTTTATAAATATTATCCAAGAGGGGTAATTCTTCCTGCGAAGTAGCTACGATTATTTTGCCGCAAAGGTCATATCTTATTCCGTATTTCTCGGCAAAATTAATTACCGAGTTATACCCTTCAATACAGTTTTTTGCTTTAAGGCTACCGGGTTTATAATAAATTCCACTATGAATTACTCCACTGTTGTGTCCCGATTGGTGCAATGCCACATCATTTTCTTTTTCCAAAATTAAAATTTTAGAATCAGGATTTTTCAGCTTAGTCTGATAGGCTGTAGCCAATCCTACCAAACCTGCACCAATGATTATAATATCATAATTCATGATCTGTTACAGTCTTGCATCTACAAGATTTCTGTCTAAACATGCTTTGGTATCAAAAACCACAGCATTTTCTTTTTTAAGTTGATCCAGATCCATTTCCAGGAACTCATTATGAGATACTGCAATAACTAAAGAATCATACTTTTTACCTTCCTGAAGAGCATCCAGAATATCAATTCCATATTCATGTTTCACTTCTTCTTTGCTAGCCCACGGATCATAAATATCCACATTTACTCCGTAATCAGCAAGTTCTCTATAAATATCAACAACTTTCGTATTTCTGACATCCGGACAGTTTTCTTTGAATGTAACTCCTAAAATCAAGGTATTAGAATTTTTGATCACTCCACCTTTTGCAATAAGAAGTTTCACGACTTTAGCAGCAACAAACTTTGCAATAGAATCGTTTACCCGTCTACCAGATAAGATAACATCTGGATGATATCCCAACTGCTCTGCCTTGTGTGCAAGGTAATAAGGATCTACAGAGATACAATGTCCTCCTACTAATCCCGGTTTATATTTAAGAAAGTTATATTTTGTACCTGCAGCTTCCAATACATCATTGGTATCGATTCCTACTCTATCAAAAATTAAAGCTAATTCATTAACAAAAGAAATATTAACATCTCTTTGTGCATTTTCAATAGCTTTTGAGGCTTCTGCTACTTTAATGCTGGGTGCTTTATGGGTTCCAGCGGTAATGATTTTCTTATATAGATTATCTACTTCTTCGGCAATTTTTTCCGTAGAGCCTGAAGTTACTTTTTTAACACTGGTAAGGGTATTTACTTTATCTCCCGGATTAATTCTTTCCGGAGAGTACCCTACAAAAAAGTCTTCATTAAACTGAAGTCCCGAATATTTTTCAAGAACCGGTACGCACTCTTCTTCTGTACATCCAGGAAAAACTGTAGATTCATAAATAATAATATCTCCTTTTTTGATAATTTCTCCCAACATTTTTGAGGCAGAAATCAGTGGATTCAAATCCGGAGCGTTATATCTATCAATAGGGGTAGGAACTGTTACAATAAATACATTAGCTTCAGAAATATCAGACAACAGGCTTGTTGCCTTATAGCCTAAAGAGCCATTAGATTCATTATATTTTTTCAGTCCGTTATTTAGTTTATCAACATCTGCTTCAAGCGTTATATCCTTTCCGTTATTAAGCTGATCAACACGCTGCGTATTAATATCAAATCCAAAGACAGGATAGTGATCTGCAAATTCAAGAGATAAAGGAAGGCCTACATAACCCTGGCCTATAACTGCTATTTTATATGTTGTTGTCATTAACTAAGTTTATTTTTTATTTTTTGAAACCAAGACTGTTCTGTATGTTGGTTATAGCCATAACCATATTTGTTACTATATCCTAAATTTTCCCTGTTTACATCGTTAAGTACAAATCCAACATTTTTGATTTTTTTCTGATCGATATTGCTATTTGCAAATTCTAATAATGCCTTTTCTGTGTATTTAGATCTGGATACATAAATAGTGATGTCAGAAAGTTCAGCAATAAGGAAAGTATCTGTAACAAGAAGCAATGGTGCCGTATCTAGGATAATATATTCATACTTCTCTTTCAATTCGCTTAGAAGGATCTCATAACGACCGTTGGATAATAATTCTGTTGGGTTCGGAGGAATCATTCCTGAATAAATTACATCCAGGTAAGGGTTAAAAGATGATACATGAATGATATCTTCAAGTTTAGTATTGTCATTATAAAGATATTCTGTAAGTCCGGTAAGTCCCTTTCTTGCAGGATTATATCTTTGAAGTTGAGGATTTCTGATATCGGATCCTATGATAATTGCTTTTTTCTTAGGATTGGCCAATGTTAAAGCTAAGTTGACAGATGTAAAGGTTTTTCCTTCTCCTTTTACTGTTGAAGTAACAAATACAACTTTCCCTTTTTTCTCTTTTGAAAGCATGAAATTCATATTGGTAATAAGAATTCTAAATGCTTCCGCCATAGGAGTAATATCATTCATTTTTACTATTTCAGAATCCCCACTTTCAAGACTTGGTAATTCTGCAATAATAGGTGCATGTACAAGCTTTTCAAGATCATGTTTAGTAATAACTTTATTATTAAATAACTGCAACATATAAATAACAATAAAAGGAACTAACAATCCTAGAAATAGTGAAGCAAATAAGATAGCTTGGGTCTTAGGTGCAATAGGATTTGTAAAAGCATAAGCCGCATCAATCACTCTTGCTTTTGGAGCTGTAATAGATTGTGCAACAGCCGTTTCTTCTCTTTTCTGCAATAATAATAAGTATAAGTTTTCTTTAATTTGCTGCTGTCTTTCTATTCCCCTAAATATTTTTTCCATAGAAGGAATTCTCGCTATTTTCCCAGTTACTTTATTTTGCTCTCCTACATATTCATTTCTGGCAAGTTCTAATCCCGTTTTATTTCTTTGTAAACTTTGAACAACTGAACCGCGCATTGCATTTATTTGTTTACTAGTCTCGACAACTATAGGGTTTTCTGTAGTTGCAGATTCCAATAATCTCGCTCTCTGCAATATTAATTGGTTATAGGATGTAATCCCTGAAATAGCTTCGGGATTATTTAATCCAATATTTATTGGTAAAACCTGATATTGTCCTTGCTTCGACATGAAGGAAAGTAAAGAATTTGTCAATTCTATTTGAGCATCAAGCTCCAGCTGCTTACCACGAGCTGTTGCAGAACTTTCAAGATCTATTTTAGCTTCTGTTTCAAGATCGGTAAGATTATTTTTTGATTTAAAACTTTCTTTCTCATTCTCAACCTGTCCCAGTTCTACTGAAAGTTTTCTTACTCTGTCTTCAATAAAATCCAATGTCTTCTTAGACTCTTGGTTTTTATCCAGGATAGCATCGTTATTATAAGCAACAACTAATGAATTAAGAATGTCTTCTGCTTTTGAAATTACCGGGTAATTCATTGAAAGTTTAAGAACGGTAGCTTCTTTGTTTGCCAAATTTACACTAAGAGCTCCTCTTAATGAATTAACCTTTGCTTCAACTGATGATATGATTAATTCTAAGTTCTTTTTATCAACTGTTGGTGATGCTTTTGGGTTATATCCTGTATTTTTAGTAATGATAATATTAGCAAAAGGAAGACTTATCATTCTTCCATAACCAGAAACAACATCTTTTTTCAGCCCTTCATAATGTATTGAAATTTCTTCTCCTTTTAATTCTACATTAATAAGGTTATTGGCGCTTTTAGATACTTTTTCATTTACAACTTTTACTTCAATAGGAGAAGATTCTTTATAAAGCTCAGCACGACTTACTTTTCCTTTAACAATGATATTGGTCTGAAGATTTTTATTGACAACTACATCCCTCATCAGTTTTTTTGATTTCAGGACTTCAATCTCATTAGAAATACTATTAGTTTTCATTCCTCCCAATCCTGATAAATCAGAAAGAACTCCCAAATCATTATTTGAAGAAGAATTTTTAGAATCTTTTATAAGTAATGTAGTTTCTACATAATAGACCGGGGTCATAAATCTTATTGCAAAATAACCTATCGCTAATGCTATCATGGCACAAAAAATAAACCATGGCCATCTCCTTAAATAAGGTTTGATTATTTCACTAAAATTAATTTTGCTTGAATTTTTTTCTTCTTCGGAAAATTGTGACGTTCGCTGGTTATCCATCAATTTTATTTCTTATTAAATAAACTTACTACTACGGCAACTGCTGTAACCGCAATAGAAATGGCGGTCAGATAAAGTCCAGTGTTGGGGTTCTGTTTTGCTATAACATCTTTTGTATTGTTGGAAGAAACAATAATAGCATCTCCTTGTTTCAGATTATAGTATGGAGAGTTAATTAAATTAGCATCCTGAAGATTAATACGTCCGTGAGAAACGACACCATTTTCGGTTCTGATAACCAATATATCTTCTCTTTTTCCATACTGAGTCAAATCACCAGCTAACCCTAATGCATTTAAAATAGTTGCCTGCCCATTTGCAATAGTGTAGTCACCTTGTCTATTTACTTCTCCCAGTACAGTAACCTTAAAATTCGAGAGTCTCACATTAATTGTTGGATTAATAACATATTTCGTCATTTTTTCCCTTAAATCATCTTTAAAAGTTGTCAAACTTTTATTTGATGTATTCAGTTTTCCCAATATTGGAAAATCAATATCTCCATTGGCATCTACAATATATGTTGGACCAGACAGTATTGTTGCTCCTTGATTAGGAGTATTTCCTCCTGCTATAGCATTTGTCTGAATAAGTTCTGATGAAGAATAATTCTGATTAAAAGGCTTTACAACATCCATATCCTTTGCCGTGATCAGAATAATCAGCTGATCACCTGCCTGGATTGTATTTGCTGAATTTTTAGCAGAGGCATTGATTGCGACCTGTTCTATATTCTGCATATAATTTAAATCATTCTTAGCATTGGGATTGACTTTACAGGAAATCACTAAAGAGGACACCAAGATTACTGCTAATATTTTTCCTTTCATTCTATTGTTAAATTATGCAAATATACATTTATATTTTTTCTATTTATCCAGGGCCTCATAGATAGAATTATTGCTTCGGAATTCCGGCACTATTGTTTTAAGAATCCTTACTACTTCCACTTTATCTCTTCTGAGGGAAGCTTTAGTAATTTGTCTAGTAAGTGTATCTATTTCTTCGAATCCCGTAGAAGGGTCTTTAGAGATCATAATTTTGTCATTATGAGTAGGAAGTGTTTTCGCATCATCACTCAAAAGTTCTTCATAAAGCTTTTCTCCAGGTCTTAATCCTGTATAAATGATCTTAATATCAATATTAGGTTCGAATCCTGATAATTTGATCATTCTTTTGGCAAGATCGAGAATTTTAACAGGTTCTCCCATATCAAAGACAAAAATTTCACCTCCTTCTCCCATTGTTCCAGCCTGAAGTACAAGTTCACATGCTTCCGGAATCGTCATGAAATATCTTACAATTTCCGGGTGAGTGATGGTTACCGGACCTCCTGCTTCAATCTGTTTTTTAAAATGAGGAATCACAGAACCGTTGGATCCTAATACATTTCCAAATCTTGTTGTAATAAACTTGGTAACATTACCCTCAACATTTTGAAGCGACTGTACAAAAAGCTCAGCAGCTCGTTTGGAAGCTCCCATAACGTTGGTGGGATTTACAGCTTTATCTGTAGATACCATTACGAATCTGTTTACTTTATACTTGCTGGATAATTTTGCAACAATCTTTGAACCTAATATATTAACAAAAATCGCTTCATGCGGATTTTCTTCTACCAAAGGAACATGCTTATAAGCAGCAGCATGGTAGACCATTGAGAAGTTATATGTTTGGAACAAGGATTCCATTCTATGATGATTAGAAACATCTCCTAAAACAAATTTGAAAGCAATATGAGGATACTTATCTCTCATTTCGAGTTCAATTTCATAAAGAGGGGTCTCTGCCTGATCCAGAATGACAATTAAAGAAGGGTTAAAGTTAGCAACCTGTCTTACAATTTCACTTCCTATGGATCCTGCTCCTCCAGTTACTAATACTGTTTTATCAAAATGCCTGCTCTTAACTTTTTCATTCTGAATTTTGATAGGTTTTCTATTTAACAAGTCTTCAATTTGAAGATTTCTGATAGATCCTCCCAAATCACTGTCTCTCAATTTTTGTACTGAAGGCGCTTTAAAGACATTAAGATCTTTCTCTAAAAACAAATTCACCCACGTATTCATCTCATCTCTGGCCATCATCTCTTTTACAATAAGAATTCCATCAATAATAAGATCTTCTTTCGTGTTTTCTTCTATTTTTTGTTTTCCGTAGATGGGCTTTCCAAGTAGAGATGCCCTTTTAGAATCTGTTCTTTGAGTTAAAAAGCCCACTACCTGATAAGGCAGACTTGGATTATCAAGAATCGCACGTGCAATTGCAATGGATTGTTCATCAATCCCCAGCACCAAAATTCTTTTTTTCAATGCACTTCTTCTATATTCCCTTACAATATGGAAAAACTCTTTCACATAGAGTCTGAAAAGGAATAATCCCATAAATGAAATTACAAAATAAAGCATCAGATAAGGAGTAAGTATAAACTTAGCTCCTGTAGTCCAGAAATAAAGAATATTGATAGTTCCAATAGCCAGCATTGTACAAAAGCAGGATATCAGAAGTTTAAATAAATCTATAAATGTTGAATGGCGGATAATTCCAGCATACGTTTTGAAGAGATACATAAAAACAGTGTTCGCCAGAATAATAAAAGCAAAGATTAAGCTTTTATCTTCATGGTATATAAATTCCTGCTTGGTAATTTTTTCGATAATGTAAGTGGAAAGAAATAAAGATATAACCAGAATAATAATGTCTATTACAAGAATTATCCATCTAGGAAGGTATCTTACGTCTGAGAGATTGACAACATTATCCCCTCCAAATATTGTTTTTCTAAGAGAATCGTACATTGTCTATATTGGTGTTCATATTTAATTAAAATTGTAATATCTGATCATTTGATCAAAGATAATTCTGATACAATCATGCAAAAATAAAATAATTTTATTTCAATATGTTGAAATCAAAAATAAATTTGATGTTATATTTATGAAATCTAATAATTCCATTACGATACAGCTAAGCTCATGGACAAAAATCATACCATATAAAGTCTTATAAAGGTGATATTTATCTGTAAAAAGTCTTTATTTCAGCTGTTTCATGTTTTAAATAATCATTAAATCTTTATGTATCAATCTCTTTCAATGAACTGATTATTTTTTTGTAAAAAGGCATATTTCAAGTTTTTTTTTAATTCATTAATATATTATTCAAAAATATCAATTATTTTCTCATATTCAAAACCTTTACTCATCAAATATTTTATAGTTTTGGTTTTTTTTTGATATTCTTTCAAACCATTTTGTTTAGAATAATACCCTTCAAAAATTTTTCTGATAGTCTTTTCATAATCAGAATCATCTATCTCATCAAAGCACGAATTGATCAGTCTTTCTGAAACCTGTTTTTGCTTCAGATTCATTTTTATTTTGGTCTTACCCCAGTGTTTGATGTAAAATTTGCCTCTGATATAGCTTCTTGCGAACCTTTCTTCATTCAGATAGTTTTCTTTCAGGAGGTATAAAATAATTTCTTCTTTAGCTTCATCAATAAGCAGAAACTCTCTCATCTTCTGTTCCACTTCTACATGACAGCGGTCCTGGTAAACACAGTAATTGACCAGTTTCTGTTTGATTTCCTCAAAAGTATAAGATTTCTTTTCCATTTGAATAAAAAAAGAATGAGCAGTTGCCCATTCTTTATATGATATTGAAATGCCTGTTAGTAATTAAACAAAGCTTTTCCTTCCATTAATTCGTTAACTTTCTTTCTTACAGAGGTAAGAACTTCTTCATTTTTGATATTGTCTACCACTTCAGAAATCAATCCTGCAATAGTATCCATATCATTTTCTTTCAATCCTCTTGTTGTAATTGCTGCTGTTCCTAATCTGATACCAGATGTTGTAAATGGAGACTTATCATCAAAAGGAACCATATTTTTGTTGCAGGTAATATCAGCAAGTACTAATGCTTTTTCTGTTTCTTTACCATTCACGCCCTTGTTTCTAAGGTCTACCAACATTAAGTGGTTATCTGTACCTCCACTTACGATATCAAATCCTCTGTCAATCATCGCTTTTGATAGTGCCTGAGCATTGGATTTAACTTGTTTTGCATATGTTTCGAACTGTCCGTCCAAAGCTTCACCGAAAGCGACTGCTTTACCAGCGATAACATGCTCAAGCGGCCCTCCTTGAATACCTGGGAATACAGCTCCGTCTAATACCTGGCTCATCATTTTGATTTCTCCTTTTGGAGTTTTGTGGCCATATGTATTTTCAAAATCTTTACCCATCATGATCATCCCTCCTCTTGGACCTCTCAGGGTTTTGTGAGTAGTGGTAGTTACTACATGACAGTGCTCAAATGGTGAGTTTAATAATCCTTTTGCTACTAAGCCAGCCGGGTGAGCAATATCTGCCCAAAGGGTAGCTCCTATTTCATCTGCCACTTCTCTGAATTTAGCATAATCCAAATCTCTTGAATACGCTGAGAAACCAGCAATAAGCATTTTTGGTTTTTCTCTTAAGGCAATTTCTCTCATCTGGTCATAGTCAATAAGACCTGTTTCCTGCTGAACTCCATAAGAAACCACATTATATTGGATGCCTGAAAAATTCACTGCAGAACCGTGAGTAAGGTGTCCTCCCATCGAAAGGTCCATCCCCATGATTTTATCACCAGGTTTCAAAACTGCAAGATAAATGGCTGCATTTGCCTGAGAACCGGAATGTGGCTGAACATTCACATAGTCTACTCCGAAAAGTTCTTTTGCTCTGTTGATAGCCAATGTTTCAACCTCATCTACAACTTCACATCCTCCGTAATATCTTTTTCCGGGATATCCTTCAGCATATTTATTTGTCAGTACACTTCCCATTGCTTTCATCACGTTTTCAGAAACAAAATTTTCTGATGCGATAAGCTCTAATCCGTGAGTTTGTCTTTGTTTTTCCTTTTCAATCAGGTCGAAAATAATATCCATTTTACTTTTAGTTTTTGAAATTTCCACCCCAAATGTACGGAATTTTCATTGAGATTTCTCTATGGAAAAAATGATTTTAAACACTAAAAAATGAAAAACGCCATTAATAAATCTAATATTATGCTTCTTTTAATCTGATCAAAAATCTTTTAAAATTCTTCATCCACAAGTTCTTTATTGACTACAGCACCGGCAAAATTTCCCTGTGCAACAGCATTAGCCACGGAACGCATCATCGTTACATTGTCTCCACAGGCAAAAACTCCGGGGACATTTGTTTTCTGCATCATATCTACTTTAATAAATCCCTGTTCTGTCAGTTCACATCCCAGATCATCGGACACATTGAGATTTTGTTCAAAAGGAATTTTAGCATATAAAGCCTGTAAAGAAACTTCTTTTCTGTTTTTAAAAATAATTTTTTGAATAGATCCATTTTCATGTTTGATCTCTTCAATTTCATCTTCATTCAGCATGATTTTATTCTGCTTTAGCTTTTCAGTTTGTTCATCAGTAAGAACAGCTTTTCCATTGGTAAACAGAGTAAGATTTTTAGTCAGATTAAAAATCAGTTTTGAAAATTCGTAAGCCATTTCTCCATTGGAAAGAATTCCGGTAGTCTCGTTTTTCACTTCATAGCCATGACAGTACGGGCAATGTATAACAGAAATCCCCCAACATTCTGCAAACCCTGGAATATCCGGCATTACATCCTTCACTCCAGAAGCAAGGATGAGTTTTTTAGCATGGAATTTTTCATCAGATGAAGTTTCAATCTCGAAACCTTCGGTTGATTTTACTGTTTTCATAACGGTTCCGTTATAAAACCGGACCGTGTTGTATTTTTCTACATCTTCTTTTGCCAGCTTTGTAATTTCTGCAGGCGTTTTGCCATCATGAGTAACAAAATTATGGGAATGAGGAGTCTGCCTGTTACAAGGCTTTCCGTTATCAATAATCAGGACATTTCTTAAAGATCTTCCTAATGACATTCCTGCTGATAATCCTGAATAGCTTCCTCCTATTATAATGACATCAAAGTTTTTGTTTTCCATAGTTCAGTTGATAGTTGATAGTTGATAGTTGATAGTTGATAGTTGATAGTTGATAGTTGATAGTACAAAGGTAAAATAAATTTCATTAACGCAACAATGTTGCCATAATATTTTATATCTATTCCTTTGATATCCTAAATAAATTATCGTTTACCAGAAGAAAAAACTATTTCCATTCATTTTTAGTTTCATCAATTTCATCCTGAATTCTTTTATTGATGTCTATTTTTGCCCCTTGTAAACTGAAAATAGAAGTCCCTTTTTCTCTTGCATATGGATTGGTAATGGAATCTTTCAATTTTGCAACTTCAAAAAAAGAACCGGATTCTTCAAGTTCTTTTCCTGCTTCGGGAGCATCTTTGACCCTGATAACATTTTTATATTTTTTGCTTACATCTATCCAATTGATATAATCCGCATGAAACGACATCGCTACAACACCCGCTTTTGAATAATAATTAATAGCTCCGGTCTGCCCATAATTATCACATAATACCATAGTATTTCCTGACTTCGACAATCGGGAATATTCTTTATCTACTTTTTGAGCCAGTTCTTTCCAGCCCTGCATATCGGCAAAGTCCTGTGGCAAAGGATGGTCTTTTCCATCTTCCCACCGCAGCAGTCCGAATTTTTTGTACTGCTGCGGATGAGATTCAATATATCCGGGACTTTTATTGGGAAAAGCTATATTATATAAAGGCAGAAATAAAAGTACAGGAATAAGGATGCTGACGGGTTTCAGGAATCTCTTCCACCCTTTTTCAAACAGATGACCAAGAAAAACAGATCCAAAGGCAATGTACACGGGATAAAGTCCAATTGCATAATAATCTTTTGCTTTAAAAAACAAAAACAAAGCAATTGTGATGATATAGCTCCAAAAGAAAAATCTGAATTTATCGAAAGGCTTATACAATAACAGTGCTCCCCAGCCTGCAATAATTACAAAGACAACTCCAATGAAGAATAATAGCTGAGATTTCATAAAACCCACTCTATCTACATGCACAAGCTGTTTTTCAGAAAGTTCTTTCATATGATGAATGACCGGAAAATGATTCTGATACTGCCAGAGAAGGTTAGGAAAAATAATGATTAAAGCTAAAAGTGCGGCCCAATACACATGAGACTGCATAAAAATCTTCCTTTGCCCTGTCAGCAATAATGCAGGAATAAGCCCTAATAATGAAAAAGCAATATTGTATTTATTTAATATTCCTATTCCAAAAATGACAGCTCCAATATAAATCCATTTTACTTTTTCCGAATTAAAATATTTAATCAAAGCATAATAAAGAAACAACCACAGAAAAATTTCTAAAGATGTAGGCTGAAACAGCATATTTACCCGAAGAAGTACTGAGAATAATACTCCCAAAGAAGCCAGTATTTTAGCAAACAAGCTTCCCTTGAGTTCTTCAACAACTTTCCATGTCAGCACAATTGTCAAAGCTCCAAACAGGGCTGGAAAAAATTTAACCCAAAATATGGAATTTCCAAGCATTTTAATTATCCAGGCCAGCCAGGAATTTACCGGAGGAACAGAGAGATATCCCCATGCGAGATGATTCGCCTGATCGAGATGCAGATATTCATCTCTGTGAAGTTCATACTCAGGGCTTATCAGTGAGTATTGGAGAGTAAACTTTGCAATAATAAAAAGTAAAAGAATCCAATAGTCTTTTTTCATGGGGTATAGTTTGGAATTTAGAGGTAAGACAGTCTAAACCTCTATTTTGTTACACTTATGCTATTTCAAACTTATTATCAATAATTTCAGCTTTAATCTTCTGAATATTTTCAGACCAATACTTAATTTCTTCAATCTTCTTAGGACATTCTTCCAGATGAATCTTCTGACAAGCAGTTAAATATTCCTGATAGGTTTTCAATATAGTATTCAGGTATGTTTCGTAGTCTTTAGGATTTTTAGGAATATACCCTATTCCATCGCAACCACATGAATGAAAGCATTTTCCTGTTTTAAAAAGACTTTCTACAATCCTCCATTCTTTGACTGCTGTTTTTTTAGGAGCTTTAAAATCTTTCCCCAGATCAGCCATCACATTACTACATTCAGGGCATTTTACCGTTCTGTTTTCAATATCTGAAACCATTTTTTCCAGCTCCTTTGTTTCTGCTTTTGTGAAAACATGTCCTACTTTACGAATTGACTTCCCATTAGGATTATGGTATATCTTTTCTTTTTCGATCCTTTGTATAATGTCATAGGCATCCGGCTGTTTAAATGATTTTCGGCATTTAAAACAGACATAATGTGATTTATAAGTTTTCCGTGCGTATCGACACATTTTTCATGGATTTATCTGATTCAAATATAGGAATTTCCTCTTGCAAAAATTTTGATATAAAAAAAGAATCCCGGAGAAAAAAATTCCTCCGGGATTCACAGTTTAAAAGTGTATAGTGTAGTTTATTATTTTTTATTCGCTTTTTCTTTCAGCTCTTCTTTGTCTTTATCAGATGGATTCCAAACTTTTACTTCAGTGTCTTTTGTAATGTTTGATCCCGGAAGAATCTGAACGTTGATACCGTCACTTGCTCCCAATTTCAAGTATACTTTCTTGAATTTCCCGTCTTTTTGTTTCACTTCTACAAAAGGAACATCTTTACCTTGTTTCTTTTCATACTGAACCAAAGATTCATCCAATAATAAAGCATTTTTCTGAGAACTCAAAACAATTTCACCATTTGCAGAAAAACCTGCTCTAATATACTCATTATTAGGATTAGTTACGTTTCCTTCTACCGGAAATTTAATAGTTCCTGCATTATCCTTTCCTTTAGGCGCGATCATGGTAAGTTTTCCTGGAAAAGTTTTGTTTTGTAATGCACCGATTACGATATTCATATCCATGCCTTCGTTTAACTTTCCAGCTTGAGCTTCATCAATTTCACCTTTAAAAATCAAAACGTTCAGATCTGCCACTGAACAGATTGTAGTACCTGCGTTGAAGTTATTGGCTTCAATCACCTGGCTTCCTGCTTTTACAGGAACTTCAAGTACGGTACCTGAAGCTTTGGAACGAATTTCAGTGGTAGCTAAGCCCTGTCCTTTAAGTTCAGGAGTTGCTCCTGTTTTAGCGATCTGCAATCTTTTTTGAGCAGTATTTAATTGCTGTTGAGCATTTTTCAAAGTCTGCTGCTGAGAAAACAACTGCTGCTGAGAATTCAGGTATTCCTGTTTAGAAGCTACTCCCTGCTTGTATAATTTCTCCTGCATCTCAAACTGCTTCTGCATATTTCCTACATTCATCTGGGCGTTGCTGATCTGGATCTGTGCATTCTGAACTTCCTGCTGAGAAGCATTTACTTCAGAGATACTTGGGACAATTTTCACGGTAGCAATCAGCTGTCCCACCTCTACTTTATCTCCTTCTTTTACTAAGATTTTATCTATAATCCCTGCAATATTGGGTTTAATTTCAATTTCTTCTTTGGGAACAATTTTTCCTGTTGCCATTACTTTATCATCCATATTCTGAATAGTTGGCTTACGGGTCAGGAAAGCCTCCCCTTCTTTAGAATTTGATTTTATAAGATAGCCAAGCCCCGAGAACAATGCCACTGCAAATAAAAGCCCCAAGACAATATAAATGGCTTTTTTCCAGGTGAATTTCTTTTTCATATGTATAGTTTATTTTTTATTAAATAGATTGAATGATTTAAAAATTAAAAGATGGATTCTTTACATTTATCAGCTGTTCATCTTGATTTTCAAATTAATTATTCTGTTCTTAATGCTTCAATAGGTCTGATTTTTACGGCTCTCTGCGCGGGGATCATCCCGATTATCAGTCCTAAAATCACCATTACGGCCATCGCAGCAAATACGTTTCCATAATTGACTGTCGGATTATAGAATGGAAACGAATCCTGTCCCTGTGTAACGGCATTGAGAATCATCAGCACAAAAATCCCAGACATAAAACCTAGCAATCCCGAGGAAAGCGTAATCACAACACTTTCAAGCAAGATCTGATTTCTTACTTCTGACGGTTTTGCTCCCAATGCTCTTCTGATCCCGATTTCTTTGGTTCTTTCTTTTACCGTAATCAAAAGGATGTTTGAAATAGCAATTACTCCGGCAAGGATTGTCAGTGTTCCCACAATGATTGTTAATAACTGCATTCCCGTAAGGAAACCTGTCAGTTTTTTAAACTCTTTTCCGAGGTTGAAACTCCCGAAAGCATTGGTATCTTCAGGTGAAACTTTATTTTTTGTTTTCAACACCTGCTTTACATCTTCTTCTACGGAATTTACATTGGCATTAGGCTTACTTACAATTGCAAACATGTCTATCTGCTCTCCTGCATTATACATTTTTGTATAGGTAGAAAGTGGGATGAAAGCTGTTTGGTCATTTTCAAATCCGCCTCCTTTTTTTACCCGGAAAACTCCGATTACATTAAAGAACAACCCTTTAATATTGATTGATTTTCCAATTGGGTTTTCTTTTTTCTTGGCATCAAAGAAGTTTTTGTAAATTTCTTCTCCTATAACCACTACATTTTTATTTCCTAAAACATCGGCATCATTGATATAACGTCCGAAGATCAGTTTCTTTTCTGAAATTTTATTTCCCACAGAGTAGTCCCCGGTAAGCGAATACGTTCCATTCTTCCCGTTTCTAGACATCGCTTCCCCTGGTGTTCCTGTAAAGCTTCCTCTTGCATTTTGCGGCGATATATAATCTATGGCAGTTACTTTTCTTTTCAGCATTTCCATATCGTTTAAGTTCAGGTGAACTTCGCGACCTTTAGGAAATCCTTCATAAGGAATAGATGTCTTCTGTGCCCACAGGAATATTGAATTGGTAGCAAAACCGGAAAATAATTTATCAAAACCATTCTCCATCCCTTTTGCTGCTCCAAGAAGGCTTACATACAAAAACATCCCCCATCCTACGCCAATCATGGTAAGAAATGTTCGGAGTTTATTATTCCTCAGTGAGTAATAGATCTCCTGCCAAGTATCTTTTTTAAATATGATATTCACCTTGTTGAATTATAAGTTATAAATTATGAATTTGCTTCATTTCTTTTTTTACACTAATTACTCTGTTCTCAATGCTTCGATCGGTTTAATTCTTGAAGCCCTGTATGCTGGTACAAATCCTGCGATCAATCCTGAGAAAATCAAAGCAATGAATGCCATAATAATGGCTCCCCATCCAACGCTCGGACTTTTGATGAAATATTCTTCAAGACCATCACCAATAAGACTTAATGTCAAAACCCCAATTCCTACTCCAATAAGTCCGGATACCACTGTAATCACAACGCTTTCCTGAACAATCAGGCCTACAATTCCACTTGGTTTTGCGCCAATAGCTTTTCGTACTCCAATTTCTTTGGTTCTTTCTTTTACGATATACACCATAATGTTACTGATCCCAATAATTCCCGCAAGCAATGTACCCATACCAATAAACCCGACAATTGCTGTAAGAACTGCCATAAATGCAAATGTATCATTCATGTTTTTCGCATTGTTCCAGACCCGCACACCGTTTTCATCATCAGGAGAAACACTTTTTCTCGCTTTTAATTTATCTTTAAGCTCATCACCATACTTAATGGCCTGATCCGGAGTCAGTTTATCATCGTATGTGATATAGGCTATATTTACTGTATCAGATCCTTTCTTCATCTGCTGTAAAGTGGTAATCGGAACGGTAATATGTCTTTCATCCCTATCTCCTCCATCATCTGAAAAGACACCAATGACCTTATACATCGTCCCATTAATATCGAGCTCTTTTCCTACCGGGCTTCCATTTTTGATCAAATCCCGCTGAACCATTCTTCCAATGACTGCAACATTTAATTTCCTTTCCAAATCCATATCTGTCAGATACCTGCCATCAATAATCTTTCTGTTTTCAATGACTTGTTCCCCGGGTTGAGCTCCATTGATCTGATAAAGGCCACTTTCTTTTCCATATTTCACCATTAAATTGGCAGTATATCTGGGACTGGAAGGTCCAGCTTTCTTCTTATCTGCATTAATTAAAAAGTCATAATCTGAGTTATTCATTGTTATATTTCGATCAGACTGAAGGCCTTTATAAGCTAAAGATGCTTTTCCTGTAGAAAAAATAATAAGATTTTTAGCATCTCCCGCAAATCCTTCAGAGAATGCATTCTGAAGTCCTTTTCCAATTCCAAAAAGTACAATGAAAATAAACAGTCCCAAAGCTACTGTAAACCCTGAAAGCACCGTCCGAAGTACATTACTCCGGATAGAACTGAATATTTCCTGCCAACGATCTAGGTCAAACATTTTTTATTGATATTAAAAGATTTAAAAATTTAAAGATTAAAAATTGAATCGTTAAATTTTCAAATTATCTCGTTTTCAAATTTTCAAATTCCTAAAGCACAATTTGCTTAATAAACTCATCACTTTCAATAATCCCGTCCTTCAGTATTACATTTCTTTTGGTTTGTGCAGCAACATCCGGTTCGTGGGTTACAACAATGATTGTTTTTCCTTCATTATTGATATCCTGAAGCAGTTTCATAATATCATGTGTGGTTTTGGAGTCCAATGCTCCCGTAGGCTCATCCGCCAGTACTACTTTTGGATTGGTAATCAACGCTCTGGCAATAGCCACTCTCTGTTTCTGCCCTCCGGAAAGTTCACTCGGAAGATGGTTTGCCCATTGTGCAAGACCTACTTTCTCCAGATATTCCATAGCTTTCAGATTTCGCTCTTTTCTCGGTACATTCTGATAGTAAAGAGGAAGTGCTACATTTTCCAAAGCTGTTTTATAATTGATAAGGTTAAAAGACTGAAAAATAAATCCCAAAAACTTACTTCTGTATTCTGCAGCTTTTACTTCTGACAAGTGTTCAATAGGAACCCCATCTAATTCATAGGTTCCTGAATCTTTTTCATCCAGAATACCAATAATATTAAGAAGTGTAGATTTTCCGGAACCGGAACTTCCCATAATAGAAACAAACTCGCCCTCAGAAATATTCAGATTAATTCCTTTGAGAACATGAAGTTTGCTTTTCCCTGTATCGTATGACTTATTTAAATCCTGAATTACTAACATTAAGTGATGTATGTTTTATACCCAATAAGTAGATGATATTTTCAAATTGTTACAAGAATAAAAATTTATTCAAATATTTTTTTGTTTAATGTTTTAAACCTTTATTAATAATACTTTATATACTTTTGTTTAACTGTAACTCTAGATTTCCATGTATTTATCCTCAAGATAGTGGTCTAGCCTATTATTCTAGCCCGTTTCATGTAAATGTGGAAAACTTTTCAGGCTAAAAGTCAGCCTATTAGTATTTACCCCTTTCAAAATCAGTTCTTTTTTTCGAACTTTGCTATTAGTTCTTTACAAGAAATATGATTTTGCGAAAGTGAATAACTTTATTTCACAATATGCAGAAAAACAAAAAGTTAAGTATTTCCGGAACGTTATCCACAGAGATCTAAATTATTTAATTATAAAGATATTTAATATGGGAATTTTTGATAAAAGAGTAAGCTATAAGCCATTTGAATACCCGGAGGTTCTTCAATTTGTAGAGGCAATCAACAAATCGTTCTGGGTGCATTCGGAAGTGGACTTTACTGCAGATGTTCAGGATTTTCATTCGCAGTTAGAACCACATGAAAAGCACGCTGTGAAAAATGCGCTGTTAGCCATTGCACAGATCGAGGTGTCTGTAAAGACATTCTGGGGGAATTTATACAACCACCTTCCAAAGCCGGAATTCAATGGATTAGGATCTACTTTTGCAGAATGCGAGTTTCGTCATTCTGAAGCATATTCCCGATTATTAGAGGTATTAGGATATAATGACGAATTCCTTAACGTTATCGAAATTCCTGCTGTAAAAGGAAGAATCGAGTTTTTAGGAAATGCTTTAAAGCATGCGAATTCTGCTACTCCGAAAGAATATGTTTCTGCTTTATTGTTATTCAGTATTTTAGTGGAAAATGTTTCTCTTTTCTCGCAGTTTGCCATCATCCTTTCTTTTACAAGATTCAAAGGGTTCATGAAAAATGTTTCCAATATTATTGCATGGACTTCAGTAGATGAACAAATTCACGCGAATGCAGGAATCTATCTGATCAACAAAATACGTGAGGAACAACCTGACTTATTAACAGACAGCGATATTGAAGATATCTACACCTTGGTAGACGAGTCTATCGCAAGAGAAGGAGATATTCTTAGCTGGATCTTTGAATTAGGAGAAATCGACAATGTTTCTAAGGAAGACCTGTTAAACTTCATGAAATACCGTGTGGATGACAGTTTGAAGAAAATCAACATGAAAACAAGGTACAACATCACCCCTGAACAATACAAGCCAATGGTATGGTTCGAGGAGGAAGTTTTTGCCAATTCATTAGATGATTTCTTTGCAAAAAGACCTGTAGACTATACGAAGCACGACAAGAGTATTACAGCAAACGATTTGTTTTAATACAGAGGCGCGAGCGAAGCGAGCGTCAAAGCAGTCAGTATTAGGATGATCCTTTTCTGATTAATAAGTGGAATTGCTGTTCAATTAATAATAAAGCACAAGTACAGAAGAAATGATCAATGTAATAGTAAGCTATACGGTAAACCCCGAATTTGTTCCAAACAATAAAACCAATATCCAAAAGTTCCTGGAAGATTTCAAGAATTTAGATCCTTCCACTTTTGAATATAAAGTCTATGTAAAGGAAGATGGTGTTACTTTTGTACATTATTCAAACTACATCAACGAAGAAGTTCAGCATGAAGTTTTGAATGTTCCGTCTTTTAAAGAATTTCAGAGATTAAGAGATGAAAGCGGACTGAACGGTTCCCACAAAGTAGAAATTTTACAATCAATAATATAAAAAACAAAATTCCGGAGTGATTCTCTCATTCCGGAATTCGAAAATATAACATCTATGGAAGAGCAAAATTCAAATATATGGTGGCTCAATGAAGAGTCTGAGCAGATGCTGAACAGAGGATATCTGTTGAAAGGTGAAACGGTAGATGGTGCTATCGACAGAATTACCACTGCTGCTGCAAAAAGGTTATACAAACCTGAACTTCAACCGGCATTCAAAGAAATGATTACAAAAGGATGGATCAGTTTTTCTTCTCCTGTATGGGCAAATATGGGAACAGAAAGAGGTCTTCCTATCTCATGTTTCAACGCTCACATTCCGGACAGTATTGAAGGGATTACTCACAAAATGGGTGAAGTAATCATGCAGACTAAAATCGGAGGGGGTACTTCAGGATATTTTGGAGAATTGAGAAACAGAGGAACCGCTGTTACTGATAACGGAAAGTCTTCAGGAGCAGTTTCATTCATGAAGCTTTTTGATACGGCTATGGACGTTGTTTCACAAGGAGGAGTAAGAAGAGGTGCTTTTGCTGCTTACTTAGATATTGACCACGGAGATATAGAAGAATTTTTATCTATTAAAGATATTGGTAGCCCGATTCAGAACCTGTTTACCGGAGTATGTGTACCAGATTATTGGATGCAGGACATGATAGACGGTGATATGGAGAAACGTAAAGTTTGGGCAAGAGTATTGGAAAGCCGCCAGCAAAAAGGTCTTCCATATATTTTCTTCACAGACAACGTAAACAGAAATAAACCTCAGGTTTATAAAGATTTAGGAATGACGGTGAATGCAAGTAACCTTTGTTCTGAAATCATGCTTCCATCTACTATGGAAGAATCTTTCATCTGCTGTCTGTCTTCCATGAACCTTGAACTGTATGATGAGTGGAAAGATACAGATGCTGTAAAATTAGCAGTATATTTCCTTGATGCTGTATTATCCGAGTTTATTGACAAAACTGAAGGGAACTATTACCTGCAGGGAGCAAGAAACTTTGCAATGCGTCACAGAGCTCTTGGATTAGGAGTTTTAGGATACCATTCTTATTTACAGAAAAATATGATTCCGTTTGAAAGCTTTGAGGCAACTCAGTTCAACGCAAGAGCATTCAGACATATTAAAGATCAGGCTGAGCAGGCTTCAAGAGAGCTTGCCAACATCTATGGAGAACCAGAAGTATTGAAAGGATACGGATTAAGAAATACCACAACAATGGCTATTGCTCCTACCACTTCAAGCTCTGCAATCTTAGGACAGACTTCTCCGGGAATTGAGCCTTTCTCTTCCAACTATTATAAAGCAGGTCTTGCTAAAGGAAACTTTATGCGTAAGAATAAATATCTTGCAAAATTATTGAAAGAAAAAGGATTGGATAACGAAGAAACATGGAGAACAATCATGCTCAACCATGGATCTGTACAGCACCTGAATGAGCTTACTCCTGAAGAAAAGGCAGTATTCAAAACATTCAAAGAAATTTCTCCAATGGAAATCATCTCTCAGGCAGCACAGAGACAGCAATACATTGACCAGGCACAGTCACTGAATCTTCAGATTCCTTCTACAATGCCTGTAAAAGATGTTAACTACCTTTATATTGAAGCTTGGAAAAAAGGAGTAAAAACACTTTACTACCAAAGAAGTTCATCTGTTTCAAAAGAAATGATGGTTAACTTCGTGTCATGTTCAAGCTGTGAAGCATAAGATCAAGTAATAAGCACGCTATATTTAAAAAAGCACACTTTTTAGTGTGCTTTTTTATTTATCAGAACTTTTGAAGGTCATTTTTCCAAGATAACAATGAGAAAATCCTTTCTTCAAGACTAAAAATTGACATTAAAAATCAATATTAAATAAATAAAACTAAGCCATAACACCATTTTATTAATAAATATTACTTAAAACCAAGAAATAAATCTACAGACATCTAAAATGGATTTTTTTCAAAAAAAGAAATTATATTTACAACATCTGATTGTACACAAAGGGATTTGTAATATTATCTGATAACTAAAACTCAAATATGAAAAAACTTTTAATTACCTTATGGGTAAGCGGATTTTCTATCGCTTACTCCCAGAATCTGAACTTTTCTGATTCAAAATTTAAAGCTTTACTTCTAAGCTCAAATACAACTAACCAGATTGCACAAGACTTTAATGGTAATTCTATTGCCATAGACAGTAACGGAGATGGAGAAATCCAGCCTTCAGAAGCGCAACAGATTAAAGTTCTGACAATCAGGTTAGATTCTGACCAAATGTATATTGATCCTAATGGCAGCCCATTTGATCCGAATAATATCAATAGTACATATTATAACAGCCACCTGCCGGACGGGATTTCGGATGCTTTACTGTTCCCCAATCTCGAGGAACTTTATTTTTGGAATACCAAGACTGCCAACATCAGCTTTACAAACAACACTAAAATCAAAAAAGTACAGGGAAGACCTTTTTATTATGACTTATCACAGGGAGGTCAATATATGGCTTCTCCTATTAACCTTTCTTTTGATAACTGCTCAGGGATTCAGAATATTGCCGATATCATCGCCTATCAGATCTCCGGTAACCCATGGTATCCTGATGAAAACAGCTTAAGGATAAAAAACTGCCATCAAATAAACAATGATGCATTGATTAGTTCCGCAGAGCTTAGAGAATTGTATATTGAAAATTCCAGTATTCAAACTCTTACATTTGATTCCTGTAAATTTCTGGAAAAGATTGTCGTTCCTAATCTGAATACTTTGACTAGAATATCAGTAACAGGAGGTTTCACCTCTTCAGGCAATTCAGAACAGAATATTGAGCTGACTGCCAATAATTGCATAAACCTGCAGGAAATCATTGCCGATACGGATCATTATGAATCAACAGGGTCATATTTCTCCAATGTAAACCTTAATGGTTGCTCTTCCTTAAAGAAAATAATGGGACTGAATGCACCATCTATTGATTTTAGTACGGCAGGACTGATTAATCTTGAAGAATTAGACTGTTCTTTCTATAACAGATATCTATACTCTACCACTTCCGGAATTTATTTCGGAGATGTAAATAGCTTAAACCTTGCGGGTCTTCCAAAACTAAAAACCCTGAAAGCTTTCAATCAAAAGATCACCAATACTATCAACTTCAGTGCTGCCCAAAAATTGGAAAGCATTGATCTTACCAATTCCTGCGGATATATGAATACGGTAAACACCAATAACCTTTCCCATCTGCATACCTTAAAAACAGATCGTTTTATAACCAACGGGACACAAGGCGCAAACAATCTTCAGAACATTTTCACTAAAAACTGTATTGCACTCACAAATTTTGCTTTCGACAATAATAATGAATTAAAAAAACTCGATTTAGAAAACTGTCCAGGCTTGCAGAATTTATCAATCGGGGCTATGTTCTCGAACTTAGGAGAAATCAACCTCAGCCAATGTACCGGGTTTAAAGATATTGTGGTAAGCAATACAAAAATATCCGCTCTAGACACCAAAGACTGTGCTTCTCTGCAATCATTAAGCCTTTCTTACAATGATCTCCTTGCTTCAGTCAATACTTCAAATAATACGAATTTAGAATCATTGACATTGGCAAATCTGCCTTTGCTTGCCCAGATCAACACTTCCGATAATATTAATCTGAAGAATGTATATTTTAATACCTGTCCTCAGATTACTCAACTTGATCTTTCCACATCATCACATCTGGAATCTGTTACTTTATGGAATATGTCTAATCTTAATTCTGCTAATCTGAGAAATGGTTCAATAGAAGATTTCATTGAGTTTACCAATAACAACTCTAATTTATCAGTTTGCGTGGATGATGCACAATTGAATGAACTTCAGACAATGTACCCTGATGTCACATTCACCACAAACTGCAGCAATTCTTTCCTGAAGAGCGACAATCCAAGCATCAAGACAAAACAGATCAAAGTTTTCCCTAATCCGGTAAAAGACATCCTGCAAATCAGCTCTGATACTCCTATAAAAAATATTAAACTTATTGATTCTCAAGAAAGGATTCTTTTGGACAGAAACTTCAATCAAGCTAATGTAAGTATTGATCTTTCAGGCTATCCTACTGCTGTTTATATCATAAAAATCACGACTGATAAGACTCAGGTTACGAAAAAAATTATTAAAAAATAAGTAATTTCGATACAATTATTTCCATTAAAAATCATAGAAAATTCTATGATTTTTTTGGTTTATATTTGTGTTTATTGTTTAATACCAAAACTACAGATATGAAATTCGGACAAGTAGAAGACCCATCAAAAATAGATTTTACCTTACCAAAAGATCATCCTAAAACCAAGGATATGCTGGCTCTTAATAAAAAAGGACTGGAAAATATTTCTATCGGATGCGCAAAATGGAATAAAACGGATCTTAAAGGATTTTACCCCAAAGGAACTAAAGATGAACTGACCTATTATGCCACTCAGTTTAATTCTATTGAACTGAATGCTACTTTCTACGGAATGCCCACTCCAGATCAGGTAAAAACATGGAAAGAAAAAACCCCTGATAATTTTAAATTCTTCCCCAAGATCACCAATACGGTTTCCCATTTCAGAAGACTGATTGATGTGACTGATCCGGTGACTCATTTTGCTTCGGCAGTAATCAATTTTGATGAAAAGCTGGGAATGGCTTTTCTTCAGCTTCATGACAATTTTAAACCCAAGGATTATGACAGGCTGGAAAAATTTGTAAAAGAATGGCCTAAAGAAGTTCCTTTAGCTATAGAACTCCGAAATACGGAATGGTTTACTGATGAGGGAATCCTCAATACAACCTGTGACCTCTTTGAAGCTCATAACATCACCAATATCATCGTAGATACTGCCGGAAGAAGAGATATGCTCCATATGCGTCTTACTACGCCTAATGCATTTATCCGTTACGTAGGAGCCAATGCTGAAAGTGACTATGAAAGATTGGATGACTGGTTGAAGCATCTCACAAAATGGAAAAAAGAAGGTCTCCAGAATCTCTACTTTTTCGTACACCAGAATATTGAAAAAGCTTCTCCTCTATTATCCGCCTATTTCATCAAGAAACTGAATGAAGAATGGAAAACCGCCATTCATGTTCCACAAATGGCAACGGAGAGTACAGGAACATTATTTTAGATAATATAAAGCAGGAATGCGATAAAAGATTAAAACAAACTTCTTTTTCATAACGAAAAATTTCATAAATTAGAGTGTAATGTATCTCACGATACATTATGCTTTAAAACATAAATCATGGAAAAGGAAATTTGCAAAATCAGTATTGCCAGTAACTGGCTTGGTAATGAATATATCTTTTATGAGAACAGTACCATAAAAAGAGTATATGATCATCACAGTCTTAATTCCAATAAAACGGAATGGATTACCTCCAAAGAAATCAGTAAACAAAGTAAAGACAAACTTATCAGATCCTGTCCTGAGGAATTCAAGGAACAAATCATGCAAATCCTGGATTATCCTTAGCAGAAATAATAATGGGTAATGAGTACTCTAAAAAGGCTCATTACCTATTTTTTTATTTATTTTTCTTCAGAAGCAATACCAGATTGAGAAACAGAAGCAGAAAATCCAGTGCAATCCAGATCCCCAGTTTTGTATTCTCATAATTATAGGCATCTACCTGTTTTTTTGCCGATTCAGAGAGTTTCATACTTTGGTTGATGTAATTCTGTACCTCCACAATCTGATCAATATTTTTATTCGGTACGGAATGCTGGGAAAAGTACACAAGGTTTTTCTTTCCGAGATAGCCTACGATCCAGTATTCATCAGACTTATCCATTTTCAGGTATTCTATCCTGTAGTATTCCGGACGTATTTTGCCAATATGCTTAGGCTCAAGGGTTGTATTTTTATCGGTTTTATTTACATTGATCAGATAAAAATCCAATGCCTGAGGAAGCTTATTGATAACCTGCAGTCCCACAGAATTATCCACAAATGCCACAGCACTTTTCTTGATAAACCAGTACGTAAAAACAGAAATTGAAAAAACTACTGTTACAATACGGAACAGCTTCGCCCACTTTGCCATACTTCCTGATTTTACCTTAAACAGGACCAGAGAAAGAACAGAAGCCAGAAATATTATAAAAATAATGAGTGTCATATTTTACAAAGATACTTCTTATCTCTATTTTATCTATATCAGAGGTTATTTTTTTAATTTTAAACTACAGTGCAAAATGTTTTTGAGACTTAGTTTCTTTGATATTTAGAGAGTTTACTGCATAAAAAAACTATCCAGACACATGAAAGTCTTACAACATGGGTATGGATAGCTATGTTTGGGAAATACATCAATATAAAATTGAATATCTGATTATGATGTAAAATAGTGTGTCAATCTTTATAATCAGTTTATTACTAATCTACATTCCATTCTTTATAAAACTGGTCGAGGAAATTCAACATATAATTATGTCTTTCTTCGGCCATTTCTTTTCCTTTTTCAGTATTCATCATCTCTTTCAGAAGTAATAATTTTTCGTAGAAATGATTGATGGTTGTGCCATTTGATTTTTTATATTCTTCTTTTGACATTCCCAGTTTGGGTTTCATATCCGGGTGATACATCAGGTTGTTCTTAAAGCCTCCGAAGTTGAATGTTCTGGCAATTCCAATAGCTCCTATTGCATCAATACGGTCGGCATCCTGCACAATTTTAAGCTCAACAGGTGGATTTATCGGTGCCTGATCTTTGTTTTTAAATGAAATATTTTCAATCACAAATAAAACCTTCAGGATTGTTTCTTCGGGAACATTCTGCTCTTCAAGAAACGCCCTGGATATTTTGGGAGCAATAGTTTCATCACCGTTATGAAATTTAGGATCTGCAATATCATGAAGAAGAGCAGACAGTTCTACCACCTCTTTATCACAATCTTCTGTTTCTGCTATTTGAACAGCCAGTTTCCAGACTCTTTCAATATGGAACCAGTCATGTCCTGCCTCTGCTCCTTCTAATTTTTCTTTTACAAATGCTATTGTGTTTTCAATCGTACTTTTCATTTATCTATCAGTTCATTTAAAATAATATCCCAAAGTTTTCTATTGTAACTTCTAAAAAAATTGACATGTCCGATTTCTTTTTTATCAGATTCTGAAACAGCGATCAGTCTGTACGTTGGTTGAAGATTAGGATAGGTATTATTTAATAAACTCAATACGCCTCTTTCTGTCAGCCAGATATCATCTTCTGCGCGGATTACAAATACTTTTTGTGTCAAATTTTTAGAAAAGTTATCAATTTTCTCCAACAGTTTGTTGGTTGATTTCTTGTTTAAAATTAAGGTTCTCCAGTCATATGCGCAATTTTTTGGAAGACTTTCTCCCAGTCCAAACCAATGTGCAGGAAAATACCCTAATAATGAAGTGGTTAATGGCTGGGCAATTCCAAACCCCAGATAGGCTTCAATTTTTGTCATCCCTTTAAGATTGCCGACAAAAGCATTTTGTGTTCCAACAAAAAAGAATTCCTCAAATATTTCCGAATCTTCATTCATTCCCAGAATCAAAGCACCTACAGAATGGCCTAAGCAATACTTTTTGTGATCTTTAAAGTTTGTTTTGATATATTGGGTTAAAGCTTTATAATCCTTTGAACCCCACAATCTCATTGAACCATGAAATCCCCTCATATCTTTCGGCTTGGAAAGTCCTATTCCTCTGTAATCATAAGTAATCACTGTAAATCCCTGTTCAGAAAAATAACTGGCAAAAGAAAAGTACACCTGTTGTTTTACTCCTGTTGCCGAATTGATCAGCAACAGTTTTCCATTACTTTCTTCCGGTTTAAAGAGATGGACAGCCAGAGAGATATGATCTTCTGTGGTAAGTATTAGTTTTTCCATAGTATAAAAAGAAAAAATCCACTATAAAAGTGGACATTTTACTTATATTTTTATGTTAAGTTTCAAACTTTTGATATGTCGTAAATAGTTTTAAGAAAAGAAATCTGACATTCTTGGCAGCCCTGTCTGAGAACCTTTACCGCCGGAAACTCTTGATGAAACTTCATTTCCAAACTTTACACATTCTTCAATAGAGTTTCCATGACAAAGTGCGATAGCAAATCCTGAAGTAAATGCATCACCCATTCCCATTTTATAAACTTTCTCATCTTTGTCGTTTCTGTAATATTTCATCTCAGTACCATCAAAATAAATAGTCGAGTTGGTATCATCTCTTACAAAAACTTTATTGAAATATTTCTTAAGAACCTCTTCCCTTTTTTCTTCTCCGAAAATGGTATATAATTCGTTGCTCTTAGCTACAATAAAATCAACCTTTTCTAAAATTTCTTCACTGACTCTCATTGCGGGAGAAGCATATAAACCTACTTTTTTTCCATATTTCTTGGCTTTTTTAACGGTATGCTCTACCACCTCCATAGAGACCTCAAGCTGTACCAGTACAAGATCTGCCGTATTAAAATACTTTTCAGCTTCGTCTATATGTGATGTGCTAAGATATTTATTGGCTGCCGGCACTACAACAATAGCTGCATTACCGTGAGAAGTCGTCACATAGGCTGTTCCTGTAGCATCTTTATCTGTTTCATGTACAAAACCTACATTCACATTTTCACTTACCAGATTTCTCATAATCTGTTGCCCAAGGGGATCCATTCCCACACATCCTATAAAATACACACTTGCCCCCAGTCTGGCAGTACCTACCGACTGATTGGCTCCTTTACCCCCAAAATAGCTATCTGACTTAACGGCTAAAACCGTTTCGTTGGGTGAAGGAAGTTTTTCGGTTTCAAGAACCAAATCTATGGATGAGCTGCCCACAACAATAATTCGGGGTTGTTCTGATGAGAAATTCATTGTGTTTTGTATTAGCTTTAAAATTTATAACTGACAAAATCGTGTTCCAAAAGTAACTAATTTTAAGTTAACTTATTTCTATAAATTCAGTAATTATTTTCACTGGTAATTGATTTTGATCATATGCTATATAACTGGCATAAAATCCTTCACCATATCCGGTTTCAAAAGCAAATATAGTTCCGGGATGTTCTTTTGCAGGTTTTAGGAACGCATATTGGTCAATAGCTCCATTTTCATCAAAGAAATACTCATGGAAAAATTCTTCATAGATTCCCATAAAATCTCCGCCTTTGTTTTGATATAATCTCTGTTCAAGCTCGTTGAGGCTATTTTGAGTATCAACATCCATAAAACATCCCATCCCACTTTCTACAGGATATCCAAAAATTTCTTCTTTTGCCAGATCTTTTATATTCTGCCCTGCTGTGGTTGCCAGCTTCCATTCTTTAATTTCAGAATTATTGAATATAATTTCGGCATAAGCCACACAGTTGCTGTCTCTTTCTTTATGCACTATCACAGAAAAATCTCCCTTCGGAAATTCTGTGGTGAAAGGAAGCATATCATTCGTGATTAATGGATCGCAGGCAACCAGCTTTCCACTGGAAAGATAAATCTTTCCTGCTTCAAAACTTTCTAACAATGGATTTTCTACAAAATCCTTCGAGAATAGTTTTTTTATATTTTCTATATGTGTCATTTTATTTATTCTTTATTTTCAGTGTCAGGCTGAGCGGAGTCGAAGCCTTCAGGATTTTTATCTTTAAAATTATCCGCGTGGCCGTCATTCCGGCAAATAGATAGTTCTTTCAGTTTATCCCAATTATCATTTATACTTGCTTCCTTTTTTTTACGACTCCAGCCCTTCACTTGTTTTTCAAATGCTATTGCCTGAAAATATCATTAAACAGATAAAAGAAGACCAGCTCAACCGGTCTTCTTTTATAAGTATAACTTTCAGGAAATTTTCCTGACTGATGCTGAGAAAATCTCAATTCAATATCATTGGTAACTCCTGTATAATAGGAATTATCGGAACATTTTAAAATATATACAAAATATTGTTTCATCTTTCAAAAAGGCTTCGACTCCGCTCAGCCTGACATTCCGACAAATTAACCTATTATTAGGCAATTTTTACAAACTTTTCAGTTTCTCTTCAAGGATCGCAATTTTATCCTGAGCATCTTTCTGCTTCTTACGTTCCACTTCTACAACTTCTGGTTTAGCATTGGCAACAAACTTTTCATTGGAAAGTTTCTTATCTACTGAAATTAAGAATCCTTTTAAATATTTCAATTCTTCTTCAGTTTTTACTTTTTCTTCTCCTAAATCTAAGTTTTCACTTAAAGGAATAGAAACTTCAGTTGCTCCTACCAGGAAGGTAAAGCTTGGCTTATCTGTTTTCTGCCCAAAATGGATCTCAGAAATATTAGCCAATTTTCTTACTACGGCTTCATTCGCAAATTCAGAAGCATTGGTATATACCTCAACAGTTTCTCTTGGCGAAATTCCTTTTGTCTGGCGGTAATTTCTAACTCCAGAAATCAATTCAGCTGTGATTTCAAAGTTTTTAATGACTCCTTCATTAAAGCTATCCGCATCCTTCTGCTGAGCAATAACAAGCGCTTCATCAATACTTCTTTCAGAAATCAACTGCCAGATTTCTTCAGACTGGAATGGCATGAACGGATGAAGCAGCTTCATCAATTCTTCAAAGAAATAGATGGTTTTATTATATACTTCTTTAGAAATTCCCTCTCCATAGTTAGGCTTGATTGCTTCAAGATACCAACCACAAAAATCATCCCAAATTAATTTATAGATCAAATGCAGCGCATCAGAAATTCTGAATTTCTCAAACTGATCATTAATTTCAACGATTGTTTTGTTCAGTTTATTTTCAAACCATTCAATAGCCTGGTGATCTGTAGCAATTGCAGATTTATCTTCGTGATTCCACATATTGACCAAACGGAATGCATTCCAGATTTTCGTCATGAAGTTCCTTCCCTGAAGCATTAGATCTTCATCAAAAAGAAGGTCATTTCCAGCTGCAGAGCTCAATAGAATTCCTACACGTACACCATCAGCACCATATTTTTCCATTAATTCAATAGGATCCGGAGAGTTTCCTAAGGATTTGGACATTTTTCTTCTTTGTTTATCTCTTACAATTCCTGTAAAGTAAACATTCTTGAACGGCACTTCTTTTTTATATTCCAGCCCGGACATGATCATTCTTGCCACCCAGAAGAAAATAATATCAGGGGCAGTTACCAGGTCAGAAGTAGGATAATAATATTTGATATCTTTATTTTCTGGATCTAAAAGTCCTTCAAATACAGACATTGGCCATAACCAGGCAGAGAACCATGTATCTAATGTATCCTGATCCTGTCTTAAATTCTCCAGAGTAAGTTCCGGATTTCCGGATTTCTGTTTTGCTAATTCTAATGCTTCTTCAGCGGTTTCAGCTACTACAAAATCTTCATCTCCTGTTCCGTAGTAAAAAGCAGGAATCTGCTGCCCCCACCATAGCTGACGGGAAATATTCCAGTCACGGATGTTTTCCATCCAGTGTTTGTAGGTATTTTTAAATTTCTCAGGATAGAATTTCACATCATCATCCATTACCACGTCTAAAGCAGGCTTAGCAAGATCAGACATCTTAAGGAACCACTGTACAGAAATTTTAGGCTCAATTACCGCACCTGTTCTTTCCGAAGTTCCTACTTTATTTACATAGTCTTCAGCTTTCAGCAAAAGATCTTTTTCTTCCAGTTCTTTTGCAATCTCCTTTCTTACGTCGAATCTGTTTTTCCCTGCATAATGTAATCCATGCTCATTAAGATTTCCGTCATCATCCAAAGCATCAATCATTTTCAGCTGATGTCTCTGTCCGATTTCGTAGTCATTCACATCATGTGCCGGCGTAATTTTCAGGGCTCCGGTTCCGAATTCAATATCAACATATTCGTCTTCAATGATTGGAACTACTCTGTTTACAATCGGTACAATTACATTTTTACCTTTTAAGTGAGCATATCTTTCATCATTAGGATTGATACACACTGCAGTATCCCCAAAAATAGTTTCAGGACGTGTAGTAGCAACTGAAAGGAACTCTTCTGAGCCTTCAATTTTATATTTAAGGAAATATAGTTTTCCGTTCTGCTCTTTGAATATTACTTCTTCATCAGAAATATTAGTCTTGGCTTCAGGATCCCAGTTGACCATTCTGTATCCTCTGTAGATCTTTCCTTTATTATACAGATCTACGAAACTTATGATGACCTGTTTTGAAAGATTATCTTCCATTGTAAAACGGGTTCTGTCCCAATCACAAGAACATCCCAGTTTTTTCAGCTGCTCAAGGATGGTACCTCCATATTTGTGAGTCCAGTCCCAGGCATGTTTTAGAAATTCTTCACGGGTAAGATCTGACTTATTGATTCCTTCAGACTTCAATTTAGCAACAACTTTAGCTTCGGTAGCAATTGAAGCGTGATCTGTTCCCGGAATCCAACAAGCATTAAACCCGCGCATTCTTGCACGACGGACCAGAACATCTTGAATGGTATTGTTCAGCATATGTCCCATGTGTAATATCCCCGTCACGTTTGGCGGAGGAATGACCACGGTATATGGTGGTTTGTCATTAGGTTCTGAGTGGAAATATTTATTTTCCAACCAGTAATTGTACCATTTCTGTTCTGTTTCCTGTGGATTGTACTTTTCTGAAATCTGCATAAATTCTATTTCTTTGGCTTGCAATTTGCAAAAATAGTCTAAAGAAAAAAATTTTTAAGCATGAATTAAAATAATTTTTAACTTTGTTTCACAAAATTTATCTAACAAACGTATTAACATTCAAGAATATGAAAAAATTAATTGCAGGAATTGCATTATTCGGGACATTTGCAATTGCATCTGCACAAACAATTACATTTGATAAAACAACTTTTGATTACGGTACTATTAAGCCCAATGCTGATGGTACGAGATTCTTTACTGTAACGAATTCAGGTGATAAGCCTTTGATTCTTTCAAACGTAAAGCCTTCTTGTGGATGTACAACTCCTGAGTTCAGCCAAGATCCTATCATGCCGGGTAAATCCGCTAAGATCAAAGTTGGATACAACACTGCTATTCCTGGAGGTTTCAACAAAATGATTGAAGTTTTCTCTAATGACCCTGTAAACAGTAGAAGTGTAATCTACATTAAAGGTAATGTAGACGCTAATGCTCCTGCTCCTGTAGCTGAGGCAAAAGTATTGACTCCTGCTGAGCAGAAAGAAGCTGCTAAAGCTGAGAAAAAAGCTGCTAAACTAGCTAAAAAGGCTGCTGCGAAGTAATCTCTACTCAAAAAAAATAAAGAAACCGTCTCCATAGAGGCGGTTTTTTTATTACATTTATGTTTGTTAAGGCAGCAGATAACAGATAATGGGTGGGAGGAAATCACATTTACTGAAATCTTTGGACTTATTCCTTCTTAAAATGGCTGAGCTAAAGACCACCCCTATTGAATTATAATAACAACATCTTTTAATCTTTTAATCTTTTAATCTTTTAATCTTTTAATCTTTTAATCTTTTAATCTTTTAATCTTTTAATCTTTTAATTATATGGACACCAATTTCTCAGATGACTTTAAGGTAAATGGAAAATTTTCAATAAAAAAAACTTCAACATCTTATAAAGGAAAACTCACCAAAGAAGATGGAGAACAAATGCTGATTCAGGAGAAAGAAAAGCTTCGTGAACTGCAGGAAAGATTATATGCTGACGGAAGCCAGTCTCTCCTGGTTGTATTACAGGCTATGGATGCAGCGGGAAAAGACAGTATGATAGAACATGTTTTCGGAGGGGTGAATCCTCAGGGATGCAATGTGACCAGTTTTAAAACACCAAGTTCTAAAGAGTATTCCCATGATTTTTTATGGAGGCATTATCTCGCATTGCCACAGAAAGGAATGATTGGGATTTTCAACCGGTCCCATTATGAGAGTGTCCTGGTTTGTAAAGTACATCCTGAATATAATTTAAGTGAAAAAACATGGTCTTCAGTAAAAGATTTCGACAATAAATTCTGGGAAAACAGATATGAAAGTATCAGAAATTTTGAAAAGCACCTTTCACAGAACGGAACAACGGTTGTAAAGATCTTTTTACATGTTTCTAAGGATGAGCAGAAAAAAAGGCTTCTGGACAGAATCAATGAACAGGAAAAAAACTGGAAATTCTCTGCAGCAGATCTTCCGGAAAGAGCATTATTCGATCAATATATGGAAGCTTATGAAACAGCCATCAATGAAACATCAAAAGATCATGCTCCTTGGTATGTACTTCCTGCCGACAACAAATGGTTTGCAAGAGTGGCTGCTATCCAGATTATTATTGATACTCTTGAAAAAATGAATCTCAAATATCCTACCCTTTCGGATAAAGACAAAGAAGACCTAGAGCGGGCCAAAACACAATTAATGGGAGAATAATCAGTCATGGCTTATTTCAAAACCGATCTGTGATGAATATAATTAAAGACCTTTGAATGTAATTTTTCAAAGGTTTTTTTCCATGTGAATTGTCCGGTATTTTTTATCTTATTCCCATTTTCAGGTAATAGGAATGGTATAATTTCCTTTGGAATGCGCCAGAAAACTTCGGGTGGATTTTGCCTGAAAATATTGATGTACAGTTTTAATGTTTCCAGATACCAGTCCTGATGCTTATGATAATCATTAATTCCACCTACATTTGGGAAATGATGCAGCTCTCTTTCCAGGATTTTCGGACAGAATTCTTTCCAGTATTCAGTGGTATAGAGCAAATGCATATGCCATACTTTATCTACTACGATTGAAGGGGAGGCTCCGTTTTTTGAGATACAGCATAAATAAACAAACTTTTTATATTCTTCAATGGCAAGCAGACAGAATCTTCTCGTCCACCCTTCAGTCTGAGCTAATTTTCTGGAAAATGGAATGATGACGTGAGCCTGATCAATCTGATACGATGAAATCCTTTCCCACAAAGGATTCTGGTCATAATCTAACTGTGTGCTATCAAGTAAAACGGAAGTAAATTCGGGTTTCATGATGTCAAAATTTTAATGGTAATGCTAGGTATTAATATAAACTCAATCAACCTCCGCATCCACATGATGGAGGGCTATTATAGGTATAAATTTCTTTTTTGTAATGACATTGAAGTAATTTTGCAAAATCATCTCTGTTCATATCCGTATAAACATCTGTATCCCCTAAATTTAATTGAAAATCTTTTTCAGGATACAAATCTACTGTCACCGAAATAACGGCATCAATAATCTGAATTTCAGAAATTTCGTTCCAAATCAATTGCTGCTTTTTCTTATGGTTAAAAATTCCTGTTTTGGTGATGGATAATATTTCAACAGCTTTTTCTTCCGGCGTTCTCTGTTCCCTAATGCATCCGATTAAAATTTTTACTGAACCATAAAATAAGGCTGATATCAATACAAGTACAATAGCCGAGATTAAAAATTTAAAAAAACTATTACTTGTCAGCAAAAGATAGATTATTGCACAAAGAGCAGCCAATAGAGCAAGTGATATGAGCGTAAAGAAAATAATCGCCACATATCCTGGTCTTCTTTGTCTGGATTTATATAAAGTGATTTCTGTTTTCATTTTGTATGTTAATATATTAAAATTAACAGCCACAACCACAGGATGATGGAGTAATATAGGTATAAATTTCTTTTTTATAATGATATTCCAATAGCTTTTCAAAATCTTCCTGCTTCATTTGCTTCTGAAGATCTGTCTTGAAAAGGTTAAGTTTAAAATCTTTTCCAGAATCAAAATCTACAGTTACAGCCAATATAGAATCTATAATCTGTATTTCTGAAATATTTCCCCATTCGGATTTTTTGTTTTCCGGATAATAAGTTATTCCTTCTTTTGAGATGGTTAAAGCAGGATAAATAACCGGACGTTTTCTTTGTTTTCTAATCAGATAAAGGAAATGTTTTACGATCAAATAATTTAAAAACATCAGCCCGATCCATACCGTCTTATTAAGAATCTTTATCAGTATAACATTGGTAACATCACTGAAAAAATAAACCAGACATTGATCTATCACCCAAAACAATCCGTATACAAAGGCAATGTAGAGTAGAATAAGAATATATCCGGGTTTTTCTTCAGGAACTGAATGTAATGTGATTTCTGTTCTCATTTTAATTTGTTTATACAAATGTGTGGTAACAGAACAATATAAAAGTTTCCTATTCGTCTTATTTAGTTTCATATAAGTCTTATATTAGACTTATACAAAACAATACCCTTTTTCACATATAACTATGAAAACAGATTTGATTTTAAGAATAAAATTTGAGGAAGATTATATTGTAAAAAAACGAGAAAATCTATAAGCCGGATTTTGTACTTCCGAAGAAGTGCCTGTTATTTATCTACGTATTACATTGCTGCAACACTTGAGCTGATTACCCCTCGGTTTTCAGGACGAGCCGCCCCTATTTCCATTACTGAAAAGAACCGATATACTTACCATTGCACCGCAAAGAGTTTACCTGGTTTCACTACAGCCGAACTGTACTTGCTTTCTGTTGCACTTGTCCTACCCTCGCGGGTGACGGATGTTATCCGCTTTGCTGCTCTATGGTGTCCGGACTTTCCTACCTCCCGTAAAACGGGAAATCAACAAGCCGATTTTCTCGCGGATGCAAAGATACATAAATTTCGCAAAGAAAGTGGATAAAGCTAAGGCAGCAGAGAAATCTCAACTGTTAATTCTCTTTGTTTCACATTTATATGATTTTACATTATAATTTTCACCAATTACCACTTTATTATTATCTTCGTGCCATTATATATCTATGGATTCCAGAGAAAAAGAATTTGCGAAGCTTATTAAGGATAATCAGGGTCTGATTATCAAGGTATCGCGCCTGTATACCAATTCTCTGGAAGATGAGGAGGATCTTTTCCAGGAAATTGTTTTACAGCTCTGGAGAAGCTATGATTCCTTTAAAGGGAATTCCAAGATTTCCACATGGATGTATCGTGTAGCGCTCAATACGGCCATTACCCTCTTTAGAAAAAAAAGCAAAAGTCTTCCTACGAATGAGCTGGACATCAACCACAGGGATTTTGTGGAAGATGACGATGAAAAACAGCAGCAGGTATCACTTTTGTATACTGTAATCAAGACTCTTCCTAATGTAGAAAGAGCCATTGTCATGATGTATCTTGACGATCTGCCTTACAAGGATATTGCAGAAAACCTCGGTATCACTGAAGTCAATGCACGCGTGAAAATGAACAGATTAAAGAAAACCCTTAAAGAACAGATGGAAAAATATGCCTGAATTTGATCTAGATAGTTTAAAAAAAACATGGCAGGAACAACCTGTTCAGCCTAAATATGACGACAAGGAGATTCTCCAGATGTTGAATAGAAAATCACGTAATTACATAAAGTATATTTTCTGGATCAGCGTTGTAGAATTTTTGTTCTTTTCCGTATTAGGTCTGTTTTATCTTTTCCCGGAAGAAGAATCAGACAGCTTCCGCAAAATGCTGGAAAGATTAGGCGCTCAGGAAGCTCCGGAAGTAGAAAACAACTTCGGCCATGCTTATTTAGCTATAAAAGTTTTAAGTTTATTGATCACAGCATATTTTGTATTGAAGTTCTACCAGAATTACAGAAGAATCAAGATTGAGGAAAATCTGAAGGGTCTTATCACCAGAATTATTAAGTTCAAAACAACAGTGAATGCTTTTATTCTGATCAGCATTGTATTATTGTTGATATTCACGTTTGTATTGACTGCATTCATATTTTACACTTTAAATTCTCAGAATATACAGCCTAGCGGCTCAAATCTTACCATCATTATCGTAGGAATTATTGTCAGTACTTTATTAGGTATATCCATGATCTGGCTTTATTACAGACTGGTATATGGTACAATTATTAAAAAGCTTGACAAAAATTTAAAACAGCTTAAAGAAATAGATTCTCAGGAAAGTTAATATACATAGGCATATTTCGGGATATAATTATTAATTTTAGCCCACCAAATCTTAAACTATGCCCTTATCTTATGTATATGGAACTTCTGAGGTTCCATTATTAGGACAGACCATCGGAGCCAATCTTAAAAGTACTGTCGAAAAATATCCCCATCAGGAAGCATTAGTCTGTGTTCATCAGAATTACAGAGCTACATACCAGGAATTTTACAATCAGACAACTGCCGTTGCAAAAGCTTTACTGCTTTTGGGAGCAAAATCCGGTGACAGAATCGGAATCTGGTCATCCAACCGTTATGAATGGGTTCTTTTGCAGTACGCCACTGCGAGAATAGGAACTATTTTAGTCAATATCAATCCGGCCTACAGGACTCATGAACTCACCTATGTCCTTAATCAGTCTGAAGTTCGTTTCATTTTTTCTTCCTTAAGTTATAAAAGCAGCAACTACAAAGAAATGGTTGAGTATGCCAAAGAAGTATGCCCCACCCTTGAACATGAAATATTCTTTGATGAAAACTGGGAAGCATTTGTCAATAACGGCCAGGATATTTCAGATGAAGTTCTCCACAGTTTTGAAGAACATGTACAGTTTGATGATCCTGTTAATATTCAATATACTTCCGGAACTACAGGTTTCCCGAAAGGCGTCACGCTTTCTCATCATAATATTCTCAACAACGGTTATTTTATCGGAATCAGATTAAAATATACTGAGAAAGACCGGGTCTGTATTCCTGTTCCTTTTTATCATTGTTTCGGTATGGTTATCGGAAATATATGCTGCACAGCCCATGGAGCCTGCATGGTAATTCCAAACGACAGTTTTGATCCGGAAATTACTTTAAAAGCCGTTTCTGACGAAAAATGTACTTCTTTGTATGGTGTTCCTACCATGTTTATTGCTGAACTGGCAGTAAAAGATTTTAATACGTATGATTTTTCAAGTTTAAGAACTGGTGTCATGGCAGGATCAGTATGCCCTCCTGAGATTATGAAAAAGGTAGAAAGTTTGATGAATATTAAAGAAATGAGCATCTGCTACGGAATGACGGAAACTTCGCCTGTATCTACCCAGACTTTAATAGGAACACCGCTGGAGAAGCAGGTAAGTACTGTGGGAACTGTTCAGGATCATCTTGAAATAAAAATTGTGGATGAAAATGGCAGAACCCTGAAACGTGGAGAACATGGCGAGCTTTGTACAAGAGGCTATTCTGTCATGCTGAAATACTGGAATGACCCTGAAAACACTAAGAAAGTACTGGACGATGCCCGCTGGATGCATACCGGAGATATGGCAGTAATGGATAAAGACGGATATATTACCATTTCAGGAAGAATAAAAGACCTCATCATCCGTGGCGGAGAAAATATCTCACCGAAAGAAATTGAAGACTTTTTATATACCTATACCAACATTCTGGATGTTCAGATCATTGGAGTTCCGAGTGAAAGATTCGGGGAGGAAGTAATGGCGTGGGTGAAAGTAAGAAAAGGATTTACCATCACAGAAGAAGAGCTTCAGGAATACTGCAAAGGAAGAATTGCCCATTATAAAGTACCGAAATACTGGAAGTTTGTAGATGAGTTCCCCATGACTATTTCCGGAAAAATAAGAAAAGTAGAAATGCGGGAGATTTCTATGAAAGAGTTAGAATTAGGCAGTTTTAAAGATTGAGCATGTCTCAATTTGCATTGATAATTTTAGACACAAAAGTTTTAAATATTTAAGTTTTTTTAGAGCCAAACTTTATGTACAATAGTACATTAGTTTTATAAAATGTTTGATTTTTCGTCTTATATGAGCTTTTCACCAGAAGCATTTTAGACTTACCAATTCATATAAAAAAACCTGTTTAAAATGCTTAAACAGGTTTTTTTATATAAATTTGCTTTGAATAATTGCTTATCCTTTTGGAGCATTTTATTTTTAAATGGAAATGTACTTTATTCAGGTTCTGCAATTCCAAGGAAAATGACTACTCCGTCGCCACCGGGATTATCAAAAACATCTACAAGGGCTGACGGTTTCCAGTTGTTCATACACCACAGATTTCCGGCGCCGTCAATATTTGTTGAAGTCAGTCTCATGATTGGCTGATAACAATGCATTTGTAACTCTTCGTGTTTTGATTCGTTCAATTTTGGTTTTCGCTGAGTACCATATAAAGGATATCCATTAGCTAAAGTGACCTCAGAACCGCCTGTAGGAAGAGTAAGCAGCATTGCCGTTTCCGGTTTTGACGGATTACGAAGCATCGTTACTCCAAAAGGCCCCTGCATATCCAGCGTAGGGTTATTCTTAAAATCCGTTTCATGACCAAAATTAGCCAGAAAAACAGTGTGGTTTTTATCTATTTTAACTCCCCAGGGAGCATAAGTATTGACATCATAATATCCCAAAACGGTTGAAAGGTCTTTGCTAAGAACTGTGGCACGGCTGCTGCTTACTCCTACCACAACAACATCGCCATTACCATTTATTGCAATCTGACGAAGTGATTCATAACCTTCCTGCTTATTGGCACTTTCAGAGTAATTACTGAACCAGCTATTTGTAACCACCAGTTGATTTCCTTCAATTGCAACTTTATAAACTGCTGAAAAAGCACAATTTTCAGGAACATCTTTATCATAATTTCCGATACAGGAAACATAAGCACATCCTTTATGATCAGGAATAACATCAAATATTTTTAAATAAGGGGTTTTGGTTGGTAACGGAGGTAAGTTTTGTGATCTTTTTACGGGAAATTCATTACAAATAAGAGTTAATTCCTTTGTGGGACCCTTTCCAAAGTCACCATCTTCCGGTTTTAGATAAACAACTACTGCACTCGGTTCGTTTTCAAAAGGATAAACTCCCGGTTTGGCAGGTGCGAAAGGTTCCTGGCAGCCCACCGAAGCCATCCATAGATTTCCATGATTATCATATTCCATTCCCTGAACCCTGGAAAGTCCTAATGTAAAACCATTGGAAGGACTTACCGGTTTTCCATCTTTATAATAAAAACGGGAGATACTTCCTTCTTGTGGATTGTTATATTCCGAACCCCAGCCGAAGTTACCGAAGGAAATATATTTTTTATCCGGACTCACTGCAGCTCCAAAAGCTACTCCAAGTAGTCCGCCACCCTGAACCGGAGAAAAATCAGCAGGTGTAGCATCGTATTTATAAACAGGACAATGCGTTCCGGAATCCGGAGAACCGGCCCTGAAATTATTGGCGATCCATGCATTATCATCTGCATCAAAAACAACAAATGCAGCACCACTTGGAATAAAGTTCTTAGCTCCCGAAGAATTACTTTTTAAGGTAAGTGTCCAGTTATTAGGAATTTTTTGATCATCAGTCATATTTTTCATTGAGACTAATGAATCCGGGTAAATTTCTTTCAAACCAATAAGCATTTTATAAATATTATCGGCATTATTACAAGGATCATGTAATAAATTTCGTACAGCCTGAAGAAAATTTTTGTTTGATTCAGAAGGTTCATGCCACGCATAATCCAAAAACTGTCTGTAAAAAGGTTTTCCTGTACTGAGGATTGGGTTTGTTAAAGAATAATAGTACAAATTACATAAAGAGTTGAACATCGGATAACTGTTCGTTTCAAAGCCATTCGGTGATGTGCTGATCATAGCCCCGATGACTCCTTCTGTTTGGTAAAGATTCTTCTTCATCCCATAAGCAATTTTCATATTTCGTTCGGTACCTGTAATATGAACTGTTCCGTTATCATCTACTTTTGCCATACGTGCAAATGTATAGATTGAAGCGATAGAGGATTCAGGATTTACAATGACAGGAGCAGTGACATCAGGAAGATAGAAAGTTGCCAATAAACTTAAGGGCTCGCCTTCAATTTTATATTTTGTATCTTCAATGATATATTCATGCACCCAAACGGTTACAGTGTAATATTCTGATTCTGCATTTTTAATTTCAACACTGAAAGTATTGTTTTCAAATGAGGTTTTGTTATTAACAGCGCCAATAAAATTTTCAACAATTCCAAAAACTTGGAAACTTCCTGAAGTGATGATCATATTTTTCACTTCAACACTAAATTGAACGGTTTTTGTTGACATAAGCAAATGGTTAATTGGTTCAGTTAAAGATTAATCAACCAAATGTCGGGATAAAGGATTGAATTTTATTCAGTAGAAATACGGTACTGAAATTGTTGATAAAAACTTGTTATCTTAAAAAAGAAGGAATGAAAACTTTAAACAAGTACAAATTCAATAATAAAAAAAGCATTCCAAATTGAAATGCTTTTTTATATTTTTAAAGTTCTTTTCTTAATCTTGCGACAGGAATATTGAGCTGTTCACGATATTTCGCAATCGTTCTTCTGGCAATATTATAACCCTGTTCCTTTAGAATTACCACTAATGCATCATCGGTAAGCGGCTTTCTTTTGTTTTCTTTACTGATTACTTCCTGAAGGTGGGTTTTTATTTCTTTAGTAGAAACTTCCTCTCCATCATCATTCGTTAAGCTGTCTGAGAACAGGTCTTTAAGATATACAATCCCGTTAGGGGTATCTGCATACTTACTTTTTACCACCCTTGAAATCGTGGAAATATCAAATCCTGTAATATCTGCGACATCCTTCAGAATCATTGGTTTCAGAGACTTTTCGTCTCCGGTAATGAAATAATCCTTCTGGAATTTCACAATCGCTGTAATCGTCTGTAATAAGGTATTCTGACGTTGATTAATAGCATCAATATACCATTTTGCAGCATCCAGTTTCTGTTTGATAAATAATGCAGCCTGCTTATGCTCTGACGAATTTTTATCATGGGAATAAGTAGTCAGAATATCTTTATATTCTTCAGAAACTCTTAAAGTAGGTGCATTTTTGCTGTTAAGCATAGGAATCACTAATCCGTCTTTTACCTGAATCACAAAATCCGGAATAATTTCCTGATTAATTGTAATTGTTTGTGTATCGAAGTTCCCACCTACTTTCGGGGATAATTTTGAGATTTCGTCCAGTGCATCTTTCAGATCTTCTTCTTCAATATCATATTTCTGAATGATCTTATTGTAATGCTTATTCGTCAGGGCTTCAAACTGATGTCTCAAAATATTGGCAGCTAAAGAAACTGCTTTATCTGAGCTTACTTTCTTTTCAATTTGCAGCAATAAACATTCCTGCAGGCCTCTTGCTCCTACTCCAGATGGATCCAGTTTCTGAACATAGTTCTCCAGAATATCCTCAACTTTTTCTTTAGTTGTATAAATTCCTTGTGAGAAAGCCAGATCATCAACAATAGACTTGATTTCTCTTCTAAGATATCCGTCTGTATCTAAGTTCCCGATAAGGTATTCTGCAATCTTAAGATCTTCATCACTGATATTAATCAGGTGAATCTGTTCTGTAAGATAGTCATATAAGGACTGTCCCTCCGTGAGAAGGCTTTCGTTGTCAAATTCTTCATCATCCGGAGAATAGTTGCTGGATGCAGTTTTATAGCTCGGTTCATCGTCATAGATATATTCATTGACGTCGAAATCTGTTTCAATGCTTTCTGTACCCTCATCCTTATAAGCATCTTCCAGGGAAGAGTATTCATCTTCCTTAGAATCTTCTTTCGCAATTTCCAAAGCCGGGTTTTCTTCTAACTCTCTCTCCAACTCCTCTTCAAATTCAAGAGTATGAAGTTGAATAAGCTTCATCAACTGGATTTGCTGAGGGGCCAGCTTTTGTCCTAATTTGAGTTGTAAGTGTTGTTTAAGCATATTCTTATTTGCGTTTTAACATAACATATTCTACGAATTTAATAAATTTATTTGATAAAAAACGTATTTAGCATGATTTTTGCATGATACATCCCATCTTAATAAACTATTGAAAAATAAAAAAAGCCTTAACTTGTGATTAAGGCTTTTTTTTATTGTTCTAGAATTCAGCACTTTTCGGCGTTCTTGGGAAAGGAATCACATCTCTGATATTCGTCATTCCTGTTACGAAAAGAACTAATCTCTCAAGTCCTAAACCAAAGCCTGCATGCGGCACAGAACCGAATTTTCTGGTATCAAGATACCACCAAAGCTCATGTTCATCTACATGCATATCTGCCATTTTCTGTTTTAAAACATCTAGTCTTGCTTCTCTTTCTGATCCACCGATGATTTCACCGATACCAGGGAAAAGAACATCCATAGCTGCAACGGTTTTATTGTCATCGTTCAGTTTCATATAGAAAGCTTTGATCTCTTTCGGATAATCAAATAATACGACCGGGCTTTCAAAATGTTTTTCAACAAGATATCTTTCATGCTCAGACTGAAGATCTGTTCCCCAACTTTCAACCGGGTAAGCAAATTTTCCTTTTTTATTTTCTTTCGAGTTCAATAGGATTTCGATTGCTTCTGTATAGCTTACACGCTTGAAACGCTTAGCCACTACATTCTGAAGTTTTTCGATAAGACCTTCTTTTGCTCTTTCTTTTTCCGGTTTTGTTTTCTGTTCTTCTGCAAAACGGTTATCTAAGAATTCAAGATCATCTTTACAGTTATCCAATACATACTGGATTACATATTTTAAGAAATCTTCCGCAAGGTCGATATTGTCTTCAAGGTTGTTGAAAGCAACTTCCGGCTCAATCATCCAGAATTCTGCAAGGTGTCTTGTGGTGTTAGAATTTTCAGCACGGAAAGTAGGTCCGAATGTATAGATTCTTCCTAATCCCATGGCTGCAGTTTCTCCTTCAAGCTGTCCTGAAACGGTAAGGTTTGTTTTTTTACCGAAGAAATCCTGTGTAAAATCAATATCTCCTTCCTCAGTTCTCGGCATATTGTTCAGGTCAAAATTGGTTACTCCAAACATTTCACCTGCTCCTTCTGCATCTGCTCCTGTAATAACCGGTGTGTTGATATAGAAGAACTGGTTCTGGTTGAAGAACGAGTGAACCGCAAAGCTTACTGCATGGCGCACTCTGAACACTGCACCGAAAAGGTTTGTTCTGAATCTTAAGTGCGCCTGCTCACGAAGTTTTTCAAGACTGTGTTTCTTAGGCTGAAGAATTGTACTCTGAAGTTCTTCTGTAAAATTATCTCCTAAAACAATAATCTTTTTAGCGATAATTTCCACAGACTGTCCTGCTCCCTGGCTTTCCACTACTTCACCCACTACTTTCAGGGAAGAAGCAGTACTGATATTCTTGATGATTGCTTCATCAAAATTTTCGAAATCAACAACTATCTGCAAATTATTAATCGTAGAACCATCATTAAGTGCAATAAAGCGATTTGCACGGAATGATCTTACCCATCCGTAAACTGTAATGTCATGATGTAATACTTTCTTGTAATCCTTTAGGACTTCTTTGATCGTTTGCTTTTTCATTTGTTGATGATAAATTTTTTATATAAAAATTAATGTCCGCAAAGTTACAAAAAAACAGCGCAACTTGATGATTGCGCCGTCTTTAAAAATCATTTAACGAGTATTTAAACTTTGAGTTCAGGGAATTCACCCGTTTTCTGCTGCAGACTCTTCTTCATTTTCAGGTTACATTTCCACTCAATATTGTCCTGAACTTCAATAAAATCCGTATTGACACGGAATGAACACACTTACACTATCACTTTTAAAAAGAATAAAATTTTATTTTACTCTGAGTTTTCATGGAATTAGTTTTATTGAAATGGTTATTAGTTTTTAAGTGATAACTCCGTGGTAAATTACCCGGTCATACATCCATTTTTAGAATATACTATACTTTTAAACTGTGTGGCGGATTCACCACTGGATTTTGTTTTTAACTGTTTATGATTTTTAATGATCACTACACTTTTATATTTCTAAACTTTTGAACAATTATCTCATTATTTACATTTTATTTTCAGGTTATTATTTTTGGTTCTTATCCACTTCATTATTAATTTTTATGATACAATTCCTGATTTAATTTTTTAATTAATCAATAGTCTGGAATGATATCTTGTATTGTGCACATACAAAATAAATGGTTGTGTTTTTACCTGAAGCAAAGATGCAGGAAGTGGAATAATGAAACAAGTATATGATCTATAGATTCATAAATTTATATACATAAAATCATGAATTTATAAACACAAAGTAAATGAATACCAATAAATTAAACCTAATTTGAAGACATATTTTCAATCTCTTTCAAATAGATGGAAAGAGGGGTTCCGGTTCGTTTTTTGAAGGCTAAAGTGAAAGCCTGCTCATTATTATACCCTAATTCTTCTGCGATAAATGGAATTTTATAGGACCTGAATTTTCTGTCATTGGCCAATCTGCTGATGGCATAATCAATACGGAGATCGTTGAGGTATGTTGCAAAATTTTTCCCTTTGTAAGTATTGATAATTTCCGACAGATATTTAGAGTTTGTTTTTATCTTTTTGGCGAGACTTCCCAATGTAATTCCTTTATTTAAAAACTGGTCTTTGTTTTCAAAGATTTCAAGTTCTCTTAAAATGGTTTGGGCAATATCTTCTGAGATTGTTCTGGTAGTTCTGTCTTCTGAATTTACTGTATTTTCTATCGGAAGAGGCTCAGACAGGGTTTCTTTTTTGAATTCAGAATCTTTATTCTTTCCTACTCTGTTTTCATTAACAGACTGGATCAGATCCTGGGCAATCTTTTTATAATTTTTTTCTGATTTTTTGTATTTGAAATAAAAGTTGATAAATAATAAATGTGATATCAGCAAAAGACTTAAAACAATATAAAAGAGACTTTTTCTTTTTGTAAGCTCATTGGTAATATTTTCTTTCTCCTGCTGTAGTTCCGGAGTATCATATCTTCTCGGAAGCTCTCTGGAAATATATCTGAATTGAGTATCCAGAACCTGATCAACTTTTAAAAAGCGATCCACATAATACAGTTGTTTTTCTTTATCACCGTTTTCTTTATAATAATCAATCAGGTAAGTATATACATCTCTCAGCTCCGGATAGATATAATTTGTTTTAAGAACCATAGAATCAATCTTCCGGAAAAAGTCTACAGCTTTTTCCTTTTCCTGAAGCCCGGCATAGGATTTCCCTAAATATAAAAGAGTATAATGCTGGTTTCTTTTACTACCACTATTATTGGTGAAAAAATATTTTTCACACTCCAATAAACCATCAATAGCTTTCTGATAATTTTTTGAATGCAGATGATAATATCCCAGCAGTCCAAGATTCTGATAATAGCGGTAAACATCATTATTTTTTTTGGAATCCTGTAAGCCACTCTGTATCAATACATACGCAGAATCCATTTTATTAATTTCTATGTAAGCATCAGCCAGATTCAGTTTGAGAGAGTTTTTCTCAACCTCATTCATATAATCAGCATCATAGGCATAATGTCTTAATACTTTAGCTGTTTCCGCGTGTTTTCCAATATAATTATTCAGATAGGCAATACTGATGTGTGCCATGGCAATCTGCCTCTTATTTCCTTTCTCTTTTGCATACTTCAGCCCTAAGATATAATTATTCAATGCAGACTGAAGATTATCATTTCTAAAATAAAGATTTCCTCTTAAAAGATAAGTTCTGGCCGGATAGGTATTTTCTTTAGAATTTTGGGTGATATGCTGTAAGCTGTCAAGATATTTTAAAGCATTGGGTAAGTCTTCGTCAAAATGAAGCATAACATATCCCTCAGCAATATGACTGATATTTTTTTCAGATTTTCCCTTTTTAAGATATGAGTCTGCAATACTTTTACTGTTTCCTTCTCCCGCACGGCTGCCATAGAATTCTTTTTCCAATTCTTCATAAGTACGGTGTTCGGGGATATTTTTTTCTATATCATGGGTTTGTGAATGACAGAACACATTCCCGATAATCAAAAACAGTAGTAAAAGTTTTATTTTCATCATTCATCCTAGCTATATTACAAAAATATTATTTTTCTTCAGTAGATACACCAATCCTTTTATTTTTTTCCGTGAATGGGGAATAATTTTATTAAAACCAATGCTGATAAACTCACAAAAGAGAATATAGTATGAAGACCGCACTCTCTTCAGAAATTATTTCCATTCTACTCTACCTTCCAGATAATACACTCTCCCATTGTTTTCATACAAAAGATCGTAGCCCTGAGATGTAAGATAAAAATGACAGACTTTCATCTCTCCGTTTCTGTCTTTAAACTGAATAATAGCAGGACACATTTTCGCATGGTCCATTTTCTTTACGATCAGATCAAAATTTTTCTGGACATTCTTTTTACCGTACAAAGACAGCATCCGGTCATCAATAAAACGGACATATTTTAAAGAGGAAAGAGGATAAGTAATCAACGTGAAGGGTTGTCCCGCAAGTTTGGCTGCATTTTCGTTAAAAAAATTCGTGATCGAAAGACTGTCCTGTGTAATTTTTTTCACTACACTTGATTCATATCTTTTCCCGTCATTAAATTCCATACTGTATATAGCTTCCATTTTAATCGCAAATCCCTTCCCTGATTTTCTTAAATCTGTAAGGTCTGTAAATTCTTTTCCTTTTTTGATCACTAATAAAACATTCCCTTCTCCAAAATCGCAGTCATAATATTTTTTATAATCAAAAGAATCTTCACTATTGGTCTTTAATGTATCGGCTGCAACATTTTGTGAAAAAATAAGCGCTGGCAACATCAATAAAAATAAGATCAGTTTATAATTTTTCATGGTTTAATATTTATCATTTACTTAATTTTCTGAGATATTGATAGTGTGAAACTACAGCATCCACAATACTTTTCTCATGATATGGAAAATTGTTTCTGGCCGCTGCTTTTCTGATGGCTGGAGTAATAATGGTATAAACCGTGTGTGGCAAGCCCGGAAAAAGATGATGTGCTGCATGCGAGTTAAATCCTCCAAAAATCCAGTTGGCCAATCTGCTGGTTGGATGATAATCAAGAGATACAGCCAGCTGATGTTCATAGTAATCATAGGGAAGATAACCTTCATCATCAGCTTTCGGAAAATCTGTTTCAAGACTCAGATGGGAAATAATCAAAGTCAGCACAAAGAATAACGAAATTGTAATATGCATAATGATGAACGAGAAGAGAATAGTCATCACCGGAATGGAGGAAAAAAAAACGGGTAAAACCAACATATAAGTGAAGTAAGCGAATTTTAAAAAAATAACTTCCACTACAGACATATATGTATGGGTCTGATTTCTAAGGTTAGCCAGCTCTTTTTTCCTGATATAAATAAAGTCTTTGATCACAATCCAATGCAAAGTGTAAAAGCAATACAGTACAGTAGCATATAAATGCTGGTAAGCATGGATCCTCCTTTTTGGATGATGCGCAGACAGCCGTAAAAAAATATTATCATCAATATCCGCATCACAGCCATCCACATTAGGAAACACATGATGGGATGCAATATGCCTTTTTCTCCACAGTCTTGCATTCACTCCCTGCAGGTTAAAGGTGATATAATAAATAATCTGATTCATTTTTTTATACCTGGAAAATGTATTGTGTACACAGTCATGAGCACAATTAAAGGCCAATAATATCCCTGTAAGACCTAAGACAATATAATTCAAGGCGACCAGCCAATTCTTACCTTCCATATAAGGATTGAAAAGATTAGCATATAACAGCAGAAAGCTCAAAGCGTAAAACAAAAATTTCGTAATCATCAATCTGCCAGCTTTTTTTGTCACTTCATCTGTCAGTAATACTTTCACCTCTTCACGCAATTCTGAATAGAAAGGAGAGGTTGCTTTTTTAAATCTGATTTTTGGTTTCATAATCATTGTGTTTATCATTAAAAGACAAGATTAATTCCCATACCACACCGGAATCCTTTAATAGGAAAAGGTTTATAGGTATTATATTCGAAGTTGTACCCAAATTCGGCACAAAAGAAGTGATAGAAATTGATCCCTGCTTTGGGCGAAACTTCATAACTAGCCATTTTTTCTCTTTGATTTCTTCAAACTGAGCTTTCAGAAAGCCACAAAGAAATAGTGCAGTGATTACAACAAACTTTTTCATAGCGTCTTATTTGTTTTCTGTTTCTTGAAATTCCAGTTGATGAGGGGAAGTTTTCTCTTTCCGTTTTCATTCCATCCACCGATCTGTATTCCTCTGAAATCCTCACATTTATTGTATAAACCAATCTGTATTCCCCTGCATTTCTGACCAACATTAGCCAATGGCGCTACAGAAATTCCTTTCATTTCATGATGAAGATTAAAAAATGGAGAAACAGACATCCCGTTAGTCACCGCATGTGTATTAATATTACTAGAAACATTAATCTCCAGACCATTGGTGACGGTAGGTTCCATATTGATCAGAGACAATTGAAGTCCATTGATTTTATTCATCTTTTCACGGGGAACTACTACATAATCATCATCAAGACTCCAGCTTCCTGGTGACTGTAAAGTGAAAAGCATCAGCGGAGGAAGAAAAATACCTACAACATTGAACCCAAGGCCTAATCCATTTACTTTTTTAGGCTTAAAATGATCTTCCTGATCATAATATTTAAATAAAATTCCGTTGACGTTTCTTACATTCTTTGAAGGAGAAGCTGCTATCAATCTCGGTTTCAAAGAATCTGCTTTTAAACTGTCTGATGCATAAGCCAGACTATTGAATAAAAGAACTGCTGTAAATAAAATCCGTGTTTTCATAACTCATTATTTTAAAATTACATTTCAAAATTATCAGCAGAAAGCACAGTTCCGAATGTGAAAAAAAATTAAAAAAAATACTACATTTGTGAAAATCACAAAACTATGCACCAGGAAGCTCTGTTGAAGGAAATCCGAAGAAAAATCGGGAAAAGATCTTTAAATGATGAGATTGCCAACATTCTCAATATCAGTTATGATGCGGCCCACAGAAGAACTTCTTTGAAAGCCAAGTTCAGCTTTGAAGAAGCGCTGGAGCTTGCCAAATACTATCAGATCTCACTGGATCAGTTCCTGGGAACAGAAAATCAATTGGTTGTCAAAAGAACACAACCGGTAAGAACCACCGAAGATCTTTTAAACTATTTCGAAAACTCGTTGAAAATTTTAAATGTTTTTCAGGATATCACCAATTCTAAAGTATTTTATTCCGCAAAAGACATCCCGTTTTTTTATACCATTTCAGGCTCAATGCTATCCCGTTTTAAGTTTTATGTCTGGATGAATTTACTGAACCAGGACAAATTTCTAAGTCCTTTTCATGAGTTTAATATGGAATATCATTCAGTAAAAAATGACATGCTGAAAGATCTTTATGATAAACAAAACGTAACCGAAATCTGGAATGACACCACCATTATGAGCGCTTTGAGACAAATTTCCTTCTACTATGAGATGGGATTATTAAAGAAAAATGATGTAGATCTTATTCTGGATGACTTAAGAAAACTACTGGAAGGTCTCGAAATTAAAACACTGGAAAAAACTAATTTCCAGATATATGTGAATGATTTAGTAATTTTAAACAACAGTATTTTATTCAAAAATGAGCAGCAATGTTCCTTTTTCGTTCCTTTCAGCATGTTTGGATATATGATGACCAATGATAAAATCACCTGTGAAGATTCTCTGAGTTATTTTGAGCATCAGATCAAAAACTCCAGATCACTGAACGAATCCGGAAACCGGGAAAGGAAAATGTTCTTTAATAAAATGTATGAACAGATTGACCGATTAAAACAAAATTTATCATGAATACTCTTCGTAAAGGCGAATATTTTGGAGAAACCAATCAAATGGTCAATTTAGAAGGATTGACTATCACTGATACGGAGTATACACATCCTTTCGTAGACTGGCATTATCATGAAAATGCCTACTTCACTTTTTTGCTTCAGGGCAATATGACAGAAGGAAACAGAAAAGAAACTTATGGCTGTTCTGCTGGAACATTATTGTACCATCATTGGGAAGATCCGCATTACAATATTAAACCGGATATTTTTACAAGAGGATTTCACATCGAACTCTCGCAAAGTTGGTTTGATCATTTTGACATTCAGAAAAATAAAGTGGAAGGCAGTTTCAATATAAAAGATCCCAATCTGAAACTATTGGTTTATCAAATGTTCAAAGAAACGAAAACCAATGATTTATCTTTTGAAATAGCCGTCAATCAGTTACTATTGCATCTTTTCAGTCAATTGACCCATCAGAAGAAAATAGTTGATAGAAAGCCAGTCTGGGTACGTCAGATCAATGAAATTTTACATGAAAGCTTTACAGAAAGTCTCAATCTTACGGAGCTTTCTAAAACACTGAACATCCATCCTATTCATCTCAGCAGGGATTTCCATAAATATTTCCACTGTAATCTGGGCGAATACCTCAGAAAATTAAAACTTAATAAATCACTTGAACTGCTTACTTTGCCCCATTCTTTAACGGATATTGCCATGGAATGCGGCTTTTCAGATCAGAGTCATTTTACCAGATGTTTTAAAGAAAATATCGGAATTACCCCTTTGAAATACAGGAATCTTTTGAAAATTCATTAGATCTATCTGAATTTAAATGATATAAAAATCACCATTCACGATTTGGATACATCATTCCCCGATTTGGATACATTTTCCCTTCTGTAACTTTTCATCTTTGTACCATCATTTAAACAAAAAAATATTTAAAAATGGAAACAAAAAAAGTATGGTTCGTGACAGGAGCTTCAAAAGGCTTAGGATTCGAGTTGGTAAAAAAATTATTATCCGAAGGATTTCAGGTTGCTGCAACAAGCCGTACCGTTGAATCCCTGATCTCCACCATCGGAGAAACTTCTGAAAACTTCCTTCCGCTTAGCGTAAACATCACAGACAACAACGATATAAAATCTGCTATTGCCAAAACGGTTGAACATTTCGGACGAATTGATGTAGTTGTCAACAATGCTGGTTATGGACAAATCGGGACCTTGGAAGAGCTTTCAGATGAAGAGGCAAGAGAAAATTATGCGGTGAATGTTTTCGGAACCTTAAATGTAATCAGAAATGCGATGCCTTATCTCCGTGAGCAAAGATCCGGAAACATCTTCAATATTTCTTCTGTTGGAGGGTATTCTGCTAATTTTCCGGGTTGGGGAATTTACTGTTCAACAAAATTTGCTGTTGCCGGATTTACTGAAGCTTTGGCTGAAGAAGTAAAAGATTTCGGAATTCATGCTACCGTTGTGTATCCTGGATATTTCCGCACAGATTTTTTAACTAAAGATTCTGTGAAAACACCTTCTAATCCTATTCAGGCTTATGAAGCGGCAAGAAATTCTGAACAGGCCCATCTTAATGACATCAACGGAAATCAGCCTAATGATCCGGAAAAAGCAGCTGATGTACTGATCCAGATCAGTAAAGAGAAAAATCCGCCTGTACATTTATTATTGGGTGTCGGAACGATAGAATTTCTGAATAACAAAATTGATATTTTAAAGAAAGACGCTGAAAAATGGGAAAGTCTGACTGTTTCCACTGCGATTTAATTTGATACTATCCTTCGACTCCGCTCAGGATGACATTCCTAATACTTACTATTTTAATTTAATCGGATGAATTAAATATAAAACTTTAGAAATCATCCTGACCGAAGTCGAAGACATTTGAATCAATACGTTATATTTTTTTCAAAAAACAACTAACTTCGCTATTATGAAACAGCCTGTTCGTTTTAATTCCATTTCAGATTTTCATGCCTTCTGCAGTCTTCCCAATCCTGAGCATCCGCTGATCAGTGTGATAGATTACAGTAAAGTCCGCTATGTTGTGGATAATGACGAATTGAAATGGATTCAGAATTTTTATTCAATTGGTTTGAAGAAAAATGTTACTCCAAAATTCAATTACGGGCAGCAGCAATATGATTTTGATTCGGGTGTATTATGTTTTGTTTCTCCACAGCAGTTTTTAAGTCTGGAAATAAGACAGGATATTGAAGTAGAGCCTACCGGATTTCTATTGCTGATTCATCCCGATTTTCTGTGGAACACTTCATTAACCAAGAAAATAAAGTCTTATGATTTTTTCAGTTATCAGGTAAAAGAAGCTCTTTTTCTTTCTGATAAAGAAGAGAAAATCCTTGTTGATATTTTTAAAAATATTGAACGGGAATATCAGTCAAATACAGATAGATTTACGCAGGAACTGATCATTGCCCAAATTGAATTATTACTGGTCTACTCTGACCGTTTTTATGAACGTCAATTTTTCACCAGAAAAAAATCAAGCCACGAATTATTATACAAGTTTGAAGATATTCTTTCCCAATATTTCGAAAGTGGAAATCTTCTTGAAACCGGAATTCCATCGGTAAAAACCATTGCCGAACAAATGAATATTTCGCCCAATTATCTGGGAACACTTCTACGACTTCACACGCAGCAAAACACCCAGCAGCACATTCAGAATAAGCTGATTGATTCTGCCAAAGAACGTTTGAGTACCACAAGTTTATCAGTAAGTGAAATTGCTTATGAACTGGGATTTGAACATCCACAGTCTTTCAGTAAACTCTTTAAACAAAAGACGAATCAGTCTCCGGGAGAATTTAGAAAGCTTTTCAATTAGAATACACGGCAAATAATAAAATGGCAATGTTAATTTCATTCTATTTTACCATTAAGAAGTTTGCTACTTTTGTTGAAATACTTCCTGCAATGAAACCAGTTCTACTATTGATCTTTATTTTCACATTTTATATTTATCAGGGACAAAATAAAAATATAATTGATCCTGAAAAAATTGAAAATCCAATTCAAAAAAAATATACCGGAAAAATTGTTTTCCTTAACAAAGCCGTTGCCCTTGAAAACTTAAAAGATTCGGACTTTCTCACTTCTTCTGTGTTTCAGGAAAACGGAGATCTTGGAATTCATGCTTTTTTTGACAATTCTCTTGTCAACTACCTTCATCAGCTTGAACCCAATTGGACTGTTGATGAACTATTGAAAAAAGGAAATTATCAATTCTCATTTTATGTAGATGGGAAGCTGATTTATAAAGAAAATCTCAATACGGGTGCAGGTACAGCAGAAAATAAAAAAGCCAAAACTACATTGAGAATTCCTCTTCTCAGCAATAAAAACGAAGATTCGTGGGGAAGATATCTATGGATACGCTTTTATATGGCCCACAACGGAATTGATGCTCTCACGGAAGGAAATCATATTTTAAAGATTGAAATGCGTCCGTATCTCAATACTTCTACAATCAAGACAGGACCTGTTATAGCAGAAGGCCAGATTAATCTCAGTATTCCTTCCCAAAATATTTCGGAAAAGCAGATCGCTGTTCAGTCCATCCAGCCCAGCAGTGAATGGAAGGTTTCTCAGGCAAAGATCAATACGGAAACTATCAGAAATCTGAATAAGAAAATTGCAGAAAACAGGTTTAAAAATATAACCGGAATTGTCATTGTAAAAGACGGAAAATTGCTTCTTGAAGAATATTTCAACGGATCCGGAAGAGATTCTCTGCAGGATACCCGTTCTGTAGGAAAATCGTTTTCTTCAGCATTAATGGGAATTTCAATAAAGGAGGGATATTTAAAAAGCGAAAATCAAAACCTGAAAGAATTTTATGACCTGAGACAATTTAAAAATCATTCTTCCCAAAAAGAGAATGTTACTATAAAAAGTTTATTGACAATGAGTTCCGGATTTGAAGGAAATGATGAAAATTCTGAATCTGCCGGAAATGAAGAAAACATGTATCCTACCAAAAATTGGGTGAATTTCACATTGAATCTGCCCATGACAGAGAATGTAACAGGAAAAAACTGGAGTTACTTCACAGCTGGCGTTGTGATAACCGGAGATATTTTGGATAAAACAGTTCCGCAGGGCTTAAAAAACTATGCGGATAAAAAGTTATTTCAACCGCTTGGAATCACCAATTATAAGTGGCAGTTTACTCCACAGCAAAAACCTTCTCTGGCAGGAGGGCTGCGTATGAAAGCACTTGATTTCGCAAAATTCGGGCAGCTGTACAGCAACAATGGAGTTTGGGAGGGTAAAACTATTTTGAGTAAAGACTGGGTTAAGAAATCTTTTACCAATTATTTTCCTGATCATCAGGATTTTGAAGGCTATGGGTATTTATTCTGGAGAAAAGTTTATACTGTGGGAAACAGCAGTTATGAAGCTTTCCAATCCAGCGGAAATGGTGGAAACAAAATCATCATCTTCACCAGGATACCGGTTGTAATGGTGATTACCGCACAAGCTTACAATAAGCCCTATGCTCACTCACAAGTAGAAAAAATGGTACAGGAATATCTTTTACCCGCCTTGATGATGGATAGTAAAAATGAGTAATAAAAATCAGTAATGAGTAATATAAAGGGAGGAAGAAAAGCTTATTCGTCTTTCTTAGATGGAACCAGAAAAACATCAATAAGACCTTCAGGAAGTTCCATTTTTATGATTCTTTCTTCTCTGTCAACTTCAAGAATCCAGTCTTTGATCATAGGAATAACCACTTCTTTTCCATCCAGATTGGTAATGAAGTACACCTGAGCCGTCTGATCGTTTACAGATCTGATCACTCCACAGTTATTATCATTTTGATCAAAAATTTCATACCCGATGATCTCGTGGTAATAGAATTGTTTTCCCGAAAGTTTAGGCAGTGAAGCAAGTGGAAGGTAAACATTTTTACCCAAAACCTGGTCAATCATAGCCTCAGAAGAATTTTTGAATGCAAGATTCAGAGCATCAGATTTGCTCCATGATGATCTTTCAATAAAAAATGGAACCAATAATCCGTTGATTTCAACGAATATTGATTCCAATTTATTGTAAAGCTCGGGTTGATCGGTATCCAATTTAAGGATGACGTTACCCGCAAGTCCATGTCTGCGTGTGATTTTACCTAAAAAATAGCAATCTTCTTTACGCATAACAGGATTTGGTCTTAAGCTTCAGTGTTTTCTTCAGTTTCAGCAGCAGGAGCTTCTCCTTCTGTAGCTTCAGCAACAACTTCTTCAGCAGGTGCGTTTGCAGCCTCTTCAGCAGCTTTAGCATCAGCATCAGCTTGTGCAGCAGCAGCAACTCTAGCTTCGTTTACTTTTACTTCAGCATCTAAAGCAGCTTTCTTAGCATCAGCTTTAGCAGTTGCCAAACCTTCTACTTTACCTTGTACTTTAGAATCTTTAGCTTCTACCCAAGCATTGAATCTTTTTTCAGCTTCAGCTTCGTCAAAAGCACCTTTAGCTACACCACCTTGTAAGTGTTTTTTGTAAAGAGCACCTTTGTAAGATAGGATAGCTCTAGCAGTATCAGTAGGCTGAGCACCGTTGTTTAACCACTGTACAGCAGAATCAACGTTCAATTCGATAGTTGCCGGGTTAGTAATTGGGTTGTAAGTTCCTAGTTTTTCGATGAATCTACCATCTCTTCTAGCTCTAGAATCTGCAACCACGATGTGGAAAAAAGGTTTTCCTTTTTTACCGTGTCTTTGTAATCTGATTTTTACTGACATAATGTTTGAATTTTACGGGAACTCGTCCCAGTTAAATATTTAAGAGTGCAAAGATAGTAAAAAAGTTTGAAGTAAAAAGCTCCAGGTAAAAAGTTTTATAAATTCAAATTATTTTTTTAACCAAGCATAGCAAAAGATAAAAGGGTTGAAACAATTACGGAAATTAAAACAGCCATAAAAACCACAAAATTATCTCGTGTCTTTCCTGTAATTCCATAGATTACAAAATAGTTTATGATATAAGCAGGTATTAGTAAAAAAAATGAAAATTGTCCTGTAGACACGATTACAGCCTTTAAGAAAAGAACTCCCGTAACGGATGCTATTACCATTCCTATAAGGCTTTTATAGATCGTTTTTGAATCTATTGTATCATTTTCTTTTACTTTTGAAAACTGATTAAATTTATCCAGAATAAAAATTTTCAAATCACTGCTTCCAATCATTTCTGAAGAGGTACTTTTAAGAATAAGATCTATATCCTCCCCTTTCTGCACTCTATTATGCACTTCAAACGAAATTCTTCCTTTTTCTTTAACTAAGATTTTCCTGTATTCAGCTATTTTTACAAATTCATCATAATTGAATTTCTGACTGATGGCTTCACGCAATTCGTCATTTACTTTACCAGTATGATCAGTCATATGAAGATAAGCAGCATGCAAATCTTCCTCATTACAATTTCTGTAAATATTCTTCATTTTATACTACACCCATATAGAAAAGTCCCAGACACTTCTGGTTTTCTTCAATAGTAAGAGCATCCTTCAACTCTTCTACAATTTTGGGAGAACTCCAATAGCATCCGATATTATTCGCGGTGCAGGTAAGATACATGTTCTGAACCGCCATTGAAACAGCAGCTATTTCTTCCCATTCCGGAACCATTCCGCTGAAATTGACAACAATGGAAACTACGGCATCAGATTTATTGATTTTAAAACCAATATCCTGGTATTTTTTCTCCAAAAAAGTCTGTTCGGATTGTGTAGCTTTATAGATAGCCTGCATTTCTGAAGCCAGTTTTGCTTTTTCTTCCCCTTTGAAGATCTTGAAACGCCAAGGCTTTGTTCTTTTATGATTCGGAGCCAGTGTTGCTGAATGTAAAATTTCATCAATGACTTCCTGAGATATTTCGGTATCAGTATAATCTTTTGGGAAAATACTTCTTCTTTGCTCTATGATTTCTTTTAAAATGGATGCTTTATTCATGTAACAAAATTACAAAAAAGATAGAAGCAGGAAGCGGGATGAAGGAAGTTTAATGTTTGGCTGGGTGATAGATGCTGGAAGCTTATCAAAATTACTTTTTACTTTTACAAAACCTCTATAATCTTCTGATGGATTTTATTTAAAGTAAACTCATCGCCTGATTTCATGCCCATCATTTTTTTGGCCATGGGGCTTTCAGGAGAGATGGCATAAAACCGATCTCCTTCAAAAAAAAACTCTCCTAAAGACACTGATATATAAAACCGGGCCTTGTTGGTGATCACCAGTGAGCCAAGCTGTACTCTTTCCGTAGAGGTATTCAGGACTTTTGCCATATTTCTTTTAAGATCATTCAAAGCCCCCAGCTGTCGCTGCATCTGATAAATCTCCTCCTGCATCTCTTCTCTCATGCTGTCATATTTTGGAGTTTTTTTGATGTCACGGCTGGCCTCCAGGGTAAATTCGATAAAGTTTTTAAGCTTTTCAATTTTCTCTGCGATAGTAGTTTTTACAAAGTCTCTGATATGATTTTTTTCAAATACAATCTTCTCCATACAATCGATTCTTTATATAAAGATAATATTTTTAGAATAATATTTCTTTGACTTAACATAAAAAAACGATTGCAAAATAGTTCATCCTTTTTAAAAATATTTTTTTAGCTTTGCCTCTTTAAAACTACAACCATGTTTAAAGCACCATTTTCATTTGATGGGAGAATCAGAAGAACAGAATATGGATTATCATATCTTATATATCTTGTGTTTTCTGTTCCTTTCAATTTTTATTTTCAGACTAATGAACAGCCATCCGGGGGTGTTACTATAGTTTTCTTCCTTTTATTAATTCCATTTCTTTGGTTTCTTATTGCACAGGGAGCAAAAAGATGTCATGACAGAGGAAATTCAGGTTGGTTTCAACTAATTCCTTTGTATGGTTTATGGATGTTATTTGCAGACAGTGACCACGGACCCAATGAATACGGACCTAATCCTAAGGGTGAAGGAAACTATAACTCGATCAACGAGATTGGTAAGAAAGAATTGTAATAAAACGAAAGCCTTGTAAAATTTACAAGGCTTTCGTTTTATTTTTCAGCAAGTTTCTTCAGATCACCAAGACCTTGGCCAAACATTTTATCCATGTTACTGTCCATCATAGGCTTCATGATCTTCATCATGGTGTTCAGTTCATTATCAATCATCCAGGTTACTTTTGTTCCACTTCCTTCAGGAGTCAGTACAATATTACTTTTGGCCATACCTTCAAAAGGTTTTATGAAATGAAGCTGGGTACCTAGCTTTTCATTAGGTGTAATTTCAGTAATGGATTGCTCACCTTCGCTGTCATCCCCTGTCCAGTGATAGGAGTCGCCTATCCGGTCTCCTGCCCCTGAGTAGGTAACAGAGAAATTTTTTATTTCTTTAGAAAAAGGATCCCATGTATTGTATGCTTTTAAAGAGTTGGTATGCTGCCATACTTTATCTTTTGGTGCATTGATGACAATAGATTTTTCATAATGGTAATCTTTACTGAAAGCCAGCATAGCAATTACAGCATAGATAATAATCAGCACGATGATGGCACCGATGATTTTTAAGAGTGTTTTCATAGTCTATATATTTAAGGTTATTTATTTTAAATCTGTTCTCAAAATTAAATATTCCCACATCACTCCCACTTTCCATATGACAAGATTATTTAAAGATAAGTATTTTTGTCATAACTTGTGAGTAAGGCATTATTTTTGAGCATTTCAGCTGTGATTCCTGATGAATCATTACATTTACCTTATATAAAGATCAAAAAATGAATATTTTAACAGAAAAATTTACTACCCCATACCATTCGGCGCCATTCAGTGACATTAAAAATGAAGATTATCTTCCGGCATTTAAAGAACTGATACAAAAATCCGAAGCAGAAATTGATACTATTGTCAACAATCCTGAAGCACCTACTTTCGAAAATGTAATCGAAGCACTGGCCTATTCCGGAGAGCAGTTGGATGTGGTTTCAAATATTTTTTTCAACTTAAATTCTGCAGAAACCAGCGATGAAATTCAGCAAATCGCTCAGGAGGTTTCTCCGATCTTAACGGAATATTCTTCAAAAATATCTCAAAACGAAGCCCTTTTCAACAAAATCAAAAAAGTATATGATGAAAAGGACAAATATAATCTTAATGAAGAGCAGGAAATGCTTTTAAATGAGACCTACAAAGGTTTTGTAAGAAGCGGAGCTTTATTGAATGAGGAAGACAAAGAAACATTAAAGAAAATCAGCATGGATCTTTCTTTAAAATCTTTACAGTTCGGACAGAATGTTTTGGCTTCTACGAATGCTTATTTCAAACATATCACCAACAAAGAAGATCTTGCGGGCATTCCTGAGGCTATCATTAATCAATATGCAGAGGAAGCTAAGGAAAGAAACCTTGAAGGCTGGGTAGTAACGTTACAATATCCAAGCTATATTCCATTCATGACGTATGCTGAAAACCGTGAACTGAGAAAGGAACTGGCATTAGCAAACGGTAAAAAGTCTTTTGACGGCGGAGAGTTTGACAATCAGAATCTGATCAAAGAGCTTCTTACTCTAAAACAGCAGAAAGCTGAACTTATTGGATATAAAAACTATGCAGATTTTGTTCTTGAAGAAAGAATGGCGAAGTCTCCGGTAAAAGTTCTGGATTTTCTGAATGAGCTTTTAGCCAAGGCAAAACCATATGCTGATAAGGAAATTGAAGAATTAAAAGCTTTAGCAAAAGCTGATGGAATTGAAGAAATGCAAGGCTATGATCACGCATTCTATGCTGAAAAACTTCGTAAAGAGAAATTTGATCTGAATGATGAGGAATTAAAACCTTACTTCCCGCTCAATCAGGTACAGGAAGCTGTATTCGGACTGGCTGGAAAACTTTTTGGATTGACTTTTGAGGAAAGAAATGATATTCCGAAATACCACGAAGATGTAAAAGTATATGAAGTAAAAGAAGCCTTCGGTTCCGCTCAGGCTGACAGCTACAAGGCATTATTATACGTTGATTATTTCCCAAGAAAAGGGAAAAGAGCCGGTGCATGGATGACCAGCTACAAAAATCAGTATAAACAAAACGGTGAAAATTCCCGTCCACATATTTCAATTGTTTGTAACTTCAGCAAACCAACAAAAGATACGCCGAGCTTATTGACATTCCAGGAAGTGACTACTTTGTTCCATGAATTCGGGCATGCTCTTCACGGAATGATGGCAGATACCCAATATCCTACGTTGTCAGGAACTTCTGTAAAATGGGATTTTGTGGAACTTCCATCTCAGTTTCTGGAAAACTTCTGTTATGAACCTGAGTTCTTAAAAACATTCGCCAAACATTATAAAACCGGGGAAGTACTTCCTGACGAGAAAATTGAAAAGATAGAACAGTCTAAAAACTTCATGGAAGGTTATCAAACCTTAAGACAGCTAGGTTTCGGACTTCTGGATATGAACTACCATACAAAAGTTGAAGAATTAAAAAATGAAAGTGTAAAGGAGTTTGAAGATAAGTATACCAAAGCAACAACTCTTTATCCTTCCAATTCCGAAACAGCAATGAGCCCAAGTTTCTCCCATATTTTCCAGGGCGGATATTCTGCCGGGTATTATTCTTATAAATGGGCTGAAGTTCTGGATGCGGATGCTTTCCAGTATTTCAAAGAAAACGGAATCTTCAATCCTGAGATTGCTGCCAAATATAAAGTACTGCTTTCTTCAGGGGGAACAAAAGATCCAATGGAATTGTATAAAAACTTCAGAGGCAGTGAGCCGAAAGTGGAGAGTTTATTGAAAAGAGCATTTGGATAGGATATACATTCAGATTGTGACAGAAAAAATAAATATAAAAAGGACAGCAATTGCTGTTCTTTTTTGTTTCATCATTACGTGTATTGTGCTTTATGAAATTTTGTAAATTAGTCGTTCAATATACTCAAACCAAATTCCTGATTTCACATGACTATCGAAGAACAAATCAAAGACTATATCAACAGCCAGCCTGAGAAGAAACGAAATGATATGCAGGAACTTCATCACATCATTCTAGAGCTTATGCCGGCATGCCAGCTGTGGTTTCTGGATGGTAAAAACAGTGAAAATAAAACAGTTTCCAATCCCAATATCGGATATGGATTCTATACCATACAGTATACCGACGGAAACACCAGAGATTTCTATCAGATTGGAATGAGTGCCAACACCACGGGAATTTCTATTTATGTTCTCAACATTGATGATAAAACCTATCTGTCTGCCACCTATGGAGATAAAATAGGTAAAGCCAGTGTAACCGGATATTGCATTAAATTCAAAGCGTTGAAAGATATCAACGTTGAAATCCTGAAAGCGGCCATCCTGGATGGGATTAAAGCATAAGTAGATCCTTTACATAAAATATCTTATAAATTTGTCTTTATGACACCAATCCAACAGCTTTATAAAACCTTAGATGAACGCAAACGTCCTGAAGATGTTGCGGAAATGATTGTTGATATAATAAAAAGCGACCTTAAAATTCATGAACATGCTATTTTAAGTAAAGCAGCCAACCATTCCCTGAAAAACAGTTTCTATGGGTACACCTCAATGCTTGAAACTTTTGGAGTTGCCATCGGTGCAGGAAAACAAATCAAAAAAGCGGTTGAAATTTTTAAAATCAGTGAAAAAGAAAACTCAGGATATAATAATGTGGATGAAATTGAAGCTTTTCTGAAAGAAGTTTCTTCCCTTATTCATAAAGATGTTGGACAAAATGATTTCAGAAAAGACCGTCTTAATAAAGATTTGAGAAAGCTCGCCGGAATGGATATTTCCAAACGGAATTATAATAAAAAATGGAGGCTTCTGAAAAGGATTGAAATCAGACTTCAGAAATTTATTCACGAATCAAAAAAGATTGAATTTCAGAAAATTTCCAAACACGGACTTTCCCATACGATCAGTTTTGAAGATTTCTCTGCTGATCTGAATACAGCCTGCTTTATCGCTTATTTTAATGCACGCAGCAATCTGAGAAGCACCTTTACCAATCAAAGTCAGGACAGACCTTTTGATGAGATATGCGACATGCTTTTCAACCGATGCAAACAAAATTCGGAAGGAACAAATTGGTCAGCTATTTCCTATATCTACTCTTCCCGGGAAGTTTTACAGCATCTGACAGACGAACAGAAAGGAAATTTATTAGGAAAATGGACCGTTATTCTCGAAGAAATTTCAGGATTTCTGGAGATGCTTTGGTACGAAAATGATATTTACAGGAAAACCATGGCTGTCAAAAAAGGAAATGATTCCACCACCTGGAATAATACAGCCGGAGCCTGGAATAAAGCCAGAGATAATTGGATGAACCTGATTTATGCTTTAGGGCTGGATTCTATTCTTGAAGATCTTTGTTTTGGAAAAGTAATGCGCCTGATGGCAGCCGATGTGATCGCATGGCATTTATCTACTGGCGGCAAGATCGATCCCAATACAGAAGTCTGGAATAATGTACCTTTGCCATGGGAGGTTTTTCAGGAAAGAGTTTTCTGCAATAAGGAAATTATTGTCAATGCCTGTAAGGAGGCTGGCATAGATCCTGAAAAATCAGGATGGATTGCTCCGAGAATTCATGGAGTAAGCCCATTCAGACCTACTCCTGAACTTGTGCATGGGGTGATGGTTTCAAATCCGTTTCTTGCGAAAGTTTTAAGACAGAATAAATATTTTTCAGGAAAAATATGAGAAAAATAAAAGGATAGGTTAGCTCAGTGGCAGAGCACCTGGCTCTTCATCCGGGTTGACGCAGGTTCGAGCCCTGCACCTATCCTGATATCTGATATAGCTCAGTGGCAGAGCACCCGGCTCTTGGACCGGGAGGACACAGGTTCGAGCCCTGTTATCAGACCGAATTAATACAATAATGAACAGGAATACTAAACTTTCTGTTCTAAGAAGCTAAATTTGTACAGCATAAGCAAACATCCATTCTGTAATTTTAAATAATGAGTACTATACCCCAAAGATTAGAAAACGTAAAAAAGCTTCAGGCTAAAAGATGGGAAAATGAAGACCATTGGGATACTTTAAATGACCTATTGATCAAAGAACTGGATGAAATTTTACTGATTGAACCTGAAAACACACCGGCTTTAATTAATATTGGTGCTGTATATTCCGATATGGGAGAAAATGAAAAAGCGCTGGAGTATTTAAAGACGGCTTTAGAATTAGGTTCTAAAGACAAAAACCTATTTGTAAACCTAGCTATTGTACTTGTTTATATGGAAAAGCATCAGGAAGAATATTTGGAATATCTTGAAGAAGCTGAAGATAAAATTGAGGATCCGCTTACTTTTAAAGCGTATTTTGATCCTCAATCCCGTTAAAAGTATGTTCAATTAAAATTTTAAATTATGTTACTAGCCATATTACTTCCTTTCTTATCCTTCATTATCCGTGGAAAAGTTCTCACCGGAATTATCTGTCTGATTTTACAGATTACACTGATCGGATGGCTTCCTGCCGCCATTTGGGCCGTTCTTTCTTTAAACAATGAAAGAGCAGATAAACGCAATGACAAACTGATTAAAGCGTTTCGCAAAAATCAAAAGTAACTTTTCAATTCCCAATACAGACAATACATTGAGATTCTGATATAATTGTCGTAAATTTACATAAGCCCTATTCTCACCGGAGAAATTACTGGAACTAAAATTCCTTTGACTGAAATATTTTCAAAGTCTGAAATGTATTAGTTTAACATCAAAAAGAACAGCAATATTCCATATCAAGGTTTTGAACCTTGGCATGGATAATAAAAAAGTCAAAATGATTTTAATTAAAGAACCTCATTTTTTGAAGCTATGAAAGAAAATAAATACGACAATCCATCATTTTTTGACCAGTACGAAAAAATGCTCCGCTCACAGATAGGATTGGAAGGAGCCGGAGAATGGCACACCTTAAAAAAGATGCTGCCTGATTTTCAAGGAAAGAATATTCTTGACCTCGGTTGCGGTTTTGGATGGCACTGCCGGTATGCAATGGAAAATGGTGCAGAATCTGTGATCGGAATTGATCTTTCGGAAAGAATGCTGGCCAAAGCTCAGGAAATCAATAATCTGGAAGGAATTCAATATGAAAGAAAAGCTCTGGAAGATGTTGATTATTCCGCTGAAAAATTTGATATCATATTGAGTTCACTCACATTACATTATGTAGAATCATTTGATACTATTGCTCAGCATATTTACAATTGGTTGAGTCCCGGGGGATCTTTTGTCTTTTCAGTGGAGCATCCTGTTTTCACTGCTGAAGGCGGCCAGGACTGGGTGTATGATAAAAACGGCGAAAAAACCTGTTGGCCTGTAGACCGTTATTTTTTAGAAGGAAAAAGAAACACTACTTTTTTAGGAGAAAATGTGATCAAATACCATCGTACTTTAACTTCTTATTTAAATACACTATTAAAACACGGCTTCAAAATCAAAGAAGTTATTGAACCGGAACCAGGTCAGGAGATGTTGAAAGAAATCCCGGAGATGAAAGAAGAACTCCGCAGACCGATGATGTTGTTAATCTCTGTTGAAAAATAGCTTTTAAACTGGCAGACGGATAATTTTCCCTGCATGGAATCACCTGATTTTCGAAAGATTCGTAAGTGATTAAAATATATAGACAAAGACGGCGAAAAAACCAAAATCTCGCCTGAATCATCATCATTTTTATAATCTTAAGTCTGAAGATCGTTAACTGTTTTTAGATGAAATCAATTTTAAAAATGAAAAAACAAATTACTATATTGTATAACATAGTAATAATAAATAATTATATCTTTGCATAACAAAGTATAAAAATATGATTATTAAAAAACTAATTTCCTTTTTGATATTGCTTCTGTTTGTCAGTAATGCAGCTGATGCCCAAATCCATACAAAAGGATATAAAAAGAAAATTGACAGTATTATCCAGACAGAATTTGGGAATGGAAATGAGCCTGGTGGTGTTTTCCTGATTACTCAAAACGGAAAGAATCTCTACCGGAAAGCATTTGGAAAAGCCAACCTTGAACTCAACGTCAATATGACTCCGGAGAATGTTTTCCAGATCGGATCTATGACTAAACAGTTTACCGCTGTGGCTATCCTGATGCTGGAACAACAAGGCAAACTTACGATCAATGATCCTGTTTCCAAATACCTTAAAGATTATCCTAATGGAGACAAAATTACCATTCATCATCTTCTGACCCACACATCAGGAATTAAAGATTTCACCAAAATGAAATCCATTTCTTCTATTGCCCAAAAAGAGATGAAACCTGAAGAAATGGTCAATTTTTTCAAGAATGAAACTGTAGATTTTGCTCCCGGAGAAAAGTTTGATTACAACAATTCCGGATACGTAGTTTTAGGCCATATTATTGAACTGGTTTCTGGAACTTCTTATGAAGATTTCATTAAGAAAAATATTTTCGATAAAGCAGGAATGTCTCATTCTTACTATGCTTCGGACAGAAAAGTGATCCCTCAAAGAGCTTATGGGTATCACAAAAAAGAACAGGGATTTGTAAATAAAACGGTCATCAGTTTCAGTGTTCCTTTTTCTTCCGGCTCATTGATGTCTACTGTAGATGATATGCTGAAATGGCAGCAGGCTTTACTTAAGAATACACTGCTGAATCCGGCAGAAACCCAAAAAGCGTTTCAGAAATATAAACTGAACAATGGTGAAGAATTTACCTACGGATATGGATGGCATCTGAAAGATATCAATGGAACTCCTGACCGGGAACATGGTGGAAGTGTATTTGGATTTAAAAGCATGGGTATTTATATTCCCGGTGAAGATATTTATGTGATAGGATTCAGCAACTGCGACTGCCACTCCCCGACTGAGGTTACCAGAAATATTGCGAAGGCAACATTGAGCGAAATAAAAACCTCATCAAAAAAGCCATAAAAGGAGTCCTGGTTATTTTTTACACCTCATTTCAGGGAGAACATGATTGGGAACTCTAAAAACAGAGACAATCACAAAAATCAGACAGAGAATATTGATCAGTACGGCAATTGTGAATGCATTGTGATAATTTTGTACTGCGGGTTTTGCTCCCAGAAAATAATAGAAAATACTTCCTACAGCAACAATTCCAATGATGGCAGCAATCTGCTGGAAGGTGTTATAAACCCCGGATGCATTTCCAATCAGTTTTTCAGGCATTCCCGACAAGGCAATATTGGCCAGCGAAGGAATGATTGATCCCACTCCCAGCCCATGTAAAAATAACAGCAGCCATAAAACGGGAAAACCGGTCTGTATTCTGAATAAAAACAGCTGGAAAATAAGAATAACAATAATAAAACTGAGCCCTGCAATCAGGGCTTTTTTTCCGTATCTCAAAATCAATTTTACAGAAACAGCGGATGCGAGTATAAATCCAAGCCCCTGAAAAGCAATAATTTCTCCGGCTTCTAACGGACTGATCTTTAATCCATCCTGAAAAAAAAGCGACAGGATATAAAAATAGGAATCCAACATAATGAAAAAGAAGGAAACTGCCACAATACCCTGATTGAAATTTTTATAACGGAACAGTTCAAAATCAATCAGATAAGAGCTTTCGTTTTGTATTCTCTTCTTTTGATTTTTTATAAAACCAAAAATAATTCCGGCTGAAATAACCATTAGCAAAGCGTTTTTAAAATGAAATCCTTCATGCTCAGACATTGTCAGGGCATAAGCAGCACAGAACAATCCTACAGAAAGTATTGCAACTCCACCCATATTGAGAGATTGCTTTACTGAAATTTTAGATTCATTCAATAATTTCAGACTCATGAAAACCGCCGGAAGACATATAGGAATATTCATCAGAAAAATAAGTCTCCAGGGTTCTTCCATGATTGTAAGAGATGAAAAGTACCCCCCTAGAAACTGACCTAGAATGGTTCCTATTCCAATAGTAATCCCGTACCATCCCATCGCTTTTGTACGTTCATGGTGAACAGGAAATAAAATCTGAATCATCGAAAGGACCTGCGGAGCCATCATTGCTGCACTTATCCCTTGTACAAATCTCGAAATGACCAGTTGTTCTGCTCCTATAGAAATTCCACAAGCAATAGAACTCACCATAAAAGCTATTAATCCAATGATATAGATCTTTTTTCTTCCGTATAGGTCGCCCAATCGGCCTCCTGTAATCAGAAAAGAAGCAAATCCGATAAGGTAAGCCGCAATCATAAACTGCATTTCTCCGTTGGAAGCATGAAGGTCACGCTGTACTGAAGGTATAGACACATTAATGATAAAAATATCCATGATCGTCAACAACTGACCAAAGAGTATCACCAATAATTTCAAATATTTATGTTTCATTTTTATATAGATATATCTATTTTTTAATATTTAAAAAAAATTAGGATAGTAAACCCTGAACAATTTTTTTCACCTGATCAAAAGAATCATTTTGTTTGCTGATTGTAGATGCTACGACCGCTCCTTCTATTAACAGGAAAATATTTTCTGCTGTTAAATCGATATCGGTAAGTTGTCCCTGGGCTCCATATTCTGTTACGAGTGCTTTTATCAGATCTTTCTGTTTTTCTTTATGTTGTTTGGCAAAACCCGAGACAAAAGGGTTTCCTTCTCCTATTTCAGAAACTATTTTTATAAAATGACATCCTGCAAACTTAGAGGTCTGCTGCAGTTTCTTCCTATAGTCAATGAGTGCCAGAAGTTTTTCTTTGGGCTTTGAGATTTTGGATGTACTGTTTTCAAATCCTTCAAACCAGCTTAATTCTTCTTTGATGAGATATGCCTGAAGAAGATCATTTTTAGATGAAAAGTGATTATACAGTGAGCCGATAGCAATGTCAGCTTCCGCAATAATCTGGTTGATTCCTGTAGAATTGTACCCTTGCTTATAAAATAAATCTGAGGCAACCCTGATAATCCTCTCGCGTACTTTTTCTTTTTTCATCGTGAAAATTTTTACAAATCTACACAAAAATAGATAAGTCTATCTATTTTTTAAATACAGATAAAAGCTTTATTTTAGATTAAAGAAATTCTCACTGCCATGAAATCACGGTTTTCATTTTTCTTATTACTTTTGTTAATCGATGTATCTTGCAGTCAATCAAAGAAATATAACCTTGAAAAAAATATGAAATCGACCAATCCTGTTGTGTATTTTGAAATTCCTGTGCATGATCTGGAACGTGCTGAAAAGTTCTATTCTGCTGTCTTTAACTTTAGTTTTGAGAAAGAAATTATTGACCGTTATGAGATGGCTTTGTTTCCTTTTGAAGAAAAAAACAGTGGTATTACAGGAGCTTTGGCTAAAGGAGATGTCTACAAACCTTCCAAAAGCGGTGTCATTATCTATTTTAAAACAGAGAGTATAGACCATACCCTGGAAAAGGCTGTACAACATGGAGGTTCTGTTCTTTATCCCAAGAAAACAGATGAAAAGTTTGGCTTTGCTGTAGCAGAATTTGAAGACACAGAAGGAAACAGAATTGCACTCCATGAAACGGTAAAATAGTTATACCATTCTCTGCATATTATTTTTTTAAATAAGATTGAGGCATATTTTGTATCTTTCAATAACCATTTTTAAAAGATTATTTGGTAAATACCTATGGCGGAAGAACTTTATTTCATCAAAACCAACCCAACTATTGCCAAAATTAATTTGTACAATAAGCTCGACCGTGAAGAGGAAAATATTCTAAAATTCCTGCCATCTGATGCAAAAGACACGCTTGAGAATATTAAAAACAAGGTAAAGGATTCTGTTGAAGAACTTACTCAGGAGGAACTTCTGCTTATTTTTCAATGGTTTAGTAACGTGTATTCTTCAGATCATGAGGAAGCTAAAACGCAGCTTTACATCAATGGTATTGATCTTTTTTATGAAATACCTACGACCATTCATGCCGAAAATTTCCTTCAGATTCTTTCAGACTATGAAAAACTGCTGAAACAGGACATGAATTATATTGTGGACTCCAAAAATTTCAATCAATTTCTGATCTACGGAATATTTCTCACAGAAATCATCAATAAAGACCAGCATCAGAATAATATGCTTTGTGAGTACCTGAAACCAGACAATCAGTCTTTATATCTTCTGGCAGAAAACCAATGTGGTTCAAAAGAATTTGACGGAAAAATCATTCCGGACCTTCAACATCATTTTGCTGATCTGTATGATCAGACTAAATTTTACAAAGGTTCTATTATTAAACTCGAGCAGTAATAAAAATCTTTCATTCGTTTTTAGCTGTTTTGATGACCCTTTCATTATGATTGGGGTGAATTTCTTTATCCTTATTTAAAATTTATTAGTTTAAAAAATATTATCCTGCTCATGTAACATTCCGGATTCAATAGTTGTCTTGTATACATAATCGAAAGAAAACTGTTGAGAAAAACAGTAACCACGATTAGGAAGAATTATTAAATCAGGATAAAAACTATACCACAGCCAGCAGCCTCCTTTACGATGTAGAACTGCTGGTTTTCTTATTTACTTACAGCCAAATTCTTTACGGTAACAAAATAATATATCATTCCTCCGGCAAAATAAGCAAATACATCAAAAATATCTCCGGTAAAGTGTTCAGATAGTTTCGGGCAGATCGCTTCAAACAAAAAAGACAGATAAAGTACTGACGTCAATACAAATTTCAGATCTGGTTTCCATTGATAGCCTAAGATAGAATTCATCGTAAATTCTATCAGATAACAATACATCGGAACAGTAATACCATCTGTAACATAATCATTGATAAAGGGAATATAAATTCCGTTTCGTCTCAGTAAAATAATTGTTCCCCAGACTGCCAGTCCCAGCAGAAACCAATATGAAATTCTTTTTTTCATCACATGTGAAGTACCGCCATTATTATCCCAAGAAGTACCTGCAGTATTTTGGATATAACTTCCTGAGGATCTGTTTTGTTTTCTTTTTCAGTACTTTCTGCTGATTCATAATTGAATTTTGGTTTACCTTCCATTATCCTATGATTTTTATACTGCAAATATATTAAATTAGAACAATTGTTCTAATTTTAAAAATATGATTTAGATCCATTCTTATATTCTTATCTTTGAACTATGAAGACCAAGGATAAAATTCTGTCTAAAGCGCTGGAGTTATTTAATGACAAGGGATATAACAATATTACCACAAGGTATATTGCAGCTGAACTCAATATCAGTGCGGGCAATCTGCATTATCATTTCAGGCACTCAGAAGACATTATTAAAATTCTTTTCTCAGAGCTTATCCTGAAAATGGATGAACTGCTGAGCCAAATGAAAAAAATAGAGAATAAAAGCCTTGAAGATCTTTATCAGTTTACCTATTCTATCTGTGAAATTTTTTATTCTTACCGTTTTATATTTGTCAATTTTATAGATATCCTCAACCAGATTCCTGAAATAGAATCCAGGTATGAAGGGATCAATTTCAGTAGAAAAGAAGAATTCCAGCTTATCTTTTCAGATCTTCAAAAGAGTAATATTGTTCAGAAAGATGTGCCTCATTTTATCTTAGATTGTCTCATTGAACAGATTTTCATTATTGCAGATAACTGGCTTACTCATAACAGACTTATCTTAAAACTCAGTCATAAAGAAGCAATACAGCATTATACGCTTCTGCAGATGAATCTTTTTTATCCACTTCTTAATAAAGAACAGCAAAAGCTTTATGAACAGCAGTACATCCAATAGTCAAAGCATTACGATCAGAAAAGGGATCAGGAAAGATCTCCCTGAAATGCTGGAGCTTTTTACAGCTACTATAGATAAGGTATGCAAAAAAGACTATAATCCCCTACAGCTCGAAGCATGGAAATCCGGTGCTGAGAACGAGGAAAGATGGATGAATGTGATCAGCAGCCAATATGTTTTAATTGCTGAAAACAGAAAGCAGATTGTTGGTTTCTGTACACTCGATAAGGGAAACTATATTGATCTGTTTTTTGTACACAAAAATTATCAGCAGAAAGGAATAGCAGCGATGCTTTACCATGAAATTGAAAAAGAAGCTCTGCAACAAGATGAGAAACTGCTCACAGCGGATGTAAGCAAAACCGCCAGGCCATTTTTTGAGAAAATTGGTTTTCATGTGATTGAAGAGCAGACTGTTCATGTAAAAGGAATTGCCCTTATCAATTATAAGATGGAAAAAAACCTCATCTCTTAATTTCTGAATTATGAAATTACCACGGGAATACAATGAGTTTAGGATTTCAGTTCCTCAGGAATTCGAAAACGTATTTACTCATTTTTATTTTGCTGAAAATATTTCTGATATCTCGGTTACAAAAACTCTTTTACCAACATACCAGACTATTTTGCTATTCTGCTTTGGAGAAAGTGCCACGATGTCTACCCGGGAAAAGACAATTATTGGTGTTGATAAATGTATGATATTTGGTCCCGTGAGGCAATCTTTTGAATATACACTTCCGGCAGGATGTTCTATTCTTGTAGCCAATTTTAAAGATGATGCTTTTTTCAGATTTTTTGGAAAAGTACCTATTGAACAATCGGTAAGACATCCAGATGAACTGCTGGAGGAAAATTGCTTTACCGATCTTTGGTATAAGCTGAAAAAGCTAGATTCAACTACAGAACAAGTGAATCATATTATTGAATTCTGCAGACCTTATCTTCAGCATCAGGATACTACCAGCAAGCTCTTGAGCTGTTTTGAGAATAACCTCTTAAATCCAGTTAAAGTGATTGCAGAACAAACTCATCAGACTGAAAGAAATATTCAGCGCAAACAGAAAGAGCAATTTGGATATTCTCTGAAAGAACTTAACCGCTATAACCGTTTTTTAAAAGCTGTAAAAATCATTGAAGAGGAAACCGGAAAGCAGAATAAAGTGAAATGGTTTACTATCATTGATGAATGCGGTTATTATGATCAAAGCCAGCTTATTCATGATTTCAAACATTTTATGAACATCTCGCCTGCTCAGTATTTAAAATTTCAGCAGGAAATCTGTAATCCAAAGTCTAAATAGCACGTTTCGTTTTCTTACAATTTTTGAAAAGTACATCCTGATACTTTTGTCTCATTAATCTTAACAAGAAAAACAATGAGACATTTAATAATTTATGCACATCCTAATGAGAACAGTTTAAATCACAATCTTTTAAATACGGTTGTTGAAATCCTTCGGTCCCGGAACGAGGAAGTTATTGTGAGGGATCTTTATACCATAGGTTTTGATCCTGTACTTTCTTTGTCTGATATGCAGGGACAACGTTTGGGAAAAGTATCGGATGATATAAGAATTGAGCAGGAGCATATTTCATGGGCAGAACAGATTACTTTTATTTATCCTATATGGTGGACAGGTCTTCCTGCAATGATGAAAGGCTATATAGACCGTATTTTCAGTTATGGTTTTGCCTACCGCTATGATCATGGTATACAGAAAGGGCTTCTAACTGGTAAAAAAACCGTGATTATCAATACCCATGGAAAATCTCATGAAGAATATGAAAAAACAGGTATGGATAAAGCACTTGCTTTAACTTCTGATAACGGAATTTTTATCTACTCCGGGCTGGAAATCATCAGACATTTATTTTTTGATAAAGCAGATAAAGCGACTTCAGAAAATCTTGAGATCTGGAAAGAGCAAATTAAAAACTTATACTCTGAATATGCCCTAATTATTAAATAATTCATAAAAATAAACACTGTTAAACAAGCCATTAACTCTTTATTAATCAACACCTATAAACTGACAAAGAAAATAATAAAAAACAGTTTTCACATCTTTATCCTGTATTTTGCTTTTAAGAGATTTATGGCATGAAATTAGCTTCAAAAACCGCAAGTAAAATTGTTTTGAACCATTATTTTAAGCCATTAAGATAGATGGATGGTTAAGTTTTTTCTTAAAAACAAATCTTGTTATAACCCTGCAATACGTCTTAATGGTTTAAATATTGGATCTTCAGGAAATTCCTGCACAATGACAACATTATGAAACATTTAAACAGTATACTACGTCTTCCATTCTTCAGTGAATATTATGCTCCGAGCTATCGTTCGGGAAGACTTTCTATATCTGTAATTCAATAAAATAATCTAACGTATATATAGAGCCCGGACAGTACCTGTCCGGGTTTTTTCATTTTAAAATTATTCAACATGATCCATTTATTACAAGAAAATGTGGCTATCATTCTGCCTGAAAATGGGCTGGAAGAAAAGCTTACACAAGCCAAAGAGGAAAAGAGAAAACTATCTATCAAGCTGGGGTTTGATCCTACTGCTCCGGATCTGCATCTGGGACATGCAGTAGTACTAAAAAAGCTGAAACAATTTCAGGACCTGGGACATCAGATCATTATAGTGGTAGGAAGCTTTACAGCAAGAATTGGTGATCCTACAGGGAAAAATAAAGCCCGAAAACCCTTAAGTGCTGAAGAAGTACAGCATAATGCCCAGACGTATATCAATCAACTTTCCAAGGTCATTGATGTTCAGAAGACAAAGATTGTATTTAATTCTGACTGGTTGGATGCGCTTGACTTTTCAGAGGTTATCCAGCTGTTATCAAAAGTAACTGTTGCTCAATTGATGCACCGCAATGATTTTAATAAAAGATTTACAGAAAACACTCCTATTGCCATGCATGAACTTGTATACCCAATTCTTCAGGGGTTTGATTCTGTAAAAATTGAGTGTGACATCGAAATGGGTGGTACAGATCAGCTTTTCAACTGTACCATGGGAAGACAGCTTCAGGAGGTGCACGGAATGCCTGCACAGATCGTCATGTGTATGCCATTGCTGAGAGGTCTGGACGGAAAGGAAAAAATGAACAAATCCCTGAACAATATTATCGGCCTGACAGATGGGCCGAATGAAATGTTCGGAAAAACGATGTCGATTCCCGATGCTTTGATTGAGGAGTTTATCAATCTGGCTACCAATTTTTCTGTGGAAGAAAAAACAGCACTCCTTTCCAGAATTAAAGAAAATGAAAATCCGATGAATATTAAAAAACTCATTGCCAAAAATATCATCAGTCAATACCATGACGTTGCTTCAGCAGAAAATGCGGAACAATTCTTTATCAATCAGTTTCAGAATAAAAATTTTGAAGAGAAAGTGTATGAGCCTGTTTCTATAGGTTCTTTGAAGAACAGCCAAAATAAAGTATCTCTTGTGGAACTTTGCCATCAGCTTAAAAGTGACCTCAGCAAATCGGCGATCCGGAGACTGATTGAGAATGGAGGAATTCAAATCAATAACAGTAAAATAACGGACTCTAATGAAGAAATGGAACTGATCCCTCAAACCAAAATAAAGATCGGGAAAAGGGGCTTTTTTGAGCTGATATAAAGCGAGAAGATGGGAGCTGGAAGAGGGAAGTTTTTGAAAGACGATGAACTTATAAAGTTTTTTGATAGGAATATTTTTTAAACAGAAGTTAAAATTAAAAAATACAGAAGTTCCTTACAGTCCAAAAATAACTTCCAGCTTCCCTCTCCCATCTTCCATCCTTCAACTTATTTCAATATCTTCGTTTTCTAAAAACTATTTTCCAATGAGCTACATCATGGTAGACATAGAGTCAGACGGCCCAATTCCAGGAGATTTTTCCATGGTCTGCTTCGGAGCAGTACTTGTGAATGAGGAACTGGACACCACTTTTTATGGAAAACTGAAGCCTATTTCTGAAAAATTTAACCCTGATGCTTTAGCGGTTTCCGGTTTCAGCAGAGAAGAAACAATGAATTTTGATGATCCGGAAAAGGTAATGCTTGCTTTTGAAAACTGGATTAAAATACACTCTAAAGGCAGACCGATATTCATCAGTGATAATAATGGTTTCGACTGGATGTTTATCTGCTGGTATTTCCATCATTTTATCGGACGGAATCCTTTTGGCTTTTCTTCGAGAAGACTTTCTGATCTTTATTGCGGAGTGGAAAAAGATACTTTTGCCCAATGGAAACATCTGCGTAAAACCAAACATACCCACAATCCGGTAGATGATGCCAGAGGAAATGCTGAGGTTCTGCTCTACATGAAAGAAGAGATGGGACTGAAAATAAGTTTTAAATAACCTTTATCAACTTATGGGAAAAGATACTTCACTTTATATGTTTGACAGTGAAAAGGCGGCAGTGAATCTTTATGAGGATCTACGGCATAGAATGTATCATACCCAGACATTCAGAGGTTATATTAATGACAGAAGAAAGGCTATGAATAATGATAAAATCAGCTTCGACAGAATACTGGAGACCATCAAAAATGATATCAACAGTATTACTCCTGACGATATGCTGGAAATCACGTTGTTCTTTAGAAGTCAGATTGAGCCTCTCTTTTATCATGATTCCTGGGAAGCAAGGAATGAATATTTTGAAACATTATATCAATATTTAGGAATTTTTTGGCTTTACGAGTTTCCTAATGCTGCAGCATATTATGGCTATATGCATCAATACGAAAATTACACTGAGTTTTAGCATGCTGAAGAATTATCAGTCGGGTATCAGGATCTGCTCAGAAGATTTTCTGCTCTTCAACGATTATGTAATTTTGGTCACAAAGGAAATTCTTGATCGGTAGTCATTCTGTTCTCCATTCTTATTCTTTCTTCCGGAAATCTATAGAAATGAAATCCAGAATTGATGCAAAAAAATCCAAAAATTCTTATCTTAGAGTCTTATTAATGCTGATATAGCCTAAAATTGGAATTCCAAAAAATATGAGTACTTCCCTTATTTACCGAAAAGCTACTGACAACGACATCGATTATCTTCTTGATCTGAGAATGAAAACCATGAATCCTCATTATGAAACTTCAGGACTTTCTACCGACAGAGATACCACCCTGCAAAGAGTTCTGTACCAGTTTGAAAAAGCTGATATTATTCTTTTAGACAATCAACCCGTCGGACTGTTAAAAGTAGACCGAACATTTACCAACATTGAGGTTCTGCAACTTCAGATTGATCCCAGCCAACAAGGTAAAGGTCTTGGAAAAAAGATTTTGTCAGATATTCTGGAGGAAGCTTCATTAGCAGGGAAAACGGTATCATTAAGTGTTTTAAAAACCAACAAGGCACAGCATCTTTATATAAGTCTTGGGTTTAAGATTACAGGGGAAGATGAGTATTCCTATTTTATGGAAACGGAAAGGCAGTAAATAATTTTTTTTAAAATTTTGGCTAAAGCCGTTGAATGTTTCCTTTGATGAAATAATTTGATTTTTGTCATTCTGACGAAGGGAGAATCTCATACATAAACAGCATATGAGATTCTTCACTACATTTCATTCCATTCAGAAGGACACTCCCTGAATCAAGTCTTGATTATAGTTTAGTTTTAGTGATTCGCCATCGTCACGTAGATGAGCCTTCCACCCTCTTCTGCAGATAACAGTATTTTTTTACCATCAGTGAGTTCAACCATAGAACCTGGTGGAATTTCTTTCTGTTCTGTAACATCTTTCATTCCGGATAACCCTTGATTCACCAATACCCATTTTCCCTGATGAAAGGTAAAATATCCTACAGGCATTTTATCCTGCATCGTCAGGTTTTCGTTGCGTATTACCTTTCTGGAAACGTGCCATCTGAACAGATACTGGTTATGATAGACCATCAGTCTGTGATTTTCAGGTTTCCATACCTCATCATCAAATTTAAAATATAAGTCTAAAACGGGTAAGATTCCCTGATGTGGCGTTCCGCAGAACGGACATTTGGGACTGCTTGTATTATCAAAGACGTACCATTTTTCGGTACAGCCGGAATTATAACAAGGCTGTATCAGATCTACGGTTTTCAATAGAGCAGCTTCCCATTCATTGGCTGTGGGACGCCTGATGGGATCATGCAATCCGTCTATAAAGGTTTTTCTGAAAAGATCCGAAATATAGGGCCCGGTTATGGTATAAGGAATCTTTTGAGGATCACCCCAGAATGCATCCCATTTCCGGAGATGATCAGCTTTTACATGATTGGATAGATTTGCCGGATCTTCCACAAACATAGCTTTTTCTCCCATCGACAGAATTTCATCTTTTTCAGAATCCAAATCCCAGATTTTTCCCCCACGCAGCGGATGTCTTCTTAGCAGGTACATATAAATCAGAACAGAAAGGGCATGCAGATCTGTTTTTTGATTGGGCAGATGTCTTCCCGGATCCTGAAGGCTTAAATGTTTTGTTTTTAAAACTTCAGGAGCAATAAAATCTGCAGTTCCTATCACTTCCGGCGGAAAGAGTTTAGGAACAACCAGACCGTCAATATCGATAATACAGGCAGATTTTGTAACAGGATCTACCAGAATATTATTGTAAGATAAATCAGAATGTGCCAACCCCATCTGATGCAGTTTTTTCACTCCTCTGCTGATATTGACTGCAATCTGGAAATAACTCAGCCAATCTCCCAGCTCCGACTGATCCAGTCTCAACGGATACTGCTGATTCCTGAACATAGGAGCCGTAAACCACTTTCCCACTTTATCCTGTCCCTGAATATTTTCTGACCCGATATATCCTTTCGCAAAATAGAATTTATTATGGTAAACAGGAACCACAATTCCTGTGAGTTTATTTCTTTCAACAATATCGTAAGGCCACCTGAATATTTCATTCAGAAAGTACTCAGAAGCATTACCATTCTGTATACTCTGCAGATAGGTAGAAACAATTCTCATGATTCTTTCTTTTTGCCCTTCATCCAGCGGATTCCGGTAAAAAGCCACCACATAGTCTTTATCAGGAGAAAAATAAACATCTTTCATGCCACCCCGGATAGGGGTTTCATCTACATATTCATAGGATTTGGCTGTGTCCAGGACAGAAACAACCTTAATGGTCTTTTTCATGGTGTTAATAGATTATTGCCAATGTACGGTCATCGTGATTTCCTCTGCTCCAGAAATCGCTCCATATTAAAAGTTCTTCATGAATTTTTTCATCGTTGATAAAATCAACTTTTGTACGGTCATCATTATTTCCGGCCAGGTCTTCAAAAAACAATTTCCAGTTTTCTGTATCTTCCAGTTTATTTTCGGTGATGAATTTCGGATCATAAATACCGTCAGTCATCAGCACGAGATAGGAAAAATCATCCACACAGGTAATTCTGAAACGGGAATCCATCTGATCGTTGAAAATTTCTTTCATGGTGATAAAACGGGTACCTCCGCTAAACTCACCCACATCCATCTGATTTAAAAGTTTTACTTCAGAAAAATCAGGATCGATAAGATTAATCGGGCAGTCTCCCACTCCAAAACTAAGAATCACATACCCGAAACTAAACTTTTTAAGTAATGTAAAAATCAGCGTAGCATGCAGATCACTTACGGACAGAGCATTTTCTATCGCCGTTTTTTCTAATGTCTGATACACTTCTGCAACACTTTCTGATAAAATATTTTTGATATTTTGCTCTGCTTCTGAGCGTTCTCCAATGGAAGCCTCAGTACCATACATCCCATCAATACTGCTTTCAATTCCACTTAAAATCTCCTGCGAATTGAAAAACTGACTGATCGTTGCTGTTGCCAATCTTGAACCTTCTCTTGCAGCCGCTGCCGAACCTGCTCCATCTGAAACAGAAACAATATTCCAGTCTCCGGGAAGGTTATTCACTGCAAAATCATCTTCACGAAATTTCCCTTCATGGGCGTGAGAACGTCCTCTTTTGGAAGCCACAACAATTTTTTTGTCTGAAAATGAACCTTTGAATGAATCTTCTTCCGACTTATAAAAAACGGCATTTCTATCGCTTGGAATATTTTTCCACAAGTCTTTCGGATCTGCGTTTACAAAGAGCTGTACTTTTTTAGTTTCAATCTGCTTCTGATCATGAATATGATAAAACTGAACATCCAGATGATACATATTGTTGGTAACCGGAGTTCCTGAGATTGTATCATTTTCAAAGGTAAGTTCCGTTTCTTCGAGGCCACTGATATTCTGAATTTTTATGTTCGGAAAATCTTCCATGTCAAGGTGAAATTCATAGAACTGTTTTGCACTGGCATTCTTCAATACCCAATGAACCTCTTTGAATTCTTCTATTTCTTTATAAATAACAGCTTGTTCCACAGTCTTCGGTTTAGATTCACCGGCTGATTTCCGGAAAAATTTACCCATCATTAACCCAAAGTTCTGTTAATATCAAATCCTCCACCGGAAAACCCATAGTAATCCGAAGTTCCACACCATGGACATTTGCTGTATCCTTCTCCCCTCAGACAGTGAATTCCGCCACACGAACATGTTGCCAACGCAATGGGATTGGCACAGTGAGGACATGAAGTTCCTCCATCCAGCTCTTCAATATTGATTTTAAGAAAGGTTTTCTGATTTGAAGAAAGTCTGTAGTAGGCTTTTTCATCAATTTTATAAGCCCCGTCCAGTCTGTAATATCTTGTTGCCATTCCCGGTATGCTGGATTCTGCAAATGCTTTTTTAAATTTCATCAGATAAAGCTTTTCAGTTTCCTGGCATTTTCCGTTCAATACTACAAAATTGTTATCCGGAAATCTCTGTTCCATTTCAGGATCTACTTTCTCAAGAATATGGGAATCGATCTTAGAAAGGTTGATTCCTTCTTTTTTGGCTTCTGTTACGCTTTGGCTGGTCGTTTTAATAGAATCTGTTACCCATTTGAAAAATTCTTTATAAGAATTCTCATCAGAGTTATTAAACAGCAATACATTATCGGCTAATGAACCGAGCAGTTTATAGTTTGTATTTTCACCTATAGATACGGCAATTGTATTGGATTTCCCGCTGTACTTGTTATTCCACCTCTCAATGGCTTTGGTGGCATCATCAGTGGGAACACCATCAGTAAACAGGAAAACGATAGGTTTCCAGTCACCTTTTCTTTCATAGGTGGTTTTCACAATATCCCTGTCAATACAATCCATTACTTTGATCAAACCCTGGGAAAGTGAGGTTCCGCTCCCGATTGGAATTTTAGGAGGATAAAAGCTGATAATATCCTGCAATGGAGTAATCACTTCGGCTTCTCCTGCAAAACCAACAACGGAAATATAAACGGTTTCCAGTGAATACGGATCTTTTTTTAAGTCCCTGATGATATTAGCGATACCTTCCTGTACCTGCTCAATAGGTTCTCCAACCATAGATTCGGAGATGTCCACTAAAAAATAAATAGGCAGTCTTCTCATGTTGTAAAGACAATTTTTTAAATAATAATAGTAAGCTCCGATGGTGGCGGAGGTAATGTGATATTTTCTCCCGTATTCTGCGACTGTCCTCCCTGTGTAATGGAAGAACTCACCCATTTGAAAAAGGAAGAAAGGGTAATAGCATCTGTAGTATCAAGCTTTACTACATGATCTGTCAGTTCTTTCAAAAACTGTTCATCAGCTTTCGGACCGGCTGCACAACCTACGATGGCACCAAACTCCAGTGCTCTGATCATAGGAATCATCTGTCTGTACTTCTGGATATCTGAAGGTTTCCCATCCGTAAATATAAAAAGTAGTGGCTGCCAGTCTCCTTTTGCTTCGGCAGATTCTTTTACAACTTCTTTCTGCACCAATCCTGAAACCATTTCCAGAGCAGCTCCCGTATGGGTTGGGCCACTGTCCGGGCAGGTAATTTCCATGGGATAAAAACTGGCCAGATCTGTTAAAGGAATAATATTTTTAACTTCTCTATCGAAGGTAATGACGCTTAGATGCAGGCTGTCCATCGCCTGCGGATCTGCACGAAGCATACTGATCAATCCGTTGAATCCGTTATTCAGAGCCTGAATAGGCTCCCCGTTCATAGAACCTGAAGTATCTAATAAAAAATAAGCTAATAATCTCCTGCTCATTATGACAAATATTAATTCTGAAGCCGGCGGAGGAAGTCGAAGACTTCCAAGCCGGCTTTTATTTGGTTTGATAAAAATTAAGAATCTAATTGGAATAAGCGTACTGCTGTTTCAGAATATCTATAAAGTTATCTGTATGATGCGGCTCACCTACAGCACGGAATTTCCAGTCTCCATTATGACGGTATGCTTCTGCAAAAACCATTGCACACATTCCGTTCATACTAGAATCTCCGGAAAGGCTGTATTTTGTAATTTCTTTTCCTGTAGCATCTACCGCCCGGATAAATGCATTTTCGATCATTCCAAAGTGCTGATTATTCGTTTTTCCCTGATAAATGGTAACAAGGAATACAATTTTCTGATAACTCTGATCCAGCTGATCCAGTTTTACAATGATCTGCTCATCATCGCCATCTCCCGCTCCGGTTCTGTTATCTCCTGTAAGCCATACATTTCCGCTTGGATGCTGCATAGAATTGAAGAAAACAACATCTCCCTGATAAAGCCCCATCTGTCTTCCGTCATTGGTCTGTACGGTTCTTCCAAGATTTGCTACTTTGCCGTTGCCATCTAAGAGGAAAGCCACTGCATCAAGGTCATATTCGGCTTCTTTACTGAACAGTTTTCCAAAGAATCCTCCACCTTGTTTTCTCACATCCCATCCTAAACCAATGGTTACTTTTGAAAGATCATAAACGCTTTCTCCGCGGTCATTCTTTCTTAAATCTATCGTTTGTCCTTTCTGTAAATTAATTGCCATAGTTATCGTTTTTGTGTATTTGGGTGTTTTTATTTGATGATCTGTCCTTTATAGTATTTCTCCAGGAAAAAGCCAAGATCTGCTCTGTATCCTATCCCAGAGGCTTCAAACTTCCAGCTTCCGTTTCTTTTGTACAGCCTTCCGAACTCTACACCGGTTTCAATGGAGAAATCTTCGTCCAGCTCATATTTTGCAATTTCCTGGTTTGAATGATTATCAACAACTCTGATATAAGAATTTCTTACCTGTCCGAAATTCTGTCTTCTTCTTTCAAAATCTTCTATGGTTACTACGAAAAGAATTTCTTCCACTCTTGAATCTACTTTATCAAGATCTATTACGATTGCTTCATCATCGTCACCATCACTGTTTTTACCATTGGGATCATCACCTGTATGGGTAAGTGCTCCGTCCGGAGAATTCAGGTTATTGTAAAAAACAAAATATTCTTCGCTTACTAATTTTCTGTCAGAATCAATCATGATTGCAGAAGCATCCAGGTCAAAATCGTAGCCGGTTCCTTCATTGGGATCCCAACCTAATCCAATCGTCATTTTCGTCAATCCTATATCGATTTTTTGTCCTTTCTGTAGATTAATTGCCATAGTGTTTTATATTATGATTATTTTCCGCATTAAGATAGAAGTGATTTATGAATTGACCAAATTTATTTAGGAAAAAATGATCTACAAAGCCCAACTAAAGCTATTTAAGTCACAAATCGCCATAAAAAAAGGTTCAATTAAAAAATTGAACCTTGTATTGTTAAAAAGAATATTAAATTAATTTTCAAACCCCTTATCCGAAACGGCAGCATTTCTTGCTTTGGCCAGCATAGGAATAGAAATCAGTCCCATCACCAGCATAATAACAATCTGCAGCGGTAAAGAAATAAAGGAATAGGTCAATCCCATTTCACCCCCGAAGTCAGCACTTTTTCCTACTGATATAAAAAGAGCCATAAAACCATACTTCATGGCAAGGTTATAAGCTCCAATACCTCCACTGGCAGGAATAATCATTCCCAATGTTCCTACTACAATAATAAAGAAACCGTCTGCAAAAGTAAATGCGGATGTTTCAGGAAGGGCAAAACAAACCAGGTAGGCAGCTAAATAATAACAAATCCAGATTCCTAATGTATAAAGGATAAATTTTCCTTTTTCTTTTAGTTTAAAGATGGAAGTTAATCCCTGAAAAATTCCATCAATAAAGTTGACAATTTTTCCTAAAAACGGAATTCCTGAAAGTTTCTTCTTGAATACAAAAAATAAAACTGTTCCTACAATCAGAATTGAAAGGACCAGTAAAATCTTGTTAGGATTCATATTTATTCCGGAATTTTTGTAGAATGACAGAATTGCATCATATTTAAACAATAAAGTCAATCCTAAAAAACCGAGCATACAGATAAGATCCACCACTCGTTCCAAAATGATCGTTCCAAAAGATTTGTCTACAGGTACTTTTTCCACTCCATACAGAGCCGTAGCTCTTGCCACTTCGCCACTTCTCGGAATGGTAAGGTTCATCAGATATCCAAATGATATTGACCAAAGGGAATTTGAATTTGAAATTTTGTATCCCATGGGTTCAAGCATCAGATTCCAACGAATTGCCCTAAACCAATAAGCAAGAAGGCCAAATACAGATGCAAACAGCACCCATAGGTAATTCGCTTTCGCCAGTGACTTCTGAATGACTTTAAAATCAAGCCCTCTTAAGGCAAGCCATAAAAAAAAGCCTGCAAAAGCAAGCGATATTACTATTGTTAATATTGATTTTACCGGACTTTTTAATGTTTTCTCCATGTCCTAGGTAAGAAGGTTTGTTTTTTCATCCGGGAAAACAATCTTCGGCTGAAAGTCTTTAGCCTCTTCCGGGGTCATCTGCGCATAAGCAATAACGATGATAATATCATCTTTTTGTACTTTTCTTGCTGCAGGCCCATTCAGACATACTTCTCCGGATTTTCTTTTTCCTTTGATAACGTACGTATCAAAACGTTCTCCGTTGTTCACATTCACAATATAGACCCTTTCTCCTACTACCAGACCGGCAGCTTCAATAAGATCTTCATCTATTGTTATACTTCCTATATAATTAAGGTCAGAGGCAGTTACTCTCACCCTATGAATCTTTGACTTGAAAACTTCTATTAGCATGGTGCAAATTTATTAATAAAAATTAATAAAACAGGTCTTTAGTATCATTTAAAAACTCCCACAAACACAAGGGTTTAATTTTATAAAATACAAGGATTCTGAGGATTACTTATAAATTTAATAATCATATGGTTAAAAAAATTAAATGTTTACACTTAATTTAGGATTTAATAAATACAAGAAACAATATTAAATTTTTGCTAAAGTCAATAAGCATAAGCATTTGGCATGATTTTAGTAACGCGTAACGTAGATTTTCTGTGAAAAGTTGAATTATCATATTTTAACCAATTTCACCAAAAAGCAAAAAAATTTTACAAGTTTTAATAAAAAAATTGCACAATTAGAAAATAGTATTATATTTGCTATAATTACGAACTAACTTTAATATTAAAAATTATGAACAAGTCTGAATTAATCGACGCAATCGCTAAAGATGCAGGTATCACTAAAGTTGCAGCAAAGGCTGCTTTAGAATCTTTCATTGGTAACGTAACTACTACTTTAAAGAAAAAAGATGGAAAAGTATCTTTAGTAGGTTTCGGTACTTTCTCAGTAGCTGAGAGAGCTGCTAGACAAGGGATTAACCCTGCAACTAAAAAACCGATCAAGATCGCTGCTAAAAAAGTTGCTAAATTTAAAGCTGGAGCTGATTTATCAAATGCAGTTTCAGGTGCTAAGAAAAAATAATCATTCAGATTAAAAAATTCAAGGGCTGTTTCTTAGAAACGGCCTTTTTTTGTATTCAATAATAAAAGAAATTGAACCATTAAGCAATTTTAAGCGATTAAGAATTATTAAGTTGGCTAATTATTGATACAAATAAATAAGCGGGCTAAAGCCCGCTTCTATTTGATATTACTAAGTGTATATTTTCAGGATGTCAGTATCATTAAAAAAAATTATTAACATCTGGCTTCTAAACTCTCATTACGGTGCCAGTCTTGAAATTTTCCAATCCAGATCTTTCAGCTGATAAATAATTCTGTCGTGAAGACGGTTGGGTCTGCCCTGCCAGAATTCAATCTCATAAGGTCTTGCCAAATATCCACCCCAATTGGAAGGTCTTGGAACTTCGGTATTTTCATATTCCTTTTCCAGCTCTTTTAATTTTCCTTCCAAAAACTCTCTGTTGGGAATCACCTGACTCTGCGGAGAAACTACAGCTCCCAGCTGGCTTCCTTTCGGCCTTGAATGGAAATAACCATCACTTAAGTTTTCTGCCAGTTTTTCAAGATCTGCTTTGATGATGATCTGTCTTTCAAGATTAGGCCAGAAGAAATGCAGACATGCTTTATGATTGCTTTCTATTGCTTTTCCTTTTCGGCTGTCATAGTTGGTATAGAAAATAAACCCTTCATGGGTATATGCTTTAAGAAGGACCATTCTTGTTCTCGGACATCCATCTTCCTCTACTGTGGAAACAGCCATAGCATTGGATTCTGAGATCATCGGGCTCTCACTGGCCTCCAAAAACCAGTCTCTAAACTGCTCGATTGGATTTTGTTTTATCTCACTTTCAATAAGTTGGGATTTATCGTACACTTTTCTTTTGTCGTGCAGGTTTTCCATAAATATTTTTTATTAAATTTGAGTATGAATCACTCATACAAAGGTAAAATATTAATCTCGACACCTGACATTTCCGGCGATATTTTTTCAAGATCGGTAGTGTTGGTTGTTGAACATAATGAAAGTGGTGCATTTGGTTTGATACTGAATAAAAAGAACAGCCAGATGAGCAGCAAGTTCAAAGATTTTTTTGACTTTAAAATTGAGGTGTATGATGGAGGTCCGGTGGAAAACGACAAAGTGTTTTTTATTGTAAAAGGTAAAAGAGTTACTGAAATCTATACAGACATCGCAGATGAATATTATCTTACAGAAGATATCGAACGTATTATAAATGCTATTTTGAGCAGCGAACTGGATATTGAGCACATCAAAATATTCTCAGGCTATTCCGGATGGTCGCCAGGCCAGCTTGATACCGAAGTTCAAAGAAAAATGTGGACGGTAGTGGATGTTTATAACCTTGACTATACGCTGCCCAATGACCAAAGTCTTTGGAAATCGATTATGCAGAACCTTGGGGGAGAATTTCTTCTTTGGGCCAATTCACCTGAAGATATTTCGCTGAATTAAGTACCATTTTCATGGTAATCAGACAATTAACAAACTTTAAGATTCCTTTAACCAATTTTAAAGAAAGTTTTTCCGTTCTTTGAAAAACTAAAATCACTGATATGAAAGGTATTACATTACTTGCTTTATCAATATTTTCTACCGCATTTTTATCATTTAGCCCAATTAACAAAAAATACATTGTCATAGATGCCGGCCATGGTGGAAATGATTTTGGGGCTACACATGGTGAAATTCGTGAAAAAAATATCTCATTAAGTGTTGCTAAGGAAATCCAGAAGATCAATGAAAGCCAGAATAAATATGAAATCGTTCTGACAAGGGATTCTGACAGCTATCCTACTCTTTCCGAAAGAACAGATCAGATCAATAAACTTAATCCTGAAATGGTTATTTCACTCCATGTCAATACGTCTCCTGAAAAAGAGAGATCTGATAACGGATTTGAAGTGTATACTCAGAATTCTGATGTTTCAAAGGAATTAGCCGGAAAAATTTACAAGAAATTCAATGCCCGTAAAATATCGGAGAGTAATCTTCATATTTTAAGAGAAACGAAAGCACCTGCCGTATTGGTAGAACTTGGATTCATCAATAATTCTGAAAACAGAAATTATATAACGAGTGAAAAAGGGCAAAAAGAAATTGCACAGAAATTTGTTGAAATCATCAACGAATACTAAATAAAAAAACAATTTCTGATTTAATCAGAATAAAACCCGGTAAAGGACTTCTGGAACTTTGTTGTTTACCGGGTTTGTCAATTTTTATTCATTAAAACTTTTCTTCCAGCTTTCTACCAATTCTGAGAAACGGGAGTTTTCAAAAGTCTTATTTCTTATCTTACCTACAGAAAATATACCTTTCTCTTCAGAAATCATTAAAATCTCTTCAGCTTTCTGAGATTCGAATGCAATAATCTCGTGTTCCTGAATATCAGCAAGGTTATTTTTATGTAAAAAAGTAACAAAATTTTCCATCAAAGGAGAAATGTAAGCTCCTTCAGTCTGCTTTGGCACTTTGATAATGTCACCTTCTAAAAAAAGAAGATTTCCGGCAGTAGTACGTGCTATTCTTTTATTTGGATTCAGAAGAATAACGTCATCAAGGTCATTTTCCTGAGCATAGATCGCTCCGTAGATATTTTCCGGACAGTGAACTCTGATATTGCTCAGAAGGTTGTTATTAACGTTAATTTCTTTAATCAGATCCAATTCTAAAGGTCTTTCATGAACTGCCAGTATATCTGTCATTTCTGAAATTTCGTAAAAATAGGAAACAGAAGATTTTGCCAATGTTACGCCGTCATTATTCCTGAACACCTGGAAATTGATAATTCCGTTCTTTACTCCTTTACTTTCAATAATTTCTTTTTGAAAAAGTGTCTGGAAAAATTCCAGGGTGTAAGTCAGAGGAATATTCATTCTCATCTTTCTCATGGAAGCCATCAGGAAAAAATAGCATTCTTCGTCCATGATCAATCCACCATTTCTTACAAAGAAAGAAACTTTCACTGAGTCGCCCCAAAGGAAGGCTCTGTTCTTTACATTTAACTCGTCTGATGTAAAATATTGATTTTCCAATTTTTGATGTGATTTATTTACAAAAAAATAATGAACGATAAATCGTTCATCAGTTTTATCATTTAATATAGCCCGGTATTATGCCGCACCCAGTTTTATTCTCAGGTTCTCAATAAGATTTTCCCAATACATTGCATTTTCCTCTTCATCACCTTCTTCACAGAAATCTGTAATATTTAAAGCCAGATCTTCTGTAATATCATCAATTGTGATAGTCATTTCAAAGAAATTTTTTGTTCCTTCATCTTCTTCCCATCTGAAACGCACGAAACCTTCAGGCTTATATCTGATCAAAGTAGCCTTCTCAGCAGGGCCTCCACCCCAGCTAAAAAAGAAATCATCGCCTTTCTCTGTTACCTCATCCGCAAACCATTCAGACAATCCTTCTGCAGTCGCCAGATATTCATATAAAATCTCTGATAAACAGTGCATTGGAAATTCGTAATGGACTTTATGTTTCGCCATATAATCTTTGTTTTATCGTCCCGCAATATATAAATTAATTTTTTTATTACGCAAAAAAACAATTACTTTTTTAAAGAATCAGTATGATATTTATCACAGGATTTAAATCCTTATTCCATTAATTTTTACTGGCTAAAATTGTCATGTAAAGCATAAAAAAATCTCTCCTTTCCGGAGAGATTTTATCTTTAATTTTCGTTCAGTATATCAAGAATAATCTGACATCCTTCTCTGATTTCATTTTCAGATAATGTAAGAGGTGGTGAGATTCTCAGGTATTCATTTCTGTACAGCTGCCAGAAAACAACAAGTCCCTTTTCCATACATTTTTTGGCCACTTCCAGTGTATATTCTGGAGTTCCGAGATTCACGGCAAGCATTAAGCCTTTACCATTAATATTTTTAATTTTAGGATGAACTAAAAGTTCTCTGAACAATTTTTCTTTTTTTTCCACTTCATTCATAAGCCCGCTATCCAGCACTTCCTTTAAAGTAGCGTAACTTGCTGCTGCAATCAATGGGTTTCCGCCAAAAGTAGTAATATGCCCAAGCTTTGGTGAATGTGATAAGCTTTCCATAATTTCTCTGGAACTCATAAAAGCTCCTACAGGAACTCCTCCCCCCATTCCTTTCCCCATCACCAGGATATCAGGAACGATTCCAAAGTGTTCAAAAGAGAACAATTTTCCTGTTCTTCCAAATCCGGGTTGAATTTCATCTAAAATCAAAAGAGCACCTACGTCTTCACATCTTCTCTTCAGTTTGATCAGATAGTCATTATCAGGAACCAGAAATCCAGCGGCTCCCTGAATGGTTTCAAGGATGACACATGCTGTTTTCTCAGTAATCTTATCGAAATCTTTCTCATTATTAAATTCAATGAAAGAAACCATCGGTAATAAGGGACGGAATTCTCTTTTATGAGTTTCATTTCCTGAAACACTCAAAGCACCATGGGTATTTCCGTGATACGAGTCTTTAAAGGAAACAATTTCTTCTCTCCCTGTATATCGTTTTGCCAGCTTCAAGCTTCCATCAATAGCCTCAGCACCGCTGTTTACAAGATAGGTAACTTCTAATGGATCCGGAGTAGCTTCCGCCAGCAGTCTGCATAGCGCTATAGGTTTTTCCTGCGCATATTCTCCATACACCATTACATGAAGGTATTTATCTGCCTGTTCTTTGATTGCATTCACGATCTTAGGATGTGAATGCCCCAGCGTATTAGCAGAAACTCCTGCTACGAAGTCAAGATATCTTTTCCCGTCTGTACCGTAAATATAGCTTCCTTCTGCTTTTTCAACTTCAAAACCTGCAGCAAATTTTGTGGTTTGAGCCTGATATATAAAAAAATCTTTTTGCATTTCCATTGTCTCCAAAATTTCAGCAAAGCTATAAAAGATTCGGCACATGCAGAAATTATCCGACTTTAATAAAAAAATTACCCCTGACCATATCAAGGGTAATGGATTATCAATATTAAAAAGTTCTGACTGTTCTTACAGTACTTTTTCTATAGTTACAAAGCTGTTATTGGTTACAGTATAAGAAGTGGTTCCTCCCACTTCGGAAACGGCTTCCAATGTGATATACTGTCCCTGTACTGCATAAACCGAGAAATCAAGATTGATCTTTCTGTTCGTTCCGTCAAAATTCACTGTATTTTCAAGCAGCTGGAATCTCTGTGCATCATTTACATAGAGTCCTGCTCCTAATCTGCTGCTGAATGAGCCTGCCGGTCCTGTAAACGTGATGTTCAGGTTAATTCTGTATAAACCGGTCTGGCGTATGTATAACCTGTTGAGATTGGCTCCGGATGTGGCTACATTGGTTTTAAGCTTAAGCGGATCAGCAAGAAAATTAGGTTTATCAATCAGAGAATTGATTGGAAGCAATACAGATCCTGTGGTAGTGGAGACGGCGTTAAGCTGAAATCTAGAAATATTATCAGACTCCACTTCAAAAGCCTTACTCCATACCAATCCGTTAAAAACCATTACCTGCCCCGTACTTTTAACGAAGAGAAGCATTCCTTTTAATTCTTCGATGGCCGTTACCGGTGCACTGCCTCCTGTATAGGGAAGTAACGCTTCTGTATCTACCGCAGGAAGACCAAAACCTTTGACGCCGGATGCCTCATTTGTATTGGTAATGTACATCATCACCTGATCATTTCCGCTCGCATTGGAATCCGGGTTGGGAATATTGGTGAAATTTACCTGTGCGCTGTATAAACTGCCCATGAGTATCAAACAGCTGAAAATATATTTTTTCATGATTAGTAAGCTTTAATTAAACGTGCCGCAAGATATGAGCTGGCCGAATTTGTATCTGTTCCGTAAGCTGCCAATGCACCTCCTGAAATGGCAGTGGAACTGATGGCCGGAACCACTCTGAGCTCTGCTCCCACCGGAAGAGAAATAGTCTGTGCAAAGCTGGATGTCTTATTACCCTGGGTATCCACAATGAACACAATGGAATAATTGGTCTTTGACACTACGGTTTCCCAATCTGAAGCAGGGGTGTATTTAACCTGCAATGTGAGTTTAAATTCAGTAACTCCTGCAACGGCTCCAAAACTTCCACCCGTAAAAACAAGAGCAACTCCTACATCGTAGATCCCCGCTGTTTTAACGGTAACGTTGCTTGCATTCTTAAGCAGTAAATTATCAACAAGAACCTGGCTTCTGTTATCGGCAGCAAGGAAGGCAGGTGATCCTCCGGCAAAGCAGAATCCAATTCCAAATGAGATACAGGGAATGGTAATCCCCGAAGAAATTCCCAGTCTGGATGCCTTTGGCTGATAAATCCCCTGGATCTGTCTGGCAGGATTCCAGGCATAACCATCATATTTATAATACTGTTCATCAGTCTTGTTATAAATAAGACTCCCTACAAGGTTAGCATAATCATCAAATAAATCCGGTGCGGAAGCATTATATCTTGGGAAGGTTGTATGGGTATTTGAATAGGGAAGAATGACCCCTTTCACACCGTCATGAACTTTCAATATATTCTGGGTGCTAACAATATCGCTACCAATGGTTACCTGTGCTATTAAAGCGTAATGGAAAATAAGCACAACAAGTAATATTATCTTTTTCATCTTACTGCATATTTATTTTTTCAACAATAATTTCAGAAACCGCATTTCCTGTTTTTGACATGGCAAAAAACATATTATTTCCGCCTAATGCTCCTGTGCAGATCCCTGTACCGATATCCTGGGTTCCACCCATCGTCAGTCTTAATTTATCTCCTGCATTGAAGGCTCCTACATAAGTAAATGCCAGAGACTGACCCACATCAATAGAACCCGGAAGAAGGGTTGTAACAGAAAGAGCTCCTGCTGTGGAACCGCTGGTGGTGTTATTAATAGGTCTCCAGGTTGGATCTGACACCGTACTTATCTCAAGATCCAGTTTCGATCTTAGGTTGATAATCACCCCGATACACAGCGGTGTACTGATATCCAGCGCTCCACTTTTAAATGAAACCTTATACAGTCCTCTGGTATTAATATTAATTACATTGCTGGTGGCAGCATCCAGTGAAACGTCCGTAGCAATCTCATTAAAGCTCGGGATAGCTGTTGTGAAATTGACGTTAGCCGCTGTACAGGTTCTGACCGTAAGTGCGCATGCGAGTCCGCACGTTCCACAGCTGGTTGTAACCGTACCTGATCGTATGAAACGCGCCATTTTGTTATTCTTCATGGTCGTTACGATAGGATCTGAAATTTTCCATGTGGTACCGTCATTCTGTACAATGCTTCCGGTTTCTCTGTTGAAAATAATGGAACTTTGGGTACCGTTTCCGGTGGTACCGGCAGCCGATGCCGGCAGGACTGCTGCTGTGTTGGATCTCGGCATTCGTGCCGCATTGTTGTCCTGTTTTACGTGCAGAAGTGCTCTGCTGTCTGGTTGAAAATTAGGAACTTTCGAAATCCCAACCTGTGCGCTAACCCTTATAAGACAAAATATAAGAGCCAACAGGGAATAGTTGATTTTCATTTTCTATTTTTTTTATCATTGTTGGTATTCTAAATTTATAAAATATTATAATTGAAATGATAACGGAAATAAAAAAAAAATGTTAATTGACAAATCGGAGTAAAAAATCCTGATTTTAAAGGAAATTAAGTATCAGGTAGAGACTCGACGATTGCGAAAAAAATACCAATATTTACAATTATTTTAAAAAAAAGAGCCGATTATATAAAAAATAAATCACCATCTTTGATTGAAAGAATGGTGATTTATTTTTTTTTGAAAATATTAGTTATTATTTTCTTACTCGTTTAGGCTTTTTAGCTTCTTCTTTTGCTTTTTCGTCATCTATAGCTTTTTGGGCTTTATCAAAGAGTTCGCTATCGGCTGTATATTGTATTTCTTCGTTATTCGGAGTATCTACAAGAATATCCTGCCATTTCCGGATCCGGTCTTTGGTATTCCAGTTAAAATCGGGAAACTTCCTTCGTGCCGGTTCTATTTTACTCATCGGATAGGTATCTGAATTTGCTCCAATACTGCATGAAATAATCTGCAGGGCTCTTTCTTCAAATAATGCTCCGATAATTCCGCAGGTAGAAAGGGTAATACCTATTCTTTCCGGTTTTTTGGTTTCCTGATCGGTATCATCTACATAGACAATAGATTGAGCATTTCCAACTACTCTAGCTTCTTTAATATCATTTTTCTCATAGTAAACCGTCATGAATTTTCCTTTCACCTGATTGAATTCATCTTTGAGAGTAAGTGAATCTACTTTACTGATGGCAAAGGCATTACCGATTACTTTTAATGAGTCTATATCTTCTGTTTTGGTATTAAAGTAAGCTTCTACTTTATCACCGGTAACCTGTTTTTCACCACTCCACAAAATTGGGCTGGTGTACATATGCATAACTCCGTCTGTTTCGTTGAAGGCAATGGAATCTGCTCTTCCCTGTGCATTGGATTTATAAATACGGGCTTTTTTAAAGGCTCTTAAGTAGCTTTTCTTAACTTTGATATCCAGTGAATCCGGTCTTTGATAAGAGATGATTTTTTCTGCTGCAAAATAAATGGAGTCTTTTTCCATTACTTTTACTGCATAGGGGTTTTTCGTCATCATTGCAGAGTCTTTTTTCTCAAAAATTTCCCCGTAGCCTCCTTTTATATATCTTCTTTCGTTTGGATCATCAAGAGTTACATTTCCGGTTGCTTTACCAAACCCTGAAATCTGATTGTAGTACATATCATCGCCGGTAAGGATTTTCTCATTATAAAAGATTCTGGAGTTTTTAGTTAGATAAGCCTCCTTGGAATCCATTTTATAGGTTCCTCTCTCCGTATAGATTCTGTTTCGGGGATTGGTTTTGCTGGTAATGGTTGTAGGACCGTTAAAATCTGCAATTTTTGTATTTTGGTTCTGCTTGATATTGGGCCCTTCAATGATATACTGAGGCGTTTCTATTTTCACATTCCCGGTAAGGTCTACCACTCGTGTATTGAGGAAGTAAGTTCCTACTTTGGCGTAGGTTACATTCTGCCCATCAGAGATGGTTCCTCCTGTATTAAAATAAGCCTGATTAGCCAGTCTGTCATAATACAGAATATCTGTTTTTATTGTTTGTTTGGGGTCAGTTAAGACCACATTTTTTCTGGCAACACCTTTCTGGGTATTGGCATCATATTCCATTTCTCCTGCTGTGATTACAGAGCCATCAGTATTTTGAAGTCTTGTATTGCCTATTGCTTTTACAAAATTCTCTTCATTGTACAGGACGACTTCATCAGCAGTAAGAATGGAGCCCTGATGTTCAATCTGAACATGACCGGTAAAATATTGATTCCCGTCGTATTTTTCAGGGTCTTTCTTAATTTCGTCTGCGTGGATGATCTTTACTTTATCTTCAGGCCTCATCTGTTTAGGCTGACCTGTTGAAGGATTCTGCAAATACGGATCTCTCTTCACGGGTGTTTTATCCTGCGCAAAGTTTAGCGTAGAAATAAAGATTAGCAGAAAAAGGATTATTCTCATTAATTAGTCATTCTTAGTGCCATAAAAATATAGCGAATGAGAATCAATTCTTACGCCAAACGCTTCTTCGATGGCTTCTTTGATTCCTTGGATTCTTGGGTCGCAGAATTCAATAATTTCTTCAATCTCTTTGTCAGAGTCTTTTTTGTAGATCACCAGGTGGTCATGCTGCTTGTCAAAATAAGACTTCTCATAAGATGAAGAGGTCAATGTCTTTTCTCCGAACTGATGCTTACGGATCAAGCCTGCATCAAGGAAAATTTCAATAGTGTTGTAAATCGTGGCTTTGGAAACATGATATTTTTTCTGCATCATCAGAAGATACAGATCATCAACGTTGAAGTGATGATCCATATTATAAATTTCTTCCAATATTGTATATCTTTCAGGTGTGTTTCTGAACCCTTTTTCTAATAAGTAGTTTCTTAAAACATCCTTGATCAAAGCTATATTTTTTTCTTTTTGTACTGTATCCATTAAAAAAATTATCTACAAATTTATTGAATTTTATTTAAATAGATATTATGGTTAATACTAGTGGGTTAAGAGTTGTGGCGGAAATATCCGGACTGCTCTATCTTATTATCATAGACTGTTAATTCTGTGATTGGTGCAGATTCAACTTCAACGTTGTGAGAAGATACTCCCCAAGCCTTAAAGTCATCACTTCCGATATACTTCACAAAGTTATAAATGTTAAGAATAATCTTTTGTTTAACAGTTAAAAGGATATCGTTGATATAGGTGTTATCTATGATCACATATTTAAGATCCGGCGGTATCTCATGAGATCTTAAAGAAGGATGGCTGCTTCTTGAAGGAATGGTTCCATCAGCCATTAAATCTTTAAGGACCATATTGAAGTAATCATTGATTCTTCGGTCTACTTTAAATCCTAAGAGGAAGTTGATTTTATATACTGTTCCCGGAAGGATTTCGTCTACTGTATATTTAAAAGTATATGGATCTTCCTGGTTTACAATACTCAGGATAAAATAATGGTCTGCTCTTTTCGGTTGTTTTTTGATGATGGAATAGATGATTTTTGATTCTACTTCATCGTTTCTTTTTGCTCTGCTCAGATAAGCCAGGTTTGTAGCATATTTCGGAATGGTTTCATCCAGTTTCATGTCTTTAAGGATAGACACATATTTTTCTATTTTCACAAACTGGATAAATCTTGTTTTAATCAATCGTCCGTTATACCATGCATACATAGAAAGTCCGATAGAACCAGCCAAAACAACTGTGATCCAACCTCCTTCCAGGAATTTGATAATATTGGCACTGAAGAAACCTAGTTCAATAGCCATATAAACAAACGCGAAAAATAAAATCAATATTTTGCTTACTCTTTGTTTCAGTAGCCAGAATACCAGCAGGATTGTTGTCATCAACATGGTAACTGTAATGGAAAGTCCATAAGCGGCTTCCATTTTTCCGGATTCCCTGAAATGCAGAACGACAATAATACACAGAATAAGAAGTCCCCAATTGATTCTTGGAATATACATCTGTCCTTTAACTCCGGAAGGATAATCAATTTTTTGATTCGGCCATAAGTTAAGAGACATTGCTTCTGAGAATATGGTGAAAGAACCTGTAATCAATGCCTGGCTGGCAATAATTGCTGCGGCTGTTGCTAAAATTACTCCCGGGATGATCATCCATTCTTCCATAATTCCAAAGAACGGGTTTACCACAGAAAATCCAGGTTTGTTGTAATTAGTCAAAAGCCATGCTCCCTGCCCAAGATAGTTTAGGATAAGCATCACTTTAACAAATCCCCAGCTTACTCTGATATTTTTTGCACCGCAGTGTCCCAAGTCTGAATAAAGCGCTTCTGCTCCTGTTGTACAAAGGAAAACAGCACCTAAAATAACAATTGCACTTGGTGAGTTGACAATAAGTTTGTAAGCATAGTAAGGATTGAAAGATCTTAAGATCTCAAAATTTTCGCTCAAATGCATTACTCCCAAACCACCTAATACCAGGAACCAGACAACCATTACAGGGCCAAAAAACTTCCCGATAAAGCTGGTCCCAAACTGTTGTACTACAAAAATTACAATCAGAATTCCAATAGTGATAGGTACAACCGGGGTGTGAGGGTTATAAATTTCAAGCCCTTCAATGGCCGACATTACGGTAAGCGATGGTGTAATTACTCCGTCTGCAATAAGGGCGGCTGCTCCTACTATAGCAATGAGATACAACCATCCTTTCTTAAGGTTTTTTACTAGTGAAAACAAAGCAAGAATACCTCCTTCACCTTTGTTATCTGCTCTTAAAGCAATGATTACATATTTTATTGTGGTCTGCAGGGTAAGCGTCCAAATAATACATGAAAGAGCACCCTCTATGTATTCATTGAAAGGCATATTACTCCCTTGGAATCTTGCATTCACAATTGCTTTCATTACGTAAAGCGGAGAGGTACCAATATCTCCAAAAACAATTCCTAGAGACACTAAAACTCCAATAAAGGAAAGTTTCTTTATGTCGAAGTGGTAGCCATCTTCTGTAACTTCTGCCATATCAGCTTAATTTATTTTAAAGGCGCAAATTTATACTAATTTTATGACGTCAAGAATTTTTCTTCATGAATATAATAAATGAAAAAACTTCCTTTCGGAAGTTTTTCTCTATAACTATTTTACGTACATCGCTTTTTTAATTTCCTCTTTTACTTTTTCAAGCTTAGGGAACCATTCTGCAAATAATGCTGCAGAGTATGGTGCAGGTGCATCAGGAGTAGTAATTCTCTTGATAGGAGCATCTAAATAATCAAATGCTTTTTGCTGTACCATATAAGTAATTTCAGAAGATATAGAAGCAAATGGCCAAGCTTCTTCTAAAATAACCAATCTATTTGTTTTCTTCACTGATGCCAGAATAGTATCAAAATCAAGAGGACGAACTGTTCTAAGGTCAATAACCTCTACAGAGATTCCTTCTTTAGCCATATCTTCAGCAGCCTGTAAAGCCAGCTTCATGATTTTACCAAAAGAAACCAAAGTAACGTCTGTACCTTCTCTCTTGATATCTGCTTTTCCTAATGGTAAGTAGTATTCTTCTTCAGGAATTTCCATTTTATCTCCATACATCTGCTCAGATTCCATGAAAATAACCGGGTCATTATCCTGAATTGCAGTTTTTAACAACCCCTTCGCATCGTAAGGATTTGAAGGAACCACTACTTTAAGGCCGGGAATGTTTGCAAACCAGTTTTCAAAAGCCTGAGAATGGGTAGCTCCTAATTGTCCTGCAGAAGCCGTAGGTCCACGGAAAACAATCGGACAGTTCCATTGCCCACCACTCATCTGACGGATTTTTGCAGCATTATTGATAATCTGATCAATTCCTACCAATGAGAAATTGAATGTCATATACTCTACAATTGGTCTGTTACCATTCATCGCAGCCCCCACAGCAATTCCTGTAAAACCAAGTTCTGCAATTGGAGTATCAATTACTCTTTTAGGACCAAACTCATCAAGCATTCCTTTTGAAGCTTTATAAGCACCATTGTATTCTGCAACTTCCTCCCCCATTAAAAAGATGGATTCGTCTTTACGCATTTCCTCGCTCATTGCCTGTGCAATTACCTCACGAAAAGTATATTCTGCCATATTTATTCGAAAAATTTAGACTACAAAAATAGTGTTTTTTTATTATACACATCATAAAAAGGCTTCTCATTTGAATGGAAAACTTTAATATTAATTTTATTTAAAACGGTTTTTCTTCGTGATTATACAGTTATTTGCCGTTTATCTAAAGCTATGAAGAAATTCCAAGTAATTCTTTTGCATACAAAAAATGACATCTCATTTCTGAAATGTCATCTAAAATTCTATTTAAACTTAAATTAATTAGCTTTCTCCCAAACCTGGGTTCTTCCTAATAAAGATAATCCTAAGTAACCTCTTACGTTCAGTTTATCACCACTTCTTGTAATGGTACATTTATAAGTTTTTCCTGTTTTAGGATCAGTAATTGTTCCTCCTGTGAACTCATCACCGTCTTTTTTCAATCCTCTGATGATCTCTAACCCTACAATTGGTTTTCCTTTTCTGTCATCCTTACAAGCTGTACAGTTAGGATCAGCAGGCTTTATCAACAATTGGGAAACTTTCCCATAGTATTTACCGTCTGATTTTTTGTACACTTCAACAATAGATTTTGCCTGTTTTGTTTCATCATCTATTGTTTTCCACTTACCTTCTATCTGTGCAAATGTAAGCACACCGCAAAAAGAAAGCGCGAACGTTAGCAATATTTTTTTCATATTTCTTATAGTTTTAATTTTTATACAATATTCTTATCTACGTATTGATAAAAATATAAATTAATTTTCAACGAACAAAAACTTTTGTTATACAAAGCATAAAGAGGTGTATAAAAATAAAAAGCTGATTCACCTCTTATACTTTTTGTTTTAATTGAGCTTTCTGTTAATCACCCTATCCATATAATCCTGATACCAGGCTTTTGCCGTTTTCTTTCCAGCTTCAACTTCAGGGTTTTTAACCTCATTTAGAAGGTTTTTTTCAAGGCTCAGATCAGATTGAGCATATACTCCGATGATTTCTTTTCCGTCAAAACGATAAATATAGTTTCCAATCATGAACTGATCTGTACTTCCATCTGAATTTACGATTATAAAAGGATATTTCTTATCACTTACCAAACTTCTGCCCCAGCTTCTGATTGGTTTGTTGTATCCTATAAGATCCGCCAATGTAGGATAGATGTCTGCCTGCTGTGCTATTTCCTGGCTCACTCCTTTTAGCTGATATTCAGGATTCGGCGAATAGAAAATCAATGGAACTGCATAACGGTTCATCGCTCTTTCGTATTCAGGATAATACACCTGATTGGTATGATCTCCGGTGAAAACAAAGATCGTATTGTTATACCAGGGCTGTTTTTTTGCGGTTTCAAAATATTGTTTGATCGCATAATCCGTATACTGCATCGGCTCATGTATTTCAACTTTCCCTTTTTTAAATTTACCGTTATATTTTTCAGGTATTTTAAAAGGATGATGTGATGAAGCAGTGAACACCGTAGTCATGAAAGGTTGTTTCTTCCCGACATTTTTAGCAAAATACTGAAGAAAAGGCTCATCCCATATCGCCCACATTCCATCGAAGTCTTCATCATGATTGTATTCTGTTTTTCCGAAATAGTGTTTAAATCCTAAAATATTTCCAAATCCAAGGAATCCCATAGAACCATTTGGTGCTCCATGATAAAAAGAAGTATCATATCCCAGATCGTTACAAACAGATACAATAGACTGAATTTTCTGGTTGGAATAAGGCGATCCGGTAAAGGCGTCAGTAAGACTCGGAATTCCGGCCAACACGCTGCTCATCCCGTGAATTGACTGTCTTCCATTCGCAAAAGTATTGGGAAAAATAAGACTCTGGCCAGCAAGGCTATCTATAAACGGAGTGTAAGAAACGTAATCTTTAATATTTTTATCTTTATTAAAAGCTCCGGAATATTCTCTCCCGAAAGACTCTACAATGAAAATAACAATATTGGGACGGTTTTCAACTTTTCTGTCATATACTTTATAAGGCTGTACATTTTCTTCAATATATTTTTGATCTACGAAATGAACTTCCTTAAAATTATTGGTATTTAAAGTCCTGAAAAAGGAGAATGTACTGTTGAGCACCATATTTCCCTGCAATGGATTCGTTACAAAACGGGTAGCATCCACCATATTAATAGGTCTGGTACTGTGTTTAAAATCTCCTCTGATTCCTCCTACAACCAAAACAGCAGTGATACACAAAGTAATAATGGACGTAATAAAATAAGGAAGCAGTTTCACAGGTTTACTATCTTCTATTTTTACTCTTTTGTAAAGGAAAACCCACAATCCCATTAAAACAATAAACCAAACCAGTACAAAAGGATGCTCTCCTACGGAAATCATCATCGTTTGGGAAACATTGGATTCATGCTCAGCTACCTGAAATACTGCAGAAGTAAGTCTTGCTTGTGAAAATTTATAGTAAATAAAATCCCCGAAATTCATGGCATACGCAATTCCGTTGGTGATAAAGTACAGCCAGAAAAGAATTTTCTGAAAAATCTTTTTTGTATTGATCACCAAAGGCAATAAACTAAGGAGTATAAATAATGCATTGACGTATAAAATAGCAGTGGTATCGAAAGCTGTACCATGGAAGGCCAGCTTTATATATTCTGAAACAGAGTCAACTTTAATCAGATCTTTATTAAAATACCAGAATAAAAGTCTGGCAATCTGATAAAAAACATAGGCTAAAAAAATCCTGTAAACCAATACCAGAACTTCCTGTTTTCTCAATCCTTTTAAAAATTTCATGGAGCAAATTTACATCAAAATCACTTTAATGCATTTTTTAGTGCAGATTATTTTGAGTTAGAATTTTTAAAAACTGTAATTTTGTGTTTATGAATTTTATAAAGAATAATCTGGCCAATGCCTTAACCCTGGCTAACTTATTTGCAGGCTGCATAGGAGCAATACATCTAATTTTAGGAGATTATCAGACTACAGCAATCTGCCTTATTCTCTCTTCGATTTTCGATTTTTTCGACGGCTTTGTAGCGAGAGCATTAAAATCAAATTCCAATCTGGGACTTCAGCTGGATTCTCTTGCCGATATGGTAAGCTTTGGAGTAATTCCGGGACTTACGATGTATAAAGCTCTTGAACCCTTTGGTGCTGAGCTTCTTGGAATTCACTTTCCGTTTGAAATCAAATATCTCGGATTGATTGTTACGGTATTTTCCTGCCTGAGACTTGCCATCTTCAATCTTGATGAAGAGCAGCGTTATTATTTCAAAGGATTGAATACGCCTACCAATACTGTTTTACTGTTTGGTCTCTACTATGCGTTTAAAGAAACCGGAACTTTTAGCTTTTTGTTCGATAATGAACTATTGCTGATTTTACTGACTCTTCTTACGTCATGGCTTCTGATCAGCCCGATTAAAATGATGGCCATGAAGTTCAAATCCAAACAATTGAAAGACAACTATCCTAAAGTAGTATTACTGGTAGGAGGAATTGCCATTCTTGCGATATTCCAGGTAGTAGGAATCCCAATACTCGTTATTTATTATATAGTAGTCTCCCTTGTTTTTCAGGGACAGTTAAAATAAAAATTAAAGAATTTACATAAGGTTTTTATCACCTTATTTTAAATAAAACACATTTTCAAATTATTAATGATCAACATGAATTTAAAACTCCATAAACCACTTTGTATTTTTGACCTTGAAACAACAGGAACCAACATCGGAAAAGACAGAATTGTTGAAATCTGCATCTTAAAAGTAAATCCTGATGCCTCCAGAGAAAGCAAAACATGGCGCGTCAACCCGGAAATGCTTATTCCTAAAGAAAGCAGCGAGATCCACGGAATTTATGATGAAGACGTTAAGGATGCTCCTACCTTCAGAGACATTGCTTCTAAAATTATGGAAATGATTACCGGAAGTGATCTGGGAGGATTTAACTCCAACAGATTTGATGTTCCGCTTTTGGCTGAAGAACTTTTACGAGTAGGAATGGATTTTGATCTGAGTAAATTCAGATTGGTAGATGCACAGACTATTTTCCATAAAAAAGAACCTAGAAACTTAGGCGCTGCTTACCAGTTTTACTGTGGAAAAACATTGGAAAATGCCCATTCTGCGGAAGCTGATGTAATGGCAACCTTTGAAGTTCTGGATGCACAAGTAGGAAAATATGATGATATTCCGAATGAGATAGCACCGCTAAGCGAGTTTACATTCCATAATAAGAATGCAGATCTTGCCGGATTTATCGGATATAACGAAAAAATGGAAGAAGTCTTCAACTTTGGAAAATATAAAGGCCAGGGTGTGAAAGCTGTATTTCAAAAAGATTTAGGATATTTCGGATGGCTTCAGAATGCTGACTTTCCGTTGTATACGAAGAAGGTTTTTACAAAAATTCAACTCTCAAGCAGATTTTAAATATGTCTGATCTCGTTCGTTTTAAATTTTATGAAACTGCCCTTGAAGCTAACAGGGACAAGCAGATATTGGCTGAAAATGATATCAACAGCTTCATTGCGAATGAACAGCTAATCCAATCGGATTGGCTTCTGTCGCAGGCCGTAGGCGGTATACAGCTTCAGGTATTTGAAGAAGATCTGGAAAAAGCCAAACAAGCATTACAGGATTATAAGGATAATGAACAGTATTCGCTGGAAGTAGAACACACTATTGAAGATCCTGAGTTTGATTTTGTATGTCCAAAATGTGGTTCTAATCATATTTACAGAGATGACAGCGCAACCAGTTTCTTTGGAATTTCTTTTCTGACGAGTCATAAATTCAAATGTTATTATTGCGGGAATGAATTCACCCATTAATCAATAAGAATTAATACACTTTACCCCATCTGATAAAAGATTACTTCGTTTCTTGCAATGACGAAGTCAAAAAAAATAAATAAAAAGAGCTATGAAAATTATCTGCATAGGAAGAAACTATAGTGAGCATGCAAAAGAATTAGGAAACGAAATTCCTGAGAATCCTGTTATTTTTATGAAGCCGGATACAGCGGTTCTAAAGGGAAATGATTTTTATATTCCAGAATTCTCAAATGATATTCACTACGAGCTTGAAGTGGTATTAAAAATTTCCAAGGGAGGAAAATATATTCAGAAAGAAACAGCAAACAAGCATTATGAAGAAATAGGTCTGGGAATAGATTTCACAGCCAGAGACCTTCAGAGTGAGCTAAAATCAAAAGGACTTCCTTGGGAGCTTGCCAAAGGTTTTGATGGTTCTGCTGTGGTAAGCAGTTTCTTTAAAAAAGACAGCTTTACTCTTGATCATCTTCAGTTTTCATTATTAAAGAACAAAGAAAAGGTACAGGATGGTAACACAAAAGATATGATGTTCAATTTTGATGATATTATTGCTTTTGCTTCTCAGTATTTTACATTAAGAGTGGGTGACCTTATTTTCACCGGAACTCCAAAAGGAGTTGGAAAAGTAGAAGAAAATGACATTCTGGAAGCCTATCTCGAAGAGGAAAAAATCCTTGATATCCGAATATTATAAGTATTTAACATCAGAGTTTGGCAAATTTTCCCTATCTTTAGGTAACAAAATTAGAGGTTATGATAAATATTGTATTACCCGTAGATTTTGGGGACAAGACAGACCAATTGGTAGACGGTGCCATAAAATTTGCAAAACAGCTTAACGGCAGAATTTACCTTATCCATGTAGCGCCATCAGATATCGGCTTTGCCATTGGTGATATGGGATTTCAATATTTTCCGGAAGTGGAAGCCAATGAAATCAGAGAAGAGCTGGTACAGCTTAATAAAATTGAGCAAAGAATCATCGCTCATGATATTGATTGTGAGCACCTTTTAAAACAAGGGCTTGCCAAAGATATTATCCTGGAACATGCAAAGGAAAAAAATGCAGATTATATTGTGATGGGATCACATGGCAGAAGCGGAATTTATGATGTATTCGTGGGAAGTTTAACGAAAGGAATCACAAAAAGTTCAAATATTCCTGTATTGGTACTTCCAATTCACGACTAAGAAAAAGAAATTTTAATCGTTAGTAATAAAAAAACCGATCAAACCCTATTGTTTGATCGGTTTTTTACTATATAACCAATTAATTAACCTTCTTTTTTGTAGATATTCGGATCGTAGTAAGGATTCTTACCTTCCGTTGGAGAATAATAGTCTTTGTCTTTGTCTCCACCTAGTGTTACTACAAGTACATAGCACCAATAAGTAAATAATACACAGCAAACCGCAAATAAAATCCAGTTTAAAACATTACCGAAAGTATCAAAGAAACCGAAAGTCCATTTGAAAACTTTACTTAAGAATAGAAAGAAAGACGTCATTATTTTCCTTTTTTAAATTAACTTTGTACAAATTTATAAAAAATGTTTAAATTACTTTCAAAAGAAAGCAATATTTTTTCAATACCTGTTTATATTGGTTTTCTTCTTTTAGTAGTCATAATATTTAACATACTGAATTTCAACACTTATGAAGCTATTGTTGCCGGAATAACTTTTCTGGGAATTGCTTTGGGATATTTTTGTTTTCACAGTATTGCCCTTAATTATCAGACTCATCTTCCATTATTCTTATATACTTTTTTCATTTTCGGGCTATATCCCGGAAATCTGGATATTGGGATTGCTGTTTCGCTGCTTACAAACTCCTTTCTTATCCTTCTTCTGACAAGTGCGGATGAAGATATCAGAAAGAAGTCGTATGTATTGGTAGGATCTATTGTGGCATTGAATTTTATTTTCCTTCCTACCACCTGGCCGATGGCTGTTTTTGTGATCATTCACGTGATTGCTACCTCTGCCAAAATCACTTTGAACCTATTCAGATTCCTGCTGGGAACTGTTCTGATTACCTTCAGTTATTTTTCTGTGATGTATTTTTTTCAGTTCACTTCCTGGAATATAGATTATTTTCCGTTTGGAAAGATGAAACCCGTAACGGATTACACGGAGCTTCTGCCACTGATTCCTGTGGTTCTGATGCTTATTTATGCGGTATATGACCATTTTAAAAACTATAATAAGAAAAGCCCGATAAGCAGGTATAAATATACTTTCCTGTTGGTGTTTTCGATGGCACAGCTTGTTTCCATCATCCTGTATATGAATAAGAGCTATGAATATCTGCTGCTTCTGGCGTTCCCTTCAAGTATTATTTTAAGCAGAATGATGAGGTTTTTACCTAAGTACTGGATGCGTGAAGCCAGTGTATGGCTTATTATTATTAGCTTACTGACCTTTAAAGCAGGTACAGTTTTTGATTTATTTTAAAAAATTATGATTCAGATAGACGATAAATTGATTTCTGAGGAAATTTTTTCCGAAGAATTTGTTTGCAACCTTACGAAATGTAAAGGTGCATGTTGTGTGGAAGGAGATGTAGGGGCTCCGTTAGATAAAGACGAGCTTGAGATATTGGACAGTATTTTTGATAAAATAAAACCTTATCTTACTCAGGAAGGCATCAAAGCCCTTGAAGAACAAGGAACATGGACTACTGATCCGCACGACGGAATGTATGTTACTCCTATGGTGGAGGACCGCGAATGTGCTTATGTAACGTTTGACGAAAAAGGGATTACCAAATGTGGTATTGAAAAAGCCTATGAAGATGGTGCTGTAGACTGGCAGAAACCAATTTCCTGCCACCTGTACCCTATTCGTGTTACAGAATATTCTGCATTCACTGCTTTGAATTATCATGAATGGAATGTATGCAGCGATGCGTGTACGCTTGGAAAAGAACTTCAGGTTCCTGTCTATAAGTTTTTAAAGACGCCATTGACAAGAAAATACGGAGAAGAGTTCTACAACGTTCTAAGTGAAGCCGCTGAGGAATGGAAAAAAGAATATGGTTCTTAACCAATCAGGATTTGAATAAAATAACAAAAACCGCAGATTTCTCTGCGGTTTTCTTATTGTAGATAAAAAAGTACGGCTAGTTAGCTGCTCCTACTTTTACAGCAGTTACTTCTGCTTTTTTAGTTTCATCTTTTTTAGCTTTTTCCCAACCGTCTTCCGGCATCAAAGTCGCTACAATTCTACCTTTTGTAAGGTATTTTTTAGCAACATCCTGAAGATCTTTTACGGTAAGTGCCTTTACTTTTTCCTGGTAATTCAGGATGTCATATTTATCACTTCCGTCTAATTGGTTTTTAGCAATAGCATTCATCCAGAACATATTGTCTTTAAGTTCTGTTTTATTATCATTGTATTCTCCTTCTTTATACTTATCCAGATCTTTCTGCTCAGGGCCGTTATCAATCAGCTTCTGAAGCTCAGTAATAGCACTCTTGGTCAGTTTATCTGCATTTTCCGGACCACAAGGAAAGTTAATTCCAAAGCTGTAAGTACCATAAGGAATTCTGTTCATTCCTCCTCTTGCGCCTCCACCGTAGATACCGCTTTCGTCTTCTCTCAATTTCTCGATAACTTTTATGGTAGCGACTTCTCCAAGAGCAGATAATGCTAAAGCTTCTTTTTCGTTGTAAGGTGCTTCTCCACTATACGAGATAGATACCATACTCTTAGGATCTTTTCCTTTTTTATACACTTTTGTATAATCTCCGGTGATTGTTCTGTATCCGGTATCTTTGAACATTGTAGCTTTTCCTGATGATGGCAGGCTTGCAATATACTGAAGGACTTCATTTTTAAACTTCGTTTCGTCAATATTTCCTACGAAATAGAACTGGAAGTTTCCGGCATTGGCAAATTTATCTTTATAAATATCGTATGCTTTTTTATAGTCTGTATTCGCCCAGTCTTTTTCCATTGGGAACACCCCAATAAATCTAGGGTTCTTCTGATTCATAAATTTTGCATGCTCATTAGAGAAATAAGCCTGAGGATTAGACAACAGGTTATTCAGCATTGCAGACTGTTTTTCTTTATATGCATTGAAGGAAGCCGGATTGTAATTTAAGCTTGTAAAATAAGCATACATAAGCTCCAGAGCTGTTCCTAAATCTTTTTGGCTTGTTCTTCCGGAAACACCTTCAAAAAGAGAGGTTACCATTGGATTTACATTCACCTGTTTACCTGCAAGATAATTAGTAAGGTCTGCTTTAGAGAATCCACCCACTCCTGCTTCTGTTAATGCAGAGAATGCAAACTGTGTCTTATTGTAATCAACATCCGGAATAAGAGAACTTCCTCCTAAGCTTCTTGCAGTAAATACAATTTCGTCATCTTTAAAGTCAGTTTTCTTGAAAGTCACTTTAGCACCGTTGCTTAATGTCCACGTTGTTGTTCCCAACTTGGCATCCGTTTCTGTTTTAGCAATTTTCCCTTCAGATTTGAAAGGTTTTACTAAATTTTTGATAGTAGCCTTTTCTTCATACGGTTTTAGATCAGCCATTTTTACAGCTTCGAATGTATTCATAACCATGGCTTCTGTAGGCATAGCTACATTATCTTTCTTAGGCCCTGTGATTACAATGACCCTGCTGTCATCTTTCACCATTTTCTTGATGATTTCGTTGGTCTGCGCAAGGGTAACAGATGGCAGGAAAGACTTGGTATCTTCATATTCCCATGCAATTCCAGGCATTGGTTCCTGCTCCAGGAAGTTTCTTACATACTCATCTACAAGCATGTCACTTTCTGTTTTATCTTTGTTATTATAAGATCTTTCAAGGTTGGAAAGCACCTGAGATTTCGCTCTGTCAAGTTCAGACTGTGTAAATCCGAATCTTTTTGCTCTTTCAACCTCTTCCAATAAAACTTTTAACGCATTCAGCTGGTTTCCTTCTTTCACCATGGCAAATCCCTGGAAAGCTTCCTTGCTTCTTGCATAGGTTCCTCCATGATATACTGATCCGAAAGTAAAAGGTGGATTTGTAGAGTTGATCAGTTCTCTCAATCTGTTGTTCAGCATAGTTGTTGAAAGGTTTTCCACAAGACTCTGATTGTACTGCTCTACTGTTACATCCGGCTTGTAGGCATCAGCATCTTTCATGATAAACTGTACCATAGAATTGGTAGCATCAGGATCTGTTTCAATCGCTACCAGTGTTTCTTTATGATTCGGAAGATCAAAAGATTTTCTTTCTCTCGGTTTTGAAGGGTTTTTATATTTACTGAAATTATCCTTGATCTTTTTTTCAATTTCATCCACGTTGATATCTCCTACTACTACAATTGCCATCAAATCCGGTCTGTACCAATCCTGGTGGAATTTTCGGATAACATCAGGCTTGAAGTTTTCCAATACTTCTTTTTTACCGATTGGAAGTCTTTCTGCATACTGAGATTTATATAAAAACTTCGGAAGATATTTATCCATCATTCTTTTATCTGCTCCAAGACCTAATCTCAGCTCTTCCAATACCACTCCTCTTTCTTTATTGATCTGTTCATCAGAAAGGGTTGCATTAAAAGCCCAGTCCTCCATTACTTTCAGTCCGGCATCCAGATTTCCTGGTTTATCCAATGGAACAGGAAGCATATAAACCGTTTCGTCAAAGCTGGTATAAGCATTAAGGTGCTGACCAAACTTTACGCCGATGGACTGTAAAAAGTCTACTAATTTATTATCTGGAAAATTTTTGGTTCCGTTGAAGTTCATGTGCTCCATAAAGTGAGCCAATCCCCTTTGATTTTCATCTTCAAGAATAGATCCGGCATTGATTGCCAAACGGAAATCTACTTTTTTTTCCGGTAAGGTGTTTTTTTTGATGTAGTACTTCATTCCGTTGGAAAGGGTACCAATTCGTACAGAAGGATCCACTGGAATATTCTGTCCAAAGGCATTTGCCGACATCAAAAAGATGGCCGCAAATGAAGATAAGACTTTTTTCATGGTATTTGATTTTATTTACAGCTTAAAACTACCATTTATTCACAATGTGAGGAAATTACAGATTCTATTTTATAGTTAAATTTGAGTTAAATTTATTTATATATTAAAAAAACCGGGCAATACCCGGTTTTAATATCTTAAAAAGTAATTTTCTATTTAAAATCAGCATCCGTAACTCCGGAGTTGATCACAATTTTGGTCGTTTTAATTGTCATTTTCTGACCTCCACCTTCAGCATCTACTTCGGCAGGGAACTGTATTCCATCTACGGTCATATAGCTTTTGATAGTAGCATTTCCTTCTCCTGCATTGGTTTTATACAAAAGTCCTGTTCCAGCATCGAAATAAAATTTTCCTTTATCTGAAGACAATACATTATAATCTTTTCCGTCTAATTTTTCTGTGGATACGTTTGGAAAATTAGAAGCATCAAAAGCTAAAGCATCAATTGGCTTTCCTTTTTTCAGCTCAGCAATCTTATCAGCAGGAATATCTGTTTTATTTCCCATCTGATCAAAGTACCCTTTCTCACCGTCAAAAAGCTGAATCATTTCTTTCCCCATCAGCGATTGTACAGACTTGAATTTATTTCCTAATTTTTTAGTCGTCATTTGAATTTCCATTCCCTGCACAGAAACCGTGTTATCAGTAATGGTAGATTTTATAGCTTCCAATTTATCTTTTCCTCCTAATGCTTTGAAATAGTTGTCAACAACTTCTTTAGAGGTAAGTTTGGATTTTACAGCTTCTGTTTTAGCAGATGCAGCCCCTTTCTTCTGAGCCGCTGCCGGTACTGAAAAAAGTACAGCACAGAAAAATGGAATGATGATCTTTTTCATATTTATAATAAAGTTTAAAGGGTAAATATAGGAATATTGGCGGACATACATACCGGAGCAGAAATAAATAATACATGAGCGTTGATGAATGATCAATAAGAACACATGAAACAAAAACAAGAAAGATCATCTCACCAATAAGCTTTCATGGTACATTTGGTGTAATTCCTATACATAGATTTATAACAAAAAAACCGTCAAAAAAATTGACGGTTTTCAAATATTTATATCTGAGTATAATTATTTCTTAAGTTCTTCTAAAAATTCGTCGTGAGAAATTTTAGTTTCTTTTTTGCTCGCTTTTTCAAGAATTACATCTTTCAATTTAGCCATAGCTACTTCAGAAGAAATTTGTCTTACCTGCTCCTGGTCTTTCAACATTTCAACAGCATATTTTTGGATTTCTTCATCACCAAGGTGGTGAATTCCATAGATTGCCAATTGATTTTTAACTAACTGCTCAGCCTGAGCCAATACATCAGCATAGTCAAGGTTGATTTCGTTTTCAGTCATCAATTTACCTTCGATGATCTGATATCTCAATTGGTTTTTCTCAGCTTCAAGAATTTCCTGAGCCTGTGCTTCAGACTGGATGTTCTGGTTAGAGAATAATAACCACTTCACAAGGAACGTCTCAGGAAGTTTTACTTCTTCTTTATCAGTTACCTGCTCTAATACTTTATTCACAAAGTGAACATCAGCATTTTGCTGGAAGTACTCGTCTAATTCAGTTTTCACTTTATCTTTAAGCTCCTCTTCAGTCTTAATGTTTCCTTCTCCGTATACTTTGTCGAATAAGTCCTGGTTAAGTTCAGCTAAATTTAATGTATAGAAGTCTTTTACTTTTACTTCTAATTCATTGTGGTGTAAGTGCTCAACTTCTTCTTTGCTGAATCCTAATTCTTTAGCTAATTCTTCGTCACCTGCAAGAGTTTCTTTCGTTACTTTTACAGAACCTTCCATTTTCAAACCTTTTACCAATTTGAAAGCTTCTTTGTTTTCAGCAGTAATGGTAAGGTTTTTTGGGTGGTGGTGGTGCTCTCCTTCAGCATCTTCTTCCACAACCTGAGAAACTTCTAAAGCAATGTAAGAATCTTTAGTGATTTTATCTTGAGGAACCTGCTCAGCGAAACGCTTCTGCATGTTTTCAATACTCTTGCTGATTTCTTTGTCAGAAGCTTCTACTTTGTAGTGAGGAGCTTCATACTTAGCTAAATCTATAGTGAATTCAGGCTCATATCCAACTTCGAAAGCAACTTCTAATTGATCAGCATTGTAATCTAATTCGTTTACTGGCTGAGGAACAGGCTGACCAACTAATCTTAATTTGTTTTCATTAACATAGTTGTTTAAAGCATCAGAAACTTGTCTGTTGATTTCTTCGAATGCAATACCTGCTTCATATTGTTTTTTAACCATACTCAAAGGCACTTTCCCTTTTCTGAATCCAGGAACTTGCGCATTTTTAGCATAATTAATCAACTGCTTCTCTACTTTTTCTTTGTAGTCAGATTTTTCCAATGTTACTGTAAGCAATGCACTTACGTCATCATGGTTTTGTGCGGTAACCTTCATTATTGATTAAAATTTTAGGTTGCAAAAATATGAATTTTTTATGAAAATCACCCATTTAAAATCAACTTATAACGCCAAATATTGTTAAATAAAAAACCACCGGAGAATTCCGGTGGTTCAAACAAGATTAAAGGTATATTAATTAATAATATTATAGTTGGCCTGTGCATCAGTTTCACCTCCTGTATGAGTTCCGTAAATCACTCCATTTCCACTTACAGCAGAAGCTTCAGAAACGGTTACAGGCTCATGGAATAATGTAAGAACCAGCTGACTAGGTACAGATGTATTTTTTACGGCAGTATTTACCACCCATTTTGTTTTTAATCCAACACGGCTACCATCACCTCTTGTAGAGCTGGCATCGTCTGTACGGGTTAAAGTGATATCAGAGTTGGGAAAGTTATACACCAAGAAATGTTCGTCTTTTGCATCTTTAATTTCCTGAGTAGCATCTTCGTCACCATTCTTAAAAATAACTTCTACATTATAAGTATGGCCATTTATTAATTTAACATTAGGATTGGTTGTACTATTCACCTGGTAGTCATATACAACGGGAGTTCCTGTAGCAACATCTGTAACTTTTAAGAGAACATCTGAAAGTTCTTCCTGAGGAAGATCATCTGCTTCATCATCACTTCTGTTGCAGGAAGTTAAGCTTAAAGAAACAGCTAAGAATAAAAGTCCTAAGACAAGTGTTGTATTTTTAAAAATATTTTTCATTTTTTTGATTTTAAGTAATTAAAATTGATATTTAAAAGTTAAAATAAAGTTTCTTCCCATTTCGTTGGAAAAGAAACGAAGTCTGTTCAGGTAATCTCTGTAAGACTTATCAAATACATTTCGAACTGAAAAATCAATTCCGAAATTTTTAGACAGATTTACCCCTGTCTGAATGTTCCAAAGCGAATATCCGTTTGGAGGTGTAGAAATATCTACTTCCTGGTTGTAAGCATTTCCGTCGGAATCAAATAATCTGATTGGAACGTTATAAGTTGGAAATCTTGTTTGCTTTAAATAAGTATTATTACTTACTGTAAAATAAAAACCTTTCCATTCTTTTTTATTGAATTCCAGTGAATTATTAAAATTCGGAGGCATCATGAGAATAAGCGGGACATTGTGAGTTGTATCCTGGCCATAAACATAAGATCCGCTTCCTTTATAAGTCAGATTATCTGTAATTTTAAGCTGGGCATCAATATCTAGCCCATACATTCTTGCATTGATCTGCTGATAGTTATACACTACAAAAGCTCCTCCCCACTGTGTATTCTGATATCCTGTAGGAATCTGATTGATAAAATTCTGAGTATAAAAGAAGTAAGGGTTTACCGAAATGTTTAATCCTTTCAAGACATTTGCTTTTACATCTGCCACTAAATTAAACTGATGTCCTGTTTCACTTTTCATTCTCATATCTCCTCTTTCAATAATGGCTGCTGAATGGTGAAGTCCGTCTGCAAAAAGTTCTGCAACATTCGGAGATCTTGAAACTCTTGCATAATTGAATTTCAAATCAAAATATTCAGATGGATGATAGACAATTCCTCCGTTCACTGAAATATTATTATAACTTAAAGATGGCTTTGTAAGAATTCTGTTTTGGTTAATTCTTACAACAAAGTCTGAATAATCTGCAGCATATTGTTTATTCCAATCGCTCAGATCATACCATTTTGTTACATCATAATGATCATAATCGTATCGGCCTCCCAATTCAAAATCCAATTGAGGAGTAATTTTATATTTTAGTACAGAATAAATTCCTGCATAATATCTGTCATAGTTTGGAACAAGGCGTCTTGCCTCCGTCTGAGTATTGGAATAGTTGTTTTGATATCCTGCATTAATTCCTGTTTCAAGATTCCATTTTCCTCTTTCTATCAGGTGATTCACGTTCAGATCATTGGTTATCAGCTCAAGATCCAATGCCGGTTTTTTACTAAGCTGTTCCGTACGTCTGATATCATATTCTTTTCTATGATTGTACTGAAAACTATAAGTAGCCGTTATTTTTCCGAAATTTTCAAACCTTTTGTAAGCTGATACTTTGGCAATATGATGTTCAATTTCCTGTTTAGGATTATCAATATCATAACTAAAATCTCTTTGGTAAATTGGCTCTGATTCAGTAAGAGCATTACGCAGATCTTCTGAATTTCCAACATGAGAGCTTCTAAGTATTCCAACAGTGCTTTTTGTCAGATAATAATCAAAAGAGAACCCTTTTTCAAATGTCATCTTCTGAACTCCAAAATTAAATCCGGAACTTTCAAGCCCTGTATTCATCAAGCCATAATCCGGCGCTTCAAGATCTCCCAGTTTTTTATAGCTCCCATTGGTTTTTATTGCCCAGCCATTTTCCCAGGTTTTTGCAAGTTTTACATTAAGGTCAGCCCCTCTTCCGTTAGAGATCCCGGAAAGAGAAACATTTCCCATGATGGTATCTTTTTTAGGCAAGATCTGAGGCTGTAAAACAACAACTCCACCTATGGCTCCACTTCCATATTTCAAAGCAGATGCTCCTTTTATTACATCAATATGTTCAAAATTATTAACATCTACATTGGGAGCATGTTCTACTCCCCATTCCTGTTCGGCAAGTTTTACTCCATCATTCAGAATGGAAACTCTACTTCCATAAAGCCCATGAATAATAGGTTTTGCAATATTGTTCCCCGTTTTCAGAACGTTAACACCAGAAATATTGGTTAATAAATTCCCTAGGTTTTCGGTAACATTTCTTGAAATCATTGATTTATCAATAGTTTTCACAACCATGCTTCCATTGTTCTTGTGACTTCCGTGAACTGTAACAGTTTCGATGTCTTTGACGTGATGTTCCAGTGTAATAACCAGCTGAACATTCTGATCAACTCCTATATTTTCAGTATAATCATTGCAATCAGGATGTTGTGCAATGAGTGTATACTTTCCTGCAGGAATTTTGTCAAAAGAAAATTGACCTTTCTTGTTTGTTTTAGCTGTAAGGTTTCCGATTTTAATCACAGCATTTTCCAACATGGTTTTATCATGAAAATCCTGAACGGTTCCTTCAACAGTATAGGTTTTTTGTGCACTTATAAATACTGATCCGCAAAAGATCAGCAGCAGGCAATATATCAATTTCATTGTAAATAGATTGATTGCGTACCCTTTTCAATAGGGTACATTTTCGTTAAAATTTGTGGGAAGGGTTAATTTAATTGTAAAATGTATTAATGATGAGAAGTTAGAGGTTAGAAATTAGTAACTGGACATTATTTAATATTAATTACAAACTATCAGTTGTTTTCCAACAACTTAAAACTTTAAACCTAAAACTTTAAATTTTTAAGCATTAAACATTGAACTTAAAGTATTAAACTTTAAACCCTATAGAATCTATGAATTATGAAATTGTGGGAGGTCCCCGAAGCTGGAAATTGAATTTGGTCTGTGACCAGATTTTCTCCTGAATGGCGATGATTTGTTTTACCTCATGGCTGTAATGCTCAACAGTAAAGCTGAATTCTTCAGGAGCTAATGTATGTCCGGTAACCAAAAAGTGGCAGGCCAGACAGTCGCCAGCTTTCTCTTTAGTAACTGCTTTCGTCACCGTATTCTCTGTTTTTTTAAGATTGAAAACCTTAAAATAATCTACAGCATCGTGATGGTGAAAGCTCTGAGAAAGCAGCGCGAGGAAATATACTCCAAACAATAGCTTGGAGATAAAACTCTTTAGGTTTCTGCTTTCTTTAAAAATCATGGTTCAAAATTATGAAAATAATTCAATTGTTTCCTTAAACTTTTATTAAATTACTTATGACTTATTGATAATAGGTAGAAATGAAAAGTATTTTGTTACAAAAAAAATGCTTCATAATTTTTAGTTTATGAAGCATTTCTATTTTTTTAATCAAGCTGTGTACCAAGATATTCCCACTCCTGTAGAGCTGTATCCAGGTCTTCCTTAGTTTTATTGTATTTTTCTAAGGTTTCATCTGAAGGATTTTCTTTGGCAAAAGAAGCTTCCATTTCCTCTATTTTTGTTTCGAGTTCGGAAATTCTCTCTTCTACTTTCTTAATTTTATTCTGAATATTTTTCTGCTCTTTACTAACGATATTTGAAGATGGGGTGCTAACAGCCGGTTTTTCTTCCACTTTCTTAGGTTCTACCTTTACTTCCTGATGAAGTTTGGCTTTTTCTGCAGAAATCTCTCTGATCGTTTCCTTTTGTCTGTATTCAAGATATTCATTGATATCTCCAAGGAATTCTTTCATTTTCCCGTCACGGAATTCATAGATCTTATCACAAAGTCCCTGAAGGAATTCCCTGTCGTGCGAGATCACAATTAAAGTCCCTTCAAAATTCTGCAGTGCAAGCTTGATAATTTCCTTAGACTGAATATCCAGGTGGTTGGTAGGTTCATCCATGATCAACGTGTTGAAAGGACGAAGTAACAGTTTACAAAGTGCCAGACGGTTTCTCTCCCCTCCGGAAAGTACTTTTGTTTTCTTTGAAACAGCATCTCCCTGGAAAAGGAAAGATCCTAGTAAATCTCTTACTCTAGGTCTTGTTTCTTCCGTTGCTGCATCCTCTGCTTCTTCAAGAACCGTTTTATTAGGAGTTAAAACCTCTTCCTGATTCTGTGCGAAGTATCCGATATTAACGTTATGCCCAAGATTCCATGCTCCTGAATAATCTTTGATATCTCCTGCCAGAATTTTAGCCAAAGTTGTTTTTCCCTGTCCGTTTTGTCCTAACAGAGCAATTCTGTCTCCTCTCTGAACGATGAAATCTACATCATCAAAGATCTGTTTCTGTCCATAAGATTTTCCAAGATTCATTGCTTCGAAGATCACTTTCCCCGGAACCATAGACTGTACGAAACGGATATTGAATTTTGAAACGTCTTCATTATCAACTTCGATACGTTCTATTTTATCTAATTTCTTAATAAGAGACTGCGCAAAAGATGCTTTTGTAGCACTTGCACGGAACTTATTAATATTGTCTTCCATCTGTTTGATCTCCGCATCCTGATTCTTTTTAGCCTGAATCAGCTTTTCACGGCGATCTTCTCTCATGACAAGATATTTGGTATAGTTGGCTTTATAGTCGTCAACTTTTTTATTATTAATATCAAAAGTACGGTTACAAACAGCGGTCATAAACTGCTTATCGTGACTTACAAGAACAATAGCTCCCGGATAATCTCTCAGGAAGTTTTCAAGCCAGATGATAGATTCCATATCCAGGTGGTTGGTAGGCTCATCGAGAAGCATAATATCATTCTTTTGAAGAAGTAATTTTGCCAGTTCGATTCTCATTCTCCATCCTCCTGAAAACTCATCAGTAACCTTTTGGAAATCATCTGCTTTAAATCCTAAACCAAATAACACTTTTTCCATATCACCTTCAAGATTGTAGGCATCGTGGTTCATTAAAAGGTCATTCAGCTCGGTCATTTTATTAATCAAATCCGTATAGGAATCACTTTCGTAATCTGTTCTGACAGCCATTTGGTGATTCACTTCTTCAAGCTCATTTTTCCAGGCATTAATCTGCTCGAAAGCCTGCATTGTTTCGTTCCAAACAGTTCTTCCTTTTACAAAATCAAGATCCTGTTTCAGGAAACCAATGGTAACACTTCCTTCAGTGACCACTTCTCCTTCGTAGAAATTAATTTCTTTGGACAGCATTTTCAATAAAGTGGATTTTCCCGCTCCATTTTTTCCTACGAGGCCAACTTTATCATCTTTTTTGATGGTAAAATTGACATTTTGAAATAAATAATTTCCTGAATGATGTAATCCTAAACTTTGAACCGAAAGCATTTTAATTGATAATTAGTAATGAATAATGAATTTTCGGGTGCAAAAATACGGAAAAAGAAATGAATAGCCCAGAAATAAAAAAAGCTATCCAAAACGGGCAGCTTTCTTTTGGATATGAATTGATTTTATAAGGTCTTATCCCGGAGTAAGCGGTGGGGTTTTCTGCCCTGCTTCTACCATAGCAATCATTTCTACAAGGGTTGCTTCAGCTTCTTTATATTTTACCTGTTTGATCCCGTGGTTGGACCCTATTGCAACTTGCAATTCATTCAAAGTCTTAGCTTCTGACATTGTAATGGGTTTACTCCCATTTTTAATACTGATTTGATATTCACAAGTATCTAGAAGTTTATTTGCTTTTTTAAGCCATTCTGAAACTTTCATAATTATTTTGTTTTTGGTGATTGATATAAAATTATTTTATCTATTGAGAAGCTCTCTCAAAGATTGTCCTGAAGATACTTTGTCCACGAAAGCTCCTCCTGGTGCATTTGTAATACCATATGTTCCCTGAATCATTTGTAAATCATAATCTGTATTTTTATCACTGAACATAAATTCACATCCTGGTGCTAGTGCATTACTTGTAACAGTACCTTCTCTCATATTTGTTTGAGCAGCAAATAAAACTATATTTTCATTAGGCTCCACACTCACCTGTCCCTGGGCATTAGAAGTAAATGCACAAAAGGGTAAAAATTGTCCATCTACTCTTGCTGCAAGTCCTATTGTGAGATCTGGAGTACCCAAAGGTCTTTCATTTCTTACCGTAATTACTCCTTCGGGGGCTGTCCCCCTAATAGAAAATGAGCCATTTGGATGGAAACTTACAGCTGTTCCTAAAGGTATTTCCTGTGATAATGCCTGCATTTGAATTGTCGTATTGGGAGCAATCATTGATTTATTGAAAACATATACTTTATATTCCGGTTCATAATCAATATCCACCATGCCAAACATATTGCTATAATCAATAGCAAACCAAGCCGGCACTCCTGAAGTAATCTGGTTCGTACCCGTTGCCCCTTTGTATCCCATTAATCTATAAGCATTTGCCTGCAGATATTGTAAAATTTCGTTCTGTTCCCCTGAGGTAAAATCAAAGTTAATTGAGAATATTCTAGTACCTGCTCTTTGAATGAGTGTCTTTTCCATTGTTTTAATCTTTGGTGTTCTTACTCTTTTGATATTAGGCTTTTCAGAATACGCCTTTGTTCCTATTATATTTTGAAGCTTCGCGAAATGAACAATTCAAAGTAACGAGATTTAACATCCAAAAAATACCGTATAAAATACCAAATTTAAAATTCAGTAATTGTACTCACTGATAATCATTAACTTATAAAAAAGGGAACATCTAACATGATGTCCCCCTAACCTAAATTTAAAACTGAGAAGCGTTGGCACTAATTCTTAATTTCATTTAATGTAATGGCTGCCGGTGTTTTTAAAATAGAACGATCCCAGACATCATTATTGGGAACACTGGTCCCATACAGAAAATCTGCAACAAAACTGTCTTCTGGCAGATGAAGCTCAGCGGAAAGCCTTGTCCGGCTGGTTTGATCAACGGAAGTACAGCTGGAAACATTTAATCCGTTATTAATCAATTCAATAGTAATTTCCCGCTGGGATCTTTTCAAAAAGCTGTTACTATATAACCCGAAATTTGCTGAAATATGGGTGTAGTCTGCAAATTTTCCGAAATCATAGATTGGCTTTTTACCCACAGAAAGATCTTTTATATATTCTTTTATCTTGATATAAAAACGACTGAGAAAGGGATGCTTATTATAATCTGTTCCAAAATAGGCATCGTTTTCTGTACTGAAAACGGATACTTTAGCATTGGTTTCTTCCAGCATCAATTTCCCATATACTTTTGAAAGGTCATTGTATACCTTATCCCGGCACACATATGCCTGTGAAAGACCATTGGCAGTCTCAATTTTATATCCGGAAAGCAGAGCATCCCAGATTTTATTGCCTTCAGCATTGGTTTTTTCATTCCTGATATCTGAAACATAATGATGCAGATCATCAATATGAATGAAGTCTGTAGAAATATAAACAGACTGCGGACCTTCAAGATATCCTCCTCCGATATCGGCGTGATCACCCGGCACAAAGATTTCTTTCCAAACGGAAGACACATTTTCTGATTTCTGATCTTCCATTATTTTTGAGTTCTCAAAAAAACCGGTAAGTGGAAAGAAAAAGCGGCTCTCATTTACTGCGCAAATATGCAGAGCATTCTCTACCTGAGCAGGGATATTCAGATTATAAGTATTGAAAGGTTTGGATTCTACGGTATCAAAAGCTCCTAAAAATTTTATTCTGCAGTTTCCCAGAGAATAATGAGTTAAAAGCTGATTACAAAAAGTTCTTGCCAGCATTCCTCCTCTCCCGAATCCATATATATAAAAATGGTATTCTATTGTCTGATCATGGATAATCTGCTGTGCAAAATCTCCTGCTTTCTGAAGTTTATCATCAGAAGAATATCCGTTGCCATAGGGTGGATTTGCACATGTTGCCATAGCAAAATTATTATCTTCACTGCCCGTTACGGTTCCAATTCCTTCGATATATATTTTTTCATCACCAATAAATAAGCTGTATAATTTATAGATATTGGTGAAAGTACCATAATAACTCTCATTGTTGTTCAGCGGTTTATCCGGTGAAAGAATATTTACTCCATTATTTCCTGTACCGTCAAAGAAAATCCCGACGGAAATCACTCTACTGCCATTCATGTTTTTACTTTAATTTTTTATTACAGATCTTGTTTGTGTTTTTTTGAATAAAATCCCTAAAAGAGACATTCCAAAATAACAGAAGAAAAACAAGGTTAGGTAGAGTGAAAAGTACCAAATAAAAAATTCCGTATTTCTACGGAATCAGATTACATTTTTTCAAGGGAATAAATATTGTTAATAATAGCATAAATCACTATTCCTACAGTATTTTTGGCTCCTATCTTCTCCAAAATACGCTGCCTGTGGCTTTCTACGGTTCTGGGGCTGATAAAGAGCTTTTCTCCTATTTCATTATTGGTAAACTCCTGACAGATCAGTTTTACTACATCCTTTTCTCTTTCAGACAGCTCATCTTCTGTTTCAAAAAGAGAATTTTTCTTTGCAGAACCATTCATATAAGTAAAAAGCATCTGATGGTCTTCTGCCGTAAAGAAAACTCCATTTTTATCAACCATCGTGATGGCATCAATAAATGTTTTTTTATTTGAATTTTTGGGAAGAAATGCCGATACTCCCAGCTTGACCATATATCCTAAGATAGAGGTTTTATAATGAGATGAAAGGATAATGATTTTGAGGTCAGGATATTTTTCCTTCAGGATTTCTACCAGTTCAAAACCGTTCATAGGTTTCATCTGAACATCTACAAGAGCAATATCAGGAAATTCATCTTTTGAAAGTTTTCCGAGGTCATCTATAAAATCGGGCCCGTTATCTGCGGTAAGGCATACCGATATATTTTTTTCATTAGACAGCAACATTTTTACCCCTTCGAGGATCAGCTGTTCATCATCAATCAGTGCTAGTTTGATTTGGGAACTCATGATATTTTGGAATTTTTATGATTAAACGACTTCCTTTATTTAAAAAAGTTTTTTTCCATTTGTGTGTTGCGTTCATTGATTTGATACGGGATTCTATATTTTTTATTCCCATTCCTTTTTTCACTTCTTCATATTCAAAACCCTGTCCGTTATCAGAAATAATGACAGCCATATTTTCAGGATAATCTTTAATATAGATCCAAAGATCTGCTGCATCTGAATGCTTGATCACATTGGTGGTAAATTCCTGAATAATCCGGTACAGCTGAACTTCTACGAAAAGATCTTTCTTTTCATATCCCGGCATTACCTGCAGGGATATATTAATTTTATGGGAAAGGTTGGCTATTAATTCTTCAACGTATAAAACCAATCCTACCGATTCCAGATTTACAGGGTACAATGAATGGGAAATACTTCTGGCGGCATCAATCAGGGAAGACATCTGGCCATAGATATTTTTTTTTATCAGATCATCACCCTGGGTATCGAGGTTATTCAGCCATAAAGAAAGAATATTGAGGCGGTTTCCGATATCATCATGAATCATTACTGCAATTCTTTTCCTTTCTTCTTCCTGGGCTTTGATGTTTTCCAGTACTAGTTTTTTCTGGTGAAGAACTTCAGCCTCATGCTGTACACTCTTCTCTTTAATAATTCTGGTTATAAAAGCTCTGTAGGCAAGCAGAATAAAGGATACTATAACTGTTATGGTAACAATTATAAGGATCAGCAGATTGATATTTAAAGTTACTTCTTTAATTTGATAAAAGTATATAAAAATGAACAGTACAAAATACTCGAAAGAATATTATTGGCACTGAGAATAATATAATAATCGTTTTCCGACAGTTCTGCAATCTGATGCTGGATGATAAAAATAAATACCGAAACAGAATAGTAGAAAAAAATACTGGCATCTACCAGAATAAAACGATTCTGATTCTGTACAGAGGTGTTTTTAATCTCACGGATCAGGGTAAACCCGGAAAGGCAGATGATAACAATATTGGAAACCACTTTTGCAATATCGGCATTGGACGGATAGTCAAACCCATATTTTGAAATCATAAAACCTCCCGCCAGCAGGCCTGTAAGTCCCAGAACATATTTCGGCCAATCCAGTTTTCTGATAAATAAACCTGTCAGCAAGAAAAACTCTCCTGCAATATAAAAGGGATAAAGAAATGATGTATCATTGAGTCTGAAGATATAGGGCAGCGCCAGATTCAGCAGTTCAATAAAAAAAAGAAAAGCAATACAATAAAAATACGGCTTTTCTTTTTGGTTTAATATGCGGTATTTTGCTGCTCCCAGCAGTATAACAGATAGAAGCAGTGCATAATTCAGGAATAAAATTGCCTTATAAAGTTCAGCCATTCCTCAGTTTATCGTTTTTAAAATCCACTTCCGACATCTACGTCCGGAATACGGCAGATAGGAGGGCATGGTTTTGCCCAGTCATATGTATTGGAAATGGTCTCTGCTCCCAGCTCCGAATTTCTAAGATTTGATCGGGTAGAAATAAAAATAAGAGTTACCAGCATTTTCCCATAGATATCATTGTATCTAAGGCCAAAAGAACAGGTAATACCCAGCAAACCATCATCCTCAAGGCAAAGGTCCGCGGTAGGAACATAGAATTTTCTGAAAATTCCAATACCTTCATTTTCTCTACATTCTTTATAAAACCACTCCATACCTTCGTTTCTCCAACGTTCAATAGCTGATACTGCTATATCCTGCTCAAGAATAGGTGTATTGGAAACCGGGAATCCCATATTAGCATTCTTCTCTGTGCTTTGAAGATTTTTAGAAAGAACAGCATTTCTAACAATAGTGTATTCCTGAATCTCCTGCAGCCTCAAATCTCTGTCAAGCTCGGTAAGGAAACTGTACGGATATTCTTTAACGTCTATTTTTACCCCTTCGTTATTCATAGGGTAAAAAATAAGAATCAGACGATCTCTATAAACTCCTACTGCTGCACAAAAGTCTTTATAGTCCTTGAACTCCTTCATCCACTCAAGGTGTTCACTGGAAATATTAAAAACATAGTTGGTAGGAATCAGCTTTTGAATTTTGGAAAAGTCAGAGAAGTACGCTTTCCATTCGTTTGATGCTGCTTTGCATTCTTCTACAGGCAGCATATAGTCTACAATGTTTAATGTTGACATAAGCATAGTTTTTAGTTCTATAAAAATATATAAACTAAACATGCTACGCAAGTAAGATTTTAATTAATAATTTTTCACTGTAATATGATAACAGCTCTGTTGTCTTTCTTTAATGTAATATATTCTACCGATATTTTGATAATACTTTAAAACTTTCTCCAGAGCGATTTCCATTTTCGGATTGTACTTCAGAACATTGTTGAATCTTACATAAGAAATGTCAAAAGAGTTACCATAATTGTGAGAACTAATCCCTAGTGAGGCATTAGAATTTACTCTTCTCAACCGGCATTGGTCTTCAAGAGTCCGGGTAATGGATGAAACGGTAAAAGTACCTCCTTTTGTATCTTTACTGAACTTTGAACCCATCTTCTCAAGGGTAGTTTTGGCCTTGGATACCATATAAGCCCTGCTGTAATCAAGTCTCTGAACCTGATATCCTTTACCAGATTTCTTTATTTTATGGAATTTACCTTTGTTGATATACTTTTGTACTGTTTTGGAGTCTTTCAACAGCTGTATTCCAAAACTCTTTGAGGCATCAAGATGGGGTTTGTAAAGCGGTGTAGGCTCAACCTTCAGTACAGTAGTAAGATCATAGCAGGGAAAAGCCTTTTTTGCTGCCTGCGAATAATGTAAACTATAAATAAAGGGTACAAAGACCATACAAAGAAACTTTCTCATTCACCATCCTTTTAAATTACAAATGAAAGATAAAACATTTATGTTATATCTTTCAAAACCGACTATAATACTGTATAAATAAATCCCAAACAAACTTTACACCAAATTATCGATTTTATAATTTTTGTTCACTCTTTTTTGAGTTTTTTTTTCAGTTTTAACTTTTTACTTTAAGATTTAAATTTTACATTTGAGATACATAAATAATAAACAACATGATAAAAAAACTTTTCGCTGAATTTTTCGGCACATTTTGGCTTGTTTTCGGAGGGTGTGGAAGCGCTGTTTTTGCAGCCGGTGTTCCCGACATTGGCATCGGACTTTTAGGAGTTGCTTTGGCATTTGGTCTTACTGTTCTTACGATGGCTTACGCTGTAGGTCATATTTCAGGAGGACACTTTAATCCGGCAGTTTCTTTTGGACTTTTAGCCGGGGGAAGATTTCCTGCCAAAGATCTTATTCCTTACATCGTAGCCCAGTGTCTGGGAGCCATTGTAGCAGCAGGATGTCTGTATACAATCCTAAATGGTGCAGGAGCGGTAGAATTCTCAAAACCCGGAGATTTTGCCACGAACTTTTACGGAGAGGCCGTTTACAACGGAAAAGCTTTCAGTATGGGAGCTGCGTTCCTGGCTGAGTTTTTATTAACTGCCTTTTTCCTTATTGTGATCATGGGAGCTACAGATAAATGGGCCAACGGTAAATTTGCCGGTCTTGCTATCGGTCTTGCTCTTACTTTGATTCACCTGATTTCTATTCCTATTACAAATACTTCAGTAAACCCTGCAAGATCACTTTCACAGGCTGTCTTCATGGGAGGAATTGCCATGTCACAGCTTTGGCTGTTCTGGGTAGCTCCTATTTTAGGAGGAGTTGTAGGAGGATTGATTTACAAGTTCTTGCTTCAGAGAGACACCGCAGAAATTGCAGATTAATTTTAAAATCATATTCAATGATAAAATCCTGTCAGGCGGCAGGATTTTTTTATTTTATGATCACAAATACACTATTCTAAATTTTTAATATAGAAAATTGAACTTTGCGTTAAAATTATATCATTTTATTTACCAGAATCTCCTGGCTTTATTTCAGTTTTTTGATATCAAAAGGATTTTTGAAGATCAGTTCTTCATGCTTTCCTTTGATCTCCATTTTACGCTGAAGAAGATTGAGCGCCATTTTCCTTATAAAAAAATCTTTATCATTCAGTTTCCAGTAAGAATCTTCATGAAGTTTTTTGGGTGGGCGGATCAGATAAAATTCGGTTTCCCAGGTGTCTGCGTTATGGTAAAATTCAATAATTCCACAGTGTTCGGGGATAAGGGCAGCATCTATCATTCCCATCGGAAGTAAAAAGCTAAAAGAATTACACATATAATCTCCACAGGAAATTTTATCGTGCTTCAAAAATTTTTCTCCGGTATCTTTATTGAGATATGATTTTTTGAAGTCATTTTTAAAATCACTTTTCGAAAACTTAATCTCGATTTCATGACTTCCCCCTTCTGAATCTATGATCAGAATATCTGCTTCCCAATCGGCCTGAAAATAATTGGTCAGTACGATTTCTTTTTCAAAATCGCAATGGGAATGGATATAGGCGTGTATGAGTTCTTCTATTTTGATCATTGTTAAAATATAAACACAATGTTTACAAAGTTCTTTATTTACTTGCTGTTTAATGTTCGCAAAGACGTTTCACTCAGCAAAAGTCGCAAGCTATTTATTTATTATGATACAAAATTGACAAGCAAAGCGAATTGACTATTCACAATTGTCTTGTTATATTCAAAGCATTAGCTAACCAGCAGACTGCATCCTCTGATATCAGAATGATCTATTCTTCCCAATACCTGAAATTTATTACCTGTAATTTTACCTAAATCCTGCGTCGCAATAAAAGAGCAGGAATGGGTATTGGCAAGATCAATGATATTAATAGCTCCGGTTCTTCCTTCTTTTTCATAGGCCAGAGGATCTTCTGCATTCCGAACCATGATTCTCATCCAGTTAGGACATTCATATTCATTATTTCCAAGGGAATACGCTTGCGAAAGCAACTCTGTCATGGAGTATTCTGAGTAGATTTTATCTGTTTTAAGACCGTCCTTTAAGATTTTCAACAATTCATCTTTCGTCATTTCTTCTTTTCTGCCTTTCATTCCTCCGGTTTCAATCACTATTAAATTTTCAAGAAAATTCAGAGATTCTTCGCTTCTTTCGGAATGACAGTAATCCAGGAAGTCAAGAAGAGCAAAGGAAACTCCGAAAAGAATGACTTTTTTATCCTGAAGTTTATTCAATAACTCAAAAAGATCAGAATGGTTATAAAGGAAATATCCGTTTTCAGGTTTGGCAGATTTTTTCATCAGATAATCTACCATATAGATCAATGACGAATGCTGTTTTTCCAGATAACTTGGAAGTAAACCCAGGAAAATAAAGTCTTCCGGTTTCCCAATAAACTGTTCAAAACTTTTATAAATACTTTCTTCATAAAGTTCCTGATCTGCAATGAAATGTTTTGACAGATTCATCTGCGTTGTTCCTGAACTCTGAAAAAACAGATCGGTTGTTATATTCTTATCCAGAATCTGATGATTTTTGAACATTTCGATAGGCAAAAACGGAATCTTCACCAAACTATCCACCTCGTCAGGATTAACATTCAGAAAGTCGATGAATTTCCTGTATATTTCAACATTTTCATATTGATAGCGAAATGTTTTCAATGATGCATTCAGGAAATCCTGTTCAGTCTGTATATTGAATATATTTTTTAATTCCATAATCTTTTGAGCGCCTTATCACTTCAGTATAAAGCAATTATAAAGATAAAATATTGATATTTAATATTTTTTTAATCTACAAATTACATTTTGGTAAGCTTCTTGCACATACCACAATGGAATATGGATTAAAAACAAGAATGGGTTTCGGCCCGTTCGAAAGTTACCTCTTTTTGGGGGTAATTTTTTTTGCTTTATTTTTCAAAAGTCTTCAGTTCAAAATCCTTTTCAAAAACCCCATAGGTAAAATAGGAAATCCAGTCTCCAAGGTTGATATATTTTGAATTCTGCTCCAGATCAAGCACCATTGGGAGATGTCTGTGTCCATAGATGAAATAGTCTATCTTCTCTGACTTCAGTTTTTCTTTGGAATAAATGATCAGAAATTCTTTATCTTCTCCCAGAAATGCTTTGTCTTCTTCTCCGGAGATCATTTTATTTTTTTGAGAAAGGTATAATGCAACTTTCATCGCAATATCGGGATGAAGCCATTTGAAGAACCATTGTGCCACCGGATTTGTGAATAATTTTTTCATTCTCTTATATCCTTTGTCACCAGGTCCCAGCCCGTCTCCATGGGCCAGCAAAAACTGCTTTCCTCCCATTTCAAAATATTGTTTCTGATAAAAAACAGTACAGCCAATCTCCTCTTCCAGATAATCTTTCATCCACAGATCATGGTTTCCGACAAAGAAATAAATATGAATTCCTCTGTCTTTAAGTTCTGCAATTTTTCCGAGTACCCGGATATACCCTTTGGGAACCACATGTTTCCACTCATGCCAGAAGTCAAAAAGATCACCCATTAAAAACAAAACCTGAGCATCTTCTTTGATCTCATTCATCCAGCGTATAAATTTTTCTTCACGCACTTTGCTCTCACTTGGAGTAGGAGCTCCAAAATGCTGATCTGAAGCGAAATATACTTTTTTTCCAGGTTCTAAATTAATTGTTGTCTTTAACACTTTCTGAGTTTTGGGGTAAATTATTAATTATCTTCTGCAAACCATTCTCCATAAGAGTTTTCTGTCTCATGAAGTTTAAGATAGGCTAAAGAAATTCCATCAGGAAGTTTTGATTTTACTTTAGCAGCAATAGCATACAACATGTTTTCACAGGTTGGCTGGAAACTGCAATAGATTACTTTATGCCCTTTCTGTTCCAGGTCATCTCCCAATTCTTTGTGTGGGGACAGAGCATTTACAAGAACCGCATGGTCCCATACATCTACAATTTCGGAATTTACGATACTTTTGATATCTCCGAAATCTACCACCATTCCATTTTTAGGATTTTCAATATCATTGATCGGTTTTCCTTTCACTGTTACAAACAGCTTATAGGAATGTCCATGCATATTTTTACACTTCCCATCGTAGTTGTAAAGCACGTGAGCTGTTTCAAATGTAAAAATTTTTGTAATACGTATCATACTGCAAAGATATAATAAAACGGCCTAACTTGAAAAGCCAGACCGTCTATAAATTGATTCACAAAATCTATTGAAATTCTCAGGATTTAATCTGTAGATAAGTGTTCTGCGGCATTCGTATGTTTTATAAAAATTATTCCATCAAAACATTCGTTTAACTTAAGGGGTTCTGTGATGGTAAATTTTTCTGTTGCTGGTGTTATAGGGTTGTATCCCAGAAGTCTCATTTTAAAAGCCTTTCCATATATTTCTTCATTGCTGCTACGGAAGTCTACAAAATAGTTTTCACTTTTTTTGCTCCCCAATTTCTCTTCCCAGCTATTTTCCAATTGTTTTGGCAGTGGATAAGAGCTGTATTTGTTGTTCTTTACTGCACGGGGATCTGCAGTAGCACTATAGATTCCTAAAACAGTAGCTGTTGCCAGTGCGTAATATTTGTTTCCATATTTTTCTTTTAAATACCCTCCCATACCATCTACCAGTATAGGTTTCAATGCAACATGTCCGTCATGTGCAAAAAGAATCATTTTTTTATCATACCTTGACTGAATGTTTTTAATCATCTCGGCCATGATAAAATCTCTGGAAACATCATAATTCTTTTTACTCGCTTCATAAGGTATTTTAAATCCAAGTTCGAGATGCTCTAATACCAGTTTTGAACTCAAATCCATTTTCTTACCATATAAGCTGTCTACCTTTTTAGTGAGTATATATCCTTCTGTCCCATTTTTTATTACTTCCTTCATATTCAATCTGAAAGATGGATCATTTTGTTTTTCCCACATTCCATCCTGTAACATGGCTTTTTTTTGAATTTCTCCTGTCATCTCAGAATAGTCCTTTCCAAAATCATCGGTTTTTTTCAAAATTTCAGCACTCTTCGTGAGAGAATCAGTATCGAATCCGGAAATGATTACTTTGTCTTTATGATTCTTATTGTATGCTCTGATCCACTCCAAAAGGGTATTAATTTCTTTTGTCTGCCAGATAGAAGTCATATATTTTTCAATGCCTCTTTTAAATCAACATCAGAGTTCACTGCTTCATTAAGGAATACGGCATCACCATAAGAACTTTCAAAGGCTACAATTCTAAAATCATTTTTGCTAATCAGCTGTTTTGAGATTTCACTTCTTATTTCATTAAACTCTTTGGTTCCATGTGTACCTTCCCCAAGTCCAACAATGACATAATCTTTTATGTGTTCACTAATTTTTTTTACAGCCTTAGTTTGGCTTGTAGAGTGAGTTTGAAATTGTATTTCTCCTTTTGTATTCTGTGAAAATCCTATGGAGGAAATTAATATGAGATTGAGTAAAAAATATTTCTTTAGCATTATATAATTTTCAATGGCTTGTTCTTACCTAAAGACAGCATAAAAGCCTTATTTGTTACGGTAAATTTAAAAATAAGTTATACAAATTTCTCTTCAGAACACGGCATTAACTATTCATTAACTCACTCACTCTTTACTTTACTGGTTATCATAACAACCTATTCTGGTTGCTCTCCTAAAACTTTTATTTTTGTGTTTCCACGTTCAATATCTCCCCTTTTTTAATCTATTTTTAAGGTTAAATTATTATCCGGAGTTCCATCAACGTTGATTGCATTGTAAGGTACAGTAAGCCAGCCGTTCTTATTCATTATAAATTTGAACTGATACGTTTTTCCTTTTTCAAACTGAGACTTTGGTAAGACCAGCTCAAAAGTATTGTTCTTTTTCAGATTCATATAATAGGTCTTATCATCCGGATTCCAGTCATTAAACGAGCCGGAAACCGAAATATTCCTGATAAATTCTATACTTTGATTTTCAGGAAATTGATAAGAAAAAACAACATTCTCTTTTTCTGTACGATACCCATAGATTTCTTTTTTAAGATTGGGATGAACAAGAGGTTCAGACTTTGTATATTCTTCTGCCAATGTGTAAGGATTCAGCAAATGCTTATCCATAATACCCGCAATCTGATTGATCACCTGATACATCACTGCAAATTCTTTATATCCGTTGTACATCAATACAACAGCCATATTTTTGTCCGGGAAAATTCTGTATGCACTCACATTTCCACCAGAAAAATGATAAGATTTTATATTATTAAAAGTTCCCATATCCCAGCCATGAGTGAAGGTGATGTCTTTATTTTTATATTCAAACGGTTTCCACATCAATTCTTGTGTGGCAGGTTTTAAAAAATCATTTTTGCTGAGATGGATACTCCATTGTAAAAAAGCAGGTAATGTAATGGCCAAACCATTCGCGGGATGTGCTCTTCTCCCTTCTACAAATGTAGATTTATCATATTGATGTTTCTTCTTGTTGTAACTATATTTTACAATTCTGTTGGGAATTTTTTCAATAGAATTGGATGAAAAGACCACCTGATTTTTAGAGTCCGAAAACTGATTCTTCACGATATACTCTTCAAATTTTTCTCCGGTTACTTTTTCAATGATCATAGATATCAGCATATAATTGGTCTGGTTATATCTGTAATCAGTTCCGGTTTCAAATTCCATTTTTTCTTTTGACAGCCTGGCAATCACTTCATCATTGGCTGTATCTGCTGCAATATCACTGAAGTTAATCCAGTCCGGTAATCCTGAAGAATGTGATAAAAGATTTTTCACCTGAATATTTTGCCATTCTGTGGGCACATGGTCTATATATTTTGAGATTTTATCTTCCAAAGATACTTTTCCCTGCTCAACGAGCTGAAAGAGCCCAACATTTGATATCAATTTTGTAGTAGAATATACCCTGAACATGGAATTGGCATCTACTTTTTTATCAGTCTCTAAGGTTTCCGTTCCATAGTATTTCTGGAAGGTTACTTTATTATTCGTAACGATTCCTACGGCTAATCCTGGTATTTCATTGATTTGGATAACCTTTTTTATATAGCTATCGATTGTTTTTGACTGGTCTGCGGTCTGGCTATGACCCGTAAAGAAAAAATTCAAAAAAAGTATTGTTAAAATGGATGGTTTCATGGTAATGTTTGTTTCTTATTACTCTATTAAAAACAATTATTAGTCTTATTATATTACTTTGAAGAAAAAAACTTTATTCTCCGGGAATTAATTTGTCTGTTTCAAAACCTAATTCATTCAAATAATGAAGTCCGTTTTGTATTTCTATTGAATGAGTTCCCGACCACCCTTTTTTTAATCCCAATAAAATAAACTGTTTGATGTATTTGGGCTCATTAAGATTAACCTCATCTTCCGAGCCTGTAATTTTATTTATCAGCTTAACTCCCGATTTTAAAGGCTGTCCCATCATATAATCATCGGCCGTCAGGAATTTAATGATTAAAGGAGTTTTTTTCTGACCATTTAAAAAAATTTTTACAGTCAGAGTATTGGTTGCTGTTTCAGAATGGAACTGGTCTGTCACAGAATACAGATACTCAATAGTATTAATGGTAATTTTCCTCAACTTATTTTTCATTGTCTCATTTTATCCAACTGATTTCTGCCTGAATTTTATTTTATTCTTTTTTCAAATCTATGAATGATGTTGTACTCTTTATCTTTAATGACAATATCATAATTTCCTTTATCAAGGATTAAAAAACGATGGTCTTGAGGCGTGTTGAGTTCAATGATATCGGCAGGAATTCCTTTTTGTTCAAATTCACCTTTTCGGTATGCAAAAACCATAACCGGATATGTTGAAAGTTGAGCAGCTGGAATTTTATAAAACTTTCTGTTTTCATGCAGCATCCAATCTGGCCTGCCTTTGATGTATTTTGTAACAGGATGAATGATTTTAATATCTGTATACAATTCTTTGTCCTCACCATTATAGATCATTTGGTTTTCATCTTTCAAAACAACTGGAACAGTATTATTTACCAATTTCAAAAGCGGTTCATTATACTTCAATAAGCTTTTTTCTGAAAACTGAGTTTGGTCTATGGTCAATGGATTGATCCCTGTCAAGTCTGAAAGCCGCCCAGCCATTGTCTTTTCCCAGGATTTATGAATACCTTCATAAGCATGCTGATACCCACAGTAAATCAGATATTTGCCTTCTTTATTTTGCTGCATAAAATTGAAAATATTTTTGGCTTCTCCAATTTCCCTTTCTTTATTATTGCCTTCAGCTTCGTAAGGAAAAAGCTTGAATCCAATTTTCAAAGCATTGTAAATAAAGTTTCCGAATTCCGGTTCCTTAGAATAATATCCGCTGTTGAGGGTAGCAAATTTTACAGTATTTAGAGAATCTCCTTCCAGTGTTTCGATTCCTATGTATCTGTAGCCTCTATCATATAACCCCTGAAGTAAAGAAGATGCAAAAGTTCTGTGACTTGCGTTGTGATGAGCCTCATTGATGATGATTATTTTCTCATCGTCTGCTTTTTTCAGGATATATTCTTTTGCATTGACTGGGATTAATTTTGTGAATTTCAGACTATCGGCAGTGTTTAGCTTTTTCACCCTTCCGAAAGTCTGGTCCCAACTTTCCAGTGCAGGTTTATAGTGTCCGCTTATGGAGTAATATGTTGCACCCATCTGGCTTCTCCAGGATTGACTTTGAGCAGGATCTTCCACCTTCTTTTTAATATCATCGGAAAACAGGTAAGGATTATCCTGGCTATGGGCTGCAATACTCAACAATAGTAAAGCCAGCGAATAAAAGAATTTCATGTTATGTAGTTTTTTATTGAATATTGTAGGTTAAAAATAAAAATTCTATTTCCTACTTTGATTTTAATCATTTTACGATCTAGAAAAATTTCTCGAGCCAGTCACTTCCCAAACGCTTGATCTTCTTGGTTTCCGGATCGAAGAGAATCCAAAGTGTACTTGAATCTACCACCAGCTCATCATTACAGTAAAATTCCACTTTTCTTGGCTGTTTAGCTCCTTCAGGGGCCATAGGATAGGTTCTTACTGTGATAATATCATTCAGATAAACCTGTTTTTTATATTGGATATGGTGATCCAGAAGCATCCAGGCATCGTTTACATATTCGGTTTGATATTTTAGAAGATCCCAGTGCTCTGCGGCCACTTCTTCCACCCAATGTACATATTGTACATTATTTACATGGTTGTTCTGATCAATATGTTCTTCCGTTACCTTTATCTGTTTTTCGTACATTAAATTCATGCTCATGAAAAGTTTACTCAAATTTATCATTTTAAAACAGAACCGTCTTCGTCCTATAAGAACAAAAAATTATTTTCTAAAATAAAAAACGGAATCAGAGAGCATCTGATTCCGTTCAATATTCAGTATATTGAAATTATTATTTAGATTTTCCGGTAGGCTTAACAGCAGTTGCCGTAGCACCTAATTTGGTTTTAACAGTAGCAGTAATATCCTCACTTCCGTCAGTATAAAGCAGGTTATTAGATTCCTGTGCTACTGTATCAAATACATAGCTCAGATTTTTTTCTTTAGCTACAGCAAAAATAGCTTCTCTTACTTTCTTTTGCAGTGGAGTAAGCATTTCATTTTGCTTGGCAGAAATATCTTTAGCCGCCTGCGCTCTTGCTTCTTCAATTTTTTTACCAAGGCTCTGCAGCTCAGTTTGTATAGCAATCAGTTCTTTGGTAACAGCTTCTTTATTAGCTTCAGTAAGAGTTTTCTCTTTATCCTGTCCTGCTTTCAGCTTAGTCTGATACTCGGTGATCAGCTTTTCAATTTCAGTCTGTTTTGTTTTAGTCAGATTATCAATCGTAGTTCCTATAGTTTTTACTTCAGATAAACTTGCAAAAATTTCTTCTGTGTTTACACTTCCAATTTTCTGTTGAGCATTTGCAGCATTTGCAGTAAGCGTTAATCCTAATGTAATAAAAAGTACTTTAATTAAATTCATTTTTTAATAATATTTTTTCGTCCCCAAATATAATTCAAATTTTAATTACTTATCATATAACATTTATTCCTGAAAATCTGAATGAATTAAAAGCAGGCAAACAAAGAAAAACCTCCCCAATAAGGAAGGTTTAACATCAAAAAAATATGGAAAAAATGACTAATGGAATTGTGCGGTTTCTGTAGAATCTTTCATTGCTACAGTAGCTGAAGAACCGTTTGTAACAACATTCTGTATTTCATCAAAATACCCCGTCCCTACAAAAGACTGATGCTTCACCGCTCTGAATCCTTTCTGCTGCAGGGCAAACTCACGTTCCTGCAGTTCTGAGTATCCAGCCATTCCTCTTTCTTTATAAGCTAATGCCAATTCAAACATTGCTGTATTCAAAGCATGGAATCCTGCCAATGTAATAAACTGGAACTTGTACCCCATTTTTGCCAGCTCTTCACGGAAAGTAGACATCTCTTCCACGCTCAGCCTTGCCGCCCAGTTGAATGAAGGAGAACAGTTATAAGCAAGCATTTTCCCAGGGAATTTCGCATGAATTCCTTCTGCAAATCTTCTTGCCTGCTCCAGATCAGGATTTGAGGTTTCCATCCAGATCAGATCTGCGTATGGAGCATAGGACAATCCTCTGTCGATTCCCTGCTCTACTCCGTTTCTTACTACATAAAATCCTTCAGCAGTTCTTTCTCCTGTTACGAATTTCTTATCTCTGTCATCAATATCAGAGGTCAGTAAATCTGCTGCGTCCGCATCTGTTCTTGCAATAATAAGACTAGGAACTCCCAGTACATCGGCTGCCAGACGTGCTGCAATCAGTTTGTTGACTGCCTCCTGTGTTGGCACCAATACTTTTCCGCCCAGATGTCCGCATTTTTTTGCAGAAGAAAGCTGATCTTCAAAGTGTACGGCAGCAGCTCCCGCTTCTATCATCTGCTTCATCAGTTCAAAAGCATTCAGGTTACCTCCAAAACCTGCTTCTGCATCTGCAATGATGGGTACCAGATATTCTTTATCTCCAGCTCCGCTCACAGATTGTACCTGATCTGCCCTCAGTAAGGCATTATTAATTTTCTTTACCACAGAAGGCACTGAATTGGCGGGATACAGTGATTGATCCGGATACATTTCTCCTGATAAATTAGCATCTGCAGCCACCTGCCATCCTGAAAGGTAAATAGCTTCCAGTCCGGCATCTACTTCCTGCACCGCCTGATTGCCTGTGAGAGCTCCAAGTCCTGCCACATAATCCTGGTTATTTAATTTATTCCAGAATTTTTTGGACATTTCCGTAGCAATGGTATATTCTATGGTATAAGAACCGCGAAGTTTCAAAACTTCTGCTGCTGTATAGGGCCTTTTTACACCGTTCCAACGTGGATTTGTCAGCCAGTCTTGTTCTATAGCCTGGATTTGTTCTTGTCTTGTTTTCATAATATTTGGATTTTGTTTGATTAGATTTAAAAATAATTTTGTTGCTAGGTGATGGTTATATTGTTAATTGATGATCTGCTTTTCAACCAGCAACTATAAACCAACAACCAATATTTTCACTAAATAAAAGGATAAGCTTTAAGGGTTAGAAATTCTTCAAAATTCTCAGAGAAGATCAGCTCATTGAAAAGTTCTTTGGCAAGGTTGAATTTTCCGTTTTTGAAACGGGTTTCGCCTACATATTTTTCAATATTGTCCATTTCTTCGCTTTCCCACTGTAAAATCATACTTCGGGTCAATGTTCTGTCATCACTTAACACCGCTTCATTTTTCAGCCATTGCCAGATCTGTGTTCTTGAAATCTCTGCTGTAGCAGCATCTTCCATCAGATTATAAATAGCAGCAGCACCGGTTCCCATCAGCCAGCTTTCGAGGTAGAGAATTCCTACGTTGATATTTTTTCTGACTCCTTTTTCGGTAATCTCACCTTTGGGAATTTCCAGCAGATTACTTTCTGTTATGTGATATTCAAATTTCTTGTCAATCTGATTTTTGGAAGGCATATGCTTGTCAAAAATTTCTTTTGCTACTGAAACTAAGGCTGGATGTGCTACCCAGGTTCCGTCATGACCATTTTTCACTTCCCGTTCTTTATCACTTCTTACCTTTTCAAAAGCAATATTATTGGCTTCATCATTGTCTTTTACAGGAATTTGAGCGGCCATTCCGCCGATAGCATGTACATTTCTCTTATGGCATATTTCGATGACCCTTTTTGAATAGGCACTCATAAAAGGAGAAGTCATGGTCACTTGATCTCTGTCCGGTACAATAAACTCCGGAAGGTTTCTGAATTTTTTGATATAGGAAAAAATATAATCCCATCTGCCGCAGTTCAGTCCTGCACTATGTTCTTTTAATTCAAATAAAATTTCATCAATCTGAAATGAAGCCGTAATGGTTTCGATCAAAACTGTGGCTTTAATTGTTCCCTGCTGAATTCCCAGATAGTTTTGGGCAAAGACAAAAACCTCATTCCACCAACGGGCTTCTTTATAATGTTCCAGTTTCGGAAGGTAGAAGTAAGGACCACTTCCCTTTTCTAAAAGCGACTTTGCATTTCTGAAAAAATACAGTCCAAAATCAATCAGCGAACCGGAAGCTTTTTCACCATTGATTTCAATATGCTTCTCCGGAAGATGAAGACCACGTGGACGAACCTGTAAAACTGCAGGTTTTTCGTTAAGCCTATAAGTTTTTCCTGCTTCGTTTACAAAATCAATAGTACGGTTAATAGCATCAGAAAGATTAATCTGTCCCTGAATACAGTTTTCCCATACCGGCGAGCTGCTGTCTTCAAGATCTGCCATAAACGTAGAAGCCCCGGAATTTAATGCATTGATAATCATCTTGCGGTCTACAGGTCCTGTAATCTCTACTCTTCTGTCTGACAAATCTTCCGGCAAAGAGGCACATACCCAATTCCCATTACGGATTTCTTCTGTTTCTTTTAAAAATTCAGGAAGCTTTCCCTGATCAAAATTCTGCTGGGTATTTTTTCTTTCTTTTAAAAGTTCCAGTCTTTTATGATTGAAGTTCTGATGAAGTGCAATCAGAAAATCCATCAAATCCGGAGTAAAAACTGCTTCAAACTGCTTCTGAGCTTTTATTTCTAATTGAGTCTTGGTTTCCATAACATATTGATTTTGTGATTTGATATTACAAACATAAATAAAAATTTTCACAAACAGCGAACGTTCGCTAAATTTATTCAAAAATTATTATGCGAATAATCGCATCTAATTATTTATATTTGAGTAATGAATTCAGAAAGTGACTTTATCAAAACAGTTTTCGGGTTAAAACTGAAACAGCAGAGACAAAAGAAAAACTGGTCTCTGCAGGATCTTGCTGTAAAGACAGGATTATCAAAATCTTATCTTAACGAAATTGAAAACGGAAAAAAATATCCCAAACACGATAAGATCATCCAGCTTTCTGAAGCACTGAGCTGTACGTTTGATGATCTGGTGTCCACCAAACTCGATAAAAGTCTGGCTCCTTTCAATGAAATTCTGCAGTCTGATTTTTTCAAAGAAGTACCATTGGAGCTGTTCGGAATCAACAAAAACAATCTTATCAGCATTATCAGTGATGCTCCCAAAAAGGTGACGGCTTTCATCAATGCCCTGATTGAGATTTCCCAGAATTATAATCTTGGCAAGGAAAGATTTTATTTTGCCGTATTAAGATCATTCCAGGAATTGTATGACAATTATTTTCCGGAAATTGAAGAAAAAGTAAATCTGTTTACTCAGGAAAATCAGATAAAACCCGGCAAAAATTTAAAGTCTGAAATTCTGGAAAAAATTCTTACAGAAAAATTCAGCTATACGATTCAATCTGAAGATTTTGAAAAATATGGAACGCTGGATAACCTTCGTTCGCTTTTTATTCCGGAGAAAAAACTATTACTACTGAATCAAAAACTGGAAAAGGATCAGAAAACATTTATCCTCGCTAAAGAAATCGGCTTCAATGTTCTGGAACTAAAAGTACGTCCAAACACCTATTCATGGCTTGACTTTGGAAGTTTTGAGGAAATTCTCAATAACTTTTATGCTTCTTATTTTGCAGGGGCTTTATTAATTTCAAAAGAGCCTGTCATTGAGAAGACATCAGAATTTTTTCAGCACAATACATGGGAATCTAAAAATTTTGAAAATCTTATTAACAGTTTTACCCGTTCCCCTGAAACGTTCTACTACCGACTGACTAATATTCTTTCGGCTGAAATGGGAATTAAAGATTTATTTTATTTATGTCTGGTAAAAAAGAAAAATTCGGATAGGATTCAGATTTTAAAAGAACTTCATCTGAACCATCAGCAGGCTCCTCATGCCAATGCAACCAACGAGCATTACTGCAGACGGTGGATTGCCGTGAAAAACCTTGATCATTTAAAAGAAAATGAAACATTGACGGATGCTCAGATCTCCCATTATAAAGACCAGGGAATAAGTTATCTTGTCATTTCCACTTCGCAAAAGAACCCTTTTTCAGACGGAAGCAACAGAAGCTATTGTTTGGGGATTTTATTGAATACTCAAACGATCAAAAAAATAAGCTTTATAAAATCTCCTTCTTTAAAAACGATCAATGTTGGAGTTACCTGTGAATCGTGCAGTATTGCAGATTGTGAAGTGAGGCAGGCTCCTCCGGTAAGGCTGGAAAAGGAACATTTTAACCTGAGTATGAAAAGTTCTGTGGAGAAGATAAGGAAAAAGTTTGAGAATTAGAGGGGAAAGGATGAATGGTGAATCGTCAATCCGCTTCGCTTGTGAATTTTAAATATGTTTTGAGATACGTAATACATGTTTTAAATCTAAGAATAAAACGTAAATCTTAAACGCAGAGTTCGCAAAGTTTTTATAATATTTTATAGTTTTTTCGACCGCAATGGCATTTCACTCAGCAAAGAAAAGTCTGTCCATCTGCTTAATGAAATGCCTTTACGAACAAATAAATAATGTAGATTAATAAACATTCCGAACATTAGCGTTAATAATTATTCACTATTACCTTCGGAAAGCAAAAGTTGATTAGTACCAATACAAAACTAAATGACGAATGACAAATCGTCAATTCGCTTCACTTGTGAATTTTTAATACTGCTATGAAATATTCGTTTATGAACTTTTTCACCTTCAATTCACTTACTAAGTAAAATTCACCATTGACTTAATTGACCTTTATTTCCTATCTTAGTACAAAACACACTCATGATAGTAGATTTATTGTTTCCGAACCGTTGTATCCACTGCAACAAAATCATTGATTCTGAACTTTTGGTATGTGATCTTTGTTTTAACCAGCTCCATTTTACCCACTATTCCTATTTTGAAAATAATCCGATTCAGGAAAAATGCAGTTTGTTTTTTCCTATTGAAAACACCTTTGCCTTACTGCAATTTGAAGATGAGAGCTTAAGCCGTCAGATTATCCATGAACTGAAATACAAAGGCCGGGAAAAAGTCGGAAAGATCCTTGCAGACTGGACCACAGAACGCCTGGATTTTAAGAACGAGAAACCTGATCTTTTGGTAAGCGTACCGCTTCATCCAAAGAAAATGAAGGAACGTGGATACAACCAGCTTCATTTATTCACAGAAACCTTAGCGGCATTTTATGACATTCCCTTTGATCATCAACTAATCAAAAGAAATCATTATTCAAAGGCACAGGCTTTAAAGGATAAGAAACACAGATTGGAAGCTGTCAACACATTCTCTATCACACAATCGGTCTCAGGAAAACATATTCTTCTGATTGATGATGTTTTCACAACAGGGAATACCGTTTCATCGGTTGCATGGGAAATTTTAAATGCCGGAAATAACAAAGTGAGTGTATTAGTAATGGCGATGGATGTTTAAGATAAGATATGAGCCAGGAAATCTATTGTGAATGCGAGATTTAAATATGTAAAACCTTTCAATCACCCGCCATTTTTATCGTTCAAATCTTTTTCTTAATTTTCCGGAAACTAAACCACTATGCCACATCTGCTTTTATTACACGGAGCTTTAGGTCACAGCGACATTTTCACGCCTTATCTGAAAACTTTATCTCAGTATTTTACGGTACACACTCCTTTGTTTTCAGGACATGGAGATCTGGAACTTCCGGCAGAGGGTATTAGTATTGAAAAGTACACTCAGGAGCTATCAGAATATTGCGAAGCAAATAATTTGACAGATGTATCTATTTTCGGGCACAGTATGGGTGGTTATGCAGCACTCTGTTACGCGATGAAGAATTCTGAAAATGTAAATTCTATTATAACGCTGGGAACAAAGTTTGACTGGACTGAGGAGCAGGCTTTAAAAGAAAGTAAAATGCTTAATCCTGATGTCATTCTTGAGAAAATTCCACAGTATGCTCAGGTTTTAGAATCACAACATGGATCAAAATGGAAGCAGCTTCTTCCTGCAATTGCTGATTTGATGATTGATTTAGGTAAAAATCCTCCGTTGGAAAATAATCTTGCAGCGATTAATATTCCCATTCAAATCATGGTAGGAGATAAAGATAATATGGTAACTCTCGAAGAAAGCTCCAGGGTTTACAGAAGTCTTCCGAATGCAAAACTGGCCGTACTTCCAGACACAAAACATCCACTGGATAAAGTACGACCAAGTCTATTGTTGAACTTAATAAAAGATTTCTGGAATCTTTCTTAAATTATCTTTGAAGTTTTTCTCCGTAACTAAGATCTCCGGCATCTCCTAAACCAGGAGTAATATAACCTTTTGGTGTTAACTCTTCATCAATAGCTCCTACCCAGATATGAGCTTCAGGATAGGCATTCTGAATGGTTTCAACGCCTTGTTTTGATGCAATGGCTGCAACAATATGAAGCTGGGTTGGATTTCCATTGGTTAACAGGTCTTTGATTGCTTCAATTAAAGAAGCTCCTGTTGCCAGCATTGGGTCTGCTACAATCAAAGGTCTGCCTTCGATGCTTGGGCAAGTCAGATAATCCTGCTTGATTGAGAAATAATCGTTGGCATCATGTTTTCTGTAGGCAGCTACAAAACCGCAGTCGGCTCTGTCGAGATAGTTCAGAATTCCTTCAAACAATGGAACTCCGGCTCTTAAAATAGTTGTAATAACAGGCTGTACAGCAATTTCCCTGCTTTTAATTGTATCTAAAGGAGTTTGAATTTCAACTTCTCTGTACTCCAGACCTTTACTTATTTCAAAAGCGGCAATCTCCCCGATTCTTTCCATATTCCTTCTGAATCTCATTCGGTCATGCTGAATATTAACGTTTCTAAGTTCGTTAATCCATTCATTGACAAGAGAAAAGTTTTGCGATAAAATAGTAAGCATGAAAATTTTATTTTTAATTTCAGTTAATTGACATTAATTCCTACAAAATTACAACTAAAAAACGAATTGAAAGATTGGGCTAAATGAGAAACTCTGATCTGATTTTATAAAAAACTCCGGCAAGCTTCGCTTGCCGGAGTTTCCAATGAACACTTGTTCTTATTATTTTTGTCTGAAATATACTTCAATCGGAACTCCGGTAAATCCGAATTGTTTTCTCAACTGATTTTCAGTAAATCTTTTATAAGGTTCTTTCACATACTGTGGAAGGTTACAGAAAAACACAAACTGTGGCGACGGCGTAGGAAGCTGAACACAATATTTGATTTTAATATACTTCCCTTTCAATGCAGGTGGTGGCGTATTTTCGAAGATTGGAAGCATTACTTCATTCAGTTTTGAAGTTTTAATTTTCTTCTTACGGTCTTCATAAACCTCCATGGCTACTTCTACAGCCTTTAAGATTCTCTGCTTCGTTAAAGCTGAAACAAATAGGATTGGAATATCCTGGAACTGACCGATTTTATCTTTGATTGATTGTTCAAAATCACGCATTGTATTGGTCTGCTTGTCTTCAATCAAATCCCATTTATTCACAAGGATTACAATTCCTTTTCTGTTTTTCTGAGCCAGTCCGAAGATGTTCATATCCTGAGATTCCCATCCTTGTGTAGCATCCACCATAATGATTACTACGTCAGAATACTCGATAGAACGGATAGATCTCATTACAGAATAGAATTCAAGATCTTCGTTTACCTTAGATTTTCTTCTCATCCCTGCAGTATCTACCAATACAAATTCATGTCCGAATTTGTTATATAAAGTCTGGATACTGTCTCTTGTAGTTCCTGCAATATCCGTTACGATATTTCTTTCAACATCCAATAAAGCATTTGTCATTGTAGATTTTCCTACGTTCGGACGGCCTGCAATAGTGATTTTAGGTAATCCTTCGAAAGGATCTTTATATTCTGTTGTTGGAAAGTCTCTAACGATATCGTCTAAGATTTCTCCTGTTCCTGAACCGGTAGCAGAAGAAAGAGTGTAATATTTATCAATTCCTAACTGGTAGAATTCTGTTGCCGGAAGTTCTTCTTTTGCAGAATCTACTTTATTGATAACGATATAAATCGGTTTATTGGATCTTCTTAATAAACTGTAAATTTCGTAATCTGTATCAGTAAGTCCCTCTTCCACGTTCATCATAAAGATAATGGAAGTAGCCTCTTCTACAGCCAATTGTACCTGCTTACGGATTTCTTCTTCAAAGATATCATCTGTACCTACATCATAACCTCCGGTATCAATTACAGTAAAATCTACTCCGTTCCAGTCTGATTTTCCGTAGTGACGGTCTCTGGTAACACCGGCTGTAGAATCTACAATAGCTTCTCTTCTTTCTAATAAACGATTAAAAAGCGTGGATTTTCCTACGTTGGGACGTCCAACGATTGCGACAATATTTGACATAAAAAATGTTTAATAATCCTTCTGCTTATGCTCAGGATATGTTATTAATGGGTTACTCCAACTTTTGGAGCCCAATTTTTTGCAAAGATAAGATTTTATTATTTAACGAAGCTTTTAAGGATGGGAGCTGGAAGAAGAAGGCTGGAAGTTGCTATTCACCGGATAAAATATCATGTTCGTTAAGATTAAAATTGAACTGACAACATCTGTGAGTCTCCTATTTCAGGCTAAAGCATATTTTTTTGAAGATTTTTATCAGAAAATAATTATTTGGCAATCAATACATAAAGCAATTGCCTATGTATTATGTTAATTAATCTTTAATTTTGATTTTCATATTTAAAATAAATTCTATAATTTCGCAACATAGAAACAGACCTATAGTGTAACGGTAGCACTCCGGTTTTTGGTACCGTCAGTCGGGGTTCGAATCCCTGTGGGTCTACAAACCATCCTTTTTAAGGATGGTTTTTGTTTTTTATATCTTTATGACAAATTCTTAAATTGTAATCCCGATCACGAATAACGACAGAACAGACCTATTTTTTTAATCCAGCACTCAAAAAATCCGAATAAAACTGAGTAAAATGACAGAATCAGAATTAAAAAACATCATGGAAGTATGTAATAAAGCTACCCCCATCTCCATGGACATCATATATTGAAGGCAGAGATTTCGATTCCGGATCCAGTTTTATAATGACTGGAGAAGAAAAGAGAGACTATGATATAGAATTCATTTCAATAAAACCTGAAGTTCAGGATTTCATTGCTATGGCAAGAAACGTAATTCCACTGTTAGTAGAAGAAATTATTAAATTAAAAAGAAACCAATAAATAAAGTTTCTCTTGACCTTCATAGTCAACAGTATAAAATAACAGGCTGCCTTTTCAAGACAGCCTGTTATTTTATATGATTAAAAAAGATTAAACCAGATCAAACCTATCCAGATTCATCACTTTCGTCCATGCTGCCACAAAGTCTTTTACAAATTTACCTTGTGCATCGGCACTTCCGTATACCTCAGCAATCGCTCTCAATTCGGAATTGGATCCGAAAACAAGATCAGCTCGGGTAGCCGTCCATTTTGGCTGGCCGGTTGAACGAGCACTTCCCATATAAAGCTGCTGATCGTCTGACATAGCTTTCCATTGAGTTCCCATATCCAAAAGATTCACGAAGAAATCATTGGTAAGAACTCCCGGACGGCTGGTAAATACACCATGTTTTGAACCATCAAAGTTGGTATCCAAAGCACGCATACCTCCTACTAATACAGTAAGTTCCGGAGCTGTAAGACTTAACAGTTGGGCTTTATCTATTAGTAAAGATTCTGTAGATACGGTAAATCTTCTTTTCAGGTAATTACGGAATCCATCGGCAATAGGCTCTAGATATCCCATAGATTCTACATCGGTTTGTTCCTGAGAAGCATCCATTCTTCCCGGAGCAAATGGAACTTTCACATCCTGTCCTGCATTTCTTGCAGCAACTTCAACTGCAGCATTACCAGCCAGAACAATAAGATCAGCTAAAGAGATTTTCTTACCTCCGTTTTGAGAATCGTTGAATTCTTTCTGGATTCCTTCCAATACTCCTAATACTTTATTCAGCTGTGAAGGATTATTCACTTCCCAGTTTCTTTGAGGTTCCAATCTTATTCTGGCTCCATTGGCACCCCCACGCTTATCACTTCCTCTGAAAGTAGAAGCAGAAGCCCAGGCTGTAGATATCAGTTCAGCATTGCTTAATCCTGAATTTAAAACTTTTGATTTTAATGCTTCCACATCATTTCCATCAACCAGTTCATGATTCACTTCCGGAATAGGATCCTGCCAGATCAGTTCTTCCTGTGGTACATCTGGCCCCAAATAGCGGGCACGCGGTCCCATATCTCTGTGTGTAAGCTTAAACCATGCTCTTGAAAAGGCATCGGCAAATGCATCAGGATTTTCGTAAAAATGTCTTGAAATTTTTTCATAAACAGGATCCAGTCTCAATGAAAGGTCTGTTGTAAGCATTGTTGGTTTATGCTTTTTAGAAGAATCGAATGCATCAGGAATAATATCAGCACCATCCTTTGCTACCCATTGGTGAGCTCCGGCAGGACTTTTTGTCAATTCCCATTCATTTTCAAAAAGGTTTTTAAAGAAATAATTACTCCATTGAGTCGGCGTTTCTGTCCAGGTTACTTCCAGACCACTGGAAATAGCGTCTCTACCACTTCCGGATTTATAGCTGCTTGACCATCCTAATCCCTGTTGTTCAATTCCTGCTCCTTCAGGTTCTTTGCCAACATGATCTGCAGGACCAGCCCCGTGGGTTTTACCAAAAGTATGTCCTCCGGCGATCAAAGCAACCGTTTCTTCATCGTTCATTGCCATACGGCCGAAAGTATCACGGATATCTTTAGCGGCAGCAATAGGATCTGGATTTCCGTCCGGACCTTCAGGGTTTACATAAATAAGTCCCATTTGTACGGCTGCCAATGGATTTTCAAGGTTTCTTGAATGAATATCTCCGTCTGCATTATCATCAATAGGAAGAACTACTGAATGTCCTTCTACAACTCCTTCTGAACCGTGGGCATAACGTAAGTCACCTCCCAACCACGTCTTTTCTGATCCCCAATATACATCGGAATCCGGTTCCCAAACATCGGCACGTCCTCCTGCAAATCCAAATGTTTTGAAGCCCATTGATTCAAGGGCAATATTTCCGGTAAGAATCAAAAGGTCTGCCCAGGAGATATTTCTGCCATATTTCTGCTTAATCGGCCATAATAATCTTCTCGCTTTATCAAGGCTTACATTATCCGGCCAGCTGTTTAAGGGTGCGAAACGCTGTTGGCCAGCCCCTGCTCCGCCTCTACCATCTCCTACCCGATAGGTACCTGCGCTGTGCCAGGCCATACGGATAAATAAAGGACCATAATGACCAAAATCTGCCGGCCACCAGTCCTGGGAATCTGTCATTAATGCATGAAGATCTTTTTTTACGGCCTCCAGATCCAGGGTTTCGAATGCTTTGGCATAGTCAAAATCTTTGTCCATAGGATCTGAAAGGGAAGAATGCTGGCGCAGAAGATCTACTCTAAGCTGATCCGGCCACCAATCAGAATTTTGGGTTCCACCGCCTGCTACACTCTTCTTCATTGTTCCGTTATGAAACGGGCATTTACTGATGTCATTCAAATCGTTTTCCATTGTCGTTTATTTTATTTTTATATTGATTAATACAGTTTAAATTCTCTGTTGTAAGAATATGACAAACCTACAACGTTTGGACAATAAATACAATCTATTAATTTTTATTTCAACGATAGTTAAAAACTATAAACATATCTTTCCGACTGCATGAGAATTAAGACAAAATTGTGGTATTAAGTTAATCATTTTTCAGATTAACTTAAATAAAAACAGCTGTATAGGGCTCAATTTAGAATTACTCAACGTAAGAATTTTATGGAAAAAGGAAAAAAGGAAGCTTGAAGAGGAAAGTTTGATGATTGCCGGAAAATATTTGATTAATATTTATTAAAATTGAAAGAAACGAGCTATTTCAAGAACTTCTAAAAGCATCTCCAACCTCACTTTTAAAGCTTCCGATTTTATCTCACTAAAAATAAATTAACTACCTTTATCATTACCAAACATGAAACACCTGCTATGAAAAAAATAATTGTTATCATTCTTGTTGCTTTTATCATCATTCAGTTTTTTCCTATTGACAAAACAAATCCGCCTCCTACACCCGGCATGGATTTTCTTAAGATTAAAAACACTCCGGAAAAAATTGCCCGTACCATCAGAACTTCTTGTTACGACTGTCATTCCAATGAAACAGCATATCCATGGTATACCAATATTTCCCCGGCTTCATGGTGGGTAAAAAATCATATTAATGAAGGCAGGAAACATCTTAATTTTTCTACCTTTGCAGTATATGAACCTAAAAGACAGCTTCATAAACTGGAGGAATCTATAGAAATGGTTGAAAAAAAAGAAATGCCGCTTGAGTCTTATTATTTAGGACATCAGAATGCCAAACTCTCGGATGAACAGCGTGCAGAACTTATCCAATACTTTAAAAAAGTAAAAGAAGATACCGAAAGAAGAATCATGTTTAATAAATAAAGTCGTGGAAAACTGGGAAAATAAACATATTGTGTTTTTTGACGGAGATTGCGGAGTCTGTAATTTCTGGGTACAGTGGATTTTGGAGCGTGACAAGAAAGACCAATTCATGTTTGCTTCTCTACAGTCTGATTTCGGGCAACAATTTTTATCCGAAAGAGGCCTGGAAACTAATATATTCAATACCATGTATCTATGGAAGCCCGGACGGTATTATCAAATCAAATCAAGGGCAGTACTGGAAATCGCTAACTTATTGGGAGGAGTTTATAAACTTTCCTTTATTGGAAAAATTATACCTGCTTTTTTAAGCGACAAAGTATATGATACTATTTCCAGAAACAGGATGAAACTGGCCAATCAGAAGTGTTATTTACCGGATCAGCATCAGAAGAAAAAGTTTATTCAGGTGTAGTTTCTCTTATATACAATTTCCTTCAGATTATATAAAATACCATTCCGTAAGAAAAACCAGACAACCTAACATTAAAATGATGTGTTGCGGAGATTCCTACGGAATGACAAACTTGATGGATAAGTAAACAAACTGGGATTGATTATAAAAATAATTCTATCACCCGCTTATTACTTATTACTTATTACTTATTACTTATTACTTATTACTTATAAATTCAGTGACCACACAGAATAAGAGTTTGGCGGGCATTGAATTTTCACCCATTTATCTCCCTGAGTTGTAGGATACCAGCCTGAGTGTCCGGTGAAATCTTTGATCTGCTGGCTGCTCCAATTGGTTTCTACCCATCTTTCCTGCCAGCTTGATGATGTATTGATATAGACAACCAGCCCGGGATTTCCATTATATCCGTTTCGTCTTGCGATATATTCATCATTATCGGTATACAGAATAGAAGTTGTTCCGGTAGCTTTATTGTTATGAATCCAGATCAGGTTATTTAGTCTTTCTTTGTTCAGCCATTCTTCATAATCTCTGTAAAAAATGGTTGGATATCCTTCATGAGTCAGGATATAGGCATAGGCCGGCATTTTATTGTTAATAATATCTGTGTCGTGATTGGCTACAAAAGTGACTGCTTTGTATGGATTTCTTTTCCACATCATATCATCATTCAGAACATTCAAATTTCCGTTGTCAAATGCCTCGTCCATTTTATAATAGGCGGCAAAATCAAATACAGAGCTATTCGCATTATTGGCCCACCACTCCAATGTATTTACGTTTGAATCCCATAGTTCACCAACAGAAAATCCGCCTACATTAGAATTCCAGGTATTGACAACCCAAGGACCGAAACCTTTAACGTAATCGAACCTCCAGCCATCAAATTTCATCACATTCTTATAATATTTGGCAACAGAATCGTCTCTTCCCCAAAGCCAGTCCTGTACATGAGGGTTGGCATGAGACAGATCGGGAAATCCACCAAAAGCTCCTTCATCATTGTTTCCGTAGGCATTTTTATAAAAATCATTGTAGTTTCTCTGAAATTTTCCGGAAGCAACGCCTGAGAAATCAGTCCAGGTATTCGTTCCGGTAAAAGGATTGGCTTCGGATTGTCCGCCACTATTATGATTGATCACAATATCTGCGTACACCTGCATACTTTCTGCGTGCGCTTTTGTAATCAGTGCTTCAAGTTCTGTTCTTGATCCGAAACGGGTTTCCACGCTTCCATTTTGATTAAAATTTCCAAAATCATAATAATCTGTAGGATCATATCCCATAGAGTAAGCTCCGTTCTGCGCTTTTGAAGCTGGAGGCAGCCATACTGCACCAATTCCGGCATCGGACCATGCAGTTAATTTATCTTTAACAGTGTTCCACCAGTTGCCCCCTTCAGGAACATCCCAATAAAAGCCCTGCATCAAAACTCCTCCACCTGGCCCTGCTATAAACTTCCCCTGCATAGATCCGGAATCATTTCCGGTACTGAAAGGGCAGCCGTCATGATGAGTGACATTCACAGTTTTGTTATGAACTTCTTCCTGCCCGGAAGTCTCCGTAATCAATTCATCCCTGTTCTGACAAGAGCTAACCAGTGCTAAAGCCAATAGGGAAAGGAAAAAACATGTTTTTTTCATCGTAATAATTAATTATCAATCTATTAAACAAGATACAATTTTATTGAAAACAAATTCAAACGAATGGGAAATATTTTAATTTTTAATAATAAATCAAGAAGAAAGCCATTTAAAATTTTCATTAAAAAATCATAAATTTTTCAGATTCTCGAAACAATTTTTCTTTTAATCCATATATTTGCATACTATGGAATACAATACCCAAAAAACTCAGCTTAATATGCCGGAATATGGCAGAATAATACAACAGTTGGTTGAGCGCTGCAAAGAACTTCCTACCAAAGAGGAAAGGAATGAAATGGCTATGGCAATCATCGATTTTATGGGTCAGAGAAACCCACAACTTCGCGACGAGGAAAATTATAAACATAAACTTTGGGACCATCTTTTTATTCTTGCTAATCATGATCTGGATGTAGATTCTCCTTATCCGTTCCCAACTCCGGAACAATTGGCAGAAAAACCTAAAAGAATGGAATATCCAAAACTTCAAGGTGACTTTAAGTTTTACGGAAAGAGTATTCTTCAATTGATAGAAAAAGCAATCGAACTGGAATCTGGTGATGAAAAAGAGGCCCTTATCGAAGTGATTGCCAACAATATGAAGAAGTCTTATAATGTCTATAATAAAGAACATGTGACGGACGATGTTATCTTCCGCCACCTGAAAGAACTGTCTGAAAACAGGTTGGACCTTACGGGAATAGATTCACTTGAAAAAAGTAAAATCTATTACACCAGCAATAACAACAACCGAAATAATAACAATAACAACAATAGGAACAGTAACAACAGCAATAATAAGAACAATAACCAGCCTAACAAGAGAAGGCATAACAACAACAATCATAAAAACAGGAAGTAATGAGTGGAACATTTCAGATAAGAGGAGGAAAAAGACTGCAGGGCGAAATAACTCCACAAGGAGCCAAGAATGAGGCTCTACAAATTTTATGTGCGGTTCTCCTTACGGACGAAGAAGTAAGAATCAAAAATATTCCGGATATTCATGATGTAAACAGACTGATTGAAATTCTTGGAGATTTTGGAGTAAAAATTACTAAAAACGGACAAGGAGATTATACTTTCAAGGCTGATCAGGTAAATTTTGATTATATAAAATCTAACGAGTTCAAAAAAGACGGCGCAAAACTGCGTGGATCTATTATGCTGATGGGCCCGATGCTTGCCCGCTATGGAGAAGCTTATATGCCGACTCCGGGAGGTGACAAAATCGGAAGAAGAAGACTGGATACTCACTTCCAGGGACTGGTTGAACTGGGTGCTGAATTCAATTATGATGAAGAGGAATATTTCTATTCTTTAAAAGCTAAAGAATTAAGAGGAAAATTCATTTTATTGGAAGAAGCTTCTGTTACCGGAACAGCTAATATTGTAATGGCAGCAGCTCTGGCAAAAGGAAAAACAAGAATCTACAACGCGGCATGCGAACCTTATCTTCAGCAATTGTGTAAAATGCTGAACAGAATGGGAGCCAATATCTCAGGAATCGGATCTAACCTTCTTACTATTGAAGGAGTAGATTATCTGAGAGGAACGGAGCATACAATGCTTCCGGATATGGTAGAAATCGGATCCTGGATTGGTCTTGCGGCCATGACGAAATCTGAAATTACCATCAAAAATGTAAACTGGAACCAGCTTGGTGTCATCCCTAATACATTCAGAAAATTAGGAATCGAACTTGAGCAAAGTGGTGATGACATCTATATTCCTGCTCAGGAACATTATAAAATTCAGAAATTTATTGACGGATCTATCCTTACTATTTCAGATGCTCCCTGGCCAGGATTTACACCGGATTTATTATCTATTATTTTAGTGGTAGCTACTCAGGCAAAAGGAAGTATTCTGGTTCATCAGAAAATGTTTGAATCCAGATTATTCTTTGTTGATAAATTAATTGACATGGGAGCTCAGATCATTTTATGTGATCCACACAGAGCAACGGTAATCGGATTGAACCAGGAAGCTCCTCTAAGAGGCACAACGATGGTTTCCCCGGATATCAGAGCCGGAAATGCACTTCTTATTGCAGCACTTTCTGCAGAAGGAAAATCTATTATCCATAATATCGAACAAATCGACAGAGGATATGAAAATATCGATGGAAGGCTGAAAGCAATTGGTGCTGATATCGAAAGAATTTAAAATTATTTTATTTAATATGGAAGCGTTCAGAGCAATCTGAGCGCTTTTTTGTTTGACTTTTGTCATTCTGACGAAGGAAGAATCTTATTATCAGTCAAATACATGAGATTCTTCACTACATTTCATTTCGTTCAGAATGACACTTTTGAGGCAACCTCAATTCTGTACCGATTAATTATTGTTTTTTTTATATCTGCTTTTAATAAAAAATAAAAAGTGTCCGGTAAAAGTACCGGACACTTTGAGTAATTAAAACTATATGAATCTCACTTAAAAATACTTTCTGCAGATATACTCCACCGTCGTATTCATAAGTTTATTTTTATTCAGATAGATTTCAAGCTGCTGAAAATCTTCTGAACTGACATTAATATATAACTGCACTGAACCAAAACTATATCCATTCACATACTCTACATTAGCGGATAGCACTCTATGACAGATCCCAAATTGATTGTAGATGGTATTCATTAAATGTTCAAATTTCATTTTGCCATTCAACTCTATTTCCAATAACAATTCTTTCTTAGGCAGGTTAATTTTATTTTGTAAAACCTGCAGGCCCGGATTAGGTGTAATCATCGCTAAACATTTTTTGGTTAAACTTCTAAGATCATATTGCGTTCTGCATTTAAATCTGTGACAAAAATATAAAAAAATATTAGTCCACCAAATTAGTAGACTAATATTTTTTAAATTTTAACATAAAAAAAAGAAGCCTCTTCAGCTTCTCTCAATATTTTAATAACTCCCTACTCGTTCTAATCTATCAGAACCAGCAAGTCCATTGGGGTTACAACCAGGCTCTCCTTCAGGGACTTTCAGATTTTTCCTGGTATAAAATTCTTCCCAGAATGCATTCGTTTTTCCTGTTTTAGGATCAATGAATGTCATGGGCTCCAGTTTAAAAATATTTTCTGCCCTAAAAGCTCTTTCAACGAAATCTGAACAGTAATATGAATTTTCATCCAGGATGTAATTGAAGTTATAAGGTTTTCCAAGCATAGAATTCGCTTTTTCAACAGCTTCAGGAATTATTTTCTGGTATTCGGTCTTCAAACGATAAACAATTACCTCCTGCCCATCTTCTTTCTGGTCTTTGATAAAATCTTTCAGATCCTGTTTCTGAGAACCTCCTTTTGGTGCAGCATGCAAAACAAACATTTTGTTACCATCTTTTTCCAGAATTCCTATGTGATCAAATGAAGCTATTTTTTGCTTTTGAGTCACATTATTAATAGCACCGGAAAGCCCCGATTCTTTAGCCGTTACGAAAAGCAGATCTCCATTTTTGAGCAGTACATTACCGGAATAAGTATTTTTGCACTGTATCAATAATAACATCAGACAGAACAAAAACCCAACAACAGTATTTTTTCTTTTTTTAATTCTAAATTCAGACATTTGATTATACTTTCGGTGCCAAAATTACAAAATAGAAATCATTACATTTGTGGGAATATTGATCTATTCTTCACATCAACCCAAACATTTCACAGATTCTTATGCCACATATTTTATTAGTTGAAGATGATGACAGACTTTCAAAACTGATTGCAAAAGGATTTCAGGAAGCTGAATTTGAGGTAACCGTAGCATATGACGGAATCATAGGTTTGAAACTGGCTTTGCAGACCAATTTTGATCTGGTAGTCACAGATATTGTCCTGCCTAAAAAAAACGGACTTGAATTCTGTAATGAAATCAAAGCATTACAACCGAATCTTCCTGTAATTATGCTGACTGCACTGGGGACTACTGATGACAAACTGGAGGGATTTGATGCCGGGGCCGATGACTATCTTACCAAACCTTTTGAAATGCGCGAACTGACAGCAAGGATCAAAGTACTTCTGAAACGCTTTTCACAACAGAGGCAGCAAAAAGTGTCTGTTCTTACCTATGAAGGAATTGAAATGAATCTGGAGCAGAAAACGGTACGCAGAGATCATACTCCAATAAAACTGACTCCGAAAGAATTTAACCTCTTAAAATTCATGCTGGAAAATTCCGAAAGGGTTCTTTCCCGAAGTGAAATTGCAGAAAAAGTGTGGGAAACCCACTTTGACACAGGAACGAATTTTATTGATGTATACATTAATTATCTCCGAAAAAAAATTGATAAAGATTTTGAAGTTAAGCTGATCCACACCAAAGCCGGCATGGGATTTATCCTGAAAAAAGACTATGAATAAGGCTTTGTGCAGTAATCACTGAGATAAACTAAAAATATCAGGATGAAAATAAGAACCCGACTTACGCTGCTTTTTACTTTAATCACTGCAATGCTTTTAAGTGTTTACAGCGTTTCGATTTATTATTCATCCAAAGAAGCCAGAGAAAAATCTTTTTACAGTGAGCTTCAAAATGAAGCGATTGCCAAAGCAGATCTGTTTTTCCGAAGTTCACTGCCGGAGCAGGAAATGCACAAGCTTTATAAAAACAATACCAGAACCCTAAATGAAGTTCAGGTAGCGATTTATGATATTAATAAGCAGCTCGTTTATCATGATGATGCCAAAGTGGATTATGTAAAGGAAACCCCGGAAATGCTTTCCCAGATATTCCAGAAAAAGAGAATCAATTTCTTTTTAAACGATTTGCAGGTGATCGGAATGGTATATCATTATGAGGGAAAAACTTATGCGGTAACCGCTGCAGCTTATGATCAATATGGATATGAATATCTCACTCATCTTCTTACCATCAGCATTATCTCTTTCTTCAGTATTTTAATATTAATTTATCTGGCCGGAATATTTCTTTCCAAAAAAGCATTGAATCCGCTCAGTGAAATGGTCACTCAGATTAAAAAAATCACGGCCGGAAAACTACAATTAAGGCTTAAAACAACAAAAGAGAAAGACGAACTTAATGAGCTTGCTCAAAACTTCAACGGAATGCTGGAAAGACTTGAGAACTCTTTTGATTCACAAAAGCATTTCGTATCCAACATTTCCCATGAACTGAGAACACCTTTGGCTGCTATTATTACCGAACTGGAGCTGGCTTCTGAAAAAGATAAAACCAAAGAAGAATATCAGGAAACCATTCAATATGCGCTTGAAGATGCACGAAATATGGTAAAACTGTCCAATAGTTTGATGGATCTCACTAAAGCCAGTTATGATCCTAACGAGATCAGTTTTTCCGAAGTTCGTCTTGATGAAGTTCTTCTGGAATCTTACACCAAAATCATAAAAGAAAGTTCAGGATATAAAGTTTCATTAAATATAGATGAGTCGTTAGAAGAGCATCAACTGGTCATCCAGGGAAATGAATATCTTCTGCAGGTCGCTTTTAATAATCTTATTGACAACGCCTGTAAATATTCACCAAAACACATATGTTCAATAGATGTCAAAAGCAATGCGAAAATCCTTTTGATTAGTTTTACCAACAAAGGAAACATGATTCCTAGCGAAGATCTGGAACATATTTTTAAACCTTTTTACAGAAGCGAAATACCCAAACCGGAGAAAGGACATGGAATAGGGCTTTTCCTTACTGAGAAAATTATTCTCCTTCACCACGCAAAAATTACAGTCGTATCAGATCATAATGATACTATTTTTACCGTGATATTTGATATCATTTAATTTCTCTATTACTTATTCGTGAGAAAGAGATTTTTTATTGAAAACTGTAGTTCCAATACTGGCTGCAATTACACAGGTAATAGAAATCCACTGTAAAAAAGATAATTCTTCAGCAAGAAAAACCAATCCTGAAAGCGCTGCAAATGCAGGTTCCAGACTCATCAGAATACTGAAAGTTTTTGCAGGAAGTCTCTTCAAAGCCATCATCTCTAATGAAAATGGCAAAGCACTTGAAAGGATAGCAACCCCAAGCCCTTTTACAAAAATAGCCGGAGTAAGATTGAAAACCGCACCATCCCATATTGTAAAAGGAATAATCACCATACTCGCAAATATCATTCCGGTAGTCACGGCATCTTTTCCGTCCATTATTTTCGAAACCTTTCCACCCATTATGATATAAAGAGCCCAGAACATCCCTGCAAGAAAGGCAAGCCCAAGTCCTACCAAATCAACATGATCATTCTGCCACGGAACAATCAGCAGGATTCCCACACAGGCCAGCAAAGCCCAGACAACATCCAGCAGTTTACGGGACAAAGCTAATGCAAGAAATAAAGGTCCCGCAAATTCCACAGTAACCGCCAGCCCCAAAGGAATTCTTTGAATCGCCATATAAAAAATAAGATTCATCGCTGCCAAACCTATTCCGTATATCGCACAGTATTTCCATTTTTGTCTGTCAAACTGCAAAAATTTCGGACGGTTAATCAACGTAAGCAAAACAGCTGAAAGTACAATTCTTAAAGTAACCGTTCCAATAGCTCCAATGACAGGAAAAAGCTGCTTGGCAATGGAAGCTCCTCCCTGTACACATATGATCGCTAACAATGTAGCGGGTATCGCTATGTTTGATTTTTTCATTTCTAAATATATAATTCAAAAGATTTTGGAAAGAAATTTCCGCGATTAAACACACTTTTATTTACATGATAAATCGTGAAATTCATCATGTAAAACTGCCTGCCCCAAATGTATTGAAATTTTATCTTTTACAATGGGTACAGTTTACTCTTATTAATAGGGTCTAATCAATAATTGACTCTTTCAGGATCAACTTAAAAAAGCAGAAATGATTTTCTCTAATGATCTTCTAATAACATTCTAAAGCTTTTCTAACGGTAAAAAAAGGCAGGCATTTCTACTTTTGCACAGTAAAAAATAAAGCATATGGACTCAGATCCTTACAGTAGTTATCAATCTTAAAAGCTTTAGTTGTACTCACTTTTCCCGTACAGCTGCAACGCTTTATAAAAACAGGAAAAGTTATGAATACATTTGAATTTACCCTTCGTTTACTGACTGCATTCTGCCTGGGTGCCGGTATAGGTTTTGAAAGACAGTGGCGAAAAAAAAATGCAGGACTCAGAACCAATACTTTGGTTTGCATTGGCTCTGCAGCATTCGTATTGATTGCCATCAGAATTGGTGGCGATGCAGCCGGAAGAATCACCTCTTATATTGTCAGCGGAATCGGTTTCCTGGGCGGCGGCGTTATCATGAAAGACGGCCTTACCGTAAGAGGATTAAATACAGCAGCCACATTATGGTGTTCTGCGGCCATAGGCGCATTATGTGCCCTGGGATATCCTGCAGAAGCCCTCATCACAGTTTTCTTTATTGTCTCTACCAATATATTCCTTAGACCTACTCTCTCTTCTCATAAAGAAGCAAGGAGCAAAAAATGGTTCAGTACCAAGAAAAATAACAACGAAAAAGTAAAAATCAGTAACAGCACTCAATTGTATTAAGATCATGAAAAAGATAATCTTAAGTAGTATTATTCTCTTTGCAGCCTCTTGTAAAGACAATACACCTCAACAAAATAAAGAACCGGAAATAATGATAAAAGGTAACCAGGTAACTGTTCCGGAAAACAATCCCGTTTTCAAAAAAATTAAAACACAGGTTGTTACCGAACAGGAACACAGCGATGGGGTAATTTCAGCGGGAACTATTCAGGCAATTCCTAATCATTATGCAGAAATTGCCAGTCCCTTTTCCGGAAGAATTACAAAATCATTTATTCAGCTTGGACAACATATTTCTGCCGGAAGTCCTCTTTTTGAGATTCTTTCTTCATATTATTTTTCGGTTCAAAAAGATTATACGGATGCCCTGAATGATGTACAGCTTGCCGAAAAAAATCACAGACGCCAGCAGGATCTCGTAAAACATGGCGTAGGTATTCAGAAGGAGCTGGATGAAGCGGAAACGGATTTTAAAAATAAAAAAACATCCCTCTCCAATGCTTCTTCTGCCTTGAAAGTCTATAACAGTAAAGGTGGAGGTATAGGAAGTCCTCTTATTGTAAGAGCTCCCATCAGCGGAGAGATCATTTCCAACAAAATTGTAAACGGCCAATATCTGAAAGGAGATGCTGATCCGGTAATGATCATTGCAGAATTATCCAAAGTCTGGATTTCCGGTGATGTAAAAGAAAAGGACATCCGCTTTGTGAATACCGGAGATCAGGTTTCTGTAAAAGTAAGTGCGTATCCGGACATAAATATTACCGGAAAAGTATATCACATCAATGAAATTGTAGATGAAGATACCCGAAGTATAAAAGTCCTTATTGAATGTGATAATCCAGACAGAAAATTAAAACCAGGCATGTATGCTACGGTCAACTTCTCCACGACTCCTGCAAAAGCAGTGATGATTCCCGTAACCGCTTTGATGCAGCAGGATAACTTCCAATATGTATGGGTAAAAACAGGCAAGAGTCAATATGTAAAACGTTCAGTGACAACAGGAGAGACTGATCAGAAAACAGTAAGAATCACTTCAGGATTAAAACCCGGAGAAACCATCATGACTGAAGGGGGAATTTATATGCTGGATGCAAAATAATGTAAAATGATGCGAAATCAAAAACTATGAAGAAATTATTAACACTCTCTATACAGAAGAGATGGCTGATGCTTGCTCTCTTTCTTTTACTGGGATTCTTCGGGTATTATTCCTGGACCAGACTATCCATAGAAGCCTATCCTGATATTGCTGATGTAACCTCGCAGGTGGTAACACAGGTTCCGGGACTGGCCGCTGAAGAAGTAGAACAGCAAATCACCATTCCTTTGGAAAGATCTCTGAACGGACTTCCCGGAATGCATGTGATGAGAAGCAAAAGTACTTTTGGACTGTCCATTATTACAATGGTTTTCGATGATGGGATAGACGATTACTGGGCAAGACAGCGTATTCAGGAAAGACTGACGGATGTAGAGCTTCCTTACGATGCACAACCAGGACTAGATCCCCTCACCTCTCCCATTGGAGAAGTATACCGTTACATAATCGAAAGTAACAACCACAGTCTGCGGGAATTGACGGATTTACAAAAATTTGTGATCATCCCACGCATTAAACAGATTTCAGGAATTGCTGATGTTACCAATTTTGGAGGAATTACCACGCAGTTCCAGATCGAACTGAATCCCCATAAGCTTGAACAATACGGATTATCTCTGTCAGAAGTTACCGAAACAATCTCCAAAAACAATGTGAGTGCCGGAGGGAGTATGCTTTCCCGCGGAAACCTCGCTTATGTCATCCGCGGAATAGGTTTGGTAAAAGACTTAAATGATCTTGGAAAAATTGTAGTCAAAACCCAAAATGGCGTTCCTGTTTTTTTGAATGATGTAGGAACATTAAAATACGGAAATCTGGAAAGAAAAGGAATTCTGGGCTACACAGACCGAAAACGTAATTATTCTGAAAGCGTAGAAGGTATTGTCCTTTTATTAAGAGGGCAAAATCCTTCACAGGTGCTGGAAGGAGTACATGAAGCGATCGAAGAACTGAATAACGAAACACTGCCACCCGGAGTAAAGATTCATCCTTTTCTGGACAGAACAGACCTTGTAAAAACAACACTCACTACAGTTTCTCATACGCTTACTGAAGGAATTGTATTGGTTATTATCGTACTGATTGTATTTCTTGGAAGCTGGCGGGGAGCATTACTGGTGGCGATAACTATTCCACTTTCTTTATTATTTGCTTTTATACTGATGCATTTTACGAATATTCCTGCCAACCTTCTTTCACTGGGAGCCATTGATTTTGGGATCATTGTAGACGGAGCAATCGTTATGCTGGAAACCATTCTGAGGAAAAGAGAAGAAAACCCGGAAGAAGTACTGGAAGAAAAAACAATCACCCAAAGAGTAATTGAAGTAGCAAAGCCTATTTTCTTTTCAACCATTATTATCATTACTGCCTATCTGCCTTTGTTTGCGTTTGAAAGAGTAGAAAAAAAATTATTTACCCCTATGGCTTTTACTGTTGGATATGCCCTATTGGGAGCACTTGCTGTAGCCTTGCTTCTGATCCCTGGATTGGCTTACGTGATCTATCGAAAACCACAGAAGATTTATCACAATAAATGGCTGGAAAAACTAAGCACTGCTTATGGAAAGAGCATTGAAAAAATAATGCAGACTCCTAAAAGAGTTATCATCCCTATTATGATTGTTCTCGTATCTGCCGGAATCCTCTCCTATCATGTAGGAAAAGATTTTCTTCCCGAACTGGATGAAGGCTCTATATGGCTGCAGGTACAGTTACCTCCCGGAATTTCTTTAGCCCAATCAAAAGAAATGAGTGATACGCTGCGTGTCCGTACTCTGAAACATCCTGAAATTACTTATATGATGATTCAGGCAGGCCGTAATGATGATGGTACAGATCCGTGGACTGCCTCACACTTTGAAGTCTCTATCGGGATAAAACCTTACAGCAAATGGCCGGCCGGGAAAACAAAAGCAGATCTCATCAAAGAATTGGCAGCAGATTATAAAAATATGCCGGGATTCACCATAGGTTTTTCACAACCTATGATTGACGGAGTAATGGATAAAATCTCAGGGGCTCACAGTGAACTGGTGGTAAAGGTGTATGGAGAAGATTTTAAGGAAACAAGGCGTATTGCAGAAAATGTATTATCAACCCTAAATACAATTCCGGGTTCAGCAGATCTTGCCATTGATCAGGAACCTCCATTACCTCAGCTGCAGATTATTGCAGACAGAGACAAGATTGCTCAGTATGGACTGAATGTAGCAGATGTTGCCGACCTTATTGAAGTGGCATTGGGAGGAAAAGCAATTTCCCAGATCTTTATTGGTAATAAAGTATATGATATTTCCTGCCGTTATACGGAAGACAGCCGTGACACTCCTGACAAAATAGGAAACCTGATGCTGACCTCAGCTTCCGGAGCGAAAATTCCACTTTCTCAGGTGGCAGAAGTAAAATTAAGTACAGGTGAAAGTACCATTACCAGAGAAATGAACAAACGCCACCTTACCGTAAAACTGAATTTAAGAGGTACCGATCTTTCTTCTTTCCTGAAAAAAGCACAGGATAAAATTGAAAAAGACATCAAATATGATCATGAGAAATACCAGATCAAATGGGGTGGGCAGTTTGAAAATCAAAACAGAGCGTATTCAAGGTTAGCATTTATTGTTCCGCTAGCATTGGCAATTATGTTTTTGTTGCTGTATGGTGCATTTGGAGATTTCAGACAGGCTTTGGTTCTGATGTCAATTGTTCCGTTAGCTTTATTTGGCGGAATGCTGGCACTCAATATCCGGGGAATGTCTCTGAATGTGTCTTCTGCAGTAGGATTCATCGCACTCTTCGGAGTTGCCATTCAGAACGGAGTCATTATGATTTCTCATATCAACGATCTGCGTAAGAAAGGATATGAGCTGAAACAGGCTGCCATCAAAGGAGCAAAAGGCCGCTTCAGACCTGTACTGATGACGGCAACGGTTGCAGTAATCGGATTATTCCCTGCCTCATTGGCTACAGGAATCGGTTCTGATGTACAACGTCCACTGGCAACAGTAATTGTCTATGGGTTGATGTTCTCTACTATTTTAACACTATTCGTGCTTCCGGCTATTTATTTTATGGCTGAACGACGTAATGAAAAACAAAATTTAGAATCAGATGAAAATTAAAGTTCATATTATCATATTATCTGTAGTATTGTTGAGTATAACAGGTATGAAGGCACAGGAAAAAGAACTTTTACAATTTGAAGACTACCTGAGTCTTGTTGGAAATAAAAATCTTGGATATGCCTCCCAGAAATACAATGTAAGTATGGCTGAAGCTTCCATCCAGACTGCCAGTATGTTTCCTGATCCTCAACTGGAAATGGAAACTACCAATAACGGAGTGAAGCAGAATATGGGGTATGTATATGGAGCTTCCATTGGCTGGACACTTGAACTTGGCGGCAAAAGAAAAGCCCGGGTTAATCTCGCCAGAAACCAATCTGAGCTAAGCAAAATACAATTGCAGGATTTTTTCAGGAATCTCCGTGCAGATGCCAGTTTAGGATATATTGATGCTCTAAAATCCAAAGCTTTGCTTGAGGTACAGCAGGATTCTTATGAAAATATGCAGCAGCTGGCAAAATCCGACAGTATCCGTTACAAATTAGGAACTATATCATTAGTTACGTCCAAACAGAGTAAGCTGGAAGCGGCTTCTTTGCTCAATGAAGTATATCAGGCTGAAAGTGCAGAAGAGCAGGCTCTCACCAGTTTATCAGTATTTCTTGGAGACAGCAAAATAGCAGGAAGAGATGTTGCCGGGGATTTTAATGCCTTCAACAGAGATTTCAGTATTGATGATCTGATTCTTCAGGCGTTAAACGAAAGAGCAGATTTATTGGCAGCCAAACAAAATACAGAAGTTGCCAAAAGTCAGATCAATCTGGAAAAAGCCAATCGTATGATAGATTTAGGCATCAGTGCCGGAGCAGAACGACATACCGAAGCGACTAATGAAATTGCTCCATCTCCAACCGTAAATGCTGTAAAAATGGGTATTAGTATTCCTTTGAAGTTTTCCAACAGAAGAAATGCAGGATTGAAAATAGCAGAAATGGCACATTCCCAGGCTGAGGTTGAATACAAACAGATCGAACAAGGCATAAAGGCTGAAGTAATGCAGGCTTATCAGCAATATACAGCAACGCAAAAACAGCTCAGACAATTTCATAACGGAATGCTTTCTGAAGCACAAAGTATTTTGGCAGGAATTACCTACAGCTACAAAAGAGGGGAAAGCTCTATCCTTGAAGTTCTGAATGCCCAGAGAACGTATAACAACGTAAGAAAAGAGTATTACCAGGCCCTTGCAGATAATGCAGCCGCTTTGATCGAACTTGAAAGGAAGGCTGGGATCTGGGATATACATTTTTAGCTGGAAGAGGGAAGCTGGAGGATGGAAGTTTCCGGAAGCCGATGAATAACTATATATCAATTTTATTAACTTTTTGATATTCAGAATGCTCATCAAGGATGACAATCGGTCGCTTTAAAACACAAATATAACTTCCAGCTTCAAACCTCCAGCTTCCAGCATAAAAAAGAGCCCTTAAATCTATTTGATTTAAGGGCTCTTTTTTATCTTTTATACTGAGATTCATAAATTCCGATCCAGTCATCGGGAGTCACTTTCCGGCTCAGCTCGGCAATCAGTTCAAAAGGAATATCATCCACTTTTTTGAAGCGGATACAGGATTTCCCCATATCGAGTTTCTTTTTGGAATGTTTTGGATATTCTCCTACGAACCAATCCAGAAGTTCCGGCTTTGAATACAGTCCCATATGATAGAGTGCTATAAAATTCTTCTGGGAAGCCAGATTGATGAATGGCAGCGGTGTTCCCGGTGCACAGTGATATCCGGCAGGAAAAGTTGCCAAAGGAACTACCCAACCTATCATCCCATAATTCGTAGCTTCTTCAAAACCTTTCGGAAGGTTATCATTCACCGTATCAAAAAGCTTTTTAAAAGACTCCTGTCTTTCTTCAGGAATCTTTGAGATATAATCTTCTATGGAAACTGACTGAATCTGCATATTTTAATTTTTTCTAAAATACGATTATTTTATAAAATTGTACACACTGAACATCTGAACGTCTTTACTACTCTTTTGAAGGAACATCATTTTGTTTACATTCGGAACGTACTGAATCATATTTCCATCTGCAAAACCATAGTTCTGGAAGAAATTTCGTCCTTTATAATCAAAGCTTACTTCCTGAGGTTTCAGATTGGCAAAATCAAAAACTTTCATAGAAAATCCTGTGTTTCCGAATGCTCCTTTAGGATAGAAAGCAGAAATATAAAGTTTGTCTCCGGCTTCAACGAGATGAATTCTTTTTCCTGTAGAAGTTCCTGCTGCAACAAATTGCTTTACTTCCCCTTCTTTATTAAATTTGATCAGCATTCCGGCATCCAGAGAATATACAGGATCAGGGAAACGATTCATTGTTGTAGGCATCGGTCTTGTCACAGTCTCCTGCTGAACAGCCATTAAAGTTTCATCTCCTTTCACAATGGTTTTGATGACCTTTACATCGTTCATGTCTTTACTTCCTGCTAAATTGGTATTGCTGATTATCGCTTTTCCAGATTTCATATCATAATACATTACCGTTCCAAAAGTACTTGCGCCAATAGTAACCGCTGCATTTTTCCTTCCAAAAGTTACCAGATAGTCATTATCGTTTTTACTGAATGCATATAGTTTCTCAGGGATATATTTATCATCAAATGGAAGGTCTTTATCTTCAGTGTTGGAAACCTGTTCCAGCTTATAAGATTCCTTCCAGCCTGCAGCTTTACGCAGTACAACAATTTTTGCTGAGTTGGTCAATGTAAAAGATTTTTCAACATAATCATTACTCAATGTAATTTCTTTGTTCCAAACCAGAGAAAGGGTTCTCAGATCCATTACCAGAACATCATTCACATTATCCGTTTTTTTGTTGGCAAACCGGTCATTGAAGATGGCTGCATATTTCCCGTTTTCTGAGAAAAGTACGTAAGTAGTTCCTGATCTATTGGTAGATTCAATACTGTATTTTGCAATACTCTTTGTTGTAAAAGTACCTTCTTTTCTACTGAAAACATGCTGAAAGACTTCTTTTCGGTTTTCTTTTCCAAAATACTCTTCCGTAAATGCTATAAACTTATCATCATCTATCTGCTGTGATCCCAAATAATTGTGAAGTACTCCATTCGTTTTGTTGGCGTAATCTTTCACATAAGTATCTACAAGACTTCCGTTCTGATCCAGCTTTCTCATCAGTAATTTCTTGTGGGGAAAAACATTTCTCATCAGCCCGTCGATATTGATTGCGCTGAACATATAAGAATTGTAATCATCTGCTAACACCAGTTTATCATCCGTTTCAAGATTGGCATCCACTGTAAATTTTGTTCCTTCAGTCACTTTCGTCTGTGCATACGCGTACACAGAAGCTGTAATTAATGCCGAAGCAATAATCTGTTTAATCATATAGTTTTCGTTAGTTATTATAAATTTTTTCTTCTAATCTTTTCAGTTCAAGATTAGCGTCGTAGGATAGTTTAATATCTACTAAATGTTCCTGTAACTCATTTAAATATTTCTCTGCTTCCTGATAGTTTCCTAAAGCGATATTCAATCTGATCAGGTTAAAATAAACATACTCCCCGATTTTTTGGTTATAAAGCGCTTTCTTATCATTGTAATTCACTTTCGTCAGACTGCTTTTCCAAAGATCAATTCCTTTCTGCATATTTTCCATCGCTATTTTGTTTGGAGCATACTCTGACTTTGCCTGAAGTTTTTTCAGATTGGTTGTCACGTAGATGTAGGCTTTTTCCAAATCGTCATACTCTCCTTTGTTCTTTACAGTGGCCAGGGTCACCGTAGAATTGATGGTCTGATACCCAAAATTTTCATTGATAATATTCCTTGTACGGTCTATCGTTCTCTGAAGATATCTTTTTTCCTGAGCATTCAGATTAATTTCGTTGGTTGGAACACTTGCTATTTCCGAAAAATCGGAGAAATAGGTCTTATCCAGTTTTACAGCTCCATCTTGTTTTGCGATAATCCTTGTAGGCTGATTGGCAAAAGTTTTCCCTTGATTGTCCTGAAAGTTTGTTCGTTCCATTTCAATCACAATGTCAAGATAGTTTCCTCCTTTTGAAAAACCTGTTACATCCATTTGGGAAGCCAGAATCTTATTATCTACAATTAAAGCGTCTCTCAGGTCTGGCTGCTGATACACCGGAACCGGAGGAATATTAAGGATAGGTCTTGAAGGTAATCTCAGTGTAGGAGCTCCGTTAGTTGCCGCAATTTTTTCAACCGCTGATAGTTTGCTGTATTCTGCAGATTCAAGTTTGTACTTTTCCTGAAGTTTTTTTACTTCAGCATCATAATCCTTTAATCTTTCTCCGTGTTCGTACTTGGCATTTTCAACGTTTGCCTGATAATTCTCTACCTTTTTCTGATGATCTTCTTTTGAAAGTCTTACAACATCATCTTTAGTAATATTATAAGGAGATTTTACCGTAATCGTATAGTTTCTGCTGGAAAGATCTGTAGGAAAAACCGGTTCTTTCAAAAGCTGAAAACTGATTGTTTCTTTATCAATTCGTTGAGCCTGCGAAAATTCGGAATAAAATAATGGTATTAAAAAAAGTAGTTTAAATTTATTCATAGATGTTATAGTTTTCGATGCAAATGTATAATAATTTCATCAACATTTTTTAAGAATAAATTGTCCAGTTATTATGAAATAGATCATAAAAAAGGCAGCCACATCAATGCAACTGCCTACAGAAATTATTAACTCAAAAAATTTTATTTTTTAATTGCCTTTACTGTTGATTTTGAACCATCTTTAAAGTTCATTGTCACTAAGTAAAGACCGGTATTCAACTCACCTAACTGAAGTTCTGTAGTTGGATTGTCAATAGTTTTCACTACTCTTCCTGCTACATCTGTAACCGTTACAGATTTAACATTTTTGATATCAGCAACATGCAGAACATCTTTGAAAGGGTTAGGATATACATTCACTTCTTTTTTCTTAACAGATGTTTCAGCAGTAGCTAAATTAGACTGTGTAAGAGAGAAATCATCAAATCCCATATAGTACGGATCTGTTGTTGTATTCAAAGCTTTAATTCCAAATGAATAGTCACCAGTAGCCGTTGGGATATAGGTAACGGTAACTTTAGTATAATTAGCACTATTACCTCCCCCTGCAGCTGTTTGATCAGCCGTAATAAATGTTGATAAGCTAGTTGCTCCAGTCGCTGTTTGTCCGTTGTTTACCAATACTTCATTCTGCCAACCTGAATAGCCATCTCCTACCCAGTAGAATGTAAAATCATACGAACTTCCTGCAGTTAAAGTAAATGTAGGTGTCCATAAATAAGCAGCATTGCTATATGGATAATAGATCGTTACATAATTCGGAGCAGATTTAGGATCATTATAAGCTTGCTGAGAAGCATTTGCTGAGGTAAAGTTATAAGTAGATGAACTTCCTCCCGGAGTTTGTGTCCAGCAGTTCGGAATGATTGCAGAACCTATAGTTGCCATTGCATCAAAATTTTCACTCCAAGGCAGTGTAGTTATTGGAACACAAAGAGTTGTAAATGATGTAGAAGTACTCCAGATACTCTTATCAGATGCACTACAGCTGGATCTTACCCATGCATAATATGTTGTAGAGGGCTGCAGTCCGCTTAACGGTGCAGAAGCTGTTGTAGAAGTTACAGAGTTTGTAGCATTTAAAACAGTAGATGCATCCGGCGCAGTGCTGTTTGTGCTGTAATAAACTTCGTATCCGCCTGCAGGAACTGGAGATGGTTCCGTCCAACCGATCGTTGCTGTGTTCGCTGCTACATTTGATGATGTAACTGCAGTTGGTTCAAAACAAGAAGGAATATTCTGAACGGTAATATTATCAATATAAATAGAACGTGAAGAACCTCCTAAACCATGTTTAAATGCTAATTGTAAATCAGAACCTACAGGTATGTTAACCGTATATTGTGTATGAGTAGTTGTCAAAGCAATAGGAGAACCTATTTGTGTAAAGGAAGCAGGATCCGTAGGGTTTGATAATGTTCCTACTAATAATGTATAATTGCTTCCTCCGGCTTTTGCATAGAATCTTACACGTTTAGTACCATCTGAAAGGTTTACAGTTGGAGGCGCAACCAGCATTTGACTACCAGTAGTAGCACTTGAATTAGTCATGTAATATGCATTGGGTGCTGAATAGTTATTTGATGTCGTTACATATCCATACCCTGCAAATGATGCACTTTCAAGATATGCCCAACAGCTTGGCGCATTCGTATTAGTGCTGGAGCCTGTACTTGTTGTATCAAAGTTCTCTGTATAGGGAACCGTAAAAGTAGAACAAGCTGTTTTAAATGTTCCAACAAAAGACCATACACTTTGGCTTGTTGCAGTATTACAGTTGCTTCTTACCCAATAATAATACGTTGTATTTGAATTAAGACCACCAATAGTTGTACTTGTACCTGTTACCCCCGGATAAGTAGGCGTTACTGAACCCGCAGGTGTTGTGTTTGAAGTACTGTGGTATACATCATAACTGGCAGCATTGCCCGTCCATGAAACTAAAGCAGAATTAGCTGTTATTCCAGAAACCGCCTGTAATACGGGAGGTGCACAGTCTGAATAGACATCTGCTGAAAAAGCAAAGATATTTGGTAAACCTGAACCAGTGGTTTTGGTAACCGTTACACTTTGTATTGGTTTTGCCTGATTCGCGGCATCTATTGCCAGTTCAATCTGATATAATCTTGGGTTCGTTCCGCCCTCAGGAGAAGGAACATCATCACCAGCTGCAGGAGTAGCTCCTGGCTTTTTAACCCTTCCTATCCCCTGGATGGCAAAATTAGATCCATTATACCAGTCTGCAAGACTGATACTTGAAAATGTCTGCGAACTGCCATCTGTAAAATTTACCACTGCACTTACTGTAGAAGTACCACTTCCGCTTACAGCAAGCATATACAGTTTGGTAACGGGTTTGGCGGTTGTAAATGCCAAGGTCCCGTTATCATTTACAGCAGCCAATCTCAAAGAATTGTTAACATTCAAATCTGCTAACTGAAACTTCAATCCGGGAGTTGCCGCCACTACAGAATTAATAGTTCCGTCAACAGGAATACCATACGTAATAGCAGCACTTGTGGATGTCAGCTGAAAATCTTTAGCTACAAAAGCGTAAGAAACTCCGTCTACGTCATTATTTGTAGTAATTGTTGAAGAACCTATACCGTTTGCAATTACATCAGCTGTTAAGCCTGAAGCAATCGGCATGGTTTGATAATTTTGAGCCATTAGTACACTGGCTGAGAAGAGAGCGATAGCAGGTACCACTCTAGAAAATAAATTTATTGCCATTTTGATCACATTTGAGGCGAAATTTAGTAAAAATAACAATATGAAAATATTATTTTTACTAAAATCTTAAACTTTATTAAAAATGCATGAAAAATTAATATTAAACATCATTAAAATAAGCAGATTTTAAATACAGTGTGAAACTTAATGAAACACCTTCTTATTGATTCTTAATTTTATTATTGAGAAATTAAATCCTATTTTTGTCATACAAATTTTTTGAACAATGCCGAATATTTCAAACAGAGCGCTGCATATGCCGCCATCGCCGGTAAGAAAACTGGTTCCCTTTGCATTACAAGCAAAACAGAAAGGAATAAAAGTATACCACCTTAATATTGGACAGCCTGATATTGAAACTCCGGAAACAGCTTTAAATGCTTTAAAAAACATCGATTTAAAAGTATTGGAATATGCACTTTCTGAAGGAAATATAGAATACAGAAAAGCCCTTACAGAATATTATCATTCATTAGGTTTTTCAGATCTTACCCCTGATAATTTCATTGTTACCAATGGAGGTTCTGAAGCCCTGAACTTTGCTATTTCTACTTTATGTGACGAAGGTGATGAAGTGATTATTCCTGAGCCTTACTATGCCAACTACAATGGTTTCACCAGCACATTTGATGTGAATGTAGTAGCGGTATCTTCTACTATTGATACTGGTTTTGCTCTGCCTCCTATTGAAGAATTCGAGAAAAAAATCACAGAAAAAACAAGAGCAATCATTATCTGTAACCCAGGAAACCCTACCGGATATCTGTATACCCGTGAGGAGCTTCAGCAGCTTGCAGACATTGCTTTGAAATATGATATCGTAATCATTTCTGATGAAGTATACAGAGAATATGTATATGACGGAAAACAGCAGATCTCAATGTTTGATTTCCCTGAACTGAGCGAAAACTGTATCATCATAGATTCAGAATCCAAGCGTTATTCTATGTGTGGAGTAAGAATCGGATGTATGGTTACCCGTTCCAACAAAATCCGTAATGCTGCCATGCTTTTTGCACAGGCGAGATTGAGCCCGGTTCTTTTAGGACAGATTGCAGCAACAGCAGCACACCAGAATGATGGGGCTTACATCAGAGCAGTAAGAGAAGAATATACCCACAGAAGAAATGTATTGGTAGATCTTTTAAATGCTATTCCTGGGGTTATCTGCCCAAAACCAAGAGGAGCTTTCTACTGTGTTGCTGAACTTCCGGTAGATGATACTGAAAAATTTGCACAGTGGCTGCTTGAAAAATATGCTCTTAACAACGAAACCATCATGGTAGCTCCTGCAGGAGGATTCTACAGTGATCCGGAATTAGGAAAGAAACAGGTAAGAATTGCCTACGTTCTGAAAGAAGAAGATTTAAAAAGAAGTGCTGAAATTCTTAAAGAAGCTTTAAAGAAGTACAGAGAAGAATTCAGTCTGTAAAATATATCCTATGCCGACAACAAAAAAACTCTATCTGAAAATACTGTTTTCGATTCTTTTGCTGTCGGCATTTTTTTCCTGTGATTCCAAAAAAACGGAACAGACTATTTCTCACAAAAATCCGCACGAGATTACTTTCATCAGTGTATCCGAAATCGGAGGACATCTTGGAAATTACAGAATTATTAAAATCACAAAAGATTCCGTTTTTGCAGAAAAAGGAATGACAGCCACTCAAACTCATACAAAATGGGGGTCTGCCATCAATTCCAACACATGGAAACAGCTTATCTCGTCGGTAAGGATTGTAGATCTTGACCATATAAAAAGTTCTCCCAGCCAGCAATCGGCAGACGGAACAGATGAAACTTTCCAGATCCGGACTCCGAAAAAATCACACATCTATGTGAATGCTTATGTGGATACTTTACATTACAAGCAGCTACAACAACTTAAAGAACAACTAGACAAAATTCTTCCCCAAGAATACAAATAAAACATGCAGGAAAATTTTTCATTAAAACCTTATAACACATTCGGTGTTGAAGCCAAAGCCCGCTACTTTACAGAGGTCAATACAATTGATGAATTAAAAGAGGCCCTTATTTTCTCGGAAACCCAATCTCTTCAGCTTCTGTTTTTGGGAGGAGGAAGTAACATTCTTCTTACCAAAGATTTTGATGGTCTGGCTATCAGACTTAATTTAAAAGGAATTACCGAAGAGAATGTCAATGAAAATGAAGTATTGGTAACCGCAAAAGCAGGTGAAAACTGGCATGAATTTGTGATGTACTGCCTGCAAAAGAATTTTGGCGGGCTGGAAAACCTTTCTTTAATTCCCGGAAATGTAGGAACTTCTCCGATGCAGAATATCGGGGCTTATGGGACAGAAATCAAAGATATTTTTGTCAGCTGTAAAGTCTTGGATCTGGAAAATCTTGAACTTACAACATTCAACCTTGAACAGTGCAGGTTCGGTTACAGAGACTCTATTTTCAAACAGGGAGGAAAAGGCAGATATGTTATTCTGGAAGTCACTTTTAAACTTACCCGGAAAGACCATTCTATCAAAACAGAATATGGTGCTATCAAATCTGAACTGGAAAATCTCGGCATTGAAAATCCTACCATTCAGGATATTTCCAGAGCAGTAATCAATATAAGACAAAGCAAACTGCCGGATCCTAAAGAAATCGGAAATGCCGGAAGCTTTTTCAAAAACCCGACTATTCCTTTAATTCAATTTGAAGATTTAAAACGAAAATTTGAAAATATTCAAGGTTACCCTAATGGTGATATGGTGAAGGTTCCTGCAGGATGGCTGATTGAACAATGCGGATGGAAAGGAAAACAGATTGGAAATGTAGCTTCACACAAACTGCAATCCCTGGTCATCATCAATGCAACAGGAAATGCTACCGGAAAAGAAATTTTTGACTTTTCTACTGAAATTATCAATTCTGTGAAAGAAAAATTCGGGATAGAACTTGAACGGGAAGTAAATATTATTTAATCTAAAAATATAAAGGCTGATTCGATTGGAATGCTGCCTTTTTTTATGCCCTCTTTTCTTGAAATATAACGTAAATGATAGGTTGGAAAACGCAAAGGCGCAAAAATTTTGCATTTTCCAACAAAATTAATTCAGAATCAATTCACATCCAGTCTCCGGAAAATCATTATTTTAGCTTAAAAATTACAACTCATGATGAAAATAGCTATTCTTGGAGCCGGAAATATGGGCCTTTCTTTTTCAAAATCATTTTTGAAATACGAACTGATCAAACCTGAACATCTGCATCTGATTATCAGAAATGAATCTAAAATCTCCAAAATAGCTGAAGAATTCCCCAATTCTAAAATTTCCACCTTTGAAGAAGTAAAGGAAATTGATTCTGATTTGATTATCATCGCTGTAAAACCTCAGGATTTTCAATCGGTTGCCCAAAATATTCAATTTACTTTAAAAGAAAACCAGATGGTATTATCCATCATGGCGGGAATCAATATTGAAAAAATTCAAAAATTACTGAACCATCCGCTTGTTGTAAGAGCAATGCCGAACTCTCCTACCCTTCTGGGAATGGGAATTACGGGATATACAGCCGCAGAAGGAATTTCTTTCACTCAATTAATAAGTATAGAAAGATTACTGAACAGCACCGGAAGATCCGTTTATCTGGAAGAAGAAGAACTTTTAGACGGTGTTACAGCACTTTCCGGAAGTGGTCCCGCTTATTTCTATTACATCATTGATGCCATGATTAAGGCTGGCATTGAAATGGGAATTGAAGAAAATCTCTCTAAGCTTTTTGTAAAGCAGACGATGCTGGGAGCTTATCACCTGATCAATAACTCAGAAAAAAATCTTGAAGAACTGATTAACGATGTAGCATCTAAAGGCGGAACTACAGAAGCTGCTTTAAAAACATTTGAAGACAGCAGTTTAAAAGAAATTCTGAAACAGGGGATTCTGAATGCCGAAAAACGAGCCAAGGAACTTAATAATTAAATCTTTTTTCAAAAATCCTGCAAAATTCCCATCCCAGATACACGCCAAATGTATTCAGGATGATATCGTCTACCTCAAAGATTCCCATTCTTGTAAAGTACTGTAGAGCTTCAACAATAACGATACATGAGATAAAGCTAAAAATCAATGGTTTTAATTTTTTCAGGTCAGGAAAAATCCAGCCCAAAAACCCAAAAGGAATAAACATGATAATATTTCCTAGAACAATCATCACAATATCTATCATCTTATTCGGGCCCTGGATAAATTTTATGGTAGAAAAAACAGGTTCTAAAGTAAGGAGATTTTCTTCATACTGAAATCTGCCCATTCCCAAAAACATCAGGTAAAGCAGAAACAGAGTATACGGAACAATAATGATTTTATATATTTTCTTTAACATTGAACTGCTAATATATTCATTTCAAAAACATTAAATTTGTGTATTAAAATAATTTAATGAAATACGTTCTACTTACACTTATTTCAGCAATGCTGCTGTCGGTTTCATGGCCAACTTATGGAGTTCCGTTTTTTATATTTTTTGCCCTTGTTCCTCTTCTGATGATGGAACATGGTGTTTCAAAATTTTCAGATTACAAAAGGAAAAGCTGGATTGTCTTCGGATTGTCTTATCTGTGTTTTGTGATCTGGAACATAGTAACTACAGGATGGCTGTATGGTTCAAAGAATCCTGATGGAAGCCATTCTCTGATGGCTGTTGTATTTCCGGTATTAGTCAATTCTCTTTTATATTCTTTAGTATTCCAATGCTATCACTGGTATAAAAATGCTCAGGGAACGTATTGGGGATTAGGATTCCTGATCGCGATCTGGATGAGTTTTGAAAAATTTCATCTAGGATGGGAGTTGACATGGCCTTGGCTGAACCTGGGGAATGTATTCGCTGATTATCCAAAACTGATCCAGTGGTATGACACTTTAGGAGCTACCGGAGGAAGTTTCTGGATTCTTCTGATTAACGTTCTGATTTTCTACACAGTAAGAACATGGGAAGCCGGAAGAAAGAGAAAAGATTTAATTAAAAACTCGGCTATCGTTGGAGCTCTTATTATTCTTCCGATGATTATTTCAGTGATCAAATACAATAATTTTGATGAAAAACCAACCGGACAGGTAAGCGTTCTGATGCTGCAGCCGGATCTTGATCCTTACGCTGAAAAATATTCAAAAGACAGCCTGACCATTGAGCAGGATTTATTAGCACTTGCTGAAAAAAACTCTACAGGTAAAATTGATTATTATATTGCTCCTGAAACCGCTCTTCCGGGGAGAGGATCTATTTCTGAAACAGCATTTGAAAAGAGTTTACTTCTCAATAATATCAAAGGATTTCTAGCCAATCATCCGGGATCTGTTTTTGCAACAGGTATTTCTTCACACCGATTTTTTTATAATCCTGTCGATTTACCTAAAGAAGCCTATCAGATTAATAGCGGGGTTTGGGTGAGCAGTTATAATACCGCGATTCAATTGGTACCGAATCAGAAAGTACAGGCCTACCACAAAGGAAAACTGGTACCGGGTGTTGAAATATTTCCTTATATGAATGTTTTAAAACCGCTTTTAGGAGATGCTATGCTCAACCTGGGAGGAACTGTAGCTTCTTTGGGAACAGACAAAGAAAGAGTTGCTTTTTCAAATCCGTACAACAAAGGGAAACTGGCACCTATTATCTGCTATGAAAGTATTTACGGTGAGTTTGTAACAGACTATGTGAAAAAAGGAGCCAATTTCTTAGCTATTATGACCAATGATTCCTGGTGGGGTGTTACAGAAGGACATAAACAGCTTTTATCTTATGCTAAACTTAGAGCCATTGAAACCAGAAGAGAAATTGCCCGCGCTGCAAACAGTGGAATTTCAGCGCATATCAATGCTAAAGGAGAAGTGACTGCTGATACTTTCTATGGAGACAAAACCGCTTTATTTGCGAAAGTAAACCTGTATGACACCAAGACATTCTATACCAGAGCAGGAGATATTCTTTCAAGGTTTTCCATATTTGCATTGGGGTTCTTACTGTTTTATTACCTTATTGAATGGTTCAAAAAGAAAACAAAGAAAGCATAGTTTTTAAACACAAACTGCACAAATCTTCACGAATAAAAAAGAGAAAAGCCAGCTGGACGTCTGGCTTTTCTCATTGATAGAAGATAGAATTGATTCAATTATTTAATCGTAAGCTTCCTTGTGGTTATTTCGTTTTTTATCTTCAGTTTTAATAGATACACTCCTTTAGGTAAATGGGACACGTCAATAGACTGATCTCCATTCACACTGATATTCAGTTTTTTTCCATCCATAGAATACATTTCAGCTTCAGAAACTTTTTCTCCTTTGATGTAGACTTTATCTGATACAGGATTCGGATAGATGACAAGCTGTTTAACAGATTTAATTTCGGATGTTCCCAATACACTTTGTACAGAAGCATCGGAATATACTTTTGAGGCATCAATAGATTTCACACTCCAGTATACATTCTGAATAGCCGGATCAAGGTCCAGAAACCATGATGATGTCGTTACTATGTATTTTGCAATATCATGAGCTCCCTGTGTAGATCCTACCGTAATTTCATAGCGTAATGCATTCACCGGAGTTTTGTCATCAGATGCCCCACTCCATGCAAAATTAAACCGGTTTCCGTTTTTAGTCAGATTCAATTGAGTTGGCGCTGTAGGTTTCGCATTTTCAGCTGTAGAATTATTTTTAAAAACTTTAGTCAGTGAAGGCAGATCAGAAGCCGCCCAGTCAAATCCTCCCAATAAGATATCCAGATGATGATCATTATTAAAATCAAATAGATTGATCAGTCCCGGACCTCCCAGCGCAGTTATACCCGTTAAGGTTCCTTCATTAAACTTATTATTGGAAACATCATAGATATACGTTTTCACAAAAGCATTATAGTCTTCATTCCCTGAAATGATAAAGTCATAATACCCATCATTATTAAGGTCACCAACACTTAATGCAACATCAGAAATATCACCTGCAGGTATTATCTGAGGAGTCAGTACGCCAGCACCGTCATTCATCAGAACAGCAAAATATCCGTCATCATTTCCATCTCTTCCAATCACTACAATATCCTGAAAACCATCCGCATTGAAATCTGCAAAATCTATTTTTCCTACCGCTACAGGAGCAAGGTCCTGCGTAGGAGTAAGAACTCCTGCCTGATTCATATATACTTTAGAAACCGGAGCACCATTGATATCCGACCCGATAATCACAAGATCCAGAAGTTTATCATTATTCAGATCTACTACTTTAAAGCTTCCATTCTGGGTTCCATCCACCCAGTTCCCTGTCATATCAAAACCATTACCTGTATTTTTATAATAGTCTAAACTGTTTCCAAAACCTCCGCCATGAGCATATTGAGTTCCGTTGATCGCATAATCTGATTTTCCATCGTGATTAAAATCAAAAACTTCTACAGATCCATAAATTTTCCCGGGAAGTTCAGCATCTTTTACAAAACCTGTTCCTGTATTTTTGAATCGGTACTGTTTATAATTCACAACATCCATATAGCTGAGCCCTGTGGAAATAATATCCATCAGCCCGTCATTATTATAATCAATAAATCTAATATCTCCAAGATGAGTCACATCAGCTCCCAATCCCGCATAAGGCAATAATGTTGTTCCATTGTTCTGATATACTTCATTATAAGTACTGTCTACATTTCCGTCACCATCAGAATCTATTGCTCCATTGAGCACGATATCCATTGTACCATTGTTGTCTATATCAGCAATATCTGCCGCAGAATAATAAAAATTATTCATGCTGGTCTGTACCTCAGTAAAATTCTGAGCCATCAGACTGACAGGCAACATAGACCATAAAATATAAATCCTCTTCATAGTTGTTTTTATTTAGATTAATTAAAAACAAAGATAGAGTATTAAATTCTTTGCTCTAAAAAAAGCCTGTATGAAATATATCAGCACTGATTATCTGCTGTATCCCAAGGATTCTACTATTTTAAAAATTCATGATTATTAATCAGCCACTTATTTGCAAATATTTTCTAAAAGATTTGTCTATCTAAAAAATTCTTCGTTATTTTGCACTCTCAAATATTATACAAATAAGAACATCGAGATATGTCAAGAATTTGCCAAATAACAGGAAAGCGTGCAATGGTTGGTAACAACGTTTCTCACGCTAATAACAAAACGAAGCGTCGTTTTGAAATTAACTTATTAGAGAAGAAGTTTTACCTTCCAGAGCAAGATAAGCACGTAACACTGAAAGTATCAGCTCATGGATTGAGAGTGATTAACAAGATTGGAATCGAGGAAGCTATTGAAAGAGCTACTAGAAACGGATTGATTAAAAAGAATTAATAAATCATGGCAAAAAAAGGAAATAGAGTTCAAGTAATCCTTGAATGTACAGAGCACAAAGAAAGCGGTATGCCAGGAATGTCTAGATACATTTCTACAAAAAATAAAAAGAACACTACAGAGAGATTGGAATTGAAAAAATACAATCCTGTTCTTAAGAGATCTACCCTTCACAAAGAAATTAAGTAATTTATAAATAATAACTTACCATGGCAAAGAAAGTAGTAGCAACCCTACAAAGCGGTCAGTCTAAGAAAATGACAAAAGTGGTGAAAATGATTAAGTCTTCTAAATCAGGAGCTTACGTTTTCGAAGAAAAAGTAATGAATGCTGACGAAGTAGACGGTTATTTGAAAAAATAATCAGTACTTTGTTTACAATATAAAAAACTACTCATATTTTGGGTAGTTTTTTTGTTATCTTTGTGCACCAGATTAATAATCAGTAAAGTATGAAAAAGGTACTTGTTCTGGCCTGCACAGCAACTTTTCTATTTTCATTCAGTCAGAAAACAATGAGCCCTGTAGAATATAAAAGTTCGCCAAAAGTTTTCAGCATAAAAGGCCTGTCACAGTCAGTAAGTATTGACTGCGGGAGTTCTAAAATGATTTTATTATCTGGACAGGTGCCTCTGGATTCGGAAGGTAACCTTGTGGGAAATACTATAGAGGAGCAGACTCAGCAGGTATTCAAAAATATCGAAAACATCCTGAAAGAATATGGGGGAACAGGAAAAGATATCATTAAACTTGGAATCTTTACCACAGATATCAAAAAAACACCTGATTTCAGAAAAGTCAGGGATTTGTACGTCAATCTTCAAAACCCTCCTGTAAGCACCCTTGTGGACGTGAGCAGGCTTTTCAGAGATGATGTGCTTATAGAAGTAGAAGCCACAGCAGTGATTAAAAACAAATAAGAATAAACTAAAACTATGAGTTGGTTTAAAAATATTTTCAAAAAGGAAGAAAAAGAAACTTTAGACAAAGGATTGGAAAAATCCAGTCAGGGATTCTTTGAAAAAATGACAAAAGCCGTAGTCGGCAAAAGCAAAGTAGATGATGAAGTTCTTGATGACCTTGAAGAAATACTGATTGCATCCGATGTAGGCGCCTCTACTACTATCAAAATCATAGGAAGAATTGAAGAACGTGTTGCCAGAGACAAATATGTAAGCGTAAACGAACTTGACAAAATTCTTCGTGATGAGATTTCAGGGCTACTGCTTGAAAATCCTCACGCCAGTACAGGAAATATTGATACCTCCAAAAAACCTTACGTCATTATGGTTGTAGGAGTAAATGGAGTGGGAAAAACAACGACTATAGGAAAATTGGCTCACCAGTTCAAATCAGAGGGTAAAAAGGTAGTTCTTGGAGCTGCTGATACCTTCAGAGCCGCTGCAGTAGATCAGCTTGTGATCTGGAGCGAAAGAGTGGGTGTTCCTATCGTAAAACAGGAAATGGGTTCTGATCCAGCTTCCGTAGCATTTGACACTGTACAAAGCGCTGTAGCACAAAATGCAGACGTTGTGATCATTGATACAGCAGGAAGACTTCATAACAAGATCAACCTGATGAACGAACTTTCCAAGATCAAAAGAGTAATGCAGAAAGTAATTCCTGATGCACCTCATGAGATCCTGCTGGTTCTGGACGGTTCTACCGGACAAAATGCCTTTGAACAGGCAAAACAGTTTACAGCAGCAACGGAAGTTAATGCATTAGCAGTTACAAAACTAGACGGAACAGCAAAAGGAGGTGTTGTAATTGGTATCTCTGACCAGTTCCAGATTCCGGTTAAATATATTGGTGTAGGCGAAAAAATGCAGGATTTGCAGCTTTTTAATGGTACGGAATTTGTAGACTCATTCTTCAAGAAAAGATGATTTATATCATGTTTTCCCTTATATTAGCAACAATCAATTTTAAATATTAACAATTAAAAAAAATTGCAACTATGGGAATACTAACATGGATTTTATTCGGTCTTATTGCGGGTGCAATCGCTAAAATGATCATGCCAGGAAGTCAGGGAGGAGGATGGCTAATCACTATTATCCTGGGGATTCTGGGAGCTTTTGTAGGAGGAGCTATAGGAGTTTACGTTCTACACTGGGGAGATGTTTCTTCATTCTGGAATCCAAGAAGTTGGATTCTTTCAATCGGAGGAGCTTTAATTATCCTCTGGATTTATGGAATGGCTACCAAGAAAAGCTGATAAGTATTTATAAAAAATAAAATCCCGGATCTGAAATTTCAGATCCGGGATTTTTGTATACAATATAAAATTTAGTTTAGTTGTTAATTCTGATCTGGTAAGGCATTTCCATTTTCACCTCAGACTGTAGTTTTTTATCTGTAATCTGCTGTAGAATCTCATAGTTGGATTTACCAATCTTATTTTTAATGATTCTGGCAGAAACATCTTCTTCATTCAGATCTTTAAAGATTTGTTCAAATGGTGACATTCTCTTAGGGAAAGCATCTATTTGATAAGATTTTAATCCTGCTTTTTGTGCAGCAAATTTCACCGCATCATTCAAAGTACCCAGCTCATCTACTAAGCCAATCTCTTTGGCACGAACTCCGCTCCATACTCTACCACCACCTACGTTGTCAATCTGCTCAAAAGTTTTCTTTCTGTTCTGAGTTACAAAATGTACAAATCTCTTATAAGTACCTTCTACACTTCTCGTCATCATATTTACTCCATAAGGCGTAACTCCGTTTAAGCCTGAATAATACATAGAGTTGGCATTGGTAGCTACAATATCCGCACGGATTCCGTTTTTGCTTGCAATATCTTTATAATAAGGCATTACCCCAAATACTCCGATAGAACCGGTAAGTGTATTAGGCTCTGAATAAATTTTATCAGCTGCCATGGCAACATAATATCCTCCTGAAGCCGCATAATCACCAAAAGAAACCACCAATGGCTTTTTCTTTTTCAGCTGCTGCAATTCAAATAAGATTTCATCCGAAGCATTGGCACTTCCCCCAGGAGAGTTGATTCTGAAAACAACTGCTTTCACTTTATCATCTTCCTGAAGTTTTTTAATATACTTCACATATTTCTCAGAATGAATATCGTTATACTCATCTCCATTGTTAATAGATCCTGAAGCGTACAGTACAGCAATCTTTTCACCAGATTTATCTTCATCAGCATAAGAACTGATATAGTTTGTCAAAGAAATTTTATTAAGCTTTTCCTTATCTTTTACACTTAACTTCGTCTTAAGAAGATCTTCATATTCTGATTTCTGAATAAGTTTATCTGCAAGTTTATATTTTAAACTTTGTTCAGGAATCATTCCATATAAACTATCTGTAATTGTTCTGAACTGAGCGGTATCAATTTTTCTTGAAGCTGCCATTTTGTTGGACGTATTTTTCCAAAGGTCATTCAGAAGAGTGCTTAGCTGCTCTTTATTTTCCGGAGAAATATCATTCCTTAAAAAAGGTTCTACCGCAGATTTGAATTTACCGTGACGAATCACTTCAATTCCAATACCGTATTTATCAGCAAAATCCTTAAAGAAAGTAACTTCAGTAGAAAGACCTTTCAATTCAATACCTCCTGCCGGATGAAGATAATATTTATCTGCTACCGATCCTAAGTAGTAAGCTGATTGTGACACTCCGTTTCCGTAAGCATACACAAATTTTCCGCTCTTCTTAAAATCTTCAATAGCATTTCTAAGATCATCAATCTGAGTCAGACCTGCATTCAGATCATCTGCCTCAATACTGATCCCTTTAATATTATCATCGGTTTTAGCCTTATTAATAGCTTCCAATGCATCATATAAAAGGACACTTTTATTTTGGGCGCCTATACCAAACAATCCCATCTGTTCTTCAGTAGGACTATCGATTATATTTGTTTTTAAATTAATCGTAAGAACCGAGTTCTTTTTCACCGCCACCGACTTATCATTTCCCATAGAACTGAACACAAGCATCATGATGAAAAAGATGAAAAATAAAGCGCAAAGTATGACAATTGCCACTATATTTGCCAAAACATTTTTAAAGAAACTTCTCATAAATCAATCAATTTTCTAATATGTCGCAGCATAAGGTCGTTTTGTTACTAGGAAGTAACTTAGGAGAGCAAAAAAAAAATGTAGAGCTTGCATTAAAGAAGTTAAAAGATGCTGGAAATAACATTTCACAAACCAGCGAATATTTAATGTCTGAGCCTGTAGAATTTGCCAGTTCCAATATTTTTTGTAATATTGCAGCAATAATATTCACACCTCTTTCACCAATTCAACTGCTTTATTGTATTAAAAATATAGAAGTTGAGATGGGAAGAATTAATGATTCAAAAGTATCTGGAGGCTATACTGACAGGATAATAGACATTGATATCATTAAGTATAATGAATTAAATTTTCAATCAGAAAGATTAGAAATCCCTCATAAAAAACATCTTTTTGAAAGGGATTTTTCCAGAGTATTATTAAAAGATTTTATTTAAAACATAAAACATATTGTATGAAATTAGGTTTATTATTATTGGCTACGACATTGCCAATTGCAGCTTTCGCACAGAACAGCAGCACTACAGTAAACTCTTCCACAGAGTATCCTAATACATTCTCCTCAGGCTCCGCTAATGTACAAACTTTCGACAATAAAGCCAGACGCTTTAGAGACTGGTCTATTTCTGTCGGAGGTGGTCCTGCATTTATGGTTCACTCCGATTTAAAATCTATCCGTAAGGATAAGACCAATTGGGGGTACAATGCCTATGTAAGCGTAGACAAACAAATCACACATGCATTCGCTCTAAGCGTAATGTATATGAGAGGAGAAACGAAACAGACAGCACAGCTTCCCGGTGCTGCAGGAGTAAAATCAGGAGTAGCAACTGCAACAACACAGTTTGACAACATCTCTTTATTAGGAGATATCAACTTCTCGAACTTATTCAGAAGAGTAGACAACCACTCCCCTTACAGATGGGCATTCCATGGATATATGGGAATTGGAGTTCAGGGATTCAGAACGTCATTACATGATAATGATGAGTTCAGATGGAGTAATACTCCAAGAAGATCCCCTTTATTCATTAAACAAGATATCGATATCAATTCTATCTTTTATCAGGGAGGTCTAGGAATAAAATATAATGTTTCAAAACTTATTGATGTTGAAGCAAGAACCATGTATATCATCAGTGGTGATGATGAATTTGATGGTGGCGGATGGGCTGATCCTAATGACTATGATCCTTCCACACCAGGTTCAAAATATAACATGCTAAACCCTAGAAGATCAGATAATGCCTGGACAGTAAGTTTAGGAGTATCTTTCAAATTAGGAAAGCAGTTATCTCACCTTGCATGGCATGACCCACTTCAGGAAGCTTACTACAGAACAAGTGTTCTTGAAAATGCATCAACAGATCTTGTTGTTTGCGAAAAAGGAGATGCTGATAATGATGGAGTATGTGATGATTGGGACAGACAGCTTGACACTCCTGCAGGAGCAAGAGTAGATGGTGCCGGAGTTGCTTTAGACATGGATCTTGACGGAGTTATTGACCTTTATGACAAGTGTGTAACTGTACCAGGACCTGTTGAAAATAACGGATGTCCAATCAAATAATTAATAAATCTAAAAATTCTTTTTCAAAAGAAATCAAATAATAATACACGATGAAATTAAGTTTAGCAATTGTAGCATTTGCTTTGGCAATTCCTTCTGCCACTTATGCACAAGACTCAACTGCTGATTCAGGTGGAAAATACCCAAATACATTTTCTTCGGGATCTGCCAATGTTGCTCCATTCACGAACCAGTCTAAGAGATTTAATGATTGGTCTGTTTCAGTAGGAGCTGGGGTTCCACTTCTTCAGTCAGCAGATTTAACCTCTATCAAAAATGGTAACGGTAAAAACCTTTTTGGATATTCAGCCTATGTAAGTATTGATAAAGCAATTACACATGCTTTCGGAATCAATCTACAATATGACAAAGGTGAAACCAGACAAGGATGGTTCAATACTAAAAACGCAGCACCAGATGCAACAGCAGTAGGAGCAAGAACTCAGTATGACGCAATCTCAATCTTAGGAGACATTAACTTTTCTAATTTATTAAGAAGAGTTGATAATCATTCTCCTTACAGATGGGCTCTTCATGGATATGCAGGTATTGGTACTATTGCCTACAGAGCATACCAGAAAGACGGGAATAACAAACAGACATTGATGACTGAAATTAAACCTTTCCAGTTAGGTTCTATGTTCATGCAGGCTGGTACAGGTCTGAAGTTTAAAGTGAACAGAAGAATTGATATTGAAGGTAGATTAATGTATGTAGTAACCGGTGATGACGAATTTGATGGTGGCGGTGATGCTTACAGTGCTATCAACAAGCGTTCTGAGCAGGTTTCTGACAACTTCTTCAATGCAACTTTAGGTCTTACTTTCAAATTAGGAAAACATGAGTCTCACCTAATGTGGCATGACCCACTTCAGGAGATCTATTACAAACTGGATGTATTGGCTAATAAAAACCAGGATATCGAAGTATGTAAAAAAGGAGATGCTGATAACGATGGGGTATGTGACGATTGGGACAGACAGCTTGACACTCCTGCAGGAGCAAGAGTGGACGGTGCCGGAGTTGCTCTTGATGTTGACCTGGATGGCGTAATTGATCTTTACGACAAATGTGTAACGGTTCCTGGACCTGTTGAAAACAATGGATGTCCTATCAAAAAAGACAACAAGGAGACTGCTGTAGAAGTAGAGAAAACCCTTAAAGATATTTATTTCAATTTTAATAAAGCGACTATCAGACCTGAATCTAATGAAAAACTAGATCTGGCTGCTTCAATTATTAAAGAAAACGGAGGTAACTATCTATTGACAGGACATACTGATATCAAAGGAAATGCAGCTTACAACTTAAGACTGTCTAAAGAAAGAGCAGCTGCTGTTGTAGGAGCTCTGGAAACCAGAGGTATCAATGAAAATGTACTGAAATCAAGAGGAGTAGGCTCTGCAGAAGCTACTATCCCTGCATCAGCTTCAGATGCTGAAAGAATGGCAGATAGAAAAGTTACGGTAAGATTTGTAGAAACATCAGAATGGGATTCTATCAAAAAGAAAGACTATGAAGATGTTCCTGTAAAAAAAGCAGCAAAAAAAGTACCTGCTAAGAAAAAGAAGAAATAATTTCATAATACACCAAACCGAAAAGAATTACTCTTTTCGGTTTATTTTTTTTTTACTACGAATTATTTTACATACCTTTATCATTATTTTCAGAACAACGGTATGAAACACATTAAAAATCAACTAGTTTGATTTGAAAAAAAATAACATAAAACCGCTTTTTGGCGTAAAAAATCATTTAAAATAACTTAACTTAAAAAAATAACACTATGAAATTAAGTTTAGCAATTGTAGCATTTGCTTTGGCAATTCCTTCTGCCACTTATGCACAAGACTCAACGGCAGTTTCAAAAGGAGAATATCCTAATACATTTTCTTCGGGATCTGCTAATGTTTCCCCATTCACCAGTCAATCTAAAAGATTTAACGATTGGTCTATCTCTGCAGGGGTTGGAGTTCCACTTCTTCAGTCAGCAGATTTGACTTCAATCAAAAATGGTAACGGTAAGAACCTTTTTGGATATTCAGCCTATCTAAGTATTGACAAAGCAATTACACATGCTTTCGGAATCAATTTACAGTACGACAAAGGTGAAACCAGACAAGGGTGGTTCAACACTAAAAATGCAGCACCAGATGCAACAGCAGTAGGAGCAAGAACTCAGTATGATGCAATCTCAATCTTAGGAGACATTAACTTTTCTAATTTATTAAGAAGAGTTGATAATCATTCTCCTTACAGATGGGCTCTTCATGGATATGCAGGTATTGGTACTATTGCCTATAGAGCATACCAGAAAGCAGGTAACGGAAAGCAGGCGTTGATGACAGAAGTAAAACCTTTCCAATTAGGTTCTATGTTCATGCAGGCTGGTACAGGTCTGAAATTTAAAGTGAACAGAAGAATTGATATTGAAGGTAGATTAATGTATGTGGTAACCGGTGATGACGAATTTGATGGTGGCGGTGATGCTTACAGTGCTATCAACAAACGTTCTGAACAGGTTTCTGACAACTTCTTCAATGCAACTTTAGGTCTTTCTGTAAAATTAGGAAAACATGAGTCTCATCTAATGTGGCATGACCCACTTCAGGAAATCTATTACAAACTGGATGTACTGGCTAATAAAAACCAGGATATCGAAGTATGTAAAAAAGGAGATGCTGATAACGATGGAGTATGTGACGATTGGGACAGACAGCTTGACACTCCTGCAGGAGCAAGAGTGGACGGTGCCGGAGTTGCGCTTGATACTGACCTTGATGGTGTAATTGACCTTTACGACAAGTGTGTAACGGTTCCTGGACCTGTTGAAAACAACGGATGTCCTGTAGCAACAACAGGACCTGTAGTAGAAACAGAAACTAAATTGGAAGGAATCGAATTTGATTTAAATTCTGACAGAATTTTACCTTCAAACACTCCAATCTTAAATAATGCTGTAAACTATATTAATTCTTCAAATGGTTCTTATAGTGTAATCGGTGCTACTGATACAAGAGGTACTGATGCTTACAACCAAAAACTATCTGAAAGAAGAGCAAACAACGTTAAGAACTATCTGATCAAAAACGGTGTTCAAACTGGTAAATTACAGGCAGTAGGAAAAGGTGAAAAAGACCTTAAATACCCTGAGTGTGAACCAGCAACAAAGTGCCCTGAATGGAAAAACAGAGCCAACAGAAGAGTATACTTCGAAGCTAAATAATAAACTTATTTATATTATATGAAAGTCACGCCAGGCGTGACTTTTTTTGTCATAATACTTTCCTTATTTTTACAACATGATTTCGCCGCAGGATTTTCAAAAGCTCAAATATGATACCCTTAAGTATTTCTGGGGTTACACCGAATTCAGAGATGCTCAGGAAGAAATTATTAATGCCGTCATTAATGAAAAAGACACGCTGGTTCTGTTACCCACAGGAGCAGGGAAATCGCTATGCTATCAGTTGCCCGCTTTACTCAAAGAAGGAACCTGCCTGGTAGTTTCTCCTTTACTTGCATTGATGAAAGATCAGGTAAATCAACTTAAATCCCGTGGCATTGAAGCAGAATATCTTTCTTCCGAACTGGATGAATATGATGCTGAAACAATTTACAATCGCTGTAAAGAAGGCCTTACAAAATTACTCTATGTTTCTCCTGAAAGACTTACCAATAGCCAGTTTATTCAGAACATGCAGGAAATCCAGTTATCTTTTATTGCAGTTGATGAAGCTCACTGTATTTCAGAATGGGGCCAGGATTTCAGACCAAGCTATCAGAATATTAAAGGGTTCAGAAGTAACAATCCTGAGATCCCCTGCCTTGCCCTGACCGCAACGGCAACTCCAAAAGTTCTGGAAGAAATCAAAAATAAATTAGAACTGAAGAAACCTTTTGTTTTCCAAAAAAGTTTTAAGAGAGATAATATCAAAATATTTTCAGATGAAGTATCTGATAAATTCCAACGTGTTTTTGACATTTTAAAATACAGCAACGATTCTGGAATTGTATATGTAAGAACCAGAAAAGAAGCTGAACTGCTGGCAGAATTTTTGAAAAAAAATCAACTGAAAAATGTAGATTATTTTCACGCAGGCTTAACGACCAGAGAAAAAAACACCAGACAGAATCTTTGGAACAACAGTGACAACCATGTTCTTATTTCTACCAATGCCTTTGGGATGGGTATTGACAAAGATAATGTACGATTTGTAATTCACTATTCTCCTGCCGCCTCGCTGGAAAACTATTATCAGGAAATCGGAAGGGCCGGAAGGGATGGAAAAGACAGTTTTGCCTTCATGCTTTGGAATAAACAGGAACTCCTGAATTTTGATCAGATCTTAAAAAATCAAACGCCCAACAAATCAGAATTTTTAAAGATCATCAGCTACCTCTACTCTATTTTTCAGGTAGCAGAATTTGAACTTCCTGAAAAAACATTTCAGCTGAATACTCTGGGTATACAGAATTTTACCAAACTGTCGAAAGCAAAAATCAACAACATACTCAATTTTCTTCACAACCAGGAGATTATTTACTATAATGAAAATAAAAGTCTGTCCTCACTTGAACTGTTTATCAAAGCTGATGAGATAGATCAATTGCCACAAAAAGATGCTCATTTCATAGAGCTTCTTTTCCGTACTGTATCCGGCATCACTACTCACAAAGTAATGTTCAGTGAACAGCAGGTAAGCAATAAAATCAATGTCGGTGTCCCTTTGATCAAAGAACGTCTTAAGGAACTGCAGCAAAAGAATTATCTTGAATATATTGACGGTGCGCTTTCCAGTATTAAATTCCTTAAACCCCGTGATGAAAGAGCGGTAAATAGCGCTTATTGGAAGGTATTTGAACATATTCAGAGAAACAAAATCCAGAAATGGGAAGAGATGAAGTTCTACGCAGAAAATAATAAATACTGTAAAATGAAACTCATCCTAGCCTATTTTGGCGAAAAAAATTCAAAAAACTGTGGCCAGTGTTCTGTTTGTGAAAAAAATAAACAGTCAATGTTTGGCAAGAATATTTCTCAGCAGATCATCAATTTATTAACTAAAAAGCCGGCAACGATTGAAGAGCTTTCTATACAGCTGAGTTATCATTCTAAAGAGAATATCTTAGAAAATCTTATTTTCCTTTTAGATTCCGGAAAAGTAAGAATGCTGAACTTCAGGACTTACGAACTGAATCAGTAATGATAATGTAGTGCAATAAAGGCGCAAAAACACTTTAGTAAGCTATTCTCTTCTCTAAAACTCCCTCACCCTCAAACTTCAATATCTTCCCACTCTCAGATCAAAAACTTATCTTTGCAGCATGAAATCATTGAAAGTCGTTTTTTTAGGGACTCCTGAGTTTGCAAAAACTTCTTTGGAGGCAATCCATCAATCTCACCATCAGGTGGTAGGTGTTGTAACTGTAGCTGATAAAGCAAGTGGACGTGGGCAGAAAATACACCAATCCCCTGTAAAAGTTTATGCTGAAGAAAATAATATTCCTGTCTTTCAGCCGGAAAAGTTGAGAAATCCTGAGTTTTTGGAAGAACTTAGAAACCTGGATGCCGATGTTTTTGTAGTAGTGGCTTTCAGAATGATGCCCAAAGTTCTTTTTGAAATGCCTAAAATGGGTACCTTCAATCTTCATGCATCTTTACTGCCGGATTACAGAGGAGCTGCTCCCATCAATTATGCAGTTATTAACGGTGAAAAAAAATCAGGAGCAACGACTTTCTTTATTAATGAAAAAATTGATGAAGGTAATATTCTTCTTCAACAGGAAATAGAAATTTTACCTGACGAAAATGCAGGAAGCCTTCACGACAGACTCATGGAAATGGGTTCAGGACTAGTCGTTAAAACACTGGATGGTCTGGCTGAAAATGCTATTGAAGAAAAACCTCAGCCGCAGGTAGAACATCCTAAAAATGCTTATAAAATTTTCAAGGAAGATACAAGAATCAAGTGGGATCAATCTTCAAAAACTGTTCATCAGTTTATTCTGGGAATGTCGCCCTATCCTGCAGCTTTCACTACTTTAAAAATTGAAAACGAAGAAAAAGGATTAAAAATATTCGGTGGTAAATTTGAACTTTCTGATCATGGAAAATCGGCAGGAACTTTAGATATTTCCAAAAATGAATTTAAAATCTATACTCAGGACGGAATTTATTATCCTCTGGAACTTCAGTTGGAAGGTAAAAAAAGAATGACTGTGAAAGATTTCTTAAATGGTTTCAGAAATTTTGATGGAATCTCGTTAACATAAAGGACTACATTCAGTTCATCAACATAAAAAAAAGGTTTAGAGAAATTCTAAACCTTTTTTTATGATAAACAGTCAAAGTTGACCATCCGTTTTATTATAGTTGTACCATCTCAGTAACCTCTACATCATATCCTCCAACCTGAGGCTTGATATTAGGGTTTTGAGTGATTACTTTGAACTTGTTGATTCCTAAATTCTTTAAGATCTGCGTTCCAATTCCATAATCTCTGTAATTGTACGCTAAAGTAGGATGCTGCTCCTGCCCGTCCTGATAGTTCAGGAACTGCTGAAGTTTTCTCAATGTATTTTCAGAATTAGAAACATTATTGATGAAAATGATTGCACCTTTTCCAGCTTCATTTACCATACCTGTTACTTTTTCCAATAATGGTTTCTCACCGTTGTTTAATCTTGTCAATACATCAAAATAAGAATCTGAAGATTGTACTCTCACCAAAACCGGCTCATCTACAGTCCATGTTCCTTTTGTCAGTGCAAAGTGGATCTGGTCATTGGAAGTTTCTCTGAAAGCATAAAAATCAAAATCACCGTAGTGCGTTTTCACTTTTTTCTCTTCAAGTCTTTCTACCAGGTTTCCTTTTTTAAGTTGGTAATGAATAAGATCTTCAATAGAAACGATCTTCATATCGTGCTTCTGAGCGAATGCATGAAGTTCAGGCAGACGGGACATTGTACCATCTTCATTCATGATCTCACAGATCACACCGCCTTCTTTCAAACCTGATAAGTTAGTAAGATCAATGGCAGCTTCAGTATGTCCGGCTCTTTTCAATACTCCTCCTTTTCTTGCACGAAGCGGGAAAATGTGGCCAGGTCTCATAAAGTCTGTAGGCTTGGATTTTTCATCCATCAGTGCTAAAATTGTTTTGGCCCTGTCTCCTGCAGAAATTCCGGTAGATGTTCCGTTTCCTAAAAGGTCAACCGATACCGTAAAAGCCGTTTCTTTAGGATCACTGCTTCTGCTTACCATCACTTCAAGCCCAAGTTCATCACATCTTTTTTCAGGAAGCGGCATACAAATAAGCCCTCTTCCGTGAAGAGCCATAAAATTGATAATTTCCGGTGTTGTCAACTCTGCTGCACAAAGAAAATCTCCTTCATTTTCTCTGTCTTCGTCATCTACTACTATGATTATTTTACCATTTTTAAGGTCTTCAATAGCCTCTGGAATAGTATTTAATTTAATATCGGACATTTTTACTTTTTATTTTTGCAAAGATACTCATAAAAATAAGCATCTGCCAACTAATTATGAATGGTTTATTACGCTTTGGATAGAGTTAGCTACCTCTCTGAAAATCTCATAAGATCTCAATCTTTTCTGATGATCATAAATATGCGAATTGATGATCAGTTCATCAACCTGGAATTTTTCCTGGAAACTTTTAAGCTCTTCCTGAACTTCAGCCTGATCACCAATAAAAGTATATCTCAACTTCTGTAAAACCATGGATTTTTCCATTGGAGACCAGATTTCGTCCATATCATCAACAGGTGGCGCGAAAGGTTTTCTGTCATTTCTTACAATATTGATGAAGGCCTGAAATAAAGTGGTGGAGATTTTATGAGCTTCCTCTGAAGTTTCTGCTGCTACACCGTTTACACAGGCAATGATATAAGGTTTATCCAGATATTTTGAAGGTTCAAAATGTTCTCTGTATATTTTAAAAGCCATTTCCATCTGCTCCGGAGCAAAATGTCCTGCAAATGCATACGGCAAACCAAGTTCCGCCGCCAGCCAAGCACTGTCTGTACTGGATCCCAGAATATAAATTGGTATATCCAGCCCTTCTCCGGGAATAGCACGAACCATAGCATCTGAATTTTCCTTAGAAAAATATCTTTGAAGTTCCAGAATCTGTCTTGGAAACTGTTCATTAATAATTGCAGGGTTTCTTCCTAAAGCCTGAGCCGTCAATCCGTCCGTTCCGGGTGCTCTCCCAACCCCAAGATCTATTCTTCCGGGAAAAAGAGATTCCAAAGTACCGAACTGTTCTGCAATAATCAGAGAACTATGGTTGGGAAGCATAATTCCTCCAGAACCTACTCTGATTTTTTTGGTGCCATTGGCAATAAACCCAATCAAAACAGAAGTAGCTGAACTGGCAATACTTTCCATATTGTGATGTTCTGCCAACCAGAATCTTTTATAATTTAAATTTTCAGCGTGATTGGCTAATGATAAGCTGTCCTGAAAAGTATCGTGAATGCTTTTACCCTGCTTTACCGGTGCAAGATCTAAAACAGAAATTTCAAAATTTTTCATATTGAGATGTTAATTTTTCTTTGGTCTCGAAAAAAACCAAACAAATTTAAAACATAAAAACTGCATTAGTTACTTTTTGTAATTAATAAAAACAATGGCTCAGTTCAGGGAAAAACTATTGGAATAAAATTTTTGTTTAAACTTTTTGCTTATAAGTAAATTGTATATTTATAGTATATTTGATTCCATCCATAATTTTATAAAACTACAATGCCAATCGAAATTCCAACTCAAAGTACAGCCCCTGTTTATTTTCCAAGCACTAATTATAAAATAGTAAGATATCTTGATTTAGTAAAATTTATATCTCTAATTCAAACAAAAAAGCTATATTTTTCACGGTTGGATAAATTTGAAGATCAATATGAAGGTACAATTCCCGAATTAACTGTTCAAGATTATAAAGAATGGTATACTTATTTTACCCAAAATAGGTTAATGGATATAATTAAAATAGATGTTGAGGAACATGTAAAACAAGCACTGATTGAACAAAAAGAAACTCAAGAAAAATTTAAAAAATTAGTTTGTGTTTCTTGCTGGAATAAATATGAATCCGAGTCTTACGCATTATGGAAGATTTATTCAGATTTATCTAAAGGAATTATGATAACTACGAGTATTGAAAAAATGCAGATGGCCTTTGAAAATACAAAAGAAAAAATCCAATTAAGTGAAATCAAATATCTTGATTACAGAAAAGATAAAATGGAATTAGGCAATTTGAACTATCCCATTATTCATAAAAATATTCATTATGACTATGAAAAGGAGATAAGATTAATATATCAGGTCCCTTTTGAATCAGGTTTAAAATATGATTGGTCCAAAGAAGAAAATCAGTATGGTAAATATATTAATGTTGATATTGATATTTTAATTGAAGAAATAATAATAAGTCCTAAGGCTCCGCAATGGTTCTTTGATTTGATTTCTAATTTACTTAAAACCTATAAAGTTGAAAAAAAAATTAATTATTCTGATTTGAAATAAAAAAGAGTTGCGACTTACATCAAAATATACTGAAAGAATAAAAGGGTTTTGAACATTTTCAGAACCCTTTTATTTTACAAGCAAGAATTCTTGTTTTCAACAATGCTCATATAAAAGTTTTTTCAACATTAATAATTCAATATAAAGAGAAATAATTTATTATATTCGTATACCAAATCTTTAAAAACTTTAATATGAACAAAAAACCAAACAATCTGTTTTCCCGGCAGATTCTGACAGGAAGAACTGTCTTTATGAGCCTTGTTATTGCTGCAGTATTAACATCTTGTAGTAAAAACAATGAAGAAATAACCTCCGAAGCTCAAACTAATGCTTTTACTACTGAAAATGTCAAAAAAGGACAATTGAACGGCCAGGAAATTTCCTATGAAAGAAAAAACGGAATGAATTTTTTCCAGGGAGATATTGTTCTTACCGACAAACAATTGTCAGAAGGTAATGAAGTTAATAAAGGCGGCGCCAGTTATTCCAGATGGCCCAACGGTAAAATTTATTATACCATTGCCAGCAATATGGGGTCAATCAACGTCAATAAAATCAATTCCGCAATCAGTGAGTATAATAATAAAACCAATACTCAATGGATCTACCGAAGCAATCAGTCTAACTATGTTGAATTTATTTTTGGAAGTTCATCAGGATCAGACGGCTGGGCTCATATTGGATATCAGGGAGGAAAACAGACTGTTTCTTTGGATCAATATATTTCTGTAGGATCGGTAATTCATGAGATGGGACATACGGTAGGGCTTTATCATGAACACACCCGCAAAGACAGAGATCAATATGTAAAAATTCTTTGGAATAATATCCAAAGTGGGCAGTCATATAATTTCAATATTTATAGCTCGGGGACAGATATAGGACCATTCAATATCAATTCAGTGATGATGTACTGGCCGACTTCTTATTCTAAAAACGGGCTTCCAACTATTACAAGAGCAGATAATTCAAGCTTTACATATAATAGAACAGGTTTTACAACCGGGGATATCAATACCATTAATGCTATGTACCCTTAATTTTAAAGAATTTTTTGTGACCATCAAAAAAGGGAAGAATTCTTATGAATTCTTCCCTTTTTTATAATTATAATGATTAATCAAAATCCTGATTTCATTGAATTCAAAGTGACTTGGTAATGCACTCTTCCACTCTGTCAATGTTTCATGTGGGTTTTTGTAAAACTCCTCTTCAAACGCTTTGATTTTATCTGAGGTGATCACTCTTGCAATATCCAGTAAGCCCTGTTCTGCAAATTTAGCAAGATGGCCAATAACCGTTTCTTTTACCAAACCTCTTTCCAAAGCAATTTCTCCGATAGTTTTTCCTTGTTCAAATAACTGAAAGGTTAAAACCTGCGACGGAACTTTAGCAATTTTCAGATTGATTTCTTTATCATTCTTTTCATCTAAAAGTTTCGTTTCCAGAAGATAAATTTCTCTTAAACTATTCAGATATTCTTCAATATCTTCCAGCCAGCTTTTGAATTCCTCGTTATATTGTTTTAAGCCTTTTGCTCCTTTTATTTCAGCATAAAATTCTTTCAAAGGATCAAAAATTTTATTTCTGGTTTCTGTAAAGAAGAAATTAACCGCTCCTTTTGATTTACTTTCAATCTCGGACCAGTCTTCCTTTTGTTCAATAAAATTATTGACTTTCTGAAAAATGATACGTTCCAGTTTTTCAAAGATTTTCCCAAGATTTACCACTTCATGTTTCAACTGAAGATAAAGCTGTTTAGTCTTGGCATGATCTATATTCTTGGTCACAATGGACAGGTTATTCCATTCTTCAACTTCTTTTAAAAACCATGTACAATCAAGGGTACGAAGTACTTTTCTGATGCTGTAGTCATATTTCTCCTGATTCAGAATAGCTTCCACATTGTCGTTGGCAATAGTATTGGTATGGAAACTCAAAATCCTGTTATCCTTGAAAATAACTTCAGGGGTAATTTTTGATTTTAAAACAATTCCTTCCAACGTTCTGCAACGGGATAGAGCAACATATACCTGACCGGCCGTGAAACTTTTCCCGGCATCAATAATCACTTTATCAAACGTCAGTCCCTGACTTTTGTGGATCGTTACAGCCCATGCCAGTTTTATCGGAAATTGTTCAAAACTTCCTAATACTTCTTCCTGGATATTTTTATCAGTATCAAGGAAATATTTTTTCTGTTCCCAGGTTTCTCTTTTTACAACAATTTCGTTTTCGCTTTCGTCCAGTACAACACGGATTTCATTTTCATCCAATCCAATGATCTCGCCTAATTTCCCGTTGAAATATTTCTTTTCTCCGGAAATATCATTTCGGATAAACATGATCTGAGCGCCAATTTTCAATTCTAAAAACTGTTCATTTGGAAACTGATTTTCTTTAAAATCACCTACAAGTTTAGCTTCATAAGTTTGAGGATCTACCTTGATCTCAGCCAGCTTTTCCAGGTTGATTTCATCAGCCATTCTATTGTGAGAACACAGGTATACGTAAGATTCTTTCCCCATGTCAAAATTGGGATCGTATCTTTCATTAAGGTGGTTAAAATCTATATTGTCCACATCACCGTCTCGGATAGCATTCAGAATCGCCAGAAATTCCTGATCAGACTGTCTGTAAACTTTTGTCAGTTCAATGGTAACAATCGGAATTTCCTTAATGGCATGACTGTCAAAAAAGAAAGGTGAATTGTAATACATTTTAAGAATATGCTCATCCCTCACCACAGGCGGAAGCTGAAACAAATCTCCAATAAACAGCATCTGTACTCCCCCAAACCTTTGATTATTCCTTCTGATAAACCTCAAAGAAAAATCCATCATATCAAGAACATCAGCTCTCAACATGGAAACCTCATCAATAATAATGATCTCAACTTCTCTCAGAAGTTTCAGTTTATCTTTACGGTATTTGAAATGGGGCATCAGATCGGCAATATTATTAGCCAAACTGGTGTCTATTCTTTCTGTCGTAGGAAGAAAAGTTCTCAACGGCAGTCCAAACATGGAATGAATTGTAACGCCGCCCGCATTGATTGCAGCAATTCCTGTGGGTGCTACTACAATATGCTTTTTCTTTGTACGTCTTACAAAATCATTGAGAAATGTCGTTTTACCTGTTCCGGCTTTCCCAGTCAGAAAAACACTTCTATTCGTATATTCTATTAAGTCAAAAAAATGATTGTTCATCGTTGTCAAAAATACGGAAATGAATTTGAATTTCTTACCTTGGCATAAGTTTTGAAAATTCTTAAAAAGAAAAAAGTTTATTGTGAAAAAAATATTCTTCCATTTCCCGGTTATAGTATTATGTACTACATTAACTATGGTTTCCTGTAACACATCAAAAAATGCCAATACCAATCTTCCTGTTGATATCGCAGACAGACCTGTTGACGAAGACAGTCAGAAGTATGAGCAGGCACAACTCGATAGATTAAAAGCTTCTATTGAATCTGAAGTGTCCGGAGAAAAATGTACGGATCCCAGTGAATGGGCATTTGCGCCTATGGGAGCAAAATCCTGTGGCGGACCTCAGCAATACATTGCTTATCCCAAGAAAATAGAAACTGCTTTCTTACTGAGAGTAAATGATTACACGGATAAAGTAAAAACTTTTAATGAAAAATATAATATCATGTCTGACTGTGTAGTGATCACACCTCCTACATCTTTGAAATGTATTCATGGAAAAATCAGACTGATCACTCCCGACAATAACTAACAATAAAACAAAGGTTCTATATCAAATCGAAAAAAGCTCTGTCTCAGGACGGAGCTTTTATATTTATAGGGTCAATGTTGAATGTTGACCATTCAATGGTAATTAGAATTGATGATCTTTCACGTTTTCTTTATACCACGATGAATATTTTACATAGTTATCAGCAATTCTGTTAACTTCCCCTTCTAACAGCTGAGCATTGATATCTTTGATCTTTTTCGCAGGAACTCCACCCCAGACCTCTCCTGATTTGATATGAGTACCCTGAGTTACTACAGAACCTGCTCCTACAATAGAATTTTCTTCCACCAAGCAGTCATCCATTACAATAGCTCCCATCCCAATCAGGACATTATCTTTAATGGTACACCCGTGAACAATGGCATTATGTCCGATAGAAACATTATTTCCGATATTCAGCGGATGTTTCTTATAGGTACAATGCAGCATTGCATTATCCTGAACATTTACCTTGTCACCCATTTTTATATAGTGAACATCGCCTCTGATCACAGCATTATACCAAACGCTGCAGTCTCTTCCCATTGTAACATCACCAATAATAGTAGCGGTTTCTGCTAAAAAAGTATTTTCTCCGATCTGTGGTGCTTTTCCTAAAAGTTCTTTTATAAGTGCCATAATATTAATTTGAAAATTTGAAAATATGCCAATTGAAAATAATGATCTTCTGCTTATAGTCTCTGGTATCTAACTTCTAAATTACAGTGATAGCAAAAATCTAACTCTCAATTTTCAGCGTCTAACTTCTAATGCGTATTTTTGTATCTCAAATTTAACGAAAAAATGCGTACCGTACTTATAGAACCTACCGAAAACCCGAAAGTAATGAAATTTGTAGCAGATTACAATCTCATTCCAGGGTCTTTAGAGTTGGACAGAAATTCAGATATTTCAGAAATTCCTTTGGCACAGGAACTTTTCAATTATCCGTTTGTAGAAAGAATTTTCATAACGGCTAATTTTGTAGCTGTGGCTAAACAGGATACCATAGAATGGGAACATGTAGCTGAAAGTCTGAAAAATGTGATTGAGGATGAATTATTGGCCAATCCAAGAATTTACCTTCAAAAGAAAAAAGAAATGTATCAGATCTATGCTGAAATGACTCCAAATCCTAATGTAATGAAATTTGTTTCAAGCAAATTACTGATGGATGGTTTTGTGGAAGTTAAATCTATTGAAGCCGCTGAAGAAGTTCCTTTGGCACAGGCAATCTTTAAAGAATTTGAATTTACAAAAGAAGTTTTCATTTCTGACAATTTTGTGGCTGTTACCAGAGACAATTCTGTAGAATGGCATCAAGTGATGATGACTGTTCGTGCACTTATTGCCGAGTATCTTCAAAACGGAGGTGAGATTTCTAAAGTAGAGCCTCAGAAACACGAAAACCCTGTTGAAAAGATCATCAACAGAGATTATACGGAACATGAGCAGAAAATTTCTGACATTTTAAATGAATATGTGGCTCCTGCAGTAGAAAATGATGGTGGAAAGATTTCATTGATGGAATATGACCAGGAGAGCAAAACTGCAAAAATGCTTCTACAGGGAGCTTGTTCAGGCTGCCCAAGTTCTACGGCTACTTTGAAAAACGGAATTGAAAATATTTTAAAACAATTCGTTCCGGATCTGGTAGAAAAAGTAGAAGCTGTAAACGGATAATTCAGTTTGAAAATGCCTCCCGAAAAGAAAATTGTGGTTATCATTGGAAGTGCGTCGGAGAATTCCAGCAACCAGAAACTTATGGAACAGGTTCTGGAAAAGATAGGAAATACAGATTTTCAGATGTATGATAATCTTTCTGTTCTTCCTCATTTTGATACTGCAATAACGGATGACAATATTCCTGATGAAGTTCAGAAGATCAGAAAGGATATTAAAAACTCAGCAGGTGTCATATTTTCCACTCCGGAATATATTTTCAGTATTCCCGGCAGATTAAAAAATTTGTTGGAATGGTGTGTTTCCACAACAATCTTTTCTGAAAAGCCAGTGGCAGTAATTACCGCATCAACCAGTGGAGATAAAGGCCACGAAGAGTTATTAATGATTTTAAAGACTCTTGGAGCGATAACAGATGATAAACATCAGGCATTAATAAAGGGGATAAAAGGCAAATTTGACAGCAATGGCTTACTGGAAAGTAATACCTTTGCTAAAGTATCAAAATTAGTAGCAGATTTTACAACGTCTGTTTCATAATTAAAAATTAGAATATTGAATAATAAAGGAATTTTACTGGTCAATCTTGGATCACCGAGATCAACCTCTGTAAACGACGTAAAGGAATATCTTGATGAATTTTTGATGGATGAAAGAGTGATCGATTACCGTTGGATCTTTCGTGCTCTGCTTGTACAGGGAATTATCCTGAAAACAAGACCTGCCAAATCTGCTGAAGCCTATAAAACGGTGTGGACTGATAAAGGTTCTCCACTGATTGTCATTACTGAACAAATTCAGAAAAAGCTTCAGAAAGTGGTAGACGTTCCTGTGGAAATAGGAATGAGATATGCACAACCAAGTATTGAAACAGGTATTCAGAAACTGGTAGACCAGGGAATCACTGAAATCGTTCTTTTCCCTTTATATCCTCAATATGCCATGAGTACTACGGAAACGGTAATTGAAAAGGCTGAAGAAGTAAGAAAAAAGAAGTTTCCAAAGGTAAAGATCAATTATATTCAACCTTTTTACAACAGAGATATTTATATCAACTGTCTGGCAGAAAGCATTAGAGAGAAACTTCCAGAAAATTTTGATGCCCTTCAGTTTTCTTATCATGGAGTTCCGGAAAGACATATTTATAAGACAGATCCTACAAAAACCTGTAATCTTAATGACTGCTGTTCCAGAGATGATAATCCAAGCCATCAGTTCTGCTATCGTCACCAATGTTATAAAACGACACAGCGTGTTATTGAAAAACTGGATTTACCAAAAGAAAAAACTATTGTTTCTTTCCAGTCACGATTAGGAAAAGACAAGTGGATCGAGCCTTACACTGATGAAACACTGGAAACCATTGGTAAAAAGGGGATAAAAAATCTGGCCATAGTTTGTCCTGCATTTGTCTCTGACTGTCTTGAGACTTTGGAGGAAATTTCTGTAGAAGGAAAAGAACAGTTTATGCACGGAGGTGGAGAGAATTTCCATTATATTCCCTGTCTGAATGATGAAGACAGATGGATTGATGTCGTAAAAACACTTTGCGAAGAAAAGCTGAATGATTTCTATCTGGTGTAACCACTTTACTCAAAATATAAAAAAGGCTGCAAGAATTAACTTGCAGCCTTTTCGTTGAATATATTAAAATTTGATTTGGTCTATTTTTTAATCAGGTTTCCTGCTTTCTGTCCGTTTACCGTTACAATATATACTCCAGGAAGCATATTGGACGGAAGCTGAACATTCAGTTTATTTGCACCTTCTGTAATTTCAACTTTTTCAGAAATTTCTTTCTTACCTGTAAGACTTACCACTTCTACAATTCCTTTTCCGGCTTTACCTTCAAAGTTCACAGTGAATCTGTCAGTTGCAGGATTCGGGCTGATTGTATAAGCTGAAACATTTGAAGCTGCTGCAACAAGTCCCGCAGAAGAAGTTCCTCCTCCTACACCTACTGCATTCCATGCATTGGTAACCTGTGTCACTTCATTACTGCCAGCTCCATATAGGTCTGCTGCGGCCTGAAGAGAATAGGTTCTTGTATTTGCATAGTTGGATGATGAAGTCAGGTAAGTAGTTAATGTTCTGTAAGCAATAGCTCCTGCCTTATCCAGTCCGATTCCGGAAACATTATAAGCGAAACCGTTATCATTCGTACCAGAACCTCCTGTTACCAATAAATAATACCAGAAATTAAGGACTCCTGAATTGGTATGAACTCCACAATAGTCATTAGTATTTTGGCCTGGCACCGCACATCCTGTGGTAGTTGCATCCTTCCAGTATGTACCCTTATAAGTATCCGGTTGGCGGTAGGCATTAGGGTTTGCCATATCTCTGATGACATAATTGAAATCTTCTCCCAAAGTCCAGCTTGCTTTGGTTGGTCTTGCCCAACGTTCTATTGAGTTTCCGAAAATATCAGAAAACCCTTCGTTCAATGCTCCCGGCTCTCTCTGATAAACAAGGTTAGCCGTTTTGGAAGTAAGCCCATGGGTAATTTCGTGTCCGCAGACATCTATAGCTGTTAAAGGTTTACCACCATTTGTTGTAGAACTTCCGTCACCATAAAGCATTCTCGAGCCATCCCAATAAGCATTGAAGATATTGTTTCCATAATGAACATATGATTTTATGGTAAAATTATTATTATCAATACTTTTTCTTCCGTATTTTGTATAATAATAATCTAAGGTTTTTTCAGCACCCCAATGAGCATCTGTAGCATATTGATCTTTATTGGTATTTACATTATTCCAGGCATTATCTGTATCTGTAAAATCAACAGCAGATGCAAAATTGGTCGTTTTCTTAAGATTATAGGTCTCTACAGATGTTCCTGCATTTCTTCCCGTTTCTCTCAGTCTGTAACTTCCGTTATAAGAATCAGTTACTATGTTTTGACTTCCACTGTAAACGGTTGTAGCCGTTCCCGGAGTATTTACTTCATGAATAATTGCATCTACTCCTAGTACTTTCCCGTTTTTAGCATCTACAAAAACATATTGTCTGCTTAATGGTTTGTCTGCGTAAATATCGAATTTATAAGCCAGCGTTAAATCATTCATTTTTTCATCCGTAGGATCTGAATAATACACTAATTCACCTTTAGGAGCAAAACTTGCATTGGCATCATTGGAGTCTCTTTTGATAAAATCTTCCTCTTCTTTATTCTGCCATTTATAGGATTCTGCCCCTACGAATGATAAAGCACTCTGAAGAGCGATAGTCTCAGAAATATTGGCTTTCTTTTCAGCTCCTTTTGGAATATTAAGAACCCATTTTCCTGACTGTCCTACAATTTTTCCTCCTTTTGTCTGTACAGCCATCATTCCGTATTCTACCGGAATACCATTTACAGTCTGTTGAAATCTGTGAGTTTCAAAACCTAAAGCATCTCTTTCCAGTCCTAACTTGAGCCCTTGCCCCTGAGAAAATCTCTCTGTAGCTTCGTCAAATAAAACAGGACTTCCCTGAAAAGCAGGTGCATTTTTTTCGAATCGCATAAAGTCTGCGTGTAATCCACTTTTACCCGGATTTAATTTTGATGGTGTGTTTTGTCCAAAAACAAAAGAGCAGGCAGCAACACTTGCCACTAAGATAAATTTCGTATTCATAATAATATTTGGTTGATTGTGTTGACGAATTTATAAACTTTTCTCAATAAAACATCATAAATTATAAATAAAATTCAATAGATATTATAGATCAATAAATAAAACACAATAATGATTTTAAAAAAAAGAAAAATATTTAAATATAATTTTTTTGCAATATAATTTTTGAATTAAAATATTTAATTAAAATCAAAATTTTGTGAATTATTTTTTTTCACCAAATAGTGCATTATAATCAAAAAAAAAATAATTTTAATCTGATATTTTAAGGTCTGATATTTTCAAAATGGCAAAAAATAAGGACTATCTTAAAAGACAGTCCAAAATTATAAGGTGTATTTTTATGTAAAATTATATCAGGTCATGATTTATCGTTTATTGGCAATTGGTGTCCTGAATTCACCATATCCCATCAAACCATCATAATTTCTTCCGAAAGGTGCATAATAAAGAAATGCCTGGTAAAGGTTTTCCGTCTGCCAGAAATTACCGTTTACTTCACCGAAATTCAATGCTCCATTTCCTTCTTTGGTCACCAAAACGTAATTATAGAAACCTTGTTTAAGGAATATTTTAGCCACATACTGTTTGGTAGCTGCATCATACTGCATCTGATTTTCTTTGCTTGGTTTATAATTATTAAATCCACCCAAAACATAAATCTCTTTATCTACCGGATCCGATTCCAGGTAAAAATGCACCCATGAATAGTCAGCTTCTCTTTCTGCATCTCTTTCTCTACCCAAATCATTTCTTCTGTAATACCATGCTCCGTTGACATCCGGCTGATATTGATAATTTAAAGGAAACGCCCATACCGGATGAAGATAGGTCTGGTTGACATCTTCTTTTATTTCGGTTGTACGCACCATATCTGCTGCCATATTCATATTTTTATTATCGAAATAATAAAACTCATTGTCTCCCGGAAACGTAAGATTCATCTGCTGGAAAAGCACCTGATTTCCTAAAACACTGCTTGGCTTCAGATTAGCAATCACCATATTCGGGTTGTTATTCTGCATCACATTCATTGTGATTGAATTGACATTGGAAGAAATATCTCCTCCTTTCGGAGAAACATTCACCTCTACCCTCTGGTTAAGGTTAGGATTTTTTGCATCTGCAAATCTTGAAATATTTAAACCCACAGATGTTGCATCTTCAACCAGATAAAATCTTTTTTTGAAAAGAGGCTGATCTGCAGAATCTTTGTAAACAATCAGTTCATAATTTCCTGAAATCTTCAGCTGGATTTTATCATTGGGAAAAACAAGTTTATAGTGAGTATAAGCCTGTAAGGTATTGAAAGAATACTGAAACTGATCCAAAAGCGCATTCATACTTCCCGCAGCAAATTCTGTAAAAAAAAGATTATCATCATTCCAGTTTCTGTCATAATGCTTGAATGTATATCTGTAGATCTGGCTGCCGTTTGTAAGATCGTCAAAGCCCAGAACCAGCTGTTCGCCAATTCTAATTACCGGAGTTTCATCATTGGTCTGAGGGTTGAACAACTGAACACTTTGGATATTTTGTCCAAAAACCAGTCCGCTCAAAGTAAGTAAGAGTATTCGCAAAGTTTTCATTATGACGAAGATAACGAAAAATAGCCATTTTCTTAATAATATCGTATTTTTGAATAAAAAATATTCAAATATGCTTCAGATTCAAGGTTTCGTATTCAACTTTGCAAGCGAAAATACTTACATCATTTATAACGAGAATAAAAACGCTTGGTTAATTGATCCGGGAAATATGAAAGGGCAGGAAACTCAGGCTATTGACAGTTTCATTTCAGAAAACGGACTGAAGATTCAGAGAATTCTTCTTACCCACGCACATATTGATCATGTATTGGGGCTTCAATGGGCTTTTGATACGTTCAAAGTACCTGTAACGATGCACCAGGAAGATCAGGAGGTTCTGGATATGCTTCAGGCAAGCGGAATGAGATTCGGAATGCAGGTAGATCCTGTAAAAGTAGATGTGGAATATATAAAAGAAGGGGATGAACTGGATCTGGATGGTGAGAAATTTAAAATTTACCATGTTCCGGGGCATTCTCCGGGCAGTGTAGTGTATCACCATGAAAATCAGAAATTCATGATTTCAGGAGATGTCCTTTTTGAAGGCAGTATCGGAAGAACAGATTTATATAAAGGTAATTATGAAAAGCTGATTGATGGTATTAAATCGAAACTTTTCATTTTAGATAATGATACTCAGGTTTTCTCAGGACATGGAAATCCTACTTCGATTGGTTTTGAGAAACAGTATAATCCGTTCTTGAAATAAGTAAAAATAAAAACTCCCGCAGATTAAACAGAGAGTAACACTTAGCATTAAATTGGTGAAATTTGCTTTTGGGAGAACATAAAAATACAAAACCGTCAGTATGTTCGACGGTTTTGTTGTTATAAAGAAATAGAATTTAGAAATCCAGCGTGATTGAAGCTCTGGCGGCAGCTCCCATAATAGGTCTGGCCATAATGATTCCATCTCCGTTTGGAGAACCCGCTCTTGGATCACCTTCTGTGATTCCGATTGTATTAAAGATATTCGTTCCATCCACAGCAAAGCGTATTCTCCCCAATTGATAAGACATTCCTGCTCCAAATTCGGTGAAAGAAGGTAAAGTCTGTACATTCTTCTCATCCTGGAAACGCTTTCCATAGTAATTCATACTTACATAGGTTCTCCATGCTTTTGTAATATTGACTGCCGGAGAAATATTGAAGAAAAATTTAGGCATTCTTCTGACCACATTTCCTTCGAGAACACTTCCAGCCTCAAGGTTTTTATATTTAGGACTCTGGATTGTCCCGTTGAATGTTACTTCTAAAATATTATTGAATAAACGGGCGAAACCCTCTAATTCAACTCCATAGTTTTGTGTATTGGCGAAGGTATTTTCGGATTTACCATCAGAGAAAACATCTGTAAATGACAGGTTCTTCAAAGTAGAATAGAACGGAATTACTGCTATATCAAACGTACGCGAGTAATATTTATATCCTACTTCCAGCTGATTGGTTGTTACTGATTTTAAAGGTTTATCAGGGTTTGGATTGGAGAAATAGTTGTAATATGCTTCTTCATTCGGTGATCTGAAACCATTGGAAAAACGGGCATACACTGCATTCTCTCTATTGATCTTATAATTTGTAGCTAATGTGAAAGATACCTTATCTACATTATAATTCCAGTAGGTATATTTATTTCCAAGCACACTCATATTATCATCGGCTGTAGTCGTGTTGAAACCATGAGTTCCATCAGTTGTTAACCCTGAATTATTTAAATTGGAAGAGGTTGTATTGGCAAAATTCCCTTTGTAATAATCATGGCTGTAGCGAAGGCCTCCATTCACACTTAAAGCATCAGTAATATTATAATCAAGGTTTACATAAAGATCATTTAAACTTCCCTGAGTTTGAGTATCTCTCTGTAAAAACGTCATATTGGTAACTCCATTATAAGTTTTAGAATATCCGGTATCTGATGGACTAAGGGAAGTATCTACGAGATTCAATAATTCTGGTCTGTCTGTGGCTGTAGTTAGGATATTACTCCAGTTCCAGTATTGGTGCGATTTCCAGTTGGATTTATAAAAACCTGCCGTAACATTTCCCTGGTCAAATTTATAATTGAACTGCAGATCATTAACGAAGTTATTCATTTGTTTGTCAATTGCCCAGAATCCCAGTTTCTGTACATATTCAGGATTAACCACAGCTCCGTTGCTCACCAATGAATATTGATAATTACTGCCGGTAATTCCGTTGCTCTTAGCAAATTCCCCCATCGTCTGTGGACCTCCTGCAGGGAAAATCCCTGTATAATTCATGTTGATATTGGTGTATCTGGTCTTGTTTAAAACACTGAAATTATTTCCAAGATCATATTTAAACTCTGCTCCCAGTGCATCTACTTTCGGATGAATCCCGTCTTCAAGATTTCTGTTGAAAAATCCACCTCCTGCCTGTGGTATATTCAGCTGGCTGATGGCTCTGTAACTGTATGTTCCGTAATTAGGATCAAAATTCTGGAATCCTTTCAGCTTATTGCCATTTTGAACCAAAGGAATAGGAAGGAAAAATGTATTTCTGTCATCCAGTTTTTTATAATATACTTTTACATAGCCTTTATCAAATACATATTTCAGATTCATTCTGATTTGTCCGCCATTATTGGCTTTGAAACCTGTTTTTCTGATTCCGTCATCAGTTCTGTAAAAACCTCCTACATTAAAAAATAGTTTATCCTGAACCAAAGCTCCACCCACATTCACATCAGTACGCATTAATCCATATGTACTTGTTTCCAGCTTTGCTGTACCTCTGAAATCATTGGTTCCTTCTCTGGTAATAAAGTTGATTAAACCACCGGGAGAATTGGTTGCAAAAATAGATCCGGAACCTCCTCTCAAAGCTTCCATACGGTTTACCGAATTATCTACACGAAAAAAGTTGTCTGCATTGGCAAACTGAAGGGCACCGTCTTCAAAAACCGGAAGACCATCTTCCTGTACCTGCACAAACTCATAAGCTCCAGCAGAAGGAATCCCTCTTGCAAAAAGGTTGTTTCCTACTTCACCTCCTGAAGTTTCTACCGCAAACCCGGGAACTCTTTGTAATAAAGCAGCTGCACTGATTGGATTCTGCTTTTGAATTTCTTTGGAACTAAATGTGGAAATCGCTGTACTGGATTCTATTTTTTTCTTTGGATTTGAATTTCCTGTGATGACAATCTGATCGATAGAGGAAATTTTTGCAGAATCCTGCGGAGTTTCCTGGGCATAAGCATTATTAAAATATAACGTAGCTGTAGCGGCGATTAAAAAGATTGATTTTTTTTTCATAGCCTTATTTTTATTGTTAGTTTCAGTTTTGTTGTAATTGTAAATACACTCCATTGGTCCAACCGAATCCATCCTGATTAGGGTATTCCCCGCCGCCTGCTATTGTTTCTGTGTCTAATGCATTGTATTTTTCCATTAGTTTTCCGGTATTCTTGTAGACCCTTTCTACATTGGAACACCAATTGTTTTTTATCTTCTCAGCCAGTTCATCAAAGCCATAATTTTTCATTGCTTTAAAGCCCAGCCATTGATAAGGGGCCCATGCATTGGGAAGATCCCACTGCTGGCCTGAGTTTTTAGTGGTGGTAACCAACCCGCCTTTATAAAGAAATTTTTCGGCAACAGCTTTAGCAACAGCCTCCGCTTGTTCCTGATCTGCAATTCCAAGGAATAAAGGGTAAAGAGCAGCAATATGTTCAGACGGTGTTTTTGTGTTTTTTTTTGTGTGATAATCTCTATAATTGTTAGTATTTCTATCCCAGAAATATTTATTGATCATCTGTCTTCGGCTTGCTGCTCTTTCTGAAAAATAATTTTCTTTTTCACTCAGATTCTGAAGCGCTGAAGATTTTGCCAAAGTCGTTTCCAGATGCCACAAAAGGCAATTCAGGTCTACTTGGGCAAGATTCAGTGTTTCTATCGTCTGTATATTTTCTCCGTCTGCAAACCATCTGCTGGAAAAATCCCAGCCTGATTCACAGGCACTTCTTATATTTCTGTAAAATTCATCTCCTGAAGTTTTTTCATGATCTTCAATGTCGATCAGGTAACTTTCAGGGCGTGGTGCATTTACTGCATCGTAGTAACGGTTCAGAATATCTCCGTCTATTGTTTTAACCACTCTTTTTACACTGGAATTGTTTTCCAGCCATTCCTCGCCATTCATCCAGAAAGCATATTCTTTTACCAGAGTGTCGTGATATTGTGTATAAATTCCTTCGTCATTCGTCGTTTCAAAAAGCAGGTCCAGCATTAATGAAAAATAAGGAGGCTGCGATCTGCTCAGGAAATGAGTTCTGCTGGCATTCGGAACAAATCCTACATTCTGAATCAGGTAAGAACAGTTTTCAATAATATTTTCCATCATTTCTATTCTGCCGGAAGCTTTTAATCCCAGCATAATAAAATAGCTGTCCCAATAGAAAAATTCATTAAAACGACCTCCCGGAACGATATAAGGTTTTGGTAATTTTAAAAGGGTTCCTTTTTCTTCAGAAGCTGTACGGGTCAATTCATCCCATAATTTTTCAATATGCTCTTTGATAGGAAGGTGCTCTTCTCTCTGAACAGAAACTCTGGCCCCTAAAAAATCAAAATGGGTCATCACAAAATCTTTAAGATCAAAACCAGGGATATCTTTTGCTTTTTCATACTTCTCATTGATTTTTGCAATGGGAAATAATGGAACTGCATCCGTCATCATTTTCTGATCTTCAAAAATTTCAGATCTCTGTACATCATCAAAAAGAGTTTGAATTTCGTTTATGTAAAGCTGATTACTCATTGTTATTTTTTAGGATTAATTTTTAATTTATTCATGAAAATTGCCGAAGTGATCAGTAATGAAAGCGGAATCAGGGAAAGATAAAATGCCTGCTGACCGCTGAATTCCTGAAATACAAAACCGGTAATAATAGAACCTATCGTTCCTCCGATTGCTGAGAAAACAACAATCAATCCTGACATCGCACTGTGCAAATATTTCGGGATAGATGCCAGAATTACAGAATTAATGCTTGGATAAATGGGTGCCAACAAACCTCCCATCAAGGGAAATAAATAGACCACCAAAGGAGCATTCATCCAACTGGTATTTGTATCTATATGAATATTATGGGTAAGGGGTAAAACCAACAGTAAGCTGATCGCAAAACCAATTACACAGAAAGAAACAACATAGATCCAGTTGAATTTTTTAGAAAAGAATCCCGACAAAAATCTTCCCAACGCAAAAGCTCCTGCCAAAACTGCTCCCGCCTGAATACTCATTGAGGTAGGCACTTTTAAAATTTCCTTATAAAAAGTAGGTGTCCATGTTTGAAAACTCTGCTCTACCAGTACAAAAAGGAAAGCACATAATAAAAAGAACAATACTTTTTTATAACTGAATAAGCTGGCACTGTTTCTTAAGTCTCCCAATAAATCTGTTTTTTCACTTTTGGCTTCCTGCTCATTCAGCTTTGAAAAGAACAGAAATAAAAAAGATAAGGTAGAAAGTCCGCCCAGAACCCAATAAACGTTCAACCATCTTGTCGATTCCGGATTATGATCATCAATATATAAACTGAATAATACATTTCCTGCCAAAACTCCAATCATGAAAAATCCTTCCAGAAATCCCATAAAACTGGAATGTTCTTTATCTGTTTCCGTTACCAATCCAATAGAGGTAAAAACCGAGATTTTAATTAAAGCAAAGGAAATTCCTACTGTTGCAAATAATAATTTGAAAACCCAAAAGGTATTGGTAAACGGCATTACAAAACACATACAGCTTACCAGAAATAAAGCAATCAACATTGATTTTTTGATTCCTATTTTGGGAAGAAATGAAGCCAGAATGAATGAACATATTGCAATGGGAAGATCTTTGAAACCTTCCAAAACACTGGCCGAAGATTTTGAAATCCCAAAATTCTGCTGTACCTGTAGAATGACTGTTCCTACAGAATTCAGAAGAATGGCAAAGACAAAATAATTTAAAAATAAAACGGCCTTGATGTTAATATTTTTCATTCAGGTTATTTCTTGTCGGCTAAGATAGAAGCATTTGTGTTAACGATAATTTAACACAGTAAATCAATATTTGAACTATATTAATATAATTACTATTTTTAGTAAATAAATATGATTAATTAAATGAAAGTTACTTTTGAAAGGGTAATCCCTAATGAAAAGAGCTCGTTCCGCACTATTCATAACAACTCCCCTATTTCAGAATTCAAATGGGAGTATCATTATCATCCCGAAATTGAACTGGTATGTGTCATTTCCGGGAACGGAACCCGCCATGTGGGTTATCATAAAAGTAATTACACCAATGGAGATCTGGTATTAATCGGATCCAATATTCCGCACTCCGGATTTGGACTGAATTCTATTGATCCTCATGAAGAAATTGTACTTCAATTCAAAGAAGAAATTCTGCAGTTTCCCCAACAGGAAGTAGAAGCCAGATCTATTAAAAATCTGTTGGAACTTTCAAAATACGGGATTCATTTTCATCATAAAGTAAAAAAAGTAATGCTTCCAAAATTGAAGCTTATGCTGGAATCGGAAGGTTACAAAAGGTATTTGCTATTGCTTGAGATTCTTTTCGAGCTTTCAAAATGTGAAGATTATGATCTTTTGAACAAAGAAATCATGCCCTACACCATTATTTCCAAAAATAAAACCCGTCTTGAAAATATCTTCACGTATGTAGAACATCATTATGACAGGGAAATTGAAATTGAAGAAGTCGCCAGACTCGCCAACCTGACATTGCCAGCTTTCTGTAATTTCTTTAAGAAAGCAACCCAGATCACTTTTACAGAATTTGTCAATAGATACAGAATCAATAAAGCTTGCCTGCTGATGGCACAGGATAAGTCGATTTCAGAATGCAGCTATCATTGCGGCTTCAATAATGTGACCTATTTCAATAGGATGTTTAAAAAATATACCGGGAAAACGCCTTCAGAATTTATTAAGAATTATTCTCACAACAACATCAATGTAGATTTGAAAGTTGAAAAAGAGACTAAAGCTAAGGTAAGTTTTTGATAATGACATGTTGAAATTCCTCTGTCAACAAACTTTTCTGAGACTTCTACGGAGTGACAAAGTGGATGAAGAAATATGCTATGAATTAAACATCTGCCAAATCCACGAAGGAAAGACCAGATCTATAAATAAACAAGAAACAAAAAAAGCCACTCAAAAAGAGCAGCTTTATATTAGTATGAATAAGAACCAGTAACTGAATAACCAGCAACTGATCATTACTTATTTCCATTTAATATTGCATCCCATACTTGGTCTTTGAATTTCTTCCTGCGCTTCTCCAGCCAAAAGATTTTCAAAAGCAATAATCAGATCCTCACCTGTAACATCTTTATTATTTCCCGGTCTTGAATCATCCATCTGACCTCTGTACACAAGATCCAATTTATCATCAAAGAAATAAAAATCCGGGGTACAAGCCGCATCGTAAGCTTTTGCTACCGCCTGGCTTTCATCAAATAAATAAGGGAAATCAAAATTTCTTTCAATCTGAAATTCGATCATTTTCTCAGGAGAATCTGCCGGATATTTCTCAATATTATTAGCATTGATGGCGATGAATTCTATTCCTCGCTCGTTATAATCTTCGTATAATTCATTGATCTTATCAATCACATGAAGAACAAACGGACAGTGGTTGCACATAAAGATCACCAAAGTACCATTTTCTCCTTTCAGTTCTTCCAAAGACTGAAGTTCGTTCGTTTTTGACGGGTTAGGAAGTTCAAAAAACGGAGCCTTTGTTCCTAATGCCAGCATATTTGATGGAGTATTCATATCCTTTTTCTTTACCGGCAAAGATAGATATTTCTTTTATTAATTATGAAGAAGACATTTCTATTTTTAACTTTAGTAAGGAAGATTGAAGCTGGAGGAGCGAAGATGTTAAGGTCTCAAAAATAGTTATAGTCAAATTCTATTAATATTTTTTTTTACCGCAAATCAACTTCCAGCTCCCATTCTTCCAGCTTCCAGCCATTGAATGAAATCTTCAATACGCCTTCTTTTGAAGTTAAATATATAATATCCTTTGGAAGTTATATTAAAAAGTTTGTAGTTTTGCTAACGCTGTTAGTAAATAAATATCATGGGTCTACATGAACGCCGTCAACGAGAAAAAGAATCCATCCGTGCAAATATTTTGCAGGCTGCTTTTACTTTGGCTAAAACTGAAGGCTGGGGTTCACTGTCTATGCGTAAGATAGCGGATGCTATTGAGTATAGTGCTCCTGTAGTATATGATTATTTTGAAAATAAAGAAGCTATTCTATTTGAGATTTCTTTAGATGGCTTTCATAAGCTACACATAGAATTATTAAAAGCTCAGCAGAAGCATGATACTCCGGAAGAGCAAATGGTTGCTATTGTGGATGCATACTGGAACTTTGCTTTTAAAAACAAGGAATATTACCAGCTTATGTTTGGTCTTGGAATGCAATGCTGTGGAAAAGGGCAGATGAAAAAAGAATTCTCATCATTCCAGGAACTGATCTATGAATGTACCTATGAGATTATTAAGAAAAACGGATCCAATCCTGACAATGCATGTCATATGTCTCATGCCCTGTTTTCTGCCGTTCACGGAATGATCTCTATTATGATGATGCGTACTGCTGATATCCCTTCCACAATGAACAAGACGACATTAGACGAAACTGTTTCGGCTTTTATTAAGTCTTTGTAAATTTTTTTTGAATTTAAAATTAACACCGTTAGGAAACTTAACACCTAATTAATTTAGATGATTCTGTAATTCCTGATTAAAAATGAAACCATTTATGAAGCAATTCATTGTATTCAGCTGTTAAAATTAGTCATTTTTTTGCTTATTAATTAACACTGTTAGTAAAATTAACACACCTTACACCATCATTATACACTTAAATACATTAAAACAATTTTCAATTATGGAAACAATCGACTTCATCGGACATTAAAAATTCTGTAATTTTTTTTGAACTAATCATTAACACTGTTAGGGAAAAAAACAGCATTTATTAAAAAGAACTTTACTTAAATCTAACACTTCATTAAAAAAATTAAACCACAATGAAAATACCTGGAAAAACAAGGTTTATTGTACTTATTGCAAGTATAATTCTTTTACAGAGCTGTACCAAGGCTGCAGAAGGATCCAATGCCGCGCCGCCAGCTCCAGAACTTCCGGTTTATACCGTTCTCACATCACCCGCTACTACATATCAGGAATTCCCTACTGCCTTAGAAGGGAAAAATAATGTTGAAATCAGATCTCAGGTAGATGGCTATCTTGATAGAATCTATGTAGAGGAAGGATCTTACGTAAGAGCCGGACAGCCATTATTTAAAATAGACTCCAGAAGCTATGGTGAGCAAATGAATATGGCACAAGCTAATCTACAGGTTGCTAATGCTAACATCCAAAAGGCAAGAGTAGAAGTAGACAGACTTCAGCCATTGGTTGCCGCTAAAGTAGTTTCTGATGTACAGCTAAAAACAGCAAAAGCCAATTATGAAGCCGCTGTTGCTGCTGCCTCACAGGCTAAAGCTTCTGTAGGGAGCGCAAGAATCAATGTAGGATTTACAACCATTACAGCTCCTGTAAGTGGTTATATCGGAAGAATCCCTTTCAAAAAAGGAAGTCTGATCTCCAGAACAGATGCAAGTCCATTGACATTATTATCTGACATCAGTGAAATTTATGCTTATTTCTCTTTGAGTGAACTGGACTTTATTGCTTTTCAGAATAAATATCCTGGCGCTACTTTGGAAGAAAAACTGAAAAATATGCCAATGGTAGAATTGGTGATTGCTGATAACAGTACATATCCTGAAAAAGGAAAACTGAGTATCGTAGACGGGCAGTTTGATAAAACTACCGGAGCCATCAGTGTACGTGCCGTTTTCCCTAATGCCAACGGAGCTTTAAGAACCGGAAACACAGGAAGAGTACGCATGCCGCAACTGATCTCGAATGCTGTAGTGATTCCACAGGAATCTACTTTCGAAATTCAGGATAAAACATATGTGTATGTAATGGGTAAAGACAAGAAAGTAACCGGAAGACCTATCAAAATATCTGGAAAAACAGATAGCTATTATTTTATTTCTGAAGGGCTTGCACCTGGAGAAAAAATCGTATTCACAGGAATTGGAAGCTTGAAAGACGGGGCATCTATCAGACCGAAAAATATTTCTTCTGACAGCTTACTAAAAGCAAAACCATTATAGTCCATTCCGAATACAGAAGACTTTAAAAAATAAACTTCTTATGTTAAAACAATTTATAGAAAGACCGGTCCTTTCAACGGTCATCTCCATAATACTCTTATTATTGGGAGCCTTGTCTCTCTTTAATTTACCGATTGCCCTCTTTCCGGACATCGCCCCACCAAGTGTACAGGTAACTGCATTCTATCCGGGAGCCAACGCGGAGGTTGTAGCACGTTCGGTTGCTACCCCAATTGAGGAAGCCGTGAACGGAGTTGAGAACATGACGTATATGACCTCAAATTCCAGTAACGACGGTACAATGACACTGAGTGTCTTCTTCAAGCAGGGTGCTGATGCTGATAATGCAGCTGTAAACGTACAAAACCGTGTATCGAAAGCGATGAGCCAATTACCTCAGGAGGTAGTACAGGCCGGGATTTCTACCCAGAAAGTACAGAACAGTATGATCATGTTCATGGGTTTGACCAGTGAAAATGAAAAACAATATGACGAACTATTCCTTCAAAACTACCTGAAGATTAATGTTATTCCTCAGATACAGCGTATTCCAGGGGTAGCACAGGCTCAGGTATTCGGTACAAGAGATTACTCGATGAGAATCTGGCTGAAACCGGACAGACTGGCTGCCAACAACCTTTCTCCTCAGGAAGTTCTTGGAGCTATCAAAGATCACAATCTTGAAGCCGCTCCGGGCCGTTTGGGACAGGGAAGTAAGGAAACTTACGAGTATATCCTTAAATACAAAGGAAAACTGAATAAGAATGAAGACTATGAAAATATTGCTATTAAAGCCAATAGTGACGGTTCATTCTTAAGATTAAAAGACGTAGCAAGAGTAGAATTCGGTTCTTATACTTATACGGCAACAAACAGAGTAGACGGGAAACCGGTTGCCGGATTTGCAATTTTACAGACTGCAGGTTCCAATGCGAATGAAATCCTTACTGAAATTGAAAGTCAGGTGAAAGTAATGGAAACTACCCTTCCAAAAGGAGTAAAGCCAATTATCATGTATAATTCCAAAGACTTCCTGGATGCATCTATCCATCAGGTTGTGGAAACTTTAGTCATTGCCTTCATTCTGGTATTTATTGTAGTATATATTTTCCTTCAGGATTTCAGATCTACATTAATTCCGGCTATTGCAGTACCAGTTGCGATCATCGGAACATTCTTCTTTCTTCAGCTCTTTGGTTTCAGCATCAACATGCTTACGCTGTTTGCATTGGTTCTGGCCATTGGTATTGTAGTGGATGATGCCATTGTAGTGGTGGAAGCCGTCCATTCTAAAATGGAACAAACAGGAATGCCTGTGGAACATGCTACAATGAACTCGATGAGTGAAATCTCAGGAGCTATTATCTCCATTACACTCGTAATGTGTGCGGTATTTATTCCGGTTGGTTTCATGCAGGGACCTGCAGGAGTTTTCTACAGACAGTTTGCGTTTACCTTAGCAATTGCGATTTTAATTTCAGCAGTAAACGCATTGACATTAAGTCCGGCGTTGTGTGCAATGTTCTTAAATGACCCTCAGGGAGAACATGGAGAACACGGTCATAAAACAGGTTTTGGAGCAAGATTTTTCAATGCATTCAATGCAAGCTTCAACAACATGACCAGAAAATATATCTATAGCCTTAAGTTTTTAATTAAAAATAAATGGGTTGCGATAGGAGGACTTGTAGTCATTACAGCAGCAAGTATATTCCTGATTAAAAAAGCACCGTCAGGATTTATTCCTACGGAAGACCAGGGATTCGTATTGTATGCAGTAAATACTCCTCCGGGAAGTTCACTGGAAAGAACGCACAGAGCGACAGCACAAATTGATAAAATTATCAATGGTGAGAAAGCAACCAACCACCTTTGGGTAGCCGATGGGATGAACTTCATCAGTAATGCCAATGCTTCTCCATATTCTGCAGGTTTCATTAAGCTTAAAGATTATGACAAACGTGGTGAAATGAAAGATCCTGATCAGATCGCAGGAACTTTAACAGGAAAGGTAAGCCAGGTGAAAGATGCCAATGCATTCTTCTTCAACTTCCCTACTGTACAAGGTTTCGGTAACGTTTCCGGATTTGAATTCATGCTTCAGGATAAAACAAATGGTTCCTTTGAACAGCTTGGAACAACCACTCAGCAGTTCATTGGTGAATTGATGAAAAGACCTGAAATTGCATTTGCCTTTACGACATATGCTGCAGGAAACCCTCAGTATACCATTGATGTAGATACTGATAAAGCCAATCAGCTGGGGGTTTCTGTAACAGAGCTGATGCAGACGATGCAGATCTATTTCGGAAGTAGCTTTGTATCAGATTTCAACAGATTCGGAAAGTATTACAGAGTAATGGCACAGGCAGATATTCCTTATCGTACTGACGTCAACTCTCTGGAGGGGATTTATGTAAAAAATAAATCGGGAGAAATGGTACCTGCAAAAACACTGGTAACGTTAAAAAGATCTTTCGGTCCTGAAACAGTAACAAGAAATAACCTTTTCAACGCAGTAACAATTAACGGAACTCCAAAACCTGGCTACAGTACCGGAGATGCTATCAAAGCGGTAGAAGAAGTTGCACAACAATCATTACCAAGAGGTTATGGATACGAATGGACAGGGATTACCCGTGAGGAGATCAAAACAAGCGGGCAGACTGCATTTATTTTCTTCTTAAGTATTTTGTTTGTCTATTTCTTACTCGCAGCTCAGTATGAAAGTTATATTCTTCCATTTGCTATTATTCTTACGATTCCTACAGGTATTTTCGGAGTATTTGCCTTCACAGGACTGGCAGGAATTGATAACAACATCTACGTTCAGGTAGGATTGATCATGTTGGTAGGATTATTGGCGAAAAATGCCATCCTGATTGTAGAATTTGCTGTACAGAGAAGAAAAGCAGGGAAAACATTAATTGAATCTGCCCTTCAGGCATCAAGATTACGTTTAAGACCAATCTTAATGACCTCTTTTGCCTTCATTGTGGGGATGCTTCCGCTGGTATGGACACAAGGTGCCTCTTCAAAAGGAAATCACTCTATCGGGTACAGTACCGTAGGAGGAATGCTTACAGGAGTAGTATTCGGAATTTTTATTATTCCGGTAATGTATGTGATCTTCCAGTACCTGCATGAAAAAATGCCAAGCAGAAAACAGAAAAGACTTCTGAAAAAACAAATGGAGGAAGAACTTTTAACTGCTACTCACTAATAAAAAAATGAATTACAAAAACTTAGAGAAAACTTTAAGATTACAAAAGATTAACGAGTCTCTTATTTGTTCTTGATGGTTTGGAAAGCTAACTATTTTCTCCTACTAAAGACAATTTTTGCATCAACGAAACCTCTCTAAGTTTTGTATTCAATTAAAAGTTAAAAAACTATGAAAAGAGTAAAAAATATTATTCTAACATTTGCGGTGGCCATAGGCTCTGTTTCGTGTGTGTCAAAACTGGCATACACGGAGCCGGAGCTTCCACTTCCGGAAAAATTCCAGTACACCGCAACTGCAGATACTGCCAGCATAGCCAATCTGGAGTGGAAACAATTCTTCAGCGATCCCATTTTACAGGGATTGATTGAAAAAGGAATCAAAAATAATTATGACCTTCAGATTGCATTAAAACAGGTTGCCTCTTCACAGGAAAAACTGAAACAGGCAAAATATCTGCAATATCCCGATGTAGGATTCGCTGTTTCTGCACAAATTTCAAAACCTTCAGAAAACAGCATGAACGGAAAAAGCTTAAATTCATTTTTAGGACAAAACCATGTTGAAGATTACAATGCAGCCTTCAACCTTTCATGGGAAGCTGACATCTGGGGGAAAATTAAAAACCAGCAGGAAGTTTCAAGAATGCAGTATCTTCAGACTTATGAAGGATCAAAAGCAGTTCAGACTCAGGTAGTAGCAGCTATTGCTCAGGGATATTATAACCTGTTGATGCTTGACAGACAATTAGCTATTGCAAAATCGAATCTGGAGCTAAGCAGTAATACCCTAATGATCACACAAAAAATGTGGGAAAGTGGTGATAATACCTCTTTAGGCGTACAGCAGGCCGCAGCACAGAAACAGGCAACAGAACTTCTGATTACTCAACTGGAACAGAATATTGCTATTCAGGAAAATGCATTGAGCATTTTGGTGGGAGAACTGCCTAATAAAGTAAACAGAACCATTGAAATGTCTGATACTTCTTTACCTCAGAATATTACTGCAGGACTTCCGGCAGCTATGGTAAGCCGCAGACCTGATGTACGCCAGCAGGAACTTGTTTTACTGGAATCGAATGCTACCGTAGGAATTGCTCAGGCCAATATGTATCCGGCACTGAAAATTACAGCTAATGGAGGAGTAAATTCATTCAAGTTTGATAACTGGTTTCAGATTCCGGCATCATTATTCGGATCTGTTCTGGGCGGACTTACCCAGCCTATTTTCCAGAAAAGACAGTTGAAAACAGATCTTGAAGTAGCTAAAATTCAAAGAGAGAAAAATGTTCTGGCATTCCGTCAGTCAGTATTAAATGCTGTAGGTGAGGTTTCAGATGCTTTGGTATCCAATGAAAACTTAAAAGCTCAGGAACAAAAAGCTACTGAACAGGCAACGACTTTGAAAGACGGAATAAAAAGTGCACAGCTTCTTTACAAAGGAGGTTCAGCCAATTACCTGGAAGTGATTACAGCACAGGGAAATTCCCTACAGGCAGAGTTGAATCTGGCTTCCATTAAAAGACAGAGATTAAGCAGCATTGTAGATTTATACAGAGCTCTAGGCGGCGGTTGGAAGTAGTAAATTAAATTATATTTGTTTTAAGATGCGGTTCTTTTTAGAGCCGCATTTTTTTGTATTGTTTCTGTTTATTACAATATGAATTTAAACTTAGATTCCTACGGAATGACATAGTGTATGGATAAATTAAGCATCCAGTTTGTCATTCCGTAGGAATCTATATTTTCAAAGCTTATTAAGTTTGTATAAGAAAGGCTGTCTGATAATTTAAAAAGTATTTATTTCTGAAACTGCTCAGCAATCCATTTTAGTAAATTTTCAAAATCATTTTGAGCATATCCCAACTGCAAATAATGAATATCATCCGCCTTTCTGTACCATGTCAGCTGACGTTTGGCATACCTGCGGCTGTTCTTTTTAATTTCTGAAACCGCAAAATCAAGATCCCATTCTCCATCAATATATTTGAATAATTCTGCATAGCCTACTGTATTTAAAGCAGTCAGCTCTTTGAATTGTTCAAGACCTTTCACCTCATCCAGCAAGCCGTTCTCCATCATAACGTCTACTCTACGATTGATTCTGTCATACAGTTCTTCTCTTGGAGCTTCTATTCCGATTCTGATGACATTAAAATCCCTTGAATCCTGGGATACTGCAATCAATTCAGAATATTTTGTTTCCGTTTGCCAGATCACATCTATGGCCCGTAGAAGCCTGCGGTGGTTGTGAATATCCACCACACTGAAATATTCGGGATCGAGTTTCTGTAGAATTTCCTGAAGTTTTTCTATCCCCTCCTGCTCCATAATCATCTGAAGCTTTTCCTGATTTTCAGTATTGGCTTCAGGCAGATCATGCAAACCTTCTATCACTGCTTTTTCATACATCATACTTCCACCGACAAGAATAACGGTATCATGAGTTGCAAAAAGTTCATTGAGTTTCTGAAGGACATCTTCTTCGTATTGCCCTATAGAATAATATTCTTCAACTGAAAGATTTCCGATAAAATGATGAGGTGCCCCAGCCAGTTCTTCTTCTGAGGGTGCAGCGGTTCCTATTTTCATTTCCTTAAAAAACTGGCGGGAATCACAGGAAATAATCTCAGTACTGAAATGTTGGGCCAAATCAATTGCCAATCTCGTTTTACCAATTCCGGTGGGTCCTACTACAGAAATCAAATTTTTATTTTTCACCGCGCTAATTTACGAAAATGCATTCATTTGAATTTTTATTCTGCAAAAGAAAGCTGCTATTATTTTGAACCATTAAGATTTTATGAAGAAGTTGAGAATATTAAGATAAGCTTCGCTTTTAGTATAACGCTTATCAAAATCTATTAGATTTTTTCTTAATTAAACGGAACGGTTTAAATCTTCTTAGTGGTTCAAAAATAAATTTAGAATGAATAAGCAGATTGTTTACGTTAAAGTTTCATCTTATTACATTATACACTTAAATGTTTATCTTTGTAGAACAATAAAAAACTATGATTTTATCAATGACCGGATTCGGTAGAGCCGAAGATGTTTTTGAAGGAAAAAAAATTACAATAGATATTAAATCATTGAACAGCAAGAGCTTTGATTTGAATATCAAAATTCCTTTACGCTATAAAGAAAAAGAATTTGAAATCAGAAAAATTCTTAATGATAGAATTATCCGTGGAAAAGTAGACTGCTACGTTAATATTGAGAACCTTGAAGAGTCAAATGATGTAAAGATTAATAAAAATTTAATTGACGCTTATATCAAAGAACTTAAAGGCATAGCTTCTGACGGTCCCGATTTCGAATACCTTAAAATGGCGGTAAGACTTCCTGATGCCATCTCATCAAGACCTGATGAACTTACAGAAGGTGAATGGGAATCATTGGCAAAAATTGTCAATAATGCCGTGGACAGATTTGAAGAATTCAGAAGAACTGAAGGTAGCATTCTCCATGAAGAATTAAACAGGAATATTCAGAATATTGACAAATATCTTGGAGAAGTGATTCCTTTTGAAGAAGAAAGAATTGTAAGCGTGAAAGAACGTTATCAGAAATCTTTGAAAGAATTTGAAAATGTTGATGAAACACGTTTTTACCAGGAAATGGCCTATTTTACTGAAAAGCTTGATATCTCTGAAGAAAAGGTAAGACTTACCCAGCACTTGAAATATTATAAAGAAGTAATGGACAATGAATCTTTCAACGGGAAAAAACTGGGCTTTATTTCTCAGGAAATCGGAAGAGAGATCAATACATTAGGTTCTAAAGCTAATCACGCAGAAATCCAGAAACTGGTAGTGATGATGAAAGATGATCTGGAAAAAATTAAAGAACAAACGTTAAACGTATTGTAGGTACGAGGTATGAGATTGTGGTTATTACTTGCAAGAATACCCCGCCACTCAAAACCCGTAACCCGAAATTGTAAAAAATGAATAAAGTAATTATATTTTCAGCACCATCAGGGAGCGGAAAAACTACATTGGTAAAACATTCTCTGGAAACATTTCCGGAACTGAATTTTTCAATCTCATGTACCACAAGACAGCCGAGAGGAAGCGAAGTTCATCAGGTGGATTATCATTTTCTTACGCCTGATGAATTCAGACAGAAAATTTCTGAAGGTGCTTTTGTAGAATATGAAGAAGTATATACTGACAAATATTACGGTACTTTAAAATCTGAAGTAGAAAAAATCTGGAATCAGGGAAAAGTAGTTATTTTTGATGTAGATGTAAAAGGAGGTATTTCATTAAAAAAATATTTCGGTGAAAAAGCCCTGTCCATTTTTATAGAACCGCCTTCCATTGAAGAATTGGAACGAAGATTGATTTCAAGAAATACAGATGATGCAGAAACCATAAAAACCCGCGTAGCAAAGGCAGAAGAAGAAATGTCCTACGCCAGCGAGTTTGATAAGATCGTGATTAATACCGATCTTGATGTAGCTAAAAAAGAAATAGAAAGTTTAATAAAAAGTTTTATCAGTAATTAATGGCTGAAAGATGGAAGCAGAAGATGAGAGCAACCGAAATACTCTCAAAATCTAACTTCCAATTTCTAACCTCTAACTTCTGATACTAAAAAATTGAGGTTGATATGAGTACCGAAACATTAGAAAAAGCTAAATCTGCAATTCCTGTCAGAGGATTTCTGGATATAAAAGATATAGCTATTCCTCAGGGAGAAGAGTTGGTAAAAGCCATTCTTAAACTTAAAGAGGAGAAAAATGCTGTTATTCTTGCCCATTACTACCAGCCGGGAGAGATTCAGGATATCGCTGATTTCCTGGGGGATTCCTTACAACTGGCAAGACAGGCAAAAGACACGAATGCAGACATGATTGTATTCTGCGGTGTACATTTCATGGCGGAAGCGGCTAAAATTCTGAACCCAACTAAAAAAGTAGTTCTTCCTGATACCATGGCCGGATGCTCTCTGGCAGACGGTTGTTCCGGAGAAGGGTTAAGAAAAATGCGTGAACAGCACCCGAATGCTTTAATTGCAACTTACATCAACTGTAACGCAGAAACTAAAGCAGAAAGTGATATCATCGTAACCAGTTCAAATGCTGAAACCGTAATAGAAGCACTTCCGAAAGACAGGCCTATTATTTTCGCACCAGACAAAAATCTGGGAAGATATTTATCTAAGAAAACAGGTCGTGATATGATCCTTTGGGATGGAAGCTGTATAGTACACGAAGCATTTTCAATGGAAAGAATTGCCCAGCAGCTGGCAGATAATCCAGATGCCAAGCTGATTGCACACCCTGAAAGTGAAGAAGCTGTTTTGAAACTGGCTCACTTTATCGGTTCTACTTCTGCCCTGTTGAATTATGTGGAAAAAGATGACTGTCAGAAATTCATCATTGCTACAGAAGAAGGTATTCTTCACGAAATGAGAAAACGTGCTCCTCACAAGGAACTGATTCCAGCATTGGTTTTTGATGAAAGCTGTAACTGCTCGGAATGTTTCTATATGAAACGTAATACAATGGAAAAATTGTACTTATGTATGAAGTATGAACTTCCGGAAATTCTTATCGACGAAGAATTAAGATTAAAAGCATTGAAACCTATTGAAGCAATGCTTGATCTTTCAAAAAGCATAAAATAAACAAAGAGGCTGTCTCTGAAAGAATTTACTTTTGAGACAGCCCTTTTTATTTTTAGTCCGCAGGAATTGCAACAAAACAATCTGCACTTACAACAACGCACATTCTGCAATTCTCAGACAATCTCCAATATGCCTCGCATGAAGGATCACTGGAAGAGCCTGGGCCAAAAACCAGATGGGTAGGACAGCCGTCACATTTTGATACACCAGCCCCTATCATCTGTTCCAAATCTCTTCTGTTCAATTTCTTTAAATCTTTCATAAAAGTCTGATTATCTTTTAAGAAACTCCTCCGTCCACACATTCCATACTTACCAGAACACACATCTTGCAGTAGTCGGGAAGCCCCTGATAAGCAGAACATGGATACTGATATTCAGGACCATCTCCGTATGTAGCATGTTGTGGGCATCCTGCACATCTTGAAGGGCCTGCTGCTCCATTTAATTGTTCAAGCTCTTTTCTGTTTAATTTCTTTAAATTTTTCATAGTAGTTTTAAATTAAATGTTGATTATATGTTTTACAACAAATTGATGGTTTTTAAATAATATATTTTCTAACCTTCCAGAACCATACAGCTTCCTGGAATAGATGGATCATAAGGGAAAAGATAAAGACAAACTTTACGCCCTCTAAAATCTGTACATACCGCACAACCTTTCGGTCCGCAATCAAGATCTACAGCACAGGTATCTCTCCTCCACCTCCAATAATAGCTCTTAAGCTTTCTCTGTTTAATTTTTTTGAATTTTTCATGGTAGTTTAATTTTAAAATTAAGTTTTAATTTTTTTCATTGGATTGTATAAGCAGCAATACTTACAGCATTGGTGCATAACAGGTTCCTCCCGGTTTCAGCCAGCATCCCCATTTTCCCCCTCCTCGGAAACATACAAATTGTTCACCACCACAGGCTTCAATCTGGATATCGGTAAATCCTCCAGTGATGTTTTTCTTTTCTTCGCGTGATAATTTCTTAATTGTTTTCATATTGTAATAATTTTAGTATTCTGTAATAAAAAACAACAAACTTTTTGTCATTAAAAATTAATAAGGACCAAAGCATTCAAAACTTACCAGTACTCTTCCCTTACAACATTCTGGTAAGGCATGATAATCAGCACATGACCTTGGTTCACCTGGTCCGTAAGGTCCGACAGGACGGTTCGCATTACAAGGGCCTATTCCACCGTTGACAGATTTTAAATCATTTCGAATGATTTTCTTTAAATTTTTCATATTTATTTTTTTGATTAGATTTCAGGATAGATACATAATGAACTTACGAATACACAGGATTTGCAGCGTCCCGGTAATGCATCATATTCTTCACAGGAATGTGTAAAGTCAGGGCCTGGGCCGTATCCTCCACCCGTAGGACATCCGTCACATCTGAATGTCGCTCCACTGATTTGCCCTAAACCTTTCCGAGAAATTTTCTTTAAATTTTCCATGGTTATGTCGTTATTAGTTAATCTTATAAATGTAACATTTTTAATCAATTACAACAAATATATCTCTAAAAAAGGAAATATATTTTATTATGTTAAAAACTTGGCTGTTTCAAAATAATTTGTACATTTGTTCTGTTACAATGAATTTGTTAAGAAACATATCTGATATTTCTGACCTGAGATTACCTATTTCAGGCATATCTTCCGTTTCTACATTCACAACTACAACAACTACCCCATAACGGGGTAAATTTTCACATATTATTTCCGGCACCGTACTCTTTTTTTAAAGAGTAACCATTTCTTTTTACCCAACTTCAAAAAAATAATTGATGAAAGTTTTAAAATTCGGCGGAACATCAGTCGCCCATTCTCAGAATATTCTACTGGTAGAAAAAATCATAAAAGATGAATCTTTAAAAAACAAAATAGTTGTTATTGTATCAGCACTTCATGGCGTTACCGATCAACTGATCAGGGCAGCAGAATATGCTTCTGTGAAAGATGAAAACTATGTTCAGATTATTCAGAATCTGGAAGAAAAACATATCAGTCTGGTCAAAGATCTTTTTCCAATCACAGAACAAAGTTCATGGCTAAGCTTTGTAAAAAAGCATTTCAATGACATTGAAGATCTTTGCAACGGAATTGCCGTTCTTGGTGAGCTGACAAACAGAATAAAAGATAGAATAGCTTCTTATGGAGAGCTTCTGTCTTCAAAAATTATTGCAGCAAGACTTCAGCATAAAGAATTAGACTCTGTGTGGATGAATTCCGCAGAACTGATCAGAACAGACAGCAATTTCACCAATGCAAAAGTAAATTTCGACGCTACCGAAAAAAATATTATTCATTTTCTGAATGAAAATCAGAACCGTATTATTATAGGTCCGGGGTTTGTAGCTCATGATGAAAAGAACAACCCAACAACATTAGGAAGAGGCGGTTCGGATTATACTGCTTCTATTATTGCTGCTTCCGCTCATGCAGAAGAACTACAGATCTGGACCGATGTAAGCGGAATGATGACTGCTGACCCTCGTCTTGCTTCCAATGCTAAACCTATTTCAGAAATATCTTATCATGAAGCCATGGAACTTTCTCATTTTGGGGCAAAAGTACTTTATCCACCTTCCATTCAGCCTGTAATGATAAAAAATATAGACCTGATCATCAAGAATACTTTTGATCCTGAATCACCGGGAACTTTAATTTCTCATCAACAGAAATCTTCAGACAATGAAAAACAGATTGCAGTAGGTATTTCAAATATGAATAATATTGCTCTGCTTACATTGGAAGGAAGCGGTATGGTAGGAATTCCGGGTATTTCTGCAAAACTTTTCCAGTGTTTAAGTAACGAAAAAATAAATGTAATCCTTATTACACAAGGATCATCAGAACATTCTATCACCATAGCTATTGAAGAAAAAGAAGCTTTACGGGCTGAACACGCGATCAATTTTTCTTTCGAAGATGATATCAATCTTAAAAGGGTTTATGCCGTAAAAATTGAAACAGGACTTTCCATTGTAGCACTTGTAGGAGAAAGCATGAAAAGCAGAAGCGGTGTAAGTGCAAAAATGTTCGGATGCCTGGGAAATAACGGAATCAATATAAGAGCGATCGCACAGGGTTCTTCGGAAAGAAATATCAGTATTGTTATTTCAGAAAAGGACAGTAAGAAAGCTGTGAATGTACTTCATGAAGAATTTTTTGAGTCTGAAATAAAACAGATCCACATCTATATCTGTGGAACAGGAAATGTAGGCTCAAAACTGATTCAGCAGATTTATGACCAAAACGAATATTTAAAGGAAAACTTTTTGATCAACTTGAGAATTGCAGGGATTTCCAATAGCCGTTATATGCTGTTTTCAGATCAGGGAATATCAAAGGAAAATTACCTTAACTGGAATCAACAGGGAGAAAAAGCCTCTGCCAATGAATTTGCCAATGAAATTATCCACAGAAACCTTAGAAATTCCGTTTTTGTTGATATAACTGCAAGCCCTGACGTTCCTGAAGTGTATGAAAGCCTATTGAAAAGAAGTGTGAATATCGTTGCATGTAATAAAATTGCGGCTTCTTCAGATTTTAAAAAGTATAAAACCTTAAAAAATACAGCGAGAAACCACAGCTGTAATTTCTATTTTGAAACCAATGTAGGAGCTGGGCTTCCTGTGATAGGTACGATTAACGACCTCATCAAAAGCGGAGATAAAATCCAATCCATCCAGGCCGTTCTGAGTGGAACATTGAATTTTGTCTTTAATGAATATGATGGTAGCAGAACATTCTCTGAAGTAGTAGCTCAGGCTAAGAAAGAAGGATATACAGAACCGGATCCAAGACTCGATTTGTCGGGAACTGATGTAGCAAGAAAAATTTTAATTCTGGCAAGAGAAGCCGGATATCCCCTTCAGTTTGACGAAATTGAAAACATAGGTTTTCTGCCTGAAGAATGCATGCAGGGAAGCGTTGACAGTTTTTACGAAAAACTCTCAGTGTATGAAAATCACTTTAAAAACTTATTTAACGAAGCTAAAAACGAAGGCAAAATATTAAAATACGTTGCAAAGTTTGAAGAGGGAAAAGCAAAAGTAGGTTTACAGCATATCGCTCCGGACAGTGATCTGTTTCATCTTTATGGCAAAGACAATATTGTCATTTTTAAAACCCTTAGATATTCCGAGCAGCCTTTGGTCGTAAAAGGAGCCGGTGCCGGAGCTGATGTAACGGCAAGCGGAGTTTTTGCAGATATTATTCGTTCTATTTAAAATACAATTATGAAAAAAGTAAAACTAAAAGTCCCGGCTACTGTTGCCAATCTGGTTTGCGGATTTGATATTCTGGGAATGGCTGTCCATGATCCATATGATGAGATGGAATTCAGATTATTGGAAACTCCTGAAATCATTATAAAACATACCGATTCTTTTGGACTTCCCGAAGAACCTTCCAGTAATGTTGCGGGTATTGTCCTTTTAAAAATTCAGGAATATTTTAATCTGAAGAATGGTTTTGAGGTGATTATCCGTAAACATATAAAACCTGGAAGCGGGCTCGGCTCCAGTGCGGCAAGTGCCGCCGGAGCCGCCTTTGGAGCCAATGCATTATTAGGAAACAAATTGTCACAAGAAGAGATGATTCATTTTGCCATGTTTGGAGAAGAACTGGCTTCAGGAGTACGTCATGCAGATAATATTGCTCCGTGTATCTATGGGGGAATTACCCTGGTAAAATCTACCAATCCCATTGATATCATTCCGCTGAACAGTCCAGATTTATTTGTAACGGCAGTACATCCGCAGGTGGAAGTCAAAACTTCAGATGCAAGGCAGATATTAAAGAAAAATATCAGTTTAAAAAGCGCTGTAGAACAATGGGGAAATATAGCTGGTCTTGTAGCAGGAATTCAGAAAAATGATTTTCCATTGATTGGCAGGAGTCTTCACGATGTCATTATAGAACCAATCCGTAGTATTCTGATTCCGAAATTTGACGAAATTAAAGTCAAAAGCTTGCAATTGGGAGCTCTGGGAGGAGGAATTTCCGGATCAGGACCTTCTATTTTTATGCTGTCTGAACAAAAAGAAACGGCAGAAAAAATTGCTCAGATGATGAAATCAGTATATGATGAGATTGAAATAGAAAATCTTATATATGTTTCAAAAATAAATCCAACAGGCATTCAAATCGTTGAAGAAGTTTAACCTAAAAAACAGAAATGAAATATTATAACTTAAAAGATACTCTGGAAAAAATTAACTTCAGAGAAGCAACAATAAAAGGTCAGGGAAAAGAAAAAGGATTGTTTTTCCCTGAAAGTATTCCTCAGTTTGACGACGGATTTATTCAAAATCTTCATCAGTATTCTAATGAAGAAATTGCTTATCAATGCATGAAAGATTTTGTGGGAGATGAAATTCCTTCAGAAGTCCTGAAAGAAATTGTGGCAGAAACGGTCAGTTTTGAAATTCCTCTGGTAAAGATCAATGAGCAGATCTCTATTTTGGAATTGTTTCATGGTCCCACTCTTGCCTTTAAAGATATCGGTGCGAGATTTATGAGTCGTTGTCTGTCTTATTTTCTGAAAGATCAGCAGAAAAAAATTACTGTTCTTGTGGCAACTTCCGGAGATACAGGAGGTGCTGTTGCCCGTGGGTTTTATAAGATTCCACAAATCAATGTGGTCATACTGTACCCTAAAAACAGAGTAAGCCCGGTTCAGGAGAAACAATTGACAGCACTAGGAGAAAATATTTCAGCATTGGAAGTCAATGGCAGTTTCGATGACTGTCAGAATCTTGTCAAGCAGGCTTTTTCTGATGAAGAAATTAATAATCAGTTATTTCTGACCTCAGCCAATTCTATTAACGTTGCGAGATGGCTTCCTCAGCAGATTTATTATTTAATAGCTTTAAAACAATGGATCCAACATCATAAAGAAGAACCGGTAATCTGTGTTCCGAGTGGAAATTTCGGAAATATCTGCGCCGGGCTTCTTGCTCATTTCAGAGGTCTTCCTGCCAGTCATTTTATTGCAGCCTGTAATGCTAACCAGGTAATTCCTGATTATTTTAAAACTCAGAACTACCAGCCACAAAAAGCAGTTGCTACTTTATCTAATGCCATGGATGTGGGAGATCCGAGCAATTTTGTAAGGATTTTAGAGCTTTTCGGACATCGGTTTGATGCTTTAAAAAATAAAATATCTGCATATTCCATTGATGATGATAAAACAATGAATATCATCACAGAAGTGTATAAGAAATACGCCTATATTCTGGAGCCTCACAGTGCCGTAGCATTTGCTGCTATGGAACAGTATCTGCAAAAAAATACTGGTCAAAAAGGATACATCCTTGGTACCGCCCATCCGGTAAAATTCCCTGATGCTGTAGAAAAAGCGATCCATACCCAGATTGATATTCCGGATTCATTGAACGAGCTGATGAAAAAGGAGAAAAAAACTGTAGAAATAAATTCAGATTTTGAAGAATTAAGACGATTTTTGCTTCATAAAATATGAGGCAATGAGCAAAATATATCTTGAAGATGTACGAATATATGCGTACCATGGCGTACTTCCTGAGGAAAACATTATCGGAACGTATTATATTCTGAATGTAGAACTTCATACTGATCTGTGGAAAGCAGTAGCATCTGACGATTTGCATGATACCATAAGCTATGCGGATATCAATGATATTCTTCACAAAGAAATGAAAATAAAATCCAGATTGCTGGAACATGTAGCCGGAAGAATAATCTCAACCATCCACAACAGCTTTCCACAGGTTGATTATATTAAATTAAAAATTACCAAAACAGCTCCCCCTATGCAGGGAGAAATGACAGGTGCCAGCATTGAGCTGGAAAAAAGCTTTAAACCGGAAAATTAAAATTCTTATTTTCGTTCATTAAAAAAACATACAAATTGAAATTCGTTAAAATATTATTTTTAGTAGGAGGTATCAGCGTTTTTGGTCAGGCCGGCGTTGATAATCAGTTGGCAGCTTATAATTTTCCAAAGATAAAGTCCAGTATTACGATGCCTGTGACAATTCCTCTTTCGGAACTGAGCAATATGATCAATGCTTCTGTGAAAGAGCTTGTTTACCAGGATGACTCTTATACTGACAATAACAATGATCAGTTTAAAGTAAAAGTATGGAAAACCAGGCCTATTCGTCTTGTTGGCGGAACCAGTCAGAATTTACTGATTGAAGTTCCTTTAAAAATATGGGCAGAAAAAGGAATCGGAACTTTGGGAGTATACACATATCAGAATACAACTTTTGAAACGGTAATGTCATTCAATACAACCGTCACTTTTAAGAATAACTGGACCATTACTACCAATACACAGCCCAATGGCTTCAGGTGGGTAACCAAACCCGTTCTTGATTACGGAAGAATACAGATTCCCATTACCTCTATTGTTGAAAAAAGCTTAAAAGAACAGCAGGAAAAATTCTGTAAGACGATAGATCAGCAAATGGCTACACAGCTGAATTTTCAGCAATATGCCTTAATGGCCTGGAATACATTTCTGCAGCCTTTCAATATCTCCGAAGAATACAATACATGGCTGAAGGTAAGCCCGGTGGGAGTCAATATTACTCCTTTGAAATTTTATGGTAACCAGATCAATGCTACGCTTGGTGTTGATATTTATTCCGAAACTTTTACAGGAAATAAACCTGCAGCTTCTTCACCGGTAACCAGTGTTGCCAATTTTAACTCCACTCCTACTGTTGCGGATAAGTTTATTTTACAGACTACAGCCAATATCCCTTTTACAGAGGCAAGCAGTATGGCAAGAAAAACATTCCTGAATAAGGAATTTGATATTCGTGACTCTAAAGTGAAAGTTACTGATATCAGGGTATATGGAGTTGATAACAGAGTGGTTATCGAAGCTCAGACCGACGGCTATATAAAAGGTACGGCCATTATTTCCGGAATTCCTGTGTATGATGATACAAAAAGAAAAATTGTTTTATCAGAGACCAAATTTAAACTGAAAACTACCAATATCCTTCAGAAAACAGCTTCTCTCCTTTTCCAGGGAAAAATTGTAAAAATGATTGAAGATGAATATGGTATTCCAACCCAGGAGCTGGAAGAAGCATCAAGAAAGAGTATTGAAGAAGCTTTTAATAAAGAATACTATAAAGGTTTAAAGATGAGCGGGAAAGTTTTCAATCTGAAACCTAGTAAAATTCTACTCAACAATACCGGAATTACAGCTGTGATTGACACGAATGCCTCATTAAAATTATTCGTTAACGGATTTTAAAACTAACCTAAAAAACTAATAACCAACTATGAAAAGAATTCTAAATGTTGTTGAATATAATAAAGCCTCGTCATGGATCAGGCTTGCTAATAATTTTCTCGATCTTATAATACTATATGCTATTAATTATCTACTCTCCATTGTATCTAATTTTCTTTATGAAGTAACTTCAATTGAGTTTTTCTACTTCTATAGTAATGGAAATATATTATGGCAGCTCTTTATTGGAAATTTCAATTATTGTCTTTATTACTTTTTGATGGAAAACTATTTAGATGGGAGAACCATTGCAAAGTATATTACAGGAACCAAAGTAATCAGTACAGATGGTACAAAACCAACTACCCAGCAAATTATTTACAGAAGTCTTTCCAGAATTGTCCCTTTTGATGGGTTATCATTTCTTGGTGTAAACGGATGGCATGACAGCTGGAGTTATACGAGAGTTATTAACGTTAAAAATTATCAGGCTGAAATTCAAGCAAAAAGCGAAATCGAGGCTCTTGGAAAGAAAGAAATTGCTTAAAAACTTTTGTTCATAAAGAAATTTTACTATATTTGCACACCTCAAAAATGGTAAAAATGGTACTTTGGCCGAGCGGCTAGGCAGTGGTCTGCAACACCATCTACAGCGGTTCGAATCCGCTAGGTACCTCAGAAAAAACCTCTAAATAACTTAGAGGTTTTTTTGTTTTTATACCTTTAATCTTTTCAAATATTCCATTCTTTTATCATCAAAATTACTTTATCAACATCCGTAACTTATTCTTCACTTCATTCGCTCTTACCTTTTTGAATGAATATCTTTTTATTGCATTAGACTTTTCCTTTTAACAATAGAAAATAAGCTCTTTCAGATCAAAGAAGAGTTTGATAAATAATGTAAAAAGATGATGGATAGAAAATTATCTTATTCAAAAATAGAGAGTTGATCAATTTACATTTATGAGCATCATCATATTAGAACAAAAAAATCCTCGGAAATTCCGAGGATAAAAACTAATAACCATGAAAACTCAAATTAAACATGAGTTACATTTCTATATTGAAAAATCGTGCCAAGAATGCCAGTTTTGAGAAAAAAAAGCATTTTACTCTGGTATTATTCATTTTGAAATTTTAGCATTTTAGACCGTTTTTACTGATGTTTTAAAAACCACTTCATAATTAATTATAATTAATTAAAATAAATCCAGCATGCCGGTAAAAACATTAAAAATAAAATAATTTACATTTTAATAAAATACAATTCATATTCAGGAAATAAAATTGTCAAATATTTAGTCAGAGATCAAAAAAAACCTAAATCAACACCAAATTGGCATAATTTATTCTTCATATAAATCAATCCAATAAAATTTAAATAGTCATGGCACAAATAATTTTTAGTAAAGAAGATTTTACGAAAAGTAATGAAAAAGAATATCAGTTGGAGTATAACGTAAATGAAATAGGCAAAGGTTCTGACCTCATTGTAGAAAGATTAACCGAAAAAGGAGACTATGAAATCATTCAGGCTCCCCTGCAAAAATCAAATGACAAAATATTCATCATTTGGGATATTCCTTTTGACGGTAGAATACTCTTTGATCTTTAAAACATTTTGAGATTATTATATGAAAAAAGCCCCCAAAAAATGGAGGCCTCAAAAAACACAAATGATGAAAAAAAATTTTATATCAGAGATAAAAATTATTTTATCTATTAATTCTTAACCAAAGGTATACCAGTCTTTTTTTTTATTTTATGAGTACAATCATAAAATTATTATTTCTTTTAAATAGTAAGCTATCCAGCCAGCACACAATATTTCTCAAAAAAAGACAATAAACGATACTGTTTTAATTCCTATTCTTCGGCTATTCTCAAATATTAGTAGTTAAGATATAATTCACACGCATAGATTTCAAAATATAATAAAAAATATCAGATATCTTATGATCATAGTAATATTCTTCACATATCTTATTTTATAATTTCGCATAATTAATTCAAAATAACGTGATAATTTTTTCTATACTTATAGCCAACTATAATAATGGAAAGTATTTCAAGGAATGCTATGATTCATTAATCAATCAAACCTATAGAAACTGGGAAGTGATTATTGTTGATGATGCCTCTACAGATGATTCAGTAGAAATTATACAGTCTCTTATCCAGGATGATTCCCGCTTCAAACTCTATCGTAATGCAACAAATAAAGGTTGTGGCTTTACAAAAGCTGCCTGTATGAAATATGCCCAGGGAGATTTGTGTGCCTACCTGGATCCTGATGATGCACTTTATCCGGAAGCATTGGAAAAAACAGCCCAGGAATTTGTTGATAGAGATGATCTTGCAGCTGTTTATTCCCAAATGATGCTATGTGATGAAAATCTCACTCCCGAAAGAGTATATGCCGGCACCAAGCAAATTTACAACAACCGCCATTTTTTCAACTGTCCCATTCAGTTTGCACATTTCTTTGCATTTAAAAAAGAAACTTACTCAAGAACAACAGGAATTAATCCTAATTTGAAAAATGCAGTAGATCAGGATCTGTATTTAAAAATACTCGAACAGGGAGAAGCTAAATTTATCAAAGAACCCTTATACTTGTACAGGCTTCATTCTGATGGAATTTCCCAGGACAAAGCAAAACAAAGCGCAAAAGAATCGTTTGCCAGAGTAATACATGATACAATGAAAAGACGGGGAATCAAAACCATCAATAACCAGACTGTTCCTGAGGTTTTCACCAGTTCACAGGAAATCTATAGCCTTATTGGGTATCAGACTAAAAAAATTCACCGATTAATCAGTAAAATAAAAGTCACCTTAGATAATATATAATACAAAAGACTCTTCGAAACGAAGAATCTTTTTGATAAAATATGGAATGAAAATATTCTTATACTCAAAGATACCATCTCCCTTCCAATTATTATATGAGCAGAATCATAAAGCTTTGATAAAACTTAATACATAGAAACGGCCTCCTGACGGAGGCCTAAAAAACACAAATGATGAAAAAAATCTATTTAGAAAAATCCAAACAGAATATCGTAGAATCGTTCAATACAACTATTACTATTACATTTCTTCAGAAAAATATAATACAACATAGAAATAGAGAATGAATACTTCTATAGGAACCTAACAGCATCCTGAAAATCGTATTAATAATATTTTACACAATTAAAGCAATTTATTAGTTTTTATTCAATATAAAATTGATAAAAACAAAATAAAAAAATGCAATTAATTATTTAAATGATTAAAAAACATTCATTTTCGAAAAGGGTAAATTTAGTTAAATAATTTCTTGCTCACAAGGTCTACTCCTCCCAAATGATCGGAATATACACTGTAATATATCCATCAGAATCTACCTGTGCGTCCGAAACCGTAGCAATTACCGTTCCATAACCTACCCAACCACCTTGTCCCTGCATAGCAGAAAAAGTATAAGTTCCTGCAGGAAGACCATTATAATATTGTGGCACAGACTGAAATCCACCACTGTAATAGGTATCATAAACTTCTCCGGTAACCATGTTTTCTGCAAGGAAACTTCCTACATCATAATTTCCGGAAAGAATTTTTGCCCCACTTTTTGAAAGAAGACCATAACGGATCTTATACGTCTGGGTCTTTGGTGTGGTATCCGCTATTTCCGAACAGTTTTTATTGTTCTCTGTTATTTCATTAGAGGAAAATGAGGTTGCAACAGCCAGCAGTCCGATACATGCTGATACTGTAAAAATTGATTTTTTCATATTAAAAAGTAATTTGGTTCTCAAAAGTAATCAACTTATATGAATTGAGTAAAAACAATCAATGAACTAAAATTTACAAATCCAAATTCCGGAACGGTCTGAAATACTAATGATAGATTTACTTAAAGAATCAATTTTCCTTTTCTGAAGAAATTTTTAACATAAAATAAAATTTCAATAGTAAACGCATAAAATCCCCATCAATAATACAAAAGTGAACAGTATTTAAAATTAATTCACTTTTCTCTGATCAATTTTAACACTCCTTAACTAAATTTTGGCTTCATAATTGAAAATACATTTGAATTAAAGTCATTTTGGCTTTACCTTATTAAAATTTGAATTATGAGAAAGATAGTATTAGCAGGTTTTTTATCCGTCTTTTTAATGACGGCCTGCAAGAAAGATGACAGCGTTGCTGAGAAATCACAGGAAGCACAGAAACTTGAATTTCAGGCCAGACAACTTGAAATAGAAAAACAAAAACTAGCTATTGAAAAAGAAAAGATGGTCTATGAAGCTCAGAAAAAAGCAGACAGCATATCTGAAACCAAAAAAGCAAGAGCTGCTGCTGAAAATAATTCAAGACCACAGGTAATCAGAGAAACAAGAACAATATATAGAGACAGAAACTCAAATTCCGGCTCATCAGGAAGTAACGGAAGTTATGCCAATAACGGAAGTGGAACTTCACAGGGAACTACCCAGAAAAAAGGATGGAGTAAAGCAGCCAAAGGAACCGTAATTGGTACTGTAGGTGGAGCTGCGGCAGGAGCACTCATCGCTAAGAAAAACAGAGGACTCGGAGCTGTAATTGGTGGTGTTGTAGGTGGTGCCACAGGTTATACCATCGGTAGATCGCAAGATAGAAAAGACGGAAGGGTACAACCCCGTTAATAAATATTTTCACAATAAATATAAAGATTGCTTATTTTTAAGCAATCTTTTTTTATGCTATTGATTCTGTTTTCTTCAATTCTCATCATTCCTGTCTTAATGGGTTGGGGGAAAATCATGGAAAATATCTCAGGGGTTTTATTCCAGGGAATCTCAGGAAAAATCCTATCCGGAATCTTGGGAATAAGCCTGATATGGACACTTATTTCATTTTTTTTTCCTTTAAATATTTATATAGAAACAGTTTCAATACTTTTGGGATTATTCTTTTTCTTTAGAAACAGACTCTACAGGGAGTTTTATCAGTTTTCAAAAAAAGATTTCACATTAATGAGTGCTGCAACTCTTATTATCATACTCGCAGGCTCTTATTATCCTTATATACTAGATCATTTTGGCTATTACATCCCAACTCTTCAGTGGCTTACAGAATATGGGCTGGTAAAAGGAATTTCAAACGTTGATCTCACGCTGGGACAAATGTCTGTCTGGCATATTTTCCAGGCTGGATTTTCCAATTTCTCTGACCCGTTTTTAAGAATCAATGCTGTATTACTGATTATTTACACCCTTTATATCATCGAACGGAAAAACTGGATACACCTTTGCTTCCTGCCGGTCTTATTATTATTTGCACAATCTCCAAGCCCGGACCTTCCTGTTATTATTTTTTCACTGATTATCTTAAATGAACTCATAGCCGGAAACAGAAATACAACTCTTCTTTTTGCCTTTTCAGTTTTTGTTTTTGCTATAAAACCTACCATGATATGGCTGCCCCTATTAGTATTTTCAAGCTCTGTTTTTATTTTCAAAAACAATTTCAGACAATTACTTTTAGGAATTCTGATTCTTTTGCTGTTCTTTATTAAAAATATATGGACATTCGGTTTTCCTGTTTTTCCTGTAGCAATGGGTGATTTGGGTGTATCCTGGAAACCCAATCCGGAAGTACTAAAAATTTCGTCACAGTTTGCCATCATGAAGACCTATGATATGCAGTATACCTATGAAGAAATTCAAAAATTTTCAACAGCAGATCATATTAAAAACTGGGTTTCTCTGGAAGGAATCAAATCAAAGATTAATATTCTTTTTGTCCTGAGTTTAATTATTTTTTCTGTATTTGCCTGGATAAAAAAGAAAAAACTCATCACGCTGATCTGTATTTCTTTGTTGGTAAAAAGTATATTGATCCTTGCGTTTTCCGCTCAATACAGATTTTTTATCGATGTTTTTTTCGTGATGTTTTTTGTTCTGTTTCATGAATATTTTAATCAGAAGAAATCCATTATTGTTTTTTCAGTTTTAAGCTTATTTTTCATTTCAATGTTATCCTTTCCGGCATTTATTCAAAAATACATTCCGAGTTTCAGGGTAGGAAGCTTTATGACAGGATTTGAAAAAGAACAGATTTACAAGCCTTCAAGCTATGCATACCATCAGTTTAATACATTTAAAATCGGCAATTTTAAATTTAATGTTTCTCACAATTACCCTTACAGTTTTGACACTCCTCTTCCAGCCGTTACTCCGTTCTATATTTTTGATGATGTAAAAGCAGGTATTTTCCCCCAACTTTCAGACAAAAATGATCTCAAAAAAGGATTTATCTGGAAAAAAATGACCTCAGAAGAAAAAAAGGGAGCCCAAAAGGTTATCAATAATATCAAAAACACCGATAAATAGAACAAATCCAGAAACTTTATTATCTGAAGAAAAAAAGGTAATTTTGTACTATGTTCAACACATTAGGTAATCTTCTTAGTCTTACAACATTTGGAGAAAGTCACGGAGTGGCTTATGGCGGTATCATCAATAATTTTCCGGCAGGTTTAACGGTAGATCTCGATAAGGTTCAATACGAACTGAACCGAAGAAAACCTGGCCAGTCAGCAATTGTTACTCAAAGAAAAGAAAGTGACACAGTAAAGTTTCTTTCAGGAATCTTTGATGGAAAAACAACAGGTACCCCAATTGGTTTTATCATTGAAAACGAAAATCAGAAATCGAAAGATTATGATCACATCGCAGGGGCATATCGTCCAAGCCATGCTGATTTTACCTATGACCAGAAATTTGGTTTCAGAGACCATCGTGGTGGCGGAAAATCTTCTGCAAGGGAAACCATGAACTGGGTGGTTGCCGGAGCACTTGCCAAGCAGCTTTTACCAAACATTGAGATCAATGCTTACGTTTCTTCTGTAGGTGATATTTTCTGTGAAAAACCATATCAGGCTTTAGATTTTTCCCAAACAGAAAGCAATGATGTTCGTTGTCCTGATGCTGAAACGGCTGAAAAGATGATCTCAAGAATCAAAGAAATCAAAAAAGAAGGTAACACTATCGGAGGAACAATCACTTGTGTGATTAAAAATGTTCCCGTAGGAATTGGTGAACCTATATTTTCGAAACTTCAGGCTGAGCTTGCAAAAGCAATGCTGAACATCAATGCCTGCAAAGGTTTTGAGTATGGAAGCGGTTTCTGCGGTGCTAAGATGACAGGAAAAGAGCATAATGATGCCTTCAATACAGATTTTACTACAAAATCGAATCTTTCAGGAGGTATCCAGGGTGGAATTTCCAATGGAATGGACATCTATTTCCGTGTAGCATTCAAACCTGTGGCAACTATTCTGAGACCTCAGGACAGTATTGATAAAGAAGGAAATCCTGTGATCGTAGAAGGTAAGGGACGTCACGATCCTTGTGTGGTTCCAAGAGCGGTTCCTGTAGTGGAAAGTCTTGCTGCATTTGTGCTGGCAGACCTGTTTCTGATCAACAAAACAAGAAATATCAATAATTTTTAACATAAATATTTTTGGTAATGAAAAATTACTGGGATAAAGGAATTTCTTTTGAGGAATATCTTCAGATTGCAAAAGAAAGATTAGAGAATCCTGCCAACCAGCAGGAAGCTGACTATAAACAATATTATGAACTGGGTCTCCAGAGAATGGACCGAACGGTAAAGAAATACGTTCCGGATGAAGATCAGCTGAAAGAACTCGCTGCCAAAAATTTTGACGGAAAGATTTTAATCATTTCTGAAGCATGGTGCGGAGATGCAAGCGCAACTGTTCCTACTGTCTTTAGATTTTTTGAGGGGCATAATGAAGTAAGAGTATTCCTGAGAGATAGTGATAAGAGCCTAATTAATCAGTTTCTGACCAATGGCACGGAATCTATTCCTAAGGTACTTATCCTGGATAAAGACCTGAATGTAAAAAATTCATGGGGCCCTCGTCCTAAATACGGGTATGAACTGTTGATGAAATATAAAGCTGATCCTGAAGCATACTCAAAAGATATGTTCTACAATGATCTGCAGATATATTATGCTAAGAACAGAGGAAAAGATGCTGTTCAGGAAATTTTAGATCTTCTATAAAAAAGAGACATGAAAAAGAGTATCATTTATATTGTAATAATAGCTCTCATCGGTATTGTTGCATTTGTTCCGGGAATAAGAAATTTTCTAAAGGATACATTTTTCCCTGTTGCAACCATTGAAAACGCTGTACATATCAGTGAAGAAGATTACAACATAGAACTTAAAGGAATCAATGCACCAAGTACTAATCTTAAAAACTTTAAGGATAAAGGGATTTTTCTGAACTTCTGGGGAACCTGGTGCCCGCCATGCAGAAAAGAATGGCCTTCTATTCAGAAACTGTATGATACCAGAAAAGATCATGTAGATTTTGTATTGATTGCCATGAATGATAAGGAAGATGATATAAGAAAGTTTCTGAAAGAAAATAACTATACCGTTCCTGTATATATTGCTCAAAGCCCAATTTCTGAGAAAATTCTTCCCAAGGTATTCCCAACCACTTTCCTGCTGGATAAGCATGGAAGGATCCTTATCAAAGAAGATGCGACAAAAGATTGGGACACAGAGACTGTACATCAGTTCATTGACAATATTATCAAATAATATTTTAACTAAATTTTATAATTTATTGGTACAGGATTTGTGAAATTTATAGCATTGAAAAATTTATTAAATCCAAACACAAAATGAAATATTCAAAATTAAATCTTGCAAAAGAAGCCATCAATCATAAGGGCTTTATAAAAAAGATCCCTGATATTTTCAGAATGGTCAAAATGTGGAGAAAAGGAATGTATCCGATGAAATCCATAGACATTATTCTTCCTTTACTGGGAATTTTATATGTACTCTCTCCTATTGACCTGCTTCCTGAATTTGTTATACCGGTACTTGGAGTCATGGATGATCTGGCAGTATTATCGCTCACCATTCCTAAGCTCATCAAAGAGGTTGACAAATTTTTATTATGGGAAGCCGAACAAAAATACAGAGGCGCTCAATTGATTGATGCTGAAATCGTAAAATAATAGTTTATTATATTTTTCACACCATCCTGGTCTATTCGGGGTGGTTTTTTATTTACAAATGAACGATTAATTTTTAAGCTTTATTTCAATTCCTTAAATTTGCAATATCTAATAAAAAATAATGGAAAGTAAAAAAGAATTCTTCTTAGAGTGCTACAAACTAGGCATCATCAAATTTGGTAGGTTTACCCTAAAAAGTGGTATTGAAAGTCCTTTTTATGTAGACTTAAGACCTTTGGCTTCAGATCCTAAAATTTTAAAAAATCTTGCTAATTATTTGCTGGAAATGCTTCCGCTGGATAATTTTGATTTAATCTGTGGAGTTCCTTATGCTGCTCTTCCTATGGCGACTGCAATGTCTCTGGAAAGCTACATTCCATTAATTATTAAAAGAAAAGAAGCTAAAAGCTACGGTACGAAAAAACTGATTGAAGGAATTTATCAGAAAGGACAAAACTGTCTTTTGGTAGAAGATGTGATCACATCAGGAAAATCTTTGTTGGAAACCATTCCCGAAATAGAGCAGGAAGATCTTAAAGTTTCTGATATTGTAGTGGTATTGGACAGAGAGCAGGGAGGAAAACAGCTATTGGAAAGTAAAGGATACAGAGTACACACTCTTTTCAATATTTCTGAAGTATGTGATATTCTTCAGGAAACTGGTGAATTGTCAGATGAAGAAGTAAAAAGAATTCAGGATTTCCTTCAGGGGAACCATATTCAGTTTGAAGAGGAAACAAGATCTTCTTACGAGCAGAAGCTTCAGACTGCACAACATTCAGTTTCAAAAAAATTACTGGAAACGGCTTTAGCAAAAAAATCAAACCTTATTGCTTCTGCAGATGTTACTACAACTCAGGAGTTACTGGAACTTGCTGAAAAAGTAGGCCCTCACATCATTGCTTTAAAAACGCATATTGATATTATTTCTGATTTTGATTACGAAAAAACAATCACTCCTTTAAAAGCTATTGCTGCAAAACACCAGTTCTTACTGATGGAGGACAGAAAATTTGCCGATATTGGAAATACTCAGGAGCTTCAGTTCACAAGCGGTGTTTTCAAAATTACAAATTGGGCAGATTTCGTAACATCTCAGGTTATCGGAGGTTTTGAATCACTAGACTGCTTCAAAAATGTAGGAGTGGTAGCAATTGTCGGAATGTCTTCCAAAGGAGCATTGACAACCGCAAGCTATCGTGAAGAAGCTTTAAAAGTAGCTTTATCTCATCCTAATGTAATTGGTGGAGTATCTCAGAACAAAATCCCTGAAGACCTTTTATTATTCACTCCGGGAGTTAATCTTGCAGACTCCGGTGATGGTAAAGGACAGCAGTACAATACACCGGAACATGTTTTCAAAACGCTGCATACAGATTTTATCATTGTGGGAAGAGGAATCTACAAATCTGATAATCCTGAAGCATCTGCGATTACTTATAAGACAGAGGGTTGGAACGCGTATATTAATTCTTTGGAAAAAAAAGCAATTCAGGGTTAAAAATCCTATAAAGTATATACAAAATAAGTTATATTTGGGCTTTATCACGAATATTTGAAAAAGATCAGCATTTGCCTTATTTTGTTCTGGGGAGTCGCACAGGTTTCTGCACAGAAAGACAGTATATATATTGAAGCTAAACTGTCTCCTGACAAAAAGAACCTTGAGATCAGTCAGGAAATTGTTTATTACAATCATTCTGAAAAAGACCTGCAGACTATAAAACTCCTGAATTGGGTTTCCGCTTACAACAAACGCGGAACCTCTTTAGTCTACAGAAAACTGGAAGACAGAAATACTGATTTGCATTTTGCAAAAAGTGATCAATTAGGAAAACTTCTTGAACTGAATGTTAAGAATTCTGAAAATGAAGCCATTCCTGTCAATACAATCTCAGATGAAAATCTTTTTATTCCTCTGAAAAATGTATTAAAACCTGGCCAAAGCGTTACTCTACAGTTGCAATACCGGATGCAGCTTCCCGATAAAACCTTTACGGGATATGGAACATCCGCTCAGAATACTGTATTAAAATATTTCTTTATTGTTCCGGATCATTTTGATCCGGACAATATTTCCACAAGAAACTACCACGATATTGAAGAACCAGTAAGTTTCAATACTTTCTGGACCGTCAACTTTGATATTCCTGTAAATAATTTTGTGGAAGGTAATCTCCCACAGGTTCAGATGAACTCATTCAAAGGATATCTGGATTCAGACCCTGAGTTTTTGATTTCGCCCACGGAATATCCTTCAATAAAAACCAATGTTGACGGAGCTGAAACCGAAATTAAGTTTGGTTATAACCTGAAGCCGGAAGAAAAACAAAATCTGGAGTTCTTCCTTCCTTTACAATTAAAGTTCCTGAAAGAAAGAATCGGTATTCTTCCGAAAAGTATTTTTATTTCTGATAAATTCAGAGCTAAGGAAGACTTTTTCGGAAATAATGATATTAGTTTCTGGAAATTCAGATTTCAGTTATTTACCAATGCTGAAAAGACAGATCTGGATTATTTTGGAATCATTGCCAAGAAAGTTCTTGATGAAAACGTTATTGCTGATAAAGAAAAAGACCACTGGTTCAAAAACGGTTTAAAATCTTATCTGGAAATTCAGTATCTGAAAAAATTCTATGCTGACACGAAACTTTTAGGGACACTTCCTGAAACCAGAATATTTGGACTTAAACCATTAAAATTTTTCCATGCATCCAAAGTAAAACTTCTGGATCGTTACGGACTTTCCTATCAGTATATCATGCTGCAAAATCTTGATCAGAAGATTGATGAGCATTTCCCTGTTTTAAGCAATTTTAATGACATGGCTGTCAGCAGTTTTGAAACCGGAAGTCTTTTTAATTATTCAGCTGATAAAATGGGGTATGACAACTTCAATGATATTCTGAAAGATTATATTACTCAGAATACCGGAAAAAAAATTAATCCTGAAAATTTCCTGACTTCTATTTCTGAGAAAAATAAATCAGCAGCCTATCTTTCAAACTTTTTTAAACAGAAAAACAGAGTTGATTTCAAGTTAAAAAACATTAAAAAAGGCAACAATTCCTTAGAAATAAAAATTACAAAAAATACAGACATCTCCATTCCTGTAAAACTGGAAACCGAGACCAAAGAAGGAGAAAAAAAGGTGTACTGGATAGATACTGAAGAAAATGAACGTATTACCAATCTGTCACTTCCGGCTTCGGATAATATCTATAAAGTTACATTAAATAGCGGTTACACTTTCCCTGAATCGAATTACAGGGATAATTTTCTGTATGCAAAAGGAATATTTTCCAATACAAAAAAAATCAAACTTAAATTAATAAAAGACATTCCGAATCCGGAATACAACGAAATTTATATCACCCCAAGAGTACGTTTCAACAATACGTATGATAAATTTCTTTTGGGGATTAACTTAAAAAACCAATCTTTATTTGATCAGAAATTCCTGTATTCAGTTACACCAACCTACAGTACCGGAACAGGAAAACTGACAGGTTCGGGTGCTGTTTCCTACTCTATTCTGCCTGCCGAAAGTATTATCCGAAGCTTAACCTTTGGGGTTTCCGGTTCTTATTTTCATTACGATTATGGATTAGCCTACAGAAAGAGTTCAATAGCTTCCTCTATCAACTTCAGAAAAAATCCCAGAAGTACCGTTAGCAGAAGCATCGGAGTTTCTTATAATTATTTTGAAAGAGATCTGAGCCCTAAAATGATTGCCAATAATGACTACAGCAAATACAACGTCTGGACTGTTGGGTATGGCTATAGCGACAGCCAGATGATCCATGAAAAAAGTTTCAGTCTGAGCACGCAGGGAATGGAGGATTTCAATAAAATAACAGCTGAGGGCTTCTATAGATGGGAATTTGCCCCTAAACAAAAGCTAAGTCTACGTTTATTTGCAGGATATTTTTTAAGAAACAATACCCGAAACAATCTTTTCGACTATGGAATTTCAAGGGTTTCTAACTACTCTTTCTCTTATAATCTCTTGGGAGAAAGTGCCAGCAGCGGTCTCCTTTCACAGCAGTTTATATTAGCTGACGGTGGTTTTAAATCATTCCTGCCGGGAACGGTAAACCAATGGATTACTTCTGCCAACGTAGATTCAAGTATATGGAAAATTTTCCATGTGTATGCTGATGCCGGAGTTTATAAAAACAAAGATCTTCCTGCCAAATTCATATGGGACACCGGAGTTAAAGTAAGAATTATCCCGGATTTCCTGGAAGTTTATTTCCCGATACAGTCTTCTTTAGGATTTGAGCCTTCATTTAAAGATTATGGAAAGCGCATCCGATATACATTGATTCTTAATCTTGGTTCTATTATTAATGCCGCAAGAAGAGGCTGGTACTAAAAATATCGGAAAAAAGATAGTCTCAAAAGTCAAATAATCTGGCTTTGTCATTCCGACGAAGGAAGAATCTTATGAATAGCCAAGCTTATGAGATTCTTCACTACATTTCTGAGTTATGTTCGCAGGATTTCAGCCTGTGTTCAGAATGACATTTAACAAAGAAGCTGTTTTTATTAAAATTAATCTTTTATAATTTTCTGTGAGATCGGAATATTATTAATTGTTCCGGTAACAATATAAGTTCCTTTTGGAAGCTCAGCAATATCAAGAGTTGAGGCTAATTTAGTAGGTGATTTCTTCACAATCTGCCTGAAGGTATCATAGATTTTCACATCTTTTACTTCAGTTCCGAAGACAATTTTACTGTCCTTTATAAAAGGGTTCTGTACAAAACCGGATTTCACGCTGCCTTCCAGAGAAAAATCGGCCCTATTATCATTACTATCTACTAATGTTCTTTTTATAGCTGTGGTTGTAGTTGGAGAAGGAGCTGGCCCATCTCCTTTAAACTGATCTGCATTTGATCCGTAGCCTACAAAATCCAGGACATTAGATGCAGAAGGTCCGGTCACCTGCACTATATTTCCGGCTAAAGCAACTTTTCCTGATACACTGGAAATTCTTAATCCTGAAGATTTATTGGGGGTTCCGTCAAAACGGGTAATAGTAGTTGCAATAAAATCCGGTGTCGGTAAATTCTCAACACCACCATCAATGGCTGCTTCCTGAATCAGAAAGGTTTCTTCAGGACCCAGAGTAAAATCCGGAAGTGTATGATATTCGGTAAAAGCCCCTATTGCCGGAGCATATTGTATACTTGCCCCAGTCAAAGAAACCAGGTTCGTTCCGACGTTTTTGAGCACAATATAATTATTTTTCAATACGGCACCTGAATTGGCATTACCGCCATAAATCTCATTGATTACAATCTGAGCATTCGAAAAGGCAGCTAATGATACAAGCCCGACAAGAGTAAAGATTTTTTTCATCGTAATAATTTTTAGAAATGGATTTGTAATAAAAACATCAAAAATAATACCACCAAATTAAGAAATAAACAAGATACAAAAATCTAAAAAACAGTAAATAATCATATAAAAAAAACAGCCGTTTCAATGAAACGGCTGTTTGTATTTTTATTTCAAGAGATTAGTCTTTAAGAACTTTTTGAGAAACCGGCTGGTTGTTTACTGTACCTGTTACGATATAGTTTCCTTTTGCCAGTTCAGCAATATTTACCGTTCCGTTTTGTTTCACAGAACCTTCTTTTACAAGCTGTCCGAACATGTTGAAAACTTTTACATTTTTTACATCAGATCCGAAAACAATCTCATTGTTTTTAACAAAAGAATTCTTTACAAAGCTCCCTGATTTTGCATTTTTAGCATCAATAACAGCTAAAGAAGCAGTAGATGAAGTAACAATTAAAGAAATATCATCTATTCTCCAGTTGGCAGTACCAAGAGATGGAGTTCCTGTACCAGGACTGTCACTTCCATAGATTCTTAAGGTAACAGGAGCTGATTCTGCACCTACTAAATTAGCACCTGCAAAAGTGATATTATTCAATGTCCATGTACTATTATTGTTAACATTTACAGTACCTATCGCCGTTGTATAGTTATCAATGCTGGAATATACTGTAATCTTTCCAGGTCCTGTAGATGTTCCTCTCGATCCTAAATTTAAAGAATTTAAAGTTACTTTATTACCTGCAACAGGAGTAACAGTTACACTAAAATAAGTACTTGCAGCAGTGGTAAGAGCTTCTTTAAAAGCAGCAGCACCAAAATTACTGGATCCGCTTGCTCCTGTATAGCCAGAAGACACAGATGAAGTGGTAATTAAATTAGTCGTACCATTATTATTTCCCTGAGTTGCTGCAAATGCTACACTTGAAATATTAGCATTTGTACCAGAAATAGGATTTACAGAACTTCCATCCCAAAGGTAAGTTGTTTGTGCAAAAGCAACTGCACTTATCATCACTGTTGCAAAAAGAGAATAAAGTTTTTTCATGATTTAAATTTTTCGTTGTTAATAATTTTCTTTCCATACAAAACTACATTCTAATTTTTTTTGGGGGACAATAAAGAGGTTAAGTTTTTGTTAATTATAGTTGACCCCTTAATGTTAACATTTTTTAATTATTTTTACGAATTATTTTTAAAAGTTGCGGAATTTCATCATTCTATTCGTTTTATTCTTCTTAGGCATATTTTCAGGAAATGCTCAGGTATTTTCATGGAAAAATCCCAACGTTCCTGAAGACAGCATTAAAAGGGATAGTATTCTTGCCGCACGGCTTGAGCAGGATATCTTTGCCAAAGACACTCTGGATTTCATAAGAACACACAATAAGATCATTATCGATGAGGCTGTACTGGCAAAAAATGATAAAAAAAGATTTTTAGGAGAGCTTAATTCAAAGGGATCTATTATCCGTGGAATTACTTTTGGTAACAACCAGGGACAATCTGTACAAAGTTCTATGGATCTCCAGATTTCAGGACGATTGTCAAAGGATGTTACGATTTTAGCCAGTATTTCAGATCATAACCTTCCTATTCAAGCTGATGGTTATACCCAGACTTTGGAGGAATTTGACAAAATTTATATGCAGCTTAATATCAAGGAAAAGTCTATTCTCAGAGCCGGACACCTTGATCTTGTAGAGGCTAAAAATTATTTCGCGAAATACCAGAGAAGAAGTATGGGACTTCAGTTTCAGACAGAATTTGGAAAGGAAAACAAAACATTGATCGATATTTCTGCCGGTGTTGCACGAAGTGAATTCCATAGAATCCGTTTTCAAGGGGTTGAAGGTAACCAGGGACCTTACCGTCTGACCGGTAAGAATGGTGAGCAGTTTATTACCCTAATCTCAGGCTCTGAGCAGGTTTTCATTGACGGTATCTTAATGAAACGAGGAGAAAATCAGGATTATATCATCAATTACAATACAGGTGAGGTTACTTTTACCAGTTTCCGTCCTATTTTCCAACAGAATTTCATTACGATTTCTTATAACTACGCCAACAGAAATTATTCAAGATATTTATTTACCGGAAAACTTGAGCATCAGAGAGAAAAATTCAAAGTGGGCCTAAACTGGTTCATGGAAAATGACAACAAAAATGCACCTCTTTCTTTAAATCTTTCTAAAGAAGATGAACAGATCCTTGCTGAAGCAGGTAATGACCCCAACCTGATGTATGCACCATCAGGAGTTGTTACCGAATATGATGTCAATAAAATTTTATACAAATTAAACACTGCCGGGAATTTCTACGAATTTTCTACTGATCCTAACTTAACACTTTATCAGGTTTCTTTCACTTATTTCGGAGTTAATCTGGGAGATTATAAAATAGCACAGACCACTAATAACGGGCGTGTTTTTGAATATGTAGGGCCTAATGCCGGAGATTACAGAGCGGTAAGAAAACTTCCTTCTCCTCAGAAATCACAGGTATATTCCCTGAATTCTGAGTATTTATTAAATGAAGGAAAAATAGGGGCCAACATCTCCCTGAGTAATTATGATGTCAATTTGTTTTCATCAAAGGATTCTGATCAGAATATGGGCTATGCGTGGCGTATTTTCGGGAATAAAAGCTTTACGAAGAACACTTGGAAGGGAACTCCAAGTTTTGAATATCAGTATATAGACAGACAGTTTCATATTCTTGACCGTATCAATGATGTGGAATTCTCCAGAGATTTCAACCTTACACAGGAATTTAACAAGAAGACCCAAAACAGGTTTATTTTCAGCTTCCTGAACAAATGGAATAATAAATCTACCTTAAACTACCGTGTCAATTATTTGAATGAACAGGACTCTTACAAAGGGCTTAAAAATGACCTGGATTTCGGATGGATTACAGGGAAACTCTTTACCAAAGGGAATTTATCTTATCTGAGTACCAATGCCACTCTTCAGGATACTAAATTTATCCGTGGAGGAATTTCAACTGAATTTACCGGTAAAAAAGGAAGCTGGGCGATCGGTGGAAGCATGGAACACAATGAGAAAAAATACAATGACACTCAACTTATGGATGTCACAAGTTTCAGCTGGAAAGAAATCTTTTTGCAAAAGAAGATTGGTGACAGTACGAGAACCAAGCTATTGGCAAAAGTATACATGAGAGATAATGACTCTGTACGTGACAACAGACTTCAGAATATGAATAATATTTTAGGGTTCATGGCCGAAAGTCAGATCATCAAAACGGAAAAAACTACACTAAATGCTTTAATTCACTACAGAAAATTTTTCTACTCAGGTGCAGAAGGTGATGTTACCCGAAATAATGACTTTGTAGTAGGAAATATTCTATACAATCAACAGCTTTTCAGAAACGGAATGCGCCTTCAGGCTTTCTACGAACTTGGAAACGGGCAGGAAGCGCAGAGAGAATTCCAGTACATTAAAGTAACGGATGGACAAGGTGTGTATAAATGGACAGATTATAACGGAGACGGCATACAGCAGCTTGATGAATTTGAAATTGCCGAATATTCCGATCTTGCCCAATATATTCGTGTGTATACCAATTCCGTAAGGTATATTCCTTCCAATAAAAATAAATTACAGTTGGCATTATTTGTCAACCCGGCCATCGTTTTCAACTCAGAAAACGGATTTTTAAAGCGTTGGAATTTCAATATTTCATTGAATTCCCAAAACTCATTCTATAAAAAGGATAAAGTTCTTGTGCTGAATCCTTTTGAAAAAAACAGCGATCAGATCCTTAAAAATCAAAATATATTGGCTTCCGTACAATTCAATCCTACCGACAAATCAGGCTGGAACGGTAACTACAGATTCATCACAAATGATAATCTTATCAATGCCAATTTTAGTAATGAAGAGCGTGAGCAAACCTCTCATTTTCTGAATATCGGATACTGGTTCAATAAAGAATTCAGAGTAGATTGGGAAAATTCTGTTCATGACATCCAAAACTCCTCACAATTGTTTGCAACAAGGGATTACCGTCTCAATAATTTTGAAACAAAACCTAAGGCCACCTATAAGTTTACAGACGCTATACAGGCTGAACTGTCTTCCGCTTTCCGTCAAAAACAAAGGCTGGATGGTGAAGAACTTCTTAAAGCTTTTGACGTGACAGGAACCATCCAATGGGAGCGCAGAAAAACATCCATCCGCGGAAACTTCTCATTCATCAGTAACAATTTTACCGGAAACAATTTCAGCATTGTAGGAAACCAGATGCTGGATGGTCTGAAGCCAGGAAAAAACCAGGTATGGAGTGTATTTATTCAGCAGGCGATCAACTCATTTATCCAGCTGAATCTTAATTACGAAGGAAGAAACTCCGGTGACAGGACCATTCATATTGGAAGTATGCAGGTAAAGGCAAGTTTCTAAGCTGAACATTTCCTTTTTTACCATAAAAAAAATCCCCAATAGTGATATTGGGGATTTGTATTGGTTATCAGTTAATTTTTATTTTTTAATAATTTTAAGTGACTGCGAGCCTCTTTCAGTATTCACTTTTAAGATATAAATTCCTGCAGGAGCACGTCTCATATCTACAGAGCCTTTTTCTGCATTGATTGTTTCATAAAGCATTTTTTGCCCTGAAACATTATATACTTCAACATCTTTTATTCTGCTGTCATTATTGATGTAAAGGTAATCAACAACTGGGTTCGGATAGAAACTGACTGTATTCTTTTTCGCAGCTTCATTTACAGCTAATACTGTTGCTGTAAATTCAAAGCTTCCAAGATCCGGTGTTACAGCGTTTCTTGTATTGCCATCAGCATCCAATGTAACTTCAACAACCGGAGTTCCTTTATTATCAAGAGCTGCGTTTCCGGTACCAGATACATGGAAGTCTGTTGCTGATACAAATACCGGCAGAACATTTAAAGAATTTACATTACCTCCAAATCCTGACTGGATATCAGCAAGGGTAGCTTTTGCAACTCCCCCGATATAGCCAAGATTAGTTCCGGAAGAATAAAAATTATTATAATTAATGGTAGAAAAAACCGTACTGGCCGCACCGGCATAAATAGCATATCTATCTCCTGCCTGGGTCTGGGTATTTACAAAAAGATTATTTCTCACATCAATACCTCCTGCACCGGTTACCCCACTTGTAATGTTTAAAGCAGATGGCCTTCCTGCAACAGTCTGGCTTACATCCATCACAACAGTATTATAATAAAGCTTATAACCTCCTCCTGCAGTAATGACAACTCCGTTTCCGTTATCATTTACGCCTCCGGTTGTTGCATATCCATAGCCAGCTACACCACTTACAATGTTATTGGCTACTAAGGTATTGGAGGTAGGACTTGTTGTAGCAAGATATATTCCCTGCGCTCCATATCCGAATGTATTGGTATTTTTGATCCCGGATATTTTATTATTAGTGATAGTCATTCCATTTGTCAATGTACCTCCTGCATAAATTCCTGCAAACAGAGACCCCGTTCCGGTGGAGGTAAAATTGGAAATGGTATTTCCTCTTACAATAATATTAGCTGCTGCAGAGGCACCTGTATTACCGGAAGTAATAGTGATCCCGGAAGCTCCTCCAGCACCAGTTCCTGTATAACCAAGATTGGTAATGGTATTTGAAATAATTGAAGAATTCACTGTTGCTGTTGCAAACCAGATTCCTCTTTTTATTTCTGCATTGGTCGTTTCAAAATTACCTAAGGTATTATTACTTACTGTCACTCCATCTGCACCCTGGACATAAATTCCTCCAAGACGGTTCGCATTTGCTCCTGAAGCACTTATATCATTACCAGTAACCAATGTATTCCCTCCATTACCTGCTCCTATAGCTGCAAATAGATAGATTCCCATATAGGCTTTTTTCACAGAATTATTCTGAATGGTAACATTATTAAAAAAACCTCCGGTAGGCGTTGTAGCTCCATCATACATTACCAAAGCTGAAGAATTATTGATACCATTTATAATATTCAGGTTTTTAACCATAATATTGGTATTGGCCGCTGCTGCAGAAGCCGCAATAAATGTAAGGACCTGCGGTGCTGTAACAGAAGTATTGGTAAGGGTAAGATCTTTTGTAGTTCCTGAAGCAGCATTACTTCCATCTAAGGTAATATTACTGCCCAGTATTCTCACTAAAGGCGCACTGGCAACATCTCCTGAAATAGTAGCTGTAACTCCCACTGCCGGTTTGATCCCAACGGAAGTGTAGCTCGTTGCACCACCACTGGCATTCAGGCTGGCAGTTGCTGTTTCGGTTGTATTAGCTGTGATACTGATTGCAATTGCTCCCTGATGTGTTCCCGCATTAATAGCGTCAAATGCTCCCTTTACCGTAGTATAGGTTCCTGTAGCTGTACCTGCCGTAGCAGACACATTCACTTGTGAATAAAAATTTGATGCAGCAAAGCCTGCCATCAAGCAAAATAGAATTTTTCTCATATTATTAATTTTTGTTTGTATTAAATATAAAAAATATTTTTTAATACAACACCAAAAACACTGAAAACCAAACACATAAATTAAATAAAAATTAAACAAAATATCATAAAATCCCTTAAATAAACAACAATATGTGAAACACTTAATGTTTTACAAATAGTAAAATATTGTTTTTTCAGAATTTCGTAAATTTGCACCATGATAAAAATAGGCAACATAGAACTGCCGGAATTTCCACTTTTGCTGGCTCCGATGGAAGACGTAAGTGATCCTCCGTTCAGACGTTTGTGTAAAATGCATGGTGCAGACTTAATGTATTCGGAATTTATTTCTTCTGAAGGGTTGATTCGTGACGCTATCAAAAGCCGTAAAAAGCTTGATATCTTCGATTATGAAAGACCAGTGGGGATACAGATCTTTGGTGGAGACGAAGAAGCTATGGCCATGTCTGCAAGAATTGTTGAAACAGTAAATCCGGATCTGGTAGATATCAATTTTGGATGTCCTGTAAAAAAAGTTGTCTGCAAAGGAGCGGGAGCAGGTGTTTTGAAAGACATTGACCTGATGGTTCGTCTTACAAAGGCTGTAGTAAGTTCCACTCATCTGCCTGTAACGGTAAAAACCCGTTTAGGATGGGACAGCCATACTATCAATATTGATGAAGTAGCAGAACGCCTGCAGGAAACAGGAATTAAAGCTCTTACTATACATGCCAGAACCCGCGCTCAAATGTACAAGGGTGAGGCAGACTGGGAACATATTTCCAGAATCAAACAAAACCCTAATATTGAGATTCCAATCTTTGGAAACGGAGATATTGATTCTGCTGAAAAAGCATTAGAATATAAACAAAAGTATGCATGTGACGGTATTATGATCGGGCGTGCTGCTATTGGTTATCCATGGATATTTAATGAAATCAAGCATTTCTTTAAAACAGGAGAGCATTTACCTGCCCCTACAATATCAGACCGATTATTGGCAGTTCGCCAGCATGCGGAATGGAGTGTTGAATGGAAAGGAGAAAGATTAGGTTTGGTAGAAATGAGACAGCACTACAGTAATTATTTCAGAGGAATACCTCACTTCAAGGACTTCAGAAGAAAATTCCTGGAAGTTTTCACATTGGAAGAAATGAACAGCTTGATCAAAGAAACCCAACAGTTCTACGAAGAATATCAGGCACAGATATAAATAAAAAAACCATCAGTTTTGCTGATGGTTTTTTATTATTTGAACCTTAGATTAATATCCTTCTGACGAGGATTCATTTTTAATCAACGCTAAAGCTGAGGAGGTACCTATTCTTTTTACTCCCATATTGATCATTTTCTCAGCATCTTCAGGAGTTCTTACACCACCTGCTGCTTTTACAGGAAGTTTTCCTGCGTTGTTGAGCATAATTGTTATTCCTTCAAAAGTTGCTCCGTTAGGTTTTCCTTCAGGAGTTTTGTAGAATCCTGTTGAAGATTTAACAAAAATTTTTGACCAATCATTTTCAGAGAAATTCTCTTCGGCCCAAGTAGAAATATTTTTGGTAAGATCTGCAATTTGTTCATCTGTCAAAGCGGCAATTTCAATAATCCATTTTGCTATTTTATGATGTTCAAGAGACAATCTTGTACATTTTACAAATTCATCTTTTACCAGTTCTATATTTCCTTGTAGATAAGCTGTATAATTAATAACGAAATCCAATTCATCAGCCCCATCCTCTATTGCTTTTGAGGCTTCAGCAAGCTTCTCATCCACAGAATAGGTACCTTCGTGAAAGCCTATTACAGTTCCTACTGCAACATTTGAATTTCTTTCCTGAATATATTTCCTGATCTCAGCTACATAATCCGGGCGAATCATTACAGCAAAAATACCATTCTCTATAGCTTCCTGTGCAAGTTCTTTATCTTTTTGAAGTGTTTCTTCATGGGAAATACCTGATTGTTCTGGTGTTTTCAGGTAGGTTGAATCCAAATATTGGGCTATGTTCATATCGTTATACTTTCAATTGTCTGTAAATACCTTGTTCTAAAGATATAAAGGTTTCTGTTCTTGTTACTCCTTTCAGTTTCTGCAGCTTGTTAAGGATCTGCATTAAGTGATCATTATCTTTACACAGAACTTTCAGGAATATGGTATAGTTTCCTGTTGTGTAATGGGCTTCCACTACTTCGTTTATATCATGCAAAGATTTTACCACTTCTGGATAATGGCTTGGCTGATCCAGAAATACACCAATGTAGGAAATCACTTTATATCCTATTTTTTTAGGATTAAGAAATGATATTGAATTTTCAATAACTCCTGCATGTTCAAGTTTTTTGATTCTTTGATGCACTGCAGTTGTGGAAATTCCAACATTTTTTGAAATATGGGCTAAAGAAGTTTTAGCATTATCCATCAACATGTAGATAATTTCCTTGTCAATAGAATCTAAATGATAGCTTGTGTTGCTCGAATTTTTCATTTTCTACTTTTTTATTATTTATGTTTTTTTACTGTAAACTTTTAAATTTTACAAAAACCGGAAAGTGATCACTATATCCTCCCAAATACCTTGTACCAGCATAAGTTCGGAAAGGCCGTCCTTCAAAATTTCTGGTTCTGCTGCGTATTTTTTCAGAATTGAATATTTGGGCATCCTGAAAACTCAGCGTCTTATTATCAAGCAAAGATCTTGACATAATGATCTGATCATACAGCAATCCAGACTTATAATGAAAAGTAGAATAATTTCTTGTAGAAAACAATTGCTGAAAAGGGTTCATTAAAACCTTCTCATGGTCATTGTTATAGAGAATCTGTACTAAATTTTCATCATCCGGGTTTTCGTTAAAATCACCACACAATATGACATGCTCTTTATCAGCATCTACAATTTTCATAATCCGTTGCCGGATTTCATTCAATATAAAGGCTCTTTTAGGTTTATTGATATCTTTTTCTCGCTTAGAGGGAAGATGGGCGATAAAGACATTAATAATTTCCCCTTTATATTTAATTTTTGAAAAAAGTACGTCTCTGGTTGTGTCGTAATTTTCTGTGTTTTTGTTTACTATTTCAAAAAAGAAAGTAATGGTTTCTGAATCTATTACCTCTACTTTATTTTTATCATACAACATGGCTACATCCACTTTTCTTTCGTCCATAGAATTGTAATGTACAATTCCATATTGCGAATCAAAGGGTTCTATCTCCACAAGATCTTCCAGTACTTTCCTTCCGGAAACTTCAGACAATCCTATTACAAATGGCATTACACCATTATCCTCCTTCATCAACTGAAATGCATGGGAGATTTTGAAAAGCTTATTATTATATCTTTTTTCATCCCAATTCCTTAATCCTGACCGGGTAGGATCTAATTTGTGGACAGGTTTCGGATCGGGTAAAAATAAATTTTCAACATTATAAAAAGAGAACAGTTCCATCTACACTAATTTCTATACTTTTAATTTATTATGTTCTTTTTTTCTATAAGATGTAAAATTATTGTTTTTTCAAATTCCTTTGATTCAACTTAAAAAAAACGAATCAATTTCCTATAAAAAACGATTCAAATATAATAAAAAATACCAATGAAATCAGTTATAATAAATTAATTTTTCAATTATTGGAGAGTTTTAACACATTAATCAAAATTGAGATAATACGTAAAAACCAGAATAATAGAAATAAATTTTTAATTTAAAATTAGAAATATTAATATTTTTCACATTTATTAAATTTACAACAAATATTATTCCATTTATCTTCATGACAAACGGAATTCAAAGCGGATAAAAATTAAATAAATTTCAACAATATTTGACTATAATAAATCGGGACGTTTTTCCCTAGTGATCCTTACAGCTTCATCATGACGCCATTCTTCAATTTTTCCTGAATTGCCACTCAGTAAAATTTTAGGTACATCCAGTCCTTTATAACTTTCAGGTCTGGTATAAATGGGTGGTGAAAGAAGATCATCCTGAAAACTATCCGTTAAGGCACTCTGTTCATCATTTAAAACTCCTGGAAGCAGTCTTATGACAGAGTCTGCAAGAACGCAGGCAGCCAGTTCTCCTCCGGTAAGAACATAATCTCCTATTGAAATTTCTTTTGTGATATGGAGATCCCTTACTCTTTGGTCTATTCCTTTATAGTGACCACAAAGAAAGATCAGATTTTCTTTTATAGAAAGTGAATTGGCAATTTTCTGATTTAAAGTCACTCCATCCGGTGTCAGATAGATTACCTCATCATAATTTCTTTGGGACTTAAGCTCTGAGATACACTTATCCAGCGGCTCAATCATCATGACCATTCCTGCCCCGCCTCCGTAAGGTTCATCATCAATCTGCCTGTGCTTATTAACAGCCCAGTCTCTCAGTTGATGAAAATGTACTTCTGCCAGCCCTTTATCCATTGCTCTTTTCAAAATAGAAGTTTTGAATGGACTTTCCATCAATTCCGGAAGTACGCTTATTATGTCAATTCTCATTGTAATGTTTCGTTTTTCTTAGTAGGTAGAATAATTAATCTTAAAGAAGAATCTTTGTTGATATAGCTCCACATCCAGTTGAAGAATATAGCCAGCTTATTTCGAACGCTCAAAATTAGCATTAAATGGAGAAACATCCAGAAATACCACGCCAGAAATCCCTGGAATTTTATAAATGGTAAATCAACAACAGCTCTGTGCTTCCCTATAGTCGCTAGTGAACCTTTATCATCATACTCATATTCTTTCCACTCGTTCTGACTTTTCTTTAATAAATTTTTACCTAAATTTTTTGCCTGATTAATGGCTACGTTTGCTACCTGCGGGTGTCCCTGTGGATATTTTGGAGTTTCCATATAGGCAATATCCCCGATGGCATAAATATTATCGTATCCTTTTATTTTATTATATCGATCTACAATATATCTGTTTCTTACTAATTTTTCTTCGGGGAAACCTCCTACCACATTTCCGGTAACTCCGGCTGCCCAGATTACATTATTGGAAGCTATTTCTTTCCCGCTTTTAAGATGTACTTTATCTCCATCATAATCTGTCACCACTTCTCCACTCATAAAAGTCACTCCAAGGTCTTTGAGGTATTTTTCAGATTTTTCCTGAGCCTCACTGCTCATTACCGCAAGTGGCTTTTCTGTGGAACTTACCAGAATAATCTTCAAATGGTCAAAATTCATGTAGGGATAATCTCTTGGAAGGATGTCTTTTTTCATTTCGGCAAAAGCACCTGCCAGCTCTACTCCGGTAGGTCCGCTTCCTACGATAACGATATTCCAGTTTCCGTCATCGCTTCGGCTTTTTTCAATAATCAGTTTTTCAAAGGTCATCAATACATGATTTCTTATGCTGATGGCTTCCTGGGTATTTTTCATTCCGAAGGCTTTTCCTTCCAGATCTTTGTTCCCAAAAAAATTAGTTTTACAGCCCGTTGCAATGATAAGTTTATCATAAGTAAATTCTGCCTCATCGGTAATTACTTTATTGCTGGAAGGGTCTATTTCTTTCACCTCTGTCATACGGAACTGAGTGTTTCTGGACTGCTGAAAAATTTTTCTGAAAGGGAAAGAGATATTGGAAGGTTCTATCCTTCCTGAGGCTACCTGATAAAAAAGCGGCTGGAACATATGATGGTTCATTTTATCCAGAACGATTACTTTTTTGTTCTTGTTATTCAATGTTTTTGCAAGCTGCAGCCCCGCAAATCCTCCTCCTATAATGATGATTTTTTCGCGTGTTTCCATAATACACAAATTTACTGATTTTATTTTAGCATTTAGCAGTGAAAAAAGTTAGTTTTGCAAAACTTTATGACACCAAAAAAGTACACCAAAAAAACTGCCAAACAGCTCCATAAAACAAGACGGAAGAACTATTTTTTCCGGAGAAAGGTAATATTGGCTATTTTAATTGTAGCTCTTATCGGAACCGGCTTTTATTTAAAGCAATCCATCAGCTATTATTATGCATTGTACTTTAACAAATTTACTCACAAGAAACTCCACAACAGTGAAAGAGAAGCCGCAAGAATTCAGAGGATTTTAACGAGCAACCTTGATAAGACCTATGGTTTTGATGTTTCTCATTATCAGAACAGGGAAGATATCAAATGGGACAGTCTCAGCATTGGTAACAAAACCATTCCGCTGGAGTTCGTTGTAATGCGTGCCACGATGGGAAACCGAAGTGCCGACAAGCATTTTGAGGAGTTCTGGGAAATGGCTAAAAAAAATGATCTTATCCGTGGCGCGTACCATTTTTACAGAGCTGACGAAGATCCTGTTATTCAGGCCAACAACTTTTTAGCAAACGTAAAACTTGAAAGCGGAGATCTCCCTCCTATTCTTGATATTGAAAAAATTCCAAAACGTAAAACGAATAAAAAACTGATTGAAGATCTGAAAGTCTGGTGCAAAATTGTAGAGGAGGCTTATGGTGAAAAACCTATCATTTACACCTATTATCATTATCATAAAGATTTTCTGAAAGATGAATTTGAAGGCTATCCATTATGGCTGGCCAATTACAATGATGTTCCGTCTCCGTCTCCCGATGACCAGTGGGATTTCTGGCAGTTTACAGAAAACGGAATTGTGCATGGCATCAACGCCAAAGTGGATCTTGACATTTATAATGGTAATTCCTGGTCGCTAAGAAGGCTAACTCTGGATTAGAAACAAGAAAGGAAGGTAGAAGCAGGAAGATGGGAGTATATATTCTGACTGATATAACTTCCAGCCTCCATCTTGCCACTTCCTTCCTTTAACTTAATTGCTTTTCCCTAAAAAATTCAGAATATCTGTATTGAGTTGATCTGCATTTTCAAAAGGAATCATATGGGTAGCATTGCTATAAATTTTGAGTTCCGCATTAGGAATTTCTTTGGCAATAAGTTCAGTGTGCTCTGGTTTAATAACATCTTTATCTCCGGCGATCACCAACACTCTGCTTCCAATTTTATTTAAATCTTTTCTGGCGATACGAGGCTGTGTCAGCATGATATTCAGAAGCCTTTGTTCATTAAACTTTTTAGGATCCTTCAGTGCTTTCATGACCAGCATTTTATTTTCAAAATGATCGGTAAGTTTATCATCTACTCCATCAGGAAAAGCATTTGCTCCGATGGTTATTAATTTATTAAGTCTTTCCGGGTATTTCAGAGCGAATTCAAGACCTGTATTTCCGCCATCACTCCAGCCGGTAATGTTTACTTTATTCAATTTTAATTGATCAATAAGTGCCTTTACATCATCAGCAAACATTTTATAAGTAAAATCCTTTTTTGAAGAATCTATACTTTTTCCCTGTCCTCTGGTATCTATTGCAATTACTTTGTACTGCTTTGATAAAACAGGAATCTGCTGATAGAAATCTTTTATACTTCCGGAATTTCCATGAAGCAGAATCAATGGTTCTCCTTCACCATAGATCTCATAATAAAGGTCTGTATCCTGAAGTTTGAGATATTTCCCGGCAGCTGCATTCTGACCATATACCGTCTTCTCCGATTCCTGAACATATTTTGATACATCAGGCATTAGTGCTTCAGCGCTGTCATCCGCAAACCCGCCTTCGTTTTCTGGATTATTGTCTCCGTTTTTATCCATTTTTACATCAATATTAATCGCTGGTGCAGCAATGGTCATTTTCTGCCAGTCTCCATAAAATTCTCTTATAAATCCGGTTCTGAATAAAGCGGCACTTATTTTAATTCTGCCATCAAAATCTTTTAAAAACTGTATTCCGATAAAAAATTTTCCCTGAACCCAGATATTACGATCGTTGACATCCAGTGTATAAGTTCCATCTTTGATCATATTTTCAGTAAGTTCCACAGTAATCTCTTCTTCAAGAATATTTTTGTCCGGGAAACCATTTTTTTCACTGTAAATACTGTATCTCATTAAAACCGGCTGGGTAGAAACATAGCTGGCTATATTCAGATTGATATTTTTAAGCTTAGATCTTTTCTTAGCATTGAATTCTAAAGCCGTTTCTCCCAAAAAACTTTTCTTGTCAAATTCCGGATTAACAGAGTACGTGACGCTTTTTGTTTTTGTATTTACTCCCCAGTTTTTATCAACAAGTTTTTTAGGTTTAATGGTTATCTCTTTAATATTTTTAGTTTTCTCTATTAAAAATATTTTTTGTTGATCATGCTTTTTAAAATCCTGGATTGTTTCCTGATAAATGTCATATCCAGGTACTTCGATTCTTACCTTTTGCTGCGGATCCAGATTGGAAAGATCTATTGAAAAATTTCCTTTTTCGTCAGAAATCGTTCCGGTTGTTTTCTTTTCAACGCCAATTTTCACATAAGAAACAGGTTGATTTTCATTTTTAGAAATAATAGTTCCGGAAATAATCTGTGCATGGAAAGAAGAAGCCAACAAAAGGAAGAATAAGGTATTACGTTTTTTCATGTTAAAAGTTTGATGCAAACTTATTTCTTTTCAACAGCCTGTTCTCACAACGTCTTATTAAATTTAATCTAGCTTTAGTTAAAATTCATTTAAAGCTTTCCGCTATTTTTATGATTATTCTAAAAAACATTTAAAATCCCTGTTTTTAAAGGATATTCATAACTTCTTCCCATGAATGAACTCTTTCGTAAGTCTCGTTTTCTATCAGTTCATTATGAGGTTGGGTAAATATCAATCTCTGTCCGGAAAAATGATCTAAATTTTTGGGATAATCATCAATCATCACATCTCCGGCAACTACTTTTTTGCTTCCGCAAAGAACGATCTGCTCCCAGGTGATGAATGGAAAATGTTCTGCAAGCCAATCATATTTTTCTCTTAAGCTGTTGGGAAATTCCATGCCTGCAGATACAATATACAGATCATATTTATTATTCAGATATTCCATTGCTTCACGGCTTCCCTCCATTACAGGCAAGGTTCTGAAAAACCCTATTTCATTAACGTGTTTTTTTCCATTCGGAAATGATTCTATTTCAGGCTTACCTGTCAAATGACTGATTTCAATTTCTCTTCCTGTATCTCTTTTTTCAAATTGTACCAGCTGATGATATACATCCGCCATTACCCCGTCCATGTCGACAATTACTTTTTTCATTACTTCAATCAGATTTTGTATTATTTATTATTAAAAATGTATTCATTGTGTTTTATCAAATTTACTGATTAGTTTTTTCAGCCCGCCTGTAAACTCTATTAAAAAATTATAAATATTCATTTTTATAAAAGAGGTTCCGAAAAATTTTAGGTTACATTTTCGTATTTTTGCGGTTCAATTCAAAATTAAAATCAAACCATTAATTTCCAATGAATTACGTTTCTGCAGAAAACCTTACCAAATCATACGGCATCAAAGTTTTATTTGAAAACATTACTTTTCACATCAATGAAGGGGATAAAATTGCTATTGTTGCCAAAAACGGAAGTGGAAAATCTACCCTTCTGAAAATATTAATGGGTAAAGAAATTGCAGACAGTGGAACTGCGATCATCAACAAAGATATCCAGGTGGTATTATTTGACCAGGAAATTGATTATGATCCTAAAATCAGCATTGAGGAATTTATGATGGCGCTGGATTCAAAACCTATTCTTGCCCTTAAAAATTACCATCAATCACTTCATTCTACTGATAATGATTTTATTGAGAAAGCATTGGCCGATATGGAAGCTCATAAGGCATGGGATCTTGAAAATGAAATGAAACAGATTCTTTCCCAGCTTAAGATCACTGATCTGGATGCCAAGATGGGAACCCTTTCCGGAGGACAGATCAAGCGTGTAGCGCTTGCTAAACTTCTTACGGAAACAAGAGCCGAGCACAGACATACCCTTCTTATTATGGATGAACCTACCAACCACCTGGATGTGGATATGGTAGAATGGCTTGAAAACTATCTGAATAAGGCAAAAATCACATTATTGCTTGTAACCCACGACCGATATTTCCTTGACAGTGTTTGTGACATTATCTGGGAAATGGAAGATAGAAACCTTTATGTTCATAATGGTTCATATGCTACTTATCTTGAGAACAAAATGATTCGTGAGGAGAATCTAAATGCTACTATTGATAAAGCTAATAACCTTTACAGAAAGGAGCTGGAATGGATGCGCAGACAACCGAAAGCCAGAACCACAAAATCAAAAAGCAGAATTGATGCTTTCTACGAAACGGAGAAGGTTGCCAAAACTGATACCAGAAAAGATGGATTGGAACTGGATTTTGAGATGAAGCGTCTGGGAAATAAAATTCTTGAGCTTAAACATATTGATAAAAGTTTTGGACCAAAAGTTCTTCTGAAAGATTTCAGCTATCAGTTTCAACGTGGTGAAAAGGTTGGAATTATCGGAAAAAACGGAGCAGGAAAATCTACTCTGCTTAATATTATCCAAGGTTTGGAAAAAGCTGATAAGGGAGAAATTGAAACCGGAGAAACTATATCTTTCGGTTATTTCGCCCAGAAAGGTCTTACCTATAAAGAGGATGAGCGTGTGATTGATTTTATCAAGGAGATTGCAGAATTCTATCCTTTAGCCAATGGCAGAAGCTTATCTGCATCACAGTTCTTAAGGCTGTTTCTATTTGATGATCAGACTCAGTACTCTCCTATCTCCAAACTTTCTGGTGGGGAAAAGAGAAGACTTCACCTGATGTATATTTTGTATCAGAATCCCAATTTCCTGATTTTTGATGAGCCTACGAATGATCTGGACCTTCCTACGCTAACGGTTCTTGAAAATTTCCTTCAGCAATTCCAGGGATCTTTGATTATCGTTTCCCACGACAGATATTTCATGGACAGAATTATAGATCATGTTCTGGCTTTTGAAGGAGACGGAAAAATCAGAAATTTTGTAGGAAATTTCTCAGAATACAGAGATGCGAGAGGCCGTGAAGAAGCATTAGAAAAAAACACTATTGTAAAACCTGAGCCTGCTAAAGAAATAGCTGCTGTAACAGAAACGGCTCCAGCTTTTGCCTCTAAAAAAAGAAAATTAACTTTTAAAGAGCAAAAAGAACTGGAAACTATAGAAAAGGAAATGCCTGAACTGGAAGACCAGCGTTCCAAAATTCTGGATCAACTCAACAATGAAGCGGATTACGAAAAGATCGCCAAACTCTCTTCCGAACTGGAAACAGTTTCAGAAAAACTGGAAAACCATGAGATGAGATGGCTGGAGCTTCAGGAAATCCTTTAATAGTTATGAATTAAAAATTATGAATTATGAATTATGAATGAATTTAAGGTTCAAAGTTTAAGGTTCAAGGTTGATAGCAGTCGTGATTAGAAGTTTCCAACCCATTTACGCTCAAACCCTAAAAATCTCAAACGCTCTGACTCATTCATAATTCATTTATAATTTATAATTTATAATTTAATTACTCTTTCTTCTTTTGCACTTTCCAGGGAAGCATCAATGATTTTCATATTCTGAATAACTTCTCTTCCCGGAGATGGCAAAGCATATCCAAACACAATATGCTCATAGATTTGCTGATAATAATCCATATAATTTCCGGCTTCACTGGACGTAAGGCTTCTTTCTGTTTCTAATTGATCATTCAGGAGGTTTAAAATTCCATCCGTTTCTTTCAATGGCTGGGTCCATTCTTTACCATATACAGGAATTGCACCTGCTACTAATTCATTTTCCTGATTATCTGTTCTTTCCTGTAAAAAAGTTCCTCTATCGCCGTGAATAGTATATGCGTAGTGACCTTCTTTACTGAAAACCGATGTTTTTAGTCTTACTCTCAGATCATTTTTATAGAATAGCAGAATCTCGAAATAATCATTTGCGAATTCTTTTCCTTTCATAGAAAATACATCTGCAAAAAGTTTTTCAGGATATCCAAAATACTGTACAGCCTGGTCTACAAGATGTGCTCCCAGATCATGAAGTGTTCCTGAACCTACCTGGTCCGGACTTTCTTTATGCTGTTTTCCACTAGGCGTTGTACGGAATCTGTCAAAACGAATTTCAGCTTCTTTAATATTCCCTATTTTTTCATCATTTAAAATCTTCTGAACCTGTAAGAAATCACGGTCGAATCTTCTGTTTTGATACACACTTAAAAACAATCCTCTTTCTTCCGCCAACTGCACCAGTTCTTCAGCTTCGGAAACATTTACAGTAAAGGGTTTTTCTACAATAATATTTTTTCCGGTTTCCAATGCTTTTTTGGCATATTCATAGTGAGTCTGGACAGGAGTATTGATGATAACCAGCTCTACATCTGCATGCTGAAGCATTTCCTCTACAGAACGGTAAATGGTTGCTTCAGGATATTTCTCTTTAGATTCTTCCTTGCTTCTTTCCACTACAGCAGATATAAAAAATCCCGGATGTTCCTTTAAAAAGGGAGCATGGAATACTTTTCCACTCATTCCAAAGGCGCAAAGCCCTGCTTTTACCAATTGCATATTATAATTTTTAACAAATATATTCATAAAAAATTCTCTATTCTCCAGTCTAAAAAAAGTATAGAAATAATCCATCTCATCAGCTGCAAGAATATGATTTAAATCATAAATTTATTTTTATCTATTCTAAACAAATACTTACATTTGCGCCTTATTTAAAACTGTTCTACATAAAAATAAAATGAAAAGACAACTACTTTCTTTAGGTCTTCTATTTATCGCTGTTTCAGCGAGTTCACAGATGAAAAATGCGGAAGCAGACACCATCAGAACTCAGACCATTGAGGATATTAATCTTCACAAAACAGGAAATCCTAACCAGGCAAGACCATTATCGACAAAATCAAACCTGACGGTAATGGAAAATCCACAGCCTATTGCTATTGTTACCCATGAAATCATTGAGCAGCAACAAGCAAAACAATTGAGTGATGTTCTTCAAAATGTAAATGGATTGTATATCACTTCATCCAGAGGAAATTCTCAGGATAGCTTTGGTGGACGTGGTTTCATTTTAGGAAATGATAATATTTTTAAGAATGGTTCAAGAATAAACAGCGGTGTTTTCCCTGAAGTAAGTGGTCTGGAAAGAGTAGAAGTTTTAAAGGGAGCTAATGCGATGCTCTTTGGTAATACAGCTGCCGGCGGTGTTATCAATATGATTACAAAAAAACCTAAATTCAATTTTGGTGGAAGTGTAGGGCTAAACGGTGGAAGCTGGAATTCTTACAAACCTACTGTTGATATCTATGGTCCTTTATCAAAAAATATTGCATTCAGAATCAATGGTGCTTATGAGCATGCTGAAAGTTTCAGAGATGTTGTAGAATCAGAGAAATATTACTTCAATCCTTCATTCCTTTTCAATTTAAGCCCAAAATCGCAATTGATCGTTGAAGCTGATTATCTTAAGAATAATTTTACTCCTGATTTCGGTCTTGGATCCATCACCAATCCTGATGGAAGCTATAAAATCAATGACCTACTCCCTAAAAATGCTTTCTTAGGAGCCGACTGGCAATATCAAAATGTAGAACAAGTTTCTACCAACATCACTTTTAATCATCAGTTTACTGAAAAATGGTCATTAAATACTGTAGCTTCTTATCAGAATTATACTAAGGACTACTATTCTACTGAAAGAGTACAATGGGGATATGAAAAGAACACGAACCGTCTTTTCTGGCAAAGACCTTTAAATAAAACATTTAACGAACAAAATTACACTTCATTACAAGTTAATATTAATGGAGAGTTCAATACCGGAAAAATCAATCATAAGGTTTTAATTGGTACTGATGGAGACTATGGTGTTCAAAATAACTACACTTATACCAATCCAACTATTTATGGGACTAATGGCAATACTTCACCCATTAATAACAACCTTTATTTAGATGATTCATCAAGTTGGGCTAGTGGAAAAATGCCTGATGCTTCTTTAAAAGACAGAACAAGAATTCCTACACAAAGATTTGGTATTTACATTCAGGATTTCATAAGCCTTACCAAACAGTTTAAAGTAATTGCTGGTTTAAGATGGTCTTATTTAGAAACAATGACTAATACTAAAAACACATTTTCAAACGACCTTGGAGATGTTGATCAAAAAAACACTGCTATATCAGACAGAGCATTTTCTCCAAAAGCTGGTTTAGTATATATGCCAAATGATAACCTTTCTGTATTTGCAACTTACACCAATTCTTTTGCTCAAAATACTGGAAAAGACATTTATGATCAAGCATTAAAGCCTACTACTATTGATCAATATGAAGCAGGAGTAAAAAAGAATTTTTGGAATAATGCTTTAGCTGTAAACCTGACAGCATATCAAATTGTTTACAATAACTATTATCAAACCGCACCTCAATTAGCAAATGGGCAGGCGAATTCAGATTCATTCTATAAAGAATTCGCAGGAAAAATGAGAAGCCGTGGTGTTGAATTGGATATCACTGGAAATCCAACAGAAAATTTATCCATTATTGGAGGATTCTCTTACAACAACTCTGTATATCTTGATACACCAGACGGTTTTGGATATGTTGAGAAACAAAGATTGGTAAGAACACCAGCTACAACAGCTAACGCTTCTGTATTTTATAAATTCACACGTTTTGCAAAGGGATTGAAAGTAGGCGCAGGAGCTTACTTCATCGGTGATAGATTAGCTGGATGGAATGATACTAAAAATGGTTCTACCGGCTTAGGTGCGCGTAATGGAATCAGTAGATCATTTGCTTTAAAAGATTACACTACCGTAATGGTATCTGTAGGGTATGAGTGGAAAAAATTCTCAATCCAAGGGAAAGTGGGCAACCTGTTTGATGTCGAAAACTACAATGTTCACGAAAATTATTCAGTGAATCCTATCACTCCGAGAAACTACTATTTCACGCTGACATATAGACTTTAGAATTCTTTTTTATAATAATTCTTTCATTAAAAGTGGAAATTGCATTTTTGCAGTTTCCACTTTTGAAATTTTAAAACAAAAACAAAACAATAAGATATGGATAAGATTAAAGACACAAGAAGTTTCATGAGAATTACGCACCGTTACCTGGGATATTTCCTTGCCGGAATTATGGCAGTGTATTCATTAAGTGGAATCCTTCTGGTGTACAGAGACACCGATTTTCTGAAGAACGAAAAGAAATATGAAAAGAATATTGCCGCCAATCTTTCTGAAAAAGAACTAAAAAAAGAACTGAAGATGAAAGGTCTTGAGGTGGAAAAAACAGAAGGAAGTGTTCTTTATTTTAAACAGGGAACTTATGACAGCGCAACCGGAAAAGCAAAGTATACCAAGAAAGAATTACCTTTCGTATTAGATAAAATGGTTTCTCTTCACAAGTCGCAGTCAAAAGATGCTATATCTCCCCTAAGTGTTTTCTTCGGAGTTTCTCTTTTCTTTTTTGTAATTTCAAGTTTCTGGATGTTTAATCCTAAAACCAAAGCTTTCAAACGCGGAATCAAGTTTACTATTGCAGGACTGATCATATCTATAATCCTTTTATTTGTTTAAATAATCAGGAAACTGAACAAAAGGAAAAAAGCACTTGAAATTATTATTCTTTTTTATCATTTTCTTTTTAAAACCCACCTTTTATTTTCTTTATCATTATGGAATCCTCAGCGAATATGTTAAAAAGATGAATTATAACTTCCTGATAATATTAACGTTTATTTAGAAAAATTACCTAAAATTAAGAGTCTGGCACATTTATTGTTTTTTCTATAACACGTGAATAATAAACATTTAATTATTAAAATAATAAATTATGAAAAAACTTATTTTAACAGGGATATTAGCCGTAGCAGGTTTAACAGCAACCGCAAACGCTCAGATTCAGAAAGGTAATTGGATGGTAGGAAGCAGCTTGGTAACAAGTAATTTTGGATTAAATACAGGTGGTGGATACCAAATTAACCTACAACCAAAAGGAGCTTATTTCATTGAAGACAACGTAGCTGTGGGAGGATATGTAAATTTAGGTATTGGCAAATCTTCTAATACTTCTAATACAAGATTTGATTATGGCGTAGGAGCTTTAGGCCGTTATTATCTTTCTCCTGGAGAAAAAGGTGTTGATAACTTATTACACCACGGAAGATGGTTTTTTGAAGGTAACGTAGGTGTTGGTGGTTATTCTATCAGCCAAGGAGGTAACTCTACAACAGGACTTGATTTTGGTGCAGGACCGGGTTATTCTTACTTTATCACTCCAAATATTGGTCTAGAAGGTTTAGTAAAATATGCAGGTGTTACAGGTTTCGGAAATCAAGGTTTAACATCTAATATTACTTTTAACCTAGGATTTAGTATTTATTTACCAACTTCTAAGGCTAAACAAGCAATCAATGAAGTAAAGTAATCAATTGATTTACTTATAAATTAATTATAAAATGAAAGCGCCCCGGAATAAAATTCCGGGGCGCTTTTCGTACAAATTAAAACTAAACTATAAAAAATCAAATAAAATCATGTATTGGGTTGTGGCGTGTATCGTAAATAGGGTTTTATTTCCGTCACTCCTTTTGGGAATATCTTCCTTGCTTCTTCTGTAGAAATCGTTGGCGGAACAATGACATCTTCTCCATTTTCCCAATTAACAGGAGTCGCTACGCGATAATTATCTACCAATTGTAGAGAATCCAGCACTCTAAGGATTTCGTCAAAATTTCTTCCTGTAGAGGCCGGATAGGTAATAATTAGTCTTACTTTTTTGGAAGGATCAATAATCAAAAGAGAACGTACAGTAGCTGTCACCGAAGCATTAGGATGAATAAAATCATACAGCTCTGAAACTTTTCTGTCTTTATCAGCAATAATAGGAAACCGGACATTGGTATTCTGAGTTTCATTAATATCTTTTACCCAGTTTTGATGATCCTCTACTCCATCTACACTTAAAGCAATCACTTTCGTTCCTCTGGCAGCAAATTCAGACTGCAATTTTGCAGTATATCCCAACTCTGTAGTGCATACCGGGGTATAATCTGCAGGATGTGAAAACAAAATCCCCCAGGAATCTCCCAGATAATTATAGAAATTGATATCACCTAAAGATGACTCTGCCTGAAAGTTGGGTGCCGTATCTCCTAGTTTAATTGACATAATGCGTTTCTTTTGTAGTCTACAAATTTAGTAGACTTTTTGGAACTGGCAAATTTTTTGATGAAAATTTATATCTTTAATTAAAATTTTATTCATGGAGAAGACCGGACTCAGGTATGTAGATCTTGTTTATAAAGTATTGGAAAACTGGTATGTGACATTTGCTGAGCTTACCCCCAAACTTATTGTCGGAATTTTAGTCTTTACATTTTTCCTGATCACCAGCAAATATTTAAGCCAGATAGCCGTAAAACTCTTCCACAAATTCTTCCCGAAGAGCAAAAAAGAGAGTTCATTAGTTACTTTAATCAGTATCTTCAGATTCCTGATCATGCTGATGGGAACTTTTATTGCCCTTGAAATAATGGGTTTCAGTGGCTTTCTCTGGAAGTTTATCGGAAGTCTGGGAGTTGCAGGGGTTATTGCCGGGGTTGCCCTGAAAGATCTTGTATCCAGTATTTTCTCCGGAATGCTGATTGGAATTGACAAAGCATATAAAGTAGGTGATTATATTACGATTGGGGCGCATTCAGGAACGGTACAGGAAATCGGTTTTTTAACGACCAAAATTCTTACTGATGACGGGAAGAAGGCTTATATTCCCAATCAGGTTGTTTTCAATGCTCCGTTTTATAATATTACCGCTTCCCCACAGCGCAGGATTATTTTAAACTTTGAAATTCCTGCTGATGAAGATATCAGTATAGCACAGAAAGGAATTCTGGATGTGATTAAAAATCTTGACAATGTGGATAAGCTAGACACCATAGAGGTCATCTTTACAGATCTGAAACAAGGTGCATTTAATCTTCAGGTGAAGTTCTGGATAAAAGTGGGTGCTAACCTGGCTCAGGTAAGAAGTAAGGCTTATTTAGGGATTAAAGAGCGTTTTGATGTGGATAAAGTTCAGCTGGTAACGCCTACGAGTATCAGTATTACCAACGGGGAGAATAATTTGCATGAAAGTCAGGATAAATAAGGATAACTATAATATAATGATGTTTATTCCTTTTAATTCTTTATAAAATTTGAAACCTTATAGTTTTTGAAAACCGATAAGCTTAAAAAGACTGCTTCAAAAAATGAAGTAGTCTTTTTTAAGGATGCTTTGTAAGAGGTTGGAAATCGCAAAGACGCAAAATATTTTTTCTTTGTGTTGTAAGGCGCCAGGATTTTATCTGCGATAAAATTGAATACTTTACATGTTTCAGAAATCTATAAGGTTTGGAAATATAAAAGCATCAATAACCAATGAAGCATCCCTTTCTACTGAAAACAAGGATAAATGTTTTTATATTGATTCACTGGTTGAATTAGGCTATGTATTCTATCCTTTTTAGATCCAAATTGTTATTACATAATTTCTTACTTTTATATAAGATCTTAATCCACAAAATAATGTCATCACAATCCAATTCATTCCTACCTATTGAATCAAAAACTTCAAAAGGGCTTGCTTTATTGATTAAGATAATTGGCAGATCTTTTTTAATTTTGACCCCTTTATCCGTTATAATAATGGCTGTAATGGTAATAAATGCAAAAGAAATCTCTGTAGGAATAAAGATTGTTTTAATTGTCCTTTTTATGGCAATCCTAAGTTTTTGTGTCTGGATGCTTTTTCAGAAAAATTCCAAAAATACAACTATCCATATTATTGTTGATGAAAAAGGAATTCACCATTACTGCAACCGGGACATTTTATATTTCATAACCTATGCTGAGCTTCATTCAAACCCGGAATCGGGGAAATATGATGTGTTATTGACTGAGTATGATGAATCTGCTCCTAGTTTATGCATTCATCTCTTTGAGCCTGCATTAAAGAAAGCCACCCGAAAAACTGTCAATTTAAATATTGATACAGTGATTACCAATGGTAATCTGTTACTCAAAAATTTTGTAAAAGGAATCTTGATTTTCAGGCCGGACTTAAAAATTGCACCCAATGTTCTGGATCTTTACCATCTGGAGGAATTCAATAAATAAAATCATATTATTTCAACGGTCAGACCCTCAAAATAATAACAAAAAAAACCGTTCCAAAAATGGAACGGTTTTCTATTTATTTGAAAGTTTCAGATTAAGCTAAAACTTCTTTTACTTTGTTTGCAGCTTCTTCTAAAGTAATTGCAGAGTGTACCGGAAGACCAGACTCGTCAATTAATTTTTTAGCTTCTACAGCGTTAGTCCCTTGTAATCTTACGATCAATGGAACCGGAAGGCTACCCATCGCTTTGTAAGCATCTACAACTCCCTGAGCAACTCTGTCACATCTTACAATACCTCCGAAGATGTTGATCAAAATAGCTTTTACGTTTGGATCTCTTAAGATGATTCCGAAAGCAGTCTGTACTCTCTGAGCATCAGCAGTACCTCCTACGTCAAGGAAGTTTGCAGGGTTACCACCTGACAATTTGATGATATCCATAGTTGCCATTGCAAGACCAGCTCCGTTTACCATACAAGCAACGTTACCATCTAGTTTTACGAAGTTAAGACCAGCTTCACCAGCTTCTACATCCATTGGATCTTCTTCTCTTGTATCTCTAAGTTCAGCTAAATCTTTGTGACGGAACAATGAGTTGTCATCTAAAGTTACTTTAGCATCTACAGCGATAATCTTGTTATCAGAAGTTTTTAATACCGGGTTGATTTCGAAAAGAGAAGCATCAATTCCTGTATAAGCATTGTAAAGAGATGAAATAAATTTCACAAATTCTTTGAATGCATTTCCTTCAAGACCTAGATTGAAAGCAATTTTTCTAGCCTGGAATCCTTGAAGACCGATAGCCGGATCAATAAGTTCATTGTGGATCAAATGAGGAGTTACTTCTGCAACGTGCTCAATATCCATACCACCTTCAGTAGAATATACGATTGTATTTTTTCCTTCAGCTCTATCTAAAAGAATAGAAACATAAAATTCTTTAGTTTCAGATTCTCCCGGATAATAAACATCTTCTGCAACCAAAACAGAGTGTACTTTTTTACCTTCAGCAGAAGTTTGAGGAGTTACCAACTGCATTCCGATGATATTCTGAGCGTTCTCTTTAAGTTTATCCATATTTGGAGAAAACTTAACACCCCCACCTTTACCACGACCACCTGCGTGAATCTGCGCTTTTACAACCCAAGCCTGTGCTCCGGTTTCAGCAGTCAATTTTTCAGCAGCTGCTACAGCTTCTTCTACGTTGTTTGCAACGAAACCACGTTGGATAGCTACTCCATACTTTGATAAAATCTCTTTTGATTGATACTCGTGAAGATTCATATTATTTTTATTATTTTATTTTAATATTTAAAGGTTGACAAATTTACTAAAAAGACATGGAAGTTCAAGTTTATTGACTTAAAAATTAAAGTCTGATCGACTTGATTTTTAACATATCATTCAAATTTCCTTTATTCTTCCACTAATTTCTCAGATTGTGATCCGATGAACGGAATTCTTGGAGCCAGAAAATATCCTGTAAGACTCGCAAATAATATTGGTACAAAATAAGTAAACCCGGTAAGTGTTCCTAAGATAATGGTAGTACTCATCGGTGTTCTTGTTACACACGCATTGATTGCTGCCATGCAGCTTACAATTGCTAATGTGGTATCTACAGCTGGAAATAAATTATGAATAATGAGTCCCAATGTTGTTCCTACAAAGAACAGCGGAATGATAAATCCTCCTCTCCATCCTGAAGTTACCGTAATGGCAATAGCCAGTATTTTAAAAACCAAAATCAGGATTAAAAAATTCAATCCGAAATTGCCACCGATCAGCTGATTGATCTCGTTATGTCCAAAGTATCTTGTAATAGGGAAATTATAGGCAATGATTCCTAAAATAATTCCTCCTACTAATGTTTTAATATATATTGGGAACGCTCTGTATTCGAAAACTTTCTTGAAAAATTTGACTACAAAAATGAAAATCCATCCAAAAAATGTTCCCACAATTCCGAATAGTGCAGCATATAGAAAATCATATACTCCTGTATAATGATACGCTTTCAGATCCCAGGTTGCCCCGATTCCTAAATGGATAATCAAAGCAAACATCAGATAACTGAAACAGCTTGCTACCAACGCAGGAATAATGGCTTTATAATATTCTACGGCATGTTTATGATGCAGGATTTCCAGGGAAAAAAGACTTCCTCCAAGCGGTGCACCAAATAATGCGGTAAAACCAGAAGCCATCCCGGCAATACTCAAAGAACGCAGTTCTTCACCTTTTAATCTGAAAATTTTCCCCAGCCAGGTTCCTGTAGAACCAGTTACCTGTACCAATGGAGCTTCCGGTCCCAAACTGCCTCCTGAAGCTACACAAAACAAAGAGGAAAGAATCATCGAAGGATTATTCTTTGGTTCCAGTTTTCCCTTATTGAATCTGATGTTATTAACGATCAAATGAATTTCTCCCGGATCACCGATAAAATGAATCACTAACCCAGCCAATAACCCGCAGATTGCCATTGTCGGAATCACCTGCCAGCCTTGAAATTCGGCCAGGAATTCAGTGAAATGTTCCAATACGATCCAATATCCTCCGGCAATAATACCACCTACAAGGCCTGTAACAGCCCACATAAAAAAAGTACGGCTGAATACAAACGGATTGAATCTGATGGGTTGATCTAAGAGATTGAATGTTCGTATTAACCGTCTTCTTCTATTGATTTTCATTTTAATTTATTTTAAATAGTGAAAGAATTTCATCATTTGTCTTTACTGATTATTGCAGTTTTGACATGTATTTATTTGAATTTTAATATGATGGGCTGCGCAAAGGTTTGTACAATCGGTTTTTTGTTATAAAGCAAAGGCTTTTCCAAGCCTCCGATTGCATACAGGAACAATGCACTAATGATACTGAATTCTGTATCAGATGATTCACTATATTTTACTTTTTTGAACTTCCCATCCACATCAATGATAAAATTCAGTTTACAATGATAGTTTTCTCCGTAAAAATCTTCCATTAAATAAATGGGAAAATCAAGCGTCAACCGTTTTTTCAACTCGGCAAGCTGTTGATAATTTTCAACCTCGGCAATATCAATAGATGTATTTTTTACTTCTTCCGGAGAGGTGATTCCTGTTGGAGGCACATTCTTTTCAATCTGTATTCCGCTTGTTGTTTTAAATGAAATATTTGGATCAACTTTTCCGACGATCACCTCTTTGTCATAAATGCTTTGGTACAGATTTTTCAGGTTATTTATTTTTTCACCATAAAAAACACGGTACTTTTGACGATATAAAGCAGAATCTTTTTTGTAATCATACTGATAAATACTATCAGAAAAACGCATTTGTATATTTTTTACTTCTGTTAAAACAGCTCTATTCATTAATTTTTTCTTTTCCTGAGCGTTTATTTTTTGAATACTTAAAGAAGAGATAATGAACGTAATAAAAAACAATAAAAAGTGATGATTCATGGTTTGATTTTTCGATAAGCAATCTACATAATATATTGCAGATCTACTTTTTTTACCTGAATTGCAAGATTAAACTCTATTCTTTGCAAAATAAACAATCAGCATTCCCCAACTTAAGATCATCATCAGACCTCCAAGCGGAGTGATGGGTCCTAAGAATTTAAGATTCATTCCCAAATAATCCTGCATACTCAGGAAATAGATACTCACTGAGAACAACAGTGTTCCTGCAATCATTAAAATGGAAGTCCATTTTTCAGCAGAAGTTTCAAATTTTAAGATATACCCGATGATCAGCAGAAAAAAGGCTGCGTACATCTGATACCTTACTCCTGTTTCAAAACTTTCCAGTCTTTCCACAGCCAATATTTTCTTTAAAGCGTGCGCTCCAAATGCACCCAGGATCACAGACACCATTCCGTAAACCGCTCCAAAAACTAAAGTAATTGTTTTCATTTTATAACTCTTCTAATTCTAAGGTTAAATATTTCTTTGTCTTATAATCTTGCCAAGTTCCTATGATTTTATTTCCTTTCAAATCGGCTTCTATCAAAGCTCTTGGAATCCATTCCTTCAGTTCCTCGCTATGATAATCATCTTCTGTGATAGAAAAATGATCATGGGTAAATTCTCCTCTCCAATTGATAGGTTTTTTATTCTTATCATACCAGTACATTGCTGAAAACGAATCATCTTCATTGATTCCGTTAATCAGAACTGTAATGGGATATTTACCATCAATTTTTCCTTTAAACAATTTATTGCCAGGACTTGTTTTGTTAAGTTTTTCAGAACCGGAAATCAAGTTTTTTGCATAGGAACTCCAATATTTGTCAAGCTCTTTATAAGTAAATTCTATTTCGTGGCTTCCCAGATCATCCAATGCCCTCATCGCATGATTAGAACATCTACCTGCTACAAAAGTAAGTTTATCCTTTCCGAAAAAATATTTGATGCCGTTCAAAGTATACTCCATGAAACAATCTTCATACAGAGCAATTTGATCCTGAGTTTCTTCCGAAGGATTTTTTTCGGATTTCAGTTGGTTTAAAAAATCACCAACTCTTTTTTGAATTCTCTTTTGAATTAAACCATTGATGGTTTTAAAGCTCTCTGCTTGAAATAAATCTTCAGGGTTGATATAGTTTCCGGTTCTCAGATCGAAATTTTTCCAGTCTGTAAACTCTTCCGGATATGCTCCTGAAGCTTCACCATCTATTGCAATACTCAGAATATTTTTAGGAGTCTCAATCTTATCCCAACTATAAAAATAAACATAGTTTGAATAGGAATTTGTTGCTGTAGAAGCCAGTTTAAAAGGATTACCGCCAGATCCGGGAACATATTCCAGCTGATCTACCTGCAGAAATGTATTGATTTTATTTTCTACTCTCGGATTTTCAGGATAAGAAACAACCGGAAAAACAGCGTTTTCAGTTTTCGGCTGCAGATTACTTATTTTCACTTTTTGCTGTTGCGAAAAACTTAACCCGGAAATCAGTAAGAAAAATACAATACTCTTTTTCACTATTTCGATTTTAGGTACATTAGAATAAACTTAGCAACCAATGTAGAAATTCCCAGTATGATAAACATATTGGCAAATCTCTTGGAGCTTCTGAAACCTTCATGATTTGTTTTCTTTAAAAAGAATCCAAAAAGAAGGAATACAATGGGCAAAATGATCTGTAACATTAGTTTTCTCTCATCCTGTTAAATTCATTGATCACCTCATGGTGGCTCACTGTCTTATCTTTGAAATACGTTACAAAGTGCTGCTTTTCTTCTTCCGTAGCTCCCAACTGGTTCAGAATATTTAATAAGTGCATTTTCATATGACCTTTCTGAATTCCTGTAGTTACCAGAGAACGCAATGCCCCAAAGTTCTGTGCAAGACCTGAAACTGCCAGAATACTCATCAGTTCCTGTGCAGAAGGTTTTCCAAGAAGTGCTAACGAGAATTTTACCAAAGGGTGAAGATTCGTAAGTCCTCCTACAACTCCTACAGAAATAGGAAGATCAATCCAGAATCTGAATACTCCGTTGTCTGTTGTACAGTGTGTCAAAGATCTGTATTGTCCGTCTCTTGCAGCATAAGCATGTGCACAGGCTTCTGTTGCTCTGAAATCATTTCCGGTAGCGATTACAACAGCATCTACCCCATTCATTACTCCTTTATTGTGAGTTGTTGCACGGTAAGGTTCAATTTCTGCGATAGTGACTGCCTGTTTGAATTTAGAAGCGAATTCTTCAGGAGAAATTCCGCTGTCATCTTTTAAATCTTCCATTTTACAGGAAACCTCAGCTCTCACGATACAGTCAGGCGTAAAGTTGGAAAGGATATTCATCACAATCTGCAGTGAATTCTTTTCTTCCTGAGTGAAGTCCTCGCTGGTTGCCACTTCCTGTCTCAAAGTTTTCCCAAACTGCTCAAGACATGAGTTGATAAAGTTAGCTCCCATTGAATCCACGGTATCAAAACTTGCTTTCAGCTGGTAGTAATTAGGCATTTCTGCAGTTTTATCCACCAGATTGATATTTAAAATACCACCACCGCGTCTTCTCATGTTCGCCGTGATATCTTCTGTCGCTTCAAGTAATTTTTTCTTTAAACTGAAATTAAAGAAATGCAGTAATTTGTGAGGTTCAACATCAAAAATAAAATGGGTGTGGCCCAGTTTTTCAGTGTTGATAATCGTTGTTTTAAAACCTCCTTTATCGATCCAGAATTTCGCAGCTTTGGAAGCGGCCGCTACTACTGAACTTTCTTCAACAGCCATTGGAAGTGCCAACAATTTTCCGTCGATCAAAAAGTTCGGAGCAATTCCGTAAGGCATATAAAAATTGGAGATGGTATTTTCAGAAAACTCATCGTGAAGCTTCTGAAGATCTGTATCATCATTCCAATATTGTTTTAGTATATTTTGATATTCCTGGTTTCCTTCAAGGTATTCGTTTACGAGCCAGTCGATTTTCCCCTGCTTTGGAAGCTTGGAAAAACCTTCGATCGGTTTATGATTCATGATATAAACTTTAATGAGCCGTAAATATAATGATTTTGAGGCTCTTTTTTGTTGATAACTTCTATGAAAAAAGATTGAATTTTATCAATTTTGGAACTAAATTTGAACAAAGTTTAAATACAATTCAGATACAAAACATATCAATCATTTAAAAATATGAATTTTGACCGTCTTAAAGAAAAACTGGAAATCCTTGCTGATGCAGCGAAATATGATGTTTCATGTTCATCCAGCGGTGGCTCCAGAAAGAATAAAAAAGGAGCTTTAGGAGACAGTTCCGCAAGTGGAATCTGCCACACTTATACGGAAGACGGACGATGTGTTTCTCTGCTTAAAGTTCTCCTTACCAATCATTGTATTTATGATTGTGCGTACTGTGTTTCCAGAAGTTCAAATGATATCAAAAGAGCAGCTTTTACAGTAGAAGAAGTAGTAGATCTTACTATCAATTTTTATCGCAGAAACAATATTGAAGGTCTATTTCTGAGTTCAGGAATATTCAAAAATGCAGACACAACAATGGAACGTCTGGTGAGAGTAGCCAAAAAGCTGCGCCTCGAAGAAAACTTTAACGGTTATATTCATCTGAAATCTATTCCTGGAGCGAGTGATGATCTGATGCAGGAAGCGGCTCTGTACGCAGATCGTTTATCAGTAAACATTGAAATCCCTACAGAAAGTGGATTAAAGCTATTGGCTCCTGAAAAGAACAGACAAGATATGATCAACCCAATGCGGTATATTCAGAAAGGAATTACCCAATATCAGGATGAAAAGAAAGTCTTAAAGAAAGTTCCCAAATTTGCTCCTGCAGGGCAGTCTACCCAGATGATTGTAGGAGCAACCAATGAAAACGACCTCCAGATCATTAAAGTTGCCGATCATTTTTATAAAAATTTTAATCTGAAAAGGGTTTATTATTCAGGATATGTTCCGGTTCTGGAAGATCAGCGGTTACCTTCTTTAACAACCGAAGTTCCTATGCTTCGTGAAAACCGATTGTATCAGTCTGACTGGCTGATGAGATTTTATGGTTTTAAAGCAGAAGAGATTTTAGATCCGAATATTCCTTTTCTCGACCTGGAAGTAGATCCAAAATTAAGCTGGGCATTGCGGAATCTGGACCAGTTTCCTGTTAACCTTCAGACTGCCGACTACCAAATCATCTTAAGAATTCCGGGAATTGGAGTAAAAACGGCTCAAAAAATCATCAGTGCAAGACGTTTTCAGATTTTAACCATGGATCATTTAAAAAAATTAGGAGCAGCTGTAAACCGCGCAAAATATTTTATTGATTTCAATGCAGGTAACGCATACTTAAGGTATTTAACAGATAAAAACTTCAGAAAACTGTTGATAAGTGGAAGCTCATCAAAGTTTCACAGTCAATTCTCACAACAGTTGAGTTTATTTTGATTTCAACACAAATCACACCAATATTTTCACGAAATGCCACAAATTTATAATAAACATTGTTGTCATTCTGACGAAGGAAGAATCTCTTCAGTAACCAGATTCTTTACTTCATTTTATATCGTTCAGAATGACAAGCCAACTAAATTTAATTTTAAGTTAAATATATGACAACCCTACTCTATGATGGAAGTTTCGATGGTCTTTTCACCGCGATATTTGAAGTTTTCGAATATCGTTATAAAGAGGTAGAAATTGCCAGTAGAGAGCGTTTTCATCAGGAAAATATTTTTGCGGAAATTCATGAAGTTATTACTCAAACGGAAAAATCTGAGCGGGTTCTCAACAAATTGGAACAGAATATCGGGAAAGTGGGCGTCCATAAGCTTTTAAAAGTTTTTTTATCAGAGGAACCCGATCTTGAAAACCTCATCTTATCTGCTGTAAGGCAATCTATCAAGCATCCGGAAGAAAATATTCTTGAAAATTTTGCAGATTCTGATATTTTAAAAATTTCTAAAATCGGGAAATCTGTAGACAGGGAAAGACATAGAATGACAGCTTTTGTCCGCTTTGAAAAGATGAAAGATGATGTTTTCTTCTCTAAAATAGATCCCGACTTCAATGTTCTTCCGTTAATCCGAAAACATTTTAATGACCGGTATCAGGATCAGAAATGGATGATCTATGATCTGAGAAGAAACTACGGAATTCTTTATGATCTGGATACCTGTGACTTTTTCTATCCTGAAGAAAGAATTGATTTCAATAATTATCAGCAGAAATTCCATGATGAAGAGAAAAATTACCAAACTCTTTGGCAGCGTTATTTTACAAAAACCAATATTGTGGAACGAAAGAATATGAAACTGCATATTCAGCATGTTCCGAAAAGATACTGGAAATATTTGACTGAAAAATGGTAACATAATCGGCAGCAGGTAATGCGATTTTTACAGATAAGTTTATCTTGAATCCTTATCATATGAGCTCAAATCAAGCTCAATAATTCCATATTGTGGATAACTTTTTTTTTCCGGCAAAGAAAAAACTGTATTTCAGGTCTTCATTTTTTTATTTTATTTAAATTATTAATTTAGTGACAGATAGAATCCACATTAATCGAAAACTCATATTGTGGATAACTTTTTTTAATTAACATATAGTTAACATTGAAAATATTTCAACATCAATTTTTATGTGAAAATTGAGTAAACAAAGTCATTCCCAAAGAAGAAAGGGAATATAAAAAGAGTATATAAACCTATGTAAATCTGTGTCCTACGTATTAATAAACAGAATCAACATTTCTAATTTGTGGATAACTTTTACTTTTTGATAGTCCGCAAGGCTTTCTTTACGATGTACTGGGTTTCTTTTGTGAAACTTTCCCGAAGCCATTCATCACAGATTTCCACTACAAACTCAGGTTGTGATTTGCTGGCATCATTAAGCCAATTGCCGACACTATCCTGTACGTATCGGGATGAATCTGATCGTAAAGGTTCTAAAATTTCAAGGCCTAGTCCCGGATTTTGTTTTAGAGCATCAATATGTTCACACCAGACTCCTCTCGGCCGGGTAGATTCACTGGCAAAACGTCTTACATTTTCATTGTTATGCTGAGTCCATTCTGATAAAATAGATATACTTTCATCAAGATTTTTTGAGATATCCGGACGCACAGTCATCCAGCAGATCTCTCTCACTCCAAAATGGGAATCAGAAGCGAAAGACTGGATGCTTTTTAATTTTTCTTTAAGTTTCAAGTCATTGTTTCTTCCAATGGTATAAGCTGCCCAGCAACGCACGAGATCTGCCGGATGTGTGGAGAGTCCAAACAAAAATTCGTCATCATTATTTCTCATGGTTAAATTTAAAAGCCCAACTCCAATAGTTTCGTTAACAGTGTTGACGGTTTGCTTTTTCAGTTGATCTACATTTTCTAAAACAGGTTTTAAATAGTCAATCCGGTTATTCTGCTGAAGTAAATTCTCCAACAAGAGCCTTTGATCTACTGCCAGCCATTCTGTAAGATTGGCGGTTTCAATTTCTCCCCGATTCAGCTGTTCCAGAATATCCGGTGGAATATCTTTAATGGAACGGGCTCCTTTTCGTTTTTCTGACATGCTGTTTTTAATGATTATCTTTACAAAAGTCTGAAACTAACCGGACAAAAGCAATACCGCATATTTTTCACCCATAGGGATAAAAAAGTCAATTTTATGGAAACAAAGGAAAGAGCTGAAGAAAATAAAATTTGTCCGTTGGAAGTAGCCGTTAATACCATCAGTGGAAAATGGAAAATTCCTATTGTGTGGCAGATCAATGAAGGAAAAAAACGTCCGAGTGAATTTCTGCGCGGTATCGCTAAAGTGGACCGAAGAGTTTTGAATCAGCAATTGATGGAGATGGTAGAAGACGGTATTCTGACGAAACAGTCTTATAATGAACTTCCCCCAAGGGTTGAATACACTTTAACAGAACTTGGCGAAAAGCTGGTGGAAATCCTCTGGCAATTGAATGATTGGGGAAAATTGTTGATTCCGGAGAAAAAAGGCCATTAAACTAACAGATTTTCAGATTATATATTGGCAGATCTGCGAAAAAAAATGATATTTGTGTTCACTAAAAACACATGAAAAAGATTATCACTGGAATCACAGGATTTTTGCTTCTCACAGGTTGTACAAAAGAAAAGTTATCAGACCGCTTACTGCCTGAACCGGATAAGAACGAACATTTAATCGCAGAAAATGCTTTAAAAATCCATAAGGATAAAAATACCATCCGTGAAAGATTTTCTCCTCCTGAAGGCTATGAATGGAGTGAAGAAAAACCGGATTCTTTCGGATATTTTATTGAAAATTTTAAGCTGAAACCTTATGCCAGTCAAATTTTAAAATATGACGGGACTCCTATTTCTACCCAGCATCTTCATGAAGCCGTTTTTGATATTGATACAGGAAATAAAGACTTGCAGCAATGTGCTGATGCGGCAATCCGTATGAGGGCTGAATATCTTTATAAATCGAAAAAATTTGATGAGATCAGATTTCATTTTACCAGTGGTGATCTTCTCAGCTGGAATGACTACAAAAACGGGACGAGAGCATTTGTCAGTGGAAATTCGGTCAGTTTCAGAAAAACTGCGGCTTTTGATGACTCTTATCAGAGTTTCAGAAATTATCTGGATCTGATCTTTAATTATGCGGGAACGATTTCATTACATAAAGAAACAAAACCTGTAACAAAAAATTCAGATCTTAAAACCGGAGATATTCTGATCACACCGGGAAGTCCGGGACATATTGTTTTTATTTCCGGTGTCTGCCGCAATAAGGAAGGGAAAAGATTGTTTTTATTGAGTGAAGGATTTACGCCGGCACAGTCTATTCATGTACTCTCCAATCCTTTTAACCTCTATTTTACGCCCTGGTATGACCTGGATATCGATGCTCAGGAAACTAAAACTGCACGATATTTTTTTAAACCTACAAACTTCAGAAGCTTTTAATAATTTATATTCAAAACTATTGGAAAGTTACTACGATAATCTGAACTTGTTTTTGTAAATTTGTGTTCGAAATTTTTTTCTTGATGAAAGAGAGTGCTGTAAAAAAAATTGCAGTTCTTACTTCAGGAGGTGACTCTCCGGGTATGAATGCGGCGTTAAGAGCGGTAGTAAGAACCGCCAATTACTATAATATCGAATGCTACGGGGTGAGAGAAGGCTACAACGGTCTTATCAATAATGATTTCCTGAAAATGGGAGCCCGTTCCGTAAAAAATATAATCAACCAGGGTGGAACAATTCTAAAGTCTGCCAGATCCGCTGAATTCAGAACAAAAGAAGGCCGTCAGAAAGCTTATGACAATTGCGTAAAGCTTGGAATAGACGGATTGGTTTGTATTGGTGGAGACGGAACTTTCACCGGTGCAAAAATCTTTAATGAAGAATTCGGAATCAGAGTAATCGGTATCCCGGGAACGATCGACAACGATATTTTCGGAACAGATAATACCATCGGATACGACACTGCTTTGAATACTGCCATGGATGCCATTGATAAAATCCGTGATACTGCAACTTCTCACAACAGAGTTTTCTTTGTAGAAGTTATGGGGCGTGATGCTGGTTTTATCGCGTTAAACAGTGGATTGGCAACGGGAGCTTTAGATATTTTAATTCCTGAGAAAAAAGACAGTATTGATGAACTTTTCGCGAAATTCAGAGATGCAGAAAAAACAGGAAAAGCATCAAGCATTGTGGTGGTTGCAGAAGGTGAAAAACTAGCCAATGTGTATGAACTTGCCGAAAAAACAAAACAGACATTCCCTGATTATGACATTCGTGTAGCAATTTTGGGACACATGCAAAGAGGAGGTTCTCCAAGCTGTGCAGACAGAGTTTTGGCAAGCAGATTAGGCTATGGTGCTGTAACAGGATTAATGGAAGGACAAAGCAATGTAATGGCAGGAATGCGTTCCAACGATCTGACGTATACGCCTATTGAAGAAGCCATTAAAAAACATAACGAAATCAATGAAGATCTTTTACTGATTTCAAAAATTTTAGCAATCTAATTATTTTTATAATCTAATAAAAACAAACTATTATGTCAACAATTAAAGTAGGTATCAACGGTTTTGGTAGAATTGGACGTCTTGTTTTCAGAGCAATGACTGAAAGAGACAACATTGAAGTTGTAGGAATCAATGACCTTATTAATGCAGAATACATGGCTTACATGTTAAAATATGACTCTGTACACGGTATTTTCCCAGGTGAAGTTTCTGTAGAAGGAAATGATCTTGTAGTAAACGGGAAAAGAATCAGAGTAACTGCTGAAAGAGATCCTAACAACCTAAAGTGGAATGAAATTGGTGCTGACTATATCGTAGAATCTACAGGTCTTTTCTTATCTAAAGATACTGCTCAGGCTCACATCAATGCAGGTGCAAAGAAAGTAATCCTTTCTGCTCCTTCTAAAGATGATACTCCAATGTTCGTAATGGGTGTAAACCACAAGGAACTTACTGATGATATCAAAATTTTATCAAACGCTTCTTGTACTACAAACTGTTTAGCTCCTTTAGCTAAAGTGATCCACGATAACTTCGGAATCGTAGAAGGTTTAATGACAACTGTACATGCTACAACAGCTACTCAGAAAACTGTTGACGGCCCTTCAGTAAAAGACTGGAGAGGTGGTAGAGCTGCACTAAACAACATCATCCCTTCTTCTACAGGTGCTGCTAAAGCAGTAGGAAAAGTAATTCCTTCACTAAACGGAAAATTAACAGGTATGTCTTTCAGAGTACCAACTGTTGACGTTTCTGTAGTAGATTTAACAGTGAGAATTGAAAAAGCTGCTTCTTATGAAGACATCTGTTCAGTAATCAAAGCTGCTTCTGAAGGTGAATTGAAAGGGATCCTTGGATATACTGAAGATGCAGTAGTATCTCAGGACTTCGTAGGAGATAAGAGAACTTCTATCTTCGACAAAGATGCTGGTATCATGCTTTCTCCAAACTTCGTGAAACTTGTTTCTTGGTATGACAACGAAATGGGTTACTCTAACAAGTTAGTAGATATGCTTGTACACGCTGCTTCTTTATAATAAGTAATGAGCGATAAGTAATTAGTAATATAAAACCTTCCCGATGGGAAGGTTTTATATTATAGTATTTAGCTATCGCAGATTTTTTATTAATGCTCTTGCATCCCTTGTAAGACTGTAGGTGAGTGATGCAAATATACCCACTCTATATTTATCTCTAGAATAAGATGTTAAATCATCGGCTGCAGGCACTTGAAGACCTAAATAACCATCTTTCAATTCTCTTACATTTTTTAATGATGCACCCAAAGTGAAAAATATCCTATCTTTTTTACCAATCAACATTGTTGGTCCAATGAAAAAATTTGATATTTGTATTTTACCACCAACAACATCTAAACCCATTCCTGCACTTCCTCCATAGGCTATATAACCCGTTCTTCTATAACTCATGGTAACCATCCCAACAAGTGACGAAGAAACAAACTTCTTTTCATAAGTTGTAAGTTTATTATCAAGACCTATTTCATAACGAGAAACATTTCCGTAATAGGCAGCTGCTAATCCCAAACTAAAATCTACACGGGTTCCACCATAAATTGGTTGTCTATATGTGAACTTTCTTGATTTATCATTTTTGGGAGGTTTAGTCTTATCTCGAGGTTCAATATTAATCTTAAATTCAACCATATCATTCTCGGGCTGAAAAGGCTCTGACTTTACAGTATAGTTTTCTAAATTTTCTAATTGAGTTGTTATTGAAAATGCTTGCTTTATAACTTCATCAGAATGATATTTCACAAACCACATATTAAGCTGATCTGCCTTTTCTTTCTGAAATTTTGGATAAGAAAGAATTTTATCTATACCACTTTTTTCCATAATAAGATCCAAATTATTCATGGTTACTAGTTTCACATATGCATCACTCAACTCCGAAAAACTTTTTTTATATTCATCAATTTGCATTATTCCAGATAATAATTCTTTTGAACTTGCTTGTATTTGTGCTTGATAATCTCTTATATATTTTAACGAATCAAGATCAGGTATTTCCGAAATCGTATTTACCTTTTTTGTAATACGTAATAACCCGAAAATGTAGCGACAATCACCAATAAAATTTTTATATTTTTTGTTGAAATCTTCTAATAAAATTTGGTACTCTTTAGTCTTTTCATTAATAAGACCTTCATTACTTTTTATTTTGGAATTATTATCCTCAATTTTGCTTTTATTTTCGTTGTATACAGAAACTAACTTCCCTAAACGCTCTACAGAAACGGTATCATTACTTTTCTTTACTTCTAGAATTCTTTCTGCAACTGATATTTTATTTTTACGCAGTATATCGATTCCAAAAGAATCTAATTGACTTAAAGCCATTACCATAGCGTTTTTTGATTTCTGATTTTCTTGATTTAATATCTGATTTTGTCCGATTGCAGAAATTGCCTTTCCATTTTCTTTTTTCTCGGTAGAATTACCTTTCAAATCATTATTTACAATTACCTCTGCCTGCTTAGGAGCATTATTGCTAGCATCAGTCTGTTCCTGAGAAAGTTTGTCTTCACCTTTTTGTAATTCTTTTTCAGTAAAAAAATTCATAAATTCTTTATCAAATTTAGATTCGCCAACTATAGAATCTTTTGGGGTAATTGTTATCTTATAAACAAATGGGTTAACATTCTTTATTTTAAAAACAACAGGTGTATGTGCTCTTATTTTATGAATATCTTTCGAATAGTCTCCTATTTGAAAATCGTAAATAATATGCTGTGTTGAATCAATATACATACTTGACTTCTTTTTTACAGTATCTTTTTTATACTTTCCTTTCTTAAGATCATATGTAACAAATTCAGTCTTAGGAGCTATATATACCTTTGGTAATTTTTCTTTAGCTACCGGTTGAATTTCATTTTGTTTTTGTCCCCAAAATAAAAGTGGGTAGATAACAACAAGAAAAAGATAAATTTTTGTTTTCATGGCTATTTATTTTTCAGATTAAAGTTTTTTGAAATGGTCATTAGTTTTTATTTAAAACTACAATACTTTACTACCACACGAAATACCACAAAAGGGTGATTTTATTTAACATAATTTTATTATTTTTAAGAAAACATTAACCAATGAAGAAAAAACACTTAACTCATGCAAAAAGGCCTCATCCTCTCATTAAGGTCTGGAATGACTATCCTGAAATTTTACAGAATAGCAACAGAATACTACCCGTTCCCTCCATTGAAAACATAATCGGACAAATTTTTGCTCCCGGAAAATTCTACTATTATGTAATCAATTTTGCAGACAGCACCATCACTTGTAATCACGATGAAGATATTTTAGCAATACATGGCCTCAATAAATATCCTGTACATCTGAAAGAAATTATAGACCTCATCCATCCCGATGATCTGGAATTTGTAATGGAAGCAGAAAGAATTTCTATAGAAAAAATAAAAGAAATAGACGGTTTTGATTATCAGCAGGAACTGAAAACCAGCTACTGTTTCAGAATGAGAACCTCAAAAGGCAATTATGAACTGTTTCATCATCAGGCTTTACACACTTATAAAGATGAAAACGGCAGGCTTTTGCAGGCTGTTAATATTCATACCAATATTGAACATATCACTCATCAAAATTCTTATGTTGTATTAGTCTGCGGAATCAACGGACGGGAAGATTTTCACCAGATGCAATGGATGGAACATGGTAAGCCTCATGAATCTACTCCAGTCATTTTCACTAAAAGAGAGGTCGAGATTATCAACTGTATCGCAAAAGGTAATTCCACAGGAGAAATATCCTATCTGCTGAATATTTCAGAAGAAACCGTGCGTACCCACAGAAAAAATATTTTAAGAAAATCTGATTGCAGAAACAGCTCCGAACTCATCAAGAAAACTTTTGAATGGGGATATCTCTAAAATCTTTATCGAAGCCTGACAAATCTCACCATAAAACTTCAGCATAAAACTTGTACTTTTATAGGTAAAGGAATGAACATGATACAACCACGATATAAAGATGCTCCTCATTTCAGAGATTTCTGGGAAAGTGGGAACGGAAAACTGCTTATTGAGTTTTCCGGAGCAGAAGTGAGTTTTGAAAAATTCGAGAAATTCGCTCCTTTTTTTCATCATGTTGATGAGGTCGGTGATGAGGTTGTAAGAGATGTGTATTTTACTAAAAAATTTCATGAGGCATCCAGAGAAATTGAGCAATACATCAGAAATGGAGTTTCGGAAACAGATTCTGTTCCTGAAAGTGTAAAAAAGCTTTTCACCCAAACTCAAAAAGTCCCGGAATGGCTTGATTACAATTTACTGAAAAGCGGTGCTGAACTCTGCATGAGAAGCAATCTAGACTCTCTGATCTCGTTGAGGGATTATTGTCTGATCGGCGGTTACGACTACGCTTACCTCAACAAACCCCTTATTGTCACAGAAGCATTAAAAAAGGGTGCGGTAAAACGTCTTTCGGAAACATTGGATTTCTGGGTAAATGCTACCCGATACAATGCGCTGGAAGTTCATGCAAAAGGGTATGAATTTGCTATAAAAACCCGTTTGATCCATTCCTATGCGAGACTTTCCATAAAAAAACATTATAAAGACTGGGATACCGAAAACTGGGGTGAGCCAATCAATTCCTGGGATATGATGGCAACGTATATTGGTTTTAGTCTTGTCTTTCTTCACAGTCTTCAAAAATTGGGAAATAGTTTTTCCATTGAAGAAGAACAGGGAATTTTTCATCTGTGGAAATATGTAGGCTATCTTTTAGGCATTCCGGAACAGCTTCTCCCTGACAACAAAAAGCAAGCTACTGAATATTTTTATTTATGGACATCTGTTCAGCCTCCTTCCGATAAAGATTCTGTACTCCTTGCCCACTCTCTGCTGAATGAATCTTTGGAAAATCCTATTTTAAAATTTGAGTTTCAAAGGAAAAATTTAAAATATCTCCACGTCTGCTGTACCTGGTTTCTGCTGGATGATGAAGTCTGCAAAAGACTGCAGATCCCGGAAGTTTCCAACAAAAGTCTGTTTCCAAAATCAAAGATACTTTTCAACAAGATTTATGACAGAATCGTAAGCCGCGATGCCAGAATAAAAAGAGGAAATAAGGATCAGATGAAAGTACTGGAAGATTATCTGAATATCACCAAAAATTCAAATTTTCATTAAAAACTTTATTTTTGAAGGAAATCAAAAGCTGGAAGTTATTTAAAATAAAAATTGAAAGCCTCTCCATTTCATTGAAAAAGAGGCAATATTATATTTATTCTTTTTCCTTTACGTTTCCTGTAATAAGCTTTCTGTTTCTTACACTCCAGATCAAGTACAATAAAAGTAAGATGATCCAGACACCAATGACAACCCCTATAAAAATAATTGTAATGGAGGGATGAAGATAATTCGGTTTGTAGAACAATCTGTCAAGGGTTTCAAATTTTTCTTTTAACTTATTTCTTTCATAAGTATTTCGTATTTCATTCAGAGGCTCCTGCTGATGATCTCTGTAATAAAAGACATCTTTTGTTAGCTGTTTCGGAATTATCTGTGTTTCTATATTGTATTTTTTTAAAAGAACATCCAGCCTCTTCAACGAGTTTAGCAGCGAATCCTGATTATCTTTATAAAGCAAATTGTATCTTTTGACGGCATTTTCATACTCCTGCTTCCTTTCAGGGATATTATGCAATGAAGAAAACAAGCTTTTATTTTCAAGGAAAATACACATTTTCTCATCATATTGAGGATGTACCTCGATTCCTTGAAATAGAATTTCAGTACTGTCCCCCATCTCTTTTTTAGAAATTAATCTTTTTCCCAGCTTCTCGGCATCAAGCCCCAGAATATCAAGCACCGATTTCGATTTATTGCTTAATCTTTTATAATCAGCACTCAGGATTCTCAAGGTATCAATACTATAATACCTGGATTCTGTTGAGAAATAATCCTTATTATTACCCGGCTCATAATATACCGTATCCCTCAGTTCAACTACGGGATAAGGTTTGGGGTATAAAATATTTTTGGGATTAAATAGCTTTTCGGAACTGTAGGAAGTATAGTTGTATAAAAAAGGCTGTAAGACGTTCAGTAGCGTTTTGTCCTTATTAAGATTCTTTTCAGGCAATTCAGTTCGTAGCTTTGCATTTAACCCAAAACTATAACTGATGAAAAAAGTGAGGGATAAAAAGGATATAAATAACAATATAATGCCCATTCTCCAAATATTTAAAGGTTCATTTCTCTTTGGGGAATGATTTCTAAGGAGAAAAACAAAAAAGAAAAACAAAAAAAAGCTGGTTACAAAAAAGTGAGAAATGGAAACATCATCATAAAATTTGAATCTGTAAAACTCTGTATAAATATCAATTTTTTGCAGACCTTCAAACTTTATATAGCCATAGATAAAGTAAGCGAGATGCATCACCGCTAATACAGCAAAAGATTTGATCAGGAATCGTTTTAATTTTCTGTTCATAGAATAATCTTTAAAAACAATGTTTTAAGATAAGCATTTTTTATATGAATGGATAAAAAGACATTCGTACTGATCAACATAAAAAATGTTGTAATAGACTAATTTAATAAGCAGTGAAAACTACATCTCACAGAAATCCCCCAACCAACAGTAGCTTTAACCCTCTTGTCTTTTTCTTACAATGATCACTTTATCAACTTATTTTTTTTAAAACATCCCATACCTTCACACCCCACATCTATCTCGTTATGAATGATATCACTTATAAAATTTTATCATTTTTTAACTCTAAAAACAGTTTTCAGGGACAAATAATATTAGTTTTTGATATTTAAATTATGTATTTTTGAGAAATTATTTTAATAGCGATGAGTAACATTGATGATAAGAAAAAAGCACTCGCTTTAGTGCTTGACAAATTAGATAAAACATACGGAAAGGGAACTGTAATGACTTTAGGTGATCAATCTATAGACAATACAATAGAAGTAATTCCTTCCGGTTCTTTAGGAGTAGATATCGCATTAGGTATAGGTGGATATCCAAAAGGAAGAATCATTGAAATATACGGTCCTGAGTCTTCAGGTAAAACAACATTGACCCTTCATGCTATTGCTGAAGCTCAAAAAGCAGGTGGTATTGCTGCATTTATTGATGCAGAGCACGCTTTTGACAGAACATATGCTGCTAAATTAGGAATTGATTTGGAGAACCTGATCATTTCTCAGCCGGACAATGGTGAGCAAGCTTTAGAAATTGCCGATAACCTTATCCGTTCAGGAGCTATTGATATCGTTGTGATTGACTCTGTTGCAGCTCTTACACCAAAAGCTGAGATCGAAGGTGAAATGGGAGATTCTAAAATGGGTCTTCATGCAAGATTGATGTCTCAGGCATTAAGAAAGCTTACGGCTACTATTTCAAGAACGAAATGTACAGTGATCTTCATCAACCAGTTGAGAGAAAAGATCGGGGTAATGTTCGGAAACCCTGAGACAACTACCGGAGGTAACGCTCTTAAGTTCTATGCTTCTGTAAGAATTGATATCAGAAAAGCCAGTGCACCTATCAAACAAGGTGACGAAGCTATCGGTAGCCGTGTGAAAGTAAAGATTGTGAAAAACAAAGTAGCACCTCCTTTCAAGCAGGCAGAATTCGATATCATGTATGGTGAAGGAGTTTCTAAAGTAGGTGAGATCCTTGATACAGCAGTAGATATGGGAATTGTGAAGAAAAGCGGTTCTTGGTTCAGCTATGAAGAGACTAAACTTGGTCAGGGACGTGATGCTGTAAAAGATGTATTAAAAGACAATCCTGATCTTTCCGAGGAATTGGAAAACAAGATCAAAGAGGAAATGAAAAATAAATAATTTTTCAGGAAAATATAGAAAAGGCAGTCTTAGGATTGCCTTTTTTTGTTTTTTAAATGGTTACGTTTTTAAATACAAAGTTTTTATTTATAAACTGTACATTTTAAAGGGAGCAAAGGCAGAATCAATTTCATTGATCCTTTCTAATGTATTATTTAGTACTTAAAGTCGCTCATCATTGTTTCCTAAAAAAAAGTATTTGAATTACATATTCTTTGCGTTTAAATAAAACTTTTCTTAGATTCAAAATAAAAAGAGGTTGTCCATAGGTCAACCTCTTTTTAAGCTTTTATATTTTAAAAAAAATTATTCAGCAATTTTACCTTGAAGCTGAAGTGCACCAGTCACTTTCATTCCTTTTGTTGGAGTTTCAAATCTCATGTTTTCCTTATTAACGAAAGCATCGATAGTGAAGAAATCTTCATTCTCTTCATTTGTAATTAGTTTTAACTTCAGGATATATCCTTTAACAGTACCATCTTCTAGTAATTCTGTTTCCTTATAGTCTACAACCTGAGCAATAAAATCAAAACATGCATAGTTCGGAAGATCCTGGCTTGGTGCATAGGTTGTGAAGTCTTCACTCATTTTAGTCCCGTCAGGTAAATCAGTGTTTGTTTGAACATCAAGAATAAAAACAATTCCACTGATATTTACCTTCAGATGAGGCTGAGTCATGTATGTATTTCTATTTTCAGCATAATCTGTAGCAAAGAACCAAACTCCAAAAGTATCTCTGGCCGGACCCGCTACAATTGCCTGTAAGTTCAATGCATTTTCCCACTCTCTGATTGATCTTGTTTCAAAATCTAAAGTATAATTTGTTTTTACCTCCGGAATTATTGTACTAAGCTCCTCTGTAACAATGGTTTTAAATCTTACATCTTCAAATTCTGTTTTGCTTTTATCTTCACCATCAGGATCTGCAACCGTGGACTGCATTAAAACAGTGGTAAGATATTGACCGTAATCTTTAGTCTGGAAATTCTCGTGACCAAAAACCCCGCTCCAGGTATTCACAAGATTATGAATATTTGATTTTCTTATGATAATTCCTGCTTCGTTAGTGGTCTCAGGAGCAGCAATTCCTTCTGTATTCGGAAAATAATCTTTGCCATCCACCAACTGATGATTCATGATTTCATTGTTTTCTTCGTGAGAAAACGATGCAAAACCTTTATAAGTGACATTTTGGTTTTCGAAAACATAAGGAAGTCCCGTTTTTGCCTTATCAGCTCCTTCAAAATGATAGGAAAGTGAAATCGCTTTGAACTCATCCTCTTTTGTCGCCGGATTATGATTATCATTATCATCAAACTGAGAGTGATATAAAATCATATAGGACTTAATCTTACCCTCCTGAAGTTCGTTTTCAAACTTTTCTTCCATTTGCCCGATCGCCTGTTGTGGAGCAAGTGCATAAGCATCTTCCGTTACCATATACGCAAAGCCTTCTACCTCACCATTTTCTTTTTCAAAAGCAGAAATAGGTGTATACTCGCCCCTTAACTGAAGCGCTATAGAATACACTATATAATCGTTATAAATCCTGATTTTTTCGTACTCATCATTTTTTACTTTTGGTTCTTCTACTTGTGATGAAGGGATTTGTGGTATTGTTTCTACAACTTCTTCCACCACTTCCTCTATTACTTTTTCCTCTGGCATTTCCATTTCCTGAACCAAAGTACTTATATTTTCCTGGTTGTTATTTTTCTTCTTAAAAAAATCAAAGATTCCCATACTGTTGTTTATAATTGGCGGTAAATATAATAAAAGTGTCCAACAGGCTCATCATAAAAAAAATGCCATTGTGTCAGTTTATCTTTTGTGATATATTTTTCTGAGAAAAATAAAAAACTCGGCGGAGCCAAAGGCTCCGCCGAGTTTTTTATTAATTAGGTTTATCATCTGTCAGCTCAAATCCCCAATCTTTTCCTTTTTGGGTGGCCGGGATACCTTTAGTCATCCAGACCGGAGCTTTAGCACCTTTAAGATAGTAATCAAAAAACTGCTGTTCACGGATTTGGATATCCTTTCTGTTCTGACGTTTTACAAGGTTGTGATCATCACCGTTATAATTCAGAAGCCATACCGGTTTTCCGAGACGGCGCAACGCAGTAAACATCTCAATTCCCTGATACCATGGCACTGCTCCATCTTTATCATTACTCATAATAACCACCGGAGTTTGTACTTTATCAATGGTAAAAAGTGGTGAATTTTTAATATAAAGATCTGGGGCTTCCCATAGATTTTTCCCTAATCTACTCTGCGATTTCTCATACTGAAATTGCCTGTTCATCCCCGATGTCCATCGGATTCCGCCATATGCAGACGTCATGTTTACGACAGGAGCACCACTCCATGCTGCTGCATACATATTGGTATGAGCAATAAGATACGCTACCTGATAACCACCCCAGCTTTGTCCCTGAATTCCGATTTTAGTACCATCTACCCAGGAATTTTGCTTTAATTTTTCAACACCGGAATTAATGTATTCCATTGCAGATTCTCCGGGAAGACCATCGGTATATGAAATATCAGGAGTGAAAACCAGATATCCGTTGCTTACGAAATAAGAAATATTCAATCTTGAAGGCGTTGGAGCCGGTGCTACATAACGGTTCAGATTATCCGAAAGTTTTTCATAGAAATAGACAATCATAGGATATTTTTTATTCGGATCGAAATTTTCCGGTTTGTATAAAACTCCTGTAGATATATTTCCTTTTGGTGTTGCCCAGTTTACCAATTCGTCTGTACCCCAATTATAATGGTTTTGCTGTGGATTGGTATCACTCAGCTTTTGTTGCTCTGAGAAATCTGATGTTGAAAAAATATTCGGAGAATCAATGTATGATTCTTTTACTACAATATATTCTTCTGCATTTTTCGCTTTTTGAAGACTTCTATATCCCCAGACATTTTCCATCTGGATTTTTACCGGATCAGAACTCGACTGAACAGATGTTTTAAAAATCCCATTCGCTTTGGATGTATTATCAAATGCTGATAAGTAAATGACAGATTTTCGGTTTAAGCTTTTAATATCTTTATCCAGATCGTAGGTATCAAATGTTATTTTATTTTTACGACCAAATCCGTTAGTGATATTTCTTGGTTTTTTTGAACCGTTCAGGAAAAATTCCCAAAGATCAAAACGGTCTTTGATAATCACAGATTCATCATTATTTGTCCATGATGCGATGCCATAAGAATTTGGAAAATCTGGCATATCAAACTCTTCATCCACAAAGGAAACAGGTAATCCGTTGCTTAAAGGCAGTATTTGCTTTGTTTTCACATTATAACTCAGCCATTTTCCTTTTTCTCTGTCAAAAATCACGACGAATTTCCCAAGTGGAGATACAGCAACCGAACCATTCAGATTCTGAATAATTTCCGTTCTCTCACCTGTTTTATTATCAATCAGAAAATATGTTTTCTTTGTTGCACCTTCCCATTGCGAAGAAATACGGTTATTCAAACTTGTAATACCCAATGCAAATTCAGCATTTCCTTCGTTTACCAATCGTAATGTATCCAGGTCTTCAGCGTCAATATTTCTAAAGAAGTCCGGTTTTTCCGTCTGCATTACCGCAGCATAAGATTTTTTCAGATCATTTTTCAATTCTTTTAGCTGTACTGTTTGCAGATAATCATCTTTATAATTCCAGATATCTACAACCGCATGATCATTTGCAATCATCGCAGTATCTTTTGCTATAGGTTTTGGAGCAACGCCGAAATACAGCTGCTTTCCATTTTTACTGAATAAGGGTAAACGGTTTTCAGAAATCACCCAATTCTTCTTCATCTGTGAGTTTTCATTGGTGACCGTTTCTTTTTTATTTCCTTTAAAATTAAAGTAATACAGCTGATACAATTTCACCAGGTCATTTTGTGCAGAAGAAGTTCCTACAAATGCCAGCTGGTTACCCTCTTCATCAAAAGATAATTGTGAAAAATCCCCTTCCATTTCTGAAATATTAGTTACAGTCCCTTTTTGAAGATCTACAACCTGTACCGTTTGAAATGCAAATTTCTTTGGCTTTGATTTGTCGCTATCCTTCTTGTCTGCAGATTTTTCATCTTCAGAATCCTTCCCTTCTTTTTTATCCTTTTTAGGTTTTTCTTCCGGTTTTTTAGTCACAAAAACAAGCTGTTTTCCATTTTTGCTGAATTCATAGCGGATTACATTATCATATTCTGTAGTTTTCCCGTCCAAAAGATTTCGCACAACCAGCTGCAAAGGTTTTACATTTTTATCTTCATCCTTATTATCATCCCCATCTTCTTTATCAGAAGTATCGTCTGAAGATTTATCTTTTGTATTTTCCAGAAGATAAGCAACGTAGGAACCCGCTTTTTCAGGAATTTTAAAAGATTTTACATTAGGAATTTTCTCCGTTTTATTATTAAAAAAATCAACAACCGCAAGGCTGTCTTTTGTTAATTTATTTTTTTTAAGCTTTTTATCTTTTACCGCTTTTATATCTTTATACTGCGGACGGATCTGAAAAACAGCAAATCTGGAATCATTCGTAAAATCTACTTTTGTTCCTCTTGCAAACTTCTTTGTCGTTTTATTTTTTACGGAATATAAAGAAAGGCTAGAATTTCCTTCCTGAGCATCTACGGAATAGGCAATCCATTTTCCGTCATTGGAAATTTTTCTTGCCCCAATATTTTGCCAACTGTCATAAACAGAATGATCTAAAGGCTTTTTCTGTCCATAGACCCAGCAGGTCACCATGAGCAGAATAAAAACTGTACATTTCAACTTCATCTTTAAAAAATTTTTAATAATTAAAAGTAAGATATTTCTTTGACAAATCTATAGGATAAGACTGTTTCACGTTGAAAAAATGCCATTCTGTCACTTTCTTCCGCATGGTATTTTTTTTGAGAAGTATCTTGAACAATTAAAATATAAAATATGATGACTAAAGGAAATATTAATGTATCTGTGGAAAATATTTTCCCACTAATTAAAAAATTTCTTTACAGTGACCACGAAATATTCTTAAGAGAATTGATCTCCAATGCAACAGATGCTACTTTAAAATTAAAGCATTTAACAAGCATCGGAGAAGCAAAAGTGGAATACGGAAATCCGAAACTTGAAGTTAAAATTGATAAAGACCAGAAAACTTTACGCATTATCGATCAGGGTATTGGTATGACTGGTGGAGAGGTTGAAAAATACATCAATCAGGTTGCTTTTTCAGGGGCTGAAGAGTTTTTGGAGAAATATAAAGATTCTGCGAAAGATTCAGGAATTATCGGACATTTTGGTCTTGGATTCTACTCTGCGTTCATGGTGGCTGAAAAGGTTGAAATTGTTACAAAGTCTTATAAAGATGAACCGGCAGTACGTTGGATCTGCGATGGAAGCCCGGAATTCACTCTTGAAGAAACTACTGACAAAACAGACAGAGGTACAGAGATTATCCTTCATATTGCAGAAGATTCTGTAGAATTTTTAGAAGAAGGAAAAATCCGCGAATTGTTATTAAAGTATAACAAATTCATGCCTGTTCCTATTAAATTCGGGACAAAAACACATACGCTTCCATTACCGGAAGACGCGCCTGAAGATGCTGTGGCTGAAACAGAAGAGATAGACAATATTATCAATAATCCGGTACCAGCGTGGACGATTGCTCCAAATGAACTGACCAACGAAGATTATATGAAGTTCTACCACGAACTGTATCCTATGCAGTTTGAGGAACCATTATTCAATATTCACCTGAATGTTGATTATCCTTTCAATCTTACCGGAGTTCTTTTCTTCCCGAAACTGAGCAACAACCTGAATATTGACAAGGATAAAATTCAATTATATCAAAACCAGGTTTTCGTAACAGATGAAGTAAAAGGTATCGTTCCGGACTTCCTGATGCTTCTGAGAGGTGTCATAGATTCTCCGGATATTCCATTGAACGTTTCCCGTTCTTACCTTCAGGCTGATGGTGCAGTGAAGAAGATCTCATCTTACATCACGAAAAAAGTAGCCGACAAAATGGCTTCTTTAATCAACGAAAACCGTGAAGACTATGAGCAAAAATGGAATGACATAAAGATCGTTATTGAGTACGGAATTGTTACAGAAGAAAAATTTGCTGAAAAAGCAGACAAATTCACACTATATCCTACAACAGACGGAAAGTATTTCCTTTGGGATGAATTGGTTGAAAAAATCAAGCCTGTACAAACGGATAAAGACAATAAACTGGTTGTATTATATGCTACCAATGCTGATGAGCAGCACAGCTACATCCAATCTGCAAAAGATAAAGGATATGAAGTTCTGTTATTAGACTCACCTATCACTCCACATGTTATCCAGAAGCTGGAAACATCAAAAGAAAATATCTCTTTTGCAAGAGTAGATGCTGATCACGTGAATAACCTGATCAAAAAAGATGAGCCCATAATTTCGAAACTGAATGAAACGGAAAAAGAGTCTCTGAAAAAGAATGTTGAAGAAGCTATTCAGGATTCTAAGTTTACCGTTCAGCTTGAAGATCTTGACAGTAATGATGTTCCATTTACCATTACCCAGCCTGAATTCATGAGAAGAATGAAGGAAATGCAGGCTACAGGCGGAGGTGGAATGTTCGGAATGGGAGGTTTCCCGGAGATGTACAATCTTGTGGTAAACTCCAACAGTGAACTTTCTAATCAGATTTTAAAAACTGAGAATGCTGAAGAGAAAGAAAGCCTGATCAAATATGCTTTGGATCTTGCCAAGCTTTCACAAAACTTACTGAAAGGAAAAGACCTGACAGATTTTATACAGAGAAGCTATAAGCAACTTGAAAAATAATACACAAGAGACTGTTTCATTTTGAAGCAGTCTTTTTTTATCTTTTTAACCACAAAAGTCACAAAAGATCTTGGGCATTTAAGGCTTTATTAATTAAGTATCATACTGCTGAGAAGAGTACTTAAGCTTTTTGAAAATCTTAAATTTCCACAGATGTTTGTGGAGAATTTTTTGGAAAACACAAAGACGCTATTTTTTATATAGATTATGTTTTAAGGCGCAAGGATTTTATCTTCGATAAAATTGTATCCTGCTAAGTCATGATCTATTATTCTTCCTGAAAATCTTCGATTTTCCTGCGTCTTCAAACAGTATAAAAATAGAAATCCTTGCGCCTTTGCGTTTTTCCAACAAGACAAAAACCATCTTAAAAATCATCATCAATTAACATAAATAAGATTCATATTATAAAGCTTTTCTGCATTTTCTATTCGCTTTCATTGTCTTGCTCTATATTTTTTCTGTTTTCTATTGTATAGATTATGCTTTTTTGCCATTTTTGTATAAAATGTAGGTCATGCAAAAAGAAAAATTACGCGTCATCAGAAAGCAAAAAGGCTATACTCAACAACAGGTAGCTGACTTTATCGCAACGGATGTATCCAATTACAGCAGAAAAGAAAGCGGTGATGTAAGGATTGTAAAAGATGAATGGGACAAACTTGCCCGTTTCCTGGATGTACCGATTGAAGACATTTATGAGGAGGAGGAACCAACAGTAGTTGTTAATAATGATCATCCTGTCTTTAATGACAGATCTTCTTCTGCAGGAGTAATCAGTAACCAGAATAATTATGATAATATTCCAGGAGCTATTATTGAGAATTTACAAAACTATATTACTTTATTAAAAGAAGAAAATATAAGGCTTAAACAAGAACTGAAAAGTCTCCCAAAAGGAGGAAAATAATACGGTTTAAAACTTTTAAAATATTAGTGTCACTCATATTAAATTATGGAGTTACATTTTTTTTGTAAAATAATTTTAAAACAAAATGTATTTTTTGACGCAAAGAATGAATGATTCTAAGGTTTTATTTCAGGAAGCAAAGAGTTCTGACTTTGTAGCTGATGAAGCTTTGTGTGATAATGCATTCGCTTGAAAAATCAATGGAATTGATTTCGACTTTGCCCCCTTAAAATATTAAAGAAAACAAATAAAAACTTTGCGTTAAAAAATTCTTTTATTTAAGTCCCTTGAAATTTACAATTCCTCCAACGGATCCCAAAACAGCTTTTTGAAATTTTTTATTCTAAGATTTTCCACAACAATTCCTTCTTTTTCCAGCTTAGGCTGAAATTCCGGAACAGATAAAACTCCTGAGCTTGATATGACACGGTGAGCAGGAACATCTTTCGGGCATCCTCCCATCGCTTTTCCTACATGCCTTGAATGGTTAGGATAGCCAACTGCTTTTGCTATGGCACCATAGGTAGAAACTCTTCCTTTGGGAATAAGTCTTGCTACTTCATATACCTGTTGTTTGAAAATCTCGTCCATATCAAATTGTTATTTTTAGCTGGCTTTCTTTTTTTGCATCATTTTTGAACTCTCTTAAGCTCGATGATGTTTCATTAAAAGATAAAGATATGAAAAAATCATTTTTCAGGCTGTTGAATGCAGTTAATAAAAAGGTGCTTCCGAAGTTGAGTAAGAAGGATCCTAATCAATTGACGAAGGTTGAGAAAGGTATTCTTGCGTATCGGTATTTTGTACTGGTAAATTCTTTAGATTGATTTTTTATTTGACCACAGATGACACAGATGACACAGATTTTCACAGATGCTTGTGGAGATTTTTTGGAAACGCAAAGACGCAAGGATATTATCTGAAATAAAAATTGTATATCATTATTTATTTAAACCATTAAGCACATTTAAGTTTTTAAGAATATTAAGAGAATAGCTAAAGCTATTTTTCAGCTGCCTGCTTTTATTATTCATCAAAGATGAAACTTAATTCTTACTCTCTTCATTTTTTCTTAATGGTTTAAAGAGTTTAGTTTTCATAACATATCTATTTCCAAATCTAGCAAATAAAAAGCGCTTCAAATGAATTGAAGCGCCGTATTGTAATCTCTGGTGAGAATTTTATTCTTAAGCGTTTTCTAAGATATAAGAGAACATCAATGGTGCACAGATGGTTGCATCACTTTCAACGATAAATTTCGGTGTAGTGATATCAAGTTTACCCCAAGTGATTTTTTCATTCGGAACTGCTCCTGAATATGAACCGTAAGATGTTGTAGAATCAGAAATCTGGCAGAAATAAGACCAGAAAGGAATGTCATGCATTTCCATATCCTGATACAACATTGGCACAACACAGATAGGGAAATCTCCTGCGATACCACCACCAATCTGGAAGAATCCAACTCCTTTACTTCCTGAATTTTTAGTATACCAGTCAGCCAAATAAGTCATATACTCAATTCCCGATTTCATTGTAGTAGCTGTAAGCTCTCCTTTGATACAGTATGAAGCGAAGATATTACCCATTGTAGAATCTTCCCATCCCGGAACTACGATTGGCAGATTAGCTTCCGCAGCAGCAATCATCCAAGAGTTTTCTCTAGGAATTTCATAATACTGCTCCAATACTCCTGAAAGGATCATTTTGTACATGAATTCGTGCGGGAAATATCTTTCTCCTTTAGCTTCAGCATCTTTCCAGATCTCAACGATATGTTTTTGCAATCTTCTGAAAGCTTCTTCTTCAGGGATACAAGTATCTGTAACTCTGTTTAAACCTCTTTCTAAAAGATCCCACTCGTCCTGAGCAGTCAAATCTCTGTAATGAGGAACTCTTTCATAGTGAGAGTGTGCTACAAGGTTCATTAAATCTTCTTCAAGGTTGGCACCTGTACAAGAAATAAAATCTACTTTTCCCTGACGGATCATTTCAGCAAGAATCTTCCCTAATTCAGCAGTAGACATTGCTCCTGCCAAAGTAATCATCATTTTTCCGCCATCTTTAAGATGTGCAACATATCCTTTAGAAGCATCCACCAATGCAGCTGCGTTGAAGTGCAGGTAATACTTTTCTATGAATTCAGTTATCGGTTTGCTCATTTTTTTAATTTTTGCAAAGATAAAACTTAAAAACGGAATGCAGTCAAAGCACTTGAAGAAAGTGTGATAGAGGAGTCTTTTTTTATCATTTGTTAAATGCTAAAGTTATTTTGTTGGGAAACGCAAAGACGCAAAAAGTTCCCAAATATTGTGGATATTTTTAAGGCACAAGAACATTTCGACTTCGCTCAATGTAAGTTTTTCAGCAAGGGTTGTGTATAAAGCAATCAACAGCACAAAATTTTATCGGAGATAAAATCCTTGCATCTTAAAGCATTTAGTATATGAAAATCTTGCGTCTTTGCGTTTCCAAAAATAGTTGAGCTAATAAAATAAAAAGCGCAGCTAAATAAGCCACGCTTTTATTATAATTCAACTTAATAATATTCAATATCTATTTATCCTTCCCAGGCTTCCACTTTCAGGATCTCAATTTTTCTTTCTCCGTCTCTGAAAGGCCAGTTGATAACATCTCCTACTTTATATCCCACTACTGCAAGGGCAATATCCGATAGTATGGAATGTTTATTCTTTTTAAGCTTTGCTTTGGTAGACGGCACAAAAATATATTCGTGTTCAAAATCTAAGGTATGGTCTTTCAAAGTCACCTTCCTTTCAACGGTTACGATATCAGCAGGCAGATCTCTTCTCAATACCTGTTTTGCATTTCTAAGTTCTTCTGTAAGTCTTTTTTCTTCTCCGATGCTCACTTTTTTCCTTCTGAGTGTATCTTTTATAGCATCATAAATTCCGGTGGTTACAATAATATGATTGGACATTTTCTTCAATTTTTTTTTAAATTAAAATGCAGTTATTCCCTAACGATCCAATGTAGAATCCAGGCATACAACAGCCTTCTTCTATAGAAAACCGCAAAAAAGCAATAAATAAAATCCGAAATGAGTCCCTGTCTTGGATCCTGACAGGGCTTAATTGATAAAGTCCTTAGAACTTTTCAGAAAAGAATCTGTGTGTAGATAAAGTAATGACAGCAACAATCCTGATTGTCTGCGTTCTGCTGATAAAGAGATTGTTGCTGCCATTATTATGAGATTATTTGTAATCCTTACAAATATAGCATTTAAAAACGGAATGTAGCAGCTGCACTTAAAGAAACTCTTGTAAGACCTTCTTTCTGGTCATCACCAAGATCAACGGTCTGTCCATTAACTTTCATTTTGCTCAAGGTTCCTGCAGTAATTCCCAACTTCGGACCTATCATAAAGTTTTTCGAAACTGCATATTGATAGGCTGCCCCCAGTTCCAGACCAAGATTTGAACCTGTACCTTTTACAGCTTCAGTTTTTGTAGTATAGGTAATCACTCCAAGAGATACATCAGCAACAATTTTGTGGTTTGTAGGTTTGGTATAATTGGAGAACATAACGGAAGGTCCAAAGAATGTAATATTATCTTTAGTACTTATAGAAGCTGTAACCGTCTGTCCATTCATATTGTATCCGCTCAATACAGCGCTGCTGGAAGCATTATAATTGGAAAATTTAGCACCAATCCCAATATCTTTCACATTATAATAAGCCGCAATTTCAAAATGAATTCCGTTTTTCAACCCTTTAACGTAATTTTTTTCCGCCATGGAAAGCCCAGGTGCTGTTTTAGCTACTCTCCATGCATATCCTACAGCCGGTATGATAGTTATTTTTTCCTGTGCAAAAGAAAGTAAAGAACTCGAAATAGTTCCCAATAGAATTAGTTTTTTTATCATGGTTTTAAAGTTTCCGGCAAAATTAAAATTTTCTCCGGGAGAAACAAGCTAAAATTTGAAGCGCCTGTTCTCTTTTTTATCGGAAAGCTTTTTCTTACCATCAAGTCTTTTTTGTTTCTGAGCTCTTGAAGGTTTTGTTGCTGTTCTTTTCTTCGGAATGATAAGAGCTTTATTTACAATTTCAATTATTTTTTCAATGGCTTTATTTTTATTCATCAGCTGAGTTCTGCTTTCAGAAACGGTAAGGAATAAAAAGCCTTCTGCATTGATTTTGTTTTTCAATTTATCCTGAATCAATATTTTTTCATCATCATTGAAAAACTCAGATGAATCTACTTTCCAAAGTACGGTAACAGCAGTCTCTACTTTGTTGACATTCTGCCCTCCTGCCCCACTGCTGCGGGAAGTTTTGAAACTGAGTTCTTTTGAAAAGTTTTTCATTTTTTTAAGATTTTGAGATACTAGAATCAAGAGCCAAGACTATAAATTTACATTTAAACTTTTATATAGTTCTAATCTGTTTACTTTCCCGTTGGGTGTGCGCGGAATTTCACTGATAAAAATAATTTCTTTTGGTTTGTGAAAATTCTTTTCAAACGGTATTTCTGAAATTTTCTTTATCATTTCATCTGATTCATTCCCTTCTATAATCAATATCAATTTCTGACCCAAACTTTCATCCGGCAAGCCAATAAATACAGCTTCATTCGGAATTTCTTTTTTTATCAAAGCTTCAAGAATTTCCGGAAAAATTTTTGCTCCTCCTGAGTTAATCACGTTATCAATTCTTCCTAGAAATTTAAATTGTTTTCCATTCCTAATATCAACTAAATCATTAGTTTGTAATTCTTCAGCATTTAAATTCGGTGCATAGATTTTCAGACATTCCCTTGCATCTAAAGAGATGGATACATTTTCAAAAACCGTGAAATAGTCTTCCTGTTCCGGCATCAGTTGTTTTAAACCAATATGGGAAAGGGTTTCAGACATTCCATAGGTTTCAAAAATACGGGTTGAAGAACTAAGGTTCATCTGTAGAATTTTATTTTTCAGACTTTCTGAAACGGCGGCACCACCAATGATCAGATTTTTAATCAGGTGAAGTTTTTCCAGTGAATTTTCTACCTGAAGTGGAGTCATCGCACAAAAATCTATTTCTTCATTCAAGTTTTCAACAGGTTTTAGGGAAGGTTCGGCAATTCTTAACTTCAATCCTCTTTCTATAGATCGCACAATCATCATTTTTCCCGAGATATATTCTACAGGCAGGCAGAGTAATGCAGTATCTCTTTTTTTTAATCCCAAAAAGTCACATGTCATCACCGCTGAATTGATCATTTTCTTTTTTTCGATTTCAAAGATTTTTGGCACTCCTGTAGAGCCTGAAGTCTGGACATTCACTCCACTTTTTTCTGAAAACCATTCTTTCAGAAAAATTTTCACTTTTTTTTCAAACTCCGTATGGAATGATAATTTATTAATATTGAGATTATTGAAGTCTATCAGCATATTTTCCGTAAATAAAATCCACAGTAAATTTAAAAAAAAAATCAAAAAGTTCTTGTATGTAAAGAAAAAAGCTGTAAATTTGCACCACCAAAATAAAACAGACCTATAGTGTAACGGTAACACTCCGGTTTTTGGTACCGTCATTCGGGGTTCGAATCCCTGTGGGTCTACAAACCATCCTTCTTTAAGGATGGTTTTTGTTTTTATCTTACTTGATTAAAAATCTATTTTTTTTAGGTAAACAGCAGAAAATTGAAAGAAGATATTTGTAAATAAGAAAAAAATATATAAATTTGCAACACCAAAATAAAGCAGACCTATAGTGTAACGGTAGCACTCCGGTTTTTGGTACCGTCAGTCGGGGTTCGAATCCCTGTGGGTCTACAAACCATCCTTTTTTAAGGATGGTTTTTGTTTTTTATTCTACTTTCTAAAATTTTTAAATGGGTAATCAGCTTCTTTTATTATAAAAAATCACAACAAGATTGTCAAGCATTTATTAAAAAAAATTATCTTTAAAGTAATGAAAACCAAAATAATATATATCTGCCTTTTGATAGTAGGCACTTTCATTCCATTAAATGCCTGTACTATTTTTTTAGCCAATGACGGTAAAAATGTATGGATAGGCAATAATGAGGATGAGAGCCCTGATATGAAATACAGATTCTGGTATATTCCCAGAGAAGAAAAATCATGGGGATATATGCTGTGGTCTGAAAAACATGACGGATATAATGACATCATGTGGCAATATCCTCAGGGAGGAATGAATGAACACGGTCTTTTTTTAGATTATACCGCAATTGATAATATTCCTGTAATCGTTAATTTATCCAAAATAAGCAGAGAACAAGAGGTAGTAAATGATATTCTGAAAAAATGCAAAAGTGTAAAAGAAGCTCTTCAACTTATTGCTCCTTATAATTTATTAAAGCTTTCAGGAGCTCAATTATTCATAGCTGATTCTTTCGGAGATTACTCTACCATCCATGGTAATTATATTGTTACTAAAACAACCCAAAATTTTTCACTGACTAATTACTGCATTGCTAACGGACATCAGGAAGCCTGCTGGAGAAGAGAAACATCCAAAGATCTTCTGGCCCAGTTTCATTCTTTTACTGAAAAGAATATTACCCATATTCTTGCAGAAACTGCACAAAGAGAACCTGGAGACGTTACAACCAACTACTCAATGACCATTAATCTGAAAAAGCAGGAAATGATGCTTTATTTAAAGGGAGATTTTACCACGCCTGTCAGATTCAAATTGGCTAAAGAGCTGAAAAAAGGAAAACACTCTTCAGACATTACGGAATATTTTCCAAAAAATATCAGAACCTTTTTAAGTTCCATTTATCAGAATAAAGGAATGGACGAAACTATTCGGCTTTACAATTCTTTATTTAAAAATTCATCGGAGGTTTATAATTTAAAAAATAATGATGCTATTTATTTTGGAGCAGATCTTCTCCGAACAGATAAAACCGATGATGCCATCACATTTATTGAAACCCTGAAAAAGAGAACGGGTAAAAGCATACTGATTAATGACTGGCTTGCCATCGCTTATCAATATAAAGGGGATTCTATACAATCACAGAAATACTTTCGCTCTGTACTTAAGGATTCTCCGGATGATTATCTGGCGAATTTGTATGGAAAAAGAAATTCCAGAAAGGTTATTTTTAAAATCAATGCCTGGCCTGGTGCTCATAATGTAAAACTTATCGGAAGTTTTACCCAATGGTTAAAAGAACCAATTGTTCTTGAAAAGCAAAAAGGATACTGGTACGCGGAGGTTGAAGTCCCGAAAGGCAGACATGAGTATAAATTTCTCGTTGATGATGTATTTTATCTGGCTGATCCTTTTAATCTTATTTATATCTGGAACGGGAATAATGTGAATTCAGTTTTATCATTTTAAAAATAAAAAAAAGACCTTTCAAAAGGCCTTTTATATTGGTGAATACTACACTTATTTATCTTTTAAGATCATCAATCTCTTCCTGTATAGATTTGATTCTGTCTCTTAATTCCTGGCTTATTTTCCCTGGAATCTTTTTGATTTTTCTTAAATCCAGAGCCAGCATAATGGAAGCTATTCCCATAAAAATAAAAGAAACACCTGTAAGGGTAACTAATGAAAATCCTGTAAACACAGGATTAAATATCAGCAGCAGGGAAAAGATAATTCCTCCAACGCTTGCAAGGGCTACATTTCCCCAGCTCATTATTCTCATACTCTTCAGGTCAAATGCAAAACCCAATAGCTGAAAGGAACGGAAAAGCAAAGTAAATCCTATGACAAACGGAAGTACTGTCATTGAAATCTGAGGATTTGCGATAAGATAAACTCCTATTGCAGTCGTTAATAATCCACTTACCAGAAACCAGCCCCAGCCCTGTAAGGATTTACTGTTCTGTAAGGAAAAGAATATTTCAGTAATTCCTGAAAATAAGAATGAAACACTAAAGAAAATAGAAAGTGTAACATAGGTTGCAAGCGGTACACTGAATACATAAAAACCACAGATCAGGAAAAGAATTCCGAAGATTAATGGAATGTACCAATGTTTTACAGTGTTGGTAAGAGTTTGAAATAAATTAGCCATAGGTGTCTTTTTTAGTTCTGCCTACTTTTTGAAACGGGTTCGGCTTGTCCGCAGGTATTTCAAACAGATTAAAATTTCACCTGAATTTGAAATATAACCTCTTACTAATGTACAAAAAAATAACCGTAGAACATACCAGATTGTGTGAATTGTTCCCCCAAAAAAACAAAAAGGTGAAAACTAAATAATTTTCACCTTCTTAAAACATGTTTAAATCTGTTTTATATTATTACTTCGGTTTGTACAATTTGTACATGACAAACAAAAAGCCAATCCATACCGGGATCAGAATAACCTGAATTTCCATTCCTGTAATACTCATCAATCCTAATATAAGAACCAAAAAGGCAATACAGATATAATTGGATATTGGATAAAATATAGATGGGAATTTTGAAAGAATTCCTGATGCATTGATTGATTTTTTAAATTTTAAATGGGTGTAGCATATCATCAGCCAGTTGATGATCAAAGTAGATACTACTAAAGCCATTAAGTATTCAAAAGCTTTTTCCGGCACTAGTTTATTAATGATAATACATATCCCGGCAAAGCATGATGAAATAAGAATAGCGTTGATAGGAACAGAGTTTTTATTCAGTTTTTTCAGGAATTTCGGAGCATTTCCCTGCTGAGCCAATCCGAAAAGCATTCTGCTGTTACTGTAAACACTACTGTTATATACTGATAAAGCTGCTGTTAAAACAATCAGATTAAGAACATTTGCAATCAATGTATTGAACTGAATTACCTTACCAAAGATACTGAATTCAAGACCATTTAGATTTTGAAACACCATCACAAACGGGCTGGATCCTTCTGTAATATCTCTCCAGGGACTTAATGAAAATAAAATCACCAAAGCTCCTACATAAAAAATAAGGATTCTATAGATTACCTGGTTGGTAGCCTGTGGAATGGTTTTCTCTGGATTTTTAGCTTCTGCTGCAGTAATTCCGATAAGTTCCAATCCACCGAAAGAGAACATGATCATGGCCATTGCAGCAAATAATCCTGAATATCCGTTTTCTGTTTTATTAAATAATCCTTTCGGAAAGAATCCGCCATCGTTCCATAAATTGGTAATGGTTGCTTTTTCTCCTCCTGTACCGCTTATCAAAAGGTATACTCCGAAGATAATCATGGCAATAATAGCTACGACTTTGATGATGGAAAACCAGAACTCTGTTTCTCCGTACACCTTTACGGAAGCGAGATTAAGCGCATTGATCACAATAAAAAAGAATAAACTGGAAACCCAGAGCGGTATTTCCGGCCACCAAAAGTGAATATAATGCCCTATTGCCGTGAGCTCGGCCATACTTACCAGGATATAGAGAATCCAATAGTTCCATCCGGAAGCAAATCCTGGGAAATTTCCCCAATATTTGTAGGCAAAGTGGCTAAAACTTCCTGATACGGGTTCCTGAACAACCATTTCACCAAGCTGACGCATAATAAAAAAGGCAATAATTCCGGCTAAAGCATAGCCTAAAATTACTGAAGGTCCTGCCAGTACTGCAGCCGGCCCGATTCCCAGAAACAGCCCGGTTCCTATGGCACCTCCAAGGGCAATTAATTGTATATGTCGATTTGTTAATCCTCTAACTAAAGTCTCCTTTTCTCCTGTTTTATTTTCGTTGCTCATTGAATGAATTATTCGGTCGCTAAATATATAAAAACTTTTCAGAGAAATTCACATTCCATGGGGCAAATTGACAATTCCGGTTCCCCTAACAGACGAAGCCTATTTTCTTTTTACAGTATGGGTAAAGTTTACAGGGTATTGTCTGTTTTTTGGCACAAAAAAATATGATCTCCATCAATGAATGAAGGAGATCATTATTTTATGATAACTTATAGCTGGGTAAGAGCAGAGAATTGAAGTTTACAAAAACTCTTTCGGAATAGAAATATTATTCTTTTTCATGTATTCCAAAAGGTCCTGATATTTATCTTCATACGCATCTATTCCACATTTATGCGAAATGCTGCAGATATCGGATGGCTTGATGTCTAAAATAGTTGATATTTTATTCAGTATCTCCAGGTTGATCTTTACCTTGGAATTCTCAATATCGGAATAAGCTTTCTGGGAAATTCCCATTTCAAAAGCCATGTATTCCTGGGTAAAGTCTTTACTCCTGCGAATTTTTCTGATATTTTGTCCACATACTTTCATCCTTTTTGTTTTAGTAGTTTTCGGTATATTTTAGAAGATTATCTAATAGCCTCTAACAAAGTTAATAAATACCTTTGGCAAAACATTATACACGTTACATGATATTTATTTTCAACATAGAAAAGAGTCAAAAATAAGCCTTTTTTCAGAGAAAATATCACTTCGGTAAACACTATTGGAATTTATGGAGACGCAAAAATTTAATTATGACAATAATATTGTCAGAGCATTCCTTTATGCGACTATCGCATTCGGACTTGTCGGATTTCTGCTGGGGCTTACAGCTGCATTGATGCTGTTTTATCCTGAATTACCTGAATTTTTATTCGGTACGGATGATACAACTATTAAAAGCTTAGCTTCGGGCAATATTCAGGGACTGATCAATACTCAGGGAGCGATGGGCTTCGGAAGAATCAGAATGCTTCATACAAGTGCTGTAATTTTTGCTTTCGTATGTAATTCCTTTTTCTGTGGTGCTTACTACAGTATGCAAAGACTTCTTAAAACCAGAATGTATAGTGATACGCTTTCATGGATCCATTTCTGGTCATGGCAGCTGATGATCGTTAGTGTAGTGATTACTTTCCTTATGGGAATCAACACTTCTAAAGAATATGCTGAACATGAATGGCCTATTGATATTTTAATTGCATTCTCATGGATCGTTTTCGGGATCAATATGTTCGGAACTATTGCCAAGAGAAGAGTGAGACATTTGTATGTAGCCATCTGGTTCTATCTGGCAACCTGGATTGCTGTAGCAATGCTCCATATCTTCAATAACCTTGAAGTTCCGCTATCTTTCACAAGCTGGAAATCTTATTCTGTATATGCAGGTGTAAAAGATGCATTAGTACAATGGTGGTATGGGCACAATGCAGTAGCATTTGTATTAACTACCCCTGTATTAGGTCTGATGTATTACTTTATGCCAAAAGCAGCACAACGACCGGTATTCTCATACAAGCTATCCATTATTCACTTCTGGTCGCTGATCTTTGTATACCTTTGGGCCGGGCCTCACCACCTGCAATATACAGCTTTACCTGCCTGGGCTCAGGCTGTAGGAACAGGATTCTCTATCATGCTTATTGCACCGTCATGGGGAGGAATGCTGAATGGCCTTCTTACTCTGAGAGGTGCATGGGATAAAGTAAGAGAAAATCCAATTCTGAAATTCTTTGTAGTTGCTATTACCTGTTATGGTATGGCTACTTTTGAAGGGCCTTTATTGGCAACAAAATCATTAAATAAAATTGGTCACTATACCGACTGGGTTATTGGTCACGTACATTTAGGAGCTCTTGGATGGAATGGTTTCATGGCATTCGGAGTAGTATATTATCTGGTTCCGATCATGTGGAGAACGTCTCTTTGGTCTAAAAAACTGGCCAACTGGCACTTCTGGCTGGGAACATTAGGAATTATCTTCTATGCCGTGCCTATGTATATTTCAGGATTCACGCAGGGACTGATGTGGAAACAGTTCAACCCGGACGGAACATTATTATGGAAAAACTGGCTGGATACCGTTACCGCGATTATTCCTTACTTTAAAATGAGATTCTTAGGAGGTATTCTCTATCTGTCCGGAGCAATCTTAATGGTCATCAACGTTATCAAAACTGTTAAAGCCGGTTCATTCCAGAAAGAGGTTCCTGCTGAAGCTCCTGCACTGGCCAACATTGGTACTTCAAGAAAAGAAGGTGAAGGAGTACACCTGTGGTTGGAAAGAACCCCTACTCTCCTTTCTATATTAGCTTTTATCACGATAGCAATTGGTGGATTGGTGGAAATTGTTCCGACACTCTCACTGAAGCAAAGTGTTCCGACGATCACGGCAGTAAAACCATATACACCACTGGAACTGGAAGGAAGAGATCTTTATATCCGTGAAGGCTGTAATTCATGCCACTCGCAGATGATCAGACCTTTCCGTGATGAAGTGGTAAGATTTGAAGGAAAAAACGGACAGTATTCCAAAGCCGGAGAATTTATTTACGACAGACCTTTCTTATGGGGATCTAAAAGAACAGGACCGGATCTTCACAGAGAAGGAGGAAGAAACCCAGACTCATGGCACTTCAAACATATGTACAACCCAAGAATTACGTCTGCCGGTTCCATTATGCCGCGTTTCCCATGGCTGATTACCAATAAACTGGACCGTGATAAGATGGTAGATAAGATGAAACTGATGAAAAATGCTTTCGATGTTCCTTACACAAAAGCTCAGATAGATTCTGCCAACCAATGGGCAGACAACCAATCTAAAGCGATTGTACAGAGAATCTACTCTGAAGCAACAGATGTAAAAGATCAGATGGTAAAAGAAAAAACAGCAAAAGGATCTGCGTATGTACCGCTTGAACAGAGAGAAATTGTAGCAATGATTGCTTACCTGCAGAGATTAGGTACGGATATTAAAACAACACAGGTACAAACAGCCAGCGTAGAGTAACATTTAAAATTTAATTGCAATGAAAACGAGAACCCCAATTTCAATATATATCGCAGCAACGATAGGTTTAACGATCATGGCCTTTGAAATGTTCGCCAGTGATTCAGGATATTTTTCTTCTCCTTTTTTCTGGGCGCTGATATTAATTGCCATTATCCTCCTGCTGATCATGAATTCTATTGGAGATCTGGTGGAAAATGAAAACTTCAACAGATTATCAGAGGAAGAGAAAAAACAATATCTGGCAGAGAAGAATGTGCCTTATTATCAGAAATTATGGAACTCTGCCTTCAAAAAACAATCCGTTACAGAAGAAAAGGATATCCTTATCGACCACGGTTTTGACGGAATTACAGAGCTTGACAACTCGCTCCCAAAATGGTGGATTGGCCTGTTCTGGTTCGGATGTATCTTCTGTGTAGTTTATCTGGTAGCTTTTTCTTTCACAGATTATGCCCATCCGGAAGTGGAATATACCAAAGAAGCAAAAACCATGTTGGCTTCTATTGAAGAGTATGAAAAAACAGCTCCTCAGATCAATCTGGAATCCGCAAAGTACAGTGCTGATAATATAGCAGAAGGCCAAGAACTTTTCAAAACGAATTGTGTTACCTGTCATGGAGACGGAGGAAAAGGAGGAATAGGTCCTAACCTTACCGATACGCACTGGATCAACATGAAAGAAAAAAGCCTGTTTAAAAATGTATTCTGGATGCTTGAAAACGGTTCTCCAAACAATCCTACCATGAGACCTTTCATCAAGGAAGGAACTATCACAGGAAGAGATGCCGAAAAAATTGCCGCTTACATTTACCATATCAACCAAGAAACCGCTCCTATTACCGCCGCACAAGGTGGTGCCGCTCCACAGGGAGAAGAGGTGAAATGGGAAAACGGAAACAACTAAAAAATTATTATCTATCATATAAACCATGCCAGGCCCCCTTTACAACTACACTAACATTTGAATTTCATTTTTGCTAACTAACCTTTTCAACATTAAAAATGATATAAAGGGGGCCTTTTTAAAATAAATATCCATGCCTTGGCTTGTCTTACTCAACTATTCACTTGACAACTACAAACTAAAAATTCCATAATAAGACAGCCAAGGCAGGATTTTTGCATTTGCAAAGGATACCACAACAAAGACTAAGTAAAATAGTATTATTATCTTTGTTAGAAACCACCTCGCATTTGAAACTGAAAATCAACACCACAAAAATTTTAAGGCGTATTGTAATAACCTTTATTTCAATATTGGTTTTTCTTACCCTGTTGATATTAAGCTTAAGGCTTCCTGCCGTTCAAAACTTCATTAAAGACAAGCTTATTGTTTACCTTGAGAAAAAAATCAAAACCAAAGTAAGCCTTGAAAAAGTCTACATCGGATTTCCCAATAGCCTGGTGATGGAAAATCTCTATCTCAAAGGACAGGATGTAGATACCCTTCTTGCGGTGAAGAAACTGGATGTGGGTTTACATATGCTGAAGCTTCTCAATTCTACAGCAGATATTACTTCAGTCAGCATGGAAGGAGCCCGTGCTAACGTCGTACGGAAACCGGATGGCAAATTCAATTTCGACTATATCATTGATGCCTTCGCAACCAGCGACAAAGAAGAAAGTTCTTCCAAACCATTCATTATTTCTCTTGATAAAATCAATTTAAAAAATATTGGGGTAACCTTCAATGACCAACAATCCAGGAATGATATTAAACTATATTTTAAGTCGTTTGATACCAGGGTAAAAACTTTTGATCTTAATAAAAACAATTACGCTGTTAATGATATTAATCTTGACGGATTAAAATTAAGGCTAAAACAGGGGCTTGTAGAAGAAGTTGCCCAAAAGGTTGAAAAAAAAGTAGACTCCCTCAATGAAAAAAAACCAATGAATATTGGATTGAGAGGTATTAAGCTTACTCATTTCGACATTGACTATGGTGATGAAAATACCAAAACATTTGCAAAAGTTATATTCAAAGAACTGAGCACCAAGGTCAATAAACTGGATCTTGAAAACAATGCCTACAACGTAGCGAATGTATTTCTTTCCGGTGCGGACATTAATGCCAACCTTTATCTTCCCACTCAGAATGCCAATCCGAAAAAAACACAGGAACCTGAGGTTTCCAAAGCTTCCGATCAGGATAAAGCCATAAAACTTCTTTTAGGAAAACTTGTTTTGAATGATGTAAAGGCAAATTACAACAATACTGCTATTTCTCCTACCAAACAGGGAATGGACTTCAACCACCTTAATTTTTCAAAAATGAATGTGGAAGTAAGAAGCTTCAAAATGGAGAATAATACTTTTGCAGGCACAGTGAATTCTTCAGAAATCAAAGAAGGAAGAGGACTGGATATTCAGAAATTCAATACAGATTTCGTATATGCAGAAAAGGAGGCTTACCTCAAAGATCTTTACCTTCAAACCCCAAAAACAATATTGCGTGATGAGGTTATTTTAAACTATAACTCCATAGACCAACTAAGCTCAAATCTTGGTGCTGTAAAGATCTCAGCCAACATTAAAGATTCAAAAATAGGATTCTCTGACATTCTGAATCTGGTTCCTACTTTAAGAAATACAGTTCCATTTAATAAATATCCGAACGCTGTTTTAAATGTAAACGCTAATGTAAAAGGAAGCGTGAATGATCTTTTAATTCAGGATCTTAAAGTTTCAGGGCTGGATCAACTGAGGGTAATGGCATCCGGGAAAATTAAAAATGCGATGAATCCTGATCAGTTGTATTACGATCTGAGAATTGGAGAATTTTCTTCCAGTGCCAAAACGATATTCAATCTTGTCCCGAAAAATACAATTCCTTCCAATATTTCCCTTCCTTCCCATTTCAGCATCAAAGGAAATGCAAAAGGAACGACCAAAGTGGTGAATGCAGATCTGAATCTCTACTCCACACTTGGAAATGCGGCCGTAATTGCCCAAGTAGATATGCGCAGGAAAAATCATGAGTTGTATGATGTAAAAGCAAATCTTCAGGGTATACAGGTAGGAAAAATTATTCAGAATAAAGATATTGGTCCTGTCACCGCACAGATTGCAGCGAAAGGTGAGAGTTTTGATTTTAAAAATGCCAATGCAGATCTGAAGGGACATGTTGCTTCTGCGGTGTACAAAGGATACCGTTATCAAAACATGAATCTTACCGGTAAGATCAACAAAGGGGCTTATCATGTTATTCTGGATTCAAAAGATCCGAATGCCAGTTTACAGCTGACCGCTTCCGGAGTGTACGATGAAAAAAATCCTACGGTAAAAGTGAACGGAGAAGTCATCAAACTGGACGTCAATAAACTTGGTTTCTATGAAAAACCAATGATTATTGCCGGAAAAATTGATGGAGATTTCACCAGTTTAGACCCGAATAATCTAAATGGATATTTAAACCTTAAAGATTTCGCGTTCTCAGATACGAAAGAGGTTTATCCCGTACAGGAAGTGAATCTGAAAGCTTCATCCACAACAGATTCAACGCAGATTATTTTCAATTCTCAGATCGCAGATGTAGAACTGAAAGGTAAATATAAACTGACTCAGATTTTTGGTGCTTTAACGAAAACCGTGAATCAGTATTATCAGTTCCAGAAACCGGATAACAAACAGAAAATTGATCCGGGGCAACATTTTACCTTTACAGCCAAAATCAAAAACGATGACCTTATCAGAAAGTTTGTTCCGGATCTGAAAGATTTTGAAACCATCAATCTGGCAGGAAACTATAATGCGGATTCTCAAAAAATTGAAATTGACGGACAGATTCCCCGATTATTGTATGGTGAAAACACCATTGAAAAAGGAACATTGAAAGTCACCAATGAAAATCAGGCATTGCAGTACAGCCTGAATGTTGCCGCTTTGAAAAGTTCAAGCTTTTCTTTAAATAAAATCAATATTGACGGAGATGTAGCAGACAATACGATCCGATACAATGTCACTACAAAAGACGAAAAAGATGCTACCCAGTTCCTGATTGCAGGAAATGCAAAATCATTGAATGATATTACAGAAATTTCTCTGAACCCGAACGGATTAAAGCTCAATTATACAGATTGGAACGTTGCAGAAAACAACAAAATCCAGATCAGCAGCAAAGGAATTCTGGCTGACAATTTCATTTTGTCCAATGTAAACAGTGAAATTGCTGTTCAGTCTGAAAGCACCAGCCCAAGCAGTCCTTTGAACATTTCGTTGAAAGATTTTAAAATTGAAACCATTACAGAACTTATTAAAAAAGATACTGTTCTGGCAAGAGGAACCATTAACGGAACAGCACAGCTTCGTGATGTTACTAAAAATATGACCTTCACTTCAGATCTGAATATTTCAGACTTAATTGTGTATGGAAGTCCTGTCGGAAATCTTGCGGTAAAAGTAAATAATGCTTCACCGAATGTTTTAAATGCAGATATTGCCCTTTCCGGAAATAATAATGATGTAAAAATCCTTGGTGATTATAATACGTCTTCCAGTACTTTCGATCTGAATATGGCGATCAATCAGCTTCAGATGAAAAGTATTCAAGGGTTTTCTATGAATGCCATCACCAATACGGAAGGGTATCTCTCAGGAAATTTAAAGATTACCGGAACTACCGATAAACCTAATATTTTAGGGAAAGTAAAATTCAACGATGCAGGGCTGGAAATAGCCAAAACAGGAAGTGATTTCAGACATCTGAGCGATGAAATAGATTTTACGAGCCGTGGAATTGAGTTTGATAAATTCAAAATCAAAGATAAAGACGGGAATGCCCTTGTTGTAGACGGACAGGTTCTGACACAGACCTACAGAGATTTTGCCTTCAATCTGAATGTCAATGCCAGAGATTTTAAAGTGGTCAATTCAGAAAAATCAAACGATGCGATGATGTATGGTGTTTTGGCCATTGATGCCGGTCTTCATATCCGTGGAAATCTTGACCTTCCTAAAGTAGACGGAAAACTCAATGTGGCAGACAACACGGACTTTACCTTTGTTCTTCCTCAATCTTCTCCATCTTTACAGGAAAGAGACGGTATTGTAGAGTTTATAGATCAGGATCAGGTAGTTTTAAATAAAACGATCAAAACAGATTCTCTCGACTCCAAAAGCCGTATCAAAGGAATGGATGTAAGTGTGAATATTGAAGTCAGCAAAGAAGCCAAACTCTCTATTATTATTGATAAAGTAAATGGTGATTTTGTAAAACTTCAGGGAGAAGCTGAGCTGACAGGTGGAATTGACCCTTCCGGAAAAATGACACTAGTAGGAGTTTATGAAGTGGAAAAAGGAAGCTATGACCTTTCTGTGAGCTTGCTTAAACGTAAATTTGATATTCAGAAAGGCAGCACGATTACATGGACAGGTGAGCCTACTATGGCTCAAATGAATATTACTGCCGTATATAAAACAGAAGCTCCACCTATTGATCTTTTAGAGCAGCAACTCACCGGAAAAGCAACTTCACAGATGAATCAGTATAAACAAAAGATTCCTTTCAATACTTTATTAAAAATGAAAGGAGAACTGCTGAAACCTCAGCTCTCTTTTGACATTACTACTGATGAAAAGAATAATTCTGTTGCTTCAACGGTAACTGAGGATGTTAATGCAAAACTCGCCCAGCTGAGAACTCAGGAATCTGAAATGAATAAACAGGTATTTGCTTTACTTCTTCTGAACCGTTTCATCGGAGAAAATCCATTTGAAAGCGGTGTAGGAATGTCTGCTGAAACCATGGCAAGACAGAGTGTGAGTAAAATTCTTTCTCAACAACTGAACAATCTTGCCTCCGGACTGATTAAAGGAGTAGACCTGAACTTCGGTCTTGATTCTACTGAAGATTATTCCAGCGGGGAGAAAAATACCCGAACCGATCTGAATGTAGATATCAGTAAAAAATTATTGAATGACCGACTGAAAGTAACGGTAGGAAGTAACTTTGGACTGGAAGGGCAGGCCCGTCAGAATGAAAATATGACCAATATTGCAGGTAATGTTTCCGTAGATTACAGTCTTTCCAAAGATGGAAGATATATGCTGCGTGCATACCGTAAGGATGAATATCAGGTTGCTCTTCAGGGGCAGATCATAGAAACCGGAGTTGGGTTCATTATTACATTGGATTATGACAAATTCCGGGAGATTTTCCAGAAATCTAAAGAGAAAAAGCAGAAAAAGAATCAAAATAACCAAGTGGTAGAATTTAAATAATGAGTAATAAGTTCCATATCTATTGTAAGTACCTGTTGGTTTCCGGAATGGCATCCACTGTGGTTTCGTGCAGTAATACAAGGTTTTTAAAAGAAGGCCAGATGCTCTACACCGGAGCCAAAATAAAGATTGAAAATGATACGATTTCTAAAAAAGAAAAAAAAGATCTTCAGTCAGCATTAGAAGCCAATCTTACTCCAAAGCCCAATTCTACATTTTTAGGATTGCGCCCCAAGCTGTATTTTTATAATATCGCCAAAGAGCCTAAAAAAGATAAAGGTTTTAATTACTGGCTTAAATATAAAGTGGGTGAAAAACCTGTCTTATTAGGTGATGTTGACCGTGAATTCAATAAAGACATTATAGTAAATTATTCTGAAAACAAAGGGTATTTCAATGCTAAAGCTTCTTATGATACGGTTTCAAAGAATAAAAAAGCCCAGGTCATTTACACCGTAAGACCGGGTTCAAGATATCTGATTGACGGAGTAAAATTCCAGAAAGATTCTACACTGGTCAATCAGGAAATTCAAAGTCTTACTGGTAAAACTCTTCTTAAAAACGGAAGTCCATTTGACCTGGATGTTATCAAAGCAGAAAGAGAAAGGATTGATAACAGGCTAAAAGAAAGAGGTTTTTATTATTTCCACCCTGATAATATTATTGTACAGGCCGACAGTACGGTGAGCAAAAATCACAAGGTTGAACTTAATGTAAAACTGAAAGACAATACCCCTGATTTAGCAACTCAACAGTTCAGCATTGATAATGTTATTGTATTCCCCAATTACAACATTCAGGATGTAAAAGAAGGAAAATACAGCATTCCAATGAATAAAGATTCTCTTTCCAAATATGCGTTTGATGATATTTACGTCATTGATCCTCAGCATAAATTCAAACCGAAAATTTTTGACAGAGCTTTATATTTCAAAAAAGGAGATCTTTATAACCGTTCCAATCATAATCTTACACTGAACCGTTTGATCAGTCTCGGTATCTTTAAATTTGTGAAAAATGAGTTCGTGGTTTCGGATTCATTAAGTCATAAATTTGATGCCTATTATTTATTAACACCAAGACAAATCCAGTCACTTCGCCTGGAAGCTTTAGGAAGAACCAATTCTGCAAATTATGCAGGTAGTGAACTCAACCTGAACTGGACTCACCGAAATTTTTTCCGGGGAGCAGAACAATTTAAAGCAGCGATCTATGGAGCATTTGATTTCCAGATGGGAGGTGCACAGAATGCTAATAATATTTTCCGTGCAGGAACGAATGTACAACTTTCTATCCCGAGAATTGTAGCACCTTTCCGTTTTCATTCTTCCAGTGAATTTGTTCCCAGAACGAATATCACTTTGGGTTATGAATTCCAGAACAGAACACAATATTATACCCTTAATAATTTCACCGGATCATTCGGATATGTGTGGAAGGAAAATGCAAGGAAAGAACATGATCTGAAGGTAATTGATATTACTCTGGTTTCTCCTGCCAATGTTACTGAAGAATATAAAGTCAAATCCGATGGAAATCCTGCTATGAAAAGAGTTGTAGATAAGCAGCTTATTTTTGGCCCTACTTATTCTTATACTTACACCAATACCATGCTGCCAAGAACCAATACCTTTTACTATAAAGGAACACTTGATCTTGCAGGAAATATTACAGGGTTGGCAACCGGAGCCGATGTAAAAAAAGATAAGGAAAAGAAAATATTCGGTATTCCTTTCAGTCAGTATGTAAAGATTGAAAACGATTTAAGATTCTATCATAAGTTTACTGAAAAGTCTTCATTGGCAACGAGATTTATCGGAGGAATTGCTTATCCATACGGAAATTCAGAATTTATTCCTTTCTCCAAACAGTTTTTCTCAGGAGGTAGTAACAGTATCAGAGCATTCCGTGCAAGAACATTAGGACCGGGAAGTTTTGATCCACGAACAATAGATCCGGGAACTTATTTTGATCAGTCTGGTGATGTGAAGCTGGAATTAAATGCTGAATACCGAGCTAATCTATATAAATTTTTAAATGCTGCCGTTTTTGTAGATGCCGGAAATATCTGGCTGCTTCATGATGATCCTACAAGACCCGGAGCTAAATTTTCAAAAGACTTTTTAAATGAAATTGCGGTGGGAGCCGGAGTGGGTCTGAGACTGGATTTTTCTATCCTGATTTTAAGACTGGATCTGGCCATGCCACTGAGAGTTCCTTATTACGAAAAAGGAGACAGATGGGCCTTCGATAAAATTAATTTCGGAGATTCAAACTGGAGGAAAGATAACCTTGTTTTAAATATTGCCATTGGATATCCTTTTTAATATGATCAAAAATGCTAAATTTTTCTGGGAGGTTCTGAAAGACTCATTTACAGAATGGAACAATTCTACTGCATCAAAAGATTCAGCAAGTCTTGCCTATTATGCCATCTTTTCAATCCCGGGATTATTGATCATTATTATCTGGGTACTTGGAAATTTCTTTGGTGAAGAAGCCATCCGTGGACAAATCAGCACACAGATCAGCGGTATTATGGGCCCTGATGTTGCTAAAAGTATTGAAGGTATGCTGGCAGGGGCTCTAATTGACAAAAAAAATATTTTTATGAAAGCAGTGGGAGTCGGATCATTGGTTTTCGGTTCTACTACGCTTTTTTTTCAACTCCAGCATTCATTAAATTCACTTTGGGAAGTAGAAGCAGCTCCCAAAAAGGCATTGATTAAATTTCTCCTGGATAGAGCCAATTCTCTGGGGATGATTCTTATTATGGGATTTCTTTTGATGATCACCATGGTTTTATCTTCTCTGATCAGTCTTTTCAATCAGATTATTACCCGATATTTTGGTTTTGAAACCTATATGCTGGTAGAGTTTGTGAATTTTGCTGTAGGATTTGGCCTGGTCATGCTTTTATTTGCTTTAATGTTTAAAGTGCTGCCTGATGTTTTGATCAGCTGGAAGCCAGTATGGAAAGGAGCATTTCTGACGACCCTTTTATTTACCCTCGGAAAGTTTTTATTAAGTCTTTATTTTAACCAGGTGAAACCTACTTCAGCCTTTGGTGCTGCCGGAACGGTTATCCTGATTATGATGTGGATTAACTATTCCTGTATGCTGATCTTTTTTGGCGCCGTATTCACCAAAGTTTATACTTACAAAAAAGGATATAAAGCCATTCTTTCCAAGCATGCAAGATGGACTCCAGCTAAGCTATATGCGGATAGTCTGAAGCAGATGAGCAACCAGCAAACTTCAGAAATTTCAGATTCAAAACAATTCTAAAATATTACATGTACATATAATAAAAAAGCCTCCCGAATTTCAGGAGGCTTTATTTTTACATTCTGTTTACTGTTCCGATTCCCAGTAGTTCCAACGATTTTTTGATTGTCTTCGCTGTGATATCTGAAATATTCAAACGGAATTGTTTTACATTTTCATCTTCCTGATTCAGAATTGGGTTATTCTGATAGAAAGAGTTGTAGGCCTTTACCAGATCATAAACATAGTTTGCAACCAAAGCCGGACTTAATGTCTCCGCCGATTTGGCTACTACAGTTTTAAAGTTTGTCAGCTGCATAATCAATTCCTTTTCGGATTGATTCAATTCAATATCAGCTGTTTCTGTTTGTAAAGCACCTGCTTTAGACAATAATGACTGAATACGAGCATAGGTATATTGAATAAACGGTCCTGTATTTCCGTTGAAATCTATACTTTCTGCCGGGTTGAAAAGCATTTTTTTCTTAGGATCTACTTTAAGCATAAAATATTTTAATGCCCCCAACCCTACTGTTTCATAAGATATTTCTTTATCTTCTTCAGAAAGTGTCTCTAATTTTCCTAATTCCTGAGCTTTAGATTTTGCTGTTTCATACATTTCCTGCATCAAATCGTCTGCATCTACTACTGTACCTTCACGGGATTTCATTTTACCTTCAGGCAATTCTACCATCCCGTAAGAAAGGTGGAACAACTGATCAGCCCATTCATATCCTAATTTTTTCAGGATTTTAAATAAAACCTGGAAGTGGTAATCCTGCTCGTTTCCTACGGTATAGATCAGCTTTTGAATATTGTTTTGTTTAAAACGTTCAACTGCTGTTCCAAGGTCCTGCGTCATATAAACTGATGTACCGTCTGAACGTAACAGCAGTTTCTGATCAAGCCCTTCGTCGGTAAGATCACACCAGACAGAACCGTCTTCTTTCTGATACAGAACACCTTTATCCAATCCAGCCTGAATAAGATCTTTTCCTAAAATATAAGTATTACTTTCATATTGAACCTGATCAAAATCAACACCCAGTCTTTTATAAGTTTCATTGAATCCTTTGTAAACCCATGAATTCATCTCTTCCCAAAGTGCTCTTACCGTTGCATCGCCATTTTCCCAATCCAGAAGCATTTTCTGTGCTTCTTTCATCACCAGAGCATCTTTTTTAGCCTGCTCCTCTCCTATACCCTGTTCTACAAGCTCTGCAATTTCCTTTTTATAGTTTTTGTCAAATTCTACGTAATAGTTTCCAACAAATTTATCTCCTTTGGTATTGGTTGTTTCAGGAGTTTCTCCGTTTCCGAATTTCTCCCAAGCCAGCATAGATTTGCAGATATGAATTCCTCTGTCATTGATGATCTGAGTTTTGATTACGTCATACCCGGCTTCTTTTAAAATCTGAGCTACAGAGAATCCTAACAGGTTATTTCTGATGTGTCCCAAGTGCAAAGGTTTATTCGTATTCGGTGAAGAATATTCTACCATTACTGTGGCATTTTTCTTTTCTATAACAGAAAAATTTTTGCTTACAGATCTGAAGTTATCTACAAACAGTTGGTTTTTAACCTTAACATTAAGGAACCCTTTTACAACATTAAAGCTTTCGAAAATTTCCGTCTGCTCTGTCAACGCCTCACCTAATTCAACCCCGATACTTTCGGGATTCTTTTTCAACTGTTTCACCAACGGAAAAGTAACAATCGTAAAATCACCCTCAAATTCCGTTTTATTTTCCTGAACTTCCAGCTTGATGTCTTTTAACTGATAGACATTTAAAATAACTTCTGAAAGTTTTTCTTCTATAATATCTTTAATATTCATGTTTCTAAATTCTCTTTTAATGCTTATCGCTGAAACATCCTTACAGTATATTTCCGCCTAAAATCTGAGCTACAAATATACGGAAATAAAAAAACCGCCCGAAGGCGGTTTTATAGGTAAATGAGATATTTATTCTTTTCTGAAAACAAGGACAGCCTCGTCATTCCCTGGTGTATTATCCAAGTTTTTGCTGTTGTCATTAATTCTGAGTTCAGTAGTAGAATAGGAATCTATTTCCTTTTTCAATGTTTTGGAAACTCCAGCTTCTGTATAGGTAAGAGTTAATGTCTGATACATTTTATCAAAGGTCCATTTTCCTCCAAAGGAATCAAACAAATTACAATTTCCGGAAGAAGAAGAAACATCATATCTTTCATAAGATCCTGAGAAATCCTGATTTATAAATATGAATCCTTTCTTTTCGCAATCAGTCAGCATTATATCTTTACCTTTAAATTCATACTTATATGGTTTCCAGCTTCCATTAATACTTACATCTTCATTTACAACTGCACGATCATCATCATTGGAACACGATGCAATACTCATTAAAAGAAGAATTCCTATAAAAAATCTCATATCAAAGTTTTTATATTCTTCAAGCCATAAACTGGCCTGAAGAATTATTATTATTTAAATTAAAATTTATCCCAAAATAGTTTTGTTGATACTTTATCACCTCCAATTTTTGAAGCGGCAGCATTTACATTCTTAGCATTAAGAAGGTATTCCTGGTCAGAATATTTCATTCTTACTGGTACTGATTCTACTACAGAACCTCCTGGATTTTGAAATACAGGGAAGTCTAATCTTCTTGCAAAATTCCATGCCTGGAATCCTTTATTGAACATCGCTATCCATGCCTGCTCTCCAACAGATTTTTTCCAATTGGCAGCGTTATATGGGTTTGCTGCAATAAATGCATTTGCTGTAGGAGCATCTATACCGTACTCAGTCATTGATGCGGTAATAGCAGCTGTATATAAATTAGCAGCAGTATCTCCAACACTAAAGCCTCTTGCAGCTGCTTCAGTTCTTAAGAATTGAATTTCAGAATAATCTAATAAGAAGCCTTGTGCATTTTCACCTGAAATAACGTTTGTAAAGTGAGAGTAATCATTGAAAACATTCTGATCACCATATACTCCACCAACATAAGCACCAGCAACCTTTGTAAACCATGTTGCTCTTCTCGGGTCAGATGTAGTATTCATGAAATCTACAAGGACATCAGACGGAACAAAGTCATTTCTACCAGATTGAATTACGTCCTGATAAACAGGGTTTGACAATAATCCTGATGGGAAAGTCTGCAATCCGAAATTATCTGCTTTGTCAGTTAATAATCCAGCGGTGTAAGCAGCTTCTGCATACGTTTTAGCCAAAGCCGGATCAGAATCTGCTAAAGTTACTGCCATTCTGAACTTCAATGAATTACCCATTTTTTTCCATTTGTTCATGTCTCCTTTGTAGATCAAATCATTAGCGTATCCACTACCAGAAGTATTAATCATGGCAATAGCAGCATCAATTCTCTTAATAAGATCCAGATATACTGTTTTAGCATCATCATAAGGAATTTCTGCACTTCCCGGATTTTCAGCTGTAGCTTTTAATGCTCCAAAATAAGGAATATCTCCGTAGGTGTCCACTAAATTAGCCCATGCATACACATTTACCAATTCAATCATGGCAATATTATTGTTTTTGGTAACAGCATCTACGCCTTCACTCTCAAGAAATCTTCTTGCATCTCTTAATGCAGATAATACTCCTGGAGAGTTAATTGTAGCTGATGCAGATGCCATCATACGGTTATAATGATTCCTTGGAATTGGTCTCGTCACCATATCATAGTTCGTCTCATCAGTATAAGTAGTTTCTGACCACTGCTGTGTAAAAAACCTGGTAATATTACGGTTTACATTGGCAGACAATAGCTGGTCAAGAAGTGCATGCTCTGCACTGGCAAAAAGAACGCCTGATGGAACTTCAGTTGGGTGTTTAGGATCTTCATTCAGTGAAGTGACATCTCTTTCACACGATGTAAATGTTAACGCTAATGAAGTTAAACCTATAATTAAAAATAATTTTTTCATTTTCTAGAATTTTAAAGTTATATCAATCCCAATATCACGGGTAGTAGGTAGTACTCCGATAGAATTACCTTTAGCTCCTAAACCATTCCCAGTACCCGCTTCCGGATCTGCATACGGTAAGTTTTTGTGGATAATCCAAAGGTTTCTACCTACAATTGAAATTTTTGCATCACGAATAGCAGTATTAGCCAGAACAGATTTAGGAAGGTTATATCCTATACTTGCTTCTCTCAGTTTTACGTAAGATGCGTCATATACAAATCTTTTATTTGGCATTCTTCTATATCCGTCAACGTTACCAAAAGATCCAGGATTGATCGCAGGGGTTGTATTTACATTTCCATTTGGATTAACTCCCGGATGCACAAATCCTCCTTCTCTGTAGTCAGCAGTTTCTGCGTAAAGACCAGTTGCCAATCCGTAATACATATCGGTAGAGAATACATCCCCACCTTTTTTCACATCAATAAGGAAACTTACGGTAAAATCTTTATAACGGAAGCTGTTTCTGATACCACCTACCCAATCTGGTGTGATATTACCAATAACCTGATTATTATTTCTCAGATAGCGACCTGTTGCTGGATCAATTACTTTATCTCCGTTAGCATTATATACATAATCAGATCCTACCAAAGCTCCAAAAGCTTCCCCAACACGTGCGTTAAGAGATACTCCTCCCTGGTAACTTGCCATCAGGTAATTCTGAGAATCGCCATTCAATGAAATAACTTTATTTTCATTTTTAGACCAGTTCACATTAACATCCCAAGTAAAATTATCTGTTTTAAATGGTGTACCATTTAACTGTACTTCGACCCCTTTATTATCAATCTGCCCTGCGTTTACAAGGAATGTTCTATATCCTGTTGCAGAAGAAACTGGTAAGTTGATAATCTGGTTAATGGTTCTGGTTTTATAGATTGCAACATCAAAGCCTAATCTGTTTTTGAAGAATTGGGCTTCCATACCAAATTCCGTTTCTTTAGATCTCTGAGGCTTTAAATTTGGATTAGCAAGGAAAAAAGGTTGATCAAATAATCCTTCTCCTCTAGCTTTAAATGTATTTACTAATCTGTAATTATCTGTTGAAGAACCTACTTCTGCATAGTTACCCCTCACTTTCCAGAAGCTTAACCATGGCTGCTTAACAAATTCAGATAAAATAATAGCTCCTGTTACAGAATAATAATCATAATTATTGTTCTCTTTTGGCAAGTTAGAAGACTTATCAATTCTATAAGTACCATCAACAAATAAGAAATTTTTATACGCAAAAGAAGCTGTAGCATATAAACTGGAAGTAAGCTTTTTTGCATAGTTTTCATCAGGCGGAAGTATTGTTCTTACTGAGTTGGAAATAGCAAACAGCCCAGGCTTGGATAAGCCTCCTTCTGTGCTCATAAAAATATTGTCAACAAGATTTCTTCTAACATTCCCTCCTACAATACCACTTACGTTCAAATCAGGAGTAATATCAAATTTATAGTTAGCAAATACATCGAAGTTAAGCTCCGAATTTTTCACATTGGTTCTTGCATATCCTGAACTTACATTAAGCCCAGATGCACCAAACGCCTGAGGAAGCGATCCATTCATTAATCTCTCTTCTACAACCATCTGTAAATCATCATAAGATAGTTTTCCTGTGATTCCAAAATTTTTGGAAACATCATATTTCAACTGAGCATAACTGAATATTCTGGTTCTGTCATCAGACTGATAATTCTGATATCTCTGGAAATATGGATTGTTCCAATATTGAGGAGTTCCATCAGCCGCTGTAGATCTGTTCCAGGAAAAGTTACTATTTCCATTGTTAGCATAAGCATCTCTTAATGCCAACACATCTACGTTGGTCTGCCACCACTGTCTGAAACCAGAAACAATATTATCTGAATAGCCCGTTTCATTACGACCTTTTGTGTCTTGTAAAGTTAAAGTTGTGAAAACAGAGGCATGTAGTTTATCTGTGAAATCATGATTGAATTTCGCTGAAATTGTATTTTTTCTCAGCTCTGAATTAGGCATTAGACCATTGGAAAGCATATTGGAATATGATAAGGAAAGGTTTGAAGTCTTATTTCCTTTTTCAATGGTGATTGTATTAATGTATGTGACTGGTGTTTCAAAGAATTTAATAGGTCCGTTTTTCGCGGCAACCCAAGGTGTGGCTTTTCCATAGTTTGGAGAAGAAGGATCAAATGAATCCCATTGGTAAACCAATTGATTAGGATTAAATGCCGGTCCATAAGAGGCATCATCTACAAAGTTCGCATAGTTATACCCCCCAGGACCAGGAGCCTCATTCCAGGATTGCCCTCCATATCCTGCACCATATTTTGTTTGGTATGTAGGGAAAGTAGATTTATCAATAAATCCGGCGGTAATTCCTGAGTTTAAAGTAACTCCCCAGCTTCCGTCGTTATTTCCTCTTCCGCTTTTAGTTACAATCAGGATTACTCCGTCACTTCCTCTTTCACCATACAAAGCAGATGCAGCAGCACCTTTCAATACGTTTACAGATTCTATATCTTCCTGATTGATGTCTGAAAGAAAGTTACCATAATCGAATGTAGACCCGGTTACAGTACTATTATTAACTGGTGAGCCATCGATTACAATAAGAGGTCCACCACCACCTAAGGATTTATATCCTCTGATCAAAAGGTTTGCAGATCCGCCAAAGTTGTTGTTTGTATTTACCTGTAGTCCGGCCACTTTTCCTGAAAGAAGAGATGCTACGTTACCGGTATTGGTTGTCCCACCGGTTAACTCTGCTGCTTTTACTTCTTCAGAAGCATAACCAAGAGATTTTTTCTCTCTTTTAATCCCGAGCGCGGTTACAACCACCCCCTCAATTTCTTTTGTTTTAATAGTATCATTCTTTTGCTGGGCGTTAGCAACAGCTATGGAAGATGACAGTACTAAAACAAGAAGACTTGCTGTTAGTTTCTTCATATCAAATTAATTTTTGTGACATTACAAATTTGTAAAACTTTCTTAATACCACAAAGCAAAATTTAAAAAAATTACAATCTATTCAATATTTTAGAAAAAAAACAACAAATAAAGTATTAAAATTAGTTAAAAACAAAATATTTAACAAAAACAAATTACTTAATTGTTAATTTCATTTAAGAAATAATAACAATCATTTAAATTGATAATATCTATATTAAATTACAACCAAGAGCAATTAAACAATTTGAATGTCAACAACTTGAAAACCACAACAAGATAAAATACACAAATATTCAGCACAGATATTATGCTAGACATATTTTTAAATTTAAAGAAACATTACATCTTAAAACAAAAAAAACCGCCCGAAGGCGGTAAAATATATTGAAATTTGAAATTAAAAATTAATTTCTTGCCCAGAAAGGAGTGTATTGATTTTTACTAAATACATCTGCATTACTGATAGAAGGTACATTACTAGCATTCCCAATATATTCAGAAAGAGGGTAAATCAATCTGTTTGGTTTTGGATTCGACGCTATTGTAGCTAATGGTGTAACAGGGAAGCCCGTTCTCGTATAATCAAAGAAAGACTGTTCTGGGTTAACACCTGTTAAAGCAATCCATTTCTGAGTCATAATTGCTTCTAATTTATTTGTATCAGTTCCTGTCCAACCAAGTCCAGGTTTTGATCCAATTGCAGCAAGATAAATTGTAAGTAAATCTTCTTCAGGCTTAGTTGCAACAGGCACACCAAAGAATCCAAATGAAGCTTTAATACCATTTGCAAAGTGTATATCAGCAGCTGTAAATAATCCAGGGTATTTCAACGCAGCCTCTGCTTGTAAAAATTCTGATTCCGCCTTCGTCATAATGCAGCCTGATTTTGACGATGCTTTAGCAACATAATCCTGTGTATCTATAGCACCGGTTGGCAATGTTTTAGGAGAATCCTTACCAATTGTAATACCATAACTAAATCTAGAAATGGCAGCAGGTACTCCCGGCTGACCCGGTAAATTACCCTGTCTGATACCAGAAACTTTTCCTCCTACAAGACCAAACATTCTTGCACTTCTGCCATCTACAATTCCATTAAACTTTTGATATACTGGCCTAGCATCTCCTCCTGAATTACCGTTTAAAACGATTGCCATATGCTCAGAAGCTACATTAATAGAATAGTTTGCTGCTCTAGTTCCAGAACTAAGATATACAAAAAAATTAGTAAATGGATTTTGCTGCGCATCATTTGCAGCAGAATATCCAGGATTTTCCAGAACATCTTCATCAATAAAGTCTGCTCCACTAAGTTTTGCTAATTGCTGGTCTCTATAAGCAGCCATATCTCCTGTTACATTGGACATTCTTAAAAGATATCTTAATTTCAATGTATTACCAAAGGCTATCCATTTATTAGTATCTCCTCTAAAAACAATATCACTACTTGGAGTATTTCCCACACCTGATTCTAATGACTTAATAGCATCATCTATATCTGCAATAGATGCTTTATAGATGTTTTCACCTTTATCATATTTAGGAGTCAAATTATCTTGCCCTTTAAAAGCTTCAGAGTAAGGCATATCACCGTACAAATCAGTTAAGATCTGGATATAGTTTGCTTTCATAATTTTAGCCATAGCCTTATGTTGAGCATACTGATTACCAGGATCATTAAACGTAATGATTTTTTCAAAATTAGCTGTAGCTTTAAATAAATTATCCCAAACATCATTATAAAATGTATTGGAAACATTCGGCTTATAATCATCAATAAATGGAGCACCATATACCAATGAATTCCCTGCAGTTGAGTTCATTACTACACTAGCAAACCTATTCAATGTTTGGGATTGCTTTGCATATGCTGATGTAATTCCAACAGGAAGCAATTCATTAGGGGTAACCTTATCAATTGAAATATTATTAGGATCCTCATTAATGTCAAGGTATTTATCACATGACACTGAAGCAAACAACATTGTTAGAGATAAAACCGCTGTCGTTAATTTTATATTTTTCATAATTTTTTTAAATTTTAGAATGTCGCTTTTAAGTTAATTCCAAAAGATCTCTGAGAAGGATATTGCTCAGCAAGAGCAATCCCAGCACCGTTACCACTTGTATAAGAAGTTTCAGGATCTGCATAATTTCTGTTTTCCTTTGAATACACAAAGAATGGATTTCTAGCAAATAGACCTACAGTAATACCATTTACAAAAGTTGATGATAATACTGATTTTGGAACATCATAAGATAAAGCAATTTCTCTTACTTTAAATGCAGTAGCATCTAGTACCATCGGCTCACCTAATCTCTGTAAAGATTGCGAACTGAAATAACCAGCCACACCATCATAATCTGCTGTTCCTCCTACAGGGGTACTATTCTGAACATATTGTCCGTTCACCATTTGAACTGAGTTAGGAATTACATATCCTTGGCTTCTGTCAAATCCGGCAGTTTCTTCACTAGCCCCAGCAAACGTCAAGATACTTTTACTAAGTGAAGCAAATTTACCTCCCTTACGATAATCCATTGTAGCAGAAAGTGTAAAGCCTTTAAATTTAAGAGATGTATTGAATCCAAGCGTATAATCCGGAGTTACTCTTCCCATACTGCTTAATGTAGTATTTTGCAAAGGAACACCATCAGCTCCTACAATAATTCTTCCTTGATCATCTCTTTGGAAAGTTGTTGCCTTGATCACCTGTAGATCTGATCCTTTAACAGCAAACACCCCAATACCAACAGTAGTAAACGGTACAGCAAGAGCTACCTCATCCAAACCGTTTGGCAAATCAATTACTGTAGATCTCGATTTAGCAAAAGATGCTCTTAAATTCCAAGTAAAGTTTTGAGATTTAAATGGTGTAATTCCCAAATCAATTTCAAACCCTCTCATTCTGGTTTTACCGAAATTATCTTTCAGGTTGCTTAGTCCCGAAGCATTTGAAACATTCGCATTAGTAATCAAATCTTTAGTATCAGACTGATAGATAGACCCTTCTAATGTAATACGGTCATTTAGGAAGCCTAACTGAACATTTAAGTCATAGGTAGAAATAAATTCAGGCTTAATCGTTCTATTAGTTTGTGTAGCATCCACTCCGTACCCAGGAAGGTTAGGGAAAGGATAACCAGAAGGAGCTATACCTACGTTAGACGTTTCATAAGGTAAAATAGCGGATGTGTTCCCAACCTTGGTATATCCTGGAGCAATTTTAATATAATTGATGATATCATTACCCTTCAAAGCTTCAAAAGCTTTTGTAGGAATAAATGAAAGACCTACAGAGTAATAAGGGTAAGTTTTATTATGAAGCTGACCGTTATAATAAGTAGATAACACAGAACTTTGCTCAATTCTAACAGTAGAGTTCAAAAATAGGTAATCCTTATAAGATAAGTCTAAGTTAGCAAATCCAGCAATAGTTCTTTGTCTTGTTGTTGTATTCTCAAAAAGAATATTATCTAATGCAGATGCCCCTGTTGAATTTCCTGGCTGAATAAGGTTAGTAACGTTTCTGATATCGTACCATCCCGGAACTACCAAATTGGTACCTCCCATTGATCTGGCAGTTCTATAGCTATCCTGAATGTTATTACCAATGTTTAACTTCAAATTAATATCATCATTAAGATCATAATTAAAGTTTAACATTAAATCCCCATAGTAACTTCTTGTACTTACAGTACGATTGATGTAGTATGAATCAAAATTAGAGCTACCAGTATAATCTTGTAACGTTCCATCATCTAAAACAAGTCCACTTCCTGTGTAAACCTGAGTAGCTTTGAAACCATCATCATGATTATCAGATCTGGAATTATTTAAATATAAGTTTCCTGTATATGTTAAATTGATATTTTTATTAAAATCATATTGTAAAGATAAAATTCCGGATAGATAATCATTAACCGTATTTTGTCTTGTATGTTCAAGCTGATAATATGGATTCTTCGTAAAAGCAGAAAGCCCTCCTTGAACACCAGAATTTCTATATTTTCTAATATCATTCATTGAAGGCATTTGAAGGATATCACTATATAAATCAGAGCTAGATTGATTAGTAATCTTGCTAATATAATTGATGGTTCCGTCAATTCTTAACTTATCTAGTTTTTTTCCAGCTTTTACTAAGAAGCTATTCTGTCTTAATTGATCACCTTCAACAACAAAGTCATTCTCTAATCTGTTAATGGATAACATAGCATAAGAATCACTTCCACCAGAGTTTACAGTAAGTCCGTTTTGAAAAATCACACCATTTTTGAAAAATTTAGAGAAATGATTATCTATAGGAGCATATTTTTCATAAATAAATCTATTATCTCCTTGTGGTAACCCTGATGCAACCATTTGCCCTCCAATGTTTGGATCGTTATAAGCAGGCCCCCATGACATGTTTTCAAAAGGAACATAAGTTGTTCCATTATAGTCAACATCTCCACCACTAAACGCAGGCTCATGAGGATACCCTTTACCATACTGTTTTTGTATAATAGGGAATTTAAATGCTTGCGTCATTTGAATTGAAGAAGTAAGAGTAAATTGCATTTTCTCACCTTTCGCACCCTTTTTAGTCGTTACAATAATAACTCCATTTACCCCCTGTTGTCCATAAAGTGCAGCACCTTGAAGACCTTTAATTACGTTTACGTTTTCAATAACTTCAGGTGGTAACTGAGCTAAAACAGATGCAGAAGAAATAACATTATCAATTACAACTAGAGCTTCATTTCCTCCTGAGATTGATTTATTTCCTCTGATTACAATTCTACTTGATGCACCTACACTATTATCAGTTTGTGTAATCTGCAACCCAGACACCTTACCCGTCAAAGCCTGAACAGCATTTGGAGCAGAAGCTTGATTCAATTCCTTAGTACCTACTACTTGCTGTGCATTGGTAACGGCATCAGCCTTTTTCTTAATACCTAAGGCACCAGTAACTACAACTTCTTCAATAGTCTTTGTTTTTATTGTATCCGCCTCTCTTTGTTGAGCGTTCACAATAAAAAAAGATGAAGAAAGTGCTACAATAAGTACACTAGTTGTTAATTTCTTCATGTTAATTCAATTATTTTTTACAGGCTACAAATTTGTAAAACTTTCTTAAAAACACAAAACAATTTCTTAAAAAAATATAAAAATTTTAATTATTACCAATAAATACAATAAATAAAATACTAATTTTTGTTAAAAAAATATTTTTTAACAAAAATTTACAACAAAACCAATCAATAATTTCACAACACTTCAATATTACTTATTTAATATTTTTTTATAAAAAATAACAACAAAAAATCAACAAAATAACTAAAAAAACAAATATTTAATTAACAAAATAAAACAAACAATCCAAAAACCTCAAAAAACACACCGAAACCTTAAATTCTTTTTCCATCACAAAATGGAGAAAAAAGCACAAATTCAAAAAACAATAATAATATTATCAATAAAAATTATTCTAAAACAATAATTTCATAATCTGTTTAGGCCATGAAAAATCATGAATCATATAATTAATATATTACTTTTTCATAATTTTACATTCATTTTTAAATAAAATATGGAGCTAATAAAAAACTGGTCGAACCTTTATATCGAAGCTGGATGTGATGAAGTGGGAAGAGGATGCTTAAGCGGTCCGGTAGTGGCAGCGGCGGTAATACTGGATGATGATTTCAAACAAAACCTGGTGAATGATTCAAAAAAATTAACGTTCAAAACCCGAATGGACCTTGATAGTTATATTAAAGACAATGTGAAAGATTACGCCATATCAGAACTTCCTCCTTCATTTATTGATGAGCATAATATTCTTAATGCAAGCATTCACGCCATGCATCGGGCATTGGATAAACTTACCGTAATTCCAGAGCTTATTCTGGTAGATGGAAACAAATTTCATCCTTATAATTACATTCCACATCAATGTATTATTAAAGGAGATTCTAAGGTTTTGTCTATTGCTGCAGCATCAATTCTTGCCAAAAATTACAGAGATAAATTAATGATCCAGCTTCATGAAGAACATCCAGAATACGGCTGGGACACTAATTTTGGCTATGCTACAAAAAAACACCAGGAAGCCCTTATAAAGTATGGTCCAACATCATATCACAGACAATCTTTCAGACTGAAATATGATTGAAATAACTCATTCTCAATTATTAAATTCTCATGCCAAGATCAAAAATTTGAAATCATTCTAAATAAAATCCAAATAAAAAAAGAGAAGCAATGTCTAATTGCTTCTCTTTTTTTTATTATAATTAAAGAATTATTTCTTCTTATTTTTTTGCTGTTCCTGAGTTTTTTGCTGCTCCTGAGCTTTCTCCATCATTTCTCTCATTCTCTTCTGGAACTTACCTTCTGCTTTTGGCTTTTCCTTGTTAGACTGAATCTGAGCGTGAATTTTCTTTTCATCCAGAATCACGTATTTAATCACCAGGATAATTAAGATGTTAATCGCATTCGATACAAAGTAATACCAGGAAAGACCTGAAGCTGATGTATTAAGGAAGAATAGGAATGTAATCGGGAAGATATACATTAAAACCTTCATATTTGGCATTCCTTCCTGCTGAGGCTGCTGCATATTCCCTGAAGTCATGACAGTATATATCAAGATAACAACCGTACAAGCTAATGCAAAAATACTTAAGTGATCACCAAGGAAAGGAACTTTAAACGGAAGCTTGATCAAATCATCATAAGCCGTTAAATCTTTTGCAAACCAGAACCCTTGTCCTCTAAGATCAATAAAGTTCGGGAAGAAACGGAATAAAGCATAAAAGATCGGAATCTGTACCAATGCCGGCAAACATCCCGCCATCTGATTCACTCCTGCTTTTCTATAGATCTCCATCGTAGCCTGCTGCTTCTTCATTGGATCTGCATCCTTAAATTTAGCATTCGCTTCATCAATTTCCGGACGGATCACCTTCATCATCGCACTCAATTTATGCTGCTTATACATAATTGGCGACAGGATCAATTTCACAATAATTGTCATTACAAAAATCACCCAACCTGCTGATAATCCCCACGCAGCAATAATGCTATACAGCCACATGAAGAAGTAACGGTTCATTGCTCCGATGAATGACCAACCTAACGGAAGAATTTCATCAAAGTTTTTATCATAGGATTTAAGCAATGGTAAATCCAATGGCATGAAATACCATGTGAAATCCTGGTTCAGCTCACTTCCTGTCATCTGAACAAAACCTTCATAGTTGAGTTTCTTCAAATATTCTCCTTCTTCAACATTTTCCTGATTTCCTTTGCTCTGAGTAAATCCGTTTTTAGCTTCAATTACTGAAGTAAAAAACTGCTGCTTTACACCAATCCAGTTAAGAGTTTCCTTTTCCTCTTCCATTGTCGTTCTTCCATCATAATCATAGTCTTTATAATTATTGAATGCATACGAGAATTCTGAGTGAGACTGCTCTTGAGCTCTACCTTTCTCTAGGTTTCTTACATTATAGTCCCAGATAAAATCAGCTTTATTGTCTGAAGTAATTTTGGAAAGTCCCTGAGTTCTTACTTTAAAATCAAGAGTGTATTTTGGAAGTAGCGTGTAAATGAATTGAATTACAGCACCATTATAATCTGCAGTTAAGGTTACAGCATTTCCATTAACAGAAGGTGAGAAAACTAAATCTTTAGTATTAACAATCTTTCCTGTTTTGTCTTTAAACTGAAAACCATAGTTTGAATTATTTTTAGTAATCAGATAAAGTGGTTGATCTGCATTGTCTGTTTTGTGGTTGTATGCTTTATATTTTAAAAGCTCTACTTTGGAAACCTGTCCTCCTAAGCTTGAAAATTCAAGTTTCAGTTCATTATTCCCAAGACTTGCAGTCTGGATAGAGTTAGGAGTTACATTTGGATTGATATTGTTTGCCTGAGTTTGCTTTACGGCATTTTTTACCTGTTCCGTTTTCTGCTGCTGAGCTTTTAACTCCTCTTCTTTTGCTTGTTTGTTCTGGAAATAGAACATAAAACCGAAGAGAACCAGGCATAAAACCGCGAAACTAATCATTTGTTTCTTATCGATTCCGTTGTTTTGTTGCATTTTATTTTATATTAAAATTTTAAACTTAGGATGTACCTGTAACGTACATAATTTTGAGCTGACAAAAATACTGTTTTTTTATCAAAACTCTATGCTTTACGATGTTACTATATAATAAACTCAAGCTGAGAATAATCAGCTTGAGTTTATGTATAGACGTTTATGATAAAATATTACCTTATTTCTTTTCGCAAGCCTTGATGAAAGCTCTGAATAAAGGATGCGGTGTTGCTACCGTACTCTTATATTCCGGGTGATACTGAACTCCTACATAGAATGGGTGATCAGGAAGCTCAAGTGCTTCTACCAAGCCTGTTTCAGGGTTTGTACCTGTAGCAAGGAAACCATTTTTCTCAAATTCCTGAAGATAATCACTGTTGAATTCATAACGGTGACGGTGTCTTTCAGAAATATTTTTGCTTCCGTAGATATCAAATAGTTTAGAACCGTTTTTTAAAGAACATTTCCAAGCTCCAAGACGCATTGTTCCTCCTTTATCAATTACATTTTTCTGTTCCTCCATTAATGAGATCACAGGATCCGGAGTTGCTGTATCAAATTCTACTGAATTCGCTTTTGTATGTCCTAAAACATTTCTTGCAAATTCAACAGTCATGATCTGCATTCCTAAACAGATTCCCAACATTGGAATTTTATTTTCTCTTGCATATTTTGCTGTAAGAACTTTTCCTTCAATCCCTCTGTCTCCAAAGCCAGGAGCCACAAGGATACCATTCACTCCTTTCAAAGTATCTTTAATATTTTCCTCTGTGATATCTCCACTGTATACCCATCTTACTTTTACTTCAGTTTCAAGGTCAGCACCCGCGTGTTTGAAAGCTTCAGCAATAGAAATATAGGAATCCTGAAGGGAAATATATTTTCCAACCAATGCAATCTCAACTGTTTTCTTAGGATTCTGGAATTTCTTAAGGAAGTTCTTCCAGTCTTTAAGATCAGCTGTTTTATCACTTTTCAGATCCAGTTCTTTCAATACTACATCATCAAAGTTTTGTTTCTGAAGATACATAGGAACTTCATAGATCGTTTCCAAATCTTTACACTCAATAACGTTTTCTAAAGCAACGTTACAGAATTGAGCCAGCTTTGCTCTCTGATCTTTAGGAATTTTATGTTCTGTTCTGCAAACTAAAACATCTGCCATAATTCCGCTTTCCATCAATTGACGAACGGAGTGCTGGGATGGTTTGGTTTTTAATTCTCCACTTGAAGCCAGATAAGGCAGTAAAGTAAGGTGAATCACCATAGAATTGCGCTCTCCCAATTCCCATTTCAACTGACGAACAGTTTCAATGTATGGCAAAGATTCAATATCCCCTACAGTTCCTCCGATTTCCGTAATGATGATATCGTAATTCTGTTTTGAAAGGATTTTTATTCTACGTTTGATTTCGTTAGTAATATGAGGAATTACCTGAACTGTTTTTCCAAGGAAATCTCCTTTTCTTTCTTTTTCAATTACAGTCTGATAAATTTTTCCTGTAGTAACGTTGTTGTTTTGGGATGTAGGAGCATCAAGGTAACGCTCGTAGTGGCCTAAATCCAGATCCGTCTCCGCACCATCTTCAGTTACATAACACTCTCCGTGCTCATAAGGATTCAAAGTTCCTGGGTCGATATTGATATAAGGATCTAATTTTTGGATCGTTACATTAAAGCCGCGTGATTTTAGTAGAAGTCCCAGAGAAGCAGAAACGATTCCCTTTCCCAAAGATGAAGTTACACCTCCTGTCACAAAGATGTACTTTGTATTCTTTTTACTCATTAGATTAGGTTTGTGCAAAGTTATGGGAAAAAGAGATACAAAGCAATTATTTACATTTTGAAAATTCAAAAACACCACTCAAACAATTATAAAACCTGATAAAAATTTTTATCTATATTTGATATAAGCAAATGAAACAAAGCTATAGCCACTATGATTTCCGTTTATAAACTAACAGTGAATTTGTTTCAAGTTAAAATATTTTTAATCCTCTCTCCAACTTCGAAGATAACACAAATATTATATCAGCTTTTATAAACAAAAAAGGTTTTCCATGGAACGGAAAACCTTTCTATCTTTTATATTTTACAATGTTATTGCTTAACCAATTCAAAGTAAGCCGTTACTTCAACATCTTTCGCAATCCCAGCTCCTGTAGGATCATACTTGATTCCGTAATCCAGACGGTTTACTGTAAATTTCGTCTGAATTCCCATGATTTCTTTTCCGTCTTTATTTTTTGTAATTCCACCGAATGTAGCTGGAGCACTGATTTCTTTTTCTACCCCTTTCATAGTCAGTTTCCCTTTTACGATATAATTGTTGTTTTTATCTTTTGTAACAGAAGAACTTTTAAATTCAATAGTAGGATATTTAGCAACATCAAAAAACTCTTCGCTTATGAGATGTCTGTCTCTCATGTCTACTCCCGTATTAATGGTAGGAACACTGATTGAAAAGTTTAAATCGGCATTATCAAGATTGGCACCACTAGTCGCCGCTTTTCCGTCAAATTTATCAAATCTTCCCTGCACAAAACTAATTCCCATGTGCTTGATATTAAAATTGACCGATGAATGCATCTGGTCCACCTGCCAGGTTCCCTGTGCAAACGCCACAACACTTAAAAACGCAAATACGAAAGATAAAAATACTTTTTTCATTGTAATTATATTTTACATTAATATTTTAATTGAATGAAGCTAAGATATGAAAGATATTTCTACTGCGAATGGATTAGTTTTTAATATTAAATCCATTTAGATTCTGAAAGAAAAATGCTTTTTTATAACTTCGCAGTATGGCAAAACTGAAAACAGCATATTTCTGTCAAAACTGCGGAACACAATATCCACAATGGCTCGGACAATGTAAAAACTGTGGAGAATGGAACTCTCTGGTGGAAGAAGTGGTTGAAAAACCTTCTCATAAAACTCCCCCTTTCTCAAAAACCAAACAACATGTAATCAATATTGTTGAAGTGGTAACGAGTGAAGAGCCAAGAATAAAAACTCCTTCAGATGAACTGAACCGCGTTTTAGGAGGTGGAATTGTTTTAGGTTCCGTTACGTTGATTGGTGGTGAACCGGGAATTGGGAAGTCTACCCTTCTGCTTCAGCTTGCTTTAAAAATGAAGAAAAAAATCTTCTATGTTTCGGGGGAGGAAAGTGCTTCTCAGATTAAAATGAGAGCAGACAGGCTTACGGATATTCAAAATCCTAACTGCTTCCTTTTTACTGAGACATCATTGGAAAAAATTCTTCATGAGGCAAAAAAACTAGAACCGGATTTTATGATTATTGACTCTATTCAGACTCTGCAGTCTCAACTGATAGAAAGTTCTCCGGGAACAGTTTCCCAAATCCGGGAATGCTCCAATGAAATCATCAAATATGCCAAAGAAAACAATACTCCGGTATTTCTCGTAGGACACATTACCAAAGATGGTCAGATTGCAGGACCAAAAGTGCTGGAACATATGGTGGATGTTGTTCTGAACTTTGATGGAGACCGGAATCACCTTTTCAGATTGCTGAGAGCTAATAAAAACCGTTTTGGATCTACTTCCGAGATTGGGATCTATGAAATGGTTTCTCAGGGACTGAAAGAAATTAAAAATCCTTCTGAAATTCTGATCACCAAGAAATTTGAAGAACTTTCCGGGAACTCCGTTGCGGTAACTCTGGAAGGAAACCGGCCTATGCTTCTGGAGATTCAGGCATTGGTAAGTACTGCCGTTTATGGTACTCCTCAAAGAAGTTCCACCGGGTTTGATTCCAAGAGGCTGAATATGCTTTTGGCTGTACTGGAAAAAAGAGCAGGTTTTCAATTGGGAGCTAAAGACGTTTTCCTGAATATTACCGGAGGAATAAAAACAGACGATCCGGCACTGGATCTGGCAGTGGTAGCTTCTGTTCTTTCATCCAATGAGGATATCGCCATCTCAGAACATTACTGCTTTGCCGGAGAAATCGGATTAAGTGGTGAAATACGTCCTGTAGCACAGGTGGAACAAAGAATTACTGAGGCTGAAAAGCTTGGTTATGAAAAAATATTTGTATCCAATCTTAATAAAATTCCGAAAAGAAAATTTGGGATAAAGATCGAAGAAGTAAGTAAGATTGAGGATTTTCATGAGAGGCTTTTCTAATGTGAATGGTCAGTTTTGCTTCGCAAGTCAATGGTGAATGGGATGTTGATGAAAAATTCACAAGCGAAGCGGATTCACGATTCACATTTAATTCATACCTTTAAGTTATGAATTATCTGGCGCATTCTTTTCTTTCTTTTACCGACGGACAGATCGTTGGTCAGTTTCTCGAAGATTTTATCCGCAACAGGGATCGTTTTTCTTTCCCGAAAGATATTCAGGACGGAATTACCCTGCACAGAGCTATTGATACTTATACAGACTCCCATCCCGCGATTCATGAAGCTAAAAAAGTATTTGCTCCTTTGGTAAGATTGTATGCCGGTGCATTTGTAGATGTCTCAATGGATCACTTTGTGGCAAGAGATCTTTCCCTTAATTCTCTGACAGAATGGAAAGCCCATTCTCTTAAGGTTTACAGCGCTTTGAATGCCCATGAACAATGGCTGCCTGAAAATTTAAAAAAAATGCTGGTTAAAATGGAACAGGATGACTGGCTTTATAATTACCGTGAAGACTGGGGAATTAAATTCAGTATTCAGAATGTGCTCAATAAAGCAAAATATCTGGATAAAGATATTCCTGTTTTTGAAGCTTTTTTAAAAAATAAGGATCATCTTCAGCAATGTTATGATGATTTTTTTCCTGACCTGCTGGAACACACAAAAGGAATTAATTCATTATTACAACTGGAAAATTAAAAGCGTCCCACAAACCCTATTCCTAAAGGTCCCGCATTAATATCCCATGCAATTTTATTTTTATTTTGCTGTTTAATATTATATTTTTTATCCTCTTCGTATTTTTCCTTTCTTTTCATAAATTTATCGATCCCTTCAACAATGGCAATACTCATAATAGCACTTAAAGTAACATCAGAAAACCAATGAGCCCCTTCAAGCAATCTTGAAACCGGAACAACAGACCCTACAGCTAAAATTCCACCTTTTACCCATGGATTTTCAAATTGTTTGGATAATGCATAGCTCGTTGTGATGGAAAGCACAGTATGTCCGGATGGAAAGCTCCTGAAATTGGCATCTCTTCCGTAGGGTTTGAAGAAGTGTTTTCCAAGCCCTGCTCCCGGCCTGGCTCTTCCCGTTGCCGATTTTGAAATTTGCTGAATAGCTCCTGTTGCACTTGCTGCTGTAATCATCAGAACTCCTGTTCTTCTCAGCTTTTCATTATTAATCAAAAGACCCGTTACATACACGGCACCCGTAATACCATAATTGATCTGTGGACTCCCAAAATACCACCCGAATTTTTTTAAAACATTAGGCACATTTTCCCTATTTCTGATAAAGGCACGGCTGATGTCTTCATCTGCAAGGTATATCATTCCTACAGTAGCAACAGTAGCTCCTAATCTAATATAATCTTTCTTCTCCCAGGATAAAGGACGCGTAAAAGCATTCCCAAAACCTCCCGCCATTGTCACAAGATCATATTTAAAATGTCCCCAAATATCATTTTTCCTGTTCCTATTCTTTGTGAAAGAATACTGTGGATCAGTTTCATCCAAATGTAAAAGTGATATCGAATCTTTGTCTGCAATAAGACTGTCAGAAGCATTATTAACAATGAGACTGTCCTGTTGAGCAAACAATGTGAAAGAAATTAATATGGCAAATACAGTAAACGCTTTTCTTCTCTTCATAACCTAATAAAAACAAGACGCAAAACTATCTAATTAATATTATTTTATGTTAAATGAAAAGTTTTTAAAATAAATAACGATGATTAATGATTTCGATTATAATTTTAAATGCAAAAACAAATCGAATTAAAATTGCTTAAATAAATAACGGTTGGGATACGTCATCTTCTCACTTTTCCTTTCTCCTTTTACAATGATGTGAACGATATTGATCTGATCATCGAAAAGGTTGTACAAAAAACTTACAGCAGTTTCCACTTTTTTAGGTGTGGCTACAGGTTCAGATTCGAGAAATATATCTACAGATTCCTGATCTTCTTCATAACCAATATAGTTTACTTTCAAAAATTTGTTATCTGCTTTTAATTTGAAATATTCCGAACAGTATTTTTGCAGGGCATCATTCAATTTTGCTTTGTATTTTTCATCATTAAAATGAAAAGATCCCCCATATTTTTTTCCCAATCCGTTTTCCATATCATCTAGGAAGAATCGCCCGGTCACTTCAAATGTTCTGGATTTTGAATTATAATTAATTTCCACAGAGCCTACATGATAGGGATGAAAAACTTCATCATCTGTAAAGCTCTGAAATACCAAGGTTACGAATAAAAAAAATCCAAAAAAAAGCTTACCCGACATGAATTCTATTTTTACAGCAAATATAAAAAAAGCAGCAGTTATAAAAACTGCTGCTTCTGATAATAATTGATTGATGAAGATTTATTGTTTAATTACTTTTTTCGTAATTTTTGTGTTATCATCCAGTACAATGGTGAACAGATAAGTTCCTCTTACCAGTTCTGAAACATCAATTTTCCCGGCATTGATATTTACATTTACGGTTTTAACCAGTTTTCCTGATGCATCATAAATAGTTACCACTCCTTTAGAATATCTGCCTAATGCTACATTCACAAAATCTTTTGCAGGATTCGGAGTGATATTTACTTCTGAGTTCACCTTAATATCTGCTGTTCCTAATGTTGTTCCTGTTTTCACAAAGTATCCGCCAAAGCCTGTCGTCTGGAAGCTCACTTCCCAGTATTGGTAGGTATCATTCCAGATAATATTTGTAATATCAGGTGTAATAATTGTAGCAGTTCCTCCAAAAGAAGCTACTGTACCCGTAGTACTTGTTCCTGTATATTTTTCAATAAGAAGGTTGGCTTTATTGGCAACATCTGTAGGGGAAGTAGGTAATTTCACTCCGTTGGTCAGATTATAAGCGTCAAAATCACTCTGTTTAAAGTATAAAGTTACTTTTCCGGTTGCAGTGGCTGCATTCGTATCCGGATTTATTTCATATCTTCTTGCAACATAGTTTGGCTGTGCATTATCCACCCATACCTTTGATGTCGTATTTCCTGTTACAGTACTCGCGGCTTCTTTTTCAACTCTGGAGATCAGCTGGCAGGCATTGGTAAAATAGTTATACCCATTAGCTACTGTACTTGCTTTAGTTTGATTGGATGTTGCCAAGTTCTTCACTTCAGCAACGTTTTCATAAACCACAGCTCTCATTTTAAGATCGAATGTTCTGGAAGTCCATGTTGCACCATCTGTAGACGTTTTGGATCTGTTATTGACCACCGCATTCTCAGCTTTCATGGCAATCCTTCCGCCTAATCCATTGACAACAATATAAAATTCTTTTCCGGTGACCATTTGTACATTCAGATCTGAAAGATTCACATAATTCCAGGTAAATCTCTGCACATTATTAAGCCATGAAGTAATGGTTTTAGTGGCTATAATATCTCCGGGATTCCCATTTGCATCTACTTTTCTGATTTGAATATCTACCGGAATGTCAGAAGGAAGCGAAGTTCCCGTTAAGAATGAAAATCCTCCCAGTTTTCCTGTCAGGGTTGGTGTATATCGGACAGCAAGGGCTATATTATCAAAATAATAATTAGATTCTGTATTGGCAATAATATAAGGTTCATCATAACCTACCGTCTCAAAATTAGATTTTACACATCCCAGCTCATCAGTCACTGCCTTGTAAATGTCCAGTTTACCATATCCCCATCTCATGTTGGGTACAGTTCCCGTTGCTCCGTCCATTCTTGCATTAGAGGTAAGGCGTGTTTTTACCTGGGCTGCCGTTAATGCCGGATTGGCCTGCAGCAATAATCCTACAGCTCCTGCTACACCGGGTGAAGACATACTTGTTCCCTGGTTTTTTACATAATAATTGGTTCCTGCAATAATATCTGTAGTACCAGGAGCAGAATCACCTGATCTTGATGAAATCACATTCTGGCCAGAAGCAGCAATATCCGGTTTCTGAAAACCATCTGTTCTTGGTCCCTGTCCGCTAAATGAAGATATAGACTCCTGCGGAGTAAGTGTGAAATAGCCGCTTGTTCCACTATACCAGCTGGCTCTTCCCATGTATGAAGCTACTGTAATCGCATTGGAAGCATTCCCTGGACTTCCTACAATATATTCATTATCCCCGTTTTGCAATGTGGTTTGCACTCCCTGGCTGTACAGCCAGCCATGGGTTGTTATTTGCTGCGCTCCATTATTGGTAATTTCCAATGTATAATTTCCCTGAACATTGGTGGTTCCGGAGGTTCTGGTTACGACTAACTGTACGTATCTTTTGTTGTTATCGTTGCTCCAATAGTTATACATAGTTGCCGTAAGACCTCCTCCCAATATGGTGTGAGTGGTAGTCGTACTTATATTCTGTGTATATTGCTGTCCATCGGGAGTAGTCAATTTTGCTGTAACAGCGGTATTATCATTGGCATACATAATGAATGAAAACACTGAAGTTGCGGAAGTATTGCTTGCTACTGTAAAGTTATATGTCTGTGCCGCACCAGCTGCAATATCCACTTTTCTGTGAAGGTTAGCTCCGTAATCATTTCCGGCAGAAATAACCACCACTCTACCAGGTCCTGATGCTGTAAAATTATTAACGGCCACTTCATGACTGGATGTTCCGTCATGAGCTGTTCCCTGGCCACCAATACTCATATTGACAACGATAGGTTTATTAAGTGCCGTTGCAACGTTTTTGAAATAAGTTAGGGCATTAATGGTATTCGTTGTAGGAAAAGAACCATTTCCCCCTTTTACAAATACAATATCTGCATCAGATGAAAATCCTTTATGTCTTTTATCTGTAAAAGCAGCACCATTTCCGGCTGCTGTACCTGAAACATGGGTTCCATGTCCGTTGGTATCATTTTCACGAACAAATCCTACCGGCGTTCCATCCAGCTCATCTTCAATCTGTGCTCTTGTATATTCTACACCTGTTGAAAATCCTGTAGGAGTGGTTTCTCCAAATTGTGCCGTTAATGTCTGATCCCAGATCGAAACAATTCTGCTTTTGGTCTGGTCATTAGCTTTTCTGAAGTCCGGATGTTTCCAGTCTATTCCACTGTCATAAATTCCTACCAGAACACCGGTACCATTATAAGCTGTATTATTGAAAACTCCATCCTGCAGAAGACTTGCTCCGGACTGGGCTCTGCTCACGTCATTATGAAGCCCATCAAATGCCGGCCCCATTACAGATGTTACATACGGAAGCTGCACAAGTCTTTCAATATCTTCAATGGAAACTAAAGCTGTGGAAAAGGTTGGCAGCTGACTCTGAATAATGAAACCGTCTGCTTTCAGTTTTTCCGGCTCTTTAGTATAAATAATACATGAATACATTGTTTGTGCTCCTTTTGAAGTCACCACCAGATGTTGATCAAGTTTCATATCCGGGCGTTCCAGTTCTTTAACCGCTCTCCCATTGGCAATACTTTCTTTATTTTTCAATAAAATGTCAAATCGGGAGTCCAGTTTCTGTACCTGCCCGTAAAAAGCATAGGAATACAATCCTAAAAAGGCTGCTGTTGCATTTCTCAGAAGCTTCGATCCTCCGTGTGAAATGCTTACTTTTGTAAAAAATAATTTTTTAATATCCATATTTCATTTTTAAGCAATACAATTATACAATTTTTATTTAAATCAAAAATAAGATCAACAATTAACAAACAACAAACGTAAAAACTAAATCAAATAACAAAATTAATAACATTTTAACAAAATATTTAAAATATAAAATTTTTCAACCAAAATGCAGGATTTTCTTTTTTATTTAAACCTTGGATGGGAACATATCATTTCTTTGGATGCCTTAGATCATCAGCTATTTGTTCTGGCTCTGATTGCTGTTTATTCTTACAGTGACTGGAAAAAAATACTGATCCTTGTCACCGCATTTACAATCGGACATTCCATTACGTTAGCTTTAAGTATTCTGGATGTCTTCAGAGTTTCGTCTGACTGGGTTGAGTTTTTAATTCCTCTGACGATTGTCCTGACATCATTGGATAATATCATTATGAAAAATCAGAAGCAGACCTTGATGCGTGCCAATTACTATCTTGCTCTGATCTTTGGCCTGGTCCATGGAATGGGATTTGCCAATACTGCAAGAGTAATGATAGCGAAAAGTCAAAGTATTGCTTTACCTCTGCTGGGATTCAATATTGGTTTGGAACTTGGGCAGATTGTAATTGTTGTTGCGATCTTACTCATCCTGTTTATTTCACTCAATCTTTTCAAAGTGAATAAAAAAGACTGGATACTCTTTGTTTCTTCCGGGGTATTTGCTTTATCCTTAAAAATGACTTTGGAAAGAATTCCTTTTTAAAAGTTAAATATTTTTATTATTTCAAGAGCTTATTACTATCTTTGATCATCAATAAATCATTTCGGTTATGAAACTAAAAGTTATTATACTTTCATTTTCTGTATTTGCATATACAGGTTTCACCGCACAAAATATTCAGAATAACCCGGGCAGCAACCATGGCAACAAGTTTGAACAACTGGGAACAATTCTTCCAACACCCAACATTTACAGAACGGCTTCAGGAGCTCCGGGACACGGATACTGGCAAAACAGAGCCGACTATAACATTACCGCCTATCTGGATGAGGATAAAAGAAATCTGAAAGGTTCAGAAACGGTGACTTACTACAACAATTCTCCTGATGATCTGGATTATATTTGGCTGCAGCTAGATGAAAACGAACATTCAAGCATCAGAAATGCAGGGTATGATACTTCATCTGTTCTTCCTCCTTCAACGACCGACCAGCAGCTTAAGGCAACTGAACTTCCAGTAAAAGATAATGGCTATGGTGTGAGTCTTGAAAAAGTAACAGATGCTTCAGGTAGTGCTTTGAGGTATACGGTCAACAAAACCATGATGCGTATTGATCTTCCTAAAGTTTTGAAAAAGGGTGAGAAATTCGTTTTCAAAGTAGACTGGAACTACAATATCTCCAACAGGATGAAGATGGGAGGCCGTGGCGGTTACGAAAACTTCCCTGAGGATGGTAATGATCTGTATACGATGACCCAATGGTATCCCAGAATGTGTGTATACAGTGACTTCCAGGGCTGGCAAAACCATCAGTTTACCGGAAGAGGTGAATTTGCACTGGTTTTCGGAGATTTTAAAGTTTCAATGAATGTTCCTTCCGATCATATTGTAGGCGGAACAGGAGAATGTAAAAATTACGATCAGGTATTAACGTCTGATCAATTATCAAGATATAGAAAAGCTGAAAATGCAACTGAACCTATCGAAATCGTAACATTGGATGAAGCTAAGAAAGCAGAAAAAAATCATTCAAAACAAAGAAAAACATGGGTTTTTGAAGCGAAGGATGTTCGTGATTTTGCATGGACTTCTTCGAGAAAATTTGTCTGGGACGGAATGCGTGTAACGATTCCTGAAAACAATAATAAAGTAATGGCAATGAGTTTCTATCCAAAAGAATCTTACGGTCTTTACAGAAAGTTTTCCACAAAAGCGGTTGCTCATACCATTAAAACCTATTCAGAATTTACCATTCCTTATCCATATCCTGTAGCGCAGTCTGTAGAAGCCGCCAACGGGATGGAATATCCGATGATCTGTTTCAATTTCGGAAGAACTGAGAAAGACGGAACGTATTCTGAAGGGACCAAAAACGGAATGCTTGGAGTAATTATTCATGAAGTGGGACACAACTTCTTCCCAATGATCATCAATTCTGATGAAAGACAGTGGGCATGGATGGATGAAGGTCTGAACACGTTTACAGAATATCTTACTGAAGAAAAATGGGATAATAAATTCCCTTCCAAAAGAGGACCGGCCTGGACGATCGTAGATTATATGAAACTACCGAAAGATCAGCTGGAGCCTATCATGAGCAACTCTGAAAATATTGTTCAGTATGGCCCGAACGCGTATTCAAAACCTGCAACAGGATTGAATATTCTTCGTGAAACGATCATGGGAAGAGAGCTTTTCGACAAAGCTTTTAAAACATATGCTAAAAGATGGGCTTTTAAACATCCTGAACCTGCAGATTTATTCCGTACAATGGAAGATGCCAGTGGTGAAGACCTTGATTGGTTCTGGAGAGGCTGGTTCTATGGTACAGATCCCGTAGATATTGCTATTGATAAAGTAACGGTAGCCGTTCCCAATCTGGAGACCGATCCTAAAGCTGCTGCTGAAGTGAAATATCAGGTTGAAAAACCATTGGTGAACAGTTTTGAAGATCTTTCAAAAATCAGAAACAGAGAAGATAAGAATATTAAATTCTATGTAGATACTGACAAAGCTGCACAGGATTTCTATTATAAATATGACAGAGGACAGGAAAAGGTAGACAATAACAAGGAATATGTCATCAAAACAGAAGCTGGTCTTCCTTTAGATGCTAAGGATAAAGAGAAGTTCAAAAATATTACAGGATATCAGATCGATTTTGTAAACAAAGGCGGACTGGTAATGCCTATCATTCTTGAGTTCACTTTTGAGGATGGTTCCAAAGTGTATGATAAATCTGCAGCACAGATCTGGAGGCTGAATGAGCAAAAGGTTTCCAAGACGTATTATTTTGAAAAGAAAGTAAAATCTATTCAGCTTGATCCAATGAGAGAAACTGCTGATATTGATACCACCAATAATCTCTGGAGCAGCACCGGATCCGGTACTGAAACTTCAAAATTCCAACTCTTTAAACAAAAACAGGAAGGAGGAGCTGTGAGAGGTGGCTCAACCGGAAAGGTGAATCCAATGCAGGCCGCAGGAAAGAGTTAAAAACCAAAAAGTTGTAACTTTTAACAAATACAGCACTACTTATTATTAAAAAGACCATGAGAGCTATTCTTTTCCTTTTTATACTAAGTAGTGCTAATTTTTTTTCACAGAACCTGCTTACTCCACAAAATGCAGGCATTAATCCGAAATTAATACAGGATGAAACGTATGAAGCGATATGGTATGTTGAAAAAGCAGATACAAAAATAGAAATCGGAACTATTGTTACAGACATCAAAAGGCTGAACAAAACAGATCTCCTGATCAGAACAACTGTAAAACTGAAACAGGCTCCTGATGCAAAATGGACAGATTCTACCCTTGTAAAAATATCAAACTTCGCTCCCATTTATCATTCTTCTTACAACTTAAACAGAGATATGGCTCTCAAATCCGAGAAAGGCAAAGTCACCGGATATTATCTTGATAAAAAATCTCAGAAAAAAGATGATATTGATATTCCTGCTGCCCATTATTTTGACAGCAGCAGCTATGCCATGCTGATAAGATATCTTCCTTTAAAAGAAAATTACACCGCTGAGATTTCTATTTTCGACTACAACCCAAAATCTGAGAAAAAAGGAATGATGAAAGCCTACATTCTGGATACTCAAAAAACAGAATATAAAGGAAAACCGGTTTGGGTAGTTAAAACAAATGATGATATCAGTAACAAAAGTACGACTACCACCTATTATATTGATGCTGCAACAAGAAAAATTGTAAAGCAGGATATGGATATGGCAGGAAGAAAAATGTCTTTGGAAACAACTCAGTAATTTACTGAATGTCAAACACCAACACCTATTTCTAGTCTACAAAAAATATAACAATCTGACTTAAAATTCTTTATATTTGAATCACCATAAACACCAAATGTCAAAAACCTGATTGACAATAAATGTTCAGGACTTAAAAAAACAAAATATTACTTATGAAAAATGCCAAATTACTAAGCAGAAATGCTCAGAAAACAATTAATGGCGGAATTGCTGCCAGACTTGTATGTTGCGAACGTGACGATAACGGAAAATGTACTTTGTGGATCGGACCGGGACAAAACTGTCCTTAGTTCTAACATCTGATAACAATTTTGAATAAAGCCGGAAGTTTCCGGCTTTTTCTTTTTATATTCTCAACCTTTGTATTGTTTATTATACTATTGAATAAAAAACCGTTAACAACTGGTAATCAAAATTTTATTTAAAAAAAATAGCAATAATATATATCACATAATAAGGAAAAATAGTATATTTGAACCACTTCTTTTACACCAAATGTCAAAATCCTGATTGACTTTAAATGCTCAGGACGTACCAATCAAAATATTACTAACTATGAAAAACGCTAAATTATTAAGCAGAGATGCTCAGAAATCAATCAATGGCGGAGCAGCAGGACGCATTTGCTGTGAGTACAATTACAAAGGACAGTGTATCCTTTGGATCGGACCGGGACAATATTGCCCATAGTTCTGTCATCTGATAACAATTTTGAATAAAGCCGGAAATTTCCGGCTTTATTTTTTAGCTTAAATGTGTTTTTAAATTCTTTTTATACGTTCTCCCCAATGGAAGTTCGTCCCCATTTTTCAGGAAAACATGACCGGAATTATAAGAATTGATATGATCCGATAGGACGATATAAGACTTATGAATTCTGATAAACCCGAAATGCTGAAACTTTTCTTCAAAATTTGACATTCTCTCCAAAATCATATATTTTTTCAAAGGGGTCATCAGTACAATATATTCCCCGAATCCCTGTATCCAGAGAATATCTTTGAGAAAAACCTTGTTCATCACATAATTGGATTTGAACATAATAAAGTCTTCCTGCTGTTTACTGCCAGCCGAACTTTTAAACTGAACAAAATCCCTTGCTTTATTGACCGCTTTTTTAAAAGTATCAAAATCTACAGGCTTGATAAGATAATGAACAACATCCAGCTCAAATGCTTTCACTGCATATTTTGTTTCCAACGTAAGGAAAATGCACAGCGGCGGGTCAGGAAGCTGCTGCAAAAGCTCTACGCCGTTGATGCCAGGCATATTGATATCGAAAACAACCAGATCCACTTTGTTTGCTTTCAGGAAAGCCAGTGCTTCTTCCGGCTTCTGAAATGAAGCCAGCAATTCAACATCATCAAGCTGACCGCAATATTGTTTTACAAGTTGCAGCGCAGGATATTCATCATCTACATTAACGATAGTCAGGTTAGCCATTGATAGTAATTGTTAAAGCAATTTTATATTGATCATTTTCTTTCGGCCCGGAATAAAATTCATACTGATCAGGATAAAATTTTTCCAATATATGAATAATTGCATCATTACCCAATCCGTGATAATTAGATTCAGCTGCATGAATTCTATCTTTCCCTACAGAATTTATAATTTCAAAATACAGTTCAGAGCGCTCAATATTACAGAATAATTTTATAAAACCATAAGCATCCTCTCCTATTGCTGAGTGTTTTAAAGCATTTTCAAATAAAGTAAGAAGTATAGCAGACGGAATTTCAGCAATGTCAAATTCTTCCTGCTCTTCAATATCCATGACAATATCAAGCTGGTTATTATACTTAAGCTGATATAAAGCTGCAAGCGCTTTCAAGGAAGCAAATTCCTGAGAAACGGTTACTTTTTCTTTTCCGCTGTCATAGATAATATACTTCAGAAGTTTACTCAACTGTAAAATAGAATCCGATGTCTTCTCAGAATGGGTAAAACTGTTCGCGTAAATATTATTAAGGGTGTTCAGCAAAAAATGAGGATTCAGTTTAGACTTCAGCAAATCAAGATAAAGCTGATCTTTTTCTTCTCCAAGGCTGATCACATCCTGCTCTATTAAAAATTTGTCTTTGGTAATCCCCAAAAAAGCTCCTACCAAAATTATGATCGCCTGTGATATATAAATATTATACAAAAAGCCTACATGGTACCCTTTTCCGCTGAAATCTATCTGAAAAACCGCAGGCTCCCACAAAATTCTGAAAAGACTGGACACCAAAAAGCAGATTAAAGCATAGAGAATAAACTCCGGATATTTATTGGATAAGTAAAATCTGGGAACAAGGTAATAGTATACCAGATAGTAAATTCCAATATTGAAAATTGTATTCAAAATAATACTGATCACCAGCTGAGTGGAATCCAGGAAGTAGTTTTCGGTGAAATAAGTCATCAAAATGAAGATAAAAAGGAAAAATACATGCTGAAACCTCAACAAAAATTTCCAACGGTACTTCATAAGACTTTCCAGAATTTTACCACTAAATAAAATCCTGATAATCAATAATATAATAATAAAATTAATGATTAAAAACATAGTCCATACCTTATTTTGAAACGCATCAAATATAAATATCTTTTTGTCTCAAAATGCAGTTCGTTGAGAAAAACTGTCATTGATTGAAAAAATCCAGCCCCGCTCTTTCGAATAAATATATTTGAGAAACCGCAATATTAATCAAATATTACATGAAACTTAATATACAATTCACGCTTATTTTATCATTTTGTTTGATAAATGGCCTCTTACACAGTCAGAGCAAAGACAATTACAATATGTGGTTTCAGTACCTGATGTCGGCGAAGATTACAGATAAAAGTACTTTAACTGCGCTTACTCAGTACCGTTCCTTCGATTTGGCTTACGATACAAGACTTTTTCTGGTGAATGCTTATGTTGATTATGAAGTGGTTGAGAATATAAAACCTGCTGTAGGAGCTATGTTTTTGATCCTTGAATCTTATAATGCTGATGATTCCAAAAAAATAAGATATGAAAAAAGACCTTTTCAACAGGTAACCGCTGATTATTATATTGGCAGAACATCAATCTCCAACCGTCTTAGAGTAGAGGAACGTTTTATCAGCAACCCTGATGAGTTTGAGGTAAGGATTCGTTATCTGATCTCTGTCAGAATTCCGTTCAATAAAAAAGGCGAAAAAGAAAAGCTCTACGGTATTCTTAAAAATGAGATAAGAATGAATATGGATAAGGCAGAACCTTTCGACAGCAATCGTATTACGGCAGGTCTTGGAATAAAACTCGGAAAAAACTCCGCTTTGGAGCTGGCTTTTATCAATCAGCTTGAAACCCAAAAAACAAGTAATTATGGGTTCGTAGGATTCAGAAATAATTTTGACTGGAGAAAAAAGAAACAATAACCTCATTAATATTTACAATATACTATGCTTACATTTCTTGGTTTTTTAATGATTTTCATCTTCATGATTCTCATCATGAACAAAAAGATGACTCCGCTTACCGCTTTGGTACTTGTACCTGTCCTTATAGCAGTGGTGGCCGGATTCGGGCCTGATCTAGGGAAAATGATGAAAGAAGGAGTAAAAGAAATAGCACTTACGGGGGTTATGCTGATTTTTGCCATCCTGTATTTCAGCCTGATGATTGATACGGGACTTTTTGAACCTCTTGTGAATGTCATATTGAAGGCTGTAGGAGATAATCCTGTAAAAACAACCATCGGAACCGCCCTTCTCACCACTTTAGTTTCTTTAGACGGCGATGGCTCTTCCACTTATATTATTGTAGTGGCAGCATTACTCCCGCTTTATAAAAAACAGGGGATGAATCCTTTGGTTCTGACCTGTATTATCATGTTAGCTGGCGGCATTATGAATATTTTACCATGGGGAGGGCCTACGGCAAGAGTAATGAGTTCTCTTAAATTGGGGCATACAGAAATATTTGTTCCTATGATTCCGGTAATGCTGGTCGGACTGGTCTGGGTATTCTTTGTTGCTTATATTTTAGGAGTACGGGAGAAAAAAAGAATAAGCAAGCACGGAAAATATACAAAATACAGCGGACAGGATATTGCTGGCGAGAATGATCCTGCATTAAGACGTCCCAAGCTTATTATTATCAATCTTATCCTGACCATCATCCTTCTTTGCGTGATGATTCTTGATATTATTCCTTTGGGAATTGCTTTTATGATCGCCTTCTGTATAGCTTCTTTGATTAATTACCCGAAGCTGAAAGACCAGCAGAAAATCATTTCAAAACATGCAGGAAATGCATTATCTGTAGCGGGAATGATCTTCGGAGCAGGAATTTTCACAGGAATCTTAAATGGTACCGGAATTATGAATGCTATGGGAAACAGTATTATCAGTATCGTTCCTAAAACATGGGGCGGCTATCTGAACGTAATCACGGCTATATTCAGTGTACCGCTTACCTTTTTCCTGACCAATGATGCTTATTATTTTGGAATATTACCTGTAATTACAGCTACCGGCAGCCAGTTGAATATTCCTCCTGATATTTTGGGACGCGCCAGTCTTGTGGGCCAGGCCTCTCATTTATTAAGTCCGTTGGTTCCTTCCACTTATCTGCTGGTTTCACTGGCAGGCGTTGAATTCTCCGATCACCTGAAATTCACCTTAAAATGGGCCATAGGATCATCAATCGTAATGTTGCTGAGTGCATTGGTTCTTGGTATTATATAAGGTTATATCTTTGAATGTTGTAATCTTATCATATAAAAAAACGGATGATGAAACTTAAGCAAAAAACATTTACGGACTCCTATTTAAGAAACCTTACCCTTTATGTGTTCACGGCTATTATCTGTGGAGCATTAACAGGGTATTATTTTCCGGAAGTCAGTAAACATCTGGAAACGGTAAGCAGTTACTTTTTCATGCTTCTTGAGGTTTTGATTATTCCGGTTATTTTCATTGCAGTAACGTATGGGGTAAGCTATATTTTCAGTACTAAAAATGCTTTAAAGATTGTAAGCCAAATGGTGATCTATTTCTTAATCATCACTTCCATCAGTATTTTATTGGGGATTGGCTCCGGACTTCTTTTAAAACCGGGAGCCAATACGGGAATTATTATTTCTTCTCACAAAGCGCTTCCGGAAAGGTTTTTAGCAAAAACTACAAACCCTCTGCACATCAGCAATTATGTATTTTTTCTTTTAATATCAATATCTGCAGGAGTACTGCTGGGCCTTTCAAAGAAAAAGGATAATATTCTTAAAGGTTTAGACGCAGGAAGAAACTTGTTTTTTAAGCTCATCAAGTATGTTTATATATTTCTTCCGATAGTCATTTTCTGTAATATTGCTTATGGAATTTCAGTATATGGAATTAATACTCTGTTGCCATTAAGTAAAATTGTTGCCACAGTATACCTTACGAGTGTATTTTTTATTTTCGGAATATTGGGCGTTATCACAGCTTACTTTAAAATTAACCTTTGGGATTTTTTGATCAGCATCAAAGAAGAAATTATTCTGGTGGTAGCCACGTCTTCTTCCAAAACAGCATTCCCGGTGATTTTTGATAAAATGGAATCACAGGGGTATGACCGGAAAATTCTTCGTCTTATCATTCCTCTCGGATACAATTTTAATCTGGCGGGAGCTTGCATCTACCTTTCCATTTCATGTATATTTCTTATCCAGTTTTATAATATTCAACTTACCTTAAAAGATTATTTCTGGCTTTTCATAACCATTTCAATTGCTTCAAAAACCGCTTCGGGAGTACCCGGATCAGGCTTCCTTGCCCTGATGTTTACCTTAAGCCGGTTTGGGAAAATCCCTACTACAGATCTTGCCCTTTTATACAGTGTAGACCGCTTTATGAATGAAGCCAGATCTGTTACCAATTTCATAGGCATTACCGTTTCTGCTGCCATTATTTCAAAACTTAACCAAAATACTATTTCTTTAAAAAATGATGTTTCCTGATTTTACACAACTATTAAATGACATATTACAAAACCCTGCAAAATCTATCGCCATTATCGGCAATCTTATCCTTATTGAAAGTCTTCTTTCCGTAGACAATGCCGCTGTGTTGGCAACCATCGTAATGGATCTTCCGGAGCATCAAAGAAAGAGAGCTTTAAAATACGGAATCCTTGGAGCTTACGTATTTCGCGGACTGGCTCTTATTTTTGCATCCGTCCTGATTTCCGTATGGTGGCTGAAACCACTGGGAGGAGTATACCTGCTCTATATTTCTTTTGACTGGTTCATCAAAAAAATAAAAAACACAAATGATGAAGAAAATCCAGAGGAAAATCCTGATAAAGAATCCAGCTGGCTGTATAAAAATTCAATCGGGCTGTTTGGACAGTTCTGGGCAACCGTTGCTATTGTAGAAGTAATGGATCTTGCTTTTTCTATTGATAATGTTTTTGCTGCCGTAGCCTTTTCAGACAATTTACTTTTAATTACCCTTGGCGTCTTTATAGGAATTTTAGCGATGAGATTTATTGCACAGTGGTTTGTCCGTCTGATGCAGATATTCCCTTTTCTGGAAACAGCAGCGTTTATTGTGATTGCTATTTTAGGGGTTAAACTAAGTTTGTCATTATATGAGCACTTCTACCCTGCTACAGCTTTTGCTCGGTTTTTAGCCAGCCATACGATGGAAATTTTAGTTTCAGCTATTACCGTTCTTTTGTTTGTAGTTCCCGTAGCTACCAGTTATCTCTTCGGATTTCCAGCCCGCAAAAAATAATTTTTCTGCCAAATTTTCACATTCGGAAATAAAAGTCTGCCATTTCAGCCACCAGTGTCTCATGGCATACATTTAGAGAATTATTACACAGAAATAATTAATAAATAAACATATTATGTCAGTAAACTTTAAACCATTAGCAGACAGAGTTCTAGTAGAACCTATTGCTGCAGAAACTAAAACAGCTTCAGGTATTATTATCCCGGACACTGCAAAGGAAAAGCCGCAAGAAGGTACTGTAGTGGCAGTAGGTCCTGGTAAAAAAGATGAGCCAACAACTGTTCAGGTAGGTGACAAAGTTCTTTATGGAAAATATTCAGGTGCTGAATTGAAGTTGGAAGGTAAAGATTACTTAATCGTAAGAGAAGCTGATTTATTAGGAATTATTGGCTAAGATCACAGACATCAGATTTCAGATTAAAAAATCAAATTAAAAAACTATTGTTAGTTGTCTAATATCTGACATCTAACATCTAATATCTAATCAAAAATGGCAAAAGAAATAAAATTCGATATTGAATCAAGAGACGCTTTAAAGAGAGGTGTAGATGCATTGGCTAATGCAGTAAAGGTAACTTTAGGTCCTAAAGGAAGAAACGTAGTTATCGAAAAATCTTTCGGTGCTCCGCACGTAACTAAGGATGGTGTGTCTGTTGCAAAAGAAATCGAACTTGAAGACAGAGTAGAAAATATGGGAGCGCAAATGGTAAAAGAAGTAGCTTCCAAAACTAATGATATCGCAGGAGACGGTACTACTACCGCTACTGTATTGGCACAGGCTATCGTAAGAGAAGGTCTTAAGAACGTAGCTGCAGGTGCTAACCCAATGGATCTTAAAAGAGGAATAGACAAAGCAGTAACTGCAGTTGTTGAAAACTTAAAAACTCAGTCTCAGACTGTTGGAGATTCTACAGAAATGGTAAAGCAAGTTGCTTCTGTATCTGCTAACAACGACGAAACTATCGGTGCTTTGATCGCTGAAGCTTTCGGAAAAGTTGGAAAAGAAGGAGTAATCACTGTAGAAGAAGCTAAAGGTATCGATACAACGGTAGACGTTGTAGAAGGTATGCAGTTCGACAGAGGATACCAGTCACCTTACTTCGTGACTAACCCTGAGAAAATGTTAGCTGAACTAGAAAACCCATACATCCTTTTAGTAGAGAAGAAAATCTCTTCAATGAAAGAATTACTTCCAGTTCTTGAGCCAATTGCACAAGGTGGTAAGTCTCTATTGATCATCTCTGAAGAAGTTGAAGGTGAAGCTTTAGCTACTTTGGTAGTAAACAAACTAAGAGGTTCTCTTAAAATTGCTGCTGTAAAAGCTCCAGGATTTGGGGACAGAAGAAAAGCAATGTTAGAAGATATCGCAATCCTTACAGGTGGACAGGTGATTTCTGAAGAGCAAGGTTTCACTATGGAAAATATCTCTTTGGATATGCTTGGAACTGCTGAGAAAGTAACGATCGATAAAGACAACACAACAGTTGTAAACGGTGGTGGTGACGAAGCAAAAATCAAAGGAAGAGTAGCTCAGATCAAAGCTCAGATGGAAACTTCTACTTCTGATTATGATAAAGAAAAACTTCAGGAAAGATTAGCTAAATTAGCTGGTGGTGTTGCTGTACTTTATGTAGGAGCAGCTTCTGAAGTTGAAATGAAAGAGAAAAAAGACAGAGTAGATGATGCATTACACGCTACAAGAGCAGCAGTTGAAGAAGGTATCGTTGCAGGAGGAGGTGTTGCTTTAGTAAGAGCAATCTCAGCTTTGGAAAACCTTACAGGAATCAATTCTGATGAAACTACAGGGATCAAAATCGTAAAAAGAGCTATCGAAGAGCCATTAAGACAAATCGTTGCTAACGCAGGTGGTGAAGGTTCTGTAATTGTTGCTAAAGTAGCAGAAGGAACAGGAGACTTCGGATACAATGCGAAAACTGACGAGTATGTTCACATGCTTGAAGCAGGAATCATTGACCCAACTAAAGTAACAAGAGTTGCCCTTGAAAATGCAGCTTCTGTATCTGGAATGCTTCTTACCACTGAATGTGTAATCACTGAAGTAAAGAGCGCTGAACCAGCTATGCCAATGGGTGGTGGAATGCCAGGAATGATGTAACGGTCAGCGACCGCAGCAAATTAATATACTAACCGTTCTACTTTTGTAGAGCGGTTTTTTTATGTATCAACTGTTTGAAAAAGAAAAGTCTCATATGAATAAGAAATTATTTTTCATCACCATATTTCACAACTAGTAGAAATACTTAAATTCATTTTGGGTAATAAATACGGTATTTTCAACGTTTGCATTCGTTTAATTTTACAAAAATAAAAGTTCCTAAACAAACATTCTTTTCTTAAACAGGTATACCGAAAACTGTATAGAGTAGGTAAAATAGTAAAACACAATTATTATGGCAGGAGATAATGACAGAATACACGGCTACAATCCCATGTATCGTGTACAAAAACCCGTTAATTTTCACTCTTTTGATCTTGACAGTAAGAACAAACCCACAAACTTCATCTATCAAAAAGTAACCATTGATGGGCCTGGTGCTCCAGTTGATGATCATCAGGGGCATATTGTTCCCCAAAAGACCCTTAATATTGTCTTGAATCCTCTGATGGAGAATATGGCAAAAAGTTGCAAAAATTTACCCGATGTTGAAAATTTTATAAAAAATTCATGGATGCAGCTTGTCTATGACTATGGAAAAAAAATCGGGGCACCTATGTTTGATTTTGACGACAGCGATCCGGAGACTAAAGTAGGTGGTTTTTTCTCCATTGTAACCTGGAATCCGGTGAATATCTGCCGGGCTCCGGAGGATAAAAAAAGAAATGGTGTTCCTGGTAATACTATTGATACCCAGGTTGAGCAATATCTTGCTGCTCATAAGGATCAGCAAGGCGTTAATGCAGCGTGGCTTTCAAGTTTGCAAACGCTGATGAAAGATGATAAAAATTCGGATAAAATAAAAGATTATATTGCCAAATGCTCTGACACTCTATCAGGACAGCTAGCTAAAGGTATTGGCTATTATTCATTTCCCTGGAAATACACCAATAATATTTTAAATCCTATATAGATCAATACCAGGAATGATGTAACAGCCAGCGACCGAAGCTGATTTAACAGACTAATCGTTCTACTTTTTGTAGAGCGGTTTTTTTTGTTTGAATTATGGTTTTCCGTAAGGAAATAGTTATATTTATATTTTAACTTTCATGATTGATAAATAGATAGCTAAAACCAAAACAATATTAGGCAATTGTATATATTGTATATTGACGCGATGCATTAATTTGGATATTAGCTGCAATTTAATGAAAAGCATATGATTGAAAATTTATCTACTTATTTTATTATTATCATTCCATTGTCTATATTCCTGATTACTCTCGGAATGAAAGCAACTATTGGAAAGAGTCTGCATGAGATTTACCTATACTCATACTGCACTGGAAGTTCCTATTGATTTATTATTTATCTCTGTGGCATTAACAGTGACTTGGACATGATGGCAATGAAATTTATGAAATGAAAATCAAGTTTGGGAAAAAAGCTATAGAAAATGATAAAAATAATAAAAGTTTAATCGAATGTATTCCAGGAAATAATGAAAATCCGAATTGGATAAAGTTATTTATGGAGGATAAAAAAATTGAAATTCAATTAAAATAAATACTATAACTTTTTAATTATATACAATCACTTCTCCTTTATCTTCTTTCTATGCTTCAAACCAAAATTAATTAGGGCATTGACAACATCTTCAGTTTCTTTGGCATGTGTGGTAAGCGCATACGAAACGGTAACAGGTTTGGTGTTATTAACCGTTCGGGTGATCAGTAAATTATCTTCCAGTTCCTGCAGCTCTTTGGATAGAACTTTTGGACTTATTCCCAGAGCTGTTTCCTGCAGATCTTTGAACCGCATTGTTTCGTAATGATACAAATTATGCAGAATACAGAATTTCCATTTGCCGCCTAATAATTCAATGGCATCTTTAAGAGCCAATATTTTTTCTTTACTGATGTCATTTTTTTTGGTACTCATACAATAGTTACTTTCCAACAGGTAACGGATAGTAAAGGTAAAGTTTCTTTCAGATAATTTTACACTGTAAAAAAAAATTAAAATGAAAGTAACAATAATTGCAAATATCTCAGCTAATGGTAAAGTATTATTATCCGATCATCCACATCATCAGCTGCCACCAGAAGCGATGGAGTTTTATGTAGAATTCGCAAAAAAAGTTGGAAACCTTGTCATAGGCCTGAAAACCTTTGAAAATTTTTTAACCTTCCCACAGGAGGTCAAAGAACATTTCAGCGGAATAGAAATCGTAATACTCTCTGAAAAACCTTACGCAACAAAAGGCTACAAGACTGTGAAAAGTCCCGAAGAAGCTATTGAATATATGTCAGAAAAAGGTTTGCACGAAATGGCAGTTGGTGGTGGAACAGGTGCATTTAATGCCTTTATAGACAAAGATCTGGTAACGGACATTTATTTTAATATCCATCCGTTAATCACAGGAGTTGGCGGTGTTTTAGGAAACAGCAGTGAACTGAACTCAAAATTTAAACATACAGAATATAACCTTAAAGATGGTTTCATTCAACTGCACCTAACCAAAGAAGACTGAATAGCAATGACCTAAAAAAGGTGAATATAGTTTTAGATATATTCTGGACGAAAAAATATCCTTATATGAACCGAAAGAACCTCTTCAACTTTTTCCTATCTTTAAACCAAGATTATGATCTTGAAGTCCGGTATTAAAAAAATAAACCTGAATCACTGAAAGAAAATCAAACAGAACCAAACACTAAAACTCAGACTCTTGAAAATAAAATTATTAATCCTTTCATTTTTGGGCTCACTGCTAGCCCATGCACAAACCCTTCATTTTAAAAATCTTGCCAATATGTCTGTGGGCAGAGGGGCTGCAACCAGTGTCATCATGGATGATAATATCTATGTGAGTAATGGATATCAGGACAAGGGTGGTAATGCCAATTATATTGAGAAATATAATATTATGGATAACAAATGGAGTGTTCTCAATCCTACTCTACTTTCCAAAAAATTTGCTAATTCTGAGACTTACAATAATAAAATTTATATTTTTAACGGTTGGGGAAACAGCCATCTTGAAATTGTAGACCTTGAAACCAATAAAGTAACGAAGGGCGCTGTTAATCGTTGCTATACCGGAAATGCAGGTTCTGCCATCCATAACGGCAAAATATATGTATTTGGCGGCAGCGGACTGAATGGAGTGGCAACTACCGTCTTTTCTAATAGATTCCAGTATTATGATATCGCTTCAGATACATGGCATCCGTTACCCGATATGCCCACAGCCAGAGAAGCAAGGGGCAAAATTGTGAATGACAAACTTTATGTTATTGGTGGTTTCAACGGTACCTCATCCCGCCTGATCAATGTTTACGACCTCAACACTAATCTCTGGACCCATCAATATACGATGCCGGCTGCTATATCCGGACACTCATTAGCTGTATCCGGTAATAAGATTTTTATTGCAGGAGGGTATAATAATCAAACTTTTCTAGCCTATTTTGATACTACAACCAATACATTACATCAGCTATCATCCAATATGATTCCCAGAAGACATGCTGTATTGGAAGCATATAACAATAAACTATACATCATCGGCGGAAGTACAACGTCTCTCACCAGCTCAGCTATTAAAAGCATACAAGTGGCAGATATTAACGAAAGTGTACTCTCTGCAAATACAGCCAATGATAATGGAACATTGGAGAAAAAGGTGTATACCAATGCAGCCAAAGACGGTTTTGTAATCAGCAATAAAAACAACAGCAATCAGTTTGAATTTACCGTTTATTCCACAGATGGCAAGCAGATCAACAAGGGTTTTGCCTATTATAATAAAACGATAGATTTATCAAGAGTACAGCGCGGAACTTATATTTTTAGTTATAAAGATGAGAAAGGGGTTTTGCAGCAGATTAAAATTTTCAGATAATAATAACCCACAAACATACTAAATCCGCAATAATAATCCGGAGACCAATCAATACCATGTAAACCAGAATGCAAAATATATTCTATAGATTGTATTATTCAATAAATAAAAATAAAACTTCAACATGAGAATTCTCCTCCTATTTATTTTCTTTCCCTTTCTAACTTTTGCTCAAGAAAAATTTAAGTATAAAAAAGATTTTGAGAAAATACTTAAAGAAACAAAAAATATAAAATCAGAATTTTATTATGATCATTTATTAGACAGATATAATAAAATAGATACAACACTCACAGAAAAACAAGTCCTGGCTTTATTAATTGGCTTTACAGATAATAAATTCTATAATCCGTATAAAGATATTGAATTTGGAAAAAGACTATATCAATTGAATGAAGAAAAGGAATACAAGGAAGTGATTCAACTGGGTGATGAATTTTTGATAACCCATCCTTTCGACCTGAAAACACTTTTCGAAACATCCTATGCCTATTTTAAAACAGATCATAAAGAAATAGCAGACCAATATCTCCTGAAAACAAAAATGATATTTCATGCTATGGCTTACAGCGGGCAGGGATTTAAACTGGAAGAGCCTACATTTGCATTAAACCCTACTGATAGTCAGGATTACTTAAGAAAAGGTTTTAATATGAAAATAGGGAAAATGGGATCAGGAAGAGATAAAAATGGTTATTTTTTGGATATTATTGATATTAATTTTGATAATGGCAGTACAACAAGTATGTACTTCATCATACCCCACGCAACAAAAAAGATGTTTGAATAATTTTTTTAAAGTATTCTCAATATGGAATTTCTATACAGATTGTCGGAGAATCAAAATAATAACTAACAGAACTTGAATTAAAACGTTCAGATTAAATTATGTATTTAAAATACCCAGTCTATCTACTATTAGGTCTTATAATAGTAAGCTGCCAGAAAAAAGATGAAGTTGTAAAAAGAGATAATGAACCTGATGTTCATATTCTGCAGGGAGAAGATAATGAAATGAATGCAGCCATAGAAAATGCACAGAAGTCATTATACAAATTCAAAGAAGCAATAGAAAGCCACAATCCGGATTATTTCAATTTTGCATTGAAAGAAAGATTTACTACCCCTGATTCTGGTAGCGAACACATCTGGATAAGTGAAGTTCAATATTCTGACCATAAATTCTATGGAATTGTAGATGGAAATCCCATTTCAACAACTGAAGTAAAACTGGGAGATACTATTGAGATCAATTCTCAACAGATCACTGATTGGATGTATATTGATAAAAATATTGTAAAAGGAGCTTATACAACTAAGGTTTTAAGGAAAAGAATGTCACAAAAAGAACGAGAACAAATGGATAAAGAAAGTGGTTTTATTTTTGAAAATGAGTAAAAATATCCCTGCTTTTTAATCTTTAATTCTGTATTTAATTTTATCCACAAAACCTCCCGAAAGTAATATTAAGGGTCCTTTGGGGAACAATATGCCCCTGATGATCATCAACTGGAGCAAAAGAAACTTATAAAAAAGTAAAAGAAGCAGTAGAAAAAGGAGGTGCAGCAATTGTACTCGATGGATATGATGATATGAAAAACGACTGTACAAAATACGTTGAACTGCAATGGATAAACCTATAAAACCAATAACCAAAGAAAAAATTAAACATGAAATATTGTAAACAGCTAATCTTACTTTTCTTCCTTCTTTCCCTTCTGCCCAATCACTCATTTGCTCAAACAAAAAAAGCATTTAAAATTGATTCTCTAATGAAACGGGCTAATCAAACCGGAAGCTTCAATGGTAATATTTTAGTGGCCAAAAATAATAAAGTCATTTACAAGGGGACTTTCGGTTTTACTGATGTAACAAAAACGAAAAGGCTCACCTCAGATTACAGATTTAATATAGGCTCTATTACAAAAGAATTCAGTGCTGTTGCTTTATTACAACTACAGGAGCAGGGCAAATTAAAGCTGGATGATCATGTTTCCCAATACATTCCGGAATTACCGAAATGGGCAGATGAAGTCACCATAAAAAACTTATTACAATACACGAGCGGTATTCCCGATGTAAACTGGAAAAAAATTAAAAACGACAAAGACCTTTTTGAAGGGTTACAGCTTGTTGACTCATTAGAGTTCAAGCCAGGTACAAATTACGGTTACAACAATAACAATCTGTTTCTACGTCAGTTTATTATTGAACGGCTAACCGGAATGAGTTTTAAAACCTATGCAGAAAAATTCATTTTTAAGCCCTGCAAAATGACATCTGCTGTAATGACCGTTTTTGAAAATGAAAATAATATAGCCAAAGGATTTAATAATAATCTGACAGCAGACAAACCCGATTTACTCATCACTGGCGGAACATACTTAACTACTGACGATTTACTAAAATGGGTAAACTGCCTTCATTCCAACAAAGTAATTAACGCAAATTCATTGTTTGAGCTGGGACAGCAATTTAATCTGTCGGAAACGCAATCTTCTTTAGGGCAGGCAAAATTTAAAAACAACAAACTCATTGAACATGTACACGACGGAAGAGCCGGAAGCTATGAAGCACTCTTAGTTTCGGATCTGAATGAAAAGTTTACTATCATTTTATTAGGAAACAATCACAACGGAAAGTTATTTGAAATTTCTGATGCTATAAAAGCCATTTTGAAAAACTAAAAATATCGTCTTCTCTTTAGCATAGATCCTGAATGCTTATGTTCTACAAAATAATAATATAGAAACCGTTTTGAAAATCAGAATAGTTTTCTTTTATAAAATCTACCACAAAAGGGTTATTGACAGTTAAGTTAATACTGAGTAATTTTGACTATTCAATGTTTTATTTCCAACATTCAGAAAAAAAATGACTAACCATAAAAACTTGTATTATGTTATCAAATACCGGAACCGTTTCATTCTATCTGTACCTTTTCTTTATTGTGATAGGTTTACTATCTATTTTTATAGTCTATTATCTGATAAAAAAAGGAACTCTGGACCCTGATAAGCTTGAGAACTTTTTAATCTATTTTAAATGGGTGATCATAACTCTTTCTATCAGTACTGTCACTTTAATTGTAACGGATCTCTTTAAAGAGAGGGATCAGGATATTAAAGAACTTGAGTATTTCGATAAGTATGTAAATGATGTTAAAAATGAAGACCGTCCACTGGTAAGGCTTCAGCTGGCAAAATACCTTTCAATTATTGCCCCAAACGGTGAAATGAAAAAATCGTGGACCAATTATTATGATACGATTAAACGGGAGTATAAGGAGTATATAAAAGCACAAATAGACTTGAAAAAAGATTCTACGATCAAAAATCCAACTCCGGATCAATTGAAACAAAAGGAAGAGAACCAAAGAAAAGTGGATTTATTTGAGACTCCTTTATCCAGTACTACCAATGAGAATAATGCAGAATGGTTTATTATAGCAGCCGGAAATACAGATATAGGTGAGGCAAATATTAATCTTGAAAAAGCGGTTAAGATTAATCATAATTCAAGTATTATTAAAAAAGGAGGTTCATTCAGAACGGTTCTTATGGGATACCCTTCAAAAGTTGAAGCTGAATCCCAATTACAAAAGGTCAGAAATGAAGTCAATCCGATGTCGTATATTGTCCGAAAAGCGACCTGGTGCAATACCATTGAAAAGGGCAGCGAGTGCCTGATCTGCAAATAAAAAATATTGAAATAATTTTTCACATACCGTTCTGCTTTTTACAGAGCGGTTTTTTTTATTTTTATAAGGGAAAACTTCACCCTAAAGGGGCGAGTATTTTCCCTCTTTCATTTTTTATCCCTCTTACTTTCTCCTATATTTGTTTCAACAACGATCTGATCAATGATGACGATATAAAACCAAGCAAAATATGGCAACAAAAGAAGAATTCTGGGAAAGAAAAAAGAAATTAAATAATGATTTTTTCGTGATGGGGTCCCTTGCAAATCCGGCAAACGAAGAACAGATTACAAAGTATGAAGAAAGCACTGGTTTTATATTCAGCGAAGATATTAAAGACTTTCTGACGACATTCGGTTCCTTAATTTTTGAAGTTGAAGAAGAAATATGGAAACGTCCCAGCGAATTTGATGTTCTTCCGGCCTGGAAATTCGGATACGGCTTTTTTGTGTATGGCCTTTCTCAGGATGAAGAAATGCCTTCATGGATGGGTTTTGCAGAAAAACATGCCGAGGCTCTTGAATATAAAGAAAAACCTCTGGGGCAGCTGTTTTTCAAACGAAGCGGAAATCTGTACAGAGCCTATACGGACAATGGAATCATAAAAATAGAGTACGACAAATATGACGAGAAAGATTATGAAGTATTTGACGGAAATATCTACGATTTTTTAATCAAAGAAATTGACAAGTTAGAAGAAGATTACAAAGAATATATCAATGAAGGAAAATCCTGATCCGAATATGAAAAAAACATTTGAATTTCTCACCCAGTTACAGAAAAACAACAATCGTGAATGGTTTGCTAAACACAAATCCGAATATGAAACCATTGTAAAAGACAACAAAATTCTTTTTACTCAGATCTATCATGAACTTCAGGAACATGATCAGCTCAAGGGAATCCATATTTTCAGGATTTATAATGACGTTCGCTTTTCCAAAGATAAAACACCGTATAAAACCAATTTTGGGGTGGGATATTCCCGTTCGAAACCAATGCTAAGAGGTGGATATTATATTCAGATTGAACCGGGTAACAGCTTTGTTGGAGGTGGCTTTTGGGGCCCGGAAGCCAAGGATTTACTCCGTATCCGTAAAGAATTTGAAATCAGCAGTACTGAAATTGAAAAAATTATCTCTGACAAGACCTTCATAAAATATTTTGGAGAGCTCAAAGGTGATTCTGTAAAAACGGCACCACGGGGTTTTGATAAAAATCATCCGGCTATAGATTTAATCAGAAAAAAGCAATTTCTGGTCATGCGGAAGTTTACCGATAAAGAAGTTTTATCTGACAATTTTCAAAAAGAAGCACTGCAAACCTTACTTGCCATGCGTCCTTTTTTCGATTATATGAGTGAAATTCTGACAACAGATTTGAATGGAGAATCCTTGTTCTAAAATTCAGTTATAATATATTTTAAAAAATTAAACCCTTATGAAACCTTTCCCCTATTATATTTTGTGTATTAATCTCAGGATACCATTCATCAAATAAAGCTGAAACGATCAATCCGAAACAGATTCCCTCCCTTACAAATTAGTCGCTGAAAATATTCTGGGAAAAGAAAAACAGTTCCTGGGAGAAAACTGGGAAAACTGCTCCAGTATTTTTCCTCATTATTGTATAGACAGTATTCATATTGAAAACAAAGAACTGTATGTACATTGGACTTTACCCAACAAAATAGACAAGCCCAACAAAACTGAAGTACAAAAAATTAAGCTGAAGCTTTAAAAACAACAATAACCAGCCATGAAATACTCATTCTTACTTATTTTCGCTTCCTATATATTATTGAGTTGTTCTGAGAATTCTCAGAAAACAAAATTCATGGATTTTCGAAGTTTTGCATTTCAGGCTCCTAAAGACTGGAGCAAACTGAAAATGGATGCTTACGATAGCAATGCAGGAATTATCGTCACAAAAAATAATGATTCGATTTTCTACGATTATGGACCTTATTCCTATTCATTAGAAGAAAATATCACGATTATTAGCAGAAGAGATGTCAACGAACTTCTAACTGTGAATCCAAAGGCTGATACAACAGAATTTATTATCATTGATAAAAATTCAAATAGAGAAGATTTTGTAAAAAGTAAAATAACCTATAAAAAAATTGGTGGGTACAAGGCCAAAATAGTAGAGCCCAAACAAGTGGGAAAAGGAATGACAGGAATTTATATCGACAGCCTCAAGACTGAATCAATAGGAAAAATCAGATTCAATCTATATGGTACAAATCTGAAAAAAGAAAGTCAGATAGAGCTTTTACAGGCAATTCAAACATTACAATTCAGAAAATAATATAACTAAGAATTATGTTCTATGACATTGAATAAAATATCTCCAATAAAGACTTCCCATTAACTTTTTATATTTTTGCTCTGCCGAAAAATTAATAAAACCATGAGAATTTATATTTTAGCTTTCCTGCTTTGTATTTTCAATCTTACAAGTGCACAAGAAAAAACATATCCATCCATCAAAAAAGGAGATTTTCCGGAAGGCGTTTATATGACACTGGAAGATGTTTTAAATAAAAAACCTTCTTCCACCGAAGAAGTATACTTCAAAGTCTGTGAAAAATGTGATTCTCTTGCTCTGCCGGATAAGGCTCTTTTTTACTTTAAGCAAAAGAATAAAAGGGTTAAATTTCCGCTAGCCGTTTCGCATAAAGGGGAAATGTATTTTCAGACCTATAGAAAATATACCAACAGGGACGACAAAGGATATGATCCGGATCAATATTCAAGATTTTGTAAAGTCCTGAATTATGGAAGATTCATTTATTTTGAAGAAAATATGAAAGGCTTATGGTCTAAAGCATTCTTAGGGGCATTAAGTCCTCTTGCCTATTCTATCAATGGAAAAACCAAAGGAATTGTTTTAGATTTAGACAATAAAGAATTTAATATTCTCCAAAATTGTGATGATTTGAATGATTTCCTATCCAAACATGACATTCCTGAATTTCAATGTAATTCAGAAACCTTTACGATTGGAGATTTGAGAACAAAAATTGAAGAAATTAATCTGCCTTACCGCTAAGCTGATGTTGACAATATATTGAAAACCGTTCCGTTGTAAGAACGGCTTTATTCCTTTATAAAACTTTTAACCGATGAAAAAATATATCACAGTGTATCTAATTCTTTTCTCCTGTCTGCTATAGTCACAGGAAATAATTTATCCTAAATATATTTACGAAAAAGATTTAAATAACATTACCATAGAACAAACGGAAGACATCAATCTTTTTAGATATAAACAAATACAGTACATCGGACAGCCTGAAAAAAAAATCACACTCAGCTATACGGGTAATGAATGGTATAGTGAAATTTTAAAAAAAAATTATCGGAACAAGGATTTTATTGCTCTTAATCAAGAATTTAATAAACGTCAGTATAAGGATCTCCGAATTTTTGTGGATACATCTCAAAAAACACCCTTAATTAAAACATATACTGATACTACAAAAATATCAAATCTAGACTATGATATCAAAATGGATAGTTTAGCTGCTGGTTTAAAATTATCAAAAGAGATTCCATTCATTATAACGTATTACGATGGATTTCCTGTTACCATTTATAATATGGAAGAAAGAGAGCGTATAATCGGTTTTGGCAATAATGTGATACTAGAACTTGAAGGTTTAGATAAAAATCATCAATGGAAAAAAATAGATGGCTTCAGAAAATATACTTGCGGGGTAGGTATTAAGTTTTTCGTTTTAAAATCCAAAGAAATTGCAACTGTATTTGAGCCTCGTTTAACGGGTAATTTTAAAACAAAATTCAGATATAGATTAGGGAATATCCTTTCTAATGAATTTGACGGAAGCATCAATGACAAATATTTTGAACAAATAGACTAATTTCTTCAATCAAGAAAAAAACAAACTCCATGAAATTTAAAGTTTTTTTACTAGCCCTTTTATTATTTTCCCTAAAAGTTTTAGCCTGCAAATGTAATGGAGAACCCACTTTAAAATCTTCGTTCGAAAATGCTGACATTGTATTGATTGGTGAAGTATTTGATATCTCAGAAGTACCTTCAGGATTCAAAACTGTCCAAAACATTCTAAGCATAGTCAAAATAAATAAAGTCTACAAATCAAATGACTATGGAGAGTTCTATCAGAAGACTGCTACCCTTTTCGGATCTCCGCTGCATTCCTGTGATGTTCTTTTTACCCAAAAAGGAAAATATCTGATTTTCGCCTATGAGGAAAAAGATACCGGATTGCTCCTCTCCGATCATTGTTTTGTACAAAAAAGATTAGACGAACTTTCTTCTGCAGAACTACAAGAACTGGAATCTCTAAGTTCTCAGTATAAAAAATTATCTGAAAATTCCGATACATCCAATCATGCTGAACTTACAGATTTAATTGTGGATGACTCCAATCAATCCGATAGAAAGGTCAATGAGCAAAAAATAGAAATATCATCACTTAACCAACAAAATAATAAATATAAAGTTATTATTTACATAGCCACTTTTGTGATTATTATGCTTCTGATAGCACTAATTTTGTTACGCAGAAGAACTCGACATTGACATGAATGACAGGAGATTGTTTGTTGTGAAAATCATGTGAAAACCAATTTACCTATATTATTTCAACCAACATAAAATTTTATGAACTCAACTATGAACCAAATTCAACAATATGAAAATTTCTTTCAGGAAAGTAGTCCATATTATCTTGAAAAATTAAATCTTTTTGAAAAAGGAAAAAATTCACCTTTAACTATGCTGCTTTTTTCTTTGGCGTATTCTGGTTTCTCTATAGAAGAATGTATCTGGAAGCCATACTCATTTACTCATTCTTTTTTGTTGAAGGCTGCTTTGAAAAATTTTTCTTAGCCCCAATAATTGGAGTGGAGCAAACCAAACTGGTTGGCTATATTATTACAATTTTCATGCTTATTATTATAGGTTTTTGGGGAAATCTTCTTTACCTCAACAAAGCAAAGAAACAATAGAAAAAGCAGAGGAAAAATTTCCGGAATATGAACAGCAAAAAAAATATTTGAGCAAAAAAGGAGGAGCAAGCTTTCTGTACGTAAGTATTTTATTGATTATAATAATTGCCTCAATGGCTTTGAGTTAAATATTTATTTAAGTGTTGAAAATCAAAGAATAATACAAACCTTATTTTTAGTAAAAAAAGCAAAACATTCATATCTTTATCGTTATTTCCAACTCATACCTATCTTAAAAAAATGAAAAAAATAATACTAGACCTTGCCACTACATTAGACGGATTTATTGAAGGACCCAACGGAGAAACCGATTGGTGTATCATGGATGATGATATGGATTTTGATGGATTTCTTTCCAGAATAGACACTATTTTTTACGGAAGGGTAAGCTATGATGCCTGGGGAAATTATCAGCCGGAAGACAATACAGATCCGGAAGAACAAAAAGTTTGGGAAGCAGTTCATTCAAAAAATAAATTTGTCTTTTCCAGTCAAAACAGAGAAGATGAAAATGCTGTTTTTATCAGTTCTGACATTGCAGAAAAAGTTTCAGAAATAAAAAAACAGGGCGGAAAAGATATCTGGCTGTATGGAGGAGCAAGTCTTATTAAAACTTTTATTCAGAACAATCTTATTGACACCTATAGAATATCCGTTCATCCGGTCGCTCTGGGGAAAGGGAAACCTCTTTTTGAAGATTTGAAGGAAAGATTAAATTTAAAATTAATTAAAACCAATGTATTCAGATCCGGTGTAGTACAGCTTATTTACGAACCACAGCCTAAAAGTTAATACAAGATGAAGGCTCACTTAAGTACCATTATTATGTATGTAAAAAATGTTCAGTTGCTTACCCATTTTTATGTAGAAAATTTTAATCTGAAAGTGATGGAAGAAGATCCAATATGGGTTTTGCTTGATGCCGGTGTTGTTCATATCGGGTTACACAAAATCGGGGATCAGTATCTTGATCAAATAGAAGAAGGCCATATGTTTGACAACAATACAAAAATTGTTTTTGAAATTGACATTGACATAGAATCTGCAAGAAATGAGTTGGTCTCAAAAAATATCAGCATGAGAGAAATTAAAACCTTTGAGAATTATCCTTTCCGGCTTTGTGACGGAACAGATCCTGAAGGAAATGTATTTCAATTAAAGAGCAAAAAATAAAAACTAATTCTACAAAACCATGAAAAAAACAATAGGAATTTTATTCTTCATCTTTTTATCTCATATTGTATCCGGACAAAACATAAACGCTATAGAAAAAGAACTGGAACTTTCTTTCCGGAAAATCGGTCACTGGTATGCAGATCAGAACCACAACAGGGATGCTGCAGATTCACTTACGGCAGCTAATAATGAATTTGAAAAGTTATTGCTGAAGCACACATCCAATCCGCAGACTATGAGATATGATTTTAAATCACTCAGAAAAAGTGGTTTACAGGTTTCTTCATCCGAGGATGGAAAACTCAGGATTTATTCATGGGATACATGGAACGGTGGCACAATGCATTTCTTCAAAAATATCTTTCAGTATGAAGCAGATAGCAAAGTATATTCTGAAATAATTGGTGATAACAGTGAAATGAATCCCCAGACATTTTATTATAAAATCAATGATATTATCTCTGAGAATAAGAAATATTATCTCGCTCAAAATATGGCCACATATAGTTCTGCCCTTACAGCTCACAGCATAAAAGTTTTTTCTATTGATAATGGAAAACTCAACAGTGATGCCAGGCTTATTAAAACCCAAACCGGTATCAGAAACCAATTGAGATATGAAATAGATCTTTCGGCAAAATCTAATTGGAATAATGAGATTGAAAATTACAATATTGAGTATGATGGTAAAAACAAAATCATCAGTATCCCACTGATTCTTGACGACTATAAAATTACAGATAAAAAAATCCGCTATCAGTTCAAAGGGAAATACTTTGAAAAAATATAACATGAAAAAGATCATTGCCCTCACCTCTGTTATCTTAATTCTTACCCTTTATAACTATCCTATTTTTGACGACAAAAAAATCACATTTACCATTATTTTTATGTGCTTTATTGTGATCATATTTTCGGTAGCAAAACTGTATTCTTCTGATGAAAAAGAGGATTATGATTCAGTTGAAAAAGAAATGGACAAGCTGCATAATGATGACGGAATTTTTCAATACACAAACGACGGGTTTTACTTTAAACAAAAAAATATTACAGAGTTTATAAAATGGGATGAAATTATTTCAATATATTCTTTCCGTATTCCATCTCCATTCAGTGAAAGAAAACAATCCGGGCTGGAAATTATTACCGAAAGAAAAAGCTATGAATTCGATTATAATGTAACCCCAGGAATCGTAAGGCTTACCGATCAACTTTACAGCTATCTTCCGGACTGGGAAGAAGATTCACCCATGGAGATAAATAATTTTGGGCTTAAGAAGACAAAGTTGTATGAAAGAAAACCTTTACAGTAATCGATCAGACATGCCAGTCATCCTTGAAATTAAAAACAAAACCAATTGGCTGGTCGCCTTTGTAACAAGTGTAGGCTTACTCATTTTGTTTTGTATAATTCTTATCATCGTCTGTATTGGATTTCTCCAACCTGCAGGTTTCATCTCTTTCGTGCTTCCTTTTGCTGCTTTCTTTATTTTTATTCTGTATATCTGGTTATGGAATAATTTCGGAAAAACAGTACTTACTATTGACGATGGAAACCTGACAGTACAATATAAAAACAAATTATTCACAAGTCCTAAAACTTATCTGAAAGAAGAAATAGATCGTATTGAAACGAAAAATTTTGAAGTAGAAAGACATCAATTGGGTGTCCGTTACCATTTTTCAATAAGTGGTTCAACGTATTCTGTAATTCTTATACAAAAAGACAGCGAAATAAGAATCGTAGACTGGATCACGAAAGATAAGGCAGATGAAATTGCAGGTGAATTAAAAAAAATGTGGTATTAAAATGTATAATCAAACCCGAAGAAATAAAAATATTGGAACTAAAAAACAAGGTTATGGTCAGGATAATAAATTGACTATTTCTTCACTTTATGGTAATTTGAAATCTTTTTACGAAAAACTTACTGATTACCAAAAAGAAACCCGAATCATCAACAATCATGAATTTACATTTGTGGTTGAAAAAACTCGTAAAAATTCAATCCATCCTTGTTCAGTAAATGATATTCAAAGAATTATAGAACAAATTCCGGTCAAAGATTATGGAGAATTAAAGTTTATTATTCTACGGCAGCCCAAACGAAAAGAAGAAATTCTTTCACCCGTTTGGGGAAGATTAATCTACAGTTTTGATTTCGAGGGCGAATATTATCCAGCCATTATCCTGGATGCAATCGATACAGAAAAGCAATTATCATGGTCTAAAAAGCAAACAATTGAAGATAAGCAGGAGTTCGAAAGATTAAAAGCAGATGGACATATTTTCACTGAAACGAAAAGAAACTTTATTGTAGAACTCATACCTGAAACGGCTAGAAGCACTCAACTTTATAGAACCCTACCTCATGAGTTCGGGCATTACGTTCATTATTTAGATGTTGTTGAGAGACCTGGGAATAATGATGATGATATAGATTATGATACCTGGGAGAAGAGAATAGATTTTTATTTTCGGATTTCAAAAAGTGAAAAAGAAAAATTTGCACATACTTATGCTGAGAAATTTAAAAATAAACTTATTGATGAAAATCAAATTCCTTTTGAATCCGTAGATACAGAAAATAGCAAATAAATTTTTAAGTGTTTTTTATCAAAAATATTTCGATTACCCCATGTAATATTATCACACTTAAAAGTGTCTTATTTAAAAAATTACATGAAGTCTATTTTAACCTGCATTATTTTCTTGCTTGCAACCAGTCCTCTTTTTTCTCAGAAATCCAAAAAACTGGAACAGTTATTCTCAACGTATGAAAAGGCCGGCTTGTTCAGCGGTTCTGTTCTGATTGCTGAAAAAGGAAAGATTATTTTTGAAAAAAGTTACGGCTATAGAAATGCGCCTAAAAAACTGAAAAACACCAATAACAGCCTTTACCGGGTTTTCTCTACCACAAAAATGTTCACTGCAACAGTTATTTTTCAGCTGGAAGAACAGGGAAAATTATCTTTGAATGACAAACTTTCAAAATATTATCCTGATTTTCCAAAAGGAGGCAGCATCACTTTGGCCCATCTGCTTTCTCATACCTCAGGAATTCCCAATGATACCAATTCTGAGTATACTATAGATGAAGAAACATTTTTAAAATATATTTCCGCAAAACCAATAAATTTTTCACCTGGTAAAGATTGGGATTACTCCAATTCCGGATATTATATTCTCAGTTATATTATAAAAAAAGTGACTGGTTTGAATTATGATAAAGTAATAGAAAATAATATCCTCAAACCTCTGAAAATGGATCATAGTGGATTCAATTTCAATACTGTTACTGATGAAAATAAAGCATTTGGCTATGAGTTTTTATCTGATAACATGTCAAACGAGGCATTACGTTTCAAAACAGATCATCCTTTTGGAGCAGGGGCCATGTATTCTACTGTAGAAGATCTTTTTAAGTTCAATGAAGCGCTGAAGAATTACACGCTCCTGAAAAAAGAAACAATAGATAAAGCTTTTACTCCTTATCTTAAGGATCATTATGGATTAGGCTTTCAGATTTCGACTGTTTTTGACAAAAAACGGGTAGGTCATGATGGCGGCGGGCCAGGTTACAGAAGCAGATATTACAGAATTTTGGAAGATGATATTTGTGTGATTGTAATTTCAAATTCAGAATTATCACACACCGATTTTATTTTTCCTCTGGTAGAAAAAATACTATACAATAAGCCTTATACCATTCCAGCCATTGCAAAAGTGAGTGTGGAGGATTTAAAAAAACTGGAAGGAGTGTATTACACTGAAAATTCAAATTTTTATATAAACAGCGCTGATGGATTTCTGGTTTTCAAAGAAGGAAGTTATCCTAGAAATGCCTTGTTGCCATTAAGCAAAACATCATTTCAACTGGATGATAAATTTACCTGTACATTTAAACCTGATCAAAACGGAAAAATAGATACTGTTGTCATTCAGTTTTGGGATGGAACTGTGAAAACAGCTAAAAAAAATCCACAAAAACTTACCTGGGGAATTATAGGAAATGCTACTCCTAGCGGCTGGGATGGAAAAGATATCCCACTACAGGTAAATCCTAAAAACCAGAATATTTATTTTCTGAAAAACTATCAACTGAATAAAGGCGATTTAAAATTCAGATTTAATAATGACTGGGGATACAGCCTCGGACTGAATAATGATAATAAAAGTCTTGCCTTTGATGCATATGCCTTCCCAATCAATGAAGACGGATTTTATGATATTGTTCTCGACATGACCAATACTGTAAAACCACAATTCAGCATCAAAAAATCAGTTCAATAAAACCTGTATTTACATAGTAAAAAATATATATTTTTCAACCGCACTGAAAACAGGGCGGTTTTTATTTTGAATATCCATTGATAATTTTTATTATTTTTATCTCACACAAAATCAAACACAAAATATAATCTATGCCTCATTTTATTATAGATTGTTCAGAGGATATTCTTCAGCTGAGAACGCCTGAAGAATTAATGAATGCACTATATGAAGCGGCTGATGCAACGGGTTTGTTTGCTCCCAATGATATAAAAGTCAGACTTCAGCCCTATCAATATTATAAATTAGGCATTCATAAGAAAAACTTCCTGCATGTCTTCGGATACATTATGGAAGGCCGTACTACAGAACAAAAAGCTCATCTTTCCAGACAGATCTGCAACAAACTTTCTGAATTGCTGACTGACATTTCCTTTCTTTCTGTAAATATCAATGATTTTGAAGTCGCAACATACAGCAACAAGGCACTCATTAATCCTGAGAATATAAATAACGACCGGCATTTCGGACTCTGATATCTTTCTTTTTTAAACCAACACCAACTAAATACTAATATTATGAGCTTAAAAGCATTAGTCAACAAAAGCGTACAGTACAATAATTGGGTAGTCAACAAATATATTGACTGGTTATCCACAAAATCTGACGAACAGCTTAATCAGGAAACAATTTCAAGTTTTCCGACTATCTTAAAAACATTACACCATATCTGGCAGACCCAGGAATACTGGTGGAGTCACATTTCTGAAAAAAATGATTTTGATTTTACTAAAACTACAGAAACTACCGACAAAGAAGATGTTTTCAATGCTATTAAAAACAATTCACAAAAGCTGGTAGACTATGTGGAAAGTCTCTCTGAAGACGATCTTTCAAAGAACGTGAAGATAGAATCTCAATGGTTTCAGTGTGATTTTTCAAAATATGAATATATTCAGCACGCCATTCTTCACGGGACTTATCACAGAGGGCAGATCGTAACGATGGGACGAAATATCGGAATAACAGACGCTCCTATGACAGATTTCAACTTCTGGAATATTTATAAGGATAAGCAGTAATATTATCCGTTTTGTAGATAAGTCTGATAAAGAATTTCGGGACTTCAGCACAAACCTAATTAAACTACTGATTTTAAATATTTTAAATTAAAAACAACAGGTTATCCACATCTTGAAAAATTTGTGGATAACTTTTTATGCTTCAATATACTTCTGTGGATAAACTATGGATAAGTTTTTCACCCATTGAAGCAAAACCTCATAAACACATTAAATTCAATTACTTATACCATATATTAATTTACTGTAAATATCCACAATATAAAATCATGTGGATAAGTTTTGTGGATAACTTACGTACAATTTTTTAACCTTATTATTCAGCAATTATTAGCCTACATTATTTAAAACTAACGCTTGAGGTTATCCACAAAAATAAATTACTCCAATAATCAGGATGGTTTTTTATCCTCTCAGAATCATTAGATTTTTTGTAAGTTAGTTGATAAGGAATACAACCTCATTTTCAATAAATTTTAATATAAAAAAATTCAATGTACAACACTACAATCCAAAAAGAATGGTTCTCAGAAGGAGAACGCTATGCAAAAGAAATCAATGAAATGGTTGAGTTTGGTGAAAAAAACGGCTGGGAAAACTGGAAAGGTAAAGAACCTGAAGATAACAGAGCCAATATAGTCCGCGAAGTTTTTGAACTGCTTAAAACTGCTAACAAAAACGAAGACACAGAAAATTTCAGGGAACATTTCCCACCTGCCCATGCTCCTATTATTCCCTTAATGGAAAATAAAGCTCAGAATATTGAGCATATGCACTTTATCTCTGATGAAAAAATTGTTTTTATGACAGGCACATCATATGAAAAAAGGCATGCATATCTTCTTGATAAAGATGTTATTACACAACTGGATAAAAATATCCGTGCCATCGGAAAATCTAACCGGGAAAACATTTTCGCCATTGCAGATTCTCATAAAATATCTTTATACAAAGGTTGGAAAGGAGACCTCATCAATGAATTTGAACTAGATGAAAACCCAGATTTTGGAATTACTGATTTGTATCCTTTCAATGATGGAAGCAAAGTAGTGATCGTTTCCTCAGACGGAATTTTCCTGGTTTCAAATACTGAAAAAAAGCTCATCCATCCCATCAATGAAGACCATGAAGAAGACTGGAGCTCTCAGATTGATATGGAAAATGCAGCATTATCCAACGACAATTCTTATATCGTAGTCGGAGATCAGTGCTATGATCACAGAATATTGGATCATGAAGGCAATACTGTAGGATCTATAGGACCTCAATCGTCTTATCCACATTTTTGTCTATTTGCAAAAGATGATAGCCAGCTAATTACAAATTCCTGTCATTTTTACAATGGGATTACCATAGGAATCAATGCCGATCAATATGTAGGAGCTGATATTGAAGCCTATACGGAAAGTGAAGACTTTACTTTCATTGATGAGGAAATGAGAGTCTATGAAGGTGTTGCCATAAAAGATTATTATATCCTTGGAGACGCTTACGGCTATATCAAAGCCTTTGATAAGGATGGAAACCAGCTTTGGAGATACTTCCTTGGTTCTACCATTACAGGAATGGCACTTTCTGATGATGAAGAAACCCTGTGGGTAGCCGCACACTCAGGCATTTTACACAAACTGAAATTAGAAAAAGGGCACAGAGATGCTCATACCATCGGAAATGGAAAGCATTATGAGGAATTCAGATTGCTGGTCTGGAAAGATGAACCTCAGATCTGGAAGTGGTAATTAAAACCTAATTAACAACAATACAGTAATGCAGAATACCAGAATTTTCACAACAGCTTTTGCCAGTGTTTATCCACATTATATTCAAAAAGCAGAAAAAAAGGGACGCAGTAAAGAGGAAGTGCATGAGATTATATTCTGGCTCACGGGATACAATGAAAAAAGTCTGCAGGAAATACTGGATCACAAAACTGATTTTAAAACATTCTTTGAGCAGGCTCCTCAGATGAATCCAAATGTTTCATTAATTAAAGGAGTTATTTGCGGCTATCGTGTAGAGGAAATTGAAGATGAACTTATGAGAAATATCCGGTATCTGGACAAACTGATTGATGAGCTGGCAAAAGGAAAGAAGATGGAAAAAATTTTGAGAACAATATAAAAAATAAAATTTCAATGTACGAATGGAATTATTTTTACGGAGCCATTATGCTGGACAAAGATTATATCGGTTTTCTAGACTTCATTAACAATAAGATGAAGGATCACAAATATTTTTATTTTCATCCGCAAATCTTCTCCCATGCCACTCAGGAACCGGCATATTATTATGACAATATTCTTATTTCTTTTGGAAGAACAGAAAAATGGCTTATCGACGATACGAGGCAACTACAAAACTTTATTCGGGAATTCGAAGATATATTAAGTCAACTGGATTTTGATCATGCTCAGATAAAGACTGGGGGAATTAATTCAGATCATTCATTCTTTTGGTCAAACAAAGAAAAGGTGACAAGGTCTTATCAGTCTGATATTATGATGAATTTTGGGCAAAAATATCAAATACGGCTTTATGAAAGTGAAAAATTCTATTTTGGACTGGGAGAGATTAATTTATCAACCGGACTGTTCAATAAAAAAAATGATGATAATGATCTAAAGTCTTTTGACAGACAATATAAAGATTTTAACTACCCTTTTTAAAGGCCATAAATTTCACAAAATCTCTTCTCCATTTCAAAAAACTTCCCGAAATTAGCGGTCTGTGCGTTAAATACTATTCAATGAAATAAAAATTTAAATTACAACATACAATAAAACTTAGTATAAGTTTTCTTCGGGGCAGGGTGAAATTCCCTACCGGCGGTTACAGTCCGCGACTCCTTTCTTATGAAGGGACTGATCTGGTGAAATTCCGGAACCGACAGTTAAAGTCTGGATGGGAGAAGAAAATGAGATGGCCAATAAGATTCCTTATGGATTCTTGTTGCGTTGTATTTCATTTCCATGTACCGAAGACTATTTTAACTTTTAAAAGTAAAATAACATGGAAAAATTATTAGAACAATTCGGAGCAACCTCCAAAGAACGTGTAGAAAAAGCACTTTCAACTTTACAACAGGGAAAAGGTATTCTACTGGTAGATGATGAAAACCGCGAAAATGAAGGTGATATCATCTTTCCCGCTTCCACTATTACAGAACAGGATATGGCACTTCTGATCCGCGAATGCAGCGGCATCGTCTGCCTATGCATTTCTGAGGAAAAAAGCCGCCACCTCAACCTTCGTCCGATGGTGGAAAACAACAATTCAAAAAATCAAACCGCATTTACCATTTCCATTGAAGCCAGAGAAGGCGTGGAATCAGGTGTTTCAGCAAGAGATCGTGTAACAACGATCAGAACTGCCGTGGCAGCAGGTGCTCAGGCAGAGCATATTGCAAGTCCCGGGCATGTTTTCCCTCTGATTGCCAGAAAAGATGGTGTATTTGAAAGACGCGGTCATACTGAAGGCAGCGTAGATCTTGTAAAAATGGCCAATCTGGGTGATGATGCAGTACTTTGTGAACTGACAAATGAAGACGGTTCTATGGCAAGACTTCCTGAAATTGTGGACTTTGCTATCAAAAAAGGGATGAGCGTCGTGACCATCGAAGACATTTATGCTTACCGTAAAATGGTGATGAGCAATTAAACTTAAATATTTTTAACGCACAGATTCGCCTGCTGATATGATCAGCAGGCGATTTTATTAAAAACCTAATCAAAAACAAATAAATTTAACATTTTGATACTATTTTTTAATTATTTTTAAAGAAAAAAAATCTTGACTATGAAAAAAACTTTACTCCTTTTATTAGGAGCTTCTGCAATGTTTTCTGCGCAGATCACGCTTACAAAAGCAGCCAATGACCCTACTTCCGGAAACCTTGTCAATTACAATCATGTAACCGGAGTGGTAAATAACTCCGCAACAGGAGCTAACGTTACATTTTCAAATGGAGGTCTTATCATGGGAGTTTCGTCAATAACGACTTATTCTACTCCTACTTCTACGGAAATATCGACTTTTCCAGGTTCAACTATTAAAATGGCAGATGGGGCAACAACTGTTTATTACAAAGCGTCTTCTACTAAACTGGAAATCACGGGAATTGTAAACCCACAGGCAACTTTAAATTTTAACGTGGATAATGGGACTTATAATAGTTATCCATTGACCTACTACAGCCAAAGGAACTTTCTCATCGTCTTCTGCCAACGGATTGTTCAGCGGTACAATGGCTGCCATTGCTGATGCATATGGAACTCTGATTATAGGTAATCAAACATACAGTAATGTTCTTAGAGTAAAATACACACAGAACTTTAACCTATATGCATCTTTTGATATTATTTATGCCAACCCTATCGGAACAGTTACCAATACAGCCTATGCTTATTACGATGCTTCTCACAGATATGCTTTGCTAAATTCTACAAGCGGAAATATCAGTGTTCCATTGTTAAGTATCAACCAGACAGTAGCCACTGCACTAGCTTTAAACGAAGCATTTCTGGCTACAAGCAGCAATGCAGTGAAAAAAGAAAACTTAGTGGTTTATCCTAACCCTGCACAGGACTTTATCGGTTTCAAAGGGAATACCGATAATTATTCCAAAGCAAATATTTACAGTCTGGACGGAAAACTGGTAAAAACATCAGATGTAAAATCCGGAAATATTCAAATCTCAGATCTTCCATCAGCGTCTTATTTCATAGAGATCAGTGGGAAAAATGCGACAGAGACAAAGAATACAAAATTCATCAAGAAATAATAAAACCAAAATCCCCGCTCCTACAAATGAGCGGGGATTTCTTATTAACATTCAAAATTGCTTTTAAAAAGTAGCTGCAGGAGCTGTTTCGTTGTTAAGCTTCCGCTGAATCTCTGTCTTTTTCCCTTTAGAGAAATCATAACTCAGTCCTAATACAAACATTGACTTATTATTCATAATCTGAGTATGAACTTTATAATCCACTAAGCTTTCCGGTAAACTTTTCGTTTTGTATTCTGAAGGCATACCTATCCAGTACATGCCTGTGGAAAACGTCCAGTTCTTGTGCTTATAACTTACAAAAATATTATTCTGATTTTCGTTCGTGTTCAGGAAAGCTCCGCTAAGACTATACACCGGAATATTGAACTGATACTGAACTGAGAAGGATTTATATTCTGAGGAAAGCGAAAAATAATTTCCTAAATAATCATTCTTAATCAGAGCACCAGTACTGGTTCTTACCGTTTCAGAAGTAGGCGTAATCACAGCTTTTATTACAAGCAGGCTATTCCCAAAAGGTTTATAAGATCCTGTAAGCTGCACTCCGTACCGCTGTCCGTTTTTTCCGTTTTCATAAGTCAGCGCATAACCTCCCAATATATCATCCTGAACATAATACTGATTGATTACCCTGTTGGTATATCGGTAAAATAAACCTGCATTAAAATCAAAGTACTTGTTATTAAAAGAATAGGTCAGGTTGTTAGAAAATACCTGCTGAGATTCTAAAAAGGGATTTCCTCTTTGGACAATATTAGGAGCCAGCTGCACCACATTACTGCTCAAAGCATTACTCCATGGGCTTACCGGATTATAGCTAGCTGTAAAACGAAGATTCTGATTGTTTTTAAGTTGATAGGCTAAAATAACCTTCGGAGTAAAAGTCCATTCATCAAAAGTATTCTCTGCACTTTTGTTGTGGATATTCGTTACACCAGCTCCGATACGGTAGCTGAATTTATCAACTTTTCCTGCAAACTCTGTGTAAAAATACTGTTCCAAATAATTGACACTGTATTGAGAATATCCGGCAAGGTTATTCAGATCATTGGAAATAGAAGACCTTGAAATACGATATCCGGATGAAAGTTTTCCTGCCTTAAAATCATGAGTATGGGCAAGTTCTCCCACCAGGCTCGTTTGCTTTGCCTTTAAAATCATATCATTATCATATACCGAAAGTCCGGAACCTGTAATCCACTCCTTCGCTGTTTCTGAAGTATTGGTAGTATAATGAGAACCTACTACATTAATGCTCAGCTCATCGTTTTCACCAATCTTTTTGGAGTAATAAAGATCCAGCTTAGGAATCACATAATCTGAACCATTATTTTTAAACATTGCATGTTCTTCCTTCAGATCATCTTCACTAAAGGTACTCTGCCCCACTCCTTTTGAAAATCTGCTGAAAATATCCATATTCAGTTTGGCCTGAAAAGCATAATTATCAGGAACAAGTCTCGTATAGCGTAAAGCAACATTCTGGAAAGTATACCCGAAATGATCTTTCCTGTTTTCATCAGAACGATAATGCTTTCCGTTCAGCTGGTAATCATAAATACTGTTTACTCTTCGGTCATCATAATCCCTCAGGTTCAGAAAATATTCAAGTCCAAAATTATTTTTCCCTTTTGTATAATTCGCATAGGCAGAACCATTCACAAATCCTGTATTCAAAGCCGTGGAAACATCTGCCCCGAACACATATCCTGTTTCTGTGGATCTTGTCAGAATATTAACTACAGTATCTGCCCTTGTTGCCCATCTTGCCGGCGGAATATCATAATACTCAACTTTCACAACCTCACTGGGTGCAACACTTCTGATCTGCATATCTGTAGCTTCAATCCCGTTGATCAAAAACAGTGTAGTTCCTCCCTTAGTGCTGGTAATGGTATTCGCTACCGGATCCAGCTGCAATTCCGGAAGGGTACGAAGCAGATCTTTTGCATAGCGTGCTCTTTCCAATGCTTCTTTATCAAAAGTATAAACGGCCTTATCCGCAAACTGTTTTTTACGTTGTGATTTTAAAATAACTTCCTGAATTTCTTTTGTTGCTGCAACATCGGCTGTATCATTTTTCTTCTCCTGGGCAAAAACAAAAGTTCCGCAAAGAAAGAATATGGTATAAATAGTTTTTTTCATATCAAAAGATGAATTATACTATTAGGACAATCAATTCCCGATGTGTATTACATTGATGATGACTAATATTCAGGATTTAACAATAATTTTTCTTTAAATTCTAATTATTATGTTAAATACAGCCCGTTTTTTGCTGGTATTATTTAACATCACAAAATAGTAAAGTCATGAAAAAAGCATTCATATTAATTCCGTGCTTTCTTTTTTCAGTATTAGGAGCTCAGGAAGCCCAAAACAGTTCGGCAGAAAAGATGAATATCATCAAGACCAATGTTACAGCCTATGCTTTCAGAAACATTAACCTGTCTTATGAGCGGGTCATCAACCAATGGCTTTCGGTAAACATAGGTTTCGGAACAATGCCTGAAGGGAAAGTACCATTCATCAATGCCTTTCTGAAAGATGAAGATGAGAAAAGATTTCAAAATCTTAGGGTAAAAGCTACCAACTTCACCATAGAACCCAGATTTTATATCGGTAAAGGCTATGGAAAAGGATTTTATTTTGCACCTTATTATCGGTATTCAAGTGTCACTTCCAATACTTTTGATTTTTATTATGATTATAATGGCCCGAATGGAATTGCCTATCAAATTCCCCTTAAAGGCCAGGGAGATACCAAAGGAAACAGTGGAGGTCTGATGGTTGGTGTACAATTCTTTCTCACCAGAAGTCAAAATCTTGTTCTCGATTTCTGGATTGCTGGCGCTCACTACGGAAGCGGAAAAGGTGATTTTATAATGACCTCAGATTATGTATTGACTCCGGATATGCAGGCTCAATTAAAAAAAGAAATAGAAAATCTGGATATTCCTTTTGTAGATTACACCGTGGAAACCAACGCCAATGGAGCCAAAATAAAAGTGGACGGTCCATGGGCAGGCTTCAGAAGCGGACTTTCTATCGGGTACAGATTTTAAAAACATACAACTTATACTAATAACCGTTCTGATATCAGAACGGTTTATTTTTTCTGAAATTTGTATCTTGGATGTCAAAAAACTTGTCTGAAACAATAATAATTTATGAATACATCCTCTATCACTACCGGTCAAAGAATCAAAGCCATCATAGGCGGATCTATAGGAAATCTTGTAGAATGGTATGATTGGTATGCCTATGCTGCATTTGCTATTTATTTTTCACATTCATTTTTCCCGGATTCTGACCTGAATGCACAGCTGATGAATACGGCAGGAATATTTGCAGTAGGTTTTCTGATGCGTCCCATTGGAGGCTGGATATTCGGAAGTATTGCGGACAAGATCGGAAGAAAAAAGGCGATGACACTTTCTGTATTACTGATGTCCTTCGGATCTCTGCTGATTGCCCTTACTCCTACCTATAAAACCATCGGAATCCTGGCTCCTGCTTTGTTACTGGTCGCCAGATTATTGCAGGGTTTGAGTGTGGGAGGAGAATACGGAGTTTCTGCCACTTACCTCAGCGAAATGGCATCGGAAGATAAAAGGGGATTTTATTCGAGCTTTCAGTATGTAACTCTGATCGGTGGTCAGCTGATTGCATTGGGAATACAGCTGATCTTACAGAAACTTCTTTTAACAGAGGCCCAGCTTGAAGAATGGGGCTGGAGAATTCCTTTTGTTATTGGAGCATTACTTTCTGTTATCGCTTTATACTTAAGAGCCAATCTTCATGAAACCGAAGCATTTGAGAATAAAAAAGAACTTAGTGAAAAGAAAAAAGGAACGGTAACAGAACTTCTCAAGCATCCCAAAGCTCTGCTTACGGTAATTGGGCTGACATTAGGAGGAACTCTTGCGTTTTACACTTATACCACTTATATGCAAAAGTTTCTGGTGAACACCGTTCATCTGACTAAAGAGCAATCTACCCTTATTTCATTTATTTCATTATTTATATTTGCCTGCCTGCAGCCTGTTTTTGGAACGTTATCTGATAAAATCGGAAGAAGACCGCTTCTTTTAGGCTTTGGGATTTTGGGAACGTTATTCACTGTGCCTCTTCTCACCGCTTTAAGTACCACAACTTCAATGTGGACCGCCTTTTTCCTGATTATGGCATCCCTGATCATTGTCAGCGGGTACACCTCCATCAATGCCGTTGTAAAAGCAGAACTTTTCCCTTCTGAGATCAGGGCGCTGGGCGTAGGACTTCCCTATGCACTTACAGTAGCTATTTTCGGAGGAACGGCAGAATATATTGCCCTATGGTTTAAACAGACAGGAACAGAAAGTTATTTCTACTGGTATATTACTGGATGTATTTTATTTTCCCTAATCGTTTATGCCGGAATGAAGGATACGAAAGAAACTTCTACCCTAGATAAAGACTAATATTATACCGCTTTATAAAAACTGTGCGCCGCAGATTCTCTGCGGCGCACTCTCTATTTCTTAATGATAGGCTTGCTTAAATTTTTCAATCATATTGTCCAGATTATGACGCTGAACATAGATACTTTTTACCTCTTCATACCTCGGCGATTTATAGAAAACCTCGTGGAAATCCATACTTCCGTTTCCTACTTTTACAACTTTCTGTACTTCGATATTTAACTTTTTCAATTCGTCTCTGAAGACTTTAAATTCATCTTGGATACTATTATTCATTAATATTTTAAGTTTTTTAGTTAAAAATTACATGTACCCCCTTTGAATATCAGGGGTAACCTCTTAAATTCCGAATAAAGTTAGTAAATTTATCGACACAAAATAACACTTTGACAACATTTTATTGTTTTTTTTACAAACAGTCCGTAAACTTTTATCTTATTAATGCATATTCCGTATTTTCAGATCATCAAAAAATCACAAAAACTTTATACAAACCATGAATATTAAAGCATTTTTCACTTTATTCTTTTTAACACTGCTTACTTTCCTGTCTGCACAAAAAATGGAATTTAAGACACCTGATTATTCTTTAATTCAAAAAAATATTGAGGATAAAAACTCAGAGTTCTATTATCCGAAGCTTTTAAAAAGATTAAAACAGAATGATACGCTTCTTACAAGCAGCCAATACCGTCACCTTTACTTCGGTTATACCTTTCAAAAGGAGTATCAGCCTTATAAAATCGGGAAGAAGGCTGAAGAGGTTTCCAAATATTATCGTGGGGAAGGCATTTCACAAAAAGATCTTTCCAAAGGAATACAGCTATTTCTGGATGCTTTGGATGAAAACCCGCTGGATCTTCGTGCCATGAATTATCTTGCGTATCTGTATCATTTAAATAAAGACGACGCCACTGCTGAAAAAATCGCTGGAAATTTCCACGGATTATTAAACGCTATCCTCACTTCCGGCGATGGATTGAAATGTGAGACAGGGTTTCACGTTATTTCTGTTACTGATGAATATGTACTTCTGAACAGGTTCCAAATGGAAACCAAGGCACAAAGCCATAATGGAAAATGTGATTATCAGGAATTTGAAAAAGACAAATACAAAATCCCGGGATTTTATTTTGATATCAGTAGATTTTATGGGAAAATATTAGATTAATCTGTTCTAATCAGGGCTTAATATACTGATATTCAATTTCATTATCAGGTAGATCTGCAACTTTTATAAAGTTCAGCCGTTTCATTAATTTTATTGCGCCTTCATTATCATTAGAAGTGATTGCTCCTACCTGAGCGAGCTTTATAGTCTCCAGCCCAAATTGTACAGCCAATTTAATTGCTTGTGTCATATATCCCTTCCCATAATACTGCGGAAGAAGCACACAGCCTAGCTCTCCCACGCCTTGATCCAGTCCTCTATAATATCCACAAGTTCCTACAATTTTATTGGAAACCTTATCTGCTATTCCCCAATGTATAGAATCTCCTTTATCATAATCAGCATTAATCTTATCTTGCATTGCTACTGCTTCAGTTATACCCACAGCAGCTACTGCATCATAATATGAAATCGAAATAATATCAAAGACATCGGCGGGTTCGATTTTTCTTAATATAATATTTTCTCCGATTATTGTAGGGAAATCTATGTATGGTGGTAAATTCATCTTTTACAAATTTATTGATCACGGATGTCATTCTAAATCATTTTTTTAGAAGTAGTTTTGGGTTCTTATTTTATTGATACTAATATTCCCGGTTCAACAAGTTTACCAAATCCATCCATATTCTGTAAATATAGGGCAAAATGTTTATTTTTAAAGATTTCATTTCATATCTCTTACAGCTTTTATAATTGGCATAATCAAAGTATCTTGCTGGTAAACACCAATCATATTACATACCTGTAAATCACTCATTATAAGCATTCTATTAATTTTTTATTTTTTTTCTGAAAAAAAATGAAATTTTGTGTAACATTTTAAAAGGGTTCGTCTCTAAAAGACAAATAAACCTTAAAACTTTAGAAATCATGAAAAAATTCACATTCCTTCTTGTTATCATGTTATTTTTCTTAGCGGTATGCAATATATTCGGTCAGGAAACAGTGTATCCGTTTGAAGTAAAGAAAACCGGAAAAGGAAATCAGTCTTTACTATTTATTCCAGGGTTTGCTTCTTCCGGAGACGTATGGAACGAAACGACTGCAAAATTTGAAAAAAACTTCACTTGCTATACTTTAACGATGGCTGGATTTGCGGGAACAAAACCACAGGCAGACGCCAGCTTTAAAGATTGGGAAAAAGGGATTGCTGCTTATATAAAGAATAATAAAATTGACAAACCTATTATCATCGGACACAGTATGGGAGGCGGTCTTGCCCTGGCTATTGCCGCAGATTATCCCGAGCTGGCACGAAAAATCGTCATTGTAGACACACTTCCTTGCCTGGCTGCAATATCTGATCCTAATTTTACGTCTAAAGAAAATAATGACTGTTCCTCTACCATTACTCAATTGACCGCGATGAGCGATGATCAGTTCCGCAAAATGCAGACACAGACTATGCCGCGTCTTCTGGCAGATACTTCTATGCAGGAAACGGTGATCAACTGGAGCATGAAATCTGACCGAAAAACATTCGCTAAAATGTACTGCGATTTTTCTAATACCGATCTGAGAGATAAAATAAAAAATATACAATGTCCCTCTCTTATTCTTCTGGAATCATTTTTTGCCAATCTGAAACCTACTATTGAAGGCCAGTACAAAAATTTAAAAAATGCCAATATGCAGTATGCTTCAAAAGGATTACACTTCATCATGTACGATGATAAGGATTAGTACTTTACTCAGCTTACTCACTTTTTATCTGCGAAATAATGGCTTTTGAAGAGATATACGAACTCTACTGGCAAAGGATATTCCGTCTGTGTATGGGATATGTGAATGATCCTGATCTCGCTCAGGACCTTGCCCAGGAAACATTTATCATTGTATGGCAGCAGCTTCCGAAATTCAGAAATGAATCCAGCATAGGAACATGGATCTTCAGAATTGCTTCTAATAACTGCCTTCGACAGATTGAAAAGGAAAAGAAATTTACCAAAACCGATCTGCCTATTAATCTGGAAGAAAAAAAGCAGGAATCTATGGAACCTCAGATACAAATGCTGTATCAGTTTATTTCGGAGTTGCCGGAAACGGACAGGATTATTATTTCATTGGAGCTTGAAGAGGTAAAACAGGCTGAAATAGCACATATCGTAGGGCTTTCAGAATCTAACATACGGGTGAAAATTCACAGGATAAAAGAAAAATTAACACAAAAGTTTAGAGAAAATGGATACTAATATCAATTTCAAAAATATATGGAAACAGCAGACTTCCAACAAACCCAATCTGGAAGAGCTTCTTGGAAAGCTGAGAAAATTCAGAAATCAAAATCTGCGTAAACTGATCCTGGCTAATATTGCATTAATCACCACCTCATTAATAATTATTTATATCTGGTATCGTTTCCAGCCTCAGATGATTACTACAAAAATCGGGATTGTACTTGTCATTCTGGCCATGGTGATGTTCCTTTTTGCCTATAATAAAATGTTTATGGTTTTTTACAAAATTGATCAGACCCAGTCGAACAATGAATATCTCCAGAGTTTATATGCGGTAAAGCGTAAGCAGAAATTTATGCAGACCACCATATTCAACTTATATTTTATTATGCTGTCTCTCGGAATATGTTTTTACATGTATGAATACACGTCCATAATGACGCTTGGTTCAGGCATGCTGGCTTATGTGGTAACATTCGCATGGATTGCTTTCAATTGGTTTTATTTAAGGCCCAAAACAATAAAGAAACAACAGGGAAAACTTAACGAATTAATTAATAAATTTGAAGAGATCAATAATCAATTAAAAGAATGATGAGTTCTTCTGACAACAAAAATCACTGGGAAAACGTATACGAAACCAAAAATCCTGACCAGGTAAGCTGGACTCAGAAAAAACCTCAGACCTCACTTACCTTTATCAAATCCTCAGGATTGGGAAAAGATGCTAAGATTATCGATATCGGCGGTGGCGACAGCAACCTTGTTGATTTTCTTCTTGAAGAAGGCTATGAGGATATTACAGTACTTGATATTTCTGCCAAAGCGCTGGAAAAAGCACAGGAAAGACTGGGAGATGCTGCCGGTAAAGTAAAATGGATTGCAACCGATATTACCGTTTTCAACCCAACGGAAACCTATGATATCTGGCATGACAGAGCTGCTTTTCACTTTCTGACAACTCCGGAACAGGTTTCAAAATATGTTGATATTGCGGAAAAGAATGTTAATAACTTTATTATCCTTGGAACTTTTTCTAAAAACGGTCCTACCAAATGCAGCGGATTGGATATTCAACAGTATGATGAAGAATCATTGTATGAAAAATTTGAAAAAACTTTTACAAAAATAAAGTGTATTACTGAAGATCATACCACTCCTTTTGAGACCGTTCAGAATTTTGTTTTCTGCAGTTTTAAAAAGCATTAAGTATTCGTATATATTCTATTTAAAAATAAATAAAGAGAGTCATTGATGACTCTCTTTATTGTTTATCTGAACTTTGAAATAGTTGCTTATGGATTATGACTCTTTTTCTTCTTCCAATTCCACTTCATGACGCAGCTGAGCTTTGTAAAGAGTAGCATAATATCCGTTCTTATCCAAAAGCTCAAGGTGCTTCCCTTCTTCTACAATTTTACCATGCTCCATCACAATGATCTTATCAGCTTTTTCGATGGTGGAAAGCCTGTGGGCAATAATAATGGAGGTTCTGTTCTTTGTAATTTTTTCTGTTGCTCTCTGGATAAGTTTTTCACTTTCATGGTCAATGGAAGACGTTGCTTCATCCAGGATTAAAATTTTCGGATCCGATAAATAGGCTCTCAGGAAAGACAGCAATTGTCTCTGGCCTAAAGATATTGATGAACCTCTTTCGCTCACTACATAATCATATCCGCCAGGAAGCTGCTGGATAAACTGATCTACCTCAATTTCTCTGGCACCAGCTTTTATTTTATCTAAAGTTATACTGTCGTCTCCAAAGGAAAGGTTTTCAAAAATACTTCCATGGAAAAGGAAAACATCCTGTAAAACGACTCCGATATGACTTCTCAGATTATAAAGCTCGTAATCTTTTAAATCCACATCATCAATCAGGATATTTCCGGAATTGATATCATACAATCTTGTAATCAAACTGATAATGGTTGATTTCCCGGCACCTGTTGCACCAACAATAGCTACTGTCTCTCCCGGATTTACTTTAAAATCAATCCCTTTCAGAACTTCCTGTTTTTCATCATAGGCAAAATGTACTTTCTGGAATTCAATTTTTCCGGCGAAGTGATCTTTCTTCACCGTTCCGTTATTCGGCATTGCATTTTCTTCATCCATTAATCCCAATACTCTTTCTGCTCCCACAATTCCTCGCTGGATATTGTTGAAACGGTCAGCAATCTGTCTCAAAGGGCGAATCAGCATTGAAATATACTGGATAAAGGCAATCACCACCCCTGCACTGATTGTAATATATCCTCCATAGAAAAGAATAAATCCTATGAATAATGAAGAAATAAGTTCCACTACAGGAAAGAACAGCGAGAAAATAAATACGGTTCTCAGTAATGCTCCCTTTAGTGTAACATTAATATCATCAAATTTCTTAAATTCAGATTCCTGTCTGTTGAATACCTGAATAATAGACATTCCCGCCAGTCTTTCCTGAACAAAAGAGTTCTGATTGGCAGTCCAGTTTCTCTCGTCTCCAAAAGCTTTCTTCAATCTTTTTTGAAAAAATCTTGTAATGACTACCATTAAAGGTAAAATAGCCAGCGTAATGTAACTCAGGTGAACATTGGTGCTGAACATCATAATCAGTACAAACAGAATTCTCAGTATATCCCCGAAAACCATCAGGAAACCGTCTGTATATACTGTAGCAATTGTTTCCACATCTCCTACCGCACGTGTTACCAGCTGCCCGATTGGGGTTTTATCAAAAAATGAAGTTTTGAAATAAATCAGCTTAGCATATAACCGCTCTCTGATATCCCTGATTACATTCTGTGAGATAAAATTTGAAAAATAAACCAGGAAAAAGTTTAAAATCGTTTCAGCAAACACCAATCCTACAAGGATATAGATATGCTTCATCATCAAAGCTTTATCATGGAGCTTTGTAATATCATTATCCACCACCTGCATAGTAAGATACGGCCTGTAAGTAGAGACAATGGAAAGGAATATAGAAATTATAAGAGTAAGGATGAACCATGAACGGAACTTCATTCCGATAAAGAACAGCCTTTTTATAATCTCCCAGGTATCTTGTTTTTTCATTGTACGAATCGAAAGAAAGAATTAAAATAAAATTCTATGCAAAAATAAGACTTTATAACCGGACTGCGTTTACAACTTTTGCAAATCGTCATAGAAAATTTCAGATACCTACCATTTACAATATGAATATATTAAGCATTCTTTTGTGTCCAGCCAAGCACATATTCTGCTACTTCCTCCCAGTTTTTTTCACCACAAATGAAATGACTTCTGCCTGCAAACTCTTTAAAATCCACAATGCTGCCGGAATCTTTATAAGCTCCTGCTATTTTTTTTGAAAATGCGGCAGGAAAAATTTTATCATTAGAGCCTGCAATGAACAATAATGGCTGGTGTGGTTTCTTTAGATCTAATTTTGCAGAAGCTTTAAACAAAGGATCTCTGGCCAATTTTCGACTTTCAGGAGCAGCTACTTTTTCATATAGTTTATCACTTTCTTCTTTAGAATAATTATTAAAAAAAGCTTTATGATACCATTCTTTCGTTCCTAAAAACGGACGGTTTCCCTTAAAGAAATCAACTACTGGCCAAATGATTTTTACCGTAGAAAAAGGGGCCATTACATTTTTAGGAGGAGCGCCATCTATACTCACTCCAGCTGCTGCTTTTCCCATATCAATCAGCTTCTGAACCATAAGTCCTCCAAATGAATGCCCGATAACAATAGGCTTTTCAGGAAGGCTGTCAATAAGCTTTATAAGATTATTCACCGTATCATCAAATCCTACATATCGTAATTCTTGAGGGATGTTGTTTTTTAAACTGACAGGATCTCCTTCATGTCCTGGATTTGAAGGTGTATGAACAGTATACCCCTGAGCTTCGAAATACGTTTTCCATTCTTTCCAGCTTGTATTATTCACAAATAATCCATGAATGAATACGATAGTTTTTGTTTTCATATTTTTTACTTTTTTGTATTGTTAAAATGATGAAACAAATTTCCGCAGATAAAATGACGAAAACTTTAACTCAGGTTAAAATCGTACTATTTACCTGAAATTCTTTTCCTTATCCTGCTCAGAGAAGGTCCCTGAATGCCCAGGTAAGAAGAAATATGATAAAGCGGAACATTACTGAAAATATCCGGATGTTCTTTCATCAGATCTAAATACCGTTCTTCAGGAGATTTTAATAAAAACCCTTCAACTCTTGTCATGGTAACATTAAAAGCTTCCTGCGCAAGAAGACGTCCGAACTTTTCCCACTGATGAGATTGTCTATAAAGCGAAAGTAAATCTGAATGCCGAATATAAATAATAGAAGCGTCCGTAAGAGACTGAGTAAAATAATCACAAGGAATCTGATTGAGAAAACTTTTAAAAGGAACTACAAAACCGTTAGCCGAATACAGAAATACATTCTTTTCCTCCCCTGTATCTCCATTGATGACATAAGAACGGAAAACACCATCAACAATAAATCCCAGATATGAACAAATATTTCCCTGAAGATTATAAAAATTTCCTTTTTTATATTCTTTGGGAAGCCAAAACTCTTCAGACAATCTGAAATCTTCTTCCGAAAGTCCCGCAAAATGATGCAGCGCAAAGGCAAGTTTGTCAATTTCAGTCATAGTTATTTATTTTATTGAAAATTAAACTATTTTTATGATGAATTGATGAAAAATTTTAAAATTCGTATCCCACATCCACCAGATACAATCCGTGTCCCGGTGCTGAAGTTCCTGCTGCGTTACGGTTTTTATCTTCAATCACTGTACGAAGATCTTCTGGTTTCAGTTTTCCGGTTCCTATTTCAACCATTGTTCCAACAATAGCACGAACCATATTTCTGAGAAAACGATTAGCTGAAACAGTAAATTTAAGTTCTGTTCCGTTCTGCTCCCACTCCGCTTTATACATTTTGCAGATATTGGTCTTATTGTCGGTTTTTAATTTCGCAAAACTGGTGAAATCCTCATATTCAAAAAGAATTTTGCAGGCTTCATTCATAGCATCAATATCCAGAGTTCTTTTCCAGTGCTGCCAGGCAGATTCTTGGGTAAATGGATTTTTTTCCAGTGAGATATAATATTCGTAGGTTCTGTATGTAGCATCAAAACGAGCATGAAAATCATCTTTTACCGGAAAAATCCTTTTAATGGAAATATCAGGCGGAAGAAAACTGTTCAGCCTGCGTGGAAGCTGATCATTTATTTCATGTTCAGTATCAAAATGGGCAAATATTTTTTTGGCATGAACCCCGGTATCAGTTCTTCCTGCTCCTGTAGTTTTAATCTCTTCCCTTAAAATTGTGGAAAGTGCTTTTTCCAGTTCTTCCTGCACAGAAATGGCATCCGGCTGTATCTGGTAGCCGAAATAATTCTTCCCGTTGTAAGAAAATTCAATAAAGTATCTCAATGTATTGTAATAACTCCACAAAAATACTTTAATTTAACGAAATATTTGTTGAAAAGTCTTTGAGAATGTTGCACCAAATGCTTACGAAAATTCCTATTTTTGCAATCGTATGAAAAGATGGTACCTTTATCCTTTTTCCCTTGGTTATCATTTGGTAACGGGTATCCGGAACACAATGTATGATCTGGGAATTTTTAAGTCGACAAAATTCAAAACTCCGATAATCAATGTCGGAAACCTTTCTGTGGGCGGCAGCGGAAAGTCACCCATGGTGATGTATCTTGCCCAATATCTATCCAAACATTACAGAACCGGAGTACTTTCACGAGGTTATGGAAGGCTGACAAAAGGCTATGAAGTAACCAATTATGAAAGCAACTACAAAATGGTGGGTGATGAAGCCATGCAGCTTTTTGAACGTTTTAAAAACCGTTTCGTCATTGCTGTTTCAGAAGAACGTGTTCCCGGAGCCAAAAAAGTAATTGAAGATATGGACCTTGAAGTTCTCGTATTGGATGATGCTATGCAGCACAGAGCGATCAAGCCTGGATTCAATATTCTGATGACTGACTTTAATGATCCTTTTTTCAAGGATTATGTTCTTCCGGCCGGAGATCTGAGAGAATCAAGAGCCGGATATAAAAGAGCAAATATCATCATGGTAAGCAAATGTCCTGATGAACTTACTGAAGAAACAAAAAGATATTATATCTCAAGAATAAGACCTTCTTACGGACAGAAAGTTTTCTTTTCATCCATTGGTTATGACGAAAATGTATACGGAAAAGATAAAATGCTTCCGGATAACAACCTGAATTATTACGATATTTTACTGATCACCGGAATTGCTAATCCTAAACCGCTTCTCGAACATCTGGCAAAATTCTCAAAAAGGGTGAAACATTTAAAGTTTAGAGACCATCATAATTTCACGGATGATGATATTAAAAAGATCCTTGCCGAGTATAAAAAATTAGGAGAATATAAGCTGATATTAACCACTGAGAAAGACTATGTACGTCTGAAAACTTTTGACTATCTTAGAGATATTGTTTACTACTGGCCTATCAATGTACTTATTGATAAGAAAGAAGAATTCAATCAAATCATCTTAGATTATGTTAGAAAAAATTAAAGAGACCGCAGATTTTATTAAAAATATTATTCAGGAATCCCCTGATTTTGCGGTTGTTTTAGGATCCGGATTGGGAAAATTGCAAAATGAAGTAGAACCAATCCATGTTTTAGAGTACAAAGACATTCCCCATTTTCCACAGACTACAGTGGCCGGACATACCGGAAAACTTATTTATGGACTCCTGGAAGGGAAAAAAGTACTGATGATGAGCGGCCGTTTCCATTATTATGAAGGACATTCTATGGAAACCGTAACTTTTCCTGTGAGAGTTTTTCATTTACTGGGCATTCAAAACCTTATTCTTTCCAATGCATGTGGCGGCGTAAATCCTGCTTACAGCGTTGCAGATATTGTTATTCTGAAAGATCACATCAACATGATGCCTGAACATCCGCTCCGTGGAAAAAATATAGATGAGCTTGGACCACGTTTTGTGGATATGAGCGAACCTTACAACAAAAAAATGATTGCTGTGGCAGAACAAGCAGCTGCAGATCATCATATTAAAATCCATCAGGGAACTTATGTTGCCTTACAGGGACCAACTTTTGAAACTCCGGCTGAATATGGTATGATAAAAGCTATTGGTGGTGATATGGTAGGAATGAGTACCGTTCCGGAAGTCATTGTTGCCAGGCATATGGAAATGGATGTATTCTGTATTTCGGTCATCACAGACCTTGGCGGACTCGATATTGCTTTGGCCGTTTCTCACGAAGAAGTTTTAAATGCAGCCAATAAAGCAATGCCCAATGTAATTGCTGTTGTTAAAGGTTTGATTAGAAATTACCAATAAAAAATCATCCAAATATTCTCATAGAAGCCATCAATATTATAAATTTTTCCTAATTCAGCAGAAATCAATCTCAGATTGCAATTCATTGTTTAGATTTGTACACATGAAATTGTACAAAATGAGAAAGTTGATAGTAATTTTTATGATGGGTATTTTTGGAATAAGTTATTCACAAAAAGCTCCTACTGTTCTTAAAACAGGGTTTTCAAAAGAAGCTTTACAACAGAAACTGGAAGATGAAGAGGGAAAATCCATTACAGTTCAGCAGATTCTTAACCACCATAAAGGAAAAGTTTTGGTCATTGATTTTTGGGCAGGATGGTGTAGGGATTGCTTAAATGCTCTTCCAAAAGCTAAAGAATTAGAAGAAAATAACAAGAATATAGATTTTGTATTTTTATCATTAGACCGTTCAAAAGAAGGGTTTGAAAAAAGTCTTGAAAGATTTGACATGAAACACAAAGAAAATTATTGGTTTGCTTCCGGGTGGAAAAATGATTTTAATAATTATGTGGATCTTAACTGGATTCCAAGATATATGGTGATTGATCAGAAATCTTCTATTGCAAAATATTATGCAATATCTCCTGAAGATCCTGAACTTCAACAAACTATAGATAAACTTTTAAAATAACTTTCATCTATTTTCATCCAAAAAAACATAAAAAACTCATTGAAACCGTTGCTTTTCAATGAGTTTTAAAATTTAAGATATATAATAACATCATGATCACAAGAGAAGCTACAGAACAGGATTTAGAAATCCTTTTAGAATTTGAACAGGGAGTTGTTACTGCCGAAAGACCCTTCAACAGTACACTTATAGAAGGAGAAATTCATTATTATGATTTAAAATATCTGATACAGTCTCCGGAAGCAACGGTAATTGTTGCTGAAGAGAATGACGAAATCGTTGCATCAGGATATGCCCTAATCAAAAAGTCAGAAAAATATTACAATCAATTTGAGAAATATTCTTATCTGGGGTTTATGTATGTAAAGCCGGAGTATAGAGGAAGAGGCATCAATAAAGTGATTACAGATGAGCTTATTGCCTGGTCAAAATCAAGGGGAATCAGTGAAGTAAGACTTGATGTATATGCTCAAAATGAATCTGCCATAAAAGCTTATGAAAAAGCAGGTTTTGAACCTCATCTTCTCACCATGAGACTGAAATAGTAAAACGATGGAAGCAGGAAGATCGAGAATGGAAGTAATTTCAGTGCAATTAATAATCAGTTTTTTTTAATTTTCAATAAATGGACATTCAATTTTTATATCGTCCTCATTAACTTCCTTCTCCCAGCTTCAGACTTCCCTTCTTAAAATAATTTACCGTAAATAAAGGAATCCATATCTTTGTATATGGATTTTTCTTTGCCACTTCGTAAAATTATTCATGTTGACATGGACGCATTCTATGCTTCTGTGGAGCAGCATGATAATCCTGCATTGAAAGGCAAGCCTATTGCAGTTGGAGGGCAGCATCGCGGTGTAGTTGCTGCAGCAAGCTATGAAGCCAGAAAATATGGAGTACGTTCTGCAATGCCCAGCAAAACCGCAAAAGAAAAATGTCCGCATCTTATTTTTGTTCCTCCCCGATTTGCCAGATATAAAGAGATCTCCAAAAAAATCCGGGAGATTTTCTATGAATATACTGATCTGGTAGAACCTCTTTCTCTGGATGAAGCCTATCTGGATGTCACCGAAAATAAAAAAGGAATGGAATCTGCCAACCTGATTGCCAAAGAAATCCGTCAGAAAATCTTTGAACAGACGGGTCTTACAGCATCTGCAGGAATTTCAGTCAATAAGTTTTTGGCTAAAGTGGCTTCAGACATCAATAAACCGAATGGCCAGAAAACAATTCATCCTGATAAAATGGAGCATTTCCTGGAAGAACTGCCTGTAGAAAAATTTTACGGCGTTGGAAAAGTTACCGCTAACAAAATGTTTAGTTTAGGAATTTATAAAGGAAAAGATTTAAAAAAAAGATCTCTTGAAGATCTGGTAAGACTTTTCGGGAAATCCGGGAAACATTATTACAATGTAGTACGCGGTATTCATACTTCTGAAGTAAAACCTCACCGAATCCAGAAAAGTGTGGCGGTGGAAAGAACTTTTTTTGAAGATCTTCTGGATGAACAGCAGATCAATGAAAAACTGGAAAGCCTTGCTCAGGAAATTCATCAGAGATTACAGAAAAATAACATTCTTGGAAGGACTTTAACTTTAAAAATAAAATATAAAGACTTCTCTCTTTTCACAAGGAGCATCACCAGGGAAGATTATTTCTCGTCACCAGAACAGTATTTCAGCACGGGAAGAAAACTATGGGAACTCCGCCCTTTCGATAAAGCTGTACGTCTACTCGGGTTGTCTCTCTCTCAACTGAATACGGAAGAAAAAAAACAAGTTTCCGTTCAACTAAAAATCCCGTTTGAGGAATTTGAAAATGAGTAGGTCATATTTTTTCGCTACCTTGTATCAACCAAATCAGTAAATTTATGAACCCAACCATGATTCAGTTTTTCCACTGGTATTCTGAAGGAGACGGAAAATTGTGGAAAGAAGCCGAAAAACAGGCCAGATACTTAGCAAAACTCGGAATTACTTCTGTATGGTTTCCTCCAGCCTATAAAGGAACAAATGGCGGTTATTCTACCGGATATGATGCGTATGATCTCTATGACCTCGGAGAATTTGACCAGAAAGGAACCATACCTACAAAATATGGTATTAAAAACGATTATACAAAAGCCATTAAAACCCTAAAGAAACAAAATATACAAGTGATTGTAGATATTGTTCTGGGACACAAAGCCGGAGGTGATGAGTTGGAAAAATTCAAAGTGGTGAAAGTAGATGAGGAAAACAGAGAAAAAGTAATTTCTGATATCATTGAAATCGAGTCTTATACCAAATTTACCTTTCCCGGAAGAGGAAAAAAATATTCTGATTTTGAATGGAATTTCACCTGTTTCAGCGGTGTAGATTACGCAGAAGGTATGGAATCCCACATTTATAAAATACAGTCTGAATATGGAAATGATTGGGAGGAAATGATTCACGACGAAAAAGGAAATTACGACTACCTGATGTACAATGATATTGAACACCGGAATCCTTTTGTACGGGAAGAACTCAATCGCTGGGCAAAATGGTATTTTGATCAGACTGATTTTGATGGAGTCAGGCTGGATGCTTTGAAGCATATTTCGTTCGATTTTTATAAAGAATGGCTCACAATGCTTCGCTCCAATTCCGGAAAAAATATCTTCGCTGTAGGAGAATACTGGGCTCCCGGATATCTTCATCTGCTTCAAAAGTATATTGAGGTGACGGAAGGCTGTATGAGTCTTTTTGACAGCTCTCTTCAAAATAATTTTCATAATGCTTCAAAAGAAGGAAGTTCTTATGACCTCCGAAGAATTTTTGATGAAACTCTTACTCAGGCAGATCCTATGCATTCTGTAAGTTTAGTGGCCAATCATGATACCCAGCCGCTCCAGGACCTTGAAGCTCCCGTAGAATCCTGGTTTAAACCTCTTGCTTATGCTTTAATCTTATTGAGAAAAGATGGATATCCATGCGTTTTTTATCCTGATTTGTATGGCGCCCATTATGTGGATAAAGATCGCGGAGGTCATGATCAGGAGATATTTATGCCTAAAGTAGATGGAATAGAAGAGTTATTAAAAGCCAGAAAAGAGCATGCTTATGGAGACCAGAAGGATTATTTTGAGGATGCTAATTGTCTTGGATGGGTTCGTACGGGTGATGATGAACATTCAGGTTGTGCTGTAGTATTAAGCAATAAGGATGCTTACAACAAGCCTATGGAAGTGGGACAGCTTTACACTGGTAAAAAATTTAAAGATCTTTTGAAACGATTCAAAGAAAAAGTAACCATTGATGAAAACGGATGGGGAAATTTCCTTGTTCCGGCAGGAAATGTAAGCGTTTGGATTCCCGAATAAGATTAAATTTCAATAAAAATATAAGAAGTTGTCTCAAAAGTGTCATTCTGAATAAGCCCCCTTGTCAAGGTTTAAAACCTTGACAAGGGGGCTTCGCTCATTAGAAAGCCTCTTTCAGTTTATGAGGATCTGCAGATTAGCAATAGATGTATCGGCAATTCCAAATATCTGTAGCCCATTCACAACATTGCCCGTCTTCGGTGGAAGTACAGCATACTTTACCCCAATTCAGATCTCCAGCCTTTATACTTTTCAGCTCCTCACGTTTAAGGTTTTTCACTTTGAAATCTTTGTTTGCTTTCATAATTATTATTTTTATGGTTTACTAATTAAATATACATTAAAAATTATAATTACGAATCAATATTTAACACTAACTACTTGATTTAGTATATATAACCCATAATAACATCATAATATAATAGTAAAAATAGAGCTAAATAATCCGTCAAAAATTCATTGATTTTTTGTCATCCTTTAAAAAGGTAATCTTTACGTCTTCAGTTCGGATATGTATTAATATAAAGGATTTTTCAATGGAAAAAATATAATTACATCTTACGGATTTCCAGGATTTCCGGTTTTTCGGATGTATCAGCAATTTTTCCGGTTCTGGCAAATTCTGCCCAGAGAGCCCGCAGTTTCTTACCGTTCTCATGAATACGGCTCCAGGGGATATCTTTCAACATTTCAGAAGATTTCCACGCAGATTCGTTACCAAAGATCAAAGGAAGATCAATACAGTGGGAAGCTCCGATATGATTGTCTTTTAATGTTGAATAAATTCTGAACAGATAAACATTTCCGCCAGCATCAGCCAAGTTTTCAGCAAACCGCCTCGCTGGATTTCCATAGATAAATTCTGTAGTTTTCTCAACAGTTTTATCCATGATTTTTAATCCCAACCCTGTTCCAAAATATTTATTTAAAGCTTCAGAAGTTTTGAGATAAAATGCAGTTTCATTATTATTCAGACCAATCAGCACATCATATTTCATAGCATTCTTTTTCCACATTCCCACTGATTCTTCTTCTTTACATAAAGGAAAACATCCGTATTGAGTACCAAAAGGCATCGCAGCTTTCAGACCGTATTTGATGATGGATGGTAAAAATTTTCCGTATTCATCCATCATTTTTAACACGTCAGTTTCATCTTTCAATGCTTCTGTTTTTTTCAGAAATTCTGCGGCCATTTTCTGTCTTTGATGGCGTAACCCCAAAGGCGCACTCTGGATAATAACACGCTGAAATAAATCTTCCACTCCTTCAGAAATCATTAAATGAGCAATCGCATCACCTCCTGAAGACTGTCCGAGAAGGGTAATATTATTTTCATCTCCACTGAAATCTGCAATATGGGTTTTTATCCACTTTAATGCTTCAATCATATCCAGGAGTCCAAGATTAGCAGGCCTGGTTTCATCTCCGCCCAAAAAGCCAAATAATCCCAATCGATACGAAACAGCAACAACGATGACATGCTGTTCTTTCACCCATTCGGAGGGATCTGAAGTGGCAAGATCACCACAGCCTATTTCATGAGATCCTCCATGAATCCAAACTATAACAGGAAGTTTTTCATTTTCAGAAACTGTTTCAGGACGGGTAATTGAAAGATACTGTGTAAATTCATCAGCTTCAAAACTGTCAACAGGAGTAGCTCCAATCATTTTTTCCACAAGCGGACTTAAAGTTTGAGGGCACACCGGAGTTTTTTCAGGAGCAACAATATTTGATGATGAAGATTCTGCAGCAACAGGTTTTTGAAATCTTTCAGAATGGGCATAGCGGATACTTTTAGCCCTGATAATTCCTTCTTCTTTCAATGCTATAATTCTCCCGAAACGGGTATCAAAAATAAAGATTTCTTGTTGATTTGGTGTCATCTTTACAATGGTGAAAACTTTTCTCTTTAAATTTAATTATTTAAACACAAATTGCACAAATGAAAGCACAGATTTCCACTATCCTTATTATGGCATTTGTGAAACAGTGACTGTTATTCGTGTTAAAAGATCTTAGTTCAGGATTTTGTATTCACTTGGAGAAATACCCACTTTTGCTTTGAAGAGTCTTGTAAAATGCTGTGGATATTTGAATCCTAGATCATAGGAAATCTCACTGATTGTTTTTGCCTGATCCATAATCTGTTCTTTGGCAATATCAATAAGTTTGTTGTGGATAAATTCCTGAGCGGAAATTCCAAGCTCTTTTTTAATCAGGTCTCCGAAATAATTAGCAGATAAATTCAGTTTTTCCGCAAAGTAATTCACCATTGGGAAACCGATATTTTTAGGGTTTTCAGATTTTAAATAATCATCTACCAGATTTTCAAATTTGCCGATCACTCCCTGATTGATATGATCTCTTGTAATAAACTGACGGTCATAAAAACGCATACAGTAATTCAGAAACAGCTCAATATTATTTACAATTAAAGATTTGCTGTGTTTATCGATAGCCTGCTCCAATTCCAGTTTAATATTTTTAAAGCATTCCAATATGATTTCCCGCTCTTTTTCAGAGAGATGTAAGGCTTCGTGTACATCATATGAGAAAAAGGAATACTCTTTAATGTTCTTACCTAAGTTTGTTCCTTTTATCAAATCGGGATGGAAAATTAATGCGGAACCTGCGGGCTGAACATATTTATCTTTGTTATAAATTCCATAGGTCTGTCCGGGGGCAATGAACACCAATGTTCCTTCCTGATAATCGTAGCTGTGTTTTCCATACTGCATGTCTCCACACATTACATCTTTCAGAAAAACGGTATAAAACCCAAATTTTCTTTTATGCTGGCAGATAGGATCAGATTTAGAAAAATCGATCACACTTACCAGCGGATGCAGAGTTTCATGATTGGCCATTTTATTGTATTCCGAAACACTATTATAGATTTCAACCTCCTGATTTTCCATGAAGTATATTTTTATTACTATTCAAAATTACCACTTTCTGATGTAACTGAAATAGGGTCTGTAAAATTGGTAAGTAATTCGGTAATCTGTATAAGTGTGGTTTACCGGAAAGTTTCGACTTTTGTATCGTTATGCAAACTTTTAATACAACCACCTTTCCAAAAGGGGAAAAAGCTCCTGCAGATTATTTCTCCGGAGGAACGGCGTGGGTTCACATCCTGAAACCCAATGAAGACAACCTGAACTGCCAGATAGGAAATGTCATTTTTGAACCAGGATGCAGAAATAACTGGCATTCTCATGGCGGCGGACAGATTTTAATTGTAACTTCAGGAACAGGATACTATCAGGAAAAAGATAAACCTGTACAGATTTTGAGCCCGGGAGATATCGTCAATATTCTTCCCGGTATCATCCATTGGCATGGTGCCGACCCGGACAGTGAATTTACCCATATCGCGATCAATCCCAACACTCAAAACGGGGTTGTAGAATGGCTGCAGCCTGTAACGGATGAAGAATATAACAATTTATAAACCTAAATAAACTAAATATAAAAATGAGTACAATCACAGTAAAAGCTTACGGTGCAGAGTCTACCACAGCAGATCTGAAAGAAATGAATATTGAAAGAAGAGAAGTAACCTCAAAGGATGTAGAAATTGAAATCCTATACTGCGGGGTATGCCACTCTGATCTTCATACAGCAAGAAATGACTGGGGCGGATCTTTGTATCCTGTAGTTCCCGGACATGAAATTGTAGGAAGAATTACTAAAGTAGGAAGCGATGTTTCCAAATTTAAAGTTGGTGACCTTGCAGGGGTTGGATGTATCGTAGATTCGTGCGGACATTGCGACAGCTGCCAGCATGATCTTGAGCAGTATTGCTTAAATGGCTTCACAGGAACTTACAATGGAAAAGATAAACATTTGGGAGGTCATACTTTTGGAGGATATTCTCAAAAAGTAGTTGTGGATTCCCACCACGTTTTAAAAGTGCCTGAAAATCTTGATCTTGCAGCAGTAGCACCACTTCTTTGCGCAGGTATTACAACCTGGTCACCTTTAAAACACTGGAATGTAGGTCCTGGTTCTAAAGTAGCTGTTGTAGGACTGGGTGGTTTAGGCCACATGGCGATTAAGCTGGCAAAAGGATTGGGAGCTGAAGTTACTTTATTCTCAAGAACTCCCGGAAAAACAGACGATGCAAAACAATTAGGTGCGGATCATGTTGTCATCTCTACTGATGAAGCACAAATGGATGCTGTAAAAGGAAAATTTGATGTGATCATTGATACCGTTCCGTATGTACATGATGTAAATCCATATGTGGCAACTTTAAACATCAATGGAACTCATGTTCTTGTGGGATATCTGGGAGGTCTGGAACCTATTTTGAACACTGTTCCTATGATTTTGGGAAGAAAATCTGTAGCAGGTTCAGTAATTGGTGGTATTGCTGAAACTCAGGAATTATTGGATTTCTGTGGAGAACACAATATTGTTTCAGAAATTGAAATGATCAAAATGCAGGACATCAACGAAGCTTATGAAAGAATGTTGAAAAGCGACGTAAGATACCGTTTCGTCATTGATATGCAGTCTTTATAATTCTTTTGAAGAATATTAACAAAAACAGGTGCTTCGGATTGAAGCGCCTGTTTTTTTATTTTTTAAGATTTTGGCTAAAAGCATTCTGATCCTGATTCACAATATATTTATTTCCTTCAGTGCATTTGATATCATTTCTTTCCATATCCTGAAAAGCCCATGCTGCCATGGCATCAATAACAGGAGCCAGCTCATTACCGGCTTCACTCAGTTTATAAGTCACATGAGGCGGTATTACGGGTTTTGCAGTTCTGATAATCAATCCATCTATTTCTAATTGCTTCAGATGTTGAATGAGCATTTTTTCCGTTACGGCAGGAATTGCTTTTTTCAATTCGCTGTATCTTTTTTCTCCTGTGGAAAGGTTAAACAGGATAATGGGTTTCCAGAATCCTCCAATCCTTTCCATCACATACATTACAGGGCAATCCTGCACTGTCTTTCTGTTTTCCTGAATGGTTGAACTTTCTTTGATTGCGGTCATATCTACATACTTTAGGGTAAGTACTTGTATAAAAGTAAGTACAAATATAACTTTGTTCTCAGAAATAAAAAAATATTTACATATGAAAATCGTAATCACAGGATCATTAGGAAATGTAGCTAAACCATTAGCGCAACAATTAATTGCCGAAGGGCATACTATTACAGTAGTAAGCAGCAACGATGCAAGAAAACAGGATATTGAATCTCTGGGAGCCACGCCAGCCATAGGTTCTATTACAGATGTTAATTTTTTAACTCAAACATTTGAAGGTGCAGATGCTGTTTTTGTAATGACACCTCCGGCTATCAGTCCGGATAAGATTGTGGAAAACACTACTAATGCAGGAAAAAATTATGCTGAAGCTTTAAAAAATGCCAACGTAAAAAGAGCTGTAATGCTAAGCAGTGTAGGCGCAGAATCTCCTGTAGAAAACGGTCCTATCGCAGGTCTTCACCATATTGAAAAAATATATAACGGCGTAGAAAATACTTCTTTCACTTTTTTAAGAGCCGGATATTTCTATAATAATTTTTTCAATGATATTCCTTTAATTCAAAATGCCGGAATCATTGGTGGTAATTATCCTGCAACTATTGAAGTACCTGTAGTACATCCCAATGATATTGCCAAAGCAGCAGCTGAAGAACTGGTAAAAGATGGAAATACCAACAACATCAGATATATTGTAAGCGATGTAAGAACAGCTTCGGATTTTGCGAAAGTTTTAGGAGCTTCTGTTAACAAGCCTGAACTTCCATGGGTAGAATTCTCTGATGAAGATTCTTTAAACGGAATGCTTCAAGCCGGATTACCTGAAGATATGGCTCATCTGTATGTTGAAATGGGTAGAGGAATAAGAACAGGTGTTGTTCAGAAGGATTTTATTGATCATGGCTCTCCAGTTACAGGAAATGTTAAGCTAGAGGATTTTGCTAAAGAGTTTTCTTCTAAGTTTTAATTTCCACGTTAATCTGTAAAATAAGTTTCGGCGCACCAAAGGTGCGCCGAAACCTGTTTAAATCTTTATTTTTTAATCTTCAGATTATTTTTGCTCTTTTAGTGTTTGTTTTAAAACTTTCAGTTTTCCATCAATAGGCTGATCAATTTTTAATCCTAAAACTTCAGCAACCAAAGGATAAACATTAATGTTGGCAAATTCATTGATGACCAGATTGTTTTTAAATTCAGGGCCCCAGGCAAAGAAAGTCGCTTTCATTTCCGGAACAACTTTAGGGTTGTAGCCATGCTTACCAACAGATGTTTTCTTCCCTTTTTCCAGGAATATTTTTGGTGCTTTAGGAATCAGAAGAATTTGTCCTATCCTGTGATATTGATCATCTCTTGTTGCAAAGTGAAGGTATTTAGGAAATTTTTTATCCAGATATACTTCGTAATCGTCTGTTTTATTAGCTTTCAGTTCTTTATAAACTGCTTTTACCTCATCTGGATTTTTAACGTAAACTCTTACCAAAGTCTGGGAATTGTAAAAATCAAATCTGTTTTTATCAAAAAGCACAGCCGGAATTTCCAAAGGTGTGCCTCCGTCTACTTTGATCATACCATGGTCGGAAACAAAAATAAAGTTGACATTTTTTAATCCTAATCCATTTACTTTCTGAACAAGGTTACCAATCGCCTGGTCTATCAGATGAACAGCAATTTCTGTTTCTTTGGAATCCGGTCCATGATGATGTCCGCTTCCGTCTACTTCCGGGAAGTATAATGAAATAAAATGAGGTCTTTTCTCTTCCGGTAATTTCAGCCAGTTCACCACTTTTTCTGCTTTTTCGGAAGGTGTGAATTTTTCATGATAAGGATAATAATAAGAAGGTCTCATTCCTCCTGCATCACTGGCAGATCCTACCCACATTAAAGAAGCAGATACCATTCCCTGCTTTTCAGCGAGTCCCCAAATTGGGGTTCCTCCATACCAGCTGCCATCTTCAGCATTTTTTTTGTTGCTCATGGCATACCCTTCTTTTCTTTTATAATCATAGAAAAAATTATCGATCAAACCATGATGAGAAGGATAAAGTCCGGTAATTAGACTCCAGTGATTTGGGAAAGTAATACTTGGATAACTTGGAATCATTGCTTCAGCCTTCACACCGCCATTGGCCAGTTTCAAAAGATTCTCCGCATTATACTTCTGAGCATAGTCATAACGGAAACCATCTGTAGATATCATAATCACATAGGGTTTAGACTGTGCTTCTATACTGTTTTGTCTACCCGGGATCACCACCTGGGCTGTATCAATATTGACCTGTTGTGCAAAAGCCGTAAAGGAAATTAGCAGCAGTAAAAAATAGATTCCTCGCTTCATTATTTTAAAATTTTCCTCAAAGTTACATCCTATACTTCTGCCTGAAAAGTTTAAGAGATTAAAAGTATATTAAAACAGATTATTTTTTTGAATCAAAATTAAAACTCATTAAACAGGTCTTTTCATTTCAAACTGTGACAGCCAATTGTTCAGTCCTACTCTTTCACTAAGAAATTGACTGGTGTTTTCTGAAGAATCATCTACATTATTCAAGGCAATGGTTTGTCCTCCGTTTTTTTCTTTAATAGCATTAAAAAGCTTTGTTCCAATTCCACGATTTCTGTAATTCTTATCTACAGCAAACTGGTATATTTTTTTCGCTGCAGGACTATAAACAATATACCCAACAAGTTTATCTTTCATATAAGCACCTAAAGTCACATAGTTTTCAGGCATCGGTTCCAATACGAACACCGATCCCTGCCATGAAGGTTCAATATCCCAGAAAGAACATAGCAGTTTCCATTGAAAGTCATTCAAATCCCTAATAGAAACCTCAGCATTTCCTTTTCCCTGTTGAATACTTCCGTTAAAACAAAGTAATCTTCTTACAATCGTAAAACCTAGATTTTCATATGCCCTGATGGCAGGCTGATTTCCTTCAATAACTTCAAGCAGCAATGTATTGGCATTTCTCTCTTTTAAAACAGGAATAATAAAATCGTACATTTTTCTTACCAATCCTTTACCTCTGCTTTCAGGAACTACTCCTGTTCCACCATTGTAAATAATTTTCTCCCCATTTTCCACTTTTTCAGACTGAAGAATAAAGCTTACCAATCGTCCTTCCTCAAAAGCTCCGACAGAGATATTCATATCTAATTTTTCAGCTGCAATTTTTGAGATAAGAACCTCTTTCGTTAAGTGAAAAGGGATAACATAATCTGAAAACGAATGGTTGAACACTGATAAAATTTCATCTATACTTGTATTTGCTAAGGTTTTGAACTCCATTGGTATTTTAAATTTATATAGTTATTACACTTTATTTCTGTTGGTTCAAGTACCATTGAATGGCATTACGCTCTTCTCTTTTTATAAACGGGTCTTTTTCCTGATTATAATCATTACCGTCAAACCATTCTTTTTTACTCAATTCCTCTTTCAGTTTTTGATATTCTTCCTTTACCTCCGGATGAGTACGAAGATAATCTCTGAAAGCCAAATGACGAAGCCAGTGCTCTGAAGAAGTCGGAATAACGTGAATGTGAGCAATGCGGAGATGATGATTGTGAATTCTCTCAGGAATTTCATCATTTGAATAAATAACATCAGGAAATCCTAATGCACCGGCATGATCTGTAAGTTTAATAAAGAAACGGCGGTACGGCATATCTTCATTATACTTTTCATAATAGACATAATCTTTGCCTTGCAGTAAAGATGGAACTTTATCAAGTTCTTTTTCATCCTTTACCCCAATCATAATATCAATAACAGGTTTTGCAGATAAACCTTCCACAGATGTGCTGCCAATATGTTCAATTTCCGGATTCAAAAAACCGATATAGTTCTCAAGTTCATTTTTAATGGTTTCAAACTGCTTTTTCCAGAAAGGATTATATTTTTCAAAGGTAACTTTCATAGGTATACAAATATAAAAATTTTCTCAGCAAACTCCCTAGAATGAATACTTAACAAAAAATGATACCTCTGAAAAATCAGAGGTATTCATTACTAATTATTTGGGTGTGTTTTTTCTGAAAATTACTCTTTAATCAGCTTTTCATAAGATGTAGATCCATCTTTCAGCTGAATTTCAAGATAATAGCTTCCTGATCTTAGGTTTTCAACACTGATACTTTCTCCATCCGGTTTTACTGATCGTACTTTTCGGCCTGTTGCTTCGTAGATATCAATGGATTTTATTTTATCAAAGTTTTTGAAATTAACTGTTGATTTTGCTGGATTAGGATATAGATTTACCTTCTTGCTATTGGCTGCAATTTCATTGGTAGACAAAGTAGCTGCTGTCATCGTTAAAGTTGCATATCCTCTTCCTGCATCATGGTAACCTATCCCTGTACCTGTTTTTCTTGCATAGAAAATGTTGATTGTTCCTGCAGCATTGGCAATGGCAAGGTCGCCTGCTCCTCCGGAAAGACTTCTGGTTGCAACGACAGTTCTTGTAGACCCTGAAACGGTGTTGGAAGTTTCTGTCCAGTCCTGTGAAGGATCAACGGTAGGAGGAATCATAGGGCCTGTGAATGAATAATCTCTATTCGTAGAAGAGTTATATATAAATCCGTCTGATCCTGCCGACATTCCTCCCATATCTACGCCATTGCCACCAAAGCCAATTCCTAGCATAGAATTACTGTCACCTGTCACTGTAATTGTTACTCCTGTTGGAGTTGTATCTAATTTCACCGTCATGGCTGTATTTGGTAAACTTACCGTTCCGGATGAAAACTGCGCCAATGCAAAATTGGCCATAAATACGCTAAGCGCTAGTAGAGTTTTTTTCATATCAATTTTTTAAAAGATTAATAATTTCCTTGTTATTGGTTTGCAATGCATATTCAAAAGGAGTCATTCCCATTGAATCTTTCTTTGTTTTATCTGCTTTGTATTTCAGCAGCTGTTCTATCAGTTCTTTATTTCCTGATTTTACTGCCCAGAATAAAGGAGTATATCCTGTGGTATCTGCGATATTCGGATCTGCCTTTTTCTTTAACAAATGTTCTACCAGATCTTTATTATATTTTATAGCTAGACCTGCTAATGCTGTTCCTTCACGGCTTTTGTAGTTAACATCTTTTACATTGTCAATCAGAAAATCTGCCACATCTGTATTCCCTCTGTAACAAGCTAAAATAAGGGGAGAGAATCCGTTTTCGTTCACCTGATTAATAATATCCGGATTTTGTTTCATCAGCTCCTGTACTTCAGGAACTGTTCCGCTTCTGGCAATATCAAATATTGATTTTGCTTTTTCCTGAGCAGATATCAATGAGCTCAGAAATAGTCCTAAAATTAAGATGACATTTCTCATTGTTTTACCATTACGTAGTTGTATTCGATGTTGACATTTTCTGCCACTTTCTTGGTAACCATTTTAGGGATGGTCACTTTGTAATCTGCAGGTTTGGCTATAAAACCGCCCTGCATATAGATTTTACCGTCTTTTGCATATAGTGTGGCAGAAGAAGCAACCGCTTTGTCTACCCCGTGAAAGTTAAGTGTTCCCTGAACGGTATATTTCTGTGGACTGGCCGTAAGTTTTGTTTTATCAAAGTTGACAATTTTCCCTTTAAAGGTTGTTTTCGGATATTTTGCAGATTCAGCATAGCTTTCATTGAAATGTTCTTCCATTAATTTGGTTTTAAAATGAAAGTTTTTAACGGTAGAAACGGATGCCATTTCGCCGTTGTCTGCGTTCAGAATCACAATATTATTGTCATCCTGTGCAAAAATATCATCAAACAGAGGTACTGAAGCTTCAAAAGTTACTTTTCCTGTCTTAGAACTGTATTTCTGTGCTGAAGCGTAACCGGCAGAAAGCAGTAATACGCTTAATAATGCTAATTTTTTCATATCAATTTTTTTAGTTTTCATTTAACCCGTCAGCTTTCCACTTTATGAAAATATTGATCTGAGCTGCAGACAACGATCCTCCCTGAGGCATTTTACCGGGATCACCATTAGGTCTTTGAATACGATCCAGAATTCCGTCTATATTATTTTTTACCTGATCATAAGTAACGAGAGGTTTATAGCCGCTGGCAGAATGACAGCCAATGCAATTATTATCCACAATGGGTTTTACATCTGCCATATATTTTACCGGTGCAGTGATAGGTGTATTATCAGAAATCTCTTCATAAGTTCTGCTGTCACAAGCCGTCAGTATGATTGCTGACGACAGTATCAATAAGGATGTTAGCTTTTTCATATTAAAAAACTCTATAAAGATTAAACCCAAAGAAAATATGTCCCTTTCCCCATGCTCCAGTGGCATTGGTAAGATATCCGATATCTGAATTTATCTGGGAGTTCGTTAATAAAAGCTGGAACACATGTCCTCCGGTTTCTACATCTACCCCTAATGATAATGGGTTTTTATAAAAACTGTGATCGTCGAAATTCACAAAGTATTCTGCATTCACAGAAACTCTTTTTGAAATTTTATAGCGTCCTCCCAAACCTGCTAAAAACTGATTTTTGTTTTCAATAGTGGGTTCGTAAAGGTTTTTATGAACAAAGGAAGGTGTAAGCTGCAAGGAAAGCTTATCATTGAACCTTCTTGAGATCAATGCCTGCGTAAGATAAGAAAGCCTGTCACTGAATTTAAGATGTGGATAATTATCTTTATCAAGTTCAGTATTGGCACCCATTACATTGTAGCCCACAATATCCACCGGAAAGTTTTCATTTTGTCTTACCAGCCTGTATTTTACTGCTCCTTCAAACGTTTTCATATTCGTTTCTCTGGAAAGGCTTACGGAAACAGCATCTGAAATACCATAGATAACGCCTAATTTGGTTGAGGCATGATCCAGACCGAAAAAGTCTTTGAATCCTGCGCTTATATCTCCAAATCTGTGGGCAACGATAATGTACCATTCTTTTTTGGCGGCGAGTTTTGTAGATTGCCCCGTAACAATCTGAAGGGCTTTGAAGGCGGGTTGTGAGGTTTCTGAATTGGTTTTCACCGTGTCAATATCCTTCAGCAGATCTTCCTGTGCAAAGACAAGACCTGAAGAAAATACTGACAAAAATAAGAGAGTTTTCGTCATATACAATTTGAATTAAATTATGATATAACAAACTTATCGAGTTCTCAATTCAAAAACAGGTGATAAAAGTCACCATTCAAATTGTTTTTATCAATGATAGAAATAAACTTTTCAAACAATTAAAATTAGATCATTCTAACATTTTCATTCACAGGAACTTTCATTCCTTCTTTGGTCTGAACAATTTCCCCTTCACTTTCAATTTTTTTCAAAACTCTGCTTACAACTTCCCTGGAGGTTCCCAAACTGCTTGCAATTTCGCGATGGGTTATCTTAATTGGGTTGTTTCCTGTGGATGAAATCTGCTGTTTGATGTAATTCAGGACTCTTTTATCCAGTCTGTGGAACACCGCATCATTCACCATATTCATCACTTCTGAAAATCTACGGTCATATTCATGATAAAACAGTTTGTTGATTTCCGGGAATTTTATCAGCCAGTCGTGCATTACGGAAACGGGAATAAGAATAGCTTCCGAGTCTTCCTCGGCAATAGCATACACTCTGCTGACATAGTCTGTAAGAATGGATGAGAAGGTCATAAGACAGCTATCTTTGGGCTTAATATAATAGTAGATAAGTTCTCTTCCGTCATTAAGGGTAAAAACCTTGATAGAGCCTTTTATCAGGAAAGGGACAAATTTATTTTTCTGCCCTTCTCTTATGATTTCAGTTTTTGCTTTTATATCAATTGCAACAGCATGCTTTTCCAGCTCAGCTAAAAAATCAGCCCCTAAAAAGCCAAATTTACTTACAGCGAACTCTTTATCAATCATATCCTATATTTTCTACTTTTTCTTAAACAAAGATATAAAATTGATGAATGGTTATTATATATTTTTATGTTATTAAATAAAATTAACAATCACATGGGTTCAATATTCCTTTGTACATGAGAATTTAGGTCAAAAAAATGCCCCGGTAAAAACCAGGGCATCTTATTTTATTGTAAAAAGAAATCTTACGCTTGAACGTTGTTTCCTCCTAATACGAAAGGCTCAACTTCTTTGATTTCTCCGAACTGCTGCTCGTAGTTAGCGATGTTCTGTTGAAGAGCGTTTAATACTCTTTTAGCGTGAAGTGGAGCAAGAATAACTCTTGATCTTACTTTAGCTTGCTGAACACCTGGCATCAACTGAATAAAGTCTACTACAAATTCAGATGGAGAGTGGTTTACTAAAGCTAGGTTAGCATAGATACCAGCAGCTACCATTTCGTTTAATTCGATGTTGATGTTTCCGTCTTGTGGATTTTGATTGTTGTCCATTGTTATAAATTATGTTTTTAAAATTCGAAATTTGAGATTGTGAAAATATAAAAATAATTTCAAATCCCAAATTTCAAATCATTAATTTTAGTTAAGGTCTTCGAATTCTTTCTTAGAACCTACAATAACGTTCTGATACTCTTTAAGACCTGTACCTGCAGGGATTCTGTGACCTACAATTACATTTTCTTTAAGACCGTTAAGTTCGTCTACTTTACCAGCAACAGCTGCTTCGTTAAGAACTTTAGTTGTTTCCTGGAACGATGCTGCAGACATGAATGACTTAGTCTGAAGGGCCGCTCTTGTAATACCTTGTAATACAGGAGTTGCTGTAGCAGGAAGAGCTTCTCTTACTTCTACAAGACTTAAATCTTCACGTTTCAACTTAGAGTTTTCATCTCTTAATTCTCTTGCAGTAATCATCTGACCTGGCATGAATTCTTTAGAATCACCAGCTTCTACTACTACTTTAAGACCGAATACTCTGTTGTTTTCTTCCAAGAAATCATACTTGTGCTCAAGAGCTCCTTCAAGGAATTGAGTATCACCTCCATCTACGATAGATACTTTCGTCATCATCTGTCTTACGATAATTTCGAAGTGCTTGTCGTCGATTTTTACCCCCTGTAGACGGTAAACTTCCTGGATCTCATTTACTAAGTATTCCTGAACTGCTGTTGGGCCTTTAATTCTTAAGATATCTTCCGGTGTGATAGAACCGTCAGAAAGCGGAGAACCTGCTCTTACGAAGTCATTCTCCTGAACAAGAATCTGGTTGGAAAGTTTTACCAGGTAAATTTTTCTTTCTCCAGTTTTAGCTTCAACAATAAGTTCACGGTTACCTCTCTTAATTTTTCCGTAAGAAACTACCCCGTCGATTTCAGTAACAACCGCTGGATTTGAAGGGTTTCTAGCTTCGAATAATTCTGTAACTCTCGGAAGACCTCCGGTGATATCCCCTGCTTTTGCAGATTTTCTTGGGATTTTGATTAAGACTTTACCAGCCTTAATTTTTTCACCATCGTTTACCATTAAGTGGGCTCCTACCGGTAAGTTGTAAGCTTTCTGCTCAATACCTTTAGAGTCTACCACCTTCAAGGTAGGTACGGCTTTCTTATTTCTAGATTCAGAGATTACTTTCTCTTCGAATCCTGTTTGTTCGTCAATTTCAAGTTGGAATGAAATACCCTGGATGATATCCTCGTATTCTACCTTACCTGAAGTTTCAGCAATAATTACTGCGTTATATGGATCCCATCTACAGATTGTATCCCCTTTCTTCACTTTATCACCTGGTTTTACAGCTAATATAGATCCGTAAGGTACGTTAGCTACCATTAATGGAGTTCTAAGCTCATTATCAGCAACTAATCTGAATTCTGTTGAACGGGAAACTACAACCTCAGCTGTATTACCGTTTTCATCTTCAGAAGTAATAGTTCTTACTTCATCCATTTCAACGATACCATCTCTTCTTGCAACGATAGATGGGTTTTCTGATACGTTTCCTGCAGTACCCCCTTGGTGGAAGGTTCTCAACGTAAGCTGAGTACCTGGTTCCCCAATTGACTGTGCTGCAATTACACCTACCGCTTCACCCATATGGATCACTTTACCTGTTGCTAAGTTTCTACCGTAACATTTAGCACAGATCCCTTTCTTAGCTTCACAAGTTAATGGTGAACGAACCTCAACTGATTCTAATCCAGCTTCTTCGATTCTTTTCGCCAATGCTTCAATGATCACCTGATCTGCGCTTGCAATAAGCTCGTCAGTTTCAGGATCGTAAATATTATGCAGCGATACTCTACCTAAGATTCTTTCAGAGATTCTTTCAACGATCTCGTCATTTTTCTTAAGTGCAGTAACTTCTGTACCTCTTAGAGTTCCACAGTCGTCTTCTGTAACGATAACGTCCTGTGCAACGTCTACCAATCTTCTCGTTAAGTAACCAGCATCGGCTGTCTTAAGAGCGGTATCCGCAAGACCCTTACGAGCACCGTGGGTAGAGATAAAGTACTCTAGAATCGAAAGACCTTCCTTAAAGTTGGCAAGGATCGGGTTTTCGATGATCTCCGCTCCGGTAGAACCGGCTTTTTGCGGTTTAGCCATCAAACCTCTCATCCCTGATAACTGACGGATCTGTTCTTTAGAACCCCTCGCTCCAGAGTCAAGCATCATATATACAGAGTTGAAACCACCTTGGTCAGTTTTCATTCTGCTCATGATCATTTCAGTTAATCCGGCGTTGGTATTTGTCCAAACGTCGATTACCTGGTTATAACGTTCTGTATCGGTAATTAGACCCATGTTATAGTTAGCTCTAATTTCGTCTACAGTTTCAATTGAAGAAGCAATCATCTGCTTTTTCTCAACAGGAACTACAATATCCCCAAGTGAGAATGAAAGACCTCCTTTAAATGCATTTGAATACCCTAAGTCTTTCATTGCATCAAGGAACTTCACAGTTGTAGGGAAATCTGTATCAGCAAGGATCTTACCGATAACGTTTCTCAATGATTTCTTAGTAAGAAGTTCATTGATATATCCTGACTGCTTAGGTACAATCTGGTTGAATAAAATTCTACCAACAGAAGTTTCGATCAATCTTGTTACTATTACTCCATCTTCTTTAACAGGTAGTCTACATCTTACCTTAGCATTTAAAGAAACTCTACCTTCAGCATAAGCAATTTCTGCTTCCTCAGGAGAATAGAATGCAAGACCTTCACCTTTTACTTTCATATCTTCTGTAGAGCTCAATTCTTTAGTCATGAAATAAAGACCAAGAACCATGTCCTGAGAAGGTACTGTAATTGGAGAACCGTTTGCAGGGTTCAAAATGTTTTGAGAACCTAGCATCAATAGCTGAGCTTCAAGGATTGCCTCTGGTCCTAACGGTAAGTGTACCGCCATCTGGTCACCATCGAAATCGGCGTTGAATGCTGTTGTTACCAACGGGTGTAGCTGGATTGCCTTACCTTCGATCATCTTAGGTTGGAAAGCCTGAATACCCAGTCTGTGAAGCGTAGGTGCTCTGTTCAATAGAACAGGGTGACCTTTCATCACGTTTTCAAGGATATCATAAACTACGGGTTCTTTTCTATCAATAATTCTCTTTGCAGATTTTACAGTTTTTACAATTCCTCTTTCAATTAGTTTTCTAATGATAAACGGTTTGTAAAGTTCAGCTGCCATATCTTTAGGAATACCACATTCGTGAAGCTGCAAGTTTGGACCTACAACAATTACCGAACGCGCAGAGTAGTCTACCCTTTTCCCTAGTAAGTTCTGACGGAAACGACCTTGCTTACCTTTCAATGAATCAGAAAGTGATTTCAATGGTCTGTTTGATTCAGATTTTACTGCAGAAGATTTTCTTGTGTTATCGAATAATGAATCTACTGATTCCTGAAGCATACGCTTCTCGTTTCTCAAGATTACTTCAGGAGCTTTGATCTCCAATAATCTCTTCAAACGGTTATTTCTGATAATTACTCTTCTATAAAGGTCATTCAAGTCAGAAGTTGCGAAACGTCCTCCATCCAATGGAACTAATGGTCTTAATTCTGGTGGGATAACAGGAAGTACACGCATGATCATCCACTCTGGTCTGTTGATCATTCTTGTATTAGCACCTCTCAATGCTTCTACAACGTTCAATCTTTTAAGAGCTTCTGTTCTTCTTTGTTTTGAACCTTCGTTGTGAGCTTTATGTCTCAAGTCGAAAGACAATGCATCAAGATCGATTCTTTTTAATAGATCTTCCACAGCTTCAGCACCCATTCTGGCGATGAATTTGTTTGGATCAGAATCATCAAGATACTGGTTTTCTACAGGAAGAGTTTCCATGATATCAAGGTATTCTTCTTCTGTAAGGAATTCCATATTTTCAAAATCAGAACCATCTAATTTTTTAGCAATACCCTGCTGAATCACTACATATCTTTCGTAGTAGATGATCATATCTAATTTCTTAGAAGGGATTCCTAAAAGGTATCCGATTTTGTTTGGCAATGAACGGAAGTACCAGATATGAGCAATAGGAACAACCAAACCGATATGACCGATTCTTTCTCTTCTTACTTTTTTCTCAGTAACTTCAACACCACAACGGTCACAAACGATCCCTTTGTAACGAATTCTCTTGTATTTACCACAAGCACATTCGTAATCTTTTACAGGACCAAAGATTTTCTCACAGAATAATCCGTCTCTTTCAGGTTTGTGAGTTCTGTAGTTAATAGTTTCCGGTTTTAAAACCTCCCCTCTTGAGTCTTGTAAAATAGACTCCGGTGAAGCTAAGCCGATGGTTATTTTATTAAATCTACTTGTTTTATTTTTATTTGACATTTTTTAGATTTTAGATTTTGGATTATAAATTTTGGATTATAGAATTCTGAACGGGTTCAAAATTCAATAGGCAAAATTTAAAATTATTCCTCAAGTCTTACATCAAGTCCAAGTCCTTGTAACTCGTGAAGTAATACATTGAATGATTCCGGAATACCTGGTTCAGGCATAGATTCACCTTTTGCAATTGCTTCATAAGTTTTTGCTCTACCAATCACGTCATCCGACTTCACAGTCAAGATTTCTCTCAAGATATTGGATGCACCGAATGCTTCAAGTGCCCAAACCTCCATCTCTCCGAATCTCTGACCCCCGAACTGAGCTTTACCTCCTAACGGCTGCTGAGTAATCAATGAGTAAGGTCCAATAGAACGTGCGTGCATCTTATCATCAACCATGTGTCCTAGTTTCAACATGTAAATGATACCTACTGTCGCAGCCTGAGTAAATCTTTCTCCGGTACCACCATCATAAAGGTGAGTGTGACCGAATGTAGGAAGACCTGCTTTCTCTGTATATTCAGTAATCTGATCAAGAGTTGCTCCGTCAAAGATTGGTGTAGCGAACTTCATTCCCAGCTTCTGACCAGCCCATCCAAGAACTGTTTCATAGATCTGACCGATGTTCATACGAGAAGGTACCCCTAGTGGATTCAATACGATATCTACTGGTGTTCCATCCTCTAAGAACGGCATGTCTTCTTCACGAACGATTCTTGAAACGATACCTTTGTTACCGTGACGTCCCGCCATCTTATCTCCTACATTCAGTTTACGTTTCTTAGCGATGTAAACTTTAGCCAACTTCATGATTCCTGCTGGAAGCTCATCTCCGATTGAAATTGCAAATTTCTCACGGTTTTTAACTCCTTGAATGTCGTTATATTTGATTTTGTAATTGTGAATTAATTGTTTGATCAATTCATTCTTGTCAGCGTCTACTGTCCAGTCTGCACCACTAACGTTTACATAATCTTCAACTGAAGTTAATAACTTGTGAGTAAATTTCACACCTTTACCGATGATTTCTTCGTCAAGGTCATTTTGTACCCCTTGAGAAGTTTTACCGCTTACCAGTGTATTTAATTTTTCAATTAAAGTATTTCTCAACTCATCAAATTTAGCCTTGTAAGTGTTTTCAATTTCTTCAAGTCTAAGTTTTTCTTCAGTTCTTTTCTTTTTGTCTTTAATGTTTCTAGAGAACAACTTCTTGTTGATAACAACTCCTCTTAATGAAGAGTCTGCTTTTAATGATGCATCTTTTACATCACCAGCTTTATCACCGAAGATTGCTCTAAGAAGTTTTTCTTCAGGAGTCGGGTCAGATTCACCTTTTGGAGTAATTTTACCAATCATGATATCTCCAGGCTTCACTTCAGCACCAATTCTGATCATACCGTTCTCGTCAAGATCTTTGGTAGCTTCTTCAGATACGTTTGGAATATCTGCTGTCAATTCTTCCATACCTAATTTGGTATCACGAACTTCAAGAGAATACTCATCCACGTGGATTGAAGTAAACCAGTCTTCACGTACAACTTTTTCGTTGATTACGATTGCATCCTCGAAGTTGTACCCTTTCCAAGGCATGAACGCTACTACTAAGTTTCTACCAAGAGCTAATTCTCCTTTTTCAGTAGCATAACCGTCGCAAAGTACCTGTCCTTTTTCCACTACATCACCTACTCTTACGTTTGGTCTTAGGGTAATTGTTGTACTCTGGTTGGTTTTTCTGAACTTAGTAAGTTTGTATGTTTTAGTAGCAGACTCGAATTGTACTAAATCTTCGTCTTCGCTTCTTTCATATTTAATAACGATTCTGTCAGCATCTACGTACTCTACAGTACCTGTACCTTCAGCGTTAATTAAGATTCTTGAATCTCTTGCAACTTGCTGCTCAAGCCCTGTACCAACGATTGGAGCCTGTGGCTTCAATAGAGGAACGGCCTGACGCATCATGTTAGATCCCATCAATGCACGGTTCGCATCATCATGCTCCAAGAAAGGAATCAATGAAGCGGAAATACCTGAGATCTGGTTTGGTGCAACATCGATAAGGTTAACCTGAGCAGGCTCCACTACCGGATAATCACCATCCAATCTTGCAATAATTCTGTCTGTTAAGAAGTCTCCGTTATCACTCAATTCAACGTTTGCCTGAGCAATTACTTTATCTTCTTCATCTTCTGCATTTAAATAAATAGGGTCAGCGTTAAGATCAATCTTACCACTTTCTACTTTTCTATATGGAGTTTCGATGAAACCAAGGTTGTTGATTTTCGCATAGATTCCTAGAGATGAAATCAAACCGATGTTTGGTCCTTCCGGAGTTTCAATCGGACAAATTCTTCCGTAGTGAGTATGGTGAACGTCACGAACCTCGAAACCTGCTCTTTCTCTTGATAAACCACCAGGCCCTAGTGCAGATAATCTTCTCTTGTGAGTGATCTCTGATAACGGGTTGGTTTGGTCCATGAACTGAGAAAGCTGGTTGGTACCGAAGAATGAATTGATTACAGATGTTAATGTCTTAGCATTTACAAGGTCAAGCGGAGTAAAGATTTCGTTATCTCTAACGTTCATTCTTTCCTTGATTGTTCTTGCAATTCTTGAAAGACCTACCCCGAACTGTCCTGCTAATTGCTCACCAACAGTTTTAATTCTTCTGTTTGATAAGTGGTCAATATCATCAACATCAGTTTTTGAGTTTACTAACTCAATTAAGTGTCTTACAATGGCAATGATATCTTCTTTTGTAAGAACTTCAGTTGTAGTTGGAATGTTTAGGCTTAACTTTTTGTTTAGTCTGTAACGTCCTACTTCACCTAAAGAGTATCTCTGCTCAGAGAAGAATAATTTTTCAATGATTCCTCTTGCCGTTTCCTCATCTGGTGGATCTGCATTTCTTAACTGACGATAAATATACTCTACCGCTTCTTTTTCAGAGTTAGTAGGGTCTTTTTGTAATGTATTCTGGATGATAGAGAATTCGTTGCTGTTTTCTTTGTGAATCAGGATTGACTTCACACCAGCATCCAGGATAAGATCTAAATGTTCTTTTTCAAGGATTGTTTCTCTATCCAAGATGATTTCGTTTCTTTCGATAGAAACTACTTCACCTGTATCTTCGTCTACGAAATCTTCGAACCAAGTGTTCAATACTCTCGCAGCCAATGTTCTCCCTTCTACTTTTTTAAGAGCAGCTTTAGAAACTTTCACTTCTTCCGCAAGGTCGAAGATCTGAAGGATATCTTTATCAGATTCATATCCGATAGCTCTTAATAAAGTTGTTAATGGTAATTTTTTCTTACGGTCGATATACGCGTACATTACGCTGTTGATATCCGTTGTAAATTCCATCCAAGATCCTTTGAAAGGGATAATTCTTGAATAGTAAAGTTTGGTCCCGTTCGCGTGGTAAGTCTGTCCGAAGAATACACCAGGTGAACGGTGAAGCTGCGTAACAATAACTCTCTCAGCACCGTTGATGATGAAAGAACCACTTGGCGTCATATAAGGAACCGGACCTAAATATACGTCCTGAACCACTGTTTGGAAATCTTCGTGTTCCGGGTCAGTACAATACAGTTTAAGTCTAGCTTTTAGAGGAACTGAATAAGTAAGTCCTCTTTCCACACACTCATCAATTGAATAACGTGGAGAATCTACCAGATAGTCTAAGAATTCTAATACGAATTGGTTTCTTGAATCCGTAATTGGGAAATTCTCTTGGAAAGTCTTGTAAAGAGCTTCTGTCTTTCTGGCTTCAGGAAGTGTATCAAGCTGGAAAAATTCTCTGAAAGACTCAATTTGGATATCCAAAAAGTCTGGAGTGATAATTTTTCCTTTCGCTGATGAGAAATTAATTCTCGGATTCCCTTGAGTTGTTGATTTTGTTTTACTCATAAAACTTTTAAGAAAGGGTTAAAAAATATTTTGATTCATTAAAAAATATCAGAAAAGAACAAGAAACAAGGTAAAAGTAAAAGGTAAAAGTGTTTTTGGCGCTCACAGAAGACCTTAGGACTCTTTTAACAATGCACTTGGCTCTTTCTAACTGCAACACTGGTATATCTTTTCACAGTGTAATGCAAAATATTTTTATTACTTTTGAGGCAGCATTACCGCAATATCTATATATACGAAATCCCTCTCACGTTTTCACAATGAAAGAGCTAATTTTCAGTATTTTATAAATTTACAAACAATTTTTCGCGCCAAAAGAGGTGCGAAGATACAAAAACTTATCCACAATAACAAATAAATCATCTCATTTTGAGACTCTTAAAAAACAAGAGAGGCTGCTCAAATATGAGCAACCCCTCCACAACACAAGCTAATCTTATGACTATTTCACAATAACCTTATAAGATTTTATTTTTGATTTGGTTTCTATCTTAATGATATAAACTCCTGTAGGAAGTGAAGATGTATCAATACCGGTATTGGCATTAAACTTATCTGTTTTAATTACCTGTCCCTGTGCTGAGAACAGTGTATACACTCCTTCTTCTGCAGAGGTAATTCTAAGATTTTCTCCAGCTTTTACAGGGTTTGGATATACTTTCACATCATTCGCAGCATCAGTAATTTCCGCGTCTGTGATTTTCGCAGCAGTTTTGGAAGCGGTTTTCAACAATGAAGCATAAGGTGAAAGCGGAGAATCAGGAGAACCTCTTTTCACCAGATCAGTATCTACAACAGCCTGAATACCGTCTTTATCTTTATCATTAATTGTAGAGATAAATCCACCTCCTAATGTATCCAGATTACCTTTTCCGATCTGATAAAGATCAGGATCTGAGCCATTGGAAGTAATATCCAGGAAGTCAGGCTTATCATCCCCATCTGTGTTTTTAACTGCATATTTTAATACTCCTGAGTCAGGTGACGTTTCCAGAATATCTGCGATACCGTTTTTACCTACCGGAACATTAGTATCGATAACTCCGTTGTGATCTGCATCAATCTGATTGATTACTGATGTTGGAATTCCTGATTCAAACAAATCTAAGATACCATCGTTATCAGAATCCAGGTCCAGATAATTCGGAACTGAATCTCCCAATACCGGCGTTAACAGAATATCTCCTTCATTATCATCATCCTGGAATTTTCCATTTTTATCAAAATCTTCCACAGCATCAAGAATACCGTCGTTATCTGAATCCAGATCACAAGCATCCACAATACCATCTCCGTCTGTATCCAATACAGGAGATTTATCATTTACGGCTGTACATCCTTCTGCACAGTCAGGAATTCCGTTTCCGTTGTTATCTATATTATCATCTCCTCCCTGACATTGATCAAAACAGTTTGGAACACCATCGTTATCATCATCTCTGCTCGCAAAAGCATTATAGATATAATAATTCTGAGGAATACGAACTGCTGTTCCGCTGTTGAATGTAATTTTAATGCGGTTAAAAGGCTTTGTAGCTTTTCCTCCAACATAGAATTTATTTGAATTCGTTGTGAAGAAGTTTCCACTGATAAGACTTCCTGAGCTTGTAAAGGTATCTGTCAAGGTATTTCCGTTGTATAATGTCACGGTGATATTTTCCAGAACACTTACTCCAAGAAGATTTCCTGCTTTTTCTACGGTAAACCCAGCCATTGTATTGACAGGAAGCACAGTATTACTGCTCACCGTTGCAAATGCTGAAAAAATACTAAGAAAGGATGCCGCCGGAACAGTAGCCGTTGCATAATTAGATGGATTATTATCCACAATAGCTCCCGGATTGGTCATCTTCGCTAAAATAAGACCAAGGAATCCAGGACCTGATGTCCATGTAGTTCCGTTTACCAAATTTCCGGGAACAGCAGAACCACTTGTCTGAATTTTATCGTCACATTCACAAGCAACAGGCTCTTCAAAAGCATAGTATACTTTTAAAGCTCCTAAATTAAATCCTACGGTCTGGGTAATTTTTAATCGTACTTCATTGAAAGGCTTAGTAGTCGTTAATGTAACTTTTTGCTTTCCTGAACCAAATCCTAATACTTTAATATTAATCAGACCTCCTCCGTCAGACAGTTGTTTTGAATCCTGAAGCTGGCCGTAAAGATAAGTTTCTATTGTAATATTCTTTAAAAACTCAGCACTTAACAGTTTCCCCTGATCATCCGGTTCTATAACAAAACCTGTTCTGTTGCCTGCAGGATACACCTGATTTTTATCAAGAACTCCAACTGAATAAGATCCAAGCAATCCGATCGGAAGAACTATTGATCCATAAGAATTTTTATTCCCATCTCCAATTCTTTCTTTATTCTGAACATAGGAAAGCGGAGCCAAGAAACTGCTGCTTCCGGATACATTTCCGTCAACACCGCTTCCTGCAATAATATCATCACAAATACCATTATTATCTGTAGGTACTTTTGCCGGATCAAATGCAAATGCATAATACACATTCATAGCACTGAATACAGAAAGAACATTGGTTTGGTACAATCTTACTTCATCAAATTCTTTTGAAGTTTTAAAGTGCAGGAATATCCTGTTCTTACTTCCTCCGAATGCAGGAACAGATAAAAGAGTACTGCTGGTAGTAGTTTCTTGAAGAACACCATTTTTATAAGTACTGATCCGCAAAGAACTCAAAAGATCTATGGTAATAAAACTCGTCCCAAGATCTACATTGAATCCGGTAATATATCCCGCAGGATAGGTTGTATTTTTATTCTTTACAGAGATTCCGTTTCCACTTAACAGAGAGGCAAAGTTTCCCATGCTTACGCTGTTATCAAGACTTGCATCTACCACCGGATTCATGCTTCCGTTATAACATGCTAGACAGATCCCTGAATTGTTGACAGGTTTTGCCTCCACTCCCATCCCACGGATCGGTTCATAGCCCTGCTGCGCAAATACTACTGCTGACATCATCAATGTCATAAGCATCGCAGCTAACTTTTCGAATAATTTTCTGGTCATTTTTTATTTTTTAAGGTTTGTGTTTATTTTTTAATTATAAAGCGCTTTCCAGGTAGATCCATTACAGCCTTCATGCGCTTTAATGGTTGTATTATATCGGATTGCGCCTTCTTCAGCAGCTGTACATGATGCACCCGCACCGGAAGCAATTCCCTTCATCTGAACAGCAGCTCCTGTAGATGTAGCCGCGGTAGGAATCATATTAATTCCCAATATTGTGTCTGTTCCGTTGCTTTTATTAAAGAAAACATGTTGTTTGTTGGCATAAACCATCTGTCCTGCAGTGGCCTGACCCGAAAATCCTATTGCAAAAGCTTCTGTACCGCTTGCCGTATTTGCCGAACCAACAGCTACATTGTTTGTTGATGTTGTATTTCCGCTTCCGATAGCAATTCCTCCACTGTTTATGTGATTGTTCCCAATAGTGAGTCCTGTGAGTCCTGTTACCGTATTCAGGTTTCCAAATACTAAATTATTGGCCCCTGTAGCGCTATTACTATTTCCTATTACTTTAGCACCATTATTCGCTGTATTTCCCAATCCAATAGCTACCGCAAGAAAATTACCCTGCGCAGAGACAGAGTTGTCTTTTCCCAATGCAATATTTGAAGAGGTACTGTTGGTAAGAATATTATTAGATCCCCAAGTAAATGAAGCATAAGGACCTGTTGCAGAATTGGAATTTCCCCCTTGCAGAGTTCCATTAGTATCTAATATTCCTTTTACGTTTTTCTGAGTAGCCAAGACCAAATTCTGACCGTCATTTGTACCTAAATAATTCCCACTGCCTATATCTGCTCCTAAAGCTGCCGTTGTTGCTGTTGTGCCGGCATTTCCTACTGTACGCCAGTTCCCACTTATGCTTCCCCATTTGATTCCATCAAAATAATAATACCCTGGTGAAACAACATCAACGGTCTGTCCGGAAGGTGCAGCTTCAACTGAGGTAACATATACTATGGCTCCTGTTTGGGCTATTGTATAGTTTTTAGCTTTTAATTGTACACCTGTAAGCCTTGGCGCAATAACGCCATCAAGTTTACCTGGATTGGAAGGTGATCCTACTATATCAAAGGTTGCCTGAGCCTGTCCTGTGTTAATCCCAACCTGTGCTAATAGTGGTAAACCAACTGATAAAAGAGCGATGGTAAATAATCTGTTTTTCATGTTTAATGATATTTGCTGTTTTTTTTATGTATATGTGTTTTTTTGAAAGGGCAATTCTCGAGCATTCTCATTCAAATAATAAATGAAATAACAGATAGTACTGTAAGAAGGCGCATAAAATTGTTAGAAATATTAGGAGATAAAAGAATGGATTAATTTATCAGGAATTTTAATAATAAACTTAAAGCCATCAACAAGTTTAAAAGAACTGGCATTAAACTTTCGGACTTCTTTAAACGTCAGGAACATATGTTCTTTGCAGATAGAGAACGAATCATAATACCAATTAACCCAAACAGCGACAAATTTTATATCTCTAAGAAGGAAAAACTGAAGATTGCTATTATTAAAAAAAGAAAAATTGTATTGCAGACTATTGCAATAGAATGCAAAAGTTTCATTTTGAGCAGCAGACAATTTGTTTGCAGCTGCCACATCATTTCCTGCTTCAGACAGATAAACTGAAACATCGGCTAAGCATCCCTGCGGATGATTATTTATAGCTGTACAATACCGTAATTGAGCTTTGCTCATTGTATCAGGTATAAACTTAGCATTTAATTTTCCTATAGCCGCCAGAAGCAACAGAAGTGTAATCTTGTGGCCGTAGGAAAGAAAATAATTTCTATCCAATTATGTTGTGTTTTTTCGGTACAAATATAATATTTTTTCAACCAAAACAATACTTTATTAGTAAATAAAATAAACAAATATTAAAATACAAATAAAATATTATGTTAATTTTTATCAAATAAACAATCATATTAAAATATAACAAAGAAAGAACCAATAATATTCAAATACCATTATAAAATAACACACACATTTATAAAGACTTACATACAAAAAAAAGCCCGGGCAAATGCCCGGGCTTCTATATTTATAATAAAATTGAAATTATTTCAATTCTACTTCAGCACCAGCTTCTTCTAATTGCTTCTTAAGAGCCTCAGCTTCGTCTTTAGAGATACCAGTTTTGATTGGAGCAGGAGCACCATCTACGATATCTTTAGCTTCTTTAAGACCAGCACCAGTTAAATCTTTTACTAATTTAACGATAGCTAATTTAGAAGCACCTGCAGACTTAAGAATTACGTCGAATTCAGTTTTTTCTTCAGCAGCTTCTCCACCACCTGCAGCAACAACTACAGCAGCAGCAGCTGGCTCAATTCCGTACTCATCCTTAAGGATAGTTGCTAATTCGTTTACGTCTTTTACTGTTAAGTTTACTAGCGTTTCAGCTAAATTTTTTAAATCTGACATTGTTGTAATGTTTTTGTTGATTATTTATTTAATTTTTTGAGTGTAATTATTCAGCACTTGTTTCTTCAGTGCTTTCTGCAGCAGCTTCCGGAGCTTCAGCAGGAGTTTCTTCTACAGCAGGAGCAGCAGCTTCTTCAGCTTTAGCTTCTACAGTTTCAGGTTTGTTTTGAAGAGCAGAAACAACTCTTTGAATTGGAGATTGAAGTAATCCGATGATTTCTCCGATCATTTCTTCTCTAGACTTGATGTTAGCAAGTGCAGATAAGTTTTCGTCTCCAACGTAGAAAGTTTCCTGAACAAAAGCAGACTTTAAAGCTGGCTTTTCTTCTTTCTTTCTGAACCCTTGGATTAATTTAGCTGGACCGTTTGCAGTCTCAGAAATCATTAATGCAGAGTTTCCTTTAAAAGTCTGGAACATTTCAGAGTAATCTACTCCTTCAATCTGCTCCATTGCTTTTTGTAAAAGTGTATTTTTTACAACTTTCACTTTGATATTTTGTTTGAAAGCCTGTCTTCTGAATTCTGAAGACTTCGCAGCGTTCAAACCGTCTAGATCTGCTACGTATACTACTTTTGCATCCTGAAGCAAGTCTTTGATCTCTTGTATTGCTACAACTTTTTGGTCTTTTGTCATTGTCTTAAGGATTTATATTAGTTAACAGATTTAGTATCGATTGCAATACCAGGGCTCATTGTAGAAGACAAATAAATGCTTTTTACATAAGTTCCTTTAGCAGCAGTTGGCTTCATTTTGATCAATGTAGAGATCAATTCCTGCGCATTTTCTTTGATCTTAGCAGCATCGAAAGATACTTTACCAATACCAGCGTGGATGATACCATACTTGTCTACTTTGAAATCAATTTTACCTGCTTTCACTTCAGTTACTGCTTTACCAATTTCCATTGTTACAGTTCCTGATTTAGGGTTTGGCATTAAACCTCTTGGACCTAATACTCTACCTAATGGACCTAATTTACCCATTACAGCTGGCATAGTAACGATAACGTCAACATCTGTCCAACCTTCTTTGATTTTTTGTAAATATTCGTCAAGACCTACATAGTCAGCACCAGCAGCTTTAGCTTCTGCTTCTTTATCTGGAGTTACAAGAGCTAATACTTTAACATCTTTACCAGTACCGTGAGGAAGAGATACAACACCTCTTACCATTTGGTTTGCTTTTCTTGGGTCTACACCTAATCTTACAGCGATATCTACAGAAGCATCAAACTTTGTAGTGTTCACCTCCTTTACAAGAGCTGAACCTTCTTCAAGGTTATAGATTCTTCCTTTTTCTACTTTGCTTAAAGCTTCCTTTTGCTTTTTAGTTAATTTTGCCATTTCTTTAAGTTTTAAGCGTTAGTTGGTTTAGTTCCTGTTACTCTTAATCCCATAGATCTAGCAGTACCTGCAACCATAGAAAGTGCAGAATCTGTTGTAAAACAGTTAAGATCCGCCATTTTATCTTCAGCGATTTTCTTTACTTGTTCCCAAGTTACAGAACCTACTTTGTTTCTGTTTGGTTCACCAGAACCTCCCTTGATTTTAGCTGCATCCATTAACTGGATTGCTGCAGGTGGAGTTTTAATAACGAATTCAAAAGATTTGTCTTCGTATACTGTAATTACTACAGGTAAAACTTGCCCTGGCTTATCTTGGGTTCTTCCGTTAAATTGCTTACAAAACTCCATGATGTTCACACCTGCAGAACCCAATGCTGGACCTACTGGTGGAGAAGGGTTAGCTGCGCCACCTTTCACCTGAAGCTTTACCATTTTAAAGACTTTCTTAGCCATTGTTTGTTTTTTAAATTTGAATAATTAATGAGTTTGGAAGCATTTATTATTCAGCAGGTTATGCACTCACATAACAATAAACCTACTTTTTGGACTGCAAAAGTATAAAATATTTTTGAATTAGCAAACGGAAATTGCTGATTTTTAAAAAGTTTAAGAAAAAAAAATCATAAAGCCCTGCAATATATTTTGAATGCTATCATGAGAAACAAAAACGGCTATTTACATTAAATAGCCGTTTTCTATATTTTTAAAGGAAAAGATTTATTAAAAACCTGCTGGTTTATTAATCGTCTGGGTAGAGCCGTCATTTCCTCCAAGATCAGCATTGATATCGCTGATATTTTGTTTTTCAATCAGTCTTCTATAGGCCATCAGATAAAGATCAACCGTAAAGTTGTTATAAGTTCTTGATGGAGTGGCTGAACTCACTGCCAGAATCCTGCTGTCAGTAAATCTTGCTCTAATATGCCACGTACCGTTACTTTTGAAAGCAACAACATCCGGTGATCCCTGTTTGTTATCATTCACACCATTGTCTCCATAATCAAGCATTACATTGGTAGTACCATCATTCAGTTTAAATGAATAGTTATGAAGTATAACCAAAAAATTGTTTGCATCAATTTTGGTATCATAATCTGCGATTCCTGTTCCGGATACTCCTGTAAGAGTAAGTTTAAGATAATTGAACAATCCACTACTCTCCAAAGCCGGATCGTACAGTTGCAAACCATTTTGTGAAGTTGCTAAAAAGCTACCTCCCGTCATGGTAGGTTCTCCCGGATTTCTTAAATATAGAGAGTTTGTATAAGTCTTTCCGTTAACATCAAGTGTTTCCGTAGGTTTTGCTGTGTTTATTCCTACTTTTCCTTGCTGGGCATTAAAAAAAATCCCAAGGCACATGATTATTGTGATATAAATTTTTCTTTTCATATTTTTTTATTGAAGCCCTAGAGGCGTATTGGTTGAAACTCCTGAATAAGCAGGCGAAGCTGATGCTGAAACAGAACCGTTGAAAGTTCCCCAGTCTTTAACCAGTGACTTTTCAAAAACATTCAGAGTAAGAGCCCAGGTTCCGTTTTGGGCTGAAACAGTTCCAGCGCCTTTAAAAGCTAAATTGACTGCATGGTAATTTTTACCCCCACTTACGACCTGAGTAACTTCAGTAGAATAAGATCCAAATGATTTGGGGTTGGTTGTCGTATTAGCTGCCGACACCGCTCCTGTAAAAACAGCACCTGTAATGGCCACAACATATTTACTTACATCTAATCCTGTATTGAGATTCACAACTTCATCCTGTCTCACATTCTTCAATACAATATTATACATATTTACAGGGGCTACATTACGGAGCGATATGTCCAACAACTTTACTTTACCTACCGGTGATGTATCTTTTGAACGGGTAAGAAGAAGATAGTTTCCGCTTGCCTTCGTATTTTCAGTATCTATTAAATAGGACTCTACCAGTGTTTCTCCTTCTACATCGAGAGTTCCCTTAGGTGTATTAGTATTAATTCCTACTTGAGCATGCATGCTTAAAGCAGCAAACCCCATAAAGAGTATCGCAATAATTTTTTTCATAGTGTGTCTTATTGAATTAATGGAGCTGCAGCAGCACCTGTAGTTGAAGCATTAAGGCTTTGCGTTGAGTTGAAATCTTTGGCATATGATCTGTCAAATACCAGCAAATTCAGTGTCCAGATTCCTGTAGGGAAAGAGTTATCAGGAGCGAATCCTTGATAATCTGCCTTAAGTTTCCATGTTCCTCCTGAAGAATAAGCAAAGATCTGAGGCATTGGTGTCACCCAGTCTGCTGTAAAAGTTCTTGTAGGCTGCGTAAATCCAAAAGAAGAAATTACCACCAAAAATTTACTGGAATTAATCTTTGTGTCAAATTGATTTACCCAATCCTTATCTGAAGGATCACAGGTAATTTTAAATTGAATAAGATTAATTGGTGCCGGAGAATTGGGTACAAAGGAATCGTTGTACGCCGTAATTTTGTTTTCCGGAGCTGGAGATTTGATAATGAAAGTGTAATTCTCATCCGCTTTCAATTTCTCCATAGGCTGTTTGAAAACAACTCCTGATGTCTTCATTGTACCGTTTACGGTAAGTTCTTTTTCAGGATTCGCAGTGTTGATACCAACCTGCGCACTCGCGAGTACGGACGTACCCACCAGAATGACCATCGAAATAATTTTTGTCATTGGATTATGTGTTTATATAAGGCTTGTGTTTTGAATAGCTAATCCAAATTTTACATTTTTTAATTAAAAACATACAATAGACATACGCCTGTAAACAGTGTATGAAATAAAAAATATAAATTTTGGGATTAATTACCATATTGTTGCAAGAAGCATGCCATCTGAAAGTAAATCAAGCATAGGAGAAGAAATCTGATCTGCAAAAACAACTTTATTCCCAATAAAGTGATAACTGAATTAAAGCAAAGATCTTTATAGGAATAAACAAAAGCAGTTGAGAATATAAAAATTCAGAAAAGCAATTGTAAAGAAAATTAAAAAAATATAATTCGCGATAGGGTAAACCTCACCTGTTATAAACAACAATGTAAAGCGAGTATAAAAAACAAAAAAGACCGCTTAATAGCAGTCTTTTTTTATATTTTATAAGTAATTATTATACTTTTTCTACTTGCATGTAGCTTAGTTCCATTGGAGTTTTTCTACCGAAGATCAATACAGAAACTTCAATTTTCTTTTTGTCTTCAAGAATCTTCTCAACTGTACCATTGAATCCGTTGAAAGGTCCATCGATTACTTTAACGTTTTCACCTACTACATAAGGAATTTCAACATCGCTTGCAAATTCTGAAAGTTCATCCATTCTTCCAAGCATTCTGTTAACCTCTGATTTTCTCATTGGAACAGGATCTCCTCCTTTAGTTAAACTTAGGAAAGAAATAACTCCAGGAATATTCTTGATAACGTGAGGAATTTCTCCCATCAGGTCAGCTTCAATCATCAAGTATCCAGGGTAGTAAGGTCTCTCTTTAGGAACTTTTTTTCCGTTTCTAATTTGAATTACCTTTTCCATAGGAATAACCACTTGAGTAACGTACTGATCAAACCCTAGACGTTTGATTTCTGTCTCAATATAGTTTTTCACTTTATTTTCCTGTCCGCTGATTGCTTTCAGCACATACCATTTCAATTCGCTCATTATGGGAAAATACTTTTAATTAATTGAACAAGTTGATTAGCATTCCAATGATGTTGCTGATTGATTTAGAAAACAATTCATCAACTCCAAAAGTAAATAGAGCCAGAATCACTGTCGCAATAGTCACTACAATAGTAGATGACTGAAGGTCAGCCCACTTTGGCCATTCAACTTTATGCCTGAATTCGTTATAAGAACCTTTTAAAAAATCGACAAATGAACTCATAATTTATATTTGCACGGGCACAAGGATTCGAACCCTGATCAACGGTTTTGGAGACCGGTATCCTACCATTGGACGATGCCCGTAGATAAAAAGCTTCCGAGAGTTTCCTTTCGGAAGCTTTATTTATTTTAAGATAATTAGTCTAGGATTTCAGTAACCTGACCTGAACCAACTGTTCTACCTCCTTCTCTGATCGCAAATCTAAGACCTACGTTAAGAGCGATTGGTTGTAACAATTCTACAGTGATCTCTAAGTTATCACCAGGCATTACCATTTCTACACCTTCTGGTAAGAAGATCTCACCTGTAACGTCAGTAGTTCTTACATAGAACTGAGGACGGTACTTGTTGTGGAATGGAGTGTGACGTCCACCTTCTTCTTTAGAAAGGATATAAACAGAAGCCTTGAATTTTTTGTGTGGCTTAACTGAATCTTTCTTAGCGATAACCATACCTCTCTTGATGTCAGTTTTTTCAATACCTCTCAACAATAGACCTACGTTATCTCCAGCTTCACCTCTATCTAGGATCTTTCTGAACATCTCAACTCCTGTAATAGTAGAAGTTAATTTTTCGTCTCCCATACCTACGATATCAACTGGATCACCAGTGTTGATAACACCAGCCTCAATTCTACCAGTTGCTACAGTACCTCTACCTGTAATAGAGAATACGTCTTCGATTGGCATCAAGAATGGCTTTTCAGTATCTCTTGGTGGTTGCTCGATCCAAGTATCAACAGCATCCATCAATTCTTCAACGCTCTTGAACCACTTATCTTCTGTGTTAGCAGGAGATGCAGTAGCTGCAGTAAGAGCTCCTAATGCAGAACCTTGAATTACTGGAGAGTTGTCTCCGTCAAATTCGTAAGTAGATAATAAGTCTCTAAGCTCCATTTCAACAAGCTCTAATAACTCTGGATCATCTACCATGTCAACTTTGTTCATGAAAACAACGATTCTAGGTACGTTTACCTGACGGCAAAGTAGGATATGTTCTCTAGTCTGAGGCATTGGACCGTCAGTTGCAGCACATACTACGATAGCTCCATCCATTTGAGCAGCACCAGTTACCATGTTCTTAACATAGTCGGCGTGACCTGGACAGTCAACGTGAGCATAGTGTCTTTTTTCAGTTTCGTATTCGATGTGAGCAGTATTGATAGTAATACCTCTTTCTTTTTCTTCTGGAGCAGAGTCAATTGCAGAGAAGTCTTTTTTCTCAGCAAGACCTTTGCTAGCTAATACAGCAGAAATAGCAGCTGTAAGAGTAGTTTTACCATGGTCAACGTGACCAATAGTACCAATGTTCAAGTGTGGTTTGTTACGATTAAACGTTTCCTTTGCCATGATTTAAAATTATTTATTTATTGTTTTTCAAATTTTCGGTGTGCAAATATAATGAATTTTTAAATACCAAAAACTTTTTATTAAAAAAACTTTCAATATTCTCTTCCAATGAAGGACAAACCTTATATTTCAACGTATTGAGACTGCAAATTTACATATTTTTCCTGATTGAAAAAAACTTTCTGAAACCTTTTATGAAAAAGCCTGAAATACAGAATATTCCAGGCTTCACTAATATATAAATGAAAGAAAAATCACATATGGCTGAGCTTTTTTGTCCGGTTGAATATCCAGAAAATAATTGGGAAAATAAGCAGTGTAAGCACGGTAGCTGTAATAAGCCCTCCAATAATGACAATCGCCAGAGGTTTTTGAGATTCTGACCCGATTCCTGTAGACAATGCTGCCGGCATCAATCCGATAGAGGCCATAAGCGCTGTCATAATTACAGGTCTGGTTCTGGATTTCACCCCATTTAATATGGCAGAATCTATATCAAGACCATCTTTCACGTTCTGATGAAATTCTGTGATAAGAATTACCCCGTTCTGAATACAAATTCCCAGAAGAGCAATCATACCTACTCCGGCTGAGATTCCAAAATTGATTCCGGTAACGTGTAAAGCGATAATTCCTCCTATTAAAGCAAATGGTACATTCGCCAATACCAGAAGAGAGTCTTTTATATTTCCAAATAAGATAAACAACAGAAAGAAAATCATCAGAATACTCACGGGAACTACCTGTGTCAATCTGTGAGAGGCCCGCTGCTGGTTTTCAAACTGACCTGTCCATCCTACAGAATAACCATCCGGAAGCTCAATAGTTTCAACTTTTTTCTGAGCATCAGCAATAGTGCTTCCCAAATCTCTGTCACGGATGGAGAATTTAACACCAATATATCGTTTGATATTGTCCCGGTAAATAAATGCAGCTCCGTTATCTTTAACAATGGTACTTATTTCTTTTAAAGGGATTTTTGCTCCATCCTGTGTAGGAACCATCAAAGCCGCAATATCATTCTCATTGGTTCTGTATTCCTGTGAATAACGCAGACGGATCGGGAATTTTCTTTCACCGTCAAACATTTCTGAAGCGGTTTTTCCACCAAAAGCCATTTCCAATACAGCCTGTGCATCTGCAGGCATTACGCCGTAAGCCGCCATTTTATCCCTGTCCAATACAACACTTACTTCCGGCTGGCCGATATTTTTAATAATTCCAGGGTCTTTTACCCCTTCTACATCTTTAACTTTTAATAAAACTTCATTGGCTATTTTATCCAGAGTTTCCAGGTTATCACCATAGATTTTGATTCCGTTTTCTGCTTTAAAACCGGCTACTGCTTCCGCTACATTATCTGAAATCGGCTGGGAATAATTGAAAGTAATTCCCTGATAGCTTCTGAGCTTTTTATCAATTTCATTAATCAACTCATCATAGGTGATCTTACGCTTCCATTCTTCTCTTGGCTTAAGGTTGACCGCAAACTGTACGAATCCAAATCCATTAGGGTCCGTCCCATCATTACTTCTCCCCGTCTGTGCCAGAACATCTGTGACTTCTGAGAAGCTCATAATATCTTTCTTTAAAAGGTCTGCTGTTTTCAGAGATTCTTTTAATGAGGAACTCAACGGCATTTCGGCAGTGATCCAAAGTGAACCTTCATTCAGTTGAGGCAGAAATTCTGTTCCCAAAAATTTACCGGAAAATAAAGTAACTGCCAGGAAAGAGATAGCAACGATCATACTCGTCTTTTTATGCTTAAATGTTAAATTAAAGCCTTTTAAAACAATTCTGTCCCAAAAATTAACAAATGGGTTATTTTTTTCTCTTACATTTTTATTTAAAAGGATATGGGAAAGAACAGGAACCAGGGTTAATGTAAATATCAAAGCTCCAATTAATGCAAATCCCAGGGTAAAAGCCAAAGGAGAGAACATCTTTCCTTCTACTTTCTGAAATGAGAAAATAGGAATCAGAGAAGTAATGATAATTAATTTTGAAAAGAAGATCGCTTTTCCTAATCCGGTTCCGGTCTGTTTGATCCAGCCTCCTTTTGCCAATTTATTAAACTTCTCCATTCCGTACCGTTTCGCTTTATGATCAAGCATTACAAAGAGTCCTTCTACCATGACGACGGCTCCGTCTATGATGATCCCGAAGTCTACCGCTCCTAATGAAAGCAGATTGGCACTCATTCCGGCCAGCTTTAAACATAAAAATGCAAAGAGTAAGGATAGCGGAATGATGATGGAAACAATCAGTGTTGTCCTCCAGTCGGCCATAAAAATTAAAACAATTACCGTTACCAGTACAATTCCTTCAATAAGGTTGTGCATTACGGTATGCGTTGTAAAATCCATCAGATTGTCACGATCGTAGAAAGTAACCATTTTGACATCTTTTGGGAGTATCTTTTCGTTAAGCTCTTTAATTTTAGCCTTCACTCCTACCAAAACCTCCCGTGGGTTTTCTCCTTTTCTCATGACAACAATTCCTTCCACCGTATCGTCATGATGATTCAGGGCAGCCTGTCCTACCCTGGGCATGGAACTTTCATGAACTTCTGCCACATTTTTTACCAGAACAGGGTTTCCACTGTCATTCTGAATGGTAATATTTCCGATATCGGCCACTGATTTCACCAAACCAATTCCTCTTACTACATAGGCCTGCCCGTTTTTTTCAATAACATCACCTCCTACATTAAGATTACTTTTAGTGACAGCATCATATACCTGAAGCGGAGTCAGATTGTATTTATCCAATGCTCTTGGATCTATACTCAGTTCAAAAACTTTATCCTGCCCTCCAAAAACATTGATATCAGCAACACCCGGCACTCCTCTTAAGGCACGATCTATCACCCAGTTTTGCAGAGTAAGCAACGCTCTCGAATCTTTTGTTTTACTTTCCAGTGTATATCTGAAAATCTCACCGGTTGGCCCGTAGGGTGGCTGTACTTCAGGATCTACCTCATCAGGAAGGCTAATGGTTCTTAATTGGTTGTTGACCTGATTTCTGGCAAAAGTATCGTCCACTCCATCGTCAAACAGAATTTTAACAATGGAAAGACCAAACATGGTGGTACTTCTCACACTTGTTTTTTTCTGAACCGGGCTCATCGTCAATTCGATGGGGGTTGTGACAAAACGTTCTACTTCTTCTGCACTGCGCCCATTCCATTGGGTAATGATGACAATCTGGGTATTGGTTACATCCGGAAAAGCTTCAATAGGCATATTTTTGAAACTTATAAAACCGGAGATGGCTAAAATCGCTACCCAGATAAAGGTAAATGCTTTATTTTTTAGTGAAAAAGCGATTATATTTTTTATGAATTTATTCATGATAGATAAATTGATGACCTAAAAAAGCCGTTAAAGAAAAATATCAATATTCTTAATGGTTTAAGTAAGGCTAGCTGTTCAGGGAGCGGTATATCAGCAGCTGGTTGTTGGTAATCACTTCTTCTCCTTCTTTCAGACCATCTGCAATATAAGTGACATCACCTACCTGCTTTAATACTTTAATTTCTCTGACCTTCACATCTGTTCTGGATTTAAAAATCACTACAAAACTTTTGTTATCATCAAAAATCACTGCTTTGGATGGAACAGTCAGCATCGTATTGCTTTCAAGGCTGGAAACTTTTATAGTTGCCTTACTGTCCGGAATGAGGAGTCCATTAGCATTATCCAATACCACTCTTGCCTGCATGGCATTGGTTTGCGGATCAATAATTTTGAATATTTTATCAATTTTCCCGTCAAAAACTTTATCCGGGTAAGACAGAGTGGACACCTGGGCTTTCATTCCCAGACTGATTTTATCTATATCCGATTCGTTGACATTCATAATGGCCCAAACGTTGGTAGTATTGGCAACATCAAAGATATTATCACTTCTGTCGCTTCTCAGCTGCATATCTTTATTGATACTTTTCTGAACAATATAACCGTTGATGGGTGCTACAACACTGTATATATTTCCGGTTTTCACATTATAAACCGTACTTACTGCCGCTGCTCTCTGCAACTGGTCTTCTGCTTTTTGTAACTGGCTTTTAGCTTCCAGGACATCTCTTTCTGTGTTTAGCTTTCCTTCGTACAGCTCCTTTGCAACACGAAGATTATTTTTCGCCACTACCAGGTCTGTTTTTGCATCGCTTACATCTTTTTGAATTTCTGCAAGCTCGGTACTCCTGATTGTTGCCAGTACCTGTCCTTTTTTCACATAGTCACCCAGCTCTACATTTACACTCATCACGTTTCCTCCTACCAACGGGTAAACATCTATATAACTATTTTTATCGGCAGAGATCTTTCCGTAAAAGCTGTATTCATCTTCTATATTCTTTTTTTCAACCTTGGCCAGGGAAACAGAATTCAGCATTGTGTTGCTCAACTCAAATCCTTTTTTGACGTGATTGGTTTTCTCTTCCTCTTTTTTTGAACAGGCCAATAGTGAAAGGGCCATCAATACGGGGATAATATATGTTTTCATGATTAATAGAAGATTTTCGTTTGTACTAATTGATTGAGCTGTTCCGCTGACTGCATGATCTCATTTTTCATATCATAGATCTGCAGTGCTGTTTCCCTGTAGCTATCCATAAAGTCTGTGAATTCAATCAGGTTGACATTTCCTTTTCTGAAATTATTCAGCATTCCATTGTATACAAGATCCATATTCTGCAGATCTGTAGTTTTGATGTCCGAAAGCTGGTCATACTGAGCTTTCCAGGTTTTATAAGCAGACTGAACTTTTGTCTCCAGGGTCAGTTTCTGAAAGTCAGCATTTTTCTGATTCTGCTGAATAGCATAGTTTGCTTTTACCACATTCCCCTGATTCGCTTTCCATAAGGGCAAAGGAATTCCTAAGGTAAGGTTCGCTTCATTATTGAAAGTTCCGCCTGCCTGATCCCATGCAGCACCTACGGTCACATCCGGAACATTTAAGGATTTCTGCCATTGTGCATATAACTTGCTGTTATCAATGAGTTTCAGATTGTATTGGTAATCTGCATTATTTTCCAGCGCTTTACTTTTCAGTTCTTCTTCATTTCCGAAAGGCTGCGCAGCCAGAGATTCTTTAGCTTCAGCTTCAGACATCGTTGGCTCTATTTCTTCCGAAACACCTGTTAAAACTTTCAGATTCTGTTCAAAATCCAGAATATTTTTATTGATCTCCAGTTTATCATGATTCAGCTGGATCACAATACTCTGTAACCTGACAGCATCTTTAAGGGAAACATTTCCTTTTGCGGACTGTACACGATAAGCGTTTAAAAGATCATTCATATACCCTAACTGCTTATTGGTGTTCTCCAGTTTTAGTTTTTCGTAATAAAGGTTGAAATAGGCGGAACGAAGCTGAGATCTTAAATCTGCCAACAGTTGGGAAAGCTGAAGTTGGGCGAGTTCTTTATTGGATCTGGCAAAAGCAATTTCATTTTTCTTTTTACCACCCATATAGATCAATTGTGTAATTCCTGCTCCTTTTGAGCGTCCTACATCAAAAATCTTCTTATCCTGAGGATTGTAAGCATTGACCTGCCCGCTTAATTGTGGCAATTCCCAGATTTTAGCCTGCAGAATATCTGCATCAGCCATATTGATGTTGTATTGTTCGGCGAGCAGCTGGAGGTTGTTCTTCTGAAAGGCTTCTTCGCAATCCAAAAGAGACATCTGCTGTTGTGCTGCCATGAATGAGGAAACGGCGAGACACAGCACTGCAATTCTGTTCATTGTTTTTTCTTTTTAAATTACAAAATTGCTCTGATGCTATTAAAAGAAACTTAAATGGTGCTTAAAAAAATATTAAAATCTCCTTCTACAGGACGTTTCAAAGAAAGAAAACAGCAGCTGAACAGGTATTTTATTCTCCAATAGTTGAATTTTTATTCAAAAATTTAACCTGGAGTTTAACAAAAAGCAACTGCTTTTGAGACCAGTTGCTTTTGAATATTATTTCTTAAAAATTAGAGTGAATCTATTAATATATTCCTGAGGGGAAGAATAAATGATATCAGCATCATGATATTCCAGAATCCTTTTGACAATTCTAAGTCCTAAACCTGATCCCGCAATATTCTGAGCATTATTTCCTCTAGTGAAAGCTTCAAACAGTTTGGTCTGCTCATCTTCGGAAATAGTATTCCCATGGGAAAGAACTTCTACAGAAAGGGTATTATTCGTTTCGGTAATCAAGACATTCACTTCTGAATTGTCAGAATATACTGCTGCATTTTTAAAGAGATTAATAAAGACAATGACCAATAGCGATTGAATTCCCTTTATCATCAGAAAAGCATTTTCGGAACTCTCTTCATTAATCAGAAAATCCAGCTTAAGCTGTGGATAACTTTTCTCTACCGCTTCAAAAGCCTCAAAGATGGCTTCATCAATCCTTACCTCTTCATAAATACTCTGAATATTTTCTTTATCAAATTTTGTAAGCAGCAAAAGTGAATTCGTCAAATCTGACAATTGATATACATCCCGCTGAATCTGTTGTAAAGAAGACAGGGTTTCCAGGGAATGTTCTTCAAATTTTATGAGGTTCTCCAGCTGAAATGCCATTCTTGTTATAGGGGTCCTGATCTCATGGGAAGCGCTTGCCGTAAAATCTTTTTGTGACTGAAATACATCATCAAGCCTTCCAATCATTGTATTAAATGATTTTGCCAGCACACTGACTTCATCATTAGACTGCTCAACAGGTATCTGTGTTGTAAGTTTATGGGCCGTCACTTCAGAAATCTCTTTGTTCAGGTCTTCCAGCGGACGAAGGAATTTTTCAACAAAATAATAACTGAAAAAGCCAATAAGAAGGGTACTCATGGCATAAGCGGTAATCAAAAGGTATTTCAGAAACCCCAGCTTCGATTTTCCATTGGTATCAAAGGCACTGGTAAGAATATAATAGTTTTCACCATTAATAGTCCTGAGTGCGGCATAGATCTCCGGAACTGTTCTTTCCGTATAGATAATCTTCTTTTTATCCAGTTCTTTAAGCATCGCACTGTCCCAGGTGACATTGCGGTCCTTGATGGTACTGTAGATCAGCTCTTTTTTTTCATTGAAAATTAAAATCTTTTCATTCAAAAGAATGTTATCTGAATTTTCATTAAAGAAAACCGGAGCTTCCTCCTCAAAGTCTTTTGATTTTGAAATGAAATGGGAAGTAAATTCAAGTCTCTGCCTGAAGCGTTCTTTAAATTCATCTCTTCTGAAATCGTTAAAAGATAAATAAATGACCGCCATCACCATTCCAAAAAGTAATGAAAAGGCGATACTGATCGTTAAGGCTATCTTTCTTTTTAAAGACATTTATAATGGGCTAAGGTAATATCCGAAACCTGAACGGGTATGGATCAGTTTTATTTTAAAGTCTTTGTCAATCTTTTTCCTTAGGAAATTGATATAAACTTCAACTGTATTGGTATTCGTGTTAAAATTATGTTCCCAAACATGTTCTGTGATCTGCTGTTTTGAAACCGTTCTTCCCTGCGCTTCCGCAAGATAAACCAGCAGCTGAAATTCTTTTAATGTAAGGGTGATTTCATTTCCTCCACGATAGACCTTCTGCTCGGTCTTGTTGATAATAAGATCATCAATTCTGAGAATATCCTGATCTGAATTATCGGAGGGTGCTTTTCTTCTCAGCAGTGAATTCATTCTTAAAAGAAGCTCTTCAAACTGAAAAGGTTTTACCAGATAATCATCAGCCAGCCTGGTGAAGGCATCCTTTTTATCAGAAATATCTCCATAGGCAGAAATGATAATGATTGGCGTATTCTTATCAAAAGAACGGATTGTCTGGCAGACATCAAGCCCATTTATTTTAGGAACATTGATGTCGAGCAAATACAGCTCATAAGTATTATTTTTTATCTGGCGGAGAAAAGTTTCCCCGTCGTAGATTTTATCACAGTTAAAATTATTTGATTCTAAAAATCGGCAAAGTTCTGCAGACAGAATGAGATCATCTTCTAATAAAAGAATATTCATCAAAAATTTATTTTACACGAATTTAACGAAAATTTTATGATTGTGATTCTAAAGATTGAGTAAAAATTTCCACGCCACCCCAATATCCTGCTCCTAACACATTAAAAATGATCTGGAGAAAAAATGGAATGGAATCAATTTACACTTTTGTTTAAGCAAGTGTTTAACAATAAAACTTCTTAAGTAACACAATCACTTCATTCTTATTTTCAAAAAATAGGGGTAAAAAAAAATCCCGAAGAAATTCGGGAAAATCGAGAGCCAACTACGGGACTTGAACCCGTGACCTCTTCCTTACCAAGGAAGCACTCTACCGCTGAGCTAAGTCGGCATCAACTAAAAAAATCACACTAAGTAGCGTGATTTTTTTTGAGCGGAAGACGGGGGTCGAACCCGCGACATTCAGCTTGGAAGGCTGACGCTCTACCAACTGAGCTACTTCCGCAATTTTGTTTCCAAAACTATTGGTAAACGCTGTGCAAAACTAAGAAAACTTATTTAATTTTGCAAGTTTTATTATAATATAAAATGTGGGGAGAGCAGGATTCGAACCTACGAAGCCGAAGCAACTGAGTTACAGTCAGTCCCATTTAGCCACTCTGGAATCTCCCCAGATATTTTATATTAAAATGAGCCTCCAGAGGGATTCGAACCCACGACCCCGAGATTACAAATCACGTGCTCTGGCCAACTGAGCTATGGAGGCATTTTAATAAAAGACTGAAAGTGATTGAGAGAATCTACTCTACACATTTCAGTGTTAAAAAAAATCACTCTTATTGAGGTATTTTTTTGAGCGGAAGACGGGGGTCGAACCCGCGACATTCAGCTTGGAAGGCTGACGCTCTACCAACTGAGCTACTTCCGCAATTTTGTTTCCAAAACCATTGGTAAACGCTGTGCAAAACTAAGAAAACTTATTTAATCTTGCAAGTTTTTTTTATAAAAATATAAAGTGGGGAGAGCAGGATTCGAACCTACGAAGCCGAAGCAACTGAGTTACAGTCAGTCCCATTTAGCCACTCTGGAATCTCCCCAAAAAGTTTATATTTTATGAGCCTCCAGAGGGATTCGAACCCACGACCCCGAGATTACAAATCACGTGCTCTGGCCAACTGAGCTATGGAGGCAAATATAAAAAAGAATTCAAAAGATCGCTGTTCCTTTTTTGCGAGTGCAAATATAGAGCGGATTTTTTGAATTCTCAAATTTTTTATAAACTTTTTTGAACTTTTTTTTCTACGCCATTTCTTTTTTCTTGATTAATAGCTTTTTAGCAGTATCAACACAAAGGTCTAGACTTTCTTCAAAACTTGCAGATGTCTTTTTTACTACAATATCATCTCCCGGAACCGCCAGAATAAGCTCAGTTGTTTTATTCACTTTATCAGCGTTATTTTCTACTTTCAAAAATACCTTACACTCCTGAATCTTGTCATAGAAGGTATCTAATTTACTTACTTTTTTGTCAATGTGTGACTCTAGTGGTTCGTGTGGAGTTAAACCAATTGATTGTACTGAAATCTTCATAATTCTTCTTTTTTTGAAGCTCGAGGGTGAGCCTGATTAAACACTTTTTTCAATTGTTCAATATTAGCATTCGTATAGACCTGAGTACTGGCAAGACTTGAATGCCCTAATATTTTTTTCACTTTGGAGATCTCCGCCCCATTATCCAATACGTGAGTAGCAAAGCTGTGACGAAGGATGTGAGGACTTTTTTTTTCTTTCGTTGTTATAAGACTAAGGTACTTATTAACTACCACATAAACAAATTTTTCGTTGAGTTTTTTCCCCTTCTTATTTACAAAAAAATATGATTTAAATTCTGTCTGCGGATTTCTTATCGCCAGATAGCTTTTAAGAAGTTCAGACAGTTCATTGGAGACAGGAATTACCCTTTCTTTATTTCCTTTCCCTATGACTCTTAATTCATTTTCATATAAATCAACATGCTCAAATATCAGGCCACAAAGTTCCGCTTTACGCATACCTGTCTGATAAAGAACTTCCATGATACATTTTTCAAGCACATCATGCATCTGCTCAAAGATCCTGTCATTAAGATCTGTCATTTCCTCCTTAGACATAGGGATTTGTTTTTCAGCGTAAAACTTCAGGGAAGAGATACCTTCGGTGGGAGAAACTTTAATTTCGCCTATTTTTAAAAGAAAAAGATAAAAACTACGGAGAGAAGATAATTTTCTGTTGATACTTCTTTTGGAAATATCGTTTTCGCTCAGTTCAACAATGAAATTTCTGATGATTTTTTTGTCTGCTTTGGCCAGATTGTCAGAAGACTCTGTTCGGAGAAAGAAATGGGAGAAGTCTTCAAGGTCTTTTTTGTAGCTTGTAACAGTATGAGGAGAGTACCTTTTTTCGAATTGTAAGTATTCTAAAAACTTTTCCAGCATCATAGGTATAAAAATAAAAATTCACTCCTCAAATATAAGAATTTAAGAAGTGAATTAATATATGGTTAAGAAAAAATCTTAAGCCTGCTCTTCTTTACTAAGTGCTCTTTGTTTGTAAGCAGCTTTTAACCTTGATTGTCTCAAAGTTACAGAAGGCTTGATAAACGCTTGTCTAGATCTTAATTGACGAACTGTACCTGTTTTATCAAATTTTCTCTTGTATTTTTTTAAAGCTCTGTCGATGGATTCACCATCTTTTACTGGAATTATTAACATATTTTACATCTCATTTTGGATTGCAAAACTAGACAATTTTTCTTAAAATGCAAAATATATTACCACAAAGAATTACTCTTTCATTTAAAACCCCTTACAAACCTAGTATTAAAAGCATTCAACCATAATAATATTTTTATCCACAATGACTAAACATTCATTGCTAACCGCTTCAAATTATTTATTTTACAATCTCTTCTCATTAAAAAAACACCCATATTAATGAAATATAAACAAAAAGCATTACCTTTGCATTCACTTTATTCATGGGGTTGACTGGTTTCGACAGCAAGACCAATGGGTAAGTAAGCATGCAGAGAACCGTAGCGCGATCTCTATAATCCCTTGCTACAAAATTTTAACTGGCAACGAAGAGTTCGCTCTTGCAGCTTAATATCGAAGTATAGTAGATCAAGCGTTTTCCTGAAGATAGTAAGGAAGCAAGATATCTCACAAATGCTCTGTTCTGCGGCGTTTGATCCTGAGATATAGGAATGCGGGAATAAGATTTTAGAAGCTTCGGCTAAAATTCGAAAACTTTAGAAGATAAGCTGGAAGTTGGGTGTCTGCCCTCTGCCTTCAGTCGAAAATCAATGGTAGAATAAGCATGTAGAAATCTTATGTATTGCTTGTTTGGACGAGGGTTCGAATCCCTCCAACTCCACAATAACAAACCCCTAAATAGTTAATTATCAAACTAATTAGGGGTTTTTACTTTCTCAATTTGTACGATTATTGTACGGTATATTTTTTAGGGATAAAATAGAATGCTAAAGGTTATATTAAGAAATATCATGCTTCTCTAAATGTCCCCTATCTGCCACTTCAATTCTTCCCCCTATTCCACACATACAAAAAGAATCTTCAGTAAGAATTTTGTAATTATTAATAGTGTCTTTTTCTGTTGTTTCTTGCCACGTTATTGGCGCAGGAATACATGGCAAATACCCCCCTGAACTAGGCTTTAATTTACACTGTCCAAAGGATTTTATGTTAACATTTGCTTGTTTATCCTGCTCCGTAGCAATATGTTTTCCCTCGGCTGTAGAAAAGTTCTGGCTTGTAACACTAAGGTTGCTTGGTACCGTTCCTTGGTTACAGGATAATTGGGCAGTATCTGTGATCTTTTGTGGCATTTCACATTAGTTTTTCTTTTTATAAATAACATCAACATTTGTTCCATCACCACCCTTACCAAGTTGACGTTCTACAAGCAATAACTCGCCAGTGAGACCACTTAATTTTATTCTAATAATCCCCTTTTTAGGGTCATCTTTATATTGTCCGATATAATCAATACCCCAAGTCGGAAAATTGTAATCAGGAGATTCCAACTTATTACTTACTCCAACCTTATCTTTTAGTATATTCAACTTTAAATCTTGTTCAATATACTTTTTTACTTGCTCCCAAGTAAATTTATAAGGTTTATCCCAGTCTTCTACTTTTAAGAGTTTACCTTTTAAATCATATTCATATCGAAACCCTTTAATAAAGCCCCCTTCACCAAAAGTTTCCCACTTACTTTTTAATAAACCATTTTTATAGTATTCTTTATGGACCGCAAAAAGAGAGTTCTTGGCTATTAATGTTACATAATAAGAATCATCAAAATCAGCTTCCAAAATCTTTGTACCATTAGAAGACTCATGCTCATAAGTTCTATTTATTTTATCATAATGTTTAAAATAATTTTCAATATCAAATTTTTCATTGGTAAATGTTTCCATAGTTTTCTGATTTACTGGAATTTCTAATGATTTAGGTTTTTTGATGTCTTTTGAGGGAGCATTTTTATTAGGTTCTTTATCTTGTGAGTGACAAGATGATATTATTAATGATAATAGGATAAGTGTTATTTTCTTCATGGTCTATATTTTTTTTACGTTTGGATAAATAAATGGATACTGCCAGTGCCATAGTTGAATAACCGGTATTGGAGTTAGTGCTACATCTGAATAATCCATTATATTATCCGTTTTATCTTGAGTAAAAGTATGTTCTCCAGAATTATCAAAAGAATGATAAAGACCCATTGCGTGAAGACCCTCATGTACAAGGGTACTGTCACTAAAAGCGGTATTGCTACTATCACCTTTATATATTACTACAGATTTAGCAGTAGAGGGGATGCCATAAGAGCGACCAAATAAACCATAGTTGGGAGACCGAGATGTTCCTGCTTCCTGATTGATAAAATAGAATTTATAAACATCATCATATTTACTGCCATACTTCGTTTTGATCTGTCCATTTAAAAAATCTTGAATTGCATCAGTTGACCCGTTTGGAATCATACCACCTCTTACGTTCGCAGCGTTATTGAATAATGTTTTTAGATTTGTCCTTTTTCCAGATGAATCAGTATCTGAAGTAAACGATAGATCAATTGTGGTAAGAAAATTAGGATTTACTAATGACTGTCTCAAATATTTGTTCAAAACAGATTGTCTATTTGATGATGGGGCACTCATTGAAACAGTTCCGTTTATATTTGTATTTACTCTTACAATTACACAATCCGCTTTATAACGTTGCTTATTAGGAGTAACCAAAATTTTCCCCGCCAGTGCCTTTTCCTCTTCTCCTTTAGCATTCTTAAATACAGAAATCACTTTAATATCTTGGTACTTATCAAACGATTTAATACATGTTATATTAAGTATTGTTTTATGGATACCTTTAGTTACAGGTGTAATATTCTGTTTATCTAAAGTAAATAAAGTTTTATCATATTCCAACTCCAATCTTATAGGCTCTACCTCGATGTCAACTGTCACATTCAATTTTGCCGAAGTATGGGTAAAGCCTTTTGGAACTTCATTTTTTGGATATAAGGTCAGCCAAGGTACAAAGTAAGTAAATGTTATTCTTCTCCCTCTACTATCTTTTCTTGTAAAAGTTCTTTGTTGGTATGCTGTCTTTAGCTTATTATAATTCGATGAAATAAATTTATATCCGTTTGCTTTTGTATCTCCCGGTAGAGAAGTGTCACCCATTCTCATCCAGTCAAAGCCATATTCTCCGCTCCAATTGGATTGAGGTCTGAAACTAACATAACATCTCCCATCCATATATATGGGAATCTTTTTATATGGTTGTGCTTTATTTGTTTGATTATTTCCCTGCTTACCATGCATATCAACAACACCTTTACTATTTACAATTGTATTCTGATCAGAATGCATAAATAGTTTTTGAGTTCCTGCTACATTCGCTTCCTTTGCCTGAATAAATAATTCATTTTCTGTATTAATAATGGTCTTTGCTGCCTGAGCATGAAATAGCTCAGATACAGTCTGCAACATAATAGGAGTGTTCATTAATGTTTTCTGCAGATAATTCATTAATGCAGTATTTCCCACTGTGGAAGTCATGTTATTTGCCACATTAATATCAAAATTATTATTGGCATTAATCTCAACATCTGTAGCATTCATCGTTAATTTATTTGGAGCGGTAACGTTAATGTTTCCTCCGCCGTCCATAAAATAAATATTACCACTTGGGTCTTGAATTGTTACACTCCCATTAGCATCATTCATTAAAACTTTGATTCCGCTACGAGTTTGTATGGATTTTAAATGGTTATTCATACCACCACCTAAACCGACTTTTCCATGGAACATTCCACCCATTGCAAAAGGGAAATCTGGATTATGATATTCAAATCCAACCATTACCTGATCTCCAATTTCAGGAACTGCAACAAATCCTCTGTTCTGGCTTATAGCATCTGTTCCTCCTGCATCAGGACTCATCATTCTTATAAAGTGAGTTGTGTCATTTAACTGCCAGTCAAACTGAACCTGTATTCTTCCTTGGTTCAATGGGTCTACATTGGATATGACCGTTGCCACCTGTTGTTCTGCCTTAGGCATTATAAAATCAGGTTTTGGCATAAAGCCTGTTCCTTCTGCTATTGCTTCAAAATTTCCGCTATAATAACCTCTAGCATCCACTTCATGGGTTACCTCTGTAATCATCAATGTAGTAAAATGTGAGGTTTGATTGCTGTCAGGTTTCCTCATTGCTAAATCAGCAACACAACCTGTATAAAGAAAAGGAACAGAAGTATTTCCTGATACTGTAAAAACTTCTACAGCAGCACTTCCCCTTGCACTTTTTTGGGAATCATCCACATCCATGAACATATTGGCATTGATGGGTGTAGGGGTAAGTGATCGCGTTTTAAAAATATCGGTATTCAGGCCATAGGCTTTGGCAGATAACCCTCCCAAGTGTTTTATACTGTTATCAGAGCCAAGCATTTTTGCATGACTGCTACTATTATATCCAAAGTATTCTGGCTTAGTATGTATTGCCTTTAGTTCTATTATTACATCACTTATATTACTCCCATCAATAAGCCGGATAGGTTTTTCATGAGGTGGTAATTTCCCAAAATGAAGTATTTCTCCATCATAGTAAAACTGTTCTCCATAAGCTTCTGCAATTCTAGCAAGGTAGTTATAATGGGTTTCGCAGTACTGTGAACTATAATTGATATACCCTTTGTTTTGAGTTTCTATTCTAAAATCGAACTTACTTGTTCTCAGTGCTTCCTTAATGATTCTATCTGCAATGATAGAAGTATTTACAGGTTGATTTCCTCCAAAACTTTGAGTATGGGGAGCAGAATCCATAAGGATTGTCGGACTATATCCCTTTAGTACAATATTTCCCAGGCTCATCTTTTCTTGACTAAACGCTATCTTTGTTATAATGCCAACAAATGTTCTTTCGGGACTTTCGGTTTCTACGTCTCTGTATTTAAAAACTATAGTTAAACGCTTTCCTAAAAATTGCTGTGCCTGTTCAAGATTGTGATTTTGTACTTCATCTAAAGAATCGTGTGCTAGAGTAAGTTCAAAATTATGATGTCTTCTGGCGCTCTGCTTTAACAGAAAGTGCTTGAAACTACCAATAGCTTTGCCATCGATCACAATCTCAAGTTTTACCACACGATTAATGCCTGCAATATGGTTCTCCGAAATCTTCTCTGAATTAGAGACCTTTTTTTTCATAATATATTTTGTGTGTTTTTGGTTTTATATCACTAAATATAGATAAAAAATAATGCCAAATGTAAAATTTTTAATAAAATCTTGGAATTTGTAGTAATACTACTACAGATTGAATATCAATACAATACCTTATTTGCTGTTGTAAACATTTTATTTTCGCTATTATAGAATTCAAGAATGTCATTATTTAAAACAAAGTATTCTCCCTGACTTACATCTTCTTTATAATTATATCTGATTCCATTGTTAGTATCTATTTTTGTCACTTCATTATCCATAGATCCCCCATCCTTGAAAGAAGTTTTTATAAATGTTTTTCCATTGGTTTCATAAACAGTATATATAAAAGATGTCTTTTGTTGTTCATCAAAAATTCCAATTATCTTGCCACTAACTTTTTTGGCTTCTGCTAACATTTTATTGTCTTCTATATTAGTAGAACCATTAATAGAAATTTCTAATTCAGGGTCGAAATGACTTGTTGCCCACTCCACTAAAATAAAAGAGAATTTGGAAAATCAGATTCTCTTTTTTTATTACTGCACCTGATTCAGAATATCATCGTGAATTTGACGAATAGCTCTACTATAATCGAACTGAACTTAACGAACTTCTTCATAGTCACTACCACTATTAGTTGCCATTTTTTGAATTAAAAGACTTTCAATCACCTGCTCTCCAGTGTCACTATTGAGTATAGTTATGTATATTCCAATTTATCTCAGATAGTTTAGCACGACTTGCACAAAATAATTCCTAAGCCATTCTATTTCTTCATCACCTTTTAAACTTCATTGTGAAATAACTTAAATAAGTATATCTAATAAATGAAACATTATCATAAACCCTATTGCTTCTGCAAAAAAGGATCTACCCACCTAGCTTATCATTCTTTCTCTTTGAGCACATTTAATCTTGCTTTTTCCAAATTTCTTACTAATTCCAAATACAAAAACTAATACAAAGTGTTACGATTTCTGCTATCACTTTCATATTATAAAAAGGTATCCTTTGAAATACTTCCAGCTTATTTGAATTTGAAATCTAGCACTCAATACATAACAAATTATAACCTGCTGAAAACTAAAAGACTAAAGCGACACAATTTAAAATGAAGGCTTCTCGTCCACAAAAAAGGCTAAAAAAATGTTTTATCGTAAAGAATTTTATATATTTGCACCATCTAACAATTAAAAAAATAATTTACTATGTCAGACATTGCATCAAGAGTAAAAGCTATCATCGCGGATAAGCTTGACGTTGAAGAAACAGAAGTAACTCCTGAAGCTAGCTTCACTAACGATTTAGGAGCTGATTCACTAGATACAGTTGAGTTAATCATGGAATTTGAAAAAGAATTTAATATTCAGATCCCTGATGACCAAGCTGAAAAAATTACTACTGTAGGGCACGCTATCGCTTACATCGAAGAAGTAGTAAATAAATAATATTCTTCAACAAAAAAGAAATTAAACAAAGTTTATGGAATTAAAAAGAGTAGTTGTAACCGGATTTGGAGCAATAACACCAATAGGAAATAATGCAAAAGAATACTGGGAAAATCTTGTAAAAGGTGAGAGCGGTGCCGCTCCGATTACTCTTTTTGATGCCACAAACTTTAAAACGAAGTTCGCTTGCGAAGTGAAAAATTTCGATCCGTTACAGCATTTCGACAAGAAAGAGTCTAAAAAAATGGACCGAAACACTCAATTGGGGCTTGTTGCTGCCAGAGAAGCAGTAGCACATTCTGGAATTATTGAAGACAATGTAGATAAAAACAGAGTTGGAGTAATCTGGGGTTCCGGAATCGGAGGATTAGAGACTTTTGAAACTGAAGTGTTAGGATGGGCCAATACGGAAATTCCGAGATTCAACCCGTTCTTTATTCCGAAAATGATTGCGGATATCACTCCAGGACATATCTCTATTGAGTATGGTTTCCACGGACCTAATTACACTACCGTATCTGCATGTGCATCTTCAGCAAACGCTATAATTGATTCCAAAATGCTGATCCAGTTGGGAAAAGCAGACGTGATTGTGTGCGGAGGCTCTGAAGCAGCCGTTACAGCAAGTGGTGTCGGTGGATTTAATGCAATGATGGCACTTTCGACAAGAAATGATGATCCTAAAACAGCTTCAAGACCTTTTGACAAAGACAGAGATGGATTTGTATTAGGTGAAGGGGCAGGATGTATTATTCTTGAAGAATATGAGCACGCTGTAAAACGTGGTGCTACAATTTACGCAGAATTATTAGGAGGAGGTCTAAGTGCTGATGCACATCACATGACTGCTCCTCACCCTGAAGGCCTTGGTGCTTATCTGGTAATGAAGAGTTGCCTGGAAGATGCAGGTTTAACTGCTGATGAAGTAGATCATATCAATATGCATGGTACTTCTACTCCATTAGGAGACATCGCAGAATCCAATGCAATCTCAAGATTATTAGGCGAGCATGCTTACGACATTCAGATTAATTCTACAAAATCAATGACAGGCCACCTTCTTGGTGCTGCAGGTGTTATTGAAGCTATCGCTGCATTGGGAACTATTATTCATGGTACTGTTCCTCCTACCATCAACCATTTTACTGATGATGAAAATATTGACAGCAGACTAAACTTTACGTTTAGCACAGCTGTGAAGAAAGATGTAAAAGTAGCCATGAGCAATACTTTTGGATTTGGCGGGCATAACGCTTGCGTTCTATTTAAGAAAATCTAAATTCAATGAATGGAGTTACAGAAATACTTTTCTAAATTCCTTCTCAAAAAAAGAAAAAGACAATTAACGGAGAGAGAGTATTTTCTCAGTACCGAGCTTAAAAAAGTGTTAGGTACAGAGGTACAGAATATAGCTCTTTACCGCGAAGCTTTTTCTTTGAAAAATTCTTCTAAAAATCAAGACAGCAACTACGAAAGGCTTGAATTTTTGGGAGATTCTGTTTTGGGTACAATTATTTCTTGTCATTTGTTCCAGACCTATCCTCAGGCTAATGAGGGATATCTGACCCAAATGAAATCTAAGATTGTTAATAGGAAAAACCTCAATAAATTAGGCGAAGACCTTAAGCTTACCAACCTTTTGCAAAAGCAAAACAGTTCTTCTGCTTTGGGCGAGAATATCTCCGGAAATTTATTCGAAGCCCTAATTGGTGCCGTTTATTTAGACTTCCATTATGATACCTGTAAAAGGATTATTTTGGAAAAATTGCTGACCCCTTCTGAAATCAATAAGCTTGAAAACAAAATTGTAAGCTATAAAGGTCTACTGCTCGAATGGAGCCAAAAGAAGAAGGTCAATATAAAATACGAAACTTGCGAAGAAATACAAGCTAATAAATCTGTGGTATTCCGATGTCACGTGTGGCTGGGTGAAGGAAAAATTGCTAATGCAACAGAAACTTCCAAGAAAAAAGCAGAGGAAAAGGCAGCACAAAGGGCATTTTATATTTTAAATAAAAAAGAAAATATACTTGGAAATTCAAAAACTTTATGATCTTGATGATATAGAATTTGAAGATATTACCATAGGATTGGTAAGATTAGCAAAAGATGTACCTGCTCATGAGTTTTTTTATAAAATAAATCAAGCCAACAATCTCGGTTTTTCACGAAAAAAAGATCTTGTCTTTCATGGAGGATATTATGATTATTTTTTTCCACGATTTGAGGCCTATCACAAGTTTTCCAGGACCTGTTTTACCTTTATTTCAAATAAATCTTCTGAAAGTAAGCAAAAAAAAGTTCAGACAGAACTCTTTACAGAAGAAGAAAACATTAAATTTTTATTAAATAATCAGGTAGATGTGGAATATATTCTGCATAGTTCGGAACAGTTTCCTGATTTTTCCGTAATTTTGCTCCCTGAAAATCTTGTGTTTCCAATTCAAGATTATACACTGAGTTCTGATGAAGAACTTTATCAAATTATCCAGTATTATGAATAAGTATTTAAAGAAGACAAAAATTATCGCAACACTAGGACCTGCTTCGTCGTCGAAGGAGGTAATGTTAGATTTAATGAAAGCGGGTGTTGATATTTTCAGAATAAATTTTTCCCATGCAGATTACGACTTAGTTCGAAACAATATTGAAATAATTAGAGAGCTAAACAGCGAGTATGGTTATTCAGTAGGAATCCTGGGAGATCTTCAAGGGCCAAAGCTGAGAGTGGGAGTTGTAAAGGAAGGATCTTACCTGAATCCAGGTGATATTCTTACTTTTACCAATGAAAAGATGGAGGGAGATTCCACTAAGGTGTATATGACTTACCAACAGTTTCCACAAGATGTAAAAGTAGGAGAAAGAATCCTTATTGATGATGGAAAACTAATGCTGGAAGTTATCGAAACCAATGAAATAGATACCGTAAAAGCAAAAACCATTCAAGGAGGTCCGTTAAGTTCTAAAAAAGGAGTGAATCTACCTAATACGAATGTATCTCTTCCTGCATTGACAGAAAAAGATATTCAGGATGCCAATTTCATGCTTGACATGGAGGTTGACTGGATTGCCTTATCATTTGTTCGTCATGCTCAGGATATTATCGACTTGAAGGAGCTTATCAAAGCGCATCCAAATGGTAAATTCAAGACTCCGATTATTGCGAAGATTGAAAAGCCTGAAGGCGTTAAAAATATTGAGGAAATCCTTCTTGAATGTGATGGATTAATGGTAGCTCGTGGGGATCTTGGAGTAGAAGTTCCAATGGAAGAAGTTCCTGCGATCCAGAAAAATCTTGTAGAAAAAGCAAGATTCTATTCTAAGCCGGTGATTATCGCTACCCAGATGATGGAGACCATGATCAACAGTTTGACACCAACAAGAGCAGAAGTAAATGACGTTGCCAATTCTGTATTGGACGGAGCTGACGCAGTAATGCTTTCCGGAGAAACTTCTGTAGGCAGATATCCGGTACAGGTAGTGGAAAATATGGCTAAAATCGTAAAGAATATCGAGACCACTCATTTTTACCAACACAAAAATGAGCCAATCGAAAAAGATTATAACTGTATTGATGAGAGATTCATTACAAACAGGGTTTGTCTTGCAGCGGTAAGAATTGCTAAAACAACAAACGTTTCTGCTATTGTGACGCTTACTCACTCTGGTTACACTGCTTTCCAGCTTGCAGCACACAGACCAAACTCTCATATCATTGTATATAGTGGTAACAAAAGAGTGATTACCATGCTGAACCTTCTTTGGGGTGTTCACGCATACTATTATGATATGAAGAAATCTACTGATGAAACAATCATCCAGGTAAATATGCTGACTCATAACTACGGTTATATTGAAACCGGAGACTTTGTAATCAATATCAATGCTACTCCATCATACGAAGGTGGCAAAACGAATACGCTGAGATTGACGACAGTATAAGCAAAATTACTTTTGTAAAAAATATAAACAAAAACTCCTGGAAATGATTTCCGGGAGTTTTTGTTTATAGTGTAAAGTCTACTCTTAACTTATAAATGTTCGTTTGCCATTCTGAACAAAAACAGAGTGAAGTGAAAAATCTCTGAGATTCCTCGGAATGACATTTACACATCTTAATTACCTACAATAGTCTTAGCTGTCACGAATTCTTTTAAAGCCAACAGGGACAATTCTGTTCCATATCCTGAAGCTTTTGATCCTCCAAACGGAAAACGCGGATCAGAGCTTGTCATTCTGTTGATATTGACTGTTCCTGATTCAAGGTTTTCAATGAAGAATAATTGGCGGTCTTTATTTTTTGTCCATACGGAATTGGAAAGTCCAAAAGGAATATCATTAGCCATTTGTAAGGCTTCTTCATCATTTTTTGCAATCATAACCATACCAAGAGGTCCGAAAAGCTCTTCCTTTAAAATTGGATTTCCTTCCTGAACTCTGATTAAGCCTGGCTTAAATTCATTTTCTGAAATTCTTTCCAGAGGAATAATGATTTCTGCACCATTTTCCAATGCTCTGTTGAATTGAGCTTCCAACTCATCAGCCAGGTCAGGTCTTGCCATTCCTGCCAATTTGGTTTCTTTATCTAAGGGATCTCCAATTTCATATTTTATATATTCTTCAATGAATATAGGGAGAAACTCACTTTCGATTTTTTCGTCAATGATAAATCTTTTAGCCGCAGTACAGGTTTGTCCACAGTTTTGAAGTCTGGATTTTACTCCAGCTTTTGCTGCTGCTTCCAGATCTGCATCATCAAAAATGATAAATGCATCACTTCCACCTAATTCAAGCAAAGATTTTTTGATATTTAAACCTGCTATTGACGCTACTTCACCGCCGGCTTTTCCACTTCCTGTAAGACTTACCCCTCTTACAGCATCATGTTCAAGAATTTCCTTTACTGCTTTGTGTCCTACTTCAAGATTCTGGAAAACACCTTCCGGAAAACCTGCTTCCAAAAGAACATCTTCAATTGCATTTCCGCTTCCGAAACAAATTGAAGCATGCTTTAAAACAATTGTATTTCCAGCTAAAATTGCAGGAGTAGCAAATCTCAATACCTGCCAAAAAGGAAAATTCCATGGCATTACTCCTAAAATCACTCCTTTCGGAGCGTAATGAACTTCAGAATAAGCAAATTCAGATTCTACTTTTTCTGGTTTTAAAATATTATCAGCAGCGGCATAATAATTCATCATTAAAGCACACTTTTCCACTTCAGCTATTGATTCTGAAATGGGCTTATTCATTTCTGTTGTAATTATTCTACCAAATCTCTCTGAATTATTCTTTAAAATTTCTGCTGCTTTTGCAATTAACTTCTGCCTTTCCTCAAACGGCACTTTTCTCCACACTGAAAACGCTTTATCTGCTTTAATAAGCTTGCTTTCAATTAATTGTTCCATAATATAAATCTGTTTTAAATTCAGCTAATGAATTTATGAGCGCTTTTGTTTTAAAAGCACGGTGAAATCAGCAAATTTCATTCCTTAAGGGTCAATAAAATAATGATTTTCTCTATCGGAAGAATATAGCTTTATCTTAAATCATTAGCCATTCATTCACAAGACATGCTGCCAGTCTTGCTGTTCGGTCCTGGATATCGAAAGAAGGATTAACTTCCGCTACATCCATTGCAACCAATTTTTTATTTTTTAAGATATGCCTGTAAAAATGCATAAAGGTTGGATCCGCAAAGATTCCGTTGTACGCTGCAGCCGAAACTCCTGGAGCGACAGATGCATTAAAGACATCCATACAAATTGTAAGATAGGCATAATCTACCGTATCCAATAATTCGTCAATACGCTGATAGATTGATGGAAGGTTTTCAAAAAACAGTTCATCAGCCAGAATATATTTCATTCCATACTGATGAGCAGTATCAAAAAGCTTCAGTGTATTGGAGTTTCTCTGAATTCCAATATGCAGAGAATTGATAGGACCTTCCTGAGCAATCTGCCAGAATCCGGTTCCTGAGCTTGCCCCTACTCCTTTTTCCGGCTGTCTGTTATCAAAATGGGCATCAAGATTAATAATCCCTATTTTTTGCTCCGGAAAAGCTGTTTTAACTCCTAAATAATGAGCATATGTAACCTCATGGCCTCCACCCAATACAAGGGATTTTCCGCCTTTTAAAAGTACTTTTGAAACATTTTTAGCAAGATTGTTCTGCGTATTTTCCAGATTACCATCGTCACAGGTAATATTCCCAAAATCCAGCATTGAAAAGTCAGGAAGAATCACCGGGAAATTGGACATGTTTTTTCTGATTACATCAGGTGCGGCCTTAGCTCCCTGACGGCCTTTATTTCGCCTTACTCCTTCATCTACAGCAAAACCATGCAGTACGAATTCATCCGTTGCGATATTATCGTAGTTACGTTCTTCTTTTACTCTTTGAAATATTCTGTGATGGAGAAGTTCTTCTCCGTCCAATCTGCCTTGCCAAATATTACTCATTATTCAGTCATTTGCCTATTGTATGTATTCAATTAGCTGACATTGGAAATCTGCTCATTGAATGACAAAGTATGGTTAATTTTTAATTTTTATTCCCATCAATATAAACATGTTCAGCTTTTAAGCTTCCCTGATTATACAATACGTTCTGGAAATTATTGGTTTTGAAAGTGACAAAATCTGCTTTTTTCCCTGTTTTCAACTGTCCTCTATCCTCAAGATTAAGGGCATAAGCTGCACGGAAAGTCATTCCTGCCAACACTTCAGCAATGGTCAGTTTCTGGAAAGTGGCTAAGATAGAAGCCTGGGTAATTAAATTTCCCATCGGCGCTGATCCAGGATTCCAGTCACTTGCAATCGCTACAATAGCTCCTGCATCTAATAATTTTCTTGCAGGAGTAAATTTTTCTCCTAGTCCTAAGCTTGCTCCGGGAAGCGCTGTTGCTACGGTATCAGACTTAGCCAAAAATTCAATATCCTCATCAATAGTTGCTTCTAAATGGTCTGCAGATGCAGCTCCCACCTCTACTGCAATTCTTGAGCTTCCTGGCGTAAACTGATCTGCATGAACGGTAATCTCAAAACCTAATGCTTTTGCTTTAAGTAAGAATTCTTTACTTTCTTCAGGCTGGAATGCAGACTTTTCGATAAAGATGTCTACTCTATTCGCCAATTCTTCTTCTTTTACTTTTGGTAAAATTTCAGTAATAATATACTCAAGATATTCAGGATTGCTTCCTTCAAAATCTCTAGGCTTTAAATGAGCCGAAAGACAGGTAGGAACTAAAGTAGCTTTAGTTTCATTCTGTGCTTTTTTAATAATTCTAAGCATCTTCAGCTCATTTTCTATATCCAATCCGTAGCCGCTCTTCACTTCAATAGTGGTAATTCCTAAATCAACCAAAAAGTTGATTCTTTCTATTAAAGTTTTCAGCAATTCTTCTTCTGATGCATTTCTTGTATGCTGTACAGAACTCCAGATTCCACCACCGCTTTCAGCAATTTCCAGATAGGTTTTCCCTGCATTACGCATCGCAAAATCATTGGCACGGTTTCCTCCGAAACAGATATGGGTATGTGAATCTACAAAAGCAGGAAGAACAATCTGCTCTCCCTCGATGTTTTCTATATCTATGGTAGGATTTTCTATTTTTAATGTTTCAAAATTTCCAACTTTCTGAATGGTATTCTGATCTACTACAATTCCCCCATCTACAATAATTTCAAGTTGTTCATCGGAAAGTTTTCCTCTTAATGGTAAGTTAGCAAGCGTTACCACCTGCTTAAATGGTCCTATTAATTTCATGAGTTTAAAGTTAATACTAATATTCAGATTGAGGCTGATTCATTTTATTATCAATACCTGTCTTCTAAACAATCAAAATTTCAATAATTTTTATCAATAATTTCTCCTCTCAAAAATACTTAAAATATCCCAATTATTTAAATCTTAGCTGTTCTCATTTTTAACCTTAGCGTAAACTCAGCATCAATCTTAACCTTTTCTCAATCTGCCCTTCAACCTTAGTCTAAATTTGCTATCTTTGAGGTAAATGAAATGAATTAATGCCAGATTTTTTACATCCAGATAAGGAAAACTACTCACGCGAGGAGCTGATGCAGGAAGAACAGATCCGTCCCCAGAGCTTTAAAGATTTTGCGGGGCAGAGAAAAACGCTGGAGAACCTTGAAGTTTTTGTTACCGCTGCGAAAAGACGCGGAGGAGCATTAGATCATGTCTTATTGCATGGTCCGCCGGGACTTGGTAAAACCACTTTAGCCAATATTATTGCCAATGAGCTTGGAGTGAACTGTAAGATTACTTCTGGTCCTGTATTAGATAAACCCGGAAGTTTAGCTGGTTTATTAACAAATCTGGAAGAAAATGATGTCCTTTTCATTGATGAAATTCACCGTCTTTCTCCTGTTGTAGAGGAATATCTGTATTCCGCAATGGAAGATTATAAGATTGACATCATGCTGGAAACAGGTCCTAATGCCAGAAGTGTGCAGATTGGTCTTAATCCTTTTACTCTGGTGGGAGCAACTACAAGAAGCGGAATGCTTACCAAACCTATGCTTGCCCGATTCGGGATTCAAAGCAGACTGGAGTACTATTCTATTGAACTTTTGTCTACGATTATCCAACGAAGTGCAAGGGTTCTGGGAGTTGTTATTTACGAAGATGCGGCGATAGAAATTGCTAGAAGAAGTCGTGGAACCCCAAGGATTGCCAATGCATTATTGAGAAGGGTACGTGATTTCGCGGAGATCAAAGGGAATGGTGAAATTGAGATCAATATTACAAAATATGCGCTGAACTCTCTCAATGTGGATGAATTTGGATTGGATGAAATGGATAATAAGATCATGCGTGTTATGATTGAAAATTTTAAAGGAAAACCAGTTGGTATTTCTGCTTTGGCCACCTCTATTGCTGAAAATCCTGAAACACTGGAAGAAGTTTATGAGCCATTTTTGATTCAGGAAGGGTTTATTATCAGAACTCCGAGAGGAAGAGAAGTTACTGACAAAGCTTACAAACATTTAAATATTACCAGACCTAAAAATCCGGGTGAACTTTTTTAGTTCAAAGATTCAAGGTTTAAGTTAATGAGAGTTTATTAGTTTATGTTTATACCCAAATTATACAGAAGCGAAGATTACAATTTGATGAGAGAGATTATCAAAGAAAATTCTTTTGCTTTATTGATTTCTTCTGTTGACAAGATCCGGGCGACCCATGCTATGATGATGTTAAATGAAGATGATCCGGAAAATGCTTATATTGAAACTCATATTTCGAGAGCTAACCCACAGGCGAAAACCTTAAAAAACGGAGATGAGGCTCTTTGTGATTTTTTAGGAGCCCACACTTACATATCCAGCAGCTGGTACGATCATATTAATGTTTCCACCTGGAATTATGAAGCAGTACAGATCTATGGAAAGATTGAACTGATGAATCATGATGAGCTTTATGCTCATTTGGATAAATTAACGTCCAAATATGAAAAAATTCAGCAATGCCCGATGATGGTGAAGGATATGGGAAAAGAATTCGTGGAAAAGGAAATGAAGGGTGCTTTTGGCATTAAAATAATTCCTAACGAAATATTTATCAAGCAAAAACTTTCTCAGAACAGAAAAGAGACTGATTATGAAAATATTATCAATCATCTTGAGGGTTCTGATCATAACGCAAAAAAAATTGCGGAGAAAATGAAAGCAATAAAAAAATAATCAAAATATACATATGAAGTTATATCCAATACAATGTGGAAAATTTAAACTGGACGGCGGTGCTATGTTCGGAGTCGTCCCGAAGAGTCTGTGGGAAAAAACAAACCCGGCAGACGAAAAAAACTTAATCGAACTGGGAACACGTTCCCTGCTTATTGAAGACGGAAAAAAACTAATCCTGGTAGACTGCGGTCTTGGAAACAAACAGGATGATAAATTTTTCGGGCATTATTCTCTTTTTGGAGATGATACTCTTGATAAAAATCTAAAGAAATACGGTTTTATAAAGGAGGATATTACGGATGTATTCCTTACCCACCTTCACTTCGATCACTGTGGTGGTGCTATAGAATGGAATGATGACAGAACCGGATACAGACCCGCTTTCAAAAATGCTAATTTCTGGACTAATGAAAATCACTGGCAATGGGCAACAGAACCTAATGCGAGAGAAAAAGCAAGTTTCCTGAAGGAAAATATTATGCCGATACAGGAAAGTGGCCAGCTTAATTTTTTACCGCTTCCTACTACCGGAAATTACGGTTTTGCTCCTGATCTGAAGATGGATGTCATCTTTGTGGATGGACATACAGAAAAACAAATGCTTCCGGTCATTCAATATCAGGAAAAAACAGTCGTTTTTGCTGCAGATCTTATTCCTACAGCAGGACATATCAACCAGGTATATGTGATGGGGTATGATACCAGACCTCTTTTAACATTGGAAGAAAAGGGAAAATTCCTAAAGCAGTGTGTAGATAACGAATATTTATTATTCTTTGAACATGATGCTCATAATGAGCTGGCAAGTCTTAAAATGACCGACAAAGGGGTAAGACTTGATGAGACGTTTACCTTTAATGATGCTTTTGGATATTAATTTTAAATCATGGAAGAATTACATTCAGAAACACAACAGGCTGAACCGGAACCAGCACCCAAGATCATAGGTTTAACAGGCGGAATTGGCTCTGGAAAAACTACAGTAGCCCGCTTTATAGAGGAATTCGGATTTCCGGTTTATTATTCCGATGAAAGAGCAAAGGCAATCGTCAATGAGAGTGAAGATCTGAAAATAAAGATCAAGGAACTTCTTGGCGAAGAATCTTATGATGAAAATGGATTGTACGACAGAAAATTCGTTGCCAGTAAGGTTTTCAACAATAGTGATATTCTCGAGCAGTTAAATGAAATCATACACCCTGCTGTGCGAATTGATTTTGAAGATTGGGTAAGTAGGCAAAGCAAATATTTGGTTTTCAAAGAAACTGCATTATTGTTTGAACTAAAACTTAACAGACAATGTTATAAATCTCTTTTGGTAACAGCTGAGGATAATATCAGGGCTAAAAGAGTAATGGATAGAGATAATAAAACCTATCGTGAAGTAGAGGCTGTTATGGAAAAACAGATGCCTGAAAGGGATAAAATTAAAATGGCAGATTGTATCATCTACAACAATACCAATCTGCAAGAATTAAAAGAACAGACCGAAAAAGTAATCTTTGCTATTGAATAGAAATATTCCTAAAGATTATTTTCTCGCTTAAAAATAAAAAAGCCCTCATTTTTTTGAGGGCTTTTTGTATTATTCCTTTATAAATTTCTTTTGAAAGATATTTCCATTATCTTCAATAGAGATAACATATACACTGTTGATTAATTTACTCATATCAGTCTAATATTATTCCACCTGATATAAATTGGCCGGAAGCGTTGTACATTGTAATTAATCAATAATAATAAGGATAAAAAATAAGCCTCCATTTCTGGAGGCTTATTCTATTTGAAATTTAGTTTACTTATTCTTTGATAAATTTCTTCTGAACAGTTTTACCGTTATCATCGATATCGATTACATAAACACCGTTAATCAATCTGCTTACGTTGATTTGGTTGTTTAGTAAGATACCATCTCCGATTACCTGTCCTGCAGCATTGTAGATCTTATATTTAGCTCTCTTGCTGATATTTTTAACAAATAATATTGAGCTTACCGGGTTAGGATAAATCATGATACCCGTCTGATCAATTGGATTAGCAACAATCGGCTTAGAGATTCTTACTGTGTAATCCTCTACTTCTCCGTTTTTGAAGCTTGTACAGTTTACAGGAATACCGTCTCTTTCCATTGCTACTCTCATCACTACATATTTGTAATCCGTCATACTTACAAACGCATCTGCCGGTACATTGAATTTACCTGAGATAGGGCTGTCTGTATTTGGTGGAGAGCTTAATACTCTTTCATTGATATCAAATTCACCATTTCTGTTGAAGTCAATCCAAACTGCGATTCCTTCGTTATACGTGTTTCCTGTCCACTTCTTCTCAATGATGATCTCATTATCTGTTGATCCCTGGATCATTTCGATGAATGTTTTAGGAACTCCTGTATAATCTGTATACGTTGATGCTCCTGATTCATTCTCCATTGTTTTCTTACCGGTAGGCTTCACAGTAACTTTAGAGATATGCTCGCCTATAGAACTTCCTGAATTCATCTGACAGTAAATTACTGTAGGAGTTGTGAAGTAATATGGAGGAGTATAATTTCCTGGTGTCCCGTTACAGATATTTACCACCTGCATTTCATATTTAGTTAATTCTGTAAGACCTGTTAATACAAGGTTATTAACTAATGATGGTACTTCTGTCCAGCTTGGAATACCTACTTTTCTATATCTAAGAACATATGTTGCTCCAGGGAAAGGATCCCATTGGATTGCTGCCGATGTAGGAAGCAATTGAGTAATTGTTAATCCTGGAGGCGGAATTTCACAGATTCTTTCTGTTGTAAATACTTTAGGGTTTGAATATGGATTCAGAGCAGTTTCTCCGTTACACATATTAGCAATCTGTACTTCATAAGTAGTGAAAGGCTCTAATGGAGTCACACTACCTAACACATAAGTATTTGCAGGAGCTGCTGGTAAACTGATAATATTCCATGTAGTAGTACCTACTTTTCTCCATCTCATTGTATAGGTAGAACTTGCTGCAAGTGGTGCCCATGTAATCAATGCTGTTGTTGGAGTAATGTTACCTACTGTCACATTCGGAGGAGTAGGATCACATCTTGTGGTAAATGTCTTGATTGGAGTTGCTGTTCCTACAATATCTCCACAAATTGCAGCTACTTCTACTTCATAAGTGGTAGCTGGTGTCAATCCGGTGATTACTAATGGAAGGTTCCCCAATTGTGTTGAAGCATATACTTGTGTCCAAGCTGTTGTACCCTGAACTCTGTATCTTACCAAATAACTTACTCCTGCTCCTGTAATTGTAACAGTAGCTGTTGTATGAGTAGTAGTAAATGTAGGTGCGTTTGGAGTTGCATTGCTACAAGGTCTGATTCTTACTCTGTAGTCTTCCACTTCTCCATCTACTGCATTCTGACACATTACAGGAGCACTTGTACGTTTTAGTACCACTCTCATTGTAGTTGTCAATGGACCTGTATAAGATGTTGAAGGAACGGCAAACGTAGCAGTAACAGGGGTAGTTGTGTTAGCTGGAGAAATTAAAATTCTTTCAGCGTCTGTAAACTGTCCGTTTCTGTCAAAGTCAATCCATGCTGTTACAGCATCATTTCCTGTTGCTCCAGTCCAACCTTTAGCTACAGAGATTTTATTATTTTGAGAATTAACATCTAAAGTAATAAGAGTCTCAGGTGTTGTATAGCTGGTGTAATTAGTCTGTACTGAAGTATTGTTCATTGGAGGAACTCCAAGGTTCGAAGAGGTAACTGTTACATTCGAAATATGGTCATTCGTTCCGGTACCTGTCATCTGGCAGTAAGACAACGGTGGTGTTGTAAACGTTACTGATGATGAGTAAGCTCCTGTAGAACCTCCACATGTTGTAGAGACCTGAACTTCATAATTTGTCTGCTCAGTAAGACCAGTGATTCCATAGAAGTTTTGACCAGCTGGCACAGTAGCCGTCTGCCACACCCCTCCAGGAGTAGTTCTCCATCTTATATTATAAGTAGCTCCTACAGTTGCAACCCATGATACTGTTGCAGTAGTTGCACCAATATTGTTTACTGTAATATTCGTTGGAGGAGCTGTTGAACATGGTTGAGAATCTACAAATTTTACCGCATAATCTTCTACTTCTCCCTGGGTAAATGTTCCACAAGGGTTAGCATTATCAAAATATCTCATTACTACACGCATACGGGTAGGAAGAGTTCCAGTATATACATTTCCACTCGCCACTGTAGGGACAGCAAAAGTTGCCGTTACCGGAGTAGTTGTATTATAAGTAGTATTCAGAATTCTCTCACTCGTTTCAAATGTTCCGTTTCTGTTAAAATCAACCCAAGCTGAAACTCCATAAGATGTAGGAGAACCTGGCCAGTATTTATTCACAGAAATTTTATTATTTGCAGAACCTCTTTCAAATATAACTACTCTTGTAGGATCTGGTGTATAATCTTTATAGTTATCCGATCCTGAATTACTCAACATGATAGGAGTATTCGTAGGAGTAACGGTTACATTATTAATATATCCGCTAGTAGCAGTATTACCTGTAGGACCTGCCGTACAATAAGTAAGAGCCGGAGTTGTAAAGGTTACACTTGGAGAGAATGCACCTGTAGTACCTCCACAAATAGTAGCTACCTGAACGTCATATGTAGTCTGCTCTAATAATCCTGTAAGTATTTGGTTACTTACCAAAGGTGTATTTACAGCAATCTGCTGCCATGCACCGGAAGGAGAAACTCTGTATCTTACAATATAAGTAGCTCCTGTAGTTGATGTCCAAGTAACGTTAGCAGAAGAAGGAGTTACATTGTTTACCTGAATGTCAGCCGGTGGAGCTGTAGTACATGCTGATAAATCAATAAGTTTAACAGCATAATCTTCAGTTTCACCATAAGAATAAGTTCCACAAGCATTAATAGGACTGTACTCATTCATTACTACACGCATTCTGGTAGTAAGGTTTCCGGTATATGCACCACCTGCAGCATTTGGTATATTGAATGTGGCCGTAACCGGCGTTGTCGTATTACTTGGAGAAGTCAATACTCTTTCAGTCGCTTCAAAAATACCATTACGGTTAAAGTCAATCCAAACTCCTGTTAAGAAGCTGTATTGGTAACCCGGCCATGTTTTTGCTACAGAAACAGTAGCAGTACCTCCTCTTACCAAAGTAACTAATCTTGTAGGATCTGTACTATAATCTGTGTAACCACTTTGATTAGAGTTACTCACCATCGAAGGAGCTCCTTGTGCATTAACTGCAACCTGGCTTATATACCCATCAATAAAAGTACTTGTAGCCGCTGAATTACAATAAGTAAGTGCCGGAGTTGTAAAATTTATACTGGAAGAGAATGCTCCCTGAGTACCCCCACAGATAGTAGCTACCTGAACTTCATACTGGGTTTGTTCTGTTAATCCGGTAATGATCTGGTTTCCTACCAAAGGTGTTGTTACGTTAATTGTCACCCAAGGTCCTCCTGCTACAGGTCTGTATCGTACAACATACGTAGCACCTGCAGAAAGATACCAACCTACATTAGCCGAAGTTGTTGTCAGGTTGGAAATTGTAATATTGGTAGGAGGAGCTGTTGAACAAGCTGGCAGCGGATGGCTTTCCAATTGTATTCTAGGAATATCTGCAACTCTGTCTTTTGCAGCAGGAGGTGCTGCAGGGTCTGGGTTTGCAGAATCTTCATAATAGATCATCCCTCTGTTTGCTCCTGCATTATAAGATCCCCAAGCTGTACCTGGCGAAGACGAATAACCTGGAGTTTTTTCATTTACAGCAATCACAAGATTGTCTGTTCCGTTCCACAAAAACGGAGTTGCCAATTGAAGAGTTACCCAGTTCCCATTTGTCAGGTTAGGTAAATTTCCGGCGAAAACTTGGGTCAAACCACTTAATGGAACCCAGTTTGTAGTGGTTGCAAAGTTATTCTGGGTTGTGTTCCCCATATATACTACCCAATCCTTATAGACATCCTGAGATGTTGAAACGGTGGTAGAATAAAACTTTACAGCTGTGATATAGTTCGACGTACCTATAGCAGTCGTAAGCTCCGCAGCAGTATAAATCTGCTGGGAATAACTATACCCATAATAGGAACGTATGGGGAGATACACTGAGGTACCCGTTCCTGTCCCGATCTGTCCTGCCTGAGCTGAGACTTTGGATACAAAGCCTGTACAGATCAAACAGAGAAACAGAATTAAAGAGGTAAAGAATTTCTTCATAATGTTTTCATTATAATATTAATCATACAAATCTAATCATTTTTTGTTATTAATTTACAGGTACATTTAGGTTTTTTTGTAAAAATATAACAATATCTCCACTTATGCTTTAAATAAAGAAATCCCCGGGAAAGCCCGGGGATTTACTAATATTTAAAAGGTTATCTTTATTTTTTGATGAATTTAGATTTGAATTGCTCAATTCCTTTATCATCTATTGTAATTATATAACCACCTTTAACTAAAGTTGAAACATTCACCTTTCCATCGTTGATATTTCCTCTGTCTACTAATTGTCCAGCAGCACTATAGATTTTATAAGTAGCTTTATCTGAAACTTTAGTAATATTTAGAATATCACTTACCGGGTTTGGATAAATCTGAATACCGTTATTTTTAACAGCTGTTTCAGAAGTAGCAAGATTACTAGTAATTACTACGTTATAGTCTTCAACTTCACCATCGAAAAGTTCTCCACATATATAATCTGTAGGTAATGATAATCCAACGTTACCTCCACCAGTTCCAGCACCTACATAGAATGCTACAACTCTCATTCTTAATGGCTGTCCTTCTACTGCATTACCTGGAATGGTAACCGTTCCGTTAACTACAGTTGATGGCTGGGTTAATGTTACAGGATAATTCAATACTCTTTCTGAATCACTGAAGACACCATCCTTGTTAAAGTCGATAAATGCAGCTACTGTATCATAATCCGCAGCACCAGAGTTCCCAACAGTAACAGAAATAGGATAAGAAGTTCCTTTTACCAAGTTCGCCTGAAGTGCTGTATTTGTTGTATAGTTTGTATATGTACTATTTGCTGAAGTATTATTTACATTCGCAAGTGTCACATTGGCGATATACTCATAAGCTGCACTAGTTGAAGCAGATGCACAGTAAGCAAGTGCAGGAGTGCTGAAGTTTACAGAAGCTGAATATGTACCTACCGAAGTACCACAAACTAATGCAACCTGAATTTCATATGTTGTTCCATCAATTAAATTACTTAAGTTGATTGAAGGAACTGTTGTATCAGCTTCAGTCCATGCTGTTGTACCTACCTTTCTATAACGTACTTTATAAGTTGCTCCAGTATAGGACATCCAAGATGCGCTAGCTGAAGATACCGTAATATTGCTCACTACTACATTCGTTGGAGCAGCACTGCTACATGCAGATAGAGGTGCAATGCTCACAGGTCCTACAGCATAGAAAACATTACCTATTGAAGAAATTCTAACTTTAATAGTCTGTCCATTCAATGAAGAAGGGAAAGTAAAGTTTTCAGTTCCGTCATTAGGTGTTGATGCTGATAGTACAGTCCAGGTTGTTCCATTATCTGTAGTATAGTCAATCTTTACATTAGCTACATTATAAGGAGCAGCATTTGTATTGGCAACAATCCATTGAACCGGAGTTGATGTATTTACATCAGCATATTGATTAGCTAACCTGAAAGGTCCGTTATCTCCTACAACAATTGTCTGAACTTTAAAAGCTGACTGCTGTTGAGCTACATTAGAGTTATTATCTCTAACAGTTAATGCAAAATTTGTTGTTCTTGCTACAGTTGATACCGCTTCCCAAGTATTGTTTGCGTTATTCAACACTCCATTCATTACAGATGCAAATTTTGGAAAGTATCTTGCTGGGTTTGTACTTGGTGGAGCAGATCTGAATGAAGCTCCAGACATTGTATTTCCTAAATTATATTTATCCACAGAAACTAATGCATCATCAACTTCTTCCCAAGAATAAGTCATTGGATCATTTTCAGGATCTGTAGCACCACCTGCTAAAACAAAAGCAGTCCCCTTAGGTATAGTATATGTTGGCAGATCCGTAATTACCGGTGGATTATTGGTAATTGTAGTTTCTACATCACAAGTTTTTGCAATTAAGTTAGCTTGAATCTGACCGATACTTGCTTTATGGAAATAAGGATCAGAGTTAGGCTGAATATCCGTATCAGGACCAGTAATACCTGCATATCCCATAATGGTAGATCCTGAACCAGGTTCCATATTCACACCACTTCCTTCAAGATTATGAGAGAAAGTATGGTTAGCCCCTAGCTGGTGCCCCATCTCATGAGCAACATAGTCGATATCAAAGCTATCACCTGATGGAATTCCATTTGATGGAGAAGTAAATCCTGAACCTTTTCCTTTAGGAACTGTAGTTGTAGGATTGATACATACACATCCGATACATCCGGCATTTCCTCCACCTCCTGATTTACCGAACAAGTGTCCGATATCATAGTTAACATTTCCTACATTAGCTGTCAAAGCACCCTGTAGTTCTCCATTCCATGCACCCCCTGCTCCTGTAGCAGCAGCAGAATATGGATCTGTAGCTGGATCAATATAAATTACAGTCGGAAAATTCTGCAAATTCAAATGCAATGCAAAATCTTTCTCAAAAACTCCGTTTACTCTGGTTAAAGTATTATTAATTGCAACTAGTGCCGGAGCTCTTTTCTGATCATCTGTAGCTGTAGCAGGTACGCCAGCAAGCCCCATAAAGTATTGAGTATACTCACCGGTAACAGACATCGCCAGTCTCATTGTTCTATATTTCTTATCAGAACTCTTGTTGAAAGTTGTTGCCTGATTTGAGAATGACTGCCCATTTTTCAATAAGGCATCTATTTCCTTTTTAGCAACAGGAGATTCTTCTGTAGAACATAAGAATCCATTTTTATCCTTTTTAGTTTTAGGATGAACGGCATACACTGTTTTATCTGCAGAAGAAGGGTCAATAAACTCATATTTATCACCATGAATAATCATCGACTGAAAATCATTAGGAGCAATACTGAATCTTAAATACTTGGTAGGGTCTTCGACACTTGTTCCAACATAAGATCCTAATTCATACTTGTCTGCCAGTTCTTTTACAACTACTGGAAAACTGTATACATTAAACCTTTCAATCTTCCCGCTCATAGTGGGAAGAGAAATCACTACAGGAGTGGCATTTGTACCCATTTCCTGTGCATTCTTTAGCTGAGATCTCAGTAAGTTCAGGTCTAATTTATAGTACCCGTTTCCTCTTACATTAGATTGATCTACTCTAAATCCTGTACTTCTTTTGTTATCGTCTACTTTTTTAAGGGAAGTTGGTGTCCATTGACCGAACACGGCGCCCCCTATAAAAGTGAACATTAAAGCAGTAAATACTCTTTTCATAAATTAAAACACAATTATAATTTCCGCCAAATATAACTATTTTATCAATCTTATAAGTAAAATAAGTTAATATTTTTCAACATAATACACTCATCAACGATATCCATTAAAAAAAACACAAACTTTAGAGTAGTCTAAAGTTTGTGTTTTATGTATTTTAAATGTCAAGAAATAATATTTCTAAAACTTATATGCAATATTCCATGCAAATCCCATATTGAATTTTGAAGAACTTTTTCCGAAGCCCGGAACGATCATGGGTGAGATATCATCCTGCTTGGAAGTATATACCATATATCTTGGCTGAAGATTCACATCGATGTAGAAATTGGAATTAAATAATTGTACTCTGCCTCCCAACGTACCTTCCAGCCAAAAGGATGACTGTGATGATGAAGGAAAGGCTTCTGAAGAATTGCTTCCCCCAAATCCGCGAACAGGAATTGCCATATACTCCTGATTATAAAATGATCCGGCAGCTTTTCCTCCTGCATAAAATCCATTGAATTCATTCTCTGCATCTTTTGCAAGCATATAGAATGCACCCAATTTCACGAAAGGACCGCTTGCCTTCGCATCATAACCATTTTTCTGATACACATTTTTTTCAAAACCTGCCTCTGCAACAGCATGGAGATTTCCTCTGATTTTTGAAGAAATAAATCCCTGATACAATTTTCTGTCAGAAAAAAAACCGGCTCCGGTATTCAGTACATCAAGGCCAACCATAAAATTGGGTTCATATTTTTCCTGAACCTTCTTCTCTGCTTCCTTTTTTTTGTCTTGTGCCCAGCTTATTATTCCCAATAAACTAAAAAGAAAGGTAAAGATTAGTCTTGTCTTCATTCTCTATTTGATTTTGTCCGGCTTCCAGCTTCTGAACAGGATTCGGAGTTACTAATTCTGAACTTAAATTCTCGTAAGATTTTTTGATTCCGCATCCGGGAGAAACATACGTTGACTTCGTACTATAATTAATTCTTACTTTAGATTCTGCTCCATTATAGGTAAGTTTAAAATAAACGTCAGTATAAGGTGAGCTGTCAACCCGTAAAGGAATTAACCGGGAATCAATTTTTGCAAGTTTTCCAAGATCCACTTTTCCTGCTCCATAATCTACTGCGACATAAAGGGTATCCAGGGTCGTCTCTTTTCCAGTAGCCAGTGATCTGAAAGCCACCTTCATTCTGGGAGTTCCTTCTCCGCTTTCACAAATATCATCATCTCCTCCACAGGAAAAAAGCATTCCTAAAAAACAGATCGCTATCAGAAATTTAAAGTACTTCATATTAAGATTTGAAATTCAAATTTAGATAAAATTATTTTTTAATCAACAACGCAATGTTCTCAACATGGTGTGTTTGTGGGAACATATCTACCGGCAAAATCTTCACTAAAGTATAATGGTCTTTCATCAAGGCAAGGTCTCTCGCCTGTGTTGCAGAATTACAGCTTACGTAAACTACTTTTTCCGGTGAAAGCTTTAAGATCTGTTCTACGACCTTCTGGTGCATTCCGTCTCTTGGTGGATCTGTAATTAATACATCTGCTTTAGGATGAGTTGCCATAAATTCGTCATTGAAGATATCCTTCATGTCTCCACAATAGAAAGTACAGTTAGTAAGACCATTCAATGCAGCATGTTCTATAGCAGCATCTATGGCTTCTTGTACAGATTCTATTCCGATTACCTGTTTTGCATTTCTCGCTACATACTGAGCAATTGTTCCTGTTCCTGTATAAAGGTCATATACAACTTCATCTCCTTTCAGATCTGCAAATTCAAGTGTCTTTCTGTACAGTTCCAAAGCCTGTTTGTAATTCGTCTGGAAGAATGATTTCGGGCCTATCTTAAACTGCAGTCCGTCCATTTCTTCCATAAGGTAACCTTCTCCAAAATATACATTGATATTTAAATCGTAAATGGAATCATTCTGCTTAGGATTGATAGCATATACTAATGTTTTAATCTGCGGGAATTTTTCCAGTAAGAATTCAAAAAGTTTTTCTCTGTTTTCTTTTTCTTCTCTGTAAAGCTGGAAAAGAACCATCCATTCTCCTTTGGAATTTTGTCTCATCATCAAGGTTCTTAAAAAACCTTCCTGGTTTCTTACATCAAAGAAATCCAGACCGTTGTTTACTCCATATTCTTTTACAGCCAGTCTTATTGCATTGGAAGGATCTTCCTGAAGGAAACATTCTTTTAAATCAAGAATTTTACTCCACATTCCGGGAATATGGAATCCTAACGCATCTTTACTTCCGAAGTTTTCTTCAGAACTGATTTCATATTGAGTAAGCCATCTTGCATTTGAGAAGGAGAATTCCATTTTATTTCTATAAAAATACTGTTCTTCAGCTCCCAGAATTGATACCGTCTCAAAGTCATCAATTCCACCGATTCTTTTAATATTATTATATACTTCTTCCTGTTTAAAATCAAGCTGCTTTTCGTAGCTCATGTTCTGCCATTTGCAGCCTCCACAAGTTCCGAAATGAATACATTTTGGATCTGCTCTGTAAGGTGATTTTTCAATAACTTCAACCGCTTCGCCTTCATAATATTTTGACTTCGCTTTTTTCACTCTTACATTTACAATATCACCTGGAATAGCTCCTGAAACCATTACAGCTTTTCCTTCTTCTGTCCTTCCTATTGCCACTCCTTTTGCTCCGGCAGTCAATAGCTTTATATTTTCAAGAATTAAATCTCTTTTTTTCTTCCTACTCATTCTAAAATTTTCTATTTTCCTAATTGAAACTTTTACGCTTCAGTTTGCAAAAATACAATAAAAAAAACCTTATCCGAAGATAAGGTTTCTATACTGTGTTAAAGTTTATTATTTTGTTGGAGCCGGCTGTGGATTTGCTGGCTGTGGAGCTTGCTGCTGAGCTGCAGAAGGATCAAGCTGTAATTGTGGCTGCATCTGCATTGGTTCTGCTTTTGGAGCTGAAAGACCAGTCTGTTTATCCAGAATAGTTACCAGTTCCTGCTCACCAAGGTTTACAAATGATCTGCTGGCAATTTTACCATCTTTATCGATGATCACAAAGCAAGGTAATTTGAATCCGTACACACCATATTTCTTAGCAATATCAGAATTCAGACCTCCTTCTCCGTAAACATTCACTCCCTGAATTCCTTTTAAAAGAGAATTGCTTGTTTTAATGAACTGATCTTTTGTGTCATCTACGTTTACAAACACAAAGTTCATTTTAGACTTATAAAAGTTTACTACTTCTTTTAATACAGGTACTGTAGCTTCACTGATGTAAGGATTCCATGAAGCGTAGAAGAATAGCATATAAGGCTTTCCTTTGTTTTCAGAAAGTTTATAAGCCTTTCCATCCTGCTTTGCTACAGCTGCTTCAGGAGCTGCATCTCCGATTTTAAGTCCAGTAATAGCCACCTGCATTTTTAAAAGGTCACTTTTAATGGTAGCATCTTTAATATCTGAATCAATAATCTTTTTGATTTTATCAATGTTTGCAGCCGGAGTTGTTGGATGAATATCCGCCTGAGCCATTACAAATGCCAAAAGATAATCTTTTGCAGTCTGAGATAAATCTTTCTTTGTTTTTAAGTACTGAGCAAACATCTCAGAAGTTGTAATTCCTGTTTTTCCTTTGCTGTTTGCTTCTGCATACTTCTGGAAATCCGGAGTCATTTTTACAAGAAGATATTGTCTGTAAAGAGGGATTGTTTTCACCATCGCTTCTTTATCTGTTTCCAACTGAGCTTCGTAATCTTTTAATGCTTTAGTAGCTTTGTAAGATGGGTTTCCAGACATTGGTCCGTGAGACATTTCATAGTTGGCAATCAAATTAAGAATGGTAACTTTCACATCATTTTTCTTCCACTCCAAAAGTGCTTTGCTAGGATTATTTTTCTTTGCAAGATCATCTACATTTTTATTAATATCTGCTTCAATTTTATGCATACCTTTAAGGAATGCCGCTTCATCTCCACCCATTAAGGCAGCTATATTAACTTTAGTACCATATTCAGCTAAGAACTTTTGAGAAGCTGTAAGAAAATCATTATTCTTTTTAGCATCTCCGGTAATCACAAATTCATTTGGGAAAGTAGTTCCGTTTCCTGAAATATTCACTTTTTGTCCTCCTTCAAGATAAATCAGGTTTTGTCTGCCCGCATAGTTGATCACGTACATACCGTCTTTAGGAGCATCAAAGCTTCCTGAAAAGTTTCCGTCTTTATCTAAACCTATATTAATCAAAGGCAGGGTTCCTACTCCTGAAGCTTCTACAAATTCAATTCTTTCTAATGATGAGCTTCCAGTAATTTTTCCTTTTACTTCTACTTTTTTTGAACAAGACATCACAAAAACTGTGATGATAAACAATAAAAGATATTTTTTCATTTCAATTTTTAATATTACACAAAAATACGCTTTTTAGGGCTTGCTAATTCACACTAATTATTTTTTTTAAAAATTTTATTATCACCTTTCAAGAGGGTTATTCCAATTATTTCAATTGTCTCTTTCTGAGTGGTATGCTGTATTTGAAAGTTTAAAAAAAAATGTTTCAACTACCCTCCAAATATATACTTATTAAATAAAGAATGACTAAAACCTGCTAATAAGTTAACAAACTTTAACAGGACTTAGCATTTCATAAAAAAATCGCCTCCAAAAATGAAGGCGATTTTTTATGTATTTGAATCAATTCTATCCTTGATCTACAAGAGCAGCCATGTATTCTCTGTTCATTCTTGCGATGTTTTCAAGAGAAATACCTTTAGGACATTCTACTTCACATGCTCCGGTGTTTGAACAGTTACCGAATCCTTCTTCATCCATAGCTTTCACCATGTTCAGAACTCTTCTTTTAGCTTCTACTCTACCTTGAGGAAGTAATGCATACTGAGAAACTTTAGCGCCTACAAATAGCATTGCAGATCCGTTTTTACAAGTCGCTACACAAGCTCCACATCCAATACAAGCAGCTGCATCCATTGCTTTGTCTGCATCTTCTTTTGGAACCGGAATTGCGTTAGCATCCAATGTATTACCGGAAGTATTTACAGAGATGAAACCTCCTGCTGCCATTACTCTGTCAAATGCGCTTCTGTCTACCATCAAATCTTTGATAACAGGGAAAGCAGCACTTCTCCAAGGTTCAATAACGATCGTTTCTCCATCTTTGAACATTCTCATGTGAAGCTGGCAGGTTGTGATCCCTGTATCCGGCCCGTGAGCTCTACCATTGATGTAAAGTGAACACATACCGCAGATTCCTTCACGACAGTCGTGGTCGAAAGCGATAGGTTCTTTTCCCTCGTTAATTAAGTTTTCATTCAGAATATCCAGCATTTCCAAAAATGAAGAATCTGTAGATACATCTGATATTTTGTAGGTCTCAAACTGACCTTTAGTTTTACTATTTTTTTGTCTCCAAATTTTCAGCGTAAGATGAAGGCCTTTTTTTGCACTCATAATGTTATATTTATAGGTTGGAGATTATTTGTAACTTCTCGCTTTAACTTCGATATTGTCATAGATAAGTTCTTCTTTATGCAGAATTTCTTGTTTGATATCATCACCCTGATATTCCCAAGCTGCTACATATTTGAAGTTTACGTCATCTCTTTCTGCTTCACCTTCCGGAGTAGCATGATCTTCTCTAAAATGCCCACCACAAGATTCATTTCTGTGTAATGCATCAATAGCCATTAATTGTCCAAGTTCAAGGAAATCTGCTACTCTGAATGCTTTTTCAAGTTCAGTGTTCATTCCTTCACCATCTCCTGGAACTTTTACGTTTTTCCAGAAATCGTTTTTCACTTCTTCAATTTCTCTGATTGCCTCTCTTAACCCTTCAGGAGTTCTCCCCATTCCTACTTTGTTCCACATAATGTTTCCTAATTGCTTATGGAAGTGGTCTACAGAATGAGTTCCTTTATTATTTAAGAAGAAATCTATTTTTTCTTTAATTCCTTTTTCAGCTTCGTCAAACGCTCCTGAATTGGTAGGAATAGTTCCTGTTCTGATATCTGCAGAAAGATAATCTGCAATTGTATAAGGAAGCACGAAATATCCGTCCGCAAGACCCTGCATCAATGCAGAAGCCCCAAGTCTGTTGGCTCCGTGATCTGAGAAGTTAGCTTCACCAATTACGAAACATCCAGGAATTGTAGACTGAAGGTTATAATCAACCCAAACACCTCCCATTGTGTAGTGAACCGCAGGATAAATTTTCATCGGAGTTTTGTAAGGATCATCAGCAGTAATCTTTTCGTACATTACAAATAGGTTACCATATTTTTCTTCAATCCAAGCTTTTCCAAGGTCGTAAATTTGCTGTTCACTAGGATTATGAATATGCTTTTCAATAGCAGCTTCTTTACCTTTTTTGATAATTTCTGTAGAGAAATCTAAGTAAACACCTTCTTTAGTATCATTATTTTCGATTCCGAAACCAGCATCACATCTTTCTTTACCCGCTCTAGACGCAACGTCACGAGGAACCAAGTTACCAAATGCAGGATATCTTCTTTCTAAATAGTAATCTCTATCTTCTTCTTTAATATTTTCAGGTCTTAATTTACCTTCTCTGATGGCTACAGAATCTTCAATTTTCTTAGGAACCCAGATTCTTCCTGAGTTTCTTAATGATTCAGACATCAAAGTCAGTTTAGACTGCTGTGTTCCATGAACAGGAATACAAGTCGGGTGAATCTGTACATAACAAGGGTTTGCGAAGTAAGCTCCTTTTTTGTGGATTTTCCAAGCTGCAGAAACGTTTGATCCCATAGCATTGGTAGAAAGGAAATATACGTTTCCGTATCCTCCTGAAGCAATTACTACAGCGTGAGCAGAATGTCTTTCAATTTCACCTGTCACAAGGTTTCTCGCAATAATTCCTCTTGCTTTTCCGTCAACAATAACTAGATCTAGCATTTCATGACGGTTGTACATTTTAATTCTTCCTTTACCGATCTGACGGCTCATAGAAGAATAAGCACCTAATAATAACTGCTGTCCTGTTTGTCCTTTTGCATAGAAAGTTCTTTTTACCTGAACCCCACCAAATGAACGGTTATCTAGCTGACCACCGTAATCTCTACCGAAAGGAACCCCTTGGGAAACACACTGGTCAATAATATTTGCAGAAACTTCAGCTAATCTGTAAACGTTGGCCTCTCTTGCTCTATAGTCACCACCTTTGATGGTATCGTAGAATAATCTGTAAGTAGAGTCACCGTCACCCTGGTAATTCTTAGCTGCGTTGATCCCTCCCTGAGCTGCAATAGAGTGTGCTCTTCTTGGTGAATCCTGGTAGCAGAACGCTTTTACGTTGTATCCTTGCTCAGCCAATGTAGCTGCTGCAGAACCTCCTGCCAAACCCGTACCTACAACAATAATATCAATCTTATCTCTGTTGTTTGGTGCAACAAGGTTCATATGGTCTTTATGATTTTTCCACTTGTCTTTAAGAGGACCCGCTGGAATTCTTGAATCTAATTTACTCATATTAGTATATTGATATTATTGAGTTATAAAGTGAAAAACTGCAACGACGATAAATCCTGCAGGAATAAGGATTGAATACCATTTCCCGAAAGCTTTGATCATCGGCGTATATTTTGGATGTCTTGCTCCGATAGACTGGAATGAAGACTGGAATCCGTGAGCCAGGTGTAATCCTAATAAAACAAAAGAGATCACATACAAAGCCACTCTCCAAAGATCAGCAAACTTCTCATGAAGTTCCGGCCAGAAACGTTCTGCATCAGGAGTCAATCCTTCTACATACTTGTAATTGATTTCATGCAGCCAGAAATCATATAAGTGAAGCGCTAGGAAAGCTAAAATAACAGCACCCGAAATAATCATATTTCTGGACATCCATGAAGAATTCACAGATGCATTGTTTGCTGCATACTTTACCGGACGCGCTTTATTATTCTTGATCTCAAGCATAAATCCCATAATGAAATGGAAAATTACTGCAAAACCAAGAATAGGCTGCATTAAGAACTGCACAAAAGGATTATAGCCCATGAAGTCTGATGCTGTATTGAATGCATCCTTATTCAGAACTGATAACAAATTGGTCGTCAAATGCAGTATAAGAAAAATCAGCAAAAATAGAGCTGATAATGCCATAGCATATTTTCTACCTATCGTAGAACTCGTTAAACCTGCCATATAAGTTTAAATTTGAATTTCTACAAAATTAAGAAAGTTTAACAATATCGAAAAGTGAGAAATCTCACAAATAGACAGTTTGTAATGTTTCTAAATAAGAATTCCATACATTATAAATGCAGGAAAACACATAAATGATAACCATTATCTCAAATCGTAACTCTCATTCCTGAAAACTACTTTTTGAACTGAATCTGAAAAGGTTTTAAGTTCAAAATGATTTATTCTTCGAGAAGAGCAGTAAGGCTTCACAACAAACTGTAAAACCTTATCCTTATTTTCCATATCCGAAATCCAGAAACAAGCCTTATCTCCCCTTTTTATTGAAAAAATATTGGTTTTGTTGAATGTATGAATCAACACCTCTTCTCTCTGATTTTCAAACACATTACTTCCCGTTCTTATAATCAGAAATATGACGACAATCATCATCAGTCTTGAAGAATTTTTAACATTGAATTTTAAGATGACTGATCTTAATAAATAGACAATCATAAACACTGACAGCACCTCCAATCCGTTCATTGGAATGTTTTCAAAGAATAATACATCAACCTCAGCAAACCAATGGATTATTTTCAGCAAAATCTGAATAACAAAATCATATATCCCATTTATAAGTTCAAAGTCAATCCCAAAAGAAATAAGAGCTGTCATTAGGAATGAAAAAACGATGATTATTTCTGAAAAAGGAACAATGACAATATTTGCAACGATTGAAATGAATGAAAACTGATGAAAGTAGTACAGTACCAAAGGAAGTGTTGCCAATTGAGCAGATAAAGATATTGTAATGGTATTAAACAGGAGTTTTTTAAGGTAATTATCTTGTTTTGGAAAATATTTCAAGAGAGGCTGATTCAGCCAAAAAATCCCCAAAACGGCCAAAAAACTGAGCTGGAATCCTACATCGAAAAACTGCTGTGTATCTCCAATCAAAATAAAAAAGGCGGATAAAGCCAATGAATGAAGCAGGTCTGGTTTCCGCTGAAGCAATACAAAAATAAAATAGGCGCTCAGCATGATACAGGAACGCAGCACTGAATTTCCAAATCCGATAAAAGCAGCAAACAGCCAAATAAAAACCAGGCTTAGAACGGCCGCATATTTTCTGAATTTTAAGGGAATACAACGAATCAGCAAAAAGTAAAACATCCCGAAAATAACTACAATATGAGTTCCGGAAATAGCGAGAAAATGAACCAGTCCGGATTTATTGAAATCCTGTACAGTATCTGCATCAATCTCTGTACGGTCTGCCAGAATGATTCCTTTTAAAAATTCTTTGGTTTTTCCTGAAATTCCGGTTTCATCAATATTTTTGAGAACCATAAATCTATATTGGCGCAGCTTATCTGCAGGAGTTAAATCATCACGTTCTGCAGATACAATTTCTTTTGAAAGATAAACCTGATAATTAATATGTTTTCGTCTCAAATATCTGGCATAGTGGAACTGAAAATCATATTGGGACTTTTTTGGTTGTGCTATATAAGCTTCGGCTTTGTAATAATGAAGAAAATCCAATTCTTTGATATCCTTCGGAACATACACTATTGAGTTAAAAGTTGTGTTTCCTACCTGTGCTGTCCCTTCATATTTTTTATATTTCTCAGTAGTATTTAATTTTTGAGAGATTGCAAAAGTAACTGTTTCTTTTTTTTTTACAAATGAAGAAACATCCGCTGAAAAAGTATTATGAAAATGAAGAATAATCCCTATTCCAAAGAATAGAAGTCCCAGCAAAAAAGCTTTGATTTTATGTAAGAAATAAGAATGAAAACATATTGCAGCCAAAATAATCAGGCAGATCACAATAACCAAATAAAGTGCAATACCTGTCAATACCATTTTCTCTTGAAAAAAAATTCCAAGAATAAAACATATAACCAGAATAAGAAGAGGCTGCTTTTGCAATTTCAATTAATTATCCTTGTAAAATAGATAATTAATCCATGAAGTATTATCTCTTGAATAACCAAATAAACACTTCGCAGCATATTAAAGTTATCAACAGAACACTTGATTTTTTGCTATGAAATCAAAGATTGAAAGTGTGTTATTTCTTTTTCAGAAATTTATCCGCCAAACGCTTCGTTTCTTTGATATAAAATAAAGGATCTTTCCCATAATCTTCATATTTGAAATCTCCCACTTTTTTAGGAATAGCAGGTTCTATCTGTGTTCCTTCATGCCATTCATTGAATGATGTGATTCCGATGAAGTCCGGATTTACTTTGATGGCAGCATCAAACATATTTTCGTAATACTTCCCATTGTTTCTGCTTTTGAAGTTGGTTTCATTCCACGGACGGATTCTTGTATCTGAATAACCGGGCCCTACACAAGGGATAAAAATCAGATTGTGATCTTTAGCATAGCTGGCCATAAAATCCCAATTAGCAGTTGTGCTTCCGTACACAAAACCTTCACTGGCAAAATAGGTATAGAAGCCATCAAAACCTGCTGTATTAAAAAACTTAGCATCATCTTTTTCAACCCAAAGGCCGATATAAAGAGCATCTAAATCTGTATTTCTTACTGTTTTTTCTCCACTTTTGGACAGTATTTTCGCCCATTCTTCTTTAGGAATTTTATAGCTGTCATAGACATAAAATAACGGTTTTCCGTCTTTTTTGTAAAATGCATGATGATGGGAATACGTTTTTATTAGATAAGAGAGCTGTTCCTTTAATTCTGTGGTATTTTTATAAAACGGCTCAATGTGAAATGCAATTTTTAAATCAAAATGATCGGCAATATCGAGGTATTTGATAAGACTTTTATCCGTGAATGAATCTTTTCCCAGCCAGCTGACAACAACTACTCCCACTCCGGATTCTTTGATCATTTTCATATGTTTTTCAATGATCTTTGCATCATTGGAACTGTAATTTCCAAGTGCTGGATAAAAATTGGCACCAATATCATCTCCACCTTTGTGGTGACCAAGATTGTTCCACTTCGGATTACTCCAGTGAGGTAAGATCTCATGATTCCAATGTTGGTAGCTTCCGTCCGTTTCAGGATTTCCATACCATCCATAATAAAATATCTGAACTTTATCTCTTGAGCTGCTTTGCTGTGCGGCACTTTTCGAGAAAAACAATATAAATACCAATAATAACAGAAAACGGTTACAATAATTCATAGTTAAAAAGTAAATTAAATTCTCAAAAGCTTGGGTAAAACTATACTTTCAATATCACCTCAGCAGCATGATCACTGGCCCCTTTTCCACCCAATTTTTCTCTCAGAAGGCTGTAATCATTCAGAACCTGTGTTCTTTTGTCTCCTTCTATGATTTTACTGAGTTCTTCTACCAGGTTTTTGGTATTCAGATCATTTTGTATCAATTCTTTCACGACTTCTCTGTCCATGATAAGATTAACCAGAGAAATATAATTAATGTTTTTCACTAATCTTTTAGCAATAGCATAGGAAATCTTACTTCCACGGTAACAAACCACTTCAGGAATATTCAACAAGGCGGTTTCTAAGGTAGCTGTTCCGGAAGTAACAAGAGCTGCTTTGGAACATCTTAACAAATCATATGTTTTGTTGGATACAAAATGAACATTATCATCCACATATTTCTGATAAAACTCTTTAGGAAGACTTGGTGCTCCGGCAATTACAAACTGATAGTTTTTAAAATGCGGTCTTACGGAAAGCATTATTTCAAGCATTTTTTCCACTTCCTGTTCTCTGGAACCTGGCAGAAGCGCAATGATTTCTTTTTCGTTCAGTCCGTGCTCTGATTTGAAACTTTCAATACTGATTTCCTGCAGATCCGAAATAGCATCCAGCAAAGGATGGCCTACAAAATGGGAATGAACGCCGTGTTTTCTGTAAAAATCTTCTTCAAAAGGAAGAATCACCATCATTTCATCTACATATTTTTTGATAGTTTCTACCCGTCCTTCTTTCCATGCCCAAAGCTGCGGAGAAATATAATACACGACTTTGATACCAAGTTCTTTGGCAAATCTGGCAATCCTCAGGTTGAACCCGGGATAATCAACCAAAATCAAAACATCAGGTCTGTTCTTCCGAATATCCTCTTTACAGAATTTGATATTATTCAGAATGGTTCTGAGATTCATCACCACTTCCAGAAACCCCATAAAAGCAAGGTCACGGTAATGTTTTACCAGTGTTCCGCCCTGAGCTTTCATCAGATCACCACCCCAAAACCTAAACTCCGCATTCGGATCCTTTTGTTTTAAGGCTTTCATCAAGTTGCTTCCGTGCAAATCACCTGAAGCTTCTCCTGCAATAATATAATACTTCATTTCTATAGTAAGGATAGAGAACAAATTAAAATAGATATGATCTTAATTCGTAAATTTGTTCAAAGATAATGATAAAAAATGTCAGAAGAATTTGAAATCCGGAATAAAATTGCCGAAAGCGGCCTTATCAATTTTGACCTTGCCACTTTACTTCCAAAGGGAGAAAGAAAAGGTATTGACCTTAAAGATTTTCTTTTTCAGGAAATGATCCTCAAAGAAAAAGATTTTCGTGAAAAGGTAGAGGCTATAGATACTGAACTATACAAAGACTCATACATATACATTTACAATTCTGTAGATACAATTATCCCGCTTTGGGCTTATTTTGTATTGACCGCGAAACTTACTGATGTTGCCAAAAAAATAGTCTTCGGAAGCCGGGAGGATCTTGATGTTATTTTAATGCACAATGCCATCCAGACGCATGATTTTGAAGAAATGAGAGGCAAAAGAGTTCTGGTAAAAGGCTGTTCAGATAAAGATATTCCTGAAAATGCATATATAGAACTGGTTGAACAGTTAAAACCCATTGTAAAATCCCTGATGTTCGGAGAAGCCTGTTCTAATGTTCCTATCATAAAGAACTAATATGAACAAATATTTATCAGCTGTATTTTTGTTTATTATTTTTCTTGGTATCTACTATTTCGGAAGTTTTTCAAAAATTCCTTTTGCCGATTGTGTAGGATTTGTGTTGAGTGCAGAAAAAGGGATATGGGAAACAACTGCTTCAGCAACCAGTCACTTTTTATATATCAATACTGTTATCTTTATTAAAAATCTGGCGGGTATTAATGCTATTGAAGCAAGCCGTTTTTTGGTTGTTTCTTCAGGAGCAGCCACAGTTTCTGTTATTTATCTCACGGTAAAAAGTATTTCAAAAACAGAATGGGCATCGCTTACAGCCGCTTTTGTTTTCGGTTTCAGTTTCTCATTTTGGAGAAATGCAGAGATAGTAGAAGTATATACTTATAATTCCCTGTGGGTAAGCCTTTTTTTCTTTTCAATGATAAAAAGTGTTATTGAAAAGAAAAGAATTTACATCCTGTTAAGCAGTCTGTTTTTAGGGATCAGCTTATGGGTTCATATTCAAAATATACTGCTGATACCTTCTTTATTAGTCTTCTTATTTTATTTCAGAAACGAAAAGAAATATGCAGTGGCCTCACTATTCATTTTTGCAGCATTGTTTAGCTCTTTATTTATTCTGAATATTTCCCAGGGACTCCCCTTCAAATCACCATATAGTTCTGATCAGGGAACATGGGTGGAAGATTCTTTAAAAAAAAGTACAATTCAGTATGTGAAAGATTTTTTCCAATCTTTGGCATATCTTATTTATAATTTCAATGTATTCACATATTTCGGAGTCGCAGGTATTCTGTTGTTATACAAGACTAATCGAAAAATGTTTTTTGTTTTTACTGCCGGTGCAGTATGTGTATATGGATTTTCTACGTTTTATGCGGTATCCGATAATTACGTATTCTTTTTACCCTTCAATATTATTTTTGCGTTATCAGTAGGATATGGTCTTTCTTCCGCAAAGTATGCCCGTTTAAGAAAATTCTCCTGGGTATGCCTGTTGATTCCGGTGGGATACCTTCTCTTCTATAAAGCAGCATTTTTAACGGAGAAAGGAAAAGAATTTCATGCATATAAGGAGTACAAAGGCGGTCTGGATTATTATGTTCTTCCATGGATGAATAACAATGCAGGTATTCTGGAGTTCACCATTGATAAAAAACAGGCACCCGAACCTATTGAATGGATGACAATAAGTGCTGTAGAATACATTAAAGTACTAAAAAGCAAAGGCTATACAGAAGAACAGATCAGAAAACTTTAACAATAATTATGAAAGGCGGTCATTTTATGAGGCATATTTTTTGATAACTTTGATTTACTTAATACTAACAAACACAAAAAATGAGTTTAATTGACCTACTTACAGGGAACACAGGCAACCAGGTTGCTGAACAGGCCGAAAACAAATTCGGAATCGGCAAAAATCAGGTAATCGCCCTATTAGCAGTAGCTACACCTCTTATTATCTCTTATCTTAGAAATAAATCTCAAGATGCTAAAGAAGCAGAGGCTTTAAATAATGCTTTAGATAAAGACCACAATGGAAGTATCTTAGATGACGCTTCTCAGATTGAAGCAAGACAGGCTGAAGGCGGATCTATTCTTGATCATATCTTTGGAGGGCAAAAAAGCACTGTTGAAAACCAACTGTCACAAAACACAGGAATTTCAATTGACAAAATAGGTCCTATCCTGGCGATGCTGGCACCTGTTGTAATGGGATACATTGGGCAGCAGAAACAACAGAGTAATGTAGGTGCAGGTGGTCTTGGAGATCTTTTGGGAGGAATTCTTGGGAATGCTTCCAACCAGGCTCAGGCTCAGCAGTCTAATCCTTTAAATGACATTCTTGGAAGTGTTTTAGGAGGAGGTACACAATCTCAATCATCAGGAAATCCATTGAATGATATACTTGGAAGTGTATTGGGTGGTGGAAACCAACAACAAGGCGGTGGCGGCTTAGGCAACATCCTTGGTAATATTCTTGGAGGTAAATAATTAATTTAATTTTCATAAAAAAAGACCGGAGAGATGATCTTCGGTCTTTTTTATTTTGATTATTTTTTAGATTTTTCTTCAGAAGCTGCAAAAGACTTTGAAGCTTTTTTAGGTCTTCTTTTACCATAACTTCCGGAATTGATTTTTCCTCTTCTTGATTTTTTGTCTCCTTTTCCCATAGTATTATGTATTTGTTGTATTACGAATTTAGAAAATGTAAGTTTAAAATCCAATTAATGAAGCTGTTAAAGTTTTATAAATTAAGGAGGGAAGTATGAGGAAGAAGGCTGGAAGTTACTTTTAGGCTACTATCTTCAATTCTTTGTTATTGAATCATTTATCACCTTCATCTTACTGATAAGGGCAATTTAAGGTATTTTAGACTTTGAGCACTTCCTGCACCCAGCCTTTTAAACCAAGATATTACTATTTTTGATTCTCTGCTATTAAATCAATTATCACCTTAATTTCGTTGATAAAGACAGATCCAGGTATTTCAGACTTTGGTAACTTCCTACATCCAGCTTCCAGCACCCAGCCTTTTAAATTAAACCTTAATCGTTTTCCATTTTCCTTTTTTGAATAAGATAAACGCAACTATTGTAATCAGGGTTTCTGCGGCAGGAATTGAAATAAAGACTCCTTTTGGACCCATTTCAAGATATTTTGACAGAAAATACGCCAGAGGAATCTGAAACAGCCAGAATCCAAAAAGATTAACCCAGGTCGGTGTCCAGGTATCGCCGGCTCCATTGAATGCATTGATCATTACCATCCCGATTCCGTAGAAAATAAATCCTGTACTCATAATCTGAAGAGCATTTTTAGCAAAATCTTTAATAGCCGTTTCCTGAGTGAAAAAACTAACTAAAAAATTGCCCATAAAAATAAATATCAGACTTACAATCAACATAAAGATGACGTTATATTTTACAGTCTTCATTACCGACTGTTCTGCTCTCAGCATTTCGTTTGCTCCCATATTCTGCCCTACCAGCGTAGACGCCGCATTGCTCAGTCCCCAGGCCGGAAGCATAAAGAACATCATCAGTCTTAAAGCCGTCTGATAGCCTGCCGATGCATTTTCGCCCCCTGTAGTCGCTACCAATTCTGCGAGGAAAATCCAGCTGCATGAAGCAATAACAAACTGAAAGATTCCAGGAGTTGCAATTTTTACAATGGATTTGATTAATTCATAATTCGGTTTAAAATAAGGAATCTTTATGCGGATTTGGGTATCCGCTACTAAAAGATGATACAACTGGTAAATTACTCCGATACTTCGTCCTATTGTAGTTGCCAAAGCTGCCCCTGTCAATCCCAAAGCGGGAACGGGTCCTAAACCTTTTATCAGTATAGGGCACAGAATAATATTGGCAATATTCGCGATCCACAAGCTTTTCATAGCAATCATCGCATTTCCTGCACCTCTGAAAATACCATTGATTAAAAATAACAGCATAATGATTGTACTGCTGCTCATCATAATTCTGGTAAAATCCTTCCCATAGGCTGCCGCTTCCGGCTTTGAGCCCATCAAAATCAGGATTTCCTCAGCATAAATCACTCCCAGTAAACTTAAAACGAAAGTAATAGCAAATGACACCAGTAATACCTGTGCAGCACTTCTGGAAGCCTGCTCCGGATTTTTCTCCCCTATTCGTCTTGCCACTAAAGCTGTTGCCGCCATACTCATACCAATCGCAATAGAATACATCACAGAAAGTACAGATTCGGTAAGTCCTACAGTCTGAATAGCAAAACCACTTTCTTTCAGGTGTCCGACAAAATAGAGATCGACCAGCGCGAATACAGATTCCATAGCCATTTCCAGCATCATTGGGATCGCTAAAAGCAATACAGCACTTCTGATATTCACCTTCGTAAAGTCGGTTTCTTCGCCACTGAATGCTTTTTTCAAAAATTCAACATATTTTGTCATGATGTCCTTTAGTTTACTTAGCAAAAGTATTCATTCAAAAGCAATTAAAAGTTGGCATATGAAAAGTTTTTAATCACTGCTGAATACTGATTACTCCAGTAAAAAACTCAAATCAAAAAAAATAAAATAAAATTCACAACAAATATTTATCGTATTACGATAAATATTTATACATTTACAACAATTAAAAATTATAATTGCATGAAATTAATTGGTGAAAAATCAGCCTCCACAGTTTTGCATAAAATTCTGCTGGTAGTTTCAATAGTTCAGCTGCTGTATTTAGGTTATTTAATTTTTGGATTCATTGTAGCATATCTCAATATACATCAAGGGACACACTATTTATCCGGTACTTTTAAAACCGGAGATTTCAACAATGAAGTCCCAAAAACAGCTGCTGACTCATTAACCTTTGAATTCAACATACCATTAACCGGCTCTGTAATCAGAGGAAACTATACCCTGTATACCTTTATTTCAATTATATTTTTCATTGGGTTTTACAGTCTGTTTACTTTTTATCTGTTCAGAATTTTCAAAGGAATGAGCAAAGAGATTATTTTTAATATAAAAGTAATCCGAGACCTCAGACTATTTTCTATCCTCAATATAATTTTCGTACCGGTTTATTGTGCCGTTTTATATTTCATGGATAAATCTGTATACAGTATAGATCCGATGTTTATATTACTTCACCTCACCTTAGGAATAATGATCCTTTTCATTATGGAGTTTTTTAAAAAGGGGTATGAATTACAAACTGAAAATGACTTAACAATATAATTATGCCGATCATTATCAATATTGATGTAATGCTTGCAAAAAGAAAAATGCAATCCCAGGAATTGGCTGAAAAAATAGGGATTACACAGGCCAATCTATCCATTTTAAAAAACGGAAAAGCCAAAGCTTTAAAAATTTCAACGTTAGAAGCCATCTGTACAGCACTGGATTGCCAGCCTGGTGATATATTAGAATTTAAACCTTAAAATCAATAATATGAAACTCAGTTTAACCTTAAGAACAATCATTTTGACATTGGTTGTATTTTCAACATTTACAAGTGCTCAAGAACTGACTAATGAACACAAACAAATGTTGAAGTATGACAATACCGCTTATTTTAATACTCTGATCAATAAAAATAACATCAATACCTGTTATCAGATTGAAAACAATACCTATACTTTATTAGGCTTAGCCATTAAAATGAACAGTAAAGAGATATTCCAAAAACTGATTGATGAAAAAGCAGATTTGGACAAAGTATGTGACGGAAAGACCCCCTTGATGTTTGCCGCAAAATATGGAAATACAGAATTTACAAAGAAACTCCTGGCCAATGGAGCAAAAAAAGAGATTAAAACATCAGCAGGCTACACAGCTCTGGATTATGCCCGAAAATATGAGAAACCAGAAATCATTAAGCTTTTGGAGTAATTTTTAACTCATGATATTTAAAACAGCAGTTTTGCAATTCTATAATTAATACGAGAATAATCTGATTAATAGAACGATAATTATTATCAAAACTTAGCAATTGGTAATAAAATTTAATTTAGATTTGTATATTCTTAAAAAAGTATCCTTATGAAAAAAATAATCTCTACTACCTTTCTATTTGGAATGTTACTATCTGGAAGTATGTTTTCTGCTCAGAAGATGACTCAGGAAAAGATGAAAGCGATCTATTCTGATGATGTGGCAACATTTAAAAAACAGTTTGCCCCGGGAGATTACAACAAATGCTTCCTCGTTGGAAATATAGCTTATTCACCCCTTGGATTCAGTGTAATGTCTGATAGAAAGAATATTATACATTTCCTTTTGGACAACAAGGCCAATGTTAATAAAAAATGTCAGAACAAAACACCTCTTGAAGTAGCAGATGATACAAAGGGTACTGAAGAAATAAAGAAAATTCTGACAGAAAAAGGCGGTAATAGAAATTAAAAAACCTGAAAACAATATACGAAACTTCCGAAAGGAAGTTTTTTTTATTTATAAAACCTGCAAAAATCTTATCTTTGCCAACGAAAAATTCAAGGTTCGGAATTGAACCTTAAACATTGAACTTTAAACAAATAATTATGTTTCGATCACACACCAACGGAGAGCTATCTCTGAAAAATCTGAATGAAGAAGTTACACTATCAGGATGGGTACAGACTATCCGTGATAAAGGATTTATGATTTGGGTAGATCTTCGAGATCGTTACGGAATTACCCAGCTGGTTTTTGACCAGGAGCGTTCTTCTGCACAACTGATGGAAGAAGCTAAAAAACTGGGCCGTGAATTTGTGATTCAGGCTACCGGAAGAGTTATTGAAAGAGTAAGCAAAAATCCTAATATTCCAACAGGGGAAATTGAAATCCTTGTAGAAAAACTGACTATTCTGAATGAATCTCAGTTGCCTCCTTTCACTATTGAAGATGAAACAGATGGTGGCGAGGAATTAAGAATGAAATACAGATATCTGGATATCAGAAGAAATCCGGTAAAAGATAAACTGATCTTCCGTCACAAAATGGCACATAAAGTAAGAAATTACTTATCTGATGAAGGTTTCATTGAAGTGGAAACACCTGTTCTGATCAAGTCTACTCCGGAAGGAGCAAGAGACTTTGTTGTACCAAGCAGAATGAACCCGGGACAGTTTTATGCATTACCACAGTCTCCACAAACTTTCAAACAGCTATTGATGGTAGGTGGAATGGATAAATACTTCCAGATTGTGAAATGTTTCCGTGATGAGGATTTAAGAGCCGACAGACAGCCGGAGTTTACACAGATCGACTGTGAGATGGCTTTCGTAGATCAGGAAGATGTAATGAATGTATTCGAAGGAATGACTAAAACTCTTATTAAAGATATCACAGGTCAGGAATTCGGAGATTTCCCAAGAATGACTTTCGCAGATGCGATGAGAAAGTACGGAAATGACAAACCGGATATCCGTTTCGGAATGGAGTTCGTAGAACTGAATGAACTGGTAAAAGGAAAAGACTTTAAAATATTTGATGATGCAGAATTGGTTGTTGGAATCAATGTAGAAGGATGTGCAGAATATACAAGAAAACAGATTGACGAGCTTGTTGATTGGGTAAAACGCCCTCAGGTTGGAGCTTCAGGAATGGTTTGGGCTAAATTCCAGAATGATGGAGTGAAAACCTCATCAGTAAACAAATTCTACAACGAAGAAGATTTAGCAAAAATCATCGAAAAATTCGGAGCAAAAGAAGGAGACTTAATGTTGATTCTTTCCGGAAACGAAAATAAAGTAAGAGCTCAGCTTTCTGCTTTAAGAATGGAACTTGGTAACCGATTGGGGCTAAGAAAAGGAAACGTATTTGCACCACTTTGGGTAGTTGACTTCCCTCTATTGGAATTTGATGAGGAAAGCGGCCGTTACCACGCAATGCACCATCCGTTCACATCTCCAAAACCTGAAGATATTCATTTATTGGAAACAGATCCTGGAAAAGCAAGAGCTAACGCATATGATATGGTTCTTAACGGAAACGAAATCGGAGGTGGATCTATCAGAATTTTCGATAAAGACCTTCAGTCTAAAATGTTTGATTTGTTAGGATTCACCAGAGAAGAAGCTGAAGCACAGTTTGGATTCCTGATGAATGCCTTCAAATACGGAGCACCACCACATGGAGGTTTAGCATTTGGATTTGACCGTTTGGTAGCGATTCTTGATGGAAACGAAGTGATCAGAGATTATATTGCATTCCCTAAAAATAACTCAGGACGAGATGTAATGATTGATGCTCCGGCTTCTATTGCTGATACACAGCTCGACGAATTAGAATTACAATTGAATTTAAAAGCATAAATGTAAAGCGGGGTATTTGCCCCGCTTTTTTTATACACAAATATTATGATACAAAAAATTGCCATTCTGGGAGATTTCAACCCCGTCCATTCTACGCTTCATGCATTAAATGAAAGCACAAGAAACATTCAAAAAAAATTAAATCTGGATATTCAGTTTGACTGGATTCCCACAGACATTTTTAATAATAAAATTGTTTTTGAGACCCAAAAGTATTCAGGACTTTGGATTGCTCCCGGAAGTCCATATCGTGATATGGAAAATGTCCTTAAAGCCATACAATTTACACGGGAGAATAATATTCCTACTTTTGGAAATTGTGGCGGATTTCAGCACATGATTATAGAATTTGCAAGAAATGTTTGCGGTATTCAGAATGCTGATCATGAAGAAACAAACCCGGATGGGGCAGATCCATTGATTAAAAAACTTCCCTGCTCTTTAAAAGGAGAACAGGAAAACCTGAAACTCATTGATAAAAATAGTTTTCTCTATCAAACCATCCATCAGGATAATATCATAGGAAAATATTATTGCAGCTATGGCATTAATGAAAAGTATGTTGATATTTTGACAAAGAACGGACTGTCTCTTACTTCAATATCTGAAGACGGAAATTACCGTTCATTTGAAATAAAATCCCATCCCTTTTTTGTAGGAACATTATTTCAGCCTGCTTTAACTTCTACAGAAAAAGAACCGAATCCAATTATTATGGAATTTGTGAAAAAATGTTTAAATAAAAGCTAGTTAGAAAGGATCAATAATGTAAAGCGGAGCCAATACTCCTTTTTATACTCTAAATTACAGGAATCTTCAATGTACAACGCCTTATATTGATAATATTCATGAGGTCACATTTTTGCAGTCATAGCAATTCAAATTCTATCATACTATATTAATTTGTCAATAGAATGAACTTTATGTTAGTATAATATACAGTTTTAGCTACTATATCAAGTATCTGTGAAATAACTTAATTTAAAATTTAATAGTAAAAATTAATACAAAAACGAAAAATCATCGAAATTAATACACAATTTAAACAAAATCACAATAAAACAATAATTATATTATGTTATATACAATCATAATTTTTTATTAATATATTTACGACATACAGCTGAATTATAATGAAGACTTAATCAAAACTTATGATTTGGTTAATTTTATAATCTTTTGCGTATGATAATAATATAGCTGTTCATATTTAGCCTGATCACCAAACCAATATTAAATAATATGAAAAGCAAACTATTACTCTTATCAGCATGCCTTGTTTTGGCACTGAATTCGTGCAGGTCTGATATTGAAAATGCACAGGCAGATTCAATAGATCTTACAACAACGAAGCTCGACAATGCAAAGATTCACAAATTACTGATTAACGGAAAATATACGTACGTTAATGAAGTTAATGGTGAATATTTTTATGCAGATGATATTACTATCAGCGCTGAACAGTTTGACAAATTAAAGATACAGGCCAATTCCGAAATGTCAACCGTTGAGAAAAGTACCATTGTAAGCTCCTTTATCAAGACATGGCCGAATGCAACAGTCTATTATACATTACCCAGTCAGGGAAGTCTGAGTACACAGAATTATAATACGTTCCTTACCAATATCAACAAAGCCTTTGATATGATCTCTTCTCAAACCAGTATGCAGTTTGTTGAACGCACGAATCAAACAGAATACATCACCTTTACTTATACAACAAGCAACAGTTCACCACTTGGATGGCAAAAAAACAGAGTTAACGGTATTAAAATTTATAATATTACTTATCCCGCGATTATCGCACATGAAATAATGCATTCTATGGGAATCATGCATGAACAGTGCCGTCCGGACAGAGATCAGTATATTATTGTAGATGTTAACAAAGCAACAGAAGGAAGCCGTCATAACTTCAACCTTTATAATGATTATGCAGGACATGGTGCATTTGATTTCGGTTCAGTCATGATGTACCAGTCTACAGACTTTGCTATAGACCCAAGCCAGCCTGTAATGACTAAGCTGGACGGATCCACTTTCACAAAGCAAAGAACAGGATTGTCTGCCGGTGATTATGCTGGAATAAATCACTTGTATGGACCTGTTAATACTACTTCTGCCATCAACGGAACTTATACAATGAGAACAGCTTTAGCTAGTGATAAAAATTTGGATATTTCCGGGAGCTCTACTGCAGACGGCACCAGCATAATTCTGTATTCAGCCTCTACAGGGAATAATCAGAGATTTACTTTCAGTAAATCAGACCATGGGTATTACATCATCAAATCTATATTAGATCCTGCGAAGGTGTTAACCGTAAAAGGTAACGGAACAACAAATGGAACTGCTGTTGAATTAAGAACCAATTCTAATGCAGATTCTCAGAAATGGTTATTATTCAATCTGGGCAATAATGGTTTGGGATTCGCTCCTAAGAATGCACCAGCACTGAGATTAGAAGTAAAGGATGGCTTAACAACTAATCTTACCCCTATTGTAATTGGCACTACAGATCAAACGGTTCAGCCTTCTACAAAACAGCGTTTTATACTTACAAAAGTTAACTAAACTTTTTTCATACAAATCAAAAGAGGTTAGGAAATGTATTTCCTAACCTCTTTTGTTTATCGGATCAGTATATAATTTCTGCTCAATAATTATTTACTTGTTAATCTTAACATTTCATGTCTTCCCGGACCTGTTGAAAGATAAGCCACCGGAATTCCCAATTCAGCCTCCAAAAATGATAAAAACTCAATTAATTCTTGTGGCAATCCTGAAGGGCTTTTCATCGTGGAGAAATCAGCATTCCATCCCTTCATCCATTTCAGTACGGGTTTTCCATTTTCAGGAAGTAAACCTGTTACATCTACTGTTTTTCCATCTTCCAGTTCATAATGAGTGCACACTGCTACTGATGGTAATCCGCTTAACACATCTGCTTTCGTCAGAACCAGCTGAGTCACGCCGTTGATCATTACCGCATATTTTAAAGCAGGTAAATCCAGCCAGCCTGTTCTTCTCGGGCGTCCTGTATTGGAACCAAATTCATTTCCTTTTGTTCGGATCTCTTCACCTAATTCATCAAATAATTCTGTTGGAAATACTCCGTTCCCTACTCTTGTACAGTATGCTTTTGCAATTCCAAATATCTCACCTATCTTTTTCGGTGAAATCCCCAGTCCACTGCTTGCTCCTGAAGCTGTTGTGGAAGAAGAAGTGACATGAGGATACGTTCCATGGTCAATATCCAGCATGGCAGCCTGAGATCCTTCAGCTAATATTGTTTTTCCTTCTGTCAGAGCATTATTTAAATATAATTCTGTTTCAGTACATCTGAATCTCTTCAGAAACTCTACCGCTTCAAAAAACTCATTGCTGATTTCCTCCAAAGAAGGAAGCTCCATTCCTCCTGCGGTCAGCATTTTATAATCTCTTTCTAAAATATGCAGCACCCTGCTTCTAAAGTCAGGAGCAAACATATCTCCAACTCTTATATTCTGTCTTAAAATTTTATTTGAATACGCCTGTGCAATCCCGTTTTTGGTTGTTCCAATTGTTGTATAATCCGGACTTTCTTCCATAAAAACATCGAGAAACTTGTGAGTAGGCAGTACAAAGTGCGCTTTAAGAGAAATAATCACATTGCCTTCAGGCTGAACTGTGGGATCAAATATCTGAAGATTTGCAATTTCTTTTTTAAAACTTACAGGATCCAGAACAGTTCCTGTACCAATTACATTCTGTACTCCTTTCATAAAAATCCCCGAAGGAATCATTTTAAGAGTTATTCTACGCCCGTTTCTTTCAATGCTGTGTCCAGCATTAGATCCGCCATTAAAACGCGCTGTAATGTCATAATTTTCACTGATAAGATCAATAAACTTTCCTTTACCTTCATCTCCCCATTGCAATCCTAATACAATATCCATATTCGTACTTTAATTTTATGAGGCAAAGCTATGACAGTCAATAAGAAAGACCATTGTCATTTGGCAAAAAGGGAATTCAGGTGTAAAATGTAAAAAGTATTAATGACCCAAACTATCATCAATGATATTCTAAACTATATTCCTTCTGATCCGGCTTAATGAAGAGGGAGTCACCCCAAGATAAGATGCCAGCATAGATTGCGGAACCCTGTTGGCAAGGCCCGGATAATGATTTAAAAAATGGATATACCGTGATTTCGCATCCTGATTCAGCATGATACTCGCTACCTTCAGTTTATTCTCCACAACAAAAGCATGGATTCTTGCAAATAAAACCGGCCAGACTGTTATTTTCTCTTCCAGTATTTTAAAATGCTTAAGATCTATCACCAGCAATACAGCATCAGTAATAGCTTCAATATCTTCGTGAGCGGGAAGCTGATCGGTAAAGCCCTGAAAATCTCCGATAAACCTTCCTTCGTAAATAAAATAGCGCGTAAAATCATCCCCCTGTTTATTATAATACAAAGACCGGAAGACCCCTTCTTTCACAAAAGCAATTCTTTGACTCGCCTTTCCTGCTTCTATGAAAGGATGCCCTTTCTTTACAGTGATTTCCTGAATTCCTTCAGTAATCAAAAGTTCATCCTGAGGATTCAGTATCCCGAATTTTTTGATATAATTAAAAAGTTCTTCCATATTTTTTGTAACCACAGATTACGGAAATATAAAGGTATAAAAGTCGGGGCTAAAAACAATTGTCATTTGACAAAAAGCCGGTTAAAGGTACCACACAGGCCTCCAACGGCATGTTAATTGCTTGATTTTTAAAAACGTAAGACAATGAAAGCAATTTGGAATGGCGCCATTGGCTTCGGTTTAGTCAACATTCCTGTTAAAATTTATTCGGCAACGGAAACCACAAAATTGGATCTCGATATGCTCGACAAGTCTGATTTTTCTAATATTCGTTTCAAAAGAGTAAATGAAAATACAGGAAAAGAAGTTAAATGGGAAAATATCGTCAAAGGTTATCTCATGGACGACAAATATATCGTTCTCGATGAGGAAGATTACGAAGCGGCAAGCCCCGAAAAGTCAAAAATACTCTCTATTGACCAGTTTGTAAAGGAAGTGGAAGTAGACAGTGTGTATTTTGAAAACCCTTATTATCTGGAGCCTCAGAAAAATGGGGAAAATGCCTACAGACTTTTACTGAAAGCTCTTGAAAAAACAGCTATGGTAGGAATCGGAACATTTGTGCTCCGTGAAGCTGAAGCCATTGGAATGATCCGTCCGTACAAAGATGACATCCTCGTTCTCAATCGTTTAAGGTTTGACCAGGAAATAAGGGATTATAAAGATCTAAAAATTCCCGCGCAAAAAGCTCCGAAACCGGCAGAACTTAAAATGGCGGTTAACCTTATTGAGCAGCTTTCCCAGGAATTTGATCCTGCGATATACAAAGACACCTATTCTGATGAACTGATGAAAATCATCAAGCAGAAAGCAAAAGGCAAAAATACAAAAGCTAAAAAAGCACAGCCTGCAAAAGAAGGTAAAGTGATTGACCTTATGGCACAGTTAAAAGCCAGTCTGAATACCTCTAAATCCAAATCTGCATCGTAATGGCTCTCAAAGATTATAATGAAAAACGAAAGTTCGATGAAACCAGCGAACCTAAAGGAAAAACCAAAAAAAGCAAAGATAAATTGATTTTTGTGATTCAGAGACACGCCGCATCCAGGCTTCATTATGATTTCCGGCTTGAAATGGAAGGTGTACTGAAAAGCTGGGCCGTTCCGAAAGGCCCTTCTTTAGATCCAAAAGATAAACGTCTGGCCATGATGGTGGAAGATCATCCCTACGATTATAAGGATTTTGAAGGAAATATCCCTGAAGGAAATTATGGTGCCGGGCAAGTGGAAGTATGGGACAGTGGAACTTATGAACCTTTGGAAGAAAATCCCAAACTTTCTGATGAAAAAGAGCTGCTGAAAGAATTGCATGCCGGTTCTTTAAAATTCATTTTACACGGTAAGAAACTGAAAGGTGAATTTGCTTTGGTTAAAATGAAAAACACAGACGACAATGCATGGCTGCTCATCAAACATAAGGATGAATTTGCAGAAAGCCCTTATGACGCTGAAGAAAACACCTCACCAAAATCTTTGGTTACCCAATTTTTAGAGGAAAAAAAAAGCTTAAAAATAAAAGAAAAAAAGAAGTCGTAACCTTTGAAAAACCGTTCAGAAATTTTAATTCTTTAACGAACGAAAAAAAATTAAAGTCTTTCATAAAGCCCATGTTGGCTAAGCTTTCCGAAGAAGCCTTCAATGATAAAGGCTGGATTTTTGAAATAAAATGGGACGGCTATAGAGCCATTGCGGACTTAAGCCATGACACTCCTCTCTTCTATTCCCGGAATGGAATTTCCTTTTTATCAAAATTCGAAAAAATTGCACTGGAATTCGAAAAACAGAAACATCATATGATTCTGGATGGTGAAGTTGTAGCGTATGATGAACAAGGGGAACCTAATTTCCAGTTTTTACAGCAGATTGGAGATCATCCGGATGCTGCGCTTGTGTACCATGTTTTTGACCTTATATGGCTAAATGGTCATTCTACCGAAGACCTTCCCCTTATTCAGCGAAAGGAACTTTTAAAAGAGGCTCTGACAGAAACTGATCGTATTAAATATTGTGATCATATTCAGGAAAAGGGTATTGAGTTTTTTGCACAGATGAAAAAAATGCAATTGGAAGGTATGATTGCAAAACGGGCAGAAAGCCCATACATTGAAAATCACAGAACCAGTGACTGGCTGAAAATCAAATTCTCCAATACAGAAGAGGTTATTATTTGTGGTTTCACAGAACCCAGAGGTTCACGAAAAAGTTTCGGGGCCTTAATTTTAGGAAAATATTTGAATGGAAAGCTTACTTACTGCGGACATACGGGAACAGGTTTCAATAATGCTTCTTTAAAAGAGCTTTACCAGAAACTTCAGAAGCTGGTTGTAAAATCATCTCCATTCGAAACTATTCCAAAGACCAATATGCCGGTAACATGGACAAAGCCTGAACTGATCTGTGAAATAAAATATTCTGAAATTACAAGGGACGGAATCTTCAGACATCCTGTTTTTATAGGGTTACGAGAAGACAAAGACCTTAAAGAGATCAAAGATTCATCCTTCACCGAAAAATCTAAAGAAATGAAAACGAAAGCATCATCAAAAAAAACTGAAGTTTCTGAGAAAGAAAAAGAGATCACTTTGGACAAACATATCGTAAAACTGACCAATCAGGATAAAACCTATTTCCCAAAAGATGGCATTACTAAAGGAGATGTCATTGAGTATTATCAATCAGCAGCTGCTTATATTCTGCCTCATTTAAAAAACCGTCCGCTTTCTCTCAACCGCTTTCCGAATGGAATTGAAGAGCAGGGGTTTTATCAGAAAGATGCCGGAGATCATATCCCGGACTGGATAAAAACTACACAGGTTTATTCTGAATCCAATGATAAATACATCGACTATATGTATTGCAATGACAAAGCAACTCTAGCCTACCTGAATAATTTAGGCTGTATAGACCTCAACCCATGGAATAGTTCTTTACCCGATCTGGAGCATCCTGATTATCTGGTTTTAGATCTTGATCCATCTTCCAAAAATACATTTGATGAGGTAATTGAAACAGCACTTCAGGTGAATGAGGTTTTAAAAACAATTAAAATAAAAGGCTACTGCAAAACCTCTGGAAGTACAGGAATTCATATTTATATTCCCATGGGAGCTCATTATGATTTTGACCAGGTAAAAGATTTTGCCCATATTCTTATGAAACAGGTCAATGACAGACTTCCTAAAATCACTACTTTAGAACGAAGCCTTCAAAAAAGAGATCATAAAAAAATCTATCTCGATTATCTTCAAAACAGGACGGGACAAACCCTGGCAAGTGCATACAGCCTGAGACCTAAACAAGGTGCTTCAGTTTCTATGCCTTTGGATTGGAATGAATTAAAACCCGGATTGAAACCTACTGATTTTAATATTAATAATGCTCTGGAAAGGATCAAAGAGAAAGGAGACTTGTTCAAACCAGTTTTGGGTAAGGGAATTGATATGATGAAAGCTCTGGAGTTGCTGCAAAATATTGATTAAAAAAACTCCAACATCATTGTAAATGCAGGAGTTTCTTAAAAAAATTAAATCTAATTATTGATTATAAACATGAATATCCCGTTGTGGAAAAGGAATTCCAATTCCCGCTTTATCGAGAGCTTCTTTACAACCGATGATGAGCTCTTCGTTCATAGCCCAGTAATTTTCTATAGAAGTGCTTACTCTTACCGATAAATTGACAGCGCTTTCTCCCAGTTCTGTAACCACTACCTGTGGAACAGGTGTTGCAAGAGCATATTGATTATTTCTAATGACATTCATTAAAAGATCTTTGGTCTGCTTAAGATCTGCATCATATGCAACTCCGATATCCAATGATGTTCTTCTTGTTCCCAGCTGGGTAAAATTGGTAATACTGTTATTTGAAACCACACCATTAGGAATAACTACCAATTGGTTTTGTGGTGTAACCAGTTTTGTATGGAAAATATCTATTGCCTGCACCGTTCCTGAAACTCCGGAATTGGTAGAAATAAAGTCGCCAATTTTAAAAGGTTTTAATAATAAAATTAATATTCCCCCTGCAAAATTTGTCAGGGAGCCCTGCAAAGCCAAACCTACCGCCAAACCAGCTGCACCAATCATGGCAACAAATGCAGATGTCTGTACTCCCAATTGAGTTACAACAACAATAAACAACAGAATATTAAGCCCCCAATTGATAATATTTAACAGAAAATGTCGCAGAGAAGCTTCCATATTACGTTTTATAAAAGCTTTTTCAACCAACTTTTTAATCATTCTGATCATCCATGATCCAATCAGATAAATTAATAATGCAGAAATAACTGCAGTAAAAACTCTTGGTGCCCATGAAATTGCTGAAGAAATTAACGTGTCCCAGTGCTGTTGAATCTTGTTCAATTCTAAATCGTCCATTTTATACTATATGTTTATTATTATCAATGAGATATTAAGTTCTGCAGGATTTAAAAATGAAATTGAATACATCTGTCTAAAAAAGAAATTTACCTTACACTTCAAAAGTGAAAGTAAATGGTATTATAGATTAAAATAGATTGACAGCAGAACAGATTGTTTCAGCTTACTCAATAATCATTCAGAAATTGAATCTTGCAGGAAGAAATAATTTTTCGGTCATAGAATTACAAAAACGATACCGAAGTCCAATTATTAATGGAAATTAATCTTTTATAACCTTCTTATTGATTAATTATTTTATTTTGATTAAAAACCAATCAATATGGTTCCAACTGGAATAAGACAAGTTATACCATCGTTGATCAATATCTTATTTTGAATCTTCTTCAAAACAAAATCAATCTCATCTTTACAGCATCTGGTTTTGAAGGGTCTGGCTATAATACTTTCAAGGATTTTGTTCAAAAACATTCTCATCTAAAGGATTAAGGCAGTTTCGCAGCAAGTCCTTCCGGAAGCAATTTCAGGATATAATAAATAATCTTCCATTTAAAATTCGGAACAATGGTAAAAGAATTTCCTGCATTGACAATATATTTTGCCACATAATCCGGTTCCATGATCAAGGATTCATTCAATGCTAATCCTTCATTGATCTTTGTTCTGATATAACCAATGACCAAAGCATTTACAATGATTTTTCGGGAAGCCAATTCCTGCCTCAATCCGGCCAGAAACTGAGTAAACGCAGCCTTTGTACTTCCGTAGACAAAATTACTTTTTCTTCCTCTTACTCCAGACAATGAAGAAAGGCCAATGATCCTTTCAAGGTTTTTGTTGTCTTTATCCATTGCAATAATACTCAGGATAGATACTCCGCCCATATAATTAACTTCCATCATTTGCCTGGCACCTTTGAAATCTGTTAACGCTTTCTGATTATCTACTAAAAAACCTGCGGCATATACTACAATATGAGGTTTTGCGGAAAGTTCGGAATAAAATTTCTGATGTGAATCAAAATCTGCTGCATCAAAAAACAAAACAGAAACTTTTGAAGAGTCCAGATTATTTGAATAAATAAAGTCATCCAAAGATGTTGTATTTCTGGAAGCAGCAATCACTGTAAATCCTTTTTCAACATATTGCTTTATACATTGTTTTGCTACATCTGAATTAGCTCCCAGAATAAGAACCGTTTTGTTTGTGCTTTGATTCATAGGACAAAGATAATTTTATTAAACACTAATCCCAAATGAACACAAAAACTGCTTAATCATCTTTATTATATTTTGTTCTGTTCAGTAAGTTGTATAAAAAAATTGCGGCGGGTGAACTTCGTTCACCCGCCGCAGCTAAAATATTTTCAGACTGAATTATTTTTTCTCTTCAGTTGCTGTTTCTTTTTTGTCATCCGCTTTATCTGCAGATTTTGCTTTATCTCCAAAACGAGATTCTGTCATTTCTCTGGAAACTGCCGCTTTTTCAAATTTCAGTTTTCCGGATAATGTTTCAATAACAAAACCATCATCCTGAACCTGAGCAATTCTTCCGTGAAGACCAGAGGTAAGAACTACTCTTGTTCCTACTTTAAGGTTTTCCTGAAAGTTTTTCTCTTGCTTCTGCTTTCTCATCTGAGGTCTGATCATCAGGAAATAAAATCCTACAAACATCACTCCCATCATGATCAGCATCATAGGTGATGATCCACCTGCTGCCTGTAAAAATAGTGTCAACATATTTTAAATATTATGGTTGAATGTTTGCTGTAAATGTTAATCTGATTGGAGCTTTCTCTACGTTTGCAAAAACATCTGCATATTTCTGAACGTTTCCGTCAAAGCTTGAAGAATCAAAGTGTAATGTAACCTTTCCTTTTTTACCTGGCATAATCGGATCTTTTGTAAAATCAGGAGCAGTACATCCACAACCTGGCTTAACTTCAGAAATGATTAAAGGATTTTTTCCGGTATTGGTAACTTCATATACGTGTTCCACTTTATCTCCTTTTTTGATTTTCCCAAAATCGAAGCTGTTTTCAGATAAAGCAACAGAAGTAGATGGTTCGTTAGAAACCGGAGCAGCTGCTTCACCAGTTACAGGTGCTGCTGCAGAATCAGTGGTTACCGGAGCCGCAACAGCTGTAGAATCAGTAGTTGCAGTTTCAGTACTTTGAGTTTCTTTGTTTTCTTTTTTACATGAAACTAACCCAAAGCCTATAATAGACAAGGCGATAATTGATAACGTCTTTTTCATTTTATATTCTATTTTGATCTTTACAATATTTATCTAAAATACCATTGATGAAGATATTGGAACGGTCAGTAGCAAATACTTTTGCAATTTCAATATATTCATTAATGATAACTCTTGAAGGCGTGAAAGCAAAATTATCAAGTTCTGCAATCGCTGTAGACAAAATTACTTTATCCATTAAAGAAACTCTTTCCAGATCCCAGTTTTCAAGTCTTTCTCCCAGTTTCTTTTCATTGTTTTCCCAGTTGTTCAGAGTATCTCTCAACAATTTTGCAGCGAAAGTCTTATCTTCTTCATCTTTAATCATTTTAATTAAAGTTCTGCTTTCTTCATCTTCTCTCAGGAAACCGATTGTTTTTTGGACCATGGAGTTGGCAATGTGAATATCATCATACCATGAAAGTTCTTTATCTCCCAGATAATCATGAAAATCTTCATTTTCAGCAATATATCTTAAAAATAATTTTCCGATAAACTTCTGATCTTCTTCAAAAGAGTATCCATCTTCTTTCATGAAATCCTGGTAACGCTTTCCTGCAGTAATTCTTTGGAAAGTTTTTACCAATAGGTCATCATGCATATCCCATTTCAACTGCTTATGCTGGCCTGTAAAGAATAATCTTTCAGGATTTTCTTCCAGTTTAAGCAATACTTGGTTGTTGATGAATTTTTGGTTAGGATTAATATCAGCATCAGTTTTAAGATATTTATTCTTACCAATTTCGATCTGATTTTCTGCCAAATCTTTCAGACCCACCAAAAAATTGAGCTGATAGATGTATAGATAATAGATTTTCTCTATCCCGGCAAACATGTTTTTCTCTAAAACATCAAATTTTACAGGATTTTGGTAGTATGAATACACTGTCTGTACTACTTTTTCACGGATTTGTCGTCTTCCTAACATTCAAAGAGCTTTTTTATGGGTGCAAAGATACAAAATTTAAAATTGATGAAATTCGTAGTGTGATGACATTTTTGTAATTTTGTCAAACTATATGAAAGCGTTAAAAACCTTAAACCCCTATTTTTGGAAACACAAAATACTGTTGTTTTGGGGGGTACTATTTATCATTGCCAGTAATTTCTTTAATATATATAAAGTTCAGTTTGTAGGAAAGTCTGTTGATGAGCTTACAAAAAATGGAAACCTTGGCTTCAACCATCAGGTTTTGATCTATGTAGGAATTATTGTTGGGTGTTCCCTTTTGACCGGATTTTTCACCTTCATGATGAGACAGACCATCATTGTGGCTTCCAGAAGGATAGAATATGAGCTTAAAAATAAAATTTACAGACATTATCAGGATTTATCTTTAACGGATTATAAACAGACTACCATCGGAGACTTAATGAACAGATTGAGTGAAGATGTGGTTGCTGTAAGAATGTATCTTGGTCCCGGAGTGATGTATGTAGCCAACCTGATCGTCCTTGTACTGATCACAGCTATTTATATGATAAAAACGGATGCTTCCATGACCATGTGGACTTTACTTCCACTTCCGATTTTATCTTTTGCTATTTATAAGGTAAGTTCTATCATTAACAAAAAGTCGAAGATCATGCAGAAGAGCCAGTCTGCAATTTCAACTTTTGTTCAGGACAGTTTCTCAGGAATCCGTGTAGTAAAATTCTTCGCCCGAGAGAAATACATTGAAAAAAACTACGGAATCAAAGTGACCGATTATCAGAATAAAGCTTTGGATCTTGCCAAAACAGAAGCGTATTTCTTCACCATTATTCTTTTTGTAATCGGATTATTAAACGTAGCGATCATCTGGATTGGCGGTGCTAAATATATTGCCGGAGAATTAAGCATCGGAAAAATTGCAGATTTCTTTATGTATATCAACACACTGATTTTCCCATTCTCTATGGTTGGATGGGTAACTTCTGTGAACCAGAGAGCTGAAGCGTCCATGCAAAGAATCAATGAATTCATGGATAAGAAATCGGAAATTATTAATACTAATTTTGAAAACTATCCTATCAAAGGAGATATAGAATTCAGGAATGTTTCTTATGTATATCCTAATACAGGAATTAAGGCACTGGATAATCTGAATTTTAAAGTTAAAGCCGGAGAATCTTTGGCCATTATGGGTAAAACAGGAAGCGGAAAATCAACAATAGCCCTGCTCTTATGCCGATTGATAGATCCCAGCGAAGGAGAGATTTTGATTGATGGTAAAAACCTGAAAGATCATAATCTGATTAACTACAGGAACTTCATTGGATATATTCCTCAGGAGAGCTATTTATTCTCTGATTCTATAGAAAATAATATAGGTTTTGCCATTGATCACCCTTCTCATGAGAAAGTGGTAGAATATTCAAATATTGCAGATGTTCACAAAAATATTGTAGAGTTTAAAGAGCAATATAAAACACTTGTTGGTGAACGCGGAGTAATGCTTTCGGGGGGACAAAAGCAAAGAATTTGTATTGCAAGAGCCTTAATTAAAGACCCGAATATCATCATTTTTGATGATTCATTGTCTGCTTTAGACACCGAAACTGAGCAGAATATTCTGGAAAATATCGATAAAAAGATAAGTAACGCTACTTCCATAATCATCACACACAGAGAGTCTAGCGCTCAAAAAGCAGATCAAATTATCAACCTGACGGAAATTACCAATTCTGTAACCGCTTAGCCGTTTCGTTCTCAATTGTTAAATAAATCATAAAAAAAATTTTGTGATTAAAAGAATTCTTTTATATTTGTTCTTAACAAGATTAAAAAATATCTAACAATGAGTGAATACAAGGAACGCCATGAAAATGAGATTTTCACTAAGGTGTTAAAAGCAGGGAGAAGAACTTATTTCTTTGATGTGCGTGAGACGAAAGCAGGAGATTATTATCTTACAATCACTGAGAGTAAGAAAAATTTCGGAGAGAATGGGGAAGCTACATTCGAGAAGCATAAAATTTACCTTTACAAGGAAGATTTTAAGAGTTTTCAGGAGATGTTTAATGAGTCCACAGATTTCATCATTAATGAAAAGGGTGAGGATGTAATTTCAGAAAAACATGATAAAGACTTCAAAAGCAAATCATTCACAATTGATTCTGACGACGAAGTTTAAAAAAGAATATCTAAAAACACAAGCATCTGAAAAAGATGCTTTTTTTATGCTTTAAAATAGGGCAATTCATCAGCTACCTTCTTGTACAATAGATACCATAGCAAGTATGGCTGAAACTCCTGCTGATGTATACTTTGGAAGAATCGATGAAATACTCGGGGAACGCAGGAAAATAAAAGAGAAAACACTGCAACTAAGAAAAAGTAAAACGCTGAGAAAAAACCGTTCTGGAAAATTTTTGAGCCCTCAAAGCTCAGAAAAATTTTACGGAAACCAACTTTTTTATTATAACTTTAAACTAACAAATACTCCCTAAGAGAAAGTCCATTTTATTTTTGAGAGCTTAAAGAGAACCATTTTTGTCTACTGCCTTACAAATTATAAGCGTATGATGGAAAAATCTTTTAGAAAGAATGTAAAAAAAGAAGTCTCTGTTATTATTGAAACAGATATAAAATAAAAAAGTACACTTTTAAAAAGTGTACTTTCTTTGGGTGAATGAGGGGTCTCGAACCCCCGACCTTCGGAACCACAATCCGACGCTCTAACCAACTGAGCTACAATCACCGTTTTGTGAGTGCAAATATAGGACATTTTCCTCAACTACCAAACAATTCCATCAAAATTTTTCAAAGAAATTAACTTCTCAGATGTAAATCCCTCAGCATAAGCAACTCCCGATAACCGCCCTAAATCCTGTGCACGGTAAGTTAAGCTCTCATAAAAGTCTTTTGTTGTAATCGGAGTTTCCGGTTCTTTAGAAGCAGGGTCATAAAATTGAGTTTTATAAGCCATACAAGATGCAATTTTTGTATCCAGAAATTCTGAAATGTCAATAACGAACTCCGGTTTGATATCTTTCCATTGAATATAATGAAAAACGTGCTTAGGTCTCCACACCTCCTGATTTTCTCCTTCTTCTACAGTTTCTATTTTTCTCAGTCCGGACAAAAAGCACGCATCCGACACTAATTTCGCTCCTTTTGCATGATCCGGATGTCTATCATCAATAGCATTGGCTAATACGATTTCCGGGCGGTATTTGCGAATCATTTTTACGATCCTCATTTGGTATTCTTCAGAGTTTACCAGAAAGCCATCTTTCATTCCAAGATTTTCTCTTGCTGAAAGTCCCAAAATTTTAGCAGCATCTGCCGCCTCGGCCTTTCTTGTTTCATCTGTACCTCTTGTTCCGAGTTCTCCTCTGGTAAGATCTACAACTACACATTTTTTACCCTCTGAAACCATTTTAGCAATAGTTCCGCCACATCCTAGCTCTACATCGTCAGGATGTGCTCCAAAAGCAAGTATATCAGTTTTCATATAATCAAAGATAAGTTTAAAATAAAAACTTCCCAAACATTACGAATGGGAAGTTTTTATATCTATAATTTAAATTTTAAATTACTTATTGATCTCTGCATTTAATTTTACAGCATCCTGGTAAGTAGGATCTAACTGTAAAGATTTAGCTACATAATCTTTTGCTTTTGCAGCATCAGAATCTTTGCTCATATAAGCTACTGCAAAGTAAGCATAAGCAAGAGTCTGCTTGTTTGCTTCCTGATCAGCAGGTTTTACTGTACTGATGAATTTTTCGTAAGCTATTTTTGCTGCATCATTGTTTCCAGCCTGTTGGTAAGAATATCCCTGGCTGTAGTAAGCAGGAGCCCAATCAGGAAGAAGAGCTGACATTTTTTGCCATGTAAGGATAGCCCCATTCCAGTTTTTAACATCTTGATATGCTGTTGCCAACTTGAATAATGCATCAGAATCCTGAGCATTAGCTGCAACCTGCTTTTTCAATGCTTCAATGGCAGGGTTAGTAGGCCCTTTATCAACATCTGCCTGAGAAGCACCTCCACCTCCAGCGATGTTAGCTAGCTCAAGATCCCACTTCATTGTTTCATCTTTAGCAGCTTTTGCGATAGCAACTTTCTGCTGAGATTCCGTCATTAAAGCTGATTTTTTAGCAGCATCTTTTTCATCTTTTGCTAAACCTGCAGCAATAAGCCCTTGTAAACCTTGGTCAGCAGGCTGTATTCTAGTTTTCTCAGCTTGAGAAGCGAAAGTATCCATGTTCTGCTTAGCATCTGCATAGTTTTTATCTGCGTATGCCTGATAAGCTCTTAATTTAAACTTAATAGGATCTTCGATTTTGTCAAAAATTTTATCCAAAACTGTTTTAGAATTTGCATAGTCTTCGTTTGTGAAATATAATTTTGCAATTTCTAACTGAGTATACGGATCTTCGTCAGCGTATTTTGTATAGTTGATAAGGTCTTGTGTAGCCTTTGCATTCTGCTGATATCTGATGTCATAACCAGCCAATGCTTTGTATGCAGGAGCGTAAGTAGGATCTACAGCAATTGCTTTATCAATACTTTCTTTTGCATTTTTCCAAACTTGTGCAGCCATCCATAAAGTTGCCATTCTTGTATAAACGGAAGCTTTATTTTTAGCAGTAGGTAATGCTTTATCATAAGCAGACATAGCCTCTCCTGGCATTCTTTTTAATCTGTAAGCATCTCCTAATGTATAATAATAATGTGCAGGAACACCTTTTTTCTCAGCTTTTTCAATCGCTTTAGTCAAGAACTGGATAGCAAGATCAGGTGAACTGTTCTTTTCAAATAAAGTTAAAGCTTCTGCAGCTCTGAACAGAACTTCAGCATCCTTTTCTCTAGAATCAGTCACTACTTTCTGAATTTCAGCAACAGCGTTTTTATCGCCTTTACCTAATTTAACAGCAGCTAAACCGATTTTGTTAAGATAGCTTTTTGCATCAGCAGCTAATCCTTTGTTGAAGCTTTCAGTTGCTTTAGCATAATCTGGTTCTCCCTGTCTTAAGAAAGTATTTCCCAAATAGAAGTAGTTTTCAGCTGTAGGCTCTTTAGCGATCATTTCAGTGAAATTCGTTTTTGCCTGAGCAAATTTATCACTGTCTATACTGTTGATACCATCCTGCAATGTTTGTGCAGAGGCAAAACCGGTAAAAAATACCACGGCTGCTCCAAAAGCAATCTTCTTTACATTCATATTCATTATATCTTTCATTTTATATTTTCTAATAATTGAGTTATATTCTACACAATTTTCAGACCAAATCAATATTTTTAACAAGGCTAAATTGTGAATTTAATATTTTTTAACGCATCTGAACTTCTCTCTTATAAATATTATAAGGCTGCAGACCTTCTTTCTGAACAATTTTTTGACCTAAATGAGTACATGAAAATCTTATAAATCCATTGGCAATATTAAAATTACCTTCATTAATCAAGAAATAAAGAACTCTTGTAAAGGGATATTCCATTGTACTTAGCCCTTTAAAATCTGCATTATAGAGTTTTCCCTTTTCTACAACAGGGAGGATTTTAACCATTTCTCTCAGTTTTTCAGAAGTTTTATCATAAGGACGGCTAAAAGTATTAAGCCCTACAACCCCTATTTTATTGGGATACTTTCCTAATTCCTCTATGATCTTCTGATTTCCCGGGATAATTGAAAACTGGAGGTCTTTTGGCTGTTTTTTTAATTTTTCAGCGACAAAATTCAGATTACTTGAGTTGGTTCCATCAAAGATAAATTCTTTTTTATCAGACATCAGTCCAGCATTGATTTCCTCCATGGAAATACTTTCTTTCGGAGAGTCTTTAGGAACTACAAAAACTACTGCATCTGCAGCAAATTTAGAGGGAAGGAACTTCAGATCAGTTCTTTCTTCATATGTTTTTATTTCTTCAGGAGTAAGATTTCTGGACATTACCACGGCTTTCGCACTTCCTTTCAGAAGATCAAGAAGTCCTAGGTCTTCTTTCTTTATTTCTACTTTGATGTGGGTGTCAGGGTAGTTGATCATATAGCCGTCAGCTAATGCTTCTGTGACGCTTTGAAAGGACTCGTCAGTAAAAATTGTAAGATCACCCTTGTGATAGGAAGGAGCATTTTTCTCCTTTTTGCAGCTTGCAAGCATTATGCTCAAAACAAAAATTACTGCAAGCTTAAAACTATTCTTCATTTCTCGATTTTTTAATTCTTGAGATCGCCCTGTAAATTCTGAAAATACCATAAATAACCAGTACTACACCTAGTGCATAGGCAACAGCAGGTTCCAAAATAGTAAAGAAGAATTTATAGACAATCACTACAATTCCTAAAACGATATAAAACAATCCCGTAACCAGGGATAACCAATTGAACATCATGTAACAAAAATACCAAAAAAAATAAAAAGAGAAGCATATGCTTCTCTTTTTATTTATATTTTGAATAAATAAGTCTTATTCAAAGTTCATAGTAAATGGTACACTATAGTAAGATCTAACGCTCTCCCCGTTTCTCTTCGCAGGAGTCCATTTTTTAAGTTTCTTAACTACACGTACAGCTTCACTGTTAAAGTCGCCATTTGGAGATTTCTCTTCAATAGTAACTGCAGAAACAGTTCCGTCTTTTTCTACAACGAACTTCAGCTTAGCTTTAAGCGTTCCTTCGCCTCCTTCCATTAAAGAAGTATCAAAATTATCTCCCAAGAACTTTCTTAATGCCCCCATACCTCCAGGATATTCTGCAGACTGGTCAACATCTTTGTAGATCTCGTTAGGATTATTTGTTTTCACCTCTGCTGTACTAGCTTTAGTACCTGTAGATGGTGGTGGCGGTGGCGGCGTATAAGCCGGAGCCTTTACCCCCTCCTGATTATTCAAACCAGTTGTAGTTTCCAACTGCTTAGAAATCGGTGGTGGTGGAGTTTCAATTTTCGGAGCTTTTACAGGCTCAGGAACTACGTTCTGAATCACCTCAATTTTCTCTTCTTCTTTTGGAGGAGGAGGTGGCGGTGGTTCTTCTTCCTTAGGCTGCTCGATAATCGGTTCTTCTTCGATAATATCTACTAGATCTGCCTTTACTTCTTGCTTAGGCGGAGCTGTAAGATTTTTAATCGTAAGATAGATGAACGGAGACAAAGCTGCCAAAAGGAATAATGCTGTTCCGATGATAAAAGACTTTGTTAAAAGTCTCGGATACTGATGTCTAATATCGTAGGCACCATATTCCTTGTTTCTATTTTCAAATACGATTTCGTCTAGAGTAAGATTCTGACCGTATACATTTTCATCTGCCATAGATTAGATATAACAATTTTATGGTTAAATTACTTTGTAGCAGCAGCTGGTGCAGCAGCACCTCCTACTTTTTTCTCGTAAATAGCTTTTTCCCAAGGTTTGATATCAGTAACACCGTACTGCTCACTTTTGGTAATTGCCATTTCGTCAAGAATATCAACAAAGTTCTTATATATAGCATCGTCAGTTGGCTTAATGATCACGGTAAATTTCGTTTGATCTGCAGCTCTAGATTTTGCCTGCTGAATTACTTTTCTAATTCCTTCTCTATCAAGAGTAGTTTCCATAAGAGTCTGGTCATTCAAGGAAGTTGCATCCTGCTGGTGCCAAAATACTCTATTATTTTTTCCTAATAAGATAGAAATTGAGTTAGAAAGTTTAATTTCTGTTGGAGGTGGTTTTTGTTTTTCATCTTTCGGTTTAGCCGGAAGACCCAAATCCATAACATTCGGTTTACTGAATGTAGTTGTGAACATAAAGAAGGTAATCAATAGAAAACCCAAGTCCACCATCGGAGTCATATCAACTCTGGTGTTTTGCTTCTTGGAACGGACCTTGCCGCCCTTGCCGCCTTTTTCTTGTACTTGTACTTCTGCCATTTCTATCGATATTATTCGTTAGGTTTACCTTCTTGTGATGTAATCAACCAAAATTTAAGAAAATCAATATCTCTTAAACCCTCAAATAGACTTTTAACTTTAGGATACTGCGTTGTAACGTCACCTTTAATGGCTAACTTGTAGTCAGGGTTAACACTTAAACTTTCTTTTACCCAGTCAATTAACTGCTTATTTGTACTGTCCATAGGAATACCTGACGGACTTCTATAATTTTTCTGCTCATCTGCAGGCATATCCAAGTAACCTTTAAGTTGGTTCATTGGAACTCCAATTGCCTGAACTTTCTGGAAAGCCACTTTTTGGTTGTTGTCAAAAGTAATACCATACTTTTGTCCCATTTTATCCAAAAGAGCAAGTCTTTCTGATGCATTGTCCACTGGCTGGAAATAGAATTTTCCATCCGGAGTAGCGTTGATAGTCATTAAACTAGCATCAGGAAGCAATTTTTCCGAAATTGAAGATGGCGGTTTGATCTGCTCCACGTCAGGTTTTTTAAACTGAGTGGTCAAGATAAAGAACGTAAGAAGTAGGAACGCAACGTCACACATTGCGGTCATGTCCGTAACTACTCCATGTCTTTTTGGTTTGACTCTCGCCATTATTATAAAATATTTTTAATTAAACTTCTTTTAATTGCTAATGCAAATATCTTGCTAATTCTTAGTTGAATTCAGCGAAAGATTGTTGGATACTCATAGAGATCTCGTCGATCTTGTAAGTTAATCCATCAATTTTAGATGTAAAGAAGTTATAAAGGATAATAGCGATTGCTGAAGTACCAATACCTAATGCCGTGTTGATCAAGGCTTCAGAGATACCTGTAGATAGAGCAGCAGCATCCGGAGTACCACCTCCTGAACCTAATGCGAAGAATGCCTTGATCATCCCGATTACGGTTCCAAGTAGTGCGATTAACGTTGCAACTGTACCTAGAGTAGAAAGGATCATCATGTTTTTCTCAAGCATTGGCATCTCAAGAGTAGTAGCTTCTTCGATAGCTTTGTTAAGAGCTACCATTTTCTGCTCCTTATTTAATGTAGTATCGTGAGAAAGTGCTTTGTAAGTAGTAAGACCTTCTTTTACTACGTTACCTACAGAACCTTGTTGTCTGTCACACTCTTCGATAGCTTCGTCAATTTTGTTTTGGTTTAGTAAGCTTCTTACTTGTACAACGAAGTTGTCTAAGTTTCCTTTTCCAGCAGCTTTACCAAGAACGAAATATCTTTCAAAAGAGAAAACGATTACAGTAATCATGAAAGTAATCAAGATTGGTACGATAACTCCTCCTTTGTAGATAATACCTAAGAACGATTCTGGGTGAATGTCTTTTCCTTCAACACTTGAAAAGGCTACAGAACCACTTCCTAGTTTATCTGCATCTTTAAAGTTTCCTGGGCTCCCAAGAACGAATAAATAAATACATACTCCTATAATAAATAGAATAGGAATAATAACAGCTGGATTTAAACCTCCTGCCTTTCTAGCAACTACTTGCTCATCATTTTTTGAAACATTCATTTCCATATTTAACTAAATTATATTGTTTTAAAATTTTACAGGGTGTAAATTAAAGGCAAAATTAATTAAAATGCAAGAGTCTTAATTAAACATTTTGCTTTTTTTTGATAAAGAAATTTTAATACGATTTCGATATAATAATTATTTTTAAATATTTTATTTATTTTTCCCAAATTTAACATTTGAGTTAAAAAATCAAAAAAATAAGACACCCATTTTTTTTAATTTCCCAATGTTAAATTTTATTTAAATTACGATATTCACAATACGGTGAGGGACTACAATGATTTTTTTAGGGGTTTTGCCTTCCAAAATTTGTTGCATTTTCTCACTCGAAATCACCAAATCTTCCACTTCCTTGGCAGATAATTGAGCTGAAAGTGAAATTTTGAACTTCATTTTACCATTTACACTTACCGGATACTGAATTTCGTCCTCAACCAGATAATCTTCATTTAATACCGGGAACTGTTCAAATTCAATAGACGTATCATGTCCTAACAAATTCCATAGTTCTTCACAGATATGAGGAGCATATGGAGAGATGATAACGGCCAGCGGCTCTAAAATATTGCGCTTATTGCATTTTATTTTCTGAAGTTCATTAACAGCAATCATAAACGACGATACAGAAGTATTGAAAGAGAAGTTTTCAATATCATATACCACCTTCTTTATTAAGGTATGCAAAACTTTATATTCTGCTTTTGTAGGTTCTTCTTCCGAAACTTCAAATGTATCTTCGTTGAAATACAGATTCCAGAATTTTTTAAGGAAACCATATACTCCACTTAATCCCTGCGTATTCCAAGGCTTGGATTGTTCTAATGGACCCAGGAACATTTCATATAGTCTTAAACCATCAGCGCCATACTCTTCACAGATATCATCAGGATTAACAACATTGTATTTTGACTTGGACATTTTTTCTACTTCACGATCTGTGATGTATTTTCCATCTTCCAGGATAAATTCTGCATTAGCATAATCAGGTCTCCAGGCTTTGAAAGCTTCAGTATCCAATTCGTCTGAAGTCCCTTTTAATAAGGATACGTCAACGTGGATCTGTTGAGTCTGATAATCTTTTGCTAAGTTTTTAGATACATATTGGTTGGTTCCGTCAATTCTGTACACAAATGCACTCATTCCCAAGATCATCCCCTGGTTGATCAATTTCTGGAATGGTTCATCATGATTGATATATCCTCTGTCTTTTAAGAACATGTTCCAGAAACGGGAATATAATAGGTGGCCTGTTGCATGTTCGCTTCCTCCTATATATAAATCTACCTGTCCCCAATAGTCTGAAAGATCTTTGGCACAGAATTCTCCGTCATTCTGAGAATCCATATATCTAAGGAAATACCATGAGCTTCCAGCCCAGCCCGGCATTGTAGATAATTCTAACGGGAAAATAGTTTTATCATCAACAAGATTTGTAGCAACTACTTTTTGGTTAGCTTCATCCCAGGCAAATTCTTTTGCATTTCCTAATGGCGGATCTCCGTCTTCTGTTGGCAAATATTTTTCAACTTCGGGAAGTTGTAATGGTAAAGCAGAAGTCGGCAACGTGTAAGGCATCCCATCCTTATAATATATAGGAACAGGTTCTCCCCAATAACGCTGTCTTGAGAAAATAGCATCACGCTGTCTGTAATTTGTAGTTCCATGACCGATTCCTTTTGTTTCGATCTCTGAAATTATTTTTGACTTTGCCTCATTATAACTCAATCCGTTTAAGAAATCAGAGTTTACACAAACGGAGTCTTTGGAATCAAAAGATTTTTCCTGAATGTCTTCTTCAGTTTCTACAACTTTTTTAATTTCAAGGTTGAATTTCTTTGCAAATCTGTGGTCACGTTCATCATGTGCCGGAACAGCCATCACTGCTCCTGTTCCATATCCCATCAATACATAGTCTGAAATATAGATTGGCATTTTTTCGTTGCTGAACGGATTGATTGCATAACTTCCTGTGAAAGCTCCACTCACGTTTTTCACGTCAGACATTCTGTCTCTTTCCGTTTTTTTGGAAGTTTCTTCAATATAAGTATCTACTTCTACTTTTTGAGCATCAGTAGTAATAGTTTCTACTAAAGGATTTTCTGGAGCTAATACCATAAAAGTTGCTCCAAATATAGTATCAGGTCTTGTCGTGAATACCTCAACGATTTCATCGTGGTCTTCTACCTGAAACTGAACCTGCGCTCCCTGGGATTTTCCTATCCAGTATTCCTGAGAATCTTTCAAAGGCTGCGGCCAGTCTAAAGTATTTAATCCTTGTAATAATCTTTCAGAGTAAGCAGAAATTCTCATACTCCACTGCATCATTTTCTTTTGGAAAACAGGAAACCCTCCTCTTTCAGATTTTCCGTCTTTTACTTCATCGTTTGCCAATACAGTTCCTAGCGCAGGACACCAGTTTACAGTAGTTTCTGCTCTGTAAGCAAGACGATAGTTTAACAGGATATCTTCTTTATCAAGATCAGAAGCCATTTTCCATTCTTCTGCTGTGAAATTTAATTCGTCGTTCTGATTGGCATTTAATCCTTCCGTTCCTCTTTCTTCAAAGTGTTGAATCAGGGAATCAATAGATTCTGCCTTGTCGGTATTTTTATTATACCATGAGTGGTACAGCTGGATAAAGATCCACTGTGTCCATTTATAGTAAGAGGCGTCTGAAGTTCTCACTTCTCTGCTCCAGTCAAATGAAAATCCGATTTTTCTTAACTGCTCTTCGTATCTGTTAATATTTTGTTCTGTAGTAACAGCCGGATGCTGCCCTGTCTGGATAGCATACTGCTCAGCAGGAAGTCCAAAACTGTCATATCCTACGGGGTGAAGAACATTAAACCCCTGATGTCTCTTATATCTTGCATAGATATCAGATGCTATATATCCCAGCGGGTGACCTACGTGAAGACCTGCTCCGGATGGATACGGAAACATATCGAGTACGTAAAATTTGGGTTTATCTGTGTTATTAGAGGTTTTATAGGTTTGATTTTCCTCCCAGTATTTCTGCCACTTTTTTTCTATCTGCTGATGATCGTAAAACACTTTATATATATGTTATATGTTAGACTTTAAAATATTGAATTATTTTTCTTTTTAACAAGATTCACAAAAATAATGATTTTAAAGTAAATGGAAATTTAATTTATGATGAATTGCAATTCTATCCCCAACAAAAAAATCCCATCCGGAGATGAGATCTGTTTTATATCCTGAAGTACATCCTATTATTGAGTAATTCTTTTGAAGGTATATGTTCTTGTCTGGAATATAGTAGGATCCTGAGTTTCCTCTCTTACAGCAAGATTGAGCGTTGTAGCATCCAAAGTAATAACCTTTGCATTTTGCGGCTCTACGATCCCCTGAATTTTCATTTGAACGTCTTTTCCTTCCTTATTATAGGTATAATTGAATTTTATATCAGAAAGAATAGCACACTGGCCAGGTGTAGCGGTATCTC